>NZ_CP197092.1:370000-5170000 GCF_051992195.1 Variovorax sp. YR566 | reverse complement strand
TTTTGCGAACTGGGCTTGCTCGTTGCTGCGCTTGACGGCCACCACGTTCACGTAGGGCAGCGTCATGTTCTCGAGCTTGAGCGCATCGGTGAGCTTCAGGCCCGAGGCCACCGCGAAGTTGCCCTGCACGGCCGCGATGTCGGCATCGGCCAGCGAGCGCGGGGCCTGCGCGGCTTCGAGCGGCACCAGCTTCAGGCGCTTCGGGTTGGTGGCGATGTCGCGCTCCGACACGGCCAGCGGGCTCACGCCCGGCTTGAGCGTGACCCAGCCGACGGCCGCGAGGATGTTGAGCGCGCGCGCCGCGTTCACCGGGTCCGAAGGCAGCGTGACCGTGGCGCCGTCGGGCACCGTGTCGAGCGACTTGTGGCGCTGCGAGTAAAGGCCCATCGGCGGCGTCGGCACATGCACCACCGGCACGAGGTCGAAGCCCTGCTGCTTGTTGGTGGCGTTGAGGTACAGCGTGTGCTGGAAGATGTTGGCGTCGATCTGCCCGCGCTCGACTGCGTCGTTGGGCTGCACGCCCTGGCTGAACTCGACGTACTTGACGGTGTAGCCGAGCTTCTTCAGCTGGGGCTCGATGCCATTCGTGAAGGCATCGCGGTACGGGCCGGGCATGAAGCCCACGCGCAGGTCGGCGGCGTGGGCGGAAACCTGAAGAAGCAGGCTCAGGGCAAGGCCGCCGAGCAGTGGGGCGGACCAGCGCGCCAGCGAGGGCGCGCGCGAAGAAAAGCGCATGACAGGCAACTCCGGGAGGCAAGAGGGAGCTGCGCACTCTAGGTCGCGGTGCGTGCGGCGCGAACGAAGATTCGTGCGCTTCGATATCCGCTTGTCGAATATCAGGCGGGCTGGCCTTCGTTCTTCAGGAAGTCGACGAACGCGCGCAGCGGCGCGGGCATGTGCGTACGGCTCGGGTAGTACAGGAACGGCCCCGAAAAACTCTGCCACCAGTCTTCGAGCACGGGCACCAGCGTGCCGCGGTCGATGGAGGGCCGCAGGTATTCGTCGAAGGTGTAGATCAGGCCCAGGCCCGACTCGGCGGCGTGCAGTTCGAGGTCGAGCATCGACGCGATCAGCGGCCCGCCCGGCGTGATCTTGACGGCCTTGCCCTTGCGCACGAAGCCCCAGGTGGCGAGCACGCCGCTCGGGAAACGGTGGGCGATGCAGGCGTGCTGCAGCAGGTCGGTCGGGTGCCTGGGCGTTCCGTGCTTCGCCAGGTAGGCAGGCGACGCCGCGGCCACGAAGCGCTGCGTGCGAGGGCCCAGAGGCACGGCGATCATGTCGCGCGCAATGCTCTCGTCGTAGCGGATGCCGGCGTCGAAGCCCGCGGCGAGCACGTCGATGAAGGTGTCGTTGGTCGTGATCTCCAGCGTGATGCCCGGGTGCTCCGCCAGGAAGCGGCTGGCCAGCGGCGGCAGCACGCGCTGCGTCACGATCGTCGGTACGTTCAGCCGCAGCGTGCCGGTGGGGCTGTCGCGAAAGCTGTTGAGCGTGTCGAGCGCGCCCGCGATGTCGTCGAGCGCGGGCGAGATGCGGTCCAGCAGCCGCTGGCCGGCTTCGGTGGGTGTGACGCTGCGCGTCGTGCGGTTCAGCAGGCGCACGCCAAGCTGCGCTTCGAGGCGCCGCATGGCCTCGCTGAGCGAGGAGGGCGATACGCCGCGCAGCGTGGCGGCGCCGCGAAAGCCGCGCGCCCGGGTCACGGCAACGAAGGCGCCGAGATCGGAAAGATCGGGATCGGTCATGGCGGGATTGTGCGTTTTTCTGCACAACCCGTGCGCTGCCGGACGGATTATCGAACGGGCCGATTCCTTCCAGACTAGCGCCATGGCGTTCGAAATCGCGACCGGCCACAGTCAAAAAGTCAGAAAGGACACTGCAATGAACACACTTCAACTCGGCACCAAGGCCATGAACGGCCCCAAGGTCTCCGCCTTCGGCCTCGGCTGCATGGGCATGTCGGGCATGTACGGCCCTTCGGATCGCGCAGAAAGCATCGCCACCATCCACGCCGCGATGGACGCAGGCATCACGCTGCTCGACACCGGCGACTTCTACGGCAGCGGCCACAACGAAATGCTGATCGGTGAAGCGCTCAAGGACCTCAAAGGATCGCAGCGCGACGCCGCACTGGTCAGCGTGAAGTTCGGCGCCATGCGCGACCCGGCCGGCGGCTGGGTCGGCTACGACGCGCGGCCCGCGGCGGTGAAGAACTTCGCCACCTACTCGCTGCAGCGCCTGGGCGTGGACCACATCGACATCTATCGCCCGGCGCGGCTCGACCCGAACGTGCCCATCGAGGACACCATCGGCGCCATCGCCGACCTGGTGAAGGCGGGCTACGTGCGCCACATCGGCCTGTCGGAAGTCGGCTCGCAGACCATCCGCAAGGCGGCGGCCGTGCACCCGATCTGCGACCTGCAGATCGAGTATTCGCTGATCTCGCGCGGCATCGAGGACGACATCCTCGCGACCTGCCGCGAGCTGGGCATCGGCATCACCGCGTACGGCGTGCTCTCGCGCGGCCTGATCAGCGGGCACTGGAAGAAGGATGCGGCGGGCGAGAAGGATTTCCGGGCGCACAGCCCGCGCTTCCAGGGTGAGAACGTGGACCGCAACCTCGCGCTGGTCGATGCGCTGCGCAAGATCGCCGAGGCCAGGGGCGTCACCGTCGCGCAGATTGCCATTGCATGGGTGGCGGCGCAGGGCGACGACATCGTGCCGCTGATCGGCGCGCGGCAGCGCACGCGGCTGGAAGAAGCGCTGGGCGCGCTGAACGTGAAGCTGGCGGCCGACGACTTCGCAGCCATCGAGCGGGCGGTGCCGAAGGGCGCTGCGGCTGGCGACCGCTATGCGGCGGCGCAGATGGCGAGCCTCGACAGCGAATCGCGCCGCGCCTGAGCCTCAGTTCGCGAGGAATTCCTCGATCATCCTCGCCACGCGCTGCGGCTGGTCGTGGTGCAGCATGTGACCGGCGTCTTCGAGGCGCTCGATGTGAGTGTTGGCAACTGACTTCAGGCGCTCGTGGAATTCGTCGAGCGTGTAGCGGTTCTTCCACCAGCCCTTCAGGCTGTCGTCGGATGCCTCGACCATCAGCAACGGAGCGGTGATGCGCGCGTAGAGCGCCAGCGTTTCGTCGACGCGGAAGATGTGTGCGTTGACGATCTTGTGCGCCGCCTCGCCGAGGATCTGCCAGCGTTCGCTGCCGTCGGGCTGCGCGTGGTTCACCGACCAGTGGCTGGCCAGCCAGTTGGCCTTGTCGGGCGTGAGGCGGGGGTTGGTCTTCATGAGGCGGCGCGCCACGCCGTCCACGGCCGAATAGCCAGCCAGCGCCATCTCGCCGCGATGCAGGCGCTTGAGCTCGTCGATCCATTGGCCGTAGCGCGCGGGCGCTTCCTCGGGCTTGCGCGCGGGCATGCCGAAGCCTTCGAGATTGACCAAGCGGCGGATGCGCTGGGGCCGCACGCCGGCGTAGTGCATGACGACGTTGCCGCCCATGCTGTGGCCGACGAGGTCGACCTGCCGGGCACTGTCGTCTTCGCCTGCGTAGTGGTCGAGCAGCCACTCGAGGTCTGCCAGGTAGTCGGCGAGCCAGTAGTTGTCGACGCCGCCGCCGTCGGTCAGGCCGAAGCCGCGCCAGTCGGGGGCGATGATGAAGCGGTCTTCCTCCATCGCATCGACCACGAACTGCCACGATGCGGCCACGTCCATCCAGCCATGCACCAGCACGAGCGGCGGGCGCTCGTCGGAGGGCTGGCCCCAGAGGCGCACGTGGTAGCTGAGGTTGCGCACGGGCACGAATTCGCTGCGGGAGGGGCGGAGGGCTTGGTACATGGGCGTCGATGATAAAGAGGCCTTTGTGCTGACGCAGTCCGGCACAGGACAGCGGGCGGGGGCGGAACGCTCGGGTTTTGATGGGGCGGCCAGCAGGCTGTGGGGCGGGGCGGTAGCATCCCGCGCATGAAAAAGATCCAACTCGGTCAAAGCGACCTGCACGTCACCCCGATCTGCCTTGGCACGATGACCTTCGGCGAACAGGTCGACGAGCCCACCTCCCACGCCATCCTGAGTCGCTCGCTCGAGCGCGGCGTCGACTTCATCGACACCGCCGAGATGTACTCGGTGCCCACGCGCAAGGAAACCTACAGCGTCACCGAGACCATCATCGGCAACTGGTTCGCCGCCAACCCCGGCGCGCGCGAGAAGCTGGTGGTTGCGACCAAGGTGGCCGGCCCTTCGCGCGGCATGCCCTGGGTGCGCGAAGGCAGCGGCATGACGGCAGCCGACATCGAAGCCTCGTGCAACGCCAGCCTGAAGCGGCTGCGCACGGACGTCATCGACCTCTACCAGATCCACTGGCCGGAGCGTCACGTGCCGCTGTTCGGCAACATGTATTACGACCCGGCGAAGGAAACCTCGAAGACGCCGATCCACGAGCAGCTCGAAGCGCTGGGCAAGCTGGTGAAGGCGGGCAAGGTGCGCGCGATCGGCCTGTCGAACGAAACGCCCTACGGCGTGCACGAATTTGTGCGGCTGGCCGAACAGCACGGGCTGCCGCGCGTGGCGACGGTGCAGAACGTGTACAGCCTCATCAGCCGCGGCCACGAGAACGGGCTGGACGAGACGATGCACCGGCTGGGCGTGTCGCTGCTGGCGTATTCGCCGCTGGCCTTCGGCCTGCTGACGGGCAAGTACGACCAGAGCGGCATCGAAGGGCCGGATGCGCCGAAGGGCGCGCGGATTTCGAGCTACGAATCGGTGCGCAAGCAGCGTTGGGGCCGCCCCGATTCGCTGCGCGCGGCCAAGCGCTACAACCAGCTGGCCCGCGACAACGGCCTGACGCCGACGCAGCTGGCGCTGGCCTTCTGCTACACGAAGTGGCAGGTGGCGAGCACGATCATCGGCGTGACCTCGGTGGCGCAGCTGGAAGAAGACCTGGACGTGTACGGCACCACGTTGTCGGCGGAAATCCTGGCGGAGATCGACAAGATCCGCTGGGAGATTCGCGACCCTGCTGCGTAATTCAACGGCCACATTCGCCCTGGGCGGCGGCCAGGGCGAGGGCTGGCAGGCTCAGCAGGCCCATGTTGCCGCCTTTGAACTGGCCCTTCATGCAGTCGCCGTGTGCAGCGCTTGCGACGCCTGCGCTCAACCTGGAATCAAAGGCTGAGCGCGGGGGGCCGTTGAGGTTCTGGCCGGCGCGTTCCGCGAATGGGCGCTCGCGGCCGATGTCGCGCAGGGCGCGGCGGGTGCTTTCCGAATGAAGGATCAGCGGCGCGAGGGGTGTCGTGGCTTGCGGCGGCTGTGTGGCTGGCGTAGCGGGGACGGTGATCGCCTTGCCGCGAGCAGTTCGGGGCATGCGCGTGGTTGTCGCGCGTGTGGTCGCAGTCGTGGTTTGCGGCGCCGCTTCCCGCGGTGCGGGAGGCACGGCCTTCACTGGGGCTTCGACCTGCACCACCTCCATGACCATTCGCTTCACCGGGGCGGTCTCGCGGCCGTGCGACTGCGTGGCGACCAGCAGCAGCCAGAGCACCGCCGCGTGCATCGCCACCACGGCCAGCACCAGCCCGAGGTAGAACGAAGCCGTGGCCACCGGGGCTGGCGTATGCTGCATGGCTGGAACGGAATTCAATGTGGTACGGCAGATTTTTTGCCATGGAACACCAGGTTTTCTGAAGCGATCCTGAACCCGCAATTGCCACCGAGATGGCCAAGAAAAGCACTCACACCTCCGAGACGCCCGCCACCCAGTTGCTGCGCGCGCACAAGATCACCTTCACCGAGCACCCCTATGAGTACGTCGAGCACGGCGGTGCGCAGCGCGGCGCCGAGATGCTCGGGCTCGACCCGTTCACCGTCATCAAGACGCTGGTCATGCAGGACCAGGACGCCAAGCCGCTGATCGTGCTGATGCACGGCAACCGCACGGTGTCGACCAAGAACCTCGCGCGGCAGATCGGCGCCAAGTCGGTCGAGCCCTGCAAGCCCGAGGTGGCGCAGCGGCACAGCGGGTACATGGTGGGCGGTACTTCGCCGTTCGGCACGCGGCGCGAGATGCCGGTGTATGTGGAATCGACCATCCTCGAACTGCCGAGGATCGTGCTCAACGGCGGGCGCCGCGGCTACCTGATCGGCATCGATCCGCAGGTGTGCGTGGCGCTGCTGGGCGCGAAGCCCGTGCAATGTGCGCTGGCAGAATAGCCGGCGCCATGGCGACATCCTCGTCTTCCGACTTCTTTCCCCTGCGAGCCGCTGGCAACCCGGGCCAGGGCACGGCGTTCGCACTTGCCTTTCGCAACGACGAGCGCGAATGGACCGAATCGCTCGACCTGTCGGCGTTGCTGCGCGACGCACTGCTGGCGCGCGGCCAGGCCGCCGCGCTCGCACGCGATGGCTGGGTCACGCTGTCCGACGGACTCTGGCTGCTGCCGCAGATCCTGAGCTACTCGCGCGCCGAGGACGGCAGCGTACGCACCTCCAGCACCATCGAGGTGGCCCATGCCGGACTCTTGCCGCAGGGCGTCTTCGAGTACCAGCATTCGGGCGGCGAAACCACCGAGCAGGCCCTGACCCGCGGGTTCGGCCTGTGGGCGCAGGTCGATCTGGTTGTGTTCCAGGATGCGCTGGGCGGTGAACTCGCCCACTGCACGTCGATGGACATGAGCTGGAAGGAGGGGCGGCAGCGGCGCGTGCTGTTCGGCCCCGTGGCGCACCGGGCGGCGTTGCCGGCGGCCGAGGTTGAGGAAGAGCACCCGTTCTGCCCCTGCTGCCTGTTCACCAATACCTGGGACGCCTTCAAGCCGCAGATCGAATCGGACAGTCTCCACGCCGTGCGCCTCTATGCCGCGCGCGACACCGAGGGCCAGGTGCAGGCCGACTGCCGCGTCAACGGCGAGGACTGGCCCGCCGGCGCCGAGGCCCTGCGCGCCTATGTGACACAGTGGCCCGACCGCGGCTTCGAGTTTCGCAAGCAGTATGTTGTGATCCAATCGCCGCCCCAGGCGCTCGTCGCCGAATAGAACAACAACCATCCCCCGCGGAGTGCCGTCTTGAGTTTCAACTTGCCTTCCCTCATCGCCATCGTGGCGTCGTACCTGATCGGCTCGCTGTCCTTCGCGGTCATCGTGAGCAAGGCACTCGGCATGGCCGATCCGCGCAGCTACGGCAGCAAGAATCCCGGCGCCACCAATGTGCTGCGCTCGGGTAATAAAGGTGCGGCACTGGCCACGCTACTGCTCGACGCTATCAAGGGCTGGGTGCCGGTGTTTCTGATTCACCGGTTCGGCGCGCAGTGGGGGCTGGGAGAGGGCGTTGCCGCCCTGGCCGGCCTGGCAGCGTTTCTTGGCCACCTGTATCCGGTGTTCTTCGGCTTCCAGGGCGGCAAGGGCGTGGCTACGGCGGCAGGCGTGCTGGTGGGCGTCGCGCCCTGGCTGGGGCTGGCCACCGGCGCCACCTGGCTGATCATCGCCGTCTTCTTCCGCTACTCGTCGCTGTCGTCGCTGGTGGCGGCCTTCTTCGCACCGGCCTACTATCTGATCGGCGGCGGCATCGCGTGGCCGCTCGACCGCACAGTGCTGATCGCGCTCATCGTCATGAGCCTGCTGCTGATCTGGCGGCACCGCGAAAACATCCGCCGGCTCGCGGCCGGCACGGAGTCGAAGCTCGGCTCCAAGAAGAAACAGGACTGAAGAAAGAACACCATGGCCTCCATCACCCGCTTCCACGTCGGCCCCCGTCTCTCGGAGACGGCCGTGCACAACGGCACCATCTACCTCGCGGGCCAGGTGCCTGACGACACCTCGCAGGACATCCGCGGCCAGACCACGCAGGTGCTGGGCATGGTCGATCGCCTGCTGGCCGAGGCCGGCAGCGACAAGTCGCGCATCCTCATGACGCAGATCTTCCTGGCGGACATCACCGACATCACGGCGATGAACGAGGTGTGGGACGCCTGGATTCCGGCCGGCAACACGCCGCCGCGCGCCACCGTGCAGGCCAAGATGGCCAATGCGGCCTACAAGATCGAGATCGTGGTGACGGCCGCGCAGGCCTGACGCTCAATCAATAGCGTTTTTCGAGGACCATCTGGTCCGCGTCGCGCCGCATCGAGAAGCGATTGATGAAGCTGTTGCCCAGCAGCACGAAGGGCATGGCCTGCGGCGAGACGATGGCGTCGATGTCGTAGACCTCCACGTCGCCCACGCGCACCGATTGCAGCCGCAGCTTGTAGCCCGAAGTCGTGCCGTTGGCGGTGTTCATCATGACGCGCTGGCCCTTGCTGTAGTCGAGCCCGATGCGCTGGGCGTCGTCGGCCGAGAGCGCGATGGACGTCGCACCCGTGTCGAGCATGAACGTGACCGGCCGGCCGTTGATGGCGCCTTGCGTCATGAAATGCCCGCGGCTGTCGGCCGACAGCACGACACGGTTTCCGCCCCCGCCTGAGCTGCCACCGCCGCCGATGCTGACCGGCGTGTCCATGCGCAGGCTGACGCGCTTGCCGTCGAGTTCGACCACGGCCTGTTCGGCCTGCAGCGAGAGCAGTTTCACGCCCTGGTAGCTCTCGCCTACCGCCACGGTCTTGGGCGGGTTGCCGTTCACGATCAGGATCGCGCGGCTGCCGATGCTGCCGGTCAGGGTGACCGAGCCGGCGGCATGCGCCACTGCAGCGGCAGCCAGCAGCTGCGCTGCGACGACGAGGGCTTTCATGAAGGGAGCCCGCTCAGTCGCGGAAGTTGTTGAACGTGAGCGGCATGTCCGGCACGTCCTTCTTGATGAGCGCCATGGCGGCTTGCAGATCGTCGCGCTTGGCGCCGGTGATGCGCACCGCGTCGCCCTGGATGGCTGCCTGCACCTTGAGCTTGCTGTCCTTGACGATGCGGGTGATTTTCTTGGCCTGCTCGCTTTCGATGCCGCTCTTGACCTTGATGACCTGCTTGACCTTGTCGCCGCCCACCTTCTGGACGTCGCCCTTGTCGAGGAAGCGCACATCGACGCTGCGCTTGGTGAGCTTGCTGCGCAGGATGTCTTCCACCTGCACGAGCTGGAACTCGGCGTCGCCGATCATGGTGATCTCCTTGTCCTTGAGCTCGACGGCGGCGGCCGTGCCCTTGAAATCGAAGCGCGTTCCGATTTCCTTGGCGGTGTTCTCGACCGCGTTCTTCACCTCGGGCAGGTTGGGCTCGCAGACGGTATCGAAGGACGGCATGGACTCTCTCCTGAATTCACTGGTGCTGGATGCGACAATTCTCCCATGATCGTGGAGTCCAACGTCCCGCTGCAGCCCTACAACAGCTTCGGCATCGTCGCGCGTGCGCAGCATCTGGCGCGCATTGCGGGCGAGGCCGACCTGGTCGCGCTGCGCGCCGATCCGGCATGGCGCGACGCGCCCCGGTTCGTGCTGGGCGGCGGCAGCAACATCGTGCTCACGGGCGACGTCAAGCCGCTGGTGCTGAAGATCGAGATCAAGGGCCTTCGGCTGGTGGAAGAAACGCCGCGCGCCTGGATCGTCGAGGCCGGTGCCGGCGAGATCTGGCACGACGCCGTCGAGTGGATGGTGCGCAACGGCTACCCGGGGCTGGAAAACCTGGCTCTCATTCCGGGCACGGTGGGCGGCTCTCCGGTGCAGAACATCGGCGCCTACGGGGTCGAGTTGCAAGACCGCTTCGATTCGCTCGACGCCTTCGACCTGGAAACCGGCCGCAGCTTCACGCTCGACGCCGCCCAATGCGCCTTCGGCTATCGCGATTCGGTGTTCAAGCACGTGCGCAGCGGCCCGAACGACTTCGGCCTGGCGGGCAGGGCGGTGATCACTCGCGTGCGATTTCGCCTGCCCAAGCCGTGGAAGGCCGTGGTCGGCTACCTCGACCTCGAACGAAAGATGGAGGAAACCGGCAACTTCACGCCGAGCGCTCAAGACGTCTTCGACTGGATCTGCGCGATTCGCCGCGCCAAGCTGCCCGACTGGCGCGTGCTGGGCAACGCCGGCAGCTTCTTCAAGAACCCGACCGTCACGCCCGAGCAATGCGCGGACATCATCGCGCGCGACCCCAAGATCGTTCACTACCCGATGGACGACGGCAGCATCAAGCTGGCGGCCGGCTGGCTCATCGATGCTTGCGGCTGGAAGGGCAAGTCGGTGGGCAACGCTGGCGTTTACGAGCGGCAGGCGCTGGTGCTGGTCAACCGCGGCGGCCGCGAGAACCCGGTGACGGGCGGCGAGGTGATGACCCTGGCCAAGGCCATCCAGACCAGCGTGTACGAGCGTTTCGGTATCCGGCTGGAGCCGGAGCCGGTGGTGGTCTGACGGCAGCATGGATCTCGACTTCCTGCACCTGAATTTCCGCCGCCGCATCGGCGCGCTGCTATGGGCCCGGCGGGCGGTGCCGCTCATTGCGTTGCTCGCGTTGTTTCTGGGCTCGCGCCGCTGGGGCTCGGTGGTGGCCGTGATTGTGGTGGCGCTGCTGTTTTCGGCGGTGCTCAAGTTCCTCGAAACCAGCTTGCGGCGCCAGTTCATCCGCGAAGCGCGGCTGCCGCCATTCCTTGTCGGCAAGCTGTGCGAGGCGCATCCGCAGCTCAGCCGGCGCGACGCCGAACTGGTGCTGCGCGGCCTGCGCCAGTTCTTCATGGCGCACCTGCGCAGCGAGCGCAAGTTCGTGGCGATGCCTTCGAAGGTGGTCGACACGGCCTGGCACGAGTTCATCCTGCACACGCAGGGCTACCAGAACTGGTGCAAGGCGGCCTTCGGCGGCATGCTGCACCACAGCCCGGCCGAGGTGCTGGGCAAGGATGCCCGGCGCAACGACGGCCTGCGCCGCACCTGGTACTGGGCCTGCAAGGAAGAAAGCATCGATCCGCGCAAGCCGGCGCGCCTGCCGCTGCTGTTTGCGCTGGACGTCAAGTTCGCGATCGACGGCGGCTTTCACTATGTGCCCGACTGCCGGGCGGTCGAGCGGTACATCGGCTCGGACGCCCAGTGCGGCACCAGCTTCGGGGAATCGTCTTCGTCGGATGGTGGCAGCGCGGGTGATGCCGGTGGGTTCGGCGGCAGCGAGTCGTCGAGCAGTGGCGGTGACGGCGGCTCCGGCGATGGGGGCGGCTCATCTGACGGCGGTGGCGGGTGTGGCGGCGGCTGCGGTGGAGGTGGCGGGGACTGACCCTCGCAGCGCACCAATGAAAAACGGGCCCCGAGGGGCCCGTTGTCGTTTCTGCCTCGCAGGGGAGGCAGAGAGCGGCGATCAGCTCGCGTCGCCGTCGTTGGCCAGCTTCGGCAGCGAAGCGCCTTCGCCCGACGACAGCAGGCCGACCCGGGTGTAGATCGCGAGCTTCTCGCGCGTGTCGACGATGTCGAGGTTGCGCATCGTGAGCTGGCCGATGCGGTCCAGCGGCGTGAACGCGCCCTCGACCTTTTCCATGCTCAGGCGCTCGGGCTTGTACGTCAGGTTGGCCGATTCGGTGTTCAGGATCGAGTAGTCGTTGCCGCGGCGCAGCTCGACCGTCACTTCGCCGGTGATGGCGCGCGCCACCCAGCGCTGCGCCGTTTCGCGCAGCATGATGGCCTGCGGGTCGAACCAGCGGCCCTGGTACAGCAAGCGGCCGAGGCGGCGGCCGTTGTCGCGGTACTGCTCGATGGTGTCTTCGTTGTGGATGCCGGTGACGAGACGCTCGTAGGCGATGAACAGCAGCGCGAGGCCGGGGGCCTCATAGATGCCGCGGCTCTTGGCCTCGATGATGCGGTTCTCGATCTGGTCGCTCATGCCCAGCCCGTGGCGGCCGCCGATGCGGTTGGCTTCGAGGATCAGGTCGACCAGGTTGGCGTAGCGAACGCCGTTCAGCGCAACGGGCACGCCTTCTTCGAAGCGCACCGAGACGGTTTCGCGCTTGACTTCGACTTCGTCCTTCCAGAAGGCCACGCCCATGATCGGCTGCACGATCTGGATGCCGCTGTTCAGGTGCTCGAGGTCTTTGGCCTCGTGCGTGGCGCCGAGCATGTTCGAGTCGGTCGAGTAGGCCTTTTCGGCCGACATCTTGTAGGCGAAGCCTGCCTTCTGCATGAACGCCGACATTTCGGCGCGGCCGCCCAGCTCGTCGATGAAGACCTGGTCGAGCCACGGCTTGTAGATCTTGAGGTTGGGGTTGGTCAGCAGGCCGTAGCGGTAGAAGCGCTCGATGTCGTTGCCCTTGTAGGTGCTGCCGTCGCCCCAGATGTGGACGTCGTCTTCCTTCATGGCCGACACCAGCATCGTGCCGGTGACGGCGCGGCCCAGCGGCGTGGTGTTGAAGTAGGTGACGCCGGCGGTGGTCACGTGGAAGGCGCCGGCCTGCAGGGCGGCGATGCCTTCGTTGGCCAGCTGCACGCGGCAGTCGATGAGGCGGGCATTTTCGGCGCCGTAGAGCATCGCCTTGCGCGGGATCTCGTCGTAGTCGGGCTCGTCGGGCTGGCCGAGGTTGGCGGTGTAGGCGTAGGGGATCGCGCCCTTGTTGCGCATCCAGTGGAGCGCCGCGCTGGTGTCCAGGCCGCCCGAGAAGGCAATGCCGACCTTCTGGCCGGCGGGAACGTTTTGGAGGATGGTCGACATGTCAGGTTTCCCGGGTTCGCGGTTCAGCCGAAGTGGCAGATGTAGCTGTAGGGCTCGCCGCTCACGCGGATCTGGAAAGTGGAGTTGCCCGGCACGCTGAACTTCTGGCCGGGGCCCGAGGCCACCCATTCGCTGGTGCCCGACAGCAGGTATTCGCAGCTGCCGGCGGTGCCTTCCATGATCTCGGGGGCGCCGGTGTTGAAGGTGAGGGTGGACGGCAGGATCACGCCGACCGATTTCTTCGTGCCGTCCGCGAGCGTGAGGCTGTGGCTCACGCATTTGCCGTCGAAGTACACATTGGCCTTGGTGGCCACTGCGGCGCTGTTCAGAGTGTCGGTAGTCGTCGTCATTGGGTGGCGCCGGCGCCTGGGCGGTCGGCAAATCGAGGACGCACCGCACCAGCGGCGCACCCGTCAAGGGTTGGAAAAGTCCTCGATTTTAGGGGCTCGGGCGGCATGGGCCGCCGGCCGGTGGCTCAGCGGTGCCAGCCGCGGTATCCGCCACCCCAGCCGCCACGGTAGCCGCCGCCCCAACCGCGCGAATAGCCGAGGTTCAGCGAGATGCCGACCGGCGGGTAGACGTAAGGATAGGCATAGGGGTACGCATAGGCCGGCTGCACGTAGACCGGATCGGCATATACCGGCGCCGGCTGGTAGACCGGGGCGGGGGCGTTGGAGACCACTACGCCCGGTTCGGGCACCACGTTGTCCCAGGGAGAGCCTCCGGACTGCGGGGCGTAGCCGCCGTTGTTGGCCTCGACCGGATAGGTCTGCACCTGCGACTGCGGCGCCACCGGCGAGGTCGTCACGCCGTAGCCGCTGGCCTGGATCGGAATGGTCGCGCCGGGCTGGCTGTTCATGCGGGTGGTGTACTGACGCCCGTTGTACTCGTAGGTGACGTTGTAGTTCACGTCGCTGCCGGTCGTTTCGCGGATCGGGGTGGCGGAAATCACCCGGGCCTGGACCACCTGGTTCTGCTGGGCGTGCACGACGCCGGTGCCCGCGGCCAGCGTGCCGGCCACGGAAATGCCGGCGAGGGTGCGAAAAACGAGTTTGTTCATGGTGTGTCTCTCCTGCAGATCGCGGTTTGACGCCGGGCTGTAGGTCGGGTTCCGGGGTTTACACGGCGTTGACAGCCCAGGATTCGGCGTCGAACCCTGTCGTAACGGGCTTTTTCGGGCCCCAGTTGACCACCGGCCGCTTGATCAGGCTGGGGTTGGCCAGCAGCACCGCGCGGGCCGAACCGGCGTCGACCACGCCTTCTCGGGTGGCGTCGTCCAGCTTGCGCCAGGTGGTGCCCTTGCGGTTGACCAGGGCCTCCCAGCCGGGCTTCTTCAGCCACTGGTCGAGCTCGGCTTCGGGCACGCCCTGTTTCTTGAAGTCGTGGAAGGTGTAGGCCACGCCATGTTCATCGAGCCAGGCGCGGGCGCGCTTGACGGTGTCGCAGTTCGGGATGCCGTATAGGGTTGTCATGGCCGCGATGATGCCCCGAGCGGCGGGTCGGCGACAATGCCGGCCTCCATGGAAACCCTTAACGACTGGCTCGCGCGCGCCGAGCAACTCCATCCCAAGAACATCGAACTCGGGCTCGAGCGCGCCAAAGAAATGGCGCAGCGCCTCGGCCTGCGCTTCGGCTGCCCCGTCATCACGGTGGCGGGCACCAACGGCAAGGGCTCGACCTGCGCGATGCTCGAATCGATCCTCATGCACGCGGGCTATCGCACGGCGGTGTTCACCTCGCCGCACCTGGTGCGCTTCGAAGAGCGGCTGCGGCTCAAGGGCGAAGCCGTCGATGCTTCCAAACTGATAGCAAGCTTCGAAGTGGTGGAAAAGGCGCGCGGCGACATGCCCTTGACCTACTTCGAGTTCACCACGCTCGGCATCCTGCATTGCATGATCGAGGAAAAGCCCGACGTAGCGATCCTCGAAGTCGGCCTGGGTGGGCGGCTCGACGCGGTCAACATCATCGACACCGATTGCGCGGTCATCACCAGCATCGACCTCGACCACATGGAATACCTCGGACCCGACCGCGAAAGCATCGGCTTCGAGAAGGCCGGCATCCTGCGCCCGGGCAAGCCCGCCATCGTGAGCGACCCGATGCCGCCGCAGAGCGTGATTGACCATGCCAACGCCATCGGCGCCGACCTCTGGCGCTTCGGAACCGACTTCAACGTGTCGGGCGACAAGCAGCAGTGGGGCTGGTCGGGCCGTGGGCGGCGCTACAGCGGGCTGGCCTATCCGGCGTTGCGCGGGGCCAACCAGCTCATCAATGCGGCCGGCGTGCTTGCGGCGCTCGAAGCGCTGCGCCCGCAACTGCCGATCACGGCGCAGGCCGTGCGCAACGGGCTCGCGATGGTCGAGTTGCCGGGCCGCTTCCAGATCGTGCCGGGCGAGCCGGCGCTGGTGCTCGATGTGGCACACAACGCCCATGCCGTGGCCGCGCTGGCCGAGAACCTCGATGCGATGGGCTTCTACCCCACCACGCATGGCGTGTTCGGTGTGATGGCCGACAAGGATCTCGCACCGATCCTCGCGCGCATCGGGCCGCTGATCGACCGCTGGTACTTCACCGACCTGCCCACCCCGCGCGCGGCCAAGGCGGCCGACCTGCTGGCCAGCTGGCAGGCGCAGAACACGCGCACCGATGCCTCAGGCAGCGTGTACGCGGGCCCGATGGAAGCGTTGCGCGCAGCCATCGAGCAGGCGGGGCCCGCTGATAGAATCGTGGTCTTCGGATCGTTCTTCACCGTGGGTGGCGTGCTCGAAAACGGCACCCCCCGGCTGCAAGCCAAACACCTGCTGCCAGGCGGCTGATCGTCGGGCTGTCCATACCATCTGGCACCACCTCGCTGCACTCCTTCAGGGATCGAACTTCATGGCGTTTTTCAAGTTCCGCACGCGCGGCCCACAAGGCAACGAAGGACGCAGCGCCCCGGCCGCTGTCCCTGCGGAAAGTGTCGAAACCATGCGTCGGCGTGCGCGCCACCGGCTGCTCGGTGCAGCGGTGCTGGTGCTGCTTGGCGTGATCGGTTTCCCGCTGCTGTTCGATACGCAGCCGCGCCCCGTGTCGGTCGACATTCCCATCGAGATTCCAGACCGCAACAAGGTCAAGCCGCTGCCCGTGCCCGCCACGCCGGCACCCGCCACGAGCACCGCGCCGGTTGCACCCGACAACAGCAGCTCGCGCGTGGCCTCGGCATCGCCCTCGTCCGGCGGCATGATCACCGAGACCGCCGACGGCACGGTGATCGACTCCGGCAAGCCCGTGCCCAGCACGCCGCCCGTCGCGGCCGCCGAGCCCAAGCCTGAACCGAAGCCCAAGCCCGAGCCCAAACCGGAGCCGAAGCCCGAACACAAGCCGGAACCCAAACCAGAGCCCAAGCCGAAGCCCGAAGCCAAGCCGGACCCCAAGCCCGAAGCGAAGCCCAAGTCGGCCGCCTCGGACGACGGCGCCCGAGCCCGTGCGCTGCTCGAAGGCAAGCCCGTCACCACTGCTGCCAAGCCCGCCGCTTCCGATGAAGGTGGCCGCTTCGTGGTGCAGGTGGGCGCTTTCGCCGATGCCGACAAGGCGCGCGAAGTGCGCCAGAAGCTCGAAAAAGCCGGCCTCAAGACCTATGTGCACGTGGCGAAGACTGCCGACGGCGAACGCACGCGTGTGCGTGTCGGCCCCTTCAGTTCACGTGCCGAGGCCGACCGCGCGGCGGAGAAGGTCAAGGGCTTGTCTTTGTCGGCCGCGATCCTCACGTTGTAAGAGCCGTCGCCAGCTGTTGCCGTGGCCTTGCTCGACTGGATCGCCGTCGCGCTCATCGGGGTGTCGATGCTGTTCGGCCTGATGCGCGGGCTGGTGTTCGAAGTGATTTCGCTGATCGGCTGGGTGGCAGCCTTCATTGCAGCCCAGTGGCTGGCTTCCGGTGTGGCGGCATGGCTGCCGTTCGGCGATCCGCAGGGGGCGTGGCGCTATCCGCTGGCCTTCGTGCTGGTGTTCGTGGCGGTGGTGTTCAGCGTGGGCCTTGTGGCCGCGCTCACGCGCAAGTTGATCACGGTCGTGGGGCTGCGGCCGGTGGACCGGATTTTGGGAGCAGCGTTCGGAGCGGCGCGGGGTGCGGTGGCCCTGCTCGTGCTGGCCGTCGTTGTTCATTTGCTGGTGTTGAGCGACAGTGCCTGGTGGCACGAGTCGCGCAGCGCCATTGTTCTCGATGCGGCATTGCAGGGCCTCAAACCCTCGCTGCCTGAAAAGTTGGCAAGCTACCTGCCCTGAGAGGAATCGTTCATGTGTGGAATCGTCGGCGTTGTCAGCAGCGCACCCGTCAATCAGCTGCTCTATGACGCGCTGCTGCTCCTGCAGCATCGCGGCCAGGATGCCGCTGGCATCGTGACCTTGCTCGAACGCAAGTTCTTCATGCACAAGGCCAAGGGCATGGTCCGCGACGTGTTCCGCACGCGCAACATGCGTGCGCTGCCGGGCAATGTGGGCCTGGGCCAGGTGCGCTACCCGACCGCCGGCAATGCGTACAGCGAGGAAGAGGCCCAGCCCTTCTACGTGAACGCGCCGTTCGGCATCGTGCTCGTGCACAACGGCAACCTGACCAACGCGCATGCGCTGCGTTCGGAGCTGTTCTCCACCGACCACCGCCACACCAACACCGAGAGCGACTCCGAAGTGCTGCTCAACGTGCTGGCGCACGAACTCGAGCGCTCCTCGCGCGGCGTGCCGCTGCATCCGGCCGAAGTGTTCGCCGCGGTCAAGAACATGCACAAGCGCCTGCGCGGCTCGTACGCCGTGGTGTCGCTGATTGCCGGCCACGGCCTGCTCGCTTTCCGCGACCCGTACGGCATTCGCCCGCTGTGCATGGGCCGCAGCGCCGACGGCACCGTGATGGTGGCGAGCGAATCGGTCGCGCTGGAAGGCTCGGGCCATGTGTTCGAACGCAACATCAACCCGGGCGAGGCTGTGTTCATCGACCTCGAAGGCAAGGTGCATTCGATGCAGTGCGCCGAAGCGCCGACGCTGAACCCCTGCATCTTCGAATTCGTGTACCTCGCGCGTCCGGACTCGGTGCTCGACGGCATCTCGGTCTACCAGGCGCGTCTGAACCTCGGCGAAACGCTGGCCAAGCGCGTGGTGTCGACCGTGCCGCCGAACCAGATCGATGTGATCATCCCGATTCCCGAATCGAGCCGGCCGAGCGCCACACAGCTCGCGCACCTGCTGGGCGTGCCGTACCGCGAAGGCTTCGTGAAGAACCGCTACGTCGGCCGCACTTTCATCATGCCGGGGCAGGGCGTGCGCAAGAAGTCGGTGCGCCAGAAGCTCAACGTGATCGCCAGCGAGTTCAAGGGCCGCAACGTGCTGCTGGTCGACGACTCGATCGTGCGCGGCACCACCAGCCGCGAAATCGTGCAGATGGCGCGCGACGCCGGCGCCCGCAAGGTCTACCTGGCCAGCGCCGCGCCGCCGGTGCGCTACCCCAACGTCTACGGCATCGACATGCCGACCAAGGACGAACTGGTGGCGCACGACCGCACCATTGAAGAAATCCGCGAACTGATCGGCTGCGACGCGCTGATCTACCAGGACGTCGACGCCATGAAGCGCGCCATTGGCTCGCTCAACCCCAAGCTCGACGGCTTCGACGCCTCGTGCTTCGACGGTGTGTACGTGACCGGCGACATCGACACCGACGCCATCTCGCGCATGAACGGCAACCGTCCCCGCGTCGAAGAGACCGAAGAAGACTCTTCGCGTCTCGCACTCCCCAACCACAGCGAGTGAGAGCCAAAGAAGTGACCGACGAACGAACCCTGCCGCCCGGACTGCATCGCGACACGCTCGCGCTGCGCACCGGGCTGGCGCCGAGCCAGCACGGCGAGCACTCCGAGGCGCTGTTCCTGACAAGCGGCTTCGTGCAGCCCGACGCCGAAACCTCGGCGCGCCGCTTTGCGGGCACCGAAGCGGGCTTCACTTATTCGCGCACGTCCAACCCGACGGTGGCGAGCTTCGAGCAGCGCCTTGCAGCGCTCGAAGGCACCGAGGCCGCCATCGGCGCATCGACGGGCATGGGCGCGATTCTCATGATGTGCATGGGCCTCTTGAAGGCCGGCGACCACGTGATCTGCTCGCGCTCGGTGTTCGGCTCCACGCTGAACCTGTTCGGCAAGGAGTTCGCCAAGTTCGGCGTCGAAACCACTTTCGTCTCGCAGACCGACGTGGCGGAATGGCGCGCGGCGCTGAAGCCCAACACCAAGCTGTTGTTCGCCGAAACCCCGACGAATCCGCTGACCGAGGTGTGCGACATCCGGGCGCTCGCCGATCTTGCGCACGGCGCGGGCGCGCTCCTGGCCGTAGACAACTGCTTCTGCACGCCGGCGCTGCAGCGCCCCACTGAACTGGGCGCCGATCTCATCATCCATTCGGGCACCAAGTACCTCGACGGCCAGGGCCGCGTGATGGCTGGCGCGATCTGCGGGCCATCGAAGCTCATCGTCGACGTGTTCGGCCCCGTGGTGCGCACCGCCGGCATGGCGCTGTCGCCGTTCAATGCGTGGGTCGTGCTCAAGGGCATGGAAACGCTGGGCATCCGCATGCAGGCGCAATGTGCGAACGCACTGGCCGTTGCGAAATGGCTCGAAGCGCAGCCGGGCATCGCACGCGTCTATTACCCGGGACTCGCTTCGCATCCGCAGCATGAACTGGCGATGCGCCAGCAGGCGGGGAAGGGCGGGGCGGTCGTGTCCTTTGACGTGGTCGGCAACGACCCCGAGACGGCGCGCGCCAATGCCTTCCACGTGATCAACAGCACGCGCGTGGTCAGCATCGCGACCAACCTCGGCGACACCAAGACCATCATCACGCACCCCGGCACGACCTCGCACGGGCGCCTCACCGAAGTGCAGCGCCAGGCCGCAGGCATCAGCCAGGGGCTGATCCGCCTCGCGGTCGGCCTCGAGTACATCGACGACATCACGGCCGACCTGCAGCGCGGCCTGAGCACCCTGACAACCTGATTGATTCATGACCGGCAAAGTTCGCACCCGCATCGCACCGTCTCCCACCGGCTTTCTTCACCTGGGCACGGCCCGCACTGCGCTCTACTCGTGGGCCTATGCGCGCCACCATGGCGGCGAGTTCGTGCTGCGCATCGAAGACACCGACGTGGCCCGCTCCACGCAGGACTCGACCGACCAGATCCTCGCGTCGATGCACTGGCTCGGCCTCGATTACGACGAAGGCCCGATCTACCAGATGCAGCGCCTGGAGCGGTATCGCGAAGTGATCGCGCAGATGCTCGCGGCTGGCACGGCCTACCACTGCTACTGCACGCCGGCCGAACTCGACGAGATGCGCGAGGCGCAACGCGCACGCGGCGAAAAGACGCTGTACGACCGCCGCTGGCGTCCCGAGCCGGGCAAGGTGCTACCGCCCGTGCCCGAAGGCGTGCCGCCTGTTGTGCGCTTCTGCAATCCGCCCGAAGGCGACGTGACGTGGAACGACCTCGTCAAGGGCGAGATCACCATCAACAATCGCGAGATCGACGACCTCATCATCCTGCGGCCTGACGGTGTGCCCACCTACAACTTCGCGGTGGTGGTCGACGACTGGGACATGAACATCACGCACGTGTTCCGTGGCGACGAGCACATCAACAACACGCCGTGGCAGATCAACATCTTCCGCGCGCTCGGCGCACCGTTGCCCGAGTTTGGCCATGTGCCCGTGATCCTCGGCGACGACGGGCAGAAGCTGTCGAAGCGCCGCGGCGCCGTGAGCGTCACGGCCTATGAAGACAACGGCTACCTGCCCGAAGCGATGCTCAACTACCTCGCGCGCCTCGGCTGGAGCCACGGCGACGACGAGCTCTTCACGCGCGAGCAGATGGTGAGCTGGTTCGACGGTTCGCACCTGTCGAAGAGCCCCGCGCAGTGGGATGCAGCCAAGCTCGCGTGGGTCAACGCGCAGTACATCAAAGCGAAGAGTGGCGACGAACTTGCACCGCTTGTTGCAGCACAGTTGCAAAAGCGTGGCATCGCGGCCGACGAGCGTTTGCCTGCGATCTGCGCGCTGTTCAAGGACCGTTGCGACACCACGGTGGCATTGGCCGACTGGGCTGCGGCGTTCTATGCGGACATCAACGTGAGCGATGCCGATCGCGCGCAGCACATCACTGATGCAGTGAAGCCAGCGATCGCAACGCTCGCAGAAAAATTGACGATGGCTGCCTGGGATAAGGCCTCGATCGCAGTTATCATCAAAGAAGTTCTCGCGACACATGCATTGAAAATGCCGGTGTTAGCGATGCCAGTACGAGTGCTTGTGATGGGAACATCGCAGACACCGTCCCTCGATTCAGTGCTCGAAATTTTTTCCCGCGAAAAAGTTATCGAGCGATTGAAAAAGGCCTGAAAAATCGGGCTATAATTCGAGGCTCGACACCCACACGGGGGTATAGCTCAGCTGGGAGAGCGCTTGCATGGCATGCAAGAGGTCATCGGTTCGATCCCGTTTACCTCCACCATCAAAGTGTCGAGAAGGTATGAAGTGCTGATCGCAGCACGTCCAAGGTTTTGACCCTATCGTCTAGAGGCCTAGGACACCACCCTTTCACGGTGGCTACCGGGGTTCGAATCCCCGTAGGGTCGCCAGTTTCACTTCGGTGAAGCAGGCACAAGTGGCAACACTTGGCTCCGTCAAACGAGCGAACGTTGTCTACCAGGAGTGGTAGTTCAGTTGGTTAGAATACCGGCCTGTCACGCCGGGGGTCGCGGGTTCGAGTCCCGTCCACTCCGCCAAGCTTAGAAGCCCTTGTAAGTCAATGACTTGCAAGGGCTTTCGTCTTTGGGCTGGTAGCAGTTTTGGTAGCAATCTATGCTGAAACTGCCTGTGTACCTCAGGGGGCACACTTACTACTTTCACACCCGCATTAGTGGGGTTCAGTTCAAGCGCAGCCTTGGAACGAGCGACCCCCTCACCGCTAAACTGCGAGCAATCGAGTTCTTGCGTGTGATTGATATGCACAAACCCAAGCTGGAAGACTTCAAGTTCGACGGTGTTGACCCGTCGAAGTATGAAATCGATTTGTCTCGGGGTATCGCCAACGCTACGGACCCGGCAGACCACAAGCGCCTCATGCAAGCTCTGAAGCTCATGGCTAAGGCTGCGCAAGGCCCACAGCCTGCGGCTGTCGTTGAGCCCCTGAAGGTGGCCGATCCCACAGGGGAGGGCGCGTTGACGCTGCCCGGGTTGGTGGGCAAGTTCTTCACCCTGAAGAGCACCTTGAGCGACGCAACGAAAACAGACTACACCGCCACGGCCAAGGAGTTGGATGAGTTCTTGAAGGGGCCTGCGCTGCTGGACATTGGCGAAGACAGTGTCACCAAGTACATGGAGTTCCTGGCTGCGCGTGGCAACACGCCGCGCACGATTGATAAGAAAGTCGGCGCCGTTCGTGCGTTGTTCAACTTCGCCAAAAAGCAGAAGCTCTTCAAAGGCGAGAACCCGGCAGCAGATCGCAACTTGCTCACGCGCAAGCAAAAGAATGCGGCAGGCTCCAAGCCCTTCGATCTGGCTGACGTTCAGACGCTCCTTGGCAATGCCCAGTTCTCGGGCCAGCGCTCCAAGGACCCGGCGTTCTACTGGATCACCACGCTGGGCCTGATCACGGGTGTTCGCGTGTCGGCCTTGGCTGCGCTCACCAAGGCGGCTTTCAAAATCTCACCGGCTGGCACTCACTATATTTATATCGACAAGGACAAGACTGATGCAGGCAAACGGCCTGTGCCGCTGCCCAAGGAATTTTTCGTTCCTCTGTTCGAGTTCGTGAAGTCCAGCGGCGGATTTAATTTCCAAGAAAGGCCGGACGGAAAGGGGGCGAGCGACCCCGTTCGCAAGCTCCTGGACGCGCACAAAAAGGAAATTGGCTACGAAGGCGGCAAGCAAACTTTCCACAGCTTTCGCAAGACCTTCAATAATTTTCTGATGCACAGCAAGGTGCCGATTGAAGCTCGCTGCCAGATCATTGGCCACGAACTGGACCATGTCAACGTTCAGGTTTACGGCCAAGAGTATTCGCTGGAAGAGCTCGCAGAAATGGTCGTCCCGCGCCAAAAAGAGTTGCTGAAAATTATTGGATTCTGATTCGATTTTCTTTTTCAATTGAAAAGAAAGCGGCAACTGAAGTGTTGGAAATTCGGGAGAATTTTCAATGCGTAAGGCGTCAGGGTTTTGGTGTTGTTAACTCACGAACCCGAAGGGCCGTCCACAGATTTATTCTGTGGTCGGGTGAGTTATCAACACGGGGCCAATTTTGGCCCCTGCTCCCGGCAGGGCCGACGCTTCTAACCGAAGGGCAGAAGCATAGTCGGTCTCTATGCTTTGCAATATGGCGATAATTATTATATAATGAAGGCTAGAGTAACCACAACAAAAATAATAACAAGGAGGCAGGGTGTTTCAATTCATACACATAGAGTGCTACGCACGGGAGGCGGGCAAGGGTAAAGCAGGCAATAACACAGTGGATAAAGTGGTGGCGGAAAATGACCGAGACGAGGGCAATTGCCCTCACGTCGAGCGGCCGATGCCACCGATAATTCGCTACGGAGTAAGCGCAAAACAAGCTGGTGAATTAGCGAAAAAATGGGCGAAAAATGCCAAAGATGCAAGCGGAAAACGGCTGAGAAAAGACGGTTTATGTCTTGCCGCCGGTGTGATTTCGTATAAAAATACCGGGAAAAATTGGGACAAATTTCGCGAGGATTGCATTGATTGGTTGCATTCCCAATACGGTGATCGACTGAAGTCCGTGATTGAACATACGGACGAAGGCCACCCGCATATCCATTTTTTGGTGGTGCCAAGAAATGGCGAACGCTTCGAAGCGATTCATCGAGGCAAGGCGGCAGCCGCCGAAGCCAAGGCCACCGGAAAATACAAGGGCGGCCAGAACCTCGCCTATATTGAAGCCATGCGAGATTGGCAAGATGAGTTCTCGCGCGGCGTGGCAATGTGCCACGGGATGACGCGAATTGGCCCAAAGCGCAGACGATTGCCTAATGCGGCCTGGAACGCTGAACAGCAGCAAGCAGAATTTTTTGCGGACGCAGCGGCGCAGGCATCCGCGATCAGGCGCAAGGTATTGCGCGAGGCCAGAAAAGAAGGGCAAAAGGAGATTGAGCGGATTAAAACAGAAGCCGCTGAGATAGGAAATAGAATCGCGGAAGTGGCCAAAACCGCTATTAGCGCGCTTCACGCGCCAACGATCCGAGCGAAAAAAGCGGCCGAAAAAGCGGAGGCCGATAAGAAGAGAATTCTTGAAAAAGCCAAAGAAGATAGAAAAGCGCTTGAAGAACGACTAAAGGCGAAAGCAAAATTTGAGATTGAGGCTCTCCAGGGCGAGCTAGACCGGCAAAAACGAATTGCCGAAAGCTACGAGCGAGATTTTGAGAGAATTTTGCCCGCCGAGCAGTTTCTGCAGCTGAAAAGGCAAAAGCAATTGGAGTATAGATAAACCCCGTGGGCTTGATTTCTTTGAAAAATATGTTTCAATAATATTGACCGAGCCGAAGTATGAGCCAAAGGTGCCCTTCGGGGAAAATAAAAAAGCCGCTGTGAAGCGGCTTTTTTATTGGGCTAAATGGGTTAACGAGGAGTCAATCCATAGTTCTGGCTTTCGTCATCCTGCCAGCCTTGAACTCCAACCTTTCCATTGAAAAGCTGTTGAACACCGCCGCTACCGTCTTTCTTGATCACCAAACGGATTTTTTCGCAGTTGGCAAAACGAGGAGTCGGCGTGATCATAATGGCGAGATTATTTTCGCTCACCTCCGCGGGCTGTGCGGTCGAGTAGCAGCTAGGAGCCGTGTTGCCACGGATACGGAAGGTGTACCCGTCTTTCTCCTTGAAAAGCTCTGCCTTGTTAACGCCAGAAGTGGGGCGCTGAGTGCCGCTGGCCGGGCTGGTGCTCTGCATTTTGTAATCCCACTCCTGAGACTCTGCGGCCTGTGCTGCAAACGAGCCAAGAGCGAGCGAGAGAACGATAAGGTTTTTCATATTGAATAGCTAGGTTGATTAATTCCAACGGGTGCCAGAAGCGGCGCGAATTTCGTTGGCTATAGCTTCTGCAAGGTGCAAGGGGACATATTTTGTAATTTTCACCTGCTGACCGTGCGTATTGGCATAGACATAGGCCGTGCCTTTGGGGTTGCTTGCGGCAGTTTCGTTGGCGGTGCCAAGGTCGTCAATATCTTGGTAAGGGAGATTTTTCCCATCGAACGATAGACCCACATTAGGAGTGATTTTTAGAGTGCCAGTGGTTTTAAGAATTTGTTTAATGGCGAAATAGAGCAAGAGCATTGAGGCCAAAGGCCATGCGACAAAAAATAATTTTTCGGATTTTGCCAAGAGCAGAATAGGCGAACTGACTGCACAGGACGCTGGCACCAAAATAAGAAAAATCAAAAATCCAAATGCGCCCGCACCCTTGTGCGAGCCCCAGCGCTCAGCCTTATAAGAAATTTCGACCGTGCCGTTGGCACCATATTGTTTCTCGTAGCCCTTAGCGAAGCTGGTTTCCATGGGGTCCCCTAAGTTGAAAGATTTGCAACAGGTTGTCTACCTGCTGGGTGGATTCCAACCCATGAAGTCCTTCACGTCAAGAGGTTGAGTCTCAACCATATGGGTTGACTAGGAGAACCCCCGTGAATGCAGACGAAGAAACCACACTTGCGAAGGCTGTAGGCACAGCTCTAGGCCAGAGCCGTGCCGCAGCAGGCTTCACCCAAGAGCAGGCAGCAGAGGCGCTAGGGATAGGTGCTGAGGCTGTCTCGCGCATAGAACGAGGGGTTGTGATTCCCTCTCTGCCCAGGCTCACGGAGTTTGCAGAGCTCTACAACTGTCCAGTTGAGAGCCTTCTAGGTAAGGCGGCGGCCCAACCGACTGGTTTGGCTCTCACAATCGCGGGAATGCTCGGGAATCTAGGCAGGGCTGACCGCCAGTTTGTGTATTCCCTGATCGAGACCTCTTGCGAGCACTTGAATTCGCGAAAAGCGTGATTTTTCGATTTCGCCATTTTTTGTTCTCTATTTGAATGGGAGAACTCAATGCATATCGGGAATGGTTTTGAGTTGCAAATACCCCGGAACTTGTTCTTTGTATCGGTTGCCTGAGCCTTTGTCTTCACCGTGCTATCACACGGTACGACAAAGTCTTACCCTAACCCAAATAAATAAAATTTGAGCGGGACTTGGTCGGCGTGTGATAGCTACCACATAGCACGAGTGAAGAGCGCATAGACCGTCTTCAACTTTCCAGTTCGTGAGGTTCTATCTCACAGTAGCGGGGTCTGGTGATTGTCTTCCCTGTGGCTTTGCTACTAATCCATTCTGGCCACTTGCCCATTGCTGGGTTCCAACCGTTCTTGCGCTGCTCCAACCCCACGCAGTTAGATTTAATTTCGGGGTTCCTCTGCTAGCAAGCTCTAATCAAGCCGTTGGCGTCTATATTGAATCGGGAGTGGGGGTGCAGAGAACAAGTTCCTGAAGAAGAACAACTGCACACTCACTGACGCGTAAAAATAGTGATCAATAGATAAATCGTATTTTTCGATTTGTCAACCTGCAAAACAAAAAAGCCAGAACTTTCATTCTGGCTTTTTTGCACTATTGTCAAAACGCGTCAGCGAGCTTGACAAGCGAGAGAATAAATGATAATTCCAATAAAGTCAAGATATTGGGAGGAATATGACAACAAAAGAATTGCAAGACTATTTTTATACGAGACTTTTAGCGGAACTGTATCGGTGTATGGCCGAACTAACTGCCACCGGTGGAAGGGACATACAAGACGATCTGGTCAGTTGCTTCAATTACTATCTACCTGCACTGAGTCAACCGCCAAAACTCAGTTTTGAACAGAAAATTGCAAAAGGGCGGACCCTTCAAGCTTAATTTTCAAGCTGCGGCACATGACGCTGGGTTAATTAGAGCCTTAAATGATCGAGATGGGCGTCAAGGCTTACAAAGCGCGAGGCGGCGTCTCTGAGTTCCCGGGACGCGTGATCCCAGAACACTACCTCTACAAAATAGCCGTCCTTCTTTAACTCGTTTATGGTTGGGACGTAATCAGCGTCGCCTGCGACCAGGACAAACACGTCCTCGCTAACTTTGCCATTTTTGTATGCGTCCTTGGTCAGGAGCGTCGCAATTCCGGTGTCGATCTTCTTTTCTTTATTTCGGATATTTCTGTCTTCAAGGTGCAATTCAAATCCGGCTCTCTTTGCATATTCCCAGATTCCGTCGTTAGGAGGTGGGCGAGAGCCAAATAATGCCGCACGTTTTAGCGTGCGTTTGTCTTGGCCACAAAGAAATTCGTGTAGCTTTCCAAAGCTAATTGTGTACCCGTGGTCAAATATTCTGTTATCTATCGCGTCACGAATGTCGGTTGCCAGCCCTTGCCTCACTGCGCTTGCTCGCCGCCCTTCAATGTAGAGATTGGAATTATCCACATAAACATAATCTGCCATGGTGCTTCCAATTTATTTTTAATGGCTCTTCCAGTTATCCACGAGCCATTTTTTCACATTCACGCGACTGCGAAGGTTGCCTGGCAAATGATCGCGAATCATTTTCTCAATCTTCGTGCCAGTCTCTTTGTTGACTAGCTTATGCTCCGCAGCAAAGGAGTTAATGAAATCCAGGATTTCATATCCTTCTTTGCGGTTCAACTCATCGTTATCTGGGGAGCCTGTCTTCTTTGGGTTGTCCCCGGCAGAAGCTTTCCAGTCATAGGCATAAACGAGATCCGATTTAGACAGCAAAGCCATAAAAACCTCCTTGTGGTCAATCTATAGTAGCATTTGGCTACTCGGATTACGAGCTGTTTTAACCTAGGAGAAACCCATGAGTGATATCAAAGCCGGTGACACCGTGAAGCTCAAGTCTGGTGGTGTGATCATGACAGTTGAGTCTGTTAGTGACGACGAGGCGTACTGCGTGTGGCAAGACGGTGCGAAGTCAGTGAGCCACACGTATAACTTGGTAGTTCTGCAGAAGTACGTTCCTTCGAGCGTCACAGCAGTAGTTGCATCTAGAGGCCCTCGTCGTTTGTGAGGTAGCATGTCCGCACTCGGTTTTTCGAGTGTTTTTGCTACCACCCCTAGCAAAATCAACGACTTACAACGGTTTGGGCAGTCCCGTCCACTCCGCCAGTCAGAAGCCCTTGCAGCTCAATGAGTTGCAAGGGCTTTTCACTTTCTGGCCTCCCCACGCAATTACTTCATCTTGCTGCTTCGGGGCGTGTCACGCCTGCGAGTTGCTGCTCGTTCGACAGCAGGAAGTCGATGAAGGCGCGCACGCGCCGAGGCATCGCCCGGCTCGCGGGATAGACCAGTGATGCGAGCTTTGGTGCGGGCTCGAAGTCTTGCAGCAATCTTTCGAGCCGGCCATTGGCGAGGTGCTCGCCCACAACGAACATCGGCAGGTGCGCGATGCCCAACCCGGCCACCGCCATTGTCGCGAGGTGGTGCATGTCGTCCGACCGCACTGCGGCTCGTGGCTCGATCTGCAGCGGGCCTTCCGACGCCTTGAAATTCCACGGATCCTCGCGACCATCTGGCCGCGTGTAGGCCATGCATCGATGCTCAAGAAGCTCTTCGGGCCGTGATGGCCGCGACATCTCTTTGAAACAGGCAGGTGCCGCAACGGTGACGAACTGACCGTATCCAAGCGGCCGCGCCACAAGGCTCGAGTCGGGCAGGGCGCCCACCGCGATCGCGACATCCAGTCCCAGGTCGAAGATGTCTGACAGCCGCATGGTCGACACGATCTCGATGCGCAGCTTCGGATGCCGCGCGAGCAGTGCTGGTAGCAGCGGCGCCACGAGAAACGTTCCGAAGAGCGGCGGCAACCCCACGCGCACCGTGCCGGCCACCGCGCGCGTGCCCGCGCCAGCTTCTTCCGCCGCTTCGGCCAGCAGGTCGAAGGCCCGCGCACAACGCTCGTGAAACGCCATGCCTTCCTCGGTCAGATGCAAGGCCCGCGTCGTGCGCGCCAGCAACTGCACGCCGAGATCGCTTTCGAGCCGGCCAATGGCCTTGCTCACGGCCGATGGCGTCATCGCGTGCAGTGCCGCTGCGGCGGTGAAGCTGCCCGCATCGGCCACGGTCACGAATACGCGCGCATCGGCCTCCGAGATTGGCAACTCGTGAGTCCGGCTCATCAATCTTGTGCCCTCAACCCGCTTTTTCATGAAGCCCCTCGCGGCCACCATTCGTGGCGTGCACATCGATCACGTCAACACAACCCCGTCTGACCACCAACAGGAGCCGATCATGAAACTCTTCTACAGCCCCGGTGCTTCTTCATTGTCCCCGCACATCGTGCTGCGCGAGGCTGGTCTGACCGCGGAGATGATCCGCGTCGACCTCGAGACCAAGACGCTGCCCGCCACCGGACAGAGCTATCTGCCGATCAACCCCATGGGCAAGGTGCCCGCGCTCGAATTCGACGACGGCGCGGTGCTCACCGAAGGCCTTGCCGTGCTGCAATACCTCGCCGATCTCGCGCCAGCCTCGCGGCTTGCGCCGGCTGCCGGCACCATGGCCCGCTATCGCCTGGCCGAAGCCCTGAGCTTCGTGGCGACCGAACTGCACAAAGGCTTCGCGCCGATGTTCGATCCCGACGTGCCGGCAAGCTACAAGCACAGCCTGATCGCGGACACACGCGCCTTCGATCGCATCGCATCGCTGGTGCAGCCGGGGCCGTACATCCTCGGCGAACACTTCACTGTCGCGGATGCGTACCTCTATCCGATCCTGCGCCTCGGCCGTCATGCGGGACTTGATTTTTCCTCATGGCCGGCGATAGGCCACTACATGGAACTGGTTGCGAAACGCCCCTCCGTGCGCGCCGCTATGCGGGCCGAAGGCCTCATCGAAGACTGATCGATGAAGGCCTGAAGCGACCGCGTTACATCCGGGCTCTCGCAGTCGAATAAACTCCGCCCCGCTTGCAGCTTGTATTCGTGCTGCGCCGCCATAGGCAACATGGCGAAATCAAACCTAATAGGAACTCAGTTGAACCGCATCGAACTCGTCGAAAAAATCGTCACCGCCCACAACGTCAGCAAGGCAGAAGCTGCGCGCATTCTCGAGACCGTTACCGGCTCGATCGTCGCCGCAGTGAAGAAGGGTGACCCCGTCCAGATCGTCGGCTTCGGCACTTTCAAGCAAGTGGCGCGCGCCGCACGCTCGGGCTTCAACCCCAGCGCCGGCACCAAGATCAAGATCGCCGCACAGAAGGTGCCGAAGTTCGTGCCGGGCGCTGCCTTCAAGGCCGCCGTGGACCCGAAGGCTGCAAAGCGCAAGGCCGACAGCAAGGCAGTGGCTGCCAAGCCCGCAGCAGCGAAGAAGGCCGCAGCACCCGCCAAGAAGGCCGTGGCTGCCAAGAAGAAGTAAGAAGCTGCGAATGCAGAAACAAGAACGGCCCCTCGGGGCCGTTTTTATTTGGTGGCGCATTTATGCGCCGCTTCAGTCGGGTTCGATCACACCTTCGCTCAGATAGCGCTGGTATTCGGCAATGGGAATCGCCGTCGTCTGCGTGCTGCCGCCATCGCCCCAACTCAGCACGGCGCTGTCGGGCGCCAACTGGACCTCTATCGGCCCTTGGGGAATGAGGATCAGGGGGCCGTCGCCGGCCCGGTATTCGACATTTCCTGTGACTTTCGCGTTCGCTGCCATGGTTTCGTTCCTCGGGATGTTGGGGAATGCGGGGGCGGGCCTCAAGCGTATCGGATATGGCGACTCGTGGGGTATCGCGCTGCGGCGATGCGTGTAGGCGAACGTCCATCGGAAGCGCCCGTCACATCGGCGTAACGCGCGGCGTGGCACGCTCGCGCTTCGAATGACGAAGCGTTTCAGAATTCTTGTTGCTGTGTCGGTGGCCTGCCTGGCGATCCTGGCGGCAGCCGTCGCGTGGCGACTGACTGCCGGCAGCGATGCGCAGGCTCGCGTGGCGGATGCAGCCCCGTCGCTAGAAATCCGCTGGCACGGCGGCGGCATCGTGCTGCAGGGCGCGGTGCAGGACGTCGCCACGCAGCACGCACTGGCGGACGGCGCAGCCGCGCGCCTGGGTGGTGAGAGCGATCAGGTGACCGACTGGCTCGACATCACGCCAGCGGCGCTGCCGGTGGCCGATGCCGCATCGCTCGCCCGGCTCATCCTTCTAGGGCAGGAAGGCTGGCACCTGCAGCGGCGGCCGACCGAGGGCTGGCTCGCCGTGCAATCGCTGACCGACGAGCGCAGCGTGCAGGCAAATGCGCTGCTGCAGGCCGCCTTCGGCCCTGGCGTTGCGATGCGTCTCGTGCTCCTGCCCTGAGCGGGCGATCTCCTTGCGGGTTCAAGGGGCCTTCACGGCGCCGTCATGTGCCGTCCCCAGCATCCGCTGCATTCAAAACAGAGGAGAGAGGTTCCCATGCATCCATCGTTCAAGCGCCTTGCCGTTGCCGGCGTGGTGGCCGCCACCCTGACTGCCTGCGGCGGCAGCGACAACTCAAACAATTTCATTCCTTTCGTGCCACCGCCCGCGGCAACCAACCCGCCGCCGGCGTCGCCCGCCGTGCCTGGCACCATGGACGTGAAGCTCATCGCCTTCAACGACCTGCACGGCAACCTCGAGCCGCCGAAGCTGTCGATCAGTGCGCCTGCCAAGGGCGGCGGCACGGTGCCGGTGCCCGCCGGTGGCGCGGCCTACCTGGCCTCGGCCATCGCTTCGCTGAAGGCCAAGAACCCGAACAACGCGGTGGTATCGGCCGGCGACATGATCGGCGCCTCGCCGCTGGTCTCGGCGCTGTTCCTCGACGAGTCGACCATCGAAGCCGTGAATGCGATGAAGATCGACTTCAACGCGGTCGGCAACCACGAGTTCGACAAGGGCCAGACCGAACTGCTGCGCATGAAGAACGGCGGCTGCGCGAAGAACACCGCGCTCGAACCCTGCCGCGTCAACAAGAGCTTCCCGGGCGCCAACTTCGGCTTTCTCGCGGCCAACACCGTGAAGGGCGACGGCAACACGCTGTTCCCCGCCACCGGCATGAAGACCTTCACGAAGGACGGCGCCACAGTGAAGGTGGCGTTCATCGGCATGACGCTGAAGGGCACGCCGAACATCGTGACGCCTGCCGGCGTCGCGGGCCTGACTTTCAAGGACGAGGCCGACACCGCCAACGCGTTGATCCCGCAGCTGAAGGCACAGGGCGCGGACGCCATCGTCGTCGTCATCCATGAAGGCGGCACCACCACCGTGGGCTACAACGACAAGAGCTGCGCCGGCCTGAGCGGCGACATCCTGCCGATCCTCAACAAGCTCGACACCTCGGTCGACATCGTGATCTCGGGTCACACGCACCGCTCGTACGTGTGCGACTACGGCAAGACCAACCCGGCCAAGCCCTTCCTGCTGACCAGCGCCGGCCAGTACGGCACGCTGCTGACCGACATCAACCTGACCATCGATACCCGCACGCGCAAGGTGACGGCCAAGGCAGCCGACAACGTGATCGTGCAGGGCGAGGCCTACACCAGCGGCACCACCACCGTCGCGCTGACCGATCAGTACCCGACCTTCGACAAGAACCAGGAAGTGGCTGCGCTCATCAACCAGTACCTCACCATCGCCGGACCGCTGGTGCAGCGCGTGGTGGGCTCGCTCACCGCGACGGCCACGCGCACGCTGACCGCATCGAAGGAAAGCGTGCTGGGCAACCTGATTGCCGACGCACAACTGACAGCGACCAGCCCGGCCGGCAAGGGCGCCGCGCAGATCGCCTTCATGAACCCGGGCGGCGTGCGCGCCGACCTCGCGCCCGCCGGCGACGGGAGCGTGACCTACGGCCAGATCTTCGCCGTGCAGCCTTTCGGCAACAGCCTGGTGGTGAAGACCATGACCGGCGCGCAGATCAAGGCCGTGCTGGAGCAGCAGTTCAACAGCGGCTCCAACACCGTGGCCGCGCCGAAGGTGCTGCTGCCCTCCGCAGGGTTCACCTACAGCTACAGCACTTCGGCGCCCGCTGGCTCGCGCATCAGCAACTTGTCGCTCAACGGAACCGCGATGGCCGACGGCACCAGCTACCGCGTGACGATGAACAGCTTTCTGGCTACCGGCGGTGACAACTTCACCGTCTTCAACCAGGGCACGGACACGCTCGGCGGCGATCAGGACGTAGACGCCCTGGAGGCCTACATCAAGGCGAACAGCCCGCTGACACCACCGGCGACGAACCGCATTACGGTTCTGCCCTGAGCGGTTGCTGGCGAAGGGGGCGGGCCGCGTTCAGCTGGCCTGTCTGCCGGGACGACCAACGCGCCAGCCACCAGCAACTGAGCATCGCCTGCAGCACGGCGATGCCCAACAAGAAGCCGAAGCTCGGCCCGAGGGCGTAGAACAGGCCCAGCCCGAGCAGTGCCTGCGCGAGCCAGTTCGCCAGCGCCATGCACCCCATGGGCGAGAGCTTGCGCAACCAGTGCCGCCAGCGGGTCTGCTGGAACAGCAGCACGAAGGCCGCCATGCAGAAAAGGCTGAGTGCGATCTGGTGCAGCAGGCGCATCACCCTGACACCCGCGCCGCCGGAGTCCCACAACATCAGCGGCGCGGTCGTGGCCAAGCTCACGACGAGCGCCACCTTCAACAGGCGAACCCAGAGCCGCCGGTGGGCGACGGACTCCTGCAGCATGCGTCGAACGGGCAGGCGTATGGAGTTGGGCTTCCCCCCAGGCCGCACCGCCTGCATCGCGAAGCCCAGGCCGAAGAGCAGGGCGAGCAGCGCGATCGACGTCACGATGAATTCGAGCAGTGAAGAACTGCGCAGATTGAACAGTGGTACGCCGAACAGCGCGAAGCCGCGTAGCGAGTCCAGCAGTTCAAGGCGGCGGGTGCTACCGGCGCCTGGGTGGCGCGACGGCCTTGCGAGGTCGAATGTCATGGGGGTGCGCAAAGTGGGGTCGCTGCGATGCTATGAATCTGCATTGCACGAACATTGCGTTTGGGCCGCCTCCAGGCCGGCCCCGGGCGCACCGCCGTTCGCCGATGCCGTGACCTTGCGTAGGCCGATGTCTCCAACCCGATTTGTGCCGGTTTTGCAGACTTAGCATGAGCAAATCTGCTGTCGAAGGCAGAGATTTCTTCGCCGACTCATGTTCTTTGCAAAGGATTTCGTCATGAAAACCATGAACTTCCGCATGCTGGTGCTTTCATCCGCCGTGGCGGCGTGCAGCCTGGCCTTTGTCGGGTGCACCACCACGCGACCGCAGGATCAGTCCAGCAGCGCGTCTTCGCGCACTTCCATCGACGCCCAGGTCGATGCCTCGCTGTCCAAGCTGTACGACTCCGTGAGAGGCTCACGCGAGCTGGTCGCCAAGTCGAGCGGCGTGCTGGTGTTTCCTGCCGTGATGGGGGCCAGCTTGGGCGTGGGCGCTGAATACGGCCGGGGCGCCTTGCGCGTGAACGGGCGCACGCAGTCGTACTACAGCACCACCGCCGGGTCGGTGGGCTTCCAGGCGGGTGCGCAATCGAAGGCGGTGATCTATCTGTTCACCACGCAGGCGGCGCTGGACAAGTTCCGCAGCAGCAAGGGCTGGACAGCGGGCGCTGACGCCACTGTGGCGCTCGCGACCATCGGGGCCAACGGCAGCATCGACACCAACACGCTGCGCCAGCCCGTGGTGGGCTTCGTGATGACGAACGTGGGGCTGGAAGCCGGCGTCTCGCTGTCGGGCGCGAAGATCAGCGAAATCCAGCCGTAGCAGGCTGCTGGGCTCAGTGGCCGAGCCGGGCCTGCAGCTCGGCCACTTGTTTGCGCAGGGCCTCGTTCTCGGCTGTGAGTTCGGCCACGCGCTGTTCCAGCGCCTGCACCGCATCCGGCCTGGCTTGTTGTTGTGCGTCGTCCAAATGCGCTTCGGCGGACTCCTCACGCGGCTTCTTCTTCGATTCGCGCACGCGCTTGGCGGCCTGCTTGAGTTCGTCCTTGCCGGCGTTCGCGGCCGAGACCTGCTCCTCGGCCGGCAGCGTGGCCACGGCAGCTGCGGTGTTGATCGAAATCACGCCCGACTTCACGGCTGCCACCAGTTCCGGCGCGGCCTGCTTCTGGATCTTTTCGATCATTCCGACCTGGCTGCTGCTCAGGCGTGCAGCCTTGGCGATGGCTTCGCGGCTGCTCAACGGCGCGGGTGGCGGCAGGGTGGGGGCTGACGCACTGTCGTCCGGCGAGCCGTCGGCGGGGGGATCGACGTCGAACGGGGCGTCGGACGCCGAGGCTGGCTCAGCAGCGACGCGGCTGCGCTGCTTGTCGACGATGTCCTTCTTCCGCAGCGCCAGCACGCCGCGCAGGAAATCCGAAATGCTGCGCCGGCCAAGGTGCTGGTCGATCATCCAGAGATGCACGTCCTCGATAGTCTTGAAGCGCGTGTTCTGCACCGTCTTGAACGGCAGGTCGTGTTTCTGGCAGATGCCGTAGCGGTTGTGGCCGTCCACCAGCACGTCGCCCCACAGCACCAGGGCGTCGCGGCAGCCCTCGGCCAGGATGCTGCGTTCCAGCGCTTCGTGTTCCTCCGGCGTCAGTGGGTCGATATAGGCTTTGAGTTCTTCGTTGACGACGATGTTCATGAGGGGCGGGAAGCGGAACGGGGCAAAGGGGCGGAATTTTAGATGCGCCCGGCCGGCGGCTTTCGAGACGTCGTCCGGGTGTCTCTGTTTGGTGCATCCAAACGTCTATAGAGGTAAGGACACAGTCGCAAATTTGCGCTGTCATCCTTTTGTAAATATTAATGATTCTTATTTAAATATGTGGCCGGAGAGCCGCAGCCACGCCAATGCGCCCGACGCGCGCCGTTCCGAATTTCGACGCCTGGCCCCAATCTGGAGTTGCTCAAAAAATGCTGTCACTCACGTCCGAATCTTCTCTGGGAGATGTTTTCGTCGCCAACCGGGCCCAGCTTCTGCACGTGGCCCGCAGGATCGTCCGCACCACGGACCTTGCCGACGATGTCGTGCAGGACGCCTATCTCCGCATTGCCGACGGCGCCTGCGACCGCAAGGTCGACAAGCCCATGGGCTATTGCTGCCAGGTGGTGCGCAATCTCGCACTCGACCATTGCCGCCGCCAGTCCCTCGAAGCCACCTACCGCACCTTCGACGTGGACGTCGAGACGCTCGATGTCCCGGGACCAGCGTCGCCGGACCGCGTGATGCGCGACCGGCAGGCTGTCGGCCTGATCGAGAAAGCGCTGTCGGCGCTGTCCCCGAGGACGCGCGTGGCCTTCCAGCTCTACCGTCTCGAAGGCCTCACGCAGCGCGACATCGCGGCGCAGATGGGCTGCGCGCTCGGGCTCGTGAACCGCCTGATTGCCGAGGCGGACGAAGCCATCGGCGCGATGCGTCACCTGATCAAGGATTGACGCAGAGAAACTCTCGTGCCGCTTCGTGTAAGGTAAAACCGTACACGCATGGCACAAGAGCAAGACGACCTCATCTGGCGCACCGCATGGGACTGGGTGCGGCGCGAGCACGACCGCGAGAATTTCGGCGAAGGTTCGCGTATCGAAATGGTGGCGTGGCTTCTCGCCGACCCCGCCCACCGCAAGGCCTACGACAAGGCGGCCCGCCTCTGGCTGCTCGCGGGCCTCGTGCCACCCACCATCGACGTCGATGCGTGGAAGAAAAACCGGAACCGGGCATCCCCCGAAGACGCAGCACCCAGCGACGACGACGCCTGATCGTCGCCAGCGCGCCGCCTGGCCGCTCCCCGCACCGGGGTGAACAGATTCGGTCCCGAATCGTCATGTTGATCAGAAGCCCAGCAATCGGCCACCCACCGGCCCGCTTGCCCGCCTGCTTCCTCAATCAACCGCACAAGGACCGCCCATGTCTACCAGCTGCTTCGATCGCGAAGACGAAACCTTCATCGTCCTGGTCAACCAGGAAGACCAGTACTCCATCTGGCCGCACTGGAAGGCCGTGCCCAGCGGTTGGAAGGCTGTCGACGGGGTAAAGGGCGACAAGAAGACCGCGCTCGATTTCGTCGAGAAGAACTGGACCGACATGCGCCCCAAGTCGCTGCGCGACTGGATGGCCGCGGAAGCTGCCGCAAGCTGATGGCCGGGTCGGCGAGGGTTTCGCTGCTGTGCCTGCCCTGCGCGGGCGCCAGCGCGACGATGTATTTGCGCTGGCGGCATCAGCTGCCGCGCTGGATCGAACTCGTGCCTGTCGAATTGCCGGGCCGGGGCATGCGCATGGGCGAGCGCTTTGTCGAAACCTACGATGCCCAGGTCGCGCGGATCTGCGCCGAGCAGGCGAACGCGATGCACGGCAGCTTCGCGATCTTCGGGCACAGCATGGGCGCATTGCTGGCCTATGGCGTCGTGCAGCGTCTGCGTGCGCTCGGCCGCCCGTTGCCGCTGGCGCTTTTCGCGTCGGGCAGTTCCGCGCCGTCTCAGCGCGACCTGAGCCGCCTCCCCGACACGCATGACGAAGCCGCGCTGATTGCCGATCTGCGCAAGCAGGGTGGCACCCCCGAAGAAGTCTTCGCCAGCGCCGAGCTGATGCGCATCACCCTCGACACGCTGGGCGCGGACTACCGCGTGTGCCAGAGCTTCGAATACACGGCCGATGCGCCGCTGCCCATGCCTCTGCATGTCTTCGCGGGCCGACAGGACGACATCGACGCGGCGCGCATCGAGGCCTGGTCGGCGCACGCCGGCGGCGCGTTCACGCTCGACTGGTTCGATGGCGGCCACTTCTTCATCCGTCAGCACGAGGCGGCCTTCCTGGCTGCACTGACGCGCCGTCTGGGGCAGGCCATGGCCGGCAGGCATCAAGGCTCATTGCATGGGCATCGACTTGACGCGGCATGAGTGAACGCTGCCGGCCCGGTGCCGGCTGCGCCCCTACTAATTTTCTGGAGTGAGCGAGATGGCAGACACGGCAGCAACGACGGTGAATCTGGGGCATCACCCGGTGTCCGCAAACTTCGTGGAACACCTGCGGGCATTGGCGCAAGGCCGGCCGGACGACGTCTGGCTCACGGTGGCGGGCGAGGCGGATGGCGCCTACTTCGAGAAGCCGATCACCTACGCCGTTTTCGAGTCGCGCGTGCGCGCGCTGGCGGCCCGCCTGCAGCAGCAGTTTGCGAAGGGCGAGCGCGCCCTCGTCATGCTGGACAACGATGACCATTACGCGGTGAGCATGCTGGCGTGCTTCTACGCCGGCGTGATCGCGGTGCCGGTGTTCCCGCCCGAATCCATGCGGCCGCAGCATCTCGCGCGGCTGACGGGCATTGCGCAAGACTCGCAGGCGCGCTGCGTGCTGACCTCGGCGGCGATGCGTGCCGCGATGAGCGGCGCGGCCGATGCGTTTGCGCAGGCCGAGATGATTGCCGTCGACGAGGTGAGTCCCGCGCTCGCCGATGCATGGATGCCGTTCGCGCCCGCCGCGGACGATGCTGCGTTCCTGCAATACACCTCCGGCTCGACCTCCGCCCCCAAGGGCGTGATCGTGACCCACGGCAACCTCATCGCCAACGAGCGCGCCATTCGCGACGGCATGGGCATCGGGCCGGACGACAAGTTTGTGTCGTGGGCGCCGCTCTATCACGACATGGGCCTCATCGGCGGCCTCATGCAGCCGCTCTACAGCGGCATTCCGCTGGTGCTGACCTCGCCGCGCTATTTTCTCGAAAGCCCGGTGCGCTGGCTCGAACTGATCTCGCGCCATCGTGCCACCCTGAGCGGCGGCCCCGACTTTGCCTATCGCCTCTGCCTCGACCGCGTGAAGGGCGCGCGGCTCGCGGGGCTCGACCTCTCGTCATGGCGCGTCGCCTACACCGGCGCCGAGCCCGTGCGCGCAGACACCGAAACCGAATTCATCGAGCGATTCGCGCCCGCAGGCTTCGGCCCCGACGCCGTGTATGCCTGCTACGGCCTCGCGGAAGCGACCCTGTTCGTCACCGGTGGCCGACGCGGCGCCGGGCTGGTCGCGCGCACTTTCTCCGCCGATGCGCTGGCCAGGGGCGAGGGCGTGGAAAGCACGCAGGGCGCGATGCTGGTCGGCTGCGGCGCCGCGCCGGAAGGCCACGACGTACGCATCACCGACCCCGATTCGCTGGCCGCGCTAGACGCTGGCCGGGTCGGTGAAATCTGGGCCAGCGGCCCGAGCATCTGTGCCGGCTACTGGGGCAAGGAACGCGAAACCAGCGAGACCTTCGCCATGCATGAAGGGCAGCGCTGGCTGCGCACCGGCGATCTCGGCTTCATGCACGGCGGGCAGCTCTATGTGACGGGCCGCATCAAGGACCTGATCATCGTTCGCGGGCACAACATCTACCCGCAGGACATCGAACGCACCGTCGAAACCGAGATCGAGGCCGTGCGCAAGGGGCGGGTCGCCGCATTCGCGGTGTCGGGGCCGGATGGCGAAGGCATAGGCGTGGCAGCGGAAGTTTCGCGCAGCATGCAGAAGCTCGTGCCGCCGCACCTGCTGGTCGATGCACTGGGTGCGGCGGTCAGCGAGGTGTTCGGCGAGGCGCCGTCCGCCGTGGTGCTGCTCAACCCGGGCGCGCTGCCCAAGACTTCGAGCGGCAAGCTCCAGCGGCAGGCGTGCCGCGCGGGGCTTGCGGCGCGCAGTCTCGATGCGTACGCAATCCACGAGCACGGCGTCTTCACGCACGGCGGCAGCGGGTCTTCGATTCCGGCGGAAGCACCTGTGCTCGACGAAGTCGGAGAAGCGGTCTCGGCCATCTGGAAGGAAGTGCTCAAGTGGCCCGTAGACCGTGCGTTGGCGCACGACGCGCACTTCTTCACCTCAGGCGGCAATTCACTGGCCGCGGTTCAAGCGTGCGCGCGTATCGCCCGGCACTGGAACATCGAATTCGAGCTGCGCGACCTCTTCGAGCAGCCCCGGCTGAACGCTTGCGCGGCCATCGTGCGCAGCCGCAAGGACCGTCCGGGCCGCGTGCCCGGCATGGCGGCCATCGAGCCGCTGTCCGCCGAGCGCCGGCTGCAGCCCTTGCCGCTGTCGCACGCACAGGAGCGTCAATGGTTCCTGTGGAGGCTTGCGCCGCAGAGCACGGCGTACCACATGAGCGGCGCGCTGCGCCTGTCGGGCACGCTGGACGCCGCCGCGATGCATGCCGCGTTCGAAGACATCGCCGCGCGCCACGAGTCGCTGCGCACGGTATTCCTGGCAGGCGCTGACGGCACGGCAGAGCAGCTGATCAGCCCGTCGTGGGCACCGCTTCTGAACCTGGTCGATCTGCGTCACCTCGCGGCCAGCGAGCGCGAAGCACGTGCCGCAGAAGAAGCGCAGCGCCTGTATGCCGCGCCCTTCGACCTGACGCAGGGGCCGTTGCTGCGCGTGGCGTTGATCCGCCTGTCGGACACCTCGCACCTGCTGGTGGTGGTGATGCATCACATCATTTCCGACAGCGCGTCGATGCAGGTGCTGCTCGATGAACTGGCGGCCGGCTATGCCGCGCGGCTGAAGGGCGATGCCCCGTCGCGCCGCGCTGCGCCGCGTATCCAGTACGTCGATCATGCGGCGTGGCAGCGCAACTGGCTCGCCGCGGGCGAGGCCGGGCGGCAACTGGCCTGGTGGCGCGCGCAGCTCGGCGAAGAACATCCTGTGCTGGCGCTGCCGATCGACCGTCCGCGCACGGCGCAGATCGGCTATCGCGCGGCACGCCACAGCGTCGAAGTGCCCGGGGCACTGCTGGCTGGCTTGCGCCAGGCCGCGGCTACCGAGGGCGCCACGCTGTTCATGGTGCTGCTGGCCGGCTTCCAGGCGCTGCTGCACCGCTACACCGGGCAGGAAGACATCCGCGTCGGCGCTCCGGTGGCCAACCGCAGCCGTGTCGAGGCGGAAAACATCATCGGCTTCTTCGTCAATACGCTGGTGTTGCGCAACCGGATCGGTGGGCGCATGCGGCTGTCGGATGTCGTGGCGCAGGCGAAAGAAGCGGTGCTGGGCGCGCAGACGCATCAAGACCTGCCCTTCGAGCAATTGGTCGAAGCACTGCAGCCGCAGCGCAGCCTGAGCCAGAGCCCGCTGTTCCAGGTGATGTTCAACCATCTTGTCGAAGACTATCGGGCGTTGGCGCAGCTGCCGGGGCTCGAGGTTGCGCACCATGCGCTGCCCGACGGAACTGCGCAATTCGAACTCGTGCTGGAAGCCCGCGAGACACCCGATGGCCGGTTGACGCTGGGGCTGGTCTACGCGGCGGAGCTGTTCGATCGGGAGACGATCGAGCGGATGGCTGGGCACTATCTGTCGGTGCTGGAGGCATTGACTGCCCAGCCTGAACTGGCAGTGGGCGATGTGGCGCTGGTGGGTGCTGCGGAGCGTGCGCAACTCGCGGCTTGGAGCGAGAACCCGCACCGCCATGAGGGCGCACAACCCGTGCATCGCCAGATCGAGGCGCATGCGAAGTCGAAGCCGCAGGCGCCTGCTTTGGTCTTCGGCGATGAAGCCCTGAGCTATTCGGAACTCAATGCCCGGGCGAACCGGCTGGCGCACCGCCTGATCGGCATGGGCGTAGGCCCCGATGCACTGGTGGGCATCTGCGTGGAGCGCTCCACCGAGATGATGGTGGGCATCCTTGCAGTGCTCAAGGCAGGCGGCGCCTACGTTCCCCTGGACCCCGAGTACCCCGCAGACCGCCTTTCCTACATGGTCGAAGACAGCGGCATCGCATTGCTGCTGACCCAGAGCCACCTGCGAGATCTCATCCCCGGTGTCGACGCATTGCAGGTGCTGGAACTCGACACCCTCGATACAGCGTCCGAGTCCGAGGCCGATCCGCAAGTCAGCCTGCACGGCGAACACCTGGCCTACGTCATCTACACCTCAGGCTCCACAGGCCGCCCCAAGGGCGCAGCCATCCGCCATTGCTCGCTGTTCAGCTGCATGGCCTGGATGCAGGAGTTCTACACACTCGCAGGTGCAGACACGGTCCTGCACAAGGCCCCCTTCGGCTTCGACGTGTCGGTCTGGGAGATGTTCTGGCCGCTGACATCAGGAGCCAGACTGGTCATTGCCAATCCGGGCGATCACCGGGATCCGGTGCGCCTGGTCGAACTCATCCAGAAGCACCAGATCACGACACTGAACTTCGTGCCCTCGATGCTGCAGGCCTTCCTGGCCTACGAGGGCATCGAAGCAACGACGAAGCTCAAGCACATCATCTGCGGCGGCGAGGCCATGCCCGCAGCCACGCAGAGGGAAGCACTTCAGCGCCTGAGCGGCGCCACGCTGCAGAACCTGTACGGCCCGACGGAGACGACGATCCATGTCACCCAGTGGACGTGCCGGGACGACGGCAGCAGCCAGGTGCCGATCGGGAGGCCGATCAGCGAGACGCAGGCGTATGTGCTGGACGCCAGCCTGAACGAGGTGCCGGCGGGCGTGGCGGGAGAGCTGTACCTGGGGGGCATCAACCTCGCACGGGGCTACCTGAAGCGGCCAGCACTGACGGCAGAGCGCTTCATCGCAGCGGCCAACGGAAGCCGGCTGTACCGCACGGGCGATCTTGTGCGCTGGAACAACGAGGGGCAGCTGGAGTACCTGGGGCGCATCGACCACCAGGTGAAGGTGCGGGGCTTCCGCATCGAGCTGGGGGAGATAGAGGCGCAGTTGCAGGCGCAGCCCGAAGTCAGGGAGGCGGTGGTCGTTGCGAACGAAGGCCCCGCAGGAGCGCGGCTCGCGGGCTACGTCTCGGGGCAAGGCATAGACACCGCAACGCTGCGAGAGCGCCTTGCAGAGGCGCTGCCCGACTACATGGTCCCAAGCGTCATCGTCGTGCTCGATGCCCTGCCACTGAACGCCAACGGCAAGGTAGACCGCAAAGCGCTCCCCACCCCAGCCATCACCAGCGACAAGCCCTACGAGGCCCCGCAAGGCCCCATCGCCGAAACCATAGCCGCCATCTGGGCCGAAGTGCTGCAGATGGACAAGGTCGGCACTCACGACAACTTCTTCGATCTCGGCGGGCACTCGCTGCTGCTGGTTCGCGTGCACCGCCTGCTCGAAGACAGGCTGCGCACCACCGTCGCACTGGTCCAGCTTTTCAAGTACCCCACGGTCGGTTCGCTGGCCCAGTGGATGGCGCGCGGCGCCGATGCACCCGCGGCGTCGTCGCCCACGGCCGGCGACGACCGTGCGCTGCGCCAGCGCGCCGCCTTGCTTCAACGTCGCAAATCCGCGGAAAGAGTCAACTGATGAACACCCTCAACGAGCAGGCCGCGCAGGCCGATGCAGCCACCGGCATCGAGATCGCCATCGTCGGCATGGCGGGGCGCTTTCCGGGCGCTGAAGATGTCGATGCGTTCTGGCGCAACATCCGCGACGGTGTGGAGTCCATAGCCGGCTTCACCGACGAGCAGCTGCGCGCGCAAGGCATCTCGCAGGAACTGCTCGACGATCCGGCCTACGTGAAGGCGGGCGTCCAGTTCAAGGGCTTCGACCAGTTCGACGCCGGCTTCTTCGGCTACTCGCCGCGCGAAGCCGAGTATCTCGACCCGCAGCAGCGCATCTTCCTGGAGTGCGCATGGGCCGCGCTCGAGCATGCCGGCTGCGACGCGCATACCTGGCCAGGCAAGATCGGCGTGTACGCGGGCGAGGGCCCCAACCTGTACCTCATGCGGCACCTGCTGCCCGCATTCGGCCTGGGCGACGGACGCGGCATTGCCGACCTGCTGGGCCTCATGAGCGGCAACTCCGGCGGTTCGCTGTGCACCCGCGTGGCCTACAAGCTCAACCTGCGCGGCCCGGCAGTGACGGTGCAGACCGCCTGCTCGACCTCGCTGGCCGCGGTGCACACAGCCTGCCAGGCGCTGCTGGGCTACGACTGCGACATGGCGCTGGCCGGCGGCGTGTGGCTCAACCTGCTCCAGGACGGCGGCTACCTCTACCAGGCTGGCGCCATCCTCTCGCCCGACGGCCACTGCCGCGCCTTCGACGAGAAGGCCGCGGGTACGGTGATCGGCAGCGGCGCGGGCCTCGTGGTGCTCAAGCGCCTGGACGACGCGCTGCGCGACGGCGACACCATCCACGCCGTCATCAAGGGCACGGCCGCCAACAACGACGGCGCCGACAAGGTCGGCTTCACCGCGCCCAGCGTGAACGGCCAGGCCGAAGTCATCCGCGCGGCGCAACTGATCGCTGGCGTGACGGCCGAATCCGTCGGCTACATCGAGGCGCACGGCACGGGCACGGTGCTCGGCGACCCGATCGAGCTGGCCGCGTTGACGCAGGCCTTCCGTGCCGATTCAGATCGCACCGGCTACTGCGCCATCGGCTCCGTCAAGACCAACGTCGGCCACCTCGATGCGGCGGCCGGCGTCACCGGCCTCATCAAGACGGTGATGGCGCTCAAGCACAAGACGCTGCCGGCCAGCCTGCACTACGAGCGGCCCAATCCGCAGATCGATTTCGCGGCGAGCCCGTTCTACGTCAACGCCGCCACCAAGGCATGGCCCGCGGGTGCCGCGCCGCGCCGCGCGGGCGTCAGCTCGTTCGGCATCGGCGGCACCAATGTGCATGTGGTGCTCGAAGAGGCGCCGGCCGCGAAGCCGGCCGAAAGCCCGTCCAGCTGGCAGGTGCTGCCGCTGTCGGCGCAGAACGCCGCCGCGCTGCAGGAGGCGGGCCGGCAGCTCGGTCGCTATCTCGAAGCATCTGCCGGCCAATCGCTCGCCGACATCGCGCACACCTTGCAGAGCGGCCGCCGCCCGCTGCCGCTGCGCGCGGCCATCGTCGCCAACGGCCATGCCGTGGCTGCGCAGACCCTGCTGTCGCCCCAGGGCGGCTTCGAGCAGGTGATGCGCGCGCCGGCTACCGCGCCCGAGGTCGCCTTCCTGTTCCCCGGCGGCGGCACGCAGCACGCCAACATGGGCGCGGCGCTGTACCGCGACGACCCGGTGTTCCGCGGCGAGGTCGACCGCTGCTGCGCCCTGCTGAACGACGCGATGGGCATGGACCTGCGCCAGCTGCTTTACCCCGCAGCCGGCGCCGAAGTCGCGGCCGACCAGAAGCTGTCGTGCATCGAGTACACGCAGCCGGTGCTGTTCATCGTCGAATACGCGATGGCGCGCGCCTGGATGGCGCGCGGCGTGCAGCCCGCCGTGATGCTGGGCCACAGCCTCGGCGAGTACGTGGCCGCCTGCCTGGCCGGCGTGTTCAGCCTGGAAGACGCACTGCGCATCGTCACCACGCGCGGTCGCTTGATGCAATCGATGCCCGCCGGTGCCATGACGGCCATCGCGCTGACCGAGGCCGAACTCGCACCGTTCCTCCAGGCCGGCTGCGACATCGCCGCGATCAACGGCCATCAGCTGTGCGTGCTCGCGGGGCCGTTGCTGGCCATCGAAGCGGCAGAAAAGCAACTGCTCGCCGGTGGCCTGATGCCGCGCCGCCTGCACGTTGCCATCGCTTCCCACTCGGCCATGACCGAGTCCATCGTGGCCGAACTGCAGCAGGTGGTTGCCTCGGTGCCGCGCCATGCGCCGCGCATTCCTTTCATCTCCAACGTCACCGGCCAGCCGATCACGGCCGAGCAGGCGGTGGACCCGGCCTACTGGGGTCGCCATCTGCGCAGCACCGTGCGCTTTGCCGACGGACTCGCCGCGCTGCTGGGCGTGGCCGGGCGCGTCGTGCTCGAAGTGGGCCCCGGCGAAACGCTGGCGGGCCTCGCGCGCCAGCATCCGATGGCCGGGTCGGCCGCAGGCATCTGGGCGAGCCAGGCGCATCCGCAGCAGCAGGCCCGCAACGAGCGGCAGCTGGCCAGCGTGACCGGCGCGCTCTGGTGTGCCGGTGTCGAGATCGACTGGGCCGCCTGCCGCGCGGGCCAGCCGCGCCGCCAGGTGCCGTTGCCTACCTATCCGTTCCAGCGCCAGTCGTACTGGATCGAGGCGGGCACATTCGAGGGCAGCGCCAAGGCAGGGCCGGCAGCCGACGCCTTCTACGTGCCCACCTGGAAGCGCACTGAGCCGCTGCTGGCGGTGCACACCCCCGCGCCGACCGGCACCTGCACGCTGGTGTTCGGCGAAACGCGCAGCCTCACCGATAGCCTGATCCGCCACCTGCACCGTGAGGCCGACGCGCATCCCGTGGTCTGGGTGGAGCAGGGGCCGGGCTTCGTCGAGATCAGCCCGCGCCACTACGCGGTGCGCCCCGGCGAGCGCGCCGACCACGAGCAGGTGCTGCGCAAGGTGCAGGCCGAGCTGGGGCCGGTCTCGAAGATATATCACCTGTGGAGCGTGGACGACGAGCGTGCAGCGCCTTCGCAGTCGAGCGAGATGCTGGAGCGCGGCTTCTTCAGCCTGCTGGCCCTGGCGCAGGCCCTCGACAGCGCGTCGGCCGGCAGCGAGCGCAAGCTGGCGATCCAGGTCGTCACCAACCAGATGGAAGACGTGAGCGGGCTGGAGCCCCTGTGCCCCGAGAAGGCCACGCTGTTCAGCCTGGCCAAGGTGATCGGGCAGGAGTATCCGCACATCGACAGCCGCGTCGTCGATGTGGTGCTGCCTACAGCCGGCAGTGATGCCGAGGCATGGCTGGTGAAGCAGCTCGCGGCCGACATGCCGGCGCGCCACGACGAGCCGCTGGTGGCGTACCGCGGCCCGCATCGCTGGGTCAAGGCCTACGAGCCGCTGGCGCTGCCTGCGCCAGGCGCGGGGCCGCAGCAGCGGCTGCGCACCAATGGCGTCTACCTGATCACCGGTGGCCTCGGCGGCGTGGGCCTTTCCGTGGCGCGGCACCTCGCCAAGTCGTGGCAGGCGAAGCTGGTGCTGTTCGGACGCACGCCGTTGCCCGAGCGCAGTACCTGGGAGGCGCTGGCCGCATCGCCGGAGCAGCCGGCGGCATTGCGCCAGAAGCTGCTGCAGCTGCTCGAACTCGAAGCCCTTGGCGGTGAAGTGCTCGCGTTGTCGGCGGACGTGGTCGATGCCGCGCAGATGAAGGCGGCCACCGCGCAGGCCCGGCTGCGCTTCGGCGCCATCCACGGCGTGATCCATGCGGCGGGCCATGCCAGCAGCGGGATGATCGGCCAGCGCACCCGCGCCATGGTCGATGCGGTGTTCGCGCCTAAGCTGCGCGGCACGCAGGCGCTGCTCGAAGCGGTGCGCGAAGACGCACTCGATTTCGTGCTCTTCTGTTCATCCATTTCCAGCATGGCCGGCGGCCTGGGCAAGAGCGACTACGCCGCGGCCAACGCGTACCTCGATGCACTGGCCGCGCAAGTGCAGCGCAGTGCGCGCCACGCGGTGTTTTCGGTCAACTGGGACGCCTGGCGCGACCTTGGCATGGCCGCTGGCATGGTGCTGCCCGAAGGCGTCGGCATGGACGGCCCCGAAGGCGCGCTGGCGCTGGAACGCATCGTCAACGGCCCGGCGTTCTCACAGGTCGTGATCTCCACGACCGACCTGACGCAGCGCCTTGGTGAGCTCGACAGCGGCATGCTCGAGCTGATCGAGTCCGGGCCGCTGGCCCACGCCGCGCGCGCGGGCCGTCGCAACCACCCGCGCCCCGCGCTCGACACGCCCTACGTCGCGCCCGACGGCGACCTCGAGACCGGCCTTGCCGCCGTCTGGCAGGACATGCTGGGCATTACCGCCATCGGCATCCACGACAACCTGTTCGAGCTGGGCGGCGACTCGCTGCTCGCCATCCAGATCCTGGCGCGCGTGCGCAAGGCTTACGAGGTCGAGCTGCACCCGGCCGCCTTCTTCAAGGCGCCAACCATCGCCGACCTGGCCCTGCTGGTCGAGACCCGGCTGATCGAAGAAATAGAGAACAGCGAGAACGGCGACCCGGCCGATGCCGCCACACCGGACCGACTGTCCGCCACCGTCTGAAACAAGCACCGTCATGCCCGAAATCCAGGATATCTCCGCACGCCGCGCCAGCCTGAGCGCCGAACAACGCGCCAGGCTGAAGGAAAGACTGCGCGGTGCGAACGTGGCCGGCACGCGCGAGGCCGGGAGCGCCATTCCCCCGCGCCCGCAGAAGGACCGGGCGCCGCTGTCTTTTGCCCAGCGCCGGCAGTGGTTCCTGTGGAAGCTGGACCCGGCCCGCACCGCCTATCACCTGAGCGGCGGCCTGGTGCTCACGGGGCAGCTGGACACCGAGGCCCTGCGCGCGAGCATGCAGGCGCTGGTCGATCGCCACGAGTCGCTGCGCACCGTGTTCCGCGAGGAAGGCGACGGCGAGGCGGAGCAGGTCATTCTTGAGACCTCGACGGTTGAACTGCCGTGCATCGACCTGAGCGCGCTCGACACTGAAGCGCGCGAAGCAGCCATCCAGCACGAGGTGCGCAGCATTCGCACCGAGCCCTTCGACCTCACGCGCGGCCCGCTGATGCGCACCGTGCTGCTGAAGACCGGCGCGCAAACGCATCGGCTGCTGGTCGTGATGCATCACATCGTGTCCGACGGCTGGTCCGTGCAGCTCACGCTGGACGAACTGGCCGCGCAGTACGCCGCGCGCGTGCAGGGGCAGCCGGCAGCGCAGCCCGCACTGACGGTGCAGTACGCCGACTACGCCGTCTGGCAGAACCAGTGGCTCGACGGCGGCGAGGGCGAGCGCCAGCTCGCATGGTGGCGCGATCACCTGGGCACCGAGCAGCCGGTGATCTCGCTGCACACCGACCGCCCGCGCAACGCCGATGGCCGCTACGGCTCGGCGCGCGTCACCATCGCGCTGCCGGCCGACACCGTCGCGCGGCTGCGCCAGCAGGCGCAGGGGCAGGGCGCGACGCTGTTCATGGCGCTGCTCGCAGGCTTCAATGCGCTGCTGTTCAGGCACACGGGGCAGACCGATGCGCGCGTCGGCGTGCCCATTGCCAACCGCAACCGCGCGGAGACGGCGGGCGTCGTCGGCTTCTTCGTCAACACGCAGGTGCTGCGCTCGCAAATCGGCGCGCGCACGACGCTGGCCGAGTTGCTGGTGCAGACGCGTGACACCGCCATCGGCGCGCAGACCCATCAGGACCTGCCGTTCGAGCAGTTGGTCGGTGCGTTGCGGCCCGAACGCAGCCTGAGCGCGAACCCGCTGTTCCAGGTGATGTTCAACCACGTGCGGCGCGACCATCGCTCGCTGGCTGAATGGCCGGGCGTGTCGGTTCAGCGGCTGGATTTCGAGGAAGAGGATGCGCAGTTCGAGCTGACGCTGCAGACGCTGGAGCTCGAAGACGGTCGGGTCGATGCGACCTTTCTCTACGCGGCGGAGCTGTTCGATCGGGAGACGATCGAGCGGATGGCTGGGCACTATCTGTCGGTGCTGGAGGCATTGACTGCCCAGCCTGAGCTGGCAGTGGGCGATGTGGCGCTGGTGGGTGCTGCGGAGCGCGCGCAGCTTGTGGCTTGGAGCGAGAACCCGCGCCGCCACGAGGGCGCACAACCCGTGCATCGCCAGATCGAGGCGCATGCGAAGCACCGCCCGGATGCGCCCGCGTTGGTGTTTGGCGATGAAGCCCTGAGCTATTCGGAACTCAATGCCCGTGCGAATCGCCTTGCCCACCGCCTGATCGGCATGGGCGTAGGCCCAGATGTGCTGGTAGGCATCTGCGTGGAGCGTTCCACCGAGATGATGGTGGGCATCCTTGCAGTGCTCAAGGCAGGCGGCGCCTACGTGCCCCTTGACCCCGAGTACCCCGCAGACCGCCTTTCCTACATGGTCGAAGACAGCGGCATCGCATTGCTGCTGACCCAGAGCCATCTGCGTTCGCTGATCCCGGGTGCCGACGCATTGCAGGTCCTGGAACTCGACACCCTCGATACAGCGTCCGAGTCCGAGGTCGACCCGCAAGTCAGCCTGCACGGCGAACACCTGGCCTATGTCATCTACACCTCAGGCTCCACAGGCCGCCCCAAGGGCGCAGCCATCCGCCATTGCTCGCTGTTCAGCTGCATGGCCTGGATGCAGGAGTTCTACACACTCGCAGGTGCAGACACGGTCCTGCACAAGGCCCCCTTCGGCTTCGACGTGTCGGTCTGGGAGATGTTCTGGCCGCTGACATCAGGAGCCAGACTGGTCATTGCCAATCCGGGCGATCACCGGGATCCGGTGCGCCTGGTCGAACTCATCCAGAAGCACCAGATCACGACACTGAACTTCGTGCCCTCGATGCTGCAGGCCTTCCTGGCCTACGAGGGCATCGAAGCAACGACGAAGCTCAAGCACATCATCTGCGGCGGCGAGGCCATGCCCGCAGCCACGCAGAGGGAAGCACTTCAGCGCCTGAGCGGCGCCACGCTGCAGAACCTGTACGGCCCGACGGAGACGACGATCCATGTCACCCAGTGGACGTGCCGGGACGACGGCAGCAGCCAGGTGCCGATCGGGAGGCCGATCAGCGAGACGCAGGCGTATGTGCTGGACGCCAGCCTGAACGAGGTGCCCGTAGGCGTGGCCGGAGAGCTGTACCTGGGGGGCATCAACCTCGCACGGGGCTACCTGAAGCGGCCAGCACTGACGGCAGAGCGCTTCATCGCAGCGGCCAACGGAAGCCGGCTGTACCGCACGGGCGATCTTGTGCGCTGGAACAACGAGGGGCAGCTGGAGTACCTGGGGCGCATCGACCACCAGGTGAAGGTGCGGGGCTTCCGCATCGAGCTGGGGGAGATAGAGGCGCAGTTGCAGGCGCAGCCCGAAGTCAGGGAGGCGGTGGTCGTCGCGAACGAAGGCCCTGCAGGAGCGCGGCTCGTGGGCTACGTCTCGGGCCAAGGCATAGACACAGCCACGCTGCGAGAGCGCCTTGCAGAGGCGCTGCCCGACTACATGGTGCCCAGCGTCATCGTCGTGCTCGATGCCCTGCCACTGAACGCCAACGGCAAGGTAGACCGCAAGGCGCTGCCAGCACCGGAGTTCACGAGCGACAGGGCGTATGAGGCGCCCGAGGACGAGGTCGAGCAGGCGCTCGCAACGATCTGGGCCGAAGTGCTCGGCGTCGCTCGCGTGGGCCGCAACGACAACTTCTTCGAACTCGGCGGCGACTCCATCCTCAGCCTCAAGGTAGCGGCGCGCGCCGCCAGGGCCGGCGTGCAACTGAATCCCCGACAGGTTTTCGAACACCAGAGCCTGTCGCGCATCGCCCATGCCATCAGGATCGATCACGCTTCACAGTCACCGGCAATTCCCGTACTGACGACAACGCAGCGCGCCGGCACCCTCGCGCTGTCTCACGCGCAGATGCGCCAGTGGTTCCTGTGGCAGCTCGACCCCGCAAGCACCGCGTACCACATCAGCGGTGCACTGAAGCTGGAAGGCAAGCTCGATGTAGAGGCCGTGCGCGCGAGCTTCAACGCGCTGGTGCAGCGCCACGAGTCCCTGCGCACAGTGTTCCGCGCCGACGCGCAAGGCCTGGCTCGGCAACTGATCCGCGAAGCCGGAGCGCTGGACATCGCCATGGTCGATCTCGCGGCGCTGCACACCGGGCAGGAACGCGAAGCGCGCAGCAGGGAAGAAGCCCTGCGCCTGAGCCACACGCCCTTCGACCTGGGCGAAGGCCCGCTGCTGCGCGTAGGCCTGATCCGCCTGGCGCCCGAGGAGCACATGCTCGTCGTGGTGATGCATCACATCGTGTCCGACGGCTGGTCGATGCAGGTCATCGTCGACGAATTCGTGGCGCAGTACAGCGCACGCGTGCAAGGCTCGGTTGCAGAGTTGCCTCCATTGCCGATCCAGTACGCCGACTACGCCGCATGGCAGCGCGACTGGCTCGAAGCCGGCGAGCGCGACCGCCAGCTGGCGTACTGGACGCAGCACATCGGCACCGAGCAGCCCGTGCTGCAACTGCCGACCGACCACGCAAGAAAGGCCGACGGTCGATACAGCGCCGTGCGGCATGGATTCGAACTGCCGGGCGACCTTGTGCAGCGGCTGCACCGGCGCCTGCAGGGCCAGGGCGCGACGCTGTTCATGGGCTTGCTCGCGGGCTTCCAGGTACTGCTCAGCCGCTACACCGGCGAGCCGGACATTCGCGTGGGCGTGCCGGTTGCCAACCGCCACCGCGCCGAAACCGAAAGCGTGATCGGTTTCTTCGTCAACACGCAGGTGCTGCGCAACGTGCTGGATGGCCGCGAGAGCCTGACGCAGGTGCTGATGCGCGCCAGGGAAGCCGCGCTCGGCGCACAGGCCCACCAGGACCTGCCGTTCGAGCAGCTAGTGGAGGCGCTGCAGCCCGAGCGCAGCCTGAGCACCAGCCCGCTGTTCCAGGTCATGTTCAATCACCAGCGCGGCGACCTGAAGGCGCTGCAGAACCTGCCCGGTCTCACGCTGAGCGAGTGCGACCTGGGTGCGCAGGCCGCGCAGTTCGAACTGACGCTGGAAACCACTGAAAGCGCCGATGGCAGTGTGCGAGCGAGCCTGCGGTACGCCGCGGAACTGTTCGAGCCGCGGAGCATCGAGCGCATGGCGGGCCACTACCTCGCGGTGCTGTCCGCCCTGGCCGATCACCCCGAACAGCCGGTGGGCGACGTGGCGTTGCTGGGCGAAGCCGAGCATGCGCAGCTGGCGGCATGGGGTGCGCGAAAGCGGGCGGCTGAAACGAGTGAGCCGATTCATCGGTTGATCGAGAAGCAGGTTCGGGCGCATCCCGAAGCGCCTGCGCTGTCCTTCGGCGAGCAGACGCTCAGCTACGCCGAGCTCAATGCACAAGCCAACCGCCTCGCACACCGGCTGATCGCCCTGGGCGTGCGGCCCGAGACCAAGGTGGGCATTGCAGTGGATCGCTCCATCGAGATGGTGGTGGGCATCCTGGCGATCCTGAAGGCCGGCGGTGCCTACGTGCCGCTGGATCCGGAATATCCGGCCGACCGGCTGGCCTACATGGTCGGCGACAGTGGCATCGCCCTGCTGCTCACGCAGAGCCACCTGCAGGTGCCCGGCACCGAAGCGCTGCAGGTGCTGGCGCTGGACACGCTCGGCCTGGCCGAAGAGCCGTTGCACGATCCGCAGGTCGAACTGCACGGCGAGAACCTCGCCTACGTCATCTACACATCGGGCTCCACGGGCCGGCCCAAGGGTGCGCAGCTGTGCCATCGCAACGTGAGCCGCCTGTTGAGCGCCACCGACGCCTGGTTCGGCTTCGGCCCAGAAGACGTCTGGACGATGTTCCACTCCTATGCCTTCGACTTCTCCGTGTGGGAGATCTTTGGCGCCCTGTGCACCGGCGGCAAGCTGGTGGTCGTGCCGTTCTGGGTGAGCCGCTCGCCTGAAGACTTCCTGCAACTGCTGCGCAAGGAGCGTGTCACGGTGCTCAACCAGACGCCCTCGGCCTTCGGCCAGCTGGCCGGCCTGCCCCAGGCCCATGAAGGCGGCCTGGCGCTGCGCACGGTGATCTTCGGCGGCGAGGCGCTGGACCCGCAACGCCTGCGCGGGTGGATAGAGCACCACGGCGACGACAGCCCTCAGCTGATCAACATGTACGGCATCACCGAGACCACGGTGCACGTGACCTGGCGGCGCATTACCGCTGCGGACGTCGGCGAGGCGCGCAGTCCGGTGGGCATCGCGATCCCGGACCTGGGGCTTCGGGTGCTCGACGGGCAGCTCAACCCGGTGCCGCTGGGCGTGGCGGGCGAGTTGTACGTCTCGGGCGCCGGGTTGGCGCGCGGTTACCTGAACCGCAAGGGCCTGACGGCAGAAAGATTCATCGCAGCGGAAGACGGGGAGCGGTTGTACCGCACGGGCGACCTGGTGCGCTGGAACAACGAGGGCCAACTGGAGTACCTGGGCCGCATCGACCACCAGGTGAAGGTGCGGGGCTTTCGCATCGAGCTGGGCGAGATCGAGGCAGGGTTGCTGGCGCAGCCGGAGGTGCGCGAAGCCGTGGTTGTTGCGAACGGCGGCCCTGCGGGGACCCGGCTGGTGGGCTATGTGTCGGGGCAGGACATCGACACCGCCGTGCTGCGCGAGCGTCTCGGCGAGGCGCTGCCCGACTACATGGTGCCCGCGGTGCTGGTGGTACTCGACGCACTGCCGCTGAACGCGAACGGCAAGGTGGACCGCAAGGCGCTGCCGGCGCCGGAGTTCACCGCGTGCAGCGCGTACGAGGCACCGCGGGACGAGACCGAAGAGAAGCTCGCCGCTATCTGGGCGGAGGTGCTGGGTGTCGAGCGCGTGGGGCGCAACGACAACTTCTTCGAGCTTGGCGGGCACTCGCTGCTTTCCGCGCGGCTGGTGGCGCGCCTGCATGCCGCCATGCAAAGCGAACTCACGATCCGCGACGTCTTCCAGTACCCGACCCTGGCCGCCATGGCCGCCCGGATCGCCGAGGCCCTTCGGGACAGCCCCGTGGTCCAGGCCCTTTCAGAAATCGATTCGCTGATCGACAGCATGGAGACCGTTTGATGGAAACCACAGCAACCCGTCGCATCGCCGAGCGCTTCTCCCGGCTGTCGACCGAGCAGCGCCGCGTGGTGTACGAGGGGATCCGTTCCAAGGGCCTGACGCTCGACCAGTTTCCCATCCTCCCGCGCGAAGACGCGGCGCAGGACCGCTGCCATGTCTCCTACGCGCAGCAGCGCCAGTGGTTCCTGTGGCAGCTCGATCCGCAGAGCACGGCCTATCACATCAGCGACGCGCTCAAGCTCACTGGAGCGCTCGATGTGGACGCGGTACGCACGAGCTTCAAGGCATTGGTGGCACGCCATGAATCGTTGCGTACGGTGTTTCGCGCCGATGCCGACGGGCTCGCCGAGCAGGTGATTCGCGAAGACGGCGAACTCGACTTCTCGCTGCTGGACCTGAGCAAGGCAGACCCCGATGCCCGCGAAGCGATGGCCCGCGAAGCGGCGCACCGCATCGGCAACACGCCCTTCGACCTGACGCAAGGACCGCTGCTGAGGGTGGCGCTGATCCGCCTGGAGCCCGAGGCGCACGTGCTGGTGCTGGTGATGCACCACATCGTCTCGGACGGCGGGTCGCTGCAGATCATCGTGGACGAGTTTGTGGCTCAGTACCGCGCCTGCGTGCAGCACGAAGCGGTGGCGCTGCAGGCAATGCCGATCCAGTACGCCGACTACGCCGTGTGGCAGCGCCACTGGCTGGAGGCCGGCGAGCAGGAGCGCCAGCTCGCCTACTGGAAGGCGCAGCTCGGCGCGACGCAGCCTGTGCTGCAACTGCCGCTCGACCGCGCCCGAAGGCCCGATGCCCGGTATGGCGCGGCCGCCCATCGGGTCGAGTTGCCCGTGCCGCTGGTTCAAGGCCTGCAGAAGCGGGCCCGGAGCCAGGGGGGCACGGTGTTCATGGTGCTGCTGGCCGGCTTCCAGGTGCTGCTCGGTCGCTACAGCGGCCAGCAAGACATTCGCGTGGGCGTGCCGATTGCGAACCGCCACCGTGTGGAGACTGAGGGCGTCGTCGGCTTTTTCGTCAACACACAGGTGCTGCGCGCCGTGGTCGACAACCGCACCAGCCTGTTGCAGGTGCTGGCGCAGACGCACGAGGCGGCATTGGGCGCGCAGATGCACCAGGACCTGCCGTTCGAGCAATTGGTCGAGGCACTGCAGCCCGAGCGCATTCCGGGAATCCAGCCGCTGTTCCAGGTGCTGTTCAATCATCAGCGCGCGGATTTCTCGGGACTGGAGGGGCTGACGGGGCTTGCGCTCGAGCCCTACGACCTGGGTGCCCAGGCCGCGCAGTTCGAGCTGATGCTGGTCACCGACGAGAGCCCCGACGGCCGGCTGCATGCGAAGTTCAGCTATGCGGCGGAGCTGTTCGATGCCTCGACCATCGAGCGCATGGCCGGCCACTACCTGGCGGTGCTGCAGGCGCTGGCGGACCACCCCGAACAGGCCGTGGGCGAGGTGACGTTGTTGAGCGAAGCCGAACGGGCGCAGCTCGCGGCCTGGGGTGCCAATTCGCAAAGCTTTCCGGATGCGACGCCGGTGCACCGGCTGATCGAAAGGCAGGCTGCGCAGCAGCCCGGAGCGGCAGCGCTGGTGTTCGGCGACGAGATGCTGAGCTACGGCGAACTCAACGCCAGGGCCAACCGCCTCGCGCACCACCTGATCGCGCTGGACGTCAAGGCTGAAACGAAGGTAGGGATCGCGGTGGAGCGTTCCATGGAAATGGTGGTGGGCCTGCTAGGCATCCTCAAGGCCGGCGGCGCTTATGTTCCGATGGACCCGGAGTACCCCGCGGAGCGGCTGGTCTACATGGCGCAGGACAGCGGCGTTGCGCTGCTGCTGACGCAAAGCCATCTGCAGTCGCAGGTGCCGGGCGCCGAGGGATTGCGCGTGCTGGCGCTCGACACGCTGGACCTGGACGCACAGCCCGCAAGCGACCCGCAGGTCGCGCTGCACGGCGAGAACCTCGCCTACGTGATCTACACCTCGGGCTCCACCGGCAGGCCCAAGGGTGCGCAGATGAGCCATCGCAACGTGACGCGGCTGCTCGGCGCCACCGATGCCTGGTTCCGGTTCGGCCGGCAGGACACCTGGACCCTTTTCCATTCCTATGCCTTCGATTTCTCGGTGTGGGAAATCTTCGGCGCGCTGTGCACCGGCGGCAAGCTGGTCATCGTGCCGTTCTGGGTCAGCCGGTCGCCCGAAGACTTCCTGCAACTGCTGCGGACGCAGAAGGTGACGGTGCTCAACCAGACGCCTTCGGCGTTCGGCCAGTTGATCAGCCTGCCGCAGGCCTACGAGGCTGGCCAGGAACGCCTGGCGCTGCGCGCGGTGATCTTCGGCGGTGAGGCCCTGGACCCGCAGCGGCTGCGCCAGTGGATCGAGCACCATGGAGACGAAAGCCCGCAGCTGGTCAACATGTACGGGATCACCGAGACGACGGTGCATGTGACCTACCGGCGGATCACGGCGGCAGACCTGGGCCGGCAGCGCAGTCCGGTCGGCCTTGCCCTTCCGGACCTCGGGCTGCGGGTACTCGATGCGCATCTGAACCCGGTGCCGGTCGGCGTGGCCGGCGAGTTGCATGTCTTCGGCGCCGGCCTCGCGCGCGGCTACCTGCACAGGGCCGGCCTGACGTCGGAACGCTTCGTCGCGGGAGCGGACGGAGAGCGGCTGTACCGCACGGGCGACCTTGTGCGCTGGAACAACGAGGGGCAGCTGGAGTACCTGGGCCGCATCGACCACCAGGTGAAGGTGCGGGGCTTCCGCATCGAGCTGGGAGAGATCGAGGCGCAGTTGCTGGCGCTGCCCGAAGTGCGCGAGGCGGTTGTGGTGGCCGACGAAGGCCCCGCCGGCACGAGGCTGGTGGGCTACGTATCGCCGCATGCCGGCCAGGCGATCGACGTTGCGCAGCTGAAGGAGCAACTGGGCCAGGCGCTGCCCGACTACATGGTTCCCGCGGCAATCGTCGTGCTGCAGGGATTGCCGCTTAACACGAACGGCAAGGTAGACCGCAAGGCGCTGCCGGCCGCGGAATTCACGAGCGAGCAGGCGTACGAAGCGCCCGAGGGCGAGGTGGAAGAGAAGCTCGCGGCGATCTGGGCCGAGGTGCTGGGCGTGGCGCGCGTGGGGCGGCAGGACAGCTTCTTCGAACTCGGCGGCCATTCGCTGCTGGCGCTGCGGCTGTTGGAGCGCATGCGCGCCCAGGGCTGGGCGGCACAGGTGCGCACGCTGTTCCAGCAGCCCCGGCTCGGCGCCTTCGCGCAGGCGCTGGCGCAGGAGCCGGTGCGGCGGGAAGTGATCGTTCCGCCCAACGGCATTCCGGCGGATTGCAGGGCGATCCAGCCGGAGATGCTGACGCTTGTGGCGCTGGATGCGCGGCAGATTGCGCGCATCGAGGCGGCGGTGCCGGGCGGGGCGGCCAACGTGCAAGACATCTACCCGCTGGTGCCGATGCAGGAGGGGATGCTCTTCCACCACATGCTGCAGACGGAGGGCGACGCGTACATCACGCTGAACCGCCTGAGTTTCGAGAGCCGCGATAGGCTCGAGCACTTCGTCGCCAGCTTCAACGAAGTGATTGCGCGCCATGACATCCTGCGAACGGCCGTGATGTGGGAAGACCTGCCCGAACCGGTGCAGGTGGTGCATCGCAAGGCGATGCTGGAGCTCCAGTGGCTGGCAGATGCCGAGCCGAGTGGTGCGAGCGCGGCCGCGCGGCTCGATGCGCACGTCGACCCGGCCCGCTACCGCATCGACGTGCGCAATGCACCGATGCTCAGGGCCATCGCCGCTCACGACACGGACAACGGCCGCTGGCTCCTTCAACTGGCGAACCATCACCTGGTGGTGGACCACACCACGCTGGAGCTGGTCGTCGAGGAAATCGCGCTGATCCAGCAAGGGCGAAAGGCCGAGCTGTCGACGCCTGTGCCGTTCCGGCGCTTCGTCGGGCAGGCCAGGCTGGACGTGAGCCAGGCCGAGCACAAGGCCTTCTTCAGCCGGATGCTCGCCGATGTGGAGGAGCCGACGGCGCCGTTCGGCCTGCTCGACGTGCAGGGCGACGGCACCCGCGTGCGCGAAACCTCGCTCGCGCTGGACGCCCGACTCGCGTTGCAGGTCAGGCGGCAGGCACAGAGACATGGCGTGAGCGCCGCGGCGCTGTTCCACCTGGCCTGGGCGCTGGTGGTGAGCAAGACCACGGGCAGGGACGACGTGGTGTTCGGCACCGTGCTGTTCGGCCGCATGCAGGGCGGCGCGAATGCCGACCGGGCGCTGGGCATGTTCATCAACACGCTGCCCGTGCGCGTTCGGCTGGGAACGCAAGGCGTGCAGGCATGCGTGCGCCAGACGCATGCGGCACTGATCGAGCTGATGCATCACGAATACGCCAGCCTCTCGCTGGCCCAGCGCTGCAGCGGACTGCCGGAGCGGATGCCGCTGTTCACGGCGCTGCTGAACTACCGCTACGGCGCGCAGCAGGGCAAGGCGGCGCAGAAGGGCCCGCTCTGGGAGGGCATGGAGATCCTCGGCAGCAGGGAGCGCACCAACTACCCGACCGAGATGTCGGTGGACGACCTGGGCGAGGGCTTCGGGTTGGTCGCGCAGATTCACGAGGCCGTGAATGCCGGGCGCGTGTGCGACCTGATGGTTGCAGCTGTCGAGGCCGTCGTGCAGGGCCTGTCGCTGCAGCCCGACTGGCCGGTCTGCGAACTCGGGGTGATGTCCGATGGCGAGCAGCGCCAGCTTGCCGCATGGGGTGAAAACGCTGTGCGGTACACCGAGGATGTGCCGGTGCACCGGCTGATCGAGCGTCAGGTCGCGGCACATCGCGACGCGGTGGCGCTGGTCTTCGGCGATGAGGTGCTGAGCTACGGCGAACTCAACGCAAGAGCCAACCGCCTCGCGCACCATCTGATCGCCCTGGGCGTGAAGCCGGAGACGAAGGTGGGGATTGCGGTGGAGCGCTCCATCGACATGGTGGTTGGCGTGCTCGCGATCCTGAAGGCCGGCGGTGCGTATGTGCCGCTGGACCCGGAGTACCCGGTGGACCGGCTGGCCTACATGGTGGCTGACAGCGGCATCGCGCTGCTGCTCACACAGAGTCACCTGAGAGCCCTGGTGCCGGGCGCCGAGGCGCTGCAGGTACTGGCACTGGACACGCTGGACACCGGCGGCTGCCCCGATGCAGACCCGCAGATCGCACTGGGCGGCGAGAACCTGGCCTACGTCATCTACACCTCCGGCTCCACGGGAAAACCGAAGGGCGTGATGGTGCGGCATCTGTCGCTCAGCCACTTCATGCTGAGCATGAAAGACGCACCGGGCATGACGCAGGACGACGTGCTGGTCGCGGTCACTTCCCTGTCGTTCGACATCGCTGCCCTGGAGCTGTATCTGCCGCTGCTCAGCGGTGCGCGCCTCGTGCTGGCATCGAGGGATGTGGTGCGAAGCGGCAGTGCGCTCGGGAAACTGATGGATGACTGCGGCGCCACGGTGCTTCAGTCCACGCCCGCGGGCTGGCGGCTTCTGCGGGCCACCGGATGGAATGGTGGCCGGCTCGCGAACTTCAAGGGCCTGTGCGGCGGAGAAGCGCTGCAGGAAGACCTTGCGGAAGACCTGCGGGCGATCGGCGTCGAGCTCTGGAACATGTACGGCCCCACCGAAACGACCATCTGGTCGACGGCGGCCGAGGTTCGCGGCAGGCCTCGCATCGGCGGACCGATTGCGGCCACAACGCTCCACGTTCTGGACGGATTCCTGAACCCGGCGCCGGTAGGTGTGCCGGGCGAACTGTTCCTGGGCGGCATCGGCCTGGCGCGCGGCTACTTCCAGCGCGCGGGCCTGACGTCCGAGCGTTTCATTGCGGCGCAAGACGGCCAGCGGCTGTATCGCACGGGCGACCTGGTGCGATGGAACGCTGAAGGGCAGCTGGAGTACCTGGGCCGCATCGACCACCAGGTGAAGGTGCGGGGCTTCCGCATCGAACTGGGGGAGATCGAGGCGCAGCTGCTGGCGCAGCCCGAAGTGCGCGAGGCCGTGGTGGTGGCGCGCGAAGGCGCGAGTGGCGCATCGCTGGTCGCCTACATCGCATTGCAGGTGGGGCAGGCGATGGAGGTGGCGATGCTGCGCGACCGGCTCGCGGTGGTGCTGCCCGACTACATGGTGCCGGCCGCCATCGTCGTGCTCGACCGCCTGCCTTTGAACGGAAACGGCAAGGTCGACCGCAAGGCACTGCCGGAGGCGGAGTTCACGAGCGACCGTGCATACGAGGCGCCCGAAGGCGAGGTGGAACAAAAGCTGGCTGCGATCTGGGCCGAGGTGCTGGGCGTTGCACGCGTGGGGCGGCATGACAGCTTCTTCGAGCTCGGCGGGCACTCCCTGTTGGCCGCACAACTCGCGTCGAGGGCACGCGTCGACGGCGGCTTCGAGTTGCCGCTGCGCAAGATATTCGAGCACCCGGTGCTTCGAGACCTTGCGAATGTCGCCCGGCAGGCGAGGCATGGCACCCCGTTGTCCAGCCAGGCACCGGTGCTGCAACCGGTCGAGCGCATGGCCGACATGAAGCTCTCACCCGCGCAACAGCGCTTGTGGCTGGTGAACCGGCTGTCGGACGGATCGACCGGCAAGCACTCGGCCTACAACATCTCGGCGGCGCTGCGGTTGTCGGGAGCGCTCGATGTCGATCTGGTGCGGGCCACGCTCGATGCCATCGTGCAGCGGCACGAAGTGCTGCGGACCTGCTTCCCCGAGAACGACGACGGCGACCCCGTGGCGCGCATCGCGCCAGAGAGCGAGCTCGTCGTTCCGTTGACGGATATTTCGCACCTGTCGGGCGAGTTCCGGGCGACAGCGATGAACGACGCGCTCGCCGCGCATGCGGGCACCGCGTTCGACCTGACCACTCGCCCGGCCTTTGCGGCGGCCGTGCTGCGCTTGCAGCCCGAGGAGCATGTGCTGCTTCTGTGCGTGCATCACATCGTGTTCGACGGTTGGTCGGAAGCCGTCTTCATCCAGGACTTCATGGCCCTGTATGCGGCGCTGCGGGAAGGGCGTGGCTCACCCCTTGCACCGCTCGCGATCCAGTACGCGGACTACGCCGACTGGCACCACCGCAAGCTCGCGCAGAACCTTGCGCAAGACACCGCGTTCTGGCGCGACTACCTCGATGCCGCTCCCGCCGTTTCCACGCTCAAACCCGATCGCACCCGTCCCCCTGTGGCTTCGGTGGCGGGCGACACGGTCGGCATCGACATCGGACGCGAACTCGCGCAGGCGCTGCAGGGCCTGGCGCGGGAGCAGAAGACCTCGCTCTATGTGTTGCTGCTGTCGGCCTTCCTGCTCGTGCTGCACCGGCAGGCCGCGTCGGACGACCTGGTGGTCGGCACTGACGTTGCAGGGCGCGACCATCCGGCGCTCGAAGACCTGATCGGCTTTTTTGTCAGCGTGGTGCCGTTGCGTTCCCGGCTCTTGCCCGCGCTGCCATTCGTGCAGTGGCTCTCGACGGTCAAGGAGAGCACGCTGTCGGCCTTCGAGCACCAGGACGTGCCGTTCGACCAGATCGTCGAGCTGGTCGGCGCGCCCCGCAGCCGCCAGCACAACCCGCTGGTGCAGGTGCTGTTCGTCATGCAGAACATGCCCGAAGAACGCTTCGAGATCCCGGGTGTCGTCATCGAGCCGATCGCGAAACCCGGAACGACATCGAAGTTCGACCTCGCGGTCTTCGTGAGCGAGAACGAAAGCGGCCTGCGGGCCGAGTGGACCTTTGCCTCCAGCCTGTATTTGCGCGAAACCATCGAACGCGCATCCGCCGCGTGGCGCGATCTCCTGCAGCAGGTTGTCGCGGCACCCAACGGCGTGCTGGAGAGTTTCGTCATTCAATCCAACCCGGAAAGAAAAACCATGTCATCTACTTCGCCTGCGCTGGGCAAACTGCAGAAGCTCAAGAAATTCGCGGACAAGGACCGCGACGTCCAGTCGGCACCGCGCTCGCCCGTGCGCACGTCCTTCCTGTCGGACCAACGGACTTTCCCGTTGGTCATCGAGGCCGCGAGCAGCGACATCGACGCGGTGGCATGGGCCCGGGAGCAGCGCGACTACATCGAGGCCAGCCTGCGCAAGCACGGCGGCATCCTGCTGCGCAATTTCGGCCTGCGTACGCCGCAGGAATTCGAGGCTTTTGCAGAAGTGATCGAGCCCGAGCTCTACGGCGGCTACGGCGACCTGCCGAAGAAGGAAGGCGGGCGCAACACCTATCGCTCGACGCCGTATCCCGAGCGCCAGATGATCCTGTATCACAACGAGAGCTCGCACCTCGACCGCTGGCCGCGCAAGCAGTGGTTCTTCTGCGAGCTGCCTTCGCCCGTGGGCGGCGCCACGCCCATCGTCGATTGCCGCGAGATGCTGCGCCATCTGCCGGCCGACATGGTGGCGGAGTTCGAGCGCAAGGAGCTGTTGTACGTGCGCACCTTCGTGCCCCGGTTCGACGTGAGCTGGCAGGACTTCTTCAAGACCGACAGCAAGGCGGAGGTCGAGGCGCGTCTCGCACTGACGGGCACCGCCTGGCGCTGGCTGGACGAGGAAACCCTGCAGACCCGCACCCGTTGCCCGGCGGTGATCACGCACCCCGTCACGGGCGAGCGCGTTTTCTTCAACCAGATCCAGCTGCACCATGTGAGTTGCCTGGAGGCGGACGTGCGCGAAGACTTGCTGGTCATGGCCGGAGGCCTGGATCGCCTGCCGCGGCACGTGACCTATGGCGACGGTACGCCGATCGATGATGAGACCATGGCGATCGTCGGCCGTGCCTACGAGGCGTGCGCCGTGCGCTTCGACTGGCGCCAGGGCGATGTGGTGATGCTCGACAACATGCTCGCGGCACACGCGCGGGACCCGTACGAGGGGCCGCGCAAGATCGTGGTCGCCATGGGCGCGATGTTCGACCGCGCTGCCCAGCAACCCGTTGTGTCCGAGGGTTGAAGCCATGGCTGCCATCCTTGAAACCACGAGTTCCGCTTTGCCGCTCAGCCCGGAGCAGCGTGCCATCTGGGCTCAGCATGGAGAACAGGCCGCGACCGGCGCGCCCAAGCTCGTGCTGCTGGCCGATCTTGACGGCGAGCTCGATGCGGCGCGCCTGCAGGCTGCGGTGCAGTCGGTGGTGCAGGCCCATGTGGCGCTGCGCTCGGCTGTGTTGCAGGTTCCCGGCTTCCGGGGCCTGCGGCAACAGGCACTCGATGCGGTGGTCGCGCCGGGCTTGAAAAAAATCGACCTTCGCGGCAACGACGACAGTGCGGCCGCGCTGGCCGACTGGATCGCCGTGTGTACGGAAGAGCCGCTGGATGTCGCGAGCGGCGCGCTGCTGCGCATCGGAGTCGCCCGGCTCGGCGAAACACGACACAAGCTCCTGCTGGTTGCCAGCGTGTTCGCTGCGGACAAGGGCAGCCTGCAGGGCTTGCTGGATCAGATTGCCACGGCCTACCTGACGGGGCAGATCGTCGATGCGGACGAGGTCTTCCAGTACGCGCAGTTCGTCGAATGGCGCCAGGAGCTCGACAGCGACGACGAAGCGGCCGACGGGCGTGGCTACTGGCATGCCTACATCGACCGCGCCGACATGCTGCAGGCGCCGCGCCTGAACACCCGGGCGGACGGGGAGCGCGAAGCCACACCGACTCGAATCAGCCTCGCCCTTCCTCTTGACGCGGCGCTCGCCGCCCGCATGCAGGAAGTGGCCGGGCAGCTTGGGTGCGGCACCGACTTGCTGCTGCAGGCCGTTTGGTGGCTGCTCGTGGCCCGGCTGACGGGCCACCGGCCATTCGTTGCCGGCTGGCAGAACGATTGCCGGCGCAACTACGAAGTGATGCAGGCAGCAGTGGGCGTCTTCGAGAAGATCCTGCCCGTGGTCGTGGATGTCGTGCCTGAAGAGTTTTTCTTCGACTGGATCGGGCGCCTGGGCAAAACAGTCGAGGCGCATACCGAGGCGCAGGAGTACTGGGCAATCGATGCGCCGCCGATCTCCGCGCACCTCGACGTGGGCTTCGGTTTCGACGAGGCGCCGGTGCGGTCGCACGGCGCCATGGCATGGCGTGTGGACACCGCGCCCGGGCCGCAGCCTTGTTTTGAGCTGGCCCTGCAGGTCGGCCAGGCCGGGCAGGCGTTCACGCTGTCCGTGCATGCGGACGCATCGCGCTATTCATCGCAGGCCGTGGAGCGGTTGCTGTGGCAGTACAGCACGTTGCTCGAAGATGCCGTGTCGCAGCCTCGCGCGACGGTTGGCAGTCTCGCGCTGGTCGGTTCGCGCGAGCGCGAATTGCTGTTGCTCGCAGCCCGTGGCGAGGAGGCGGACTTCGGAACCCTCACGCTGGCCGAGCAGGTCGCCGGCTGGGCTCGGACGACGCCGGACGCGCCCGCGCTGGAGACAGGCGATGTGCTTCTGAGCTACCGCGAATTCGATGCGCGAATCAACCGGATGGCGCACTGGCTGCAGGCCAAGGGCGCTACGGCCGGCGCGCTGGTGGCGCTCAACCTTCCGCGGTCGGCCGACTTGCTTGTGGCGATGCTTGCGAGTTGGCGCATCGGGGCGGGCTACCTGCCGCTGGACCCCGAATGGCCCGCTGCACGCCGCCAGGCCGTGCTGGAAGACGCCGTGCCGTCGCTCGTGCTCCATGCCACCGGGTCGGCTTCGCCCGGCGATGCACCGTGGCGTCAGGCATCGCTCGGTGACATGGACCGGGGCGGCTTTGCCGACAGCGCGCCGGCACACCAGCCTGCGATGCGCGACCTGGCCTATGTGCTCTACACCTCGGGTTCGACGGGAACGCCCAAGGGCGTGGTGATCGAGCAGGGGCAATTGCTCAACTACGTGGCGGCGGTGTCGTCGGCCATGGACCTGGGCCGCTGCCGTCGCTGGGCGCTCACCAGCTCGGTCGTCGCGGACCTGGGCAACACGGCGCTCTTCGGTGCGTTCCACAACGGCGCCTGCCTCGTCGTGGCGGACCCCGGCGACGTGAAGGATGCGCGCGCTTTCGCGGGCTTCATGCGCGAACGCCGGATCGACGCGCTCAAGATGGTGCCCTCCCACCTGGAGGCCTTGCTCGAGGACGATGCACCGAAGCTGCCCGAAACGCTGGTGCTGGGCGGCGAGGCCGCACCGCGCTCGCTCATCGAGCGCATCGCGCGGCTCGCACCGCAGACCGTGGTCTACAACCACTACGGCCCCACGGAAACGACGGTGGGTGTGATGGTGCATCGTGTGCCGGCAGAAGGCGCCTCGTCTTCGGTGCTGCCGCTGTCGCGCGTGCTGGCGAACAACCGCATCCATGTACTGGATGAGTCCCTGCGCGTGGTGCCGAGCGGTGCGCTGGGGGCGGTGTATGTCGGCGGTGCGCAGCTGTGCCGCGGCTATCTGAACCGGGAAGTGGAAGGCGCTTTCGTGGCCGATCCATTCCAGCCCGGGCAAAAGCTCTACCGTACGGGCGACCTGGCTTGCGTGCTGCCCGAGGGCGGCATCCGCCTGGCAGGGCGGGCTGACGACCAGGTCAAGATCCGTGGCTTTCGTGTCGAACCGGCCGAGGTGGAGGCGGTGTTGCTGTCGCAGCCCGGCGTACGGCAGGCCGTGGTGCTGGCGGTGCCGGCCGGCGGAGGCGACGCCGAACTCCGGGCCTTCGTCGTGGCAGACGAGTTGCTCGCATCGGAGGCCGACCGTTCGGCGCTGACCGGGCGGCTGGGTACGCTGCTGCCCGCGCACATGGTGCCCGCACGCTGCAGCTTCGTTGCGGAGTTCGCGCGGCTGCCGAACGGAAAAATCGATCGCCAGTCGTTGCTGTCCGCAGCAAAGGTCGATGACCGGAAGCCGGTGACAACGGCCCCGCGCGACGCACTCGAATCGGTGCTGGCGCAGTGCATGGCCGGCCTCGTTCAGCGCGACGTCATCGGCGTGGAAGACGACTTCTTCGAACTCGGCGGGCATTCGCTGCTCGTGATCAAGCTGGTGGCGCGCATCCGCAAGCTGCTGCGACTCGATATCGCGCCGGGGCTGGTGTTCGACCACCCCACCGTCGCCACGCTGGCGGTGGCGCTTCGCGCGCTGGAGGAGCAGGACGTCGAGCGAATGGAACTGCTGGCGCACACGCACGAGCAAGCTCGCCTCAAGGACTCAGGATCAGTTTGATATGCAGGATGGAACAGTGATGAACATCACCGATGCGGCGCAGCGGATTTCGGCAGCAGACGAGTGGGCGGAGGACGACGACGAAATCCGCCGTTGCGTGTCGAACGGCGACGAGGTGCCGTTGTCCCATGCGCAGGAGCAGCTCTGGTTCCTGCAGCGCCTGGGGCCGGGGCTGACGGCCTACAACCTGCCGAGGATGCTCCGCCTGCAGGGCCCGCTGGATGCGGATGCGCTCGAGCGGGCGTTCCAGGCCGTGATCGATCGCCACGGCATCCTGCGCACCCGCTTCTTCGAGAAAGACGGCGTGCCCATGCAGCAGATGGTGCGGGACGTGACGTTCGTGCTGGAGCGGTTCGATCTGTCCCTGGAGTCCGGGGTCGTGCGGCAGGCGCGTGTCGATGCGCTGGCGAGCGAGATGGCCCTGCACGTGTTCGACCTGGGCGCCGCGCCCGCACTGGTGGCGAGGTTGATCCGGCTGTCGGACGAAGAGCATGTGCTGACGGTCTGTCTGCATCACATCGTGTCGGATGCCTGGTCCAACCCCATCCTCGCGGCGGACCTCGCTTCGGCCTACCGCCTGGCATTGGCCGCGGGCGCGGCCGTTCGGCTGCCGGCCTTGCCGGTCCAGTACGCCGACTACGCACTGTGGCAGCGGGAACGCCTGCAGGGCGAGGCCCTGGCGACGCAGCTGAACTACTGGAACACCCATCTGGGTGCCGATGTGCCGCCGCTGGAATTGCCGCTGGACGGGGTTCGTTCCTCGCGGCAGACCTTCGACGGTGCCGTGCATCGCTTCGAGCTGGAGCCTGCACTGGCCGTGGCGTTGCAGAAGTTCTGCCGCACGGAAAAGTGCACGCCCTTCGTGGTCCTGCTCGCGACGTGGCAGATGCTGCTGGGCTGGTACAGCGGCCAGAACGACTTCGCCGTCGGCGTGGCCAATGCCGGTCGCCATCGCGACGAGGTACGCGATCTGGTGGGTTTTTTCATCACGACCCAGGTGTTCCGGGCGCGGCTCGAGCCGCGCGCCACGTTGCTCGAAATCTGCCGACGGGTGCGGCGCGATTCATTGTCCGCGCTGGAGCATGCGGATCTTCCCCTCAAGGCGCTGCTGGCCAGCCGCAACGTGAAGCGCGACGCGTCGCGCAATCCGTTGTTCCAGGTGATGTTCGGCGTGCAGATGGGCGACAGCGCTGCCGGCCTCGCGTTCGGCGACGCGCGCACGGAGGAGATCGGTGCCCGCAATGCGAGCGCCAAGTTCGACCTGTCACTGGATTTCTTCATCGAACCGACGCGGGCGCACGCCCAGATCGAATACAACACGGGCCTTTTCGGCGAGGCGACCGTGGCGCGGCTGGCAGGCTGGTACGTGCGCCTGCTCGAGGCATTGACGGTCGATCCGGGGCAGGCCTTTTCGGGTGTCGATCTTTGCAGCGCGGCGGAGCGCGCGCAACTCGCGGCGTGGAGTGTGAACACGCAGCGCCATGAAAACGCGACACCGGTGCATCGGCTGATCGAAGGGCAAGCGCAACGAACCCCGGATGCGCCGGCCTTGAGCTTCGGCGAAGAGACGCTGAGCTACGCGCAGCTCAATGCGAGGGCGAACCGCCTCGCGCATCATCTGATCGGCCTTGGCGTAAGGCCCGAGGCGAAGGTGGGTATCGCGGTGGAGCGCTCCATCGAGATGGTGGTGGGGATCCTGGCGATCCTGAAGGCAGGCGGTGCGTACGTGCCGCTGGACCCGGACTACCCGGCGGAGCGGCTGGCCTACATGGTGGCCGACAGCGGCATCGGGCTGGTGTTGACGCAGAGCCATCTCACCGTGCCGGGCACCGAGGCCGTGCAGGTGCTGTCGTTCGACATGCTGGACGTTCGCGCCGAACCCGGGACAAATCCGCAGATTGCGTTGAGCGGCGAGAACCTCGCCTACGTCATCTACACCTCCGGCTCCACCGGAAAGCCGAAGGGCGCCGCCAACCGTCATGGCGCCTTGTACAACCGCCTTGCCTGGATGCAGCAAGCGTATGCACTCGGTGCGGACGACACCGTGCTGCAGAAGACTCCCTTCAGCTTCGACGTGTCGGTGTGGGAGTTTCTCTGGCCCTTGATGTTCGGCGCCCGCCTGGCGGTTGCCCTTCCGGGCGACCACCGCGACCCGGCACGCTTGCGAACTTTGATCGGGCAGCACCGGGTCACGATCCTGCACTTCGTGCCCTCGATGCTGCAGGCCTTCCTGGCCCACGAGGGCATCGAGGCCTGTACCAGTCTGCGGCGCATCGTGTGCAGTGGCGAGGCCCTGTCGGCCGAAGCACAGAACGAAGTGTTCAGGCGGCTGCCGCAGGCAGTGCTCTGCAACCTCTATGGCCCGACCGAGGCCGCGATCGACGTGACGCACTGGACCTGCCGGGATGACGGGCGGAGCCAGGTGCCGATCGGACGACCCATCAGCGACACCCAGGCGCATGTGCTGGATGCGGAGCTCAACCAGGTAGCTGCAGGAGCGGCGGGAGAGTTGTACCTGGGCGGGGTCAACCTTGCGCGCGGCTATCTCAACAGGGCGGGTCTTACCGCAGAGCGCTTTGTTGCGACGGAAGATGGAGCCCGGCTGTACCGCACGGGCGACCTCGTTCGCTGGAATGCGGAGGGCCAACTGGAGTACCTGGGCCGCATCGATCACCAGGTGAAGGTGCGGGGCTTCCGCATCGAGCTGGGCGAGATCGAGGCGCAACTCCTGGCGCAGCCCGAAGTGCGCGAAGCGGTGGTGGTGGCACGAGATGCCGCAAGCGGAGCCCGACTGGTGGGCTATGTCTCCGCCCACGCCGGGCAGGCCATCGAGACAGCCGTGTTGCGTGAACGTCTTGCCGCGGCGCTGCCGGACTACATGGTGCCGGCGGCGCTGGTGGTGCTGGATACATTGCCGCTGAACGCCAATGGCAAGGTCGACCGCAAGGCGTTGCCGGCGCCGGAGTTCGGGGAGGCGCGGGCAGGCGAGGAGCCACAGGGGCTGGTGGAGGGCGCACTGGCAGCGATCTGGGGGCAGGTGCTGGGCGTGCCGCACGTGGGGCGCCACGACAACTTCTTCGAGCTCGGTGGCGATTCCCTTGTCGCGCTCAGGCTGCTGGCCAGGATCAACAAGTCGCGTGCGTTGGGCGTGAAGATTTCCCTGCAGGACCTGCTTCAGAAGCAGACGATCGCCAGGCTGGTTGCACAGCTGGACATCGGCGCGACTCCGCAGCCTGTCCAGTTGCTGAACGCGTATGCCGGGCCGGCAGAAGCGATGCCGCTCTTCTGCGTGCCGCCCGGGCTGCGCCATCCGGTCGACTATCGGCCGATGGCGCGCCACCTGGAAGACTCGCGTGCCGTCTACGGCCTGAGCTACACGGACGACATCACCGGGCTGGAGTCGATCGGGCAGATGGCCCGGTACTACGTCGATCTCATCCGCAAGACGCGGCCGCAGGGTGCCGTTGGCATCGTCGGCTGGTCACTGGGGGCGGTTGTTGCAGTGCATGTCGCCAGCCTGCTGGAGCAGGAGGGCGTGGACGTCGCCTTCCTCGGCATGGTCGACAGTTTCCTGCTGGACGAGAGCTTCGATCCGGACGGCTGGTATCAGGACTTCCGCGATTTCGTTCTGGACACCGCGAACGGCAGCATGGGCCGCGAGGCCGTCGACGCAATGCTCGACAGGTTCGAACCAATCCGCTCAGCATCGGACGAGACCGTGCGCGACGCTGTCGAAGAAATCGTGGCCGCGGCCGGCATGAGCATGAAGACGGCCGACATCGTCCAGGGGATCGTCGCAACCCGGCGCATGAACGCGATCACGGAAAAGATCGCCGCGTTCCCGCGCCTGAACGTGGCGCCGCATTTCTGGTGGAAGAAGGGAAGAGCGGCTGCGGAGAAGGCCGCGCTCCTGTCGCAGTTCGACGGCGAAGCGCGTGCTTCAGTCGAAGTGGATGCAGACCATCAGGGCATCGTGCGCCACGCTGCGATGTTGAGTCATCTGCATGCGGCCATGTGCGATGCGCAGGACAGGGAGACAGCAGGCGCGCGCTGATGGATGGCCTGCCCCCCGCATTCACGCGGGGGGCGAGGCTGATCGATCAGAACTTGTACCGGGCGGTCAGGGTCGCCGCGCGAAGGGTGCCCTGGTAGCACTCGCCGTGGTAGCAGATCGAGTTGTACTTCTTGTTTGCCAGGTTGGAGACGTTGAGCGCGAAGCGCCACGGGCCGGTTTCGTAGTGCACGGCCGCATCGACGAGCGTCACGCCGCGTTCGAACGTGGTGTTGTACTCGTCGTTCTGGCGTTTGCCGATGTAGCGCACGCCGCCGCCGAAGCCCAGGCCGTTGCCCAGGGTGTAGTCGAGCCACACCGATGCGGACTGCTTGGGCACGAGCGGCGGGATCTTGCCGACTTCGTCCGGATCGGCGCTGGCGAGCACCTTCATGTCCAGCCAGGTGTAGGCAGCAGCGATGTTCAGGCCCGGTGCGAGCTCGCCCTTGGCCTCCAGCTCGATGCCGCGTGAGCGCTGCTTGCCGATCTGGCGCCCCTCGGAGGTTGCCGGGTCGTAGGTGACCACGTTGGTCTTGCGCAGGTCGAAGGCCGCGGCGGTGAACAGGGTGCGCGTGCCTTCGGGCTGGAACTTGACGCCGACCTCGACCTGCTTGCCGCGGCTGGGATCGAAGGGCTGGTTGTTCGCGTCGACGCCGCTGTTGGGCAGGAAGGACGTGGTGTAGCTCATGTAGGGCGCCCAACCGTTGCCGAGCAGGTAGCTAAGGCCTGCCCGGCCGCTGAACGCACTGTCCGACTTCCGGGTGAAGGTCTCGCTCAGGTAGTTGCTGGTGCTCTGGCGTACCTGATCCTGGCGGCCACCGACGGTGAAGACCCATTTGTCGCCGAACTTGATCTGGTCCTGGGCGTAGATGCCGATCTGGCGCGTCGACTGCGACAGATCGGTCACCGGGATGGTGGGCGTTGCCACGGCCTGGCCGTAGACGGGTGCAAGCACGTCGAGGTCCGGTGCCGCGCCGCGGAAACGCCGCTGCTTGCCGTTCTGGTCGGTGTAGTCGAAACCGAGCAGCACCGTGTGCTGGACGGAGCCGTACTGCAGCTTGCCCTGCACGTTGGTGTCGAGCGTTGCCAGGTTCACGGGGTCGTTCCAGCTTCTGGCAACGCGGGAGAGCGTGCGCTGGTCATCGCCGAGCGAGCCGGCCCAGACTGCTCGCCTGTTCAAGTCGATCCTGCTGTAGCGGAAGTTCTGGCGGAGGGTCCAGGTGTCGTTCAGGGCCGTTTCGAAGCGGTAGCCGATGGCGGCCTGTTTCTGCTTGAGCTGGCCGAAGCTGTAGTCGCCCACCTTCACGGGGTAGAGAACGTAGTCCTGGGTGAGGTAGTACGGGTCTTCAGACGTGTTGTTCTTGAGGTACTCCGCAAAGACGGTCAACGAGGTCGTTGCATTGGGCTGCCAGCGCACGGAAGGCGCGATGTAGGTGCGCGTGTGGTTCAGCTTGTGGCCGTCGGGGTATCTGTCCTGGTCGTTGCTGTCGAGGCCTACGCCAACCAGGCGATAGCTCAGGTCGGTGTTGTTGCCGATCTTGTCGCCGAGGTCGAACGCCAGCTGCTTGCGTTGGTAGCTGCCGTACTGGAGTTCGATTTCGCGGCTCTTCTCCCCGGTCGGCTCCTTGCTCACGCGGTTGACGATGCCGCCTGCGTCGCCCTGGCCGAACACCATCGACGACGGGCCGCGCAATACCTCCACGCGCTCCAGCCCATACGGTTCGCTCAGGTAGTAGGTGGGGCCGAACGCCGGCTGGGCGAGCCCGTCCCGATAGACGCCGTTGGCGGAAGTGCTGAAGCCCCGCAGCAGGATGTATTCCCAGCCACGGTTGTCGGGGCCGTACGTGTTCGTCGTGACGCCAGGCGTGTAGCGAATGGCCTCCATGACGTCCTGCGCGCCGCGCGCCTCCATTTCATTGCGGCCGATGATGGAGATCGACTGCGGCACTTCGAGCACCGGCGTGTCGGTCTTGGTGGCCGTGCTGCTGCGGCGGGCCACGTAGCCGGTGACCGGGCCGGTGGGCGATTCGTCGGCGTTGGCCACCACCTGCACCGCGGGCAGAGTGCCCTGGGAGCTGGCAAGGTCGGCGGTGCGGCGGATCGTGAAGCTGCCGTTGGCGGCGCGCGTCGCCTCGAGCGAGGTGCCGGCGAGCATCTGGCCCAGGGCCTGATCGACCGTGAGCTTGCCTTGCACGGCGCGCGAGTTCTTGCCCGCGACCACCTCGCCGGCAGCAAACACCTGCACGCTGGTCTGGCGCGAGAGCTCGTTGAGCGCTGCACCGAGTGCCTGCGACGGCACTTTCACGTCGAACACCTGCGCCACGGCCTGGCCGGAAGCCTGCGCTTGCGCTGAAGCCAGCGGGGCCCAGACGGTGAGAACGGAACCGAACGCCGCGGCAAGCGCGGCATTCAGCAGATGTTGACGAGGCAGGGGACGCATAAAAGAACAACTCCAGTTTTTGAATTACGACGCATTCACATTCAGGTGCGGATGCCGGCCCAACTTCCGGTCTCTGGCGCATCTATGAGTAAGACGTTCGAACTCATCAAACAGAGACACTCTCCCTGCACAAATCTTTAGTACGCCGGGGTGCGGCGCCGGAATTTCAGTTCTGGACGGCCTCGGGTTCCGGCCGGAGATGCACTGCCGCGCCGGCCGGCGTGGCCAGCAGGGCGCTGCCGATTTCGCCGGTTCTGACCGAGGTGACGGACAGCAGGGTGTCGCTCAGGCCATGCGAATCCTCGCAGGCGCCTTGCAGGTAGATGGCCGGATGGAAGTCGGGCGTGGCCAGGACGCGGTAGTGCCGGTCGACCTCGTAGCTGCCGAGATAGCCCGCCAGCGGCGCGAGCAGAGCCTTGTGGTGCTCTCGCACATAGCCGGTGGCGAGCACCACGGCGTCGTAGCGCACGGTGTGCTCGCGCAGGGCGTTCTGGTCCCACAGCGTGAGGTGCACGCCCTGGTCGTCGGCCATGACGTTGCGGATGTCGTGCCGGCGCAGGAAGCGCAGGCGGTTGCCGCCGGTCACCCGCTGTTGGTAGAAGGCCTTGTAGATCTGCTGGATCAGTTCCAGGTCGGCCACCGCATAGTTGGTGTGCCAGAACTCGTCGAGGAGCGCGGCGCGTTCCTCATCGGAGCGGCTGAAGGTGTAGTCGGTGAACTCGGCGTTGAAGATCTCGTTCACGAAGGGGCTGTCGTCGGCCGGGCGGATCGAGCGCGAGCGGGTGACGAGGTCGACCTGCGGCGCGCCGGGCCGGCCCTGCAGGTCCATGAAGATCTCGGCCGCGCTCTGCCCCGCACCCACCACGGCGATGCGGCGGGCGTCCGGCAGCTGTGCGATGCCCTGCAGGTAGCTGCTCGAATGAAAGACGCGCGGGTCGTTGCGGAGTGTGCGAAAGCCGTCGGGGATGTTCGCCATGCCGCCGATGCTGACCACGAGGTTGCGCGTGAGCCGCTCGACCAGCTTGCCCGCATGGTTGCGCGAGCGCACGCGCAGCAGGGCCACCTCGCCGCCCTTTTCTTCGGGCAGCACCTCGAACACCTCTTCGCCGTAGGCGCAGGCGTCTTCGAACTGCTCGGCGGCCCACGAGAGGTAGTCGTTGAACTCGTGGCGGCTGGGGAAGAAGCTCTTCAGGTTGGCGAAGTCGGTCAACCGGCCTTTTTCGTGCAGGTAGTTGATGAAGGTGAAGCGGCTGGTCGGGTTGCGCAGCGTCGCCAGGTCCTTCAGGAAGGAGATCTGCATGTGCGCGTGGTCCAGCAGCATGTGCGGGTGCCAGGCGAAGCTCAGCTGCTTCTCGATGAACAGCGCGTCGAGCGGGCGGCAGGCATGGCGCTTTTCGTCGAGGGCGATGGCCAGGGCGATGTTGGACGGGCCGAACCCGATCCCGACCAGATCATGGACGTGTGGCATTGAAATCAACTCCTGTGGTGGAGGGCGGCGCGCCGCATGCGGCAGCCCACCCTGGGCCGTGTGTAAGAAGACGCTCGGCGGCGCGGGATGTTCACGCTTCCACTGTCTCGGCCATCAGGGCCAGGCCCTGGTGGAGCGCGGGAAAGAGGCTGCGGTTGAAGTTGTTCCAGCGCAGCTCGAGGATGGTGTCCGCGGGGTCGATGTCGGTGCCCAGCACGTCGAAGATGACTTCGCCCGAATCGATGCCGGTGTCCACGTAGTGGAAGGAGGCGCCGGTCTTCAGCACCGGCTCGATCGCGACCGTCTCGCGCGTGCGCCAGTCGACCACCCGCTGGCCCTTGGCGCCGTACAGCGCGTCGAGCGTGGCCCAGGCGCCGCGGCGCTCGAACGGCGACTCCAGGCGCGTGATGCCCGGATGGATGTTCACGATCCGGCGGAAGAAGGGGCTTTCGGGGCGCGCCAGCTGGTCGAGGATCACCAGCAGGCCGTCGAGCACGACGAGGTCGGCCTCCAGCGCGGTGAGCCGCTCGAGCAGGCGCTGCTCGAACTCCTTCTTTCCGGCTGCGCGCTCGGCGGCCGCGTCCAGCGGCAGCCGCCGGTAGGTCGACGGTACGTTGTGGAAGATGTCGTTGGCCCGGCGGCCCTGCACCTGCAGGTCGCCCGGGTAGATCCATTGGCGGGCCGGATCGAAGCCGAAGCCGTAGTCCTGCAGCGCCTGGCGGTCGCGCGGCGAGCCTTCGTCGTCGTCGAAGAGCACGGCCTCCAGCGAGTAGGCATCGCCCAGCGGCGTGCGCTCGAGTGCCTCGGCCAGGTACTCCAGCGGGGACTTCATGTAGCGCTGCCCGCCCTTGTAGTCGATGTACTGGCCGGCCTTGTCGGCCGCCGCATTCCTCAGGGACATGATGTAGACGAGTTTTGCCTTGGACATGGATATGCGCTCGATGGATGGGTGGATGGAAGAAGTGATGACGTGATGGCGTGATGGCGTTGTCAGCGGTGCGCCGGCGACAGCGGGCAAGCGCCGCAGTAGCCTTCGCGTGGCAACAGATGGAAGAGGCAGCACTGGCGGTGCAGCTTCACGGTCCGCTCGCGACCCTCGAGGCGCACGCGGATTTCGCGTTGCCGGCCGGGCAGGGGGTTGCTCCATGCCGGCCAGGCGGGGTTGTGCAGCAACTGCTGCCTGTCGCCAGCGATCGGCGGCGACCTGCCGGTCAACGCCAGCGCCTGGTCGAGCACCGGTTCGAGGTTGCGCGCCGCGTTGCCCCAGAGGATCTTGGCGGCGATGCCCGTCAGGCGGCACAGCGCCGAGAACAGCGGCTCCAGGTGCTGCCGCAGCAGCGCCGAGTAGCGCTCCTCGGTGGTCGCGCCGCGTTGCGGCTGGCCCAGCTCGCGGATGTGGAAGCTCAGCGGGTGGGCGTGCGGGCCGAGGCGCACCCAGACCTGGTCGGCGGCAACGGGAAATCCATGCTGCAGCACGCTGGCCGCGGCCGCGACCGGCGGCAGCAGCATGCCGAGGTAGTCCAGGCTCCAGGCCGAAGCCACTGCGCGCAGGTCCTTGCCCTCGACCCCCAGGTGCGACGCATGCAGACGCAGTACACGGCCCAGCAGTTCGGGCGAGTGCACCAGGTCGGCAACGCGCAGCGCGCCCGCGGGCGGCTGCGGCGCGCACTGCAGCGCCTCGCCGTGCGGCGCCAGGTTGCCCTGGAACAGGGGTTCCAGCATGGCGATCATGGCGTCGTCGCGAAAGAGGGGGCGCCGGCGGTGCGGCGGTTTGCAGGGGGCATGAAGCTAGGACGGATGGGCCGCGCAGGTGTTCATGCGGCGCGGCGTGAACATTTGCGCGGGCCACCCGTCAAGTGGGGTACAGGCGGTCCGTTGCCGCCCGCAGCCCTGTGGCCCAGCCGGCGCGGCAGGGGTGCATCCATCCGTTTCGCGTCCAGCGGCAGGGCTTGCCCATGCCGCCGGACCCCAGTCGCCCAAGGGCGGAAAGAGTTCTTGCATGACAACTGCCCCCGCTCCCGACGGCGAGTTCGCACGCCTGCTCAAGCCGTTCCTGCCGTGGATCCTGCTGTCGGCGGTCACGGGCATCGGCGCGGGCGCGGCCACGGTCGCGCTGCTGAGCACCATCAACCAGGTGCTCAACCGGCAGGGCGGTCTGTCCGGCGGCCTGCTGCTGACGTTCATCGGGCTGTGCGCGGTGGCGCTGTTCGGGCGCATGGTGTCCGATGTCTCGACCAACTTCGTCGGCCAGCGGGTGGTCGCGCAGGTCCGCAAGAGCCTGGCGCAGAAGATCCTTTCGGCGCCCATCGATGCGCTGGAGCGCTACCGCACCCACAGGCTGATGCCGGTGCTGTCGCAGGACGTGGACATGGTCAGCGACGTGGCGTTCGCGCTGTCCGCGACGCTGATCGCCTGCGTTACGGCGCTCGGCTGCCTGGCCTACCTGGCCTACCTGTCGCTGCCGCTGTTCGGTGTGCTGCTGGTGGCGCTGGCGATCGGCGCGACGGTGCAGGCCATGGCGCAGTTCCGCGGGGTGAGCGGTTTCTGGAAGGCGCGCGAACATGAAGACCAGTTGCACAAGGCCTACCGCGCGATCAGCGAGGGCGCCAAGGAGCTGCGCATGCACCGCGTGCGCCGCCAGCGCATGTTCGGTGGCCAGATCGAGCGCATCGTCGACAACATCCGCACGGTCAACGGGCGCGCGATCAACACCTTCGTCATTGCCGCCGCATTCGGTTCGGGCCTGTTCTTCCTGCTGATCGCGCTGATCCTGGGCTGGGCCTCGTTCCGCCCGACCGAGCCCGCGGTGCTCAGCGGCTTCGTGCTGGTGCTGCTGTTCCTCAAGGGGCCGATGGACCAGATCGCCGGTGCCCTGCCTGCCGTGGGGCGCGCGCGGGTCGCATTCCGGCGCATTGCCGACCTGTCGGCGCGCTTCGCCACGCCGGAGCCGCACCTGCACGTCGGCCATGCCGGCAGCGAGCTGAAGTTCGAGCACGAGATCGCACTGCGCGGCGTGCGTTATGCCTTCGATGCGCCCGAGGGCGGCGAGGCCTTCGCGCTCGGGCCGATCGACCTGCGGCTTCGCCGCGGCGAGATGGTGTTCGTGGTGGGCGACAACGGCTCCGGCAAGACCACGCTGATCAAGCTGCTGCTCGGCCTGTACGCGCCGCACGAAGGCGAGGTGGCAATCGACGGCACCCCGGTGGGCCCCGAGCGCCGCGACGACTACCGCCAGCTCTTCACCACGGTGTTTTCCGACTTCTACCTGTTCGAGGACCTCGCAGCCGGCCCGGACGAAGAGCAGGGCGAGGCCAGCATGCAGGTGCTGCCGCAGCGCGCCTTGCCCTACCTGGAGCGCCTGGAAATCGCACACAAGGTGAGCCTGAAGAACGGTGCGTTCACCACCACGGACCTGTCGACCGGCCAGCGCAAGCGGCTGGCGCTGGTGCATGCCTACCTCGAGGGGCGCCCGGTGCTGGTGTTCGACGAATGGGCCGCCGACCAGGACCCGACCTTCCGCAACCTGTTCTATACCGAGTTGCTGCCCGAGCTGCGTGCCAAGGGACACCTGCTGGTGGTGATCTCGCACGACGACCGCTACTTCCACCTGGCCGACCGCATCATCACCATGAGCGCCGGCCGCATCGCGGACGACCGGCCTCGCGCCCACCTGGAGAGTCTTGCTGCATGACCGACGGCCCGCAAACCAACGATACGCAGCGGCCGGTGTTCATGTCGCAACTGCGGGCGGCGCGAATCCGGCCGTCCGTGGTCCGGCTGTGCGTGCTCCAGACGCTGGCGGACGCGGGCAGCGAATGGCAGCGCGGTGAAGAAGTCTTTCGCCGCATGCTGCTGCGCGGCACCTCGGCCAGCCTGACCACGGTCTACCGCATCCTCAAGGAGTTCGAACATTCGGGGCTTGTCGAGCGCGAATGGGCGCGCAGCCGCGGCGGTGCGCTGGCGGTGTTCCGCTACGCCGCGCCCGGTGCGGATGCCGACGCCTTGAGCGTGCGCATGCGCTGCAACGGATGCGGCACGTTCACCGAGGTGCAGGACCGCGAGCTTCACGAGGCGCTGATGCGCGTGGCCCAGAGCAAGGGCCTGCCGCTGGCGGGCACCTTCGACGTGCAGATCCACGGCTCCTGTTCGTCCTGCGAGCACCGGTCCAGGGGGGAGTCGTCGAGCGAGCACCAGTCGTCGCGCGAGCACGGCAGGATGCTGCCGCTCGTGGGCTTCCGGGCTCGCCCGCGCGCGCAGCGCCTTGCCGCTTGACGAGGAGCCGGCGTGAGTGATGTGCGTCAAGGCGCCTGGCGCCGCCGTGCGGTCGCCGCGGTGCTCGTGTCCCTTTGCGCGGCAGCCGGCGCGGGGTTGCTCTGGGGAAGGGGCGAGCCGATGGACGTCGACTCCGTGCCGGTCGCGCGCGGCACCATCGAGTCCAGCGTCTCGGCACTCGGGGTGCTGCAGCCGCGGCACTACGTGGACGTGGGCGCGCAGGTCTCCGGGCAGATCCTTCGGCTGCATGTGCAGCCGGGCGACGTCGTCAAGCGGGGGCAGTTGCTGGTGGAGATCGATCCCAGCGTGCAGCGGGCCACGGTCGATGCGGGCCGTGCCTCGCTGGCGGGGCTGCGCGCGCAGCGCGACGACCAGCAGGCCCAGCACGTGCTGGCGCAGCAGCAGCATGCGAGACAACGCCAGATGGCTGCCGACGGCGCCACGCGGGACGAGGACGTGCAGGCCGCGCAAGCCGCGCTGGCGTCGGCCGGTGCGCGCGTAAGACAGCTCGAGGCGCAGATCGCGCAGACCCAGGCGACGCTGAAGGCCGACGAGGCTCGGCTCGGCTACACCAGCATCTACGCGCCGATGGCCGGCACCGTCGTGTCGGTGGAGGCGCGCGAGGGCCAGACGCTGAACGCGACCTACCAGACGCCCAATGTGCTGCGCATCGCAGACCTGTCTTCGATGACGGTGTGGTCGGAGGTTTCCGAGGCCGACGTGCGGCGCATCAAGACCGGCATGCCGGTCTACTTCACCACGCTCGGCGAGAGCCAGCGCCGTTGGCAGGGGCACGTGCGGCAGCTGCTGCCCGCGCCGCCGGTGCCCGAGAGCAAGACGGGCAGCGACAGCAGCGCCAAGCCTTCCGCCGCGGCGAGCAAGGTGGTGGTCTACACGGCGCTGTTCGATGTCGACAACGCCGACGGCGAGCTCATGCCGCAGATGACGGCCAAGGTCGCCTTCGTCGAGTACGCCGAAAAAGACGCGCTTTCGGTGCCGCTCGCCGCGCTGGTGCCGGTGGCCGGCAGCAGCGACCGCTTCACGGCGCGCGTGCTTCGCCCCGATGGCAAGGTCGAGGTTCGGCAACTGCGCGTCGGCGTGCGCAACCGGCTCGCTGCGCAGGTGCTGGAAGGCGCGCAGGCCGGAGACCGCATCGTCATCGCCGCCAGGGCTCTGAAGCCATGACGACCGCAGCGCATGCGCCGGGCGATGCGCCGCGGCCGCTGATCGAGCTGCAGGGCATTCGCAAGTCGTACGGCGGGCGCGGTGGCCGGGGCGGCAAGGAAGAAGGGGCGGGCAGCCCGGCAACGACCGTGCTGCATGGCATCTCGTTGCGCCTGTACGCGGGAGAGTTCGTGGCCGTCGTCGGTGCTTCGGGCTCCGGCAAGTCCACGCTGATGCACATCCTGGGTTGCCTCGATCGGCCGAGCGCCGGGCGCTACCTGTTCGACGGCCAGGACGTGGCCAGCTTCGATGCCGACGCGCTCGCCTGGCTGCGCCGCGAGGCCTTCGGTTTCGTGTTCCAGGGCTACCACCTGGTGCCCAGCGAGTCGGCGCGCGAGAACACGGAAATTCCCGCGCTCTATGCCGGCATGTCGGAGGCCGAACGGCGTGCGCGCGCCACCGCACTGCTCGAACGGCTGGACATGGGCGCGCGGCTCGACCATCGCCCGCACCAGCTGTCGGGCGGGCAGCAGCAGCGCGTGGCGATCGCGCGTGCGCTGATGAACGGCGGGCGCATCATCCTGGCCGACGAGCCCACAGGTGCGCTCGACAGCAAAAGCGGCGCCGAAGTGATGGCGCTGCTGCACGAACTGGCGGATGCGGGCCACACCATCATCCTCATCACGCACGACCGCTCGGTGGCCGCGCAGGCGCGGCGGATCATCGAGATCCGGGACGGGCGCATCGTGGCGGACTCGGGTGAGCACACCGGCGAAGGCGCGGCGGCAATCGCTGCCGTGCCGGCCCCGGTCTTCAGTCGTCCATCGGTCACTGGCGGCGCCTCGCTGCCTGCCGACATTCGCGAGGCGACACGGGCCGCATGGCGCGTGATGTGGAGCAACCGGTTCCGCACCGGGCTCACGCTGCTGGGCATCGTGATCGGCGTGGCTTCGGTCATCGTGATGCTGGCGGTCGGCGGCGGCTCGCAGCGGAAGGTGATGGCGCAGTTCGAGACCTTCGGCACCCGCACCATGTTCGTTTCCGTGCAGCTCGCCAGCCTGCGCAATCCGAGCGCGCCGCTCACGCTGGACGACGCGCTGGCCGTTCGCGCGCTGCCCAATGTCGAAGGCGTCGCGCCCTACATCGAAGACAGGGTGGTCGTGCGCCGCGGCAATATCGACCACCTCACCGAGGGCGGCGGCGCCACGGTCGATTTCTCGCGAGTGCTCGGCTGGGGCGTGAGTCGGGGAGTGATGTTCGACGCCGAGGACGAACGGCGCATCGCCAAGGTCGCGGTGATCGGCGAGACGGTGCGCCAGCGCCTGTTCGCCGACGGGCAGGACCCCGTCGGACAGGACATCCTGGTGGACAAGGTGCCGTTCCAGGTCGTCGGCGTGCTGGCGTCGAAGGGCGCCACCAACGGCGAGGACCAGGACGACCGGGTGGTTGTGCCACTGTCTTCCGCGGCCACGCGCGTCTACGGCCATCCCCACCCGACATGGCTTGCAGTGCAGGTGCGCGACATCGACAAGGCGCAGGAAACGGCCACCGCCATCGAGGCGCAGCTCGAACGGCAGCAGGCCGGGCGCCACGTGCTGATATGGAACCGCGTCGAGGCGCTGCGCGTGCAGACCGAAACCGCGCGCGCCATGACGCTGATGCTGGGGCTGATCGCCATCGTGTCGCTGATCGTGGGCGGTATCGGCGTGATGAACGTGATGCTCATGACGGTGCGCGAGCGCACGCGCGAAATCGGCATCCGCGTGGCGACGGGCGCGCGCCAGCGGGACATCCTGCGGCAGTTCATGACCGAGGCGGTGCTGGTGACGTCGGTGGGCGGCACCGTGGGCGTTGTTGCCGGGCTGGGCATCGTCGTGGGGCTGATGCTGGCCGGCGTGCCGGTGCTGTTCTCGCTGGCGGCGAGCGTGGGTGCGTTCGGCTGCGCGGTGCTGACGGGCGTGATCTTCGGGTTCATGCCGGCGCGCAACGCTGCGCGGCTGGACCCTGTGGTGGCGCTGGCGGGGGAATGATGGTGTTGCTGCGAACGCGCTCTGGATGCGGCTGGTGGGCGGCTTTGTTGTGTGCGGCGCTGTCGTCGGGCTGCGCGCTGCATGGCGATCGCGCCGGGCGCGCGGTGGAGCTTCCCTCCGCATGGCGACATGCGCAGGTACTTGGCGACACGGAGCCGGTCGATGTGCAGTGGTGGCGCAGTTTCGGCAGCACGGAACTCGACGCGCTGATTGCGCGTGCGCAATCGCAAAGCAACGATCTCGCGGCCGCTGTCGCGCGGGTGCGGCAGGCCGACGCGCGGGCGCGCATCGCCGGCGCGGCGCTGCGGCCGCAGGTGACGGGCACTCTCGGCGCAAGTCGCGAGGGCCGCCTGGGCGGCAATGCAACGGTTGCCGGCAGCACTTATGCGGCGGGTTTTGCCGCCAGCTATGAACTCGACCTGTGGGGCCGCGATGCCGCGCTGCGCGACGAAGCGCTGCAGGGCTTGCGCGCAAGCGCCTTCGACCGCGACACGGTGCGGCTCACCGTGACAGCCGATGTCGCCGCCACCTGGCTGCTGGCGCTGGCCCTGCGCGAACGCGCCGAAATTGCGGCACGCAACCTCGACAACGCGCGCCGCGTGCTGGCGCTGGTGGAGTCCCGCAGCCGCGCCGGCGCAGTGTCGCCGCTGGATCTTGCACAGCAGCGCGGTCTGGTGGCCGCGCAGCAACGTGCGCTCGCAGCGCTGCATCAGCAGGCGGGCGACGCCGAGACCGCGCTGGCGCTGCTGCTGGGCACTGCGGCGCCGGCGTTCGAACTGCGGGGGCCGCGGCTCGATGCGCTTCAGGTTCCCGTCGTCGGCGCGGGCGCGCCTTCTGCATTGCTGGTGCGGCGTCCGGACATCGCACGCGCGGAGGCGCATCTGGCTGCGGCCGATGCCAACGTGCTGGCGGCGCGCGCTGCGCTGCTGCCGACCGTCTCCCTGAGCGCCACGGTAGGCACCGGAGATAGCCGCTTCGGCAGGCTCTTCGACAACCCGCTCTACAGCCTGGCAGCCGGCCTGACCGCGCCGGTCTTCGATGGAGGGCGACTGGCGGGCGGCCAACGCCTGGCCGAGGCGAAGCGCGAAGAATTGCTGGCCGCCTACCGGGGCGCGATCGTCGGTGCGTTCGCGGACGCGGAGACTGCGCTGAACGGCGTGTCGGCCATCGATGCGCAGGCAACGGCGCAAGGCGCCGAACTGGCCGAGGCGCGCCGCGCGGCAGATCTGTCGGAGGCCCGCTACCGTGCGGGCGCCGAGACACTGCTGACCTTGCTCGACGCGCAGCGCACCCTCTACACCGCGCAGGACCTGGCGGTCCAGTTGCGCATGGCGCGCTTGCAGGCACGGGTCTCGCTCTACCGTGCGATGGGCGGCGGATGGCGGCAGGCCCGGTGCGCGGATGCCGCACTCGCCGCAGTCGAAGGACATGCCGAATGCGTTTGACGCTCGTGGCCCTGCATCGCCGGGCCGGCCTCCTTGAACATTCGGGGCCGCGGATCGTCTTTTTCTCTAGACGCCTGCGCGCCGGCATTTTCCGGTGCGCATCGGCCTCGACGGTCATCCCCCTGAATCAACAACACAGCGCCTGGAGTAGCAGTGGCCCCGCAAAACCATCCGGAGGCGCCGTCCGCCGAGGAGACCGCATGGCGGCTCTACATGGACCTCCGAGAGAATCCATGCCGCACGGGCGCGTTGAAGCTGACGCACTGGCTGCGGGAAGACCAGGCGCATCCGCCCGCATTCGACCGCGCCCTGCGCCTCTGGGCATTGGCGGGCGCCGCCCTGGTCGTCAGCCGCCGCAGGAATTTTCATCCGCCCACGGGCGGGCTCGAATGAGGCGCGCCGGGTTGGCCGCGCACTGCCTCGTGCCCGATGAATGCGTCCGCACCGCGGCGTCGCTTTTCGCTTGCATGCACGCCTCGCCGACCCTGCAGAACACGGAGGAACTGGCCCGATGGCTCGGGAAAGACCCCCGGCACCTGCGCGCGCTCGACATCGCGCTGGCGGAGTGGGGTCTGGTGCAGTCCGGCCACCCCGTGGGGAATGTGCGCGGCGCCTGACGCGGCGAAGGACTCAGCGCGTTCGCAGGGTCACGCTGCCGTCCGGCTGCGGTTCGGCGGCCAGAGGCAGGATCGTCGGCAGGGCGGCCACGAGGCCGTCGGAATCGTTGGTGCGGAAACGGCCCGACAGCCGCATCGCGTCGACGCGCGAACTCGTGCTGACGATGGGCCGTGCGCGATAGCTGTTGACCGCGGCCAGAGCGTCGCCGAGCGGTGTGTTCTCGAAGACGAGCCAGCCATTGCGCCACGCGGACAGGGCTGCCGTGTCGGTTTGCCGCACTGCGGCGGCACGGCCGTCGTCGATTTCAAGCAGGTCTCCCATGCGCAGGTCGATCACTTCCGTCTCCGCGCCGGTGGACCCGTCGCGCGGCGGCATGTGCACGCGCACATGGCCATGCTCCACGCCCACGGTGATCGGGCCGCCACGGTCGCGCACGGTGAACGCGGTGCCGACCACTTCGATGGTGGCGCCGCGCGTGCGGACCCTGAAAGGGCGGTCTGCATCGCGCGCCACCTCGAAGCGCACTTCGCCGTGCGCCATGTCGACGGCGCGGTGCTGGCGATAGAGCGCCACGTCGATCGCGCTCTGCGGTGCCAGGTCGAGCTGGCTGCCGGGCGCGCCGCTTCGGCCGTCGGTCAGCGTCACCTTCAGCATCTGCGCGGTACGGGTTTCGTAGGCTGCGCGGAACACGGGTTGCTGCCAGTACCACTGCACGCCCCGGCCCGCGACCAGGCCGGTGCCCAGCAAGGCGGCGACCGAAAGCAACATCTTGCGGCGCTGCTGCCGGTGCGTCGATGCGGCGGCAGTGGCGGCCGCGTTGGCCATCAGCGCGGCGTCGGGTTCGTCGAAGTGCGCGCGCAAGTCGCTCGCCATGCCGCCGAGTGCGTCCCAGCGCTCGCGTGCCTCCTGCACGGCCGCTGCATGTTCCGCCGATTTGCCGCGCCACTGGTTGAGCAACGCGCGGGCGCGGCCCGCGGCCTCGCCGGGTGCGATCTCTCCTTCGACGATCAGCGCGAGCGCGCGCTCGATCAGCCGTTCGCGCGGAGGAGCGCCTGCCGCCATGCTGCCGCCGTTCACGAGAAGTCTTCGGCCAGCGCCGCGTCGAAGCCCGGCCGGCTCAGCACGACCTGCGGCTCGATCAGCTCCGAGCGCAGTTCGGCGAACACGCGCGAGCAATCGATGGTGGCGCGCAGCAGGTGCTTGGCCACGGCCATCTCGGTGATGTTCAGCCGCTGCGCAATTTCAGCGCGCGTGTGGCCGTAGGCGCGGAACAACAGGAACACCTCGCGCCGGCGCGGCGGCAGTTGTTCCATGGTTTCGACCACTCGCGCCAGCACCCGTTGCTGGGCCACGACGTATTCGCTGGACTGGGCCGTCTGGTGCGTGCCGATGCCAGCATGCGTGCTGACCCATTCCTGCGCGACCTTGCGCCGGCGTGCATCGTCGACGCACAGGTTGCGCGCCACGCGAAACAGCAGGGCGCGGGGCGATTCGATGGAATAGGCGGCGTCCTGCAGATCGGGCAGGGCATCGCCGCGATTGCCGCCGCGCGTCTTGAGCGAGGCCGCATAGACCCGCTCGAAGCTGGACTGCGCGATGTCGGCCGCGTAGTGCGGGTCTCTCAGGTCGCGAGTGAGCTGCCGGCGCAAGTCCGCGTAGTGAGCTACCAGTTCCTGAACGAGGTCGCGCATCCGGCCGCCTTCTCGCAAGCATCGACGATGGACCCCGGGGCCGCTCGCCAGAACGCACCGACGGATTCGCCTCGACTTTCCGAATGGGAAGAGGCGAGCTGGCCGCAGAAGCATTTGGTTTTGAAAATCCCCGGGAGGGGTGAATAAGAACTATTCTTATTGGAGTGTATCACTGAATTGTTAGCCGAAGACATGACTGTGGCGCGTCGCGGATGAGCCGCCTTTGCCACTTTTGCCACTGGCTGTCGAAACTAACTTGTCAGATTCTCGCGGCGTTGCCGCATCCACTCACTGTCCAGAGAGTTCCTTCTTATGTCTTCTTCCCGTTTCGCGGCGCCTTCGCCTGATGCCCCCCAACCCGGGCTGATCGAACGCACGTTCACCCGCCTGTTCCTGCGTCCGGTGCGTGTCATTGCGGCCACCAGCCTGTCGACGCACTTCCGGTTCATCGACCTCGAAGGCGCGGCTTTCGAAGGCCATCGCTGGTCGCCTGGCCAGAAGCTCCAGATCAAGGCCGGCGGCACATTCGAGGCGCGCACCTACACCCCCGCGTCCTTGGATGTGGCGCGCGGCGTCATGCGCATCGTGGCGTTTGCGCACGGCGAGGGGCCGGGCAGCGAATGGGTGCGCCGCACCCGGCCCGGCGACGAACAGCAGGTGTTCGGGCCGCGCCGCTCGCTGGAACTCGAGCCGCTGCCGGCGTCGACGATCCTCTTCGGCGACGAGACCTCCTTTGGCCTCGCGGCGTCGCTGTGCGGCAGGGATGCGCCCGGGCAGGGCGTTCGCGCCGTGTTCGAGGTGAACGCCATCGCCGAATCGCGTCAGGTACTGGATGCGCTGGGCATCCAGCCGCTCGCGCTGATGGAGCGCCGCGCCGACGATTCGCATATCGGCGAGCTGCTGGCCGCGATGGTGCCGCCCATGGACGGCAGCACGCACTATGTGCTGACCGGCAAGGCCGCGTCGATCCAGCAGGTGAGTCGAGCGCTCAAGGCGCAGGGCGTCGAAGCGCGGCGCATCAAGGCCAAGGCCTACTGGGCACCGGGGAAGACCGGGCTCGATTGAACGCGGTCTGCAAGCCGGGTCAGGCTAGACCCGGATCACGCGGCCCGGGTTGAGGATGTTCTTCGGATCGAGCCCGCGTTTGATCGCCCGCATCATCTCCAGCGCCACAGGCGACTTGTGCTTTTCCAGCTTGTCGACCTTGAGCGAGCCCACGCCATGCTCGGCCGAGAACGAGCCGCCGAACTTCTCGACCGCGTCGTACACCAGCGTGTTGATGCGCTCTTCCTCGTTCTTCAGGAACGCCTTGGTGTCGATGTTCTCCGGCGCCTGCACGTTGTAGTGCAGGTTGCCGTCGCCCAGGTGGCCGAAGTTCACCAGCCGTACACCGGCGATCTCGCGCGCCAGCAGCGCATCGGTTTCCTGCACGAAGGCCGGGATGCGCGACACCGGAATCGAGATGTCGTGCTTGATGTTCAGGCCTTCCTCGGCCTGCGCGAGCGGAATGCTTTCGCGGATGTGCCATAGCTGGTGCGCCTGCGTGAGGTTCTCGGCCACCACCGCGTCGGTGACGCAGCCGTCTTCGAAGGCGGTTTCGAGCAGCGCCTCGAAGCGTGCGCGCGCGTGGTCTTCGGATTCGCTGTCGGAGTTTTCGAGCAGCACACAGTACGGCACGGCCTCATCCTTGATGAAGGGCACGCGCAGCTGCGGCATGTGCTTGTCGACCAGGCTCAGTGCAAACTTGCCCATCACCTCGAAGCCCGTGAGGCCCGAGCCCAGGTGCTTGTGCGCAAGGCCCAGCAGCGTGACCGCATGGTCGAGCGAGGGCACCGCGGCCCAGGCCGTGAGTTGCGCGGCCGGCAGCGGGTAGAGCTTCATGGTCGCGGCGGTGATGATGCCGAGCGTGCCTTCGCTGCCGATGACGAGGTCGCGCAGGTCGTAGCCGGTGTTGTCCTTGCGCAGGCCGCTGGTGCCTTCCCAGATCTCGCCCTGCGGCGTGACCACTTCGAGGCCCAGGCACAGCTCGCGCGTGTTGCCGTAGCGAACCACCTGCGTGCCGCCCGCGTTGGTCGCGAGGTTGCCGCCGATGGTGCAGCTGCCTTCGGCCGCGAGGCTCAGCGGGAAGAGGAAGCCGGCCTTCTCGGCGGTCTCCTGCAGCGTTTGAAGAATGCAGCCGGCCTCGACGGTCATCGTGAGGTTGGCGCCATCGATGGTGCGGATCGCGTTCAGGCGCTGCAGGCTCAGCACCACCTGCGTGCCGCTCTCGTCCGGAATGGAGCCGACCGCCAGGCCAGTGTTGCCGCCCTGCGGAATGACGGCGGTGCCGGCCGCCGCGCAGGCCTTCACCACATCGGCCACCTGCTGCGTGGTGCCGGGCCGCACCACGGCCAGCGACTTGCCGCGCGCGCGCTTGCGCCAGTCCTGCTCGTAGGCAGTGAGGTCGCCCTCGTTCAGCACGTTCGCCGCGCCGACGATGGCGCGCAGTTGATCGATCAGGGAAGAAGAAGCAGCAGTGGTCATTGGGCGGAAGCCTCCAGTTGGCGGGCAGCGTTCTTGGCGTGGCGCAGGCGCAGCCGCACATGCCATGCGCAGGCCGCGAAGAGCACGAGGCACAGCAGCACCTCGACGAGCGCGAGCACCTGGCCCACGCCGTTGGTGTCGCTCCAGGCGCGCACAACGCCCTCGGTGAAATAGAGCCAGATCATCAGGCTGACCCAGCGGTAGGTGTACATGCGGTTCTTCCACAGACCCGCTAGCGGAATGACGAGCGGCAGCACCTTCAGCGCCAGCAGCGAGCCACCCGGGCGCAGCGGCGCCAGCCACAGCTCCCAGGCCAGGCCCAGCACGATAAGGCCGACGAGGCTGCCCACGGCGGCCCAGCGGGTCGCGCGAACGGAAGAGGGCGGGAGCGGAGTGTCGGACACGTTGGGCGGCGAAGAGAAGAGAGCGCCCGGCAGGCGGCCAGCGGCGACAAAAAGAGCGGATGGCATGATAGCCGCCATGAATCGCAGGCAACTCTGGAGGGATCTTTCGCGCTTTCCGTGGCGCAACACCGCAGCGGTGCTGGGCGAGCGTTTTCGCGAAGACCGGCTCGGCCTCACGGCCAGCAGCCTGACCTTCACCACCACCATCGCAATGGTGCCGTTCTTCACCGTGGCGCTGGCGCTGTTCACCGTGTTCCCGATGTTCGCGAAGATGCAGGGCCGACTGCAGCGCTGGCTCATCGAGAGCCTGATTCCCGACAACATCGCACGGCAGGTGCTGGGCTACCTGAACCAGTTCGCGAGCAAGGCCAGCGGGCTGGGCATCGCGGGCCTGATCGTGCTGCTGATCACCGCCATCGCGCTGATCCTCACCATCGACAAGACGCTCAACAACATCTGGCGCGTACGCTCGCCGCGGCCGTTCGCGCAGCGGGTGCTCATCTACTGGGCGGCCATCACGCTGGGGCCGATCATCCTTGCGGTGAGCCTGTCGACCACTTCGTACGTGGTCTCGGCCACCAGCGACGTGGTGGGGCGCGGCATGGTCAAGCTGTTCTTCGACACCTTCGAGTTCGCGCTGCTCGCGGTCGGCATGGCGTCGCTCTACCACTACGTGCCCAACACCAACGTGCGCTGGTCGCATGCATGGGCCGGAGGCATCTTCGTGGCCGCCGCCATTGAAATCGCCAAGCGCGTGCTGGCCTACTACCTGAGCCTGGTGCCGACCTATTCGGTGCTGTACGGCGCCTTTGCCACGGTGCCGATCCTGCTCGTGTGGATCTACGTGGCCTGGGTGATCGTGCTGCTCGGCGCGGTCATCGCAGCCTACTTGCCCAGCCTGCTCACGGGCGTGGCACGGCGCGGTGGCACCGCGGGCTGGCCCCTGCAGCTGGCAATGGAAGCGCTTCAGCACCTGGCCCGCGCGCAGGCCACGCCGGCCAAGGGTATGGGCGCGACTGAACTGGTCACGCGCATGCGGGTCGATGCGCTGCAACTGGCGCCGGTGCTCGAAACACTGGTGGCACTCGACTGGATCGCGCCGCTGGCGGAAGAGCCCGCCAACGAAGACCCGCGCTACGTGCTGCTCGCTGACCCTTCGACGCCCATCGAGCCGCTGCTGAAGGAACTGCTGATGCCGCAGGCCGAGCCGCTCGAAGACCTCTGGCAGAAGGGTCCGCTGCGCTCGCTGCGCCTGGGCGACGTGCTCCTGATCTAGATCTTCACCCGACCGAGCCAGATGTCGCGGTACATGGCCCAGTCGCCCATGAAGGAGTAAAGCGGCCGCTTGAACGAGGCCGGCTTGTTCTTCTCGAACCCGAAGTGCCCGACCCAGGCAAAGCCGTAGCCCGCCACCAGCCCGGCCAGCAGCCACAGCGGGTTGAGCGTGACCACCAGCGCCACCAGGCACAGCAGCGAAATGGTCGAGCCCGCGAAGTGCAGCCGCCTGCAGGTGAGGTTGGCATGCTCGGTCAGGTAGAAGGGATAGAACTGCGCAAAGCTCTTGAATTGACGCGGATCGACGGCAGATTCTGGGGCGGTCGTGGTGTTCATCGTGCGAGTCTCCTGTGCCCCTGAAACCCGGTGGTCCCGGCGGATGAGGGCTTTGTCCATAATAGCCACGACCTTCCGGCCGCACCACCCCGGCCTTCCGATCACACCACCGACGCATCAGCCTTGAGCGCCCTTCCAAGCACCCCCGAATCCGTCGAGCCGGCCAGCAACGATGCGCCTTGGGTCGTGTGCCTTTGCGCCGAATGGTGCGGCACCTGCCGCGACTACCGGCCGCTGCTCGAAGAGGTGGCGCGCGCGCATCCGCAGTTCCGCTTTGCCTGGGTCGACATCGAAGACCACGCAGACATCGCCGACGCCTTCGACGTAGAGACCTTCCCGACCCTGCTGGTTGCGGGCGCCGACGGCACGCGCTTTCTGGGCCCGCTGCTGCCGCATGCCGAGACGCTGTCGCGCATGCTCTCCGCGCTGCAGCCGCCGAAGCCTTCGAGCCTTGACGTCGACCTGCTGCTCGCCGTGCTCAACAAGAAACCGACCGTCTTCACGGTCTGACCGGAAGCTCCGTCATGAAAATCCTGATCTTCGGCGCCACCGGCATGGTGGGGCAGGGTGTGCTGCGCGAGTGCCTTCTGGCGTCCGACGTCGAGAGCGTCGTCGCGGTCGGCCGCAATGCCACGGGGCAGCAGCATCCCAAGCTGCGCGACCTGGTCCACAAGGACATGTACGACTACAGCGCCATCGAGCCGCAACTGCAGGGCTTCGACGCCTGCTTCTTCTGCCTCGGCGTGTCGTCGGTCGGCATGAAGGAGCCCGAGTACAAGCGCATCACCTACGACCTGACGCTGGCCGCCGCCACCGTGCTCGCGCGGCTCAACCCGGCCATGACTTTCACCTACGTGACGGGTGCCGGCACCGACAGCAGCGAGCGCGGCAGCAGCATGTGGGCGCGCGTGAAGGGCGCGACCGAAAACGCCTTGCTGCGCCTGCCGTTCAAGGCGGCCTACATGTTCCGCCCCGGCATGATCCAGCCGCTGCATGGCATTCGCTCGAAGACGCCGCTCTATGACGCTGCGATCGTCGTGCTCAGGCCCGTGCTCGGGCTGGCCCACAGCCTGTGGCCGAACAAGGTGACGACCACCGAGAAGATCGGCCGCGCCATGCTGGCCGTGGCGCGCAACGGCGCGCCGAAGGTGCTGCTCGATCCGGCGGACATCAACGCGCTGGGCTGAAGAGCTTTTTCAGGCCGCAGCGGCCCGCGCGCGCCCCAGCTTGCGCCGGCCCGCGCTGGCGATCGCGCTCACCAGGTGCCGCACGAAGTCCTGCGCCAGCGGCGGCAGCGTGCGGCCTTCGAGCGCCAGCACCTGCAACTGGCGCTGCTGCAGCGGCGCCTCCGCAAAGGGCCGCGCCACCACCGTGCCCGCGTCGATCAGGTGCATCACCGTGAGCAGGCCCGACAGCATCACGTCGGGCGTGCGCAGCAAGGGCAGCAGCACTGAAGAGAAATTGCTCACGAACAGCGCGTGGTACTGCAGCCCCTGCAGGCTGCAGGCCTGGTCGAACAGCTGGCGCGCGGTCACGCCCCTGTCGCCCACGGCCAGCGGATAGCGCACTGCGTCGGCCACCGACACCACGCGCTGGCGCGCCAGCGGATGGTCGGGGCGCAGCACCGCGTACACCGGCGCGGTGGCCGTGTGCTCGATCTTCAAGCCCGGCTCGGGCGCAACCACGTACTTGAGTGCGATGTCGGTCTCGCCGCGTGCCAGCAGCGCGCTCACGCCGTCGGGCGAGCCCACGTGCAGTTCGAGCTGGCAGCCCGGATTCGCCGTCTCGAAGCTGCGCATCACCAGCGGCATGAAATGCCCCGCGAAGCCCTCGGTGCAGGCCATGCGAATGCGCCGCGCGCGTTGCCCGCCGAGGTCGCGTACCTGCTCGACCACCTGCTCGATGTCGAGCTGCGCATTGCGCAGGTGCGCGGCCAGCCGTTCGCCGGCGGCCGTGAGCGCCATGCCGCGCGCATGCCGTTCGAACAGCGGCGTGCCCAGGCTGTCTTCGAGCTTGGCGATCTGCCGGCTCACCGCCGAAGACGCCACGAACAGCCGCGCCGCCGCCTGGTTGACCGAGCCGCTGCGCGCCACTTCGAGGAAGTGGCGCATCGGGATGCTGAGAAGCGGGAGAGTCATGACGTCAGGGTGTTGCCTTCAAGGCAATGGTAGCTTGCCAAAACGATGCTGGAAGCATCGGCCTTCAGGCCTTGTACTTGCTGCACCCGATGGACAGACAGACAAGGAAGCCCTTCATGCAACGCACAGACAGCCTGGCCGCTGCCGCCGCCTACTTCGACGGGGGCGGCTTCTTCGCCGACCTCCAGCGCCGCGTCGCCTTTCGCACCGAGAGCGACACCGGCGCCGCAACGCCCGCGCTGGAGGCCTACCTGCGCGAAGAATTGATGCCGCCGCTCGCGGCGCTCGGCTTCGCCTGCGAGGTGGTCGCCAACCCGGTGCCCGGCGGTGGGCCGTTCCTCATCGCGCGCCGCGTCGAAGACCCGGCCCTGCCCACGGTAATGACCTACGGCCACGGCGACGTGGTCAGCGGGCAGGACGCGCACTGGGAAGAGGGCCTCGCCCCGTGGGCGCTGACCGTGCGCGGCGAGCGCTGGTACGGACGCGGAACCGCCGACAACAAGGGCCAGCACAGCATCAACCTCGGCGGGCTTGCTGCCGTGCTCGAGGCGCGCGGCGGGCGCCTGGGCTACAACATGACGTGGCTTGTCGAGATGGGCGAGGAGGCCGCCTCGCCCGGCCTGCACGCGGTGTGCGCGCAGGAGCGCGACAAGCTGCGCGCCGACGTTTTCATCGCCAGCGACGGCCCGCGCGTGAGCGCCGCGCGGCCCACGCTGTTCCTCGGTTCGCGCGGCGCGGTCAACTTCAGCCTGCGGCTGCGCGCCCGGCCGCGCGGCTACCACTCGGGCAACTGGGGCGGTGTGCTGGTCAATCCGGGCACGGTGATCAGCCATGCGGTGGCCTCGCTGGTGGATGCGCGCGGCCGCATCCTCGTCGAAGCCTTGCGCCCCCCGCCGGTCACGCAGGCCGTGCGCAATGCGCTGGCCGACATCGCCATCGGCGGCGGCGCGGACGACCCCGCGGTCGACGAGGGCTGGGGCGAGCCCGGCCTGAGCCCGGCCGAGCGGCTGGTGGCGTGGAACACCATCGAGGTGCTGGCGCTCGGCGCGGGTTCGGCGCAGCGTCCCGTCAACGCGATTCCGTCTGAAGCCGTGGCGCATTGCCAGCTGCGCTTCGTGGTCGGCACGCCGTGGCAAGACCTGGAGAAGATCGTGCGCGCGCACCTGGATACGCACGGCTTCGGCCAGGTCGAGGTGCAGATCACGCTGACCGGCGCGGCGACGCGGCTCGATGTCGAGAACCCGTGGGTGGGCTGGGCGCGCCGCTCCATCGCGCAAAGCAGCGGGCAGCGCGTCGACCTGCTGCCCAACCTGGCGGGCTCGCTGCCCAACGACGTGTTCGCCGACCTGCTGGGGCTGCCCACGCTGTGGGTGCCGCATTCGTACCCGGCCTGCGCGCAGCACGCGCCCAACGAGCACCTGCTCGCGCCGCTGGCGCGCGAGGGCCTGCAGATCATGGCCGGCCTCTACTGGGACCTGGGCGAGCCGGGGCTCGCGCCGTGGGCCGCCGGGCAACTGCCGCCATCCGTTTCTTCCCTTTCCTGACACGCACCATGAACCTCGTCATTTCCCGTCGCGCCTTCGGCCTGCTGCTTTCCGCTTCCGCCGTCCTGGGCGCCCAGGCACCCGCCTTCGCGCAGAGCGCATGGCCTGATCGGCCGGTCAGGCTGGTCGTGCCCTTTCCGCCGGGCGGCGGCACCGACATCGTGGCGCGGGCAATGGGGCAGACGCTGTCGGAGCATCTGGGCCAGCCCATCGTGGTCGACAACAAGCCCGGCGCCTCCACCATCATCGGCACCGATGCAGTCGCCAAGGCCGCACCCGACGGCTACACGCTGCTGCTCTCGGGCTCTACCAGCTACAGCGTGAACCCGGCCCTGCGCGCCAAGCTGCCGTACGACCCGGTGCGCGACCTGGCGCCCATCGCCATCGTGGCGCGCACGCCGCTGGTGCTGGTGGTGGGCAAGGGCACGCCGTGGCACTCGATGCCCGAGCTCATCGCCGCGGCCAAGGCCAAGCCGAAGAGCATCCGCTACGCCACCTTCGGCTCGGGTTCGGGCCCGCACCTGGCCGGCGAACTGCTCGCGCTGGCCGCCGGCATCCAGCTCCAGGACATTCCGTACAAGGGCAGCAGCCAGAGTTCGATGGCGGTGATCGGCGGCGAGATCGAGATCGGCATCGACACCGTGGCCGCCGTGGCGCCACATGTGCGCTCGGGCAAGCTGCGCGCGCTCGGCATCGTGGGCGCAACCCGCTCCAGCATGCTGCCCGAAGTGCGCACGCTGGCCGAGCAGGGGCTGCCCGACGCCACCTTCGATGCCTGGTATGGCTTTGCCGCGCCAGCCCGCACCCCGGCGCCGGTGATAGACAAGCTCGCCCGCGCGGTCACCGCGACCATGGGCAACCCTGCGCTGCAGGCGCAGCTGCGAGCGCAGGGCATGGAGCCGGTGGCAATCGGCGCAGCGGCGTTCCGTACGCAGATGGAGGGCGAGATCTCGCGCTACCGTGCGCTCGCACACCGCGCGGGGATCGCGGCGGAATAAGGGCGTGCCTGCTCAGGCTGTCGCGAAGTCGCGCAGCGCGAACAGCACCTCGTCGGGTGCCTCGCTCATCAGCGAGTGGCCGGCATGCACCGTCACCACCTTGGCGTTGCGCGCCTTGCCCACCAGCGCCTTGGTGGCGCGCGGCGGCGTCATCTGGTCGGCGTCGCCGAGCAGGAACAGCACCGGGCACTGCACCCTCTCCATCGCGGCCTCGCCGTTGGCGTAGTCGTTGCAGGCCTTGAAGCCGATGTGGAACACGTTCGCATCGCGGTTGCTCGCGAGCACGCGGCGCATCAGCGCGCGCGAGCTGCCGTAGAGCCAGGTGCCCGGGCCGAGCGAGGAGGGCGGCGGCGCCAGCAGCGAGTGCGAGAAGGTGTTGACCATGGCGATGGCGCGCTGCGGGTCGCTCACCGAGCTTTCGAGCAGCGCGGGCGACACCACCATCGGGTAGGCCGTGCCGACCATCGCGAGGTGCGTGATGCGGTCGGGTGCGCGCGAAGCCGTTTCGAGTGCGATCAGCGAACCGAAGCTGTGGCCGACCAGTGCGGCCTTCTGCACGCCGGCCGCGTCGAGCAGCGCAATGACGAACTGCGCCGCGTCTTCCACGCTGGCGGGTGGCGGGCCTTCGCTCTTGCAGTGGCCGGGCAGGTCGACTGCGAGCACGTTCCAGCCGTGGTTGGCGAACCAGCGGCTCTGCAGGATCCACACGCTGTGGTCGTTGAGCACGCCGTGGATGAACACCACGGTTGGTTTGGCCGCATCGAAGGGCTTGCCGCCGGTGTAGCAGTAGGTGGTGTGGCCGTTGACGGTGTAGTTCATGTCAGGCGCCCGCCTTTTCCGCGGCCTTCAGGGCACGCTTCAGGTCGTCGATCAGGTCGGCCGGGTCTTCGAGCCCGATCGACAGGCGAATCGTGCCTTGCGAGATGCCCGCACCCGCCAGCGCCTCGTCGGTCATGCGGAAGTGCGTGGTGCTCGCAGGGTGGATCACCAGGCTGCGGCAGTCGCCCACGTTGGCCAGGTGGCTGAAGAGCTTCAGCGCTTCGATGAAAGCCTTGCCCTGCGCGCGGCTGCCCTTGATGTCGAAGCTGAACACCGCGCCCGCGCCGCGCGCGCCATGGCGCAGCAGCTTCTGCGCGAGCACGTGGCTCGGGTGCGATTCGATCAGCGGATGTCCCACGCGCGACACGAACGGGTGGGTGGACAGGAACTCGACCACCTTCTGCGTGTTGTCGATGTGCCGCTCCATGCGCAGCGGCAGCGTCTCGATGCCCTGCAGGATCAGCCAGGCCGTGTGCGGGCTCATCGAGGCGCCGAAGTCGCGCAGGCCCTCGCGGCGGGCGCGAAGCAGGAAGGCACCGACGGTGCTTTCCTCGCTGAACACCATGTTGTGGAAGCCGTCGTAGGCCTGGGTCAGCTCGGCGAATCTGCCGGACTTTTCCCAGTCGAAGCTGCCGCCGTCGACCACCACGCCACCGATGACGGTGCCGTGGCCCGACAGGAACTTGGTGGCCGAGTGATAGACCAGGTCGGCGCCCCAGTCGAAGGGCTTGATCAGGTAGGGCGAGGTGAGGGTCGAGTCGACCAGCAGCGGTACGCCGGCCTCGTGGGCGATGTCGCTCACCGCCGGAATGTCGAGCACGTCGAGCCCGGGGTTGCCCACGGTCTCGCCGAAGAACAGCTTGGTCTCGGGGCGTACCGCGGCGCGCCAGCCGTCGAGGTCGCCGGGCTTCACGAAGGTGGTGTCGATGCCGAAGCGCCGCATCGTGTAGTGCAGCAGGTTCTGCGAGCCGCCGTACAGGGCCGTGCTGGCCACAATGTGCGAGCCAGCGCCCATCAGCGTGGCCACCGACAGGTGCAGCGCCGCCTGCCCGCTGGCGGTGGCGATGGCGCCAATGCCGCCTTCGAGCGCCGACACGCGCTGCTCCAGCACCGCGTTGGTCGGGTTGCTGATGCGCGAATACACGTGGCCCGCGCGCTCCAGGTTGAACAGGGCCGCCGCGTGGTCGCTCGACTCGAAGACGAAGGAGGTGGTCAGGTGGATCGGCACCGCCCGTGCGCCGGTGGCGGGGTCGGGCGCGGCGCCGGCGTGCAGCGCGAGGGTGTCGAAACCGGGGTCGGAATAACCGGGCATGAGGGCCTTTCTGGGTCTGAGCAGTTGTCTCCTGGCAATGCCCCGTTACGTATGCAATTCATGCGTCCGCGACATGGGCGCTCAGGTCGGCGTCGATTGTGGGCTATATTCAAAAACGGCACGCCCGCCTAGATAGCCGAGATTGAGTCCGAGAGGAGCACACGATGAAAGTCAGCGACATCCTTCGCGTCAAGGGCAATACGCTCTTCACCATCACGCCAGACGACCTGCTGGCAGAAGCCGCCAACACCATGGCGGAAAAGGACATCGGCTCGCTGGTGGTCATGGAGCACGGCGACCTGGTCGGCATGCTCACCTTCCGGGAAGTCATCGTGGCCATCGTCGGCAACGGCGGCCAGGTCGGCACCACGCTGGTCCGCAAGGCCATGGACGACGCCCCCGTCACCTGCACGCTGGAAACCGACCTCGACGAAATCCGCCGCATCATGCTGGAGCGCCACGCGCGCTACATGCCCGTGATGGACAAGCGCATGCTGATGGGCGTGATCAGCTTCTACGACGTGGCCAAGGCCGTGGTGGACAGCCAGAACTTCGAGAACAAGATGCTCAAGGCCTACATCCGCGACTGGCCGGCGGAAGACGAAAAGGCCGGCTGATCCTGGCCAGCCCGCTCAGGGCAGCCGCGCGATCTGCGCGCGCAGCAGCGTGTAGAAGCCTTCGGTATCGGCCTCGCTGATCCACAGCGTATTGGGCGTGCGGCGGGTGTAGCCGCGAAAGTCGACCACCGTCGCGCCGGTCGTGAACTCGCCCTTGGTTTCCACATCGACGCTCACCTTCGCGCCCTTGAAGAGTTCGGGCTTGAGCAGATACGCGATCACGCACGGGTCGTAGATCGGCCCGACCGCCACGCCCCGGCGGCGCTGGCCGTACGCCATCATCGAATCGAAGATATCCGCCACCACCTTGCCGGCGTTGTTGCCCATGGTGCGGAAGGGCACGATGCGCTCGGGTGTCAGCAGCACGCGGCGCGCCGCGTCGTGCGACATGGCCGTGACGGGCACGCCGCTGCGGAACACGATCGATGCCGCCTCGGGGTCTGCGTACACGTTGAAGGTGGCGGCGGGCGTGATGTTGCCGCCCACGTCCCAGGAACCGTCCATCACCACGATCTCGGCAATGGCGGGCTTGATGTCGGGTGCCGAGTTGAGCGCCGCCGCGAAGTTGGTCAGCGGCCCCAGGCCCGCGAGCGTGATGCTTTTCGGCGCTGCGGCGCGCAGCGTGTCGATGAGGTACTGCACCGCGTGCGTGGGCATCAGCGGGCCGCGTGGCTCGTGCAGCGTCGGGCCTTCCATGCCGGTCTTGCCTTGTACGTCGTCGGCGAAGATGGGTTCGCGCACCAGCGGGCGCGGGTAGCCGGCGTAGACCGGAATCTCGGGCCGGCCTGCCCAGTCGCGCACGATGCGCGCGTTCTTCTCTGTCACCGTCAGCGGCAGGTTGCCCACGCTCACCGTCAGCGCCTTGATGTCGAGCCGGTCGGTCGCGGCCATGGCCATCAGCAGCGCGATGGCGTCGTCCTGGCCGGGGTCGGTGTCGATGATGACCTGGCGCTTGCCTGCCACGGGCGGCAACCGCGTGGCGGGCGTGCCGGCAAGCGCCTGTGCCAGTTCGGCGGGGCTTGGGCTCTGCGCGAAGGCCATGCCTGCAAGGCCGGCGGCGGACACGCCCAGCAGGGCGCGGCGGGACAGCATGGGCGTCGTCTTCACGCGCTCACTCCTTGATGTTGGCCGTCTGCACGATCTTCTGGTTGCGCGCGTACTCCGTCTGCACGAACTTCGCGAAGCTCTCGGGCGTGCCGCTGCCCGGCAGCGCGCCTTGCTCCATCAGCTTGCCGCGCACGCCTTCTTCCTGCAGCACAGCGTTGAGCTCGTGGTTGATCTGCGCGACCACGGCCGGCGGCGTTTTCGCAGGCGCGAAGATGCCGGTCCAGCTCACCATGTCGAAGCCCTTGAGGCCGGGCATCTCGTCGAAGGTAGGCACGTTGGGCAGCGCGGCCAGCCGCTTGCTGCTGGTGATGCCGAGCGCCTTCAGCCGCTTTCCGTTCACGTGCGGAATGGCGCTGGTGCTCACCAGCATCGCCAGGTCGACCTGGTCGCCGATCACGTCGGTGGCAATCTGCGCGCCGCCGCGGTAGGGCACGTGCGTGACGAAGATGCCGCTGCGTTCCTTCAGCAGCTCCATGGCCAGTTGCAGCACCGTGCCCACGCCCGAGGTCGCGTAGTTGTATTTGCCGGGCTTGGCCTTCGCGAGCTTCACGAAGTCGGAAAAAGTCTGGGCCTCGAGGCCGGGGCGCGCCACCAGCACCATCGGCGCAGTGTTGAGCAGGCCGACCGGCGCCAGGTCTTTCAGCGGATCGAAGCGGAAGGCCGTGGGGTTGACCAGCTTGCCGATGGCAATGGCGCTGTCGGGCCCCACCACCAGCGTGTAGCCGTCGGGCGTGGCGTTTACGGCCTTGGCAACGCCGATGGCGCCGCCCGCGCCACTCACGTTCTCGATGACGACCGACTGCTTGAGCCGCTCGCCAAGGCGCTGTGCGACGAGGCGCGCATTCACGTCCACGCTGCCGCCGGCCGTGTAGGGAACGATCAGCGTGATGGGCTTGGCAGCGGGCCATGCCTGCGCGAGGGCCGCGGTAGGAAGCGCGGCGCAGAGTGCGGCGGCGAGAAGCAGGCGGCGAGGGGTGTTCATGGCGTGGGTCATTCGAGGGTGGTGGGGGCGGGTTCGGTATCGAGGCGGGCGCGCAGCGTGTCGAATTCATCGCTCCACTGCGTGCGCCATGCGCGGCGCTGCGTGTCGTCGATCCACGCACCGTCCAGGCCGTTGTGCATGAAGCCGCGCAGGTCATCCAGGCCGAAGCCGAAGTCGCGCACCATCATCAGCCAGGCCTGCGTGGGCGTGACCTTGTGCAGCGTCGGGTCGTCGGTGTTGGGGTGGATGCGCAGGCCCAGGCCGGGCATGCGGCGGATCGGATGGTCGATGGCCCATCGCTCGGGCGGCAGCGTGCGCAGGTAGTACGAGTTGGTCGGCACCACTGTGAAGATCACGCCGCGATCAGCACATTCGCGCGCGAAGTCGGGCTGGTCGACCACCGTGTAGCCGTGGTCGATGCGGTCGACCTGCAGCACGTCGAGCGCAGTGCGCACGTTGGTCCAGGGCATGCCGAACTCGCCCGCGTGCGCGGTGGTCTTCAGGCCCGCCTTCTTCGCATCGGCGTAGGCCTGCGTGAACAGTTCGGGCGGACGGTCGACCTCGCGGTAGTCGATGCCGATGCCGATCACCTCCTCGCAGCGATGCGCCTTGACCCACTCGACCATCTCCACGGCCGCCTCGGGCCTGGCTTCGCGGTCGATGGCGGCGATGAGGCGGCCGACGATGCCGAATTCCTGTTGCGCGTCCTGGATCGCGCGGACGATGGCGCCTTGCGCGAGCGGGTAGGCAATGCCCGACTCGTGCACCGTACCGGTCGGGTTCCAGAAGAACTCGGCGTAGCGCACGTTGTGCGAGGCCGCGTCCTGCAGGTATTCGAGCGTGAGCTGATAAAGGTCGCCGGCGCTGCGCACCAGTTGGGCGTCGAGCGCGCGCAGCACCCGCAGCACGCCGACGGGCTTTTCGCCGCGCGTGTAGAAGCCCTCGATCTCGTCGGCCGCCAGCGGCGAGCCGGCGCGCAGGTTGAGCTGCTTGAAGGTTTCGTGGCGCACCGTGCCGAACAGGTGGCAATGCAACTCGGCCTTGGGCATGGCACGGAGCATCGATTCCAGCGCGAGAGGCGCGGTGGTGGCAGGCGTGGGGCTGGTCATGCTGACCAGTCTAGTAACGGCGCTCTCATAAAGAAAATTTTGAATTTCTATAATTTGATTCACTGAATCAATAACCGGGGATTCGCCCATGGCCGTCATGCCCCTGCGTGCACTCACGTTGCGCCAGCTGCAGTTCTTCTCGGTGCTGGTGGAAGAAGGCCAGTTCGGCCGTGCCGCGCGCCGGCTCGCCATCACGCAGCCGGCCTTGAGCAACGCCATCAAGCAGATGGAGAAGCTGCTCGGCGCCGAACTGCTCACGCGCTCCACCCACCGGCTGGAGCTCACGCCCGTGGGCGCCGAGGTGCTGGCGCGCACCGACTTCCTGGTCAACACCTTCGAGGTGGCGCTGCGCGACATCGAAAGCACGGTGCAGCGCGGCCGCGCCTTCGTGCGCATCGGCGTGATTCCCTCGGCCAGTGCGCGCGTGGCGGCGGCTGCCAGCGAGTTTTTGCAGAGTGGGCAGCGCGAGGTGGAGCTGGCCTGGCGCGATGCCCCCTCGAACACGCTGCTGGCCGAACTGCGCAGCGGGCAGATCGACATGGCGGTGGCCGCCATCACCGAGCCGCCGGGCGGGCTGACCTGCATCGACCTGTTCCGCGACCCGCTGGTGCTGGTGGTGCGGCGCGACCACGCGCTGGCAGCAGCCGGAGATGCCCAGTGGGAGGCCATCGGCAAGGAGCGGCTGGTGCTGTTCGAACGCGGCAGCATGCCTGCGCTGGGCAACCCGGCGCGCGCGCAGTTCGCGCAGGGCCCGGAACCGTACCGTGTGAGCTATTCCGAGACGCTCTATGCGCTGGTGCGCAGCGGGCAGGCGCTGGGCCTGATGCCGCGCCTGTACACCTCGTCGCTGCGCGACCCCGAACTGGTGGTGGTGCCGTTGCTGAAGCCACGCGTCGAGCGCCGCGTGGTGTTGGCCTACCTGCCGGGGCCGATGCGCAATGTGGTGGCGCAGGAGTTGATCGCGTTCCTGCGCGAGCGGCTGCCGCAAGCCGGCGAGGCGATGGTGCGGCGCGTGAGCGGCAAGGGCGTGCGCGCGCGGCGCCAGTCCTAGCCGTTCAGCTCAGCCGCGGCGTGGATAGTCTCCCGCACGCGCGGATAGATCTGCGCATTCCACTTGCTGCCGCTGAACACCCCGTAGTGCCCCACGCCGGCCTGCAGGTGATGCGTCTTGAGGTACGGCCGGATGCCCGTGCAGAGGTCTTGCGCCGCCACTGTCTGGCCCACGGCGCAGATGTCGTCGCGCTCGCCTTCGACCGTCAGCAGCGCGGTGCGGCGGATGGCTGCTGGGTTCACGGTACGGTCGCCCACGGTGAGCACGCCTCGTGGCAGGTCATACGTCTGGAAGACACGCTCGACGGTCTCCAGGTAGAACTCTGCCGGCAGGTCGTTCACGGCCAGGTATTCGTCGTAGAAGGTGCCGATGGTGCGGGCCTTCTCGATGTCGCCCTCGACCAGATGGCTGTACATGTCCTCGAACTGCTTCTTGTGCCGCTCGGGGTTCATGCTCATGAAGGCCGAGAGCTGCAGGAAGCCCGGGTACACGCGCCGCATCATGCCGGCGTGCGGCCACGGCACGTGGCTGATGAGGTTGCGCCTGAACCACTCGATGGGCTTGCTGGTGGCCAGCGTGTTCACGCCGGTCGGGTTGATGCGGCAATCGACCGGGCCGGCCATCAGCGTGAGGCTGCGCGGCGTGGCGGGGTTGTCGTCTTCGGCCATCAGCGCGGTGGCCGCCAGCGCGGCCACGCAGGGCTGGCAGACCGCGACCATGTGCACGCCCGGCCCCACGGCCTCCAGGAAGCTGATGAGCTGCAGCGTGTAGTCGTCCAGGCCGAAGCCGCCGTGCCACAGCGGCACGTCGCGCGCGTTGTGCCAGTCGGTCAGGTACACGTCGTGGTCGCGCAGCAGGGTGCGCACGGTTTCGCGCAGCAGCGTGGCGAAATGGCCCGACAGTGGTGCGGCCAGCAGCACCGGCGGGTGCACCGCATCGGTGTCCTTGCGGAAATGCAGCAGGGTGCCGAAGGGTGAAACGAGGGTCGTCTCCTCGTGCACGGCCACTTCCGCGCCGTCGACCATGACGCTGTGTATGTCGTAGTCGGGCCGCGTGTGGGTCAGCCGCATGCGCGAGAACACCTCGAACTGGGCGGCCATGCGCCGCAATATGGTGCGCTCCGTGCCGTCTTTCCACAGGGCCTTGCTCATGTACTGCGCCGCGAGCCGCGCCGGAGAGAGCAGGTCGGCTTGGTTCTGGTAGGCCCGGTACAGCATGAATACCTCGCAGGCAAGTTGCGGGCCAACCGCATGGCATGGCGCTTGCACGCAACAGCACAACGCCCAAGGAGCTTCACGATGGCCAAACCCGTTCTCACCATCAGCAGCAAGAACTACGGCGCGTGGGCGCTGCGCGGCTGGCTGATGTGCAGGCTGGCCGGGCTGGACTTCAGCGAGAAGGTCATTCCGCCCGACGATCCGGCCATGAAGGCCGAGATGCTGCTGCTGTCTTCGTCGATGCTGGTGCCCTCGCTGCAGCACGGCAGCGTGAAGGTGTGGGACACGCTGGCCATCGGCGAATACCTCAACGAGATCAAGCCCAAGGCCGGCCTGCTGCCGGACGACGTGGCGGCCCGCGCCCATTGCCGCGCCATCTGCGGCGAGATGCACTCGGGCTTCGGCTCGATGCGCGGCGCGCTGCCGATGAACATCAAGGCCCATTTCAAGAACTTCAAGGTGTGGTCGCGCGCGCAGGCCGACATCGATCGCATCGTCGCCATCTGGCGCGAATGCCTCAAGGCGTACGGCGGCCCCTTCCTGTTCGGCAAGCAGCCGGGCATGGCCGACGCGATGTACGCGCCGGTGGTCACGCGCTTCCTGAGCTACGACGTGGCGCTAGACAGCGTGTGCGCGGCTTACTGCAAGCGCGTGATGGAACTGCCGGCCATGAAGGAATGGGTGACGGCCGCGAAGCAGGAGCCGGAAGAGATCGACGAGCTCGACGCGGAGTTCTGAGCCGCGCGCTTCATGAACTCGCCGGGGGCGGCTCGAAGCCGGCCTGCGCGAGCTTGCGCTCGATGTTCTGCGCGGCCTGCTGCAGGTCGGCCAGGTGGGCCGAGACGATCTCGCGCTCGCTCTTCACCGCCGGCAGCCAGGCGCAGCTGAGGCAGCCCACCACCAGCTCGCCTTGGCGCAGTGGCACCGAGATCGCGCCGAAGCGGTCGGGCGAATCCATGCTGGTCGAAGTCGGGTCGCGCGCCACGTAGCCGAGGTCGCGCGCGTGCGCCACCATGCGCCGGATGTTTTCGGGCCGCCGCGCGGTGCGGTCGAAGTCGTTGGGCGAACGCGCCAGCGCCGCGAGGATTTCGCGTCGCTCGTCTTCCGGGCAGAACGAGAGATAGCAGCGCCCCAGTGAAGACAGCAGCATCGGCGGACGAAAGCCCAGCGCACGGTAGTTGACGGCCAGGCCGTTGCGCGGCCGGTCGGTGTCGAGGATGAGCATGGCCGTGCCGTCTCGCACGCCCAGGTCGATGGGCCACGGCACTACCCGCTGCAGCGTGGCGCGCGCGGGCGCCGCCAGCGCTGACAGGCGCGTGCGCCATGCCATTGCAGGCCCCGACTGCCCGGTGGCCGACGTGGGCACGTAGCGCCTGTCGTGCTCGCTGCGCTCGGCCCAGCCCGCCTGCTGCAGCGTCTTGAGGATGCGCAGCAGCGTGGCCTTCGACAGGCCGGTCTGGCGGTGCAGCTCCTGCAGCGTGACGGCCGACGAGCGCTGGATGGCCAGCATCACGTCGAGCCCGCGGCGCAGCGCGTCGATGGCTTTCACGCTCTGCGCGCCCGTGGTGTCCGACATGCTGGCCTCCGGAAAAAAGTTCACTCAGTGAAACTATATCTTCTGGCTTCGAGGCCCCGTTCCTACAGTGCGGACGACACCAACGTCGTCCCACCGAGAAGGAAAAGAGCATGATGTTTCACCCGCGAAACGCGGTCCGTGCCGCTGCAGCAGCCGTTCTTTCGCTATGCGCCGCCACCGCGGCCATGGCGCAGGCCTGGCCCTCCAAGCCGATCACCATCGTCGTGGCCTACCCGGCCGGCGGCGACACCGACGCCATCGCGCGCACCTATGCCGAGAAGCTGTCGCAGCGCATCGGCCAGCCGGTGCTGGTCGACAACCGGCCCGGCGCGAGCGGGATGATCGGCAACGTCTGGGTCGCCAAGGCGCCGGCCGACGGCTACACGCTGCTCTTCACGCCCAGCACCTTTCCCATTGCGCAGCACGTGCTGAAGACCGGCCCCGGCGTGGCGCACGACGTGGTGAAAGACTTCACGCCCATCGTGAAGACCGGAAACATCCCGCTGCTGCTGGTGACCGCGCCGTCGACCGGCATCCAGAGCGTGGCGCAACTCGTTGCCGGCGCGAAGGCCGGCAAAACCACGACCTACGGAACGCCCGGTGCCGGTTCGCCGATGCACATTGCGGGCGAACTGCTCAACAAGGACGCGGGCATCGCGGCCACGCACGCGCCGTACCGCGGCGTGGCGCCGGTGGTCAACGATGCATTGGGCGGCCATGTCAGCGTGGGCTGGATCACGCCCGGCGCCGTGGCGGGCCACATCGCCGCGGGCAAGCTGATTCCGCTCGCCGTCGCGGAACGCCAGCGAACGAAGCTGATGCCCAACGTGCCCACCTTCATCGAGCTGGGCTTCAAGGACGTGGACGTGAGTGCCTGGATGGGGTTGCTCGGCCCGAAGGCGATGCCGGCCGACGTTGTGCAGGCGCTCAACAAGCACTTCAACGAGATCCTGAAGATGCCCGACGTGCAGGCAAAGATGGCCGCGCTCGGCATCGAGCCCGTGGGCGGCGCGCCCTCCGTGCTGGCGCAGCAGATTGCAGACGACGACCAGCGCTTCGGCAAGCTGGTGCGCGAGTTCGGCATCCGCGCCGATTGAAAAAGGAGACGATGCATGCTGAGCGAAGAAAAGAACCGCCTGCTGACCGAAGTGGGCCCCGGCAAGCCGATGGGCGACTACCTGCGCCGCTACTGGCACCCGATTGCCGGTGCGAGCGAGTTCGACGACAAGGCCGTGAAGCCGCTGCGCATCCTCGGCGAGGACCTGGTGCTCTACAAGGATCTGAGCGGCAACTACGGCCTGGTCGACCGCCGCTGTCCGCACCGCAATGCCGACATGTCGTACGGCTACGTCGAGCAGTGCGGCCTGCGCTGCAGCTACCACGGCTGGCAGTACGACCAGAGCGGCCAATGCGTGCACCAGCCCTTCGAGGAAACGCTGGACCCCGGCGCGCGCATGCGCCAGAACACGAAGATCAAGGCCTACCCGGTGCAGGAGAAGGCCGGCCTGCTATGGGCCTACATGGGCCCGCAGCCCGCGCCGCTCTTGCCCGACTGGGAGCTGTTCAACTGCAGGAACGGTTTTGCGCAGGCGGTGTTCGCGGAGATTCCGTGCAACTGGTTCCAGTGCCAGGAAAACTCCATCGACCCGGTGCACTTCGAGTGGACCCACAACAACTGGACCACGCGCCTGCAGGGCGAAGAAGGGCCCTATGTGCCCACGCACCTGAAGCTGGCCTTCGAGGAGTTCGAGCACGGCTTCGTCTACAAGCGCCTGCGCGGCGGCGAGCGTGAAGACAACGTGATGTGGACCACCGGGCGCGTCACGCTGTGGCCGAACGGCTTCTTTCTCGGCCATCACTTCGAATGGCGCGTGCCCATCGACGACCACCGCACGCTCAGCGTGCTGTGGGTGCTGAGCCGCGTGCCGAGCGAGCAGGAACCTTATGTTCAGGAGCGCATTCCTTCGTGGTACGGGCCCATCAAGGACCCGGCGACGGGGCGGTGGATTACCAGTCATGTGGCCAACCAGGACTTCGTGGTGTGGGTCGGGCAGGGCGCCATCACCGACCGCACGCGCGAGAAGCTGGGCCAGAGTGACAAGGGCATCGTGATGATGCGCCGCCGCTTCTTCGAGGAACTCGAGGCAATGCAGGCCGACCCGGCGCACGAGCCCAAGGGGCTGATCCGCGATCCCGAAAAGAACCGCGATGTGTTCCTGCCGTCAGCGTGCCGCGACGAGATGCTGAACGGCTTGCCGCGTGCCGAACTGGCCGCGCATCCGCTGCTGGGGCCGTATCTGAAGGATTTCTTCGGCCAGGCCGGGCAGCCTGAGGACGTGCGCGCGGCCTATGAGAAGGCCATTGGCCAGAAGGTCGAGGGCGCGACCTTCTTCAAGGTGCACGGCGCCGGGGTCGAAGAAAAGGCCTAGTGGCGGAACATCCGCAGGTCGAGCGCGCTTTCTTCGCCCAGCCACATGGCATGGGCTGTGTGGTCGGCAAAGTCGTCGCCCGTCACGCCGTGCACGAACACGTCGAGGCCGTTGCGGTTGGCGTCGAGCCAGCCGATGACCTGGTCGAACTCGGCGGCGTCGAAGGCGAGCTGGCAGCTCCAGTGCGGATGCGGCCCCACCAGCCGCTCGTGCACGCGGCCGACCACCACCATCAGCTCGTGGCCCGCGCGCTCGCAGAGGGCGCGCGCCTGCGCCACCGTGTCGGGCGCGAAATAGACGTGGGCGTGGTACTGGGCGTAGAGGTTTTCGGGGCGGCGTGGCATGGTGCGCTCATTGTGGCCCTAACCGCGGGCCCAGGTGAAAACGCCCGCTGTAGCGGAACACGTCGCCGAACCAGCGGTGGCGCAGCAGCATCTTCATGGTGAAGTGGTCGGCATCGGCGGGGTCGGGCCGCTCCTCGACATAGGCGGTGCCGAGAAAGAGGCCCAGCGGCAGCGGAATGCGCAGCCCCGCGATGCGCCAGATGTAGCCCATGTCGCGGAACACCACCGCGCCGTCTTCTGCGCTCACTGCCAGGCGCATGCCGATGCCGAAGCGCACGTACTCGATCACCTCGCTGCCTTGCTTCGCATCGTGTTCCATGTGCGAGCGGAAATGGAAGGGCGGCTTTCCCGGAAAGTGGAAGACACGGTCCCAGTAGAGATTGGCGTCGTCGGGGTGGCAGCGGTAGTGCACCTCGATCGGCACATTCGTGCCCTGGTGCGGAACGAGCGCGCCGAACAGCCGGCCGAAGGGCATCAGCAGCGCGGCCCAGGGGGCGTGCCAGACCTCGTTCATTGTGCCGCGCACGCACACGTAGTCGCCGGAGAACGGCGTCATCGTGTAGTGGCGGCGGATGACGTCGCCGAGCCGGTCCCACGCGGGGCCGAGCGCCTGCTGGAAGACGGGTTGCATCGTCATCCTGCTGCCGCCGTTGCCGTGGCTTCGCTGCGCGCCTTGTAGAAGCGCAGGATGTTCTCCGAGGCGTCATTGAGCAGCATCTGCATGACCCGGTCCGCATACCAGTTGAAGCGCGTGCTCAGGCGCCACGACACTTCTACGCGCAGCTCGGTGCCGCCCTCACGCGGGGTCAGCGTGTAGGTGGCGTCGCGCAGGTCGAAATACTGGCCGCCGATCATCACGTGGTCGTCGAGCGCACCGGCGGGGAAGGAGTCGGGCGAGAAGCGAAAGCGCCACTTCAGCAGGCGGTTGGGCTGCCACTCGGTGACGATTTCTTCGAAGTGCACGTTCTTCTGCCACTGCACCTGGCGCACGCGGCCCTCGGGCGTGTCGACGGTCACCCCAGACACCGGCATCGGCACGCCGATGCGGTAGGCCCATGCGTCGCCGACTTCGGCGGGGCGGATGTCGCGCGCGGCATTGAGCTCGTGCCACACGCGCTCGGCCGGCGCGGCGATGAAGAGCGTGCGCGAGGTGTTCGAGAACTGGTCCGGGTTGGGCAGTTGCGGCTCGATGCCGCCGAGCAGCAGCGGCATCAGGGCGAAGCTGTACAGCGCGGGCTTGGGCCAGTTGGTGATGCGGCACACGATGCCCATTGCCAGGCCGCCGACGCTGCCCATCACCGCGAACAGCGGAATGATGACGATGGCGCAGATGATGCCTTCGATGAACACCGCCAGCGTGCCGGTGACGAACAGCGCTGTCGCCACCCAGGGCGCCCAGAGGTAGTAGCCCCAGCTGCGCCGCTCGATGCGCTCGGCCAGGTACACCGTGACCGCGCCGCACACGGCGGGCACGAAGTACACGAACGACCCGAGCATCGGGGAGAAGCGCTGGCCAGGCCCGCCGCTGAAGACGACACGCAGCACCAGCGCGACGAGCGCGCCCGCCAGGATCGGCCAGAACCATGCGAAGGGCATGCGGCGCCGGGGCTCGGCCTGCTCGGCGGGGGCGAGCTCGGAGAGCCTGCTTTCTTCGTTGTCGTTGCTCATGTGGAAACCTCTTCTCCTCGTTGTGCTTGTGTTGTTCGTTCTGTCAGTCGGCACGGCGCTTCGCCGTGACCATGCAGTAGTCGAAGTCGCGCCAGAACATGCCCAGCGCGAGCGCGCAGTAGCTGGCCACGATGTGCTTGCGCCGCCACGGGCTGAGCTTGCCGCGCGCCTTCCAGAGCTCGGCCAGCGTGAAGCGGGTGGCCAGCACCGGGATGTGCAGCGCGCTGGGCGCCACGCGCCAGCGCAGCGACTTCACCTCGATGTCGTCGAAGCCGTGCTCGCCCAGCGCGGCGACGAAGTCTTCGCGCACGGCCAGCGTGGGCACGGCCCAGCTGTCGGCCCACAGGCGGTGCAGCCAGCTTGCCAGGCGGCCGGGCCGGGGCCGCAGCAGAAAGCCGTCGACAACAGCCAGCCGCGCACCGGGCTTCAGCAGCCGTGCGGCTTCGCGGATGAAGTCGGCCTTGGCGGTGCCGTCGGCATAGCAGGCGCTTTCGACGGCCCATGCACCATCGGCCTGCGCGGTGGGCAGGCCGGTGCGTGTGTAGTCGGCTTCGAGGTGCGCCATGCGGTCGGCCACGCCTGCGGCGGCGTCGAGCTTCGCGGCAATGCGGTTCTGCACGGCGACGTTGGTCACGGTGATGGCGTAGAGCGACGGATCGTCGCCGACCAGCGTGCGCGCGGTGGCGCCGGCGCCGCAGCCCATGTCGATCACGCAGCGGCGGTGCGCGGTGCCGGGCTGTGCGTCGCCGAGCCGCAGCGCACGGCCGACCGCGCGGTTCATCTCCACCAGCATGCCTTCGCGCCGCAGCGGGTTCAGGCCCGCGCGCCAGAAGCCGAAGTGCATGTTGTAGCTAGGGCTCCAGGCGCTGTAGTCGGTCGCTACTTCGGTGAAGTAGTCCTGCGTGTCCTCGGTCGTGATGGGCGCGCTGGCGTGGCTTGCCGGGGTGCGCAGGGGCGTTTCGTGCGGCGCGCGGAAGTCGGGCTGGAAGACGGTGGGCATGGCGATTCCCTCGGTGGTTGCTTGTTCGTTGGTTCTCAGAGGCGGCAGTTGCCGTCGTCGCAGGAAGGCGCGACACGCCCGGCGAGCCTTGCGGCCAGCCAGCGCGGAATGCGGTAGCGATTGCGCGCCAGCAGTGCATAGGCGCGGTCGGCCAGCGGCGCGACGATCGGCAGGTCAAGCAGGAAGCTCCCGCTCGACAAGCCGACAGCTGTGCGGCAGATGCGGATCGCGGGCACGCCGACGAACACCCGGCCTTCGGCGTCCGATGCGTGGATGGCCGCCATCAGCGCGTCGCGCGGAGCCGGGCCGCTGCTGAACGCCAGCGGCGAGCAGTCGACCAGTTGCAGCCGGCCCCCCGCATCGCGCGCCTTGAGGCTGCCCATTTCGGCCGAGCAGATCACGCAGCTTGCGTCGAAGTAGATCGTGAGCGGGTAGGCAGGAAGGGCGGTGTGGCTCATGCTGCTTTTGGTTCTCGATATTTCTGTCAAAACAGAAACTAAAGGGCAAAAAAAGGGCTCAGATCATCGGCAGGCTGGCATGGTGCGCGTCCGGGTCTTCGTCCTTGCCGCCCTTGCCGGTCGCAGCGGTATCGCCGCGCACGAACCTCTGCACGCTCGCGCCCAGCGTCATCACCTTGTCGAGCGTGCCGGGCGACAGCCGCAGCATTTCGTCGGCCCAGGTGGCGAGCTTGTCCATGAGTTCCATGGTGGAGCGGATGCGGTCCTGTGCATCGGCCGGTTCTTTCTGGAAGTCGGGGCTGGAGACCAGTTCGCGCAGCACGCGTACGGTGGGGTCGAATTCGCGTTCCTTGCGTTCGCGCACGACGGTGCGAAACAGCTCCCACACGTCGACGCTGGTCTCGAAATAGTCGCGCCGGTCGCCCAGCGTGTGGGTTACGCGCACGAGATTCCAGGCCTGCAGCTCCTTCAGGCTGTTGCTGATGTTGGAGCGGGCGACGCCGAGCGTGTCGCACAGCTCCTCGGCGTTCATCGGCTTGCCGTGTGCGAAGAGCAGGGCGTGGATCTGCGAGACGGTGCGGTTGACGCCCCACATGGAGCCCATTTCGCCCCAGTGCAGGACGAACTTGCGTTGAATGTCGGTGAGTTCCATGGCGTCGAGTTTAGGATTTACGAAATTTCTGTCAATAGAGAAATTTAAAAACTGGCAACAACAGTGAATCAGTGGAATACTGTATGAATAAACAGTAAATCCAGCCTCGAAGGAGTTGCCATGCCAGCTGCCCGGATCCCCATTCACGCCATCAAGGGCCGCGGCGCGGCCACGCATATCGCGCATCGCTTCTCGAAGGACGAGCGCGACGCCTTCGACGACGGCTGGGGCACGCTCGAAGAAGGCGTGGCCGAGGCCGATGAGCTCCAGCCCATTGCCACCGAGGTGCGCTTCGAGGACGTGAAGTCGGTGCTCAACGGGAACGACTCGCCCGACATCTACTTCGACCGATCGCTCAATCCGTACCGCGGTTGCGAACATGGCTGCATCTACTGCTTCGCCCGGCCCACGCACAGCTACCTGAATCTCTCGCCCGGACTCGACTTCGAGACCAAGCTCATCGCCAAGCGCAACATCGTCGAGGTGCTGCGCACCGAGCTCGGGCGCAAGAGTTACAAGCCCAGCTACATCGCCATCGGCACTGCCACCGACTGCTACCAGCCCATCGAGCGCGATCTGCGGCTCACGCGTTCGATCATCGAGTTGCTGCAGGAAACGCGGCATCCGTTTGCGCTGGTCACCAAGTCGAGCGCCATCGAGCGCGACCTCGACCTGATCGCGCCCATGGCGGCCGACCACCTGGTGGCCGTATACGTGACCGTGACCACGCTCGACGGCGAACTCGCCCGCAAGCTGGAGCCGCGCGCCGCTGCGCCGCATCGCCGGCTGCGCACCATCCGCACGCTGACCGACGCCGGCGTGCCGGTCGGCGTGAGCGTGGCGCCGCAGATTCCCTTCGTGACCGAAGACATGGAGCAGGTGCTCGAAGCCGCGTGGGAGGCCGGCGCGCGCAGCGCCTTCTACACGGTGGTGCGGCTGCCGTGGGAGGTGGCGCCACTCTTCAAGGAATGGCTGATGCTGCACTACCCGCAGCGCGCCGACCGCATCATGGCGCGCATCCACGAGATGCGCGGCGGCAAAGACTACGACGCCGACTTCGCCACGCGCATGAAGGGCTCGGGCCTGTGGGCCGACCTGATCCACCAGCGCTTCGAGAAGGCCACGAACCGCCTCGGCTACAACCGCGAGCGCATTCCGCTGGATGTCACCGCGTTCCGGCCGCCTGGGGCTGCGGGGCAGGGCAACTTGTTCTAGCCGTACTCAGGCGCGCACTCGGGCCATCGATGGCGCGTGCCGCCCGAGCGGCGGTCGGCTTTTTCCGGGACCACGCCCAGCGCGCTCAGTTCCCTGCCGCGCAATTCGAGCCGGTGCAGGCACTCGAGAAAGATGTCGAGGTGCTCCGCGTCGATGCCGTCGAGAAGATCCATGTTGAGGCGAGCGACCCGCGGAAACAGCGCGTCGCAGAGCTCGCGGCCGGTGGAGCTCAGGCGCACATGTACTTCGCGGCCGTCCTGCGCATCCTGGCGCCGCTCCACCAGTTTCTTCTCGCTGAGGCTGCGCAGGCCGCGCGAGGTGCGCACACGGTCCAGTTGCAGGCGCTCGGCAAATGCGGAGGAGGTGATCTCGCCGATCTGCGCGAGCATGCCGATCATTCCCCACTCGCGATGCGTGATGCCGAAGCCGCCTTCGACCAGGCGGGTTGCCATGCCGCTGCAGGCACGCACCGCGCGCGACAGCCGGTACAGGAGCAGGTCGTCCAGGGAGCGCGGATCGCGCAAGGCATCTGCATTGGGAAAAGCTTGCATGCGAATCGGAACTGAAAGGTTGTGGCCAGCCCGCCTTGGTGGTGGGTAATGGATTAGATTAACTACTGGTTATTGTCTATAACCAAGACGCAATCCCTGAATATTGCCGCAACAACGACCGATTTGCGACTTTATCCGACAAATCCTCTGCCAATGCCAATTGGTCAGTTGCTGCTCAGTCTTGACTTCATTTTCCCTCGCGATGAGCGGGAATTCATGAATCTGGATGGATTTGAATGATTGCAAATCGGTGATCGATTGATAGCAAATACGTAATTAAGACCTTCCACGCCGCAAGCGTATTGCATTCAGCATTCAAGGAAAGAATCTCCGTGCTCGACCTGAACGAAGTCGCAATGTTCGTGCAAGTTGCGCGCCTTGGCAGCTTTGCCGAGGCGGCGCGGCAGCTGCGTATGCCATCGGCAACGGTGAGCCGGCGCATCCAGCAACTCGAGGCGCGCCTGGGCACCCGGCTGATGCAGCGCTCGACCCGCAAGCTGACGCTGACGAGTGCGGGCCAGACCTTTCATGAGCGATGCGGCCCGGCGGTCGAGAAACTGATCGAAGCAGGGCAATCGCACGTCGCGGGCAGCCAGGCGCCGAGCGGCCCGATCCGGGTGGCGGCCTCGGCCAGCTTCTTCGAATACTTCGAGATGGAATGGGTGTCGGCTTTTATCGCCGCGCACCCGCTGGTACAGCTCGATTTCGTTCTCAGCGACGTCCCGGCCGACCTCATCACCGACCGCATCGACGTGGCGTTTCGCATCGGGCCCCTGCCGGACTCGAGCTACGTGGCTCGCAGGATCTTCGCGAGCTACGGGGGCCTTCTTGCCAGCCCCGCCTATCTGGCGGCGCATGGTGCGCCCACCAATCTGGAGGAGCTGAGCAGGCACGCGTGCGTGACACAGCCGCCGGACACCGGAAATTTCACCACCTGGCGCCTGCAGGGGCCTGACGACGTGGAAGAAGAGGTGCGGGTGAGAGGGGCCTTCACCAGCAACATGCAAGTGGCGCTGCGCGAGGCCGCGTGCGCCGGACTCGGCATCGTCGCGTTGCCGTCGATCCTCACGGCGGCGGAGGTGGCCGCCGGCCGGCTGGTGCCGGTGTTGCCGCAATACATGCGGGCGGGCCGCGGCCTGAGCGTCGTCTATCCCAGCCGCCAGCAGCGGCCGCTGGCAGTCTCGGCGTTCGTCGACATGGCCGTGGAAAAGCTCAGCCTGCAGGAGTGGACACCTCTGTCCAGCGCGGAGACAGAGACGGCCTGAGCACCGGGCGCGGCGCGCCAATTGGCATGCCGCAATTCGGCGACGCATTGCATTTCTGCTATCGACTCAATTCCCGCGCCCGCGCGACCCATATCGGAGCAATGCGCCTGATTTTGGTGCATCTCACGCGATGCGATGTCGCGATTACCTCGAAACTTGAGCGGCTGAATTTCATTTCGAGCGCTAGTAGGAAACTACAAAGATCGTAAACAATTGTCACATGCGATCTCTCAATAGAGATGCGCATTAGCGATCCGATTTTCGTTCCATCTGGAGCCAATTTGCGGATTGCTCGAATTGGACCAGTCTTTCAGCGCCAGTCCAATTCATTCGTTTTCATCGTTTCTCCAATCTGGAGGCAAACGGCTTTCTTTGTTGCAAGGGTGGACAGCGGATGCAGACACGGTCTTTGAGCGCAGCGGGCTTCACTTTGATCGAAGTCATGGTCACGGTGGCCATCGTGGCCATCCTGGCGTCACTCGCCTTGCCCAGCTATCGCGACTACGTGCTGCGGGGCCAGCTCGTCGACGGCACCAATGGCTTGTCGGCCATGCGCGCCGACATGGAGCGCTTCTACCAGGACAACCGGAGCTATCTCAAGACGGGAAGCTTCGTTCCTCCCTGCACAGCGACCTCGACCAGGACCAATGTCGTCGGCAATTTCACGCTGTCCTGCACCACTGACCCCGCGGCGACTTCGACGACCTACACGCTGCAGGCCGTAGGCAGTGGCCCGACCACCGGGTTCACGTTTTTTGTGGACCAGCTCGGGGTGCAGTCCACCACCATCGACAGCAAAGTGTCGGGATGGACGGGCTGCAACAAGGCCTGGGTGACCAAGCGCGGCCAGGCGTGCCCGGCATGAAGGGTCATCTGCGCCGTACGTCGGGCTTCACCCTCATCGAGCTGATGGTGACGATCGTGCTGCTGGCCATCCTGACGATGCTGGCCATGCCTTCGTTCATGACGTGGATCAACAACAACAAGGTTCGCACCGTGAGCGATTCGCTGCAAAACGGACTGCGGTTCGCGCAGAGCGAAGCGTTGCGCCGCAGCCGGCCCATGGTGTTCTCGCTGACCAACAGTTCGGCTCCGCAAACCAGCCTGACGGCCGTTGCCAACGGCAGCAACTGGTCGATCAATGTCTCCAAGTCGAGCCTGGATGCGAACAACGTGTTCGTGCAGGCCGGCGTGCTCACGGATGTCGCATCCGGCGTTCAGATCACGGGGCCTGCAGCCATCTGCTTCAACGCCATGGGGCGGGTGGTCGCGAATACCGACACCGACGTGAATGGCGCCAGCTGCGACACAGCTTCGGTGTTGCAGACCTACGACGTCACCCTGACTCCCGGCGCCGACCGGCCGCTGCGCGTGCTGGTCGCCCTGGGTGGGCAGATCCGCATGTGCGACCCGGCACGCAAGCTGAGCGATTCCCCCGACGGTTGCCCATGAAGAAAAGTCTTCCCCCCGCTTCCCGCGCCCCGCAGTCGGGCTTCGCCCTGCTCGAAGTGCTGGTCTCCCTCCTGCTGTTTTCATTCGGCGTGCTCGGCCTCATCGGCCTGCAGGCGCGCGCCATCAGCCTGTCGACGGATGCGGAAGACCGCAACCGGGCCGCCTTGCTCGCCAACGACATCGCCAGCGCGATGTGGCTCGGCAAGTCGGTCTCCGTGGACACAGGCAAGGGCTCGGTCTGGCAGACCCGTGCCAGCGACGCCACGAAAGGCGGGCTTCCGAATGGCGCCGTGACGGTCACCGCGGTGAGCGGCACCACCAATAGCGCCGACATCCTGATCACCTGGAAGGCGCCTTCCCGCGCAAGCGCAAGCACCGAGCAGAGCAGCACGTTCACCACGCGGGTGACGCTGCCATGAGGCGCGCTTTCTCATCGGCGCTGCCGCGGCAGCGCGGCCTCTCGCTGATCGAATTGCTCGTGGCGATGGTCATCGGGCTGGTGCTGACGCTGGCCGTTACCAGCATCGTCACGGTCGGAGAGGCGCAAAAGCGCAGCACCACTTCCACCAACGACATGGACCAGGCAGGCGCCTATGCCGCCTACGTGCTCGACCGTGCGCTGCGCAGCGCCGGTTCGGGCCTGACCCAGTCGATCCAGCCGACCGACCGTGGCGTGTTCGGCTGCAAGCTCAACGCGGCCGCGCTGCTGCCGGCCACTGCTGCATTTCCGGCGCCCTTCAAGAAAAGCTTCCTGCCTAGCGCCACGGCCAACCTGCGCGTTGCGCCCGTGCTCATCGGCAAAAGCCAGTCCGACGCCGGCTCCGACGTGCTGGTGGTCATGGGCGGCGATGCCGTGGCAGGCGGCGTGCCGCGCGGCCTCACGGACCCCGGCAGCGCCACGACGCTCTCGATGGACAACACGGTCGGCATTTCCACTGGCGACGTCGTCCTGGTGAGCCAGAACGGCACGGCGGACTGCCTGCTCGAGCAGGTGTCCGGCACCACGGCCAAGGTGCTGACACTGGGCGGCACCTACTACACGGCCGGCAAGACCACGTCGCTGGAGACGTTGGCCGCGAGCACGTCGACCTACGTCACGCCGCTGGGCAACCCCGCGAACGGCAACGTCCAGTTCCAGCTCTTCGGCGTGGGCGACAACCGCACGCTCTACGGCTACGACCTGCTGCAGGTCGGGGGAACAACCACGTCGCAGGCGCTCGCGGACGGCGTGGCCGAGATGCATGCCCTCTACGGCCTGGACACCAACGGCGACGGCATCCTCGACGCCTGGGCGGACCCGGGCGCGAAGGGCTACGACATCGCCACCGTCATGACGACGACCGCCACCATGCGGCAGATCGTGGCCGTTCGCGTCGCGCTGCTCATGCGCAGCGCGAGCAAGGAAAAGGATGTCGTTTCGCCCGGAACGCTAACCCTGTTCGACGGCGTGCTGGATGCATCGAAGAACTCGCTCGCGCAGACCGTGACGCTGAGCGCCACGGAAGACCAGTACTACCGCTACCGGGTCGTCGAATTCACCATCCCGCTGCGCAACATGCTGCTGCTGCCATGAAGATTCCCATGCCCCGCGCGGCGAAGCGCCAGCATGGCGTCGTCCTGCTGTTCTGTCTTGTCATCCTCGTGATCCTGCTGGCTGGCGGTGTCGCGGTGGTGCGCTCCATGCACACGTCGCTGTCCACGGCCGGCAACCTGGCCTTCAGGCGCGACCTCGTGAATCAGGGGGAGCGGGCGGTGTCGGCGGTGCTGGCCAAGTTCGCCACCAGCGGAACGCTGGCCACCGCGACGACCGATGTGCCCGCCGAGAACTTCAAGGCGACCAAGCTCGACACCAACGCGCAAGGGGTGCCGAAGGCGCTGCTCGACGACACGGCCTTTGGCGCCGTCGGCAAGGCTTCCAACGACATCACCGACGCCGCCGCACAGGTGAGCATCCGCTATGTGATCGATCGCCTCTGCACCAGCAGCGGCACCGCCACCAGCACCGGCTGCGTGCAGTCTTCCGCGGCGCCGAGCGGCGGTACGGCCGGACCTGTGCCGCCGCCGCCCCCACCGACGGCCACCGTCTACCGCCTGAGCATGCGCATCAGCGGGCCACGCGACACGCAGGTGTTCGTGCAGTCGACGTTCACCAAGCCAGATTGAGAAAGCACCGCATCACCATGACACGTGTTTTTCGTCGCTCGCCACCCGCGGGCTCCGGCATCGTTGCGGCCGCCTTCGCATTGCTGCTGGCCTTGCCATGCATGACTGCAATGGCGGCGCTCAAGCTCTCCGATCAGCCGGTGTTCGCCACTTCCGACGTGCCGGGCAACCTGGCTCTGGCGCTGTCGGTCGAATACCCCACGGCAATCAGCGTGGCCAATCTCGGCGACTATGCCGATGCCACCGAGTACCTCGGCTACTTCGATCCGCAGAAGTGCTACACGTACCAGTACGTCAAGCCGGCTGTCGACGGCAACGCAGCCTCCGACAGCTACTTTCAGCCAGCGGGCGCATCGACCGGCACCAGCAAGCACACCTGCTCGGGCCAGTGGAGCGGCAACTTCATGAACTGGGCCACGATGCAGACCATCGACCCGTTCCGATGGGCGCTGTCCGGTGGTTATCGCAGTGTCGACACCACGAGCCAGACCATCCTCGAAAAGGCATGGGGCTCCACCCAGGGGGGGCTGAGCAATTTCCCCCTGCGAGGAACCGACCAGGGCACGGGGCACAAACTGCCCAAGGCCCTCGTCTCCTCCGTCACGCCTTTCAGCAACTGGAGCAAGTTCAACTCGAGCATCTGGTCGCGCGGCAACACCATGGTGTTCACCGGCTCGGGTGATTCCACCAAGACAGGCGCCGACCTGAGCGACCTCGACGCCGCCAACAAGAGCGCGAAGTCTGTCTACCAGGTCTATGTTCGCGTCAAGGTCTGCGACACAAGCACGACCGCCGGCGGGCTCGAAGCCAACTGCGTCAAGTACGGCAGCAACTACAAGCCCGAAGGGCTGCTGCAGCAGTACGCCAACAAGATCCGCTACGGCGCCTTCTCCTATCTCAACGCCGGGGGCGACACACAGCAGGGCGGCGTGATGCGCGCTCCGATGGGCTTCATCGGGCCGACGTACCCGCAGCCGCTCTCGACCGCGGTGGTCACCAACACCCGCGGCGAGTGGGACGCCACGACCGGCATCATGACCAGCAACCCCGATACGGTCTCGGCTACCGCCAGCGGCGTCTTGCAGAGCGGGGTGATGAACTACCTCAACAAGTTCGGCCAGGCCGCCAAGACCTACATGACGTACGACAACGTCAGCGAGCTCTACTACGCGACCGTACGGTACTTCGAGAACCTGGGCAACGTGCCCGAGTGGACCAATTCGGTGGCCGCCGGCACGGCGGGCAGGGACGCCAAGCTCGACGGCTTTCCCGCCGTGATCGACTGGAGCGGCAAGGACCCGATTGCCTATTCGTGCCAGAAGAATTTCATCCTGGGCATCGGCGACGACCACACCCACTACGACTACAACGTGGGCGGAAGCTCGGTCAGCAAGAGTGCGCGGGCCATTCCTGCCGCCGTCAAGTCGGACACGCTGAACCAGGCCGACACCTGGACGAAGAACCTGCAGACGCTCGAAGGCTTCACAACCACCACGCCGTGGTGGAAGAACGGCGGCACCGACTCGACCTACTACATCGCGGGCCTGGCCTACGGCGTGCACGTCAACGACATCCGCCCGGACCTCACAGGTACCCAGAACATCTCCACGTACTGGATGGATGTCATGGAATACCAACGGGCCGAAGACCTGAACCCCTACTACCTGGCCGCCAAGTACGGCGGCTTCAGTGTGCCCGCCAACTACGACCCCGCCAACACCAAGACGCCGCTGACGCAGAGTTGGTGGAACGCGTCGGGCGACAGCATCAACATGAACGGCAGTACCCGCCAGCGACCCGACAACTACTTTCTGGCGGGCAATGCGGGGCAGATGGTGAGCGGCCTGAAGGCGGCCTTCACCGACATCGCCAATGCCATCCAGGCGTTCACGACATCGTTCTCGCTCTCGAGCGCGCAGGTTTCTTCCACCGGCAGTGCTTCGTACGCATCGCAGTACGACTCCAAGGGCTGGACGGGCGTGCTGACGGCCAGCACGATCAGCTTTGCCAGCGACGGCACGCCATCCACCGCAGCAGCCTGGGCGACCAGCACCACGCTCGAAGCCCAGCTGGCAAGCGGCGGCTGGGACACGGCGCGGCGCGTTGCCACATGGAATGGCAGCAAGGGCGTGGCCTTCCGCGCCGGCAGCGTCACATCGGCCCAACTGGCCGCGCTGGCGCCTTCCTACGCAAAGAGCAATACCAGCACCGACTACCTCAACTACCTGCGCGGCGATCGCACGAACGAATCCACGTCGACCGCTGCAGGCAGCACCAAGGCCCTGCGCAGCCGCACCCTCCTGCTCGGCGACATCGTCAACGCCAAGCTGACGCCCGTCGGGCCGCCCGCCACGAACTATTCGGAAAACAGCAATCCGGGCTACGCAGCCTTCAAGACCAAATGGGCCGCCCGCCCCACCATGGTCTATGCCGGTGCCAACGACGGCATGCTGCATGCGTTCAACGGCGCGCTCAAGGGGAGTACCGCCGGCACCGAGCAGTTCGCCTATGTGCCGAGCGCCCTGTTCCAGGGGCCGAACGGCACGCCGCAGGTCGACGGGCTGGCGCAGATCGGCAACCCCAGCTACGCGCATCACTACTACGTGGACGCAACGCCGCTGGCCTTCGACATCGACTTCAACAATGCGGGCGGAGCATTCACCACCACGAGCACTGGCAGCAATGCAGACTGGCACACGCTGCTGATCGGCGGCCTTGGCAAGGGCGGAAAGAGCTACTACGCCATCGACGTGACCGATCCCGCCAGCATGAGCACCGAAGCCGCCGTGGCGGGCCAGGTGAAGTGGGAGTTCACGGACACCACCATGGGCTACAGCTACGGCGCCCCCACGGTCGTGAAGACGAAGAAGTACGGCTGGGTCGTGCTGCTGACCTCGGGCTACAGCAACAGCGACGGCAAGGGCTACCTGTACGTCGTCAATCCGAAGACCGGCGCGCTGCTCGAGAAGATGGCGACGCCCACGTCCTCCAACGGACTGGCGCAGGCCTCCGCCTATGTCGCCGACTTCGGCGACAACACGACCGACGCGGTGTACGCGGCAGACCTCGACGGACAGCTCTGGCGCTTCGATCTCACGGCCGCCAAGGGCAGCACGAGCTCTTATCCGGCACCGACCCTGATGGCCACGCTCGCCGATGCATCGGGCACGGCGCAGCCCGTCACCACGCCACCGCTGATTGAAGTCCACCCCGTCACGCGCAAGCGCTTCGTGCTGCTCGGAACCGGCAGGCTGCTCGATTCGTCCGATGTGAACTCGACGGCTGCGCAGTCGTTCTACGCCATCCTCGACGGCACGGCCGGAGCCTTCAACGCCGTGAGCACGCCCATCACGCGCAAGCAGCTCACGCAGGTGAGCGACGTGACCGCGGGCATCACCCTGTCGAACACTTCGCAGGGCTGGTACCTCGACCTGGGCGCCACCAGCGGCGTCGGCTGGCGCATGGTGATCAATCCGACCGCCTTCAACGGCATCGTGGGCTTCTCGAGCCTGCTGACCACCGGCGACGCCTGCAGTCCCTCGGGGCAGAGTCGGGTCTATGCCGTCAACTACGGAACCGGCCGGTCGGTGCTGTTGCCGTCGTCTACCGGCTACGTGAGCGTCTCCAGCGCCATCACCGATCTGAAATTCGTGAGCGTGGACGGCACCACCCAGATCGTCACCGGAACGACCAAGGGAGACACCAAGAAGATCGACGCAGACCTGACCAGCGGCATCTCTCTGCGCCTGCTGAACTGGCGCGAAGTGCCGGCGGTGAACTGACATGGGCGTCGCAGGCAGGACATGGCCATGCTGAGGCTCGGCGTCTACAAGTTGCCAGTCGCCGAGGTCGTGGTGATCCAGACGATCGTCCGGCTGTATGCGAGCGACGCTGCCTTTCCGTGGCAGCTGGTCAACGCGCCGCCGTACGACGCACTGCTTGTCGATGCCGCCGCCGTGGAGCACGAATATTCCACGGTGGTCGGCATGGCCGCGGCCGTGCTCAGGCTCACGCGCATGAATTCGGGTGGACAGCCCAACGCGCTGGAGCGGCCGATACGTGCCGACAAGCTGCAGCGCTGGCTCAAGAGCACCGAGCAGGCACTGCGCGAGTCGCGACCCGCGGGGCCGACGCTGGACGAGCAGACCGCCCTGGAGGTCGAGGTTTCCGATGCGGTCCGCTTCATGCTGCGTCGCTGGCCACCGGCCACGCTGTTGCGCAACGACCTCGACAACATCCGCATGGCGAGCCTGCTGGCGCGGCGTGCGCTGAATGCGAGTGAGCTGGCCGAGATCAGCCAGCTTCCATTCACCCAGTGCGCCGCGTTCCTGCAGGCGCTGCGAACGGCCGGCGTGCTGGAGCTGCATGTCGAGCAGGCCCTGCCGCCGTCGTTCGCACCGCAATCCGACAGGCCGATCCGCAGCGACTTCGCGCGAAGTCTCCTCGATGGCATTCGCCGCCGGCTGGGCCTGCGAGCGTCATGAAGGAATACAAGATCCTTCTCACGGGCACGGTGGGGGCAGGCAAGACGACCGCGATCGGATGCGTGAGCGAAACCTCGCCGGTCATGACCGAGGTGCCGAACTCCGATGCGGCCATCGACAAGGAGCGCACCACCGTGGGCCTCGACTTCGGCCAGCTCACGCTGGACAACGGGGACCGCGTTCGCCTGTTCGGCACGCCCGGGCAGGCCCGCTTCGAATTTCTCTGGAAGATCCTCGTCAGGAACGCGCTGGGCGTGATCGTCCTGATGGACAACTCCCGGCCCGACCCGCTGGGCGACCTGTCCATGTACATGCAAGGCTTCGCCGAAGCCCTGCGGACCCTGCCTTGCGTGATCGGCGTGGGACGGATGCACCGCCACTCTGTGCCGACCCTCGACGACTACGCGCAACGGCTCGAGTCCACGGGCCGGGTGTTTCCGATTCTCGATGTGGACGTGCGAAGCAGGGCCGACGTGATCCTGCTGATCGACACGCTGCTGATGCAACTTGAAGCCGACATGCAGGGAGAGACAGAGTGAGTGTTCGACATGGCTTGTCCAGGACGGCAACCGCGCACGCGCAACGCGAGGTGCAGAAACTGGTCGACGAACTGAACGGCGTGACGGCTGCCGTGGTGGCTACCGTGGACGGTTTCGACGTGGCGTCCACAACCATCGGCGATGCCGATCCTGCCCGCATGGCTGCCATGGCCAGCTCCATCGTGGCGATCAGCGGCGTTGTCGCCGAAGAGGCACGCCTCGGCCGCCACCAGAGCGTGATGGTCCTGACGGATTCGGGCTTTGCGGTTTTCCACAGCGTGCACCGGCGCGACGGCGAACTCGTCATCAGCGTGCTCGCCCGCGACAGCGCGGTTCCGGCACTGGTGGCCTACAAGGCCGCCCAACTCGCGAAGACCCTCGCCGAGGCATGACGGCAGATTTCCACAACAACCTTTTCAACCATCCGACAGGAGAACAACTTGGCATCCATCAAACAAACGCTCGACGACATCCTCACCATCGACGGCGCCATGTGCGCCGCCGTTGTCGACTCGGGCAGCGGCATGATCCTCGGCGCCGTGGGTTCGGGCGTGGACATGGAGATTGCCGCCGCCGGCAACACGGAAGTCGTGCGCGCCAAGCTCAAGACTATGCAGGCTCTGGGCCTGAGCGACGTGATCGAGGACATCCTGATCACCCTGGGCAAGCAGTACCACATCATCCGCCCCTCGGCATCGAAGGAGGGTGTCTTTCTCTACGTTGTGCTCGACAAGCAGCGCGCCAACCTCGCGCTGGCCCGCCGCAAGACGCAGGACGTGGACAAGCTGATGGACTTTTGAGATCAGCGGAAAGGCAGAAAGAATCTCCGTGCTCGACCTGAACGAAGTCGCAATGTTTGTGCAAGTGGCGCGTCTCGGCAGCTTCGCGGAAGCCGCGCGGCAGCTGCGCGTGCCGTCAGCGACGGTGAGCCGGCGCATCCGGCAACTCGAGGCGCACCTGGGCACCCGGCTGTTGCAGCGCTCCACCCGCAAACTGGCGTTGACCAACGCCGGCCAATCTTTCCAGGAACGATGCGGCCCGGCGGTCGAAGCGTTGATAGGCGCTGGGCGGCTGCAGGTCGAGGGCGGCCAGGAACCGAGCGGCCTCGTACGCGTGGCCGCGCCGGCCAGTTTTTTCGATTTCTTCGAGATGGAATGGGTTGCCGATTTCCTGGCCGCGCATCCACGGGTGCGGCTGGACTTCGTTCTCGACGATGTCGTGGCCGACCTCATCGGCGATCGCATCGACGTCGCCTTTCGCGGCGGGCCCCTGCAGGACTCGAGCTTCGTGGCCCGCAAGATCTTCGCAAGCTACGGCGGCCTTCTTGCCAGTCCCGCCTACCTGGCGGCGCGGGGCACGCCCAGCAGCCTGCAGGAGCTGCTCGAACACGACTGCGTGACGCAGCCGCCGGACAGCGGCAATCTCTCGACCTGGCGCTTGCAAGGCCCCGACGGTGTGGAAGAAGACGTGCGGGTGAGGGGGCGCTTCATCAGCAACGTGCAGGGCGTGCTGCTGAAGGCTGCGTGTGCAGGGCTGGGCATCGCCGCGCTGCCGTCGATCCTGACGGCGTCCGACGTGGCGGCCGGCCGGCTGGTGCCGGTGCTGCCGCAGTACATGCGGGCAGGGCGCGGCCTGAGCGTCATCTACGCCAGCCGGCAGTACGTTCCGCAGGCGGTGTCCACGTTCGTCGACATGGCGATGGAGAGGCTCAGCCAGCAGGATTGGGCGCCCGCAGCCAGGCTGGCTGCCTAGCGTCGCCGCCTGCGCCCGTCGCGTTCAACCCGCCTTGGCGGAACGATCGGCGACGGTGGTGGGGCAGGACGAGGGCGTTGCACCGGTCGAGTCGGCACCACACCAGTCGCCGCCCAGCGCCTTCACCAGGAACACCGAGGTCAGCAGCCGCTGCCCCTGCAATTGCGCGGCCTGGCGCTCGACCGTCAGCAGCGACTGCTGCGCGGTGATTACGTCGAGATACGTCGAGGCGCCGCCTTCATAACGGCTGGTCGCCATGTCGAGCACGCGCCGCGCCGCCGTCACGGCCGACTGCGCCTGCGTGGTCGCGCTGTCGAGTGCCGACAAGCCGGTGATGCCGTCTTCCACTTCCTGCATCGCCGTCAGCACGGTGCGGCGGTAGTTGCCCACGGTGGCGTCGTAGCCGGCCTTGGCGAAGTCGACGTTGGCACGCACGCGCCCGCCGTCGAACAGCATCTGCGTGGCCGACACGCCCACCGACCACAGCAGGCTGGGCCCGTTGAACAGCGACTCGATCAGGCGGCTGTCTACGCCCACGGTCGGCGAGATGATGAAGCTCGGATAGAAGGCCGCGGTGGCCACGCCGATCTGCGCATTGGCCGCGGCCATCGCGCGCTCGGCCGAGGCCACGTCGGGCCGGCGCTGCAGGATTTCCGAAGGCACGCCCAGCGGCACCGCGGGCGGCTTGATCTCGCGCAGGTCCACCGGCAGTGCGAAGTTCGGCGCGGGCGTGCCGGTGAGGGTGGCCAGCGCGTGCTCGTACTGCGAGCGCTGCTTCTTCAGCACGTCGACTTGCGTCAGCGTGGTTTCGAGCAGCGCCTGCTGCTGCGCCACGTCGAGGCCCGACACCGCGCCCAGGTCGTGCCGCGCCGTGACCAGTTCCAGCGCGCGGCGCTGCAGGCCGATGGAGCGCGAGAGCACGTCGAGCTCGATGTCGGTCGAGCGCAGGTTGAAGTAGTTGTTGGCCACGTCGGCGCTCAGCAGCAGCCGCGTGTTGGCCAGGTCGGCGGCCGATTGCTCGGCGGAGGCCGAGGCGCCCTCGACGGTGCGCTGTACGCGGCCTGCGAGGTCGAGCTCATAGCTGGCGTTCAGCGAAACCGTGAAGTCGTTCTGCACCGTCGACGCGTTGGCGGTCGCGTAGTTCGTCAGCGGCCGGTTGGCGGAAATCTTCAGGCGCGAGGCGCGCGTGCCGAGGCCCAGCTGCGGGTACTGGCTGGCCGCGTTGGACGCCAGTGCGGCGCGCGCCTGCGCCAGCCGCGCGTTGGCAATGACCAGCGTCGGGCTGCCGGCCAGGGCCTGCGCCTGCAATGTGTCGAGCGTGGCGTCGTCGAAGCGCTTCCACCAAGGGCCCTTGTCGGCGCTGTCGCTGGGCGTGCTCATGCGCCAGGGCTCTTCGAGCTTCCAGCTGACGGGCAGGGGCGTGTCGGGTGTCTTGTAGTCGGGGCCGACCGCGCAGCCCGCGACGAGCGCGAGCACCGCAGCAGCCACTGCAACGGCTGGCGATCGCAATGTCACGCCGGTTCCTTCTTTGGCATGACGGGCGGGGCAGCCTTTGCGGCGGCCGGCGGCGCTTCGGGCGCGACGGCCACGATGTCGCCTTCGGCCAGCGAGTCCGAAGGGTTCAACACCATGCGGTCTGTGCCTTCGAGTCCATCGATCACTTCGACGTTTTCGCCGTAGTTGCGCCCCAGCGTCACGGCGCGCAGGCCCACGCGGCCCTTCGCATCGACCACCGCGATGCGCGTGCCCTCGGCGCGGAACAGCAGCGCGTTCGACGGCACGGTGAGCGTGCGGCTCGCGGCCAGCGGCAGCGACACCTGCACGTAGGCGCCCGGCAGCAGCGCGCCGTCCTTGTTGGGCAATGACACCTCGACCTGCATCATCCGCGTGGTCGTGTCGATGGAGCCTGCGGTGCGCGCCACCTGGCCCTTGAAGCTCTGGCCGCGCAGTTCGGCCTGCGTGACGACCACCGGCTGGCCTGCCTTCACGAGCTGCGCGTAGGCCTGCGGAACGTTGATGTACACGCGCAGCGGGTCGGTCTGCGCGAGCAGGAAAAGGGCGCGCCCGGCACCGCCGCCCGCGCCCGCGTCGATCAGGTCGCCCACGTCGACGTTGCGCCGCGTGATCACGCCCGCGAACGGCGCCACCACGCGCTTGAAGCCTTCGGTCTGCTTGAGCCGCTGCACGTTGGCATCGGCCGCCGCCACGTTCGAGGTGGCCTGCGACACGGCGCTGCGGCGCTCGTCCAGGTCTTGCTGCGAAACCACGTCTTTCTTGCGCAGCGCTTCCCAGCGGTCGGCGGTGCTGCGTGCCAGCTCCAGCCCCGAGGCGGCTTGCGCGCGCACGGCCACGGCCTGTGAGAGCTGTTGGTCGATTTCGGGCGTCTCGATCTCGGCGAGCAGCTCGCCCTTTTCGACGCGGCTACCGATGTCCTTGGTCCAGCGCTTGAGGTAGCCGCTGGCGCGCGCCGAAATGGGCGACTGCACGAAGCCCTGCAGCGTGCCCGGCAGCGCCAGCGTCTGGCCGGTGGTGGGCACGCGGGGCAGGGCGGTCTGCACGTACTGCTTCGCGCGCTCGCTGGTGCCTGCTTCGAGCGCGCGAGCGTTGGCGATGCGCACGAACACGGTGCGCGCCGCACCGAGCGCCAGCAGCACCAGCACGATCAGCACCAGCCAGCGCGTGCGCCGCACGATCTGCCGGCGGCGCAGCAGTTCACCCTCGCCCTCTTCAACGGCGATGGGGTGGATGGCCAATGCCGAATGGCGTTGCTCCGTCATGACCAGCTCGGCGCCGGGCCGCTCCCAAGGCGAGCTACGGCCCCCTCGGGGGGCAGCGAATACACGAAGCGAATGAGCGTGGGGGTCAAAGTTTCAGTTCTCCTGGGGCGTTGCGCCCGCTGGCGGTTGATGCGGCTGCGAGGCTTCACGTGCCGCCCGGCGGTGCGCAAGCCGACTGTGCACCCCCGCGAACACGGCGGGTACGAAAAACAATGTCGACACCGTGGCAAAGATCAGGCCACCGATCACCGCGCGGCCCAGCGGCGCGTTCTGCTCTGCGCCTTCGCCCAGGCCCAGCGCCATTGGAATCATGCCGATGATCATTGCCAGCGCCGTCATCAGCACTGGCCGGATACGGGTGGCGCCGGCTTCCAGTGCGGCCGACAGCGGCGGAATGCCCGCCTGCAGCCGCTCGCGCGCGAACGACACCAGAAGAATCGAGTTGGCCGTGGCCACGCCCATGGTCATGATCGCGCCGGTCAGCGCCGGCACGCTCAGCGTGGTGCCGGTGATGAACAGCATCCACGCAATGCCCGCCAGCGCGGCCGGCAGGGCGGTGATGATGATGGCCGCGTCCAGCCATGACTGGAAGGTGACCACGATCAGCAGGTACACCAGCACGATCGCCATCGCGAGGCCGACGCCCAGGCCGATGAACGACGACTGCATGGTCTGCACCTGCCCGCGGATCTCGACCCGGCTGCCGCGCGAGAGTTTGGGCCGCATCTCGTCGACCAGCTTCTGCACCTTCGACGCCACGCTGGCGAGGTCGGTGCCCTGCACGCTCACGTACACGTCGATCACCGGCGCGATGTTGTAGCGCGACATCACCGCCGGCTGGCGGTCGGCCTGCGTGCTCACGAGGTTGCCCAGCAGCTGCTGCGCGCCGGTTCCCCCCGTTGCTGCGCCTGCACCCGCACCAACCGGAATGTTCAGCAGCGAGTCGAGCGAGTCGACGGTGTACTGCGGCGTCTGCACCGCGATGCTGTAGACCACGCCGTTCACCGGGTTCAGCCAGAAGGCCGGTGCCGTCTGCGAGCTGCCCGACAGCGCGATGAGCACGTTCTGCCCCACGTTGGAGGCTGTCAGCCCGTACTGCTGCAGCCGCGTGCGGTCCATCTGCAGGCTCAGCGCCGGGCCGTCGAGCCGCTGGTGCACGTGGGCGTCGACCGCGCCCGGAATCTGGCGGATCGCCTTGGTCAGTTCGGCCGCGCGCAGGGCGTTGCCGGCCATGTCGTTGCCGCTGAACTGCACGTCAATGGCCGCGGGCAGGCCGAAGTTCAGGATCTGCGTGACGATGTCCGCTGGCTGGAAGAAAAATTCGATGCCCGGAAAGCGCTTCGGCAGTTCGGCCCGCAGGAGCGACACGAACTGCTCGGTCGGCTTGTGCCCCTCTTTCAGCGACAGCAGCAGCTCGCCGTCGAAGGTGCCGATGGTGCCGGCATTGCTGTAAGACAGGTTGATGCCGCTGTTGGGCACGCCCAGGTTGTCGAGGATGGTTTCAAGCTGGTCCTGCGGCACCAGCTCGCGAATGGCGGCCTCCACCTGGTCGGTGAGGCGAGCGGTCTCCTCGATGCGCGTGCCGGTGGGCGCACGCAGGTGCAGGCGGATCTGGCCGGCATCGACGGTCGGGAAGAAGTCGCGCCCCAGCGCAGGGTAGAGCAGGCAAGACAGCAGGCAGAAGCCGAGGAACAGGCCGATGAACCCGGCACGCTTCGACAGCACCGCAGACAGCACCAGCGTGTAGGCGCGGCGTACGCGTTCGAAGCGGCGGTCGAAGGCGCGGTACAGGCGCTGCAGGGCGCTCTGCTTCGCGCCTTCCGCCGGTGCATGGCCGCCGCCGTGCGAGCCGCCCATCAGCAGCATCACCAGCGTCGGCACCAGCGTGCGCGAAAGCAGGTAGGAGGCCAGCATGGCGAACACCACAGCTTCGGCCAGCGGCACGAACAGGAAGCGCGCCACGCCCGAGAGGAAGAACATCGGCACGAACACGATGCAGATGCACAGCGTGGAGACGAAGGCGGCCGAGCCGATCTCGCCCGCGCCGACCTCGATGGCCTCTTTCAGCGGCGTGCCCATGTGCAGGTGCCGCTCGATGTTCTCGATGGTCACGATCGCCTGGTCGACCAGGATGCCCACCGAGAGCGCCAGCCCGCCCAGCGTCATGAGGTTGAGCGTTTCGCCCAGCGAGTACAGCACCAGGATGGACGCCAGGATCGACAGCGGAATCGTCAGCCCGATGATCAGCGTGCTGCGCCAGTTGCCGAGAAACAGCAGCACCATCGCGGCGGTGAGCGCGGCGGCCAGGATGGCTTCGAACACCACGCCCTTGACGGCCGCTTTCACGAACACCGACTGGTCGAACAGCGGCGTGATCTTGATGTCTTCCGGCATCGTCTGCGCGGCGATGGGCAGCATGGCTCGGATGTTGGAGACGATGTCCAGCGTGGAGGCGCCGCCGTTCTTCAGCACCGACAGCAGCACGCCGCGCACGCCGTCCTGGCGCACCACGTTGGTCTGCGGCGAGAAGCCGTCGCGCACGTAGGCCACGTCGCGCAGGTAGGTGGTGGCGCCGTTCACCGTGCGGATCGGCAGGTCGTTCAAGCCCGCGATGGCGTCGGGCGAGCCGTTCATCTTCACGTTGTATTCGGTGGCGCCGAACTTGGCCGTGCCCGACGGAAGAATCAGGTTCTGCGTGTTCACCGCGTTCACCACGTCGGCCGGCGAGAGGCCGCGCGCCTGCATCGCCTGGGTGTCGAGGTCGACCGAAATCAGCCGGTTCTTGCCGCCGTAGGGAAAGGGAATGGCCGCGCCCGGCACCGTGATGAGCTGCGGGCGCAGCTGGTTGACGGTGGAGTCGAACAGCGAGTTTTCAGAGCGGGTGGGGCTCGACAGCGCCAGCTGGATCACCGGCACACTGGAGGCCGAATACTTGATGACCAGCGGCGGCGTGATGCCCGGCGGCAGCTGCCGTACCTGCGCCTGCATCGAAGCCACCACCTGCGAGATGGCCATCTCGATATTGGCCGTGGGCTGGAAGAACACCTTGATGATCGACACGCCCGCCAGCGATTGCGATTCGATGTGCTCGATGTCGCTCACCGTGGTGGTCAGCCCGCGCTCCACCTGTCCCGAAATGCGCTGCCCCATTTCCTGCGCCGGCAGGCCGGTGTAGTTCCAGATGACGCTGACCACCGGTATGTTGATTTCCGGGAAGATGTCGGTCGCCATGCGTGCGAGGACAAAGGGCGTGGCCAGCACGATCAGCATCGCCATGACGATGAAGGTGTACGGACGACGCAACGCAAGCTGGACCATGGAGGGGGCTCTCTGCTTCCGACGGAAAAAGGTTTTGCATCATAAGGAAGTAGATTTAAGTTTGCCGACTCCGTTAAATAGGGTGTGGCGCTTTACCAAAAGGGTGCATATGGACAGGGTCTGGCTGGTAGTGATGGGCGTTTCGGGATGCGGCAAATCGAGCCTGGGCGCGGCGCTGGCCACGGCCCTCGACCTGCCGCTCATAGAAGGCGACGACCACCATCCGCCGGCCAACGTCGAGAAGATGAGCCACGGCATCGCGCTGACCGACGCTGATCGCGCGGGCTGGCTTGCAACGCTGGGCCGCGCGCTGGCCGATGCGCCGCAGGGCGCTGTGCTGACCTGCTCGGCGCTCAAGCGCATCTACCGCGAGCAGCTGCGCGCGGCCGCGCCGGGGCTGCGCTTCGTGTTCATGGCGATCGAGCGGGCCGAGGCCGAGCGCCGCGTGGCCGCGCGGGCTGGAGCAGGGGAGCACATGTTTCCCGCCAGCCTGGTAGCCAACCAGTTCGCCACGCTGGAGTCGCCTGTGGGAGAGGCGGGTGTGCTCGCGGTGGATGCGACGGCGCCGCTGGCGCAGTCGGTGGGGGCGGTGAAGGCGTGGCTGGTCAGCCCTTGAGTTCGGCGCGCATTCCTTCGAGCGTGGTGGCCACGCGGCCCATCACGTCGGCCACTGCGTCCAATTCGTCGCGCGTGGCCGGCGCGACCATCGCGGTCACCATCTCCGCCTGAACCGCCAGGCACTTCTGCGCCATTGCCATGCCGTCGTCGGTGAGCGTGAGGCGCCGCACGCGCGCGTCGGCGCCATCGCTGTCGCGCCGCACCCAGCCCCTGGCCTCCATCTGCGTGAGCAGCATGCTGACGCCGCTCTTCGCCACGAAGCAGCGCGCGGCCAGCGCCTGCTGCGTGATGCCCGGCGTGGTCGCGATGGTGGCCAGCACCTCGTGCTCGCCCACGCGCAGGCCTATGGCGGCGAGCCGTGCCGTCATCACCGCATCGCAGAGGTTGTAGGCCCGCACCACCGCTAGCCATGCGGCCGTGCCGTGGGGCGAGGAGGGGGCCTTGTCGGTCTTGCCGGGCTTGGAGGACTTTGCTGCGGGCATCGAGATGGTTCAGTCTTGAACTAGAATGTTCTGAATTGAACCAATTCTAGGCTGTCCATGAATCTCTACCTGCGCTTGCTGATGACCCTGTTGCGCGCCTGGCGTGCACCGCGCCTGGCGCCGGGCGACACGCTGGAGCGGCAACTGCGCGTGCTGCCGAACGACCTCGACATCAACGGCCACATGAACAACGGCCGCTACCTGACGGTGGTCGACCTGATGCTGGTCGAATACTTCGTGCGCACCGGCTTCGCAACAGCCATGTTGCGCCAGGGTTGGAGGCCGATGTCCGGCGGCTCGCTCATCAGCTACCGGCGCGGGCTCAACCCCTTTCAGGTGTACACGCTGCGCTTTCGGCTCGACGCCACCGACCAGCACTGGAACTACATGCGCTTCGAGTTCGTGCGTGGCGACAGGGTGTGCGCGGCCGGCTACATGAAGGGCGCAGCCGTGGGGCGCGGCGGGCTGGTGCCGAACCAGGAGTCGTATGCGGCCATGGGGCTCGTGCCGCCGGCGCATGCACTGCCGTTGCCGGTGCGCGACTGGATAGCGGCTGAGCAGGGCGTGATGAATGCGGCCTGGTAAGGCTCAGCGCGTTGGCGGCGCATCGAGCGCCAGGCGCAGCCGCGTGACGTTCGGGTTGCCCGGATCGCGCTGCAGCTTGAAGCCCAGCTTGCGCGCCAGCGCCAGCATGCCGATGTTGTCGTAGAGCGTGATGTCCGCCAGCTGCTTCACGCCGGCTGTCGCGGCCGCGTCGATCAGCCTGCGCATGAGCTTGTGGGCAACGCCGTGGTGCTGCCAGGCATCTGCAATGACGACGGCGAATTCGGCGACGTGCGCGGTCTCGGGCGTTTCGCCGCGCACGTAGCGCACCACGCCCATCTGCTGCTCCACGCCATCGACCTCGGTCGTCGCGATGAGCGCGAGTTCGTGGTCGTAGTCGATGTGCGTCATGCGCCACAGCTCGTCGGGCTGCGGCTTTCGCGGCGACAGCAGGCGGTGGTAGCCCGTTTCTTTCGAGAGTCCGTCCACGAAGGCCGTGTGCATCGCCAGATCGTCGGCGCGGATCGGGCGGATCCGCACTGGCGTACCGTCGCGCAGTTGCCAGTCCTCGACCAGGTGGCTGGGGTAGTCGAGGGCCGGCATGGCATCAGCCGATTACTTCAGGCCAATCGGTGTGGAAGAACTGGCCTTCGGGCTTGTCGGTGCGCTCGTAGGTGTGGGCGCCGAAGAAATCGCGCTGCGCCTGCAGCAGGTTCGCCGGCAGGCGCTCGGTGCGGTAGCTGTCGTAGTAGGCCAGCGAGGCGCTGAAGGCCGGCACCGGAATGCCGTTGCTCACCGCCAGCGCCACCACTTCGCGCCAGTTCTGCTGCGTGCGGTTCAGCAGGTCCTTGAAGAACGGGTCGAGCATCAGGTTGCCCAGGGCAGGGTCGGTGCGGAAGGCGTCGGTGATGCGGTTCAAAAAGCGCGCGCGGATGATGCAGCCGCCGCGCCAGATCGACGCGATGCGGCCCAGGTCGAGGCCCCAGTTCTTCTTGTCGCCCATGGTCTTGATGAGGTCGAAGCCTTGCGTGTAGCTGATGACCTTCGACGCATAGAGCGCGTCGTGCACCTTGGCCACCAGCGCTTTCTTCTCGACCGACAGCTCGATCTTCGGCCCCTGCAGCAGCTTGCTGGCCGCCACGCGCTGCTTCTTCTGCGAAGACAGCACGCGCGCCTCCACGGCCGCGTTGATGGTGCTGATGACCACCGCGTTCTCGGCCGCGTTGATCAGCGTCCACTGGCCCGTGCCCTTCTGGCCAGCCTTGTCGAGAATCACGTCGACGATGGGCTTGCCCGTCTCCGGATCTTTCTTTTCGAGCGCCTTGGCGGTGATCTGGATCAGGTAGCTCTGCAGCTCGCCGTCGTTCCACTCGTTGAAGATGGCAGCCATCTCGTCGGTGCTGAAGCCGGCCGCCTTGAACAGGCTGTAGGCCTCACAGATGAGCTGCATGTCGCCGTACTCGATGCCGTTGTGCACCATCTTCACGTAGTGGCCGGCGCCGCCGGGGCCGATGTGAATGACGCAGGGCTCGCCGTCCACCTTTGCCGCGATGCTCTCGAAGATCGGCTTCATCACCTCCCAGGTGGAAAGCGGTCCGCCCGGCATGATCGACGGCCCCTTGCGCGCGCCTTCTTCGCCGCCCGACACGCCCGCGCCGATGAAGCGCAGGCCCTTGCTGGAGAGGTACGCGTCGCGGCGCTCGGTGTCGGTGTAGAGGCTGTTGCCGCCGTCGATGACGATGTCGTCCTTGTCCAGCAGCGGAATGAGCTGCTCGATCACCTGGTCGACCGGCGCGCCGGCCTTGACCATGATCTGGATCTTGCGAGGCTTGGCCAGGCTCTGCACGAACTCTTCCAGCGTCTTCGCGCCGACCAGCTTCTTGCCGGGGTTGGCGGTGATGAAGGCTTCGGTGGTGGCCTCGGTGCGGTTGTACACGCTGACCTGGAAGCCGCGGCTTTCCACATTCAGCACGAGGTTCTGGCCCATCACGGCCAGGCCGATCAGTCCGAAATCGCTTTGCTTGTTGCTGCTCATGACCCGTCTTGCCCTTCTTTCATGTGCGTGCGCCGGAATGTCCCGCGCACGGGTTGGTTCGCGGGTCATTTTGCCGGTGCCGGGCGCAGGGTGGCGTCGGAGACGGTCTATACCCGCTTGGCAAGCGGGCATGGCTTGGGTATGTTTGGCGCGCATGAGCGCCGCGCCGGGCCGCCCCAAGCAAGCTCGCACCGCAGTGCGAAGCACGAAGGTATTTCAATGAGCGAAGCCATCGACACCATCCACCGCTGGTCCACCGACGCCGTGCCGCCCGCGCAGCGGCTGGACTACTGGGTGGGCGCGGTCTGCGAGGGCTTCCTGGAGATGGACGTGACCAGCCCGGTGGCCGGCAGCTTCGGCGCCACGCTCGAATCTGCGCCGCTCGGCCCCATCGTCGTCAACCAGGTGCGCGGCAGCGCACAGGACGTCTACCGCACGCGCCGCGCCATCGCCCACAGCCGCAACAACTACTTCTACCTGCTGTGCAAGACCGACTCGGCCTGGGTGGCCGTGCAGGACGGCCGTTCTGCGCGACTGCTGCCCGGCGATGCGGTGCTGGTCGACTCGCGCCGGCGCTACGAATTTCACCTGCTGCAATCGGCCGACACCATTTCGCTCGAACTGCCGACCGCCTGGGTCGATGCATGGATTCCCGACGCGGGCGACCAGGTGGCGCGGCGCATCGACGGGCAGGCGGGGTGGGGCGGCGTGCTGTGCAGCTTCGTGCAACAGCTGACACCGCAGATGGCAGCAAAGCCGCCACTGCCGGCGGCGTTGCTGGGCGACCAGCTCGGTAGCCTGCTGGCACTGGCCACGGGGCACAGCCCTTCAGAGTCCGGGAGCGAAGGGCGCGCCGCGCTGCGCCGCCGCGTGCTCGACACCACGCGCGAGCGCCATGCAGAGCCGGGCCTCACGGCCGCGGGCGTGGCGCGCGAGCTGGGCATTTCGGAGCGCAGCCTGCACCGCTGCCTGGGCGAAGGCGGTACCACCTTCGCCACCGCGCTGGCGGGCTTTCGCATGCAGGCGGCGCGGCGCATGCTGGCCGATGCACGCTTCGATCGCCTGGGCATCGCGGAGATCGGCTTCCGCGTGGGGCTGACCGATGCCTCGCACTTCGTTCGCCAGTGCCGCAGGCATCTGGGCGCCACGCCGGGTGAGCTGCGCCGCTCGCGGCACTGAGCCGTCGCTCAGATGCTGCGCAGGTTGACCCGCTTCGACAGCGCCTCCGCACTCTCGCGCCGCTCGCTGTAGCGGTCCACAAGGTAGCCCGCGCAGTCGCGCGTGAGCAGCGTGAACTTGACCAGCTCTTCCATCACGTCGACCACTCGCTCGTAATACGGCGAGGGCTTCATGCGTCCGTTCTCCTCGAACTCGAGGAAGGCCTTGGCCACCGACGACTGGTTGGGGATGGTGAGCATGCGCATCCAGCGGCCGAGCACGCGCAGCTGGTTCACGGCGTTGAAGGACTGCGAGCCGCCCGACACTTCCATCACCGCAAGCGTCTTGCCCTGCGTGGGCCGCACCGAGCCGACGGACAGCGGGATCCAGTCGATCTGCGCCTTCATGATGCCGGTCATGGCGCCGTGGCGTTCGGGCGATGTCCAGACCATGCCCTCGGACCATTGGGCGAGGTCGCGGAGCTCCCGCACTTTCGGATGGTCTTCCGGTGCGTCGTCGGGCAGGGGCAGGCCGCGCGGGTCGTAGATGCGCGGCTCCGCGCCCAGGGCCTGAAGCAGCCGCGCGGCTTCTTCGGTCAGCAGCCGGCTGTAGGAGCGCTCGCGCACCGAGCCGTAGAGCAACAGGATGCGCGGCGCGTGCGTGGCGCGCTCCGTGGGCAGCAGTTGCCGCAGGTCCGGCCGGTGGAAATGCCCGGCGTCGACGTTCGGCAGTTCAGGGCTTGACGACACGCTGGCCCTTTGCGTCGATGACGGCCTCGCCGTCTTCCTTGGAGAAGGCGCCTTGCTGCGGCCGCGGCAGGATGTCGAGCACCGCTTCCGAAGGCCGGCACAGCCGCGTGCCGAGCGGCGTCACCACGATCGGCCGGTTGATGAGGATCGGGTGCTGCAGCATGAAGCCGATCAGCTCATCGTCGCTCCACTTCGCATCGTCGAAGCCGAGTTCGTCGTAAGGCGTGCCTTTGCGGCGCATGACCTCGCGCACCGGCATGCCCATTGCCGCGATCAGCTGCTTCAGCGTCGCGCGATCGGGCGGAGTCTTCAGGTACTCGATGACGGTGGGCTCGTCGCCTGTGTTGCGGATCAGCGCGAGCACGTTCCTCGACGTGCCGCAGGCGGGGTTGTGATAGATCGTGATGTCGTTCATGGAAGTGTGGTGTCGGGTTTCAAAGACTCAGTCGAAGCGCCAGTGCCGCCAGGGTGACCAGCAGCACGGGCAGGGTCAGCACGATGCCGACCTTGAAGTAGTAGCCCCAGCCGATCGCCATGCCCTTCTTCGCGAGCACGTGCAGCCAGAGCAGGGTGGCGAGGCTGCCGATGGGCGTGATCTTCGGGCCGAGGTCGCAGCCGATCACGTTGGCGTAGACCATCGCTTCCTTCACCGCGCCGCTCGCGCTCGACGCGTCGATGGACAACGCGCCCACCAGCACGGTGGGCATGTTGTTCATGACCGACGAGAGCAGCGCCGAGAGAAAGCCCGTGCCCATCGCCGCACCCCAGACGCCGCCTTGCGCGAACACATTCAGCAGCGAGGCGATGTAGCTGGTCAGCCCGGCGTTGCGCAGCCCGTAGACCACGAGGTACATGCCCAGCGAGAAGATCACGATCTGCCAGGGCGCGCCGCGCAGCACCCTGCGAATGCCGATCACCGGGCCGCGCCCTGCAACAGCCAGCAGCACGACCGCGCCGAAGGCGGCCACCGCACTGACCGGCACACCCAGCGGCTCCAGGCCGAAGAAGCCGACGAGCAGCAGCACCAGCACGACCCAGCCCGCGCGGAAAGTCGCGGGGTCGCGGATCGCATCCGCAGGCGCCTTGAGTTGGGTCGCGTCGTAGCTTGCCGGGATGCCGCGGCGAAAGAAAAGCATCAGCGCCAGCAGGCTCGCGAGCACCGCCGCGATGTTCACGGGGAGCATGACCGAGGCGTACTTGCCGAAGCCGATGCGGAAGAAGTCGGCCGACACGATGTTCACCAGGTTCGAGACGATCAGCGGCAGGCTGGCCGTGTCGGCGATGAAGCCGGCCGCCATCACGAAGGCGAGCGTGGTAGCCGGCGAGAAGCCCAGCGCCACGAGCATCGCCATCACGATGGGCGTAAGGATCAGCGCCGCGCCGTCGTTGGCGAACAGCGCCGACACGGCGGCGCCCAGCAGCACGATGAACGCGAACAGCAACCGCCCGCCCCCGCCGCCCCAGCGCGCCACGTGCAGCGCGGCCCATTCGAAGAAGCCCGCCTCGTCGAGCAGCAAGCTGATGACGATCACGGCGATGAAGGTGGCGGTTGCGTTCCACACGATGCTCCAGACGACGGGGATGTCGGACAGCTGGACCACGCCGAGCAATAGCGCGATGACGGCGCCGAGCGAGGCACTCCAGCCGATGCCCAGCCCGCGCGGCTGCCAGATCACCAGCACGAGCGTGAAGACGAAGATCGCAACGGCGCTCAGCATGTCGGCGGGCATCCGACAGCGCAGGTTTCTCCCTCGCAGCAGTTCTCGGTGAGGTAGGCCAGCAGTCCATTCATCTGCTCGAACGCCGCGCGGTAGATGAGGTTGCGGCCCTGCCGCTCCTGCGAGACCAGCCCCGAATGCACGAGCTCCTTGAGATGGAACGACAGGCCCGTGGCCGACACCTCGAGCGCTTCGGTCAGCGCGCCGGGCGTGAGGCCGGCGGGGCCTGCCACCACCAGCGCACGAAACACCCGCAGGCGAACGGGCTGCGCCAGTGCGGCAAGGGATCGGACAACGTCGTTTTCTTCCATAATTCAAGTATCGTTGAATAATTGAATCGAAGCAATACGGCTGGCACGAATCGGCCATCGCGCTGGCACACATCGGCCATGCGCAAGTCACCGATGTTCCTTACAGTCGTGCTCCGTCACAAACAAAAGGAGACACACCCACCATGTCCGACACCTATGTTCTCGTCCACGGCGCCTGGCACACCGGCGCAGAAATCGAAGCCGTGGCCGACGGCCTGCGCGCAGCAGGGCACACCGTGTATTGCCCGACGCTCGCTGGCAACAACCCCGGCGACGATCGCTCGAGCATTGGCCTGGAAGACGCCATCGCTTCCGCCGTGCGCTACATCGAGGAAAAGAATCTCACGCAGGTGCGCCTCGTGGGCCACAGCTACGGCGGCATGGTGATCTCGGGCGTGGCGGATCGCATTGCGCCGCGGCTGAAGCGGCTGGTGTACATCAACGCCTTCGTGCCGCTCGATGGCGAATCGCTCAACGACATGGTGCCGCCGCATTACGTGACGATGTTCGACGCCGTCGCGGAGGCCAACGGCAATGCCGTGACCTTGCCCTTCGAGATCTGGCGCGAGGCTTTCATCAACGACGCGGACCTGGCGACCGCGACGGCCGCTTACGGCAAGCTCAACCCGCACCCATATCGCACCTTCACCGACAAGATCAGGCTGCAGCAGCCGCTGGCCGCGCTGGCGCTGGGCAAGTCGTATGTCAACTGCCTGCAGGACACCGCGCTGCCGCACGGCATGCCGTGGCATCCGCGCCTGTCGGAGCGGCTGGGCCTGTTCCGGCTGGTGGAGTGCCCCGGCAGCCACGAGATGTTCTTCTCGAACCCCCAGAGGCTCGCGCAGGCGATCCTGGAGGCGGGGCGCGACTGACCCCGTTTCGATCGGTCAGTTGCTGCTGCTGAAGAGCGCGTCGTACACGCGGATCGACGCATAGGCGTCGTTCGCGGCATAGCGGATCTGCGCCTCGGTGAGCTGCTTGTTGGCCCAGTTCGAAGTGGTCGCCTTGCGCGACTTGATGAAGCGGCGGTTGAACACCAGAGCCACCGCCGCCTTCACGCCGACCGACTTGCGGTAGCCGCGGTGGCGGAATTCGTTGTCGATGTCGAACACCGCCTTCGGCTCGATGTTGAGCCGGTTGCGGATCAACGTGAGGTCGCCCGACAGGCCGAAGCCGACCTTGCGCAGCTCGGTGGAGGCGATCAGCGCGGCCACCACCGGGTTGCACTCGGTGCGGTGAAGCTGAAACAGCCACGCCGTGTCGCGCGTGGAGAACTGCACCACGTGCGGGCCGCCCGACACCTCGTTCTTCGCGAAGGTGGGCTTGGATTCGGTGTCGAAGCCGGCGATGCCCGCGGCGAGCAGTATGGCGGCGGCGTGTTCTGCATCTTGCAGTGTCTGCACGACCACGATGTCTTTCAGGCCGAGGCCTTCGAAGGGTTCGAGCAGCGCGATCTGTTCGCGTTCGGGCAGGGGAGGGAGCTTGGGGTTCTCGCTCACCGGGAGGCTGCTTTCGCTGTCTTTTTCTTCACTGAGGTTTTCTTCACTGCGGCTTTCTTTGCGGGTGCTTTCTTCGGCTTCGGTGGCTGGCCCGAGCGCAGCGCTGCTTCATATGCAAGGCGGCCCCACAGGGCGGCTTCCTCGCGGTCTTCGAAAAGGTCCGCCGGGGCTTGCCGGTACGACATCGGCATCGACTTGCCCTGGCGCACGTAGGTGAAGGGCGGCAGGTTCAGCTTGTCGAAATGCGCGGCGCTCTCGGCATCGGCCTTGAGGTAGAGCGTGTCCTTGGCGACCAGCGCGATCATGCGGCCTTCGTGCCAGATGCCGTGGCCGCCGAACATGCGGCGCGTTTCGATGCGGCCGAGCCGCTCGAAGGTTTCGTGCAGGCTTTCGACGAATTCGCTCATGCGGTGATCTCGATGCGGTTGCCGTCCGGGTCGAGCACCACGCTCTCGTAGTAGCCATCGCCGGTGCGGCGCGGGCCGTCGAGCAGCGGGTAGCCGTCGGCCTTCAGGCGCTGCGTGAGTTCGTCGACCGCAGCGTCTGAGCCCACGCTGATCGCCAGGTGCGTCCAGCCCATGCGCTGCGCGCCGGCTTCAGCGGTTACGGGCGAGAGCGTGCTCGTGGTCATGGCCTCGATGCGCGCGCCGTCGCCCAGGCTCAGGAAGCACGAGGCGAAGCCCTTGGCCGGGTTGACGTAGCCTGCGCCGGCGGTGGCGCCGAAGTAGTCGACATAGAAGCGCTTGCAGCGTTCGAGATCGGTGGTCCAGAGTGCGATGTGGTCGATGCGCATGGGCACGAAAAGAAGATGGGGTTCAGCCGATGCGCCACGGCGGGCGCGAGGGCGACCAATGGTAGGCGATGCGTTCGCGGCCGCTCGATGGGTGCCGATCGACCGCACCGCGCTCGAGGCCATAGCGCTCGTAGAAGCGCTGCGCCGACGTGTTGGTGGAGGCAACGTGCAGCCACCAGCCTGTGGGTATGCGCACGCAGGCCTCGTCGAGCAAGGCCTTGCCCAAACCCTGGTTGCGCAGGTGGGGCTCGACGAAGAGCTGGGCCACGTACTCGCGCCGCTCCAGCAGCACCATGAACGCCAGCACCTGCCCGTCGCGCTCCGCCAGCACCACTTCGGCGGGCGGGCCGAACTCGGTCTGCACGCGGTGCAGCCAGTAGCCGATCGGCTCGAAATGGGGAACGCCCCGGTTGGCCGCGATCCAGGCGCGGCGCCAGATGCCGGCCAGCACCATGTTCTCTTCGGCGCTGCCTTCGCGCAACCGCAGGTGGAAGGCGGGAATTTGGGCGGCGGACATGCGAACCATGATACGGCGCGGGGCCGCTGTGGTCGATGAGGCGCGGCCCTAGGAGCGCAGGGTTTGCGCGTGGTGCGCTATGTGGTCGGCCATGAAGCTCTGGATGAAGTAGTAGCCGTGGTCGTAGCCCGCATGGCGGCGCAGCGTGAGCGGCTGGCCCGCCGCGAAGCAGGCGGCCTCGAAGGCCTCGGGGTGCAGCTGCTCGGCGAGGAATTTGTCGGCCAGACCCTGGTCGATGAGGATGCCCTGCGGGTAGGGCGCCACCACCTGCGACTTCATGAGCGCGCTGGCGTCGTGCGCCAGCCATTGCGCACGGTCGGCGCCGGGCTGGCCCAGATAGCCGCCGAGTGCCTTCTCGCCCCATGGGCACTGCGTGGGCGCGCAGATCGGCGCAAAGGCCGAGAGCGACTTGAAGCGCCCCGGATGCCGCAGCGCCAGGGTGAGCGCACCGTGGCCGCCCATCGAGTGGCCGAAGATGCCGATGCGCTCGCCGTCGATGGCGAAGTGCTTTGCGACCAGCGGCAGCAGTTCGTGCACGACCCAGCTTTCCATGCGCCAGTGCGTGGCCCATGGCTCGACGAGCGCGTCGAGGTAGAAGCCGGCGCCGATGCCGAAGTCCCAGTCGTCCTTCGCACCCGGAATGCTTTCCGCTTCGCGGCCGCGCGGGCTGGTGTCGGGCGCGATCAGCGCAAGGCCCAGGCTCGCGGCCATGCGCTGCGCGCCGGCCTTCATCGCGAAGGTCTCCTCGTTGCAGGTCAGGCCCGCGAGGTAGAGCAGGGCGGGCACCCGCTCGTGCGCGACCTGCGGCGGCAGGTAGACCGAGAAGCGCATCGGCAGGCCGATTTCATGCGAGCGGTGTTCGAGAAAGCGCTGCACGCCGCCAAAGGCGTGGTGCTCGGAAAGAGTCTTCGGAGTGTTGTCGGTCATTGCGGGTTCTTGCCGCGCAGGGCGGGCACGAGTTCGAGCACGGCGTCGGCAAAGGTGCGCGGCGCTTCCTGCGGCATGTTGTGGCCCGCGCCGGGCACGAGCCGGTGCGAACGCGGGCCGCTGAAACGGTGTGCGTGGGCCGATGCATCGGCAGGCGGGCGCACGCCGTCGTCGATGCCGTCGAAGGTGATGGCGGGCACGGTGATCGTGGGCTGGACTGCAAGGCGGCGTTCGATGTCGGCGTAGGCCGGGTCGCCCGGCACGAGGCCGAAGCGGTGGCGGTACGACTGGATCACCACGTCCACGAAATCAGGGTGGTCGAAGGCTGCGGCGCTGCGCTCGAAGGTGGCGTCGTCGAACTTCCAGGTTGGCGACCAGAGCTTCCACAGCAGCTTCGTGAGCGCCTTGCGGTCTTTCTCGAGGCCGGCGCGGCCGCGCTCGCTGTGGAAGTAGTACTGGTACCAGAGGCTGTGCTCGTTGGCCGGCGTGTCCGGCTCCATCGCCTTCGCGATGTTCTGGATGTTGTAGCTGTTGAGGGACACCAGCCCCGCACAGCGTTCGGGCCACAGCGCCGCAACCACGCAGGCGGCGCGGCCGCCCCAGTCGTAGCCGGCCAGCACGGCACGGTCGATCTTCAGCGCGTCGAGCAGCGCGAGCAGGTCGGCGCCCAGCGCGGCCTGTTCGCCCGAGCGTGGCGTGGCTTCGCTCAGGAAGCGCGTGGCGCCGTAGCCGCGCAGATACGGCACGATCACGCGGCAGCCCTGGTCGGCCAGCATTGGCGCGACCTCGGCGTAGGTGTGGATGTCGTACGGAAAGCCGTGCATCAGCAGCACGGGAGGCCCGTCGGCGGGGCCTGCTTCGAAGTAGGCGATTTCGAGAACGCCCGCTTCGATCTTGCGCAGGGGTTCCATGCGATTCATGGCGGGCGCCTCCCGGGGTTTAGTAGAGAACCACGCCGCGGATCGACTCACCGCGCTTCATCAGGTCGAAGCCCTTGTTGATGTCCTCCAGCGGCATGGTGTGCGTGATCAGGTCGTCGATGTTGATCTTGCCTTCCATGTACCAGTCCACGATCTTCGGCACGTCGGTGCGGCCGCGCGCGCCGCCGAAGGCCGAGCCTTCCCACTTGCGGCCGGTGACCAGCTGGAACGGCCGCGTGCTGATCTCGGCACCCGCTTCGGCCACGCCGATGATGATGCTGCGGCCCCAGCCCTTGTGCGTGCATTCGAGCGCCTGGCGCATCACCTTGGTGTTGCCGATGCACTCGAAGCTGTAGTCGGCGCCGCCGTCGGTCAGCTGCACGATGGCATCGACGACGTTCTCGGTGTCCTTGGGGTTGATGAAGTGCGTCATGCCGAACTTGCGGGCCATGGCTTCGCGCTCGGGGTTCAGGTCCACGCCGATGATCTTGTCGGCGCCCACCATCTTGGCGCCCTGGATCACGTTCAGGCCGATGCCGCCGAGGCCGAACACCACCACATTGGCGCCGGCTTCCACCTTGGCCGTGAAGATCACCGCGCCGATGCCGGTGGTGACGCCGCAGCCGATGTAGCAGACCTTGTCGAAGGGGGCGTCTTCGCGGATCTTGGCGAGCGAAATTTCAGGGGCGACCGTGTAGTTGCTGAAGGTCGACGTGCCCATGTAGTGAAAGATCGGCTTGCCGTCGAGGCTGAAGCGCGAGGTGGCGTCGGGCATCAGGCCCCTGCCCTGCGTGCCGCGGATCAGCTGGCACAGATTCGTCTTGCGGCTCAGGCAGAACTTGCACTGGCGGCATTCGGGCGTGTACAGCGGGATGACGTGGTCGCCCTTTTTCAGCGTGGTGACGCCGGGGCCGACATCGACCACGATGCCCGCGCCTTCATGGCCGAGGATCGCGGGGAAGATGCCTTCGGGGTCAGCGCCCGAGAGGGTGTAGTAGTCGGTGTGGCAGATGCCGGTGGCCTTGATCTCGACCAGCACTTCGCCGAATTTCGGGCCTTCCAGGTCCACGGTTTCGATGGTGAGCGGGGCTCCGGATTTCCAGGCGACGGCAGCTTTGGTTTTCATGGCGAGTGTGATTCTTCAGAAAGGCGAAGCGGTAAGGATACCCAGACGACGTTCAAACAGGGCCGGCGGGAAAGATTCCCGACATTCCCACAAAGCCGGGCAGGTGGCGAAAGTCCCAGACCCAGTTTCGCAGTGCGGGAAATTCATCGAGAGGAATGCCGCCTTCGCCGGCGAGCGCGACGTAGGGGAAGCAGGCGAGGTCGGCAATGGTCGGCTCGGGCGCGGATGCGAGCCAGCGCAGGCCCGCGCTGGCCTGCTCGGCGAGATGGTCGTCGAGCACGCGGAACACGGCGCGGGCGCCGCTGCGGCAGGCCTCGATGTCGAGGTGGTGGTAGCCCAGTGCGTCGTGCAGCCGTGCGGCCGAGGCGGTGCGGGTGATGTCGTCGGCAGTGGCGAGCCACATCGCGACCTGGCCGCGCAGCTTCGGGTCGGCGGGGTACCAGCGGCCTTGCGCGTCGTAGCGGCTTGCCAGGTAGACCAGGATGGCCTGTGCATCGCGCAGCAGGAGGCCGTCGTCGTCGATCACCGGGAGCTGGCCGAGCGGGTTGATGTTCGCCAGGAATGCGGCGGACTTGTGCTCGCGGCCGGGAAAGAAATCGACCGGCACGGTTTCGTACGCGACACCCAGCCAGGCCAGCATCTGCCGCACCTTGAAGCAGTTGCCCGAGAGCGGATAGTCGTAGAGCTTCAGCGTCGTCATGCCGCTGCCCTCACGCCGAAGCGCATGCCGCGCTCGCGCAGCCATCGCCGATAAGTGACGGAGGATGTGTCGCCGCGCGTCGGCGTTTCGGCGCGGCCTTCGAGCGGCATGCGCTTGAAGGCGTGGTTTTCCAGGATGGGCTTGTCCTGGCCGAAGATGGTGTGCTGGAAGGCGATGAGCTCGGCATCGGTGGAGTCGTCGTCGTAGCAGGCGAGCAGCGTGTGGGCGACAACGTGCTCGTCGTCGATGGGCTGAAGAAAGAGGCCGATCGCGTCGAGCGCGCCCGCACGGAAGCTCGATTTGTAGAGCATGGCCGAGAAGGGCTGCATCACGCGGTACTTGTAGAGCACCTCGCTGCCCGAATCGTGCGCGGCGGAAGCGCGCGGCTGCCAGAAGCGGCAGTCGGTGGCCCAGATTTCGCCGGTGACAGGCTCGACCTGCACCTGATACTGCGCCACCTCGGTGTGCGGCACCTTGCCGAGGTAGTCGGCATGCACGAAGGGAAAGTGTGCCATGTCGAGGAAGTTCTCGATCACGCGCAGGCCCGACACCGCGACGCCGATGCCGCCGCAGTCGATGATGCGGCGGCCGGGCTCGCTGTACTCCGGGAAGTCGAACAGGGCGCGCGCGGGTCGGCCGCTGGGGCAGACCCAGAAGTAGCCGTAGCGCGACTGCACAGTAAGCGGCTGGTCGCCGAGGCGGCATTGGGGCGTGCCGTCGGCGTCGGTCCAGAGCTGCACGGTTTCGCCGAGCAGGCGGGTCGTGCGGGGCGTGGTCGTCGCGGGCCCGACGACCAGCCAGTCGTCGAGCATGTTGGGGTCGTTGGTGACGAAGGGCATGGGTGCTTTCAGCCTTGGGGCAGGGCTTCGATGCCGGCGCGCAGTTCGCGGGCGGCGGTGTGCAGGGTCTTCATGGCGGGCGAGCCGGGGGCTGCATCGGTCCACAGGTGGACGAAGGCAAGCCGGGGCTGGGCGTCGAGGACGAGGGCGACGGTGTTCACGTCGTCGAGCAGGCCGCGCCAGGCGGCTGAGACCGCATCGGCTGTCAGGCCGCGCTGTGCCAGCGTTTCTCGCACCGTGCCGGCGGGCGCACGCACGGTCAGCGTGCGGCAGAAGTGCCAGTCGGTGGGGACGGCGCCTTCCAATTCGGCGGGCGCGGGCGGCGTTTTGGGCGACAGGTGAACCCACAGCATCCCTGCGGCCTCCATCGTGCCGAAGGTCTTCGCGCAGACGTTGCGCGGAGCCTGCATGGCCGGATGCGCCGGAATGCTGGTGCACTGCCCGCTGCCCGCCGCGTACTGCCAGCCGTGATATGCGCAGGCCAGGCGGTTGTCGACGACCTGGCCCAGCGTGAAGCGCACGCTGCGGTGCGGGCAGCGGTTCTCCCAGGCCTGGGCGGTGCCGTCGGCGGCGCGCCAGAGCGCGAGCTCCTGGCCCTCGGCAAAGCCGGCGACGATGTTGGCGCCGGCGCGCAGGTCGGCCGAGCGCGCGACGGGGTGCCAGGTGGCGGTGTTCTGTGTGTTCATGAGTCGTGGGGGCGCAAGACTGGGCGCCGGTGATACCGTACCGCTTCCGCCGCACCGATGAAAGCCACATGAAGAGACGCTACTTTTCATTCCTGCAACGCCGGGCCTCATGAGCCGGATCGATCTCGCCCTGGTCGAGGCCTTCGTACTGATCGCCCGGAGCGGCAGTCTCACCAAGGCCGAAAGCCTCTCGGGTGTCTCCAAGGCCACCTTGAGCCGGCAGCTCACGCGGCTGGAGAAGTTGCTCGGCGCGCAGTTGCTGATGCGCAGCCCCCGCCGCATTGCGCTCACCGAGGCCGGCCGCGCCTTCTTTGCGCGCGGCGAAGGGCTGCTCGACGAAGTGACGGGCCGGCTCGAAGCGGCCAGCACCGAGATCCACGCGCTGACGACGGGCGTCTCGGGCGGCCTCTCGCTGCTGTCGGACACGCAGTTCAGCACCTCCTTCGTCTGCCACGTGGTCAAGCTGTTCCTGGAGACGCATCCGGACGTGCGCTGCCAGCTCGACGTGGCGAACGGCTTCCATGCGCCGCAGATCGGCGATGTCGACTGCTACGTGTGCTCCGAGCCGCCCGATGCGCCGAACCTCGTGGCCAAGCTGCTCGGGCGGCTGAACTACGGGCTGTATGCGAGTCCGCAGTACCTGGCGCGCCGCGGCACGCCGTCGTCGCCTGAAGAGCTGGCCACGCACCAGTCCATCGTGATGAAGGAGCCTTCGGTGCGTTCGCAGGTGCTGCTGGTGTCGGGCGCGTCGAGCTTTGCCTTCCAGCCCGAGCCCGCCTTCGAGACCAACGACCACTGGGTCATGAAGACTTTCTGTATCGACGGCCTGGGCATCGCGCTGCTGCCGGCCTTCTTCGTGCGCCCGGAGCTGGAGCAGGGCGTGCTGGTGCCGGTGCTGCAGCAGTGGCAGCCCGAGCCGCGGCGCATCTACTGTGCCTACCAACGGCAGCGCTACATGGGGCAGAAGCTGCGCTCGTTCGTCGACCTGATGGCGCGCTGCGTGGTCGACATCGATTCGTACAACTACTACGTCGGATCGTCTACGGCGCGGCGCCGCAGGACGGCCGCGAGACCATAATTGCAGTCCGCCAGACCCTCATCCATCATGAAGAAAATCCTCGTCCTCAACGGCCCCAACCTCAACCTGCTCGGCACGCGCGAGCCCGAACAGTACGGACGCGACACGCTGGCCGACGTCGAGCGCCTGTGCAAGGACACGGGCGCGAAGCTGGGCGTGGAGATCGAATGCCGCCAGTCGAACCACGAAGGCGTGCTGATCGACTGGATCCAGGAAGCCGGCCGCGAAGTGGCGGCGGGCAACATGCTCGGCGTGGTGATGAACCCCGGCGCCTACACCCACACGTCGATCGCGCTGCACGATGCGATCAAGGGCGCGAGCGTGCCGCTGATCGAGCTGCACATCTCGAACGTGCACGCGCGCGAGGAGTTTCGCCACCACTCGTACATCTCGCCCGCGGCGAAGGGAATCATCGTGGGGCTGGGCGTGAAGGGCTACACCTTGGCCATCGCGGCCCTGGTGCCCTGACCCTCGTACTTCTAGTAGAGCTGCTTCGGCGCCGTGGCCTTCCAGCTGCGGCTGATGCGCCCGGCGCTGTCGATGCTTTCGAGGTGCACGTCGAAGCCCCAGAGCCGCGCGACGTGCTTCAGCACTTCTTCCGCCCCGTCGTGCAGCGGCAGGTTGTTGCGCTGCGTGTGACGCAGGGTCAGTGAACGGTCGCCGCGCGTGGCCACGCTCCACACCTGGATGTCGGGCTCGCGGCTGCTGATGTCGTACTGGCGTGACAGCGATTCGCGCAGCGCCTGGTAGCCGCTGTCGTCGTGGATGGCGGATACCTCCAGCTCGGCCTCGCTCTGGAAGTCGCGGATCGAGAACAGGCGGAAGTCGCGCATCGTCTTCGGGCTCAGGAACTGGCCGATGAAGCTCTCGTCCTTGAAGTTGCGCATCGCGTAGTCGAGCGTCTTGAGCCAGTCGCTGCCCGCGAAGTCGGGGAACCAGCGGCGGTCTTCCTCGGTCGGCTTCTCGCAGACGCGCCGCAGGTCGGTGTACATCGCGAAACCCAGCGCATACGGGTTGATGCCGCTGTAGGCGCGGTGTCCCACCGGCGGCTGGAAGATCACGCCCGTGTGCGAACTGAGCCATTCCATCATGAAGCCGTCGGCCAGCTGGCCGCGGTCGTACATGGTGTTGAGCAGCGTGTAGTGCCAGAAGGTGGCCCAGCCTTCGTTCATCACCTGGGTCTGGCGCTGCGGGTAGAAGTACTGCGCGATCTTGCGCACGATGCGCACCACTTCGCGCTGCCAGGGTTCGAGCAGCGCGGCGTTCTTCTCGATGAAGTAGAGCAGGTTCTCCTGCGGCTCCGATGGAAAGCGTTTTGACGAATCGGACTCGGCCGCCTGCTCGCTCTTGCGCGGCAGCGTGCGCCACAGGTCGTTCACCTGCTGCTGCATGTGGCGTTCGCGCTCGGTGCGCTGGGCGCTTTCTTGCGCCAGCGAGCGCTTCTGCGGGCGGCGATAGCGGTCGACGCCGTAGTTCATCAGCGCATGGCAGGAGTCGAGCAGTTCTTCCACCGCGTCGAGGCCGTGGCGCTCCTCGCATTCGGCGATGTAGTGCCGCGCGTAGACGAGGTAGTCGATGATGGACGACGCATCGGTCCACATGCGGAACAGGTAGTTGCCCTTGAAGAAGCTGTTGTGGCCGTAGGCCGCATGCGCGATCACCAGGGCCTGCATGGCCATGGTGTTTTCTTCCATCAGGTAGGCGATGCACGGATCGGAGTTGATGACGATCTCGTAGGCCAGCCCCATGTGCCCGCGGCGGTAGTTCTTCTCGGTGGCGATGAACTGTTTGCCGTACGACCAATGGCGATAGATCATCGGCATGCCCACGCTCGCGTAGGCGTCCATCATCTGTTCGGCCGTGATGACCTCGAGCTGGTTCGCGTACACGTCGAGGCCATAGCCCTTGGCGGTCTTGGCGATCTCGGTGTGATATGTCTCGATAAGGTCGAATGTCCAGTCGGAAGGGCTGGGCAGGCGTTCGAGCCGAGGGGGGACGATGATGGCGCTCATGACGTGACCCCTTCCTTCTTGAACAGGTCGCGGAAAACCGGATAGATGTCTTGCGCGTCGGACACCTTGCGCATGGCGAAGTTGGGCGCGACGCCCTCGAGCTGCTGGTACTCCTGCCACAGGTTCTGCTCGGTCTCGGCCACCTGCACGTAGGCGTAGTAGCGCACCACCGGCAGGATGTTCTCGACCAGCAGCTCGCGGCAGCGGCCGCTGTCCTGGTGCCAGTTGTCGCCGTCGCTGGCCTGCGCGCCGTACACGTTCCATTCGCCGCTGGGGTAGCGCGCCTTGATGATCTCGTCCATCAGTACCAACGCGCTCGACACCACGGTGCCGCCGGTTTCGGTGGCGTGGAAGAACTCTTCTTCAGTCACCTCCTGCGCCTGCGTGTGGTGGCGCAGGAACACGAGGTCGATGGTCTCGTAGTGCCGCGTGAGGAACATGTACAGCAGCATGAAGAAGCGCTTGGCCATGTCCTTGCGCGCCTCGTCCATCGAGCCCGACACGTCCATGAGGCAGAACATCACGGCCTTGGCACTGGGCACCGGCGTCTTCACGCGGTTGCGGTAGCGCAGGTCGATGGGGTCGATGTAGGGCACGTGCCGCATGGTGCGGCGCAGCTCGGCGATGCGCTCTTCGGTCTCGCGGATTTCCTTCTGGATGAGCGCTGAAGTGACCTGCGGATGCAGCTTCAGGTGTTCGAGGTGCGCTTCCAGGCGCTTGAGCTCCTTGCGCGGTTCGCCGCCCAGCGCGATGCGGCGGGCGAGCGCACCGCGCATCGAGCGCACCACGTGCAGGTTGTTGGGAGAGCCGTCGCTGGTGAAGCCGGCGCGGTGGCTCTTCCACTCGGGCACGTCGGCGATCTGCGTGCGAATGAGGTGCGGCAGCGCGAGGTCGTCGAAGAACACGCGCATGAACTCTTCGCGCGTGAGGCGGAAGACGAAGTCGTCCTCGCCTTCGCCGCTGTCGCTGGCCTCGCCGCTGCCGGAGCCACCGCTGCCCCCGCCTTCGGGGCGCTTGATGCGGTCGCCTTTCAGGTACTCCTGGTTGCCTGGGTGCACGTACTCGCGGTCGCCGCCGCGTGCATGGCCGAACACCGGTTCGGACACGTCGTGGCGCGGCAGGGTCACGTCTTCGCCTTGCTCCAGTTCGCGGATGTTGCGGCCGCTGACGGCGCGCCTCACCGCTTCCTGGATCTGCCCCTTGTAGCGCCGAAGGAAGCGCTCGCGGTTGCCAATGGACTTGTTCTTGCCCGATAGCCGGCGGTCGATGATCTGCTGCAGGATGGCCACGATGTTGTCAAAGCTCCTTGCAAAGAGAGAACGAACGAAGGGTCGTCTTTTTATGAACTCTTGCGCACCCGCAGATACCACTCGCAGAGCAGGCGAACCTGCTTGGCCGTGTAGCCCTTCTCGACCATGCGGGTCACGAAGTCTTCGTGCTTCTTCTGTTCGTCGGCGCTGCTCTTGGTGTTGAAGCTGATCACCGGCAGGAGCTCTTCGGTGTTGGAGAACATCTTCTTCTCGATCACCGCGCGCAGCTTTTCGTAGCTGGTCCACGCCGGGTTGCGCCCCGCGTTGCCGGCCCGTGCGCGCAGCACGAAGTTGACGATCTCGTTGCGGAAGTCCTTCGGGTTGCCGATGCCGGCGGGCCGCTCGATTTTTTCGAGTTCGCCATTGAGCGAGGCGCGATCGAACACTTCGCCGGTGTCGACGTCGCGGAACTCCTGGTCCTGTATCCAGTAGTCGGCGTAGGTGACGTAGCGGTCGAAGATGTTCTGGCCGTACTCGCTGTAGCTCTCGAGGTAGGCGGTCTGGATCTCCTTGCCGATGAACTCGGCATAGCGCGGCGCCAGCAGCTCCTTGATGTAGCTGATGTACTTCTGCTCGATCTCGGGCGCGAACTGCTCACGCTCGATCTGCTGTTCGAGCACGTACATCAGGTGCACCGGGTTCGCGGCCACTTCCGAGCTGTCGAAGTTGAAGACCTTCGAGATGATCTTGAAGGCGAAGCGCGTGGACACACCGCTCATGCCTTCGTCGACGCCCGCGTAGTCGCGGTACTCCTGGATCGACTTGGCCTTGGGGTCGGTATCTTTAAGGTTCTCGCCGTCGTACACCTGCATCTTGCTGAAGGTGCTCGAGTTCTCGGGCTCCTTCAGGCGCGTGAGCACCGAGAGCTGGGCCATCATGCGCAGCGTTCCGGGTGCGCAGGGCGCCTGGGCCAGCGACGAGTTGCGCACGAGCTTCTCGTAGATCTTGATTTCTTCCGAGGCGCGCAGGCAGTAGGGCACCTTGACGATGTAGATCCGGTCGAGGAAGGCCTCGTTGTTCTTGTTGTTGCGGAAGGCCTTCCACTCGCTCTCGTTGCTGTGCGCGAGCACGATGCCGTCGAACGGGATGGCGCCGAAGCCTTCGGTGCCCTTGAAGTTGCTTTCCTGCGTGGCCGTGAGCAGAGGGTGCAGCACCTTGATGGGCGCCTTGAACATTTCCACGAACTCCAGCAGGCCCTGGTTGGCCAGGCACAGGCCGCCGGAGTAGGCGTAGGCGTCCGGATCGTCCTGGGCATAGGTTTCGAGCTTGCGGATGTCGACCTTGCCGACCAGCGAGGAAATGTCCTGGTTGTTCTCGTCGCCGGGCTCGGTCTTGGCGACGGCGATCTGCCGCAGCACCGACGGGAAGCGCTTGACGATCTTGAACTGGCGGATGTCGCCGCCGTACTCCTCGAGCCGCTTGACGGCCCAGGGCGAGAGAATTCGATTCAGGTACCGGCGGGGGATGCCGTATTCTTTTTCAAGGATCTCGCCGTCTTCGAGCGTGTCGAAGAGGCCGAGCGGGGATTCGTTCACCGGCGAGCCCTGGATGGCGTAGAAGGGCACGTGCTCCATCAACTGCTTCAGGCGTTCGGCGATCGAGCTCTTGCCGCCACCGACCGGGCCCAGCAGGTAAAGGATTTGCTTCTTTTCTTCCAGCCCCTGGGCTGCGTGTCGGAAATAGGACACCACCTGTTCTATGGCGTCTTCCATGCCATAGAACTCCTTGAACGCCGGATAGATCTTGATGACCTTGTTGGCGAAGATGCGCGAAAGACGGGGGTCGTTGCGCGTGTCGACCAGCTCCGGGTCGCCGATGGCCTTGAGCATGCGCTCGGAGGCAGTGGCGTAGGCCGTGGGGTCACGCTTGCAGATGTCCAGGTAGTCCTGCAGCGAGATGACTTCCTCGCGGGTGCGCTCGTAGCGGGCGGCAAAGTTGCTGATCACATCCATGGTCACGCCTCCATCAAGTCAGTGGGCTTTTAGCCCGATGGCGTGCAGCAAAGGCCTTGCGCAACATTTAAAGGTGTGCCTGCCCATGGCTGCATGCCGCGGAAAACTCCCTTACAACAATCTGCTAACAATCAGCATAAAGCAAAGATTGAACCCGGCAAATCATTTGTTAATTCAGAACCACACGGACGAGTAAAGTTCAACGAAAAACAAGGAACAAATTTCCGGATTTCAGTTAAATTCAAAGGCTCGCTTTCCCAATTCTCCCCGGGTGAAAACACCTATGCCAAATGGCTATCGTCCGTTTTTGCCTTTTCTCCGGGAAAGCATCGCCTATTGAGCCTCGGGGCTCAAAAAAACGGGCGTCTCCTGCAATAACGCGCGGTCTGTCGTTTGGTTTATTGCACAGCCAAAAAAAATATAAAAGCAATCCTCGCGCCACTTTTTGATGGGCCGCTTGCGCGTGTTGGCGTGGGAAGGAAGCTTGGGCGCGGGTCGGCATGTACCGCAGAGGTGCAGGACGCACTGCCAATGTGCCTGCTACGGGCCTGGGAGGCCTGGATGCACCAGTCCGGCGACTCCAGCATGACAAAGGGCCGCTAAGCGGCCCTGGTTGGAGGTGGTGGCATCCACTGAAGTGAAGCCCCCGGCGTTACATATCTCAGATGGAGAACAGGTCCGACGTGTAACGCTGGCGCCGGATGAGGCAGGGATTCAGGCAGCTGGCCAGTCCCTGCACGCCTTTGGTGCTCACAAGCCAGCTCAGCTGAAGAATTCCTTCGCCTTGTCGAACCAGCCCTTGTCGGTCGGGCTGTGCTTCTCGCCGCCCTTCTTGAGCGACTCGTCGAGGTCCTTCAGCAGCTTGCGCTGGAACTCGGTGAGCTTCACCGGCGTCTCGACGCGCACGTGGCAGTAGAGGTCGCCGGGGTAGCTCGAGTTGACGCCCTTGATGCCCTTGCCGCGCAGGCGGAACTGCTTGCCGCTTTGCGTGCCTTCGGGAATGTCGATGGCCGCCGCGCCCTTGAGCGTGGGCACGTTGATCTCGCCGCCCAGCGCCGCCGTGGTCATGCTCACGGGCACCACGCAGTGCAGGTTGTCGCCGTCGCGCTCGAAGATGTCGTGCTTCCTGAGCCGGATCTCGATGTACAGGTCGCCCGGCGGGCCGCCGTTGACGCCGGGCTCGCCGCTGCCGGTCACGCGCATGCGCTGGCCGTCGTCGATGCCTGCGCGGATCTTCACTTCGAGCGTCTTGTTGCGCTTGATCTTGCCCTGGCCGTGGCACACGGTGCAGGGCTCGGGAACGATCTTGCCGCTGCCGTGGCAGGTAGGGCAGGTCTGCTGCACGCTGAAGAAGCCCTGGCGCATCTGCACCGCGCCCGCGCCGTGGCAGGTCGTGCAGGTGATGGGCTTGGTGCCGGGCTTCGCGCCCGAGCCATGGCAGGTGTCGCACTCGTCCCAGGTGGGGATGCGGATCTCGGTGGTCTTGCCTTCTGCAGCCTCTTCGAGCGAGATCTCCATCGCGTAGCTCAGGTCGCTGCCGCGGAACACCTGGCGGCCGCTGCTGGTGCGGCCTCGGCCGCCGCCGCCGAACACGTCGCCGAAGATGTCGCCGAAGGCTTCCGCGAAACCGCCGAAGCCTTCCGCGCCCGGGCCGCCGCGCATGTTGGGGTCGACGCCGGCATGGCCGTACTGGTCGTAGGCCGCGCGCTTCTGTCCGTCGGACAGCATTTCGTAGGCTTCCTTCACCTCCTTGAACTTGGCCTCGGCCTCCTTCGAGGTGTCGCCGTGGTTGCGGTCGGGGTGGTGCTTCATCGCAAGCTTGCGATAAGCCTTCTTGATTTCTTCCTCGCTCGCGTTCTTGGGGACGCCGAGGGTTTCGTAGTAGTCGCGTTTGGTGGCCATGGCAGGTCGATCAGCAGATCAGGGAAGCAGCGGGAACTCGGGTAACTTGAAGCGAGAAAGGCTGGAGCACCTTTTCAGGTGTTCCAGCCTTGCTCAAGGGACTGAAGATCAGCCCTTCTTGACTTCCTTCACTTCGGCGTCGACCACGTTGTCGTCGGCCTGTGCGCTTGCAGCAGCTTCCGCGCCACCCGGGCCGGAGGCGGCCGAGGCGCCGGCCGCGGCCTGCGATTCGGCGTACATCTTCTCGCCCAGCTTCTGGCTTGCGGTCATCAGCGTGTTGGTCTTTTCCTCGATCGCGGTCTTGTCTTCACCCTTGAGGGCTTCTTCCAGGTCCTTGATCGCTGCTTCGATCGCGTCCTTCTCGGCGGCTTCGAGGCTTGCACCATGTTCGCCCAGCGACTTCTTCACGCTGTGCACCATTGCCTCGCCCTGGTTGCGCGCCTGCACGATTTCGAGCTTCTTCTTGTCGTCCTCGGCGTTGAGTTCGGCGTCCTTCACCATCTTCTGGATCTCGTCCTCGGACAGGCCCGAGCTCGCCTTGATGGTGATCTTGTTTTCCTTGCCGGTGCCCTTGTCCTTCGCGCCGACGTGCAGGATGCCGTTGGCGTCGATGTCGAAGCTCACCTCGATCTGCGGCGTGCCGCGCGATGCCGGCGGAATGCCTTCAAGATTGAATTCGCCGAGCGCCTTGTTGCCCGCGGCGATGTCGCGCTCGCCCTGGAACACCTTGATGGTCACGGCCGGCTGGTTGTCTTCGGCGGTCGAGAAGGTCTGCGCGAACTTCGTCGGGATCGTCGTGTTCTTGGCGATCATCTTCGTCATCACGCCGCCCATCGTTTCGATGCCCAGCGACAGCGGGGTCACGTCGAGCAGCAGCACGTCCTTGCGGTCGCCCGAGAGCACCTGGCCCTGGATGGCGGCGCCGACAGCCACGGCTTCGTCGGGGTTCACGTCCTTGCGCGGCTCCTTGCCGAAGAAGGCCTTCACCTTGTCCTGCACCTTGGGCATGCGGGTCATGCCGCCGACCAGGATCACGTCGTTGATGTCGCCCACGCTGATGCCGGCGTCCTTGATGGCCACGCGGCAGGGAGCGATGGTGCGCTCGATCAGCTCGTCGACCAGGCTTTCGAGCTTGGCGCGGGTGAGCTTGATGTTCAGGTGCTTCGGACCCGAGGCATCGGCCGTGATGTAGGGCAGGTTGATGTCGGTCTGCGCGCTGTTCGACAGTTCGATCTTGGCCTTTTCAGCGGCTTCCTTCAGGCGCTGCAGGGCCAGCACGTCCTTGCTCAGGTCGACGCCCTGGTCCTTTTTGAACTCGCCGATGATGTAGTCGATGATGCGCTGGTCGAAGTCTTCGCCGCCCAGGAAGGTGTCGCCGTTGGTCGACAGCACTTCGAACTGCTTCTCGCCGTCGACGTCGGCAATTTCGATGATCGACACGTCGAAGGTACCGCCGCCGAGGTCATACACGGCGATCTTGCGGTCGGCCTTGTCCTGCTTGTCGAGGCCGAAGGCCAGGGCGGCAGCGGTGGGCTCGTTGATGATGCGCTTGACGTCGAGGCCCGCGATGCGGCCGGCGTCCTTGGTGGCCTGGCGCTGGGCGTCGTTGAAGTAGGCCGGCACCGTGATCACGGCTTCGGTCACGGTTTCGCCGAGGTAGTCTTCGGCGGTCTTCTTCATCTTTCGCAGGATGTCGGCGCTGACCTGTTGCGGGGCCATCTTCTTGCCGCGCACTTCCACCCATGCGTCGCCGTTGTCGGCCTTGGCGATGGTGTAGGGCATCAGGTCGATGTCCTTCTGGACTTCCTTTTCCTCGAACTTGCGGCCGATCAGGCGCTTGATCGCGTACAGCGTGTTCTTGGGGTTGGTAACGGCCTGGCGCTTGGCCGAGGCACCGACCAGCACTTCACCGTCTTCCTGGTACGCGACGATCGACGGCGTGGTGCGCGCACCTTCCGAGTTCTCGATCACACGCGTGGTGTTGCCTTCCATGATCGACACGCACGAGTTGGTGGTGCCGAGGTCGATGCCGATGATCTTTGCCATGTTCTTTACTCCTGAAAGCCTGAAAAATATGTTGTTATGAACTTGTGGATAACCCGTCGCGATTCAAGGTATGAAGCGGGGATTTCCTGTGGGAATCTTGTGTGCTGGCGAATGCCGCGGATTACTTCGGCGCGCTGACCGTGACCAGCGCCGGGCGCAGCACGCGCTCGTTGATGGTGTAGCCCTTCTGCAGCACGCTCACCACGGTGTTCGGCTCCTGGTCGGCGGGCACCACCGAGATGGCCTGGTGCTGGTGCGGGTCGAACTTGGTGCCGGGTGCGGGGGCCACTTCGATCACCTTGTTGCGTTCGAGCGCGCTCTTGAGCTGGCGCAGCGTGGCTTCGGCGCCTTCGCGGATCTGCTCGGGGGTGGCGTCCTTGATGGCCAGGCCGGCTTCGAGGCTGTCGGTCACCGGCAGCAGGCTCTCGGCAAAGGCCTCGACGGCGAACTTGCGGGCCTTGGTGATCTCGTCGTCGGCGCGGCGACGGGCGTTCTGCACATCGGCCTGGGCGCGCAGGTACTGGTCGGCCAGTTCGGCATTCTTGGTCTGCAGGGCGGCGAGCTCGCCTTGTGCCACGGCCAGGGCGTCGAGCGCCTCGGCTTCATTGGCGGCGTGCGCAGCCTCCAGTTCTTCGGGGCTTGGCTCGCCTTGCAGCATTTGAGAATTCTGTGCGGATTGTTGCGGGTCAGACATTTTTCAAAGAACCGGCGTGTGCCGGAAAACAAACGTTAGCCAGCCACATGGGGCTGGCCCAAAGCATTTCAAGCGAAAAAACGCGGCCAAAAGGGCCGCGGAGGCATGAAAAAGGCCCGGAATCGGGCCTTGGAGCCGTCGGCTCGAATGCTCAGTGTGCGTCCAGGAGCTCGACGTCGAACTTCAGCGTGGCGTTCGGCGGAATCACGCCGCCGGCGCCGCGGGCGCCATAGCCCAGCGATGCGGGAATGATCAGCGTGCGCTTGCCGCCGATCTTCATGCCGGCCACGCCTTCGTCCCAGCCCTTGATGACCTGGCCCGCGCCCAGCGAGAACGCGAACGGGTCGTTGCGGTCGCGGCTCGAATCGAACTTGGCGCCTTGCACGCCGTCGTTGTAGAGCCAGCCGGTGTAGTGCACGTGCACGTGCTGGCCGGCCTTGGCTTCGGCGCCGGTGCCGACTTCGGTGTCTTCGTATTGCAGGCCGGAGGAAGTGGTGGGCATGAGAAACGCTCCTTGCGTCGATGTGAGATCAGTGGATCGAAGGCGCGGAGTTTACCGATGCCGGACAGGCAGGCCTGTGGTCCGTCAGCTCTGGCTGGTGTCGTCGGAAGGGGGCGCGGGTGTGGACGCAGGTGCCGCCACCGGGGCCGGAGCGGGTGCGGCCGCTGGAGAAACCGGCGCGGCGGGCGATGCGAGCGCTGCGGGTGCCGCTGCTTTCTTGAGTTGTCCCAGTTGCCATTTGCCGGCAAAGGCCTGCAGGTCGGAAAGGCGCTTGAGCAGGTCCTGGCCGCTGAGCGTGAGGCTGTAGCCGTCGCTGCCGTGGCCGACGATGCCGGCTTCGCGCAGTTCCTTGATGCGGGTGTTGAGCGTGTTGGGAGTGATGCTGCCCACGCTGTCCTGAAGCAAGCGGAAGGTCTGCGCATGGCCGTCGCGCAGGGCCCAGAGCACGCGCAGCGCGTAGCGGGCTTCGAGCAGGGCGAGCAACTGGCTGACGGCTGCGTTTTCCTTGGTACTCATCGACATCATCTCCTCGAAGCGTTCTTGTGGTTGGTATGAACCGTCTCGTTGGCCGGCGACTATAGCGCAATCGATGAGGATGCTACTAGTTTTATAGCTGTCAGGGCATGCTGCATGCGGGTTGTGAGACAAACACTCACAAATTGGTGTAGTTGGCCATGGCTTCGCCCAGGCGGATCGCGCGGGTGGGCGACCAGTCCTGGTTGAAGGCCAGCGCAGGCGCCGGGAACAGCATGACGACCGTCGACCCGAGCAAGAAACGGCCCATCTCGTCGCCCTTGCGGATGTCGATCTGCTGGTCGGTGTAGTGCCACTCGCGCAGCTCGCCCACGCGCGGCGGATTGACCACGCCGTGCCATACGGTGGCCATGCTGCCGACGATGGTGGCGCCCACCAGCACCAGCACGAAGGGCCCATGCGCCGATTCGAAGACGCACACCACGCGCTCGTTGCGCGCGAACAGGCCGGGCACGCCGCGCGCCGTGGTGGGGTTCACCGAGAACAGGTCGCCCGGCACATGGATCATGCGCACAAGCCGCCCGTCGCAAGGCATGTGGATGCGGTGGTAGTCCTTGGGGCTCAGGTACAGCGTGGCGAAGCTGCCGTGCGCGAACTTCGCGGCCAGCGTAGCGTCGCCGCCGACCAGTGCGGTGGTCGTGTAGTTGTGGCCCTTGGCCTGGAAAATCTGGTCGCCCTGGATCGCGCCGAACTGGCTGATCGCACCGTCCACGGGGCAGACCAGGTCGGCCTGCGCGAGCGGCCGCGCACCAGGCTTGAGTGCGCGCGTGAAGAACTGGTTGAAGCTCTTGTAGTGCTGGATGTCCGACTCGAGCGCCTCGCCCATGTCCACGCCGTACTTGGCCACGAAGCGCCGGATGATCCACGTCGTCACGGCGCCCCGTTCCTTGCCCGCAACCCAGCCGGCGAAATTGGTCAGGGCCTGCTTGGGGAACAGGTATTGGGGCAGTACGGCAGAGCGGTCGGACACGTGGGGAAGGCCTGGAATGCGGAATCGGAGGGGCATTCTATAAAGCGCTTCTTCCTCGGGGCGTAGGAAGCTTCCCTTGGTTCGCCCGGCCCGCAGTCAGCCGGTCAATCGGCCTTGATGCCTGCCGCCTTGATCACCTGCGCCCACTTCTCCACCTCGGCCTTCTGGAACGCCGCGATCCGCGTGGTGCTCAGGTCGGTCGGCTCCATGCCGAAGCCCTTGAGCTTGTCCTGCATCTCGGGCGTTGCGAGGATCTTGCGGATCTCGGTGTGCAGCCTGTCGACGACCGGTGCAGGCGTGCCCGCAGGCACGAAGATCGCCTGCCACGACACCACCTCGAAGTCTTGCAGGCCCGGCACGCCCGACTCGGCCACCGTCGGCACGTCGGGCATCGAGGCCAGGCGCTTCGACGATGTGACGGCAATCGCGCGCAGCTTGCCGCTCTGGATGTGCGGACCCGCGACCACCGTGGTGTCGAACATCATGTCGACCTGTCCGCCGATCACGTCCTGGATCGCCGGGCCGCTGCCCTTGTAAGGAATGTGAGTGAACTTCACTCCCGACTTGAAGGCCAGCAGTTCCAGCGCCAGGTGCTGCGAAGTGCCCGTGCCGGCCGAGGCCGACGAGAGCCCGCCCGTCTTGGCCTTGCTGGCCGCGATCACGTCCTTCAGCGTCTTGTACGGGCTCGCCTGGTTCACCACCAGCACCACCGGGTTGGTGCCGATCAGCGTCACCGGCGCGAACGACTTCTGCGGGTCGTAGCCGATCTTCGGATACAGGCTCACGTTGATTGCGTGCGAGCTGATGGTGCCGCCGATCAGCGTGAAGCCGTCCGGCGCCGCACGCGCGCCGACTTCCGAGCCAACGCTGCCGCCGGCGCCGCCCTTGTTGTCGATGATCACGCTGGTGCCCAGCACGGTGCCGAGCTTCTGCCCGATCAGCCGGCCCAGCACGTCGGTGGTGCCGCCCGCCGGAAAGGGCACGAGGTAAGTGATGGCCTTGCCCGTCGGCCAGTTGTTGCTGCTCTGCGCGAAGGCCACCGGAAGACCGGCGGCGAGCGAAGAGGCGAGGGCGGTGCGAATGAGTGTGCGGCGTTGCATGCGAAGGTCTCCTGTTGAAGTGTGGTGCGGTGCCCGTCAGGGCATGTCGACGATCTCGATCCAGTTCGGGTTCTTGCCCACGTCCAGGTGCTGGGGCTTGCCCAGCGCACCGGTGGCGGCGTCGATGGCGTAGAGCGAGATGCCGTTCGACTCCTGCCCCGCGGCAATCAGGTAGCGGCCGGTGGCATCGATGGCGAAGCCGCGCGGTGTTTTCTCGGTCGGGGTCTGTCCGAGCGGCTGAAGCTGCCCCGTGGCGGCATCGACCTTGAATGTCGAGAGAGTGCTCGACGTGCGCTCCGACGCGTACAGGTAGCGCCCGTCGGGTGTCAGGTGCAGGTCGGCGGCCCAGGGCTTGCCGGTGAAGCCGGCGGGCAGCGTGGTCGTGCTCTGCTCGAGCTTGAGCGTGCCGCGCGCGGCATCCCACGCGAACACGTGCAGCGCCGCGTCGAGCTCGTCCAGCAGATAGACGTGCCGCTGCGCCTTGTCCCAGACGAAGTGGCGCGGGCCCGCCTTCGCGGCGGTGGTGGTCAGCGGCGGATCGTTGGGCGACAGCAATCCTTTCTCCGCATCGAAGCGCCAGCTCGACACGTTGTCGCCGCCGAGGCTGGTGGCGAGCACGAAGCGGTTGCTCGCGTCCGCATGGATCGCATGCGCATTGGGCCCGGTCTGGATCAGCTGGTGAATGGGGCCCACCGCGCCGTCCTTGCCGATGGCATTGACCGTGATCTTGCCGCCCTGGTACGAGGCCGCGAAGAGCCACTTGCCGCTCGCGTCCAGGTCGATGTTGGCCATGCTGTCGGCCAGCGGCGCTTCGCCGAGCTTCTGCAGTTTTCCGGTGGCGCCGTCGATCGACAGCGCGGTCACGCGAAACGGCTGCGAGCGCAGTGCGGCATACAGCATGCGCTTGTCATGGCTCACCACCATCGGCATCACGGTGCCGCCGACGTTCAGCGTCTGAACGGGCTTGAGCGCGCCCTGGGCCCGATCGAGTTCGAGCACCGAGATTTCCTGGCTGTCGGCGTTCGACACATAGACCCAGGTCGCGGCCGAAGCCTGGCCGATGGCGGCCAGCCACAGCAGCGATGCGATGGTTGTTTTCTTCATGGCTGTGCGGCTCAGGGCTTGATGTTGAGCTTGGTGATGAGCTGCTTGAAGTACACGTTGTCTTTCGCCAGCGTTTCCTTGAACACGGCACCGTCGGTGTAGACATAGCCCAGGTTCTGCTTGTCCATTACCTCGTGCATCAGCGGCTCGGCGGCGGTCTTCGCTGTGATCTCGCGCAGCTTCGCCATCACTTCGGGCGGCGTGTTCTTCGGCGCGCCGAGGCCGCGCCAGGTGCCGATCGACAGGTCGATGCCGCGCTCCTTGGCGGTAGGCACCTTCTCGAAGCCCTTCACGCGCTTGTCGGCCATCACCATCAGCACCTTGAGCTTGCCGCCCTGCACGTGCGTCGTCACTTCGGCCGGGCTCACCGCCACGGCTTCGATGTGGCCGCCGAGCAGCGCCAGCACGGCGGGTGCTGCGCCCTGGAACGGAATGTGGCCGAACTTGGCGCCGGTCTTGTCTTCCAGCGCCGCGGCGGCAAGGTGCCAGATCGAGCCGTTGCCCGAATTGCCCACGCGCACGCTTTCCGGTGATTTCTTCGCGGCGGCGAGGAATTCTTCGATGGTGTTCCATGGCGCATCGGCCTTCACCGTGATCGCGGCCGGGTCGGCGTTGAGCTGTGCGATGGGCTGGAAGTCGTCGTAGTTGAACTTGGCCAGGCCCAGGTGCGGCAGCGTCAGCAGCTCGACCGTGAGCACCGCGAGCTTGTAGCCGTCGGGCTTGGCGTTGATCACTTCCGTCCAGCCGATGGCGCCGCCCGCGCCGGGGCGGTTGACGATCACGATGCTCTGCGAGATGTGCTTGCGGCTCGCTTCGGCGAATGCGCGCGCCAGGCCGTCGGTGCCGCCGCCGGGCTGGTAGGGCACCAGCAGTTCGATCGTGCGGTTCGGAAAATCGGCCTGCGCCGCGGCCGGCGCGGCCAGCCCGAGCGAGAGCGCGGCCGTGGCCGAGAGGGCGGCGATGCCGCGAAGAAGTTGGCTTCTCTTCATGATGTCTTTGTCTCCGTTGTTGATCTGATCCTTCAGCCCCGGGGGTATTTCCTCTGTGGGCTTCCTCACTGTCCTCGCGCGTCAGGGCATGTACTGGCCTCCGTTCACCTCGATCACCTGCCCGGTGACATAGCCCGAGAGCTGTTCCGAGGCGAGATAGAGGAAAGCACCCACGCATTCCTCGGGCTCGCCGATGCGGCCCATCGGAATGCTGGCGCGGAAGTTCTCCAGCATCGCGGGCGTCGAGAAGCGGTCCTGGAACGGCGTCTGGATGACGCCCGGTGCCACTGCGTTCACGCGGATGCGGTCGCCCACCAGTTCCTTCGCCAGGCCGTGCGTCGCCGTGCTCACGAAGCCCTTCGAGCCCGCATAGAGGTATGCGGCCGGCCCGCCGCCGGTGCGCGCCGCGACAGAGGTCACGTTGATGATGTTGCCGCCGCCCTGGGTGCGCATCAGCGGAACCACCTCGCGGCAGAACGCGAGCACCGAGCGCGCGTTGATGTGCATCACCTCGTCGAACAGCGCATCGTCGAACTCGGCGATGGGCACGCGCTTGACCAGGCTGCCGGCGTTGTTCACCAGCACGTCGATGCGGCCGAACTGCGCCGCGGCCTGCTTCACGCAGTCGCGGATTGCGGCCGTGTCGCGCACGTCGGCCTTCAGCGCGAAGGCCGTGCCGCCGGCCGCGCGGATGGTGTCGACCACGCGGTTCGCTGCATCGGCCGAGCTGTTGTAGTGCACCGCCACACGCATGCCGCGTGCGGCGAATGCGATGGCCACGGCGGCGCCGATGCCGGTGCTGGCACCGGTGACGAGCGCGGTCTTGTCCTTGAGGTCTTCCATGTCGTCGCTCCGTGTCTGAAGGGAATGAAAAGAGTCAGGTGACCGGGGCCGGGTTGAACAGCACCAGCGCGTTGTGCAGCTTCCAGTGCTCGGCCCAGGTTTTCTTGCGGCCGCTGGCCACGTCGAGCATCAGGTGGAACATCTCCCAGCCGATGTCCTCGATGGTGGCGTCGCCGTCGGCGATGCGGCCCGCGTTCACGTCCATCAGGTCGTGCCAGCGGCGCGCGAGGTCGCTGCGCGTGGCGACCTTGATCACCGGCACTTCGGCCAGGCCGTAGGGCGTGCCGCGGCCGGTGGTGAACACGTGCAGGTTGATGCCGGCCGCCAGCTGCAGCGTGCCGCAGATGAAGTCGCTGGCTGGCGTGGCGGCGTAGATCAGGCCCTTCTGCGTTGCCTTCTCGCCGGGCGCGAGCACGCCGGTGATAGGGGCCGAGCCCGACTTGACGATGGAGCCCATCGCTTTCTCGACGATGTTCGACAGCCCACCCTTCTTGTTGCCCGGCGTGGTGTTGGCGCTGCGGTCGACGCGGCCCTTCTCCAGGTAGGCGTCGTACCAGGCCATCTCGCGGATCATGGCCTCGGCCACCTCGGGCGTGGATGCGCGCGAGGTGAGCTGGTCGATGCCGTCGCGCACCTCGGTCACTTCCGAGAACATCACGGTAGCGCCGGCGCGCACCAGCAGGTCGGTGCAGAAGCCCACGGCGGGGTTGGCGGTGACGCCCGAGAAGGCATCGCTGCCGCCGCATTGCACGCCCACCACCAGCTCGCTGGCGGGCACGGTTTCGCGCTTGCGCTTGTTGAGCCGCGCGAGGTGTTCCTCGGCCTGCCGCATGACCGAATCGATCATCGACATGAAGCCGACGTGCTCGTCGTCCTGCAGGCAGACCACGTCGAGCTCCGCGTCACCTTGCTTGCCTTCGGCTTCGCCGCGCTTGTCGACGATGGGAATGCTCCCCGGCGGCAGCAGGCGCTCGGGCTGCAGCTTCTCGCAGCCCAGGCTCACCACCATCACCTCGCCGCCGAAGTTCGGATTGAGGCTGATGTTGCGCAGCGTGCGAATCGGCACGATGGCATCGGGCGCATCGATGGCCACGCCGCAGCCGTAGGTGTGCGCCAGCGCCACCACGTCGTCGACGTTCGGGTACTTGGGCAGCAGCTCGGCCTTGATGCGCTGCACCGCGAAGTCGGTCACGCCGGCCACGCACTGCACCGTCTGCGTGATGGCCAGGATATTGCGCGAACCCACCGAGCCGTCGGCGTTGCGGTAGCCCTCGAAGGTGTAGCCCTCCAGCGGCGGCAGGGCAGGGGGCTTGACCGTGGCGATGGGCAGGCCGTCGAGCTCGGGCGCGGTCGGCATGCGCATCACGCGCTCGTGCACCCAGCTGCCGCGCGGCAGCGCCTTCAGCGCGTAGCCGATCACCACGTCGTAGCGGCGGATGGCGTCGCCTTCGGCCAGGTCGACCAGCGCGACCTTGTGGCCTTGCGGCAGGTTGTCCACCAGCCGAAGGCCGTCGGCGAACTCCGCGCCGGCCTTCAGCCCGCCGTCGTTCGCGACGATGGCCACGTTGTCTGCCGCGTGGATGCGGATGTAGAGCGGTGGGCGGGTGGGTTCGGACATCGTGGGCTCCTTGCTTACTTCACGACCATGAACATGCTGGGTAGCCAGGTCGAGAACGCGGGAACGAATGTGACTACTCCCAGCGCAAAGATCAATGCCCCGTAGAACGGCCAGATGGTCTTCATCACCGTGCCCACAGACACCCCGCCGATCGCGCAGCCGACGAACTGCGTCGTGCCCACCGGCGGCGTGTTCAGGCCCAGCGCGCAGTTGATCAGCATCACGATGCCGAACTGCACCGAGGTCATGCCGTAGTGCTGGGCGATGGGCAGGAAGATCGGCGTGCACAGCAGGATGGTGGCCGCCATGTCCAGGAAAGTGCCGAGCACGAACAGGATGATGTTGATCAGCAGGAAGATCACCCACGGCGTGCTGGTTACCTGCGACAGCATCTCGCCCGTGAGCTCGGCCACGCCGTACAGGCTGATGAGGTAGCCGAAGGTGCTGGAGATGCCGATCAGCAGCAGGATCACGCCCGTGGTGCGCACCGCCTTCGAGGCCGCCTTGATGAAGTGTTCCCACTTCAGCGTGCGGTACACGAAGATCGTGAGGCCCAGCGCATACAGCACGGCCACCGCCGCAGACTCGGTTGCCGTGAACACGCCCGACAGGATGCCGCCGAGGATCAGCACCACGATGAACAGGCCAGGCAGCGCCGCCGCGAACGAGCGCGCCACGATGGACCAGCCCGGGAAGCTGCCGGCCGGATAGCCGCGCTTCACCGCCACCAGGTAGGCGGCCGCGAGATTGCTGATGGTGAGCACGGCCGCCGGCAGCAGCGCCGCCAGGATCAGCGCCGCGATCGACACCTTGCCGCCTGCTGCCAGTGAATAGATGATCAGGTTGTGGCTGGTCGGCATCAGCGCGCCGACCAGTGCCGCATGGGTCGTCACGTTGACTGCGTAGTCGGCGTGATAGCCCTCCTTCTTCATCATGGGGATCATCACGGCGCCCATGGCCGAGACGTCGGCCACGGGCGAGCCCGAGACGCCGCCGAACAGCGTGCAGGCCACCACGTTCGACATGCCGAGGCCGCCGCGCACGTGGCCCACGAGGTCGCGAGCCAGGTTGACGATGCGGTCCGCGATGCCGCCGTAGAGCATCAGCTCGCCGGCGAAGATGAAGAACGGAATGGCCAGGAACGAGAAGATGCCCATGCCGGAGGTCATCTGCTGGAAGCCGACCGCCAGCGGCAGGCCTTCATAGAGCAGCGTGGCCAGGGCCGACAGGCCGATGGAAAAAGCGACCGGCACGCCCAGCAGCAGGAAGAGCGTGAACGAGATGCAGAGAATGAGCAGAGGAATGGTCATGGTGGCTCAGGCCCAGGCAGGTTCGACTTCGCGGCCTTGGGCGAGCGCGATGATGTGTTCGATGGAGAACATCACGATGAGGACGCCCGACACGGCGGCGGGCACGTACTTCCAGCCCTCGGAGATCCAGAGCGTGGGCAATCTGTAGTCCCACACCGATTCGGCGAGCGAGGCGCAGTTCCAGGCCATGGCAATGCCGAACAGCAGGATCAGTGCGTGGATGAGGTATTCCATCTTCAGCCGCAGCCAGTCGGGCGCGAGCACGAGGAAGGATTCGAGTCCGATGTGGCCCGCGTCGCGCACGCCCACGGCCACGCCGAGCATCGTGACGTAGAGCACCAGCAGCAGCGCGAGGCTTTCGGCCCAGGTGGGGGTGTTGTTGAGCACGTAGCGGCCGAACACCTGCCAGCTCACGGCGCAGATCACCGCGACGAGGCCGAAGATGCCCAACCACATGCAGGCACGTGCGAGGGTGCGGCAAAGTTTGGTGTACATAGATTTTCTTTGCCCTTCCCCCGAGGGGGAAGGAGGAGAGCGGGTCGAGTCGACGAGGGCGGGCTTACTTCGTGTCCTGCACGCGCTTGACGAGGTCTTTCAGCTTCGCGTCAGTGATGAACTTGTCGTACACCGGCTTCATTGCTGCCTGGAACGGAGCCTTGTCGACTTCGATGATCTCGGCGCCGCCGGCCTTCACCGTGGCCAGCGACTTCACTTCACGCTCTTCCCACTGCTTGCGCATGTAGGGCACCGATTCCTTGGCGGCCTGGCGGATCCAGCCCTGCTCTTCGGTCGAGAGCTTGTCCCACACGCGCTTGGAGAACAGCAGCATCTCGGGCGCCATGGAGTGCTCGGTCTTGCTGTAGTACTTGGCCACTTCGAAGGCGCGCGCGCTTTCATACGTGGGGTAGTTGTTCTCGGCGGCGTCGATCAGGCCGGTCTTCAGGCCCGTGTAGACCTCGCCCATCGGCATTGGCGTGGCGTTGGCGCCCATGGCTTCGAGCATCGACACCCACAGGTCGGACTGCTGCACGCGGACCTTCAGGCCCTTCATGTCGGCGAAGGTGCGCACCGGCTTCTTGGCCGTGAACATCGAGCGAGCACCGCTGTCGTAGTAGGCCAGGCCGATGAAGCCCTGCTTCTCGCACGACTTCAGGATCTCTTCGCCGATCGGGCCGTCGAGCACCTTGTGCAGATGGTCGACCGAACGGAACAGGAAGGGCATGGTCGGCACCTGCGTCTCGGCGCAGATGTTGTTCATGGGCGCGATGTTCACGCGCACCATCTGCAGCGCGCCGATCTTGGTCTGCTCGATCGTGTCTTTCTCGCTGCCGAGCGAACTGTTGTTGAACACCTTGATGCTGTGCTTGCCGCCCGACAGCGCCTTCAGGCGCTCGCTCATGAACTTCACCGCGGTCACGGTGGGGTAGTCGTCGGGGTGGATGTCGGCCGAACGGAACTCGGTGGCGTGTGCAGCCAGTGTGGTCAGCGCGGCTGCGGCGCACGCGGAAAGTGCGATCAGGGTCTTGGTGAATTTCATTTGTCTCATCCTCTGCTTGGTGGTTGTCGAAAAAGGTTCTTCAGGTGCCGAAGGCCGGTTCGGGAACACCCGCGATGCCGGTGCCGGGCCGCAGCGCGAACACGCCGCCGGCCAGCGGCTGGTCCGACAGGTCGATGCTGCCGGGGCGGATCGAGGTGACGAACAGGGTGTCGAGGGCCGGGCCGCCGAAGGCGCACATCGCGGGCTTCTTCACCGGCACTTCGAGCGAGCGGTCGAGCCGGCCGTCGGGCGTGAAGCGATGCACCAGGCCGGCGTCGTTGCCGCAGATCCAATAGCAGCCGTCGGTATCCATGGCGGCGCCGTCGGGGCGGCCGGGCAGGGGCCTCATGTCGATGAAGAGGCGGCGGTTGCTTGGCGTGCCGGTTTCCGTGTCGTAGTCGAAGACCCAGACGGCTTGCACCGTGGGGTGCGAATCCGAGAGATACATCGTGCGGCCGTCAGGGCTGAAGGCCAGGCCGTTGGGCACGATGAAGTCGTCCAGGCGCAGAGTTGCCTTGTCGTCGTTCTTGCCGTAGCTGTAGAGGCGGCCGACGCGCGCGCCCGCCGCCATGTCCAGCAGCATCGTGCCGGCCCAGAAGCGGCCCTGGCGGTCGCAGCGGCCATCGTTGAAGCGCATGGCTGGGTCCGCGTGCTCGACCGGGGCGAGCGAGGTGGCGGCCAGCGTGCCGTCGGCCTGCGGCTTCAGCGAGAACAGGCCGCTTTCCATGCCGGCGATCCATTCGCCGGGCGCGTCGGCGCGCGGCGCGATGCAGGCGATCATTTCGTTCGCCGTCCACTGCGCGTGGCCTTCGCTCGCGTGCCAGCGGTTCAGCGTGCGCGCGGGAATATCGACCCAGTAGAGCGCCTGTTCGGCCGCGTGCCACACCGGACTCTCGCCGGTGCCGTTGCGTGCGTCGAGAACGAGCTCAGCTTGCATTGCCGAAGGGGCCCTGTGCGGTGAAGGCGCCACCCTGGTAGATCGCATTCGGATCGGTCGGCGGGACGGGCGGCTGTGCCTCGACCTTGTCGCGGAACACCTCCGAGCTGTCCTGCGGCACGAAGCCCAGGTGCGCGGCCGCACTGTTGTCCCACCACACGTCGCGGTTGTTCGACATGCCGTAGACCACGGTGTGCTTCACTTCAGGCGTGAACAGCGACTTCTCGATCAGCGAGGTCAGGTCGCGGTAGCTGAGCCAGGTGCTCATCATCCGGCGGTTGGCGGGCTCGGGGAACGACGAGCCGATGCGGATGCTCACGGTCTCGATGCCCCAGCGGTCGAAGTAGAACTGCGCCATGTCCTCGCCGAAGGACTTCGACAGGCCGTAGTAGCCGTCGGGCCGGCGCACGGCATGCGCGTCGATGTGCTCGCTCTGCTTGTAGAAGCCGATCACGTGGTTGGAGCTGGCGAACACCACGCGCTTCACGCCGTGGCGGCGCGCGGCCTCGTACACGTTGAAGATGCCCTTGATGTTGGCTTCGAGGATTTCCTCGAAAGGCCGCTCGACCGAGACGCCGCCCAGGTGGACGATGGCGTCGCAGCCCTCGAGCAGCGCATGCACCGCGGCCTTGTCGGAAAGATCGCAGGGCACGACTTCCTCGTGCGCATCGGCGGCCGGGGCCAGTGACGCGATATCCGACAGGCGCAGCACGTTCGCATAGGGCTTGAGCCGCTCGCGCAGCACCTTGCCCAGGCCGCCGGCCGCGCCGGTCAGGAGGAGGCGGTTCATCTTGTTGTCGTTCATCGTTGCCTGTCCATACACGGAAGAGTCATGGTTTCCGAGGGCCCGCCGTCACGGTGCTTTTCTGAAAGCGGCCGGTACGATGCCGACGGAGCAAGGTCGAAAGGGCGCTGCATGTCGGTGCCGTGGAGACCGGAAAGCCGCTGGCGGAATGGCCGGCGGCGCTGGGAGTTGAGTGATGAGTTATCTGTTGTCGTACAACTAGTTTGAGGATTATCATCGTGGCCATGGTTCAGACGACTACGGGTAATCCCTTGATATCGGAAGCGGAGGCGCCGGCGGAAACGGCGTCTGCTGCTTTCGTGGGCCGTCCGCGCCAGCGCGCACGCGGCCTGGCGCATGGGCTGGTGGAAGACCTGGGCGAGAAGATCCGCAACCAGTCGCTGCGGCCCGGCGACAAGCTGCCGACCGAGTCGGCCATCATGCAGGCCTATGGCGTGAGCCGCACCGTGGTGCGCGAGGCGCTGTCGAAGCTGCAGGCCGGCGGGTTGGTCGAGACGCTGCACGGCGTGGGCACCTTCGTGCTGCAGCCGCGGGCTGGCGGGGTGTTCCGCCTCGATCCCGGCGAGATCGCCGCCTCGGTCGACGTACTGGCCGTGCTGGAGCTGCGCATCAGCCTGGAGACCGAATCGGCTGGCCTCGCCGCCACCCGCCGCACCGACGAGCAACTGGTCGCCATGCGCCAGGCGCTCGACGACTTCGAGCACAACGTGGCAGTGGCAGGGGACACGGTGGCGCCCGACTTCCGCTTTCACCTGCAGATCGCGCAGTCGACCGGCAACCCGTATTTCGCCGACATCATGCGGCACCTGGGCACCACGCTCATTCCGCGCACGCGCATCAGCGCCATCCGAACGCACGAGGGCGGTGGCGCGCCTTACCTGAGCCGCGTCAATCGCGAGCACGAAGAGATCTACGCGGCCATCGCGCGCCGCGATCCCGAGTCGGCGCGCGCTGCCATGCGCATCCACCTGACCAACAGCCGCGAGCGGCTGCGCATGGCGCAGGAAGCCGCGCAGCAGAAGGCGAAAGCCGATGCGGCTGCCGGCACGGGTGCGGCCGCACCGTCGCCTGACGACGCTCCCTCCCGCTGAGTTTTTCTTGTCTTGCCCGCTGGACAAGTTGTTTTTCTAGTTGTACGATGACTGATAACTCGCACGGCCAGCCGTGCGCAGCCATGACGACCATCGAACAACAGGAGGCAGCATGTCCATCAACCGACGCGGCGCACTTGGCGCCGCACTGGCCACGACGCTGGCCGCCAGCCTGCCCCTGCGCGCCATTGCGCAGGGCACGCAGGGCGGCACCGGCAACTGGCCCTCGAAGCCAATCAGGATCATCGTTCCGTACCCGCCGGGCGGCTCGTCCGACATCATTGCGCGGGCCATCAGCCAGCCGCTGTCGGAGGCGCTGGGCCAGTCGGTAATCATCGACAACCGCGCGGGCGCCAACGGCAACCTCGGCGCCGACCTGCTGGCCAAGGCGCCGGCCGACGGCTACACGCTGATGCTGTGCGACCTCGGCGCGCTGGCCATCAGCCCGTCGCTGTACCCCAAGCTGCCTTTCGATCCGTCGAAGGACCTGCGCAGCGTGTCCATGCTGGCCTACTCGCCGCACCTGCTGGTGGTGCACCCCTCGGTGCAGGCCAGCACGCTGAAGGAACTGGTCGAGCTCTCGAAGAAAAGCGATCTCAACTTTGCCGTTACCGCCAGCGGCAGCACCGCGCATCTCGCGGGCATCGAACTGCAGCGCAAGGTCGGCGCCAAGTGGGAATACGTGCCCTACAAGGGCGGCGTGCAGGCAGTGCTCGACACCGTGTCGGGCCAGACGCAGGTGCTCATGAACGGCATGCTCGCGACCTACCCGCAGGTGCAGGCCGGCAAGCTCAAGCTGATTGCCGTGTCCAAGGCCACGCGCATGCCGCTGATCGGCAGCGTGCCCACCATCGCGGAGCAGGGCGCGCCCGGCTACGAGTCGGGCACGTGGCAGGGCGTGGTCGCGGCGCGCGGCGTACCTGACGCGGTGATCGCCCGGCTCAACAAGGAACTGGTTCGCATCATCCGCACGCCCGACATCCGGGCTCGCCTCGCGGGGCAGGGCGCCGAGGTCGTGACCATGACCGCGCCCGAGCAAGACCAGTTCTTCGCCAAGGAGCGCGCGCGCTGGGCGCAAGTCATCAAAGAGGCCAACGTCAGGCTCGACTGACTGCCTGCTTCACCCCTTTTTCTTTTTTCAAATCTTCACTGGACGATTCCCGATGAACCCGCAAGAACTCAAGACCATCATGGGCTCCGGCCTGCTCTCGTTTCCGCTGACCGACTTCGACAGCAACGGCGACTTCAACCCGGCGGGCTATGCCAAGCGCCTCGAATGGCTCGCCCCTTACGGCGCGAGCGCGCTGTTCGCGGCCGGCGGCACGGGCGAGTTCTTCTCGCTCACCGGCGAGGAGTACCCCGGCATCATCAAGACCGCAGTGGACACCTGCCGCGGCGTGGTGCCGATCATTGCCGGCGCCGGTGGTCCCACGCGCTTTGCCATCCAGTGTGCGCAGGCTGCAGAGAAGGCCGGCGCGCACGGCATCCTGCTGCTGCCGCACTACCTCACCGAAGCCGGCCAGGAAGGCCTGGCCGCGCACGTCGAAGCCGTGTGCAAGAGCGTGAAGTTCGGCGTGATCGTCTACAACCGCGCCACCAGCCGCCTGAAGCCCGACACGCTGGCCGGCCTGGCCGAGCGCAACCCCAACCTCGTCGGCTTCAAGGACGGCGTGGGCGACATCGAAGCCATGGTCGCCATCTACCAGAAGATGGGCGACCGCTTTGCCTACCTGGGCGGCCTGCCCACGGCGGAGGTGTATGCCGCCGCATACAAGGCAATGGGCACGCCGGTGTATTCGTCGGCCGTCTTCAACTTCATTCCGAAGACCGCCATGGATTTCTACAAGGCCGTTGCCGCCGACGACCTGCCCACGCAGCACCACCTGCTGAAGAACTTCTTCATGCCCTACCTCGAGCTGCGCAACCGCGTGCCGGGCTATGCCGTGAGCATCGTCAAGGCCGGCGCAAAGATCGTCGGCCACGACGCAGGCCCCGTGCGCGCACCGCTCACCGACCTGAAGCCCGCGGAGATGGAACAGCTCAAGGCGCTGATCGACGCGCTCGGCCCGCAGTAAGCCTGCAGCGTCGAACACCACAAACAACAACGGAGACAAGACGCCATGTTCCTCAAGAAGTTTTTCCTGATCGCCGCTTCGGCAGCCCTGTTCTCGGCCTGCTCGATGATGCCCGCGGGCAGTGCGGCACCGGCCGCACCCGAGGTGGCTGCCGCCGCCGAACGCCTGCGCATCGCGATGATCGACCCAACCCCCGCCGCACTCGGCGCGCTGGTGTCCGACGACCTGAGCTACGGCCACTCGGGCGGCAAGGTCGACACCAAGGCCAGCTTCATCAGCGACCTGCTCGACGGCAAGTCGGACTTCGTGTCCATCGCCATCACCGAGCAGACCGTCAAGGTGGTCGATGCCAACACCGCCATCGTGCGCCACACGCTCACGGCCGACACCAACGACTCGGGCAAGCCCGGCAAGGTGGCGCTGAAGATCCTCGGCGTCTGGCAGAAGCAGGGCGGAAGCTGGAAGCTGCTCGCCCGCCAGGCCGTGAGGATCTAGTCCGCATGAAGAAGAGACTCCTTCTTGCCGCGGCCCTCGCAGCTGCCTCGACCGCGCTGCTGCCCCTGCATGCCTCGGCGCAAGCCGATGCATGGCCGCAGCAGAAGCCGGTGACCATCATCGTTCCGTTTCCGGCCGGCGGCTCCACCGACATGGTGGCGCGCGCACTCGCACTGCAGATGCAGACCAAGCTCGGCGGCAGCTTCGTCGTCGACAACCGGCCCGGCGCCACAGGCACCATCGGCACCGGCTTCGTCAAGCGCGCGGCGCCTGATGGCTACACGCTGCTGGTGTCCTCGCTCGGCGCCTTCGTCGTCACGCCGCACCTGCAAAAGAGCGTGCCCTACGACGCGACCAAGGACTTCGACTACATCAGCGTGCCCGTGCAGGCGCCCAACGTGCTCGTCGCCAACGTCGCGCGGCCCGAGCACACGGTGGCCGACGTGCTGGCGCTGCTGCGCAAGACGCCGGGCAAGGTCTCGTTCGCGAGCTCGGGCAATGGCTCGTCCGACCATCTCTCGGCGGAACTCTTCTGGCAGCAGACCAAGACCGAAGGCGTGCACGTGCCCTACAAGGGCGGCGCGCCGGCGGTCAACGACCTGCTGGGCAACCAGGTCGACTTCTCGTTCCAGAACGTGAATGCCGTGCTGCCGCACATCCGCGCGGGCAAGCTGCGCGCCATTGCCGTTACCGGCGACAAGCGCTCGCCCGTGCTGCCCGACGTGCCCACGCTGGCCGAAGCCGGCGTGAAGGGCGCGGAGGTCTATTCGTGGCAGGGCATGGCCGCACCCAAGGGACTGCCGCCCGCCGTCAAGAAAAAGCTGAGCGACGCCGCGATTGCCGCCATGCAAGACCCCGAGACGAAGAAGCGCATGCTCGACCAGGGCCTGGAGATCGTCGCCAGCACACCTGAAGAATTCACCGCCTTCCAGTTGCGCGAATGGGCGCGATGGAAGACATTGATCGACACCCGCCACATCACCGCAGACTGAGGCACCGAGCCCGAAGATGACAAGTCCTGAATCCGTTGTTTCCAAAGTCGTGTCGGGCGCACCCGTCGTCACCGGCATGCGCGTGGTTCCCGTCGCGGGCCACGACAGCATGCTGATGAACCTCAGCGGCGCGCACGGCCCGTTCTTCACGCGCAACCTGCTGATCCTGACCGACAGCGCCGGCCACACCGGCGTGGGCGAAGTGCCCGGCGGCGAGAAGATCCGCCAGACGCTCGAAGACGCGCGCGACCTCATCGTCGGCCAGCCCATCGGCCGCCACAACGCGGTGCTCAACAGCCTGCGCAGCGCCTTTGCCGGCCGCGACAGCGGCGGCCGCGGCCAGCAGACCTTCGACCTGCGCGTGACCATCCATGCGGTGACGGCCGTCGAGGCCGCGCTACTCGACCTGCTCGGCCAGTTCCTCGAAGTGCCCGTGGCGGCCCTGCTCGGCGAAGGCCAGCAGCGCGACGCGGTGCAGATGCTCGGCTACCTTTTCTACGTGGGCGACCGCAAGAAGACCGATCTGTCGTACGAGACCGACCCCAACGCCGACAACGACTGGTTCCGCCTGCGCCACGAAGAAGCGATGACGCCCGAGGCCATCGTGCGCCTGGCCGAGGCCACGCATGCGCGCTACGGCTTTACCGACTTCAAGCTCAAGGGCGGCGTGCTGCGCGGCGAGGAAGAGGTCGAGGCGATCCGCGCGCTGCACGAGCGCTTTCCGAAGGCGCGCGTCACGCTCGATCCGAACGGCGGCTGGCTGCTGCAGGACGCGATCCGGCTGTGCCGCGACCTGCACGGCGTGATGGCCTATGCAGAAGACCCGTGCGGCGCCGAAGGCGTGTTCTCCGGCCGCGAGGTGATGGCCGAGTTCCGCCGCGCCACAGGCCTGCCCACCGCCACCAACATGGTCGCCACCGACTGGCGCGAGATGGTGCATAGCCTCTCGCTGCAGTCGGTCGACATTCCACTGGCTGATCCGCATTTCTGGACCATGCAGGGCTCGGTGCGCGTGGCGCAGTTGTGCCAGGCCTGGGGCCTGACCTGGGGCTCGCATTCGAACAACCACTTCGACGTGTCGCTGGCGATGTTCACGCACGTGGCGGCGGCTGCGCCGGGCAAGGTCACGGCCATCGATACGCACTGGATCTGGCAGGATGGCCAGCGCCTGACGAAAGCGCCATTGCAAATCGAAGGCGGCTTCGTGAAGGTGCCGACGCGTGGTGGCCTGGGCATCGAACTCGACATGGACGAAGTCGAGAAGGCGCACCAGCTGTACCTGAAACATGGCCTCGGCGCGCGCAATGACGCACAGGCGATGCAATATCTCATTCCCAACTGGACTTTCGACAACAAGCGCCCGTGCATGGTGCGCTGAAGGAAACGACGCAATGCAGAACTTCGACAACCTCATCGCCGGCGAATGGCGTGCCGGCGCAAGCTACAGCCCCAACGTCAACCCGAGCAACCTGTCCGACGTGCTCGGCCAGTACACGCAGGGCGATGCTGCCCATGTCGACGCCGCAGTGGCAGCCGCCACCGCAGCGTTCCCGGCCTGGGCCACGGGCAGCGTGCAGGCGCGCTCCGACGCGCTCGACAAGATCGGCAACGAGATCCTTGCGCGCAAGGAAGAGCTGGGCACGCTGCTGGCGCGCGAAGAAGGCAAGACCAAGGCCGAAGGCATTGGCGAGGCCACGCGCGCGGGTCAGATCTTCAAGTTCTTCGCAGGCGAATGCCTGCGCCTGTCGGGCGAGTTGCTGCCTTCGGTGCGCCCCAACATCGGTGTGGAAATCACGCGCGAGCCGGTTGGCGTGGTCGGCCTCATCACGCCGTGGAACTTCCCTATTGCCATTCCCGCGTGGAAGATCGCGCCTGCACTGGCCTTCGGCAACTGCGTGGTGCTCAAGCCTGCCGACCTCGTGCCGGGCAGCGCCTGGGCTCTCTCCGAAATCATCAGCCGCTCGGGTATTCCGGCCGGCGTGTTCAACCTCGTGATGGGGCGCGGCAGCGTGATCGGCGAGGCGCTGGTCAACCACCCGGGCATTCATGCGATCAGCTTCACCGGCTCGGTGGGCGTGGGCCGCAACATCGCGATCCAGTGCGTCACCAAGCACAAGAAGGTGCAGCTCGAAATGGGCGGCAAGAACCCGCAGGTGATTCTTGACGACGCCGACCTCGCGCAGGCCGTGGAGCTGAGCGTGCAGAGCGCGTTCTACTCCACCGGCCAGCGCTGCACGGCGTCGAGCCGTCTCATCGTCACCGAAGGCATCTATCCGAAGTTCATCGCCGCCATGAAGGAACGCATGGCGAAGATCAAGGTGGGCGACGCGCTCGCGCAGGGCACCGATGTGGGCCCGGTCTCGTCGAAGTCGCAGCTCGAGCAAGACCTGAACTACATCGAGATCGGCCAGAGCGAAGGTGCCACGCTGGCCGCCGGCGGCGAACGCCTGAAGCTGGAGACCGACGGCTACTACATGTCGCCGGCCCTCTTCAGCGAATCGGCCGCGGCCATGCGCATCAACAAGGAAGAAATCTTCGGCCCGGTGGCGAGCGTGATCCGCGTGAAGAACTACGAAGAGGCGCTGGCCACGGCGAACGACACCGAGTTCGGCCTGTCGGCCGGCATTGCCACCACCTCGCTGAAGTACGCCACGCACTTCAAGCGCCACAGCCAGGCCGGCATGGTGATGGTCAACCTGCCGACGGCCGGCGTGGACTATCACGTGCCGTTCGGCGGTCGCAAGGGCAGCAGCTATGGTCCGCGTGAGCAGGGCCGCTATGCGCAGGAGTTCTTCACGACTGTGAAGACGGCCTACACGCTGGCCTGATCGATCTTCAGGCGGGCGGCAGCGAAGACGGCGGCGCGCGACGGCGCCGCCGCATCAGGTACTCCACGAGCTCGAAGATCCCTTCGCTCAGCAGCGCCAATGCGGCTGCCGGCAGTGCGCCCGCCACGAGCAGCTCGCGGTCGTTGAGCGCCAGCCCCGTCACGATGCGCTCGCCGAAGCCGCCCGCACCGATGAAGGCCGCGATGGTCGCCGTGCCGATGGCAATCGCAGTGGCGGTGCGCACGCCCGCCAGCAGCGTTGGCAGCGCCAGCGGCAGCAGCACCAGCTGAAGGCTCTGCGGCGGTGTCATGCCGAGCGCGGTGCCGGCCAGCCGCAGGCCGTTGGGCACTTCGGCCAGGCCCGTCACCGTGTTGCGCATGATCGGTAACAGCGAGTAGAGCGTGAGCGCAATCAGCGCGGGCAGCGCGCCGATGGCGCCCAGCATCGAGATCAGCACGGCCAGCAACGCGAGTGACGGCACGGTCTGCAGCAGGCTCGCAAAGCCCAGCACCACAGCGCGCAACCGCACATGCGGGAACACCAGGATCGCGATCGGCACGCCGATCAGGATGGCGATGCCGACCGACAGCGCCACCAGCACCAGGTGCTGCCGCGCAAGCTTCCACAGGTCGGGCCCGAACAGCTTGGCCATGAAGCCGCGGCGCGCTTCCTGCGGCTGCGCCTTCGCATCCTTGCCCGTATTCGCCAGGAAGTCGCGCGCGATCACGTCGAAGGGCACGCTCTGCAGCTCGGCGCGCGCGTTCATCGCGATCATCGCGTGCTCGTCGACCTTGCCTTCGAGCGTCTGCAGCGCGGCCCAGGCCTTGGGTAGCCGCGTGGGCAGGTCGAGCTTGTAGAGCACCACGGCGTCGTAGCGCGGAAAGTATTTCTTGTCGTCTTCCAGCACGCGCAGGCCGAGGTGGTCGATCTTGGCGTCGGTGGTGTAGATGTCGATCACGTCGATCTGCTTGGCGGCCACGGCGTCGTAGGCCAGTCCGTGGTCGAGACCGGTGGGCACCTGCGTGAAGCCGTAGCGGTCGGCCAGGCCCTTCCATCCGTCGGCGCGGCCGATGAATTCGTTCGACAGGCCGAGCTTGAGTTCGGGGTGCTTCGCCAGGTCGCTCAGCGTGCGCAGGCCCAGCCGCTCTGCATCGGGCGCGCGCACCGCGAGTGCGTAGCCGTCGTTGAAGCCCAGCGGAATCGCCACGCCCAGGCCCATCGGCGCGAGTGCCGCGTTCATGGCCTCGCGCGTGTTGGCCGGCGAGCCCTTGAGGATTTCGAGCGCGATGGTGCCGGTGTATTCGGCGTACATGTCGATGGCGCCCGAGCGCAGCGCCTCGTAGACGATGGCCGTGTTGCCCAGCCCCTGCCGCACGACGGGGGGCGATGCAGTGTGCGGCGCCGCCGTCTGCGCCAGCAGCTCGGCCAGGATGTACGACTCGGTGAAGCGCTTGGAGCCGACGCGCAGCGTCTCGTCCGCGGCCCGAGCGGCGCCGGACGCGGCAAGCCAGGCAAGGGCGAACAACAGGGCGGCGCGCCAGAGGCTGCGGGGCAGATGCATCCGGGCCAGTGTATAGACAACGCTCCGTTCGGCGTACCCGTCAATCTCCTACACGCCGTGGTGCGCGGTGCCGATGCGGCGGGCCGCCGATCGGCCCCACAGTCGGTGGCCATGAAGACCCAACCCAGGAAAGACAAGCTCCCCGGCCCCGACGTCCACGGCCTGCGCGAACTGCCGGGTGTGCAGGTAGACGGCTACAGCCTGCAGCTGCGCGACAAGGACGGTTTCGTAGGCGACCAGGCCAGCCAGACGGCCTTCCGCGAACTGCTCGAACGCTGGCGCAAGCGCCACCGCAGGAAGGGAAAAGACCCGCTGGGCCTCTCGCATTCGCGCGACCTGAGCAAGAGAGAGCTCGACCAGGCGCTGCAGGAAAAGAAGGCGTCCGAAGCCACCGACGTGATGCATGCAGCCATCGAGGAGTTCGCGCAGGAGCTGGCCTTCGTGATCCAGCGCTTCATGCGCCAGCCCTCGTGGCAGAAGGTGCAGCGCATCGTGATCGGCGGCGGCTTTCCCGAGAGCGACGCGGGCGAGCGCGCCATCCTGCAGGCCGGCGCCATCCTCGAAGAGATGGGCCTGCACGTGCAGATCGGCCGCCTCTCGCACGACGTGGACGACGGCGGCCTGATCGGCTGGGCGCACCTCGTGCCGCCCCACATGCTGAAGGGGCACGACGCGATTCTCGCGGTGGACATCGGCGGCACCAACGTGCGCTGCGGCATCGTGAAAACGCGCCACCGCAAGGCGCCCGATTTCTCGCTCGCGAAGGTGGTGCGGCGCGAGAAGTGGCGCCATGCGGACGAGGACCCCAACCGCGGCGGCATGGTCGATCACATCGCCGGCATGCTCGAGGACATGGTGCTTTACAGCGAGCGCAAGAAGATCCGGCTGGCGCCCTTCATTGGCATCGGCTGCCCGGGCCTGATCCGGCAGGACGGCTCGATTGCGCGCGGTGCGCAGAATCTGCCGGGCGACTGGGAAGGCCACGCCTTCCACTTGCCGAGCCAGCTGTGGCGCCGCATGCCGATGATGGGCTCCGGCCCGACGCTGGTGTTGATGCACAACGACGCGGTAGTGCAGGGCCTGAGCGAGCTTCCCTTCATGCGCGACGTGCGGCACTGGGGCGTGCTGACCATCGGCACGGGGCTGGGCAACGCGAGCTTCACCAACCGGCCCTGAGGCCGGGTCGCATTACAGGTCTTCGGGCCGCAGGCCTTCGATGCGCATGCTTGCGGAAGCGGTGGCGACGTTGCCTGCCGCATCGATGGCGCGCACTTCGATGTTCGCGGCGCCGGGCCTCTTCGGCGTCCACGTGCAGACGTACGGCGCGGCGTGCAGCGTGCACGCGGTCTTGCCGTCGACGACGAACTTCAGCTCGGCCACGGCCACGTTGTCGGATGCCGTGGCGGAAAGCCTTGTCGCCATGCCTGCCGCGGCGGTTGGCGGCGGGGCCAGCGCAACTGTCGGCGCCACCGTGTCGGAAGGCGGATTGACGATCACGTTGGCAGAGGCCACGGCGGCGTTGCCAGCCGCGTCGAGCGCGACCACCCGGATCGTCTGCACGCCGGGCGCGGTCGGCGTCCAGCTGCAGGTGTAGGGCGGGGCGGTGAAGGTGCAGATCGGGATGCTGTCCCGGCCCAGCACCTTGACGCCCCACACGCCCGCGTTGTCCACCACGGCCGGCGCGATGGTGGTGGGTTGGCCCACCACGGCCATGGAAGGCGCGGCCAGCGAAACGGTCGGCGGCGTCGCGTCGGTGCCGCCGAGCGCCAGGTCGATGGTGAACATCGGCTGGCCCTGCACGGCCTTCTGCTCGAACGCATCGAAGATGGTGAACCAGCTCGCACCGGGGGCGCGGTTGGCGGCGCGCGCCTTGACCAGCAGCGTCGTCTTGCCAACGGCGAAGCAGCTGAAGCCGCAGTTCCAGTCGAACACGAAGCGGCCCGACGCATCGGCCACGCCCGTCACCAGCATGACCAGCGGCTTGCCGGCCCCGGGGTCGCGCCACACCGACACCTGCGCGCCGGGCAGCGCGGCGCCGGTGTCGCGGTCGGTCACGCGCACCTGGGTGCCGGTGGTGGCCGCCATGAACTTCGAGCTGCCGAGCTTGGGCCAGTCGGTCCAGTCGGTGTCGATGTTGGCCTTGGTGCCGGCCGTGAAGCGGATCATCTCCAGCGTGGCGATGCGATTGGCGGCAGGGTCGCGGCGCTGCTCGAAGACGGTGCCCAGCAGCGGGTCGAGCCGCCAGTGCTGGCGCGTCCACCAGTAGCGGTCGTTGTCGTTGGCCAGGGCGAGGTCGACGATGGGCGCGACGCCGGTGGTGTCCGCCACCGCAACGCCGTTGTAGTACTCGCCCGCGCCGGCGCCGAACACATGCTCCAGCTCGTGCAGCAGGGTCTTGAGCTGGCGGCCGAGGTAGTCCTTCTCGGTGGACTCGGGCGCGCCGGGGCTGGGCGCGCGCGACAGGCGCAGCGGGTCGTGGATGGCGATCCAGTTCAGGTTCCAGGTCACGCCTTTCTGCGGAAAGGTCCAGCTGGTAGACAGCCCGCCGTGGCTGTAGCCGCGGGTGGACTTCGATATGCACACCACCACCTCGCCGTTGACCAGGCCGTTGTAACTGCACTGCGGCGCGGTGGCGGGGGCTGCGAGCTGCAGGTCGGCGGCGGGGTCGAAGGCAAAGCTGCGCACGGTCTCGCGCGTGAACACCGTGTTGACGTCGGCCACGTACTGCGCGAGCCGGCGGGCGGCTTCGGCGGCGCCGATGTCGGTGGCCAGCTCGGGGTCGACGATGAACTTCAGGCGATGGGTGCTGGGGGCGGCCCGGCCGACTTCGTCCATTGCGGCGAAGGCGGGCATCATTCCAGAAAGCGCGAACAGAGCTGGTAGCACGAACGCCAGACTCGCGAATGCACGCAGCGAGAAGAAAGCTCGCATCGGTTTTCCCCCGGGGCAGGGGCGCAGGACTCAAACGGATGACGCCTCGGTCGGCCTTTTCAGGGGCCGGGCCCAGGCGGGCTGCCCCGCAATGCAGGGGGTGCCGGAAGATCCGTTCACGTCTGCCCGATGACGAATCAGTGGGCAGGCAGGCTTGTCAATCCCGGAAACCGGTGGGTATTTTAGTCTGCATGTTCAACTTGTTTCAATTGTGTTGCATTTGTGCTTCTGACGCCACAGTGTCACCACCCAGTGCCTTGTAGACCGCCACCAGGCCCACCGAGAGACGACTGGTGCTCTGTGCCTGGTCGCGCTGCGCCTGCAGCAAGGTGCGGCGCGCATCGAGTTCAACGCCAAAGTCGGTGAGCCCGCCCTTGTAGCGAGCCGCCGCCAGCACCAGCGCATCACGGCTGCGGCGTTCGCGCTCGGCCAGCTCGACCTGGCGTTGGCCCTCGGCGGCGTAGGTGCTGAGCGCTGAATCGATCTCGTGCCAGGCCTTGAGCACGGTCTGCTGGAACGCCACGGCCGCTTCCTGCTGCTGCAGCTCGCGCAGTTCGATGGTGGCGCGGCGGCGGCCGTTGTCGAAGATCGGCAGGCTGATCGACGGGCCCACGTGCCACTGCCGGCTGCCCCAGTCGCCGAAGCGCTCGCTGCCCACCGATTCGTAGCCGAAGCCGGCGCCCAGCGTCACGCGTGGATAGAGGTCGGCCACGGCCACGCCGATGCGGGCTGTGGCGGCGTGCAGCTGCGCCTCGGCGGCTGCGATGTCGGGGCGGCGGCGTGCGAGCTCGGCGGGCAGGCCCAGCGTGAGTGCGGGCAGTAGGGGAGCGTCGAGTTCGTCGCCGGTGGCGGTCGCTGCAAGCTCGGTGTTCAGCGCGCCCGGCGCGGCTCCAGCCAGCAGCGTGATGCGGTTCATTGCATCAGCCTCCTGCTGCTGCAGCGCGGGAATGCGTGCGCGCAGTTCGGCCACCAAGGCGCGCTGGCGCACCGGGTCCATGTCGGTGACGAGGCCACCGTCGGCGCGTGCCTGCACCAGTTCGAGCGACTCGGCGGCCGCCGCGATGTCGGCGCGCGCGATGCGCAGTTCGCGCTGCGTGCCGCGCAATTCGAAATAATTGCGCGCCAGTTCGGCCTGCACGCTGAGCCGGGCCTGCTGGAGCAATGCGGACGATGCGCTCGCGTCGGCATCGGCCGCCTCGATGGCGCGGCGCACGCGGCCCCACAGGTCGATTTCCCACGAGGCGTCGAAGCCGGCCTGATAGAGGTTGTAGGGCTCGCTGAGCGTGCGGATGAGCTGGTCGCGGTTGGAAACCGACGAGCCCAGCGCGTCGATCATCCGCGTGGCGGAGCCGCTCTCGCTCTGGCGCTGCCGGGTGACGCCGGCGCTCGCATTCAGCTGTGGGCCCTGCTGGGCCGCGGTGGTGGTGCGCTGCAAGCGGCTTTGCGCGAAGCGCAGGGCGGCGGTCTGCAGGTCGGGGTTGCTCGCGAGCACCATGGCTTCGAGGCGGTCCAGCACCGGATCGTTGAAGGCCTTCCAGTCGCCAGATGCGACGCCGCCAAAGGAACCTTGCCGCTCCGCGCCGAGCAGCGCGGGCGAACCGCCATGCCATGCAGACCAGTCGGCGGGAGCGCGGACTTCGACCGGCTTGTGGTCGGGCCCCACCGCGCAGCCGGCAAGAATGAAAGCAAGAGAGAGCGTGGCGGTGACAGAAGAAAGAGCAAATGGAAGGGGCATGACGTGCTCCCGTTTTCAGACAAGACGATTGCGGAACAGCCACGCCGCCAGCGGCAGCGTGATGGCGGCGATGACAGCAAGCGGAATCAGGTTGTGCCAGACCGTGCCCAGCCCCACGCCTTCGAGATACACGCGCTGCACCAGGTCGATGGCAAAGCGCAGCGGGTTGGCCAGCGTTGCCACCTGCAGCGCATGCGGCATGTTGCGTACCGGCGTGGTCAGGCCCGACAGCAGCATCAGCGGCATCAGCAGCACGAAGGCATAGAGCATGGCCTGCTGCATGTTGGCCGACACCGCCGAGATCGACAGGCCGATGCCCACGCTCGCCACCGTGAAGAACAGCAGCCCGGTGTAGAGCGTGACGAGCGAGCCCGCCATCGGAATGCCGAACCAGAAGAGCGCTACCAGCAGGATCAGCGACGACTGCACCAGCCCCACCAGCACCGGCGGCAGCGCCTTGCCGATCATGATTTCGAGCGGCGACATCGGCGTTACCAGCAGCTGGTCGAAGGTGCCTTGCTCGCGTTCGCGCGCCACCGACAGTGCGGTGAGCAGCAGCGTCTGCAGCATGCTGAGCGCGGCGATCATGCCGGGCAGCAGGTTCCAGCGCGTTTCGAGATTCGGGTTGAACCACGCGCGCGATTCCACGACCAGTGGCGACGGCGGTGCGCCCACGCGCGTGCGCAGCTCGGCGTTGTAGCGCTCGACCACCGCGCTCACGTAGCCGGCCGCCGAGCCCGCGGTGTTGGAGTTGCGCGCATCGAGGATCAGCTGGATGGCCGCCGTCTGCCCCGCGCTGAGCTGCTGCTCGAAGTTGGCGGGTATCTGTATGACCAGCAGTGCCTTCTCGGTGTCGATCACTTCGCGGATGTCGGCCTGCGAGCGCAGCGTGGCCACGCGGTGGAACACGCCGGTGCTGTCCAGGTGCGCAATCAACTCCGTCGACGCGCCGTTGCGGCTCTGGTCGAGCAGCGCATAGGGCACGTTGGTGAGGTCGTAGGTCGCGCCGTAGCCGAAGACCAGGCTCTGCATGATCGCCGGTGCGATCAGGATGGCGCGCGTGGCCGGGTCCTTGAGGATGGTCAGCAGTTCCTTGCGGCAGAGGTTGGCGACGCGCAGGAAGAAATCGATGAGGGCGTTCATGGCCGGGGGCTTTCAGTCGAGGCTCTTGCGCGTTACCGCACGCGCCACCAGCAACAGGCCTACCGCATACGCCATCAGGATCGCGCAGTTGCGCCAGATCAGCGGCCAGACGTCGCCCGCGAGAAACAGCGTCTTGATCAGGTCCATGAAGTAGGTGGCCGGCAGCAGGTGGCCGATCACCCACACGGCGGTGGGTACGTTGCGCAGGTCGAACAGGAAGCCCGACAACATCATCGAGGGCATGAAGGTCGCGATCAGCGCCACCTGGCTCGCGAGAAACTGGTTGCGCGTGACCGACGAGATCACCAGGCCCAGGCTCACCGCCACGATCAGGTACAGCATCGAGCTGAACACCACTACCAGCAGCGAGCCGTACATCGGCACCGCGAACAGGTAGCGCGCCGAGAGCAGGCACAGCGCAAGGCCCAGCATGCCGACCGCGAAGTACGGAATGATCTTGGCCAGCAGAATCTCGACCGGCCGCACCGGCGTGACGAACAGCGCCTCCAGCGTGCCGCGTTCCCACTCGCGCGCCATCACCAGCGCGGTGAGAAAGGCGCCGACCAGCGTCATGATGAGCACGATGAGCCCCGGCACGAGGTACCAGGTGCTGGTGTTCGCAGCGTTGAACCACATGCGCTGCTCGACGGTGACGCTGCCGACGGGCGGGGCATCGGCGCCGGAGGCGTTGCCGCTCCTGTCCATCTGCCGGATTGCCGATTGCGCGAGGGCGCCTGTCACGTACGCCTGGATGATGCTCGCGCGCCCTGCGTCCGAACCGTGCACGATGAGCTGCACGCGCGCATTGCCGGCAGCCAGCGCGCGCGAGAAATCGGAAGGCACGCGCACGATGCCGTCGACCTTGCGTTCGCGCATCAGCTCTTCGGCGTCGTGCATCGAGCCCAGCAGCACTGGCGCGATGGTGGGCGAGAGCTGCAGGCCGGCGATGGCTTCGTGCGCGGTGGGCGATGCGTCTTCCATCACCACCGCGACGGGCGCGTTCTTCACGTCGAGCGACATGCCGTAGCCGAAGATCAGGATCAGCACCATCGGCAGCAGGATGCCGATGGCCAGGTTGCTGCGGTCGCGCAGCAGCTGGCGGAATTCCTTGCGCGTGAGGGAGATCAGGCGAGACCAGAAGCCACTCATGCCGTCACCTCTGTCTTTGTTTCTTGCCGTGCCTTCTCGACGATGCCGATGAAAGCCTGCTCCATGTCGATGCGTCTGTCGCTGTCTTGCTCGTCGCCCAGCGCCTGCGCGCGCACTTCCTGCGGCGTGCCGATGGCCAGCACCCTGCCCGCGTCCTGGATCACGATGCGGTCGCAGTATTCCGCCTCTTCCATGAAGTGCGTGGTGATGACGACCGTGGTGCCGCCTTCGGCCAGCGCTGTGATGCGCCGCCAGAACTCGCGGCGCGCGAGCGGGTCGGCGCCGCTGGTGGGCTCGTCGAGGAACAGGATCTCGGGTTCGTGCAGCAGGCCCGTGGCCATGGCCAGGCGCTGCTTGTAGCCGCCGGGCAACTGGCCGCTGGGTACGTCGAGCGAGTGGGCCAGATCGAACTGGCGCAGCACCGTGTCCATGCGCTCGCGCAGCTTCGCGCCGCGCAGGCCGTAGGCGCCGCCGAAGAACGAGAGGTTCTCGCGCACAGTGAGGTTGCCGTAGAGCGCGAACTTCTGCGAGACATACCCGATGCGCTGGCGCGCCTGCGCGCGGGCATGCCGCAGATCGACGCCGGCCACGCGCAGCTGGCCGCCGCTCGCGGGCAGCAGGCCGCAGAGCATGCGGAACGTGGTGGTCTTGCCCGCACCGTTGGGGCCGAGCAGGCCGAAGATCTCGCCGCGCCGCACCGAGAAGCTGGTGCTGGCCACCGCCACGAAGTCGCCGAAGCGGCGTACGAGGTCCTTGACTTCGATGACCACTTCGCCGGGTTTGCCTGTGCTCGGTTGCGAAGTGGCCATGCTGGTGGCCGGGGTGGCGTCGGCGTTGGGCGATGGCTGCGCACGCAGCAGCGTCATGAAGCCGTCTTCGAGGCGCGGCGCGACCGGCTCGGTGCGCGCGCCTTCGAGCAATGCATCGAGCCGCGCATCGTCTGTCTCACTGCGGCGGATGAAGCGCACCTCGCCACCTTGCGGCACCGCATCGATGACCTCCAGCCGCGCGTCGAGCAGACGGGCCTGCAGCAACCGTGGCGGCTCGCCGTCGGGCGGTGTCGCGATGAAGCAGAGGCCGTGCGCCCGGTCGCGCAGTTCGCTGGGCGCACCCTGCGCCAGCAGCTTGCCGCCATGCAGCACGAACACATGGCTGCAGCGCTCGGCCTCGTCGAGGTAGGCGGTGCTGACGATGACCGAGAGCTTTTCGTCGTCTACCAGCTGCTGCACGATTTGCCACAGTTCGCGGCGCGAGAGCGGGTCCACGCCCACGGTCGGCTCGTCGAGCAGCAGCAGGTCGGGCGAGCGCACCAGCGTGCAGGCCAGCCCTAGCTTCTGCTTCATGCCGCCCGAGAGCTTGCCGGCCGGCCTGTCGGTGAAGCGGCCGAGGTCGGTCATTTCCATCAGCCGCGCATAGCGTTCGCGCCGCTTGTCGCGGGGCACGCCGTGCAGGTCGGCGTAGAGGTCGAGGTTCTCCTGCACGCTCAGGTCGTCGTAGAGGCCGAAGCGCTGCGGCATGTAGCTGATGCGGTCCTGCACGGCCTGCGGATCGGCCGATACGTCGATGCCGAGCACGTGCAGCTCGCCCGCGTCGGCGCGCATCAGGCCGGCCATGAGGCGCAGCAGCGTGGTCTTGCCGGCACCGTCGGGGCCGACCAGGGCGGTGAGCGTGCCGGCGGGCACTTCGAGCGATACGTCGTCGAGCGCGAGCACGGGTTCTTTCGACGCTTTCAGCAGGAAGCGCTTGTGCAGCGAGCGTCCGGCCACGGCCGGCCCGGTGATCGGCATCAGGTCTTGCCGGTGGCGGGCGACAGTTGGAGCCGCACAGTGGCCGGCATGCCGAGCCGCAGCCGGTCTTGCGGGTCATCGACCATCACGCGGATCTCGTAGACGAGGCTGCTGCGCAGTTCCTCCGTCTGCACGGTCTTGGGCGTGAACTCGGCCACCGACGAGATGTAGCCGACCTTGCCGGCGATCGCTTCGCCGGGCTGGCTGTCGGTGCTCACGCGGGCGTCCTGCCCGGCGCGCACGCGGCCAAGGTCGGGCTCGGCCACATAGGCGCGCACCCACTTGGGATCGGTGATGGCGAGCGTGAAGGCCGGGCGCTGCGGCGAGGCCATGTCGCCGGGCTCCAGCAGGCGGGCGCGCACGACGGCGTCGATGGGCGCCTTGAGCTCGGCCTCGGTGAGCTGGTGGTTCATGAGCGCGAGCTCGGCGCGGGCCGATTCGAGCTGGGCAATCGCCTGGCCGATGTCTTCCTTGCGCGGGCCGGTGATGACCAGCTGCTGCGCCTTGCGGGCGTTGTCGAGCTGCGCCAGCGCCACCTTGCGCCTGGCCTGTGCGCTGTCGAGGTCCTGCTGGCTCACGGCGCGGCCGGCCGTGCTGGCGCCGATGGCCTGCAGGCGCGCGAGCTGCTGCTGTGCCAGATCGGCATCGGCCTGCGCGCCGGCCACCTGGGCCTTGGCCTGTGCCACTTCTTCGGGGCGGCTGCCGGTCTTCAGGCGCAGCAGGGCCTGTTCCTGCACGCCGATGCGCGCCTGCGACTGCGCGACGCGCAGCACCAGCGAGCGGGTGTCGAGCCGTCCAAGCACCTGCCCGGCGCGCACGCGGTCGCCCTCGCGCACCGTCAGTTCGGCCACGCGATCGTTGGCGTTGAAGGCCAGCGAGACCTGGCGCAGGTCGACGTTGCCGTACAGCACGAGCTGGTCGGAGGGCGTGGCCGAGCGGTGCGTGTACCACCAGCCGCCCACCGCCGCGACGATGGCCACGGCGGCGATGGCAATGAGGGGCTTCTTGTTCATGGCGTGTGTGTCCTGACGAGGCTGCTGCCTGGAAGTCGGTGTGATGTTATCAAATTGAAATTTGAATTTGAAGTATTCTTTTGTTTGGGTTAGCCTCGGGGCATGGCAACCCGCACTCCGCGTACCGACGGCAACACCACGCGCCTGCACATCCTCGAAACCGCCGGCCGGCTGTTCGCGGCGCAAGGCTTCGCAGAAAGCACCAGCAAGGAAATCTGCACCCGCGCCGGCACCAACATGGCCGCCATCAACTACCACTTCGGCGGCCGCGACGGGCTCTACGAGGCGGTGCTGGTCGAAGCGCACAAGCAGCTGGTGAGCCTCGACGAGCTGATGGCGCTGTCATTGGAGTCGACCGATCCGCGCCTGAAGCTGCGCGCCTTTCTCACGCACATGGTCGAGATGAGCGCCCAGCCGAAGGCGCCGTGGGGGTTCCGCGTGGTGCTGCGCGAGGCGCTGTCGCCGTCGCCTGCCATGCCGGCGCTGATCCAGCGGGCTGTGCTGCCCAAGGCCAGGCTGATGCGCGGCATCGTCGGGGAGATCATGGGCTTGCCCGACGACCATCCATCGGTGCAGCGCAGCCTGCTGCTGACGGTGCTGCCGTGCCTGGTGATGACGGTGGCGCCCAAGGACCTGAGCAGCAAGGTGTTGCCGGCCCTGAAGGACACGCAGGCCCTGGCCGAAGAAGTTGTGCGCTATGTGCTCGCGGGACTCGATGCCGTGGCGAAGGAGGCAAAGGCGGCCGAGCCGTCCCCGGCGTCCACAACGCCTAAAGCTGGAAAGCGACGGTGAGCAGCAGCCCCTCGGCCACGTCGCGCATCAGCCCCGGGCGTCGCGCACGATAGGGCTCGCCGGCCGAGGCGGTGGTCTCGATCCACTCGGCCAGCCATTCGATGTCTTCATGGCCGTAGAACACGACGGCCGCCTCGTGGTTCAGCAGCAGGCTGCGCAGGTCGAGGTTGATCGAGCCGCACATGGCGAGTTCGTCGTCCACCACCACGGCCTTGGCATGCGCCATGAACGGCAGCATGCTGAAGCTCACGCCCGCGCGCGCCAGGTCGCGCATGGCGCGTGCACGCACGAAGTCGGCGAGGCGATGGTTCGACTGCGCGGGCATCGCGATGGTCACCTGCACGCCGCGCCGCGCGGCCAGCCGCAGTGCATCGCGCAGGCCGTCGCCGGGCACGAAGTAGGGCGTGATCGCGAGCACGCGGTGCTCGGCGCGAAAGCAGGCGTCGATCAGCAGTGCATGCGCCGTGTCCTCGGTCTGGTCGGGGCCGCTCGGCAGGAACTGGGCCATGGCAGTGCCCGGGCCCGGGGGCACGTCGTCGGCGGTGATGGCGCGGGCCTTGCGGCTGCGCACCGAGGCCCAGTCGTGGTCGAACTGGCGCGCCGCCGCCGCGGCCACGCTGCCATGCAGGTCGAACGACAGGTCGCGCCAGGCCTCGGGGTGCTTGTCGTTGCCGGTGAAGTATTCGCCCGCGAGGTTGCGCCCGCCCGACCAGAGCCAGCCGTCGTCGGCAATGGTGAACTTGCGGTGGTTGCGCAGGTTGCGCGGGCCGATGCGGCGCAGGCTGAAGAAGGGGCGGAACACGGCCACCTCGCCGCCCGCCACACGCAGCCGGTCGAAGTGATGGCGCGGCAGCGACAGCGCGCCGAAGCCGTCGAGCAGCACCCGCACCTTGATGCCCTCGCGCGCCCGCTTCGCGAGCCGGTCGATCACCGCGTGGCCGAGTGGGTCGTCGCCAATGATGAAGGTGCACACGTCGATGCGCTCGCGCGCGCCGTCGATCACCTGCCACAGCGCATCGCGCGCGGCCTCGCCGTCGGCATGCATGCGGATCGCGCAGCGCCCCGGCGGCGCGAGGCCGAAGCTCTCGATCAGGTCGGCAGCCCAGTGGCCCGGCGGCACCGAGCGCGGCGGCCTGGGCGACCCCGCCGGACGCAGCTTGCGCTGGCCGAACAGCAGGTACATCGGCAGGATGAAGTAAGGCATCAGCACCAGCCCCATGACCCAGGCGATGGCCGTGGTGGGGGCGCGCTGCTCGCGGCGCGCACGCGTGGTCAGCACGTAGACCAGCAGCGCGAAAGTGACGACGAGGAAATGCTGCGAAGGAGAGGGCAGCCAGTCGAACTCTTTGGTCGGCATGGACCGATGATGCCTCAGCGTTGCGGGCTGTGCCTTCAGTGTCCCTTCAGCGTTGCAGGAAGGCCGGCACGCCGCGCCCTTCAGAGGCCAGGAACCGCATCATCGGATCGACCACCGCACGCACAGCGGGCCGATCGCCTACGCGCGTGCGCCAGGCCAGCAGGCGCGGCGTGGCGTCGATCATGCCGGCGCCCTTGCGGTCGGCGAACACATAGGCCATGTAGAAGGCGATGTCGACGAAGGAGTAGGGGCCGGCCAGGTACTCGCGTGTGGCCAGCAGGCCTTCCATCTCTTCGTAGAAGCGCGCGCAGCCGGCGCAGGCCGCGACTGCCGCGGCGCTCTGCATGTCGTGCTGGAGGCCGAAGAGCTTGATGACGTTCGGGAAGAAGACCTCGTCGGACTTCTGCTCCAGCTGCCGCGCGCGGGCCCGTTCGGCAATGCCTTCAGGCCACAGCGCAAGGCTGGGATAGCGGTCTTCGAGGTACTCGAAGATCTGCGTCGAGTCGAACAGCGAGACCTCGTCGTCGACCAGCACGGGCACCTGCTGCTTGACGGGGTTGACCCGAAGCACCTCGGGGTGCTTGGGCTCGTAGGCATCGTCCTTGGTGAAGGGCACCATGACCAGTTCGAAGGGCACGCCTTTTTCGCGTGCCGCGATCTCGACCTTGGCGCCGAACATGCTGAGGGGGCCTGAGTAGATGTGAGTCGTCATGCCCCGACTTCACCAGAAACGGCGCGTCAGGTCGAGCCCCAGACCTCCTGCGCGGTCTCGACCACCAGGCGCAGCTTGTTGCGCTGCGCTTCCACCGCGATGTTGTTGCCGTGCACGGTGCTGGAGAAGCCGCACTGCGGCGACAGCGCGAGCTGGTCGAGCGAGGCGTACTTGGCGGCGTCCTCGATGCGGCGCTTGAGCTCGTCCTTGTCTTCCATCTCGCCGAACTTCGTGGTCACGAGGCCGAGCACCACGGTCTTGCCCTTGGGCAGGTAGCGCAGCGGCTTGAAGTCGCCCGAGCGGGCGTCGTCGTATTCCATGAAGTAGGCGTCGAGGTCCATCTCCTTGAGCAGCGCCTCGGCCACGGGCTCGTAGTTGCCGGCCGCGGCGTGCGTACTCTTGAAGTTGCCGCGGCACAGGTGCATGGCCAGCAGCATGCCCGGGGGCTTCTGCGCCACCACCTTGTTGATGAAGGCGGCATAGCGGTGCGGCAGCTCGTTCGGGTCGTCGCCGCGCTTGCGGGCGGCTTCGCGCATGTGCTCGTCGCACAGGTAGGCGAGGTTGGTGTCGTCCATCTGCACGTAGGTGCAGCCGGCGGCGGCCAGCGAGCGCAGCTCGTCGCCATAGGCCTTGGCCACGTCGTCGTAGAACGCCGGGTCGAGCTCGGGGTACGCCTCCTTGCTGATGCCGGCGCGGCCGCCGCGGAAGTGCAGCATGGTCGGCGAGGGGATCGTCACCTTGGGCGTGCGGCCCGCCGAAACCTGACTCTTGAGGTACTGGAAGTCGGCGAGTTGGATGTCCTTGACGTGGCGCACCTTGTCGAGCACGCGCATCGCGGGCGGAGCGAGTTCTTCAGTGCCGTCGGGCTTGCGGATGGTGACCGGAATGTCGGTCTTCACGCCGCCGAGCTGGTCAAGGAAGTCGATGTGGAAGTAGGTGCGGCGGAACTCGCCGTCGGTGATGCTCTTCAGGCCGATGTCTTCCTGGAAGCGGACGATCTCGGTGATGGCCTTGTCTTCGACGAGGCGAAGCTGTTCGGGCGTGATCTCGCCCTTGGCTTTCTGTTCGCGGGCTTCGAGCAGGTATTTGGGGCGCAGGAAACTGCCCACGTGGTCGTAGCGGGCAGGCAGGGCGGCGTGCTGTGACATGGATGACTCCGTCGTGATTTGGGGAACGAGCGGAACATCGTATCGCCTTCGAAATGCCGATGTCTGTATACAGATATCTCGGTGTTTACCCTCGAAATGCTTCAAAAGACTGGAAATTTCAGGTTTTCTGTATACATTGAGTATTCATGAAAACGCCCACGACCGCCTTTCCACTGAACGCTTGGTATGCCGCCGCTTACGACGTCGAAGTGCGTCACGCGCTGCTGCCACGCACGATCTGCAACCAGAAAGTAGTGCTGTTCCGCCGCACCGACGGACAAGTCGCCGTGCTCGAAGACGCCTGCTGGCACCGGTTGATGCCGCTGTCGCTGGGCCGCCTCGAAGGCGACGAACTGGTCTGCGGCTACCACGGCCTCGTCTACAACAGCCAGGGCCGCTGCACTCACATGCCGAGCCAGGAAACGCTGAACCCCTCGGCATGCGTGCGCAGCTTTCCGGTGGTCGAGAAGCACCGCTTCGTGTGGATCTGGCCAGGCGATCCGGCCAAGGCCGACCCGGCGCTGGTGCCCGACATGCACTGGAACGACGACCCGGCCTGGGCCGGCGACGGCAAGATGATCCGCGTCAACTGCGACTACCGCCTCGTGGTCGACAACCTCATGGACCTGACGCACGAGACCTTCGTGCACGGCTCGTCCATCGGCAACCGCGAAGTGGCAGAGGCGCCCTTCGTGGCCACGCACGGCGACCGCTCGGCCACCGTCACGCGATGGATGGAAGACATCGACCCGCCGCCGTTCTGGGGCAACCAGATCCGCCACGCACGCGGCTACACCGGCAAGGTCGACCGCTGGCAGATCATCCGTTTCGAAGGCCCGTGCACGGTGAACATCGACGTCGGCGTGGCCGAGGCGGGCAGCGGCGCGGTGCCCCAGGGCAGCAACCCCGGCGACCGCAGCAAGGGCGTCAACGGCTACGTGCTCAACACCATCACGCCCGAGACCGACAAGACCTGCCTCTACTTCTGGGCCTTCGCGCGCAACTACTGCCTCGGCGAGCAGCGCCTCACGCACGAGTTGCGCGAGGGCGTCGCCGGCATCTTCCGTGAAGACGAGCTGGTGCTCGAAGCGCAGCAGAGGGCGATGGACGACCACCCCGATCACAAGTTCTACAACCTCAACATCGACGCCGGCTCGATGTGGGCGCGGCGTCTGATCGATCGCATGATCGAAAAAGAAAAGCCCGCGCGTGCCGCGATCCCGATCCGGCCGGCCGAAAAGGCAGCCGCGTGAAGGTCGCTGCCGTTTCCACCGCCGCCGAGCCCGGCGACAGCGGCAGTTCGCAGGCCGTGAAGGCGCAGCTGCGGTTGCGCGAGATGATCCTCGCGGGCGAGCTGCCCGGTGGCGCGCGCATTGCCGAAGTGGCCATCTCCGAGCAGCTCGGCGTGTCGCGCACGCCGGTGCGCACCGCGCTGATGCGGCTCGAACAGGAAGGCCTGCTCGAAGCGCTGCCCAACGGTGGCTATGCGGTGCGTACTTTTTCCGAGCGCGACGTGGCCGATGCCATCGAGCTGCGCGGCACGCTCGAAGGGCTGGTCGCCAGGCTCGCGGCGGAGCGCGGCGCGGCGCCCGTGGTGCTGCGCGAAGCGCGCGCCTGCCTGCAGCGCATCGACGAACTGCTGCGCGAGCCCGCGCTCGACGACGCGGCCTTCTCGCGCTACGTGACGCACAACGAGCGCTTCCACGCACTGCTCTGCGAAATGGCGGGCAGCCCCGTCATCGCGCAGCAGCTCGAGCGCGTGATCAACCTGCCGTTCGCGTCGCCCTCGGGCTTCGTCATCGTGCAGGCCAACTCGCCGGCCGCACGCGACATGCTCGTGATTGCGCAAGACCAGCATGTCCAGGTGCTCGACGCTATCGAGTCCGGCGAAGGCTCGCGCGCCGAGGCGCTGATGCGCGAGCACAGCCGCATCGCACGGCGCAACCTGCGCGATGCGCTGCACGGCACGCCGACCGCCGAGCAGCGCCCGCTGCCGGGTGTGCAGCTGATCCGCCGGCGCGGCTGATCGGTTTCTTCTTTTTCCCTCCTCTTTCGTGTTGCTCCCCCGATGAAAAGCGATCTTCAATGGATGCAGGCGCAAGTCGTTGCGCTGCGCGATGTCACGCCCACCGTGCGCGAATTCGAACTGCGCCCCGACGGCGGCTTTGCCGAATCCCATGAGCCCGGCGCCCACCTGCAAGTGCAGGTGCTGACGGCGCAGGGCAAGGTGCAGACCCGCTCGTACTCGCTGGTGGGCGAGGGCGACGGCCAGTGCTGGCGCATTGCCGTCAAGCGGCTCGACGACGGCCGTGGCGGTTCGCTCGCGATGTGGCGACTGGCCGTGGGCGACCGCCTGCAAGTGAGCGCGCCGCAGAACCACTTTCCGCTCGACCTCTCGGCTCCCGGCTACCTGCTGGTGGCGGGCGGCATCGGCATTACGCCGCTGGTACTGATGGCGCAGCGGCTGGGCGCACATGCAAGGCGCACCGGCGTGCCGGTGAAGATGCTCTACGGCGCGCGGCATGCGGGCGAGCTCGGCTATCTGTCGCATCTGCAGGAAGCATTGGGCGAGGGCGTCGAAGCGCATGAAGGCTCGGCCCCCATCGACTTCGCCGCCGCTATCGCGGCACTGCCGCCCGGCGGCCAGCTCTACACCTGCGGCCCGGTGCCGATGCTCGAAGCCGTCAAGCGCTCGTGGCACGCAGCCGGCCGTGCCATCGAAGACCTGCGCTTCGAAACCTTCGGCAGCAGCGGCCGCCTGGCCACGCAGTCATTCCAGGTGCGAATTCCCCGGCACGACCTGGCCATCACCGTGCCGGCCGACTGCACGCTGCTCGAAGCCCTCGACGCAGCCGGCGTGCAGACGCTCTCGGACTGCAAGCGCGGCGAATGCGGCCTGTGCGCCATGGACGTGATCGCCGTCGACGGCGAGATCGATCACCGCGACGTGTTCCTCAGCGAGCACGAGAAGAAGTCGACCACGCGCATCTGCGCCTGCGTGTCACGCGCCGTGGGCACTCTCACGCTCGACTCCGCCTACCGCGCCGACAGCTGACGCGCGCGCTCCGCAAGCCGCCTTGCGCGATGATCGCGCAGTTCATTTGGCAATCGCGCAACAAAGGTCAACGGGAATGGCCGGCTAGGTGATTGCCTGCTCCGCCGGATGTTGCAAAGTGTTGAAAATAGCCCCGGTTCGCGTTCCGCCCCTCAAAGGAAAAAACATGCAAAGACGCCATCTCATCCAGACCGCCGCCCTCTCGGCACTTGCGCTTTCAATGTCGCTGGCCAGTGCCCAGGACGCCAACAAGTTCAAGATCGGCCTGATCCTTCCGATGACCGGCCAGTCGGCCTCCACCGGCCGCCAGATCGAAGCCGCGGCGCGCCTGTACATGGCCCAGAACGGCGATACCGTGGCCGGCAAGAAGGTAGAGCTGATCGTCAAGGACGACACCGGCCTGCCCGACGTGACCAAGCGCCTCGCGCAGGAGCTGGTGGTGAACGACAAGGTCAACGTGCTGGCCGGCTTCGGCCTCACACCGCTGGCGCTGGCCGTGGCGCCGATTGCCACGCAGTCGAAGACGCCCGAAGTGGTGATGGCCGCGGCCACGTCGAGCATCACCGAGGCTTCGCCCTACATCATCCGTTCGAGCTTCACGCTGCCGCAGGTGTCGGTGGCCATGGGCGACTGGGCGCCTAAGAACGGCGTGAAGACGGTCGTCACGCTGGTGGCCGACTACGGCCCGGGCAACGACGCCGAGAAGTTCTTCAGCGAGCGCTTCCAGCTCAACGGCGGCAAGGTGCTCGACAAGCTGCGCGTGCCGCTGCGCAACCCCGACTTCGCGCCGTTCCTGCAGAAGGTGCGCGACGTGAAGCCCGACGCGCTGTTCGTCTTCGTGCCCTCGGGCGCGGGCGCGGCGGTGATGAAGCAGTTCCTCGAACGCGGCATGGACAAGGCCGGCATCAAGATGATCGCCACCGGCGACGTGACGGATGACGACCAGCTCAACGACATGGGCGACGGCGCGCTGGGCGTGGTTACCTCGCACCACTACTCGGCCGCGCACCCCTCGGCCATGAACAAGAAGTTCGTCGAAGCCTTCGAGAAGGCCAACCCCAAGATGCGTCCCAACTTCATGGCCGTGGGCGGCTATGACGGCATGCGCGTGATCTACGAAGCGCTCAAGACCACCAAGGGGCAGGGCGGCGGCGAAGCGCTGCTGGCCGCCATGAAGGGCCAGGTCTTCGAGAGCCCGCGCGGCCCGGTGCTGATCGATGCGCAGACGCGCGACATCGTGCAGGACGTGTACCTGCGCAAGGTCGAGAAGAAGGACGGGCAGCTCTACAACGTCGAGTTCGACGTGATCAAGGGTGTGAAGGATCCGGGCAAGGCAAAGTGAGGCTTGTCTCTGGGGGACGTTGTTGTTCGGGGCGCGATCACGCCGACGGGGCACCTTGCTCCGCGAATGTCCCCCGGCCTTCGGCCTCCTCCTTTATTTCGCTGCGCAAGGCACCCCATCGGCGTGATCTTTCAGAGCAGTCGTTGATCGGCCGGCATAAGCACGCACCCCGAACGAAACGAACAGCCCCAGAAATAGCTTCGTAAAAAACACGACATGCTGACCATTCTTTTCGACGGCATCGCCTACGGCATGCTGCTCTTCGTGTTGGCGGTAGGCCTCGCAGTGACGCTCGGCCTGATGAACTTCATCAACCTCGCGCACGGTGCTTTCGCCATGGCGGGCGGCTACCTCACGGTGTTCGCGATGCAGAAGTTGGGCGTGCCCTTCCTGGCCTGCCTGCCGCTCGCATTCATCGTCGTCGCGCTGGCCGGGGCCTTGCTCGAACGCACGCTCTACCGGCCGATGTACGGCAAGCCGCATCTCGACCAGGTGCTTTTTTCCATCGGCCTCGCCTTCATGGCGGTGGCGGCCATCGACTACTTCGTGGGCTCTTCGCAGCAGAACGTGCAATTGCCCGAATGGCTGCGCGGGCGCACCGAGATCGGCGACGGCGCGTTGCTGCTGGGCATGGGGCACTACCGGCTCTTCATCATCGGCGTGTGCGCTGTGCTCACGGTGGTGCTGCAGCTCATCCTCTCGAAGACCCGCTTCGGCAGCCGGCTGCGCGCCGCGGTTGACGACCCGCGCGTGGCGTCGGGCCTGGGCATCAACGTGAATATCGTGTTTCTGCTGACCTTCGCCGTGGGCTCCGGGCTCGCGGGGTTGGGCGGTGCGCTGGGTGCGGAGATCCTCGGCCTCGACCCGACATTCCCGCTGAAGTACATGATCTATTTCCTGATCGTGGTGTCGGTCGGCGGCACCTCGTCGATCACCGGGCCGCTCGCGGCGGCGCTGCTGCTGGGCATTGCCGACGTGGCCGGCAAGTATTTCATTCCGAAGATGGGTGCATTCACCGTCTACCTGCTGATGATCATGATCCTGATGTGGCGGCCCCAGGGCCTGTTCACGCGCAAGGGAGGCCGTTGATGAGTGCGCCTTCCACCACCGAGTTTCAGTCGGCCCTGCTGCGCAAGGCACGCTGGCACCCGCTCGAATTCGTGGCCTGGGCAGTGGCCTTCGCGCTGCCGCTCGTCATGCCCTCGCACTCGCTGCTGGTCAACGAGATCGCCATCGTCGCGCTGTTCGCGATGTCGCTCGACCTGATTCTTGGCTACACCGGCATCGTGTCGCTGGGCCATGCCGCCTTCTTCGGCTTCGGCGCGTATGCGGCGGCGTTGTTCGCCAAGCTCGTGATGCCGGACCCGACCGTGGGGCTGGTGATCGCGACCGTGCTGTCGGCATTGCTGGGCCTCGTGGCGAGCGTGACGATCTTGCGCGGCAGCGACCTCACGCGGCTGATGGTCACGCTCGGTACCGCGCTGCTGCTGCTCGAACTCGCCAACAAGCTCGACTGGCTCACCGGCGGCGCCGACGGCCTGCAGGGCGTGGTGATGGGGCCGGTGCTCGGCCTGTTCGAGTTCGATCTGTACGGCCGCACGGCCGCCTGGTATTCGCTGGCCGTGATGCTGGTGCTGTTCCTCGTGATGCGCCGGCTCGTGCATTCGCCGTTCGGCGCCACGCTCAAGGCCATCCGCGACAACCGGCTGCGTGCCATGGCGATCGGCGTTCCGGTCGTGTCGCGGCTCGTGGTGATCTACACCGTGGCGGCGGGCATCGCCGGCGCCGCGGGCGCGCTGCTGGCGCAGACCACCGGCTTCGCCTCGCTCGACGTGCTGGCCTTCGACCGTTCGGCCGACGTGCTGCTGATGCTGGTCATCGGCGGCGTGGGCTGGCTCTATGGCGGCGTGGCGGGTGCTATCGTGTTCAAGCTGCTGCAGACTTGGCTGTCGGCCGTGACGCCGCAGTACTGGATGTTCTGGATCGGCCTGATCCTGGTGCTGCTGGTGCTGGTGGGGCGCGACCGCCTGCTGAAGCCGTGGACATGGTTCGGCTTGGGCGGCAAGAAGAAGGGCGGTGCGGCATGACCGACACCGTGCTTTCGACCCACGGCCTCGTGATGCGCTTCGGCGGCATCACGGCCACCAACAACGTGACGATGGAACTCAAGCGCGGTGCACGCCACGCGCTGATCGGCCCCAATGGAGCGGGCAAGACCACGCTGATCAACCAGCTGACGGGCGTGCTCACGCCCACCGAAGGCCGCATCACGCTGCTGGGCGAAGACATCACCACGCTCGCGCCGCACAAGCGCGTGGCGCGCGGACTGGTGCGCACCTTCCAGATCAACCAGCTGTTCGACTCGATGACGCCGCTCGAAACGCTGGCGCTGGTCGTGTCGCAACACCAGGGCATCGGCGCGCAATGGTGGCGGCCGCTCGGCGCCAGCAAGGCGATTGCCGAGCGTGCGGGGCAACTGCTCGAACAGTTCCACCTGGGCGATGTGGCGCAGCAGCAGGTGAAGCACCTGGCCTATGGCAAGCGCCGCCTGTTGGAGATTGCGATTGCGCTGGCCTGCGAGCCGCGCGTGCTGCTGCTCGACGAGCCCGTGGCGGGTGTGCCCGCCGGCGAGCGCGAAGAACTGCTGCAGACCGTGGCCGCGTTGCCCGCCGACGTGTCGGTGCTGCTGATCGAGCACGACATGGACCTGGTGTTCAGCTTTGCCGACCGCATGACGGTGCTGGTCAACGGCACGCTGCTGACCGAGGGCGACCCCGAAACCATCGCCAACGATCCGAAGGTGAAAGAGGTCTATCTGGGCCACGGGGAGAGCGCCCATGTCTGAGCTGCTGCGAATAGAAAACCTGAGCGCCGGCTACGGCGAGGCCGTGGTGCTGCACGACGTGGCGTTCGCGCTCGGCGAAGGCCAGACGCTGGCGCTGCTGGGCCGCAACGGCACGGGCAAGACCACGCTGATCAACACGCTCGCGGGCGCAACGCGCCAGCACGGCGGCAGCATCACGCTGGGCGGCCAGGCGCTGCACAAGCTTGCGCCGCATCAGCGCGCGGCGGCCGGCATCGGCTGGGTGCCGCAAGAGCGCAACATCTTCAAGTCGCTGACGGTGCACGAGAACCTCACCGCGGTGGAGCGGCCGGGCAAGTGGAACCCGCAACGGGTCTACGAAATGTTCCCGCGCCTTGCCGAGCGCAAGACGAACCTGGGCACGCAGCTCTCGGGCGGCGAGCAGCAGATGCTGGCCGTGGGCCGTGCGCTGGTGCTGAACCCGAAGCTGCTGCTGCTCGACGAGCCGCTCGAAGGCCTCGCGCCGATCATCGTGGAAGAGCTGCTGCGTGCCATCCGCCGAATTACGCAGGACGAGGGGCTGGCCGCGATCATCGTGGAGCAGCATCCGCAGGCCATCCTCGCGATTTCCGACGAAGCGGTGGTGCTGGACCACGGGACCATCGTGCATACCGACAAGGCCGCGACATTGCGCACGCAGCCTGAAGTGCTCGACCGCCTGTTGGGCGTCGCGCGCTAGACGAGTTCCGCCAGGCGCGCCTTCCAGTCTTCCGCGCGGCCGAGCCATGGGCCGATGTCGATGCGGCTGGCGCGGCCATCGGGCTGCGTCAGCACGAAGGTCGGAAAGCCCTGGCCGCCAGCGCGCTGCAGGAACTGGCGGCTTTCGGCGAAGTGCCGTGCGGTCGATTCGCCTGACAGGCGCTCGAAGGCCGACGCGAAGGCTTCGGCGTCGAAGCCGAGTTCGGCGGCGATCGCCTTCAGCACCTGCTCATCGGCGATGCGCTGGCCTTCGACGTAGTGCGCCCGCTGCAGGCGATGGATCATGTCCAGCCCGCCGCCCGCCCGCAGCGACTCTGCCGCGAGGATGGCGGTGGTCGGCGGCTCGGAGTCCATCGTCGCGCCGGTGTCGCGCAGCAGTCCCTCGAAGTAGCCCTCACCGAAGGGCTGGCCCGTGAGTTCCGCGATGCGCCGGTCGTGCGGCATCACGTACTCGCGCCACTGCGGCGTGATCGAGCGGCGGTTGGCGCCGGTCATCATGCCGCCGCCGTGGAACTCGACCTTCAGGCCGGGCACGCTGCGCGCCGCGTCGACCAGCGGCGCGGCGGCATAGCACCAGCCGCACAGCGGGTCGAAGATGTAGTGGAGCGTGGCGCCTTCATTCGCGCCTTCGTTCATTGCGGCCATTTCATTTCTCCCTTGATGACCTTGGCGCCGAGTTCCAGCGACGAGGCGTCTTCCAGCTTCGGGTAGCGCTTCTTCATTGCGGCGATCAGGGCAGCCGAGTCCTTGGCCTTGGCGGCTTCGGTCTCGAAGGCCTGAAGGTAGCTTCGCGTGAATTTCACCGAGGCGAGCGAGTAGGGCGCGCTGCCGTCGGCATTCGGCAGGTAGTGGCCGGGCACCACGGTCTTGGGGTGCAGGGCTTCGATGCGGCCCAGCGTCTTGATCCAGTCGCGGCGCGATTCGGGCGTTTGCGTGTCCGCCACCCACACGTGGATGTTGGCCGACACCGGAATGCCGCCGACCACCGCCTTCAGCGAGGGAATCCACGCGAAGCTGCGCTCGGGCGTCGGGCCGTCGAGGCCGACGACCTGGATCTTGCGACCTTCGAGCGTGAGGCTGTCGCCGGCCAGTGCTTCGGGCACGACCAGCGCCTTGGGCGCGTTGTCCTTCAGGATCGGTCCCCAGTGCGCGAGCTTGCCGTCCTTCGAGGCCTGGATGGCAGCCACGGTCTGGGGCGTGGCGACGATCTTCGCGTCGGGGAAGGCGGCCTGGATCACGTCGAGGCCGAAGTAGTAATCGGGGTCGCTGTGGCTGATGTAGACCGTGGTGAGCTTCTTGCCCGTGGCCTTGATCTTCTGCACCAACGCCTCGGCGTCGTTGCGCTGGAACTGCGCGTCGATCAGCACGGCTTCGGTCTGGCCGGTGACGATTTCCGAGGAGACCGGAAACATCGACTTCGTGCCGGGGTTGTAGACGTCGAGCTTGAGCGGCTGGGCGGCCTGCGCGGCGAGCGGAACAAGGCTCAGGGTGGTGGCGAGGGCGGCGGCGGAGAGGAGGGCTCTGCGGAACATGCGGTGGTCTTTCTGTGTGCGGTGTGAAGGAGTGACAGCTCTGACCTTTCGAATGTAGGTTGCGCGAATCGAAATAAAAACCTGCTCCAGGGCAATGAATAGTTTCGGATTCCGGTCGAATTGGGTGCTTGGCCGTCAATCCGTGGCGCGCCGCTCCAGGTGCGCGACCAGCAATTGCGCGGACGGCGATAGCGCCGCCTCACTGCGGAAGCAGATTGCAAAACGCCGCCGCGCCCATGCATCGGTCAGCGGCATCAGGCAAAGGCCGAAGGCATCGGTGAAGGGCCGCGCGACCTCCGCAGGCACCACGCTGATCGCCAGCCCGGCGCGCACCACGCGCAGCGCCGCATCGAAGTTGGACACCAGCACGCGGTAAACCAGCGGTTTGCCTGCCACTGCAGCCTCGCGCGCCAGCATCAGTTGCACCGCGCTGAGCGCGGGCATGCCGACGAATTCATGGTCGAGCACCTGCTCGAAGCGCACGTGCTCGTGCTTCGCCACCGGGTGCGAGGGATGCGCGACGATGGCGAGGTGGTCGGTGCGGTAGTCGCGCCGCTCCAGGCCTTCGAGGTCGGCCGCGTCCCAGCACAGGCCGATGGAGGCGCTGCCCTCGCGAATGCCGCGCACGATCTCGGGGCTCACGCGCTCTTCCATGTCGACGCGGATGTTGCGGTGGGCCGGGTCTTGCAGAAAGTCGGCCACGTCCTCGGCCAGCGACTCGGCCATGACCGAGGCCGAGGCCAGGATGCGCACGTGCCCGCGCGCGCCGCCGGCGTAGGCGGCCATGTCGCGCTCGATGCGATTCACGCTGCCGAGCATGGCGCGGGCGTGCTCCAGCAGGGTTTCGCCGGCCGGCGTGGGCAGCACGCCGCGGCGCTTGCGCAGCAGCAGCGGTGTGCCGACGGCTTCTTCGAGCTGGGCCAGCCGCTTGCTGATGGCCGAGCCGACGATGCTGGCCTGTTCGCCGGCGCGCGCGATGCTGCGCGTTTCGCAGACGGCGACGAACAGGCGCAGGGTGGTCAGGTCGAGGTCTCTCATGATGTTCCGTTCTGGAATCAGATGGCTTCCAAAATATACCTTCTGGATCAAATCGGAACTTCTAACATCGACTCCGTACCCTCACGACGGAGACAAAGTCTTGATTCACGCCTTCCTGCCGCCGCGCGCGGTCGTCCGCGAAGTGGGCCTGCGCGATGGCCTCCAGAGCATCGCCCGTGTATTGCCCACGGAACGCAAGCTCGAATGGATCCGCGACGCGCACGCCGCCGGGCAGCGCGAGATCGAAGTCGGCTCGTTCGTGCCGGCGCACCTGCTGCCGCAATTGGCCGACACCGCTGAATTGCTGGCGTACGCGAAGACGCTGCCGGGGCTCTTTGCCTCGGTGCTCGTGCCCAACCTCAAGGGCGCCGAACGCGCCATTGCGGGCGAGGCCGACCTGATGGTCGTGCCGCTTTCGGCCAGTCACGCGCACAGCCTTGCCAACCTGCGCAAGACGCCCGACGAGGTGGTGGCCGAGGTCGGGCGCATGCGCGCGGCGCGCGATGCGGCGGGCTCCAAGACGCTGATTGACGGCGGTGTAGGCACGGCCTTCGGCTGCACGCTGCAAGGCCATGTCGAGCCCGACGAAGTGCTGCGGCTGATGCAGGCGCTGCTCGATGCGGGCGCTGACCGCGTGAGCCTCGCCGACACAGTGGGCTATGCCGATCCGGCGATGGTGCGCAGCCTGTTCGAGCGCGCCTTGCGCATTGCGGGCGACAGGTTGTGGTGCGGGCATTTCCACGACACGCGCGGCATGGGGCTCGCGAATGCGTATGCCGCGCTGGAGGTCGGCATCACACGTTTCGACGCCTGCCTGGCCGGCATCGGCGGCTGCCCGCACGCGCCCGGCGCCAGCGGCAATGTCGACACCGAAGACCTTGTCTTCATGCTCGAGAGCATGGGCGTCGCGACCGGCGTCGATCTGCCGAAGCTGCTCGACCTGCGCCGACGCGTGGCGAGCTGGCTCGAAGGCGAAACCTTGCAGGGCACGGTGTGGCGCGCGGGCTTTCCGAAGACCTTTGCTGCGACGGCGGGAGTCACGGCATGAGCGCGGCAAAGACCGGAGAAAAGCGCCTGCCGCTCACCGGCATCCGTGTGGTCGAGTTCACCCACATGGTCATGGGCCCCACCTGCGGCATGGTGCTCGCGGACCTGGGCGCGGAGGTCATCAAGGTCGAGCCCATCGATGGCGACCGCACGCGACACCTGCTGGGCGCGGGCGCGGGCTTCTTCCCCATGTTCAACCGCAACAAGAAGAGCATCGCGCTCGACCTGCGGCACCCGCAGGGGCTGGAAGCCGCGCTGCGCCTGTGCGCCACGGCCGACGTGGTGGCGCAGAACTTCAAGCCCGGCACCATGGACAAGTACGGCCTGGGCTACGCCGCGCTCGGCAAGCTCAACCCGCGCCTCGTGTACGTCAACCACACGGGCTTCTTGCCCGGCCCTTATGAGCACCGCACTGCGCTCGACGAGGTGGTGCAGATGATGGGCGGGCTGGCCTACATGACCGGCCGCCCCGGTGATCCGCTGCGCGCGGGCACCAGCGTCAACGACATCATGGGCGGCATGTTCGGCGCCATTGGCGCGATCGCCGCGCTGATGCAGCGCGCCGAGACCGGCAAGGGGCAGGAGGTGCAGTCGGCATTGTTCGAGAACAACGTGTTCCTGGTCGGGCAGCACATGCTGCAGTACGCGATCACCGGGCAGGCCGCTGCGCCGATGCCCGATCGCATCTCGGCCTGGGCGCTGTACGACGTGTTCACCGTGAAGAACGGCGAGCAGATATTCCTGGCCGCCGTGAGCGACGCGCAGTGGAAGACCTTCTGCGACGCGCTGGGTTTCGACGACCTGAAGGCCGACCCCGCCCTGCGCACCAACAACGACCGCGTGCGCCTGCGGCCCACGCTGCTGGCCGACTTGCGTGAGCGCCTGGCAGGCCGCTCGGCGGCGGAGTTGTCGGCGATCTTCGAGGCCAGCGGGCTGCCGTTCGCGCCGATCACGCGGCCCGAAGACCTCTACGACGACCCGCACCTGAAAGCCACCGGCGGCCTGGCCGACATTCGCCTGCCGGACGGTGAGCGTGCCGGAGAAATGGCGCAGACGACGCTGTTCCCGATCACGCTCGGCGGTGAGCGCCTCGGTGTGCGGCTGCATCCGCCGACGCTGGGCGAGCACACGCGCGAGCTGCTGGCCGAACTGGGCTACGCGCGTGAGCAGGTCGATGCGCTGCACGCCGAATCGGCCGTAGCCTGAGCAGAGTGACTTTTCAAGAACATAAAGAGAGACAAAACCATGACCCAGACGCTTCCCTCGATGAGCCGCCGTGCGGTGCTCGGCCTCGGCGCGTGCGCCGCCGCCGTGGCCGCATGCCCCGCGCTTGCGCAGGGCTCCGACAAACCCATCCGCTTCATCCTGCCGATCAGCGCGGGTTCAGGCGTCGACACCATCGTGCGCGCTGCATCGGTCGCGCTCGGCAAGGCCTTCGGCCAGCCGGTGGTGATCGAGAACCTGCCGGGCGCGGGCGGCATCACCGGCGCCGCGGCCATCGTCAAGGCCGCGCCCGACGGGCTCACGCTGGGCATGGTGTCGAACAACCACGTCATCAACCCGGCGGTGTTCAAGAAGATGCCCTTCGACGCGATCAACGATGTCACGCCGATCAGCGTGGTGGGCGCGACGCCGCTGGTACTGGTGGTGAACCCGAAGCTGCCCGCGAAGAACGTGAAGGAACTGGTCGCGCTGCTGCGCGCGAAGCCCGAGGGCTACAACTACGCCTCGTCGGGCAACGGCACCATCATTCACCTGGCCGGCGAGATGTTCATGGACGAGGCCGGCGTGAAGGCGCGGCACATTCCCTACAAGGGCACCGGGCCGATGGTGACCGACATGATCGCGGGGCAGGTCGAGATGGGCGTGGTCGCGCTGCCGGCCGTGCAGCAGCACATCAAGAGCGGTGCGCTGCGCGCCATCGGCCTGTGCGGCGCGACGCGTTCGCCAGCCGCGCCGGACATCCCGACCATCGCGGAGCAGGGGCTGCCGAACTACGCGGTCGAAGGCTGGTTCGCGGTGATCGGGCCGCCGAAGATGCAGGCGGCCGATGTCCAGCGCGTGCACGACGCGGTGGCCGCTGCATTCACCAGCGCCGAAGTGCGCGATGCGATGGACAAGCAGGGCAACGTCATCAAGCCCACGACACCGGAGCAGGCCGCGGGTTACTTTCGCAGCGAGGCCGCGCGCTATGCGGCGCTGGTGAAGAAGGCGAACGTGGTGCTTGAGTGAGGAGCGGCTCTTACGCCGGCCCCACAGCGCGATAGAGGGCGCGCACGAAGTCCGACTGCGTGATCATCCCCGCGAGGCGCTTCTCGCCATCGATGATCGGGATGTGGTGGTGCCCGCCCTCGGAGAACAGCGGCACCAGGTCGACCACGGGCCGGTCGGCGCTGGCTACGCGCACCTGCCGCGTCATGATCTGGCCGACCACCTCGGGCTTGTTCGATATCACGGTGCGCGTGGCGCGGATCAGGTCGCGCAGCTTGCCGGCGATGCCCTCGTGATGCTGCAGGTCGAGCTGGCGGAAGAAGTCGGCCTGCGTGACGATGCCGACCACGCGGCGCGTGCGGTCGGTGATGGGCAGGGCCTTGATGCGGCGCTCGTGCATCAGCGCCCACGCTTCCTGCAGCGGCGTGCCGAACTCCACCGAGACCGGCGTGCGCGACATGATGTCGGCGCAGTGCAGCGTGCCCAGGCGCCGCTTGTATGACTCGAGCTCGGTCTGCTGGATCAGCGATTGGAGGTCGTCGCGGCTGATGTCCAGCACCTGGTTGTAGCGGGCCAGCACGGCGTCGATGTCGGCCTGGCTGAAGCGCGCATCGGACGCAGGCGGGCGCGCCACCACCTGCACATGCGGATAGCGCCGCCCGGTCAGCGAGTTGTAGGCCACGCCGGCCAGCACCAGCAGCAGCGAGTTGGTGAAGAAGGGGAAGAGGGCGGACGAGAAATGCGTGGTGTGCGTCAGCACCGCGAGCAGGGCCGCGGCACCACCCGGCGGGTGCAGGCAGCGTGCGCTGAACATCAGGCCGATGGCAGCAGCCACTGCAACGGCGGCGCCCAGCGCCGGGTCGGGAATCCAGTTGGCGGCCGCAATGCCGACCACCGCCGACAGCGTGTTGCCGCCGATGACCGACCACGGCTGCGCCAGCGGACTGGCCGGCACAGCAAACACCAGCACGGCGCTGGCGCCCAGCGGCGCGATCAGCCAGACGGAGGCGGCGAGCGGGCCGGCCATCCACCGGCACAGCAGTGCCGTGACCAGCAGGCCGAGGCCCGCACCCGCCACCGCGCGCAGGCGCTCGCGGGCATCGACGGTGGTGCGGCCTGGCAGCCAGGCGCGCGCGTAAGTCAGGAATGTTTCGAAGCGCATCGGAGCCTCGTTCCTGCTGTCAGCCTTCGTGCGCCACCATGCGCCCGATCTCGGGCCAGCGGTCATGCAGCCACACCCAGGCGACAAGGCCGATGGCGAGCATGCCCATGGAGGTCAGCGCCAGCGCGAGCGTCGAATGCATCACCAGCGGCGCCACCGCGCCGGCCACGATGCCGTTGGCGGTGGAGCCGATCACGGCCTGCAGCGAAGAGGCCATGCCGCGGCGCTCGGGGTGCAGGTCGAGCACCAGCAGCGTGACCACCGGCACCATCAGCGCCCAGCCGAAGGCGAACACCGCCAGCGGCCACAGCGCCCAGGCCACGTGTGCCTGGAAGAAAGTGTTGGCCACCACGTTGACCACCGAGGTGGCCAGCATGATGACGAAGCCGTCGCGGATCTGCCGCTTGGGCGCGACCTTGCCGGCCATGCGGCCGCTGGCACGCGCGCCGAGCATGATGCCGCCGATGGTCAGCAGGAAGAACCAGAAGAACTGCTGCGGCTGCAGCGCAAGGTGGTCGCCTAGGAATGCGGGCGCGGCCAGCACGTAGAGGAACATGCCGTTGAAGGGCACGCCGCTCGCAAAGGCCAGCAGCAGGAAGCGCGGGTCGGAGCACAGGTCCCAGTAGCCGCGCATCAGGTGCCGCACCTGGAAGGGCTGGCGGTGGTCCTTGTGCAGCGTCTCGGGCAGCAGCTTGTAGTTGGCAGTGAACAGCACCACGCCCACCGCCACCAGGAACCAGAACACCGCGTGCCAGCCCGCGTGCACGAACAGGAAGCCGCCCACGATGGGCGCGATGGCCGGCGCCACGCCGAAGTAGATCGTGACCTGGCTCATGACCCGCTGCGCCTCGGCGGGCGGGAACATGTCGCGGATCACCGCGCGCGAGACCACGATGCCCGCGCCGGTCGAAAGGCCCTGCAGCCCGCGGAACAGCACCAGCTGCGTGATGTTCTGCGAGAGCGCGCAGCCCAGCGAGGCGAGCGTGAACACGGCCAGGCCCCACAGCACCACGGGGCGGCGGCCGAAGCTGTCCGACAGCGCGCCGTGGAACAGGTTCATGAACGCGAAGCCGAACAGGTAGGCCGAAAGCGTCTGCTGCATCTCGGCCGGCGTCGCGCCGATGGACTGCGCGATGCCCGAGAAGGCCGGAATGTAGGTGTCGATGGAAAAGGGCCCGAGCATGCCGAGCACCGCGAGCAGCACGGCAAGCGCCCAGCGCGGGGCCTGCCAGAGTTTGTCTGCATCGGGATTCATGAGGTTTGCTCCGTTCTTTTTATCGCGAAGGCCAAAAAAGAAAGCGCCCTTGCGGGCGCCTCCTCGTCGGGAAATACCGGGAGACCGGCTTAGAGCGTATCAATAAAGCTGCGCAGCTTGTCCGAACGCGACGGATGCTTGAGCTTGCGCAGTGCCTTCGCCTCGATCTGGCGGATGCGCTCGCGGGTCACGTCGAACTGCTTGCCGACTTCTTCCAGCGTGTGGTCCGTGCTCATTTCGATGCCGAAGCGCATGCGCAGCACCTTGGCTTCGCGCGGCGTGAGGCTGTCGAGGATGTCCTTGACCACGTCGCGCAGGCCGGCCTGCATCGCGGCTTCGATAGGAGCCGTGTTGCTGCTGTCCTCGATGAAGTCGCCCAGGTGCGAATCGTCGTCGTCGCCGATGGGGGTTTCCATCGAGATCGGCTCCTTCGCGATCTTCATGATCTTGCGGATCTTGTCTTCCGGAATCTCCATCTTCGCGGCCAGGATGCCGGCGTCGGGCTCGAAGCCGAACTCCTGCAAGTGCTGGCGCGAAATGCGGTTCATCTTGTTGATCGTCTCGATCATGTGCACCGGGATGCGGATGGTGCGCGCCTGGTCGGCGATCGAGCGGGTGATGGCCTGGCGGATCCACCACGTGGCGTACGTCGAGAATTTGTAGCCGCGACGGTATTCGAACTTGTCGACCGCCTTCATCAGGCCGATGTTGCCTTCCTGGATCAGATCGAGGAACTGCAGGCCGCGGTTGGTGTACTTCTTGGCGATGGAGATCACGAGGCGCAGGTTGGCCTCGATCATTTCCTTCTTGGCATCGCGCGAAGACGATTCGCCTTCGTTCATGCGCTTGTTGATGTCCTTCAGCTCGGACAGCGGCACCACCACGCGCGACTGGATGTCGGCGAGCTTCTGCTGCAACTCCTGCACTGGCGGGATGTTGCGCGCGAGCACCGTGCTCCAGGGCTTGCCGGCGGCGGCCTGCTTCTCGACCCACTTCAGGTTGAGCAGGTTGGAGGCGATGCGGTTGCCGTTCTTGTCGTAGCCGCTGAAGTCGCGGATGAACTCGTCCTGCGGGAAGCCGCACTTGTCCACGATGATGCGGCGCAGTTCGCGTTCCTTCTTGCGAACGTCGTCCACCTGCGTGCGCACCAGGTCGCACAGCTTCTCGATGGTCTTGGCGGTGAAGCGGATGGTCATCAGCTCGTCGGACACGGCCTGCTGGGCCTTGACGTACGCCGGCGTGCCGTAGCCTTCCTTCTCGTAGATCTTGTGGATCTTCTCGAACATGCTGGCGATGCGGTCGAAGCGATCGAGGGCTTCACGCTTGAGTTCCTCGAGCTTCTTGGTCAGGGCCTTGGAGCCGCCCTTGCCGTCGTCGTCGTCTTCCTCGTCGAACTCGTCGAAGTCTTCTTCGGCCACGTAGTCGTCGGCCTCGTTGGGGTTCGAGAAGCCGTCGACGATGGTCGAGATGACGACCTTGCCTTCACGGATCGTTGCGGCCATTTCGAGGATCGCGGCGATGGTGGCGGGGGAGGCCGAAATGGCTTCCATCATGGCCATCAGGCCGCCTTCGATGCGCTTGGCGATTTCGATTTCGCCTTCGCGCGTCAGCAGCTCGACCGTGCCCATTTCGCGCATGTACATGCGGACCGGGTCGGTGGTGCGGCCGAATTCGCTGTCCACCGTGGAGAGCGCGGCTTCGGCTTCTTCCTCGGCTTCTTCCACCGTGGTGGCGGTGGGCGCCGTATTGTTCAGCAGCAGGGTTTCGGCGTCGGGCGTCTGCTCGTACACCGCCACGCCCATGTCGTTGAGCATGGTGACCACGACTTCCATGGTCTCGGCGTCGACCAGCTTGTCGGGCAAGTGGTCGGAGATTTCGCCGTGCGTGAGGTAGCCGCGGGTCTTGCCCAGCGTGATCAGGGTCTTCAGGCGCGAGCGGCGCTTGGCCAGGTCTTCTTCGGAGAGCACGGTCTCGTCGAGGCCGAACTCCTTCATCAAGGCGCGTTCCTTCGCCTTGCTGATCTTCATGCGCAGCGGCTTGACCTTCTCTTCGGTGGTCGTCGCAACCGCGGGCTCGTCGCCGGCCAGGTCGTCCTCGATGTCCGACAGGTCGACGTCGCTCTCGGGGGCTTCCTTGTCAGCCTTGGGCTTGCGGCCGCGCTTGGCGCCGGTGGCGGGCGTGGCGGCGCCGGCGGCCTTGGGCGGGCGGCCGACTTTCTTGGCTGCGGGGGCGGCTGCTTTTTTGGGATCGTCGAGAGAGGTCGATTTCGTGGGCACGGTTTTCACTTTCGTTGCGGCTGCCGATTTGGATGCGGCGGCGGCCGTCTTGGTTGCCGGCTTCGCGCCGGCTTTCAACGGTTTTTCTGCTGCGGGCTTGGTGGCGACGCTTTTGGCAAGTGAAGGAGCAGGCTTCTTTGAACTGGGCATACGACCTCGTTACGGCAAGAAAGAACAAGCGGGATCACAGGCGCACCGTCACGCGGACAGCGCCACCACAGCCCGTGCACAGGCACGGACTAAAAACAAATGGGAAAGAGGAATTAATTCCTCAACAGGCAAGATGTCGGGCGAACATTTGGTATGCAGTCCTTGCGGTTATTGACCCTTTCCGCCGGAATTTACCGTTGGAGTGCGTTGCGCTAGGGGTCGGCCCGGAGGTGCTGCTGTCGCTCTTGCCTAATTTCGCCAGTTGCGAAGCCCTACATTATAGCGTGTTGCGCAAATTTCAAGCAGTTTCTGAACCCGAGGCGCGCAGACGGGCGCGCAATTCGAGTCGGCGGGTTTCCAGCGCCTTGTAGCGTTCCAGGGCTTTCGGGTCTTTTCCCACGGCGGCGATGGCCTCGCTCTGCTGGGCCTTGAGAAGGTCGTCGAGCATGAAATCGAGCACGCTGGAGAGTTCGCGGGCGGCGTCGGCCAGATGCTGCGCCTCCTCGCCCTCGGGCACCGGACCGGCCTCGGAGACGGACATCAGCCGCTCGGCCAGCGGCTCGAAGTCGAGTCCGCGCATGCCTTCGCGCAGGGCCGCCCAGGGCTGGACGCCGTGCTCGTGCAGCTGGCTGTCGAGCCAGGTGAAGAGCGCGCCGTGCGAGCCGGGCAGGTCGCACAGCATCACGTGGAGCTCGTGCGACAGGGCTTCCCATTGCGCCATGTTCGACAGCAGCAGCCGCACCGCCACATCCGGGCGGCTGGGCGGGGCACCGCGTCCGCGCAGGGGCTCGATGGGTTCCTCGAACTTGCCGCCCCAGCGCTTGCCCTTGACGAACTTGCGCGGCTGGAACTTGGGCTTGCTATCGCTTTCATAGCGCGGCGGTTCAAAGTCCTGCGGCGGGGGCATGTCCGGGTAGTAGTCGTCACCGCCACCACTGCCGCCGTAGCTGGAGGGCTCGCCTTGGCGCTGCGGCGCGGGTGCGCCGCCGGCCTTGCGCGGGCCCGGCGTGGAGGCCCAGAGTTCCGACAGCGCCGGCGCGTCGAGCTGCACCAGCGTCGCGATCTCGCTCAGCAGCTGTCGCTTGAGGGCACCGTCGGGCATGGCGCTCCAGAGCGGGCGCACGTTGCTCGTCATGTGGGCGCGGCCCTCGGCGGTGGTCAGGTCGCAGCCTTCGCGGGCGGCTTCGAGCATGAAGCGCGACAGCGGCGTGGCCTCGTTGACGAAGCGGGCGAAGGCCTCGGCGCCGTGCTCGCGGATGAAGCTGTCGGGGTCGTGCTCGGCCGGCAGGAACAGAAACTTGATGCTGCGCACGTCGGTGGCGTAGGGCAGGGCACCGTCGAGCGCCTTGCGTGCGGCGCGGCGGCCGGCGGCGTCGCCGTCGAAGCTGAACACCACCGATTCGGTGAAGCGGAAGAGCTTCTGCACGTGCTCCGTGGTGCAGGCCGTGCCGAGCGTGGCCACCGCATTCGGAAAACCGAGCTGGGCCAGCGCGACCACGTCCATGTAGCCCTCGGTGACGAGCGCATAGCCGCGGTCGCGGAAGGCGGCGCGGGCTTCATAAAGGCCGTAGAGCTCGCGGCCCTTGCTGAACACCGGCGTTTCGGGCGAGTTCAGGTACTTGGGCTTCTCGTCGCCCAGCACGCGCCCGCCGAAGCCGATGCATTCGCCCTTCACGTTGCGGATCGGGAACATCACGCGGTCGCGGAAGCGGTCGTAGCGCTTGGCTTCTTCGTCGCTGAGCTTGCCTTCCTCGTTGTTGACGATCACCAGTCCGCTCTCGGCGAGCAGCGGGTCGTCGTAGTCGGGGAAGACGCTGGCCAGCGCGCGCCAGCCGGCCGGCGCATAGCCGATGCCGAACTGCTTGGCCACCTCGCCCGAGACGCCGCGGCCCTTCAGATATTCGATGGCGCCGGGCGCCTGCCGCAGGTGCTTGCGGTAGGCGTCGCCGGCTTTTTCGAGTACGTCGGTCAGCGTGGCCTGCTTCTGGCGCTGGCTGGCGGCGCGGGCGCGCTCGGCGGGGGAGGCGTCGTCCTCGGGCACCTGCAGGCCGTACTGGCCGGCCAGGTCGTGCACCGCCTCGACAAAGCCCATGCCCGCATGCTCCATCAGAAAGCCGATGGCGTTGCCATGCACCCCGCAGCCGAAGCAGTGATAGAACTGCTTGGTCGGGCTGACGGAGAAAGAGGGCGATTTCTCGCCGTGGAACGGGCACAGCCCCATGAAATTGGCGCCGGCCTTCTTGAGCTGCACATAACGGCCGACGATCTCGACCACATCGGCGCGCGCGATGAGTTCCTGGATGAATGAAGCGGGGATGGTCATGTAGGCGAAGAGCGGCAAATCATACGCAAGCGGACGAAGGCTGGCGGCCGGACGGCATACTGAAAGCGACCGGAATCCATGCATGACGACGCCCAAACCCCTGCAACACATCGCGCCGCTGCTGCGCCACCCCCTGAGATTCGCCTGGGATGCGCTCAAGGAATTTCGCGCCAACCAGGGGCTGCTGCTCGCAGGGGCGGTGGCGTACTACGCGCTGCTTTCCATCGTGCCGCTACTGATCGTGAGCGTGATCGCGCTGTCGCACGTCATCGAGCAGGCCGAACTGCTGCGCACCATCGGACAGTACCTGGGCTGGCTGCTGCCGGGGCAGTCGAAAGCCATCGTGGCCGAACTGTCGAGCTTCCTGGACCATCGCGACGTGCTGGGGCCGGTGCTGCTGGTGACGATGCTTTTCTTCAGCTCGCTGGCCTTCAGCGTGCTCGAAAGCGCCATGGCGGTGATCTTTCACCACCGCAAGGCCGACCACAAGCGCCACTTCCTGGTATCGGTGGCCATGCCCTACATCTACATCCTGTGCCTGTGCGTGGGGCTGCTGCTGGTTACGCTGGTGTCGGGCGCGTTGCAGCTGGTGGGGCGGGAAAGCGTCGACCTGCTGGGGCGCAGCTGGTCGCTGTCGGGCGTTTCGGGGCTGCTGCTGTACCTGCTGGGACTGGGCGGCGAGATCTTCATGCTGACCTCGCTCTACCTCGTGATGCCGGCCGGGCGCATGTCGCTGCGCCATGCGCTGCTGGGCGGCGTGACGGCCGCGCTGCTGTGGGAGGCCACGCGGCGCGTGTTGATCTGGTACTTCTCGACCTTGTCGCAGGTGAACGTGGTCTATGGCTCGCTCACCACGGCCATCGTGGTGCTGCTGAGCCTGGAGATCGCCGCCACGCTGGTGCTGCTCGGGGCCCAGGTGATCGCGAATTACGAGCGCCTGGACCGCACCGGCAGCGCGAAGCCGCCGGCTTCCGAGGTCAGCGGGGAGCCAATCGAATCGCTCCGTCCAGGCGAATCACCTCGCCGTTGAGCATGTCGTTCTCGATGATGTGCTTCGCGAGCTTGGCGTAGTCCTCGGGCGTGCCCAGGCGGGAAGGGAAGGGCACGCTGGCGGCCAGCGCGTCCTGCACTTCCTGAGGCATGCCGAACAGCATGGGCGTGCCGAAGATGCCGGGGGCGATGGTCATGTTGCGGATGCCGCTGCGCGCGAGGTCGCGGGCGATGGGCAGCGTCATGCCGACCACGCCCCCCTTCGAGGCGCTGTAGGCCGCTTGGCCGATCTGCCCGTCGTAGGCTGCGACAGAGGCGGTGGAAATCAGCACGCCGCGCTCGCCCGTGGCTTCGGGCTCGTTCTTGCCCATGGCGTCGGCCGCGAGCCGGATCATGTTGAAGCTGCCGATCAGGTTGACCGTGACGGTCTTGCTGAACACGGCCAGCGCGTGCGGGCCATTCTTGCCCACCGTCTTCTCGGCCGGCGCAATGCCAGCGCAGTTGACGAGGCCGACCAGCTTGCCAAGCTTGAGTGCGGCGGCCACGGCCGCCTGGCCGTCGGCTTCCTGGCTCACGTCGCACTTGACGAACACGCCGCCAATTTCCTTTGCAACGGCTTCGCCCTTGTCAGCCTGCATGTCGGCGATCACCACCTTGGCGCCGTTGGCGGCCAGCATGCGCGCCGTGCCTTCGCCGAGGCCCGAAGCGCCACCGGTCACGATAAAAACCTTGCCATCGATCTGCATTGAAGTCTCCTGGATGAGACCGGCATTATCGAAGACGCCTCGCCGGGCCAAAAAAAAGGCCTCATCCGAGGATGAGGCCCTGAATTGGATCCGTGAGGACCCAAGGAGACAACTGGTGGTGGTCGGCGGCTTAGCGCTTGCGCGAAGCGGTCGCGGTCTTCGCGGCGGCAACGGCTTGCGTCGACACGGCGTTGAAGTTGGCTTCGGCGACGTCCGACGCTTGCTTGACGGCCTTTTGAACCGATTCGAAAGCGTTGTTGGCGGCAGCCACGGCGCTCTTCAGCACGGCAACGGCGGTTTCCGAACCGGCGGGGGCGTTCTTGGAAGCGCTGTCGACCAGGCCGACGAAGGCTTGCTGGGCTTCAGCAGCCTTGGCTTCGAAAGCCTTGGAGAACTCGGCGCCGGTGCCTTGGGCGATGTCGTACAGGTGACGGCTGTAGGCAGCGGTCTTTTCAGCCAGGGGCTGGAACAGGCTGGCTTGCAGCGTCAGCAGTTCTTGTGCGTCCTTGACGCTCAGGGCAGCCTGGGCGGTGTTCTGGGCTTCGGCCAGGGCGGCCTTCGAAGCGGTCACGTTCAGTTCGACGAGCTTCTCGACGCCTTCGAAAGCCTTGGTGGTCAGGCCGAACAGGGTTTCGAGGTTTGCTTTTTGGGCGGCGAGGATTTGGTCAGCGGTCAGGGCCATTTGGGATCTCCAGAAGGGATGATTGAGTGGTCGGTTCACGTTGCGCTGTCTCGCCGTCTATGTTGCGGTGCAGCATGGCCTCAAGTATAGGCAGCTGAGTTTTGCGATCAAGGGGTTTTTGCTGCTCTGCAGCAATTTAGAAGCCGTCTTCTAAATTCGGCCGCCGGGCGGGCCCGTTCAAGTCCAAAGCCGCCTTCGACGGCAACGGCCGCTGGCAAAATGCCGCGCGATGAGCAGCGCCCCCACCAAACCCACCCCGCACGCGCGCAGCAGCTATCGCGCGTTTCGCAGCATCCCGACGCGCTGGGCCGACAACGACATGTACGGCCACGTCAACAACGTCGTCTATTACAGCTGGTTCGATACGGCGGTGAATGCTTTGCTGATCGAGCGCGGCGCGCTCGACATCCACCAGGGCCAGGTCATCGGCTTCGTGGTGGAGACGCAGTGCAACTACTTTGCGCCGATCGCGTTCCCGCAGACGGTGGAAGCGGGCATCCGGGTGGCCCAGGCGGGCCGATCGAGCGTGCGATACGAGATTGCGTTGTTCGCCGAGGGGGCAGACACCGCCGCGGCGCAAGGCCACTTCGTCCACGTCTACGTGGACCGCGCCACGCAGCGGCCGGTGGCGCTGCCCGAGGCGCTGCAGCGGGTGGTCGATTCGCTCAGGAACTGACCTGAGCAACCGAGGCCGCCCGCCGCGAAGACCTTACATGGCCTTCTTCATGGCCTTGATGTCGGCCTTGCCTTGGGCTTCATCCGCCTTGGCCTGCTTCACGCATGCGGTCTTGGCTTCGCCCTTCTGGTCGTCGCACTTTTCCTTCGCGACTTCGTAGGCGGCCTTCACCTTCTCTTCAGCCACGTTGCGGGCGTGGCTGTCGCTCGGCTGGTACTGCTGCTCGAGCTCCGCCTTGGCAACGTCTTCCTTGCCCTTGGCTTCCTTCTGGCAGACGTCCTTGGCGTTGTCCTTCATCGTGTCGCACTGGGCCTTGGCGACCTTGTAGTCGGCCTCGATCTTTTCCTTGGCGACCTTGTATTCGTCCTTGGTCATGGCGCTGGCCTGCGTGGCCACGAAGCAGGTGGAGGCGAGAGCCAGCATGAGGAGGTGCTTTTTCATGGTTGTTTTCCTTCGGGGAGTTGATGAAATCGAGGGGGCGCTCAGCGCTCAGTAGCGTTCGAACCAGAGCGCGTCCGGCGAGCGGCCGTCGCGCGATTCCCAGTCCTTGACCTGCTTTTCGGCTTCCTCGCGGCTGATGCCGTGGCGTTCCTGGATGCGGCCGAGCAGCTGGTCGCGCTTGCCGGCGATGACGTCGAAGTCGTCGTCCGTCAGCTTCCCCCATTGCTCCTTGACCTTGCCCTTGAGCTGTTTCCAGTTGCCTTCGATGGTGTCCTTGTTCATGCGAATCTCCTTTGAGACAGTTGATTCGACGGGCTGTGTTCGCCGCCGTGAAATCACTGTCGCGGGGCTGATTCACCCTCCCGGTAGGACGTGCTGTTCAGGCCCCGTAGGCAGAGGCCGACGCGCCCCGTGATAATCGAACGGCCGCCGAAAAGTTTGAGACACCGCGCCCAGCACCATGATCATTCACAGCCTGCTCGACACCGACCTCTACAAGTTCACGATGATGCAGGTGGTCCTGCATCACTTCCCGGGGGCCCGGGTCGAGTACCGCTTCAAGTGCCGCAACCCCGGTGTCGACCTGGCCCAGTTCGCGGGCCAGATCCGCGACGAGGTGCGCAGCCTCTGTTCGCTGCAGTTCCGCGATGCCGAGCTGTCCTACCTGCGCTCGATGCGCTTCATCAAGAGCGACTTCGTCGACTTCCTCGGGCTCTTCCGGCTCAACGAGAAGTACATCAACATCATTCCCCAGCCCTCGGGCGAGCTCGAGATCCGCATCAAGGGGCCGTGGCTGCACACCATCCTGTTCGAGATCCCGGTGCTGGCCATCGTCAACGAGGTCTACTTCCGCAACACGCAGAAGAAGCCCGACATCGCCGAAGGCCGTCGCCGCCTCGAAACCAAGATCGCGCAGCTGCAGGACGCCGGCCTCGCCGACCTGAAGATCGCCGACTACGGCACGCGCCGCCGCTTCTCCAAGGACTGGCACGAAGAGGTGCTGCGCACTCTCACCGCCCGCCTCGGCGCCGTCACCTCGCCGCCGGTGCAGGCACCGCCCGGCACGCGGCTGCCGCAGCTCGCGGGCACCAGCAACGTGCTGTACGCGATGAAGCTCGGCCTGATCCCGCTGGGCACCATGGCCCACGAATACCTGCAGGCCTGCCAGGCGCTCGGCCCGCGGCTGCGCGACAGCCAGATCTTCGGTTTCGAGAGCTGGGCGCGCGAGTACCGCGGCGACCTGGGCATCGCGCTGTCCGACGTGTACGGCATGAGCGCCTTCCTGCGCGACTTCGACCTGTACTTCTGCAAGCTCTTCGACGGCGCGCGGCACGACAGCGGCGACCCGTTCCAGTGGGGCGAGCGCATGCTGGCGCACTACATCGCCAACCGGGTCGACCCGCGCACCAAGACGCTGATCTTCAGCGACGGCCTCACGGTGCCGCGCACCATCGAGCTGTACCAGCAGTTCCGCGGCCGCTGCCAACTGGCCTTCGGCATCGGGACCAACCTCACCAACGACCTGGGCTATGAGCCGCTGCAGATCGTCATCAAGATGATCCACTGCAACGACCAGCCGGTGGCCAAGCTGTCGGACACGCCGTCCAAGAACATGTGCGAGGACGAAAAATACCTGGCGTACCTGCGCCAGGTGTTCGAAATCGAACAACCTCCGGCTTGAAGGCTGTACTGACCTGTCTGGTACGGTACAGCCCCCCATGCAAAAAACGATTCGACTGAAGGCGGCCGCAGTGTCGCTGCCGCTGCTTTTTCTTCCCGCCCTGGCTTCGGCCGCCGACTTCGACGGCGGCAGCCTCTCGCCGCTGTGGGGCGTGCCGTTTGCCGGCATCCTGTTGTCGATCGCGCTGTTTCCGCTGCTCGCGCCTGCGTTCTGGCACCACCACTACGGCAAGATCTCTGCCGCCTGGGCGCTGGCATTCCTGCTGCCCTTTGCCGCGGCCTTCGGCGTACAGCTTGCCGGCGTTCAACTCGTGCACGCGCTGGTGGCCGAGTACATCCCGTTCATCATCCTGCTGACGGCGTTGTTCACCGTGGCGGGCGGCATCCACATTCGCGGCAACCTGCATGGCGCACCCGGCCTCAACACGGCGATCCTCGCCATCGGCGCGGTGCTTGCGAGCTTCATGGGCACCACGGGCGCATCGATGCTGCTGATACGGCCGCTGATCCGCGCCAACGACAACCGCGTGCACAAGGTGCATGTGATCGTGTTCTTCATCTTCATCGTGTCGAACGCGGGCGGTGCGCTCACGCCGCTGGGCGATCCGCCGCTGTTCCTGGGTTTCCTGAAGGGCGTGGGCTTCTTCTGGACCGCGCAGAACATCCTGCCTGAAACCTTGTTCATCCTCGGCGTGCTGCTGGCGCTGTTCTATGCCATCGACCGCCACTACTACCGCAAGGAAGGCGTGATGCCGGTCGATCCGACCCCCGACACGCACGGCATCGGCTTCGACGGCGCTGCCAACTTCTGGCTGCTGGGCGGCGTGGTCGTGCTGGTGCTGCTCAGCGGCTTCTGGAAATCGCCCGTGGCCTTCGACGTGTTCGGCACCGAGGTCGGCCTGCCGGGGCTGGTGCGCGACGTGGGGCTGGCGTTGATCGCGGTGGTCTCGTACAAACTCACCGCGCCCAAGGTGCACGCCGACAACCAGTTCGAATGGGAGCCCATGGCCGAAGTGGCCAAGCTGTTCGCAGGCATCTTCCTGACCATCATCCCGGTGATCGCGATGCTCAAGGCCGGCACGCAGGGCCCGTTCGGCGCCATCGTCTCGGCCGTGACGCGCGCCGACGGCCAGCCCGATCCGGCGATGTACTTCTGGGCCACCGGTGTGCTGAGTTCCTTCCTCGACAACGCACCGACCTACCTCGTGTTCTTCAACACCGCGGGCGGAGACCCGGCGGCGCTGATGACCACCTACGCCTCCACGCTGGCTGCCATTTCGGCTGGCGCAGTGTTCATGGGCGCCAACACCTACATCGGCAACGCGCCCAACCTGATGGTCAAGGCCATCGCCGAGAGCCGCGGGGTGCGCATGCCGAGCTTCTTCGGCTACATGGCGTGGTCGGTGGCCATCCTGGTTCCGCTGTTCGTCATTTGCACCTTCATCTTCTTCCGCTGACCTTCCTTCGCAGAGAGACAACATCATGAGCAAGCCCAAGATCCTGGTCGCGCGCGCGATCTTTCCCGAGACCATCGAACGCCTGTCGCAGCATTTCGAGGTCGAGTCGAACCAGTCGGACGAGAGCTGGAGCAAGGAACAACTGATTGCCAGGCTGCAAGGCAAGCAGGGCGCCTTCACCACCGGCAGCGAGCGCATCGACGCCGCCGTGCTCGACGCCTGCCCCGACCTGAAGATCTGCGCCAACATGGCTGTGGGCTACAACAACTTCGACGTCGATGCGATGGCCGCGCACGGCGTGCTCGGCACCAATGCGCCCGACGTGCTGACCGAGACCACCGCCGACTTCGGCTTTGCGCTGCTGATGGCCACGGCACGCCGCATCACCGAGAGCGAACACTTCCTGCGCGCGGGCAAGTGGCAGAAGTGGAGCTTCGACATGTTCGCGGGCTCCGACATCCACGGCTCGACGCTGGGCATCATCGGCATGGGCCGCATCGGGCAGGGCATTGCCAAGCGCGGCGCGCACGGCTTCGGCATGAAGGTGATCTATCACAACCGCTCGAAGCTCGACGCGGCGCTCGAAGCCGAATGCAAGGCCAGCTACGTGAGCAAGGAAGAGCTGCTCAAGACGGCCGACCACGTGGTGCTGGTGGTGCCTTACTCGCCGGCTTCGCACCACACCATCGGTGCGGCCGAGATCGCGCTGATGAAGCCGACCGCTACGCTCGTCAACATCGCGCGCGGCGGCATCGTCGACGACGCGGCCCTGGCCGTGGCCCTGCGCGAAAGGCGCATTGCCGCCGCCGGCCTCGACGTGTTCGAGGGCGAGCCCAAGGTGCATCCCGACCTGCTGACCGTGCCCAACGTGGTGCTGACACCGCACATCGCCAGCGCCACCGTGCCCACGCGCCGCGCCATGGCCGACCTCGCGGCGGACAACCTCATCGCGTACTTCGGCGGCAAGGGGCCGCTGACGCCCGTGACGCCCGTGACGCCAGTGCCTGGCAAATAGGCAGAGGCGATACCGCAACCTTGGACACTTCACTGGTTCTTATTGCACTGGCCGTACTCGCGGTCATCCAGCTCGTGCTGGTGATCTGGCTGCTGGCCCGCCAGCAGGCCCCGGCCGACCACAGCGACCTGCTGCGCGTGCTGGCCGCGCTGGGCTCGGCCAACGAGCGCACCGAGCGCGAGCTGCGCAACGACATCGGCGAAAGCTCGCGCGGTGCGCGGCAGGAAACCGCACAGGCCTTCGCCACCTTCCAGCAGGCGCTGGTGCAGCAGGGCGCCGAGGCCACGCGCACGCAGAACGCGCAGCTCGATGCCTTCTCGCTGCAGATCGCGTCACTGCAGAGGACGCTGGCCGACACGCTCAATACGCAGTTGCAGGGCCTGAGCGAATCGAACGCACGGCGCCTGTCGGAGGTGCGCGAGACGATGGAAACGCAGCTCGCGCAGCTGCAGCAGACCAACGCCGCCAAGCTCGACGAGATGCGCAAGACCGTCGACGAGAAGCTGCAGAGCACGCTCGAAGCGCGCCTCGGCGAAAGCTTCAAGCAGGTGGCCGACCGGCTCGAACAGGTGCACAAGGGCCTTGGCGAAATGCAGACGCTGGCCGTGGGCGTCGGCAGCCTGCAGCGCGTGCTGACCAACGTGAAGACGCGCGGCATCTTCGGCGAGGTGCAGCTCGAAGCGCTGCTCGAACAGGTGCTCACGCCCGACCAGTACGCCAAGCAGATAGAGACCAAGCCGCGCAGCGGGCAGCGCGTCGATTTCGCGATCCGCTTTCCGGGCCGCGGCGATGACGGCGCACCGGTGTGGCTGCCCATCGACGCCAAGTTCCCGCGCGACGACTACGAGCGGCTCATCGATGCGCACGAACGAGCCGATGCCGGGGGCGCCGAGCTGGCTGCCAAGGCGCTCGAAGCGCGCATCCGCACCGAGGCCAAGTCGATTGCCGACAACTACCTCGCGGCCCCGCACACCACCGACTTCGCCATCCTCTTCCTGCCCGTCGAAAGCCTCTACGCCGAGGTGCTGCGCCGGCCCGGCCTGATGGATGCGGTGCAGCGCCAGCATCGCGTGACGCTGGCCGGCCCGACCACCTTGCTCGCGATGCTCAACAGCCTGCACATGGGCTTTCGCACCCTGGCGCTGGAGCGGCAGGCGTCCGAGGTCTGGAAGGTGCTGGGCGCGGTGAAGACCGAGTTCGAGCGCTATGGCGAATGGGTCGCGCGCATCAAGGAGCAGGTGGCCAAGGCCTCGGACACGCTCGACAAGGCCGACACGCGCGCCCGGCAGATGCGCCTGGCGCTGCGCAAGGTCGAGGCGCTGCCCGAGGCGCAGGCCCAGGCGCTGCTGCCGCCCACGGCTGGCACTGACGCCGAATCCGACAGCGAGGGCGAAGACACCCCGTGAAAGGCTCCGAACTGTTGCGTGTCATCGGCGCCCAGGTGTGCCTGCACGCCACCATGGCCGGCATGCGGCTCGCCACGCCGCTGCTGGCACTTCAACAGGGGTACAGCGCGCTGGCGGTCGGCGTGCTGATCTCGCTGTTTGCGCTGACCCAGGTTTTTCTCGCCTTGCCGGCAGGGCGCTTTGCCGATCGATACGGCTTCAAGCGGCCGCTGTGGCTGTCGGTCATCGCGGCGGTTGTCGGCGCGGGGCTGGTGGTGATCTTCCCGATCTTTCCGGTGATGTGCGTCGCGGCCCTGCTGACCGGCGGCGCCACGGGAGCGACGGTCATCGCGCTGCAGCGGCATGTGGGGCGCTCGGCCAACGACCCGACGCAGCTCAAGCGCGTTTTCAGCTGGCTCGCCATCGCGCCGGCCGTGGCCAATTTCGTGGGGCCGTTCCTGGCCGGCATGCTGATCGACCATGCGGGCCGTGCGCCTGCGGACATGCTCGCGTTCCGCATCTGCTTCGCCGTGATGGCGGCGCTGCCCATCCTCTGCTGGATGCTCGCGCGCGGCGCGCACGAGCCGCCGCCCACCGCCCCGGTGGCGGGCGCCAAGCCGACGCGCGCCTGGGACCTGCTGCGCGAGCCGATGTTCCGCCGCCTGCTGTTCGTGAACTGGTTGCAGTCGTCGAGCTGGGACGTACACGCCTTCGTGCTGCCGGTGCTGGGGCACGACCGGGGCATCAGCGCTTCGGTGATCGGCTCGATCCTGGGCGCCTTCGCCATCGCGGCGGCGGTCATCCGCGTGGTGCTGCCGGTGATTGCGTCGCGGGCATCGGAGCGCAGCGTGATCCTGAGCTCGACGGCGGTCACGGCGATGGTGTTCGCGATCTATCCGCTGCTGGACTCGGCCTGGACCATGGGCATCTGCTCGGTGGTGCTCGGCTTTGCGTTGGGTGCGGTGCAGCCGATGGTGATGAGCATGCTCCACCAGATCACGCCGCACACCCGCCATGGCGAGGCGCTGGGCCTGCGGCTCATGACCATCAATGCGTCGAGCGTGGCAATGCCGATGTTGTTCGGCTCGCTCGGCGCGCTGATCGGCATCGGTGGCGTGTTCTGGGTGGTTGGGGGCGTGGTGGCGATTGGTGCGCGCGCGACCTGGGGTCTCAAGGTCTGACGGGGCGAGGGTGCCAAATCCACGTTTCAAATGCGATTAATTCTCATCTGTTTGACAATTTACTGACTTGAAGTCAGTATCGGCGCCTTCTTCAACGACCTTGAAGGCGTCCATGGACTCCCCCATTCAGGCTGCGGCCGACCCGCGCCGCCGTCTCGCGCTGGTTGCCGCGGTGTACCTCGGCAGCTTCATCGCCACGCTCGACGTGAGCATCGTCAACGTCGCGCTGCCCACGTTGCAGCGGGCGCTTTCCACCGACCTCGCCGGGTTGCAGTGGGTGATCGACATCTACGCGCTGTGCCTCTCGGCCTTCATGCTGTCGGCGGGGCCGCTGGGCGACCGCTACGGCCGCAAGCGCGCGTGGCTGGCCGGCGTGGCCGTGTTCACCATCGGCTCGGCAATGTGCGCGATGGCCGGCAGCCTGCCGATCCTGCTGGCGGGCAGGGCGGTGCAGGGCGTGGCCGGCGCGCTGATGATTCCAGGCGCGCTGTCGCTGCTGGCGCATGCGTTTCCGGAGCCGGTCGCGCGGGCGCGGGTGATCGGCGGCTGGTCGTCGTTCTCGGCGCTGTCGCTGGTCCTCGGACCGCTGCTCGGCGGGCTGCTGGTGGACCATGCGGGCTGGCAGAGCATCTTCCTCATCAACATTCCGATCGGGCTGCTGACGGTGGGGCTGGGGCTCTGGGGCATCAAGGAAAGCTCGCATCCCGAGCATGCCGCGCTCGACCCGGTCGGCCAGGTGCTCAGCGTGCTGTGGCTGGGCGCGCTGACCTACGGGCTGATCGCGGCGGGCGAGCATGGCTGGAGTTCGGTGCAGGCCTCGAGCGCACTGGCGGCGGCCGCCATCGGGCTCGCGCTGTTCCTGATGGTGGAGGCGCGCGTGGCGCGGCCATTGCTGCCGCTCGGGTTGTTCCGCGATGCGCGCTTCTCGGTCACCAATTTCGCGTCGTTCGTGCTCGGGTTCTCGGCGTACGCCAGCCTGTTCTTCTTCTCGCTGTTCCTGCAGCAGGTGCAGGGCTGGTCGCCCAGTGACACTGGCTGGCGGCTGGTGCCGCAGTTCGTTGCGACCGGCGTCGTGGCCTCGCAGTTCGGCCGTCTCGCGAAACGTTTCGACGTGCACACGCTGATGGTGGCGGGCTACGGGCTCATCGGCGGCGCGATGCTGCTGCTGACGCTGTTCTCCGCCGACACGTCCTATGCGTTGCTGGCGCTGCTGTTCGTGTTCCTCGGCGCGGGCACCGGCCTTGCCGTGCCGGCCACGAGCACGGCCGTGATGGCGTCGGTGCCGGCACAGCGTTCGGGCATGGCCTCGGCCACGATGAACGCGCTGCGCCAGGCCGGCATGCTGATCGGCATCGCGCTGCTCGGCACGCTGATGAGCACACGCGCCACCTCGCTGCTTGCCGATGCGCTCGGGCAGGCGGGCCTGGCCAACGCGCGGCAGGCTGCCGCTGCGGCAGTGGGCAGGCACGACTTGAGCGCGCTGAGTTCGCTCGATGCGTCCACCGCGCACAGCCTCCTGACCAGCGCGCTGGCCGGTGGCTTCCACGCCGCCGTGGCTTGCGCCGGCATTGCCGGCCTGCTGGCGGCGGGGCTGCTCGTGAGCGTGCGGCCCCGCGCCGCCGCCTTGCCCGCGCGCGCCTGAGGCTTCGTCCAGCCATGCCCGCCGCATACGTGCCGGTGCGCTTTCGTGCGCGTCTTCGTTCGATTTTTTCCAAGGAGCTTTTCATGACCCATCACGAACTCAGCCAATGGCCCCTCGTCATCAGCGTCTCGGCCGGGCTTCAGACACTCGAAGGCATGCAGGCCTTCACCGAGGACTGGAACCGCTGGCTCGACCGCGGCGAACCCTTCGCCTCGCTGCGCGTGTTCGCCGACGCCGATGCGCTGGCCCACCCCGAAGGCAGCGCGCAGAGCGCCAGGCAATGGTTGCAGGAGCGCGGCGCCGACATCCGCAGCCATATGATGGGCATGGCGAGCGTGGTGCCCGCCGACCAGTACGAGAAAATGCGCAAGATGAATGTCGAGAAACTCTTCGGCGTGCCCGCCAGCATCTTTGCCGACGCCGACGACGCACTGGTGTGGCTCGGCGAGCGCGTAATGGCGCCGCGCGGCCTGCCTTTCGATCTGGCGGCTGTGCGTGCGGCGATCCGCTCGGCCCGCCTGGCGGCAGCCGTTTCCTGAGGCAGCCGATGGTCAAGAGCAGCGACACCGTCACGATTCCAACATCTCCCGAGGGAGAGGCCGCGCCCCGCCGCCGCACCAAGGCACCCGAAACGCGCGCCGCCGCGTTGATGGACGCCGCCGAGCGCCTCTTCATCGCGAAGGGCATCGCCACCACCAGCATCGACGACATCGCGGCCGGCGCGCAGGTGGCCAAAGGCACCTTCTATCTGTACTTCCCGTCGAAGGAGGCGATGCTCGGCGCATTGCAGCAGCGCTTTGTCGACACCTTCTGCGCGCGGCTGCAGGAGGCCATGGACCGCCATCGGCCCGACAACTACCACGAGCGCCTGAAGGCCTGGGTCGAAACGGGGCTCGAAACCTATCTGGACAACGTCGCCTTGCACGACGTGGTGTTCCACGAGTACCGGCCCGAAGACCGCCGCATGCGCAACGACAACGCGGTCATCACGCAACTGGTCGGGCTGCTGAAGCAGGGCGATGCCGCCGGCTTCTGGGACGTGGAGGACGCGACCCTCACGGCCGTGATCCTCTTCAATGCGCTGCACGGCGTGGCCGACGACGCGGTGGCGGTGGGGCAGACCGGCGAGGCGGAGCGCAAGCGCCGCGCGCGCACGCTCACGAGATTCCTCGAGCAGGCGCTGCATCCGGCCGAGGATGACAGCGCCGACTGAAGCCGGCGCGGTTCAAGTCAGAGCTTGTAGAAGCGCTTGATTGCGCTCCACGCGTCTTCCGGCGCGTCGACGTACTCGAAGAGCTTCACGTCGCCCGGCGAGATCACGCCCTCTTCGACCAGGAAGTCGAAGTCGATCAGCCGCTTCCAGTAGTCCGAGCCGAACAGCACGATCGGCACCGGCTTCGACTTCTTCGTCTGCACCAGCGTGATCACCTCGAAGAGCTCGTCGAGCGTGCCGAAGCCGCCCGGGAACGCCACCAGCGCCTTCGCACGCATCATGAAATGCATCTTGCGGATGGCGAAGTAGTGGAACTTGAAGCTCAGCGCCGGCGTGACGTACGGGTTGGCTTCTTCTTCCATCGGCAGCGCGATGGCCAGGCCGACGGAGAGGCCGCCGCCCTCGTGCGCGCCGCGGTTGGCCGCCTGCATGATGCCGGGGCCGCCGCCGGTGCAGACGAAGAGCTTGTCCTGCGGTTCCTTGTCGTTGCTGTACTGGGCGACCAGCTTGCCGAAGGCGCGCGCCTTCTCGTAGTAGTGCGAGTTGCGCGCGAGCCGGCGCCAGCGCTCGGACGCTGCTGCGTCACCGCTGGCATCGGCCTGGGCGATCATGGCGGCGGCGTCTTCCTCGCTGCGAAAGCGGGCGCTGCCGAACACCACCACGGTGTTCTCGATGCCATGGGCGCGCTGCTCGATGTCGGGCTTCATCAGCTCGAGCTGCATGCGGATGCCGCGCGTCTCGCGGCGCAGCAGGAACTCGGGGTCGGCGAAGGCGATGCGCGAGGGATCGGGGTCGAGCGGCAGGCCCTGGTCGGCATGGGACCGGAGCGTGGCCCAGGCATCGGCCAGGCGTTTGTCGTGAATGTTGTGCGTGTTGTTCATGGGGAAACCAGACAGAAGTACCTTGGAGATTGTGCAGCGTTGCAACCACCATGCCCACCAAACAAAAAAGGCTCCTTTCGGAGCCTTTTTCGAGGGTGATGGTCAGCGGTGAAGCCGAGACTCAGACGCGCTTGCGGTATTCGCCGGTGCGCGTGTCGATTTCGATCTTGTCGCCTTGCGAGACGAAGAGGGGAACCGGCACTTCGAAGCCGGTGGCGATCTTGGCGGGCTTGAGCACCTTGCCCGAGGTATCGCCCTTGACGGCGGGTTCGGTCCAGGTGATTTCGCGCTCGACGCTGGTCGGCAGTTCGACCGAGATGGCCTTGCCGTCGTAGAACACCACTTCGACAGCCATGCCGTCTTCGAGGTAGTTCAGGGCGTCGCCCATGTTTTCGGCTTCGACTTCGTACTGGTTGTAGTCGGCGTCCATGCAGACGTACATCGGGTCGGCGAAGTAGGAGTAGGTGCAATCCTTCTTCTCGAGCACGATCTGGTCGATCTTGTCGTCGGCCTTGAAGACCACTTCGGTGTTGAAGTTGGCGATCAGGCTCTTCATCTTCATGCGCACGGTGGCGGAGTTGCGGCCGCCGCGGCTGTATTCGGTCTTGAGGACAACCATCGGGTCCTTGCCGTGCATGATGACGTTGCCGGCGCGGATTTCTTGAGCGATTTTCATAACAGGGTCTCTGGATGTTGGCCGCTCGGTGCACGGGGCCATCGGCGACCGTCTCGATTATTTGGACGTTTGCCGCTATGTCTGGCCCCGCGGTACAGGTCCCGCGGCAGGTTTAGCGGAGAGCATCTCGGATCGATGAGATCCGGGCCGAAATCCGCAAAGCCCACTATTTTAGCTTTTTTGGGCGACCAGTTTCCGCAGTTGCGTGACCAGATCGTCCTGCGCTAGCAGCCGCGTGCGGGCATCCAGGGCCGTTTCGCGCCACGGGCCCTGCGTTTCCAGTGCGGGCAGGGCGCTGTCGCCGAAGCCGTTCCAGGCGTGGTGAAAAAGCCGCAGCGAGGGCGGGGCGCCGAGCCAGTCCAGCCAGGCATTCAGCTTGACGTGGTGGGCATCGTCGTCCTGCGGGTAGATCTGCCAGACCAGCGGCGCGCCGGCCCAGAGGGCACGCACCAGCGAATCTTCGCCGCGAACGAAGTTCAGGTCGCAGGCCCACAGCAGGTGGTCGAAATCGGGCTGCGCGAGGTGGGGAAGGTATGAATTTGATAGCGCACCGCGCCCGTGGGGCAATGGCGTGCTCGCAAAGCATGCCTGGACTGCCTGCGTGGCACGGCCCGCCGTCACCAGCAGGCGCGTGGGCTCCGGGCCTTCTGCCAGCCGGGCCAGCAGGGCGGCCAGCGCGGGTGGTTCGTAGCAGAAGAGCGACACCAGCCGCTCGTGGTTCTGCCACGGGATCTGCTGTGCAGCCAGCCACTGCGTGCGGTCGAAACGCGCCCGGCGTTCCATCAGATGGGGTTCCCGCAGCAGTCCGCCCGTAGCGGGGGTGAAGCCCGGATAGAAGAAGCGCTTCGTCAACCCGGCGCCAGGGCCCTTGAACACCGGCGAAGGCAGCCCGTGAAGCCGTTCCACATACGGCTCGGCCGACAGGTATTCGAGGTTGATCCATGCAAGGCCCGGCCCTTCGGCAAAGCGGGCGATCAGTTCCGGCGCCGGCTCGCAGCCGAAGGCTTCGATCAGCACATCGGGCGCCGGCCCTGCCACGGCCGCCTGAAGTGCGGCGGGATCAAGCCAGTCGATCACCTCCACGCCGTCATGGCCCGAAGGTGCCATCCAGAGCAGAGCCGATGCGTCGTCGACCCACAGCCGCGCGCGTTCACCAATCGCTGCCAGCTGGCAGGCCAGCCTCCAGCAGACGCCGAGGTCGCCATGGTTGTCGATGACCTTGCAGAAGATGTCCCATTGCCTGGATTGCATGGCCGCGAGTGTGCCCGTCTTCGGTGGCTAGGCTGCCGGCCGTGCTTGCTATGCTGACGGCACAACCACCACCGGAGAGAGAACCCATGAGGATGCAGACCCGTCGCCGCTCGCCCCTGTCCTTTCGTTCCGCGAGAACCGTGCTCGCCCTGTCGCTGGCCTTGTGCGGCATGGCCGGTGCGTCGGCCCAGACTTCGGCTCCTGCGCTCACACCGCAGCAGCAGCGTTTTCACGACATCTACAAAGAGCTGATCGAGATCAACACCACCCATTCGGTGGGCGACAACACCGTGGCCGCACGCGCCATGGAAAAGCGCCTGGTCGATGCTGGCTTCGCGCCCGGCGACGTCCAGATCTTCGAACCCTTCCCGAAGAAGGGCAACCTGGTGCTGCGCTTCAAGGGCGACGGCAGCAAGAAGCCGCTGCTGTTGCTGGCCCACATCGACGTGGTCGAAGCCCGCCGCGAAGACTGGAAGACCGATCCCTTCAAGCTGCAGGAAACCGGCGGCTATTTCACCGCCCGCGGCGCCATCGACGACAAGGCGATGGCCGCGGCACTGGTCTCCGTGGTGGGGCAACTGAAGCAGGAGGGCTTCAAGCCCAAGCGCGACATCATCCTCGCGCTGACCGCCGACGAGGAGCGCGGCGATGCGCTCAGCAACGGCGCCTTCTGGCTCATCAACAACAAGCCCGAGCTGCTGCAGGCGGAGTTCGGCATCAACGAAGGTGGAGGCGGCGAGCTGCGCGGCGGCAAGCCGAACCTGCACCGCATGCAGGTGGCCGAGAAGATGTACACCACCTACATGCTGGAGGCGCGCGACGTGGGCGGCCACAGCTCGGTGCCGACGAAGAACAACCCGATCTATGCGCTCGCGGCGGGCCTGGAGCGCCTGGGCAACTTCAGCTTTCCGGTGAAGCTTGCGGACGTCACCAAGACCTACTTCGCGCGCAGCGCACCGTTCGCCACCGGCCAGCTGGCCGACGACATGCGCGCGGTGGGCAGCGGCAATCCCGATCCCGCAGTCATCGAGCGTATGTCGGCCAACCCGGCCTACAGCGCACAGTTCCGAACCACTTGCGTCGCGACGATGGTGCAGGCCGGCCACGCGGAGAACGCGCTGCCGCAATCGGCCAAGGCCACGGTCAACTGCCGCATCCTGCCGCACGACGACCCCGAGGAAGTGGAGCGCCTGCTGACCCAGGCCATCGGCAACGACAAGATCGTGGTGCGCAACCTGGGCAAGCCGCTGCGCAGCCCGGCGTCGCCGCTGAACGGCGACCTCGTGAAGACTGTGGAGTCGATCACGCAGCAGATGTGGCCGGGCGTGCCAGTGGTGCCCGCCATGAGCACTGGTGCCACCGACAGCCGCTTCATGCGCAACGCGGGCATCCCGATGTATGGCGTGACCGGCATGTTCCTGGAGCCGGCCGATGCGCGGGCGCACGGGCTCGACGAGCGCATCGAGATCCAGCGGCTGTACGACGGCCGCGAGTTCCTGTATCGGCTGGTCAGCGAACTCGCGAAGTAGTAAGCGGCGCCTTCAAGACCCTCAGGGCGTGAAGGTATCGCCCAGCACGATGCCTTCGCGCCGCGGGTCGGCGCCGCCGGTCAGCACCGTCTTGCCACCGACGCTGGTGCGGATGACGGTGCTCACGCCGCTGGACTGCGCCGATACAGACACCTTGTGACCGAGCCCGATCAGGCCGGCGACCAGCGGATCGTTGAGTCCCGAGTTCGTCGCGTCGATGTTCGGATGCTCCCCGCCGACGTTGGTGGTCGCGCTGTTGGAGGCGCCGAAGTCGACCAGTGAGGTGGCCTGCTGTGCGTCGAGCCCCCAGTCGAGTGCACCGACCACCGTCTTCACGACGAACTGGATGATGGTGCCGCCGCCGGGCGAGCCGGTGCCCATGACGAATTCGCCCATGCTGCCGTCGCTCTGCTTCTTGAACACCAGCGTCGGCGCCATCGTGCTGCGCGGGCGCTTGCCCGGCGCGACGCGGTTGGCCACCTTGATGCTGGGGTCGACCGTGTCGTTCGGATTGGCCGAGAAGTCGGTGAGCTGGTTGTTCAGCATGAAGCCCTGCGTCATGTGGAACGAGCCCAGCGTGCTTTCCACCGTGGTGGTCATCGAGACCACGTTGCCCTGCTTGTCGACGATGGTGAAGTGCGTGGTGCCGTGCTCCTCGGTCTTGTCGATGCCCAGCGGCACCGCGCCCAGGTTGCCGGCCTGCGCGACGCCCATGCTCTTCGTCAGGCTGATGAGGCTGGCGCGGCTCTGCAGGTAGGGCTTGTTGATCATCGTGTCGACCGAGCCGCCCGGCAGCGGGACGAAGTCGGTGTCGGCCACGTACTTGTCGCGGTCGGCGTAGGCCAGGCGCTCGGCCTCGCTCACCAGGTGCACGCCCATCACGGTCGGCTTGCCGCCTTCGATGTCGATGGCGGTCGGCTTGTACAGGCCCATGTTGAAGGTCTCGAGAATGCCCAGGCTCGCCACCACCGCGATGCCGCCCGAGGACGGCGGCGACATGCTGCACACGTAGTAGTCGCGGTAGGTGCCGCAGACCGGGTCGCGCCGCTTGGCCTTGTAGTTGGCCAGGTCGGTCAGCGTGGTCATGCCGGGCGTGATGGCCGAGCCGTCGTTCGCGGCGGTGGTGATGCCGATCTTGTCGACGATGCCCTTGGCGACGTCGCCCGTGTAGAAGGCGTTGGCGCCCTGCGTGGCGATGGTGGTCAGCGTCTTCGCGTAAGCCGGGTTCTGCAGCCGCGTGCCCAGCGCCTTCGGCGTGCCGTCGGCGTTGAAGAAGTAGGCCGTGGCTTCGGCGTCGCGCTTCAGGCTCGTGGCCGACGACGAGATGGCGGCAGCCATGCGTCCGCCGATCAGGAAGCCGTCGGAGGCCAGCGTGATGCCGTAGCCGAAGAGGTCTTTCCACGGCAGCTTGCCGTGGTCCTGGTAGGCGAGGTCGAGCATGCGCACTGCGCCGGGCGTGCCGATGGAGCGGCCGCTGGCGCGCGCGCCGCCGGGCAGGGGCGGCGTGGTGTCGGCACCGGTCGGGTCGATGTAGCGCAGGTAGTTCTCGTTGGCGGCGGCAGGCGCGGTTTCGCGGCCGTCGTAGGCCTGCACTTTCTTGGTCGCGGCGTCGTAATAGAGCATGAAGGCGCCGCCGCCCAGGCCGCTGGATTGCGGCTCGACCAGGCCCAGCACGGCCTGCACGGCCACTGCCGCATCGACGGCGCTGCCGCCGGCCTTCAGCACGTCGCAGCCGGCGCGGGTGGCGAGCGGATGGTTGGCCACCACCATGTAAGTCTTGGCATACACCAGCTTGTGGCCCGGCGCATAGCCCGACGCCGCCTCGGGTGCAGCCGGGTCGCCTGCGTCGCCCGAGCCGACCACCACGGATGAATTGCCTGTCGAGGTGAGGCAGCCGTTGTCGGGAGCGGGCGGCTGGTTGGCCGCGTTGATCGCGGCGATGGTTGCAAGAATCGTTGCCGTGTCTTGGGCGTCGTTTCTGGAGGCGCCACCACAGCCCGCCAGGCCTAGCGAGAGGGCGATGGGCGAGAGTGCCCACCAGACGCGTCTGTTGTTTTTGTTCATGTGGATTTCCCGGGTAGGTATGTTGAAAAACCACGGGCGCTCCTCGCGCCCGTAGCCATCTTCAGCACATTCCATTCCAGCAACGTCGGGGTTTGCGCGCAGGCGGGCGCCGCACCGCGTGCCGCGCGCCACAATAGCCGCCATGTCAGACGTGCATTCCGATCAATTGCTAAGCGAAGTCGCGGCCCTGCCGCAGCTGCCCGGCGTCTACCGCTATTTCGATGCGGCGGGCGCGGTGCTCTACGTGGGCAAGGCGCGCAACCTCAAGAAGCGGGTTGCCAACTACTTCCAGAAGAGCCACGGCGGCACCCGCATCGGCCACATGATCTCGAAGATCGTGCGCATGGAAACCACGGTGGTGCGCTCCGAGGCCGAGGCGCTGCTGCTCGAAAACAACCTGATCAAGACGCTCAAGCCGCGCTACAACATCCTGTTTCGCGACGACAAGAGCTATCCCTATCTCAAGATCGCGTCGCACCAGTTCCCCCGGCTGGCCTACTACCGCGGCGCGGTCGACAAGAAGCACCGTTACTTCGGGCCGTACCCGACCGCCTGGGCGGTGAAGGAATCGATCCAGCTGCTGCAGAAGGTGTTTCGCCTGCGCACCTGCGAGGACACCGTGTATGCCAACCGCACGCGGCCTTGCCTGCTGTACCAGATCAAGCGCTGCAGCGGGCCGTGCGTCGGCTACATCGCGCCCGAGGCCTATGCGCAGGACGTGGCCAGCGCCGAAGCCTTCCTGATGGGCGACACGCAACTCGTGCTCTCGAAGCTCGAACAGCGCATGACGGCACACGCCGAGAAGCTCGAGTTCGAGCAGGCGGCCGAACTGCGCAACCAGATGTCGGCCATCTCGCGCGTGCTGCACCAGCAGTCGATCGAGATCGCGTCCGACAAGGACGTGGACATCCTGGCTGTGAAGGTGCAAGGCGGCAAGGCCTGCGTGAACCTCGCGATGGTGCGCGGCGGCCGGCACCTGGGCGACCGGCCATACTTTCCCGTGCATGTGGAAGACGCGGCGCAGATCCATCACGGCGAACTTGACGACGATGGAGACGATGCGCCGCCCGTTGCCGCAGACCCGATCGAAGTGCAGGTGCTCGAGGCCTTCATCGCGCAGCACTACATCGACGTGCCCGTGCCGGCCACGCTGGTGCTGAGCGAGCAGGTGAGCCGCGAGCTGATCGAGGCGATTTCGCAGCAGGCCGGCGCGCGCGTGACGGCGGTGTTCCAGCCGCACGAGCAGCGCCGGCACTGGCTGGAAATGGCCGAGACCAATGCCAAGCTGCAGCTGGCCCGGCTGCTGGCCGAAGAGGGCTCGCAGCAGGCGCGCACGCGCGCGCTGGTCGATGCGCTCGAATTGGCATCGGACGACCTCGACAACTTCCGCGTCGAATGCTTCGACATCTCGCACACCGCGGGCGAGGCGACGCAGGCCTCGTGCGTCGTGTTCGAGCACCACACCATGCAGAACCGCGAGTACCGCCGCTACAACATCGAGGGCATCACGCCTGGCGACGACTATGCGGCCATGCGCCAGGTGCTGCATCGTCGCTACGGCAAGCTGGCAGAGGCCATGGCGGCCGAGACCGATGCCTTGCCTCCGGGTGACGCCGAAAGCGACGACACAGACGCGCCGCCGAAGCCCCGGACCGCACGCATGCCCGACCTGGTACTGGTGGACGGCGGCAAGGGGCAGGTGTCGATGGCGCGCGAAGTGTTCGGCGAATTGGGTCTGCCGCTGTCGCTGATCGTCGGGGTCGAGAAGGGCGAGGGCCGCAAGGTCGGACTCGAAGAACTCGTGTTCGCCGACGGCCGCGAGAAGGTCTACCTGGGCAAGGACTCGGCCGCGTTGATGCTGGTGGCCCAGATCCGCGACGAGGCGCACCGCTTCGCCATCACCGGCATGCGGGCCAAGCGTGCGAAGGTACGCGTCGGCGGCAGCCAGCTCGAAGACATTCCGGGCATCGGGCCGAAGCGGCGTGCGCGGCTGCTGCAGCGCTTCGGCGGCATCCGGGGCGTGGCTGCTGCGAGCGTGGAAGACATCGCGTCGGTCGAGGGCATTGCCTCCGACCTGGCGGAGGAAATCTACAAGGCGTTGCATTGAGCGCGTGACCCCCGAAGGGGGTTACTTCCGCCATGACACAATCAAGCGATGTTCTGGACACTACCGACCATCATGACCTGGACGCGCATCGTCGCGATCCCTTTGATCGTCGGTGTGTTCTACCTGCCGATGGCCGAGCCGATGCGCAACCTGATCGCCACGGTCATGTTCATCGTCTTCGCGGCAACCGACTGGCTTGACGGCTTCCTGGCACGCCGGCTCAATCAGACCTCGGCCTTCGGGGCCTTTCTCGATCCGGTGGCCGACAAATTCCTGGTGTGCGCCTCGCTGCTGGTGCTGGTGCACCTGAACCGGGCCGACGTGTTCGTTGCGCTGATCATCATCGGCCGCGAGATCGCCATCTCGGCGCTTCGCGAATGGATGGCGCAGATCGGCGCCAGCAAGAGCGTGGCGGTCCACATGATCGGCAAGGTCAAGACGACCGTGCAGATGATCGCCATTCCGTTCCTGCTCTATGACGGGCGCCTGTTCAAGGTGATCGACACCGGTGTCTGGGGGCAATGGCTGATCTGGATCTCAGCCGTGCTCACCATCTGGTCGATGGTGTACTACCTGCAGAAGGCCATTCCGGAAATCCGGGCCCGCACCAAATGACCTCGGCGGCCACGGCCCCCGGCGGGGGCTGGCTGCGGGCGATGCCGGCGGTCTTCGTGCTGATCTGGAGCACGGGCTTCATCGTCGCGCGCTACGGCATGCCGTATGCGCCACCCCTCAAGTTCCTGGCCGTGCGCTTCGCCTTGTCGCTGGTGTGCTTCGGCGTGTGGGTCGCGCTGGCGCGGGTCGAGTGGCCGAAGCAGCGCGCGCAGTGGGGGCACCTTGCGGTCACGGGCATCCTGATGCAAGCGGGCTACCTGGGCGGCGTGTGGGCCGCGGTGCATGCCGGCATGGGCGCGGGGCTGGTGGCATTGCTGGTCGGCATCCAGCCGGTGCTGACGGCGGTGTGGATGTCGTTCAACGGCGGGCGCATCTCGGGCCGGCAGTGGGCCGGGCTTGTGCTGGGCTTTGCGGGGCTGGTGCTCGTGGTGTCGCGCAAGTTCGGGCAGGGCGCCGAGGTCAATGCGCTGACGATGACACTGGTGGTGATGGCGCTGCTGTGTATCACAGCGGGCACGCTCTATCAGAAGCGTTTCGTCGCGCCCTGTGACGTGCGCAGTGCCAGCGCCGTGCAGATGGCGGCGGCGCTGCTGGTCACGCTGCCGTTCGCTGCGCTGGAGTCCCAGGGCATCGAATGGAACGCGTACTCGGGCGGCGCGATGGCGTGGTCGGTGCTGGCGCTGTCGCTAGGCGGCAGTTCGCTGCTCTACATGCTGATCCAGCGCGGCACGGCGACGGCCGTCACGAGCCTGCTGTACCTGGTGCCGCCCTGCACGGCAGTGATGGCATGGCTGCTGTTCTCCGAGCCGATCACGCTGGTGACAGTGCTGGGCATTGCGCTCACCGCGGTGGGCGTGAGTCTCGTGGTGCGCAGCGGGCGCTGAGCGGCCGGTTTCTTAACGTGCGCCGGCCTTGCCGGGCTTCCAGGGCTCGCCGCGGAACTGCTCCACGAGGTGATCGACCAGCAGGCGCACGCGGCGCGGCGTCTTCGGCCGCCAGGGCGCGATCCAGTGGATGTCAGCTTCCGCCATCGCGTATTGCGGCAGCACGCGCACGAGTTCGCCGCTCGCGAGTTGCGGTGCGATGTCCCACAGGCTGCGCAGCATGACGCCGTGCCCGGCCACGCACCAGTCGCGCACCATCTCGCCCGAGTTGCTGGCCAGCGGCCCTTGAACACGCACGCGCGCCGTGCTGCCGTCGCGCGCATGGCGCAGGGTCCAGAGCGCGTACTGACGCTGGCTGGCATCGCCGTTCTCGCGGGCGACCAGGCAATCGTGCGAAGCCAGTGCCTCGACGGTGGCCGGCGTGCCACGGCGCTTCAGGTAGCCGGGCGACGCCGCCAGCACGCGCTGGTTGCGCGCGATGCGCCGCGAGACCCAGTCGGCCGCATGGCGCTGCTGCACGGCCCAGAGCCAGACCGCGCCGTCGTAGCCTTCGGCGCCGAGGTCGGGCAGTTGCTCGGTCAACATCAGCTCGATCTGCAGCGCAGGGTGCCGCGCCTGAAAGGCCGCCACCGCCGGTCCGAGCCAGCGCCGGCCGAAGCCGAATGTCGCGGCCAGGCGGACTGTGCCGGTCAGCTCGTTCTGGCGTTCACCGAGCTCGCTTTCGAGTGCGGCAAAGCCGTCGAGCAGTGTTCGCGCATGCAGGCAGACCGCCTCGCCTTCGGCGGTGACGCTGAGCCGCCGGGTGGTGCGGTCGAACAGGCGCTGGCCCAGGCGGGCTTCGAGCGCGCCCAGCCGCTTGGTGATGACGGAGGGCACGACATCGAGCGTGGCTGCCGCACCCGCCAGGCTGCCGTGGTCGCGAATGGCCAGCACCAGTGCGAGGTCGCCGCGGTCCATCGAGGGTTGATTCATGCCAAATCGGAAAGTATGAATTGGCTGATTGTTGCTTGATGATCGTCGAGGCGCAACGCACAATCGTTCCCGTGACGGCCTCATTTCTTTCCCTTCCCACTTTCGACATCGAGCGCAAAGGCGTGCGCATCCACGGCCGTATCGGCGGGAGCGGGGCTCCCTTGCTGCTGCTGCACGGTCATCCGCAGACACATGCGATCTGGCATCGCGTGGCGCCGGCATTGATGGAGCGGTTCACGGTGGTCGCGGTCGACCTGCGCGGCTACGGCGATTCGGGCCGGCCGGCGGCCGATGCCGAACACGCGGTCTACAGCAAGCGGGAGATGGCGCTCGATGCACTCGCCGCCATGCGGCATCACGGCTTCGAGCGCTTCGGCGTGCTGGCGCACGACCGTGGCGCGCGTGTGGCTCATCGGCTCGCGATGGACCATCCCGCAGCAGTCGAGCGCATGCTGCTGCTCGATATTGCACCCACGCTCGCGATGTACGAGCAGACTTCCGAAGCATTTGCCAAGGCCTACTGGCATTGGTTCTTCCTGATTCAGCCGCCGCCGCTGCCCGAGGCGCTGATTGCGTCCGACCCCGTGCGCTACGTGCGCAGCGTAATGGGTGGGCGGCATGCTGGCCTCGCGCCTTTTGCGCCCGAGGTGCTGGCCGAATACGAACGCTGCGCCGCCATCGCGGGCACCGCCGAATCCATCTGCGAGGACTATCGCGCCTCCGCCACCATCGACCTCGTGCACGACCGCGAAGACATCGCCGCCGGCGGGCAGCTGGCGCAGCCGCTGTGCGTGCTGTGGGGCGAGCATGGTGCAGTCGGCAAGGCCTTCGACGTGCTCGCGCTGTGGCGCGACCGCGCCACCGATGTGTCGGGCCGCGCCTTGCCGTGCGGCCACTACGTTCCCGAAGAGGCCCCGGACGAATTGCTCGCCGAGGCCCAGGCATTCTTTCTACCTCTACAACACGCACACGCAGGAGCCAACTCATGAGCACCCACAGAATCGCAGTCATCGCCGGCGACGGCATCGGCAAGGAAACCATGCCCGAGGGCGTGCGCGTGCTCGATGCCGCGGCGCGCAAATTTGGCATCGACCTGAAGTTCGACCACTTCGATTTCTCGAGCTGGGACTACTACGAGAAGCACGGCCAGATGCTGCCCGACAACTGGAAGGACCAGATCGGCGGGCACGACGCCATCTTCTTCGGCGCGGTCGGCTGGCCCGAGAAGATTGCCGACCACGTGTCGCTATGGGGCTCGCTGCTGATGTTCCGCCGCGAGTTCGACCAATACGTCAACCTGCGTCCGGCACGCCTGATGCCCGGCATCATCGCCCCGGTGGTGCGGCGCGACGGCACGCCGCGCGAGCCCGGCGAGATCGACATGTACATCGTGCGCGAGAACACCGAGGGCGAGTACTCCAGCATCGGCGGGCGCATGTACCAGGGCACGCCGCGCGAGATCGTGGTGCAGGAAACCGTGATGTCGCGCGTGGGCGTCGACCGGGTACTGAAGTTCGCGTTCGAGCTCGCTCAATCGCGGCCGAAGAAGCATCTGACCAGCGCCACCAAGTCGAACGGCATCTCGATCACCATGCCGTACTGGGACGAGCGCGTGGCCGAGATGGGCAAGAACTACCCGGGCATCACGCTCGACAAGTTCCACATCGACATCCTCACCGCGCACTTCGTGCAGCGGCCCGACTTCTTCGACGTGGTGGTGGCGAGCAACCTGTTCGGCGACATCCTGTCGGACCTGGGCCCGGCCTGTACCGGCACCATCGGCATCGCGCCGAGCGCCAATCTCAACCCGGAGCGCACCATGCCCTCGCTGTTCGAACCGGTGCATGGCTCGGCGCCCGACATCGCCGGCAAGGGCATCGCGAACCCGATCGGGCAGATCTGGTGCGGCGCGATGATGCTGGAGTTTCTGGGCCACAAGCAGGCGCACGACGCCATTCTTTCGACCATCGAGAAGGTGCTCGCGCCCCAAAGCGGAGCACCACGCACCCCGGACATCGGCGGGACGGCCAGCACCAGCGACCTCGGCAAGGCGATCGCCGAGGCGCTTTGAAAAAGGAGTTCACGAAAGGCCCCTAAAATCGCGCGCTCCGCTGATCGGCATGGCTCTGTGTCTTATTGACACCCTGCAGACCAGTGGTTGTAATCCTCGCTGGCAGTGCGCTGCCGAGGCGTCAGGCCTGCCAGGCTCTTGAGTCGCACCGTTTGCGGCCAGGTCGCAGCTGACGGAAGCCGACCAACTTTTTTTCTACAAGGGGCCCTTGTGAACAAGACCGAACTGATTGAGCACATCGCAAAGAACGCCGATATTTCCAAAGCCGCAGCGACCCGTGCGCTCGAATCCACCATCGGCGCCATTCGTACCACGCTCAAAAAGGGCGGCTCCGTTTCGCTCGTCGGTTTCGGCACTTTCGCAGTAGGCAAACGCGCGGCCCGCACCGGCCGAAATCCCCGTACCGGCGACGCGATTAAAATCAAGGCAGCCAAGATTCCGAAGTTCCGTCCAGGCAAGGCGCTGAAAGACGCGCTGAACTAAGACGTTAGACTCGGAAAGTATTCCCGGTGGGGTGCTTAGCTCAGTTGGTAGAGCGGCGCCCTTACAAGGCGTAGGTCGGGGGTTCGAGCCCCTCAGCACCCACCACCACCCGATGCAAAGGCGAACCACAAGTTCGCCTTTTTTATTGCCGTCCGACAGCCGTCGAAAAAGAGTGTTCAAGCATGTTTGATTTCTTCCGCAAGTACAACAAGATCGTCATGATTTTCTTGTTCTTGCTGATCATTCCCTCGTTCGTGCTCTTCGGTGTCGAGCGCTACCAGGGCTCCGGTCGCGACGAGAAGGTAGCCCGCATCGAGGGCCACGACATCACGAAGCCCGAATGGGATCAGCAGCACCGCGTTGAGACCGATCGCATTCGCCAGCAATCGCCCAACGTCGACCCGACGCTGCTTGACTCCGATGCCTTGCGCTACGCCACTCTGGAACGCATGGTGCGCGACCGCGTGCTGGCCGCAGCGGCTGCCAAGGCCAACATGACGGTGTCTGAAGACCGCCTGTCGCGCATGTTTGCGCAGGACACTGGCCTGGCTGCGTTCCGTACACCCGACGGCAAATTCGACCGCGATGCTTTCCAGCGTGTGACCGGTCGCACGCCTGAACAGTACGAAGCGTCGGTGCGCTCCGACATGGCAACGCAGCAAGTGCTGCTGGGCGTTTCGGGCACGGCCTTCACGCCGCCGGCACTGGCCGCCACCACCATCAACGCTTTCTACGACAGCCGCGAAATCCAGGTGGCCCGCTTCAGCCCCGAGAGCTTCGCATCGAAGGTGACGGTGAGCGATGCCGACATCGAGACCTACTACAAGGACCACACGGCACAGTTTCAGGCGCCCGAGCAGGCCAGCATCGAATACCTCGTGCTCGACCTCGAGGCGGCCAAGAAGAACGTCGTCGTGAACGAGGCCGACCTCAAGACCTATTACGAACAGAATGCCTCGCGCTTCGGCACCAAGGAAGAGCGCCGCGCCAGCCACATCCTGATCACCGCGCCGGCCAGCATGTCTGCCGCCGACCGCGAAAAGGCAAAGGCCAAGGCCGAGCAACTGCTGGCCGATGTGAAGAAGGCGCCCAACACTTTCGCCGACTTGGCCAGGAAAAACTCGCAAGATGATCTGACGGCGAAAAATGGTGGTCAGCTTGACATGGGGCCAAAGGGGAGTCTCATTGCCAAGCAATTGGACGATGCTGTATTTGCGCTCAAGAAGGGCGAAATTGGCAACTTAGTCGAGTCAGAGTTTGGCTTCCATATCGTTCAGCTCAACGAGATCAAACCGGCGCAGGTGCCGCCCTTCGAGCAGGTACGCGCGACCATCGAGAACGACATGCGCTCGCAGCAGGCGACCCAGGAGTTCGCGAAGGCTGCCGAAGCATTCACCGATGCCGTCTACCAGTCGCCCGAGAGCCTCAAGCCGGCGGCCGACAAGCTGAAGCTCACGATCAAGACGGCAGACAACGTCGCGCGCCTGCCTGCACCGGGCGCCACCGGTCCGCTGGCCAGCCGCAACTTCCTGAGCGCGCTGTTCGCAGCCGACTCGCTCGATCGCAAGCAGAACACTGAAGCGATCGAAGTCGGCCCCAGCCAGCTTGCTTCGGGCCGCGTGACGAAGTACACGCCGGCGCACCCGGTGCCATTGGCCGACGTGAAGGACAAGATCCGTGCGCAGCTTGTCACCGAGCGCGCTGCGGTGCTGGCCAAGACCGAGGGTGAGGCCAAGCTCGCCGCGTGGACCGCCAAGGCGGACGGCGCGACTTTCGGCGCACCCGTGACGGTGTCGCGCCGCGACGCGCAATCGCAGCCGCTGCCGGTCATCGACGCCGCGCTGCGTGCGGATGGCTCCAAGCTTCCCGCGATCGTGGGCGTGGACCTCGGCGCGCAGGGCTATTCCGTGGTCCGCGTGACCAAGATTGTTCCGCGTACGCCGCCGCCACCCGAGCTCGCAAAACAGGAGCAGGCGCAGGTCGGCCAGTCCGTGTCCGCGGCTGAAGATGCCGCTTACTACAACATGCTGAAGGACCGCTTCAAGGCTGAGATCCTGGTGCCGAAGCCGGCAGAAACCCTGCCGACTGCTGCGGGCCGCTGATACACACGAGCGTCGCCAGACAAAGCCCGAGCCAATCAAAGGCTCGGGCTTTTTTCATGGCCGCGCGAATTGGTCGCACGAGGGACAAGCGGCGTCTTCGCTTCTTGCCAGAATCCCGTGCATGGGAACCCTCTACCTCGTGCGCCACGGGCAGGCCAGCTTTGGCGCTGCCGACTATGACAACCTGAGCGAACTCGGACATCGCCAAGCTGTTCGCCTCGGTGAGTACTGGCGTGAGCGCGGCATGAAGTTCGATGCCGTCATCACCGGCACGTTGAAGCGCCATCGCCAGACGTGGGAAGGCATCGCCAAGGGCCTTGGTCTCGAGCGCGACGACGTGTTGCCGTGGCCCGGCCTCAACGAGTACGACAGCGAAGCGGTCATCGCCACCATCCACGAAGGCCAGCTGCAGAAGCCCGATTCGCCCGAGATGTACCGTCACCACTTCCGCCTGCTGCGCGAAGGGTTGAGCGCGTGGATGCAGGGCAAGACGGCGCCAGTCGGCATGCCGAACTATGTCGACTTTCTGGCTGGAGTGACGACGGCGCTCGACCACGTGCGTGACAAGCACCATGGTGCGAAGGTACTGGTGGTGTCGAGCGGGGGGCCGATCAGCACGGCGGTGGGGCATGTGCTCGGTACGAGCGCCGAGACGACGATCGAGCTCAACCTGCGCATCCGCAATACGTCGGTGACCGAGTTCGCCTTCACGCCCAAGCGGCACATGCTCGTGACCTACAACACGCTGCCGCACCTGGATGGTCCGGCGTATGAAGACTGGATCACCTACTCCTGAAGGCTTGCCGCATCAGGCCTGCCAGACGCCGTAGCCGGCCTTGCGCAACGCGATGCCGAGGTCGACCTCCATCAGGCGCGCGTCCTCGTAGGTCATCGGGTTGTAGCGTTCGTAGAGCGCGGGCAGCAAGCGAAGGCCGAACTCCTGCACGAAGGTGTTGGCCTGGATGCCGGCCTTGTGCTTGTCGAAACGGATGTCGGGGTCCAGGCCGGTCATGCCGACGTAGACGAAGGGCTTGCCGAGTTGGTAGTCGGGGTTGGCGCGCCTGAAGCGGCCGTTGTTCCATACGCGGTCGTCGAGTTCGACCACATAGACATGATGCTTGGCGCGTGGTTTGCGGGGCATCACGGTGGCCGTGCGCGCGGAGCGGCACGGCCCCTTTTTCGCATCAGCTCTTGCGCTTGATCAGGCCGTAGATGATGAGCAGCACGATCGCGCCCAGCACGGAGGCGATGAAGCCAGCGCCCTGGCCGGCGGTGTACCAGCCCAGCGATTGGCCGACGTACGTGACGATCAGCGAGCCTGCGACGCCGATGATGGTGGTGACGATGAAGCCCGCGGAGTCGTCGCCCGGCTTGACGGCCCGTGCCACAAGACCCACGACGAACCCGATCAGAATAGTCCAGACGATGCTCATGAAGAAATTCCTTTGGTGGTGAAGTGGTGGAAGTGGCCAGAAGCCATGCCCGTCTGCGCGGGCCGCATTCATGATAGCGGAGCGATATGCGTGTCGGTGCCGGCGACGCACATCGAACAGGCACACGAGAATTTGTGCCGGACTTCGTGACGTGGAGGCTGCGCCGCGTCCTACAGGTCCGCTGCCAGCGCCGCGATACACCGTTCGCATGCTCGAAAAACTGCCCGAAGTCATCGGCCAGGCGCTGCAGGGTGTGCGCGCCGGCCTGGACAACATCGTCTTCAACACTCTCGGCATGCGGGAAGGGATGGCCTCCATTGCGCTCACCAGTGTGGCCTTTGCGGACCATGCGCCGCTGCCGAGGCGCTATACCGCTGATGGAGAAGGCGTATCGCCGCCGCTCCAGTGGACCGGCTTGCCGGCTGGCGCGGCGTCGTTGCTGCTTATCGTGGAAGACGCCGATTCACCCACGCCGAATCCGCTGGTGCATGCCATCGTGGTGAATCTTGCGGTGGACAGCGGGGCGCTGGCCGAGGCTGCCATTCCCAGTCAGGGTAATGAGGGCGCGGGATTGCACGTTGGGCGCAATTCGACGCTGCAGGCAGCTTGGCTGCCGCCCGATCCGCCTCCTGGGCACGGGGTCCATCGATACGCGTTCCAGTTGTTTGCGCTTGGAAGCGTTCCGGAGCTTTCAGACACTCCCGGCCGCGACGAGATCGTCGATGCCTTGCACGAACACGCTATTGCCAGCGGACTGTTGATCGGCACGCACGAGAGATCTGATGGCTCGATCAAGATTCAGGAGGGTGTGACCCCGGGCGGGCCAATGGCGGCCGGGTGAAAATGTGGCTTTCAAGCCTCGCCATTGATTGCTGCCGTCAAAACCGCGATTTTTAACGCTACAATCGTAGGCTCTGCGGTGGCTGTAGCTCAGCTGGTAGAGTCCCAGATTGTGATTCTGGTCGTCGTGGGTTCGAGTCCCATCAGCCACCCCAAAAAATATCTCATATCTCCTTTGTGCTATTGCGCAATAGCACTCAAAGGATCACAGCGCCGGGCTTGCCCCGGCGTTGCCATTTCTGGCCGCCGCAACTTCTTCTTCTGCCTGCGCGCCGCAGACTCTTTTCCCCATCTCACTCGCATATAACGCGTCCAAAGTGGTGCGCTTTACGTTGCGAGTTGTTGCATTAATGCAATGCGCCGCCATTTTTTTCGCTCGGTAAGGTACTTGTGGCAAATGTAAACTGAATTAAAATCCACCCGTTTTCAATTTCAGGAGTCCAACAATGGCTTCGACCCTCGCCGATATCAATTCCCAGATCAAGAAGCATGACGAGCAGATTGCGCAATTGCGCAAGCAGGCTGAAGACCTGCGCAACCAGGAACGCGCAGGCGTGGTTGAAGAGTTGCGCAAGAAGATCGCCGAATACGGTTTGACGGCTTCCGATCTGAAACTTACCGGCCGTGTGGGCGCGGCCAAGCGCAGTGCGGGAGCCGCTCCGGCCAAGGCTGCCGCCAAATACCGCGGCCCGACGGGCGAAACCTGGTCTGGTGGCCGTGGCCGCAAGCCGCGTTGGGTGACTGAGGCATTGGCCGCAGGCAAGTCGCTTTCTGATTACGAGATCAAGTAAGTGCCCCTGTTTTCGCTGGGCAGGTGCCCAATAAAAAAGCCCGCATGCGCGGGCTTTTTTATTGGGCGTTGAGGGGTGACGCGCTCAGTTCACCATCACCAGTTTTCCTTTAACGCCGCGCGAACCCATGTGGGCGTATGCGGCCTTCAATTCCGCCATCGGCATCGTGCTGTCGATCACTGGCTTGATCTTTCCCTGACCGTACCAGTGCGCCAATTCCGCCATCATCTGTGCATTGGCCTTGGGTTCTCGCTTGGCGAAATCGCCCCAGAACACGCCGACCAGCGAAGCGCCTTTCAGCAGCGTCAGATTCAATGGCAGCGACGGAATCGGGCCGGACGCAAAACCGACGACCAAATAACGGCCGCGCCAGCCGATGGAGCGAAAGGCCGGCTCTGCAAAATCACCGCCCACCGGGTCGTAAATGACGTCCGGTCCTTTGCCATCGGTGGCGGCCTTGATGGCGTCGCGAAAACCGTTGGGCAGCGCATGTGTCGTGTAGTTGATCGTCGCGTCGGCGCCGATGGAACGGCAAAGCTCGCATTTCTCGTCGGTGGAGGCTGCCGCGATCACCTTGGCCCCTGCAGCCTTTGCGATCTGGATGGCCGCCGTGCCCACGCCGCCGGCCGCGCCGAGCACCAGCACGGTTTCGCCGGCCTTGAGTTGCGCGCGGTCCATCAGTGCATGCCACGATGTGGCATAGATCATGATGAAGGCCGCCGCATCGACGTGGCCGAAGCCTTCAGGCAGTGGCATGCACAGCGCGGCTGGCGCCAGCGTGTGGGTGCCGAAGCCGCCCGTGCCCGAAAGGCAGGCCACGTTCTGCCCGACCTTGAGGTGCGTGACACCATCGCCGACCGCCTGGACGACGCCCGCATATTCAGAGCCCGGCACGAAGGGGAGGGGCGGCTTCATCTGGTATTTGTTCTGCACGATCAGCAGATCGGGGAAGTTCAGGCTCGCCGCCTTGATTTCGATCAGCACCTGACCCGGGCCCGGTGTCGGTGTCGGCAGTTCTTTCCAGGTCAGCGCGTCGACGCCGGTGGGGTTTTCGCAAAGCCATGCGTGCATGCTCGGGTCTCCTTCGGGTAGGTAATGTTCGGCCAATGAATGCGGGCGATGATAGGTGGCGCGGTGGGGTGGGCTTGTCCCTGCTGCGACGCACCCGACGCCTACAATCTGAGCGCATCCAGGACACCATGAAGATACTAATTTCCAACGACGATGGCTTTCAGGCGCCGGGCATCGTCGCGCTGCACGACGCGCTCAAGGACATCGCCGAGGTCGAGGTGGTTGCACCCGAGCACAACAACAGCGCCAAGTCGAACGCGCTGACCCTGGCGGCACCGCTCTACGTGCGCGAGGCGCACAACGGCTTTCGCTATGTGACCGGCACCCCGGCCGACTGCGTGCACATTGCGCTCAAGGGCCTGCTCGACTATCGGCCCGACCTGGTGGTTTCCGGCATCAACAACGGTGCCAACATGGGCGACGACACCATCTATTCGGGCACGGTCGGTGCGGCGATGGAGGCCTATCTGTTCGGCATTCCGGCCATTGCGTTCTCGCAGATCGAAAAGGGCTGGGCACATGTGGATGCGGCCGCCCAGGTGGCGCGTCGGCTGGTGCAGCAGATCGAACGCGAACGCATGCTCGACGGCGGTGCTTTCCTGCTCAACGTGAACGTGCCGAACCTGCCTTTCGACGAGTTGAAGCCCGTCAAGGTCTGCCGGCTCGGCCGCCGCCACGCGGCGGAGAAGGTGATCACGCAGGACAGTCCGCGCGGCGAGACCATGTATTGGATCGCCGGCGCGGGCGGTGCCAAGGACAGCGGCGAAGGCACCGACTTCCATGCCACTGCAGCCGGCCACATCGCGCTGACACCGCTGCAGATCGACCTGACCGACCACGCCAACCTCGGCCAATGGCGCGAGACGGTGGCCCGTCTCGGCAACTGACATGGCCACACAGCGGCCCAGTTTCCCCGTTCGCCTGACACCTACTGCTTCTGCCGCCACGCGTGGGCGCATGCCCGCCGCGCCGGCCAAGCCCTTGGTGCACTCCACGCCCTCGATGGCATCTGATGCTGTGCGCGCGCGCATGGTGCAGAGGCTCGCGGCACAAGGAATTTCCGATCCGCGCGTTCTGCGCGCAATGGGCGCCGTGGAGCGTCATCGTTTCGTCGACAGTGCGCTGGTCAACCAGGCGTACGAGGACACGAGCCTGCCGATCGGGTTGGGACAGACCATTTCGAAGCCCAACGTGGTGGCCCGCATGATCGAGCTGCTGATGGGTGCACCCGCACTGGCAGGAAAGCCGCAGGACAAACTGGGCCGCGTGCTCGAGATCGGCACCGGTTGCGGTTACCAGGCGGCCGTGCTGAATCATGTTGCGACCGAGGTCTACAGCATCGAGCGCCTGCGTGGCCTGCACGAGCGAGCGCGCGCCAACCTGCGGCACTTCCGTTTGGCCACGGTGCACCTGATGCTGGGCGACGGGATGGTCGGCTATGCCAAGGGCGCGCCCTATGCCGGCATCATTGCCGCGGCAGGCGGCGAGGCGGTGCCCGAGGCCTGGATTGCGCAGCTCGCGGTGGGCGGCCGCATCGTGGCGCCGACCCAATCAGCGAGTGGTGGTCAAGCCCTTGTCGTCATCGACAAGACCTCACGGGGACTGGAGCGGCTCATTCTTGAGGCGGTTCACTTTGTCCCCCTAAAATCAGGTATCGCTTGAAGGAATAACAAATGCAGGGTTTTGGCAATCGGAGTTGGTTCGCTGGCGTCACGTTGGCCTTTGTGCTCGTGATCGCGGGCTGTTCCACACCGCGTGGGCCGGCACCGGTCGAAGACCGCGGCACCATGACGCGCGCGCCAGGCGCAGCAGTGCCCGGCGGCCCGCCCATCACCACAGATGCCAACGGCAAGCCACTCGCCGGTATCGAAAACTATGGCAAGCCTGGCTACTACGCTGTGCGCCCGGGCGACACGATCCGCCGTATCGGCAATGAAACCGGCCAGCGCTGGCAGGACATCGTTCGCTGGAACAACATCGATAACCCAGACCTGATCGAAGTCGGCCAGGTGCTGCGCGTGATTCCGCCAGTTGGTTCGGGAACGGCTGTTGCGGCCGCGCCCGCGACGCCTCCGGCCACTTCTTCCGAAGGTGCGGTCACGAAGCCTGTGACGCCGCAGCCTGCGGTGGTGCCCACGACGCCTGCCAGCGGTGCGAGCAAGCCACCGGCCCCGGTTACGGCTTCCCCAGCCAGTCCTGGCAGCGGCAACTCGGGTGATGAAGACCTCGGCTGGATCTGGCCTGCCAGCGGTTCGCTGATCGCGGGTTTCGACGAAGCCAAGAACAAGGGCTACGACATCAGCGGCAAGGCGGGCGACCCCGTGCTGGCCGCCGCCGACGGTCGTGTGGTCTATGCGGGTGCAGGTCTGCGCGGCTATGGCAACCTGATCATCCTGAAGCACAACAACACCTACCTCACGGCGTATGCGCACAACCAGACGCTGCTCGTGAAGGAAGACCAGTCGGTTCAGAAGGGCCAGAAGATCGCCGAGATGGGCAACAGCGATGCTGATCGCGTGAAGCTGCATTTCGAGATTCGCCGCCAGGGCAAGCCCGTCGATCCTTCGCGCTACCTGCCCGGCCGGTGATGCCATGGCTGCCTCCCGCCCCCGCCGCACGCTGTTGCCTGTGCGCGGGTCGGCGGGCAGGGGCAGCAGCCCATCTTCCAGCAAGGGTCAGCGCGAGTTCACCAGCGAGAGCGCTGGTCCCCAAGAAGAAGGCGTGGATCCGTCGTCGACAGACACCGCGCTGCCCAATGGCGTCGCGAGCGAACTGATTGGCGGCGAGGGCGCGGATGCGCTGACCATCTACCTGCGCCAGGTCCGGCGCACCGAGCTCTTCACGCCCGCGCAGGAATACCAGACTGCATGCGCCGCGCGGGCTGGCGACTTCGCCGCGCGCCAATCGATGATCGAGCACAACTTGCGGCTCGTGGTCAACATCGCCAAGAGCTACCTGGGCCGGGGCGTGCCGCTGTCCGACCTCATCGAGGAAGGCAATCTTGGCCTGATGCACGCCATCACCAAGTTCGAGCCCGAACGCGGCTTTCGCTTTTCCACGTATGCGACCTGGTGGATCCGCCAGTCTGTCGAGCGCGCTGTCATGACGCAGGCGCGTGCGATCCGGCTGCCGGTGCATGTGGTGCGCGAACTGCAGCAAGTTCTGAGGGCTCGCCGCACCCTCGAAGGCGACGCCGAATTCCTTGCGCACCGGCCCGACGGCGTGCGCGTGGAAGACATTGCCGCGCTGCTGGGCCGCGAGGTGCAGGCGGTAGCCGACCTGCTTGCCCTGTCCGAGGCCCCGCGCTCGCTGGATGCGGGCGATGCCCGGGGAGACGAGGGCTTCACGCTGGCCGATACCGTGGCTTCTGAAGACGAGCAGAGTAGTCCGACTGGCGTGGCGCACACGCACGAGGTGGAACGCCTGCTCGACCAATGGGTGCACGCCCTCGATGCGCGCGAACGCGAGGTGCTGGAGGGGCGCTATGGCCTGCACGACCGCGAGCCCGAAACGCTGGAGGTGCTGAGCGTGCGCCTCGGCCTCACGCGCGAGCGTGTACGGCAGATCCAGAACGAGGCGCTGGCCAAGATGCGCCGCCAACTGGCCCGTTCGGGCGTGGGCCGCGACGCGCTGTTCTAGGGGGGGCCGGCCACGCTGAGACAATCGGGGGATGACGGAATCCATCGAAGAAAAGAAAGTCCCCACGAATCCCGGCGAAGAATGGCTGCAGGTCGAGTCTCTTGACCTCGATGCGCAGGGCGTGGCGCACAAGGCCGACGGCATGGTCGTGTTCATCGAAGGCGCATTGCCTTTCGAGGAAGTGCAGTTCAATGTCCATCGCCGCAAGAACAACTGGGAGCAGGGCACGGTCACGACCATCCGCCGCGAATCGTCGCAGCGGGTGCGCCCGGGCTGCCCGCATTTCGGCCTGCACACGGGCGCCTGCGGCGGTTGCAAGATGCAGCACCTGGATGCTGCCGCTCAAGTGGCCGTGAAGCAGCGCGCACTGGAAGACAACCTGTGGCACCTCGGCAAGGTCAAACCCGAGAACCTGCTGCGGCCGCTCGAAGGGCCGGCTTGGCACTACCGCTACCGTGCGCGTCTTTCGGTGCGCCATGTGGTCAAGAAGGGCACGGTGCTGATCGGTTTTCACGAGCGCAAGAGCCGCTACCTGGCCGACATGCAGGTGTGCCCGGTGCTGCCGAAGCAGGTCAGCGAGATGCTGATGCCGCTGCGCGCGTTGATCGGTTCGATGGATGCGCGCGAGACATGCCCGCAGATCGAACTGGCCTGCGGTGACGCACCCGATTCCACGCGGCTCGGCACGATCGCCCTGGTGCTGCGTCACCTCGAGCCGCTCTCGCGTGCGGACATCGATCGGTTGAAGGCCTTTGCCGCGGATAACGAAGGCGTCCAGTGGTGGCTGCAGGCCAAGGGGCCGGAAACCGTGAAGCTGCTGGAAGAGGGCGGCACGCCGCTGGCGTATCGGTTGCCGGAGTTCGGCGTCACGATGCCCTTCAAGCCCACCGATTTCACGCAGGTCAATCCGCACATCAATCGGGCGCTGGTGGGCAAGGCGCTGCGCCTGCTCGACGTGCAGTCGGACGAGCGCGTGATCGACTGGTTCTGCGGCCTCGGCAACTTCACCCTGCCGCTGGCGAGCAAGGCGCGCGAGGTGCTGGGCATCGAGGGCAGTGACACGCTGGTGGCGCGCGCGACCGACAACTTCAAGCGAAATCAGCCCGCAACGTCGGCCCGCCGTGCGTTGTCGCCTGCAACTTTCGTGGCGCGCAATCTGTTCGACATGACGCCGGCGATGTTGGTCGCCGACGGCAGCGCCGACAAGTGGCTGGTCGATCCGCCGCGCGAAGGCGCATTCGCGCTGGCCAAGGCCATGGCCGACCTTCATCAGCAGCCCGAGTTGCGCACCGATGGCTGGACGCCGCCCAAGCGTATCGTGTATGTGAGCTGCAATCCGTCGACGCTCGCGCGCGACGCCGGCTTGCTGGTGCACCAGGCGGGCTACCGCTGCACATTCGCGGGGGTGGTCAACATGTTTCCGCACACCGCGCACGTCGAGTCGATAGCGGTCTTCGAGCTGGAATGAAAAAGGGCCCCTCGGGGCCCTTTGTTCTGGTGAGCGCGATTCGCTCGTTTGTTCGTTCGTTCAGTCGCGCTCGCCGCCGAAGATTCCCAGCAACGCCAGCAGGCTCTGGAACACGTTGAACAGATCGAGGTACAGCGCGAGCGTGGCACTGATGTAGTTGGTTTCGCCGCCGTCCATGATCTGCTTCAGGTCGTAGAGCATGTAGGCCGAGAAGATGCCGATGGCAGCCACCGAGATGACCAGCATGCCCGTGGTCGAACCAACGAACACATTGATGATGGCGCCGAACATCAGCACCAGCGCGCCGACGAACAGGAACTTGCCCATGCCTGACAGGTCGCGCTTGATGACCGTGGCCAGCGAGGCCATCACGAGGAACACGCCGGCGGTGCCGCCGAAGGCCGTCATGATGAGTTCCGAGCCATTCTTGAAGCCGAGCACCATCGCGATCAGGCGCGACAGCATCAGGCCCATGAAGAAGGTGAAGGCCAGCAGCACCGGCACGCCGGCGGCGGAGTTCTTGGTCTTCTCGATGGCGAACATGAAGCCGAAGGCGCCGCCGAGGAAGACGATGAGGCCCAGGCCACCGGTGAGCGAGCGGGTGATGCCGGTGCTCACGCCGACCCAGGCGCCCAGAACGGTGGGCAGCATGCTCAGTGCAAGCAGCCAGTAGGTGTTGCGCAGTACGCGCTGGCGTTCAGCCTGCGCCAGCGGCTGGCCGTAGCCTGTTGAAGTATCTAGGGTGGTGACGCGGTCGTTCATGGCCGGAGCTCCTGTGATTGCTGCAATGACGCAGTTGGGCGCATTCTAGGGGGCTGCAAGAGGGGGTGTCGCAAAGACCGTATGCGGGGTGTTCTCAAGCCCTGAAGACACCCCTGGCAGCATGGCCGTTATGCTGTCGGGTTTTCACGCAAACTGAGCTCATCATGAAGACCAAATCTTTCCTCGAACTCGCCGACGTCAAGGCCGTTGCCGCAGCGGCTGAAGCCGAGGCCCTGAAGAACAACTGGGCGGTGACGATCGCGATCTCGGACGACGCCGGCAACCTGCTCTGGCTGCAGCGCTTGGACGGCGCCGCGGCGCTGTCTTCGCACATCGCTCCTGCCAAGGCGCACACGGCAGCCATGGGCCGGCGCGAAAGCAAGGTCTACGAAGACATCATCAACGGCGGCCGCACGGCGTTCCTGACGGCTCCCGAAGTGCAGGGCTTGCTCGAGGGCGGCGTGCCGATCGTCAAGGACGGCCAGGTGATCGGCGCTGTTGGCGTGAGCGGCGTGAAGTCGAATGAAGATGCCCAGATTGCCAAGGCGGGCATTGCGGCTCTCGGCCTCTGAGTTTTTCTTCCGCACAAAGCAAAACGCCGACTTCGAGGTCGGCGTTTTCTTTTGGGCTGCTTCAGCGTGAAAAAAAGCTTGGCTAGTCGGCGAACCGTTGGCTAGCAAAAAACGACCCTTCGGAGATGAATCTCCTTGAGTCGCCCCACGATGAAACTTGCGCGAAGGGCGGGCTGGACGACTTACTTGGTCAGGATCAGCTTGCCGAGTTTGGTGGCTTGAAGCCGGTAGAGAGAACCGTTGTGCATGATGCCCACGGTCTTGCTTCCTTTCAGAAGCTCCGTGCTTTCAACCATCGGCACCGGACGCGTTGCCTGGATGGACGCATGGCCGCCACCCGACTGGTCGAGCGAAGGATGGTTCAGGACAGAAAAGGCATTCGGTGTGGCTGGCATCTGGAGTTCCCTTATCGAAGCGATGAGTGAATGATAATGATTCGCAATAAAAAGTCAATCGTCGCGATCAACTTTTTTTGGCTTGCGATTTCAGATCACTTCGCTTCAGGCTCCGTGATGAAGCCGATCTTGCGCACACCGGCTTCACGGGCTTCCGACATCGCCTTGGCCACGCGCTCGTAACGCACGGCCTTGTCGCCGCGGATGTGCAGCTCGGGCTGCGGTTCCTTGGCGGCTTCGGCGGCGAGGCGGTTGGGCAGCTCGCTGTCGTCGATCTTCTGTTCGTTCCAGTAGTAGGAACCGTCAGCCGTGACGCTGAACAGGATGTTCTGCGGTTTGGGCTGCTCTGGCTCGCTGGAAGCGCGCGGCAGGTCGATGTTGACTGCGTGCTTCATCACCGGCACGGTGATGATGAAGATGATGAGGAGCACCAGCATGACGTCGACCAGCGGCGTCATGTTGATCTCGTTCATCACCTCATCGGGTTCGTCTTGCGTTCCGAAAGCCATGATGCTCAGCCCTTCTTGAGCGGAACCACGACGGCATCGCCGCTGCCGCTCTGGACGCGGGCGCCGGTCACGAAGTAGGCGTGCAGGTCGTGGGCGAAGGCGTTGAGCTTGGTCAGCACGAACTTGTTGCCGCGCACCAGTGCGTTGTAGCCCAGCACCGCGGGAATGGCCACGGCAAGGCCGAGCGCCGTCATGATCAACGCTTCACCGATCGGGCCAGCCACCTTGTCAATGGTCGCCTGGCCGGCCGAGCTGATGCTCATGAGCGCGTGATAAATGCCCCAGACAGTGCCGAACAGGCCGATGAACGGCGCGGTGGAGCCGACCGAAGCCAGGATCGCGAGGCCGGTCTGCAGTCGGGCGGTGAAGGCGTCGATGCCATTGCGCAGTGCGCGCGTGATCCAGTCGCTCACGTCGAGCGCATCGTGCAGATGGGCCTTGGTGTTGCGGTGGTGAGCAGCCGCCTCGCGGCCTTCAAGGGCCAGCGCGCGGAAGGGGTTGCTGTCGTCCTTGCCCAGTTTGTTCAGCGCGGTGGCGAAGTCTTCGCTGTGCCAGAAGTCCTGCGAATGCTTGGCAAGGCGCTTGTAGCGGACGACATCGAGTGCCTTGACGATGATCACGATCCACGACGCGAGCGACATGCCGACCAGCAGCACCGCCACGGCCTTGGTGACGAAATCGCCCTGATTCCAGACGTTCATCAAGCCAAATTGGGAATCCATACGAAGTTGCTCCAGAGAAAAATTAGTTCAGGACGTAATTGACGGGGGCGTCATAGGACATGGCCTGCACCACGCCGTTGACCTTGCCGGGCACAAACCGGCATTTCATGATGTATTCCACGGCCGCCTCGTCGAGGCGATCGAAGCCGCTGGATTTCTTGACCTCGGCGCTCTTGGGCAGACCGTCGACACCGACGAGCACTCGCACGATCACCTTGCCCTGTTCGCCGAGCCGTTTGCTCATGGCGGGGTAGGTGGCTTTCGGATTCTGAAGATAGTCGGCATTGCTCGACGGCAACTGCACGGCCGGTGGCGCCGGGGGGGCAGGTGGTGGCGCGGGCGGCGCCGGTGGAGCGGGAGGTGCCGGCGGCGTTGCCGGTGGGGGCGGTTCCGTGACGCCGACGGGCGCCATGGGCGCCGGCGTGGGCTTTGGCTCGCGAATGGCCTGGGGCCGCGGCGGAGGCGGCGCCTTGGTCACCTTGGGTTGGGGCGGCGGGGGAGGCGGCGGAGGCGGGTCCGCCTTCGGCTTCGGTGGCTCGACGAACTGGCTCAGTATCTCGACGGGAATCACCACTTCGGCGGCGCGGCGCAGTAATCCGCTTTGAAGCGCCCAGAGCGCGGCCGCGTGAAACAGGATGACACCGCCGGCAATGACGACATTGCGCGAAAGGCCAAGGACGGATGGGGGGGGGGCAAAGCGGTCAGACACGATCAACCATTCGAATGCGGGCACCGCGAAAGGTGCCCCGATTGCAGCAAAACCGCTACGAAGACGCCACGCGCGCTACTTGCGAAAGATCCACCAGACCGAACCTGCGACCAGAATCAGGCTGCCGCCGAGTGCCGAGACGAGTTCCATGCCTTGCTTTCCTTGATGGAGTTGGCAAGCTGGATCGCTCTCGGACCCGAATCGCAATTCAGCGCGGCGACCGGATGCGAAGCGCTGCACTGCGCGACGATATCGCGCGCACAACCTTCACATTGACCACACTGGGTGGCCACGCCAAGTTCGAATTGCACTTCGTCAAAAGTCATACCGGCCCGCACATGGCGTGCGATTTCTCGGTCGGAGACTCGGCGGCAGACGCAAACGATCATGGCTGTGAAAGCGGCAGTTGGCTGGCTGTTGGATGTGGTTGATTATAAATAAGAATCCATCGCATTTGCAATAACTATGTGTTACTGATTCATGCAACATCTTGTGCCCCCGGAATCAGACCTCCGACCAGAGCCGCAGCAGGTTGTGATAGTGCCCGGTCAGCGCCACCGTTTCCTCGCATTCGCCGAGGCGCGCGCGCAGTTTCTGGATGTTCTGGTCGAGCTCGAACAGCATGCTGCGCTGCTGATCGTTTCGCACCATGCTCTGCAGCCAGAAAAATGAGCAGATCCGCGCACCCCGGGTCACAGGGTGAACGCGATGCAGGCTGCTGGCCGGGTAGAGGATGAGATCGCCGGCCGGCAGCTTCACTTCATGTGAGCCGTAGGTGTCGATCACCTCCAGTTCGCCGCCCTCGTAGTCTTCGGGGTCGCACAGGAAGAGGGTGCACGACAGGTCAGTGCGCAGTTGCTGGCCACTGCCGGGCAGGGCGCGCACCGCACCGTCGACATGAACGCCGTAATGCTCGCCCCCCTCGTAGCGATTGAACAGCGGCGGCACGAAGCGCGACGGAAGCGCTGCCGAGAAAAAGAGCGAGTGTCGGGCCAGCGCGGCCAGCACGATGTTGCCCAGCTCCCGGCCGACGGCCGACTGTTCCGGCAACTGGCGATTGCGCTTGACCTGCGCGCCTTGTGCGCCGACCGTCTCGCGCCCATCGGTCCATTGCGTGGCGTCGAGCGCGGTGCGCATTTCACGCACCTGGTCAGGGCTCAGCACTTCGGGCACATGCAGCATCATTTTCAGGAACTCCGCAATGAGAAAAGCCCCAGCGCGGGCCGGGGCTCGAGTTTCGCACCGCACCGGGCAAGCCCGGCGCGCGCAAGGACCGTCAGAACGCGAAGTTCGCGGTGATCTTGGCCGAGCGCGGCGTGCCCGGCGTGTAGCGGTAGCCGCTCTTGTTGATGGCCGCCACGTAGTCCTTGTCGAACAGGTTGTACAGGTTCAGCTGGATGTCGATGTTCTTGTTGATGCGATAGGAGGCCATCGCATCGAACACCCAGTACGAATCGACGTACGCCGGCGTTCCCACCGCACCGTCGGTGCCGCGCTGCAGCTTGCCGTTGTAGCGGGCGCCGCCGCCGACAGTCAGGCCGAACGGGAACTGGTAGGTGGTCCAGAGCGTGAAGGCCTTCTTCGGCGTGTAGGCGAGGGCGGTCGAGCCATCGGCCAGCACCGAGGGGCCGCTCGCCACACGGGTGTTCATGGTGGTGAAGCCCGAGCTCACGCCCCAGTTATCGGTCAGCGCGCCTGATACGCCCAGCTCGACGCCCTGCACGCGCTTCTTGCCGGTCTGGAAGTACTGCTGCGAGACCGCGTCCTGCACGACTTCGTTGCTCACGTCGGTGCGGTACAGCGCCGCCGTCAGGGCCACGCGCTTGTTCATCACGTCCCACTTGGTGCCGACCTCGTAGGTCTTGGCCTTCTGCGGCAGGAAGTCGGTGCGCCCGGCGCTGTTGCCGGTGCCGCTGGCGGCCAGCTGGAAGTTGGCGCCGCCCGGCGGCTGTGCGGCGGTGCCGTAGGCCGCGTAGACGCTGCTGTTCTCGGTGGGCTTGTAGACCAGGCCGATCTTGCCGGAGAGCAGGTTGTCCGACAGCTTCAGGTTGGTCGGCGTGATCGTCGAGGTCTGCGGGCCGTTGCCGGTGCGTGCCAGCGTCAGCGCGGTGGCGTTGTACGTGGTCGAGTAGTGGTCATAGCGCAGGCCGGCGGTCAACTGCCATTGCTCGTTGAACTTGAGCGTGTCGAAGGCGTAGAGGCCGATGGTGTCGGTGCTGCCGTCCGAGCCGGTGCCGTTGGCAATGCGGTTGTAGCCGCTCACGTACGGGTTCGGGTTGTACAGGTTGGCGGCTGGCCACGAACCGGCTGCTGCCAGCGTGGTGCCTACGCTGGGGTAGCCCGCAGCGTAGTAGTTGTTGGCGGTCTGCTTCTCGCGGATGAATTCGAGACCGCCGTTGAACGAGTGGCTGATGCTGCCGGTGTTGAACTTGGCCGACACGCTCGTCTGGTTGGTGAAGATCGTGTTTTCCTGGTCCTTGTTGGTGGGCAGGTTGCGCGTGACGGTCCAGCTGGCGGGAATCGTGGGGATCACCGTGTTGAGGAAGCCCGCGTTCGCGGCCGGCAGTTGGCCGACACCGGTTGCCGACGCCGTGAGGCCGCCGCCCATGAACGACGTCAGCATGTAGTCCTGCGAGGTCTTGCCGTAGCGCGTGGTGTTGCGGATGGTGATGTCGGGCGTCAGGTCGTGCTCGATGCGCGCGGTGAACATGTCCGCGGTCACATTGTCGAAGTCCGAGCTGGTGCCGTAGAAGTTGCTCGAATCCACGCGCGCGGCGGCGTTCAGGTAGGTGCGGCGCGCCAGGCCGCGCGTGATCGCGGTGGCGTCAGGCGTGCTGTAGCCCGGCAGGCCGATGGTGGGCACGCCGCCATCGGGAATGTTGTTCTGCTTGACGTGCAGGTAGTCGAGGAAGATACGCGTCGGGCTGTTCAGGCCGAGGGCCAACGACGGGGCGATCGCCGTGCGCTTGTTCTTGACGAAATCGCGGCCGGCCACGCCGCCGTCTTCGGTTACTGCATTCAGGCGGAACGCCGCGCCGATGCCGTTGGCGCTGCTGAGCGACTTGTTCCAGTCGACGCTGCCGCGCTTGAAGTCTGCGCTGCCGAAGCTCATCGAGCCCAGGAAGCTGTCTTCGAGCTTCGGCTTCTTGGTGACGAGGTTGATGTAGCCGGTGGGCGAGGTGCGGCCCACGTCGGTGCCCGACGGGCCCTTCACGACCTCGATCTGTTCGATGTTGAACACGTCGCGCGACACCGAGCCCAGGTCGCGGATGCCGTCGACGAAGATCGCGCTCGAGCTGTCGAAGCCGCGCATGAAGACGGCGTCGCCAGTGTTGGTGTTGCCGTTTTCCCCGAGGAAGAAGGTGCCCACGCCGGGCGTGTTGCGCAGCGCCTCGGTCAGGGTGGTCGCGCCCTGGTCGCGAATGATCTGTTCCTTGATGACCTGGATGGTTTGGGGCGTGTTCACCAGAGGAGCCGTGAACTTGGGGTTCGACGAGTTGTCGGTCTTGTAGTCGGCGGCGGTGGAGTCCTGCACGCGGACTTCAGGCAGCGCGCCACCCGATTGGGCGAGAGCGGCTGGGGCCGCAATGGCCATCAGCGTGGCGGCGGCAGCGCCTGAGAGGTGTGGAACGGCGCGCGAAACGGTGTGTTTGCGGCTCTTGATGTAGGCCATGAAGTTCTTCTCCGAAAAGGGCGGCAGCAGGACTCGACTGGCGATGTCCTGGCGGCCTGCGTTTTCTGGAGAAGCGAGGGCGGACTGGCTGGGTGAGTCGACTTACAAAGCGTTTGTAAATCGCTGCGAATGATATTGCTTCTCAATACGACGAAACACAGATGGAGCACTTTCTAATCCGAAAGTTTTACTTTCTGTTGCTATCGCGCAACTGAAGCAGGCGTGCGGGCCTCAATAGACGTCGCGGCGATAGCGCCCGCCGGCTGTCAGCTCATTCACCAGCGCCTCACCCGCAACCTGCCGCAACGCGGCGTCCACGCCCGACGCCATGCCTTGCAAGCTTCCGCAGACATAGACGGCCGCGCCGTCGTGCAGCCACCGCAGCAAGGCGTCGGCCGACTGCAGCAGTCGGTGCTGGACATAGAAGCGCTCCGCCTGATCGCGCGAGAACACCATGTCGAGCCGCTGCAGCACGCCGTTGGCCTGCCAGGTTTCGATTTCTTCGCGATAAAGAAAGTCGTGGGCCGCCTGGCGTTCGCCGAACACCAGCCAGTTGTCGTGCCTGCCCGCGGCGGCACGGGCCCGCAGGTGCGCGCGCAGACCAGCCAGGCCGGTGCCATTGCCGATGAGGATCAGCGGCCGCGTTTCGTTGCCATCCAGGCGGAATCCCCGATGAGGCCGCAGCCGCAAGGCCACCGTGTCGCCGATGCTGAGGGTGGACGTGAGCAGCCCTGACGCAGCACCAAGCGTCCCGTCGGGATGTTGCTCCTGCCGGACGAGCAATTGCAGTTCGCCGTCGGCATGCACGGATGAGATCGAATAGTCGCGCGGGCGCGCCGGATCGCTCGCCACCGCCACCTGCGCCAGGTCGCCCGAAACCCAATGCGGCATCGCACCGGCCTGCGGCACAAGTCCGAGGTGGAAGACAGGTGCGCCCGCACTGCCTTGATTGAGCCGCTCGCGTGCAACGAGCCGCCACTGCGTGAAGCTGGTAGTCGTCGCGCTGTCGTCGGCCGCTGGCATATCGCCCCATTGCGCCTGCCATGCGGCCAGTGCCGCAGGGTCGCTGTTGTCGACCTCGATGCGATCGAACTCGCGCTTGGCGCCCGTCGCAAGCAGCCACTCGTCGAGCGCGCGGCCGAAGCCGCAGAAGTTGGCGTACTGGCGGTCGCCCAGCGCCAGAACGGCATAGCGCAGCGAAGGCAGCTTGGGTGGCGAATCCATCATCACGCGTTCGGCGAACACGCTGGCGCCATCAGGTGCGTCGCCTTCGCCGTAGGTGCTTGCGATGAAGAGTGCACGCCGCGCGGCGGCAAGCGTCGGGGCGTCGAGCGTGTTCAGCTCCATCACGCGAGCCGGCATGCCTGCGGCGCTCAGCTGCCGCGCGGTCTGCCAGGCGATGGCTTCGGCCTGGCCGGTCTGGCTGGCGAACAGCACGAGAACGGGGGGCTCGTCGCCGCTCCCCGAGAGCGCCACGGCGTCGCGTGCGGCAGCGGCTTGACGCCTGCGCTCGCGCATGTAGATCGACGCACAAAGCGCCGCATACGCCACCACGGTGGAACCCGCACCCAGCGCGCGCAAGGTGAGGTCGTTCATGCCCCGGCCGGTGCGGGCCACGCGCGCGTGGCCTTTGCCGCAGGCGATGCGTCGCCGTGGCTCACGAACAGCGCGGCAACGTCGTGCTGCTGCGCAAAGTCGAATCCTTCGTCCGGGCCCAGCACCGTCAGCACGGTGGCCAGCGCGTCGGCCTGCATGCATTCCGCGTGCAACACGGTGACGCTGGCCAGTGCATGAGCGACAGGCTCGCCCGTGCGCGGATCGATGGTGTGCGACCAGTGGCGCCCTTCGTGCGAGCGCCGATGCCAGCGGTCGCCCGAAGTGGCGATGGTCATGTCGGCGAGCGCAACGCGCCGCGCCTTGGTCGGGTCGCCGTCGACGAGCACTTGCCAGGGCTGCGCACCGGGACGTTGCCCGGTGCCTCGCAACTCCCCGCCGACTTCAAAGAGAAGGTCGACAAGGCCAAGTGCGCACAGCGCCTCGACGCCGTGGTCGACCGCGAAGCCCTTGGCAATGCCCGAAAGGTCGAGCGCGACGCCGCCCGGTTGCAGCAGCGAGCCATCGACCGAATCGAAGGCCAGCCGCGACCAGCCGACGCGCGCACGCGCATCGGCCAGGGCCTTTGCAGCAGGTAGGCCGCCTTCACGCGCTTCGGGGCCGAAGCCCCAGCAAGCGACGAGCGGACCGACCGTCGGATCGATCGCACCACCGCTGGCTGCTGCCCATCGCGCAGCACAGCGCATCACCTCGGCGAACTCCGCGGGCAGCACGTGCAGCGACCCGGCCGGCGCCCGGTTGAACCGGCTGATGTCCGAGTCCGGCTCCCAGTGGCTCATCTGCGCGATCACGCGGCCAAGCGCCGACTCGACGGCCGCGCGCACCTGCGCCAGCGGCAGCATCCGCGGATTGTCGAAGCGCAGCGACCAGGTGGTGCCCATGGTCTGTCCGCCCAACTGCTGCAGGGTCGCGGGATCGGCAGGGCGCGGTACGGCCGCGTTGGCGTAGCCGCCAGCGCGCCAGGTGCTGAACGAAATGCCCAAGGTGGCTTGCTGTGTCAGGGCATCACTTCAAGGGTGGCCGCGTAGTTCAGGCGGCGTTCCTTGGCTTGCGGCACCGTGGTCTTGTTGTCCTTGGTGCTGGCGTCGAGCCAGTACATGCCGGCGGCCGGCCAGGTCACGCTGAACTGGCCCTTGTCGTCGGTCTTGAGCTTGATTTCCTCGAGCTTGTCGCGGTACTGGGTGTTGCCTGCCGTCACCGTCACTTCGAGGCCTTTGGCGGGTTGGCCGTCGAGGTTCAGCGTGAAGGTGGCCTTCTCGCCCTTGACCAGGTCGGTCGGGCTGCCGGTGGCGATCAGCTCCAGCCCCTGGCCGGTCGGCTTGAGCGCCGAAGGCTTGCCGACCGTCACGAAGGTCTCGATGCGGCCGGACGACTGGGTTACCGTCACGTCCTGCGCATCGGCCGGGATTTCCTTGCCGATGGTCTCGGCCGTGCCGCGCGCACGCTTGGTCTGGCCCGTGGCCTTGTCCTTCCAGCTCGCGAAGGCGCCGGCATTGATCACGGCGATGCGGTAGGTGCCCGATTGCGCCACGTTCACGTCGAACACGTTGCGCAGCTTGAGCTTGGCTTCGGTCTCGGGCTTGATGGTGCTGCCGTCGGGCGCGGTGATCTGCAGGCCGTCGAGCCGCAGCGGTGCGTGGTTGGCAACGAACAAGTCGTTCGACACCGCGGCATCGACGCTCACGGTGTCGGCCTTGGAGAACACGGTGGAAGAGGGCAGCAGCCAGGCGTTGTGCGCCTGGGCGAGCGAAGCGGCGGCTGACAGGGCAATGGCGATGGAGGCAGCGCGCAGGTTGAAATGGGTCATGGCAGTTCCTTGATGTGACGGGCTGGCGGTGAAAGCGGGTGGCTGTGTGTTGCCACTCAGGGCTTGAGTTCGAGCTTGATCTCGCCGAGCTCCTCCTTGCCCGTGGCAGTTGGCTGCGCGGCTGCCGTCGGCGGCCACTGGAAGGGAATGCTCACGACCTCGCGGCCACCGACTTCGCGCGCGGCTTCCACCACGAGCTTGTAGGCGCCCGGTGCGAGCTTGGGCATGGGCGCCGTGCCTTCGGTGAAGCTCAGCTGATGCTTGCCGGCGGGCTTGGTGGCGCCCGTCACGCCATCGACCGGTACCGCGAGTTCGCGGCCGCCGCGGCGCCACCACTGGCGCATGTCCTTCAACCATTTCGTGCCTTCGCCCTCGGGGTTGTTGGTCTTGGTGCGCACGTCGTACCAGACGGCCAGCGTGCCGGCGACGGTGTTGTCGGCGCGCTCGATCCAGGTCGCCACGTAGGGGCGGTGGTACTCGGAGACGTTCAGCCGGGGTATCTCGATGTTGACGGCCAGTCCCGACGCAAAGGCCGGGGCTGCGAACAGCGCCGACATGGCCAGCGGCGCGAGTGAATAGCGAACGTGCACGGGAAACCTCTTTTCCTGGATCGACGATTGATGAATGAATCAGTGAATGAACATAAGCGCGAGCAGCACCGGCACGACGAGCCCCATGCCCACCATCGGCCAGGTGAACGGCCTGTTGCCTGCGTGCATCTTGAGAATGAACAGGCCGGTGATCGAGAAGACCAGCGCGGCGCCCGCGAAGATGTCGATGAACCAGCTCCACGCGGCGCCGGTGTTGCGGCCCTTGTGGAGGTCGTTGAAGTAGGAGAGCCAGCCGCGGTCGGTGCGCTCGTATTCGATTTCGCCGTCGGCCAGGCTCAGGCGCAGCCAGGCGTCGCCGCCGGGGCGGGGGAGCGAGAGATAGATTTCGTCGTCCGACCACTCGGCCTCGCGGCCGGCGGTGCCGACGTCCCAGTGCGTCTGCACCCAGGTCTGGAGTTCGGTGGGCAAGGGCGCTTTCCCTTTGCTGGCCTTGGCGGCGGGCAACTGCTTTTCGAGTTGTGCGCGAAGGGCTTCGTCGATCGAACCGCTCAATTTCGTGACGGCCGGCTTGGCCTCGATCTGTCCCGCGTGGTTGAGCGTGAAGCCCGTGACGCTGAACAGGATCATGCCGATGAGGCAAATGGCCGAACTCACCCAATGCCATTCGTGCAGGGTCTTGAGCCAGTAGGCACGGCGGCGGTTGTCGGGGCGGGTGGCAGTCATCGAAGGCGCGGATTTTATCCGTGCAAATGAGAATGACTGTTATTCGTGCAGAGTTAAGTTACGTAAAGCAATAAAAAACGGGACCGAAGTCCCGTTGATTGGCTGGTGCGAGAGCTTTGCCTTACTCGAGTTCGCCCATCTGCGATTGCAGGTAGTTCTGCACCCCGACCTTGTCGATCAGGTCGATCTGGGTTTCGAGAAAGTCGATGTGCTCTTCGGTGTCGTCCAGGATCTCTTGCAGCAGATCGCGCGAGACATAGTCGCGCACCGATTCGCAATGCGCGATGCCGTCCTTGATGGTGGCCTGCGCGCCGGTTTCTGCACCGAGGTCGCAGCGCAGCAGTTCGGGCACGTCTTCGCCGATGTTCAGCTTGCCCAGGTCCTGCAGGTTCGGCAGGCCGTCGAGCATGAAGATGCGGTCCATCAGCTTGTCGGCGTGCTTCATTTCGCCGATCGATTCCTCGTATTCCTTCTTCGCCAGCTTGTCCAGACCCCAGTGCTTGAGCATGCGGTAGTGGAGGAAGTACTGGTTGATCGCGGTGAGCTCGTTCTTGAGCTGCGCCTGCAGATGTTCGATGACCTTGGGGTCGCCCTTCATGGTTTTTTCCTTGTTCTGAAAACAGCGATTGTCAGAGGGGCGCGGTGGCACTTGCAAGCAATCCCATGCTGCGCCGGTCTGCATGCGTGTGATGGTGATACACGTTCGTATTGCGGCCTCGAAAAGGAGGCTCCAGGCTCATCGTGAACATAGCGACTTGCAATACTTTTGATAGATATCAACTATCAAAATAACTTGATTGGTAGTTATACTGATGCTTCGCCCTTTTCATCAGTCACCACCACTAGGAACCAGCATGTCCCTGATCAATACCGAAATCATTCCCTTCAAGGCCACCGCGTATCACAACGGCAAGTTCGTGCCCGTCAGCAACGACAACTTCAAGGGCAAATGGTCGGTCGTGGTGTTCTACCCGGCGGACTTTACGTTCGTGTGTCCCACGGAACTCGGCGACCTGGCCGACCACTACGCTGAATTCCAGAAGCTCGGCGTCGAGGTGTATGGCGTGTCGACCGACACCCACTTCACCCACAAGGCCTGGCACGACACCTCGGACACCATCGGCAAGGTCCAGTACCCGCTGATCGGCGACCCGAGCCAGCAACTGGCCCGCGCCTTCCAGGTGCTGATCGAAGAAGGCGAAGACGCAGGCCTGGCCTACCGCGGCACCTTCGTGATCGACCCCGAAGGCAAGATCAAGACCATCGAAGTGCACGACAACGGCATCGGCCGTGACGCTGCCGAACTGCTGCGCCGCGTGAAGGCTGCCCAGTACGTCGCCGCACACCCCGGTGAAGTCTGCCCCGCCAAGTGGACCGAAGGCGCCGAGACGCTGAAGCCCTCGTTCGACCTCGTCGGCAAGATCTAAGCGCCTGCGTGCGAAGCCCGGGCGCTCACGAGGCCCCGGGCTTTTTTGTCCCCAGTTGATAGTTTTCAGTTATCGAAAGAGAGTCCCTCATGCTCGACGCAAGCACCAAAGCCCAATTGAAGAGTTACCTCGAACGCGCCACGCAGCCGATCGAGATCGTCGCCTCGCTCGACGACAGCAAGGCCTCGGGCGAAATGCTGTCGCTGCTGAAGGACGTTGCCGAATCGTCCCCGCTGGTCAAGCTGACCGAAAGCCGCGACGACAACCATCGCAAGCCCTCGTTCTCGGTCAACCGCCCGAGCGAAAACCACGGCCCGCGCTTTGCCGGCCTGCCGATGGGCCATGAATTCACGTCGCTGATCCTTGCGTTGCTGCAGATCGGCGGCTATCCCCCCAAGGTCGAGCAGGCAGTGCTCGACCAGATCAAGGCGCTCGACGGCGACTTCGAGTTCGAGATCTACGTCTCGCTCACCTGCCATAACTGCCCCGACGTGGTCCAGGCGCTGAACCTGATGGCGGTGCAGAACCCTCGCATCCGCACCACGATGATCGAAGGCGGCACCTTCCAGGAAGAAGTGAAGGAACGCCAGATCATGGCTGTGCCCACCGTGTTCCTCAACGGCACCGAGTTCGGCCAGGGCCGCATGAGCCTGGAAGAAATCCTCGCCAAGATCGACACCAGCGGCGTCGAGCGCGAAGCGAAGAAGATCGCCGCCAAAGACCCGTTCGACGTGCTGATCGTCGGCGGCGGCCCTGCCGGCGCGGCAGCTGCGGTGTACGCAGCGCGCAAGGGCATCCGCACCGGCGTTGCCTCCGAGCGTTTCGGCGGCCAGGTGCTCGACACCATGGGCATCGAGAACTTCATCTCGATCAAGGAAACCGAAGGACCGAAGTTCGCGCACGCGCTCGAAGAGCATGTGCGCGACTACGAGGTCGACATCATGAATCTGCAGCGCGCAAAAGCGCTGGTGCCCGGCAGCGACCTCATCGAGGTGAAGCTGGAAAGCGGCGCGTCGCTCAAGAGCAAGTCGGTCATCATTTCGACCGGCGCACGCTGGCGCAACATCAACGTGCCCGGCGAGCACGAGTTCAAGAACAAGGGCGTGGCCTACTGCCCGCACTGCGACGGTCCGCTGTTCAAGGGCAAGCGCGTCGCGGTGATCGGTGGCGGCAACTCGGGCGTCGAAGCGGCGATCGACCTGGCCGGCATCGTGGGCCACGTCACGCTGATCGAATTCGACACGCAATTGCGCGCCGACGCCGTGCTGCAGCGCAAGCTCAGGAGCCTGAAGAACGTCGACGTGTTCACCAACGCACAGACCACCGAGATCACCGGCGACCAGAAGGTCAACGGCCTGGTCTACAAGGACCGCGCCACGGGCGAGCTGAAGAAGGTCAAGCTCGAAGGCGTGTTCATCCAGATCGGCCTCGTGCCCAACACCGACTGGCTCAAGGGCACGGTCGAGCTGTCGAAGCACGGCGAAATCATCGTCGACGCGCGCGGCCAGACCTCTGTGCCCGGTGTGTTCGCAGCGGGCGATGCCACCACGGTGCCGTTCAAGCAGATCATCATCGCGGCCGGCGACGGCGCGAAGGCGGCGCTCGGTGCGTTCGACCATCTGATCCGCACATCGGCCCCTGCTTGAGTAAGCCTTAAGTTGTTTCAATGAGAATTGTTCTCATACAATAGAAGGCTTGGGCGACAGCCCTTCATTGCCAGCCAGGTCGTTCGCGCAGTCTTCTGCGCCTGAAGGTCCAGCAAGCAGTTCTTTAACTGTTTCTGGACCTTTTTTCGTGGCCTCCAAACTCAACCGACGTCCCTCCCATCGCCTTGCCCTCCTGCCTTGCCTGGTCGCCTCCGGGCTCGGTCTGTCGGCACCCTCGTGGGCCCAGCGCGTCGCGGCGCTCAATGAAGTGGTGGTGAGCGGTTCGCGCTCGGAGCAGGCGAGGGACGATCTTCCGGTGAGTACCGAGGTCATCAACCGCGACGACATCGAATCGAAGCAGATCACCGACATCCGCGACGCGGTGCGCGACCTGCCCAACGTGTCCGTCAAGCGCGCCCCCGCGCGCTTCGGCCTCGCGCAGGGCAACACCGGCCGCGACAGCAATGCGGGCTTCAACATCCGTGGCCTCGACGGCAACCGCGTGCTGCTGCTGACGGACGGCATCCGCACGCCGCGCAGCTATGTCTTCAGCGCCAACGCGTTCGGGCGCGACTACTTCGACATCAGCCTTGTCGAGCGCATCGAGATCATCAAGGGGCCGGCCTCCGCGCTCTATGGCTCCGACGGCCTCGCGGGCCTGGTGAACTTCATCACGCGCGATCCGTCGTCCTACCTGCGCGACGGCAAGAGCTTCGGCGGCAGCGCCAGCATCGGCTACAGCGGCGACGACAACGGCACGCATGGTGGCGTCACGCTGGCGGGCAAGGCCAACGACACGCTGCAGTGGCTCATCTCGGCCAACATGGGCCGCTCCAGCGCGCTGGAGAACATGGGCACCAACAACGCCGCCAACGTCGACCGCACCACGCCCAACCCCGAGCGCGATCGCAACAAGGCGCTGCTTGCCAAGGTCATCCTCACGCCCAATGCCGACCAGCGCCACGGCTTCACCTTCGAGCACATCGAGAAGACCAGCCGCTACGACCTGCTCTCGGGCGTCGCCAAGCCGCCCTATGCGTCCACCTCGGTCATCGGCCTCAACGCGAAGAACGACCTGCAGCGCGACCGCTTCACCTATGACGGCCGCCTGCGCCTGAACTCCGTCATGGCCGACAGCCTGCTCGCCGTGGTGAGCTACCAGAAGGCGAAGTCGCGCGAGTTCATCTACGAAGACCGCTTCACCGCAGCCGACCGCACGCGCGACGTCACCTACGACGAAAGCACCTGGCAGTTCGGCCTGCAGGCCGACAAGACCGTGCGCACGGGCGATTGGGCACAGAAGATCACCTACGGCTTCGACTACACGCGCACCAACGTCGAGAACCTGCAGACCGGCCTGGTACCCCCGGCCGGCGAGACCTTCCCGCTCAAGCGCTTTCCCGACACGCGCGAGACCTCGTCCGCGTTCTACGTGCAGGACGAATTCATCCACGACCGCTGGAGCATCACGCCGGGCATCCGCTTCGACCGCTTCTCGCTCGACGCGAAGCAGGCCGGCTTCGGCGCGCAGGCCGTGTCGCTCTCGGGCTCGGCCGTATCGCCCAAGCTCGGCGTGCTGTTCCGCGCAACGCCGCAATGGAGCGTGTACGGCAACTACGCCTCTGGCTTCAAGGCGCCCAACGCGTTCCAGGTCAACAACTTCTTCGAGAACGTGATCTCGGGCTACAGGACGATTCCCAACCCGAACCTCAAGCCCGAGAAGAGCCAGAACATCGAGCTCGGCGTGCGCGGGCGCACCGGCGTGCTGAGCTTCGACGTGGCCGCGTTCACCGGTGACTACAAGGACCTGATCGAGAACGACCGCCAGGTCGGCGGCGTGTTCGGCTCGCGCACCAATCCGGCGACCTTCCAGTCGGTCAACATCGGGCGCGCGCGCATCAGCGGCTTCGAGATCAAGGGCGAACTCGACTTCACCGACAACGGCAACGGCTTCTCCGTGCCCTTCGCCTATGGCCAGACGCGCGGGCGCGACCGCACCAACAACCGGCCGCTCAACTCGATCGACCCGAGCAAGGCCAGCGTCGGCGTCAAGTACCAGGCGCCGGTGTGGAGCGTGCGCCTCGACGCCGTGAACCACGCACGCAAGAAGTGGTCGGACATCGACGGCACCGAGGTCACGACCGGCACCCAGTTCCGGACGCCCGCTGCCACCACCTTCGACCTGAGCGCACAGTGGCGCATCCGCAAGGACTTGCGCCTGAACGCGGCAATCGTCAATCTCACCAACAAGCGCTACTGGATGTGGAGCGACGTGCGCGGCCTGACCTCGACCTCGACGATTCGCGACGCCTACACCCAGCCGGGCCGCAGCTTCAACGTGTCGCTCGTGGCGGACTTCTGATCGCCGCACCCCGCTCTCGCCACAACAAGGAAACCCGATGATCAACGCCCAAGACATCCGAGACCGATTCGCCGCATTGCGCGCCAAGGGCATGCGCCACAAGGACGCCGCTGCGGCCATGGGCCTGTCCGAAGGCGCAGCGGTGGCCGCGCACATGGACACGCACGACAAGGCCCTGCGCGCCACGCGACTGCACGGCCCGTGGGTCGAGCTGCTGCAGGCGCTGGAGCTGTGCGGCCCCGTGCTGGCGCTCACGCGCAACGAGACCACGGTGCACGAGAAGACCGGTGTCTATGAAAAGGTGTCGGGCAGCGACGCGATGGGGCTCGCGCTGGGCGAGGCCATCGACCTGCGGCTGTTCTTCAGCCGCTGGCATGCGGGCTTCGCGGTGAGCGAGGCAGCGGCCAACCCGGGCGTGCTGCCGTCTCTGAGCCTGCAGTTCTTCAATGCGCAGGGCGTGGCCGTGCACAAGATCTTCGTGCGCGACGCCACCGACCGCGATGCCTTCCAGTCGGTCATCGACAGCTTCACCGCGCCGGACGAACCCGTGGTGTTTGCCGCGCCCGAAGACAAGGCAGTGCCGCGCGAAGACAGCGTCATCGACACGGCAGGCCTCGCCGAAGCCTGGCGCGGCATGCAGGACACGCACGAGTTCTTCGGCCTGCTGAACAAGTTCGGCGTGGAGCGCCAACAGAGCTTTCGCCTGACCGAAGGCGAGTTCACTCAGCGCGCCGAACTGAGTGCCATCAGCGGCCTGCTGAACGAAGCCGCGTTCGACGGCACGCCGATCATGGTTTTCGTCGGCAGCCCAGGTTGCATCCAGATCCACTCCGGCCCGGTGGTACGCATCGAACCGATGGAAATGAAGGGCCACGGCGAGAACGCGACGCCGATGCGTTGGCTCAACGTGCTCGACCCCGGCTTCAACCTGCACATGCGTGAAGACCGCATCGCCAGCGTCTGGATCGTCGAGAAGCCGACCAGCGACGGCGTTGTCACTTCGGTCGAAGCCTTCGACCAGCAGGGCGAGCTGATGGCGATGTTCTTCGGCGCGCGCAAGCCCGGCATGCCGGAGCGCGAGGAATGGCGTCGCATCGTGCGCGAGCTGCCGCGTCTTCAACTTGCGACCGAGGCCCCATGACCTCCTTTCACGAAATGAACGATCGTTTTTCGCTGCAGCGCCGCGACGTGCTGCGCCTGCTCGGCGCCTCGTCGCTGGGCGCCACCGCGCTGCCCCTGTTCGCGCAGAACGCGAAGCTGCCCAAGCTCGTGACCGTCAGCGGCGCGATCACTGAAGTTGTCTACCTGCTAGGGGCGGAAGCGCAGCTTGTCGGCACCGACACCACCAGTCTGTATCCCGCTGCCGCGCGTGCCACGCCGAAGGTCGGCTACATGCGCCAGCTGTCGGCCGAGGGCCTGCTGTCGCTGAAGCCCGACGCGATCATCGCCACCAACGAATCGGGTCCGGCCGTGGTGCTCGACCAGGTTCGCAGCGCGGGCGTCAAGGTCGAGATCATCGAGGCCGACCACAGCTGGGGCGAAGTGCAGCGCAAGGTACAGGCCGTCGGCCGCGCCGCTGCGCGCGAGGCGCAGGCGCGTGAGCTGCAGGCGAAGCTCGATGCCGATTGGAGCCAAGTGCAACAGCGCGTGGCCGCAGCGTCGAAGGGGCGCAAGCCGCGCGTGCTGTTTGTGCTGTCGCACAGCGCCAGCCCGCAGGTTTCGGGCGAGAAGACCGCTGCGCACTCGGTGATCGGCTTTGCGGGCGGCGTCAACGCACTCGGCGGTTTCCAGGGCTACAGGCCGATGACCGCCGAAGCCATGGCCAGCGCCGCGCCCGACATCATCCTCACCAGCACGCAGAGCATCGAAGCCCACGGCGGCGTCGACAAGTTCTGGCAGCGGCCCGAGCTTGCGCTCACGCCGGCGTTCAAGAAGCGCAGCCTGATCACGCAGGACGCCTTGCTGCTGCTGGGCTTCGGCCCGCGCATGCCTGCGGCCATCGCCGAACTGCACGAAAAATTCCTGGCTGCCACCGCATGAGCCAGCGCTTCTCGGCACAGGCCGTGCTGGGCGGCAGTGCGTTGCTGCTCGTCGCCGCCTTCGTGGTGGGGGCTGTTTCGGGGGCGTATGCCATCAGCCTGCCGCAACTCTGGGGCGTGCTGACCTCGCTGGGGCAGGGCGCCGACAAATCGCCCGAGCACCTGGTGTTTCTCAACATCCGCCTGCCGCGCCTCGTGCTGGGCGTGGCGGCGGGTGCGGGACTCGGCGTGGCGGGCACGCTGATGCAGGGGCTGTTCCGCAACCCGCTGGCCGACCCGGGGCTTGTTGGCATCAGCAGTGGCGCGGCGCTGGCGGCGGGCGTGACGATCATCCTCGGCGCATGGCTGTGGCCCGTGCTGCCGCGCACGCTGGGCAGTTGGACGCTGGTGCTCATGGCATTCGGCGGCGGGCTGTCGGTGACCTTGCTGATCTACGGTCTGTCGCGCAGCGAAGGTGGCACGCGCATGGCGCTGATGCTGCTGGCGGGCATCGCGGTCAATGCGCTGGCGAGCGCGGGGCTTGGTTTTCTCAGCGTGATGGCGACCGACGAGCAATTGCGCAGCCTGCAGTTCTGGCTGCTGGGCAGCCTGGGCGGTGCGCGCTGGAGCGCCGTGCTGCTGGTCGGCGCGGCGGTGCTGCTGTCGTGCGTGGCGGCGCGGTCTCTGGCGGCGCCGCTGAACGCCATTGCGTTGGGCGAGGCGCAGGCGGCGCTGCTCGGCGTGGACGTCGAACGCATCAAGCGGCGCGCCATCGTCGTCACGGCCGTGGCTGTAGGGGCGGTGACGGCGACGACCGGGATCATCGGCTTCATCGGCCTGATCGCGCCGCACTGGGTGCGCATGGTGGCCGGGCCCGATCACCGCGTGGTGTTGCCGGCGTCAGCTCTGCTTGGGGCGGCGCTGGTGCTGGCAGCCGACACTGTGGCCCGCACGGTGATGGCGCCGGCCGAGCTGCCGCTGGGCGTGCTCACGGCGTTCATCGGCGCGCCGATGTTCCTGTGGATGCTGCGGCACTTCAAGGGGCGCATATGACTGCGATGCCACGCGATCCGATGGCGCTGTGCTGCGCCGGTGTGGAGGTCCGCGTCGGGGCGAAGACGCTGCTCGCCGATGCTTCGGTTCACCTGGCGCCGGGCCGGGTAACGGCCATCCTCGGGCCCAACGGCGCGGGCAAGTCGACGCTGTTGTCGGTGCTGGCCGGCCAGCGCGCGCCGACGCGGGGGAGGGTGATGCTCGACGGCCGTCCGCTCGAGGACCACGGCATGCCGGCACTGGCGCTGCGCCGGGCCCTGATGCCGCAGGAGAGCGCGGTCGCCTTCGACTTCACAGCGCAGGAGATCGTGGCGCTGGGCCGCTACCCGCACCGCCGATCGCCGGGCCGCGACGAGGACGCGATCGTCGAAGAGGCGATGGGGCTGACCGACGTGTCGGCGCTGGCGCCGCGCGTCCTCAACACCCTGTCGGGTGGCGAGAAGGCGCGGGCCCACATGGCTCGGGCGCTGGCCCAACTCTGGCATCCGCGGCCCGACGGCGCGACCCGCTGGCTGCTGCTCGACGAGCCCACTGCGGCGCTCGACCTCGCGCACCAGCATTCGGCGATGCGCCTGCTGCGCGCCTGGGCCGCACGCGGCGTGGGCGTGGTGGCCGTGCTGCACGACCTGAACCTCGCGCGGCGCTACGCCGACGAGGTGGTGGTTCTGGGTGGCGCTTCGGGCGGGCTGATGCAGGGGACGACGGCTGAGGTGCTCCAGCCGGGGCTGATCGAGGCGGTCTGGGGCACGCCGTGCCAGCCGGTGACGAGCGTGGACGGCACGGTCCAGTATCTTTTCGGGTAGCTCTTGTTCTTGTCGCTGATTGCTATCCAAAAGATAGCAATCAACCTCAGTAGACCAGCCGCTCGGGCCGCAGCTCCTGCAGGATCGTGGTCGCGATCTCTTCGATCGACTTGGTGGTCGTCGACAGCCAGCGGATGCCGGCGCGCCGCATCATCGCCTCGGCCTCGCTCACCTCGTGGCGGCAGTTTTCGAGGCTGGCGTAGCGCGAATTCGGCCGGCGCTCGTTGCGGATCTCGCTGAGCCGCTCGGGCTGGATGGTCAGGCCGAAGATCTTCTTGCGATGCGGAATCAGGGCCGGCGGCAGTTGCCGCCGGTCGAAATCCTCCGGAATCAGCGGGTAGTTGGCCGCCTTCAGGCCGTGCTGCATTGCCAAGTAGAGCGAGGTCGGCGTCTTGCCGCTGCGGCTCACGCCCACCAGGATCACGTCGGCGCCTTCCAGGTCACGGTTGCTCTGGCCGTCGTCGTGCTGCAGGCTGAAGTCGATCGCGGCGATGCGGTCGTTGTATTCCTTGCTCTTGCTGACGTCGCTGAAGCGGCCGATCCGGTGGTTCGACTTCACAGCCAGCTCGATTTCGAGCGGCCGCACGAAGGTGCCGAACATGTCCAGCAGCATGCCCTTGCAGCCGGTTTCGATCACTTCCAGCACGTCCATGTTGGCCAGCGTGGTGAAGACGATGGGGCGCACGCCCTCGAGTTCGGCCGTGTGGTTGATCTGCCGCACCGCCTGGTGGGCCTTGTCGACCGTGTCGGTAAAAGGTAGTCGGACATGGCGCGGTTTCATCTCGAACTGGGCCAGAACGGCGTTACCGAAGGTTTCGGCGGTGATGCCGGTGCCGTCGGAAATGAAGAAAACAGTGCGTGAATGCGTGGTCATGCGGCCTTGTCCTGCGGCGCGGGCAACCTTGCCACGCCTACAATCCGGGCCATTATCGGGAATCCGCTTCCCAGCCCCAATTCTTTCCATGCACACCGCGCCCGCACCCAAAGCAACGACAACGATCGTGCCGCGCCGTCTGCATGCGGCACCGGTTTCAACTTCTGGAGCTTCCCCATGTCTGCACTTTTCGACGCGACCGCCCTGGTCGTACCGTTTGAAAACCTGAGAATGACCGACGTCGAGGCGGTTGGCGGCAAGAACGCCAGCCTCGGCGAAATGATCTCGCAGCTGCCGCAGGGCGTGCGGGTGCCCACCGGTTTCGCGACCACGGCGCACGCATTCCGCCAGTTCCTGGCCCACGACGGCCTGGCCGACAAGATCAGCAAGCGGCTCGCCGCGCTGGACACCGAGGATGTGCGCGCGCTGGCCACCGCCGGTGCCGAGATCCGCGCCATGGTCGAAGCCCAGCCGTTCCCGGCCGACCTGCAGAAAGCCATTGGCGAAGCCTTTGCCACGCTGAGTGCCGGCAACCCGGCCGCCTCGTTCGCCGTGCGCTCGTCGGCCACCGCCGAAGATCTGCCCGACGCCTCCTTCGCGGGCCAGCAGGAAACTTTCCTGAACGTGGTCGGCATCGATGACGTGCTGCACAAGATGAAGGAGGTGTTCGCCTCCCTCTACAACGACCGCGCCATCAGCTACCGCGTGCACAAGGGCTTCGAGCACGACGTGGTCGCGTTGTCGGCCGGCGTGCAGCGCATGGTGCGCTCCGACCTCGGCGCCGCCGGTGTGATGTTCACCATCGACACCGAATCGGGCTTCGAAGACGTGGTGTTCATCACCTCCAGCTACGGCCTGGGCGAAACGGTGGTGCAGGGCGCCGTGAACCCTGACGAGTTCTACGTGCACAAGCCGACGCTGCGCGCCGGCAAGAAGGCCGTCATCCGCCGCAACCTCGGCTCCAAGCTGATCCAGATGGAGTTCGCCACACCCGAAGAGAAAAAGGCGACCGGCAAGCTGGTGAAGACCACCGACGTCAAGGCCGAGCAGCGCAACCGCTACTCGCTGAGCGACGCCGACGTCGAGCAGCTCGCCAGGTACGCCCTGGTCATCGAGGAGCACTATGGCCGCCCGATGGACATCGAGTGGGGCAAGGACGGCACCGACGGCCACCTCTACATCCTGCAGGCGCGCCCGGAAACGGTGAAGAGCCAGCAGCAGGGCAAGGCCGAACAGCGCTACAAGCTGCTGGGCAAGGGCGCGGTGCTGGCCGAGGGCCGCGCCATCGGCCAGAAGATCGGCACCGGCCCCGTGCGGCTGGTGCACAACATCAGCGAGATGGACAAGGTCCAGGCCGGCGACGTGCTCGTCACCGACATGACCGACCCCAACTGGGAACCGGTGATGAAGCGCGCTGCCGCCATCGTCACCAACCGCGGCGGGCGCACCTGCCACGCGGCCATCATCGCGCGCGAACTGGGCATTCCGGCCGTGGTCGGCTGCGGCGACGCCACCGATCTGCTGAAGGACGGCACGCTGGTCACGGTGAGCTGCGCTGAGGGTGACACCGGCTTCATCTACGACGGCCTGCTCGAAACCGAAGTGACCGAAGTGCAGCGCGGGGTGATGCCCGAGATCGACATCCAGCTGATGATGAACGTGGGCAACCCCCAGCTCGCCTTCGACTTCGCGCAGCTGCCGAACCACGGCGTGGGCCTCGCACGGCTCGAGTTCATCATCAACAACAACATCGGCGTGCACCCGAAGGCGATCCTCGACTACCCGAACGTCGACAACGACCTGAAGAAGGCCGTCGAGTCGGTGGCCCGCGGCCACGCCTCGCCGCGCGCCTTCTACGTCGACAAGGTTGCCGAAGGCATCGCGACCATCGCGGCGGCCTTCTGGCCCAAGAAGGTCATCGTGCGCCTCTCGGACTTCAAGTCGAACGAGTACCGCAAGCTGATCGGCGGCAGCCGCTACGAGCCGGAAGAAGAAAACCCGATGCTGGGCTTCCGTGGCGCCGCACGCTACCTGAGCGCCGATTTCGGCGAGGCCTTCGCCATGGAGTGCGAAGCGCTGAAGCGCGTGCGCAACGACATGGGCCTGACCAACGTGCAGATCATGGTGCCCTTCGTGCGCACCCTGGGCCAGGCCGAGCGCGTGACCACGCTGCTGGGCGAGCATGGCCTGAAGCGCGGTGAGAACGACCTCAAGCTGATCATGATGTGCGAGGTGCCGAGCAACGCCATCCTGCCCGAGGAGTTCCTGAAATTCTTCGACGGCTTCTCGATCGGCTCGAACGACCTGACCCAGCTCACGCTGGGCCTGGACCGCGACTCGGGCCTCGAGCTGTTGGCAGCCGACTTCGACGAGCGCGACCCGGCCATCAAGGCGCTGCTGAGCCGTGTCATCAAGGCGTGCAAGGCCGAGGGCAAGTATGTTGGCATCTGCGGCCAGGGCCCCAGCGACCACCCGGACTTCGCGCTGTGGCTGGCGGAGGAGGGGATCGAATCGATTTCCCTGAACCCCGACAGCGTGATCGACACCTGGCAGCAACTCGCCAAGCGCTGAAGCCCGGACTGCGGAAATCCCCATGGGGGGATTCCCGCGACGGTGGGGTGTTATTGAAACGAATTGCGTAATTGATGCCAGACTTGTGAGATTCACGGGCGCATCCCGGAAGGGAAGACCACCATGATTCTTGTCAAGACGCAAACGGGCCATCAGGTTCTCAAGGACCGCTCGGTCCCTCTGTCGCCGCGCCAGCGCTCGGCCTTCATCCTTTTCGATGGCAAGCGCTCGGTCGATGAGGTGCTGGCCAACGGCATGGGCATTGCCCGCGAAGACATCGACCAGATGGTGGCGCTGGGCCTGCTCGAGCCAGCGGAGGGCAGCGCAGCATCGCCGGCCGCCGGAGGCGCATCCGCCGAGGCAGTGGCGAAACCGGTCGCGCCGGCCGCACCCGCTGCTCCCGCTGTGGGCTCCTCCGGGCGCAGCAAGCAGCAGCGCTACAAGGACGCCTATCCCATCGCCACGCAACTCACCGGTAGCCTGGGCCTGATGGGGTTCCGGCTCAACCTGCAGGTCGAGGGCACGACGAGCTACGAAGACCTCCTGGCGCTGGCGCCCAAGATCCGCGCCGCGGTGGGCCCAGAGAAGGCCGCTGCCCTGGACAAGGCCCTCAACGACTGAGGTGGCTTGCCGAAGTGCGCGCGACAGGGCTATAATCGCCGGCTTTGCCTTGCCACACTGCGCCCGACGCTGCAGGTGGCTTTTCCTCTTCTTCGGAAGAATCCACAAGGAGTGCCATGCGTCACTACGAAATCATTTTGCTGATCCACCCGGATCAGAGCGAACAAGTTCCGGCCATGCTGGAGCGCTACAAGGGCCTGATCACGGCCGGCGGCGGCAAGATCCACCGCGTTGAAGACTGGGGCCGTCGTCAGCTGGCTTACCAGATCAACAAGCTCAACAAGGCCCACTACCTGTGCGTCAACATCGAAGCTGAGCAAACCGTGATGGGCGAACTCGAACACGCGTTCAAGTTCAACGACGCCGTGCTGCGCCACCTGACCGTTCAGAAGAAGAAGGCCGAAACCGGTCCTTCGTCGATGATGAAGACGGTCGAGCGCGAAGAGGCTCGCAAGGCCCAGCAGGCCGAATACGCCGCCAACAACAACTGATGGCGTGACTGCTGCCGCTGCGGCAACCGGGGTCAACCAGCTTCTGCTGACCGCCTCCGTTGCCGAACTCGGAGCATTGCGATTCACACCAGCCGGCTTGCCCGCCATAGACCTGAAGCTCGAACACGAGTCGACGCTTCAGGAGGCAGGTAAACCCAGGCAGGTGAAGACGGCCCTCAAGGCCGTTGCCTTCGGCGCCATCGCCGAACGGCTCGCAAAGCAGTCGATGGGAAGTCTCTGGCGTTTTCAGGGCTTTCTCGCGACACCGGGCAACGGCAAGCATCCGGTCCTGCACATCCAGGATTTTCAGCAAGATTAATTTTCGACAAGAGGTCCCCAAATGGCCACGTTCAAGAAATTCAACAAAGACAAGCGCCCGAAGCGCAACACCCAGTCGCTGCTGTTCAAGCGCAAGCGCTTCTGCCGCTTCACCGTCGCTGGCGTCGAGGAAATCGACTACAAGGACATCGACACGCTGCGTGACTTCATCAGCGAAAACGGCAAGATCATCCCCGCCCGCCTGACCGGCACGCGCGCGATCTACCAACGCCAGCTGAACACCGCCATCAAGCGCGCGCGCTTCCTGGCCATGGTGCCGTACAGCGACCAGCACCGCGTCTAAGGAGTCGACACCATGCAAATCATTCTTCTGGACAAGGTTGTCAACGTCGGCGGCCTGGGCGACATCGTCAAGGTCAAGGACGGCTACGCACGCAACTTCCTGATCCCGACGGGCCGCGCCCGCCGCGCCACCGCCGCCAACAAGGCCGAATTCGAAGCCAAGCGCGCCGAACTCGAAAAGGCTGCGGCCGCCAAGCTGGCCGAATCGCAAGCTCAAGGCGAAAAGCTCGGTGGCACGACCATCAAGCTGACGCAAAAGGCTGGCGTCGACGGCCGTCTGTTCGGCTCGGTCACCAACGGCGACATCGCCGAAGAACTGGGCAAGCAAGGCTACAAGGTTGCCAAGTCGCAAGTGCGCCTGCCCAACGGCCCGATCAAGGTCGTTGGCGACAGCACCGTGAGCGTGGCCCTGCACACCGACGTGGTGGTCGACATCACCGTGACGGTCTACGGCGAAACCGCCTGATCGTCCACAGCGCCTGTGCGCTGCAGCAAAAGCCGCCTTCGGGCGGCTTTTCTTTTTCTGCGCCTGAGTTTTCCAGTCGATTGCACTGGAAGATCACCGTTTATTCACAACCTTGTCCACACGCGCATCGGCGCGCGCGGCTTAGCATGCAGGGTTGCAAGGGAAGTCCATGTCCGCCGTTTTCTCCTATGCCGACAATGACCCGTCGGCCGATCGCCAGGTTGCCCAACTGCGCATTCCGCCTCATTCCATCGAGGCCGAATCCAGCGTGCTCGGCGGCCTGCTGCTCGACAACGGCGCCTGGGACCGCATGGGTGACCTGCTGGTCGACGGCGACTTCTACCGCCACGAACACAAGCTGATCTATGCCGCCATCGGCGGGCTGATCAACGCCAGCAAGCCGGCCGACGTGATCACCGTCTACGAGCAGCTGCAGAACCTCGGCAAGGCCGACGACATCGGCGGGCTGGTGTACCTGAATTCGCTCGCGCAGTACGTGCCCAGCGCGAGCAACATCCGCCGCTACGCCGAGATCGTGCGCGAGCGCTCGATCCTGCGCAAACTGGTTTCCGCCAGCGACGAGATCGCGACCAACGCCTTCAATCCGCAGGGCAAGGCGGTCGACAAGATCCTCGACGAAGCCGAACAGAAGATCTTCAACATCGGCGAAGAAGGCACGCGGATGAAGCAGGGCTTCCAGAGCATGGATGCCCTGGTGGTCGAACTGCTCGACCGCGTGACGGAAATGGCCGAGAACCCGAACGACATCACGGGCGTGCGCACCGGCTTCAACGACTTCGACAAGATGACCTCGGGCCTGCAGCCGGGCGACATGATCGTGCTGGCTGCTCGTCCCTCGATGGGGAAGACCTCGCTCGCGATCAACATCGCCGAGCACGTGGCGCTTGAAGAAGGTCTGCCGGTGGCGGTGTTCTCAATGGAAATGGGCGCCGCGCAGTTGGCGGTGCGTATCGTGGGCTCCATCGGCCGCATTGACCAGGGTCACCTGCGCACCGGCAAGCTCAGCGACGAAGAGTGGCCGCGCCTGACCGAGGCCATCGAGAAGCTGCGCACCGTGTCGCTGCACATCGACGAAACACCGGGCCTCTCGACCAGCGAACTGCGCGCCAACGCGCGCCGCCTTGCACGCCAGTACGGGCGCCTGGGCCTGATCGTGGTCGACTACCTGCAGCTGATGTCGACCAGCACTTCGGGCGACGAAAACCGCGCCACCGCCGTGGGCGAAATCTCGCGCGGCCTGAAGATGCTGGCCAAGGAGCTGAAGTGCCCGGTGATCGCGCTGTCACAGCTCAGCCGGGGTGTGGAAAGCCGTACCGACAAGCGTCCCATGATGAGCGACTTGCGTGAATCCGGCGCCATCGAGCAGGACGCGGACATCATCATGTTCATCTACCGCGACGACTACTACAACAAGGAGTCGAAGGAGCCGGGCGTGGCCGAGGTGATCATCAGCAAGCACCGGAACGGCCCGACAGGCACCATCAAGCTGGCCTTCCTGAAGCCGATCACCAAGTTCGAGAACCTGGTGGGCTACAGCCACAACGACGAGTACTGAGTCGGCTCGGAAGGTCGTCAGCTGGAGCCGTTGCCGGACCAGGGCGGCGAGTCCGATGGCTTCTGCGGCACCACCTTGCCCTGCGCCGTCTCGGCCTTCATCTGTCGAAGCATGTCTGCCAGCGTCTTGCCCGGCTCGTCGCGAAAGCGCTCGGGCAGCACCTCGATCGCGTCCATGCGATCCAGGCGAAACCCCCGGAAGTCATTGCGCAGCTCGCACCAGGTCGAGAGCGTCCAGACCTTGCCCCAATAGAAGCAGCCGAGCGGCCGCACCGTGCGCTCGCTGGCATCGCCCGATACGTCGTGGTACTGCAGCAGCAGCTTGTTGTGCGACTGCACCGCCTCGCGCAGCGTCTGCAGCCGCGCGCGCAAGGTGTCGTCCAGGCCCATTGCAGGTGCGTAGAGCGCCAGTGCCTCGGCCGAGACCCGCGCCGCCGGTGGCAGCACCGACAGGATCTTGCCCAGCCCGGTCTCGATGTCGCGTGCCAGTGCCGGATCGACCCAGCTCTGCGCAAGCCGCGCCGCGGCCACCAGGGCCGAGGCCTCGTCCTGCGTGAACATCAGCGGCGGCAGCTCGAAGCCGGCGCCCAGCCGGTAGCCCACGCCTGCCTCGCCCTCGATGGGCACGCCCTGATGCTGCAGATCGGCCACGTCGCGGTACACGGTGCGCTCCGACACTTCGAGGCGCTGCGCCAGGAACGCGGCCGTGGTCAGCCGGCGCCCGCGGATGAGCTGCACGAGTTGGAACAGGCGGTCTGCGCGGCGCATCAGCGTGTTCCGGTGAGCTTCTTCGCGAAGTCTTCGACGAAGTAGCGCTTGCCGCGCTGCACGACCGTGTGGCCTTCGGCTTCGAGCTTCGACATCTGCGCCTCGATGCCGCCGGGATACTTGGGGTTGAGCTCGCCACCGATCTTGAGGGTGCGCCAGTAGGGCGTTCGTTCTTCCGTCCTCTCTGCCTCCTCGGCCGCATGCGCGACCATGTGCGCAAAGATCGCCGTGGTCACGGTGCAGCCGATGGTCGCCTGGTGGCGCAGTGCGATGTCCTCGCCGATGCCCATCACCGTTGCGAGCCGGCCTTCCGGAATGCTGCGCATCGCAGCTTCGACCTCCCGCGGCGACGGCGTGGCGATGGTCCCTTCGCCGCGCCGGGAGCGCATGGCGGCGGGAATCTCCTTGACGTTCGGCAGGTGAGGGTAGCTGGCCAGCCGGTCGCGCCAGCTCTTCTTGGGGCTCATGAAACTCCGATGTGGATCGCCACCTTGTCCGGCCCTTCGTAGGCTTCGAAATCGCTGCGGTAGCGGCGCGCGACTTCCGGGTGCGCCTCGAAATACTGCCAGATGCGCTGCCATGTGGCGATGACCATCTGCGGCATCTCTCCGTGGCCGGTGAACACGAGATAGTCGCCTGCCTCGACGGCGCGGCTGCCCTCGCTGCCCGAGACGGCGACACCCGCCGTCACGTCGAAGGCGCCGTGGGCGTCGGATTCGTAGGCCGAGTAGACGCTGAAGATGCGAGCGTCGCCGGTGCGGTCCGGCGTCGATGCGTAAGTCTCTTCGCCGAAGAAGCGGCCCCACAGCTTGCCGATGCGGGCGGTTGCGGGCTCGTTCTCCTCGCGGTTGGTGGTGCGGATGGTGAGGCCCGCGACGTGAAAGGCGCCCTGATGTTGGCGGGTAGGTTCCATGGGGGGGCTTCTCCTCAAAGCGACAGTGTTTTCAGATCGGCCTTCATGGCCTGGGCGATCTGTTTCATGTCGGCGTCGGTGACGTCGAACATGCCAAAGCGAAACTTGTAGCCCCATTGCTTGGGGTTCTCGATGAAGGCCAGGCGCTCGATCAGTGGTGCGATTGGCGCCTCGTGCCCGGCTGCATAGCTCACGTCGCGCCGCCACGGCACGAAGCCGTTGCCCATGTCGAACTCATACGGCTCGCCGGGTTGCACGACGCCGATCGACACGAAGCTCTGCAGCCTGTCCGTGCCACCGAACACCGTGGACGGTGAATAGTAGGCGACGCGGTCGCCCGCTGCGAGCCGCTTGAGCGGCGAATGCTTGCCGTGGCCGACCTGCATGAAGCCGAGCGGCCGGTGGTCGCGGCCGAGCCGCGCGTGCTCGGCGCTGGCCACGGCAATCCAGTTGCGTTGCGTCATGACGGGATCAATCCAGCGCGTGCAGGCCGACTTCGTTGCCTTCGGTGTCGCGCATGTGGGCGATGAAGCCCATGCCGGGAGGCAGCGCAGACTTTGGCGCCACGATCTGCCCGCCGGCGGCTTCGACCCGCGCAAGCACGGCGTCGATGCCGGGGTTGCAGTCGAGGTAGATGCGGATGCCCGTGCCGGCGCGCGCGCTGGCGTTGGCACCGGCCTGCAGGGCACCGCCCGTGGCGGGATCGTCGTAGGGGAACACGGCCAGCGTCTCGCCGCCGAAGTTCTCGCGGCGCAGCTTGCGGGCCAGCACGGTTTCGTAGAAGGCCTGGGCGCGGTCCATGTCGGCGACCGGGATCTCGAACCAGCTGATGGCGTTCTGTTTTTGCATTCTGGGGCTCTCTTTCGTGTCGGTTGAAGGAGCCCTGATGGTGCGAGCCGCCTACTGACAACGTCTTGTCAGTAGCCTGTCATGGCGGGCGAAAAAAAGCCCGCGATGCTCCGGGGAGCATGCGCGGGCTTGTGTCGGCTGGTGCCGCTGGTTCTAGAGCACGTCGCTTGCGAAATCCGCCAGCCGTGAGCGTTCGCCGCGCGCCAGCGTGATGTGCCCGCCGTGCGGCCAGCCCTTGAACTTGTCGACCGCGAAAGTCAGGCCCGAGGAGCCTTCCGTCAGGTACGGCGTGTCGATCTGCGCGAGGTTGCCCATGCAGATGATCTTCGTGCCGGGGCCGGCACGGGTGATCAGCGTCTTCATCTGCTTGGGCGTGAGGTTCTGCGCCTCGTCGATGATCACGTACTTGTTGAGGAAGGTGCGTCCGCGCATGAAGTTCATGCTCTTGACCTTGATGCGGCTGCGGATCAGCTCGTTGGTGGCCGCGCGGCCCCACTCGCCGGCACCGCCGCCGTCGCCCTTGGCCAGGAACTCGAGGTTGTCGTCAAGCGCGCCCATCCAGGGGCCCATCTTTTCCTCTTCCGTGCCGGGCAGGAAGCCGATGTCTTCACCGACGCTCACGGTGGCGCGGGTCATGATGATCTCGGTGTAGCGGCGGTCGTCGAGCACCTGCGTGAGGCCGGAAGCCAGTGCCATCAGGGTCTTGCCGGTGCCGGCGGTGCCGGTCAGCGTGACGAAGTCGATCTCCGGGTCCATCAGCAGGTTCATCGCGAAGTTCTGCTCGCGGTTGCGCGTGTTGACGCCCCAGACCGCGTTCTTGCCCGAGCTGTAGTCCTTGAGCGTCTTGAGCACCGCGGTCTTGTCGCGGATTTCGGTGACGCGGGCGTACATGCTCGGCTCGCCGGGTGCCTCGAAGTACACGAACTGGTTGATGTACAGGTTGGGCACCAACGGACCGCTGATCCGGTAGAAGGTGTTGCTACCGCTCTGCCAGCTTTCGACCGTCTTGCTCTGGCGGGTCCAGAAGTCGGGCGGCAGTGCGAGCGAACCGGCGTAGAGCAGGTCGCCGTCTTCCAGCGTCTTGTCGTTCTGGTAGTCGTCGGCGGCCAGGCCCAGCGCGCGCGCCTTGACGCGCATGTTGATGTCTTTCGACACCAGCACCACTTCCTGCTTCGGCTTGCCCGGGCGGTCCTTGGCGTACTCGTCGCGCAGCGCGTGCACCACGCCGAGGATCTGGTTGTCGGCCTTGCCCTGGGGCAGGCTGATCGGCAGCGAGTAGTCGAGTGGGGCGGTCTGGAAGAACAGCCGGCCGCCGGCTTCGCGATGGCCAGTGGTGTCGAGCTTCAGGCCCTTGTCGATGTCGGCGTCCTGGGCGCCGGCCAGCGCATCGAGCGTGCGGCTGGTCTGGCGGCCGTTGCGCGCGACTTCGGTGGTGCCTTTCTTGTGGCCGTCGAGTTCTTCCAGCACGATCATCGGCAGGAAGATGTCGTGCTCCTCGAAGCGGAACAGGCACATGGGGTCGTGCAGCAGCACGTTCGTGTCGAGCACGAACAGCTTGGCCGGACCGGTGGACTTGTTGCGTTTGGGGCGTGTCGGCGCTTGCGGCGCAGGGGCGGGAGCTGGGGTGACTTCGATGACCGGCGCCTTCCTCGTCTCGACCTGCACCATGGCCTCCGGTTGCGGTGCGCTCACGGGCGCCGGTGCCGGCGCAGGTTTGGATCTGGCCCGGCGCGTCGGGCGCGTGGTGGCGCCGCCAGCGCCTTCAGTGCCGAGGCTGTCGAACAATTCCAGCGGCTGCGGGCTGTGCACCGTGGCTTCGTCAGCGCGCGAATCGCCGGAACGGCGCGAGCCCCTGTGCGAGGACCGGGCAGGCGCATCGAGTGCGTCCGGCGAGAGCAATGCAGCGCGTTTCGTGGGGGCGGGGGGCAGTGGCATGTGTCAGATCGCTCGCAGAAAGTGGGAACCAGAAAACGAAAAAGCCGCCTGAAGACCAAGGCGGCTTTGTTCGGGGGATGCGGTCGTGGAGCTCAACGGCATGAAACCATTATGCACACCGCAGATGACGAGTCGGAGGCTCTTTACGCGTTGCGTTGGGCATTCCCCACGCCAGAGCGGAAAAGTGCACGGCCGGCTCGCCGGGCAGCAGTCAGGCTGCCTTCTTGAGCGCCTTGACGGCCTTGAGCACGTCGTCGACATGGCCGGGAACCTTGAGCCCGCGCCATTCGGCCTTCAGGATGCCGTCGGCGCCGATCAGGAAGGTGCTGCGTTCGATGCCCTTGACCTTCTTGCCGTACATGATCTTGTTCTTGACCACGCCGAACATGTGGCACATCTTTTCTTCCGTGTCGGCGATGAGCTCGAAGGGCAGTTCGAGCTTGGCCTTGAATTCGTCGTGCGACTTCATGTTGTCGCGGGACACGCCGAACACCGTGGCACCAGCCTTTTCAAAGTCCTTGTAGCGGTCGCGAAACTGCATGGCTTCGGTGGTGCAACCCGGAGTGTTATCTTTCGGGTAAAAATACATGACCAGCACGTGGCCGAGATGCGAGGTATTCGAGACCTTGAGGCCGCCCGTGGCGTTGGCGTCGAATTCAGGAATGGGTTTGTTGACAACGATCGCCATGAAACTTGTTTTCTCCGTTAGATTCCGTTCCCGAGCCCTCTCGTCCCGTTTCGGACGGGACTCGCTCAAGGAATGGAGGATTGGTCGTTGCTAACTTTGGGGTAGCGGGCCTGTTCGCAACCCGGTATTTTACCCCGAAAATACCTCTCTCAGCCACCCGCCGGGCTCTCGACCAGCAGGGCGGCAATCACGTGCCGGCCTTCTCCGGCCAGGATGTTGTAGGTTCTGCAGGCCGCCGCGGTGTCCATGGTCTCGACGCCGGTGCGCTGCGCCATCAGGGGCTTCAGCCATGCGGGCTGGGGGAAGCGGATACGGTTTCCGCTGCCGAAAATGATCAATTCCGCACCCAGGGCCGCCAATTGCGCGAAATGTTCGGCGCCGAGCTGATCGAAGCTTGAACAATTCCATTCGAAGCGCTCGCCGCGCGAGCCAACCACTACGCTGCCTTCGACTTTTTCGTTGTTGATTGCCACCCAGCCGGGGCCGTGTGCGGTGAGGGACTGAGCGTCGGATTTGTCGGGCTGGAGCTTCATCTGGGCACTGGGAACTGTGGTCAAATTATAGGTTTTCCCTAGTGCCACGGGGCTCGCAAGGGCCTTTGACTCCGCGGTGACCCCGCATCAAGCGCATCCAAGCAACTCCGTAACCCGCGCCCGGGAGGGCCTTTTGAAGCAGCTCAAGAAATCGGCCAAGCTGGCCAACGTTCTTTATGACATCCGCGGTCCCATCATGGACGCCGCCAAGCAGATGGAAGAGGACGGCCAGAAGATCATCAAGCTCAACATCGGCAATCTGGCCGTGTTCGGCTTCGATGCCCCCGAGGAAATCCAGCAGGACATGATCCGCAACCTGCCCACCTCGGCCGGTTACTCTGACAGCAAGGGCGTCTTCGCCGCGCGCAAGGCGGTGATGCACGAGACGCAGAAGCAGGGCATTGCGGGCGTCACCCTCGACGACATCTACCTCGGCAACGGCGCCAGCGAGCTGATCGCCATGTCCACCAACGCGCTTCTCAACGACGGCGACGAACTGCTGCTGCCGGCCCCTGATTACCCGCTGTGGACTGCCTCCACGAGCCTGTCGGGCGGCACGCCGGTGCACTACCTGTGCGACGAAGCCAACGGCTGGATGCCCAACCTCGACGACATCCGCGCCAAGATCACGCCGCGCACCAAGGGCATCGTGGTCATCAACCCGAACAACCCGACCGGCGCGCTGTACTCGAACGATCTGCTCAAGAGCATCGTGGCCATCGCGCGCGAGCACGGCCTCGTGATCTTCGCCGACGAGGTCTACGACAAGGTGCTGTACGACGGCGTCAAGCACACGGCCATTGCCAGCCTGTCGACCGACGTGCTCACGCTCACCTTCAATTCGCTGTCCAAGAGCTACCGTTCGTGCGGCTACCGCGCCGGCTGGCTCGTGGTGTCGGGCGACAAGCGCAGCGCGCAGGACTACATCGAGGGCTTGAACATGCTCTCGAACATGCGCCTGTGCGCCAACGTGCCGGGCCAGTGGGCCATCCAGACCGCGCTCGGCGGCTATCAGAGCATCAACGACCTCGTGTGCGAGGGCGGTCGCCTGCGCCGCCAGCGCGACCTGGCCTACGAGCTGATCACCGCCATCCCGGGCGTGAGCTGCGTCAAGCCGAGCGCCGCGCTCTACATGTTTCCCAAGCTCGACCCCGAGGTCTATCCGATCGAGGACGACCGCCAGTTCTTCCTCGAGCTGCTGAAGGAAACCCGCGTGATGCTGGTGCAGGGCACCGGCTTCAACTGGGCCACGCCGGACCACTTCCGCATCGTGTTCCTGCCCCACGAAGACGACCTGCGCGAGGCCATCAACCGCATCGCGAAGTTCCTGGAGCAGTACCGTTTGCGCCGCAAGTCGCGCTCATGAAATCTGCCTGCATCGCTGCTGCGGCGCTGTCGCTCGCCGCGTTGTCCGCCGGAGCCGCCGACAAGGAGCTTGTCTCGTTCTCGCACAACGACTGGGAGCTGGCCTGCGACAACACGCGCACCTGCCGCGCCGCCGGCTACCAGCCGGAAAGCGGGGCGAGCGAGCCGGTGTCGATGCTCATCACCCGCAAGGCCGGGCCCGGCACGGCAATAGACATCCAGCTGCAGATCGGCGATGACGACGGCGTCAAGGGCCCGCTGCGCTTCAAGGTCGGCAAGGCCACCGTCTCGGGCCTGGCTGCGGGCACCGCCAGCTTCGACGACAGCCAGGTCCGCACCGTCCTGCCCGAGCTGCTCAAGGGCGACGACGCCACGGTGACCGCCAACGGCGGCAGGAAGTGGACCCTTTCGCTCGTCGGCCTCAACGCCGTGCTGCTGAAGATGGACGAGGCCCAGGGCCGCGTCGGCACGCCGGGTGCGCTGGTGCGCCGCGGCAGCAAGCCCGAGTCTTCGGTGCTGCCGCCGGTGACGGCCCCCGTCGTGAACGTGGTCGTGCCGCCGAAGGCGCACCCCGGCGACGACGCGCTCGCCGCGCGCATCTTCCCGTTCCTGAAGCTGGACAGCGCCAAGGAAGACTGCAACAACCGCGAAGACATCAACGCCAAGTCGCTGACCGTCTCGCGCCTGACCGACCGGAAGGTGCTGCTGTCGCTGGGCTGCGGCATGGGCGCCTACAACTATTCCAGCCTGCTCTGGATCGCCAACGACAAACCGCCCTATGCGCCGGTGTCCATCGAGGCGAATGGCGACTTCGACGAGAAGGAAGGCAGCGTCACTTCTGCCATGAAAGGCCGAGGCATCGGCGACTGCTGGTCGAGCGAGACCTGGCATTTCAACGGCAAGGACTTCGTGCGCACCGGCTCCACAGGTGACGGCATGTGCCGCGGCTTTGCCGGCGGCGCCTGGACCTTGCCCCGCTACGTCAGCCGCGTCGTGACTTCCACGCCGTCAGCCACCCCATCCAAACCATGAACGCGACTCTCCCAATGAAACCCATCCAAGTAGGCCTGCTCGGCGCAGGCACGGTCGGCAGCGGCACCTTCAAGGTGCTCCAGCGCAACCAGGAAGAAATCAAGCGCCGCGCCGGCCGTGGCATCGAGATCACCATGGTGGCCGACCTCGACACCGCCCGCGCCCGCGAAGTGGTCGGCGAAGGCGTCAAGGTGGTCAGCGACGCGCGCGAAGTCATCGCCAACCCCGACATCGACATCGTCATCGAGCTCATCGGCGGCTATGGCATTGCCAAGCAGCTGGTGCTCGAGGCCATCGCGGCCGGCAAGCACGTGGTTACGGCCAACAAGGCGCTGCTCGCGGTGCACGGCACCGAGATCTTCGCGGCCGCGCACGCCAAGGGCGTGATGGTGGCCTTCGAGGCTGCGGTGGCCGGCGGCATCCCGATCATCAAGGCGCTGCGCGAAGGCCTCACTGCCAACAGCATCCAGTGGCTGGCCGGCATCATCAACGGCACCACCAACTTCATCCTGTCCGAGATGCGCGACAAGGGCCTGGACTTCGCGACCGTGCTCAAGGAGGCGCAACGCCTGGGCTACGCCGAAGCCGACCCGACCTTCGACATCGAAGGCGTGGACGCCGGCCACAAGGTCACGCTGATGAGCGCCATTGCCTTCGGCATTCCGGTGCAGTTCGACAAGGCCCACATCGAAGGCATCACCAAGCTCGCCGCGCAGGACATCAAGTACGCCGAACAGCTGGGCTACCGCATCAAGCTGCTGGGCGTTACCAAGCGCACCGCCAAGGGCATCGAGCTGCGCGTGCATCCGTCGCTCGTGCCGTCGAAGCGCCTGCTGGCCAACGTCGAAGGCGCGATGAACGCGGTGGTGGTGCACGGCGACGCAGTCGGCACCACGCTCTACTACGGCAAGGGCGCCGGCAGCGAGCCCACGGCCAGCGCCGTGATCGCCGACCTGGTCGACATCACCCGCCTGCACACCGCCGACACCGCGCACCGCGTGCCGCACCTGGCCTTCCACCCCGACGCGATGAGCGACCTGAAGGTGCTGCCGATGTCGGAAGTCGTCACCAGCTACTACCTGCGCCTGCGCGTGGCCGACCAGGCCGGCGTGCTCGCCAAGGTGACGGGCCTGCTGGCCACCGCCGGTATCAGCATCGACGCCGTGCTGCAGCGCGAAGCCGACGAAGTGGGCGGCGAGGGCTCCACGCAGACCGACCTCATCATCCTCACGCACGACGCGCGCGAAGGCACCGTCAATGACGTCATTGCCGAGCTGCAGGCGCTGCCGACCGTGCTCGAACCCATCGTGCGCATCCGCAAGGAAGAGCTGAAGTGAACTACCTGAGCACCCGCGGCCACCCCGACCGCAAGCGCTTCTGCGAAATCCTTCTTGAAGGCCTCGCGCCCGACGGCGGCCTCTATCTGCCCGAAACGTATCCGCAGGTCGACACCGCCACGCTCGCCAAGTGGCGCGCGCTGCCGTACGCCGAGCTGGCCTTCGAGATCCTCTCGCTCTACATCGACGACATTCCGCAGGCCGACCTGAAGGCGATCTGCGCGAAGACCTACACAGCCGAAGTGTTCGGCACCGACGAGATCGTGCCGCTGCGCGAGCTCGAAGACGGCGTGTACCTCGAAGCCCTGTCCAATGGCCCCACGCTGGCCTTCAAGGACATGGCAATGCAGCTGCTGGGCAACCTGTTCGAGTACGAACTGGCCCGCCGCGGCTCCGAGCTCAACATCCTCGGCGCCACCAGCGGCGACACCGGCAGCGCGGCCGAATACGCCATGCGCGGCAAGAAGGGCGTACGCGTCTTCATGACCTCGCCCGACGGCCGCATGAGCCCGTTCCAGCAGGCGCAGATGTTCAGCCTGCAGGACGCCAACATCCATAACATCGCCATCACCGGCGTGTTCGACGACTGCCAGGACATCGTCAAGGCGGTGTCGAACGACCTGGGCTTCAAGCGCAAGTACCGCATCGGCACGGTCAACTCGATCAACTGGGCGCGCCTTCTGGCGCAGGTCGTCTATTACTTCGCGGGCTATTTCCAGGCCACTGCGAGCAACGACAAGCCGGTGAGCTTCACCGTGCCCTCGGGCAACTTCGGCAACGTCTGCGCGGGCCACGTGGCGCGCATGATGGGCCTGCCGATCCAGACGCTGGTGGTCGCCACCAACGAGAACGACGTGCTCGACGAGTTCTTCCGCACCGGCGTGTACCGCGTGCGCGCGGCCGTCGACACGCACGAGACCTCCAGCCCGTCGATGGACATCAGCAAGGCCAGCAACTTCGAGCGCTTCGTGTTCGACCTGGTCGGGCGCGACTCCGCCAGGCTGCGCCAGCTGTTCGTGGACGACCTGGGCCTGCAGGGCAGCTTCGACCTGAGCGCCGACCCGGCGTTCAAGCAGGCCGCGGGGCGCTTCGGCTTCCGCAGCGGCCGCAGCACGCACGCCGATCGCCTGGCCACCATCCGCGACACCGAGAAGCGCTTTGCCACGTTGATCGATCCGCATACGGCCGACGGCCTCAAGGCCGCGCGCGAGCAGATCTCGCCCGGCGTGCCGATGGTGGTGCTCGAAACCGCGCTGCCGATCAAGTTCGCCGCGACGCTGGTCGAGGCGTTGGGCGAAGAGCCCGCGCGGCCGAAGAAGTTCGAAGGCATCGAGGCGCTGCCCAAGCGCGTCGTCAAGCTGCCGGCCGACGCGGAGGCCGTCAAGGCCTACATCGCAGAGAACTGTGACTGATCACGGCCGAGCTCCCGCATGAAGGTCGTCGGTTTCGCCGGCTATTCGGGCGCGGGCAAGACCACGCTGCTCGAGCGCCTGATTCCGGCGCTCAAGCGGCTCGGCCAGCGCGTGTCGGTGGTCAAGCATGCACACCACAAGTTCGACATCGACCATCCGGGCAAGGACACCTACCGCCATCGCGAGGCCGGCGCCTTCGAGGTGGTCGTGGCGTCAGACAAGCGGCTGGCCGTGATGCGCGAATTCGAAGTTTCCGTTGAACTCAGCGTGCACCAGTTGCTGGCCGAGGTGCACCCGGCGGCCGACTGGGTGCTGGTCGAAGGCTTCCGGCACAGCGACGTGCTCAAGATCGAGGTCTGGCGCGAGCCGGAAGCGGGCGAGCCTTCGCGGCCCGTGCTGTACACCAACGATCCCTTCGTCACCGCCGTGGCCACCGACGCGCCGGCCAGCCTGCCGTCGCCGACCGAACGGCCGCTGTTCGACCTCAACGACGCCGAGGCCATTGCGAAGTGGTTGATCGACAGCGGCGACCGCTTCGAATACAACCCCGATCACCATGGCTGATTCACCCGTTCCTTTTTCCGCTTCTTCTTCGCGCCCGCCGCTGATGCCTTTGGACGAGGCCATCGCGGTCCTGCTCGCGAAGGCGCAGCCGAAGCTGCCCACCGAAAGCGTCGGCACCTTCGACGCCGACGGCCGCGTGCTGGCGCAAGACCTCGTCTCCGGCCTCACGGTGCCGCCACGTGACAACAGCGCGATGGACGGCTACGCGGTGCGCGTGGCCGACTGCGCTGTGCCGGGCGCAGAGCTGACAGTGGCGCAGCGCATTCCCGCAGGCACTGTCGGCACGCCGCTCGCGGCCGGCACTGCGGCGCGCATCTTCACGGGTGCACAGATCCCGGAGGGGGCCGACGCGGTCGTGATGCAGGAAGACACCACGGCCACGCCGCAGGAAGGCAGCCTGGGCTCGGTGCGCATCGCCATCGTTCCGGCGGCCGGGCAGTGGATTCGCCGTGCCGGCGAAGACGTGGCCTCCGGTGACGTCGTACTGAAGCAGGGCGAACGCCTCACGCCAGCCGCACTCGGCCTCGCGGCCAGCGTCGGCTTTCACAAGCTGCAGGTGGCCCGCAAGCCGCGCGTGGCCATGCTCTCCACCGGCGACGAGCTGGTGATGCCCGGCGAGGTTGCGCCCGACGCGATGAAGCCCGGCGCCATCTACAACTCGAACCGTTTCTTCATGCGGGCCCTGCTGCACCGCCTGGGCTGCGAGGTGAACGACCTGGGCATCGTGCCCGACGACCGCGAAGCCACCATCGCCGCGTTGCGCAACGCGGCTGAGGCCAGCGATCTGATCATCACGACCGGCGGTGTCTCCGTCGGCGAAGAAGACCATATCCGTGCGGCGCTGCAGTCGCTTGGCGAGCTGCAACTCTGGTCGCTGTCGATGAAGCCCGGCAAGCCTTTTGCCTATGGCTCCATTGCGCGCAGCAACGGGCAGGGCGCATGCCATGTGACGGGGCTGCCAGGCAATCCGGTGTCGAGCTTCCTCACCTTCCTGATGCTGGTGCGGCCCTTCCTGCTGACGCTGCAGGGTGCCACGCGCGTCGCGCCGGAGGCGGTGAAGATGCGCGCCGATTTCGACTGGCTGCGTGCCGACAAGCGCCGCGAGTTCCTGCGCGCGCGGCGCAATGCGGCCGGCGGCCTCGACCTGTTCGGCAACCAGAGTTCGGGCGTGCTCACGTCGATGGTCTGGGGCGACGGCGTGGTCGACAACCCGTCGGGCCAGACGATCAAGTCGGGCGACACCGTCAACTTCATTCCGTTCGCATCGCTGCTGGGCTGAATCCCGTCATGAAGATCCGGGTCCGTTATTTCGCCTCGGTGCGCGAGGCACTTTCCAGCAGCGGTGAAACCGTCGACACGCAAGCCGAAACGCTGTCGGCCCTGCGCGACGAACTCATCGCCAGGGGCGGCGCCTACGCCACCGCGCTTGCGCGCGGCAAGGCGGTGCGCATGGCGCTCGATCAGGCCATGAGCGACGAGGCCGCCACCCTGAGCGAAGGCTGCGAAGTCGCTTTCTTCCCGCCTGTCACGGGCGGTTGAGCCGGGCATCCAGCGCCACGAGGCGCTCGCGCAGGCCGTCGGACGCGCGGGTCATCGGCGAGCGCAACTCGTCGCGTACTTCACCCATGTGCGCCAGCAATGCCTTCAGCGGGCCCGGGTTCGGCTCGGCAAACAGCATCTCCACCAGCGGTTGCAGCGCCTGCCATTCGGCGCGCGCCTCGGGCAGCCGGTTTTCCGCAAGCAGGCGCACCAGCCGGACGAAGCGGCGCGTCTGCACGTTTCCGCTGGCCGCGATGGCGCCCACGCCGCCTTCGGCCATGGTGCCGAAGATCTGGTGGTCTTCGCCTGTCAGCACCTGCAGCCGCCCGTCGGCGATTACCGCGCGCGTCTTGGCCATGTCGCCGCCGCAGTCCTTGATGCCGCGAATGCGCGGATGCTCGGCCAGCGTCAGCAGCGTGTCGCGGGCGATGGTGATGCCCGTGCGGTAGGGAATGTCGTAGACCAGCACCGGCACCGTGCTCGCATCGGCGATGGCGCGGAACCATTCGAGCAGGCCGGCCTGCGACGGGCGGATGTAGTTCGGCGCGGACACCAGAAGGCCCGCCAGCGGGCGTTCCGAGAGCTTGCGCGCCCAGGCCGTGGCCTTGCCCAGGTGGTAGCCGGAAATGCCCGTGACGACCGGCAGGCCGCAGGCCGCTTCCAGCACGGTGTCGAGCACGGCCAGTTGCTCGGTTTCGTCGAGCGCGGCGGCCTCGCCAGTGGAGCCGCAGGGCACGAAGCCCGTCACGCCGTCGTCGGCGAGCCGCCGGGTCAGCGCGGCGAGGGCGGCATGGTCTACCGCGCCGTCGCGGAACGGTGTGACGAGGGCCACCCAGAAGCCGGAGAAGTCAGGGGTGGTGGAGCTTGGTTGTTGATGAGGCACGCGGGTTTCCTTTCAGGAATCGACCGATGGAAAGAACCACCGTCCGATGCGCGCGAAACCCATGGGGGGGCCAAAAAAACCTTGGCAGGTTCCGTCGCTCATCCGACGACGGAACCTCGGCTCCGGTCAGACGAGCTTTGGTTTTTTGGCTTTGTTGCTGCCTTGGCGCGCGCGGCGGCCTTCGGGGTGCGAAGGCACCGGGAAGAGCGTGGCGAGACAAGGCATTGCGGCAGTCTATCGCGATGCCACAATTCGGACATGAGCGTTGCGCGTGTTTCGATCCAGACGGCCGATTTCGACCTTTCGCAGGAGGTTGCCGCGTTGCGCGACGGCGACAAACGCGTGGGCGCCGTCTGCAGCTTCGTGGGCACCGTGCGCGACCGCAACGACGGCAGCACCGTCGCCTCGATGGAGCTGGAGCACTACCCCGGCATGACCGAAAAGGCCATCGAAGCCATGATCGACGAGGCGCACAGGCGCTTCGACATCCTCGGCGCGCGCGTGATCCATCGCGTGGGGCTGCTGCAGCCGCTGGACCAGATCATGATGGTGGCGGTGGTGTCGGCGCACCGCGGCCAGAGCTTCGAGGCCTGCGAGTTCCTGATGGACTATCTCAAGACCCAGGCGCCGTTCTGGAAGAAAGAGCAGACGCCCGAAGGCGCCCACTGGGTCGATGCGCGCGCGGCCGACGACGCGGCGCTGGCGCGCTGGGGCATCAGGGCCCCGAATGCCTGAAGACGCTCAGAGGGGCTTGAAGCCGCTCGCCTGGATGATCCGCTCCCAGGTCTGCGTGTACGTGCGCACGCGGCCCGCGAACTGGCCCTGCGGCTCGTAGCCGACCGTCAGCCCCATCGTCGTGAGCTTCTGCTTCACGTCAGGCATCGCCAGCACCTTCTGCAGCGCATCGCCGTACTTGTCGATGATCGGCTGCGGCGTGCCCACCGGCGCGAAGATGCCGTAGTAGGGCAGGTCTTCCAGGTTCGAGAAGCCCAGCTCGGTGAAGGTCGGCACGTTCGGAATCACGGCCTGGCGCTTGGCGCCGATGGAGGCCACGATGCGCACCTTGCCCGCCTTGTGGTTCTCGATGAAGTCAGGCACCGAGGCGATGCCTGCGGTGATCTGGTTGCCCAGCATGTCGGCCGTCATCGGCGCGCTGCCGCGGTAGGGCGCGGGCTGCACGTCGATCTTGTACTTGTCCGAGATCATCTTCACCAGGAACTCGGGGATCGAGGCCGGCGCCGGGATGCCGATGGTTTCCTTGCCGCCCTTCTGCGTGCGGACCCACTTCACGTACTCGTCGATGCTCTTGGCCGGCGTGCCGCCCGACACCGCCAGCACGTTGGCGAAGGTGGCGAAGCCGGCCACGGGCACGAAGTCGGTGGCGGGGTTGAAGCCCGGGTTCTTCACCACCTGCGGCAGGATCGAGATGGTGTGGTCGTGCGACAGGAACAGCGTGTGGCCATCGGCCGGGGAGGACTTCAGCACCGTTGCAGCAATCTGCCCACCCGCACCGGCGCGGTTCTCGACCACCACGGGCACGCCCAGCACGTCCTTGAGTTTTTCGCCCAGCGTGCGTGCAATGGCGTCGGTGCCGGCGCCGGCGGGGAAGCCCACGAGCAGGCGGATGGGGGTGCCGCTTTGCGCTTGCGCAAGGCCGGACAGGCCCATGGCGGCTAGAAAGAGGCCCACGCTGATCGCCCGGCGCACCGGTTGAACGCGCTGCATTGAAAAAACCATGATCGACTCCATTCGAGAGAGGGAAATGCCTACGGGCAGGGGAAACGGATCTTGTGCAATAGCCGTGCCCACGGCGCCGGCGTAGCCGGCAGCCTTGAATCGTGCCCGAACAGCCCTATTTTGGATGCAGGAATACCACCATGCGACAAGACAAACTCACCACCAAATTTCAGGAAGCGCTGGGCGATGCCCAGACGCTCGCGCTGGGCAGCGACAACGCCTACATCGAACCGGCCCACCTGCTGGTCGCGATGCTGCGCCAGGACGACGGCCCACGCGCCCTGCTGGAGCGTGCTGGCGTCAACGTACCTGGCCTGACGCAGGCGGCCGAGGCCGCCATCAAGAAGCTGCCGCAGGTGCAGGGCCACGACATCGTCCAGGTCGGCCCCGAACTGGGCAAGCTGCTGCAGGCCACCGAAAAGGAAGCCCTCAAGCGCAATGACCAGTTCATTGCCGGCGAACTCTTCCTGCTCGCGCTGGCCGACAGCAAGGCCGACATCGGCAAGACCGCCCGCGAAAACGGCCTGAGCCGCAAGTCGCTCGAAGCCGCCATCGACGCCGTGCGCGGCGGGCAGGGCGTGAACAGCGCCGATGCCGAAGGCCAGCGCGAAGCGCTCAAGAAATACACCATGGACCTGACCGAGCGCGCCCGCCTGGGCAAGCTCGACCCGGTCATCGGCCGCGACGAGGAAATCCGCCGCGCCATCCAGGTGCTGCAACGCCGCACCAAGAACAACCCCGTGCTCATCGGCGAACCCGGCGTGGGCAAGACCGCCATCGTCGAAGGCCTCGCACAGCGCATCGTTGCGGGCGAAGTGCCCGATTCGCTCAAGGGCAAGCGGGTGCTGTCGCTCGACATGGCTGCGCTGCTGGCGGGTGCCAAGTTCCGCGGCGAATTCGAAGAGCGCCTGAAGACCGTGCTCAACGAACTCGCGAAGGACGAAGGCCAGACCATCGTCTTCATCGACGAGCTGCACACCATGGTCGGCGCCGGCAAGGCCGAAGGCGCGATGGATGCGGGCAACATGCTCAAGCCCGCACTCGCTCGCGGCGAGCTGCACTGCGTGGGCGCCACCACGCTCGACGAATACCGCAAGTACATCGAGAAAGATGCCGCGCTGGAGCGCCGCTTCCAGAAGATCATCGTGGGCGAGCCCAGCGTCGAGGCCACCATCGCCATCCTGCGCGGCCTGCAGGAAAAATACGAAGTGCACCACGGCGTGCAGATCACCGACCCGGCCATCGTGGCCGCAGCCGAGCTGTCTGACCGCTACATCACAGACCGCTTCCTGCCCGACAAGGCCATCGACCTGATCGACGAGGCCGCGGCCAAGATCAAGATCGAGATGGACTCCAAGCCCGAGGTCATGGACCGCCTCGATCGCCGCCTCATCCAGCTGCAGATCGAGCGCGAAGCCGTGCGCCGCGAAAAGGACGAGGCCTCGCAGAAGCGCTTTGGCCTGATCGAGGACGAGATCGAAAAGCTGCAGAAGGAAATTGCCGACTACGACGAGATCTGGCAGGCCGAGAAGGCCCAGGCCCAGGGCAGCGCACAAGTGCGCGAAGACGTGGACAAGATCAAGTTCCAGATCGAAGAGTGGAAGCGCAAGGGCGACTTCAACAAGGTCGCCGAGCTCCAGTACGGCCAGCTGCCCGCGCTCGAAAAGCGCTTGAAGGAGGCCGAGGCCAGCGAGGCGAACAAGGGCAAGTCCAGCGCGCCCACGCTGCTGCGCACCCAGGTCGGCGCGGAAGAAATCGCCGAGGTCGTGGCGCGTGCCACCGGCATCCCGGTCGCCAAGCTGATGCAGGGCGAGCGCGACAAGCTGCTCGTGATGGAAGACAAGCTGCACGAGCGCGTGGTCGGCCAGGACGAGGCCATCGGTGCGGTCGCCAACGCGATCCGCCGCTCGCGCTCGGGCCTGTCGGACCCGAACCGTCCGACCGGCTCGTTCCTGTTCCTCGGCCCCACGGGCGTGGGCAAGACCGAGCTGTGCAAGGCGCTTGCGGGCTTCCTGTTCGACAGCGAAGACCACCTGATCCGCATCGACATGAGCGAGTTCATGGAGAAGCATTCGGTCGCCCGCCTCATCGGCGCGCCGCCGGGCTACGTGGGCTACGAGGAGGGCGGCTACCTCACGGAAGCCGTGCGCCGCAAGCCTTACAGCGTGGTGCTGCTCGACGAAGTCGAAAAGGCCCACCCCGACGTGTTCAACGTGCTGCTGCAGGTGCTCGACGATGGCCGCCTTACCGACGGCCAGGGCCGCACCGTGGACTTCAAGAACACCGTGATCGTGATGACGAGCAACATCGGCTCGCCCATCATCCAGGCCATGGTGGGCAAGCCTTCGGAAGAGATCAAGGAAGCGGTGTGGGACGAGCTGAAGAACTACTTCCGCCCCGAGTTCCTGAACCGCATCGACGAGACGGTCGTGTTCCATGCGCTCGACGCGAAGAACATCGAATCGATCGCGGCGATCCAGCTCAAGGTGCTGAAGGCGCGGCTCGCGAAGATGGATCTGGGCCTGGAGGTGTCGCCGGCGGCGCTGGCAGAAATTGCCAAGGTCGGCTTCGACCCGGTGTTCGGCGCGCGTCCGCTGAAGCGTGCCATTCAGCAGCGCATCGAGAACCCGCTCTCGAAGCTGCTGCTCGACGGCAGCTTCGGGCCGAAGGACACGATCGAGGTCACGACCGATCCGATCCAGTCGCCGGGCAAGTTCTCGTTCGCCAAGGCCGGGGAACCAACGGCGGCGGCTTCGGCCTAAAGTTGGATGATGAACTTCATTTTTCGCGTCATTCTTCTGTTCCTGGGGCTGGTTTTCGCGGCCAGCCTGGCCGTGGCGGTCATGCTGCTGGCGGCTGTGTGGGGTGTGCGCTACGCCTGGGGGCGTCTCACGGGCAAGCCCGTGACGCCTTGGGTCATGCGTTTCAACCCGCGCTCGGGCTTCGATAAATTTCGTAATGCGGCACAGCCGGCCGAACCGACCGCCGCTGACGTGGCCAATGCGCGGGCACGCGGCGAATCGGTGGAGCGCCCGGTGCGCATTCGCGGCAGCGCCAGCGACGTGACCGACGTGTCGCCGAAATCGGTCTCGCGCGGCTGAGCCACCGCTATTTCAGGCGCGACAACCCGTTGCGCCTTTCGCCGTCAGAATCGTCCTCCTGCAGCCGCCGCTGAGTGCGGCTTTCGCTTTCATCAGGAGAGACATTCCATGACATCGCGCGACATCTTCGTGGTCGGCACCGCCCGCACCGCCATCGGCACCTTCGGCGGCGCGCTGAAGGACGTGCCCAATACCCAACTGGCCACCACCGCCGTCAAGGCCGCCATCGAGCGCAGCGGCGTGGCCGCCGATGCCATTGGCCACGTGGTCATGGGCAACGTGATTCCCACCGACGTGAAGGATGCGTACCTCAGCCGCGTGGCCGCCATCGACGCCGGCTGCCCCATCGAGACGCCGGCCTTCAACGTCAACCGCCTCTGCGGCTCGGGCCTGCAGGCCATCGTGTCGGCTGCGCAGGCCATCGCGCTGGGCGACTGCGACATCGCTATCGGCGGCGGCTCGGAATCGATGAGCCGGGGCCCGTACTTCGACACCTCGGCCCGCTACGGCGCACGCATGGGCGATGCGGTGTTGGTCGACTACATGCTGGGCATCCTGCACGACCCGTGGGAGAAGATCCACATGGGCATCACTGCAGAGAACGTGGCTGCCCGCTACGGCATCACGCGCGGGCAGATGGACGAACTGGCCGTAAGCAGCCAGCAGCGCGCGGCAGCCGCCATTGCGGCGGGCCATTTCAAGGAGCAGATCGTTCCGGTCGAAGTGAAGACGCGCAAGGGCATCGTCTTGTTCGACACCGACGAGCATGTGCGCGCCGACACCACCGTCGACGCGCTCTCGAAGATGAAGCCCGCTTTCAAGAAGGACGGCCTCGTCACCGCCGGCAACGCCTCGGGCATCAACGACGGCGCCGCCGCCGTGGTGCTGGCAAGCGGCGAGAGCGTCAAGGCGCGGGGCCTGAAGCCGCTGGCGCGCCTGGTCGGCTACGCACACGCCGGTGTCGAGCCCGCATACATGGGCATCGGCCCGGTGCCGGCCACGCGCAAGGTGCTGGAGCGCACCGGCCTGAAGGTGAGCGACTTCGACGTGATCGAGTCGAACGAAGCCTTCGCGGCGCAGGCCTGCGCGGTCATCAAGGAGCTGGACTTCGATCCGGCCAAGGTGAACCCGAACGGCTCGGGCATTTCATTGGGCCACCCGGTGGGCGCGACCGGCGCGATCATCACGACGAAGGCGATTGCCGAACTGCATCGCACGGGCGGCCGCTATGCACTGGTCACGATGTGCATCGGCGGCGGGCAAGGTATTGCCGCCGTCTTCGAAAGAGTCTGACCCACATGCTCCGTCCGCCCATCCTGATCGACCCCGACGAGGTCGACTTCAGCGCCATCCGGGCGCAGGGTGCGGGCGGGCAGAACGTCAACAAGGTGTCGAGCGCGGTGCACCTGCGCTACGACATCCACGCCAGTTCGCTGCCGGCCGACGTGAAGGAAAGGCTGCTCGCGCTGCGCGACAGCCGTATCACGCAGGAAGGCGTGTTCGTGTTGAAGGCGCAGCAGCACCGCACGCAGGAGATGAACCGCGCCGACGCGCTCGCGCGCCTGCAGGCGGTGATTGACAGCGTGGCTACGCCACCGCGCGTGCGGCGCGCCACCAAGCCGACCTACGGTTCGAAGCAGCGCCGGCTCGAAGGAAAGAGCCAGCGCGCGCAGATCAAGAACCTGCGCGGGCCGGTGCGGGACTGAGTGCGCCAGCGCCGCCGCGCAGCCGGCGGATCTGCAGGCCGACGCCGATCAGGTACAGCACGAGCAGCACGCCGGTGATCGCCTTGAACTCCGGCGCGTCGGCGTTCGGCAGCAGCGGGGCGCCGAGCGGCAGGCGCGTCAGCGTTTCGGTGAAGGCCGGAATCCAGTGGAACAGGAAGCTGGCCGAGAACGCGATGGCCTCGACATAGCGCGCCGACTTGCCGAAGAGCACGCCCCGGCCCGCGAGCGTGCCCACGGCCAGCGCCAGCAGCGTAATGATGCCCAGCGCATGCGGCTTGCCGAAGCCGCCGTGCTGGAAGATGCCGAAGCCCGTGAGGCAGGTGAGCACGGTGGTCCATACGAAGACCTGGCCGAGCCCGGTGCGCATCGTGATCTCTTTGTAGCGGAACAGGGCCAGCAGCCCTGCGGCGACGGCGATCAGGCTGATCGCGGTGTGAACTGTGCCCAGGGACGTGAGTCCCAGCCATCCTGTCGGTGCCATGCGGATCCCCTCGTTGTTCGTGGTGCGGCATTCTGGCGCGTTACATCAAATTTGTGGAATCTGGGATGAAATGAGTGCAAAAGGCCCTGCTTTACGGGCCTGAAACATCTCCCAAGCAGAATCGTGGTCATGAGAAGGTTTCTTTCGCGCGCCGTGCTGGCTGCGCTCCTGCTTGTGCCGGCCGCGGCGCTCCTGACCGGCTGCGGTCCGGGAGTGGCGGCGCAGCAGACCGCGAGCGCCGCGCCGGCCCCCGAGCTCAAGTGGGAAGAGCTGATTCCCAAGAGTTGGGACCCGACCAAGCGCTACCGCAACATCAGCCTCGAGGCGCTGCGCGACAACGACCCGCGCGCGATCCAGATGCTCGACGAGATGCGCGCCGTCTGGGACAACGCACCGGTCAACGTGGCGCTGGACGACAAGCCGGCCAAGCTGGCGGGCTTCGTCGTGCCACTCGACAGCACGCAGGACGGCATCCGCGAATTCCTGCTGGTGCCGTATTTCGGCGCCTGCATCCACACACCGCCGCCGCCCGCCAACCAGATCGTGCACGTGATCGCGGCCACCACCGTGAAGGACCTGCACGCGATGGACACGGTGTACGTCAGCGGCACGCTGAAGGCGGCGCGCTATTCGTCGGTGGACATGGGCGTGAGCGGCTACGAGATCAAGTCGGCCGCGGTCGAGCGCTTCGTGGCCAAGCAGCCGCAGTAAGCCGCGGTAATTGCCGGCCGCGCAGCTCAGGCCATGCGCTGCGACAGAAAGTCCAGGAACGATGTGATGCGCGCCGTCAACTGCGTGTTGCGGTAGTACACCGCGTTGACCGGCTGGCGCACGTCCGCCGTTTCTTTTGCCAGCACCTGCACCAGCGCGCCGCTCGCGCGGTCGGCACCCGTCATGAAATCCGACAGGCAGACGATGCCTACGCCGGCCAGCGCCAGTTGGCGCAGCGTTTCGCCGCTCGACGCCATCAGCGTCGGCGCGATGTTCCATTCGTCGCCATGCACGCCGCGCAGGGGCCAGCGGTTCAGCGACTCGGGCTGGGTGAAGCCCAGCAGCGCGTGCTCGGCCAGGTCGGCCACCTTGCGCGGCTTGCCGTGCGCTTCGAGGTATGCTGGGCTCGCGAGCACGCGCAGCCGGTGCGTGCCCAGTGGCCGCGCATGCAGCGTGGAATCGCGCAGCGGCCCGATGCGGATCGCGATGTCGGTGCGGCGCTCCAGCAGGTCGATGGGCAGGTCGTCGGTGTCGAGCTCGAGGCTGATCTGCGGGTAGAGCCTTCGAAACTCCGGCACCAGAGGCACGATGGCATGCAGCATGAAGGGCGAGGCCGCGTTCACGCGTAGCCGGCCGGCCGGCTGCTGGCGGCGCGCGGCCATTTGCTCTTCGGCGTCGTCGATGGCATCGAGGATGGCGCGCGTGCGCTGCAGGAAGGCCGCGCCTTCTTCCGTGAGCTCTAGCCGCCGCGTGGTCCGGCGTAACAGCGTGGTGTCGAGCTTCTGTTCGAGCCGGCTCAGCGCGCGGCTGATGCCCGAGACCGTTTGCGCCAGCTGCTCGGACGCAGCCGTGATCGAGCCCGTGTCCACCACCGTACGGAACGCGACCAGTTCTTCGATGGTGGTCTTCATGGGCGCTGGCGGGTCAGGCTTCTGCTTCCTGCACCGCGGGTATGCCGTCGATGCGCGGCATCAGCGCCGCGAGCGCTTCGCCGTCGGTGCGGTAGCTGAACAGCATCGGCCCGGGCGCCAGCAGGCCGGCGCGCTCCAGCACCTGCATCGCGGGCAGCTTCAGGCCGCTCAGGTGCAGGCGGATGCCCTTGGATTCCATCATCCGGCGGATCGAGCCGAACACCTCCGCGCCGGTGATGTCGATGCGGTTGATGGGCTGCGCGAACAGGCACACGTCGGTGAGCTCGGGCCGCTCGGCCAGCGCCACGGTGAGTGCGCGTTCGAGCGTGGAGGCCGAGGCGAAGTCGAGCTCCGCGTCCATGCGCAGCGCATAGAGCTGCGGCGCCAGCGGCGGCAATTTCCAGAGGTTGCGGTCGCGCAGGCTGCCGTCGGGGTGCAGGCCCACTTCGATGATGCGCGGGTGCAGGTGCCGGTACATGTAGTGCGCCAGGGCGGCCAGCAGCCCGCCGAGCACGCCCCAGTAGATGCTGGGCGCGGTCGCGATGGTCAGCACGAAGGTACCGAAGGCAATGCCCGCCTCGATGCGCGAGATGCGCCACAGCGCGGTGAAGCTCGCCGGCTTCACCAGCCCGAGGATGGCCGTGACCACCACCGCCGCCAGCACCGCCTGCGGCACGTGATACAGCAGCGGCATCAGCCACAGCAGCGCACCGGCCACCACGACCACGCTGAACAGCGTGGCCCAGCCGGTCTGCGCGCCCGCATAGAGCGTGATGGCCGAGCGCGAGAAAGACGAGCTGGTGGGAAACGCACCCGTGAAGCCCGAGGCCAGTTTGGCCAGGCCCTGGCCGATCAGGTCCTGGTTTTCGTTCCACAGCGTGCCGGCACGCGCGTTGTCGACCTTGGCGCTCGATGCGGTTTCAAGAAAGCTCACCAGCGTGATCATCAGCGCCGGCAGCACCAGCGCGCTGAAGGTGCTCACCGGCAGCAGGCCGGGCCAGTAGAACGAGGGCAGGCCCGAAGGCAGGCTGCCCACCACCGCGCCGCCGCGCAGCGCGTAGTCGATGACCCAACTGATGGCGGCAGCGCCGGCCACCAGCGCCATCGTGGTCGGAAAGCGCGGCAGCATGCGCTTGCCCAGCCACAGCACCGCGATGCTGCCGAGCCCGAAGGCAATGGCCACGAGGTCGGGCAGCGGGCCGCCCTGCAGTACCTGCGGAATGGTGCGCCCCGTGAAGCCGAGCAGCGCGGGCAATTGCGAGATGGCGATCAGCACCGCCGCGCCCTGCGTGAAGCCGATGAGCACCGGCGAATTGACCAGCCGCAGCAGCCAGCCGAAGCGCCCCGCGCCGAGCACGATCTGGATCGTGCCCGACATCAGCGTGAGCCACACCGCCATTGCCACCCACTCGGCACTGCCCGCCACCGCCAGCGGCGCGAGCGAGGCGCCGACCAGCAGGCTGGTGAGCGCCGTGGGCCCGACCGACAGCCGCTGCGACGAGCTGAACATCACCGCGATCAGCGCCGGGAACAGCGCCGCGTACACGCCCGTGACCAGCGGCATGCCCGCCAGTGCCGCATACGCCACGCCTTGCGGAATGACCATCAGCGCCACGGTGATGCCAGCCATCGCCTCGTTGCGCAGCAGCGCGGCGGAAGGGCGCGGCCAGGCGAGACAGGGAACCCAGCGCGCGAGGCGCTGGCGCAGGGAGGGAGAGGGGGCAGCCGGGGTCATGGAGATTTGCGGGCGCACTGGGGAAAACTGCAAACGCATGCGCGGTGCGCCGCGCGGGAGCGATGTGGAATGCGGGTCGGGATCAGATCAGCGAACTCGCGTTCTTGAGAACGTAGTCGCAAGCCTTTTCCTTCACCTTCGACGACAGGCCCTTGAAGTTCAGCGACTTGCCGTCGCCGCCCTGCAGCAGGCCCTTGGCGCCGCTGGCGAAGCCGGTTTCCTGCTTCTTCTGCCCGGTGATCCTGGCGAGCAGCTTGTCTTTCACCGAGGCCGCGTCGCCGCCCAGGTAGTTGTTCTTCACGCAGTACTGCAGCACGCCGGCCGCGTTGCCCATGGTGCTGGAGCCGATGGCGGGCATCTTGAAGCCCAGGTTGCTGCCGAGACTGCCGAGCGCAGATCCGCCTGCGCTGCCTTGCGAGTTGGAGGTAGCCGCTTCGCCGGCCTTTTCCTTCAATTGGTCGAGCAGGTCGTTGGCTTGTGCCGAGGCGCCTGCCGCAAGCAGAGCCAGGGCGATGAGGGTGGAACGGGCGTGCATGGTGTCCTCCTGTCGGTAAGCGTGATGGAAAGCGGCCACCAGCATACCGGAGACTTCCATGGGCGCACCCCCTCGGTGCACGCCCGCTTGCCTGCTTACTTCGTGCGGGGCAGGCGCTTCTCGAGCAAGGGCGCGCTGGTGCCTTGCACGCCGACCAGGCCGAGCACCGTCACCAGCGAGTTCTGCGCACCCTTCCAGCCGTCGGTCACGTCGATCCACTCAGACAGCGCATGGAAGCCGCCGGTCTTGCCGCCGCCGCCGATGATGATCGCCGGGATGCCCAGCGACATCGGCACATTGGCGTCGGTGCTCGCGCCTGTCAGCAGCGTCTTGTGGCCGAAGGCGCTGTTCGCGCGCGTGGCGGCTTCGACGATCACAGTGTCTGATTGTGTGCGGCCACCCGGACGGTCGCCGATGAGCTTGGTGCTCACGCTCAGCGTGCTCACGTTCCAGCGCTTGTTTTCTTCGACCACTGCTTCGTCGATGGCGGCCAGGATCTTCTTTTCGGTTTCGAGCAGCGGCGCCATTTCGTCGGAGCGGATGTCGACCGCCATGCGCGCATCCGGCGCGATGGTGTTGACCGAAGTGCCACCGCCCACGGTGCCGACGGTGAAGGTGGTCTTCGGGAAGCTCGGCGTGCGGATATCGGCGATCTTGGCGATGGCGCGGCCCATGCCGTGGATGGCGCTGGGCACCTGGCCGAAGGCGCCGTAGCTATGACCGCCCGGGCCCTTGAAAGTCACTTCGTAGCGGTGGCTGCCCGTGCCCAGCATCAGCACCGAGCCGTCTGGTGCGGGCTCCAGGCCGACCATGCCGTCGATGTCGAGGTTGTCGCGGAAGATGGCCTTGATGCCGCGCAAGTTGCCGAGTTCCTCTTCGCCCACGTTGCCCACGAACAGCAGATCGCCCACCGTCTGGATCTTGTTGTCGTTCAGCACCTTGAGCCACGACAGCAGCACCGACAGGCCGCGCGTGTCGTCGGAGATGCCGGGGGCGTAGAGCTTGCCGTCGCGCTCCTTCACCTTCACGTCGGTGCCGGCGGGGAACACAGTGTCGAGGTGAGCCGAGATCAGCAGCTTGGGGCCGTTGCCCGTGCCCTTGCGCAGGCCGACCACGTTGCCTTCGGCGTCGATCCTTGCGTCCGTCAGGCCCAGGGCCTTCATGCGGGCGAGAAAGGCTTCGGCGCGCTTCTGTTCCTTGAAGGGGGGCGCCTCGATCTCGGTCAGCATCTTCAGGTCTTCGACCGAGCGATCGTGGTCGGCCTTGACCGCGTCGAGCAGCTTCTGGATGGCGGGTGAGGCCATCAGCTGTGTGTAGGCCTTATCCACATCGGGCCGCACCTGCGTGGGCGTGGCCGCGACGCTGCCGCTCTGGGCGTGCGTGAGGCCGGCGGCCGCGGAGGCTAGGGCGAGGACGATTGGGGCGAGACGAAGCGACACGAGGCGGGGCATGGTGCGGGGATGTCCTTGTAGGCGAGCAACGCCGACGCGGCGTCTTCAGCGATTCTTACGGCTGTGTTAGCCGTGCGCTCTGGTTTAATCTTCGGCGTCGTCAGTTTTTCTAACAATGCCCGCCATGCGCCGCCACATCCCCAGCACCCGCGCGCTGCTGATCTTCGACGCAGTGGCCCGCCACCATGGCGTGGGCAAAGCCGCGGAGGAGCTGTGCCTCACCCACAGCGCGGTGAGCCAGCAGCTGCGGCTGCTGGAGACGCAGATCGGCGTGCGACTGGTGCAGCGCACGGCGCGCGGCACCGAGCTCACCGAGGCCGGGCGCCGCTACCACGGGCAGATTTCAGGCGACCTGCTGCGGCTGCAGAACCACACACTCGAAGCCATGGCACAGCGCACCGACGGCCTGCGCCTGCTGGTGGGTGCGGTGCCGGTGCTGGCCGAGGGCTGGCTGACGCCGCGGTTGCCGGAATTCATCGCGCGGCACCCGGGCTGCAGCCTGCATCTACAGGTGTTCCCGACGCACCTCTACATGGAAGACATGTCCTTCGACGTGGGCGTGCAGTACGACGATGCGGTGTGGCCCGGCGCGAATGCGCTGCCGTTGATGGGTGAGTCCTGCGTGGTGGTGTGCTCGCCACAGGCAAAGGGGCGAGCGGCCATGGCGCGGGGCGATTTCCGCGCAGCGTCGCTGCTGCAACTGCGCACGCGTGTGGGTGCCTGGGAAGAGTGGTTTGAGCAGACGGCACATGCGCAGCGGCCCGAAAACCTGGTGACAGGGCACCGCTTCGACCTGTTCTCGTCGCTGGTTGCAGCGGTGCGTGCCGACCTGGGCGTGGGGCTGGTGCCCGAGTACTTCGTCGAGCGCGAGTTGCGTTCGGGCGAACTGGTGCTGGCCTGCCCGCATCGGGCGCCGTCGAGCCGGGGCTACAGCGTGTTCGTGGCGCCGAGCCGTACGGACGATCCGTTGGTCAGCGCTTTCGTGGCATGGCTGTGCGCGGCGGCCGCACTGCCAGAAACTTTGCCTGCCTAGGCGCGGCGGAAGAGAAGCACCGAGTTCGTGCCGCCGAAGGCGAACGAGTTGCTGATGGCAGCTTCGAGCGACGGCGCCGCCGAGTCGTCCTGCGTCACCAGGTTCAGCCTGCAGTCCGCATCGATCTCGCGGCAGTTGGCGTTGGGCGGCAGTTGCCGCTGGTGCAGCGCCAGCACGGTGATGAGCGCTTCGAGCGCGCCCGCCGCGCCCAGCAGGTGACCATGCAGTGCCTTGGTCGAACTCACGCGCAGCGTGTCGAGCTCGTCGCCCCACACCTCAGCCAGCGCATTGCGCTCGACCACGTCGCCGATGCGCGTGGCCGTGCCGTGGGCGTTGCAATAGCCCACGTCCCGCGGCTGCAGGCCGGCTTGGCGCAGGGCGGTGCGCAGCGCGCGGGCCTGGCCCGGTGCATCGGGCTTGGTGAGGTGGGTGGCGTCGCTGCTCAGGCCCCAGCCGGCCAGCGTGGCGTAGCTGCGGGCGCCGCGTGCGCGTGCCCGCTCGGCGGATTCGAGGATCAGGAAGGCCGCGCCTTCGCCGAGCGCAAAGCCGCTGCGGTCGGTTGCGAAGGGCCGCACCGCGCCGGCCGCTTCGCCGGGCTGGAAGGTAGCCAGCGTCTGCATGGCCTGCCAGGCCACGATCACGCCAGGCACGATCAGCGCTTCGCTGCCGCCGGCAATGGCGATGTCGACCTCGCCGCGCTGCACGGCCTTGGCCGCTTCGGCAATCGCGGCCGAAGAAGAAGCGCAGGCGACCGAGTAGGTGAGCACCGGGCCCTGAACACCCTGGCGCATTGCCACATGGGCGGCCGGCGCGTTGGGCATGAAGGCGGGAATGGTGAGCGGCGACACGCGGCCGTTGCCGCGGTAGGCCGCTTCGAGCGCCGCCGCGCCACCCATGCCGCAGCCGGCAAAGACGCCCACGCGCTCCGGGTCGGCGTCGGCAACGGCCAGGCCCGCGTCGCGCATCGCCATGTCGGCGGCGGCCACGGCCAGCTGGCTCACGCGGTCGACACCCGCCAGCTGCAGCTTGGTGAACCAGCGGGTTTCATCGAAGGCCACGGTGGCCGCGGCGGCCGGCTTGGGCAGATCCGCAAAGATGGGCTGGATGGCCGATCGGCCCTGCAGCAGGGCCTGGAACAGCGCGTCGGGCTCGCCGCCGTGCGGCGCCATGACGCCCAGTCCGGTGACTGCGACCTCGTGGTTCACGCGACTTTCGCGGCTCGTACCTTGTCGACCAGCAGCGCGAGTTCGGCCAGGGTGTCGATGCTCGCGTCCTCGTCGGGCATGGTGATGCCGAAGTGGTCTTCGATGGCGAACAGAAACTCGGCGAGGGCCAGCGAATCGAGTCCGCCGGTTTCCCGCATCGAGGCGTGGGGGTCGAGCTTCGACGGTTCGATGCCGTACTTCTCGTGGATCAGGTCCTGCAATTCCTTCAGCGAACTCATCGTGCAATGCCTGTCGTCATGTGCCGTTGATCGATTGCCACCGTGTGGTGGTTGCCATTGAATCGATCCCTTCCTCGTCGGCCAGTGGTGAGTGTGGTCAGTGATTGCAGATGATATCCGCTCCGACCCGGGGGGCATCCCCTCGCTAACGCGCCCCCGGGCGCCAGCGCAACGAGGGTAGTGCGAAGGCCATACCCAGCAGCGCGCCGGCCACCACGTCCAGCACCACGTGCTGCTTGACCGCCAGCGTCGAATAGGCGATGGCGACGAACCAGGCCCAGTTCAGCACGCGCCACAGGGCCGGCGTGCGCGCCTCGCGCAGCACGTGTTCGACGCGGATGGCGGTGAAGATGGCCACGGCCACGTGCATCGAGGGGCAGGCGTTGCCCGCCGCGTCCACGCCCTGCAGCATCGCGAAACCGGGGTAGCCGGTGCCGTCGATGGCCATAGGGGGTATCTGGGTCGGCCAGAAGTAGAAGAGGCTCAGGCCGGTGATGCACAGCGCGCCGATCCACAGCCCGTAGACCACCAGCTCGCGGAACGTGAGCTGCAGCCCCGGCGCGATGCCCACGTACACCCAGAGCGAGAGGTACGCGCCCAGCGTGTAGGGCTGGAACGGAATCAGGTGGTCCAGCGGCGTCAGCGGCATCACCGCCACCGGAAAGGCCGGGTTGCGCAGCAGGTGGAAGTAGCCGATGAAGAACAGCCAAGTGAAGACGGTGGTGCCGACCGCCTTCAGCAGGAAGTGGCGGCGCACGCGCAACCAGATCTCGGCGGTCCACGTGGGGGGCCGGGCGTCGGGCGCCATGTGCAGGGGGATCGGTGAGTGCATGGTGTTGTCGGTCGCCGATCTTGCCAGAGCACCATGAAGCATCCCCCGCGATGCCCCGCTGAATCAGGGGGTGGCGGGCCGTTTGCGGTGCTGGAACGAAGTGGGCGAGCGGCCCGTGGCGGCCTTGAACATCGCGCAGAACGCGCTGTCTGTGGCATAGCCGCTGGCGGCCGCCACCTGGCTCACGGCCATGCCGCGCGCCAGCAGCGGCAGCGCATGTGCCATCACGGCTTGCTGGCGCCACTGCTGCCAGCTCATGCCGAGCTGGTCGCGGAACAGGCGCGCCACAGTGCGCTCGCTGGCACCGATGGTGGCGGCGCGCTCGGCCAGCGTGGCGCGGTCGGCCGGGTTTCGCAGCAGCGCCTCGCACAGCTGGCGCAGGCGCTTGTCGGTGGGCAGTGGTACGTCGATGCGGATCTGCGTGGCGCGCTCGACTTCGTCGACCAGCAGCGGCGCGATCATGCGTTCGCGCTGCGGCGCGTGCGGATCGGTCGGCGGCAGGCCATCGGGCGTGGTGTCGAGCGCGAGCATCAGCGCGCGCAGCAGCGGGCTGATTTCCAGCACTTCGCACTTTTCCCAGGTGGGCGCGATCCAGGCGTGCAGGTAGACGGTACGCAGTTCGGCGTCTTCGATCAGCGTGATGCTGTGCGGCATGTTGGCCGGCACCCAGAGCGCGCGCGAGGGCGGCACGATGTAGCTGCCATCCTGTGTGCTCAGGCGGATCACGCCGCGTGTGGAAAAAGTGAGCTGCGGCCACGGGTGCTCGTGCAGTTCGACCAGCGTGTCCGCGCTCAGGAAGTGCTCCTTGGCGCGCAGCGGACGCACCGCGTCGGGGGCGTAGAGGTGCGGCGTGAGAGAGGCAACGCTGGTGATCGGGGCGGGGAGCGCGCCGCGCGGCCTGGCGGGCGCGGCGCTCCTGGAGGTGGGTGAGGCGGCGCTTGGCATGGTTTCGACAAATGTTGTCGCTGTATCGCCATTCTGCCGCGTCCCCGGCGCATAGCATCGATGCCTGCCCCGTTTTTTTGTAGCAATCCATGTCTTCCACTTCGTCCGCGAGCGCTGGTTCTCCTCCTCACAACAACACCTTGCGCACCGACGCCAAGCTGATCGGGCTGGTCGGCCTGGCCCATGCGGTCAGCCATTTCAGCCAGCTCATCCTGGCGCCGCTGTTCCCGTGGCTGAAGGACGCGTTCAACGTGAGCTATGTGGAGCTGGGCGCGGTGCTCACGGTGTTCTTCGTGGTCTCGTGCATCGTACAGGCGGCCTCGGGCTTCATCGTCGACAAGCTGGGCCCGCGGCCGGTGCTGTTCGTCGGGCTCGGGGCACTGGGGCTGGCGGCTTTCGGCTACGCCGCGGCGCAGAGCTACTGGATGCTGCTGTTGTGCGCGGTGGTCGGCGGCATCGGCAACGGCGTGTTCCATCCGGTGGACTACACGCTGTTCAACCGCAAGGTCGCGCCGACGCGGCTGGGCCATGCCTACAGCGTGCACGGCATCACCGGCAGCCTGGGCTGGGCGCTGGCGCCAGCCTTCGTGGTGCCGATTGCCATCGCTTTCTCGTGGCGCGTGGCGCTGGCTTCGGCGGGCGTGGTGGCTCTCGTGGTGCTGCTGGTGCTGTGGGCGTATCGCAGCGTGCTGTCGCTCGACGCGGCGGCCGTGCACAAGGCCACGGGGCAGGGCGAGCCCGCACCCGTCGGCGGCGAGTTCGACTTCCTGCGCATTCCGGCCGTATGGATGTGCTTCGGTTTCTTCTTCTTCTATGCCGCGGTGATCAGCGTGGTGCAGACCTTCGCCCCGGTGGCCGCGGGACACCTGCATGCGGTGCCGGTGGCGCTGGTGGCGGTGTGCCTCACGGTCTACATGGTGGCGAGCGCCGCGGGGATGGTGGTGGGTGGCTTCCTGGCCTCCGATCCGACGCGCTGCGAGCGCATCGTGGGCGCGGGCTTCGGCATCGCGGCCGCGCTGGCGCTGGTGCTGGCGTTCGCGAGCTTTCCGCCGGTCGTGGTGCCGGTGCTGTTCGGGGCCATGGGTTTTGTCTCGGGTGTCGCCGGGCCGTCGCGCGACCTGCTGGTGAAGAAGTCGACGCCGCCCAATGCGACCGGGCGCGTCTACGGTGTGGTGTATGCCGGGCTCGACATCGGACAGGCCCTGGCGCCGCTGGTGTTCGGGCGGCTGATGGACCATGGGCAGTACACGAGCGTGATCGTGGGGCTGGCGCTGGTGCAGGGTGTGCTGATCGCCAGTGCGTTCAACGTGCGCCGCGTGCGGCGCACGGCGCTGGTGCCTGCCTCGGCCTGAGTCCCTTCTTTTTGATCGAAGTGCGGTCGATATCATCAGCCGCATGCAAGCCTTGTATGTCTATGTGATCGCCGGTGCTGTACTGGCGGGTTTCGTGCAGGGCCTGTCAGGCTTTGCGTTCGGGCTGGTGGCCATGTCAGTCTGGGCGTGGACACTGGAGCCGCAACTCGCGGCGGTGCTTGCTCTCTTTGGCGCGTTGACGGGGCAGGTGATCGCGGCGGTCACGGTGCGGCGGTCTTTCGACAAGAGTGTTCTCTGGCCCTTTGTGCTCGGTGGGCTGGTCGGGGTGCCGTTCGGTGTCTGGCTGCTGCCGCACCTCGATCTTGTCGTCTTCAAGCTGTGTCTTGGCGTGCTGCTGGTGCTGTGGTGCCCGGCGATGCTGATGTCGCAGCATCTGCCGAAGGTTTCGTTCGGTGGGCGTTGGGCTGATGGCGTGGTGGGTGCCATGGGTGGTGCGATGGCGGGCATCGGCGGGTTCTCGGGGACTCTTCCTACGCTCTGGTGCACCTTGCGCGGTTTTCAGCGTGATACGCAGCGGGCTGTGATCCAGAACTTCAATCTTTCGATGCTGATGGTGGCGTTTGCCATTCATGTTTTCAGCGGGAGCATCGGGCGTTCTGTGGTGCCTCTGCTGGGGCTTGTTGCTCTGGCTGTTGCTGTGCCTGTGTTGCTGGGGGCTCGGCTTTATATCGGGATCAGTGAGGTGGCGTTTCGGAAGCTGGTGTTGGGGTTGTTGACTGCTTCTGGGGTGGCTTTGTTGGCATCGGCTTTGCCTGCTTTGTTGCGGCGCTGAGGGGTTGTTTCCCGGGGCCGGGACTCGCCCCGGCGGGCGACCTACTTTTCTTTGCTTCGCCAAAGAAAAGTAGGCAAAAGAAAGGCGACCCCACTGTCTGCGACCCCTTCGCGTAGCGAAGGGGCAACCTGCGGTGCTCGCGTTTCGCGGGGTCTCGCCCAAACTCGCTTCGCTCAGACAAGGGCGAGCCCTGATCCGCGAAACGCTGCGCTCCTCGGCGCAGCCAGAGGGGAGGGGAGACGGAACGGGCCTTTGCTTCGCTCGGCTTGGTATTGGCTGTTCAGAGGCCGAGCGCAGCGAAGGCCTGTTGGGCTCCCCAATCCCTTCTGGCTGCGTCGAGCACCGCAGGTTGCCCGTAGCGAAGCGAAGGGACGCAGACAGCAGGGTCGCCTTTTCTTTGCTTACTTTCTTTTGGCGAAGCAAAAGAAAGTGAGTCGGCCGCCGGGCCGAGACCCGGCCCCGGAACGCACTAAACCAGCAAGGCTTCACCGAGGCAGCGCCAAGGCAAACGGCAAACTGAAAACCCCCAGCAAGGTAGACAACGTCACCAACCCCGCCACATAAGGCCCGTTGTACCCCATCCGAGCAGCCAGCACATAAGCACTGGAAGCCGTAGGCACAGCAGAAAAAGCCATCAACACGGCCGCATGCGTCGCATCCAGCCGCAACCAAAGCGCCAACCCCCATGCGACCAGCGGCAAGAACAGATGCCGTATCGCCAGTACCGAAACAGCCAGCACCTTCCCCGCCCCCAGCGTGGAGAACTTCATCCCAGCCCCCGCAGCCAGCAACCCCAACGCCAGCGACGCAGCCCCGATACGCGTCAACGTAGGCGTCGCCCAGGCAGGCACAGCCAAGCCCAGCACATTCGCCAGCAGCCCTGCCACCGTCGCGACGATCAGCGGGTTGCGCACCAGCTGCCGCACGAACCCGGTCTGCGCATGCCGCGTCATCGGCCACACGGCCGCGATATTGAAGATGGGCACGCACACACCGATCAGCACCGCGATCAGCAGCAGGCCCTCGGCCGCGGCCAGCCGCTCCGCCAACGCCAGGCAGATGAACGAGTTGAAGCGGAACGCGACCTGCGCACTGGCCGCGTGGTCGCGCCGGTCGATGTGCGTGCGCAGGCCCGGAACGAAGGGCAGGGCATAGGCCATCGCGATGCCGCAGGCACCGACGCCGACGCCCGCCGTGAGCAGGCTCGATGTCGCACCGAAGTCGAGCGGGCTGCGCACGATCGAATGGAACAGCAGTACGGGAAAAAGAAAGTAGTAAACGAGGCTCTCGACCTGATCCCACACGCGGCGGTCGAGCGCGGTGTAGCGGCACAGGAGCCAGCCGATGGCGATGAGGGAGAAGTCGGGGAAAAGCAGCTGAGCGTAATTCACCGCTTCGAGGATAAACCCGCTTGACCATGGGTAATCCACAGCATGGAAAGCGCTCCTGAACCGCTAGCATCCGGGCTTTGTTTTTCGACATCATTCATTCAAATACCAAGGAGTTTTCGATGCAACGTCGTCAATGGAGCGCGCTGGTGGGAGGCGCCGCACTGGTCGCCATCGCGGGTCAGAGCTTTGCGCAGGGTTACCCCAACAAGCCCGTCGAGTTGAGCGTGCCCTTTGCACCGGGCGGCACGACGGACATCGTGGCGCGCGTGATCTCCGATCCGCTGGGCAAGGTGCTGGGCCAGCCCGTGGTGGTGATCAACCGCGCCGGTGGCGGCGGCATCGTGGGCGCGGCCGAAACGGCACGCGCCACGCCCGACGGCTACAAGCTCGGCATTGCCACCGTGTCGAGCACGGCGGCCAACCCGGCCATCAACCCGAAGACGCCGTACGACCCGATCAACGACTTCACGCCGATCATCAACATCGCGGCCACGCCGAACATCATTGCGGTCAACCCGAGCTTCCCGGCCAAGAACTACGCCGAGTTCGTGGCCGAGCTGAAGAAGAACCCCGGCAAGTATTCGTACGCCTCGTCGGGCACGGGCGGCATCGGCCACCTGCTGATGGAGCTCTACAAGAGCCTGACCAACACCTTCGTCACGCACATCCCCTACCGCGGCGCGGGCCCGGCGCTGAACGACGTGGTGGCCGGCCAGGTGCCGATCATGTTCGACAACATTCCCTCGGCCATGCCCTTCATCACCAGCGGCCGGCTGATCCCCATCGTGGTGTCGGCGCCGCAGCGCCTGGCCGCGCTGCCCAATGTGCCGACCTTCAAGGAAGTGGGCCTGGAGCCGGTGAACCGCATGGCCTACTACGGCATCCTCGGCCCCAAGGGCCTGCCGAAGGAAGTGGTCGAAAAGATCAGCGCTGGCGTGAAGAAGGCCGTGGAAGAACCGGCGGTGCGCAAGCGCATCGAGGACACGGGCTCGCTGATCGTGGCCAACTCGCCCGAGCAGTTCGCCGCGCAGATCAAGGCCGAGTACGAGGTCTACAAGCAGGTCGTGAAGAAGCAGAACCTGAAGCTCGACTGATAACTCTTCTTCGCACGAAAGAAAGCCGCCCGCATGCCGGGCGGCTTTTTCTTTTGTTATCTTGCAAGGCATGACCGAGGCAGCCACGCAGACACCCGACATCGACGACTTCATCGACGCCCTCTGGCTCGAAGACGGGCTGTCGAAGAACACACTGGCCGCCTACCGCCGCGACCTCGCGCTGTTCGCGCAGTGGCTGCACGCGCAGCGCAGCGGCGCCGGGCTCGATGCCGCGAAGGAGTCCGACCTGCAGGCCTACATGGGCGCGCGCCTGTCCACCAAGGGCAAGGCCACTTCGGCCAACCGCCGCCTCACCGTGTTCAAGCGCTACTACCGCTGGGCGCTGCGCGAGCGCCGTGTCGTGGCCGACCCGAGCATCCGGCTCGCGCCCGCGCGGCAGATGCCGCGCGCCATCAAGACGCTGTCGGAAAAGCAGGTCGACGACTTGCTGGCCGCGCCCGACGTCGAGTCGCCGCTCGGCCTGCGCGACCGCGCGATGCTGGAGCTGATGTATGCGAGCGGCCTGCGCGTGAGCGAGCTGGTGGCGCTCAAGGCCATCGACATGAGCCTGAACGACGGTGTGCTGCGCGTGCTGGGCAAGGGCAACAAGGAGCGGCTCGTGCCCTTCGGCGGCGAAGCGCGGCGCTGGATCGAGCGCTACCTGGAGGAGTCGCGCCCCGCCATCCTCGATGGGCAGCAGACGCCCGACCTGTTCGTGACCGCGCGCGGTGCGGGCATGACGCGCGTGATGTTCTGGATCATCGTGAAGAAGCACGCCACCGCGGCCGGCATCCACGTGCCGCTGTCGCCGCACACGCTGCGCCATGCCTTCGCCACGCACCTGCTGAACCACGGGGTCGATCTGCGCGCGGTGCAGCTGCTGCTGGGGCATGCCGACATCTCGACGACGACGATCTACACGCACGTGGCGCGCGAGCGCCTGAAGCAGCTGCATGCGCAGCACCATCCGCGTGGATGAAGGCGGACAATGAGAAGCGACGCAACCCTCGCAGACGAACGACAGACACCATGAATTTCCTTGCTTCCTCGAAGCCCTCGCACCGCATGGCGACCCGCCTTCTTGCTGCCGCCGCGCTGTGCGCCGCTTCCGGCGCGCACGCGCAGGCCGTGCCCAAGACGGTTCGGCTCATCGTTGCCTACCCGGCGGGCGGCGTCAGCGACGTGGTCGCGCGTGCACTGGGCGACCGGCTCGCTGCGCAGATGGGCATCACGGTGATCGTGGACAACCGCGCCGGCGCGAGCGGTGCCATCGGCATGGACGCCGTCGCCAAGGCCGCGCCCGACGGCGCAACGCTGGGCTTCTCGGCCATCAGCCCGCTGGTGCTGAGCCCGCACCTGGGCAAGCTGCCCTTCGACCCGCTGAAAGACGTGGCACCGGTGGCCAGCGTAATGTATTCGCCGGTGCTGCTGATTGCCACGCCGGCCAGCAAGGCGAAGGATTTCCGCGCGTTGATCGACGACGCCAAGGCGCATCCGGGTGCGGTGCGCTGGGCCACGTCGGGGCCGGCTTCGCTCGGGCACATCGTGCTGGAGCAACTGCGCGCGGCGGCGGGTGTCGACATCACGCACGTGCCCTACAAGGGCGGCGGCCAGCAGCTCAACGATGCGATCGGCGGGCAGTTCGAGATCCTGTCGACCAACGCGAGCCCGACGCTGTCATCGCACATCCAGTCGGGCAAGCTGCGTCCGCTGGCGGTGGGCGCGCCCGCGCGTCTCGAGAGCCTGCCGCAGGTGCCCACGCTGGGCGAGCTGGGCTACAAGGCGGCCAACATCAATTCACTGTTCGGCGTGTTCGCGCCCGCAGCCACGCCGAGCGCTCTGGTTGCGAAGTACAACGCCGAGATCAACAAGGCGCTGGCCAGCCCCGAGCTGCGCGCCAAGCTCACGGCCACCGACAACGTGCCGACCGGCGGCACCGCGGCCGCGTTTGCGAAAGAGATCGCCAGCGAGTTCGAAAGCAACGGCCGCATCGTGAAGGCCGCGGGCATCAAGGCCGACTGACGCCTGAATGACACCTCGGCTTGTGGTTTGATTTTCCCTACCTTATAGTAGGTAGATGACCAGCGCCACAGCCCTTGCCACCGGCAGCACCCGCGAGCAGATCCTCGCGGTGGCGCGCGGGTTCATCGAAACGCGTTCCTACCTGGGCTTCAGCTTCCAGGACGTGGCCGACGCGGTCGGCGTGCGCAAAGCCAGCCTGTACCACCACTTCCCGACCAAGGAGGCGCTGGGCGTCGCGGTGATCCGCGCGGCCACGCAGGGCTTCAAGGACTGGGACGCCGCCCGGGCGCGCGAGCCGAAGGACGCGCTCGAATCGTATTTCCGCATGTACCGCAACACGCTGAGGGCTGGCTCGGGTATGTGTCCCGCCGGGGCGCTGGCGCCCGGCTGGGGCGTCATCAACGACGAATTGCGCCAGGCCGTGCAGGAGTTGCGCAATACGCAGGTGACCTGGCTCACCGGTGTGCTCGGCGCGCTGATGCCGGCGCGGAAGAAGGGCACTTCAGTCGCTTCGCTGGCCGCCTATGTGTTTTCGGTCTGCCAAGGCGCGCTGCTGTCGGCGCGCATGACAGGGCGCGTGGACGACTTCGACGAAGCCGTCGCGCAACTCAGGAGTTCTCTGCCCGGCTGACCGCCAGGCCTGATGCAGGTACGTTTCGGCGTGCCTATTTTTTGACCTCGTAGCCTACCGATTGGATGGTAGACAAACCTGTTGGAGCACACCCATGAAAGCCGTCATTTCCGCCTACGCCCGTACCTCCTTCCACTTCTCGAAGAAAGGCGCGCTTGCCGAAGTGCGGCCCGACACGCTCGCCGCCGGCGTGGTGCGCGGCCTGCTGCAGCGCACCGACCTCGACCCTGCACTGCTCGAAGACGTCATCCTCGGCTGCGCGTACCCCGAAGCCTCGCAGGGCAACAACCTCGCGCGCATCGTCGGGTTGCTGGCCGGCCTGCCGCACGAGGTGGGCGGCATGACGGTGAACCGCTTCTGCGGCTCGTCGATGCAGGCCGTGCACATCGCCGCCGCGCAGATCGAGGCGGGCATGGGCGACGCCTTCCTGTGCGTCGGCGTGGAGTCGATGACGATGGTGCCGCAGGGCGGCTTCAACTTCTCGCCGAACCCCGAGCTGAAGGAGAACACCGACGCCTACATCTCGATGGGCGAAACGGCCGAGAACGTGGCGCAGCGCTGGAACGTGAGCCGCGCCGACCAGGAGGCCTTTGCGGTCGAGTCGCACCGCAAGGCGGCCGAGGCGCGCACGCAGGGGCGCCTGGCAGGCGAGATCGTGCCCGTGCGCCTGGCATCGGGCGACATCGTCGATGCCGACGGCTGCATCCGGCCCACGACTTCGGCCGAGGCACTGGCGAACCTCAAGCCCGCATTTCGCCCCGATGGTGTCGTGACGGCCGGCACCTCGTCGCCGCTGACCGACGGCGCGGCCGTGGTGCTCGTTACCAGCGATGCCTTCGCTGCCAAGCACGGCCTGCAGGCGCTGGCGCGCATCAGGTCGTTCGCCACCGTGGGCGTCGACCCGGCCATCATGGGCATCGGCCCGATTCCCGCGACCCGCAAGGCGCTGGCGCGCGCCGGCCTGAGCGCGGCCGACCTTGATGTGATCGAGATCAACGAGGCCTTCTCCTCGCAAGCGCTGGCTTGCATCCGCGACCTCGGGCTCGACCCGGCGAAGATCAACCTCGATGGCGGCGGGCTTTCGATCGGCCATCCGCTGGGCGCGACGGGTGCGCGTATCACCGGCAAGGCTGCATCGCTGTTGGCGCGCGAGAAGGGCCGCTATGCGCTGGCCACGCAATGCATCGGGGGCGGGCAGGGCATTGCGACGATTCTCGAGCGGGTCTGAGCGTCCGAGAATGCGGGCAGAAACCACTAGGAGACCCGATGACGGCAAGCACTGAAGCCGGCGCGAAGCGCAAGCTGTACCTGGAAGACCTGGCGGTAGGCGACCGCTTCCAGAGCGGCGAGCACGTGCTGGACGTGGCGCAGATCAAGGCCTTCGCGCAGCAGTTCGACCCGCAGCCTTTCCACACCGACGAAGAGGCCGCCAAAGCGACCTTCTTTGGCGGCCTCGCCGCGAGCGGCTGGCACACGGCCGCCCTCACGATGACGCTGCTGGTCGATAGCGGCATCCCCCTGGCCGACGGCATCATCGGTTCGGGCGGCGAGCTCCAATGGCCCAGGCCGACGCGCCCCGGCGACGTGCTGCACGTGGTGAGCGAGGTGGTCGAGATCATGCCCTCGCGCTCCAAGCCCGGCCGCGCGATGGTGACGATGCACTGCCAGACGCTCAACCAGCGCGGCGAAGTGCTTCAATCCTTCACGCCGAAGCTGGTGGTGCACAGCAGGCCAGCATCGGCCTGAGTTCAGACCACGCGCAGGCCCAGTTCCTCGACCAGCGAGGCGGCCTGCCGGTGTGAGATGGTGGCGCCCTTGAACTGGGCCGCGTTCGCGAGCCGCAGGCCGCCGAGATCTACCTCGCGCAAGTCCGCGCCTTCGAAGCGCGCAAGCTTCAGGTGCGCGTTGCGCAGGCTGCCACCTTCGAACACTGTCTCTCGGAAATCGCAGCCCGACAGGTCGGCCTCGGAGAAGTCGAGTTGTTCGAGCTTCTGCTTGCGGAACGACATGCCCCGCAGGTGCGCGTCCACAAGCAGCGAATCCTTGAAGCCGATGCCCAGCGCCGAGACTTCACCGAAGTGCGCGCCCGTGAGCTTCACGCCGGTGAAGAACGCCGATGCCAGCTTGGTGCGCGTCCATTGCGTGTTGTTCAGGTCGCAGTCCTGGAAGCGCGCGTTCGTCAGGTCCGCGAGGCCGAAGTCGGCCTGGCGTGCCCTGCATCCGGCCCAGCGGGTTTCCGACAGCAGCGCGCGGTCGAACGAGGTTTCGGCGAAGTTGCAGAGCGTGAACTGCGCACCGCGCAAGTCGAGTCGCGACAGGTCGGCTTCATCGAAATTGCAGCGCTCGAAATGCAGCGGCTCGGCGCCCTTGCGGTCTTGCAGGCAGGCCAGCAGGTCGGGGCGCGACCAGGTCTGGTCGGAAATCACGTTGCTCATTCGGGGCGCGAGTCGGTCAGCGCACGCAGTTCTTCGGGGCTGAAGCCCGCCCGGCTGCGTGCCTCGAGGTTGAAAGGCGGTTTGTGGCGCGGTGCGTCGTAGCGCGCCACCAAAGCGGGGTAGGTCGCCTCCGCATCGAGGCCCGCGCCGTCGCACAGCCAGCGGTACCAGTGGTTGCCGATGGCCACGTGGCCCACTTCGTCGCGCAGGATGATGTCCAGGATCTCCACCGCGCGCAGCGCATCGGGCGTGTTCACGCGCTTGAGCTTGCCCTGGATGAGCGGCGTGGCGTCAAGGCCGCGTGCCTCCAGCGTGCGCGGCACCAGCGCCATGCGGGCGAGCACGTCGTCCTTTGTTTTCTCGCACATGTTCCACAGGCCGTCGTGGCCGGGGAAGTCGCCGTAGCGCCAGCCCATGTCTTGCAGGTGTGCGTGCAGCAGAGTGAAGTGCAGCGCCTCTTCGTCGGCCACGCGCAGCCAGTCGCGGTAGTAGGCCTCGGGCATGCCGTCGTAGCGCCACACGGCGTCGAGCGCGAGGTTGATCGCGTTGAACTCGATGTGGCAGATCGAATGGATCAGCGCGGCACGGCCTTCGGTGGTGAAGGGCGAGCGCTTTTGCACGGCGGTGGCGGCCACGCGCAGCGGTCGTTCCGGGCGGCCCGGCACGCCAACATCGTCGCCGGCGGTGCGGATCGGATCGGTTGCTATGGAATCGGTAGCGCCAGACAAAGATATGGCGCGCGTTGCAGCCACCTTTTCGTCGGGGTCTGTCAGGCGTAGCGCGGCCAGCGCGCTCAATCGGGGGTGCATCCCTACAATTCTAGTTTTTGACCTTCCATGGACTGAAAGCAATGGCGCTCTACGAACTCGACGGCGTGGCCCCCCAGATGGGCGAAGGAGCATGGGTGGCCGACAGCGCCGAGGTCATGGGCAACGTCAAGCTGGCGGACAACGCCAACGTGTGGTTCGGCGCCGTGCTGCGCGGCGACACCGAGCTGCTGACCGTCGGGCGCAACAGCAACATCCAGGACCTGTCGGTGCTGCACGCCGACATCGGCTGCCCGCTGACCGTCGGCGACAACGTGACCATCGGCCACCAGGTGATGCTGCACGGCTGCACCATCGGCGACAACACGCTGATCGGCATCCAGGCCGTGGTCTTGAATAACGCGAGGATCGGCCGCAATTCGATCGTTGGCGCCGGCAGCGTCGTGACCGAGGGCAAGGAGTTTCCGGACAACTCGCTCATCATGGGCTCGCCGGCCAAGGTAGTGCGCACCCTCGACGACGCGGCGGCCGCCAAGCTGCGACAGGGCGCCGAGCACTATGTGTTGAACGCCCGTCGCTTCGCGAAGGGCCTGAAAAAGATCGCCTGACCGTCACGGTCGCAGGCACACAGAGAAAGAAGACGTTTTGAGCGAGCTGCACAAATTCCTGTTCGATGGCCTGCCGGTGCGCGGCATGATCGTGCGCCTGACAGATGCGTGGCAGGAGATCCTTGCGCGGCGCGCCTCCAACACCGCCACCGGCGCCTATCCGCCGCCCGTGGCCGAACTGCTCGGCGAGATGACGGCTGCGGCCACGCTGATGCAGGCCAACATCAAGTTCAATGGCGCGCTGATCCTGCAGATCTTCGGCGACGGTCCCGTGAAGGTCGCCGTGGCCGAGGCCAAGCCCGACCTGAGCCTGCGCGCCACCGCCAAGGTGATCGGCGATCTGCCGGCCGATGCGCGCCTGCCCGACATGGTCAACGTGAACAACAAGGGCCGCTGCGCCATCACGCTCGATCCCAAGGACAAGCTGCCGGGCGCCACCCCCTACCAGGGCGTGGTGCCGCTCTTCGGCGACGAGGGCGAGAAGCTCGGCAAGCTCAGCGACGTGCTGCAGCACTACATGCTGCAGAGCGAGCAGCTCGACACCACGCTGGTGCTCGCGGCCGATGACAAGGTGGCTGCTGGCCTGCTGATCCAGCGCCTGCCTGTGAAGGGCGAGGGCAACCTCGAAGGCACCTCCGACAAGGACCACGACCAGGCCAACGAAGACCAGATCGGCCGCAACGAGGACTACAACCGCATCTCGATCCTCGCGTCGAGCCTGACGCGCGACGAGCTGCTGACGCTCGACATCGAGACCATCCTGCGCCGCCTGTTCTGGGAAGAAAAGCTGCTGCGCTTCGAGCCGCAGGCCGGCCTGCTGGGCCCGCACTTCGCGTGCACCTGCGGCCGCGAGCGCGTGGCGCAGATGATTCGCGGGCTGGGCGTCGAGGAGGCCGAGAGCATCCTCGCCGAGCGCGGCGACATCGAGGTGGGCTGCGACTTCTGCGGCAAGCAGTACCGCTTCGACGCGGTCGACGCGGCGCAGCTGTTCAAGCCGCTGGGCGACCAGATTCCGGGTAGTCCGGTCGTTCAGTAGTCCTGGGTGCCCGGGCTGGGCAGGCTCAGCGCGCGCCGTCGTCGAATTCGCTGAAAGCTATGTCGGGCGCGCTCGTGTTGTGCTTCGACGGCAGGCTGCGGCCGAAGCGCACTTGCGTGGCCTGCAGCGTCTTCACCTCGGGCAACGGCAGCACCTGCAGCGCCGCTTGAGGCGATGCCTGCCAGCGTACTTCGCTCACGTCGGCGTTGTCGGGCGTGACGTACATCGAGCGCAGCACAGCGAAGGGCTGTGCGCTCGCGGTGGGCTTCGACAGCGTCACGTCGAGCGCGGTGCGCGCGCGGCTGATTTCGTCCACGCGCACCGCGGCGCTGCCGCCGTCGGTGAAGCGCACGTAAATGGCCAGCGGCCGCGGCACGATGCGGATCGACGCAATGTTCACCACCGGCCGCGCGGCCGCCTCGACCGGGCCGAGCAGGAACGACGAGCCGTACACGCCATCGCCGAAGCGGGCTTCGGGCAGCGGCTTGATGCGCCAGTAGCCGTCGGACGGGTAGAGCACGATCGCTTCGAGGGCCTTGCCGTTCTCCTTCTTGAACACCTGCAGCAGGTGAAAGCCGCTGTCCTTGCGCTTGCCCACCTGCACAGGCACGCGCTGCGGCCGCCAGAAGGTCGGCAGCGTCATGCCGACGATGCGCCACTGGGCGTTGTCCATCAGCACCACGGTGCGCTTGCGGAAGCGGTGTGCCGGGTCGGTCGGGTGCGCGCCGCCGTCGAAATTGCAGCCCGAGAAGTCGGGTTTGGTGACGTCGTTGCCGATCTTGTCGAGATAGTCAGGCTGCAGCGCCTCGATGCGCATGTGGCGGATGCCATCCCCGCGCAGGGTCAGCGAGACGTTGTCTTCCTCGGCGCAGGCGGTGGTGGTGGTGCCGTTCTCGACGGTGGCGGCAACGGGGGCTGCGGTGGCCTGGCCAGTGGCCAGCAGCAGGGCGGCCAGAGCGCCGGGAAGAAGCGTGACGCGCGCGACGGTCGAAAGGGGCATCGGGTCTCCGGTAAGAAGTGAGGCGCGCCGCTACTCGCGGCGCGCGATCAGGTCGCTGAAGAGCTTATGTTCGCATTCCGGGTCGGAGCATTTCTCGCAAGGCCACGACCACGAGGCGGGCTTCGCGTCGGACTGGGCGCGCGTACGCGGACGGCCTTCGCTGCCCGCGATGGAATTGATGGCGTTCCAGGCATTGGCAAGCCGTTCGCCGCCCGTGCCGTGCACCACGGCATACGAGAGCTTCGCGCCCGTGAGCGCGGCGCGCACCAGCGTGTCGGTCGGCTGGCGCGCGTGCGGGCCGTCGCGCATGTCGTCGGCCACCCAGGGCAGGTCGAGCGCGGTGAGCAGCGTGATGGCATAGCGCCGTTGCGCGGCCAGGGCGCTTTCGTAGAGCGTGGTGTCGGCGAACAGCTGCTCGCTGTAGACGGCCGTCATGAGTGCGGTTGTGTCGGCCACCACCACGCCGGTGGCGGCCGCGGCGTCGATACGGCGGGTCTGCTCGTCGGCGATGGCCTGCTGCTCGTCGGGGCGTGGCGTGCGGCCTTCACGCTCGCACCATTCGCGCAGGTATTCGCCCACCAGCGTGGCCGGCGTGCCACGGTCCTGCAGGCGCTGCGCGATGGCGCGGGCCAGTTCGGTCTTGCCGGTGCTCTCGGCGCCCACGAGTGCGATGACGCAGCCGGTCGGCAGCACTGGCGTCATGCACGCACCGCCTGCGCGGGCATGCGCTGCCGCCACGCGATGTAGCCGGCCACGCTGAGCACGGCGAATACCGCGTACAGGCCTACGGTGAGCCACAGCCCCTTGTGGATGAACAGGCCCACGCTCACGACATTCACGGCCAGCCAGATCAGCCAGTTCTCGATGAACTTGCGCCCGAGCAGGAACTGCCCGACAAGGCTCAGGCCGGTGGCGAAACCATCCCACCAGGGCACGTCGGTGTCGGTGAAGCGGCGCAGGAAGAGGGCGACGGCCGGCCACGCCAGTGCGCAGGCAGCAAGTGTGAGCGCGATGCCGCGCGGCGAGAGCCGGGTGACATGCAAGGCGCTGCCGTCGGCGCGATGGCCACGCAGCCATTGCGACCAGCCCCATAGCGCGACGAAAGCGAAGAAGACCTGGAGCGAGGCGTCGCCGTAGATGCGCGCCTTGGCGAATACCGCCACGTAGAGCAGTGAACTGACGATGGCCAGCGGCCATCCCCAGTGAATCTCGCGCATGTTGCAGCCGACCATGGCGAGCGCCAGGAGCGAGGCCACGAGTTCGAGCCAGCTGACAGGAGAGCCCCACAGCAGAAATGCAGGGGCCGAGAGAAGCTCGAGGATCAGGTTCTCCCCCGGAGGGCACCGTCGCAGTCTGTGCGTGGGACACCGCGGAACCGGCTTTGCCGGGCCGCTGGTGTCGCCCCCTGGAAGGGGGTTGGCGAAGCGACACGAAGTGCGCGAAGACTGGGGGTCATCCTAATGTGCGATCTGTACGAACACTTCGTTCGGCTTCACCATGCCGAGTTCCGCGCGTGCACGCTCCTCGACCATTTCGAGGCCGTCCTTGAGGTCGTTGACCTCGGAGGTCAGGCGCTCGTTGGTCAGCGCAGCCTTGGCGTTGGCTTCCTTCTGGTCGGCCAGCTTGGTGCGCAATTGCGTCACGTCGCGCACGCTGCCGCGCCCGTTCCACAGCTGCCACTGCAGGATGGCCAACAGGAGCAGCAGGACGATCGGTGGAACGAGGCGGGCGCGCATGCCGCGTGGCGTCCGGGCGTTACTTCAGGTTGTAGAACGCGCCGCGGCCGGGGTAGACGGCGATGTCGCCGAGGTCTTCTTCGATGCGCAGCAGCTGGTTGTACTTGGCGATGCGGTCCGAACGCGACAGCGAGCCGGTCTTGATCTGGCCGGCGTTGGTGCCCACGGCGATGTCGGCGATGGTGCTGTCTTCGGTTTCGCCCGAACGGTGCGAAATGACGGCCGTGTAGCCCGCGCGCTTGGCCATCTCGATGGCGGCGAAGGTCTCGGTCAGCGTGCCGATCTGGTTGATCTTGATCAGGATCGAGTTGGCGATGCCCTTCTCGATGCCTTCCTGCAGGATCTTGGTGTTGGTAACGAACAGGTCGTCGCCCACCAGCTGCACGCGCTTGCCCAGGCGTTCGGTCAGGTGCTTCCAGCCGTCCCAGTCGCCTTCGTGCATGCCGTCTTCGATGCTGATGATCGGGTACTTGTCGACCCAGGTCGCGAGCATGTCGGTCCAGCTTTCGGCCGTGAGCGAGAGGTTTTCGCCCGACAGCACGTACTTGCCGTCCTTGTAGAACTCGCTGGCCGCGCAATCGAGGCCCAGGGCGATCTGCTCGCCGGCGGTGTAGCCGGCCTTGTCGATGGCTTCGAGGATCAGCTGGATGGCCGCTTCGTGGCTCTCGACGCTGGGGGCGAAGCCGCCTTCGTCGCCAACCGCCGTGCTGATGCCGCGGTCGCCCAGGATCTTCTTCAGTGCATGGAACACTTCGGCGCCATAGCGCACGGCCTCGCGGAAGCTCTTGGCGCCCACGGGGATGATCATGAATTCCTGCAGGTCGAGGCTGTTGTTGGCGTGCGCGCCGCCGTTGATGACGTTCATCATCGGCACCGGCATCTGCATGCCGCCCATGCCGCCGAAGTAGCGGTACAGCGGCAGGCCCGACTCTTCGGCTGCTGCGCGGGCCACGGCCATCGAGACGGCGAGGGTGGCGTTGGCGCCCAGGCGGCCCTTGTTGTCGGTGCCGTCGAGGTCGATCATCGTGCGATCGAGGAAGGCCTGTTCGCTGGCGTCGAGGCCGAGCACGGCTTCCGAGATCTCGGTGTTGATGTTCTCCACGGCCTTGAGCACGCCCTTGCCGAGATAGCGGCTCTTGTCGCCGTCGCGCAGCTCGATGGCTTCGCGCGAACCGGTCGATGCGCCCGAAGGCACGGCCGCGCGGCCCATGGTGCCCGATTCGAGCAGCACGTCGCATTCGACGGTGGGGTTGCCTCGGCTGTCGAGAATTTCGCGGCCGACGATGTCAACGATTGCACTCATCTTTTGTCTTTCTCTTTCTGGTCTCTTTGGCGGATGAACAAATTGGGATCAGAGGCCTTCGACGGCGATCATGTTCATGATTGCCGCGCCGGCACGCGCTTCGCGTGCCTTGAGGTACTCGGGTGTCTCGTAGAAGGCCTTGGCCTTCTCGAAGCTGGCGAACTTGAGGATGACGATGCGCGTGGGCTTCCAGTCGCCTTCGAGCGGTTGAATCTGGCCGCCCCGCACGCACACTTCGGCGCCGTGCGCCTGCATGGCGACGGTCGACCACTTCTTGTATTCCTCGTACTGCGTCGGGTTGGTCACCTCGACGTGGGCGATGACGTAGCCGCTGCTCATGCGACCGCCTTCAGTGTCTTGTTGGTGCTGCCGGCGCCCTTGTCCTTGTGCTCGAGCGCAGCCTTGATGAAGGCGTTGAACAGCGGGTGGCCGCCCCACGGGGTCGACTTGAACTCGGGGTGGAACTGCACGCCGATGAACCACGGATGCACGTCCTGCGGCAGCTCGACGATCTCGGTCAGGTGCTCTCGCTGCGTGAGCGCGGAGATCACGAGGCCGGCGTTGCGCAGCTCGTCGAGGTAGTTCACGTTGGCTTCGTAGCGGTGGCGGTGGCGCTCCGTGACCACGTCGCCGTAGATGCTGTGCGCCAGCGTGCCGGGAGCCACGTCGGAGCTTTGCGCGCCCAGGCGCATCGTGCCGCCGAGGTCGGACTTCTCGTCGCGCGTCTTCACCGTGCCGTCGCGGTCCTTCCACTCGGTGATCAGCGCGATCACGGGGGTGGGCGTCTCGGGGTCGAACTCGGTGCTGTTGGCGTTCTTCAGGCCGGCCACGTGGCGGGCGTATTCGATGGTGGCAACCTGCATGCCCAGGCAGATGCCGAGGTAGGGCACCTTGCCTTCGCGGGCAAAGCGGGCGGCCGAGATCTTGCCCTCGACGCCGCGCTGGCCGAAGCCGCCGGGCACCAGGATGGCGTCGTACTTGGCCAGGCGCGACACGTCTTGTGCCGAGATGGTCTCGGAGTCGATGTAGTCGATCTTCACGCGGGCATGGTTCTTCATGCCGGCGTGGCGCAGGGCTTCGTTCAGCGACTTGTAGCTGTCCGACAGGTCGACGTACTTGCCGACCATGGCAATCGACACTTCCTTTTGCGGATGCTCGACTTCGTACACCAGGTCATCCCAGCGCTGCAGCTTGGCGGGCGGGGTGTTGATGCGCAGCTTGTCACAGATCAGGCCGTCCAGGCCCTGTTCGTGCAGCATGCGGGGCACCTTGTAGATGGTGTCCACGTCCCACATCGAGATGACGCCCCATTCGGGCACGTTCGAGAACAGCGATATCTTGGCGCGCTCGTCGTCGGGGATCGGGCGGTCGGCGCGGCACAGCAGGGCGTCGGCCTGGATGCCGATGGCGCGCAGTTCCTTGGCGGTGTGCTGTGTGGGCTTGGTCTTGAGCTCGCCGGCGGCGGCGATCCAGGGCACGTAGCTCAGGTGCACGAAGGCCGAGTTGTTCGGGCCCATGCGCAGACTCATCTGGCGCACGGCTTCGAGGAAGGGCAGCGACTCGATGTCGCCCACGGTGCCGCCGATTTCGACGATGGCCACGTCCACCTCGTGCGCCGTGCCGATGCCGGCGCCGCGCTTGATGTATTCCTGGATTTCGTTGGTGATGTGCGGAATCACCTGCACCGTCTTGCCGAGGTAGTCGCCGCGGCGCTCTTTTTCGAGCACGGTCTTGTAGATCTGGCCAGTCGTGAAGTTGTTGGCCTTGCGCATCCGCGTGTTGATGAAGCGCTCGTAGTGGCCGAGGTCGAGGTCGGTCTCGGCGCCGTCATCGGTGACGAACACTTCACCATGCTGGAAGGGCGACATCGTGCCGGGGTCGACATTGATGTACGGATCGAGCTTGATGAGGGTGACTTGGAGGCCGCGCGATTCGAGGATCGCGGCGAGCGAGGCGGAGGCGATTCCCTTGCCAAGGGAAGAAACGACACCACCGGTGACGAAGACAAATTTGGTCATGCCAGTTCCGGACCATAGATCCGGGCAGTGGGAAATTGCGATTATAGGTGTGCCCTTCGCGACACCTTTCGCCAAGGGCTTGTTGCCGCTTGTTCGATGGCATGTGAGCAACAATACGCCCCATGCAAGATCTCGCCGGCAAACACATCGTCCTGGGCCTCACAGGGGGCATCGCCTGCTACAAGTCGGCCGAGCTGTGCCGCCTGTTCGTCAAGGCGGGCGCGACCGTCCAGGTCGTCATGACCGAGGCGGCGGAGCAGTTCATCACCCCCGTGACCATGCAGGCGCTTTCCGGGCGCACGGTCTACACCTCGCAGTGGGACACGCGTGAGCCCAACAACATGCCGCACATCAACCTGAGCCGCGAGGCCGATGCGATCGTGCTGGCGCCCTGCAGCGCAGACTTCATCGCGCGGCTGGTGCAGGGCCGCTCCGACGACCTTCTGAGCCTGATGTGCCTGGCCCGCCCCATGGACCGCGTCCCGCTGCTGATCGCGCCGGCCATGAACCGCGAGATGTGGGTCCATCCCGCCACGCAGCGCAACCTGATGCAGGTGTCGGCCGATGGCGCGACCGTGCTGGGCGTGGGCAATGGCTGGCAGGCCTGCGGCGAAACCGGCGACGGCCGCATGCTGGAGCCGGCGCAGCTGCTCGAGGACATCACCGCCTTCTTCAGCCCCAAGCTGCTGGCGGGGCAGAAGGTGCTGGTCACGGCCGGCCCGACCTTCGAGGCGCTGGACCCGATCCGCGGCATCACCAACCATTCGTCCGGCAAGATGGGCTTTGCCATTGCCCGTGCGGCCCGCGAGGCGGGCGCCGAGGTCACGCTGGTGGCCGGCCCGGTGCACCTGCCGACCCCGCGCGGCGTGACGCGCGTCGACGTGCTGTCGGCGCAAGACATGCTCGAAGCGACCACCCGTGCTGCGCAGTCTGCTAGCATTTTTATAGCTACAGCAGCCGTCGCCGACTGGCGGCCCGCAACGCACAGCGACCAGAAGATCAAGAAGGACGGCAGTGGCAAGACACCGGTGCTGAATTTCGTGGAGAACGCCGACATCCTCCTCACAGTCGCCAAGAGCGAACGGGCCCAGTCGAAGAAGCTCTTCTGCGTTGGCTTCGCAGCCGAGAGCGAGAACCTCGCCGAGCACGCCAAGGCCAAGCGTGAGCGCAAGGGCATTCCGCTGCTGGTCGGCAACATCGGCCCACTGACCTTCGGGCAGGACGACAACGCGCTGCTGCTGGTGGACGCCAACGGCGTGCGCGAACTCCCTCGCGCGCCCAAGCTCACGTTGGCGCGCGAACTGATGACCGAAATTGCAGCCCGGCTTACTGACTGGAGGGTCTGATGAACCTGAATCCCCAATGGAACACGCCGCCGAACGGCGACTTCGCTCGCTATGTCGAGCGGCTGTCGGCGCAGGCCGCGTTGCCGAAGAGGGCAGCGCAGCCCGGAGAGCCCGGGCTCGATGTCGGTATCACGACGGCACCCGGGCAGCAGGGCGGCCCCGTGACTGCCGCTATGCAGCAACGCAACGAGGCAGCGTCGAACGGCGAAGTGCCGAAGTCACAGCCCGGGTCGTTCGACCCCCTGACCCTCAAGGTGCTGGGCGTCGGCGGTGCACTGGTGTTCCTCGTGCTGTGGGCGGCCGGCGTGCCGTTCGGCGTGCTGGTCCTGCTGGCGGGCCTGGCCGTCTGGTTCGGCAAGAAATTGAAGGGCGTGAAGCTCACCCCCGGCGTCGCCAAATGGCAGCAGGTGCTCGAGGAAGCCGCCCGCAAGCAAAGAGAACAGCAACAGAAGCAAGGCAGCAAGTAAGTGAAAGTCGACGTTCGTATCCTCGATCCGCGCATGGTGGATCAACTGCCCGCGTATGCCACTCCCGGAAGCGCCGGCCTCGATCTGCGGGCCTGCCTCGATGCGCCCATCACGCTGGAGCCCAATGGCTGGCAGCTCGTGGGCACCGGCATTGCCATCCACCTGGCCGACCCGGCCTATGCGGCGCTGATCCTTCCGCGCTCCGGGCTGGGCCACAAGCACGGCATCGTGCTGGGCAACCTCGTCGGCCTGATCGACAGCGACTACCAGGGCGAGCTGAAGATCAGCGCCTGGAACCGCAGCGACACGCCTTTCGTGCTGCAGCCGATGGAACGGCTCGCGCAACTGGTGATCGTGCCGGTGGTGCAGGCGCAGTTTCGGGTGGTCACAGACTTTGCACCTTCGCAACGGGGCGAGGGCGGCTACGGCTCCACGGGCAAGCACTGAGCCGATCTGGGAGGGAAGTTGGGTTTCCGAGCGGTAAAGAGCGGAACCGGCAAAGGCCGGCCGGCCTCGAAGGTATCAGTGTGTGTTCTGACGTCATCGCAGCGGGCGCTGCGGCGTTAGTCAGGCAGGCACAAGCCGATGCATGCATTCTTCATGCATCGTTCTATTCGAGGAGCCTCCCAACATGAAGATCTCAATGCGCTTTGTTTCCGTCACCGCTTCCGTGCTGGCCGTGGTCACGCTTACGGCATGCGTGGCACCGGCGCCGGTCTACCAGACCTCGCGCTATCCGTACCAGGCGCCTCCGCAGGCCATTCAGTACCGCGAAGCTTCCTATGTCGAGTACGGCCATGTGGCCAACATCGAGGTGCTGCGCAGCGAAACCGCTGGCACCGGCACCACGGGCGGCGGCGCTGTCGCCGGCGGTGTCATTGGTGGGGTGGTGGGCAACCAGTTCGGGCGCGGCAACGGCCGTGCCGCAGCCACCGCGCTGGGTATCGTGGGTGGTGCCTTGCTGGGCAACACCATCGAGGCCCAGCAGAACGGTCCGCGCGCCTATGAAACCTATCGCGTGTCGGTGCAGACCGACCGTGGCGGCTTCCGCGCCTTCGACGTGCAGAGCCCGGGCGACCTGCGCATCGGCGACCGCGTGCGCATCGACAACGGTCAGATCTCGCGCATGTAAGTCGCTTCGTCCATCGGGGCGTGAAAAAGCCGGGCGCCGCCCGGCTTTTTTTGTGGGCGCTCGCTGGCGGCCCTTCGGTCAGTGCAGCGTCTGGTTGCTTGGCGCCATCGGCGACACCTTGAAGAAGCCCGTGCCCGCCGAACCGCGGCCGACTTCCTCTTCGGTGGCCTCGCGCACCGAACGCACCGTGATGTCGAGCCGGATCGCGATGCCGGCCAGCGGATGGTTGCCGTCGAGCACCAGGTGATCGGGATAGATCTCGGCCACGGTGTAGATCGCGTCTTTTGGAATGTTGCTGTTCACGCCCTTGGGCAGGGCGGAGCCGTCGAAGGTCATGCCTTCTTCCGTGCCTTCGGGAAAGAGCGAGCGGGGCTCCAGAAAAAGCAACTGGTCGTTGAAGTCGCCGAAGCCCTGTTCGGGTTCAATTTGCAGCTGCACCCGGGCGCCGGGCTCATGGCCTTGCAGGGCCGCTTCGATCACGTCGAAGAGATCGTCGCCGCCGACCATGAATTCCACCGGCTCGTCGAGCACATCCAGCACGTCGCCGAGCGTGTCTTTCATGGTCCAGGTCAAGCCGACCACGCATTGTTCAGAGATTTCCATTGCAGAATTCTCCCATGGAGATTAACCAACCGCTGCCGTTGCTCGGCGGCCTGAGCGCCGCGCAGTTCATGCGGCGGTACTGGCAGAAAAAACCTTTGCTCGTCCGCCAGGCGATACCCGCGATGGTGCCACCGATCGAGCGTACTGAGCTGTTCGCCCTGGCCGAGCGTGAGGACGTCGAATCGCGCCTGATCCGCCATGGCAAGGCCGGCTGGTCGCTCAAGCATGGGCCGCTGGCCCGGCGCGCCCTGCCGCCGTTGAAGCAGCCGGCCTGGACGCTGCTGGTGCAGGGCGTCGACCTGCATCACGAGGGCGTGCACGAACTGTTGCGGCAGTTTCGCTTTCTACCTGACGCCCGCCTCGACGACCTGATGATCAGCTACGCGAGCGACACCGGCGGCGTGGGCGCGCATTTCGACAGCTACGACGTTTTCTTGCTGCAGGCACAGGGACGCCGCCGCTGGTCCATCGGCAAGCAGAGCGATCTGCGCCTGCAGCCGGGCGTGCCGCTCAAGATTCTCGAGAACTTCGAGCCTGAGCAGACCTTCGTGCTCGAGCCCGGCGACATGCTGTATCTGCCTCCGCGCTATGCCCACGACGGCGTGGCCGTGGGCGACGATTGCATGACCTGCTCCATCGGCCTGCGTTCGTCGGCCCTGGGCGAACTCGGCGCAGACCTGCTGGCGCGCATGGCGCAGGCGTACGCGGAAGACCTGGAAGATGCAGGCCCGGCCGAGCTGGCGCGCTATCGCGATCCGGCACAGCCCGCGGTCGATGCGCCAGCCGCAATGCCTGCCGCGCTCCAGGGCTTCGCGCGCAAGGCCATCGAGGCCGCACTGCGCGACCCTGACGCCGTCGATCGCGCGCTGGGTGAGTCACTCACCGAGCCCAAGGCCAACGTCTGGTTCGGCGAAGGCGGCGAGGCGCCCGATGCGATGCAGCACGTGGCGCTCGACCGCCGCACGCGCATGCTCTACGACACGCGGCACATCTACATCAACGGCGAGAGCTTTCGCGCAGGCGGTGCCGACGCGACGCTGATGCGCCGTCTGGCCGACCAGCGCGCGCTCGGCGCACGCGAACTGGCGCGCGCGAGCGAAGGCGCACTCGCACTGCTGGGCGAGTGGTGCGAAGCAGGGTGGCTTCATGCCGAATGACGACGCGCCCAGGCTATCGTTGCCCGAAGGGCGCTTCGATGGCCGCGAGGCCTTCGATGCACTCCTGCGCGGCGCGCTGTCGGCCGCGGCGCAGCAGGGCTGGAAAGAGATCGTCTTCAGCGACCCCGACTTTGCCGACTGGCCCCTGGGCGAGCGCGCGACCATCGAAGCGCTGCAGGCCTGGTCGGCCAGCGGCCGTCGCCTGATGTTGCTCGCGCAGCGCTTCGATGTTCTCGAGCGCGGCCACGCGCGCTTCGTGCCGTGGCGCCGCATGTGGGACCACATCATCGAATGCCGCGCCACCGGCAAGGCCGCGGGCTCCGAAGTGCCGAGCGCCATCTGGACGCCCATGTGGTTCGTGCACCGCATCGACCCCGAGCGCAGCAGGGGCGTGAGCGGTGACGACGCGCGTGCGCGCCGTGCGTTGCGCGAGGCCATCGACGAGTGCTGGCGCCTTGCGCGGCCCGCCTTTCCGGCATCGACACTCGGCTTGTAAGCCAATGCCGCGAATGCGGCCGCGAGACATATTCGGGCGGGTATGCAGGTCTAGAATTTTTTCGTCCAGACCTTCATTGCCAAAGGAGATTCCATGAAGAAGTCATCGTCCGTCCTGATTGCCTCGCTGATTGCCGCTGCCGCGCTCGTCGCCTGCGGAAAGAAGGAGGATGCAGCGCCGGCTGTCGTGACGCCGCCTCCTGCGCCCGTGACCGAACCTGCGCCCGCTCCGGCCCCTGCGCCTGCCACCGATCCCGCCGCAGCACCTGCACCCGGTGCTTCGTCTGCACTCGATGCCGCGAACGCAGCTACCGAGGCCGCGAAGAAGAATGAAGCGCCGAAGCAATAAGCAAGGTATCCGCCATGCAAAAAGCCGCCATGAGGCGGCTTTTTTTCTTAGGAGAGAGTGAGGACGCTTCGGCTCACACGTCGAGCCAGGGCGAGCCCTCTGATGCGGTGGCGGTAAGCATCTCGGCTTCATCACCGCCGAGCGCTTCGGCCATCAGGCGCCGCACGATCTCGGGCCGATTGTTCTGCTCGCTCAGGTGCGCCGCGACCACATGGCGCAGGCCGTCGTGCAGCACCGCGCGCGCGATCTCGGCCGCGGCCGTGTTCGACAAGTGCCCGTAGTTGCCGCCGACTCGGTGCTTGAGAAAAGGCGGATAAGCCGAGTTGGCCAGCAGATCGCTGTCGTGGTTGAACTCCAGCAACAGCGCATGCACGCCGCTCAGGCGGGCCAGCACATGGGCCGTGGCGTGGCCCAGATCGGTCAGCACGCCCAGCGTGCGGTTGCCGTCGGTGCAGCGCAGCTGCAGCGGTTCGCGCGCATCGTGGGGAACGGTGAAGGGCTGCACGCAGATGTCGCCGACCGCAAACTCCGCATCGTCGCGCGCCAGGTTCAGCAGGCCCTCGAAATCGCGGCCGCCGGTGGCGAGCCAGGTGCCTTCGCTCATCCAGACTGGAATTCGGTTGCGCCGCGACAGCGAATGGGCGCAGCCGATGTGGTCGCCGTGCTCATGGGTCACGAAGACCGCATCGATGTCGCCGGCGGCAAGGCCCGCCTGGGCCAACCGCAGATCGAGCTGCTTGATGCCGAAGCCGCAGTCGATCAGGAGGCGGGAGGTGCGGCCGCCGCTGGTCGCTTCGACCAGCGCGGCGTTGCCCGTGCTGCCGCTGCCGAGACTTCGGAAGCGGAGCATGCGGGTTACTTCAGGTCGTCGGCGATGACCTTGACGATGCGCTCGGCATTCGCCGAGGTTTCGGGCGCACCGGTTTCGTTGAGCACCGACACCGTGGTGGCTTCGCCCTGGCCCTTGACCGAGATGCGGAACTTGAGCGGCGCTTCGGTCTTGCTCGAGCCGCTGAACAGCTTGCCGAAGAAGCCGGGCTCCTTCTTGTCGGGATCGGGCGTCACGTAGCGCACGTAGTACAGGCCGGCGCTGCGATCGCGGTCTTCCACGGTGAAGCCGGTGCGGTCGAGCGCGAGGCCGACGCGGCGCCATGCGCGGTCGAAGCCTTCGCTGATCTGTACGACCGGCTGGTTGCCGACCTTGGCGATGGTGGCGGTCTTGGTCGGCGCGGTGGTGGCGGCCAGGATCTTCGACTGCTCTTGCGAGACGCCGAGCTTGACCATCAGGCGGCGCAGGAATTCGGTCTCGAGTTCAGGATCGCTGGGGCGGGGCTGCCACACGGTCTGGTCCTGGCGCGAGTTGTTGTAGACCTCTTGCATGCCGCGGTGGCTGATGAAGATCTCGGTACCGGTCGGCGTGCGCTCCAGGCGGGTGCGGAAGCGGTCGAGTTCGCCGGTCGAGTAGACCGAATCGACCAGCTTGCCCAGCGTGCCGCGGATGATGTCCTGCGGCAGCTTGGCGCGGTTTTCGGCCCAGTCGGTTTCCATGATGCCCAGGTTGCGCTGGTCGGTGGTCAGCAGGAAGCCGCTTTCCTGCCAGAAGTCTTTCACCGGGTCCCAGAGCTGGTCAGGCGTGCGGTTGACGATGATCCAGCGCTGCGTGCCCGAGCGCTCCATGCGCACGTCGCCGATGTTGCTCACGGCGGTGGGGATGCCGGGGGCGTTGGCGATGCCGGCCTGGTAGGCATTGGCAGTCACGGCGCCGCCGGGAATGGCATAGCGGTTGTCGCGCGAGAGTTGGGAGAGATCGGGTGGGACTTCGAGCGTCGGGGCCTTGCCTGCGCTCTTGTAGTCGATCTTGTCGCTCTCGAGGACGGAGCAGGCGGCGAGGCTGGCAACGAGGGCCAGCAGTGCAAGTCGCGAAAGGTTCTTCAACGTCGTCTTCCTTGTTGGAATGGTTCGGTCTATCTATGGGCCGCAGTGCCCGCCATCTCAGAGCACGGTTCGGGCAAAAGGTTGCTTAACCTTGCTGCGACCAGGGAAAAGGCAGTTCCGGAATGTAGGGGGAGGGGTGCTCAGCCCTTCAGCAGGCCGGTGGCGCGCAGGGCGCCTTCGACTGCGGGGCGGCTCGCTTCGCCGAGTTCGGTGAGCGGCAGGCGCAGCGCGCCGCCACAAAGGCCGAGCCGGGCCATGGCCCACTTCAGCGGAATCGGATTGGGCTCGACGAAGAGGTTGCGGTGCAGCGGCATGAGCTCGAACTGGATCTGCATGGCGCGCTTGACGTCGCCTGCCAGCGCCGCCACGCACAGCTCGTGCATCTTGCGCGGCGCAATGTTGGCCGTGACGCTGATGTTGCCCTGGCCGCCGCAGAGCATGAGCGCGACCGCGGTCGGGTCGTCGCCGGAGTAGACGGCAAAGTTCTTCGGCAGGTCGCGAATGAGCCACTGGGCCCGCTCGATGTTGCCGGTGGCTTCCTTGATACCGATGATGCCTGGCACCTGAGCCAGGCGCAGCACGGTGTCGTGCGCCATATCGGCAACGGTACGGCCGGGCACGTTGTAGAGCACGATGGGCAGGTCGCCCACGGCCTCGGCAATGGCCTTGAAGTGCTGGTACTGGCCCTCTTGCGTGGGCTTGTTGTAGTACGGCACGACCTGGAGCTGTGAATCGGCGCCAACGCCCTTGGCGAACTTGGCGAGCTCGATGGCTTCCTTGGTCGAATTCGCGCCGCAGCCGGCCATCACGGGCACGCGGCCCTTGGCCTGCTCGACCGAGACACGGATGATTTCGCAGTGCTCTTCGACATCGACCGTCGGCGATTCGCCGGTGGTGCCGACCACGCCAAGGCAGTCGGTGCCTTCTTCGATGTGCCAGTCGATGAGCCGCCGCAGGGCGGGGTAGTCGACACTGCCGTCGTCGTGCATCGGCGTGACGAGCGCGACGATGCTGCCTGTCAGTTGCTCCAAGGGGGAATCTCTTTGTCGGTGGACGAAAGCGCCGATTCTACTTACTCCGGCGCCCCGCAAGACAGCCGCCCCGGCCCCCTCAGTTTCCCTTAAGGAGGTGGCGGGCGGGCTGGCCGGCGTCGGGTGCGGCCGGGCGTATGGCCGCGATTCGCTGCACGAAGCGCGCCGGTTCAGGGATGAAGCCGTCTTCGTAGGCCACCATCCGCAGGCCGGCGCAGGCCGCCAGCAACTCGCCGGGCTGCAGCAGGAAGTCGGGGCGCGAGGGCTTGCCGACGGTCTCATTGCCCACGGCAAAGGTTTCGTAGAGCAGCACGCCGCCCGGTGCCACTGCGCCGACGATGTCAGTCATGCGCGGGCGCCAGAGGTAGTTGGTGACGACGACAGCGCCGAAGGCCTGGCCGGTGAAGGGCCAGGGGCCGGATTCGATGTCCGCCTCGACGGTGCGGCCGAAGGCGCCGGCTGCCTCGATGGCTTCGGGCGAGCGGTCGACACCGGTGACCGGGTGCCCGCGGCCCGCGAACCACTGCATGTGCCGCCCGGCGCCGCAGGCCACGTCGAGCACCGAGGCGTCAGGCGCGAGCAGGTGCGACCAGCGGACGATCCATTCGGAAGGCGCGGACAGGCCGTGCATGGGTGCTACGTCTTTCATGACCGGCCCGGCCTCAGAAGCAGGACCAGATCTGATCGACCAGCGTCACCAGAAAGTCCGGGTGAACGTAAAGCGCGAATACGCCACCCAGCACAGCCAGCGCGGCGGCCAGCCAGCCCGCGTGGATGATGTGGTGGCGCATTTGCGGAGTCATGGCCCTGGTTTATACGCAATCAGATCAGCCTGCGGCACCGGCCGGCTGCGGCGACGAGCGCGCAATGGCGCTTTCCTTCACCGGCAGGTTGATCAGCGCCGCGAACACGCCCAGCGCGATCGCGATGTACCAGACGATGTCATAGCTACCGGTGGTGTCATACAGGTAGCCACCGAGCCACACGCCCAGGAACGAGCCGACCTGGTGGCTCAGGAACACGAAGCCGCTGAGCATCGACAGATGTGCCACACCGAAGATGCCCGCCACGATCGCATTGGTCGCAGGCACGGTGGACAGCCACAGGAAGCCCATTGCCGCCGAGAACACATACACGCTGAGCGGCGAGATTGGCGCCAGCAGGAACAGCGCGATCGACACGGCCCGTGCGAAGTAGATCGCCGCGAGGATCTTGCGCTTGGCCAGCTTCTGCCCCAGCAGCCCCACCGTATACGTGCCGAACACGTTGAACAGCCCGATCAGCGCCAGCGCGTAGCCAGCCACCTCGGCCGGCAGCGCGCGGTCGCGCAGGTAGGTCGGCATGTGGATGCCGATGAACGCCAGCTGAAAGCCGCAGACGAAGTAGCCCGCCATCAGCAGCCCGAAGCTCGGGTAGCGGAAGGCTTCGCCCACCGCCTGCAGCACCGACTGTTCGCGGTGCCCGGCCAGCGCTGCCGTCTTCGGTTCGCGCAGGCCGAAGGCCAGCGGGATGATCACCAGCACCAGCACAGCCACAACGGCCAGCGCTGTCTGCCAGCCCAGGTGGCCGATCAGCCGCCCCTCGATGGGCGCCATCAGGAACTGGCCGAACGAGCCGGCTGCCGCCGCCACGCCCATGGCCCACGATCGCCGCTCGGCCGGAATCTGCCGTCCGATCACGCCGTAGATCACCGCATAGGTCGAACCTGCCTGCGCTGCGCCAATCAGTACGCCCGCACTCAGTGTGAAGAGCAGTGGCGTCGGCGAATGCGCCATGCCGAACAGCCCCAGCGCATAGAACACAGAGCCGCCGATCAACACTCGGAAAGCGCCGAACCTGTCGGCCAGCATGCCCGCGAACACGCCGAAGATGCCCCACGAGAGGTTCTGGATGGCCAGCGCGAACGAGAAGGTCTGCCGGCTCCAGTCCTGCGCCTGCGTGATCGGCTGCAGCCAGAGCCCGAAGCCGTGGCGGATGCCCATCGAGAGCGTGACGATCATTGCCCCGCAGAACAGGACTTGCTTGACCGAGAGAGCAGGGGCGGCGGGGGATTGCATGACTTCGAATGTAACGATTCGCCTGCTTTGGCAGGTGGCACGGCGGCCAAAGCCATTGATGATTTATCGGGGCGGCTTTGATGCAATCGGCGCATCAAGCTGACGCGGGCCTCGTAAATCCGTGTTTGTAATTCGTTACATTCATCTGCAGTGCTTTTTCCTCACGAGGAATTCAAACAATGAGAAGAACCGCCCTGAAGCTTGCCGTACTCACGGTGATGACGATCGCGACCGCGGGCTGCGCCGTTACCGGCACCAAATATCAGGACATGTCCGGCACCATTCCCAAGGTGAAGCCCGGCGAAGGCCGCATCTTTTTCTTCCGCGCTGCAACCCCCTACGGCTCGGCATTGCAGCCGCTGATTCGCCTCGACAAGGTGGTGGTGGGCGCTTCGAAGTCCGGTGGCTTCTTCTATGTCGACCGTCCCGCCGGCACCTACCAGGCTGCGACCATGAGCGACCTGAGGAAGACGCTCGGCATTTCCCTCGAAGCCGGCGAAACGAAGTACGTGCGCATGTCGCCGTCGTTCGGCTTGGTGACCGGGAGCATCGTTCTGGACATGGAGCCGGCTGAAAAGGCCAGGCCCGAGCTTGCCTCGCTGGCTTACACCGGTCAGGTCATCATCGACAAGTAGGCCCGGCCATCATGCAAACCTCTGGCTGCGGCCGGAGGCTCCTGTATGGGTATCCAGTCATTTGGCGGCGACTGACTACAATCCGCCCCCATGGCGACTCCCCCCAAGACTCCCCCCAATTCACCGTCCGCATCCTCCGGCTACTCGGAAGGCTCCATCCGCGTGCTCAAGGGCCTCGAGCCCGTCAAGCAGCGCCCGGGCATGTACACCCGCACCGACAACCCGCTGCACATCATCCAGGAAGTGCTCGACAACGCGGCCGACGAGGCGCTCGCGGGCTACGGCAAGAAGATCAAGGTCACCCTGCACACCGACGGCTCGGTCAGCGTCGAAGACGACGGCCGAGGCATTCCCTTCGGCCTGCACCCTGAAGAAAAGGCCCCCGTGATCGAACTCGTGTACACCCGGCTGCATGCGGGCGGCAAGTTCGACAAGGGCTCGGGCGGCGCCTACAGCTTCTCGGGCGGCCTGCACGGAGTGGGCGTGTCGGTGACCAATGCGCTGTCGAAGCGGCTCGAAGTCACCTCGCACCGGGAAGGCTCGGCCGCCAAGCTGGCCTTCAGTGCCGGCGACGTGATCGAGGCGCTCGAAATCCGCAAGCTCGAAGCGGGCGAGCGCAAGCAGGGCACCACCGTGCGCGCCTGGCCCGACGCCAAGTACTTCGAAACCGCCGTGCTGCCCATGGGCGAGCTCACGCACCTGCTGCGCAGCAAGGCCGTGCTGATGCCCGGCGTGAGCGTCACGCTCACGAACGAGAAGACCAAGGAAACACAGCAGTGGCTCTACAAGGGCGGCCTGAGCGACTACCTGATGCAGACGCTCAACGGCGACCCCGTCATCCCGCTGTTCGAAGGCAGCGGCCATGCCGACAAGAACGCCGACAACTTCGCCGAAGGCGAGGGCGCCGACTGGTGCGTGGCCTTCACCGAAGACGGCCAGCCAGTGCGCGAGAGCTACGTCAACCTGATTCCCACCAGCGCCGGCGGCACGCACGAAAGCGGCCTGCGCGACGGCCTCTTCACCGCGGTGAAGGGCTTCATCGAACTGCACTCGCTGCTGCCCAAGGGCGTGAAGCTGCTGCCCGAAGACGTGTTTGCGCGCGCTTCGTACGTGCTGAGCGCCAAGGTGCTCGACCCGCAGTTCCAGGGCCAGATCAAGGAACGCCTGAACTCGCGCGATGCCGTGCGCCTGGTGTCGAGCTTCGTGCGCCCCGCGCTCGAGCTGTGGCTCAACCAGCACGTCGACTACGGCAAGAAGCTGGCCGAGCTTGCCATCAAGGCCGCGCAGACGCGCCAGCGCGCCGGCCAGAAGGTCGAGAAGCGCAAGGGCTCCGGCGTGGCCGTGCTGCCCGGCAAGCTCACTGATTGCGAGAGCAAGGACATCAGCCACAACGAAGTCTTCCTGGTCGAGGGCGACTCCGCCGGCGGCAGCGCCAAGATGGGCCGCGACAAGGAAAGCCAGGCGATCCTGCCGTTGCGCGGCAAGGTGCTCAACACCTGGGAAGTGGAGCGCGACCGGCTGTTCGCCAACACCGAAATCCACGACATCTCGGTCGCTGTGGGGGTCGATCCGCACGGCCCCAACGACACGCCCGACATGGGCGGCCTGCGCTACGGCAAGGTCTGCATCCTGAGCGATGCCGACGTAGACGGCTCGCACATCCAGGTGCTGCTGCTCACGCTGTTCTTCCGTCACTTCCCGAAACTCATCGAAGCCGGCCACGTGTATGTCGCAAAGCCGCCATTGTTCCGGGTCGATGCGCCCGCGCGCGGCAAGAAGCCGGCCTCCAAGGTCTATGCGCTGGACGAGGGCGAACTGACCGCCACGCTCGACAAATTGCGTAAAGATGGCGTGCGCGAAGGCGCCTGGAGCATCAGCCGCTTCAAGGGCCTGGGCGAAATGAGCGCGGAACAATTGTGGGAAACCACGCTCAATCCTGACACCCGGCGCCTGATGCAGGTCCAATTGGGCCGGTTCGACTTCACGTCCACCCAGGGCGAAATCACCAAGCTCATGGGCAAGGGCGAAGCGGCAGCCCGGCGCGAACTCATGGAGTTGCGCGCCGACGATGTCGACATCGACGTCTGATTCCGACCGGAATATTCCTCACGACAGGGCATGAACGGGCACAAGATCATTTGCGGTTCGCTGGCAGGGGCTTGCGTTGCAGGCGCGATTGCCATGCTGGCGCGCGCCCATCCGGCCATCGCACCGCCGGACCTGTTCTTTTCCGGGCTGTTCGTGTTCTTCGTGTTCGTGTTCCTCTGGGCGGGCTGGTGGGACGAGGCGGTCAACGACAACGCCCAGCCCAGCCTGGCGGAGCGGACCGTCGCCACTGGCTGGCTGTGGATGCGCCGGCTCGTCTGCTGGGGCGGTGCGTTCGTCTGCCTCCTGATTGCCGCGTCAATGTTCGTCGAGGGTATCCAGCCCGGGCAGGTGCCAGCCGTTGTCCTCGCCGTGTCGGTTGGCGGCGTGCTGATCTGGGCCGGTCTGAAGGGCTCCGGGCGTGTGCGCGGCATGAGCGACGACGCTGCGGTTCACGCCGAGCGCCGCAAGCGCTACGGCTGGTGGTTCTGACGACAGGACACGCATTGCCATGACACGCTGGTTTCGCCCCTTCATGCTGTGTGCAGGCCTTGTGCTGTCGCTGCAGGGCGCGCACGCCGCTGACATCTACGGCTACATCGACAGCAAGGGCATCGCGCACTTCGCTTCCGAAAAGATCGACGAGCGCTACCAGATCTTCTTTCGCGGCGGCCAGAGCTTCGACACGGCGCAAGGCATTTCTCCGCTGGGCCGTGGTGGCCGCAAGCTCGACGGCAAGGTGTCGCCTGCCTCGCAGAGCCTGCTCGCCATGTTCGAGGCATCGCCTGGCTACAAGACCGCCAAGACGGCGCTGCGCGACGCATCGAACAAGCATTCGATCGACTACGAACTGCTGCAGGCGCTCATCGCGACCGAGTCGGGCTTCGACGCGCAGGCCGTCTCGCCCAAGGGCGCCATGGGCCTCATGCAACTGATGCCCGCGACGGCTCAGCGCTACGGCGTGTCGGCGGACAAGCGCAACACCATCGAGAAAAAGCTGTTCGACCCGCGCATCAACATCGCTGCCGGCTCGCGCTACCTCGGCGACCTGATCGCGATGTTCCCGGGCCAGATCGAGCTGGCGCTGGCCGCCTACAACGCGGGCGAGGGGGCGGTGCAGCGCGCGGGCAACAAGATCCCCAACTACAAGGAAACGCAGAACTACGTGCAGACAGTGCTGCAACTGTATGCGTACCTGAAGCCGTCCGTGGCAACGGGCGGTAGTGGCGGTGGTGCCGTGCGTGGTGGCAAGACGCCGGGCCGGATCCGCATGGAATTGACGGTGCCGCAGGGCGGGGCCATCGGCCGCGGCAACATGCCGTCCGACGCGCCGCGCAACATGCCGACCATGCCCGACATTCCCGAGCCTTCGGCGGTGCCGACCGGCGCGGCCGATGTGCCCGGCGCACCGCTGTCCTGATGCAGGAGCCCGCCATGCACCGTCGAAGCTTCGTCCTCGCGACCGCTGCCAGCATGGTGGCAGGCACTGCGCGTGCACAGCATCCGGCCACGCACGACACGCTGCCGACGGCGCCTTCGTCCACCGAGCCCTATGCCAAGCTGCAGGGCGGCGTGCCGCACCACATGACGCCCGACCAGGAGGCGCAGCGCTTCACCGAGAGCACCGCGCCACCCGGCCCGCAAGGCCGCTGGGAGCCGCGCGCGGCCTTGCCGATTCCGCGCAGCGAAATGGCCTGGGCCACCGCCGCGATGGGGCGCATGCACGTGGTCGGCGGATATGGCGAGGGCAAGGTCAACCGTGACTACCACCACATCTACGACCCGAAGGCCGATCGCTGGCTCGACGGCGCGCCCCTGCCGCGCGGCGCCAACCACGTCGCGGTGACGGCTGAAGGCGGCCGCGTCTATGCGCTCGGCGGCTTCGTCGAGCAGAACCGCCGCTCCGACACGAACGCCTACGTCTACGACATTGCCGCCAACCGCTGGACTGCCATCGCGCCGCTGCCGCGACCGCGCGGCGCGGCGGCTGCGGTAATGCTCGACGGCGCGCTTCACCTGATCGGCGGAGCGTCGGAGCCTGCTGCCGAACGCGCGAGCGTCAGCTGGCACGAGGTCTACGACCCCAAGGCCGATCGCTGGTCCACCGCCAAGCCGCTGCCCGGCGCGCGCGACCACGTCGGCTGCGTGTCGAACGGCGGCCAGATCCACGTGATTGGCGGACGCTTCAACACCTTCGAATACAACACAGACCTGCACCACGTCTACCTGCCCGCACGCGACACCTGGGAGCTGCGCTCGCCGCTGCCTACCGCGCGCTCGGGCCATGGCCTCGTGGTGTATCGCGGCCGCTTCTTCGCCATGGGCGGGGAGGGCGGCATTCTCGTCAGCGGCGTACCGCGCCAGGCCAAGGTGTTTGGCCAGATGGAAAGCTACAACCCCGTGGACGACACCTGGCAACGCCACGCTCCCATGGCCACGCCGCGCCACGCCGTGGGCGCGGCCGTCATCGGCGACTGGATCTACGTCGCGGGCGGCGGCGCGGTGCTCGGCGGCGCCGTGCAGTCCGCGGTCCACGAGGCATTCACATTGGGCTGATCGCGACTACCCTCGCGCACGGCCCGCAGCAACTGTTTTTCTCACCTTCTCTTTCATGGATTCCCAACCTCCGCTCGATCTCCAGGGTCCTACCGACGGCGACACGACCCTGACCCTCGCCGACTACGCCCAGACTGCCTACCTCGAATACGCGCTCAGCGTGGTCAAGGGCCGCGCGCTGCCCGATGTGTCCGACGGCCAGAAGCCGGTGCAGCGCCGCATCCTGTACTCGATGTCGCGCATGGGCCTGGGCTTCGGCGGCACCAACGGCACTGTGGGCGCCAAGCCCGTGAAGAGCGCGCGCGTGGTCGGCGACGTGCTCGGCCGCTTCCATCCGCACAGCGACCAGGCCGCGTACGACGCGCTGGTGCGCATGGCGCAAGATTTTTCGCAGCGCTATCCGCTGGTCGATGGCCAGGGCAACTTCGGCAGCCGCGACGGCGACGGTGCCGCGGCCATGCGCTACACCGAAGCTCGCCTGGCGCGCATCACCAGCCTGCTGCTCGACGAGATCGACGAAGGCACGGTCGATTTCATTCCCAACTACGACGGCAGCACCGAGGAGCCGCGCCTGCTGCCCGCGCGGCTGCCGTTCACGCTGCTCAACGGCGCGAGCGGCATTGCCGTGGGCCTGGCCACCGAAATCCCGAGCCACAACCTGCGCGAGATTGCCGATGCCTGCGTGGCGCTGATCAAGTCGAACGGCAAGCTCAGCGAAGAAGAGCTCTTCGCCATCGTGCCCGGCCCCGACTACCCGGGCGGCGCGCAGATCATCAGCAGTGCGAGCGACATCGCCGACGCCTATCGCACCGGCCGCGGCTCGCTCAAGGTGCGCGCGCGCTGGAAGATCGAAGAGTTGGCGCGCGGGCAATGGCAACTCGTGGTCAACGAGCTGCCGCCGGGCGTCAGCACGCAGAAGGTGCTCGAGGAAATCGAGGAAATCACCAACCCGAAGGTCAAGACCGGCAAGAAGGCGCTCTCCGCCGAGCAGACCCAGTTGAAGGCCGCGATGCTGTCGGTGCTCGACGTGGTGCGCGACGAGTCCAGCAAGGACGCCGCCGTGCGCCTGGTGTTCGAGCCCAAGACCTCGCGCATCAGCCAGGACGACTTCATCACCACGCTGCTCGCGCAGACCTCGCTCGAGACCTCGTCGCCGATCAATCTCACGATGGTCGGCATCGACGGCAAGCCCACGCAGAAGTCGCTGCGCCAGATGCTCAACGAGTGGATCGCGTTCCGCGAGATCACTGTCGAGAAGCGTTCGCGGTTCCGGCTCAGCAAGGTGATGGACCGCATCCACATCCTGGAAGGCCGGCAGCTGGTGCTGCTGAACATCGACGAGGTGATCGCGATCATCCGCGCGGCGGAAGACCCGAAGGCGGCGCTCATCGCGCGCTTCAATCTCAGCGAAGTGCAGGCGGAGGACATCCTCGAAATCCGGCTGCGCCAGCTTGCGCGGCTCGAAGCCATCAAGATCGAGCAGCAGCTCAAGGAACTGCGCGAGGACCAGAAGAAGCTCGAGGACATCCTCGGCAGCCCGGCCGCGCTGCGCCGCCTGCTGGTGAAGGAAATCGAGTCCGACGCCAAGTCTTTTGAAGACGCGCGCCGCACGCTGATCCAGGCCGAGAAGCGCGCAGTGGCCGAAGTGAGAGTGGTCGACGAGCCCGTCACCGTCATCGTGTCGCAGAAGGGCTGGGTTCGTGCACAGAAGGGCTGGGCCAGCGAGAAGGCCGCGGGCAATGGCGCGAATGGAGAAAAGGGCGCAACGCCCGAATACAGCTTCAAGTCGGGCGACGCGCTCTACGGCGCCTTCGAGTGCCGCAGCGTCGACACGCTGCTGGTCTTCGGCAGCGCCAAGGACAAGTCCGTGCGCGTCTACACGGTGCCCGTGGCCTCGCTGCCCGGCGCGCGCGGCGACGGCCAGCCCGTCACCACGCTCATCGAGCTCGATGCCGGCACGCACGTCACGCATTTCTTCGCGGGCCCGGTGGGCGCCAGCGTGCTGCTGGCCAACACCGGCGGCTACGGCTTCATCGCCACGGTCGAGAACATGATGTCGCGCCAGCGCGGCGGCAAGGCCTTTATCGACGTGGGCGAGGGCGAGCAGCTGTGCCGTCCGTCGCTGGTGGGTGGCGCTAGCGGCGCCGAGCCGATGCTCCCGGCCACGCATGTGGCCTGCGCCTCGACCGGCGGCCGCATCCTGACCTTCGACATCACCGAGCTCAAGAGCCTGCCGAAGGGCGGCCGTGGCCTCACGCTGATCGACCTCGAGGCCAAGGACACCCTGGCCGGAGCCGCTGCCTACACGCGCAGCGTGAAGATCGAAGGCATCGGCCGCGGTGCCAAGGAGCGAGAAGAGACGCTGGAAATCCGCACCCTCAACAACGCGCGCGGCAGCCGCGCGCGCAAGGGCAAGGCGGCCGACCTGGGCTTCAAGCCGACGAGCATCGTGCGGGTGCTGTGATGGGCGGCATCGACATCAGCGTCATCGGGATCTTCATTGCCGTGGTCACGGGCCTTGGCAGTTATGTGCTGGGCCGCCGTATGCGCGAGAAGCGGGCGGCGAAGAAGCGCGAGAAGAACCGCATTGCGTCGCAGGCCAACGAGACGCGCCAGGTGCGGCGCGCGCGGGAGCGCAAGGAGCGCGGCGAGTAAACATGGCCGCTTGCGCTTGGAGTCGAACAGCAGGAGGAGGGAGCGTTATGGCAGTAGCTGAGGGACTGCTCGGTTGCGTTCGCTATATCGCGTTCGCAGGCGCAGCGGCTGTGTTGTCGGGGTGTGCGAGCGTCGAATACAAGGACGCGACGGGCGACAGGACTGCAAGGCTGCGTGTTGTCCAGAATGCGTCGGCCCGGGTGATCTCTTACTCCTTCGCGGTGCGCGAGAGTTGCCGCAGGGAGGGGCCCAAGGGCGGCGTGCTCTTCAACGAGCGATCGGAGTCCAGGAGGGTAGGCATGGCGCCCCGTCTGAGTACCGACTTCATGAGCTCTGAGCGGATCATTCCGGCGGACGTTGAAGTGGTGCTGCTGGCTGGCGGCAGCACCGTGTGGTCGAATTGCGTGGGAACCGTTCGCTTCGTCCCTCGCAGCGGCGAACAGTACGAAGCGATTTTTCTCTGGCCTGCATCGGCGCCTCGCTGCACCATTCAGTTGCGCAGGATTGCTCTGGCCGGAAACGGCGAGGTTTCACGTATCGAGGAGCCCAGCGCCTCGCGTTGCGACTAGCGCAACCCTTGCCACCACCGCGTGTTGGTCCGCGCCTGCCCCACCGTCACCACTTCGCCGATCACTGGCGTCGCCAGCTCGATCTTCTTCGCCTCCGCCAGGTCAGCGATGCGGTCCAGCGGGTCATGCCAGGTGTGGAACGCCAGGTCGAAGGTGCTGTTGTGCACCGAGAAGAACACCTTGCCGCGCAGGTCTTCGAAGGCCTGCACGCTCTGCTCGGGCGTCATGTGCACGGCGGGCCACATGGTGTCGTAGGCGCCGTTTTCCATCAGCGCGATGTCGAAGCCGCCGAAGCGCTCGCCGATCTGCTTGAAGCCCGGGAAGTAGCCCGAGTCGCCGCTGTAGAAGAGGCGCTGGTCGCCGCTTTGCACCACCCATGAGGCCCACAGCGTACGGTCGCGGTCGTTCAGCGTGCGGCCCGAGAAGTGCTGTGCGGGCGTGGCGGTGAGCTTCACGCCGTCGTGTTCGCCGCCTTGCCACCAGTCGAGCTCTGTCACGCGCTCTGCCGGCACGCCCATCACTATCAGCCGCGCACGCACGCCCAGCGGCACGAAGTAGCGCTGCACGCTCTTCGAGAGGTATTCGATGGTTGCCACGTCGAGGTGGTCGTAGTGGTCATGCGAGAGGATCACGCCTTCGATGGGTGGCAGTTGTTCGAGCGTGATCGGCGGCTGGTGAAAGCGCTTCGGCCCGGCCCATTGCACGGGTGACGCGCGTTCGCTGAACACGGGGTCGATCAGCCAGTATTTGCCGCGCAGCTTCAACAGATGCGACGAATGGCCGAGGCGCACCACGTGGTTGGCTTTGACGTCGAGCGAATCGAGCGCACCGCGGTCCAGCGCCTTCACCGGAATTGCATCGACCGGCACGGTGTCGACCTTGCTGCCCACGATGAAGCGCGACCAGATGCGCCATGCGCTGGCTTGGGCGGGCAGGTCGGGGTTGGCCATGTTGTGGAAGCCGCCGTCCTTGAATTGCGGCGAGCTGTCATAGCGCGTCTCGCCGCTGCCGGCGGCACTGCAGCCCGCGACGAGGGCGCAGCCGGCCGCGGCCAGCACGGTGCCCCGGCGCAGCAGTTGGGGCAGGTAGGAGCCCTGGGAGCCCGAATCGTCAGCCATGAGAAAACCCTCTGGATCTTTGTTTGCAGGATGGCGCGAGAGTAGCCACGGCGAACGTTTCAATGGTTTCAGCGGTAGAAACATTTGGGGCGCGGGGGTATATCGGTCTCCCCTGCGCGAATGTCCCCCGGCCTTCCTATGCCATGAGCCGTATGGCGGGCCCCTGCCAGGTTCGGCACACTGGAAAGCTTCATCGACTTTCGACGAGGCGGCAGATTCCATGAGCAGCAATCGCTATCCCATCATCTACGTGCGCGGCTATGCCATGACCGAGTCCGAGCGGGACGAAACCGCGGCCGATCCGTTCTGCGGCTTCAACATCGGCTCCACGGTGTATCGCGCCACCGTCAAGAAGGAAGCGCCGGCGCAGAAGTTCGTTTTCGAATCGCCCATGGTGCGTCTGCTGGCCGACTTCCAGTACCAGAGCGTCTACCAGAACGGCCTGGACATCCTCGACCCCGACTGGAAGCCCTCGCCGGACGAGAACGGCCGGGACGTCGACGGCATCCCCTCGGCCTCGGTCATCATCTACCGCTACTACGACTCGGGCTCCGAGTTGCTGGGCGACGGCCAGGCCAAGGACGTCAAGGTGTATGCGCAGGGCCTGAGCCAGCTGATATTGCGCGTGCGCGAGCTCGTGGCGCTGCGCGAGGGGCCGGGCTACTCGCCCGCCGACTTCCGCTGCTACCTCGTCGCGCATTCGATGGGCGGCCTGGTGGTGCGAGCCTTCCTGCAGAACGCCGCACTCGGTGATGCGGCCGCGCGTGCCTGCGTCGACAAGGTGTTCACCTATGCCACGCCGCACAACGGCATCGACATGGGCGGCATCAACGTGCCGGCCTGGCTCACGGTGAACGAGATGAACACCTTCAACCGCGAGAAGATGTCCGAGTTCCTGGCCACGCAGCCGATCAACGGCCGCATGGACTACCTGCCGGCCACGGCCTTTCCGGCCGAGCGCTTCTTCTGCATGGTCGGCACCAACCGCGGCGACTATGAAAGCGCCAAGGGCCTGTCGCGCATGTTCGCGGGCCACGGCAGCGACGGGCTCGTGCGCATCGAAAACGCCTCGCTCTGGTCCACCGATGCCGCAGGCAAGACGCAGCCGGTGGCCACTGCCTTCACCTACCGGTCGCACTCGGGCTTCTTCGGCATCGTCAATTCCGAGGAGGCTTACCAGAACCTCACGCGCTTCCTGTTCGGCGACGTGCGGGTCGACCTGTGGTTCGACATAGACGGCGTCACGCTGCCGCCCGACCTGCCAGCTGGCGCCGACGTCGATGCGCTCTACCAGGTCGAGTTGCTCGCCGCGCCGCGCGGCAAGCGCTGGTACCTGAGTCGGCGCGTGGCCGAAGAAGACTCGCCCGCCTGCCGCACGCACAAGGAACTGACCGACCCGGCCAAGGCCGACCGCCGCTCCATCTACCTCTCGACCGTGTTCCTCGCCAACAAGGCCCGCGTGAAGCAGGACCGCCCGACGCTGGCCTATGCCATGACGCTCGGCGTACGCGTGCCCGACTACCAGGTCAACAACAAGTTCTGGCTCGACGGCCACTACGAGGGCAGCTCGCTGTTCCGCGACACGCTGATCATCGAGATCGCGCCGCCCCAGGCCGACGACCCGGCGCAGAGCTGGAACGTCAAGTACGGCTGGCAGACCGACACGGCCGGGCGGGCCTCGCTGCCGATGAGCCCGAAGCAGCTGGCCGGCGGCAAGCTGCAGTTCGTGGTGCCGCTGTCCAGCCTTGGGGCGGCGCCCGCCGCACCGGGCATCAGCGGCAAGGTGCGGCTGGAGGTGAGCGCCTGGCAGTAGGGCGCAGGTCAGGCAGCGTGGGGCACAATCGCGCCGGTCAAGAACCCGCCGATTCCGGACCCATGAAAACTGCCGTTCTCGTCATCGACGTCCAGCGTGGCCTCTGCGACGATCCGCCGCGTCCCCATCAGGCCCACGAGGTGATGCAGCGCATCAACGCGCTCACCGAACGCGCCCGCGCGGCCGGCGTGCCGGTGGCCTTCATCCAGCACGAGAACGCGATCGACCTCGAATTCGACTCCGAGCGCTGGCAGCTCGCCGACGCGCTCAACACCGACTCGCGCGACGCGCGCATCCGCAAGACCACGCCCGACTCCTTCCTTCGCACGCCGCTGGAAGCCTGGCTCTCCGGGCACGGCGTGAAGCGCGTGGTGGTCTGCGGCTATTCTTCGGAGTTCTGCGTCGACACGACAGTGCGCCGCGCTGCCGCCCTCGGATACCACGTGGTGCTCGCGGCCGATGCGCACACTTCGCACGACAAGCCGCACGCCACGGGCGCGAAGATCCGCGAGCATCACAACGCCACGCTGTCGGACATCACGAGCTTCGGCGTGCCGATCCGCGCCGTGGCCAGCGCGGAAGTCGCCTTCGGAGACTGAACGCAGCCTGCACGAACCGCGCGCGGCACGGGCGTGCGCCCGCAGGCGAAAGAGCCTGCATCGAATGGATGCCTGAATGCTCACACCCTGCGTGACACGGCAACCTTGTGCAGGAGCTCGATCAAGATCAATTGCTCGCCCTTGGAGAGGTTGCCGAGCACATGCTGCTCGCCTTCGATCACCAACCGTGTAGCGCTGCTGGCAAGCGTTGCGCCGGTCGGGGTGGTGCGAAGGTACTGGGCCCTTCGATCCGTTGCGTGCGGGGTGCGGCGGATCAACTCTCGCCTCTCCAGCCGTTCGAGCCATGCCGCGATGTTGGGCGCCGTGACCGCGAGTGCCTTTGCCAGGCGGGCAGCCGACACGTCGGGATTTTCGTGAATCAGGCACAGCACCGTGAACTCGACGGGGCGAAGGTCGAAAGGTGTGCCTACTCGCTCGGCGAACACTGCGTCGGTGACGATCGTCGCCTGCGCGAGCTGATAGCCGAGCACGTGATGCACGGACGCTTCGACCAGCCGGCCGGCTGGTGTGGCATCTACCGGATTGCTTCTGTTCTTGGGCATTCCGGGCATTGTCGTTCTGCCTCCAAGTGATTCACTACCTGATCTAACTGGCTCAGGGGATCGTCGTGGGAGTGCAAACTGCTTAATGGAAAACCATAACTGGTTATCTTTGATAGTTAAGTAGATTAACTATAGGCGCTGCATCCAGGCGTCGAAGGAGACATTCTTGAAGACCCCCGCATCCCTGATCTTTGTCGCTTCATTGCTGACCGCCTGCGGCGGAGGAAATGGTGGTGGCGGCTTCGTCGGCTCGTTCCCGACGACCGGCACGTCGACGAGCGCCCCGCCGACCGGCAACGGCAATCCAGTGACTCCTCCCGACAATCCGCTGCCGCCTGTCGAGACACTGCCGGTGCTCGGCGCGGCCACCGGCGCGGCGCTCATCGATTGCGCCTCGCTCGCCGGCTTCACCTTTGCCAACACGACGATCACTGCAGCCAATGCGATTGCCGCCGGCACCCTGAGCGTCGCCGGCAAGCCGGTGGGGGCGCATTGCCAGGTGCGCGGATCGATGTATCAGCGCACAAGCCCGGTCGACGGCCAGAGCTATGCGATCGGCTTCGAGATGCGCTTACCGGTGAACTGGAACGGGCGGTATTTCTATCAGGCCAACGGGGGGCTCGACGGCAGCGTCGGCACAGCCACCGGGCCGGTGGGCGGAGGCGGCGTTTTGGACAACGCCCTGAACAAGGGCTTCGCGGTGATCAGCTCCGACGCGGGGCACCAGGCGCCCACGCCGTTCTTCGGCATCGATCCACAGGCTCGTCTCGACTACGGCTACCAGGCGGTCGGCAAGCTCACGCCGATGGCGAAGGCGTTGATCGCGTCGGCTTATGGAAAGGGCCCGGACCGCTCCTATATCGGCGGCTGCTCCAACGGCGGGCGCCACACGATGGTTGCCATGTCACGTTATGCGGACGACTACGACGGCTTCCTGGTGGGCGACCCCGGCTTCCGGCTTCCCCTTGCGGCCTCCGCAAACATCGTCGGCGCCCAGAACTACAACGCCCTGGCAACCACCCCGGGCGATCCGGGCACGGGTTTCACGCTGGCCGAACGTACCTTGGTCTCCAATGCAGTCCTCGCCAAGTGCGACGCCCTCGATGGCACCACCGACGGCATCGTCCAGGACACCGGCGCATGCCAGGCGGCCTTCTCGCTCGACCGCGACGTTCCCACCTGCAGCGGCTCGCGCGATGGCACATGCCTCTCGGCCGACCAGAAGCTTCGCATCGGGCAGCTCTTCGCGGGTGCGCTCGACGGCGGCGGAAAGAAGTTCTATGCGAGCTTTCCGTTCGACGCGGGCCTGAACACCACCGGCTGGTCATCGTGGAAGTTCTCGAATTCTTTGAACCTCGACTCAGGTGCGGTTGCCTTCGTCTGGCAGGTGCCGCCCGAGAACCCGACCGGCTTCAATGGTCCCAATTTCACGCTCACGGCCAACATCGATTCGATCCTCTCGAAGATCACGTCGACCGACGGGCTCTACACCGAGAACTCGCTTTCGTTCATGACGCCGCCGAACCCTACGGATCTGAGTCGATTGAAGAAGCGCGGCGCCAAGGTCATGGCCTACCATGGAACGAGCGACCCCATCTTCTCGAGCGACGATACGCAGCACTGGTATGACCAGCTGACGGCGGCCAACGGCGGCGATGCGTCCAACTTCGCACGGTTCTATCGGGTGCCCGGAATGAACCACTGCGCCGGCGGCCCGACCACCGATCAGTTCGACATGCTCGCACCGCTCGTCAATTGGGTGGAGAAGGGCGAGGCCGCCGATTCCGTCGTCGCTTCGGCGCGCGGTGCGGGCAACGCAGGCGGCGTGAACGGGGATGTTCCCTCCGGCTGGTCGCCCACCCGCAGCCGGCCGCTCTGCGCCTACCCGAAGGTTGCGCGCTACAAGGGCACGGGCGATATCGAGAAGGCCGAGAGTTTCAGCTGCCAATGAAAGGCTTCGCGCCTGGTAGCACTCGGCCGCGAGCGAACTGCGTGGCTATACTGCGCCCGTCACGCCGAATGAGGCGTGATCGGGTTTAGCAGCCCGAAGCAATCTCTGCGACGTGAGCCGCAGTTTCCCCGCAGGACCTGCGGCTTTGTCATTCGCGCTTCCAGTTTTGGCGGCTCGGATGGGAGGGCTCGCGCCCTGCCGGTTTCTCGCAAGAGGTTGCCCGGTCTGCTAACCCGTCCGAGCTGCCGCCTCGTTTAGCAGCGGGTGTGGCGGTTTTTGCAAATCGCAACCTCTGGAGGTCGCCCGTGACCAAGTCTGCTCGCGTGCTCAAGCACGCGCCGAAAACCGATACCGCCTCAACGCCGAAGTCGGTTCATCCCCATTCAAATGCCGAGTCGGTTGCCCTGCAAGCAGGCGACGACGTCGAGGGCATTCGCCAAGTGCACAGCGCCTACGTATGCCTCGAAAAGCTCGTCGTTCTGATGCAGGTGAATGAGCGCGAGGAGATCTATCCAACCCGATCCGAATTCGGCGCACTGTTCCGCCTGGTCAATGAGGAGCTGCAACGGCGGATCGACGCTGCGGACAGCACGATCGGCTCCTTGCGCGACACTTTGAGCAAGCAAGTCTGCGAACCTGATCGATGAGTGGCTCGGGGCAAGCGCCAGTCAATCCGCCCCAGGCCGCCACACCCGCGCCAGTGCGGCCATCTTGCCCCTGAATCCCAGCCGGTCGTTCGACAGCGCATCGATGAAATCCGACAGCCGCTGCGACTTCACCATCGTGTAGATCGTCAGCCACGTCGTCGCGACGAACACCACGCCGAACCACACTGCCTTGCGCCACAGCGGCGCGTCGGCCTCAGCCAGCAGGTTCATGCCGAGGAAGCCGGTGGTGATGGTGCCGATGAGGCCGAACAGCGTGACCACCGTGAGCCGCACGACAGTGCTGGCCTGCCTGCGCAGGCTGTCGGCGTCGAGATACGTGTTCATGTCGGCGATGCGTGCCTTGACTTCGTCGTAGAGCGGGTCGAGCCCGAGGTGCGTGGCGCACATGTGCGAGAGCGCGCGTACCTGCGCCTGCTCTGAAATTTCGTGGAACCAGTAGCGATGCGTGAAGCGCAGGAAGCGCTCGAAGCTCGCGCGGATGGCGCGCTTGAACTGCTTCACGCTCGGCGTGCTGCGGATGTCCAGCCGCTTGAGCGCCTCCACCAACTGGTCGGAGAACATCAGCAGCGAGGCCTTCTGGAAATGCGCAATGAGGAACAGCAGGAAGTGCTGATGCCTGAACTGCGCGAGCACGCCGCGGTCGCGGCAGCAGAAGAATTCGGAGTTCGCATCGCCCACCACGATGAGCGCATGGCCGTTGCAGAGGTAGCGCGTGTTGGGCGCTGCGCCCGCGTTCACCCAGAAGCGGTCGTAGCAGTACTTGTGCTCGAAGTCCGCTAGGTGATGTTCCGCGTAGGGCAGGTGGGCGTCGGTGGCGCCTGCGCCGGTGACCAGCGCGAGCCGCACGAAGTCGTCGCGAGTGAGGCGGCGCGGATCGTCCAGCGAGAGATAAGCCATGACCGGCATGCGGTAGTACTCGATCTGCCGGTAGCGCAGCACGCCAGGGTCTTCCGAATGGTCGCTCACCAGCGGCTGCATCAGGTAGGCCCAATGGGCGGAGATGCGTGGCGCCCGATGCTGCGCTACGTGCGAGAGAAAGGCCTCGCGTTGCTGCGCGTCGGAACTCGCGAGCACATGGCCGTCGGCGGCCAGCCATTCGACGCTGGCCATGCAATGCAGCGCCGAGCCGTCGGGTTCCCAACCTGAGGGATAGGCGCGGCCGAAGCGGTAGAGGATGTCTTGCGCCTGCGCGAGGCTCAGGTTGTTCGCACCGACTTCGAGGTTGAGCAGCACCACGTCGATGTCGAAGAAGAAGTACAGGTCGCAATGGATCACATCGAGCGTGACCGGCGCGTCGCCTGGCTGCGCCACCAGGCGCACGGCCGCAATGTCGTGGCGGCGGAAGATGCGCATCGGCGAATCGCCGTCGCCGCCCATGCCGTCGCCACGCGAGCGGCCTTCGCCGTACAGGAAGCGCTGCACGTACGGCAGGAAGCTCACGAACTCGTTGTAGTGCCGCTCGTGAAAGCGGCTGCTGTCGCCGGTGTATTCGTCGACTTCTTCGCGCCATGGCGAGGCATCACCCATCTCGCGCAGCACGTGCCAGGGCCCGTGATGGTGCGCGGGGCTGGCGTGCGGCGCAGGCATCAGCCGCAAGGGCCAGAGAAGGGCCTGGCGGAAATGCTGCACGGTGGGGGCGCCCGTGGGGGGCGTGTGTGCCTCTGTGGGCATGGTGGCCGCGGGTGGGTTCAGCATGGACTTCAGTGTAGGCAGAAGGTGAGACAAAACGACCACCTAGGGGAATCCCTATATGAGCCTGAAACCGGTTTCATATAAGCTGCAAGCCTTGCTTTCGGGGCACGCACGCGCCCACCCGGCGCGCATTCGGGTCCGCCCACCATGAACTACCAGTTTCAATTCGACGCCGTCTTTGCCGCCTGGCCGCTGCTGCTCAAGGGCACGTGGATCACGGTCCAGCTCTCGCTCATTGCCACGGTGCTGGGCCTGGTGGTGGCCATCTTCTGTGCCTGGGGCAAGACCTCGGGGCCGGGCTGGCTGCGCTTTCTGGTCAACGCCTACATCGAGGTGATCCGCAACACGCCGTTCCTCGTGCAGCTGTTCTTTTTCTTCTTCGCGCTGCCGGCCATCGGGCTGCGCTGGTCGCCGCAGACGGCCGCACTGGTGGCCATGGTGGTGAACCTGGGCGCCTACGCCACGGAAATCATCCGCGCGGGCATCGAGTCGATTCCCAAGGGGCAGATCGAGGCGGGCAGGGCGCTGAACCTCAAGCCTTGGGAAATCTTCCGCTTCGTCATCATCAAGCCCGCGCTGAAGGCCATCTACCCGGCGCTCACGAGCCAGTTCATTTTGCTGATGCTGAGCTCGGCCGTGGTGTCGGTCATCTCGGCCGACGACCTGACCTCGGTGGCCGCCAACCTGCAGTCGCAGACTTTCCGCAGCTTCGAGATCTACATCGTCGTGGCCGCCATCTATCTCGCGCTGGCGCTGGCCTTCTCGGCCATGTTCAAGCTGATCTACAAGCGCACGCTCAACTACCCGGACCGCCGGTAAGAGACGACGGACGGAGACAACAACATGCGCACCTTCGGTTTTCCCGAATTCCTTTTCATCCTCGAAGCGGCCAAGTGGACGCTGGCGCTGTCGGCCATCGCCTTTGTGGGCGGCGCGATCCTGGGGCTCATCATTGCGCTGATGCGCACGTCTGAATCGACGTGGGCGCGGGCCGTATCGACCACCTTCATCCAGATCTTCCAGGGCACGCCGCTGCTGCTGCAGCTGTTCCTGGTGTTCTTCGGCGCGCCGGTGCTGGGGCTGGACATCAACCCGTGGGTTGCCGCCGGCGTTGCGCTCATCCTGAACAGCGCGGCCTTCCTCGGCGAGATCTGGCGCGGCTGCATCGAGGCCATTCCGCGCGGACAGTGGGAAGCGGCCGAGGCGCTGAGCCTGAAGTACAGCTCGCGCATGCGCGACGTGGTGCTGCCGCAGGCCTTCAAGATCGCGCTGGCGCCCACGGTGGGCTACGTGGTGCAGATCATCAAGGGCACCTCGCTCGCGGCCATCATCGGTTTTGTCGAAGTGACGCGTGCGGGGCAGATCGTCAACAACGCCACCTTCCAGCCGCTCATCGTGTTCTCGGTGGTGGCAGCCATCTACTTTGCCATCTGCTGGCCGCTTTCATTGCTGGCCGCGCGCATGGAGCGCCGCCGGGCCCGCGCTCTCGCGCGCTGACCCTTTTCGTTGTTCTTTTTCTTTCTCGTCGCTTCCTTCTTTTATTCAGGAGACACATCCAATGACCGTCATCACTTCCCGCCGCGCAGCGCTCGCAGCCCTCGGCCTCGGCGCCGCCCTCACCGTGTTCGCACCCTTCGCCTCGGCGCAGACGGTTGCCGATATCAAGAAGAAGGGCGAGATCACCATCGGCATGCTGGTCGACTTTCCGCCCTACGGCACCACCGACGCGAAGAACCAGCCCGACGGCTACGACGCCGACGTGGCCAAGCTGCTGGCCAAGGACTGGGGCGTCAAGGCCAACATCGTGCCGGTGACGGGTCCGAACCGCATTCCCTTCCTGCTGACCAACAAGGTCGACCTGCTGGTGGCTTCGCTGGCCGTGACGCCCGAGCGCGCGAAGCAGGTGCAGTTCTCGCAGCCCTACGCAGCCGCCACCATCGTGCTGTACGGTGCGACCAAGACCTCCATCAAGGCGGCAGGCGACCTGAAGGGCCTGCGCGTGGGCGTGGCTCGCGCTTCGACGCAAGACGTGGCCGTGACCAAGGCCGCGCCGGAAGGCACTGAAATCCGCCGCTTCGACGACGACGCTTCTGCCATGCAGGCGCTGATCTCGGGCCAGGTCGATGCCATCGGCTGCTCGGTGACCGTGGCAGCGCAGATCGCCAAGCGCGTACCCGCCAACACCTTCGAAAACAAGTTCACGCTGGTGCAGCAGTCGATGGGCATCGCGATGCGTCCGGGCCAGGAAGAGCTGCACAAGGCGGTGAACGAGTTCGTGCAGAAGAACACCGCCAACGGCGAGCTCAACAAGCTGTATCAGAAGTGGCTGCAGGCCGACCTGCCCAAAATGCAATAAGCAACCCCCGAGGCTGAAGGAATCCTGGCATGACGACGGAATCGATCATCCGCATGGAAGCGGTCAACAAGTGGTACGGTGAATTCCAGGTGTTGACCGGCATCGACCTGTCGGTGCGCCAGGGCGAGCGCATCGTGATCTGCGGGCCCTCGGGCTCGGGCAAGTCCACGCTCATCCGCTGCATCAACCGGCTCGAGACGGTGCAGAAGGGCCGCATCGTGGTCGACGGCATCGACCTCACGGCCGGCGGCAAGAACATCGACGCGGTGCGTGCCGAGGTCGGCATGGTGTTCCAGCAGTTCAACCTGTTCCCGCACCTCACCATCCTCGAGAACTGCACGCTTGCGCCGATGCGTTCGCGCGGCATGACGAAGGCGCAGGCGGAAGAGGTGGCCATGAAGTACCTCACGCGCGTGCGCATTCCGGAGCAGGCTGGCAAGTATCCGAGCCAGCTCTCGGGCGGGCAGCAGCAGCGTGTGGCGATTGCTCGCGCGCTGTGCATGACGCCCAAGATCATGCTGTTCGACGAGCCCACTTCGGCGCTCGACCCCGAGATGGTCAAGGAAGTGCTCGACACCATGATCGGCCTGGCCGAAGACGGCATGACCATGCTGTGCGTGACGCACGAAATGGGCTTTGCCCGCAGCGTCGCCGACCGCGTGATCTTCATGGCCGAAGGCAAGATCGTCGAGCAGGCGCCGCCCGAAGAGTTCTTCGGCAACCCGAAGGACGAGCGCACCCGCCAGTTCCTTGGCCAGATCCTCAGCTCCCACCAAGCCCACTGAATGTCCTTCTCCGTTCTGATTTCTCTGTCGTCCTTCGGCGCGGCCGAGGTGGGGCGGCATGGCCAGCTCTGGTGTTCGCAGCTGGCACGCACGGCGGGCGCCGATTCGGTCGAAGTGCGCGGCGAGATGCTGCGCGACGCCGATGCCGAGCTGCCCGCATTGAGCGGGCTGGCCTCCGTGTACTCCAGCCCCGAGGGCCTGTGGGCGCAGGGCGGCTGGCTCGACAGTGCAGCGCTCAAGCGCGGCATCGCTGCCGCCACGCGCGTGGGCGCGAAGCGGCTGAAGATGTCCATCGGCGACTTCCAGGCTTCTTCTCACGGCTCGCTCTGGGGCCTGAAGGTGGAGCTCGCGGAAACCCGCATCGAGCTGCTCATCGAGAACGACCAGACTGTGCGCGCCGGCACGTTGCCCGCGCTGCAGACCTTCTTCGACGTGGCCGACCGCGCCGGCGTGCTGCTGGGCATGACCTTCGACATGGGCAACTGGCACTGGCTCGGCGAGTGCCCGCTGCAGGCGGCGCAGGCGCTCGGCCACCGCGTGCGCTACGTGCATTGCAAGGGCGCGCAGCGCCTGCCGAACAAGTGGGTAGCGGTGCCGCTGGGCGACTCTGTCGCGCCATGGCGCTCGGTGTTGCGCGCGCTGCCGGCCGACGTGCCGCACGCCATCGAATACCCGCTCGTGGGCGACGACCTGCTGGCCGTTACCCGCGCGCAGATCGACTTCATCCGCGCCGCGCGGGCGTAGGAACAAAAACATGACAGAACCAACCGCCTTCGACGTTGCACTCTTCGGCGAAGCCATGCTGCTGCTCGTGGCCGATCGGCCCGGCCCGCTGGAAAACGCAGAGGCGTTCCACAAGCGCACTGCCGGCGCCGAGACCAACGTGGCCATCGGCCTCTCGCGCCTGGGCCTCAAGGTGGGCTGGGCCAGCCGGCTCGGCACCGACTCGATGGGCCGCGCGCTGCTGGCCGCGATGCGCGCCGAAGGCATCGACTGCTCGCACGTGATCACCGACGCAACGCAGCGCACCGGCTTCCAGTTCAAGGGCCGTGTCACCGACGGCAGCGACCCGCCGATCGAATACCACCGCAAGGGCTCGGCCGCGAGCCACATGGGCCCGGCCGACGTCGACGAAGCATGGTTGCGTTCGGCGCGTCACCTGCACGCCACCGGCGTGTTCGCCGCCATCTCCGACACCAGCCTGCAGGCCGCGCTCAAGACCATGGACGTGATGCGCGCTGCCGGCCGCACCATCTCGTTCGACACCAACCTGCGCCCCACGCTGTGGTCGTCCACCGAGACCATGCGCCACTGGATCAACGAACTCGCCTCGCGCGCCGACTGGGTGCTGCCCGGCATCGAAGAGGGTCTGCTCCTCACCGGCCATGACAAGCCCGAAGACGTGGCGAAGTTCTATCGCGATCGGGGCGCGAAGCTGGTGGTCGTCAAGCTCGGCGCCGAGGGCGCCTACTACGACAGCGACGTGGCCGGTACCGGCCGCGTCGACGGTTTCCCGGTGAAGGAAGTGATCGACACCGTGGGCGCGGGCGACGGCTTCGCAGCCGGCGTGGTGAGCGCGTTGCTCGAAGGCAAGAGCGTGCCCGAGGCCGTGCGCCGCGGCGCATGGATCGGCGCGCGTGCGGTGCAGGTGCTGGGCGACACCGAAGGCCTGCCGACGCGGGCACAACTCGAAGAAGCGGGGCTCTGAACACCATGACGAATGTGTCGAAGAAGAACGTGCTCGTCTTCCGGCCGTTGCCCGAAGACCAGCTGGCGCGCCTGCAAGCCGTGCACCACGTGGTCGTGGCCGATCCGCGCAAGGAACCCGAGGCCTTTGCCGCCGCGCTGCGCTGCGCGAACGGGCTGATCGGGTCGAGCCATACGGTCGATGCCGCGCTGCTCGACGGGGCGCCGCAGCTCCAGGTGATTTCGAGCGTGTCGGTCGGTGTCGACAACTATCCGCTGGCCGAGCTGCACAAGCGTGGCATCGTGCTGTGCCACACGCCCGACGTGCTCACCGAAACGGTGGCCGACACGGTGTTCGCGATCCTCATGGCCACGCAGCGCCGCGTGGTCGAACTCTCTACGCTCGTGCGCGAAGGCCACTGGACGAAGAACATCGGCGAAGAGCTCTTCGGCACCGACGTGCATGGCAAGACGCTGGGCATTCTCGGCTTCGGCCGCATCGGGCAGGCCGTGGCGCGCCGTGGTGCGCTGGGCTTCGGCATGCCGGTGCTGTATCACGCACGCCGCCCGGTCGACCTGGCAACGCAGGCGCCCGAATTGCAAGGCCGCGCCACGCACACGCCGCTGGACGACCTGCTCGCGCGCGCCGACATCGTGCTCGCGATGCTGCCGCTGACCGACGCGACGCGCGGCATGATCGACGCCGCCTTCTTCGCGCGCATGAAGCCCGGTGCAGCCTTCATCAACGGTGGCCGTGGCGCCACCGTGAACGAAGACGCGCTGCTCTACGCACTCGACTACGGCACATTGCGCGCCGCCGGCCTCGATGTGTTCGCGAAAGAGCCGCTGCCGGCCGATTCGCCATTGCGCACCCATCCGCGCGTGACGCCGCTGCCGCACATCGGCTCGGCCACGCACGAGACGCGACACGCCATGGCCGAGCTCGCCACGACGAACCTGCTGCAGGTGCTGGCCGGAGAGAAGCCGACTGCGCCGTACGACACGGCGAACGCATGAGCACGAGCCGGTTTTTCTCCCTCCCCCGCTGGGGGAGGGCGGGAGCAAAACCATGAAGCCGACCGGCCGCGCCACCATCGCCGACGTCGCCGAAGCCGCCGGCGTCTCCAAGGCCACCGTCTCGCGTTTCCTCAATCACCGCGAGCGGCTCCTGAGCCCCGACATCGCCGCGCGCGTCGAAGTCGCCATCGCGGCGCTGGCCTATTCGCCGAGCCCGATGGCGCAGGCGTTGAGCCATGGCCGCTCACGGCTCATCGGCCTGATCGTGGCGGACATCACTAATCCGTACTCGGTGGCGGTGCTGCGCGGCGCCGAGAAGGCCTGTCAGGACGCCGGCTACCTCGTGATGCTGTTCAACCTCGGCAACGAGAGCGAACGCGAGCGCGAGGCCATCGACGCGCTGGCGGGCTACCAGGTCGACGGCTTCATCCTCAACACGCTGGGCCGCGGCAGCAATGTGGTCGACGCGGTCACGCTGCACGGCAAGCCGGCGGTGCTGGTCGACCGGCGCCACACCGGCATGCACACCGACTTCGTCTCGCTCGACAACCACGCCGCGATGCAGGCCACCTGCGGTCATCTGGTCGAAGGCGGGTATCGCGAGCTGCTCTACGTCACCGAGCCGCAAAAGGGCGTGAGCTCGCGGCGCGAACGCACGGCCGCCTTCGGTGCCTGCGTGGCCGCGCACGAGCCGCGCGTGGCGGGCGAGGTGTTCGAGTGCGTCGAGGGCGAGAGCGATGCGCTCGACGAGGCCTTGCGCGCTCTGCGTCAGCGCGCCAAGCGCGGCCGACGGGCCGCGGTGGTCGCGGGCAATGCCGTGGTCACGCTGCGCATCGCGCAGGCCATGGCGCGGCTGGGCTGGCAGTTTGGCGCCGACCTCGGCTTTGTCGGCTTCGACGATCCCGAATGGGCCTCACTCATCGGCCCCGGCCTGAGCACCGTGGCACAGCCTACCGACGCCATCGGCCGCACGGCCGCTACCTGCCTGATCGAGAGGCTGCGTGGGCTGGATGCGGCGCCGCGCCAGTTGCTGCTGCCTGGAGAGCTGGTGGTGCGGGGCTCGTCGCAGGCGCTCTAGCGTCCTGCTGCGCGCGGTCGAAGGTGATCGGCCCGCGCATCCAGTCGGCCGCGCGTTCGGCAATCATGATCGTTGGCGCGTTGGTGTTGCCGCCGATCAGCGTCGGCATGATCGAGGCATCGACCACGCGCAGGTTCTCGATGCCGTGCACGCGCAGCTTTGCATCGACCACCGCCATCGCATCCGTGCCCATCTTGCAGGTGCCCACGGGGTGGTAGATGGTGTCGGCGCGCGCGCGAATGTGCTGAACGAGTTCTTCGTCGGTGTGCGCGTCGGCCGTGTAGAGCTCGCGGTGGCGGTACTTTTCGAGCGCCGGCGCGCGCAAGATCTCGCGCATCTTCTTCACGCCTTGCAGCAGCAGCGCCATGTCCTCGGGGTCTGACAGAAAGCGCGGATCGATGCGCGGCGGCGAGCCTGGGCCGGCATCGTTCAGGCGCACGTCGCCGCGGCCCTTGGGGCGCAGCACGCACACGTGGCACGAGAAGCCGAAGCCCGCGTGCAGCTTGCGTGCATGGTCATCCGTGATCGCGATCACGAAGTGCAGTTGCAGGTCGGGCCGCCGCAGTTCGGGCGACGACTTGATGAAGGCGCCGCCCTCGGCGAACGGCGTCGCGATCATGCCCTTGCCGCTCTTGCGCCACTCGGCGATGGCCTTCACCAGGTGCAGGCCACCCACCACACCGATGCCGAACAGGTCGGTGTGCTTCGAGGTGTAGGCGAGGATGAAGTCGGTGTGGTCCTGCAGGTTCTGGCCGACGCCCGGCAGTGCATGCTGCACGGCAATGCCGTGGCGGCCCAACTCGGCCGGGTCGCCTATGCCCGAGAGCATCAGCAGTTGCGGCGAGTTGAATGCGCCGCCGCACAGCGCCACCTCGCGCCGCGCGTGAAGGGTCTCGATGCTGCCGTCTTTGTGCCGCACTTCCACGCCGGTGGCGCGCCGGTCTTCGAGCACCACGCGCAGGGCCTGCGTGTCGGTCAGCACCTTGAGGTTGGGGCGCTGGTTCATCACCGGATGCAGGTAGGCGGCGGCCGCCGAGCAGCGCTCGCCGTTGCGCGCGCTATCGTGGAACTGCGTGACCTGGTAGAGGCCCGCGCCTTCCTGTTCGGCGCCGTTGAAGTCTTCGTTGCGCGGAATGCCGCACTCCTCGGCGGCCCGCACGAAGTCTTCGGCAATGGGGCGCGGGCTCTGTTGCTCCGAGACCTGCAGCGGCCCGTCGGCACCGTGCAGTGCGCTCGCGCCGCGCTGGTTGCCCTCGGCGCGCTTGAAGTAGGGCAACACTGCGTCGAACGACCACCCGGTGCAGCCCGCGCGCTCCCAGTCGTCGTAGTCGTCGCGATGGCCGCGCACGTAGAGCATGGCGTTGATCGCGCTGGAACCGCCCAGGCAGCGTCCGCGTGGCTGGTAGCCACGGCGTCCATTCAGGCCAGGCTGCGGCACGGTCTGGTAGGCGTAGTTGTTGATGCGCGGGCGGCCGGGCAGCATCGCCACCGTGGCGGCAGGCGCCCGCACCAGGATGCCGCGGCCGTCGCCGCCGGCCTCGACCAGGCAGACCTTCACGGCGGGGTCTTCGCTCAGCCGCGAGGCCAGCGTGGCGCCGCCGGAGCCGCCACCCACGATGACGTAGTCGAATTCCATGGCGCTTCTTCCTTTTGTTCTGTGCTGCCTGCGTCCGCGCGGACGGATTCGACTGTAGGAATGAACGTGCAATCAGGGCTTGGCGTTTTCCCTTGTCTCCGAAGTCAGGCCGAGGTCATGCCGAGGTCGTGCAGATACCTCTGCAGCTCTTCGATATGGGCGGAGTCGACGATGGCGCCGACATAGCCGTCCGGGCGCACCAGCACCCAGTCGCCCGACGCGAGCCCATAGGCTTCGCGGAAATGGCCGCCATGGTCGCGCAGGTCGCCTCTTTCGCCGAAGGTGTGGATGTGCAGGCCTGGGCGCGGTGCCACGTCGCGACGCTCGACCTCGCAGCCCAGCAGCGTCCAATGCGCGCCCTTGAACAGCTCGAACAGGCGCGTCGGTTGCCCGGCGGCGCCGGTGACCGGCGCATCCGGCGCGCGGTCACCTGCCTGCAGGCCGCCAATGCGTGCCGGCTTCTCCATCGCGAGGGACGATTCGGCGTACCCGAGGTCGAGCTGATGCACTTCCCGCCCGCGCCGCATCTCGCCGCGCTTCGCTTCGCCGAGCAACTTCGTGGCGAGCCCGAGCATGTCCGCGGCAATCGGGCGGCGCTCTTCCTCATAGCTGTCGAGCACGGTACCGGGTGCGCCGGCGGCAACTGCCGCCAGCTTCCAGCCAAGGTTGTAGGCGTCTTGCACGCTGGTGTTGAGCCCCTGCCCGCCGGTGGGGGGATGGACGTGTGCGGCGTCGCCGACCAGCAGCACGCGACCTGCCCGGTAGCGATCGGCCAGACGCGCGTTCATGCTGAAGGCCGAGGCCCACGAGACCGAGTGGATACGGATGTCGTCGCGGCCGGTGCGTTCGGCAACCATTGCTGCCAGCCCCTGTGCGGAGAGGTCGATGTCGCCCTCCAGCGGTATCGGTGCCTGCAGCTGGAACAGCTCCGTTCCGGCGAGCGGGCACAGGGACATCTGTGCATTCATCTCGCCTTCGTTGAAGCGGTGCCATGCTTCGCGCCCCAACCCTGACAGGACGACATCGGCCACCACGGCACGCACGCCCAGCGTCTTGCCCGGAAAGCCGATGTCCAGCGAATGCCGCACGAAGCTGCGGCCACCGTCGGCGCCGACGAGAAAGCGCACGCGCAGCGTTTCTTCACCCGCCGCGCTGGCCAGCCGCGCCGTCACGCCGTCCTCGTCCTGCTCGAAGCCGATCAGTTCGCAGCCGAACGCGGGTCGATGCCCGAGCTCGGTCAGGCGCTCGCGCATCACGCCCTCGGTCAGGAACTGCGGGACCATCAAAGGAGAGCCATAGGGTTCAGAAGGTGTCGGTGCTTCGTGCGCCATCACCAGCGAATCGGTATGGCTGCCGTCAGCGCGGTATTCCCGCGAGGGCGGATACAGGCCGCCGGCCGCGACGATCCGCTCGAGGATGCCCAGATCCTCGAAGACCTCCTGCGTTCGCGGCTGGATGCCCTTGCCGCGCGAGCCCCGGAAAGGCGTGTCCATCTTCTCGATCAGGCGGAAGGAAACACCTCGCCGCGCCAGGTCGATGGCGAGCGTGAGGCCGGCTGCGCCGGCGCCGCAGATCAGGACGTCGGCGGAAAACTGCTGTGTCATGGCAAACTCCAATATGTGTAATATGCACTCAATAGGAGCGGATGCTATGCCAAAGAAAATAAATGTGCAAGATACACATATATCCGCGCAACTGCGGGCGCTGCACGGTGCGCTGCTGACCGTTGTGAGCGTCATGAATCGCCCGCAGCGCGACGAGGCGATGGTGCGCGAAGCGGGCATCTCGCTCGACCGCGCCTTGTTTCCGCTGCTGGTGGGCATCGAACGCGTAGGACCGATCGGCGTGGTCGAGCTCGCCGACCGTGTCGGGCGCGACTACACCACGGTCAGCCGGCAGGTCGCGAAGTTGGAGAGTCTTGGCCTGGTGGAGCGCCAGGGCGGCGTTCACGACCGGCGCGTGCGCGAAGCGATCGTGACGCCGAAGGGCAAGGTCATGACCGATGCCGTGGATGCAGCAAGGGAACGGCTGGGGCGCGCCATATTTGCCAAGTGGGAACAGCAGGATTTCGAGGAGCTGGTGCGGCTTCTGCAGAAGTTTGCGGTCGATATCGAGGCGGGCCCTGCAGGCGAGCGTTGATCGAGTTGAGAGGGGCGCTGCCTCGCTGACCTTTGAACACATGGCGCGCGACCGGGGCCTCATCGGGTTTCCTCTGCCGCTGCAGACAGGCGATTGACAGCCACCGGCGCGACACTGTCGCAACCGGTCCATCCCGCAAGACAAGGAAGCCAGGAACATGGAAGAGACAACAACAACGACCCCCGCCATCTCGCGCCGCGGCCTGCTGCGCCTTTCCCTTGGCGGCACCGCCATGGCCTCGCTGCCCGGCATCGGCTGGGCCGCCACCGGCGCCGCCGCGCCGGCCTTTGCCGACGGCCTGCCGCGCAGCCGGCCCGAGGCGCAGGGCATTTCGTCGGCGTCGATCCTCGCCTTTCTCGACGATGCCGAGCGCGGCGCGTTCGAGCTGCACAGCTTCATGCTGTGGCGCAACGGCCATGTGGTGGCCGAGGGCTGGTGGGACCCCTACAAGCCCGAGCGCCGGCACATGACGCATTCGCTGACCAAGAGCGTCACCGTGTGCGCGGTCGGCATGGCCATTGCCGACGGCAAGTTCGGACTCGACGACAAGGTCGTGTCCTTCTTTCCCGAGCACCTGCCGCCCACGGTCAGCGCCAACCTCGCGGCCATGACCGTGCGCGACCTGCTGACCATGCGCACCGGACACGAGTCGATGGTGTCGGGCTCGGTGTGGCGGCCCATTCGCACAAGCTGGATCGCCGAGTTCTTCAAGATCCCCGTGGTCTACACGCCGGGCAGCAAGTTCGTCTACACCAGCGCGGCTACCTACATGCTGTCGGCCATCGTGACGAAGACCACCGGGCAATCGACGGCCGACTACCTCAAGCCGCGCTTCTTCGAGCCGCTGGGCATTACCGGCTATGAGTGGGACGTGGGCCCCGAGGGCATTTCGCCAGGCGCCAACGGCCTGAGCTGGAAGACGGTCGATTCGCTCAAGCTCGGCATCCTGCATGCGCAGAACGGGCAGTGGAACGGCAAGCAGATCCTTACGAAGGCCTGGGTCGATTCGGTGCACGCGCCGCACACCAAGGACCGATACGGCTACCAGTGGTGGCTGGGCCAGCACGGCGCCTACAACGCCGACGGCCTGTTCGGCCAGTACTCGGTGGTGTTCCCCGAGCAGAACGCGGTGCTCGCGCTCAACTCAGCGCTGCCGCCCAAGGCCGGGTTCAACGCAAGCATCCTGTACAAGCACTTTCCCGCGGCATTCGGCGCTACTGCCGTGGCCAGCGAGAAGGACTACGCCGCGCTCAAGGCCCGCACGCGCACGCTGCAACTGCTGCCGCCGGTGAAGCCGACCAGCTCGCCCGTTGCCGCGAACGTGTCGGGCCAGCGCTTTGACTTTGCGGAGAACCCGGAGAAGATCAAGTCCATGCGGCTCGACTTCTCTTCCGCGGAGTCTTGCGTCTTCACCATGGAGGACGACCGCGGCACGCACAAGGTGCAGGTCGGCTTGCGCAAGCCCTTCGAGGGCGACACCACCATCACCGGCAACAAGCTGCACCACGAGTACCAGCCCGAGGTGATGCGCGTGGTGGCCAGCGGCGAGTGGCGCGACGCGCGCACCTTCGTCATGACGTGGACCTTCGTCGAGTCGGCCTTCCGCGACACCGTGGAGTGCCGCTTCTCCGGGCCGTACATGCGCTTCGACCGCAGCGTCAATGTGAACTCCAGCGCAACCGAAATGCCTACGCTCACGGGGACGCGCGCGAAGACTTAGCCACACTTTTTGAGAGGCGCTTTTACCGGCGCTTCACTTCCCGGACAAATTGACGGGCGCGGTTCGTGGCTCAATGTCCGTCATGCACATGCTTTCGGACGCCACGATCTTCACGCAGGTGCGCTTCTGGGTGCTGGTGCTCTGCTCGCTGGTGTGCCCGGCCGCGATCTTCGTCACGCTGTTCGTGCGGCGCGAGTTCTCCAAGAAGGCCGTGCTTGCCTTCGGCCTGCTGCTGATCCTGCTCGCGGGCGTGGACATCTTCGTGCTGCGAGCGCTCTCGCTGGAGGCGCAGGCCACGCCTTCGCTGGCTGACGACATCGTCTTCTCGTCCGAGCTGTCGATTGCGCTTTACATCATTCCCGCTGCGTTCGGCACCTTCGGGCTCAATATGGTTTCGCATGTGCTCATGCATTACCTGAAGCAGAAGGAAGCGCGCTTCGAGGCGCACCGGCAATCGGCGCAGCCGTTGCCCATCGTCAATGGGGCGCATCGGAATCGCCCGAGGGCGCCGGGCGGGCTGCGGATGCGGCCGACCGCCGTGGTGCGTCGTCGGCGCGAGGCGGTGCAGGTCGTCGCCAATGCGCTGCCTCGCGATCCGTCAGCGACGGAAAGACGTCGCGCAACTCCGCGAGCGGCACGCGGCCCGATTCGCGGTTCATGATGAACCACGTCGGCTCTGCCGCATGGCTCGACATTGAATGAGCTGCAACGAACAGTGCGGCCAGGGCGACGAGGGTGCGGGATGCTGCGATCAAGTCCGGGATCTCCAGGGAAGAGGAGGGACGTACATCCTGCTGCGGGAAGGGGACGGCATGGCATCATCGTGCGCCTCTCCCACTCGCATGCCCATGTCCGCAGATTCCTTTGTCCGCCGCGTCCGCAGCCAGCTCGACCAGTTGTCCGCAACCGAGCGGCAGCTTGCCGATTTCGTCCTGGAGTTTCCGGGCGAGCTGGCCAGCTATGCGGGCAACGAGCTGGCGGAACTGGCGGGGGTGTCGCCTTCGACGGTGAGCCGCTTCATCCGTCGCATCGGCTACGAGAACTACGAAGAGGCCCGGCGCCAGGTTCGCGAGGAAAAGCAGACGGGTTCGCCGCTGTTCCAGAACGCGACCGAGGCGTCGAAGCGCGGCCACCTTGTCGCCGCGCATTTCCAGCAGTCTCAGGCCAACCTGGCCAGCACCTTCGACCGGCTCAACGACAGGCAGATGGCCGGCATCGTGAAGGCGATCATCGGCGCGGGGCAGGTGCTGATCTTCGGCAGCCGCAGCAGCCATGCCTTTGCCCTTTACCTGCGTTGGCAGATCGTGCAGGTGGTGCCGCGCGTCACCGCCATTCCGGGGCCCGGCGAGACGTTGGCCGAGCACCTGGCCGGCCTGACCGGGCGCGACTGCGTGATCGTCTTCGGCACGCGACGGCAGACGCGGCAGATGGACATCCTGCTCGCGGGCGCCAGCAAGGCCGGCGCGAAGATCGTCTACATCAGCGACAAGGCCTCGCCGGACTTCGCTGGGGCCACCTGGTCGCTGCAATGCGATTGCCGGGGGCCGGGGCTTCTGGACAATCACACTGCCGTGATGGGCATCTGCGACCTGATCGCCACGATGGTGATCGAAGCCTCGGGCTCCGCCGGTCGCAAGCGTCTGGCCGCGATCGAGCTCGAGCACGAGGAAAACGGCGAGCTTTGAGCGGCAGCGGCGCTCGACTGGCCTGATCTGGTCGGAGTGCACTGAAAAGACGCACGACCGTAGTGCACATCTGCCCATCCAAGGTGCATCCGCAGAGACTGCAACAGGTCTCGGATGCGCCCGCCTGTGACGGTCATTCCACGCTTTCCCCTCTGAAAAGTACCCCTGCGGCACGTGGTTTACGTGCGTCACGCGCAGGCGGGCATGTCGCTTGCATAGGGATGTTTTGCATGAAATTTAGATTTCACAAAAACAAACTAGGTGAAATCGATATGTCAGACCGATGGAGTCGCCGATAGCATGCGAAGCGATTCCGGACTGCGCCGAGCAAAGCACTTCATACCTTTCTCAAGGGGTTTCCTATGGCTGGACCTGCACTCTCTTCCGGACCCGACTCGCCCCGGGTCGCCGAACTCGACAGAGCGCTCGACAAGATCGGCGTCACGCGATCGCACCACACGATCATCTTTTTGATCCTCATCGGCTGCCTGTTCGACAGCTTCGAGCAGAATGCCGTGGGTATCGTGGGACCGATGCTGCGCGAGCAGTGGGGGCTCAGCGCTTCCGACATCGGCTTGCTGAACACCGTCACCTTCGCCTGCGCGGCGGTGGGGCGGATCATCTCGGGCTTCATTGCCGACCGCTACGGCCGGCGCGTGATGCTGTCGATCGACCTGCTGCTGTTCACCCTCGGCGCAGGCATCTGCGCGATGGCGCCCAACCTGGCGGTGATGGCGCTGGGCCGCGCGGTCGTGGGTTTCGGGCTGGGCGGCGAGATCGCGATCGCCGTCACCATGCTGGCCGAGTTCTGCTCGACCAAGTTCCGCGGCACCGCTGTCGGGCTGGTGAACGTCGGCGCGGGTGGGCTCGGCAACTTCCTGGCGCCGGGCTTCGGCCTGCTGGTGTTCTGGATGTTCCCGGGCGACAACGCATGGCGCTGGCTGTTCGCCTGCCTGATGGTGCCGGCGCTACTCGGTGCTTTCTATCGCCGCTACATCCCCGAGACGCCGCGCTTCCTCCTGTCGCAGGGCAAGGTGAAGGAAGTCAATGCGGTGTTGTCGCGACTGGCGTCGGGCAGGCTTTCGAAGAAGAACGTGCCGCAGCATCAGTACATCACCGACGATGGGCTGGCCGCGCCGAATGCCCGCATCAAGGTACGCGTGACCGAGATCTTTCGCGGTGCACTGGCGCGGCGGACCATTCCGCTGTGCATCACGATCTGGATGACCTACGGCGCGCAGATCTCGGTGCTCACGCTGATGCCGACCATCCTTGTTGCCCTGGGCTACAGCATGTCGAAGAGTCTGCTCTTCACGATGGTGATGCAGGGCGGGAGCCTGCTGGGGGCCATCGCAGCCTCGCTGCTGGGTTTTCACTTTCCGCGCAAGCGCGTGCTGACGGCCGGCGCCGTGTGCGCCTGCCTGGCGGCGTTGACCATCGGCTTCGTTGCCAAGAGCATCGTGGTGATCCTGATTGCCGGCGCGGTGTTCCAGTTCTTCGTGCTGCTGCTCAACACGACGATCTGGATCTTTGCGCCCGAGCTGTACCCGACCCGGGTGCGAGCCTTCGGCACGGCCTTCATTCTTGCCACTGGCACAGCGGCAGGCGCGCTGATGCCGCTGGTGGCGGGCCGGCTCTTCGATGCCTTCGGCCTGGTCGGCGTGTTCAGCCTTGCGGCCGGTATGTACGCGGTCTTCGTGGTCAGCGTGCAGAGCGTGCCCGAGACCTATGGCCAGTCGCCCGATGCGTTGCCGCTGCCGGGTGAAAGCCCCGGCGACGGCGCTGCCCCGACCACGAAGATCGTGCAGCCGGGTTGAATTTTCAGAGAGTCCTCACGCATGCAAGAAATCCTGCTCATCAACCCCAACTCGTCGTCGTCGACCACCGCAATGATGGCGAAGATCGCCAGCAGCGAGGCACCGGCCGGATGCCGCGTGACAGGCATCACCGCGACCGGCGGGCCGACCATGATCGTCAATGAAGACGAGCTGAATGCGGCTGCGACGGAGGTGTTGAAAGCCTGGCGTTCCGCTGCCGGCGGAAGGTGGAATGGCGTGATCGTCAGCGCCTTCGGCGATCCGGGCATCGAGTTGCTGCGCCGTGAAGCAAGCGTGCCGGTGGTCGGCATCGCCGAAGCATCGATGCTCGCGGCCAGCGAGGGCCGCCGCCGCTTCGGCATTGCCACGGTCACGCCCGAACTGGTGTCGCCCATCGAGGGCAGGGCGGCCGCGCTGGGACTGCGCGCTCTCTACACCGGCATCCGCCTGACGCAAGGCGACCCGCGCGCGCTGGCAGCCGATCCGCAGGCGCTGGAAGAAGCGCTGGCAAAGGCCGTGCAGTGCTGCATCGACGAAGACGGCGCCCAGGCGGTGATCATCGGCGGCGGCCCGCTGGGGCAGGCCGCACTGGCGCTGGCCCCACGGTTCGACGTGCCGGTGATCGCGCCCATCTCGGCCGCCATGCGACTGCTGTGTTCGCGGTTCGCAGCAACCCGGGGAGCATGAGGAATGAGCACCGTGGGCGTGTTCATCACGGTGTCGAGCTGCAAGCGCAAGTAGCCGCTTCCGGCTGCACGATCCGCAGCCACGGCCATCGCGCCTGGTAGTCCGCCGCCTTCTTGAGGAACAACTCGCGCATCGGGAGCAGCGGGTTCATGCGCAGAATGCCCGCTGCCAGGTCGTCCAGCCCGTCGGGCGCATAGAGCGTTCCGTCGGCCAGGTCGATGCCGACGCGGGTGCATGCGATGAGGTAGCGGTCGATCCCGTCGCGCGCGGACCCGAGCCGGGGGTAGGGCGACTTGAAGCGCTGCTCATACCAGAGGTGAACGCGCGCCTGGTTCTTGACCTCCACGCTCACGCCCAGGTCGGCCACCGCTTTCTGCACGCGCTGGATCACGATGTCTTCGGCTTCCCACGACAGGTCGGTGTCGTCGAAGTAGAAGACGTCGTAGTCCTTCACTCCCCAGCCGGGCGGTTTGTCGGAAAGACGGTTCCACGTCGCCTGGAACAGGCAGCCGGCGGTCAGGAAGCCCTGGCGAAGCCCGAGGCCGGGCAGGCGTGAAAGCAGCGCGGCGTTGACCGGGTCCTGCATGGCTTGCCCGATCAAGCCGGTGGGTGTCAATGGCATGGTGTCGACGCAATGCAAAAAGGCCTGACGACCATTGCCGTCAGGCCTCGAATCGTGGAGATGCGAAAGAAGCGGATCAGCCGACTTCAGCAATCAGCTCGATTTCCACGCAAGCCCCCATCGGCACCTGCGCCACGCCGAAGGCGCTGCGTGCATGCGCGCCCTTTTCAGGCCCGAAGACTTCGGCGAAGAACTCGCTCGCGCCGTTGGTCACCAGATGCTGTTCGGTGAAGGTGCCGACCGAGTTGACCAGGCTCATCACCTTGACGATGCGCTTGACCTTGTTGAGGTCGCCCACGGCCGCATGCAGCGTGCCGAGCAGGTCGATGGCGATGGCGCGTGCGGCCTGCTTGCCTTCTTCGGTGCTGATGTTGGCGCCGAGCTGGCCGGCCCAGACCTTGCCGTCCTTCTTCGCGATATGGCCCGAGAGGAACACGAGGTTGCCGGTCTGCACGAAGGGCACGTAGGCGGCGGCGGGGGCGGAGACCGGGGGCAGGGTGATGCCGAGGCTGGAAAGTTTGTCGTAAACGCTCATGGAGACTCCTTGTCTTGGGAAGGCGATTGTGTCCGGGTTTGCGGAAGGCCCTCGATCACTTCCCCCACTGGCTGCACGGTCACGCCGACCCGCAGCGTGTGCCTTGCGCCGCCATGGAGTACGCCGCGCATCGGCGATACGTCGGAGTAGTCGCGGCCGATGGCGAGCGTGACGTAGTCTTCGCCCGGCTGGCGGCCGTTGGTGGGGTCGAAGTCGGCCCATCCGCCTTGACTGCCGACGCCTTCGGGGCCGTCGCCGGGCAGGTACACCGACACCCAGGCGTGCGAGGCGTCGGCGCCCACCAGCCGGGGCTGGCCGGGTGGCGGCTGTGTCAGCAGGTAGCCGCTCACGTAGCGCGCGGGCAGGCCCATGGTGCGGAAGCACGCGATCATGATGTGGGCGAAGTCCTGGCACACGCCCTTGCGCTGCGCGAGGGCCTCGACGGCGGGGGTGTTGATCTCGGTGCTGTCGGCGTCGTACGCGAAGTCTTCGTACATGCGCTCGGTGAGGTCCATCGCCACGTCGAAGGTGGGGCGGCCGGGCACGAAGCTGGCGCGCGCATAGGCCGTGAAATCGTCGTGGCGCGGCACGTAGGGCGAGGGAAAGACGAACTCCGAGGCCGCATCGAAGGTGGCGTCCTTGCGGAAGCGGAAGCGTTCGCGCACGCTCTCCCAGGGCAGCTCGCGCGCCACGGTGGCGGGCAGCACGGGCACCGAGGTTTCGACCACGCTCTCGGCCGTGACGACGAGCCGGTCGTGCGTGGCCTCCAGCGCGAAGAAGGCGCGCGTGTTGCCGTACAGGTCGGCCACTTCGCTGCGCTGCGCGGGCGCGGGCTCGATGGCGAGCTTGTGGCTCACGAGCCGCTGCGAGTCGGTGGCCAGCGGCTTCAGGTGGGCGAGGTGCTGCGCCGTCTCGACCGGCGGCGCGTACTCGTAGCGCGTTTCGTGGGTGACGTGTAGCAGCATGATGGGTTGGCCTACTTCGACTCGGCGCCGAAATGCGAAGCGTAGATCTTGGCGTAGGTGCCGTCGGCCCGGATGCCTTCGAGGCCCTGGTTGATCTTGGCGAGCAGTTCGGTGTTGCCCTTCTTCACGGCAATGCCGTACTTCTCGACCGGGAAGTTCGCATCGCTCACCGTCTTGAAGCCGCCTGCAGTGTTGTTGGCGATGTAGTGCACCACCACGCCGTTGTCGGCCACCACGGCCTGCACGCCGCCGGCTTCGAGTTCCTTGAGCGCGAGCGGCGTCGATTCGAAGCGCTTGATGGCGGTGCTCGATTTGCCCAGCAGCTTGCCCACGACCTCGTCGCCCGTGGTGCCGTTCTGCACGCCGACCTTCAGGGTCTTGATGTCATCGAACTTCGTGACGGGCGAGTCGTTCTTCACGGCGATCAGCTGCCTGGCGTCGAAATACGACTGCGAGAAATCCATCGTCTGGCGGCGCTCGTCGGTGATGGTGATGGCCGACACCAGCAGATCGCGGTCGCCCTGGTCGAGCGCGTTGAAGATGCCTTCCCACGGCGTGTTGACGAACTTCACCTCGATGCCGGCTTTCTGCGCGACCGCTTTCACCACGTCGATGTCGAAGCCCACGATCTCGCCCTTGTCGTTCTGCGATTCGAAGGGCGTGTAGGCGGCGTCTGTACCGACCACGAGCACGCGGGCGGCGGCCGGCGGGGGCGGTGCGCTGGCTGCGGCAGGCGCGGCAGGCTCCTGTTTGCTGCAGGCCGCGATGGCGAGCGCCGCGAGCATACCGGCGGCGGTGAGTGCGAAGCGGCGGTTGATGGCGATGCCTGACATGGATATGCCTCCTTGGAACTGTCTTTGTCTGGGAATCAGGCTCCGACCGAGCGCAGCGATTCGGATGTCAGCGTGAAGTAGCGTGTGCCGATCGCATCGGACACATGGTAGGCGGCCGTCTCGCAGTTGGCGAGCAGCTCGACGAGGGCCGGGTAGTTGGCTTCGGGCCCTGCGGCGCAGAGGTGTTCGAGCGTCCAGCCGGCCGGGTCGGGCAGTTCGTACGACAGCGCGGTCAGCTTGCCGGGCGCGCTGCCGGCCAGCCGTGCAATGCGCCCGCGCAGGGTCTGCGTGACCCATGCGAGCGAGCGCGGGTTCTCGGCGTCGAGCACCAGCAGGTCGACCATGGTGGCGACGTCGCGGCGCTGCTGGTAGCGGGCGTGGAAGGTGATGGTGCTGTCGAACAGCGCCACCATTGCCTCGAAGCCACTCACTTCGTGCACGGCGCCGTTGTCGAAGCCGGCCTCCAGCGCATTCGACAAGAAGCCCAGTCGCTCGATGTGGCGGCCGATGGACAGCAGCCGCCAGGCGTCGTCGCGCGTCATGCGGTCGGTCTGCGCGCCGGTCATGGCGGCCAGCGCTGTGCTGGCGGATTCGAGGGCGCGCAACGCGGCACTGCTGGCAAAGCTGCCCTCGCCAGCCTGCTCGGCCGCGCGGCGCAGGAAGTCGGTCTCGGCGCGCACGATCTGGTTCCAGTTGTCCTGCGACAGGCGCTCGCGCACGGCGGCGGCCGCTTGCCGGATGCACATCAGGCTGAAACCCACGCTGCCGCCGCGCTCCACATCGCCCAGTTCGGCGATGAGCGCGCGTTCGAACACGCGGCGCGATTGCGGCGCGCTCGGCACTTCGGCCGGCACCAGTGCATTTCGCAGCGCCATGCGGTGCAGCCATTCGAGCAACGGGCGCGAGGACTGGTCTTCGCTGCCCAGCAAGTTGAGCGTGAGGCGCGCAAGGCGCACGGCGTTTTCGGCGCGCTCGGTGTAGCGGCCGAGCCAGAACATGTTTTCCGCTGCGCGGCTGGTAACGGGCGCGCGGTGCCGCGCGAGCGATGCCGGCGTGGCGTGCGGCTGCAGCAGCGTGGTGCGGTCGACCTCGCCGTGGGTCTGCACCCACACGTCGGCGCTGCTGCCGCCGCGCTGCATCGACGCGATCTGCGCATCGGGCCCAGCGAGCCGGGCCAGGCCGCCGGGCAGCACGCGCCACGACTGCGCGCCGTCGCTCACCGCGAACACGCGCAGCAGCACGGCGCGCGGCGCGATGTGGCCCGGGCCCATGTCGTTGGCCCAGGTGGGCATCTGCGACAGCGGCTGGTAGCCCTGCACGGTGTGCACGTCGCCTTCTCGCACGATGCGGCCGGCCCATTCGTCGAGCTCGCGCCGGCCGAGCTGGCTGCCGAGCACGGCGTCGAAGCTGGCGCGGCCGTCGAAGCCGGGGTAGGTGGGCTTGATGGCGCAGTCGGCCAGCTGCGGCAGCACCGATTCGAGCGCGGCGCGCTCGCCGCACCACCAGGTGGGCAGCGCGGGCAGCTTGAGTTTTTCGCCGATCAGGCGGCGCGCCAGCCCCGGCAAGAAGCCGAGCAGCGCGGGCGATTCGAGGAACGCCGAGCCCGGCATGTTGGCCACCAGCACGTTGCCGGCACGAATGGCCTGCAGCAGGCCGGGCACGCCGAGCGTGGAATCGGGGCGCAGCTCCAGCGGGTCGAGGAACTGGTCGTCGAGCCGCTTGATGAGGCCGTGCACCGGGCGCAGGCCCTGCAGCGTCTTGAGGTAGAGCCGCTGATCGCGCACCGTGAGGTCGCTGCCTTCGACCAGCGTGATGCCCAGGTAGCGCGCGAGATACGCGTGCTCGAAGTAGGTTTCGTTGTACGGGCCGGGCGTGAGCAGCGCGATGTGCGGCGGCACGCCGGCCGGGCACATGCGCTGCAGGCCTTCCATCATGGCGCTGTAGGTGGCGGCCAGGCGTTGCACGTGCAGCGCTTCGAAGGCCTGAGGAAACTGCCGCGTGATGGCGAGGCGGTTTTCGAGCAGGTAGCCCAGGCCCGAGGGCGCCTGCGTGCGCTGCGAAACCACCCACCAGTTGCCGTCGGGGCCGCGCGCGAGGTCGAAGGCGGTGATGTGCAGCCAGGTGTCGCCCGGCGGCTTAACGCCGTGCAGCGCGCGTAGGTAGCCGGGGTGGCCGCGCACCAGTGCCGGGGGAATGAGCCCTTCGGCCAGCAGCTGCTGCGGGCCGTAGACGTCGGCCATCACCCGGTCGAGCACGCGCACGCGCTGCAGCACGCCGGCCTCGATCTGGCTCCAGCTTTCGGGCGAGACGATCAGCGGGAACAGGTCGAGCGACCAGGGGCGCTGCGGGCCATTGGCGTCGGCGTACACGTTGTAGGTGACGCCGTTGTCGCGGATCTGCCGTTCAAGGCTGGCCGCGCGTCGGGGCAGGTCGTTGAAACCGCCCGGGCCGAGCTGTTCGAAGAAGGCGTTCCAGGCGGGCGTGAGCGGCGGTTGTTCGCCGGAGGGGCCCTGTGTCTGCGTCTGGGATTGAGACTGCGACGACTGCGATTGGGACTGCGACTGCCCAGCGGCCGGTGGTCGTTCGACCGCGGCGTCGTACAGCAGCGGGGCGGGCGCAGGGGCTGGCGCAGCCCCCGGCACTGGCCGTACAGGCGCTACCGCGGTGGCCTGCCCACGCAGTTCATCGAAATGGCCGGGCATGGCCGGCGGGGCGAGCGCCGACGCCAGGGCCGCTGGAAACTCCAGTGCCTGGGCGTCGAACAGGGATTCGTTCAAAGGTTCCACAGGAGGGGGATTGTCACACTGCCTTCACGGGTATCCGTTTGGGCAGCGTGCTAAATGTCCCCTTATCGCCGCAGATCCAGCGTGAACGGGAATTCGCGGCTGCCCGGCAGCTCGATGGTTGCCGGGGGCGTGCGCATGAGTCCGGGCGTGTGGCCGGTGCGGGTAAAGCGCGAGTGGCGGCGGCTTTCCGCCTCGTAGGCGTTGACCGGGAAGGTGTCGTAATTGCGCCCGCCCGGGTGGGCGACGAAGTACTGGCAGCCGCCCAGGGAGCGCTTCATCCAGGTGTCGACCAGGTCGAAGGTCAGCGGCGCGTGGGCCGGGATGCTCGGGTGCAGGGCCGAAGGCGGGTTCCACGCCTTGTAGCGCACGCCGGCCACGAACTCGCCGACCACGCCGGTGGGCTGCAGCGGCAGCACCTTGCCGTTGACGGTGATGACGTGGCGGCTCTCGTTCAGGCCGGTCACGCGCACCTCGATGCGTTCGAGCGACGAATCGACATAGCGCACCGTGCCGCCGGCCGAACCTTCTTCGCCCATCACGTGCCAGGGTTCGAGCGCGTTGCGCAGCGAGAGCTCCACGCCCATCGCCTGCATCTGGCCCACCAGCGGGAAGCGGAACTCGAAGTGCGGCGCGAACCAGTCGGCATCGAAGGCGAAGCCGGCCTGGCGCATCTCGCTGATGACGTCGTCGAAGTCCATCTTGACGAAGGTCGGCAGCAGGAAGCGGTCGTGCAGCTCCGTGCCCCAGCGGGTAACGGGCGCCTTGTAGGGCTCGTCCCAGAAGCGGGCGACCAGTGCGCGAATGAGCAGTTGCTGCGCGATGCTCATGCGCGCATGCGGCGGCATTTCAAAAGCGCGCAGCTCCAGCAGGCCGAGGCGGCCAGTGCTCGAGTCGGGCGAGTAGAGCTTGTCGATGCAGAACTCGCTGCGGTGCGTGTTGCCCGACACGTCGATCAGGATGTTGCGCAGCGTGCGGTCGACCAGCCAGGCCGGCATGTTCTGGCCATAGATCTCGCGGTTCTTCGCGATTTCCTTCAGGGCAATTTCAAGCTCGTAGACCTGGTCGTTGCGGGCCTCGTCCACCCGCGGCGCCTGGCTCGTCGGGCCGATGAACATGCCCGAGAACAGATAGCTCAGCGACGGATGGTTGTGCCAGTAGAGCAGCAGGCTGGCCAGCAGCTCGGGCCGGCGCAGGAAGGGGCTGTCGGCGGGCGTGGCGCCGCCCATCACGAAGTGGTTGCCGCCGCCGGTGCCAGTGTGGCGGCCGTCGGTCATGAACTTCTCGGCCGACAGGCGGGTTTCGAACGCGGCGTTGTAGAGAAACTCGGTGTGGTCGACCAGTTCCTTCCAGTTGTGGGCCGGGTGGATGTTGACTTCGATCACGCCCGGGTCGGGGGTGACGGCCAGCATCTTCAGTCGCGGGTCGCGCGGCGGCGGGTAGCCTTCCATCACGATGCGCACGCCCAGGTCGCGCGCGGTGGCTTCGACTGCTGCGACCAGGTCGAGATAGTCCTCCAGGCGCGCGAGCGGCGGCATGAAGACGTAGAGCACGCCCGAGGCATTGCCCTTCTTCTCGGCGGAGGGGCCGTTGGCGCGGCGCGGGTCGCGCACTTCGACGCACAGCGCGGTGCGCGTGACCCAGTGGGCTGATTCGCCGCGCAGCGGCTGGCGGGTGGTCGATTTGTCGGTGGACTCATCGGCCGCTGCTGCAGCCGCCGTATCGCCGCTCGCCGCATCACCGGGGCTTTGCATGCGTAGCGACGCAGGCACCACTGGCGGCGTGCCGAAGGTGTAGGGCACGTCGCCGAGGCCTGCAGCACCGGCCACACCCGTGCTGTAGCGCGCACGGTAGTCGGCCGCGCTAGGCAGGGTTCCGCGTGGGGCGGTCGGGTCGCGCTCGATCAGGTAGGGGTAGTCGCCCTTGCTGGCCCACGGCTGCGAGTCGAGCGGCAGGCGGTAGCCCATGGGCGAGTCGCCGGGGATCAGGTAGAGCCGGTCGTCGCGCAGGAACCAGGGGCCGGTCTTCCAGGCCGGGCCGGAGAGCGCGGGGGCGTCGCCGTTCGCATTGCCGGGCTCGATGGGCAGCATGTAGCCGATCACCGCGTCGAGCTTCTGCGTGAACACGCGGCGCAGGCGCACGCGTTCGAGTTCGTCGTCGAGCTTCGACTCGAAGGGATCGACGTTCACCGGCAGGCGGCGTTCGCGCCAGAGGTAGTAGTAGATGTCTTCGTAGCCGGGCTGGATGTAGCGCTCGGTCAGGCCGAGCTTGTGGGCCAGCACGGTGGTGAAGCGGCGCGCGTCTTCGCTCGTGTAGTGCGTGGGAAAGCGCTCGTCGGCAAACAGCTCGGGGTCGTGCCACAGCGTCTGGCCGTCGGCGCGCCAGAAGATCGACAGCGCCCAGCGCGGCAGTTGCTCGCCCGGGTACCACTTGCCCTGGCCGAAATGCAGGAAGCCGCCCTTGCCGTACTCGGCGCGCAGCTTGTGCACGAGCTCGGTGGCGTAGCCGCGCTTCGTGGGGCCGAGGGCGTCGGTGTTCCATTCGGGCGCGTCGCGGTCGCTGGTGGCCACGTAGGTCGGCTCGCCGCCCATGGTGAGGCGCACGTCGCCGGCCTTAAGGCGCGCATCGACTGCGTCGCCCAGGGCCAGCACTTCGGACCACTGCTCTTCGGTGTAGGGCTTGGTGACGCGCGGCGATTCGTAGATGCGCGTGACCTTCATCTCATGGCCGAACTCGACCTCGGATTCGTCGACGCCGCCCTCGATGGGCGCCGCGCTCGAAGGCGTGGGCGTGCAGGCCAGCGGAATGTGGCCCTCGCCAGCCAGCAGGCCCGAGGTGGCGTCGAGGCCGATCCAGCCTGCGCCCGGCAGGAACACTTCGCACCAGGCGTGCAGGTCGGTGAAGTCGACCGTAGTGCCGCTCGGGCCGTCGAGCGCCTTCACGTCGGGCGTGAGCTGGATGAGGTAGCCCGAGACGAAACGCGCGGCCAGCCCGCAGTGGCGCAGCAGTTGCACCAGCAGCCAGCCCGAGTCGCGGCATGAGCCGCTGCCGCTGGTGAGCGTTTCTTCCGGCGTCTGCACACCGGGCTCCATGCGGATCAGGTAGTTGACGTCTTGCTGGACCTGCTGGTTGATGCCGACCAGGAAGTCGATGGTGCGCTGCTCCTTGCGATCGATCTTGTCGAGGTAGGCCTGCAGCAGCGGCGTGGGCGCTTCGGTGACGAGGTAGGGCGCGAGCTCTTCGGCCTGCGAGGCCGTGTACTTGAACGGGAAGTTCTCGGCCTGTGGCTCGAGGAAGAAGTCGAAGGGGTTGTAGACCGCCATCTCGACCACGAGGTCGACCGTGACCTTGAATTCGCGCGTCTTCTCGGGGAACACGAGCCGCGCCTGGTAGTTGGCGAACGGGTCCTGCATCCAGTTGACGAAGTGCTCGGCGGGCTCGACCCGCAGCGAATACGAGATGACGTTGCTGCGGCAATGCGGCGCGGGACGCAAGCGCACGACCTGTGGGCCCAACTGCACCAGGCGGTCGTATTTGTAGTGGGTGACGTGGTGGAGAGCGGCGTGAATGGACATGCGTTTTTGTGTGCAGTACTGCGAGATTGCATCGAAAAGATGTCTCTTGTGAGACGCATACTAGCCCAGATGCCAAGCAATTAACGCGCCACTGAGCGTGACTTTGGGGAGGGTTTGCATCATGGGTTCGGGAGTTTTTCGTTGATGCCGTTTCGTGCGTCCGGTGGTGCCATGGGTGGAGCGGGGGCGTTCGTGGCGCTGGGTGGCTCGCTGCTGGGAGCGGCCTTGCAGTTGCAGCAGGCGGTGCTTTGGCCGGCGTGGGCCTACGCCGGCTTGCTGTTCGTGGCAGTGGCCGGCCTGTGTTGGCGACGCATGCCGGGCAGGGGCCTGATGCTTGTCGCCTTGCTATGCGGCGCGATGGCCGGCGCAGGGCTCGCGGGATGGCGCGCGGCGGTCTATGCGAGCGGCGCGCTCGACCCGGCGCTCGAAGGGCGCGACCTGCAGGTCACGGGCGTTGTGTCGGAGATGCCCCAGCGAAACGAAGCTGGAACGCAGTTCCGGCTGGATGTCGAGTCCGCGGGTTGGGCTGATCCGGATGCGCAGGGGCGGCCCGCGGTGCCCGATCGCATTGCACTCGGCTGGTATGCCGAAGGCTCGAGCCTGTGGAGCCGTGCTTCCGAAAGCCGCACGCCCTTTGCCAGCACAGTCGGCTCCCTGCACGCCGGCGAGCGATGGCGGCTGACGGTGCGTCTGAAGGCGCCGCACGGCAGCCGCAATCCCCATGGCTTCGACAGCGAACTCTGGATGTGGGAGCAGGGCCTGCATGCCAGCGGCTATGTGCGAACCGGCGCGCGCGATGCGGCGCCAATGCTGGTGGCAAGCACGTGGTGGCACCCCATCGAGCGCGCACGCGAAGCCGTGCGCGATGCCGTCTTCGAGCGCGTGCCCGACCGCGCGCAGGCGGGCGTGATCGCGGCCCTGGTCACCGGCGACCAGAGCGCCATCGACCGCTCGGGCTGGGACGTGTTCCGCGCCACGGGCGTGGCACACCTGATGTCGATCTCCGGCCTCCACGTCACGATGTTTGCCTGGCTGGCCGCGCACATCGTCGGTCTGCTCTGGCGGCGCAGCGCGCGGCTGATGCTGCGCTTGCCGGCGCAGCAGGCAGCGTTGATAGGCGGCGTGCTGCTGGCCACGCTCTACGCGCTCTTCAGCGGCTGGGGTGTGCCCTCGCAGCGCACTGTGTGGATGCTGGCGACGGTCGCGCTGCTGCGCCTCACGGGCCGGCGCTGGCCTTGGCCGCATGTGTGGCTGCTGACGGCGGCCGTGGTGGTCGCGCTCGATCCGTGGGCCTTGATGCAGGCCGGCTTCTGGCTGAGCTTCGTGGCGGTGGGCGTGTTGTTTGCCACGGACGCCGCGGTGCCGGGCGAGCGGAAGACCGGTGCCGCTTCCCGCCTGTTGCTGTTCTTTCGCGAGCAATGGGTCATCACGCTGGCGATCACGCCGCTGAGCCTGCTGCTGTTCCAGCAGGTGTCGCTGATCGGCCTGCTGGCCAATGCGGTGGCGATCCCCTGGGTCACGCTCGTGATCACGCCGTTGGCCATGCTGGGCGTGGCCGTGGCGCCGCTTTGGGACCTCGCAGCCCGGGCCGTGCAGGTGCTGGCGCTGCTGCTGCAATGGCTGGCCGGGCTGCCGTATGCCACGCTGTCGATGGCCGCGCCGCCTTTGTGGATGGCCGCTTGCGGCGTGGCCGGCGGTGCATTGCTGGCCATGCGGCTATCTTGGTCGCTGCGCGCCCTTGGCATTCCGCTGCTGCTGCCAGTGTTGCTGTGGCAGGCGCCCCGGCCGGCGGCCGGCGAATTCGAGTTGCTCGCCGCCGACATCGGCCAAGGCAACGCGGTGCTCGTGCGCACCGCCACGCACAGCCTGCTCTATGACGCCGGCCCGCGCTACAGCCTTGAAAGCGATGCCGGCCATCGCGTGCTCGTGCCGCTGCTGCGGGCCTACGGCGAGCGCCTCGACACGCTGGTGCTGAGCCATCGCGACACCGATCACACCGGCGGTGCGCCCGCGGTGCTCGCGATGCAGCCGCGGGCCGAGCTGCTGAGTTCCCTCGAAGCCACGCATCCGCTGCAGGCGACGCTGGCGGCACGGCGTTGCGAGGCGGGGCAGGCCTGGACCTGGGACGGCGTGCGCTTCGAGGTGCTGCATCCGTTCGACACCGACTACCGCGGCTTCACCAAGCCCAATGCCGTGTCGTGCGTGCTGCGTATCGGCAACGGGCGCGCGGCGGCGCTGCTGGCCGGCGACATCGAGCGGCTGCAGGAGGCCGCGCTCGTCGTTCGCACGCCGCAGCTGCTGCGCGCCGACGTGCTGCTGGCGCCGCACCACGGCAGCAAGACTTCGTCGAGCCCGGCCTTCCTCGATGCGGTGCAGCCGGGCATTGCCTTTGTCCAGGCGGGGTATCGCAACCGCTTCGGCCATCCGGCGCAGGAGGTGGCGGCGCGCTACCGGGACCGCGGCGTGCGGCTGGTCGAAAACACCCGCTGCGGCGCCGCGCACTGGACCAGCACACGCCCCGCCGACGTGGCCTGCGAGCGCGAGCGCCATGCGCGGTACTGGCAGCACAGCCCTGAAATCGTGAACTAATTGTCAAAAGTAGTCCGAAAGGCCACTTGTCAGCGTGCTCGTACTGGCGTCCCATGCGTTGTATCGTTTGGCTACAACTCAGAAGAGGGGACAGCATGAGCAACCGTCAAGGCCTTCGGTGGGACCTGTTTTCCGGGCATACGCCGTGACGGCCGCTGTTCCGGCCATCACCAGCACGAGCGCCGCGGCCGCACCCGGCGCGCGGCTCAAGATGCACCGCGAAGGCCCGGTGCTGGTGCTGACGCTGAGCAACCCCGCGGCGCGCAATGCGCTCAATCCGTCGGTCTACCGCGCGGCCGCCAAGGCGATGCGCGCCACCTCGGGTTTTCGCACCGTGCGTGCCATCGTGTTGTGCGGGGAGGGCGATCATTTCAGCGGCGGCGGCGACCTGCGACGCCTAGCCCGGCAACGCAAGCTGCCGGCCGCCGAGCAGCATGGCCACATCGATGCGCTGCACGAATGGATCATGGCGATCCAGGAGGCTCCCCAGCCCGTCATTGCCGCCGTCGAGGGCGCGGCCATGGGTGGGGGCTTTTCGCTGTGCCTGGCCTGCGACCTGATCGTGGCCGCGGAAGACGCGAAGTTCGCCATGTCCTATGTGAATGTGGGCCTCACGCCCGACGGCGGCGGCACCGATTCGCTGGTGCGCGCGCTACCGCCGCAGGCTGCCCTCGAAATGCTGCTCGACGGCACGCCCAGCACCGCGAAGCGGCTGCACGAACTGGGCGTGGTCAACAAGGTCGTGCCGCATGGGGAGGCCGGTGCCACCGCGCTCGCCTGGGCGCAGCAGCTCGCGCGCGGCCCGTTCGAGGTGCAGGCGCGCATCAAGCAACTCGTGTATTCGGCGCGTGGGCGCAGCCGGCGTGAGCAGCTCGACGCCGAGCGCGAATCCTTCCTGGCCAGCCTCTACAGCGACGAGAGCGGGGAGCGCATCAAGGGATTTCTCTCGCCCCGCAAGAAGCTGACGGCCAGCGAGGAAGGGCCTGAGCGCTGAGCGAAGAAAAAGTCTTCCGGCCCGTCTCCGGCCTTGGCATAAGGGGTTCTACTGGCCCTGAACTTGCTAAGCTATAGCTCAAGGAGATTGGTCGTTCCATGCACAAATTTGACGAGATGTATGAGCAGTTGCCCTATGCGGGGGCTGCAATCCGACAGCACTACAAGCGCTACGACCAATGGCTCGCGAAGCAACCCGGTGAGGTGATGCGTTCGCGGCGCGAAGAGGCGGAATTGATTTTCCGCCGGGTCGGCATCACCTTCGCGGTGTATGGCGCCAAGGACGAGGACGGCTCCGGCACCGAGCGGCTCATCCCGTTCGACCTGCTGCCTCGCATCATTCCCGCCCACGAGTGGGACAGCATGGAAAAAGGGCTGGTGCAGCGCGTCACGGCGCTCAACCGCTTTCTTCACGATGTCTACCATGACCAGGAAATCATCAAGGCCGGCATCATCCCGGCCGAGCAGATCCTGAACAACGCCCAGTTCCGTCCCGAGATGATGGGCGTGAACGTGCCGCACAACGTCTACTCGAACATCTCGGGCATCGACATCGTTCGTGCCCCCGATGCCGACGGCAACGGCGAGTACTACGTGCTCGAAGACAACCTGCGCGTGCCCAGCGGCGTGAGCTACATGCTCGAAAACCGCAAGATGATGATGCGGCTCTTCCCCGAGCTGTTCAACCAGAACCGCATCGCACCGGTCGCGCACTACCCTGACCTGCTGCTCGAAACCCTGCGCGCCAGCGCGCCGCCGGCCACGGCCGAGCCCACGGTGGTGGTGCTCACGCCCGGCATGTACAACAGCGCCTACTTCGAGCATGCCTTCCTCGCCCAGCAGATGGGCGTGGAACTGGTCGAGGGCCAGGACCTGTTCGTCAAGGACAACTTCGTCTACATGCGCACCACGCGCGGACCGCGCCGCGTCGACGTGATCTACCGTCGCGTGGACGACGACTTCCTCGACCCCGAGGTGTTCCGCCCCACGTCCACGCTCGGTACCGCCGGCCTGATGCGCGCCTACCGCGAAGGCAACGTCGTCATCTGCAATGCAGTGGGCACCGGCGTGGCCGACGACAAGTCGATCTACCCCTACGTGCCGAAGATGGTCGAGTTCTACCTCGGCGAAAAGCCGATCCTGAAGAACGTGCCCACCTACATGTGCCGCAACAAGGACGAGCTGCAGTACACGCTCGACAACATGAAGGACCTGGTCGTCAAGGAAGTGCACGGCGCCGGTGGCTACGGCATGCTGATCGGCCCGGCCGCCACGCAGGCCGAGATCGAAGACTTCAAGAAGGCCGTGATCGCCAAGCCCGACGGCTACATCGCCCAGCCCACCCTGAGCCTGTCGACCTCGCCCACCTTCGTCGACGCCGGCATCGCGCCGCGCCACATCGACCTGCGCCCCTTCGTGCTCTCGGGCAGCGAGGTGCAGATGGTGCCCGGCGGCCTCACGCGCGTGGCGCTGAAGGAAGGCTCGCTGGTGGTCAACTCGTCGCAGGGCGGTGGCACCAAGGACACCTGGATTCTCGAAGCCGACCGCGCTCCCAAGCCCAAGGCGGCGCCCGCGCAGTCGCAAAGCCAATCGTAGTAGGAGCACAACCGATGCTGTCTCGCACCGCCGACCATCTCTACTGGATGTCCCGCTACACCGAGCGCGCCGAGAACACGGCGCGCATGCTGGACGTCAACTACCAGACCTCCCTGCTGCCGCAGTCCGCCGAAGTGGCCAAGTACGGCTGGCAGGGCGTGCTGTCCATCAGCGAGCTGCTGCCCTGGTACAACAAGAAGTACGACCAGATCACGCCACACGACGTGATGGAGTTCATGGTCAAGGATGAGAGCAATGCCTCTTCGATCGTCTCCTGCCTGAAGGCCGCTCGCGAGAACGCGCGCGCTGTGCGCGGTGCGCTCACCACTGAAGCCTGGGAAACGCAGAACACCACCTGGCTCGAAGTCAACCGCATGCTCCGCGCAGGCGATTTCGAGCGCGACCCTGGCCAGTTCTTCGAATGGGTCAAGTTCCGCTCGCACCTGTCGCGCGGCGTCACGCTGGGCACCATGCTGCAGGACGAGGCCTTCTACTTCTCGCGCCTGGGCACCTTCCTGGAACGTGCCGACAACACCGCGCGGCTGGTGGACGTGAAGTTCCATGCGCTCAACAGCGAGTTCTTCGGCGCCGCCACCGAGGAAGACCAGGAGTACGACTTCTATCACTGGAGCGCGATCCTGCGCAGCGTTTCGGCCTTCGAGGTCTACCGCAAGGTGTACCGCGACGTGATCAAGCCCGAGCGCGTGGCCGAGCTGCTGATTCTTCGTGCCGACATGCCGCGCTCGCTGCACGCGAGCCTGGTCGAGGTGGTGAACAACCTCGCGAAGGTGCAGAACGAGCAGAGCGCTGAAACCCAGCGCCGCGCCGGCAAGCTGCTGGCCGACCTGCAATACGCGCGGGTCGACGAGATCCTCGCGACCGGCCTGCATGCCTACCTCACGCAGTTCCTCGACCGCGTGAACGAGCTGGGCGGGCGCATCAGCCAGGACTTCCTGGTTCCCGCGCACTGAGCGGTAGAGAGCCGGTGCGCCGCTGGCGCCCGGCTCAGAGCTTGTGCGTTGACAGCAGGATGCTCGTCTCGGTGCTCGAGATGCCTTCGATCTGCCGGATGGCATTGAGCACCTTGTCGAAGGCTTCGAGCGAGTCGGCGCGCAGATCGGCCATCAGGTCCCAGCGGCCGTTGGTCGAGTGCAAGGCCACGACGTTAGGGTGACCGCGCAGAACTTGGCTCACGCGCTCGGCGCGGTGCCCTTCGATCTCGATGCTCATGATCGCGCGGATGCGGTGCGCTTCCGCTTCGGGCTTCAGCCGCACGGTGTAGCCGACGATGGTTCCGTCGTTCTCCAGCTTGGCAATCCGGTTCTGCACGGTCGCCCGCGCCACGCGGAGCTTCTGGGCCAGTGCCACCACCGGCATGCGCGCGTCGTCGCGCAGCAGGGCAATGAGTTGTCGGTCGATGTCGTCCATTGCCATTTGTCAAATTGCTAATCAGATCGAGCGAAATGTAAGGTTCAAGGGCTAACTTGACAAGTTGAAGGGTTCAGTCTGGCACGTCTCCCCGGAACAATCGAAAGACGGCTGCGCGATGCGGCCGGACCGTTCAGGAGACCCCCATGACCCGCTTCATCGACGTTCCCGCCATGTCCCGCCTCGTGCAGGAGATTGGCGTGGCCCCCTTCATCGGCGCATTGGCCGACACCATCCGGGAAGACTTCATCCGCTGGCCTGATTTCGACAAATCGGCCCGTGTGGCAAATCACTCGGACATCGGCGTCATCGAGCTGATGCCTGTGTCGAACGCCTCGCGCTACGCCTTCAAGTACGTCAACGGCCACCCGGCCAACACCAGCCGCGGCCTCTACACGGTGATGGCCTTCGGCGTGCTCGCCGATGTCGAAACCGGCTACCCCGTGCTGTTGTCTGAACTGACCCTTGCCACTGCGCTTCGCACGAGCGCGACCTCGCTGACGGCGGCGCGCGCATTGGCTCGGCCCGGCGCGCGGCGCATGGCGCTCATCGGCAACGGCGCGCAGAGCGAGTTCCAGGCATTGGCCTTTCACTGCCACTTGGGCATCGAGGAAATCGCTGTGTACGACATCGACGCCCGGGCCACCGACAAGCTGGTGCGCAACCTCTCGGCCTTTCCGTCGCTCAAGATCATTCGTGCCGACTCCACGGCGCAGGCCGTGCGCGGCGCCGACATCGTGACGACCGTGACTGCCGACAAGGCCTGCGCCACCATCATCACGCCGGACATGATCGAGCCGGGCATGCACCTGAACGCCGTCGGCGGCGATTGCCCCGGCAAGACCGAACTGCATGCCGACGTGCTGCGCGGCGCGCGCGTGTTCGTCGAATACGAGCCGCAGACGCGCATCGAGGGCGACATCCAGCGGTTGCCAAAAGACTCCCCCGTGGTCGACCTGTGGCGCGTGCTGGCCGGCACGGCAACGGGGCGCGAAAGCGCTGAACAAGTCACGGTGTTCGATTCGGTCGGCTTCGCGCTCGAGGACTACGCCACCTTGCGCTATGTGCACGAACAGGCCGAGCGTCGCAACCTCGGCGTGGACGTCGAGCTGGTGCCCCGGGCCGATGACCCGAAGGACCTGTTCCGCCACACTCGCAGCGGCGCCTCGCGCGCTGTCATCCGAAGGGTGGCTTGATGATGTCGGCCGCGATCCGCTCCGTTCAGGCGCCGGCCGCCGTGGTCATGGTCCGTCCGCACAGGTTCACGCCGAACCCGGAGACTGCTGCCGACAACGCGTTCCAGACCGCAGCCGTCAAGGAGGCCGCGCAAGCCGTGGCCGACGCCGCCTATCGCGAGGTAACGGCAGCCGTCGAGCAGCTCGAAGCCGAAGGCGTGCGCGTGCATCTGTTCGAAGACCGGGGCGAGCACGACACGCCGGACTCGGTCTTTCCCAACAACTGGTTCTCCACCCACCCGGGCGGGCACGTTGCCATCTACCCGATGCATTCACCGAGCCGCCGCCGCGAGCGGCGCAGCGACGTGATCGAGATGCTCAAGGCCAACTACCGGGTGCAGGACGTCATCGACTATTCCGGCCTCGAGCACGACGGCCTGTTCCTGGAGGGCACCGGTGCGATGGTGCTCGACCACCTGGCGCGCGTGGCCTACACGGCTCGCTCCAACCGGGCCGATCCGGTGGCGCTGGAGCGCTTCAGCACGCACTTCAATTTCGAGCCGATGCTGGTGGACACGGCCGATAAAGCCGGCCGGCCGATCTATCACACCAATGTGCTGATGTGCGTGGCCACGGCCTTCGCGTTGGTCGGCTTCGACATGATCCCGGATGCGCGTCGTGCAGCCGAGGTGCGCGCCCGGCTGGAGGAATCGGGGCGCGAGGTCATTGCGCTCACCGCAGGGCAGATCGCTGAGTTCGCAGGCAATGCAATCGAGCTGTCAGGCCTCGATGGCCGCGTGCTCGCGCTGTCGCAGCGCGCCTGCAACAGCCTGAGCAGCCAGCAGAAGGCTGTCATCGAACGGTCCGCGCGGCTGCTTCCGCTGCCGGTTCCGACGATCGAGATGGCGGGCGGATCGGTGCGCTGCATGATTGCCGGCATTCATCTGTCGCCCCGGCACGGCTAGCGCGAAAACGATTCGACCGCCACCGGAATCGTGGGCGCCTGCCAGCGGTAGGCATCCTGCAGCACATCGCGTTCCGGCTTCTGCCCGTTCCACTGGATGTGGAGCAGGTCCATCAGCGTCCAGCCCGACCAGTCTGCGCGAAACGGGTGCTGCTGCGCCGCAGCCGACGGCAGCGGCTGCTGGTTGCGCCACACGACGGCCGGAATGCGATAGCCCGAGGCGGTCGCCGGGCTGTGCCCCGCGCGGTCGCTCACGTGGCCTACCTCCTGCCCGTGGTCCGACAGGTACATCCAGGCACGGTAGTCGCCCGGCTTGCCCGCGCTGCGCGTCTGCTGCAGCAGCTCGGACACCACGAAGTCGTGATACAGCAGCGCGGCGTCGTATTCCTGGCGGAAGCGGCGCACCCAGGCCGAGCGGCCGTCTTTCACGAGGCCGTTCTCGACCGCATCCACATCGTCGTCGAAGGGGTTGGCGTTGGCCGGAAAGCGCAGGCTGTAGTGCGGATGCGCGCCCATCAGATGGACCACGATCAGCTTGCGGTCGGTGCTCGTATCGGCCAGCGCCTCCTGCACGCAGTCGAGGATCTCGCCGTCCAGCGAGGCGCTGGCGCGGCCGGGCGTGCGGTTGACCATGTCGACCACGTCGGCGAGGCGCGCATGCTGCTGCTCGATGGCGAGGTCGTCATGGTTGCTGATCCACCAGACCTTGTAGCCGGCGGCGCGTGCCAGCGCCAGCAGGTGCGGCGGGTTCTCGCTCTCGGGCAGGCCGAAGTGGAACATGTTGCGCAGCGCGGGCAAGGTGCTTGCGTCGACGGACCAGGCGTTCTTCAGCACCGCCATCTGGTCGCCGGTCTGCGCCTTGTGCGCCAGCAGGCGGGGCGTGGTCGGGCGGCCGTAGCCGTACAGCGCCATGTTGTCGCGGTTGATGCTGTCGGTGATGACCAGCACCACCGTGGAAGGGCCGGTCTGCGAAATCACGGGTGCGATGCCTTTGGCTTGCGCCATCAGGCGGTCGCGCTGCTTCTGCTGGTCGGCCCAGGCGGTGCGCAGCGTGTGAACGGAATTCGCCCACTGCGTCCAGAAGACCGCGGGATGCAGCCGGCGCCAGGGCTTGCTCGCATAGGCCACGCATGCGACGAGAAGCAGCAGCGCGACAAGCGCCACGGCCCATCGCGCGGGCCGGGCGGGCGGAGCCGCCGCATCGGCTACAGCGCCGCGCCGCGCGAACATGCCCACGAGCACACCCGCCACGACCAGCGCGGCACACCATACCGCAGCGGAGCGCCAATGCATCCACAGGTATTCGGAGCCTTCGCGCGCATTGGTGTTGGCCGCTGCGCCCAGCACCATCGCACCGTCGGGCGCGGCCTGGTAGGCGTCGAGCAGATAGGCGCGCACCGCGCCGTCGAGTGCGAAGCCCATGGCCCAGAGCCAGACCAGCAGCGTGCGTATGCGCCGCATCCGCGCGCTGCGCAGCGGCCACGCAAGCCACAGCACCATCGGCATTGCCAGCACCGCGAGCTGCGCCATGCGGCGGCCGTCATGGCCGAGCGCGATGAGCGCCAGCAGCGTCGCGCCCACCACGCCGCAGGCGAGCAGCGCGTTGCGCGATGGAGAAACTTCGTTGGTTGGAGTGGTCAAACAGGCAGCGCGGCAAGTCGGGGGCGGCCGAATTCTGCCCCGGGGCTCGTGCAGCGGACCTCAGTGCCCCGATGGTGGCGAGGTCTTTTGGATCATCAGGTCGCAGTGGCCTGGCGCACCGCGCGCTCCCAGCGCGCCATCGATTCCTCGGCCTGCGCGCGGCCCATGGTCGGCATGAAGCGGCGCTCGATCTTCCACAGCTTCGAGAGTTGGCGCGCGTCGGTGTAGACCCCGGTCGACAAACCTGCGAGGTACGCGGCGCCCAGCGCGGTGGTCTCGATCACTTCGGGCCGTACCACCGGAATGCCCAGCAGGTCGGCCTGGAACTGCATGAGCAGGTCGTTCACGCTCGCGCCGCCGTCCACGCGCAGCTCGGCAACGGGCTTGCCGCCGGCGGCCACCGCGTCGCGGCTCATGGCCTGCAGCAGCGCGGCGCTCTGGTAGGCGATGCTTTCGAGCGCGGCGCGCGCAATGTGCGCAACCGTGGTGCCGCGCGTGAGGCCGGTGATGGTGCCTCGCGCATCAGCATCCCAGTAGGGCGCGCCGAGGCCGGTGAAGGCCGGCACCATCATCACGCCGCCGGCATCGGGCACGCTCTCGGCCAGCGACTGCACTTCGGCGCTGCCCTTGATGGCCTTGAGGCCGTCGCGCAGCCACTGCACCACGGCACCGCCGACGAACACGCTGCCTTCCATGGCGTACTGCGGCGTTGCATCGGTCTGCGCGGCGCTGGTCACGAGCAGGCCGTTGTGCGAGGGCTGGAACGCGCCACCCGTGTGCATCAACAGGAAGCAGCCGGTGCCGTAGGTGTTCTTCGCCATGCCGGCCTCGAAGCAGGCCTGGCCGAAAAGGGCGCTCTGCTGGTCGCCGGCCACGCCGCCGATGGGCAGCGTGCGGCCCAGCAGCGCCGCATCGGTGTCGGCGAAGTGCGAGCTCGAGGGCTGCACCTTGGGCATCAGCGCGGCGGGAATGTCGAGTGCCTTCAGCAGGTCGGCATCCCACTCGTTGCTGTGCACGTTGAAGAGCATGGTGCGCGAGGCGTTGCTCACGTCGGTCACGTGTACCTTGCCGCCGGTGAGCTGCCACATGAGCCAGCTGTCGACCGTGCCGAAGGCGAGTTCGCCGCGCTCGGCCTGCGCACGCGCGCCGGGCACGTTGTCGAGCAGCCAGCGCAGCTTGGTGCCGGAGAAGTACGCGTCGATCACCAGACCGGTTTTCTCGCGGATGGTGTCGGTCATGCCCTCGTCGCGCAGCCTGGCGCACAAGGGCTCGGCGCGGCGGTCCTGCCAGACGATGGCGTGGTGCACTGGCTGGCCCGTGGCACGGTTCCACAGCACGGTGGTTTCGCGCTGGTTGGTGATGCCGATGGCGTGGATGTCTGTGGGCTTGAGCTTCGCCTTGGCGAGCACTTCGCGCGCGGTGGCGAGCTGGCTGCGCCAGATTTCCATCGGGTCATGCTCGACCCAGCCCGGCTGCGGGTAGATCTGCGTCAGCTCTTTCTGCGCGATGGCGACGATGTGGCCTTCGCGGTCGAACACGATGCTGCGGGAGCTCGAAGTGCCCTGGTCGAGGGCGAGCAGGTAGGTGGTCATTCGTTCGTGTTCTTTCTTGTCAGTTCTCGCGCGCGATCTCGAGGCGCACCTGGGCGGTGTGCAGCAGGTCGGCGAATGGCGCCGGCGGCTCGGCATCGGTGAACAGCCGGTCGATCTGCGAGAGCGTGCCGAGCTGAATCATCGCCGGCCGGTTGAACTTGCTCGCATCTGCCGCGAGCCACACCTCGCGCGCCTGCGCGATGATGGTCTGCGCCACCTTCACCTCGCGCAGGTCGAAGTCGCGCAGCGACCCGTCGGCCTCGATGCTCGACACGCCGATCAGCGCGATGTCGACCTTGAACTGGCGGATGAAGTCGATGGTTGCCTCGCCCACGATGGCGCGGTCGCGTTGGCGCACCGAGCCGCCCGCCACGATCACTTCGCACGAGGTGTTGCCGCTCAGGATAGTGGCCACGTTCAGGTTGTTGGTGATCACGCGCAGGCCCGTGTGGCGCAGCAGCGCCTTGGCGATGGCCTCGGTGGTGGTGCCGATGTTGAGGATCAGCGAGCAGTCGTTGGGCACCAGCTCCGCCACGCGGCGGGCGATGCGCGCCTTGCCTTCAGCGTGCAGGGTCTCGCGCTGCTGGTAGCCGATGTTTTCCGTGGTCGAGCTGGGCACGCGCACGCCGCCGTGAAAGCGCGTGAGCAGGCCTTCGTCAGCCAGCCGCTGCACATCGCGCCGCACGGTCTGCAGGGTGACACCGAGCATGTCGGCCAGCTGCTCGACGGTGACGGAGCCGCGCGCGCGCACGGTGTCCAGGAGGTTGATCTGGCGCGGGTTGGAGTTCACAGGGGCGTCGTGGAAAGCAGGAAGACTGCGACCGAGGGTACAGAGCGCGCCACTTTAAAGCGAAAGAAAACGAAGCCATCTAAGGGAAAACTCGTAGGAAAATCGCGCCAAAAGGAATCCAAATGAAAAGACGCGAAAATACAATGGCCGCCGTTAGTGACCAAAGTCACGCTTCAACGGACCCAATTTCTGTGAGCGATTTCTCTTCCATTTCGCCCGCGCCGGCCACCGACTGCGACGTGCTCATCGTCGGCGGCGGCATCAACGGCTGCGGCATCGCGCGCGACCTCGCGGGCCGCGGCTGGCGCGTGGTGCTGTGCGAAAAGGACGATCTCGCCTCGCACACATCGTCTTCCTCCACCAAGCTGATCCACGGCGGGCTGCGCTACCTCGAGTACTACGAGTTCTCGCTGGTGCGCAAGGCGCTGCAGGAGCGCGAGGTGCTGCTCAAGAGCGCGCCGCACATCATGTGGCCGCTGCGCTTCGTGATGCCGCACGACCCGTCGATGCGCCCGGCCTGGATGATCCGCATCGGCCTGTTCATGTATGACCACCTTGCCAAACGCGAGGTGCTGCCGGCTTCGCACAGCGTCGATCTGCGCCGCCACGCCGCGGGCAAGCCGCTGAAGGACCAGTACAAGCGCGGCTTCATCTATTCGGACGGCTGGGTCGACGATGCGCGCCTCGTGGTGCTCAACGCGCTCGACGCACAGGCGCGCGGCGCCGAAGTGCTGACCCGCACCCGCTGCGTGCACGCCCAGCGAGCCGCCGACGGATGGACTGCCACGCTGCAAGGCGCCGACGGCAACAAGCGCACGCTGCGCGCCAGGGCGGTGGTCAATGCCGCGGGGCCGTGGGCCGAATCATTCCTGCGCGGCGTCGCGCAGTCGGCCAAGGGCGAGGCGCTGGCCACCAAGAGCCTGCGGCTCGTGAAGGGCAGCCACATCGTGGTGCCGCGCCTGTTCGAGCACGACCACGCCTACATCTTCCAGAACCCCGACAAGCGGATCATCTTCGCCATTCCCTACCAGGACGAGTTCACGCTGATCGGCACCACCGACATCGAACTCACCGGCGACGACCCCGGCGCCGCGCGCATCGCGCAGGAAGAAATCGACTACCTCTGCACCCAGGCCAGCCGCTACTTCGAGAAGCCCATCGTGCCGGCCGACGTGGTGTGGACCTACTCGGGCGTGCGCCCGTTGCTCGACGACGACTCGGGCGACCCATCGGCCGTCACGCGCGACTACATGCTCGAATCGAACACCACCGCAGCGCCGCTGCTGTCGGTGTGGGGCGGCAAGATCACCACCTTCCGCAAGCTGGCCGAGGACGCGGCCGACGAGGTGGGCAGGATGCTGGGCCAGTCGAGCGCGCAGCGCCCGGCCTGGACCGACGGCGCCTTTCTCGCGGGCGGCGACCTGTCGGCATGGATCGGCGCTGCGAAGCGGCCCGACGACGATTTCGAACGCTTCGTGTCGGCTGTGCAAACCAAATATCCGTGGCTCTACGGCCACCTGGCGCGTCGCCTCGCGCGGGGCTACGGCGCCCGCATCGCGGAGTTGCTGGGCGAAGCAAAGTCCTTTGCCGACCTGGGCGACGAAGTGGCGCCCGGCCTGTACGAGCGCGAACTGCGCTTCCTGCAGGACCGCGAATGGGCCGTGAGCGCGGAAGACGTGCTCTGGCGGCGTTCCAAGCTGGGGCTGCACTACACGCCCGAAGAGCGCGAGCAGGTCGCGCGCTGGCTGTTGCAGCAGCAGGTCCGCGTCAAAAACAACTAGACCGAACACAAGGGAAAGAGCGCCAATGCAATTGACACTGGAGCGCGTCACCAAGAAGGTGGGTGCGCAGACATGGCTCTACGAGCAGAGCATCGCGCCCAGGAGCGGCGCGGTCACCGTGCTGCTGGGCGCAACGCAGGCCGGCAAGACCAGCCTCATGCGGCTGATGGCGGGGCTCGACACGCCCACCGAAGGCAAGGTGCTGGTCGACGGCAAGGACGTGACCGGCATGCCCGTGCGCGAACGCAATGTCGCGATGGTCTACCAGCAGTTCATCAACTATCCGTCGCTCAAGGTTGCGGACAACATTGCCTCGCCGCTCAAGCTGCGCGGTGAGTCGAACATCGATGCACGCGTAAAGGCGCTGGCCGACAAGCTGCACATCGGCATGTTCCTCGACCGCTATCCGGCCGAACTCTCGGGCGGCCAGCAGCAGCGCGTGGCGCTGGCGCGCGCGCTCGCCAAGAACGCACCGCTGATGCTGCTCGACGAGCCGCTGGTCAACCTCGACTACAAGCTGCGCGAAGGCCTGCGCGAAGAGCTCACGCAACTCTTCGCCACTGGCGATTCGACCGTGATCTACGCGACCACCGAGCCCGGCGAAGCGTTGCTGCTTGGCGGCTACACGGCCGTGATGGATGCCGGCGAGCTGCTGCAGTACGGCCCGACGGCCGAAGTGTTCCACGCGCCGCAGTCGCTGCGAGTGGCACGGGCCTTCAGCGATCCGCCGATGAACCTGCTGGCCGGCACCGCGACCGCCGGCAAGGTGCAACTGGCTGGTGGTCCCGCGCTGGCTCTGGCTGTGCCTGAAAGCGTTGCAGGCGCCGTCACGGTCGGCCTGCGCGCGAGCGCACTGAACGTGGATGCGGGGCAGGGCGACATCGCCTTGCCCGGCAAGGTGGAGCTGGCCGAAATCTCGGGCTCCGACACCTTCGTGCACGTCGAGACAGCGGTGGGCGAACTGGTGGCACAGCTCACCGGTGTGCACCGCTTCGAGCTGGGCGCCTCGATCACGCTGTATTTCAGCGCGTCGCAAGCCTATGTGTTCGATGCCAGCGAAAAGCTGGCGCTGGCGCCGGCATGGCGCAAAGGAAACTAGTCATGGCACGCATCGACCTCGACCTGGCCCACGCCTATCGCCCCAACCCGACGCAGGACAGCGACTATGCGCTGCTGCCGCTGAAGATGAGCTTTCGCGACGGCGGGGCGTATGCCTTGCTCGGCCCCTCGGGCTGCGGCAAGACGACCATGCTGAACATCATCTCGGGCCTGCTCGTGCCCTCGCAGGGAACGGTCACCTTCGATGGCCGCGACATGACGCGCGCCACGCCGCAAGAACGCAACATCGCGCAGGTGTTCCAGTTCCCGGTGATCTACGACACCATGACCGTGGCCGAGAACCTCGCGTTCCCGCTGCGCAACCGCAAGGTGCCGGCCGACCAGATCAAGAAGCGCGTGGGCGAGATTGCCGAGATGCTCGACATGAGCGGGCAACTCAACCAGCGCGCCGCCGGCCTCGCGGCCGACGCCAAGCAGAAGATCTCCCTCGGGCGCGGGCTGGTGCGCAGCGACGTGTCGGCGGTGCTTTTCGACGAGCCGCTCACCGTGATCGACCCGCACCTGAAGTGGCAGCTGCGCCGCAAGCTCAAGCAGATTCACCGCGAGCTGAAGCTCACGCTCATCTACGTGACGCACGATCAGGTCGAGGCGCTCACCTTCGCCGAAGAGGTGGTGGTGATGACGCGCGGCAAGGCCGTGCAGGTGGGCAGCGCCGAAGCACTGTTCGAGCGGCCGGCCCACACCTTCGTCGGGCATTTCATCGGCTCGCCGGGCATGAACTTCCTGTCCGCGAAGAGCGCGAACGGCACCATCGAGGTTGCGGGCACGCCATTGGTGCCCACGCGCGAGTTGCCGCAGGGGCCTCTGAAGATCGGCATCCGCCCCGAGTACCTGCGCCTGTCCAACGCGGGCGCCGCCGGTGCGGTGCCGGCCGTGGTGAAGCAGGTGCAGGACGTGGGCACGCACGTGATGCTGAGCGTGGAGGCCGACGGCAGCGTGCTGAAGGTGCGGCTGCACTCCGACGACCAGCCGCCGGCAGCGGGAGGCACGGTGTGGGTGCGAGTGTTGGATACGCACACCTGCTATTACAAAGACGAGGAACTGGTCGTATGAACGCAACCAACAAACCGATCAACCAGAAGGCGTGGTGGCTGGTGCTGCCAGTGCTCATCTGCGTTGCGTTCTCGGCCATCGTGCCGCTCATGACGGTGGTCAACTACTCGGTGCAGGACATCATCTCGCCCGAGCGCCGAGTCTTCGTCGGCACCGAGTGGTTCGCCTCGGTGATGCGCGACGACGAGCTGCACGAGGCGCTGTGGCGCCAGCTGGGCTTCTCGCTGTCGGTGCTGCTGGTCGAGATTCCGCTGGGCATCGGCCTGGCGCTGTCGATGCCGGCCAAGGGCTGGAAGTCTTCAGCGGTGCTGGTGGTGGTGGCGCTGTCGCTGCTGATTCCATGGAACGTGGTCGGCACCATCTGGCAGATCTACGGCCGCGCCGACATCGGCCTGCTGGGCCATGCGCTGCAGACGATGGGCATCGAATACAACTACACCGGCAGCGCCACAGACGCGTGGCTCACCGTGCTGGTCATGGATGTGTGGCATTGGACGCCGCTGGTGGCGCTGCTGTGCTACGCGGGCCTGCGCTCGATTCCCGATGCCTACTACCAGGCCGCGCGCATCGATGGCGCGAGCAAGTTCGCGGTGTTCCGCTTCATCCAGCTGCCCAAGATGCGCGGCGTGCTGATGATCGCGGTGCTGCTGCGATTCATGGACAGCTTCATGATCTACACCGAGCCCTTCGTGCTGACGGGCGGCGGGCCGGGCAACGCAACCACCTTCCTGAGCCAATACCTCACGCAGAAGGCAGTGGGGCAGTTCGACCTGGGGCCTGCAGCGGCGTTCTCGCTGATCTATTTCCTCATCATCCTGCTGTTCTGCTTCGTGCTCTACAACTGGATGCAGCGGGTCGGTACGCAGGAAGCGGAGGTGGAGAAATGAACGAGAAGAGATTTCACAAGCGCAGCATCTTCCTGGTGCTGTACATCCTGTTCGCGCTGTTGCCCATCTACTGGATGATCAACATGAGCTTCAAGACGAACGAGGAGATCCTGTCGAGCTTCTCGTTCTTTCCGCAGCAGCTCACCTGGGCCAACTACGCGCGCATCTTCACCGATGAGTCGTGGTACTCGGGCTACATCAACAGCCTGATCTACGTGGCCATCAACACGGTGATCTCGCTCACCGTGGCGCTGCCAGCGGCCTATGCGTTCTCGCGCTATTCGTTCCTGGGTGACAAGCATGTGTTCTTCTGGCTGCTGACCAACCGCATGACGCCGCCCGCGGTGTTCCTGCTGCCGTTCTTCCAGCTGTACAGCACGGTCGGCCTGATGGACACGCACCTGGGCGTGGCGCTCGCGCATTTGCTGTTCAACGTGCCGCTGGCGGTGTGGATCCTGGAAGGTTTCATGAGCGGCATTCCGCGCGAGATCGACGAGACGGCGTACATCGACGGCTATTCGTTCCCGCGCTTCTTCCTCACTATCTTCCTGCCGCTCATCAAGGCCGGCGTGGGCGTGGCGGCGTTCTTCTGCTTCATGTTCAGCTGGGTTGAGCTGCTGCTGGCGCGCACGCTCACGAGCGTGAACGCCAAGCCCATCGTGGCGACGATGACGCGCACGGTGAGCGCCTCGGGCATGGACTGGGCAACACTGGCGGCTGCCGGGGTGCTGACCATCGTTCCGGGCGCCATCGTCATCTGGTTCGTGCGCCATTACATCGCGAAGGGTTTCGCGATGGGTCGTGTTTAAGGAGGCCGAGAGATGTTCGACTGGATGGTCTGGACCACCCCGGTGGCCGTGTTCTTCATCTGCATCGCGCTCATGCTGGTCGGCATGACGGTGTGGGAGTTCAAGTCGCCCACCACGCTGCGGCGCGGCTGGCTGCCGATGGCCACCACGCGTGGCGACCGGCTCTTCATCGGGCTGCTGTCGGCGGCGTACCTGAACCTGGTCTTCATCGGCCTGGCCGGCAAGTTCCAGGAGTGGTTCAGCCTGGAGGCCGAGCCTTCGATCTGGATCAGCTTCGTGCTGTCGATGGGCCTGCTTGCGCTCGTGATGCGCAAGGGCTGAGCGGGCACGGCTCTTAGCGTTCAACCAAATGCGTTCCGGCTCTCCGCCTCCCCGGAGCCGTGATCGAACACAACACCGGGGAAGCAACAACCGAGGAGACAACTTCATGAAGATGCGCTACACGGCATTGGCACTGGCAGCGGCGATGTTCGCCGCGCACGGTGCGGCAACGGCCGGCGAGGCTGAAGCCAAGAAATGGATCGACAGCGAGTTCCAGCCATCTACCTTGTCCAAGGACAAGCAGATGGAGGAAATGAAATGGTTCATCGATGCGGCCAAGAAGCTGCAGGCCAAGGGCGTGAAGGAGGTGTCCGTCGTCTCCGAAACCCTGACCACCCACGAGTACGAATCGAAGACGCTGGCCAAGGCCTTCGAGGAAATCACCGGCATCAAGGTCAAGCATGACCTGATCCAGGAAGGCGACGTGGTCGAGAAGCTGCAGACCTCGATGCAGTCGGGCAAGTCGATCTATGACGGCTGGGTGTCCGACTCCGACCTGATCGGCACGCACTACCGCTACGGCAAGATCATGTCGCTGACCGAGTACATGGGCGGCGCGGGCAAGGAGTTCACCAACCCCGGCCTCGACCTGAAGGATTTCATCGGCACCAGCTTCACCACTGCTCCCGACGGCCAGCTCTACCAGCTGCCCGACCAGCAGTTCGCCAACCTGTACTGGTTCCGCGCCGACCTGTTCGCACGCAAGGACCTGCAGGACAAGTTCAAGGCCAAGTACGGCTACAACCTGGGCGTGCCGCTCAACTGGAGCGCCTACGAAGACATCGCCGAGTTCTTCAGCGTCGACGTGAAGACCATCGACGGCAAGCCGATCTACGGCCACATGGACTACGGCAAGAAGGACCCGTCGCTGGGCTGGCGCTTCACCGATGCGTGGCTGTCGATGGCCGGCTCCGCCGACAAGGGCATTCCCAACGGCATGCCGATCGACGAATGGGGCATTCGCGTGGCCGCCGACAAGTGCACGCCCACCGGCGCCTCGGTGTCGCGTGGCGGCGCCACCAACTCGCCGGCTGCCGTGTACGCGCTCACCAAGTACATCGACTGGATGAAGAAGTACGCGCCCAAGGAGGCCATGGGCATGACCTTCGGCGAATCCGGCCCCGTGCCGGCGCAGGGCCAGATCGCCCAGCAGATCTTCTGGTACACGGCCTTCACCGCCGACATGACCAAGAAGGGCCTGCCCGTGGTGAACGACGACGGCTCGCCGAAGTGGCGCATGGCCCCCGGCCCGAACGGTCCGTACTGGAAGCAGGGCATGCAGAACGGCTACCAGGACGTGGGTTCGTGGACCTTCTTCAAGGGCCATGACGCCAACAAGACGGCAGCAGCCTGGCTCTACGCGCAGTTCATCACTGCCAAGACCACCTCGCTGAAGAAGTCGATCACCGGCCTGACCTTCATCCGCGACAGCGACATCCGCTCGGACTACTTCACGCAGAACGCCAACAAGTACGGCGGCCTGATCGAGTTCTACCGCAGCCCGGCGCGCGTGGCCTGGACCCCGACCGGCACCAACGTGCCCGACTATCCGAAGCTCGCGCAGCTCTGGTGGAAGAACGTGGCCGAGGCCGTCACGGGCGAGAAGACTCCGCAGAAGGCAATGGACAACCTGGCCGACGAGATGGACAACGTGATGGCCCGCCTCGAGCGCGCCGGCATGGCCCATTGCGCGCCCAAGCTCAACCCCAAGGGCGACCCGGCCAAGTACCTGAGCGACGACCACGCCCCGTGGAAGAAGCTGGCCAACGAGAAGCCGAAGGGCGAGACCATCGACTACAACAAGCTGCTGACCGCCTGGAAGGAAGGCAAGGTGCGCTGAGCTTCCCTCGCGCACCACGACAGGGGCCGTGCCGCAAGGTGCGGCCCTTTTTTCTTGTTCTTTTTCCGCATCGCCGGCCATTTGACCGATTCGACCGTCTGATTGCCGCGACGCCATGACCATTGGCAGATGCGCTCGCTACAGGCATCGCGTACATTCGACGGCCCCCGAAACGCCACCGCCAGTGACTTCCAGCCCCTCCAGCCCCCCTCGAAGCGTCAAGCGCGTCCTCGTTCTTCGCTATTCGCAATCCGGCCAGCTCGACGAGGTTGCAGACCGGATCGTGGCGCCGCTGCGCGCCGACCCGTCGATCGAGGTGCACGAGGAAACGCTGCGCCCACTTGCGCCGTATCCCTTTCCCTGGCCCTTCCTGAGCTTCTTCGACGCTTTCCCGGAGTCGGCCCACATGAAGCCGCAGCCGCTGGCGCCGCTGTCGCTCACGGGCCAGGAAGACTTCGACCTCGTCATCCTGCCGTACCAGGTGTGGTTCCTGGCGCCTTCACAGCCCGTGGCGGCCTTCCTCAAGCACCCGGTGGCGGCGCGGCTGCTCAAGGGCAAGCCGGTGGTCACGGTCATCGCCTGCCGCAACATGTGGCTTCTGGCCCACGAAAAACTCAAGGGCATGCTCGACGACGTCGGCGCGAGGCTGATCGACAACGTGGTGCTGACCGACCCCGGCCCCACGCTCGCCACCTTCTTCACCACGCCGGCCTGGCTGATCTGGGGCCGCAAGCGCGGCTTCTGGGGCATGCCCGATGCCGGGCTCAGTGCCGAACAGATCGACGGTACAGGCCGCTTCGGCCGTGCCCTGCGTGATGCCCTGCACAACGACCTGGAGCGCGGCAAGCAGCCGCTGCTGGCCGGCCTCGGGGCGGTGCAGGCCAATGCCAGGCTGCTCATCAGCGAGAAGGCCGGCACGCGCAGCTTCTACCTGTGGGGCAAGCTCATCATGGCCGCCGGCGGGCCCGGCGCGTGGCAGCGCAAGCCGCTGCTGCTGCTGTACGTGCTGTTTCTGCTGGTACTGATCATTACGGTGGTGCCCGTGAGCCTGAGCCTGCAGGCACTCCTGCGACCTTTGTTCAGAGGGTGGCTGACTAAAATGACAGCCCAATTCGAGTGCCCGTCGGGCTCTGCCACGGACCGCACCCCCCTCTATGACGACTGATGTCTTCCTGACCCGCACCGCCGCCTTTCTGCCCTTTTCCCCGGTCAGCAATGAAGACATCGAAGACGTCCTCGGTCGCATCGGCGGCAAGGCGTCTCGCGCGCGGCGGCTGATCCTGCGCAGCAACGGCATCCAGTCGCGCCACTACGCCATCGACCGCGCCACGGGCGAACTGGCGATGACCAACGCGCAGCTCACTGCATCCGCGATCCGCGCGCTGGGCGACGTGGGGCCGGTCGACTGCCTCGTCACCGGCACTTCGCTGCCCGACCAGCTCATGCCCAACCACGCGGTGATGGTGCACGGCGAACTCGGCTGGCCGCGGCTCGAAGTAGTGGCCTGCGCGGGCATCTGCCTGGCTGGTGCCACCGCGTTGAAGCATGCATGGCTCTCGGTGCGCGCGGGCGATGCCCGGCGCGCGGTGGCCACGGGTTCGGAGCTCGCCTCGGCCGTGATGCGCGGCTCGCGCTTCGAGGCCGAGCTCGAGCACAAGCTCGAAGCATTGGAAGCGCGGCCCGAACTGGCCTTCGAGAAAGACTTTCTGCGCTGGATGCTGTCCGACGGCGCGGGTGCAGTGCTGCTGGAGCGCGAGCCACGCGGGCCGCTGTCGCTGCGCATCGACTGGATCGACCTGTCGTCCGCCGCGCACGAGCTGCCGGTGTGCATGTACGCCGGTGCCGAGAAGAATGCCGAAGGCGGCCTCGACGGCTGGGGACGCAAGTCGCCCGAAGACTGGCGGCGCGAGTCGACCTTCGCCGTCAAGCAGGACGTGCGCCTGCTCAACGACAACATCGTGCGCGCCACGCTGGGCGAGCCGCTGGCGGCCATCATCGAGCGGCGCGGGCTGAAGACGGCGGACATCGACTGGTTCCTGCCGCACCTGTCGTCGCAGTACTTCGTCGAGCCGGTGAGCCAGTGCCTCGAATCGCTGGGCCTGCCGATTCCGCGCGAGCGCTGGTTCAGCAATCTTGCGAGCAAGGGCAATACGGGTTCGGCGTCGCCTTACATCATGCTCGACGAGCTGTTCCGCTCGGGCCGCATCAAGCCCGGCCAGAAGCTGCTGATGTTCGTGCCCGAAAGTGGCCGCTTCTCCAGCGGCTTCATCTACATGGAAGCGGTGTAGCCATGGATCTCGACGCGGTACCGCAGGAGGGCAATGCGACCCTCGACGGCCACTCCAAGCTGATGTACGCCCGCGATGCGCAGGGCCGCGTCGTCACCACCACTTCGCGCGGCTGGGAGGCGGAAGAGATCGTCACCAGCCATGCGGTCGACGTGCTCGTCGAGCAGGCGCAGGCCGCGAAGGAGCGCGTGAAAGCGGGGCAGGCTTCGCCGCTCGAATACTGGATGTACGAGCGCCGCATGGACGTGGCGCTGCTCTCGCAGACCAGCGGCTTCTGGCAGTGGCGCGTGCGGCGCCACCTGCAGCCGCGCCATTTCGCCGCGCTGTCGCCGGCGCAACTCGCACGCTACAGCGAAGCGCTGGGCCTGCCCGTTTCCACCTTGCAAGGCCTGCCGTGAACTTTCAACACCAACAGGCGGCGCATTGCGAAAGCGGCGTCATCTCCAGCCTGATGCGCCACCACGGCGCGCCGATGAGCGAGAGCATGGCGCTGGGCCTGTCGTCCGCGATTTCGTTCGCGTACCTTCCCTTCATCAAGCTGTCGGGCCTGCCGCTGATCTCGTACCGCATGCCGCCCAAGGCCATCATCAAGGGCCTGCTGGCGCCGATGGCCGCGCGCTTCCGCTTCGAGACCTTCCGCAGCGCCGAGGCGGGGCAGCAGAGGCTCGACGCGCTGCTGGCCGATGGCCAGCTGGTGGGGCTGCAAACGTCGGTGTACTGGCTGCCGTACTTTCCGCCGAACATGCGCTTTCACTTCAATGCGCACAACCTGCTGGTGTACGGCAAGGACGGCGACGACTACCTGATCAGCGACCCGGTGTTCGAGGAGCCCGTGCGTTGCGCGAGCAGCGACCTGGCACGTGCCCGCTTCGCCAAGGGCGTGCTGGCCCCGAAGGGACTCATGTACTACCCGCAGGCCATCGACCGCAAGGTCGTCGATGCGGCCTCGGTGGTCAAGGCCATCCGCAAGACAGTGCGCAACATGCTCGCGCCCATTCCCATCGTCGGTGTGCGCGGCATGCACACGCTGGCCAAGCGCATGCAGAAGCTGTCGCCGGCCGATCCGCGCAGCGTCGACTTCATCGGCCACGTGGTGCGCATGCAGGAAGAAATCGGCACGGGCGGGGCGGGCTTCCGCTTCATCTACGCGGGCTTTCTGCAGGAGGCGGCCCAGTTGCTCGACAAGCCGCAGCTGCAGCAGATGTCGGAGCGGCTCATCGCCATCGGCGACGGCTGGCGTGCGTTCGCGCTCAAAGCCGCGCGCATGGTGAAGGGGCGTGAGGCGGTCGACCCGGCTGCGCTGGCTGCGAAGCTGCGGGAGCAGGCGCAGCAGGAGGAAAGCTTCTTTCGCGACCTGAAGGCAGCTGTCGCCTGATGTTAGAGCTGCGCCAGCTCAGCTACCGCTACCTGCATGCCGACGCGCCCGCGCTGGCCGACGTATCGCTCGCGGTGCCAAAGGGCTGCGTACTGGGTTTGCTGGGACCGAACGGCGCAGGCAAGACCACGCTGATCTCGCATCTGTCGGGCGCGCTTGCCGTGCAGTCGGGCGAGATCCGCATCGACGACCAGCCGCTGCAGCAGGTGCGCGCGAAGACGCCAACGCGCATTGCCGTGGCGCCACAGGAGCAGGCCTTCTATCCGATGCTGACCGTGGCCGAGAACCTTGCCTGCTTTGCCGCGGCTGGAGGCCTGTCGGGCGCGCGAAAGAAGGAGCGCATCGCGGCCTGTACGCAGTTTGCGCAGCTGGAGCAGTTCGCGGGCGTGCGCGCCGAGCGGCTGTCGGGCGGACTCAAGCGCCGGCTCAACCTGGCCATTGCCCTGCTGCCCGAACCCGAGCTGATGCTGTTCGACGAACCCACCGTGGGTGTCGATCCGCAATCGCGCGCCTTCATCCTCGACGCCATCAAGAGCCTCGCGCAGCAGGGCGCGGCGGTGATCTACGCCTCGCACTACATGGAAGAGATCGAGGCGATCGCTGACCGTGTCGCCATCCTCGACCGCGGCCATGTGCTGCGCGAAGGCTCGCTCGACGAACTGCTGTCGAAGAACGCGATGCTGCTCACGCTGGCTGCTGACGGGCTAGATGCCGACATGCTCTCGCGCTTCGGCACGGTGGAGCAGGGGGGAGTGCACTGGCGCATTCACCTGAACGCCGGCAGCGGCCCGGGGCCTGTGCTGGCCGCGCTCGAAGCTGCGGGCATCGAAGTGCGCCATGCCGAGTTCGGCCGCCATGACCTCGAGCAGCTTTTCATGGCGCTCACCCATCGCTCGCTGCGCGACTGACCCCCATGCTCCTCGCGCTCATCAAGAAAGAACTGCTCGCCCTCGTGCGCGACATGCATGGCCTTGCCGCGCTGTTCCTGATGCCGATGGTCTTCATCGTGCTGATGTCGCTCACGCTGAAGGATATCTATCGCCCGCCACTGGCCGAGCTGACTTATGCCATCGACATGCGCGACACGGCCACGCCGGCCAAATGGCTGCAGCAGCTCTGGCAGCGCAGCCATGGTGCACCGCAGCCGCTGGGCAGCGACTGGCAGGCGCGGCTGCGCAACGGCTCGCTCAAGTACGTGATCGTGATGGAGCCGGGCCTGTCTGAAGAACTGGAATCTGCCGCGCTGTCGACGCAGGCACGCATCCATCTGCTGACCGAGCCCGGCATCGACGCCAACCTGTTCAATGCGCTGCGTGCCGAACTCATCGGCGCATCGGGCGAGCTCAAGGCGCGCCTCGCGCTGGCGGTGCCCGGCACGGCCAGTCCTGCGCCAGAGGCTTCCATCGAGGCGATGGTGCATGCCGAGCGCTTCTCCACCGCCGGCCCGCGGCCGACCTCGGTGCAGCAGAACGTGCCGGCATGGCTGGTGTTCGGCATGTTCTTCGTGGTGGCCTCGCTCTCCAGCCTGTTCGTGCAGGAGCGCAGCTCGGGCGCGCTCGGCCGGCTGCAGAGCCTGGGCGTGTCGCGCATCATGCTGCTCGCGTCGAAGGCGTTGCCGTACCTGGGCGTGAACGCGCTGCAGGCTGTGCTGATGCTCGCGGCCGGTATCTGGTTCATGCCGCTGATCGGCGGTGATGCGCTGTCGCTTGCAGGCGTCCATTGGGGGGCGCTGCTGCTGTCGCTGGCGGCGGTGAGCCTGGCGGCGGTGAGCCTGTCGCTCGCGCTGGCTTGCCTGGTGCGCAGCCATGCGCAGGCCGCCACCATCGGGCCGATGGTCAACGTGCTGATGGCGGCGGCGGGCGGCATCATGGTGCCCAAGTTCGTCATGCCGGGCTTCATGCAGCGGCTGGTCGAGATCTCTCCGATGAACTGGGGGCTCGAGGCGCTGCTGACCGTGCTGCTGCGCGGCGGCGGCGTGGCCGATGCCCTGCCGCAGATCGGCCGGCTGGTCGTGTTCGCGGCGCTGATGTTTCTTCTGGCCGTTTTCCTGTTTCGCAGGCGCGCACCGTGAGCACCACCGTCACCCCTGAATTCATCGCCAGCCTCAAGGCGATGGTGCTCGAAGCCGTCGAGAAAGATGCGCCCCCGGGCGGCCTCGGCGACGACGAGCCGCTGTTCGGCCCCGAGGCCCGGCTCGACCTCGATTCGCTCGACGCCCTGCAGGTGTCGATGACGATCCAGCAGCGCTTTGGCGTGCGTATGCCCGACAGCAAGGAAACGCGCCGGGCGATGACTTCCATCGCCCATCTCGCGGAGCATCTGGCGCAAGCGGGCAAGGCATGAACGATGTCTACCTGGCCGGCATGGGCCTGGCCTGTGTGCTGGGTGACGACATGCCGTCCGTGCTGGCCTCATTGCGACATGGTTGCGTGCCCCCGACGCCGGTGGCCGTGGCGGACGGAATCAGCTGGCCGGTCTACGCGCTGGCGTCGAGAGAAGGCGACTGGACGCAGCGCCTGTGCAGCACCGTGCGCAGCGTGGTTGCGCAGACTGACAAGACCGGTGATTTGGGACCACGCACCGCGCCGCTGTTCGTGGCCTCGTCGTCGCTCGACATCGGCTTCATGGAATACGAGAAACAGGATCTGCGGCTAGGCGGTGATCTGCAGGACTTTGCCGGTGTCGTGGCCCGCGCGCTGGACTGGCAGGGGCCGGTGTTCACCGTCTCGACCGCCTGCACCTCGGCGCTGAACGCCGTGCTGGCCGCCGCCGACCTGATCCGAAGCGCGGAGGCCGACGAAGCGCTTGTGCTCGGCGTCGAGATGGACAACCGCTTCACCGTGGCCGGCTTCGGCGCAATGCAACTGCTGGCGCCAGACAGCGCGCAGCCCTTCGGTGCGCAGCGCAAGGGGCTGGTGCTCGGCGAAGCGGTGGCTGCATTGCGCCTGACATCGCAGCCCGCGCGATGGCAGATCACGGGCGGCGCCAATGTGGTCGATGGGCGCAACCCCTCTGGCACCGAAGCCTCGGCCGTGCTCGCGATGTGTCGCGGCGCGCTGACGCAGGGCGGCCTGCAGCCCGGCGACATTGACCTGATCAAGGTGCAGGCGGCTGGCAGCCCCGTCAACGATGCCATCGAGGTGGAAGCGCTGAAGCAGGTGTTCGATCCGCTGCCGCCGCTGGTGTCGCTCAAGTCGGCGATCGGCCACACGCTGGGCGCGGCGGGGGCGGCGGAATTGGCCCTGCTGGTTGGCTGCATCGAAGGTGGCGTCTGGCCCACCGTGGACTATCCGCTCGATGCCTCGCTCGGCATTGCGCTGAGCAAGGAGGCGCCGCAGAGGCTGCGCAACATCCTGCTCAACGTGGTCGGCTTCGGCGGCGGGCATGCCTCGCTGGTGTTGAAGGATGTCGGCTCATGAGCACCTGGCGCACCGCAGCGCATTTCGTCGCGCATCCGCCGCCCGCCGACTGGCGCGACGACCTGGCCCGCCGCATCGGCCGCCGGCCGCGCCGCGTCGGCCTGTGGACCGAACTGGCGATGTACGGCGCGCGCTGCTGCCTCGACGCCGCTGGCGAGGCAGCGCTGCCGGCCGGCGCGCGCATCCGCGTTGCCAGCATGCGCGGTGCATGGGGCGCCACGCATGCGGGGCTGACCCAGCTCGATGCGGGCCTGCCGATGCCCTTCACCTTCATGCAGAGTCAGCCTGCGCTGATGCTGGCCGAAGTCGGCCGGTGCCTTGAATGGCAGGGCGATGCCAGCTTCGCGCTGTGCCGCGATGCGGCGCGGACGCTACAACTGGCGAAGATGGGTGCGTCGCGTGATGGACTGCTGTTCGGCATCGTTGAAGAGGAGCGCAACGGCGAACTGCCGCGCTCCGAGTGGTGGCGGCTGATGCCCGACTGACGGGCAAGGCCAGTCAGCCGGCGATGGAGCGTTGCAGGTTGGCGCGCGCCTGTGCTTCGAGCTGCGCGTGCATCCGCGGTGTTGCGTAGATCGCCTGGCGGTCGAGAAAGCGCTGAAGGATCGCGCGGCGGCGCGGCAGGCGCACTTCATCCGGAACGAAGGCGTACTCGGCATGCACCTGGCGCTCGTACTCGTCGAAGCGCGTGCGTTCGGCGCCGAGGATCGACAGGTCGATGTCGATCAGCAGTTCGGCATCGCGGCCTTCGGGCACAGCGTCGTGGCGCGTGGCCATGACGAGCGCGTGAACCCGTTCGGCTGCTGCTTCGTCCACGCCGGCTTCAAGCAGGGCCTGGCGCGCCCAGTCGGCGCTGCGAGCTTCGTTGTCGTGGGCGTGTACGTCGTAGATCGCGTCATGGAACCACAGCGCAAGCGCCACTTCTCCAGGGCGCTCGGCCGATGTCTTCTCGCGCTCGAACCACGCGAGGCATTCGCCCAGGTGCTGCATCGTGTGGTAGTGGCGCTGCGGCTCGCCGTAGCGGCGCTGCAGCTCGGTGCAGAGCGCTTCGCCGGGCGACTCGACGCCCAGCGCACGCCATGCGTCGGTCCAGTTCGCGCGCAGCGCATCGGGTGTCATGGTGCCTATTGCTCCATCGCCGCCTTGACCTCTTGCCCCAGGTCGAGCACGGACATGGCGTAGTAGCTGCTCCAGTTGTAGCGCGTGATCACGTAGAAGTTGCGCGTGCCCGCCACGTAGGTCGGCGGTGCATCGGCACCGTTCTGCAGCTCGATCAATGCGAGCAGGCCCTTGTGCTTGATGCCTTCACCCTCGGGCACCGCACCGGCGGCCACGAAGCTGTCGGCGCTGAAGGTCGGCAGGATGTCGGGCGCCAGCAGCAGCGCCTTCTGCAGCCGCGCTTCCTCGAAATGCACGGGGTAGATGGCCGGCATGCCGGGTGTCCAGCCGAAGGACTTGAAGTAGTTGGCGACCGAGCCGATCACGTCGGCGGGGTTGTTGACGAGGTCGATGCGGCTGTCGCCGTCGAAGTCGACCGCGTACTTGGCCATGCTGCTGGGCATGAACTGCGGCATGCCCATGGCGCCGGCATAGCTGCCCAGGGGCGTGAGCGGATCGTCGGCGGTGCGGCTCTCGGTGCTCAGGAAGCTTTCGAGTTCGCCGCGGAAGAATGCCTGGCGCTCGGCCGCGCGTGGGTGGCCGTCGGGGAAGTCGAATGAGAGCGTGGCCAGCGCGTCGATCACGCGGAAGTTGCCCATGTTGCGGCCGTAGATGGTTTCCACGCCGATGATGCCGACGATGATTTCAGGCGGCACGCCGTACACCTGCTCGGCGCGCGCCAGCGTGTCGGCGTTGGCGCGCCAGAAGCGCACGCCGGCCGCTATGCGCACCGGGTCGATGAAGCGGCTGCGATAGGTCTGCCAGTTCTTCACGGTGCCGACCGGGCCCGGCAGCATCAGGCGCGGCACGTTGGGCAGGAACCGCGCGCTGCCGATGGTGGCGCGCACCCAGTCGCGGTCGAGTCCTCGGCGCTCGGCCACGTCGTCGGCGAATTGCATCGCGTCGTCGCGCGTGGCGTAGGGCGTGCTGCCGCGCACCGGGCTGGCGGCTGCATTCCGGCCATTGGAAGGGCCGTTGGAAGATTTCTGGGCCATGGCCCCCGTGGACCAGGCGCAGCATGCGGCGAGAAGAGCGGCTGCCGCAGCGGCGCGCGAAGGCGTAGGGAGAAAAAATCGCATCGGCCGATTGTGCCGTCCGCCCGCGCCGCCCCTCTTCAGGGACACATGTGGTTTCAGCCGCGTGCGTTGGCGCTGGGCCAGGCGAGGTGGCGGAACTCCGAGCGCAGGGTGGAGAGCGAGTCTGGCGTGGCCGGCGCGTAGCGCTGCGCTTCGAGCTTCAGCAGCCAGTCGCGCACGGCCTGCGCGGCAGGGCCGAAACGCGCGTCGGCTGCCTGGGCCATCTGGCGGGGCGGGGCGGTGTCGGGCAGTTGCAGGCCGGCCTTGGCGAGGCGCGCGCGCGCCTGGCCCAGCAGGCGCAGCCACGGATCGTGCCGGCTGCGCTCCCACAGCGTCCAGGCGGCACCGGCCAGGCTCGCGCCCACCAGCAGGTAGAGCAGCACGTAGGCCAGGTCTTCGAGGCTCGGCGCTTCGAAGCCGATGTTCTTCAGCAGGTTGAGCTGGCGGCTCTGCGTGTAGTTGAGCACCCACTGGTTCCAGCCGTTGTTCACGGCCTCCCAGGCGGCACGGATGTTCTGGGCGAGCGTGGGGCTCATCGAGCCGATGGCGCCCGCGAACAGGCCCGGTTGCGGCACGAGCCGTTGCGTCTGGCCGATGCGCCCCGGGGCGACGGAGCCTGTCGGGTCCACGCGCGTCCAGCCGGTGCCTTCCTGCCAGATCTCGGCCCACGCGTGGGCATCGCTCTGTCGCACGATCCAGTAGTTGTCTACGCTGTTGAGTTCTCCGCCCTGATAGCCCGTCACGATGCGCGCCGGAATGCCGAGGTTGCGCATCAGCACCACGAAGGCCGAGGCGATGTGCTCGCAGAAGCCTTCTTTGCGGTCGAACCAGAACTCGTCGGCGGTGTTGTCGCCATAGACGCCCGGCTCCAGCGTGTAGGTGTAGCCGCCGGTGCGAAGGCGCCGCAGGGCGGCCTGCACGAATGCCTGTGCATTGGCGTTGGCCAGCGCGGGATCGGCGCGCATCTCGGCGGCGAGGGCGGCGGTGCGCGGGTTGGTGCCAGGCGGCAGGGCCAGGTAGGCCTGGAGCTGGCCGCCCGTACGCTTCACCGGGCCGCTCTGGAACTGCGTGTAGCTCTCGGCGCGGTAGCGCACCAGATCGGTGACGGGGCGGTTAGCGAACCATTGCAGGTCGGGCGTGCCGGTGACTTCGAATCCGGCCCCCTCGGGGGGGCGCTGCGAGGCGTCGAGGGTCAGCAGCCAGGGGCGGTTGTTGGCTTCGAGCGTGATTTCGTAGCGCACGGGCTCGCCGCTCACGCGCAGGTTGGCGGACCACTGCGCGCCGCGCGCCCATGACGGGAGCGCGGTCCATTCGCGGCCGTCGAACTGCGCCAGCACCGGCCCGCGAAAGTAGAGCTGGCTTTGCGGCGGCGCGCGGTCGCCATCGAACTTGATGCGCGCGGCGATGCTGTCGTCGAGCGCCAGTTCGGCGATGGTGCCCACGCGCATGGTGTTCGACAGGCCGGTGCGGCCCGCCATGGCGTCGCTGGGGGTGCCCCACAGCGGTGCGAAGCGCGGGAACAGCAGGAACAGCGCGAGCATGATCGGTGCGCCGGCAAGCGCCATCCATCCCGCGGTGCGCGCGGCCTGCATCAGCGGAGGCCGGCCCACGGGCATGTGCGCGTTGACCAGTGCCGTCAGCAGGCCCAGCAGCGCCAGCAGCATGGTGAAGGCGGTCAGCAGCGATTGCGAATAGAAGAAGTTCGTGAGCATCGTGAAGAAGCCCAGGAAGAAGACGACGAAGGCGTCTCGCCGCGCGCGCAGTTCCAGCGTCTTGAGTGCGAGCAGGCTGACGATCAGCGTGACGCCCGCGTCCCGGCCCAGCAGCGTGCGGTGGGTGGCGTAGGTGGCGCCGATCGTCAGCATCAGCAGCGCAAGGCGCCACCACTTGCTGGGAAGGGGGCGTGCCTGCACGGCCAGCGAGGCGCGCCAGAGCAGCACCATTGCCGTGATGGCCGTGCACCACCAGGGCAGGTTCTCGACCTGCGGCAAGAGGATCAGGCCGATGACGCAGAGAAGGAAAAGGGTGTCCCTGGCATCGCGGGGAAGCGAGGCGAGTTCGCGTGCAACTCTGTTCATTCGACGGTCTCGTTCAGCACAGGGCCAATGCCTCCAGGCAGGCCCGCCGGTGGGCTTCGCCCTGGGACGGTTTCACGACCCGGCCCGCCACCCGCACGCCGTAGTCCACGCCCAGCCGGTCTGACATCAGCACCCAGGCGCACAAGCGCGAGATGCGGGCCTCGGTGTCCGCGAGGCCGGTGGCCTGTGCATCGAGCCAGAGTTCTTCGCGCTGGGTCTGCTGCGTGTCTCGGCTGACGAGGTCTTCCGACCCGGCTGCCTGCGCCCGCGCGGCCTTCTTCCAGACCACGAGCTTCAGCGGATCGCCGCGCCGGTAGGCCCGCACGCCGTCGTATTCGCCGGCGTTGTGCGCCCGCAGCGCGGCGGACACTGCCGCTGGCCCCGACAGGGGCTCGCCCGGCGGGAGCGGCGGCGGATGCGCTTCTGGCGTGGGGTACACCAGCATCTGCGCGGCCGGCCGCCAGACCGTCCACACGCGGAACGTGCCGAGCGGGAAGCGTGTTTCCGCCGTCAGCGGCGGCACCGGGTGCAGCCCGCGCCGCTCGGGCTTGAATGCGATCTCGACGGTCGACGTGCCCTCGGCCGGCACGTCGGTCCAGGCCCATTGCCCGCTGCCGCGCACGGCCATGCCGATGCCGTAGCGCACGCTGCGGCGCGTGTTGTGCAGCACCACCCGGAAGACGGCGGCGGCGCCTGCGTAGTGGGCGTCGGGCGCCACCATGTGCATGGCCAGTCCGCGCAGCGTGCCGTGGCAAACGTGCATGCCCACGGCCACGCTGCCGGCGAGCAGGAAGGTCAGCAGGTAGCCCAGGTTGAGCTGGTAGTTGATCGAGGCGATCAGCAGCACCAGCAGCGTCGCGGCCAGCGTCCATCCGGCCCGCGTGGGCACGATGTAGACATTGCGCTGCGTCAGCTCCAGTGTGTCCGACGGCGGACGGCGCGACAGGAACCAGCCGTCGATGCGCGAGCGGAGGGCGCCTGCAGGGCTCACGGCAGCGGCACTGCGGCGATCATGGCGCGCACCTGCTCGACGGCGCCGCGGCCTGCGTCGCCAACCGGCGTGAGGCGGTGCGCGATCGTCTGCGGCAGCACGGCCTGCACGTCATCGGGTGCGACGTAATTGCGGTTGGCCAGCAGCGCCTGCGCCTTGGCCGCGCGCAGCACCGCGATGCCGGCGCGCGGCGACAGGCCCTGCAAAAACCAGCGGCCCGAGCGCGTGGCCGCGATAAGGTCTTGCACGTAGTTGAGCAGCGGATCGGCCGCATGCACCTGCTGCACGCGCTGCTGCAGGGCGGTCAGCTCGCCGGCGGTCAGCATCGCGGGCAGGGAGGCCAGCATTTCTCGGCGGTCGACGCCCGAGAGCAGCTGGCGCTCGGCGGCGCGGTCGGGGTAGCCGAGCGAGATGCGCATCAGGAAACGGTCGAGCTGCGACTCGGGCAGGGCGAAGGTGCCGAGCTGGTCCTGCGGGTTCTGCGTGGCGATCACGAAGAAGGGCGTGGGCAGGGGACGGGTCTCGCCTTCGACGGTGACCTGCTTTTCTTCCATCGCCTCGAGCAGCGCACTCTGGGTCTTGGGGCTGGCGCGGTTGATTTCGTCGGCCAGCAGCACCTGCGCGAAGATCGGCCCGGGGTGGAACACGAAGGCCTGCTGGCCCCGGTCGTAGATTGCCACGCCCGACAGGTCGCCCGGCATCAGGTCGGCGGTGAATTGCACCCGGGAGAACTGCAGCCCGAAGGTGTGCGACAGCGCGTGGGCGAGGGTGGTCTTGCCGACCCCCGGCACGTCCTCGATCAGCAGGTGCCCGCCCGCCAGCAGACAGGCAACGCAGTCGCGCACTTGGGCCTCTTTGCCCACGATCACCGTGTTAAGCTGAGTTAACAAAGTGGCTAGCTTTGCAGCAACGTCCATATTTGTATCCATATGCAAACGATACCGTAAGACCTGCCGGCCCCATGCCGCGTGAGGTCTAGACGTGGCGACAGAGACACATGGGCAAGACAGGCTACTTCACACATCGCGACTTCTGGAAGCACGACATGGGCGGGGGGCATCCCGAATGTCCCGGGCGCCTGGATGCCATCGAAGACCGCCTGCTGCTTACCGGCGTGGGTGACGCACTGGAGCACTGCGAGGTGCCGCTGGCCACCCTGGAGCAGCTCACCCGGGCGCACAGCACGGAGCACGTCGAGTACCTCGAGGAACTGCATCAGCGCCTGGTGGCCGACGAGCCCGCCGGCGGCCCCGACCACGCGCAGGTCGATCCCGACACGATGCTCACCCGCTTCACCCTGCTGGCCGCGCGCCGCGCCGCTGGCGCCGCGATTGCCGCGACCGACGCGGTGATTGCCGGCGATCTGGAAAACGCCTTCTGCTCGGTGCGCCCGCCCGGCCACCATGCCTGCCGCGAGCAGGCGATGGGTTTCTGCTTCTTCAACAACATTGCCATTGCCGCGCGGCACGCCATCGACGTGCACGGCCTGGAGCGCGTGGCCATCGTCGACTTCGACGTGCACCACGGCAACGGCACCGAGAACATCCTGTCGAACGACCCGAACGTGCTGATGGTCGGCTTCTTCCAGCATCCGTTCTATCCGTACAGCGGCACGGTGCATCCGGCATCGAACATGCTGAACCTGCCGATCCCGGCCTACACCCGGGGCATGGACGTGCGTGAGCTGATCGAGGCGATCTGGATGCCGCGGCTGGAAGAATTCAAGCCGCAGATGATCTTCATCAGCGCCGGCTTCGACGCCCACCGCGAGGACGACCTGGGCCAGCTTGGCCTCAACGAGAACGACTTCGCCTGGATCACGGGCCGCATACAGGATGTTGCCAGGCGCCATGCGAAGGGCCGTATCGTCTCGATGCTCGAAGGCGGCTACAACCTCGATGCGCTGGCGCGCAGCGTGGAAGCCCACATCCGCGTTCTCGCGGACCTGTAACGCAGCCGGCGCGAATGGCGCCCACGCTTCCGTTTTCTTTCAATAGATGAATTTCAACGATTTCACCCAACGCCTCGCCCAGGTCGATGCGCGCGGCATCGGCGTCGAATTGGTTGCGCTGGTGGCCTGCGTGGCGCTGGCCTGGGCCGTGAGTAAATGGTTCGGCCGCGACCAGCCCAAGGACTCGATCTGGTTCGGCGAAAGCACCTTCGACGGGCTGCTGTTCCCGCTGCTGGCGCTGGTGCTCACCGATCTCGCCCGGCGCGTGGTGATCGATTTTCAGACCGTGCTGGTGCTGCGCATCGCGGTGCCAGTGTTTCTGTCGCTGGCGGTCATCCGGCTGTTTGCGCGAGTGCTGCGGGCGGTGTTTCCGGCGTCCAACGTCGTGCGGCTGATCGAGCGCACGATTTCGTGGCTGGCCTGGATCGCGGCGGTGCTCTGGATCGTCGGGCTGCTGCCGCCAGTGCTGACCGAACTCGACCAGATCACCCTGGCCTTCGGCAAGACGCGCGTGAGCCTGCAGACGATCTTCCAGGGCGTGCTGTCGGCGGGGCTGGTGCTGGTGATCTCGCTGTGGATCTCGAGCACCATCGAAAAACGCATCCTGCGCGAGGCCGTCACCGACCTGTCGATGCGCAAGGTGGCATCGAACGCGGTGCGTGCCTTCCTGCTGCTGGTTGGGCTGCTGTTCGCGTTGTCGGCAGTGGGGGTGGACCTCACGGCGCTGTCCGTGCTGGGTGGCGCGCTCGGCGTGGGCCTTGGCTTCGGGCTGCAGAAGCTGGCGGCCAATTACGTGAGCGGCTTCGTGATCCTGCTCGAGCGCTCGATCCGCATCGGCGACAACGTGAAGGTCGACACCTTCGAAGGCCGCATCACGGATATCAAGACCCGCTACACCCTCATTCGCGCGGGCAACGGACGCGAGGCCATCGTGCCGAACGAATCGCTCATCACCAGCCGGGTGGAAAACCTGTCGCTGGCCGACCGCAAGTTCAACATCACGACCACCATCGTGGTCGGCTACGAGAGCAACGTGGCGCAGGTGCAGACCATCCTGTGCGATGCGGCCAAGGCCCAGCCGCGCGTGATGACCGACCCGGAGCCCGTGGCTTTCCTCATGAACTTCGCGCCCGACGGCCTGGAGTTCACGCTGAACTTCTGGGTGGCCGACCCCGACAAGGGCAAGGACAACCTGCGCTCGGCCATCAACATCGCCATCCTCGACGGGCTGCGCGGCGCGGGCATCGACATTCCCTATCCGCAGCGGGTGGTGCGTGTGGAGTCTTTACCGGATGGACTCGCCCAGCCGCCCAACGCTGTTTTATAATCACGGAAAAGCACGATCGTTCTTTTTTCTTGGCGCCTGCGCCGATGGGAAGAACGGAGAGGCCGCAAAGGTCGCGTCCTAGAATGACCGGCTGCCCTCGAAGCCCCCTTTTTGCAATCCAATGGAGTCAAGTCAATGAAGGTTCTTGTACCTGTCAAACGGGTCGTCGACTACAACGTGAAAGTGCGCGTCAAGAGCGACGGCACCGGAGTGGACATTGCCAACGTCAAGATGAGCATGAACCCCTTCGACGAGATCGCCGTTGAAGAAGCCGTGCGCCTGAAGGAAAAGGGCGTGGTCACTGAAGTGATCGCAGTCTCCTGCGGTGATGCCAAGTGCCAGGAAACCCTGCGCACCGCCATGGCCATCGGCGCCGATCGCGGCATCCTCGTGGAAACCACCGAAGAACTGCAGCCCCTGGCCGTGGCCAAGCTGCTCAAGGCGCTGGTCGACAAGGAGCAGCCGTCGCTCATCATCCTGGGCAAGCAAGCCATCGACGACGATGCCAACCAGACCGGCCAGATGCTGGCTGCCCTGGCTGACCTGCCTCAAGCCACCTTCGCCTCCAAGGTTGACCTGGCGGCCGACAAGGTCACCGTGGCACGCGAAGTCGACGGCGGCATGGAAACGCTGACGCTCACGCTGCCGGCCGTCATCACCACCGACCTGCGCCTGAACGAGCCGCGCTACGTCACCTTGCCCAACATCATGAAGGCCAAGAAGAAGACGCTCGACGTCTTCAAACCCGAAGACCTGGGCGTGGACGTCAAGCCGCGCCTGAAGACCCTGAAGGTCTCGGAACCTCCGAAGCGCGGTGCCGGCATCAAGGTGCCCGATGTTGCAACGCTGGTGGACAAACTGAAGAACGAAGCGAAGGTGATCTGAACATGACCGCACTTGTTATTGCCGAACACGACCACGCGACCGTCAAGCCCGCGACCCTGAACACCGTGACCGCTGCGCTGGCTTGCGGTGGCGATGTCCACGTGCTGGTGGCCGGCGCCAATGCGGCCGAAGCCGGCAAGGCCGCCGCGCAAATCGCCGGAGTCTCCAAAGTCATCGTGGCCGACAGCCCCAGCCTCGCTGAAAACCTGGCAGAGAACGTCGCCGCTCAAGTCCTGGCCATCGCCGGCAACTACAGCCACATCCTGTTCCCCTCGACCGCCAACGGCAAGAACGTCGCGCCTCGCGTGGCTGCCAAGCTCGATGTGGCCCAAATCTCCGACATCACCAAGGTGGACAGCCCCGACACCTTCGAGCGCCCGATCTATGCCGGCAACGCCATTGCCACCGTGCAGAGCAGTGACGCTACCAAGGTGATCACGGTTCGCACGACCGGCTTCGATGCTGCAGCCGCCACGGGTGGCAGTGCAACCGTCGAAACGGCCGAAGGCGTCGCAGACAGCGGCAAATCGAGCTTCGTGGGCCGTGAAGTCACCAAGAGCGAACGCCCGGAACTGACAGCCGCCAAGATCATCGTCTCGGGTGGCCGTGCCCTGGGCAGCGCCGAGAAGTTCACCGAGGTGATGGCCCCGCTGGCCGACAAGCTCAACGCGGGCCTTGGCGCCAGCCGCGCAGCCGTCGACGCGGGCTACGCCCCGAACGACTGGCAAGTGGGCCAGACCGGCAAGATCGTCGCCCCGCAGCTGTACATCGCAGCAGGCATCTCGGGTGCGATCCAGCATCTGGCCGGCATGAAGGACTCCAAGGTGATCGTGGCGATCAACAAGGACGAAGAAGCCCCGATCTTCTCGGTGGCCGACTACGGCCTCGTGGCCGACCTGTTCACGGCCGTGCCGGAACTGGTGAAGGCGCTCTGATCGCACTGCTGCACTGAGCCAGAGGGCATCGTTCGCGATGCCCTTTTCGTATCCGCTGTATCTGGAGACAAGACATGAGCTACACCGCCCCCATCAAGGACATGCTGTTCGACATCGAGCACCTGGCCAACATCGGCGAGATCGCGAAGCTGCCGGGCTTCGAAGACGCCGGCCTCGAAACTGCGCAGGCCGTCCTCGAGGAATGCGCGCGCTTCAACCAGGACGTGGTCGCGCCGCTGAACGTGGCGGGCGACCGCAATCCCTCGTCGTTCAAGGACGGTGCCGTCACTACCACGCCGGGCTTCAAGGAGGCCTTTGCGCAGTACGTGTCGGGTGGCTGGCAGGGCCTTCAGCATCCGGCGGACTTCGGCGGCCAGGGCCTGCCCAAGACCATCGGCGCGGCTTGCGGCGAGATGCTCAATTCGGCCAACATGAGCTTCGCGCTGTGCCCGCTGCTGAGCGACGGCGCCATCGAGGCGCTGCTCACGGCCGGCTCCGACGAGCTCAAGGCGGTGTACCTCGAAAAGCTTGTGAGCGGCCAGTGGACCGGCACGATGAACCTCACCGAGCCGCAGGCCGGCAGCGACCTCGCCATGGTGCGCAGCCGCGCCGAGCCGCAGCCTGACGGCACCTACAAGGTGTTCGGCACCAAGATCTTCATCACCTACGGTGAGCACGACATGGCCGAGAACATCGTGCACCTCGTGCTGGCCCGCGTGACTGGCGCGCCCGAGGGCGTGAAGGGCATCAGCCTGTTCGTGGTGCCGAAGTTCCTCGTCGGCAAGGACGGCTCGCTGGGCGAACGCAACGACGTGCACTGCGTGAGCATCGAGCACAAGATGGGCATCAAGGCCTCGCCCACTGCCGTGCTGCAGTACGGTGACCACGGCGGCGCAGTGGGCTACATCGTCGGCCAGGAGAACCGCGGCCTCGAATACATGTTCATCATGATGAACTCGGCCCGCTATGCGGTGGGCATGCAGGGCATCGCGATTGCCGAGCGCGCCTACCAGCACGCCGTGGCCTACGCAAAAGACCGCGTGCAGAGCCGCCCGGTCGATGGATCCATCAATGCCAGCGCGCCCATCATTCATCACCCCGACGTCAAGCGCATGCTGATGACGATGCGCGCCTACACCGAAGGCTGCCGCGCGATGGCCAGCGTGGCCGCTGCCGCCTACGACGCCGCGCACCATCATCCCGACGCGGATGCGCGCAAGCAGAACCAGGCCTTCTACGAATTCATGGTGCCGCTGGTCAAGGGCTACAGCACCGAGATGAGCCTCGAAGTGGCCTCGCTCGGCGTGCAGGTGCACGGCGGCATGGGCTTCATCGAGGAGACCGGCGCGGCGCAGTACTACCGCGACGCCAAGATCCTGACGATCTACGAAGGCACCACCGCCATCCAGGCCAACGACCTCGTGGGCCGCAAGACCGCGCGCGACGGTGGCCAGACCGCAAAGGCGATTGCCGCGCAGATCGAGAAGACCGAAGCCGAACTCGCCAAGAGCGACAGCCCCGCGGCGGCCGCCGTGCTCAAGCGCCTGAAGGCCGCGCGCCTTGCGTTCATCGACGTGGTCGATTTCGTGGCCGGCCAGACCAAGGCGTCGCCCAATGCAGTGTTCGCCGGCAGCGTGCCCTACCTGATGCTCGCGGGCAACCTCGTGGCAGGCTGGCAGCTCGCGCGTTCGCTGATCATTGCGCAGGACCTCGCTTCGCGCAGCTTCGACACCGACTTCATGCTGGCGAAGATTGCCACCGCGCGCTTCTATGCCGAGCACATCCTCAACAAGGTGCCGGGCATCCGCGACAGCATCGTCGACGGCTCCGAGAGCGTCACGGCGATGGCGCTCGACGCCTTCTGACGCACCGCCGCTGTCGCCCATCTGACGGGCGATGGCGGCTTCTCTCTCTTATAAAACCGAACCCATCTCCGGAGACGACATGTCCAAGCTGCCCCCCGTACTCGCGAACCTGCCGCTGCCGATCATCGGCTCGCCGCTGTTCATCATCAGCAACCCGAAGCTCGTGATTGCGCAATGCAAGGCGGGCGTGGTCGGCTCGATGCCGGCGCTCAACGCGCGCCCCGCGGCGCAGCTCGAAGAGTGGCTGATCGAGATCACCGAAGAGCTCGCGGCCTACAACAAGGCCAACCCCGACAAGCCTGCCGCCCCGTTCGCCATCAACCAGATCGTGCACAAGAGCAATGACCGGCTCGAGCACGACATGGAGATGGTCGTGAAGTACAAGGTGCCGATCGTCATCACCTCGCTGGGCGCGCGCACCGACGTGAACGACGCGGTGCACAGCTACGGCGGCGTGACGCTGCACGACATCATCAACAACAAGTTCGCGCAGAAGGCGATCGAGAAGGGCGCTGACGGCATCATCGCCGTGGCGGCCGGCGCTGGCGGCCACGCGGGCGTGAAGAGCCCGTTCGCGCTGGTGCAGGAGATTCGCCAGTGGTTCGACGGCCCCATCGCGCTGTCGGGCTCCATCGCCACCGGCGGTGCGGTGCTTGCCGCGCAGGCCATGGGCGCCGACTTTGCCTACATCGGCACGGCCTTCATCGCGACCGAGGAAGCGCGCGCGAGCGACGACTACAAGCAGGCCATCGTCGACGGTAGTTCGGACGACATCGTCTATTCGAGCCTCTTCACGGGCGTGCACGGCAACTACCTCGCGCCCAGCATCGTCAAGGCCGGCATGGACCCGGCCAACCTGCCCGAGGGCGACGTGAAGACCATGAACTTCGGCGGCGGCGAAGGCAGCAAGGCCAAGGCCTGGAAGGACATCTGGGGCTCGGGCCAGGGCATTGGCGCCGTGACCGAAGTGGCCAGCGCCTCGGCCTTCATCGAAAAGCTCAAGCGCGAATACCAGGAAGCAAGGCAACGGCTCGCGCTTTGACTGCCACTGCGAACGGCGCCGCGCCTGCTGCCGGCGCGCCGCCATCATCGCTGGGGCGCATGCCGCTGCTCGACGCGGCGAAGGGCATCGCCTGTGCGGTGATCGTCGGACACCATCTCTCGCGCTATGGCCCGATGCCGGCAGGCGCGTACGCGCTCGCGCCTGACTTTTTCTCGTGGCTGGCCAACGAAGGCCGGCTGGCGGTGCAGGTGTTTCTCGTCATCGCCGGCTTTCTTGCGGCCGCCAGCCTTGCGCCCGACGGCGTGCTGCGCGTGGAGCGGCCGGTGACGCGCATCCTGCAGCGCTATGGGCGGCTGGTCATGCCGTACCTCGCCGCGCTCACTGTGTGCGTGCTGGTCGCGGCGGTGGTGCGGCCGTGGCTCGATGAAGAGGTTGTGCCTGCGTCGCCGACCTTCGGGCAACTGGTCGCCCATGGATTGCTGCTGCAGGACTTGTTGGGCTACGAGTCGCTGTCGACGGGCGTCTGGTACGTGGCCATCGACTTCCAGCTGTTCGCGCTGGCGCTGGCACTGGTGGGCCTGCCCACGATGCTGCAGCGCTCCAGCGGCTCGCCACCGCTGAGCGCACAGGCGCGCTGGATGCCCGTGGCGCTGGTGCTCGGGCTGGCCGTGGCTTCGCTGGCGCTCTTCAATCGCAATGCCGGGCTGGACGACACAGCCTTCTATTTCTTCGGCACCTACGGCCTGGGCATGCTGGTGTTCTGGATCGGGCGCGCCACGCGGTCAAGCACCTGGCAGAGCGCGATCGCATTGCTTGCGCTGGTGGGGGCGGGCGCGCTGGCTATCGACTGGCGCAGCCGTATCGCCACGGCGCTGTTCACGGCACTGCTGATTGCCATTGCGCAGCGCCGCAACTGGCTGTCGCCTAAGCACTGGCCTGCCGTGGCCCTGCCTTTGCTGCGGCTGGGGCGTATGTCGTACTCGCTGTTCCTGATCCACTTCCCGGTGCTGCTTGCCATGAATGCGGCGGTTGCGAATTCTGGGCCGCACGGTGCGTGGTTCGACGCGGTCGGCCTCGTGGCGACCTTCGGCTTGTCGGTGGCCGCGGCGGCGCTGCTGTACCGCTGGGTGGAGGCGCGCCCGGCCTCGTGGCGCGCGGTGTTCACGTTTTTTGCTGCGCTGCTGGTTACCGGGCTAGTCGTTTCTCATTAAGGACAGGGGCGCCCACGCAGGCGCACTGGCCGAATCTTCCTGAACCCGGTTGCGCTCGAGCGCCGGAGCGTGCAGTCTGCGGGCTCGTCAGTCGCTCGCATCTTCGGTATGATTGTGGAGATTTCAGTAATTACTGAAAATACACGAAACCAAGGAATGACCAAGCACTCGCCATCCCGATCGCCGCTGCGGGCTTTCGCGTCGCCTGACGTCGGCGGGGTGGTGCAGGGTGCCGCGGCGCTGTTCTGGCTGCCGCAGGCGGCGCTGCTGGCGATGGCGGTGCAGGGACTGGCTTCCGGGCGCGGTTTCGCTGCCGTGATCTGGCCTGCCGGCGCGATCCTGCTGCTTGGGCTGCTGCGGGCGGGTTGCGAGGCCTGGGGCGCTCGCCGGACCTTTACTCGTGCACGTGCACGACTCACGGCGCTGCGCGAGCAAACGGCCGCTGCACTGGCCGGCAGCTCGCCGCTGGACCGCAGCCGCGCGCCTTCCGGGCTCGCCGCCAGCGTGCTCGCCGAGCAGGCCGAGGCTCTGGTGCCGTACCTCGTGCGCTACCAGCCCGCGCGTTGGCGCGCGACGGTGGTGCCGATCTTCATCCTGTGCGCGGTGGCCGCCTTTTCATGGGTGGCCGCGCTGGTGCTGCTGTTCGCGGCGCCGCTCATTCCGGTCTTCATGGCCATCGTCGGCTGGCGCGCCAAGGCTGCGAGCGAAGCGCAGATGGTGGAGATGGGCGGCATGAACGCCTTCCTGCTCGACCGGCTTCGCGGGCTGGCGACACTGCGTGCGCTAGATGCGGTGGAGACCACGGCGCAGCGGCTGGGCGATGCAGCGCAATCCCTGCGCCGACGGACGATGGCGGTGCTGCGCATCGCGTTTCTCTCGTCAGCCGTGCTGGAGCTTTTCTCGGCGCTGGGCGTGGCGATGGTGGCCGCGTACGTCGGCTTTCACCTGCTGGGCTCCCTCGGCTTCGGCGCTTGGGGCCGGACGCTGAGCCTGGGCGAGGGGCTGTTCGTGCTGCTGCTGGCACCGGCGTTCTTCGAGCCGCTGAGGGAGCTGTCGGCGGTCTGGCATGACCGGGCTGCGGGCGAAGCGGTGCTGGAGGCGCTCGACCGCTTGCAGTGCAACGACCTGCCGCTGCCTGGTGCGAGCGCCTCGCTGACGCGCGCCGCGACGAGCGTGCCAGGCGGCGCGCCGACCATCGTCATCCACAACCTGCATTTCTCCTGGCCCGGCGAGCAGCAAGAGGTCTTCGAAGGCTACGAGCTTCGCATCGCGGCCGGTGAACACATTGCGCTGATGGGCCCCAGCGGCTCTGGCAAGACTGCATTGCTCTCAATACTCGCAGGCCTCGTGCCCGCCACGCGCGGCGAGATCTCGATCGGCGGCGTGGCGCTCACGGACCACACCGTGGCGGCGCTGCGCCAGCGCATGGCGTGGATGGGCCAGGCGTCGCACGTCTTCGCCGGCTCGGTCGAAACCAACGTCGCATTGGGGCGCGTGGGCGTGGACACCCCACAGGTCGCCGAAGCCATGCGCTTCGCATCGCTCGAAGCCGTGACGCAGGCGCATCCCGGCGTGACGCTAGGCGAGGGTGGCCATGGCCTGTCTGGTGGAGAAGCCGTGCGACTTGCCCTCGCGCGCGTCGCGGTGCACCCGCACGCCGACCTGCTGCTGGTAGACGAACCGACAGCGCACCTCGACACCGAAACCGCTGAGCGCGTTGCCGACGCTCTGGTGGCACTGGCGCGCGGCAAGACCCTCGTCGTCGCCACGCACGACCCGGTGCTGGCGGCTCGCATGGACCGCGCGGTGAACCTCGGCGCAGAAGCGCTGGAGAAGGCCGCATGAAGGCGACGCCAATCCACGCCACAAATTGGCGCGATCTGCGCCTGGTCCTGCGCCCCTTCCTTGCCGCGCAGCCACGTCCTCTTCTGCTCGGCTGCCTGCTCGCCGCAGTCACCGTGCTCGCAGGAATGGCGCTACTCGGCCTCTCGGGCTGGTTCATCACCGCGACCGCATTGGCCGGCCTGCACGCGGCCACCGCCTTCACCTTCGACGTGTTCATGCCCTCCGCCGGCATCCGCCTGCTGGCACTCGGTCGTACGGCATCGCGCTATGGCGAGCGACTTGTGACGCACGACGCGACCTTCGCCGTGCTCGCAGCGCTGCGCGTTCGCCTGTTCCGTGGTTGGGCAAAGGCGGAGGCGGCGCGCGAGTTGCTGATGCGCCCGGCCCGCCTGCTGTTTCGTTTGACGGCGGACATCGACGCGCTGGAATCGCTCTACCTTCGCCTGCTCGTGCCAGCCGCCGCAGCGCTGGGTGCGGCATTGCTGGCCGGCGTGGTGCTCGGCTTCATGCATGTCGCCATGGGCCTCGCGCTGATGCTCTGGCTCGTGACCGTCGGCTGGGGCATCGCGTTCGTCGTCGCAAGGCGAGCACGCCGGCCGGCCGTGCAGCGGGCGCATGCCATCGAGGCGCTGCGCGCACGCGCAGTCGATCTGGTGGCGGGGCAGACCGATCTGGTGATGGCCGGCCGCATCGGCGCGCAGCGCCAGGCGTTGATGAACGCCGACATGCATCTCGCAAAGGCCGACCTGGCATTGAACAAGCTCGAAGCGGCGGCCGGTTTCGCCTATGGCAGCGCGGGCACCCTGACCCTCGTCGGCGTGCTGCTTGCCATCGGCCTGCTGGTGGGCGAGGGCGTCATCGGCGCGCCGGCGGCGGCACTGGCGCTGCTGGTGGCGCTCACTGCCACCGAGCCCTTCGCGGCCTTGCGCCGCGGTGCGCTCGATGCGGGCCGCACGTGGCTGGCGGTGCGGCGTCTTGCACCGCGCATGAGCGAAGAGTCCGCCTCAACGTCAACGGCGAACGAACCCGATGCGACGCTCGCATTGCAACTGAAGCGCGTCACCGTGGTCCACGATGGCAGCCGCACACCCGTCCTGAGCGACGTGACCTTGACCCTGAACGCAGGCGAGCGCGTCGCATTGATCGGCGCGAGCGGCGCAGGCAAGTCGACGCTGCTCGCCGCCATCGCAGGCGAAATCACGCCGCAGTCCGGCAGCAAGAGCGCACAGCCCGCATGCCTTCTGACCCAACGCACCGAACTCTTCCAGGACAGCTTGCGCGACAACCTCCGCCTCGCCGCGCCCAACGCCACCGACGGCCAACTGCACGCCGTACTGCACGCAGCAGGCCTCGAAGACGAAGTGCGCGCACTGGCCACGGGCCACGACACCCGGCTCGGCGAAGGCGGCCTGGGCCTCTCCGGCGGCCAGTCGCGCCGCCTTGCGCTGGCCCGCCTGCTGCTGCGCCCGGTGCCCCTCTGGCTGCTCGACGAACCCACCGAAGCGCTCGACGCCGCCACCGCACACGACGTGCTGCAACGCCTCGCCCGACACGCAGGCCCACGCACCTTGCTGATCGCCACTCACCTGCGCCGCGAAGCCGCGCTCGCCGACCGCCTCGTGTGCATGCGCCAGGGCTGCATCGTCGCCGACCTGCGGCGCGGCACTGAAGCCTTCGACGCCGCACTGCGCAGCCTGCGCCCCGACTGAACACTTACAAAGAAAAAACAGGCAACCCAAAAGGAAGAACCCCCATGGACCTCGACATCGTCGCGCTATCGCGCCTGCAGTTCGCCGTCACGGCGCTGTACCACTTCCTGTTCGTGCCGCTGACGCTCGGGCTTTCGATCATCCTCGCCATCATGGAGACGGTCTACGTGATGACCGGCCGCGTGATCTGGCGCGACATGACGAAATTCTGGGGCGTGCTGTTCGGCATCAACTTCGCGATGGGCGTTGCCACCGGCATCGTGATGGAGTTCCAGTTCGGCATGAACTGGAGCTACTACAGCCACTACGTCGGCGACATCTTCGGCGCGCCGCTGGCCATCGAGGGGCTGATGGCCTTCTTCATGGAGGCCACCTTCGTCGGGCTGTTCTTCTTCGGCTGGGACAAGCTCTCCAAGGTGGGCCACCTGATCTCGACATGGGCCGTGGCCATCGGCTCCAACTTCTCGGCGCTGTGGATCCTCATTGCCAACGGCTGGATGCAGAACCCCGTGGGCGCGGCCTTCAACCCGCAGACCATGCGCATGGAAGTGACCGACTTCTTCGCGGTGCTGACCAACCCGGTGGCGCAGGCCAAGTTCGTGCACACCGTGTCGGCGGGGTACGTGTGCGCCGCCGTGTTCGTGCTGGGCGTGTCGGCCTGGTATGTGCTCAAGGGCCGTCACCTCGAACTGGCCAAGCGCTCGATGACGGTCGCGGCCTCGTTCGGCCTGGCCGCCGCGCTGTCGGTGGCCGTGCTCGGCGACGAGAGCGGCTATCTCTCGGGCGAACACCAGAAGATGAAGCTGGCCGCCATCGAAGCCATGTGGGAAACGCAACCCGCGCCTGCCGCCTTCACCGTCATCGGCTTCCCCGACCAGGAGGCGCGCGAGACGCACTACGCCATCCACATCCCCGCGGTGATGGGCCTGATCGGCACGCGCTCGCTCAACACAGTGATGCCCGGCATCGACGAGCTCGTGAAGCGCGCTGAAGCCCGCATCCGAGAAGGCCTCAAGGCGTACGACGCGCTGCAGAAGATCCGTGAGGCAGGCGGCACCGGCAAGGTGACGCAGGGCGTGCGCGGGGACTTCGAGGACAACGGCATCAACATGGGCTACGCGCTGCTGCTCAAGCGCTACGTGGACGATCCGCGCACAGCGACGGACGAGCAGATCACCAAGGCCGCATGGGACACCGTGCCGCAGGTGGCGCCGCTGTTCTGGCTGTTCCGCGTGATGGTGGGCATCGGCATGCTGCTGATCCTGCTGACGGGCACCTTCTTCGTGCTCTCCGCGCGCCGCAAGCTCGACAGCTACCGCTGGCTGCTGAAGCTCGCCGTGTTCGCGATCCCGCTGCCGTGGATCGCCATCGAGTCGGGCTGGCTGGTTGCTGAGTTCGGCCGCCAGCCGTGGGTGATCGAAGGCGTGCTGCCGACGGCTGTAGCTGTGTCGAACCTCGGCGTGAAGACGCTGCTGCTCACGCTCGCTGGCTTCATCGCGATCTACACCACGCTGCTCATCATCGAGATGAAGCTGATGCTCAAGGCCATCCGCAAGGGGCCTGAAGCCGAGCATGCGCCGGACGAGGGCGACACGCTCTCGCACATTCCGCCGGCCCACGCAGGCGCGGCCATTCCTTCTCCTTCCACCGGGAGCGCAGCATGATCCTCCACACACTCCTCGACTACGACACCCTGCGCATCATCTGGTGGCTGCTGATCGGCGTGCTGCTGGTGGGCTTTGCAGTGACCGACGGCTTCGACCTGGGCAGCGGCATGCTGCTGCCCTTTGCCGCGCGCAACGACATCGAACGCCGCGTCGTCATCAACAGCGTGGGCCCGGTGTGGGAGGGCAACCAGGTGTGGCTGATCCTCGGCGGCGGCGCGATCTTCGCGGCGTGGCCGCAGTTGTACGCCGTGTCTTTCTCGGGCTTCTACCTTGCGATGTTCGTGATTCTCACGGCGCTGATCCTGCGGCCCGTGGCCTTCAAGTTCCGCAGCAAGCGCGAGTCGCCGCAGTGGCGCGCGCGCTGGGACTGGGTGCTGTTCTTCAGCGGCTTCGTGCCCGCGCTGATCTGCGGCGTGGCCGTGGGCAACGTGCTGCAGGGCGTGCCGTTCCGCTTCAGTGCCGACATGCACATCTTCTACGACGGCAGCTTCTTCGGCCTGCTGAATCCGTTCGCGATCCTGTGCGGTCTGGTGTCGGTGGCAATGCTCGTGATGCACGGCGCGGCATGGCTGCTGCTGAAGACTGCCGGGCCGGTGGCCGAGCGTGCACGCACCTACGGCATGGTTGCCGCCGTGCTCACCATCGCGCTGTACGCACTGGCCGGTGTGCTGCTGGCGACGAGCATCGGCGGCTACCGCATCAGCAGCGTGGTCGATGCGGTGGGGCCGTCGAATCCGATGCTGAAGACAGTCGAGCTGCATGCTGGCGCATGGACCGTCAACTACGCGGCGCACTCGTGGACGCTCGCCGCACCGGCGGCCGGCTTCGTCGGCGCGCTGGGTGCTTTGCTCGGGCTCGCGCTGCGCCGCCCGGTGCTCGCGCTGCTGACCGCGGCGCTCGGCATCGCCGGCATCATCCTCAGCGTGGGAGCGTCGATGTTCCCGTTCATCCTGCCGTCGTCGATCGATCCGCGCGCCAGCCTCACGGTGTGGGACTCGTCGTCGAGCCACCTCACGCTGTTCATCATGCTGGTGGTCACGGCCTTCTTCATTCCGCTGATCGTGGCCTACACCAGCTGGGTCTATCACGTGCTGTGGGGCAAGGTCGACGAGCAGGCCATCCGCGACGAGAGCGGCCACGCCTACTGAACGAACAGAGGAGAAAAAAGATGTGGTACTTCGCCTGGATCCTCGGCCTGCCGCTGGCAGCCGCTTTCGCCGTACTCAATGCGATGTGGTACGAACTCATGGACGACGAGGCCGTGCGCAAGGCCAAGCTCGGAACGCCCGAGCCGCCGGCGGGGCAGGAGCGGCTCTAGAGGCTGCAGGCCTATTCGGCGGCCTTCTTCTTCGACGCTGCGCCGCCGGTGATGCGGTCCTTGAGCGTCAGCACCTTCGTCACGGTCGCGCCCATGCCCATGAGCTTCATGGCGGTCTCGGGCGCGAGCCGCTGCACGTCGTCGAACCACTTCATCAGCCGGTCGATCAGGTCGTGCATTTCGCGCATGCGCTCCTGCGCGTGGCGCTCGGCGTCGCTCGTGGGCGATTCGAGCAGGGCGTTGCGCAGCATCGAGAGCGTGGGCTCGATCTCGCGGCGGCGGCGCTCCTCGGCCAGCACGCGAAAGATTTCCCACACGTCCGAAGGCGCCTCGAAGTATTCGCGCCGGTCGCCCGGGTGATGCCGCAGGTGCACCAGCCGCCAAGCCTGCAGCTCCTTCAGGCCCATGCTGACGTTCGAGCGCGAGAACTCGAGCAGCTCGGCGATCTCGTCGGCGTTGAGCGCGCGCTCCGACAAAAAGATCAGCGCGTAGATCTGCCCGACGGTGCGGTTGATGCCCCACTTGCTGCCCATCTCGCCGAAATGGGCGACGAACTGGCGGTTGAGGGGAGGGAGATCGGAGGAAGTTGCCATGCGCCGGATTGTCGCGTGGATGGCTGTAATTTCGGAAAGTCCTGAAAACTCAATCCACTGGCGCGCGCCGCCGGTACGACCCCGGTGCACCACCAGTCCATGCCTTGAAGGCCCGCTGGAACGCCGCGCTGTCGGCAAAGCCCAGCTCCTCCGCCAGCACCGCGAGCGGCACGGTGCTGGTGTTGAGCCGCACGATGGCGAGGTCGCGCCGCAACTGGTCTTTCAGCGCCTGGAACGAGGTGCCCTCGGTCGCCAGGTGCCGCTGCAGCGTGCTGACCGACATGTGCAGCACGCTCGCCGTTGTCGCGAGGTCGGCCCATGCCGGGCGGTGCTGCTGCAGCACCGCCCGCACCCGCGCGCTCACGGCCTGCTCGGCGAGCCGGGGCAGGATCACGTTGGCCGGCGCGGCCGCCAGAAAAACCTGCATCTCCTGTGCGTCGCGGTGCACCGGCGTGTCGAGCGCGCTGGCGTCGAACCACATGGCCGACAGCGGCTGGCCGAACTGCAGCGGCCCCGGGAACACCTTGGCGTAGCCGTCCGCATAGGGCGGCAGCTCGAAGCCGAAGTCGAAGCGGCGCGCCACCAGCCGGCCGCCGTGCAGCCATGCGAAAAGCCGCCAGTACACCCGCAGCATCAGCTCGTGCAGAAAGTTCTGGTGCGTGGCGGGCTGGATGTTCAGCCTCACGCCGAAGCCCGCGAGCGGGCCTTCGTGCAGCAGCACCAGCGACAGGTCGTCCTGCAGCAGGCTGAAGGTGTGGGCCACGCGGCGCAGCGCCACCTCGAAGGTGCGCGCGCCCAGCGTGGAGCGCGTCATCAGCGCAAAGCTGCCGCGGCGCAGGCGCCGGGTGAGAAAGCCCAGTGCCTCGTCGTCCATCCGGTCCATCAGCAGTGCGAACAACGCCACGTACTGCTCGGCCGTGATGCGCGCGCCGGTCTCGTCGAGCAGGGCGGGGGCGATGCCCGCGTCTTCCAGTGCCATGTCGATATCGATCGGCGCTTCGCCGCCGCGCGCACGAATGCCCGACAGCATGCCGTGGACGAAGGCGATCGGAATGGTGACGGGCGGTTGCAGCATGAGTCCTGTCGATTGACGTTTTCTGCCATGCGATCGAAGCGAAGTGCAATCGCCGGGCAGCCGCCGGATTTCTACCATGCGGCTACACAAGAACGAGACGGAGACAAACCCATGTACCTCACCCAGGGCCTTCACCGGGCCGTGCAGCAGCGCCCCGATGCCATTGCCGTGCGCTTTGCCGGCCGTGCACGGAGCTTCCGCGACTTTGCCGAACGGGTCGCACGCCTGGCCGGTGCGCTGCAGCGGCTGGGCATGCAGGCGGGCGACCGCGTTGCCATGCTGTCGCTCAACTCCGACCGCTATCTCGAGTACCAGATGGCCGTGCCCTGGGGCGGCGGGGTGCTCAACCCCTGCAACATCCGCTGGTCGGCTGCCGAGATTCTTTACTCGCTGGAAGACTCGGGCTCCAGCATCCTGCTGGTCGACGAGACCTTCCGGCCGGTGGTCGAGCAGATGCGTGGCCAGTCGAAGAGCCTGCGCGAAGTCGTCTACTGCGGCGACGGCCCGGTGCCGCCCGGCATGCACAGCTACGAAGGCCTGATCGACGCCGCCCAGCCGATGCCCGACGCCGTGCGCCGCGGCGAAGACCTGGCCGGCATCTTCTACACCGGCGGTACCACCGGTTTCCCCAAGGGCGTGATGCTGAGCCACACCAACATCTGCAGCTCGGCGCTCGCGGCGCAGGCAGAGGGGCTGGCCCCGGCCGGCGGCTGCTACCTGCATGCCGCGCCGATGTTCCACCTGGCCGACATGGGCCTGGCCACGCCGCACTGGTTTGCGGGCAACACGCACGCGATCATTCCGATGTTCACGCCCGAGGGCGTGCTCAACGCCATCGAGCGCAACCACGTCACCAGCCTGCTGCTGGTACCCACCATGATCCAGATGCTGGTGGACCACCCCGCCATGCGGGAGTCGCGCGACCTGAGCAGCCTGAAGAACATCACCTACGGTGCCTCGCCAATCTCCGAAGCCGTGCTGAACCGCGCGATGGAGGCCTTTCCGGGTGTCGGGTTCGTGCAGGCCTATGGCATGACCGAGCTGTCGCCCATCGCCACGCTCAACCCCGCGTACTTCCACACGGCCGAAGGCCGCAAGCACGGCAAGCTGCGCTCGGCGGGCCGCGCCGCCGTGTGCATGGAAGTGCGCGTGGTTGATGCCGACGACAAGGAGGTGCCGCGCGGCACCGTCGGCGAAGTGGCCGTGCGCGGCCCCAACGTGATGCAGGGCTACTGGAACAAGCCCGAGCAGACGGCCGCCGCGCTGCGCGACGGCTGGATGCACACCGGCGACGGCGCCTACATGGACGACGACGGCTTCATCTTCGTGGTCGACCGGCTGAAGGACATGATCATCAGCGGCGGCGAGAACGTCTATTCGGCCGAGGTAGAGAACGCCATCAACCAGCATCCCGCGGTGGCCGCCTGCGCCGTCATCGGCATTCCGAGCGAGGAGTGGGGCGAGGCGGTGCATGCCGCGCTGGTGCTCAAGCCGGGGCAGGCAATCAAGACCGAGGAGCTGATCGCGCACTGCAAGACGCTGATTGCCAACTACAAGTGCCCGCGCAGCGTGGCCATCCTCGACGCGCTGCCGCTGTCGGGCGCCGGCAAGGTGCTGAAGACAAAGCTGCGCGAACCCTTTTGGCAAGACCGCCAGCGAGGCGTAGCCTGAGCCTGTCTGTTTTCTTATTCGAACCTCCAAGGAGCCTCTCATGAGTCAAGACGTCTATGTCGTCGGGGTCGGCATGATCCCGTTCACCAAGCCGGGCGCGAACCAGCCCTATCCGCAGATGGCCGCCCATGCCACGAATGCGGCGCTGAAAGACGCCGGCATCGGCTACGAGCTGGTGCAGCAGGCCTACGTGGGCTACGTGTACGGCGACTCCACCGCCGGCCAGCGCGCGCTGTATGAAGTGGGCATGACGGGCATTCCGGTCGTCAACGTCAACAACAACTGCTCCACCGGCTCGACCGCGCTGTTCCTCGCGCGCCAGGCCGTGGCCAGCGGCGCCGCCGACTGCGTGCTGGCGCTGGGCTTCGAGCACATGAGCCCCGGCGCGCTCGGCGCGGTGTTCAACGACCGGCCCAGCCCCTTCGACCATTTCGAAAGCATCACCGACGAGCTGGTCGGCAATGAGCAGGTGCCGCTCGCGCTGCGCTACTTCGGCGGTGCAGGGCTCGCGCACATGCAGCAGTACGGCACGCAGATGTCGACCTTCGCGAAGATCCGCGCCAAGGCCAGCCGCCATGCGTCGAACAACCCGGTGGCGCTGTTCCGCACCGTCGTCACCGAAGACGAGGTGATGGCCGCGCCCGTCATGTGGCCCGGCGTGATGACGCGGCTGATGGCCTGCCCGCCCACCTGCGGCGCAGCCGCGGCCATCGTGTGCTCGGCCCGCTTTGCCGAACGCCACGGGCTGGACCGCAGCGTGCGCATCAAGGCGCAGGCCATGACCACCGACCGGCCCATCACCTTCGAGAGCCGCGACATGCGCGAGGTGGTCGGCTTCAGCATGGCGCAGGAGGCCGCGCAGAAGGTGTACGACGCGGCCGGCGTCGGCCCGCAAGACGTGGACGTGGTCGAGCTGCACGACTGCTTCGCGCACAACGAACTCATCAGCTACGAGGCGCTGGGCCTGTGCCCGGTGGGCGGCGCCGAGAAGTTCGTGGTCGATGGCGACAACACCTATGGCGGCAAGGTGGTGACCAATCCGTCGGGCGGGCTGCTGTCGAAGGGGCATCCGCTCGGGGCCACGGGGCTGGCGCAATGCACGGAGCTGGTCCAGCAGCTTCGGGGCACAGCCGACAAACGGCAGGTCGAGGGTGCGCGGATGGCACTGCAGCACAACCTCGGGCTGGGCGGCGCCTGCGTGGTGACGCTCTACGAGCGCGTCTGAGAAAGGCCACCCGATGATCGACAAGAAATGGATCGGCCACGAGCTGCCGCCTTCGGTACTGCCCATCGAGCGCAGCCGCCTGCAATTCTTCGCCAAGGCCATCGGCGAGACCGACCCCGTCTACACCGATGCCGCCGCCGCGCGTGACGCCGGCTACCCCGACCTGCCCGCACCGCCGACCTTCCTGTTCGCGGCCGAGCTCGACTCGGGTGCGTCCGACCGGTTGCTGGCCGACCTGCAGATTCCGCTGTCGAAGCTGCTGCACGGCGAGCAGGGCTTCAGCTACCACCGGCCGGCCTGCGTGGGCGATACGGTGACGGTGCGCTCCACCATCACCGACATCTACGACAAGAAGAACGGTGCGCTCGAATTCGTCATCAAGACATCGCGCGCCACCAACCAGCGCGACGAACTGGTGGCCGAGCTGCGCACGGTGATCGTCTGCCGCCACTGAAGGAAGGAACCCGCACCGATGAATGCCTTGAACTACGACGCCGTGAACATCGGCGACGAGCTGCCCTCGCTGCAGCTGCCGCCTGTGAACCGCACCACGCTCGCGCTGTTCGCCGGCGCCTCGGGGGACCACAACCCCATTCACATCGACACCGATTTCGCGCGCAAGGCCGGCATGCCCGACGTGTTCGCGCAGGGCATGCTGGGAATGGCCTGGCTCGGCCGGCTGATCACGCAGTGGGCGCCGCAATCGCAACTGCGCCGTTTCGACGTGCGCTTCCAGGGCATCACGCACCTGGGGCATGCGGTGCGGTGCAGCGGGCGCGTGGTCGAGAAGCTCGAGCACAACGGCGAGCGCTGCGTGCGCGTCGAGGTGCTCAGCGCCAACCAGTATGGGCAGACGCGCATTGCGGGCGAGGCGCTCGTCGCGCTGCGCTGAGATCAACCGAAGAAAGAATAGAGACATGACACTCAAGCTCGGCGGCAAGGTCGCCCTCATCACAGGTTCGGGTCGCGGCATCGGCCGGGCCATCGCGCTCAAGCTCGTATCCGAAGGTGCGCGCATCGTCGTCAACGACCTCGATGCCGGGCCGGCTGAAGAGACCGTACAGGCCATCCGTGCTGCCGGCGGAGAAGCGGTGGCCTGCGTCGGCAGCGTGGCCGCACCGGACTTTGCCGAGCGCTTCGTCGGCACGGCGGTGAACGAATTCAAGGGTCTCGACATCATCGTCAACAACGCCGGCTACACCTGGGACAGCGTGGTGCAGAAGATGACCGACGAGCAGTGGTACGCCATGATCGACGTGCACCTCACGGCACCGTTCCGCATCCTGCGCGCGGCGCAGCCGGTGATCCGCGCGCTGTCGAAGTCCGAGACCGAGGCGGGCCAGCGCGTTGTGCGCAAGGTGGTCAACATCTCGTCGGTGGCGGGGCTGTTCGGCAACGCGGGGCAGGCCAACTACTCGGCGGCCAAGGCCGGCATCGTCGGCATGACGCAGACACTGGCCAAGGAGTGGGGCCGCATGAACGTCACCGTAAACTGCGTGGCCTTCGGCTTCATCCAGACGCGGCTGACCGCGAGCACCGCCGAAGCCACCACTGCGAACATCGAGGGCCGCGAGATCAAGGTGGGCATCAACCCGGGGCTGCTGGCGATGATGGAGCAGTCCATTCCGTTGGGACGCGGCGGCACGCCCGAAGAAGCCGCAGGCGCGGTGTACCTGCTGTGCGCGCCCGAATCCGACTACGTGAGCGGGCAGACGCTGATGTGCACCGGCGGGCTCACGGGGGTCTGAGCATGAACATCAGCGAAGGTATTGCCTGGGGCGTGGAGGAGGGCATCGGCCGCATCGTGCTGAAGCGGCCCGAGCGCGCGAATGCCCTTGGCTTGGTGAACGGGCGCGCGCTGGTGCGGGCCATCGACGAAGTGCTGGCGCAGAAGCCGCGCGTCATCCTGCTGACCGGCGAGGGCAGGGTGTTCTGCGCCGGCGGCGCCATCGATGAATTCGTGGCGGCCGGCGAGGCGTTGCCCGAGCTGGTGAGCGAGATGCTGGACAGCCTGCACCCGGCATTGCTGCGCCTGTCGAACAACCCGGCGCCGCTGGTCGTGGCGGTGAACGGAGCGGTGGGCGGCGCCGGCGTGGGGCTCGCGCTGTGCGGCGACTTCGTGCTTGCCGCCGAATCGATGAAGCTGCGCACGGGCTACGCTGCCATCGGGCTGTCGCCGGATGCGGGCGCCTCGTACTTCCTCGCGCGCCGCGTGGGGCCGGTGCGTGCGCAGCAATTGCTGATGCTGAGCGATGCCGTCGACAGCCAGCGCTGCCTGGCGTGGGGCGCCGTCGATGCGCTCCACGCGGATGCCGAACTCGCAGCCGCCGCCGAAGCACTCGTCACGCGGCTCGCCCATGGCGCGAGCGGATCGTTCGCGGCCATCAAGACCCTGTGCGCCGGTGTGCCGGGCCGGCCTTTCGATGAGCATCTGGCGCTGGAGCAGAAGCTGCTGCGCGAACGTGCCGGCAGCGCCGATGCGCGCGAGGGCGTGGCGGCGTTCGTAGCCAAGCGCGCGCCGCGCTTCACCGTTCGCTGAGGCACGGCGCCTGCATCGCATTCGCCGCGCCAGGCGGGCGGGATGCGTGCAAGAATCTCCGCGGCGCTCTTGCTTTGCGCCCAGCCCACGGAGTTTCTTCTTGAGTCTTGTCTCCACGACCTCGCTTCGGTACTTCGCCGAAGTCGTTCGCACCGGTTCGATCAGGGCGGCTTCCGAGAACCTGTACGTCGCGGCATCCGCCATCAGCAGGCAACTCGCCATGCTCGAGGACTCGCTGGGCGCACCTTTGCTGGAGCGGCGCCAGGGGCGCGGCAAGGTCAAGCTCACGGCGGCCGGCGAGATCTTGATGCGGTATCACAAGAACGTCGTCAAGGAGTCCGGGCGGCTGCATTCCGAGATCGAGGCGCTGCAGGGCCTCAAGCGGGGCCACGTCAATTTCGGCATGCCCGAATCGTTGACGCGCGACTTCATGCCGCAGTTCTTCTCCGGCTTTGCCAAGCGTTACCCGGGCATCTCGTTCAGCGTGAAGGTCAGCGGCAGTCCCACGCTGGCGGAGATGCTGCTCGAAGACGACCTCGACGCCTGCTTCACCTTCGGGGACATCGCGTTCCAGGATCTTTCGATGGTCTATACGCGGCTGCTGCCGCTCTATGTGCTGGTGCCCACCGGGCATCCGCTCGAGGGCTACAAGTCGCTGCGGCTTTCGGATTGCGCCGAGTACAGCCTGTCGTCGCTCGACTCGTCGCTGTGGGCCAAGCAGCAGTACGACGAGATGCTCGCGAAGGCGAAGATCCGACCGCGCATCGCGCTGGAGACCAACTCTTACGAGCTCATGCGCAACGTGGCGGCAGAGGGCATGTGCCTCACGTTCACGACCACGCCGCTGGAAGACCCGTTCGGGCGTCCCAGGGCTGGCTCCTATGTGCCGCTGAAAGACCCGCGCGCCAGGCCGCAGCGCCTGGCGCTGTGCGTGCACAAGGGCCGCAGCCTGCCGATACCGGTGGCTGCATTTCTCTCGGAACTCACGGTTGCGCTGGAAGAGGCGGAGCAGCGTGCCGAACAGGGCCGCCCCGCCGCTTGAGGCCCTGAAGCCTTACCCCGCGGCCAACTCCGCAGGCGTCTTGTACTTCTGCACGGCCGCGAACCGTCGCACCAGGTAGTCGCCCGACTTGATGGGCGCATGGCTGGGCTCGCCTTCGCCGGGCGCGAACTCGGGCAGGCAGGCCACGGGCGTGTCGTAGTCGAGGTTGAAGAATGTGGGGATCGAGTAGCGCTCCTTGCCCGTGCGGTTCGCGACGCGGTGCCTGTTGGACACGTAGACGTCGTTGGTCCACACCTTCACCAGGTCGCCCAGGTTGATGACCAGCGTTCCTTCAACGTAGGGCGCAGCCACCCATTCCCCACCGCGTGTGCACAGTTCGAGGCCGCCGATAGGGTCTTGCGCCAGCACGGTCAGCATGCCGTAGTCGGTGTGCGCGGCGGCGCCGAGTTCCAGGTTGGTGAACGACTCCTGCGGCGGGTAGTGAAAGAGCCGCGACTGCACCATCGGCTTGGTGGCGTACTGCAGGAAGAAGCCTTCGTCCTTGCCTACGGCCGAGGCGAAGATCTTCAGCAGGTTGCGGCCGAGCTCGATGGTGGCGTTGAAGTACGCCATGGCCGCGGGCTCGAGCCAGGGCTTGTCCGCAGGCCAGCGGTTGGGGCCGTGCAGCGGCCGCCCGTTTGCCACGTCGGGGTCCGTCAGCGGCAGGTCCATGCCGAGTTCGTAGCTCTCCTTCAGGTCCGGCTTGTGGCCTGGATGCTGCGTGACGCCCATGGGCATGAAGCCGCGCCGGAAGCGCTCGTCGATGCGGTCTTTCAGTCGCTCCTCCAGCGGCAGCGACATGTAGCGGCGGGTGGCGTCGAACACGGTGTCGATCACGGCCTGCGGCACCCCGTGGTTCCTGACGTAGAAGAAACCGGTGTTGGTGCATGCGGCCTTGAACTGCTCGACCACCGGCCCGATCGGGCCGCCGGCCAGCCACGGGCCCAGGTCGAGGATCGGCATTTCCTGCGCGGAGGCCCTGCGGGGTGCCTCGAGCTTCTGTTCGTCTTGGATCATTGCGTTGCTCCTTTGTAGGGGTTGTGTTGTTGCTTCATGTGCCGCGAGACAGGTCGGTGAACGCGTCCGCCCAGAACACCACGCGCCGCGCAATCGCCTTCATCAGGCCGTGCAGCACGATGCCGATGGCCGAGAGAACGATGAGGATCGCGAACATGCCCGCCGCGTCCATCGAGAAGTTGCGCTGCAGGATGAGATAGCCCAGCCCGGCCTGGGCGCCAACGAACTCGCCCACGATCGCGCCGATCACGGCCAGCACGATGCCGATGTCCAGCCCCGCGAACACATACGGCAGCGCGTGCGGCAGCCGGACCATGCGGAACACATGCCAGGAAGACGCCGTGAATGCGCGCATCAGGTCGATCTGATCCCTGGGCGCCGAGCGAAGCCCCACGATCGTGTTGGCGAGCACCGGAAAGAACACGATGGTCGCGGTGATCACGACCTTCGACGTTGTGTCGAAGCCGAACCACAGCACGAACAGCGGCGCCACGGCCACCTTGGGCACGGTCTGGAACGCGACGACGTACGGGTAGAGCACCAGTTCGAGCAGCGCGCTCTGGCCGATCAGCGCGCCGAGCAGGAAACCAGCGAACGCGCCGAGCGCGAAGCCCGCAAGAATCTCGTAGAGCGTCACCCACAGGTGCGGCCACACCTCGCCCGACTGGAAGACGTCATAGATGGAGCGGGCCACGCCCGCTGGCCCCGGGAAGATCAGGTGCGAGATGCCCAGCGCGCTCACCACGAGCTGCCATGCGGCAATCACGGCCACGAAGACGGCCACGATCAGCGCCTTGCGCCGCGAGGGGGTGAGCCACGGCGCGGGCGGCTCGAAGTCGATGTTCTCGGTGTTCGCGGTGCTCATCCGTCGAGCCCTCCACTGGCGTTCAGGTTGGTCCGGATGTCGCGGACATGGCTGCCGAATCTCTCGGTGTTGATGAGCTCCAGCGTGCGGGCGGCGGGCAGGTCGACGTCGATGACCTTCGTGACGCGCCCGGGCCGCGGCGACATGACGATCACGCGGTCGCCGAGGAACACGGCTTCCGGAATGCTGTGCGTCACGAGCATGATCGTGGCGCCGGTGCGTTCGCGCAGCTTCAGCAGCTCGACGTTCATGGTCTCGCGCGTCATGGCATCGAGCGCGCCGAAGGGCTCGTCCATCAGCAGCAGCATCGGGTCGTTGACCAGCGCCCGCGCAATGCCCACGCGCTGCTGCATGCCGCCGGAGAGTTCGCCGGGGTACTTGGTCTCGAAGCCAGCCAGCCCCACCAGATGCAGGTAGTGGAGGGCACGTTCGCGCGCGACCTTGGGGTCGCGCCCCTGGATCTGTGCGGGCACCAGCACGTTGTCGAGGATGTTGCGCCACGGCAGAAGCACGGGCGCCTGGAACACCACGCCCACATCGCGGCTCGGCCCGGTGTGGCGTCGCCCGCCGAGCTCGACCGTGCCGCGGCTCGCGCGCTCGAGGCCGGCCAGGATGCGCAGCAAGGTGCTCTTGCCGCAGCCGCTCGGGCCGACCACAGTGACGAACTCGCCGCGTTCGACGCTGAAGCTCACGTCGTGCAGCGCGACCACATCCGCGCCGTCCTTCGATCGGAAGGTCTTGTGCAGGCCTTCGAAGCGGAACGCCGGTACGGCGCCCGATGCTTCCTGCAGCGTCGTCCGTCTCGGCGGAAATTGAACGATTGCGTTCATGCCGGTGCCTGCCCCGCGCCGTGGGCCACCCATGCATCGATGGCGCGAAGCGCGGCGGAGCGTTGCAGCGGCGTGATGAAGGCAGCCTCGAAGCTGTTGCGCGCCAAGCTCACCATGTCGTCGCGCCCGAGGCCGAGCGCCTGTTGGCACGCAAGGTAGTTGTCGTTGACGTAGCCGCCGAAGTAGGAGGGGTCGTCCGAGTTGACGGTCACGCACAGGCCTGCGTCCATGAGCCTGCGCAGCGGGTGCGCAGCCATCGAAGGCACCAGCTGCAGCTTGAGATTGGACAGCGGACACACCGTGAGCGGAATGCGCTGCTGCGCGAGTTGCGCGACGAGCGCAGGGTCGTCGAGACAGGCGTTGCCATGGTCCAGGCGCTGCACCTGCAGCAGTTCGACCGCTTCGCGCACATAGGCGGCCGGACCTTCCTCGCCCGCGTGCGCCACCACCTTGAAGCCGCGTTCGCGGCAGCGGCGGAAGAACTCGGCGAACTTCGAGGGCGGGTTGCCCAGCTCCGCACCGCCAAGGCCGAAGCCCAGCAGCCGGTCGTACCAGGGGCGCAGGTCGTCGAGAAGGGCGAGCGCCTCGTCTTCGCTGCGGTGGCGCTGCACGACGACGATCAGGCCCGAGCTGATGCCGTGTTCGGCCTGCGCGGCTTCCATGGCGCCGAGCACGCCTTCCATCATCACGGCCAGCGGCACTGCGCGGCTGGTGTGGCCTTGCACGCCCAGGAACATTTCCGCATGCAGCACGCGATCGGCATGCGCGCGGCGCAGGTAGTCGCGCGTCACGTCGTGGAAGTCCTGCGGCTGGACGAGCACACGGCAGCCGTCGTAGTACAGGTTCAGAAAGTCCTGCAGGTCGGTGAAGCGGTAGGCGGCGCGCAGCTCTTCTTCCGTCTGCCAGCGGATGTCCACGCCGTTGCGCCGGGCCAGCCGCAGGAAAAGCCCGGGCTCGATCGAGCCTTCGATGTGCATGTGCAGTTCGGCCTTGGGCAGGCCCGCGACGAATTGTTCGGGCGTCACGTCACAGCCCCTTGCAGGCCTTGGCGGCCTCGATGACGGCGTTGCGATCGAAGCGGTTGATGGCCTCGACGAAGCCGGGCTTCAGGTAGAGCATCGACTCGGGCGGCAGCGTGCGCTTGATCAGGCCGTCCTTGAGCATCGCGTCCTGCATTCGGCCGTAGGCGGCCGGGCTCATCGAGCCGATCAGCTTGCCGCCGTTCATGGTCTGTGCGTCGGCCATCGTCTGGAGTTGCGTCTGCAGGAGCGCAAGGTCCCACTTGGCGAGCGTGGCCTCGTCAGCACCCGTGGGCTTGGCGCCGGGAAAGTGCTTCCAGTGGATCTGGCGGGCGCACTCGGGATCGGTCTGTGCGAACAGCGTCGCCTTGGCCGCGCCGCGCGCGATGGCCTCGACCATGGCCGGGTCGGCGTCGATGGTCTTCTGCATCGTGGCGAAGGTGAAGTCGGGCAGCGAGCGCCACGTCGGATCGAACAATATGCGCATGTTCGCGCCCGCGTTCTGGAAGCCGGTGAGCGCGGAGCCCCAGAACATCAACGCCTGCACGCGGCCAGCGCGCATCGCCTCCAGCGCCGGCGCGCCGGCACCGGTGGCAATGATCTGCACGTCGGTGTCGGGGTTGACGCCGTTGGCGCGCAGGTAGCCCTTGAGCAGCGGCATGCCGCCAGTGCCCAGGCTGAAGATGCCGATCTTCTTGCCCTTGAGGTCCGCCACCGTCTTCACGGGACTGTCCTGCGGCACGCCCACGCCCCAGTCGATCACGCCCGTGCCCATGAGCCCGCGCACGGCGACGTTGTTCTCGGTGTTGGCCTGGATCAGCCCGGTGGAGTTGATCTGCGCGAAATCGACGCCGCCGGCCACCATCTGCTGGATGCCCTGCAGCGAGCCTCCGGTGGTGACGATCTTCACGTCGTAGCCCTCGTCCTTCCAGTAGCCCAGCGCGATGGGCAGCGTCAGCCAGGGGTAGGTGACGTTGACGACCTGCGTGCCCAGCGCGATGGTCACGGGCTTCAGCGGCTTGTTCTGGGCCTGCGCCACGGTGGCAGACAGCAGGAGGACCAGGGCGGCGAGCGCGGCCGCGGCCCGTGCGGCAAAGCGAGCAGGGCGGGCGAAGGTGAGTTTCAGGTGGGGGGGCATGAACGATCCTGTGTTGGTCGGATCGTTGCGAGATTAGCCCTGGGAACCAATCGCTGTGGATCAATATTCCGTCAGCATTGTTCTGATTTTTCGCACATTGAATCGCCCGGTTCGCGTGCTGTTCCGGTGCGGCGTGCAGCGCCTCGTGCGGAGGCTCGTCCGCACGGGGCTGCTGCTTGCTAGTTGCTGTTGCGCTTGAACAGCTTCGCGATGCCCCAGAGCGCCGCGCCGCCCGCCACCACGGCCAGCTTGGCGAATTTGGCCAGGAAGGCCAGGGCGATGGCGAAGAGGCCCAGCTTCTTCACTGCCACGCCTGCCACCAGCGCGGCCAGGCCATAGGCGGCGACCTTGTCGGTCGAGGAGTTGAAGTCTGCGTACTTCTTGCCGTCGTCGTACTGGATCGCGCCGAGCAGCTTGCTCGCGTCGGGCTTGTACTTGTCGAGGTCCTTCGCGTTGGTGATGAGGTTCAGGCTCAGGTAGCCCTCGCGGCCCAGCGCGTAGGTGTTGTAGTTGACGCCCTGGTTGCCGTCGGTGCTGCCCTTGCGCTGGGACAGGGCCGACCACACGAGGCGGTGCGACGCAGCCTCGTACTGCGGCTTCTGCGCCCAGCCCGTGACCTCGATGGCGGGAATGCCGCGCTTGGCGCGCTCCTCGTTGGCGGCCTCGGTGCCCTCCTTCAGGCTCTTGAGCAGGTCGTCGGCGTTCCAGTCCTTCGCGTCGTCGTCCTTGATGTAGCCCTCCTTGACGAACTTCACGACGGCCATCCAGTCGGCGTCGTCGGCGGGGAAGACTACGCCGACAAAGGTGTCGTCGGTGCGGTTGCCCATGCTGCGCATCAACTGCGCGGCCGCGGGCGTCGGCACCCACACGTAGCCGGCGGGCAGCTGCAGGTGGGCCTGGTCGCGCAGCACGATGTCGGCGGGGCCGGCTTTCTGCACGGCCTTGGCGGCCTTGAATGCGGCGTCCTGTTCGGCTTCCAGTGAACTGGCGGTCGAAGCGGGGGCAGTGGTGGACGGGGTGGTTGGCGATGCGGCGTGAGCGGTGTTGTGCGCCACGAAAGCGGCGCACGCGAGCAGCACGCCGGCCGTCAGGCGGGCGGTTTGAATACGCAAGTTCTCTCTCCTCGGTTGTTGTCTGTTTGGCGAGCGGAGAGAGTTTAAGAGTTCAGGTATCGCTCCATTCATACGTCTGCTCGAGATGCCGGCGCTGGGTGGTGCTGTGCTCGATCAAGTGCATGGCCATACAAGCATGGCCATACAAGCAGGGCCATACAAGCAGGGCCATACGAGACGTATATAATTCATATACGTTTCATATAGGGGTCGCCGATGGGCATCGTAAAAATTTCGGACTTGATGCACGAGAACCTGCGAGTGGCGGGGAACGCTCTCAGCAGGTCCATCAATGCACAGGCAGAGCACTGGATGCGGGTCGGCATGCTGACCGAGATGCACCCGGAGCTGGACTACCGGGAAGTCTGCCAACTGTTGATACAGGCTGAACTCGCGGGGGGGCTGGACATCGCCGCGGCTGTCACGACTCAACCCGGCAAGCCCCGCGCGTCCTCGAGCGGAAAACACTGATGGCTCACGGCGTTCCCATCAAGTCCGCCGAGGAGCTCGAAATGTCACGGCGTGCCGGCAGGCTTGCCGCAGAGGTTCTAGCCATGATCGAGCCCTACGTCGTGCCGGGGGTGAGCACGGAGACGCTCGACCGGATCTGCCACGACCACATCGTGAATGTCCAGGGCGCCATTCCAGCGAACGTGGGGTATCAGGGGTATCCGAAGACCGTTCTCACTTCCGTCAACCAGGTGGTTTGCCACGGCATCCCCTCGGCCGACAAGATTCTGAAGAAGGGCGACATCGTCAACATCGATGTCGCCGTCATCAAGGACGGCTGGTTTGGCGACACAAGTCGCATGTACTACGTCGGAGCTCCCAGTGTGTTGGCTCGACGCCTTGTGGAGACGACGTACGAAGCAATGCTGGCCGGAATCCGGCAGGTCAAGCCCGGAGCGACTCTGGGCGATGTTGGCCATGCCATCCAGTCGGTTGCCCACCGGGAGCAATTCAGCGTGGTGCGCGAATACTGCGGGCACGGCATCGGCCAGATCTACCACGATGAGCCGCAGGTGCTGCACTATGGGCAGCGCGGGGGAGGCCTCAGGCTGGAGCCGGGGATGGTTTTCACCATCGAACCGATGCTCAACGCAGGCAAGCGCGAAACCAGACAGTTGCCTGACGGATGGACAGTCGTGACAAAGGACCGGTCTCTGTCCGCCCAGTGGGAACACATGGTGGCTGTAACGTCCGAAGGCTATGAGGTGCTTACGCCCTGGCCTGGAGGCACAGGCGCCTACGCACCGGTTTGATGCTGAGCCTGGGCGAAAAAACGCTTCACTTTTCGTGTCGCCCGACAGTTGTTGAAATCCACATCGAGCGGTTGAAAAACTGCTAACGAATTCATTAAAAAGAAAAAGGCGCCCGGCATTGCTGGGCGCCTTTTTCTTTTTCTTTTTTCTTACTCCGAGGCTTGCCGTTCTGAATTTTCCATATCCCGGAATTCGCAGGACAGGGTTTTGCGAAAACTCGCATTAGGCGGAATTACTACGTCGATCAGGTCGTATTTCAGCGGAAATCCGCGACCCTGTCTTGCACCTGAACGCCGTAGGGGAGACAGGATGTTGCACTTCAGATTTGACTCCGCCGTCTCTTTGAGTTTGCACAATACGTTTTTGCGGGAAAAGTGACGCAGCTGCGTCAGCAAAAAGGGCAAAAACAGAACAGATTTTCGTAATTGAATCAGCCGATCAATTCCGAAGTTCTCATCTGTCCGCATCAACAAATTTAAATAGTGCGTCATTTGTTGGCTGCCGCAATTACCGTGCTGCAGCGCGGAATAATCGTGCATCACCTCGCGGTCAGGCCGCGAAAAATCCCTCGCTCGCCACCCGCAGCACCACCCGCGTTCATTCATCGAGCGCGGGAATTTCAGAGAGCGCACGTTATGCAGGAAGTGACCGTGGAAGCCGCCGCGACTTCAACCCGTGACGACCCGGTCATGCCGCCGTTGCAACACACGCCGTCGCGCGCGCGATCGACGTTCGCCTTGCTGTGGCTGAGCGAGACGGCCTTCGATCTCGGCACCACGCTGGTCAGCTTCGCGGTGGGCGTGTGGATTTTTTCCCGGACCGGCTCCGCGCAGGACTACTCGTTCTCGGTGCTCGCCGCCGCGCTGGCGGGCATGCTGGCCACGCCGTTCGCCGGCGCGTTGGCCGACCGGCACGACCGACGCTGGGTGGTGCTGTCGTGCGATGCCGCCGCCATCGCCGGCACCTTCGCGATCGTGCTGGCCTTGCCGTCCGGCCGGCTCGGCATCGGCGCGCTGTATGCCTACGCCGCGGTCGCGGCGGCGGTCGGCGCGCTGCGGCGCCCATCGATCCGGGTGGCGGTCAGCCGCTTCGTGCCCAAGGACCGCTTCGCCCAAGTCGGCGGGCTGACCGGCATTTCGCGCGCGCTGGTGCAGGTAGGCGCGCCCGCCGCGGCCGGCTTCCTGATGGCGCGGATGGGCCTGCGGGGGGTGATGGCGACGCAGTTGTGTCTCCTGCTGGCTGGAGCCACACTGGTGTTCGCAGCATTGACCCGGGCCGGCGCGGACGTGCGCGGCGGGCCGCGCGTTGGTGAGTCGTCCACGCGCAGCACATCGCTATTGAGTGGAGCGGGGGCCAGCTTTTCCGGTGCGTTGGCCTATCTGCGCGAGCAGCCGTTGATGGGCGCATTGCTGGGCTACGGCGCTCTGGTGCAGTGCCTGCTGGTGCTGGCGACGACGTTGCTCGCGCCGATGGTGCTCTCCACGCATTCCAGCGACGTGCTGGGCCTGGTGATGTCGGTCGGCATCGTCGGTGGCCTGCTCGGTTCGGTCCTGGTCGCCACCGCCTGGATCCGGCGCGGGCTGATGCAATGGATCCTGGCCTGCGACGCGCTGCAGTGCGCGGCGGTGCTGTTCGCCGGTTGCGTGACCACGCCGGCCTTGTGGTGCGCGGCGGCGTTTGTCTGCCTGTTCTGCGGCAGCACCTCGGTCGCCTGCTCGCATGCGCTGTGGATGCGCAAGGCGCCGATGGGTAGGCAGGGCAGCGTGTTCGCCCTGATCGCCGCGTCCAACATGCTTGTGATGTGCGTGGTGCTGCTGGCCGGCGGCTGGCTCGCCGACGCGGTGCTGGAGCCGGCACTGCGCCCGGGCGGCGCGCTCGGCGCTACGGTCGGCGTCTGGTTCGGCACGGGGCCGGGGCGCGGCATCGGCTTTCTGTTCTTCGTAAGCGGCGCGGTCGGCCTGGCACTGACCGTTCTCGCGCTGGCCCACCGGCGCCTGCGCCGCCTGGAAACGCTGGTGCCGGACGGCGGCGAATCGTGAGCAGCAAGGAAGTCTTCCATCCCCTGAGCTCGCCCCAGCAAGCGGTCTGGCTGGACCAGTCGCTGGCGCCGGATCTGCCTTGCTACAACATCGGCGTCGCGACCCGTCTCGATGGGCCGACCGACCCCGATCTCCTGGAGGCGGCGATCCGCTCGGTCGCCGGGCGCCATCAGGCGCTGCGCACCGTGCTCGAGCGCAGTGCCGGCGCCGGTATTGGCGGGGCTGTGCAACAACGTTTCGCCGATGCCGTGGATGCGCCGTTGCAGCGCTTCGATTTCACGCGCGAAACCGATCCGGAGGCGAGCGCCTGGGCCCATCTTCGCGCCGCGTTCCTGACGCCGTTCGCGCTGCACGGCCAGCGGCTGTGGCGCATGCAATGGCTGCAGGTTGCGCCCGAACGCGGCTATTGGCTGGCGTGCTTTCATCACCTGGTCGCGGACGGCTGGTCGGTGTCGCTGATCGGCAATGCCGTGGTCGACGCCTACAACCGGCTCGGGCGCAACGAGCCCGTGGCCCGTGGCGACAGTCATGACGACGCCGACTACGCGGACTTCATCCGCAAGGATGCCGAGTACCTGGCCTCTTCGCGCTATGCCAGCGATCGCGCATTCTGGCTCCAGCGCCATGCGCGCCTGGCTGCACCGTTGTTCGAAGATGCGCACGCCCGGCGCGGCCGCTTCGATCGCAAGTTCGAGCAGGCCGTATGGAAGCTGGACCGAGCCGACCACGACCGCCTGGGCGAAGTGGCCGCGGCGCAGGGCGCGTCGAGCACGCATTTCCTGGCGGCGTTGCTGGCGATGTACTTCGCGCGCCTGAGCGGGCGCGAAGACGAAGTGGTGATCGGCATGCCGGTGCACAACCGCACCAGCACGGCGCAACGGCGCATGCCCGGCATGTTTTCGGGCGCGATCCCGGTCGGCATCGCGGTCGATCCGCACGAGACTTTCGCGAACACCCTGCGCAGGGTCGCCGCCGAACTGAAGCAGTGCTACCGCCACCAGCGCTACCCCCTGGCCGATCTGCACCGCGAACTGCTGGCCGGGGTGGGCGACCGCCGCGGCCTGTTCGATCTGTCGCTGTCGATGGAAAGCTTCCGCGGCGACCTGGAGTTCGACGAAGGCATCCGCAGCTCGGTGTTCCCGCTGCACAACGGCTATGAGCGCCAGCCGATGGCGGTCTATGTGCGTGACTACGAGCACGGGCGCCCGGTGCACATCGAGTTCAATTACGACCCGGTGCTGTTCTCCACGCAGGAGATGGCTGCGCATCTGCGGCGGCTGCAAGCCCTGGCCCTGACGGCGACGGATGAAGCGAACACGCTCGTGCGCGACCTGCCGCTGATGGATGAGGCCGAGCGCGAACTCGTCGTACACGGCTTCAACCGGCCGCAGCTCGACACCGGCGCACCGTCGTTGATTCACGTGCTGTTCGAACGCCAGGCCGAGCGCTACCCCGATGCCGTCGCGGTGCAGTTCGAACATCGGCAGCTGAGCTACGGCGAACTCAACCGGCGCGCCAACCAGCTGGCTCATCATCTGCGAGGGATCGGCGTCGGGCCGGACGACCTTGTCGCAATCGGCTTGGAGCGCGGGCTCGACATGGTGGTGGCGATCCTGGCCACGCTCAAGGCTGGCGGCGCCTACGTGCCACTCGATCCGGTGTATCCGGACGAGCGCCTTGCACACATGCTGCGCGACAGCGCGCCGGTGGTGTTGCTCGGCGACGGCGCCTTGCTCGATCGCCTGCCGCCGCCGCCGTCGTGCAGGCAACTGCGCCTGGATCTGCCATGGGAGCAGGCGCCGTGGGCCGGAGCCCCTGCCGACAACCCGCAAGTCGAGGGCCTCGCGCCATCGCACCTCGCCTACGTGATCTACACATCCGGCTCGACCGGATTGCCCAAGGGCGTGATGGTCGAGCACGCCCAGGTCAGCCGTCTGTTCGACGCGACCCGGGCCTGGTTCGCGTTCAGCCGCGACGACGTGTGGACCCTGTTCCATTCCTTCGCTTTCGATTTCTCGGTGTGGGAGCTGTGGGGCGCGCTGACGCACGGCGGGCGCCTGGTCGTGGTGCCGCATGCGGTCAGCCGCGCACCGACGGAGTTCCATCGCCTGGTGTGCGAGCAGGGTGTGACCGTGCTCAACCAGACCCCGAGCGCGTTCCGCCAGTTCGCCGCCGCCTGCCAAGCCAGTCCGGCAGAGCTGCCGCCGCATGCCCTGCGCCGCATCGTCCTCGGCGGCGAAGCGCTGGACATGGCGGCGCTCAAGCCCTGGTACGCGCAAGAGCGCAATGCGGGTACGCGCCTCGTCAACATGTACGGCATCACCGAGACCACCGTGCACGTCACCTACCGCGTGCTGGAGCCTGCCGACGCCGAACGCAGTGCCGGAGCGAGCCCCATCGGCACGCGCATTCCCGACCTGGGCGTGTACGTGCTCGACGCGCAGGGCCGGCCGTTGCCGGTCGGGTGCACAGGCGAGATGTACGTCGGCGGCGCCGGTGTCGCGCGTGGCTATCTGCGCCGGCCCGAACTGGACGCACAACGCTTCGTGCCCGATCCGTTCAGCGACGTGCCGGGAGCGCGCATGTACAAGACCGGCGACCTGGGCCGCTATCTTGCCGACGGCAGCCTGGAGTACCTCGGCCGCAACGACCACCAGGTCAAGATCCGCGGCTTCCGCATCGAGCTGGGCGAGATCGAGGCGCAGCTGATTCGGTTCGATGGCGTCGACGACGCGGTCGCGATCGCACGCGAGCACACGCCGGGCGATACGCGCCTGGTGGCCTATCTCGTTGCCGGGGCTGCGTTCGATCCATCCGTCGCGCGTGCCGCCTTGCGCGAGCGCTTGCCGGACTACATGGTGCCGGCGGCCTATGTCGTGCTGGACGCGCTGCCGCTGACGCCGAACGGCAAGCTCGATCGCAAGGCACTGCCGGCGCCCGACCATCGAGCCTGGCACCAGTGCGACCGTGAACCGCCGCAAGGTGCGACCGAGCAAACGCTGGCACGGCTGTGGGCGGAAGTGCTCGGGGTCGAGCAGGTCGGCCGCCATGACAACTTCTTCGAACTCGGCGGCCATTCCATCCTTGCCGTGCAACTGGTCGAGCGCATGCAGCGCGAAGGCCTGGAAGTCGACATCCGCCATCTGTTTGCCGAACCGACCTTGAGCGCGCTCGCCGCCCGCGTGGCGCAAACAGGGCAGGGCGCGACACCAGTGCCGGCCAACGCGATCCCCGCGCAGTGCGAGCACATCACCCCGCAGATGCTGCCGCTGGTGCAGCTGAGCCAAGCGCAGATCGAGCTGATCGCCAGCAACGTTCCGGGCGGCATGCGCAACGTGCAAGACATCTACCCGCTGGCGCCGCTGCAGGAGGGCATCCTGTTCCACCATCTGCTGCAAGGCGAGGGAGACGCCTACGTGCTTCCCGCCCTGCTGCGCTTCGACGATCGCATGCGCCTCGACCGCTTCATGGCTGCCTTGCAGCAGGTGATTGGGCGCCACGACATCCTGCGCACCGCCGTGCAGTGGGAGGGGCTGGATGCGCCGGTGCAAGTGGTCTGGCGCAGCGCCGCACTGACGCTGCACGAACTGTCCTTCGATCCGGCCGGCGGCGACGTGCAGGCGCAGCTGCAGGCACGCGTCGATGCGCGGCGGGTGCGCCTGGACCTGCGTCGTGCACCGATGCTGCAGGTCCATGCTGCGTTCGATCCGGTCTCGGGGCGCTGGCTGCTGCAGTTGCTGCATCACCATCTGACGCTGGACCACACCACCACCGAGCAGGTTCTGCATGAAGTAGTGGCGCTGCTGCAGGGGCGTGCCGAGGCCCTTCCGGCGCTGGTGCCGTTCCGCGACTTCGTCGCCCGGTCGCGCCAGGGCGTGAGCAACACGGAACACGAAGCGTTCTTCGGCACGATGCTCGGCGACGTAGGTGAACCGACCGCGCCGTTCGGCCTGCTCGACGTGCAGGGCGATGGTTCGCAGGTCGAGCAGGCCCGCCTCACGCTGCCGCAGGCGCTGTCGTCGCAATTGCGCGCGCTCGCCATGCGCCACGGCGTGGGCGCGGCGAGTTTGTTCCATCTGGCCTGGGCCCGGGTGCTGGCCCTGTGCAGCGGGCGCGACGATGTCGTGTTCGGCACGGTGCTGTTCGGGCGCATGCAGGGCGGTGCGGGAATCGACCGCGCCATGGGAATGTTCATCAACACCCTGCCGGTGCGCATCGTGCTGGGCGGGCGAGGGGTGGCGCAGGGCCTGCGCGAGACCCATGCGGCGCTGAGCGGACTGCTGCGTCACGAGCACGCCTCGCTGACGTTGGCGCAGCGCTGCAGCGGCCTGCCGCCGAACACGCCCATGTTCTCGGCGCTGCTCAACTACCGGCACAGCCGCAGCGAGAGCTTCGGCGACAGCGAGATCGCCGAGGGCATGCACTACCTCGGCGGGCGCGACCTCACCAATTACCCGTTCAGCCTGTACGTCGATGACTTGGGCGGCGACTTCGTGCTTACCTCCGAGATCCATGCGTCGGTTTCCGCCGACCGCATCGCCGGCTTCATGCAGCAGGCGCTGCAGGCATTGGCGCAGGCGCTGGAACAGGCGCCCGATACGTCGCTGCTGGCACTCGATGCGCTGCCTCCCAGGGAGCGCGAGCGCGTGCTCTACAGCTACAACGACACCCAGCGCGAGTACACCGCGCCGGCGCTGGTGCACGAGGCCTTCGAGCAGCAGGTCGCCGCACACCCGGAGCGCATCGCGCTGGAACTGGACGGCGCGCAGCTGAGCTACCGGGCCCTCAACGAGCAGGCCAACCGGTTGGCGCGGCACCTGTGCCGGCTCGGTGTCGGCCCGGATGAGCGCGTGACGATCTGCGTCGAACGCAGCCTGTCGATGGTGGTTGCGGTCCTGGCCACGCTCAAGGCCGGTGGTGCCTGCGTGCCGCTGGATCCAACGTATCCCGACGAGCGACTGGCGCAGATGCTGCGCGACAGCGAGCCGGTGGTCGTGCTGAGCCAGCGCGAAATGGCCGAGCGGCTTGATGCAGTCCCGGTCCTGCTGGACGAAGCGGAACCGGCATGGGCCAATTTGTCCATGGCCAATCTGCACGCAGTCGAACTGGGCCTGCGTCCCGAGCACCTGGCCTACGTGATCTACACCTCCGGCTCGACGGGCGTGCCCAAGGGCGTGTCGATGCCGCATCGCGGCCTGGTCAACCTGCTGGCCTGGCAGCGGGAACAGTTGCCCGAGCCTGCGCGCACCCTGCAGTTCGCAGCGCTCGGCTTCGACGTTGCCTTCCAGGAGATCTTCAGCACGCTTGCCAGCGGCGGCACCCTGGTGCTGCTGCACGAAGCGTTGCGACAGGACCTGCCGGCCCTGGCCGAGTGGCTGGCCCAGGAGTCGGTCGAGCGGCTGTTCCTGCCTTACATCGCGCTGCACAACCTCAGCGAGCTGTGGTCGCAGCGCAGCGAGCCGCTGGCGATGCTGCGGGACCTGATCACCGCCGGAGAGCAACTCAAGATCACACCGGCGATCCGGCGCATGTTCGACAGGCATCCGCAGGCGCGGCTGCACAACCACTACGGGCCGACCGAGACGCATGTGGTCAGCGCGCACACATTGAGCGGCCCAGCAGAACAGTGGGAGGACCTGCCGCCGATCGGGCGGCCGATAGGCAACAGCCGCATCTATGTGTTGGACGCACAACGCCAGCCCGTGCCGGTGGGCGTTGCTGGCGAGTTGTACCTGGGCGGGGTGCAAGTGGCGCGGGGCTACCTGCAGCAACCCGAACTCACTGAAGCGCGTTTCTTGCCTGATCTGTTCGACGGGCGCGACGGTGCGCGCATGTACAGGAGCGGTGACCTGGGGCGCCATCTTGCCGACGGCAGCATCGAATACCTGGGGCGCAACGACCATCAGGTCAAGGTGCGCGGCTACCGCATCGAGTTGGGCGAGATCGAAGCGCGCCTGAACGAACTACCTGGCGTGCGCGAGGCAGCAGTGACCGCACGCGAGGACCGGCCCGGAGACAAGCGCTTGGTCGCGTATCTGGTCGGTCACGCCGACGCATCGCAGCTGCGTGCACAGTTGAGCCAGCGCCTGCCGTCGTACATGGTCCCGGCAGCCTACGTTGTGCTCGATGCGTTGCCGCTGACGCCGAACGGCAAACTCGACCGCAAGGCGCTGCCCGCGCCGGAGGGCCAGGCCTACGGCCAGCGCGCCTACGCACCACCGCAAGGCGAAGTCGAGCAGGTCTTGGCCGGCATCTGGTCGCAATTGCTGGGCGTGCAGCAGGTCGGCCGCCACGACGACTTCTTCGAGCTCGGTGGCCATTCGCTGCTCGCCATCCGGCTGCTCGAACAACTGCGCCGGCGCGGTTGGTCGGCTGACATCCGCTCGCTGTTCGAGCATCCGAGGCTGGCCGCCCTGGCCGCGACGATCCGGCGCGACGATGCCACTACAGCGTTGGCTGTACCTCCCAACCTGATTCCGCCCGGCTGCGAGGCGATCGAGTCGGCGATGCTGACGCTGGTCGAACTCGACGCGGCCGCGATCGGCCGGATCGTCCACGCCACGCCCGGCGGCGCGGCCAACATCCAGGACATCTATCCGCTGGCGCCCTTGCAGCAGGGCATCCTGTTCCATCACCTGCTGGAGCGCGACACCGACACCTACGTGCTGCCGACGCTGCTCGAGTTCGACAGCAAGCCGCGCCTGGACCGCTTCATTGCGGCCCTGTCGCGGGTGATCGAACGCCACGACATCCTGCGCACCGCGATCCACTGGGAAAGCCAGGCCGAGCCGGTGCAGGTGGTGTGGCGGCGCGCCGGGTTCGCGGTGGACGCACTGGCGTTGGCGCCGGGCACGGGCGCAGCGGCACAGCGCCTGCGCGAGCATCCGCAGGTGCGCGGCCTGCGCATCGACGTGCGCCGCGCGCCCATGCTGCATGGCTTCGCGGCTTGCGACGATGCCGGCGGGCGATGGCTGCTGCTGCTGTCCTATCATCACCTGGTGATGGACCACACCACGCTGGAGCGGCTGGTGGAAGAGATCGCCGCGATCGAGCGCGGCGACGCCGCAGGCTTGCCAGCACCGGTGCCCTTCCGTAATTTCGTCGCCCAGTCGCGCCTGGGCGTGAGCGAGGCCGAACACGAGGCGTTCTTCGGCACGATGCTCGGCGACGTAGACGAACCGACCGCGCCGTTCGGCCTGCTCGACGTGCAGGGCGATGGTTCGCAGGTCGAGCAGGCCCGCCTGATGCTGTCGCAGGCGCTGTCGTCGCAGTTGCGCGCCCACGCCATGCGCCACGGCGTGGGCGCGGCGAGTTTGTTCCATCTGGCCTGGGCCCGGGTGCTGGCCCTGTGCAGCGGGCGCGACGATGTCGTGTTCGGCACGGTGCTGTTCGGGCGCATGCACGGCGGCGCCGGTTCCGATCGTGCGGTCGGCATGTTCATCAACACCTTGCCGGTGCGCATCGTGCTGGGCGGGCGAGGGGTGGTGCAGGGCGTGCGCGAGACCCATGCCGCCTTGAGCGGACTGCTGCGCCACGAACATGCCTCGCTGGTGCTCGCGCAACGTTGCAGCGCAATGCCGGCGCACGTGCCGTTGTTCTCGGCCTTGCTCAACTATCGGCACCGCCGGGTCGCCCATGCCCAGGTGCTCGATGGCGTGCGTTTGCTCGACGTGCGCGACCGCACCAACTACCCGTTCGGCCTGTACGTTGATGACGACGGGAGCGATTTCGAGTTGACCGTGCAGGTCGACGCTTCGGTCTCGGCTGACCGCATCGCCGGCTTCATGCAGCAGGCGCTGCAGGCATTGGCGCAGGCGCTGGAACAGGCGCCCGATACGTCGCTGCTGGCACTCGATGCGCTGCCTCCCAGGGAGCGCGAGCGCGTGCTCTACAGCTACAACGACACCCAGCGCGAGTACACCGCGCCGGCGCTGGTGCACGAGGCCTTCGAGCAGCAGGTCGCCGCACACCCGGAGCGCATCGCGCTGGAACTGGACGGCGCGCAGCTGAGCTACCGGGCCCTCAACGAGCAGGCCAACCGGTTGGCGCGGCACCTGTGCCGGCTCGGTGTCGGCCCGGATGAGCGCGTGACGATCTGCGTCGAACGCAGCCTGTCGATGGTGGTTGCGGTCCTGGCCACGCTCAAGGCCGGTGGTGCCTGCGTGCCGCTGGATCCAACGTATCCCGACGAGCGACTGGCGCAGATGCTGCGCGACAGCGAGCCGGTGGTCGTGCTGAGCCAGCGCGAAATGGCCGAGCGGCTTGATGCAGTCCCGGTCCTGCTGGACGAAGCGGAACCGGCATGGGCCAATTTGTCCATGGCCAATCTGCACGCAGTCGAACTGGGCCTGCGTCCCGAGCACCTGGCCTACGTGATCTACACCTCCGGCTCGACGGGCGTGCCCAAGGGCGTGTCGATGCCGCATCGCGGCCTGGTCAACCTGCTGGCCTGGCAGCGGGAACAGTTGCCCGAGCCTGCGCGCACCCTGCAGTTCGCAGCGCTCGGCTTCGACGTTGCCTTCCAGGAGATCTTCAGCACGCTTGCCAGCGGCGGCACCCTGGTGCTGCTGCACGAAGCGTTGCGACAGGACCTGCCGGCCCTGGCCGAGTGGCTGGCCCAGGAGTCGGTCGAGCGGCTGTTCCTGCCTTACATCGCGCTGCACAACCTCAGCGAGCTGTGGTCGCAGCGCAGCGAGCCGCTGGCGATGCTGCGGGACCTGATCACCGCCGGAGAGCAACTCAAGATCACACCGGCGATCCGGCGCATGTTCGACAGGCATCCGCAGGCGCGGCTGCACAACCACTACGGGCCGACCGAGACGCATGTGGTCAGCGCGCACACATTGAGCGGCCCAGCAGAACAGTGGGAGGACCTGCCGCCGATCGGGCGGCCGATAGGCAACAGCCGCATCTATGTGTTGGACGCACAACGCCAGCCCGTGCCGGTGGGCGTTGCTGGCGAGTTGTACCTGGGCGGGGTGCAAGTGGCGCGGGGCTACCTGCAGCAACCCGAACTCACTGAAGCGCGTTTCTTGCCTGATCTGTTCGACGGGCGCGACGGTGCGCGCATGTACAGGAGCGGTGACCTGGGGCGCCATCTTGCCGACGGCAGCATCGAATACCTGGGGCGCAACGACCATCAGGTCAAGGTGCGCGGCTACCGCATCGAGTTGGGCGAGATCGAAGCGCGCCTGAACGAACTACCTGGCGTGCGCGAGGCAGCAGTGACCGCACGCGAGGACCGGCCCGGAGACAAGCGCTTGGTCGCGTATCTGGTCGGTCACGCCGACGCATCGCAGCTGCGTGCACAGTTGAGCCAGCGCCTGCCGTCGTACATGGTCCCGGCAGCCTACGTTGTGCTCGATGCGTTGCCGCTGACGCCGAACGGCAAACTCGACCGCAAGGCGCTGCCCGCGCCGGAGGGCCAGGCCTACGGCCAGCGCGCCTACGCACCACCGCAAGGCGAAGTCGAGCAGGTCTTGGCCGGCATCTGGTCGCAATTGCTGGGCGTGCAGCAGGTCGGCCGCCACGACGACTTCTTCGAGCTCGGTGGCCATTCGCTGCTCGCCATCCGGCTCATCTCCCAGATCCGCGAGCGCTTCGACGCCGAACTCGCTCTGGCCACCCTGTTCGCACAGCCGCGCCTCGCCGCACTGGCCCACGCCGTGACAGAGGCCAGTCCCGGCGCGTTGGATGCGATCGTGCCCGCCGACCGCAGCCGTCCGCTGCTGCTATCGCCGGCGCAGCAGCGCCTGTGGTTCATCGCCGGTGTCGATACCCAGGCCAGCGTCGCGTATCACATCCGCGGCGCGTTGCGCCTGCGCGGCGAACTCGACCGCGTTTCCCTGCGCGCCGCGCTGGACCAGGTCGTGGCCCGGCACGAAGCCTTGCGCACGCGTTTCATCGTGATCGATGGCCAGCCCTGGCAGCGCATCGACCCGCCGCACGGCTTCGAGTTGCGAGAGCAGGATGCGGGCGATTCGAGCCCGGCGCAGATCGAGGCGCTGTGCCGCGAGGCCGCGGCCGAGCCCTTCGATCTCGCGGCCGGTCCGCCGATTCGCGGCCGCCTGCTGCGCATTGCCGACCGCGATCACGTGCTGGTGGTGGTGATGCACCACATCGTCTCCGACGGTTGGTCGCTGAGCGTGCTGATGCGCGAGTTCGCCGCTGCCTACAGCGCGTTGCGCAATGGGCTGAGGCCGATGCTGCCGCCGCTGCCGATCCAGTACGCCGACCATGCGGTGTGGCTGCACAAGCACCTGGAGGGCACGACCACGCAAGTCCAGCTGCAGGAGTGGATCCAGCAGCTGCAAGGCGCGCCGGCACGCACCGAGCTGCCATGCGACCGGCCACGACCGGCATTGCAGGACTACCGTGGCGCAAGCTTCGATGTCGGCCTCGATGCCGAAACCACGCGAGCCCTGCGCATGCTCGGCCAGCGCCACGGCGCGACCTTGTACATGGTGGTGCTGGCCGCCTGGGCCGCCGTGGTGGCGCGCTACAGCGGCCAGCAGCAGGTGGTTATCGGCAGTTCGCACGCCGGCCGCGGGCGGGTCGAGATCGAGCCGTTGATCGGCTGTTTCATCAACACCCAGGCGCTGAAGATCGCGCTGGACGGCAGCCTGGGTGTGGCCGACCTGCTGGCCCAGGTGCGCCAGATTGCGCTGCAGGCACAGGCGCGCCAGGACGTGCCCTTCGAGCGCCTGGTCGAGGCGCTGAATCCGCCGCGCTCCATGGCGCACCATCCGGTGTTCCAGCTGATGCTGGCCTGGCACAACACGCCCGCGGTCGCATTGGAACTCGCCGGGCTGGATGTGGAACGGGTCGAGAGCCTGCCGGCCAGCGCGCAGTTCGATATCGCCCTGGATCTGCAGGAAGACGGCGAGTGCATCGCGGGCAAGCTCAACTACGCCACCGCCCTGTTCGACGAGGCCACGGTGCGCCGCCACTGGCACAGCGTGGTGGCGATGCTGCGCGGCATGGCCGCCGACGAAGGCCGGCCGGTCGATCGCATCGCATTGCTCGACGCCGGTGAGCGCGAGCTGCTGCTGCACGAGTTCGCCGAAAGCGCGCCAGCGCGGCCTGCACACGCGTTCGCGCATGCCGCATTCGAACGGCAGGCTGCGTTGCGGCCGCAGGCGATCGCGCTGGAGCACGACGGCGAGCAGCTCAGCTACATCGAACTCGACCGACGCGCCAACCGGCTCGCCCACCATCTGCGCAGCCTCGGCGTTGGAGCGGAGGACCGCGTCGCGCTGTGCCTGCAGCGCGGGCCCGACCTGATCGTCGCGCTGCTGGCCACGCTCAAGGCCGGTGCTGCGTATGTGCCGCTGGACCCTTCGCATCCAGACCAGCGGCTGGCCTGGCTGCTGGAAGACTGCGCGCCGGCGGTGCTGCTGACGCACTCCAGCTTGCGCCCGCGCCTGCAACCACTGTCGTGCTGCACGACCGTTGCGCTCGACGAACACTTGCCATGGGCGGCAGCGCCCACGCATGCGTCCGATCCGTGCGACGTGCCCAGTGACGGCTCGCACCTGGCTTACGTGATCTACACCTCAGGCTCCACTGGCACGCCCAAGGGGGTGATGGTCGAGCACCGGCAACTGACGCACCAGATCGCGGCGCTGCAGGCGCTCTACGGCTTCACCACCGAAGACCGCGTATTGCAGTTCTCCGGCCTGAGCTTCGACGTTGCCGGCGAGGAGATCTTCGGCGCGCTCAGCCATGGCGCGACGCTGGTGCTGCGCACCGATGAGTGGCTGGCGGAACCCCGCCGCTGGTGCGAACTGTGCGCCGTACACCGACTCACCGTGGTCAATCTGCCGACGCTGTTCTGGCAGCGCCTGGCCCAGGCGCCCGATGCGATCTTTCCGCCATCGCTGCGGCAGATCGTGATCGGCGGCGATGCGGTCGGCGCCGCCGCACTCGATGCCTGGTGGCAGCGCGACGGCCATCGACCGGCGCTAGCCAACGCCTACGGCCCGACCGAAACCACGATCAACGCCACCGTTGCTCGTTGCAGCACCGGAGATTCGCCGCTGGGAATCGGCCGTCCGGTCGCCAATGTGCGCGTCTATCTGCTCGATGCCCACGGCGAGCCGGTGCCAGTTGGCGCCGTCGGAGAAATCTGGATCGGCGGCGCCGGCGTGGCGCGCGGCTACCTGAATCGCGCCGAACTCACCGCGCAGCGTTTCGCGGACGATCAATTCATGGCCGCATCTGCGGACACGCCATCGCGCATGTACCGCAGCGGCGACCTCGGCCGCTGGCGCGGCGACGGTTCGATCGAGTTCCTCGGCCGCGACGACCAGCAGGTCAAGATCCGCGGCTTTCGCATCGAGCCGGGCGAGGTCGAGGCCGAACTGACGCGGCTGGACGGCGTTCGTGAAGCCGCGGTGATCGCCGCGGCGGGGCAGGGCGAGGACAAGCGCCTGCTGGCCTATGTGGTTGCGGACCCGGATCGCCCGCCACCAGACCCTGCGCAGCTGCGCGGGCGCTTGGCCGAACGCCTTCCCGACTACATGCTGCCGGCGGCCTTCGTGCTGCTGCATACGCTGCCGCTCAACGCCAACGGCAAGCTAGACCGCGCCGCGCTACCAGCGCCAGACGGCGAGGCCTACGCACAGCGCAGCTACCGGGCGCCGCAGGGTGAGTTCGAGCAGGCGCTGGCGCTGGCATGGACGTCGTTGCTCGGCATCAAACGCATCGGACGCGACGACGGCTTCTTCGAGCTGGGCGGGCATTCGCTGCTGGCGGTGCGGATGCTCTCGCAACTGCGCCAGCGGTTCGGCGTGGAGCTCGCATTGACGACGGTGTTCGCGCGGCCGCGGCTGGCGGACCTAGCTGGCGAGATGGCGCGCGCCGCACCCAGCGCGATCGACCCGATCGTGCCGGCGGATCGCAGCGCACCGTTGCCGTTGTCGCACTCGCAGCAGCGCCTGTGGTACGTGACCCGAATCGACGCACAGGCCAGCGCGGCCTATCACCTGCCTGCCGCATTGCGCCTGCGCGGCGCGCTGGACCGCATCGCGCTGCAGCACGCGCTGGACCGGATCGTCGCGCGCCACGAGTCGCTGCGTGCGCGCTTCGTCGTCATGGGCGGCGAGCCGCGCCAGCGCATCGAACCGGCGAACGGCGTGGCCCTCGACTACCGCGAACTCGACGGGCTTGGCGATGCCGCCTTGCGCGCCCTGTGCCAAGCCGAAGCCGCCAGGCCGTTCGACCTGGAGCGCGGCCCGCCGCTGCGGGTGCAGTTGCTGCGCCTGGCCGAAGACGAGCACGTGCTGCTGGCCACGATGCACCACATCGTCTCCGACGGTTGGTCGCTGAGCGTGCTGGCGCACGAGTTCTCTGCGCTGTACGGGGCGTTCCGCCGCGGCGAACCCGATCCGTTGCCGGCATTGCCCGTCCAGTACGGCGACTACGCCGCATGGCAGCGACGCCGCCTTCAGGGCGACGCCGTGCAGGCGCAGTTGCAGTACTGTGTCGAGCGCCTGCGCGATGCGCCGCCGCTGATCGGCCTGGCCACCGACCGGCCACGGCCGCCGCAGCAGGACTACCGCGGCGCCAGCATCGAAGTCGGCCTCGACGAAGAGTTGACCCGCGAACTGGGCGCGCTGGCCCAGCGCCACGGCGTCACCGTGTACATGACCGTGCTCGCGGCGTGGGCGGCTGTACTGGCGCGGTTGAGTGGCCAGTCGTGCATCGTGCTCGGCAGCGCCGTCGCCGGGCGCGACCGAGCCGAGCTCGAACCGCTGATCGGGTTCTTCGTCAACGCCCAGGCCTTGCGCTTCGACATCGACGACGGTCTCGACGTGGGCAGCCTTCTGGTGCAGGCCCGGCAGGTCGCACTGCAGGCGCAACAACATTGCGACGTGCCGTTCGAGCAGGTGGTCGAGGCGCTCAATCCGCCGCGCTCAAGCGCCTTCAACCCGATCTATCAGGTCCGCCTGGCGTGGCAGAACACGCCGCCTGCGCAGCTGCAACTGGAAGGGCTGGAGTTCGACAACCTTGCCAGCCTTGCCGGCAGTGCCCAGTTCGATCTTTCGCTCGACCTGGAACCGGTCGGCGAACGCATCGTCGGCCAGTTCAACTACGCCACTGCCCTCTACGACGAGGCCACGGTGCAGCGCCACTGGCATGCGCTGGTGGCGATGCTGCGCGGCATGGTTGCCGACGCCGCCGCACCGGTGGCCCGTATCGACCTGCTGGCCCGGGACGAACGCGAGCAGGTGCTGCACGCGTTCAATGCCAGTGGAAGCGTTGACTGCGATGGCCTGCTGCATCGCCTGTTCGAGGCGCAGGCCGCAGCGCAGCCACAAACCCTGGCGCTGGTCTGCGAAGACCAGGCGCTGGACTACGGCGAACTCAACCGTCGGGCCAACCGCATCGCCCACCACCTGCGCGGTCTGGGCCTGCGGCCCGACGACCGCGTTGCGCTGTGCCTGGAACGCAGCGTGGACATGGGCGTCGCACTGCTGGCCACGCTCAAGGCCGGCGGCGCATGCGTGCCGCTGGACCCGGTGCATCCCGACGACCGCCTTGCCCACATGCTGTCCGACAGTGCGCCAGTGGCGGTGTTGACCCAAGCCCGCCTGCTTGGGCGGCTGCGGGTGCCCGAGGGATGCGCAGTGCTGGTGCTGGACGATGACGCATCGCCCCGGCCCTGGGCCGATGCGCCCACGCACGACCCCGGCCCCGAAGCAGTCGGCCTGGCTCCGGCCCACCTGGCCTACGTGATCTACACCTCGGGCTCGACCGGCATGCCCAAGGGCGTGATGGTCGAACACCGCAACGTGCTGAACTTCCTGCATGGGCTGGAACAGCGCATCCACGGCCCGGCGCCAGACTGCAGGCGGGTGGCGTGGAACTCATCGTTCGGCTTCGACATGGCGGTCAAGGCCTGGGGGCAGCTGGCGTTCGGCCGCAGCGTGTTCCTGCTGCCCGAGCGCACCCGCCTGGACGCGGAGGCCATGCTCGACTTTCTGGAGCTCCACGCAATCGAGGCGATGGAGTGCACGCCCTCGCATCTGCGCATGCTGCAGTCGGCCGGTTTTGTGCAGCGGCGCGCCGGTTCGCTGCGCAAGCTGCTGCTCGGCGGCGAAGCGCTCGATGCGTCGATTTGGCGCAGCCTGGCCGAAACCGGGGCAGTGCAGTTCCACAACATGTACGGCCCGACCGAATGCAGCGTCGACGCCACCTGCGGCCCGGTCGTCGGCGCGGTGCCGCATATCGGCCGCCCGATGCCGGGCGCGCGCGTCTATCTGCTCGACCCGCATGGCGAGCCGGTGCCGATCGGCGTGGCCGGCGAGATCCACATCGGCGGTGCCGGGGTCGCGCGCGGCTACCTGGGGCGCCCGCAACTCACCGTCGAGCGCTTCCTGCCCGATCCGTTCGTGAACGGGCGGGGCACGGCGCGCATGTACCGGACCGGCGACCTGGGCCGCTGGCGTGCCGACGGCAGCATCGAGTACCTGGGGCGCAACGACTTCCAGGTCAAAGTTCGCGGCTACCGCATCGAGCTCGGTGAGATCGAGGCGCAGCTGGCGCGGCTCGAGGGGGTGCGCGAGGCCGTGGTGCTCGCCGATGCCGAGTTGCCGAGCCTTTCCGGCGAACCCCGCCTGATCGCCTACCTGCTGCCGCAGCCGGGTGCCGCCCTGGAGCCCTCGGCGCTGCGCGCGCAACTCGGCGCCCAGTTGCCGGACTACATGCTGCCCGGCGCCTACGTCACGCTCGCGGCCTGGCCGCTGAACGCGAGCGGCAAGCTCGACCGCAAGGCACTGCCGCTGCCGGACGACGACGGCCTCGCACGGCAGGCCTATGCCGCGCCGGAAACCGACATGGAAATCCGCCTGGCGGCGCTGTGGGGCGGGCTGCTCGGAGTCGGGCAGGTTGGCCGCCACGACAACTTCTTCGAGCTCGGCGGGCATTCGGCGCTGGCCATCCAGCTGATCCACGCCATGAGCGAACAACAACTCCAGGTCGACGTGCAGATGGTGTTCAACGCGCCGACCCTGGCAGACCTTGCCGCAGCCACGGTGCAACTGGAGGAGATCGTTCTATGAACCATGCATCGCAACTGCTCGATACGCTGGCCTCGCGCGGCCTCACGCTGCGCCTGGACGGCGAGCGGCTGGCGTTGCAGGGAGACTCACGCCTGCTGGCGGATGCAACACTGGTGCAGGCATTGCGCGATCGCAAGCAGGAGCTGATAGCCCTGCTGCGCGAACGCCAGGGCAGCGACCCGTTGGCCTACCGCATCGACGAAGGGGCCGATGCGATCACGCCGGCGATGCTGCCGCTGCTCACGCTCGACCAGCGCGCAATCGACCGTCTCGTGGCGCAGGTGCCGGGCGGCGTGCGCAACGTGCAGGACATCTATCCGCTGGCGCCGCTGCAGGAGGGCATTCTGTTCCATCACCGGCTGCACGGCGAAGGTGAGGGTGGCGATGCCTACGTCATGCCGACCCTGCTGCGCTTCGACGGCCGCGAACGGCTGGATCGGTTCGTGCAGGCCCTGCGCGAGGTGATCGCGCGGCACGACATCCTGCGCACCAGCGTGCACTGGGAAGGGCTGGAGCAGCCGGTGCAACTGGTGCAGCGCCAGGCCGGCCTGGACATGGAAATGCTTGCCGCCGCACCCGCGGAAGATGCGTTGAAACGCCTGCAGGCCCTGGCCGATCCGCGCCGCAGCCGGCTCGACGTGCGCCGCGCGCCGATGCTGCGCGGCCATGCCATCCAGGAGAGCGACAGCGGGCGTTGGTTGCTTCAGTTGCTGCACCACCACCTGATCCTCGACCACACCGCTTCGGAATTGCTGGTGCAGGAAGTCATGCTGATCCTGCAGGGCCGGCGCGAGCACTTGCCTGCGCCGGTGGCGTTCCGTCGCTTCGTCGCACAGGCCCTGCAGGGTGCGGCGGAATCCGGGCACGAAGCCTGTTTCCGCGCCGCGCTGGGCGATCTCGAAGAGACCACCGCACCGTTCGGCCTGAGCGACGTGCGCGGCGACGGCAGCGGCGTGGTGCAGGCGCGCAGCGAACTCGATCCCGCGCTGGCGCGGCGCCTGCGCGAACAGGCGCGGCTGCGTGGGGTGGGCGCGGCCAGCGTGTTCCACCTGGCCTGGGCGCTGGTGCTGGCGCGTTGCAGCGGCCGCGACGACGTGGTGTTCGGCACGGTGCTGTTCGGCCGCCTGCAGGCCGGCGCCGAGGCGGCGCGGGCGATGGGCATGTTCCTCAATACCCTGCCGCTTCGCGTGCGCCTTGGCACCGCCGCGGCCGAGGCGGCGCTTCGCCGCGTGCACGCCGATCTGGCCGAACTGCTGCGCAACGAGTATGCCTCGCTGAGCCTGGCCCGGCGCTGCAGCGGGTTGCCGGCCGATGCGCCGCTGTTCACCAGCCTGCTCAACTACCGCTACAGCCGCCGCGACACCGAAGCCACGAGCCTGCCGGGCATCGAATCGCTCGGCGGGCACGATCGCACCAACTACCCATTCGTGTTGCATGTGGATGACTATGGCGACGGCTTCGGCATTACCACCGAGATCGATCGCAGCCTCGATGCGCGGCGCGTCGGCAGCTTCGTGCGGCAGGCCCTGCACGCGCTGGTCGATGCGTTGGAAAGCGAGCCGCAGCGGCCGCTGCGCCGCATCGATGTCTTGCCGGAAGACGAACGCCGACAGGTGGTGGCTGATTTCAACGCCACCGCCACCGAGTACCCGCGCGGTGCGCTCCTGCACCAGCTGTTCGAGCATCAGGTCGCGCAGCGCCCCGACGCGACCGCACTGATGTTCGAGGGCCGCCGGCTCAGCTACGCCGAACTCAATTCACGCGCCAATCGACTCGCGCGGCAGTTGCGTGTGCTGGGCGTCGGCCCGGACGCCCGCGTGGGCGTGCTTATGCAGCGTAGCGAAACGCTGGTGGTGGCCTTGCTGGCGATCCTCAAGGCCGGCGGCGCCTACCTGCCGCTCGACCCCTCGCATCCACCGGAGCGCTTGCGGCACATGCTCGACGAGGCTGCTGCTGTGGTGGTGCTGGCCGACCCGGAGCTGGCGCTGAGCGTGCCGAAACTGCGTACCCTGGTGCCCGCTCGCGACACGCACACGGCCGCGTTCGCCGACGTCAATCTCGATGCTTCAGAAACCGGGCTCCACGAAAGCCACCTGGCCTATGTGATCTACACCTCCGGTTCAACCGGCATGCCCAAGGGGGTGATGAACGAACACCGCGGCATCGTCAACCGCCTGCAGTGGATGCAGCAGGCCTACGCGCTGGCGCCGCATGACGTCGTGCTGCAGAAGACACCCTTCGGCTTCGATGTGTCGGTGTGGGAGTTCTTCTGGCCATTGATGGCCGGTGCACGGCTGGTGCTCGCGCGGCCGGACGGACACAAGGACCCGGCCTATCTGGGCGAGCTGATCCGCGCGAGCGGCGTGACAACGCTGCATTTCGTGCCGTCGATGCTGCAGGTCTTTCTTGCCCGGCCTGACGCCGTGGCCGGCTGCGTCAGCCTGCGGCGGGTGGTGTGCAGTGGCGAAGCGCTCTCGGCCGGGCTTGCGCGCCAATGTCGCGAACGCCTGCCGAATGCGCGCCTGTACAACCTGTACGGCCCGACCGAAGCGGCGGTGGACGTGAGCGCCTGGACCTGCGGGAGCGACGATGGCGATTCGATACCTGATTCGGTGCCCATAGGCCGGCCGATCGCCAACACCCGGCTCTACCTGCTCGACGATGCACTGCGCCCGGTGCCGGTCGGCGTCGCCGGCGAGCTGTACATCGGCGGCGTGCAGGTGGTGCGCGGCTATCTGAACCGGCCGGAGCTGAGCGCACAGCGCTTCATTGCCGATCCTTTCGCCGAGGGTGGCCGCCTGTACCGCACCGGCGACCTTGGCCGCTGGCGCGCCGATGGCGCGATCGAGTACCTGGGCCGCAACGATTTCCAGATCAAGCTGCGCGGACAGCGCATCGAGCCGGGCGAGATCGAAGCACAGCTGCGCTCGCTCGACGGCATCGCCGAGGCTGCGGTCCTGGCGCGCGAAGACCGCTCCGGCGCGCTGGCACTGGTCGCGTACGTCGTGCCGGCCTCGCCCGGTGAAATGCCGGAGCCTGTGGAACTGCGCAGCCAGCTCGGCAAGCATCTGCCCGAGCACATGCTGCCCGCGGCCTACGTGCGCATGGCGGCGCTGCCCTTGAGCAGCAACGGCAAGCTCGACCGCAGGGCGCTGCCGGCGCCGCAGGACGAGGCCTTCAGCCGCCAGGCCTTCGCGCCGCCGCAGGGCGAGACGGAGCAGGCCCTGGCCGCGATCTGGTCGCAACTGCTCGGCGTCGAGCGCATCGGCCGCCACGACAGTTTCTTCGCGCTCGGCGGGCACTCGCTGCTGGCGATGCAGTTGCTCGAACACCTGCGCCGGCGCGACTGGACGATCGACGTGCGCGCGGTCTTCGACCGGCCTGAACTGGCCGCGATGGCCGCCGCCGTGCGCACCGCACCGGCCGCCCAGGTCCCGCACAACGCTATCCCGGCGCGCTTCGCCGCACCGGACGACGAATCAGCAGAAACCGAGGAGTTCAGACTGTGAATGTGGAAGTCGCGAGCATGAAATCGCTGGATGCGCCGGCCCTGATCGGCCTGCTCGAGCAGCGCCGGTTCGAAGCGCGGATCGAGCAGGGCGAACTGGTGGTGAAGGCGCCGCGCGGCGTGCTGACCCCGAGCGTGATGGCATCGCTGAAGCTGCACAAGCAGGCGCTGCTGAGCTGGGTTGCGGCCAACGGCGAACGCGCCGCGCCGGCACCGGTGGTGCAACAGGCGCGGATCACCCCGCAAATGTTGCCGCTGGTGCGGCTGGAGCAGGCCCAGATCGACCGCATCGTCGCCGCCACTCCGGGCGGGGCCGGCAACGTGCAGGACATCTATCCGCTGGCGCCGCTGCAGGAGGGCATCCTGTTCCACCACCTGCTGCAACAGCAGGGCGATGCCTACCTGACCCGTCTGCTGATGGGCTTCGACAGCCGCGAGTTGCTGGACCGTTTCGTTGCCGCGATGAACGAGGTGATCGCACGCCAGGACGTGCTGCGCACCGCAGTGCAGTGGGACGGCCTGGCTGAGCCGGTGCAGGTGGTGTGGCGGCGCGCGCAGCTTGAGCTGGAGACGCTGGAGTTCGCCGACGAAGTGCATGCGCGTTTGCAGGCCCACGCCGATCCGGGGCGCTATCGCCTCGACGTGCGCCGGGCGCCGATGATGCGCGGCTTCGCTGCCTTCGATGCGGCCAGCGGGCTCTGGCTGTTGCAGATGCTCTACCACCACCTGGTGATGGACCACGTCACCATGGAGCTGCTGGTGCACGAAGTCGGCTTGGTGATGCAAGGCCGCCGGGCCGAGCTGCCCGAGCCGGTGCCGTTCCGCAACTTCGTCGCGCAGGCACGGCTGTCCGCGCGCGAGGCCGTGCACGAGCAGTTCTTCCGCGCGATGCTCGGCGACGTCGAGCAGCCGACCGCGCCCTTCGACCTGCTCGACGTGCGAGGCAACGGCAGCGACGCGGTGCAGGCGAAGCTCAGGCTCGAACCGACGTTGTGCGCCGGACTGCGCCGCGTGGCGCGGGCGCGCGGGGTCAGCCCTGCCTGCGTGTTCCACCTGGCGTGGGCGCAGGTGCTGGGACGTTGCAGCGCACGCGAGGACGTGGTGTTCGGCACAGTGCTGTTCGGGCGCCTGCAGGGCGGCGCCGGCGCCGATCGCGCCATGGGCATGTTCATCAACACCCTGCCGCTGCGGGTGCGGCTGGACGGGCGCAGCGCCGGCACGGCGCTCGAAGAGACCGCGACCAGGCTCGCCGAATTGCTGCGCCACGAGCACGCGCCGCTGACGCTGGCCCAGCGTTGCAGCGGGCTGGCCGCGAACATGCCGCTGTTCTCGGCGCTGCTGAACTATCGCCACAGCCGCGAGGAGACGACGTCGCAAGACGAGGAAGGCATCCCCGGCATCCGTTATCTCGACAGCCGCGACCGCACCAACTATCCGTTCGTGCTGCACGTCGACGACCATGGCGAGAGCTTCTCCGTCACCGCTGAGATCGTCGAGCGCGTGGACGCCGCACGCATTGCCGGCTGGGTGCGCGAAACCTTGGAGCATCTGGTGCACGCGCTGGACCAGGCGCCAGACACGCCGATGCACGCGATCGAGACCCTGCCGGCGGCCGAGCGCGCACAGGTCGTGCAAGGCTTCAATGCCACTCACCGGGACCACAGCGCCGACGGCGAACTGGTGCATGCGCTGTTCGAGCACCAGGCCGGGCGCGACCCGTCCGCATTGGCGCTGGAGTTCGGAGCGCAGCGGCTGAGCTACGGCGAGCTGGAGGCCCAGGCGAACCAACTGGCCCGGCATCTGGGCAGTCTTGGCGTCGGCCCCGACGAGCGCGTCGCGATCTGCCTTGAGAACGGTCCGGCGCTGGTGGTCGCGATCCTGGCCACGCTCAAGGCCGGCGGCGCGTATGTGCCGCTGGACCCCGCCCATCCTGACGAACGGCTGGCGCACATGCTCGGCGACAGCGCGCCGCGCGTGCTGCTGACGCAGGAGCGGCTCGCCTGGCGACTGCACGCGCCAGCGGCCTGCAAATGCGTGCTGCTCGACGACATCGGCCAGGCGCCGTGGGCTCAGACCGCGGCGCAACGCCCCGACCCGCATGCGATGGGCCTGCGCGGCGAGCACCTGGCTTACGTGATCTACACATCAGGATCGACCGGCCGGCCCAAGAGCGTGGCGATGCCGCATCGCGGCCTGGTCAACCTGCTGGCCTGGCAGCGCGGGGTGCTGCCGGGCGCGGCGCGCACGCTGCAATTCGCCGCGCCCGGCTTCGATGTCGCGTTCCAGGAAATCTTCTCGACGCTGGCCGGCGGCGGCACCCTGGTGCTGCTGCACGAAGACCAGCGCCGGGACCTGCCCACGCTGGCCGACTGGCTCGGCGAGCAGCAGATCGAGCGGCTGTTCCTGCCCTGCATCGCGCTCAACGCCCTGAGCGAGCTGTGGTCGCAGCGCGAAGCGCCACTGCCGGCGCTGCGCGACCTGGTCGTCGCCGGCGAGCAGTTGCGCATCACGCCGGCGATCCGGCGTCTGTTCGAAGGCAGCGGCGGCGCTCGCCTGCACAACCACTACGGCCCTACCGAAAGCCACGTGGTCACCACATGCACGCTGGCTGGCGCACCGGCGGATTGGGACGATCTGCCGCCGATCGGCACGCCGGTCGACAACTGCCAGATGTACCTGCTCGATGTGCAGCGCCGGCCGGTGCCGCGCGGCGTGGCAGGCGAGATCCACATCGCCGGCGTGCAGGTCGCCCGCGGCTACCTCAACCAGCCTGAACTGAGCGCCGAACGGTTCCTGGCCGACCCGTTCGCGGGTGACGCACATTCGCGCATGTACCGCACCGGCGACCTCGGACGCTGGCGCGACGACGGCACCATCGAATTCCTCGGCCGCAACGATCTCCAGGTCAAGGTGCGCGGCCATCGCGTCGAGCTGGGCGAGATCGAGGCGCGCCTGAACGAACTGCCCGGCGTGCGCGAAGCCGCGGTGATCGCGCGCGAAGACATGCCCGGCGACAAGCGCCTGGTCGCCTACATCGTGGGCGATGCGCAGGCAGCAGGCCCCGTCGAACTGCGCCAGCGCCTGGCCGCACAGCTGCCCGACCACATGCTGCCGGGCGCGTTCATGCCGCTCGAGGCCCTGCCGCTCACCCCGAACGGCAAGCTCGACCGCAAGGCCCTGCCGGCGCCGGACAGCCTGGCCTTCGTCCACCGCGCCTACGAGGCGACGATCGGCGAGATCGAGGACTCGCTGGCGCAGATCTGGTGCGAACTGCTCGGCATCGAACGCGTCGGGCGGCACGACAACTTCTTCGAGCTCGGCGGCCATTCGCTGCTCGCGATGCGCCTGATCTCGCAGCTGCGCGAGCGGCTCGGCGTCGAACTGCCGCTGCCTGTGCTGTTCACCCACCCGCAGCTGGCCGACCTCGCCCAGGACGTGGCCGAGGCAAGCCAGAACACGCTCAGCGCGATCACCCGCGCCGACCGCTCGGCACCCTTGCCGATGTCGTTCGCGCAGCAGCGCCTGTGGTTCATCTCCCGGGTCGATCCCGAGGCGAGCAAGGCCTATCACGTGCCCGATGCGGTGCGGCTGCGCGGCCCGCTCGATGTTGCTGCGCTGCAGGCCGCGTTCGACCGCATCGTCGAACGCCACGAGGTGCTGCGCACCCGGTTCGTCGGCATCGGCGGCCAGGCGCTCCAGGTCATCGATGACGCCCGCGGCTTCGCACTGCAGCGCGAAGACCTGCGCGGCGCTACCGAAGCCGAGCTGGAACCGATCCTGCGCGAGGAGGCGCTGCGTCCGTTCGACCTCGCACTGGGGCCGCTGATCCGCGGCCGCCTGCTCGCGCTTGGCCCCGACGACCACGTGCTGCTGGTGACCATGCACCACATCGTTTCCGACGGCTGGTCGGGCGGGGTGCTGGCCAATGAGTTCTCGGCGCTGTACCGCGCCTTGCGCGAAGGCCGGCCCGATCCGCTGCCGCCGCTGGCCATCCAGTACGCCGACTTCGGCATGTGGCAGCGCCAATGGCTGCAGGGGCCGCTGCTGCAGCAGCAGTTGCAGCAATGGGTGCAGCAGCTGCGCGGTGCGCCCGGCCTGCTCGATTTGCCGACCGACCGGCCGCGTCCGCCGGTGCAGGACTATCGCGGTGCCAACATCGCGATCGCGCTCGACGCCGGGCTCAGCCAGGGCCTGCGCGAGCTCGGCCAGCGCCACGGCACCACCCTGTACATGACCATGCTCGCGGCCTGGGCGGTGGTGCTGGGCCGGCTCAGCGGGCAGGATCAGGTGGTGATCGGCAGCTCGCACGCCGGCCGCAGCCGCGTCGAGGTCGAGCCGCTGATCGGCTTCTTCGTTAACACCCAGGCCCTGAAGATGGACCTGTCCGGCAGTCCTAGCGTGCAGGCGCTGCTGGCCCGGGCGCGGCAGATCGCGGTGCAGGCGCAGAGCCTGCAGGACGTGCCGTTCGAACGGCTGGTCGAGGCGCTCAACCCGCCGCGCTCGCTGGCCCACCATCCGGTGTTCCAGGTCATGCTGTCGTGGCACAACACGCCCAAGGCCGAACTCGACCTGGCCGGCCTGCAGGCGCAGAGCCTGGGCGGCGGGCCCGACAGCGCGCAGTTCGAGTTGTCGCTCGAACTGCGCGAGAGCGAGGACGGCATCGGCGGCCAGCTCAACTACGCCACGGCCCTGTTCGACGAGGCCACGGTCCGCCGCCAGTGGCGCTGCCTGGAGGCGGTGCTGCGCGCGATGGTTGCCGACGACAGCAAGCCGGTCGATCGCATCGACCTGCTCGATGCGCAGGAGCGCGAGACCACCGTGGAAGGCTTCAACGAAAGCCACGTTGCTGCCGCCGAACCGGTGTTGGTGCACGCGCTCATCGAAGAGCAGGCCGCACGGCAGCCTGACGCACAGGCGATCGAGTACGCGGGTGAGGCTCTCGGCTACGCCGAGCTCAATGCTCGCGCCAACCGGCTCGCCCATCACCTGCGCGCGCTCGGTGTGAAGCCCGACGACCGCGTCGCGATCTGTGCCGAGCGCAGCCTGGAGCTGGTCGTGGCGATGCTGGCCACGCTCAAGGCCGGCGGCGCCTACGTGCCGCTCGACCCGGTCTATCCGGACGAACGCCTGGCGCACATGCTGAGCGACAGTGGTGCGGTCGTGCTGCTGGCTCAGCAGCGCCTGGATGCACGGCTGCAGGCGCCCGGGCGCTGCGTTCGCGTGATGCTCGATGCGGCACAGCCGGACTGGGCCGGGGCCTCGTCCAGCAACCCGAACCCGGCCGCCGTCGGCCTCACGTCGGCGCACCTGGCCTATGTGATCTACACCTCGGGCTCGACCGGCACGCCCAAGGGCGTGATGGTCGAGCACCGCAACGTGGCGTATTTCCTCCATGCGATGGAAGCCTGCATCCACGGCGTGGCGCCCGATTGCCGGCGCGTGGCCTGGAACTCCTCGTTCGGTTTCGACATGGCGGTCAAGGCCTGGGGGCAGTTGGCGTTCGGCCGCAGCGTGTTCCTGCTGTCCGAGGCGGCGCGGCTCGGTGCGGAGGATCTCCTCGGCTTTCTGGAAGCGCATCGCATCGAGGTGATGGAGTGCACGCCCTCGCACCTGCGGCTGATGCAGGGCGCGGGCCTGCTACAGGGGCGCGCGCCGAGCCTGCGCAAGCTGCTGCTCGGCGGCGAGGCGATCGACGCAGCCACCTGGGGCGCATTGGCTGCCGTCGACGAGCGCCTGTTCTTCAACATGTACGGCCCGACCGAGTGCAGCGTCGATGCCAGCTGCGGAGTCGTCGACGGGCGCCGTCCGCATATCGGCCAAGTCATGCCGGGCGCACGCATCTATCTGCTGGACGAGGCCGCGCAGCCGGTGCCGGTCGGCGTGGCCGGCGAGATCCACATCGGCGGCGCCGGCGTGGCACGCGGCTACCTGGACCGTCCGGAACTCACCGCCGAACGTTTCCTGCGCGACCCGTTCGCGGGCGGCGCGCAGGCGCGCATGTACCGCACCGGCGACCTTGGCCGCTGGCGCGAGGACGGCACGCTCGAATACCTCGGGCGCAACGATTCGCAGATCAAGCTGCGCGGTTACCGCATCGAGCTGGGCGAGATCGAAGCACGCCTGGCGCAACAGTCGGGCGTGCGCGAGGCGGCGGTGATCGCGCGCGAAGACAGCCCCGGCGACAAGCGCCTGGTCGCCTACGTGGTCGCCCATGCGGTCGATGCGGTGGACCCGGCACAACTGCGCACCGACCTCGCCGCGCACCTGCCCGAGTACATGCTGCCCTCGGCCTTCGTCGCCCTCGATGCGCTTCCACTGACGCCCAACGGCAAGCTCGACCGCAAGGCGTTGCCGGCGCCGGACGGGCAGGGCCTGGCCCTGAGCCGCTACGAGCCGCCGCAGGGCGAGGTGGAGTGCGCCATCGCCGCACTGTGGTCGGAGCTGCTCGGGGTCGAGCGCGTCGGCCGCCACGACAACTTCTTCGACCTGGGTGGCTACTCGCTGATGGTGTTCCAGGTCATCGAGGGGTTGAAGCAGAAGGGCTACGAAGTCGCGCTGCAGGACGTGCTGCTGGCGCAGCAGTTGAGTGCGCTGGCGGCGCGGATCGGGAAGCCGCGCGATGGAGATGGCGTCGTAGCGAACGCGCAATGGGTGACGATCCGCAAGGGCGGTTCGCGGCGTCCGCTGGTGTTCATCCACGAGCCCAGCGGTGAAGTGCTGTCCTACGAGCGGCTGGCACAACGTATCGATCCCGAGGTCGGCCTGTACGGCATCCGCGCCGACCGCCATGCGGTGCATGCCGAGAGCCGGTATGAAGATCTGGCTGCGGGCTATGTGCGCCGGATCCGCGAGGCGCTGCCGCAGGGGCCGTACCGCCTGGCTGGCTGGTCGGCCGGTGGCGTGCTCGCCTTCGAGGTCGCGCGGCAATTGCTCGCACTGGGCGAGCGGGTCGAGTTCCTCGGTCTGATCGACAGCTGGTACCGCGGCGAGGGCGAGCGCGGTGTGTCCGAGCTGGGCTTGCACGACAGGAAGCTGCTGCTGGTGGCCTTCGCCGAGTACTACGGGCGCAAGCTGGAGGCGGCCGAGATCGCGCGGATCCTCGCCACCGAAGACCTGCCCGGGGCGATCGCGCTGGCGCGTGGCGAGGGGTGGCTGAAGAAGGACATGAGCCCGGCCGAGTTCGAAGCACGCGCCGGGCTCTGGTTCAACCTGCGCGCCGCTGCGCATCGCTATTACGCGCAGCCGCTGGAGATCGATACGCATCTGTTCGCGGCGCAGCCGGGTGATGCGGGCGATCCTTCCAACGGCTGGAGCGGGGTGCTCGGCAATCGCCTGCAGGTGCACCCTGTAGGCGGCGACCACTGGAGCATCATGATGGATGCCGGGCGCGCCGGCCGCGTCGGCAGCGCGATCGCTTCGATGCTGGCCCGCCTCGACGGCATGGCGCTGGAGCCGGGCGGCAGTGCCCGCTCGCCCGCACCGGGCGCCGCAGTGACCATCCGCACCGGCAATGCGCAAACGCGCAAGGTGTTCTGCCTGCCGGGCGCAGGCGCCAACGCCACTTCGTTCCTCGACTTTGCTGCACGCAGCCCCGGCGACGCCGGCTTCATCGGCCTGGAGGCGCCTGCGCTGCTCGGCCGTGACGGCGAGACGCCGACGTTGCAGGAAGCGGCGCGGCGCTATGTCGACACGATCCGCGGCCTGCAGCCGGTTGGGCCTTACCACCTGATCGGCCATTCGTTCGGCGGCTGGGTGGCGCTGGAAGCGGCCAGGCAGTTGAGCAAGGCCGGCTCCACGGTCGCGCCGGTGGTGCTGGTCGACACCCAGGCACCGCGAGCGGAAGGGCACGGCGATCACGGTTATGCACTGCGCGAGTACCTGGCGTTGATCGGACTGCAAAGCGATCAGGCGCACGGGCTCGACGCCGACACGCTGGCCGCGCTGCCGCCCACCGAACAGGCGCGGCCGATCTTCGAGGCGATGCGCTGCGGCCGGCTGCTGCCGGCCAACGCGCGGCTGGAGGACTTCGTGCCGGTGCTGGAGATGTTCTGCCGCCAGTGCGCGATCGGCTATCGGCCTCAGGGTGCGTTCGGCGGCCTGGCATTGCTGCTGCGCGCCTTTCCCGAAGAGGGCGGCGCCGACGAAGAAGCCGTCGATCTCGACGCCTGGCGCCTGCACGAGCCGCAACTGCGCAGCTTCGATGTGCCCGGCAGCGACCACCTGTCGATCCTCAAGCCGCCGCACGTCGATCGCGTGATAGAGATCGTCGGCCGCCACTGGTACCTGGGGCGATGAGCATGAGCGAGACCGATGAAAGCATCGGCAGCGGCTTTCCGCACTGCATCCACGCCGACTCTGCTCTGGCCGGGCGCGGCGCGGAGGAAGCCGGGGCCTGGTTCGAACAGGCGATGCCGAGCCTGGAGCCGGCGCTGCTGCGTGTCGGCGCGCTACTGTTTCGCGGCTTTCCCCTGCGCGAGGCCGAAGACTTCCGCCGCGTGGTCTCGGCGATGGCGCCGCAATTGCACGGCTACGCAGGCGGCACTTCGCCGCGCAGTCAGGTGGCCGAAGGCATCTACACCTCGACGGAATATCCGAAGCAGCTGGAGATTCCGCTGCACAACGAGATGTCGTACAGCGTGCGCTGGCCGCAGCGCCTGTATTTTTTCTGCGCGACCGCGCCGCAGACCGGCGGCGAAACGCCGCTGGCCGACTCGCGGCGCATCCTGCAGTCAATGCCTGCGCCTATCGTCGAGGAGTTCGAGCGCCGCCAGCTGATGTACGTGCGCAACCTCGCGCCAGCGCAATCGCGCTACAACGCCTGGAGCAAGGCCTTCGAGACGCAGGACCGCGAGCAGGTCGAGGCCTATTGCCGCGACATGGACATCGGCTGCGAATGGCAGCCTGGCGGCGGCCTGCGCATTCACGAGCGGCGGCCACCCACGCGCCTGCATCCGCTGACCGGCGAACGGGTCTGGTTCAACCAGGTGCATCTGTTCCACGCCTCCAACACACCAATGGCCAGCGCGGTCGATGCGCGCATTGAGGCCGGCCTGCCGATGGCGGCGTACTACGGCGACGGGGGCCGGATCGACAACGCCACCCTGGCCAGCGTGCGCGAGGTTCTGCGCGTGCAGCGGCGTACTTTTCGTTGGCAGCAGGGCGATCTGCTGGCGGTCGACAACGTGCTCGCGGCGCACGGGCGGCTGCCGTTCGACGGCCCGCGGCGGATTCTCGTGGCCATGTCCTGAACAGGCCGCTCCTCTTTCCAAACTCATCGCAAACCGAGCCCATGCAAATCACCTCCGCCTCGCGCGAACCGCTCGCGCCCTGGATCCGCCAACACCGCGACCGCATCGACGAAGCGCTGTGGAGTGACGGCCACGTGCTGTTCCGCGACTTCGACGTCGGCGGCCTCGATGGCTTCGAGTCCTCCGCCGCCTCGGCTTGCGACACGCTGTACAGGCACTACGGCGACCTGCCATTGGCCAGCGCCAGCGAGAACGTCTACTTCGCCACGCCGTACCCCAAGCACCTGGAGATCCGCTTCCACAACGAGGCTTCGCACACCCAGACCTGGCCGTCGCGCCAGTTGTTCTTCTGCCTGGAGCCGGCGTCCGAAGGCGGCGAATGGACCTTGTCGGACGGACGCAAGGTCATCGAGCGCCTGCCGGCAGAAATGCTCGATCGGTTCCGCGAGCTGGGCCTGGTCTACCGGCGCCGCTTCATCCGCGGCCTGGATGCCTCATGGGAGCAGTTCTTCAAGGTCAGCAGCCTGCAGGAGCTGCGCGAGAAGATCGCGCCGACCGGGCACGAGATCGACGCGATTTCGGAGAACGACCTCACTGTGTCGTATCGCACCCACGCGCTGCTGCAGATTCCAGAGCGCGACACCGAGGCCTGGTTCAACCAGATCCTGCTGCACCACCCCGACGCGCTGCCAACCGAAGTCGATGCCCTGCTGAGCAAGCACTTCCGGCGCGACCAGTTCCCGCGCACGGTGTTCTTCGGCGATAGCAGCCCGATCCCGGCCGGATGGGTGCGCACCATCGACCGGGTGCTGACCGAGTGCTCGGTCCGCATCCAGACCCAGGTCCACGACGTGCTGCTGGTCAACAACCTGCTGATGGCCCACGGGCGCCTGCCGTACAGCGGCAATCGCCAGGTTCGCGTCGCCCTGGGCGACATGCGCGACCACGCCACTGCCGCCACCGCCGCCATGAAGGAGCCGGCATGATGAAACGCCAGCACGTCGTCAGCGACTTCTTTCCCGAGGCCGAAGCCATGCGCACGGCCTACGACGGCAAGGTCAAGAATGCCTACAGGCAGACCGTGCATTGGCAATACTTCTGCGAGCCGCAGATGTACACCTACCTGCGCACGGTGCCGCAGCAGGTGTTTCCCGAGGCGCTGTGGGCGCGCTTCGACCAGCACCTGAGGCAGTGGTGCATCGACCACGTCGGCCTGATCCCGACCGGCGCGCCGAACCTGCACCTGATGGTCAACGGCTGCACCCTCGGCTTGCACAGCGACTTCCACAACGGCACCTGCGGCTTCGTCTACTCGCTCACGCGCTGGCAGACCCGCAAGTTCTCCGGCGGCGAAACCCTGCTGATGCGCGATGGCGTACCGAGCTACAAGAAGCACCACGTGCAGGGCGAGGTGCTGTACGAGTTGGTGCCGGCGCAGTTCAACCAGCTGCTGCTGTTCGACGACCGCATCGTCCACGGCACCCCGACCATCGAAGGCAGCATGGACCCTCTGGAAGGGCGCATCGCACTGGTCGGTCACCTGCGCGCCACCTCGCCAGTGGTGAACGGGCCGCTCGACGCCGCCGCCGCGCGCAAGGTGGTGTTCGAGTTCCATCGCTCGCTCGCCGAACCGATCAGGCCCTTCAAGGAAGTGCAGGGCGTGATGAGCTTCCGCATGGCCGTGGCGGCAGACGGCGGCGTGGCGTCGGTCGATGTGCTGACCGACAACTTCGTCACCGCGCAAAGCGGCTACGAGGCCAACGACGAAGTCGCCGCAGCGCGAGCGCTGGTGCTCGATGTCGCTGCCAGGCTGCGCTTTCCGGATGCGGGCGGACCGTCGAAGGTCATCGCCGCGGTGTTGCTGCCGCTGCCGGACCTGTGGCCCATCGAGATATCCATACCGCATGCCGGGCGCCCGGCCAGACTGCAGGAGTCCCTGAAGGCGCAGTTGAAGGAAGGCGAGGCGTTGGGCTTCAGGGTCGACGTGCAGGGCGACAGCTTTGCGGTGCGCGAGCCGCTGGCCGGCACGATCCGCATCGAGAGCAAACGCATCGTCGCCTCGTTCGATCCGCCGATGTGGGTGCCCTCGCAGCGCGAACAATTCCAGGCCGGGCTGAACGAGAAGCTGGGCATGCTCGCCAGGTACGGCGGCTGAGCTGCCGATGTCGGCTCTGGATGGCGCAATCGTCCTGGTCGCAGTTGGCCTGGCTCTGGGTGCGGCGGCGACGAGACGGGTCGGCGCGCGCGTCATCGCCGTCGTGCTGGCGGCGTTGCTGGTCGCCTGCTTCGTTCAGATTTGGCGCGAGGGCTTCTATTGGCAGTACGTCGCCATCTACGCATTGCTGCTGGGGTTGGTGGTGCTGGCCCGGAGGCGTCGTCGGCCGCCGCCACGGCGGCGCGCACTCGCATGGCTGGGGCGCTGTGGTGTGGCAGGGCTTGCCGCGGTTGCGTTGCTCGCGTGGAGTTTTGTGCCGGTGCCGGAACTGCCCGCGCCAAGCGGACCTTATGCGGTCGGCAGCGAGGTGTTCCGCTGGATCGACAGTGATCGCGACGAAACCGCGACCGCCGATCCGCACGATCACCGCAACATCGTGGTCCAGGCCTGGTATCCGGCCGTTCCCGGCGAGGGCGCGGGGGCGCGCTACATCGACGGCCTCGGAAGCTTGCCGACGTATGTTTCGCTGATACCCGGCCTGGTGATGCAGCGCCACGGCCGCATCGACACCCATGCCCGCGCCAACGCGCCGGTGGCTACGCAACAGGCGCGCTGGCCAGTGGTGCTGTTCTCGCCGGGCTACGGCGCGTCGCGTGCGTTCTACTCCGGGCTGCTTGCCGACCTGGCCAGCCGCGGTTTCGTCGTGCTCGCGCTGGATCATCCCTACGAAGCCCCGGTGGTGGAGCTGGCCGATGGCCGCCTTGCGACGCCGATCCAGCGCTTCCTGCCGGACGACCCGGACCGCTTGCGCTACATGAGCGCACAGCAGGCGGTGCGGGCTGCGGACCTGCGCTACGTCGTCGATCAGATCGGCCGGCCGGGCGCGTTTGGCCCGCGGCTGTCGCAGCGGCTCGATCCGCAACGCATTGCCGCGATCGGCCATTCCTTCGGCGGTGCCAGCGCTGTCGAAGCGGCGATGAGCGACCCACGGATCCGAGCCGCCGCCAACCTCGACGGCACCCTGTACGGCCGCGCGGCCAGCGACCCGATGCCGGTGCCGTTCCTGCTGCTGGAAAGCGACCACCGCGAGACCCGGCATTCGCAGAACTATCTGCAGGGCCACGCCGCTCTTGAACAGCACTTGCGCGCCGGTGGCTACCGCTACCAGATCGCCGAGGCCAATCACTACAGTTTTACCGACGTCCCGCTGTACCTGTCGGGCCCGGCGCGTTTCGCGCTGGCCGCGTTGATCGGTGGATCCCGCGGCCCTGCCGGGAGCCAGGCTGCCAGCAACGATGTGTTGGCGGCGTTCCTGAGTGGCCCATTGCGGGACGCGCGCGGCGACGTTGCCGCGGCGGCGAGGCGGCATCCGGGGGTGAGTGGCGGAGTGTCGGGCCGGGAGAGTTCAAGAGCTCAGGTATCGCTCCATTTGCGAAGCAGGTTGTGATACGTGCCCACCAGCGTGCGGCGCGCCGATTCGTCGGCGCCGCTCTGGTTGAGGCGCTGGATCGCGTTGTCCATGTCGAACAGCAATGCGCGGTCGCCTGCGTCGCGCACGAGGCTCTGCACCCAGAAGAAGCACGCGAGCCGCACGCCGCGCGTGATGGGCGTCACCTGGTGCAGGCTGGTGGCGGGGTAGAGCACCATGTCGCCGGCCGCGAGCTTCACGGTCTGCATGCCGTGCGTGTCTTCCATCTGCAGCTCGCCGCCGTCGTAGCTGTCGGCGTCCGACAGGAAGAGCGTGGCCGACAGGTCGGTGCGCAGCTTGCGGCCGGTGCGCGGGTCGATGCGCACGCCGCCATCCACGTGCAGGCCGAAGCGCATGCCTTCGCTGTAGCGGTTGAACATCGGCGGGTACAGCAGGTTGGGCAGCGCCGCGCTGATGAAGGTCGGATGGCGTTCGAGTGCGCTCGCCACGATGGCCTGGCATTCGTGCGCCACCGCCGAGCCTTCGTCGATCTGCTGGTTGAACTTGACCGGCGCGCCCTGGTGGCCCGCGGTGACGCGGCCGTCGACCCAGGCGTCGCCGGCCGCATCGAGGCGCGCGCGAACTGCCGCGAGCGCTTCGCGGTCGAGGACGCCGGGAATGCAGACCAGCATGTTGTGTCGAATGCTCCTGGGGAAACTCAGAGCCGGTAGGTGAGCGACAGCGTGGCGGCGCGGCCCGAGCCCGGCACCGCACGGCCGCCGTCCGATGGGATCAGCGCGTCGTAGTAATGGCGGTTGGCCAGGTTGAACAGGTTCAGCCGGATGTCGTACTTCGGCTGATGGTAAGCCACCATCGCGTCCAGCCGCGCATAGCCGCCGACCTGCACGAGGTCGGTGTTGTTGGCGAAGCGCCTGGCGCTGTAGGTGGTGCCGCCGCCGATCTCCCACTCGGGCGTGATCGCGTAGGTGGCCCACAGGCTGGCCGCGTCCTTCGGCGTGTTGGCGGGCACCTTGCCGAGCGTGCCGGGCGCGATGCCGTCGATGATGGTCGCGTCCAGGTGCGTGTAGGCGCCGAACAGCTGCAGCTTGTCGGTCACGCGGCCCGCGACGCCGGCACGTGCGCCGTTCACGCGTATCGTGCCGGTCGCGCTGTAGGTGCCGTCGCTGTTCTGCGAACGCGCATTGGTCTGCGTGATCTGGAACGCGGCGGCGGTCAGCGAGAGGTTGCCGTCGTTCAGGTCCCACTTGCCGCCGACTTCATAGGCCTTGTTCTTCTGCGGCGGCAGCGGCTGCGTGCTGCCCGTGGTGGCCACCAGCTGTTCGAGCGAGGGGTTGAACGAGGTGCTGTACGACACGTAATACGACTGCTCGGGCGTCGGCTGCCAGATGGCGCCGGCGCGCACGCTGGTGAAGTCGACGGTCTGGCTTTCGGAGGCGAGCGTGGTCGCGGTCGGAATGCTGTTGTAGATGCTCGCGCGGTAGTGGTCTTGCCGCACGCCGGCCACCAGCTTCCACTGCGGGCTCAGCTCGATGGTGTCGTTCACGTAGCCCGCGACGGTCGTCGCGCTGGCGGTGGCCAGGTTGCCGGGCAGCGAGGGCGCGGTGCTCGGCGTGTTGCCCTGGTACGGCGCGAGCAGCGGCGAGCAGGTGGCATAGCCACTGGTGCCGCCAGCCGGGTTCAGCGCCACGCCCGCGCAGGTGCCGTTGCGGTAGTAGGCCTGGTTGTCGTAGGTGTCGTGGCCCAGCTCCAGGCCGGCGAGCAGCGTGTGCTTGATCGAGCCGGTGGTGAACTTGGTGTTGAGCTCGGTGAGGTTGAACAGCGACTTGTCGTGGATCGTGCGGTCATGGCTTTGCTGGCGCACCCACAGGCTGCTCAGCGGCAGCGACGAGAACGCGGCGGCCGGCACGGCCGTGGTGCCGGTGGAGAAGGGCGTGAACACGCCCTTGGCCGACAGCGTGCCGATGCTCTGCGGCGCGGTCTCGCGCGCATCGGTGGTCACGTCGTTGTACTGCGTCTGGTTGCGGATCGAGGTGTCGGGCGTGAGCTTGTGCTGCACCACCGCGCTGAAGGCCTGGATGTCGGAGATCGTGCGGTCGTCGCTGAAGCCGTAGGCCTTGTCGCGGTCGACCTTCACGGGGTGGCCGTTGAGCGGCGGCACGCCGTAGTCGGGCTGGTCGCGGTTGTGCTGCACCAGCGCAGAGAGCGTGACCTGCGTCGGCGTGTTGATGCCGAACTTCAGCGAGGCGTCGAGGCCGAAGTCTTTCAGCTTGGTCTGCTCGCGCGTGCTGGCGTCGCCCTGCTGGCCCATGGCCGCGATGCGGAAGGCCGAGGTGTCGGACAGCGGGTGGTTGATGTCGATGGTCGAGCGCACGAGCCCCGTGGTGCTCGCCGACACCGAGACCTCGCCCGCGGGCGTGAGCGACGGTTTCTTCGTGACCTGGTTGATCACGCCGCCGGTGGAGCCGCGGCCGAACAGCATCGACGACGGGCCCATCAGCACCTCGACCGATTCGAGCGCGAAGGTGTCGCGGTAGTACTGGGCGCGGTCGCGCGCGCCGTCCAGGTAGATGTCGGTGCGCGCCGAGAAACCGTTGAGGTTGATGTTGGTGCCGATCTGCCCGCCCTCGGCACCGCCGATGGTCAGGCCCGGCACGTTGCGCAGTGCGCTTGCGAGCGAGGTCGCGCCCTGGGACTGCATCACGGCCTGGTTGATGACGGTGACGGACTGCGGCGCATCGCGCAGGTCGGCTGGCAGGCGGTTGAGCGAAGACGGGTTGGCGCCGAAGCCGGTCTTGTCCTGTGCGCCCTGAACTTGTACTTCGCGCAGCGTGGCGGGGACGGAGGTGCCGGGGGCGGGCGCAGGCGCAGCGGAGGGCGAGGAAGCCGCGGGCTGCGCGGCTTGCTGGGCGAATGCGGTGGGGAGAGACGAAGCGCACAGGCCGATCAGGGCGAGTGCGATGGGCGTGCGGTGACGCATCGGGCGAGTGGAGCGGGTCATCGTGAGTGCCTTGGAGACGATGCAAACGAAAGCAGCATCGGCCGGCATTCTGGCTGCGAATGACTCTTGTTTGAAGCATTCCTCGCCGGGTGTTTGGCTGAGGAGACAGCCTCCTGTCTTTACGTGCGAGGTCAGGTGGAAGGCAGGTTTCTTCAGTACGCCTGCCGCTTGCGCTGACCTACTTCCAGGGCGTAGGCGCCGGAATCTCGCACACCGGCTCCACGTCGATGCTCTTGAAGTCCGCCGGCGAGACGATTTCCAAGTACTCCATGTCGGGCGAATAGTCGAACAGGAAGTGCCGGATGCCCGGCCGCTGGTGCACAACGTCGCCGGCCTCGACCAGCGTTTCCTTGTCTTCGTACATGAAGCGGGCCCAGCCCTTGACCATGATCACGATCTGGAAGTCCGCCTCGTGGCGGTGCCAGCCGGTGCCCGTTTCCGGTGCCATGTTGGCCTTGACCAGATGCGCGATCACCTTGCCGTTGGTGGCTTCGGCGATCCCAAGGTCGCGATAGAGAAAAAAGTCACGCAAACCACCCGATACGAACTCTGTGTCGCCGGGCTTCACATGGGAGAACTGGGTGGCGGTACGGTCCAGCATGGGGCGCTCCTTCGCAGGTGGTTGTGTGGTGCGGTGCAGCACGCATAAAGCGTTCCCGGGCCGTAGCGGCTGCGCGCGATTCAGCGGCTGGCAAAACCGTCGGTCGCGCGCAGCAGCCGGTCGAGGATGCCGGGCTCCGAGTAGGCATGCCCTGCGCCCTCGATCAGATGGAACTCGGCCTCGGGCCAGGCCTTGTGCAGCGCCCATGCGTAGCGCGCGGGGCAGGGCATGTCGTAGCGGCCGTGCACGATCACCCCGGGAATGCCGTGCAGCCGGTGCGCGTCGCGCAGCAACTGGCCTTCTTCGAGCCAGGCGTCGTGCACGAAGTAGTGGTTTTCCAGCCGTGCGAAGGCCAGCGCGAAATGATCTTCGCCATGCGCTTCGGCAATCGCCGGGCTCGGCAGCAGGGTGATGGTCTCGGCCTCCCACACGCTCCAGGCGCGCGCCGCCTCGATGCGTGCCACCGGGTCGTCGCCGGTGAGCCGCTTGCGGTAGGCCGCGATCATGTCGCCGCGCTCGGCCTCGGGAATGGGAGCCTGGAACTTCTCCCACTTGTCGGGGAACATCTCCGACACGCCGAACTGGTAGTACCACCGGAGCTCCGCCCGGGTCACGGTATAGATGCCGCGCAGCACCAGTTCGCTCACGCGTTCGGGATGCTTCTGCGCGTAGGCGAGGGCGAGCGTCGAACCCCACGAGCCGCCGAACACCAGCCACTTGTCGACACCGGCGCGCTCGCGCAGGCGCTCGATGTCGGCGACCAGATGCCATGTGGTGTTGGCCTCCAGGCCTGCGTGCGGGAGCGAGCGGCCGCAGCCGCGCTGGTCGAACAGCATCAGGTCGTAGCGTGCCGGGTCGAACAGCCGCCGGTGTTCGGGCGAGATGCCGCCGCCAGGGCCGCCATGCAGGAACACTGCGGGCTTGGCGCCGGGCGTGCCCGCGCGCTCGTAGTAGATCTGGTGGCCGTCGCCCACGTCGAGCATGCCGCTTTCGTACGGTTCGATCGGGGGATATGGTTGGCGCAGTTCGGTCATTGGAGGGGCCTTTGCCTGTCGATGATTCAGGATGAATGGTCGCACGAAGGGGCTTTTGGGAAGCGCCGCTTGACGGGCCTGCAGGCCTTCCAGATACTCAACCGCATGGTTCACTCAGCCGCTCATCCGGACACCGACGCCCTCGACGCAGTCTTCGCCGCGCTCTCCGATTCCACGCGGCGCGCCGTGCTCGAAGCCCTGGGCGAGCGCAGCCTCAGCGTGACCGAGCTGGCCGGGCCGCACGACATGTCCCTCACCGGCTTCATGAAGCACCTGCGCGTGCTTGAAGACGCGGGCCTGATCTCTCGCACGAAAGAGGGCCGCATCGTGCGTTGCGAGCTGTCGCCCCGGCCCATGCAGGAGGCCGCCGTGTGGTTGTCCCGCTACGAGAAGTTCTGGACCGGGCGCCTCGATGCACTGGCGCGCTTTCTCTATCACCAGGAGGAGACCGAATGGCGAACCCTTCCACCGGCGACGCAGAGCGCCCCTCGCTCACCCTCAGGCGGCACTACCGCGTCTCGCCCGACAAAGTCTGGCGCGCGTGGACCGACCCGCAAGCGCTGAGGCTCTGGTTCGGGCCCGAGGAGATCGTCTCGGTGCCGATCGCCGAGGTCGACCTGCGCGTGGGCGGCCGCTTCCGCGTGGCCATGCTGGCCAACGACGGCGAAACGCACGACGTGAGCGGCATGTATCTCGAAGTGGTTCCGAACCGCAAGCTGGTCTTCAGCTGGGCCTGGCGCAGCACGCCGGAGCGCGAGTCGCGCGTTACCCTGAGCATCGAGCCCGATGCCGAGGGCTGCGAGCTGGTGCTGCTGCACGAGCAGTTCTTCGACGAAGCCGCGCGCGATGCCCACAACCACGGCTGGAGCGGAGCGCTCGTCAAGCTGGAGGGCTGGCTAAGCCTTGCTGCCTGAAAGAATGAAGAACACACCAGCTCCGGCCCGTGCCACGGTGCGCGAATGGACTGGCCTGGCGGTCATCGCGCTGCCATGCATGCTCTATTCGATGGACCTCACGGTGCTGAACCTCGCGATCCCGTCGATCAGCGAAGACCTCAAGCCCACGGCTTCGCAGTTGCTGTGGATCGTCGACATCTACGGCTTCTTCGTGGCCGGCCTGCTGGTCACCATGGGCACGCTGGGCGACCGCATCGGCCGGCGGCGGCTGCTGCTGATCGGCGCGGGGGCGTTCGGCATCGCCTCTGTGCTGGCGGCGTTCTCGACCAGCGCCAACATGCTCATCGCCACCCGGGCGCTGCTCGGCGTAGCGGGCGCGACGCTGGCGCCATCCACGCTCTCGCTGATCCGCAACATGTTTCTCGACCCAGGGCAGCGCACCGTGGCCATCGGCGTGTGGATCTCGAGCTACTCGGCGGGCGCCGTCATTGGCCCGGTGCTGGGCGGCGTGCTGCTGCAGTTCTTTCCGTGGGGCTCGGTGTTCCTGATCGGCGTGCCGGTGATGGTGCTGCTGCTGGTGCTCGGACCCTTGCTGCTGCCCGAGTACCGCGACCCCGACGCGGCCCGGCTTGACCTGGCCAGCGTGGCGCTGTCGCTGGGCGCGGTGCTGCCGGTGATCTACGGTGTCAAGCAGATCGCGGAGCACGGCATGCATGCGATGCCGGTGCTGTCGATCGTGCTCGGGCTGGTGCTCGGAGCGCTGTTCGTGCGCCGGCAGAAGCGGCTGGCCGATCCGATGATCGACCTGCGCCTGTTCAGTCTGCCGGCCTTCAGCGTTTCGCTCGGCTCCTACATGCTGGCCTGCTTCGTGATGTTCGGCATCTTTCTGTACAACGCCCAGTACCTGCAGCTGGTGCTCGGCATGTCGCCGTTGCATGCGGGCCTGTGGAGCATGCCGGGCGCGGGGGCCTTCATCGTCGGCTCGATGGTTGTGCCGGCACTGGCGCGGCGCATGCGCCCGGCCTTCGTGATGGGCGGCGGGCTGGCGGTGGCGGCGCTGGGTTTCGGCATGCTGGCCGTGTTGCCCGCGCAGGACGGGCTTGCCTGGATGGTGAGCAGCGCGGTCATCTCCTCGCTCGGGTTGGCGCCGGTGTTCACGCTGGCGACCGACCTGGTGGTGGGCAGCGCACCGCCGGAGCGCGCGGGCGTGGCCTCGGCGATCTCCGAAACCAGCTCGGAATTCGGCGGCGCGCTGGGCATCGCGATCCTCGGCAGCATCGGCGCGGCCATCTACCGCAACACCATGGCCGATGCCGTGCCGATGGGCCTTGCGGGCCCGGCCGAGGTGGAAGCCGCCCGCAGCACGCTGGGCGGCGCGGTCGTGCTGGCCGGGCAGCTTGGCGGGAGCGCGGGCGCCGAACTGCTCGAGGCGGGCCGCGAGGCCTTGCTGCATGGCCTGCGCCTCACGGCCGGCATCTGCGCGGCGGTGTTGCTGTTCGTAGGCGGGTTGGTGGCCGTGCGGCTGCGTGGGGCGGGAGGGGCGGTAGCACCCGAAACCCCGGGTGCCGCCGCATTGCCGGAGCGTTGACGAAACCCCATACTGCGGCTTCCACGACGCGATCACCGGAGCCTTCCATGAGCAACGAACTGCGCAAGAAGCTGCATGACCTGGCCGAACTCTGCGAAAACGCCCCCGACCCGCAGACCAAGGCCATCATCGAGGCGATCCGGCTCCAGACTGCGGTGCTGAACGAACGGCTGTTCTCCATCGAGCTGCAGGTGGGCGCGCTGACCAAGCGCCTGGAAAACACGACCGACTGAGGGGCGGCCGCTTTGTAGGGATAATCCCCGCCATGAGCGGCAACACCTTCGGAACACTCTTCGCGGTCACCAATTTCGGCGAGTCGCATGGCCCGGCCATCGGCTGCGTCATCGACGGCTGCCCCCCGGGCATGGAACTCAGCGAGGCCGACATCCAGGGCGACCTCGACCGCCGGCGCCCAGGCACCAGCCGCCACGTCACCCAGCGCAACGAGCCCGACGCGGTGCAGATCCTGTCGGGCGTGTACGAGGGCAAGACCACCGGCACCCCCATCGCGCTGCTGATCCAGAACACCGACCAGCGCAGCAAGGACTACGGGCAGATCGCCCAGCAGTTCCGCCCCGGCCACGCCGACTTCACCTACTGGAAGAAATACGGCATTCGCGACCCGCGCGGCGGCGGGCGCTCCTCGGCACGGCTGACCGCACCCATGGTCGCGGCCGGCGCGGTCGCCAAGAAGTGGCTGGCCGAGAAGCACGGCATGGTGTTTCGCGGCTGCATGACGCAGATCGGCGAAATCGCCATTCCGTTCGAGAGCTGGGAGCACGTGCCCAACAACCCCTTCTTCGCCCCCATCGCCGACGTGAGCGCGCTGGAAAACTACATGGACCGCCTGCGCAAGGCCGGCGATTCGTGCGGCGCGCGCATCCGCGTGACTGCCACCAACGTGCCGATCGGCCTCGGCGAGCCGCTGTTCGACAAGCTCGACGCCGAGATCGCCTACGCGATGATGGGCATCAACGCGGTGAAGGCGGTCGAGATCGGCGCCGGCTGGGACAGCGTCACCCAGCGCGGCACTACGCACGGCGACTCGATCACGCCCACTGGCTTCGTCACGAACAACGCCGGCGGCATCCTCGGCGGCATCAGCTCGGGGCAAGACCTCGAGGTGAGCATCGCGATCAAACCCACCAGCTCGATCATCAGCCCGCGCCAGTCCATCGACATCAACAACAACCCCGTCGAAGTCGTCACCAAGGGCCGCCACGACCCGTGCGTCGGCATTCGCGCGACGCCCATCGCCGAAGCCATGCTGGCGCTGGTGGTCATGGAGCACGTGCTGCGCAATCGCGCGCAGTGCGGCGACGTGCAGGCGCAAGCCGGCAAGACCGAGGCCGCGTCGCCGCAGGCGTCCTTCCTGTAGTGTCCGCCCCGCCACCAGTGGCCGCCGCGCGCGGCCACATGCTGGCATTCGCTGGTCTGTCGGCCAGCTATTTCGCGCACATCGGGTTCTTCAACCCGTACCTTCCCCTGTGGCTCAAGGATTTGGGGCTGCCGATCTTCACCATCAGCCTGCTGGCTTCGGTGCAGTCGATCACGCGGGTGTTCGCGCCCTATGCCTGGGGCGCGCTCAGCGACCACACGGGGCAGCGCGTCAAGCTGCTGCGCTTCAGCGCGGCGGTGGCGCTGCTCAGCTCCTTCGGGCTGTGGTGGCACGGCGGCGCGTGGTGGCTCGCGCCGGTGCTGCTCGTGATGTTCACCCACACCAGCTCGATGATGTCGCTCACCGAGGCCGCGATGGCGCAACTGGTGGCCGGCGACTGGGGGCGCTATGGGCGCATCCGGCTGTGCGGATCGGCCGGTTTTCTGCTCACGGTGTTCGTGGCGGGCGAGTGGTTCGAGCGCTTCGGCATGAAGCACTTTCCGGCCTGGGCCGCGGGCACGCTGGCCATCGTGCTGATCGCGACCATGAAGCTGCCCGACGTGCGCGAGCCGCCCGCGGCGCACGACGCAGTGAAGGAGCCCATCGGGCCGGTGTTGCGCAATCCGGCGGTGCGGTGGTTCTTCGCGGCGCTGTTCTTCCAGGTGATGTCGCACTTCTCGGTGTACGCCTTCTTCTCGCTGTACCTCGATTCGATCGGCTACGGCAAGAGCACCATCGGCCTGCTGTGGGCGCTGTCTGTGGTGGCGGAAATCGTGTGGTTCTTCTTGCAGGGCCGGCTCATCGGCCTGATGCCGATGCCGCGCTGGATGCTGGTGTGCGGCATCGCGGCCGTCGCGCGGCTGGGGCTGACCGCAGGGCTGGGCGGCTGGATTGCGGCGCTCATCGTGGCGCAGTGGTTGCATGCGCTGAGCTTCGCGGCGCATCACACGACCTGCATCGCGGTGGTGTCGCGCCGCTTCCCCGGCCACCTGCGCGGGCGAGGGCAGGCGCTGTTCACGGTGATCGGCTATGGCTTCGGCGGCGTGCTGGGCGTGTTGCTTGGCGGTGCGGTCGCGCAGGCTTTCGGCTATCGCACGATGTTCACGGCGGCGGCGCTGCTGGCTGTGCTTGGCAGCCTTTGTGCGTGGCGTGTGGTGAGGCTGGATCGGATGGAGCGCGCGGCCAGTAAGAAGTAGGGCCTGACGGGGAAACAATGTGTCATGGGCCTTGCATGCGCATGTCACCGCAGCTTTCTACGCTGCGAGCTTCGCAATTTCTCCTCCTTTTCCATGTCCGTTTCCGACGACCCGCGCGGCGCCCGCACGCCGCGCATTGCTTCGCCTGCCGAATCGAATGATTCCGAACAGAACAACAACACGCCGCCGCGCCGCCAGGTGCTCAAGCTCGGCGCATCGCTGCTGACCGTTGGCGGCAGCAGCGCCTTGCTCGCGGCCTGCGGCGGTGGTAGCGGCGGTTCACCCGCCTTGGGCCCGCTGCCGGCGCCTGCACCCGCCCCGGCATCGGCGCCGCCGCCCGCTCCTCCGGCCGTCGCAGCCAAGATCTCCAGCTTCGCGCTCGCCGTGATGCCCGACACGCAGTTCTATGCACGCTATGCCACTGCCGCCGAGAGCGACCAATATGACAAGCGCTTCGGCAGCGCACCCTTCGCTGCCCAGACGAAGTGGATCGCCGCCAATGCCAAGGCGCTGAACATTCCCTTCACCATCCACCTTGGCGACGTGGTCGACCAGGTCGGCAAGCCCGATCAGTGGAAGGTGGCCGATGCCGCGATGAAGGTGCTCGAAGACGCGAAGCTGCCCTACAGCGTGCTCGCCGGCAACCATGACGTGCTGAAAGACATCGACTACAGCATCGACCCCGTCGGCGGCACCGATGCCAGCCGTACTCCCGCCAACGAGCCCTACATCCAGTGGTTCGGCACTGAGCGCGCGAAGAAGCAGGCCACCTTCGGCGCGCGCGACCCCAGCGGCTTCCACGAGTACCACGTGTTCGAGGCGCAGGGCCAGAAGTTCATGGTGCTGTCGCTGTCATGGCGCATTTCTGACGCAGGCATCGCCTGGGCCCGCCAGGTGATTGCGAAGAACCCGACGTTGCCCGTCATCCTGGTGAACCACCAGTTGCTCAACATCGCGCCCGACGGCACCAGCCCGCTCGAGACCGACTACGGCAAGATGCTCTGGGAGAAGCTGATCCGCGACAACGACCAGATCTTCATGACGCTCAACGGCCATCACCATGGCGCCGCGCATCTCACGAAGACCAACGACTTCGGCCGCAAGGTCGAGGAGATGGTGGTCGACTACCAGATGGCCTACCAGGGCGGCAACGGCCTGATGCGCCTGTACGAGTTCGACCTGACCAACAAGAAGATCAAGGTGCTGTCGTTCTCGCCGTGGGTGCCGCAGAAGCCGGCCGCCACGCTAAACAGCTTCGACCAGGCCGTGCTCACCACGCCCAACGAGGCCTTTGTCATCGACATGGATTTCGCGCAGCGCTTTGCGGGCTTCAACAAGAGCTTCGGCACCGGCAGCGCCACCATCGAGAGCTCGCTGGTGGACAAGGCCCGCGCGATGATCCTGGCCAACTACAAGGACCCGGCCACGATCGAGCAGCGGCCTGCGGCGAACTCGGACGACTACCCCAAGGTCGCGAACACGCTGGCGCACTGGCGCTTCTTCGGCGGCGCGGTCAACCAGCCGGTGCTGCCGGGCACTGTGGTAGCTGACGTCACGGGCAACAACCCGCTGCACCGTGATGCGCTGAATCAGAGCGGCGTGGTAGGTGCTGCCGACGGCGACATCGTGTGGACGGATGACCGCCACTACCTTTCCGCCGCACCGGGCTCGGTGCGTTTCCTGAACACCAACAAGAACACGCCGCGCCTGAGCTACTTCCTCACCGACACGGCTGCGCCGATCAACGCGCAGACGCTGGAAAGCGGCTACACCATCGAGGCTTTCATCAAGATCGACAAGAGCTGGACCAGCGGCAACCAAGCGTGGATGAACATCATGACGCGCGACGACCGCCGCGGCGATCTGGCGGGCTATTCGGGCGGCGACCCGGAATCCCCACCCATGCTGTTCGCCATTTCGAGCCTGCGCGAAGTGCAGTGGGAAGTGGTGCCGAGCCCGGCTGGTACTCGCGAGCCCAAGGCCAACTGGTCGGGCGAGGTCATCGCCGATCGCTGGGTGCACGTCGCGATCGTGAACGACCCGGTGTCGCACGACACCACGATGTACGTCGAAGGCGCGCCTGTGCTGCGCAACGCGGCGGCCATCACTGGGTTGGCCACGCTCTCGGCCACGTCGCCCTGGGTGGTGGGCGGTGGCTCGTGGGACGGTGCGCGCGCTGACGGCTTCTTCGGCAACATCGGCGAGGTACGCGTGGTGGCGGCGGCATTGACGCCGGCGCAGTGGCTCACGGCACGCAAGCCGGCCTGAGCCCCTGTGGCGCGGAAAAGCCGGCCTACTTCTTCTTGCCGGCCTTTCCCGCCTTCGCTGCAGTCTTCACGGCGCCCTTGCCGTTCTCCTTCTCGAACACCGCAAAGTATTCCGAAGCCAGCTTGCGCAACGACCGCCCGATGTTCGCGTAGTCGTATTCGTTGAGGTTGGCCAGCGACACGCGCCCCGACGCGTGCTTGCCGCCGAAGCCGCGGCCTGGCAGCAGCACGATGCTGGTCTCCTCGGCGATTCGGAAGAGGGCTTCGTTCGGCTGCAGCTTCGTCACGATCCACTTTCCGAAGCGCTCGCCGTGCATCTGCGTGGCGATGTCCTGCAGGTCGAGCAGGTGGTAGTAGCTCACCGAGTTCGGGTCTGCCTGCAGCGGCAAGCCCAGTTCGCGGTACAGGGCCTCCTTGCGGCGCGAGACGATGTGCTTCATCGATTTCTTGTACACCTCGGGCTCGTCCATCAGGCAGAACAGCGAGAACATCACCATCTGCGCCTGCACGGGCGTCGAGAGGCCGGCCGTGTGGTTCAGCGCCACGGTGCGGCTGTCGGCCACCAGGCGGTCGATGAACTTCAGCTTGCGCGGCTCGGTGGTGATGGAGCTGTAGCGCGCGTCGAGCTCTTTCAGCTTCGCCTCGGGCAGTTGAGCGATCTTGCGGTCGAGGATGTTGTCTTCGTGCGTGGCCACCACGCCCATGCGCCAGCCGGTCGCGCCGAAATACTTGGAGAACGAATACACCAGGATCGTGTTGCGCGGGCAGATCGCAAACAGCGAGCGGAAGTTGTCCGCGAAGGTGCCGTACACGTCGTCCGTGAGGATGATGAGGTCGGGCCGCTGCTTCACGATGTCGGCGATGTAGCCCAGCACCTCGTCGCTCATCTTCACCGACGGCGGGTTGCTGGGGTTGCAAAGGAAGAAGGCCTTGACCTTCGGATCGAGCAGCTTCTGCAGCTCCTTCTTCGTGAACTGCCAGTTGTTCTCGGACGGTGCATCGATCAGCGCCTCGATCAGCTGGTAGTCGTTGAGGTGAGGAATCTCGATGTAGGGCGTGAAGATCGGCATGCCCAGCGCGATGGTGTCGCCGGGCGACAGCACGTGGTTTTCGCGCAGGCTGTTGAAGAGGTAGGTCATGGCGGCAGTGCCGCCTTCCACCGCGTACATGTCGAAGGTGCCCACGAAGGGGTGCGTGCCGATCATCTCCTTGTGGATGTACTTGCCCACGATGATCTCGCTCAGCCGCAGCATGCGGTCGGGCACGGGGTAGTTGCAGCCGAGGATGGCCTCGCACATCTCGTAGATGAAGTCGCCCGCCGACAGGCCCAGCTGGTCGCGCACGTACGACACGGCTGCCTCGATGAAGCGCACGCCGGGTTCGCCCGCATGGGCCTTGGCAAAGATTTCGAAGCGCGCCTCGATGCCTTCGCGCTGCGGGAAGCCGCCCACGTGGTCCATGTAGATGTAGGAGCGCTCGCTCTCGGTCATCGCGAACAGGCCGAACTGGAAGAAGCCGTGCCGCGGCGTGGTGGCCAGGAAGTTCGGGTTGCCGCGCCCCGCGTTCAGCATGAGGCGGTCGCTCTGCTTGGCGACCTGGATCAGCGCATCCTTGAGTTCGAAGGGGCTCAGGCCGGCCAGTTTTTTCACGTCTCCTAGATCCATTGGATGCTCCTTGGTTGAGAGAAAAAAGAAAAGAAGAGAGAAGGAAGAAACCTGTGCTCAGACGAGCGCGACGATCAGCGGGCCGAGCAGCGTGAGGAACACGTTCGCCAGCGCATAGGTGATGGCGAAGGGCACGGTGGGAATGGAGTTCTCGGCCTTCGTGAGTACTTCGCCGAAAGCCGGATTGGCGCTGCGCGAACCGCTCAGTGCACCCGCGAAGACGGCCGTGTTGCCGTAGCGCAGCACGTAGCGGCCGAACAGCATCGTCAGCAGCATCGGCACGATGGTGACGACCACGCCCACGCCGAAGATGGTCAGGCCGAGCTGCTTGATGGTCTGCACCGCCTGCAGGCCCGACGACAGCCCCACCACCACCACGAAGCCCGCCAGGCCCAGGTCTTTGAGCAGCTGCACCGCGCTCGGCGGCAACGCGCCGAAGGTCTGGCGCTTGGCTCGGTACCAGCCGAAGAGCAGGCCCGAGAGCAGCGCGCCGCCGCCGGAGCCGAGCGTCAGCGGGATGTTGCCGAGCTTCACGCTCAACAGGCCCACCAGCAGCCCGACCACGAGGCCGGCGCCCAGGTAGACGAAGTCGGTCTTCGCGCTCGGCACGATCACGTCGCCGATGATGGTCGCCACGCGCTTCACGTCTTGTTCGGCACCGAAGATCGACACCAGGTCGCCGGTCTGCACCACGGTGTCGGGCTTCATCGGCAGCACCTTGCCCATGCGGCTCAGCTGCACCACGAAGATGCCGTGGCGCACGCCACCGGCCGTGAGCTTGCGGATCTCGTCCACCGTCTTGCAGTCGAACTCCTTGTTGGTGAGCACGATCTCGCGCTTTTGCATGGTGAGCTCCATGCCGTCGACCCCGTAGACCTCCTTGCCCAGCAGCGGCGCGCTGGCCACCACCGCGTCGCGCCGGCCGACGGCCAGAACGATGTCGCCCTGGCGCAGCACGAGCTCGGGGCTCACCTCGACGAACTTGCCGTCGCGCTTCACGCGCTCGATGGTGATGGTGGTGGCTGGGTTCGCGTTCTCGATGTCGGCAACGGTGCGCTTCGGGTCGGCCACGAATTCGTAGATGCGGCCGACCAGCGAAGGCGCCGCTTCTTCCTGGTCGGGGCCGAGCACTTTCACGCCGGCCTGCATGGCGGTCTCGGCCGCGATGGCGTCGTCACGGATGGTGCGGCCCATGAACTTGGGCAGGATGTTGACGCACACGATGATCGCGCCGAAGGAACCGAACACGTAGGTCACCGCATAGCCGATGGCCACGTTGGCCTGCAGCCGCGCAGTTTCGGCTGCCTCGAGGCCGAGCTTGCCGATGGCATCGCCCGCCGTGCCGATGATGGCCGACTGAGTGAGGCCGCCCGCCGCCACACCTGCGGCCAGGCCTTTGTCGAGCCCGCACAGCTTGGCCATGACCACCACCGTCGCGAGGCCGGTGGCCGCCATCACCGCGGCCAGGATGATTTCCTTCACCGACTGCTTGCCGAGCGAGCTGAAGAACTGCGGCCCGCTCTCGAAGCCCACTGCGTAGATGAAGAGGGCGAACAGCACCGCCTTCACGCCGGCGTCGACCTGCACGCCCACCTGGCTCACGATCACCGCCACCAGCAGCGAGCCGGCCACGCCACCGAGCTGGAACTTGCCGAACTTGATCTTGCCGATCCAGTAGCCGACCGCCAGCGAGAGAAAAAGCGCCATCTCCGGCGACTTCTTGAAGAGTTCGTGCAGCCATTCCATGGGTCAGGGTCCTTTCGGTTTGCCGATGTCGTTGGAACTCATTTCGCCGCGTGCGCGACCAGTCCGGCCAGTGCCACGATGAGCGGGCCCATCAGTGGCAGCACCACGTTCGAAATTGCGTAGGTGATCGTGTAGCCCAGCAGCGGCGTGGCATTGCCCGCGGCGTTCTGTACCGCGCTGAGCGCGGGCGTGCTGCATTGCTGGCCCGCGATGGCGCCGAGCAGCACAGGCGCTTCGAGCTTGAGCAGCCGATGGCCGATGAAGAGCGAAATGCTGGCCGGCACCACCGCGACGGCCACGCCGACCAATGGCAGCGCAATGCCGAACTTCTTGACCAGCGCCAGAGCCTGCGGCCCCGAGGCGAGGCCGACGCAGGCGATGAAGGTGGCCAAGCCCAGGTCTTTCATCAGCGCCAGCGCTTCGGGCGGCACGCTCAGGCGGTGCGGGTTTTTCGACTGGTACCAGCCGAAGACCAAGCCCGTGAGCAGAGCGCCGCCGCCCGTGCCCAGCGAGAACGGAATGCCACCGAGCTTGACGCTGAAGCCGCCGATGAACACGCCCAGCAGGATGCCCATGGCCGCATAGCTGATGTTGCTGTGCGTGGATTCGACGACGCGGTCGCCGATCAGCGGCAGCGCCCGCGCCACGTCGAGCACCGGCCCGTAGAGCTTGAGCACATCGCCGCGCTGCAGCTTCACGTCGTGCAGCAGCGGCATGGCGTTGCCGTCGCGTGTCAGGCCGACGATCTGCACGCCGGGCGGAAGCGGCGCATCTTGCAGCTCGTGCAGCTCGCGGTCGAACCATTCGCGCCGGTTGACCACGACCTCGGTGGTTTCCACGACGGTGTCGAAGGCCGTGGTGTTGGCGAACTCGCGGCCCAGCAGTTCGGCCACGTTCACCAGCACGCTGCGCCGTCCGATGGCCAGCACCTGGTCGAAGGCCTGCAGCCGCAGCATGGGTTCCACGGCCAGGCTCTGCCCACGCCGCATGACCCGCTCGATGCTGGCGTGGCCGCCGAAGATCGCCGTCAACTCGCCGACGGTGCGCCCGCGGCCCACGGTGACCAGGAACACGCGGCCGATCATCTCGGGCGTGGCGCTGGTCGCGTCTGGTTCGTCGCTGCCGCCGCCCATCGTCTTCCAGAGCCGGTCGGCCTCCGCGCGCAGGTCGACGCGCAGCAGCAGCGGAAAGATCTGGCTCGTGGCCACCACGATCGCGATCAGCCCGAAGACGTAGGTGATGGAGTAGGCCGTGACCACGTTGGCCTGCAGTTGCCGGATGTCCGCCAGTGGCAGCGCGAGCTTGGAGATTGCGTTGGTAGCCGTGCCCACCACGGCCGATTCGGTGGCCGCGCCGGCCATCAACCCCGCGGCCGTGCCTTGGTCGAGCGACAGGAAGAGGGTGGCGCCCAGCACCAGCGCCAGCACCACCACTACTTCAACCAGGCACAGCAGCCCGAGCCGAAGGCCCTTGGCATCGAGATTGGCAAAGAACTGCGGCCCGCCCGCATAGCCGAGCGCGAAGATGAAAAGCATGAAGAAAACGTTCTTCACGCTGTCGTCGAGATGGATGCCGAGCTGGCCGACGACGAGGGCGGCAATCAATGTGCCGCAGATGCCGCCAAGCTGGATAGGACCGAAGGGGATCTGGCCCACCGCATAGCCAATGGCGAGCACCAGGAATAGTGCAATTTCGGGTTGGCTTCTCAGTATTCCTGCCAACTCACCCATCACGGCCCGATCCTCTTTCTGGCGCGGTAATTGATTCGGTCGTAATTCACGTAGCTCCCCTCCACGTGACTTTCTGCACTGGCGGCAGCAGAGGGGCGAACTTTATGCTGATTTAATTGGCCATCTATTTTTCGCATCGCTTCTTACGATAAATCAACATTTAAAATAATTGTCAAAATGTGCAGCGGGAGGTGGGCATGAAGCTCATTGCTAAAACAATATTCTTATTGGTTAAGTCTTTATTAATTAATTGGGGCTACAGGACTGGCGGGGCGTTGCAATGACGCGCCGAGTAACTATCCAGACGCCGGCAGGCGAAGCGTTGCAGTTCCGCCAACTGGTAGGCCGCGAAGCGCTGAGCCAGCTGTACGCCTTCGACATCGAGTTGCTGGGCAACAGCAACAACATCGACCCCAAGACCCTGCTGGGCAAGGCCACCACCGTGTCGGTGGAAACCGAAGGCGGCGTGCGCTACCTCAGCGGCATTGCCACCCGCTTCGGACTGGAGCAGGAAGATGCGCGGCACTCCTTCTACCGGATGCGCCTGCGCCCCTGGCTGTGGCTGGCCACGCGGCGCAGCGACTTCCGCATCTTCCAGGGCAAGAGCGTGCCCGACATCGTGATGGAAGTGCTCGGCAGCTACGGCTACCCCATCGAGAAGAAGCTCACGCGCGGCGACTACCGGCAGTGGGACTACTGCGTGCAGTACCACGAGAGCGACTTCGACTTCATCTCGCGCCTGTGCGAGCTCGAAGGCATCTACTACCACTTCAGGCACGAAGCGTCGCAGCACGTGCTCGTGTTCGCCGACGACATCGCCCACTCGCACAGCCCGCTGCCCGGCGGGGAAGAAGTGCGCTACCACCCGCTGGAGAAGTCCGGCATGGGCCAGCGCGAGCGCATCTATGCGTGGGAGATCGCGGAAGAAGTGCGCTCGGGCCACCACTACAACGACGACTACGACTTCCAGAAGCCCAAGGCCGAGCTGTCGCACCTGCGCCAGATGCCGCCCGGGCACGACCACGACGCCTACGAACAGTACGAATGGCCCGGCGGCTTCGTGCAGCACGGCGACGGCGAGACCTACGCGCGCATCCGCAACGAAGAACAGCTGAGCCAGCGCAGCCGCGTCACCGGCCGCGCCAACCTGCGTGAATTGGCGACCGGCCACACCCTGCGCCTGACCGGCCACCCCAAGGCCGACCAGAACCAGCAGTACCTGCTCGTGGGCGTGAGCTACCACCTGCAGGAGAACCTGCAGGCCAGCGAGGGTGCAGAAGGCACAGACGGCTCCGTGCAGCGCTTCGCCTTCGACGCGCAGCCCACCAGCTACGCCTGGCGCCCGCAGCGCACCACAGCCAAGCCGCGCACCCGTGGCCCGCAAACGGCCATGGTGGTGGGCCCGCAGGGCGAGCAGATCTGGACCGACCAGTACGGCCGCATCAAGGTGCAGTTCCAGTGGGACCGCATCGGGCAGGAGAACGAACACTCCAGCTGCTGGGTGCGTGTGTCCACCGCATGGGCAGGCGCCACCTTCGGCATGACCTCCGTGCCGCGCATCGGCATGGAGGTGATCGTCGACTTTCTGAACGGCGACCCCGACTACCCGATCGTCACCGGCTGCGTGCACAACGCCGACACCATGCCGGCGTGGCAGCTGCCCGAGCAGAAGCACCTGTCGGGCATCAGGAGCCGCGAGTTGGGCGGCGGGCGCAGCAACCACATCGTGCTGGACGACACGCAGGGCAAGATCCAGGCGCAGTTGCGCAGTGACCACCAGGCCAGCCAACTGAGCGTGGGGCACATCGGGCGCATCGAGGACACGGCGGGGCGCAAGGATGCCCGGGGGCAGGGCTTCGAGTTGCGTACCGACGGGCATGGGGTGATGCGTGCGGGCAAGGGGCTGCTGGTCACCACCGAAGCGCGCGCGAACGCGCAGGCGCACATCACCGACATGAGCGAGACGGTGGGCCGTCTCACTCAGGCGCGCGATCTGCATGAAGGCCTGAGCGAAGTGGCGCAAGGTGCGCAGGCCCACGAGGCCGGCGACCAGGACGAGGTCACCACGAGCCTCAAGGAGCAGAACGATGCCATCAAGGGACAGGGCGGCAATCGCGAGCAGGGCGACTTTCCCGAGTTCCAGGAATCGCACCTGACATTGGCCAGCGCCAAGGGCCTGCAAACCGTGGCGCAGGGCTCGACCCACATCGTGAGCAACGAGCACAGCGCGCTCACCAGCGGTGGCCATACGAGCGTGAGCGCGGGCAAGAGCCTGCTGGTGAGCGTGCAGAGCGCGATCCGCATGTTCGCCTCCAAGGCCGGCATGCGGCTCGTGGCGGCCGGTGCCGACATCGACATCAAGGCGCTGAAGGACAGCGTCAACGTGCTGGCCAAGCTCAACATCACGCAGACCGCCAACAAGATCACCATCCACGCAAAGGAAGAGGTGGTGATCAACGGCGGCTCGAGCTACAGCCGCTGGAGTTCGGGCGGGATCGAGCACGGCACTTCCGGCATCTGGCGCGAGCATGCATCGGTACACAGCCTCGTCGGGCCCGCCAACGAGGGCAAGCCTGCGCTGCCCAATCCGCCGCAGGTGCCGAAGGGGCAGCTCGACCTGTACCACCAGTACATCAAGCCGACTGGCGAAAAGCGCCAGGGCGTGGCGCAGGGCGACTTCACCGTGGTCGATTCGGAAGGCGGCACGCACGCCGGCAACTTCGACCGCAACGGGTTCGCGACCGTCTCGGGCCTGCCCATCGGCACCGCCAAGGTCACATTCGGCAAGGACCCCCGCGACCCGTGGGAGGAGGGGAGCTACTTCGGCACGCCCAAGGACTGGAAGGCAAAGGGTGCGACGGGCGCAGGCGCCGAGGGGGCTGGCGGCGCTGTATCGGGGCTTTCGGGCTTGACCAGCGGCTTTGCGGGCATGACCGGTTCGACAGGCGGTGCTGCGGGCGCGCTCGCTGGTGTCGCAGGCATGGGCAGCAAGGCCGCGAGCACGCTGGGCCAGGTAACCCAGGCGGCCGGTGTCGCGCAGCAGGCTGTGGGTGCAGCGCAGGCCATCCAGCAAGGGGGCGCCAAGGCGCTACTCGGCCAGGCGAGCCAGGCAGCAACCGGCATGGCGATCCAGGCGGCCGGCGCCAAGCTGGGGCCGATGGGTGCGCCGATCACCGGTGTGATGAGCGGCATGGCTTCGGGTGGCATGAAGCCGGGCATTGCAACAGCTGCCGCCAACCCCGCACTGGCAGGTCGAACACCCGGCTTCATGGGCTGACCCGCCGCGGCGCGCCGCACTCCACCAACCCAACGCACAAGCTCGAAGAGAACAAGAAAAAATGGCAGGACCGGAAGCAGCGCCGACGCCGCAGGCGACGGAGCGCGAACCCCAGACGGCGGTTGCGCCACTGAACACCATCGTTACGGAAGACATCGCCGCCGCGAGCAAGGCGGTGGACGACTGGCTGCGTTCGTTCAGCGGTGGCTACGTCACGCTGGAGCGGTTGACGATGGTGCTGGGGAGCATCCCGATCGTCGGCAACATCATGGCGTTGGTGGATGTGTTCCTGGACATCATCAACATCGTCGAGAAGAAGGCCAAGGACGGGATCGACGCATTCCTGAACTGGGTCAGCTTGGGCATCAACCTGATCGGGTTGATCCCGTTGCCGATGAACATGGCGGCCGCGCGCATGAGCCTGCGCCCCACGCTGCATCTGGTGAGGCAGGAGCTGAAGGCAGCCGCCTCGAACCTGGGCGAAGCCATCGTCACCACGCTGGTAGGACACCTGAACGCGACCATCGTCGGCGAGCTGGAGGTCTTCATCGATGGCGCCATCGCCAAGCTTGGAGACATGTTGCAAGGCTGCGCAAAGCTGGGCGACAGCATCGTGGACAACCTGGTCGACATCCTGCAGCGGGTGCTGGGCCAGAAGGACATGTTCACGGTCAGTACGCCCGTCGTGGCGGAAACCAGCGTGCACGACCCGAAGACCCAGAGCACGTGGAACCGGTTGTGGGGCAGCGCTGTCAAGTACACGAAGCAGTCGGCCAACTACGCCGCCAAGGTTGCTGCCAACCGCTTGCCCGAGAGCGTGGCGGTACAGGTCAACGGCGTGATCGGGAGCCTGCTGGACTTCAAGAAGAACTTTAGAAACCAGCTCGTGCGCCTGGCCGACAAGGAGGCGCAGGCCAGCATCATGTGGCTGCTGCACAAGCTGCTGGCTGCCATCCAGCGCAAGAAGGGACAGCGCGGCGCGATTGTTTCGCCGAATGCCGGCGCGGTGGCCCAGAAGGACAAGCCGGGCGACCAGCTCGGGCACATCGGCAAGCAGGCGGATGGCCAGAAAGACGCAGGCTGCAAGAATTGCCCGGCGCCTGTCGCGCTTGGCAAATCGATCAGTCTGGTCACCGGCTGCGAGAGCTTCACCCACACAGACTTCGTGCTCGCTGCGCCGTTGCCGATCGAATGGGCACGCACCTACCGCAGCCAGCTCGATGCCTACGACCGCGGCATCCTGGGCGCGCGCTGGCTCACGCCCTACAGCACGCGCGTGGACCTGATGACACCAGTCAGGGGCGAGCGCAAGGGTCAACCGAGTCTGGTCTATCACGCAGCCGATGGCCGCAGCCACGCCTACCCTTTGCTGGCAGTGGGCCAGGTCTATCGGGATTCCATCGAGGAGGTGACCGTCTCGCGTCTGAGCGAGTCGTTGCTGACGCTGGACTTCGGCAAGCCACTGCCTTTGGGCGAGCAGGGTAACTGGCGTGAGATCTACGAGCTTGTGGAAGGCCGGTCGCACTGTCGGCTTGTGACGCTGCAAGCCAGGGACGGCGCCTCCATCGGCCTGCGCTATGACCATGTGATCTCGGACACGAGCGAGCAGGTGCTGAGCGACATCATCAGCAGGCAAGGCGAAGTCATCATGGCGCACGTGGGCACGCAGCCCGATGCGCGCACGGGCCTGATCAAGTCGCTGTGGGAGTTGAAGGACGGCCAGGTCGTGCGCCAGCTTGCCGCCTATACGCACGATGCAGAACGCGATCTCGTGTCCGCGAAGGACGAGAACGGCGCCAGCTGGAGCTACAGCTACAGCCATCACCTCGTGACCCGCTACACCGATCGCACCGGCCGCGGCATGAACCTCGAATACAACGGCACCGGCGCCGATGCCAAGGCGGTGCGCGAGTGGTCCGACGATGGCAGCTTTGCACTGAAGTTCGAGTGGGACAAGAACATCCGCCTGACCTACGTGACCGATGCCCTGGGCGGCGAGACATGGTTCTACTACGACATCCTGGGCTACACCTATCGCATCATCCATCCCGACAAGCTGCAGGAATGGTTCTTCCGCGATGACGCCAAGAACGTCACCCGTCATGTACACACAGATGGCAGCACAGACGACTACGCCTACGACGTCGCCGGCAACCTGCAAATGCACACGCGGGCCGATGGCAGCCGTGTTCATTTCGAATACGACCGGCTGAATCGCCTGACGGGCTTGCGTGATGCCGAAGGCAGCATCTGGAAGCGTGACTACGACGCGCAGGGTCATCTCACCGAAGAGATCGACCCGTTGGGTCACAAGACCGAGTACGCCTACGACAAGGCCGGCCGGCCTGCGTGCATCACCGATGCCAAGGGCGGTTCGAAACAGCTGACGTACACACCTGCTGGCCAGTTAGCCAGCTACACCGACTGCTCGGGAAAGACCAGCCGGTGGGAGTACGACAGTCGCGGGCGGCTGACCAAGGCCATCGATGCGGCAGGGCAGGCCACCCGATATCGCTACACCCCGGAAGGCGAAGCTGCTTCAAGGAGCGATGGCAATCATCCGGGGCAACTCGAAGAAGTCTCCCTGCCCGACCAGACCCGCGAGCACTTCACGCATGACGCCGAAGGTCGCTTGCTCGCTCACACCGATGCGTTGGGTCGTCGTACCCGCTATAGCTACAACCGCGCCGGTCTCGTGGCCGGACGCACCGATGCCGCGGGCCAGACGCTGCAATACCACTGGGATCTGCAGGGGCGCCTGACCGAACTGCGCAACGAAAACGGCAGCCGCTACAACTTCAGCTACGACCCGGCGGGGAGACTGCTGGAGGAAACCGGCTTCGACAGGCAACGCAGGCAGTACCTCTACGAGGAATCCACCGGCGCGCTGGTGCAAGTCGTCGAGGCAGAGGCGCACACGACAGGGTTTCGTTTCGATCCGATGGGGCGCCTCGTCGAGCGCAATGCGGGCGAGGGGCAGGTCGAGACCTTTGCCTTCGATCTCAACGGCATGTTGATCGAAGCGGCCAATCCCGACGCAAGGTTGCAGTGGTTCTACGATCCCGCCGGGAACCTGACGCGCGAGCACCAGCACCATCTGGCCAGTGCGCAGACGGCAGTCTGGCAGCACCGCTACGACGAGCTCAACCAGCGCATTGCGACCATTCGCCCCGACGGCCATGTCACGCAATGGCTGACCTACGGTTCGGGCCACGTGCATGGCTTGCTTGTCGATGGACAGGACATCCTGGGATTCGAACGCGACGATCTTCATCGGGAGATCGGCCGAACGCAGGGCAATGGCCTGAGCCAGCGCCTGCGGTACGACCCTGCCGGCAGGCTGCTGGAGCAGCAGATATCGCATGCGAACCCGGACACCGTTGGCACACTGAGCCTTCGCCGGAACTATGGCTACGACAAGGCCGGTCAGCTGACCGCCATCGGGGACAGCCGGCGCGGCAACCTGAACTACAGGTATGACCCTGTGGGCCGCCTGCTCGAAGCCAGCAGTCGCCTGGGCCGCGAGACCTTTGCATTCGACCCGGCCGGCAACATCGCCGACGCCGCACGCGGCGATGCGCCGCAAGGCCTGCGCGCAGTCAGCAAGCTGTTGGACAACCTGCTGAAGGAATACGCGGGCACCACCTACCGCTACGACAAGCGCGGCAACCTGATCGAGCGTGTCAGGAACGGGAAGAAAACGGTCTTCGAGTGGAACGGCTTCAACCGCATGACCGCGGCCACAAGCGAAGAGGGCTCCACCACCTTCAGCTATGACCCTGTGGGGCGACGCATCGCCAAGCGCTCACGCGAAGCCATGACGCTGTTCGGCTGGGACGGCGACACGCTGGCCTTCGAAAGCACGCAGAGCATGGCCGGCGAGAGCGAGCGGCAGGGCCGGGGCTGGAGCGTCCACTACATCCACGAGCCGGATTCGTTCGTGCCGCTGGTGCAGATCAGGCAAGCGCGAGCCGTCGCGCTGAGCTCGACCACGGACGTGAAAACGCTGATGGATGCCAATGGCGGGGAGTACGACATCGAGCAGGACCCGTTGTGGAACGGTGAGCAGCTGCCGAGGCCGGGGGCCTTCGCAAAGGAGGAGATTGCTTTCTACCAGTGCGATCACCTCGGCACGCCCCAGGAACTGACGGATCATGAAGGCCAGATTGCCTGGTCGGCGCAGTACAAGGCATGGGGCGAGGCAAGAGAGGTCATCAGCGAAGCAGGAAGACGGGCCGGCTTTGCCAACCCGATCCGTTTCCAGGGGCAGTATCTGGACGATGAGACCGGGCTGCACTACAACAGGCATCGTTACTACGATCCGCAGGCTGGCAGATTCATCAGCAGCGATCCGTTGGGCTTGGGCGGCGGTCTTAACACCCATGCATACGTGCCAAATCCCGTGGCGTGGGTCGACCCGTTGGGCTTGCAAGCTGCGCCTGTCAAATGCAAGACAGCCAAGGGAGGTCGTTTCGCCACGGCGGACGGCGCGGCCAAGGCGGCGATGATGCGTTACAACGACAAGTCCATTCGAGACAACGTGGAGTACGGCGGCCTGGTCTACAAGACGCCGGATGGCAAATACGACTTCACCAAGGCGACCAGGGGCGAGAAGGACACCGTCAACCCCTGGGGCCCTACGGCCAAGAGCATTCCGAAGTGCGCCCAGGAAGTGGGCTACTGGCACACCCATGGGGATCACTCGGATCAATACGGGAATCGCACAACGCGGGCCAAGGACTACTACGGAAGCAACAACTTCTCTCCCGAAGACAAGGACGCCGCCAAAGCAGGAATGCAACATGATCATCCGGACTACCGAGGCTACGTCGGCACGCCAAGTGACGGCTACAAGGGCTACAACCCGAAGGCGAATCAAACCTACAGGCTTTAAGGGCCTGATCATTGCGTTGGGAATTTTCATGAACTTCAATGCCTCTGCCGCACCGATCTTCGAAGTCGAGTCGCCGGATCAGCTGCTGCTCAATACACCTGTGGTCGTTGCGTTGGGCAACGCGTACAAGCTGTTCGAGAAGACCGGGCAGGACCTGAACAATTTCAACGTTCACATCGCCGAGAGGAAAAAGGAAAACGGCGAAGACGAGAACGGAGTCAACACCATCGGCATTGCATTCACGGCCAAGCTGCCTCCGGGGCAGAAGGGGCTCGGCAACGCCAGCAAGCTGGGGCGGTCGACCACGTACATCGCCTCCAAGACCACGGGCGAAATACTCCGGGAGCAAGGAAGCCGGTAGTGACGCCCGGCACCGGGTCTGGCTCGAAAGACGTTGCGCCTGCCTGGACTCGGTGCTTTCAATTTTGCAGAGGGAGGAAGAATGAGAATGAACAAAACCATCGAAGTTGATGGTCTGGCGGCGCAGGCGATTGCGGCAGCCTGTGAAGATGCAAGGTCTTCAGGCCTGCAGCTCGCAAATTACAAACTCGTCCTGGCCGAAGAATCCGACGACTACAGCGCGTCGTGGGTGGCGAAGGGCAAGCCGCAAGGCCATCGGGGCGCCTTGCCGGGCCTGCCCGAACCCAGCCTGCTGATCGAGAAGCGCGCTGGCCGGATCCTCCGGAAGCAGCTCTCGCGTTGAGTCGACGGCGTCATCCAAGGATTCGACATGTCTTCTCAAGTCATCATCCTCGCCCACGACATGTGGCGCAAAGGCGCGGGCGGTGCGCCCGCCGGGCTCGTGGGCCAGGCCGACAGCTTCGCTTATGCAGGGCTCGACCTGGGGCTCGCCCAGTTCGCCGCAACGACCTTCACCGGCACCAGTTTCACCGCCACCAGCTTCAAGCAGGCGGGCTGGAGCGCCTGCCAGTTCACGGGCTGCAGCTTCACGCAGTGCGACTTCGGCGGCATCTCGATCACTGGGTGCACTTTCATCAACTGCAGCTTCACGCGCGCCAACTTCGATGGAAGCAGCATCAGTACCAGCACCTTCACGCAGTGCCAGTGGGACGACATCAGCTTCGCGGGCGGCCACTGGAACGACGTCGGGGTGCTGAACTGCGGCGGCACCGTGGTGCATGCGCAGGGGCTGCAGGGGCGCAGCGTGGACTTCACGGGCAGCACCTTCGAGCAACTCGAGTTTCAGGGTGCGAACATCAATTGAGCCCTGGCGGGCAACGTCATCACTTCATCGATTCCATGTTCATGAAAAACATCAAGACCGTCTTTATCGCCACTGCCCTCCTGGGCGCCGTCTCTCTGTGCTTGGCGCAAACGGAAACGAAAACCACGCTGACCAAGCTGCACCAGAGTTACGAGAAGCAGGGCCGTCGCGCGCTCGGCATGCCGGAGTACGGCAAGCGTGTGCAGTTCCCGGCGGTGGTTGTCGAAGCGTCTGATTCCTTCGGCGGCACGTCGATGATCCGCGCCGCCGATGTGCGCGGCAATCAGGAACTGGCGCGCTTGACCCCGGCGGACGACGCACAGAACCAGAAGATGGGCGAGATGCGCAGCGGTGCGAAGTTCACTGCGAGCTGCGAGGTTGGCTTTGCGATGGGCTCGGCGTTTCTCACGATGAAGGACTGCGTGATTCGGCCCTGAAGCCCGCATCCGCAGCAAAGGCAACGTACCAGTTCGAGGCAGGGAGGGAAGATGGCAGGAAACGAAGGCCCGCAACAACAAGGCCAGAAACCAACTGAGAGAGAACCCCAGACGGCGGTAGCGCCGCTGAACACCATCGTCAAGGAAGACATCGCCGCCGCAAGCAAGGCGGTGGATGACTGGCTGCGCTCGTTCAGTGGCGGTTACGTCACGCTGGAGCGCCTCACGATGGTGCTTGGCAGCATTCCGATCATCGGCAACATCATGGCGCTGGTGGATGTGTTCCTGGACATCATCAACATCGTCGAGAAGAAGGCCAAGGACGGGGTCGAGGCATTCCTGACCTGGGTCAGCCTGGGCATCAACCTGATCGGGCTGATCCCGTTGCCGCCGAGCATGGCTGCAGCGCGCATGAGCCTGCGGCCCACGCTGCATCTGGTGAAGCAGGAGCTGAAGGCAGCTGCCTCGAACCTGGGCGAAGCCATCGTCACGACGCTGGTGGGGCACCTGAACGCCACCATCATGGGCGAACTCGACAAGTTCATCGATGGTGCCATCGACAAGCTCGACGGCATTCTCAAGAGCTGCGCCGACCTTGCCGACAAGATCATCGACAACCTGGTGGACATCCTGCGGCGCGTGCTGGGCCAGAAGGATTTGTTCGACGTCGCGAAGCCCGGCGCGACGGAAACGCGCGTGCACGATCCGAAGACGCAGAGTACCTGGAGCCGCATGTGGGGCACGGCCGTGCGCTACACCAAGCAGTCGGCAAACTATGTCGCCAAGACAGCCGCCAGCCAGCTGCCCGCGGGCGTTGCCGGCAAGGTCAACGGCGTGATCACGCAGATGATGGACTTCAAGCGCCTGCTTCGCAGCCAGCTGTCGGCGCTGGCCAACAAGGAGGCGCAGGCCAGCATCATGTGGCTGCTGCACAAGCTGCGGGATGCACTGCTGCGCAAGAAGGGGAAGCGCGCGGCCATCGTGCCGCCGCAGGCGGGCGCCAAGGCAGAGAAGGACAACCCGGGCACGCCGCTTGGACACATCAGCAAGCAGGCACCGGCGCAGGGAACTTCGGGCTGCAAGAACTGCCCCGCGCCGGCACGCAAGGGCGCTTCCATCAGCCTTGCCACCGGCAACGAGAGCTTCACGCACACCGATTTCGTGCTCGCCGCGCCGCTGGCGATCGAGTGGGCGCGCACCTATGCCAGCGACCTCGAGGCCTTCGACCGCGGCAGCCTGGGGGCCCGGTGGATCACGCCTTACAGCATGCGGGTGGACGTTGCCACGCCAGTGCGCGGCGCACGCCAGGGACAGGCGAGCTTGGTGTATCACGCGGCCGACGGGCGCAGCCATGCCTACCCGCTGCTGGAGGTGGGGCAGACGCATTTCGATGCCATCGAAGAGGTCAGCATCTCGCGGCTGAACGAGAGCCTGTTGGCACTTGACTTCGGCAAGCCGTTGCCCGCAGGCGAGCAGAGCGAGTGGCGGGAGATCTACGAGTACGTCGACAGCAAGCAGCCGCACTTCCGGCTCGTCGCGCAGCAGGCGAAGGACGGCATGTCCGTCGGCCTTCGCTACGACCACGTGATCGCCTCGACCGGTGAACGCGTGCTGAGCGACATCATCAGCAAGCAGGGCGAAGCCGTCATGGCGCACGTGGGCACGCAGCCGGATGCGCAGACCGGCCTGATCAAGTCGTTGTGGGAGCTGAAGGACGGCCAGGTCATTCGTCAACTGGCCGCCTACACGCACGACGCAGAAGGTGACCTCGTCGCCGCGCAGGATGAAGACGGCGCGAACTGGAGCTATACCTACGCGCAACATCTCGTGACCCGCTACACCGACCGCACCGGCCGAGGCATGAACCTCGAATACGACGGCACCGGCGCAGACGCCAAGGCCGTGCGCGAGTGGTCGGACGACGGCAGCTTCGCGCTGAAGCTGGAGTGGGACAAGAACATCCGCCTGACCTACGTGACCGACGCGCTGGGCGGCGAAACCTGGCACTACTACGACATCCAGGGCTACACCTACCGCATCATCCACCCCGACAAGCTGCAGGAATGGTTCTTCCGCGACGACGCGAAGAACATCACGCGCCACGTGCACACCGACGGCAGCACCGACGACTACACGTACGACGAAGACGGCAACCTGCAGACGCACACGCGCGCCGACGGCAGCCGCGTGTATTTCGAGTACGACAGTCTGCATCGCCTTACGGGAATCCTCGATGCCGAAGGCGGCGTGTGGAAGCGCGACTACGACGCGCAGGGCCATCTCACGGAAGAGATCGACCCGCTCGGCCACAAGACCGAGTACGCCTACGACAAGGCCGGCAGGCCCGTGCGGATCATCGATGCGAAGGGCGGCGTGAAGGTGCTCGCCTATTCCCCATCGGGGCAACTGCTCAGCTACACCGACTGCTCTGCCAAGACCAGCCGCTGGGAGTACGACGAAAGGGGGCGTCTTGCCAAGGCGACCGACGCTGCCGGCAACACCACCGGCTATCGCTACACAGCCGGCCAGCTCGAACAGATCGTGCAGCCCGACGAGACGAGCGAGCATTTCGAGCACGATGCCGAAGGCCGCTTGCTGACGCACACCGATGCGCTCGGACGAGCCACGCGCTACAGCTACACGCGCGCCGGGCTGATCGCCGGTCGCACCGACGCGGCGGGCCGCTCGCTCAAGTACTACTGGGACCTGCTGGGCCGCCTGACCGAGTTGCACAACGAGAACGGCAGTCGCTACGACTTCCGCTATGACCCGGTGGGCCGCCTGCTCGAGGAAACCGGCTTCGACCGCAAGACCACGCAGTACATCCATGAGGAGACCAGCGGTGTCCTCGCCGGGGTGATCGAAGCGGGGCACCGCACCGAACTCGAGTTCGATCCGCTCGGCCGTTTGAGCGAACGCCGAGCCGGCGATCAGTCGGAGCGCTTTGCCTACGACCGCAACGGCCGCCTGCTCGAGGCGACCAACAGCGACGCACGCCTGCAGTGGTTCTACGACCCGGCCGGCAACCTGACGCGCGAACACCACCACTACCTGGAGCGCAAGCGCACGGCAGTCTGGCAGCACCGCTACGACGAACTCAACCAGCGCATCGCCACCGTGCGGCCCGACGGCCACGTGACCCAGTGGCTGACATACGGCTCCGGCCATGTGCACGGGCTGATGCTCGACGGCCAGGACATCCTCGGCTTCGAGCGCGATGACCTGCATCGCGAGGTTGCGCGGGAGCAAGGCAATGGACTGAGCCAGCGGCAGAAGTACGACCCGGCTGGGCGGCTGCTCGAACAGCAGATCTCGCGCACCAGACCCGGCGCCATCGAGTCGAGCGCTGGCATCCAGCGCAGCTACAGCTACGACAAGGTTGGCCAACTAGTCGCCATCGGCGACAGCCGGCGCGGCAACCTCAGCTACCGCTACGACCCGGTGGGCCGCCTGCTCGAAGCCAACAGCCGCGTCGGACGTGAGATCTTCGCCTTCGATCCTGCTGGCAACATCGTCGACGCTCCACCGAGCGGCGACCCGCTCAGGCATCCAGCCAACAAGCTGTTGGACAACCTGCTGAAGAGCTACGCCGGCACCAGCTACCGCTATGACGAGCGCGGCAACATGACCGAGCGGTTGCGCAACGGCTGGCGAACCGTCTTCGCTTGGGATGGCTTCAACCGGATGACGGCAGCGACGGATCAAAGCGGCATCACCACCACCTTCAGCTACGACGCGCTGGGGCGTCGACTGTCGAAGAGTTCGGGTGAGGCCACGACCCTGTTCGGCTGGGATGGCGACGTGCTCGCGTTCGAGAGCACGCAGAGCAAGTCAGCGACCGAAGAGGGCGGCGAGCACGGCTGGAGCGTGCACTACATCCATGAGGCGAACTCGTTCGTGCCGCTGGTGCAGGTGCGCCGGGCAACAGCGATGACACTGAGTGAGACGACGGATGCGAAGGCGCTGATGCAGGCCAATGGCGGCGTCTACGACATCGAGCAGGATCCTTTGTGGAACGGCGAGCAGAGACATGTGCCGCGTGCGTTCGACAGGAAGGAGATGGTGTTCTACCAGTGTGACCACCTGGGCACGCCGCAAGAGTTGACGGACCATGAAGGAAGCGTTGCTTGGTCGGCGCAGTACAAGGCGTGGGGAGAGGCGCGGGAGGCGATCAGCGAGGCGGGGCGCCGTGCAGGCATCGCAAATCCGATTCGATTTCAAGGTCAATATTTCGACGCTGAAACCGGGTTGCACTACAACCGTCACCGCTACTACGAGCCCTTGAGTGGAAGGTACGTAAGTCGAGATCCAATTGGTTTGGATGGCGGAAATAATATTTACCAATATGCTCCAAATCCCAGTCAATGGGTGGATCCACTTGGCTTGGCTAAGAAAGATCAAAAAAGCCAAAAACCGTGCCAAAGCAAGAAAAATTCTACAGAACCTAAATTGCCTGAAAAAATTATTGCGCAAGATGGCGGGCTACGCTTGGAGCACTATGTCCGAAGCGGTGATCATGCGCCTGCGCATTTCCATTTGAGAGGTGAAGGTGGTTTGAATATTCAGATTGGGCAAAATGGAAAGCCGATTAATGGGTCTGAGGAATTAACTGCCACTCAACGGGATTTTATTGAAAATAACAAGGCAAAGTTAAGATCGTCTGTCGATAGAATTCAGCGATGGCATCGTTATAGTAACTTACCCGAGGAGTGTGAATGACTGAGATTAAGGAAGTTTGGGTTTTCAATGGGGTAAATGCGAAATTCCCTTCGGCGGTTTTCCTGGTCAAAGAGGATGCGTTCGGTTGGATAAAAAAGCATGCATTGACTGGGGTCTTGACTAAATATCCAGTGGGTATTTCGGTTTATGAGTGGGCAATTGAAAGTGGTAATTTCAAAGTGAAATCAGAAAAAGATTCAACGCCGGAGTTTATAGGTAAATTTTCGAGCGCCGCGCAAGAGCATATGCATTTTGAAAATGGAATTTTTGATTAATTGGTTTTGATGGGTCAGAGATCGGCGGAATTCAACATGCACCTCGTTATGCCGAAGAGAAGTATCAGACTGGACAAGGCTGTGGGCGCGACTATGTTGAGTTTGATGTGCTAGCGTCAAGGCTTGAATGGGCTGGGAACCCTCGGTATCACAGGCAGAAGCTAACGATTAAAGGTGACGCTCCAGCATGCAGCCTGAAAGTTTTTAGGAGAGCTTAGGTGATCGAAAAGAACAAGGAATTGCGGATCGACGGAGAGAAGCTATTGCATGTCCTGCGAGACATCGAATACGTGCTCATTTCTCTGCACAAGATTGGCTCCTACTACGCGCTCGATTTTCCCGGGAAGAAATCGGAGTACTACGCGGAAACGACAAAATTCATTGATGACGGGGAAGTGACCAGACGGCTCGCCAAGATTCGATCCATCTTGTCCGGGGCTTTCGACGAAACGCGGGGAGTCGATGACTTGACAGACATCGAGCGCGCTTTGGAGGGGCTTGAATTCTGGAAACCAGGAAGTGCGAGTTAGTTTGACTGGCTCAAGCCGTTTACGCCACACCAGACTGCAACCTGTATCGGTACTACGACCTAAAGCAGGACATTCCCGATTCCAAGTGAATATGGTGACTTACGCTTTGAGGTTGTGCGGGAGCAGGGTAACGGCCTGAGCCAGTGGCAGAAATACGACCCGGCGGGGCGGCTGTTTGAACAGCAAATATCGCGTCCAAAGGCCGGGGCCATCGAGTCGGGTGTCGGCATTCAGCATCGCTACAGCTACGACAAGGTGGGCCATCTGGTGGACATCGGCGACAGCCGGCGCAGCAACCTCAGTTACCGCTACGACCCGGTGGGCCGCCTGCTCGAAGCCAACAGCCGCGTCGGACGCGAGATCTTCGCCTTCGATCCCGCAGGCAATATCGTCGACGCTTTGCCGACCAGCGACCCGCTCAGGCATCCAGCCAACAAACTGCTGGACAACCTGCTGAAGAGCTACGCGGGCACCAGCTACCGCTACGACGAACGCGGCAACATGACCGAGCGCGTGCGCAACGGCTGGCGGACCGTCTTCGCGTGGGACGGCTTCAACCGCATGACGGCTGCGACGGACCACAGCGGCATCACCACCACCTTCAGCTACGACGCGCTGGGGCGCCGGCTGTCAAAGAGTTCGGGTGAGGCTACGACCCTGTTCGGCTGGGATGGCGACGTGCTTGCGTTCGAGAGCACGCAGAGCAAGTCAGCGACCGAAGAGGGCGGCGAGCACGGCTGGAGCGTGCACTACCTCCACGAGGCGAACTCGTTCGTGCCGCTGGTGCAGGTGCGCCGGGCAACAGCGATGACGCTGAGTGAGACGACGGATGCGAAGGCGCTGATGCAGGCCAATGGCGGCGTCTACGACATCGAGCAGGATCCTTTGTGGAACGGCGAGCAGAGGCATGTGCCGCGTGCGTTCGACAGGAAGGAGATGGCGTTCTATCAGTGCGATCACCTGGGCACGCCGCAGGAGCTGACAGACCATGAGGGAAGCGTTGCGTGGTCGGCGCAGCACAAGGCGTGGGGCGCGAGGCGCGGGAGGCGATCAGCGAGGCTGGCAGGAGGGCGGGGTTCAGGAATCCGATTCGGTTCCAGGGGCAGTATTTCGATGAGGAAACGGGGCTGCACTACAACCGGTATCGGTACTACGATCCTCACAGCGGGAGATTCGTTTCAAGCGATCCTATAAAGCTACTGGGCGGAACGAATCTCCACCAATATGCACCGAATCCGACAGAGTGGGTCGACCCCTTTGGACTGAACGGAAACTCGAAGCAGCGACGGCAAGCAAAGCGTGCTGCTCAACGCGATTGTGAGAGAGCTGAAGCAGAACGCGATGACTTGATGAATAGTCGAAAAAGAAAGCATGCGACTTATGTTGGCGGTACAAAAAACGGCAAATCTGTTGGAGAGTGTTCGACAAATCCAACTGGATGTGCGGAAGATGATGTTGCCCGTCAGCTTGGCTCTGACGCTACTTTTACAAAAGCGTTTGGTTGGCGCCGGAATCGCGAGACAAATGAGCTTGAGAGAACGGAAATTCCTGTTTGCTGTAGATGTCAATTGAAATATAGTCCTTCGCAATTTCCTCCGGATGTTAAGGCTGACCTAGGTGGAGCATGGGAAAAATGATTGATTTTGCGTCGATTGAGTGTTCTAGAATTGATTGGCAGAGGTATGAGGAGATTCAAGGGCGCGCGGATTCTATTCCTTCTGCCTTGCAATCTTTGTTAAATGCTTCCATGGAGGATGCGGAAAAATATTATTGGGGGATGGAGAATCATGTGGTTGTTCAAGGGCAATTGTTTAGTGCTGCTGAGCCAGCACTGCAAGTGCTTATTGCCTCGCTTTTGAATGTTCGTCCTAGGCATACAAAAATCGATGTGCTTGAGCTTATATTTCAGATAGTTGCCGCTGCTACTTTGGAGGCGACAAGTGATGAATATAGAGAGCTGCAGTGCCGAATTCGACTTCGTGCGTTAGAAGGTATGTGGGTTTTTTATGGAGAGTTAAATGGAGAGCATTTTGAAGCTGCGAGCGAGATATTGAATTTGATTGATCAACCTCGTTTGAAATGCTTTATTGATGGGGCTGGGTGATGTCATACTGATCGCTTGGCGCGAGATCTTCGCCTTCGATCCTGCGGGCAATATCGTCAATTCGCTCCGACCAGCGACCCGCTCAGGCATCCAGCCAACAAGCTGCTGGACAACCTGCTGAAGAGCTACGCGGGCACCAGCTACCGCTACGACGAACGCGGCAACATGACCGAGCGCGTGCGCAACGGCTGGCGGACCGTTTTCGCGTGGAATGGCTTCAACCGCATGACGGCCGCAACGGACCACAGCGGCATCACCACCACCTTCAGGTACGACGCGCTGGGGCGTCGACTGTCGAAGAGTTCGGGCGAGGCCACGACGCTGTTCGGCTGGGATGGCGACGTGCTCGCGTTCGAGAGCACGCAGAGCAAGTCAGCGATCGAAGAGGGCGGTGGGCACGGCTGGAGCGTGCACTACGTCCACGAGGCGAACTCGTTCGTGCCGCTGGTGCAGGTGCGCCGGGCAAGTGCGATGGTGCTGAGCGAGACGACGGATGCGAAGGCACTGATGGAGGCCAACGGCGGTGTCTACGACATTGAGCAGGATCCTTTGTGGAACGGCGAGCAGAGAAATGTGCCGCGTGCGTTCGACAGGAAGGAGATGGCGTTCTATCAGTGCGACCACCTGGGTACGCCGCAAGAGCTGACGGATGATGAAGGAAGCGTTGCCTGGTCTGCGCAGTACAAGGCGTGGGGCGAAGCGAAGGAGGCGATCAGCGAGGCGGGGCGAAGGGCGGGGTTCAGGAATCCGATCAGGTTCTAGGAGCAGCAGTATCGGGATGAAGAGACGGGCCGCACAAGAGTTTGCAGGATACATTGAGTATTCCAATGAAAACGACATGAAATGAAAGATGAAAATGGTTTTTTGATCTTGGCCTCGTCGATTGGTGTTTCCATTGAAGAATTGATCAATCGAGACGAGGGTGCAGGGCCTTTTATATGGGTGAGGCCGCAAGATGTATCTGGTGTAGATGCGGCGGAGATGCTGGCTAGAAATTTGAAGGCCAAGGAAAAATTGAATTCAAGCTTTGAAGATGAAGATATTTTTCCCGAAGCCTTTGTCTGCAGCTATCTCGAGTCTTGCGTCAGACATAGATCAGCCCAAGCAAAGATTGACGTGGAAGACGTAATTGGTGCGTGCGTCTATATCATGGTGAAATGGGGTAGCTCTATTCCGGCTCACGGCTTCTATGGGGATTTGGACTTGCTTTCCCTTGATAATGCTTCGAAGATCTTGAAAATTATTCGATCGGTTTATCAGGGGTTAAGTAATGAAGTTTTGCGGAAAAATATTCGTTATTTTGTGAGCGAGCATTATCGAGCTAGTGGCGTTTGGGCGTTGAGTGATGCCTCAAGATTTTTTGGGGCACTGGATTCCGAGGACCTGGAGTTTGTATCGAAGCTAAATTTTGATGAAATGAATTCAATTTTGAATTCTTCGAATGGCAATGCCAGTATGTGAGGTCGCTTGATAGTCTTTCATTTTGGACCGCTGAGCAAGAGTGAGTTAACAATCGATTTCGATGAGGAAGGTGCCGTATCATTTTTCCAGAAAATTTCTGCGCTGCTGGATGGAATGGATGGCGCCGAGCATGTTGCCTGTTTTCATTCTTTTCGAGGGAACCTTGAAGAAGCAACGATTGAGTTGCGCTTGGGTTCCCTGGATTGTCTCGAGCTGAAAAAGCATTCATTGATTCTGGAAATGAATCGAGATGCTTCGGAGTATGCTTTGAGTCAATTGAGTGAATTTCTGGGGGCGGGTTATTTCTCTCCTGCGGAATTCTGGAGTTTTTCTAGAGCAGGTCGAAAATACGATACGCAGGTCTTTTTCGGAAAGCTCTCTTTGACGGTGGTGACTCCCTTGCCTCCCGCCTGACAGGACAGGCCGGGTGCTGCGCCTATCGACCTCTCAGAATTGCGCACACGACAGAGATCCCGTGAGTAGAACGCCCAACTCATCTGACGACATCGCATAGCCAGGTGGGCGTCGGAACCTCCTCATCTCTTGTCTCCGGGTTTTCGATAACTAAATCATCTTGATTTAGTCGCTCCGCTGCCCGATAGTCCCCTTGCGCCCGGACGCCCACCTGCAAGGCCAGCGATCCGGATCCAAAACCGCAGGGCGCATCACCCAGCGTCCGCCCAAGGAGACAAACCATGCCCCGCAGCAGCTCCCGCACCATCCTGGCCATTGCGGCCATGTCCCTCGCCGCAGTGACCGCATCCACCGCCGCCTTCGCCGCCGACCAACCCATCATCGGCCTCGTCACCAAGACCGAAACCAACCCCTTCTTCGTCAAGATGAAGGAAGGCGCGCAGGAAGAAGCCAAGAAGCAGGGCGCCAAGCTGCTTTCCGGCGCGGGCAAGGCCGACGGCGACAACGCGGGCCAGATCACCGCGATGGAAAACATGATCGCGGCTGGTGCCAAGACCATCCTCATCACGCCGAGCGACGCGAAGGCCATCGTGCCGGCGATCAAGAAGGCGCGCGACAAGGGCGTGATGGTGATCGCGCTCGACAGCCCGGCCGATCCGCCGGACGCGACCGACGCGCTGTTCGCCACCAACAACTACACGGCCGGCGTGCTGATCGGCGAATACGCCAAGGCCGCGATGGCCGGCAAGCCCGCGAAGATCATCGCGCTCGACCTGCTGCCGGGCCACCCGGTGGGTGCGCAGCGCCACAACGGCTTCATGAAGGGCTTCGGGCTGCCGGCCAACGAGGCGAAGTCGAACGAGTTGTCGAAGGCGCCCGAAATCGTCTGCATGGCGGACAGCTATGGCGATCAGGCCAAGGCACAGACGGCGATGGAAAACTGCCTGCAGAAGGCGCCTGACGTGAACCTGGTCTACACGATCAACGAGCCCGCCGCGGCCGGTGCCTACAACGCGCTGAAGCGCGCAGGCAAGGAGAAGGGCGTGCTGATCGTCTCGGTCGACGGCGGCTGCCAGGGCATCAAGGACACCAACGCCGGCATCATTGCCGCGACCTCGCAGCAGTACCCGCTGAAGATGGCCGCGATGGGCGTGGCCGCGGGCGTCGAATTCGCCAAGACAGGCAAGAAGGCCTCGGGCTATGTCGACACAGGCGTGACGCTGATCGCGGGCAAGAGCGTGGCGGGCGTCGACAGCAAGGACACCAAAACTGGCGCCGAGCTGTGCTGGGGCAAGAAGTAAATAGCTGACAGCCCCCAGGGAGCATCTCGATGGCGAAATCTGCGACGCACCACATTCCGTGGGGCGCCTTGGGGCCGTGGCTGGCCCTTCTTGGCGCGTGCATCTTCTTTGCAACCCAGTCCGACCGTTTTCTCACGGGCGGCAATCTCTCGCTGATCCTGCAGCAGGTGATGGTGGTCGGCGTGATCGCCATCGGCCAGACGCTGGTGATTCTCACGGCGGGCATCGACCTGTCGTGCGGCATGGTGATGGCGCTGGGCAGCATCATCATGAGCAAGTTCGCCACCGAACTCGGGCTGCCCGTGCCGGTGGCCATTCTGTGCGGCATCGGCGTGACGACGCTGTTCGGCCTGCTCAACGGGCTGCTGGTCACGCGCATCAAGCTGCCGCCCTTCATCGTGACGCTGGGCACGTTGAACATCGCCTTCGCGATCACGCAGCTGTACTCGTCCTCGCAGACCATCACCGACCTGCCCGGCGGCCTCACGGGCCTGGGCACCACCTTCACCATCGGCAATGCCGAGGTGGCGTGGGGTTCGGTGCTGATGGTGGTGCTCTATGCGCTCACCTGGTTCGTGCTGCGCGAGACGGCGGCGGGCCGGCACATCTATGCGGTGGGCAACAACGCGGAGGCCACGCGGCTGGTCGGCATTCCGACGCAGCGTGTGTTGCTGGGCGTGTACGTGGCGGCGGGCGTGCTGTACGGCATCGCCTCGCTGCTGTCGGTGGCGCGCACCGGCGTGGGCGACCCGAACGCGGGGCAGACCGAGAACCTCGACGCCATCACGGCGGTGGTGCTCGGCGGCACCAGCCTGTTCGGCGGGCGCGGCATCGTGCTGGGTTCGCTGATTGGCGTGCTCATCGTCGGCGTGTTCCGCAACGGGCTCACGCTGATGGGCGTGTCGTCGATCTACCAGGTGCTGGTGACTGGCGTGCTCGTGATTCTTGCGGTGGCGGCCGACCAGCTCTCGCGCCGGGGAGCCCGCTGATGAACACGGTCACCAACCCCAAGATCGTCATGCAGGCCAAGGGCCTGGTGAAGCGCTATGGCCAGGTCACTGCGCTCGACGGCGTCGACTTCGAACTGCGCGAAGGAGAGATCCTCGCGGTGATCGGCGACAACGGCGCGGGCAAGTCGTCGCTCATCAAGGCGCTGTCGGGCGCGGTGGTGCCCGACGAAGGCCAGATCCTGCTCGACGGCCAGCCGGTGCACTTTCGCAATCCGCTGGATGCGCGCCGCGCGGGCATCGAGACGGTCTATCAAGACCTGGCCGTGGCCCCGGCCATGACCATCTACGAGAACCTGTTCCTCGGCCGCGAGTTGCGCCGCCCCGGCTTCCTGGGCAGCGTGCTGCGCATGCTCGACAAGAAGCAGATGCTGCTCGAAAGCACGGCCCGCATGGCAGACCTGAAGGTCGGCATCCAGTCGATGACGCAGGCGGTCGAAACGCTCTCAGGCGGCCAGCGCCAGTGCGTGGCGGTGGCGCGCAGCGCGGCCTTCGCGCGGCATGTGGTCATCATGGACGAGCCCACCGCCGCGCTGGGCGTGAAGGAGGGCAACATGGTGCTGGAGCTGATCCGCCGCGTGCGCGACCGCGGCCTGCCCGTGGTGCTCATCAGCCACAACATGCCGCACGTGTTCGAGGTGGCCGACCGCATCCACGTGGCGCGTCTCGGCAAGCGCGCGGCGGTGCTCGACCCGAAGAAGATCAGCATGAGCGACACGGTCGCCGTGATGACCGGCGCCATGACGGCCGACCAGTTGCCCGCGGAGGCGCATGCCTGATGCGGACACTTCTGCGCGCACGCCCGACCTGTTGCGGCCCCGTGGCTCCAACCAGGTCGGCATGCGCCAGTTCAACGAACGCACGGTGCTGCAGGCATTGCGCGTTCACACCAGCCTGCCAAAGGCCGACCTCGCTCGGCTGACCGGGCTCAGCGCGCAGACCATCGGGCTCATCACCGCGCGGCTGGAAGAAGACGGACTCATCGTCAAGCAAAGCCGCGTGCGCGGGCGCATCGGGCAGCCTTCGGTGCCGCTGGCGCTGAACCCGGACGGCGCCTTTGCCATCGGTATCAAGGTGGGTCGGCGCGGCGCCGAATGGCTGCTGATCGACTTCACCACGCAGGTGCGCGAGCGCCATGCCATCAGCTACGACTTTCCCGATGTGGACGAGCTGCTGCCCGCCATCGCGCAGCACATCCACCGGCTGCGCGACGGGCTGGGGCCGCTGGCGGCGCGCAACGTTGGGGCCGGGCTGGCCGCACCGTTCCAGCTCGGCGGCTGGCACCGCACGCTGGGCCTGTCGAAAGCGCAGTCCGACCTGTGGAACCAGATGGACCTGGCCGCCGAGGTGCGCGCGCGCACCGACGTGCCGGTGAGCTTCGCGCGCGACACAGTGGCCGCCTGCGTGGCCGAGCTGGTGGGCGGGCGGGGGCACGACCTCAAGAGCTTCCTGTACATCTTCGTAGACACCTTCGTGGGGGGCGGGCTGGTCATCAACTCGCATCTGCACACCGGTGCGCACGGCAATGCGGGCGCGCTCGCTTCATTGCCGATGCAGCCGCCGGGCAGTCGCGGTGCATTGCCGCCCCAGCTGGTTGCACAGGCGTCGCTCTGGGAGCTGGAGCAGCGCCTGATCGACGAAGGCCTCGACGCCATGGCCGCGTATGACGACCGCGCCTTGCAGCCGCCCTATGCCGCGATGACGCAAGCGTGGCTGGAAAGCGCATCGCAGGCGCTGGCGCATGCCATCGTGAGCGGCACGGCCATGCTCGATCTGCCGGATGTGGTGGTGGATGGTTCGATGTCGCGCCCGCTACTGCAGGCGCTGCTCGACCAGACCCGCGCCGCGCTGGACCGCTGCAACTGGGAAGGCCTGTGGCAGCCGCGGCTGCATGGCGGCAAGGCGGGGGCGCAGGCCTGTGCGCTGGGCGGCGCGATGCTGCCGCTACACGCGAACTTTGCGCCGGACCACGATGTGTTTTTGAAGGCGGCCTAACCTGCTTTACGCGAGCGCGCGAGGCTCAATGCCTCGGCGATCAGCGGCTTCACCGTCTCGAAGGTCTTCGCACTCGGATTGATCACGCTGACCCAGTACATCTTCGCATACACCGGGTGCGGCATCAGCGTGTCGAGCGCGGCGTGGTCGGCGGTAGCGGGCACTTCGCCGAACAGTGCGCGAAAGGTCTCTTTGCCCACGCCTATGTTCAGGCGAAACACGCCCGGGCGGTTCAGCTGCGAGGCGCTGTCGAAGTCGTTGTCCTTCGTCACGATCGTGGCGAAAGGAAACTTGTTGTCCCCGTCGTGAAAGAAGAAGGTGTTGTCGTCGGCGATCTGAAAGTGGCCGCCGGCCAGCATGTCGATGATGTGTTGGGTGACGGCGTCTTCGGTCATGAGCGCGATCTTGCCTGCGTTCATCAGGAGGGCCAGCGCCGCAATCCCAGTTCGTCCGCCAGCCGGCGGTAGGCCTTGATCTGCGCCTGCACGTAGTCGTCTAACGCTGCGCCGGTGAGCGCGAAGGGGTACAGGCCGTGCTGCTCGCGCAACGCGGCGTAGCCGGGCGCGGCACTCGCTTCGCCGAAGGCCGCGACCCATGCGCGTACCGCGGCTTCAGGCACGTCAGCGCTCAGGTACAGGCCGCGCACGGTCGGCCACACCAGGTCGATGCCTTGCTCGCGCGCGGTCGGCACGCCGGTGAGCGCGCCGCCAAGCCGGTTCTCCGACAGCACCGCGAGCAGTCGCACCGCCGCGCCGCCCGCAATGGCCTGCAGGGCTTCGGCTGCATCGCCGGGGAACACGTCGACGTGCTTGCCCTGCATCGCACCCAGCGCATCCCCGCCACCCTCGAACGACACGAAGCGCATGGCCTTGTGATCGCGCCCCGCCGCGCGCACCAGCAGCGCGGCCTTCACCCAGTCCTGGCTGCCCACAGTGCCGCCCGCGCCAAAGGCGATGCGCGACGGGTCTTGCCTTAGCGCGGCGACCAGGTCTTGCAAGCGCTTGTAGGGCGAGTCGCGATGCACGGCGATCACGCCGTAGTCGGTGCCCAGCGTGGCGATCCAGCGCACAGCCGAGGGCGAATGCGGACCGAAGCGGCCTTGCGCGAGGTTGAGCAGCGAGCCGCTGGAAAACGCCACCAGCGTGCCCGGGCCGCCGAGCTTGCCTGTGGCGACACGGTCGAAGGCTACGGCGCCGATGCCGCCCGGCAGGTAGCGCTGGGTGAGCGGTGGGCGCGCGGGTCGCACGGCCTGAAGCGCATCGCGCGCCAGTGCGCAGGTCAGCGCGAAGCCGCCGCCGGCCTTGGCGGGGATCACGCAGTCGGCGGCATTTTCGGAGGGGTCGTTCGCGGCGGCCATTGCGCGCACGCTGAAAGGCATAAGCAACGCGCACAACGCGCGAAGTGCATGGCGGCGGGTGGGGGGCGTGGACATGGAAATGGGCCCGTCAGGTGGCGGCCGGGCGAGGCCACCAGATGATCGCATGCAGCCCCGGGCCGGCCTCGCGCGCCTCAAGTCGCAGTTCGCCCCGGTGCCGCTGCGCAATGGAGCGCGCAATGGCCAGCCCGAGCCCGAAGCCGCCCTTGCCGGCGCGCGCGCCGCGCCGGAAGCGCTGGCCCAACGCGGCGCGCTCTTCGTCGCTGAGACCGGGCCCGTTGTCCTCGACGTTGAGGCTCCAGCCCGCCGCGTCGCCCGCGGCAAAGAGCGTGATCGTGCCTTCGGCCGGCGTGTAGGTGATCGCGTTGCTCACCAGGTTGCCCAGCGCCTCGCGCATCAGCCCCCGGTCTGCCACGGCAAGGAACTCCGGCGTGGGCGAATGAATGCCCAGGTCGATGCGCTTGGCGCGTGCCAGCGGCAGCAGGTCGACCGCCACTTCGCGCAGCAGCGCCGCAAGGTCGAACTCGGCGGGTTCCACCGACACCGTGTCGCTGCGGCCCAGCGCCAGCAGCTGCTGTGCGCTGCGCGTCGCGCGGCCGATCTCGGTGCCCAGCGCGTCGAGCGCCACCTGTACTTGCGCCGGGTCTTGTTCGCGCCGTGCGTAGTCGGCCTGCATCTGCAGCGTGGTGAGGTGGGTGCGCAGCTGGTGCGAGGCGTCGTCCAGAAACTGCCGCTGCTGCGTCACGAGGTCTTGCGTGCGCGACATCTGCTGGTTGACCGCGGCCACCAGCGGGCGCACCTCGGCGGGCAGGTCGGTCTCGGCGATGCGCGTGAGGTCGTCGGGCGTGCGCGAGCCCACCTCGCGCGCCAGTCGCGAGAGCGGCCGCAGCGCCGCTGCGAGTGCCAGGGCGGTGCCGCACAACAGCATTGCCAGCACCAGCCCGTCCCGCAACGCCGCGCTGCGCACGAAGCGCGCGCTGAACTCCTGCCGCGAGCGCGTGCTTTCTCCAATCTGGATCAGCACGCTGCGCCCGGTGCTGCCGGCCGGCGCGCGGTCGAGGTCGCGGCGGTAGGCCGCGAGCCGCACTGCTTCGCCGAAGTAGGTGGCGTCGTAGAAGGCTGGCACGCCCATCGCCAGTTCGGTGGGCGGCGCGGGCAGGTCGGCGCTGCCGAGCTCCACCAGCCCGTCAGACGTGGACACACGAAAGAACACCTGGCCGCTCGCCGTCAGCTCGAAGAACTCGAACATCGTGTACGGCAGCTCGACCGACAGGCCGCCCGAGGCGGTCGAGATGTTGGCGTCGATGGACTTGAGCGCGCCAAGCAGCGAGCGGTCGTAGGCCGCGTTGGCGGCGGCCAGCGCGTCGTGCCGCGTCATCCACAGTTCCAGGCCGGTCACGACCAGCAGGGCGGGGAACAGCAGCAGCGCGAGCCGTTGCCACAGGCTGGCACGGCGCAGGCGTTCACGCAGGCCGCTCACTCAGTCTGCTTCCAGCACGTACCCAAGGCCGCGCAGCGTGACGATGCGAACCCCGGTGCCGTCGAGCCGCTTGCGCAGCCGGTATACGAAGACTTCGACCGCCTCGGGGTGCACCTCTTCGTCGTCGGAGAACACGCGCTCGAGGATCTGCTGCTTCGACAGCGGCTCGCCGCTGCGCTGCACCAGCACGCGCAGCACCGCCAGTTCGCGCGGCGAGAGCGCCAGCGCCTCGCCGTTCAGCGTGAAGTGCCGGCGCGCGCCGTCGTACACCAGCGGGCCGCAGGCCAGCCGCGGATGCTCCACGCCACGCGCGCGCCGCACCAGCGCGTGCAGGCGCGCTTCGAGTTCGGCCAGCGCGAAGGGCTTGGCGAGGAAGTCGTCGGCGCCTGCATTGAGCGAAGCCACGCGCTCGTTCAGCGAGTCGCGCGCCGTGAGGATCAGCGCCGGCAAGCGCTGGTCACGCTCGCGCAGCCGTTGCAGCACCGTGTGCCCGTCAAGCCCGGGCAGGCCCAGGTCGAGCACCAGCGCATCGTGGTCGCGCTGCTGCAGCGCCCGGTCGGCCAGGCGCCCGTCGTCCACCCATTCGACCTGGATGCCCGCATGCTCCAGCGCCTTGCAGAGCCAGGTGCCCAGGGTGTGTTCGTCTTCCGCCAGCAGGATGCGCATGGCGCCGATGCTAGGGCCTGCCGGGATCAATCAGGCTTGATGTTTGCCCTTGCGATGACCTTTTGCCAGCGGGTTTGCTCGGCAGTGATGAACTGCGCGAACTGCTCTGGCGTGCCGCCGATGGCCTCGGCCGCATCGGCGGTCAGGCGCTGCATGGAGTCGGGCGACTTCACTGCCTTCATCGTCTCGGCCAAGAGCTTGGACAGGTTGGCGGGCGTGATGTTGGCGGGCGCGAGCATGCCGTACCACTGCGTCATCTCGAAGCCCGGGAAGCCCTGTTCGGCCACGGTCGGCACGTCGGGCAGCTGGGGCAGGCGCTTGGCCGATCCGGTCGCGATGCAGCGCACCTTGCCCGCCTTGATGAACGGAATGATCGCCGCCGCGCCGATGGCCGAGGCGTCGAGCCGGCCCGAGAGCAGGTCGGTCACCATCGGGCCGGTGCCGCGGTAGGGCACGTGCAGCATGAACACGTCGGCCGTCATCTTCAGGTACTCGAAAGCCAGGTGGCCCGCGCTGCCATTGCCCGCCGAACCGTAGCTGAGCTTGCCCGGCTTCGACTTGGCGTATGCGATGAACTCCTTGAGGTTCTTCGCCGGCACGTCGGGGTGCACCACGTAGAGGCTGGGCACCTTGGCCAGCAGGCTCACGGGCTTGAAGTCCTTGTTCGCGTCGTAGGGCAGCTTGGCGAAGATGTACGGATTGACCGCCAGCGTGCCGATGTGGCCGAGGATGATCGTGTGCTGGTCGGTGCTGCGCGCTACTTCGCTCATCGCGATGTTGCCGGCCGCACCGGGCTTGTTGTCGACGAAAACGCTCTGGCCCAGCGTGCGCGAGAGCTCGGCGGCGGTCGAGCGCGCGACGATCTCGGAGCTGCCGCCAGGGGCGAAGGGCACGACGAAGCGGATCGACTTGCTTGGCCAGGCGTCCTGGGCCGAGGCCAGCGAAGGCAGCAGGCCGCCGAGGGTGAGGGCGCCGCCGGCTTGCAGCCAGTGGCGGCGGCTCAGGCTGTGGGCATCGTTCGGGGAGAAGAGGTCGGACATGGTGCTTGTGTCTCCAGCGCTTTTGGATTGAAAGCGCGCATCGTGCCCGGCGGATGCTGTCGGAAAGCTGTCAGTTGCGGTTCGTCCAGTAATCCCGACCGAATTCGCCCGCGAGCCGGGCAATCAAGGTTTCCACGCGCGCCAGCACGATTTCGACCTGCGCGCGCACTGGAGCGTATGCGAAGCGCAGGTTGTGGAAGGTCTTGCCTTCGTCGGGGTCGTCATCGCGCAGGTACAGCGTGCCGTCGTGCAGCCGCAGGTCGAGGAACCAGCCCTGCTCGTAATCGGAGAAGACTTCGCCGGGTGTGCCTCTGGTCAGCGATTCGATGAAGGCTCGGCCCTCGCTGAAGCGGTCGTGCCATGGGAAGCTCAGGAGGAAGCGGCCGGGCGCATGGACTACCGGCCTGTTCCAGAAGTAGGGGCCTTCGGCCGGGTCCTTGCCGTGGCGCGCGGCCTTGGCCAGCAGGTCGCGGTAGTGACTGCCGAGCTCGTCCTCGTGGCCGACGCAGTCGGCCGACAGCACGAAGCCTTGTGCCGCGCCCGGAATTGCCGGCTGGTACAGCGGTTCGCACAGGTTCGCCCATTGTTCAGGCGAGATGCGCGACGACGGGCCGTAGTAGAACGAGTGCTCGACGATGAATGCAATGTCGATGTGCACGTCTTCCAGGGGCTCCGACTGCGCCGCCCAGTCGGGCAATGTCGTCTGGCTCGAAGAACCCGAGGCGTTTACGGTCATGGCGCTTCTCAGATCAGATTGCGCATCGCCTGCGCCGTCTCACGCAGCACCGGCAGCACTCGCGCCACCGCATCTTCCGAGCTCTCGTGCCCCATCGGCATCGTGATGTTCAGCGCCCCCACCAGCGTGCCGTGCCGGTCGCGCAGCGGCACCGCGATGCCGCGAGAGTTCAGGTCGAGCTGTTGTTCGGAAAGGGCCCAGCCCTGCGCCCGGATGCGGGCGAGTTCGAGCTTCATGCGCTCCATGCTTGCGATGGTGTGCGAGGTGAAAACCGTCAGCTGCCGTGTCGTCAGCCATTCATTCAGCTCGGCGTCGCTGCGCAGCGCCAGCATCAGCATGCCCGAGGCCGTGACCTGCGCCGGCACGCGCGCGCCGAGCACGTAGCCGGTGCTCATGCTGCGGTTGGGGCCGTTGCGCGCGATGTAGACCACCTCGTCGCCGTCCATCACGCTGAGGTAGGCGATCTCGTTGGTGCCCGCTGCCACCCGCTGCAGAAAGGGCTGCACCACGCGCGGCAGCCGGGCCGATTCCAGGTACGACTGGCCCAGCCGCAGCACGCGCGGCGTGAGCCAGAACAGCTTGCCGTCGCTCGCCACATAGCCCATGTGCTGCAAGGTCAGCAGATAGCGCCGCGCGGCTGTGCGGGTCATGTTCGTGCGCTGGCCGGCCTGGCTGGCAGTCAGGCGCGGGTTGGCGTCGTCGAAGGCCTCGATGATGCTCACGCCACGCTCCAGGCCGGCGATCCAGTCGCGCTTGTCCAGGCCGGACGGCGGCGCCGGGTCGTCCTTGCTGTCCTTGCTCATGGGCGGAAGTGTGCCTGCGTGGATGGGTTCGGAGTTTGCATTTGATGACAGTGAAAACCCTTGAATTGAACGATCAATGATTTTTTCAGTTCGATAATCGCACGATTCAAGGTGCCAAAGGCTGCGTGATTCAGGCGAAGCGACTATAAAGCTCGGCATCCGCCCTCGAAAAGAGCGATTGACGAACGGAAGCACGCACATGAGCCATTCCATCCGCGGCAGCACCCAGGCTTACCTGATCCCCGGCGACCCGGTTCGCAATGTGCGGCTGCCCCGCATGTTCAACGTCGCCTTCGAGCGCTTCGGCATCGACGCTGTGCTGCTGCCCATGCAGGTGCCGGTGCGCGACTTCGCGGTGTTCTTCAAATCGGCCTTTCTCGCGCGCAACGTGCGCGGCATGGTGATCGCGCCGCCGCACAAGCCGCTGGTGGTCGACCTGCTCGATGGCTGCGGCCTCTTCGGCCGCGTGGCCGGCTCGGTCAACGTGGTGCGCCGCACCGAGGGCGACCAGCTCGAAGGCGACCTGTTCGACGGCGAAGGCCTGATCGGCGCGCTCGACCACTACAACATTCCCTTCCGCGGCAAGCGCGTGCTGATCCTCGGCGCGGGCGTGAGTGCGGCGGCCATCGGCGTTGCGCTGGCCGAAGGCGGCACGGTGAACGGCGCGGAGTACATCGCGTTCTACGACAGCGCCGCAGGCAAGGCGGCCGGTGTGGCGGCCAAGCTCAACGCCTTCTTCGACGCGACTGTGGTCTCGGCCGACAGCAACGCGCCCGAGGGCTACGACCTCGTCATCAACGCCACGCAGCTGGGGCTGGTCGAAGGCGATGCGTTGCCCCTCGACGTGTCGCGCATGGACGGCCATGCGGCACTGTTCGACATTCTTCTGCGCAACCAGCCCACGCCGCTGGTGCAGGCAGCGCGAGCGCGCGGACTCAACGCACAGGCGGGCTTCGAGATGCTCATCCAGCAGATGCCGCACTACTTCCGCTACTTCGGCCATCTCGATGCGGCTGCCGCGATGCAGGCCGACGCCGACTTCCTGCGCGAAATCATCTACCCACCGGCAATGCACGCCGAAATTGCGCAGCCCTTGCGCTACCACTCGCCCAGCGTCGCCTGAGCCCCGATTTTTCAAAGAAACAACCGACATGATTTCCGGCAAGACCACGCTCATCGCCCACATCGGCTATCCCACCGAGGCCTTCAAGGCCCCGATGATCTACAACCCCTGGTTCGACAAGCACGGCATCGACGCCGTGGTGGTTCCGATGGGCGTGAAGCCCGAGGACTACGCGGCCTCGCTGCCGCAGATCTTCAGGTTCAGCAACCTGCGCGGCGCGCTGGTGACCATGCCGCACAAGGTCACGACCATGTCGCTGGTCGACGAGGTGACGCCCACTGCGCGCGTGGCCGGCGCCTGCAACGCCATCCTCAAGCGGCCCGACGGCACGCTGTTGGGCGACCAGTTCGACGGCGCGGGCTTCGTGCGTGGCGTGGAGCGCAAGGGGCGCCTGTTCAAGGGCACGCGCGTGCTGGTGTCGGGCACGGGTGGCGTTGGCTCGGCCATTGCCGCATCGATTGCTGCCGCCGGAGCCGCCGAGCTGATGCTGTTCGACATGAGCGAGGCCTCGGCCGGCGCATTGGCCGCGCGGCTGCGCGAGCACTATCCGCAGATGAAGGTGAGCACGGGCTCGAAAGACCCGGCCGGCTACGACGTGGTCGTCAACGCCACGCCGCTCGGCATGAAGGAGGGCGACCCGCTGCCCTTCGATGTGGACCGCATCGACCCCGGCACTTTCGTCGGCGAGGTGGTCATGAAGACCGAATACACGCCGCTGCTGCAGGCCGCCAAGGCCAAGGGCTGCCAGGTGCAGGTCGGCACCGACATGCTGTTCGAGATGATCCCTGCCTACCTCGAGTTCTTCGGATTCGGCACAGCCTCCCCGGAGGAATTGCGTGCCGTGGCCCAATTGAAATACTGAAAGGCCAGGTCATCGCATGAGTATTTTTGAAGGCTTCCTCTCCACATCCGAAACGCTCGGCGCCTTCAGCGACCGCGCCTTCGTCGATGCCATGCTGCGCTTCGAAGCGGCACTCGCGCGCGCACAGGTTGCCGAAGGACTGATCCCCGAGAGCGCTGCGCATTCGATCGTCAGCAGCTGCAAGGTCGAGCTGTTCGACGTTGCCAAGATCGTGCGCGAGAGCGGCCGCGCGGGCAGCGTCGCGATTCCGCTGGTGAAGGCGCTGCGCGAAGCCGTCGGCCTTTTCAATGCCGACGCCGCGCCCTTCGTGCACTTCGGCAGCACCAGCCAGGACGTGATCGACAGCGCAATGGCGCTGGTCACGCGCGAAGCGGTCGCGCTCATCGAGACCGATCTCGCCAAGGCCGCGGACGCGCTGCTGCGCCTGGCCGTCACGCATGCCGAAACACCGATGCTCGCGCGCACGCTGATGCAGCCGGCCTCGGTCACCAGCTTCGGCTTCAAGTGCGCGGGCTGGGCCGCGCCGCTGGTGCGCAGCCGCATCCGCCTGCGCGACGCCGCGAAGCACGCGCTGCAATTGCAGCTGGGCGGCGCCGTCGGCACGCTGGCGCAGATGAAGGGGCAGGGCGCAGCCGTGCGCAAGCGCATGGCCAAGGAGCTCGGCCTGGGCGACCCCGGCGCAACGTGGCACACACAGCGCGACGAATGGGTTGCGCTCGGCTGCGAGCTGGGCCTCATCACCGGCAGCCTCGGAAAGATCGCGGTCGACATCGCGCTGCTCGGGCAGTACGAAGTGGCCGAAGTCGCGGAGCCCAGTGAGCCGGGCCGCGGTGGTTCGTCGGCAATGCCGCACAAGCGCAACCCGGTGGCTTCGATGGTCGCCATCGCCGCCGCGCACCGTGCGCCGCAGCGCGTGGCCGCATTGCTCGGCGCCATGCCGCAACAGCACGAACGCGCGCTCGGCGCCTGGCAGGCCGAGCTGGCCGAATGGCCGCAGCTGCTGATGTCGGCGCACGGCAGCGTGCGCGCAATGGCAGGCGCATTGCCCGGCCTGCAGGTCGACGCCGCGCGCATGCGCGCCAACATCGACCGGCTGCGCGCCGAACTCCCGCGCGATGCGGCCGACGAATGGTTCGACCCCGCGCTCGCTCACAACGCCGGACAGACAGCCCTCGCCGAGGTGAAGGCGCTGCAGGCCCGGCTCACAGACAAGGAACTTACCCAATGACCGCCCCCGAAACCCCGGCCAACGACTACGAAGCCGGCCTCGTCAACCGCCGCCGCGTGCTCGGCGATGCCTGGGTCGACAAGTCGCTCGCCAACCGCAACGGCTTCAACGCCGAGTTCCAGGAACTCATCACACGCCACGCGTGGAACGACATCTGGGGCCGCCCCGCACTGGGCGACAAGACGCGCCGCTACATGGTGCTGTCGATGATGCTGGGCATCCATGCGTATGAAGAGTTCGCCATGCACGTGCGTGCCGCGCTCGACGGTCCGCCCGAGTCGCGCCTCACGCCGGACGACATCAAGGAAGTGATCATGATGGCCGCCATCTACTGCGGCGTGCCGGTGGCCAACCACGCCTTCGGCATCGCGACCGGCATCCTGCGCGAAAAAGGCCTGCTGCCTGCGTTGCCCCAGTGACCGCGCCGGTCGCCCGCAAGAAGGGCCGGTTCGACGTCTCTTTCACCTTGCTGCTGCCGCTGCTGCTGGCGGCGCAGCCGGTGGCCACCGACAGTTATTTGCCCGCGCTTCCCGCCATTGCGAAGGAGCTCGGTTCGGCCAGCACCAGCCTCACGCTGTTCGTGCTGGCCTTCGGCTTTGCGCAGTTGCTGTGCGGCCCGCTGGCCGATCGCTTCGGCCGCAGGCCGGTGCTGCTGGCGGGGCTCGGCTGCTACGCCATTGCCGCGCTGGGCGGCGCGTTCGCAGGCAGCGTGGCGCTGCTCGCGGGCTGGCGCACGCTGCAGGGCTTTTCGATGGCGGCGATTCTCGTGTGCTCGCGCGCGGCGGTACGCGACCTGTACCCCGCGCACGAAGGCCCGCACGTCATGGCGCGCGGCCTCACCGGGCTGGGCGTGGTCGGCCTGATGGCGCCGCTGCTCGGCGCGTGGCTGGTGCAGGGCGCGGGCTGGCGCTGGGTGATGGTCGCGATGGCGGTCTATGCCTCGCTGCTGTTCGCGCTGTGCTTGCGCTCGTTCGGCGAAACGCGCAAGCCGATGCTGGGCGAGGGTGAGTCGTCCGCGCCGCGCGGCAGCACGCGCGCGGTGTTCGCGAGCCGGTCTTTCCGCGCCTGGGCCTCGGTGGCAGCGACGACCTACGGCGGGCTGTTCTGCTTTCTGCTGCTGTCGCCGATGGTCTACATCGGCTATCTGGGCTGGTCGCCCGCGTGGTACGGCTGGATCCCGGCTGGCGGCTCGCTGGTCTACATCTTCAGCACCACCATGTGCCGCACGCTGTTGCGGCGTTACGGGCCGGTGCGCACCGTGCGGCTCGGCGCTTCGCTGAGCCTGACCGGCGCCGTCATCCAGGCGCTCGGCTGCTGGCTGATGCCGCTGAGCGCCGTGCCGCTGCTGTTCGGCCACGCCGTGTACTGCCTCGGCCATGGCATCCACCAGCCCTGCGGGCAGGCGGGCGCGGTGGGCGACCTGCCGCATCTGGCGGGCCGGGCCGTGTCCTGGTCGGGCTTCGGCATGATGATGGTCGCGTTCTGCGTGGGGCAACTGGCAGCGCGATTTGTCGATGCCGATTTTTCCAATGGCGCCTGGCCGATGGTCGTGCCGATGCTGCTGGCCGGCTGCGTGCTGATGGCCATCGCGTTCCTCTGGCTGCCGCGTCTTCAACACCCAAAAAAGGAAACCACACCATGACCCGTTTGAATGTCGTTCGCGAGGGCGAAGGCCCGATCGTCGTGCTCAGCCATGCGCTCGGTTGCGACCTGAGCATGTGGGACGGCGTGGCCGCGCAGCTCTCGCGCGCCCACACGGTGCTGCGCTACGACCACCGCAATCACGGCGCGTCGGAGGTGGTGCCCGGCGCGCTGCGCGTCGAGACGCTGGCACAGGACGTGGCCGAACTCATCCAGCGCGAGGCGGACGGCGAGCCCGTGCATTTCGTCGGCCTGTCGATGGGCGGCATGACCGCGCAGGCACTGGCGGTGCGGCACCCCGAGCTGCTGAAGACGATGGTGATCGCCAATTCGGCCGCTCACTACCCCGACCAGGCCCCCTGGCGTGCACGCGCCGAGACGGTGGCTGCCAAGGGTGTGGCCGCCATCGCCCCGGGCGCAGTGGCGCGCTGGCTCACACCGGCCTTCGTGGGCACGCCCGAAGGCGCAGTCGCCGCGAAGACGCTGCATGACGTGCTGGTGCGCACCGATGCGCAGGGCTACATCGAGAGCTGCAATGCCGTCGCAGCCATCGATTTCCGCGAGAGCAACCATCGCATTGCAGTGCCCACGCTGGTGATCGGCGGGCTGCAGGACGAGGCCACGCCAATGGCCATGTCGCAGGCCATGGTGGGTGCCATTCCAGGCGCGCGCCTGGCCACCATCGACGCTGCGCACCTGAGCGCGGTCGAACGGCCGGTGGAGTTCACACAGCTGCTGATCGATTTCTGGCGCAGCCTTTGAGGGTTGCTGGCCGGGCAGCCGGCCTAGGTGTATCCCGTATTTCGTGCGAATAATGCACGTATGTGATCGATGATCGATCAAAAGCTCGCTGAATAGATTGTGGCGGGGCCCGGGTGTTCCTAAAGTCCACCCCCATGCATCGCTCCATCGCCACCGTCTCGCTCAGCGGCACGCTCCGCCAGAAGCTCGAAGCCGTCGCCGCCGCCGGTTTCGATGGCATCGAGCTGTTCGAGGCCGACTTCATCAACTTCAAGGGCACGGCCACCGAACTGCGCCGCATCACGGCGGACCTGGGCCTGACCATCGACCTGTACCAGCCGTTCCGTGATTTCGAAGGCATGCCCGAGCCGCAGTTCCGCCGCAGCCTGGAGCGCGCCGAGCGCAAGTTCGACCTGATGGAGGCCATGGGCGCGCCGATGGTGCTGTGCTGCTCCAACACTTCGCCGCTGTCGGTGAACGATCCGGCTCTGGCCGCCGCGCAACTGCACGAACTGGCCGAGCGCGCCGCGCGCCGCAACCTGCGCGTGGGCTTCGAGGCACTCGCCTGGGGCCGCCACACCTCGCTGTACGGCCAGGCCTGGGAGATCGTGAAGCAGGCGAACCACGCGCACCTGGGCCTGATCCTCGACAGCTTCCACACGCTGTCGCTGAAGGACGATCCGGCCGGCATCGCCAGCATTCCGGGCGACAAGATCTTCTTTCTGCAGATGGCCGATGCGCCGCTGCTGTCGATGGACGTGCTGCAGTGGGCGCGCCACCACCGCTCGTTTCCGGGGCAGGGCGATTTCGACGTGGTCGGCTTCTTCGAACAGGTGCTGCGCGCGGGCTACACCGGGCCGCTGTCGCTGGAGATCTTCAACGACATTTTTCGCGAGACGCCGAACCGCCGTACCGCGGTGGATGCGATGCGCTCGCTGCTGTACCTTGAAAGCGAAGCGCGCCAGCGGCTGGACGACGTCGAGCCCGTGCAGCTGTTCAGCCCGCCGCCGGTGCCGGCGCTCTCCGGCCTGTCGTTCATCGAGTTCGCGGCCGACGAGGCATCTGCAGCAACGCTGTCCACGCTGGTGAAGCAACTCGGCTTCCGCCGCATCGGCAAGCACCGCTCGAAGGCCGTGACGCTGTACCGCCAGGGCGAGATCAACCTGATCGTCAACGCGCAGCCCGATTCGTTTGCGCGCGGCCGCTTCGAGGCGCACGGCACCTCGGTGTGCGCGCTGGGCGTGCGCTGTGACGATCCCCTCGCGGCCGTGGGCCGAGCCACCGCCATGCGTTCGCAGCGGCACGACAGCCCGGTCGGCCCCAACGAACTGCGCGTGCCGGCCATCGTTGCGCCGGGCGGCAACCTGATTCATTTCGTGCCCGAAGCGCTGGGCGCCAACGGCTTGTACGAAGCCGACTTCATTCTCGAAGACGACGGTGCCGGCGCGAACGACGCAGGCCTGCAGCGCATCGACCACGTGGCTCTTGGCCTGGCGCTAGACCAGCTCGACACCTGGGTACTGTTCACGCGCGCCGTGCTCGGCCTGGAACCCGGCGAGAGCCTGGAGCTTGCCGACCCCTTCGGCCTGATCCGCAGCCGCGGCGTTGCCAACACCGACTGCAGCCTGCGCCTGGTGCTCAACGTGTCGCTGAGCCAGCGCACCCGCACCGCGCGCACGCTGAGCGTGACTGGCGGTGGCGCGGTGCATCACATTGCGCTGAGCTGTGCCGACATCTTCGAGACGGCCGCCAAGCTGCGCGCCAACGGCACGCGCTTCGTGCCCATCTCCGACAACTACTACGACGACCTGGCCACGCGCATCGACATCGCGCCCGAACTGCTGGCGCGCATGCGCGAAGCGGGCGTGCTGTTCGACCGCTCGCCAGCCGGCGACTACCTGCACATCTATACCGAGAGTTTCGAGGGCGGACTGTTTTTCGAGGTCGCACAGCGCGTGAGCAACTACGACGCCTACGGTGCCCTCAACGCACCGGCGCGCATGGCTTCGCAGGCGCAGGATTGATTTGATTTCTTGATCTGATTTTTTCGTCAACACTGGAGACAACACATGGCAACCAACACAGCCCATGAGCCGCAAGGCAGGCACCAGTCGAAGAAGGCCGCCGCAAGCGGCTGGATCGGCTCGGCGCTGGAGTACTACGACTTCTTCATCTACGCCACCGCGGCGGCGCTGATCTTTCCGCAGATCTTCTTCCCGAAGGGCGACCCGACGACGGCCATCGTCGCCTCGCTCGCGACCTACGGCGTGGGTTATGTCGCGCGTCCCATCGGCGCCTTCGTGCTCGGCCACTGGGGCGACACGCACGGGCGCAAGCAGGTGCTGGTGCTTTGCATGTTCCTGATGGGCTTTTCGACCGTGGCCGTCGGCCTGCTGCCGACCTATGACCAGGTCGGCCTGCTGGCTCCGGTGCTGCTGGTTCTGCTGCGCCTCATCCAGGGCTTTGCAGTGGCCGGCGAGATCTCGGGCGCGAGCTCGATGATTCTCGAGCACGCACCGTTCGGGCGTCGCGGCTTTTTCGCGAGCTTCACGCTGCAGGGTGTGCAGGCCGGCCAGATTCTGGCGGCTGCCGTGTTCCTGCCGCTGGCGCACTACATGCCCGAGGAGGCCTTCAACTCGTGGGGCTGGCGCATTCCCTTCCTGCTGAGCTTCCTGGTCATCGTGGCGGGCTACATCATCCGCCGCGAGGTCGACGAGACGCCGGCTTTTGCTGAAGTGGACAAGAAGGGCGAAGTGGCCAAGGCACCGATCATCCAGGCCTTCACCGACAGCTGGGCCGACATGCTGCGCGTGGTCTGCATGGCGCTGATGAACGTCATTCCGGTGGTGGCCACAGTGTTTGGCGCGGCCTATGCCGTGCAGGCGGCCTACGGCATCGGATTCCAGAAAGACGTGTACCTGTGGATTCCGGTGCTCGGCAACATCCTGGCCGTGATCGTGATCCCGTTCGTGGGCAACCTCTCGGATCGCATCGGCCGCCGCCCGCCGATCATCGTCGGTGCGCTGCTCTCGGGGCTGCTGTCCTTCGTGTACCTGTATGCCATCAGCATCCGCAACGTGCAGCTGGCCATCGTCATGTCGCTGCTGATGTGGGGCATCGTGTACCAGGGCTACAACGCGACCTTCCCGAGCTTCTATCCGGAGCTGTTCCGCACCCGCAACCGCGTCTCGGCCATGGCCATCTCGCAGAACATCGGCACCACCTTCACCGCACTGCTGCCCGCTCTGTTCGCCGCCGTGGCGCCTCCCGGCTCGACCAACGTGTGGTTCACCGTGGGTGCCATCACCTTCGCTGTGACGGTGCTGGCGGCACTGGCCGCACTGAGTGCACGGGAAACCTACCGCATCCGGATGAACGACCTGGGCAAGCCCGATGCGGTGCCGGTCGACAAGCAGGAGTACGACCGCATGCGCGAGAAGACGCTGCAGGACGCGCGCCTGGCCAAGGCCGCGGCCTGAAAACCTTTCGTGCACCAAGGGTTGTGGCGCCGTGAAGAATGGCGCCATGACTACCTCTACCTCTTCCCACCTCAAGATCGACTTCGTCTCCGATGTGTCCTGTCCCTGGTGCGCCATCGGCCTGAGTTCGCTCGAGGCGGCGCTCAGGAAGGTGGCCCCCGAGGTCACCGCGGAGCTGCACTTCCAGCCCTTCGAGCTGAACCCGCAGATGCCGCCCGAAGGGCAGGACACTTTCGAGCACCTGAACCAGAAGTACGGCTCCACGCGCGAGCAGCAGGCGCAGTCGCGCGAAATGATCCGCCAGCGCGGCGCGGCTGTCGGCTTCGAGTTCAGCCCCGGAGGCCGTCCGCGTGTCTACAACACCTTCAACGCACACCGCCTGCTGCACTGGGCCGAGCTGGAAAGCCCGGCCAAGCAGGCGGCGCTGAAGAAGCTGCTGCTGAAGGCCTACTTCACCGACAGCCAGAACCCCTCGGACTCTGAAGTGCTGGTGCGCGCAGCCATCGAGGCCGGGCTCGATGCAGCCCGTGCCCGCGAGATCCTGAACAGCGACGAGTTCGCACAGGAAACCCGCGAACGCGAGCGCATGTACACCGACGCCGGCATCCACTCGGTGCCCGCGATCATCATCAACGACCAGCACCTCATTTCGGGTGGCCAGCCCGTCGAGGTGTTCGAGCGCGCCCTGCGGCAGATTGCCGGTGCTGCGCCGTCCAGCCTGTCTGCAGCCTGACTTAGCTGGCGCTTAGGCGCTGCCTTTGCGCGGCGTTACGAGGGTAAAGAGCGTCAACGCGGAGCGGGTCCGGATGGTTGAGGAGGCGTCCTTGACTCACCATCACTCCCAGGAGCTCCGAAGATGAAGAAGAAAAGCCTAATCGCCGCACTCGCCCTCATGGCTGCGGCCTCGTTGCCCGCATTGGCCGACGAATACGGCAGGCACCCGTTCTACCTCCACGCCTTGTCCGACCTGCAAACGGCCGCCTGGAAGGTGGAGCACCGCCGCCCCGAAGACGGGCAGATCTCGCGCGACGAGCAGGTGGTGGTCGACGAGATCCATGCTGCCATCGGCGATCTGCAACGCGCGGCATGGCTCGACGGCAAGCCCCTCGAATGGCGCGAGCCCACCGATGCGTGGCTGCCGCGCGAAGGCCGCCTGCATGCCGCGGTCGACCTGCTGCGCAAGGTGCGCTCCGATGTGGCGCGCGAAGAAGACGACCCGCGCTCGCGGCCGTTCCAGCAGCGCGGCCTGGCGCACGTCGACGTCGCGCTCAACACCGCGCAGCACGCCATCGGCGACGTGCGCCATCACGACATGCGCAGGGAGTGATGGCGGTGCCGGCCGCCGCCTCGTTGTTCTCCATGCGTCGCGCCTCGATGGCGCTCGGTGCATGTGCGCTGGCCTTGCTCGCGGCCTGCGCAAGTGCACCGGGCGACCAGCGGCCGGTGGTGTCGGTGTCGTTGCCTTCCGCACCGCTCAATGACGCCGCCCGCCTGCGCTGGCTCGACCGCGTGAGCTGGGGTGCCAACGCGAGCAGCGACGCGCAGCTCGCAAAGCGCGGCCTGTCGCTGTGGATGCGCGACCAGCTCAATCCACGGCCCGTGCCGCTGCCGCCTGCGGCGCAGGCGCAGATCGATGCGATGAGCATTTCGCGCACGCCGCTCGACCAGCTCGTCACCGAACTCGACGCACAGCGCAAGGCGGCCGATGCGCTACCCGACGAAGACCAGAAGAAAGCCGCGCGACAGGCCTACCAGCAGCGGCTCAACGACCTGGCACGCGAAGCGCAACAACGCTTCGTGCTGCGCGCCCTGTATTCGCCCAACCAGCTGCAGGAGCAGATGACGTGGTTCTGGATGAACCACTTCAACGTCAACCTGCGCAAGGACAACATCCGCGCGATGGTGGGCGACTACGAAGAGAACGCGATTCGCCCGCACGCGCTCGGCAAGTTCCGCGACCTGCTCGGCGCAACGCTGCACCACCCGGCGATGCTGCGCTACCTAGACAACGCGCAGAACGCCGCCAACCGCATCAACGAGAACTACGCACGCGAGCTGATGGAGCTGCACACGCTGGGCGTGGGCGGCGGCTATTCGCAGGCCGACGTGCAGGAGCTGGCGCGCGTGCTCACCGGCGTTGGCGTGAGCAACCAGCCGCTCGATGCGCCGCCGCCGAACGTGCGGCCGGCCGTACGCGCCGACTACGTGCGCAAGGGCCTGTTCGAGTTCAACCCCAACCGGCACGACTACGGGCCGAAGACGCTGCTGGGCCAGCCCATCAAGAGCAGCGGTCTGGCCGAGGCCGACGAAGCGCTCGACCGCCTGGCGCGCGCGCCGGCCACCGCGCGCTTCATCTCGCGCAAGCTTGCCGTGTACTTCGTCTCCGACGACCCTCCGCAGGCATTGATCGACCGCATGGCTGCTGCCTTCACCCGCAGCGACGGCGACATCGCCATCACGCTGAAGGCGCTGTTCGAGTCGCCCGAGTTCGCCGCCTCGCTGGGCCGCAAGTTCCGCGACCCGGTGCACTACGTGATGGCCGGCGTGCGGCTCGCCTACGACGACCGCGTGGTGTCGAACGTGAACCCGATGCTCAACTGGATCAACCGCATGGGCGAACAGCTGTACGGCCACGAGACGCCCGACGGCTATCCGCTCAACGAGGCAGCCTGGGCCAGTGCAGGGCAGATGAACACGCGCTTCGAGATCGCGCGTGCCATCGGTGCGAACGGCGCCGTGCTGTTCCGCACGGATGACAAGGCGCCGCTGGAAAAGCCCGCGTTCCCGCAGCTGGCTGATTCGCACGCGGTGCGCGCGATGCAGGTCGGCATGAGTGCGGACACGCGCGAGGCGCTGGCGCAGGCGAAGAACCCGCAGGAGTGGAACACCTTCCTGCTGGCGTCGCCGGAGTTGATGCGTCGTTGATCAAGAAGAAGGACACACCGTCATGCAACGTCGAGAACTCTTGAAGCTCATGGCCGCCGCCCCGTTCGCGGGCGCCGCCGGCCAACTGATGGCCGCGCCCGCGGCCGAAGGCGCCAAGCTGCTGGTCGTGTTCCTGCGCGGCGCGTACGACTGCAGCAACCTGCTCGTGCCCACGAGCAGCGACTTCTACTACGCCGCGCGCCCCAACATCGCCATTGCACGCCCCGGCACACCCAACGGCGCGCTGCCGCTCGACGGCAATTGGGGCTTGCACCCGGCGCTGGCACAGAGCGTGATGCCGATGTTCCAGCAGAAGCAGGCATCGTTCATCGCCTTCGCGGGCACCGACGACCTCACGCGCAGTCACTTCGAAACGCAGGACTCCATCGAGCTCGGCCAGGCGCTCGACAAGCGGCGCGACTACCGCTCGGGCTTTCTCAACCGGCTGGCCGGCGTACTCGGCGCGGGGCCCGTTACCGACGTGTCGCCCATCGCCTTCACCGACCAGTTGCCCATCTCGATGCGCGGCAGCGCCAAGGCCGCCAACATGGCGATCGCGGGCAATGCACGTTCGGGCATCGACGCGCGGCAGAGCCAGATCATCACGAGCATGTACCGCAACACCGCGCTGGCCCAGCCGGTGGCCGAGGGCTTCCAGGTGCGCGACGAGGTAACGCGGGCGGTGCAGGCCGAGATGGACGCTGCCAGCCGCAACGCCATGACCGCCAAGGGCTTCGAGCTGGTGGCACGCCGCATGGCCTTGCTGATGCGCGACCGCTTCGACCTCGGCTTTGTCGACGTCGGCGGCTGGGACACGCACGTGGGGCAGGGCGGCGCCACCGGCTACCTCGCCAACCGTTTCGAAGAACTGGGCCGCGGCGTAGCCGGCTTCGCACAGGAGATGGGCGACGACGCATGGCACCAGACCGTGGTGGTCGTCATCAGCGAGTTCGGCCGCACCTTCCGCGAGAACGGCAACCGCGGCACCGACCACGGGCACGGCACCGTCTACTGGGTGCTCGGCGGCGGCCTCTCGGCGCAGGCCGGCGGGCGCGTCGTGGGCGAGCAGCAGGCGCTGACGCAGGCCACGCTGTTCCAGAACCGCGACTACCCGGTGCTCAATGAATACCGGGCGGTGTTCGGGGGGCTGTTCAAGCGGATGTATGGCCTTTCGCCAGCACAGCTCGCGCGGGTGTTCGACGGGGTGGCGCCGAAAGACCTGCAGTTGGTCTAGCGCGCGAAGAAGGTCGAGACCGGAGTACGGTCAGGCGATCATCGACTCGAGGTCCGCCGCGAGTTCACGCGGCGCCGGCATTTCCTGGACCATGTCCTCGGTGATACCGACGGCCAGCGCCGACTGGCTCGGCCAGAAGCCACCGATATTGCTCAGGTCCACGCCCTGGCGCTCCAGTGCCACGCGCCACACGGCCAGATGAAGAACGCCGCCGAGCGCATCGGCATGTTCCGACTTTGCCGGGCTCACGAAGCTCGAAAGCCCACCGACGAGGTCGGGAGCGAAGCCCCAGCGCTGCGCCAGGGATGCACTCACATCGCCGTAGTGATACCCGAATTCGACAAGCTCGAGTTGCGCGCGCCCCAGTGCGTCCAAGGGGTGGACGGCATTCAGCGCGGCCATGCGATCGGGCATTGCCTGCGCCATGATCAGGTGGCCGATGGCATGCATGCTGCCCGCGGTGAACGCCAGGTTGGGGTCGACGTGCCGGGTCTTCGAAGCCAGATACCTCGAGACCGACGCCACGCGCAGGCTGTGGGCCCAGAAGGCCGGAAGGTTGACTCCGTCCACCTTCCGGAAGGCGCCTGACAAACCCGAACTCACCACGAATGACCGGATGGCGGAGAGCCCGAGCATCAGGATCGCGCCCTGAATCGAGGAAATCTTTCGCCGGAGCCCGAAGAACGGCGAGTTGACCATCTGCAGCACCCTGGCCGCGAGCACCTGGTCAAGCTCGATCCGATGCGCAATGGCCGCGAAAGGCACGTCGTCGTCGCGCAGCATCTCAATCAGGTCGGACACCACCTTAGGCACGGTGGGGAGCGACTCGTCATTGGCAAAGAGTTCGTCGAGTGTCATGGCGTTATGGGCGTATTGCCTTTGTATGCAATGGATTTTCCTCCAGCGCAGGGCCTGCCAGAGCCTCTATCGGCGCGAATGTGTAATTTCTACGGATTCCGGTGGGACCGAGAATCGGCGCATGCCCCACGCCGTCTCCCTCCTTCGCGCCGCCCGCCTGGCGCGAAGCGCCAAGCCCTTTCTCGCCCGTGGTGGCTTCAAGCGCGAGCGCTGCGCGGGCTGCCGCCTGGTGCCCAGCCATTGCATGTGCGCCGTGCGCCCTTCGGTGGCAACGCGCGCGGGGGTGTGCCTGCTCATGGCCGACATCGAGCCGCTCAAGCCCACCAACACCGGTTGGCTGGTCGCCGACGTGGTGGCCGATACCTTCGCCTTCGGCTGGGCTCGTACCGAAACCGATCCCGCGCTGCTGGCACTGCTGAACGACCCGCAATGGCAACCCTACGTGGTGTTCCCGGGGCAGTACGCGGCGCCCGAGCGCGTGGTTCTGACCGTTCCGTCGCCTAAGGCGACCAGCAGCGGCACCGCGAAACGCCCGCTCTTCATCCTGTTCGATGCGACATGGGCCGAGGCACGCAAGATGTTTCGCAGGAGCCCCTACCTCGACCGGCTGCCGGTGTTGAGCCTGCAGCCGGAGCAGATCACGCAGTACAAGCTGCGCAACTCCGGCCGCGACGACCATTTCTGCACCAGCGAGGTGGCCGCGATGTGCATGAACCTGGCAGGCGAGCATGCCGCCGAACAGACGCTGGATGCCTACCTGGTGGTGTTCACGCACCACTATCTGAGCGCGAAGAACCAGCAGCCCGTGGCGTGGGATGGTGCAGCGCATCAGCGCCTGCGCGAAGTGTCCGCCTCGCGGCCCTGAAGACTCTGCCCGCCGCGGCGCCGCGCGGGCGGGCGCAGCCGTGCCTCGCTCCGCCATCTACCTAGTTCCGGTGATGGCGAAGAAACAAATAGTTAACAAAAATCAACGATCTGAAACCGCCGGTAGCACTTCGACCGGAGCGCGGGTTTCTCTTCGTGAATCGACAAAACCAAAGAGGGCAGTGGATGTTTTCCAATCGAGTGAGTTTTTACGGGCGCTGCGGTGCCGTGGCCAGTGCGATCGTGTTGCTGGCTTCCTGCGGCGGTGGGGGTGGCGGCGGCTCGGGCTTCGTGCCGATCGTCGCGCCGGCGCAACCCCAGACCCCCGTCGTCGTGACGCATACGGTCGGCGGCACCGTCACCGGCCTCACCGGCAGCCTGGTGCTCCAGAACAATGCGGGCGACGACCTGAAACTCACGGCCGACGGCAAGTTCACCTTTGCCGCCGCGCTCACCGAAGGTTCGGCCTACGAGGTCAGCGTGCGCACCCAGCCCCTGTGGCAGTTCTGCACCGTGACCAAGGGCAGCGGCAAAGCCTCGGCCGACATCGGCGACGTGGCGGTCGCCTGCTCGGCGGCGGTGGCGCAGGTGTCCACGCTCGCTGGGTCCGGCACTCCCGGCTCGGTCAATGGCAACGGTACCGCCGCATCGTTCTATCTCCCGTACAGCGTGGTCGTCGACAAGAGCGGCAACCTGCTCGTGTCGGATACGGCAACGAACCTTGTGCGAAAGATCTCGCCCGCTGGCGATGTCACGACATTTGCGGGCGGTGGCGGCAGCGGTACTTCGCAAAACGGCAACGGCACTGCAGCCTCGTTCTCGGGCCTGTCCGGTCTTGCGCTGGACTCCACGGGCAATGCCTATGCTGCGGAATTCGGCGGCAACCGCATCCGCAAGATCACGCCCGCGGCCGACGTGATCACGATCGCGGGCAGTGGGGCCATCGGGTCGCTCGATGGCCACGGCACCTCTGCCACGTTCAATACCCCTTCGTCGGTGGCCACGGACGCCGACGGCAACATCTATGTGCTCGAATTCATCGGCGCCGTTGTCCGCAAGATCACGCCTGCCGAGGACGTCACCACGCTGGCCGGCTCGGGCACTGCAGGCTTCGCCGACGGCACGGGGACTGCGGCATCTTTCGGGCAGGCCTACGGCATAGCGACTGACGCGGCCGGCAACATTTACGTTGCCGACAGCGGCAACAACCGGATCCGCAAGATCACGCCCGGCGGCGTGGTCATGCCGCTGGCCGGTTCGGGCCAGATCGGCGCGACCGACGGGGCCGGCAGCTCGGCATCTTTCAGCAGGCCCGGCGGCCTGACGGTGGACAGCGACGGCAATGTCTACGTGGCCGACACAGGCAACAGCCTGCTGCGCAAGATCACGCCGGCAGGCGTGGTCTCCACGCTCGCCGGCCAGCCCGGTGTGCTGGGCGCGCAGAACGGCATCGGCGCGGCTGCCACGTTCAAGCAGCCTTACGGGGTGACGGTGGATGCTGCCGGCAATCTGTACGTGGCCGACACCTTCGGCAACCTGATCCGCAAGGTCACGCCGGTTCGCGCACCCTGAAGGCCCGGCTTCCCGCTAACCGCACGCGCTTCGCCAAAGGGAATTCTTCGCATGCCAATTTCAGTGGTCAGCGCACACCTGCTTCTTCGATCGCTCGGCGTCCATGTGCTGATGACCGATGCGCGCCTGGGCAACCTCTGTGCCAACTACCGCGCCACCACAGTCACTGCCGTGAATGGGGACGTGGCCCGGGTGAACGCGGTCGTTTCCATCCTCTGTCCTGGGGCTGTGGCGCCGGGTGTTTTCTCGCAGCCGCGGTTCAATGCGGCCAAGAGGTTTCTTGACCATATCAATGCGGGAGCCTCGGTGCCTGCGGTGAGAGCGCTCATCGACGAGGCCGAGGTCGTCCTGGATTGGCTGGGCCTGTCCTTTGCCGCCTTGACGGCGAACAACGTGCCGTCGACCGCCTTGCTGCGCCAGCACTGGGGGAACGTGCTACCGGCGCAGCAGGAGGGCATTTGGCTGTTCGCGCAATTGCGAACCCCCCTCACCGTGGTGCAGACCTTGATCAACCTTGCGAACGTGCCCGGCGCACCTGCTTTGACCAACCTGTCCACGCTAGGGCAGCTTGCACAGGCCGTGAATGCTTGCCGCGGCCTTGCAGACAGGAACCGCTTCTCGGGCATCACAGACGTGGCCTTCCCGAACCTTCGCACGCTCTACGGCCTGCACGGGCCCAACTCCGCTTTCGCGGGATTCGTGCGCTGGGGACCGGGTGACCACGGCTCACCCGAACTGAATCTGAAGTACCACTTCCTCAAGCATGTCTGCTATGCCGGGGTGGAGTCGGAGTTTCCCAGGGAGTCCGCTTGGTGGTGGGGTGTTTTGGACATCAGGCTGACCTTGGATCAGATGAACGGTTTTTTCGCCGGCAGCGTTGCGGAGCACGAAAGAAATGTGGTGCGGGCGATGTTCAATGATGACGAGGACCTGATCCCGGCAAAGAGGTTGCAATTTCTGCTTCTGGGCGTCGTTTCGCAGAACCCGAAATTGCTGAGCTATCTCGTAGACAACTATCAGAACGCCTATCGAGACCAAGCGCTGCACCCGCACGTGGCCATGACGGACAAGATCGTGCAGAGCAATGGCGAGAAGGTGTTCATCAGCGGTGCTGTGCGTATTGCGGGGGGCACGAGGGGTGTCTTCATCATCGGGCGCCTTGACGACGCCGGTCTATTGGGTGTCTCGGCCTGTTACATGTGCGAAAAAATCCAGGACAAATTGACGCCCGCAGCCAAAAACAAGGTCTGGGATCTGGCTTGAAGGCAGTGGCACGACGTCCGGGCGGCTGACCTGCGAGTGCGTCAGCCCGAGGAATCGCGCCGGCCGGCAACAGGCGCATGCCGCGCCATCAGCTCGACCACCCAATCGATGAACACGCGCAGCTTGGCGCTGACATGCCGGTTCGGCGGAAACGCCACGTACAAAGGCATCGGATCGAGTTGCCAGCCCTCGAACAGGGGCACCAGCTCGCCGCTCGGCAGATGTGGTTCGGCCATGTAGTCCGGCAGCCAAAGCACTCCCATGCCCGCCAGACCAGCCGCGAGATAGGCGTTGCCATCATCGACCGACAGCACGTAGCGGCCCTGCACCTCAATGCTCTCGTCGCCGAGGTGCATGGCGTACGGAAAGGTCTTGCCGCTGCGCGACCACAGGAAGCCCACGATGCGATGGTACGTGTCTTCCAGCTCCCGCGGGTGTGAAGGCATGCCCGCGCGTTCCAGATAACTCGGCGCCGCGTAAACCCCCAATTGCAGATCGCCCACGCGACGCGCCATCAGCGACTGGTCGGTGAGCTCGCCGCCGCGCACCACGCAATCGACGTTCCCGCCGATCACGTCCACCATGCGATCGCTCACGCCCATGTCGAGCTGGATGTCGGGGTAGCGGGCGTGGAACGCCGGCATTGCCGGCACCAGGATCATGCGGGCCAGCGGGCTGGGCACATCCACCCGCAGGCGGCCCCGGGGCAACGCCGAGGCGCTCGACAGGCTGGTTTCCGCATCGTCCATGTCGGCCAGCAGGCGCACCACGCGCTCGTAGTAGGCCGCTCCGTCGGCCGTGACGTTCACCTTGCGCGTCGTGCGGTTGAGCAGCTTCACCCGCAGCCTTGCCTCCAGCTGCTGCACCAGCTGCGTCACGCTGGTCTTGCTCATATGCAGCGTTTCGGCCGCCTTGGTGAAGCTGCCGGCTTCCACCACGCGGGCGAATGCCTGCATCGCATCGAAACGGTCCATGTCTGCTGTTCCTGCTGCTGATTCGAAGATTGTTTGGGTTCTGCAAACAGTGATTGTTGGCTTTGCCCGTTTATCGGGGAAGCACGGCTGCCTAAAGTCCCTTCATCGTCATCAAAGAAGGAAGAAGCAACTCATGGCCAAACGCGACGTCGTTTTCCCGCCCGGGCGCCAGGCGCTCTATGAAAAGAACCGCTACTCGCCGGCAGTCCGCTCCAACGGCTTCCTGTTCGTTTCGGGGCAGGTCGGTAGCCGCGAAGACGGCTCGCCCGAGCCCGACCTCGAGGCGCAGGTACGGCTCGCATTCGAAAACCTAAACGGAATCCTGGGGGCTGCAGGCTGCACCTTCGACGATGTGGTCGACGTCACCGTCTTCATCGTCGACCCGGAGTCGAACTTCGACACGGTCTGGAAGGTGCTGCCGGACTATTGGGGCGGCGCACCGCACCCAACGCTAACCGGCATCGGCGTGACGTGGCTCTATGGCTTCAAGTTCGAGATCAAGGTGATTGCGAAGCTGCCGGAGAACGGCGAAGACTGAGTCGATCGGCGATGCCGAAGGCTTGGGCTACAGTCGGCCATTGCAGTCATCACTTCATCAAGGCCGTGAACGAAGAGATCGAAATCGACTGTCCGCAACATGGGCGAGTGGCACTGGCTACAGTTTGCGGGCATCTAGTTAGAAACCACGGTGTTCCGCTGGGCTTCATCGAGAACAGTGACGAACCTGACGATAAGCAGGGCTGGTGCTATGCCTGTGAGTTCGTGTATTTGCAGGAGGAGGACAAGACTGACCGCTTCATCGCGTTCACCGACTACGCCGTGGTATGCGTGCATTGCTATGACCAGATCAAAGCACATCACCAATTCGATGGACCTATGACCAGCGCTGGTGAATCGGAGGGGTGAAGACCCGATGACTCGGAGACGTCACGATGAAAGAACACAGCACTTTCGCCGATCTTCCCCGGCAAATTGCGGATTCAGCAGGCTCAGGCTATCTCAACCGTGCCCACCAACGCAGCTTCTCGCTCAATGTGTTCCAAATGAATGCAGTGGAGCTAGTGGAGGCGGCGCAGAGGATCAAGGATCCCGATCAGGGCATGGCCTTGATGATGGAGAAGAATCGCGAAGCTGGACTCCAGGCTCATCGTGAGCTTAATCGTCACGTTCACAACTTCGTTTCATCCGCTTTGACCCTTGTTGAGCACACGCGGGTCTTCATGAGGAGGCATTACGCGGATACCGATCTCATGACGATCTACGAAAAGCAAGTGACGGCGACTTTTGCGCAATCGCCGGTAGCGCAGTTCGTCCAAGGTCTTCGAAATTACATGTTGCACAAAGGTCTGCCCAACTCCAGCATGTTCATGAATTTCACGGCCAATCCAGGTGCAAAAGATGGTTCCGGCACGATGAAAACCGGCGTGAGCTATAGCACCGTGTCGCTTCTGGAGTGGAAAGAGTGGAAGCCTCCAGCACGCGCGTACCTAGAACAGGCGGGGGAGCACCTAGACCTTCATGAGTTTGCTCAAGAATACCTGACGTTCGTCAATCAATTCCATGGATGGCTGGATGCTGCTCTCGCGACGCATCATCAATTGGACCTCCAAGAACTCGACCATCTTCAGGCAAAGTTCCAAGCGATTGACTCGGCCGAACGGCCAGCCTTCGCTGCATCTGTCGAAACGCCCGATTCCGCCACTATCGAGACCTTTCAATTCACTTTGATACAGCTCGCTGAGCTCGATCAAATCTCCTCTGACCTTCTGGGCAAAATTCGTGAGCTTCATTTTCAGCAGGCCACCAAAGGATTTCCGACCGAAAGACCATTCACTACGATCACGAATGAGGAACTGACGGGGCCAGTCACTTTCTGGGGAAAAGAGACGAGCGGAGAGGCCGCCTTCATGTTTATCGTCCAGGAAGGTAAATCGTATGGCCTGCTTGAGAGTGACTATGAAGCCCTCGACGATCTGATTGATGCCGTCATGAAATCCGCGTGGGCTCGCGGCAACCTAAGCCGTGGGTTCGTCAAAGACGTCTTCTGCAATTGGGCTAGGCAACGATTTGGTACGGATGCTCAATCCTTCCCCCAAACCCTGTGTACAGCGGCTCAAGAGCACGTAACGGCAATTGAAGTCTGGGCTCCGATCGCCCACATGGAGGTCGAGGAGGGGTTTGATTTTGGCCCCGTCCGCATCGAATCAATTACCGCTGTCGCGATGGAGAACCTGCGTAGCAAGATACCCTCAGCTCGACCAGAGCAGGAGCAGCAAGTTGGCCAATTGCTTGCGAAATTAAAAACCGAGATTCAGGGCTATGCTGCCGTGGTGGTCACCATGGACGCCGAGCCCGCAATGGCGCAGGAGCGCGCGCTACTGATTGCTCAAGATGCTGTGGACTTGCTGCGTTTTTTCTCGCCGGCAGCGTGTAGGTCATTCCTGTTCAGTCCTATCGCACTCGTAGGTGCGGAGTACATTCCAACTTCAAAGTTGATCGTACTGCGCGAAGGCGGCTTCATCTTGAATCAAGATACCCTGCCGAAACATGTGGGGTACTGGCGTCTATCTAGCCAGAAGATTTCGGAGCTCAAGTCCGGCTTCTTGGACGCCGCGGCTTTGCTTGTGGTGTCCGAAGGTCTGAGCGAGTTCGCATTGGCCGTGCGAGCAAGTCTCCTGACCTACAGCAAAGGCACCACCTTGGCGGCCCCATTGGATCGGCTGCGAAACTGTCTAGCTGCGCTCGAGGGTGTTCTTCTGAGACACGAGATGGAGCCGCGGGCGCACAGCATCGCGAACCGGATGAGCTTCCTTCTCGCTCATGATGTGGCTGATCGCGAGTTTGTTAAACAGACCGTCCGGCAAATCTACTGGTTGCAGGGGCAGCCACAACTGACGGCGCAAAGTCGCCGAGAGGACGAGTTGATCATGGTCTTCACGTCCTACGCTTACGATGTTCTTCGCATAGCACTTGGCAACGCTTCGACGTTTAGTTCAAAGGCTCAGTTTGTGACCGAAGTCGATAGGAGTGGCCTGTCTCTCCAATAGTTGATCCGTGCTGACGGCGCTGTTTCCTTCACGCTCGGATCGAAGTCCAGTGCGAGGCACTGACGGGGTAGCGCCTCCGTGTCTAGCTCGGGCCATCTCCCTCAAGTTCAGGACGCCTTTATGCGCCGCATCCGACGCGGACCGGCATTTGCGTGACGTGGCTCCATGGCTTTCAATTCGAGATCAAGGTGATCGCGAAGCTGTCGCAGGCCAGTGAAGCTGCCGCTTGTTTCAGGCCGGTTCTCGTGCCCGTGACGTGCGGTGGTTCTTCGCAATCAGCGCCGCACCCGCAAGGCAAAGACAAGCAAGCATCGCGAAAGCATTTCTCGCCCCGTGAGTGAATGCAGCGACATCGACGCCCGAGAGCCCTGAACCGCCATTCCCGAGAATCATGAGCTGCGAGCTGTAGGGCAGACCGGCCATCGCCACGCTCAACGCCAAGGCCGTTCCCATCATGATTCCGGTGTTCTGCAGCGTCGAGCGCACGCCGTTCGCAATGCCCCGGCGCTGCGGCACCACGCTTTGCAGAATCGACGCGTTGTTGGGCGTCACGAAGCTTCCGATGCCCAGGCCCAGCATCCACAGGCATGCGGCCAGTTGCCCGGCGCCGATGGCCGGCTGCAGCATTGCCGCCAACAGCGCCAGCGCGCCTGCGGCAAGCAGCATGCCCGCCACGCAGATGGCTTGGGGCGAGAAGCGCCGCATCAGGCTGCCGGCAGTAGGAGCGGCCATCAGCATCCCCAGCGCGACCGGCGCGATGCGCATGCCCGCCTCCGATGGCGCCAGCCCCGCGCAAGCCTGGAGATACAGGGCCACGAGCAGCAGTGGCGCAGCCTGCGACATCGACAGGAGCAGGATGCCTGCGTACGCCGTGCGACGCCCCGAGTCCCTGAACAGCACTGGGTCGACCAAGGGGCTCGCCGTGCGCTGCTGCACCTTGGCGAACAAGAGGAGGGCGCAGACGCCTGAGAGCATGAAGGCCCACACCGGTGTGCTCGCCCAGCCGCGTGTTCCCACCATCGAGAGCGCATAGATCACGCCTCCGATGCCGACGAACGACAGCAGGGCACCGGCCAGGTCGAAGCGCTCGGCCTTGGCCGCTGCCGCGCTCTTCGGCAGAACCCGCCATGACCAAGCCAGCACGCAAAGCCCGACAGGCACGTTCAGCACAAAGAGAACGCGCCAGCCCCACCACGACACGACAAAGCCGCCAGCCAGCGGCCCCACGACCTGCGCAAGCGCGGCCACCATGGCGAGTACGCCGAGCGCCAGGCCCACCTTCCTGCGGCCGAAGGCATCGCCTACCAATGCGCTGGAGTTGGCCATGACGCCAGCCGCACCCACGGCCTGGCAGATGCGAAAGAACAGCATGGCGCCGAAGCTCGTTGCGGCCGCACAGGCCGCACACGCAATCAGAAAAAGCCCCAGCCCCGCAAGAAAGAGCCGCCGCCGCCCCCACAGATCGGCCAGCCTCCCGAAGCTGAGGATGCACACCGTGCTGACCAGCATGTAAGACAGCAGGATCCAGCTCGCCTGCGACGGCGAAGCGTTCAGGCCGCGCGCCACCGAAGGCAGCGCCACGTTGAGCGCGCTGAGGTTCAGGAAGCAGAGAAACGCACCCAGGCTTGCAACAACGAGCACCGCCCACGCGGCCCTTTCCTCGTCTTCCGCCGCCGCTTCACTCATCGCTCTTGAAGCCCGAAGCCTTGACGATGGGCCGCCAGTACTCGCGGTCTTCGTTCATGAGGCGCGTCACTTCGGCGCCGGGCAGCCCGGTTGCGTCGAGCCCCATGCGGTCGAGCTGGCCGCGCACCTGCTGGCTGCGCATTGCGGCCAGGAAGGCTTTTTCAAGCTTCGCGACAACGTCCTTCGGCGTGCCCGCCGGCACGAAGGCGGCATAGGACGCGTTGGCACGGTCGAAGGCGTCGTAGCCCGCTTCCTTGAGGGTCGGAACATCGGGCAGCCAGCTAAGCCGCTTCGTGCCCGCCACGCCAAGGATGCGCAGCTTGCCTGAGCGGTGCAGCTCCAGCTGCGTGGCCAGCGCGTCGGCGCCCAGCGGCACGTGGTCGCCGATGATGTCCGTCGCCAGCGGAGCGCCGCCCCGGTAAGAGACGGCCGTGAGCGGCACGCCGATGGCCTTCGACAGCTGCCACACGCTGAAGTGCAGGCCGCCGCCGAGGTTTGTTATGCCCACACTGCCCTGAGCGGGGTTCTTCTTGATCCACGCGATGTATTCGGGAATCGTCTTGTACGGCTGGTCTGCGCCGGTGGAAACGACACTGGGCACGTTGGCCAGATGCGCGACGGGAATGAAGTCTTTGTCGACGTCGTAGTTCAGCCGCGCATAGGTCATCGGAAACAGCACGAAGGGCGGTGTTGCACCGATGAGGATCGTGCGGCCATCGGGTCGAGCGGCCTTCACCGCCTCGATGGAAATGCGCGTGGACGCACCGGGGCGGCTCTCCACCAGAACGGGCTCCTTGAGCGAGCCGCGCAATTCTTCGGCGATGGAGCGTGCCAGGTTGTCGAGCGCTCCACCCGGCGGAACGCCGATGATGAGGCGCACGGGCGCGTTGTCGGCGTGCGCGGTGATGCCGGCCAGGGCAATCGACGCGCCGAGCACGAGTGTCTTCAGGAACGAGGTCATGGTGGCTACCTGCTGGTTGAAAAATCGGAAGAGAGAAAAGGGCAAAAAGGGGTGGTGGCTTCAGAAAGCCACGACCGGCAGCGGATTCGCCGGCCAGTGCTCCGCTTCGAACGAGGCAGCGGCCTGCAGCAACTGCGCGTCTTCACGAAAGCGCCCGACCAGCTGCATGCCGATGGGCAGGCCCTCGCGGTCTGCGCCGCAGGGCAGGCTGATCGCGGGGTGACCCGTGAGGTTGAACGGCATCGTCCAGGGGAACCAGTTCGCGCGCACCTCGGCGTATTCCTTGCCGTCGATCTCGATGCTGCCGAACAGGTCCTGGTCGATGGGCAGGGCCGTGCGCGAGAGCGTGGGCGTGAAGATGAAGTCGTGCGTTTCCAGCCGCGCCTGCACCTCGCGGAACAACGCTGTCCGCGCGAACATGGCCTGCTGGAACGCAACGCCATCCACATGCTCCGCCAGTGCAAGCTGCTTCAGCAGCGACGGGCTCATCTGGTCGCCATGCGCCGCGGCCATGGGCGCGAAGCGGCCGCGCCAGCTGGTGTGGTTGATCACGCGCCACACAGGCTCCACGTCGAAGCCTTCGCCCGACATCGGCTCCAGCACGGCACCCATCGACTCCAGCGTTGCAAGAGCGGCCTCGAAGGCAGACGCAACGTCCGCCGCAATCGGCCGCCCCACCGGCGCGGCGCAGAAAAGAATGCGCTTGCCGCGAAGGTCGCCGCCGGCTTGCAGGTCGTCGAAGTAGCGCTGGGCCGGCACGCCCAGCGACCACGGGTCGGACCCGTGCGCGCCGGTCATGGCCTGCAGCATCAGTGCCGTGTCGGCCACGTTGCGCGTGGTGGGCGTCACGTAGGTGTAGTTGCCGAACGCGTCCTGCACCTGGCTGTGGGGCACCACGCCCAGGCTCTGCTTCAGGCCGACCACGCCATTGCACGCGGCGGGAATGCGCGTGGAGCCGCCGCCGTCGGTGGCAATGGCGAGTGGTGCGAGGCCCGCTGCCATCGACGCTGCTGCGCCACCGCTGGAGCCGCCGCTGGTGCGCGACGCATTCCACGCGTTGCGGGTGCTTCCGAACAGCGGCGCATCGGTCAGGCACTTCGCGCCGAATTCCGAAGAGGTGGTCTTGCCGATGAGGATGGCGCCGGCCTCGCGCATCCGCGCCACGGCCACCGCATCTTTCGTGGGCACATGGTCGCGGTGCAGCAAAGAGCCGTAAGTGGTGCGCACGTTCGCCGTGTCGACGATGTCCTTCACCGTGAAGGGCAGGCCATGCAGCAGGCCCGAAGCCTCGCCGCGCATCTGCGCCTGTTCGGCCTCCCTGGCCTGCTGCAGCGCCTGTTCATGGCACAGCGTGATGAAGCAGTTCAGGTGCGGCTGCAGCGCATCGGCCCGGCGCAGCACCTCTTCGACGATCTCCACCGGCGAGAGCTCGCGCTGCGCGACCAGCCTGCGCATGGTTGTTGCTGGCATCTCGCAGATCTCGGACTTTGGAAGAAGGACGGGAAAGTTTTTCATGGCGCAAATGATTGATGCGCCGCAACAAGTCGTCCAATACTGTTTTCCAGAAAAGGCATATGCACAGCGTATGGCTACCCCAGACCTTCGAACCCTCCGCTATTTCGTGGCCGTTGCCGAGGAGCGCAGCGTCGGCAAGGCCGCGCGCCGGCTCAACATGGCGCAGCCGCCGCTGTCCGTTCACATCAAGAACCTCGAGGCGGCGGTGGGCACGCCGCTCTTTCGCAGGGCAGCGCACGGCATGGAAATAACCGATGCAGGAAATGCACTGTTTCGGCGCGCGAAAGAGGCACTGCTGCTGGCCAACGAAGGCTTCGACGCCGCGCGCGCCGTCGGCTCGGGCAGCCGGGGCCGGCTCACCATCGGCACCATGGTCGTGCTGTCTTACCTGGTGCTGCCGCGGCTGGAAAACGAATTGCGGCGCAGGCTGCCCGAGGTGGAGATCCAGTATGCGGAGCTGAACGCCGTCAACAACGTATCGGCCCTCACCAACTCCGACGTGTCGGTGGCCATCTGCATTCCTCCCATTGCGCAGGCGGGCATTGCGGCAGAGCGCATCGGCAGCCAGCCGCTGATGCTAGCGGTGCGCTCCGATTCACCGCTCGCGCGACTGCCCAGCATTCCGCTGACGCGCCTCTCGGGCCTGCCGCTCATCGGGCTGCCCATGCCCGAGGGCGACGTAGACAAATCGGTCGTCGCGTCGCTGCTGCGACGGCACGACGTGAGCATGCCGATTGCGCAGCGGGTCGAGACGATGGTGTCGGCACTGGCGCTGGTGCTGGCGGGGAAGGGCGTGGCGATATTGCCCGCCTGCGCGCAGATCGGGCGGCCGCCCGGGGTGGTGTTCAGGGCTTTGCGCAATGTCGATGCGCGGATGGAGATTGCGGCTTGCTGGCGGAGCGATTGGGATAGTCCGTTGATTGAGCCGTTTTTGGTTTGTGCGCGGGCGGCGGTGCGGGAGTTGGCGTAGATAAATCACGAAGCCCACTAGGCGATTCGGAGCTGAATCCGAAAGGACTTTCTTCGGGGTGCACAGCGGCGCTATTTTGGGTCAAAGCATTCAGCCGCTTCGTTGTCCTGCGGCTAATCCCAAGCAGGCAAGGCAAGCCGGAAAATGTCTGTCTGCCCGACCTAGGAGGGTGAGGGCGCGACCGCCCCCGGTGCCTGCGGCCACATGTTTTCATCGATCCACGCCAGAGCGTCGAACGCCTTTCTCACGGCGGCGACGGACACGCGACCCGTACGTGTGCCGTGGAATAAGTCATTGCGCTCGCCAGAAACGTCGCGGTACTTTCGGAGGAGTTCCTCTAGGGAGGTTCTCATGGCGACTCGGCGATAGAGCACTTTCAGCTTTCCGAAGACGCTGACGTGGATGGGGGCAGAAGGCCATTTCACTTTGTCGGCCATGTCGGGGAACTGCTTGCTCAATATCTGCTCCGCCTGATCCCAGAACTCTTTGGGGCTGCCCAAAGCCTCTGCGAGGCCTGTTTCACCCGTCGCTTGCTCAATCTCCTTGAAGCGACCAGCGACCAGCGACTCCACAGACACGTTGAGCCAGAACAGGGCCTCATTTGTGTCGCCCAATTCCAAGTACATGCTGGCTCTCGTGCGACATTCCTGAGGCCATGGCAGCGAATCGAGTGCTTTGAGTTCAATGGCAAGTACCTCGTCACTGGGTTCGAAAATCTCAATTAAAGCCGCCGGCGAACCCTTTGCAATGAACGCGAGGCTTTCGCGTTCCGATGTCTTGATCGAGTATTCCAAGGCAGACAGATCGCGAGGCGCGGGAATCCAGTCCTGGTGCCCGCCATGGTCGGCCTTCAATCGCCATGTCATGTCACTAAAAATCAGGAAGGCCCAGGTAAACGATTTTGGCCAGCCTTCGATTGTTGGGTCTTGGTCAACGAACGCCTGAAGACTTTCCGTGTAGGCACTGCCATCCAACAGCGCTGCCATCTGGATGGTGACGTGCGATGTCCCCGTTTGCCACCGTGATGCGCCTACCGAGAGCGCCGCGCCCTCCGCCGCGCCAAAGAACGTCTCCTCGAGAGGACGGAAGCGAGGAGTGATGAAGATTTGCATCGGGATCTCGCGCCATACAAAGCTCAGATTGAGCTTCTGCTTGTGGAGCAAATAGGGAATGTCGAACGTGAGGATCGTCTGCAAGCTGCCGTCGCCGATGCCGCGAAGGAGCATCGAAATCTCATCCTTTTGCTGTGAGAACTCCGCCTGTTTGGTAGAGCTCTCGGGCGATGCAACCCGCTCCAGCTTTTCACGGAATTGCCTCAGTACCTGTTCTGGAATGTCGCTGTGAGCGATGCCATCTAGTCGATGGAAGATTTCGTCCTTGATCGCGTGCAGTTGAAACACGGGGCTGTTTAATGGGTGATCGCGTTCCGCGCGCGAGAGTGCCGCAGCAAACTTGGAGAACTTCTCGGCGTTGGATGGGGGAACCACGAAGGGAGTCGGCGGAAACCACCGATCAAAGCGACAGGCTCCGGCATAGAGAAAACGTTCAAGTGCCTCGTGCTGTGCAGGCTTCCGAAGCGGAATCAATTCACGGACCGCGTCGAGCATCGCTTCGAGTTCATCGTCCGAAAGCGGTTTGGCTGCAGTCGCGGGATCGTTTGCGAGCGCAAAGATCCTCAGCATCCGTTCTTTTGCCTTCATGCGATTGAGGGGGCTTGTGATGGTCATGCGTATTTGTTGGGGAGGCCGGTGATAGTGCTGCCCTTTCGAATGCGTTGCAATCTCTCGCGAGGCGCGGTCATCGAAGCCTGCTCGGAGACTGAAAAGTCTCAATGTTGTATGCACGAGGGCCTCGGCCTCCCAAACTTGACGGGGTCCATCAACACCGCTTACATTGCCCCCGCCCCGCGATAAGCGAGGTCGGGTTTGACAGCCCGCTGACATCCTGCGACGAAAGCCGCAGCTACCGCACTTGGTCTGCGGCTTTTTCGTTTGCGCCTATTTTTTTAGGCGGCTCGAACGGGAGGGCTCGCGCCCTGCCGGTTTCCGCAAGGATGTCCCGGTCTGTCAACCCGTTCGAGCTGCCGCCCTCGTTTGACAGCGGGTGCGTCGGTTTCTGCAAATCGACATCCTTGGGAGGCCCATGGCCAATGCTTCTTCAAACGACGCAAGCACCAACGCCCGTTGTGCTTGCGCGCTCTATCGTCCCACCGCCCAGTTCAAACCCTTCGAATGGGTTCAAGGCGACCGGCTCAATCCTTCTCAACAAAGCCAGGCCGCATTCCTGAACGACGCACGCGACGTAGTGCAGGGCGCGCAAACACTGATCCAGTTGCTAGGCTGGGACGAAGACCGGCGCGATGCCGCTTCGTCCGACGCAGACCCCGCGCCGCTATTCGATGCATGCCAGCGTGCCTCGCTGCAGCGGCTTCTCTCGGCAACGCTGGGCCTGCTTCACGCCCGTATCGAAGTCCAGTGCGAGGCACTGACGGGGTAGGGAAGGCCTTCGAGTTCAGGCCGCCCGTATCACCGACTTGGGCTCCAGATACGCCTCCAGCCCGAAGGTGCCGAACTCGCGGCCGATGCCCGATTGCTTGAAGCCGCCGAAGGGCGCCAGGGGCTCGTGGTGCAGGCCGTTGATCAGCACCCGGCCCGCTTGCAGGCGGGAGCCCACGGCGAGGGCGTGTTCGTCGCTGCCCGACAGCACCACCGCCTGCAGGCCGTAGACCGTGTCGTTGGCGATTGCGATGGCGTCTTCCTCGTCGCGGTAGGTAATGAGGCAGAGCACGGGCCCGAAGATTTCTTCACGCGCGATGACCATGTCGTTGCGTACTCCGGCGAACAGGGTGGGGCGCACGTAGAAGCCGGCGGCGAGGCCTGCCGGGCGGCCCTCGCCACCGGCAATGAGTCGCGCGCCTTCTTCCGTTCCCTTGCGGATATAGCCCTGCACCCGCTCCCACTGCTTGCGGCTGACCATGGGGCCGATCTCGGTCGCGGCATCGCGCGGGTCGCCGACCTTCGCGGCCTCGACTGCCGCCCGGGCCAGCGCGATGGCCTCGTCCAGCCGGTGTTCGGGCACCAGGATGCGGGTGCCGGCCAGGCAGGCCTGGCCGCTGTTCTGGAAGCCGGCCGTCACCGCCAGGGGAATGGCGGTGGCGAAGTCGGCGTCGTCCAGCACCACGGTGGGCGACTTGCCGCCCAGCTCCAGCGTCACGCGCTTCAGGGTGTCTGCCCCGGCGCGCTGGATGGCCTTGCCCACGGCGGTGCTGCCGGTGAAAGAAATCTTGGCGATGTCGTGGTGACTGCTCAGCTCCGCGCCCACCACGTCGCCCCGGCCGTTGACGATGTTGAAGAGCCCCGGCGGCAGGCCCGCGGCGTGCAGTGCCTCGGTGACCACCTGGGTCTGGATGGCGCTCATCTCGCTGGGCTTGATGACCACGGTGCAGCCGGCGGCCAGCGCGGTCGCTAGCTTGTTGCAGATGAAGCCGGCGTTGGAATTCCAGGGCGTGATGAGGCCGGCCACGCCGACCGGCTCCATCACGACCTGTGCGCTGCCGATCTGGCGGGTGAGGGGGTATTGCTCCAGCGTCTTCGCCGCGAGCAGGAAGGCCTCTGCCGCATACCGTGCAACCCAGCTGGCGCGGGACACGGGGCCGCCGTACTCCTCGGTGGTAGCGGCATTGATATCGTCGGCGCGGGCGAGCACCGCGGCATGCAGGCGGTGAAGCAGCGCGATGCGCTCGGCCTTGGTGGTGCGCGCGTAGGCGGGCCAGGCGCGCTTGGCGGCGGCAATGGCCCGCAGCGTGTCTTCGCGGTCACCCAGGGTGACGTGGCCGATGACGGCCTCGGTGGATGGGTTGATGAGCTCGGCCTGTTCGCGCCCGTGGGGGGTGACGAAGGCGCCGTCGATGTAGATCTGGTCGATGTTGCGCATGGTGTGTTCCTTGGATTCGCCGGAGCGGAAAACCGGCTTGAATCAAATCTAGGGCGCGAGCATTGACTTGAGAAGCCGGCCAAATCACCATGCGTCATTCAGATAATCAGGACAATCCACCATGCACAGCAGCGGATTGATAGAGCTGGAGGCGGTGCTGGCGGTGGCCCGGCACGGCGGTTTCAGGGCGGCGGCGGTCGACATGGGCATGTCGCGCTCGGCCCTCAGCGCCACGGTGGCGGGGCTGGAGGCGCGGCTGGGCGTGCGCCTGTTCAACCGCACCACGCGCAGCGTGTCTACCACCGAGGCGGGCGAGCAGTTCATCGCGCGCATCGCACCGGCGCTGGCCGACATCCGCGGCGCCATGGAGGCGACCAACGAGCTGCGCGACACGCCCACCGGCACCCTGCGGCTCAACAGTTCGGTCGGCGCGGCGCAGATGATCTTCGCGCCGGTGGTGCTGGAGTACCTGCGCCGCTACCCCGACATGAAGGTAGACATCGTGACCGAGCGCCGGATGATCGACATCGTGGCCGAGGGCTTCGACGCCGGCATTTGCCTGGCCGAGGCCGTGCCGCGCGACATGGTGGCCGTGCCCATGAGCGGCGAGCAGCGCATGGTGGTGGTCGCGTCGCCGCAATATCTGCAGAAGCACCCCGCGCCCCAGGTGCCCGACGACCTGATGGCGCACCGCTGCGTGCGCTGGCGGTTTTCGAGCGGCATCGTTTACCGCTGGGAGTTCGCGCGCCACGGCGAGGCGATGACGCTCGACGTGCCCGGCCCCATCACGCTCGACGAGCCCCTGCTGATGCTGGAGGCGGCGCGCGCAGGCGTGGGCATTGCCTACATGGGGATGTTCCACGTCGCAGAAGACCTGGCCAGCGGCCGGCTGGTGCCGCTGCTGGAAGAGTGGTCGCCAAGCTACCCGGGCATCTGCCTGTATTACCCGAGCCGGCGCAACGTGCCGGCGGGGCTGAGGGCCTTCATCGACCTGGTGCGCGAGGTGATCGAGTTGCCGGGCCGGTAGCGGAGCTAGGAATGTCCTGTTTAATGGACATTAAGCCTATATACATTAATAATGTGTCGTATGAAGGACAAAATAAGACTGCCCATCGAACTGGGCCAGGCAATCCAACGTGCGCGAAAAGATGGCCGCCTGAAGGCGACCGACATCGCCGCGCGCTCGGGCCGCGCGCGCAATGTTCTCTATCGACTGGAGCGGGGGGAAGACATCACGCTTGCCTCGCTTTTTGACATCCTGCGTGCCATGGATCTCACGATCAGCCTGGAGCGCCTGGGCATGCCGACGCTGGAAGAAGTTACGGAACGCTTTGGACAGGATGACGACGATGCTTCCTGAAAAGATCAGGCAGCTCGACGTTGGGATCGCCGGCGAGCCGGCCGGCCAGTTGCTCAAACACTCGGTCTACGAGTTCCGGTATCTCGACGGCCGTGTGGAGCAGCCCGCCGTCGCGTTGCTCATGCCGCCGACCCGGCCGACTTACCAGGACGGCGACCTCTTCGCTGTGATGGATCAGAACCTGCCCGAGGGTGACCTGTACCTGCGTCTGCGAGCGATGTTTCCCAAGCAACAGCTCACTCAGATGCACATGCTCGCGGTGGTGGGATCCAACGGTATCGGTCGGTTGGGCTTTCGGTTGCCGGGGGCGCAGCCGCTTGCGATGCCTCGGGTCATCGACCGCAAGACCTTGCTCGGAACCCGCTACACGCCAGAGGTGTTCGACGAACTGGTGCGCGCATACCTGAGCACGGGCGCCGGCATTGCCGGCATGCAGCCGAAGATCATGGTGCCGGATCGGGTCAGCGTTCCAGTGCCCACGATCATCGTGAAGGCTGCGGCACCGTCCTACCCGGGCCTGTCGGCCAACGAGTTCATGTGCCTGACGGCTGCTGGCCACGCAGGCATCGAGACACCCACGTTCGACCTCTCGGACGACGGGCATCTGCTGCTGGTCGACCGATTCGACATCGCGTCGGATGGGTCCCGGATCGGTTTCGAGGACATTGCGGCGCTGATGAATCTTCGGGTGCGCGACATCCAATCCGACCGCAAGTACCACGGAAGCTACCAGCGCATCGCCGAACTGATGCAGTACCTTCAACTGCCCAGCGAGAACCTCGAGCGGTTTTTCGAGCAAGTGGCGTTCAGCATCATGGTGCGCAACGGCGATGGCCACCTCAAGAACTACGGCTTGCTCTATACCTCGACCGCTGACTGCCGCCTTGCGCCGATGTTCGATGTGGTGACAACCGCGCTCTATCGGTACACGCGCTATGAAGGCGGCCCCGAGCTCGAGGACCGCACACTGGCGCTCAAGCTCTTCGCCGGCAAGGGCCACACGAAGGCCTACCCGACGACCGAGGAACTGCTGCTGTTCGGCCGCAAGGTCTGCGGGGTCGCAAAGCCAGAACTCGTTCTCGCGCGAATCGCGCAGGGGATGCAGAAGACGCTGGGCCTGATGGCCAGTGACCAGCGAATCCCGAAGAGCCTGTTGGAGAGCATGCGAGACATCTGGACCGATGGGATGGGCTATGCCAAGGTGCCGTAGATCTCAGTTGAGCCAACGGGCAGGGCCATCACATCGGCGGCATCTTGTCGAACTTGGGCAGTGCCGGGTCCAGAAAGTCCCATCCATGCCCACGCACGGTGTACGTAACCGCCTGCGGCTTGTACCGGCCAGGATCGTCGAGGCTTGCGGCGTGCACGGTGAAGACGTCGGGCATCGCCGCAAAGGTCAGGTACACGGGCGAGCCGCAGTTCGGGCAGAACCCCCGGGTCTTGACGTTGCCGCTGTCGCCGACCATGTCCCACAGCGTGGCATTGCCGCTGTGCTTTACGCCGGCGCGCGGAAAGGTGAGGTACGAGCCGTGGCCGGTGCCGCTCTTGCGTTGGCAGTCGCGGCACTGGCAGTCGTTCTGGAAGATCGGCTCGGCCGAGATCTCGTAGCGGATTGCGCCGCACGCGCAGCCGCCGGTGTAGGCGTGGCTCATTTGTGTTGTCCTTTCGAGGTTGTTTTCCAGCGGGGCTGGCTGGGTGCAACCAATTTAGGCGAGCGAGGGCGCGGCGGGGGAGTAACAAGTTCGTCGTGAGTGGGCACCGCCCGGGAGCTCAGGCTTCCACGGGCACGTAGAAGTCGATCACGGCCCCTGGCTGGTCGGGCGCGAAATGACCGTGGTACATCTCGAAGTCGGGGCTGTCGACGACCCGCAAGCCGGAGGCGGGAATCAACTCGCCCCAGATGATCGCCATGGCGCTCTTGACTTGCGGGTGCAGCGCGGACCCGTTCAGGGCGATGCGAAAAACGACGTAGGTTGCCGCCGGAATCTCCTTCACTTCGAAGCCCTTGGGGAGATCGCCGTGGGTTTCCACGCCCACGCCCGCCATGTACATGAAGCTCCCGGCCTCCTGGTCCACGCTCCAGACCACGCCGTACGTCGCCCAGCTTGGGGTCTGGGCCTTCAGCGGCAAGGCACCGACAAGCGCAGACCACAGTTGGGGAATGTCGGACTTCGTCGCGTCGTCGAAGCGCCGGGATGGGCCCGCGACGCGGAACGCCTCGAGCCCGGTCAATTCGGGCAATCGGGCCACTGCCGTGGGGGTACTGCTGGGGGAGTTCATTGGAAACTGTCCTTCGATAGGGGTAGGAGAGAAGCCGGTACGAAAGCGGCCGGGTGACGCGCCGAAGAGGCGCTTGAATGCGCGCGTGAAAGCCTCCTGCGATTCGAAGCCGCAATCCAGGGCCAGATCGATGAGCTTCACGCCGGGCTCGCTGCAGAGCCTGCGGGCGCTGCGCACGAGTCGACGCCCGCGCACATGCGCCATGACGCTGCGGCCCATGCGGGCGGTGAACATCCGGGAGAAGTGGTACGCCGAAAAGCCCGCGCGTTGCGCGATCAGTTCGAGCGTGAGGTGGTCGTCGAGCCGCTCCTCGATCCAGGCCATGAGGGGGACGAATATGTCGGGCTCGCGGGGCATCGGGTTGTCCATGCGGCGATCATGAAGTACCGCAAACCGGCTGTCCTGACCGAACTTGCTGGCGCGCAGTAATGCGAAAGAATTGCCAACTCAGTGGCTTCTGCTTTGAAGTTCTTACAACTTCGGCCCCGTACATGCGGGTTTCAGACGGTAAAGTGCCCGTCTCCGGTTTCGGACTGTTTCCGACCCTTTTCCCGCCGCCTCCCGCTCCCCCCGTTTCTGTTTCTTCTTCTTCATGTCCAACCTCATCGTGCACGGCGGTACGCCGCTGCGTGGCCGCATCACCCCCTCCGCCAACAAGAACGCCGTGCTTCCGGTGCTCTGTGCCACTTTGCTCACCTGGGAGCCGCTGCGCCTGCATGGCGTGCCCGACATCACCGACGTGCGCAAGATCCTCGACATCTTCCGCACCCTCGGCAGCGACGTGCACATGGACCACGAGACCGGCACGCTCGAGCTGCATCACCGCGAGACCACTTTCGACGCATCGCTGCACCGGCTGCCCGAAGAGATGCGCTCGTCGATCATGCTGGTGCCGCCGCTGCTGGCGCGCTTCGGCGTTGCGCGGCTTGAAGACAACGTGAAGGGCTGCACGCTGGGCGTGCGCGAGATCGATCCGCACGTGGAGGTGTTCCAGCGCTTCGGCGGCGAGGTCGAGCGCACCGAGGGCTCGCTGCTGGTGCGCAGCAAAGGCCGGCTTACGCCGACCGATCACTGGCTCGACTACGCCTCGGTCACGACCACCGAGAACTTCGTGCTGTGCGCAGCCGCCACGGGCGGCACCTCGACGCTGACCAATGCCGCGTCGGAGCCGCACGTGCAGGAGTTCTGCCGCTTCATGGCCATGATTGGCGTGCGCATCGAGGGCATGGGCACCTCGCGGCTCACGGTGCATGGCAACGGCGCGCTCAAGGGCGGCGAGTTTCGCTTCGACGAAGACTTCCACGAGATCACGACCTTCCTGGCGCTGGGCGCCATCACCGGCGGCGACGTGGTCGTGCGCAACAGCGCCCCTGAAAACTTTCCGCTGCTGGACCGCACCTTCGCCAAGTTCGGCGTGCAGATCGAGCATGCGGACGGCTGGTCGCGCGCCATCCGCACTGGTCCGCTGAAGGTGCAGACACCTTTCACGAGCAACGTGCTCACCAAGGTCGAGGCGGCGCCGTGGCCGTACTTTCCGGTGGACCTGCTGCCGATCTTCATCGCGCTGGGCGTGCGCGCCCAGGGCAATGCGATGTTCTGGAACAAGGTGTACGACGGGGCGCTGGGCTGGACGGGCGAGCTCTCGAAGTTCGGCGCGCACGTGTTCTCGTCTGACCCGCACCGGCTCATTACCTTCGGCGGCAATCCACTGACGCCCGCGGTGGTCGAGAGCCCCTACATCATTCGCGTGGCGATTGCGCTGTTCATGGTGGCGGCGAGCATCGAGGGCAAGTCGGAGATCCGCAACGCCGCGCCTATCCGACGGGCGCATCCGCGCTTCGTGGAGAACCTGCGCAGCCTGGGCGTGCAGGTTGAGTGGACGAGCGAGGAATAACCGGCGGGGTTGGTGCCGCAGCGCGCGCCCGTCAGAACGACGGAACGGGGTTGCGCCCTTCGGTCAGCACATAGGTGCCGTTGCGCCAGGCATAGACCAGCGTGCTGTCGATGGTGAGCACGCGGCGGTTTTTGGTGCCGCTCGTTCGTTCGCCCTTGAACGCGATGCGCATCTCGCCCGGCGCTTCGTCGGTGCCCAGCGTAAAGCTCGGCGTGCCGCTGACGTCGAAGCACGCGCCACGTGGCGGCTCTTCCGACTTGCCGGGCCTGGGCGCTTTCTCGCAGGACTCGTCGGCGCTTTCATTGGTGGCCGACAGCGCAATGCCCCTTGCCAGCACGCGCACCTTGCCCGCTTCGAGCCCATACACCGACAGCCACTGCCCGCAGTAGCCCTGCCAGCAACTGCCGTGGGCAATGGTCAGCGCAAAGCGCTGGGGCGCGATGCGCTCGACCTTGGTGGTGCCGAGGTTGCCCATGAAGCCGAGGTAGTCGACAGCGTCGCTGCGGCTCGCGAGCTTCCAGCCCTCGGCGCTCTGCTCGAAGAAGTAGGCGCCGAGCCATGCGCCGTTCACGTGGCCGTTCATCGGCTCGCCCCGGTCGTCGAGCGGCACAGTTTCGGTCAGCATGACGGCGTGCGTATCGTCCAGCCGCACCACTTCGCGCGGCGACACCTGAGCCTGTTGATCGGCCTCGCTGCCGGGCACTGTCTTGCCCTCGTTGGCCCTCTCGGGCAGCGAGACGGTGTCGGGCTGTCGGGGCGAGGCGCCCGGGTCCTGGGAGTCGGGGAACACCAGCGCCATGAGTTCGGCTCGCTTGAGCGTGGCCGATGCGGTGGGGTGAGGCACTGGTGGTGCCGGTGATGCTGGCGGTGCCGCGGGGGCAACGGCCTCGGCGGTTGCCACGGCCACTGCGGCTTTGTCCGGCTGCGCGTCGGCGGTGGTAGCGGGGGCTTCTTCTTTCTGCGGGCAGCCGCCGAGCATGACGAGGCTGGCAGTGGCAATGGCAGCAGCAATGCTGCGCTGCAGCGGCCGGGAGTGAGCGGGCCGCGTCGGGTTCAGGATGGGCATGCGCGCGATTGTGCCGAAGCCATTTGGCGATGATGACCCCGCCGCCGCCGCAACCTCCGGCTTGGCGGGAGAATGGCCGGCACCCGGCGACACACGAACAAGGAGCGCTCCAAATGACCACGCTGCAACAACTCATCGGAACGGACCTTCCGCTCATTCAGGCTCCTATGGCCGGCGTGCAGGGTAGCGCGCTGGCCATTGCTGTCAGCAATGCCGGCGGCCTGGGCTCGCTGCCAGGTGCCATGCTGAGCCCCGACGTCATGCGCAGCGAGCTCGCTGCCATCCGCGCGGGCACCAGCAAGCCCTACAACGTCAATTTCTTCTGCCACACCCCGCCGGTGCCGAGCGCCGAGCGCGAAGCGACCTGGCGTGCCGCGCTGGCGCCGTATTACGCCGAGTTCGGCATCGACGCGGCGAACATTCCCACCGGCCCGGGGCGCAACCCCTTCAGCGCCGAAGTGGCGGACCTGCTGGCCGAGTTCAAGCCGCCGGTGGTGAGCTTTCATTTCGGGCTGCCGTCAGAAGCGCTGATGGCGCAGGTGCACGGTTGGGGCGCGAAGGTGCTGGCTTCGGCCACCACGGTCGAAGAGGCGCAGTGGCTCGAAGCGCGCGGCGTGGATGCGGTCATTGCGCAGGGGCTGGAAGCCGGCGGGCATCGCGGGCATTTCCTGTCGCATGACCTGACGCGGCAACTCGGCACTTTCGCGCTGCTGCCGCAGCTGGTGCACGCCGTGAAGGTGCCGGTGATCGCGGCCGGTGGCATTGCCGATGCAGCCGGCGTGGCCGCGGCCATGGCGATGGGCGCGGCGGGCGTGCAGATTGGCACGGCCTACCTGCTGACGCCCGAGGCGACCACCAGCGCGCTCCATCGCGAGGCGCTCAAGAGCAGGGCCGCGCGGCATACGGCGCTGACCAATCTCTTTACCGGCCGGCCGGCGCGCGGCATCGTGAACCGCGTGATGCGCGAGCTGGGGCCCATCGGCGCAGCCGCGCCGGAGTTTCCGCTGGCCACTTCAGGCATCGCACCCTTGCGTGCCAAGGCCGAGGCGCAGGGCAACGGCGACTTCTCTCCGCTGTGGTCGGGGCAGAACGCCACCGGCTGCCGCGAGCTGCCTGCGGCCGAGGTCACGCGTGAGCTGGCACAAGGATTTCATTGAGCTTCAAACCATGACCCAACTGCATCTGCCCCTGAAGTTTCTCGCGCATGGCGCGCAACCCGATGTTCGCGAACCCTGGCTGCTGGTGCTGATGCACGGCGTGGGCAGCAACGAGCAAGACCTGTTCGGCCTGGCGCGCATGATGCCGCCGCAGTTCAACGTGCTGAGCCTGCGCGCGCCCTATGTGCTGTCGCCCGACGCCTACGCGTGGTTCGAGTTCCAGGTGCTGCCCGGCGGTGAACGCCGGATCGACGAAGAGCAGGAGCGCGAGAGCCGCTTCCTGGTCGGCGAGATGATCGCCTCGGCTGGCAAGCAACTCGGCGTGCCGCCAGAACGCGTGGTGGTTGGCGGCTTCAGCCAGGGCGGCATCATGGCGCTGTCGCTGCTGCTGACCAAGCCTGAGAGCGTGCGCGCCGCGATGGTGTGGCACAGCCGGCTGCTGTCGCAGGTGCTGCCGCACGTCGCGGCGCCGGAGGCCTTCGAGGGCAAGGCGTTGTGGGTGAGCCATGGCAGCGCCGACAACGTAATTCCGCCGAGCGCTGCGCAGGCCACGCGCGAGTTCGCACGTACGTTGCCGGTGGCGCTGTCGGGGGCGGACTTTCCGGGTGCGCACGAGATCCGTCCGGCCGAGTTGCAGGCCACGCTGGCGTGGCTGCAATCGCTCAGCGCGCCAACGAACGCGTAGACAGGCGCGCCATGACCATCGCTTCCATCTCGGCCACCCACTCGTCGTTGTCCGCTTCGGGCTGCACCAGCAGGCGATAGCGTCGGCCGCCCCATGCGGCGGTCAGCAGCGCGTGGATGGTGGTGGGCGAGGGCGGCGGTTGCAGGTCTGTGCAGACGGCAAAGGCCTTGAGCCATCTGTCAGCCAGTTCGTCGTACACGCGGCGGTGGTGCTTGGGCTCCGCCACGCGGTGTTCGAGCATCAGCATCTCGTGGTCGAAGGCCGGCAGCCCTTCGAGCCGCGTGTCGCAGGTGATGCGCACGAGGCGCTGCACGCGCGTTGGCCAGTCGATATCCGAAGGCGCGATCACTTCCGCATCGAGCCGCGCAAGCAGCGCCTCGATGCAGTGGCGCACATAGCCCGAGAGCAGGGCTTCCTTGTCGGGGAAGTAGTCGTAGAGCGTGCCGACCGCGATGCCGGTTTCCAGTGCCACTGCGCGCGTGGTCACGCCCTCCCAGCCGTGCGCGGACCAAATCCGAACAAAGGCGTCGTAGATCGCCTGCACGGTGAACTTGCTGCGTGCCTGCGTGGGGCGTTTCAGGGGCTTGGAGCGGGGTGCGTCCGGCATCGACGGTTTTCCGAACCCGCCGGGAGACGGGCCGCCATACAGTTTGCGAATGAACAACGCATTCACTTTAACCCGCCTCGAAACGCGCAAGAACGCCCTCGGCACCACCCGTGTCGTGACCACGCAGGACACCGGCGAGCTGCAGCCCGGCGAGGTGCTGCTGAAGATCGGCCGCTTCTCGTTGACCACCAACAACATCACCTACGCGGCCTTCGGCGACGCAGTCATGAAGTATTGGCAGTTCTTTCCGACTGGCGACGCTGATTGGGGCCACATGCCGGCCTGGGGCTTTGCCGATGTGGTCGCCTCGAATGTGGAGGGCGTGGCGGTGGGCGAGCGCTTCTACGGCTACTTTCCCATAGCGAGCCACCTGCGCATGCAGCCGGTGCGCGTAACGCCGCGCGGCTTCTACGACGGCGCGCCGCACCGCAGCGAGCTGGTGTCGGCCTACAACCAGTACATGCGCTGCAGCAACGACGCGGGCTACGTCGCCGCGCTGGAGGACTACCAGATGCTGGTGCGCCCGCTGTTCATCACCTCGTTCATGCTGGCCGACTTCCTGGAAGACAACGCCTTCTTCGGCGCGAAGCAGGTCGTGGTGTCGAGCGCGTCGAGCAAGACCGCGTTCGGCACGGCCTTTTGCCTGCGACAGCGCGAAGGGCTGGCGCTGATTGCGGCCACGTCCAACGCCAATCGCGCTTTCGTGGAGAGCCTGGGTTGCTACGACCGCACGCTGAGCTATGAAGAAGTGACGGCGCTGCCGGCTGATGTGCCCACGCTGTACGTCGACTTCTCGGGCAACGACGACCTGCGCGCGACCATTCATCACCATTTCGGCGAAGCGCTGGTGTACGACTGCTATGCGGGCTCCGCGCAGAAGACGGAATTTCTCGGTGACACAACCTCGCTGCCCGGCCCGACGCCCAAGCTCTACTTCGCCCCCGTGCAGATCCGCAAGCGCAATGCCGACTGGGGCCCGCAGGAGGTCAACCGGCGCTTCAACGAGGCGCAAGGCAGCTTCATTGCCGAGCTGAGCAGGCCCGGCAATCGATGGATGACGCTGGCGCAAGGCGAGGGCTTCGCGCATGCGCAAGCCGTGATCGCCGACCTGCACGCGGGCAAGGTAGATCCGCGGCAGGCGCATGTGGTGCGGCTCGCGGGCTGAGCGTGTGAACTTCCGCGCGGCGGGCGCGTCACAGGGCGTTACGACGACGAGGCTGGTGCGCAGCCCGAATTGGTGCACCATAGTCGTTCGCTTCCCCGACATTCCCGCACAAGGAAACCCACCTCATGCCCGAGCCCGACAGCGACACGCGCGACGCCCCTGAGTTCAGACCCCGCCGCGAAATGCCCATAGGCGCCATCGTCGCCTTCGTGCTGGTGCTGCTCGGGACTGCCTACCTTGGCTGGCGCTGGTATCAGCAGCAGATGCTGGCAGAACCCGTGCCAGTGGCCGCGGCGCCCAATGACGCGCCCGCACCACCGCCACCACCGGCGCCGCCCTCGGCAGCGTCCGCCGAGCCGCAGAACCCCATGGATGCACTGGCCCCGCCCGATGCGGCATTGCCCAAGCTGCCTGATTCCGATGCGCGCGTGACGAAGGCGCTGATCGAACTGTTCGGCGGCAAGAACGTTGCAGCGTACATGCACCCCGACGGCATCGTGCGCCGCTTCGTCACCACCGTCGACAACCTCGCGCGCGAGCAGGCGCCAGCCAGCGCATGGCCGGTGCTGCCCACGGGCCAGCGCTTCATCACCGACGGGCAGCAGGGGCAGGTACAGACGATTGCCGCGAACAACGCCGCGCGCTACAACGCCATCGTGCTGCTGGCCGAGTCGGTCGACCCGGCCAAGGCGGCGGCCGTGTACGCAAAGCTCTATCCGCTGTTCCAGCAGGCGTACGAAGAGCTGGGCTATCCGGGCCGCTACTTCAACGACCGGCTCATTGCCGTGATCGACCATCTGCTGCAGGCGCCCGAGCCCAAGGGGCCGGTGGAGGTGCGGCTGGTCGAGGTGAAGGGTGACGTGCCCTCGACCCGGCCGTGGGTGCGCTATGAATACGCTGACCCCAAGCTGGAGTCGCTGTCTTCCGGCCAGAAGATCATGGTGCGCATGGGGCCGGAGAACGAGCGCAAGGTGAAGACCAGCCTGCGCGGCCTGCGCCAGCAGATCGCCACTGGCGACGTGGCGAAGAAGAAGCAACCCTGACGCCGCATGGCGCCCGACGTACACGGGCGCCCGTGAGCATTCCTCCGGCGCGCTGTGTAGGCGCGGACCGATTGCGTGCTGCACGGATGTCGCTGAGGCTTTGTTCTCAAGATCAAAACCTCGAGGACACCCGTATGAACCTGATGAGCGTCGACCTCTACCAGAGTGCAACCGATTCGGAGAAATTCCTCGCGCTTCCAGCGGGCACCGATCCTGCCGAACTCATGGGTCCGATGACCTTCGACCAGGACTATGCGCAGGTCAAGCGATACCAGGAGGCATTCCAGTTCGATCCGTCCGAGGCCTATGCGGGCGTCAATGCCGCCAAGATCGCTGCAGACATCCTGACCGTGAAGTGGGCGACCTATCGTCGCGAATCCCCGCCGTAGAAGGGCCGCTGGGTTGCCGCCCACCTTCTCGGATTTCGTCAGGCCTCTTCGGTTTCCTTGTAGTCGCCCACGGGCACGCAGTCTGCAGAACAGATTGCGGTCGCCGTACACGTTGTCGACGCGGCCGATGGGCGGCCAGTACTTCGCGTTCTTGAGTTCGGCCAGCGGAAACGCGCCGAGTTCGCGCGAGTACGGGTGGCTCCACTCGGTGCCGAGCAGGCTCGCAGCCGTGTGCGGCGCGTGCTTGAGCGGGTTGTCTTCCTTCGGCCACACGCCTTCTTCGATGCGGCGGATTTCGCCGCGGATGGCGATCATCGCGTCAATGAAGCGGTCGAGCTCGGCCAGCGGCTCGCTCTCGGTCGGCTCGACCATCAGCGTGCCGGGCACGGGGAAGCTCAGCGTGGGCGCGTGAAAGCCGTAGTCGATCAGGCGCTTGGCCACGTCTTCGGCGGTGACGCCGCTGGTGTCCTTCAGCGGGCGCAGGTCGAGGATGCACTCGTGCGCGACGTGCCCGTTGGGGCTCGCGTACAGCGTGGGGTAGTGGTCCTTCAGGCGCGCGCTGATGTAGTTGGCGCTGAGAATGGCCGTTTCGGTCGCAGCCTGCAGGCCCTTGGCGCCCATCATGCGGCAGTACATCCAGCTGATCGGCAGCACGGCCGCATTGCCCAGCGGCGCGGCCGACACGGCGCCCACGCCGTTCGACGGCACGCCGGCCGTCGCGTGGCCAGGCAGGTACGGCACGAGGTCTTCGACCACGCACACCGGGCCCACGCCGGGGCCGCCGCCGCCGTGCGGAATGCAGAAGGTCTTGTGCAGGTTCAGGTGGCTCACGTCGCCGCCGAACTCGCCCGGCGCGGCCACGCCGACCAGCGCGTTCATGTTGGCGCCGTCGACATACACGCGGCCGCCGTGTTCATGCACCAGCTCGCACAGTTCCTTCACGCGGGTTTCGAACACTCCGTGCGTGCTGGGGTAGGTGATCATCACTGCGGCCAGCTTGTCGCTGTGCTTTTCGCAGGCGCGCTTCAGGTCGTCCATGTCGACGTTGCCCTGCGCGTCGCAGGCCGTCACCACCACCTGCAGGCCCACCATCTGCGCGCTCGCGGGGTTGGTGCCGTGTGCGGAAGACGGAATCAGGCAGATGTTGCGGTGGCCCTGGCCCTTGGCTTCATGGAACGAGCGGATGGCCAGCAGGCCTGCGTACTCGCCTTGCGAGCCGGCGTTGGGCTGCAGGCTGATGCCCGCGTAGCCGGTGGCTTCGCACAGCCAGGCGCGCAGCTGAGCGTCGAGCTGGGCATAGCCCTGCTGCTGCTCGGCGGGCGCGAAAGGGTGGATGTTGGCGAACTCGGGCCAGGTGATGGGGATCATCTCGCTCGTCGCGTTGAGCTTCATCGTGCAACTGCCCAGCGGAATCATGCTGCGGTCGAGCGCCAGGTCTTTGTCCGACAGGCTGCGGATGTAGCGCAGCATCGCGGTTTCGCTCTTGTGGGTGTTGAACACCGGGTGCGTGAGAAAGGCGCTGCTGCGGCGAAGGTCTTCGGGGATCAGCGGCGTGATGCTGCCCGACAGGTCATCGAAGCGCGGCGCCTGCGTGCCGGCGGGCGCGAACAGGCTCCACAGGGTTTCGACGTCGGCGCGCGTGCTGGTCTCGTCGAGCGAGATGCCCAGGTGCTGCTGCAGGCGCTGGCGCAGGTTGACGCCGGCCGCCTGCGCGCGCTCGATGATTGCCGGCGTGTCTTCGCCGGTGCGGATGGTCAGTGAGTCGAAAGCGGTGGTGTTGACCGGCTCGCGGCCCATCTGCGTGAGGCCCTTGGCGAGGATTGCCGTGAGCGCTGCCACTCGCTGCGCAATGCGCGTGAGGCCATCGGGCCCGTGGTAAACGGCGTACATGCTGGCCACCACGGCCGGCAGCACTTGCGCGGTGCAGATGTTCGACGTGGCCTTCTCGCGGCGGATGTGCTGCTCGCGCGTCTGCAGTGCGAGGCGGTATGCGGGCTGGCCATGCGTGTCGACGCTCACGCCGACCAGTCGGCCCGGCAGCGAGCGCTTGAATTCGTCGCGGCAGGCCAGGTAGGCGGCGTGCGGGCCGCCGTTGCACAGCGGCATGCCGAAGCGCTGCGTGGTGCCGCAGACGATGTCGGCATCGAATTCGCCGGGCGCGACGAGCAACGTGAGCGCCAGCAGGTCGGCCGCGACGATGAGGGCGGCGTCGCACTGATGCGCGTGGCCCGCGAGCGGACGCAGGTCGTGCACGTGGCCGGTGGTGGCGGGGTACTGTGCGAGCGCGGCGAAGAACTCGCCGCTCACCATCAGGTGCGGCAGCGTTTCCGACACGGTGCTCACCTTCACTTCGATGCCCAGCGGCGCGGCGCGCGTCTTGATGACTTCGATGGTCTGGGGATGGCAGTCGCCAGACACCAGGAACACGTTGCTCTTGCTCTTCACGCTGCGCTTGGCCAGCGTCATGGCCTCGGCTGCGGCCGTGGCCTCGTCGAGCATCGAGGCGTTGGCGATGGCCATGCCCGTGAGGTCGCACACCATCGTCTGGAAGTTGAGCAGGGCTTCCATGCGGCCCTGCGAGATTTCGGCCTGGTAGGGCGTGTAGGCGGTGTACCAGGCGGGGTTCTCGAGCACGTTGCGCAAGATGACGCCCGGCGTGTGCGTGCCGTAGTAGCCCTGGCCGATGAAGTTCTTGAACACCTTGTTCTTCGACGCCATCACCTTCAGCTCGGCCAGCGCATCGGCTTCGGTTGCCGGTGCGGGCAGGCGCATCGGCTTTGCGCGGCGGATGGCCGCGGGCACGATGCCGTCGATGAACTCCGCGCGCGTTTCCGAGCCGATCACCGGCAGCATGCGCGCCTCGTCCGCCGCATCGATGCCGATGTGGCGGGCGAGGAATTCTTCGGCGTTCTCTAGTTCTTGCAAAGAGGGAAGGGCGGGCGTCGGCATGGCGGTGAGGGCTCGGGGAGAAGAAGGAAGGTGGCTGAGGAACTCAGCGGATCAGGATTCGGCGGCGAACTTGTCGTAGGAGGCCGCGTCCAGCAGGGCGTCGAGCTGCGCGGGTTCGCTCAGCTTGACCTTGAAGAACCAGCCGGCGGCCAGCGGATCGCTGTTGGCGAGCGACGGGTCGGCGCGCAGCGCCTCGTTCACTTCGGTGATCTCGCCCGACACGGGCATGAACACGTCGGCCGCGGCCTTGACCGATTCGACGACGCCGGCAACTTCGCCTTGCGCAAAGGTCTTGCCGACTTCGGGCAGGTCGACGAACACCACGTCGCCCAGCGCGTCCTGCGCATGCACGGTGATGCCGACGGTGGCTGCGTCGCCTTCGGCCGACACCCATTCGTGGTCCTTGGTGTACTTGATGCTCATGGAAAAACTCCTCATGGAAAAAATGAATCGGGGTGCAGAGCCTAGCCTGTCGACCAGGCTCAGCCGCGGTAGTAGCGGGTGGGCACGAAAGGCATCGTCGAGACTTCCATCGGCACCGGCTTGCCGCGCACGATGGCCTGCACGCGCGTGCCCGGCTCGGCGAAGGCGGTGGCCACGTAGCCCATGGCGATGCAGCGGTCGGCCGTCGGGCCGAGCAGGCCGCTGGTGACGATGCCGATGTCATGGCCTTCGAAAGATTGCAGCACCGTGCCGTCGCGCACCGGAATGCGTTCGAGGGCGACGAGGCCCACGCGCTTGCGCTTCAGCGTGTCGTGGTCGGTGTGGCCGGCAGCGCCTGCGGCAGCGACGGCGAGCTGCGCGAGGATCTTTGCCGCGCCAGGAAAGCCGCCTTCGCGCGCGCCGCCCGTGCGGCGCACCTTCTGCATCGCCCAGTTGAGCGAGGCCTCGACAGGCGTGGTGGTGGTGTCGATGTCGTTGCCGTAGAGGCAAAGCCCGGCTTCGAGTCGCAGCGAATTGCGCGCGCCCAGGCCGATGGGCTTGACCTCGGGCTGGGCCAGCAGCAGGCGGGCCAGCGCCTCGGCGTCCTTGGCGGCCACCGAGATCTCGAAGCCGTCTTCGCCGGTGTAGCCGCTGCGGGTGACGAAGGCGGCAATGCCGCCGATCTGCACCGCACCGCCCGTCATGAACACGAAGCGCTCGATGCCGGGCGACAGCCGCGCCAGCGTGGCCGCGGCCTGCGGGCCCTGCAGCGCGAGCAGGGCGTGGTCGGGTAGGGGCTGCACTTGGCAGCGGCTGCCGATCTTCTGCTGGATGTGGGCGATGTCGGCCACCTTGCAGGCGCCGTTGACGATCACGAAGATCGAGCCGTTGCCTTCATTGAAGAACATCAGGTCGTCGAGGATGCCGCCTTCGTCGTTCAGCAGCAGGCCGTAGCGCTGCTTGCCGGCGGGCAGGTCGACCACGTCGACTGGCATCAGGGTTTCGAAGGCGGCCGCTGCATCGGGCCCGACTAGCCGGAGCTGGCCCATGTGCGAGATGTCGAACAGGCCGGCCGCATCGCGCGTGTGCTTGTGCTCGGCCATCAGGCCGGCGGGGTACTGCACCGGCATCGAATAGCCGGCAAAGGGCACCATGCGGGCACCGAGCTCCACGTGGAGGTCGTGCAGCGGCGTCTTGAGAAGTTCGGTAGCGGGGGCGGAAGAAGCAGCCACGGGGCACTCCAAAGGGGCAGACGAAATCCATGACGCAAGCCATGGGCCACCCCTGCTGTCCGCTTTACCTGAGAGATTCGCCCCACGATCGGGGTTTGCTCCTTCGGTGGGCCGATGGGCAGTTTTCACTGCAACGGCCTCTCTCCAGCAAGGAAACGCCGGAGTTCACCGGCGCCTTGTCAGTCCTTTTGCCTGAGCGTTCGGGAAACCCCTGCGCCTTCGGCGGCCCCGGCATGCGGGGCTCTCTCCTGACCTTGGCGAGTGTAGTGGATCGCGCGGGGCCGGGGTTTTGCGTCAGTGGATGATTTCGGCCGGCGGCAGCAGCTTGTCGATGCGCTCGCGCAGCGATTCGGCCCGCTCCACCCCGGCGGTTTTCTCGATCTCGGTGAGCATCAGCGCGGCGATGGTCAGCATCGCCTCGCGGTCGCGGGCCTCGCGCAGGGCGTCGCGCATCTGCAGCGCGAACTTCGGGTCGCGCCGCACGAACATGCGCTCGCAGATGTCGAACAGGAACATGCGCGTGGTGGCCAGCGAGCGCTTGCCGTCGAAGGTGTCGGCCGAGGTGGTGGCGACCTGGATCGGCTCGGCGGCGGCGATAGGCGCGGGCCGGGCGGGGGCTGCTACCGGTGCGGGCGCCGGTGCCGCAGCAGCAGCCTGCGGGGCCTGCAGGTAACCCCGCTGCACCAGCGCCTGGATCGCCTGTTCGGCTTCGACCCGGTTGGAGAACAGCGGACTGAAGTCGGTCAGCGAGCGCCGGCCATCGGCCATCAGCAGCAGGGCGCGCTCACGCTGGCTGAGCGTGCGCTGTCCGCCCTGGAGTTCGTCGCGCGCCTTGTCGGTCTTGGTGGGAAACATGGCAGCCACAGCTTTCGGGAATCGAGGGCTGCAGCATCGTTGCAAGTGGTGACATCTTCATGAACCGTTTGCCTTACAGGGGCAATCGCGGCTGGCCTTCAGCCCGCGCTTTCCTTGCGTATGAGCCACTGGTTGCCCACGCGCTGCAATTCCAGCGTCTTGCGGCTCTTCTCGCGCAGCTTGTCGGCGCTGTAGGTCTGTTGAAAGCTTGCGCTGGCCGCCTGCCCCTGGACGCTGATGACCAGGCTGTCGATGCTCACGCTGATGGTCGTCTTGTCGGTAATGCGCGCGCGGCGGTCCGCCTCCCAGGCCTTGCGGTCCTGGCCTCGGGGCGGCGTGAAGTCGGGTGCATAGGCGGCCAGGTAGCGCACCACGTCCCGGGCTGACCAGGCCGCGGCCCAGGCGCGCACGGCGGCTTCGACTTCGCGGATGCTGGAGGCGGGATCGGCCGGCGCTGCTGCCGATACGGGGGCTGGTGCCGCGGCGGGCGTTGCGGGCGGGGCGCTGAAGGCAGCCGGAGCCAGCAAGGCACCGCCCAGCAGGCAGCTCAGGAATCGATTCATGGCGCAGTCCCCTCCTTGTCGGTTGTCGGCCCTTGGCCCGTCGCCCGATTCTGGCAGTGAACATCCGCCGATTCACCGGGCCGATCAGGCCCCGGAGCCCGGGCCGCTACTTGAACCCGAGCACGTGCGGCAGCCACGTGCTCAGCGCGGGCACGAAGGTCAGGATGACCAGCACCGCCCCATGGGCCCAAAGGAACGGCACCAGCTCCTTCACCAGCGCCGACATCGGCACCTTCGACACGTTGCAGGTCACGAACAGCAGCCCGCCCACCGGCGGCGTGATCATGCCCAGCGTGAGGTTGAAGATCACGATCATCGCGAAGTGCACCGGGTCCACACCCAGCTTGATGGCCACCGGCGCGAGGATCGGCGCCAGCACCATCACGCCCGGCAGCGGCTCGATGAAGATGCCGAACAGCAGCAGGAACACGTTGACGATGATCAGGAACATCCACGGCGAGAGGTTCATGCTGATGAGCCATTCGGCCATCTGCTGCGGAATGCCCTCGATGGTCAGCACCCACGCGAACGAGGCCGACAGCCCGATGATGATCAGCACCGAAGCCGACAGCAGGGCAGAGCGCGAGAGGATGTCGGGCAGCATCTTCCACTCGAGCGTGCGGTAGACGAACTTGCCGCACACCAGCGCATAGAACACCGCCACTACCGAGGCCTCGGTCGGCGTGAACCAGCCGGCGCGCATGCCGCCCAGGATCACCACCGGCAGCAGGATCGCAGGAATCGCCTTCCAGGTCGTGACCAGGATCTCGCGCAGCGGAGGCGTTTGCCCATCGCCCTTGTAGTTGCGCTTTTTCGAGACGTAGAAGTTCACGACGCACATCGCCACCGCGATCAGGATGCCCGGCATGATGCCGGCCGCGAACAGCGTGCCGACCGATACGCTCTCGTCCTGCAGCGCGTAGATGATCATGATGATCGAGGGCGGGATGATCGGCCCCACGATGGCGGTCGAGGCCGTGAGCGCCGCCGCGTACGAGCGGTCGTAGCCGGCCTTGTCCATCATCTTGATGAGCATCGACCCCGGCCCCGCCGCGTCGGCCAGCGCCGAGCCCGAGATGCCCGAAAAGAAGGTCAGCGACACCACGTTGGTGTAGCCCAGCCCGCCGCGTCGGTGGCCCACGAACTGGCCTGCGAAGCGCAGCAGCACCTCGGTGAGCGAGCCGCCGCTCATGAGTTCGGCCGCAAGAATGAAGAAGGGCACCGCCATCAGCGGAAAGCTGTCGATGCCGGTGAAGGTTTCCTTCAGCAGCACCATCAGCGGGTAGTTCTCCGCAAGGATCAGCGTGGTAACGGTGGAAAGGCCCAGCGCAAAGGCCACCGGCACGCCGATGGCCAGGAAAATGCAGGCGGAAACGATCAGAACAATGCTGGCATCCATGGTCGTTCTCCTTACAGCGACGCCGAGGCGTTGGCGTCGAAGTGCGCGTCGGACGCGAACTCCCTGCGCAGCACGTAGCCACGCACCACCAGCAGCCAGTGCACGATCAACAAGATGCCGCCGAACAGCATCGCGCTGTAGATGTAGGCGAATGGAATCTGAGTCACGGCAGTGAGCTGGAACATCGTGCGTTCCATGTACAGCCAGCCGTACCAGACCATGAAGCCGAAGAATGCGAAGAGCAGCCCGGCGACGACGATGCGCACCGCGACGGCCGCGCTGCGGGGCAAGGCGTCCTGCAGGTTCTCGACCGCGATGTGCCCGCCGTAGCGCAGCACCGGCCCGGCGCCCAGGAAGGTGAGCCAGATCATCATGTGGCGCGACACCTCCTCGGCCCATTCGAGCGACTGGCTCGTGGTGTAGCGCAGCACGACGTTGGTGAAGATGATGACCGACATGGCGGCCAGCAGAAGAATCAGCGCCCAGCGGTTGGCGGCGAGAAAGTAGCGCTCGAAGGCTTGCACTTTGTGTTGTTCTCTGTTCTGTCTGAAAAACGAAGCGCCCGGCGCACGCATGCGTGCCGGGCGCGTTGCCGGAGGGTCGGCCGTTGCGGCTCAGGGCTTACTTGACGTCCGTGATCTTCTTGATGTTGTCCGCGCCGAATTCCTTGGCGTAGCTCACGTAGGCGGGCTTCAGCGCCTCGCGGAAGGCGGCGCCGTCGACGGTGCGCGTGACCTTCATGCCGTCTTTCTCGAGCTGGGCAATGCCGTTGTTCTCGTCGTCGTTGACCTTCTTGCGCTGGGCAATGGCGGCCTTCTTCGCGGCCTCGGTGAACACCTTCTTGTCGGCGTCAGACAGCTTGTTCCACACCTTCGGCGACAGCAGAAGCAGCGCCGGCGAGTACACGTGGCCCGTGAGCGAGAGGTGCTTTTGCACCTGCGAGAACTTCGACGACAGGATCACCGGAATCGGGTTCTCCTGCCCGTCGACCGTGCCTTGCTGCAGCGCGCCGAACAGTTCAGGGAAAGCCATGGGCGTGGGCAGGATGCCGAAGGTGCGGTAGCCGTCCATGTGCACCTTGTTTTCCATGGTGCGCATCTTCAGGCCGGCCGCGTCGCTGGGCTTGACGATGTCGCGCTTGCTGTTCGTCATGTGGCGAAAGCCGTTCTCCGTCCAGGCCAGCGCGATGATGCCCTTGCTCGGGAACTTGGTCAGGATGTCCTGCCCGATGGGGCCGTCCATGACTTTGCGCGCATGGTCGTAGTCGCGGAACAGGAACGGAATGTCGACGATCTTGACCTCGGGCACGAAGTTGCCCACCGGGCCGGTCGAGGTATTCACCAGGTCCTGCGTGCCGAGCTGGATGGCCTCGATCTGCTCGCGCTCGCCGCCGAGTGCCGAGTTGGCGAAGTGCTGGCACTTGTAGCGGCCTTGGGTGCCTTTCTCGATTTCTTCGCAGAACACCGTGGAGCCCACGCCGTAGTGCGACTCCTTGGAAGTCGCGTAGCCGATCTTCAGAACGGTCGGTTGCTGCGCGAAGGCGGAAGTGCCCAGGGCAAGCGAAAGGCAGGCGGCGGCGATGTGGCCGAGTTTCATGATGTCTCCGGGGGTTGGGGTCAGGTGCGCGTCAGGCGCACCGGACTATGCAACACCCGGGAGCTTTACCGCGTCGGGATTTTCACGGACGTACGCGCGAATGACGGCCTCGAAGTTTTCGTCGGGCGTGAGCCCCAGCGCCCTCGCGCGCACGGTATCGATGTGGCCCGGCCAGGTCTTCACGATGCGCTGGATCGTCGGGTCGGGTGTGCGGTCCAGCAGGGCGGTGGCGGCCTTGCCGGCCACGCGCTCCAGCGCCGCGGCCATTTCGCCGACCGTGGTGGCGAGAGAGGGCAGGTTGAGCGCGGTGCGCGGGCCCCACTGCGCATCGCTGGCCTCGGCGGCGCGGATGATGCCTTCGATGGTGCGCGCCGGTGACGCAATGGCGACAGGCGTTGCGTCGGGCACGGGGCAGGCGGCGGGCAACCCGGCCAGCGGCTCGCGGATCATGCCGCTGAAGAAGCCCGAGGCCGCGCCGTTGGGCTTGCCCGGGCGCACGCTCACTGTCATGAGCCGCACGCTGCGCCCGCGCACGAAGCCCTTGCGCGTGAAATCGGCCACCAGCTGTTCACCAATGAATTTCTGGATGCCGTAGCTGGTCTGCGGCGTGGGCAGCGTGTGGTCTTCGATCACCTTCGGCAGCGGCTGCTCGGGTGAATCGCCGAACACTGCGAGCGAACTGGCGAACACCAGCACGGGTTTCGTGCCGAGCGTGCGTACTTTTTCGAGCAAGGCATGCGTGGCCGCGAAGTTGCTGCGCATGCCGAGGTCGAAGTCGGCTTCGCATTCACCGCTCACCGCGGCGGCCAGGTGAAAGATGGCATCGGCTTCGCGCCAGACGGTGGCATCTGCGTCAGCGGCGAGCTGTGCGTTCAGGTCGCCCGTCACGGTGGTGATGCGCGCATCGGCCGCGAGGTCGGCGGGAGCGCCCGCGCGGTCGACCAGCGTGATGCGTTCGATGGGCTGGGCCGGTGCGCCGGCCAGCGAAAGCTTGCCTTGCTTCAACAGCGTGCGTGCGAGGCGCGCGCCCAGAAAACCGGCGCCGCCGGTGATGACGATCTGCATGGGTTTTGTCTCCTGTGAGCCGCAAGAATAAGCGAGGCTCACCAGAGCTTGGCGCAGGCGCCGCTCAACACCACGTCGGCGCTGGGGGCCGCGGGCGAGGCGCTGCGCTCGCGCGTCACGACGAGGCGCGAGACCTTCGACAGAAGTTTCTCGGAGGTGTCGGGCAGCGTCAGCGTGCCAGCGCCGCTTGCGGGCACCGCGCCGATGGCGAAGGGCGCTGCATCGGCGGGCAAGGCCCACAGCACGAGCCGTTCATCGCCCGAAACGGGCAGCGCTGTCGCACCCAGCACCTTCAGCGTGACCGTGCGGCCATGCCGCAGCGAGCTGACCAGCAATCGCCCCCGGCCCTCGGTGTCGGTGAGCACGCCCACATAGCTTTGCGGCAGCCGCTCGCCCGTACGCATCGCGAGCTGGTCGCTCGTGATGAAGGCGCCGGGCACGGCAAGGAACAGCGCGCTTGCGGCGATGACGCCCGCCACGAGCCCGCCGAAGCTGAAGCCTGCGGGCCGCAGCCAGCTGGTCCAGCGAGAAGGCCGTGCCTGTCGTGCTTGGGCGGGTTGGGTGCGTGCGGCGATCGCGCGCCAGAGATCGGCCGAAGGCTTGCGCTGCGGCACCGACAGGGCCAACTGCCCGAGCCGCTGCTCCCATTGCGCGACCACGTCGCGCACGTCCGCGCGATCGCGCATCAGCCGCTCGAAGCGCCGCCGTGCGCCGCCCTCGAGCGTGCCCAGTGCGTAGGCCGATGCCAGTGCATCGAGCAGGCGGGTGTCGGTGTATCTCATGGCGCCACCCCCTGCGCGCTCAGGCAGGCGCGCAGCTTGTCGAGCCCGCGCCGGATCCAGGCCTTGACCGTGCCGAGCGGCGCATTCATCTGCGCGGCCACCTCGGTGTGCGACAGGCCCTGGTAGTAGGCAAGCGCCAGGCTCTGGCGGAAGCTGCCGTCGAGCGCAGACATGCAGCCATCGATGCGAAGCGCATGCATGGCCTGGTCGAACAGCTGCGCTGCGCCGGGGGCCGGGTCGGCTGCCGTATCGGCCTCGGTTTCTGCCTCGCCGTCCGGACCCGTGGCCAGCGGTTGTTCGTGGGTTTTGCGCCGCTTGCGCGCGCGCAGCGCGTCCAGCGCCTTGTTGCGCACGATCGCGATCAGCCAGGTGATGGGCTGGATCTCTTGCCCGTCGGCGCTGGAGCGATAGCCGCCCGCGTTTTTCCAGATGCTCACATAGGCCTCTTGCAGCACGTCTTCGGCCGCCTGTTCATTGCCCAACATACGAACCGCGACGCCGAACAGATGCAGGTGCGTGCGTTCGTAGATCTGGGCAAAGCACGCGTGGTCGCCACGGGCCGCGCCGGCGATCAGGTCTTGCAGGCTCATCAGAATATTTCTATTCATGCGGGCGAGTATTGCATCCGTTCCTGCGTGCGTGTCGTTTCTGGAGAAGGGCCGGATGATCCGGTCCGCACTCGTTCGTTTATCTTTTCTTCCTGAACCGGGAAATGCCATGACATTGAAATCGACGCGAATTCTTCCCTCGTGCACCGCCCTGCTGGGCGCCGCCTTGCTTGCCGCTTGCGCATCACCAGCCACCGAGCTGCCGGCCGCCATCAAGGCATCCGATGGCGAACGCACCGCCTTCACCTGGCACGCAGTGGGCGTGCAGATCTACGAATGCAAGGCCGGCGACAAGGGCGCGCTGGCCTGGCAGTTCGTGGCGCCCGAGGCGGAGCTTTACGGCCCCGGCGGCGCCAAGGCCGGCACGCACGGCGCGGGGCCCAACTGGACCGCACTGGACGGCAGCAAGACGCTGGGCACGGTGAAGGCCCGCGCCAACGGTCAGCGCGAGGCCGACATTCCGTGGCTGCTGCTGTCCGCCAAGTCGGCCGGCGGTCCCGGAAAACTGGCCGATGTCACCGGCGTGCAGCGCATCAACACCCTCGGCGGCAATGCGCCGGCAAAGGGGTGCGAGGCGCAGGCCGATGCGGGCAAGCGCATCCGGCAGGACTACAGCGCGGACTACGTCTTCCTGGTCGCCAGGTAGCCGCATGAAGCGGGCCGGCCGGCTCGCCTCATGCTCTGCTCTTCTTGGCGCCACCGGCCTTGAAGTTCTCGACGGAAGCCTTCAGGTCCTTGTACTCGGGGCAGGCCATGTTGCAGGCCTGGCCCAGCGCGGCAAGGCGCTGCTCGGCCTTGGGCAGGTCACCCATCGAGATGTACAGCTCGCCCGAATATTCGAGCGCACCGACGTGCTTCGGATCGATCTTCAGCGCGGCGTCGTAGTACTTCTCCGAGGCGGCCCACTTGCCGGCGCCGGACTTGCGCAGGGTGTAGCCCATGAGGTTGTTCCAGTCGGCGTTGCCGGTGTCGTTGACGCGTTCGAGTTCGCTGATGGCTGCAGTCCACTTGCTGTCGGCGATCAGCGCGCGGGCGGCGGACAACTTGTTGGCAGGCGCGGCCTTGGCGGCCGGTGCGGGGGCGGGGGCTGGGTCAGCGGCGAGCGCGTGGCCGGCGGTGACGGTCAGAGCGGCGGCGATGGCGATGCGGTGGAGCAGGGTGTTCATGGCGAAAGATCCTCTTCGATAGGTTGAATGGGTTGGCGGATGGCGATGTGCATCGCCGTCCTGATTCCATTTACGCCACGGGTTTCCGAACGGACGCATCGCCGCGAAAAAAACGGACGAGAGGTTCCTGTCGTGCTCCTGCCTCGTAAAAGTTCGCGCTTAAAGTACCCGCTGGAGCGGAGGACCAACCATGAACAGCAGATTTGAAGTGCCAGATGTGGGGCCCGGTGCGCACCAAGCCAATCCTTACGCGCCGCCCGAGGCCCCAGTGGATCGGGCACCGCCACAGCGGCCTGCAGCAAGGAAGCCGATCGCGGCCTGGCTTCTGCAACTTCTTGCGGTGGTTGTCGGTGGGCTGTCGGCGCTCGGTATCTGGCGTCTCATGGCCTACCTGGTGCAGAACCCGCAGATTGAAGCGGGCGGCATGCTGTTGTTCTTCGACTTCGCATGGCGCTTGGGACTCGTCGCGAGCGCCGTTGGCGCACTGATCGGCACGCAACGGCGCACCGCCTATGGACGGTGGCTGGGCTTGCTGTTGCTCGCTGCGGCGGTCGTGTTGCTTGCATATCTGAAGCTCGGCCTGCCTTTCATGTCGACGCGCAACTCGTATTGGCGCCTCGCTCCTTCGAGCACAAGCGTGGACAACTCGGCGGAGGCAGCGGGCATCGTGCTGCTGTTCGGCCTCATGGCGTGGTGGGTGTACGCCTTCGGCTTCTCGGCCAAGGCCCGCAAGTTCTTCAGGGTCACGCCTCGCGTGGAGTCCACTGGTCCCCGCTAAAGGTCGGGGCCAGCAGTACTCATCGTGCGAAGGGCACCGGGTGCTCCCCGCAGCGAAATAAAGGAGGAGGCCGAAGGCCGGGGGACATTCGCGGAGGGGAGCACCCGGTGGCCTTCGCACGCCCCCCCGAACGCAAACAGCACCGAAGCGAAAAAGCCCTCCGAAGAGGGCTTTGCCACACAAGCGCAGAGCGCCTTACATCCCCACGTAGTTCGGCCCGCCACCGCCCTCAGGCGTAACCCACACGATGTTCTGCGTCGGATCCTTGATGTCGCAGGTCTTGCAGTGCACGCAGTTCTGCGCGTTGATCTGCAGGCGCTGCTTGCCGTCTTCCGTGCCGACGAACTCGTACACGCCGGCCGGGCAGTAGCGGCTCTCAGGGCCAGCGAACTTGGCGAGGTTGATGTTGACCGGCACCGTCGCGTCCTTCAGCGTCAGGTGGGCCGGCTGCTGCTCTTCATGGTTCGTGTTGCTGATGAACACGCTGGAGAGACGATCGAAGGTGAGCTTGCCGTCCGGCTTCGGATAGACGATGGGCTTGCACTCCGCCGCGGGCTTCAGGTACTGGTGGTCGGGCTTGTTGCGGTGCAGCGTCCACGGAATGTGGCCCTTGAGCAGCCATTGCTCGATGCCGTTCATGAAAGTTGCAATGCCCAGGCCCTTCTTGAACCAGGCCTTGAAGTTGCGCGCCTTGTTCAGCTCGGCGTGCAGCCAGCTCTTCTCGAAGGCGGCCGGGTAGGCCGTGAGCTCGTCGTGCTGGCGGCCGGCTGTGACCGCGTCGAAGGCGGCCTCGGCGCACAGCATGCCGGTCTTGATGGCGGCGTGGCTGCCCTTGATGCGGCTCACGTTGAGGTAGCCGGCCTCGCAGCCGACCAGTGCGCCGCCCGGGAACACCGTCTTGGGCAGCGACATCAGGCCGCCGGCCGTGATGGCGCGCGCGCCGTAGCCGATGCGCTTGGCCGGCTTGATGCCCTTGGCCTCGTCGCCTTCGAGGTACCAGCGGATGTTGGGGTGCAGCTTCCAGCGCTGCATTTCCTCGAACGGGCTCAGGTAGGGGTTGCTGTAGTCCAGGCCCGTGATGAAGCCCATGGTGACCTTGTTGTCCTCCATGTGATAGAGGAAGGCGCCGCCGTAGGTGTTGTTGTCCATCGGCCAGCCGGCGGTGTGCAGCACGAAGCCGGGCTGGTGGCGCTTGGGGTCGATTTCCCAGACTTCCTTCACGCCGAGGCCGTAGGTCTGCGGGTCTTTGCCCGCGTCGAGCTTGTACTTTGCAATCAGCTGGCGGCCCAGGTGGCCGCGCGCGCCTTCGGCGAACACGGTGTACTTGCCCAGCAGCTCCATGCCGAGCTGGAAGTTCTCGGTCGGTTCGCCGTCCTTGCCGACACCCATGTTGCCGGTGGCCACGCCGCGCACCGAACCGTCTTCGTTGTAGAGCACTTCAGCGGCCGGAAAGCCCGGGAAGATCTCGACGCCGAGGTTCTCGGCCTGCTGCGCCAGCCACTTGGTGAAGGCGCCCAGACTGATGATGTAGTTGCCGTGGTTCTGGAAGCAGGCCGGCAGGAAGAGGTTGGGAGTGCGCAGGCTCGACTTCTCGCCCAGGAACACCATCGCGTCGTCTGTCACCGGCTGGTTCAGCGGGGCGCCGAGTTCCTTCCAGTCGGGCAGCAGTTCGTTGAGCGCACGCGGGTCCATGATGGCGCCCGAGAGGATGTGCGCGCCGGGCTCCGAGCCCTTTTCGAGCACCACGACCGAGATCTCTTTTTCGTGCTGCGCGGCGAGTTGCTTGAGCCGGATCGCGGTCGAGAGGCCGGCCGGGCCGCCACCGACCACGACCACGTCGTATTCCATGGCTTCGCGAGGGCCGAACTGGGCGAGGATTTCGTCGTGGGTCATGTGGGTTGGGTCGATAATGATTTTTCGAGGCGCGGGGCTTCCCGGGTTGCGGGGCATTTTATGCGGCGTCCACGGGCGGTCCGTGTCACTCGTGGGCGGGGCGCTTGGGCGTCACCTGCGCGACTCCACAGGATTCAGTTCATGGCTTACAGCATCGATCTTTCCGGCCGCGTGGCCTTCGTCACCGGCGCCTCCAGCGGGCTCGGCGCCCAGTTCGCGAAAACCCTGGCTCGTGCGGGCGCCGCGGTGGTGCTGGCCAGCCGCCGCGTCGAGAAGCTCAAGGAGCTGCGCGCACGCATCGAAGGCGAGGGCGGCGACGCCCACGTGGTCGAGCTCGACGTGACCGACATCGGCAGCATCAAGGCGGCGGTCGCGCGCGCCGAGACCGAGGTGGGCGCCATCGACATCCTGGTCAACAACTCGGGCGTGAGCACCACACAGCGCCTGCAGGACGTGACTCCCGACGACTACGACTACATCTTCGACACCAACGTGAAGGGCTCCTTCTTCGTGGCGCAAGAGGTCGGCAAGCGCATGCTGGCGCGCGCCCAGGGCACGGCGCCTGGCACCTACATCGGTGGGCGCATCATCAACATTGCGTCGGCGGCGGCGCTCAAGGTCATGCCGCAGATCGGCACGTACTGCATGAGCAAGATCGCCGTGGTGCAGATGACCAAGGCCATGGCGCTCGAATGGGGTCGCTTCGGCATCAACGTGAACGCGCTGTGCCCGGGCTACATCACGACCGAGCTCAACGAGGAACACTGGAGCACCGAAGGCGGCGCCAAGCTGGTCAACATGCTGCCGCGCAAGCGCGTGGGCAAGCCCGAAGACCTGGACGGCCTGATCGTGCTGCTGGCCAGCGGCCAGAGCCACTTCGTGAACGGCGCCGTCATCGCGGCCGACGACGGGTTCTCGCTCTGAGTCCGCGGGCTTGGGTCGGCATTGCGGCCGGACTGGCCGCGGGTGCGCTCTGGGGCTTGACCTTCGTGGCACCGCGCATGGTGGGCCATTTCGGCATGGTGGACATCACGGCCTCGCGCTTCGCGGTGTTCGGAGCGGTCTCGGCGCTTGCCGTGTTTGCGCGGCCTGCCGCCGTGCGCTGGCCGAACGGGCGGCAGGCGCTCGCGGCTCTGGGGCTCAGCGTGCTGGGCTTTACCGGCTACTACCTGCTGCTGGCCTTCGGCATCGAGGCGGCGGGCACCGAGGTACCCAGCCTCATCATCGGCACGATCCCTGTCTGGATGATGCTGCTGGGCCGGCCCGTCGGCCTGCGGATGCGCGCGCTGCTGCCGGGGCTGCTGCTCACGGGCGCGGGCATCGCGCTGATGATCTACGGCGCATGGTCCGCGCAGCACGGCGCAGGCAGTGGCGGTGCCCGCTTCGGCTGGGGCATCGCGCTGGCGCTGGCCGCAATGGCAAGCTGGACGGTGTACGGCCTGCTCAACGCCGCCTGGCTGCAACGCCACACCGAGCTCAACGCAACCGACTGGGCCAACTGGCTCGGCGTGGCGACCGGCCTGGGCGCCTTGCTGCTGTGGGGCGTTGCGGGTAGCGACGTGGCGACGCTGCAGGCGCAGCCCGACGGCATGCTGTTCGTGTGGATCGCGCTGGCGAGCGGCTTCGGTTCGTCGTGGCTGGCGACGATCCTCTGGAACGTCGCCAGCCAGCGTCTGTCCGCCAGCCTGTGTGGCCAGCTGATCGTCAGCGAGACGCTGTTCGCGCTGTTCTATTCCTTCGTCTGGGACGGCCGCTGGCCGCAGGCCGCCGAGTGGGCGGCGGCGCTGCTGTTCGTGCTGGGCATCCTCGCATCCATCAAGGCGCACCGATGAGAATCGAAATCCCCGAAAAGAAAAAGCTCGTGTATGAAACGTCGATCCCGATCCGATGGGGCGACATGGATGCAATGGGCCATCTGAACAACGGCACCTACTTTCGCTACCTCGAAACCGCGCGCATCGACTGGATGCACTCCATCGGCTTCGAGCCCGAGCCTGGCGGCGAGGGCATGGTGATCGTCAACGCCTTCTGCAATTTCTACCGCCAGATCGAATACCCGGGCAACGTGCTGCTCAAGATGTACGTGAGCGACCCCGGCCGCACCACCTTCGAGAGCTGGGGCACCATGGCCCGCGAGGAAGAGCCCGACGTGATCTGCGCGGCTGGCGGCGCGACCACCATCTGGGTCGACTTTCCGAAGCAGAAGGCGCTGGCGCTGCCCGATTGGCTGCGCGCGCTGGTGAGCGAGTGAACGGCGGTCCGATGAAGCGGAAGCTCCTGGCGTTAACGCTCCTGGCATTGCTTGTCACCGGCAGCCACGCCCAGATAGGCCTACCCGGCAAGAACGAATGCGCAGCCAATGCGCCGTACGTGAGCGCCGAGGCGCTGAAGAAGGCTGGGCTTGAACTCCCCGCATTCAAGCGCTATTGCTACCCCGACAAGTCGGGCAGCTACGTCTTGCTGCTCGGCGAAAAGCAGGACGAGCCATACGACGGGGAACTGCTGTCCTCGGCCATCCAGGCCTCGCTCTACAAGGTGGGCGGCGACAACACTTTGACCCGTGAATGGTCGATCCGCGACTTCGCCAACAAGGACGAGGCCGGCGTCAACTTTCGCTCGAAGCTCATCGAACTCGCGGACATCGACGGCGACGGGCTGGTCGACCCGATCCTCGTGTATCGCTTCTTCAACCCCGTTGACGCCGATCACATCGACAACGACGACTACGTGGGGCGCATCAAGATCGTCGCTTTCCATCTGGGCCGCAAGGCGACGATCCACGCCATCACCGGTCATCTGGACGGCGATCGCAAGACCACCGCCAATGACAACTACTTTGCGTTGCCCAAGCCGGTGCAGCGGCATCTCGTGAAGAAGATGAAGGCGATGTACGACGCCGGGCAGTTCGGCTTCGACAACTCCTATGGCTTTGTGCCGAAGAAGGAAGCTGCCCGGCGCTGAAGAGGCTCAGGCCGGTCGCAGCACGATGCGCGCCTCGAAGCCGTGCGCCGCGCTCACGGGCGGTGACGAGAGTTCGAGCTTCGCGCCGTGCTTCTCGACGATGGTGCCCACGATCGAGATGCCCAGGCCATAGCCCGCGCGGTCGGAGCTGTGGCGCACGTGGCGCTCGCGCAGGGTTTCGAGCTGCGCGGGGGTAACGCCGTGGCCGGTGTCGCGCACGGCCAGGGTGCAAGGCGACATCACCTCGATGACGACGCGGCCGCCGCCGTAGCGCAGCGCGTTCTCCACCAGGTTGCGCAGGGCAATTGCGAGAGCATCGACGTCGCCGAGGGCCAGTGGCACGACGCTGTCGGGCACCTTGAGCATGAGCCGCTCGGCATTCTGCGGGTCTTGCCAGAACTCCTGCGCCACGGTGCCGGCAAGCTGTACCAGGTCGACCTGCGTGCGCGCGAGCGAGGCGCCCGATTCCGCGCGCGACAGCTGCAGCAGCTTTTCGGCGCGATGGCTGAGGGTGCGTAGCGCATCGAGCGCGGCCTGCACGTCGTTGCGCTGCAGGTCGTGCTCCAGAGCGGTCTGCAGCCGCAGGCGGGCGGCGGCGAGCGGCGTGCGCAGCTCGTGCGCGGCATTGGCCGCCAGGGCGCGCTCCACGTCGAGCGAGTGAGACAGCCGCTCCAGCAGCCTGTTGACGTGATCGCCGACGGTGCGCAGCTCCTTGGGCAACCCGCCGGGCAGGGCGATCGGGCTAAGGTCGGCGCCGCTGCGCTTCTCGATCTCGCCGGCCAGATCCTGCAGCACCCGCAGCTCGGTGCGCGCCACGTTGCGCAACACCAGCGCGAGCAGCGGCAGCACTGCGCCGAGCGGAATGATCAGGCCGAAGAGCGTGCGGTTGAGGGCGTGGCGGCGTTCGTCGAGCGGGTCCGCCACCTGGAAGAACAGGCCCAGCGTCGGGTGTCGCACGGTGTAGATGCGCCAAGTCGGGTTGTTCGCGAAGCCGGCGGCCAGCGGCACGTCGAAGGTGTCCGCGGGCGCCTCGGCGGAGCGCAGCATCACATGCTCGTGCAGATCGACGATCTGGTAGATCACCGCATCTTCCGAGAACAGCTGCTTGGGCGCGATCAGCGGTTCGCGCGGCGGCTCCTGGCCCGGGTGCTGCAGCTTTTCCAGTTCCTGCACCGCCATTGCGAACATGCGGTGCGAGACCTCGACCAGTTCGTTGTCGAAGTTGTGGTTGATCTCGCGGTCCACATACCAGACCACGGCGAACACGCACAGCAGCCACACGCCGCCGACCCAGACGATCAGCGTGCGGGTCAGCCGGCCGGCGAGCGAGTCGCGGCCGGCCGCGAAGCTGGAGGCACTCATTCGTCGTCGTCCGCGGAGAACGACAGCCGGTAGCCGAGGCCGCGCAGTGTCTGGATGTGGCTGCGTCCGAGCTTGCGCCGCAGGCGGCTGATGAAGACCTCTAGCGTGTTGCTGTCGGCCTCGTCGCCGAAGCCGTACAGCGCATCGGCGAGGTTCTCGCGCGTGTGGATGCGCTCGGGCCGCGTGGCCATGACGCGCAGCAGCGCCCATTCCTTCTGCGTCAGCGTGATCGGCGAGCCGTCCTTGCGCACCATGTCGTGCGCCAGGTCGATCTCGAGCGTGCCGAGGTGCAGCACCGGCGAGCTGCTGGAGCTGCGGCGCCGCTCGACCGCGCGCAGGCGCGCAAGCAGTTCGGCAGGGTCGTAGGGCTTGATGAGGTAGTCGTCGGCGCCGGCGTCCAGGCCGCGGATGCGGTCTGTTACCTGGTCGCGGGCCGTCAGCACGATGACGATGGGGCGCTCGGGCAGGGCGCGGATCTGCGGCAGCAGCGAGAGGCCGTCTCCGTCGCCCAGGTGCAGGTCGAGCAGCACGGCTGCGTACTGCACCGAGAGCAGGGCGCCGCGCGCGTCGGCCAGGCTGGGCGCCACGTCGACCACGAAAGCCTTGGCCAACAGATAGCTGCAGACGGCATCTGCCAATGCACTGTCATCTTCGACCAGCAATATGCGCACGCATGTCTTTCCAAGAAAAATTGCAGTCTAGCGTCACCGAGTTGCACCGGGCCTTTCAGTCAGGTTCGGTTCATCTTGCTTCAGGCTCGGTTCATTCCGCAAACGTAGGCTCGCGACTGTTTTTCAGTCCTGCCTTCGTCCATGACTCGCTTTCCCAATTTTCGTCTGGGGGTTCTGACCCTTATCGCACTGGTTGCACTGATGGCGTGGGACGCGACGGGCGGGGATCTGATGCTGGCGCGCATGGCGGGTTCCCATATGGGTTTTCCCCTGCGCGAAAACCCTTTCATGGTTCATGTCATGCATGAAGGCGCCCGCAATCTGAGCTGGGTGCTCGTGATCACGCTGTTCGCCGCGATCCGCTGGCCCTTCGGCCTGCTGCGCCGCCTGAGCACCGGTAGCCGCGTGCAGTTGGCCCTGACCGTGCTGCTCTCGGTGATTGCGGTCAGCCTGCTCAAGCATGCCAGCCACACCAGCTGCCCCTGGGACCTGCAAGAGTTCGGCGGTATGGCGCGCTACGTGTCGCACTGGTCGTGGGGCGTCGACGACGGCGGGCCCGGCGGGTGCTTCCCGGCCGGCCACGCGTCGGCTGCTTTCGCCTACGTAGGCGGGTATTTCGTGCTGCGCCGGGTGTCGTCCCGCGCTGCAGCAATCTGGTTGGGGGTTGCGTTGGTTGCAGGGCTCGTGCTGGGTGTGTCGCAGCAGCTGCGCGGCGCCCATTACATGAGCCACACGCTCTGGACGGCCTGGGTCTGCTGGGTTGTGGGCTTCGCCATCGAGGTGGCGGTAACGCGCTTCGGCTCGCGCGCAGTGAGGCCGGCGGTGCCCGCACATGCAGGATCTTGATTTCGCGCTGTTCAGGCTGATCAACGCGGGCATGTCGGTGCCGGCGTGGAGCCTGGGCTTCGCCGAGTTTTCCTCCGACCTGCTGCCGGCTCTGTTGACGCTCGGCATCGGGGTCTGCGCATTGTTCAGCCGGCGCTGGCGCTATGCGCTGTTCACGGTGCTGATGAGCGTGCTGGCCGTGTGGCTGATCGTGAACATGATCCGTGCGGTGGCGCCGATTCCCCGGCCTGCGTTCTATGGCCTGGGCATCCAGTGGGTGCCGCAGGGCGTGCGGCCCGGTTTCCCGAGCCTGCATGCGGCCGGCACCTTTGCCGCGGCCTTTGCGCTCTGGTGCCTGCCTTCTCGCTGGCCCATGCTGGCGGCGCTGCTGGTGGCCGCCGTGGTGGCGTGGAGCCGGGTGTACCTGGGCCTGCATTTCCCCTCCGACATCGTGGCGGCGGCGATGCTGGGTGCGCTGGTGTCGATCGTGGTGGAACGCGGCGTGAGCCGGCCGCTGAGCCTGGCCGTTTCCAGCGGTGCTTTCGTGACGCGGCAGCGGGCGAGGATGAGGATGCTGAGGATGCGCAGGGCCAGCCTGAACACTGACTGAATAGTCAGTTCAGGCTCCCTTCAGGCGGGTTCGTTACATTCGCCGCATGTCTGTTTCGCGAATCGCTCCCGCCCCATTGCAGCGGGTGGGTACTTCTGACTCCAAAACGCCACACTCGCCTGCCTCCGGCAGCCCGTGGGTGCGCTTCAATCTCTGGCTGGAGCGGCCGCGTTCGGCCGCCGTGGTCGTCCTGTGGCTCAGCCTCTACCTCGTCCTGACCACCAACTGGCCGCTGTGGAACGAGTTGGCCCGCATCGGTGGTGCGCCGAGCACCTACATGTCGACCATCGTGGTCATGAGCCTGCTCACGCTGTGCGGCTCGGCGGCCATGCTGTCGCTCACAGCCTGGTCACGCTGGATGAAGCCGCTGTGGCTCGCCGTGGTCGTGCTGGCCGCGGTGGTGCAGCACTACATGCTCGAGTACCGCGTGGTGATGGACCCGACCATGATCGCCAACGCGCTGCAGACCGACCCGAACGAGGCGCGCGACCTGCTGAGCTGGCGCATGGCCTTCAACGTGGGCGTGGTGGTGCTGCCTGCGGCCTGGTTGCTGTGGCGGGTGCGCGTCGCGCCGATGGGCATCCTGTCGAAGCTATGGCGCAACGTGGCGCTGCTGCTGCTGTCGGTGGTCGTGGCGCTCGGCGCGGCGGTGTCCATGAACCGCGAGCTGGCGCCGCTGATGCGCAACAACGTTCATCTGCGCTACATGATGAACCCCATCGCAACCCTCTATTCCACGGGTTCGCTGCTCATCAAGCCGCTGTTCAAGCGTAGCGGCAAGCTGATTCCGATCACCGCCGGCACGGCGCTGGGGGCGAGCTATGCGGCCCAGACCAAGCCGCCGCTGTTCGTGGTGGTGGTGGGCGAGACGGCCCGCGCCGACCACTTCGCCCTCAACGGCTATGCGCGCGACACCACGCCCGAGCTGGCCAAGCGCGGCGTGCTGAGCTACCGCGACGTGCATTCCTGCGGCACCAATACGCTGGCCTCGGTACCGTGCATGTTCTCGCCGCTGGGCAAGCAGGGCTACGAATCGCGCAAGGACGACTACGAGAACCTGGTCGACGTGCTGCAGGCCGCCGGGCTGGCCGTGTTCTGGCTCGACAACCAGGCTGGCTGCAAGGACGTCTGCACCCGCATTCCGAACGCCTCGGCCTTCGACGGCCTCGATGCCGCCACGAAGAAGGCTCTGTGCGACGGCGACGAATGCCTCGACGACGTGATGCTCAAGGGCCTGGACGAGCGCATCGCCGCATTGCCGGCCGAGCGCCGCGCCAAGGGCATCGTGCTGGTGATGCACCAGATGGGCAGCCACGGCCCGGCCTACTACAAGCGCTCGGCGGCCGATGTGAAGCGCTTCCTGCCCGAGTGCAAGACCAATGCGCTGGCCGAGTGCGGCCACGCCGAGTTGATGAACGTGTACGACAACTCGATCGTGCAGACCGACCGCTTCCTCGGCCAGACCATCGACTGGCTCAAGGCGCAATCGAAGCAGTACGACCCGGCCATGCTGTACGTGAGCGACCACGGCGAGTCGCTCGGCGAGTACGGCCTGTTCCTGCACGGTGTGCCCTACAGCTTCGCGCCTGAGGCGCAGAAGCACGTGCCCATGGTCACGTGGTTCAGCGAAGGCATGAGCGAGCGGCGCAAGCTCTCGCGCTCGTGCATGGAGGCGGGGCTCGATGCGCCGCTCACGCACGATAACCTGTATCACACGGTGCTTGGCGTGATGGACGTGACCACGCCCACCTACAAGCCGGCACTGGACGCCCTCGCATCCTGCCGCGCGAAGGCCTGAGCGGGCCCGGCTACTTCTTCTCGCGGGGCAACCGCCCCATGAGGAAGAACTCGTTGTTCGGCTGCATGCCGCTGAAGCTGGCCAGGCGGTTGCTCAGGCCGAAGAAGGCGGTGATGGCCGCGATGTCCCAGATGTCCTCGTCGTCGAAGCCGTGGGCGTGCAGCGGCGGAAAGTCGCTGTCGTCGATCTCGTGCGAGCGGTCGCAGACCTTCATCGCAAAATCGAGCATCGCGCGCTGGCGCGGCGTGATGTCGGCCTTGCGGTAGTTCACCGCCACCTGGTCGGCCACCAGCGGCTTCTTCTCGTAGATGCGCAGCAGCGCGCCGTGCGCCACCACGCAGTACAGGCACTGGTTGGCCGCGCTGGTGGTAGTGACGATCATCTCGCGGTCGCCCTTGGTGAGCGAGCCTTCTTCCTTGAGCATGAGCGCGTCGTGATACGCGAAGAACGCGCGCCACTCGGCGGGGCGGCGCGCGAGGCCGAGGAACACGTTCGGCACGAAGCCGGCTTTTTCCTGCACGGCGAGGATCGCGGTGCGGATGTCCTCGGGCAGGTCTTTCAGTTCGGCAAGGGGGTAGCGGGCCGTTGTCATGTTGTCTCCTGGTGTTCGATGCCAGGATCATAGGCAACCGCCCGCGGTGCGCCGCGTTTACTTCAGCGCCTTGCCCTGTGCTGCACCCAGCGGCGTGTGCAGCTGCGAGGGTACCCAGGAGCCCGTGTTGTCGTCGCGCCCCTGCAGCAGGTAGCGCGTGTCGGCCTTGCCGTAGTTCTGCACTGCCATGGCCGAGAACTTGCCGATGTCGGTCTTCGGGTCGCGCAGGCGATTGACGATCAGCACCTTCTTCGTGTCTGCAAAGTCGGCCATCATGTTCTGGTCGCCTTCGCTGTCGCCGGCCACGAAGCTCGGGCCGTAGCCGTACTTGCTGACCAGGAAGCGCTGGATGTTCTTCGTCTTGCCCGGGCCCTGCGTCTGGTCGTAGCCGCGGCGGAACTCGGGCTGGATCACGCCGCTGGCATCGCGCTCCAGCTCCATCGCGAGCACGCGCTCGGGCGGATTGTTGTAGCCGAAGGCGGGGTTCGACGAGATCTCCTTGATCACATCGACGAACGATGCCGAGCACACCCACACGTCGAAGCCCGCGTTGCGGAAGGCGGCGTACAGCTCCTGCATTTCGGGCTGCAGGCGCAGGCCGTTCTTCCAGCTCACCGAGACCACGCCCGCGCGGCCCGGCAGCGCGGTGGGCGAAGTCCACTTGACCTTGGCGACCGGCTCCTTCAGCTGCCATGCCACCGTGTCGGCCGTGAGCTTGCGCACCTGCGCCTCGGTCATGCCGGCAAAGAGGTACGTGACCCACGGGTAGGCCGTGTCGTGGTCGAAGGTGTCGCCGATGGCTTCGTACAGGTAGCGCACCTTGGTGGTGAATGCGCCGTAGTGCGGGCTCAGTGCCACCACGGCCAGCGACTGGTCGCCTTTCAGGCCCCTGTAGTTCTGGTAGAGCCAGGTGTAGCTCGCGACGATGTCGGGCACCACGCGGTCGATGTTCACCGGTTGGCCGGCCGCGTTGTTGTACGCGGGCAGGAAGTCTTTCTTCGGGATGTTCTTGCGCAGCGCCACTTCGAGCTGCGCGGGCGTGGCACCGAAGACGAGGTTCTCGAGCTGGTAGATGAGCGAAGCCTCTTCGATGTCGAGGAAGACGCTGGTGTTGTCCCAGTCGAACACCACGTACGGCCGCTTCGCGGCGTTGTAACCCGGGCTGCCCTTGCCGAGGCTGGCGATCAGGCTCTCGATCTGCGCACGATTGAAGGCGTCCCAGTGGCCGGGCGAAAGGGCCGGCCCCGCGGAGGACGACAGGCTGGCACAGCCGGCCGCAGCCATCGCAGCGGCAATTGGCGAGAGAAGAAGGAGGCGACGTTGCATTGCTTTTTTCCTGTTTGAGTGCATGCGTTGGACAAAAAAAGACGATGACGAGCGTACGAAGCGCTCGTGACAGTTCTGGCGTTGCCGCTTGTGGGTTGTGCTCAGCGCGCGAGCGATGGCGCCTGGCGCTGTTCAAGCACCGCGAGATCGCTCTCGTCCTTGAGCCCGATGCCGGTCAGCCCCCTGCGCAGGGACTCTCGCATCAGCCATGCCAGCTTGAACGCGGCCACTTCGTAGGGCAGGCCTTCGGGGCGCACGTTCGAGATGCAGTTGCGCTCGGCGTCGTGCCGGCCGCGCTTTGGCGAATGGGTCAGGTAGATGCCGAGGCTGTCGGGCGAGCTGAGGCCCGGGCGCTCGCCGATCAGCATGACCGAGAGCGCCGCGCCGAACAGTTCGCCCACTTCGTCGGCCAGCGCCACGCGCGCCTGCGTGGCGATGACCACGGGGGCAAAGCTTGTGTCGGGCGGCAGGTGCGATCGCAATGCCGCGAGCAGCGGCACCGTATGACGCGCCGCCGCGAGCGAGGAGAGCCCGTCGCCGACCACCACGCAGACATCGCAGCCATAGCGCCGGTCGCCGAGCAGGCGCGTGGCGGCGTCTTCATCGAGCTGGCGCCCGAGGTCGGGCCTGCGCAGGTATTCGGTACGGTCCGCGGCGCGGCTGCGTGCGCGTGCGACCTCCCAGCGCTGCGCGGTCAAGGCGGCTTCAAGCGCATCGACGTCGAGCGCGGCGTGGATCGCGTCGCGGGCCATCGCATGCGCCCATCCGAAGCGCAGTGTCTCGTCGGTCGGCATGCCGGCGCCGGCGCGGCCCAGTGCCAGCCGCGCGGGCGTGGCCGAGCGCCATTGCGCCCATGGGTTGGGGGTGACCGGTGAATCGCTCATGACGCGAGTGCGGACAGCCCGCTCATGTCGGCCAGCAGCCGGTTGGAAGAGGGCGGTGCCAGCTGGCCGGCCGCATTGGTGATCTGCATGCGCTGCAGCCACGCTTCGAACTCCGGCGCACGCTTCAGGCCCAGTGTTTCGCGCAGGAACAGTGCGTCGTGGAAGGAGGTGCTCTGGTAGTTGAGCATCACGTCGTCCGCGCCCGGGATGCCCATGATGAAGTTGATGCCCGCCGTGCCCAGCAGCACGAGAAGCGTGTCCATGTCGTCCTGGTCGGCCTCGGCGTGATTGGTGTAGCAGATGTCGCAGCCGATGGGCAGGCCCAGCAGCTTGCCGCAGAAGTGGTCCTCGAGCCCGGCGCGGATGATCTGCTTGCCGTCGTACAGATACTCCGGCCCGATGAAGCCGACGACAGTGTTGATGAGAAAGGGCTTGTAGCGCTGCGCCAGCGCATAAGCGCGCGCCTCGCAGGTCTGCTGGTCGACGCCGAAGTTGGCGTTGGCCGAGAGCGCGCTGCCCTGGCCGGTCTCGAAGTACATGACGTTGTCACCGATGGTGCCGCGCTTGAGCGACAGCGCCGCCGCGTAGGCCTCGTCGAGCAGCTCCGGCGTTACGCCAAACGAGAGGTTCGCCTTCTCGGTGCCCGCGATCGACTGGAACACCAGGTCCACCGGTGCGCCGGCTTCGGCCAGCTTGAGCGTGTTGGTCACGTGCGTGAGCACGCAGCTCTGCGTGGGAATCTCGAAGCGCTGGATCACCTCGTCGAGCATGCGCAGCAACTGGCCAAGCACCGGCATGCTGTCCGAGGCCGGGTTGAGGCCGATCACCGCATCGCCCGCGCCGTAGAGCAGGCCGTCGAGCGTGGAGGCCGCCACGCCGCGCAGGTCGTCGGTCGGGTGGTTGGGCTGCAGGCGCACGGCCAGATGGCCGGGCAGGCCGATGGTGTCGCGAAAGCGCGTGACCACGCTGCACTTCTTCGCGACAGACACCAGGTCCTGGTTGCGCATGATCTTGGACACGGCCGCCACCATCTCGGGCGTGAGGCCCGGCGCAAGCGCGGTGAGCGTGGCGGTGGTGGCAGCCTCGGACAGCAGCCAGTTGCGGAAGTCGCCGACCGTGAGGTGCGACACCGGCGCGAAGGCTTGCGCGTCGTGGCTGTCGATGATGAGGCGCGTGATGTTGTCGCTCTCGTACGGAATCAGCGCTTCGGTGAGGAACTGCTTGAGCGGCGTGTCGGCCAGCACGTGGCGCGCGGCCATGCGCTGCTGCGCGGTGGCCGCGCCGATGCCCGCGAGGTAGTCGCCCGAGCGCGCGGGGCTTGCGAAGGCCATGACCTGCCGCAGGTCTTCGAAGGCGAAGACCTGGTCGGCGATGGTGGTGCGATACAGCATCTTTCTTCAGGTGTCAGGCGGAGGTCGTCGAAGAAGACAGCATCTCGTCGGGCGCGGCCGCTTTGCGCTGCGCCGATGTCAGCAGGAAGTAGCCGTACGCCGCGGCCATCAGCACGATGAACAGCAGCGTGAGCATGCCGTTGAACCACACCATCGCACCCAGGCACACCACGCCGAGCCCGAGCGCGATGGCCGGGAACACCGGGTAGAAGGGCGCGCGGTAGGTGCGCAGCAGGTTCGGCTCGGTGCGGCGCAGCTTGAACAGCGCGGCCATCGAGATCAGGTACATCACGATGGCGCCGAGCACCGCCATGGTCACGATGTTGGCAGTGAGCGTCTGGCCGCCGAACTGCACCCATTCATCGCTGAAGATGGCAATGACGCCGATCACGCCGCCGGCCAGCAGTGCGCGGTGCGGCGTGTCGAAGCGCGGGCTCAGGCCGGCGAAGTAGCGCGGCAGGTAACCGGCGCGCGCCAGCGCGAAGATCTGGCGCGAGTAGCCCATGATGATTCCGTGGAACGAAGCGATCAGCCCGAAGAGGCCGATCCACACCAGCATGTGCAGCCAGCCACTGTTGTCGCCCACCACCGCCTTCATGGCCTGTGGCAGCGGGTCGTTGATGTTGGCGAGCTTGCGCCAGTCGCCCACGCCGCCCGCGAAGATCATCACGCCGAAGGCCAGCACCACCAGCGTGACGATGCCCGTGGTGTAGGCGATGGGAATGGTGCGGTGCGGGTCGCGCGCCTCTTCGGCGGCCATGGCCGCGCCCTCGATGGCGAGGAAGAACCAGATCGCGAACGGTATGGAGGCGAAGATGCCCGAGATGGCCGCGCCGTTCAGCACGCTGCCGCCGGCCCAGCCGTTGGCCACGAAGTTGGCCATGGTCCAGCCCGGCGTGACCACGCCCATGAACACCAGCAGCTCGACGATGGCCAGCACCGTCACGAACAACTCGAAGGCCGCCGCTATGCCCACGCCGACCCAGTTGAGCGCGATGAAGATCACGTACGCGCCCAGGGCGAACCACTTCGGGTTGATGCCCGGGAACTGCACGTTGAGGTACGCGCCGATGGCCAGCGCGATGGCCGGCGGCGCGAAGACGAATTCGATCAGCGTCGCAAAGCCCGCGACAAAACCGCCGTTGGGTCCGAAGGCGCGCCGCGCATAAGCAAAAGGACCACCCGCATGCGGAATGGCTGTGGAGAGCTCGGTGAAGCTGAAGATGAAGGTGGTGTACATCGTGGCCACCAGCACCGTGGCAACCAGGAAGCCGAGCGTGCCGGCCGTGTTCCAGCCGTAGCTCCAACCAAAGTACTCACCCGAGATGACGAGGCCCACCGCAATGCCCCAGAGTTGCACGGGGCCGAGCACTTTCTTGAGATGGCCGGTGCCTGTGTGGGCCGGCGCTGCTGCGCCAGTGCTGGCTTCGGTGGAGTTCATGCGGCTTCCTCTCTGCGTGAATGTTGACAGTGCACATTCAGCAAAGCAAGGGCCGTTCCAACGAGGCCGGCATGGGCCGATATGGGCCGCTGGCCATAATCGGGGCCTCTCAACCTTCGAGGTGTTTTGTGAAGTCTCTTTTCTGTGCCGCTCTCGTGTCCGTCTTTGCAATGCCCGCCGCGTTCGCGCAATCTGCGCCCGTGACCACGCCAAGCGGCCTGATCTACCAGTCGATCAAGGAAGGCACCGGCGCTTCGCCTGCGGCCACCGACGTGGTCAAGGTTCACTACCGCGGCACCTTCCCCGACACGGGCAAGGAATTCGACAGCTCCTACAAGCGCGGCGAACCCACCGAGTTCCCGCTCAACGGCGTGATCCCGTGCTGGACCGAAGGCGTGCAGAAGATGAAGCCCGGCGGCAAGGCCAAGCTGACCTGCCCACCGTCGATTGCCTACGGTTCGCGCGGCGCCGGCGGCGTGATTCCGCCGAACGCCACGCTGAATTTCGAAGTGGAGCTGGTGTCCGTCACCAAGCGCTGATCGTCAGATCTGCGCCATGCCGCCGTCGACGAACAACTCGACGCCGTTGACGAAGCTGCTGTCGTCGGAGGCCAGGAACACCACGGCCTTGGCGATTTCGTCAGGCGTGCCGACCCGGCCCAGCGGGATGTTCTGGGTTTGTCCCTCGACGAAGCCCTGCACCTGCTCCGCCGTGAGGCCCAGCAGGTCGTAGGCGGGGGTCGGCACCACGCCCGGGCTCACGGCGTTCACGCGGATGCCGGCGTCCTTCAGGTCCACCGTCCAGCTGCGCGCAAAGCTGCGCACCGCCGCCTTGGTCGCGCTGTAGACGCTGAAGGCCGGGTTGCCCTTGATGCTGGTGATCGATGCGTTGAGCACGATCGATGCCCCCTTGGGCATCAGCGGCAGCGCCTTCTGCACCGTGAAGAGCAGGCCGCGCACATTGGTGCCGAAGATCTTGTCGAAGTGTTCCTCGGTGATCTGCCCCAGCGGCAGCAGGCTGCCGCCGCCCGCGTTGGCGAACAGCACGTCGAGGCGGCCTTTCTCCTGCTTGATGGTGGCGTAGAGCCGGTCGAGGTCTTCGAGCTTCGACACGTCGCCGAGCACGCCGGTCACGTTGCGCCCGATGGCCTTCACGGCCGCGTCGAGTTCGGCCTTGCGGCGGCCGGTGATGAACACGTGCGCGCCTTCGGCCACGAAGCGTTGCGCGGTGGCCAGGCCGATGCCGCTGGTGCCGCCGGTGACGAGGGCGATCTTGTCGTCGAGCTTGAGGGTCATGGTTTCTTCCTTGGTGGTTGCTGCAATGCAGCGTTGTCGATGGAAGGAAGTTTGGGCGCGACCCCCACGCGGACCAAGACGGCGCGCGGGATTTGTTTATTTCCGGATCACTAATAATCCGGCGATGGACCAGATCACCGCCATGCGCGTGTTTGCCCGCGTGGTCGAGGCCGGCACCTTCACGCGCGCCGCCGACTCGCTGCAGATGCCCAAGCCCACCGTGACGAAGATGGTGCAGCAGCTCGAAACGCACCTGCGCGTGAAGCTGTTGCAGCGCACCACGCGGCGCGTGACGGTCACGCCCGAGGGCGCGGCCTACTACGAGCGCACCGCGCGCGTGCTGGCCGAACTGGAAGACATCGAGTCCGACCTCACCAACGCACAGGCCAATCCGCGCGGTCGGCTGAGGGTGGACGTCGGCTCCTCGCTGGCCAACATGATCCTGATTCCGCAACTGCCGACGTTCCATGCGCGCTATCCCGAGATCGAACTCGAGATCGGCGTGAGCGACCGGCCGGTGAACCTGATCGGCGATGCGGTCGACTGCGTGATCCGTGCGGGCGAGCTGACCGACCAGTCGCTCGTGGCGCGCCGCATCGCGACCTTGCCCTTCGTGACCTGCGCCACGCCGGCCTATCTGGAGCGCCACGGCGTGCCGAAGACGCCTGCGGACCTCGGTGACGGCACGCACCGCGTGGTGGGCTATTTCTCGTCGCTGAGCAACCGGCCGATTCCGCTGCGCTATGGGCGCGGCGAGGAGCGCATCGAGATCCACGGCCACACAGTGGTGGGCGTGAACGAGAGCACGGCGCACCTGAGCGCGATGCTCACCGGCATGGGCGTGGCGCAGACCTTCGATGTGATGGCCGCGCCCTACCTGGCCAGCGGCGCGCTGGTCGAGGTGCTGCAGGGCTGGGCGCCCGAGCCGTATCCCCTGCACGTGGTGTACCCGACCAACCGGCACCTGAGCGCCAAGCTGCGCGTGTTCGTGGACTGGGCGGTGGAACTCTTCGCGCCCTACAACAAGGCCGGCAAGCGCTGAAGCGCCCGCGGTTTCAGCCCGGCTGGTACTGGTATAGCCAGGTCTCGGTCAACGTCTGGTCACCGTTCTTCATGTACATGCGCATGTCGATCGGCTCGTTGCCTTCGGGCGTGAAGTCGAACTGTGCGCGCCAGTGGCCCGGCACGCCGTTGGGCACGGCCTCGGCGAAGACGTACGAGAACTTGCCGCGCGCCGCCGTCAGCATCACCTCGGGCTTCACGCCGAAGGGCACGGCCTGCAGCGGCTGTCCGATGAACTCGACCATGAACTTGCGCACGCCCTGCGGACGCGGCTGGCCCGGCTGCCCGCCGCGCCCGATGCGCGTGGCCACGCAGCGCGCAAGCGGCGACGGAAAGGGTTCCTGGTCGGTCCAGTGCAACCGGTATTGCAGGCTGTAGCTGGCCCCGGCCTTCGCATCGGCCTTGGGCACCCAGAAGGCGACGATGTTGTCGTGGATCTCGTCGTCGGTCGGAATCTCGATGAGCTGCACCGAACCCTCGCCCCAGTCGCCCAGCGGCTCGATCCACAGGCTCGGGCGCTTCTCGTAGTTCACGCCGTCCTGGTAGTGGTCGAAGGCGCGATCGCGCTGCAGCAGGCCGAAGCCGCGCGGCTTGGTGTCGGCGAAGGCCGAGGCGCGCGTCTGCGTGGGGTTGTTGAGCGGGCGCCAGATGCGCTCGCCCGCGCCGTTCCAGATTGCGAGGCCGTCGGAGTCGTGCACCTCGGGGCGCCAGTCGATGGCCGTGGGCTTGATGGTTTCCGAGTACCAGTACATCGACGTGAGCGGCACCAGGCCCAGGCGCGACACGTCGCGGCGCAGGAACATGCGCGCGTCGATGTCCATGATGACGGCCTTGCCGCGCTGCATGATGAACTTGAACACGCCCGTGACGCTCGGCCCTTCGAGCAGCGCGTAGACCGTCATCGACGTGGTGTTGTTGGCGGCCGGCGTCTCGAAGTAGAAGCGCGTGAAGGTCGGAAACTCCTCGGGCTTGTCGGGCACTGCCACGTCGAGCGCGATGCCGCGCGCCGACAGGCCGTACTGGTAGAGCTCGCCGATAGCGCGAAAGTACGAGGCGCCGAGGAACGCGACCCAGTCGTTCTTCTGCCAGTCGAGCTTGCTCTGGTCGCCCAGGCGGCTTTCCTGCAGGCGAAAGCCCGCAAAGCCCGCGCCCGGCGGCAGCGCGCGCGCGGGGCTGTCGGGCGGCATCGAGAAGTAGGTGGGGCTGTAGAGCACCTCGCGGGAAAATGCGTCGCCGTCGGTGTTCTCGAGCACGTGCATGCGCACGGGCGTCTGGAAGAAGCGCCCGAGGTGGAAGAAGGTAACGGGGAAGGCGCCGGGCCCGTCGCGGAAGAGGGCGTTGGCGGGGTCGAACTTGATCTTGCCGTGCGCGTCGTAGTCGATGCGGTCGAGCACCTCGGGCGCCAGTGGCGCGGCCGCCGCATAGGGCTTGGCGGCGAGCGACTTCGCCTGTGCGATCAACGCGTCGAAGGAAAAGGGCGTGGGCTGGCTCAGTTGCAGCCCGTTGGCGGCCAGTGCCTCCTGGGGCAGTCCGAGGGCGGCGAGTGCGGCAGCGGCACCACCGGCGGCAAGGAAGGATCGGCGATCAAGCATGTGGTTCTTGAGGGTTGCGAATCTTGAGGGGGAAGAAAGAAAAGCAGCGAAGACGATAGAGCATTCTCCGCGACCGGGAACAGCTGGTAGCTTGACCTGGCCCGGGGCCGCACCGCGTCAGTCATTCCGCGCAGCGCGGGCCGGACAAAGCCGGCACTTCACAAAATTGTGCGTTTATGTATCGGCGACGTCTGTCGCCTTCAGCGCGTAGAGCGCATACAGCGGCACCCCGAGAAACAGCATGACCATCGGCGCGAACAAGGTGTAGGGCAGGCCGATGCCTTCCAGCACGCGGTAAGTGTCGGTCAGCTGCAGGCGCGGATGGGGCTGCGTCAGTTCGGTAGAGCGACGGATGCCCCAGAGGAACTCTGCACCGGTCGTGCGCACCGACGGATGCTGCCTTCCGCGCCCCACCGCAAGCCAGCACATGGCGTCGAAGGCCAGCATCGAGCCTGCGGGCGCGCGTTCGCCGAAGGTGGCGAGCACCGCCTGCACCTGTTCGGGCTTCAGGTACATCAGCACGCCTTCGGTGAACAGGAACACCGGCGCAGCGTTGCGCTTGCGCGGCAGGCCCAGCTGTTCCCACCAGTCGGGCGCGGTCAGGTCGAGCTCGCGCAGGTCGTGGCGTTCATTCGTCTCGGGGATCAGCTCGCGGCGCATTTCGAGCACCTCGGGCAGGTCGGCGTCGGTCATGTGGGACTTGCCGTCGTCCAGCCACTGGAAGTAATGACTAAGGCCGCAACCCATGTTCACCACGCGGCCGCCGGGGTGCTGCTTGAGGAAGTCCTGGGCCAGGCTGCGGAAGCGGCGGGTGCGCGAGAGGATGCTATAGATGGTTGCCCGGTCTTCCGGCAGCGCTTGGCCGTCGTCGCGGATCTGCTCCAGGATGCCCGCGGCGTATGCGTCCCGCACGGCCACTTGCGGAAACATCGCGTCGCCCGAAGCCCGGGCGGCCAGGGGAATCCGCAAGGTCGAAGGAACGGCCGACAGGCGCCGTGCACGTCTGCCGGTGGTCATGGATGCGGAAGAGAGGCCATGCACAAAGTCTGGCCGCTCCGGCATTGCGGGGCAAGTCAGTCTTTGGTTATGCCGGCGGGTGAGAAGCGCATGTCTGCGCAGGCCCGCGCCTTCAGCCTGCGGGCTGTCCAGTCAATGTGCCTCGGGCTTGCCGCGCTGGCGCGCAAGATGGCGATAGATGGTGCTGCGGTGAACATCCAGCCGGCGGGCGGCCTTCGCCACGTCGTGATCGCAGGCTTTGAGTGCCTCGTCGATGGCGTGGCGTGTGATGCTCATCAGCGGTTCGGTGTGTGGCAGGGCATGGGGCGTCGCGTCGTCGGGCGGCGAAGTCCACGCGCCGACCAGATGCGCGGGAAGCATGGCGGTCGTCACCGAATCGCCCACATCGGCCAACGCCACGACCGCACGCAGCGTGCTGCGCAGCTCCCGCACATTGCCCGGCCAGCGGTAGGCGGCCAGCGCTTCGAGCGCATCGCTCTCCAGCCGCAGGTGCTTGGCCGCGCCGCCCGCTTCGAGGAACAGCCGTGAGATCAGCGCGTGCCGGTCGCCGCGCTGGTGCAGCGGCGGCAGGGCGACTGTGAACCCTGCCACGCGATACATCAGGTCGGCACGAAAGCGCCCGGCCTCCACCAGTGCCGGCAGGTGGCCGTGCGTGGCGCAGACCAGGTCGAAGTCCACCGCCACGCCCTGGCCGCCGCCCAGCGGCGTGACCACGCGCTCTTCGAGCACGCGCAGCAGGCGCGTCTGCAGGGGCAGCGGTATCTCCGCGATCTCGTCGAGAAACAGCACCCCGCCGTGGGCCTCGCGGATGCGGCCCGCCATGCCCTTTCGCTTTGCACCGGTGAAGGCGCCTTCCTCGTAGCCGAACAGCTCGGACTCGATCAGCGTCTCGGGCAGCGAGGCGCAGTCCACCGCCACGAAGGGCCCTGCGCTGCGCCGGCTCGCGGCATGCAGCCGGCGCGAGAACACTTCCTTGCCGCTGCCGGTCTCGCCGTTGACCAGCACGGAGACGCCTTCGTTCAGCACCCGCACAGCCTTGTGCAGCAGCGGTTGTATGTCGTCGGCTTCAGTGGTCATGCCCGGGGACGACGTGGCGTGCCGAGTGGTGGTACGCGCTGTATCCTGCGTGTTCGAACGCTCCATCACCATCGCGATCTGCCGCCCGCCCGGCAGCGTCAGCAGGTTGCGCCGGTGCTCCATGCGCGGCCAGTTCGCGCCGAGAAAAGCTTCGGCGTCCAGGTCGAGCAGGCCGTCCCACGAGCGGCTGAACAGTTCGAGCGCTACACGGTTGGCTGCGACGATGCGCCCGCCCTCGATCACCATCAGCCCCTCGCGCGCGGTGCCGATCAGTGCCGGCCGCGCGTGGAAGCGCAGCACGTGGCCGCCGGCCTCGGCCAGCATCATGCGATGCTCGACCTGCTGCGCCGCCATGCGCACCAGCCCCAGAGCATGCGTGTTCACGCGCACCGTCTCGCCCGAGATGTCGAGCGCGCCCGCCAGTTCGCCGCGCCCGGTGAAGATGGGCGCCGCCGCACAGCCGAGCGCGCCGTTCTGCGCCAGGTAGTGCTCGCCGCCCAGCACCATCAGCGCTTCTCGCTCTGCCAGCGCGGTGCCGATGGCGTTGGTGCCCCGGTTGTGCTCCGACCATTCCACGCCGGGCTGCAGCGCAATGCGCTCGGCCTTGGGCAGAAAGTCGGCACTGCCGACCTCTTCGAGGATCAGCCCGCTGGCGTCCGACAGGATCACCACGCAGCCATTGCCGACCGCATGCTCGGCAAGGCCGTCGAGCTCGGGCTGCGCGCAGTTCAGCAGCCGCATGGCCTGCTCGCGCCGTTCGCTCAGCAATGCCAGCGCCATCGGCTCGGGGTCGATCACGTGGTGGTCGACCGGGCGGCTGCGCTGCCAGGAACGCGAGATGTGCGGTGCGATCCACGGCGTAGGGTCGCGGCCCTGCGCGAAGAACAGCTCGCGGGCCTGATCCACTCCGATCGATGGCAAATGCGCTTCACCACTCATGCGTGTCTCCGATAGGTTTTCGCCTTGTGCGACATCCTAGTCGCCATATTCGCGCGAACATGTCGCAGATTGCGAATGAAAACCCGCTCCGGCATCGGTTTGCAGTGCGCAGGTGCCTAGGGAATGTCCCGATCCGGCCGGGTATGTGGCTTGCGGTAGTCCATGCGGGCCGCCGCATGTCGTGGCGCCACTACCTTGCATATGGAGACAAAGTCATGGACATGCTCGAACCGGGCAAATTCGGTACCGCGGTGCCGTTCAAGAAGCGCTACGGCAACTACATCGGCGGCGAATGGGTCGCGCCGGTGGACAACCAGTACTTCGAGAACATCACACCCGTCACCGGCAAGGTCTTCTGCGAGGTGCCGCGCTCCACGGCGGCCGACATCGACCGCGCGCTCGACGCCGCGCACAAGGCCAAGGGCGCCTGGGGCCGCACCTCGACCACCGAGCGCGCCAACATCCTGAACAGGATCGCCGACCGAATGCAGGAAAACCTGGCGGTTCTGGCGGCCGCCGAAACCTGGGACAACGGCAAACCCATCCGTGAAACCACGGCGGCCGACCTGCCGCTGGCCATCGATCACTTCCGCTACTTCGCCTCGTGCATCCGCTCGCAGGAAGGCGGCATCAGCGAGATCGACCATGAAACCTTCGCGTACCACTTCCACGAGCCCATCGGCGTGGTCGGCCAGATCATTCCCTGGAACTTCCCGATCCTGATGGCCGTGTGGAAGCTGGCGCCCGCGCTGGCGGCCGGCAACTGCGTGGTGCTGAAGCCGGCCGAGCAGACGCCGGTGTCGATCCTGATGCTGATGGAAATCATCGGCGACCTGCTGCCGCCGGGCGTGCTGAACGTCGTCAACGGCTTCGGCGTGGAGGCCGGCAAGCCGCTGGCGTCGAGCAACCGCATCGGCAAGATCGCCTTCACCGGCGAGACCACCACCGGCCGGCTGATCTCGCAGTACGCGAGCCAGAACCTGATTCCGGTCACGCTGGAGCTGGGCGGCAAGTCGCCCAACATCTTCTTCGCCGACGTGATGGACAAGGACGACGGCTTCTTCGACAAGGCGCTCGAAGGCTTCACCATGTTCGCGCTGAACCAGGGCGAGGTGTGCACCTGTCCGTCGCGCGCGCTGATACAGGAGTCGATCTACGACCGCTTCATGGAACGCGCGCTGAAGCGCGTGGCCGCCATCAAGCAGGGCAGCCCGCTCGACATGGCAACGATGATCGGCGCGCAGGCTTCCAGCGAGCAACTCGAGAAGATCCTGTCGTATCTCGACATCGGCAAGCAGGAGGGTGCGAAGGTGCTGATCGGCGGCGAGCGCCAGAAGCTCGAAGGCGACCTGGCCGACGGCTACTACGTGAAGCCGACCGTGTTCAGGGGCCACAACAAGATGCGCATCTTCCAGGAGGAAATCTTCGGCCCCGTGGTGTCCGTCACCACCTTCAAGGACGAGGAAGAAGCGCTCGCCATCGCCAACGACACGCTCTACGGGCTGGGCGCCGGCGTGTGGAGCCGCGACATGAACCGCGCCTTCCGCATGGGCAAGGGCATCCAGGCCGGCCGCGTGTGGACCAACTGCTATCACCACTATCCGGCGCATGCGGCCTTCGGTGGCTACAAGCAGTCGGGCATCGGTCGCGAAAACCACAAGATGATGCTCGACCACTACCAGCAGACCAAGAACCTGCTGGTGAGCTACAGCGAGAACAAGCTGGGCTTCTTCTGATGACCGGCGAAGTCCTGCGCGTCACCGCGACCGATGCCGCGCTCGCGTTGATCGACAGGCTCGCCGCAAAGCACGGCCCGCTGATGTTCCATCAGTCGGGCGGCTGCTGCGACGGCAGTGCGCCCATGTGCTACGGGCGTGACGAGTTCATCGTGGGCGACTACGACCGGCTGCTCGGCCACATCGGCGGCATGCCGTTCTACATCAGCGGGCCGCAGTTCGAGTACTGGCAGCACACGCAGCTGATCATCGACGTGGTGCCGGGGCGCGGCGGCATGTTCTCGCTGGAGGGGCCGGAAGGCTTGCGCTTCCTGACGCGCTCGCGGCTCTTCACCGACGAGGAGTGGGCGGTGCTGGAGGCCGAAGAGGCGAAGTAGCAGGGGAAGGCGGGAGGGCGTTGCGCAGATAGACTGGGGGCGTTTTTCGATCAATCTCCAAGGAGCACCCCGTGAAGATCAGCGCGCCCCGAGTCCGGCTGCGCGCCGGACTTTTCCGTTTGAAGGAAATGTGGTTTCCGCGAAAACCACTTTCCCGGTGACCTGGCCGACGCCATAGTTGCCGACCACCAACCCCAGCACAAGAACAGGAAACCGAATGAGCACCCTCGACATCGTCGGCCTCTGCGGCAGTCTTCGCACCGGCTCCATCAACCGGGCCGCCCTGAACCTCGCAGGCTCGCTGATGCCCGAGCCGATGGCCATGGAGGTCGTCGAATGGCGCGAGGTGCCGGTGTTCGACGCAGACGTGTTCGCCAAGGGCTACCCGGCATCGGTGCAGGCGCTGCGCGACCGCATCCGCCGCGCCGACGGCGTGGTGATTGCCACGCCCGAATACAACTTCTCGATTCCGGGCGGGTTCAAGAACATGATCGACTGGCTCAGCCGCGGCGAAGACCAGCCCTTCGCGCACAAGCCGGTGGCCATCCTGTCGGCATCGCCGGGGCCGGTTGGCGGCGCGCGCGTTCAGTACGACCTGCGCCGCGTGCTGTTGTTCGTGAACGCGATGGTGCTGGCGAAGCCCGAGGTCTTCATCGGCGGCGCGGGCGGCAAGTTCGACGCGGACGGCAACTGCACCGATGAGACGACGCGCAAGTTCGTCGGCGACCAGATGAAGGCGTTCGAGAAGTGGATCGCGGCGGTCAAGCGGATGGCGGCTGGCTGAGTCTTCGCCCGCTAGGTCGATGAGGCGAGTAGCTGACGCACCAACAGTTGTGCAGCGGGCGAGAGCGTGGCCCCCATCTTCGTCGCCATCAGTAACCGCCGCGTGGCCCACGCATCCTTCAGCCGCACGACCTTCAGATCGAGCGCCGCAACCTGCGCCTTGCACGCGGCCAGCGGCACCACGCCGATGCCGAGATTGGCTGCGATCATGTGGCACATCGCATCGAAGCTGCGCACCTGCACGCGCAGGCGCATCGGAATGCCGGCCTGCTCCGCCGCGCGCGACGTGAGCTCCAGCAGCGAACTGCTGCGGTTCAGGCCGACGAATTCGTGCGCGAGGCAGGTCTTGAAGTCGACCTGCTTCACTCGGCTGCGCGCCAGCGGATGCTGCTTTGCGCACAGCACCACGAGCTCGTCGGTCTGGAAGGGCGCGACGTCGAGCCCATAGGCGGGCGTGTTCTCCGCGAACACGCCGACGTCGGCGAGCCCGTCGACCAGTGCGCGCACGATGTCGCCGCTCAATTGCTCTTCGACCTCCACTCGGATGTCGGGATGCTGCGCGAGAAAAGTCGCGAGCGTCGTGGGCAGGAACTCGGTCAGTGCCGACATGTTTGCCCACAGCCGCACGTGGCCGCGCACGCCGCTTGAGTAGTCGTTGATCTCGTTGCTGAACTGCTCGAAGCCCTGGAACAACCGCATCGCATGCTGCATCGCCACATGGCCGGCGGGCGTGAGCGCGATGCCTTGCGCGCTGCGTTCGAGCAGCTTCGATCCCGTTGCTGCCTCGAAGTCCGAAAGCCGCCGGCTTGCCGCCGACAGCGCGAGGTGGCACGCCTCCGCGCCCTTGGTGATGCTGCCCGACTGCGCGACCGCGCAGAACAGGCGCAGCGTCACGAAGTCGACGCGGGCGGGGTTGATCGGGCTGGGCATCGGCGGATTCTAGAGAGGCGGGGCCACCCCTTCGCGTTTTGCGAAGAGGTACTGCCATCACAGCAATTCCGCTCCTCGCGATCTGTTCCTAGAGTTGAGGCCAACCCAACAAGGAGACGGACGCGGACATGAATGCACTCGAAGGCCTGAAAGTGCTGGAGCTTGGCCAGCTCATTGCCGGCCCCTTCGCCGGCAAGACGCTGGCGGAGTTCGGCGCCGATGTGATCAAGGTCGAGCCGGCCGGCGTCGGCGACCCGCTGCGCAAGTGGCGGCTGCTGCGCGATGGCACTTCGGCATGGTGGGAGGTGCAGTCGCGCAACAAGCGTTCGGTGTGTCTCGACCTGCGCAGCGCCGAAGGCCAGGAGGCAGCGCGCGCGCTGGCGCTCGAGGCTGACGTGCTCATCGAGAACTTCAAGCCCGGCACGCTCGAAGGCTGGGGCCTGGGGTGGGAGCAGCTGCACGCGTTGAACCCGCGGCTGATCATGCTGCGCATCTCGGGCTACGGGCAGACCGGGCCTTATCGCGACAAGCCCGGCTTCGGCGTGCTCGGCGAATCGATGGGCGGGCTGCGTTATCTGAGCGGCGAGCCGGGTCGGGTGCCGGTGCGCGTGGGGGTGTCGCTGGGCGACACGCTGGCGGCGCTGCATGGCGTGATCGGCGTGCTGACCGCGCTGCACCATCGTATGGCTCATGGCGGGGAAGGGCAGTTCATCGACGTGGCGCTGTACGAGTCGGTGTTCAACGTGATGGAAAGCCTGCTGCCCGAGTACGACGCCTTCGGCGCGGTGCGCGAGCGCGCCGGCAGCGCGTTGCCCGGCATTGCGCCGACCAACGCCTACCGGTGCAACGACGGACACTACGTGCTGGTGGCCGGCAACGGCGACAGCATCTTCCGCCGGCTGATGCGAGCCATCGGGCGCGCGGACCTGGAGAACGACGCGGAGCTCGTGCACAACGATGGGCGCGTGCGGCGCGTGGCGGAGATCGACGCCGCCATCGAGGCATGGACGCTGCAGCGCAGCCGCGATGAAGTGCTGGCCGCACTCGACGCTGCTGGCGTGCCGGTCGGGCGCATCTACACCGTGGCCGACATCGCGAGCGACCCGCAGTACCTGGCGCGCGAGATGATCGTTGAGGCGCCCACATCGGACGGCGCCACGCTGAAGGTGCCCGGCGTGGTACCCAAGCTCAGCGCCACGCCGGGACGCATCGCGCACCCGGCGCCACGCCTTGGCGAGCACACCGGCGATCTGCAAAGCGCCGGCTGGCCAGCGCGCCGCGCGGAAAGCGGGCTTCTCGTATGAAGACGGGCAACGGCACGCGGCTGCTCATCAACGAGGTCGCCACCCGCGACGGCTTCCAGATGGAGAGCCGCTTCATTCCCACCGACGACAAGGTGGCGCTGATCGACCAGCTCAGCGGGCTGGGCTACGCCAAGATCGAAGTCACGTCGTTCACTTCGGCAAAAGCGATTCCGGCATTGCGCGACGGCGAGGAGGTGATGCACCGCATCGCCCGGCGCCCCGGCGTGGTCTACACCGCGCTGGTGCCGAACGTGCGTGGTGCCGAGCGCGCGCTGGAAAGCCGCATCGACGAATTCAACATCGTCATGTCGGTGAGCGAGACGCACAACCTCGCCAATTTGCGCATGACGCGCGAGCAGTCGTTCGCGCAGCTGGCCGGGGTCGTTGCGCTGGCGAAGCAGGCCGGGGTGCCGGTCAACGTGTCGCTCTCGTGCGTGTTCGGCTGCCCGATGGAAGGCGAGGTGCCGCTGGCAGCGGTAAGAGGCTGGATCGACCGCTTCGCTGCGCTGGAGGCGCAGGGCATCACGCTGTGCGATACGACGGGCATGGCGTACCCCACGCAGGTGCAGGCCCTCTGCGAGAACGTCATCACGGTTCATCCCCAGATGGACTGGACGGCCCACTTCCACAACACACGCGGCATGGGCCTTGCAAACACAGTGGCCGCCGTCGAGGCCGGCATCCACCGGCTCGACATGTCGCTCGGCGGCATCGGCGGTTGCCCCTATGCCCCGGGCGCGACCGGCAATGTGGCGACCGAAGACGTAGTGCACATGCTGCAGTGCATGGGCTACGACACCGGCATGGACCTGGGCGGCCTGATCGCCGCCGCGGCCGAGCTGGAATCGCTCGTACAGCATGAGCTGTCGAGCCAGGTCTCGCGCGCAGGCCATCGGCTGACGCGGCATGCACCGCCCGCGGATTTCAACGACATCGTTGCCCGTGCCAAGGAGCGCGGACAGAAGGAGCTTCACCCATGATCGACCACTTGGACCATCTCGTGCTGACGACTGCGCACGAAGAAGCCTGCACCCGTTTCTACGTCGATGTGATGGGCATGGCGCTCGAAAGCTTCGGCGCCGGCCGCAAGGCTTTTCGCTTCGGCAACCAGAAGATCAACCTGCACATCAAGGACCACGAGTTCGAGCCCAAGGCGCAGCTGCCGACGCCGGGGTCGCTCGACCTGTGCTTCATTGCCAGCGTGCCGCTCGAAGAAGTCATCGCGCGGCTGAAGGAGCACGACGTGCCGATCCTCGAAGGCCCCGTGATGCGTACGGGCGCTACATCGCGCATCCGCTCGGTCTATGTGCGCGACCCCGACCTGAACCTGATCGAGATATCGGAGCTGGCACCCTGACGGCGCGGCCCCGAAGACAGCAAGCCAATACAAAACCACCGGAGACAAACCATGAAACCCATCCACCGCCTTCTCGCGGTCGGCCTTGCGCTGGCTGCCTCGGCTGCAAACGCCGACACCTGGCCCTCGAAGCCGATCACCATGATCGTGCCCACGTCGCCGGCCGGCTCCACCGACATCATGGCGCGCATGGTCGGCGATCCGCTGCAGCGCGCGCTGGGCCAGCCCGTGGTCATCGACAACAAGCCTGGCGCCAGCGGCAACATCGGCACCGAGTTCGTGGCGCGCGCCGCGCCGGACGGCTACACACTGCTGATGCAGTACTCGGGCTTCCACGTCGGCAACCCCTCGCTCTACCCGAACATCAGGTGGAGCCCGACGAAAGACTTCGTGCCGGTGGCGATGGTGATGCGCGCGCCGCACGTCGTCGCGGTGAGCGGCAAGCTCCCGGTGAACTCGATGAAGGAACTCATCGAATACGGCAAGAAGAAGGAGGGCGGCTTGTTCTACGCCTCGTCGGGCAACGGCTCGATCCAGCACATTGCGGGCGAGTTGCTGTCGCGGCAGTCGAAGCAGGCGATGACGCATGTGCCCTACAAGGGCTCGGGCCCGGCCATCAACGACCTGATCTCGGGCAACGTCGACATGTTCATCACCACGCCGCCCTCGGTCATCGGCCACTTCGCGGGCGGGCGCATCAAGGCGCTGGCTTATACGGGCACAAAGCGGCATCCGTCGATGCCCAATGTGCCGACATCGGCCGAGGCGGGCCTGCCGGGCTACGAGGTCGAGTCGTGGTTCGCGGTGTTCGCGCCGGCGAAGACGCCGCCCGAGGTCGTCGCCAGGCTCGGCGCGGAGCTGAAGAAAATCGTGGAGAGCGAAGCCTTCCGCAAGAAGGTCGACGAGCAGGGCGCCTTCGCGACCTACATGGACTCGCCGACGCTCGCGAAGTTTGTCGACCAGGAGCTGGCGACCTGGTCGAAGGTGATCAAGTCGGCGGACATCAAGCCGGATTGAAAGGGGCGGGGCCCTCAGTCTTCCTGGTAGACGACCTTGAAGGTCTCGCACAGCACCGGCATGCGCAGGTCGGGCTTCCTGCCGAGACGCTCGCATTCACCGCTGAAGTACTTCCAGTGGCCTTCGCGCCAGTAGCGCAGCGAGCAATCGCCTTCGGCCTCGACGGCCACGAAGTCTTCACCGACCTCATCGAAGGGCATGACCACCACGCTGAGGGTTTCGATCACGCATAGGGGCTTGCCATGCCAGTCGGTCACCACGCTCAGGTCACCGGGCTTGGGCCGTGGCCTGCCGGTCGATTCGAAGGACCATTCGAGGCTCGCGGTGCCGCGCTTGCGCCCGTCCAGGACGAGCTTTGCCAGTTCGGTGGCGCCGGCCTCGTTGTCGTCGAAGTAGAAGGCCTCGCCAAAGCGGGCGGACACGTCGGCGCCGACGGTGGCCTGGAATCGCTCCCAGAAGGGAAGAGTGCTGGATGGAATGGTCATGTCGGGCGGCCTGGAGTCGAGCCCCAAGCCTGCCACAGCATGAACGGCTACAGCTTGACGTTGATGATCGACAGGATGATTGCCGAGAGCGTCAGCGCGACGGGCACCTTCTGCACAGCGAGCGCGTGGGCCCGTGCGAACGAGGCCTGCGTTTGCAGCAAGAGGCTGGTTTCGGAATGGATACGTGTGGACATTTCAGACTCCTGAGTGGTTGCGGGCTTCCTGCCCTGCATGGCCTCAACGATAGGCCTCGCTGCGCGCAACGGAGCAGGCGTTTCGACGACACGGCGTTTCCGTTTTCGCAACGATCAGGTGGCTTGTGGCCGGAACTTCCGGCGGGCCCCTGCAATCGTCGGGCTCAACCCGCGATCAGCTTCTGCACCAGCTCGGCCGTGGTCGCAGCCGCGTACTTGCGCATCAACCGCGCCCGGTGCAGCTCCACCGTGCGGTGGCTGATGCCCAGCGCCTTGCCGATTTCCTTGGAGGTCAGCCCGCGCATCACCTGCGCCGCCACCTCGCGCTCGCGTGGCGTGAGTTCGGCCTTTACTGCGCGGCGCGAGCCCAGGTCTTCGAAAGTCCAGATGCCGGCCTCGTGCGGGGCGGCGCGATTCATCGCATGGCCCGTGACGTGGCACCAGAAGGTTTCGCCTGCAATGGCGCCGTGCAGGCCACCCAGGCGCCTCATCATGCGGTTGTCGGCGTAGTGCCCGCTGGCGTTCAGAAAGGGCTCCATGCGCTTGCCGATGCGCTCGAACTCGGCCACGCTGGGGTACAGGATGCTGAACGAATGCCCGACCAGCGCGGAGGGCGTTGCGCCAAAAATCTCGCACACGCGCACGTTGCAGGCCACGATGGTGCGGTTGCTCGAAACCACCATGCCGACGGGTGCATGCTCAAAAGCCAGCCGGTAATCGATCTCGGGCATCGGGGGTCACCATTACGAAATACTACGTATGCGAGTAGGTAGTATCGTTCAGGGCTTTCCCACCCACTCTCCATTCATCCATCAAGGAGCCCGAGTGAACAAGATTTATCCCTCCGCAGACGCGGCACTCAAGGGGGTCGTGGCCGACGGGCAGATGCTCGCGGTCGGCGGCTTCGGCCTGTGCGGTATTCCCGAAGCGCTGATCGAAGCGCTCAAGGATTCCGGCGTGCAGAACCTCACAGTTGTCTCGAACAACGCGGGCGTCGACGGCTTCGGCCTCGGCAAGCTGCTGGAAACGCGCCAGATCAAGAAGATGGTCGCCTCCTACGTGGGCGAAAACAAGGAGTTCGAGCGCCAGTACCTGGCCGGCGAACTCGAGCTCGAATTCACGCCCCAGGGCACGCTGGCCGAGAAGCTGCGCGCCGGCGGCGCGGGTATTCCGGCCTTCTTCACCAAGACCGGCGTGGGCACGCAAGTGGCCGAAGGCAAGGAACTGCGCGAATTCGACGGCGAAACCTACGTGATGGAACGTTCGCTCGTGCCCGACGTGGCACTGGTCAAGGCCGACGTGGCCGACAAGTCGGGCAACCTGCGCTTTCGCCTGACGGCGCGCAACTTCAACCCGGCCGCTGCCATGGCCGGCAAGATCTGCATCGTCGAGGTCGAGAAGATCGTCGAAGTGGGCGAGCTGGCCCCCGACGACATCCACCTGCCGGGCATCTACGTGCACCGCATCGTGCTCAATGCAAACCCCGAGAAGCGCATCGAGAAGCGCACCGTGAGCGCCTCGGTCGATGCCGCCGCCGCCAAGGTCGAGGCCCAGACCGCCATCGCCCAGGCCGCCGCCACCAGCGAAGTGCCCGTGCCCACCGTGCCCGCCAACAAGAAAGAAGGAGCCTGAGATGCCCTGGACCCAAGACCAGATGGCGGCCCGTGCCGCGCAAGAACTCGAAGACGGCTTCTACGTCAACCTCGGCATCGGCATTCCGACGCTGGTGGCCAACCACACCGGCACGAAAGAAGTTTGGCTGCAGAGCGAGAACGGCATGCTCGGCATTGGCCCCTTCCCGACCGAAGACCAGGTCGACGCCGACCTGATCAACGCCGGCAAGCAGACCGTGACCACGCTGCCCGGCTCGGCCATCTTCGGCAGCCATGACAGCTTCGCGATGATTCGCGGCGGCAAGATCAACCTGTCGATCCTGGGCGCGATGCAGGTCAGCACCAAGGGCGACCTCGCCAACTGGATGATCCCCGGCAAGATGGTCAAGGGCATGGGCGGTGCGATGGACCTGGTGGCTGGCGTGAAGCGCGTGATCGTGCTGATGGAACACGTGGCCAAGAAGAAGGACGGCACCGAGGACCTGAAGATCCTCGAGAAGTGCACCCTGCCGCTGACGGGCGTGGGCGTGGTCGACCGCATCATCACCGACCTGGCCGTGATGGACGTGGTGCCCGAGGGCCTGAAGGTCGTCGAGCTGGCGCCGGGCGTCAGCTTCGACACGCTGCAGTCCAAGACCGGCGCCAAGCTGATCCAGTAACAGGGCAGCGAACGCAACGACAACGAAGGGCAGGGCCGCGAGAGCGGGCCCTGCCTTTTTCTTTGGAGCACGCAGGAATGAATGCAAGCGAAGTTCTGGGCGGCATCTGGCGGCAGGCAGGCTTGCCCGCAGAAGCCTTGCCGTTTGTACGGCCTACGGGCGCCGACCCGGTGCTGCCGTCGTCTTTCGCGGTCGGCGTGGCGGCACAGAGCACCATCGCTGCGGCGGCACTGGCTGCCTGCGAGCTCGGGCACCTGCGAGGTTCGGCGCGCCAGCAGGTCGGCGTCGACATGCAGCATGCGGCGCTCGACTGCACCGGCTGGTTCAGCCTCGACGGGCGCGTGCCCGATCCGTGGGACACCTTCTCGGGGCTGTACCGCTGCGCCGATGGCTGGGTGCGCATTCACGCGAACTTTGCGCATCACCGCGATGGGGCGTTGAAGCTCATGAAGCTGGATCCGGCCACTGCCACGCGCGCCGAAGCCGAGGCGGTGATGGCGACTTGGCGCGCGCATGAATTCGAGGATGCCGCTGCTGCGCAAGGGTTGGTGGCAACCGCGCTGCGCCGTTTCGACGAGTGGGACGCCACGCCGCAAGGCCAGGCCATTGCGGCGCAACCGCTGTTCACCATCGAACGGATCGGCGACGCACCGCCGCTCGCGCTGACGCCGCTGCGCGAAGATCAACGGCCACTCACCGGCGTGCGCGTGCTGGATCTGACGCGGATCCTCGCGGGTCCGGTCGGTGGCCGCGCGCTGGCGGCGTATGGCGCCGACGTGATGCTCGTCAATTCGCCGAACCTGCCGAACATCGAATCCATTGCCGACACCAGCCGCGGCAAGCTCTCGACGCATGTGGACCTGCGCACCGACGAGGGCCGGGCCGTGCTGCAGCATCTCGCCACGCAGGCGCATGTCTTCGTGCAGGGCTACCGGCCCGGCGGCGTCGCATCGCTGGGTTTCGGGCCGTCGGAGCTGGCGCGGTTGCGGCCGGGCATCGTGTGCGTGTCGCTGACGGCCTACGGCACCCAAGGTCCGTGGGCCAATCGCCGCGGTTTCGATTCGCTCGTGCAGACCGCAATGGGCTTCAACCACGCCGAAGGCGAGGCCGCTGGTGACGGCAAGCCGAAACCGCTGCCGATGCAGATCCTCGACGAAGCCACCGGCTACCTGATCGCATTCGGTGCCGCCGCTGCGCTGTGGCGACAGCAGCAGGAGGGCGGCAGCTGGCACGTGCAGGTGTCGCTGGCGCAGACGGGGCATTGGCTGCGCAGCCTCGGTCGCGTACCCGGCGGCTTGTCGATTGCAAGGCCCGACCTCAAGCCGTACGTCGAGACCTCGGCCTCCGGCTTCGGCGAACTGGCCGCGTTGCGCCACAGCGCGCAGCTGTCGCGAACGCCCGCCGCGTGGCCGCGCCCTTCGATGCCACCGGGCAGCCATCCGCCGGTGTGGCCGGCCGACACAGCGAAGTGAGAAACTGGGCCGATGCCCTACCTCGACATCGACAACCTCCAGGCCGTTTTCCTCGACGACGATGCGCTCCGCGCGCGGCACCTGGCGCGGCTGCCCTGCGGCCCGGTGCAGATCACGAGCGGGCGCGTTGTGGCCTGCGACCCGCTGGTGCAGCCCGAGCGGCAACCCTTTGCGCGCGAGCTGCAGGCGCGCGGCGCCTTCCCCGTCGAAGTGCTGCACGACAAGGGGCGGCATGCGCTGGCGGTGCTGTGGCTGCGTGACCGCGGCAGCCTGCGCGCCGCCGATCTGAACTGGCAGATGGCGCTGATGGAAGGGGAGTCGCTCGAAGCGTTGGGCGACGGCGAGTTCTACGGCTACCCGGTCGACGCAGGCGTCGGCTGCTTCATGGACCCCGACGCCGCAGCCGCCATGGCCGAGCGCGACAAGCGCGAATCCGCCGACCCCGATTTCATCAGCTACTACGACGACGTGCTCGCGGGCGAGATGGGCGACGCCAACGTCGTCGACCACTACCCGCTCGGGCCGGGCTCGGCGAGCAACATGGTGATCTTCCGCTCGGGCTGGGGCGACGGCAGCTACCCCAGCTTCTGGGCGCTCGACGCGGCAGGCGAACCCGTGGCGCTGGTGACCGACTTCATGATCATGGAAGGCGGCGACGCACGCGACGAGGACGACAAGCGCAGCGATGCCTACAAGGCCAGTCTCTCGCCCGAAAAGTCGGCGGCGCTCGATGCATTGGGCGCGGCGGCTGTCGAAGGCGATGTGGCGGCAATCAAGGCCCTGCTCGGTGCGGGCCTCGCACAGCCCAACGAGATCATTCCGTCGTTCGGCGAGTCCGCGATCACGAGCGCCATCCGCATGAACCAGCTCGACGCGCTGCGCGTGTTGCTGGGCGCGGTGCAAGGCCTGCCGATGCCGCCGCGGCTCTACAGGATGGACAAGGAAGAGAGCTACATCGACTATGCGCGCCGGCTCAAGAAGCCGCGCGTGGAAGGGCTGATCGAACTGCTGGAGAAGGCTGCAGCGCCCGCGGCAAAGCCTGGATTTCTGAAGCGCCTTTTTTCCTGAGCTTGTCCTGAGCGCTCAGGCGCCCAGCGCAGCCCGCACCTTGTCTCCCAACCCGCGCAGCCGCTCGACCGGCTCGTTGGAAAACACGAAGCGCAGATACTGCGCGCCATGCGTCTCGCCCCAGCCTTGCATTGCCGTGGCGCAGACGCGATGCGACAGCAGGCGCTGCGACAGCGTCTGCCCATCGATGCCGAAGTCGCTCGTGCGCAGCAGCAGCGACCAGCCACCGCCCGGCACACCGACAGGCAGGCCGCGAAGTTCGTCCAGCACCGTGTCACGCCGCCGCTCCAGCTCGCCCACGTACGGCGCGAGCGTGCGCACCGATTGTTCCAGCGCCGTTGCCACTGCATCCTGCGCGATGCCCACCGGCACCACCACATTGGCCAGCGACACGGCCACGAGATCAGGCATGTAGCTCTCGGGCGCCACGGTCCAGCCGACGCGCCAGCCGATCATGCGCAGCTCCTTGGCCGACGAGCCCACGGTGATCGTGCGCTCGGCCATGCCGGGCAATCCTGCCGGGTGGATCACTTGCCGGCCGTCGAACAGCAGGCGTTCCATGGCGCTGTCGAGGATCAGCGTCAGGTCGTGCTGCACGCACAGTGCGGCGATGGCACGCCAGTCGTCTTCATCGAAGCAGCCGCCCGTGGGCATCGAGGGCGACATCAGCAGCATCACGCGCACGCGGGGGCTGATGGCGGTGTGCAGTGCGGCGCGATCGAGCTTCCATTCGCCGCCGGGGTTGAACTGGAACGGCACGTACTTCGGCGTACCGCCGGCGAGGCGGATGCGGTTGAGCAGCCCCGCGTAGGTCGGATCGGTCACCAGCACTTCGTCGCCCACCTCGACGGTCGCGAGCAGCGCATTGAGGATGCCCGAGAGCCCGCCTGCCGAGATCACGCAGTTGCGCGCACCGTTGTACGCCACGCCCGACAGCGCCGACACATGCCGCGCCGCCACGTCGCGCAATCGCGACTGGCCGACGAAGGGCAAATAGCTGTTGTCCGAGTCTTCCGAGGCCGCACGCACGGTGCGCGCGATGGCTTCGGGGTCGGGCGGGATGTCGACGTCGAGGTTCTCGAGCCGTAGAAACGGCGGGCCATCGGCATCGTCGGCAATGGCACCCATGCGGTCGACGCCGATGCCTGCGATGTGTTCAAGACGTGCGGGGCGGTGGCGTGGCATGGGGCGGGTCTCCGTGTTTGGGGGAGGCTGGCTACGGGGCTGGCCTGCGCGGGCGGGCCGGGCGTTGCTGCTGCTGTGACGCGTCATTCTCATCGCCGGGCGGGGCCAGAAGCAACAGCGCCTGCCGCGCCTGTACCGTCTCGCGCAGGAAGTTCCACACCGTCTGCATGCGCCCGAGATGCTTGGTCTCTGCCGGCATCGACATCCAGAACGTGCGCGTGAAGTTCGCCTGCCCCGGCAGCACGGGACGCAGCGCGCTGTCGTTCTCCGCGATGAAGGCCGGCAGCACCGCGATGCCCGCGCCGGCCACCACCGCGCTGTGCTGCGCGAGCACGCTGGTGCTGCGCAGCGCGAAGGCGTCGGGGCGGTGCAGCTCGTCGAGGTACTGCAGTTCCTTGCTGAAGAGCAGGTCGTCGACGTAGCTGATGAAGGTGTGGCCGCGCAGGTCTTCGCGCGTCTTGATGGGCTTGTGTGCGGCCAGGTACTTTTTCGACGCATAGAGCCGCAGCGTGTAGTCGGTGAGCTTGGTGACCACCACCGGCCCGCGCGCCGGGCGCTCGAGCGAGATCACGATGTCGGCCTCGCGCCGCGACAGATGCACGAGGCGCGGCATCGCGAGCAGGTCGATGGTGAGCTTCGGATGCTGCACCGCGAACAGCGCCAGCTGCGGCGCCAGCACCACCGTGCCGAAGCCCTCGGTCGCGCCGATGCGCACCAGCCCCGACAGGCCTTCCTGCGAGGCCGGCGCTGCGCTTTCCACGGTGCGGAAGGCGCTCTCCATTGCCTCGACCTGCGGTTGCAGCCGCCGGCCCGCCTCGGTGAGCCGGTGGCCGCCCGATTCGCGCGAGAAGAGCGGGGCGCCGACTTCCTTTTCCAGTGCCTGGATGCGGCGCGCGACGGTGGTGTGGTCGACCTCGAGCCGGCGGGCCGCGCTCATCAGCGTGCCCGAGCGGGCGAGTTCGAGGAAGTAGCGAAGGTTGTCCCAGTCCATGTGCCCTCGTGTTTTTGGTTTGAGGCTCTGCATTTTTGCAAAGCGGCCGCGCATATTTGTCTATTGTCATGGCAAATCTGCAAAGCTAGGATGCGTGACCGAACCGGCCAGACCGGCACCCGAATTTCACCGGATTCACAGGAGACAAACCCCATGGACGCCACCACCACGCCCTCGACCCAGGTCGCCACCGTCAAATTGCTGATCGGCGGCAAGCTGGTCGAATCGAAGACCACCGAATGGCGCGACGTCGTCAATCCGGCCACGCAGCAGGTGTTGGCCCGCGTGCCCTTCGCGACGCCGGCCGAGCTGGATGCCGCCGTGGCCTCTGCCAAGGAAGCCTTCAAGACCTGGCGCAAGACACCCATCGGTGCGCGCGCCCGCATCTTCCTGAAGCTGCAGCAACTCATTCGCGAACACATGGGCGAGCTCGCCGCGATCCTCACGGCCGAGCAGGGCAAGACGCTGCCCGACGCGGAAGGCGATGTGTTCCGCGGCCTCGAGGTGGTCGAGCACGCATCGAACATCGGCAACCTGCAGCTCGGCGAGCTGGCCAACAACGTGGCCAATGGCGTCGATACCTACACGCTGCTGCAGCCGCTGGGCGTGTGCGCCGGCATCACGCCGTTCAACTTCCCGGCCATGATTCCGCTGTGGATGTTCCCGATGGCCATCGTCACCGGCAACACCTTCGTGCTGAAGCCCTCCGAGCAAGACCCGATGGTCACCATGCGCCTGTGCGAACTGGCGCTCGAAGCCGGCATTCCGCCCGGTGTGCTGAACGTGGTGCATGGCGGCGAAGCCATCGTCAACGGCATCTGCGATCACAAGGACATCAAGGCGATCAGCTTCGTGGGTTCGACCAAGGTCGGCACACACGTCTACAACCGCGCCACGCTGAACGGCAAGCGCGCGCAATGCATGATGGGCGCGAAGAACCACGCCATCGTGATGCCCGACGCCAACAAGGAGCAGACGCTCAATGCGCTGGCCGGCGCGAGCTTCGGTGCCGCTGGCCAACGCTGCATGGCCGTGTCGGTCGCGGTGCTGGTGGGCGAGGCGCGCAACTGGGTGCCCGAACTCATCGAGAAGGCGAAGACGCTGAAGATCGGCGCCGGCACCGAGAAGGGCGTGGACGTGGGCCCGCTGGTTTCGTGCGCAGCGTACGACCGCGTCAACAGCCTCATCGAACGTGGCGAAGCTGACGGTGCTCAACTGGTGCTCGACGGCCGCAAGCCCACCGTACCCGGCTACGAGAAGGGCAATTTCGTCGGCCCGACGATCTTCACCGGCGTGAAGCCCGGCATGACGATCTATGACCAGGAAATCTTCGGCCCGGTGCTTTGCATTGCCGATGCAGAGAACATCGACGAAGCCATCGAGCTGATCAACAGCAACCCGAACGGCAACGGCACGGCGATCTTCACGCAGTCGGGCGCTGCGGCGCGCCGCTTCCAGGAAGACATCGACGTGGGCCAGGTCGGCATCAACGTGCCGATTCCGGTGCCGGTTCCGATGTTCTCGTTCACCGGCTCGCGTGCGTCGAAGCTGGGCGACCTGGGCCCGTACGGCAAGCAGGTCATCATGTTCTACACGCAGACCAAGACGGTGACGGCACGCTGGTTCGACGACAGCACCGTCTCGCACGGCGTGAACACGACGATCAGCCTCAAGTAAGAAGTCCGCCGGATGGACTTCGAACTTTCCGAAGAGCAGCGCGCCTTCGCACAGACTGCGCGCGACTTTGCTCAGGCCGAGTTCGCGCCCCACGCGGCGCAGTGGGATGCCGAGGCCATCTTCCCGAAGGAGGCCATCGCAAAGGCCGGCGAACTGGGCTTCTGCGGCCTCTACGCGCCCGAGCGCGTCGGCGGCCTCGGCCTGCCGCGACTCGACGCAGCGCTGGTGTTCGAGGAGATGGCCGCGGTCGACCCCTCGACCACGGCCTTCATCACGATCCACAACATGGCGACGTGGATGCTCGGCACCTGGGCGACCGATGCAGTGGCGCAGCAGTGGGGCGAAGAACTGACGAGCGGGCGCAAGCTCGCCTCGTACTGCCTGACCGAGCCCGGCGCCGGTTCGGATGCTGGCTCGCTCAAGACGCGCGCCGAGCTGCAGGGCGCCGATTACGTCATCAACGGCGGCAAGGCCTTCATCTCGGGCGCGGGCTCAACCGACGTGCTGGTGCTGATGGCGCGCACGGGCGGCGCGGGCGCGAGCGGCATCTCGGCCTTTGCGGTGCCGGCCGACGCGCCGGGCATCAGCTACGGCAAGAAGGAGCACAAGATGGGCTGGAACAGCCAGCCCACGCGCACCATCAATTTCGACAACGTGCGCATCCCCGCGCAGAACCTGCTGGGCAAGGAAGGCGAGGGCTTTCGCATCGCCATGAAAGGGCTGGACGGCGGGCGCATCAACATCGCGACCTGCTCGGTGGGTGCTGCGCAGGGCGCGCTGGATGCAGCGCGCCGCTACCTGCACGAGCGCCAGCAGTTCGGCAAGCCGCTGGCGAGCTTCCAGGCGCTGCAGTTCAAGCTGGCCGACATGGCGACCGAACTGGTTGCTGCGCGGCAGATGGTGCGGCTCGCGGCATCGAAGCTCGATGCCGGCCATGCCGATGCGAGCACCTATTGCGCGATGGCCAAGCGCTTTGCGACCGATGCGGGCTTCAACGTCTGCAACGACGCGCTGCAGCTGCACGGGGGCTATGGCTACCTGAGCGAGTTCCCGCTGGAGCGGCTGGTTCGCGATGCGCGGGTTCACCAGATCCTCGAAGGCACCAACGAGATCATGCGCGTGATCGTTGCGCGAAAATTGCTGGAAGGGGACAGCGATATCCGCTGAAGCCCCGCATCCAGAACCCCTCAAGACAATGACCGACTCCGTAGTTCTCTTCGACGAAATCAAGACCGCCGGTGGCCAGCGCTTTGCCGTGGCCACGCTCAACGCACCGGCTTCGCTCAACGCGCTGTCCGTGGACATGGTGCGCCTGCTCACGCCAAAGCTGCGCGAGTGGGCGCAAGACGCCGGCATCGTCGGCGTGCTGCTGCAGGCGGCAGGCGAGAAGGCCTTCTGCGCCGGCGGCGACCTGCGCCAGCTCTACCAGACGCTGCTCGACTGCGGTCCCGCGCGCAACACCTACGCCGAAGACTTCTTCCGCGAAGAGTACGAGCTCGACTACCTGATCCACACCTTCCCCAAGCCCTTCCTGTGCTGGGGCCACGGCATCGTGATGGGCGGCGGCGTGGGCCTGCTGGCCGGCGCATCGCACCGCGTGATGACGCTGCAAAGCCGCATCGCGATGCCCGAGATCAACATCGGCCTGTACCCGGACGTGGGCGGCAGCTGGTTCCTGCGCCGCACGCCGGGCCGCACGGGGCTGTTTCTCGCGCTCACGGCCGCCAACGTCAACGCCGCCGACACCATCTTCTGCGGACTGGCCGACGTGCTGGTGCCGCAGGAGCGCAAGGGCGAAGTGCTCGAAGCTATCGGCGCCACGCAGTGGGCAGGCGAGCAGAAGGCCGACCGCGCCACGCTGTCGCGCATCCTCGCCAAGGCGGGCGAGGGCGCGGAGATGCCGGCCTCGAAGGTGCGAGAGCACTACGACACCATCAACGCCCTGATGGCTGGCGACGACCTGCTCGACATCGCGAAGCGCCTGCATGACCTGCAAAGCGACGACGCGTGGCTGCAGACGGCGGCCAAGACCTTAGCCAAGGGCGCGCCGAGCTCGGCCGCGCTGAGCTTCGAGCTGTGGCAGCGCGTGCTGCGCATGTCGCTGGCCGAAGTGTTCCGCCTCGAATACTGGGCTTCGCTGGGCTTCTGCGCGCACAAGGACTTTGCCGAAGGCATCCGCGCCGTGCTGGTCGACAAGGACCGCAACCCGCGCTGGAGCCCGGCCACGCTCGACGAGATCACGCCCGCCTTCATCGAAGACCACCTGCGCCCGCGCGGCGAAATGCCTGCCGAGCTGGCGTCGCTGGTCTGAGTTTCATCATTTCCCGCACAGAACAACGGAGACAAGACAAATGAAGATCGCATTCATCGGCCTCGGCAACATGGGCGGCCCGATGGCCATGAACCTGCTCAAGGCCGGCCACACGCTCAGCGCCTTCGACCTCTCGGTCGAGGCCTGCAAGAAGTTCGGCGGCGACGGCCTGCCCATTGCCGCTTCGGCTGCAGAAGCGGTGGTCGACGCCGAAGTCGTCATCAGCATGCTGCCGGCCAGCGCGCATGTCGAGGGCCTGTTCCTCGGTGGCGCTGGCAAGCCCGGCCTGCTCGACAGCATTCGCGCCGGCACGCTGGTGATCGACAGCAGCACCATCGCCGCGGCCACGTCGCGCAAGGTGGCTGAAGCGGCCGCCGTCAAGGGCATCGCGATGATCGATGCGCCCGTGTCGGGCGGCACTGGCGGCGCGATTGCCGGTACGCTGACTTTCATGGTCGGCGGCGAAGTGCAAGACCTGGAGCGCGCGCGTCCGGTGCTCGAAAAGATGGGAGCCAACATCTTCCACGCTGGCGCTGCCGGTGCGGGGCAGACAGCGAAGATCTGCAACAACATGCTGCTCGGCATTTTGATGATCGGCACTTCGGAGGCGCTGGCGCTGGGCGTGGCCAACGGGCTCGATCCGAAGGTGCTGTCGGAGATCATGCGCCGCAGCTCGGGCGGCAATTGGGCGCTCGAAAAGTACAACCCGATGCCGGGCGTGATGGAAACTTCGCCCGCCTCGAAGAACTATGCCGGCGGCTTCGGCACCGACCTGATGCTCAAGGACCTGGGGCTCGCGCAGGAAAACGCGACCGCCGTGCGCGCGGCAACGCCGCTGGGTGGGTTGGCGCGCAGCCTCTATGCGGCACACAGCCTCGCGGGCCATGGCGCGCTCGATTTTTCGAGCGTGCTGAAGCTGGTACAGAAGGCGTCCTGAGCCGGACGCTGGCGGTGGTCAGCCGTAGTGGGAGTGCAGGGCCCAAAGCAGGCCGATCACCACCACGAACAACACGGTGAAGAGCACCCAGGCGCGCATGATCGCCTGGTTTTCCGTGATTTCGGCAGGTGCAGCCGATGCGGGAGGCGGGCTAGGAGCGGCGGGCGGTGCTTGGGTCATGCCCGACTGTACCCCGCGGCGAGGCCGTGCTGGCCAGCTTTGCAGAAGCGTCCATCCGCGACATCGCCCACATGATGCCGGCCGCCACGAGGTTGGCCCCCACGCTGAAAAGAATCGGCAGCAGATAGCTGCGGCTCACGTCGAAGGCAAAGCCCGCAGCGGCCGGGCCGACCAGCGTGCCGAAGGCCACGCTGGTGTAGAGCACGCCGATGATCGCGCCGATGTTGCGTCCGCCGAAGTAGTCCATCACCAGCGCCGGCAACAGCGCGACAAAGCCACCGTAGAACGCGCCGTAGAAAAACGCGAACACCGCCAGCCCCCAGAAGCCGCTGGACGCTGCCCACACGAGCAGCGACAGCGCCATGCCGGCCGACATCAGCAGCATGGTCTGCGCGCGTCCCATGCGGTCGGCCAGCCCGCCCAGAAAGAAGCGCCCGGCCGTGCTGCCGACGCCGATGGCGCCCAGCAGCAGCACCGCGTGCGCATTGGGCACGCCATGGTCCAGCGCGTAAGGCACCAGATGCACGAAGGGCACGAACAGGCCGAAGGAACTGATGAGGCAGGCCACGTACAGGCCGGCGAAGCGCCGCGAGCGCACGGCATCGCGCACCGTGAAGCCCTCGGCCTGGGCGGACGTGGCCAGAGGCTGTGGCGGATCGCCGTCGGGGCCGAGCCCGCGGTCGCGCGGGTCGTTCTCGATCAGCAGCGCCATGCCCACGCCCACCACCACCGCCAGCGCGCCTAGCGCCAGGTAGGCGTTCCGCCAGCCGAGCGTCTCGATGAAGAGCGAGGCCAGCGGCGGCATCACCAGCGTGCCCACGCCGATGCCGCTCACGGCCAGCCCCGAGGCAAAGCCGCGCCGCCTGACGAACCAGCGCTGCACAGCGCCCAGTACCGGCACGTACGACGCACCGACCCCGAGGCCGACGCCCAGCCCGTAGGCGAGATAGATCTGCGTCAGGCTCCGCGCCTGCCCCGCAAGCGCCAGCCCCAGCCCGACCAGCACCATGCCGGCGACGGCCAGCCGCCGCGAACCCCAGCGGTCGGCCAGCGGGCCGCTGAGCACCCCGAGGCCGAAGTAGAGAAAGCCCGCCAGCGAGAACACCAGCGAGACCGAGCCGCGCGAGGCGCCGAAGTCTTTCTGCAGCGATTCGAGAAAGGCGCTGAAGGTGTAGGCGCTGCCGAAGCCGACGAAGGTCACGGCAAAGGCGCCTGCGACCACCAGCCAGCCGCGGAAGAGGCCACCGGCTTGCGATGAGGTTGGCGTGTGGCTCAAGGGCATAGACCTTTAAAGATCAGAATATCTGAATTGATTGATTTCGGGTGTGCGAATATTCCCGCTTATCAATCTGAGCCGCAAACCAGAATTTCTGCTGTTGCTGAATCAGAATTTCTAAATAATGGAACACCAGCTCCCACCCCTCAACGCACTCCGTGCCTTCGAAGCCACGGCGCGCCATCTCTCGGTGAAGAACGCGGCGGACGAGCTGTGCGTGACCCCCGGCGCCGTGAGCCAGCTCGTCAAGACGCTGGAGCTGCATCTCGGCGTGCAGCTGTTCCGCCGCGTCAATCGCGGCGTCTTCCTGACCGACGCGGGCCAGGCCTATCTGCCGCCCGTGCGCAATGCTTTCAGGCAAATCAGCGATGCCACGCAGAAGGTGGCCGCGCCTGCGGAGACCGGCCTGCTCACCGTGAGCGCCACGCCGTTCTTTGCTTTCGCCTGGCTCGTGCCGCGCCTGAAGTCCTTCCAGGACGCGCATCCCGACATCGACCTGCAGGTGCTGACCAGCAATGCGCTGGCCGATTTCTCGCGCGACGGCGTAGACGTGGCCATCCGTCACGGCATGGGCCAGTACCCCGGGCTCGCCAGCCAGCGCGTGCTCACGGTCGAGATGGTTCCCGTCGCCGCTCCCGCGCTGATCGTCGAATACGGCAAGCCGAAGAAGCCGGCCGACCTGCTGCGGTGGCCGCGCGTGAACGATGCCGATCGCAAGGGCTGGCGCCTGTGGTTCGAGGCGCAGGGCATCGAAGATGCCGGCCCGGCGCGCGGGCCTTCTTTCGACGACGCCGGCCTGTTGCTGCAGGCGGTGCTCGCGGGGCAGGGCGCGGCGCTGCTGCCCGCGGCCATGATGGTTCCCGAGATCGAGCAAGGCCGCCTCGTGCAGCTCTCGAAAGCGACGTGGCTCGAAGACTTCGCGTACTACCTCGTGTGCCCCGAAGGCAGCCGCGACCGGCCGAAAGTCGCGGCTTTTCGTGACTGGCTGCTCGGTGCGGTGCGCCAGAAAAGCGCTTCGTCAGGTAGCCGCAAGAGAGCATCGTCGACAGTCGCAGGTCAGGCCGTAGCGCCGCCACCCCGGCGGCGTGCCGTGCCCAAGCCTTGATGAAACTCCAGCGACACAGATTCCTCCGCCAGATGGCCGCCCGGCCGCGACTCTTCATTGCCACGGCCATCGCCATTGCGACCGGCGTGCTCATACCCTCGGCTGTCGAAGCCCACCTGGTCACGCGCCTGCTGATAGCGTGGAACACGGGGGCCTGCCTGTACGTGCTGCTGGCCGCAGTCATGATGACCCGGTCGTCGCAGCAGCACATGCGCTATCGCGCGCAGATGCAGGACGATGGGCAGATCGTCATCCTCGTGCTGGTGGTGGTGTCCGCCATTGCGAGCCTGGCGGCCATCGGCGGCGAACTCGCGGTGGTGAAGGACATGCACGGCCTGGAGAAGATCGCGCACATCACGCTGGCAGGGCTCACGGTGATGTCGTCGTGGGCCTTCACGCAGATCATGTTCACGCTGCACTACGCGCATGACTACTACGCCGGGGCGGGCCAGGGGCGAAAACCCGGCCTTCAGTTTCCGGACGACGAACCGCCGACCTACGGCGACTTCTTCTACTTCTCCGCGGTGATCGGCACCTCGGGGCAGACAGCGGATGTGTCCTTCGTGTCCAAGCCTCTGCGGCGTATCGGCTCGGTGCATTGCATCCTGGCCTACCTCTTCAACACGACTGTGCTCGCGTTGCTCATCAACATCGGTGCGAGCATGTTTTGAGCACGCCGGCACGCCATCGAAGATTCGTCGCCGCCACGGCCCTGCTGTGCCTCGCGCCGGCCGCGCGGGCCGACGATGAACCGGCCGAACTGCCATTCAAGCTCACCGTGGGCGCCTACCGGGTTTCCGGCGGCGGCCTGCCCGCGGGGCCGGGGCTGGACATGAACCTGCGCTACACCTACGGAGACGGCAATGTCTGGATCGGCTGGTTCCGCTCGCCGGTACTCGACTTCGCGCAGCCGCGCGTGGGGTGGGACCACACCTTCACGCTGGGGCCGGTGCGGGTGCTGCCGTCGTTGCAGGCCGCCTCGGGTGGGTTCGTGGGCAGCAGCCTGGCGGTGGAAACTGGCGACAGCTGGTTCGTCGGCACGGGGCTGGGCCGCACCAACCTTCGCAACTACGCGAACCTGAACTTCGACCCGAACGATTCGTACACGGTGTATGGCGGCTACAAGTGGACGGACGGCACGGCGCTGTCACTCTCGCTGATCCGCGACAACCGGCTGAACCCCGACCAGCAGGACGTGCATCTGATCTACCGCGTGCCGTTGCCCGAGCGGCAACGCCTGACTGTCGACCTGCTGGCCAAGCAGGGCACTGTCGATGGCCGGTTCATTCGCCGCGCGGGCCTGACAGTCACCTACGACTGGCCGCGCTGGTTCGTTCGCGCGGCCTACGACCCGAAGGTGAACTTCACCGCGCAAGACATGGTGCGGCTGTCGGTGGGCACGCGGTTCTGAAGAGAAAAAACACTCAGAGCAGTTCGATTCCCGGCAGGCTCCTGAAGCAGTTCTCTCGCGTGATGCGCACGAAGTCCGCCAGCCACGGCTGCTCCGACGTGCCCGGCGTGCACGCCATGTAGAGCCGTCCCGTCAGCCCCTTGCTGCCCACGCGCCGGGCCGTGACGTAGCCGCGGTCCAGGTAGTTCTGCACCGCCCACAGCGGCAGTGTTGCCACGCCGCGCCCGCTCGCCACCAGCTGCAGCATTGCCACCGTGAACTCGGTCGTGCGCCGGTGCGCAGGCTCCGCGCCCGCAGGCGCCAGCACCTGCCGCACGACGTCGATCACTTCATCGGGCACGGGGTAGGTGATGAGCGTCTGGTCGGTGAAGTGGCGCGCCGTGAGGTAGGCCTTGGCCGTCAGTGGATGGTCGTTGGCCAGCAGGGCCATGATTTCGAAGCGGAACAGCGCGTGATAGTCCACCGCTTCGTCGGAGCCTTCTCTGGACACGACCGCCACTTCGGCGCGGTTCTGCGTCACCAGCGCGATCGGGTCGGAGTGAAAGCCCGAGACGATGTCGAGCTCGATCTCGGGCCAGCGCTGGCGGAACGCATCCATTGCCGGCATCAACCAGTCGAAGCAGGCGTGGCACTCGACCACGATGCGCAGCTGGCCACTGCGCCCCAGCGCGAGCCGCGCCACGTCGCGCTCGGCTTCTTCGATGAGCGGCAGCGCCGTGTCGGCCAACTGCAGCAGACGCAGGCCGGTGGTGCTGAACTGCGGCGGCACCGACTTGCGCTCGAACAGCTGTGCGTCGTAGCGGTCTTCGAGCAGCTTGATCTGGTGCGACAGCGCCGATTGCGTGAGGTTGAGCAATTGCGCCGCGCGCACTAGGCTGCCGGTGTCGCGAAGCGCGATGAGTGTGCGCAGATGACGTATTTCGAGGATCGACTGGAGCATGAAAAATATTCAATCGAATTTGCGAAATATCTCGGTTGAATCATATGCCTCGCGGCCGGTCACATCCAGTTGCTTGGCTGCAAGCCGGCACGTTTCGATTCCATGGCGACGAGCCTGAACTTTTGCGTTACTTCACAAGATGGCGCGACGTGGGGAGCGGGCAGGTGTGCCAATAATGGCACCATGCTCTCTCCGAACCGTCTTTCGCCGTTCCGTTTCTCCCTGTTGCTTTTGCTGTTTCTGGCCCCGTTGATGGGCTGGGCGCAGAACCGTGCGGAAGCACTCCTGCAGTTCGAAGGCGTGCAGGCGCGCTACCAGGCGTCTTATGCACCCGGTGCCGTCGCGCGCGGAGCGAAGGAGCTGCTTGACCCCGATGACCAGGCCATCGCCGACAAGGCGCTCAAGGCGCTGGATACGGCTGCCACGCGCGCGTTCAACACCGCTGCCTCGGTGTCCGCCATCCAGCAGGAAGTGGCATCGGCAGGCAACGGCGGTGCCGCACTCAGCCCGCAAGTGCAGGCCGCCGTGGCCCGCTTCGTGAAGCTGCGCACCGACTACACCGCCATGAGCGAGGCCGGCAGGGCCGAGTTCTTCAACCGCGAGCGCGCCAAGCCGGCCGACCCCGTGCGCACCGAACTGCTCGAACGCATGGCCGTGGCCGATGTTCGCGAGATCGATTTTTCGAGCCAGCTGCTGATGAGCGCGGTGGTCAAGCAACTGGCGCGCGGCAACGGCGGACAACTCAGCTCGCTGCCGGACCGCACGCTCGACATGGCTCTCGACACGCTGTGGTCGCGTGGTGTGACGTCGACGCGCCCGCGCAACCTGATGCTGGTAGCGCGCGAGTTCGAAAAGCAGATAACGCAGGCACTGCTCGCCGCGCTGCCCGATGCCGATGTGGCCGCCTTGCTGGCTTGGCGCAACGACCCGCAGGCCGCGGCCGAGCGCGAGGCGCTGGTGGGCACCTACCGTGCCGAGGTCAAGGGGAGCGGCGGGGTCGCGCTGCGGACCCTGGTGCGCGCCTGGCCGCGCTCCTGACGATCGCGTTGTTGCCGGACGGTGCCGCCGCGTAAGGCATGAACCGGCTCTGGTTCTCGTCCACGTCGAGCGGCCGGCCAACGAACGGAAACGCGCGCTGCGGGCAGGCCTCGCGCTCGCACACCTTGCAGCCCGCGCCGATGGGCGTGGGCACGTCGGGATCGCGCAAGTCCATGCCCTTTGAATAGACCAGCCGCGTGGCGTGGCTGATGTCGCAGCCCAGCCCGATCGAGAAGGTCTTGTTGGGCGAACCGTAGCCGCGATAGCCGTGCGACACGGTGCGTGCAATCCAGAGGTAGGCGCGTCCGTCTGGCATGCGAGCGAGCTGCGTGAGCACGCGGCCGGGCTGCGCGAAGGCCTCGTACACGTTCCACAACGGGCAGGTGCCGCCGGTCTTCGAGAAGTGGAAGTGCGTGGCCGATTGCCGCTTCGAGATGTTGCCCGCGCGATCGACGCGGATCAGGAAGAAAGGCACGCCTCGTGCCTCGGGCCGCTGCAGCGAACTCAGGCGGTGGCAGATGGTCTCGAAGCCCACGCCGAAGCGGCGCGCCAGCTGGTCGATGTCGTAGCGAAACTGCTCGGCAGTTTCGAGGAACTCGCCGTAGGGCAGCAGCAGCGCGGCGGCGAAGTAGTTGGCCAGGCCGATGCGCGCGAGCGAGCGAGCGGTGTCGCTCGACAGCGGCGCGGCGGCCACCAGCTCGTCGAGCATGTCGCCCACTTCGAAGAAGGCGAGCTGCGTGGCGAGCTGGAATGCATGCTGCCCGGGCTCCAGGTAGGGCGAGAGCCTCAGCACGCGCGAGCCCGGGTCGTAGCGCCGCTGCGCGCCGGCCTCGCCGTCTTCGGCGGGCACAACCCGCACGCCATGCGTATCGAGCAACTGGCGCGCGAGGCGGTCGCCGGGGCTGCCTTCGCGCAGGCGCCATTGCGCGGCGAGGGCTTCGGCTGCTTCGTCGAGCGGCGCGATGTGGTTTTGATGTGCGAAGAAGAAGTCGCGCACTTCCTCGAAGGGCATGGGCCGCGCCTGCGGCATCCGCGCGAGATCGCCGCGTCCGTCGCCGAGTTCGCCTGCCAGTGCTTCGAGCCGCTCCATCGCATCGCGATGGCGCTGGTGCAGCGCGACCAATGCGCGGCCCACGGCGGGCATCTGGGTGGCGACTTCGCGCAGCTCGGCCAGCGCGACGGCATCGCCGCCGGGGTTGTCGGCCAGTGCCTCGCGCAGGCTGGCGATGAGGCGCGCTTCTTCGTCTTCGGAGAAGGCCTGGATGTCGACGCCCAGCGTGGCATGCAGGCGCAGAAGCACCGGCACCGTGAGCGGCCGCTGGTTCTGCTCGATCTGGTTCAGGTAGCTGGGCGACAGGCCCAACTGCTGCGCGAGCGCGAGTTGGCTCAGGCCGCGCTCTTCGCGCAGGCTGCGCAGCCGCACGCCCATGAAAGTCTTCTTCATCGCTTGATCCGGTTATTTGCAAGATTCGCAAATACGGCGAGGCTCATTCGCAACCATTTGCCCAATCAAGCCTTCATTATGAGCACGATCTTTTGTGAATTGCGAATTGTGCAAAGCTCACGGACCGGGCCCATTGGGGAGACAGAGAGCTTGGAGGGTGCAGTAGCTGGCATGCAACGTGCTTGGATTTGCTTGCGCGATGGCCGTCGCTTGACGGGCTAGAAGAAAAGTACACAAACTAACCGCATTTCCGGCGACCGAAAGGACAGTTGAGTTAGCCTCGACCGAAAGTTCCTCGTTATTGTTTCAATTTCATGAACACTGCGATTCGATTGAGCGGGGGTTTACCCTAGCAATCGCGGTGCACACTTGGGGCACCCAAAAGCCCAATGAAGAAGGAATTGAAATGAAGACCTCGAACATCCTCGCCGCCGCCGCTCTGTCCCTGCTCGCCGCCGCTGGCGCCCATGCAGAAACCTACGAAGGCGTTCAGCCCCTGACCTCCGGCTACAGCCGCGCCGAAGTGGCGCCCCAAGCCGTGGCAGCTGCCCGTGCCGGCAACGCTTATGGCGACAACGAAGGCGCTGCGTCGACCGCAACGCCCGCCCTGGCCGCTTCGGTCGACCGCGCCACTGTTCGCAGCGAGGCTGTTGCCGCTGCGCACGCACCTGGCCAGAACCTGCGCCCCGAAACCTTCGCTGGCAGCGTGATCCCCTCGCAAGCGAAGGGCCTGACCTTCACGCGTCAAGCCGGCCTGTAATTGAAGGCGGCGCAAGCCGCCTCAGTCACACGTCAATAAAAAACCGGACCTGCGAAAGCAGCGTCCGGTTTTTTCATTGGGGCTTGGGGTTGTGTTTGGCGCCGTGCCGGTGGCAGTCGTGCGCGTGGTCGTCCACGATGCCTGTGGCCTGCATCCACGCGTAGACGATGACGGGGCCCACGAACTTGAAGCCGCGCTTCTTGAGCGCTGCGGAAATATCCTCCGACAGCGGCGTCTTCACCGGAACGCTACCGGTGCGGTTGACGATGGGCTTGCCGCCCGCCATGCCCCAGATGAATTCGGAGAAATCTTCACCCGCCGCCTGCATCGCGAGGTAGGCGCGTGCATTGCCGATGGTGGCCTCGATCTTCGAGCGCGAGCGCACGATGCCGGCGTCCTGCATCAGCCGCTCGACATCGGCCTCGGTGAATTTGACGATCTTCTCCGGCACGAAGCCTTTGAAGGCCTTGCGGAACGCGTCGCGCTTGCGCAGGATGGTGAGCCACGAGAGGCCAGCCTGGAAGCCGTCGAGCATGAGCTTTTCCCACAGCGCGCGGCTGTCGCGCTCGGGCACACCCCATTCGGCGTCGTGATAGGCGGCCAGCAGCGGGTCGGTCTGGGCCCAGGCGCAGCGGATCTTGTCGGTGCTGTTGCTCATTGTTCGTTCGATTCTTTGCTCGGCTATCGTCGGGGAGTTTTTTCAGAATGAGGGGGAGACCCTGATGCAGCATTTTCGATTTTCATTGTCGGCGCTTTCCTTGGGCGTCGCGCTCGCCCTTGGTGCGCAGGCGCACGCCGAAACCATCAAGAAGCCCCAACTCGATCAGCTCGCCGCCGCGTGGCAGGCCGGCAAGCCGGCCGCCGACTTCAACGCCTTCCTTGCGCAGGTCGCAAAGAGCCAGCCCGCGTTGCGGGGCAGCGTGAATGCCTACCGCAGCAAGAAGGCCTCGCTGGCCGGCGACGACCTCGTCAACATTGCGCGCCTGCTCGGCCTCTACAACCGCTTGAAGAACCAGCAGGCTGTGATTGCGAGCATCGGCACCATGGTCGCGATTCCGACGGTGCGCAACGTGCAGGTGCCGCCCCATGAAAGCGCGCCGATCATCGAGTTCGGCCAGCTGGTGCAGAAGATGGCGACCGACTTCGGGCTTGCCTACCGCAACGTCGACAACCGCATCTTCGAAGTCAGCCTCAGGGGCAAGGGCAGCGAGGAGTTCGGCATCCTCACGCATTCCGACGTGGTGCCTGCGGTGCTGTCCGAATGGGTGCTCGACGATGGCACGCGGCTCGACCCCTTCAAGATGACCCGAGTGGGCGACTTTCTCTACGGCCGCGGCACCATCGACGACAAGGGCTCGATCGCCGCAGTGCTCTACGCGATGAAGGCCGTGAAGGAAAGCGGCCTGCCCATCGAGCGCAGCATTCGCCTGATGATCGAGACCACCGAGGAAACCGGTGGCGACGCGATGCAGTACTACCGCACCAAAACGCAGCTGCCGGCCTACAACATCGTGCTCGACAGCAAGTACCCGGCCGTGGTTGCAGAGAAGGGCTCGGGCGCGCTGAAGGTGTTGTTCCCGGCGGAGCAGGCGGATGGCGCATCGACAGCCATCACGGCCATGAGCGGCGCCGCATCGGCCAACGCGATTTCGCAGACGGCGATGGCCACGCTCAAGGGCGGCGATCTTGCGGCCGCGCTCGCAAAGCTCGAAGCAGCAAAGCCGGCCTTCCTGCAGAAATACGAAGGGCAGGGCGGCAAGTTCGCCATCGACATTGCGCGTGGCGCCGACAGCATCGAGCTGAAAGTGACAGGCGTTTCGGCCCATGGTTCGCGGCCGGAGGAAGGCGTGAACCCGCTGCCGCGCCTCGCGCTGTTCCTGCAGGAGTCCGGCGTGTCACTGGCCGCCAACCACTACCTGAAGGCCGTGAAGTACATCGACGCGCTCTACGGTACCGGCTACCTCGGCGAGAAGATGGGCCTGGGCTACGCCGACGACTTCATGGGCCCGCTGACCTTCTCGCCCAACCTCGTGCGCATGGGCAGCGACGGCAGGCTCGAAGTCACGGTCAACGCGCGCATGCCGCGCGGGCGCACACCCGACGAGCTGAAGGCGCAGGTCACGTCGAAGATCGATGCGTGGGCGAGCGCGAACAACGTGAAGCTCGAGGTTGCCTACGACCAGGGCAACTGGATGGCGCGCGACCCGAAGGGCGCGTGGCTCTCGACCCTCCTGAACATCTACGGCGACACCACCGGCCTCGAGGCCAAGCCGGTGCCCACGGCTGGCAGCACCACCGCGAAGCTGATGCCCAACGCCATCAACTTCGGCCCCGCGATGCCCGGCAAGAAGTACACGGCGCACAACGCCAAGGAGTACAAGGAAGTGCCCGACCTCGACGCCGACATGCAGATGTTCACCGAGATGCTGGTGCGCATCGGCAACCTGCAGCAGATGCAGTAACGCACGCGGTTGGCGAACTTAAAGCCGCGCTTTCTCCCTCGTGCGCAACGTTTCTTCGTAGTGCGCAGAGACCTGTCGCAGCGCGTGGCTCGGGTATCGTCGAAGGCTTCCATTTTTGTGAAAAGGGAGTCACGCACATGCTGCAATTTCGCTTCTCGTTGCCAGCCCTCACCATGGGCTTGATGGCAGTTGGCCTCACCGCACCGGCCTTCTCGGAGACGCTCAAGAAACCCGCGCTCGACCAGTTGGCCGCGGCCTGGCAAGGCGGCAAGCCCGCCTCCAGCTTCAACGCTTTCCTGGCCCAGGCCGAGAAGGCCAACCCCGAACTGAAGCCCGCCGTGGCCGCCTATCGCAAGAAGGCACCGCTGGCCGGCGACGACCTCACCAACATCGCGCGTCTGCTCGGCCTGTACAACCGCCTGCACAACCAGAAGGGCGTGATCGCGAGCCTCGGTGCCATGGTGGCGCTGCCGACTGCGCGCAACGTGCAGATCCCGCCGCACGAGAACCCGACGATCATCGACTTCGGCAAGCTGGTCGAGAAGATGGCGCGAGACTTCGGGCTTGCTTACCGCAACGTCGACAACCGCATCTTCGAAGTCAGCCTCAAGGGCAAGGGCACTGAAGAGTTCGGCATCCTCACGCATTCCGACGTGGTGCCCGCGGTGCTGTCCGAGTGGGTGCTCGACGACGGTACGCGGCTCGATCCGTTCACCATGGTGCGCGTGGGCGATCGCCTCTACGGCCGCGGCACCATCGACGACAAGGGCTCCATCGCGGCCGTGCTCTACGCAATGAAGACGGTGAAGGAAAGCGGCCTGCCGATCCAGCGCACCATGCGCCTGATGATCGAGACCACCGAGGAAACCGGTGGCGACGCCATGGAGTACTACCGCGGCAAGGTGCCGCTGCCGGCCTACAACATCGTGCTCGACAGCGGCTACCCCGCAGTCGTGGCCGAGAAGGGCGCGGGCTCGCTAAGTGTGTTCTTCCCTGCGGAGAAAACCGATGGTGCAGTCACCGCGATCACGGACATGGGCGCAGCCGCCGCGGTCAACGCGATTTCGCAGACCGCCACCGCCACGCTCAAGGGCGGTGACCTCGCTGCGGTGCTCGCAAAGCTCGAAGCCGCGAAGCCGGCCTTCCTGCAGAAGTACGAACCGCAGGGCGGCAAGTTTGCGATTGCCATCACGCGTGACGGGGACAGCATCGCCATCAAGGTCACCGGCACCTCGGCCCATGGCTCGGAGCCCCAGAACGGCGTGAATCCGCTGCCGCGGCTGGGCCTGTTCCTGCTGGAGTCCGGCGTCGCGCTGGCCGACAACCAGTTCCTCAAGGCGGTGAAGTACGTCGATGCGCTCTACGGCACCGGCTACCTCGGCGAGAAGATCGGTCTGGGTTACAGGGACGACTTCATGGGGCCACTGACTTTCTCTCCCAACCTGATCCGCACCGGTGCCGACGGCCGCGTGGTAGTGGCGGTCAACACGCGCATGCCGCGCGGCCGCACGCCCGAAGAACTCAAGACCCAAGTCACCGCGAAGATCAATGACTGGGCTGCGGCGAACAAGGCCACAGTCGAGATCAAGTACGACCAGGGCAACTGGATGGCGCGCGACCCTTCTGGCCAGTGGCTGACGACGCTGCTCAACATCTACGGCGACACCACCGGCCTCGAGGCCAAGCCAGTATCCGCGGCCGGCGCCACCACGGCCAAGCAGATGCCCAACGCGATCAGCTTCGGCCCCGGCATGCCCGGCAAGAAGTACACCGGGCACAACGCCAAGGAATACAAGGAAGTGCCCGACCTCGACGCCGACCTGCAGATGTTCACCGAGATGCTGGTGCGCATCGGCAACCTGCAGCAGATGCAGTAGCTCAGCGCAGGCCGCGCGCCTGCAGCACCGCCTTGAGCCGGCGCACCTCGTGCTGCAGGTCGAGGATCAGCGCGGCAGCGTCGAGCCCCACGCCGAAGTCGCGCTCCAGCCGGCGCGCTTCGAGCGCGTGCTGCAGGTCGGCGCTGGAGAACTGCCAGCGCTCGGGTTGGGTCTCGGTCGTTTCGATCCGCAGGATGCCGACCTCGACCAGTTGCACGACCCAGGCGGTGTCGGCGCCAACGGCGTGCGCCAGTTCACTCGCCGCGAGCGGCTGCGAGGCACTGACGGCGGTGGCGGTTGTGACAGTGAAATTCACCATGCTCAGACTCCCAGATGCTGGCGTGGGTGGAACGATGCCGTGGCTTGCGCCAGCTGTTCGTAGGCTTTGCGCGCATCGTCGCTGTCGGCGGGCGGCAGCGCAATGTCGAGCAGCAGGTACAGGTCGCCGGGCGTCTTGCCTGCGAAGCCACGGCCCTTGAGCCGCAGCTTCAGGCCGTTGCGCGCGTTGCGCGGCACGGTCACTTCGACCACGCCGCCGGTGGGCGTTGGCACCTGCACCTGCGCACCTAGCGCGGCTTCGGTGGGCGTGATGGGCAGCGTCATGTACAGGTCGCGCTCTTCCACGCGGTACAGCTTGTGCGGCGCGATGCGCACCTCGAGGTACAGGTCCCCGGGCGGCTCGCCGCCGTGGCCGGGCATGCCTTGCCCCGCGAGGCGGATGAACTGGCCCGGGTGCACGCCCGGCGGGATCTTCACGCTGAGCGTGCGGTTCTCCCACTGCGGGTGGCCCTGTGCGTCGACGGTCTGCGCGCGCAGCGTGATCTCGCGCTCGGCGCCGTTGAGCGCGTCTTCGAGCGTGATCTCGATGGCCGCATGATGGTCTTCGCCGCGCGCGCGGAAGTTCTGCCGCGCGGCGCCGCGGCGTTCGGCCTCGCCGAACAGCGACGAGAAGAATTCGCTGAAGTCAGCGTGGTCGGCCGGGCCCTGGCGCGGGCCGCGGTGAAACTCGAAGCCTTCGTCCCAGCCCGGCGGCGGCTGGAAGTCGCCCTCGGGATGGCCTCCGCGCGCGACACGATCGGCCAGCGCGTCGTAGGCAGCGCGCTTTTCCTTGTCGCCAAGCACGTCCTTGGCCTCGTTGATGTCGCGCATGCGCTTCTCGGCGTCGGGCTCGGTGCTGACGTCGGGGTGGTACTTGCGGGCGAGCTTGCGGTAGGCCTTGCGCACTTCGTCGTCGGACGCGGTGCGGTCGATGCCCAGTGCGCTGTAGTAGTCCTTGAATTCCATGGTGTGTGGCGGTTCGTTGGGTGGACGGCAACAAGGCCCGAGGAGTGGGGGGAGGCTAGGCCAGGGCTGCGTCGCCGTCGGCTTGCCGCAGCAGCGGCGTCACGGCCCATGTGGGGCCGCGGCGCTCGAAACGCAAGGGCTGCGCATTGCCGAGCAGGCCGACGTCGACCGGCACGCCCAGCAGGGCGGCCAGCGCGTAGAGCGTGCCGCCATGTGCCACCACCAGCACCGGGGCGGGCAGCCGCAGGGCCGTGTCGAGCGCGTCGCGCGTGCGTGCGACGAACTGCGTGAGCGTTTCGCCGCCCTCCGGCTCGCAGGCCCAGTCGATGTTGACGGACGAGGTGCCGATCAGCGCGCCGAAGTTGCGCTCGCGCAGCGCGGCCTGTGCGGCCGGCACGAGCTTCAGCGTCGTGGCCACGGTGTACGCGGTGTCGTGCGCGCGCCGCGCGTCGCTGCACACGACGGTGCTGATCGGCTCGCCGGCCAGCAGCCCGGCGGCGCGCGCGGCCTGCTGCAGACCAAGCTCGCTCAGGGGCTCGTCCACCGCCTGGAAGATGCGCAGCGCATTGCGGCCGGTCTGCCCGTGGCGCAGGAAGTAGAAGTGATCGCAGGCTGGCGACAGCGGCTGCGCCTCGGCGATGCGGATCAGTTCGTCGAGCCCGCTCGGGGCGGTGTGGGAAGGGGCGGTTTGCTGTGACATGGATGGGCGGTGTCAGTACGCGAGCTGCAGCGGTGTGCCTTCGCGCTGTGCCCGCACGTCGGCGGGGTGGAACGGCAGCGGGTGCCACTGCTTGGCCGCGAACAGCGGCAACTGGTCGTAGGCGCGCGGCGAAGCCGGGTCGCTGCTCTGGCCGTAGGTCAACAGGCCTTGAGCGACCGGGCCGTTGGCGTCGAAGGTCACGACCTGCATGTAGCTGCTGCCGTAGTTGACGTTGTAGCCCTTCGGGTCTATCAGCGACTGGCCCTGCGACTCCAGCTTGTTGAGCACGCCCTCGAACTCGTCGCCGCCGTGCAGCGCGATCTTCTGGCCGCGCACCAGGCGCGACTGCGGCACGCCCAGCGGCACGTCGGCCGCGAAGCCGGCGGTGCGTAGGATGCCGACCGCGTCGCCCAGCGCCTTGAACACGGCTTCGCGCGTGGCCGGCGTGGCCATGTCGAGCCCGGCGGGCGTCGCCACTGGCTGCGCGGGGTCGAACGGCACGCGCCAGACCTTGGGCACGTCCTTCGTCTTGCGCCAGAACTCGCGGAACAGCGGTGCGCCCTTCGATTCGGCATTGCTGGTACGGTCCCAGGCGGTGAGCACGCGGCAGCCCAATGCCTGATCGGTGGTGAGCGTGTTACCGGCGGCGCTGCAGGCGGCCTGCAGGTCGGCCATCACCAGCATGCCTGCGAGATTCCTGTCGCGGAAGATCACGCTGCGCAGCTCGGCCGCGCCCATGCGGTTTCCGGGCAGGCCGTCGCCGCCCGAGAGCCGGCCGCGGATTTCCATGATCGCGCTGCGCGTGCGCAGCCGTTGCGGCACGCCGATCGGGCCCACCAACGGCGACACGCCCGCCATCGGCGCGGTTTCGGGGTTGCTGAGCCAGAAGCTGTCGTTGCTGTTCTGCACGTATTCCGGTGTGATGAGCACCGGCATGCGCGCCGGCGCGATGATGCCGGGCGCTGCGGCCGCGCTGTCGCGGTTCCATGCGCAGGCGCTGCGCGAGCCGTCGAGCACCGGCAGCCCGGCCGCGTTGAGCAGCGCGGCGGCGGCGGGCGAGGGCGCGCAACTCTTCAGCATGTCGGCCGATACGTCGGGCACCACCGACAGGTCGGCGTACATCGCGTTGCCGTCGCGGTCGGCCGCGATGGTGTTGATCCACGGCATGCCCTGGTTGCCCATGGCGGCGCGCAGTTCGGTCACGTTGCGGGCCAGCGCCATCTTCATCCAGCTCTCGGCCGAGCGCACGTTGAGCGTGTTGGCGTCGCGGATGGCGTAGGCCTTCTGCGCGGTCCAGCCCAGGCCGGCGCGCGGCAGCGAGATCACGGAGCCCCAGTCGGTCGAATAGAAGGTGTGCTGCACCGGCGGCGTGCCGCCGCCCGTTGCCGCGGTGGGCAGTGCCACGGTGCGCGCGACCATCTTCTTCGGCTGGCCGTCGACCAGGTACACGGTCGGGTCATTGGGGTCGAGCTTCAGCTCGTATAGGGTGAAGCGCTTGCCGGTCGACACGGTGTGCGTCCAGGCCACGTCCTTGTTGAAGCCGATGGCCACCACCGGGCTCAGGCCGCCGGTGGCGCCCATCACGTCGAGCTTGCCGGGGATGGTGAGGTGCATTTCCCAGAAGCGGTTGGTGCCGGTCCACGGAAAGTGCGGGTTGCCCAGCAGCAGGCCCTTGCCGTCCGGCGTGGCGTTGCGCCCGAAGGCCCAGCCGTTGGAACCGAGCTCGCCGCCCTCGGGGTTGGCGTTGAAGCTGTGGCGGCCGATTTCGGCCACGGCTTCCTTCAGGTCCACCGGCGCGGCGCTTGTTTTGGCGCCGGGGGCGGGCGGCACCGCGGCCAGCACTGCGCCGGCCAGCGCGCCCAGGCCGCCCTGGATCATCGACATCTCGGTGGCGCGCGACAGGTCGCCAGCCGTCATCGGCCGCACCCAGGGCTTGCCGCGGCAGGCTTCGGGCAACCCGTTGGGGCCGGCGTCTTGCAGGTAGCGGTTGTAGCCGGCCACGTAGCCGCGCAGCGCGGCCTGCACGTCGGGGCTCGTGGTAGCGCCTGCACGCGCCAGCGCGGCGTCGTCCATGTGATAGCGGATGAACAGGTCGATCTGCGCATTCGGCGCGCGGCCCAGGCCCAGGTCGCCGGTGTTCTGCGCGCCCAGGAACTGCGAGCGCTCGCCGCGCAGTGTGAGCAGGTGCTCGGCCGTCTGGCAGACGTTGTCCTGCGCATGCGCATAGGCGCTGCCGTACGCCAGGCCCTCGTAGTCCGGCGCGGTGATGTGCGGGATGCCGAAGGTAGTGCGCTCGATGGTCACGCTGCGCCCGCCGGGCGGCGGCGTGCTCGCGCAGGCGGCGAGCAGGGCGACCAGGCCCACGGAAAGGGCCGTGAGCGAAAACCGGGAAGGCGTGGCGTTCTTCGATGTCATGCGGGCGTCTCTCTTATTGGAAGGAACAAGGAAGCCGATTAAAGGACGTACCTTTGCCGCGCGTTGTCACCAGCACGGCATGCCGCGCAGAGTTCAGCCGAACTTCATGCCCTTGGGCCGGGCCTGCAGCCGGTCGATGTAGGCGTCGAGCGTAGGCCGGTTCAGGACGCCGCCGAAGGCGCGGTGCCAGATGAGCATCGAGCCGATCATCACGTCGGCCGCGGTGAATTGCGCGCCGAACAGGTAGGGCCCGTAGCGCAGTTCGCGCTCGACCGCGTCCTTGGCCGCTTCGAAATTGGTCCAGCCGCGCGCGCTGTTGTTGCTGCGGATCTTCAGGATGGCGTCGCCCATTGCGGGCTCCAGCTGCGCGGTCGAATAGACCATCAGCGACAGGTAGCGGCCCCGGTCCGGTGTGCCGACGGGGGGAGCGAGCCGCTTGCCGGGAAACCTCTCGGCCACGTACATGCAGATGGCGGCGTTCTCGAAGACGCGCGCCTGGCCGTCGACCAGCGCCGGCAGCTTGCCCGCCGGGTTGATCTTCAGGAACTCAGGCTTCTTGTGCGCCTTGTCCTTGAGCAGGGTGGTCACGATCTCGTAGTCGGCGCCGGCTTCGTCGAGCATCCACTTGGCGATGTGCGAGCGGCTGTGCGGGTCGAAATACAGCTTCATGGTCATCGGCGTGTCTCCTTCGTCTTGAGTGAGCGGTCAGAACTTCGGGATTCGCAGCGTCTTGCTGATCATGAGCGTGCCCGACAGGGCGAACAGCAGCGTCAGCGGATGCAACTGCCACGGCCCGATGACCCAGGCGCCGCCCCACAAGGCGCTGCCGATGTGGCCCTGCCAGGCCGCGTATGCCAGCACGCCCACCAGCACCACGCTGGTCGGGATGGGGGTGCCCTCGAAGTACTTCACCTTGTCGGAGCCGGCCGACAGTGCCTCGGCCGTCACGTTGAAGCGCGCAAGCCGGCTCACGCCGCAGCCCACGAAATAGATCAGGATCACGCAGTCCCAGCCGCCGTTCAGTCCGGCGGCGAAGCCGAGCGCGGCGGGCGCCATGCCGAAGGAGATGATGTCGGCCAGCGAGTCGAGCTCGCGACCGAGGGCGGATTGCGTCTGGCGCCAGCGCGCGATCCGGCCATCGAGCACGTCGAAGATGAAAGCGGCCGGTGCGAGCGCGGCCGACCACAGGAACTGCGCGAGCGACTGGCTCGCCATGAAGGCCATTGCGAGGAACACCGCGCCCACCCCGCAGGCTGCATTGCCGAGCGTGAAGGCGTCGGCCAGGTGGAATTCCCGGAGCATCGAAAAATGCTTGCGGGTCGGCGCGGGGGAGGGAGTGGTCATGAAAGATGGGTTGGGCAAACGGCGAATGGACCGCACCTTAACCGAAGCGAAACGCGCTTTTTGTCAGCGCATGGCGTCAGACGCCGTGATGCGCTTCGACGATCCGTGCGAAGCGCCCGAGCAGGCCGGCCGCTGCATCGGTCGGGACCACGTGCTCGCGCAGTGCGGCCGGGTCGGTGCCGGCGCGAGCCAGGTCGCCGGCCAGCTGGTCGATGTAGCCGCGCATGACGTCGGCGTCGAACTCGGGATGGAACTGCACGCCCCAGGCATGCGCGCCCGCGCGGAACGCGTGCACCGGCTCGTGGTCGTTGCCGGCCAGCCGCACCGCGCCTTCGGGCAGGCGCAGAGCGCTCTGCCAGTGCACCACGTGGGCCGGGAACTGCGCGGGCAGGCCGCGCAGCAACTGGTCGGTAGCGGCGGCATCGTCGAGCGTGACGGTCACGGTGCCGACCTCCGCGCCCTGCGGGTGGTCGCCGGCCTCGCCGCCGAGCGCATGCGCGAGCAACTGGTGGCCGTAGCAGATGCCGAGCACCGGCGTGTCGCGCGCCACGAGCTGCGCGAGCCAGGCGGCCGTGGTCTCGCTCCAGGGTTCGCGGTGCGACACCATCGCGTGCGAACCCGTGACGACCGCGCCTGACACTTCGGCCGGGTCGGGCAGGGCGTCGCCGCGGCGCGGATCGACCACCAGCAGGGGCAGCGCGTGCGTGTCGAGCCCGTCGGCGATCCAGTGCTCGAAGTCGCCGCGCTGCGCGCGCAGGGCCTCGAAGGTGTCTCCAAGCTTGACGATGACGAGCGGGTGCGGGCGGTGGTTTTCCATGCCCGCGATCATGCCGCAGGTGCACAACGCGCTCGCAACGGCTACAGTGGATGACCCGGGGCGGTCCCCGGGTGTTTGACCTGACTGCAACCCTGCCGAAAAATCGACTGATGCGCACCTTGGCTGCCTCCCTCATGATCTTCGCTGCGGCGCTGGGCGCACATGCGGCGGAGGTGGTGCGCTGCACGGACGCCAGCGGGGCCATCTCCTACACCAACGTGGCTTGCCCGGCGGGCAGCAAGCAGTCGCGGCAGGTGCCGATCCTTGAGTCGCCGCCCGCCGAGGCGCGCCGGCCGGACTACACACCGGCGCCGACCCCGACAGCACCGATTGCACCGCCCAACCAGGTGGCGAGCAATCCGCCTTCGGGCCCGGCCATCATCCCGCGCTATCCCGCCGACACGCAGCCCGCGGCGGCCGATCCCCCGGCCGTCGTCATCCTGAGCCCTGACCCGTACTACGACGGCGTGCGCCCCATTCGCCGGCCGCCGCCGCATGTGCACGACCCTGGGCCGCCGCCCGGCCAGCGGCCCTGCCAGAACCTCGCAGGCATCAAGCGCGGCAACTGCTGAATGAGTGCAGGAGAAGCCAGGCCCGACAGCCTTCCGTGGACCGTCTACTGCGACGGCAGCGCCATGCCCAACCCGGGGCGCATGGGCATCGGCGCCGTCATCACCGCGCCTGACGGCAAGCGCCACACGCTGTCGCAAGCCACGCATGCCACAGGCTGCAACAACGAGGCCGAACTGCGGGCGCTGACGCTCGCGCTGCAAGACCTGCGCGAGCGGGGTGCGACGGCGGTGCGGGCCTACAGCGACAACAGCATCCTGGTCGAGCAGCTCGGCCCGGCCGGGGCGAAACCGATCGAGCGCCTGGCCGGCCTGTTCGACGATGCGCGCGCCTTGCTCGGCAGCTTCGACGACGTGCGCGTGCAGTGGATTCCGCGCCACCGCAACGGCGAGGCCGACGCACTGGCGCGGGGCGCCTTGGGCTTCGCGCCCAAGCCGCCTGCAAGGCCCGCGAAGAAGCGGCGATAGGGTCGGGCCCGGGAGCCCCTATCATCACGCGCCATGACAGAAGCCACTCCCCGCCCACCCCTTCCCGACCACCTCTCCATCGATCCGCGCAGCCCGCACCACGTGGCCGCCGCGTTCGAGCACGATATCGGCATCCGTTTCAACGGCAAGGACCGCCTCGACGTCGAGGAATACTGCATCAGCGAAGGCTGGATCAAGGTGCCCGCCGGCAAGACCCTCGATCGCAAGGGCAAGCCGCTGCTGCTCAAGCTCAAGGGCACAGTCGAGGCGTACTACAAGGAAGCGTAAGCGCGCTCAGCGCCACTGCAGCAGCAGCGACCAGGGCTGGCGGCTCATGTGGCGATCAATGCACCCCGGAGCGCCCGGCGTGCATCCCTCGGGCAGGTAGCTCGGGTCCAGCCAGCGCGTGCCCGGCGCAAAGTCGAGCCGGCGCCGCGTGACCGACTGCAGCACGTTGCCGCCCACGGTGTCGAAGCCCGTGGCATCCACAGCCACCACCACGTCGCAATGCATGGGCAGCGGTTCGCCGCCGGTGTCCCGCGCGGCTAGCACTTCACCGATCTTGTCGAAGGTGTCGAATCCGGCGCCCGCGCCGCGTGCCTGGCAGACCAGGTCGCCGACGCGCGGCGGCGTGCGTGTCAGATCGCAGGCGCGCAGGGCGTAGCGCGTGGGGCGGCCCGCAGCCTCCTCGACGCCGGCTTGCCACGCAGCGCCCGCATAGTCGACATGTGCCTCGGAGAACACGAACTCGTCGTCTGCCAACCCCGCCTGCCGCGCCAGCCAGCTGATGAAGGCCGCGGACCAGGGCGTGTCGATCACCGCGACCCGGCTCAGTGCGGCCTGAATGGCGCGCAGCTCCACTGAATCAAGCCCCTCGTCGGGGCCGACGCCCATGCCCTGCAGGCGCCCGGCCGTCGCCTCGTTCAACGCCTGCATCAGCAGGTGCCGGTCGGCGCCCCGCAGTGCGCCGAAGCGAACGAGCGACGGGGGACTGCGGATCGACGGCCTGCCAGTAGCCCAGCACCCGCTGCCATGGCGCGAGGCCCGGCACCGTGCGGCGCGTGTCCTCGGCTTCGGAGTCGCCGGCTTCGGTCATGCGGCCTTCGGCATCCATGGACTGGCCGCCGAAGGCCTCGTGCTCCTGCAGTGCGAAGCTCGCCATCGCGAGTGCGCGCGACGGCGAAGGGGCTTGCATGGCCGTTTCGAGGCAGCCCGATGCAGCGGAAGCCAGGCCCGGCGCGGATGCGAGCAAGAAGGCTGCGGCACCCAGGGCCGCCATCGCCCATCGTGAGGCAGGGGGCGCGTCCGGTCGCAGCATGCGATGCGCCTCAGGCCACTATCACCCGCTCGCACGCCTTGCGCAGTGCCGACAGCCCCGGCAGTTCGCGCGCCTTGGCATCGGTGACCACCACGTCGATGTCCGTCGTCCGCGCATAGGTCACGCGGCTGGCCTGGCCGATCTTGGCGTGGTCGGCCAACAGCACCAGTTGCTGCGCCTGCTCGGCCATGGCGCGCGCCACGGTGGCCTCGTGGTGCTCGAAGCTCATCGCGCCGTGCTTGGCGTGCAGCCCCACCGGCGACAGCAGCGCCACGTCGGCGCGGTAGCGGCGGATGGCCTCGACCGTGGTGTCGCCGCAGGTGGCCTGCGCCTTCACGTCGATCTGGCCGCCCAGCAGGATGGTCTGGTTGCCGGTGAGCCGGCCTTCGCCCGCGCCCGCGAACTTGAGCGCGATGTTCAGCGAGTTGGTGATGACCGTCATGCCGCTCAGCGTGCCGATCTCTTCCGCGCAGATCGACATGGTGCTGCCCGCGTCCATGAAGATGGTCTGCCCCGGCCGCAGTAGTGCGACGGCGGCCTTGGCAATGGCGCGCTTTTCGCGCTGGCGCGCCACCAGCCGCACCGCGAGCGGCGGCTCGGGCTCCGCCTTGATGGCAACGGCACCGCCATGCACGCGGCGCAGTTCGCCCAGGCCTTCGAGTTCGAGCAGGTCGCGGCGCACCGTTTCGCGCGACACCGTGAGGTCCTGCATGACGCGCTCGACGCTGAGTCGCGAGAAGGTGGCGAGCAGGCTGCGGATGCGCAGGAATCGTTCTTCTTGGAGCATGGAATGCCGGCGTAAAAAAGAAAAAGGGGCGGCGTCAGTGTGACAGCCGCCCCGGTTGCACGTGAACAGGCACAGGGGCCGTGCAATTGTGCCGGCCAATATCCCGATGCAGGTGCGTTGGCCCCGTCCGTTGTCAGAGATCGGCGAGGCCCATGGCCGGATCGCTCACCGAGTGCTTGCCGGTTTCGACGCGGCCGGCAAAGCGGCGATAGAAGGCCGGATCGGCATCGCAGGTAACGGCGAAGTCGTACCACTGGCCGCTGCTGGCCAGCACCCACAGTTGCTCGGCCTTGCCGCCGCCGCTCACCGTGGCGTTCCACGGGCCGTCGTCGCGGTAGGCCTTGGCGCGCACTGTGAACTTGCAGGCGCCACCACCGCCGTTGAGCATTTCCAGGTACACGTTGCCGTTTGCAATGTCGTAGCACACCTGTACTTCGGGGTTGGGTGCGCCACCGGCGCGAAGCCGGTTGAGGTCGCCCTTGAAGTGGCGGTGATAGCCGCTTGGCCCGAGCACCCAGAGGTCGTAGAAGCCGCTGTTGTCGGTCGTGGGGTTCCACGTGTCGTCGAGCGTCTTGCCGGGCTCGACCATGTAACGGCGCGGCAGGCGGTCGAGGTTGAGCTTGTCGTACACATGGAACACGGCCGCGGCCTTGCCGCTGTTCTTGAAGATCAGCCGCATCTGGCCCTTGATGACATCGGCGCGCGCGCTCGTGTGCAGCTCGTATGGCAGGGCGCGCGAGGGGCGTGTGCCGGTGGCCTGGCGCGGCAGTTGCGGGTCGAGCGGCAACGCCACTTGCGCCAGGGCCTGCTGGTCGGCACGCAGCTTGTCGGCGTCAGCCTTGGTCGTGCGTCCCGTCAGCGTGGGCAGCGCTTCCGTGTTGGGCGTGGCGAAGTTGAATGCACTGGTGAGGTCGCCGCACACTGCGCGGCGGAACGGCGAGATGTTGGGCTCCTTCACGCCGAAGCGTGCCTCGATGAAGCGGATCACCGAGGTGTGGTCGAAGGCCTGCGAATTGACCCAACCGCCGCGGCTCCACGGCGAGACGACATACATCGGCACGCGCACGCCGGGGCCGTACACACGGCCATCAGGTGCGGGCTGGCCGCTGGTGCCCGGCGGCTTCGGGTGCGTGAAGCGCTCCACGGCGAGGTCGGCCTCGGGCAGCGTGGTCTTGCCGGCCATCGAGCCGTCGGGGTTGAGCGAGGGCGCGGCCGGCGAGGGGTAGTGGTCGAAGTAGCCGTCGTTCTCGTCGAAGTTGATGAGCAGCACGGTCTTGCTCCACACGTCCGGCACGGCGGTGAGCGCGTCCAGCGTTTCCTGGATGTACCAGCCGCCCTGCACCGGGCTCGAGGGGCCGGGGTGCTCGGAGTAGGCCGCGGGCGCAACGATCCACGACACCTTCGGCAGCTTGCCGTTCTTGATGTCCTGGCGGAACTGCTCGAGGAAGCCGCCGTCGGGCATGGTGTTGGCAATGCCCTTGTAGAGCGGGTTGCCGGCGTCGTCGCTGGCCGGGTCGTAGGCGGGCGACGGGCCGTCGTTGCTCACCGGCTTGCCCGAATCCTCGTTGGCCTTGCGGTACTGCTTGAAGCCGGCCAACGGGTTGTCGGTGAAGTTGTCCGGCAGGCTCTGGTAGATGATCCAGCTGACCTTGGCTTCCTGCAGCCGCTCGGGGTAGGTCTTCCACTCGTAGCCGGTGGTGGACGGGCCGATGTCGTCCCATTCGTTGTTGACGGTGGCCACGTTGGCGCCCGTGGGGCCGTTGGTGCCGGTCCAGTGGAACATGCGGTTCGAGTTGGTGCCCGTATGCATGCTGCAGTGGTAGTCGTCACACAGCGTGAAGGCATTGGCCAGCGCGAACTGGAACGTTACCTCGGCCTCCTTGAAGTAGCCCATCGACGCATTGGTCTTGTAGCGCGGCCATTGGTATGCGCGCCCGCCGTCCCAGGCGTTCTGGCCGTCGCTCCAGGAGTGGGGGGTGCCGCTCACGCGTTGCGCGTTGCCTTTGCGGCTGTCGAGGTGGTAGGGCAGGATAGGTTTGCCGCTGGCATCGCTTTGCTGCCACACGTTCAAGCCCTTTGGCAACGGAATGGTGAAGCGGTCGCCGAAGCCGCGCACGCCCATCAGCGTGCCGAAGTATTGGTCGAACGAACGGTTCTCCTGCATCAGGATCACGATGTGCTCGACGTCCTGGATGGTGCCGGTCTTGTTGTTGGCCGGAATGGCGAGCGCGCGGCGGATGCTCGGCGGAAAGGCCGAGAGCGCAAGGGCGGCGGCGCCGGTCGTGGCCGTGCCGGTGAGGAATTTGCGACGTGAGTTCGTCATGGGCTTGTTGTTTTGGTTGGACATGGTTCGGCGGGGCTCAGGGTGCGCAGCTCTTCACGGGGGCAACGCCGGTGTCGGGTTGCGTGGGCGTGGTGGGGGGCGTCGGTGTGCCGCCGACGAAGCCGCCGCCACCTCCGCTGCCGCCGCAGGCGGAAAGGGCGCAGGCCAGAACGAGCGCGGGCACGAGACGCGCGCAAAGAAGGGTTTGAACTTGCATGGTTTGATCCTCTGGAATCGTTGTTGTCTTGGGGCTCGGGGGTGATTGGGGTCAGGGCAGCGTCGACAGCGGCGTGCCCGACTTGAAGATGCTGGTCAGCTCGTCGTTCGTGAGCGAGCGGTTCCAGATCGCGAAGTCGTCGAAGTCCATGGCGCCGCGCGGCGAAGAGGTTTCGCGCTGGTAGTAGAGGCCGGTGCCGTCCTCGTTCAGGCCCAGGCCGTTGCCCAGGCCGCCGAGCTTGTCGACCAGCGCGCTGGTGATGGCGGTGCTGTTGGTCTGGATGCCCCTGACGGGGTCCATCACATAGCCCTTCATCGTGAGCGCGGCCTTGTCGATCACCACCGCCACGTAGGCCCACTGGCCAGCGCTCAGGCTGTAGCCGTTGCTGTCGGCGCGTGCGCTGCCCGTGCCTACGTTGAAGCGGATCTCGCAGCTGCCGAACAGCCCGATGGCCAGGCCCGCGTTGCCGCCGGTGGTGTAGTTCTTGTTGCCGATCACCGTGCCGCCGTTGCTCACGCCCTGGCTGCAGGTGTTGTCGGTGCGCAGCCAGAAGCCGATGGTGAAGGCCGTGACCGCCGGGTTGGTGGTTACGTCGCTGTTCTGCACGAGGCGATAGCCGGCCATGCCGCTGGCGTTCTTCACGGTGCTGTCGACGCGCAGTGCCTTGGCTTTGTTAGGTGCCGGGAAGCCGTCGTCGACCAGCGTGCCGCCGTTGGCGTCGGCAGCCCAAGGGGCGAGCGTGGAGGCACTCTTCGCATCGACTGCAGGCAGGGCGTTGAGCGGGTAGTAGTTGACCAGCCCGTTCACCAGCGTGGGAGCGAGCGTCACCGGCGGTTCCGGCGGTACCGGCTTGACGTAGGCGATCTGCGCAGAAAGCGCCACGCTGGCTTCGCCGGCGACGACCGTGTACAGGTAGGCATAGACCCCGTCGCTCTCGGCGACGATGGGGTCGACGTAGGCAGTCGAGCCGGCGGGCAGCGTAGCCACCAGCTTGCCGTCGCGCAGCACCTGCACTGGCGCGGTCGTGGTGCCGGCGAGCGTCCACGACAGCTCGATGCTGCGCTTGTCCGCACCCGTCTTCGCGGAGAGGCCGCGCAGCGACGTGGCCGCCTGCAGGGCCTGGCCGTTGAAGCGGTAGTCGGCGGCCGCGGGCAGCGCGCCGAGGTGACGCAACACGGTCGGCGCGATGTCGGTGGCGGCTGAAAGCGCGAGCAGGCTTGCGTCAGCAGGAGCGGCCGTGCCGACGCCGGCTTGCGCCGCGAGCGTTTTGTTGCTCGCGATGAAGATGGTCTTGTTGTCGTTGTCCTGCAGGCCGGTTGCACCGCCGAAGGTGTCGAGGCCGTGGCTGGTCGTGAGGATCACGAGCCAGTCTTCCTTCGGATCGTTGGTGGTGCGCTGCGCGATGCGCGCCAGCAACTGGCCCACGCCGGCGGCGGTGTCGGCGATCGCGCGCTGGTACGCGTCGCTCTTCAGTCCGCTGCTTGCCGCCGCGCCCGGTGCGCCGTACTGCGCGACCAGCAGGTCGTAGCCCGTGTCGATGAGTTGCGCGGTGCGGTCGGTGACGCAGGTGTCGGCGCCGGCGCAGTCGATTGCGCTGTCGAGCGTGCCGGTTTCGTTCGACAGCAGCAGTGGATAGAGCGCGCTTGCGGTGACGGAAGCTGTCTTGTAGGCGGCCGTCTTGTTCTGCCTGGCGAGCGCGAAGACCGAGGGCGCGAGCTTGACGTCGATGCGCTGGTCGTTCGTGTCCCAGCGCACGCCGTGGCGCTGCGCCCATGTGCCGGTCAGCAGCGTGGCCCAGCCCGGGCCGTCGGTGGTGCGCTGTTCGCTCAGCGTGCCGTTGGCACCGCCGGTCCATGCCGGTGCAACGCGCAGCGACTGCAATGCCGGCACCTTGTTCTGCGCCATGGCGTCGCGAAGCGCCGCATGCGTGAGGCCATCGATCTCGACGACGAGTGCCTTGGGCCCGCTCTTGCCCTGGTTGACTGTCGGCGCCGGGTTGCTTCCGCTACCAGGCGACAGTGTGCCGATGGGTGAGAAGCCGTTGCCGCTACCTCCACCGCAAGCGGTAAGAAGCAGCAGGGCGCACATGCTTGTTCCTGCCCATGCGCGGCGCGTGTTCATTCCTCTGATCATGTTTTCCCTCGAAGTTCTGAGACGCATATCCCGCGGCTGCGCCGAAGGAACGTGGGTGTCTTTCTGTTCTTGTGCAAATTAAGTTACTTACAACAAAACACACAAATACTCTTAATGCCTCAGATGCTGCGGTTCTCAGGTGACAACGGTTTGACAATCCCCGCGAACGCCAACGCCCAAAAGAAACGGGGCCCGAAGGCCCCGCGTGAGAGAAATGAAAGGAGGAACGTGCTGCTTCAGTCAGCGAATCTGCGCTTCGTAGTCCTTCTCGAGCGCCGCGTGGTTCGTCCAGAAGCCCTGTGGCTTGCGCCCCGCCAGCACCTCGATGAGCACATCGACGTGCGCATGCCACCCGCCCGCCACGCTGACCATGTCCTTGCGGCTTGCCAGCCGGCGATGCGTGAGTACGAGCTGCGTGGTGTTGCCCTGTGGCGTGAGCTCGAAGGTGACTTCCGACGGCGCCGGGCCTTCGTCCCAGCTGATCGTCAGCAGCGTCGGCGCTTCCATGCGCACCAGCCGCGACTTCTGCACGATGGGCTGGCGGCAATCGGCGTAGCGGTCGGGAGCCACTTCGCCAGTGAGTTCGGTGTGGTTGAAGCGCAGGTCGAACATTTCGCCCGGTTTCTGCGCCATGGTGCCGCCGGCCAGCCAGGTGGCGCGCTTGTCGGGATCGGTCAGGTAGGCCCACACGCGCTCGATGGGGGCGGGCAGGGTGCGCTCCATGCGCAGGGTGCCGGGGTCGACCTTCTGGCCGAGGCTGTGCTTGATCGTCATGGGTATGTGCTCCTTGTAAATGAGGAAAGGGGAGATCACTTGCGCGATTTCTCTTCGCGCCGCAGTTTCTGCTCCAGCGCGTCGAGACGGTTGTTCCAGAAGCCTTCGTAGTAGCGCAGCCAGGCATCTGCCGTGGCCAGTGCTGCGGGCTCCAGCCGGCAGACATGCGCGCGGCCCTGCACGGTGCGTGACACCAGGCCCGCGCGCTCCAGCGTCTTCACGTGCTTGGACGCCCCCGCGAAGGACATGCGAAACGGCGCACCGAGTTCGCCCACGCTGCATTCGCCATGAGACAGCAACTGCAGCATGGTGCGGCGCGTGCTGTCGGCCAGGGCGTGGAATACGGCGTCGAGCCGTTCGTCTGCGAGTTCTAGTTCAACCATGAGGTTGAATATAGGCATTTCCAGATCGGCATTCAACTATATGGTTGAATAAACATTGCCGTTACAGCGGATACACCCGGGACGCACAACGCCGTCGGGAGGCTGGATCGACGAGGGTGCCGCTCCTAGGATTCGCTTCGTACCATCCACTCGACCAAAGAAAGAGAAAACGAAATGAACCCTCTAGTCCAGCGCCGAAGCCTGCTGCTTGCCGCCTCCGTCATGCCGCTCGCCAGCGCATGCACTGCGTGGTCTGGTACGGCATCGCAGTCTTCGGCCGAAGCGCAGCTCGCCGCGCTCGAAAGTGCCTCGGGCGGCCGCCTGGGCGTGGTCGGCTTCCACACCGGCAGCGGCGCGCGCATCCAACACCGCCCGCACGAACGCTTTCCGCTGTGCAGCACCTTCAAGCTGATGCTGGCCGCGGCCGTGCTCGAACGCAGCACCAAGGACAGCGGCCTGCTGTCGAGGAACATCAGCTACGGCAAGGCGGATCTGGTCGCCTATTCGCCGATCACCGAGAAGCACGTTGCCACCGGCATGACCGTGGCCGCGATGTGCGCCGCCACCGTCCAGTACAGCGACAACGCGGCCGCCAACCTGCTGCTGAAGGTGCTGGGTGGCCCGCCCGCCGTTACCGCCTTTGCGCGCGGCATCGGCGACCAGGCCTTCAGGCTCGACCGTACCGAGCCCGAGTTCAACACCAGCATTCCCGGCGACCCACGCGACACCACCACGCCCGCGGCCATGGCCGACAGCGTGCAGCGGCTGGCGTTGGGCGATGCGCTGGGCACTGTGCAGCGCGACCAGCTGCAGACCTGGCTGCTGGGCAACACCACGAGCACAGAGCGCTTTCTGGCGGGCGTGCCGGCCGGCTGGAAGGTGGGGGACAAGACCGGATCGGGCTCGTATGGCTCCACGAACGATGTCGGCGTGCTGTGGCCGCCGGCCGGTGCACCGATCGTGCTGTCGGTCTACCTGACCTTTCCGCAGAAGGACGCGAAGGGGCGCAACGATGTCATTGCGTCGGCGACGCGCATTGCGGTGGCCGCGCTGGCAGGCTGATCAGCGAAGGTCGAACAGCGCGGCCGCGTTGCCCCAGGCGATGCGTTGCGCTACGTCGGCCGGCAGATCGCCGAGCCAGGTGCGATAGCCGCGCATCGTTTCGTCATAGGCGCTCCAGCGCTGGTTGACCCAGGTGTCGGAGCCGACCATGAAGCGCCCCGGGTACTTGAGGATCAGCGCACGCCATTCGGGGCACAGCCTGCCGCCTTCGCAGGTCAGCCCCGGGCGGTAAGAGAGTTCGCCCATCAGCAGCGGATAGCGCTCCAGCAGCGCCTGCACCCGTTCGACCGGTGGGCCGCCGATGCCGGTGTGGGCCCAGATCAAGCGCAGGGCCTGCCCCTTCGAAGGCGCGTTTGCCATCAGCAGGTCGATCGCCACGTCGTCGACGTGCGCAAGCACTGCGAGCTTGCGCTGCTCAGCCAGCGCTATCAGCTTCTTCGCCACGGGGCCGTTGGCATCGGCGCTGTCGTACAGGTGGAATTCCCCGAGCCCGCGATAGGGTCCGCTCGCGGTGCCGCGCGCAAGCTCGGTCTGCACCATCTCGTAGATGGTCTCGTCGCGGAACCAGTTGGTGTAGTCGTCGCGATTGCGGTACAGGCGCACGAAGGGCACGACCGCCACGCCCGCGTCACGTGTCTCGCGCGCTGCGGCCAGGGTCTGCGTGCCAGCGTTGGGGCGCGAATTGGCAATGATCGCCTTGACGTTGTTGCGCTGTATGCGCGCGAGCGCCTCGGCGGGCGGGTAAGGGCCGGTGTTGCCGTCCCAGGCTTCCTGGTTGTAGTGCAGGTGCGTGTCGAACAGCGGGCCTGCGTAAGCCGGGGCCTGTCCGTAGGCGCTGGGCGCGATGGTCGTGCAGGCGGCCACAAGCACGGCGGCGATTGGCGCGATGGTTTTCATGCGCTGCTTCGAGCCAGATCAGGCATCCGGGTAGTGCTCGGCCAGCACCTCGCGAACGGTTTCCTGCAGCCCCTCGAACATCTCCGTGACGTTGACTGCCTTGCCGTCCTCGATCCGCTTGGAGATCATGGTCTTGGGAAACAGCAGGAGCGAGGTCTGCTTGTACCGGAGCGCGGGGTCCCGTCCGTACTCGTCCTCGACCATCCACCAGTCGAAATCGGTACGAGTGCTGATGAACACTTTGCCGAATGCGAGGCCCAGCGCCTGAAGGGAGTAGGTGGCTTCAGGCTCGACGAGCTTCGAGTCGATGACTTTCTGCAGTGCGGCGAGGTCTGTCCTTGTACCGGTCAACTCGTGACCGCTGGCTTCGGACACCAGCTCCGACGCGTGCATGAGCTGGGTGGCAATAGCCCGAAGGTCCGACTTAGCAGGGGAAACGATCTTTTGTTCCATGGCGCGAGTATTCCCTCTCAGGTTTGCATGTACTTGTCGGATCTTGACTCTGCCGGCATCGGCTGCGGCTCGCCGATCATCTCGCGCAAGGTCGATTCGATCGTGCGGGACATGGCGTCCAGCGCAAGGTCGTTCGGCGAGGTGCCGAAGGGGTCTTCGATCTCGGCCCCGAGTGCTTCGAGCGCGAAGAAGGTGTAGGCGATGAACGCGACCACCACCGGCGTCATGGGGCCGATGGCGTCCACCAGGCCGAAGGGCAGCAGCACGCAGTACAGGTAGATCGTGCGGTGGATGATGACCGAGTAGGTGAATGGAATCGGCGTGCCCGCGATGCGCTCGCACCCGCCCAGCGCTTCGGTCAGGCGGCCCAGCGGAATTTCCATGGTCTGCGCGAGCGTCGGGTCGAGCTGGCCACCCTTGCGTTTGTCCTGCAGCCATTCGCCGACCATCAGCAGGAGAACGGCCGGCTTGAAGCGCGCGGCCTGCAGGCGGGCGCAGTCTTCGGGCGGCAGCAGCCGCGCGAGTTCGGCCGAGGGATCGGTGCCGCGCAACTGGTGGCGCAGGGCATGCACGAAGGCGATGAGGCGAAGCGTCGGCTTGCCTGCCTCGGCGGGCGCATCGGCCAGCGTCAGCACCTGCCGCACCAGCGAGCGGGTTTCGTTGAGCAGCGTGCCCCACAGGGTGCGCGCCTCCCAGTAGCGCGAATAGCTCGTGCCGTTGCGAAAGCCAAGGAAGATGGCCAGCGTCAGGCCGATGAGCGAGAAGGGCACGAAATTGAGCGGCACCTTCCACTGGAACAGCCGGCCGTGGAGCACCGTCACCAGCACCGCGAAGGCGGTGGTCCACAGGAGCTGCGGCGCTATGTCCAGCAGGACCGAGCCGCGCCACACGAAGAGCATGCGCAGCCAATGAGGGCGGGGTCGGACGATCATCGGTCGGCGATTATCCCCGCACGACCGGCTCGCAGGCCCCTACAGCACGAACCAGCCCACCGCCACGTAGTGGCTCGCAGTGCCTGCCAGCACGAACAGGTGCCACGCACCGTGCGCGTGCCGGAAGCCTTGCCTGTTGCGATAGAACACGGTACCCGCCGTGTAGAGCACGCCGCCGATCAGCAGCCATGCGAGCCCCGCGCCGTCGAGCCGCGCGGCCAGCGGCACGGCGGCCAGCACGCCGAGCCATCCCATTCCGATGTACAGCGCCAGCGAGGGCTTCTTCGCCCCGCCGCCCTTGGCCGGCATCAGCTCGCGCCAGATGCCGAAGAGCGCCGCGCCCCAGATCGTCGCCAGCAGCAGCCAGCCCCATGGGCCTTGCAGCGTGACCAGCGCGAAGGGCGTGTAGGTGCCGGCGATCAGCAGGTAGATCGCGCAGTGGTCGGCACGCTCCCACATGCGCTTGAGCCGCCCGCGCGTGCTGTGGAAGAGGGTGGAGGCCGCATACAGGGCCACGGCCGAGAGCGAGAACACCACCGCCCCCGCAATGCGCGCGGGGTCGCCGGTGGGCACGGTCTTGGCGAGCAGCAGCGCCGTTGCAGGCAGCGCGAGCAGCAGGCCCAACAGGTGGCTGTATCCGTTGAGTCGTTCTCCGGGGTACATCGTGCTGGCTGCCTTTCGCCGTTCTGCCTCAGCGGCCCGTTTCCTTCAGGTAGGTCTTGCGCGCCGCGAACGCCGTGTTCGCGAAGTCCGAGAACACGCCGTCGATGCCGGCGCGGAAGTACGCCAGGTACTCGGCTGTCGGGTCGCCCTTGTAGATGCCGGCCAGGTACTTCGCCTCGTTGCGGAAGGTGTAGCTGTGCACGAACAGGCCGGCCTTGTGTGCATCGGCGATCAGGCTGGTGGGCTTGATGGTGTTCACGTCGGCCAGGCCCTTGTTGGGCGTGACGAAGGGCACGATGGTGTGGGCCATGACCTGCGGCTTCCACGGGCCGATGCCGTCGGCATAGGTCTTCACGTCGGCCAGGCCCGCGGGCGTGAGCATCTCGCCGAACCACTTGGGGTTGCCGGCCAGCGTCCAGCTGTAGGGGCGGCCGTCGACGAAGGTGTAGACGTCCTTGGTGACGTAGATCATCTCGCCAGTCTGGTAGTTGACGTCGTTGCCGTCCACCAGTTGCACGGCGCGGGCCTTCATGCCGGCCGAGCGCAGGTACTTCAGGCTCTCGGGCTCGAAGCTCTGCACGAAGATCGGCGCGTCTTTCCGGTTGAGATCGTTGAAATTCATGATCTTCAGCAGCGCGTCTTCCAGCGGATGGCTGCCCGCAGGGCCGCAGCCGTTGGCAATGGCCTGCGCGTTGTTCCAGATCGGGTTCTTGGTTTCCGGGTACACGGTGAGCGTGCGGCCGGTGGAGGCGCTCTTGGCCTTGGCGATGTCGATCACTTCCTGGAAGCTCAGGATCGGCAGCTTGCCGTTGAGGTCGGTTGGGCGCTGGTCCTTGGCGTCGTAGGTGGTGCCGCGAATCCACTGGCGCAGCTCGTCCATCGTGAAGTCGGTGATGGACCAGTCGTTGGTGTGGTCCTCGCCGTCGACGATGAGCGACTTGAGCACAGACTTCGGATCGCTCGGGTCGGTCAGGTCGCTCAGGTACTGGGCCGGGCCGTTGGCCTCGATGGCCGGGTACTTCACGTCGACCAGCACGCCGGGCACGGTGCGCTTGCGGCCCGCAACGGTGGTGTTGGTCGCGGCGACGTCGGCGATGTTGGTGTTGTCGCTGAGCCAGGGGTTGTGACGTGCGACGAGCACGCAGTCCTTGGTGAGGTGCAGGTCGGTCTCGAGCGAATCGGCACCGGCATCGGCCGCGGCTTCGTAGGCGACCTTGGTTTCTTCGGGGTACAGCCCCGGCAGGCCGCGATGTCCGATGACCAGCGGGACCGAGCCGTCGAGCGTGCCCAGCGGTGCGGGGGCAGGGGGAGCCGGGGCGGGTGCGGGCGCCGGTGCAGGCGGGAGGACCGGGAACGAGACGCCCCCATCGCTGCCGCCGCCACATGCGGCTATCACGAGGCAGCCACCGATGGCCGCGATGGCGGCGCGAACCGGGCGGGGCGCGGGAACGTTCTTTTTCATGTGAAGTTTTCGAATGTTTGTTGAAAGAGAAACGAAAGCCGCCGGATGCTAGGTTTGCCCCGTGACGGGACAGTGACCAGCGAGTGCCCGCTGACGAGCCCCGAGATCACGCAGGCGCGTAGGTGCGACCAGTGCGTGCGAACGTGCTTGGCGACAGCCCCACCGAGCGGCTGAAGGCAGTGCTGAACGCGCTTGCCGACTGATAGCCGATTGCATGCGCGACCTCTCCAAGCGAAAGACCGTCATGCCACAGCATGTCCTTGGCCAGAGCCATCCGCCATCGCAGCACGTACTCCATCGGGGGCACACCAAGAATCTGTGTGAAGCGGGCGGCAAATGCGGCACGCGACATTCCGACCTTCTTCGCGAGAACCTCGATGGTCCAGCGCCGTGCCACGTCCTCGTGAATAAGCCGCAGCGCATCCGCCATTCGCGCATTTGCCAGGCCCGCCAGGAGCCCGGAAATCGGCGCGTCGTCTTGTGTCGGCCGCCAGCGCAGGGCCTCGATCAGCATGATCTCGACAAGGCGCGTCAGGATGGCGTCGCCACCGGGTCTTGGCGTCGTGTTCTCTTCATCGATGGCGCGCGCAATCCACGTCAAGCGCGCCGCTCCGCTGTCAGCGGCCTTGATGTGGACCACTGTCGGCAGGAGCCCCACCAGCAGCGGGGCACTCGTCGGGTCGAACAGGAAGTAGCCGCCAAGCATCCTGACTGCCGCCTCGTCCCCCTGGGTGCCATGGCGGATCTCTCCCGCCGGGCTTGCATCTGCGATGCGCATGGTGGGGCGATCCATGGCCTCGAGGTCGCTGCCCATCCGGAAGCCGGGCGTTGCCGGCAGCAAGACGTAGTCCCCGGGTTCCATCAGGAAGGGCTCTGCCGAGTCCAGGCTCAGCCAGCACGAGCCTTTCAGCATCAGGCAGAAGCTGGGCTGTCCGTAGTTCGGGTATTGCACTGCCCAGCTACCCGCGCCGCTGACGAACTTCGACAGAACGGTTCGTGGACGGAGCAAAGCCACGATGGAAGCCAGTGGGTCAGCGTTTAGACGATCGCGCATGAAATCGAGATTAGGCGGGATGGATCGTCTTGGTCAAGAACCCTAGCATCGGACCGATCTTCAAAGGACATCGAACATGAAAACTGTACTTATCACTGGCTGCTCTTCGGGTTACGGCAAAACCACGGCAGGGCATTTCCTCAAGCAAGGCTGGAACGTCGTCGCGACGATGCGCAAACCGGATCCGGCGTTTCTGGGTGAGCCTTCGCAGCGCTTGCGCGTGGTCCAGCTCGACGTGACGAACAACGACAGCATCGTGCAAGCCATCGGCCAAGGCATCGCCGCCTTCGGCAAGATCGACGTGCTGGTAAACAACGCGGGAATCGGCTTGTTCTCGGCCTTCGAGGTGACGCCAATGGAAACCGTGCGCGAGGTGTTCGAGACCAACACCTTCGGCGTCATGGCAATGACCCAGGCCATGATTCCGCTCATGCGCGAGCGCGGGGAAGGGGCCATCGTCAACGTGACGTCCAGCGTCTGCTTTGCCGGCATGCCGATGGTTGCGCCCTATGCGGCGAGCAAGTTCGCCATCGAAGGGTTCACCGAGGCCCTGTTCTTCGAACTCGAATCCGTCGGCGTGCGCGTCAGGCTTGTGGAGCCCGGCTATGGTCCCGGGACAGCCTTCACGGCAAATGGCATGGACCGCATGAACGGCTTGATCTCGCCGCCGTACCAGGCGTATGCAGGGCAGCTCATGGCGCAGTTCGGGACTGCCGGCGCGGTGACGACTCCGGATCAGGTCGCGGCTGCCGTCTTCGCTGCTGCTACGGAAGAGTCCGAAACGCTGCGCTTCCCGGCCGGACCGGACAGTGCCCACTTGGCCAATGCACGGTGGAACAGCACCGACGAGCAATTCCTGACAGGAATGCGGTCGATGCTGCGCATGAAGAGGTGAGTCGAGGCGCTCACGGCCGCGTACCCACCAGCACCGGCTGGAAGAACGCGCCGTCGATGCGCCGAACGTCCTTCAGCCCCGCGTCTTGCATGAGCTTGCACAGCCGCATCGTCGATATGGCGTAGTAGCGCGATCGCATCACGCGCGTGCTCACTGCATGCGTGGCGAGGTCTTCCGTGACGAAGAAGAAGCCAAGGTCGTAGTGCTCGCCCGTGCCTCGGTCATCGAAATCCCAGACCTGGAACAGCACATGGCGTTGGCCGTTCTCCACGCGTGCGCCGTAGTGCTTCACGATGTTGCTGCCGCGCTCTTCCTTCGCGTAGTCGCGCACGCTGACGACGCAGCCGCCGCCCGGGCGCAGGCAGGCGGTCATCTGGCGCAGGGCGGTCAGCAGGTCGGAGTCGGTCTGCAGATGCGGCATCGAGTTGTCGCACGACATCACGATGTCGAAGCCGCCGCCGTGGTGCGTGTGCGCCTCGCGCATGTCGCATACCGAGAAAGCGATGTCGAGGCCGCGCAGTTTTGCTTCATGCCGCGCGCGTTCGATCTCGTTGGCCGAAAGGTCGGAGGCCGTCACCATGTGGTCGAGGGCCGCGAGCCCGAGCGTTTGCGTGCCGATGCCGCACGACACGTCGAGCACTTTGCGATGCGCGCCACCACCGGGCCATTCGGCCTCGATGAGCTGCGAGAGCTTGTCGCCCTGCAGGCGGATGCTCTCGCTCCAGTCCGGATAGATCAGGTGATAGAGCGGTGCGAGCTCGTCGTAGAAATCGTCGGTCATACGCTTTATCGTGGCACCTTGCCCACGGTGTTCGGCGCCCGGAGAAAGTCGAAGTCCACGCCCTTGTCGGCCTGCATCACGGTCTGCAGGAACAGCTTCTTGTAGCCGCGCTCGGCGGAGGGCTCGACCACCGTCGTTTCCGTCGCGCGGCGTGCCAGTTCTTCGTCCGTCACCAGCAGTGAGATCTCGCGCTTGGCCACGCTGAGCCGAATGCGGTCGCCGCTGCGAACATAAGCCAGCGGCCCGCCGATGGCCGACTCGGGCGTCACGTGCAGCACGATGGTGCCGAATGCGGTGCCGCTCATGCGACCGTCGGAGATGCGCACGATGTCTTTCACGCCGGCGCGCGCGAGCTTGCGTGGAATGGGGATGTAGCCCGCCTCGGGCATGCCAGGCGCCCCCTTGGGGCCGATGTTCTTGAGCACCAGCACGTCTTGCGGCGTGACGTCGAGCTCGTCGCTGTCGATGCGTTGCACCAGGTCTTCGGCGTTCTCGAAGACCACCGCACGGCCCTCGTGCTCCATCAGCGCCGGGTCGGCGGCCGATTGCTTGATGATCGCGCCGCCCGGCGCCAGGTTGCCCCACAGCACTGCGATGCCGCCCTGCGGATAGATCGGCTGGCTGGCGGGCCGCACCACGTCCTGCCTGAAGCCTGGCCCTGCACGCTCGATTTCCTCGCCCAGTGTGCGGCCCGTGACCGTGAGTGCATCGAGGTGCAGCAGTGGCTTGAGTTCGCGCAGCAGCGTGGCCATGCCGCCTGCGGCGTGGAAGTCTTCCATGTAGTGCTGGCCCGAGGGCTTCAGGTCGAGCAGCACCGGCGTTTCGCGGCCCATGCGGTCGAGCGCGAGCAGGTCGATGTCCAGGCCCATGCGGCCGGCAATGGCCGCGAGGTGCACGATGCCGTTGGTCGAACCGCCGATGGCCAGCAGCACGCGCATCGCGTTCTCGAAGGCGGCGGGGGTCAGCACCTTGTCGATGGTGAGGTGGTCGCGCGCGATCTGCACGGCCTGCGCGCCGGTCTGCTCGGCAATGCGGATGCGGTCTGCCGTTACGGCCGGTGGCGAGGCACCACCCGGCATCGTCATGCCCAGCGCCTCGGCAATGCAGGCCATGGTGCTGGCCGTGCCCATCACCGAGCAGGTGCCCACGCTCGCGACCAGCTGGTTGTTGACGTCGGCGGTTTCCTCGGCGTCGATCTCGCCCGCGCGATACCTGCCCCAGTAGCGCCGGCAGTCGGTGCAGGCGCCCACGCGTTCGCCGCGGTGGCTGCCCGTGAGCATCGAGCCGGTGATGAGCTGGATCGACGGCAGGCCGGCGGAGGCCGCGCCCATGAGCTGCGCCGGCACGGTCTTGTCGCAGCCGCCGATGAGCACTACGGCGTCCATGGGCTGCGCGCGCACCATCTCCTCGGTGTCCATCGACATCAGGTTGCGCAGGTACATGCTGGTCGGCGCGGCGAAGCTCTCGTGCACCGAGATGGTCGGAAAGTCCATCGGCAGGCCGCCCGCGAGCATCACGCCGCGCTTGACGGCCTCAATGAGTTGAGGCGCATTGCCATGGCAGGGGTTGTAGGCGCTGCCGGTGTTGGCGATGCCGACCACGGGGCGATCGAGCGCCGCATCGGTGTAGCCCGCGCCCTTGATGAAGGCCTTGCGCAGGAAGAGCGAGAAGCCGCGGTCGCCATAGCTGGTCAGGCCCTTGCGCATGCCCGCGTTGCTGTTGTCGGTGTTGTCGTCGGGCTCGAAGAGAGATTCGGACATGGGACGTGGGTTTGTTGTTCGTCGGAACTGGTATTTGACTCGCTGACAGCTTTTCCGGCTTTTCTTTCAGCGCGCGCCTTCGGCCAGTGCAGCCTCGTAGACAGCAAGGTCGCCCGGCGAGAAGCAGCAGAAGACGACTTCCTCCACTGACGTGAAGACCGCCAGCGCTTCGCGCACGGTGCTCACCGCGACCTTTACCGCCAGCTCGACGGGATAGCCATAGATGCCCGTGCTGATGCTCGGAAACGCGATGCTGCCCACCCCTTGCCCGGCGGCGAGCGCCATCGAGCGCCGGTAGCACGACGCGAGCAGTTCGGGCTCGCCCGCCTCGCCACCACGCCACACAGGGCCGACCGTGTGGATGATGAAGCGGGCAGGCAGGCGGTAGCCCTTCGTGAGCTTGGCATCGCCCGTCTTGCAGCCGCCCAGCAGCCGGCATTCGTGCACCAGCTCCGGCCCGGCCGCGCGATGGATGGCGCCGTCCACTCCGCCGCCGCCGAGCAGCGATGAGTTGGCGGCGTTGACGATGGCGTCGAGCTGCAGCGTGGTGATGTCGGCGCGGATGGCGCGAAGGGTGGTCGTCATGGTGCGGTGGCTCGGGGGCTGGCATCGTAGGCGCGCGGGCCGGAGTCGGGCAAACCCGCTTTCGATGTTTGTTGCAAATATTTACGATTCCCGGGTCGGGCGCATTTGCCCGGCGTCCGCCCGCTGCCATGGCGTCGATCTTGCATACGGCCGGACTGTTCTCAACCCGAGGGAGAGTCGATGAAAAGCTTGTTGCCATGGCGCCGCGCCGGTGTTCTTTGCATGGCGCTCGCAGGGGCGGTAGCCGCCCATGCGCAGGTGCTGCAGTTCAAGTGGGGCCATGTCTACGAGCCCACGAGCATCTTCCACCAGCAGGCAGAGCTTGCGGCGCGCAAGATCGCCGAGCAGTCCGACGGCAAGATCAAGATCGAGGTGGTGCCGTCTTCCAAGCTGGGGCAGGAGGCCGACTTTCCGCTGATGCTGGCGAACGACTCGGTGCAGATCGCCTACGTCGGGCAGGCCACGCTGGCCGAGGGCTATCCGCCGCTGAGCCTGGGGAGCTATCCCTTCGCTTTCAAGGACCTCGACCACATGCGCAAATACCTGGCGAGCCCGTTGCTGGCCGACCTGATGAAGGGCTACAACGAGCGGAGCGGCAACCGCATGGTGGCCGCCGTGTACTACGGCGCGCGCCAGGTCACGTCGGCCAAGCCGCTGTCGAAGCCTGAAGACTTCCGCGACCTGCGCCTTTACGTGCCCGCCGCCGCGGCCTACCAGCTGTTTGCTACCGCGCTCGACGCCAAGCCGGTGACGCTGCCTTTCATGAGCCTCTACAGCGCGCTCAAGAAGAACGAAGTGGAGGCGCAGGAAAACCCGCTGGACATCGTCAAGTCGAAGAAGCTCTACGAAGTGCAGAAGTACGTGCTGCTGACGGCGCACGTCTACGACACGCTGGGCATCGTCATCGGCAAGGCCGCATGGGCCAGGCTCGCGCCGGCGCAGCAGGCGATGGTCGAGAAGGTACTGGTGGAAACCGCGAAGTGGACCAACGTCGGCGTGATCGCCGGCGAGCTTGAGGACGAGAAATTCCTGCGCGACAAGGGCATGACCGTGGCGCCGGTCAACCGGCAGCTGTTCCTGGAGCGGATCGTCAAGCGCTCGACGCCCGAGCAGGTAGGGGCGCGGCCGGGCGACTACGCAAAGCTGCAGGCGCTGGCAGGGGCGAACTAAGGCGCTTCGAAAGCGCGAAGCAACGTCTGTGACAGCTCGGCCACGAGCGCTTCGCGCTGGGGCGAGGGGCGCCAGAAACTGCGCGTTGCAATGCCTGTCGATTCCCACTCGGGATGGTTGCGTGCCGGCTGCGCGCCGCGCACCGCGGCCGCGGCGGCTCGCGTGGGGGAATCGCCGTCCTGGGGCGATTCGGCGGCGATGCGCTGCGTGGCCGCATGGCCGCGCTGCTCCAGCGCCTGCGTGAGCTTCAGCTGCCACGCGACCAGCGTGAACAGCACGCCGTCTTCCACGGTGAGTTCGTGCACGTCGCGCAGCTTGTTGGCCAGCTTGCGGCCGAGCGGCCCCCAGCCCTGCGACACCGCACCGCCGATGGCGCCACCCAGCGCAGCGCCCGCGCCGAGCGAGATGCCGGCCACGGCCAGGTCGGCCACCACGCCCACCGCCGCGCCGATGACCGCGCCCTTGCCGAGGCGCAGGCCCGCGTCCTTCATGGCCTCGGGGCTGAAGAAGTCGAGCGTCCAGCGGCCTTCGATCATCGGCAGCGGGGCCTCATCGGCGTCGCCCTGGCGAAAGCCGTAGAGCGCGAGCAGGTCGTCGGTGCAGCGCTGGGCCTTGTCGAACACGGCCTTCTGTAGTGCTGCGACGAGGGCCTGCCGTCGCGCGGCGTCGGCAAATTCGGTGGAGGACACCGTGCGGCGCACCGCAGCGGCATCGACCAGCAGGGCGGCGATGCGCGTGCAGGCAGACTGGCGGCGTTGTACCGCTTCGTCGGCCAGTGCATCGACAACGCCGTGCAGCAGGTCGCGGCGCTCGCGCAGCAGCGTGGCCAGGTCGTTGTACAAGTCCTGCTCGGCGCCGACGAACGGGGCAGCCGCGTCGAAGCGCACCTGCACGTGCAGGCCGTAGGCCGAGAGCAGTTCTTTCCACGCCGGCTCGCGGCTGGCCGCATCGCGCACGAAATTCAGCACCGGCAGAACAGGGCGCGCGCAGGAGTTGAGCAACTCGATCTCGTCGCGGAACTTGGGCAGCACCGGTTCGCGCACATCGATGACGAGAAAGGCCGCGTCGATGTCGAGCATGGTGCGCAGCACCTTGGCCTCCTGCTCGAACACGCCGTGGGCTTCGGGGCCCTGCAAGAACTGGCGGATGCGGTCGGGGGGCGTCGCTTGCGCATCGAAGCCGGCGAGGTGCTCGCGCAGCGCGACGGCGTCTTCGAGGCCCGGCGTGTCGAAGAAGCGCACGGCGGCTTCGCCGTTCACGTCGAGGTCGACCGATTCGACATGGCGCGTGGTGCCGGGGCGCTGCGACACCTCGCCGAAGCCGATGCGCCGCGTGAGCGTGCGCAGCAGCGAAGTCTTGCCGGCGTTGGTGTGGCCGACGACGGCGATGCGGATGGGCTGTTGCGTCATGGGGCGATCGCGCTTTCCGGCAAGGCGATGTCCAGGCGATCGCTGGCGGTGATGCGCTCCAGGCCAGTGTCGCGCAGCCAGTCGAGCCATCGCTGCGTGGCGCTCGCACCGGGCGCGTCGGCCAGCCACAGGCGGCACTCGCCGCAATGCGCCAGCACTTCGCGCAGGAAGCGTTCGGTGCCGCGGTCGGGGCTCGATGCGGCGTGGCACACCAGCAGTACCGTGCGCGGATGGGTATGGGCCAACTGGTCGAGCAGGGCGCGGCGCGCGGGCGCACTGCCGTCGATGCGCTGCGCCTGCGTCGCGACGCCGGCGGGCAGGGCGGCTGGAGGCCACGGCATGTCGGGCGGCAGTTCGAAGCCGACGACGAAGAGGGCGTCATGCAGTTCCGAGGCCGGCAGGCCCGTGGGCACGGCGCCGCGCGTGCGGCCCGGATCGGCATCGACGATGGCCGCCGGCGCCAACGCGGCAAAGCGGGCCAGCAGCTTGCGGTAGTAGGGCTCGCGCCAGTCGGGCTGCAGCGCCTTGCGGCGGCGCTTCCAGACAAAGGCGCTCAGCAGCACGAGCACGACGCGCGGCAGCAGCCCGTAGACGACGATGCAGCCGGTCAGCCACAGTGCCCAGGTGCGCTGGCCTGCAGCGCCGGGAGTTGCGGCCAGCACGGTGGCGGCATCGGGCACCGGAAAGCCAAGCTTTGCTGGCGCCCAGCCCAGCACCTGCACCACGCGCACGAAGAAATCCGGGTCAAGAATCGTCGTCTCCCAGCTCAACGTGTAGCTGCGAAACGCGAGCGCGAACAGCATCGCGGCCAGCACCACGGCAAACGACAGCGACCAGATGCCGTGGCTCACCAGCCCGAAGGCCCACGGCAACAGCTTTGCGCGGGACAGCAGCCCCGTGGTCGCACGCACCAGCACCGGCGCCTGTCCACGCTTGCCGCCCGCCACCCGCGCGGTGAGCGACAGCCAGATCCAGCCGAGCGATGCGGTATTGAACGAGCCGAGCGGCATCCACAGGCCCGCGAGCCACAGCAGCAGCGTGAGCGCGTGCAGGCCCAGCAGGCTCACGAGCGCGACGATCACGTTGATGTGGCGCTCGCCGCCTCCGACCACGCTGCCCGCCAGCCCGAGACCGGCCATGACGATCAGCGCCACCAGCGCGAGCAGCACCCACGGCGCCCACTGCCGGGCACGTGCGAGTTCAGGCTGCAGGCCGATGCGCTCGCCGAGCTGGAGCGCGCGTTCGGTGACTTGCCCGTGGGCATCGGCTGTGCGCGAGGCGGCGATGCGAAGGGCTTGCGCGTCGTCGAGCGGGCCGCTCTGTTCGGTCCATCGGATCGCCTCGGTGATCACCGCATCCGGAAAAGCAGATTCGCGCAGCGCGGTGTTGGTCAACAGGGTCCCTTCGCAGCCAATCGGTCAATGAGGCCCCGCACGGCGCCGGGGCGCGCAAATTATGCCCGGCGAGCTTCGGGCGGCCACGACGAGAAACGGGGCCGCAAGCGGCCCCGTTGTGCATGGCGCGGGAGTCGGTGGCGCTGCCCGGTCTCAGCGAAGGCCGAAGAACGAAAGCACAGCTACGACAACCACGACCAGACCGACGATGTAGATGATGGAATTCACGCGAAGACTCCTCTGGGTTGAAGATGAGTCCAGCATTGCGCCGCGTTCGCGGCATCACTGTCGGCAGGGGGCGGCGTGCGATGTAGGCGCGTGCGAAGCATCGGCCCACGACATGTCCCGCATCAGCGCTTCCTGACCGGGCCGAGCGCCCGCTCGAGCAGCCACAGCATCGCCGTACGGGTTTCCTCTACGTCTGCGCCTGCGTCGATGGCCAGCGCGGCCCGGTCGAAGGCCGCCGCGAGCAGCGGGGTCAGGGCGTCGAGCGACGCCTCGCCCTTGCCCAGGCCGGCGCGCTCCAGCCCTTGTCGCAGCGACTTCGCCGAGGTCGCGTCGTCCATCGCCATGACTTCGGCCATGCCCAGCACCGCCGGCCCGTCGATCAGCAGCAACCGCGTGCGGCCCGGCGCCGTCATCGCGTTCAGATAGGCCTTGCTGCCTTCGAGCAGCGCCTCGCGCGGCGATAGTTGCTCGGGCGTGGCCGCCTCGATGTCGGCGGCCACGGTTTCGCCTTCGCGCAGCAGCACCTGACGGAACAGGTCGCGCTTGTCCGCGAAGTGGTGGTACAGCGCGCCGCGGGTGATGCCGGCGGCCGTTGCTATCTCCGGCGTCGAGGTGTCGCCGTAGCCCTTGCCGACGAAGAGCGCACGCGCCGCCTCGATCAGCGCAAGGCGGGTGGTTTCCGTACGTTCACGATTGGTTCGGACTGGGGTGGGTGAATCGGCCATTTACATACAGTCTGTCTGTAAGTTATATTCAAATTTACATGCAGCCTGTATGTTAAATGAAAGGATCCATCGTGAAAGTGACGAGCTACTACCCTGTTCTCATGACCAACGACGTGGCGGGAACGGCGAACTTCTACCAGGCGCACTTCGGCTTCACGCCGCTGTTCACGAGCGACTGGTATGTGCATCTGCAACTGGCGGACGAGCCCTCGGTGAATCTCGCCGTGCTCGACGGCCGGCACGAAACCATTCCGGCGGCCGCGCGCGGGCAGGTGGCTGGCGGCACGCTGTTGAATTTCGAGGTGGACGACCCTGACGCGGTGCACGACCAGCTGAAGGCCGCAGGCCTGCCGATCCTCCTGCCGCTGCGCGACGAGGCCTTCGGCCAGCGCCACTTCATCACGCGCGACCCGAACGGCGTGTTGATCGACATCATCAAGCCGATCCCGCCGAGCGGGGAGTTCGCTGCGCAATACGAGGCCGGCGCGTTGCCGACCTGACAACGATCAGGCGCGCAGTGCTTCGTCTTCCTCGAGGCTGTCGCCGAGGAACCCGCCGCTCTGGTGCGCCCAAAGTCGCGCATACAGGCCGCCCTGCGCCATCAGCGTGCGGTGGTCGCCTTCTTCCACCACGCGGCCTTCGTCGAGCACGATGAGCCGGTCCATCGCCGCGATGGTCGACAGCCGGTGCGCGATCGCGATCACGGTCTTGCCTTCCATCAGCGTGTAGAGGCTCTGCTGGATGGCGGCTTCGACTTCCGAGTCGAGCGCGCTGGTGGCTTCGTCGAGCAGCAGGATCGGTGCGTCCTTCAGCATCACGCGCGCAATGGCCACGCGCTGGCGCTGGCCGCCTGAGAGCTTCACGCCGCGCTCGCCCACATGCGCCTCGTAGCCGCGACGCCCGCTCGCGTCGCCCAGCGTCTGGATGAAGTCGTGCGCTTCCGCACGCCCGGCCGCCGCCTCGATCTGCTCGTGCGTGGCGTCGGGCCGGCCGTAGGCGATGTTGTCGGCCACCGAGCGGTGCATCAGCGAGGTGTCTTGCGTGACCATGCCGATGTGGCTGCGCAGCGAGTCCTGCGTGACATGCGCGATATCTTGTCCGTCGATCAGGATGCGGCCGCTTTCCAGGTCGTGAAAGCGCAGCAGCAGGTTCACCAGCGTCGACTTGCCCGCGCCCGAGCGGCCGACCAGGCCGATCTTCTCGCCGGGCTTCACCGTCAGGTTCAGGTCGTCGATCACGCGGCGGCCTGCATCGGCATAGCGGAAGCTCGCATGCTCGAAGCGCACCTCGCCGCGCGGCACGTCGAGCACCGTGGCATTGGCCGCGTCGAGCACGGTGCGCGGGCGCGACAGCGTCTTCATGCCGTCCTGCACGGTGCCGATGTTTTCGAACAGGCTGGTCATTTCCCACATGATCCAGTGCGACATGCCCTGCAGCCGCAGCGCCATTGCCGTGGCCGCGGCCACCGCACCCACGCCGACCGTGCCGTGCGACCACAGCCACAGTGCCACACCCGCCATGCCGGCCGTTAGGCCCATGCTCAGCGTGTGGTTGACGATTTCGAAGGCGCTCACCAGGCGCATCTGGCCGTAGCCGGTCTTCATGAACTCGCGCATCGCGTCGCGCGCGAAGCCGGCCTCGCGCTGCGTGTGCGAGAACAGCTTGACGGTCGCGATGTTGGTGTAGGCATCGGTCACGCGGCCGGTCATCATCGCGCGGGCGTCGGCCTGCGCCTTGCCGACCTTGCCCAGGCGCGGCACGAAGTACACCAGCGAGCCGATGTACAGCGCCAGCCAGATGATGAAGGGCCACACCAGCTGCGCGTCGAGCACGCCCACCAGGATGATCATGGTGGCCACGTACACGCCCATGGCCACCAGCACGTCGGCCAGTACGAACACGGTGTCGCGCACCGCGAGCGCGGTCTGCATCACCTTGGCCGTGATGCGGCCAGCGAACTCGTCCTGGTAGAAGGCCATGCTCTGGCCCAGCATCAGCCGGTGAAAGTTCCAGCGCAGGCGCATCGGCAGGTTCACCGCGAGCGTCTGGTGCTTCACGATGGTCTGCAGCGCGACCACGCCGATGCTGATCACCAGGAACGCGGCCAGCCACATGAGCGTGGTGCCGCGGTCTGCCCACAGGCGCGCAGGCACCTGTGGGCCGAGCCAGTCGACGATGCGCCCGAGGATCGCGAACAGCGCCGCCTCGAAGATCGACATGACGGCGGTGAGCGCCGCCATCGCCGCGATCTTGCCGCGCACGCCGTGCGTGCAGGCCCAGAGAAAAGCGAGGAAGCCCTGCGGCGGCAAAGCGGGTTCGGCGGCGGGGTACGGATGGAGGAGTTTTTCGAAGAAGCGGAACAAGGACTGAGTCTCCCGGAGAGCTCAGGACTGTAGCCGCGCCTGCATGACCTTGCCCCGAAAAGGTGCGTTCGGTGGCGCATCCAGGCCCAGCCGCCCAGCTTCGCGAGGTCGGCCGGCACTTCGGGTGCGCCGCCCATGCGCTTCAGGTAGGCCGGCGTGCCTGCCAGGAAGAAGGGCACGCGGCACAGCGGCCTGGCGATCAAGGCGGGCGAGGGCTCCTGCGTGGCACGCAAGGCCAGGTCGTAGCCGTCGGCCGCAAGATCGACCTTGCGGTTTTCCAGGTGCATGTCGACCAGCACCTCCGGGTACTTCTCGCGGTAGTCGGCCAGCACCCGCGCGAAACGCGGCGTGGCGCACCACACGGGCGCGCTCACCTTGAGCTGGCCGCGTGGCGTGTCGTGCGTCTGGCCGATGGCGGCTGGAGCGGTGCAGCAGCCGCGCACCGAGCGACTTCTCAAGCTGCGCCACGTGCTTGCTGGCCATTGGCGGCGACATGTTCAGCCGCTCGGCCGCAGCCACGAAACTGCCCGCCTCCACGACTTCGCGGAACACCCGCAGGCTGGTCATCCGGTCCATGTGAGCATCCTTCAAGCTTTCCTGTGAGGAACTGATTCGATGCATCGTAGCCTGTCGATTTCCCTGCAGGAAATGTCTACAGTCGATGCAACGCTTTCAAGGAGCATCGGCTTGACCCACGACAACACCACCGCGAACAACGCTTCGCGCCTGCCCACGTACTTCATCTCGCACGGCGGCGGCCCCTGGCCCTGGATGAAGAAGGAAATGGGCCCGACCTACGACCAGCTCGCCGCCTCGCTGGCCGACATGCCACGCCAGATCGGCCGCACGCCCAGCGCCATCCTCATGGTGTCGGCGCATTGGGAGGCGCCTGCCTTCACGGTGCAGGGCAGCCCCAAGCCGCCGATGATCTACGACTACGGCGGCTTCCCGGCCCATACCTACGAGGTGCACTACGACTCGCCCGGCTCGCCCGAACTCGCGCAGCGCGTGCAGTCGCTGATCGCTGCTGCCGGCCTGCCGGTGCAGATCGATCCCGAGCGCGGCTACGACCACGGCATGTTCGCGCCGATGGCCGCGATGTACCCGAAGGCCGACGTGCCGGTGGTGCAGCTGTCGCTTCGGCGCGGGCTCGACCCGGCCGAGCACCTGGCGCTGGGCCGCGCACTCGCACCGCTGCGCGATGAGAACGTGCTGATCGTCGGCAGCGGGCTGAGCTATCACAACCTGCGCAACTTCGGCCCGCAGGCGCATGGGGTGTCGAAGGCTTTCGACGACTGGCTCGATGAGGCGGTGGTGAAGAGCTCCGCTGGCGAGCGCAGCGCGCAGTTGCTCGACTGGGATTCAGCCCCGGCGGCGCGCATGGCGCATCCGCGTGAAGAGCATCTGATTCCGTTGATGGTGGCCGTCGGCGCGGCCGAGGCGGAGGCTGGCGAGCGCGTGTATCACGAAGACGCCTTCATGGGCGGTCTGGTGGTGTCGAGCTTCCGCTTCGGCGCGTAGAGCTAACTGCGCCGCGCGCCGTCGGCATCGACCAGCCCGACGCGCGTCTGCCGCCCCCACGTACCGCGCCCCGTCAGGAAAGTCCACCAACCCCAGGCTGCACCCGTGTGGCGCAGGATCTGAAAGGTGAATGGCTCGATCAGCGCAGCCATGAAGGCCTGCGCCATGTTCGCCTCGCTGCTGTGGCCGATCCAGCGCCGGTACAGGTACACCGACCACAGGTGAAACGCGAGGTCGAGCACGATCTTCGCGCCGATCACGCCGGCCACCGGCGCCAGCACGCCGAAGTTGCCGCGCACCAGATACATCAGCAGCAGCCCGAAGGCGGCCAGCCCGTAGAGCGGCTGCAGCGTGTCGATGGCCTTCACCGGCAGCATCGCGACGCCGAGCCAGCCGTAGCGCCGGTCACCAACCATCGCTCGATACCAGAACTGCGTCTGCAGGAAGCCACCGAACCAGCGGCGGCGCTGGCGCAGGAAGGCGCCGGTGCTGCTCGGGGCATCGGTGTGTGCCTGTGCGTCGCCCAGCACGCGCACTGTCCATGGCAGGCCGTGCGCCTGCGCATGGCGGTGCAGGCGATGGATGAGTTCGTAGTCTTCCACCAGGCAGTCGGTGTCGAAGCCGCCCACGGCGCGCACCGCGTCGGTCCTGAAGCCGGCGAAGGCGCCGGAGATCAGCAGCAGGCCGTTGACGCGCATCCATGCATAGCGCGAGAGGAAGTTGCGGATGTACTCATAAGTCTGGAACCACTGGAAGCAGCGGCCGGCCAGCGAGCGGCTGCACACCGGGGTGATGACGCCGGTGGCGGCGACGAGGTTCGGCTCTTCGGAGAAGGCTCGGCGGACGGCGCCGATGGCATGGCTGTCGAGCAGCGTGTCGCCATCGACCGTGAGCACGGTGTCGGTGTCGATGCACAGGACGGCCGCGTTCAGTGCAACCGCCTTGCCGCCGTGCGGCAGGCGCAGCCAGTAAAGAGAGGGGTGTGTTGCACTGGTAGCGCTCAGCGAACCAAGTTCGGGCGCGACCAGCCCGTAGCGCGTGGTCAGCAGCTCCGCCGTGCCATCGGTCGAGCCGTCGTCCGCGATCACGATGCGGTCGGGTGCGTCGGTCTGGCCGAGCAGGGCGGCCAGCGTCACGGGCAGCACGGCCGCCTCGTTGTGCGAGGCGACGATCACGCCCAGGGTGTTGCGCCTCACCGCGGCCGCAGGGGAAGGAGAGGGCCGGGGCCGCAATATCGGTAGCGTCATCCAGGCGACGAACAGCAGCAGCACGGTGTCGTACAGCACGTAGGCCACCCCCACCGACCAGGCTCCGACATTGCCGACCTTGAAGGCCATGGCGAAGAGCAATGCCCACAGCACGAGCACGCTCCCGTGAATGAGCCAGCTTCGCAGCGGGGTGCTGGGTGGAGACAGGCGCGGCGATGCGGCCACGAAGGCGCTTTGGAAAGGATCGTTCAAGGGAAGGTGCCCGGGCGGCTATCGGTCGGTGGTTCGTTGTCGATACGCAAAAACTCGGCCTGCGGTTTCGAAAGTCCCAAGGCAAAGCCGGGACAATCGCACGCGTCATCGACTGAGTCGCCCCACGCCCGAAAATTCCCCGCATGCTCGCACAAACCCGCTACACCCGAACCGCGATCGCGCTGCACTGGCTGATAGCCGTGCTCATGGCCGTCAACATCGCCCTTATCCTGCTGGTCGACCACTACCCCGACGACTGGGTGCGCCCGGCCGTCGACACCCACAAGTCGATCGGCATCACGGTGCTGGGCCTGGTGATTTTGCGGCTCCTGTGGCGCGCCACGCACAAGCCGCCGGCCATGCCGGGCTCGTACGGTGCGCTCGAACGGTTCGCGGCGCATGCGGCCCACGGCGCCTTGTATCTGCTGATGATCCTGCTGCCGCTGTCGGGCTGGATGCACGACTCGGCCTGGAAAGACGCCGCCACCCACCCGATGCAGCTTTTCGGCCTGTTCGAATGGCCGCGCATCGGCTGGATCATGGCCATCGAGCCCACCATGAAGGAAACCTGGCACACCGTGCTGGGCGGCGTGCACGTCTGGGCGGGCTATGTGCTTTACGTGCTCTTTGCGCTGCACGTGCTGGGCGCGCTCAAGCACCAATTCTTCGACGGCGAGGCCGAACTCCAGCGGATGCTGCCATGACCACACAAGAAGAAACCGAGGCCCGCGAGGCCATCGCCCGCATCGACGCGCTGTCGACCCACTACGACCCGGTGCACGAGGGCGTGCGCGTGCGCTGGCGCCGCTTCGGCACCGACACCGCCCGGCCCCCGCTGGTGCTGCTGCACGGCGGCCATGGCAGCTGGATGCACTGGCTGCGCAACGCCGAGGCGCTGTCGGCCGACCGCACGCTGTGGCTGCCCGATATGCCGGGTTTCAACGAATCCGATGCGCCACCGCGCGTGGCACCGGGCGAAGACTCGCTGCCACCGCTGCTTGATGCGCTCGGCGGCACGCTCGATCAGCTCATCGGCGCGGGCACGCCCATCGACCTCGGCGGCTTCTCCTTCGGCGGCTTGACGGCTGCACGGTTCGCAGTGCGACGCGGAGCCATCCGCCGCTTCGCGCTCGTGGGCAGCGGCGGCCACGGCACGCTGCGGCGCATGACGGCTCAGATGATCAACTGGCGCGCCGCCCCAGACCGAGAGGCGGAACGCGCCGCATTGCTGAACAACCTGGCCGCGCTGATGCTGCACGACCCAGCAGCCATCGACGCGCTGGCCTTCGAGATCCATGACATCTCGTGCCATGGCACGCGCTTTCGCAGCAAGGAGGTGTCGCAGTCGGGCGGGCTGCAGCAGGCGCTCGGTACGCTGGGCGTGCCTACGCTGCTGCTGTGGGGCGAGTACGACGTCACCGCCGACCCGCGCCCGCTGGTGGCGCGGCTGGTGGCCGAAGGCCCGGGGCGCGAAGGCGTGGTGATCGACGGCGCCGGGCACTGGGCGCAGTACGAGCGCGCCGACGAAGTCAATGCGCGGCTGCTGGAGTTCTTTCGCTGAACCCTATTGCTGCTGCTTCACCAGCCCCAGCTTGCGGATGATGTCGCCCCACTGCTCGTAGGTCGCGCGCGTCAGCGCGGCCAGCTCCGCGGGGCTCGACGACTCGGCCTCGTACGCGCCCTGGCGGAAGAAGTCGCGCGTGGCCGGCATCGCCAGCACCTGCGCCAGCGCGGCATGCAGTTTCTCGACCACCGGAGCCGGCATGCGCGCCGGCCCATAGAAACCCAGCCAGCTCGGCATGTCCACCCCGCTCACGCCCTGTTCGCCCATGGTGGGCACGTCGGGCAGCATCGGGCTGCGCTTGGGCGCCGCTACGGCCAGCATGCGCACCTTGCCGGTGGCCGTGTTCTGTATGGCGTTGGGCGCGGCATCGAAGTAGTACTGCACGCGGCCTGCGAGAAAGTCTTTTGCGGCGTCGGCGCCGCCCTTGTAGGGCACGTGCACCACGTCCAACCCCGCCTGCCGCGCGAAGGCCTCGCCGTAGATGTGCGACGAGGTGCCGGTGCCGAAGGAGGCGTAGCTCATCTTCCCCGGGTTGGCCTTGATGTGCGCCACCAGTTCCTGCACCGTGCGCGCCGGCACGCTCGCATGCACGGTCAGCACCAGCGGCCCGCGCGCGCCTAGCGAGATCGGCGTCAGGTCCTTGAACGGGTCGTAGCGCACCTGCGCCAGCGTCTGCGGGTTCTGCGCCACGACGGAGGAGGGCGCGTACATGAAGGTGTAGCCGTCGGGCGCGGCGCGGATCACCTCTTCAGTCGCAAGGATGAAGCTCGCGCCCGGCCGGTTCTCGACGATCACCGGCGTCTGCAGCACCTCGGCGAGCTTGTTGGCGACGAAGCGCGCCTGCGAGTCCGACGCGCCGCCTGCCGCCAGGCCCAGCACGATGCGGATGGTGCGGCCCTTGTCCGGAAAAGGTGCGGCGGCATGGGCTGCCAGCAGCGGCATGGCCGCGCCGAGCGCAAGCCAGGCGGCAAAGCGGCGGCGATCAAGAAGGGAGCGCATGCCGCTCATTGCTTGGCCAACCCGACCTGCTGCACCATCGCGCCCCAGCTGTCGTAGGTCGAGCGCGTGATGCCGGCAAATTCCTCCGGCGTGGTGCCCCCGGCCTCGTAGCCGCCGCTGCGATAGAAATCGCGCACCTGCGGCATCGCCAGCACCTTCGCGAGCGCCGTGTTGAGCTTTTCGACCACCGGCGCCGGCATGCGCGCCGGCCCGTAGAAGCCCAGCCAGCTCGGCAGGTCGAGCCCTGCGTAGCCTTGCTCGGCGAAGGTGGGTACGTCGGGCAGCGCGGCAATGCGCGCGTTGGCGGCCACCGCGAGGATCTTCACCTTGCCCGTGGCCGAGGTGATGATGGCCGACGAGGCCGAGTCGAACATGTACTGCACGCGTCCGCCGATCAGGTCTTTCGCCGCGTCGGAGCCGCCCTTGTACGGGATGTGCACCGCGTCGATGCCGGTCTTCTTCACGAAGGCCTCGCCGTAGATGTGCGACGAGGTGCCCGCGCCGAACGAGGCATAGCTCACCTTGCCCGGGTGCGCCTTCACGTAGGCCACCAGTTCCTTCACGTTGTTCACCGGCACGCTGGTACTCAGCGACAGCACCAGCGGCCCGCGCCCGCCCATCGAGATGGCGGTGAAGTCCTTGAACGGGTCGTAGGGCACCTGGGCGAATGTGTGCGGGTTCTGCGCCATGGTGGACGAGGGCGCGTACAGCAGCGTATAGCCGTCGGGCAGGGCGCGCGATACCTCGTTGGCCGCCAGCATGGTGCTGGCCCCGGGCTTGTTGTCGACGATCACGCTGGTGCCCAGCACCTCGCCGAGCTTCTGCGCCACGATGCGCGCCTGCGCATCGGTGCCGCCGCCGGCGGTGAAGCCCACGACGATGCGGATGGGCTTGCCGCGCGCCGGAAAGTCCTGTGCCACGGCCAGTGATGCAAGGCCCAGGAAGGCTGCGGCGCCGAGGGCCGAGCCGAAGGCACGGCGGGTGCCGTGAAGTTTCTTCATCGATGTCTCCGTTGGATTTCTCTTTCTATATTGATCTTGAAAACCATAAAAATCCATATTTACTAGGGAATACCCCAGAGATTTGGCTTTTGAGTTTGACAAAATGGAAAGTGAAATCAAAATACGACGAAACAAGCCAAGCCGAGAACGCACTCATGAAAACTGTCGTCCGTACCGACGAGCGCATCCTGTCTTCCGACATCTTCGACCGCGACAGCCGCGTCAAGCGGCCTGACCACGGCAGCTGGGCCGAGCCCGGCAAGAGCATCCCGGTCTATCACCGCTGCGGCGTGCTGGTGGTGGGCGGCGGCCCGTCGGGCACGGCGGCCGCGGCAGCAGCGGCCCGCGCGGGCGCCGACGTGGCGCTGCTGGAGCGCTACAACCACCTGGGAGGCCTGTCGACCGGCGGCCTCGTCATCTGGATCGACCGCATGACCGACTGGGAAGGCAAGCTGGTGATCCGCGGCTTCGCCGAAGAGCTGTTCGACCGACTGCCGGCCGACGCCATCGCCGGCCCCTCGCCTGCAGACTGGGGCTCGCAGGACACGGCCAAGGCCGCACACTGGTCGCAGCGCACTGCCGCCTATCACGGCGTCGTCACCTGGTCGCCCACCATCGACCCCGAGCGGCTGAAGCTGCTCTCGCAAGAGATCGTGCTGGAGCGCAAGGTCAAGCTCATCTACCACTCGTGGGCCGCCATTCCCATCGTGCAGGACGGCGCCGTCAAGGGCGTGGTGTTCGAGAGCAAGGAAGGCCGCATGGCCATCATGGCCGACGTGGTGGTCGACGCCACCGGCGACGGCGACCTGTTCGCCCGCGCCGGCGCCGACTACGTGAACGACATCGAAGAGGCCGACGTGCACCACTGCATGAACACCTCGTGGCTCTTCGGCGGCGTGGACATGAACCGCTGGATCGAGTTCAAGGCCGGCCAGCCCGAGGCCTTCACCGCCTTCATGGCGGGCGGCCGCGAGCAATGCGGCCTGTTCGAGCGGCCTTTCGTCTCGTGGCGCAACGACGTGGCTCTGTTCATGGGGCCGCGCCAGTCGGGCTACTCGGCGCTCGACGTGGACGACCTCACTGCCGTGGAAGTGCGCTCGCACCGCGCCATGGCCGCGCACCTGGACTACTTCCGCGCCCATGCACCGGGCTTCGAGAATGCCTACCTGATGCTGAGCGCGCCGCAGATCGGCGTGCGCCATGCGCGTCGCCTGAGCGGCGTGGGCTCGGTGCTGCGCAGCCAGTGGCCCGACGGCGTGCCGCTGGCCGACGAGATCGGCGTGTCGCCCGCGGTGTCGCCGAAGTTTCCGAACATCTCCATTCCCTACGGCGCGTTGGTGCCGCAGAAGCTCGACGGCCTGCTGGCCTGCGGGCGCCACATTTCGTGCGACCGCAACTCGCACGGCTTCATGCGCGAGATTCCGCAGTGCTGGATAACCGGCCAGGCCGCGGGCGTGGCTGCGGCGCTGGCATCGCGCGGCGGCATTGCGCCGCGCTTCATCGACGTGGGGTCGCTGCAGTCCGAACTGCTGGCCCAGGGCGTGTACCTGCGAGCCGGGGCACCCGGAATTGGGCAGGGCGCGGTGTCATCTGCAACGGCCGAAGCCGGCGCCTGAGCCATCGGCCATGACCCCGGACGCGCTCTCTTCGCAAGCCCCTACATTGGAGAGTCCTGAGAAGAGTCTTGCAAAGGGTCCCTCCATGTCCACTGAAAAAAACGACACCTCCTTTTCCGCGGCCGAACCGGTGGAAGTGCGCGGCGAGCGCTCCGACACCGTGAGCGCGCTGGAGCGCGGCATCTCGGTGCTGCGCTGCTTCAGCGAAGAACGCCCGGTGCTGGGCCATGCCGACATTGCGCGCATCACCGGTATTCCGCGCCCCACCGTCAACCGGCTGGTCGCCACGCTGCTCTCGCTGGGCATGCTCAAGCCCGCGCAGGCGGCCGACCGCTTCATGCTCGGGCCGGGCGTGGTGTCGCTGTCGCGCGTGTTCCTCGGCAGCCTCGACGTGCGCGCCGCAGCTCGGCCCAGCATGCAGGCGATGGCGGAGGAGGTGGGTGCCTCGGTCTACCTCGCGATCCGCGACGGCATGGAGATGGTGCTCATCGAAGCCTGCCGCCCGCGCTCGTCGATGCTCTCGGCGCGGCTCGACGTGGGCTCGCGCGCGCCGCTGGCCAACTCTGCCCTCGGCCGCTCGTACCTCTCGGCATTGCCCGAGGTGCAGCGCAACCAGCTGATCGATTCGATGCGCCTGCTGCGTGGCCCTGAGTGGGACAGCATCGCGCCGAACATGAATCGCGCCATCGGCGAATCGAAGCGGCTGGGCTATTGCCTGTCGCTCGGCGAATTCCACCGCGAGATCAACTCCGTGTCGGTGCCCCTCATCGGGCCTGACGGCGAAGTGATGGCGCTCAACGGCGGCGGCGCTGCCTTCGTCTTCACCGAGGAGCGCCTGCGCAACGAACTCGCACCGCGCCTGCACGACATCGCACTGAGCATTGCGCGCGACATCGGCGGCCACGTACCGACACCCTCGCCGGGCTAGCAGGCCCGGCCGGGGTTCACCCCCACGACACAGAAGAACGGAGACACAGGCCATGCACCTGAGCGATGAAGAAAAAGCCATGTACGACGGGCGCGACGGCCCAGCCGTGCAGAAGGCGATGGACCTGCTGATGCGCTACGGAGAGGCATTGGGCGCCGAGCGGCTGGTCGAGACGCGCAACGTCTGCGCCACCATCACATCGACCACGCCCTTCCAGCGCGACTTCGCGCTCGCCAAGGGCGGCGGCATGGATGCGGTGTTCTCCGAATTCAGCCTCGACAGCCAGGAAACCGTCGAGATCCCGAAGTTCAAGGTCTTCACCAGCCACCTGCAGCTGGGCTTCGACCCCGGCCAGCCCGAGCGCATGGGCGTGAGCGAGGAGATCGTCCAGTTCTACAACAAGAGCGAGCGGCACGCTGCCGGCTTAGGCGCGCAGATCATGAACACCTGCACGCCGTACCAGGTCGGCAACATCCCGACGCGCGGCGAGCACTGCGCGTGGATGGAGTCGTCGGCGGTCGTGTATTGCAATTCGGTGCTGGGCGCGCGCACCAACACCGAAGGCCGCGAGAGCACGGGTGCCGCCATGCTCACCGGCCGTATTCCGTATTGGGGCTACCACCTCGACGAGAACCGCCGCGCCACGCACGTGGTCGAGCTAGACATCGAGGTCGAGTCTGTGCAGGACTGGGGCCTGCTCGGCTACTACATAGGCGAGCACGTGCAGGAGCGCGTGCCGGTGGTGCACAGCAAGCGCGGCATTGGCCGCGTGCCGAACCTGCCGCGGCTCAAGCACTTTGGCGCCGCGGCATCTTCATCGGGCGGCGTGGAGATGTATCACATTGCCGGCATCACGCCCGAGGCGCTGACGCTCGAGCAGGCGCTCGGCGGCCGTGCGCCGGTCGAGGTGCTGCGCTACGGCGAGGCCGAGCGCCGCGCCACCTACGAGAAGATCAACGTCACGGGCAAGGACTCGGAAATCCAGTACGTGATGCTGGGCTGCCCGCACTACACCATCGAGCAGATCTGGGAGGCCGCGCAGCTCATCGAGGGCCGCAAGGTGCATCCGAGCTGCGAGCTGTGGATTTTCACGCCGCGCGCCATCAAGTCACTGGCCGATCGCAACGGATACACGAAGATCATCGAGGACGCGGGCGGAATCATCATGAGCGACAGCTGCTCCGCCATGAGCCGCGCCGTGCCCAAGGGCACGAAGACCGTGGCGCTCGATTCGGCCAAGCAGGCCCACTACCTGCCCGCCATCCTCGGTGTGCAGGCCTGGTTCGGCAGCACGGCCGAATGCATCGACGCCGCCTGCACCGGCCGCTGGAACGGAGGCTATGCATGAGCGACGCAGTCATGAGCGAACAAACCATCGTCATCCGTGGCCGCAAGGTGGTGGGCGGCGTGGCCGAGGGCGAGGCGCTGGTCACGCGCGACCGCATCTCGGGCTGGGGCGGCATCGATCCGCGCACCGGCACCGTCATCGAGACGCGGCACGAACTGCGCGGCCAGAGCTTCGCGGGCAAGGTGCTGGTGTTTCCGGGGGCCAAGGGCTCGTCGGGCTGGTCGGCGATGTTCCATATGACGCGGCTCATGAACTCGGCGCCGGCAGCATTCCTCTTCAACGAGATGACGACCAAGATGGCGCTGGGCGCCGTGGTCACGCATTCGCCATCGATGACCGACTTCGAGCGCGACCCGCTCGAGTGCATCGCAACCGGCGACTGGGTGCGCGTGGACGCCGACCGTGGCGTGATCGAGATCACCAAGAAGAACAACACATCCGGAGACCGCTCATGACCCGCCCCCTGCGCAGCAACTTTCCGCGCGGCTCCTACCTGTGGTCGGTGCGCAATGCGCACTGGCGCGCGCTCGGAATTCCGGAAGAGGATTGCGAGAAGCCCAAGATCGCCGTCGTCAACAGTTCGTCGGAACTGGCCGCCTGCTTCAGCCATCTCGACCGCGTGGCGGGGGAGATAAAGGCCGCGATCCGCGCCGCGGGCGGCATTCCCTTCGAGATCCGCACGGCAGCGCCCAGCGACTTCATCACCGGCGCCGGCGCGCGCGGCGCCTACATGCTGGGCGCGCGCGATCTGGTCACCAACGACATCGAGGTGGCAGTCGAAGGCGCACAGCTCGACGGCATGGTGTGCCTCACCTCCTGCGACAAGACGGTGCCGGGCCAGCTCATGGCTGCCGCTCGGCTCAACATTCCGACGCTGCTGGTGCCCTGCGGCTACCAGCCCAGCGGCGAGTACCGCGGCAGGCACATGGACATCGAGGAAGTGTTCATCGGCGCGATGCACGCTGTCACCGGCAACCTGCCGGTTGAAGAACTCGTGGGCATGAGCCGCGAAGCGATCCGCGGCCCGGGCGTGTGCTCGGGCTTGGGCACGGCCAACTCGATGCACATCGTCTGCGAAGCGCTCGGCATGGCCTTGCCTGGCAGCGCGCCGGTGGCCGCGCTGAGCGAGAAGATGATGGCCGACGTGCGCGCAGCCGGCACCCGCATCGTGCAGATGGTGTGGGACGACCTGAAGCCGCGCGACATCCTCTCGCCCGGCGCTTTCGCCAACGCGGTGCGCGCGGTGCTTTCAGTCGGCGGCTCGCTCAACACCGCGAAGCACCTGCAGGCGATAGCGACCGAGGGGGAGTGCGGCGTCGACGTGTACGGCCTCTTCGAAAGCCTCGGCCCCACGACGCCGGTGCTGGCCGGCGTGCGGCCCATCGGCGAGCATTCCATCGAGGCCTTCGAGGCGGCGGGCGGTTGCCGCGCGCTGATGAAGCAGCTCGAACCCTTGCTCGACACCAGCGCGCTGACGGTCACCGGCGGCACGGTGGCAGAGAACCTGCGCAACGCCGAAGTGGCCGACGCCGAAGTGATCCGCCCCATCGACCGCCCGGTCGCACCGCTGCCGGCCATCGTGCTGCTGCGCGGCAACCTCGCGCCCGAATCGGGCCTCATCAAGACCGGCATCGCAGAGCGCAAGGTGCGACGCTTCACCGGGCCGGCCGTGTGCTTCTGGACATCTGACGCAGCCATCGCCGCGCTGAAGAAGGGCGAGATCGTGCCCGGCCAGGTGGTCGTGATGCGCGGCGCTGGCGCCTGCGGCGGTCCGGCCATGGGTGGCGGGGCATCGCGCGTGGTCTTCGCTGTCGATGGCGCGGGCCTCGGGGACCAGGTCGCACTGCTCACCGACGGGCACCTTTCGGGCCTGGTCTGCAAGGGGCTCGTGGTGGCCGAGGTGTCGCCCGAAGCCGCGCTGGGCGGCCCGCTCGGGCTGGTGCGCGACGGCGACGTGATCACCATCGACCTCGACGCGCGCCGCCTCGACATCGCGCTGACCGACGCCGAACTCCAGGCCCGTCGCGCCGACTGGCAGGCGCCGCCGCCGGCCTTCGACACCGGCTGGCTGCAGCAGTACCGGCGCAACGTGAGTCCGCTCTCCAAGGGCGCAGTGCTCGTGCGCACCGAACGCCCCGAGCCCTCGAGCTAGACCTTTTTCACCCCGGCCTTCGCCAACCGGCGCGAACCCCCGTTCGCACCCGGTGGCGCAGCCCTGCGCGCGATTCCAGAGTTTTTCAACCGAAGAGAAGAAGCAGGAGACAAAAAACCATGAAGAGATTTTTGATGTGGTCGGCGCTGGGGCTGGCAAGCAGCGGCGCGGCGCATGCGCAATCCAGCGTCACCGTGTTCGGCGTGGTGGACCTCGGCATCCAGTACACGAGCGGCGCCGGCAGCGGCTCGGTCAAGGCGCTGTCGAACGGCGGGCTCTCGACCAGCCGGCTCGGATTTCGCGGCACCGAAGACCTGGGCGGCGGACTGCGCGCGGGCTTCTGGCTCGAAGGCAGCCTGAACCCCGACAACGGCACCGGCCGGCCGAGCAACAGCAACAACCAGACGAGCGGCGCGGGCGCGGCAGGGCCCATAACCTTCGACCGCATGTCCTTCGTGAGCCTCTCGTCGGACACGCTGGGCGAAGTGCGGCTGGGCCACGACTTCATTCCCACGCACTACAACAGCATCTACTTCGACCCCTTCAACGCCAACGGCGTGGCGCGCGCGGGCAACCTCACCTTCGCGGGCGCGGGCACCGGGCCGCTGCCCACGGCCATCACCGGCAGCAACACGGTGAGCTACTGGCTGCCGCCCAACATCGGCGGCTTCTACGGCATGGCGATGGTCGGCACCGGCGAGAACGACTCGACTGTCGCGAACCGCGACGACGGCAACTTCGCCGGCGCGCGCTTCGGCTTCGCCTCGGGCGCGTTCGACATCGCTGCGGCCGTCACGCGCTCGCACTTCGACGCCACCACCACCATCGGCAACTACACGCACGCCAACATCGGCGGCTCGTGGGATGCGGGCTTCGCGAAGTTCTTCGCGCTCTACAACAAGGTGACGGTGAAGCTCGCAGGCGGCACGGTGCGCAAGAACACCACGGAGATCGGCGCGCACATTCCGGCTTTCGAGGTCGGACGCATCCGCATCAGCTATGCCTACCTCGACGACCGCAGCGACGAGAGCCTGCGCAACGCCAACGGCATGCCGCGCAACCGCGACGACGCGCGGCAGTTCGGCATTGGCTACGTGCACAACCTCTCCAAGCGCACCGCGCTCTACGGCACCTATGCGCGGTTGATGAACGGCGGACAGGCGCGCTATGTGGTCAGCGGCGGCGTTGCACCGGGGGCCGGGCAGCGCTCGTCGGGGTGGGAATTCGGTGTGCGGCATCTCTTCTGAACCAAGGAGCCTTTCATGCGACGCAGAACCCTGACCATGGCGGCGCTCCCGGCTCTTGCGGCCGCGATGCTGCCCGGCGCGGCGGCCTGGAGCGCCGATGCATATCCGAACAAGCCGCTGCGGCTGATCGTGGGCTTCGCGCCCGGCGGCGGCGCCGACGTGCTCACGCGCATCATCGCGGAGGGGCTGTCGAAGCAGTTCGGCCAGCAGGTGATCGTGGAGAACCGGCCCGGCGCTGACGGCGTGCTCGCGGCGCAGGCCACCTCGTCGGCCAGGCCTGACGGCTACACGCTGCTGATGGGCACCAACACCGCGATGGTGGCGGCGCCCACGCTGCGGCCGACGCCGCCCTACGACCCGTTCAAGGCCTTCACGCCGATCAGCTCGGCCGGGCAGTTCTCGATGTTCCTCGTGGTGCCGACGAGCCTGCCGGTGAAGAGCGTGAACGAACTGCTGGCAATGGTCTCGGCCAAGCCGGGCGCCTACAACTCGGCATCGAGCAACAGCGCTTCGGAGCTTGCGATGCTGCAGCTGCTGGGCGACCGCAAGGTGGTCAACGCGCGCTACAAGGGCGACATGCAGGCCATGACCGACCTGCTGGGCGGCCAGATCCAGATGATGTTCACCACCGGCACGCTGGCACCGGGCTTCGTGAAGGAAGGGCGCATCCGCGCGCTGGTAACGCTGCTGCCGCAGCGCAGCGGCCTGCTGCCCGACGTGCCGACCGGCGGCGAACTGGGGCTGGGCAAGCTCACCATCACGCCATGGGCCGGCTTCTTCGGGCCGCCGGGGCTGCCGCAGGCGATTACCGACAAGCTCTCGCTGGAGCTGCAGAACACGCTCAAGCGGCCCGACGTGCATGCCCAACTGGTGCAGCAGGGCTTCGAGGGCTACGGCATGAGCCCCGCGAAGTTCGCCGAGTTCTTCCGCACGCAGTACGACGCCTTCGGCGCCACCGTGCGGGAGCACAACGTCAAGTTCGAATAGCGGCGGCCTCGCGGCGCCAGAAGGCCGCATCGGGGAAGGTGCCCGCGCCGGCCGCGGCGTTGTCCGCCATGTGCTCGCCGCGGCTGGTGCCGGGAATCGTGCAGGTCACCGCCGGGTGGCTCAGCACGAACTTCAGCAGCACCTGCGCCCAGCTCGTGCAGCCGATCTCGCCGGCCCACGCGGGCAGCGGCTTGTCGCGAAGCCGGCGCAACAGGCCACCGCCGCCGAAGGGCATGTTGACGATCACCGCCACGCCGCGCTCGGCCGCCAGCGGCAGCAGGCGCTGCTCGGCCTCGCGCGCGTCGAGTGAATAGTTGATCTGCAGAAAGTCGAGCTTCTCGGCGCGCAGCACGGCCTCGACCTCGTCGTAGGCCGAGGCCGTGTAGTGCGTGATGCCGATGTAGCGCACGCGGCCTTTCTCCTTCCAGCCGCGCAATGTGGCGAGGTGCGTGCGCCAGTCGACGAGGTTGTGCACCTGCATCAGGTCCATGCGCTGCGTACGCAGCCGCGCGAACGATTGCTCCATCTGCGCAATGCCGGCCTCGCGGCCCGAGGTCCAGACCTTGGTGGCAAGAAAGGCTTTGTCGCGCGGCTTCGCTGCGGCCAGCAGTTCGCCGGTGGTTTCCTCGGAGCGGCCGTACATCGGCGAGCTGTCGATCATCGTGCCGCCGGCCGCGAACAGGGCGTCGAGCACGCCGGGAAGGCGTTTGTATTCCTCGCTGCCGGGACGCTGGTCGAAGCCGATCCAGGTGCCGCAGCCGATCACGGGCAGGGCTTCCTGGGTGGAGGGGATGGGGCGGGTGTTCATGGCGGACTTGCTCTGCGGTTGTGCGGAAGCGGGGAGCGCGGCGCTTGCGCACAGCGCGGCGCCCAGGCGCAGCAGTTCGGCGCGGGTGAGAGGGAAATCCTTCGAGGGCGGCATCGGCGGCCAGTATCCGACGATGGGGCAAAAAGAGAAAAGCAGCTTTCTTGTTGTGAGTCATGGAATACTGTATAAAAATACAGTTAACAGTCTTCACCATGGGCCTTCCTTTCCTCGATTCCTTTTCCGCTGCCACAGGCCGTGGCGTCTGGCATGCCGACGAGCTCGGCCTGGCCGACGCACAGGTCGTCGCCACCGGCCACACTGCGCTCGACGCGCAGTTGCCGGGCGGCGGCTGGCCGGTCGGGGCGATGACGGAGCTGCTGCAGGCCGCGCCCGAGGCCCATGTCTGGCGGCTGCTGCTGCCCGCGCTGGCGCAGGCGGTGCAGGCGCGGGGCGGGCCGGTGGTGCTGGTCGGTGCGCCTTATGAGCCTTGCGGACCGTCGCTCGCGGCGCAGGGGCTGCCGGTGGAGGCCCTGATGTGGGTCAGGAGCGAGGCCCCGGCCGCGCGGCTGTGGGCCTGCGAGCAGGCACTGCGCTGCGCGGACATCGCAGCCGTCGTGGCCTGGCTGCCGCAGGCGCGGGTGGGTGAGCTGCGGCGGCTGCAGCTGGCGGCTGCGCAGCACGAGGTGCTGCTGTTCGTGTGCCGGCCCGAATCGGTCGCGCTGTCGGCCTCGCCGGCGCGGCTGCGCATTCGCGCCGGGCGCTGCGAGGCTGATGCATCGCAGATCGAACTGCACATCCTCAAGCGTCGCGGCCCGCCGCTGGCCGCGCCGGTGATGCTCCCGGCGCGCAACGAACGCATGACCGCATTGCTGGCCGCCGCCCGGCTGCGCCGCAAGCTGCGTCTGCAGCAACTGGGCACGGTGCCGGCCGGCGAGTCGGCAACCTCGGCGACCGTGGTGCGCATCGACGCGTGGAAAGGAGGCCCGGATGCACTGGATCGCCTTGCGGTGGTCGCTTGACGCCGACACGCCCGATGCTCCTGTCTTGCCCACGCCCGAAGCGCTGGGCTGGTGGGCGCTGCAGTACACGCCCCACGTGGTTTGGCAAGACGAGGCACTGATGCTCGAAGTCTCCGCCTGCGAGCGCCTGTGGGGCGGGCGGTTGCAGCTGATGCGCCAGTTGCTTGCCGACAACCCCGCGCCCGACGTTCGCATGCAGGGTGCGCAGGGCGCCACGAGCCTGATCGCGCTGGCCCGGCTGCGCCTGTTCGTGCGACAGGAAAAGCGGCCGCAGGAGGTGCCGGCCGGACTGCCTCTCGACACTCTGAGCGCCGCGCGCGAACACCTCGACCTGCTTGCGCGCCTGGGTTGCCGCACTTGGGGCGAGGTGGCGGCGCTTCCGCGCGGCGGCCTCACGCGGCGCTTCGGCGCAGGGCTGCGCGAGGCGCTCGACGCCGCATGGGGCCTGCGCCCCGAAAGCCATGCCTGGCTCACGCTGCCCGACGTGTTCGAGCAGAAGCTGGAGCTGCCCGCACTGGCCGAGACCGCGCCCGAACTCATGTGGTCGGCCAACCGGCTGCTGTCGGCCCTGCAGATCTGGCTGCGTGCCCGCCAGCGTGGTGCGCGCGCGCTCGAACTGGAGTGGACGCTCGATCTCAAGCGCTTCAATGGCGTGAACCTGCCGCCGCACCAGCAGGTCACCGTGCGCACGGCCGAGCCCACGCAGGACATGGCGCACCTGCGCCGCCTGCTGTCCGAAAAACTGGCCCTCACCACGCTGGCCGCGCCCGCGAGCTGGCTCAGGCTGCGCACGCTCGAAACCGATCCGTGGGCTGGCGCCAGCACCAGCTTTCTGCCGGAAGACAACCGCAAGGGCGACAGGCTGCACGAGATGGTCGAGCGGCTCAGCGTGCGGCTCGGAGCGCAGCAGGTGGTGGTGCCGTCGGCGCAGGCCGACCACCGGCCCGAACGCAAGCAGGCATGGCGGCCCGCGCTGCAGAAAGAAAAGGAGAAGGAGCCCGGCGACAAGGTCCGCAAGGAGGCAAAGGCCGCAAGGGCCGCGGCTTCGCAGCCCGATGCCATCTACCCGCCGTGGCTGCTGCCCGAGCCGCTGCTGCTCGAAATGGACGGCGAGCGCCCGTGCTACCGCGGCCCGTTGAGCAGGCTGATCGGGCCGCAGCGCGTCGAGACGGGCTGGTGGGGCGACAAGGAAGACGGCGGCCAGCCCGCGATGCGCGACTACTACGTCGCGGAAAGCCCCGAAGCCGGGCTGGTGTGGATCTTTCGCGAGCGGCCCGCCGCGCGCTTTTCTTCCGGCGAGGTGCGCTGGTATCTGCAGGGCTTCTATGCCTGACCTGAGCGGCAAGCAACTGCGCGGGCGCAACTCGGCCAAGGTGCATGCGCTGCCGTTGCCGCTGCGCAAAAAAGCCGTGCCGACGCTGCCGGACTATGCCGAGCTCCATTGCCTGACCAACTTCAGCTTCCAGCGGGGCGCTTCGACGCCGGAGCAGATGGTGGAGCGGGCCTACCAGCTCGGCTATATCGCGCTTGCCATTACCGACGAATGCTCGGTGGCGGGCATCGTGCGGGCCCATGTGGCCCTGCGCGACCTTCCGGCGAAGCTGGCCGAGCACGAGCGCGAGCATCCCGACGAGCCGGAGATCCCGCGTAACTCCGCTTTCCGCCTGCTGTTCGGCAGCGAGTTCCAGTTCGAGCGCTTCAAGCTCGTGGTGATCGCGAACGACACCGAGGGCTGGGGCAACCTGTGCGAGTTCATCACCGCCGCGCGCAACACCGAATTGCCCAAAGGCGAGTACCGCGTGAGCTGGGAAGACAGCGACGTGGCCTCGCTGCAGCACTGCCAGATTCTTTTCGTGCCGCAGCGCAACCCCGGCGGTGCGATGGATGTTGCGACGCTGCACGAAGACCTGATGGCCGCCAAGGCGCTGTACGGCGAAAACCTCTGGCTGGCCGTGGAGCTGTTCAACGAACTCGACGACGACCTCTGGTTCGTCACGCTGATGCAGGCGGGCGAGGAAACAGGCGTGCCGCTCGTGGCCGCCGGTGACGTGCGCATGGACGTGCGCTCGCAGAAGCCGTTGCACGACGTGCTGACGGCGGTGCGCGAAGGCAAGACGGTGGCCGAATGCGGCTTTGCGCTGCAGTCGAATGCCGAGCGGCATCTGCGGCCGCGCATGCGGCTGGCGGAACTTTATTTTCAGGAGATGCTGACGAACACGCTGGTGGTGGCCGGGCGGTGCAGCTTCGATCCGGAAGTGATCCGCGAGAACTACAAGTACCCGCTTGAGAGCGTGGGAAACCACGAGACGCCGGCGCAGACGCTGGTGCGCAAGACGTGGGAAGGGGCGCAGGTTCGCTATCCACAGGGCGTGCCTGACGTGGTGCGAGCGCAGGTCCAGAAAGAGCTCGACATCATCATCGATCTCAAATACGAGATGTTCTTCCTCACGGTGGAAGACATCGTGCGTTTCGCTCGCTCGGAGAGCATCCTTTGCCAGGGGCGCGGGTCGTCGGCCAACTCGGCAGTCTGTTTCTGCCTCGGCATCACTGCCATCAATCCAGACAAGGGCACGCTCCTGTTCGAGCGCTTCCTGAGCCGCGAACGCCGCGAGCCGCCCGACATCGACGTCGACTTCGAGCACCAGCGGCGCGAGGAAGTCATCCAGTACATCTACGAAAAATATGGCCGCGACCGTGCCGCCATCGCTGCCGTCGTCATCTGCTATCGCGCACGCAGCGCATTGCGCGATGTGGGCAAGGCCATCGGCATCGACGAGCGGTTGATTGACGAGTTCGCGAAAGACCACTACTGGTTTGACGAGACAGTGCTCGGCGAGCAACTGCGCCAGGCTTCGGCGCGCGTCGGTGTCGAGGAGGACGAACTCAAGCTGATGCACTGGATCGAGATGACGCAGCGGCTCAAGGGCTTCCCGCGCCACCTGAGCCAGCACGTGGGCGGCTTCGTGCTCACGCACACGAAGCTCACGCGGCTGGTGCCGGTCGAGAAGGCGTCGATGAAAGGCCGCTCCGTCATCCAGTGGGAAAAGGACGATCTCGAAGCGATGGGCATGCTCAAGGTCGATGTGCTCGCGCTCGGCATGCTCAGCGCGATCCGCCGGGGGCTCGCTCACATGAATCGCTGGCGAGGCTCGATGCTGGAGATGCACCAGATACCGAGCGACGACCAGAAGGTGTTCGACATGATCTGCGACGCCGACACCATCGGCGTGTTCCAGATCGAGAGCAGGGCGCAGATGTCGATGCTGCCGCGCCTGAAGCCGCGAACGTACGAAGACCTGGTGATCGAGGTTGCCATCGTGCGGCCCGGGCCCATACAAGGCGGCATGGTGCATCCGTATCTCAAGCAGCGGGAGCGCAAGCGCAACAACCTGCCTATCCACTATGAGAAGGAAGAGCTGCGCCCTGCGTTGGAGCGAACGCTGGGCATTCCGATCTTCCAGGAGCAGGTGATGCAGATCGCCATGATCGCGGCCAAGTTCACGGCCGACGAGGCCGATCAACTGCGGCGTGCCATGGCGGCGTGGAAGCGCAAGGGCGGCCTCGACAAATTCCACGAAAAGCTCGTGAATGGCATGGTCAAAAACGGATACCCCAGGGCATTCGCCGAAGCCATCTTCAAGCAGGTCATGGGCTTCGGCGACTACGGCTTCCCCGAAAGCCACGCCGCCAGCTTTGCGCTGCTGGTAACGGTGAGCAGCTGGCTCAAGAACTACGAGCCGGCCTGCTTCCTCGCCGCGCTGCTCGATTCGCAGCCGATGGGCTTCTACAGCCCGTCGCAGCTCGTTCAGGACGCACGTCGCCATGGCGTCGAGGTGCGCCCGGTCGACGTCACACGCAGCGAACTCGACACCACGCTCGAAGCTCGCGACCCCGATGCGCTGCGTTCTCCAGGCATCGATCCACGCTACATCGACCGCCTCGGCAACGAGAACCAGCCTGCGGTGCGGCTGGGCCTGAACCGCATATCGAGCCTCAGCAAGGGTGGCGCCGAGCGCCTGCTCAAAGCACGCGACCAATCGCCCTTCACGAGCACCGAAGACCTTGCCCTGCGCGCCGAACTCGACGGCAAGGACATGGCCGCGCTGGCCGCCGCCGATGCGCTGATGTCGCTCTCGGGCCATCGGCGCCAGCAGGTGTGGGACGCCACCGCGCAGCACCGGTCGCAGGCTCTGCTGCGGGGCGTGCCGATCAACGAGCAGGCGCTGCTGCTGCCGGCCGCGCCCGAGGGGGAGGAGATCGTCGGTGACTACGCGGCGCTCGGCCTCACGCTGCGCCGCCATCCGCTCGCGCTGCTGCGCCCGCGCCTTGCGCGCATGAAGCTCATGAGCGCGGCCGAACTGCGTTCGCTGCCCAGCGGGCAGACCGCGCGCGCCTGCGGCATCGTCAAGGGACGGCAGCGCCCACAGACCGCCAACGGCACCATTTTCGTCACGCTGGAGGACGAGACGGGCAATGTCAACGTCATCGTCTGGAGCCATGTCATCGAGGCCTGGCGCGAGCCGCTGCTCAAGTCGCACCTGCTCGCAGTGCAGGGCACATGGCAGCGCGACGACGACAGCGGAGGCAAGGTGCAGCACCTGATCGCCACCGGCTTCAGGGACCTGACGCCGCTCATGGGCCGGCTCGCGCAGAGCAACACGAGCCGCGACTTTCATTGACGCGGGAAGGGAGCGACCGAATGCAACTGATCGTTCCATGCCTCGCGCCTTCCTCCGCTTTTCGCTAACCTGTTTCCGCCATGTCCGCACTTGCCGCTCTCGACCCCATCGTCGCCACGCCCATCGGCCCGCCGCCTCCTGCGCCCGACGTGCCCGTGCCACCACCGCCGCCGCCCATGCCACCGCCGGAGGGCGATCCGCCACCAGTTGTGCCGCCTGTGACAGATCCCGGGTTTCCGCCGCCGGTGGTGGAGCCTCCACCTATGCAGAAGGCCGAGACGGCGGTTCCGTTCGGCAAGCCGCACGCGCGGCGCCTGCGCGAGATCTATCGCTCGGCCGGCTGGCCGTGCTGCGACACCGTCGAAGTCGAACTGCTCGCTGGCGGCTATCTGGAGCGCGTGCGCACGGTGCACGGCCACGAGACGCTGCGCGTGACCGACTCCGGCATTGCGCGCATCGCCACCACGCTCACCATCAACCGCGCTGCGCTGTCGCCGCACGAAGCCCTGGTGGAGCGCGTGGCGCGCGAAATGACGCGCGGCGGCCGCATCGCATGGCGCGGCCTGGGCCTGCGCGCCCGACTGCCGCCGCTGGAAGAGGGTGGCAAGCCGCGCTGGTGCGTTGCGCGGCCCGATGTGTTCTCGATCCGCAATACCAGCGTGGAGGCTTACGCGCACCCCATCGTGCACGAGGTAAAGGTGAGCCGCGCCGACCTGCTGGGCGACCTGCGCAAGCCCGACAAGCGCGCGGCGTACCTCGACCTGGGCGGCGAGTGCTGGTACGTGCTGGGCAACGACGCGAAGGGCCGCTGCATCGCCAAACCAGAAGAAGTGCCGGCCGAATGCGGCGTGATGGTGTTGGAGGGCGAACGCCTCGTGGTCGCGCGTGCAGCCGTGCATCGCGCGTTCGATCGCATTCCGTTTGCGGTGTGGCTCGCGTTGGCCAAGGCGCAGCCGATTGCCGGATTCGAGGACGACGTGCAGGACATGCTGATCTGACGACCTCGGGCCGGGTCAGGTGATGTCGTCGTAGCTCCGGTGCGCGATGGCGACGACGTCGCCGGGCAGGAACTGGCTCTGCATCTGGCGCAGGCCTTCTTCGCGGTCTTCAGCACTGGCCGTGGCATCGAACATCTGGTCGCAGAACTCGAGCACGTCTTTTGCGATGCGTTCGTAGCGGTAGTAGGCGAGGGCGACCAGGTCGATGTCTTTAAGTCCGTAGCCTTCGTAGAACAGCGCTTCTTCCTGCGGCTGGTTCCACACGTGGCCGACGCCACCGCCGATGAACATCAGGTCGCGCTCTTTCGGGGCGAAGATGAGCGTGTCCCAGTCGACGATGGAAATGCGGTCGTTGTCGCCGACGAGGACATTGCCCGCGTGGAGATCGGAGTGGCACAGCACCAGCTGCGGCGGGCGTTCGAGCAGGATGGAGGCGAGCTGTTCGCTGCGATAGACGACGGTGTCGATCTCTTCCGCATGCTCCTCCCAGAAGGCGAGGAAGCGCTTGACGATGTCGTCGCCCTTCACGCCGTTGATGAACCGGCGCTGGTAGCGGCGGACGCCTTCACGCCAGTGGTGGGCGTAGTGCTCTTTGGGAAGACCGGCCGACAGCGCTTCGGGTAGTTCGGTGCGATGGATCGCGCCCAATGCGGTGCCGAGCGCGGTCCATTGGCGGTTCGTCAATGTGCGTTCGAAACCGTTCTTGCCGTCGAAGAAGGGATAGAGCGCCCAGTCGAAGCCGTGGTCTTGCGCGCTGAGTTGCCGGCTCATTGTGGGCAACGGTGCCATCACTGCTTCGATGCCTTGCTCGTGGTGAAGGAAGGCAGGGACTGAGACGACCGGCTGGTCGAAATCGCCTCTGCGCAGCTTGAGGAAGTACGCGGCGCCGTCACTCGCATTGATGCGAAAGACGGCGGAGTTCACATCCGCGCCGAGGGGCAGGAATTCGATGCGGGCGTCGTGCAGGCCGTAGGCATCGGCGAGGTATTGCGCGACGGTTTCGCGCGACAGGTCGGGGGGCGTCAGCATGCGGCCACTGTAGCGCCGGACGAATGCCGCACCTCAGTGCAGAGGATAGGAGCCGAGGGGTTCGTGGCGAAACGGATACGTGAAGTGCGAGCGGACCAGTTGGAACTCTGTTGCCGTCCAGCGGATGGGCTTCAGGGAAGTGGGCCTTGCTGCGCGTTCGGCGTCCCGTGCGATCGTGACGTGCGGCGTCCATCCACGGACATGGACATCGAGGGAAAAGCCGGCTCGCACCAGCGCACGGCTGATGTCGTACTGAAGGCGCCGCAAATCTTCATGCTCCGACGGTTGCACTACCGAGGCGTCGTTCGACCATGTGCAGGAGCGGTCGAGCGTGAGTTGCAGTGGCTGCATCGACACTTCGGCAAGCGCGGCGCGCAGACGTTGCTCGGCGTTGCCCTGCTGATCGGGGAGGTACTGGAGCGTCAGGTGCAGGCGGTCTACGGGCGGAAAGGAGCAGCCTCTGGGCCACCACCAGTTCTTGCGGTGCGCCTCTATTTCAGCTTGCACTTCCCTGGCGGGAAAGAGTCCGACGAGAAGCTTATTGGACTCGGCCATCGGGCGCTTCTTCAGGATCCAGGCGGCCACCAGCTCTCGGCCGTCGTGCGGATGACGCGCGCTGCCTGCACGCGAATGTCTCCCTTGTCACGGGTCACTTTGAAAGGCCAGGTCGAGATCCGGCCTGTGTGGGAGCGGGGCTGCAACTGGTGCAACCTGGAGAAAAAAAGAACCTGCGCAGTGGGCGCAGGCGGATTGGCGGTGGTCATCGGCGTCGCCTCGAAGTTGTTCTTGGAGACGACGAATTTTAGAGAAATACTGTATTTATGTACAGTATTTTCAGGGTCGAGCAGGCGTGCCCAGCAGAGCATCCAGGTCGACAGCCGCTGCCATCGCCCTGTAACCCGCATCGCCCGGATGCAAGTGGTCGCCCGAGTCCATCGCCGCCTTCAGCCGCGAGGGCCGGGCCGGGTCGCGCAACACCGCGTCGAAGTCGACCACGGCGTCGAACGCGCCGCCTTCGCGGATCCAGCGGTTCACGGCCTGGCGCACCTTGTCCTTCTCAGGCGAGTAGTGGCCTTCGAGCGGTGTGCCCTCCAGAGCGCGTTCGGTCGGCGCGATGGTGCCGGCCATGATGCGCACGTTGTGGGCATGGGCCATCTCCGCCAGCTGCCGCAGGCCCTGGATGACGGCTTCCGCGCGCACGGCGGGTTCGTTCGGTGCGAACGGGCCGCCGGGCCAGCCGATGTCGTTGGTGCCCAGCAGCACGATCATGGCGCGCACGCCCGGCTGGGCGAACACATCGCGGCCCGCGCGCTCCAGGCCGGCGCGGCCCATGCCATCCTTCAGCAGGCGGCCGCCGGAGATACCGGCGTTGAGCACCGCGACATTGCGTCCCACCAGCCGCTCGGCCAGCGCGTCGGGCCAGCGGGTGTTGGCGCCGGGCGTGGAGCCGTTGCCATCGGTCAGCGAATCGCCGAGGGTGACGACGGTGGTTGGTGGCTGGGGTGTCTCGACGATCAGGCCGCTGACGTAGACACGGGTGCTCCATTGCGTTGCCGCTGCTGGCAGGCGCTCGGCGTTGGTCAGGTCGCCATCGGCCACGTAGGCGATCTGCCGCGCATCGAAGTGAAAGCCCGCGGGCTGGCTCGGCCGCGGCAGATAAAGCGACACCGCAACCTCGCCGAGAGCGGGCATGGCGATGTCCACCGGGTCGCTGACCAGCCGCGCGCCGGGCGGGATGGTGACGTCGGCCTGCCCGCCGAAGCGCAGCGGCCGGTCGCTGCCCTCGACCACCGCGGAGCCTTCGGCATGCCGGGCCACGCGCGCTGCGCCGATGTACAGCGGCGCCACCCCGCCTTCGTTGCTGATCACCACGCGCAGCCGCGACCCGCCGATGCTCAGCCGGGCCACCTGGCGCACGGTCTGCCGGTTGAACTGGAAGGGCAGGCCGGTGGGCAGCACGAAGTCGCCGTTCCAGATGGGTTGCGTGCTGGCCATCCAGCTGGGGCTCCAGTAGGCCGCCGGTTCTGCTGTTGAAGTTGCGGCTGTGGCGGCCAGGGTGAGCGCGAGGGCGCCGTGGCGCAGGATCGATGCGAGTGTCGATGTGGTCATGAGAAGGGGTCCTTGGATGAAAGCTGAAGCAAGGCCCCGACTTTCTTTCATGCGTATCCGGATGGGTAGACGGCAGAATGGCATCCAGACCATTCCAAATACGAATACACCATGGACACCCTGCGCGCCCTCGAAGCCTTCGTGCACAGCGTGGAGCTGGGCAGCCTGTCGGGCGCGGCCCGCGCGCTCGACACCACGCAGCCCACCGTCAGCAAGCTGGTCGCGGGGCTGGAGCGTTCGCTCGGTGTGCGCCTGCTGCGGCGCACCGCAGCAGGCCTGAGCCTGACCGAGGAAGGCCAGCGCTTTCACGAGCGCGCGCGGCGCATGCTGGAGGACTACGGCGACGCGGTGTCCGACGTGCGCGAAGGCATCCAGCAGCCGCGCGGCCTGCTGCGCATGAGTGCGCCGGTGACCATGGGCCAGCGGCATCTCAACGCGATGGCGGTGGAGTTCCTGGGCCTGTACCCGGACATCGAGCTGGAGCTGGTGCTCGACGACCGCTTCGTCGATCCGCTGGAGGAGCGCATCGACGTCTCTCTGCGCGTCGGCGGCGCCTTGCCGCCCGACTTGGTCGCGCGCCACCTGGGCACGTGGCCGCGCGTGCTGGTCGCTTCACCGGACTACATCGCGGCACGCGGCAAGCCGCGCAAGCCTCAGGACCTGCTGGCGCACGACTACCTGCGCTATGCGGCGGGCGACGACGGCGTGTTGCTTCAAGGCCCCGATGGCCCCGTCACCGTGCCGGTGCGCAGCCGTTATCGGGTGAACAACGCGGTGGCTCTGCTCGACAGCGTGCTCGGCGGCGCCGGCATCTCGTTGCAGCCCACCTGGATGGTGGCCGACCTGCTCGAACAAGGCCGACTGGTGCGCCTGCTCGGCCGCCACACCGGCCCGGCGCAGGAGGTGCACCTGCTGTATGCCCCGCGCCGCCACCAGCCGCTGCGCGTGCGCGTGCTGGTGGACTTCCTGGCCGAGCGGGTGGCGAAGCTGCCGGGCGCCTCCCGCCCGGTTACGCGCTAGTCCAGCGGCAGCCGCAAGAAGGTGCCCCGCAGCGCCTCCTGGCCCGCGCCCGGCTTGCTCCAGTCGCACACGCCGCTCGGGAAGATGGTCTGCAGGCGCGTCAGGTCGGCGCCCGCAATGGTCACCGAGTAGTCAGCCGCATTCACCGGCTTCAGCTGGCACTTGAGCACGTCGTTCACCAGCGGCGTTCCGGCAACGAGGCGCGGCGTGCTGAAGCGCGGGTACACCACGTTGCAGCTGGCCGCCGGATTGGTCGACGCGGCTTCGTCGATGCGCGTGCCGCTCGCGTCCCAGCAGGCATCGTTCGCGCCAACGGGCTTGTTGCGCACCACCTTGTCGATGGACGGTGCAGCCGTGTCGGCGGCCATGTTGTCCAGCCACTTGTTGATGAGGTCGAGCGAGGCCGACATGTAGTCGACGGGCGACTTCGATCCCAGCGTCCAGATGATCTGGTTGTCGCTGCGGCCGTTGGCGCGCTGCAGGCGGGCCCGGATGATCAGGTCCTGCATCGTGTCGTGGATGTCGCCCACCGCATCGGCATTGCCGCGCTGCGTGATGATCGGAATGTTCGCAAGGCCCGGCCCCTTGAAACTGTTCTTGAAGCCGCCCGCGTAGGTGAGCTTCAGCGCATCGGGGTCTGCCACGGAGCGCGCGGCCTGCGTGTTGCCGTCGCCGTCGTAGCCTCCGACCTTCTCGTTCAGATCGAGGAACTCCGTCACCGAGATCGCGCCGCTGTTCAGCGCGGCCAGGCCGTACTGCACGCCGACGTTGTCGATGGGGCGCCGCGCCTCCTGCGTGCCGGCGCGCTTGCCGAGCAGGTTCACGTTGGTCTGGAACAGGTCGCAGCGGATGCCGTTGGGGTTGGTCGTGCGGTTGAACACGTTCGACACGTTGGCCGGTTCGAGAAAGCCGCAGCCCACGGCGTTGTCGGACTTGATGATGCTCGCGAAGGACAGGTCCCAGCTCGTGCAGGTGTTGGTGTTGAAGCCGTTCACCGCGTTCTGCTTGGCCGTGGTCCAGGTGGTGGTGTCGAGCTTGTAGACGTTGTTGAGCAGCCGGCACTCCATTACCTCGGGCATGAGCGTCTCGGGGAAGGACACGATGGGCTGAATGCCGTCGAGCAGGCCCGGGTAGAGCTGCGCGATCAGGTACTGCTGGATGGCGCCGCCCGAGCCGCCGAAGCCGACCGTCCACTTGGGCACGGCGCCGAATTCTTCGATGACGTGCTCCTTCAGCATCATCAGCGTCTCGCCCTGCAGGTGTGGGTTGGCGTGCTGGTTGTTCCAGAGCTCGGTCGAGTTCATGAAGGCGAAGCCGCGCGACAGCTGGATGTGGCCCACATCGCCGAGGATCGTCTCGATGGGATGCACGCCCTGGTTGTACTGGGCGGAGCCGCAGCAGTCGAAGTACACGACGAGCTTCTTGTTCCAGCCCGCGCCGGGCTTCCAGGTGGCGGGTGCGTCCTTGGTCGGGTTGTCGAGCACCGCGAGCCGGTACACGCCGCGGTTGATGGTGCCCGACTCCACACGCACGATGTAGGGCACGGTGTTGCCGTCGTTGGTGGTGGTGGTCGCGAGGTCAGCGGGGCGCGTGCCCGTGGGGTCTGAAAGCGGTTTGAAAGTATTGGAGGTGCTGCGGTAGTACCAGACCACCTGCGTCGCGGCCGAGCAGTCGGCGTCGAGCGGCGAACCCAGGCCGTTCTGCACCGTGCGGCATTCATAAGGCGAGATGTGCGGGCCCGAAAGAATGGGCCCGGTGATGGGGTAGTTGACCAGCTTCGTCTCGGTGCGCTGCGCGGTGTTGTCGGCGTTGCTGACCACCAGCGTGTTGCTGCTGCCCGTGGTGCTGGAAGCGCCCGTCGTGAGCCCGGTGACGAGGCCGCGCAGCACGCGGGCCGTGCTGTCGGCCACCGGCACCTGCGAACTCACGTCCTTGCCGTTCAGGCTCACGCGAACCTTGTCGAGCGCCACGCCAACTGGCGCGGTGATTTCGATCGGCGAGTCGCCGCCGCTGACCATGTCGGGCGACGACGAGAGCGTCTTCACCTGGAACGCGGCCGGCGTCTGCGTCGCGGGCGGTGGGCTGGCGCCGGGAATGAACGAAAACCCCGATCCGCCGTCGGAGCCTCCGCCGCATCCCGCGACGAGCAGAGCTCCTGCCATGGCGAGACCCGCGGCAAGGGCGCGGGGCCGGCGCGGCCACGGAAAAACCCGCTTGTGCGGGCGACGGGGTGTAGCGAACATGGACGTCTCCTGTGTTGTATGTCTTGAAAGAATACGAATGGACGTTCCGGGGCGCGGTCGTTGCGACGACACATGACGCGCGAATTGCTACAGGTAATCCCTGATTCACCCAGCGAGCCTTTTTCTTCTTCCTCCGCTGCGCAGGTGCTGGAAGAGACGGTGCGGCGCTCCAAATGGGCGTCGGCCCTGTCGCCGGTTGACCTCGAACACGTGCTCGGCAGCATGCAGGAACGGCAGTTCGCGCGCGGCGGCTGCATTGCGCGCGCCGGCGAGCCGGTCGAGCACTGGATGGCGCTGATCGATGGCTTCGCAAAGATGTCGGTCGCATCCGAAGACGGACGCGTTTCGACGCTCACGGGCGTGTCGGCCGGCCTGTGGTTCGGCGAAGGTTCGTTGTTCAAGCACGAGGCGCGCCGCTACGACGTGTTCGCGCTGCGACCCACGCGCGTGGCGCTGATGCCCCGGCGCACCTTCGAATGGCTGCGCGGCACCAGCGTGCCGTTCAACCACTATCTGCAGGAACTGCTCAACGCGCGGCTCAGTCTCTTCATCGGCGCGCTGGAGCATGAGCGCCTGCTCGACACCGACGCCCGCGTTGCGAACTGCCTGGCGAGCCTGTTCAATCCCGATCTGTATCCCGATGCGCCGCGCTTCCTGGAAGTGGGGCAGACAGAGATCGGATTGCTCGCGAACGTATCGAGGCAGCGCGTGAATGTTGCGCTGCAGCGCCTTCAGGCGCTGGGACTCATCCGCCTCGAAAAGCGCGGGCTGACGGTGCTCGATCTTGGCGGCTTGCGCGGCTACAAGGCAGAAGGCGTCTTGCCGCTGCGCCCGTCAGGTGCTGCGTAGCTGGCGCGTGCCGACTGGCGTGTCGGGGCCGGTGCGCACATTGCGCTCGATGAACTCGCGCGCAATGGCTTCCACGTTGGCCGGCGCCGGCGCGTTGAAGGACATGCGGTACTTCAGCAGCTTGCCGTTGCGCACCGCGAGGTATGTGAACGAGTCGTAGGCCTTGGCGTCCTTTGCATGCACGAGGCGGAACGAGACCGTGCGGAAGGTCAGCCCTTCGATGCGCACGTCGCGCGTGGGGCCGATCCTGGCGCTTGCGTACATGCCCTGGGCGGTGGCTCGCTGCACCTCGGCGATGGTGCTCTTGAAGTGCTCGTCGAATTGCGGGTCGTCCACGCCTGGTTGCCAGGCGCGCTTCATGTCGTACACGTAGACATCGATCCAGCCGACGCTGCTCTCGAAGCGGTGACTGTTGCCGAGGCCCGCATTCAGTGCCTCGTAAGACTTGGAGTTGATGTAGCGCCACTGCACGCCCGTGGGCGGGGCCGGTGCCGACTCGGCGGCGGGCGGCGTTGCGGCCGTTGTTCCTGCGGCCGGCGCCGTGTTCGGTGCGCTCGCGCAGGCGCAGAGCAGGGCGCAGAGAAGCAGGGCGAACAGCAGTTTCATGGGCTGGTCCTGGAGTCGAGGGGAAAGAACGGGCAGGTCAGTCGAGGCGGATCTCGAAGTAGGCCTCGTCGGCTTCGCCGAGTGCGCGAAAGCCGGCAGTCTTGGCGGTTTCGTAGGCCTTGGCCCAGGTGGCGGCCAGCGCAAGTTCGTCCTTGCTGAGTTCGTCGGCGCTGGACTCGCTGGCGTTCTCGAATGCCTTCAGCGCGGCTTCGACGCTCTCGCCCAGCAGCTTGTCGAGTTCGCGGCGGAAGCGCGACTCCGCAGTGGCGATGACGTCGGCCGGAGCGTCGGGAAAGTCGACCAGTTTCACGGTGTAGCTCATGGGCCGGATGCTACGTGATCGCAAAGGCCGTATGGAGGCACCTTTGCCACAGCGCCCCGACCGTTTCGACACGGTCTTGCTGGTGCCGGGCGCAGTACGGCAGGTGCCTGAAGGAAGACACGCAGGAATTCGCGGGAGCTGTTGGAGCGGGTGAAGGGAATCGAACCCATCGGCCTACTCACGCTTCATTGGGGAAATGAAGACATCGTCGTGTGCGGTACACCGGGCTGGTACACACGGGCGAACCTCGAATGTAGCACCCGGATGGCGGGCCACGCGAGTATGGAGGAGGAGGCGCGGCCTAGAAGCCGGCTGGCGTGGAAGTGTCGGCGGGATGTCAGGTTACGCCGTGAAGGCGAAGAAACGCAAAAGTCACGGCTAACATAAGCGGATGTTGCAGATCGTAAGGCTCGTTAGCGCCATCCTCGCAGTAGTCTTCTACGGCCTGTGGTCGTATGGTGTGCCGGGCCGATTCGACGCCTTCGCGGGCTTTGCCGGGGCTGTCTTTGTGCTGACAACGGTGGTCGAGTTCCGGAAGCCGACACTTACGCCACACGATCACCGGCTCTTCGCCGAGTTCAAATCGCTGTTCGCCGATAGCTCGCTGATACCCGTGTTCCGGTCACACGACTTCCTCCTGCCGTTTCGTAAGGCCGGAGTCGATCCGCTGTACACCGTAGATGCCATCTGGGGCGATGCTGCACATTCTTTCAACGACAAGGCCCTTGAAGGAAAGCGGGTTGCCTTCGTCCGGGCTGCATCCGAACTTGCCCAAGAGATCGCACGCGGAACAATCCCAAAGGGCGCGTACGTGACGGTGATACCGCGTGAAATGGACCCTGAGAACCTGGCTGATTGGGTCAAGCAAGATGCTCAGGCAATCAATGCCAAAGTGCCCGCGTTCATCCAATCGCATGAAGAGCTTCTGCGGATTGGGACGCAGCGCGGCGCGGGCGGCGAACTGTCATAGGTGGACAACATGGTGCCCGAAGATTGCTCGAATCGCGCGATCCTCAGATCGCTTGAATCTTCGCTCGACCGACTGGAGGAGGCTGCGTGGTTCATACGGATGATGGAGGACCACTATCATCAAGCAGACCGCTTCCGTTGGTCGTTGAATTCATTTCTCAGAGCGCTGAAGGAGGTAGTCCAGCTCGTGACCATGGAGGTTCAGCAGCGCCCTGATGTGTCGGCGTGGCTTAAAGCGGAAAAGCTTGCGCTTTCGCAGGAACCCCTGATCTCGCTACTGTTCAAGCAGCGTGACGTAGTGGTCCACAAGTCGATGCTCAAGCCGGCCAGCAAGGGCTCAGTCGGATACACGCGGGGGCGCGGACTGAAGATTGGTCTAGGTTTGCCGATCGATCCCTTGGCAGACAGCGAAGCGGCGATCCTCAGGTACATCCATCACGTTGCGAAGGACATGGATTTCCTTGGAATCCTTTACACCGAAGAAGATGGGGGTGGCGAGTACACGTGTGTCCAGCGCGAGTGGCGGCTCGAACAAGTACCCGATCAAGAGCTTACGCAACTCGCGGCGCAAGCCTGGGAACGAGTTGCTAAGTTGACGCTTGACGCCGCCACCAAGCTAGGCGCACACGTCATCGAACCTAAGTTTGAACTGCGAGACCCGAATCAAGTGCAGTTCGAGGTATACGCACCTTCTTGGGTGAAGGAGCAACTCGCGCTAGCGAAGGAGCACGTCGCAAAGCGTGGGGGCTTATCCACAACAGGGGCCTCTTGATCTTGATGCTTTTAGGGGGCTTCCAAGTACGGGGAACTGTAGCATCGGCCTCACCGGCCGCGATGTAGGCGACTAGGACTGCGCCGAACACTCTGGGGCGACATGAAGCGCAGTGCGTCGTACCGCTCACGGCGCGAAGCCGAACGCGCACGCACGTGGAACCCGTCTATGCTGCGAACATGACCGCCTCCGACAAAATTAACCTACTAATAGCCATCATTTCTGGCCTAGGCATGCTGGTGTCCTTGGCCGTGTGCATTGCGACTTTTCTCATCCTAAGGGCGACCCGCGAGACGCTGGCGGCCAATAAAGAACAGATGTTCGCGGCCCGCCGACCCTATTTGGACATAGCGGCTACCCCTGGCACAGAGCAACCGATCCTTACTCTGATTATTCGCAACACTGGGTCAAGTGCAGCACAGCGGGTGAGGCTAACGATGGACCGAGACTTTCTATTCAATGGCGAGGCAGGCGGGCGGAACATTCGTGAGCTTCCTGTTTTTACTGGGCAGACCGACTCGATAGCCCCTCATGTGGAGATCAAGCTTCTGCTTGGGGTTGGTTGGAGCGTCTTCGAGAACCCTGAGCGAAGCCCGCCTCGATTCAGTGTGACAGCGCGGTATACCTTCGAAGGCCAAGAGTTCACTGAGACCTCCTTGATTGACTTGGAGTCCTTCAAAGGGCACTCAGTTGCTGAGAGTCCCCAACTCGCTGCGTTGAAAAAGATGACCGTGGCGGCGGAAGCCATTGCAAAGCGGATTGGACAGCTAGCCGATTCGAAGCAGTGACCGCACGGTAGCTGGCGATCCCGTCTAGACCGGCGCTAAGCGGAGCCTCGTTCGCTGTCGCGCTGTGCCAGTTCGGCCCGATGTCGTGCCCGAATGGACTCTAGATCGGAGTTTGCCTGCACAGGCCTGCGGAATTCCTTGGGTTCCTCGGAGCTGCGCCACCTTCGCTCGGCATACATGCGGCTTCGCTCAGCGATCATCAGTTTGATCCCGTCAGGACGCGGCCCGTACTTGCGCCGTAGACCGCGCCTTAAGGCTGCCAATTGCTCTTTGCGGGTACGAGCGGCGGCCAGCTTCTGCACGAGGGCAGCTTGCTGGGCTGCGTATGCCTCAGGACCCCCAGCGGCCTTGATGGCGCTGCGCTTGGCCTTCTGCGACTTAGAAGACAGGGCGCTGTACTTGGCTTTGTCGGCTAGCCTGCGAGCCTTGGCGGCCTCCAGGATGCAGTCCTTGCAACGAGTGTCGAAGCTGGAGAGCTGCCACGGATGCGAACTGCGGCAGGGATAGAAGTAGTCGGTCGTCAGAGGCTTGATTTGTCGGCATGTTGCGCACCTACGATGACTCGGGAGGACATCGGGATGCTTACGGTGAAGCCGGGTGTCGGCTTCGAGGTGTATGGGGGCGAAGCGGGCCATGGAATGATGAGTTGATAAGACCCGGGTAAAACCCAGTGGTCCGAAGATGCATGCGAGGGTGCATGCAAGCGGAAAAGGGGATAGGCCGCGCAGGCCCGCATAGGCCCATGGAGGCCGCTCCGTGACTGCGGATGGCCCCACGGCACAACGTAGCCCCAGAGGTCCTCTGAAGCCGATTGCGGGCTCCGTTCAGGCCAATAAAAGGGACCCGAAGGTCCCTTGGTTTTCTGGCGATGTGCGGAGACTCAGGCGGCGGCTGCATCCCTGACACGCATGATGGTTTGGCGGCTGGTGCCTAGCTCACGTGCCAGCGCCGCAACGGTTGTCTTGCCATCAGCCAAGCGGGCGCGGATGCTTTCGGCCTGGGCGTCTGCAAAGGTCGTAGGGCGACCCAGAGAAACCCCAGCGGCTTTGGCACGCTCCAGGCCCGCTTGAGTCCGCTCAACGATCAAGTCCCGCTCAAACTCCGCCACAGCGGCGATGACACCCATGGTCATGCGGCCAGCAGGGGAGGTCAGGTCTACGCCACCCAGTGCGAGGCAATGCACCTTGATGCCAGCGGCTGCGAGTGTGTCCACCGTTGAGCGAACGTCCATGGCATTCCGCCCTAGGCGGTCCAGCTTCGTCACCACCAGAACGTCCCCCGGTTCCATGCGTTCCAGCAGCTTCGTGAATCCTGGGCGCTCCATGGCGGCCTGTGCCCCGCTGACCGTCTCACAGATGGTACGTAATGGCGTGACGGCGAAGCCAGCGGCAGCGACCTCGCGGACTTGGTTGTCCGTGGTCTGGTCGGCGGTTGAGACGCGGGCATAAAGGAAGACGCGAGACATCAGGACTCCATGTACGAATAGGTGTCCGAATCATCTTGCATGTCCGAATGTCCGTCAAGCCTGTTTACGGACTATCTGCGCGTAGGGCGCTCAATGTGTCCGTATCTGTTCGATTTCGGACACCCTCGGCAAATGGCGGCGAGCCCACTACGATGCGGCCTATGACACACGAAGAACTGCATCAGGTTGATGTGAGCATCCAACGCGTCCTTGCCGAGACCATGCGCATCGGCCTAGATGTTGAACGTGACCGTCCCTCGGTGATCGATGCGCCGTGGTTCCCTTGGGTGGCAATGCCGTGCGCTGTGGCGCTGGGAGTTGCATTGGCTTTGGTTGCGCGGTAGGTCTCGGCCGGTCGGCTGGAGGTCTCGATGAGTCCTTGGGACGACCCCGGGGGGCTATGGGGGAATTTGCTTCGTGCGGCGGACGTAGGAGGTGTCGCGAATTTTCGGGAAGTTTTTGAGCTGATTAGGTGAATTTCACAGGGGTGGTAAACGTGCGTGCTCACCGACTCCTGTGGTCACTCAAAGTAGGCAAGGTACACGAGATAGACCGGCCAGAAGAAATCTCGAATTTCTTTCCCATCAACGGTGAAGTGCGTAATGCCCAGTGAATCACCAACCCTTCCATGTCCAGCCCTCAGGTTCTGCACCACATCGGTCCGTGCACTAAGGGTCGGGGAACTGAAGTGCTTTGCGCTGTTGCAGAGCTCTCGGATGACCTCGTACTCGGGCATCACGTGTAGTTGCGCATGAAGACGTTCTTCTTTTGAGCGGTCAGCTTCAAGTTTGTTCTTGTATGAACTGTAGCCGCCTGGGCAGATCCATTCCCGTAGGTGATACAGCGGAAAAATGACCTCAAAAATCCCGTCCTCGGATGGCGATCTGCAGAACGCCTCGAAGCTGCGCACCAGCTTTTCAAACAAGCGCTGAGGTGTGTTCAGCGAGTAGATTCCGGCCATTTGATTTCAGATTATCTAGCTACTGTGGCTAGGATACGCCACCGCTTTACGACTGAGGGACCATCGATTGCCCGGGCGGCGAGAGACGAAGGCCTGTCCAGTTGGGCCGAAGAGGGCTGATTTTCTGCGCGATCTCTTACGGGGTCTTCATGTACCCTGCATTTTTCCAAAGCAGCTCGGACGAAGTGATGCTTAGGGCGGCCGAAATTTGCTCAAGTCGATCCTCCCAGTCACTTAGCTGTGAGGGGAAAAACAAGTCCACCGTGTTCTCGGGAACGCTCTTGTACTTGCAAAGATAGAAGCGAAATCCGTCATCCAACTTCAGGTATGCAACGTCGTACTCTTGAAGGTCATCAAGTTCATTCGTAACGCTGAAGTTGAACCTCTTCGCAAGAGTCGACAGGCTCGATGGAATAGTTGCGACGTGAGCGACATTGAAACTGAACGAGTCGGCGTCAATCTGCGAAATCGAGGAGGGTGGCATGGAGCGGTCCTTGTAATCGTTGCGGGCACGCATGCTAGACCCTCAACCGAGATCACACCCGGCGAGTCGAGCGCGGGGCCGATCGACACCGGCACTTGATTGACAGCATTGACTGTTCTAGTTGTTCACGGTGGCGACGAAGCTATAGCTTCTTGAGCCCCGGCAAAAGCGATTAGCCAGAACACTCCACCACCGACACAGCCCGCCAGAAAAACCACACCAACGACAGCAAGTGTCTGGCTCGTGAGCGCGCTCCCTGCAGAAAAAAGAGAGAGGAAACTCAGTAGCACCAGGGGGGCTGCTGCTGCGACGCCTCCGCCAATCAGGCAGTGGCGCAGGCTTCTCTTCTTCAAGAGCATCGCGGCAATGGGAACACCAAGTACCAAGAAAAAAAGATACCCAAAAACGAGCAGGATCGGAAACCACGCCTTGCTCCCAGTATTGAGCCAGTAGACAGTCGCCAGCGAGAGAATTGGAAGTGCTGGTGCGACGACCAAGGCCATCAGTAACCGAAGCACTTTGACTCTATTGGCATCCACAACCGTTTCCCGTGTTCTTTACTGGATTCTGGCCGCCCCAAACGATGGGAGCCATGATCGTATTCAAATTCAACGGATTGAAGCCAGTTCCGCCACCCTCATTCTCGATCCAAGTGGCACTTCCATCGTAGACAACGTCTCGCCGAACCCAACCAGGATGCAGAAGGTGTCCCGGCATTGTTAGATTCCACGTAGTGTTGGTGGTATCGCTCACTGCGGTTGTGATTTGACCAAGCTCAAACGGGCCAAAGCCAACCATGTTTACATCGCCCGTTTTTGTCGGGCTGCTCGGATACACGCCAGGCGCTGGGTTGCAACGCAACTCCCGCATTGTCTGGGCTCGACAGTCCCCCATGCACCTGAAGACCTTCCAAGAATAGTGATGGCTGGGGTCCGGAGTGTAGGGACGACGCATCCATCTCGTCGCTGCTGAGTTGGCCAGTCCAAACGGATCGGTGCCTCTCAGTGGATTGGCATCGACATACCCAAAGCGATTCCAGCCTCCATCGAGAGCGATGGGATCACCCTGCGTGTATCGACCATCGATGGCCCGATAGCTCCTGAAGTAGTTGTAGAACAACCCCGACTCCTCATCCGCATACTGACCCGGATACCGCAGGTTGAACTTCACCTCCGAGATGCTGGTTGTGCCCAGATTCGGCGTTGTGTCGAGGTTGGCAAAGCGGTTCTTTGCTGTCGTGGGCTTGTCCTCCCCGAACGCGCTGTAGCCCCACTGCCAGACGGCTTGCCCGTCTGCGTTGCTCAGCTTCCTCGGGGTGTTCAGGTGGTCGCTGTGGATGGCGTATATCGTTCCGTCGATCACCGCCGCAACCGGCATCGGCCCATTGCCCGTCGGCAGGTAGATGTACTGGCTCTGCCCCGCACTGTTCGTGCCCCCGCTGCCCACCTCCGCGATCAGCGTGCCCTGCTCGTCGTAGATGTAGGCGTAGCCCAGTTGCTCCGCCTGTGTCGTGCTTGGGCTCCACAGCTTCGTGAAGAACGCGATCAGGCTCTGCATGAAGCCCGGGTCGGCCTCGTCGCCCTGGCTGGGCGGATACAGCGGCTCGGTCTTGAACACTCGCTGCCCCAGCGCGTTGTGCGCATAGCGCGTGGTCGGGCTGACATCGGTCGCTCCCGTCGTCGCAGCCGCAAGCCGCCCTTCGGCGTCGTAGGTGTAGCTGCGCAGGCCGTCGCTCACCATGTCTCCGTTGGCGTTGTAGCCGTAGGTGACGCTCGTGCTGCTCGCGCCGTTGATGGTCTGGCTGAAGCCCGTGAGCTGGTTGCTTGTCGATCCCACCGTGTAGGTGCGGCTGGTGCTCGTGCCATCGACAGCGCGGGTGCTGCTGCTGCGGTTGCCGTTGGCGTCGTAGCCGAAGCCTGCGGTGTTGCCCGTGGCGTTGAAGCTCACGATGCGCCCCACGGCGCTGTAGCCCACGCTCCAGGTGACGTTGGCATTGGCGATGGTGCTGTGGGTGGGATCGGCATCGCCGGGCTGCCAGAGGTTCTGGGTGAGGCTCGTGATGCGCCCGGCTGCGTCGTAGGTGTAGCCGCTGAACTCGGTGGCGGTCAGCCGGCCTGCGGTGTCGTAAGTGCGGCTGGCTGCGATGGAGGGACTGGCGAACGCCCAGCTCCACGCCGTGGGCTGGCCCAGCGGATTCCAGGCGATGCCGGTGACCAGCGGGTTGCCGTTCAGGCTCAGGCCTGTCAGGCGGCCGGTGCTGTCGTAGGTGTGCGCGAGCGAGCCGCCCCCGTTGGGGTAGCCGATGCTGGCCAGCGTGCCGTTGGGGTTGTAGGCGTAGCTGACCTGCTGGACGCTGCCGTTGGCCAGAGTCTGCTTCTTGAGGGTCACACGGCCGAAGGTGTCGCGGGTGTACTCGGTGGTGCCGCTGCGGTCGACGATCTCCGACAGGTACCCCTTGCTGTTGGCCGTGAGGTCGTAGCGCAGGGTGGTGGTCTTGCCATCGGCAAAGACAAGACCGGTCGGGCGGCCCAGGGCATCGCGGGTGATCGTTGTCGCCTGGCCGAGGGCGTCGGTGATCTGGCTGGGCAGGCCGAGGTTGTCGTACTGGGTGCTGGCTCCACCCGTATCAGCGCTGCTCTCGGCCGTCGCGTTGCCTTGGGCGTCGCGGGTGTAGGCGGTGGTCACGCCCTTGAAGTCCTTGGCTTCGGTGACGGCATCGAGGGCGTTGTACTTGAGGGTGGCGCTGGCGCTGGCCGCGTCGGTCACAGTCTTGACGCGGCGCAGGCTGTCCAGGCCGTACTGGGTGCTCTGGTTCAGGCCGTTGGTGGAACTAGTCAGTTCTCCGTTGGCGTCGTAGCCGAAGGTGTTGGACTGGTTCGGGCCTTCGGTCTTGCCGGAGAGGCGGTTGATGTTGTTGACTGTGCGGGCCACGTTCCAGGCGACGTTGCCGGCGCTGTCCTTGATCTGCTCGGCAGTGCGGTTGCCCATGCCGTCGAGGGTGTAGGTGCCGCTCTCGCCTCGGTTGTTGCTCCAGCCCATTAAGCGGTGGGCTGCGTCGTAGGTGTAGGTCAGGACGAGGCCGGTGGGCAGCGTGACTGTCTCTACGGTGCCGAAGGGCTTGTAGGTGAGAACCGTGGTCTGGCCGCCGACGGTCTGGGTCAGCAGGCGGTCGCGGGCGTCGTAGGTGTAGGTGGTGGTCAAGCCGTTGGGCTCGGTGCTGCTGACCACGCGGTTGGCGGTGTCGTAGGCGTAGCTGGAGACGTGGCCTAGCGCATTGGTGCTGGTGAGGACGTTGCCAAGGAGGTCATAGGTGTAGCTGGTGACTGCGCCGTTGGGCTCAGTGGCAGTATCAACTAGCTTCGACGTGTTGTAGGTCCATTGCCAGAGCTGAGCTTTGTTGGTGGCCGTATCCGTGACGGTCTTTGAGAGCGCATTGCCCAGCGTGTCGTAGGTGTAAACAGTGGTGCGACCAGACTCGGTGATCAATGCAGGCAAGCTGAAGGTGGAGTGCCATTGGGTGGTGACGGTCTGTGCCTCTGGCGTGCCAACGGCGCGGGCAACCGTGGTGGGTAAGCGGCGAGCTACATCCCAGGTCGTGTTCTTTCCTATCCCTTTGAAATCCCATTCGCCCGTTATCAATCCGTCCGGAGTCTGCGACGCGTTCACAACATCGGAGCCGTCAGTTCCATCAACTAAGGATTTGTAAATAACGGAAATCTTCCCCCTGGCGACGCCGTAGCTGTACGTGCGACTGGTCCCAAGTGGGTCCACAATCGTTGCTCCGTTCTGATACGGATAACTGACTTGATAGCGATTGGTGCCTCCACTATGTTCCGTACTGATGGCTCGGCCTAAGTTGTCGTATGCAAAAGTCGCGAAGCGCGAACCCGTCTCATCTATAACTCCCGTTAATGCTTGTGGGAACGACGCGTTTTCATACAGATAGCTCCGACTCTTTCCATCTGGATAGATCACAGATGCCAAGCGTCCTGACGTGTCATAGGTATAGCCAATTGGCCGTCCGTCTGGAGTTGTGATGGTGGCGAGCTGCCCTACGCTGTTGTAGGTAAACGCGATGGTTCGGCCGAGAGCATTGCTGATCGATGAGAGTTGCCCTGCGCCGTTGTATGTGTATGCAGTGATCCAACCGCCCCGCGAAACGACTGTTTGTAAGGCACCTGCTGCATCAAAGCTCAATGTACTGTCGTCGTCCGCACGGTAATAGATCCACGAACCTGCGGCAGTCTGGGTGAGCGTGTCGGCACTATCAGATGCAACGGCAGTAGGGCTACTTATCGCTTGCATGAAGGTGCGCACGTTGCCATCCGCATGGGTGACAGTAATCAAATTTCCCTCAGTCACGGCAGGTGTCAGCGTGACAATGACTCGAATGCTTTCGAGCTTCGCGCCGTGGTTGTGCATCCAAGCAACACCCATCGCTCCGCGGCTACGCATAGTGTCTTGTCCCCAGGTGCTCCGGTAGGTTCGCTCAAACCGCAATGCCGCAGCACCGTGATCGACGAAGTCCACCTCGCTCTGCAGCTTTTCTGCTGTGGCGGGAAGAATTGGATTGCCAGCAAGCGCTCGGCAAGACTGCGGTTCAGCGGGAACCTGGGAAGAACTCGCTGCGCAAGGCTCTACGTTCTTAAGAGCAACGTTGTACAGATTTGTACTGGGCGGTGGATTATTGCCATACCGTAGGTAGCACGCAGCCCCAGTGCCGTTTGAAGTCGACTCATAGTGGTCGTAGACATAGCCTGGGGGATTCCACCCGTGCTTTTCAAGGTACCCTTTGCAGGCGGCTTCTGCACTGGAGTAGTACTCTGCGGTCTGATTTGCTGCGTACCATCTATAGCAGGAAGCACCAGTTGCGGAGAATGAAATCAAAGAGAGTGAAATCAAAATCGGCCACAACTTGAGGTCCAGTATCTCTTGCAACCCCTTCGCATCTCTTGCCAGTGAGATGCACGACGAACCTGAAAAGCGATCAGGAAATTTCGCCGTTTTCCTAGCCGGTAATGTCAAGTTGAGCAAAAAAAGGCATTGCAATTCCCTCAAGAACCTCATCACGCTCTCCCTCATTCTTTCTCGTTTGCGTGTCTGAACATCTACGAATCCCCGCAGGTCGCGACGGTCAGCATTTTGAACGGGCGATCACCCCCTCAGGCGACGTGCACTGCCACGCAGCGCACTCCGTACAGGTTGTTTCAGATTAGCCGAAAGGCCGCATGCGAACAACGACAGATCAACGGCACGAGGGGTTTACTTGATGCGCTGAATGAAAAAGTACGCGACACATCCGGGCACTGTTGTCGATGAGCGACTACACGCGGGCCTGAGGCCACGCCAGCCAAACTCGTGTCGCGTGGTCATGGCGACCGGCGCCGATGCTTCAAGGGGCGCTGACATAGCGGCGCGAGGCGCCATGCATCCCAAGGTGATGAGACCGCTTCCACTTTTTGGTCTAGCCCAAGGTCGTCTGCGCCAGCAGGGCGAAGGAGCGCAGCGACTGAGGTACAGCAGAGATAGACCTCGATGATGAATCTCAAAGAGGCATCACCCAAGGAATGCATGCCATTCGGGCCGGATGCTCGTGACCCTGGGCTTCTCGGCCCGAATCGGCATGTAGATCACTGCCTCAGTTAACGGGGGCTATCTATTAAAGAGAACCAGCAGACCGACGACCCCCGTTAAGTCATGCCCGTGCCCAGCCTCTTGCGGTCGCCTTCCAGTCAGGGGCGAGGGCGAGAATCAGTGGCTTCGCGTCCTTCTTCACATCCTCCGAATACTCCAGGTCTGCCCAGAGCCTCCGGGAGGACACGGCGATCTCCTTGGACAACCTAAGCCTCTCGGCCGCCGCTTGCGCTGCCTGGGTCTTCCTGGCAGGTCCCGGCGTCCCTTCCGGGTGCCAGTCCTCCCAGCGCATCCCAGGGGTCACCTTGTCCAGATGCGTGCGGAAATTGGACCTGGCATCCATGGACAACCAGGCCGTCATCGCAGGGGCTTCGCGCTCGTTCACGATGAGCCGCATCCTCCCTCGTGCCAGTGCCTGGAAGATGTCGCCAGCACAGACGCTCGCCAGCGCATCCAGCATCTCCGTGTGCTTCAGCGTGTAGGTCACATCGCCGGCCTGCGCCGCCGCCATCGCCCTGAGGTCTCGCTCGGCCAGATGCTGGACGCCTAGTAGCACCACGTTCGTGCAGTGCACGTAGTGGTTCACGGCCTTGTGCCGGCCCCAGGTAATCACCTCAACACGCGGGCGCGTGACGGTCGAGCCGTCTGGTTGCCGGATGGACAGAGGCTCGTTTGGACGCAGCCCAGCGGCTTCCAAGGCCTCCCGGAACTCCTTGGGAAAGTCGATGGCATTCGCGGCGTCCTTGCGCTTGTGGCACACGATCAACGAATGCTCGTTCATGTGGGCTCGTATGGCCTCCACAGCCATCGCCGCGTAGCGCCTAGGACCCCGAGGACCCATGTCGTCCTTCAGGGTCTTGTGGCCGCTGCCGAGCTTCGCCAACTTCGTCGTGACACGGCTGTAGTCCTTCAGGTCCTCGGGGATGCCCAGGGGCTGTATGCCCTTGTCGAGCAGGGACAGCGCAGACACCGTGGCGGACCCATCGAAGACCACAAGTCGCTTCAGGTACGGCGGCACGTCCAGCGTGTAGCTGATGATGGCCTGGGCAGTTCCTTCTCCCTTGCCGTGGAACAGGATGCGGATGTCGTTCGCCGCCATCGCCAGGAAGTTCTTCAGCGTCTCGACGTGACCGGTGATGTCTTTGCGCAGAGTCGTTCGCGCATGAGCGGCCAGGGCATCCAGATCGGCGCCGACGGCTTCCAGATCGTGGCCCGTCAGAACCACGGCCGTCGGGGACGCACCCGTCTCTTGCGCCTGCAGACTCCTCCTTCAGCCGTACTAGGGCGAAGTCCAGGAAGTGCAGGGCAGGGCCGCTCGGTGCAACGTCTTGCAGCAGCTCGTGGATGCCACCCCGGGCCTCTGTGAAGTCGTACCACGGCACGACAGCGGCGCTGGACACGATGCATGCCTCGTCCCATAGAACCAGGTCGCGCTCGAATCCCATGTACGTCAGGAAGTCGTCTCGATGCTTCCCCCGCAGGCGCTGCTGGGTCATCAGGATCACGGGACGTTCGGCGGCCTTCGGTTCGTTCGGCATGCTTGCGTGTCCCGGCAACTGCGCAAGTGGGTCCAGGTTCTCGGGGTCGTGCTTCAGTGAGTGCGAGAGGCCTATGAGGTTCGAGGGGACCCCGGCGTTCTCTAGGTTCCGGTGGACATCGGCCAAGCCTTCGACGCTCGCACAGCACACGGCGACGGACACACTGCCCAGCAGGTTCAAGCGATGCAGCATGGAGACGATGGCGGTGATGCTGGTCGTCTTGCCCGCACCGCAAGGCAGGTTCACGGAGACGCGGCCGACTGGGTGAGCACCACGCATCACTTCTGCGCTGGCGCGGATGGCGTCGCGATGCGCTTGCAGCAGTTCGTCTGACAAGCTATTTCCCTTGCGAGTCAACAGTTGCTGGAGGATGACGTGGGCGCCAGTGACGAACACGGCGCGGGTGTCGGGATTGGACAGGGGGTGCTCGGCTATCTCGTTGTGCATAGATGACGCATCCCTGCGGAAGCTCTGCTCACGTTGTTCTGCCATTACCAATCCTTCTCGAAGTTGGCCTCAAGAGGCTTGTTGCGCTTGAGGTCGTAGTCGGCCGCGTAGTTCTGGGCCGTCTTCTTCTGTGAAGCTCGGTTGGACGAGGTCACGTAGGCGGTCGCCGCAGCGTTACCAACATCGGAGAAGAACTTAATCTGGTTGCCCTTGAGGGCGGTGTTTGCACTCAGAACGGCATCTTGATTTCCAGCGTGGAGCGCGGCCACCTGATCCCGCACCGTGGACTTCTGATTGCTCAGGCCCGCATCGACACGCGAGAAGTCCTCGTCCGCTGCGGCTGAGATGTTGATGGCGTTTGCGGCCAGGGAGCCTCCGCCTTGCGCGGCGACCACGCGGGCCATGGAGAGCTGGCGGGACGTTTGGCGCATGCGGTCGGTCTGCTGCTCGAATGCTTGAGCAGCGGCGTTGCGGTCCTGCTGTTGGGCTACGCGATAGTCTTCGGCCGTGTTGCGGTTCGCGACCTCGGCCTGATTCATGACAGCGGCGTTGGAAGTCTGGTTCTGCGCCACGGCTCCGGCAACTGCCATGCCGAGCATGACGATGGTGCTGGGTTCACACATGGCGGTACGTCATGAGGCTGCGTTGCCCACGGTGTAGGCCGCCGCAATGGATGCTTCAATCTTGCGCAGACCCTCTCGGGTCTCATCTACGGCGGTGAAGTATTCGCGTGACGCGACGTCATACGCGTCTACCGCGCGTGGGCAGAGCGGCTCGCGCCGCGCATGTCGTTCGGGTAGCGCGAGGGCCGTTCTTGCGCAGTCCAGCCTCTTTCTCAACGCAACGATGTGAGGCAGGTCAGTGATGTCGAAAAAGTTCATGTCAGGAATTTCAATAGAGTTGATGGGCACGAAATTACGCGCTGCTTTCATTTCTTCTCCAGTGCCTTCCAGCGCTCACGGCGGATAGGGGCGGGCTCAAACTGCACGGGGCGCGTTGGGCTCTCGATGTTTGCCTTGGCGTCTGCTCGGGCGTTGCTCAGGTCTTGCAAGATGGATTCCTCGGTGTTGCGCAGGCGGTAGCCGTACTGCACACGGAAGTAACCTCCAGCACCTTCGAGTGGGAAGAAGCCCTTGGGCAGACGTTGCGCCAGGAAGACCGAAGCCTCCTTGCGATCTGTGGGGATCGTCAGGGTCTCGGCCTTCCCATCGGCGTTGCGGAACGTCGCCTGCTGGCCGAGCTGGAACATCAGAGGTTCGCCCCCCGGCTTCATGACGGGGTGCAGGCCGCTCTTGGCATCCGGGGGGAGCAGGTAGATGGACTCAGCGGACCCGGGGTCCGTGTCGGGGCCGAGAGTACCAAGGAGCGTGAATCGCTCCCAGTTCTGAGGTGCGTGTTTACCCCCAAGGAACGTGGGTAGCGCCTCGTGAAGCGCCTTGCGGTCGATCTTCATGAAGGTCTCCAGCGGGTCCTCCTCCTTGCCCCCGACGTTCATGCGGGCACCGGAGTACACCTTGACGCCGTTGTAGCTTGCGATCTCTTGATCCGGGGAGCGACCACGGCCACCGTACGGGTCCTTGACCAGCGACATCGTGTTGCCCTGGACGGGCAGGGGCACGAAGGACTGAAAGGTCTTCTTGGTGGCCCAGTCGATGGCGGCGTTCAGGTCAGGCTTCGATCCGCCCTTCAGGGTTCGGGCCTGTTCACGTAGGTGATCCGCAATGCTCATGTTCAGCGACTTCAAGGCCGCGCCCGAGATGTTCACGTTCAGCTCGCCGAACCAGTCGTCGCGGCCAATGCGTTCCTTCAGGCGTTCACCGGCACGCAACTGGATGTCGTTGTCGATGTCGGTCTCCTTGCGCTCAGGGTCTCGCAGGAGCTTGGAGAACTTGATGACCCCCGACTCCTGCTCGCTCGCCATCTCTTTCTCCACGTCCTTGTCGGACACAGTGGCCCGGACGGCGGTCTCAATGTCCCGAGTCCCGCCAGCGGTCATGCGGCGGATCACGTCGAACCGGGCCTGTTCCTTGTCGCCGATCAAGCCTTTGAGCATCAGGTCTGCGTTGGGGCCGTTGGCGACCTCGTTGAGCAGCGTCACGGCCTTGATGGTCTCGTTCACGTCGGAGCCCATGAGGCCCGACGAGATGATGCCCTTGGTCGTGTCGTCTACGCTGTACGCGAACGCGCTCTGCTCCTTAGGGGACGAAAGCATCCGGCCGTATTCCCGAGCGGACTCCACGTCAGCCAGGGGCTGAGGGAGGCCACGAGAGGTCATGGTCCGGTTGAGGTTGGGAAAGCGGTTGGGGTTCTGAGAGATCCATTGGGCCGATGCGGGCACATAGTTCTTCTTGATCTCCGTGCCGATCTCGGCACCGGTTTCGTTCACAGACTGACGCAGGTCTCCGGTGGACTGAAGACCGTTCAGGGTGTTCAGAATCGTGTTGACCTCGGCCTGCTTCTTGATGTTCTCGCGGAAGGCCCCAGAGGTCATCCATGGGAATGCGCCTTGGCCGACGCCATGGTTGCTGTCGATGATCTTGGCGCGGTTCACGAACTCCAGGAACGTCTGGGTCGGCATGATGAGGCCGGCGTTGTGGTACTCCGCAGCGGTGGCGGTGTACTGGCCGTTCAGGGACTGGACTTCTTCGCCTGCCTTGAACGACTTGATCTTGTTGGTCTGATGGAACGCCTTCTCGCTCAGGCGCAGGTAGCTGTCCGGGTTTCGCTGGGCGTAGCCCGACTCCCGCAGGGCCGCCAGGGCCGACATTGCGTGTCCGTCGTTCTGGATGGCGCTACCCAGGGCGTTCTCGAACTTCTTGTCGGCGGCCTGGATGTTGCCTTTGGTGAGCGCCAGGAACTGGCCGTGCCAAGCATCGGTCTGCCCAGTGGTCACACCCTTCTGCAAAAGCATCTTGCCGGTCACGTCGTTCGTGATCGTCTGCGCGATGTTGGACTCGACCGTCTGGGCGATCTGCTCGGCCTTCTGCGCCACCATGACGTCGGCCTTCTGCTTCGCAGCCCAGACCATGCGCCCGTCGATGGCGGGGTCACCCGTGCCAGGACCGATCTCGGACTTCAGGAACTCCGTCGCGGCTGCGCGAGGGTCCACGCTCCCGTCATTCGGCAGGTCCCGCAGCTTCACCGCGAGGTCCTGGGTCAGCTTGTTGGCCGTGGAGTCGGCCACAGCCGTGTCGTACGCACCCTTGTAGGCTTGGAACTTGTTCAGTTCTGGGTCGCGCTCACGCTCCATGGCCTTGTCAGCGAGGGCCTGGTCCGCGCGGGCCTTGTTCTGGCGGTCGATCTCCACAAGCTGCTCACGATGCTCGATCTCGCCGATCTCCCGCGCGGTTTTCGCGGCGGTTCCGAAGAACCCCGAGAGGGCCGAGCCCATGGCACCGAGGGCTGAGCCTTGTCCTTGGACCTGTGCTGCGATTGCGTCGGTCTGGTTGGTCCGTACGGTGGCAGCGGCGCTCACTTCGGGCTGACCGAATCTTTGGGTGTTGGTGAACTGGCGTGCTTGTTGTCCGCTCATGGGTTCTTTCGGGGTTAGCGGGTCCGCGAGGAGGCCGCGACTGGTGGGGGCGTGAAAAAGCCCGCGCCGAATTCCGGGCGGGCCAACAGTAATGAACGAGAAAAAGCGCCCGGAGGCGCAGGGGTCACGCGGGGCGCGTGGAGGCCTTCGAGAGGCTTGGCAGGGCCTTGCGGCGCTGGCGCTGCTCTTGGCGACGCATGTGGGCCGCAGCATTCAGCAGCTTCCAGCAGGCTTTGCAGATGGGCCGATAGGTAGGCTCTGCTGCGCCACGACGGTAGAACGATGAGGCGGGAAGGACCCCACCGCATGAGCCCCTGCATTGCTTGGCAGCGGGGGACTGGTCAATGTGTTGGGACATGAGATGTGCCAGCCGGGGGCCAGCTTTGTAATGAACAAAAAGGGAAGCACACAATGGGCCGTTGCTTCGCACGCGCGGGGCTCAGCCCTCGGTGATGTCTGCTTGCTTGACCAATGGTCCTGAGGACCAGCCACGCAGCCGCCAAGGAACTCCGGAGACTCCAAGGTGAGCGCCCTTGTCGGCTTCGGGCGCAGAAATTCAACAGCTTGCTAGGGTCTCACTCTCAGTCGATTTACTCGCGAGAGGGTCAAGGGCCTATCCGTCGTTGAGTTCATGGTGGCCGTCTGCAAACTAGCCAAGTGGCGTCGCGGTCGTCACCTTGTGTCGGTTTATTCGGGCACCCAAACCCGCTACCATTTCGCCCATGGACACTCAGACCGCTCGCCGCGTTGACGCGGAAATTGCCAAGCTGATGATGGAAGCCGAGAAGTACGGCGATGAACGTCGCAAGCTCCAAGCCGAGGCAGACAAGCTGAATGCTGAGGGCAACAAGCTGCGAGCGGAAGCTGTAAAGGTGACACGGGAGATTCTGTATCCCCTGTTTATTGGCACCGGCCTCATGGGTGCCGGGGCCGCCTTGTTCAGCGCACTAGGCAAGCTGTTCCCATGAGCGAAACGGTCCCACCTGTTTCTGACGCGACAGAGCAGGCGCGGGCCGTCTGGGTCACGGTCTGGATGGAAGCTCGCCGGCTTGGGGTCAAAGGCGAGGACTGCTGGCAACTTGCGAATGTGGCGATGGCGGAAGCCGTCAAGAGCTACGAGACTGCGCCTGCCGATCCTGAGGTTAGCAATCGGGTCGCAGCAGGTCAGAACACCTGATGCCTCTCACAGCATCTCTAAGCCTCCTAGGCGACGTTAGATACCTGAAGAGAACCCCGTACCCCTTCCTCCACAGACCCAGCCATCTCTCTGTGCACGTTTGTTCGACTGCGCAGCGTGACCGGATGCCAAACCCCTGGCGAGAGGTGCTCAGTCGTGTCCCAGTTCTGTGCAAGCCACATGGCGGCCTCGCGCGTTCGTTTGTCCAGATCAAAGCCCGCCACTCGGCACCACTCATTGAAGGCTCGATCAGTCGGCCGTGGAGCACGGCCTTGAAGAAGTGCAACGCCAACGTCCCGCCATAGCTCGCGGCGTTCCGCAGGAGTTCGCCTGCTACCACGTGGCCTTGCAAGCTCCGCCAGTTTCTTCAGTGAACGGCGCCCCTTGATGACCAATTCCAGCGATGACAGCGGGACGCTCTCGACGGGCTTGGGGAGTAGCAGAGGCGCGTGGGCCACCAGTACCCTAACCAATGAGATTTCGCGCTCTATAGTGCCCTTGCTCGCGCCTTCGCCGTTCCGCGCTGCGGCAAGGTCGGCCATGAGGTTCGGGGTCACGTCGCGGACTTGTGTGTCGCGGCTCAGACCATAGCGCTGGCTATCCACTTCCGCCCAGGTCTCGCCGATCAAGTGCATCTCGCGCCCGAACAGTTTCCGCACACGGCCAAGGTTTCCCTTGTGATCTTGCAACCGCGATTCTGAATCCGTGAGCCAGTGCTGAGCTACGTCCCACAGACGCAGGGCCTGTACCGCGTCCTTCGCTTTTGCCGCTTCCTGTTTGGCATCCTGTGTGATTTTGTCCCGTTGCCCGGCTTCGTAGGCCTGCGCTACCGCCTTGTCAGTGGTCCGCGTGCTTCCACGGTAGCGCCGACCAGCAATGCGGAATTCGTAGTACCAGAGGCTTGACTCCGGGCGCATGTAAAGGGCCATGGATTTGGGGTTTCGTGACAAGGCAGCCAGTGTCTGGGCGCGCCGTTGAAAGGCCAAATCCGGAATCCGATGGTTGCTACGCCGCTTTCCCGAGCGCAGAGGGGCGTTTGACGCATCGGACCTGTGTCCCCACAGTGCAGTGCAAATACAACAAAGCCCCGGTGATCCATGGGACCTCCGAGGGCTCTGTGGTAACCGTGGCCGTCGCGGGCCGTACGTGGCTCAGTGCCTGCGCAAAGCGCCGCACGCCTTTTCGCGGTACGCGCGGACGCCCGCAAACGTGGCCGCCTTGGCAGCCTCTTGCATGCTCACGCCGTTGGCGATGGTGCTGAAGTCTGCTGCCACCACTGCGGCCTCGCCATCGATCCCCGCGCCTGCCAGGATGGAGACCAGCATTCCAGGCTGCCCCCAGCTTCCGTACGGTAGCGTTTCGACGCCTAGAGCGGCCCAGAGGCCGCCGTGGTCGTCTTCGCCGAAATCGAGGGTCACGGTGCGCTGGATGCGGCGAGCGATAGCGGCTCGAAGAGCTTCAATCTGGCTTTGCTGGTCGGGGGTGAAGGCGTTCAGCATCGACTAGTCCAATCATTCAATGAGGGTTTCTGGAGTTGATAGTGTATGTGCGAAATCAACCCGTTTGCAAGTGTTTTTGCAGATGCAAAATCAACATTTATTCCTCTGTATTCTTTAGAATGATGCGATGAACTCAAGACCTCCTAATGACCGTGGACAGGGCCGCAAGCCCATTGATGCAGCCGGTGAACTGATGAAGTCGCGTCCCATTCGGATGACCGATGCGGAGTGGGAGAAGTGCAAGCGGCTTGGGGGAGCCGCATGGGTCCGCGAGAGGATTAAGCGGGCTGCGGAGCCGCAAGAGTAGGCCCGGTAATCCTCCTGAGCGCCAGAGTGCGGCGGATGGGTCTCGGGGGACTTGTGAGGAGGCAGTGCTGCTTTGTTGATCAATGTGGCCGCGCTTACCAAGTTCGGTACGGTATGTCGGCGCTCCATACTTCTCTCGTGTCTTCAACCTGCGAACTTAGAAAGTTCGTCATGGAATTGATTGCGAGATTGGGGTGCGGCGTTGGCCCAACGAACACCTGTGGAAGCTGTAGCTTTCCATTCGTCGCCGTGGGAAGCCGAAATTCCACGTAGGGGATCAGCATCGACGCGCCGGGTCTATAGCCGATTTCAGGGAGGTCTGTACGCGTCACTACGTTAGACACGACCCTCCATTCCTGTTCCTCGAAAAACGCACCGTGCTTTAGTGCTGCAGCCACCTTCAGCAGATCGAATTCCAGCGCCTCGAAGGCTGGATAGAAGCGATTATCTGGGTGGCGCTCTGACGCCCCGGCCTCCCCAAAAGCCCGTGTGTATGCAACTACCGCTATGACAACTTCCCTGAGGAGCTTCACCTGCTCATCACGGTCATAGATACATTTCACGAGCGAAAAGCCCTGATACTCAGCGGCCTCAGCCAGTGCCTTCGGCTCGAATCCGAGGCTATACCCGTTGCCTGTTGGGCAGTAGCCTCTCCATTGGCTCAGTAGATTGCCCCGTTCGCTGAAGCACGCGGCAAATAGTGCGTGGCCGTTCGTGAGTCGGTCGCCGACCCACACTGCAAACTGATGCAGCACCTCCGTATCATGAACAAGACCAGCGTGTACGAGGTTTGCAGACACGCCCTGAATGAGTTTGGCCGTACTTCCAAGTTCGGATGCGTCGGACATGTAGCGGATGTCGCTGGCCCACAGTGCTTTTCCCGTGATGATGTTCTTGACATTGGCAAGGGTCGCATAGTGAAAAAGCCGCGTAGTCGGCTGCGTTCCATAAATGCGATCTACGATTGGCGCCAGTGGGGTACTTGCTTGTGAAGCGCTCATGTGATGGGTCCCATACTGACCGGTGGTGGATGCGTGCTTTTACCATTGCAAACGAGTAGTTGCCGATGTTCAGCAACGTGTAGAGCGCCCTACGGCGACGCTGGATAGACGCGCGGCAGCGAAAGGACGGAAGGGAAGTCGAGATGGGCGATAACGCGCCTCAGAGTCTTGGGGGCTGGCCGGTGATAGTTCGCTGCCCCGACGTTGCCCGCTTCGTGTCCCATGGTGGCCGTTATCAGGGCCTCTCCGAGCGGCGGATCAACGGCCCGTAGCGCTGTCCCTACGGTCGTGCGGAGTGCGTGAAAGTCGCGGTATCGTTGATACAGGCCGAGCGCAGTGCATCGGGTGCGGAACCAATCAGACACGTAGACGGAGGCGGCGCGGCTTTCGGATGTCAGGATGCCTGGAAAAACAAGCGACTCGCCAGCTTGACGCATGCGGTCAACATGCTCAACGAAGCCGAGGTCAATAAGCTTTTGGTGCACGGCGACCCATCGTTCTCCCGCTGCGCTCTTGACGCTTTTTCCCTCGTCGTTCTCGTTGATGTCGAGTAGCCAAACACCGTCCCTCCGAATCACATCCGCGACGCGTAGTTGACAAAGTTCAGCCTGTCGGGCGCCGCTCATGAGCGCCAGCAGCGGGAGCCAGTATTGCGCTGCTACATCAACACGGCGGTCATGTGTAAGGGGGGCTGTGAGGAGGATCTCCAGTGCGTCGTTGTCCCAGGTCTCGCGCTTCTGGGCGCGGCCTTTGGGAATGGCAGTCCCAGCCCAAGGGTTGGCCTCAATCCAGCCCTTTTCCTTGACGGCATAGTTCAGCAGTGCCTGCACGCTCGCCAGCACATCCGAACGCGTCTTGCCGCTGGTGCCCGTCATGGCTGTGTTGATGTGGTCGCGGAAGGTAAGGCCATCTTGCCGCGTCAGGTCGCGGAGGTTCCCAGTAACGCCTGAAGCCTCCACCAGGGCCACGGCTCGCTTGGTCTTACCAACCGCATCCGGCTTCTTGCCTGTTTTCCAAGCATCGAACACTTCCTGAAGCGTCTTTCCTTTGGGGGCTTTCTGAAGTGAGGGAGCCTTCAGAGGCGATTCGGGCGCGGGGGGCGTCTCGGTCGGGTTGCCGTCATTGCGCCCAGCCACGCCAAGCCAAGAGGTCAGCATCTCCCGCAACACGGACACCAGGGTTGGCCGCGCCACTGGCGTATTCCAGTCCACGACTACGCCGAGGGACGCACACGCGTTCTCGGCGAACTTCTTGGCGGGGTCAAGCCGTCCGATGGAGACCGAGCGGCCAAGGTCCTCGATACTTAGCTGCGCGATGGTTCGGAGTCGTTGAACCTGAGCAGGTGTAAGGTAGCCGTCCTCGCTTGGCATCATGTATTCGGGCTCGGGCAGCGGTCCGTCCCCAGGGCTTGTCAGGAATCGGATCGGATGCGGCTCAACCGCCCGCAGCCATTCCGAAAGGACGCCCGGAGAGAAACGCAGAGCGTCATCAAATAAAGGAGCCTCACGCTTTGCTTCGGCAATGACATACGCCGAGATTGCGGGCGTCAACGGGACGACTTCGCGGGGCTTTAGGCGGGCCTCTGCGGTCGCAAAGGCGGCAGTCGCCTCTGCCCAGTGCCTGTGGGCAAGGGCGGCAGCGGTTGACTTGTCGCCGGTCCCAAGCGAGGTGCGGATCCAGAAGTCGCGTTTGATGACTGGCTTGAGCCGGGTCGGAACCTTGATCTGGAGGTGATAGTTCGAGCCGCGCTTGGCGACTCCGGTAGGTAGTGACACGTTTTTTTCCACGGTTCGAATCATGAACGTGGTACGCATCCGGTACACAGCAATAGTCCACAGCCTTGCTGGGAAATTGCGTTTTCACTCGACAGATGTTGGAGCGGGTGAAGGGAATCGAACCCTCGTATGAAGCTTGGGAAGCTGCCGTTCTACCATTGAACTACACCCGCATCTGGCAAGTCGCCGACTGCATGTCTGCGAGCGACGACAGGCGGGAGTATAGATGCATGTCCTTCGACCCAGGAGCCTCAACCGAGCATGAAACTCAAGCCCACTCACCTCGCCCTTCATTTGTTCTTCGCCGCGGCAGCAAGCTCGGCCGCAGCCGGAACGATCGCATGCGTGCCAGCTCACAACAGCGCAGGGCCGGCGCCCTGGATCCGCAGGATCTCGATCGACGAGCACTCTCGTACCGTCAACATGGACATCGTGCGCCAGAGGACCAAAGACGCGGACACCATGGGCAAGATGCGGGCCGAGTTGCTGAGCATGGACGAGACCCAGGGCGGCGAGCCGGTCTACGTCTTCAATGCCATTCCCGCGGCAGGCGATGAAGTCACGAACCTCTTCAAGCTGTTCAAGGCGGGGGAGTGGCGTCTGATAAGTGCCGGGGTGACGTTCGTGGGCAAGGTGCCGGTGCTGCGGGCGGTCGATCCGGGCACGGTCTTCAATTGCAAGCGGTCGGATATGGGGTAGTCCGGCAGCAGTCGGCGGCGCTCAGAAATTTTTTTCGGGCACTGCCTCTTTCGCAGGCATCGCGTTGCAGGCCACGCCAGGCAAGGCTTTCGAGCGATGCGCACACAGTTTCCACAACGTTGTCCCCGTCAAGAAGGAACAACGTGTCATGGCCGTGTGGTATGGGCAAGTCAAGGGAAAAATGGGTAGCCCGAGGGTAGGCGCGCGCCGACAGACTTGAAGGCGGGCGCGGAGGAACATGATTCCACCGCACCCTTGCGGAAAGGAGCGTGAAATGACGTTCGACTTCTTGTTTCGCCCGAATCACACCGCGTACCTCCGGCGCGCGGCGGCACTTCTTGAAGAGGCGCAAATGGCGCGCATCGAGCATCAGGCGGCGGCAGAGCATCACAGCGCCCTGGCCCGGATGTATGCCGAACGCGTCAGGCGCCTCGAGAACGAGCTCTATCGCCAGCCGCAGGCGGTGGCGCATGGGCTTGTGGCGGAAGGCACAGCGGAAGACCGGCCGCAGCTTGTATTCGCTGGACGGAACCCGCAAGCCGGGGCTGACCTCGGCGAACTGAAAGCAGCGGGGGGCCGGGCGTGGGTTCGGTCTGTGCGGCGTCGCGCCAAAAAAATACCCGCCGAAGCGGGTTCGAGTGACCCTGGTGGGCCGGCTCTAAGCACTGACAGAGAGCTCTTCTTTTATGCGGCCCTGTTGCGTGACAGCATCGGTATGGTCTGTGGTCGCCCCGGACGCCGGTGTCAGCCGGAAACAGGCAGTCGCCGTAGGACACTTATTAAAACGTGAACTATTTGGCAGTTTTGTGCGGTTGGCAGACCGCTGGCGCTCACCTGATCAGATCCATCGATCTGAAGTGTCGGTCCTGTCCGACAAGGCGCCGGGGCATGAGGCCCTAGATTTTGCGGACTCGCTTCGAAGTGCGAGTTCTCTGTGCGTGACAGCACTCAAGAGGTTCAACCCAGCCCTGTGCTGGGTTTTTTTTGTGCGGCGCCGGCAACCCGCACATCTATCTATCCAGCCTTCCCTCAGCGCAGGAACACGTGCTGCATGAACTGCCTGATCGGGTACTGGATCACCGCCTGCACCTTCGCCGGGAGCTCCAGCGGCCGCATCAGCATCTTGAGCGTGTTGCCGGGGCTCAGGTTCGTGCGGATGGTGCTGTTCATGTCCGCGCTCAGCCGCTCCACGTAGGCCGTGTCGCTGGCGCGGCCGGGCGAGCGCGCCTTCACCACATGTCGGATCGCGCAGTCGGCGTCCTCGCTCTTGAGTTCGAGCGTGCGGCGGCCGATGGTGCCCATCACGCGAAAGCGGCTCAGCTTTTCCTGCTCGCGATAGCGGCGGAAGAAGCGGTAGAAATGCTTGTAGTGGTTGACCTCGTCGGTCGCGATGCGGGTGGCCAGGTCTTGCAGCACGGGCTCGTTGGTGCTGCGGGCCATGGCGCGGTAGTAGGTGGCGGTGCCGGTCTCGACCACGCAGCGGGCGGTCATTTCGAGGGCGCGGGTCGGCGCCAGCAGCTCTACCTTGCAGTAGGTCGCGTATTCCTCAAGGAAGCCCTGGTAGGCGGTGTCCCATTCGAACTCGGGCCACACATGGCGAACGTAGGCGCGCAGGGCCTTGCCGTGCTGCAGTTCTTCCTGCTCCCAGTGGTTCGACAGCCAGTCGGTGACTTCGTCGTCGCCCCGGAAGAAGTCGACCAGGTTCTGCGTGTAGAGGTCGGAGCCGCTCTCTATGAAGGAGGCGGACGTCACCAGGTAGAAGAGGTTCTCGTCCGGGCGTACCTTGTCGAGCGCGATGCGCGAGAAATCCAGGTCTTCGATCTGCCAGTGTTGTTCCGCCTCTTGGCTTGCCATGCGAACTCCTTGATCTTTTGTCCGTACAAGTACGGATGGCGCAGACCGTATTTGGTTCTCGTTTTTTGCGCCAAGTCACATATTAGCCGCGGAGTCCGGATCGTGCAGTTTTCCCGGTGCGGCCCGATCCGGGCGCGGGCGCCATGGCCAAACCTATAATCGTTTGTTCAAGCAAATCAAGCAGTTAGGCCGGTTCGCCGCAGTGGGTTCGACAAGAGGGTCGCCATCGCCGCGCCGCCCTCGACAGAAGACGAATCCAAAGATGAGCCAGCCCACATTCACGGTCGCGGACATCCGCAAGACCTTTCTCGATTTCTTCGCCTCCAAGGGCCACACCGTCGTGGCCTCGAGTTCGCTGGTGCCGGGCAACGACCCGACGCTCATGTTCACCAACTCGGGCATGGTCCAGTTCAAGGACGTGTTCCTCGGCGAAGACAAGCGCAACTACGTGCGTGCAGCCTCGGTCCAGGCCTGCCTGCGCGCCGGCGGCAAGCACAACGACCTCGAGAACGTGGGCTACACCGCGCGCCACCACACCTTCTTCGAGATGCTGGGCAACTGGAGCTTCGGCGACTACTTCAAGCGCGAATCGCTCACCTGGGCCTTCGAGCTGCTGACCAAGGTCTACAAGCTGCCGGCTGAGAAGCTCTGGGCCACGGTCTACATCGAGGACGACGAGGCCTACGACATCTGGACCAAGGAAATCGGCCTGCCGCCCGAACGCGTCGTGCGCATCGGCGACAACAAGGGCGGACGCTACATGTCCGACAACTTCTGGATGATGGCCGACACGGGCCCCTGCGGCCCGTGCTCCGAAATCTTCTACGACCACGGCCCCGAGATTCCCGGCGGCCCGCCCGGCAGCCCCGACGAAGACGGCGACCGCTACATCGAGATCTGGAACAACGTGTTCATGCAGTTCGACATGCAGCCCGACGGCTCGGTCAAGAAACTGCCCGCACCCTGCGTCGACACCGGCATGGGCCTGGAGCGCCTGGCCGCGATCCTGCAGCACGTGCACAGCAACTACGAAATCGACATCTTCGACGCGCTCATCAAGGCCGCTGGCCGCGAAACCGGCACGCAAGACCTGGCCAACAACTCGCTCAAGGTGATCGCCGACCACATCCGCGCCACCTCGTTCCTGGTGGCCGATGGCGTGATCCCGTCGAACGAAGGCCGCGGCTATGTGCAGCGCCGCATCATCCGTCGCGCCATTCGCCACGGCTACAAGCTGGGCCAGAAGAAGCCCTTCTTCCATAAGCTCGTGCCCGACCTCGTGAAGCTCATGGGCGACGCCTATCCGAAGCTCGTGGCCGACGAAAAGCGCATCACCGACACGCTGAAGGCCGAGGAAGAACGCTTCTTCGAAACGCTGGCCAACGGCATGGAAATCCTCGATGCGGCACTGGCCGGCGACGCCAAGGTGCTGCCGGGCGAAGTGGCCTTCAAGCTGCACGACACCTACGGCTTTCCGCTCGACCTGTCGGCCGACGTATGCCGCGAGCGCGGCGTGAGCGTCGACGAGGCGGGCTTCAACGCCGCCATGGAAAAGCAGAAGGCCGCGGGCCGTGCTGCCGGCAAGTTCAAGATGGACCGCAATGTCGAATACGCCGGCGCGGGCAACACCTTCACCGGCTACGACCACCTGGAGGAAAGCGCCAAGGTCGTCGCGCTGTACTTCGAAGGCGCGGCTGTTCAAGAGCTGAAGGAGGGCCAGCCCGGCATCGTCGTGCTCGACACCACGCCTTTCTATTCGGAGAGCGGCGGCCAGGTCGGCGACCAGGGCGTGCTCGTTGCCGAAGGCGTGCAGTTCGGCGTGGAAGACACACAGAAGATCAAGGCCGACGTGTTCGGCCATCACGGCACGCAGACGCAGGGCACGCTCAAGGTCGGCGACACGGTCAAGGCCGCGGTCGACACCGTCCGCCGCGCCGCCACCATGCGCAACCACTCGGTCACCCACCTGATGCACAAGGCCCTGCGCGAAGTGCTGGGCGATCACGTGCAGCAGAAGGGCTCGCTGGTCGACGCCGACAAGACGCGCTTCGACTTCGCGCACAACGCACCCGTCACGCACGCGCAGATCCTCGAGATCGAGAAGCGCGTCAACGCCGAGATCCTCGCCAACTCCGAGACGCACGCCCGCGTGATGGACATGGAGTCGGCCCAGAAGACCGGCGCGATGATGCTGTTCGGCGAGAAGTACGGCGAGACTGTGCGCGTGCTCGACATCGGCACCAGCCGCGAACTGTGTGGCGGCACCCACGTGGGCCGCACGGGCGACATCGGCCTCTTCAAGATCGTCAGCGAAGGCGGCGTGGCCGCTGGTGTGCGCCGTATCGAAGCCGTCACGGGCGCCAATGCGCTGTCGTACCTGCAGGACCTCGAATCGACCGTGCACAGCGTGGCCGCCACGCTCAAGTCGCCGGCCGCCGAGCTGCAGGGCCGGCTCACGCAGGTGCTGGAACAGGTGAGGGCGCTCGAGCGCGAAGTGGGGGCGCTCAAGGGCAAGCTCGCATCGTCCAAGGGCGACGAACTCGTGTCGCAGGCCGTGGACGTCAAGGGCATCAAGGTGCTGGCCGCCAAGCTCGACGGCGCCGACGCCAAGACGCTGCGCGACACCATGGACAAACTGAAGGACAAGCTCAAGACCGCCGCCATCGTGCTGGCCGCAGTCGACGGCGACAAGGTGCAGATCGCAGCCGGCGTCACGGCCGACAGCGTGGGCAAGGTCAAGGCCGGCGAGCTGGTCAACTTCGTGGCCCAGCAGGTCGGCGGCAAGGGCGGCGGCAAGGCCGACATGGCCATGGCCGGCGGCACCAATGCGGCGGGCCTTCCGGCCGCGCTGCAATCGGTGCAGGCCTGGGTCGCGGAACGCGCCTGACAGACACGCATCAGGAACAAGCACTTCATGCCCGACGCTACCCCCGGTGAAGTGCTTGTGATGGGGGCGGGCACCATCGGGTGCTTCATAGGCGGCAGCCTCGCGGCGGCCGGTGTGCCCGTTACTTTCGTCGGCCGTCCGCGCGTGCTCGAAAAGCTCGCCAAGCACGGCCTGACGCTCACCGACATGGACGGCGCAACGCGCAAGCTGTCCGCTGAAAAGCTGCGATTGAGCGAGCAGGTCCCCGCCGGTGCACGGCCTTCGCTGGTGCTCCTGTGCGTGAAGAGCGGCGCCACGGCTGCGGCGGCGGGCGAGTTGGCTTTCGCGTTGCCCGCGGGCACCACGGTGGTCTCGCTGCAGAACGGTATTTCCAATTGCGCGGCCGCATCGCAGACCGGCCCTTCGCTCAATGTGCGCGCCGGCATGGTGCCCTACAACGTGGCCGAGATCGGCCCTGGCGCCTTCCATCGCGGCACTCCCGGCCGGCTGGCCGCGGAAGACGACGCGGCGCTGCGCCCGTGGCTGCCCGTGTTCGAGCGCGCCGGCGTGCCGCTCGACCTGCATGCCGACCTGCTGCCCGTGCAGTGGGGTAAGCTGATGCTCAACCTCAACAACCCCGTCAACGCGCTCTCGGGCCTGCCCCTGCGCGAAGAGCTGATGCTGCGCGGCTACCGCCGCTGCTTCGCGTCGCTGATCGAGGAAGCGCTGGGCATCCTCAACGTTGCGGGCATTGCGCCGGCGCAGGTGGCTGCCGTTCCGGCGCATCGGCTGGTCAGCCTGCTGCGCCTGCCCGACTGGCTGTTCCGCATCATCGCGGGACGCATGCTGCGCATCGATGCCAAGGCGCGCTCCAGCATGGCCGACGACCTCGCGCTCGGCCGCCGCACCGAGATCGATTCGCTCAGCGGCGAGGTCGTGCGCCTCGCGCAGGAGCACGGCCTGAGCGCACCGCGCAACGCGCGCATGGTCGCGCTGCTCGATGCCTGGCCGCAACAGCCCAAGCGCTGGACGGCACGGCAATTGCAGGATGCTCTCGGCCTGTAGCGCTTAGCCTGTACCCTCGGCTGCGTTGCAGCAGCTTTCAAAGGGTTGTTCTCATGCAGGTCTTGATTCTCGGCAGCGGTGTCATCGGCACCTCGGTGGCGTATTACCTGGCGCGCGCCGGGCACGAGGTGACGGTGCTGGAGCGCCAGCCGGCGCCAGCGCTCGAAACCAGCTTCGGCAACGCGGGCGAAGTCTCGCCCGGCTACTCGGCGCCGTGGGCCGGGCCCGGCGTGCCGGTCAAGGCCATCAAGTGGATGCTCATGCAGCACAGCCCGCTGGTCATCAAGCCCATGCTCGATCCGGCCATGTGGCGCTGGGGCCTGTCGATGCTGCGCAACTGCACGCAGGCGCGCTACGAGATCAACAAGGGCCGCATGGTGCGGCTCGCCGAATACAGCCGCGACTGCCTGAAGGCACTGCGCGCCGACACCGGCATCGCCTACGACGAACGCATGCAGGGCACGCTGCAGCTTTTTCGCACGCAGCAGCAGCTCGACGGCACCTCGAAGGATGTCGAAGTGCTCAAGGCTTCCGGCGTGCCGTACCAGGTGCTCGACCGCGAAGGCTGCGTGCAGTACGAGCCCGCGCTCGCGGCCGTGAAAGACAAATTCGTCGGTGGCCTGCGCCTGCCCGGTGACGAGACTGGCGACTGCTTCAAGTTCACGCAGGCGCTGGCCAAGCTGGCGGAAGCCGGGGGCGTCAAGTTCAGGTTCGGCATCAACATCCAGGCCATCGAACACGATGCAGCCAAGGGAGTGACGGCTGTGCGCACCGATGCCGGCAGCTTCACCGCAGAGCGCTACGTGGTTGCGCTGGGCAGCTATTCGCCCGCGCTGGTCAAGCCGCTGGGCATTCGGCTGCCGGTGTATCCGGTCAAGGGCTTCTCGATCACCGTGCCCATCACCGACGCTGGCGGCGCACCCGAATCGACCGTGATGGACGAGACCTTCAAGGTGGCGGTCACGCGTCTCGGCGATCGCATCCGCGTGGGTGGCACCGCCCAGCTCTCGGGCTTCGACCTGCAGCTCAACAAGCGCCGTCGCGACACGCTCGAGCACGTCGTGACCGATCTGTTCCCCAAGGGCGGCGACGTGCGCGACGCCTCCTTCTGGACCGGCCTGCGCCCGATGACGCCCGACGGCACGCCCGTGATCGGCGCCACCCGCATTCCCAACCTGATGCTCAGCACCGGCCACGGCACCCTCGGCTGGACCATGGCGGCAGGCACCGGCCGCGTGATGGCCGACCTGATTGCGGGCAAGGCGCCCGAGATCGACATGGAAGGCCTCACCGTGGCGCGCTACGGCGGCTGAAGAGCCCGACGCTCCCACCCCCGCAGGGCGGCCCGAAAAGGCCGCCCTGTTTTCGTTGAGTCACAAAAATCAGGGTTTCTACTTAGTCACGAAGTTGTCTTCCTCGGTATTCTCACGGCGTTCCATTAATAAATCGTTGTTTCTTTAGTGAAACAAAACCACGATCACACGGACCCGATGAAACAGACACGCCGCCATGCCATCGCCGCTGCCATTTCCCTGGCCGCCGCTTGCGCCACCGGACTCGCCTGGGCAGACAGCTACCCGAGCAAGCCGATCACGTTGGTCGTTGCCTATCCGGCCGGTGGCGACACCGACGCGCTGGCGCGGCTCTTCGCCGAAAAGCTCTCGACGCGCGTCGGCCAGCCCGTGGTGGTCGACAACCGCCCCGGCGCCAGCGGCATCATCGGCAGCGCCTACGTGTCGAAGGCCGCGCCCGACGGCTACACGCTGCTGCTCGCGCCCAGCACCTTCTCCATCGCGCAGCTGGTGCTGAAGACGAATGGCTCGTCGGGCTACGACGTGTTGAACGGCTTCACGCCCATCGTGCAGACGGGCAGCCAGCCGCTGTTCCTCGTGGCCAGCGGCGGCAGCGGCTTCGCCGGGCTGAAGGACGCCGTGACCGCAGCAAAGGGCGGCAAGTCGCTGAGCTATGCGAGCCCGGGCAGCGGCTCGCCGATGCACATCCTCGGCGAGATGTTCGCCCGCGCCTCGGGCACGAGCCTCGCGCACGTGCCGTACAAGGGCGTGGCGCCTGCCGTCAACGACGTGCTCGGCGGCCATGTGCCCGTCACCTTCATCACGCTCGGCCCGGTGTCGCCGTACTTCGCCAACGGCAAGCTGCGCCCGCTGGCCGTGGCCTCGGCCCAGCGCTCGCCGCTCGCGCCCAACGTGCCGACGCTGGCCGAGCAGGGCTACAAGGACGTCGAAGTGACGGCCTGGAACGGCCTCTGGGGCCCGCGCAACCTGCCGCCCGAAATCGTGAAGACGCTCAACGGCCACTTCAACGAAATCCTGAAGATGCCCGAGATCGTTGCGCGCATGGCGGTGCTCGGCACCACGCCCGTGGGCGGCGACGCCGACGTGCTCGGCAAGACCAACGCCGCCGACTACACGCGCTTCGGCAAGGTCATCAAGGAGCTCGGCATCCAGGCCGACTGAACCGACTGAAGCCCGCATCCCCATGACCGAACTCAAAGCCATTCCCGATCCATCGAGCCTGCAGGCACTGCTGGCCGAACTGCCGGCCAACCTGCTGGCCGGCCGCCGCGTCCTCGTGACCGGCGGCGCGCGCGGCCTGGGCCTTGCCTTCGCGCAGTGCATTGCCGCGGCAGGTGCGAGCGTGGTGCTGGCAGACATCCTGGGCGAACTGGCCGAGACCGAGGCGAAGGCGCTGCGCGAAGCGGGCCACACAGCCCACGCATTGCCGGTCGACCTGTCGAACCCCGGCTCCATCGTGGCCTGCGCCGACGAAGCCATCCGCCTGCTCGGTGGACTCGACGGCCTCGTCAACAACGCCGCCATTACCAATTCGGGCGGCCGCGACGCGCACCAGCTCGAAATCGACATGTGGGACCGCGTGATGAACGTCAACGTGCGCGGCAGCTGGCTCATGGGCCGCGCCTGCCGCAGCGCGCTGGCCGAAAGCGGCCGCGGCGCCATCGTCAACCTCGCGTCCGACACGGCGCTGTGGGGCGCGCCCAACCTGCTGGCCTACGCATCGAGCAAGGGCGCCGTCATTTCCATGACGCGCTCGCTGGCGCGCGAGTGGGGCGGCGACAACATCACCGTCAACGCCGTCGCGCCCGGCCTCACGCTGGTCGAGGCCACCGAATACGTGCCGATGGCGCGCCACCAGAAGTACCTCGAAGGCCGCGCCATTCCCCGCGAGCAGCAAGCCGCCGACGTGTGCGGCGCGACCCTGTTCCTGCTTTCCGGCCTCGCACGCTTCGTGACGGGCCAGTTGCTGGCCGTCAACGGCGGCTTCGCGATGCACTGATTTTTCCGACCAAGGAGTACACCCGATGAGCGATCTGTCCGAACAGCAGAAGATCAACGAAGCCGGCACCAACAGCCTGGCACAGCCCGAAGGCAGCAGCCTCGCGGAGTGGATGAACACCCGCATCGCGCGCTACGAAACCCGCAAGTACGACTGGGACGCGCTGAAGTTCCAGTCCGACTTCGACCCCAAGTTCCGCCGCGCGCAGATGCGCTACGTGGGCACTGGTGGCACCGGCGTCGCTAAGGACGTCAACACCGTGCCCGCCGAGCACTTCACCTTCTCGACCATGGTCATCCCGGCCGGCCACGAAGGCCCGCCGCACCTGCACACCGACGTGGAAGAAGTGTTCTTCCTGATCCGCGGCAAGCTCAAGGTGGTGATCGAGAAAGACGGCGAGCGCTTCGAAACCATCATGACCGACCGCGACCTGATCTCGGTGCCGCCCGGCGTGTACCGCGAAGAGATCAACATCGGCGACGAAGACGCGCTGATGTGCGTGATGCTCGGCGCGAAGAAGCCCGTAACGCCGACGTATCCGGCCGATCACCCCCTCGCAAAGATCAAGCGCTGAGCGAACAATCCATGAACGACGCCATCGCCACCGACGCGCTGATGCTGCCGGCCTCCGAGCTGGCGCGGCTCGACGCACGCTTTCCGGCCCGCAATGTCGCGGTCGCCGGTGGGGCCGTGGTGTCGGTGCGCGAATGCGGCCAGGGCCCGGCCATCGTGTGCCTGCACGGCATCGGCTCGGGTGCGGCGTCGTGGATCGACACTGCCGCGCTGCTTGCGCCGCAGGCCCGCGTGATTGCGTGGGACGCACCGGGCTACGGCGAATCGACGCCGCTCGAAGCCGCCGCACCGACCGCAGCCGACTACGCGGCACGCCTGAGCGCGCTGCTCGATGCACTCGGCATCGAGTCGTGCGTGCTGGTTGGCCATTCGCTCGGCGCGATCACCGCTGTGTCGGCCGCACGCACCGATTCGCGCATCCGCCGACTCGTGCTCGTCAGTCCGGCCATCGGCTACGGCGCTCAGTCTCGCGAAGAAGCTCGCGCCAAGGTGCGCACCGAACGCCTCGCCACGCTCGACGAACTCGGCATCGTCGGCATGGCCGCGAAGCGCGCGGGCCGGCTCGTCTCCGACAAGGCCAGCGGCCACGCCCGCCAATGGGTGCGCTGGAACATGGCCCGGCTGAACGACCGCGGCTACCGCCAGGCCGTCGAGCTGCTGTGCAACGCCGACCTGCTGGCCGACCTGCCGCCGCCCATGCCCGTACGCGTGGCCTGCGGCGCGCTCGACGTGGTCACGCCTCCGGCCGCCTGCGAAGAAGTCGCGCGCCAGTGCGGCGTGCCGCTTGAATTGGTGGACGATGCGGGCCACGCCGGCTATGTGGAACAACCGCAGGCCGTCGCCGCACTGCTGCGCGAATCGCTCGCCGGCTGACCGCAACACAAACACAAGACATCCAAGGAAGGAAAAAGAGGCATGGCCAACAACGACAACGAGACGATGGAAGAGGGCGCCGACCGCTACAACGTGCCCGCGCTGGAGCGCGGCCTGCGCGTGTTGTGCGAGTTCAGCCGCGAAAGCCGCACGCTCTCCGCCCCCGAACTGGCCCGCCGCTTCGACCTGCCGCGCTCCACCGTTTTCCGCCTGCTCACCACGCTTGAGAACATGGGTTTCCTCGAGCGCGCCGAGGGTGGGCGCGACTACCGCTTGGGCCTGGCCGTGCTGCGCCTGGGCTTCGAATACCTCGCCTCGCTGGAACTCACGCAGCTCGGCACACCGCTGCTCAACCGCCTGTGCGACGAACTGCGCACGCCCTGCAACCTGGTGGTGCGCGATGGCCGCTCCATCGTCTACGTTGCCAAGGTCGCACCGCCCACGCCCTTTGCCAGCTCGGTCACCGTCGGCACGCGTCTGCCGGCCCATGCCACCGTGCTCGGCCGCATCCTGCTCGAAGACCTCACGCTGCCGCAGCTGCGCGCGCTCTACCCCGAGGACAAGCTCGAAACCTTCTCGCCGAGCACGCCCAAGACCGTGAACGAACTCTTCGACATGGTGCAGGCCGACCGCCAGCGCGGCTATGTGCTGGGCGAGGGCTTCTTCGAGTCGAACATCTCCAGCATCGCTGCGCCGGTGCGTGACCACAGCGGCCACATCGTGGCGGCGCTGGGCGCCACCATCACCTCGGACCACATCGAAGAAAGCCGCATGGACGAGATGGTGCTGCGCGTGCGCGGCACGGCTGACGAGATCTCGGGGCTGCTCAACTACTCCCCAGCGCGCGCCGCCAAGGTGGTGCCGCTTCGCAGCGCATGACAGTCATGGCACAGCAGACTTCCTCCTTCTTTGCAGCCAAGGCGCTGGCCGGCCGCGTGGCCGTGGTCACGGGCGGTTCGTCGGGCATCGGCCTGGCCACCGTCGAGCTGCTGCTCGGCTGCGGCGCATCCGTCGCGCTGTGCAGCCGCAACGCAGAGCGGCTCGACGACGCCGTGACCGACCTGCACGCGCGGTACCCGAACGCCAAGCTCTTCGCCCAGCCATGCGACGTGCTCGACGGTGCCTCGGTCCGCTCCTTCGCCGCCGCCAGCGAAGCCGCGCTCGGCCCGGCATCGATGCTGGTCAACAACGCAGGGCAGGGCCGCGTCTCCACCTTCGCCGACACCGACGATGCGGCCTGGACCGAAGAGCTCAACCTGAAGTTCTTCTCCGTCATCAACCCCACGCGCGCCTTCCTGCCGCAGCTCGCGGCGCAGCGCGCGGTGCTGGGCGATGCTTCCATCGTCTGCGCCAACTCGCTGCTGGCGCGCCAGCCCGAGCCGCACATGGTTGCCACCTCGGCCGCGCGCGCCGGCCTGCTGAACCTCGTGCGCTCCATGGCCACTGAATTCGCTCCGCAGGGCGTGCGCGTCAACGGCATCCTGATCGGCCTGGTCGAGTCGGGCCAATGGCGCCGCCGCTTCGAGGCGCGCGAAGACAAGTCGCAAGACTGGGCCGCCTGGAGCGGCCAGCTCGCGAAGAACAAACACATCCCGCTGGGTCGCCTGGGGCTTCCGACCGAAGCCGCGCGCGCGATTCTTTTTCTTGCTTCCCCGCTCGCGTCGTACACGACGGGCAGCCATATCGACATTTCCGGAGGCCTTTCGCGCCATGCATAACCCCACGAACAACAACACGGTCACCGTCGGCGCAGTCGTCGCCGCCTTTCTCGAACAGTGCGGCGTCAAGGCGGCCTTCGGCGTGATCTCTATCCACAACATGCCGATCCTCGACGCCTTCGCGCAGCGCGGTGCGATCCGCTTCGTGCCGGCGCGCGGCGAGGCCGGAGCCGGCAACATGGCCGATGCGTATGCGCGCTCCACGGCCAGCCTCGGCGTGTGCCTCACCAGCACCGGCCCGGCCGCCGGCAACATCGCGGGCAGCATGGTCGAGGCGCTGACCGCCGGCGCGCCGCTGCTGCACATCACGGGGCAGATCGAGACGCCGTACCTCGACAAGGGCATGTCGTACATCCACGAGGCGCCCGACCAGCTCACCATGCTCAAGGCCGTGTCGAAGGCGGCCCTGCGCGTGCGCAGTGTCGAGACGGTGCTCGGCACGCTCAAGCGCGCGGTGCAGCTTGCAATGACGGCGCCGACCGGCCCGGTGAGCGTGGAGATTCCGATCGACATCCAGTCCGCGCTGACGACCATGCCGGCCGACCTGTCGCCGTTGCCCATCGAACGGCCGGTGCCTTCTGCTGCTTCGCTCGACGCACTGGCTGCGCGCCTTGCTGCAGCCAAGCGCCCGATGCTGTGGGTCGGTGGCGGCGCACGCCATGCCCGAGCCGCCATCCAACGCCTGCAGAAGCTCGGCTTCGGCGTGGTCACCACCACGCAGGGCCGTGGCACGGTGCCCGAAGACGATGCCGGTTCGCTCGGCTCGTACAACATCCACAAGCCGGTCGAGGCGCTGTACCAGCGCTGCGACGCGATGCTGGTCGTCGGCTCGCGCCTGCGCGGCAACGAAACGCTCAAGTACGAACTGAAGCTGCCGCGCCCGCTGCTGCGCATCGATGCCGATGCTGCCGCCGAAGGCCGTGGCTACGCCACCGACCTGTTCGTCTGCGGCGACTCCGCTCTGGCCCTCGAAGGCCTGGCCGACCGCCTCGAAGCAGCGACGTACAAGGCCGACCCCGAACTGCTCGCCGACCTGCGCGCCGCGCACGAGCAGGCCGTGGCCTCGCTCACCGACGGCCTCGGCCCGTATGCCGAGCTTGTAAAGGCGCTGCAGTCCGCCGCCGGCCGCAACTTCAACTGGGTGCGCGACGTGACCGTGTCGAACAGCACCTGGGGCAATCGCGAGCTGCGCATCTTCGAACCCAGCGCCGGTGTGCACGCCACGGGCGGCGGCATCGGGCAGGGCATGCCCATGGCCATTGGCGCTGCCATCGGCGCGGCCGAAACGGCCTCGGGCCGCAAGACCTTCTGCCTGGCCGGCGACGGCGGCTTCATCCTGAACCTTGGCGAACTCGCGACCGCCGTGCAGGAGCAGGCCGACATGGTCATCGTGCTCATGAACGACAAGGGCTACGGCGTCATCAAGAACATCCAGGACGCGCAGTACGGCGGCCGCCGCTGCTATGCCGACCTGCACACGCCCGACTACGCGCTGCTGTGCAAGTCGCTGTCACTGCCGCATGCCCGCGTGCAGCGCATGGACGAGTTGAAGGCGAAGCTGGGCGAGGCGCTGGCGAAGAAGGGCCCGTTCCTGCTGGAGATCGACATGCTCTCCATTGGCGATTTCAAGAGCGCCTTCGCAGGCCCGCCGACCAACACCGTCACCCAGATTCCGGCGCTCGGCAAGGCTGCCGCCGCTTCGGTGGAGTGACGGACGTGAGCGCATTGCCCGCATTGCGTATTGCCCTCGTAGGCTGCGGTGCCATCGGCACCTCGGTGCTCGAACTGCTCAAGGGCGATGCTGCCCTGGAGGTGGTTGCCATCGTCGTGCCCGCCGAGGGCGTGGCCGCGGCGCAGAAGGTTGCGCCCGGCGTGCAGGTTGGCAGTAGCGTGCCTGCCGATGGCATCGACCTCGTGGTCGAGACGGCTGGCCATGCGGCCATCGAAGAGCATGTGCTGCCCGCTCTGGCTCGCGGCACGCCCTGCGTGGTCGCTTCGGTTGGCGCGCTGTCGGCCGCCGGCTTCGCCGAAAAGCTCGAAGCCGCCGCCATCGCAGGCAAGACGCAGGTGCAGCTGATTCCCGGCGCCATCGGTGCAATCGATGCACTCGCCGCGGCCCGCATCGGCGGCCTCGACAGCGTGCGCTACACCGGCCGCAAACCGCCGCAGGCATGGAAGGGCACGCCGGCCGAACAGGGCCGCGACCTCGATGCGCTGGTGCAGCCCACCGTGATCTTCGAAGGCAGCGCGCGCGAAGCGGCCTTGCTCTATCCGAAGAACGCCAACGTCGCCGCCACCGTCTCGCTCGCGGGGCTCGGGCTCGACAGGACACAGGTGCGCCTGATTGCCGACCCCGCCACCACCGAGAACGTGCACACCGTCGAAGCCGAAGGCGCCTTCGGCAGCTTCGAGCTGACCATGCGCAACAAGCCGCTCGCGGCCAACCCCAAGACATCCGCGCTCACCGTGTACAGCGCCGTGCGCGCGCTACGCAACCGCGTCGCCGCGCTCGCCATCTGAGTCACTCCATGATTTCTTCCGAACTCCTTCCGATCTGCATTGCCGGCGAATGGCGCCTGGGCGGCGGCGACGTCTACGAAAGCCTGTACCCCGCTACCGGCGAGCCCATCGCGCGCCTGAAGGCCGCGAGCCTCGCCGATGTCGAGGAGGCCATCACTCGCGCCGACCAGGCCTTCCGCACCAGCGGCTGGGCCCAGCGCCTGCCGCACGAGCGCGCCGCCGTGCTGCACCGTGTGGCGCAACTGATCCGAGAAGAGAGCGAATCGCTCGCGCAGAAGCAGCGCCTGGACAACGGCAAGCCGATCACCGAAACGCGCAATCTCGTGGCCAGCGCTGCGGGCACCTTCCAGTTCTTCGCCGCCGCGCTGGAGACGCTGGAAGAAACCATCACGCCGTCTCGCGGCGCCTTCGTCACGATGAGCGTGCACGAGCCCATGGGCGTGGTCGCGGCCATCACGCCGTGGAACTCGCCCATTGCCAGCGAGGCGCAGAAGCTGGCGCCTGCGCTGGCTGCCGGCAACGCGGTGGTCGTGAAGCCCGCCGAGGTGACGCCGCTGATGGCGCTGGAACTGGCCCGCATCTGCGAGCAGGCCGGCGTGCCGAAGGGCATCGTCAGCGTGCTGCCGGGCAAGGGCTCGGTGATTGGCGATGCGATCACCAAGCATCCGCTGGTCAAGCGCGTGTCGTTCACCGGCGGCACCACCACCGGCAAGCACATCGCGCACATTGCGGCCGACAAGATGATGCCGGTGTCGCTGGAGCTCGGCGGCAAGTCGCCGACCATGGTGCTCGACGACGCGGACCTCGACCACGCGGTGAACGGCGTGCTGTACGGCATCTTCAGTTCGTCGGGCGAGTCGTGCATCGCGGGCTCGCGCCTCTTCGTGGCGCGCGGCATCTACGACGAGTTCCTGACGCGCCTCGCGGAAGGCGCCAATGCGCTGCGCGTGGGCGACCCGGCTTCGGAGCGCACGCAGATGGGGCCGCTCATCACGGCGAAGCACCGCGAAGGCATCGAGCGCTATGTGGACCTCGGCGTGTCCGAAGGCGGCAGGATTCGCACGGGCGGCGTACGCCCGCATGGTGATGGCTATGACCGGGGCTATTTCTACAAGCCGACCATCATCGAAGGCCTGGGCAACAGCGCCCGCATCAGCCAGGAAGAAATCTTCGGCCCGGTGCTCGTCGCGATGCCTTTCGACAACGAGGAAGAGCTGATCGCGCAGGCCAACGACAGCGTCTACGCGCTGGCTGCCGGCGTGTGGAGCCGCGACTTCAAGCGCGCCTGGAAGCTCGGCCGCGCGGTGCAGGCCGGCACGGTCTGGGTCAACACCTACAAGCAGTTCTCCGTGTCCACTCCGTTCGGCGGCTGGCGCGACAGCGGCCTGGGCCGCGAGAAGGGCCGCGAAGGCATCTTCCAGTACATGGAGCAGAAGAGCATGTACTGGGGCACGAACGAACAACCGCTCCCATGGGCGAACTGAAGAGGACCGCACCATGAGCGTACTTGGCATCGATCAGATCACCTACGGCGCGGACGACCTGCCCGCATGCCGCCAGTTCTTCGAGGACTGGGGCCTCACGCTGAAGTCGGAAGCCGCCGACGAACTCGTCTTCGAATGCCTCAACGGCTGCAAGGTGGTCGTCGCGGCGTTGGACAAGCCGGGCCTGCCGCCCGCGATGGAAGAGGGCCCGACGCTGCGCGAAGTGGTGTGGGGCGTCGAGAGCGATGCGGACCTCGACCGCTACGCCGCCGCCATCGTGCAAGACCCGGCCTTCTTCGACAGCACGGTCGAAGGCGCACGCCGTATCGGCTGCATCGACCCCAACGGCCTGGCCGTGCGCCTGCAGGTCAGCCGCAAGCGGGCGGTGGAAGTCGATTGCGCCGCCATGAACACCTGGAACGCCAAGCCGCGCATCAACCAGGCCGCGCCGATCTACGAGCGCGCGACACCCATCGAAGTCGGCCACGTCGTGTTCTTCGTGAGCGACGTGAAGGCCACCAGCGCGTTCTACGCGCAGCGCTTCGGCTTCGTGGCGTCAGACAGCTACCCGAACCGCGGCGCCTTCATGCGCTGCGCGGCAGAGGGCGGCCACCACGACCTGTTCCTGCTGCAGATTCCCTCGGGCAAGCGCGGGCTGAACCACGTGGCCTTCACCGTGCGCGACATCCACGAAGTGTTCGGCGGCGGCCTGCACTTCTCGCGCCGTGGCTGGGAGACGCAACTGGGCCCGGGCCGCCACCCGGTGTCGTCCGCGTACTTCTGGTACTTCAAGAACCCGGCGGGCGGGCTCATCGAGTACTACGCCGACGAAGACCAGCTCACCGCCGAATGGCAGCCGCGCGAGTTCGAGCCGGGCCCGACGGTGTTCGCCGAATGGGCGGTGGACGGCGGCCTCGACGGCAACACGCGCCGCCAGAAGAACGCGGAAGGCCCGAAGGGCGCTTTCCTCACCGAAAAGAAATGAACCCCTCGAATCCCTCGACTCTCATGCAACGACGTTTCTCCTTCTCCGTCCTGTTCGCCGCACTGGCGGCCTTCACGCTCGCCGCACCCGTGCACGCGCAGCAGAGCGAGGCCCAGAAGCAGCTTGCCAGCGAGCGCTTCACCATCATCTCGCCGTTCCCGCCCGGTGGCCCGGTCGACACGCTGGCCCGCGTGCTTTCCGATGGCCTTGCCAAGCGCTATGGCCAGGCGGCCGTGGTCGACAACCAGGTCGGCGCGGCCGGCAACATCGGCATGGAAAAGGTCAAGCGCGCCAAGGGCGACGGCCACACGCTGCTGGTGATTCCCGCGGGCAACGTCACCATCAACCCGACGCTGATGCCCAACTTCCCGTTCGACATGGCGAAGGACTTCGTGCCGATCACCATGCTGGCCAAGGCGCCCAATGTGCTGGTGGCGTCGCCCGCATCGGGCATCAAGAATGCGAAGGAGCTGGTGGCGCAGGCCAAGGCCAAGCCCGGCACGCTGTCGTATGCCTCGCCCGGCGTGGGCAGTGGCCTGCACCTGGCGGGCGAGCTGTTCAAGCAGCAGGCCGGCATCGACATGCTGCATGTGCCCTACAAGGGCACGCCGCCCGCGCTCAACGACGTGCTCGGCGGCTCGGTGCCGCTGATGTTCAGCAACCTGCCCGCGACGCTGCCTTTCCTGAAGCAGGGCAAGCTGGTCGCCATCGGCATCACGGAGGCCAGGCGCAGCCCCGCCGCACCCGACATTCCCACGCTGGCGGAGCAGGGCATCCAGGGCGTGACCGTGACCTCGTGGTACGGCCTGATGGCGCCCAAGGGCACGCCGCCCGCCGTGGTCGAACAGCTCGCGAAGGACGCCGCCGAGATGCTGTCGCAGCCCGAGGTGCGCGAGCGCCTGAAGCTGCAGGGCATGACCGACGCGGCCATGAAGCCCGCCGAGTTCGCCGCCTACATCCGCGATGAGACGGCCACATGGGCCAGGATCATCAAGGCCCGCAACATCGTTGCCGAATAAGCCGGCCGCACGCGAAAGAAGCTCTCATGAAGACAAGCGAATCAACCATCGGCATCGTCGGCGCCGGCATCGGCGGCCTCGTGGCTGCCATTGCGCTGCGGCGCGCGGGCCACGACGTGATCGTGTTCGAGCAGGCCAAGCAGTTCGCCCGCGTCGGCGCGGACATCAACCTCACGCCCAATGCCGTGCGCGCGCTCGACGGCCTCGGCGTGGGCGAGGCGGCCCGCGTGACGGCAGCACGCCCGTCGCACCGCATCAGCCGCACCTACGACACCGGCGAAGAAACCTCGCGCCTGGAGATGGCCGATTCGGCGGAGCAGCGCTATGGCGCGCCGCAGCTCACCATCCACCGCGCCGACCTGCTGGCCGCGCTGGCCGACATGTTCCCGGCGGAGCAGGTCGCGCTCGGCAAGCGCGCCGAGACCATCGCCGCCGATGAAGCCGGCGTGACCATCGCCTTCACCGACGGCACCAGCGCCCGCGTCGGCGCGCTGATCGGTGCCGACGGCATCCACTCCTGCGTGCGCACCGCGATGTTCGGCGCAGAGAGCCCGCGCTTCACCGGCATCGTCGCGTACCGCGCCGTGGTGCCCGCAGAGCGCGTGGCCGGCGTGCCCAACCTGGGAGCCTTCACCAAGTGGTGGGGCCCCAATCCGCAGAGCCAGATCGTCACGTTCCCGCTCAACCGCGGCAAGGACATCTTCATCTTCGCCACCACGCCGCAGGACACCTGGCACCTCGAGTCGTGGACCGCGCCGGGCAGTGTCGACGAGCTGCGCGAGCAGTACGTGGCCTACCACCCCGAGGCGCGTGCCCTGCTCGACGCCTGCGACACGGTGCTGAAGACCGCGCTGTACGAGCGCGATCCGATGCCCGCCTGGGCGCAGGGCCGCATGGCGCTGCTGGGCGACGCCGCGCACCCGATGCTGCCCTTCATGGCGCAGGGCGCGGGCATGGCCATCGAAGACGCGGTGGTGCTCTCACGCCACCTCGAAGGCGTGGCCATGGCCGACGTTCCGGCCGCACTGCAGGGCTTCGAGAAGGCGCGCATCGAACGCGCCAGCCAGGTGCAGCTCGGCTCGCGCGGCAACAACTGGCTGCGCGAAGGTGGCAATGCCGACTGGGTCTATGGCTACGACGCCTGGACCGCGCCGCTCGCAACCCCGGCCATGGCCGCCGCCTGATTCACTTCACCTCGCTCGCCCCACGGAGGCTCACGATGCAACCCCAAGACCGCTACCTGCAACCGCACCAGGCGCGCCAGCGCCCCGCGACCACTTACGAAGACCTGCTGGGCGACGTGATCGAGCGCGCCTTCGGCGATGGCATCCACGACCTGCCAGGGCTCGTGCAGCGGCTCAACGACAGCGGCCTCGCCACGCCGGGCGGCCAGCCCTGGACCGAGGCGCTGTACCGCAAGGAAATGGCCGCGCTGGCCGCCTGAGGAGTACCCACCATGACCATCGCCATCCAACCCGTTCCCGCCGATCCTGTCGATCATCTTCTCGAGATCGGCCTGAAGGACCTCTGGTATCCGATCTGCCCCTCGCACTTCATCAAGGAGAACCCCATCTCCCTGCGCCGTCTCGGCCGCAAGATCGCCCTGTGGCGCGACGGCGAAGGCGTGCTGCATGCGCTGGAAGACCGCTGCCCGCACCGCGGTGCGCCGCTGTCGCAGGGCGTGGTACTGGGCGACCGCCTCTCGTGCCCGTATCACGGCGTCGAGGTGCGGCATGACGGTGTCGTCACGCGCGTGCCCGGCAGCCCCGGCTGCAAGCTCGAAGGCTCGAAGGCGACTCGGCACTTCCATGTGCAGGAGCGCGCGGGTGCGGTGTTTCTCTATAACTCGAAGGAGCCGGTCGACATTCCGCCGCCGCTGGTGCTGCCCGAGCAACTGACCGACGACGCCGGGTATTCGAGCTTCCTTTGCTACACCGAGTGGAAGGGCGACTACCGCTACGTGCTCGACAACGTGATGGACCCGATGCACGGCACGTACCTGCACAAGCAGTCGCATTCGATGGCCGAGGGCGACTCGAGTGCGAAGTTCGGCATTCGCCCGACCGACATCGGCTTCGTGTTCGAGAAGGAAGGCCAGCGCAACGTCAACTTCGACTGGACCGAGTGGGCCGACACCGGCATCCACTGGATGCGCCTGGAAATTCCGTACCCCAAGACCGGCGGCCCTGGCGGCAACTTCATCATCATTGGAGCCTTCTCGCCGATCGTGAAGGGCATGACGGCTACCTTCTTCTGGCGCGTGCGCAAGCTGGAGCCGGGCTGGCAGCGCGACACCTGGCGCTTCCTCTACAAGAACCGTCTCGAAGCGCGCCACTGGCATGTGCTGGAGCAGGACCGCGTGATGCTCGAGGAGATGGAGCCCGACGCCAACCAGCACGAGAACCTGTACCAGCACGACCTGGGCATCGTTCGCCTGCGCCGCCACATGCGCAACCTGGCGCAGGCCCAGCTGGCGGAAGCCGCAACAGCCTGAGCGGGAAGCGAGCATCGCCATGTCTTCTCCCACGCTCAACGCCCTCGTGCACACCATGCGCTACGAGGCCGACGGCATCGTGAGCGTCGAGTTCCGGCCGGCCACGCCTGCCGTGGACTTTCCTGCCTTCGAGGCCGGCTCCCACATCGACCTGCACCTGCCCAACGGGCTTGTGCGCAGCTACTCGCTGTGCAACCCATCGAGCGACCGCCAGCGCTACGTGGTGGGCGTGCTCAACGACCGCAAGAGCCGCGGCGGCTCGCGCTACGTGCACCAGCAGCTGCGCGTGGGCATGACGCTGCCCATCTCGGCGCCCCGCAACAACTTCAAGCTGGAGGAGGGCGCGGAACGCTCGGTGCTCGTGGCCGGCGGCATCGGCGTGACGCCCATCTGGTGCATGCTGCAGCGGCTGGTGGCCATCGGCAAGCCAGTTGAAATCCTGTACTGCGCACGCACCCGCAAGGAGGCTGCCTTCTGCGATGCCATCGAAGCGCTGGCGAAAGAAAAGTCGGTGCAGCTGACCTGGCACTTCGACGACGAGAAGGGCGCGCCGCCCAACCTGGCCGAGCTGATGTCAGGCAAGGGCGCGGCCAGCCACTACTACTGCTGCGGCCCCACGCCGATGCTCGATGCCTTCGAGAAGGGCTGCGAGCAACTGGGCTACACCAACGCGCACATCGAACGCTTCGCCGCCGTGCATGTGGAGGCGCCAAGCGCCACGCAGAGCTACGTGGTGCAGTGCGCGAAGAGCGGCAAGAGCGTCGAGGTGCCGGCGGGCAAGTCGATTCTCGACAGCCTGATCGACGCCGGCCTCAACCCCGACCACAGCTGCAAGGAAGGCGTCTGCGGCGCCTGCGAAACGGCTGTGCTCGAAGGCGAGGTCGACCATCACGACGGCATCCTCACCAAGATCGAACGTGCGTCCAACAAGACCATGATGATCTGCGTCTCTCGCTGCAAGGGCGAGAGGCTGGTGCTCGACATCTGAGGCCCGCGGCCAGAGAAAAACCACTCCCGAAAATCCAATGAAAAACTACTTGATCGCGCTGGCTGCGGCCAGCACGGCTGGCGGAGCGCTGGCCCAATCTTCCCTCACGCTCTTCGGAGTGGTCGACGCAGCCGTCACCTACACCAAGGGCAGCGGCAACGGTTCGGCCCACAAGACGCAGCTGACCAACAGCGGCAACATGTTCAGCCGCCTCGGTTTTCGAGGCACGGAAGACCTGGGCGGTGGCTACTCGGCCAACTTCTGGCTGGAGATGGGTCTGCAGAACGACAGCGGCACGGGCTTTCCGTCGAACTCCAACAACCAGGCCAGCGGCAACGGCACGGCGGGCGTGCTGAGCTTCAACCGCCGCTCCACCGTGAGCCTCGCAGGGCCCTTCGGCGAACTGCGGCTGGGGCGCGACTATGTGCCGGCGTTCTGGAACACCGCCATCTTCGACCCCTTTGGCACGGGCGGCGGCATCGGCGCGAACCAGATCTACTTTTCGGGCCTGGGCGGCCTCGTCGCGCCCACGGGCACGCGTGCCTCGAACAGCATCGGCTACCTGCTGCCGGCCAGCCTCGGCGGCTTCTACGGGCAGGTGATGTACGCGATGGGCGAGAACGATTCCAACTCGGTGCTGCCTGGCACGCGGGTGTCGAACGAGCATGACGGCGACCACACGGGCGCGCGCTTCGGCTACCAGAGCGGCGGGCTCAACATCGCGCTGGCCACCGGCCGCACGCGCTATGCGAGCGGCGACCTGCGCGTGACGAACCTCGGCGCGTCCTATACCTTCGATGCGTCGCTCATGAACCTCAAGCTCACGAGCGAGCTGTACAAGGAGTCGAAGGGCACGACCGATGCCAAGGGCGTACTCATCGGCTTGCAGCTGCCCATCGGGCCCGGCGAGATCAAGGCCTCGTATGCGCGCTACCGGCTGGAGCCTGTCGGTGCAGCGCTGAAGCCAACCTCGTCGAAGCTGGCGATCGGCTATGTGCACAACCTGTCGAAGCGCACTGCGCTGTACGCGACCATCGCGCGCATCAGCAACAGCAATGGTGCGTCGCAAGCCCTCTCGGGCGCTATCACCGCGCCGAACCGCGCCTCCAGCGGCACCGAGTTCGGCATGCGCCACATGTTCTAGGCGCAAGGGCGCGTCACCACTCCCACATCGGCAGGACAGGTCATGCAGAGCAACAGCATCGGCAGTAGCAAGAACTTTCGTTGGTACGGTGTCATCACGCTGTTCGTGATCGTCGCGATCTCCTACGTGGACCGCATCAACATCGCGGTGCTGATCACCGATGCCGCGTTCCTGAACCATGTGGGCATCGCGGCCACCGACCGCGTGAGCCAGGGCTTCCTGGCGACGGCCTTCATGCTGGGCTACGGCGTGTCGGCTTTCGTGCTCACGCCGTTCTGCTCGGCGCTGTTCGGTGTGCGGCGCAGCCTGGTGTACGGCCTGATCCTCTGGGGCGTGGTGACGTGGGCCTCGCCGATGTTCCATAGCTACGGCATGTTGCTGGCCTCGCGCATCCTGCTGGGCGTGTCCGAGGGGCCGCTGTTCTCGCTGGCCTCTGCGTACATCAAGGCACATTTCCGCAGCGACGAGAACGGCAAGCCGAATGCCTTCGTGAACATGGGCACGGGGCTGGGGCTGGCCATTGGCTATCCGCTGGTTGGCTATCTGCTCACGCAGTTCGCGTGGGACACATCGTTCCACGTGCTCGGCGTGTTGAACATCGTGCTCGGCATTCCGCTGGTGCTGGCCTTCGTGCGCATGCCGACGACTCAAGCCGATGGCGTGAAGCCTTCGTTGTTCGGCGAGGCGATGGCGCGCGTGAGCGGCATCGTGAAGGGCGCGCTGCACACGCGGCACCTGTTCCTCATCACGCTGCTGACCTCGGCCGCGCTGGCCTACCTCTGGGGCAGCAGCAACTGGCTGCCGACGTATCTGCGCGAAGCGCGAGGCTTTTCGATGCGCGAGATGGGCTGGCTGGCCTCGCTGCCGCAATACGCCACGGTGCTCGCGGTGTTCGTGGGCGGCGTGCTCATCGACAAGGTCGGGCGCGAGCGCGTGCCCTTCATCTTCATGGGCGCGAGCTTGGGTGTGGCGCTGTCGGTGCTGATGGCCATCAACGCACGCGATCCATACGCGGCGGCAAGCTGCCTGGTGGCGGCCAACTTCTTCTGGGGCCTCCAGAGTCCGGCCATTCCGAGCACGGTGCAGTACTGCTCGCGGCCCGAGCACACGGCCAGTGCGTTCGGCGTGACCAATGGCGCGGGCAGCCTTGTGGCGGGCTTCATGCCGGCGCTGATGGGCGGCGTGATCGGCGCGGTGTCGCATGTCTCGGGCACCGCGAGCACGGCCGCTGCATCGGCGGCATCGGCCTCCGGTTTCTTCGCGGGCTTTGCGCTGCTGATCGGCACGCAGGTCGTGGTGTTCGCATGCGGCCTCTTGCTGTGGCTGCGCGACCGCACGCACGGCGCTGCAGCAGTCTCAGGTTCACAGCTTTCCTGAGCTTTTCGAAGGCTTGTACCTTCGTACTGTGGCCACGCAGTCACAGTGCATGCGGCCGATTTCTGTCATCTGCGTGAGCAGGTGTTTCGGCGCTAGAACCATCTACATAGCGCACGGCATGCGCTGCATGTCATGACGCCATTCGGCCTATGGCGCGCGAACATTTTGAGAGAGAAAAGTTCCGCGATTCGTTGAGCTGACTTGTTCGTTCAGCTAAAACTGGCGCACATCAATGGACGAGGGAATGCGCGTGAAATCAACGACAAGAGCCGCAGAAAGTCTTGCCATAACCGACATGGCTCGTGCCGCTTCCGCTTCGCGGAAACGCACCGCGCAGATGCGCCGGCACTGAGCGCGAGCCTTCGCACTACAGCCCCGCGCTTGCATCCCATCACCCCGCGTCTGACGGGAATGGAACCTCTTACGCCTCGCATCCTGGGACCACCGCCTCGCACGCGGTGTGACCTTGCATGACTGTGTGGTCCTGACGAACGAAAGCGTTCGCCGGGAGGGCAGTGTGTTGCCCATTTTTCTTCCCAGATAACCCCGTTGTTCATCTCATCACCGCGCGCGTTACGCGCATCGCCGGCTATCCGCCGGGCGCATGCGGGACGGCGCATGTTTCTTCTTACCAAGAGTACTCAGAGGCGATCATGAAAAAATTCAGTACCCCGGTGGTCAATCATCTTGCCATCACCGCAGTGACCCTTGCCGTTCTGACGGCATGCGGCGGCGGCGGAGACAGTGGCGGCGCTTCGCTCGGCGGTGCCGGCACCGGCCTCAGCGCACCCTCGGACTCCGTTGTTTCGGCACCCGTGTCCGACCCCACCTCGAAGACGCCCGACGACGGCGTGCCCAATGCGGCGAATGCCGCCGTTGCAGCGGTCGATCGCTCGGCCAAGCCGATGGAGCTGCCCGACACCGTCTGGCCCAGCAACTACAAGCTGTGGTTCCGTCCCGATGCGGCGCTCAAGACTTTCGTGGGCCGTGGCGATGTGGAGATCGAAGTGCTCAAGCCGGTCGACGCCATCGTCGTTGCCGCGCACAACCTGAACTTTGCAAAGGGCCGCACCACGCTGCGCAAGGTGTCGAGCCCTGGTGAAGCGATTCCGCTGATTCCCACGCCGCAGACGCTGGGCGACTTCGTGCAGCTGCGCCTGAACGACGGCCAGATCGCAAAGGGCAAGTACCTGCTGCACATGGAGTGGGACGGCAAGATCCAGTTCTCCGACGCCGAGTACTGCCCGCCCGCGGAGGTGGCGCGCAACCCGTTCTGCTCGGCCGCCACAGGCATCTTCAAGGTGGGGCTCTCAACGCCCGAGGGCGTAAGCAGCGATGCCATCGTGACGCAGGGCGAAACCAACTACGCGCGGCAGTGGTTCCCGGGCTGGGACGAGCCGGCCTTCCGCCACACCTTCGAGATCTCGGCCGAGGTGCCGGGCGACTGGAAGACGGTGTCGAACGGCGCACAGACCGAGGCAACGAAGCTGCCCGACGGCTACCAGCGCGTGGCCTTCGAGAAGACGCCTTCGATGCCGATGTACCTGACCTTCTTCGGCGGCGGCAAGTTCGACATATTGGCCGACAACTTCAAGAACCCGCTCGACGGCAGCGACATGCCGCTGCGCTGGTTCACGCCGCCGGGCCGCGCCGACTGGGCCAAGTTCGCGATGGAGTGGACCAAGGTGTCGATGGACTACTACTACAAGTACACCGGCATCCCGCTGCCCTTCAAGAAGTTCGACACCGTCGCGGCCAACGACAGCTACAACAACAAGCCCAACACCGGCTTCGGCGGCATGGAGAACTGGGGCTCGATCTTCGAGTTTGCCGACTCGGTGCTCACCAAGCCGGGCGACACGCCCACGCTGTACTCGGTGACGGTGGTCACGCACGAGGTGGCGCACCAGTGGTTCGGCGACCTGGTCACGCTCGACTGGTGGGACAACGTGTGGCTCAACGAGTCGTTCGCGCGCTGGTTCGAAAGGCGCACCACGATCAAGTTCCACCCCGAGTACTACAGCTTCTCCGACTACGTGCTGGACAAGCACAACGTGATCGTGGCCGACCTGAAGAACACGGCGGTGCCGGTGCAGCGCAACCTCAACGACGCGGGTTCGTTCGGCTTCATCAGCCCGTCGATCTTCGTCTACAACAAGGGCAGCCACGTGCTGGAGACCATCCAGAACTACATCGGCGAAGAGGCGATGCAGAAGGGCCTGCAGATCTACCTGAAGGACTACGCGTACGGCAACGTCACGCCTTCGCGGCTGTGGAGTTCGCTGGAGAAGGCCACCGACAAGAAGGTGAGCGACATCGGCGACAGCCTCATCCGCCAGACCGGCATTCCGCTGCTCACGGTCGACGCGCAGTGCGCGGGCAACAGCACCTACGTGAACATCACGCAGGAGTCGTTCCCCAACCAGAACGTGTACCCGGCCTCGACCTGGACCGTTCCCGTCACGCTGGCATATGGCGACGCGATGGAAAAGCGCCAGACCTTCGTGATGTCGAACAACAGCACGCAGATCGAGCTGCCCGGCTGCACGGCCGTGCTGGCCGGGCCGACCGGGCAGGACTACTACGTGAGCAACTACAGCGCGCAGTCGTGGAGCGCACTGCTGGCCAAGGCGCAGAGCTTTGCGAGCAACAAGCCGCTGCTTCTGAATATCGAGCGCGATGCGTTCCGGCTGCTGAGCGTGGGGCGCATCACGCAGGCGCAGTACGACCAGATCAAGGGCGTGGTCAACCTGCCGGCGACCCTGCTGGCCAAGACGCAGGTGAGCCAGCAGAAGATGGCGGCGGTCGATGCCGGGGTCGAGAAGGAAGAGTACCCGCACGCGCTGCGCTTCCAGGGCAGCCTGAAGCTGCGCGAGAACGACAAGCGCTGAGCGTTGTTTGAACCGGCGCGCGCCGCCCGGCATATCGGTCGGTGCGCGCCTCATCGCACGAGGATCAACATGAACACAGCATTGAAATGGCTGGCCGCCGGGGCGTCGGCATTGCTGCTTGCCGCATGCGGCGCAAGCAGCAGCAGCGGACCCGAGGCCGAACTGGTCGGCACCTACGCCGTCAAGCAGAACGGCGCGCTCAAGGAACTGATCAAGATAGAGAAGCAGGGCGACCGCTACGTGATGCGCGACAAGGTGCGTACGCCCGAGTGGAGCGAACCGAAGATGCAGATGAAGCCGGTCACGCGCGAGCAATGGGCTCGCATCACCACCGACAAGGAGAGCACCGCCTTCGTCGGCATGGCGAGCGAGCAGCTAGGCATCTTCAAAGTGCCGGCGGGCTGGAAGAAGAACGGCTTCCAGACTTCGACGGGCTATTTTCTCTTCTACTCGCGGGGGCCGGTGGAGGCGTACAAGCTCTGACGGCTGAAGTGCCGATGGATCAGGCCGCGGGCGCCACGCTCGCGCCCTCGATGCGATGGCGCTTCAGCGCATCGGCCACGAAGCCGCTGGCCTTCATCTCTTCGACGAAGGCGGCGAGCAGCGCTTGTGCCGCGGCGCCGCGGCTGGCCGGCGTGCCCATGGCCTGCTGGATCACCATGAAGCGGCCCGGGAGCACGCGCACGCCCGGTGCGCGCTGCGCTTCGCCTTCGAGCATCTGGCGGATGCCGGCCGCCACTTCGACTTCGCCTGAACGCAGTGCTGCAAGCGCCGGGCCCGCGCCCTGCAGCCGCACGATCTCGGCCGCCTTGATCTCGCGCGTGAGGAACAGGTCGTAGGCACTGCCCGAGCCGACCGAGATGCGGTGCCCCTTCGCATCGACCTGCGCGTTGTCGGCGAGCGCCGAAGCTTCGGGCACGAGGTAGCTACCCTCGATCAGCACATAGGGCGCGGTGAACAGCAGCCCTTCGCTGCGTGCGGGGTCGATGGCGAAGAAGCCGATGTCGGCCTTTTCATTTTTGACAGCATCGACCGAAGCTGCCGCCTTCTCGAACACCACCAGCTCGACGCCCACGCCGAGCCGCCGTGCGAACTCTCGCGCCAGATCGATCGAGACGCCTACCGGCTCGCCGCTGGTCGCGTCCTTGTTGGCGAGGATCGGGTTGCCGAGGTTGATCGAGGCGCGAAGCGTGCCGCCGGGCGCGAAAGCGGAAACGAGGGCGGGGGAGATCGTCATGGCGTGGTTCGTCGATGAGAGCTGGGGATGCGCGCCAGTTTACGGTGCCGTCAGCGGCTCCAGCCCCGTCTTGGCGATGGTGGGCGCGGCAGCGGGCGAGTTGAGATAGCGGATCAGTTGCCGTGCCGCATCGGGTTGTTTCGATGCGGTGGCCACGCCGGCAGAGAACACCGTCACCTGCTGCACTTCTGCCGGCAGCGGGCCGATGTAGTCGATGCCCGCGATGGGCAACAGCTCGCTCACCTGCTGCAGGCCGAGCGCCGCGTCGCCGCGCGCTACCACTGTGCCGACGCGCTCGCTCAGGATGCGCCTGCTCTTGGGCTTGACCTGGTCTTCGATGCCGAGCTTCTTGAGCAGCTCGGTCTCGTAGTAGGTGCCGCTTGCGCTGGCCGAGTAGGCGATGGACGGGGCCGCGAGCAGCGTGCGCTTCAGCGCATCGACGGAACTGATGTCGGGCTTGGGCGCGCCCTTGCGCACCGCGAAGCCGATGGCCGAGCGCACCAGGTCGACCTGGCTGCCGGGCACGACCTTGCCCTGTGCGACGAGTGCATCGAGCGCGGGGCGAGCGAGGATCACAACGTCGGCCGGCTCGTTGCGCGCGAGGCGGCTGGGGATCGAGTCGTCGGCATTGCCCATCGAGGCGCCGTATGCCGTCTTCACGGTGCGGCCGCTGCTGCGCTCGAACTCGGGGCGCAGGTCGTTGTAGGCGGCGGTGAAGCCGCCCGAGGTCATGACGTGGATGTCGCCACCGGCGGGCTTGCTGCCGCCGAGGCTGCCGCAGCCGGCGAGCGCGAGGGCCGCAATCAGCGGGAGGGCTGCGCGGCGGGTGAGGGTGCGAAAGGAAGAAAAAAGAATGGGCTTTGTCACGATGTCTCCAGGAGGAAGGAAGCGGCGGCGTGGGCGCCGCCTGCTACTGCCATCGTAGAAGCCGGGGCTGTCATTCGGCCTTCAGCGGATTCGGGGTTATCACTGAGGGGACGACGCAGGCTCGTCGGGCTTGCCCGCGTCCGCGGCGGGCAGCCTTCCTCGCCTGGCCAGCCCTTCGCGCAGCAGGAACTCGACCTGCGCGTTCGCGCTTCGCAGCTCCTGCGCCGCCAGGCGTTCGATCTCGGCCCACAGGGCCGGATCGATGCGCAGGGGGTAGGATTTTTTTCCGGGACTGGCCATCGGGTGCGGGTAGAGAGACGGGCTTCAGGTGTACAGCGTACCGGTGTTGACCACGGGCTGCGTCTCCCGGTCGGAGCACAGCACCACCAGCAGGTTCGACACCATCGAGGCCTTGCGCTCGTCGTCCAGCACCACGAGATTGCGCTCCGACAGGCCCTTGAGCGCTGCCTCGACCATGCCGACCGCGCCCGCCACGATCTGGTGCCGCGCACTGACGATGGCCACCGCCTGCTGGCGGCGCAGCATTACCTGAGCGATCTCGGGGGCGTAGGCGAGGTGGGTGAGCTTGGCGTCGAGCACTTCGACGCCCGCGCTGGCAAAGCGCTGGTTCAGCTCGTCCTTGAGTGCATCGGCTACCGTGTCGAGCCCGGCGCGCAGCGTGGTTTCTTCGCTCTGCAGGTCGTCGCCGCTGTCGTAGGCATAGAGAGTGGCAAGGTGGCGGATGGCCGCTTCGGCCTGGATGGCGACGAACTTGTTGTAGTCGTCGATCTCGAATACGGCCTGCGCCGTGTCGTAGACCCTCCATACCACCGCCGCGCCGATCTCCACCGGGTTGCCGCGCTTGTCGTTCACCTTCAGCGGCGGCGTGTTGAGGTTGCGTGCGCGCAGCGAGATCTTCTGGCCGCTTTGCAGCGGATTGGTCCAGCGCAGGCCCTCGGTGCGGTCGGTGCCCTGGTACTCGCCGAACAGCGTGAGGATGATGCCCTCGTTAGGTTGCAGCATGTAGAGGCCAGGGATCAGCACGAGGCCGATCACGATCAGCAGAATGCTCATGGGCAGCGGCATCAGGCGCTGCACCAGCGCCCATATGCCGACAGCGATCAGCAGCAGCACCACGGCCGACACGCCGTAGCCGTTGATCGACCGGTAGGGGCGCTCCTTGCGGACCTTGCGCGGTGTTGTGGGGGTCTTCTCTTGCATGTAGCCTCCGTTAAAAGTGATATCACTTTAATATCTTTTTGAAGGCCGTCAAGATGTTTTCGACGCCGATGAAGCGCTGCCTCGATCCAGAAGTAAAGACGGCCTGCTTTACCCCGGGTTTACGGGCTCGCAACGCCCGGGACAGCTGCCGCGCCTGAAATGCGCGGTGGTCCTTCGAGGGCCTGGCACCGAAGGAACCCGCAATGATGATGAATCGACCCCTGCAGCGCTTCGCGCTTGCCGCTGCCCTTGTCACCGTGAGCGGCCATTGCTTTGCGCAGTTCGGCGGTGGTGGTGGCATGGGCGGAGGCCGGCGCGGCACGCGGCCCGACAGCACGACGAGCCCGCGCACAGGCGATGGCCTGTCCACGCCGGCAACCGCTGCGGGCAAGATCCGCGACAAGCTCTACGACTTGCGCGTGCAACTCATGATCACGCCCGAGCAGTCACAGCTGTGGGACCGCTTCTCCGATGCGGTGTGGGACATGGCCAGCCGCGCCGGCATGACTGCCGCGGCGCCACCAGACGACCTGACCGCCGTGCAGTTCGCGCAGCAGCGCGCCATGCAGGCACAAGACCGTGCCCGGCGCACGCAGGCGGTAAGCGATGCGTTGTCGAAGCTCTACGACGCAATGACGCCCGAGCAGCGCCACACGGCCGACCAGAACCTGCCGGCCGTCATTCCCTGACCGGGCCGATGCATCGGCGGGCGATCAGGTGATGAGGTCGAAGCAGCAGCCCGCGTAGTACGGCTTGTCCCCGCCGTCGACGAAGGGCACCTCGATAGGCTTGCCCTCGTTGCGCCACACATCGCGCTTCCTGTAGCCGGAGCGCGCGAGGTCGGCCAGGAGTTCGTCGTGGTGCTGGATGCGGTACGGGCACACGGCCACGCCGATGCTGTTGAGCGTGTAGATCGTGCGCTCGGGGTGCACGGCCGTGGTGTTCATGACGATGCGCCTGGGCTTCACGGCCAGTGCGGAAAGAATCGCGTCCATGCGGGTCGGCAGGTACTGCAGGCTGCCCGACACATACAGCACGTCGCAGCCGCTCGCATCGCGGTAGTCGATGGTGAAGCCGAGTTGCTCGGTCGCTTCGCGCTTGACGGCCATCGCTCGGCCGCTCTCGACCACGCCAGGCACGTCGCACACCGTCCAGCGCAGGGTGTCGGGGTAGCTCAGCACGCGGCGGAAGGCGTAGTACTTGATGCCGACGTGCCCGCCCAGGTCGAACACGCGCGTCAGGCCTGCATCGATGGAGCGGCCCAGCCAGAAGAGGCCGGGATAGTCGTAGAAATAGATCTGCGGGCTGTAGAGCTCGCCCGCGTCGGCATTGGCGTAGCCAACGGCCTTGCTGGGCGGTGCGCCAGCCTCGGCCGCCGCGAAGCTCTCGAACGAACCCATGAACAGGTTCTCGTCCGTGTTGTTCAGGAACTTGCGCCTGTACGCACTTTCGCGGGGAGGAAACTGCAGAAGGCTTGAAAGCATCTATTTCTCCGGTGGCGTGCCCATTCTGGGTGCAACCGGAGCATTCGAGGGCTATAGCCCAGTGCCGTTGGGGCGGTTACCCCATGGGGGTTACATACCGCTCGCCAGCGCCGCCGCAGCCGCCCGCGTTTCCACCCCCAGCTTCTCGAAGATGTGTTCCAGGTGCTTGTTCACCGTGCGCGGGCTGGTGCCCAGGATCTCGCCGATGTCGCGATTGGTCTTGCCCTTGGCGAGCCATGACAGCACCTCGGTCTCGCGCGGCGTGAGTGCGGCGTCGGCCAGGCGGGCGGCCGGCCCTTCGCGCTGGATGGCGAAGAGCAGCATCGTCTCGCCGAGTGCCGCCGCGCCGAGGTTGCGCACCGACAGCCGCATGCCCGTGGCGGTGCCTATGGCAATGGCCGCGCCCGGTGCGAGAGCCGGTTCCAGCGAAGCGGGCAGCAGGCCCGGCGCCACCGGGTCTTCCAGCGCATGCAGCCACAGCGCGGCCTGCGGCGAGCGCCACGCGATGCGCCCGCGCGTGTCGATGAACACCACGCCCATGCCGGCCACGTCGACAGCGTCTCGCGCCATGCGCGTGATGCGCGCGTTGCGCGCATGCGTGTGCAGCCGCGCCAGCACCTCCTGCGCGCGGATCGGCTTCACCACGTAGTCGACGCCGCCGCACTCGAAGCCCTCGACCACGTGCGAGGTTTCAGAAAGCCCCGTCATGAACAGCACCGGAATGTGCGCCCATGCCGGGTTGGCCTTGATGCGCCTGCAGGTCTCGAAGCCTGAGAGGCCGGGCATCAGGCCGTCGAGCAAGATTGCGTCGGGCACCACCAGTTCGAGCCGCTGCAGCGCGGCCTCGCCGTCGGCCGCCACCAGCACGGTGTAGCCGCTGGCCTCCAGCGTGTCGCACAGCATGCCGAGGCTGCTGGGTGCGTCGTCCACCACCAGCACCACGGGGCGTTCGGATGACGATGGCGATTCAGGGGGCGAGGGTGTCTGCATCTTCGGCCAGTGCGTTGCGGAGGTTGTCGAGTTCGAAGCGCGTGACCATGCCGCGCAGCCAGGTGCAGGTCGATGCCGCTGCGGGCGAGGCGGCCGCCAGCCGGTCGAGCGCCGTGTGCAGGCCGCGCACGTGGCCCATCTGCACGAGGCGCATGAGCTCGGCGCGGTCGTCTTCCGACAGGGCAAGCTGGCGCGGGCGCTGCGGCGCGTCTTCTGCAGCGGCGGGCGGCAACGCATCGCTGCCCGACAGCCATTCGAGGCCGAGGTGCCGCTCCAGCGTGGCGATCAGCGCCGACTCGATCACCGGCTTGCCCACAAAGGCCTGGCAGTCCGCCGCGCGCAGCCGCTCGCTCTGGTTCTCGAACATGTTGGCCGAGACAATGATGATCGGGATGTCGCGAAAGCCCGAGGCGCGCACCGACGCGGCGGTCTGCCAGCCGTCCATGTCGTCCATCGTCAGGTCGAGCAGGATGGCCGAGGGCAGCTCCTCGCGCAGGCTGTCGAGGCATTCGGTGCCGCTCGCAGCCTCGCGCACCTCGAAGCCCAGCGGCGCGAGCATGCCGGCGAGCATCTGGCGCTGCACGGGCTGGTCGTCCACCACCAGCAGCGTGCGGCGCGCGCCGATATAGCCCGACACGGGTTGCCGCAGCGCGCCGGCCTTGCTGGCCTGCGGGCCGGGGTCGGCCACTTCGCGCAGGTACACGCGCACGCTGAAGGTGCTGCCTTGCGAAGAGGTCGAGGCCAGCTTGAGCTCGCCGCCCATCAGCGAAGTGAGCAGCCCCGTGATCGTGAGGCCCAGCCCCGTGCCGGGCTCGCCGCGGCGGCGGCCCGCCGCACCGCGCTCGAAGGGCAGGAAGATGCGCTGGTGGTCCTGCGCCGCCACGCCGATGCCGGTGTCGACCACGTCGAAGCGCAGCACCTCGCGCCGCGCATCCACATGCAGCGTGACGGTGCCGCTGTCGGTGAAGCGCACCGCATTCGTCAGCAGGTTGATGAGAATCTGCCGCAGCCACTTCGCATCGGCATGCACCCATGGCGGCAACTGCCCGGCGTGCGTGAAGACGAAGGCCAGGCCCTTGTTCTCTGCCTGCGGCCGCACCATGTGCACGAGCTGGTCGAGAAAGGCCGGCAGCGCGAGCGGCGCGGGCTCCAGCTGCAGCCGGCCGGCCTCGATGCGCGCCAGGTCGAGCAGGCCGTCGATCAGGCCCAGCATGTGCTCGCCGCTGCGGTGAATGGTCTGCACCGCCTCGCGCGGCGGCGTCACCGCGTCGCCCTTCAGCAGGATCTGCGAGTAGCCCAGGATGCTGTTGAGCGGCGTGCGCAACTCGTGCGTCATGCCGGCCACATAGCGCGTCTTGGCCTGGTTCGCGGCCTCGGCGGCTTCCTTGGCGGTCTGCAGCGCGGCATCGGTGCGGCGGTGCGCCTCGATTTCGAGGGCCAGCAGATTGTTGTGGCGGTTCGATTCTTCCTGCGCCATCTGCCGGCTTTCGCTGCCCAGCACCACCCACCACGCGGCCACAGCGGCCACGACCGAGAGCAGCGCGAACACTTTCAGGAAGGCCGTCGCCATGACCGAATCGCTGGTGCCCGCCAGCGCCTCCTGCGCGTAGACCACGCCCACCACTGTGGCCAGCAATGCGATCAACGAAGCCGCGATCAGCAGGTAGTGCGCCACGCGGAAGTTCAGCCGCGCCGACAGCGCCGGCGGCAGCAGCGCCTGCAGCCAGCCGCTCATCTGCTCGGCCGCGCGCGAGTTGGTCTTGCAGCGGTCGTGGCAGCGCGATTCGAGCGTGCAGCACAGCGAGCAGATCGGCGCGCTGTAGGCCGGGCAGTGCGCCATGTCTTCAGACTCGAAGCTGTTGTCGCACACCGAGCACTTCACGCTCTGGCCCGGCTTCCAGCGGTCGATGTCTGTGCGCGCGAGGTAGTAGCGCCCGCGCGTGCGCCAGGCGAGCAGAGGCGACACGGCCATGGCCGTCACCAGCGCGATGAAGGGCGAGAAGGCGCGGGCCCAATGCCCCAGCACGCCGGAGTAGGCCAGCATGGCCAGCGCAGCCGCCACCAGCATCGCCATCAGCCCCACCGGGTTGATGTCGTACAGGTGCGCGCGCTTGAACTCGATGGTCTTCGGGCTCCAGCCCAGCGGCTTGTTGATGACCAGGTCGGCCACCAGCGCGCCGACCCAGGCGATGGCGATGTTGCTGTAGAAGCCCAGCACGTGCTCCAGTGCCGCGAACACGCCCAGCGCCATCAGCAATATCGCGATGACCACGTTGAACACCAGCCACACCACGCGCCCCGGGTGGCTGTGCGTGAGCCGCGCGAAGAAGTTCGACCAAGCGAGCGAACCTGCGTAGGCGTTCGTCAGGTTGATCTTCATCTGCGAGATCACCACGAACAGCACCGTGATGCCCAGCACCCAGGCCGGGTCGCGCAGCACGTACGAAAAGCCCGTGAGGTACATCTGCGTGGGCTCGATCGCGTGGTTGGCCGGTATCTCGTGCTGCAGGGCCAGGAAGGCGAGGAACGCGCCGCCCATCATCTTCAGCATGCCCGGCACGATCCAGCCCGGCCCGGCGATGAGCACCGCGGTCCACCAGCGGCCACTGTTGGCGGCGGTCTTCTCGGGCAGGAAGCGCAGGTAGTCGACCTGCTCGCCGATCTGCACCACCAGCGAGAAGGCCACCGTGGCGGCGGCACCGAACATCAGCGGATCGAAGCCGCTGCTGTCCGAGGTGCGTCCGACCAGGCTGGTGAAGTCGGCGTACAGCTCGGGCTTTTTCACCAGTACCGCGATGAACGGGCAGACGAACAGCACGATCCAGATCGGCTGCGTCCACAGTTGCAGCCCCGATATGAGCGTGATGCCCCGCGCCACCAGCGGAATGATGACGATCGACGACACCATGTACAGCAGCCATAGCGGCCAGTCGAGGTACATCTGCAGCGCCAGCGCGAGGATGGCCGCCTCCAGCGCGAAGAAGATGAAGGTGAAGCTTGCGTAGATCAGCGATGTGAGCGTGGAGCCAAGGTAGCCGAAGCCCGCGCCGCGCGTGAGCAGGTCCATGTCCACGCCGTGCCGTGCCGCGTAGTACGAGATCGGCAGGCCCGTGAGGAAGGTGATGAGCCCCACCACCAGGATGGCCCACAGCGCATTCGAGAAGCCGTAGCTCAGCGCGATGGCCCCGCCGATGGCCTCCAGCGCCAGGAACGAGGTGGCGCCGAAGGCCGCGTTGGCCACGCGGAACTCCGACCACTTGCGAAAGCTGCGCGGCGTGTAGCGCAGTGCGTAGTCCTCCAGCGTTTCGTTCGCGACCCAGGCGTTGTAGTCGCGGCGGATGCGAAAGATCTTCTGTCCGGAGACGGATTGCATGGCTGGTTCTCGCGGCGGCGGTGGCATGGGGCAGGTACAGCAAGAAGCGCTCCCTGTGCTTCTTTCCCCTCGATGTTTTCCACCGATGTCTGGCTCGCGAGTCTGCGGGCAGGGTGGGTTCTTGCCGCTACGTTGAATGACGTATTCGCGCAAACCCGGGTGATTTCTAAAGTACCAGCCATGGTGCTCGAGGCACCGTCCGATGCACTGCGATGGTGCGCGGCTCTACTTTCCAACAACCTGCCTGGAGTTTCCTGATGTCGCGTGATTCAGATCTTTCTCTCGATGCCCTGGCATTGCGCCGCCGCCGTCTGCTGCAGGGCGCCGCCGCGCTGCCCGTGATGGGCCTGAGCGGCCTGAGCTTCGGCCAGGGGCAATTCCCCACGGCCAAGGTCAACACCACCAAGCTCGCCGTGACCGACACCGAGGTAACGGTGGGCCAGCTGCATTCGTCCACCGGCACCATGGCCATCTCGGAAACCGGCTCGATCCAGGCCGAGCAGCTGGCCATCGACCAGATCAACGCCATGGGCGGCGTGCTGGGCCGCAAGATCAAGGTCATCAAGGAAGACGGTGCCTCCGACTGGCCGACCTTCGCCGAGAAGTCGAAGAAGCTGCTGGTCAACGATCACTGCGCGGCCGTGTTCGGCTGCTGGACCAGCGCCTCGCGCAAGGCAGTGCTGCCTGTGTTCGAGAAAGAGAACGGCCTCCTGTACTACCCGACCTTCTACGAAGGCCTGGAGCAGAGCAAGAACGTGATCTACACCGGCCAGGAAGCCACGCAGCAGATCATCTGGGGCCTGGACTGGGGCGCGAAGGAGAAAAAGGCCAAGACCTTCTTCCTGGTGGGCTCCGACTACATCTGGCCGCGCACCTCGATGAAGATCGCGCGCAAGCACATCGAGAACTTCCAGAAGGGTTCGGTCAAGGGCGAGGAGTACTACCCGCTGGGCCACACCAACTTCAACTCGCTGATCAACAAGATCAAGGTGGCCAAGCCCGACTGCATCTTCGCAGCCGTGGTGGGCGGCTCGAACGTGGCCTTCTACAAGCAGCTCAAGGCCGCGGGCATCACGGGCGACAAGCAATTCCTGCTGACGCTGGCCGTGACGGAAGACGAAATGACCGGCGTGGGCGGCGAGAACTTCGCGGGCTTCTACTCGTCGATGAAGTACTTCCAGACGCTGGACAACGCGAACAACAAGAAGTTCGTGGAGGCCTTCAAGGCGAAGTACGGCAAGGACGCGGTGATCGGCGACGTGACGCAGGCGGGCTACCTCGGTCCGTGGCTGTGGAAGGCGGCGGTGGAGAAGGCCGGCAGCTTCGACGTGGACAAGGTAGTCGCGGGTTCGCCGGGCATCGAGCTGAAGACGGCGCCAGAAGGCTACGTGAAGCTGGATGCGAACCACCACTTGTGGAGCAAGGCGCGTATCGGGCAGGGGCAGCTCGATGGCACGTTCAAGGTGGTGGCGGAGTCGGCTGAGCTGATCAAGCCGGATCCGTTCCCGAAGGGCTACCAGTAAGCCAGCAAGCAGGCCGTCGGCCCTCACCCCAACCCTCTCCCGCTAGCGGGAGAGGGGGCAACTCCAACATTCCGGACTTCCCGCCATGACTCTGTCGGACATGATGAACATCGGCCTCATGCAGGGCTTCGCGGGGCTGAGCCTCTTCGCGGTGCTGCTGCTGATGGGGCTGGGCCTGGCGATCATCTTCGGCCAGATGGGCGTGATCAACATGGCGCATGGCGAGTTCATGACCATCGGCGCCTATTCGATCTACCTGGCTGCACGCATCACCGAAAGCCTGGCGCCGGCGTTCATGCCGTACTACTTCCCGATCGCCATCGGGCTGGCCTTCGTCTTCGCCTTCATCACCGGATGGATCGTGGAGTGGGTGCTGATTCGCCACCTGTACAAGCGACCGCTCGACACGCTGCTCGCCACCTGGGGCGTGAGCCTGGGCCTGCAGCAGATCTTTCGCACCTTCATCGGCCCGAAGGAAGTGAGCCCCACGCTGCCCGAGTGGCTCATGGGCTCGTGGACGCCGCATGAAGGCCTCGACATTCCGATCAACGGCCTGTTCGTGCTGGCGCTCACAGCGCTGGTCACGGGCGGCGTGCTCATCGCTCTGCACAAGAGTCGATGGGGCCTGCGGGTGCGCGCCACCGTGGCCAACCGTACGATGGCCAACGCCACCGGCATCGACACGAAGAAGACCGACCGCCTGACCTTCGCCATCGGCTGCGGCATTGCCGGCATGGCGGGCGCGGCCTTCACCACCATCGGCTCGACCGGGCCGACCTCGGGTTCGCTCTACATCGTCGACGCCTTCCTGGTCGTCACCTTCGGCGGCGCGGCCAGCCTGTTCGGCACGGTGGTCTCGGCCTTCGGCATTGCACAGACGCAGTCGATCTCCGAGTTCTTCATGACCGGCTCGATGGCCAAGGTGCTGACGCTGTCGCTGATCGTGCTGATCTTGATGATGCGCCCCCAAGGCCTGTTCGCCGTCAAGGTCCGCCGCTGATGAACCCGATTCCCTTGCAGGAGAACGTTCCGATGAATTTCATCAAGGCCTCGATCCAGCGCTACCAGCTCGGCAGCCTGCTGCTCCTGGTGCTGCTGCTCGCGGTGGTGCTGCCGCTGTCGCTCGACATCTTCCGCCTCAACCTCGTGGGCAAGTACCTCACCTACGCCTTCGTGGCCGTGGGGCTCGTCATGGTGTGGGGCTACGGCGGCGTGCTGAGCCTGGGGCAGGGCGTGTTCTTCGGCATCGGCGGGTATGCGATGGCGATGTTCCTCAAGCTCGAAGCCTCCGATCCCATCACGACCAAGATCCAGTCGACGCCCGGCATCCCGGACTTCATGGACTGGAACCAGATCACCGAGCTGCCCACGCTGTGGCTGCCATTCAAGAGCCTGCCGCTGAGCCTTGCGCTGGTAGTGCTGGCGCCGATGGCACTGGCCTGGCTCGTGAGCTTTGCGATGTTCAAGCGGCGCGTGGGCGGCGTGTACTTCGCGATCATCACGCAGGCGGTTGCGCTCATTTGCACCGTGCTCATCATCGGCCAGCAGGGCTACACGGGCGGCGTGAACGGCATGACCGACCTGAAGACGATGCTGGGCTGGGACACACGCACCGACAGCGCCAAGTACGTGCTGTACTACGTCTGCGTCGGCTTGCTGGTGGCGAGCATCCTGCTGTGCCGCTGGGTGCAGACCAGCAAGCTGGGCACGCTGCTGCTGGCCATGCGTGACAAGGAAGACCGCGTGCGCTTCTCGGGCTACGACGTGTCGAATTTCAAGGTCTTCATCTTCTGCCTGGCGGCCGGGCTCTCGGGCATCGGTGGCGCAATGTTCGCGCTGCAGGTGGGCTTCATGTCGCCGAGCTTCGTGGGCATCGTGCCCTCGATCGAGATGGTGATCTTCTGCGCGGTAGGCGGGCGCATGAGCCTGGTGGGCGCGGTGTACGGCGCGCTGCTGGTGAATGCGGGCAAGACGCTGTTCTCCGAGAGCTTTCCGGACCTGTGGCTGTTCCTGATGGCTGGTCTCTTCATCGGCGTGACCATGGCCTTCCCGATGGGGCTTGCCGGAGTGTGGGAAGAAAAGATCCGGCCTTGGTGGAAGTCGCGTCGCCAGGCGCTGCGCGATGCAGCTGTCAAGCCGCCGGTCTCTGCTGTTGCACCTGCACCCGTGGCACCAGTCGCGGCACAACCCGAACCCACGCTGCCCGAAGGCGTCGGCAGCCAGCGCGCCTGACGACTGAACCCGGAGCCACACCCTCATGAGCAACACCGACTTCGCGCTCGCCGTGGAAGATCTCACCGTCTCCTTCGACGGCTTCAAGGCCATCGACGACCTCACGCTGTACATCGATCGCAACGAGCTGCGCGTGATCATCGGCCCCAACGGGGCAGGCAAGACCACGCTGCTCGACCTGATCTGCGGCAAGACGCGCGCAAGCGCCGGCAGCATCAAGTTCAAGAACACCGAGCTCACGAAGATGGCCGAGCACAAGCGCGTGCGGCTGGGCATCGGCCGCAAGTTCCAGACACCATCCATCTACGAGAACCTGAGCGTGTTCCAGAACCTGGAGGTGTCGTTCCCGAAGGGCCGCTCGGTGTTCGGCGCGCTGGCTTTCAAGTGCGACGACGAGGTCAAGGCCAAGGTGCAGGCGATTGCGGAAGAGATCGGGCTGGCCGACCGCCTCGACACAGAGGCCGGCCTGCTGAGCCACGGTCAGAAGCAGTGGCTGGAGATCGGCATGCTGCTGATGCAGGAACCCGAGTTGCTGATGCTCGACGAGCCCATCGCCGGCATGAGCGCACGCGAACGCGAGCTCACGGCCGACCTGCTCAAGCGCATCTGCCAGAACCGCGCGGTGATCGTCATCGAGCACGACATGGCCTTCGTCAAGCAGATCGCGCACAAGGTCACCGTGATGCACCAGGGGAGGATCCTTGCCGAGGGGCCCATGGAGAAGGTGCAGGCGGATCCCAAGGTCATCGATGTCTATCTGGGGCACTAGATGAAGGGCCGTCGTTCAGGGTGCGATCACGCCGACGGGGTACCTTGCTCCGCGAATGTCCCCCGCCCTTCGGGCCCCTCCTTTATTTCGCTGCGCAAGGCACCCCATCGACGTGATCGTTGGACAGAGCAGTCGTTGATCAGTCGTGCACCAGCGGCCTGTGCACGCACCCCGAACACAACCCGAGAGAGTCCAAAGATATGAGCAACCTCATGCTGAAGGTGGAAGACCTGCACGTAGCCTACGGCCAGAGCGAGGCCCTGCACGGCATCTCCTTCGAGGGCCATGCCAACGAAACCATCGCCATCATGGGTCGCAACGGCATGGGCAAGACCACGCTGTTCAAGAGCCTCATGGGCGTGCTGCCATTGAAGAGTGGGCGCATCGAAGTGGCGGGCCAGGACGTGTCGCGCGACGAGAGCTTCCGCCGCGTGGCAAAAGGCATCGCCTACGTGCCGCAGGGCCGGATGATCTTTCCGACGCTGACGGTGGAAGAGAACATCCAGACCGGCCTCGAGAACTCGAAGACCCGCCGCATTCCCGAAGAAATTTACGCGCTGTTCCCCGTGCTGTGGGACATGAAGAGCCGCAAGGGCGGCAACCTCTCGGGCGGCCAGCAACAGCAGCTTGCGATTGCACGTGCCCTCGTCACCGACCCCAAGGTGCTGCTGCTCGACGAGCCCACCGAAGGTATCCAGCCTTCGATCATCAAGGACATCGCCAAGGCGCTCAACGAGATCCGCAAGCTGCGCGGCATCACCATCGTCGTGTCCGAGCAGGTGCTCAGCTTTGCGATGGACGTGGCCGATCGGCTCTTCGTCATCGAAGGCGGCCGCCTCGTGCACGAGACCGCGCGTGACAAGACCGACGTGGACCACATCAAGGCCTACCTCTCCGTTTGATTTCCGTTCAACCACAACCCAACCAGGAGCCACTGCAAATGACGGACACGCTGATCAAGGTCGATCTGACCAAGTCGCCCACCGAGAACGAGTTGATTCACAACCGCTGGCACCCGGACATTCCGATGGCCTGCTGGGTCAACCCGGGCGACGACTTCATCCTCGAGACCTTCGACTGGACCGGCGGCTTCATCAAGAACAACGACAGCGCCGACGACGTACGCGACATCGACCTGAGCACCGTGCACTATCTCTCGGGCCCCGTGGGCGTGAAGGGTGCAGAGCCCGGCGACCTGCTGGTGGTGGACCTGCTCGACATCGGCGCCAAGCAGGACAGCCTCTGGGGCTTCAACGGTTTCTTCTCGAAGAAGAACGGCGGCGGCTTTCTCACCGACCACTTTCCCGAAGCGCAGAAATCGATCTGGGACTTCAAGGGCATGTTCACCAGTTCGCGCCACATTCCGGGCGTGAACTTCGCGGGCCTCATCCACCCCGGCCTGATCGGTTGCCTGCCCGACAAGCCCATGCTCGACATGTGGAACGAGCGCGAGAAGGCGCTCATTGCCACCGACCCCGATCGCGTGCCCGGCCTTGCCAATCCGCCGTTCGCCGGCACCGCCCACATGGGCAAGATGACCGGCGAGGCGAGGGCGAAGGCCGCCGCCGAGGGTGCGCGCACCGTGCCGCCGCGCGAGCATGGTGGCAACTGCGACATCAAGGATCTGTCGCGCGGCTCCAAAGTGTTCTTCCCCGTGTACGTCGACGGCGCAGGCCTCAGCGTGGGCGACCTGCACTTCAGCCAGGGCGACGGCGAAATCACCTTCTGCGGCGCCATCGAAATGGCCGGCTGGGTGCACATGAAGGTCACGCTCATCAAGGGCGGCATGGCCAAGTACGGCATCAAGAACCCGATCTTCAAGCCCAGCCCGATCACGCCGCAGTACAACGACTACCTGATCTTCGAAGGCATCTCGGTCGATGAGAGCGGCAAGCAGCACTACCTCGACGTGAACGTGGCCTACCGCCAAGCCTGCCTGAACGCCATCGAGTACCTGAAGAAGTTCGGCTACTCGGGTGCGCAGGCCTATTCGATTCTTGGCACGGCGCCGGTGCAGGGCCACATCAGCGGCGTGGTCGACGTACCCAACTCGTGCGCCACGCTGTGGCTGCCCACGGGCATCTTCGACTTCGACATCAACCCGAACGCCTCGGGCCCGGTGAAGATGATCGACGGCAGCATCAGCATGCCGCTGTCGCACGACCTGCGTTGAAAGACAGCCACGCCATGCCCACTTACGACTACGCCTGCGGGCAATGCGGCGGCTTCGAGGCGCTGCGGCCTTCGGGCCTGCGCGACGAGCCCGCCGCATGCCCCGATTGCGGATGCGCCGCGCCGCGTGTACTTTCGGCCGCACCGCGGCTCGCGCTGATGGCCTCGGGCACGCGCCGCGCCATGGAGACCAACGAGCGCGCACGGTACGAGCCCGGCAGTTCGCGCGACTACGCGCGCTTCAAGCATCCGGCGGGCTGCGGTTGCTGCAGTTCAGGCAAGCGGGGTGCGACGGTGACGGCGCCCAACGGGGTCAAGTCCGCGCCTTCGAGGCGGCCGTGGATGATCAGCCACTGAGGCTGGCGTTTCATGGGGCAACCCCTATTGACCGGCTTCTTTTCAAGGTCCTGATTGTTTCAATCCTGTGAACGCCGTGGTTCATTTCGACGGCGTTTTTCAGGGCTCTTCAGGATCAAACTTCTCCTCACCAACCCATCACTTGAAGGAGATTGAAATGAATGCCTCGAAGATCCTCGCCGCTGCTGCCCTCTCGCTCCTGGCTGCTGCCGGAGCCCACGCAGAAACCTACGACGGCGTGCACGTCGTGAACTCTTCTGTGACCCGCGCTGAAGTCGCACCGCAAGCCGTTGCCGCCGCTCGTGCTGGCAACGAATACAGCGATGCCTCGGGCGCTGGCGCACAAGCCTTCACGTCGACCGCCAACCGCGCGACCGTGCAAGCCGAAGCTGTTGCCAAGGCACACGACCCGTTCGCCAGCCTCGACCGCCGCGCGTTCTACCGCGACGAAGTGCCGGCTGCGTACAAGAAGCCCAGCGTGTCGTTCACGCGCCAAGCTGGCCTGTAAGCAACCGACCACGACACCTTCGGGTGTTGCAAGAGAAAGAACGGGCCCTTGGGCCCGTTTTTTCATGGCCGATTGCTTTGTGGTCGTTGCCAAAATATACGCATTGAGTATATATTTGTGGCCCATGAACATGCCGCAACAGGTGCTCCTTCGCGACGCGATGCGTCAACTCAACATGACGCGTGATGCTTTCGCAGAGCGCATCGGCAGCCGCAGAAGGGCGCTCGACGCTTGGCTCCTGCCCGACGAATCCAATGAATTCAGGGCCATGCCCGAAGTCGCACGGCGCTTCGTGAGCGAAATCCTGGCTTCAGACGGGCGGCGCAGTGAATATACGCAAAGCGCACATGAAGGCGCTCTGCGACAGGCGCTGGCCACTGAAGGCTCGCACCACCTGCTGTCGGTCAGCCAGTTCAACCGCGACGCCATCGACGAACTGTTCCAGTTGGCCGACGTGATGCAGCCCATCGCGCGCCGACGCAAGGTCAGCCGCGTGCTCGAAGGGGCCGTGCTGGCCAATCTGTTCTTCGAAGCCAGCACGCGCACCCGCGTGAGCTTCGGCGCGGCGTTCTGCCGGCTGGGCGGCTCGGTGTGCGACACCACGGGCTTCACTTTCTCGTCGATGGCCAAGGGCGAATCGATCTACGACACCAGCCGCGTCATCAGCGGCTATGCCGATGCGATCGTGGTGCGGCATCCGGAGCAGGGCTCGGTCGCTGAATTCGCGCGCGCCACCAACGTGCCGGTCATCAACGGCGGCGACGGCCCGGGCGAGCATCCCAGCCAGGCGCTGCTCGACCTGTACACCATCCAGCGCGAGTTCTCGCGCCTGGGCAAGCTGGTAGACGGCGCGCACATCGCGATGGTCGGCGACCTGAAGTACGGGCGCACCGTGCATTCGCTCATCAAGCTGCTTGCGTTGTACCGGGGCCTGAAGTTCACGCTGGTCTCGCCGCCGTCGCTCGCAATGCCCGCGGAAATCGTGGAGGCCGTGAGCCGCAACGGCCACGTGGTCGAAACTGCCGCCACGCCCGCGCAGGCGCTGGCCGGCGCGGACATCATCTACGCCACGCGCATCCAGAAAGAGCGCTTCGCGAACGACGAAGTGCTGGAAGGCTTTGACAACGCGTTCGAGATCAACCGCGCGCTCATCGAATCAGCCTGCAAGCCCGAGGTGGTGGTGATGCACCCGCTGCCGCGCGATGGCCGCCCCGGCTCGCACGACCTGAGCGTCGACCTGAACAACGACCCGCGCCTGGCCATCTTCCGCCAGACCGACAACGGCATCCCGGTGCGCATGGCGATCTTCGCCACGCTGCTGGGCGTGGAAAAGCTCGTCAGCCGCTCGATGCGCGATGCTGCCTGGACGCCGCCCTCGCACATCGGGCCGGACGACAGCGTGTTTCACGGGCTCGATTGAGGCTCGCGAGAGCGCGTGGCCGTCAGGCGTGCGCGAGGATGTTGACCAGCTTGCCGAACGGATCGCGCACGTAGAAGCGGCGCACGCCCCAGGGTTCGTCCGCCGGGCCGTATTCGATGGCGAAGCCCGCGGCCTTCATGCGTTCGAAGGCCATGTCGACGTCGTCGACCTCGATGGACAGATCGGGCACTGGCGTACCCGAGCCGCCTTCCGATGCGAAGCTGACCTGCAACGTCATCTCGGCCTGCGAGCCGTAGGTCTGGATCCAGCCGTGGTCCATGAGCAGATCGAGGCCGAGGATGTCCTTGTAGAAGACAGCCGCACGCGCGGGCTCGGGCGTTGCGAAGTTGGCGACCAGTCGTTTGACTTTCATGGGGCAGGTTTTCTGATCCTGAAGGTTTGGGGTTGGCCGTCGCGCTCGACGTGCAGCAGGCCGCCTTCGACGCGGATGCCGGTCCAGCGTTCGATGCGCCCGTCCGAATGGATGATCTCGATGCTGTCGTCGGATATCAAGCGGTAGTTGAACAGCGGCCCGGCCAGAGGGCCGTTCTTCTTGCCGATCGTCGCGGTCACTCGGCCCGTCGATCGAAAGCAGTAGCTGTTGACCATCGTGTCGGACACGAGGTCGAGGAAGTGGTCGATGGGCAGGGCGTGGTTGGGCGTGATCGTCATGGTGTTCGGATGCCCGCATCGTCGCGCTGGAAGTCTCTGCGGTACTTGACGAAGCCTTTCTTCTTCGAGCCTGCAAAGCCGCAGTGCTCGAAGAACCGGTGCGCTTCGCCGCGCTCGACCGAACTGAGCAGCATGATCTTGGAGCAGTCGCGCGCAACGCATTCGTCTTCGATGTGCCGCAGGAGTGCCGCTCCCGAGCCTTGGCCGCGAAACGCCTCGCCGACAACGATGTTCTCGACCACGGCGAAGGGCTGGGCCCTGTACATCACATCGGTGCAGAAGTTCAGCAAGGCCGTGGCGCGCAGCACGCCCTCATGCTCCAGAACAAGCAGCGCCGTTCGAGAGTCGTTCGCCAGTTCGGCGATGTGCTCCGGCAGGACGCACACGCGCGTGTCGCCGATCAGCTCGCAGTACAGCGCCTCGATGCCCTTGGCATCGTCCGGTCTGGCGCGTCGGATGTTCGTTGTCTCCACAAGGCAGCCTTCCGATTCAGAAGCGGCCGAATATAGAGCCTCAAGCAGCCGCACGCCGATACGTCAGCAACCGCCCCCTGTATGCCGCCCGGCTCACGGTTGCGATCTGGTCCAGCCGCTCCTCGCACATGCCGAAGCCTTCGTCCGCCATTTGCCTGTTGAATGCCGACCGGTTGCCCCTGTCCGGGTCGACGATCCACACCTCGGCGGCGGGGCTGGTGTGGCGGGCGATGAAGGCGGCGAGCAGGCCTTCCGCATCGCGCTCGTACAGCAGGTCGCTGCCGATCACGAGGTCGAACAGGCCGTGCACGTCGCCGTCGGCGCCGGTCTCGTGCATGCCCCAGTGGCCGCGCCTGTATTTCATGGGCGGCAGTGCGTTCAGCCGAAGGTTCTCCAGCAGGAAGCCGGCGGCGAGCGGGTGGCAGTCGCTCGCTGTCATGTCGTTGCCGCGCCGATGGCCGACCAGGCTTGCTAGCGCGAGGCCGCAGCCGATCTCGAGCACGCGCGCGCCCAGCACCACGGGGTGCAATGCCATGCGCGCGGCCAGTTGCGCGCCCGAGGGCCACAGCAGCCCGAACATTGGCCACGAGGCAGAAGAGATTCCCTGCGCGGCAGCCGTGCCCAAAGGGTCTGAGAACTGTTGCCGATCGAGCAACGATTGAATGACGAGGTCGTCGGCACCCGCGATGGCGATGCGCTCCAGCTTGAGTAGATAGCCCGGCATCGAAGGGAGCAGGGTCTCGCGTGCGAGGCCCCGGTGCAGCAAAGGTGGGCCAGTATGCGCCCTTGCCGGTTGCGTGCCTTCTCACGCTCATCTAAGCAAACTCTCACTGCTGTGTAAGCGGCCTCTCACGGCCTGGTAAGTACCGCGTCCTAGAGTGAATTCATCGTCATCACTCAAGGAGACAACCATGAGATTTCGTATCGCAACCCTCTGCATCGCCGCCGTTCCGGCGCTGGTGCTGACATCGCTCGCGCACGCAGGCGGGCTGGCCGATCCCGACTATCCGCAGGTCTCGCATTCGACACAGTCGCGCGATGCGGTGGCCGAGGACGCCATGCGCGCCAACAACGGCATTCACGCAACAGAGGTTCTGGAATCGCAGGTGCAGGCGCCTGTGTCGGGCGCCGACCGTGCGCAGGTGCAGGCCGAGGCGATTCGCGCGAACACCGGCATCCATCCGACGGAAGTTCTGGAATCACAGGTGCAGCCGCCGGTGGCTTCTGCGAACCAGCCGGATGCGGCGATGACACACGCCACCAACACAACTGGCGCGACCACCTACTGAGCTGCAGCGGCGCCTTGCACGCCCGGCGTCAATCGCGCGTGAGCACGAAGCGCCTGCGGATGCCGCTCGCGGCCGAAGGCGCCACCCACAGGTCGAACTCGCCGGGTTCGACGGTCGGCTTCATGTCGCGGCCGATGAAGGCGAGGTCGTCGGCCGTGAGCGTGAACTCGACGACCGCTGAAGCTCCCGGCGCGATGCCGATCTTGCGAAAGCTCTTCAGCTCGCGCACCGGCCGCGTCACGCTTGCCGCGCGCTGGCCGATGTAGAGCTGAACCACTTCTTCCGCGTCGCGCTGGCCGGTGTTGGTGACGGTGGCGCGCACGCGCAGCGTTTCCGACATTGGCAGCCGCTCTGTACTCAGTTCGACGTTGTCGTAGCGCACCGGCGAATAGCCGATGCCGAAGCCGAAGGGGTAGAGCGCTTCGTTCGTCGCGTCCAGGTAGCGCGTCTTGAATGACGTGCCTGGCGCGTTCTCGGGCGACGGCCTGCCGGTGCGCTTGTGGGCGTAGTAGTAGGGCACCTGGCCGGCCGTTTGCGGAAAGCTCACGGGCAGGCGGCCCGAGGGGTTGAAGTCGCCGAACACGACGTCGGCGATCGCGTTGCCGGTCTGCACGCCGAGGAACCACGTGACGAGGATGGCGCGCGCATTGCGCACCGCGCCCTTGAGCGCCATCGCTCGGCCGTTGCTCAACAGCACGATCACGGGCTTGCCAGTGGCGGCCACGGCCTCGGCCAGGTCTTGCTGCGCCTGCGGCAACCCGATGTCGCTGCGCGAGCGCGCCTCGCCCGACATCTTCTCGCTCTCGCCGATGGCGAGCACCACCACGTCGGCATCGCGCGCGGCCGCCACCGCGGCGTCGATGCCGCCGGGCAGCGTCGACTCGATGCCCGAGCCGCGCACCACGTTCACCGACGAATTGGGGCCCAGCGCCGCGCGCAGGCCCTGGTCGATGCCCACCGGTGCCGACTGTCCGGGGAACAGGCTCCACGCGCCCATCAGGTCGACGGTGCCCTCGGCGAAGGGCCCGATCAGCGCGATCTTCGTGCCGGCCTTGGGCAGCGGCAGCAGCATGCGCTCGTTCTTCAGCATCACGATGGAGCGGCGCGCGCTCTCGCGGGCCAGTGAGATGAATTCGGGGTTCTCGGGGCGCTGCGAGGCGGGTGGGCCGTCGAGGCCGTGCATCGGGTCGTCGAACAGGCCCAGCTTCTGCTTGACGCGCAGCACGCGGCGCACGGCCTCGTCGAGCCGCTCCATGGGCACCTCGCCCGAGGCCACGAGGTCGGGCAGGTAGCGCATGTACAGGCCGCTCTGCATGCTCACGTCGGTGCCGGCCATGAAGGCCTGCTTGGCGGCCTCGCGCGGGTTGGCGGCGTAGCCGTGCTCCACCAGTTCTTCGTCGGCCGTGTAGTCGGAGACCACGAAGCCCTGGAACTTCCATTCGTCGCGCAGCACGCCCGTGAGCAGCGAGTGGTTGGCGGTGGAGGGCACGCCGCCGATTTCGTTGAAGGCGCTCATCACCGAGAGCGCGCCGGCATCCAGTGCCGCGCGGAACGGCGGCAGGTACACCTCGCGCAGCGTCTGCTGCGAGATGTCGCTCACGTTGTAGTCGAGCCCGCCTTCGCCCGCACCGTAGGCCGCGAAGTGCTTGGGCGTGGCCAGCATCGCGTCGGGCCGCGAAAGGTCGGGGCCCTGGAAGCCGCGCACGCGCGCGGCGGCGAACTGCCGCGAGAGGTACACGTCTTCGCCCGCGCCTTCGAGGCCGCGGCCCCAGCGCGCATCGCGCGCGATGTCGACCATGGGCGCGAAGGTCCAGCGGAAGCCGTCGGCCGTGGCCTCGACCGCCGCGGCGCGCGCGGTGCGTTCGGCCAGGTCCGGCTCCCAGCTGGAGGCCTCGGCCAGCGGCATCGGGAACATGGTGCGAAAGCCGTGGATCACGTCCGCGCCGAAGAGCAGCGGAATGCCCAGGCGCGACTCGTTCACCGCAATCTGCTGCAGCCGCCGCTTGCCTTCGAGGCCGGCGTTGTTGAACAGGCCTGTGAGCCGGCCGGCGCGCACGTCGGCAGTCTCCTGCTGTGCATTGCGCCAGCCGGCCTGGGGGTTGTTGGGGGTGTCGATGTCGGCGGGGCCGTACAGGGTGAGCTGGCCGGCCTTCTCCTGCACCGTCATGCGGGCGATGAGGGCCTCGATGCGGGCTTCGGGCGTCAGCGCTGCATCTGCCGCGGCAGGGGCAGCGGATGCAGGGGGAAGCAGGAGCGCGAGGGAGAGAAGGGCGGAGGCGGGAGCGAGAAAGGAAGCCGGGGTTCTGATGCGCATGGCCTCCTATTCTCCAGATAACGCCGCCATGCCCTCTCGGCGGGTTTCCGCGCTGGCCGTAGGCCTTCTCCGATAGCCAGGGCCGTGCTTACTCTGCGGTGGCGCCCGAATCCTTCGCCACCTTCACCCATTTCGTCGTCTCGCTGCCGATGAAGGTTGCGAGCTCGGCCGGCTTCATGCTGCCGGCCGTCACGCCCTGTTCCTCGAAGCGCTTGACCACGTCGGGCTGCTGCAGCACGCGCGACACCTCGGTGTTCAGGCGCTGCACCAGCTCGGGCGGCGTGCCGTGCGGCGCCATGAGCGCGAACCAGGTGGTCATGTCGTAGCCCTTGAGGCCGGCCTCGTCGAGCGTGGGTACGCCGGGGTAGGCGGGCGAGCGCGTCTTCGTGGTCACGGCCAGCGCCTGCACCTTGCCGGCGCGGATGTGCGGTGCGGCCGAGGGGCTGGTCTCGATGGCCATCTGGATCTGCCCGCCCATCAGGTCGGCCATCATCGGCGCGCCGCCCTTGTAGGGCACGTGCACGATGTCGGTCTTCGTCATTGAACGAAACAGCTCGCCCGAGATGTGCTCCGTGCTGCCGTTGCCCGCCGAGCCGTAGTTGACCTTGCCCGGGTTGGCCTTGATGTAGGCGACGAGTTCGGCCACCGATTTCACGGGCACCTTCTCGTTCACGATCAGCACGTTGGGCGTGGACGCCACCAGTGCCACCGGATCGAAGTCGCGCTGGAAGTCGTAGGGCAGGCGCTTGTAGAGGCCCGGCGCGATCGAATGTGCGATGGTGGCCATGAACAGCGTGTAGCCATCGGCCGGCGCCTTCGACGCGATGGCCGCGCCTACGGTGCCGCCCGCACCGCCGCGGTTGTCGATGATGACCGGCTGCTTGAGCGCTTCCGACAGCTTCTGGCCCACGGTGCGCGCGACGATGTCGGTAGTGCCGCCCGCCACGAAGGGCACGACGAGGGTGATGGGCTTGGCGGGCCAATCGGCCGCGCTGGAAGACGCCGCGGCGGTGGCCAGCAGCAGGGCGGCCATGCAGGTGCGCAGAAAAGTCGAGGGGTGCGGGAGGGAGGATTTCATGGTCTGGATGTCGTGGGGTCGTTGTTATTGGGTATTGAAAAAAGCGCGCGATTCACGCCACGCGGTTCAGCAGCGGCTGGTTGCGTACCCAGCGCTGCAGGTTGCCGAGAAAGATCGCTGCCACGCGCGCTTCGTTGCCGTCCGAATGGCCGGCGCTGTGGGGCGTGACGATCACGTTCGGCAGGCTCCACAGCGGCGAGTCGGCCGGCAGGGGCTCGTGCGCGAACACGTCGAGATACGCGCCGGCCAGCGCGCCGCTGCGCAATGCATCGATGAGCGCCGGCTCGTCGATCACTTCGCCGCGAGAGACGTTCACGAGCCGCGCACCGGCGGGCATGCGCGCCAGCGCCGCCGAATCGATGAGGCCGCGCGTGCGATCGCTCAGCGGGCAGGCCAGCAGCAGCCAGTCCGCCTTCGGCAGCACTGTGTGCAGCTGTTCGTAGCTCACGCTCTCGTGGGCCGGCACGGCGGCCGGGGCCTCGCTCCCGCGCACGGACACGACACGAAGCCCGAGCGCCGCGAGCAGCGCACCGAGGCCTTGCCCGATCGGCCCCCAGCCGACGACCACTGCCGTCTGCCCCGCAAGATCGCGCGGCAGGCCACTGCCCATGAGCGGCGACCAAGTGCGTGCGCGTTGCGCGGCCAGCAGCTGTGGAAACTGCCGTGCCAGCATCAGCACGCCTGCCAGCGCGGTCTGCACGACCACACCGGCGTTGGCGCCCGACGAGGTCGTGACCTCCACGCCGCGCGCCCGCAGCTCGCCGTACACCGGCCGGTCGGCGCCCGCGGAATGCGCGTGCACCCAACGCAGCGAGGGCGCGTGGCGCATTGCGTCGTGAAAGGCCTGCGTGTGCGGCAGCACCTCGTGCTTGGTCGACAGGCCGGTGACGTCGCGCGAGACAAAAGCCACGTCGGCGTCGTCGCCCGGGTTCACCAGCACGTGGGTACGTTCGCCGAGCGCTGCGGGCAGGCCGAGCGTCGTCTGCGCCGCTGCTTGCGGCGTCATCAGGATGCGCAGCGGCGAGCTCATTCGGCCGTCGCACCCGATTCGCGCACGATCGCCTTCCACTTCTCGTACTCCTGGCGCGTGAACTTGCCGAACTGCTCGGGCGTGCCGCCCACCGGGTCGGCGCCCTCGCGGATCATCTGCGCCTCGAGCGAGGGCAGCGCCTCGTTCACCGACTTGTTGAGCAGCGCGATCACCGGGGCTGGCGTGCCCTTGGGCGCGAAGAAGCCGAACCACGAGCCGGCGGAGAAATCGGGGAAGCCCTTCTCGGCCACGGTCGGCACGTCGGGCAGCGAGCGCGAGCGTTTCTGGCTGCTCACCGCAATGGCCCTGAGCTTGCCCGCCTTGATGTGCGCGATGACCGATGGAATGGTCGCGAACATGAATTGCACGCGGCCCGCGAGCAGGTCGTTGAGCGCGTTCGCGCCCTTGTAGGGCACGTGCAGCGTCTCGGCCCCGATGCGCTTGCTGAGCATGTAGCTCGACAGGTGCGACGAGGTGCCGACGCCGGTGGAGCCGTAGTTCAGCTTGTTGGGGTTGGCCTTGGCGTAGGCGATGAATTCCTCCAGCGTCTTCGCGGGCACCTCGGGGTTGACCACCAGCACGTTGGGCACGTCGGCGATCTGCACCACCGGCACAAGGTCGGTGAGCGGGTCGTAGGGCAGGTTCTTGTAGAGCGTCTGGTTGACGGCCATGGGGCCGACTGAATTGACGATCAGCGTGTAGCCGTCGGCCGGTGCGCGCACCACGAACTCGGTGCCGATGTTGCCGCCGCCACCGGGCTTGTTGTCGATGATGAAGGACTGCTTGAGCCTTTCCGACATGTGCTGCGTGACGGCGCGCGCGAGGATGTCGGTGGTGCCGCCGGCTGTGAAGGCGACGACCACGCGCACGGGCTTGCTCGGGTAGGCCGTCTGTGCAGTGGCGTTGAGGCCGGCGGCCAGCAGTGCCGTGGCGCAGAAGAGCTTTTGCAAGAAGCGGGAAGAAGGCTTGTCTCGTGTCATTGTTGTGTTCTCGTGGGTAGTCGGTCTGGTGTTCAGTCGCGAAAGCCCGGGTCCATCCGGTCGAGCTTGCGCAGCAGCGCAGGCCATTCCATGAGGCCGTAGGGCCGGCGCGTGCCGGGCTGGTAGTTGTTCCAGGTTTCTTCCAGCACCTGCTGCGGCACGGCCCGCAGCAGCGTGTTGCAAGACATCGCACCGATCTGCGCGCGGCAGGCCAGCTCGAGCCGGTGCATCCAGTTGAAGGCTTCGCCCACGCTGCGGCCCACCACCAGCGCGCCGTGGTTGCGGAAGATCACGGCCTCGCGGTCGCCCAGGTCGGCCAGCAGCGAGGCCTGCTCCTCGGTGTTCAGCACCACGCCCTGGTAGTCGTGGTAGCCGATCTTCAGGAATCGCATGGCGGTTTGCGTGAGCGGCAGCAGGCCGCATTCGAGCGACGACACCGCCATCGACGCCCAGCTGTGCGTGTGGATCACGCAGGCCACGTCGGGCCGTGCCGCGTGCACGGCGCTGTGGATCACGTAGCCGGCCTTGTTGATGCCGTAGTCCAGCTCGCCGAAGTCGGGCTTCGAGAGGATGTTGCCGTCCTGGTCGACCTTGATGAGGCTGGAGGCGGTGATCTCCTCGTACATCATTCCGTAGGGGTTGATGAGGAAGGCGCCTTTCTCGCCCGGCACGTGCGAGGAGATGTGGTTGGCCATCATGTCGGACATGCCGTAGAGGTCCACCAGCCGGTAGCAGGCCGCGAGGTCGATGCGGGCCTGCCATTCGGCATCGGAGCATCGGCCCTTCATGGAGGGAATCTGGAGTACGCCGGGTTGGGTCATGGGGTTTCCTTCGGATGCATGGGGTTCATTCAGTCGGCGCCAAGCTGCAGGCGGTTGGGCAGGCGCTTCTCGATGGCGAACTTCAGCAAGGCGGCCGAGCGGAAGATGCCGTGCGCGAACTTGCCGTAGGGCAGGGTGAGAAAGAGCGCCATCACCACGCCCAGGTGCACCGCCAGCAGCAATGCCATGAAGGGCGTGTCGCGCCACGCCAGCAGCGCAAGGCCGGTGAGGCTGGTGAGCAGCAGCAGGGCGATGAAGCCGCGGTCCATGGGGCGCTGCGCCACGTCGCCGTGCGCCGGGTCGCGCCGCAGGTTTAGCCACAGCAGGCCTACCGGGCCCACCACCAGACCGATGCCGCCCGCGGTGCCCAGCAGCACGGGCAGGCTGGTGAGCGCATAGGGCGCATGCAGGCTGAACAGGTAGTGATACAGCGTGGCCACGCAGGTCGACGCGAAGCACAGCATGAAGCCGTAGAAGGTGAAGTGGTGGAAGCGCCGGCGCCACAGGGTGAAGCGGTCGTCTTCGTTGTTGCAGCCTTCGCCATGTCCGCCGCCCAGGTACTTCAGGCGCAGTGCGTCTTGCGCGGCCTCGGCGCTGGCTGCGTTGCGTACGCCGGTCACTTCGGCAGGCACGTTGTCGCGCGACGGCGATACCTCGCGCCAGAAGCGCCGCACGCCCATGGCCAGCGCGAACATCACGAAGAGAAACACCGCGCCGAACACCAGCGCGAGAAAGTTGTGCGGAAAGATCGCGTAGAAATTGCCCGCGAGCGGCTCGTGCAGCAGCGAGCCCGACATCGCCACGGCAAGCACCAGGAAGAGCGCGAGCCCTCCGGCCAGCGCGAGCGCGACGGTGAGGCCCGCGCGCTGGTACAGCGCACCCATCGCCGGTGGCCAGGCGTAGTCGTGATACGTCTGCATGCGCACCTGCGCCATCGCCTGCGGTACGTTCACCGCGAACTCGTGCGGCGGCGCGTATTGGCAGGCGTGCAGGCAGGCGCCGCAGTTGTGGCACAGGTTGGCGAGGTAGTGCGTGTCGGCCTTGCCGAATTCGAGCCGGCGCGTCATGGCCGGGAACACGGCGCAGAAGCCTTCGCAGTAGCGGCAGGCGTTGCAGATCTGCAGGATGCGGGCGACTTCGCCTTCGCTCGCTGTCAACGGAAGGGCGGGCTGTATCGGGATCACGCGCGACGTGGCACCGCCACCGATGCCGTCGGCATCCGCACGGGCGCGTGCGACGAGATCAGTGAGCTGCTGCAAGGGCGGTCTCCGGGGATTTCTTCGAAAGGTTCTTTGCCGCGTTCGCGGCCTGCGTGCCGGCGATGCGCCCGAAGGCCGTGCCGATGCTCATACCGACGCCCGCCGTGTAGCCTTTGCCGAGCACGTTGCCGGCCATCATTTCGCCGGCAACGAACAGGTTGGGGCTGGCCCGGCCGCCGAAGCGCACGGCTGCTGTTTCGTCCACCTTCAGGCCGAGGTAGGTGAAGGTGATGCCGGGGCGCACGGGGTAGGCGTAGAAGGGCGCGGTGTCGATGGGGCGTGCCCAGTGCGTCTTGGCGGGCGCCAGACCCTCGGTGTGGCAGTCGTCGAGCGCGGTGTGGTCGAAGCGGCCCACATGGCAGGCGGCGTTGTAGTCCTCCACCGTGCGCACGAAGGTGGCTTCGTCGAGGCCGATCTTGCGCGCCAGCTCGTCGAGCGTGTTCGCCTGCGTGCCGGGGAACACCGGCGGCATGAAGCGTCCGACCGCTTTCTGGTCGATGACCGACCAGGCAATCTGCCCCGGCTGCTGCGCGACGAGCCGGCCCCAGATGGCGTATCGCTTGGGCCAGAAGTCTTCGCCCTCGTCGTAGAAGCGCTTCGCCTCGCGGTTGACGACCACGCCGAGTGACACGCAGTCGATGCGCGTGCAGATGCCGCCGTCGTACAGCGGCGCGCGTGCGTCGATGGCCACCATGTGGCCCTGCGACGGATCGCCGATGCTGTCTGCGCCCGCGGCGATCATGTGCTTCAGCAGCACGCCCTGGTTGAAGCGCGTACCGCGGATCAGGAAGTTGTCGGCCGGCCATTCGCCGCGCTCGTTCTGGCCCCAGGCCTCGCGCAGCCATTCGCGGTTCGACTCGAAGCCGCCTGCGGCCAGCACGCAGCTTTTCGCTTCGATGCGCTCGCCGGCCTCGGTGCGTGCGGCCACGAAGCGGTCGCCGTCGAGCTCGACCGAGGCCACGGGCGTGTCGTAGCGGATCTGCACGCCCAGCCGTTCGGCGCTGCGGAAATAAGCGTTCACCAGCGCCTTGCCGCCACCCATGAAGAAGGCGTTGGTGCGCGCCACGTGCAGCGCGCCCGACAGCGGCGGCTGAAAGTGCACGCCGTGGCTGCGCATCCAGTCGCGGCAATTCGATGAGGCGCGAATCACCAGGCGCGCCAGGTGTTCGTCGGTGAGGCCGCCGGTCACCTTCAGCAGGTCTTGCCAGTATTCCTCTTCAGGGTAGGCCTCGATCAGAACGTCCTGCGGGGCGTCGTGCATGCAGCGCAGGTTGCGCGTGTGCTGCGAGTTGCCGCCGCGCCATGCCTTGGGCGAGGCTTCGAGCAGCAGCACCGAGGCGCCGGCCTCGCGTGCCATCAGGGCGGCGCACAGCGCGGCATTGCCGCCACCGACAACCAGAACATCTATCACTCGTGGGTCTCCTTGGAATACGGGAGACTCTAGGCACGCCGGCCTTCAGGCGAAAGGCCGATCCGGGCAACGGGTGTTCAGTTTTCGAGAAGACTTGCTCCTGTCCAACTGCCATCGCGCACCAGGGCGCGCGCCGTGTCGGCCATCACCACGCGGGTGGCCAGCGCGGCGGGAGAGAGCTCGTCGTCCGACAGGCTCACGAGCAGGTTGCGGCGGCCCACGTGCGCGTCGGCGATCTGCGTGAGCTGCAAGTCGTCGCGGTCGTGCCGTGCGGTAGCGGCGCCGGGCTGGATGGTGGCGCCGTGTCCCGCGCGCACCGCATCCATCAGCAGCGCGAGGCCGTCGACCTCGGCCACGATGCGCGGCGCGATGCGTGCCCGGGCGAAGGCCGCCATCAGCGTGGCGCGCAGGCCATGGCTGCCGCTGGGCAGTATCAGCGGCAGTTCGGCCAGTTGCGACAGGCGCACGCGAGCGCCGGTGGGGCGCTGCGGCAGCGTGGGGGATGCAATGACGAAGAGCTTCTCGGCCAGCAGCGGGGTCACGCTCCAGCGCCGCGGCGTGTCGGTCTGGAACAGAACGGCCAGGTCGAGCTGCCGCGCCTGCAGCATGGTCGTGAGGTGGCCGGACAGCGCTTCGACCATGTGCAGCCGCACTTCGGGGTAGCGCTCGCGCATGGCGCGCATCAGCGGCACGCCGAGCACCGTGGCGGTGGTGGGTGCCAGGCCCACGCTCACGTGGCCCGAGAGCCGCGCCTGCTGCGCGGCGCGCACCGCGTCGTCGGCATGGCGCAGCGTGAGCTGGGCCTGGTGGAGAAAGGCCACGCCTGCATCGGTGGGCGCAACGCCGGTCGAGCTGCGCTGCAGCAGCCGGGTGGAAAGCTCGCTTTCGAGCCGGCTGATCTGCTGGCTCAGCGCCGAGGTAACGACGCCCAGCTCGACCGCCGCGCGGCCCATGCTGCGAAGCTCGCAGACCTTGACGAAGTAGCGCAGTTGCCGGAGTTCCATCGCCCGATCATCGCGCAGGCACGGCGGCCGGTGCGGGCCGGCGCAACAGCAGCCAGCCGAACAGCGGTGCGGTGATGTACATCACCACCGAGTAGATGGCCGCCGGCAGCGCGAGCTGGAAGCTGCCGAGCACGCTCACCGCGATGAAGATCGCGAGCGTGGAGTTGTGGATGCCGATCTCGTAGCTGATGGCGGTGGCCAGCGGCTTGTCGAGCCCGGCGGCGCGGCTCAGGTAGTAGCCCGCGAGCAGGCTTATGAGGTTGAACAGCAGCACGGGCATGCCGATCTCGGCGAAGGTGGCCGCCATGGTCTTCCACTCGTTGGCGATGGCGAGCACCGTCACCACCGCGAGCACCACGCCGCTGAAGATCTTGGTCGGCTTTTCCATGCGCGCCGCGAAGCCGGGGCTGCGCGAGGCCACGAACATGCCGATGGCCACCGGCACCAGCACGATGGCGATCACCTCCACCAGCTTGCGTGTCTGCAGCGGCACCACCTGGCCGCCCTGAGCGAAGTGCCCGATGGCCCAGTTCGCGATGAGCGGCAGCGTGACGATGGACAGCAGCGTGTTCACGGCCGTGAGCGAGATGTTCATCGCCACGTTGCCGCCGAACAGGTGCGAGAACAGGTTGGCCGAGATGCCGCCGGGCGAGGCCGCGAGCAGCATCAGCCCGACCGCGAACACGGGCGACAGCCCGAAGCCCACGATGATCGCGTAGCAAGCCAGCGGCAGGCCGATGACCTGCAGCACCAGCGCGATGGTCACGGCCTTCGGGTGCTTGAAGAGGCGCCTGAAGTCGGCGAGCGAAAGCGAAAGCCCGAGCCCGAACATCACGAGCGCGAGCGCGCCGAACAGGAAGCGGGTGACGATGACGGTGGCGTCCATGGATTTGTCTCCTCGGTGGTTCTTGTAGTTTTGGGGCGGTAAAAAAATAGCCGCCAGCACCTGTCGTGCAGGCGCTGGCAGCCGTGGAAACCGGGGTCGACGCTGTCTTATTGTTTGTAGCTGTCGTCGATGCGGTCGAGCTTGCGGATCAGCGAAGGCCAGACGAACTGGCCGCCCAGGCCACCGGTCTGCACCTTCATGGCCTGGCCCACGCCTTCCACGATGCGCGGGTCTACCTGCGTGAGTTCGCTGCCGCCCGATTGCGCCGCAATCTGAATCTGGCAGGTGTTCTCGAAGGTGTACATCGAAAGAAAGGCGTCGGCAATGGTCTTGCCGCAGGTCAGCAGGCCGTGGTTGCGCAGCATGAGGAAGTTGGCGCTGCCCATGTCGGCCTGCAGGCGCGGCTTTTCGTCGTCGCGGAAGGCTACGCCTTCGTAGTCGTGATAGGCCAGCGAGGCCAGCACGAAGGTCGATTGCTGGCTGATGGGCAGCACGCCGTTCTTCTGCGCGCTGACGGCGATGCCGGCCTTGGTGTGGGTGTGCAGCACGCACTGGATGTCTTCGCGCGCGGCATGCACCGCGCTGTGAATGACGAAGCCCGCCGGGTTCACGGGGTAGGGCGAGTCGATGATCTTGTTGCATTGCTGGTCGACCTTGACCAGGCTCGACGCGGTGATCTCGTCGAACATCAGGCCGTAGGGGTTGATCAGGAAGTGGTGCTCGGGGCCGGGAATGCGCGCGCTGATGTGCGTGAACACGAGGTCGCTCCAGCCGTAGAGCGCCACCAGGCGGTAGCAGGCGGCGAGGTCGACGCGAAGCTGCCACTCCTCGGCGGAGACGAGCTTCTGGATTTCGGGTTGGGAGAAGGCGTTCATGGTTTCCTCTTGTCGATGTCAGGCGGCCGCGGGTTCGGTCAGCGCGGCCTTGTAGATGCTCTGCTTCGGCTGCGCCATCACGCGGCGCAGCATGGGCTCGAACTCGCTGATGGGCAGCGTCTCGGCCTTGGGGTCGAAGGCGGGGTTGTCGTAGAGCGCGCAGAACTCGGCCGTGCGCTCGTAGTGCGGGTGGCCCTTGAAGTTGTCGCGCATGTCGCGGTCCAGGCCGATGTGGTGAAAGAAGTAGTGGCCCTGGAAGATGCCGTGGTTCTGCACCATCCAGTGGTTGGCTTCGCTCACGAAGGGCTTGAGGATGGCGGCGGCGATGTCGGGGTGGTTGAAGCTGCCCAGCGTGTCGCCGATGTCGTGCAGCAGCGCGCACACGACGTACTCCTCGTCGCGGCCGTCGCGCAGGGCGCGGGTGGCGGTCTGCAGCGAGTGGGTGTAGCGGTCGACCGGAAAGCCGCCGTAGTCGCCTTCGAGAATCTGCAGGTGCTTGATCACGCGCGCCGGCAGGCCGGTCGTGAACTGCATGAATTCGCCGCCGATCAATTGCCAGTCTTCGCGCGTGCTTTCCTGCATGCTCTTGAAACTTGCGCGTGCGTTCATCGCTGGGGTCTCCGTTCTTGTGGGGTGCCGGCCACTGTATGCCTGCACTTGACCTTGAACTGTCAAGAATTTGACAATGTGGGGTTCTGGTAAACCCCGCCTTGCAGCGGTTCACGCCCATGGCTGCCTCCCCTAGACCGCGTCTTTCCGCTGCGCACCGCGCCGCACTGGAGGGCAATCCGTGGTTCATGAGCATGCCGCGCGCCCAGCGCGAGGCGCTGCTGGGCGCGGCCGAACTCCACCACGTGCGGCGCGGCGCAATGGTGTTCCGCCAGGGCGATCCCATTCACGCGGCGGGCGGCGGCTTCTACGGGCTGGTGGCGGGCACCATCAAGATTTCATCGCTGCGCCAGGATGGGCGCGAGGCCATCCTCGCTGTGCTGGAGCCCGGCAACTGGTTCGGCGAGATCACGCTGATCGACGGCTCGCCGCGCACACACGATGCCACGGCGCTGGAGGCGCTCGACCTGCTGATGGTGCCGCCCGAGGCCTTCGTGCAGCTGATGCGTGACGTGGTCTTTTCCAACGCCATTGCCGCGATGCTCGCGGCGCGCGTGCGCATGCTCTACGGGCTGGCCGAAGATGCCACTCTGCGCAGCCTGCGCGCCCGCGTGGCGCATCGGCTGCTGGTGCTGGCGCGCGGCGATGCCACGCAGTCGGTGCACCTGCGGCACGAGCTGCAGTTGCCCCAGGAGGCGCTGGCGATGATGCTGGGCGTGACGCGGCAGACGCTGTCGAAGGAGCTCAATGCGTTGGCGGGTGAGGGCGTGGTCGCGCTGGGCTACGGGCGCATCGAGCTGCTGTCGCTCGATGCGCTGCAGAAGCTGGTGAGTACGGGCTAGGCCCGTGTGCTGCCGTCAGCGCAAGACCCGGCCGTCGGCGGAAATGCTGATCAGGTCGATGTTGCGCACGCTGTCGCGCAGGCCCGGGCGCAGGTTGATGCGGAAGCCGCCCACGTCGTAGTCGGTCATGCCTGACATCACGCGCTGCAGGCTCGCGGTGTTGAAGCCGCGGCCGGCGCGGCGCACTGCTTCGCCGGCTGCCTTGGCGGCGATGAAGCCCTCGAGGCCCTCGTATGACGCGGTCTGGTCGGAGTTATCCACGGCCGCGAGGTATTCCTTGACGATGGGAATGGCCGAGGGCCGCGGCGACGGCACCACCTGCGAGATCACGATGCCGCCGATGTCCTTGCCCAGCGTGGCGTAGAGCGGGTCGATGCCGACGATGGAAAAAGCCATGAAGCTGCCCGAGTAACCGCTCTTGCGCAGCGCGCGGATGGCGTTGGCCGTGGTGCCCGAGAGCGACACCAGCACGATGGCCTGGGGCGATTGCTGCTGCACCGTCTTCAGGGCTGCATCGAGCTTGTTGCCGGTGGGTGGCACCAGCGCGCTCGCGACCAGCGGCGTGAGCCTGAGCTCGGTGATGGCCTGCTCGACGGCCGCCAGGCCGGCGCGGCCCATGGCGTCGTCGTCGCCCACCAGCGCGATGCGGGTCTGCCCCACGGTGGCGCACTGCTTCACGATCTTCAGGGCCTCGTCGATCATGCCGGGCCGCACATGGAACACGTTGGGGTGTTCGGCGCCGCGCAGCGTGTCGGAGGCCGCGAAGGGCGCGAACAGCAGGCTGCCCTGCTGCGTGGCGACGTTCGCGCCGGCCTCGCTGCTGGCCGTGCCGACGAAGCCGAAGAGCATGTCGGCCTTGTTGGTGGTGAGCAGGGTGCGCGCGTTGGCGGCGGCGCGGGCTGCGTCGTAGCCGTCGTCGAGCTGAAGCAGCTTCAGCTGCAGGCCGGTGGCGGCGTTCTTGTCGTTGAAGTCGCTCACCGCGAGGCGGCTGCCGGCGGCGAAGGCGGTGCCTATTTCGTAGGCACTGCCGGTGAGAGGCACCGATTGCCCGAGCAGCACGACACGCGGTGTGCCGCCCGCCGCGCGCGTGGACTGGGCCATGACGGGGTGGGCGATGCCGCTTCCCAGCGCCAGTGCGCCCCACGCCGCCTTGCTCAACCATTCCCTGCGAGATGGGTTCATTGGACACCTTCTTTCACATTAGTAAAAAAGTGTAGCAATAACGGGGCCAGGGGGGAAGTCGGGTGCCGGGGCGGAATTCCCTGATGAGAGGGCCCGGGAAGGGCCGAGGCCGTTCAGGCGGCGCGTTCGAACACCAGGTCCCACACCCCATGCCCCAGCTTGATGCCGCGGTTCTCGAACTTGGTGAGGGGGCGGTATTCGGGCTTGGGTGCGTAGGCCTCGGCGGTGTTGCGCAGCAGCGGCTCGGCCGCAAGCACTTCGAGCATCTGCTCGGCGTAGGGCTGCCAGTCGGTGGCGCAGTGGATGTAACCGCCGGGGCGCAAGTGCTGCGCGAGCTTGGTCACGAACTCGGGCTGGATCAGGCGGCGCTTGTTGTGGCGCTTCTTGTGCCACGGGTCGGGAAAGAACACATGCACGCCGGCCAGCGTGCCGGGCTGCAGCATGTGGTCGAGCACGTCGACCGCGTCGTGCGCGCAGATGCGGATGTTCGACAGCGACTGCTCGCCGATGCGCTTGAGCAGTGCGCCCACGCCGGGCTCGTGCACTTCGCAGCAGAAGAAATTGGTTTCGGGCAGCACGGTCGCGATGTGCGCCGTGGCCTCGCCCATGCCGAAGCCGATTTCCAGCACGGTCGGGCCGGCGCGGCCGCCGAAGGCCGCAGTCAGGTCGAGCGGTTCGGGCTTGTAGGGCACGAGAAACAGCGGGCCCAGTTCGGAGAAGGCGCGTGCCTGGCCTTCGGTGGTGCGGCCGGCGCGCTTGACGAAGCTCTTGAGGCGGCGGTGCAGCGGGTGCGGCTTGGCCGCTTCTTCTTCGTCGCTGGCGTCTGGAGTGGGCGCATCTTCGCTGCGCGGGATGTCGTTGGGCACGGTGTCGGGAAAGTTCATGGAGGCCGCGAATTGTAGAGAGCGCGCCATTCGGGCACCCAGCCGGCCAGGGCGTCCGCGCAGTTGGCGCCCGTGGTGCGCCGCAATCCGAGCACGCGCGCGGCGCTGTCGAGCGCGGCCAGCGCGGCGGCGGGGGAGCTTGTGTCGATGGATGTTGCGCCGTTCTGCTTCGACAGCTTGTCGCCGTCGGCGCCGCGCACCAGCGGCGTATGCAGGTAGCTGGGCGTGGAAAAGCCCAGCGCGCGCTGCAGCAGGATCTGGCGGGCGGTGTTGTCGGTGAGGTCTTCGCCGCGGACCACGTCGGTCACGCCCTGTTCGGCATCGTCGACCACCACGGCGAGCTGGTAGGCCCAGGGGCCGTCGGCGCGGCGCAGCACGAAATCGCCGACCTCACGGCTCACGTTCTGGCACTGGCGGCCGAGGCGGCGGTCGGTCCAGCAGAGTTCGCTGCCCGTGCCGGAATCGGCCGTTTCATCCCAGGGCACGCCCGGCGTGGGCGGCCGGTCGGCCTCGAACTTTTCGGTGGCAAAGCGCCAGGCCCGCGCGGGCTTGCCGTGCAGCCCATCGCGGCAGGTGCCGGGGTAGACGCGCTCGCCGTGGCGCTCGTGCCGCTGGCCGAGTCGCGCGAGGGCTTCGTTGATGTCCTTGCGCGAACAGCCGCATGGGTAGGCGAGGCCGCGCGCCTGCAGCCGGGCCAGCGCGGCTTCGTAGCGCGCGGTGCGCTGCGTCTGCCACACCGGGGCTTCGTCGGGCAGCAGGCCGCAGTCGGCCAGTTGCTGGAGGATGTGCTCGCCCATGCCGGGCAGGCAGCGCTCGGTGTCGGCGTCTTCGATGCGGATCAGCCAGCGCGCCTGCGGACCGCGGGCGCGCACGTCGAGCCAGCTCGCGAGCGCAGCCACCAGCGAGCCCGCATGCAACGGGCCGGTGGGCGAGGGCGCGAAGCGGCCGGTCTCCCTCATCTCCCGATCAGATGACGTCGAGCGCGAGCGACAGGCCCGAGAGGAAAGCGTCTTCGACGCGGTGGCCGGTGCACCAGTCGCCGGCCACGCCGATGCGGGCCTTGCTGTCCCAGAGGTGCGTCGTGCCCACGGGCACCTGCGTCTGCGCTTCGTTCCAGCACAGGGCCTGGGCGTGCGCGGGCGTGGCGTGGATGCCGGTGATCTCGGCGAAGGCGCGCAGCAGCTTGGCTTCAACGCGCGCGGGCGTGTCGCGCAGATGCTCTTGCGACCACGTGGCGCTGGCCTGCAGCGTCCAGCGCTCGATGGGCTCGCGGCCGGGCTTGGACGATTCGCGCGCCAGCCACGCCACGCGGTGGTGGGTGCTGCGCGCCGCATTCCACTGCGGGCCGAGGTGCGACATGGTGGGCTGGTTGGCCTGGGGGTAGGCGACCATCAGCGTCCAGCAGGGCGCGATGCGCACGGGCTCGATCTTGCGGCTGAGCGTGGCCGAGAGCTTGCCGTCGCCCAGCAGCGCGCGGGTGCGTGCGGGCGGCACGGCGAGCAGCACGGCGTCGAAGCCGGAATACACGTGTTGCGAATCGTCGGCGCCCGCGGTGCGCAGTTGCCAGCGCTTCGCATCGAGCGCATCGGGCTCGATCTGCGTGACTTGCGTGCCGGTAATGAGGCTGTCGCCCAGCGGCTTGGCCCAGTGGGCGGCCAGCGCGTCCATGCCGGGCTGCGCCACCCAGTGGGGCTCGAGCGAGGGCAGGGCCGCCTCGGCCACGCGGCCATGGGCGTCGAGCACGCGCACGAGGTTGGCGCTCCAGCGCTTGCACAGGCCGGGCGTGCTTTCGAGCGCCAGCGCAAAGCGCGGGTCGCGCACGGTGAAGTACTGCGCGCCGCTGTCGAAGCGGCCGAAGGCGGTGTCGATGCTCGCCATGCGCCCGCCGGCCGTGGCCTCGCGTTCGAACAGCGTGACCTTGTGGCCGGCCTGCACCAGCGTTCGTGCACAAGCCACCCCGGCGATGCCGGCGCCGATGACGGCGAAATTGCGCGGCGCGCGCGGGGTGGCTGGGGTTCGGTGACGGTCGGCGGCCTTGGCCGGCTTCTTTGCAGTTGCGCGAGTGCTCATGACGAACTCTTTTCTTCTGGATGGAATGCGGTTGGATGTGTCTGCACTCTACATCGGTCCGAGAGCCGCTTCGCCTGAGGACACACCCTTAGCGGCGCTGCGCGAATCCTCGGCAATACTCGTCAACCCCTCATCGACCCCGATGCCGCTCGAGCAGCGCACGCCGCGTGCCTTCATGCTCGAACTGCGCCAGCCACCATTCGAGCGCCCGCCCCGGCTTGCCCGCGCTGCGCACGCGCCATGCGCAATGCATCGTTCCCATTGGCGGCATGCGCTCGGTCTTCAGCTCGACCAGATGCCCGGCCTCGATGTACGGCCGCGCCATCGGCTCAGGCAGAAAGCCGCCACCCAGCCCGTGCAATTGCGCCGCGATCTTGGCCTGCATGCTCGGCACGGTGAGCACGTCCTGCCCGCCCATGAGGTTCACCGTCATGCTCGGCCCGTGCCGCGCCGAATCGGCCGCGGCCACCGCGCGGTGCTGCCGCATCACTGCGTCGCTCAGCGGCTGGGCCAGGCGCGCCAGCGGATGGTGCGGCGCCACCGCATAGACGAAGCGCAACTCGCCGATCGGCCGGGTACGGATGCCCGTGGCGGTGAGTGCCAGGCTCGCGGCATCGAGCACCGCGCCGATGGCCAGGTCGGCCTCGCCGCTGGTCAGCGCCTCGATGGTGCCCAGCAGCGTTTCGTCGCGCAGCTTGAGCCGCGTGGGCGGCTCCAGCGCGAAGAAGGCTGTGGCCAGGTCGAGCAGCGGGTCGCGCGCGATCACGCTGTCGACCGCGATGGTCAGCATCGGCTCCCAGCCGGTGGCCACGCGCTTGACGCGGTTGGCCACTGCGTCGATCTCGTTGAGCAGCCGGTCGGCCTCGCGCAGCAGCTCGGCGCCGGCCTCGGTCAGCCGCGCCTGGCGGGCGCTGCGGTCGAACAGCAGCACGTCGAGCGCGTCCTCGATCTGGCGCACCCGGTAGCTCAGCGCGCTGGGCACCAGGTCGAGGGCGCGGGCGGCGGCGGCAAAGCTGCCGGTGCTGGCCACGGTCTGGAGCATGGAGAGGGCGTCGGGGGTCAGCACGTCACGGGGGCTGGGCATGGCGGCTCCATTGATCAAATTATTTGAATGGTGCCATCAAACTGCGGCGTCTTTCCGAATGGGGTGCGGACCTAAAGTTCTTTACATCCGCTGCGCATCCGGCGCGGCATACGAAAAAGGCCCGCACACCCCCACAGGGCAGGGCCGAAGGAGTTCGACGATGTTGCAAGTCCGTAAATCACAGGAACGCGGTTATGCCGACCATGGCTGGCTGCGCTCGTTCCACAGCTTTTCTTTCGCCAACTATTACGACCCGGAGCACATGGGCTTCGGCAACCTGCGGGTGATCAACGAAGACCGCGTGGCGGCGGGCGCCGGTTTCGGCACCCACGGCCACAAGGACATGGAGATCATCAGCTACGTGCTTTCGGGCGAGCTGGCGCACAAGGACAGCATGGGCAACGTGGAAAGCATTCCACCCGGCGACGTGCAGCGCATGAGCGCGGGCCGCGGCGTGATGCACAGCGAGTTCAACCACAAGGCCGACGAGACCACGCACTTCCTGCAGATCTGGATCCAGCCGAACGTGCGCGGCATCGAGCCCGGCTACGAGCAGAAGAAGTTCAGCGACGCCGAGAAGCGCGGCAAGCTGCGCCTCGTGGCCTCGCCCGACGGCACCGATGGCTCGGTGACGGTACATGCCGATGCGCGCCTGTTCGCCGGCCTACTCGATGGCGAAGAAAAAGCCAGCCTGGCTCTCGACCCGAAGCGCAAGAGCTACGTGCACCTGGTGCGCGGTGAGCTCGAAGTGAACGGCCAGAAGCTCGTGGGCGGCGACGCCGCGATGCTGGAAGGCGAATCGCAACTGACGCTGGGCGCCGGCAAAGATGCCGAAGTGCTGGTGTTCGATCTGGCCGCCTGATCCCCCTTGCTGGGCGCTTGCCGCCCGGTTTTTTTCTTTTTTCTTTTCCCTTTTCAATTTCAACAACCGAGGAGTTTTTCAATCATGGCAACTACAACCACTGCACCCAATTCGGCACAAGACACGCTGGCCCTGATCGGCCGCATCCTGATCGCCTACCTGTTCATTCCCGCCGGCATCGGCAAGCTCATGGGCTTCGGCGGCACCGTTGGCTACATCACGTCCGTCGGCCTGCCGCTGCCCGAAGTGGGTGCGGCCATTGCGATCATCGTCGAGCTGGGTCTCGGCATCGCGCTGCTGCTGGGTTTCAAGACGCGCTGGACCGCGATCGTGATGGCAATCTTCACCGTGGCGACCGCGCTGTTCTTCCACAAGTACTGGTCCGCACCCGACGCCATGAAAATGATGCAGCAGATCAACTTCAACAAGAACATCGCCATTGCAGGCGGCCTGCTTGCCCTCGCAGGCTTCGGTGCCGGCCGCTTCAGCATCGACAAGCGCTGATCGCAACACCTCACCCACTCAGGAGCACCCAAACATGGCAAACATCGTCGTCGTCTTCCATTCCGGCTACGGCCACACCCAGCGCGTGGCGCAAACCGTAGCGGACGGCGCGGGCGCCCAGCTGCTCGCCATCGACGCGGACGGCAACCTGCCCGAAGGCGGCTGGGAGCTGCTGGCCGCGGCCGACGCCATCGTCTTCGGCTCGCCGACCTACATGGGCGGCGTGAGCTGGCAGTTCAAGAAGTTCGCCGATGCGTCGTCGAAGGTCTGGTACACGCAGGGCTGGAAAGACAAGCTCTTCGCCGGCTTCACCAACAGCGCCACCATGAACGGCGACAAGGTCACGACCATGACCTACCTGTGGACGCTCGCGATGCAGCACAGCGGCATCTGGGTCAGCATGGGCATCCTGCCGAGCAACAGCAAGGCCGCCACGCGCGACTCGATGAACTACGTGGGCGGCTACGGCGGCCTGCTGACGCAATCGCCGTCCGATGCGAGCCCGGCCGAAATGCTGAAAGGCGACTTCGACACCGCCCGGGCATTCGGCGAGCGCATTGCCACAGTGGCAAGATCGCGCGAATAACCGGCAACCCGCCACCCCACGGAGAACACGATGACCGACACCGCCCCCGAGACCCAACTGCTCAAGCCGCACGACAAGGACCTCGGCGGTGGCTTCAAGGTGCGGCGCCTGCTGCCCGCGGCGCAGCGCCGCTCGGTCGGCCCCTTCGTGTTCTTCGACCATTTCGGCCCGGCCACCGAGCAGCCGGGCAGCGAGCACGACGTGCGGCCGCATCCGCACATCGGCCTCTCGACGGTCACGTATCTTTTCAAGGGCGCGATGATGCATCGCGACAGCCTGGGCAGCGTGCAGGAGATTCTTCCCGGCGCCATCAACTGGATGACCGCCGGCAAGGGCATCGTGCACTCCGAGCGCAAGCCCGATCGCCTCAAGGCCGACACCTACGTGAACCACGGCCTGCAGCTGTGGGCCGCGCTGCCGCAGGCGCATGAAGAAACCGAACCCAGCTTCGAGCACACGCCGGCCGATGCGATTCCTGAGCTAGTGGAGCAGGGCGTGGCGGTGCGCGTGCTGGTGGGCGAAGCCTTCGGCGCCCGCTCGCCGGTCAAGACGCTTTCGCAGACCGTGTACCTCGACATCGCCTTGCCTGCAGGCGGGCGCTTCGAATTGCCTGCGCTCGCATCCGAGCTGGCCATCTACGCAGTCGATGCCGATGTCAGCGTGAATGGCGAGCCGGTCGAAGCGCACACCATGGCCGTGCTGCCCGACGGGCAAGGCGCGGTGCTCACGGCGAGCGCCGCCGCACGCCTGATGGTGATCGGCGGCGAGCCGCTCGACGGCCCGCGCTACATCACCTGGAACTTCGTATCGAGCCGGCGCGAGCGCATCCTCGAGGCCGGCTCCGATTGGGCCGCCCAGCGCATGGGCCACGTGCCCGGCGAGACCGAATTCATTCCGCTGCCCGGCAAGCCCTTTGGTGTGCGCGAGCCCGATACGGGCACCACGCCGGTCTGAAGCTGAAACTCGAGCGCCAATGAAAAAGGGCCCGACGTATCGGGCCCTTTTTGTTTCTGCGGTTACTCGTTGCCGATCGCCACAGTTTCCGACGGCGATGCACCCGGCGGTGCCTTCGGAAGCTCGACCATGCCCTTGCGACCGCCACGACCGCGCCAGGCCGAGTAGCCCACGCCCAGCAGCAGCAGCACGCACAGCCCGATGAAGGTGCCGCTGATCGGCCGCGTCACGAACACCGACATGTCGCCGCGCGAGAGCAGCAGCGCGCGGCGGAAGTTCTCTTCCACCATCGGCCCGAGCACGAAGCCCAGCAAGATCGGTGCGACCGAGAATTCCAGCGACATCAGCAGGGCGCCAACGATGCCGAACACCAGCACTTCCCAGATCTGGAACAGGCTGTTCTGCGTGCTGTACACACCCGTCGCAATGAAGAACATCGCGGCCGGGAACAGGTACTTGTAGGGCACCTTCAGCAGTTTCACCCACACGCCGATCAGCGGCACGTTCAGGATCACGAGGATCACGTTGCCGATCCAGAACGAAGCGATCAGGCCCCAGAAGATGTCCGGATGCTCGGTAATGAGCTGCGGGCCGGGCTGGATGCCCTGGATCAGCAGCGCACCCAGGATCAGCGCCATCACCGCGTCGCCCGGAATGCCCAGGCTCATCGTCGGGATGAAGTCGACCTGCGTCTTCGAGTGGGCCGAGGCCTCGGGGCCGGCCACGCCTTCGATCATGCCGGTGCCGAACTTGTTCGGCGTCTTCGATACTTTGCGCTCCAGCGCGTAGGCAATGAAGGTGGTGATGGTCGGGCCCGTGCCGGGCATTGCGCCGAACACCGTGCCGACGATGGTGCCGCGGATCATCGCGGGGAAGGCGCGCTTGAGCTCTTCCTTGCTCGGGCGCATGTCGCTGAGCTTGAGCGTGCCGGTGTCGCCGATGGTCTTCATGCGGTTCACGTTGAGCAGGAAGTCGGCCACGCCGAACAGGCCCATCGAGATCGCCACCAGTTCGAGGCCGTCGCTCAGCTCGGGCAGGCCGAAGGCGAAGCGGAAGCTGCCGCTGTTCACGTCGGTGCCGACCACGCCGCACAGCAGGCCGAACAGCGTCATGGCCACGCCCTTGAGCGGTGAGCCGCGCGACATGGTGGAGCCGGCGAGCAGGCCCAGCAGCATGATCGAGAAGATCTCGGTCGGGCCGAACTTGAACGCGATCTGCACCAGCAGGGGCGAGGCGAAGATCATCACGATGATGCCGACGGACGCCGCGAAGAACGAGGCAATCATCGTCACCCCTAGCGCGACCCCCCCTTTGCCCTGCTTGGTCATCGGGTACCCGTCCAGACAGGTCACCGCATGCGGCGGGTGCGACGGCATGTTCATCAGGATGGCGCCGATGGCGCCGCCGTACTGCGAGCCGTAGAAGATACCGGCCAGCATCAGGATGGCGGGCACCGGATGCATCACGTAGGTGAGCGGCAGCAGGATCGAGATGGCCTGCAGTGCGCCCATGCCCGGCAGCACGCCGATCAGGTTGCCCACCAGCACGCCGAAGAAGGACCACATCAGGTTCGAGCCCTGGAAGGCCACGCCGAAGCCGAACCAGAGGTCGTGGAGCGATTGACCGATCATGGTGTCAGCCTCCCCACTGGAACAGGGGCAGCTGCAGCTTGAGCGCCCACCAGAAGATCACCACCGCGATGAAGCACATCGCCAGCGACAGCAGCAGCGCCTCGGTCAGCGTGTTGTCGCGGTCGCCGAGCGCCGAGATGAACACGATGGCGAAGGTGGCCGGCAGCAGGCCGCCGTACTCGCCGAACAGCAGGAACGCGAGGATGCCCAGGATGATGCAGATGCCGCCGCGAATGTCGGGCATGCCGCCCGGATGGCCGTGCGACGCGGCTTCCTCGCTCGCGCCTTCAGCTTGCTTGTCACCGCGCGCGGAGACAGCGATCAGCAGCCCCGTGAGTGCCAGCAGCGCGCCGAGCGCAACCGGGAAGAAGCCCGGTCCCATGTGCGCGAGCTCGCCGACGCGGTAGCCGATGCCGGCATAGACGGCGGCCAGTCCGATGACGATCAGCAGGGCGCCGCCGTAGTAATCTTTTTTGAATTTTGAAGCGGGCCGAAGCGCGTGCGAGGCCGGATCTTCACCGAGCTGGTGCTGCATTGAGTCTCCTTCGATTGGAAGGAGCGCAGTCTAGGAATCGAGGCTTTCAATCGCCTTTCGGAGCAGGCGCAAACGGCCCGGCGACCCGCAAAATACGTGTAATCACGTACCGGTGTATCGGGTGAAACCCTTGCAAAAAAGGGCCTCAGAAGGCGCGCAGAGGCAGCCTGAGGATCGCGCGCAGTCCGCCGCCGTTGGGGCTCTCGGGCGTGTCGGCGTTACCCAGTTCGATCTCGCCGCCGTTGCGCCGCGCATAGCTGCGAGCAATGGTGAGGCCGAGGCCCGCGCCCTGTGTTGCAACGGCAGCCACGGATGGGTCGCGATGGAAGCGCTCGAACACGCTGTCGCGCCTTTCGGGTGCGATGCCCGGTCCGCTGTCGCACACCTCGGCCAGCGCATATGAGGCCTCGCGCCGCACGGTCACCGTGATGTTGCCGCCGCGCGGCGTGTACTTGATGGCGTTGTGCACAAGGTTGGCAAGCACCTCGTGCAGTTCGGCGGCGTTGGCCGCCACGGGCAGCACGGGTGAGTCGTCTTCATCGCCGGCTTCGTCGGTGCCGTCCGTGTCTTCTCCGTCGTCGCCTGCGGTGGCGATGCGTTCGGCGGCGCTGTCGCCGCGCGCATCGACCCAGCCCAGGTCCTGGTCGTTCTCGCGCGCCAGCGGCAGGTATTGCAGCACCACCTCGCGCGCGATGGCGTTGAGGTCGACCACCGTGGGCTCGGCAGGGGCGACTTCGTCTTCGGTGGTGGCATGGGCCAGTGCCAGCAGTTGTTCGCTGAGGCGGCGCGTTCGCGCGAGCTGCCCGACGATGGCATGCAGCGACTCGCGCATGCGCGCCGGATCGGTCTCGCGCACCGCGTAGCCGGCCTGTATCGACAGGATGCTCAGCGGCGTGCGCAGCTGATGCGAGGCATCGGCCAGGAACTGCGATTGCTCGGCCACCATGCGCCGATGGCCCGCGATGTGGTGGTTCACCGCGTCCACCAGCGGCGCGACTTCCTGCGGCACGCCGCTGGCGTCGAGCGGCGTCAGGTCGTCGCGCGATCGCTCGCGCAGCGAGCTGCGCAGGCGCTCCAGCGGGCGCAGCGTCCACGCCACGCCGAGCCACACCAGCAGCGCCATCACCAGCACCATGCGCGTGTCGCGCAGCAGCTCCTGGCGCAGCGACTCGGCCTGGGCCTCGGTGCGCGGGCCGGTGCCCTCGGCCGCCTGGATCAGCACGCTGTAGGCCGCGCCGGGGTGGACGTTGTCGTACACCGTCTGGCGCAGCGCGGCCACGCGCACCGGGTGCTGCTCGTGCACCGCGTCGTAGAACACCGGCGTGCCGTCGGGTGGTTGCTGTGCCGGGCGGGGCAGGCCGGGCACGCCCATGAGCGTGGTCTCGGGCGAATTCACGTCGAGTGTTTCGCCCTTGGGAATGCGCTGCACGCCGACGTGCAGGTACTTGTAGCGCAGGTGCGTGGACTCGAACATTGCCTGGATCGAGAACGGCTCCTGCACGCGCACGCTGCCGTCGCTCGCCACCACGATGCCGTTGGCCAGAGCCTGCACGGGTTCGAGCAGGCTCTGGTCGTAGGCGACCACGAGCGAATCGGTCAGGGCCTTGTAGTCGTTCCAGCTGTCGAGCGCCAGCAGCGCGACGATGCCGGGCAGCAGCAGCGCGAGCAGCCGCGCGCGGATGCCGAAGCGCTGGGGCTGCGGCTCAGTCGTCTTCGCCGGGGAGTTCGGGTTGGGCTGGGGCTGAGGATCCATCGGCAATGCTCTCCAGCATGTAGCCCAGGCCGCGCACGGTGACGATGCGCACGTCGCTGTCCGCGAGCTTGCGCCGCAGCCGGTGCAGCACCACCTCGATGGCGTCGGGGCCGGCCGTGCTGTCGTTGGTGAACACCTTGGCGAAAAGCTGCGACTTGCCGACCGGCGCGCCGCTGCGCATCAGCAAGGCGGTGAGCGCGGCCTGCTCGCGCGGCGTGAGCGACAGCAGCGTGCCGCGCAGCGTGAAGGCGTGGCTCTGGCTGTCGTACGAGAGCGAGGCGCACTGCAGGCGCGGGTGCTGCTTGCCGCGGCTGCGGCGCACCAGGGCCGACAGGCGGGCTTCGAGTTCGACCAGTTCGAAAGGCTTGGTGAGGAAATCGTCGGCGCCGAGGTTCAGGCCGCGTACGCGGTCTTGCAGGGCGCCTTGCGCCGTGAGGATCAGCACCGGCGTGCGGTCGTCGGCATTGCGCATGTCGGCCAGCACGCTCAGGCCGTGCTTGTCGGGCAGGCGCAGGTCGAGCACGATGGCGTCGTATTCGGTGCCGGCCATGAAGGCTTCGGCGGTGCGCGCGTCGGGCGCGTGGTCGGCCACGAAGCCGCTTTGCGTGAGCGCGCGGATCAGCCACGAGGCCATGTCCAGTTCGTCTTCCACCAGGAGGATGCGCATGGGAGGCCTGTCGACGTCTTGGTTGTTGCCGTTACTGCTTGATGGCGAGGTCGGGGTCTTCCGAGGCGCGGGCGCTGGCGCGTGCCGAGCGTGCGCTCAGGTCGGGTGCCAGGGCCTCGCGGCCGTCGAACACGAAGCAGTCGCCCTTGTAGTGCGCGCCGCCGACCTGCTCGAAATACTTGAGGATGCCGCCTTCGAGCTGGAGCACGTGCTCCACGCCTTCTTCGCGCATCAGGATCGCCGCCTTCTCGCAGCGGATGCCGCCGGTGCAGAAGCTCACGACCGTCTTGCCCTTGAACTCGTCGCGGTGCGCTTTCAGGGCGGGTGGGAATTCGGTGAACTTGCCGATGCGCCAGTCGATGGCGCCTTCGAAACTGCCGTGATCGACCTCGAAGGCATTGCGTGTGTCGAGCAGGGCGATTTCGCGGCCCTCGTCGTCATGGCCCTGATCGAGCCAGCGCTTGAGCGTGGGGGCGTCCACGCCGGGCGCCCGGCCCGCGGCAGGCTGGATGGCCGGGTGGTCCATGCGGATGATCTCGCGCTTGAGCTTTACCAGCATGCGGCGGAAGGGCTGAGCGGCGGACCAGCTTTCCTTGGCCTCGAGGTCGGCAAAGCGCGCATCGGCACGCAAATGGGCCAGAAAGGTCCGCACCCCGTCGGCGCTGCCGGCCAGGAACAGGTTGATGCCCTCGGGCGCCAGCAGGATGGTGCCCATGAGCCCCTGGGCCTGCGTGCGGGCGCGCAGGTCTTCGCGCAGCACGGGGCTGTCGTCTATGGCCACGAACTTGTAGGCCGCGATATTCAGAATCTCTTGCACGGGGCGCGATTGTAGGGATTGCCAACCCACATCGTGGAGTGGCAGTTTCTACAATGGCCGGATGTTTGTTCACCTGCGCCTGCACACCGAATTTTCCGTCGTCGACGGCACCAACCGGATCGACGAAGTCATCAAGGCCGCCGCTGCCGACAAGCAGCCCGCGCTGGCCATCACCGACCTGAACAACCTGTTCGGGGCGGTCAAGTTCTACAAGCAGGGCCGCGGCAAGGGCGTCAAGCCCATCATCGGTGCGGAAGTCTTCGTGGAAGGGCTGGGCAAGGAGCCCGGCGTGCTCACCCGCATCGTGCTGCTGGTGCAGAACATTGAAGGCTATCTGCACCTGTCCGAACTGCTGGCGCGGGCGTGGACGCAGAACGTGGGCCGGGGCCAGTCGCAGGCGGCCTGCAAGCTGGAATGGCTCGAAGAGCTCGCGGGCGGGCTGATTGCGCTCTCGGGCGCGCAGGCCGGGCCGTTGGGGCAGCCGTTGCTGCAGGGGCAGGGCGAGCGCGCGGCCGAGCTGGCATTGCGGCTGGCGGGGATTTTTCCGCACCGCTTCTACATCGAGCTGCAGCGCGCAGGCCGGCCCGAGGATGAGCCGCACGTCATCGCCGCTGTGCAGCTGGCGGCCCGGCTGCACCTGCCGGTGGTCGCCACGCATCCCGTGCAGTTCGCCGCCCGCGAAGACTACGAAGCGCACGAGGCGCGCGTGTGCATTTCCGAAGGCGAAATTCTCGGCAACCCGCGCCGGGTGCGCCGGTTCACCGAAGAGCAGTATTTCAAGTCGACCGCCGAAATGCAGGCGCTGTTCGCCGACGTGCCGAGCGCGCTGGCCAACACGGTCGAGATCGCCAAGCGTTGCAACCTGACGCTGGTGCTGGGCAAGCCGCAGCTGCCCGACTTTCCGACGCCCTTCGTCAGCGAAGGCGTGCGCATGCCGATCGACGACTTCTTCCGCCAGGAGTCGTTCGAAGGCCTGGAGGTGCGCCTGAAGCACCTCTACCCCGACGAGGCCAAGCGCGAGGCCGAGCGCCCGCGCTACGTGGAGCGGCTGGAGTTCGAGATCAACACGATCCTGAACATGGGGTTCCCCGGCTACTTCCTGATCGTGGGTGACTTCATCCAGTGGGCCAAGGCCAACGGCTGCCCGGTGGGCCCGGGCCGGGGCTCGGGCGCGGGCTCGCTGGTGGCCTATGCGCTGAAGATCACCGACCTGGACCCACTCGAATACAAGCTGCTGTTCGAGCGTTTCCTGAACCCCGAGCGCGTCTCGATGCCCGACTTCGACATCGACTTCTGCCAGGGCAACCGCGACCGCGTGATCGACTACGTGAAGGACAAGTACGGCCGCAACGCCGTGAGCCAGATCGCCACCTTCGGCACCATGGCCGCGCGCGCGGCCATCCGCGACGTGGGTCGCGTACTCGACATGAGCTACATGTTCTGCGACGGCATCAGCAAGCTGATTCCGAACAAGCCCGGCATGTCGGTCACGCTGCAATACCCGCCCGAGAAGAAGATCGAAGGCGACAAGAACAACTACGCCATCGAGATGGAGCCGCAACTGGCGGAGCGCATCGAGAAGGAAGAAGAAGTCCGCATGCTGGTCGAGCTCGCGCAAAAGCTCGAAGGCATGACCCGAAACATCGGCATGCACGCCGGTGGTGTGCTCATCGCGCCGGGCAAGCTCACCGACTTCTGCCCGCTCTACCAGCAGCCCGGCAGCGAATCGGCCGTGAGCCAGTACGACAAGGACGACGTCGAAGCCATCGGCCTCGTGAAGTTCGACTTCTTGGGCCTCGCCACGCTCACCATCCTGGAGATTGCGCGCGAGTTCATCATGAAGCGCCACAAGGGCCAGGAGAACTTCGCGTTCGAGAACATCCCGCTGAACGACGCGGCTACATACCGGCTGTTCTCCGACGGCAAGACGGAAGCGGTGTTCCAGTTTGAATCGCGCGGCATGCAGGGCATGCTGAAAGATGCGCGCCCGACGCGCCTGGAAGACCTGATTGCGCTGAACGCGCTGTATCGCCCGGGCCCGATGGACCTGATTCCCAGCTTCGTGGCGCGCAAGCACGGCCGCGAGACGGTGGAGTACCCACACCCGGCCGTGGCCGAGATGCTCTCCGAGACCTACGGGATCATGGTCTACCAGGAGCAGGTGATGCAGACCGCGCAGATCCTGGGCGGCTACTCGCTCGGCGGCGCCGACTTGCTGCGCCGCGCAATGGGCAAGAAGAAGCTCGAGGAGATGGCCGAGCACCGCGAGAAATTCCGCGCGGGCGCCCTTGCAACGCACGGCATCGTCCAGGACAAAGCCGACGAAATCTTCGACTTGATGGAGAAGTTCGCGGGCTACGGCTTCAACAAGTCGCACGCTGCTGCCTACTCGCTGCTGGCGTACCACACGGGCTGGCTCAAGGTTCACTACACGGCCGAGTTCTTCTGCGCCAATATGACCGTGGAAATGGACGACACGGACAAGCTCAAGCTGCTGTTCGAAGACGCCCAGAAGAACTTCGGCATCACCTTCGAGCCGCCGGACGTGAACCGCGGCAACTACCGCTTCGAGCCTGTCACCAACAAGATCATTCGCTACGGCCTGGGCGCCGTGAAGGGCACGGGCCAGCTCGCGGTCGAGGCCGTGGTGCGGGCGCGCGAAGAGGGCGGGCCGTTCAAGAGCCTGTTCGACTTCTGCGTGCGCATCGACCGCCAGCGCATCAACAAGCGCACGGTCGAAGCGCTGATCAAGGCCGGCGCCTTCGACGCCATTCAGCAGAACCGCGCGTCGCTGATCGCCTCGCTCGACCGTGCCTTCGAATTTGCGAATGCCACCGCGGCCAATGCATCGCAGGTCGACATCTTCGGCGACGCCGAGCACGGCTCGGCCACCGCCGAGCCCGACCTCGTCGACGCCACGCCCTGGGGCGTGAAGGAGCGGCTGACGCTCGAGAAAACAGCCGTCGGCTTCTACCTCTCGGGCCACCTGTTCGACGAGGTTTCGCACGAAGTGCGGCGCTTCTGCAAGCGCGAGATCGGCGACCTGCTCGACAGCCGCGACCAGCAGGTCATTGCCGGCATCGTGAGCGACTTCCGCGTGATCAACGGCCAGCGCGGCCGGCTGGCGATCTTCAAGCTCGACGACAAGTCGGACTCGATCGACGCCACCGCCGACGAGGCGACCATCAACGCCAACCGCAACACGCTGAAAGACGACGAACTGGTCATCGTCAGCGGCCGGCTACAGCCCGCGCGCGGCGGCTTCGAGGCGCGCTTCCAGGTGCAGCAGGTGTGGGACCTTGCCACGGCGCGCTGCCGCTTCGGCAAGTTCCTGCGCGTGGCGGTGAACGGCAAGGCGCCCGACATCGCACGCCTGCTGAAAGACTTTCCGCCGCGCACCGAGCAGACCGAGGTCGGCGACCTGATCCAGGGCCTGCCGGTGCGTCTGTCGATGGCGCGTGGCGGCGCGCAGGTCGAGCTGCAACTGGGCGAGCGCGCCAAGTTCTTCCCGACCGATGCGGCGCTGGCCAGCTGGACCGCGCAGGCGGAAGCGGGCAAGGCGCTGATCGTCTACGACTGATCTGATCGCGCGCTGCAAGAGCGCGACAAGTGCTTGGGTGGCGTGGGCCCTTTGACGGGCCCGCTACGATCCTTTCTGCTTTTTCCAATCAGCAGTTCAAGGAGGAACTCGCCATGAAGAAATCATCCCTCGTCCTCGCATTGGCCCTGGCGTTGCCCTTTGCCGCATCCGCCCAGTACGCCGGCCCCAGCACCGTGCCGACGATGAGCGTCAAGCAACTGCTCGACACCGGCAAGGATGATCAGCACGCCACGCTGCGCGGCTTCATCGTGTCGCATGACGGCGGCGAGCACTACACCTTTGCCGACGACACCGGCCGCATGAAAGTGGAGATCGACGCCAAGCATTTCCCGGCCGGCGTGAAGATCGACGACAAGGTGCGCGTCGAGATATCCGGGGAGTTCGACAAGGACCTGGTCGGCAACAAGGCCGAGCTCGACGTGAAGCGGCTCAGCGTAGTGCGCTGAACCGGGTTCGCGGGCTCAGTGCGCCATTGGCGCCACGGCGAGGTCGGGCACCACGTTCATGATGCGCAGCGTCTGCTGCACAACCTGGCTGAACACAGGTGCCGCCACCAGCCCGCCGAAGTACTTGCCGGCGCTGGGTTCGTCGACCATCACCGCGACGATGATGCGCGGCTTGTCGATGGGCGACATGCCGGTGTACCAGGCGCGGTACTTGTTGCTGGCGTAGCCCTTGCCGACCTGCTTGTGCGCGGTGCCGGTCTTGCCGCCCACCGAATAGCCCACGGTCTGCGCCAGCGGCGCGGTGCCGCCGGGCGCGGCCGCCATGTGCATCATCTGGCGCACCTCGCTTGCGACCAGCGGCGAAAACACCTGCACGCCGGCCGGCTCCTCGCCCATGTTCTTCAGCAGACTCACCGGGATCACCTCGCCGTTGTGCGCGAAGGCGGTGTACGCATGCGCGATCTGGAACAGCGAGGCCGAGAGGCCGTAGCCGTACGACATGGTGGCCTGCTCGATGGGGCGCCATGACTTCCACGGCCGCAGCCGGCCCGTTACCGCGCCGGGGAAGGGCGTCTGCGGCTTCTGCCCGAGGCCCACGGCCGTGAGCGAATTCCACATCTCCTGCGCAGTCATGCGCTGCGAGATCTTGGTGGCGCCCACGTTGCTCGACTTCTGGATCACACCCTCGACCGTCAGCACGCCGAAGTTCTCGTCGTCGTGGATGGTCGCGCCCGACACGGTGATGCGCCCGGGGTTGGTGTCGATGATGGTCTTGGGGGTGACTCGGCCCAGCTGCAGCGCGGTGGCGATGGTGATCGGCTTCATCGTCGAGCCCGGCTCGAACACGTCGGTCATCGCGCGGTTGCGCAGCTGCTCGCCGGTAAGGTTGCGGCGGTCGTTGGGGTCGTAGCTCGGGTAGTTGGCCATGGCCAGCAGTTCGCCCGTCTGCGCATCGACCACCACCACGCTGCCGGCACGCGCCTTGTTGGCGACGACGGCGTCGCGGATCTTCTCGTAGGCCACGAACTGCACGCGGTCGTCGATGCTCAGCTGGATGTCGTGGCCTTCGGTCGGCGGCACCTGGTCCTCGGTGTCCTCGACGATGTGGCCCAGCCGGTCCTTGAGGACGTGGCGCGAGCCGGACTTGCCAGCCAGCTCCTGGTTGAAGGCCAGCTCCACGCCTTCCTGCCCGATGTCTTCCACGTTGGTGAAGCCGGCCAGGTGCGCCGCCGCCTCGCCCTCGGGATACTGGCGACGGTAGTCGCGGCGCAGGTAGATGCCCTTGATGTTGAGCGCCGCAACCTCCTTGGCAACCGGCTGGTCGACCTGGCGCTTGAGCCATACGAAGGTCTTGTCCTCGTCCTCCAGCTTCTTGTCGAAGTCCTTCTGCGGCATGCCGAGCAGCTTGGCGGCCTGCTTGAGCTTGGCCTGTACCTCGGGGTCGTCGCGCTCGATGTCCTCGGGAATGGCCCAGATGCTGGGCGCCGGAATGTCGGAGGCCAGGATCAGCCCGTTGCGGTCGAGGATGCGGCCCCGGTTGGCCGGCAGCTCCAGTGTGCGCTGGTAGCGCACCTCGCCCTGATGCTGGAAGAAGTCGTTGTTGAAGATCTGGACATAGGCGGCCCGACCTGCCAGCAGCACGAAGCCGAAGGCGATGCTGGCCACGATGAATTTGCTGCGCCACACGGGGGTGGGGCTGGCGAGCAGCGGACTGCTGCCGTAGCGGATGCGGCCGTTGGGATTCATCTTGTGCGGGCGTGGCGCCCGGCTGTTGTTGTCCGCGTGTAGACAGCGCGGCATCGAACGAGTTCCGGGCGGTTGTTCATTGCCGCCCGGAATCGATGCTCGAATCGACGTTGTGCCGTCAGCGCTTGGGCCGCAGCGACACGATCAGCGAGGGGAAGATGCGCCCGTCGGTGTCGCGCGGCAGCTTCTCGGTCTTGCGCAGGCCGCGTTCGGCGGCCTCGTCCCAGCCCTGCAGGCCGCTCGACTTGCTGAGCTTGACGCCGACGATGGTGCCGTCGGGCGCCAGGTTGACTTCGAACTCCGCGGCCGGGTTGCCGTTCACCATGTCGGCATCGGGGAAGGTGATGTTCGGACGCACGGCCGCGGCGATGCGGCCGGCGTAGCCGCTCGAAGGGCCCGACGAACGCTGGGCTGTGCCCTTCGAATCGTCGGCACCGCTGGCGCCCGCAAGACCCTGCATGCGCTTGAGCGCGGCGGCACGGTCGGCGGCTGCCTGCTTCGCAGCGGCATCGGCCTTCTTGGCTTCAGCCTGCTTGGCCTCGGCTTCCTGTTGCTTCTTCTGGTCGGCGAGCTTCTGCTGCTGCTCTTTCTTGCGCTGGGCCTCGTCTTCGGCGCGCTGCTTGGCTTCGAGCTCTTTCTTCTTCTGCTGCTGTTGCTGCTCGAGTTCGCGCTCTTTCTGTTCCTTCTGCTCCTTGAGCTTCTTCTCGCGCTCCAGGGCAATGTCGGGCGCCTTCGGCACGGGTGCGGGCTCGGGCGCCTTCGCCACCGGTGGGGGCGGCGGTGCGGGTGCGGGCGGCGGCGGCGCGGGGGCAGGTGTGGGGGCTTGCGGTGCCTGCAGGCGGGGCGCCGCCTGCTGCACCGTGGACGACCACAGCTCCGCGTCGACCGCGCCTTCGTCGGGGTCGCTGCGCCAGCGCACGCCCCATGTCAGCGCGGCAATCAGCAACGCATGCGCAATGAGGGCCAGCACGACGGCACGCGGCGTGCCGCGCTGTGGCGGCGGCGCGAACTCGGGGCGATCCAGTGCGAGCGACATGCCTTATTTGCCGCCCGTGGTCGTGACCGACAGGCCCACGCGCTCGATGCCGCTGCGCTTGAGCTGGTTCATCGCCTTCACGACGGTTTCGTACTTCACCGACTTGTCGGCGCTGATGACCACCGGGCGCTGGTCGTCGCCGCCCTGGGCCTGCTTGGCCGCGGAGCCGATCTGGGTCATGGGGATCGAGGTGCCGCCCGAGCCGGTGGACGGATCTTTCTTTATCTGTACTTCGTCTTCGCTCTTGATGACGATCTCGATGGGCTTGTCGGGCTGCTTGTTGGCGCGGTCGACCGAGGGCAGGTTGATCACGCTCGGCGTGATGAGCGGTGCCGTGACCATGAAGATGATCAGCAGCACCAGCATCACGTCGATGAACGGGACCATGTTGATCTCGTTGATCGTCCGGCGGCCGCGGCCCCGGGATGAAACGGCGGGCATGCGCTGCGCCTCCGTTCAGCGGTTGGCCGGAGCCACCGACGATGCGGCGCCGCCGGCCGTCGGATTGGCCGACAGGTTGCGCTGCAGGATGTTGGAGAACTCCTCGATGTAGGTTTCGAGGGCAATGGCGATCTTGTCGATCTCGCGGGCGAAGCGGTTGTAGCCGACAACGGCAGGAATGGCAGCGAACAGGCCGATGGCCGTGGCCACCAGCGCCTCGGCGATGCCGGGCGCCACAGTGGCCAGCGTCACCTGCGCCAGCGCAGCCAGGCCGGTGAAGGCGTGCATGATGCCCCAGACCGTGCCGAACAGGCCGACGTACGGAGACACCGAGCCCACGGTGGCCAGGAACGAGAGGTTCTGCTCGGCCGCGTCCAGCTCGCGCTGGAAGCTGGCGCGCATCGCGCGGCGGGCGCCGTCGAGCAGCGTGGGAGCATCGGTCACGTGGCGTTCGCGCAGCTTTTGATATTCGCGCATGCCCGAAGCGAAGATGCGCTCCATGGGGCCGGCGAACTTGGCGTTCTGCGCGGCCGAGGCGAACAGCTCATTGAGGCTGGTGCCCGACCAGAACTCGCGTTCGAAGTCGTCGTTGAGGGCACGCATGCGCCGCAGTGCGAAGTACTTGCGGATGATCGCGGCCCAACTGGCGATCGAGACGATCACCAGCAGCAGCACGACCAGTTGAACCACGAAGCTCGCATGGAGCAGGAGATTGATGATGGAGAGGTCTTGGTTCATGGCTTGAAAGGTTGTGTCATGGAGCCGCTGTAGCGCTCGAGGGTTCCCGTCACTTGCTTCGGAATGCGTGCGGGACGCAATGTGGCGGCGTCCACCCAGCCGATGCGGATCGTGCCTTCGCACAGCAAGACGGGTGCCGAGGCTCCCGTTTGCTCTTGCTCTGTTTTTGATAGCACTCGCTGACCGATTATCAACGACGCAGTGCCCAATTGTTGAAGATCGGCTGTAACGAGCAGTTCGTCGTCCAGCCGCGAGGGCCGATGGTATTTGAGCTGCGTTTCGCTCACCACGAACTGGCCGCCCGTTTCCTCGCGCAGCTTGCGCTGTTCGACGCCCAGGGAGCGCAGCCATTCGGTGCGACCGCGCTCCATGAACTTCAGGTAGTTGGCGTAGAACACGATGCCGCCGGCGTCGGTGTCTTCCCAGTAGACGCGGATCGGAAACGCGTAGCTCATTGCGCCTGGTTCTCTGCCATGGCCCGCAGGCGTTCGATGGATTCCTGCAAGTGCGCCATCGAACTGGCAGTGGAGAAGCGCACGAACTTGGCCGTCTCGGCTGTGCCGAAGTCGCGACCGGGCGTGACGGCGACGTGGGCGCGCTTCATGGTCTCGAAGGCGAAGTCCCAGCTGCCCGAGATGCCGAGCTTTTCGGCGAAGCTCGTGCAGTCGGCCCAGGCGTAGAAGGCGCCGTCGGGCACCACGGGCACGTTCAGGCCCAACGCGTTGAGCTGCGGAATGAACCAGTCGCGGCGCGCCTTGAATTCGGCGCGGCGGCGTTCGTACTCGGCAATGCTCTCGTCCTCGAAGCAGGCCAGCGCCGCGTACTGCGACACCGTGCTCGCGCAGATGAAGAGGTTTTGCGCGAGGCGCTCGACCACCGGGACCAGCACTTCGGGCACCACCAGCCAGCCAAGGCGCCAGCCGGTCATGTTGAAGTACTTGCTGAAGCTGTTGATGCTGATGACGTTGTCGTCGATGGCCAGCGCCGTCTGTCCGAAGGCATCGTCGTACGAGAGGCCGAGGTAGATCTCGTCGATCAGCGTGATGCCGCCGCGCTGCGACACCACCTCGTGGATGCGGCGCAGTTCATCGGGCGCGATCGAAGTGCCGGTCGGGTTCGACGGCGACGCGAGCAGCACCCCGCGCGTCTTGTCGGTCCATGCGGCCTCGACCTTGGCCGCCGTGAGCTGGAAGCGCTCTTCGGCGGTGGTCGGCACCAGCACGGCCTTGCCGTCCGCCGCGCTCACGAAGTGGCGGTTGCACGGGTAGCTCGGGTCGGGCATCAGGATCTCGTCGCCGGATTCGATCAGCGCGAGGCAGGCAAGCTGCAGGGCGGCCGAGGCTCCGGCAGTGACGACGATGCGGCGGGCCGGCACGTCGACGTTGAAGCGCTGGCGGTACCAGGCGCTGATGCGTTCGCGCAGGTGGTCGAGGCCGGTTGCCTGCGTGTACTGCGTGGCGCCGGCGCGCACGGCGCGGGCTGCGGCTTCCTGCACCAGAGGCGGGGCGGTGAAGTCGGGCTCGCCGATGTTCAGGAAGATCATCGGCCGGTCGGTGTGGGCGACCTGGCGTGCCAGAGCACTTGCGGCCTTCGCCACTTCCATCACATAGAAGGGCTCGATGCGCTGCGCGCGCGCCGAAATCCTCATGCCTTTGCTTTCCCCGAAGCGCGGTCTGCTTCCACTTCAAGTGGACGCAACTGCGGCGCCAGTCCGTTGAGCACGGCGTTCACGTACTTGTGTCCGTCGGTGCCGCCGAATTCCTTGGCGAGTTCGATGCACTCGTTGAGCACCACGCGCCACGGCACGTCGGGGCAGTTCTGGAACTCGTACACGCCGATCCACATCACGGCGTGCTCGATGGGCGAGATCTCTTCGAACTTGCGGTCGAGCAGGGGGCGGATCAGTGCGTCGAGCTGCTCGGCGCCTTCGATCGAACCGTGCAGCAGCGCGTCGTAGTGCAGCGCATCGGCCTTGTGGAAGCCTGCGAGGTCGCGCGTGAAGTGGTCGATGTCGGTCGGGTCGTTGCGGCCCACCAGGTGCTGGTAGAGCGCCTGCAGCGCGAACTCGCGCGCGCGGCTGCGGTTCGACTTGGCCGAAGCCTTGCGCGCGCCCGTGCTGGTGAGGCCGACGCGCGACTGGCGCGGCTTGGCGCCAGCGGGCTTGAGGGGCTTGGAGGTGTCTTCGGTCATGAAAGGGTGGCCAGCAGTTGCGCCATCTCGACCGCCACGCGGGCTGCATCGCGGCCCTTGTCGGTCTGGCGGGCGATGGCCTGCTCGAGGTTTTCGGTGGTGAGGATCGCGTTGGCGATGGGCAGGCGGTAGTCGAGCGCAATGCGGCTCACGCTCGCGCCCGATTCGTTGGCCACGAGTTCGAAGTGATAGGTTTCGCCGCGGATGATGCAGCCCAGCGCCACCAGCGCGTGGTAGCCGCCGCGTTCGGCGAGCGCCTGCAGCGCCACGGGCACTTCGAGCGCACCGGGAACCTGCAGGTGATGGATGTCGCTGGCGGCCACGCCCAGCGCCTCGAGCTCCGAGAGGCAGGCCGAAGCCAGCGCATCGGTGATGTCGGCGTTGAAGCGCGCCTGCACGATGCCGATGCGCAGGCCTTTGCCGTTGAGCGTTGTCTCGCCCTTGTTTGAACCTTGCATGGTCGTTCAGTCTTTCGTGAGGTAGCCGGCGATTTCGAGCCCGTAGCCCGCCGCCATGCTTGGCATGCGACGCGGCGTGCCCAGCAGATTCATCTTGTGCACGCCGCATTCGCGCAGGATCTGCGCGCCGATGCCGTAGCTGCGCAGGTCCATGCGGCCGCGCTCGGGTGCCTGCGCGGGGCGCGCGGTGCCGTCGAACTGGGCGAGCAGCTCACCGGCGGTTTCGCCGCAGTTCAGCAGCACGGCCACGCCCTTGCCCTCGTTCGCGATGTGCGAAAGGCTGGCGTCGAGGCTCCACGAGTGCAAGGAGCGGTTGATTTCGAGCGCGTCGAGCACCGACAGCGGCTCGTGCACGCGCACCGACACCGTGTCTTCGGGGGCCCACTTGCCGCGTACCAGCGCAAGGTGCACGCCGTGGCTGGGCTTGTCGCGGAAAGCGTGGGCGGTGAAGGCGCCCCAGTTGGTCTGGATCTCGCGGCAGCCGACTTTTTCGACCAGCGACTCGACGCGGCTGCGGTGCTCGATGAGCGCGGCGATGGTGCCGATCTTGAGGCCATGTTCAGCCGCAAAGATCTGCAGGTCGGGCAGGCGGGCCATGGTGCCGTCTTCGTTCATCACCTCGCAGATCACCGAGGCCGGCGAGCAGCCGGCCATGGCGGCGAGGTCGCAGCCGGCTTCGGTATGGCCGGCGCGCATCAGCACGCCGCCGTCCACTGCCTGCAGCGGGAAGATGTGGCCGGGCTGCACCAGATCGGCAGCTACGGCGTTGGGTGCCACGGCGGCCTGCACGGTGCGGGCGCGGTCGGCGGCGGAGATGCCGGTGGTCACGCCTTCGGCCGCTTCGATGGAAACGGTGAACGCGGTCGAATGCTTGGCGCCGTTGCGCTGCACCATCGGCGGCAGCTGCAGCCGCTCGCACATCTCGCGCGAGAGCGTGAGGCAGATCAGGCCGCGGGCGTGGCGCGCCATGAAGTTGATGGCCTCGGGCGTGATGTGGTCGGCCGCGACGACGATGTCGCCTTCGTTCTCGCGATCTTCCTCGTCGACCAGGATCACCATGCGGCCGGCGGCAAGCTCGGCCACGATTTCCTCGACCGACGAGATCGGGGCTGGGGCGCGCGCGGCGCGGGGAGCGCCGATCGGCGTGACGGAGGCGTTCATTCGGCTGTGTCCTTGGAATACGTGGAAGAGGGGGGCACCAGCACACCCGCCTGAAGCATGCGCTCCACGTAGCGCGCCACGGTATCGATTTCGAGGTTGACCTTCGAGCCGGCCTTCAGGCCGCCGAGGGAAGTGTTTTCGACGGTGTGCGGGATCAGGTTGATGCTGATCTCGGCGCCGCCTTCGATGTCGTTCACCTTGTTGACGGTGAGGCTCACGCCGTTGACGGTGATCGAGCCCTTGTAGGCGAGGAAGCGGGCCAGCGCGGGCGGTGCCACCACCCGCAGTTCCCAGCTTTCGCCGATGGGCTCGAAGAAGCTCACGGTGCCGATGCCGTCCACATGGCCCGACACGATGTGGCCGCCGAGACGGTCGCTGGCGCGCAGGGCCTTTTCGAGGTTGATGCGGCTGCCCTCGTCGGTCAGGCCCGCGGTCTTGTCGAGGGACTCGGCGGAAATGTCGATAGTGAACTGCTGTCGCTCGGGAGCGAGCGTGGTGACGGTCATGCAGGCGCCGTTGAGCGCGATGCTGTCGCCAAGGCCCACGTCATCGAGATACCCGTCGGGCACCGCAATGCTGAGTCTTTTGCCAAAGGAGGAGGAGGTGCCGAGGTCGTGGATGGCGGCGATGCGCCCCACGCCGGTGATGATTCCGGTGAACATCTCGGCATTTTCGCAGAGAACGAGAGGGGCTTCGGGCTAAACGTCAGAAGGTGTCCCTTCCGGCGACTCGGGCCACGATGCGCAGGTCGGGCCCGATCTGCTCGAAGCCGCGGAATTCGAGGGGAAGAGCGCCCGTCAATTCGGTCAATGCGCCGCCGACGTGGATGCCCGAGGCGATATCCAGCCCGTCGCCGATCAGCTTGGGTGCCAGGTAAATCAACAACTCGTCGACCAGCCCTTCGCGCAGCAGCGAGCCATTGAGCTTGTGCCCGGCCTCGACATGCAATTCGTTGACTTCGCGGCGGGCGAGATCCTTCAGCATCGCAGCGAGGTCGACCTTGCCCTGCGCATTCGGCAAGTAGGTAACGGTTGCACCGCGCGCCTCCAGCGCGGCGGCCTTCTGTTCGTCCTGCCTGGCGGCGTAGATCCAGACCGCGCGGCCGGGCATGAAGAGCTTCGCAGCCGGGGGCGTCTGCAGCTGGCTGTCGATCACCACGACGCGCGGCTGACGCGTGGTCTGCACCAGCCGCACGTCGAGGCGCGGGTCGTCTTCCAGCACCGTGCCCACGCCGGTCAGCACTGCGCTGGCGCGAGCCCGCCAGGCATGGCCGTCGGCGCGTGCCGGCTCGGAAGTGATCCACTGGCTCACGCCGTTGCGCAGGCCGGTCTTGCCGTCGAGCGAGGCCGCCGCCTTGAGCCGCACCCACGGCGTCTTGCGCACCATCCGGCTGAAAAAGCCGAGGTTGAGCTCCCGAGCCTCATCGGCTCCAGGCCCGACCTCGACCGCCACGCCCGCGGCACGCAGCCGCTCGAAGCCCTGGCCCGAAACCAGCGGGTTGGGATCGGCCATCGCCGCCACGACCCGGCCGATGCCGGCCGCGACCAGGGCATCGCAGCACGGGCCTGTACGGCCGTGATGCGAACAGGGCTCCAGCGTGACCCAGGCCGTCGCGCCGGCGACCGAATTGCCGCGCGCCGTCGCATCGCGCAGCGCCATCACCTCCGCATGCGGACCGCCGACCTGCTGGGTGTGGCCCCTCCCGATCACCGTGCCGTCGGGCGCAGCCAGCACGCAGCCGACGCGGGGGTTCGGATCGGTCTCCGGGCCGGCCTGGCGCGCGAGATCCAGGGCCTGAATCATGAAATCCGGATTTTCTTTTGTCATTCTTTTGTTAAATCAATTACCTTGCAAATGTCAATTTTGAAATCCATTGAAAACAATTCGCCGCCAATCCATTTGTTTTGACCGTCTGTCGCGCAATTGGCGTTATTGGCCGGCCAATGGGAAATCGGAAAAATAGAATTCGCACCCATCGAAATCAGGGAGGAGCGCCCGTCCGGCACACAGGTGCAAGGCGGCGGGCGGCACGACATGGACAACAACGGATTCTGCGCGTCCGAACGAGGCTTCACGCTCATCGAGATGATGGTCGTGATCGTACTGATGGCCGTGATGCTGGGATTGGCGTTGCCGAGTTTCAGCGGCCTCGTCGAACGGTATCGGGTCGAAGCCATGGCCAAGGCGCTGATGGCGAGCGTGAGCGATGCCCGCGCCGAGGCGGCTCGCCGAGGGGTGAAGGTGACCATGCAGCAGCGACCGGGGTGCCAGGGCCGGGATTGGAGCTGCGGCTGGGAGACGCTGGTCGGAAGCGGCGACGCCGCCGAAATCCTCAAGCGCCAGGACCCCGACGGCCGTGTCTCCATCGAGAAGAGTCCGGCTGGCACCATGTCGTTCGACCCCATGGGCCACTCGACCGGCGCGGGCCGTTTTCGCCTTCGTCCGGCCGACAGCGCCGATTCATCCAACATCGTTGCGGTATGCCTCGCGCTCGGCGGGCGCGTACGGCTGGGGAAGGCAGACGGCTCGTGCTGATGCAGCGTCTTTGCGTTCGCCGGCTGCATCGGGTGCAGTCGGGCTTCTCGATGATCGAAGCGCTGGTCGCGCTGCTCGTGCTCTCGCTGGGCCTGCTGGCGCTGGCCGGTTTCCAGGTTCGCGTGCTGGTCGACAGCGTCGGCGCAAGCAACCAGAACTTCGCAATGCAGCTGGCCGGCGACATGGCCGATCGCATCCGTGCCAATCCCGCAGCAGCGGCGGCGAAGCCCAGCCGGTACGTGTCAGACTGGTCGGCTGCAGCAGCCGACCGGCCCAGCCTTTCTTGCGAGGGGGCCAGGGCCGCCTGCAATGCCGCCGAACTTGCGGCGCACGATCTGTGGAGCTGGAAGCGTGCGATAGCTGCCGCCTTGCCCGGCGGGATGGCCGACGTGAAGGCCAGCGCGACGGCGGGCGGCATGCTGTTCATACACGTTGCCTGGGACGAGCCGGCGGTGATCGACCCGATCGCGCCCGACCCGAACTGGCAGTGCCCCACGGGAAAGGCCTGCCTCGAAGTCGCCGTCGCGGTGCCGCAGCCATGAAGCGCCGAACGCCATCCGGCTTCACGCTGGTCGAGTTCCTCGTCGCGCTGGTCGTCGGCATGCTGATCGTGCTGGCCGCGATCGCGGCCATGCTCGGCACGCGCAGCGCCGCTATGACCGGCGACGACGTCAACACGCTCAACCAGTCCTCGGCGCTGGCCTTCAGGATGCTGGGCCAGCAGATACGGCAGGCCGGCTACATCCCCATCGATCCCACTGAGCCGCTCTACTACTTCAACGTCAGTGCCGACCGGGGCACCAACCTGAACGACGAGCGGGCTTTCTTCGCGATCAAGGGCGTGGAGTCTGCGGGAGGCTCCGCCAATGACAAGCTGAAGCTGGGCTATGCGCCGAACCCCGACTATTTCAAGGACTGCCTGGGTCAGGAGCCAGGGCGGTCTTCGGGCGGCGAATACGACCGTACCGCCCCCGAAGCGCAGGGCAACGCGCGGCTCATCACCAGCGAGTTCTCCGTGTCGGACGGCGCGCTCAGGTGCCGGGGCAGCGGCAATACGACCCCGCAGCCGGTCATCGACGGTGTGGAGCGTTTCGACGTCATGTATGGGGTCAGCGCCACATCCGGAAGCCGGCAGGTGGTGCGCTACGTGACGGCCGACGACGTCGATGAGGGCTTCCGCGACGTCCGCACGGTTCGCATCTGCCTGCAGCTCGCAGGCACTTCCAGGAGCAACCCTGCAGGCAGCCATGTCGACTGCGACGGGGTCTCGAAGACGAGCGGCGACGGCAGGCTGCGGCGCGTCTACACGGCAGTGTTCTCGCTGCGAAACGACCTGGGGGCGTTGTGAGCACGGCGAAGGCGACAGGTCCCGCCCGCAGGCTGGCCGGCGAACTGCCGGCGCAGCATGGCTTCACGCTGTTCATCGTGATGATCATGCTGCTGCTTTCGGCCCTGCTGCTGATCGGTGGCGCGCGCACCGCGGTGCTTCTCGAGTCGATGGCGGGCAACCAGCGCGAATACCAGCGCGCCTTCGAGGCCGCCGAGGCAGCGCTGCTGGATGCGGAGCGCGACATCCGGCAGCTGGCCTTCGATTCCGCGAGCAAGACCTACGTGGCGTGTTCGGCACTTGCCGCGGCGCGCTGCCGCAAGGCGGAAGACGTCCGCGTCTTTCCCGACCGGGATACGGGCTGGGTCACCGCCTACATGAACGCCGGCCCCAACAGCTGCGAGCGGGGCATCTGCTATTTCTCCGAACCCGATTCGGTCGCCGCCGCCGCCGGCAGCGAGGCCTACCGCTTCTGGCGCGGCGATGCCTACAAGGCCGAGTACGCCAGGTACGGCGAGTTCACCGGAGCGCCCAGTGCCGGCAGTCCGGCGCTGCGCGGCGCCAGGTACTGGATCGAGGTGATCGATCGAAGGAACAGCAAATACCCGCTGTATCGCATCACGGCGACTGCCACGGGAGCGCGCAGCGGCACCGGCAAAGGGGATGCGACGAAGGTCGAGCTGCAGGTGTCCTTCGATCCGGACCCGGTCTCCGGGGTGAACTGAATATAGGGAGAGAAAGAGATGAGGATCAGGAAGCTGCCGGGACGCGCCGTCGTGTCCGGCCTGGTGCTGGCACAGACCGTCGTGCACGCCGCGCAGTATCCGCTGGCGCAGGTGCCGCGAAATGCCGCGGTCGCGGAGCCGGCGCCGAACGTGATCGTTTCCGTCGACAACTCCGGAAGCATGTACGGCAGCGGCATGGCTGCCCTGCAGGCTGCTCTCAGGGAGAACTTCTCCGAGGCCAACATTCCCGATCTCCGCATCCGCCTCGCCTGGCAGGCGCTGAACGACGATCGCAGTGATCGCAACTGCGCTGCATTCAGAAGCGCCGCGCTTCCTTGCAGGATCGGCGGACGTGTCAACGCGAACCTGATGCGTTCGCTGGACCGGACGCACCGCGCCAATTTCATGGCCTGGGTCAATGCCGTTCAGGCGACGGGGGGCACGCCTCTTCACGAAATGATGACCCGTGCCGGCGAGTACATGCAGATCACCGGCCAGCACAGCCCCTTCTCGGATGATCCGGGTGTGGCCGGAGCCCCGCAGTCGGGCTGCCGCAGGTCGTTCCACATCTTCATGACAGATGGCGACTACTGGCCTCCCTCGGGGTTCGAGAGCTTCATGCCCATCGTCGCCAACGAAGACGGCACGCACCGCTGGCTCCCGGACGGCACCCTCTACGCGCCGTACGCACCCTATGCCGACAACTTCGGGAGGATGAAGCGTCCGACGCTCGCTGACTTGACCTTCGAGTACTGGGCCCGCGATCTGCAACCAGGCGTGCCGAACAACCTGAAGAAGATCATTGCCGAACCGGGCGACGTGACAGTGGGGCGTGCCAAGGTTCCCGAGTACTGGAATCCCAAGAATGATCCGGCCACCTGGCAGCACCTGACGACCTACTTCATCGGGTTCGGTGCTGCGGGTGACTGGTGGTCGCGACCGAAAATCTCGACGACTGCATTGCACCCCACCTACAGCGGAGACTATGCCGGCGTGGTCGACGGCTCGATCCAATGGCTGGATCCGTTCAGTGGCAATGCACGCATGGACCTCTGGCATGCCGCCCTGAACAGCCGTGGCACGTTCACGCCGGCTTCCAATGCCAAAGCCCTGAGCAGCGCCTTCAAATCCATCCTTGGACAGGTCCTGGTCAACACCGGCACCCCGCTGACCTCCATTTCCGCCAGCGCTTCCCGAGTCTCGACAGGCACTTCCGTCTATCAGGCCGGCTACGACACGGCCGACTGGTCCGGCAGACTCAGCGCCACGAAGTTCGGCACCGACGGCAGGCCTGCTGCCAAAGCCGACTGGTCGGCGCGCGACCTGCTCGATACCCGCATGGCAAGCACTGGCGCACACGACCGGGACCGCGTTGTACTCAGCTTCTCCGGCACCACGGCTGCGTCGGCAGGCCGCGCAGCGACCACCGGCGCGGGCGTGCCGTTCAGGTGGGCCCACTTGGGCGACGCGCAGAGGGCCGCGCTCAAGGCCAGCACCGACACCGACGCCGAGAGCACCGCCCTCGGCCGGGCCGTGCTCGACTTCCTGCGCGGCGACCGCAGCAACGAGGGCGCCGGCCGCCAGTTCCGCAAGCGCGGCCATGTGCTCGGCGACATCGTGGGCTCCAGCGTCTGGTACGCGGGACAGCCGAAGAGCGGCTTCACCGGCAACGCCTATGCGGCGTTCGCGGCCATCCCCCGCGCGCCGATGGTCTATGTCGGCGCCAACGACGGCATGTTGCATGCTTTCAACGCGAGCACCGGCAAGGAGGCGTTCGCCTACGTGCCCGAAGGCCTCTACGGCACGGCGGCGGCGCCGAATCTCAAGCGGCTCAGCGAGGGCGGCTACACCCACCGGTACTACGTCGACGGCAGTGCCTTCGTCGCCGACATCTACATGGGGCCGACATCCTCGGCCAAGACGACCGACGAGCAGAAGGCGGCGAACTGGAAGTCTTTGCTCGTGGGCACGCTGGGCGCGGGTGGCAAAGGCTATTTCGTGCTCGACGCCACCAGGCCCGAGAGCGTCGACGAGGGCAAGGCCGCCAGCGTCGCGCTGATCGACACGACCGCGCTTGCGGACGACGACCTGGGCCATCAGTTCCAGCAGCCTGCGCTCGATTCCTTCTCGGGGCGGGCGCTGCAGGTCGCCCGGTTGAGCAACGACCGAAAGGCCCTGATCCTGGGCAACGGCTACAACAGCAAGAGCGAGAAGGCGGTGCTGTGGATCCAGTATCTCGATGGCGACAAGGCGGTGCTCAAGATTCCGGCGCCGGTCACGCAGGAGAAGGACACGGGCAACGGCCTGTCCGCGCCACGTCCGGTGGACCTCAATGGCGACGGCAAGGTCGACCTTGTCTACGCCGGAGACCTGCTCGGCAATCTCTGGAAGTTCGACCTCGGCGGCACCGACAGCCGTCAGTGGAAAGCCACGATGGGGCCTCTCAGCTCGGATCGTCCGGCCGCAACCGGGGCCGCGACCCCGTCCGGCCTCGACAACAAGCCGCTGTTCGCGGCCGGCGCCAGCCAGCCGATCACGACGGCGCCGGTGGTTGTGGGGCATCCGCGCGGTGGCTACATGGTGGTGTTCGGCACCGGTCGGCTGTTCGCCTCCGGCGACGAGCGCTCGACCGCCGACCAGTACCTGTACGGCATCTGGGACCCGGTCAACGGAAGCTCGGGCACCGCGACGAGGAGCGACCTCGTGGCGCAGACCATCGGCGCCACACCGGTCGAGGAGGGCGATGCCGAGTTGCGCACCGTCTCCCACAACGCCGTGAGCTACACCGGCTCGGAGGCCAAGCGCGGCTGGCACCTGAAGCTGCCTGCGTCGGGAGAGCGTGTCGTCTATCCGGGTGATGTGCTGACCAGCGGCATCGGGCTGTTCTCGAGCACCATTCCCGGCTCAGGCAGCAATTCGGTCACCTGCACCGCCGGAACGGGCGACGACGGCTGGTCGCTGGTAATCGACTTCTTCAGCGGCTCGGCGCCCGAGGGCATTGCGTATTCCACTTCCGGCGCGGTGGGGGCCTATGCCGGCTTCCGGAATCGCTCCGGCAAGGACGACATGGTTCTTCAGCCGAAGAACAAGGAAAAGGGCAAGGACGTGATCTGCAATGCCGCCGGAGAGTGCAAGACGTTGACACGGCCCGACGTCGTGCGCCGCTTCGGCTGGCGCAGCCTGATGTCGACCGACTGAAGGGAGGAGAACCATGAAAAAGCAATCCAGGACACAGACTGGTAGACGGGGCCGCTCGCGCGGCTTCACGCTGATCGAACTCATGATCGTGACGACGGTGATCGGCATCCTCGCCGCCATCGCCTACCCGAGCTACACGCGCTACGTGCTGCGGGCCAAGCGCGCCGATGCCAAACAACAGTTGTTGCAGGCGGCGCAGTGGACCGAGCGCTACATGACCGCCAACGGACGCTATCCGCCGGCGACCGTCGCGCTGCCGGCCGGACTGGGGCAGTCGCCGTCGTCCGGCACGGCGAACTATTCCATCAGCTATGTCGCAAGAAACGAGACCAGCTACACCTTGCAAGCCGTTCCAGCGGGGGCTTCGCGCAATGACGAGTGCGGAACCCTCACGGTCAACCAGCTGGGCGTCAAGCTGGCGGGCAGCAGCACCGACGCTTCGAGTGCGCTGGTGCAGCTTTGCTGGAACCGTTGAGGTGCCTGTGAGAGTACGTCGGTTGCCGACGCGGCTCAGATATCGCGCAGCAACTGCCTGAACTCGTCCACGTCCTCGAAGCTGCGGTACACCGAGGCAAAGCGCACGTAGGCGACCTTGTCGAGCTTCTTGAGTTCGCGCATCACGAGCTCGCCGACCTTGGTCGAGTCGATTTCGCGCAGGCCGCTGGCCAGCAGCTTCTGCTCGATGCGCAGCAGGGCGTTGTCGATCTGCTCGATGCTCACCGGGCGCTTGCGCAGCGCCAGCATCATGGAGGCGCGCACCTTGGTCGATTCGAAGTCGGCGCGGCTGCCGTCCTTCTTCACGACGACGGGAAAATTGACGTCCGGCCGCTCGTAGGTGGTGAAGCGCTTGTCGCAGGCGCTGCACTGGCGGCGCCTGCGGACAAAGTCGGCGTCTTCCGAAACGCGGGTCTCGACGACCTGCGTTTCAAGATGACCGCAAAAAGGGCATTTCATGCGGTCAGGTCTTCTTGCTCGGAATCAGCGGTAGACAGGGAAGCGGCTCGTCAGCGCGTGAACCTTGGCGCGCACGGCATCGATGTTCGCCGCGTCGCGCGGGTTCTCGAGCACGTCGGCGATAAGGTTTGCAGTGATTCGGGCCTCTTCGTCCTTGAAGCCGCGGGTGGTCATGGCGGGGGTGCCAATGCGCACGCCGCTGGTGACCATCGGCTTTTCCGGGTCGTTGGGGATCGCGTTCTTGTTGATCGTCATGTGGGCGCTGCCCAGCACGGCTTCGGCTTCCTTGCCGGTGATGCCCTTGGCGCGCAGGTCGACCAGCATCACGTGGCTTTCGGTGCGTCCGCTCACGATGCGCAGGCCGCGCTGGGTGAGGGTGTCGGCCACGATCTGGGCGTTCTTGACCACCTGTTGCTGGTAGGCCTTGAACTCGGGCGCCATGGCTTCCTTGAAAGCGACGGCCTTGGCGGCGATCACATGCATCAGCGGGCCGCCTTGCAGGCCGGGGAAGATGGCGCTGTTGATGGCCTTCTCGTGCTGCGACTTCATCAGGATGATGCCGCCGCGCGGGCCGCGCAGGCTCTTGTGGGTGGTGGAGGTGACCACGTCGGCATGCGGCACCGGGTTGGGGTACACGCCCGCGGCCACGAGGCCTGCGTAGTGGGCGATGTCGACCATGAAGATCGCGCCGACGTCCTTGGCCACCTTGGCGAAGCGCTCGAAATCGATGCGCAGCGAATACGCCGAGGCGCCCGCGATGATGAGCTTGGGCATGTGCTCGTGCGCCTTGCGTTCCATCGCGTCGTAGTCGATGGCTTCGTTGGCGTCCAGGCCGTAGCTCACGACGTTGAACCACTTGCCGCTCATATTGAGAGGCATGCCGTGGGTCAGGTGGCCGCCTTCGGCCAGGCTCATGCCCATGATGGTGTCGCCGGGCTTCAGGAAGGCGAGCATCACGGCTTCGTTGGCCGAGGCGCCGCAATGCGGCTGCACGTTGGCGGCGTCGGCGCCGAAGATCTGCTTGACGCGGTCGATGGCCAGCTGCTCGGCCACGTCGACGTGCTCGCAGCCGCCGTAGTAGCGCTTGCCCGGATAGCCTTCGGCGTACTTATTAGTGAGCTGCGAGCCCTGGGCAGCCATGACGGCCGGCGAGGCGTAGTTCTCGCTGGCGATCAGCTCGATGTGATGTTCCTGGCGCGCGTTTTCGGCTTGAATCGCGGCCCAGATTTCGGGATCGGTCTGTTCGACCAGGATGTTGCGTTGGTACATGGCAGTCCTTTGAAGACGAGGTCCTTGTTCTTCAACCAAACAAGGGCTGCCCAGGCGAACGGCTGAACGCCTGTTGTGGTCAGGCGGTACGCTTCCCAGTGGTATTCCACGTCAGCGCGTGGCACCGTGTTCGGGTGCTGCGCCTATCGCCAGTCGCGTACCCGCCGAGTGTAGCTCACACCCGGCCCGAAACCTCTTCAGGAAACGGAGGAGAGCAGGGCCACCTTGGCCGGCTCAGTGCGTTCTTCGGCAGGCTTGGGCGGTGTTGCCACAGGGATCGGCTGCGGACGCACGGTTGGCGGCGTGACCGTCGACGGCGCGCGGCCGTTGGCCACCTGCAGCAGGCGTTCGTGCTCGGCCATCACCTTGGCGGCGTAGCCGCCGTCGTCCTCGAGGTTGGCCGCGCCCACGTAGTAGCGCAGGCCGCCTTCGAGGGAGCCGGCGCGCGAGATGCATTCCTGCAGCACCTTGACACCGACGCGCATGTTGGTCACCGGGTCGAAGGCGGTGAGCGTGCCGCCCGCGCTTTCGTACTTGTCGCCGTGCACGCGGGTCATGACCTGCATGAGGCCTTGCGCGCCGACCTGGCTCTGGGCGAACGGGTTGAAGCTGGACTCGACGGCCATGATCGCGAGGATCAAGGTCGGGTCGATCTTCGTGCGCTTGCCAATGCCATAGGCCTCGGCCACGAGCACGCTCAGCGGTTCGGCGGCCACGCGGTACTTCTTGCTCAGCCAGTAAGCCACGGCGGCCTGCTGCTTGGGCAGGTCGGCGGGGCTCGCGGCCGTGGTGCGCTCGATGGCGGTGGGCTCGAGATCGGTGACTTCAGGCGCAGGCTTGCGCGACTGCAGCCAGCCCATCAGTTGCTCCTCACCGGTCTTGCGCAGGTCGGGCCGCGCCACGAGGGCGAGGGCCGCGAACACAATGGCCAGGCCGACCAGTGCAAACCCGTTGTGGGTAATTTCAAAAAAGCCGTCTGCCACATCGGACACGAAGGTCCTTAGCCCGCGGGCCGTGACATCAAACGCCTTGTTCATCGCTCTTCCTTTCTGTGCGGCACCCGAGTCGCAACGCCACGGAAGGCGAGGGATGAAGGCAGCGGCGCTTGGATTGGTACGAATCAGGCTCCGCGCATGGAGTGAAGGGGGTTAGGGGCGCGGCGACCTGATCAAGCCGGGGGAGTTCGGCAGCGGATTCAGGGTGGCTCTGCCGCGTCGGGCGGTCAGAGCAGGGCGGATTCTAGCGTGGCTAAATACCCGGTCAAGCATAAGGATTTGCTTCGTTATGCTAATAGTTGTTTAAAAAAGTTGCCGTTTCGAGGCGTTTCGGCTTAGGGGAAATCCCTTTGTAAAACGCGTTTGCAATCCGAGGGTGCGACGCCTAATCTGGACGGGCCTGAGCTTTTCAGGTGTTTTTCCGAGGTCCGGCAGCCCGAGGTGCAAGTCAAGGGTTCAGCGTCCGAGGATCCACGGTGGCAATCTCTTGCTGCCAGCACGGCAGGAACCATTGACTTCCGGTCGCGCGAATCGATGGCATGGGTTTTGTGCCCGCCATCAAGCCCGGTGACTAGACACTCCGTCGAATCACCGGGCTTTCTTTTGGCTCGCCCCCAGGCTGCGCGCACTTCGTGTCGCTTCTCCTACCCCCTGCCGGGGGCAACGCCTGAGGCCCGGCAAAGCCGGTTCCTCGGTGTTTCTTGCATTTCTTCCGGAGGTGGGCTTGCGTCCTTTTTGCGTACCTCGCGTTGCCGCTTGTTTGCGGCACACTCTGGCGATGGACGTAGCTTCGATCAAACAAAACAAATGGGTGCGACGTGGGATCGTCGCGGTGCTGGTTCTGTTGGCCTTCTGGGTCATTGCCTGGCTGGCGGTGCCGCCGATTGCCAAGAGCCAGCTTCAGAAGATCGCAAGCGAGAAGCTGGGGCGGCAGGTAACAGTCGGCAAGATCGATTTCAAGCCCTGGACACTCGAACTCACGCTGAACGACCTGCGCATTGCCACCGCGGATGGCAGCAAGTCGCAGGTGGCCGTCAGCCGCATCTACGCCGACGCCGAACTGCAGTCGATCTTCCGGCTCGCACCAGTGATCGACGCGGTCACGGTCGACGGGCCTGCAATCCTGCTCACGCACCAGGCCGACGGCAAATACGACATCGACGACATCCTTGCCAAGCTCTCGGCCGGCCCGCCGCCCGACCCGAACGCCAAGCCGGCGCGCTTTGCCATCTACAACATCGCAATCAATGGTGGTTCCGTCGACTTCGACGACCAGACCGTCAAGCGCAAGCACGAGCTGCGCGACTTCGTGCTCAAGGTGCCCTTCCTGAGCAACCTCGATTCCAAGCGCGACATCAACACCGAGCCCAAGCTCGCCTTCGCGCTCAACGGCAGCAAATTCGACTCGGCGGCTTTCACCACACCCTTCTCCGACAACCGCAAGACCGACGCCCACGTGCAGTTCAAGGGGCTGGACCTCGTGCCGTACCTTGGCTACATCCCGGGCGGCCTGCCGGTGAAACTCCAGGCGGGCAGCCTCGATGCCGACCTGAAGATCGGCTTCGAGCAAGCCGCGACCACCGGCCTGAAGATCACCGGCACGGTCGAGGCGCACGCCACCAAGGTGGCTGATGCGCGTGGCCGCGACCTGCTGGCCTTCGATTCGCTCAAGCTGGCATTGGCCGACGTGCGCCCGTTGGAGTCGGTGTTCCATCTGAGCGAAGTCGCGCTGGTCAAGCCGCAACTGGCGGTGGCGCGCGACGCGGCCGGAAAGCTCAATCTGCTGGCCACCGACCCGGCCACCGGCGCGACCGAGAAGGTCGCGTCACCACCCGCCGCGGCAGCGAGCGCACCGGCCGGCAAGCCGGCACCAAAGCCCGTTCTGAAGGTGCAGGTCGACAAGGTGGCCCTGAACGGCGGGCGCATCGGCTGGCGAGACGAAACCGTCAATCCCGCTGCCGCCGTCGACCTGACCGACCTCGGCATCGACGTCACCGGCGTCACCTGGCCGATGGAAAAGCCGGCAGAGTTCAATGGCAGCACGGCCATTGCCGGCGCCTCGCTCAAGTTCAAGGGCAGCGCTACAGACAAGGTGGCCGACGTGCAGACCGAGGTCGACGCGCTGCCGCTGTCACTGGCCGCACCTTATCTGGCGCAGAGCCTGGAGCCCACGCTGGACGGCAAGCTCAGCGGGCAGATCGACATCGCCTGGGCCCAGCCCGATCTCAAGTTCAAGGCGCGCCGCCTCGCCGCCGACGGGCTCGCGCTGACGCAGGCCAAGACCGCGCTGGCCAGCGTCGGCCGCTTCGAACTTGTCGACGCCGAGGTCGACATGACGAAGCACACATTGAATGTGGCCTCGTTCACTGCGACCAACCCCAAGGTGCGCGTGGAGCGCGACAGCGAGAAACGCTGGATGTTCGAGCGCTGGCTCAAGACGCCGGCCGGCGGCGGCACCAAGGAAGCCGAAGCGAAGGTCGCTGCCCCCAAGCCTGCGGCCGCCGAAATGCCGCAGCCCGGCGCCAACACCAGGCCCTGGGCGCTGACCATCGGCACGCTGGCGGTCGACAACGGCGCGCTCTCCTATGCGGACAAGGCCGGCGCGAACCCGGTGACCGTGGAAGTCACTGCCTTCAAGCTCCACGCCCAGAAGATCGCGCCCGACACCAATACGACGTCGCCGCTCGAAGTTTCCGGCCGCATCGGTTCAGGGCGCTCCGACCCAGGGCGCTTCGACTACAAGGGCAATGTCGTGCTCAAGCCGCTCGCGGCCGAGGGCCGGCTGGAGGTGGTGTCGTTCCCTGCCCATACCTTCAAGGCCTACTACGCGGATGCGCTCAACGTCGACATCCGCCGCGCCTTCGCGAGCTATCGCGGCACGGTGCGCTATGCGACGTTGCCGGCGGGCATGAGCATCAAGCTGTCGGGCGACACCGCACTCGACGACTTCCGCGCCAACAGCGTCTCGCTCACCCAGTCGCCCGGCTTCGACCGCAACACCAACCAGCTGCTGAGCTGGAAGACCCTGAGCCTGCGCGGCCTGCAGGTCAGCATGGCGCCCAACGCGCCGCCGAACGTGGACGTGCGCGAGACCACGCTGACCGACTTCTTTGCCCGCGTGATCATCGACCCCACCGGCCGGCTCAACCTGCTGAACCTGACCAAGAAGGGCGAGGCGCAAGCCAACGCCGTTGCTGCGGCAGCTGGCGAAGCCTCCACCCGCAAGGGCCCGGGCGGCACGACCACCACGACACGAGCCGTGCCGGCGAGGCCTTCGGGCGGCGCACCGGTGTCGGCCGAAAACATGGTCGGGGGAGCGCCCGAGCCGGCCAAGCCGGCGGCAGCCGCCGCGCCAGTCGCTAGCGCGCAGGCGGACAGCGGCCCCGCGCCCGTCATCAACTTCGGCCCGATGAGCCTGGTCAACGGCAAGATCGACTTCACCGACCTGTTCGTCAAGCCCAACTACTCGGCCGACCTCAGCGAGCTGACCGGCAAGCTCAGCTCGTTCTCGTCGAACCCGCCGAAGGGCGAGAGCGGCCGGCCCGCGCTGGCCGACCTCGAACTGCGCGGCAAGGCGCAGCAGACAGCCGCGCTGGAAATCACCGGCAAGCTCAACCCGCTGGCCAAACCGCTCGAACTCGACATCACCGCCAAGATGCGCGACCTCGACCTGGCCCCGCTGTCGCCGTACTCGGTGCGCTACGCCGGCCACGGCATCGAGCGCGGCAAGATGAGCATGGACGTCAACTACAAGGTCGCCCCCGATGGCCAGCTGACGGCCACCAACAAGCTGGTGCTCAATCAGCTGCAATTCGGCGACGAAGTTGCGGGCGCGCCTGCCAGCCTCCCGGTGAAGCTGGCCGTGGCCCTGCTGGCCGACCGCAACGGCGTGATCGACGTCGACCTGCCGCTCAGCGGCTCGCTCAACGATCCACAGTTCAGCGTCGGCCCGCTGATCTGGAAGGCCGTGGTCAACCTGATCGTCAAGGCCGTGACGGCACCGTTCAGCCTGCTTACCGGCGGCTTGGGCGGCGGCAGCGGTGAATCGAGTGCCATCACCTTCGAGCCCGGCAGTTCCGAGCTGAGCACCGCCGCGAAAGAAGGCCTGGACAAGGTCGCGAAGGCGCTGACCGACCGGACCACGCTGCAGATGACGGTGATCGGCACTTCCAGCCTCGAGAAGGAGCGCGACGCCTACCAGCGCCAGCGCGTGCGCCAGCTCGCCTACGCCGAGAAGCGCCGCGTTGCGGTGCGCGGCGGCCAGACCGGCACCGACGTGCCACCCGTCACCGACGCCGAATACCCGGAGCTGCTGACCGCCGTGTACAAGCGCGCAGACATCACCAAGCCGCGCAACCTCGTCGGCCTGGCCAAAGACCTGCCGGTGCCGGACATGGAAAAACTGCTGTTCGCCAGCGTGCCGGTCGACGAGGAGTCGATGCGCCAGCTTGCGGTCGAGCGCGGCGCGGCCGTGCGCGACTACCTGCTCGCGAAGAAGCTGCCGAGCGAGCGCCTCTTTCTGGGAGCCGTGCGCACAAGTGCCAGCGGCAGCGACTGGAAACCGGGCGCCGAGCTCAGCCTGACCATGAAGTGAGATGCGACGACCCGATCAGGATCCGGTCCGCGGACTTGGTTTTTTTCTCCAGCTTGCTATATATGTAGTCCGTTAACCTCCACGCCCACAACCCCGCGTACGCCACCGTTTCTGGACGGAATTCAATGGCTAGCCGCAAGTGGGTGAAAATGTCGATGTGCGCCGGCCTTTGCCGGCGCCTTCGCTTTCTCTACCAAGACAACGATTTCGCGCAGTGACCTCTACTTCTTCCAAGCCACACGACCTTCAGGCCCTCGACACGCTCACCGGCGGCGCCTTCACCGCGCCGACTTCCGGCGAGCGCGCCGCGCGCATCCGCGACTGGCTCGCGGGCACTCCCACTGCCGAGCAGATGCAGGAGGTCTTCAAGGAGCTGAGCGGTCGTGACAAGGGCGCCGCGCGCCTGCTGCGCGAAAAGCTCGACGAACTCAAGCGCGCCAAGGGGCAGGAGGCAATTGCCGCCGAATGGGCGCAAAAGGCCGAGGCCCTGCTGGGGCAGTCCAAGCTCAACATCGCCGATGCACTGGCCTGGCAGCGCGACGCCGCCAAGGCCGGCGCGCCGCTGTCGCGCGAGCCGCTGGCCGGCCTGAAGCTCAAGCTGGCCGAACGCGTCAAGGGCATCGAAGACCTGCAGCACCGCGCCCAGGTGCACCGTGAAGCCGCCGTGCTGCTGGCGCAGCGCTTCGAAGTGCTGTCCACCAAGGGCTGGCAGGACGCCCAGGCCGCCGAAGAATCGCTGCGCGCCGACGTGACCCACTGGCAGCAGCAGGCGGCCGAAATCACGACCGACGCCAACTGGACCAGCCTCGACGCCAAGTTCGCGCCGCAGCTCGAATCGTCCAAGTCGCAACTGCTGGTGGTGTCCGATGCGTTCCACAGCGCATTGGCCCAGGCCCTTGCTGCTGCCGCCGATGCTGCTGCGCCGCTGCCGCCCGTGCCCGTGTGGGCCGACGAACTGCGCGCCGCGCGCGGTGAGGTCGTGGCACCTAAGCCCGCCGCGCCTGCTCGCCCCGCCGCACCCAAGGTCGATCCGGCCGTGCGCGCCGCCGCGCAAGACGCCGTGCAGGCCGCGCTCGCCAAGCTCGAACAGGAAACCGCCGAAGGCCATGGCAAGGCCAGCGCCGGCGCGGCTGCCGCGCTGCGCGCCGTGCTCAAGGAGCACGGCAAGCTGGTCGAAGCGCCGCTCGAAGCCCGCGTGCATGCCGCGCTGGTGGCAGCCGGCGAACTCGAAGGCTGGCAGCGCTGGAGCGCCGACAAGGTGCGCGAAGACCTCGTCGCCAAGGCCGAAGGCCTGCTCAAGCGCCCCGAAGGCCAGGCCCTTGGCGGCCGCAAGATGCAGGAAACGCTGCGCGCCCTGCGCGACCAGTGGAAGCAGGCCGACCAAGGCGGCGTGCCGAACCACGCGCTCTGGAAGCGCTTCGACGAAGCCTGCAACGAAGCCCACAAGGTGGTCGAGGCCTGGCTCGAAAAGGTTCGCGCCGATGCGGCCGAGCATCGCGCGCTCCGCGTCGCGCTGATCGAGGAAGTCAAGGCCTGGGCCGCCGAGCATGCCGGCGCCACCGACCTGAAGGCGCACAACCGCGCGCTGCACCAGTTCGCCGACCGCTGGCGCGATGCCGGTCACGTGGGCGAAAAGGTGTTCGCAGAGCTGCAGCCGCTGTGGAACGAAGCCTTCGGCGCGGCTCGCGCTCCGTTCGAGACGGCGCAGAAGGCCAGCGTCGAACGCCGCCAGGCCATGATCGCCGAGGCGGCTGAACTCGGCGCCCAGCCGATGCTGCGCATCGACGCCGTCAAGGCGTTGCAGCAGCGCTGGCAGGCCGAGGCGCAGAGCGTGCCGCTTGACCGCCGCCACGAACAGAAGCTGTGGGACGCGTTCCGCGCGCCTATCGACGAAGCCTTCAATCGCAAGACGGCAGAGCGCGAAAAGGCGTCGGCCGCGATGAGCGAGCACGACCGCTATGTGCTCGAAGCGTCCAAGGCGCTCGACGCAGCCAATGCCGGCGGCGACGTGCAGAAGATCCGCGCCGCCATTGCCCGCCTGGAAGGCGCGCTGCGCGGTGAAGCGCCGCCGCCCGCGCCGAAGGCCGAGCAAGCCGCTGTCGCGACCGACGGCCCATCGGTCGGCGCGACCGAGGTCGTGGCCCCGGGGCAGGCGGCTGCCGAATTCGGCGAAAGCGCCGAGCAGGCACCGAGCCCGAGCGATGCGGAAGCCTCGCCCGGCACGACCGCCGATGCAGCGCCCGCCGCTTCGGCCGATCTCGTGGCGCCCGCCGACGGCGCCGATGCTTCGGCACGCACCGATGGCGAGGCGCATGACGCCGGCGAAGCCGACGCTGCGGAAGCGCCAGCCGCGGCGCCGAAGCCCGCACCGAAGCCAGTCGTGGCCATGCGTGGCGACGACCGCCCGAGCAGCAAGAAAGCCGAAGCAGCGCCTGCAGCCCGCGGTGCCGGTGGCCGTTTCGGTGACCGTCGCGATGGTGGACGTTCCGGTGCCGGTGGCTCGGGTCGCCCTGGTGATCGCGGCGACCGTGGGGCGCCCCGTGGCGACGCGCGTGGAGATCGCGGTGCACCAGCCGGCCGCTTCGGCGATCGTCCGCCGCGCTTCGAAGATCGCGGCCCGCGCCTGGGCGACGCAGCCTTCCGTGCGCAGCGCGAAGCGCTCGAACGCGCCGACATGGCGCTGCGCAAGCTCGCAGCACAAGCGCATGGCGAAGCCCTGACGCAGGTGCTGGGCGCATGGGAACAGCGCGACGCCAGCCGCTTGCCGAGCATCCAGGAACTGGGCCGCGCGGTCACGCCCGCGGTGCGCACTGGATGGTCGCAGGCCATCGGCTCTGCGCCGACGGCCGCCGCTAACGATGCCGCCGAAGCGCTGCTGCGTCTCGAAATGGCCGCCGAAGTGCCGACACCTGCCGAGCAACTCGACGCGCGCCGTGCACTGCAACTCAAGCTGCTGACGAAGCGTGGCGATCCGGCCCCGGCCCAGACCTGGGGCCAGGATGCCGGCAAGGTGCTGGCCGCGGCGCACGATGCTTCCAGTGCGCGCCGTCTGCAGAATGCGCTGAAGGCATTGCTGCGCAAGTAAGAGCCAACCTCCAAAGCCTCCGGCCAGATATCGATGGCCATGAAAAAGGCGCCCTGCGGGGCGCCTTTTTCTTTGGGGCAGTTGCTGCAAATCGACTGCCCCCTGTTCAGGTGTCAGGGCCTTCTGGGCAGAAAGAATTCATCGAAGAGCGCGAGCACGCCGGGGAAGTCGCGAGCGAAGTTGGGACGGCTCACGAAGTAGGCCTCACAGGCTACCGCGAAGAATTCGCTGATCGACGTGGCGCCATAGGCGTCGAGCCACGGCGGCTCGGTGCCGAAGCGCTCCGCCTTGATGGTCTGCTCGCGGAAGTCGTCGTAGGCGGACTGCAGCACGGCGAGCCAGGCTTTGCGGGCCGCGCGCGCGTTGCGCTGGCCCGCAAAGCCGGGCGGCAGCGGCGGGCAGCCGTTGGCGTCGCCGCTGCGCATGTCGATCTTGTGGGCGAACTCGTGGATCACGACGTTGTAGCCGCGCTCGCTGGTGACGCTGCTCGCCAGCACGTCGTCCCAGCTCAGCATGACGGGGCCACGCTCCATCGCTTCGCCAGCCACGACTTCGCCGTACTCGTGCACCACCTGGGCCTCGTCGACCACCTTGCGTCGCGCCACCACCTCGGAGCGGTGCACGACGATGCCGACGAAATCGTCGTACCAGTTCAGTCCGCCCTTGAGGTGCAGTACCGGCAGCACGGCCTGGGCCGCGATGGCCAGCGCCACTTCGTTGGTGATGGTGAAGCCCTTGGCGCCGTGGAATTCCTTGTCGCGCAGGAACTCGGCCGTCAGCGTGCGAAGGCGTTGCCGGTCGGCGTCCGGCAGTGCGCCCAGGAAGGCGTAGCGCCTGAGTGCGGCCTGCCAGGCGGCTTCAGGAATCGGGGGCAGGGCGCGCAGGCGGCGCAGCCACTTGAACATTGCTGGCGGCGGCGCGGCTAGCGCAGATCGACGCGCTGCGCGCCGGCAGTGGAGAGGCACAGCAGCTGCGCGCGCGGCGGATGCGCGGCGGCATCCCAGTCGCTCAGCACGACGCGGCGCAGGCCGTTGCCCATGTCGTGATCGGCGGGGCGATGCGTGTGGCCGTGCACCAGCGTGCTGGCGTTTGCCTGTTGCAGCCACTCGCGTGCGGCGGCGGTGTCGACATCGGCCCAGACGGTCGACGGATTGCGCTTGCGGTCTTCGCTCTGCACGCGCATGGAGCGCGCGAGCGCACGGCGCTCTTCCAGCGGCCTTGCGAGGAACGCGGCCTGCCACTCGGGCGTGCGAACCTGCGCGCGGAACTTGAGGTACTCGGTGTCTTCCAGGCAGAGGATGTCGCCGTGGCTCAGCAGCCAGCGCTGACCGTGCAGCACGAGCACCGTCGGGTCGTCGAGCAGCGTGAGGCCGCACTGCGTCGCAAACGCCGGGCCGACGAGGAAGTCACGGTTGCCGTGCATGAAGAACACCGGCAACCGCTGCGCGGTGCGGCGCAGCAAGTCGGCACACTGCGCCTCGAAGCCGGGGAGGGTGGCCGAATCGTCGCCGACCCACACCTCGAACAAATCGCCGAGGATGATCAGCGCGTCGGCAGGCGTGGTCTGCAGATAGCCCTGCCAGGCTTCGAAGGTGGCGGGCTCGCCGGCCTGCAGGTGCAGGTCGGAAATCAGGTCGACGGTGCGCCACGCGGGCGGCGCCACCAGCTCGGTAAAAGCCGGGTTCGCCACAGTCGTCATGCCGCGTCGCGCCTGTTCGTCATTCAGCGGTGACAACGGCCTTTTCGATCACCACGTCTTCGAGCGGCACGTCGTCATGGAAACCCTTGCGGCCCGTCTTCACGGCCTTGATCTTGTCGACCACGTCGGTGCCGTTGATGACCTTGCCGAACACGGCATAGCCCCAGCCCTGGGCCGAAGGTGCGGTGTGGTTCAGGAAGCCGTTGTCGGACACGTTGATGAAGAACTGCGCGGTGGCCGAGTGGGGCGCGCTGGTGCGGGCCATCGCCACGGTGTAGTTGTCGTTCTTCAGGCCGTTGTTGGCTTCGTTCTGGATTTCGGCGTCGGTGGGCTTTTGCTTCATGCCAGGCTCGAAACCGCCGCCTTGCACCATGAAGCCGGGGATCACGCGGTGGAACACCGTGTTGTCGTAGTGACCCTTCTTCACGTACGAGACGAAGTTCTCGACCGACTTCGGCGCCTTGGCGGCGTCGAGTTCGAGCGTGATCACGCCGTAGTTCTTGATATGCAGTTCGACTTGGGGGTTGCTCATGAGGGCTCCTGCTTGAGAAAGGGGGAAAGGGATTACTTCGCCAGCAGCGTGGCGGACTTGATGGTGACGGCTTCGAGCGGCACGTTCTGCATGCCGCCCTTGTTGCCGGTGGCCACCGCGCGGATCTTGTCGACCACGTCGGCGCCGGCAACGACCTTGCCGAACACGGTGTAGCCGTAGCCGTCGGGGTTGGGCGCGTTGAGCGAGTCGTTGTTCTTCACGTTGATGAAGAACTGCGAGGTCGCGGAATTCGGATTGCCGGTGCGGGCCATGGCGATCGTGTACTTGTCGTTCTTCAGGCCGTTGCTCGCTTCCAGAGGAATGGGCGCGCGCGTGGGCTTTTGCTGCAGGTCGGCCGTGAAGCCGCCGCCCTGGATCATGAAGCCGTCGATCACGCGGTGGAACACCGTGCCGTCGTAGTGCTTGTCCTTGACGTACTGCAGGAAGTTCTCGACCGACTTGGGCGCCTTGGCTGCATCGAGCTCGACCACGATGTCGCCGGCCGAGGTGGCGAGCTTGACGCGCGGTGCCGCGGCCGTTTGTGCATAGCCCGTGGCGGCGAACGTGAGTGCGGCGGCCAGAACGAGGGCGCTGCGGCGGCTGAAACGGGAGAGGGTGTGAGTCGTCAAACGGGGCTCCATGTGCGGATGAAGGGACGGGGCTGCGCGGCTGGCACCTTGGCGGCGCCCATGCAGGCGGCGATTACTTGCTGGTGCGGCCGACCGGCTTGCGGATGACCACCGGCGGCGCGGGCAGGGCGGCCGCTTCGGCTTCGGCCTTTGAGCTGAAGATCTGGCGGATCAGCGCGAGCTTGGGCGCGACGCTGGCGTTGGTGCTGGCGAACTGCTGCGCGCGCACGTATTCCTGTGCCGCGAGGCGGGCGTACACGTCGCCGAGGTTCTCGTGCGCCGTGGCGTAGTTCGGGTTGAGCTTGAGGGCTTGCTCGAGGGCGTTGCGCGCCTGGTCGAACTTGCTTTGCGAAGCGTACAGCGCGGCCAGGTTGTTGTAGGGCTCGGAGAGCTCGGGGAAATCTTGCGTGAGCTGCGTGAAGGCGGTGATGGCCTCGGCCTGCTTGTTCTGCTCGGTGAGGATCACGCCGCGCAGGAAGCGCATCTGCGGGTCGCGCGGCTTGCCGGCGATGTAGGTGTCGGCCTTGGCGAGCGCTTCGTTCGACTTGCCCTGGCGCAGCAGCGCGTTCACGTCGTCGTATTCGTTGGCGTGCACGGCGGAGCCCCACAGGCTGAACAGCAGTGCGAAGGCAATGGAGAGTCTGGAGAATGCGGCGTGCTTCATGAAGCCTCGGCGGAAATGGGGGGAGATGCAGGCTTGCGGGCTTGGGGAACACCCGAACGCTGCGCGGTGGCAGCCGTTTATACTTGGTTTCATTGTAGCCGAGGGGCCATGTCCAACCCCTCGCGACCACAGTCCCCGTCACCCCTGAAAAACACCGTCGTTCGCCCGTGCCGTACGTGCGCGAAGCGACGCTTTCCGAATCTCATGAGTCTGCGCATCTACAACACGCTGTCGCGTGAATTGGAGGAATTCTCCCCATTGCAACCGGGACAGGTGCGCATGTACGTTTGCGGCATGACGGTCTACGATTTCTGCCACATCGGCCACGCCCGCATGATGATGGCGTTCGATGTGGTGCAGCGCTGGCTGCGCGCCAGCGACTACGCCGTGACCTACGTGCGCAACATCACCGACATCGACGACAAGATCATCGCCCGCTCCGTGCAGCGCGGCATCACCATCCGCCAGCTGACCGACGAGGTGATCGCGGCCATGCACGAGGACATCGGCGCGCTCGGCATCGAGCCACCCACCATCGAGCCGCGCGCCACCGAATACGTGCCGCAGATGCTCGGCATCATCGAGAAGCTGGAGCAAAAAGGTCTGGCCTACCGCTCGGACAACGGCGACGTCAACTACGCGGTGCGCAAGTTCCCGGGCTACGGCAAACTGTCGGGCAAGTCGCTCGACGAGCTGCATGCGGGCGAGCGCGTTGCCGTGCTCGACGGCAAGCAGGATCCGCTCGACTTCGTGCTCTGGAAGGCCGCAAAGCCGACCGAACCCGCCGACGCCAAGTGGGAAAGTGCCTACGGCACAGGCCGGCCGGGCTGGCACATCGAGTGCTCGGCCATGAGCTGCGCCACCCTGGGCGAGACCTTCGACATCCACGGCGGCGGGGCGGACCTCCAGTTCCCGCACCACGAGAACGAAATCGCCCAGAGCGAAGGCGCCAACGGCAAGCCGCTGTCGCGCTTCTGGGTGCACAACGGCTTCGTGCGCGTGGACAACGAGAAGATGTCCAAGAGCCTGGGCAACTTCTTCACCATCCGCGAAGTGCTGCAGAAGTACGACGCCGAGAGCCTGCGCTTCTTCCTGGTGCGCACGCATTACCGCAGCGCGCTCAACTACAGCGACGCGCACCTCGACGACGCGCGCAATTCGCTCAAGCGCCTGTACACCGCGCTCGACCTGGTGGCCCCGGCCGACGTGGCCATCGACTGGGCCGATCCCCATGCGGCGCGCTTCAAGGCCGCCATGGACGAGGACTTCGGCACGCCCGAAGCCATCGCCGTGCTGTTCGAGCTGGCTGGCGAGGTCAACCGCACCAAGTCCGCCGAGATCGCCGGCTTGCTGAAGGCGCTGGCCGGCTCGCTGGGTCTGCTGCAGGGCGACCCGCGGGCCTTCCTGCAGGCCGGCAGCACGCTGGACGACGCGGCCATCCAGGCCCGTATCGCGGAGCGCGCCGCCGCCAAGGCCGCGAAGAACTTCGCCGAAGCCGATCGCATTCGCCAGGAACTCCTCGAGCAGGGCATCGTGCTCAAGGATTCGCCCACGGGCACGACCTGGGCGGCTGCGCAGTGAACGGAACGACGAACCCCATGCCCGCCAGCAAGAAGACCAGCGTTCAGATCTACACGCCGGACTATTGGGAAGAGGCATGCAAGCACCTCTCGCGGAAAGACCGCGTCATGAAGCGGCTGATTCCGAAGTTCGGCGACGCGTGTCTCGAATCGCGCGGTGATGCGTTCACCACGCTCGCTCGCAGCGTCGTGGGCCAGCAGATCTCGGTGAAGGCCGCGCAGTCGGTCTGGGACAAGTTTGCCGCGCTGCCGCGCAAGCTGACGCCGGCCAACGTGCTCAAGCTCAAGGTCGACGACATGCGCGGGGCAGGGCTGTCGGCGCGCAAGATCGAGTACCTGGTCGACCTGGCCCTGCATTTCGATTCGGGCATGGTCCACGTCGATGCGTGGAAGGACATGTCGGACGAGCTCATCATCGAAGAACTCGTGGCCATTCGCGGCATCGGCCGCTGGACGGCCGAGATGTTCCTCATCTTTCACCTGATGCGTCCGAACGTGCTGCCTGTAGACGACCTGGGGCTGCTCAACGGCATCAGCGTCAATTATTTTTCGGGCGATCCGGTCAGCCGAAGCGATGCCCGCGACGTCGCCGTGGCCTGGGCACCATATTGCAGCGTGGCGACTTGGTATATTTGGCGATCGCTGGACCCGGTTCCAGTCGCGTACTGAACAACAGGAGAAGACGTTGGCGAAACGAACCTTCCTCGACTTCGAGCAGCCCATTGCTGAACTCGAAACAAAGATCGAAGAATTGCGCTATGTGCAGACTGAATCCGCGGTCGACATCTCTGAAGAAATCGATCAGCTCGGCAAGAAAAGCCAGCAGCTCACCAAGGACATTTACAGCGACCTGACGCCCTGGCAGATCACCAAGATCGCACGGCATCCGGAGCGCCCCTACACGCTCGACTACGTCAACGAAATCTTCACCGATTTCGTCGAACTGCACGGCGACCGGCATTTCTCGGACGACCTGTCGATCGTGGGCGGCCTCGCGCGCTTCAACGGCGTGCCCTGCATGGTGCTCGGCCACCAGAAGGGCCGCGACACGAAGGAGCGCACCGCGCGCAACTTCGGCATGAGCAAGCCCGAGGGCTACCGCAAGGCCTTGCGCCTGATGAAGACGGCCGAGAAATTCAAGCTGCCGGTGTTCACCTTCGTGGACACCCCCGGCGCGTACCCCGGCATCGACGCTGAAGAGCGTGGCCAGTCGGAAGCCATCGGCCGCAACATCTTCGAGATGGCGCAGCTCGAAGTGCCGATCATCGTCACCATCATCGGCGAAGGTGGCTCCGGCGGCGCGCTGGCCATCTCGGTCGGCGACCAGCTGCTGATGCTGCAGTACTCGATCTACTCGGTGATCAGCCCCGAAGGCTGCGCTTCCATCCTGTGGAAGACCAGCGAAAAGGCGCAGGAAGCTGCCGATGCGCTGGGCATTACCGCGCACCGCCTCAAGGCGCTGGGTTTGGTCGACAAGATCGTGAACGAGCCCGTTGGCGGCGCGCATCGCGACCATCGTCAGATGGCTGCGTTTCTCAAGCGCGCGCTCAATGATGCCTTCCGCCAGGTCAGCGACCTGAAGCCGAAGGAACTGCTGGAGCGCCGCTACGAGCGCCTGCAGAGCTACGGCCGCTTCAACGACACCAAGGCCGACACCGGCAGATAACGCGCAGGCGCTGTCATGAACTCCGCTTTCGAACGCGCCGTTGCCGCGTTCGAGCCGGCGCATTGGCCGCTGGCGGTGGGGTTCAGCGGCGGTGCCGATTCAACCGCCTTGCTGGCCGCCTGCGCGGCGCGCTGGCCGGGGCAGGTGCTTGCCTTTCATGTGCATCACGGGCTGCAGGCTGCGGCCGACGGCTTCGAGCAGCATTGCCGTGTGGTGTGCGAGCGCATGGCCGTGCCGCTGGTTGTTCATCGCGTCGATGCCCGGCATGCGCCGGGCGATAGTCCTGAAGACGCGGCCCGCCGTGCTCGCTATGGGGCGTTTGCCGAGATGGCGCGCGCTAATGGGGCGAGGGCGGCTATCAAATCCATAGCGCTGGGGCACCATGCCGACGACCAGGTCGAAACCCTGCTGCTGGCGCTGTCTCGCGGCGCGGGGCTGCCGGGGCTGGCGGCCATGCCGGCGCATGCGCAACGCCACGGGCTCGACATCTACCGGCCGCTGCTTGCGGTTGCCGGCGCCGATATCCGTGAATGGCTGGCCGGCCGCGATCTGCCGTGGATCGAAGACCCGACCAACGGCGACGCGCGCTACACCCGCAACAAAATCCGCTCCGCGCTGCTGCCCGCGCTGGAGCAGGCATTTCCGCAGTTTCGCGCCACCTTTGCGCGAAGCGCCGGCCACGCCGCGCAGGCGCAGCTGCTACTGAGCGAACTGGCGGCGCAAGACCTGGACGCCGTGGGCGACCCGCCGCGCATTGCGACGCTGCAGACGCTGTCGCGTGCCCGCCAGGCCAACGTGCTGCGCCACTGGCTGATGCAATCGCATGGCTGCGCCCCCAGCGCTGCGCAGCTCGACCAGCTGCTGGACCAGGTCCGCGCCTGCACCACGCGGGGCCACCGCATCCACCTCAAGGTGGCCGCTGGTTTCGCCCAGCGGCAGGGCGATTTCCTGCATTGGTACAATGCCCCGCCCTCGCCAAAGACTTTGCTCTGACAGCTTGCAGGGCGCCGCCTTTCAAGCGGCCCTTTCCTTTTCTCTGATTTCACCCATGGCATTGATCGTTCACAAATACGGCGGTACGTCGATGGGCTCGACCGAGCGCATCAAGAATGTCGCCAAGCGCGTCGCCAAGTGGGCGCGCGCAGGCCACCAGATGATCGTGGTTCCGAGTGCCATGAGCGGCGAGACCAACCGCCTGCTCGGCCTGGCCAAGGAACTGGCGCCCAGCAAACCCGGCGTGGCCCACAACCGCGAGCTCGACATGCTGGCCTCGACCGGCGAGCAGGCGTCGTCGGCGCTGCTGGCCATTGCGCTGCAGGCCGAGGGCGTCGAGTCCGTGAGCTATGCGGGCTGGCAGGTGTCGGTTCGCACCGACAACTCGTACACCAAGGCCCGCATCGAAAGCATCGACGACGAGCGCGTGATGGCCGACCTGAACGCCGGCAAGGTGGTGGTCATTACCGGCTTCCAGGGCGTGGACGACGACGGCAACATCACCACGCTGGGCCGCGGCGGCAGCGACACCTCGGCCGTGGCCATCGCCGCGGCCATGAAGGCGCACGAATGCCTGATCTACACCGACGTCGACGGCGTCTACACGACCGACCCGCGCGTCGAGCCCGATGCGCGCCGCCTGACGACCGTGAGCTTCGAAGAAATGCTCGAAATGGCGAGCCTGGGCTCCAAGGTGCTGCAAATCCGCTCGGTGGAATTCGCCGGCAAGTACAAGGTGCCGCTGCGTGTGCTTTCGAGCTTCACGCCGTGGGACATCGACATCAATGAAGAGGCCAAGTCCGGCACGCTGATCACTTTCGAGGAAGACGAAAACATGGAACAAGCCGTCGTATCCGGCATCGCATTCAACCGCGACGAAGCCAAGATCTCGGTGCTCGGCGTGCCCGACAAGCCCGGCATCGCGTATCACATCCTCGGTGCTGTGGCAGACGCCAACATCGAAGTCGACGTGATCATCCAGAACCTCAGCAAGGACGGCAAGACCGACTTCAGCTTCACCGTGCATCGCAACGAGTACGCGAAGACGATCGACCTGCTGCAGTCGAAGGTGATGCCCTCGCTGGGCGCGACCGAAATCGTCGGCGACACGAAGATCTGCAAGGTCAGCATCGTCGGCATCGGCATGCGCAGCCACGTGGGCGTGGCGAGCAAGATGTTCCGCGTGCTGAGCGAAGAGGGCATCAACATCCAGATGATCTCGACCAGCGAAATCAAGACCTCGGTCGTGATCGATGAAAAATATATGGAACTGGCCGTGCGAGCGTTGCATAAAGCGTTCGATCTTGACCAACCGAGCGCTTAAGTGATGGCATAATCTCGGCTTCTTTCAGGAACTGTGACCGAGTGGCCGAAGGTGCTCCCCTGCTAAGGGAGTATGGGGTGTAGAGCCTCATCGAGGGTTCGAATCCCTCCGGTTCCGCCAAGTTGATGAGGCCCCGTTGATCTTCGGATTGACGGGGCTTTTTTCATGCTCCGGCAATGCGTTCAGCATTAGTCGGAAGCTCGCAGCAGCTTGTTGCTCGTCTGCGTTGTCGGATAGTGCGAGGTCTTCTGCCATCGCTGCCATGAAGGCATGCGCAGGGTCCTCTCCGAGCACGGCTCTGAGCTTTCCTCTCACGCGCCAGTTACACGGGCGCTTCCCCTGTTTCATCTGTATCAGCGTCGGCGCGGTCGTGTCTAGAAGGGCGGCTAGCTTGACTTGGCTTCCAGCGACGACCGCTGCGGCTTCAATCAGCTCGGCGACAGTAAGGGGTGTTGCAAGTTGCGACATGGTTGTATATGCTCTAGGTGTTGCAGTTTGCTATAGGTTGCAGATTGCTCATTTTAGGAGCGGCCATGCTTTCACAGATTTCCTTCTCGCTGTTCGCCCAGATGGCGCAGCAGCGTCCCGAGTGCCCCCCTGCTGGTGCCTCGCAAGAGGTAAACGAGGCTGCGCCGAGCTTGGCCGCTCCCTCGGCCTCCGGCCAGCAGGCGGGCACACCCCGCTATGTCGCCTTGTGTCAGGACTGCGGCGCCCCGCATACGTTCGCGACTGCGGTCCTGCAAATGGCTGCGCATCGGGAGGAGCATTTCTGCGGCCTCGATGGCTGCAAGGGCCAGCTCTGTGCCTGTCCTGCCTGTGAGCGTGATGCGTGGGCGTTCTTGTACTGGCTTGAGCAAGGGGTGCCGCTGTGACTTCTGCTCAACGCTGGTCCTTGATCCGTCGCCGCGAGTTCTGGGTGCAAAGGCGTCTCTTCTGACTCGCTAGCTCGTAGCCCTCGTGCGAGGGCTTCCGGCTAGCACGTCGCTAGAGCCCGCCGCGACACGCGGCAATTTAGAGGAAACAACATGTCTCAGTTCAGTTCGATCATCGAAGTTCTCGCAGTCGAGAACGAGGAGCGCACCAGCAAGCGCACCGGCAACAAATACAACCACTTCGCGGCCCGTTGCGTCCTGCGCAACGATAAGAACGAGGTGGTCACTGTGGGCACCCTGCGCAGCGATCAAATCCTTCCCGATCTGCGCGATCAGGTGAAGGTCGGCCTGTTCTCCGCGACGTTCTCCCTGCGCGTCGCCGACTTCGGCGAGCAGAAGGGCGACATCGTTTCCATCCTTACCGGCTTCGTGCCCGCGCAGGGCCGTGTGCCTGCTGCGCCCAAGGCCTCGTGATGGTCTCCGCGCTGACCTTCCAGGAGCTGGTCTTCGTGATGCTCTGGATGACCATGCTGGTGTGCACAGCACTGGCTGTCGTCGTGCTCGTTGAGGCTTCTGCCCAACGTGGTCAGCGTGTCTACCGCGCCCGCCATCGCGATCACAGCAAGGTGCCTGCGATGCGCTGGAAGGATGGTGCCGAGTGACTGCCGCGCCTGCCGTTCACTGGCTCCTGGCATGTGTGGAGATGGCTGTGTGCATCTACGTCGTGCGCTGGCTTGCCATGGACGTGAGCAAGTTCCTGCGCGAGCTGGAGTGATGAAAGTGATTTCGACTGAATGCCTGCCAACGTCGAGAGACGCCGTGGGCATTCGGGCGCAATCCCGCGCTGTTTCAGGAGTTTCAAATGAAGAAGACCTTTTTCGCCAAGCTGGCGGCTGTTCAAGGTGCTGCGCTGATCGCAGCGGGCAACGTGTGGGCTGCGGTGCCTACCGAAGTGACCACGTCGCTCGGCGATGCGAAGTCGGATGGCGTCTCGGTCGCCACGTTGGTCCTCGTGGCCGTGATCGCGCTGTTCGCGTTCAAGTTCATGCGCAAGGGCCTGTGATGGCTAGCAGCGTCACCCCCGTTCTCCTGGCATGCCAATGCGCGGGGGTGGTGCTGTGAGCTATCAGGTCGGCTCGATCTGCTACGACACGGCGGCAGCTGCCGCAGCTGCTTCCGCGTCGTCGCAAATCGGCTCCTTCGTTCGTCAGGGCGAAGTGAGCTACGTCGTCAATGCGTCGTCGGTAGACGGTGCATCGATCACGTACAGCCTAGCGCCGGTCGGTGGCGGTTCTCCCGTCGTCGTCACGGCTTCGTACACCGCGCAACCGTGCGGGCTCATCACCGCAGGGGATGCGGTGAATCTCTCGTGGATGGTGGTTCTCGTGTGGGCTGCGACGTGGGCGGTGAAGTTCATCGCGACTGCTGTTCACGACTGGGGGAACCAACATGGCCATAACACCTGAGGCGGTCTTCGTCTGCCTCGCAATCTTGGGGGCAGCATGGATCGTTTTTCGCTGATTTTCGGTGGTGTGCTGCTGGCTTGTGCCAGTGCGTCGCATGCCTATGTCTCTCCGTCACCGCCTCCTGGTTTCGGTGGTGTTCCTGGCGCGTGGACGCATACCCCTCCTTCTGCTGCTGAGCAGCTTGGCGGCATCATGCGCGGTCCCGGTCCGCGTATCCCTGGTGGTCCTGTTGCCGGTGGTGCGTTTCGGCTCGGTGGTGGCGCTGCTCGCGGGCTTGCTGGTGCTGCGGCGCGCGGCTTAATTCCCGGTGTTGGTCTGGTGCTGACTGTCGCATGGCTCGCGTCGTATTGTTTCGAGAAGCAGGGCGGGCAGTGGGTTCGGACTTGCGGCGGAACGACGCCGCCGCAGAGCACCGGCATGGAGTACAGCAACGACACATATATCCCTGGGCAGTGGTATGTCAGTGCTGCTACAGCGTGTGCTGTCGTGAACCCTGCGCGTACCGCGCAATACAACGCCGCCAATCCCAACGCTATCCGGGTCGAGAAGGGCTATCAAGGTACATCGTGCCTTGGGGAGGTTCATCGTAAGAGCGATAACGCACTTTTGGGAGCGGACAACGTGGCGTTAAAGACGCGCGCCGATTCGTGCCCGGTGGGTTGGTACAAGACCGATGCGGGCTGCGTTATGACGCCGCCGCCCCAGGTTGTTACTCCCGAGCAGATCGAAGAGGAAATGGCCCCGAAGCCGTTGCCGCAGACATTGCCGCCAGGGTTTCCGTATCCGCTCGATCCAACGTCGCCCTTCATCTTTGAGCCGGACACTGCTAACCCGCCGAATGCACAGCCATTGCGTGTGCCTCAGGGCAACCCGGTCCCCATTCCGAATACGAACCCGCAGCAATACCGCCAGCCGGTTACTCGCTTCACGCCTGCGCCCACGGCAGAGGACCCTTTCCGTCTCGATGCAAGGCCAGAGGATTTGACCGGCACCAGTCCGACCGGCATCACTGGCCCGCAGACTGTCACCAACGGCACGCCCGATGGTGACAAGCCCGAGCAGTTTGACCTCTGCAAGGAGCATCCGGACATCCTTGCGTGTCAGGTCTTCAAGCCCGATGAGCTCGAAGCAAAGCCCGTCCCGAACGAAAACAAAAACCTGTCGATCACGCCCGACAGTGGTTGGGGCGCATCGTCCGCGAGTTGCCCCACCGACAAGCACGCCACGCTGAGCTTTGGCCCCATTGCCTTCAGCTACGAACCCCTGTGCTTGTTCGCTACTGGTATCCGCCCCATGGTGATCGCGCTCGCATGGTTCTCCGCTGCGCTCACGTTCTTCGGCTTCGCGAGGAAGGACGCATGAGCGATGCCGAACTGTTCATTCACGCCCTCGGCTGGGCGCTCGTTGTCATGCAGGCCTGGGAGGGCCGGAAGGAGTTGTTTTCATGGAAGGAATAGCCGCATGGATCGCCCGCATCAGTTGGCCTATCGTCACTCGCGTGCTCTCCGCGATGGGCGTTGGCACCGTCACCTACGTGGGTGCCAATAGCGCCCTGCAGCAGGGCCTGCAGGCCGCCAAAACTGCTTTCTCGGCCCTTGCCGGGGATGTGGCTCAACTGCTTGCGATGGCGGGCTTTTTCGACTTCATGTCCATCACCAGCGGCGGCATCATGTCGGGCCTTGCTTGGCTCGTGCTGAAGCGCTTCGCTATCCAGTCGGGCACGCAATGATCACGTTCATCAGCGGTGCGCCCGGCACCGGCAAGACTGCGGCTCTCGTGTCCATGCTGCGCGAGCTGTCCAAGGATCGGCAGATGTTCGTCTTCGGCATTCCCGAGCTGAAGATTCCGCACACCGAGCTGACCGATCCGAACAACTGGCATAACGACGTGCCGGACGGATCGGTGATCATCATTGATGAGGTGCAAAACGTTTGGCGTCCGCGTGGGCCCGGGAACAAGGTTCCCGACTCGGTGGCGAAGCTTGAGACGCATCGGCATCGTGGCTTGGATTTCTACATCATCAGTCAGGGTCCGAATCTCGTAGACAGCAACGTCCGCGCCCTCATCGGTCGCCATGTTCACCTGAGGGAACTGGGCGTACTTGGCCGCTGGTGGTACGAATGGCCCGAGTGCGCTGATAACTGCCGTACGGCGTGGAAAAACGCCCCGATCAAAAAACGCTACCGCCTTCCGAAGGCCATCTTCAAGGACTACAAGTCAAGTAGCCTCCACGTCAAGCCTGTGCGCTCGTTCCCGTGGATGCTGGTCGTCATGGTGGCTGCGCTCGTGGGTGTGGGCGTTATGTCGTGGCGCGTCTGGAACACCATCATGTCTAAGCCGGGTGCGGCTGCTGCGCTCGGTGTCAACGTGCCAGGCACAACACCTGCGTCTGCACCTACCGGCGTCGCGAAGGTCGGCGCTGCGCTCACTGGTAGCGGCTCGGCTGACAGCGGCCCGAAGCTCATCGATGATCGCGTCGACTGGATACCGCGCATGAGCGCTAGGCCTGAGACGGCCCCCGCCTTCGATCAGCTGCGCAAGGTCACGGTGATGCCTCGCATTGCAGCCGGCTACGTGATGGGCAAGACCGTGCGTTGCTACACCCAGCAGGGCACCGTCGCCAGCATCAGCGAGGCAGAGTGCCGGGAGTGGCTCGCCAACCCGCCATTCGACCCCTACGCCGAGGTCAAAGTGGCGCAGGCAGGGCCTACCCCTGCCTCGTTCGACAAACCCGCCACGGAGGCCGCGCCCGCGCCCTCGGCGGTCATCATCGATGCGCCCGGTCGTCGCGACCCCGTGGGCCTCAGGGACGCCAAGCGGTGATCCGGGCTTACGACGGCCGGCTCGGTGACGGCATGCGCCTTACGGGCCCCTGCGCCAGCGCTCGCGCTACTGCAAAGCAAAACGCCGGAGCCCTTGTGGCGCAGGCATCTGCTCTCTGGTGCTGCGTGGTTTACATGCCCCTGCCTTGTCTCTGGCCGGCCAGAGAAACGCCCGCGGCTGCGGGCCTCAGGCTTCAACGTGTTGCGGGGGCGATTGCAGCCGCGCGCGGGGGGCCGAAGGATAGGCGCGAAGCGCCAGCCGAGGCCGCGCGCAGCGCGGCCTAACTTGTTCTTAAAACACTTTGGAACACACCTCAATGGCGCGCTATTTCAAACGTGGTGAGTGGGTCCGTAGGTCCGTTGCGATGCCTGCCGAGTGGTGGGCTGCTGTCGAGCTTGCTGCCGAGAAAAACGGTCGTTCGATTGACGGTGAGGCTCGCCGGTTGATCTGGGAGGCGTTGGAGTCTCGGCCGGATGAATCAACGAGGCCGGCGCACGTGAATCAGTCGATCGCACGTCGAGTGCGATAGGCAAAAAAAAGACCCGGCGACGCGTCAACGTCCCGGGTCCGGATCGGCAGAGAGTCTTAGGAGGAAACCATGCCAATGGAGCGGTATGTTAACGGTCTGTGGTTCGAAGGGGTAGTAGTCCCCGACAAGTGGGTCATCCGCACCTGGGAGGCCAATGGCGTCATGGAGCGCAGTGCGGCGCCCTACGTCATGTGGCGCGAGGTCCACGACTTCGGGTTCAAACAGGATGGCTGGACGCCGATCCGCCCGGTCGATCCGGTCGAGGATGCCGAGCTGATCGAAGAAAGGCGCGAGAAGGCCCTGAAATCGGCTGCTGGCAGGGCCAAAACGACTTGCCGCAGAGTGATCATCACCGAGGGCTTCAACGAGCTGATGACGCTGACCTACCGCGACAACCAAGAGGACCGCGAACTGTGCAAGGCGCATTTCAAAGAATGGGTCCGCCGGATGAAGCGCGCCCTCGGCGGCCAGTTCCGTTACTGCGCTGCCTTCGAACGGCAGGACCGGGGCTCCATGCACGTCCACCTCGCCACGCATAAGCTGCCGCAGCACGTCAAGCTCAAGGGGACCAAGATCAAGGCTTTCGAGTTGGGCACTCGCATCTGGCGGTCCATCGTTGGCGACAACAACGGGCTGTGTTTCGTCGGTGGGAAGAAGCGCGGCAAATGGCACCGGAAGTGGACCCTCGCGAAGATGGCCGCCTACGTCTCGAAGTACATCACCAAGGACTACAAGGACGCGCCCAGCGAGTCCAACCGCTACAGCCGCAGCAATGGTGTCCAGGTCGGCGAAGTCCACACCATGGAAGTCGAGTGCAGCTATGCCGACTTGATCGGTCTGTGCTTCGAGCACCTGCCCGGCGACACCACGATTGCCCTTCGGGCGAACCACTTCAACGATAGGTTGTGGTTTTGTAAGGAGGCCGCGCCTCCGTTGCTTCATTAGCTTCCAGCTAGGCTACAGTCGCCGCCGTGGTCGGGCACGTATCGGAGGGGCTGTGGCTGGTGATCAAAGGGATTGGTATCGGGATTGGTGGCGGCGGAAGACGGGGTATGTTGAGCGGGCATCATTCCGCTTAGGGGAGGGTGAGCGCAAGCGAATTCGTCATGCTCAAGGCTGGCGGCGCAATTGGCTGTTTGTTGCTGCTGTGGTGTTGTGCTTCGTGCTGCTGAAGGTCGTGCTCACACTGTTGCGTTAGGGGCTGGTGTCTGTCAGCTCCGTTGGTGGCATTGTTGGAGGGCCAAATGCATTACGCCTTTGGGCGTCTTACATTTGGAGGATCAGATGCTCGTAGGCTATGCGCGCGTATCGACGCGCGAACAAGAAACACATCTTCAGTTTGACGCGCTCAATAAGGCAGGGTGCGACGTCATTTTTCACGAAAAGGCTAGTGGTGCTTCGCAGCGAGGTCGGCCGGAGTTGGCGCGATGTTTGTCGTCGCTGAAGCGCGGTGATGTATTGGTCGTCTACAAGATCGACCGGGTTGCTCGGAGTCTTTTCGATCTGCTCGATATCTTGCGTCGGCTGGAGCGCGTCGGGGCAACGATAAAGAGCGTTACTGAGCCTCTGGATACGACGAATAGCATGGGCGTGTTCGTCGTGCAGATACTGGGTGCTGTTGCTCAGCTTGAGCGGTCAATGATTCGGGAGCGATCGATGGCCGGCCAGTTGGCGGCGCGGGAGCGAGGTAGGGAGCCTGGGCGAGGTCGGAACCTGGAACCCGATGTTGAAGCTAAGGTGGTCGCGTTGTATCGAGCTGGTGGGGTGACGTATCGCGAGCTAGCCCATGCACATGGCGTATCGCCTTCCGTGGTGAAGCGGGCGGTCTATCGTGTGACCAAGGGTGCGGACTACTGGAAGAAGTCTGAGGACTAGGGTCGAAAACATCCGGTTCCGCCAAGACAAGAGCCCCTGTAGTTGTGAGACTACAGGGGCTTTTTTCTGTCCGAGCCCATGGCAGAAAAGAACTTTGGCACTAAGCCTTGCTGCGCAAAGCCGAACCTCCGACCAGGAGCGCCACCAGGCTGGCGGCCGCGGCGAACATCACATACCACGCAGGGGCGAGCGGGCTCCCGGTCCGGGCGATCAGTGCCGTGGCAATGAATGGCGCGAAGCCGCCGAAGATCGTGACAGCAAAGTTGTACGCAATCGAAAGCCCCGTGGACCTCACCTGCGGTGGATAGAGCTCGGCCATGGCGGCGGGAGCGGGGCCGGTGAACCCGGCGATCAGCACGGCAAAGACGACCAGCACAGCCGTCAAGGTCGCAGCACTCGGAAACGCCGTGAGCAGCCAGAGCGCCGGATAGGCCAGCACGAGGATCGCGGCAGCAAACCCGACCAGCAGCGGCCGGCGCCCGATCCGATCCGACAGCCCGCCGAAAACCGGCGCCAGCACGACCAGCACCAGGAGCCCGGCGCCATTTGCCCACAGCGATGCGCTCTGCGGCAACTTCAGCGTGCGCACGGCGTACGTCGGCATGTAGACCAGGAAGAAATACGTGCACACCGTCCACACGATGGTGACGCCGAACCCGGCGACGATTTCCTTGCGGTACGAGCCCATCACCTGCCTCAGCGGAGACGCCTGTTGGTTGGCGGCCTTGGCCCGCTCGAAGGTTGCGGGCTCCCGCGTCTTGGCGCGGATGTACCAGCCCACCGGGCCGATGACCAGGCCGAACAGGAATGGAATCCGCCAGCCCCACGCTTCCAGTTGCTGGGGGCTCAGAACCCCCGTCAGCGTCGCGCCAAAGAGCGAACCGAGCAGGAGTGCACCGGCTTGGCTGGCCTGCTGCCAGCTTGCGAAGTAGCCCTTGCGATCTTTCGGCGCGTGCTCGACGAGAAACGCCGTCGCCCCTCCGACCTCGCCGCCGGCGGAGAAGCCCTGGATCAGCCTCGCCAGCACGATCCACGCGGGCGCCCAGAGGCCCGCATCGGCGTACGTCGGCGCCAGGCCGATCATTGCCGTTCCAAGCGCCATCAGCAGGATCGTTGTCGACAACGCGGCTTTGCGCCCATGTGTGTCGCCGAGCGCGCCAAGAATCACTGCACCGATCGGTCGCATCACGAAGCCCACGCCGAAGGTCGCCACGGTCAGCAACAGCGAAGAGGTTTCGTCGCCCGTGGGGAAGAACAGTTTGGAAATAGTGATCGCGAAGAAACCGTAGACGGCAAAGTCGAACCACTCGAGCGTGTTGCCGATGACCGCCGCGGGAATCATCCGGCGCGTTGCATCGTGGGGCTCGTTGGAGGCAAGGGTGCCGAAGGCGCTGGTGGCATCAGCCGCCGTGGCTGCGTCGAGGTTTTTCATGCTGTCTTGAGAGAAGGGGCGGGTGAGATATCGGCTTCGGCGAGCGCCCATGCGCCGGCCGATTGCATGAAGCGATCGGCCGCCTGCAGCTGGGCTGCGGAGATCCATTCGTCCGGCTGATGGGCCTGCGCGATGGAGCCGGGGCCGCATACCACCGTTGAAATACCGACCTGCTGGAAGAAGCCCGCTTCGGTGCCGAACGGCAGGTCTGCCTCCGGCCAGAGCGCGCCGAGTTCGCGCGCGACCGAGACTGCCGCGTCGTTGTCGCGTGCCGACAGCGCCGGCACGCCCGCTACCTGCACCGCCTCGACCGTGACGCCAAGGGGAAGGTCCATCAGCGCATCCCGGACCGTATCGCGCACGAGTTCCGCCGCCGCTTCATCTTGCGGACGAAACTCCCACAAGACCTCGCAGCACCCCGGCACGATGTTGATGGCGGTGCCCCCGTCGATCCGGCCGATGTTGATGGTGGCCTCGCCACCCCGGCTGGCAAAGCTGCGCCGCAACCCGGCCAGGCAGGTGACCAGGTAGGCGGCGGGCTCGATCGCGCTGGCGCCGAGCGACGGGTCGCTCGAATGCGCGGGAAGCCCGCTGAAGAGCGCCCTGTGCCCGAAGAAACCCCGGTGCCTGACGCCGATCCGCATCTCGGTCGGCTCGCCGATGATGGCCAGCGCGGGGGCTTCCACTTGCGTCTTCAAGCGGTTCACGAGCTCCGGAACGCCGAGGCACCCGATCTCTTCGTCATAAGAGAAAGCAAGGTGGATCGGACGGCCCAAGGGGCGCCGCTGCCAGGCAGGCACGGCCGACAGGCAGGCGGCGATGAAGCCCTTCATGTCCGCCGCGCCGCGGCCGTGGAAGCGGCCGTCGCGTTCGACCAGCGTGAAGGGATTGGCGCTCCAGTTCTGGTCGGTCACGGGCACGACGTCGCTGTGCCCGGAGAGCACCATGCCGCCCGCCATGTCGGGGCCGATGCTGGCGAGCAGGTTCGCCTTCCGCTTGTCCTCGCTGTGCACCAGGTGCACTTTCACCCGGTGTCCCGCGAGGTAGTCGGCGATCCAGTGGATCAGGTCGAGGTTCGAGCGATGCGAGGTCGTATCGAATGCCACCAGGGTTCTGAGGATCTCGATGGTGGTCATGCGACACGCTCGGCCAGGGCATTGCTGGCGCTGTTGTTGCCGTTGTTCGCGCTTCTGCCGGAGTTGCCGCCGCCGAGCCGCTCCTGCACGAGCTGCATGGCCGCGGATTGGGTCGGTGTGCCGGTGCGCCCGGCGAGTTCGAAGATCCGGTGCAGGGTGGCGCCGATGGCTTTCACCTGCGAATCCACTTTTGTGGAATTGAAACCCTCGTGCTCCGACGCCACGCGGATCAGGCCGCCCGCGTTGATCACGAAGTCCGGCGCGTACAGAATTTCCTTATCGCGCAGTTGCCTGCCATGTTCGTCGCCGGCCAGCTGGTTGTTGGCGCCGCCGGCGATCACCCGGAACTTCATCTGCGGCAGGGTTCGATCGTTCACGACGGCGCCCATCGCGCAAGGAGAAAACACGTCGGCCTGAACGGCATAGATCTCGTCGGGCTCGACCGCCTGCGCATCGAACTCGGCGCAGGCCTTGCGCGCGAGCGCCGCATCGACGTCGGATACCGTGAGGCGCACCCCCGCGGCGACGAGCAACCGGCACAGGTTCCAGCCGACGTTGCCCAGGCCTTGCACCGCCACCGTCAGCCCACGCAGGTCGCGGTCCAGCCGATGCGCGACGCTGGCCACGATGCCGTGATAAACGCCCAGTGCCGTGGTCGGCGAAGGATCTCCGGTGCCGCCCAGTTCTTCCGGCAACCCGACCACGTGCCGGGTGTTCTGTCGCACCCAGGCGAAGTCGGCGACAGTGGTGCCCACGTCTTCGGCGGTGATGTAGCGGCCGCCCAGGCGGTTGACCGCCACGCCCATCGCCCGCAGCAGTTCGGGCGTCTTGCTCTTGCGCGGGTCGCCGAGGATCACCGACTTTCCTCCACCCAGGCCGAGTCCCGCGGCCGCGGCCTTGAAAGTCATTCCACGCGACAGGCGAAGCACGTCGCGCAGGGCGGAAGCTTCGTCGGCGTAGGGATACATGCGGCATCCGCCCAGGGCCGGCCCGAGCCGGGTGCTGTGAATGGCGATGATGGCCCGAAGCCCGACCCGATCGTCGGATACGAAGACCACCTGTTCATGGTCCGCAAAAGACTCGGTAGAGAAGACGGTCATTTATTTATCTGTTTTTTGAGTTTCGATGTGAACGAATGCGGACACGGCCTGCTCCAGGGCCGCTGCCGCATCAATGCCCGGGAGTGCAGGCTAGAAACAGCAGCAAGCGGTGTAGATATAGCGATAGCTCTACTGGAGGAACGTCGAGCACCGCATCGGTGAGCGACAGAACTTCAGGGCTTGCTTGGCGGAATGATTGCGTCATGTGATGGCCTCGCTGTTGGGCACAGCATGACATCGGGAGACGCGGTGATATTGGTGAAAATTTGGCGCCGCAAGATCAGGCGCGAGACGGCTGCAATGCGGGCGCTGTCGTGATCAATCCCATCTCGCTGAACAGCCTTCGGTACTCGTTCAGCGCGAGATCCTGCAGCGACTGGTGATGCTCGGAGTCGATTGTTATTGCGCCACCGGAAAATTCGAATTTGGCCGAACCCATCCAATCTTCATATTGAAGTTTGATTGGCGATGCCGGACGCTCCAGGTCGGAGGCTTCGATCGTCGAATGAATATCCGGTATTCCCGGCTCGCCTTGAGGGATCAGGCAAGTCCAGACAAGGCCATGGCGTTCAACAGCAGGAAACATCATGATCCTGAAGCACTCCACCGTCTTGAGTGCAAGCTTCTCCGGGGCCTTGCGGCATTGCCCATCGGACCCGTAGCGCAGGCCGTGGTAGGCGCAGACCAGTTCGTCTTCTTCGATGCGCCCCGTGCTCAATGGCAGTCCGCGATGCGGGCACATGTCCCGGCCGATGCGAATGCCATCCGGCATGCGATAGATGGCCAACCGCAGATTCAGCAAGATCACCTGCCTCGGCTTTGCCGGCACCTCGTCGACGCGTGAGACCGGAAACCATTGCCTGGCCAGAACCGGCCAGTCTTGCTCGGAGAACGTGCAGTTCGGAGGCAAAAAGCCCTCGGGCAGAGGGCGCGAGGGGGGCGGTTCAACGGGCGGCATGGCTCGCTCGTCTTATTTGACCAGGCCGATCCGGATCCTCCGGTTGTGCTGCCCCTTGTTCTCGATCTTCAGGATGCGCAACGGTGCCGATTGCGAAGTCTTCGAAAGATGCGTTCCACCGCAGGCTTGCCGGTCGAGTCCCACGATTTCGATGATGCGCGTGGTGCCGTCGTCCTGGCTCGGCGGTGCTACGGACCGGCTGCGTAGCACCCCAGGTTCGCGCGAGAGTCCGGCTGCGTCGAGGTACACCGCATTCACCTGCAGCCCGTCGGAGATGAGGGTGTTGAGTTCTGGCTCGAGCTTGCGCAACTCGTTGTTGTCGGCCGCGGGCAAGTCGAAGTCGATGCGGGCCGTGCCGTCGGCCGCCATTTGCACGCCCGTTACCAGCGAGCCCTCGAAGCGCTGATAGACGAGCGCATTGAGGATGTGCAGGCCCGTGTGCAATTGGCTCATCATGAAGCGGAAATCCTGATCCACTTTGGCGACGACCTTGTCGCCGGGAATGGAGGCGGTTTCAGCTTCGTCGAAGATGTGCCACGCATTGCGACCCTCCGTTTCGACCCGGCCGATCTTGATTTCGCCACCATTCCATTGCAGCGTGCCGCGATCCGCCAATTGCCCGCCACCGCCCGGATAGAAGAAAGACCGGTCGAGAAGAACCGCATTCGGGCGGCGCGCTATGACATTGGCTTCGAATTGAAAGCAATCGGGTTCGATATGGCAGAGATAAGGAGACATGAATTCCTCGGTTGGCGAAACACTTATGAAAATCGACGTGCGGTAACGATGCCGATCAGAATGATCACGGCCCCCGCAAACTCGGTGGCGCTCAGATATTCGTGGAACAGATAGGCGCCGAGCACGGTTGCAATGACAGGCTGTATCAGCAGGGTGATTGAAGAAAGCGCGGCCGGGAGCTTGGCCAGCGCATATGCAATGAGGCCCTGGCCTCCGACATGCGACACGACAGCCAAGGCCAGCAGCATCAGCATTCCGTTGATCGTGTGCGGAACAAGCGACTCGCCGCGCAGGATCGTGATGGGCAGGAGAATGATCAACGTACCGACGCTGCTCCACGCCATGACGGTCATCGTTCGATAGTTCGAGCGCACGAGGCTGACCGCCAGAAGATATGAGCCGTAAAAAACTGCGGTCAAAAGACCTAACAGATTTCCTGCCATGTAGGTCGAACCAAAATCCAGCCGATGTCCGATCAGGATGAATGCGCCGGCCAGCGCAAACAGCATTCCGAACAGAAAGCCAGGCTTGAATTTCTTCCCCAGAAACAGGTTGGACCCAAGCACCACGAAGATCGGGGCAAGGTTGGCAAGAAGATTGGAATTGGCCAGCGTGGTCAGCGTCATCGACCAGTGATAAAGCGCCAGATTTCCGGAAAAGATGAATCCGACAAGAATTAGCTTGATCGGAATGGCCGGCATTTTTTCAGCGGGTGAGCCGGTCGTGCGCACGGGCTCGGCTCTTGCCGCAAGCATGTCGAGCAGAAAGAAAATCGGAATTGCCAGCGCAACCCGATAGACCGCGCTCGCGGTTGGAGGCAATTCGCTGTGGCGCAGAAAAACGCCGCCCAGCGCCAGCGCCGCCGCGCCAAGCAGAAGCGCAACGAAAGAAAAGAAGTTTTTGCTTTTTGAAGCAACAGGTAGGGCAATAGTCGTCATATTTCGTTCCGGCACGACCGGGTCTCCATCGGTCGTGCCAGCCAGTTTGTTTTTTAAAGCATCAAAAGGGCAGGGCAAAAAGCTATCGCTATTCAAATCCCTCGATCACCATGAGCTGCATATCGGCTGCAGCATCCTTTCGCAATTCCTTTGCAAAGGTGTATTCCGGCGATTCGTAGAATTTTCTCGCCGCATCGGCAGATTTGAATTCGACAAGAACCACGCGCCGATCATCCAGAGCGCCTTCCAAATGCATGCGCTCGCCTCCCCGCGTCAGAAACCTGCCTCCGAACTTTTCTATGATCCCGGGCGTGAGTTGCTTATATTGGTTGTATTGATCCGGGTCCACAATGGACATCCGGCCAATCAGATAGGCGACCATATGACAACCAGGCTTGGCGCCGCCGTTATACGTAAGCCACTTTTCTTTGCTCCGCGGCGACGCCGGATTGCAGCAATGCCGCATCCAGAACGTCCCAGAGGCCGGTCAGCGAATCGAGAAAATCGTCCGCGCCTTCGATGACCAAGTGGGCGTACTCGGTTTTCAAGGCGAGTTCGACCGCGGTGCGGGCGTTTTGCTCGTGGTGCTGCTCGGCGCCGACTTCGCCCCAGTGCTCCAGCAGGTAGTGCATTTCAGGCACTTCGAGGTCGGCGTTGTAGATGCCGCTGTCCACCAGGCAATACTTTTCGCCCGGAATCAATTGCTGGTTGGAGATCATTTCCAGCGCCAGCGTGGTGCCGAGATTCCGGTAGGTGTTTTCGATGTCCGTCATCTTGCGGTGATCGAAGACGCCGATGGCCTTGCGGACTTGCGCGGTCAACCCGGTGTCCATGTCGTAGCCGGGCAGGGAGCCGAGCAACTGGTTGGAAAAGTCCTTGAGCTTCGCTTCGACCTTCTCCTGGTTGTAGAGGTCTGCAAACACGGGCTTTTCGGCCGACTGGTTGACGATGTATCCCGCCATCGTCGCCAGTTCAGGACCGTGGCCAGATTCGCTCTCGACGATTTCTTCCAGCAGCTCGCTCTGCCTGTGCAGCCCGTGCTCCTTGAGCGCATCCGGAAAACTCCATCCGGGACGCGTGGACGCGCAGAAGCTCTGGATCTGGTGGAAAAGGGCTCCCACAACAGGAGGCTCCGGTTCGATCTTGACCCAATTCTTGAAAATCGGGTGGGAATAGCAACGATGACTTTTAACTCTCTCAACCAGATCGGAAATGGTAACGCTCATTTCGTGCTCCTAATTACAGTTGGTTAAAAAATGCCGTGAAAATTCAATTATTTACTGGCCATCAACATTCGCCCTCCAGGGTGATCAAGTATTTCGACCCGCACATTGGAAAAGCCCGCGCGGAACAATTTTTCAGTCCATTCATCTTCACTGAGAAGCTTTCTGGACATGAAATGATTGTGCAGATGATTGAATGCCGCGGCGAACGGCTTTTCCCAGCTGGATTGAGCAACAGGAATCGCATCGACGATGATCAGCGTGCCCTTGATTGCATTGGCGCAGCAGGCGCGCAGCAACGAGTCGAGCGTTTCTTCTTCGGCGGGAAGAAGATCGTGCATGACAAATCCTGCGTGGATGATGTCCGCGTCCCTGATGAGAGAGGCATCTTCGGTGAGGATCTGGATGGGGGCAGTCACGAACTGAAGCCTGTCGCTCATTCCCGCTTCACTGGCTGCGCGAACGGCCTGTTCGGTGGCCGACGCGCTCAGATCAATTCCAACGCCTTTTGAGCCCGGAATTTTCCTGAGCATGCGGATCAGGAATCCTCCGGAGCCTGATCCAAGATCTACGATTTTCTTTGGTGCCATCGCTACGATGGCGTTTTCCGGCTGCGGATAGAAGGATTTTTCGCCCATCCATTTCGATGTGCGAGCGACCAAACCCCCGCTGCGCGGGTATTTGAGTTGCGCCTCTTCGTTGTTTTCCGAAAATTCTTTCGCGTTGTTGATCAATGGGGCACATGCACGGAGCGCCCACGAAAGATATCCGACTTCATTGATCAATTCGTCGAAATTGCTGCCGGCCTTGTAGGTGGCGGGTGCTTTTTCATCCAACACCTCGATGATTCCGGCCTTGCTCAGGGAGTCGAGGTAGGCGGAAATCACGGATTCCTTGATTCCGCAGGATCGGGACGCCGTTGCAGCGTCCACGACCGGCGATTTCTGGAGAAATTCAATGATTCCGTACTCTGCACCTATTTCCAGCAGGATTGCGGATCCTGCGAGGGAGGAACCAGTAATGCCGCGATCAACATTTTGCATGGGTCACCTGTGGGTTAAACACTATTGAAAACGAACTGATTACTTTGCGCTGGTCGAAACCATTTAGTTGCACGATAGTCAGCGCGGAGAAACCCGTATTGGTAAAAATTGCGGCCAGGAGCAATCGCGCCAAAAAGACGAATCCGAATTCCGCGCGAGCCGAGCGGAAACAAGAAGCGGAGGAAAGAAGGCCCTCAGCGCATGGCTCGAGGGCGGGGGGAGCGGCTTCTCAGCAGGTCCGGGCGCGGACGTACTGGAGAGGCGTCATGCCGAAGGTGCGCTTGAAGTGCCTGGTGAGCGCGCTCTGGTCGTAAAAGCCGCTCGCAACAGCGGCTTCGATCAGCGGCCGGCCGGCAGTGAGGTGACTGATGGCGGCCCTGAGCCGCAACTGCGTGAGGTACGTGTGGGGCGTCAATCCGATCGTGCGGTTGAATGCGCCGATCAGCTGGAAGGGCGTCAGGTCGGCGGCCGCCGCCATCTGCTCGAGGGTCAACCGCTCTGCAAAAGAGTCGCGCAGCAGTTCCAGCACCGGCGCGAGCACGTTGGCATCTGCCGGCACCGGGAGCACGCGTTGTCCCGGCTGTGCGTGGCTCTGGAAGAGCGTTCCGAAGCTATGAACGAACAACTCCTGCTGCCGCAGAGGGTCCCATTGATCGCTGTTTCCGTCGTAGGCCCGATGAAGCTCCAGAAAGCTGCCGATGAGCTCCTGGTCGCAGTAGATGTTCGACCCGAAGTACCGGGTCTGATCGATGCCCAGTGTCGTCATTAGATGCCTGATGCCCGGCTCGGCCAGATAGAGGGCGCGGTACCGCCATCGGGCACTGCCGCCCATGCGGCCCGAATGGGGTTCGGCCGGGTTGAAGACGAGGAGCGCCTGCTGATTGGCAATGCCCGTGCGGCCGCGGCTCTTGAATTCGGCGCCTCCAACCTCGGTGACCGCGATCACGAAGGAATGGTGCACGTGGGGCGCGTATTCATGCGTCGTGAAGTCCGCATGCAGCATGTCCATGCCAGGCATGCCGGGCACATGCCAGTAGCGCGATGTATTCAGAGGGTCCAGCTTGGCCAACGAAGCCTCCGTTTGGATCAGCGGTTGTAACGCTTTCAGCGTCCAACCGGTTGCATGGCACCTGAATGGTGAGCAAGGCTGTCTATTCCAGTGACTACGGCGCGATCTGGGGAGCAGGCGGGGCGGCGCCAGGTCGCTGTAGCTTGAGCACGCAAAGACTGTGCCATTTTGCGGTCCTGGTGTGTCGGGTGCCCGGCCCGGGAAAGAACGGATTCAGGTTCACGAATCGCGAAGAATGATTCACTATGCCTGCAGCGCGGCGAACTTCTGGAGACCTTCATGAACATGCCCCTCGAAAGTACGGCTCTGGCGTTTCAGTTTCCCCTGGCCGATGGCGTCGAGACGCACAGGGTATTCAACCAGGCCAGTGCTTGCACCGGCCACAACGCATTCACAGGCGATGTGGCTCTACGAGAGCTCGTGGAGCGTCATGCGGCCTGGAGCATTCCTGACGCAACGGCGGTCGGCGCATTGGCGGGCAATGAAGAGGTGCAGGACCTTGCACGATTGGCCAACGAGCACAGCCCGCAACTGCGCACGCATGATCGGTTCGGCAATCGTCTGGACTGGGTCGAGTTTCATCCCGCCTGGCATCAACTCATGGCCCTGGGTTTCGCGCATGGCGTACCGAGCCTTGCATGGACAACCAATGAGCCGTCGGGCCACCTCGCGCGTGCGGTGCTGAGCTACCTGTGGAACCAGGTCGAGAACGGCACCGGATGCCCCACTGGCATGGCATACGCTGCCTGCGCCGGTTTTGCGGGGCGGCCGGAGTTTGCAATGTGGCGGGAGAAGACGCTCTCCGGTCGCTACGACCCGCGCCGCCTGCCGCTCCCGCAGAAAACGGGCGCCGTGATCGGCTATGCCATGACCGAGAAGCAGGGCGGCTCCGACCTGCGCCAGACACAGACCACGGCCACCTTCGTCGGAACCGAGAACGGTGCTCGCATCTACAACGTGACGGGCCACAAGTGGTTCTTTTCGGTTCCGACTTCCGACGGCTTCTACACGCTGGCTCAAACCAATTCGGGCGTGAGCTGTCTCTTCGTTCCGCGCTTCCTGCCGGACGGCAGTGCCAACCGCGTTGCCGTGCAGCGCCTGAAGGACAAGTGCGGAAACCGCTCCAACGCATCGAGCGAGGTCGAGTTCAACAAGACCTGGGCGATGCTGGTCGGCGAAGAGGGGCGAGGCATCCGCGAGATCCTGTCGCATGCACACCTGACCCGCCTCGACTTCGCAGTGGGTTCTGCGGGCCTGATGCGCCAGGCGCTCACGCTGGCGATCAACCACGCATCGACACGCGACGGCTTCGGTCGCCGGATGGCCGACCTGCCCATGCAGACGAATGTGCTGGCGGATCTGGCGCTGGAAAGCGAAGCGGCCATGTTGTCGGCGATGCGTGTCGCACGCGCAACCGACAGCATGGAATCGAACGAACGTGAGCGGCTTCTTGCCCGCGTGGCAACGCCCGTGGTCAAGTACTGGAACTGCCAGCGTGCGACGTACTTCGTCTACGAGGCATTGCAGGTTCACGGCGGCAACGGCTTCATCATGGAGAACCCCATCGCGCGGCTGTACCGCGAGGCGCCGCTCAATTCGATCTGGGAAGGCACGACGAACATGATGTGCATGGACGTGGTGCGCGCGCTCGGCCGCGAGAAGGGCTCGCTCGAAGTCTTTCTCGATGAAGTCTCCCAGCCGGGAGTTGCCAACGCGGCGTATGCGAAGTTCATCGGCGGTCTGCGCGACGATCTTTCTGCGGGTGCAGTCGATGAGGGCAATTCGCGCGCCATCGTGACGCGCATGGCCCTTGCGCTCCAGGCGAGCGAGATGCTCAGGCACAGCGATGGCGCGGTGGCACAGCGCTTCGTCGAGTCGCGCCTGGGCGGTCAGCACGCCGGAGTGATGGGGACTCTGGCCACTGGGGCGGATCTGCGCGGAATCGTCTCTCGCGCCGATGTGTCTGAGGCGGCGCAGTCGGTATCCATCTGAAGGCTGGCCTCAAGCCGCCTGCTTCTCCCGCTGCAACGGCAGCCACAACACGAACCGCGTTCCCGTCGGTTTGGACTCCCACTGCACCACGCCTTTGATCGCCTGCGCTCGCCGCCGCTGGTTCTGCAGGCCTCGGCCCCCCGCGGACTGATTGCCCATCACCTTCTGGACGTCGAAGCCCTGGCCGTTGTCCTCGATCGTCACCTGCACGCCCGCGCCTTCAAGCGAGGTGCCCACGCGAATTTCCGTCGCGCGCGTGTGGCGCAGGATGTTCGAGATGCTTTCCTGCACGATGCGCAGTATGTGCAGCGCACTCGACGGGTCGAGCCAGTCGAGGGCCGGCAACTCCTGCACTTCCCACCGCAGCGAGACACCGGTGCCTTCGAGCCGCGGTTCCAGCCGGTAGCGCAGCGTGGCCAGCAGCAGCAGCAGGTCGGCCTCGATCGGCTCCAGCGAGTCGAGCGTGAGCTTCAGGTCGTCCAGACAGCTCTTGAGAATCTGCGAGACCTTGTCGTCGCTCATGCCGCCGCCTTCGACCGAGCGGATGGCGCTGATCAGCGAAGAGCCGAGGCCGTCGTGCATGTCCTGCATCAGGCGCTGGCGTTCGTCGCTGATGGTCTGCAGGCGCTCGACCTCGCGCAGCCGCCGGTGGCTGAGCTCGAGTTCGGCCTCGCGCTTCTGCAGGCGCTGCGCAAGGCTCGCATTGAGCTGCTCGACCTCGCCGATGGCGTGCATGTAGCGGCGGTACATCAGCGCGCCGAAAACGCTGAAGGTGACGGCGTTGGTGTACGCCCCCAGATACCAGCCTTCGGGGCTGATGAAGTTGTTCTGCAGCAGCCAGTCGGTCATGCCCAGCAGCACGCAGATGCCGATGCCGACCGCGACCAGCCGGCCTTCGGTGGAGCGGCGCCATGCGCTGACGCTACCCACCAGGCAGACCAGCGTGCCCATCAGCGCCGCGACAGCGTAGATCAGGGGCGTTACCTGCGGCGTGTTCTGCACGATGTTCAAGCCGGGCAGGGTGACGAGGCCGATGGTGGTGGTCGCCACGACCACGCCGACGGTCAGCCACTTGAGCTGCAGGCCGTGCAACTGGCGCAGGAAGAAGTGCACCACCATCACCAGCCAGAAGAGCGAGTTGACGGTCAGCCACGCGAACCAGTCATTGGCGACGGGCAGGCTCACGTAGAAGTGCAGTCCCCGCATGAAGGAAGTGGCCGCGAGGTTGAAGAACAGCAGGTAGCCCGTCTCGTCGCGGCGCCTGAACCACACGAACAGCGCGAACACGCCCACGGCCATGAATGCTGCGCCGAGCATCGCGGGCAGCTCCTGCTGCAGCCACTGGCGCATGCCATGGCGCCCCCTGAGTGCGTCGATGGGGCCGATCCACAGCGACGACAGCGCCACCTGGGCGTTGCGGGTGTGCTCCAGGCGCAGGAGGATCTCGCTGGGCGGCTTGCTGTCGGCACTGTTGTCCAGCTGGACCCACAGCGGAGTGCGGGTGCTGTTCCACAACGGACCCGACTGCTGCGCGCGATGGACCAGTTGCCCGTCGGCATAGACCGCGATGGTGCCGTCGGTCTTGATCCGGATGCCGTACAACGCCAGCGGCCCGGCGTCGGGCGGCAGGCCGCGCGTGGACAGCCTGATCCAGGTCGTGCGCGTCGTCCTGGTGGAGGAGGCCTCCGCCTGGCGCAGCAGCGCGATGGGAAGGGCCAGGGGCAGTTCGACCCGCTTCCAGGTGTCCGGCAGGGCGCCGCTGTCCTGCTTCAACGGCGGAGTGCTGAAGCCCGAGGCTTCGTCGACCTGCCAGTCGGCGCGCGTCAGGTGCAGCAGCGAGTCGGACTGTTGCAGGCCGGCCGTCCCGCCCAGGAAGGCACCGATGGCGCCCAGCAGTGCCATCGACAGGACGAGCACCACGTTGGCGAAGAAGGGTGCGGGACGGTAGTTCAAGGGGTGTTCGGATGAGTCGCGCCCAAAGCTGATGCGGCAGCGCTTATGTAACCTATTTTCTCATTCTGTAACCATGCGCGCGATGTTGCTCGCCCAGGGCTTCTCGGTATGGCCCCACTGATCCAGGTCGGCCGTAGTGCATTCACGACAAATGCGGTTCAAGAGTAACTATATGTATGGTTAAATCCCCGCAACTATCGCGAAGAAGACGAGGGATTGCATGAAGCTGCTGCTGAGCATTGCGTTCGCTGCCGTGGCCCTGGCCGGTTGCGCCAGCGCACCGACTACACCCACCGAGCCCGGAACGGGCAGGGGCACTTCCTATGTGCCCATGGTCGCCATGGAGGGCGTGGACAAGGTGCGCTACGACAACGACGTGGCCGAATGCCGCACGGCGTCGAACCGCATCACGGCGCGCAGCGAAACCGGCGACGCCATGTGGGGCGCGCTGGGCGTCGGCCTGATCACGGTGTACGGGCAGGGCATCGTCGCCGCGGCGTCGTACACCGGCATCACCGCCGCCGTCATCGACTGGAACGGCCGTCCCGACTCGGAGCTGATTGCCGAGCACCAGCAGATCGCCATCGTGCATTGCATGGCCAAGCGCGGCTATCGCAACCTCGACCCCAACGTGCGCGACTCGTTCTATGGCAACACCTTCGACCCCGGCGTCGTCATGAAACCGCGCCGCACCGGCGTCGATACCTACAACGTCGAAACGCTGGCCAAGGCCGGCCGCTGCAACCTTCAGCCGCGCGCCGAACTCACGGCCAAGGGCCCCGGCTACGAAACCTACAACGTGCCTTGTGACAACGGCGGAACCTGGGCGGTGCGCTGCGAGTTCGGCAAGTGCCGCGTGCTGGCGCAGGCGTTGATCCGCCGCTCCTGAGCTTTCGATGGGCCCGCGAGAGCCCCTGCCTGCTCAGCCGTCGCTCACTTGACGATCATTCCCTTGAGCGCCGGGTCCGGCGGCGGAGCCTTGAGCTTCATCTGACGCATCGTCTTCACCAGCAGCTGCGCGATCATCACGTTGCGGTGCCGCTTGCTGTTGGCGGGCACCACGTACCACGGCGCATGGTCGGTCGAGGTGGCGCCCAGCGCGCTCTGGTAGGCCTGCTGGTAGGCGCTCCACTTGGTGCGGACCTCCAGGTCGTCCATGCTGAACTTCCATTGCTTGCCGGGCGTGTCGATGCGGGCCTGCAGGCGTTCGCGCTGCTCGTCCTTGTCGATGTGGAGCATGCACTTGACCACCACCGTGCCGGTCTCGGTGAGCAGCCGCTCGAAGTCGTTGATCTGCGCGTAGCGGCGCTTCGCCTCGGCCTTGTCGATCCAGCCTTCGACCACGGGCACCAGCACGTCTTCGTAGTGGCTGCGGTTCCACACCATGATCTCCCCGGTGCGCGGCACGACGGCGTGGCAGCGCCAGAGGTAGTCGCGCGCGCGTTCGTCCACGGTCGGCGCCTTGAAGGCCGATACGCGCACGCCCAGCGGCGAGGTGCGCGAGAACACCCAGCGCACGGTGCCGTCCTTGCCGCTGGTGTCCATGCCCTGCAGCACCAGCAGCAGCTTGCGCCGTCCCTCCGCGTGCAGCAGGTCCTGCAGCTCGTCGAGCTCGACGGCCAGCGCATCGACTTCGGCGCGCTGGGAGGCTTCGTCGCCCTCGCAGAAGGGCGTGTCGCCGGGGTCGATGTGCGAGAGCTTGAACTTGCCGCCGACGCGGTATTTCTTGAAGCTGGCCATGAAGCAGGACTCCGTGAAGAACAACGAAGCCGACAGCGTAAGCGATCGACCCGACGGATGGTCGTCAGCGGTCGTCGTCTTCAGGGGGCAGCGAGGCGCTCCAGCGGTTGTCCCAATCGGCATGCTGGCGCACTGCGCCATCGAGATCGCGCCGGTCGCGCTTGGTGGGGCGGCCCTGTTCGATGGCCAGCGCCGGTTCGCTGCCCATGCGGCGCAGCTCCCGGAACGCGGCCTGCGCCGCCACGCTTTCGGCTGTTTCCTCGTAGAGCTGCTGCGCGACCGGTGCCGGTCCGCGCTGGCCGCTGAGGCCGAGCACTTTCACGGTTCGCGTCAGCGGGCCCATGCGCATGGCCACGGTGTCGCCCGCCTTGACCTCGCGCGAGGCCTTGGCGACGTCGCCGTTCACCTGCACGCGGTTCTTGCCGATTTCCTCCGCGGCCAGCGAGCGCGTCTTGAAGAAGCGGGCGGCCCAGAGCCATTTGTCGATGCGCAGACGGTCCATGGAGTGTCGGAAGTGGATTTCAGGAATTGTGCCGCGAGAGCGGCGCCGACGACAGCGGCAGGCGCACGACGGCGTCGAGCCCGATCACCCGTTCGGCGCCATCCTCCCCGGCCGGCGCACTGCGGTTGTCGAGGCTGATGCGCCCGCCGAGCGCCAGCACGATCTCGCGGCAGATCGCCAGCCCCAGCCCCGAGCCGCTCGACGTGCTGCCGGCGGAGAAGGGCGCGAACAGGCGCTGCCGCAGCTCGGGCGAGATGCCGGGGCCGCTGTCGCGCACCGTGAGCACCGCGTCCCCGCCTTCGGAGCGCACCGAGACCGACAGCGCGGCGCCCGCGGGGCTCTGCTTGATCGCGTTGTGCAGCAGGTTGCGCGTGAGCTCCTGAAGCATCCAGTGATGGGCCTGCACCGGCACGGGCTCGTCGATGGCGAGTTCGAAGTCGAGCGCCTTGTCGGCCACCAGCGGCGACAGGTCGAGCGCGATCTGCCGGGCCACCTCGCCGAAGTCGAGCGTCACCGACTCCGGCTGCTGGCGCAGTTGCTCCACCTTGGCGAGCGACAGCATCTGGTTGGCCAGCGTGGTCGCGCGCTCCACCGTGTGGCTGATCTCGCCCAGCGCCTGCTCGGGCGCCACGTCGCCGCGTTGCGCCGACTGCACCTGTGCCTTCAGCACAGCCAGCGGCGTGCGCAGCTGGTGGGCGCTGTCGCGCACGAAGCGCTTCTGGTGGTCGAGCAGCTGCTGCAGCCGGCCCATGACCTGCGTGGTGGCGTCGATCAGCGGCCGCAGCTCGCGCGGCGCGTCGGGCGCGTCGATGGGCGAGAGGTCGTCGGCCTGGCGCTTCTCGATGGCTTCGCCAAGCTCGCGCACCGACCGCGTGGCGCGCTGCACCACGAACACGGTGACCAGCGCGATCACGCCCATCAGCAGCAGCTGGCGCCACAGCGTGTCGATCAGCAGCTTGCGCACCAGTGTCTCGCGCAGCTCCAGCGTCTCGGCCACCTGCACCACGGCCATGCCACGGCCGGTTGCGCTTGCTACAGGCTGCAGCAGCACCGCGACGCGCACCGGCTGGTTGCGGAACTGCGCGTCGTAGAAGTCGACCAGCGCTGCGTACGCGCTGCGGTCCGGAATGCGGCCGCGCCAGAACGGCAGCTCGGCAAAGCCCGAGATCATTTCACCGTCGAGCGCCGAGACCCGGTAGAACAGCCGGCTGCGGTTGTCGGCCTCGAAGGCCTCGAGCGCGGAATAGGGCACGATGGCCCGCAGCTGCGCCAGGTCGTCGTAGCCCTCCACGTCGAGCTGTTCGCCGATGGTCTTGGCCGAGGCGAGCAGCGTGCGGTCGTAGGCCGTGGTGGCGGCTGCGAGGCTCTGGCGGTACAGGCTCACGCTGTTGATCACGATGAACACCGCAATCGGCGCGAGGATGCCGAGCAGCAGCCGCGCACGAAGCGAGGAGACGCGGGTCATGCCTCGGGGCGCAATAAATAGCCGAGGCCGCGCATGGTCATCAGCACCGCGCCGGTGCCCGCGAGCTTCTTGCGCAGGCGGTACACCACCACCTCGATAGCCTCGTACTGCACCTCGGTCTCGCCCGGAAACACCAGCTCGAACAGGCGCTCCTTGGTCACGGCGTGGCCCGGCTTCATCATCAGTGCCTTCAGCAGCGCCAGCTCGCGCGGCGTGAGTTCGAGCAGTTCGGCGCGGTTGTAGATGGCGCCGTTGTCGGGCTCGAAGCGCAGCCCGCCGATCTCCTGCGGGTTGAGCCCCGCGTCCGGTCCGGCAACGCCGTGGCTGCGCCGGCGCAGCGCGCGAATGCGGGCTTCGAGTTCGTCGAGGTCGAAGGGCTTGGGCAGGTAGTCGTCGGCACCGGCGTTCAGGCCGACGATGCGGTCGCCGACCGTACCGCGCGCCGTCAGCAGCAGCACCGGCGTGCGCAGGCCCTCGGCGCGTGCCTGGGCCAGCACCTGCAGGCCGTCGAGGTTGGGCAGGCTCAGGTCGAGGGCGACCACGTCGGGCTCGATGGCGCGCCACTGGGCGACGGCTTCGGCCCCGTCGCCGCAGACGCGCACGTCGATCCGGCGGCGCCCGAGGGTTCGCTGCAGGGTGATTTGCATCGAGGGGTCGTCTTCGACCAGCAGCAGCTTCATACGGTGGCGGCGGGCGTGTTTACTTTGGTGTTTTCCCCAGTCTGGCGGACAGCCAACTGACAGCGGGGCGGCGCATGATAGCGCTCAGCTAAAAGTCAGCTTCCTTTCAAGTTCCTTCCAATTCCAGGAGACACGCATGCGTCGCGACACCTTTCTGAAGTCTTTGGCCGCACTGGCCGCCGCCGGAGCGCTGCCGCTCTCGGCACGTGCTGCAGCCAACGTCAAGATGATGATCCCCGCCAACCCGGGCGGCGGCTGGGACACCACCGGCCGTGCGCTGGGCAAGGCGCTGAGCGATGCCAAGGTGGCCGACACCGTCACCTACGACAACAAGGGCGGCGCTGCCGGCGCACTGGGCCTGGCCCAGTTCGTGAACGGTTCCAAGGGCGACGCCAACGCGCTGATGGTCATGGGCTCGGTCATGCTGGGCGGCATCATCACCGGCAAGCCGCCGGTCAAGCTCGAGCAGGCCACGCCCATTGCGCGCCTGACCACCGAATACAACGTGTTCGTGCTGCCGGCCAATTCGCCGCTCAAGACCATGAAGGACGTGGTCGACCAGCTCAAGAAGGACCCGGGCAGCGTGAAGTGGGGCGGCGGTTCGCGCGGGTCCACCGAGCACATCGCCGCGGCCATGATCGCGCAGAAGGTGGGCGCCGATCCTTCCAAGATCAACTATGTGGCATTCCGTGGAGGCGGTGAAGCCACCGCCGCCATCCTGGGCGGCAACGTTACCGTCGGCGGCAGCGGCTACAGCGAATTCGCCGAATACATCGCCGCCGGCAAGATGAAGGCCATTGCCGTCACCTCCGCGCAGCGCCTGCCGGGCATCAACGTGCCCACGCTGAAGGAGCAGGGCATCGACGTCGAAATCGGCAACTGGCGCGGCGTGTACGGCGCCCCCGGTATCTCGGCCGAGCAGCGCAAGGCGCTGACCGACATGGTGCTGGCCGCCATGAAGAGCGCGTCGTGGGCCGAATCGCTCAAGAAGAACGACTGGACGCCGGCCGTGCTGTCGGGCGAAGCTTTTGCCAAGTTCGTCGACGACGACTTCGCCAGCCTGCGCGCCATCATGACGAAATCCGGCATGGTCTGAAATCGGCTCGCCCCCAGGCTGCACGCACTTCGTGTCGCGCGCGCCAACCCCCTACCGGGGGCAACACCTGCGGCCCGGCAAAGCCGGTTCCGCGGTGTTTCTGGAAGGGGCACCCGTACTCCCACCCCAGGACAAAAAAATGACAACTCCAGAATCCTCGGCCCCTACGCAACCCGCGGCCACGTGGCCGCAAACCCTGGTCGGCGTCGGCGTGCTGCTGACCGGCCTGGCGCTGGCCTTCGGCGCCATCGGCATTTCTTCCGAAGCCGGCTACGGCGGCGTCGGCCCCAACTTCCTGCCCTGGCTGGTGTCCGTGGTGCTCGTGCTGTGCGGCGGGTGGATCCTGTGGGAGGCACGCACCGGCGGCTTCCGCGAGCTCGATGCGCCCTCGGGCGCGGAGCATGCCTACTGGCCCGGCTTTGTCTGGGTGTCGGCGGGGCTGCTGCTCAACGCGGCGCTCATCACCACGCTCGGCTTCATCGTGAGCTGCACGCTGTGCTACCTGCTGGCCGTGCAGGGCCTGCGCCGCGCCAGCGGACAGGGCGGCGTCAACTCACCGCGCACCTGGCTCATCGACATCGTCACCGGCGCGCTGATCGCGGCTCCTGTGTTCTGGATGTTCACGCAATTCCTGGCCATCAACCTGCCTGGCCTCACTTCCACCGGGTGGTTCTGACATGGAAATCTTCAACGCACTCATGGCGGGTTTCGCCACGGCGATCACCCCGATCAATCTGCTCTGGTGCCTCGTCGGCTGCGCCCTGGGCACGGCCGTGGGCGTGCTGCCCGGCATCGGCCCGGCCGTGGCGGTGGCCATGCTGCTGCCCATCACCGGCAAGGTCGACATCACGGCCTCGATGATCTTCTTCTCGGGCATCTACTACGGCGCCATGTACGGCGGCTCGACCACCTCCATCCTGCTGAACACGCCCGGCGAAACCGCGAGCATGGTGACGGCGATGGAGGGCAACAAGATGGCCAAGAGCGGAAGGGCGGGCGCGGCGCTCGCAACGGCCGCCATCGGCTCTTTCGTGGCCGGCACCATTGCCACCGTCATCGTCACGCTGTTCGCGCCCTTTGTGGCCGAGTTTGCGGTCAAGCTCGGCCCGCCCGAGTACTTCCTGCTCATGCTGCTGGCCTTCACCACCGTGAGCGCGGTGCTCGGCAAGAGCACGCTGCGCGGCATGACGGCGCTGTTCGTCGGCCTGGCGGCCGGCTGCGTCGGGCTCGACCAGATTTCGGGCCAGGGCCGCTACACCGGCGGCGTGCCTGAGCTGCTCGACGGCATCGAGATCGTGCTGGTGGCCGTGGGCCTGTTCGCCGTGGCCGAAGTGCTGTACGCCGTGCTGTATGAAGGCAAGGTGGTCGAGGGCCAGAACAAGCTCAGCCGCGTGCACATGACCAAGCGCGACTGGAGGCGATCCATTCCCGCCTGGCTGCGCGGCACTGCCATCGGCACGCCCTTCGGCTGCATTCCGGCCGGCGGCACCGAGATTCCGACTTTCCTGAGCTATGCGATGGAAAAGAAGCTCGCCAAGGACAAGGACGCCAAGGCCGAGTTCGGCACCACCGGTGCCATCGAAGGCGTGGCCGGCCCCGAGGCCGCCAACAACGCCACCGTGACGGCCGCGTTGATCCCGCTGCTCACGCTCGGCATTCCGACCTCGAACACCACCGCCATCCTGCTGGGCGCGTTCCAGAACTACGGCATCCAGCCGGGCCCGCAGCTGTTCACCACCTCGGCCGCGCTGGTGTGGGCGCTGATCGCCTCGCTCTACATCGGCAACGTGATGCTGCTGGTGCTGAACCTGCCGATGGTCGGCCTCTGGGTCAAGCTGCTGAAGATTCCGAAGCCGCAGCTCTACGCCGGCATCCTGATCTTCGCGACGGTGGGTGCCTACGGCATGCGCCAGAGCGGGTTCGACCTGTTCCTGCTGTACGCCATCGGGCTGCTGGGCGTGGTGATGCGTCGCTTCGACTTTCCGACCGCACCCGTGGTGGTCGGCATGATCCTCGGCCCGCTCGCCGAAGCGCAGCTGCGCAACGCCATGTCGATCGGCGAAGGCAGCGCAGTGGTGTTCTTCCAGCGCCCGATGTCGATCGCGCTGGTCGTCATCGTGGTGGCCGTGCTGGTGCTTCCGCGCCTGGCCAAGCGCATGAGCGAACGCAAGCTGAAGCGGCTGGCACAGCTGGACGCCTGATCCGCTGAGCCGCCTTGGGGCACGGAAAAAAGCTGCGGCAATGCCGCAGCTTTTTTTATTTCCGCCGGGGCGCCTTACCGCCCCGCCGCAGGCGTCTCGACCAGGTCGTCGTCGATATGCGGATCCGCCGGCTGCCCGCGCAGCTTGCGCACGGTGCGACGAATCCAGTGCTCGATGTCGTCGATGTAGGTGAACACGGCAGGCACAACCAGCAGGCTCAGCACCGTCGAGGTGATCAGCCCCCCGATCACCGCCATCGCCATCGGCGAGCGGAAGCTCGAATCCGCCGCGCCGAAGCCGACCGCAATCGGCAGCATGCCCGCGCCCATGGCGAGCGTGGTCATGATGATGGGCCGCGCACGCTTGTGGCAGGCGTCGCGCAGCGCGTCCCAGCGGCTCATGCCGTGGTCGCGGCGCGCGACGATGGCGTACTCCACCAGAAGAATCGAGTTCTTGGTGGCAATGCCCATCAGCATGATGAGCCCGATCAGCGAGGGCATCGACAGCGCCTTCTGCCCGATCAGCAGCCCCACGAAGGCACCGCCCAGGGCCAGCGGCAGCGCGCACAAGATGGTGACCGGGTGCAGGAAGTCCTTGAACAGCAGCACCAGCACGATGTAGATGCACAGCACGCCCGTCAGCATCGCGAGGCCGAAGCTGGCGAACAGCTCGGTCATGACTTCCGCGTCGCCTATCTCGGCGATGCGCACGCCCGGTGGCAGGTTCACGATCGACGGCAGCTTCGTCACCGCGTCCTTGGCGTCGCCCAGGCCCACGCCCGACAGCTCGATCTCGAAGTTCACGTTGCGCGAGCGGTCGTAGCGGTCGATGACGGCCGGGCCGCCTTCCATCGTGAGCGAAGCCACCTGGTTCAGCATGACCGGCCCGCGCGTGCCTGGCACTGCCAGGCGTCCGAGCAGGTCGATGTCTTTTCGCGCCGAGTCTTCCAGCTTCACCACGATCGGCACCTGCCGCTGTGCGAGGTTGAGCTTGGCCAGCGACTGGTCGTAGTCGCCCAGCGTGGCCACGCGCAACGTTTCGGCGATGGCGGAACTGGTCACGCCCAGGTCGGCGGCGCGTGCGAAGTCGGGGCGCACCGCAATCTCGGGGCGGATCAGGCTCGCGGTGGAAGTGATGTTGCCCAGGCCAGGAATGGTGCGCAGGTCTTTCTCGACCGCGCTGGCGGCGCTGGCCAGCGCCACCGGGTCTTCGCCGGTCAGCGCCAGGATGTACTTCTCGCCCGAGCCTCCGAGGCCCACGGTGCTGCGCACGCCGGGCAGCGTTTCGAGCGCGGCGCGAATCTGGTTTTCGATCACCTGCTTGCGCGGCCGGTCGCCGCGCTCATCGAGCTTGATGGTGAGCGTGGCCTTGCGCGTCTCGGGCGTGCCGAAGTTCGCGAACGGGTCGCCGCCCGCACTGCCGCCGGCCACCGTGGTGTAGACGCTCTTCACGTGGTTGATCTGCATCACGCGGTTGCGGGTTTCCTCGGCGGCCGCGGTGGTTTGCGCCAGCGTGGAGCCGGGCGCGAGCGACAGGTAGATCTGCGTCTGCGAGTTGTCGTCCGGCGGAATGAAGCCGGTCTTGAGCAGCGGGATCATCGCCAGCGAGCCGAAGAAGAAGAGGGTGGCCAGCACCATCGTCTTGAAGCGGTTGTGCGTGCTCCAGGTCACCGCGCGCATGTACCAGCGCAGCCAGCCGGGTTCCTTCTCGGCGCCGACGACGGGCTTCAGGATGTAGGCCGCCATCATGGGCGTGAGCACCCGCGCGACCACCAGCGAGGCGAACACCGCGAGCGATGCCGTCCAGCCGAACTGCTTGAAGAACTTGCCAGCCACGCCGCTCATGAAGGCCGTGGGGAGGAACACCGCGATCAGCGTGAAGGTGGTGGCGATCACGGCCAGGCCGATTTCATCCGCCGCCTCCATGGCCGCCTGGTAGGGCGACTTGCCCATGCGCAGGTGGCGCACGATGTTCTCGACCTCCACGATCGCGTCGTCCACCAATATGCCGACCACCAGCGACAGCGCGAGCAGCGAGATCACGTTGACCGAGAAGCCCAGCAGGTGCATGCCGATGAACGCCGGAATCACCGACATCGGCAGCGCAATCGCCGAGACGAAGGTCGCGCGCCAGTCGCGCAGGAACAGCCAGACCACGATCACCGCGAGGATGGCGCCCTCGTACAGCAGGTGCAGCGAGCCGTTGTATTCCTCTTCCACCGGGTCGACGAAGTTGAAGGCCTCGGTCAGCTCGATGTCGGGGCGTTGCGCGCGCATGTCGGCCAGCGCCTTCTGCACCGCGTGGCCCACTTCCACTTCGCTGGCGCCGCGGCTGCGCGCCACTTCGAAGCCCACCACCGGGTTGCCGTTGAGCAGCGCGGCCGCGCGCGGCTCGGCGATGGTGTCGCTCACGCGCGCCACCTGGTCGAGGCGGATGCGCCGGCCGTCGGTCAGCACGATCTGCATGTCGGCGAGCTGGTCGGCCGACTTCACGGTGGCCATGGTGCGCACCGGCTGTTCGCTGCCGCCAAGGTCGAAACGGCCGCCCGCGCTTTCGGTCTGCACCTGGCGCAGCTGGCGCGAGATGTCGGCCGCCGAGGCGCCCAGCGCCTGCAGCTTGCTCGGGTCGAGGTCGATGTGCACCTGGCGCGTGACGCCGCCCACGCGGTTCACCGCGCCCACGCCGGGCAGCGCGAGCAGCTTCTTGGTGACGTCGTTGTCGACGAACCAGCTCAGTGCCTCGCTGTCCATGGCCGACGAGGCAATGGTGAAGGCCAGCACCGGCTGGGCCGCGAAGTCGAGCTTGGTGACGACCGGGTCGCGCACGTCGGCCGGCAGGTCGGCGCGCACGCGCTGCACCGCGGAGCGCACGTCGTCCACGGCTTCCTGCACCGGCTTCTCGAGGCGGAATTCGACGATCAGCGTGGCGGCGCCGTCCTGCACCTTGGTGGTGATGTGCTTCAGGCCCTGCACCGTGGCAATGGAGTTCTCGAGCTTGCGCGCGACGTCGGTCTCAAGCTGCGAAGGCGCGGCGCCGGGCAGCGACGCCGAGACCGTCACGGTCGGCAGGTCGATGTCCGGAAAGTTCTGCACCTTCATCGCGTTGAACGACAGCAACCCACCGAAGGTGAGCAGCACGAACAGCATCACCGCCGGAATCGGGTTGCGTATGGACCAGGCGGAAACGTTCATGGGCGTGTTCCTTTGAATTGCTTACTTGGCCGCGGCAGCGGAGGCCGCAGACCTGGCCGGCTGCGCCGCGGATGCGGATGCGGGCGCATCCACCACGCGCACCAGGTCGCCGTCGTTGAGGAAGCCCGCGCCTTGCACGATCACCTGGGCGCCGTCGGGCAGCGCGCTGGTGATCTCGATGCGGTCGTTCAGGCGCCGGCCGATCTGCACCTTCAGCTGGGTCACCTTGTTGTCGGGCTTCAGCAGAAAGACGTTGTTGAAGCCGTCGCGCGGCACGATGGAGGCCTGTGGCACCGTCGGCGCCGTGCTGCGGCCCAGCTCGAAGTCGCCGCGCGCGAACATGCCGGCCTTGATGCCGGTGTTCTGCTGCACGTTGGGCAGGTCGACGTACACCAGCGCTGCGCGCGTCTGCGGATCGACCGTGGGCGCGATGCTGCGAACCTTGCCGCGCACCGGTGCGCCGCTGGCACTCACCACGAAGGCGGTGGTGCCGACCGCGACGCGGCTGAGTTCGGCCGAGGTCACTTCGGCGCGCCATTCGAGCCGGCCCTGGCGGATCAGCCGGAACAGCTCGGTGCCGGCCGACACCACGCTGCCCACCGTGGCGGTGCGTGCCGAGATCACGCCGTCGTCGGGCGCCAGCACCTGCGTGTTGCGACCGCGTACCTGCTGCGCGGCCAGCACGGCCTCGGCTGCCTCGACGCGTGCCTTGGCGGTCTGCTCGGTGGTCTGGTACTGGTTGATCTGCTGCTGGCTCAGTGCGCCGGTGGCCTGCAGCGTGCGGGCGCGTGCGGCATTGCCTGCGGCGTCGGCAGCAGTGGCGCGGGCTTCGGCCAGGGAGGCGCGCGATTGCGCAATGTCGGCCTGCACCGTCTCGGGCGAGAACACCGCGAGCACCTGGCCCTTCTTGACCACGTCGCCCACGTTCACGCGCACTTCGGCCAGCTTCAGGCCGTTGGACTCGGAGCCGACCACGGCCTCCTGCCAGGCAGCCACGTTGCCGTTGGCTGCGAGCGTGAGCATCAGCTCGGTGGCTTCGGGCTTGGCGACGGTGACGGTCAGCGCGGGCTTGGGCGAGTGGGCGCCGTCCTTGGTCTTGGCTGCTGCGGCAGGATCGGCCGACTTATCCGACGGCTTGCCGCGCGTCATGAAGAAGATCGCCGCGATGACGACGACCAGCGCAATCAGCGCGATGACGAGGGTGGAACGCTTCATTGATTTCATGGCGACGTCGCGACCTTGGTGGCCGGGGTGGAGGTCAGTGAGGACGATTCGGAAGATGGGGCCGAGGCCGACTGGCGGTTCCAGCCGCCACCCATCGAGCGGTACAGCGCAACCCATGCCTCGGTGCGCTCGCGCTGCAGCGTGACGCGCGCGGTCTGCGCGGTGAACAGCGTGCGGCGCGAGTCTTCCAGCTCGAACAGGCTTGCGAGGCCGCTGCTGTAGCGGGCCTGCGTGGCGTCGAAGGAGGCCTGGTAGTTCTTCACCGCGGCGTCGGCATCGGTGGTGCGGGCGTCGGTGGCGTCGAGGTTGACCAGCGCTTCCTCGACTTCGCGCACGGCCTGTCGCACGTTGGAGCGGTAGAGCGACACGGCTTCGGCGTAGCGCGCCTTGGCGGCATCGATGTTCGCCTTGCGCGAGCCGCCGTCGAGCAGCGGCACGGTCAGCGAGATCGGGCCCACAGTCCAGGTCTCGAGCGACTGGCGCAGGCCATCGACGCGGTACTGCGTGCGACCGATGGAGCCCGACACCGTGAGCTTGGGGTAGCGCTCGGCCTCGGCCGAGCCCACGTCGGCGCTGGCCGAGGCCACGCCGAGTTCGGCCGAGTACACATCGGGCCGCTGCGAGATCGCCTCGGCCGGCACGCTGGCGATGCTGCCCACGACCGGCAGCGCGCGCTGCGCGGGCGAGGCGGCGAGCTTCTGTTCGAGCGTGGTTTCGTCGATGCCGCTGAGCGCCACCAGCGCCTTGCGCTGCACCGCGCATTGGGCGCGCTGCTGCGTGAGCCGGCCCGAGGCATCGGAGGCGCTGGCGCGTGCCAGCGCGGCATCGGCCGGCGCGGTGAAGCCGGCCTTCGCGGAGAGGTCGTTGAGCCGCGCGGTTTCCGAGCGCGAACGCGCGTCCGCTTCGGACACGCGCAGTTGCTGCTGGCAGGCGCGCTCTGAAAAATAGGCGTTGGCCGTCTCGGCCGCCACCGCCACGCGGGCGTCGTGCCACTTGGCGTTGGCGCTGTTCTGCTTGGCTTCGGCGGAGTCGCGGTCGGCGCGCAGGCGGCCGAACAGATCGACTTCCCACTTCGACTGCAGGCCGGCCTGAAGCGTGGTGATTGGCGTGCTGGCCGAGAGGCTGCTGCTCGAACTGCTGCTGGAAGAAAAGCCCGAGGTGCCGCGGCTGGCCGATGCCGTGCCGTCCAGGCTCGGCAGCAGCGCGGCGCCGGCCTGCACGCGCGTGGAGCGCGCTTCGGCCACGCGCGCCGCGGCGCTGGCGACGTTGGGGCTCGCAGCTTCGGCGGCGGCGATCAGCTCGACCAGCAGCGGATCGTCGAGCTGGCGCCACCAGTCGGCCAGCGACGCGAGCGAGCCGCCATGCGGCAGGGGAGCGTGCCATTGCGCGGGGACGGGCGCTTCCACCTGCGTCGGCGGGCGCGTCAACGAGCAACCTGCCAGGCCGATGCCCAGGCAGAGGGTGGCCATCAGTTTCAGTCGGAGTCTTCTCATCATTTCTTCAGCTTTCTCTCGGCGCGGCGGCGGGCCGCTTCGGCTTCCACCAGCGCCAGCGCATAGCCCGTGAGGCGGTCGGCCCAGGTGTCGATGGCGCGCGGCGTGCGCAGCAGCGAAGGGCGGATGGCCTCGATGAAATCCTGGCTCACGTAGAGCTGCATCGACAGTCCGGTGATCGCGAAGGTCAGGCGGTGGATGTCGTCGTCGGCCCGCTCCACCTTCAGGTGGCGGCACAGCAGGTCGGCAATGGCGCGGTGCGGGCCCTTGATGTCGCGCTCCAGCTCCTCGGCCCAGCGGCTGGTGGGCTCCAGCATCTCGCGCATGTGCAGCTGGATGCATTGCCGCACGATCTCGCCCTGCTTGAGCGGGTCGATCATGGACACCATGCACAGGCGCAGCGTGGTTTCGAGCGACTGGCCGGGCGCGTTGCAGGCGACGATCAGGTCGCTGGAGTCGCCGCCCATCGGCTCGCAGAAGGTGGCCGTGTACAGCCCTTCCTTGTCACCGAAGTAGTAGCTGATGGCCGAGATGTTGACTTCGGCCTCGCGGGCGATCTCACGCGTGGAGGTCTTGGAAAACCCCTTTTGCGCGAACAGCCGCAGCGCGGTGTGGAGCAGCCGGTGGCGTGCCTCGGCGCCATCGCTGCGCGGTGCGCGGCGTGGGGCCTGGGTAATCGGGTCTCTCGCGTTCATGCCCGGCATTACACCATGCATGAAATCAAACGATTGATTTACTTAAGGTTTGCTGAAGGGTTTTGTCCTGGGGCCGGATTCTGAGCATTTCCTGAAGGCATTTGCTGCCCGATTTGTTGCGGTTTGATGCGCGCTACGATTCGCGCCATGCCCGCCGCTCCCACCGCACCGCCCACATTGCCCCTCGATGCCGAAGGGATCCTCGCGCTGGCCGCGCGCTCGATGTTTCATTTGTTTTCAAGCATCAGCCAGGGCATGTTCCTGGTGGACAGCAGCGGGCGCATCGTGTGGGTGAATGAAGGCTACCGGCGCTTCCTGCCGGCGCTGGGCTTTTCTTCCATCGACCAGTTCATGGGGCACATGGTGGAAGACGTGATTCCCAACACGCAGATGCGGCGCGTGCTCGAGACCGGCGAGCCGATATTGATCGACCTGCTCACCAACAAGGCCGGCACCTTCGTGGTCAGCCGCATCCCGTTGCGCGAAGAACGCGGGGGCGGCGAAGGAGGAATGGGAGACGTGATCGGTGCCATCGGCATCGTGCTGTTCGACCAGCCCGAGACCACGCTGCAGCCGCTCATCAGCAAGTTCGCGCTGCTGCAGCGCGACCTCGACGATGCGCGGCGCGAACTCGCGAGCCAGCGCAACAACCCGCTGTACCAGCACGCGCCCGACGGTCAGCGCCGTTCCAAGTACACCTTTGCGAGCTTCATCGGCAGCAGCCCGGCGGCGGTGGAAGTGAAGCGGCACGCGCGACGCGCGGCGCAATCGGCCAGCCCGGTGCTGCTGCTGGGCGAAACCGGCACTGGCAAGGAGCTGCTGGCGCATGCGATTCATGCCTCGTCTGCGCGCGCGAGGGGGCAGTTTGTCAGCGTCAACATCGCGGCCGTGCCCGACACGCTGCTCGAAGCCGAGTTCTTCGGCTTCGCGCCCGGCGCCTTCACCGGCGCTGACCGCAAGGGCCGCGAAGGCAAGTTCAAGCTGGCCGACGGCGGCAGCCTTTTCCTCGACGAGATCGGCGACATGCCGCTCGGCCTGCAGGCCAAGCTGCTGCGCGCGCTGCAGGAAGGCGAGATCGAGCCGCTGGGCTCCAACAAGCTCGTGCCCTTCGACGCGCGTGTGATCGCCGCCACCTCGCGCGACCTGCCCGAGCTGGTGCGGCGCGGGCAGTTCCGCGAAGACCTCTACTACCGCCTCAATGTGCTGCCGCTGCGCGTGCCGCCATTGCGCGAGCGGCGCGCGGATATTCCCGCGCTGGTCGAAGCGCTGGGCGAAGACATGGCGCTGCGCAGCGGCGAGGCACCGCCCGAGCTCACGCCCGACGCGCTCGCTCTGCTCGCGGGCCAGCACTGGCGCGGCAACATCCGGGAGCTGCGCAACGTGCTGGAGCAGGTGACCATGCGCAGTGACTCGCAGCGTATCGACGCCGTTCAGCTCGAACGGATCCTGCGAGAAGCTGGGCTCGACCAGATTGCGCCGCCTGACGCCATGCAGCTGTCGGGCGACGAAGAGGGAGCGCTGCTGCGGCCGCTGGCCCAGCAGATTGCGGAGCTGGAGCACAAGGCCATTGCCGCCGCGCTCGCGAGCACGGGCGGCAACAAGCTCGCCACCTCGCGGCTGCTCGGCATTTCGCGCGCGACGCTGTACGAGCGCATGACGAACCCGGTTCGCTGAAGAGGAAGCGCCCGGGCCTGCGGGCCGGCCGCGTTCAGCAACAAAGCTGCAACACGGTGAAATTTGTGCGCAAAGCGGCTTGCGGAAGCTGCGGGTTTTAACCTGCAAGAAACCCCGCATGAAAACCTTCGGCGCCCACCCCGAATCGCAACACCACGGCCACAGCCTGGCAGAAGACCTTCCGCGCATGGAGGCGCAACTCCTGGAGCGTCGCCGAGCTTTGCTCTGGCTTTCTTCCTCGGCGCTGCTGGCCAGTTGCGGCGGAGGTGGCGGCAGCGATTCGAGCGGCGCCAGTGCGCTGACCGCTGCCGCCGTAAGCGCTGCGGCGTCGTCGGGCACCACGGCCGCCAGCACGAGTACGACCTCCAGCACGTCGACCAGCACCACTACGAGCTCCAGCAGCAGTGCCTGCCCCGCGTTGCCCGCTGAGACCTCCGGCCCCTATCCCGCGGACGGCACCAACACCGCCTCCGGCTCGACCTCCGACGTGCTCACCGCCAGCGGCATCGTGCGAAGCGACATCCGCAGCAGCTTCATCAGTTCGAGCACCGTGGCGCAGGGCGTGGCCCTGACGATCACGCTGACGCTGCAGAACACCAACGCCAGCTGCGCCGGGCTGGCGGGCTATGCGATCTACCTGTGGCACTGCGACCGCAGCGGCAACTATTCGTTGTACACGGCCTCGGCCGAAAGCTACCTGCGCGGCGTGCAGGTCACCGACAGCGCGGGGCAGATGAGCTTCACGACCATCTTTCCGGCCTGCTACTCGGGCCGTTGGCCGCACATGCATTTCGAGGTGTTCACCAGCCTGTCGGCCGCTACCACCGGCAAGAACTCCGTGCTCACCTCGCAGCTGGCCATGCCCAGCGACGTCTGCAATGCGATCTACCCGAACGTCACCGGCTACAGCGCGAGCGTGGCCAACCTGGCGGCGGTGTCGCTGTCCACCGACAACGTCTTCGGCGACAACACGGCCGCGCAGATTGCGGCGATGACGCCCACGATGTCGGGCAGCGCCAGCGCTGGCTACACCGCGCGTGCCGTCATCGGCCTCGCGGTGTAGGCGATCCGGGTGGTCCGAGAATGGGGGCATCGCATCACCCCCATTTCGTATCACCCATGAGCGTGCAAGCACTCAGATCGTCTTTCGGATCCAACTGTCACTGGTGCGGCTTGCCGATGGATTTCGAAGAACCGCGCGACAAGCCCGATTCGGCGACCATCGAGCATCTTTTCGACGCGACCCTGGGCGGCGTTCGAAAGCCGAAGTACCGGCGGCTCGCGCATGCCATCTGCAACCACACGCGCAACGAATTCAGGCTGCAGGCGCAGCGCCAGTTCGAGCAGTGGATCGCGCAGCGCCAAACCTCTGGCAAACCCTGACTGTAAAAAATACACTTGTCTGAAATTCAGGCAATACAAGTGTTTTGAATTCAGGCGAAAGGCACATCTTCCGAGTGAAGAAGCCTTTGTTATCAACGAGTTGGCGCGTGGCACGAACTGTGCAATATTCAGTCACCAATATCAGGAGACATGAATATGAATCGTCGCCACCTCGTCACGCTGGCTGCGCTCGCCACGTGTGCCGCTGCCGCCCCCGCATGGGCCCAATCCAACGAAATCCGCATTGCCCACATCTACAGCAAGACGGGTGCGCTGGAGGCCTACGGCAAGCAGACCCAGACCGGTTTCATGATGGGCCTGGACTACGCCACCGGCGGCACGATGACGGTCAACGGCAAGAAGATCGTGGTCATCGAGAAGGACGACCAGGGCAAGCCCGACCTGGGCAAGTCGCTGCTGGCGGCGGCCTATTCCGACGACAAGGCCGCGCTGGCCGTGGGTCCGACCGCTTCGGGCGTGGCGCTGGCGATGCTGCCAGTGGCCGAGGAATACAAGAAGATCCTGCTGGTCGAGCCCGCGGTGGCCGACTCGATTACCGGCGACAAGTGGAACAAGTACATCTTCCGCACCGGCCGCAATTCGAGTCAGGACGCGATCTCCAATGCTGTGGCCGTCGACAAGGCCGGCGTTACCGTCGCCACGCTGGCGCAGGACAACGCCTTCGGCCGCGACGGCGTGAAGGCCTTCGGCGCCGCGCTCAAGAAAGCCAAGCTGGTTCATGAGGAGTACCTGCCGCCCACCACCACCGACTTCACGGCCGGCGCGCAGCGCCTGATCGACAAGCTGAAGGACCAGCCGGGCCGCAAGATCATCTGGATCGTCTGGGCCGGCGCGGGCAACCCGTTCAAGATCGTCGACCTCGACCTGAAGCGCTACGGCATCGAGATCGCCACCGGCGGCAACATCCTGCCGGCCATGGCGGCCTACAAGTCGCTGCCGGGCATGGAAGGCGCGGCGTACTACTACTTCGGCATTCCGAAGAACCCGGTGAACGAGGCCATGGTGTCGGCGCACTACAAGCAGTTCAAGACGCCGCCGGACTTCTTCACCGCCGGCGGCTTCTCGGCCGCGATGGCGGTGGTGACGGCGCTGAAGAAGACCAACGGCGACACCAACACCAACAAGCTCATCAGCACCATGGAAGGCATGAGCTTCGACACGCCCAAGGGCAAGATGACCTTCCGCAAGGAAGACCACCAGGCGATGCAGTCGATGTACCACTTCAAGATCAAGGTCGACCCGGCGTTCGCCTGGGGCGTGCCGGAACTGGTGCACGAGATCAAGCCTGAGGAAATGGACATCCCGATCAAGAACAAGCACTGAACACGACAGCGCCGATCACCCCCTGACCCGCGCGGCGCTCGAGGAAGCGCTGCTCCCCTTTCGCCCCGGATGGCCGCCGGGCGAAGCGCCAGCCTGCGTCCGCGCAACCTGTCGCGACCTACGGCCGATTCGTCAGTCTGCAAGCAAGCGTTCGATACCCACAACACAAGGAGACAGCGATGCCAGCGATGAAATGGAACTGGAAGGGACTTGCCGCGGCTGCGGCAATGGCGGTGGCGGCGCATGCCGCGACGGCGGCGGTGCCGCTGCCGGCGCTCGGCGCCAACCCGGCGGAGGTGAGCGTGTCGGGCCTGTCGGCCGGCGGCTTCATGGCAGTGCAACTGCACGTGGCGTACTCGGCCACATTCAAGCGCGGCGCCGGCGTGGTGGCGGGCGGACCGTTCTATTGCGCCGAAGGCTCGGTGGTCAACGCCACCGGGCGCTGCATGACGCACAGCACCAGCATCCCGGTGTCGACGCTCGTGAGCACCACCAACAGCTGGGCGGCCAGCGGGGCGGTCGACCCGGTGTCGAACATGAGCGGCTCCAAGGTCTACCTGTTCTCGGGCACGTCCGACAACACCGTCAAGCAGGCGGTAATGGACGACCTGAAGACCTACTACCAGAGCTTCGTGCCTGCGGCCAACACGGTCTACAAGAACAACATCGGCGCGGGCCACGCGATGGTCACCGACGACTACGGCAGCGCCTGCAGCACCACTGCGGCGCCCTACATCAACAACTGCGGCTTCGATCTTGCGGGCGAGATCCTCACGCAGCTCTATGGGCCGCTGAACCCGCGCAACAACGGCACGCTGGGCGGCACCTTCAGCGAGTTCAACCAGTCGGAGTTCATTTCCGGCCATGGCATGGCCACCACCGGCTGGATCTACGTGCCGCAGGCCTGCACAACCACCTCGTGCCGCGTGCACCTGGTGCTGCATGGCTGCAAGCAGAACTACACCGACGTGAGCGACCAGTACGTGCGCAAGACTGGCTACAACCGTTGGGCCGACACCAACAACATCGTGCTGATCTACCCGCAGACCAGCACGGCAGCCACCAACAGCTGCTGGGACTGGTGGGGCTACGACAGTGCCAACTACGCGAAGAAGTCGGGCCCGCAGATGGCGGCGATGAAGGCCATGATCGACCGCGTCACCGGTTCGGCGGGCGGCGGCGGCCTGCCCGCGCCCGCTGGCGTGGGCACTTCGGGCGCGACCAGCAGCAGCATGGTGATCGGCTGGGCCGGCGTGACGGGTGCCAGCGGCTACAACGTGTACCGCGGCGGCAGCAAGGTCAACGCAGCGCCCGTTGCCGCCACCAGCTACACCGACACCGGCCTGGCAGCGTCCACCACCTACAGCTGGACCGTGGCCGCGCTGGACGCCAGCAACGTGGAGGGCGCGATGTCGACCGCGGCCACGGGCGCGACCACCGCGGGCTCTGGCGGCGGCGGAACGTGCTACACCGCGAGCAACTATTCGCACACCGTCGCCGGGCGTGCCTATGCACTGTGGGGCCTGACCTATGCCTACGGCTCGGGACAGTCGATGGGCCTGTGGAACATCTACGTCACGACCACGCTGAAGCAGACGGGCCCCAACTACTACGTGATCGGCACCTGTTGAGGCAGGCTGCTCTTCGTTTCTCTTTTCGATTCGCAATGACCAACAACGATGCTTGAGACCCGAGATCTGACCATCCGCTTCGGTGGGCACGTAGCCGTCAACAGTGTGAGCTGCGCTTTTGCGCCGGGCACGCTGACGGCCATCGTCGGCCCCAACGGCGCGGGCAAGACCACTTACTTCAACCTGATCTCGGGCCAGCTCAAGGCGAGCGCGGGCACGGTGTCGCTCGACGGGAAGTTGCTGTCGGGCCTGTCCCCGTCCGCGCGCACGCACGCGGGGCTGGGGCGGGCCTTCCAGCTCACCAACCTGTTCCCGAACCTCACGGTGCTGGAGAACGTGCGCCTCGCAGTGCAGGCCACGCGCGAGGGCGCGCACCGGCGCGGGCTCAACCTGTGGAGCATCTGGAGCGACCACAAGGCGCTGACTGAGCGCGCCGACCAGATCCTGGCCGACGTGGCGCTGAAATCGCGCGAGCACGCGACGGTGGCGAGCCTGCCGCACGGCGACCAGCGCAAGCTGGAAGTGGCGTTGCTGATGGCGCTCGAGCCCAAGGTCTTCATGTTCGACGAACCCACGGCTGGCATGAACGCGGCCGAGGCGCCCGTCATCCTCGACCTGATCCGCAAGCTCAAGCAGGACAAGAGCAAGACCATTCTGCTGGTCGAACACAAGATGGACGTGGTGCGCGAACTCGCGGACCGCATCATCGTGCTGCACAACGGCACGCTGGTGGCCGATGGCGAACCGGCGGAGGTGATTGCCTCGCCGGTGGTGCAAGAGGCCTACCTGGGCGTTGCGAAGGAGGCCGCATGAGCACACAGAATCTTTTGACGCTCGAAGGCGTGCACACGCACATCGGGGCGTATCACATCCTGCATGGCGTGGACCTCGCCGTGCCCAAGGGCCAGCTCACGATGCTGCTGGGCCGCAACGGCGCGGGCAAGACGACCACGCTGCGAACCATCATGGGCCTGTGGCATGCGTCGCAGGGCAGGGTGCGCTTCGGCGACAAGGAAATCACCGCGCAGCACACGCCGCAGATCGCCGGCCTGGGCATTGCCTACGTGCCCGAGAACATGGGCATCTTCTCCGACCTCACGGTGAAGGAGAACATGCTGCTCGCCGCGCGCGGTGCGAAGAATGCAGCGCAGATCGACGACACGCGCCTGAAGTGGATCTTCAAGCTCTTCCCCGCGGTCGAGAAGTTCTGGAACCACCCGGCGGGCAAGCTCTCGGGTGGGCAAAAACAGATGCTGGCCGTGTCGCGCGCCATCGTGGAGCCGCGCGAGCTGCTCATCATCGACGAGCCCAGCAAGGGCCTTGCGCCCGTGATGATCAACAACATGATCGACGCCTTCGCCGAGCTCAAGCGCAGCGGCGTGACCATCCTGCTGGTGGAGCAGAACATCAACTTCGCCCAACGCCTGGGCGACAACGTCGCGGTGATGGACAACGGCCGCGTGGTGCACAGCGGCTCCATGGCGGCGTTCTCGGCGGACGCGCAATTGCAGCAATCGCTGCTCGGACTGGCTCTATGAAGAAACTCGACTTCGACTGGAGGCCGCTGCTGCTGGCCCCGATCCTCGCGCTCGTCGCGCTGCCGCTCACCGGTTCGTTCTCGACCTGGCTCACGCTCACGGTCGCGGGGCTGGCGATGGGCATGATCATCTTCATCATCGCCTCGGGCCTCACGCTCGTATTCGGGCTGATGGACGTGCTGAACTTCGGCCACGGCGTGTTCATCGCGCTCGGCGCCTTCGTGGCGAGCAGCGTGCTCGGGCTGATGGGCGACTGGACCGGTTCGGGCGAACTGTGGCGCAACCTCGTGGCGGTGTTCCCGGCCATGCTGGTCGCGATGGCAGTCGCCGGGGCGGTGGGCCTGGCCTTCGAGCGCTTCATCGTGCGGCCCGTGTACGGCCAACACCTGAAGCAGATCCTCATCACGATGGGCGGCATGATCATTGGCGAAGAGCTCATCAAGGTGATCTGGGGGCCGGCGCAGATTCCGCTGCCTTTGCCCGAAGCGCTGCGCGGCTCGCTGCTGATCGGCGATGCGGCCATCAGCAAGTACCGGCTGCTCGCGGTGGCTGTGGGCGTGGTCGTGTTCGGTGTGCTGGCATGGACGCTGGGCCGCACCAAGATCGGCCTGCTCATTCGCGCCGGAGTGCAAGACCGCGAGATGGTCGAGTCGCTGGGCTATCGCATCGGCCGGCTGTTCGTAGGTGTGTTCGTGGTGGGCAGCGCACTGGCTGGCCTGGGAGGCGTGATGTGGGGGCTGTTCCAGCAGAACCTGGTGCCGCAGATGGGCGCGCAGGTCAACGTGCTGATCTTCATCGTCATCATCATCGGCGGGCTGGGCTCGACGGGTGGGGCGCTCATCGGCGCGCTGCTGGTGGGGCTCATGACCAACTACATCGGCTTCCTGCTGCCCACGCTCACGCAGTTCGCGAGCATCTTCCTGATGGTGGCCGTGCTGCTGTGGCGACCGCAGGGTGTGTACCCCGTGGCGAATCGTTGAGGAAGAAGACGACATGTTCCTGAAACGACTTCTCTCCAACGACATGCCGAAGAGCCGCCTGCTGGCGCTGCTGCTGGTGGCGCTGTTCATCGCCCTGGCGTTCGCGCCGTTCATCTTCCCGGGCGTGAAGGCGCTGAGCGTCGCGGCCAAGATCCTGGTGTTCGTGGTGCTGGTGGCCAGCTTCGACCTGCTGCTGGGCTACACCGGCATCGTGAGCTTTGCGCACACCATGTTCTTCGGCATCGGGGCCTACGGCATCGCGATTTCGGCAACGCGGCTCGGGCCCAGCTGGGGCGCGGTGCTGGTGGGGCTGGGCGCGTCTCTGGCGATTTCGCTGGTGCTCTCGTTCGCCATCGGCTTGTTCTCGCTGCGGGTGCGCGCGATTTTCTTCGCGATGATCACGCTGGCCGTGGCCTCGGCCTTTCAGACGCTGGCCTCGCAGCTGTCGGATTTCACCGGCGGCGAAGACGGCCTGACTTTCAAGCTGCCCGAGCTGATCTCGCCGAGCTTCGAGTTCTCGGAAGAGCCGTTTCTCGGCGTCTCGCTCGATGGGCGGCTGCTGTGCTACTACCTGCTGTTCGTGGCCGCGGTGGTGCTGGTGCTGGCGCTGCTGCGCATCGTGAACTCGCCCTTCGGCCGTGTGCTGCAGGCCATTCGCGAGAACGAGTTTCGCGCTGAAGCCATCGGCTATCGCGTGGTGGTGTACCGCACCACGGCCGCCGTGCTGTCGGCGCTGTTCGCCACGCTGGCCGGCGCGATGCTTGCGATCTGGCTGCGCTACAACGGGCCGGATACCTCGCTGAGCTTCGAGATCATGATCGACGTGCTGCTGATCGTGGTGATCGGCGGCATGGGCACGATCTATGGCGCGGCGATTGGCGCGGTGCTGTTCGTGGTGGCGCAGAGCTACCTGCAAGACCTGCTGCGCCTGGGCAGCGAGGCTGCGAGCGGGCTGCCGTGGCTGGCCGCGCTGCTGTCGCCTGACCGCTGGTTGTTGTGGCTGGGCGTGCTGTTCGTGCTGTCGGTCTACTACTTTCCGACCGGCATCGTGGGCAAGCTGCGGGCGAGGGCGGCGCGATGAGCGACAACAACATTCCGCTCTCCCGCTACGCCCAGCTCGCGGGCCGCGAAGTCCATTGGCTCGAATGGGGTGCACCCGAGGCGCCGGTGGTCATTGCCTGGCATGGCCTGGCGCGTACCTGCCGCGACATGGACGAACTGGCGCAGCACTTCGCGTCACGCGGCTTCCGCGTGATCTGCCCCGACACCATCGGCCGCGGCCTGAGCCAATGGAGCCCGCTGCCCGACGAGGAATACAAGCTGGCGTTCTACGCGCGCATCGCCAATGCGCTGTGCGACGAGCTGCGCCTGGGGCGCGTGCACTGGGTCGGCACCTCGATGGGCGGCGCCATCGGCACAGTCTGCGCGTCGGGCCTGTTCGAGCCGCGCATGAAGGCGCGCATCGCGAGCCTGGTGCTGAACGACAACGCGCCCGAACTGGCCCAGCCCGCCATCGAGCGCATCCGCGCCTATGCGGGCCAGCCGCCCGCGTTCGACACGGTGGCCGAGCTGGAGGCTTTCTTCCGCACCGTCTACAAGCCCTACGGCTGGCTCAGCGATGCGCAATGGCGCCGCCTGACCGAGAGCTCCACGCGCCGCCTGCCCGACGGCCGCGTCACGCCGCACTACGACCCGGCCATGGTCCGCCAGTTCAGCGCGCACGACAACGACTACCTGATCTGGCCGCACTACGACGCTATCGAAGCCCCGGTGCTGTGCCTGCGCGGCGCCGAGTCCGACCTGGTGCTGCCCGGCGTGATCGAGGAGATGGAGCGCCGGGGCCCCGGCGCGGCCGGCAGGCTGCAGGTCATTGAAGTGCCTGCCTGCGGTCACGCGCCCGCGCTGAACGTGCCCGGACAACTGGAGCCGATCGAAGGGTTTATTCGGGCGGCCGGTCGTTGAAGGAGCGGCGGCGTGACAATCGCCGCCGATTCCAACCACAACAAGGCCTCGAACACCATGACGCTCTCTCTGTACGACCTGTCAGTGCCCGTCTTTACCCGCGGACTCGGCCAACTCACCCACCTGCTCGACAAGAGCCTTGCGCATGCCAAGGCCAACGGCATCGACCCGGCCACGCTGGTCGAGGCGCGGCTGGCGCCCGACATGCTCACGCTGGCCGGCCAGATCCAGCGCGCGAGCGATGCTTGCAAGCTGGGCACGGCCCGCATCGCGGGCATCACCGCACCGAGCTTTCCCGACGAAGAAAAGACCTGGGACGACCTGCTGGCGCGCATCGTGAAGACGCAGGACTTCCTGAATAGCGTCGAGCGCGCGCAGATCGACGGCCAGGAAGAGCGCCCCGTGACCATCAAGGCGCGCGAAGGCGAAGCACATTTCACCGCTCAGCGCTACCTGCTGCAGTTCGCGCTGCCCAACTTCTTCTTCCACGTGACCACGGCCTACGACGTGCTGCGCCACAAGGGCATGCCCATCGGCAAGATGGACTATCTGGGCAAGTTCTGAGGCGTTGAGGGCCGGCGGCCTTCACACCGCCGGGACAAACTTCAAATTGCCGTGACACATGCGCACGCACGGCGTGCGCCGCAAACAATCGCGCCAGACCGCTGTCGGTCTGACACACGAACGAGGTTTGCGATCATGAAGATGTTGTCCAGAAGGGCGTTCTCGGGGCTCGCCATGGGGTCCTCTGCGCTTGTTGCGGCAGCGGGCGGCGGATGGCCGGTGCGCAGTGCGCTGGCTGCGTCGCCGGGCCTGCGGGACTACGGCAAGGCCCCCGAGTTCGCAGGCATCGACAAGTGGCTCAACTCGCAGCCGCTCACGATGCAGGGGCTGGCCGGCAAGGTGGTGCTGGTCGACTTCTGGACCTACTCCTGCATCAACTGCATTCGCACGCTGCCGCACGTGGTGCGCTGGTACGAGAAGTACAAGGACCGGGGCTTCGTGGTGGTCGGCGTGCATTCGCCCGAGTTCGCCTACGAGAAGTCGACGCGCAATGTGCAGGACGCGATCGAGCGCTTCAACATCCGCTATCCGGTGGCGCAGGACAACAGCTTCACCACCTGGAAGGCCTACAACAACCAGTACTGGCCGGCGTTCTACCTGGTCGACAGCAAGGGGCAGGTGATGCGGCAGCATTTCGGCGAAGGGGAATACGCCGAGATGGAGGCTGCGATCGAGGTGCTGCTGGCGCGCAGGCCGGCAGCCTGAGCCAAGGCTACGGGGCTAATTCGGCGATTCGACGATGCGTCGTACCGCCGCCTTGCCCGCGGGCGTGAGCACCGGGCCGAGGTCGGCGTAGGGCACTTCGATCTCGATCGCGCAGCCGTTGCCGAAGTCGGGCTGCGCGAAGCGCATGCCCTTGGCTTCCAGAGTCAGGTCGTAATAGGCGTCTTGCCTGTAGTTGAACTCGCAGTTCTCTTCGGCCTTCGACGGATCGATGCCGGCGTGGCGGAACAGGAAGCGGCGCAGTTTCGGCGTCATGGAGCCGCCGCTGGTGGCGATGGGGCCCGGCCCGGGAGCGTTCGGCGACGGCTGGCGAGAGGCGAACCATGTCCACAGGTCGACCTGCTTGCCCGTCTGCAGGTCCCAGGTGCGATAGAACCACGAGATGCCGGCACGGCCCGTGCCGGCCGTCCAGGTGTAGTTGCGGATGCTCAGCCACTGCGAGGTCCAGTAGGACGGATCGGCGGTGTTCTCGTCTTCCGCCGGCACGCCGACCCGTCCGAGGAACTCGCGGCGCTTGTCGAAGTATTCCTTGATCGTGTCTTTGCTGGTGTCGAAGTCGCGGCGCAGCTCGCGGTTGATGGCCGCCAGCGTGGGCTCGGGGCCGGAGAGTTCGATGGTTTCCTGCCCGGCGAAGCGCAGGCGGCGAAAGCTGCGGCCGGCCGCGAATTCCTCTTTCTTCCCGGTCTCGATCTTCGGCGGTGCTTCGAGCAGGCCTGCATAGCCGTCGCTCGCGCAGGCCTTGTCGCTGCCCGTGGCATCGGACAGGTTCAACTGGATGGGCAGCGTCACTGGCGTGCCCTTCACGTTCTTCCAGGTGCCGGTGAGCGTCGTGCCTTTGCCCGGGTCGAGCGCCCACAGGCCGGTCTCGCCGCCTTCGTGCCAGAAGCTGTCCTTCTCGGAGCGGCCCAGCGCGATGGCCTTTCTGTATTGCTTGTAGAAGTAGCTGCCGCTCGGATATTCGGCGTTGAAGCAGGCCACGATGGCCTTGGTGCCGAGCGTGCCTTCCCACACGCCCTTGGGCACTTCGACGGTTCCAGTCGCGCTGGCCAGGAAGGGCGCCAGCAGAAAAAGGCCACCGAGGGTGCGAAAGACTTTCATGGCTTGCGTGCGGAGATCGAATACATGAGCGGAATGCGCGGCATGCCCTCGGGCGGCGCCATGCGGCGCCCACCGATGTCGCGCATGCCTTCGAAGGGCTTCCAGCCGTTGGCGTACGGGTACTCGTCGAGCCGCTCGATGACGAGACCGGCCAGCGACAGCGCGGTCGTCACCTGGCCCACGCCCCATGTGAACTCGAAGCTCGGATGCGGGTTGCTGAAGTTCTCCACGCCGCGCTCGTAGCCCTCGCGCACGAGGCCGTCGCCGGACTCGGCCACGTAGTCGCCCACGCCTTCCTCGGGCACGGGAGCTTCGTTGAAGTAGTCGTAGTGGAACTTCCAGGCGGGGTCGAACACGAGTGCGAAAGGATGGAACTCGATGAAGACGAAGCGGCCACCGGGCTTGAGCAGCTGCGCCACGCCGCGCGCCCAGGCGCCGATGTCGGAGAGCCAGCACAGCGTGCCGTACGAGCAGAACACGATGTCGAAGCGCTCGCCGCGCGCCTGTGCATCGCGAAAGTAGTCGTAGACATCCGAGCGCACGAAGCGCGCCGCGATGCCCGATTGCTGCGACAGCCGCGTCGCGAAGTCGATGGCCTCGTCGGAGATGTCCACGCCCGTCACTTCGGCACCCAGGCGCGCGATGCTCAGGCTGTCCTGCCCGGCATTGCACTGCAGGTGCAGCACCGACAGGCCCGTCACGTCGCCGAGCAGGCCGGCTTCCTCGGGAAAGAGGGTGGAGCCGCCCTTGCGGAAGAAGGCGGCCTGGTCGCCCTTGTGGCTGTTGTGCGCGACAGTGGCCGCGTTCCACGAGAGCCGGTTGGCTTCGTGCAGGTCCGGCTTCATGGAGTGGTGCTTGTTCTTTGCGTAGGCCAGCCCGCCAGATTGCGTTCGGCGATGCCCGCGAGCGCGGTGATCCATGCCGGGCTGTCGTTGAGGCAGGGGATGTAGCTGAAGGCTTCACCGCCTGAGTGCAGGAAGGCTTCGCGGCCTTCCATGGAGATTTCTTCGAGCGTCTCGAGGCAGTCGGCCGGGAAGCCCGGGCAGACCACGTCCACGCGCTTCACGCCGGAGGCGCCGAGTTCGCGCAGCGTGGGCTCGGTGTAGGGCTCCAGCCACTTGGCGCGGCCGAAGCGCGACTGGAAGGTCACGCGGTACTGGGTGCTCGAAAGGCCCAGCCGTGCCGCGAGCAGGCGTGCGGTTTCGAGGCACTGCGCCTGGTACGGATCGCCCAGCGCGATGTTGCGCGCGGGAATGCCGTGGAAGCTCATCAGCAGCACCTCGCCGCGGCCGTCGGTCTTCCAGTGCTTCTCGATGCTCTGCGCCAGCGCCTCGATGTAGGCGGGGTCGTCGTGGTAGTCGTTGACGAAGCGGAATTCGGGTACTCGGCGCTGCCTGCTGCTCCAGGCGTTCACCGCGTCGATCACGCTCGCGGTGGTGGTGCCCGAGTACTGCGGGTAGGCCTGCAGCACCAGCACGCGCGTGGCGCCTTCGGCCTGCAGCGCGTCGAGCCGGGAGGCGATGGAGGGGCTGGCGTAGCGCATCGCGTCGCGCACCGCCACGCGATGGCCGCGCTCGCCGAGCCAGCCGGCCAGCAGCGTGGCCTGCTTCTGTGTCCACACCTTGAGCGGCGAGCCTTCGGGCATCCAGATGCTCGCGTACTTGGCTGCGGACTTGGCTGGCCGCGTGCGCAGGATGATGCCGTGCAGGATCAATGCCCAGATTGCCCTGGGGATCTCGACCACGCGCGGGTCGCCCAGGAAGTCGGCGAGATAGGGGCGAACGGCGGCGGCGGTGGGGGCGTCGGGTGAACCCAGGTTGCACCAGAGCACGGCGGTGCGCGGGGTGTGCGGGGTACTTGGAGGGGCGGTCTCATGGCTTGGAGGCATGCGATATTCTCGGGCATGACTTCCGCTCCCACGGCCTCCGCAAGCGCCGCGCCTCTCGATCTCAAGCGCATCTCGGCGATCTCTCTCGACCTCGACGACACCCTGTGGCCGATCTGGCCGACCATCGAACGCGCCGAGGCCGTGCTGCACGAATGGCTGTTGCGCGAAGCGCCGAAGACGGCCTCGCTGCTCATGACGCCGGGCATCCTGCGCGAACTGCGTGAAGCCACGGCCAAGGAGCGTTCAGACCTCGCGCACGACCTGAGCGCGCTGCGCCGCGAATCGATTCGCACCGCACTCACGCGAGCGGGAGAAGACCCAGCGCTTGCCGAGCCGGCCTTCGATGCCTTCTTCGCCGAGCGCCAGCGCGTGACGCTGTATGACGACGCGCTGCCCGCGCTCAAGTGGCTCAGCGAGCGCTATCCGTTGGTGGCGGTCTCCAACGGCAACGCCGACATCCACAAGACCGGCGTGGGCCGCTGGTTCCGCACCGCCTTCAACGCACGCGCCTTCGGCAGCGGCAAGCCGCACGCGCCCATCTTCCGCGCGGCCGCCGCGTCGGTCGGCCTGCTGCCCAAGGACGTGCTGCACGTGGGCGACGACGCCGAACTCGATGTGGTCGGTGCGCTCAACGCCGGCATGCAGGCCGCGTGGCTGGTGCGCGACGAGCGGCCGTGGGTGCATGGCGCACGGCCGCAGCTGATCGTGCCGAACTTGCACGCGCTGTGCATGGCGCTGGGCGCCTGAGGCACTATTTGAAGACGGGGCGGAAGAAGCTGCGCTCGTAGCTGAGGATGCAGCGGGTTTCTTCCGCGTACTTGAACGCGGCCTGGCACTCCGGGTCTTGCATCGAATCGGCGCGGTACTTTTCGTAGGCGGCCAGGCTGGGAAACGTGAACATTGCCAGCGCCACGTCGTTCGCGCCCTCCGACGGCAAAAAGTAGCCATGGTGTTGGCCGCCGAACTTCTCGACCAGCGGAATCCAGAGCTTGCCGTAGTGCTCGAATTCCTTGAGCTTGTAGGGATCGACGATGTAGCGCAGGTAGCAGGTGACCATGGGTGCTTGTTCCGTGAGGTGGGCTGATGAGGGGTATTGGCGCGGCGTCTGCAGCGATTCGCCGGGCTGACTATAGTTTCCCGTCTGTCTCAACGTCTTGCGGCCTCGCGCCGGGCAGGAACCCCAAAGTGCATTTCTCCAACTGGCTCATCTTCTGCGGCGTCACGCTGCTTGTCGCTTTCACACCTGGACCGGCGGTGCTGCTCGCGGTCTCGAATTCGATGAGCGTGGGCCCGCGACGCGCAATGATCAGTTCGCTTGGCAATGCAATGGGCCTGTTCATGGTGTCGGCCGCCGCTATGGCCGGGCTGGGCGTGGTGCTCTCGACCTCGGCTCATGCCTTCATGGTGCTGAAGCTGGCCGGCGCGGCCTACCTGATCTACCTGGGCATCAAGCAATGGCGCAGCCAGGGCAGCGTGTTCGCCGACCTGCAGGGCTCGTCGGCAGGGGCCTCGCCGCGTTCGAGCTGGCGCTTGTTCGGGCATGGCCTGACGGTGGCGCTGACCAATCCCAAGGGCATTCTTTTCTTCTCGGCGCTGTTCCCGCAGTTCCTCACGCAGGACGCGCCGCTCGCCATGCAGTTCGCGGTGCTGACGACCACCTTTGCGGCCGCCTCGGTGCTGTCGCATGCGTTCTACGTGCTGCTGGCGCGTCTGCTGCGCAAGCAGCTGTCGGACCCGCGCCGCACGCGGCTGTTCAACAAGCTGTCGGGTGGGGCGTTCGTGTTGCTGGGGCTGAGCCTGCTGCGCTTGCCCAACAAGACGGCCTGATTCTTTTCTTCTTGCTCAGTCGAGCGCGAACTGCTCGCGCAGTGCCGCGCAGAAATCGGCTGTGCCACTGAGCGAGAGGGTGTGCGTGACGAAGCGCGCGTCTTCTTCCTGCATCTGCTGCAGGTCGTAGTCCCACATTGCGCCTTCTTCGAGCGCGCCGCGGGCATTGGGGAAGGTGGCTTCGGCCCAGGCGAGCACTTGCGCGATTTCGGCCTGCACCTCGGGCGTCTTGTCGGGCGTGGTGGATGCCATCGCATCGAAGGTGCCGTGGCCTTCGGTGTCTTCGCTGTAGTCGAAATCGAGATAGCGCAGTTCGGTCGTCATGAGGTCGCCAATGCTTTCGCGGCTGCCAGCCCACTGAGCACCGCGCCTTCGAGCGTGGCGGGGTAGGGGCCTTCGGTGTAGTCGCCGCAGGCCTGCAGGCCGGGGGCGATGGCCGAAGCGGGTCTCGAAAGTGCGGGCGTGCAGGCGAAGGTGGCGCGCTTCTCGACCACTGTCTGCACGAGCTGCAGGTTTGTCTGGCCCAACTGTGCAGCCGCCTGAGCGACTACCTGTTCTTCCAGTACTTCGCGCGGTGTTTCATTGGCGCTCACGACCATCGCGAGCACGCCTTGCAGGCCGGTGAGCTGGCCGCGGTCGAACGCGAATTGCGCTGGTGCCGTGGCCGGGTTGCTGCGCAGCGCGAGCATCGGTTCTGCAAGTGGTGAGGCGCCGCGCACGTAGATGGTGGCGATGGCTTCGAAGCGCAGGGCTTCAGTGGTGTCGCACCAGGCATCCGCTTGCAGGCCGGACGCACGGACGAGCCGGGCGGCGTCCCACGGCGCGCAGGCCAGCACGACCTGGTCGAAGACTTCATCGTCGACGCGCCATTGCGCGGCCTCGGGCGTGATCGCGCGCACGCGGGCACCGATGCGCGTCGCGGCACCGTGCTGCGCCAGCCATCGGATCGCTGCGTCGGGAAGCAGTGCGCCCAGGTCAGCACGCGGCAGCAGAAGGTCGGCGCCGCCGCTGCCGCTGAAGAGGGCGTCTTTGAGCACGCGCAGGAACACTTCACCGCTCGACTGCGCCACGGGTGTGTTGAGGGCCGAGACGCACAGCGGCTCGATCAGCTCCTGCATCACGCGGGGCGTGAGGCCGGTGCACAGGTCGGCGACGGTGGTGCTTGCGGCGCAGCGAAAGCCCGCAAGCCGCCAACCGATTGCCGTGCGCAGCAGCGAAGACTTGTCACGCCAGGTCCAGCCGCGCGCCGTGAAGATGCCGGCCAGCAGGTCAAGCGGTGCGGGCAGGCGCGGCAGCTTGAGCCCGCCACCATCGGCGAAGCGCAGCGAGAGCGGCAGGCGCAGCAGCGCGCTGTCGACATCGACGCCAACGTCGCGCATGAGCTTCAGCGTGGCGGTGTACGCGCCGATCAGGATGTGCTGCCCGTTGTCGAGCGCCAGCCCGTGCATGTTGTCGACCCGCCGCGCGCGGCCGCCCGGCATGTGCGCCGCTTCGAACAGCGTGACGGCATGGCCGAGCCGCGTGGCCTCGACCGCGCAGGCGAGGCCGGCCCAGCCGGCGCCGATGACCGCAATTCTTTTCATTGAAAGTCGCGCGGGAGCAGGATGCGGTCGCTGTAGGGGTCCAGGTCGTTGTCCGGCTTCTCGCAACGGACGAAACACCCATGCGTGAGCAACTCGATGCGCTCGGCCCTTGTCAGCCCGTCTTCGCGCATTCGCAGGCCGCTGTCATTCAAGTCGTATTTGCCGTCTGCGTTGAATAGCAGCTTGTCGCCCAAGATGTAGTCGCGCCTGAACTGCGTGGCCCATTGCGAGTTGGAGCCCCATCCGTCCGCCAGATCCTCCCTGGGGCGGTATTTGCGCCGGTGAGCCCAATAGAGGGTCGACGACGTCGCGATTTCAGGTTGTAGTGCGCCAGACACGCAGGACACGGCGACACCTGCTCGCGAGAACATCATGGGACCGAGCATCAGTGCGGGCCAATCCACCCGTTCGAGATCGATGTAATCCTGGCGGGGGCTGGTTCCGTCTGCTTCGACGACTTCGACGATTTCATGAAAGAAGGGCGAGTAGGCCGGCTCGTCGACCACGCGAAAGCCCAGGCCAGTCATGAACGCGAGGTACTCCGGCATGGTCAAGGCCGGGCCTTCCCAGATGTCGTGTGTTCCCCGTTGAAATGCCATCAACAAGATCTGGTTGATGCGCGAAAGCGCATAGAGGCGCCATGAGTCATCGATTTCAATGGGCTCTGGCGACGTTTGCTGCTCGAACGCGGTCAACCATTCGCGCTCGCCTGCTATCCATGGACTGAGCAGCTCATGGAAAAGGTCAGCTTGGGGGTCTATGCTGAGGATCGCCCTGAACAGACCGACATGCGAAAGCTGGGAAGCATCCATGGAAACCGAAGCTAGATGCGCCCGAGCGCCTGGACCTTCCACGCCAGCCAGAACTTGCGCACCGGCGTCAGGCTCACCCGCTGGTTCAGCACCTGGAAGTCGTCGCGCTCGATCTCGCGCAGCAGCGTGCGATAGATGCTGGCCATCATCAGGCCCGGCTTCTGCGTGCGGCGGTCGGCGAGCGGGAGCAGGGCGAGCGCTTCGTCATACGCCACGTGGGCGCGCGCGGCCTGGAACTTCATCAGCGTGACGAAGCGCTCGGAGTGCACGCGGTTCAGGATCTCGTGCGCCTTCACGTCGAACTTCTGCAGTTCGTTCACCGGCAGGTAGATGCGCCCGCGCAGGGCGTCTTCGCCGACGTCGCGCAGGATGTTGGTGAGCTGCAGCGCCAGGCCCAGCTTGTGGGCGTAGGTGGTGGTTTTCGGATCGGTCTGGCCGAAGATGCGCGCCGCGACTTCGCCGACCACGCCGGCCACCAGGTGGCAGTAGCGCGCGAGGCCGGGAAAGTCGAGGTAGCGGGTCTGGTCCAGGTCCATCTGGCAGCCGTCGATCACTTCGTGGAGCTGGCGCGCCTCGATGCCGTAGGCCGCGGTGTGCGGCATCAGCGCCTGCATGACCGGATGGCGCGGCGTGCCCGCGAACGACTGGGCTACCTCGGTGCGCCACCAGGCGAGCTTGGTAGCGGCCACGCCGGGGTCGGTGACCTCGTCGACCACGTCGTCGACCTCGCGGCAAAAGGCATAGAAGGCCGTGATCGCGGCGCGGCGCGGCTTGGGAAGGAACAGGAAGGCGTAATAGAAACTGCTGCCCGAGGCGGCGGCCTTGTCTTGCACGTATTGCTCGGGATTCATCGGGGAGGCGCTGCTTTCATGGGCCGCCATTGTCTCCGCATCCGCATGGCCTTCCAGAGCAGCACGGGCGCGTCGGTCTTGCCGATGGTGGGGCGCTGCGAGAAGGTGTCGAAGCCCAGGTCCTCGATCTTGTCGAGGATGCGCAGGCCGCCCTGCACGACGAGGCGCAGCTCCCAGCCGGCGCGGCCGGGCAGGCGGTGCACGAGAGGGGCACCTTCGTGCATGAGTTCGCGGGCCCAGTGCGACACCACTGCTATCAGATTGATAGCTTCCTGCGGCGGCGGGGCGTTCGAGAGCGGCGCAAAGACCTTGAAGTTTTCGCGCGTCATCTTGCGGCGGGCACAGTCGGTCAGCGGAAAGTAGAAGCGGTCGCGCGGCAGGTCGACGCTCGGGTCCTGCCAGAAGTTGATGAGCTGCAGCGCGCTGCAGATGGCGTCGCTCTGCGCCAGCGCCTCGGAGTCGTGCACGCCGTAGAGATGCAGCAACAGGCGGCCGACGGGGTTGGCGGAGCGGCGGCAGTAGTCGAGCAGCTCGGCGCGGTCGGTGTAGGTGCCGCGGTCGCGGGTCTTCTCGATGTCCTGCATGAAGGCGCTCAGCAGGTCGGCGAGCAGGTCTTCGGGCAGGCCGTACTGGGCAATGCTGTGGGCCAGCGGGCCGAATACGTGGGGCCAGCGCGACGACGGGAGCACTTCGCCCCGCGCGGCGGCGGCGAGTTCTTCACGGTAGGCGTGCAGCTCGGCCAGGCGCTCGCCGGGCGAGGCGGTGCCTTCGTCGGCAATGTCGTCGGCCGTGCGCGCGAAGTGATAGATCGCAGCGATCGGCGGTCGCAGGTGTGGCGGGCACAGCCACGAGGCGACGGGGAAGTTTTCGTAGTGCGCAGGCGGCGCAGCGAGGTGGGGAGTGGCGGACACGCCACGATTGTCAGCGACGATGCAAAGCCCCGGCACTATGCTCGCAGCGTCGCCACTTTGAACTTCTGCTTCATGAAAGCATCCGCTTCGGCTTCCGGGCCCCAGGTTTCAGCGTACGGCGAGGCGGCGCATCCGAAGGGGCCCACGCTCATGATCGCGGCGCTGGGCGTTGTGTTCGGCGACATCGGCACCTCGCCCCTCTATGCCTTCAAGGAAACGATGAACCCCGAGCACGGCGTGCCGTTCTCGCCCGATTCGGTGCTGGGCCTGCTCTCGCTGATCTTCTGGGGGCTGATGTTCGTGGTCACGCTGAAGTACGTGGTGTTCGTGCTGCGCGCCGACCACGACGGCGAGGGCGGCATCCTGGCGCTGCAGGCGCTGGCGCGCAGCGCGGTTGCGGGGCCCAAGACCAAGCCGTGGGTGTGGAGCGTCATCGGCATGCTGGGCCTGGTGGGTGCGGCCATGTTCTACGGCGACAGCCTGATCACGCCGGCCATCTCGGTGCTGTCGGCGGTCGAGGGGCTGGAGGTGCAGGCGCCGGTGCTGCAGCGCGCGGTGATCCCGATCACGGTGGTGATCCTGGTTGCGCTCTTCATGGTGCAGAAGAAGGGCACGGGCGTGGTCGGCAAGATCTTCGGGCCGGTCATGCTGCTGTGGTTCGTTGTGCTGGCGGCAGCCGGCTTGTGGCAGGTGCTGCAGCAGCCGCAGGTGCTGGCGGCGCTGGACCCGCGTCGCGCCCTCGGCTTTCTCGTCGAGCATCGGGCGCAGTCGCTGGCGGTGCTGGGCGCGGTGTTCCTGGCGTTCACGGGCGGCGAGGCGCTGTATGCCGACATGGGGCATTTCGGCGCCAAGCCGATTCGCCTGGCGTGGATGTTCATCGCACTGCCGGGGCTGGTGCTGAACTACTTCGGGCAGGGTGCGCTGGTGCTGGCGAACCCGGCGGCCATCGACAACCCGTTCTTCCGGCTCTTTCCCGCGTGGGGCGTGCTGCCGATGGTGGTGCTGGCCGCGATGGCGACGGTGATCGCCTCGCAGGCGGTGATCTCGGGCGCCTTCTCGCTCACGGCGCATGCGATGCGCATGGGCTACCTGCCGCGCATGCGGGTGATACAGACTTCGGGCACGGCCATCGGGCAGATCTACGTGCCGGCCGTCAACTGGCTGCTGATGGTGGGCGTGCTGCTGCTGGTGCTGGGCTTCCGCAGCTCTGGTGCGCTGTCGGCTGCGTACGGCATCGCGGTGTCGATCACGATGGTGACGACCACGCTGCTGGCCGGCATCGTGGCCTGGGGTCTGTGGCGCTGGAACAAGGTGGCGGTGGTGGTCGGCGTGGCGGCCTTCGCGGTGGTCGACCTGACCTTCGTGATCGCCAACAGCCTGAAGGTGGCCGAGGGCGGCTGGCTCACGCTGGCGGTGGCGGCCGTGGTGATGGTGGTCTTCACCACCTGGGCCAAGGGCCGCCGGCTGGGGCTGGAGGCCGCTGCGGCCGAGAGCCTGCCGCTGCGGCCGTTCGTCGAATCGCTGGCGTTGCACATGCCGCACCGGGTGAGCGGCACGGCCGTGTTCCTGAACCCCGACGCCACTGCGGTGCCGCATGCGCTGCTGCACAACCTCAAGCACAACCAGGTGCTGCACGAGCAGGTGATCGTGCTGCGCGTGCTGCCCTGCGACACCCCGCGCGTCGATGCACGCATCCGCATCGAGGCCGAGCAGCTGATGGAAGGCATCTGGATGGTCACGGCGCGCCACGGCTTCATGGAGCGGCCCGACGTGCCCGAGTTCATCCGCATCCTGGCGTACCAGAAGACGTTGGCGATCGATTCGATGAAGACGTCCTACTTCGTCTCGCGCGCCTCGGTCGGCGAGGAAAACCTGCCGGGCATGAACCCGGTCCGGCGTGTGTTGTTCGGCTGGCTGCAGCGCAATGCGGGGCGGGCTTCGGACTACTTCGAGCTGCCTGACAACCGGCTTGTGGAGATGGGTCAACGCACCTAGTGACCGGCGGGTCATTGACAGTAGTTCACGTTTACCCTAAATTACTAACCAGTGGGTCAGTAATGATCCGGTTCGTCCTTTTCAGGGTGTTTCATGACCGCCTCCGCCGTCCTCTCGTCCCGTGTCCGCAGTGCCGCATGGTTGCTGCTTCCCGCCATTTTTCTGGCCGGCTGTTCGCCGAAGCCTGCGGCCGAGGACCCCGTTCGCGCGGTCAAGTTCGTGACCGTCGGGGCGAGCGAATTCGATGCCCAGCCCGAGTTTTCTGCCGAGGTGCGCGCGCGTGTCGAATCGCGCCTGGGCTTCCGCGTGGCGGGCAAGATCACCAAGCGCCAGGCCGAACTCGGCCAGCACGTGCAGGCCGGCCAGGTGCTGGCACAGCTCGATCCGCAGGACTACCGCCTCGCCGCTGAAGCCGCACGTGCCCAGCAGGCCGCCGCGCTGACCAATCGCGACCTCGCGGCCGCCGATCTCAAGCGCTACGCCGAGCTGCGTGCGCAGAATTTCATCAGCGGCGCCGAACTGGAGCGCCGCGAGACCACCTGGAAGGCCGCGCAGGCCCAGCTCGAGCAGGCTCAGGCGCAACTCGCCTCGCAGGGCAACCAGGCCAACTACACGACGCTGGTGGCCGACGTGGCCGGCATCATCACCGCCATCGAGGCAGAACCGGGTCAGGTGGTGCAGGCCGGCACGCCGGTCGTTCGCATTGCGCAGGACGGCGCACGCGACGTGGTGTTCGCGGTGCCTGAAGACCGCGCCACGCTGATCAAGGCCGGCTCGCCCGTCACGGTACGTGGCTGGTCGGGCGGCAACGAACTGGAGGGCCAGGTGCGCGAAGTGGCGGCCAGCGCCGACGCGGTGACGCGCACCTACTCGGTCAAGGTTGCCATCGACGCGGCCACCTCGCCGCCGCTCGGCGCCACGGTCTATGCGCGTCCGCAGGCGCTCGCGCATGGCACCACCACGGTGATGAAATTGCCGACCAGCGCGCTGCGCCAGGAAGGCAAGGGCTCGGCCGTATGGGTGCTCGACAAGTCGACCATGACGGTGCGCTCACAGACCGTGCAAGTAGCCACGGCCGACGGCAATGAGGCCGTGATCGCCGGCGGCATTGCGCCCGGCATGATGGTCGTGGCCGCTGGCGTGCACGTGCTGTCGCCGGGGCAGAAGGTCACCATCTACCAGTCCAAGGAGGCGGCCGCGGCCGCCGCCAATGCCGGTGCGAAGGAATCGGCGCAGCCCGTCGCGGCTGTCGCTGCGACGAACAAGGAGATCGCAGCGGGTGCCGGCAAATGAGCGGCGGCGCAGCGACTCCCACTGAAAAGCCCGCCGGCTTCAACCTCTCCAAATGGGCGCTGGACCACGCGCCCCTCACGCGCTACCTGATGGTGGTGCTGATGGTGCTGGGTGCCTTCGCGTACTTCCAGCTCGGCCAGGACGAAGATCCGCCCTTCACCTTCCGTGCGATGGTCGTGCGCACCTACTGGCCCGGCGCCACCGCGCAGCAGGTGGCCGAGCAGGTCACCGACAAGCTCGAGCGCACGCTGCAGGAAGCGCCGTACGCCGACAAGATCCGCAGCTACTCGAAGCCGGGTGAGTCGCAGATCATCTTCAACATCAAGGACTCGTCGAAGTCCACCGAGGTCGCGAACGTCTGGTACACGGTGCGCAAGAAGATCGGCGACATGCGCGCCACCTTGCCCGCCGGCGTGCAGGGCCCGTTCTTCAATGACGACTTCGGCGACGTCTACGGCGTGATCTACGCGCTGGAGAGCGAAGGCTTCAGCTACGCCGAGCTCAAGACGCTGGCCGACGACGTGCGCCAGCAGTTGCTGCGCGTGAAGGACGTGGCCAAGGTCGACCAGTTCGGCGTGCAGGACGAGAAGGTCTACATCGAGATCTCGCAGAAGCGCCTGGCGCAGCTGGGGCTCGACTTCAACGCGGTGCTGGCGCAGCTCGGTTCGCAGAACGCGATCGAGAGCGCGGGCACGATCCAGTCGCCGCAGGACGTGGTGCAGGTGCGCGTCGCGGGCCAGTTCACCAGCGTCGACCAGCTGCGCGAGATGCCCATTCGCGGCAGCTCGGGCAACCAGATCAAGCTCGGCGACATTGCGGACATCCACCGCGGCTACATCGATCCGCCGTCGGTCAAGATGCACCACCAGGGCAAGGAAGTGATCGGCCTGGGCGTGTCGATGGCCAAGGGCGGCGACATCATCGCGCTGGGCAAGGCGCTGAAGGCCACCACCGCCACCATCGACCAGCGCCTGCCGGCCGGCGTCAAGCTGGCGCAGGTGCAAGACCAGCCGGTATCGGTGGCGAGCTCGGTCAACGAATTCGTCGGCGTGCTGATCGAGGCCGTGGCCATCGTGCTGGCCGTGAGCATCATCTCGCTCGGCCTGCACAAGGGCGGGCGCTTCGGCTGGTACATCGACATGCGCCCGGGGCTGGTGGTGGCAATCACCATTCCGCTGGTGCTGGCCGTGACCTTCCTGGCGATGAACTACTTCGGCATCGGGCTGCACAAGATATCGCTGGGGTCGCTCATCATCGCGCTCGGCCTGCTGGTGGACGACGCGATCATCGCGGTCGAGATGATGGTGCGGAAGATGGAAGAGGGCTACGACAAGGTCCGCGCCGCCACCTTCGCCTACGACGTGACGGCCAAGCCGATGCTCACGGGCACGCTCATCACTGCGGCGGGTTTCCTGCCGATCGGCATCGCCAAGTCGGTGACGGGCGAATACACCTTCGCGATCTTCGCGGTGACGGTGATCGCGCTGGTGCTGTCGTGGATCGTCTCGGTGTACTTCGTGCCGTACCTCGGCACGCTGCTGCTGAAGGTGAAGCCGCACGACCCCGATGCACCGCCGCACGAGCTGTTCGACACACCGTTCTACAACGTCTTCCGCCGCACGGTGAACTGGTGCGTGCAGCACCGCTGGATGACCATCGGCGCCACGATTCTGATCTTTGCACTCGGCATTGTCGGCATGGGCAAGGTGCAGCAGCAGTTCTTCCCCGATTCGAGCCGGCCCGAGATTCTGGTCGACCTCTGGTTTCCTGAAGGCACCTCCTTCGCCGCCAACGAAGAAGTGGCCAAGCGCGTCGAGCAGCGCGTGATGCAGGAGGCCGGCGTGAAGACGGTCAGCACCTGGATCGGCTCCGGCGTGCCGCGCTTCTACCTGCCGCTGGACCAGGTGTTCCCGCAGACCAACGTGTCGCAGCTGATCGTGCTCGCCAAGGACCTGAAGGTGCGCGAGACGCTGCGCATCAAGCTGCCGCTGGTACTGGCGCAGGAGTTTCCCGAGGTGCGCGGCCGCGTCAAGCTGCTGCCCAACGGGCCGCCGGTGCCGTACCCGGTGCAGTTCCGCGTGATCGGCCCCGACCCGGCGCTGCTGCGCGGCCATGCCGACGAAGTGAAGGCCGTGCTGCGCGACAACGCCAACATGCGCGGCGTGAACGACAACTGGAACGAGTCGGTGAAGGTGATCCGCCTCGAGATCGACCAGGCCAAGGCGCGCGCGCTCGGCGTGACGAGCCAGGCCATCGCGCAGGCCTCCAAGACCATGTTCAGCGGCACCACCGTGGGCCAGTACCGCGAGAACGACCTGCTGATCGACATCGTGCTGCGCCAGGCGCCCGACGAGCGCCAGGCCATCTCGGACATCGGCAATGCCTACATCCCGACGACCTCGGGCCGTTCGATTCCGCTCACGCAGATTGCCAAGCCGGTGTTCACCTGGGAGCCGGGCGTGATGTGGCGCGAGAACCGCGACTACGCCATCACCGTGCAGGGCGACGTGGTCGAAGGCCTGCAGGGCGCGACCGTGACGGCGCAGTTGCTGCCGAAGCTGCGCGAGCTCGAAGCCGGCTGGGTGGCGGCCGGGCAGGGCGGCTACCGCATCGAGGTGGCGGGCGCGGTGGAGGAAAGCAGCAAGGGCTCGGCCTCGATCGTGGCCGGCGTGCCGATCATGCTGTTCCTGGTGTTCACGCTGCTGATGCTGCAGCTGCACAGCTTCAGCCGTTCGTTGCTGGTGTTCATCACCGGGCCTATGGGTATTGCCGGTGTGGCTGGCGCGCTGCTGGTGCTGAACCGGCCCTTCGGCTTCGTGGCGCTGCTGGGCGTGATCGCGCTGATGGGCATGATCCAGCGCAATGCGGTGATCCTGATCGACCAGATCGAGCTCGACCGCGCGGCGGGCGTGCCGGCGTGGGACGCGATTGTCGAGTCGGCGGTGCGGCGGCTGCGGCCGATCGTGCTGACGGCCGCGGCGGCGGTGCTGGCCATGATCCCGCTGTCGCGCAGCGTGTTCTGGGGGCCGATGGCGGTGGCCATCATGGGCGGCCTGATCGTCGCGACGGTGCTGACGCTGCTGGCCTTGCCGGCAATGTATGCAGCGGCATTTCGTGTGAAGCGGGAGCCGAAAGAGGCGCCGATTAGCGTTTAAAATCGAAAGTTGACCGATTTCAAGCGGATGGTCTTTGGCCCATGGGCTTCCATGGTGCAAAGGGACCGTCCGCTTTTGCATTCACCTGAAAGATTGGCACTGCGCGGGTGGCGAAATTGGTAGACGCACCAGGTTTAGGTCCTGACGTTCGCAAGAACGTGCCGGTTCGAGTCCGGCCCCGCGCACCAGCCCTGCTATGTAGCCCGTCTATCGAGCAGTGAAAAAGCCCCGTTTCGCAAGGAACGGGGCTTTTTCTTTTCTGCCTTCTACCAATCGCTGCTGCTACTGCTGTCGCTGCTTCCGCTGTCACTGCTGCTGTCGGAACTGGAACTGCTACTGCTGCTCGAGTCGTCCCACGAGCTCGTGTCCTTGATGCCGAAGTCGTTGTCCACGAAGCTGCGGTCGGGTTGCTGCTCGGGCTCCGGGTCGGACGAGGGCCAGAGGCTGCGGCCCATGCTGGCGTTGCCGTGGCTGTCGCGGTGGTTGTTGAAGATGTTGACGGTGCTGCCCCTGTGGTCGTCGGAGCGGTCGTTCAGCAGGTGGCGCAGCACTTCGCCCGCGACCACCGCGCCGACACCTGCCACGGCCCCGGCCGCCAGCGCACCGCCGATGCCCGGGCCCTGGCCGGCTGCTGCGGGAGCCGAGGCGGGGTACTCCCGGTCTTCGTCGGCCCTGCTATAGCCCATCGACGAATCGCTGGTGGGCCTGGAGAACCGTGGCGCGCCAGCGGCGGCAGGCGCATCGAAGGTGGTGGCGCGCCTGCGCCGCTGGAAGACGAGGTAGGCGACGATGAAAAGGGCCACGATGCCGATCGGTGTCCAGGGGATTGGTCCGGACGACGACGCCGTATCTGCCTTCTCGGGTGAAGCGGCTGGCGCGGCGACCGGGCTGGGCACGGGTGGCGGTGGCTCGGCCTTGATCTCGGCCGGCTTCTCGAGCTTGCGTTCGAGCTTGGCGATCGAGTCGGCCTTCGCGAACTTGAGGCCCGGTGACAGCTCCTTGGCCTGGGACAGTTCGTCCCTGGCGTCGTCGAGCTTGCCGTTCATCGCGAGGAGTTCGGCGTGAACGTAGTGGGCCTTCGCGCTGTTGGGATGGTTCTTCAGCACCTTCGCGATCATCGCGTCGGCTTCCGCCATCCTGCCGCCGTTCGCCGCTTCGTAGATCTGCTGGATGGTCGGCTCTTTCGTCGCCGGCGCGCCCGCGGTCTTGGCCAGCGCGGGCGAAGGCATGCCGAATGCGAGGATCAGGGTGAAGGCGAGGGCGGCGAACAGTCGCTGTAGGGGCATGGGCATTCCTGTGGGCAATGGCGAATCGCAGCCACTGTAAAGGCGATGGAGGCGAAATCTCCGCGTGCGGACCCCCGGCCTGGCCAAAAGGGGTGTCTCCAGCCGATTAGAATCGCGGGTTGCCCAGTTTTGCGCGCGGCACGCGTGTGCCTCCGCTTAAATCCCGCTAGCGCGTGTAAGTCCTTGATCTGTATTGATAAAAAGATGCAGGCCCCGCGCACCAGCCCCCTCACAAGGAAGACATCATGACCGTGAACGTTGAAACTCTCGAGAAGCTCGAACGCAAGATCACGCTGACCCTGCCGGTCGGCACCATCCAGTCCGAAGTCGATTCGCGCCTCAAGAAGCTCGCGCGCACCGTCAAGATGGACGGCTTCCGTCCCGGCAAGGTGCCGATGAACGTCGTGGCCCAGCGCTATGGCTACTCGGTGCACTACGAAGTCATGAACGACAAGGTCGGCGAGGCCTTCTCGCAAGCCGCCAACGAAGCCAAGCTGCGCGTTGCCGGCCAGCCCCGCATCACTGAAAAAGAAGACGCACCCGAAGGCGAACTGGCCTTCGACGCGGTCTTCGAAGTGTTCCCCGAAGTCAAGATCAACGACCTGTCCGGCGCCGAAGTCGAGAAGCTCTCGGCCGAAGTGGGCGACGACGCGATCGACAAGACGCTCGACATCCTGCGCAAGCAACGCCGCACCTTCGCCCAGCGCGCGCAAGACGCTGTTGCGCAAGACGACGACCGCGTGACTGTCGACTTCGAAGGCAAGATCGACGGTGAGCCCTTCCAGGGCGGCAAGGCCGAAGACTTCCAGTTCGTCGTCGGCGAAGGCCAGATGCTCAAGGAATTCGAAGACGCCGTGCGCGGCATGAAGGCTGGCGACAGTCGCACCTTCCCGCTGTCGTTCCCGGCCGACTACCACGGCAAGGACGTGGCCGGCAAGCAAGCCGACTTCATGGTCACCCTGAAGAAGATCGAAGCCTCGCACCTGCCCGAAGTCAACGAGCAGCTGGCCAAGTCGCTCGGCATCGCCGAAGCCACGGTCGAAGGCCTGCGCGCCGACATCAAGCGCAACCTCGAGCGCGAAGTGAAGTTCCGCCTGCTGGCCCGCAACAAGAACGCCGTGATGGACGCCCTGGTGGCCAATGCCGAGCTCGACCTGCCGAACGCCAGCGTGCAGTCGGAAGTCAATCGCATGGTCGAAGGCGCCCGCGCCGAGCTCAAGCAGCGCGGCATCAAGGACGCCGACAAGGCCCCGATCCCCGACGAAGTGTTCCGCCCGCAAGCCGAGCGCCGAGTGCGCCTGGGCCTCGTGGTGGCCGAGCTGGTGCGTGCCAACAACCTGCAGGCCAAGCCCGAGCAGATCAAGGCCCACATCGACGAACTGGCCGCCAGCTACGAAAAGCCGGCCGACGTGGTGCGCTGGTACTTCAGCGACAACAACCGCCTGGCCGAAGTCGAAGCCGTTGTCATCGAGAACAACGTGACCGATTTCGTCCTGGGCAAGGCCAAGGTCAACGAAAAGTCGGTGTCGTTCGACGAACTGATGGCGCAACAGCAAGGCTGATTTCCGCCGCCGCCCGCTACGCCAATGGGGCTTGTGCTTTGCGGCACGAGCCCCATTTCACTCTGGCGTACAGTGCAAACAGCAGTGAACGATCCCATCTTCCGGAGAGAAAATTCATGATCGCAAACGAAATTCAAGGCCTCGGCATGGTTCCGATGGTCATCGAGCAGTCGGGCCGCGGCGAGCGGTCTTATGACATCTATTCGCGTCTCCTCAAGGAACGCATCATTTTCCTGGTGGGCGAGGTCAACGACCAGACGGCCAATCTCGTGGTGGCCCAGCTGCTGTTCCTCGAGAGCGAAAACCCGGACAAGGACATCTCGTTCTACATCAACTCCCCAGGCGGCAGCGTGAGCGCCGGCATGGCGATCTACGACACCATGCAGTTCATCAAGCCTGACGTGTCGACCATGTGCCTCGGTTTTGCGGCCAGCATGGGCGCCTTCCTGCTGGCGGCCGGCGAGAAGGGAAAGCGTTTCTCGCTGCCCAACTCGAAGATCATGATCCACCAGGTGCTGGGCGGCGCACGCGGCCAGGCGACCGACATCGAGATCCATGCGCGCGACATCCTGCGCACCAAGGACCAGATGAATCGCATCCTGGCCGAGCGCACCGGCCAGCCGCTGGAAAAGGTCAAGGCCGACACCGAGCGCGACTATTTCCTCACGGCTGACGAGGCCAAGGAATACGGTCTGGTGGACCAGGTCGTCGCCAAGCGCGGTTAAAGCTGCGGGGCGCCGGTGGCGCCAAATGGCAAAAAACGGCGTTTTCCACACGGGAAACGCCGTTTTTGTTTAGTTATCATTGTGCATACCCTGTCACGAGGCAAAAGTCCATGGCCGATAAAAAAGGCTCTTCCAGCGAAAAAACGCTTTATTGCTCGTTCTGCGGCAAGAGCCAGCACGAGGTCAAGAAGCTGATCGCGGGCCCTTCGGTCTTCATCTGCGACGAGTGCATCGACCTTTGCAACGAGATCATCCGCGACGAGCTCCCCGCGGGCGAAGAAGCGCGTGAAGCACGCAGCGATCTGCCGACTCCGCTGGAGATCAAGACCAATCTCGACAACTACGTGATCGGCCAGGAGCCGGCCAAGCGCATGCTGTCGGTGGCGGTCTACAACCACTACAAGCGCCTGCGCCACAAGGAAAAGGCCAAGGGCGACGATGTCGAACTCAGCAAGAGCAACATCCTGCTGATCGGCCCCACGGGCTCGGGCAAGACGCTGCTGGCGCAAACGCTCGCGCGCATGCTCGACGTGCCTTTCGTGATGGCCGACGCCACCACGCTGACCGAAGCCGGTTACGTGGGCGAGGACGTCGAGAACATCATCCAGAAGCTGCTGCAGAGCTGCAACTACGAGGTCGAACGCGCCCAGCGCGGCATCGTCTACATCGACGAAATCGACAAGATCTCGCGCAAGTCCGACAACCCCTCGATCACCCGCGACGTGTCGGGCGAGGGCGTGCAGCAGGCCTTGCTGAAGCTCATCGAAGGCACGATGGCCAGCGTGCCGCCGCAAGGCGGGCGCAAGCACCCGAATCAAGACTTCCTGCAGATCGACACGACGAACATCCTGTTCATCTGCGGCGGTGCGTTCGCGGGCCTCGAGAAGGTCATCGAAAACCGCACCGAGGCCTCGGGCATTGGCTTCGGCGCCGCGGTCAAGAGCAAGGCCCAACGTAGCATCACCGAGGTGTTCCGCGAAGTCGAACCCGAAGACCTGATCAAGTTCGGCCTGATCCCCGAACTCGTGGGCCGCATGCCCGTGGTCGCATCGCTCGCGGAACTCAGCGAGGATGCGCTGGTCCAGATCCTGACCGAGCCCAAGAATGCCGTGGTGAAGCAGTTCACCAAGCTGCTGCAGATGGAAGGCGTGGACCTCGAGATTCGCCCTGCGGCGCTCAAGGCGATCGCTCGCAAGGCCCTGGCCCGCAAGACCGGTGCACGCGGTTTGCGCTCGATCCTTGAACAGTCGCTGATCGACACCATGTTCGAATTGCCGAACGCGACCAATGTCGACAAGGTGGTGGTCGAGGAATCGACCATCGACGAAAACAAGCCCCCGCTGCTCGTGTACCGCGAAGCGGCGAAAAAGGCCTAAAGCCAAAGACGCGAAGGATCTGCATGTCTGGCCATACCCCTCTGCCTCCCGAAGCCCTCGACCTGCCGCTGCTGCCGCTGCGCGACGTCGTGGTGTTTCCCCACATGGTGATCCCGCTCTTCGTGGGTCGCCCCAAGAGCATCAAGGCGCTCGAGCTGGCCATGGAGGCGGAGCGCCGCATCATGCTGGTGGCCCAGAAGGCCGCTGCCAAGGACGAGCCCTCGGTCGAGGACATGTTCGAGGTCGGCTGCGTCTCGACCATCCTGCAGATGCTCAAGCTGCCCGACGGCACGGTGAAGGTGCTGGTCGAAGGCCAGCAGCGCGCACGCGTGAACCGCATCGATGACGGCGAGACGCACTTCTCGGCCAACGTGACGCCCGTCGAGGCGCCCGAGGGCGGCGAGAAGGGTACCGAGGTCGAGGCGCTGCGCCGCGCGGTGATGCAGCAGTTCGACCAGTACGTCAAGCTGAACAAGAAGATTCCGCCCGAAATCCTGACCTCGATCTCGAGCATCGACGATCCGGGCCGCCTTGCGGACACCATCGCAGCGCACCTGCCGCTCAAGCTCGACAACAAGCAGGCCGTGCTCGACCTCGACGACGTCAAGGCGCGCCTGGAGAACCTGTTTGGCCAGCTCGAGCGCGAAGTCGACATCCTCAACGTCGACAAGAAGATCCGTGGCCGCGTGAAGCGCCAGATGGAAAAGAACCAGCGCGACTTCTACCTCAACGAGCAGGTCAAGGCCATCCAGAAGGAGCTCGGCGAAGGCGAAGAGGGCGCGGACATCGAGGAGATCGAGAAGAAGATCAAGCTCGCGAAGATGTCGAAGGAAGGCCTGAAGAAGGCCGAGGGCGAGCTCAAGAAGCTCAAACTGATGTCGCCCATGTCGGCCGAAGCCACGGTGGTGCGCAACTACATCGACGTGCTCATCGGCCTGCCGTGGAGCAAGAAGACCAAGATCAAGCACGATCTGGCCAATGCCGAGGCCGTGCTCAATGCCGACCACTACGGCCTCGAGAAGGTCAAGGACCGCATCCTCGAATATCTCGCGGTGCAGCAACGCGTCGACAAGGTCAAGGCGCCGATCCTGTGCCTCGTGGGACCTCCGGGCGTGGGCAAGACTTCGCTGGGGCAGTCGATCGCCAAGGCGACCGGCCGCAAGTACACGCGCATGGCGCTGGGTGGCATGCGCGACGAAGCCGAGATCCGCGGCCACCGTCGCACCTACATCGGCGCACTGCCGGGCAAGGTGCTGCAGGGCCTGAGCAAGATCGGCACGCGCAATCCGCTGTTCCTGCTCGACGAAATCGACAAGCTGGGCACGGACTTCCGCGGCGACCCTTCGAGCGCGTTGCTCGAAGTGCTCGACCCCGAGCAGAACCACACCTTCGGCGACCACTACGTGGAAGTCGACTTCGACCTGAGCGACGTGATGTTCGTCGCCACATCGAACTCGATGAACATTCCGCCGGCGCTGCTGGACCGCATGGAAGTCATCCGCCTCTCGGGCTACACCGAGGACGAGAAGACGCACATCGCGATCAAGTACCTGCTGCCGAAGCAGTTGAAGAACAACGGCGTCAAGGAAGAAGAACTCCTTGTCACCGAAGAGGCCGTGCGTGACATCGTGCGCTACTACACGCGTGAAGCGGGTGTGCGTTCGCTCGAGCGCGAACTGTCCAAGATCTGCCGCAAGGTGGTGAAGGGCCTGCTGCTCAAGCAGTTCACGCCCAAGGTCACGGTCGACGGCACGAATCTCAACGAGTTTCTTGGCGTGCGCAAGTACAGCTTCGGCCTCGCAGAGAAGCAGAACCAGGTCGGCCAGGTGGTTGGCCTCGCATGGACCGAAGTCGGCGGTGACCTGCTGACGATCGAAGCCGTGACCATGCCCGGCAAGGGCGTGATCAGCCGCACCGGTTCGCTGGGCGACGTGATGAAGGAATCGGTCGAGGCCGCGCGCACGGTGGTGCGCAGCCGCTCGCGCCGCCTGGGCATCAAGGACGAGGCGTTCGAGAAGCGCGACATCCACATCCACGTGCCCGATGGCGCTACGCCGAAGGATGGCCCGAGCGCGGGCGCGGCGATGACGACGGCCTTCGTGTCGGCACTTACGGGCATCCCCGTGCGCAGCGACGTCGCGATGACTGGCGAGATCACGCTGCGCGGCGAGGTGACGGCCATCGGCGGCCTGAAGGAAAAGCTGCTGGCCGCGCTGCGCGGCGGCATCAAGACCGTGCTGATTCCGGAAGAGAACGCCAAGGACCTGCAGGAGATTCCCGAGAACGTGAAGAACGGCCTCGAGATCGTGCCTGTGAAGTGGATCGACAAGGTGCTCGAGATCGCTCTCGAGAAAATGCCCGAACCGCTGTCCGACGAAGAAGTGGCTGCATCCGCGGCTGCAGTGGCAGAACTGGCCAAGCAGCGCGCAGGGGCGCCAGCTTCGGAAGGCTCGGTCAAGCACTGACCGGTTGATCGCAAAACTTGTGGAGCCTCGAAAAACTGGTATATAATTCGAGGCTCGAAACGCGGGAATAGCTCAGTTGGTAGAGCGCAACCTTGCCAAGGTTGAGGTCGAGAGTTCGAGACTCTTTTCCCGCTCCAGTTTTGAAAAAGGGAAGCAACAGCTTCCCTTTTTTTCGCTAGTTCGATTTCGTATTTCTGCGTGGCGCGATAGCAAAGCGGTTATGCAACGGATTGCAAATCCGTCTAGCCCGGTTCGACTCCGGGTCGCGCCTCCACTCTCTCGGTTCAACCAGATTCGACTCCGACTACCAAGCCCCGCCAACCCACGTTGCCGGGGCTTGTTTTGTTTGGGTTATCGTCGATGTTCAACCTGACGCCCGGATGGTGAAATTGGTAGACACATCGGACTTAAAATCCGCCGCTTCCTTAATCGGGGCATACGGGTTCGACCCCCGTTCCGGGTACCAAACTTACAAGGGAGCATTCGATGCCTCGCTACAACGCTCCATTTGAGATCCATGTGCACGGCGACGTGCCGCTGCGTTCGGACGTCACCTTCGACCAGATCCAGGAAGCGCTCAAGCCGCTCTGGAAGTACGCCGGCGCCAAGTCGCTGGCCGACGGTGCCACGAGCACCTACGAAGAAGAACCCGGCATCCGTTTCGAGCAGAAGGACCACACGCTGCAGATGTGCTGGACCGTGCCCGGCGACGAAGATTTCCGCCAGGCGCTCGACGAGATGTGCATGGGCCTGAACGAGCTCTCCGAACGCGGTGCGGCCATCGAGGTCACCTTCTACGACACCGACTTCGACGAGGAAGAGGGCGACCCCGAAGAAGAATCGCGCGACGACTTCCTGATGCTGTTCGTCGGCCCGAACCCGGCCGCGATCATGCAGGTGCAGCGCGACCTGCTGGTGGAGGACGTCGTCAACCTCATGGAACGCCACTTCGACGGCGCCGAGCTGGGTGGCGTGGTCTCCGAGATCGATCGCCTCTTCAGCGATCGCTTCGACGCGCTGGTGAACTCGCTCGAAATCGGCAAGCGCCCGCGCGGCACCGGTGGACCGGGCAGCGGCGGCAGCGGTGGTGGCCATGGCGGCGGTCGCCGTCCGCGTCACCTGCACTAAGCAACCCCACGCCCCGGTCCAAGGCCGCATGGCCCTGTTTCCCGCCTCCGCGCTGCGCCCGGGCGTTCGCAAGCGCGAGGTGTTCGGTTGGGCGATGTACGACTTCGCCAACTCGGGCTACACCACGGTCGTCATCACGGCCGTGTTCGCCGCCTACTTCGTGGGTGGCATTGCCAAGGGCGCGCCGTGGGCCGCCTTCGCGTGGACAGCGGCGCTCAGTACCTCCTACGCAATCGTGATGCTCACGATGCCCGCCATCGGCGCCTGGGCCGACTTGCGCGCGGCCAAGAAGCGGGTGCTCGTTTTCGCGACCGTCGGCTGCGTCTTCGCGACAGCGGCGCTTGCCATCACGCCGGGTTTTTCGGGTGCATCCGGTGTCGCGCTGGCGATGGCGCTGGTGATCGTCTCCAACGCCTTCTATTCCTACGGCGAGTCCCTCACGGGTGCCTTCTTGCCCGAACTGGCCACGGCAGAGGGCATGGGCAAGGTCAGCGGATGGGGCTGGGCCTTCGGCTACGTCGGCGGCATGCTGGCGTTGGGCATCTGCCTGGCCTATGTGCTGTGGTCGCAATCGAAAGGTTTGCCGGCAGCGCATTTCGTGCCGGTGACTATGCTGATCACGGCAGTCATCTACGGTGGGGCCGCCTGCGTCACTTTCGTGTTGCTGCCCGAGCGCGCAAAGCCCCAGGCGGCCCGCGCGGAGCAGGGCGGTGCATGGCAGCAACTGCGCGCCACATACCGGCAGGCCCGTGCCTATCGCGACTTCATGTGGCTGCTTGCCTGCACGGTCTGCTACCAGGGCGGCGTGGCCGTGGCCATCACGCTTGCGGCGATCTACGCGGAGCAGGTGATCGGCTTCGTCGCGAGCGAAACCATGGTGCTGATCTTCGTGCTCAACATCGCGGCTGCGCTTGGCGCTTTCAGTTTCGGCTACATCCAGGACCGCATCGGCCACAAGGTCTCGCTGGCCGGCACGCTGGTCGCGTGGATCGCGGTCTGCGTGATCGCCGCGCTGGTGACGACCAAGGGCGGCTTCTGGTGGGCCGCCGCCATCGCAGGGCTCTCGATGGGATCGAGTCAATCGGCCGGTCGCGCCATGACGGGCTATCTGGCGCCGCCGCAACAGCTCGCAGAGTTCTTCGGGCTCTGGACCTTCGCGACGCGGCTGGCGAGCATCGTCGGCCCGCTGAGCTTCGGCGCCATCACGTGGATGACCGGCGGCAACCAGCGCATCGCGATCTTGTCGACCGCGGTGCTGTTCGTGGCGGGGCTGTTGCTGCTGCTGCCAATCAACATGCAGCGCGGCTGGCAAGCCGCGCTGCGTGCCTAGCCAACAATCAGGGCAGCTTGTCGCCGAACAGGCTGTCGTTGGTCAGCGGATAGCCGACTTCCGGTGCGTAGCGCTTGATCCAGTTCGCCGGGTCCTTCACGCGGGCAGCAAAGGCTGCCAGGTCCGAGCGGTCGAGCGAGCCGTTGTAGATCGCGTTGGTCTGGTTGGCGGGCAGCACCGTGAAGCTGATGCCTGTGCCGGCCGTCGTGACCGCGTCGGGGATGGTGCCCGCAGCACCGCCCAGCGTGATGGTCGCGAGGTGGTTGCCGACAGCGGTGATCTGTCCCGCCTGGCCGTTGTCCAGTCCGGCGATGGTGCCGCCCGCGATGGCGTAGATGGTTTCCGATTTGCCGATGCCGCCCGGCGATCCGAGCGTGAAGCCCTTGTCCGCAATCGGATTGCCGGTGACGTCGGTCTGGATGGTCACGATCGTGCCGGCCGGCAGGTTCTGGTCCGCAGTCCAGAAGAATGCTGTTTCGTTGGTGATGCCGGCGAATTCGGTCGTGCCCGCCTTGCGGTCGCGGTCGGTGAACAGCACTTGCGTGCCACCGTTCACGGCCTTCAGCAGTACGAAGGCATAAGCGTCGGGCGCTTCGGCATTGGCTGCCATGAAGAGCAGGTCGCCGGCCACCAGCGGTGTGGCGCCGGCAGTGGTCGTGAAGCTCAGCTTCGTCGCATCGGAAATACCCGCGAAGGCGTTGCCAGCCGCGTCGGTGATGGCATTGGCATCCACCGTGATGTAGTAGCCGGTGCTCAGCTCGAGCGGGGCCGTCGGCACCAGCTTCAGCACGTTGAAGGCCACCTGCAGGCGCGCGGCGAGGCTGTTGGTGTGGAAGGTCTCGATCACGCTGCCGTCGGCCTTGTGCAGCACGATGCTGCCCGAGCCCAGGCGCACGGCCTCGTTGAACGACAGCGTGATCGACGTGTCGAGGTTGACGCCCACGCGACCGGCCGCCGGCATTGACTTCTGCAGCTTCGGCGCGGCGGTGTCGACCCACGGCTTGCCGAGGCGCACGACGAAGCCGTCGAATTTCTGGTCGACGGCGGGCAGGTCTTTCGAGGCCGTCTTGCCGTCCCACTTGGTGTCGCCGTTGTCGAGCAGCAGTTGCACCTGCGTGCCGGCCGTCACGGGGCCAGGCACTTCGACGGTGGATTCGAAACTGCCGCCGGTTTCCTTGCGCAGCGCATCGAGGTCGTTCGACAGTTCCACCGGCGCGCTGTTCGGGTTGCCGTCCCATGCGAACAGGGCGAAGTTGCGGTCCACCTCGGGTACGGCGGCGCCAGCCGGGCCAGCGACGATCAGGTACTTGCCGTCGGTGCCCTTGTCGATGGAGCGGATGCCGCGGCCGCCCAGCTCCAGCTCGATGGGTGCGCCGAAGGTGGCTTGCGTGGTGGTGCCCGCCATCAGCGCGGCGTAGTTCTGCAGCGGCACGATCAATGCCTTGGCGCGTACTTGAGTGCCCGTCTGCGGGGCGCGGAAGCCGAGCCACAGGGCGGTGTCGCCCGGTGCGCTGGTCATGCCCTCGATGGAGAAGCCGTCGACGCGCTCGGGCACGATGCCGGCCGCGGCAGACACGGCAAAACCGAAGCGGTTGGCGCCGAGCCCATGGAGGTTGCCCGTGTCCCAGGCGATCAGCTGCGCTTCGAGCAGCGAGAACTGGCCGACATAGTCGAAGGCGGTGGCGGCGCCCGTGCCGCTGACCTTGACTGCGAAGAGGTGCGAACGGTCGGCGGCTGCGTCGGCGCCGTCCTTCTTGTTGCTGTTGGAGCCGGTGAAGTACAGCGTGTCTCCGATGCGCGTGCCGGCCTCCAGGTCGAGCTCCTTGGCCAGCTTCGGGCCTTCGAGCTCGTAGCTCCATTCCTTCACCGCGGCACCGCCGCCGCGCGGGTAGACGCGCAGCACGTTGGCCTCATCGTCCGCCACGATCATGAAGTTGTCGGGCAGCGCGATGGCGGTCGATGCGTCGGACGATCCCTTGGTGGTGCCCGCATTGGGCGTGAACCGTGCCTTCGACACGAGCTGGTCGGGCTCCGGCTGCGCGGCGGGCGGCTGGGCCGGTGGCGGCGCAGTGCTGGTGGGCGGAATGAATCCGCTGAAACCGCCTGAATTGTTACCACCGCCGCAGGCGCCCAGCAGCAACGCGAGTGCGCTGGCGAGCAACAGGGGCTTGAAGGGGATGCGGGTCTGGGAGGGTGAAGTCATTGTGCGCGGTAGTTCTTTTGGCTAAACCGCGCATCCTGTTACCTTAGTGTGACGGCTCGGTGAAAAACCGGCCGTGGGTCAGGCGCCCGTCAGGGCGTCTGTTGTTGCAGCGACTTCGGCACCTTGAAGCGCTCGCCGTCATAGCGCAGCGTGACCGTGTCGAACTTCGCGGGCAGTGCCTTTTCCACGCAGCCCTGGTCTTCCTGCTCCTGCGCACGGCTCTGCAGCAGCGTGCGCGACAGCTGCAGATCGGCAAAGCCGTTGCTGCTGCCCTTGCCGACCGACAGCATGGTGCGCAGCTTCTCGAAGTGGCCGGTGCAAGTGGAGTCCCACCCGCCGTGGTCGTGATCGAGCTCGATCTCCTGCAGCACCTGGCGCAACTGCTTGCCATGGTGCACGTAGAGCCGCACGGTTTCGCTGGCCAGGGGGCTGCCGGGCGCGTTGCTGCCCCGGTAGCGCACGCGCAGGCCGAAGGCGCGGGCCTCGGGCGACAGCACGTAGCGCGAGGTGTCGATGCGGATGTCCTGGATCGACGTGGTGGCGTCTTCGTCGAGTGCCTCGGGCTGCACGAGCCGGCCGATGACGGTGTCGCGATCGGTGTTGCCGTTGTCGGGGCGCTGGATCAGCAGGATTTCCAGGTCGAAGACCTTGGCGCCCCGGTCGGTGGTTTCGCGCGGCATCGGCAGCACGACGATGCTGCGTCCGGGAAAGGCCGGCCAGACCTTGCAGGCCGCGAGCCGCTCGTCGAGCGGGCGGTTGGGATGCAGCTTGGCATGCATGCGCTCGGCCAGTCCACTCTCGCAGGCCGCGTGGCTCAGGCCGGCGGCCGAGAGGCACAGGAGGAGGGCGGCGTGGCGCAGGAGACGCATGACTCGGACCAGGTCAGGTCGTGGCCGCAGCAGAAGGGAGCCCGAGCCATCGCGCGGCTGCGGCTTCGAGCACGGCGACGTCGCCGCTGCTCTGCAGAAGCAGGCCGCCACTGCCGCTGTCCGCCAGCTGGCCCGCCGCTGTCAACAGGCGCCGCGTCTGCTGCGCGACCGGCACGCCCGTGTCGATGAACCGCAGCGTGGCCGGCGCATGCCGGCGCAACTCGTCCTTCACGAGCGGGTAGTGGGTGCAGCCAAGCACCACCGTGTCGACTTCGCCAGGCGCATCGCCGAAGGGGCCGGCTTCGGCCATGTAGCGTTCGCACAGTGCCGCGATGCCCGCCGAGTCGAAGCCTTCGATGGCCTTCACGAGCCCGTCGCAGGGCACGGGACGGACATCGGCCGACCCGGCGAATGAGGCGCGCAGCGTGGCGTACTTGGCGCTGGCCAGCGTGCCGCGCGTGGCCATCACCGAGATACGCCCCGTACGGCTCGCGGCCACGGCGGGCTTGAGACCAGGTTCCAGCCCGACGATCGGCAGGTCGGGATTCTCGGCGCGCATCAGATGGATGGCAGCCGTGGTCGCCGTGTTGCAGGCCACCACGAGCGCCTTGATGCCGTGCTCGCGCCGCAGGTGTTCGACCACTGTGCGCGAGCGCTCGATCACATAGGCGTCTCCGCGCTCGCCGTACGGCGCATAGGCCGTGTCGGCGAAGTACACGAAGCGTTCGTGCGGCAGTTCGGCCCGCAGCGCGGCCAGCACGCTGAGCCCGCCGACTCCGCTGTCGAAGACGCCTACAGCGCTCAAGCTTCTTCCATCATGATGGTCTTGAACTCGCCGCTGGCAATGCGCTTCTGCCACTCGGCCGGGCCGGTGATGTGCGCGCTGGTGCCGCCGGCATCGACCGCCACCGTCACGGGCATGTCGACCACGTCGAATTCATAGATCGCTTCCATGCCCAGGTCTTCGAAGCCCACGACCTTGGCGGTCTTGATGGCCTTGCTCACGAGGTAGGCGGCGCCGCCCACGGCCATGAGGTAGGCGCTCTTGTGCTTCTTGATGGCCTCGATGGCAACCGGGCCGCGCTCGGCCTTGCCGATCATCGCGATCAGGCCGGTCTGCGCCAGCATCATTTCGGTGAAGCCGTCCATGCGCGTGGCGGTGGTCGGGCCGGCGGGGCCCACGGCTTCGTCGCCGACCGGATCGACCGGGCCGACGTAGTAGATGACGCGGTTGGTGAAGTCCACCGGCAGCTTCTCGCCCTTGGCCAGCATGTCCTGGATGCGCTTGTGCGCGGCGTCGCGGCCGGTGAGCATCTTGCCGTTGAGCAGCAGCGTGTCGCCCGGCTTCCAGCTTGCCACTTCGGCGGGCGTGAGCTTGTCGAGGTCGACGCGCTTGCTCTTCTTCTCGTCAGGCGCCCAGTTGACGTCGGGCCACAGGTCGAGCGACGGCGGGTCGAGGTAGACAGGGCCGCTGCCGTCCATCGTGAAGTGCGCGTGGCGGGTGGCCGCGCAGTTGGGGATCATCGCAACGGGCTTGCTCGCCGCATGCGTCGGGTACATCTGGATCTTGACGTCGAGCACGGTGGCCAGGCCGCCCAGGCCCTGTGCGCCGATGCCCAGCGCGTTGACCTTCTCGTACAGCTCGATGCGCAGCGCCTCGACCTTGCTCAGCTCGGCGCCCGACTTCTTCTTGGCCTGCAGCTCGTGCATGTCGAGGTCGTCCATCAGGCTTTCCTTGGCCATCAGCGCGGCCTTCTCGGCCGTGCCGCCGATGCCGATGCCCAGCATGCCCGGCGGGCACCAGCCGGCGCCCATGGTGGGCACGGTCTTGAGCACCCAGTCGACCACGCTGTCGCCGGGGTTCAGCATGACCAGCTTGCTCTTGTTCTCGCTGCCGCCGCCCTTGGCCGCGACCGTCACTTCAACGGTGTTGCCGGGAACGATCTCGGTGAAGATCACCGCGGGCGTGTTGTCCTTGGTGTTCTTGCGGTCGAACTGCGGATCGGCCACGACCGAGGCGCGCAGTGTGTTGTCGGGGTGGTTGTAGCCGCGGCGCACGCCTTCGTTGATGGCGTCGTCGAGGCTGCCGGTGAAGCCGCCCCAGCGCACGTCCATGCCCACCTTGAGGAACACGTTGACGATGCCGGTGTCCTGGCAGATCGGGCGCTGGCCCGTGGCGCTCATCTTGCTGTTGGTCAGGATCTGCGCGATGGCGTCCTTGGCCGCGGGGCTCTGCTCGCGCTCGTAGGCGCGGGCCAGGTGGGCGATGTAGTCGGCGGGGTGGTAGTAGCTGATGTACTGCAGCGCGGCGCTGATCGATTCGATCAGGTCGGCCTGCTGGATCGTGGTCGTCATGGTGGGGGGAGTTTTTTTGGAGTGTGAAACGCCCCCCGATTATCTCAGCCGACGCGCCTACCGCGCTGCGGCTCGGGCTTGCTCTATCCAGCCGTCGAACAGAGGACGGTGCACCCGGATCCACCCGTCGGTGTGCCGCTCCACGTCCTGCTGCGTGTTGGCGCCCTGGCTCATGCGCAGGTTCTGGGCATTGATGTCGCCGATCGGCAGCTTCATCACCTCGAAGAGCTTGGCCGCGGCCGGGTTCTTCTCGGCGAAGGCCCGGTTGGCGACGATCTGCTCCTGGTTGGCCTGGAAGCCGTAGTTCTTGCCGTTGGGCAGTTGCGTGTCGACGTTGCCGCCCTGCGAGGAACCTTGCGAGGACGAGAAGGGCACCTGCAGCCACACAACGTCAGTACCCGGGCGCAGCACTGCGCTCACCCAGTACGGCGTCCACGTGTAGTACAGCACCGGCTTGTCCTGCTTGAAGCGGGCGATGGTGTCGGCCATCAGCGCGGCGTAGCTGCCCTGCTTGTGCGTGACGGTGTCGCGCAGCTGATAGGCCGTGAGGTGGTTCTCGATGGCCAGCTCGCAGCCCCAGCCCGGGTTGCAGCCCGTCAGGTCGGCCTTGCCGTCGCCGTCTGCGTCGAACAGCTTCGCGATGGCAGGGTCCTTCAGCTGTGCGATGTTCGTGATGCCGTACTGCTCTGCCGTCTTGCGGTCGATCAGGTAGCCCTGCACGGCGCCGTCCGAGTACACGCCCTTGCGCCACAGCTTGGCGTCGCCGCCGCTGTTCTTGTAGAAGTCGGCGTGCAGCAGGCTCCAGTGGTTGGCCATGAAGGTGGCGTCGCCGTTGGCAATGGCCAGATGCTCGGTGGCGGGCTCCAGGTCTTTCATGGGCTCGACGGTGTAGCCGAGCTTTTCGAGTGCGCGCATCACGAGCAGCGTCTGGAAGGCTTCTTCCGCGAGCGAGCTTTTCAGCGGCTGCACGGTAACGCCCTTGCCGGGCAGGTCGTTGGCAGCATGGGCGGCCATGCCCGAGGCCACGAAGGCGAGGGCCAGCAGACCGCGTGCGATGAAACTGGTTTTCTTCATGCGTTGTGTTCCTCCGTGCGGCTTATTGCGCTTGCGTGGACAGGGCGGGAGCCGGCTGGTTGCCCGGTTGCGAGGGCGAACCCACAAGGCGCTGCAGCACTCGCAGCGCGAAGCCCGCCGGCCCGGTGTGCCACCAGCGGCGACCAGCGCTGCGGCGCGACTTGCCCATGGCTTGCGTCAGCCGGTCCAGCGAGATAGCCAACAGCACGATGCCGAGCCCGCCAACGGTCGCCAGGCCCATGTCGAGCCGGCCGATGCCGCGCAACACCATCTGGCCCAGGCCGCCCACGGCGATCATCGAGGCGATGACGACCATCGACAGCGACAGCATCAGCGCCTGGTTGATGCCCGCCATGATCGACGGCATGGCCAGCGGCAACTGCACCTTCACCAGCATCTGCCAGGGCGAAGCGCCGTAGGCGCGTGCGGCCTCGATGAGGTCGGGGCGCACCTGGCGCAGGCCGAGGTTGGTCAGGCGCACCAGCGGCGCCAGCGCGAAGATGATCGTCACGATCACGCCCGGCACGTTGCCGATGCCGAACAGCATCACCACCGGCACGAGGTACACGAACGCCGGCGTGGTCTGCATCGCGTCGAGCACCGGCCGCATGATTCGCTGCGCCCGGTCGCTGCTTGCCAGCAGCACGCCCAGCGGCAGGCCGATAACCATGCAGAACACCAGAGAGGTCAGCACCAGCGACAGCGTCACCATCGCCTCGGGCCAGATGCCGAGCATGGCCACGAGCAGCAGCGCCACCGTGGTGCCGATGGCCAGCGCGCGGCCGGCGAACTGCCAGGCGAAGAGGCCGATGAGGGCGATCATCGCCAGCGTGGGCAGGCCGGTGAGCAGGCCCTGCACCCAGTTCAGCGTGCTGTCGATGGGCAGGCGCACGGTCTGGAAGAAGGGGCGGAAGTGCTCGACCACCCAGCCGAGGCCCTGGTTGATCCACGATTCGACGGGCAGGGAGCCGTCCCAGAGGCGGTGCAGCTGGAAGCCGCTGGTGGCGGCGTCGGCTTGTCCCGCAAGTTGGTGGGCGGCGTTCACCGGCGCGTCGAGCCAGGCGCTGGTGGCCGAGGTGTCGGGCGCGGCCGAGAGCGCTTCCCACGGATCGACGAAGGCAGGAGCCGCGGGCGTGCTCAGGTCGGAAGGAAGTGTGTTGTCATTCATCGTTCAGGTCCTTCGTGAATTCAGTGCGGCTCGGCGGCGAGAGCAGGGGCAGCGTTGGGCAAGACGGGCTCGATCGGCGGCGTGTCGCGGTCGAGGAATTTCAGCAGCGTCGTCTTGCTGATCGCACCGCAGAAGCGGCCGTCGCTCGCCACCACCGGCAACGCGCACGGCGCCTGCGCGAGCTGGCCGATCAGGCCTGCCACGGGGGCTTCGGCGTCGATGCGCGGCAGCTCGTTGAGAAACGCGTGCTGCAGCCCCAGCGGGCCTGAATGTCCATCGAGCGCGCCGCGCAGCGTGTCCGCCGACACCACGCCGAGGAAGCGCTTGTTGGGGCTCGTCACGTAGGCGAAGTCGCGGTCCTGGTCTTCCAGCAGCTTGAGCGCCGCGCGCGCACCGCGCTCGGGGTGCTCGCACACCACGGTGAGCGATTTGCGCGCGATGTCCGCCGCCTTGAACACGGCCGCCGCGTCCACGCCGCGCACGAAGCTGCGCACGTAGTCGTTGGCGGGGCTGCGCAAGATCTCGTCGGGCGTGCCGACCTGGATCACCTGGCCGTCCTTCATGATCGCGATGCGGTCGCCGATGCGCATGGCTTCGTCGAGGTCGTGCGAGATGAAGACGATGGTGCGGCGCTGCTCCTGCTGCAGCCGCAGCAGCTCCGACTGCATTTCGGTGCGGATGATCGGGTCGAGGGCCGAGAAGGCCTCGTCCATCAGCAGGATCGACGGGTCCGAGGCCAATGCTCGCGCCAGGCCCACGCGCTGCTGCATGCCGCCCGAGAGCTCGTCGGGATAGCTGTCGCCCCAGCCCGCCAGCCCCACCTGCGCGAGCGCGAGGTCGGCCTGCGCCAGTCGCTCTTTCTTGCCCGTGCCCGAGAGTTCGAGGCCGAAGGCGGTGTTCTCGCGCACCGTCATGTGCGGCATCAGCGCGAACGACTGGAACACCATGCTGATGTCCTTGCGGCGCAGCGCGCGCAGCTTGGTGTCGGAGTGTTCGTTGATGTCCGCGCCGTCGATCACGATGCGGCCCGCGGTCGGTTCGATCAGCCGGTTCAAGAGGCGCACCAGCGTCGACTTGCCCGAACCCGAGAGACCCATGATGACGAAGATTTCTCCGGCCTGGATTTCGAAGGTGGCGTCGAACACGCCGATCGACTGGCCGGTGCGCGCCAGGATCTCCTTCTTGGAAAAACCTTGCCGGACCAGCTCCAGGGCTTGTTCGGGCTCGTCGCCGAACACCTTGAAGACATGGTCGATGAGAATTCCTTTGGCCATACGTCGGGGCTCCTTTGGTGAGGGGTTGACAGATCGCCACCCCCGCAAGGGCGACGCGACCACGCCCCCAGCCCATTGGATGGGCTGCCGACAGGCACTGAAGACGACATGGCGACGAAGCCAGTGCCCGCCGGATGCTTCATTCGCAGGGCAACGGGCCTGGTCGAGGGGCGCCGCCTGGATGAGCGTGACGTGGCAATGGGGACGGAAAAGATCCGGCCGGTTTGCCGGGCTGGGCCCGGCGGGAGAACCTTGCACCGCGACGGGATTCGGAGATCCGCGAGTAGTGAAGGGGTGACCTGCAAGTTCAAGAGAGCGGGGAACCCGAACTCATCATGACTTGTTGGTCGTCAGAAGCCTTCGATCATAACTTTTCGACATGATGCGGTCAAGGCGGGAGGCGTATCGTGATGTCAGCGGCCAGCCAATGGCCCCGTCAGATGCGAGCTATTCCTATTGGCCGATACTCGGGCTCGCGCCCGCCGAGCGGCGCGACCTTTCATGATCCTGCGGAGCTTTTTCTCATGACGACTTCCCCCAAGACCCGTGCCGAGCGCGATACCTTCGGACCGATCGACGTGCCGGCCGACAAGCTGTGGGGCGCGCAAACGCAGCGCTCGCTGCAGAACTTCGACATCTCCGGCGAGCAGCAGCCGCGCGAGATCATCAAGGCGCTGGCGCAGGTCAAGCGCGCATCGGCCGTGGTCAACCACGCGCTGGGCCTGCAGGACGAAAAGAAGACCAAGGCCATCGTGGCGGCCGCCGACGAAGTCATCGCCGGCAAGCACCCGGGCGAGTTCCCGCTGGTGGTCTGGCAGACCGGCTCGGGCACGCAGACCAACATGAACGTCAACGAGGTGCTGGCCAACCGCGCCAGCGAAATCCTCGGCGGCGAGCGCGGCGAAGGCCGCCTCGTGCACCCCAACGACGATGTGAACCGCAGCCAGTCGAGCAACGACGTGTTCCCGACCGCCATGCACGTGGCCGCCGTCGAGGCCATCACGCACAAGCTGCTGCCGGCCATTGCCAAGCTGCGCGGCACGCTGGAGCAGAAGTCCAAGGACTTCGCCGACATCGTGAAGATCGGCCGCACTCACCTGCAGGACGCCACGCCGCTTACGCTGGGCCAGGAGTTCTCGGGCTACGTGGCGCAGCTCGCGCACGGCGAGGCGCATGTGCGCGCCGCGCTGCCGCACCTGAGCGAACTGGCGCTGGGCGGCACGGCCGTCGGCACCGGGCTGAACGCGCCCAAGGGCTATGCGGAGCAGGTGGCCGCCGAACTGGCGAAGCTCACGGGCCTGCCGTTCGTGACCGCGCCGAACAAGTTCGAAGCGATGGCCAGCGTCGACGCGCTGGTGCACGCCCACGGCGCGCTGAAGACGCTCGCCGCCAGCATGAACAAGATCGCCAACGACGTGCGCTGGCTCGCGAGCGGGCCGCGCAGCGGCATCGGCGAACTGAGTATTCCCGAGAACGAACCGGGCTCGTCGATCATGCCGGGCAAGGTCAATCCGACCCAGAGCGAGGCCGTCACGATGCTGGCCGCGCAGGTGTTCGGCAACGACGTGGCCATCAACATCGGTGGCGCCTCGGGCAACTTCGAGCTGAACGTGTTCCGTCCGATGGTGGCGCACAACTTCCTGCAGAGCGTCCGCCTGCTGGCCGACGGCATGGTGAGCTTCAACGACCACTGCGCGGTGGGCATCGAGCCGAACCGCGAACGCATCACGGAGCTGGTGCAGCGTTCGCTGATGCTGGTGACGGCGCTGAATACGCACATCGGCTACGACAAGTCGGCTTACATCGCCAAGAAGGCGCACAAGGAAGGCACGAGCCTGCGCGAAGCGGCGATTGCCTCGGGGCACCTCACGGCCGAACAGTTCGACCAGTGGGTGGTGCCGGAGAACATGACTGGCCGTTGATTCGGTCAGCCCATTGAAAAAGGACCCTCATCGGGTCCTTTTTTGTTTCAGTAGCCGATCGTGTATCGCTGACGGGAGTGCGCCGGCTTTTCAAGCTCGTCGATGAACGCGATTGCGTAGTCCTCGAACGTGATCCAGCTGCGGCCTTCGGCGCTTACCAGCAGGTCGTCCTTGCCCAGGCGGAACTTGCCGGAGCGCTCGCCTTCGACGAACTCGGCCGAGGGCGACAGGAAGGTCCAGTCGAGTTCTTTCTCGTTGCGCAGCGTGTCGAGGAACACCCCGCCGGCCGAGGCTTCGGCGCGGTAGGCATCGGGAAAGTTCGGCGTGTCGATCACCTTCAGGCCGGGCGCCGCGAACAGGCTGCCGGCGCCGCCGACCACCAGCAGGCGCTTCACGCCCGCGCGCTTGACCGGCTCGATGATGGCCGCGGGCGGCACGGTGGAGAAGTGCGCGGCACTGAACACGGCGTCGTGGCCGGCCAGCGCTTTTTCGAGCGCTGCGCCATCGAGCACGTCGAGGTCGACGGCCTTCACGTTGGCGCGGCCTGCCAGCTTGTCGGTGGCCTTGCGGGCGATGGCCGTGACGGTGTGGCCGCGGCGCAGGGCTTCTTCCAGAAGGCGGCCGCCGGCGCGTCCGGTGGCGCCGATGATGGCGATGTGGCTCATGAGTGACTCCTGTGAAAGATCGGATGGGATGAACCGCATCTTAGGTTTCTGGTTTCGAAAGAAATACCTCGATTTGCGCGCTTGTTTATTCCTAAAATCGTTCGAATGGACCGATTGAACGCCATGCGCGTGTTTGTGAACGTGGTCGATTCGGGCAGCCTTTCGGCCGCCGCCGACAAGCTCGACATGTCCCGCCCGGTAGTCACGCGCTACGTCGCCGAACTGGAGCAATGGACCGGCGCGCGCCTGCTGCACCGCACGACGCGCCGCCTTAGCCTCACTGCGGCCGGCGAAGAGCTGCTGCCGCGTTGCCGCCAGGTGCTGGAGCTCACGGGCGACATGCAGGCAGCGGTGCGGCATCCGGCCGAGGCGCCGCGCGGGCAATTGCGCATCACCACCGGAACCTCGTTTGCGCAGGCGCAACTGGCCGACGCGATTGCCGACTATGTGCGGCTCTATCCGGCCGTGATGGTCGACCTGGTGCTGTTGGATCGAACCGTCAACCTCGTGGACGAGCGCATCGACCTCGCGATTCGTACGGCGGCAGAGATCGACCCCAATCTGATCGCTCGCCGGCTCACCACGTGCCGATCGGTGGTTTGCGCTTCACCCGCCTATCTGAAGGAGCACGGAAAACCCCTGCGCGTGGAAGAACTGGCCCAGCGCAACTGCCTCACGCATTCCTACTTTGGACGCAGCCTCTGGAACTTCACGCGCAAGGACAACGGGGAGCCGGTGTCCGTGGCTGTGGATGGCAATGTCTCCGCCAACGACGCGGCGAGCCTGATGTACCTGGCAAGGGCAGGGGCCGGCATTGCGATGCTGCCGACCTATCTCACGTCGGAGCTGCTGCAGAAGGGAGAACTGGTGCGGCTCTTCGGCGATTTCGAGCCGCAGGTGGTGGGCATGTATGCCGTGTACGCCTCTCGCAAGCACATGCCGGCCACCTTGCGCACGATGCTCGACTTCCTGGCCGAGCGATTCACCGAAGTGCCTGCGTGGGACGCGCCGCACGCAGGCTAGGGGGCGAGGCTCAGTGGCCGTCGCCGGCGTGGGGCGCCGGGGCCATCAGCCGGTCGGTGTAGGCAATGGCCATTGCCGAGAACAGGAAGGCGATATGGATCACGGTCTGCGCGATCAGCACGCGGTCGGTGTAGTTGTCCGCGTTGATGAAAGTCTTCAGCAGGTGGATGGAGCTGATGCCGATGATGGCGGTGGCCAGCTTCACCTTGAGCACCGAGGCGTTCACGTGGCTCAGCCATTCGGGCTGGTCGCGATGGCCTTCGAGGTCCATGCGGCTCACGAAGGTCTCGTAGCCGCCCACGATCACCATGATGAGCAGATTCGAGATCATCACCACGTCGATCAGCGCCAGCACCACCAGCATGATCACCGTCTCGTTGAGTGTGCCGACCGGCGCCGTGGTCTTGTAGCCGATGCTGGTAATGAGCGCCTGCAGTGCTTCCTTGCTGCCGAACGCGGCCTCGACCAGGTGCAGCAGCTCGACCAGGAAGTGCACGACGTACACGGCCTGCGCCACGATCAGCCCCAGGTAGAGCGGCAGCTGCAGCCAGCGGCTCGCGAAGATCAGCTTGGGCAGGGGACGCAGCGGTGAAGCGCGGGCTGGTACGGGCGGGTTCCGGGGGTCGAAAGGTTCGGGAGCGGACATCGGCAAGGCGGTGGTTGGGGACCGGGGATTCTAGAGGTGCCCCCGTGACGCACTCGTGATAACCCCGAGAACTAACATCTGACCTTCGCAAGCCCGTCAGTGACCCGTAAGTGGACCCGTCGACATTACGGCCGCACCCATCCAGGAGACATAGAGCATGAGCAGCGCATCGAAGAACATTGAATCCGTCCTGGTCGAGAACCGCGTGTTCCCGCCCGACGCCCGCGCCACCGAAGGCGCCCGCATTTCCGGCATGGCCGCCTACGAGGCCCTGTGCAAGGAGGCCGAGCAGGATTTCGAAGGGTTCTGGACCCGCCTTGCCAAGGACAACCTGGACTGGACCAAGCCCTTCACCAAGACGCTCGACGAGTCGAAGGCGCCGTTCTACGAGTGGTTCGGCGACGGCGAGCTCAACGCGAGCGCCAACTGCCTCGACAGGCACATCGGCACCCCGGTCGAGAACAAGACGGCCATCGTCTTCGAAGCCGACGACGGCACCGTCACCAACGTCACCTACAAGGAACTGCTCGCCCGCGTGAGCCAGTTCGCCAACGCGCTGAAGGCGCAGGGCATCCAGAAGGGCGACCGCGTCGTCATCTATATGCCGATGACAGTCGAGGGCGTGATTGCCATGCAGGCCTGCGCGCGCATCGGCGCCACCCACAGCGTGGTGTTCGGCGGCTTCTCGGCCAAGGCGCTGCAGGAGCGCATCATCGACGCGGGTGCGGTGGCGGTCATCACGGCCAATTACCAGCTGCGCGGCGGCAAGGAACTGCCGCTCAAGGCCATCGTGGATGACGGCATCGCGCTCGGCGGCTGCGAGTCGATCAAGACGGTGTTCGTGTACGAGCGCACGCCTAGCGCGTGGAACCGCGTGGAAGGCCGCGACAAGACCTTTGCTGAAGCGCTGAAAGGCCAGAGCACCGATTGCCCGCCCGTGCCGGTGAACGCCGAGCACCCGCTCTTCATCCTCTACACCTCGGGCTCCACCGGCAAGCCCAAGGGCGTGCAGCACGCCACCGGCGGCTACCTGCTGTGGGCCAGGCTCACGATGGACTGGACCTTCGACATCCGCCCCGAAGACGTGTTCTGGTGCACGGCTGACATCGGCTGGATCACCGGCCACACCTACGTCGCCTACGGTCCGCTCGCGGCCGGCGCCACGCAGGTGGTGTTCGAGGGCATCCCGACCTTCCCGCACGCGGGCCGCTTCTGGCAGATGATCGAGAAGCACAAGGTCAGCGTGTTCTACACCGCTCCCACCGCCATCCGCTCGCTCATCAAGGCAGCCGAGAGCGACGAAAAGGTGCACCCGAAGAACTGGGACCTCACGAGCCTGCGCATCCTCGGCTCGGTCGGCGAGCCGATCAATCCTGAAGCGTGGATGTGGTACCACCGCAATATCGGCGGCGAGCGCTGCCCCATCGTCGATACCTTCTGGCAGACCGAGACCGGCGGCCACGTGATCACGCCGCTGCCGGGCGCCACGCCGCTGGTGCCGGGCTCGTGCACGCTGCCGCTGCCGGGCATCATGGCCGCGATCGTCGACGAGACCGGCAAGGACCTGCCCAACGGCGCGGGCGGCATGCTGGTCATCAAGCGGCCGTGGCCCTCGATGATCCGCACGATCTGGAACGACCCCGAGCGTTTCAAGAAGAGCTACTTCCCCGAGGAGATGGGCGGCACGATCTACCTCGCCGGCGACGGCGCTGTGCGCAGTGCCGACCGCGGCTACTTCCGCATCACCGGCCGCATCGACGACGTGCTGAACGTGTCGGGCCACCGCCTGGGCACGATGGAAATCGAATCGGCGCTGGTGTCCAAGACCGACCTCGTGGCCGAAGCCGCGGTGGTAGGGCGGCCCGACGACGTGACGGGCGAAGCGGTGTGCGCCTTCGTCGTGCTCAAGCGCGCGCGCCCGACAGGTGAAGAAGCCAAGCAGATCGCCAACGAGCTGCGCGCCTGGGTCGCGAAGGAAATCGGCCCTATCGCCAAGCCCAAGGACATCCGCTTCGGCGACAACCTGCCCAAGACCCGCAGCGGCAAGATCATGCGGCGACTGCTGCGCAGCATTGCCAAGGGCGAGGCGATCACGCAGGACACCTCGACGCTCGAAAATCCCGCGATCCTCGAACAGTTGTCACAGACCAACTGACCGGTGCTGTAGGACATGGCCGTCTATGCGGCCATCTGCGCCGAACGGAGCTCTTCGCTGAGGTAAAACCGTCGCAACCACCGTGCGCCTCGACGCGCACGGGTTTTCGACGTGTTCGATCTTTCCGAAGGAGGCCCCCATGGGCGTGAGATCCGCTTTTCTTTTTGTCATCGTGCTGCTCATCGCGGCGCTCGCCGCGCTGAACTGGGGCACGCTGTCTGCATCCACCGATGTGTGGCTGGGCTTCATGACCGTCTCGGCGCCGCTGGGCCTGATCATGCTGGGCCTGACGGTGGTGCTGGCCGCTTTCTTCCTCGTCTACGTGCTGTACCTGCACAGCTCGGTGCTGATCGACACCAAGCGCCACACCAAGGAAATGCAGGTCCAGCGCGACCTGGCGGACAAGGCCGAGGCCTCGCGCTTCACCGAGCTGCGCAATTTCCTGGAGGCGCAGGAGAACAAGCACATGGCGCAGAACGCCGACCGTCAGGCGGCGATGCTGGCTCGCCTGGAGCAGCTCGAAACCGCGATCCGCCTGCGCTCGGACCAGACCGACAACACCGTGGCCGCGCATATCGGCCAGCTCGAAGACCGCATCGAGCGCCGGCCGGTACCGGCGGACATCAACCCGCAGGCGTGATGCCCCCGGGGCCTACTTCGTAGACAGCACCCAGGCCGCGAGCTTCTTTGCATCGGCTTCGCTGACCTGGTTGTTCGCCGGCATCGGCACCGGTCCCCACACGCCGGAGCCGCCCTTCATGATCTTGCTGGCAAGGGTGTCGACGGCGCCCTTGTCGTCCTTGTACTTGGCGGCCACGTCCTTGAACGACGGGCCGAGCACCTTGCGCTCGACCGCGTGGCAGCTCATGCAGTTCTTCGAAGTCGCCAGGGCCAGGTCTGCGAAGGCGGGCGCGGCGAGCGTTACGAGGCCGAGGCCCAGAGCTGCCGACAACAAGACTCTTTTCATGGGGGATCTATTTGGTAAGGGCTGAGTTACATTCGACTCAACGCGATTGTAGGTAGCACCGTGCACGGCGTACGGATGCGTTGCCAGTACGACCCGGAGGGATTCGCAATGTGGTTTCTGGCATTGGGCCTGCTTGGACTGGCCCTCAAGTATCTCGAAGTAGGCATGGTCGCCGGCTGGAGCTGGTGGATCGTGCTGTCTCCGTTCGCGATGGCCGTCGCGTGGTGGGCCTGGGCCGATTCGTCGGGCTATACCAAGCGCAAGGTCATCGAGCGGGAAGAGCGGCGCAAGCAGGACCGCATCGACCGCCAGAAGACCAACATGGGCATGAAGACCAGCAACGGGCAGCGCCCGCGCCGCTGAGTCAGCGCCATCGGCCGAAGTCCCGGCACCGCATGCATCAAGCAGAAGTGCCATGGACGAAGAAGCCACCACCCACGCGCTGATCGTCTTCGGGCTGTCCCTGCTGCTCGGCCCGGCCCTCGGCGGGCTCGTGGGGTGGCTCAAGAGCTTTTTCTGGGGCGTGGGTGTCGGGGCGCTGGTGATCGGCTTCGCCGGCCTCTACGGTGCGGCCACCATCGGCTGGCACCGCTATCAGTCGATTGCCGGAACCACCAGCGTGCAGGGCAGCCTGGTCGAGTTCGTCGACGAACAAAGCAAGGACAGCAACGGCCGCACCACGGTTTCGCGCGCGCCCATCGTCGAATACACCGCTTCCGACGGGCAGAAGCGCCGCGTCAAGGGGCTGGGCGGCGGCCTGTCGGGCAAGGAGTGGGGCGACGCGGTGGAGGTGCGCTACAGCGTGGCCGATCCCTCTAAGGCGCTGGTGGCCGATTTCCAGAACATGTGGGGCGGGGTATGGGGGCTCGGCATCTTCGGTGCGTTTCCGAGCATGTTCGGCCTGTTCTTCATCGGCATGGCACTGAAGGAGGGGCGCAGCAGATACGGCTACGGCAGCAGGCCACCACCTGTGCGCGAGCCAACGCCGGTGCAGAAGCGCTGGCGCACGCGCGGCACTGTGCTCGCCAACATCGTCTTCCTGGCCGGCTTCGCGCTGGTGTTTCTCTATCCCGACCCGGAACCGATGAAGCAGTTCGGCGCGGGCTTCATGACCATCGGCGCCGGCGCCATGCTGCACTTTCTCGTGCAAAGCCTGCCGCCGGCACTGGAGTTCCAGGCTCGCAGCATCCTCGCGATCGTAGGCCTCGGGTTTCTGGCCTTCGGCTACGGCGCGTGGATGATGGCCTGATTGGTGGATTTCAGAACTTGTCGAGCACCGCGCCCGAGCTCGCGCTCGAGGCGTTGAACGCGAACTTCGCCTGCACGCCGCGCGTGTAGCGCGGAGCCGGTGCCTTCCAGCCTTCGCGGCGCTTGGCGATCTCGGCTTCTGGCACGTTCAGTTCGAGCTTGAGTTCGTGCGCGTCGATGGTGATCGAGTCACCCTCGTTCACGAAGGCGATGGTGCCGCCGGCTGCGGCTTCAGGCGCCACGTGGCCCACCACCATGCCCCAGGTACCGCCCGAGAAGCGGCCGTCGGTGATCAGGCCCACGCTTTCGCCGAGACCCGCGCCGATCAGCGCGCCGGTCGGCGCCAGCATTTCGGGCATGCCCGGGCCGCCCTTGGGGCCGAGGTAGCGCAGCACCATCACGTCGCCGGCCTTGATCTTGCCGTCGAGGATGGCCTTGAGCGCCGACTGCTCGTCGTCGAACACGCGCGCCGGGCCGGTGATGACCGGGTTCTTCAGGCCGGTGATCTTGGCGACCGCGCCTTCGGGCGACAGGTTGCCCTTCAGGATGGCGAGGTGGCCTTCCGCGTACATGGGCTTGTCGATGGGGCGGATCACGTCCTGGTCGGCGCGCGGCACGTCCGGCACGTCCTTCAGCACTTCGGCGATGGTCTGGCCGCTGATGGTGATGCAGTCGCCATGCAGCAGGCCGGCCTTCAGCAGCACCTTCATCACTTGCGGAATGCCGCCGGCCTGGTGCAGGTCGACCGCGAGGTACTTGCCCGAGGGCTTCAGGTCGCAGATCACCGGCACCTTCTTGCGCATGCGCTCGAAGTCGTCGATGGTCCATTCGACCTCTGCCGCATGCGCAATGGCCAGGAAGTGCAGCACCGCGTTGGTCGAGCCGCCTGTGGCCATGATGACCGCCACCGCGTTCTCGATGGCCTTCTTGGTCACGATGTCGCGCGGCTTCAGGTCTTTCTTGATCGCCTCGATCAGCACCTTGGCCGATTCCTTGGCCGAGTTGGCCTTCTCGTCGTGCGGGTTGGCCATGGTCGACGAGTAGGGCAGCGAGATGCCCAGCGCCTCGAATGCGCTGGACATGGTGTTGGCCGTGTACATGCCGCCGCAAGAGCCGGTGCCGGGAATGGCGCGCTTCTCGATCTCGTGCAGGTCTTCGTCGCTCATGTTGCCGGCGGCGTTCTGGCCCACGGCCTCGAACACGCTCACGATGTTCAGGTCTTGCCCCTTGTAGCGGCCCGGCAGGATGGTGCCGCCGTACACGTAGATGGCCGGTACGTTGGCGCGCAGCATGCCCATGAGGCCGCCGGGCATGTTCTTGTCGCAGCCGCCGACCACCAGCACGCCGTCCATCCACTGGCCGCCCACGCAGGTCTCGATGCAGTCGGAAATGACTTCGCGGCTGACCAGCGAGTACTTCATGCCCTCGGTGCCCATGGCCATGCCGTCGGAGATGGTGGGCGTGCCGAACACCTGCGCGTTGCCGCCGGCTTCCTCGATGCCGGCGATGGCCGCGTCGGCCAGCTTCTGCAGGCCCGAGTTGCAGGGTGTGATGGTGCTGTGGCCGTTGGCGACGCCGACCATCGGCTTCTTGAAGTCGCCTTCTTCGTAGCCCATGGCGTAGAACATCGAGCGGTTGGGCGCGCGGCTCTTGCCTTCGACGATGTTGGCGCTGCGGCGGTTGATCTGGATTGGCTTGGTGTCCATGGTGTCTCTTCTATCGTGGGGAGATCGGGGGAGCCCAAGTATCGGACTTCTGATTGATTGCTTCCAATCCATTTTCAAGCACAGATTGATATGCTTGGCATATGAATGAAGCCCTGATCGACCTGCGGGCCTGGCGCCAGTTCGTCGCCGTGGCCGAAGAGCTGCACTTCGGCCGCGCCGCGCTGCGGCTGCACATGACGCAGCCACCGGTCACGCAAGCCATTGCCCAGCTCGAGAAGACGCTGGGCGTGGTGCTGTTCGACCGTACCCGGCGGCGCGTGGCGCTCACGCCGGCCGGCGAGGCCTTGCTGCCAGATGTGCGCGAGCTGCTGGCTCGCGCGCAGGCGCTGCCCGCCCGGGCCCGCGCGGCGGCTGCGGGGCAGGTGGGCCGGGTGCGAATCGCCTTCGTCTCGACCGTCGGCTTCGAGCAACTGCCGGCCTGGGTACGTGAATTTCGCGTGCTGTGCCCAGAGGTGGCGCTCGAACTGGTCGAGGCCACCGGCGACGTGCAGCTCGAAGCCTTCGCGCGCGGCGAGATCGATGCGGGGCTGATGCTGCATTCGCCCGGTGCGGCGCCGCCTGGGCTGGCCCGGTTGCCGGTGGAGGAAGAGGCGCTGGTGCTGGCCCTGCCGGCGCAGCACCGGCTCGCCCGCACACGGCCCGTGCCGCTGGCGGAGGTGCTGGCCGAGCCGTTGGTGATCTTTCCGCGCCGCATCGTGCCCTCGCTGCACGACGCGGTCTTCGACCTCTATCACGCGGCCGGCCGCGTGCCGCAGGTGGCGCAGGAGGCCATCCAGATGCAGACCATCGTCAATCTGGTGTCGGGCGGCATCGGCGTTGCCTGGGTGCCGCACAGCGTGATGCAGTTCCGGCGCGCGGGTGTCGTCTACCGGCAGGTCGACGAGTTCAAGGGCGTGGGGCGGCGTCGCGTGGTGTTGCCGGCCTGCGAGACAAGCCTCGTGTGGCCCGCACAGGCCGCGCATCCGGCGCTGGCGCGCTTCGTGGCATTCGTGCGCGAGCGCACGGCGCGGGCCCAGGAGAAGTAGCGGGCAGGGCGCCTGCCTTTGCCTCTATCTGCGCGATGCCCGCGCGCCACCCGTCTTCGACACCGCTCGCGGGTCGAGCGAATCGGAGAGCAGGGTTTCGAGCCAGCCCGCGAAGGCCTGCACGCGCCGCGACAGGTTGCGCCGGTGCGGGTACACGAGCTGCACCGGCAGCGGCTCGGCACGTGCGTCTGGCAGCACCTCGACCAGCTCGCCGGCCGCGAGGTGCTCGCGCACGTCGTACGCCGGAATCTGGATCAGGCCCAGGCCGGCCAGCGCGCAGGCGATGTAGGTCTCGGCATTGTTCGCCGCCACCTGGCTGCGCATGCGCAAGCTCGCGGTTTCCCCGTCGCGCTGCCATTCCCAGGGAGCGGCGCGCCCGCTGGTCGGCGAGGCGTAGTTGACGGCCATGTGCTGCGGCAGGTCGGCGGGCGTGCGCGGCGTGCCGTGGCGCGTCAGGTAGGCCGGGCTCGCGCAGTTGATCAACGTGAAATGCCCGAGCGGCCGTGCCACCAGGCTGCTGCTGGCCAGCGGCCCCACGCGCAGCGCACAGTCGACGCCTTCGAGCACAAGATCCACCGCGCGGTCGCTGGAGCCCAGTTCGAGCTCGATGGCCGGATGGCGCTCGAAGAAGCCCGGGAGTGCTGGCGCGATCAGCCGCCGCGCGATGCGGCTCGGCACGTCGACCTTGAGCCGGCCGCTCACCTGGCCGTGCGCGGGCAGGAACTGCTGCTCCATGTCTTCCATGTCGGCCACCAGCGCGCGGGCGCGCTCCAGCATCACTTCTCCGTCGGGCGTGAGGCCCACCCGGCGCGTGGTCCGGTGCAGCAGGCGAGAGCCGAGGCGGGTTTCGAGCTGCTGCACGGCCGTCGAGATGGTCGCGCGCGGCAGGCCCAGGCGGTCGGCTGCGCGCGTGAAGCTGCCGGCCTCGGCCACGCGCACGAAGACCTGGAGGAGGTCGATGCGGTCCATGGGTAATCTGGATTGTTCGTGATTTATTGAACAGTCTAGCCTTGGCTGGGTGATTTATCTGCCGTGTACTGATCAATAGACTGAATGCTCCCGTCACGCATCACCCTCTACAAAGGAGTCCATTCATGTCCGCACGCACTCTCAAGAACAAGGTCGTCGTCATCGCCGGAGGTGGCAAGAATCTCGGCGCCCTCATTGGCCACCAGATGGTCGACGGCGGTGCCCGCGGCGTCGCCATTCACTACAACAGCGATGCCTCGCGCGCCGATGCCGAAAAAACCGCCGCCGCGCTCAAGGCCAAGGGCGCCGACACGCTGCTGGTGCAGGGCGATCTCTCGGTGGTCGACAACAGCGTGAAGCTGTTCGACCAGGCCGTGAAGCATTTCGGGCAGGTCGACATCGCCATCAACACTGCTGGCGTGGTCATCAAGAAGCCGATCCTCGACGTCACCGAGGCCGACTACGACAAGAGCTTCGACGCCAATGCCAAGGCTGCCTTCTTCTTCATCCAGCAGGCCGGCCGCACAATGGCCGACGGCGGCAGCATCGTCACGCTGGTGAGCTCGCTGCTGGCAGCCTACACGCCGTTCTATGCGATCTATCCGGGCTCGAAGGCGGCGGTGGAGCACTACACGCGCGCCGCGTCGAAGGAGTTCGGCGAGCGCGGCATCTCGGTCAACGCGATCGGCCCCGGCCCGATGGACACGCCGTTCTTCTACGGGCAGGAGAGCAAGGAGGCCGTCGAATACCACAGCAGCGCCGCCGCGCTCAGCAAGTTCTCGAAGAAGGGCCTCACCGACATCGAAGACATCGCACCCATCGTGCGCTTCCTCGTCACCGAAGGCTGGTGGATCACCGGGCAGACGATTTTTGCCAACGGCGGCTACACCACACGCTGATCCGGCAAGATGCCGCCTGGAGGACGAACGACATGCACACGATCATGGTGATGGGCGGCGGCTTCGTGCTGCTGGTGGTGTTCCTGCTGGCCGCGCGCTTCATGGGTGACGGCTCTTCGGCGGCGCTGGCCGTGGCGGCCAAATGGTTCATTCCGGCGTGGTTCATCGGCGCGGGCATCAACATGGCCGTGGGCGTGATCAAGGCGGGGTACTCGGTGGCCGAGGAGCTGCCGATCTTCCTGATGATCTTCGCGGTGCCCGCCGTGGTGGCGGGGCTGCTGTGGTGGAAGTTCGGGCGCTAGTTCTTCGGTAGCGGCCTGAATATCCCCGTCCCGGCCCCGACATTCGGCCGGGGCACAATCCGCGGATGCTCATGTATCCGCAGATCAACCCCATCGCCCTGCAACTCGGGCCGGTGGCCATTCACTGGTACGGCCTGACCTACCTGGCCGCGTTTGCGCTCTTCTATTTTCTCGGCACGCGCCGGCTGCGGCATGAGCCGTATCGCTCGCTGGTGGGCGCGGGCGCATGGCAGCGCAGGGACATCGAAGACATTCTTTTCCTCGGCGTGATGGGCGTCATCGTCGGCGGGCGGCTGGGTTATTGCCTGTTCTACAAGCCCGAGTTCTATCTCACGCATCCGCTCGAAATCCTCTACGTGTGGCAGGGCGGCATGAGCTTCCACGGCGGGCTGCTCGGCGTGATTGGCGCAATGGTCTGGTTCTCGCATTCGCGCGCACGGCCGTTCTGGCAGGTGATGGATTTCGTTGCGCCCTGCGTGCCGACAGGTCTGGCTGCCGGTCGCGTGGGCAACTTCATCAACGGCGAGCTGTGGGGCCGCTTCAGCAGCCCCGATCTGCCTTGGGGCATGGTGTTTCCGCAGAGCGGATCGATGCTGCCGCGCCATCCCTCGCAGGTCTACCAGTTCCTGCTCGAAGGGCTGCTGCTCTTCGTGGTGATGTGGCTCTATGCGCGCAAGGAACGCAAGCAGGGGCAGGTGGCCGCGGTGTTCCTGATCGGCTACGGCGTGCTGCGCTTCGTGGCCGAGTACTTCCGCGAGCCTGACGATTTCCTCGGCCTGCGTGCACTCAACTTGAGCCAAGGGCAGTGGCTCAGCGTGCCGATGATGATTGCCGGCATTGCGCTGTGGTTCTGGTTCGGCCGCGCCGGCAGCAAGGCCGCCACCGCGCGCGCTTGAGCCTCTTGAATCGGAAGTTCGCAGGGTAAGTACCAGCCGCGTCGGATCGGGCGCAGGCTCAGAATTACGCGTAATTACAGGAAATTACGTCGCACTTGCTGCCCCGATCCGTATGCGCCTGGTCCCCAACTCCCTGCACGATGAAGTCGCCGCCACGCTGCGCGAGCAGATCTTCGACGGCACGCTGACTCCCGGCAGCTTCCTGGACGAGGCAGCCCTGTGCGAGCGGCTCTCCATCTCGCGCACGCCGCTGCGCGAGGCGCTCAAGGTGCTTACCGCCGAAGGCCTGCTGCGGCACGAGCCGCGGCGCGGCTGCTTCGTCAACGAGGTGACCGAGCGTGACCTCGACGAGATCTTTCCCGTCATCGCGCTGCTCGAAGGCCGTTGCGCCTACGAGGCCGCCCGCAACGCCAGCGACGCCGAGCTGCACGAACTCGACGCGCTGCACGAGCGGCTGGTGCGCCACGCCAAGGCGCGCCGCATCAACGACTACTACGCCACCAATCACATCATTCACGAGGCGATCATCAAGCTCGCTGACAACAAGTGGCTGGCGCAGGTGATCGGCGACCTGCGCAAGATCCTCAAGCTAGCGCGGCTGCAGCAGCTGCATGCGCCGGGGCGGCTCGACCAGAGCCTGTCGGAGCATCTGGCCGTGTTCGCCGCGCTCAAGGCGCGCGACAGCGAAGGCGCCGACGCCGCCATGCGCACGCACATGACCCGCCAGCGCGAGGCGCTGCGCGAAGTCATGAGCCATCAGAAATCAAGGGTGATGCCGTGACGATCACCCCCTCAAGCATTGGAGTCCCCCGATGAGTGCGACCGAATGGTTCCAGGCGCGGCTGCGTTCTGGCGAAAAGTCCAAGGTGCCCGTGGCGCCCGAAGCCGCTGCCAAGAGCGCGCCGAAGAATGCGCCCAAGCCCAGCGCACGCTCGACCGCCGAGCGCCTGCAGGTCACGCTGCGCAAGGCTGACGAAGCCCTGTCGCCGCGCGCGCTGCGCCGCGTGCTGGCCGACTTGCAGGCCGTGATCGACCCGCGCGTGAGCGAGGTCGAGGGCGGCCGCCGCGCCCACGCCATCGCGGATGCCTACCGTACTGCCACGGCCGAAGAGCGCCGCGACTACTGGGCGCTGATGAGCGAGCATTTCGCCGCCGATGCGCAAAAGCTCAAGACTGCCCGCGACCAGCACCAGGCGGCGGTCGGCACGCCCGACGAAGGCCAGGCCGAGCTGCGCCTGCGCCGCGCACTGGTGTCGCCGCGCATGCGCCTGCTGCAGCGCTTTGCGGTCGAGCCTGAAGGCATGCGCTTCCTGGTCGACCTGCGCGCCGACCTGCTTCCGTGCCTGAAGGCCGACAAGCGCCTGCTCGCGCTCGACGCCGAGCTGGAGCACCTCTTCTCCACCTGGTTCGACGTGGCCTTCCTCGAACTGCGCCGCATCGACTGGGATTCGCCCGCCTCGCTGATCGAAAAACTCATTCGCTATGAAGCGGTGCATGACATCAAGAGCTGGTCTGACGTGAAGAACCGGCTCGACGACAGCGACCGCCGCTGCTACGGCTTCTTCCATCCGCGCCTGCCCAACGAGCCGCTGATCTTTGTCGAAGTGGCGCTGGTCGATCGCATCAGCGACGGCATCACGCCGCTGCTCGACGAGGCCGCCGTGCCCGTGCTGCCGGCAAGGGCCACCACCGCGATCTTCTATTCGATCAGCAACACGCAGAACGGTCTGCGCGGCGTGAGCTTCGGCGATTCGCTCATCAAGCGCGTGGTCGAGACCCTGCAGGACGAGCTGCCGCGCCTGAAGACCTTCGCCACGCTCTCGCCGATTCCGGGCTTTCGCACCTGGCTCGCGAAGAACGCCGCCGACCTGCTGCCGCGCCTCGACGAGAAGCGCGAAGCCGAGCTCGGCCGCCTCGTCGGCTCATTGCCGCCGACCGCCGAGCGCCTGCTCGCCGCGGTCGACGCGGCCGCCACCCTCGACGCGAAGTCGCCGCTGCGCCAATGGCTGATGCAGGCCGCCGCCGAGTACCTCGGCCGCGCGCTGGTCGACGGCACGCCGGCCGACCCGGTCGCTCGCTTCCACCTGGGCAACGGCGCCCGCGTGGAGCGCCTGAACTGGGCCGGCGATCCGTCGCCCAAGGGGCACAGGCAGTCTTACGGGCTCATGGTCAACTACCTCTACGACCTCAAGCGCCTGGACAAGCATCGCACCTGGCTGGCGGATGGCAAGGTGGCAGTATCGGGAGACGTCGAAAGCCTGTACTTCAAAAAAGGCTGAAGTCCTTATCGGAAAGTCCCAAGCGCCGGCGCCACAAGCGCCTGCAACAGCCGCATGGTGCGGCAAGATCCACAACGACAGACTGGAGAAGAGACATATGAACCCAAGCTTTCAACGCCGCGACGTCCTGCGCGTGGCTGCCGCCGGTGCGGCCGTTCTCTGCGGCGCAGCGCGGGCCCAGCAGGGCTGGCCGACGAAGCCCGTGACGATGATCGTGCCGTTCCCGGCCGGCGGCGGGACCGACGCGTTCGCGCGGCCGCTGTCGGGGCAGTTCTCGCGGCTGACGAACCAGTCGCTCATCATCGACAACCGCGGCGGCGCTGGCGGCACGCTGGGTGCGAGCGTGGCCTCGAAGGCTTCGGCCGACGGCTACTCGCTGTTCATGGGCGCGGTGCACCATGCCATTGCGCCGTCCGTCTATCCCAGGCTCGACTACGACATCGAGAAAGACTTCGTGCCGCTGATGCTGCTGGCCAACGTGCCGCAGGTGGTGGTGGTCAATCCGCGCCGCGTGGCGGCCAACAACATCAAGGAATTCATCGCGCTTGCCAAGGCCAACCCCGGCAAGCTGAACTACGGCTCGGCCGGCGCCGGCACCTCGCACCACCTGGCCGGCGAGTTGTTCAAGATCCAGACCGGCACCTTCATCACGCACATTCCTTACCGTGGTGCCGGGCCGGCACTGGCGGACCTGATCGCCGGCAATGTCGACCTGATGTTCGATGGCCTCGGCTCCTCGGCCCAGTACATCAAGAGCGGCCGTATCAAGGCACTGATGGTGGCCGGTACCAAGCGCAACCCCGCGTTCCCCGACGTGCCGTGCGCCGCAGAGGTGGGCTTGCCCGACTACACCGTGACCACCTGGTACGGACTGTGGGCACCCCGGCGCACGCCTGCCGACGTGCAGCCGCAGATCGTCGCCGAGATGCAGAAGGTGCTGGCGGCCGACGACATCAAGAACATCTGGGCCCAGAACGGCTCGGAAATCCCGACCCTCACGGGCCCTGCCTACGGCAGCTTCGTGAGTTCCGAGATCAAGCGCTGGGCCACGGTGGTGAAGGCCTCGGGCGCAAAGATCGAATGACAGGCGGCAGCGGCATCTCGTTGCGCCAGGAAGGCGCCATCGCGTTCGTTACGTTGTCGAACGCGGGGCGCCTCAATGCCATGACGCGCGCCATGTGGCGCGAGCTGCGCGCCGTGTTCGACGGCCTGCGCAATGACGATGCTGGCCTGCGCTGCGTGGTCGTGCGCGGCGAGGGCGGGGCCTTCTGCGCGGGCGGCGATATTTCCGAGTACCCGTCGTTCCGCTTCGAAGAGCCCAGCCTGCGCGAGTTTCACGAGAACGAAGTGTGGGCCGCGCTGCAGGCCATGCTCGACTGCGCGCTGCCACTCGTCGCGCAGATCGAGGGTGCCTGCATGGGCGCGGGCATCGAGATCGCGAGCTGCTGCGACATCCGCCTGGCTGGCGCGTCCGCGAAGTTCGGCGCGCCCATCGCAAAGCTCGGTTTTCCGATGGCGCCGCGCGAAGCCGCGCTGGTGCATGGCGCCATTGGCGACGTGCTCGCGCGCGACATGCTGCTCGCCGCTGGCGTGCACGGCGCGCAGCGCCTGTACGACGCGGGCTTCCTGCTGCAGGTGCTGCCCGACAACGAAGTGGCGGCCGCCGTGCAGTTGCACGCCACGCGCATCGCCGCGCTCGCGCCGCAGGCCGCGCGCCTGCACAAGCAGACCTTTGCCGCACTGCGGGCCGGAGCCCCGTCGGCCCACGACCTGCTGGCCACCGCCTACGACTACGCCGACTCCGCCGAACACCGCGAGGGCATCGCCGCCTTTCTCGCCAAGCGCACCCCGAATTTCTGAAGATAAGAAACCGTCAGATGAAGAAGACCGCCAACGCCAACCTGTTCGCCGCCCTGCGCGCGGCTTTCCCCGCCGACCTCGACAGCATCGCCGTCGAAACCGACAACGGTCTGTTCTATTCCTGGCGCGATGTCGAGCGCGCCAGCGCCATGATCGCCAACCTGCTCGATGCGCTGAAGCTGGAGAAGGGCGCGCGCATCGCGGTGCAGGTCGAGAAATCTGTCGAGGCCATGCTGCTGTACCTCGCCACGCTGCGCGCGGGCTATGTGTTCCTGCCGCTCAACACCGCCTACCAGAGCGCCGAGATCGAATACTTCATCGGCAACGCCGAGCCGGCCGTGGTGGTGTGCACCAGCCGCAATGCGTCGTGGGTGGGGCCGATCGCCAACGCGGCGGGCACACAGCACGTCTTCACGCTGGACGACGACCGCACCGGCACGCTGCTCGAAATTGCCGCGCAATGCAGCGACAAGCACACCATGGCCCAGCGCAAGGCCGACGACATGGCCGCCATCCTCTACACCAGCGGCACCACCGGCCGCAGCAAGGGCGCGATGCTCACGCACGGCAACCTGCTGTCGAACGCCCAGGTGCTGAAGGACTACTGGGGCTGGACCGAAGGCGACGTGCTGATCCACGCGCTGCCCATCTTCCACGTACACGGCCTGTTCGTCGCGCTGCACGGCGCGCTGCTCAACGGCAGCAAGATGCTGTGGTTCTCGAAGTTCGACCCGAAGCGCGTCGTGCAGAAGCTGTCCGAAGCCACGGTGTTCATGGGCGTGCCCACCCTGTATGTGCGGCTGTTGGCCGAGCCGGGCCTCACGCGCGAGGCGGTGCGCAACATGCGCCTGTTCGTCGCGGGCTCGGCGCCGCTCTTGATTGAGACTTTCGACGAGTGGCGCGAGCGCACCGGCCACACCATTCTCGAACGCTACGGCATGAGCGAGACGGTCATGCTCACGTCGAACCCCTACACCGCCGCACAGGGCGAACGCCGCGGCGGCACTGTCGGCTTTGCGCTGCCGGGCGTGCAACTGCGCGTGCGCGACGACAGCGGCCGCGACTGCACCACCGACGAGATCGGCAACATCGAGGTCAGCGGCCCCAACGTGTTCGCGGGCTACTGGCGCATGCCCGAGAAGACGAAGGAAGAGTTCACCTCCGACGGCTTCTTCAAGACGGGTGATGTGGGCAAGATCGACGGCCTGGGCTACATCGTCATCGTCGGGCGCAGCAAGGACCTGATCATCAGCGGCGGCTACAACGTGTACCCGGCTGAGATCGAGGGCTACATCAACGAGATGGCCGGCGTGGCCGAGAGTGCCGTGGTCGGCGTGCCGCACCCCGACTTTGGCGAGGTGGGCGTGGCCATCGTCATCGCGAAGGCAGGTGCTTCGCTGGATGCCGAGGCCATCGTGGCCGACCTGAAGGCCAGGCTCGCGAACTTCAAGATTCCGAAGCGCTGCTTCGTCGTGCCGGAACTGCCGCGCAACGCGATGGGCAAGGTGCAGAAGGCGCTGCTGCGCGCGGAGCACAAGGCGCTGTTCGCGGCCTGATCGAATCGGCTCATGCAACGGGCGCCAGCCCGTTCATCAGCCCGCTGCGCGCGTGGCAGTTGATGTACTCGTAGCTCTGCTCATCGGCCTTGAGCACCGACACCTCGTGGTACACGCGCAGCTGCAGCTGAAAGTTCAGCGCCTGCACATAGCGCATGAAGCTGCCGAAGATTGCGACGTGCGTGGGGTGCGATTCGGCCCAGCGCTCCATGTCGGCCAGCGAACGCCAGTAGCTCAGGCCGAAGGACTTCTGCAGCGGTGTGCCTTTCGCGTCGAGGTGGTGCATGTAGCGGTTGCTGTAGCAGCCGATGCCCAAGCCTTGGTCGCGCAGGAAGTCCATGCCCTCGCGCAGCACCGGCTCCATGTCTTCCAGGTAGAGCGTACGCTCCTGCCCGGTGGTCTCGGTCCATTCCTGGCCGGAGCGGATCATCGCGATGTTCTCGTGGCCCGCGATGCGCACGCGCTGGCCCGGAGCCGGCGTGCCGGCGATCACTGCACGCGTGCCCGAAGGCGCCATCGCATCGGTCTGCGAGAGCGGGATGCGGTCGCGCATCGAACCCCAGTAGCCGTGCTCCTGCAGTTCGCCGCTGACCTCGCCCATGACCACGCCGACGCCCTCGAAGCGGTCGGGTGTGTTGAACATGGTTTCGAAGTGCTCGACGCGCGGCGACGCGATCTCGCGGAAGTAGCCGAGGCCTTCGTTGAGCCGATCGTCGGAGCGCCACCAGGCATCGATTGCGGGCGTGGCGCACCAGCGTGCGTAGGCCGCGGCGTCGCTCCAGTAGGCGATGGCGACCATGTTGTCGAAGCCGTCGGCATCGACGTAGTGCGTCAGGTCATGGTGGCCCGGGCCGTCGGGCAGGGCGAAGTCGCGGGCGATCTTCATCAGCGCGGCGCAGGCGCGGCCCTGTATTTCGGGGCCGCGCGATTGCACGCCGAAGTAGCCCATCACGACCTGCTTCACCGATGTTGGCGCACGGGCAGACCACACGGGGTAGGGCGGCGTGTAGTCGTCTTCCACGCGACGGTGCCGCGTGCGAGGGCACTTCAGATGCTCGGCAATGGCGGATTCCATGGCGTGCCTCCTTGGGTTCAGGCCGCGACCGGCTCGGGCACGCTGCTTTCAGGCTCGGGCGTGTGCTGCACCACCACGGGTTCGCGGCGCGTCTTGTTGAGCAGCAGCTGGGTGACGTCAGGCCGCGAGTAGTGGCCGCTGGGATCGGCCGCCGCCTTGGCGAGCGAGATCATGCCGAGGTCGATGTCGGCGATGATCAGACCCTCTTCGTCTTCCGCCAGCGGCGTGCCCAGTGGCGAACCGTCGGGCGCGTAGATGCGCGCAAAGCCGCCGCCAGTGCGCAGCATCTGCTGCTTGCCCGCGTCGGTGCACATCAGCTCGCTCATGGCCTTCGACACGGTGGCGCAGGGCGCGACCACGAAGCACTGGCCCTCGGCCGCATACACCTGGCTCGCGGCGTTGTTGACCTCGGGGCCCAGCGCGTAGGCCGCGCCGCGGTACAGCGAAAAGCTTGGCCATGCGCCGCAGTGGATCTGCTCGTTCTGCGAATACATCGCGTACTTGCTCAGCGGCTGCAGGTGCTCCCAGCATGAGAGCGAGCCGATGTTGCCGAGCGCCGTCTCGACCACGGCGAGGTCGGAGCCGTCGCCTTCGCCGAACACCGTGCGTTCCACGTGTGTGGGCTTGAGCTTGCGCCGCGTCTGCACCGTGTTGCCCTGGTCGTCGATGAGCGCCTGCGCAATGTAGAGACTGCCCGCCGCCTTCTCGCTGTAGCCGAGCGACACCCAGATCTTGAGCTTGCGCGCTGCCTCCCTGATGCGGTCGAACTCGGCCGAGCCTACGACCAGCGAGTTGTCGTGATAGCGCTGCACGAACTGCATGCCCCAGGCCGGCGAATCGAGCCAGATCCACCACGGATAGCCGGGCACCCAGGTTTCGGGAAAGGCGACGAGCTGCACGCCCTGTTTCGCGGCCTGCGCCATCAGGTCGATGGTCTTGTCGATGGTGCCGTCGAGGTCGAGGAACACGGGGGCGGCCTGCACGGCGGCAACGCGCAGCTTGGGGTGGACGGTGGTCGGCATGGTGGTTCTCCAGATGCAATGAAAGTAACGAGGCGTCTTCCGCACCTACGGCGCACCGGGTTTGCGCTGTGGCATGCGGGTTGCTTGAAGCGTAAATTCGCGCCGCCGGAACGCCTTGACCCGGATTGGCGGCGTTCTTGTTCCAGCGTTGCATGCCCTTGTTGCCAAGGCTTTCCGAGGACCCCCGATGACCCAGTTGCTCAGCACCGACGCCGTCCCGCGGGACCAGCGGCTTGCCTACTGGACCGACATGATCTGCAACGTCTACGTGCAACTGGGCTGCGATCCGGTGCGCGAAGGCGATACCTGCGATTTCGAAGGCAGCATCCGCCAGCACGCGCTGCCCGGGCTCGACGTGTCGGTCGTCACCTCGGGCCCGCAGAAGGTGATGCGCACGCCGGGGCACATCTCGCACTCCAGCGACGACTACTTTCTCGTGAGCATCCAGGCGCGCGGCCGTGGCGTGGTGCGGCAGGACGGCCGCGACGCCGTGCTCGCGGCCGGCGACTTCGCGCTGTACGACAGCACGCGGCCGTATCAGCTGCTGTTCGACGAGTCCTTCGAGCAGATCGTGCTCAAGCTGCCCGGCGAACGCCTGCGCAGCGAGCTGCGCGACACCGAGGCGCTGACGGCCACCACGGTGTCGGGGCGCGCGGGCGCGGGGCACCTGCTGCTGGGCATGATCCACACGCTGCGCGAAGACATCGATACGCTGCAGCCCGCGTCGGCGCTTGCGGTGGCCAACGGCGTTCAGAACATCCTGGTGGCGGGGCTGCAGACGCTGCCCGCGGCGAGTGCGCCGTCGCTCAGCAATCTCACGGCGTATCACCTCGCGCGCGTGAAGCGGCTCATCGACGAACAGCTGGCCGATCCCTCGCTGTCGGTGGGCACGCTGGCGGCGGGGCTGGGCGTGTCGGTGAGCCACATCCACCGCGTGTTCAGGAGCGAGCCGCTGACGCCGTCGCAGTACATCTGGGAGCGCAGGCTGGAGGCGTGCAGCCGCGACCTGCTGGAGCCCCGCCTCGCGGGCCGGCCGGTGGCCGAGATTGCCTATGGCCGCGGCTTCAACGACGCGGCGCATTTCAGCCGCGCGTTCCGCGAGCGCTTCGGCTGCTCGCCGCGCGAATGGCGGCAGCAGCGCATGCAGTAAGAAGGGCTACTGGACCAGCATCACCGTCGTGTTGGTTTCGGCGACCACCTTGGTGGCAACCGAGCCCATCAGCGCGCGGCCGAAGATGCCGTGGCCATGGGTGCCGAGCACGATCAGCCCGGCTTGTGCCGCCGCGGCCGACTTGAGGATTTCCTCGGCCACATGGCCGTGGCGCGAGTCGATCGTGTAGTTGCTCACGCCGCTCTCGGCGAACAGCGCCTTCACCGGGTCGAGCACCTTGGCGTTTTCCTCGGCGTAGTAGTCCGTCACCAATTCTTTGCTCAGGTGGCGCGCGACATGGCCCGAGATGCCGGTGCACACGTGCACCACCACCAGTTGGTGCCCGTCCACGAACATGGCGCGATTGGCAAGCAGGTAGTCGAGCGCCTTGCGGGTGTAGGCGCTGCCATCGACGGCGATGAGGATTTTCATGAAACCCTTATACGGCGCGGCTTCGCGCACCGCAACGGGGCGTACCTCAGGCCCGAAGGGCTTTGCCCGGCCAGATCAGCCGTGCAGGCCCTTCCAGAGCATGTAGGCCGCGAGCAGGTAAAGGATGCTCGCGAACACGCGCTTGAGCTTCTTCACCGGCAGGCTGTGCGCCGCCTTCGCGCCCAGCGGTGCAGTGAACACGCTGCACAGCGCGATCACGGCCAGCGCGGGCAGCCAGATGTAGCCGAAGGAGCCGGCCGGCAGGCCTTGCACCGACTGGCCGCTGACCGCATAGCCGAGCACGTTCGCTACCGCGATCGGGAAGCCCAGCGCCGCGCTGGTGGCCACCGCGTTGTGAATGGACACGTTGCACCACGTCATGAACGGCACGCTGATGAAGCCACCGCCCGCGCCCACGAGGCCCGAGATGAAGCCGATCGCGCCGCCCGCCGCGAGCTGGCCGCCCGTGCCCGGCATCTGCCGCGTGGGCGCGGGCTTCTTGTCGAGGAACATCTGCGTGGCCGAGAAGCCCACGAACAGCGCGAAGAAGATGGCCAGCGCCGTGCCCTTGAGCAGCGAGAACACGCCCAGGCTGCCAGCAAGGCTGCCGATGACGATGCCGGGTGCGAGCCGCCGCACGATGTCCCAGCGCACGGCGCCGCGCCGGTGGTGCGCGCGCACGCTGGACACCGAGGTGAAGATGATCGTCGCCATCGAGGTGGCGATTGCCATCTTCACCGCGAGGTCGGCCGGCACGCCGCGATGGCCCATGATGATCGTGATGAACGGCACCATCAGCATGCCGCCGCCGATGCCCAGCAGGCCCGCGAGAAAACCGGTGCCGAGGCCGAGGGCGGCGAGTTCGGCGATCAGGAGAGGGTCGAGCAGGGCAGCGATATTCACGGGAAAGTCACGCAAGAGAAGTGAGAGGCTGGAAAAAGCAACGGCCCCGAGCAATGGATGCAGGGGGCCGTGGCAGGAAAAGGTGTCTGCAGGTGATGTGCCGGACCCGCATCCTGAACCAGGGTTCAGGTGGGCGAGGGCAGCAGGACTTCGGGTTCATCTGACGCGAGATGATCACGCCCGTCGAGCGATGTACCAAGCCCGGCTCCGGAGAGCATTGGAACAAGGAAATATTAAGCCCGACACAGTCTGCAGACGGACTGGATTTTACGCCTCGTCCGTCTTCGTGCCAGCCTTATTCAGAGTAAATGTCCATCGCCAGCCAGGGCCTGATCGAGTTTCTGGATGAGCTGCGTGGCCTTCGCGTCGGTTTCGACGCTGTCTGCAGCCGAAGTGGCAACTGGTGCCGCGGGCGCTGCGACAACAGCGGCCTGCTGCGCGGCGAGGTCGAATGCCAGGTTCAGCGAAGCCAGCACCGCGATGCGGTCACGGGCCTTGACTTTTCCGGCATCGCGGATCTTGCACATGGCTGCGTCCACGCGTTCGACGGCTTCGCGCAGCTGCGCCTCGCCGCCATCGGGACAGCCGAGCAGATAGCTCTGGCCCATGATCTGTACTTCAATCTGCTTCATGCGGGGGAATCTTCGGAGGGTGGTTCAGCCGGCAACCGTTCGAGCAGGGCATCGAGGCGCGTGCGTGCCGCAACGAGCCGCGACTTCAGGGCGTCGCGTTCGCGCGTGAGCGCATCGACCTGCTCCTGCAGCAGCGCATTGGTGCGTTGCACCTCTTCGTGACGCACAAGCAGTCGTTCAACACGCTCGGCGATCTGATCGATAGGGCTGGAGGCGGGCATGGTTGGCGATTGTAGTTTCCCAAGGAAGCGGCCCCCAGGCGGTGCCTGGGCGTGGCATGGATTCTGCTGCCTTCCAGTTGCCTTTCAAACTCCAATAGCCAGTCAATGACCACGAAGAACAACACTTTATTCAGTCGGCGCGACCTGCTTACGCTCATCGGCAAGACCGCAGGGGGCGGCGCGATGTACCAGGCGATGACCTCGCTGGGCTTTGCCGCCGAATCCAACTACAGCGGACCACCGAAGCTCGATGGTGCAAAGAAGGGTGCGTCGGTGCTGGTTCTTGGCGCAGGCCTGGCCGGCATGGCCGCCGCGCTCGAACTGCGCAACGCAGGCTACTCGGTCAAGGTCCTCGAGTTCAGCAATCGCGCGGGCGGCCGGTGCTGGACGCTGCGCGGCGGCGACACCTTCACCGAGCTGGGTGGCGCCGTGCAGCAATGCGGCTTCGCCAAGGGCGAGTACTTCAATCCGGGGCCGTGGCGCATTCCCTATCACCACCATGCGGTGCTGGGCTACTGCAAGCGGCTGGGCGTGGCGCTGGAGCCTTTCATCCAGGTCAACTACAACGCGCTGGTGCATTCGAGCAAGGCCTACGGCGGCAAGCCGCAGCGCTACCGCCATGTGCAGGCCGACTACCAGGGCTACGTCGCCGAGCTGCTCGGCAAGGCCACGACGCAAGGCAACCTCGATGCGGCGCTGACGAAGGAAGACAAGGAGAAACTGCTCGAAGGCCTGCGCCGCTGGGGCGCGCTCGACACGCAGTTCCGCTATCTCGAAGGCACCGTCAGCAGCGACCGCCGCGGCTATGAAGTCGATGCGGGCGGCGGCCTCATGCCGTTGGCCAAACCGTCGAAGCCGCTCGACATGAGCGAGCTGCTGCAATCGAATCTTTGGCGTTACATCGCCAGCGGGCAAGACTACGAATTCCAGAGCGCGATCTTCCAGCCCGTGGGCGGCATGGACATGATCGCCAAGGCCTTCCAGAAAGAAGTGGGCAGTCTGATCCGCTACGGCGCCAAGGTCACGAAGATCGAGCAGAACGACCGCGGCGTAACGGTCACCTACACCGATGCATCAAAGGGCGGCGCGGTCACGCAGGCCAAGGCCGACTGGTGCCTGTGCACCATTCCGCTGTCGGTGCTCAGCCAGATCGACATCCAGGTGGGCTCGGCAATGCAGGAGGCCATCAACGCCGTGCCTTACGGTGCATCGGTGAAGGTGGGCCTGCAGTTCAAGCGCCGCTTCTGGGAAGAAGACGAGCACATCTACGGCGGCATCAGCTACACAGACCTGCCGATCTCGCGCATTTCGTATCCCTCGACGCGCTATGGCGCCAAGGGCAAGTCGGTGGTGCTGGGCGCCTACGTGTTCGACGGCCCGAACTCCTACGAATTCACCGCCATGGCGCCCGAGGAGCGCGTGCGCCGCGCGGTCGAGTTCGGCACGCAGCTGCATCCGCAGTACGCGAGCGAATTCGACAACGGCATTTCCGTGGGCTGGCACCGCGTGCCCGGCACGCACGGCTGCTACGGCATGTGGACCGACGAGACGCGCCAGAAGCACTACAAGAACCTGTGCCAGGTCGATGGCCGCATCGCGCTGGCTGGCGAGCACGCTTCCTACATTCCGGCCTGGCAGGAGGGCGCACTGCTCTCGTCGCTCGACGCCATCCAGCGGCTGCATGCCCGCGCCGTTGCGTGAAAGCCGAGTGAAGGACACACCCACCATGAACAACAACATCACGACCTTCAAGCGCGCGTTGCTCGGCCTTTCGCTGGGCGCGCTGGCCTCGGTGGCCGGCCAGGCTGCTTTCGCGCAGTCGCCGGAGCCCGTCTTTTCCGTCGGCCCCCGATTCCAGGAGAGCTCGGGCGAGGCGATCTACCGCGCGACCTGCCAGGGCTGCCACATGGCGCAGGGACAAGGGGCGAAGGGCGCAGGCGCCTATCCGGCGCTCGCCTCGAACCCGCGGCTCGCAAGCGCGGAATACCCGCTCTACGTGGTGATCAATGGGCAGAAAGGCATGCCCGCCTTTGGCAAGATGCTGAGCGACGAGCAGATCGCTTCCGTGGTCGGCTATGCGCGTACCCATTTCGGCAACCAGTATCCTGACGCCATTGCGGCGGAGAGCGTCAAGAAGCTGCGGCCTTGATCGGCCTTCTTCTTTCGATACCTGGCAGATCCTTTCTTCATCCATCCCAGCAGAGAGACAACACGCATGACCATGACCTCCATCACGAAGAAACTGGCGCTCGTCGCCGCACTGCTCGCAGCCGGCACCGGCGCCGCCCATGCGGCCGATGAAATCATTCGCCACCGCATTCCGAACTCCAGCTTCCCGATTTCGGCGGCGGTGGAAGTGCCATCCTCGTTCACCAACGTCTACCTCTCGGGCCAGGTGCCGCCGCTGCAGGACGCGACCGCGCCCAAGAACAGCGCGGCGGCCTATGGCGGCGACACCAAGGGCCAGACCGTCGGCGTGCTCAAGGCCATCGAGAAGAGCCTCACAGGCCTGGGCCTGACGATGGGCGACGTGGTGAAGATGCAGGTGTTTCTCGTCGGCGATCCGGCCAAGGACAACAAGATGGATTTCGCCGGCTTCATGGAGGGCTACACCCAGTTCTTCGGCACCACCGCCCAGCCCCGACTGCCGGTGCGCTCGGCGATGCAGGTGGCGGCGCTCGCCAACCCGGCCTACCTGGTCGAGATCGAGGTGATGGCGGTGCGTCCCGCCAAGTAAAAAAGCAGTACTGCGCTACTCGCTCAGCCGCACGTAGGTGGCGAGCAGCGCGCTCTTGGCAACAATCCCGAGCAGCACAGGGTTGCCGGCGCTCTCGATCACGGGCAGCCGTTCGCCCAGGTGATCGAGAAAGCGCTGCAGCGCCTCGCCCAGCCCGGTGTCGGCGGTGAGCGGCTGGATGGCCTGCGAGAGCAGGGCGCCCGCGGTCGTTTCCGCTGGCGCCGTGCCGAGCGACGAAAGCGGCACCACGCCGAGGTAGTGGTTGCCTGCATCCACCACGTACAGGTACTTCACCGGGTGCTGCAGGAAGAGCTTGCTCATGGCCTCGCGGTCCGCCTCCGGGCCCACCACCGTTTCGGCCGGCTGCACCAGGTCGCGCATGTGCAGCCCGCGCAGGCGCATCTGCGTGTCGCGCTGCTCGTTGCGGTGCAGGGTGATCTCGTACATCGAGCCGGCATTGGCCGAGCGCGCGACGAAATAAGCGATGACGCTCGCCGCCATCAGCGGCAGCATGACCTGGTAGCTCAGCGTCATCTCGAAGATCATCAGTATGGCCATCAGCGGCGCCTGCGTGGCGCCCGCCAGGAATGCTCCCATGCCGACGATGGCATAGGCGAACGGCGCCGAGGTGGCCGCTGGCCACAGCGCCTGCGCGCCAAGGCCGAACAGCGCACCGACCATGCAGCCGAAGAACAGCGCCGGCGTGAACACGCCGCCCACCGCACCCGAGCCGGCCGTGGCCATCGTGGCGACCGCCTTGGCGACCAGCACCATCGCGATCAGCGTCCATGGCCAGGGCGTGTGCAGCACCGAATTGACCACGCTGTAGCCGTTGCCCCAGACCTCGGGCATGGGCACCGACACTGCACCCATCACGAGCCCGCCCAATGCCAGCCGCCATGGCAACGCAACCGGCAAGCGCGAGAACAGCGCACGGCTGCCCTGCAGCGCGCGCAGGAAGCCGACCGCCGCAAAGCCCAGCAGCACGCCGAGCACGCAGAACAGCACGACCTCGGTGCCGTGGATTTCCGGGAACGCCGGCATCTTGTAAGGAGGCTGGTAGCCGGGCAGGGCGCGCATCGCGACGTTGGCGACCACCGAGGCAATGATGATCGGCCCCACGCTTTCCATCGCGATAGAGCCCAGCACGATCTCGGCGACGAAGAAGGCGCCGGCAATGGGTGCGTTGTAGGCGGCGGTCAGGCCGGCCGCCGCGCCGCAGGCCACCAGCAACCGCAGCCGCTCGACCGGAAAGCGGAACACCCGCCCCAGCAGAGACGACGCCAGCGCCGCCAGCTGCACCATCGAGCCCTCGCGCCCGATGGAACCACCGGTGCCGATGCTCACCAGCGACGAGGCGCTGCGCACCAGCGTCTGCGCCACCGGAATGCGCCCATTGCCGAGCACGATGGCTTCCATGTAGTCGGAGGCGGCGCTGCGCAAGGCGACGCGTTTCGCCAGCACCAGCAGGCTGCCGGCCACCAGTCCACCCAGCGTGGGGCAGGCGATGCGCGCCCACCACGGCAGGTGCTTCGCCATTGCCACCAGCCCTTCGCCGGGACCGAGCACCAGGTGCTCGAAGTGATAGAGCGCCGCGCGAAAGAGTTCGGTCGCCAGCGTGCCGAGCAAACCGGCCACGATGGACCACAGCAGCATCGACTGCCAGCCCGAGACACCGAAGACACGCTGCAGCGCCGAACGAAGATTGAGAACTACCGAGGCGGGCCGCATCATGGGCTGGGATGTTAGCTGCGAGCGCCGCCCAGGCGGGAACACCGAGGAACCGGCTTTGCCGGGCCTCAGGTGTTGCCCCCGGTAGGGGGAAGGAGAAGCGACACGAAGTGCGCGCAGCCTGGGGGCGAGCCAAGTCACTGGCATAAAATCCCGCCCGTTGGTGCCTGCGGCGTGGTTCACGCGCCGCGGTTCAACGGGAAGCAGGAGTGGAAGCCCCCGACCTCATCAGGACGGAACAAGGCCGAAGCCGCCTGCGCTGCCCCCGCAACGGTCAAGCAGACGGCGCCGCAAGGCGCCAACCCCTTTCCATCGAAGCCACTGGGTGCCCTGAAACAGGCGCCTGGGAAGGCGGTGAGGGGCCGTTCTGCCAGCCCGGATACCGGCCAACAAGGCGGCTGCCGCATGCGTGATCTGTGCATGGGGCGGCCATGGCGCCCAGGCGCCGGCGGGGAGGCCGGCGAGGGGTATTGACGTTCGTTCGGCTCATTCATGATTTCCCACGTTTGCTTTTCTCGCGGCCGCGCTCCTGCGCGCCGTCTCCGCCATGCCTGCCTGCCGTTGGCGCTGGCTTCCGCCTTCGGTGGCCTGGCCCATGCACAAGACGCCTCCACGCTGGGCGAAACGGTGGTCACTGCCAACCGCACGCCGCAGGCGCTGTCGGACCTGGTGGGCGACGTGTCCATCATCGACCGCAAGACCATCGAGCGCAGCGGCGCGACCGGCGTGGCCGACGTGCTGGCGCGCCTGCCCGGCATCGAGATCTCGCGCAGCGGCGGCGTGGGCAACACCACCAGCCTGTTCATTCGCGGCGCCGAAACGCGCTTCACGGCCGTGTACCTCGACGGTGTGCGCATCGACTCGCAATCGACCGGCGGCGCCGGCTGGGAAGGCATTCCGCTCTCGCAGATCGACCGCATCGAAGTGCTGCGCGGCCCGGCCGCCGCGGTGTACGGCTCCGACGCCGTGGGCGGCGTGATCCAGCTCTTCACCAAGCGCGGCGAAGAGGGCGTGTCGCCTTACGCGGGCATCGGCTTCGGCAGCAAGGGCCTGCGCAAGATCGAAGGCGGCGTGAGCGGCAAGTCGGGCCTGTTCGACTATTCGTTCGGCGTGGCGCACGAGGAAAGCAAGGGCTACAACGTGCAGCCCGCAAGCAAGCGCAACGTGGTGAAAGACGGCTACACCAGCCCCGACCGCGACGGCTACAACAGCACCTCGGGCAACGTGAAGCTGGGCTTCCAGATCACGCCGGACCAGCGCCTTGAGGCCACGCTGCTCACCAGCGACATCAAGGCTGGCTACGACGCCACCGTCTCTTACAGGACCAAGCCGCCGATCCTGTTCCGCGACGACGTGTCGAACAACACGCTGCGCACCGCCGGCCTGACCTGGTCGGCCAAGTGGAACGACATCTACAGCACCCGCGTGCAGGTGACCGATTCGCAGTCGGTCTACAAGACGCAGCCTTCGTTCTACCGCACTGAAACCAACCTGCGCGGCTACCTGTTCCAGAACGAATTCCGCTTCGGCCCGCACCTGGTGACGGCCACCCTCGAGCGCCGCGAAGACGCGCTCGAAAACGCGCCCACCACCTCGTCGAAGCTGCTGTCGCGCGACCGCTCGCAGGACGCCATTTCGCTCGGCTACGGCTTTGTGCAGGGCCCGCATTCGCTGCAGCTGCATGCACGCCACGACAGGGACAGCGAGTTCGGCGGCAAGACCACCGGCAGCGCGGCCTACGGCTATGCCATCACCCCGTCGCTGCGCTTCACGGCATCGGCTGGCACCGCCTTCCGCGTGCCCACGCTGTACCAGCGCTTCAGCGAGTACGGCGTGTCCACGCTGCGGCCCGAAAGCAGCCAGAACGTCGAGTTGGGCATGAACTACGCCAAGGACGGCACCACCGCCGGCATCGTGGTGTACCGCAACCGCGTGCGCAACCTGATCAACTTCGTCGGCACCGCCACGGGCTGTGCCTCGACGTTCGGCTGCTACACCAACGTGAACCGTGCCACCCTGCAGGGCGCCACGCTGTCGGCCAGCCAGCGCCTGGGCGACGTCACGCTGCGCGCCTCGCTCGACGTACAGGACCCGAAGGATGCCGACACCGGCAACCTGCTCGCGCGCCGCTCCAAGCGCCATGGCACCCTGGGCGCCGACTGGCGCGTGGCCGGCTGGACGCTGGGCGCCGAAGTGCAGTCCTCGAGCAAGCGCTACGACGACGCGGCCAACACCATCAAGCTCGGCGGCTACACCGTGCTGAACCTGTCGGCCAGCACGCAGATCACGCGAGACCTCAACCTCGTGGCCCGCGTCGACAATGTGGGCAACAAGGACTACCAGTTCGCGCGGCTGTACGCCAATGCCGGCCGCACCGCGTACGTCGGTCTCAAGTGGACGCCTCACTAAGCCAAGCTCCCCAACCAGGCGACACCGCCGGTGCCGCGGCAGTCTCGTGCGCCGCGGTGCTGGTGGCTGCCCCGGCTTCGGGGCAGGGCAAGACCACCGTTGCGGCGGCGCTCGCGCGGCTGCATGCGCGCCAGGGGCGGCGCGTGCGCGCCTTCAAGTGCGGGCCCGACTTTCTCGACCCGCACTGGCTGGCGCTGGCCACCGGCGCGCCGGTGCATTCGCTCGACCTCTGGATGACCGGCGAGGCCGATTGCCGCTCGCGCCTGCGCGCCGCAGCGGCCGAGTGCGACCTGGTGATCGTCGAAGGCGTGATGGGCCTGTTCGACGGCACGCCCAGCGCGGCCGACCTGGCAGAACGCTTCAGCCTGCCGGTGCTGGCGGTGATCGATGCGCACGCCATGGCGGGCACCTTCGGCGCGCTGGCCTACGGGCTGCAGAACTTCCGGCCCGGGTTGCCATGGGCCGGCGTGCTGGCGAACCGCGTGGCCAGCGAGAGGCACGCGGGCATGTTGAAAGACGCGCTGCGCGAACCCTCGCAGTGGCTTGGCGCCTTGCCGCGCGACGCGGGGTTTACGCTGCCCGAGCGGCACCTGGGGCTCGTCGCCACTACCGAACTCGGCGATGCGATGGCGCGGCTCGACGCGGCGGCCGACGTGCTGGCCGCCACACCGCTCGGGCAGATGCAGACCAGTCAACTGCCGCAGGTGCGTTTCGAGGCACCCGCATCTGGCGAGGCAGAAGCCGTGCCGCCGCTGCTGGCTGGCCGCACCATTGCCATTGCGCGCGATGCGGCCTTTTCATTCATCTACCCCGCGAACCTCGACGTGCTCACTACGCTGGGAGCGCGGCTGTCTTTTTTCTCGCCGCTCGCAGGCGATGCTTTGCCGGCATGCGACGCGGTCTGGCTGCCCGGCGGCTACCCCGAACTGCACGCCGAAGCGCTGGCCGCCTGCGCGCCGATGCGCGAATCGCTCGCCGCGCATGCCGCTGCGGGCAAGCCGATCTGGGCCGAGTGCGGCGGCATGATGGCGCTGTTCGACGAACTGGCCACGCAAGACGATGCGCAGGTCCACCGCCTCTGGGGCCTGCTGCCGGGCCGCGTGACCATGCAGAAGCGGCTCGCCGGCCTTGGTCCGCAACAGCTCACCCTCGGCAGCCACACCCTGCGCGGACACACCTTCCACTATTCGCGCTGCGAAACGCCACTGGCGCCCGCCGCGCACACTGCCAGGCCCGGCGCGACGCAGCCCGTGGGCGCACGCGGCGGCGAGGCGCTGTACGTGCACGGCCCGGTGCGCGCCAGTTACTTCCACGCGTGGTTTGCCTCCAGCCCGCAAGCCACGGCCCGCCTTTTCGGCGCCATGCCCATCGAGTTGGAGATCCATGCCGCAATCGAATAAGCCGAAGACCGTCGAGCACGAGTTCATCCTGGGCGGCCAGAAGAGCGGCAAGTCGCGCCGCGCCGAGCAGCGCGCGATCGACTGGTTCGCGGCCGATTCCCGCACGCACCGCGCCGTGCTGATCGCCACCGCGCAGGCCTACGACGACGAGATGCTGGAGCGCATCGTGCGCCACCAGGCCGACCGTGCCGAGCGGGTGCCCGGCATGCGCACCATCGAGGAGCCGATCGAACTCGCGCGCGCCGTCGTCACGCAGAGCACGCCCGAGACGCTGGTGGTGGTCGACTGCCTCACGCTGTGGCTCACCAACCTGCTGATGCCCTTGCACTCCGAAGACGCTCGCCCCGTGACGCGCACTCCGGCCACGCACATCGCCATGCTGCTGGTCGCGCTGCGCGAGGCGCGCGGGCCGGTGGTGCTGGTCGGCAACGAGATCGGCCTGGGCGTGATTCCGCTGGGCCGCGAGACGCGCGCTTTCGTCGACGCGCTCGGCCGCCTGAACCAGGACGTGGCCGCCGCCTGCGACCGCGTCACCCTGATGGCCGCAGGCCTGCCGTTGAGCCTGAAAGCGCCTTCTGCATGAAGAAGAAAAAGACGATCCGCACTCCGCTGGCCGCGCTCGGCCTGGCCCTGTTCGCGCTGGCCGCGCACGCCTTCGACGTGGTCGACGAGCGCGGCGTGTCCGTGAGCCTGCCGCAGCCGCCGCAGCGCATCGTCTCGCTGCTGCCGTCGCTTACCGAATCGATTTGTGCGCTCGGTGCCTGCGACCGGCTGGTGGGGGTCGACCGCTATTCCAACTCGCCCGAACAGGTGAAGGCGCTGCCGCAGCTCGGTGGCGGGATCGACCCGAACGTCGAGGCCATCGTCGCGCTCAAGCCCGACGCGGTGCTGCTCGCCAAGTCGTCGCGCGTCACGCAGCGGCTCGAGGCGCTGGGCCTGAAGGTGCTGGTGCTCGAACCCAAGAGCCATGCCGACGTGCAGCGCGTGCTCGACAAGCTCGACCAGGTGCTCGGTACGCACGAAGCGCCGAAGGTCTGGCGCGTGATCGATGCCAGCGTTTCGGCCGCCGCGCAGTCGGTGCCCGCGAACGCCAGGGGCATGCGCGTGTACTTCGAAGTGAACAGCGCGCCGTATGCGGCGGGCGAGTCGTCGTTCATCGGTGAAACGCTCACACGGCTCGGCGTGAGGAACATCGTGCCGGCTTCGCTCGGCCCGTTCCCCAAGCTCAACCCCGAGTACGTGGTGCGCGCGAACCCCGACCTCATCATGGTCAGCGTGCGCAGCGCGCAGGGGCTGGAGCAGCGCCCCGGCTGGGCCGGCATCCGTGCGGTGCGCGAGGGCCGCATCTGCCGCTTCAGCGCGGAACAGTCCGACGTGCTCGTGCGCCCCGGCCCGCGCATGGACGAGGCCGCGCGCCTGATGGCGCAGTGCCTTGCCGACAAGGGAGGCAAACGGTGAACGCAGCGCGAAGGCACACGGTCCATCTGCGCCGCGTCTTGCTGCTTGGCGCAGGCCTGCTGGTGGTGGGCGCTGCGCTGATGGTGCTGGGCCTGGGCATCGGCAGCACCGGTTTCGAAAGCCTGCTCGCGGCGCGGCACGACCCGGTGGCACTGCAGATCGTGTGGGACATCCGCCTGCCGCGCACGCTTGGCGCGTGGCTGGCGGGGGCGCTGCTGGGGCTGGCGGGCGCGGTGGCGCAGGGGCTGTTTCGCAATCCGCTGGCCGATCCGTACCTGCTGGGCAGCGCCTCGGGCGCCTCGCTGGGCGTGGCGCTGGCGCTGCTGATGTTCGGCGGCTCCGCCGCCAGCGCGCAGTGGGTGATGCGGCTCGGGCTCACGGGCGCGGCCTTTCTCGGCGCGGTGCTGGCGGTAATGCTCACGCTGATGCTGGCGCGGGGCGTGCAGCAGACGCTGCGGCTGCTGCTTGCCGGCGTGATCGTCGGCGTGGTGCTCGGCGCGGCGAAAGACCTCATCACCATCGCCTCGGCAGACATCCTGCAAGCCATTCAGGGCTTCATCCTCGGCAGCACCGGCCTCGTCGGCTGGAGCGCCTGCGCGGTGATGGCGATGGTCGGCGCGGTCTGCCTGCTGCTGGCCTGGGCGCTGGCGCCGGTGCTCGACGGGCTCGCGCTCGGCGAGGCCACCGCGCGCAGCCTCGGCCTGCCGCTGGGCGCGATGCGCGCGGCGCTGGTCGTGGTGCTGGCACTGGCTACCGGCGCAGCCGTGGCGCAGACCGGGTTGATCGCCTTCGTTGGCCTTGCGGCGCCGCACCTCGTGCGCTCGGCCATCAAGACCACGCACGCGCGGCTGATCCTGCTGTCGGCGCTGATGGGCGGGCTGCTGCTGATGGCGGCTGACCTGCTGGCGCGCTGGCTGATCGCGCCGCAGGAATTGCCGGTGGGCGTGCTCACGGCCGTGCTGGGCGGCAGCTACCTGCTGTGGCTGATGCACCGGCGCGGCGCGCGGAGTGGCGTGGCATGAGCAGCCGGCAGAACACACCCGCTCTCGAAGCACACAAGGTAAGTGCCACGCTCGGCGCAACCGAGGTGCTGCACGACATCGATCTCGCGTTGTCGTCCGCCCGCTGGACCAGCATCGTCGGCCCGAACGGCGCGGGCAAGTCGACGCTGCTCAAGGCACTCGCGGGACTGCTGGCGCACCGGGGCGAGGTGCGGCTCTTCGGCGAGGCGCAGAACAAGGTGCCGGCGCGCATCCGCGCCCAGCGCCTCTCGTGGCTCGGCCAGAGCGGCACGGGCGAGGGCAGCGCCGACGACCTGATGGTCTATGACGTCGCCATGCTTGGCCGCCTGCCGCACCAGCGCTGGCTGGCCGCCCCCAGCGAGGCTGACCGCGAGGCGGTGGAGCGTGCGCTGCGCAGTACGCAGGCTTGGGACTGGCGCGACCGCCCGCTGGGTCAGCTCTCTGGCGGCGAACGTCAGCGGGTGCTGCTGGCGCGCGCGCTCGCTGTCGAGGCCGAACTGCTGCTGATGGACGAGCCGCTCGCCAACCTCGATCCGCCGCACCAAGCCGACTGGATGCAGACTGCTCGTGCGCTGGTTGCCGAGGGCAAGACCGTGGTCAGTGTGCTGCACGAGCTGCCGATGGCACTGGCGGCCGACGAACTTGTCGTGATGGATCGCGGCCGAGTGGTGCACCACGGCGGCTGCAGCGACCCTGCCACGCACGCGGCGCTGGAACAGGTGTTCGACCATCGCATTCGGGTGCATCGGGTGGCTGAGCAATGGATTGCGCTGCCGTTATGAGATGCGCTGTGTTTTCGGTGCGTTGTTCGGGGCGCGCTCACGCCGACGGGGTACCTTGCTCCGCGAATGTCCCCCGGCCTTCGGCCTCCTCCTTTATTTCGCTGCGCAAGGTACCCCATCGACGTGATCGTCCAGCGCAGCGGTTGATCGGCCGGCACAACAGCCGCGTCCATGTGCGAATGGCATCGGGTGCTCCCCGCAGCGAAATAAAGGAGGAGGCCGCAGGCCGGGGGACATTCGCGGAGGGGAGTACCCGGTGTCATTCGCACGCACCCCGAAACAACAGCCCCGAAACTGAACTGGAAAAGCCATGCAAATAGAGACCCCCCCGAGCGAAAAGCCATACGAGAAACCAGAAGGCGAACGCCGAGGCCTCGTCATCGTCAACACAGGCGACGGCAAGGGCAAGAGCACCGCCGCCTTCGGCCTCGCGCTGCGCGCTCACGGCCGCGGCAAGGCCGTGAAGATCTACCAGTTCATGAAAGTGCCGACCGCGCGCTTCGGCGAACACCGGATGTTCGAGCAGATCGGCATTCCGATCGAAGGGCTCGGCGACGGCTTCAGCTGGAAGAGCCAGGACCTCGAACGCTCCGGGCAACTGGCGCGCGACGGCTGGGAGAAGGCCAAGGCCGCGATCCTGTCGGGCGAGTTCTTCCTGGTGGTGCTCGACGAGATCACTTATCCGCTGATCTACGGTTGGCTGCCTCTGGAAGGCGTGCTCGAAACGCTGCGCGCGCGGCCGAAGCATGTACACGTGGTGCTCACCGGCCGGCGCTGCCCGCCCGAGATCATCGAACTGGCCGACACCGTGACCGAGATGACGCTCGTCAAGCACGCCTTCAAGGCCGGCATTCCTGCACAACGCGGCATCGAAGATTGAGCGTGATGGCACATGCGTTCGCGGTCGACGAGGTGAGGGCGGTCTACCGCGCCATCCACGAGCGGCGCGATATGCGCCACTTCGCGGGCGGGCAGGTCGCGCCCGAGGTGCTGCGCCGGCTGCTCGATGCGGCGCACCACGCGCCCAGCGTCGGTTTCATGCAGCCGTGGCGCTTCATCCGCATTCGCGGTGAGGCGCTGCGCCAGCAACTGCACCGTGTCGTCGAGCACGAGCGCGTGCTGACCGCCCGCGCACTCGGCGAGCGCGAGGACGAGTTCATGCGCCTGAAGGTGCAGGGACTTCTCGATGCGGCTGAGCTGCTGGTGGTGACGCTGGCCGAGGGCCGCGAGAAGCACGTGTTCGGCCGCCGCACGTTGCCGCAGATGGACCTGGCCTCGGCCTCCTGTGCCATCCAGAACCTCTGGCTCGCGGCGCGCGCCGAGGGGCTGGGCATGGGGTGGGTGTCGCTGTTCGATCCGGCCGAGGTGTCGGTGCTGCTCGGCTTGCCTGAAGGCGCGGAGCCCATCGCCTTGCTGTGCCTGGGGCCCGTGCACAGCTTCTACGAAGAGCCGATGCTGCAGCGCGAACGCTGGGCGAAGCGCGAGCCGCTCGCGTCGCTGGTGTTCGACGAGGGCTGGGGTCGGCCTTCGGACCTTTTCGACCATCCGTCTCCCGTGGAGCCCACCTGATGCTGGCTTTCGACACCGTTCTCTTCGAGCTTGCGCGCCTGTTCCTCTGGCCGGTGACGCTGGGCGTGCTGCTGTCTTTCGTCTATGCCGTGTACTGCCTCGGCGCGTTCGGCATCGAATACTTGCAGCGCCGCCGCGACCCCTCGCGCGCGCTGGTGCTGCAGGGCCATGCGCAAGCCAGCCAGGAGCAGATGGAGCTGGTCGTGCTCAAGCAGCTCGAAGGTGTGCGCTTGTGCAGTCGCGTGGCGCCGATGCTGGGGCTGATCGCCACCATGATCCCGATGGGCCCCGCGCTCGTCGCCGTGGCCTCGGGCGAATCGCAGGGCGTGGCGCAGAGCCTGGCGCCCGCGTTCGCGAGCGTGATCGTGGCGCTGGCCTCGGCCTCGATCACCTTCGTGGTCTACACCGTGCGGCGCCGCTGGCTGATGCGCGAGCTGGTGTCGGTGCTCGATGCTCGGGACCGGCTTTCATGAGCCGCCGCCAGTTTTCCATTCTGAGCAGCTTGGACAGCGATGACGACGATCCGGTGCTCTCGACCATCAACCTGATCGACGTGTTCATGGTGGTGATCGGCATGCTGATGATCGCGGTCATAAACAACCCGATGAACCCGTTCGCGCAGGACAAGGTGACGATCATCCGCAACGAGGGCCAGCCGAACATGGAGATCGTCACGCGCGAGGGCCGCAAGATCACGCGCTTCAAGGCCAGCGGCGCGACGGGGCAGGGTGATGGCGAGAAGGCCGGCACTGCCTGGCGGTTGAAAGACGGCACGATGGTCTATGTGCCGGCGGATGCTGTTCCGGCGCAGGGCGGGAAGTGACGCGGGTTTTCTTCTTCTGGCTTTTGGTGGCGGTGCTGGGGTTTCTTGCGCCGGCACAGGCCCAGCCTGCGGGGGGACGTGTCGTTGTTTTGAGCACCTCGCTGGTTTCGCCGGCGCGGGTGGTTCGATTGGAGGCTGCGGCGCGTGAAGCCGGGTTGCCGTTGCAGGTGGTTTCGGCGTCGCAGGACTCGCCCGAGACGCTGACTGCTGCGCTCGAAGGGGCGCGTCTGCTCGTCATCGATGCACCGCACATCAGCGTCGCGCAAGCTGCTGCAGCGCGCTTCGGCGACACGATCTCGCGAAGCACTGCGCCGTATGTGCTGATCGGCGAATTCGCGCTGGTGGCCAAGGGGCAAGCCTCCACTGCCGCGCCGCTGGTGCCCGAGCGCGGCGTCGATGCCGCATGGGCACAGCGGCTGCGCGAGTACTGGCGCTTCTCGGGTGCGGCCAATCTCGGCGCGGCGATGAAGGCCCTGGCGCAACCCGGCAAGCTCGACGGCCTGCCCGACCCGGTGCCGCTGCCACTGGCCGGCCTCTATCACCCAAGCTGGCCGCGCATCGAAACCGACATCGCCGTCGTCGAACGGCTGCCCGGCAGCAGCGGCACGGTTGCCATTGCCATCAACAGCGCCACCGTGACGGGCGACGACACCGGCTGGCTCGATGCGCTGATCGCCTCGCTCGAATGGCGCGGCCTGCGCGCCTATGCCTTCTACGGCCCGCGCCAGCAGAAAGACCTGTTCTTTCGCATGACGCACGCCGACGAGCGGCGCGTGGCCGATGCGATCGTCAATGCCTCGCTGGTCTTCAGCCCGAACGAGCGCAAGGCGGAGCTTGAGCGCATCGGCGTGCCGGTGCTGCAGACATTGCCCTCGCTGGCCATGGACGCGACGCAATGGGCACGGAGTAAAGACGGCCTGTCGCAAACCGACATTGCTGCCTACTACAGCCCGAGCGAGCTGGCCGGCATGACCGACCCGATGCTCGTGAGCGCCCGCGACGCAGCGGCTGGCACGCTGCAGCCGTTGCCCGCGCAGATCGATGCTGTGGCAGACAAGGCGGCTGCGTTGTTGCGGCTTCAACGCACGCCGGCCGCGGACCGCCGTGTGGCGATGCTGGTCTACAACTACCCACCGGGCGAAGCCAACTTCGGCGCATCTTTCCTCAACGTGCCGCGCAGCGTGAGCAACATGCTCGCGGCAATGAAGTCCGCCGGCTACCGCACCGAACTGCCGGGCGCCGACGCGCTCATCGCGCAAGTGCAGGCGACGATGAGGGCCTACTACCCGACGGGGCAGGGCGACGAGCTGCAGCCGCTGCTCGACAAGAACCTGGCCGACGTGATGCCGCTGTCACGGTACCTCGCATGGTTCCGGTCGCTGCCGGTGGAAACGCAGCGCCGCATCGAGAGCTACTGGGGCCAGCCCGAGAAGTCGACCATGCTGCGCCCCGTCGCGGGCGAGTCGGCTTTCGTGATTCCGCGCGTGCAGTTCGGCAACGTCGTCGTGCTGCGCCAGCCGCCGCGCTTCGAGCCCGGCAGGCAGGTGGCGGACAAGGCTGAGCAGGTCTACCACCGCTCGGCCATTCCGCTGAGCCACGGCTACCTCGCCACCTACCTCTGGCTGCGCACGCAGTTCGGCGCGAGCGCCGTGGTGCACGTGGGCACGCATGGCACGGTCGAATGGTCGGCGGGCAAGGAGCGCGGGCTGTCGGTGCAAGACGATCCGCTGCTAGCGCTCGGCGATCTGCCGAATGTCTACCCGTACATCATGGACAACCTAGGCGAGGCCACGACAGCAAAGCGCCGCGGTCGCGCGACCATGGTGAGCCATTCGACGCCGATGTTCGCGCCCGCCGGTTTTCGACCCGGCGTGCAGGCGATGCACGAGCGCATGCACGACTGGGAGACGCTGTCGCCCGGCCCGGTGAAGACGGCGATGGAAAAGCAGCTGACGGCCGAGTTCGTGGAGCAGCACTACGACCGCGACCTGAACTGGACGCCCGCTCGGATTCGAGCGAACTTCGCCGGCTTCATCGCGGTGCTGCATCCGTACTTGGACGAACTCGCGCAGACCGCGCAGCCGCTGGGCCTGGCGACCTTCGGGCAGGCGCCCGATGCGCTGCGCCGGCGCATGACGATCCTGCAGATCCTCGGCAAGCCTTTGGTCGAGGCGCTGGGTGAAGACATCGACGAGGTTTTTCTGATCGATGCGAAGAGCGTTGCCGGCTCGCGGCCCGCGCGCTGGGTCGAACTCGCGCTTACCGATGCGCAGGCAGCGAGTGCCATGGGCAAAACCCCGGCCGAACAGCGGAGTCTGCTGTCGCTGGCCGAACGCGCGCAGAAGCTCGATGCCGTGCTTGCCCACAACGAAGAAATCGAAGGACTGCTCACGGCGCTCGACGGCCGCTACCTGAAGTCGAGTTACGGCGGCGACCCGGTGCGCAACCCCGACAGCCTGCCGACCGGCCGCAATCTTTACGGCTTCGACCCGAGCCGGGTGCCGACGCGTGCGGCCTGGGACGCAGGCGTTGCCGCGATGGACGCCTGGATCGCCGGACACGCGAAGACCCATGCCGGCAAGGCGCCGGAAAAGATCGCCTTCACCCTCTGGGCCGGCGAGGCCTCGCGCCACCAAGGCGTGCTGGAAAGCCAGGCCTTCTACGCCATGGGCGTGAAGCCGCGCTGGGACGAGGGCGGGCGCATGACGGGCATCGAGGTGATTTCCGCGTCGGTGCTGAAGCGGCCGCGCATGGACGCGCTGATCAGCGTCACCGGCTCCTACCGCGACCAGTTTCCCAACGTGATGCGCTGGCTCGACGAGGCGGTGCAGCAGGTGGCTGCCTTGCGAGAGCCCGGCAACGCCGTCGCGCAGCACAGCGAGGCGATGGCGCGCAGGCTGCGTTCGGAGGGCGCGTCGGTGCAGGAGGCGCAGCGCTGGTCCACAGCGCGCGTTTTCTCGAACGAGCAAGGCAGCTATGGCGCCGGGCTCGAGGAAGCCGCGCTCGCGAGCGACGTATGGAAGAACCAGCAACGCGGCGGCGGCGATGCGCAAATGGCGCAGCTCTACATGGATCGCATGGGCCACGCCTACGGCAAAGGCCTCGACGGCGCCGCACGGCCGGGCGCCTATGCGGGCAATCTCATGCAGGTCGATGCGGCGCTGATGGCGCGCAGCTCCAACCTGTATGGCGTGCTGACCAACGACGATCCGTTCCAGTACCTCGGCGGCATCGCGCAGGCCGTGCGCCAGCTCACTGGCAAGGACCCGGCGCTGTACGTGCAGAACCTGCGCGACGGCAGTGCGGTGCGCACCGACACGGCCGCAGGCGCCATTGCACGCGAGATGCAGACGCGCTACCTGCACCCGCAATGGATCGAGGCGCAGAAGGCCGAGGGCTACAGCGGCACGCTGCAGGTGCTCAAGACTGCGCAGTTTCTCTGGGGCTGGCAGGTCACGGCGCCGCAGGCCGTGCGGCAGGACCAGTGGCAGGCGCTGCACGACGTGTATGTGCGCGACAAATACAAGCTGGGCACGCGCGAGTGGCTGGAAGGCGATAACCGGGCGGCCTTCGCGCAGACGCTGGAGCGCATGCTCGACGCGGTGCGGCTGAACTACTGGAAGCCGGATGGCGCCACGCGACGCGAACTGGCACGGGCCTATGCGGAGGCGGTGCGCGGGACCGGGCTGCGCGAGCGGAATGCGGGTGTGCAGCGGTTCGTGCAGGCGGAGTTGTCGCCGCCTGCGCCTACGCACCAGCCGCGCCCGTCGGTCGAGCCCGTGGTCGCGGCAGCGCCCGTGCCACTTCCTACCCCGGCAGCCGAGCCAGCGCCGGACAGCCCCCAGCCCGTCAGCGGCCTCAAGCTCGAACCCACGCCCGCTGACGCCCCATCGCCCAAGGCCGAGACCATCGTCCTTCGGCTCTGGGTGGCGTTGGGGGCCGCGTTGCTTGTCGCACTCGGTGCGCTGATGCAGTGGCGCCGGGGCAGGGCGACTGCCTGATTCGCGAGAATGACGGCTCCCATGCTCCTCCAGAATCTCGAATACGCCATCGCTGTAGCCGCCGCGCTGTGGATCGCACTGGCCATCGACCGCTGGCTGGGTGAGCCGCCTGCGGCGTTGCATCCCGTCGTGTGGATGGGACGCTACCTCGGGCTCGGTTCGCGCATCGCGCCGCCTGCGTACCCCGCGAAGCCGGTGGATCTGCCGATGTTCTTCATTGGCGCGTTGGTGTGGTGCGTGGGGGGCGCGTGCGTCTGGGGCGTCGCCATGGCCTTGCAGACGCTCATGGTGCTGTCGCTGCCTGCATGGGCCGTAGCACTGCTGCTGAGCCTGCTGCTGAAGCCACTCTTTGCCTGGCGCATGCTGCGCGATGAAGTGCTCGCAGTCGAAGCCGCGCTGGCCGTTTCGCTCGATGCCGGCCGCAAGCAACTGGCACGCTTGGTGAGCCGCGATGTCTCCCGGCTCAGCGAGCGCGAAGTGCGCGAAAGCGCCATCGAATCGCTCGCGGAAAACCTCAACGACTCGCTCGTGGCCCCGGTGTTCTGGTTCGTGCTGTTCGGCCTGCCGGGTGCTGCGCTTTATCGTTTTGCCAACACCGCCGACGCGATGTGGGGCTACCGCGGCGAGCGCAACGGCCGTGATTGGACCTGGCTCGGCAAGTGGGCCGCGCGCGCAGACGACGTGCTCTCGTGGGTGCCGGCGCGCATCACCGTGGGGCTGCTGGCGCTGGCGGCGTGCCGCTGGCCCACGGGGCTGTCAGAAGAGGCGCGTCGCACGCCGTCGCCCAACAGCGGCTGGCCGATGGCGGCGATGGCGCTGCTGCTGGGCGTGCGGCTTGCGAAGCCGGGCGTGTATGCGCTGAATGCCGAGGGGCGTGCGCCTTCCGCGTTGGACATGCAACGCACCGCGCAACTGGGTGGCCGGGCCGCGTTGGCGGCGGGCGTGTTTGCGTCGCTGGTCATCGTGGCGACAGCCGGCTGGAGGTGGGTATGAGCACGGTGGTGCATGGCGGTCCTGATGCGGCTGGCGCCGCGCCGCACGACTTCTCGACCAATGCCAATGCCTGTGGCCCATGCCCCGAGGCTCTGGAGAGGGTCGGCGCTGCCGACGTCTCGCGGTATCCCGATCCGGCCTACACGGCATTGCGTGAGCAACTTGCGGTCATGCACGGCGTGGAAGCCTGGCGCATCGTGCTTGCAGCCGGGGCCAGCGAGTTCATCCGGCGCATCACCACCTGGGCGGCCCTGGAAGATCGCGGCGGCCATGGCGAGGTCGCGCTGCCGCCCATGTCTTACGGCGACTATGCGGCGGCCGCGCGAGCCCATGGGTTGCAGGTGGTGCGCGCACCGCATCCGGCGCGCCAATTGCGGCTCGCCTGGTGCTGCGATCCCTCCACGCCGCTGGGTCAGGCGCAGCAGGGCATTCTCGAGACAGTGGATGCCCTGCCCGAGGGCGTGCCCTGCGTGCTCGACCGCGCCTACGAGCCCTTGCGCCTGGAGGGCCGCCTTGCGCTGAGCCAGAGCCGCCTGGATCGCCTCTGGCAGATGTGGTCTCCCAACAAGGCGCTGGGGATGACAGGCGTACGTGCGGCCTATGTAATCGCTCCGTCAAACGCGCAGGATGCGGTGCGCGCCTTGCTGCGCCTGAGCGCCTCGTGGCCGGTGGGCTCGCACGGCGTGGCAATGCTCTCGGCCTGGACGCAGCCTGACGTGCAGGCCTGGCTTCGTGAAAGCCTCGGGACCTTGCGCGACTGGAAGGCGTCGCAGATGGCCATGTGCAGTGAGATCGGTTGGCACGTCTGGCCCAGCGACGCGAACTTTCATGTCGCCCAGCCCATGGTGGACGACTTTGCCGGTCTGCTGAAGCACCTGCGCGCCGAAGGCATCAAGCTGCGCGACTGCGCCTCCTTCGGCCTGCCGGGCCACGTGCGTCTCGGCGTGCTGCCGCCCGCCAGCCAGCAGGCGTTGAAAGAGGCCTGGACAAACGCGTCCTGAACACATACACCCGCACCCACAAGAAAAATGCTCTACGCCATCACCATGCTCTTTCTCTGCCAACTGGCCGGCGAACTGCTCGTGCAGTGGCTCGGCCTGCCCATTCCCGGTCCGCTGATCGGCATGGTGCTGCTGTTCATCGGCCTGCTGGTGCGCGGCGGCGTGCCGCAGGTGCTGACCGACACATCGGGCCATCTGCTGCGCAACCTGATGCTGCTGTTCATTCCGGCCGTGACCGGCGTCATGCTGCATTTCGAGCGGGTGGGGCGCGAGTGGCTGCCGTTTCTTGCGGCGGGCATCGTCGGCGCGGCCTTCACCATGACGGTCACGGCGCTCACGTTCCGCTGGATGATCCGCCTCACCGGCAAGGACGCGCAATGACCGCGCCGGCCAAGCTTTCTGAAATCTGGGTCTTCCTCGCGCAGTCGCCGCTGCTGTGGCTGTCGCTCACGCTGCTGGCCTACCTCGGCGCGTTGTGGGTGCACACACGCAGCGGGCGCAACCCGGTGGTCAACCCGGTGCTGATTTCGGTGATCGTCATCGTCGGCGTGCTGCTGCTCACGCGCACGCCCTACGACACGTATTTCGAAGGCGCGAAATTCGTGCATTTCCTGATCGGCCCCGCCACGGTGGCCCTTGCCGTGCCGCTGTACAGCCAGGTCGGCCGGCTGCGGCGGCTGTGGCTGCCCATCGGTGTGGCGCTGCTGGTGGGTTCGGTTGCGGCCATCGTGTCGGCCATCGGCATTGCTTGGGTGCTGGGCGGCTCGCACGAGTTGATGATGTCGCTTGCGCCCAAGTCGGCCACCATGCCCATCGCGATGGGCGTGGCCGAGAAGATCGGCGGGCTGCCTTCGCTGGCGGCGGTGGCCGCGGCCGTTGCGGGGATCTCGGGCGCGATCATGGCGACCGGGCTGCTGAACCTGCTGCGCATCAGGGAACCCGCGGTGCGCGGCTTTGCGGTCGGCATGGCGGCGCATGGCATCGGCACGGCGCGGGCCATCCAGGTGAATGAGACGGCGGGCGCGTTCTCCGCGCTGGCCATGGGGCTGAACGGCATCGCGACGGCGCTGCTGGTGCCGCTGATCGTCAGGCTGATGGGAGCATGAAACCATCCATGTCCAAGGCCGAGACCCGTCCGATGGAACTGGTCTGGCCCGCCAAGGCCTACCTGCCAAGCTATGTGTCGGCCCTGAACCGGGGCTGGGCGCGCGACGAGACGCGACCCGAATCGGGCTCCGAGGAGCGTGCCGCCATCAAGGCCAATGCCGACCGCTTCCTTGCCAGCCTGGTGGACCGCGAAGCCAAAGGCGGGCGCATCGTGATGCCCGACGGCTCCAAGGTGCGGCGCCTGCCGGGCTACAAGTGCTGGATGTGGGACGGCGAGTTCTGCGGCAGCATCGACCTGCGCTGGCAGCCCGGCACCGACGCCTTGCCTCTCTACTGCCTGGGTCACATCGGCTACAACGTCGTGCCTTGGAAGCAGCGCAAGGGCTATGCGACGCGTGCGCTCGGCGCCATGCTGACGCTGGCCGCAGGCGAGGGGCTGAGCCGCGTCGAGATCACGACCAGCCCGGACAACTTCGCGTCGCAGAAAGTGATCGCGGCCAATGGCGGCGTGCTGATCGAAACCTTCATCACCCTGCCGAGCCAGGGCAGCCTCACCAAGTTTCGCTACCGCATCGATCTCTGAAGGAAAATTGCGCATGGCTCACTACACCGCTGAAATCCTCTGGCTGCGCGGCGAGCAGGACTTTCTCGGCAACACCTACAGCAGAAGGCATTCGCTGCGCTTCGACGGCGGCGCGGAAGTGGCGGGCTCGTCGTCGCCGCACGTGGTGCCGCTGCCGATGTCCGATGCGTCAGCGGTCGATCCCGAAGAGATGTTCGTCGCCTCGCTGTCGAACTGCCACATGCTGTGGTTCCTCACGATGGCCGTGAAGCGCAAGTTCGTCGTCGACCGGTATTTCGATGCAGCCACCGGCGTGATGGAGAAGAACGCCGAGGGAAAGATGGCGATGACGGTGGTCACGCTGCGGCCGGAAGTGACCTTTTCCGGCGAGAACGTGCCGACGCGCGAGCAGATCGAGCAGATGCACCACCGGGCGCATGAAGAATGCTTCATTGCCAATTCGGTGAAGACCGAGGTGCGCTGCGAGCCGGTGTACTGACGCGCTCCCTGCCTTGGCTGCCCGCGCGGGCCGATTCAGCGGCGCTGCAGCCGCGGGTTCTTGGCAAACAGCTCCGCCGCCCAATCAACAAATGCCCGCACTTTCGCGCTCAGGTGCCGGTTGGGCGGGTACACCACGTGAATGGGCAGCGGATCGCGACTCCAGTCCGGCAGCACCTCGACCAGTTCGCCGCTTTCCAGCAGCGGCTCGGCCATGAAGGTGATGCACTGCGAAATGCCGAAGCCGCCGAGCACCGCCGTGATGTGCGCGTTGCTCTCGTTGACCGACACGCGGTAGTGCCCGTTGAGCTCGATGTGCTCGTCGCCCTTCTTGAACTCGTGGGGGTACACGCGTCGCGTGGTGCCCGAGAAATAGCTCACCACCACGTGGCGCTTCTCGATGTCGTTCGGGTGCTGCGGCACGCCGTAGCGCTTGATGTATGCCGGTGACGCCACGGTGACGAAGTGCAGGGTGCCGATGCGCCGTGCCACCAGCGACTGGTCGCTGAGGTCGCCCGCGCGGATCACGCAGTCGACGTTGTCGCTGATCAGGTCGACGGTGCGGTCGCTCACGCCCAGGTCGACCTGGATGTCGGGGTAGCGGTCGCAGAAGGTGGCCAGCGCGGGCAGGATGATCTGCCTCGCCACCGATGTGCCTATGTCGATGCGCAGCCGCCCCGTGGGGTTGGCCTGCGCATTCGTCATGCTCGCTTCCATGTCGTCGAAGTCGTTGAGCAGGCGCGCGGCGCGCTCGTAGTAGGCCGCGCCGTCGGGCGTGACGGTGACGCGGCGCGTGGTGCGGTTGAGCAGCTTCACGCGCAGGCGCGATTCGAGCGCCTGAATCTGCTTGGTGACCGTGCCCTTGGGCAGGGCGAGCGAGTCTGCCGCCCGGGTGAAGGTGCCGGCTTCCACGACGCGGACAAAGATCCGCATGGCCTGGATTTGATCCATCGAATGCCTGTTGTTGGTGCCCGGCCCACACCGGGGGGAGCGGATTCTCACACAAGGCGCCAAACCCTTGCGAAGCGCCGCGATTGTTGTCGGTTTGGAAACAGAGTAGGGGCGGCTTGCCTGTTTAACGTCACACTGGGCGACTTATATTTCAACCATCGCCCAATTCCCTGAGGTCGCCCATGTCACCCGTTCCATCGTCCCGTTCTGCCGAAGCCGCCGCCCGCGCTGCGGCGCAAGGCGTGGAAGCCGATCTGTCGATCGAGCTGCCCGGCCGCGAACCGGTCGGTGCCCGTGTGTACGGCCAGCGCGCCAAGGGTGACGTCGCACCGCTGGTGCTCCACTTCCACGGTGGCACCTTCGTCTGCGGCGACCTCGACAACGGCCGCAATGTGGCCCGGCTGCTGGCCGGCGCGGGTGCGGTGGTGGTGTCGGTGGCTTACCCGCTGGCGCCCCAGTCGCCGTTCCCGGAGCCGATCGAGGTGGGCTATGCCGCCCTCGAATGGCTCTACAAGCAGCGCACCAAGCTCGGCGGCAAGGGTGCGCAGGTGTACCTGGCCGGCGAAGAAGCCGGTGGCAACCTGGCGGCCGCGGTGGCACTCATCGCTCGCGACCGGGCACATCCGCCGGTGGCAGGCCAGATCCTGCTGTCGCCCATGCTCGATCCGTGCGCCGGTACCGCCTCGCTGCGCAACGCCACCAGCGACGAGCCCGAGTGCCGCTGGGCCAGCGGCTGGGAGAAGTACCTGAGCTGCCCCTCGAACGCCACGCACCCCTATGCGGTGCCTAGCGGTTCGCTGCGGCTGTCGTCACTGGCGCCCGCGCTGGTGCTGGTGGGTGCGGACGATGCCATGCGCGACGAGGCGCTGACCTTCGCGGGCCGCCTGCGTGCCGCCGGCATCGAGGTCACGAGCAGCGTGCTGCCCAGCGCCTCGAACTGGCCCAAGGCGCTGTACGACACCGAGAACACGGGTTGCGTGGCCTGTGAGGCCACGGTGCAGCAGCACTTCCGCGAGTTCTTCAGCGCGACCACACCGCCGACCACCGTGCCCACGGGTGCGGCGCCCAACCACCCCAGCTAGCTCCCGGCCAGCCACGGCTGCCTGATCGACACGCTGCCAGCGCGGCAGCGTGCGAGGGCCCTCTTTTTCCTGAATTCCGCCTCCTGGTGCCAAAAGCGCCGGGGTGGCCTGTTGCATCCCCAAAGTCATCGAGAAGGACGAACCATCATGTCGAACAACGAGAAAAAGCTGTCTTCCGTAGCCCGCAAGGGCCTGTGGCCCGCCGTGACCGGCATTACCGCACTGCTGGCGGTGGCCGCCGCGGTGGTTGGCATGTACAGCTTCAAGGCCGAAGCCAACAACGCCCCGGCCGCGCCGCAAGCCACGCCGGTTTCTGTCGCCACCGTGGCGTCGAGCGAGATCAACGCCTGGGACGAGTTCTCGGGCCGGCTCGAAGCCGTCGAGCGCGTCGACGTGCGCTCCCGCGTCGCGGGCGCCGTGCAATCGGTGCATTTCCGCGAAGGCGCGCTGGTGAAGCAGGGTGAGTTGCTGGTCACCATCGACCCCGCACCGTACGCGGCCGAAGTCGAGCGTGCCGAAGCGCAGGTGGCATCCGCGCAGGCCCGCCAGTCGTTCAGCCGCAGCGAGCAGGAGCGTGCCAAGCGCCTGTGGGACGACAAGGCCATTGCCCAGCGTGAATACGACGAGCGTGTGAACGCCGGCCGCGAAGCCGACGCCAACCTGCGTGCGGCGCAAGCCTCGCTGCAGTCGGCGCGCCTGAACCTGGGCTACACCCAGGTGCGGGCTCCGGTGTCGGGCCGCATCGGCCGGATCGAGGTGACGGTGGGCAACCTGGTGGCGGCCGGTCCGGGCGCTCCGGTGCTGACCACGCTGGTCTCGGTGAGCCCGATCTACGCGAGCTTCGATGCAGACGAACAGGTCATCACCCGTGCGCTGAAAGATCTGCCGAGCGGCTCCAGCGCCCGCGGCCAGATCGAGAGCATTCCCGTGCAGATGGGCACCGCCGGCCTCGACGGCACGCCCTTCACCGGCAAGCTGCAGCTGATCGACAACCAGGTCGACGCCCGCAGCGGCACGGTGCGTGTGCGTGCCTCGTTCGACAACAAGGACGGCGCGCTCATCCCCGGCCAGTTCGCCCGCATCCGCATGGGCCAGGCTCGCAACGACACCGCACTGCTGGTGAGCGAGCGTGCCATCGGCACCGACCAGAACAAGAAGTTCGTGATGGTCGTGGGCGAAGACAGCAAGGCCACTTACCGCGAAGTGACCCTGGGCACTTCCATCAACGGCCTGCGTGTCGTGAGCAAGGGCCTGAAGGCGGGCGATCGCGTCATCGTCAACGGCCTGCAGCACATCCGCCCGGGTGCGCTGGTGGCGCCGCAGCAAGTGACCATGGACGCCAAGGCGGACCCCAAGCAACAACAACCGGAACGCGTCGCGGAAGCGGCCAAGTCCTGATTTCGGAGGAGGGCGCACCCGCGCCCACCGGAGAACCATCATGAATCTCTCAAAATTCTTCATCGACCGGCCGATCTTTGCCGGCGTGCTGTCGCTATTGATGCTGATAGCCGGCCTGATCGCGCTGCGCGGGTTGCCGATCTCGGAGTACCCGGAAGTCGCGCCGCCCTCGGTGGTGGTGCGCGCCACGTACCCCGGCGCCAACCCCAAGGTGATCGCCGAAACCGTCGCCACACCGATCGAAGAGCAGATCAACGGCGTCGAGGGCATGCTCTACATGGGCAGCCAGGCAACCACCGACGGCGTGCTGACGCTCACCGTCACGTTCCGCCTCGGCACCGATCCCGACAAGGCACAGCAGCTCGTGCAGAACCGCGTCTCGCAAGCCGAGCCGCGCCTGCCCGAGGAAGTGCGCCGGCTCGGCATCACGACCGTCAAGAGCGCGCCTGACCTGACGATGGTGGTCCACCTCGTCTCGCCGAACAACCGCTACGACATCAACTACCTGCGCAACTACGCGGTGCTGAACGTGAAGGATCCGCTGGCGCGCATCGAAGGCGTGGGCCAGGTCCAGATCTTCGGCGGCGGCGACTACTCGATGCGCGTGTGGCTCGACCCGCAGAAGGTCGCGCAGCGCGGTCTCTCGGCCTCCGACGTGGTGGCCGCCATCCGTGGCCAGAACGTGCAGGCTGCGGCTGGCGTGGTCGGCGCATCGCCGGGCCTGTCGGGCGTGGACATGCAGCTGTCGATCAATGCGCAAGGGCGCCTGCAGAGCGAAGAAGAATTCGGCGACATCATCGTCAAGAGCGGCACCGACGGCGCCGTGACCCGTCTGCGCGACATCGGCCGCCTCGAAATGGGCGCCGCCGACTACTCGCTGCGTTCGCTGCTGAACAACGACCCGGCCGTCGGCATGGGTGTGTTCCAGGCACCGGGCTCCAACGCGCTCGACATCTCGTCGAACGTGCGCAAGACGATGGCCGAGCTCAACAAGAACATGCCCGAGGGCCTGGAATACCGCATCGCTTATGACCCGACGCAGTTCGTGCGCGCATCGATCGAATCGGTGATCCACACGCTGCTCGAAGCCATCATGCTGGTGGTGCTGGTCGTGATCCTGTTCCTGCAGACGTGGCGCGCTTCCATCATTCCGCTGCTGGCCGTGCCGGTGTCGGTGATCGGTACCTTCGCGGTGCTGCACATCCTCGGTTTCTCGATCAACGCGCTGAGCCTGTTCGGGCTGGTGCTGGCCATCGGCATCGTGGTGGACGACGCCATCGTGGTGGTGGAGAACGTCGAGCGCAACATCGAGGCGGGGCTCACGCCGCGTGAAGCAACCTACCGTGCGATGCGCGAAGTGTCGGGGCCCATCATCGCGATCGCGCTGGTGCTGGTGGCCGTGTTCGTGCCGCTGGCCTTCATCAGCGGTCTCACGGGCCAGTTCTACCGCCAGTTCGCGGTGACGATTGCGATCTCGACGGTGATCTCGGCGATCAACTCGCTCACGCTGTCGCCCGCGCTCGCCGCCTTGCTTCTGCGCGGCCACGATGCTCCCAAGGACGCGCTGACGCGCGGCATGGACAAGGCTTTCGGCTGGCTGTTCCGCGGCTTCAACAAGCTGTTCCATCGCGGCTCCGAGGCCTACAGCGGCGGCGTGAAGCGCGTGATCTCGCGCAAGGCGCTGATGCTGGCGATCTACGTCGCGCTCGTCGCGGTGACCTTCGGTCTCTTCAAGGCGGTGCCCGGCGGCTTCGTGCCGGCGCAGGACAAGCAGTACCTGATCGGTTTTGCCCAACTGCCCGACGGCGCCACGCTCGACCGCACGGAAGAGGTGATCACCCGCATGGGCGACATCATGAAGAAGAACCCGAACGTGGAAGACGCCATCGCCTTCCCGGGCCTGTCGATCAACGGCTTCACCAACAGCTCGAACTCGGGCATCGTGTTCGCAACGCTCAAGCCCTTCGACCAGCGCAAGCGCCCCGACCAGAGCGGCGGCGCGGTGGCCGGCCAGCTCAACGGTGCCTTCGCGGGCATCCAGGATGCATTCATCGTGATGTTCCCGCCGCCGCCGGTGGCGGGCCTGGGCACCACGGGCGGCTTCAAGCTGCAGCTGGAAGACCGTGCCTCGGTGGGCTACGACCAGATGGATGCGGCAGTGAAGGCCTTCATGGCCAAGGCACAGCAGGCGCCCGAACTGGCCGGCATGTTCACGAGCTGGCAGGTCAACGTGCCGCAGCTGTATGCCGACATCGACCGCACCAAGGCGCGCCAGCTCGGCGTGCCGGTGACGGACATCTTCGACACCATGCAGATCTACCTCGGCAGCCTGTATGCGAACGACTTCAACAAGTTCGGCCGCACGTACAGCGTGCGAGTGCAGGCCGATGCGCCTTACCGCGCCCGTGCCGAAGACGTGGGCCTGCTGAAGGTGCGCTCGACCACGGGCGAGATGGTGCCGTTGGCTGCGCTGATGAAGGTGAATTCGACCTTCGGCCCTGAACGCGCCATGCGCTACAACGGCTACCTGGCCGCCGACATCAACGGCGGCCCGGCACCGGGCTACTCGTCGGGCCAGGCGCAGGACGCGATCACCAAGATTGCGGCCGAGACGCTGCCCAAGGGCGTGAGCTTCGAGTGGACCGAGCTGACGTACCAGGAAATCCTGGCCGGCAACTCCGCCTTCCTGGTGTTCCCGCTGGCCATCTTGCTGGTGTTCCTGGTGCTGGCCGCCCAGTACGAAAGCCTGACGCTGCCGATCGCGATCATCCTGATCGTGCCCATGGGCATCATGGCTGCGATGACGGGCGTATGGATATCGGGGGGTGACAACAACGTCTTCACGCAGATCGGGTTGATCGTGCTGGTGGGGCTGAGTGCGAAGAACGCGATTCTTATCGTGGAGTTCGCACGGGAGCTCGAATTCGCCGGCCGCACACCGATACAAGCCGCCATCGAAGCCAGCCGCCTGCGCCTGCGCCCGATTCTGATGACCTCGCTGGCCTTCGTGATGGGCGTGCTGCCCCTCGTGCTGTCGACCGGCGCGGGCTCGGAGATGCGCAAGGCCATGGGCGTGGCGGTGTTCGCCGGGATGATCGGCGTGACGGCCTTCGGCCTGTTCCTGACGCCGGTGTTCTACGTGCTGCTGCGCCGCCTCGCGGGCAACCGGCCGCTCAAGCTGCATGGCGAAGTGCCGCATGGCGACGACTTCGTGTCGGCCGAGCATCCGGCTGCGCCGTCGCACGGTGGTTCGGGCGGTGGTGGGCTGCACCCGGTGCCTGCATCGCCGCGTCCCTCGCATGACGACTGATCAATAAGAAAGAGAAAGCTCATCATGAAATTCTCAGTTCAACCGCTGGTGAAGCCTTTTCGTACCGCCTTGCTGCCGCTGATGGCCGCCCTGGTGCTGGCCGGCTGTGCCACCGTGCCTTCGGGCCTGCCCGAGATCACGACCACGGCGCAGTTCAAGGAGCAAGGCCCGACGCCTCCCGCCGGCTTCACGCGCGCCGTGCCTTCCGAGGCACAGGCACGCGGCGCCTGGTGGCTGGCGTTCAATGACCCGACGCTGAATGCGCTGGTCGAGAAGGCCGACGTCAGCAACAACAACATCCAGGCCGCGGCTGCACGGCTGGCCGAGGCCCGCGCGCTGGCGCGCAGCGCCAACGCCGACCGCCTGCCGCAGATCGGCCTGAGCGCCGGCGCCAACCGCGGCGCGGGCCTGGACAAGGCCACGGCCAGCACCACGCCGGCCACGATGACCAACATCGGTGCCACGTTCTCGTACGAAGTCGACCTGTTCGGCCGCCTCTCGGGCGCCAGCAATGCGGCCAAGCTCGACGCGACCGGCCGCGAGGCGCTGCTGCAAAGCACCCGGCTCGCGGTGCAGGCCGAAGTGGCGCAGACCTACCTGCAGCTGCGCGCGCTCGATGCCGAACGCGCGCTGGTGCGCGAGCAGGTCGAGGCTTATCGCGACACGCTGCGCCTGTCGCAGCGCCGCGAACAGGCCGGCGACATCGCCGAGCTCGACGTGGCGCGCGTGCAGACCGAGGTGTCGTCGACCGAGTCGGACGCGCTCGCGCTCGACCGCCAGCGCGCCCAGGTGGAGCATGCGCTGGCAGTGCTGGTGGGCGACTCGGCTTCGAGCTTCGGCCTGCGCAGCGACGAGTGGTCGACCGCCTTGCCGTCGATCCCACCGGGCGTGCCGGCCACGGTGCTCACGCGCCGGCCCGACGTGTCGGCGGCGCAGAACGCTGTGCTCGCCGCGCAGGCCCGTGTCGGCGTGGCGCAGGCCGCGTGGTTCCCGGACATCTCGCTGACCGGCGCCGCCGGCTATGCCTCGCCCGAGGTCGGCGACCTCTTCAAGTGGTCGGCGCGCTCGTGGGGCGTGGGCGCGCTGCTGTCGCTGCCGATCTTCGACGGCGGCCGCCGCGAGGCCGGCGTGCAGGGCGCCAATGCCCAGCTCGATGGCGCGCTCGCGAGCTATCGCACGCAGGTGTTGGTGGCGTTCCAGGAGGTCGAAGACCAGCTGGCTGCCATACGCATCCTGCAGGAGCAATCGGTGGTGCAGGCGCAGGCCGTGACCTCGGCCCAGCGCGCTACCAGCCTGTCGGACACGCGCTACCGCAACGGCTACATCAGCCAGCTTGACCTGCTGGACGCACGCCGCAGCGAACTGCGCAATCGGCGGCAGGCGCTGCAGGTGAAGTCGGCGCAGTACCAGGCGGCCGTGGGGCTGATTCGCGCCATTGGCGGCGGATGGGAAGCTCCGGCGCCCGTGGCTGCGGCCGGCGCACAGACCAAGGTAGCCACGCGCTGAAAAGTGACGACCCAGACGACCCTGGATTGAAATTGACAGCCTGAACGCCGCAAGGCGGTCTTTGCGCCGTCGTGGGCTTAGCCGGCTTTGCCGGCGAGGTTCGCGGCGGCGCTTATTTTTTGCAGCTCCGCCGCGCCCATGGCCAGGGCGCTGGAATAGCTGGCCTGCGGCCTGGCCGCCGTCCGGTAGACCCGGTAGTCGAGGGTCTCGGAGGCTTCGTCGCCATGGCGGGCTTCGAGCAGGGTCCAGAAGAACTGGCCCGGTTCGCGTTCCTCCACGGTGAGCGCCAAATCGTTCAAGGCTGGCATGGGTCCCTGGGGTGCAGTGCGGTGTGTGATGTCGGGTGTACGCAAGAAAGGGACTGTTGGATTCACCGGATGCGTTTGCAACGCCTTGGGTGTGAAAAATGTCTCATTTCGTCGGCTTGGTTCTGTCTCGCTCGGTCTTTTTCGGGCCGGCGCGGTGCTCAACGACAATCCGCCGATGAGTTCAAAGGCGAAAAGCGGGCCGGCGCGGTGCGTCATGGTTCTGGGCACCACCAGCGGAGCCGGCAAGAGCTGGCTGGCCACGGCGCTGTGCCGCTGGTATGCGCGGCAAGGCCTGAAAGTGGCGCCCTTCAAGGCGCAGAACATGAGCAACAACGCCCGCGTGGTCGATGGCGGCGAGATCGGCAGCGCCCAGTATTTCCAGGCCCTGGCCGCGAATGCGCTGCCCGACGTGCGCATGAACCCGCTGCTGCTCAAGCCCGAGCGCGATACCCATAGCCAGGTGGTGCTGATGGGGCAGGTGAGCGAAGAACTCTCGGCCTTGCCCTGGCGTGGCCGCAGCGAGCGCGTCTGGCCGCAGATTGCGCAGGCGCTAGACGAACTGCGCGGCGACAACGACGTGGTCGTGATCGAAGGCGCCGGCTCGCCGGCCGAGATCAACCTGATGGCCAGCGACATCGTCAACATGCGCATCGCCCGGCATGCTGGCGCGCGCTGCCTCCTGGCGACCGACATCGACCGTGGCGGCGCCTTCGCCCACCTGTACGGCACCTGGGCGCTGCTGCCCGAGGCCGACCGGGCGCTGCTGCGCGGCTTCGTGCTCAACAAGTTCCGCGGCGATGCCTCGCTGCTCGCGCCCGCGCCGCAGCAACTGCAGGAACTGACTGGCGTGCCCACCGTGGCCACGCTGCCGATGTGGTGGCAGCACGGCCTGCCCGAGGAAGACGGCGTGTTCGACGACCGCAGCCGCGCCAGCGGCACCGTCACCCGCACCGTGGCGGTGGTGGCGTACCCGCGCATCAGCAACCTCGACGAATTCCAGGCGCTGAAGAACGTGCCGGGCGTGCGGCTGGTCTGGGCCCGCACGCCGGCCGACGTGGCTGGCGCCGACTGGATCGTGCTGCCCGGCTCCAAGCACACCAGCGGCGACCTGGCCTGGCTGCGCGCGCAGGGGCTGGACCGCGCCGTGGCCGCCCACGCCGAACGCGGCGGCGCGGTGCTGGGCATCTGCGGCGGGCTGCAGATGCTGGGCGAGGCGCTGGTCGATCCGCACGGCATCGACGGCAACGCGCCGGGGCTCGGCCTGCTGCCGCTGGTGACGGTGTTCGCGCGCGAGAAGACGGTGCGGCATCGCGCCGCGACCTTCGGCGAGCTGACCGGCATCTGGGGCCCGCTGTCGGGCGTGCCCGTTGTCGGCTACGAAATTCATCACGGCCAGACCGCCGCACACCCGCAGATGGCGCAGGACGGCCACGCCGTGATGCCTGACGGGCTGGCCTGGCAGAACGCGCGCGGCAACGTGCTCGGCATTTACCTTCACGGCCTGTTCGAAGACCCCGGCACGCTGCATGCATTGTTCGGTGCCTCCGTGCCCACGCTGGACGCCACCTTCGACGGCCTGGCCGACTTCATCGACACCCACTTCGACGCCGGCGTGCTCGCCGGACTGATTGCATGACCGAGACCATCCCCACCATTTCCGACATCACCGACGCCCAGCTTGCCGCCCGCCTGCACAGCGCGATCGACAACAAGACCAAGCCGCTCGGTGCGTTGGGCCGGCTCGAAGCGCTGGCCTTGCGCATCGGCAGCATCCTGGGCACTGAGAACCCGGTGCTAGAAGCCCCGCAAATGCTGGTCTGCGCGGGCGACCACGGGCTGGCGGCGCGCGGCGTCTCGGCGTTTCCTGGCGACGTGACCTGGCAGATGGTCGAGAACTTCCTCGCCGGCGGCGCCGCCGTGAGCGTGCTCGCGCGCCAGCACGGGCTGGCGCTGACGGTGGTCGATTGCGGCGTGCGGCGCGACTTCCAGCCCCGCCCGGGACTGGTGTCGCGCCGGATCGCCGAGGGCACGGCCGACGCCTCCACGGGCCCGGCCATGACGGCAGCCCAGTGTGCACAGGCCATCGTCAACGGGCGCGAAGTGGTGCGTGCGCTGCCGGGCAATGCGCTGCTGCTTGGTGAGATGGGCATCGGCAACAGCTCGTCTGCCGCGCTGCTGCTGTCGCGGCTGGGCGGGCTGGGCATCGACGTCTGCATCGGCGTCGGCACGGGCCTGGACGCGGCTGGGCTGGCGCGCAAGCGCGAGGTGCTGCGGCAGGTGCTTGCGTTGCACGCGGGTGCGACGGCGCCGCTGGACGCGCTGGCGGCCTTCGGCGGTTTCGAGATCGCCACGCTGGTCGGCGCGGTGCTGCAGGCGGCCGAGGAGCGGCGCGTGATCGTGGTCGACGGCTTCATTGCCAGCGCGGCGGTGCTGGTGGCACAGGCGCTGCAGCCCTGTGTGGTGCAGCGCTGCGTGGCCGCGCACTGCTCGGCCGAGCCCGGGCATCTGCTGCTGCTGGAGCGGCTGGGGCTGGACCCACTGCTGAATCTCGAACTGCGCCTGGGCGAGGGCTCGGGCGGTGCGTTGGCCTGGCCGCTGCTCGAATCGGCCTGCCGCATCCTGCGCGAGATGGCGAGCTTCGAGTCGGCCGGCGTGTCGCGCAAGGACGCCTGAAGCGGATGAACGGCGTTCGCCACTTCCTGCTCGCGCTGCAGTTCTTCACGCGTGTGCCGGTGACGGGGCCGCTGGCCGCATGGGTCGGCTTCAGCCCTCAGATGCTGCGAGCGAGCGCGGCCCATCTGCCCGGCATCGGATGGCTGGTGGGTGGGGTGGCGGCGCTGGTGTTCACGGGTGTCGGCATGGGGCTGCCCGGCGTCGCGGGCGCGCTGGCAGCGGCTTTGCTGAGCACCGTCGCCACCGTGATGCTGACTGGTGCCTTCCATGAAGACGGACTGGCTGACGTGGCCGATGGCTTGGGCGGTTCGGCCGACCGGGACCGGGCTCTGGAAATCATGAAGGACTCGCGCATCGGCGCCTTCGGTGCGATTGCGCTGGCGCTGGCGCTGGGCCTGAAGTGCGCGCTGCTCGCCGTGCTGGCCGGGCGTGGCCTGCAGACCGTGGCCATTGCCATCGTCGGCGCGCACGTGCTGTCGCGGCTGATGCCGCTGTTCCTGATCCGCTGGCTGCCTTATGTGGGCGACAGCGGGGCGAGCAAGGCCAAGCCGCTGGCGGATGCGATCAGTGGTGGAGCGCTGGTGATTGCGCTGGTGTGGACGGTTCCGGCGGTGGCGCTGCTGCTGTGTGCGAACGACGCCGTGCACGTCGGGGCGGCCGTGCTGGCGGCCGTTCTGGCCGCGGGCTGGATGGCGAGGCTGTTTCTTCGGCGGCTGCAAGGCTTCACCGGCGATGGCCTGGGCGCGACGCAGCAGGTCTGCGAGCTGGCGATCTACCTCGCGCTGGCGTGGCGTGCATGAGCACAAGCCGAAACCTCTGGCTCCAGCGTCATGCGCCCGTGGTGGCCGAGCCCGGCCTTTGCTACGGCGCCACGGACCTCGAAGCCCATGCGGACGCGACGCTCGAAGCCGCGCAGCGCATCGCGCCCTTGCTGCCTGCGGACATCACGTTGATCAGCTCGCCGCTGCGGCGTTGCGCCGGGCTGGCCGATGCCATCGTCACGCTGCGGCCCGATCTCCGGGTACAGCACGACGTCCGGCTCGCCGAAATGAACTTCGGCGGCTGGGAAGGGCGGCCGTGGTCCGCCATTCCGCGCGAAGATTTCGAAGCCTGGACCGGCAACTTCGCCGACGCGCCCGCGGGCGGCCATGGCGAAAGCGTGCGTGCCTTCATGCAGCGCGTGGCGGCCGCGCACGATGAATGGCTGGCGGGCAAGGGCGACGCGCTGTGGGTCACCCACGCTGGCGTGCTGCGCGCGATGACGCTGCTGCACCGGGGTGTGGGCTGTCCTGCAGCTGCTGCCGATTGGCCTGCCGGCGAGATTGCGTTCGGCAGCTGGCTGACTTTCGACAATTCACCCGCCATCTGACAGGCTCCCCGGCCAGTCAGCTCAGTTCTTCTGCCGCCACTGTTCGCGCCAGAGCTTTTCGAGCTGAGGCGCGAGCGCCGCCGGCGGTGAGCCCACGAGGCGGTTGCCGCCGTTGCGCTGCACCAGGCCGTAGATGCGGCCGGAGCCCTGGTCGTAGAGCGCGATCGCGTTGTTGTCGAAGCAGTCGTGCGGCTTGCAGAAGGCGTGCAGCAGGTAGCGCGTGCCCTCGACCGTCACCCATTGCGGCTCGGGTGCAGGGCCTTCGCGGCGCACCAGCCAGCGGTCGTTCTCGCGCACGCCCAGGGCGGCGCGCCAGGCCTTCTGCATGGCCGGGCCCTGCGCCAGCGCCGCCGGGCTGCCCGTGGGCGGGGGAGGCACCTTGGCCTTGGGCTCGGTGGGCGGGGGCTCGGCCCGCGCGGCGCCTTCGCAGCGCCAGTAGCGCTGCTTCATCAATTCGGGGCCCAGCTGGCCGGCGACCGGCTTGTCGGCGTCCAGCGTGATGTACTGGCCGCGCGCCGTGCGGTAGACGAGGAATGTCATCGAGCCGGCCTTGCCCGCGTCGCTCATCAGCGCCACGTCGAAACCTGCCGGCGGCGGACTGTTGCCGAAGAAGCTGTGGGCTGTCTGCGGCTCGCGGGTGACCACGCGGCGCTTGCCGCTCTCGGCGATCAGCTTGTCCTGAAGCACCTGCAGCGTCGGCGCCGAGGCGTCGGCGCAGTTCGTCGACCAGCGGCCGCCGTAGAGCGTCATGGCGTCGGGCGGCAGGCCTGCGGCCGGCTGCTGCGACCAGGCCGCGGCCGGGAGGAGGGCTGCCAGCAGCGCGGTAGCCAGCAGCGTCCGGGTGTCGTTCTTTCGTGTCGTCATTCTTCAGGCCGTTTTCGGGGAGGGCGTCTTTGGTTTATAGGCGCAGAAGGTGGCCACCGCACATTCCCAGCACCGCGGCTTGCGCGCCACGCAGATGTAGCGGCCATGCAGGATCAGCCAGTGGTGCGCATGCAGCCGGTATTCCGGCGGAACGCGCTTCTCGAGCTTGAGCTCCACTTCGAGCGGCGTCTTGCCGGGCGCGAGCCCGGTGCGGTTGCCCACGCGAAAGATGTGCGTGTCGACCGCGATCGTCGCCTCGCCGAAGGCCACGTTGAGCACCACGTTCGCCGTCTTGCGGCCGACGCCGGGCAGCGCCTCCAGCTCGGCGCGGGTGCGCGGCACCTCGCCGCCGTGCAGCTCCACCAGCATGCGGCAGGCCTCGATCAGGTGCTTGGCCTTGCTGCGGTACAGGCCGATGGTCTTGATGTATTCCTCCAGCCCCTCGACCCCCAGGTCGAGGATGGCCTGCGGCGTGTTCGCCACCGGAAACAGTTTGCGCGTGGCCTTGTTCACGCCCACGTCGGTGGCCTGCGCCGACAGCAGTACGGCTGCCAGCAGCTCGAAGGGGCTGTCGTATTCGAGCTCGGTCTCGGGTGTGGGGTTGGCCGCCTGCAGGGTGGCGAAGAAGAGGGGGATGTTGTCTTTTTTCATTGGGCTTCGTGAGAGCGGCTCGCGCAATATATCGTTGAAAGGCGATAGCCTTACGCAGCTTTATTGCCCGAGCTTTGGTGACAATGTCACCCAGAAAGTGAGACTGACCATGCAATTCGCCTCCCGCCTCGACAACGTCGAGACATCCGCCATCCGCGAACTCTTCAAGCTGCTGGGCAAGCCCGGCATCATCAGCTTCGCGGGCGGCTTCCCCGACAGCGCCATGTTCGACGTCGAGGGTCTCAAGGAGGCGAGCCAGAAGGCGCTCACCGAAGAACCCGGCGGCGCGCTGCAATACGGCGCCACCGAAGGCTACGAGCCGCTGCGCACCCAGCTCAGCGCTTTCATGAAGACCAAGGGCGTCGACGTCGACCCGAGCGGCCTGATCGTCACCACCGGCAGCCAGCAGGCGCTGGACCTGCTGGGCAAGACCATGATCTCGCCCGGCGACAAGGTGATCGTCGAGGGCCCGACCTTCCTGGCGACCATCCAGTGCTTTCGCCTTTATGGCGCGCAGCTCATCAGCGCGCCCATCGACGCCAACGGCGTGAAGACCGACGAGCTGGAGAAGCTCATCGCCGAGCACAAGCCCAAGTTCGTCTACCTGATCCCCACCTTCGGCAACCCCAGCGGCGCGATGCTGACGCTGGAGCGCCGCAAGAAGGTGCTCGAACTGGCCGTGAAGTACCAGACGCTGATCGTCGAGGACGACCCCTACGGCGACCTCTACTTCGGCGAAGCCCCGCCGCCGTCGATCCTTGCGCTGAGCAAGGACGTGCCGGGCAGCCGCGAGCTGCTGGCGCACTGCGGCAGCCTGAGCAAGGTGCTGAGCCCCGGCCTGCGCATCGGCTGGATGATTGCTCCGCCCGAGCTGCTGGCCAAGGCAACGATGTGCAAGCAGTTCAGCGACGCGCACACGAGCACCTTCTCGCAGGCCACGGCCGCCCAGTACCTCAAGAGCGGCCGCATGCCCGCCACGCTGGCGCATGTGCGCGAGGTGTACGGCCAGCGTGCGCAAGCCATGGGCGCAGCGCTGAAGCGCGAGCTGGGCGATGCGGTGAGCTTCACGCAGCCCAACGGCGGCCTGTTCTTCTGGGCGCGCCTCACGGGCGCCAACGGCAAGCTGGCCGATGCGAACGAACTGGCGAAGCGCGCGATCGAGAAGCTCGTGGCCTTCGTGCCCGGCGCGCCATTCTTTGCCGAGAAGCCCGATGTGGCGACGCTGCGTCTGAGCTTCGCAACGGCCGATGTGGCGAAGATCGAAGAGGGCGTGAAGCGCCTCGGTCAGGCGCTGTAAAGAGCGTTGCCGATCACGGCGAGCGGTGCAGCCGGGGCGCCGCAAGCAGCTCCAGGTTGTCCGCAATGGCCGCATCCACGTTCGGGTAGCGGCCTTTCATTTTCGAGAGCGTCATGATGGTCTGCAGCGCCTTCAGGTCCTTGACCGAGGGCGCGACCTTGATCTGCGCGATGGCGGCGGTGGGGTTGCCACCATTGATCAATGCCATCACCTTGCTTGCCCAGTCGTTTGCGCGCGCCATGTCTTTACCTGCTTCCATTCGAAGCGCCGACTGTACACAGCGCAGCGGCCGTCGCCGCCAAGACCATCACGCGATATCCGCGAATCCCCCGAAGAAGGCACTTGCATTGGCTTCCAGGCTCTCGAGGTGATAGCCGCCTTCCTGGACGATCAATGTCGGCAAGCCCAGCGCGCCAACAGCCTTGCCCAGGCGCCCGAAGCCCTCGGTCGTCACTGCGACCTGCGACTGCGGATCGTCCTTGTAGATGTCGAAGCCGAGGGCCAGCACCAGCGCGTCGGGCGCGAAGCGCCGCAGCGCCTCCGTGGCCTCGTCGAGCCGCTCGAAGAAGACTGCTTCCGGCGCGCCGTGCGGCATAGGGAAGTTGACGTTGAAGCCTTCGCCCTCGTCGGTCCCGCGCTCGTCTTCGTAGCCGGCCACTGCCGGGTAGAAGTTGGTCGGGTCACCGTGGATCGACACGTACATCACGTCGCTGCGGCCATAGAAGATTTCCTGCACGCCCTGGCCGTGGTGCATGTCGGTGTCGAGCACCGCCACGCGAGCGAAGCGCCCCCGCAGCGCCTGCGCGGCGATGGCGGCGTTGTTGAGGTAGCAGAAGCCGCCGGCGGCATCGACGCGTGCATGGTGGCCGGGAGGGCGGCACAGCGCATAGGCTGCGCGGGCGCCGTCGGTGATGGCCGCCGCGCCGGCCACCGCGCTCTGGGCCGACCAGTACGCCGAGCGCCAGGTCTCGGCCCCGACCGGGCAACTGCCGTCCGCAAGGTAGCGCGCCGCCTTCGCCAGGATGCCGCGCAGGCGATTGGGCTCGCGCACGTAGACGTTCGACATCACCTCGTCGCCCCAGTCGGGCGGCATCTGCTTCCATTCACCGTGTGCTTCTTCGAGAAAGCGCAGGTAGTCGTCGCTGTGCACGGCGGCCAATGGCGCCATGCCGGCATCGGCCGGTGTCTGGAGGTCGAAGCCGAGCGATTGCACGGCGGCGACGAGCCGCAGCGCGCGCTCGGGAATTTCCTGTGGGGTGCGCATCTGTCCGCGCGACAGATAGCTGCGCGGATGGTGCAGCAGCTGTTCCGGATGAAAAAAGGTCAGCATGGGTGGTTCGGCGTGGCCGCCGCGGGATTTGCCTGGCAACCATGGTAGCGAGCAAGATCGGTGCCCATCCAGGGCATCGGGCGGTGCCGGATTCGGTGGCTTTCACATTGGTTACGATCACCCATGAGAAAAACCTTTCAGCTTCAGGTCGAGGGCAAGCACCCCGACCGTCTCCTCGAAGCCATCAAGCACGAGATCCGCAAGTACATCAAGCGCGAGCGGCGGCGCGTATTGCCCGAAGGCGCGGACTTCTGGGACTTCGACTGCAAATTCGGCACCGAGGCCGAGAACGCCGAAGTCGTCCACCTGTCGGCCATCACCGGCCTCATCGACGGCGTGGTGAAAGAGGCCGGCAAGCAGTTCTATGTCGAGATCCTGGCCAAGCCCGGCCAGCGCAAGCCGCGCCCAGCGGGCGAAGCCGCACCGCCCCCCGACGCCGAAGACTGATCCTCGCTCAGACCAGCGCCTGCGCCAGCCGCAGGCCGTGGCGCTGCTCCGCATCGTGCAGCGAGCGCGCAATCGACGGGTGCAGCCGCACCCCGTTCTTCGACTGCGCTTCCCGACGCTTCAACCCGCCTTCGCCCGGCAGCCGCACAGGCTTGGCCGGGTCGATGGGCGTGTTGTCGCGGCACTTGGCCGCCACATGGTCCATCTGGTGCAGGAAGGCGTCCTTGCCGCCGAAGGCGTTCAGGTCGTGCAGCGTGATGTGCACCGTCGCGCCCCAGCCCTCGGGCGGATCGGCACGGCCATGGCCCGCGAGGCCGGCCGTGAGCGTCTCGACCAGCAGCGCCATTCCGTAGCCCTTGTGCCCGTGGCTCAGCCCGCCGACCGGCAGCAGCGTGCCGGGCGGCTGGTCGAACAGCACCTGCGGGTTGTTCGACGGCTTGCCGGTGGCGTCGATCAGCCATTCCTCGGCGAAGGTCTCGCCGGCCGCGCGCTTGCGGTTGCTCATGCCGTTGGTGGTGATGGAGGCCGAAATGTCGACCATCACGCCGCCCTGCGACAGCGGAAAGCCCATGGCCAGCGGGTTCGGCGTGAACACCGCCTGCGTGCCGCCGAAGGGCGCGACGCTGGCGGCATTGGGGTCGGAGCAGGCCAGCAGCATCAGCATGTCTTCCTGCAGCGCGCGCAGCATGTAGACGGCGAGGCAGGCGATGTGGTGGCTGCGGCGGATCACGAGCGAGGCCGTGCCCAGCTCGCGCGCACGCGGCACCAGCAGGTCCATGCCCTGGTCCATGAGCCAGGGGCCGGGCAGGCGCTTGCCGTCCCACAGCACGGCGGCGGGGCGGTCCGACAGCACCTCGGGGGCGCCGTCGCGCGTCATGCCGCCCGACTCGATTTCCTTCACATAGCCGGCCAGCAGTGCGAGGCCGTGCGTGTCATGGCCCAGCAGGTCGCCTTCGACCAGCGTGCGCGCCACGCTGTCGGCCATCGATGCGGCAAGGCCGGCTTTCTGCAGCAGGGCGCTGGCGTAGTCCCTGAGCGCGTCGGCGCCGTAGAGCGGAGCGGTGTCGGTCATTTCAATACCTCCAGCACGCGGTCGAGGCCGCCTTCGTTGATGGCCACCATGGCCTGCTCGCGCACCTTCGGCTTGGCGTGATACGCAACCGAGAGGCCGGCCTCGCCCATCATCGGCAGGTCGTTCGCGCCGTCGCCCACGGCGATGGTTTCCTGCGGCGAGATGCCCATGAGCGACGCCACTTCGAGCAGCGTGCGGCGCTTTTCGGCGCCGTCGCAGATGTCTCCCCAGCTCTGCGTGACCACCTGGCCGGTGAGCTTGCCGCCGGCTTCGTCGAGCAGGTTGGAGCGCGCGAAGTCGATGCCCAGCCGGTCCTTCACGCGGTTCGCGAAGAAGGTGAAGCCGCCCGAAACCAGCAGCACCTTGAGCCCGGCCGCCTTGCAGGCCGCCACCAGCTCGCTCGCGCCGGGGTTGAGCTTGAGCCGCTCGTCGTACACCTGCTGCAGCGCCTCGACCGGCACGCCCTGCAGCAGTGCCACGCGGCGGCGCAGGCTCTCCTTGAAGTCCTTGATCTCGCCGCGCATCGTGGCTTCGGTGATCGCGGCCACCTCGGCCTTCTTGCCGACCGCATCGGCGATCTCGTCGATGCATTCGATGTTGATCAGCGTCGAGTCCATGTCGAACGCGATCAGCTTGAAGTCGGCGAGCTTGAGCGGCGGCTTCACGCGCTGGATGACGAGGCCGGGGGAGATTTCTGTAGCGCTCATGCGGTGACGGTTTCCTTGACGATGGGTTGGCCCAGGCTGCGCAGCACGTCGCGCACCAGCTGGGCCCGGTCTTTGGGCTCTTTCAGTTCGCGCTCGATGCGCAGTTTTTCGTTGCCGGCGAGCTTGATGTGCTTGTTCTTCTGGATCAGCTGGATGATGGCCATGCCATCGACCGGCGCGTCCTTCTTGAAGGTGATGTTGATGATCCCCGGCGCCGCATCGACCTTCACCACGCCGTAGGGCCGTGCCAGCACGCGCAGGCGGTGCGTGTCGATCAGCGTCTGCGCCTGCGGCGGCAGCTTGCCGAAGCGGTCGACGATTTCTTCGAGCAGCGTGTCGATCTGGTCGGGCGTCTTCGCGGTGGCCAGCTTCTTGTAGAACGACAGCCGCAGGTGCACGTCGCCGCAGTAGTCGTCGGGCAGCAGGGCGGGTGCGTGCAGGTTGATTTCTGTCGTCACCGACAGCGGCGACAGCAGGTCGGGCTCCTGCCCGGCCTTGAGCGCACGCACGGCTTCGCTCAGCATCTCGTTGTAGAGCTGGAAGCCGATCTCCATCATGTTGCCGCTCTGGTTCTCGCCCAGCACCTCGCCGGTGCCGCGGATCTCCAGGTCGTGCATGGCCAGGTAGAAGCCGGAGCCCAGCTCTTCCATCTGCTGGATGGCGTCGAGCCGCTGCGCCGCATGCTTGGTCAGGCCTTCGGTGTCGGGCACCATGAGGTAGGCATAGGCTTGGTGGTGCGAGCGGCCGACGCGACCGCGCAGCTGGTGCAGCTGCGCCAGGCCGAACTTGTCGGCGCGGCTCATCACGATGGTGTTGGCGGTCGGCACGTCAATGCCGGTCTCGATGATGGTCGAGCACAGCAGCAGGTTGTAGCGCTGCGCCACGAAGTCGCGCATGACGCGCTCAAGCTCGCGCTCGGGCATCTGGCCGTGGGCCACGGCGATGCGGGCCTCGGGCAATATTTCTTCGAGCTTCTGGCGGCGGTTCTCGATGGTCTCGACCTCGTTGTGCAGGAAGTAGACCTGCCCGCCGCGCTTGAGCTCGCGCAGCACGGCTTCGCGGATCACGCCGGTGCCCTCGTTGCGCACGAATGTCTTGATGGCCAGCCGGCGCTGCGGCGCGGTGGCGATCACGCTCAGGTCGCGCAGGCCTTCGAGCGCCATGCCCAGCGTGCGGGGAATCGGCGTGGCCGTCAGCGTGAGCACGTCGACCTCGGCGCGCATGGCCTTCATCGCCTCTTTGTGGCGCACACCGAAGCGATGCTCCTCGTCGATGATGAGCAGGCCCAGGTTCTTGAACTTGACCGACTGCGAGAGCAGCTTGTGCGTGCCGACCACGATGTCGACCTGGCCCTCGGCCAGCCCCTTGGCTGCGGCGGTGATTTCCTTGGCCGAGCGGAAGCGGCTCATCTCGGCCACCCTCACGGGCCATTTGGCGAAGCGGTCGACCAGCGTCTGGTAGTGCTGCTCGGCCAGCAGCGTGGTGGGCGCGAGAAACGCCACCTGCTTGCCACCAGTCACAGCGATGAAGGCGGCGCGCAACGCAACTTCGGTCTTGCCGAAGCCCACGTCGCCGCACACGAGGCGGTCCATCGGCTGGGGCGAGATCATGTCCTGCACCACGGCGTGGATCGCGGCCTTCTGGTCGGCGGTTTCCTGGAAGCCGAAGTCGTTGGAGAACACCTCGTAGTCGGCCGGCGAGTAACGGAAGGCATGGCCTTCGCGTGCGGCGCGGCGAGCGTAGATGTTGAGCAGCTCGGCTGCCGAGTCGCGCACCTGCTCGGCGGCCTTGCGCTTGGCCTTTTCCCACTGGCCGGAGCCCAGCTTGTGCAGTGGGGCTTCGTCGGCGCTGACGCCGGTGTAGCGGCTGATCTGGTGCAACTGCGACACGGGCACGTAGAGCGTGGCCTTGTCGGCGTACTCCAGGTGCAGCATTTCCTGCAGCAGCGGCTTGCCTTCGGCGTCGGTGCCCTGGCCCAGGTCCATGTGGATCAGGCCGCGGTAACGGCCGATGCCGTGCGCGGTGTGGACCACCGGGTCGCCCACGTTGAGCTCGGACAGGTCCTTGATGAGCGCTTCGACGTCGCTGACCTGTTCCTGCTTCTTGTTGCGCCGGCGCGTGGTGGGCGCGGTGGCGAACAGCTCGGTTTCGGTGACGAGGTCGATGCCCTGTTCGCGCCAGGCGAAGCCCGAGGCCAGCGCCGCGGTGGCGATGCCGATTTTTTCGTCGGCGGAGGCTTCGAACTCGGCCAGCGAGTCGAAGGCCGGCGGGCTCACGCCGCTGGCGCGCAGGAAGTCGAGCAGGCTTTCGCGGCGGCCGTCGCTCTCGGCGATCAGCAGCACGCGGTGCGGCGTGGCGCGGATGTGGGCCTTCAGGCCGACCAGCGGGTCTTCGGCACCGCGCACCACGGCGAAGGGCGGCAGTTTGTCGAACTCGGCGTAGGGCGCGTCGGTAGGCACGTCACCGCGAATTGCGAGCTGCGCATGGGGCTTGGCGCGCTGGTAGAACTGCTCGGCGTTCAGGAACAGCGCCTCGGGCGGCAGGGCCGGGCGCTCGGGGTCGCCGCGCACCAGCCGGTAACGTTCGTTGGTGTCCTGCCAGAAATGCTGGAAGGCCGGTTCGAGATCGCCGTGCAGCACCACGGTGGCATCCGGCCCGAGGTAGTCGAACACCGTGGCCGTCTCGTCGAAGAACAGCGGCAGGTAGTACTCGATGCCGGCGGTGGCCACGCCGTTGCCCATGTCCTTGTAGATGCGGCTCTTGGTCGGGTCGCCTTCGAGCAGTTCGCGCCAGCGGCTGCGAAAGCGCCCGCGCGCGTCGTCGTCCATCGGGAACTCGCGGCCCGGCAGCAGCCGCACTTCGGGCACGGGGTAGAGGCTGCGCTGTGTGTCGGGGTCGAAGGTGCGGATGGAGTCGATCTCGTCGTCGAACAGGTCGACGCGGAAAGGCACCGGCGAGCCCATGGGGAACAGGTCGATCAGGCCGCCGCGCACCGCGTATTCGCCGGGGCTCACCACCTGGGTCACATGGGTGTAGCCGGCCAGCGTGAGCTGGGCCTTGAGCTTCGATTCCTCGAGCTTCTGCTTGGCCTTGAACTGGAAGGTGTAGCCGGCCAGGAAGGCAGGCGGCGCCAGCCGGTAGAGCGCGGTGGTGGCGGGCACCAGCACCACGTCGGCCTCTTTCTGGCTGATGCGCCAGAGGGTGGCGAGGCGCTCGCTGATCAGGTCCTGGTGGGGCGAGAAGCTGTCGTAGGGCAGCGTTTCCCAGTCGGGGAACAGGGCGCAGCGCAGGTCGGGCGCGAAGAAGGCGATCTCGTCGATCAGGCGCTGGGCATCGTTGGCATCGGCCGTGAACATCGCCGTGGCGCGCCCCGCGGCTTTTTCGCGCATGGCCAGCTGCGCCAGCAGCAAGGCATCGGCCGACAACGGGGGGCGCGGCAGCGTGAAACGCTTGCCCGCCGTGAGGTGGGGGAGGTCCATGGAACGCTTGGTGGAAATGCACAACACCCCGCGCCGGCTGGCGAGGGGTGTGCACAGCGGGCAATTCTAGAATGGCGGCCCCTTATTCGCTTGTCGGCCACCGCCGACGCCGGGCCCTCCCTCATGTCCTCTTCCCGACTCTTCGTGCTGATCCCGTGTGCCGGCTCCGGCTATCGCGCGGGGCATGCGCAGTCCACCCAGCCCAAGCAGTACCGGCGGCTGGCCGGCCTGCCGATGGTGGCCCACACGCTGGAGGCCTTCCGCGCGCTGGCGGGGCGCTTCGCCGGGCTGGCGCTGGTGGTGTCGCCGGACGACCGCGATGTGGATGCGGTGCTGCCGCGCTTTCCCGCCGAGAACGAATACCTGCTGCGCGTGGGCGGCGTGACCCGCGCGGCCACGGTGCGCAACGGCCTCGTGGCGCTGCGGCAGAAGGGCGCTGGCGCACACGACTGGGTGCTGGTGCACGACGCGGCGCGCTGCCTCATCACTTCGAGCCAGATCGAGGCGCTGATCGCGGCCTGCGAGCACGACGCCGTCGGTGGCCTGCTGGCGCAGCGGCTTGCGGACACGCTGAAGTCATCGACCACCGAGAGCCGCGTGGCCCAGACCCTGCCACGTGCCGACAAGTGGCTGGCGCAGACGCCGCAGATGTTCCGCATCGGCATGCTGCTCGACGCGCTGGAGCGCACGGGCGACACGGTGACCGACGAGGCCGGCGCCATCGAGGCCGTTGGCCTGTCGCCGCTGCTGGTGCCGGGCAGCGCGCAGAACTTCAAGGTGACCTTTCCCGAAGACTTTGCGCTGGCCGAAGCAGTTCTGCTTGGCCGCAAGAAGGGCCTGGCATGACGAGCGCTTTCAATATCCGCGTGGGCGAGGGCTGGGACGTTCACCAGCTGGTGGCAGGGCGCAAGCTGATCCTGGGCGGCATCGAGGTGCCGCACACCACCGGCCTGCTGGGCCATTCGGATGCCGACGTGCTGCTGCACGCCATTACCGATGCGCTGCTGGGCGGCGCGGGGCTGGGTGACATCGGCCGGCATTTTCCGGATACCGACCCGCAGTTTCGCGGCGCCGATTCGTCGGTGTTGCTGGCCGAGGCGGCACGTCGGGTGCGCGCGGCGGGCTGGGAGATCGGCAACGTCGACAGCACCGTGATCGCGCAGGCGCCCAAGCTCGCGCCGCACATTCCGCTCATGTGCCAGCGCATCGCCGACACGCTGGGTATTGCGATCGAGCAGGTGAACGTGAAGGCGAAGACGGCCGAGAAGCTCGGCCCGGTGGGCGAGGGCCGCGCGATGGAAGCCCGCGCGGCCGTGCTGCTGCACCGCTGACGCGGCCCCGGATCAGGCCGGCTTCTTGCCGCCGCCCTGCGGCTCGCCGGGCTTGGCGCTGCCGGGTGGCATCGCGCGCGGCATCCGGATGTGTGCCGCCAGGCCGCGGCCCGGCGTGCTGGTCAGCGCAAAGGTGCCGCCCATGCGCTCGATGTTCTTCGCCACGATTGACAGGCCCAGGCCTGCACCGGCGGCTGACGTGCGCGCCGCGTCGCCACGGAAGAAAGGCTTCGTCAACTGCGAGAGCAGGGCGGGCTCGACGCCCGCACCATGGTCGCGCACCTTGATCAGCACCGCGTCGTTGTTGGCCTGCGCCTGGATCGTCACGTCGGCCACGCCCGTGGAGGGCGACTTGCCGTAGCGCCGCGCGTTCTCGACCAGGTTGGAGATCACGCGAGTGAGCTCGACCTCGTCGCCCAGCACCCGCAGGTCGGGGGGCACCTCGACCTTGATGTTCATTTCCTCGTAGTCCTGCACGGCGTAGGTACAGGCATCGACCACGTCGCGCAGCAGTACCGGGCGCGGATCGACATGGTCGGGCCGCGCGTAGTCGAGGAACTTGTCGATGATCGCGTCGAGCTGGGCGATGTCGGCGGCCATGTGGTCGCGCGCGTCTTCGTCGGCCACGCTCATTTCGGTTTCGAGCCGCAGCCGGGCCAGCGGCGTGCGCAAGTCGTGCGAGATACCGGCCAGCATGATGGCGCGGTCCTGCTCGATCTTGGCGAGCTGGTCCGCCATCCGGTTGAAGCCGATATTGACCGCGCGAATCTCGTTGGTACGGGCGCGCTCGTCGAGCCGGTGCGCCTCGTACTCGCCCTCGCGCACCTGCATGGTCGCGCGCGACAGCTGCTTGAGCGGCAGGTTGATGAGCCGGGTGATCAGCGCCGCGCCAGCCAGCGACAGTGCCATGGCAGTGCTGAGCCACACCAGCCAGGTGCGCCCGCCCACGCGGCTGAAGCGCGTCGGGTCGAGCAGCAGCCAGTAGGTGTCGCTCTCGATGGTGAAGCCGATCCACAGGCCGGCTTCGTCGTTCACGCGGCTGGCCACCGTGGTGCCTTCGCCCAACTGGTCGATCAGCTCCTCGGTCACGCGCAGATCGAGCGCGCCGCTGGTGTAGGGCTGGAACCGGTCGTTGGGTTCGCGCGGCAGGATGCGCACGCCCTCCTGGTCGGCCAGCGTCTTGATCAGCGACACCCGGGTGATGGCGTCTGAATACACCAGCGCCGCGCGGGTGAGGTTCACGAGCGAGGCGATCTGGTGGGCGGTTTGAATGGCGCGCGGCTCGTATTCGAGCGAGCGGAAGGTCTGCAGCCAGGCGACGGTACAGCCGATCAGCAGCAGCGCCAGCAGGAAGAAAGTGCGCCAGAAAAGGCTGAAGCCCAGCTTGAGGCCGGGGCGTCGGTCACGTTGCGCGCTCGCTTCGAGCGGGCTCGGCATCGTGACCTGTGCGCCGTCCTCCTGAGCGGGGCCTGGTCTGGTGGATTGGCCGATGGCCACCTCTCAACGTGGCGTCAGGCCGTGCCGTCCGGCACGAACACGTAGCCCACGCCCCAGACGGTCTGGATGTAGCGCGGCGCTGCGGCGTCGGACTCGACCAGCTTGCGCAGGCGCGAGATCTGCACGTCCAGGCTGCGGTCGAAGGGCTCGAACTCGCGCCCGCGCGCCAGCTGGGCCAGCTTTTCGCGCGACAGCGGTTGACGCGGATGGCGCACCAGCGCCTTCAGCATCGCGAACTCGCCGGTGGTCAGCGAGAGCTCTTCGCCATCCTTTTTCAAGGTGCGCGAGCCGAGATCGAAGGCGAACGGGCCGAAAGTGACGGTCTCGTTCTCCGTGGAGGGGGCGCCCGGCGCTTCGAGCGGCGGACGGCGGCGCAGCACTGCGTGCACACGGGCCAGCAGTTCGCGCGGGTTGAAAGGCTTGCCGAGGTAGTCGTCTGCGCCGACTTCGAGACCGACGATGCGGTCCACGTCTTCGCCCTTGGCGGTGAGCATGATGATCGGCGTGCGGTCATTGGCGGCGCGCAGGCGTCGGCAGACCGAGAGGCCGTCTTCGCCAGGCATCATCAGGTCGAGCACGATCAGGTCGACCGTGTCGCGCAACAGGATGCGGTTGAGCGCCTTGCCGTCCTCGGCCACGATCACTTCAAAACCTTCCTGGGTCAGATAGCGGCGCAGGAGGTCGCGGATGCGGGCGTCGTCGTCGACGATCACGATCTTGTCGGTGCGAGCGGGAACTTGAGTCATTTCTACAACGATGAATTTGTAACAGGGCCGATTCTGAAGGCGTTGAGTGGTCGTTGAGCCGGATTTACTTATGGTTTGACACTAAGTTACAAAACTTGCGGACGCTCGCCGTCTGGTCATCTGACGTTAGCGCGGAGGTGGCAAAGTCGCTTTTCCTGATGACTTCCACTCAATGAGACGTCCTTTTTCAGCCCTCCCGTTCATCCTGGTTTTCGCCTGCGGCCCGTCGCTGGCGGTGTCTGGCGACTTTTTCAGGGTGGGCGAGGTGCGTCGCAGCGAGGTCCGGGACGCGGTGGCGGCCCATCGGGCCGCGCAGCGCGAGGAGGTCCGCCGCGAACAGGCGATCGCCGGCCGGCGTCTTACCGCCGCCGAACTGTTCGAGCTGCGGCAGCAGGTCCGTGGCCAATGGACCCCGCCCGCGGCGGGTGCTTTGATCAATTCGGCAGAATCGCAGCCGGCCGAGCGGATCGTGCCGGTGCCTCCGGCTGCGGACCGCCAGTCGCTGACCGCGCCGCGCAGCCAGCGCCGCTGACGCGCCGGCTGGCCTGCCTGCGAACGCGGGCCTGTTTTTCACACCAACAAAGGGAGTACTTCGCCTTGAAGAAAAAAATCAAACTGCTCGCGGCCTGCGCCGCCCTGGCTGCTGCCGGCAACGCACTGGCCCAGAATGTCGTCACACCCGCGCCACAGAACGTGCTGCAGCTGACGGCTTCCGGCACGATCGAAGTCCAGCAGGACATGCTGAGCATGACGCTCGTGACCACCCGCGACGCGACCGACGCAGCCACCGTGCAGACGCAACTGAAGGCTGCGCTCGACGCCGCACTGGCCGAAGCGAAGAAGAACGCGCAGGCGGGCCAGCTGGACGTGCGCACCGGTAACTTCAGCCTGTCGCCGCGCTACACGAAGGACGGCAAGATCAACGGCTGGCAGGGCTCGACCGAGCTGGTGCTCGAAGGCCGCGACTTCCCGCGCATCACCCAGACGGCCGGGCGCATCACCACGCTCAGCGTGGGCAACGTGGGCTTCGGCCTGAGCCGCGAACAGCGCGCCAAGACCGAGACCGAGGCGCAGAACATCGCCATCGAGAACTTCAAGCAGAAGGCCGGCGAGCTGGCCAAGGGCTTCGGCTTCGGTGGCTACACGCTGCGCGAGGTGTCGGTGAACGCGAGCGACAACGGCCCGATCCGTCCGCGCATGATGGCGGTGCAGGCCAAGTCGTTCTCGGCCGATTCGGCTGTGCCGGTCGAGGCCGGCAAGACCAGCGTGGTGGTGAGCGTGTCGGGCTCGGTGCAGCTCAAATAAGAGAAACCCGTACCGGCGGGCTACCCTTTACTGGGCAGTCCATCCGCCGTCCATGGCCCAGGCAACGCCCCGTACCTGGTCGGCCGCCGGCGAGCACAGGAAGACGGCGAGGCCACCCAGTTGCTCGACCGTGGTGAACTGCAGCGAAGGCTGCTTTTCGCCCAGCAGGTCGTTTTGCGCCTGCGCGGCCGTGATGCCTTCTCGTGCTGCGCGGTCGTCGATCTGCTTTTGCACCAGCTGGGTCAGCACCCAGCCCGGGCAAATTGCATTGGCGGTGACGCCGGTGGTCGCGGTTTCGAGCGCGACCGACTTGGTCAGGCCGACGATGCCGTGCTTGGCCGCCACATAGGCCGATTTCTGCGCCGACGCCACGAGGCCATGGGCCGACGCGATGTTGATGACGCGGCCCCAGTTGGCCTCGCGCATCGCGGGAATTGCCAGGCGCGTCGTATGAAAGGCGCTGGTGAGGTTGATTGCGATGATGGCGTCCCAACGTTCGGTGGGAAAGTCTTCGACCTTGGCCACATGCTGGATGCCGGCGTTGTTCACGAGGACGTCGACGCGGCCGAATTTCGAAGCGGCGAAGCTCATCATGTCTTCGATCTGGTCGGGCTTGCTCATGTCGGCGCCGTGGTACTCGGCGCGCACGCCGAGCGCTTCGATCTCGGCCTTGGGGACTTGGGCATCGCCGAAGCCGTTGAGCACGATGTTTGCTCCTTGTTGAGCGAGAGCCTTGGCGATGGCGAGGCCAATGCCGCTGGTGGACCCCGTGACAAGCGCGGTTTTGCCTTTGAGCATGAAGATCAATCTCCGGATGAATTAGGATGCGACGAGACAATTATCCGCACCAGGACGACTTCGTTTTCATGACCGAACCGACGCTTCATTACGTGGCGTGCGACGACGCCCAGGGCGGCCATCGCATGGCCTATTGGCAATGGGGCGACGCGCGCAGTACGCATGTCGTGATCTGCGTGCACGGGCTGACCCGGCAGGGTCGCGATTTCGACCTGCTGGCGCAAGCCATCGTGGCGCGCGCCAAAGGCAATGTGCGCGTGGTCTGCCCTGACGTGGTGGGCCGTGGGCGCAGCGACTGGTTGCGTGACCCGGCCTTCTATCAAGTGCCGGTGTATGCGGCCGACATGGTCGCGCTGATTGCGCAACTGCATCGCGAGCAGGCAATCGACACGCTCGACTACCTGGGCACCAGCATGGGCGGGCTGATCGGCTTCGTGCTTGCAGGCCACAAGGAACTGCCGCTGGCGCGGTCCATTCGCCGCTTCATTGCGAACGATGTCGGCCCGACGATCGAGCCGGCCGCGGTGCAGCGCATCGGTGCCTATGTAGGAAAGAACGGCAGCTACGAGAGCGTGCAGGCGGCGGCTGATGCCATGTGGGCGCTGTCGACCACCTTCGGCCCGCACACGCCGGCCCAGTGGCTGGCGCTGTCGCAACACATGGTGGTGCCTGCCTCGCAGCGCACGGCCGACGGTTCGGCCAAGGTCGAAGCGGGCAGTGATGATGAGGGCTCCTGGCTGCTTCACTACGATCCGGCCATCGGCGTGGCGCTGCGCGCCATCACCCCCGAGGCTGCGGCACAGGGTGGCGCGATCATGTGGAGCCTGTACGACGCGATCGAGGCGCGCACGCTCATCACGCGCGGCGCTGTGTCGGATCTGCTCTCTCGCGAAACTGCCCTGGCCATGACGCAGCGCGGCCCGCGTGCCAAGCTGGTCGAGTTCGAGGGCGTGGGCCATGCGCCGACCTTTGTCGACCCCGCACAGATCGCTGCCGTCACCGACTTCCTTTTCGACTGAGTGATTGAGTGAACGAAGCGTGAAGCGCGATTCTTCGAGCCTCCAGACGGCACCCATGTCCGACGCGGCCATGGTCGACTACCCGTTGTCCGCCGCAACGGCCGACCGCACGCCGGTGATGGAGAACATGCTGGCGCGCGCGCGTGCGTTCGCCGAGCCGCTGATCGCCGATGAAAAGCTCGACACGGGCGAGAACACGCTCGCACACGCCGACGCGGTGGCCACCATCGTCGCGAAGATGGGCGGCTCCGAGGCCATGCAGGCGGCGAGCTACCTGGTCTATTCGTGCCAGCACCTGAACCGCCCGCAGGAAGTGATCGCCAAGGTGTTCGGCGACAACTTCGCGGCGCTCGCGGTCGAGACGACCAAGCTGGTGCGTGTGCAGGAGCAGGCCCGCTCGGCTTCGCAGGGGCATCACGTCGAAGGCGCCGGCGCGCAGACCGAGAACGTGCGCAAGATGCTGCTGGCGTTCTCGCGCGACCTGCGCGTGGTGATGCTGCGGCTGGCCTCGCGCCTGCAGACGCTGCGGCATGCGGCTGCGAGCAAGCGGCCCGCACCCGAGGGCGTTGCCCGCGAGTCGCTGCAGGTGTTTGCGCCACTGGCCAACCGGCTGGGCATCTGGCAGGTGAAATGGGAGATCGAAGATCTCTCGTTCCGCTTCCTCGAGCCTGAAACCTACAAGCTGATCGCGCGCCTGCTCGACGAAAAGCGCATCGAGCGCGAAGGGCACGTCGAGCAATTGCGCTCGCAGCTGGAGAGCGAGCTGCAGGCCGAAGGCGTCAAGGCCGCGGTGCAGGGGCGGCCGAAGAACATCTACAGCATCGTCAAGAAGATGCGCGGCAAGTCGCTCGACTTCGAGCAGGTCTTCGACATCCTTGCTTTGCGCGTGGTGGTGCCCGACGTCAAGGACTGCTATGCGGCCCTGGCGTGGGTGCACTCGCATTTCCAGCCGATCGACGAAGAGTTCGACGACTACATCGCGCGGCCCAAGCCCAATGGCTACCAGTCGCTGCACACAGTGGTGCGCGAGCTGGTGGATGGCAAGGCAGGCAAGCCGATCGAGATCCAGATCCGCACCGAAGAGATGCACGACCACGCCGAGCATGGCGTGGCGGCGCACTGGGCCTACAAGGAAGCGGGCCACAAGGGCTATGCGGGCGTGTGGGCCAGCGGCGAGTACGACGCGAAGATCGCGGTGCTGCGGCAACTGCTGGCGTGGGAGCGCGATCTGTCGGGTGGTCTGCAGGGGCAGGGGCTGTTCGATGACCGCATCTATGTGCTGACGCCCGATGCTGCCATCGTCGAACTGCCGCAGGGTGCGACGCCAGTCGACTTTGCCTACACCGTGCACACCACGCTGGGCCATCGCTGCCGCGGGGCGCGTGTCGATGGCGCGATGGTGCCGTTGAACACGCCGCTATCGAACGGGCAGACGGTCGAGATCATCGCGGCCAAGGAGGGCGGGCCCTCGCGCGACTGGCTCAATGCCGAACTGGGCTACCTCGCCAGTCATCGTGCACGTGCGAAGGTGCGTGCATGGTTCAACGCACAGATCACGCACGAGACCGTGGCGCGCGGACGCGAAGCGGTCGAGAAGCTGCTTCAGCGCGAAGGCAAGACGGCCGTGCGGCTCGAAGACCTGGCGTCGCAGCTGGGCTTCAAGTCGGCGGACCATCTGTTCGAAGTGGTGGGCAAGGACGAATTCTCGCTGCGCAACATCGAGACGCTGCTGCGCCCACCGGAGCCCGCGCCGGGGCCCGACGACGGCGTGCTTATCAAGAAGGCGCGCGGCAGCGAGAAGTCGGGCAAGGGCGGCGTGCTCGTGGTGGGCGTGTCTTCGTTGATGACCCAGCTTGCCAAGTGCTGCAAGCCTGCGCCGCCCGATGCCATTCGCGGCTTCGTCACGCGAGGCCATGGTGTCAGCGTGCACCGCAGCGATTGCAGCAACTTCCGCACGATGGCCGCGAAGGATGGCGAGCGCGTCATCGACGTGGAGTGGGGTGTCGCGAAGAAGGGCGCCGACGCGCCCGTGTATGCGGTGGACGTGGCTGTGGAAGCGGCCGACCGCCAGGGCCTGCTGCGCGATATCTCCGATGTGTTCGCACGCGAGAAGATGAACGTGATCGGCGTGCAGACGCAGTCGATCAAGGGCACGGCGTGGATGACGTTCACCGTTGAAATCGCGGATGCCGCGCGGCTCACGCAGGTTCTTGGCATGGTCACGGCAGTGATTGGTGTTCGATCTGCACGTCGTCGCTGAAAAGCACGTTTTCTCCTGCTACAATAGCTGCTTCTCGGACACATCCTTAGGCGCGTAGCTCAGCTGGTTAGAGCACCACCTTGACATGGTGGGGGTCGTTGGTTCGAGTCCAATCGCGCCTACCAATTTCTGCTTCAGTCCCGGCCAACCACCGGATCAGCTGACAGAGCATGCACCGGGTTCCCCGGTGCACATATCGTCCCTAGTGGTGATGCAGGCAAAGACCTTGGCCATGTTGTTGTGCTACCTTGGCTGCTCTGCAATTCCATTCCACTTTTCTTGATAAGCGATCAGATGAATACGCGATCAACGCCTGTTGATCGGGCTCATGCCGACAAGCGCCTGGCCGCACTGTTGAGGCAGGCTCCTCTCGAGTTTGCGCGTGCTGTCTACGGCATCAACGACTATGCAGGTGGGCGCACCGACACCATGGCGGCACGCGAGGTGGTGCGTGCGCAACGCCAGGGCATGCCTCTGACCGAAGAGCGCGCCGAGCAACGCGCTCGCGCATATCTGCCGACCGTGGGACAAGAACATTGCCCGCGCTGCTGGGTGGTCTACGGGCAGAAAACCCCGCTGCGGTTTCGGGAGGCCGACGAAGAGCGACCCGAGACGGCTGCCTGCCATGCATGCGGCGCGGAGTACGCGACATCGCCGGATTGAGGAAAGTGCCGCGTCTGGTCAGGGTAAACCTTGTCGCGGCGCAGCAAAACCGCTCCCTAGAATCATCCGATGACATGGGCGTCCATGTGAAGGAGTCCGCAGTGCAGAGCAAGAAGTCCGGGGTCAAGCCGGTACAGCGTGTGATCAAGAAGTACCCCAACCGAAGGCTCTACGACACCGAGACATCCACGTACATCACGCTGACCGAGGTGAAGCAGCTGGTCATCCAGAGTGCCCAGTTCGTGGTGCGCGATGCCAAGACCGGCGACGACCTCACGCGCAGCATCCTGCTGCAGATCATTCTCGAAGAAGAGGCGGGCGGTGCGCCGATGTTCACCGAGCAGGTGCTGGCCAACATCATCCGTTTCTACGGGCAGGCGATGCAGGGCTACATGGGGCCGTACCTCGAGAAGAACATCCAGGCCATGACAGAGGTGCAGGCGCAACTGGCGGAAAAGGCCGAAGGCCTGACGCCCGAGATGTGGTCGCGCTTCATGACCATGCAGTCGCCGATGCTGCAGGGGCTGATGGGCAATTACGTCGAGCAATCGAAGAACGTTTTCCTGCAAATGCAGGAGCAGATGCAGAAAAACACCGAGCAGGTACTGGGGGCCTTTGGCATTAAGCGGCCCTGAATGTCCTGCCGTCACCGATAGCTGGGACAATAGAGGCATATGAGCGAAGTTGCCTCCCCCGAACGTACGGCCACGCCGACCGCCCCCAAGGTCGGTTTCGTGAGCCTGGGCTGCCCCAAGGCCCTGACCGATTCCGAACTGATCCTGACCCAGCTGAGTGCCGAGGGTTATCAAACCGCCAAGACTTTCGAAGGTGCCGATCTGGTGATCGTCAACACCTGCGGCTTCATCGACGATGCCGTGAAGGAGAGCCTGGACACCATTGGCGAAGCGCTGGCAGAAAATGGCCGTGTGATCGTCACCGGCTGTCTGGGCGCCAAGACCGGCGACCAGGGCGGCAATCTGGTGCGCCAGATGCACCCGAGCGTGCTGGCCGTGACCGGCCCGCACGCCACGCAGGAGGTGATGGATGCGGTGCATGCGAACCTGCCGAAGCCGCACGATCCCTTCATCGACCTGGTGCCGAATACTTTCGGTGTCGCCGGCCTCAAGCTGACGCCGCGCCACTATGCGTACCTGAAGATCAGCGAGGGCTGCAACCACCGCTGCACCTTCTGCATCATTCCCTCGATGCGCGGGGACCTCGTGTCGCGGCCGGTCGGCGATGTGTTGAGCGAGGCCAAGGCCTTGTTCGAAGGCGGCGTGAAAGAACTGCTGGTGATCAGCCAGGACACCTCGGCCTACGGCGTCGACGTGAAATACCGCACCGGGTTCTGGGACGGCAAGCCGGTCAAGACCCGCATGCTCGAACTGGTGCGCACGCTGGGCGAAATCGCCGAGCCATATGGCGCCTGGGTTCGCCTGCACTATGTGTATCCGTACCCGAGCGTTGACGAGATCATTCCGTTGATGGCGAGCGGCCAGGTGCTGCCGTATCTCGACGTGCCCTTGCAGCACAGTCATCCCGATGTGCTGAAGCGCATGAAGCGCCCGGCCAGCGGCGAGAAGAATCTGGAGCGGCTGGCGCGCTGGCGCGAGGTGTGTCCAGAGCTCGTGATTCGCAGCACCTTCATCGCCGGGTTCCCCGGCGAAACGGAGCAGGAATTCGAGCATCTGCTCGACTTCATCCGTGAGGCCGAGATCGACCGCGCCGGTTGCTTTGCCTACAGCCCGGTCCAAGGCGCCACCGCCAACGACATTCCGGGCATGCTGCCCGAAGCCGAGCGCGAGGCGCGTCGCGCGCGTTTCATGGAGGTGGCCGAGGCGGTGTCAATCGCCAAGCTGCAAAGGCGCGTCGGCTCGACGATGCAGGTGCTGGTCGATTCGGCGCCGGGCATGGGCCGCAAGGGCGGGGTGGGGCGCACGTATGCCGATGCGCCGGAAATCGACGGCACGGTTCGCCTGCTGCCGCCCGAGAAGATCAGCAAGACGCTGAAGGTGGGTGAGTTCACCCGCGCGCGCATCGTGGGTGCCGAGGGCCACGACCTGATCGCATTGCCTGTTTGATGCGGATTCGAATGGACAAGAAAAAAGCCACCGGAGGCCGGTGGCTTGAATCGAATGACCTGGTAAGGGTCTGCTTGAATTTGGTGCCCAGAAGAGGACTCGAACCTCCACGATGTTACTCGCTAGTACCTGAAACTAGTGCGTCTACCAATTCCGCCATCTGGGCTTGTTCTGCTTTTCAGCAAAGACCACGAGTATACACAATTTGGCCCGGCAATTCCGTCGTCTCGAAGCGAGTGGAGAAGCTCCAGCGTCTGCTTGGCCTCGCTTGTGAAGGCTGCATCGAGCGTTTGATGCGAATTCAAACGGCCATGAAAAAAGCCACCGGAGGCCGGTGGCTTGAATCGAATGACCTGGTAAAGGTCTGTTTAAACTTGGTGCCCAGAAGAGGACTCGAACCTCCACGATGTTACTCGCTAGTACCTGAAACTAGTGCGTCTACCAATTCCGCCATCTGGGCCCACAGAGCTGCCGAAGCAGCAATGTTTTGAATTTCAGGAAAGAAGGAGATCATATCAAAAATAATGTCACTTCCAGCGGCTTGCTGGATGAATTCGAAGGAACTGTTCAAGGACATCGCGATGGGCACGGCTTCGTGCAGCGCGACGACGGTGAAGCAGACATCTACCTGCCGCCGAACGAAATGCGCGCGGTGTTGCACAAGGACCGCGTCAAGGCGCGCGTCGTGCGCCAGGACCGCCGCGGTCGCCCCGAAGGGCGCGTGGTGGAAATCGTCGAGCGTCCCGAGCAGCCCATCATCGGCCGCCTGTTGCACGAAGGCGGCATCTGGCTCGTTGCACCGGAAGACAAGCGCTACGGCCAGGACGTCCTGATTCCCAAGGGCGCAACCGGTCCCGCGAAGGTGGGGCAGGTGGTTGTCGTGCAACTCACCGAGCCGCCGGCTCTGTTCGGCCAGCCCGTTGGCCGCGTGAAAGAAGTGCTGGGCGAGATCGACGACCCCGGCATGGAGATCGAGATCGCCGTGCGCAAGTACGGCGTGCCGCACGAGTTTTCCGCGGAGTGCCTGGCCGAAGCCAAGGCATTGCCCGAGAAGGTCCGTCCCGCCGACAAGAAGGGGCGCGTCGACCTTACCGACATTCCGCTCGTCACCATCGACGGTGAAGACGCGCGCGACTTCGACGATGCCGTGTACTGCGAACCCGCGAAGGTGGGCCGCGGCAAGGGCTGGCGCCTGCTGGTTGCCATTGCCGACGTCAGCGCCTATGTGCAGACCGGCTCGGGCATCGACATCGACGCCTACGACCGCGCCACCAGCGTGTACTTTCCGCGCCGCGTGATTCCGATGCTGCCTGAGAAGCTGTCGAACGGCCTGTGCTCGCTCAACCCCGAGGTCGAGCGCCTGTGCATGGTGTGCGACATGCTGGTCGCGGCCGACGGCGAGATCTACGCGTACCAGTTCTACCCGGCCGTGATGTTCAGCCATGCGCGCTTCACGTACACCGAGGTGGCTGCCATCCTCGGCAACACGCGTGGCCCCGAAGCTGCCAAGCGCAAGGACCGCATCAAGGACCTGCTGAACCTTGCCGACGTCTACAAGGCGCTGCTCAAGCAGCGCGGCAAGCGTGGCGCGGTCGACTTCGAAACTACCGAGACGCAGATCATCTGCGACGACGCCGGCCGCATCGAAAAGATCGTGCCGCGCACGCGCAACGAGGCGCACCGCCTGATCGAAGAGGCAATGCTCGCGGCCAACGTCTGCAGCGCCGACTTCATCGCCGAAGGCAAGCACCCGGGCCTGTACCGCGTGCACGAAGGCCCGACGCCCGAGAAGAAGGAAATCCTGCGCGGCTACCTGAAGGCGATGGGTGTCGGCCTGAGCATCACCGACGATCCCAAGCCGGGCGAGTTCCAGGCGATCGCCGATGCCACCAAGGAGCGCCCCGACGCGCAGCAGATCCACACCATGCTGCTGCGCTCGATGCAGCAGGCGATCTACACGCCGATCAACAGCGGCCACTTCGGCCTGGCCTACGAGGCCTACACGCACTTCACGAGCCCGATCCGGCGCTATCCGGATCTGCTGGTGCATCGCGTGATCAAGGCGATCCTGTCGAAGACGCGCTACCAGCTGCCGATGCTGCCCACGCCCGGCGAGGCGCATGCCAAGCTGGCCAAGCGGCTCGCGTCGCGCGTGAAAGCGCCAACCAGCAAGCCGCAGAAGGCCACTGTCGCTCCCACCAAGGAAGTGCTGGCATGGGAAGCCGCAGGCCTGCATTGCAGCGCCAACGAACGCCGCGCCGACGAGGCCAGCCGCGACGTCGAGGCCTGGCTCAAGTGCAAGTACATGCGCGAGCACCTCGGCGAGGAATACGGCGGCGTGGTCACCGCGGCCACCACCTTCGGCATCTTCGTCACGCTCGACGCGATGTACGTCGAGGGCCTGGTGCACATCACCGAGCTCGGCGGCGAGTACTTCAAGTTCGACGAGATGCGCCAGGAGCTGCGTGGCGAGCGCACCGGCATCCGCTATGCCATCGGCACGCGGGTGCGGGTGCAGGTGAGCCGCGTCGACCTGGACGGCCGCAAGATCGACTTCCGCCTCGTGCGCGAAGGCGAAGAGCTCACGGCCCGTGCCATGAAGGACAAGGGTGCGGCATCATCTGGCGTGCCGGTCAAGGCCTCGGCCAAGCGCAGCACGCGTCACAAGGCTGAGGCCGGCAACGCCGAGTCGCGCGCAGAGCGCGGCACCTCGGCCACGGCCGGGCCGCAGTCGGCGATGCAGGCCTTCAAGTCGGCGGTCAAGAAGGCCGCCAACAAGATGAAGGGGCGCAAGCCGCGCCGCTGAAGAAAGCCTCGCACGCCGCACGAACCATCGACAAACCGAAAAGAGAAAGAGACAGACAGCATGAGCGCTGAAGACAACAAGGGCCGCATCGCCATCGTCACGGGTGCGGGTTCCGGCATCGGCCGCGCCGCCGCGCTGGCGCTGCTGGGTGACGGCTGGAGCGTGGTTCTGGCGGGGCGCCGCCTGGAGCCGCTGGAGCAGGTGGCGCAAGAATCGGGCGCCGGTGCGCGCGCCTTTGCGGTGTCGACCGACGTGTCCAATGCGGACTCGGTGCAGGCCCTGTTCGCCGCCACCGTCGAGCGCTTCGGCCGCGTCGACCTGCTGTTCAACAACGCCGGCGTGGGCAATCCGCCGGGCCCGTTCGAGGACTGGACGCCCGAGCAATGGCAAGGTGTGGTCGACATCAACCTGACCGGCATGTTCTTCTGTATCCAGCAGGCGTTCCGCACAATGAAGGCGCAGACGCCGATGGGCGGCCGCATCATCAACAACGGCTCCATCTCGGCCACCGCGCCACGGCCGAACTCGGCCGCCTACACGGCGACCAAGCACGCGGTCGAAGGGCTGACCAAGACCGCGTCGCTCGACGGCCGCAAGTACGACATCGCCGTGGGGCAGGTGGACGTGGGCAATGCCATGACCGAACTGGCCGCGCGCATGGCCAAGGGCGTGCCGCAGGCCAACGGCGAACTCGCGATCGAGCCGCTGATCGACGTCAAGATCGTGGGCCAGTCGGTGCTCTACATGGCGAACCTGCCGCTGGAGGCCAACGTGCTGTTCCACACCATCATGGCGACGAAGATGCCCTTCGTCGGGCGCGGCTAAAAAGCTCGCGTCAGGCGGGCGTGCGGCGGGCCAGCGTGCCTGCCGTGAGCGGGGCCGCATCGGCCGGCCATGTGTCGGCGATGTGGCCGTGCTGCCAGACGGCTTCGCGCGCTGCTTCGAAAGCAGGCTGGCGCATGGCCAGCGCTGCGCCGATCATGCCGGCCAGCACGTCGCCGGTGCCTGCAGTCGCGAGGCTGGCATTGCCGGTCAAGTTGATGACTGGCAGGGTTTCGGCGGCGCCTGCAATGACGGTGCCCGAACCCTTGAGCACAACCACGACACCGAAGCGTGCGGCGAGTTGGCGGGCGGCGGTCAGCCTGTCGGCTTGGACATCGCCGACGGTGCAACCCAGCAGGCGTGCAGCCTCCAGCGGATGTGGCGTGATCACGGTGGGCGATCCGCTTTTCCCCCGGGACGTCAGCTGTGCTTGCAGCGCGCCATCGGTTGCGATGGCGTTGAGCGCGTCGGCATCGAGCACCAAAGCGGCCGCCGTCGAGAGCACGCGCGGCAGCAGTTCTTGCACCGCCTCTCCACCGCCGCAGCCGCACACCGCCGTCATGCCTGACAGGTCGAGCGTTCGGGCGTCGCGCAGCATCAGTTCGGGTTGCGCGGTGTCGACGGGGGCCGCGCTCGGGTCGAGCAAGCCGACGAACACGCGTCCCGCGCCGCCATGCAGTGCCGCCGAGCCGGCCAGCAAGGCGGCGCCCGCCATGCCGGACGCTCCGCCGATCACCGCGACATCGCCGTAGCTACCCTTGTGCGAGGCATGGGTGCGCGGCTGTGCATCGGGTGCTCCGGCGATTCGGGCCAGGGGTTGATCCTTGAACGCGCTGCAACCCAGATCGTCGAACCACACCGTGCCCGCCGCATCACGGCCCTGGGCTGTGAACAGGCCAGGCTTCAATGAAAGAAAGGTGATGCAGGTGCGGGCCGATGCTTGCGCGTGGTCGATGCCGTGGGGCAGGGTGCCGGTGTCCGCATTCAACCCCGATGGCACGTCGACGCAGAGCACGGGTTGGCCGCTCGCATGCATCTTCGCCAGCCACTCGGTCATCGTGCCTTCGGGCGGCCGAGTCGATCCGATGCCGAGCAGCGCGTCGATGGCCAGTTCGTAGGCTGAAGGCGGCGTCGATGCAAAGGTGACGCCCGCATCGCGGGCACGCTGCAGTGAAGCCTTGGCGTCCGGTGGCAAGCGGCTTTCATCTCCCAGGAACGTGACGACCGGAAAGAAGCCCCGGTGACGCAGCTGCGCGGCCGCCTCGAAACCATCGCCGCCGTTGTTTCCCGGCCCGCAAGCCACCCAGATCGTCCGCGCATGCGGCGCAATCGCCATCGCGAGCCGCGCTACCGCAAGGCCGGCGCGCCGCATCAGCGTGTGGGCGGGCAGGGCGGCCGCCGCGGCATGCTCGATTCGGCGCGTGGCGGCGATGTCGAACAACTCGGCAGCGGTGGCGGAGGTGATGCGTTGCATCGGCGCATTGTGCCGCCGTGCTGTCTCCCTATCATCCGGGGATGAGCTTCAAAGGCGTCGGTTGGCTGCTTGTCCTGCTTTTCGCAGCGCTTGTCTTTTTCCTCGCTGCGACGATGGCGTGGATTGCAGGGCTGGGATGGGTTCTGGGCCTGTTGTGCGCCGTATGGGGCGTCTTCCTGCTGGCAGAGCTGAAGCGGTGGGTGTCTCTGCGGGACGTGGCCTGGGCCGCCAATGTCGGCTTCGGCTGCAGCGTGATCCGGTGGTTCGACGTCCCGGGTGAAACGGCTTCCGGCCTGATGCGTCTGGCCCTGCTGGGTGCCGCTGCGCTGTGCCTGATTTTCTTTGCGCTGCTCAGCCCCGGACTGCTGGGGTGGATTGCGAGCAGGCTTCGCCCACCGCCGGAGCCCGCGCTGCCTGTAGAGCAGCCGGCGAGCCCCGAGGCCCTGCGCCGATGGGGTCCTAAAGACTGAGCCGTTCGACCCCGAGTCCTTCGAGGTCGATGCCCGGGTCCTGTCCAGCGATCAGGTCGCCCAGTACGCGCGCGCTGCCGCACGACAGCGCCCAGCCGCTCGACCCATGGCCGAGGTTGAGCCACACACCGGGAATGCCGCTGGCACCCAGCACCGGTGGACCGTCCGGCAGCATTGGCCGTGCGCCTTTCCATTGCTGGACGCCGGACTGCAGCGTGGCTGCGCCCGGGAACCAGTCGTGCAGCACCTTGTAGAGCGTTTGCACCGCGGCCGGGTTCATCGTGTCGAGCGAGCCGCCGATCTCGGCGCTGCCAGCCACCCGCACGCGCTGGCCCAGGCGGGAGATGGCGACCTTGTAGCGCTCGTCCATCACCGCGCTGCGCGGCGCGTTGAGCGGCTCGCGGATCGGCGCGCTCACCGAATGGCCGTAGACCGGGGCCATCGGGATGCGCAGGCCCAGCGGCCGCAGCAGCGCGGCCGAAGCCAGGCCGGCGCACACCACGACTGCGTCGTAGCGCACGGGGTCGGAGCCGCTCGCCAGCGACAGCGAGGTGGGTGCCGCGCGGCTCAGCGGCGCGATGTCGCAGTTGAAATGAAACTGCGCGCCGAACGACTCGGCCTCCCATTTGAGCAGCAGCGCGAACTGGCGGCAGTTGGCCACTTCGTCTTCGGGCAGGTGGATGGCGCCTGCCAGCGGGGTGTCGGGGTTGAGGGCAGGCTCGATCAGCCGGGCCTCGTCGGCGTCGATTTCCTTGAAGACGCTGCCCGCCGAGCGCAGCACCTCCAGCCCGGCTTGCGCCAGTTTCTTGTCGCGCTTGGAACGCAGCAGCACCAGGTAGCCGTCGCTGCGTTCGTAGCTGAGCTCGCGCGCCTCGGTCACCTCGTGCAGTCGATTGCGACTGTAGAAGGCCAGGCGCTGCATGCGGGCGCGGTTGGCCAGGTAGGTTTCGAGCTTGCAGGCTTTCTGCCAGCGCGACAGCCAGCCGAGATCGCGCGAGCCCAGCGGCCAGCGCAGCTTGATGGCGCCGTGCGAGGACAGCAGCGAGCGCAGCACCTTGCCGCGCATGCCGGGGGCAGCCCACGGCGTGACGGACCCGGGAGCGACCACGCCGGCGTTGGCGAAGCTGGCTTCTTCTGCGGCGGCGCCCCTGCGCTCGAACACGGTCACTTCATGGCCGTCGGAAACCAGTTCCCAGGCGGTGGTGACGCCAATGATGCCGGCGCCCACGATCGCGATTTTCATTGAATGTTCTGAATAAGAGAGATGGCTGACGCCCGTCAGGTGGGCCGTGTCAGCTGTTAATTTTGCAGCGCGCGCTCGGTCTGGAGTGCTACAGCAAGCACGGCGTCGTCGTGCAGCGCGGCATGCCACAACATCAGGCCAACCGGCAGTTCGCCGTCGGCGTGGCAGGGCAGCGAGATCGCGCAGCCGTCGAGCATATTGATGATCGACGGGTTGCGCAGCAGCAATGCATTGACGCGGAAGAATTCGTCGTCGCGTTGGGTGCCCGGCGCCACGCTGGCGATGGGCGGCGCGGTGATCGGCACTGTCGGCGACAGCACGGCGTCGAACGGGGCGAGCGCGGTTTCGACTCGGGCGATCCAGTCGCGACGGGCATTGATCAGGTCGATGTATTCATGCGCCTTCATCGCGGCGCCGCGCAGGATGCGCTGGGCCACGCGCGGGTCGTAGCCTGCGCCGCTGCGCTCCAGCAGCAGGCGGTGCCAGGCGTGCGACTCGGCGGCGGAGAAGCCGCCGGTGGCGTTGATGGTGGCCAACTCGGCGAGTTCGGGCAGTTCGATTTCCACGATGCGGGCGCCGGCTGCCCGGAGCGCCTTCAGCGAGCGCTCGAAGGCGGCGGCCACGTCGGGCTCGATGCCGTCGAAGAAGATGTTCTTCACCACGGCCAGCCTGTAGGCGGCCAGAGGGGCGTTGCCGGCGGTCACTCGCCGGGCCGCGAGGATCTCGTGCGCGGTGATGGCGTCGCGAACCGAGCGCGTCATGGCGCAGACAGTGTCCAGAGTGGTTGAGAGCGGCAGCGCGCCGTCGGCGGGCGTCAGCCGGGCCGTGTTCTTGAAGCCGACGATGCCGTTCAGCGCCGCCGGGATGCGGATCGAGCCGCCGGTGTCGGAGCCCAGGCCGATGAACGCGGCCCCGCTGGCCACCGAGATCGCGGCGCCGGACGACGAGCCGCCCGGAATGCGCGGCGTAGCGGCGTCGCTCACATTGGCCGGCGTGCCGTGGTGCGGGTTGACGCCGACGCCCGAGAAAGCGAATTCCGTCATGTTGGTGCGGCCGGTCAGCACGCCGCCCGCGGCGCGCAGCCGCACCACGGCAAGGGCATCGGCCCTGGCGACTGGTGCATGGGCCAGGACCACTGAGCCGGCGGGCGTTGGTTGGCCTTCGATGTCGAACAGGTCCTTGGCGGTGAAGGCGAGGCCCGAAAGCCGACTGTCGGAGTTCGACGCAGCGGCCGACTGGCGGGCTTCGTCGAACATGGTGCGGGTGAAGACGTGCGCGCAGACCGGGGACTGGGCGATGCCGATGGCGCGCTCCATTTCGGTGCGTGCATCGGAGCCACCTGCCAGAAGGTCGAGACGGGTGGCGTGAAGGTCGTTCATGAGTGGGGCAGAGGCTGTGCAAGCAGCTCGGGTTCAGGGAGGAGGGGCGACGGCCGTGCTATACTCTTTGGGTTTCGCTGGCTGAGCGACGGCTCCCGTTGCACCCAGTCAAACACATCCGCAAACCGGCCCAATCAAGGTGTTGTGACTCCATTCGAAAAGAGCACAAAACGGGCTGGATTTTAGACCCAACCTTTGGAGTAATTTCAATGTCTACCACCATGCGCGAAATGCTGGAAGCAGGTGTCCATTTCGGTCACCAAACCCGCTTCTGGAACCCCAAGATGGCCCCGTACATCTTTGGCCATCGCAACAAGATTCACATCATCAACCTGGAAAAGTCGCTCCCGATGTTCCAGGATGCGATGAAGTACGCCAAGCAGCTCACCGCCAACCGCGGCACGATCCTGATGGTCGGCACGAAGCGCCAGGCCCGTGAAATCGTGGCGGCAGAAGCCCGTCGCGCCGGCGTGCCCTTCGTCGACACCCGCTGGCTCGGCGGCATGCTGACCAACTTCAAGACCGTCAAGACCTCGATCAAGCGTCTGAAGGACATGAAGGCCCAGCAGGAAGCCGGCCTCGACTCGCTGAGCAAGAAGGAGCAGCTGACCTTCTCGCGCGAAATCGAGAAGCTCGAAAAGGACATCGGCGGCATCCAGGACATGGCCGCGCTGCCCGACGCCATCTTCGTGATCGACGTGGGCTTCCACAAGATCGCCGTGGCCGAAGCCAAGAAGCTCGGCATTCCGCTGATCGGCGTGGTTGACTCCAACCACTCGCCCGAAGGCATCGACTACGTGATCCCTGGCAACGACGACTCGTCGAAGGCTGTCACGCTGTACGCCCGCGGCATCGCCGACGCGATCATCGAAGGCCGCAACAGCGCCACCGGTGACGTGGTCAAGGCCATCGCCGAAGGCAATGGCGACGAATTCGTCGAAGTCGAAGAAGGCGCTTCGGCCTGATTGGCGCGCCTGCGAGCCTGAAGAAGGGGCTTTGGTGCCCCTTTTTTTTAACCTGATTTTTGGATTTACGGAGATACCACAAATGGCTGCAATCACCGCAAGCATGGTCGGCGAACTGCGCGCAAAGACCGACGCGCCGATGATGGAGTGCAAGAAGGCCCTGACGGAGGCCGACGGCAACATGGAAAAGGCCGAAGAGCTGCTGCGCATCAAGCTCGGCAACAAGGCTGGCAAGGCATCGGGTCGCATCACCGCTGAAGGCGTGGTCACGGCTTTTGTCGACGGCGCTGCCGGCGGCATGATCGAAATCAACTGCGAAACCGACTTCGTCACCAAGAACGACAGCTTCCTGGCCCTGGCCAACGCCGCCGCCATGCTGGTCGCGAAGAACAACCCCGCGGACATCGCTGCGCTGGGCGCACTCGCCTATGAGCAAGACGGCTTCGGCCCCACGCTCGAAGACGTGCGCAAGGGCCTGATCGGCAAGATCGGCGAGAACATGAGTTTCCGCCGCTTCAAGCACTTCGCTGGCAACGGCAAGCTGGCTTCGTACCTGCACGGCACGCGCATCGGCGTGATGGTCGAGTTCGAAGGCGACGACACGTCGGCCAAGGACGTGGCGATGCACATCGCCGCCATGAAGCCGGTCGCCATCCAGGCATCGGACGTGCCTGCCGACCTGATCGAAAAAGAGCGCGCAGTTGCCAAGGGCAAGGCCGACGAAGACCGCAAGACCGCCGAAGCCGAGGGCAAGAAGCCGCAGCCGGACGACATCGTTGCCAAGCGCATCGAAGGCGGCGTGCAGAAGTTCCTCAAGGAAGTCTCGCTGCACAACCAGCCGTTCGTGAAGAACGACAAGCAGACCGTCGAGCAGATGCTCAAGGCCGCCAGCACCACGATCAAGGGCTTCACCCTTTACGTGGTCGGCGAAGGCATTGAGAAGAAAGTTGACGACTTCGCAGCCGAGGTGGCCGCGCAAGTTGCAGCGGCCAAGGCTGCTGCTTAAGCCTTTAAGGCTCAACGGCGGTGCGCCCACGCGCGCCGCCGTTTTTTCATCGCTACGTTTTACACTCGTCCCAGTCCAACCAAAGGAAATTGCCCATGTCTGATGCCCGCCCAGCCCACAAGCGAATCTTGTTGAAGCTGTCGGGAGAGGCGTTGATGGGCGATGACGCCTTCGGCATCAACCGCGCGACCATCGTGCGAATGGTGCAGGAGGTGGCCGAGGTCGTGAACATGGGCGTGCAGGTGGCGGTCGTGATCGGTGGCGGCAACATCTTCCGCGGCGTCGCGGGGGGCTCGGTCGGCATGGACCGCGCCACGGCCGACTACATGGGCATGCTGGCCACGGTCATGAACTCGCTGGCGCTGGCCGATGCAATGGACAAACAGGGTCTCGTGGCTCGTGTGATGTCCGCCATTGCCATCGAGCAGGTGGTTGAGCCCTATGTGCGCCCCAAGGCCCTGCAGTACCTCGAAGAGGGCAAGGTCGTGGTGTTCGCAGCCGGCACGGGTAACCCGTTCTTCACCACCGACACGGCCGCTGCGCTGCGCGGTGCCGAGATCGGTGCCGAACTGGTGCTCAAGGCGACCAAGGTCGACGGCGTCTACACCGCCGATCCCAAGACCAACCCCGACGCAACGCGCTATGTCTCGCTCAGCTTCGACGAGGCGATCGCAAAGAATCTCGGCATCATGGACGCCACGGCTTTCGCGCTGTGCCGCGACCAGAAGCTGCCGATCAAGGTGTTCTCGATTCTCAAGAACGGCGCATTCAAGCGCGTCGTCATGGGCGAGGACGAGGGCACGCTGGTGCATGCCTAGGAGTATTTGAGATGACTATTGCAGATATCCGCAATGCGACCGACGCGAAGATGAATCAGTCGCTCGCCGCATTCCAGAACAACCTTACGAAGATCCGTACCGGCCGCGCCAACTCTGCGCTGCTCGACTCGATCCATGTCGAGTACTACGGCTCGCAGGTGCCGTTGAGCCAGGTGGCCAACGTGTCGGTGCTCGATTCGCGCACCATCAGCGTCCAGCCTTGGGAAAAGGGCATGGGCGCCAAGATCGAGAAGGCCATCCGCGAAAGCGACCTGGGCCTGAACCCCGCCTCGATGGGCGACCTGATCCGCGTGCCGCTGCCCGCCATGAGCGAAGAGCGCCGCAAGGAAATGACCAAGCTGGTCCGCAACGAAGGCGAAACCGCCAAGGTCGCCACGCGTAACCTGCGCCGCGATGCGAACGAGTCGGTCAAGAAGCTGGTCAAGGACAAGCTGGCGTCCGAAGACGACCAGAAGCGCGCCGAGGCCGAGATCCAGAAGGTCACCGACCGCCACATCGCGGAAATCGACCGCCTGGTCGCGGCCAAGGAAGCGGAGATCATGGCCGTTTGAGGCCTGTCATGGCCTCTTCAGCGCCACGCATTCCCCACCACGTTGCCATCGTCATGGACGGCAACGGCCGTTGGGCCACGCGGCGCTTCCTGCCCCGCGTCGCGGGGCACAAGCAGGGTGTCGAATCGCTGCGCCGCTGCGTCAGGGCCTGTGCCGACCGCGGCGTGGGCGTGCTCACGGTGTTCGCGTTTTCGTCCGAGAACTGGAACCGTCCCGTCGAGGAAGTCTCCGGCCTCATGGACCTGATGGTCGGTGCACTCGCCCGCGAGGTGCCCAAGCTCAGCGCCGATGGCGTGCGGCTGCATTTCGTCGGCGAACGGGCCGGCCTGTCGCCGAAAATGGTGAAGGGCCTGGTCGACGCCGAGCAGGCCACGGCGCACAACACGCGCATGGTGCTCAACGTCTGCTTCAACTACGGCGGCCGCTGGGACATCGCGCAGGCCGCCGCCAAGCTGGTGGCGCAGGGCGATGCGATCACCGAGGCGAGCCTCGACCGCGCCATGGCGCTGGCCCATGTGCCCGACCCCGACCTGTTCATCCGCACGGGCGGCGAGCAACGGTTGTCCAACTTCCTGCTCTGGCAGAGTGCCTACGCCGAGCTTTTCTTCAGCGACAAGCTGTGGCCCGAATTCGACGAAGCTGCGCTGGACGAGGCCATTGCCGCGTTCCAGGGCCGTGAGCGGCGCTTCGGCCAAACCTCGGCACAGGTCAAGACCGCCACGGCCTGAGGGCCTGACAACTTCCCGCATGCTCAAACAACGCATCCTCACGGCGATCGTGCTGCTCGCGATCCTGCTGCCAGCGCTGTTCTATCGAAACTACATCCCCTTCGCCTGCGTCATGCTGGTGTTGATCGGCGCTGGCGCCTGGGAGTGGGGGCGTCTGAATGGATACGGCCAGCGGCTGTCGGTGTTTCTCGGCGTTGAAACGGTGGTGCTGTGCGCGCTGTCCTGGTGGCTGGGGCTGCTGGAGCAGCCGTTGGTCCTGATGTGGACCCTGGCCAGTGCAGCTTGGGTGCTGGGCGGCGCAGCGCTGCTGCGAGTGGCGGTGCCGGGCTGGCCCCGTATTCCGCGTGGGCTGCGGTTGGTCGGTGGTTTGCTGGCGCTATGGGTGGCATGGCTTGCCGCAGTGCAGGCACGCATGATCGGCATCAACTTCCTGCTGTCGATCCTGGTGCTGGTGTGGGTGGCCGACGTGTTCGCCTATTTCGCCGGCCGCGCCTTCGGCCTGAAATTCACCCGCAACAAGCTCGCGCCCGCGATCAGTCCCGGCAAGAGCTGGGAAGGCGTGTGGGGCGGAATGATCGGCGTGGTGGTGCTGGCCTTTGCCTGGGTCTGGGCCGACAAGGCCACCGGCGCGACCGTGGCCAGCCTCTATACCCGTCTCAACGAGCGGGGCTGGTGGCTTTTGCTGCTCGCCGCGCTGTTCCTCGCGGCCATGAGCGTCGTGGGTGACCTCGTCGAATCTCTCATCAAGCGCAGCGCCGGCGCCAAGGACAGCAGCCGGCTGCTGCCCGGCCACGGCGGCGTCCTCGACCGCGTGGATGCCCTCTTGCCGGCGCTTCCCATTGCCATGATGCTGGCTTTCCTGTGAACACACCCAGAAGACAACGCGTCACGGTGCTCGGCTCGACCGGTTCGGTCGGGGTGAGCACGCTCGACGTCATTTCGCGGCACCCCGAGCGTTTCGAGGTGTTTGCCCTTTCGGCGGCTACCAAGGTCGATGAGTTGCTGGCGCAGTGCGCTCAGTTCTCGCCCCGGTTCGCCGTGATGGCCAGTGCGCCGCATGCTGCGTTGCTGGCTGAAAAATTGAAGCAAAACAGCCTGAAAACGGTTGTTCTGGCGAGCGATGACGCTCTCGAAACGATAGCGTCTCACGACGAAGTCGATGCCGTGATGGCCGCCATCGTCGGTGCGGCGGGCCTTGGCCCTTGCCTGGCTGCTGCGCGCGCTGGCAAGCGGCTGCTGCTGGCCAACAAGGAAGCGCTGGTCGTCGGCGGCGAACTCTTCATGCGTACCGTGCGCGAAGGCGGCGCGACGTTGCTGCCTATCGACAGCGAGCATTCGGCCATCTTCCAGTCGCTGCCTGAAGACCCGTCCACCTGGGCGCGGCGTATCGACAAGATCATCCTGACCGCATCGGGTGGCCCGTTCCGCACTCGTGCGCCGGAAACCCTGGGTACGGTGACGCCCGAACAGGCCTGCGCCCATCCGAACTGGGTCATGGGCCGCAAGATTTCGGTCGACTCGGCCACCATGATGAACAAGGCCCTCGAAGTGATCGAGGCACGTCACCTGTTCGGCGTCGCGCCTGATCAGATCGAGGTCGTCATTCATCCGCAGAGCGTGGTGCACTCGATGGTGCAGTTCACCGATGCTTCGGTCATCGCCCAGCTCGGTACGCCCGACATGCGGGTGCCGATCGCGGTGGGCCTGGCTTGGCCTGAGCGCATCGAGAGCGGTGCTGCGCGGCTCGACTTCCGCCAGATGGCCTCGCTGACCTTCGATGCGCCCGACGCAGCACTCTTTCCCGGACTGAGCCTGGCATGGCATGCACTGCGCGCCGCGCCGGGCACGACGGCGGTGCTCAATGCTGCCAACGAGGTCGCAGTTGAAGCTTTCCTGAACCGCCGCCTGCGTTTTGATTGCATACATGCGGTCAACATGGAAACTTTGGAAAGGGTCGCCCCCTCCAAGCCGGCATCGCTGGCCGACCTGCTGGCGATCGATGCCAGCGCCCGTGCGGCGGCCAATGCCGCGGCGCTGCGTTTCGCAGCCTGACCTGACGACCCTCCGTAGAGACCAAGGACCCCGATGCTGCTCACTGTCATAGCCTTTGTGGTCGCACTCGGTGTCCTGATCGCGGTGCACGAATACGGGCACTACCGCGTGGCTGTTGCCTGTGGAGTCAAAGTCGAGCGTTTCTCCGTGGGATTCGGCAAGGCGCTGCTGCGCTGGCAGCCCAAGCGCCAGCATCCGGGGCAACAGACCGAGTTCGTCATCGGTGCATTCCCGTTCGGCGGCTACGTCAAGATGCTCGACGAGCGCGAGGGGCCGGTCGCACCTGAAGAGCGCCATCGCGCCTTCAACACCCAGCCTTTGCGTTCCCGAGCGGCCATTGTTGCGGCGGGGCCGATCGCCAATCTGCTGCTGGCTGTCGTGCTTTACACGGCCGTCAACTGGATCGGCGTGCAGGAGCCGGTCGCCAAGCTCGCGCGGCCGGTGGCCGCCTCTCTGGCCGAAGTGGCGGGCCTGCGCGGCGGCGAGCACATCACGCAAGCGGGCTTCGATGGCGACCTGTCGCCGGTCCAGTCCTTCGAGGATCTGCGCTGGCGCATGACGCGTGGCGCGCTCGATGGCCATGACCTGACGCTCGAAGTCGCAGGGGAAGCCGGCCGGCCGGCGCGCCAGCTGGTACTGCCGCTGAGCCGCATGGAGACCAAGGACGCCGATCCGCAGATGTTCCGCAAGATCGGCGTGGTGGCACCCCTGACCCGGCCTGAGATCGGCGAAGTCATGGCGGGCAGTGCGGCGGAAAGCGCCGGCCTGCGCAATGGCGACGTGGTGCGCGCCATCGGCGACACGGCCATCGTCGACGGGCAGCAGCTGCGCGAGGTGATCCGGGCGTCGGTCGATGGTGACCAGCCGCGCACCCAGGCCTGGCAGGTCGAGCGCGGCGGCCAGCCGCTCAAGATCGACGTGAAGCCCGAGGTGCGGGAAGAGGGCGGCGTCAAGGTGGGACGCATCGGCGCCTATGTTGGTGCGCCGCCCGAAATGGTGACGGTGCGCCAGGGGCTGGTCGACGGTGTCTGGCGTGGTGTGGTGCGCACCTGGGAGGTGTCCGCCCTGACCGTGCGCATGATGGGCAAGATGGTCATCGGCGAGGCTTCGCTCAAGAACCTGAGCGGTCCACTCACGATTGCCGACTACGCTGGCAAGTCCGCAAGCCTCGGTTTTACTCAGTATCTGGTCTTCCTGGCGCTCATCAGCGTGAGCCTTGGAGTCCTCAATCTCATGCCGCTGCCGGTCCTCGATGGGGGACACCTGATGTATTATCTTTGGGAGGGCCTGACCGGCAAGAGCGTCTCCGACGCTTGGATGGAACGGCTTCAGCGCGGGGGTGTGGCCCTGCTGCTGGTCATGATGTCGGTCGCACTCTTCAACGACGTCACACGGCTCTTTGGTTAACTTTCTGCCCGGCCCTTTCCGTGCCGGCTCAATTCTCAGATGAACAAAAACTTCAGTCGCTTTCGCCTGCGTAGCGTTGCCGCGGTGGTTGCCAGTGCGCTTGCCGCCACGGCAGCCTGGGCCGTAGAGCCTTTCACGGTGCGCGACATTCGCGTCGAAGGTCTGCAACGCGTCGAAGCCGGTACGATCTTCGCGTCGCTGCCGCTGCGCGTGGGCGATACCTACAGCGACGAGCGCGGTTCTGCCGCCATCCGTGCGCTGTTCGACCTGGGGTTGTTCAAGGATGTGCGCATCGACGTGAACGGCAACGTGCTGGTGGTGATCGTCGAAGAGCGACCGACCATTGCAGACGTCGATTTCGTCGGCACCAAGGAATTCGACAAGGCCGCGCTGCAGAAGGCGCTGCGCGAAGTCGGCCTGACCGATGGCCGTCCCTACGACAAGGCACTGGCTGACCGCGCCGAGCAGGAGCTCAAGCGCCAGTACGTGAGCCGCAGTCTCTACAACGCGCAGGTCGTGACCACTGTCACGCCCATCGAGCGCAATCGCGTCAACCTGACCTTCACTGTGACCGAAGGCGAGTCGGCCCGTATCCGGGAAGTGCACGTGGTCGGCAACAAGGCCTTCAGCGAATCGACGCTGCTGAGCCTGTTCGATCAGGACAGCGGCGGCTTCATGAGCTGGTACACCAAGTCGAACCAGTATTCGCGCGCCAAGCTCAACGCCGACCTCGAAACGCTGCGCTCGTACTACATCACCCGCGGCTACCTCGAGTTCCGCATCGACTCGACCCAGGTCGCCATTTCGCCGGACCGCAAGGACCTGACGGTGACCGTGAACATCAGCGAAGGCGAGAAGTTCGTGGTGTCGAGCGTCAAGCTCGACGGCAACTACCTCGGCCGCGACGACGAGTTCAAGTCACTCATCACCATCAAGCCGGGCGAGCCCTACAACGGCGAGCAGGTCACCGAGACCACCAAGGCCTTCAACGACTATTTCGGCACCTTCGGCTATGCGTTCGCACGCGTGCAGGCGCGCCCCGACATCGACCGCGCGAACAACCGCGTGGCGCTCACGCTGCAGGCCGAGCCCTCGCGCCGCGTGTACGTGCGTCGCGTCTCGGTGGGCGGCAACAACAAGACCCGCGACGAAGTCATCCGTCGCGAGTTCCGCCAGTACGAAGCCTCCTGGTACGACGGCGACAAGATCAAGCTGTCGCGCGACCGCGTGGACCGCCTGGGCTTCTTCACTGAAGTGAACGTCGAAACGCAGGAAGTGCCCGGCTCGCCCGACCAGGTGGACCTGACCGTCAACGTGGCTGAAAAGCCCACCGGCAGCCTGCAACTCGGCGCCGGCTACTCGAGCGCCGAAAAGGTCGCGCTGACCTTCGGTATCTCGCAGGAAAACGTGTTCGGCTCGGGTAACTTCCTGGGCGTGCAGGTCAACACCAGCAAGTACAACCGGACGCTATCGGTGACCACGACCGACCCTTACTTCACGCCGGACGGCATCTCGCGCACGATCAGCCTCTACCACACCACGACGCGCCCGTATCAGACCTCCACCGATGGCGACTACAAACTGGTGAATCAGGGCGCTTCCATCCGCTTTGGCGTGCCGTTCAGCGAAGTCGATACCGTCTTCTTCGGCATCGGTCTCGAGCGCTATGCGTTCGATCCCAACAGTTCGACTGCATTCTCCGGCCTGTACACGCCGCCGTCTTACCTTGCCTATTTCCAGTGCCAGAAGGATGCCACGGGCCTGCTGGTGGTCAACTGCGACCAGAAGAGCGTCTGGGGTGTTCCGCTGAGCATCGGCTGGGGCCGTGACAGTCGCGACAGCGCGCTGATCCCGACCACGGGCCGTCTGCAGCGCGCCAACCTCGAAGTGGGCGCGGCCGGGGACATGAAGTACATCAAGACGAACTACCAATACCAGCAGTTCTTCGCGATCAGCAAGCAGTACACCTTCTCGATCAACGGCGAAGTCGGCTATGCCAAGGCGCTCGGCAACAAGGTCTACCCGATCTTCAAGAACTTCTATGCCGGTGGCCTGGGTTCCGTCCGTGGCTTCGAGCAGAACTCGCTGGGGCCGCGCGATGCCCCTCTGTTCCTCCAGAGCGAAGGTGCAGCCCTCGGTGGCACCAAGAAGGCAGTCTTCAATGCCGAACTGAGCACGCCGTTCCCGGGTGCCGGCAACGACCGCACGCTGCGCTTGTACGGCTTCTTCGACGCCGGCAACGTGTTCGGTACGCGTGCCGCTGGCGTGACTGACGAGCAATGGAAGGCCGAGAAGAAGTTGCGCGCGTCGGTCGGCCTGGGCGTCAGCTGGATTTCGCCGCTGGGCCCGCTGCGTCTTGCTTATGCCTTCCCAGTCAGGTCCCAGAAGGAAGTGGGGCAGCCGTTTACAGCCGGGTATATCCCGAAGGATAGAATTCAGCGCCTCCAATTCCAGATCGGAACGTCTTTCTAAATGAAGCATTTGATTCGCGCTGCGGCAGGCGCGTTGTTGATTCCCGCCCTCGCATTCGCTGCGGTGCCCGCCCAGGCGCAGGAAACCTTTCGCATCGGTTTCGTGAACCCGGACCGCGTGCTGCGTGAGGCGCAGCCGGCCAAGACTGCCCAGGCGAAGCTCGAAGCCGAATTCCTGAAGCGCGAGAAGGACCTGACCGCACAAGGCGACGCCCTGAAGGCGGCTTCTGAGAAGTTCGAGCGCGAGGCGCCCACCCTGTCGGAAAGCCAGCGGGTCACGCGCCAGCGCTCGCTGGTCGACCAGGACCGCGACTTCCAGCGCAAGCGCCGTGAATTCCAGGAAGACCTGAACGCGCGCAAGAACGAAGAGCTCCAGCAGGTCTACGAGCGCGCCAACCGCGTGGTGAAGCAGGTGGCCGAGGCCGAGAAGTACGACGCCATCCTGCAGGAAGCGATCTACATCAATCCGAAGCACGACATCACCGACAAGGTGATCAAGGCGCTGAACGCGTCGGTCGGCTCTCCTGCGCCCGCGGCCGGCAAGTAACGCCGCGAACCGGCGTGTCACTGCAGCTCGGAGCCATCGTTGACGCCCTTGGGGGCGAGCTTCATGGCGATGCGGCGCTGTCCATCGAGCGGCTTGCGCCGCTGCAGAATGCACAGCCCGATGCGCTCAGCTTCCTGAGCCATCCCAAATACCAGCAGGAACTGGCGGCCTCGAAGGCCGCCTGCGTGATCGTCTCGCCCGCCATGCGCGAGGCGGCCGCGGCGCGTGGCGCTTTCATCGTCACGCCCGATCCGTACTTCTACTTTGCCCGCCTGACGCAGCTCTGGAAGGCGCATCACGCGCGTCCGGAGGCCGACCGGATCCATCCCAGCGCGGTGATCCACGCCGAGGCGCAGGTCGACGCCACGGCGCGCATCGGTGCGCTGTGCGTGGTGGAGCGGGGCGCACGCATCGGCGCGGGCACGGTGCTGAAGTCGCGCGTGACGGTCAGTGAAGACTGCTTCATCGGCGAGCGCTGCCTGCTGCACCCTGGCGTGGTCATCGGCGCTGACGGCTTCGGCCTCGCGCCGCACGAGGGGCGCTGGGTCAAGATCGAGCAACTGGGTGCGGTGCGCATCGGCAACGACGTCGAAATCGGCGCCAACACCTGCATCGACCGCGGCGCGCTCGACGACACCGTGATCGAAGACGGCGTGAAGCTCGACAACCTGATCCAGATCGGCCACAACGTGCGCGTCGGCAAGAACACCGCCATGGCGGGTTGCGTCGGCGTGGCTGGCAGCGCCACCATTGGTGCCAATTGCACCTTTGGCGGCGGCGCCATCGTGCTGGGCCATCTGACAGTGGCCGACGGCGTGCACATATCCGCCGCGACCGTGGTCACCCGTTCAATTCACAAGGCCGGCCAGTACACCGGTATGTTTCCCATCGATGACAATGCGAGCTGGGAAAAAAATGCGGCAACGCTCAAGCAGTTGCACAGCCTGCGCGAACGACTGAAGGCGCTGGAGAAAGCTCCCTCGAAAAAATGACGACGATGCAGGAACAGAAAATCATGACGACGACGCTCGATATCCATCAAATCCTCAAGCTGCTGCCCCACCGATACCCGTTCCTGCTGGTGGACCGCGTGCTCGACATGGAAAAGGGCAAGCGAATCACCGCGCTCAAGAACGTGACGATGAACGAGCCGTTCTTCAATGGCCATTTCCCGCACCGCCCCGTGATGCCGGGCGTGCTGATGCTCGAAGCCATGGCCCAGGCCGCGGCCCTGCTGTCGTTCCATTCGCTCGACATCGTGCCGGACGACAACACCGTCTACTACTTTGCCGCCATCGACGGCGCGCGCTTCAAGCGCCCGGTGGAACCCGGCGACCAGCTGACGCTCGAAGTCGAAATCGAGCGTATGAAGGCGGGCATTTCCAAGTTCAAGGGCCGGGCCCTGGTGGGCAGCGAACTCGCCTGCGAGGCGACGCTGATGTGCGCCATGCGCCAGATCAGCTGACCCGGCCGCAGCCAGTCGTTTCACAAGGCATGACCCAGGTTCATTCGACAGCACTCGTCGACCCCAAGGCACAACTCGACGCCTCGGTGTCGGTCGGGCCCTATACCGTGATCGGCCCGCACGTGCGGGTGGGCGCGGGTACCACCATCGGTGCGCACTGCGTGATCGAAGGGCGCACGACCATCGGGCGCGACAACCGGATCTTCCAATTCTCGTCTCTCGGCGCCATACCGCAGGACAAGAAGTACGCCGGCGAGCCAACGGAGCTCGTCATCGGCGACCGCAACGTGATCCGCGAGTTCTGCACCTTCAACCTCGGCGTGCCGGGCGCGGGGGGCGTGACGCGCGTGGGCAGCGACAACTGGATCATGGCGTACACGCACATCGCGCACGACTGCCGTGTCGACAACCACACCACGCTGTCCAACAACACCACGCTGGCGGGGCATGTGCACCTGGCCGACTGGGTCACGGTCGGCGGGCTCACGGGCATTCACCAGTTCGTTTCGATCGGTGCCCACGCCATGCTTGGCTTTGCCAGCGCTGTCACGCAAGACGTGCCGCCCTTCATGCTGGTCGACGGTAATCCGCTGGCTGTGCGCGGCTTCAATGTCGTCGGCCTGCGTCGGCGCGACTTTTCCGCCGAGAGGCTCGCGGCGGTGAAGCAGATGCACCGCCTGCTGTATCGCCAGGGCAAGACGCTCGAAGAGGCGCGCGCCGGCATCGCCGCGCTCGCGACGGAAATGCCGGAAGCGGCAGGCGACGTCGCGCTGATGGAAGCCTTCCTCGCCAACTCGACGCGCGGCATCGCGCGCTGACGTGACGGCGATGCAGAAGGACGAACAGCGACGTTTCGCGCTGGTCGCAGGTGAAGCCTCCGGCGACCTGCTAGCGGGTCTGCTGCTCGACGGCCTCCAGGCCCGTTGGCCCGATCTCCAGACCGCCGGCATCGGCGGCCCCCGCATGCTGGCCCACGGCTTCCAGAGCTGGTGGCCCCAGGAAAAGCTCGCGGTGCGCGGCTACATCGAGGTGCTGCGGCATTACGCCGAGATCGCCGGCATTCGCCGCAAGCTCAAGGCCCGACTGCTGCAGGAGCGCCCCGAACTCTTCATCGGCGTCGACGCGCCCGATTTCAACCTCGACCTCGAGGCCGGCCTGCGCAGCCACGGCATGAAGACGGTGCACTTCGTCTGCCCGTCGATCTGGGCCTGGCGGCCGGAGCGCGTCGAGAAGATCCGGGCGGCCGCCGATCACGTCCTGTGCATCTTCCCGTTCGAGCCTGCATTGCTGGCGGAGCACGGCGTGGCCGCGAGCTATGTCGGCCATCCCATCGCCAACGTGATCCCGATGACGCCCGACCGTGCCGCCGCACGCGCCGCACTGGGCCTGGTGCCTGATGCGCAGGTCGTCGCCTTGCTGCCGGGCAGCCGCCGCTCGGAAATTCGCTACCTGGCCGCCCGTTTCTTCGCTGCAGCCGCACTGATGCAGAAGGTGCGCCCGGACCTCCAGTTCGTGGCCCCCATCCTGCCGGGCCTGCGCGCCGAGGTTGAGGCCCTGCTGCAGGCCAGCGGCATGGCCGGGCGCGTGAAGTTGCTCGATGGCCAGTCGCACGCCGCGCTGGCCGCCTGCGACGCCACGTTGATCGCCAGCGGCACCGCCACGCTCGAGGCTGCACTGTTCAAGCGGCCGATGGTCATCGCCTACAACATGAATGCGCTGTCGTGGCGTTTCATGCAACGCAAGCAGTTGCAGCCCTGGGTCGGCTTGCCCAACATCCTGTGTCGCGAGTTCGTGGTGCCGGAGTTGCTGCAGGAAGCCGCCACGCCCGAGGCACTGGCCCAGGCCACGCTGGCCTGGCTCGACGCGCCCGGGAAAACGCAAGCCTTGCAACAAAGATTTTCAGAGCTGCATGTGCAATTGCAGCGCGATACGCCGACACTTTGCGCCGATGCGATCCAGAAAGTTCTTGAAGGCTGAACAGGCCCCGCTGGTGTGGGACGCACCGGGGCTGATGGCGGGCGTCGACGAGGCGGGGCGTGGCCCCCTGGCCGGTCCGGTGGTGGCTGCTGCCGTGATCCTCGACGACCTGCGGCCGATTCGCGGCCTGGCCGATTCCAAGACTCTCACGGCCCTGCAGCGCGAACGCTTGCATGACCAGATCCTGGCGAAGGCGCTGTGCTGTTCCATCGCGCAGGCCACCGTCGAAGAGATCGACACCCACAATATCCTGCAGGCCACCATGCTCGCGATGCGTCGCGCGGTCGAGGGGCTGCGGCTGAAGCCCGTCAAGGTGCTGGTCGACGGCAATCGCCTGCCCACGCTCGACGTGCTGGCCGAAGCCATCGTCAAGGGCGATTCGCGGGTGAAGGCCATTTCCGCTGCGTCGATCCTGGCGAAAGTGCACCGCGACCGGCTGTGCGAGCAGTTGCATGCCGAATTTCCGCACTACGGCTTTGCCGGCCACAAGGGCTATGGCACACCCGAACACCTGGAAGCGCTGCAGCGCCATGGCGCGTGTGTGCACCACCGCAGGTCGTTCAGCCCGGTGGCCGCGGCGCTCGCCCGCACGGGCGGCGTCTTGAATGTGGTGCTGCCGGCCGAATCTGAGCAGCCGGCGATGATGATCGGCGCCGTCGAGGCCGTGCGCCTCGATGATCTCCGCGCTGCCCCCTGAACCTTCAATGACCTCCGACACCGGCGCCAGCCACATCAGCTCGCGCGACAACCCGCTGCTCAAGGATTTGCGCAAGCTCGCGCAGGACCCGGGTGCTTACCGCAAGCTCGGCCGCCTCTGGCTCGAAGGCGATCATCTGTGTCGGGCGGCGCTGGCGCGGGGCGTCAAGCCCGCGATCGCCGTGTTTTCGGAGTCTTTCTGGCCCCAAGCACCTGCTGAATGGGCGAGTAGCGCTATCAAAACCGTAGTGGTCACCGACGACCTGCTGCGTGGCGTCAGCGGGTTGGAATCGCCGGCGCCCATGGGCTTCGTGCTCGACCTGCCGTCCCGCCCGGAACTGATTCCCGACGCCCCCAGCGTCGTGCTCGACCGTCTGCAGGACGCCGGCAATGCGGGTTCCATCCTGCGCAGCGCCGCCGCCTTCGGCTTTACCCAGGTGATCGCGCTCAAGGGCACGGCCGCGCTGTGGGCCCCGAAGGTGCTGCGCGCCGGCATGGGTGCCCATTTCGGCCTGCGGCTGATCGAAGGCGTGGACGCCGACGTGCTCGACGGCCTGAAAGTGCCGCTGGTGGCGACCAGTTCGCACCACGGCGAGTGGCTCCACAAGGCCGAACTGCCGCATCCCTGCGCCTGGCTCATGGGCCACGAGGGGCAGGGCGTGTCGCCCGCGCTGGAAGCCCGGGCGACGCACCACATCCGCATTGCGCAGCCGGGCGGCGAGGAGTCGCTCAACGTGGCCGCTGCCGCCGCAATCTGCCTGCATGCGAGCGGAGCAGCCCTGCAGGCCAGATAACACACTCAGTCCGGGCTACAATCGGGGGCTTACTCGCAAATCAGCGTCGCCCGGCCGCCTTTAACGCCAAAATCCCCTTAAGCAGCAGCTCGCAGGCAACGCGCCTGGGGCTCCGGGCGACCGTAACCATCCGGAGAACCCAGTGCTTTTGTCTCTCAAGGGAAGTTTCCCGCCCGCCATCCTGGCGCTCGCAGACGGCACGGTCTTTCAAGGCAATTCGATCGGAGCCGCCGGCTCCACGACCGGTGAAGTGGTGTTCAACACCGCCATGACCGGTTACCAGGAAATCCTCACCGACCCGAGCTACTGCCAGCAGATCGTGACGCTCACGTATCCGCACATCGGCAACTACGGCGTCAACGGGGAAGACATCGAAGCCGACAAGATCCATGCCGCGGGCCTGATCATCAAGGACCTGCCCCTCGTCGCCTCCAACTTCCGCAAGACCGCCACGCTGACCGAATACCTCGTGTCCGGCAAGACGGTGGCCATCGCGAACATCGATACCCGCAAGCTCACGCGCCACCTGCGCACCCACGGCGCGCAGAACGGCTGCATCCTGGGCCTGGCCGAAGGCGAAGCCGTCACCCAGGCGCTGATCGACAAGGCCATCGCCGCCGCCAAGGCCGCGCCGAGCATGTCGGGCCTCGACCTCGCCAAGGTGGTGTCGGTCAAGCAGACCTACGAATGGACCGAAACCGAGTGGAAGCTGGGTGCGGGCTACGGCGTGCAGATCACGCCGAAGTTCCACGTCGTCGCCTTCGACTACGGCGTCAAGAAGAACATCCTGCGCATGATCGCCCAGCGCGGCGCGCGCATCACCGTGGTGCCGGCGCAGACGCCCGCGGCCGACGTGCTCAAGCTCAAGCCAGACGGCATCTTCCTGGCCAACGGCCCCGGCGACCCGGAGCCCTGCGACTACGCCATCAGCGCCGTCAAGGAACTGATCGAGACCGGCATTCCCACCTTCGGCATTTGCCTGGGCCACCAGATCATGGCGCTGGCCTCCGGCGCGAAGACCTTCAAGATGAAGTTCGGCCACCACGGCGCGAACCATCCGGTGAAGGACCTCGACAACGGCCGCGTGAGCATCACCAGCCAGAACCACGGCTTCGCGGTCGACGAGAAGTCGCTGCCGGCCAACCTGCGTCCCACGCACATCAGCCTGTTCGACAACACGCTGCAGGGCCTGGCGCGCACCGACAAGCCCGCGTTCTGCTTCCAGGGTCACCCTGAAGCCTCGCCGGGTCCGCACGACATCGGCTACCTGTTCGATCGCTTCACGGCACTCATGGAAAAGAACAAGACGGAAAAGACGGAGAAAGAGAATGCCTAAGCGCACAGACCTCAAATCGATCCTCATCATCGGCGCCGGCCCGATCATCATCGGCCAGGCCTGCGAGTTCGACTACTCCGGCGTGCAAGCCTGCAAGGCGCTGCGCGAAGAGGGCTACAAGGTCATCCTGATCAACAGCAACCCCGCGACGATCATGACCGACCCGGCCACGGCCGACGTCACCTACATCGAGCCCATCACCTGGCAGACGGTCGAGAAAATCATCGCCAAGGAGCGCCCCGACGCGATCCTGCCGACCATGGGCGGTCAGACCGCGCTGAACTGCGCGCTCGACCTCTGGCGCAACGGCGTGCTCGACAAGTACACCGGCGCGGCCACCAACAAGCCGGTCGAGCTGATCGGCGCCACGCCTGAAGCCATCGACAAGGCCGAAGACCGCCTGAAGTTCAAGGACGCGATGACCAAGATCGGACTGGGCTCGGCCCGCTCCGGCATCGCGCACTCGATGGACGAAGCCTGGGCCGTGCAGAAGTCGGTCGGCTTCCCGACCGTGATCCGCCCCAGCTTCACGCTCGGCGGCACCGGCGGCGGCATCGCCTACAACCCGGAAGAATTCGAGACCATCTGCAAGCGCGGCATCGAAGCCTCGCCGACCAACGAGCTGCTGATCGAAGAATCGCTGCTCGGCTGGAAAGAGTACGAGATGGAAGTCGTGCGCGACAAGGCCGACAACTGCATCATCGTCTGCTCGATCGAAAACCTCGACCCGATGGGCGTGCACACCGGCGACTCGATCACCGTGGCTCCCGCGCAGACGCTGAGCGACAAGGAATACCAGATCCTGCGCAACGCCTCGCTGGCTGTGCTGCGCGAGATCGGCGTCGATACCGGCGGCTCGAACGTGCAGTTCTCCATCAACCCGAAGGACGGCCGCATGGTCGTCATCGAGATGAACCCGCGCGTGTCGCGTTCGTCGGCGCTGGCCTCCAAGGCCACGGGCTTCCCGATCGCCAAGGTCGCGGCCAAGCTGGCCGTGGGCTACACGCTCGACGAGCTGCGCAACGAAATCACCGGCGGTGCCACGCCCGCGTCGTTCGAGCCGTCGATCGACTACGTGGTCACCAAGATCCCGCGTTTCGCGTTCGAGAAGTTCCCGCAGGCCGACTCGCGTCTCACGACGCAGATGAAGTCGGTGGGCGAGGTGATGGCCATGGGCCGCACCTTCCAGGAGTCGTTCCAGAAGGCCCTGCGCGGCCTCGAAGTCGGCGTGGACGGTCTCAACGAGAAGACGCAAGACCGCGAAGTGCTCGAGAAGGAACTGGGCGAGCCCGGCCCCGAGCGCATCTGGTACGTGGGCGATGCCTTTGCCATGGGCCTGAGCGTGGACGAAGTGTTCGCGCTGACCAAGATCGACCCCTGGTTCCTGGTGCAGATCGAAGAGATCGTGAAGATCGAACTCGAGCTCGAAACCAAGTCGCTCGACGACATCGACCGCGACACGCTGCTGGCGCTGAAGAAAAAGGGCTTCTCCGACCGCCGCCTCGCCAAACAGCTCAAGACCACCGACACGGCCATTCGCGAGAAGCGCCGCGCCCTGGGCGTGCGCCCCGTCTACAAGCGCGTGGACACCTGCGCGGCCGAGTTCGCGACCAACACGGCCTACATGTACTCGACCTACGAGGACGAGTGCGAAGCCGACCCGACGGACAAGAAGAAGATCATGGTGCTCGGCGGCGGTCCCAACCGCATCGGCCAGGGCATCGAGTTCGACTACTGCTGCGTGCACGCCGCGCTCGCCATGCGCGAGGACGGCTACGAGACCATCATGGTCAACTGCAATCCCGAGACCGTGTCGACCGACTACGACACCTCGGACCGTCTGTATTTCGAGCCGCTCACGCTCGAAGACGTGCTCGAGATCGTCGACAAGGAAAAGCCGCTCGGCGTGATCGTGCAGTACGGCGGCCAGACGCCTTTGAAGCTCGCGCTCGACCTCGAAGCGAATGGCGTGCCGATCATCGGCACCTCGCCCGACATGATCGACGCGGCCGAAGACCGCGAGCGCTTCCAGAAGCTGCTGCACGAGCTGGGCCTGCGCCAGCCGCCGAACGCCACCGCGCGCACCGAACCCGAAGCGCTCGAAAAGGCCGCGGCCCTGGGCTACCCGCTGGTGGTGCGCCCGAGCTACGTGCTCGGCGGCCGCGCGATGGAAATCGTGCACGAGCAGCGCGACCTCGAGCGCTACATGCGCGAAGCCGTCAAGGTCAGCAACGATTCGCCGGTGCTGCTCGACCGCTTCCTGAACGACGCCGTCGAGTGTGACGTCGACTGCATCCGCGACGCCGAAGGCGGCACGCTGATCGGCGGCGTGATGGAGCACATCGAACAAGCCGGCGTGCATTCGGGCGACTCCGCCTGTTCGCTGCCACCCTACAGCCTGAACGCCGACACGGTGGCCGAGCTGAAGCGCCAGAGCGCCGCGATGGCGGCCGCGCTCAACGTGGTCGGCCTGATGAACGTGCAGTTCGCGATCCAGCAGAAGGACGGCAAGGACGTCATCTACGTGCTCGAAGTGAACCCGCGTGCTTCGCGTACCGTGCCCTACGTGAGCAAGGCCACCGGCATCCAGCTCGCCAAGGTGGCGGCACGCTGCATGGCGGGCCAGTCGCTGAAGTCGCAAGGCATCACGAAGGAAGTGACGCCGCCGTACTTCAGCGTGAAGGAAGCCGTGTTCCCGTTCGTCAAGTTCCCGGGCGTGGACACCATCCTTGGCCCCGAGATGAAGTCGACCGGCGAAGTGATGGGCGTGGGCAAGACCTTTGGCGAAGCCTTTGTGAAGTCGCAACTGGGCGCCGGCACGCACCTGCCGAAGTCGGGCAAGGTCTTCATCTCGGTGAAGAACAATGACAAGGCGCGCGCGGTCGAAGTGGCGCGCGGCCTGGCGAAGCTGGGCTTCGAGCTGATTGCCACCAAGGGCACGGCCGCCGCCATCAGCGCCGCCGGCATCGAGTGCGCAACGGTGAACAAGGTGACCGAAGGCCGTCCGCACATTGTGGACATGATCAAGAACAACGAGATTGCGCTGGTCATCAACACGGTGGAAGAGCGCCGCAACGCCATCACCGACTCGCGGCAGATCCGCACCTCGGCACTGCTGGCGCGTGTGACTACCTTCACCACGATCTTCGGTGCCGAAGCCGCGGTCGAGGGCATGGGCTTCATGGACGAACTCGGCGTGATCTCGGTGCAGGAGATGCACGCGCAACTGGCCTCGGCCTGAGCGTCATCATGGAAACGCAGCTCGTCGAACTGGACCTGACGGACTGGAATGCAGCCACGCCCAACGAGGCGTGGATCGCGGAACTGGAAGCGGGCAAGGTGCTGTACTTTCCGCGCCTGGGCTTCGAGCTGCTGCCCGAGGAGCGCAGCCTGCTCACGCCCAGCCTGCTGTCGCCCGACGTGCGCAACATCAGCCTCGACGCCAACGGCAAGCTCAAGGGCGCGGTTGGCGACGAGGCGGTGCAGCGCATGGCGGCTGCAATGGTGGGGCGCTTTCGGGCGCAGGCCACGCAGCTGATTCACGGGCTGCTGCCGCACTACACGCCCGCCTTGCGGCTCGCACCTACCAGCTACCGGCCGGCGAAGGTCGAGACGCGGGTGCAGTCGTGGCGCGCCGACGACCGGCGTTTGCACGTCGATTCGTTCCCGTCGCGGCCGAACTACGGCGAGCGCATCCTGCGCGTCTTCACCAATGTCAACCCTGAAGGCGCGCCGCGCGTCTGGCGAGTGGGGGAGCCTTTCGAGGACATCGCCAAACGCTTCCTGCCGCGCGCCAAGCCCTACGCACGCTGGCAGGCCAAGCTGCTGCAGGCGCTGCACGTGACCAAGTCGTTCCGCAGCGAATACGACCACCTGATGCTGCAGCTGCACGACGGCATGAAGTCGGACATGGCGTACCAGGAAAACTCGCCGCAGGAAACCGCCAAGTTCCCGCCGGGTTCGGTGTGGGTGTGCTTCTCGGACCAGACCTCGCACGCCGTGATGGCGGGCCAATACATGCTCGAGCAGACCCTTCATCTGGCCGCTTCGAAGCAATACAATCCCGAATCGAGCCCGCTCGCCATCCTGAGCCGGCTGACCGGACGCACACTCGTCTGATCAATTCCCTCAATCGACCGCCGAACGGCAGCGTTCGGCGGTTTCGCTTTATGGAGAACCAACAACATGGCAACCATCCCCATCACCAAGCGCGGCGCTGAAAAACTGCGCGCCGAACTGCATCAGCTCAAGACGGTAGACCGTCCCTGGGTCATCAATGCAATTTCCGAAGCACGCGCCCAGGGCGACCTGAGCGAAAACGCCGAATATGAAGTCGCCAAGGACCGCCAGGGCTTCATCGAAGGCCGCATCCAGGAAGTCGAAGGCAAGCTGTCGGCCGCGCAGATCATCGACCCGAGCGAGCTCGATGCCGGCGGCAAGGTGGTGTTCGGCTCGACCGTCGAACTCGAGGAAGAGGAAAGCGGCGAAGCCGTGAAGTACCAGATCGTCGGCGAAGACGAAGCAGACCTGAAGCTCGGCCTCATCAACATTTCCAGCCCGATCGCGCGCGCGCTCATCGGCAAGGAAGAGGGCGACACCGCCGAAGTGCAGGCTCCTGGCGGCCTCAAGCGCTACGAGATCGTGGCCGTTCGCTACCTCTGATTCTTCGACCCATGAAAGACCGCGTTGCGCTGATGCTGGCCGCCTTCTGGTGGGGCAGCCTCACCACGATCGGTTTCCTGGTGGTGCCGCTGCTGTTCGCAAGGCTTGGCAACCCATCGGTGGCGGGCAACTTTGCCGGCCAACTGTTCGAGGCGCAGAGCTGGATCGCGATCGGCTGTGGGCTGATCCTGCTGATCCACTTCAGGGCCAAGGCCGACGATCGCATGAGCGGGCCAGCGATGACCGCCATCTTTTTCATCCTGGGAGCACTGCTGCTGGCGCTGCTTCAGCAGTACGCCGTGGCGCCTCGCATCCTGGCGCGCGAGAACCTCAAGCTGTGGCACGCCGTGGGCAGCGGCATGTACCTCGTGCAGTGGGTGTGCGTCGGCGTGCTGCTCTGGCGCATGGGCGAGCGCAAGCCGGGCTGATTCGAGGCGCGGAGGCGGCACGCGCCGCCTCTGCCATCACTCATTCTTTCCAGTACTTCGCAACCCAGCTTGCCGGCCGGATGAACCGGAAGGCGCGGTTGCGGCGGCCTGCCAGTGCGTCCGGCGGGTTGCATTCGCCATGGAACACCATGATGCGCGCTCCCTCGGGCACGAAGGGCTCTTCCCAGTAGTTGGTCGGCCAGGTCGGAATGCCGTGGTACTTGAAGCTCGGGCACCAGGCTGCGGGCCAGTAAGCCAGCTTGCCCTGCTTGTGGAGCATGTCCGACAGGTAGGCCTGCTCGTTGCGATATTGCGCCTGTACCTTGTCCAAGTTGGCGCGCAGGTAGGCCAGGATGTCGGCATGGGCGCCGATCTCGAAGCGGTAGACCGAAGAGTTGCCGGTGATGCGTTCGCGCCGCCAGGGGCGGGGATAGTCGTGAATGATCAGGAACTCTCCGGGCTGTTCGAAGAAGGCGTCGAGGCTGCCCACGACCACTACGTCGAGGTCGAGAAAGAGGGCGGTGCCTTGCAGACCGTACAGGTCTTTCTCGAAGGTCGTTAGCTTCTTCCAGCCGCCGTCGCGCTGGCCGGGAGCCAGGTTCAGGTTGAGCTGCGGAATCGGCAGGCAGGTCACTTCGGGGTGGATGCCGTTGCCGTCGTCCGTCAGGCACACGAACTTGAAGTCGCCGCTGAGGTTGCGGCGCACCATCGCGTAGAGCCTGTTGACGTACTCAGGGCCGTATTTCGTGCCCCACTTCATGCAGAGGATGTGGCGCTGTCCGCCTTGCGCTGCCACCGGCCTCAGTCCGACTGGTTGCGCTTCTTGGCCGACAGCGGCCGCTTGGCCTTGGCGCGCTTGATGGTGCCGCCGGGCGTGAGGCGCTGGTTGCCGAGCACGCGCAGCGTCTTGATTTCAGGACGTTGGCCGCCGCGCTTGCTGTACTTGACGATCTTCACGTCGCGCGGGCCGGGCATGCGGTCTTCATCGACCACGCGCTCCTTTTCGGGCTTCGGGCGCCACAGCACCAGCAGCTTGCCGATATGTTGAATGGGGGCGGCATCGAGCTCGTCGGACAGTTCGCGCAGCATGGCGTCGCGGGCGAGGCGGTCGTCGGAGAAGACGCGGATCTTGATCAGGCCATGGGCCTTGAGCGCCGCGTCGGCTTCTTTTTTCACGGCAGGGGTAAGCCCGTCTCCACCGACCATGACGATCGGATCCAGGTGGTGAGCTTCGGCGCGGTGCACCTTGCGCTCGGCAGGGGTAAGTTGAATGGCGGGCATCCCCGTATTATCGACGCGTACACGAAGACCCTCATGAGCACCAAAGCCAAAAGCAAAAAAGTCAATAAAGCGTGGCTTCACGACCATATCAACGACCCCTACGTGAAGCTCGCCACCAAGGAGGGTTATCGCGCACGCGCCGCCTACAAGCTCAAGGAAATCGACGAGTCGCTCGGTCTCGTCAAGCCGGGCCAGCTGGTGGTGGATCTCGGCTCCACTCCCGGCGCCTGGAGCCAGTACCTGCGCCGGCGCATGTCGCCCGGCGGCGCTGCGGCCGGCGAGTTGAATGGCACCATCGTTTCGCTCGACATCCTGCCGATGGAGCCCATCGAGGGCGTGACCTTCCTGCAGGGGGATTTCCGCGAAGATGCGCTGCTGCAACAGTTGCTGGGTGTTTTGGCAGGCCGCAAGGCCGACCTGGTGGTGTCGGACATGGCACCCAACCTGTCGGGCATCCATTCGGCCGACGCCGCCCGGGTGGCGCACCTGATCGAGCTTGCAATCGATTTTGCCCAGCACCACCTGAAGCCCGAGGGGGCGCTGGTGGCAAAGCTGTTCCACGGGAGCGGCTACGACGAGCTGGTGAAGCTCTTCAAGGCGAATTTCCGCATCGTGAAGCCCTTCAAGCCCAAGGCGTCGCGGGATAAATCAGCCGAGACTTTCCTGGTCGGCATGGGCCTGAAGGCCCCGGATACGCCTTGATACCTTGCCGCCGAGAGTGCGTTTGTGGCGCAAACCCTTGTCAGGCTATGGCTGCATTAGGGAAATGCCCGCTTTTCGTAGCTTGAAAAGCCTAAAATGGGGCGCAATTGCGTACCCACAGCGCGTTTTTTCATTTAACTGTCACGCGCTTTAGCCTGGAGCTTCGTTTGAACAATCAGTGGTTTTCCAAAGTTGCCGTATGGCTCGTCATTGCCATGGTGTTGTTCACTGTGTTCAAGCAGTTCGACACCCGCGGTGGCGTCGGCTCGGGGACAGTCAGCTACTCCGAGTTTCTGGACCAGGTCCGCAACAACCAGGTCAAGAGCGCCGTCATTCCTGAGGGCGCTGCCGGCGGCGAGATCGTCGCAGTCACCAATGACGATCGCAAGATCCGCACGACCGCCACGGTGCTCGACCGTGGCCTCGTGGGCGACCTGATCGACCACAACGTCAAGTTCGACGTCAAGCCGCGCGAAGAGAGCTCGCTGCTCATGACGCTGCTGGTCAGCTGGGGCCCGATGCTGCTGCTGATCGGCGTCTGGATCTACTTCATGCGGCAGATGCAGGGCGGCGGCAAGGGCGGGGCGTTCAGCTTCGGCAAGAGCAAGGCCCGCATGATGGATGAGAACAACAACACGGTCACTTTCGCCGATGTCGCGGGCTGTGACGAGGCCAAGGAAGAAGTCCGTGAAGTGGTCGACTTCCTGAAAGACCCGCAGCGCTTCCAGAAGCTCGGCGGCCGCATTCCCCGCGGTTTGCTGCTGGTTGGCCCTCCCGGCACCGGCAAGACGCTGCTGGCCAAGTCGATCGCCGGCGAAGCCAAGGTACCTTTCTTCTCGATTTCGGGTTCCGACTTCGTTGAAATGTTCGTCGGCGTGGGCGCGGCCCGTGTTCGCGACATGTTCGAGAACGCCAAGAAAAACGCGCCCTGCATCATCTTCATCGACGAAATCGATGCTGTGGGCCGTCAGCGCGGCGCCGGTCTCGGCGGCGGCAACGACGAACGCGAACAAACGCTCAACCAGATGCTGGTCGAGATGGATGGCTTCGAAACCAACCTCGGCGTGATCGTCGTGGCAGCCACCAACCGCCCCGACATCCTGGACGCCGCACTGCTGCGCCCCGGTCGCTTCGACCGTCAGGTGTACGTCACGCTGCCCGACATCCGCGGCCGCGAGCAGATTCTCGGCGTGCACATGCGCAAGGTTCCGCTGGGCCAGGACGTGAACCCGAGCGTGATCGCCCGTGGCACGCCCGGCATGTCCGGCGCCGATCTGGCCAATCTCTGCAACGAAGCCGCCCTGATGGCCGCCCGTCGCAATGCGCGCGTGGTCGAGATGCAGGACTTCGAGAAGGCCAAGGACAAGATCTTCATGGGCCCTGAGCGCAAGAGCATGGTCATGCCCGAGGAAGAGCGCCGCAACACGGCCTACCACGAGTCCGGCCACGCCCTCATCGGCAAGCTGCTGCCCAAGTGCGACCCGGTCCACAAGGTCACGATCATTCCGCGTGGCCGCGCCCTCGGCGTGACCATGAGCCTGCCTGCGCAAGACCGCTACAGCTACGACCGCGAATACATGCTGAACCAGATCAGCATGCTGTTCGGTGGCCGCATTGCCGAAGAAGTGTTCATGCACCAGATGACCACCGGCGCGAGCAACGACTTCGAGCGCGCGACCTCCATCGCCCGCGACATGGTCACGCGCTACGGCATGACCGACGCGCTGGGCCCGATGGTCTACGCCGAGAACGAAGGCGAAGTGTTCCTGGGCCGTTCGGTCACCAAGACCACGAACATGAGCGAGCAGACCATGGAAAAGGTCGACTCCGAAGTGCGCCGCATCATCGACGAGCAGTACGCCCTGGCGCGCCGCCTGATCGAGGAGAACAGCGACAAGATGCACGCCATGGCCAAGGCGCTGCTCGAATGGGAAACCATCGACAGCGAACAGCTCGACGACATCATGGCCGGCCGCGCACCGCGCCCGCCCAAGGACTGGACGCCGCGCATCCCGCCTTCGGGCAGTGGTGGCAGCGGCGGCACGCCGGCAGTCAACCCTGACCCGGCGCCCACTGCGGCCTGAGGTGGACTTGGCATCAAGCAACAACGGGGCCTCTGGCCCCGTTTTCCATGGGGCGCCATCCGGCGGGGTGTGGCAGACCTCGCGCTTTCGCATCGACCTCGCGCAGCCGCGCGTGATGGGCATCGTCAACGTCACGCCCGATTCGTTCTCGGACGGTGGTGCCCACGCTTCTACCCAGGCGGCGCTGCAGCACTGCGAGCAGTTGCTGAAAGAGGGCGCCGACATCCTCGACATCGGCGGCGAATCGACCCGCCCCGGCAGCCCCGCGGTGCCGCTCGACGCCGAACTGGCGCGTGTGCTGCCCGTGGTGCGCGAGGCGGTGAAGCTCAACGTGCCAATCTCCATCGACACCTACAAGCCGGAGGTGATGCGCGCGGTGCTCGACCTGGGCGCGGACATCGTCAACGACATCTGGGCGCTGCGGCAGCCGGGCGCGCGTGAAGCCGTTGCGGCACACCCTTCGTGCGGCGTCTGCCTGATGCATATGCACCGCGACCCGCAGACCATGCAGGCTGTGCCCATGGCGGGCGACGTGATCCCCGAGGTACTGTCTTTCCTCACGGCGCAGGTGCAACTTCTGCGCGCGCTGGGGGTCGACCATTCGCGCATCACGCTCGACCCCGGCGTGGGCTTCGGCAAGACGGTGGCGCAGAATTTCGCCTTGCTGGCACGCCAGCGCGAGCTGCTTGCCGCCCGCTATCCGCTGTTGCTGGGCTGGTCGCGCAAGTCGTCGATCGGCGCGGTCACCGGTATCGAGGCGGCGGGTGAGCGCATCGTGCCCAGCGTCGCTGCTGCCGTGCTGGCGGTAGACCGGGGCGCGGCCGTGGTGCGCGTGCATGACGTGCGTGACACGGTTGCCGCGCTCGCGGTATGGCGCGCCATGAAGGCGCAAGAGTCACAACAACAAACACAAGAGCAGACATCAACACCATGACTCGCAAATATTTCGGCACCGACGGCATCCGTGGCACTGTCGGCCAGGCGCCCATCACGCCAGACTTCGTACTGCGCCTAGCGCACGCCGTTGGCCGCGTGCTCAAGAAGACCCAGTCACGCCCTACGGTGCTGATCGGCAAGGACACGCGCATCTCGGGCTACATGCTCGAGTCGGCACTAGAGTCGGGCTTCAATTCGGCCGGTGTCGACGTGGTCCTGCTCGGCCCGCTGCCCACACCTGGCGTTGCGTACCTCACGCGCGCCCAGCGCGCGAGCCTCGGCGTGGTGATCAGTGCGAGCCACAACGCCTACCCCGACAACGGCATCAAGTTCTTCAGCGCGCAGGGCACCAAGCTCGACGACGCCTGGGAACTGGCCGTCGAAGCCGTACTGGAAGAAGCGCCGGTGTGGGTGGACTCCGCCAATCTCGGCAAGGCCCGCCGCCTCAACGACGCGCCGGGCCGCTACATCGAGTTCTGCAAGAGCACCTTCGCCAACGACCTGACCCTGCGCGACATGAAGCTGGTGGTCGATGCGGCGCACGGCGCGGCCTACCAGGTGGCGCCCAACGTGTTCCACGAGTTGGGCGCGGAAGTGACCAGCATCGGCGTCTCGCCCGACGGGCTCAACATCAACAAAGGCTTCGGCGCCACGCATCCCGAGGCCCTGGTAGCCGCGGTGACGACGCAGCGGGCGGACTACGGCATTGCCCTCGACGGCGACGCCGACCGCCTGCAGCTGGTCGATGCCAGCGGGCGGCTCTTCAACGGCGACGAACTGCTCTACCTCATGGTGACAGAGCGCATCGCGCGCGGCGAAAAGCCGGTGGGCGTGGTCGGCACGCTCATGACCAACAAGGCCGTCGAAGTCGCGCTGCGCGGGCATGGCATCGAGTTCGTGCGCGCCAAGGTCGGCGACCGCTATGTGCTCGAAGAACTCGACAAGCGCGGCTGGCTGCTGGGCGGCGAGGGCTCCGGCCACCTGCTGGCACTCGACCGCCACACCACGGGTGACGGCATCGTGAGCGCACTGCAGGTGCTGCAGGCTTGCGTACGCAGCGGCAAGACCGTGGCGCAGTTGCTCGAAGGCGTCACGCTGTTCCCGCAGACGCTGATCAACGTGCGCCTCGCGCCCGACCAGGACTGGAAAGCCAACAAGGCGCTCGCCAGCGAAACGCAGCGCATCGAGGCCGAACTCGGCGACAGCGGCCGCGTGCTGATCCGTGCGAGCGGCACCGAGCCGCTGGTGCGCGTGATGGTCGAGGCGCGCGATGCGAAGCAGTCCGAGTCGTGCGCCAGTCGCCTCGCCGCCACGCTGGAGCCGGCCAAATGAGCATCGAAACCTTCGTGGTTGACTACCGCGACGCCGCGCAGGCTGCCGCTCTGGTGGACCTTCTCGACGCCTATGCCAGCGACCCGGCCGGCGGCGGCACGCCGCTCGATGCGGATGTGCGCAAGAGCCTGCCTGCGGCGCTGGCGGCGCGCCCCCAGGCCTTCAGCGTGCTGGCTTACGACGGTGGGCAGCCCGTGGGCCTGGTCAACTGCATCGAGGGCTTCTCGACCTTCGCCTGCAAACCGCTGGTGAACGTGCACGACGTGGTCGTGCTGCCCAGCCACCGCGGGCAGCGCGTGGCGCAGAAGATGTTCGCGCAGGTGGAGCAGGAGGCGCGCAGGCGCGGTGCCTGCAAGCTCACGCTCGAAGTGCTGTCGGGCAACGCGCCCGCGCTGCGCGCCTACGAGCGCGAAGGGTTCATGGGCTACCAGCTCGATCCGGCGTTCGGGAGCGCCGTCTTCCTGCAGAAGAAGCTCTGAAAAGAAAAGGGGCCGAGACGAATTAATCGCCGTCGGCCCTCACCCCAGCCCTCTCCCCAAGGGGAGAGGGAGCAAGTCAAATCAGAAGCGCGTCACCGGCATTTCGGCGTCGGCCTTGTTCGGCGCGTACTTGCCCAGCTCCCACTTGGCGATCGCGTTGCGGTGCACTTCGTCCGGACCGTCTGCAAAGCGCAGCGTGCGCGCGCCGGCATAGGCGGCCGCCAGCGGGAAGTCGTCGCACATGCCGCCGCCGCCGTGGACCTGCATGGCCCAGTCGATCACCTGGCAGGCCATCGACGGTGCGACGACCTTGATCATGGCGATCTCGTTCTTGGCGACCTTGTTGCCGGCCACATCCATCAGCCAGGCGGCCTTGAGCGTGAGCAGGCGGGCCATGTCGATCTTGCAACGGGCTTCGGCGATGCGTTCCTGCGTCACGGTCTGCGAGGCCACGGTCTTGCCGAAGGCCACGCGCGACGAGGCGCGCTTGCACATCAGTTCGAGCGCGCGCTCGGCCAGGCCGATCAGGCGCATGCAGTGATGGATGCGTCCCGGGCCAAGGCGGCCTTGTGCAATTTCGAAGCCGCGGCCTTCGCCGAGCAGCATGTTGCCGGCCGGCACGCGCACGTTTTCGAAGTACATCTCGACGTGGCCGTGCGGCGCGTCGTCGTAGCCCATCACGTTCAGCGGGCGCACGATGCGGATGCCCTTGGCATCGGCCGGCACCACGATCATGCTTTGCTGCGAGTGGCGGGGCGCGTCGGGGTCGCTCTTGCCCATGGTGATGAAGACCGCGCAGCGCGGATCGGCCGCGCCGGAAATCCACCACTTGTGGCCATTGATGACGTACTCGTCGCCCTGGCGTTCGATGCGCGTGGAGATGTTGGTGGCGTCGCTCGATGCCACTTCGGGTTCGGTCATCGCGAAGGCCGAGCGGATCTGGCCTTCGAGCAGCGGCTTGAGCCAGCGTGCCTTGATCTCGTCCGAGCCGTAGCGCGCGATGGTTTCCATGTTGCCGGTGTCGGGCGCCGAGCAGTTGAAGGCTTCGCTCGCCCATGGCACCGCACCCATGATCTCGGCCAGCGGGGCGTATTCCTGGTTGGTCAGGCCCGCGCCTTCATAGCCCGAGGCGGCGGCGCTGTCGACCGGCAGGAACAGGTTCCACAGGCCCTGGGCCTTGGCCTTGTCCTTGAGCTTCTCGACCGTCTTGAGGGCCGACCAGCGCTTGCCGGCCACCGTGTTGGCGGCCAGTTCGGCGTGGTACTCGGCTTCGGCCGGATAGATGTGGTCGTCCATGAACGCCTTGACGCGTTTCTGCAGGTCTTTGGTCTTGGCCGAGTATTCGAAATCCATCTTCGTCTCCTGGTGGGTGTGGGGCGGCTTATGCCTTTTGGGCAAACTGCCAGGCCATTTCGGCCATGGGGCGGGCGCCGCGGGCCGAGGCCACGGCTTGTTCGCTCGACGCGGTGCCGGCCTCGACCCGCTTGGCAATGCCTTGCAGGATCGCGGCCATGCGGAACAGGTTGTAGGCCTGGTAGAAGTTCCAGTCGGGCGCCAGCGCCTCGGGCGTGCTGATGCGGGTGCGTTCGCAATAGCGGCGGATGTATTCGCTCTCGGTGGGAATGCCCAGCGAGACGAGATCTACACCACCGATGCCGCGCCCCGTGCTGGGCGGCATGTGCCAGGACATGCAGTGGTAGCTGAAGTCGGCCAGCGGATGGCCCAGCGTGGAGAGCTCCCAGTCGAGCACCGCGATGATGCGCGGCTCGGTGGCGTGAAACATCACGTTGTCGAGGCGGTAGTCGCCGTGGACGATCGACACCTTGCTTTCGTCGCGTGCGCTCGCCGGCATGTGGGCGGGCAGCCAGTCGATCAGCCGCTCCATGGCCTCGATGGGCTGCGAGAGCTCGCCGGCGCCGTCGGCCGAGGCCTTGTACTGCTTGCTCCAGCGGCCGATCTGGCGCTCGAAGTAGTTGCCGGGCTTGCCGTAGTCGGCCAGGCCGCGGGCGGCGAAGTCGACCGTGTGCAGCGCCGCGATCACGCGGTTCATCTCGTCGTAGTAAGCCGCGCGCTCGGCGTTGCTGAAGCCGGGCAGCGACTGGTCCCACAACACGCGGCCCTGCATGAACTCCATGACGTAGAAGGCGCGGCCGATGATGGCCTCGTCTTCGCACAGGCAGTACATGCGGGGCACGGGCACGTCTGTGCCGGCCAGGCCGCTCATGACCTTGAATTCGCGCTCCACCGCATGGGCCGAGGGCAGCAGCTTGGCGACCGGGCCCGGCTTGGCGCGCATCACATAGCTCTGTGAGGGCGTGACGAGCTTGTAGGTCGGGTTCGACTGGCCGCCCTTGAACATCTCGACCGTCAGCGGGCCCTTGAAACCGTCGAGGTTCTTCTCGAGCCAGGCCGCGAGCGCATCGACATCGAAAGCGTGCTGTTGCGAGACGGCACGGGTGCCGATGAAGTTGGAGAAATCCTGGCTCATGTCTGCTTTTTGGTTTGTCAGTGCTCTGCTTCGGAGACGCGCATCAAGGCTGCTCGGTCCAGAACCACAAGGCCGCCCGGCTCGATCCGGATGGTGCCCTCGCGTTCCATGGTCTTCAGTTCCTGGTTGACCCGCTGGCGCGACGCGCCCAGCAGCTGTGCCAGTTCTTCCTGCGCCAGTTGCAGGCCGATGCGCATCTGGCTGCCGTCTTCCAGGTTCGGCACGCCATAGCTGCGCACGAGGTGAATCAGCTGCTTGGCCAGCCGCGCCCGCAGGGGCAGGGTGTTGAGGTCTTCCACCAGCCCGAACAGCGTGCGGATGCGGCGCGCCTGCAGCCGCATCAGCGCTTCGTACAGTTCCACGTGCGAGGCAAGGATCTTCTGGAAGTCGGCCCGCGCCACGCACAGGATGGTGCTGTCGCCATGCGAGTAGGTGTCGTGCGTGCGCCGGTCCCCGTCGAACATCGCCACGTCGCCGAACCAGATGCCCGGCTCCACGTAGGTCAGCGTTACCTGCTTGCCCGAGACGGCCGTCGAACTCACGCGCACCGCGCCCTTGGCGCAGGCAATCCAGTGGTCGGGCGGGTCGCCGCGGGCAGCGATCAGGTCGCCGTCCTTGTAGCGTTTGACAAAGGCGCATCGGAGGATGTCGTGCCGTAGCGATGGAGAAAGAGAAGAAAACCAGCGACCACTGTTGATCGCTTCACGTTCTTCGATGGTAAGAATGGGGTCGTCCATTGGTCTGTCCTCTCGGCGACTGAAAAGCTGGGGGGTGTCACGGGAGCGACGCCGTTTGGCGTTACTCGTACTGCGGCGGCTTCTTCTCGAGGAACGCGGCGATGCCGATGCCCGCGTTCGCATGGTGCAGGTTGCGCACGAAGTGGTCGCGCTCCTGCGACAGCTGCGAAGCCAGCGTGGCGCCCCGTGCCTCGCTGAGCAGTTCCTTGATGCTGGCCAGCGAATTCGGCGCGCGCGCGTTGAGCTTGGCGGCCAGCGCCAGCGCACCCGCGAGCGCCTGGCCGTTTTCGGTGAGTTCGTTGACGAGGCCCAGCGCATGCAGGCGCGGCGCGCCGATGCGCTCGCCGTTCATCAGCCATTCGCTTGCCAACTGGCGAGGCAGCTGCTGCCCCAGGTGCCAGCTCAGGCCGCCGTCGGGCGACAGCGCCACGTTGCTGTATGAGGCCGCGAACACGGCGTCGCGCGCCGCAACCACGAAGTCGCAGGCCAGCGCGAGCGAGAAGCCTGCGCCCGCGGCAGCACCTTCGACCGCCGCGATGATCGGCTTGGGAAAGGTGCGGATCGAATCGATCCAGTTGTGCAGGCCCTCGATGCTTTCGGCCTGTACGGAGCGGTCGAGCTGCCGGTTGGCCAGAAGCCGCTGCAGCGAGCCGCCGGCGCAGAACCATGAGCCTTCGCCCACGATGACGACGCTGCGGATCTCGGCGCTGTTCTCGGCGCCGTTGAGCGCCTCGATGCCCGCGGCGTAGATTTCGGGGCCCAGTGCATTGCGCTGGGTGGGGTTGGCGATCGTCAGCACCATGGTGCTGCCTTCGCTCGTGCTTTTGAGTTCGGCGGTCATGGCTTGTTTTTATTCTTCTTCGTGCAGCAGGCTCAGGCCTAGCGCGCCGCGGCGGCGCAGCCACGGGCTCGGGCGATAGCGCGGGTCGCCGTAGACCGTCTGCAGGTTGAACAGCACTTCGAGCATGTTGGTCGGGCCGTAGAGGTTGCCCATGGCGAGCGGCCCGCGCGGATAGCCGAGACCCAGCTGCACCGCGGTTTCGAGGTCGGCCGGCGTGCACACGCGCTGCTGGCACATGTCGGTGGCGATGTTGACGATGGTGCCGATCACGCGCTGCGTGACGAAGCCGCCGCTGTCGCGGATCACGCTCACGGCCTTGCCGTCGCGCGCGAAGAGGGCGTGCGCGGCATCGCGGATGTCGCGGCGGGTGGCGGGGTTGGTGGCGAGCACGCGGCGCTTGGTGGCGGCGTCATCGATCAGCATGTCGATGCCGACGGTGCGCGTGGCGTCCAGGCGTTCGACCGCGGCGACCGTGGTCACGTCGAAGCCCAGCGGTGCGACCAGGATCAGCGAATGCGGCGCGGCCGTGGCACCGCTGTCGATCTGCGCGCCCAGCGTGTTCACCAGGCGCAGCAACTCGGCGCGGCGTGCTGCGCGCGGCGACACCCAGACCGAAGGCGTGCCCTCGACCACCGGCGGCGGCGGCTCGGGCGTCTGCTGCATCACGCCATCGTTGTAGCGGTAGAAGCCCTCGTTGGTCTTGCGGCCCAGGGCGCCGGCGGCCAGGCGCTGCGCGGTGATTACGCTTGGGCGGAAGCGCGGCTCCTCGAAGTACTGGTGGTAGATCGATTCCATCACCGGGTGCGACACGTCGAGCGCCGTCAGGTCCAGCAACTCGAACGGGCCGAGGCGAAAGCCGGCCTGGTCCTTGAGGATGCGGTCGACGGTCACGAAGTCGGTCACGCCTTCGCCGACGATGCGCAGCGCCTCGGTGCCGTAGCCGCGGCCCGCGTGGTTGACGATGAAGCCGGGTGTGTCCTGCGCCTGCACGGCGCTGTGGCCCATCTGCACCGCATAGTCGGCCAGTTGCTTGCAGACCTCGGGCGCGGTCTTGAAGCCCGCGACCACCTCGACCACCTTCATCAGCGGCACGGGGTTGAAGAAGTGGAAGCCCGCGATGCGCTCGGGCCGCTTGAGGCCGGCCGCGATGGCCGTCACCGAGAGCGAAGAAGTATTGGTGACCAGCGTGGCGGTCTCGGCCACCACGCCTTCGAGTTCGCGGAACAGCTTGCGCTTGACTTCCAGGTCTTCGACCACGGCTTCGATCACAAGGTCGCAGCCTGCCAGCGCCTGGATGGAATCGACGGCCTTGACGCGCGCAATCTGGGCATCGCGCGTGGCGGCGTCGATCTTGTTTTTCTCGTGCAGCTTGTTCCATTGGGCGACGAGGGCTTCGCGGCCGCGTTCTGCGGCGCCCGCGAAGCTGTCGAGCAGCAGCACTTCGCTGCCCGCCTGGGCGGCGATCTGCGCGATGCCGCGACCCATGGCGCCGGCGCCGATGACGCCGATTCGGGAGTAGTTCACTGTCATTTGCTGGAGATTTTCACTGGTTGGGTGGTTCCGGGCCTGCCGTGCAGGCGCCAATGCAGGTGTCGACGCAGGTGCCGCGCAGATGCTGCTGTCGAAGGCTTCGATTTTGCAGCCCCGTGCGGACGGGGCGTGACGGGTTTTACGCGGAGGCGTTTTCAGGCTGCGCGGCGCGGCTGCGGTCGATAGCCACGCTCAGCGAAATGGCGATCAGCACCAGGCCCAGGCCGGCCCAGCTCATCCAGGCGCCCGCATCGTTGGCGAGCAGCCAGCCGCCAAGCGCGGCGCCCACGGCCTGGCCGGTGTAGATGCCGGAGCTGTTGAGCGCTACCGAGCCCGGCGCGAGCGCGGGCGCCAGGCCCACCAGACGGGCCTGCTGGGCCGAATTGGTGGCGAAGCAACCCAGGCCCCAGGGAACGAGCACAACGGCCAGCCAGGCGAGCGTGGAGGCCAGTGGCCACACCAGAAGGCTCGAGGCGATCAGCACGGTCGTGATCAGCACCATGCGGCCGGCACCCACGCGGTCGATGTACCGGCTGACCACCATGTTGCCGATCAGCCCGCAAACGCCGAACAGCGCCCACATCACGCTCAGCGTGGTGGCGTCGGCGCCGAAGCTCTGCTTGAGGATCGGCCCGAAATAGCTGAACAACACGAACTGGCCGGCGCCCTGCAGCGCCGTGACGGACACGATGCCCATCAGCACCGGGCTGCGCAGCACACGCAACCATGCTTCGGCGGTCAGTGCGGCAGGGCGGATGCCGCTCGGCAAGGTGAGCCAGATCGATGTCGCGCTCGCGACACTGAGCGCCGCGATTGCCATGAATGCCATGCGCCAGCCCAGATGCCCACCGATCAGCGCGCCGATGGGCAAGCCCAGCACCGATGCCATCGACCAGCCGAGGAAGACGAAGGTGACGGCGCGTCCGCGATGCTCGGGCGGCACCAGCATGCCGGCGCAGGCCGCAGCCTGGGGCGTGAAGATGGCCGGCGCGATCACCGTGAGCATGCGCACCGGCAGCAGGGCGCCGAAGCTCGGCATCAGCGCACAGAGAACGTGGCCGGCGGCGTACCAGAGCAGGGTGATGGCCAGCAGCTGCCGACGGTCCCAGCCCGCGACCGCAGCGGCCAGCAACGGAGCGCCGATGCACATTACCGCCGCGGCAGCCGTGATCAGTTGCCCTGCGGTGGCGACCGTGACCGAGAGCGATGCGCTGATCTCGTTAAGGGTGCCGGGCACCACCATCACGCCCGTGCCGATCACGAAATTGCCGACGAGCAACGCCCAGAGCGCACCCTGTGGCGCCGGCCGGCTCACCGGCGGACCTGCAGCGCGCCGGGATTCACGATGTTCGTGGGGTTGCCGTTGATGTAGCTCACGACGTTGTCGAAGGCCTGCCCGAAATAGCTCTCGTAGCTTTCCTGCTCGACGTAGCCGATGTGCGGCGTGCAGATGCAGTTCTCGAGGCGCAGCAGCGCGTGGCCTTGCAACGGCGGTTCGCTTTCGAACACGTCGATGGCGGCCAGCCCGGGGCGGCCGCGGTTGAGTGCGGCGAGCAGGGCGTCGGCTTCGACCAGTTCGGCGCGCGAGGTGTTGACGAACAACGCTGTCGGCTTCATGCGCGAGAGGTCTTCCAGCGTGATGAGGCCGTTGGTTTCTTCGTTGAGCCGCAGATGCACCGACAGCACGTCTGCAGCGGCGAAGAACTCGTGGCGGTTCTGCGCGACCTGGAAGCCGTCGGAGCGGGCCTTGGCGCAGCTGGCTTCACGGCCCCAGATCACGACCTGCATTCCGAAGGCCTGCCCATAGCGCGCGACCAGCTGGCCGATGCGGCCATAGCCCCAGATGCACAGCGTCTTGCCCTTGAGTACCGAGCCGAGCCCGAAGTTGGGCGGCATCGAGGCCGACTTGAGGCCTGACTGTTGCCAAGCACCGTGCTTGAGGTTGCTGATGTACTGGGGCAGCCGGCGCATGGCAGCCATGATGAGCGCCCAGGTGAGCTCCGCAGGCGCCTGCGGAGAGCCCGAGCCTTCCGCCACCGCCACGCCGCGCTCGGTGCAGGCCGCGACGTCGATGTGCCCGGCGACGCGCCCGGTCTGCGAGATGAGCTTGAGCTTGGGCAGCTTCTCGATCAGCTGGCGCGAGATATGGGTGCGCTCGCGGATCAGCACGATCACGTCGGCATCCTTGAGGCGGACCGATAGTTGCCCGATGCCTTTCACCGTGTTGGTGTAGACCTTGGCCGCGTACGCGTCCAGCTTGGCGGCGCAGCGCAATTTGCGCACGGCGTCCTGGTAATCGTCGAGGATCACAATGTTCATAGCGTGCCATTGTGCCTCGCAGCATTGGAATGTCGTGCCCGTGAACGTTTGGATACCCGCCCCCACAGCCGCTCGCAGGGGTGTTCGGGCTCAATGCAGGCGTGTCGAGCGCGGGGCCGTGGCCATGGTTTCGGCGGTTTCGAGTGCTGCCAGCCGGTCGAGTTCGGCGCAAACGTCGGCCATGCGGCCAGAGATCACGACGCGGTTGCTGTGCTGCTGGCCCTTGCCGTCGACCACGCGGACTACGCGCAACGGGCGCGCCGGTGCTGTGGGCGTTGCAGTGCCGCTGGAGCGGGCAGTGCAGGCGGGGCGTACAGCCACATAACGCAATCCGGCCGAGGTTTCAGCTGCGTCGAGGTGATCCCTGCGGTGTGGGCGGCGTGCCGGCATCAGGCGGCTGGCCAGCGATTGCAGCGGCATCCAGAAATCAGCGATGGCGAGGAGGGCGATTCCCATGTGAACTCCAAAAAAGTATGAGGTTGAACACAGGCAGGATTTCTTGAATCGGCCGCGACAGGGTGATGGCGACTCTTCGCCATACGCCCGCCACCTGTTGCTGCCGGAGAGGGAGGTTGCGGAAAGCAGGCCTCGGGGCCTACATCAGCATGGTGTTGCGGATGAGCCCGACCGCGAGGCCTTCGATTTCGAAAGGCTCGCCGGGCTGGACGATGATGGTCGGGTAGTCGGGGTTCTCGGCGTGCAGCTCGATGACCTGCTTGTTGCGCTTCAGGCGCTTGACGGTCACTTCGTCACCCAGGCGCGCGACCACGATCTGGCCGTTGCGCGCTTCCTTGGTGGCTTGCACCGCGAGAAGGTCGCCATCCATGATGCCGGCGTCGCGCATCGACATGCCGCGCACCTTGAGCAGGTAGTCGGGCTGGCGCTGGAACAACGTGTTCTCGACGTAATAGGTCTGGTCGACGTGCTCTTGCGCGAGGATGGGGGAGCCGGCTGCGACGCGACCGATGAGCGGCAACGCCAGTTGGGCCATGCCGGGCAGCGAGAGCGAGAACTGGCCGCCCTCGCGGTGGCGCGTTTCATTGAGAGAGCGCAGGGCGTCGCCCTTGAGGCGGATGCCGCGGGAAGTGCCGCTCACCAGCTCGATGACGCCCTTGCGGGCTAGTGCCTGCAGGTGCTCTTCGGCGGCATTGGCCGACTTGAACCCGAGCTCATTGGCGATTTCGGCGCGCGTGGGTGGCGCACCAGTGCGTGCGATGGCGCTCTGGATGAGGTCCAGGATCTGCTGCTGGCGGGCTGTAAGCTTCACGGCGAACTGCATATGTGGTTCCTTGCGGCACTGGCTAGATATCCAGTACCTGTATTTTTAACCAGTTTTTAAAAGTTGACAAGCCATGGTCAATTCCTCTTCGCCTGAAGTGCGCCGTCGTGTGGTGGTTTTGGGAACGGGCGGCACCATTGCCGGCAGGGCAGCCAGCAGCGGCGACAACATCGGCTACACCGCCGGGCAGGTGGGCGTTGCCGATCTGCTGGGCGGGATCGAGGCGCCCGAGGGCGTCGCTCTGGAGGCAGAGCAGGTGGCGCAGGTCGACAGCAAGGACATGTCGTTCGACATCTGGCAGCAGTTGGCCCGACGCTGTGCACACTGGTTGGCGCAGGCCGACGTGGCGGGCGTGGTGATCACGCACGGCACCGACACGCTCGAAGAGACGGCGTTCTTCCTGCACTCGGTGCTGGCTCCGTCCAAGCCCGTGGTGCTCACCTGCGCGATGCGCCCGGCCACCGCACTGGCGCCCGACGGACCGCAGAACGTGCGCGACGCCATCAGCGTTGCCGCGACGGAAGGCGCACGGGGCGTGACCGTGGTGTGCGCCGGCGCAATCCACAGCGGCATCGACATCCAGAAAGTGCACACCTACCGACTCGATGCTTTTGCTTCAGGTGATGCGGGGCCGGTCGGCTACGTCGAGGAAGGAGAGGTACGCCGTGTCCGGGAGTGGCCTGAGGGATCGGCGTCGCAGGCGTCGAAGCTCTTCGAGGCGACCAGCGTGCAGTGGCCCCGCGTCGAGATCGTCATGAGCCATGCCGGCGCCAGCGGCGCGGTGATCGAAGCGCTACTGCAGCCCAATGCCGCCGATCCCGTGCGCGGGCTGGTCCTCGCCGCCACCGGCAACGGCACCCTGCACCATGCGTTGGAAGCGTCAGCGCTCAAGGCGCAGGACGCGGGCGTCGTGGTGGTTCGAGCTACTCGCTGCGCGAATGGACGCATCCTGCCGAAGGCCGGGGATCAGCTCCGCGATGCGGGTGCGCTGACGCCCGTGAAGGCGCGCATCGCGCTGATGCTGGAACTGCTGGGGTGAAAACAAAACCGCCCCGTTGAAGGGGCGGTTTCGGAAATCAGATCAGGATCAGCTGCTCAGTGCAGCCAGCGCACGCTGCGTGATCTCGTCAACCGTGCCCACGCCCTTGATGGCACGGTACTTCGGCGCGGCGGCCGGGTCGGTCTTGGCCCAGGCGGAGTAGTAGTCGACCAGCGGGCGTGTCTGCTGGCTGTACACGTCGAGCCGCTTGCGTACGGTTTCTTCCTTGTCGTCTTCGCGCTGGATCAGGTCTTCACCGGTCACGTCGTCCTTGCCTTCCACCTTGGGCGGATTGAACTTGACGTGGTAGGTGCGGCCCGATGCCGGGTGCGAGCGGCGGCCGCTCATGCGTTCGATGATGTCGCCGAAGGGCACGTCGATTTCGAGCACGTAGTCGAGCTTGACGCCAGCTGCCTTCATGGCGTCGGCCTGGGGGATGGTGCGCGGGAAACCGTCGAACAGGAAGCCGGCTGCGCAATCGGGCTGCGCAATGCGTTCCTTGACGAGATTGATGATCAGGTCGTCACTGACGAGGGCGCCTGCGTCCATGACGGCCTTGGCCTGTAGCCCGAGCGGCGTGCCGGCCTTGACGGCGGCGCGCAGCATGTCGCCGGTCGAAATCTGGGGAATGCTGTATTTCTGGCAAATGAAGGCCGCTTGCGTGCCTTTGCCCGCCCCGGGCGCGCCCAGCAAAATTAGTCTCATGGTGTCCTCGGACGGTTCTTAGATTTTGTGTCGCGCCGAGCGTCGGCCCGAGGGCTGGGCAAGGCGGAGTTGCGTCGAGGATAGCACGCGTGCCCTCGAAGAATTCCAGCCGCCCGCGCAGGCATGAGGGCGCCTCAGGCGGGGGGCGCGGCGGCGAAGACGGCGCGTACGCGCGCCAGGTCTTCGGGCGTGTCGATGCCCGGTCCGGGCGCGACATGGCTCACGTGTACCGCGATGCGATGGCCGTGCCACAGCGCGCGCAGCTGTTCGAGTGCCTCGGTCGCCTCGACGGGAGCCGGTGGCAGTGACGGAAACTGCCGCACGAAGCCCGCGCGATAACCGTAGATGCCGATGTGGCGCAGCGGGGCAGGGGTGGGCAGTACCGCAGGCGCCGCGCCGTTGGCGGAGCCGTCGCGCCACCACGGGATTGGTGCGCGGCTGAAGTACATGGCGTTGCCCTGTGCATCGAGCACGGTCTTCACCACGTTGGGGTTCATGAAGTCGCCGACAGAGTCGATCTCGTGGGCGGCCGTGCTCATCGCGGCTTCCGCATGGGTGGCGAGCGTGGATGCGACGGCGTCGATCAGCGCGGGGTCGATCAGCGGCTCGTCGCCTTGAACGTTGACGACGATATCGTCGCCGTCAAGGCCCAGCAGTTCGCAGGCCTCGGCCAGCCGGTCGGTGCCGCTGGGATGGTCTTGACGAGTGAGGATGGCCTCGACACCGTGCGCCTGGCATGCCGCAATGATGGAAGGATCGTCGCCGGCGACCACCACGCGCGCCGCGCCGGATTCGCTGGCGCGCTGCGCCACGCGCACCACCATGGGCACGCCGGCGATGTCGGCCAGGGGTTTGTTGGGAAGCCGTGTCGACGCCAGGCGCGCCGGCACCAGAACGGTGAAGCTCACAGCCCGAGCTCTTCGTCGGAGAGCGTGCGTGCTTCGTTTTCGAGCAGCACCGGAATGCCGTCGCGCACCGGATAGGCAAGGCGCGCGCTGCGCGAGCAGAGCTCCTGCTTCTCGGGGTTCCAGGTCAGCGGCCCCTTGGTGACGGGGCAGACGAGCAGTTCAAGCAGCTTGATATCCATCGAGCGATGATAGCTTTGCGTCGAGCGCGGCGAAGAAATCCGCGGAGGGCGCGAACTCCAGCGGCACGGCCAGCGCATCGGGCGCCTTGCGCCACAGTTTGATGGCGTCTTTTTCGGTGCAGATGAGGGTATGCGCAGTGCCAGCAGGGCGCTGCCAATCCTCGAAATCGAAGTGATCGGGCAATGCAATGGTGTCGGCGAGCGTCAGGCCGCGCGCGCGCAGCATGTCGAAGAAGGCCTCGGGCCGTGCGATCGCCGCCAGTGCGGTCACGGGCTGGCCCGCAAGGGCAGCCAATGGCACACGCTTCCCGTCACTGCCCAACGCATCGTGCGCGAGAGCCCGGGTGGCCGTATAGCCCCCGGCAAAGGCCGGCTGTGCCCCGCTGTGCAGCACCAGATCGCATCGGCGTGGCCAGGCTTCGCGCAACGGACCCGCGGGCAGCCGCCAGCCGTTGCCGATGCCCCGGTCGTCGAACACGCAGATCTCGATGTCGCGCGCGAGCGCCAGGTGCTGCAGCCCATCGTCGCTGACGATGACCTGCGTGGCCGGATGCCGCTCGAGCAGCGCCCGCGCAGCATCGATGCGCTGGCGTGCCACGAACACCGGCGCCCTTGTGGCATGGTGAATCAGCGCAGGCTCGTCGCCGACATCCTGCGGATCGCTGTCGCCGAGCACTTCGCGGCAGTCATCGGTGCGGCGGCCATAGCCGCGCGACACCACGCCGACCCGAAATCCCCGAGCTTGCAGATGCCGGACAACAGCCATGACGACCGGAGTCTTGCCGGCCCCGCCCGCAATCACATTGCCGACCACGATCACCGGGACGCGCACACGCTCAGTCCGCAGCCACCCCACGCGATAGAGCCAGCCACGCACAGCGAAAAGCGCAGCGTAGATGAGCGACAGCGGCCACAGCAGGCAAGCCAGAGGGCCGCGACGCAACCAGGCGTTCTGCAGCCGCGAAGCCGACGGCGAACCCGTGTTGCCGCTGCTGCTGTCGGAAGGCACTCAGTGCCCGGCTTGCGCCGTCGACTGTGCGGCGAAGGTGATCTGCATCAGGCCGGCGCGGCGCGCGGCCTCCATCACCGTCACCACCGCCTGGTGCGGGCTGGTCGCGTCGGCGCTGATGATCACCACGCTGTCCTTGCCGCCGGTGGCCGCGGCGGCGAGGGCGGCCGTCACGGTCTCAACGCTGCGGTCGGCCACCGGGGTCTTGTTGATCGAGTAGCGGCCGTCGGCCGATACCGCCACGATCACTTCCTTCGGGTAGTCGCGCTGCGCGTCGACGTCCGCCGTGGGCAGCCGCAGCTGCATCTCGGTGAATTTGCTGTAGGTGGTCGACAGCATCAGGAAGATCAGGATCACCAGCAGCACGTCGATGAACGGGATCAGGTTGATCTCCGGCTCGTCGCGAGCGCCGTGGCGGAACTGCATGCGGGCGCGGGTCATGACAAGCCTCCGCCGGGCCGCCCCAAGGAGGCGGCGGCCCCCTCGGGGGGCAGCGCAGCACACGCAGTGGCAAGCGTGGGGGTCATCATTTGCGCAGGGCGTTCAAATGGCGGGCGAAGCGCTCGCCTGAGAGTTCGAGATTCAGCAGGTACTCGTCGACCCGGCTGCGGAAGTAGCGCCAGAAGATCAGCGTCGGAATGGCGACGATCAGGCCGAAGGCGGTGTTGTAGAGCGCGATCGAGATGCCGTGCGCCAGTTGCGCCGGGTTGCCCGAGCCCACTGCGCCGCTGCCCGGCGACTGCGAGCCGAAGATCTCGATCATGCCGATTACCGTGCCCAGCAGCCCCAGCAGCGGGGCTGCCGAGGCGATGGTGGCCAGGGCAGGCAGGTAGCGCTCGAGCTTGTGCGCCACGGTGCGGCCGGAAGCTTCCATGGCGGCGCGCAGGTCGTCTTCAGTGCAGCGCGGATTGGCGTTCAGAGCGCGCAGGCCCGCGGCCAGCACCTGGCCGAGCATCGAGTTGCGTTCAAGTTTGGTCACGATGTCCGGGCCGGGAATGGCGCCGTGCGACACGGTGATGGTTTCGTCGAGCAGCTTCGGCGGCAGTACCCTCACGGTCTTGAGACTCGTGAAACGTTCTATAACCAGCGCGAGCGCAATGACTGAACAAGCGAGCAAGGGCCAGATTGGCCAACCCGCGGCAACTATGATGGAAAACAAGAAAATCCTCCGGCCCGTAGACTGCAAATGCGCGGCGATTATCCACTGAGCCCACCATCAGCACGCGCCTTGTTTTTGTGTCGGCAAGGACGCACAGATTCTGTGGATAACTTTGTGATTAACCTGCTGCGCAACTCATCCGGACCCGCATGGGGCGGCCTTTCTGCTAGATCGACTGAATTTTGAGCAGCACTTTTTTCAATGAAATCAATGGCTTGCACGAGAAACCGTGCGCCTGCCCCGCACCGGGGTCTGAAGACAGGGGGCGTGCGGCCCGTTGTGGAAGAGTGGCATTTGGCCGAGCGTGCATTTTGTGAACTTGCGTGAATCGAATTCCGCGCCCGGGCCACGCGTCTGGGCAGTCGGCGCGTTGTGCCACGCGGTGGCCGACGCGCTCGATGCGCGCTTCAATCCGGTGACCGTGCGCGGTGAGATCTCGGGTTTTTCGCGCGCGTCAAGTGGACATTGTTACTTCGCGCTCAAGGACGAGTCGGGCCAGCTGCGCTGCGCGATGTTCCGCCGGGCTGCCGGGTTGCTCGACTTTTCGCCCCGCGATGGCGATCAGGTCGAGGTGCGCGGGCGTCTTGCGGTGTACGAGCCACGCGGCGATCTTCAATTGGTTGTAGAGAGTCTGCGGCGAGCCGGGCAGGGCGCCTTGTTCGAGCAGTTCATGCAACGCAAGGCACGCCTGGAAGCCGAAGGACTCTTCGATCCGGCGCGCAAGCGAGCGCTCCCGGCCATGCCGCGCGCGGTCGGCGTCGTCACGTCGCTGGGCGCGGCCGCCTTGCACGACGTGGTGACGGCGCTGCGAAGACGCGTTCCACACATTCCGGTCGTGCTTGCGCCGGCGGCAGTGCAAGGAGCCAATGCGCCGGCCGAACTGGTGCGGGCACTGCAATCGCTCTATGACCTCGCCCCTGCGGTCGACGTGATCTTGCTGGTGCGTGGCGGTGGCTCCATCGAAGACCTCTGGGCCTTCAACGACGAGACCCTGGCGCGCACCATCGTGCAGAGCCCGGTCCCGTTGGTCAGTGGTGTGGGGCACGAAACCGACTTCACCATCGCCGATTTCTGCGCCGATCTGCGCGCGCCCACGCCAACCGCCGCGGCGGAATTGGTGAGTGCGCCGCGCGACATGTGGCTCGGTGCGCTCGATCTGCTCGACGAGCGTCTCGGCGATGCGCTGGGCGGGCGCCTCGACGCCCTCGGGCAGCGCGTCGACCAGGCGGCGGGGCGTCTCGGCCGACCCTCGAGCCTGGTGACGCGCCAGCAACTGCGCCTAGCGCACCATGTGCAGCGCCTTCGGTATGCGGTGCTGTCGAGACGGGAGCGCCTGTCGCAGGCGCCCCGGTCAATCGCCGCCGACTTTCCCTTGAAGCTGGGGCGTGCGCTGGTGCAGCGTCGCGAGCGCCTGGAACGCGTGGCCTTGCGCATGCGGCTGCTCGATCCGGCACTGGTCTTGCAGCGCGGCTATGCGTGGCTGACCGATACAGACGGTCATGCGATCGTCAGCGCAACGCAACTGGCGGCGGGCGACGCCGTCAAGGCGCGGCTCGCCGATGGCGAAGTCGACCTGACCGTCACTCCGGGCGACGCGACGGGAACGCGTCCGACGCTGCCTCAATAATTACTTCCTAGAATCCCTGATTCCCACAACCAACCCACGAGAAAAAACCATGGAACATGTGCTCCCACCCCTGCCGTACGCCCTCGACGCGCTGGCACCCGAGTATTCGAAGGAAACCCTCGAATACCACTACGGCAAGCACCACAACGCCTACGTGGTGAACCTCAACAACCTGCAAAAGGGCACCGAGTTCGAGTCGCTGACTCTCGAAGAGATCATCAAGAAGTCCAGCGGCGGCATCTACAACAACGCCGCGCAAATCTGGAACCACACCTTCTTCTGGAACTGCATGAAGCCCCAAGGCGGCGGCGCTCCCACCGGCGCGCTGGCCAAGGCCATCGAAGCCAAGTGGGGCAGCTACGACGCGTTCAAGGAAGCCTTCGTGAAGTCGGCCGTGGGCAACTTCGGTTCGGGCTGGACGTGGCTGGTGAAGAAGGCCGACGGTTCGGTGGACATCGTGAACACCGGCGCCGCCGGCACGCCGCTGACCACTGCAGACACCGCGCTGCTGACGGTGGACGTCTGGGAACACGCCTACTACATCGACTACCGCAACCTGCGCCCGAAGTTCGTCGAGACCTTCCTGGCCAAGCTGGTGAACTGGGACTTCGTCGCCAAGAACTTCGGCTGAGCCCGGGTTTCCCCAACAAAAAAGCCGACCCTCGGGTCGGCTTTTTTTGCGGGCTTCAGGCAGCAGAAGCTCAGCGCTTGGTGGCTGCGAACAGTTCGCCGCCGAGCTTCGCACCCTTCTTGATGTTCTTCTTGGCGAACCAGCCCTGGTTCATTTCGAGCACGTAGCGCACGGGCTCCAAAGAGCAGTGCGAATTCTCGGTCATGGGTTGCATGTCGACCAGATTGACGATGCGGCCATCGTCGGCCACGAAAGCGGCAGTCAGCGGAAGGATCGTGTTGCGCATCCAGAAGCACTGAGTGGCAGGCTGCTCGAACACGAAGATCATGCCTTCGGCCTGCGGCATTTCCTTGCGGAACATCAGGCCGATTTCGCGTTGCAGGGGTGTTTGCGCAATCTGCGCATCGATCTTGTACAGGCCGACCGACAACTGCGTGCGCGGCAGGTCAGTCTGGGGTTGCTGCTGGGCGTGCGCAGGCGTCATGAAGGACGCGGACGCGAGGAGCAGGGCGGCTAGACGCTGGAACATCGGGCAACTCTTTCAGGGCGGGGTCAGGGCCCGGCCTAAATCAAAAAAACGCCAATAAAAATGCCCGCTGATGCGGGCATTGCCGGTGAGCGTGAAAGCTTACACCTTCTTGGCAGCGGCCGTGTGGGCCTTGGCCACGTGGCTGACCTTGTGCTTCTTGGCAGCAGCGTGCTTCTTGGCGGGCGCGTGCTTGGCGGCCTTGGGAGCGGCTGCGGGAGCAGCGGTGGTGGGTTCGGCTTGTTGAGCGAAAGCACCGGCAGCGAAGAGACCAGCGACCAGGGCTGCGAGCAGCTTGTTCATGAACATATCCTTTGAAATTCGTTGATTTGGATTGCCCTCCCTGCGGAAGGTAGACATTCAACGGAGGCCGATTCCTGCGGTTGACAGCAGAACGCTTGCGGCAGGCGAAAAAAAAGCGCTCCGAAGAGCGCTCTTTTCTGGGGCTGGGCCGACTTACTTGGCGCCTGCCATGTCAGGCGTACCGCCTTGGGTCGACTTGCGCTTCACGCTGCCGTCCTTGTTGCGACGACGCTGGTCGCGGGTGCTTGCGCGCTTCTCGCCAGAGGCAGCAGCCTTGTCGGCACCGATGGCGCCGCCTTCGGGCGTCTTGGCTTCGTCGCCAGCGGCAGCCTTGACTTGGCCAGCGGGCTTGGCAGCCTTCTTGGCTTCGGCACGTTGCTGCGACTTGCTGTTGGTGGCGTTACCTTGCTCAGGCGTCGTACCGGCCGGGTTTTGGGCGTAGGCGCCAGCGGCGAACAGGCCAGCGATCATGACTGCGAGAATTTTGCTCATTGATGATTCCTCTATCGAGAATTGGTTGGAAACGCCTCCCGGCGAGCAGAAGGTCAGCCACTAACGAGCCCATTGGCTCGCCGGTTGACAAACGCTTGCTGATGGGTTGCGTCTAAAATGTACAGCGATTTGTTCGCGGGCTGTACAGCGAATCCACCCCGTGTCTGAATTCGCTGACAGTCGTCAAAATTACGTCAATCCCGGAGCCATCCCCCCTCATGACCAGTTATCAGCACATCAAAGTCCCGACCGAAGGTCAGAAGATCACGGTCAACGCCGACAACTCGCTGAATGTGCCTGACCAACCGATCATTCCCTTCATCGAAGGCGACGGGACTGGCCTGGACATCACGCCAGTGATGCTGAAGGTGGTGGACGCAGCGGTGGCCAAGGCCTACGGCGGCAAGAGGAAGATCCACTGGATGGAGGTCTATGCCGGCGAAAAGTCGACCAAGGTCTATGGTCCCGACGTCTGGCTCCCCGAGGAAACCCTGCACGCTGTGCGCGACTACGTGGTCTCCATCAAGGGCCCGCTGACCACGCCCGTTGGCGGTGGCATCCGCTCGCTGAACGTTGCGCTGCGCCAGGAACTCGACCTTTATGTCTGCCTGCGCCCCATCCAGTATTTCGAAGGCGTGCCGAGCCCGGTGCGCGAGCCGCACAAGACCAACATGGTGATCTTCCGCGAGAACTCGGAAGACATCTACGCGGGCATCGAGTTCGAAGCCGAGAGCGACAAGGCCAAGAAGCTCATCAAGTTCCTGCAGGACGAGATGGGTGTCAAGAAGATCCGTTTCCCCAACACCTCGGGCATCGGCGTCAAGCCCGTGTCGAGGGAAGGCACCGAGCGTCTCGTGCGCAAGGCATTCCAGTACGCCATCGACAACGACAAGCCCAGCGTCACCTTGGTGCACAAGGGCAACATCATGAAGTTCACCGAAGGTGGCTTCCGTGACTGGGGCTACGGCCTCGCAGCCAAGGAGTTCGGCGCTGAACTGATCGACGGTGGCCCATGGATGAAGTTCAAGAACCCGAAGACGGGCAAGGAAATCACCGTCAAGGACAGCATCGCCGATGCATTCCTCCAGCAGATCCTGCTGCGTCCCGCCGAGTACAGCGTGATTGCCACGCTCAACCTCAACGGCGACTACGTATCCGATGCGCTGGCCGCGCAGGTCGGTGGCATCGGCATCGCCCCGGGCGCGAACCTGAGCGACACCGTCGCCATGTTCGAAGCCACCCACGGCACGGCACCCAAGTACGCCGGCAAAGACTACGTGAACCCCGGTTCTGAAATCCTCTCGGCTGAAATGATGCTGCGCCACATGGGCTGGAAGGAAGCTGCCGACCTGATCATCAGCTCGATGGAAAAATCTATTGCCAGCAAGAAGGTCACCTATGACTTCGCCCGCCTGATGGACGGCGCGACGCAGGTAAGCTGCTCGGGCTTCGGCCAGGTGATGATCGACCACATGTAATTGCCGTGTGCTTCGACGTCTTTCGACGTCGTTGCAATGCAATGGGCCCTTGAACTTCCAGAAGGAATTCAAGGGCTTTTTATTGCCTCTTCGATCGGGCCGCGGCCATCCCTTTTTGCCTAAAACTCTCCGCAGGTGCGCTTCATCAAAAAAGCTGTCGCAACCGCCGCAATGCCCTTGAATTGTCGGATACGCGCCACCAAGTTTTTTTCGCCGGCACGGTGCTTGCACGCTCTATAGAATCTTTTTCATGGCAACGAGAATTCCCAAAACTCCCAGCACTCCGCCGGCCCAGAAGCCGGCCGGGGATGACGGAGATTCGGTCGTCCTGGAGCGCCGGCCGCAGAAAACCGCGCCGCCCCAGATGTACCAGGTGGTCATGCTGAACGACGACTACACCCCTATGGAGTTCGTGATCGTCGTGCTGCAGGAATATTTCAGCAAGGACCGAGAAACCGCGACCCAGATCATGTTGAAGATCCACCTCGATGGCCGCGGTGTCTGTGGGGTCTATTCCCGCGACATGGCGGCCACCAAGGTCAATCAGGTCATGGAAGCGGCGCAGCAGGCTGGGCACCCGCTGCAATGTGTCAGTGAGCCAGTTGCGTGAACCTGTTGAATTGCGCAAGCTCCAACCCATCTGAGAACTTATTTACAGCAAGGCAAAAGGAAATCACATGATTGCCCAGGAACTGGAAGTCAGCTTGCACATGGCCTTTGTCGAGGCCCGGCAGCAGCGCCACGAGTTCATCACCGTGGAGCATCTGCTGCTCGCTTTGCTGGACAACCCGAGCGCCGCAGAAGTTCTGCGCGCCTGCTCGGCGAACGTCGACGACCTTCGGGCGTCGCTCACCAACTTCATCAAGGACAACACGCCTCAGGTGGCGGGTACCGACGATGTAGACACCCAGCCGACCCTGGGTTTCCAGCGCGTCATCCAGCGCGCCATCATGCATGTGCAGTCCACCGGCAACGGCAAGAAGGAAGTCACCGGCGCCAACGTGCTGGTCGCGATCTTCGGCGAGAAGGACTCGCACGCCGTGTACTACCTGCACCAGCAGGGCGTCACCCGCCTCGACGTGGTCAACTTCATTGCCCACGGCATCAAGAAGAGCGATCCGCCGGAAGCCGTCAAGGGCAGCGGCGAAGCGCCTTCGGGCGAAGGCGAAGACGGTGGCGGCGAGCGCAACGAGAAGGCATCGCCGCTCGAGCAGTTCACGCAAAACCTCAACCAGATGGCCAAGGACGGCAAGATCGATCCGCTGATCGGCCGTGAGTACGAGGTCGAGCGCGTCATCCAGATCCTGTGCCGCCGGCGCAAGAACAACCCGCTGCTGGTGGGTGAAGCTGGCGTGGGCAAGACTGCCATCGCCGAAGGCCTCGCATGGCGCATCACGCAGGGTGACGTGCCGGAAATCCTGGCCGAGTCGAACGTGTTCTCGCTCGACATGGGCGCGCTGCTGGCCGGCACCAAGTACCGCGGCGACTTCGAACAGCGCCTGAAGGGCGTTCTCAAGTCGCTCAAGGACAAGCCGAACGCCATCCTGTTCATCGACGAAATCCACACCCTGATCGGTGCGGGCGCGGCCTCGGGCGGCACGCTCGACGCGTCGAACCTGCTCAAGCCGGCGCTCTCCAGCGGCCAGCTCAAGTGCATCGGCGCGACCACCTTCACGGAATACCGCGGCATCTTCGAAAAGGATGCGGCCCTGTCGCGTCGCTTCCAGAAGGTCGACGTGGTCGAGCCGTCGGTGCAGGAAACCGTCGACATCCTGAAGGGCCTGAAGTCGCGCTTCGAGGAACACCATGGCGTGAAGTACGCCGTGGCGGCCCTGCAGGCCGCGGCCGAGCTCAGCGCCAAGTACATCAATGACCGTCATCTGCCCGACAAGGCCATCGACGTCATCGACGAAGCTGGCGCCGCCCAGCGCATCCTGCCGCCGAGCAAGCGCAAGAAGACCATCAGCAAGACGGAAGTCGAGGAAATCGTGGCGAAGATCGCGCGCATTCCCCCGGCCAACGTCAGCAACGACGACCGCAGCAAGCTGCAGACCATCGAGCGCGACCTCAAGAGCGTGGTGTTCGGCCAGGACAAGGCACTCGAAGTACTGGCCTCCGCGGTCAAGATGGCACGCTCGGGCCTGGGCAAGGGCGACAAGCCGATCGGGTCGTTCCTGTTCTCCGGCCCCACGGGCGTCGGCAAGACCGAAGCGGCGAAGCAGCTGGCCTACATCATGGGCATCGAGCTGATCCGCTTCGACATGTCGGAGTACATGGAGCGTCACGCGGTGAGTCGCCTGATCGGCGCGCCTCCGGGCTACGTCGGTTTCGACCAGGGCGGCCTGCTGACCGAAGCCGTCACGAAGAAGCCGCACGCGGTGCTGCTGCTCGACGAAATCGAGAAGGCACACCCGGACATCTTCAACGTGCTGCTGCAGGTCATGGACCATGGCACGCTGACGGACAACAACGGGCGCAAGGCCGACTTCCGCAACGTCATCATCATCATGACGACGAATGCGGGTGCCGAGACCATGAACAAGGCGACCATCGGCTTCACCAACCCGCGCCAGGCGGGCGACGAAATGGGCGACATCAAGCGCCTGTTCTCGCCCGAGTTCCGCAACCGGCTGGATGCCATCGTCAACTTCAAGGCGCTCGATGAGAACATCATCCTGCGCGTGGTCGACAAGTTCCTGCTCCAGCTGGAAACGCAACTCAGCGAGAAGAAGGTGGAAGTCACCTTCAGCGACAAGCTGCGCAAGCACCTGGCGAAGAAGGGCTTCGATCCGTTGATGGGTGCACGCCCGATGCAGCGCCTGATCCAGGACACGATTCGTCGTGCGCTGGCCGACGAGCTGCTGTTCGGTCGCCTGACCGACGGCGGCCGCCTCGAAGTCGACCTCGACGACAAGGACGAAGTGCTGCTCGACATCCAGCCGCTTTCGAAGAAGGAAGGCAAGTCGAAGCCCGAAGCTGAAGAAGCTGCGACAGGTTGAAAGAACCGGGCAGTCCGCGGCCGATGAGGTTGCGGAACCGCCTCCAAAGGCCGGTAGCATCACGCTATCGGCCTTTGTCGTTTCTACGAGGGGAAACGACCGTGGCAGAGGGAAAAAGCTAGGCCAAAGCTAGGCGGGACGGGATTCTAGGCTTCGCTCTTGGCGATGCGGCGGCGCTTCGTGACCGGGCGCGGCGGCACCTTGGTCATGACTTCCTCGTATGCATCGGTCGTGATGACGAGGGACTGTCGAGCGGCGGCGAGTTCGCCGGGGCCTGCGACTTTCACGTAGTACAGGGCGTCGTCCTGTTTGAAGTAGATATAGCAGCTGATCGCCTGAGACTTTCCCTTGCCCTCGGTTGTCCATGCGGGACACTCGACGCCGTTCACTACAGCCTTGATTGGGGCTGATCGGGGCGCAGAGGTGTACTTGGTCGCGGGTAAGTTGCTAAGGCGCGTGGAAGAGGGCGCGCCAATGGTCAGGTTGAAATCGGTCATGGTTTGCTTTCCGTTGGTGACGATGCAATACGTTCGTCCGACAAGAAATTTTGAGGCGTGCACGCATTGGCCGTCTATGGCTGACCAGCTTGCAGGTTGAACATTTCAGACGAGCGGTAGTGCAACAGGGTTGCACCGACGTCAGTTGCTTCGCAAGCGCTGATGCAATTTGGCCTTTACCAAGTGTTGCACTCCACCCGCTCTGGACTTCAGCCCGTCTTCGGCTATACGATCTGTACATCGCGTCGAGAAATCGATGTGCTCGTTCTGTCGAAACTTTGAATTTCGGCAACCTCTCGGGATAGCGCCAGCAGGTGCCATCGGGAGCGGCTCAGGCCAGTGGCTGCAACGGTCACGAACAAGTCTTCCGCACTTATCCAAACCGAGGATCACATCATGACTAGCTCAGGTCAGAGGGAAGCCGCGTCTGCAGTTTCCCTCGTCGCAGCGCGGGCGCAGAGCCCCTACATGACCGTCAAGCAGACGGCGACCTACCTCAACACGACCGAGAACGCACTGCGCGTTGCGATGACTCGGCGCGCCAATCATCTTCCGACGCAGTACCGTTTCGGTCGCAGAGTCCTGTTCAAGAGGGCTGAGGTCGAGGCGTGTGTTCGGCCTGTAGAGCACTAACGATAGTCGGCCGCACGCGAGTATTTCGCTCGCTTTCGGCCCCCTCGATCCCTACGATAGGAGCTATTAGCCCGCGAGGGTTAACAGCTTTTGCCCCGGACCGCATGCCTGTGGCGGCCACCGGGGCACCCCTTCAAAGTTTCCAGCTCAACCTCCCGGTTGAGCTGCCGCATGGAGAGCTCAATGACCAATGCATCGCAACTGCCCGACCTCAGCAAAGTGCCGGTGGACGTGGCGAAGGCTGACGCAGCCTCGCCTTTACCGGGATTCGTCACCTTCGCTCATCTCGCCGCTCGCGTGGGGATCACGCCTAACCACCTGCGCGTGTCGCTGTCCGATGAAGACGCGCCGAAGCTGGTTCCATCATTTCGCATCGGTACCGCAAATCTGTACTCAGAACACGTCGCAGACCAGTGGTTTGCGAAATTCCAAGAGTGGCGCGATAGCGCAGCCCTTCGAGCCGCAACCAGGAAGCGTGAGCAAGAGCAACGCGTCCTGCGCAAGCTGGAAGAAGAACAGAAACAGCTCCGTGCCAAATCCGAAATTCTCGCGGCTCATCGTCAAGCGACAGAAGAATCACTAGCCGCAATCGAAGTCCAGCGCAAAGCAGATGACGAGACGCATCAGCGCATTGCTCGGCTGTCGGGCAGGGGGTGATCGTGCAAGATCAAGTCCTGCGCCGTCTCGGCGAGGTGAGGTACCACCGAGCAACAAACATGTGGAGCTTGGTCGCCGTCAATGGCGCGGTCAAAACCCTCACCCAGCACCGCATGCGGATGCATGTGCAGCGGCTGGTCAAAGAGGCGGCGGCGCGTGCGGCGGCAGAGACATACCCCGAAGCCTGTTTGCCACACGCTGAAGCGCGTCGGCGCGCTGCTGCGTTGATGAACGAAATCAAGGCCAGTCAAAAGAGGGCGACTGAAATGACCGAACCCATCCTCAAACGCGCCCTCGCGCAGCCCCCAGCGCCAACAGATCAAGACGCAGTGCCAAGGCTGGGCATGCTGGGCTACGCACCCAAAAATCAGCCGAAGAAGCCGCCAGTGCGCCGCGCGCCGGGGCAGCATGCTGGCCGGAATGGAGGTGCACCGTGAGCGCGTTATTCGCTATCGAAAATGCGGCCCTCACGTGGATGCAAGACGATCTGGCGAAGTCCGGGCTCAAGCCGGAGGACTTGGTGGCCGTCGCGGTCATGGGCGAAGGGCGCACGCCGTGGCCAGACGTTCAGATCATCGATGATGGTCAGAAAGACGCTCAGAATATGGCGGTCTGGGTGTCGATGCACTATGCGTTTCCGTACTGGAATCCAGACGGTACGCCGTGCGAGCAGGTCACGGTGCGCAAGCCGCGCTTCAAAGCGAGCACCCCTTACGAAATCAGCACCAAAAAGTACGTGCGCCCATCGAAGCGAACTGCTGGTTTTTTCGCGTCGATCCCGTACATGCATCCCGGTCGAGTCGATGGCACGCCTGCCGCGATCCTCGACATCCACGAGGGCGAGAAGAAGACCGCATGCGCCGTGCTTCACGGTAGCCAGTGCGCTATCGGTATACCTGGCTGCAACAACTGGGGCGACCCCGAGAACAAGGGCCAATTGCATCCGTGGATCGTCGGCGAAGTCGCCCGCATTCAAGCCGCATGTCCCGGTCAGCGTGTGAGGGTTCGGCTCTGGCCAGATGCTGATTACAAGACCAACACGAACGTGGGGCAGGCTTATTCGGCCTTCGCTGCCGCGTTGATGGTGCTCGACGTAGATGTGGTCATCATGGATCTGTCGGGCCTGCGCGTGGGTGCGAAGTTCGATGATCTGGTGGCCGAGCTCGGTTACGAGGCTGTGATGGGTGGAGTGATCGAACAATCGACATTAACCCTGCCCGAGAACCCGGAGGCATTGGCGCGCAAATACCAGTTGATCACCCAGTCGGTCGGACGGCGTGGCGAAGAACGGCAGCTGCCGCAGGCGATTGCTTACAACTTCGACCGGCTGCTGGAGTTCCATCCGGAGTTTCGCGGTCGGCTATGGCTTGATCGGGACCGCAGGCGCGCGATGTTCGGCGATGCGGAACTGGTCGAGAACGTGGGCGACAACAACATGCTGCACTTTTTTCAGAAGCAGCTTGGTTTCAACGGCAGTGGGCGCACGATCACGAGCCAAGCGATGCGGGAGGCTATTGCCAGCCGCATCGCTCGGGATCAGCGTTCCCCGTTCAATGACCGCGTGCGCGCGTCGGCGGATCGGTTGCGCGAGACGGGCACGGAGGCAATGCAGGCCGCTGACGACGCGCTCAACGCTTGGACGTTGCGATATTTGCGCGCGCCGGACACGCCGTGGAACCGACGCTGGGGCCGGAAGTTCTTGATGGCCGTGGTGGGGCGTGCGCTTCGCCCCGGGTGCCCGATGCGCACGGCGTTTTGTCTCGCCGGACCTCAGGGTATCGGCAAGACATTCTTCATGAATAGCATTGTTGGGCAGAGCAATGTCTCGCTTGTTTCCAAGGCGAACTCGGCGGGCAAAGACCTCGCGATGACCTACGGCTCGTGCCTAGTTGCGGTTCATGACGAAATGGCCGCGCTAAGCAGCAGCGGGATCGAACACGTTAAATCCGATATCAGCACCGCGGTCGACAACATCCGCATGCCCTACGGCCGCGTGAACGTCGACATGCCCCGCCGCTGCGTGTTCTATGTGCCCGTGGACAAGCCCGACTTCCTGTTTGAAGACTCGGCAGGCATGACGCGGTTCGCGGTGCTGGACTTGCTCGATGTGGATTTCATGGGGGGCAAGTTCGACTTCGCCGGCATGGAAGCGGCGGCTGACGATCTGCTCGGAGCGGCGCTCATCGCGGTCGAGTCCTGCGAGAAATTCGATGAGGTGGACGGGGCGGCCGAGAGCGCTATGCGGCACGTGAAGACCGACCTCAACATGGAGCAGATCATCGATGTGATCGAAGGCGCCAACTTCGCACCCCGGCTCCGCAGCGGCCCATACAAAGGGCGCGTTATCACCGGCTTCAAGCTCACCGATTTAACCGAACTGATGCCCCCGGGGTTTAAGCATGCGGGCGGTGGCGCGACGGCGCTGACAAACCCGCTACGCAAGCTCGGATTCGAGCAGGCGGACCCAAACAAGAATCCGCTGGGCGAGCGGCGGCTCTGGTTCATGGAAAAGACGAAGTTTGACGCGACGTTCTCCGTGAAGGCGAAGAAATATGACGCCTAGCGCGACCCCCCCTCAAAGCGGGCGGCGACCCCCCTTCAAGCGAGTCGGACCGGGGGTAGGAAAGCGCGCCGTTGGGCCGGTGTACCCCCTGTCAAACGATTCGGACCCCGGTTCGACCCCCTGTGCGGCGGAACTGGTGGAGGGGTCGCGGAAGCCCCGCCGCGTAAGGGTTTCGACGCGCTACCCCCTGTCACCCCCTGTTCTCTTTTTAGATTTAGGAGGGAGAGAAAAAGGGAGCGCTTTGTTGCAGGAAAAGGGGAGAAAACGAACCGGGAGAAAGTTTTAGAAAACGAGGGGGGGTAGGGGGGTGACAAAGCCCGCAGCCTCATCAGCATGAACCCGCATACAGGAGCGAATATGGAAGAACCACTCATTGAATATTGGACGCCTGAAGAATGCGCAGCTGGCGTCTGCACTGAGCTTGAGATCGGCAAACTCAAGCCGCCGATGGTCGAAGCGCGCCGGTTGGCGCAGCGGGCGACTCCGAAGGCCGTAAAGGCGCTCATCGACGTGATCGAACAGGGCGAAGACCTTCAAGCCAAGGTAAAGGCCGCGTCAGCCTTGTTGGATCGTGGATGGGGTAAGCCAGATCAGCACGTCAGCACCGACAACGTGCACCGGATTGATCAAATGCCGTGGCTTAGTGCGCAGCGACACGCATATCGTCTCGGCGCTGAGGCCACGAAGCTGATCGAGAGCGGGCTGGCAATTTCTGACGCGACCCCGAAAATTGCGCCGAGCGTAGAACCCGTTCATGACGATCCCCGCTTGCCAGGGGCTGGCAGAACGCGCGATTCCGGCGAGTAGCTACCCGAGTAGCCCCGGAGCGGATCGCGGCTCCTAGCGTCTCTATTCGCGCCGACCGATCCGCTGCTAGTCCATTTGCCTAGCTGCCGCCCGTAGGTCATTGACGCTCAAGGGATACCGCATAGCGATCCGGTATCCCGGCTTCGTGTGCGCCGGTCGTTCGGAGGACTTGCATTGCGCCGGGGGCTGCCGCGACGGGGAGGGTAGACGGTTTGAAGGCTGAGACCTGCTGTCGATGCCTCATGACCCAGCACGGCCAGCTATGACCCAAGAGCCTGCTTGTCATGGGCTGGGCTGCTCATGGCTTCACATGGATACCCATGAAGCGGCGGAGGGGGTGGGTGGCTGTACTGTGTTGAGCCCCCTTCGCAAACTGGCAGTCTAAATATGCATGCAGCGTGGCAGCAAAATCATGGATTTTTCCTAGGCGGGCGCAAAAGGCCAAGCTGTGGATTTAATGCCTCCTGCGCATCCCTTGCCGCGACCATGCCTAGATTCGCTTGAGAACGTAAGTCTGCCAATGCACTAATGTTTTTCATCGTCTCGCTAAGAGTTTTTCCGCTGCTCACAGCTCTAAGGATTTGTTCGTAGTCGACAGCCCGGGAAAGGGCTCCTTCGGATTGGTTGAGTTTTTTGACTTTTGATTGCAGCTCAGCAATGAGAGTTTGGGACTGTGCATCCTGCTCTTTCAATCCATCCAGTTCTTGAAGGGCCTTGCTCATTTCTCCAAGGATTTTGCCTTTCTCTTCTCCGGCTTCAATCAGATCTTTTTCGTTGCGCTCCAAGGTTTGTATTAGTCCTCGAACAAACGCACCCATTTCATCTGCGCTGCCTGCCATCCGATTGAAAATGGCGAGAAAGAATGCAACCAACTGATTGTCCGAGAAATTTGGGTATCGCACGTTGTGATCGATCTCACTCCAGCCTTCCTCAAAGATGGTCCGTACCTGTACCTCAGTGATGACCCTTCGCCCCACCGGCTGACTTGAGAAAACGTAGTGGATTGACCGATAACCCGCAGGATGATTTTTAATTTCAAATTTACATTCTCGGAGACGATCAGTTATCGGGCTTTGATCTCCATCACGAAGATAGGCGATTGGCTCCTCTTCCAGTTGCCAAGTTCCTCTCATCGGTCTGTCAATAATAAAACAATCTTCTTTGAATAGATGAAGTGCGCGTATTCCAATTAAGTCTGTAACTATCGTGAAGTAATTGCTTTTATTGATATCTGCGTATTTGGGCTCTCCTTTGGCGCGCTTGCGAACGATTTTTCCCATTAGGTGTTCTGGATTTTTGATCCTCCAGCGGACAGAGTGCACACCTTCAAATTTTTGAATTATTTTGGCGAACAGGACAGCGGTGTCTGCAAGCTGTTCAGCCTGATCGTTGTGGTCGATTCCAATCGCAAGCAGATCGCTGAAGTCGATTTTTGCCTTTTCCCAATCTTCGCTCGTGATGCGATTTCTGAGTAAAAATGTTTCGACATTGAGTTCACTAAGATTTATTGTATTTTGGGGTTCCATGATTTCTCAATTAGGGGTAAATCCTAATTCCCTCAATTAATGATTTTAATTTACCGATTTTCGTAATTCGAGGAGAATTAAATATTCTCAGGCAATTGCGAAATGAATCGGAATTCTTTGTCATCCGTTGATTCTGAAAGTAACGGGACGTGCCCCGATAGTGGCAGGGAGCCGCTTGTTAGGGAAGATCGTTTGTGCGAATCGTTGCGGGTTTATGAAGAGTGCGCGGGGAAGGCTCAGGCTGCGCTGCTCGACGCATTCAAGGCTGACCCAGCCGCCATGGCTGTGCGCTATCCCCACTTGCGCAAAGCCCACCTGCCGCCGCTGACGCCAAACCCATGCCTCCACTCCACGTCCACCACGATTGAAGCCGCACTCGCGCAGGCCGCGTTGCCGAAGAGTGCGGCGAGAACACCGGCGCGGATGCCAACGTTCTCGCCACACCATCCAGAACATGTGCCTCTCACTCTGGATGAGGAACTGCGCCCCTACGTTTGGAACAGTCCCGAGTCAGGGTTGATCGGGCTACAGCCAGCGCTGGCTGAGTACTACGGGGTCGCGGAGGCCGCGCGCGCAGCTGAACTGCGCCTTCGCGGTCAGGAAGCGCGCGCCACCACGTATCCGCGCGCTGCAGCAACTTCCCACGCTGGTCCGCAGCCGTGGAAACCAGCAACCCCTAGGAGCTGATATGCCCCCAAACATCCACCCGAACTATCTGGCCGACGATGAGATGGCGGTGCTATCGCGCCCCGGCATCCTCACGCATTTGAGGCTGCTGCGTGAATCCAACCCTGAGGCATACCAGCACTTCGTTCGGGACATTGAGCAGTTTCGGCGTGCCGAGAGCGGGGCGCGCGCTCGGCCTGACGCAATCAACAACTCCAGCGTGACCGCTGAGGACCGCAAGGCAAATCCAGCGTGGGCAGCGGGGCTTGCGATGCCGTTCGCTCCCCGAGACACGCACCGCCCCGACCGTGCCGCCAATCCGGAGGTGCTGAGCTATCTCCGTCAGGCCAACCAACGGCTGGAGGACGAGCAGTTGACGGCCGCCCTACAGCGACAAATGGGCACGGATGCAGATCGTCCGTTGCCGCCCGAGACGTTGCGCGATCACATTGAGGCTGCGGTGAGCCTCGTGGGCTCAGGCAACGAGTAACAGGAGCAAACCATGTCTTCAATGGACTACTACGGCGATGTTGACCAATTGCCCGCCAGTTTCGGCAACACCTCCCTGATCTTGCAACAGCATCGATTGCGTGATCGCGAAGCCGATCTCAAGGAACGGATGAAGGCTGCTCGGGAGAAAGCCGCGCCGCAAGGGCAGATGGTCTCGGGCTACTACGTGCCTCCGTCCAAGACACAGATGTTGACGCCGCTGGTCGAGCAGCTTACTCAAGCGTTGGAGAAGAAGGGCTTGGATGCCGACCAGACTGGGTACGACAAGTACGAAATGCAGGCCGTCAACCGGCACATGGCCGTTAAGCCTCCGGACGATGCCCCTCAAGCAACGAAGCTCGCGTGGGCCCAGCAGGGCGCCCAAATCCCTGCGCTGCGTTCGCTGATGGTGGACTACGCCAAAGATCAACTCGTTAACGAGCCCGAGCGGGTTGCTGTTCGCGCTGATCGGAAGGAGGCCCGTGCTCAGACCATCGCGGAGTCGCAGCGAAAGCAGCAGGAAGACCTGGAATACAAGCGCGACCACGATGCAAGCAATGAGCAATTGCGCCGCGATCTTGCTGGCGACTCCAATGACCTTCGGCGCACGCTTACCGCAGCTGTCCGGGCCAATGGTGGCGGTGGAGGCGGAGACAAGGCCAGTAACTACCAAATCATTCAGGACGCCCAAGGCAACGCGGTGCGCGTCAACAAGCTGACCGGTGAGCAGTTCCCCCTCGGCGGCATCGGGCGAGAAACAGCGTCGCTCACTGCGGACCGCACGAAGCAAGGGGAGAACAAGGCCAACGCTGCCAAGGCGCTGGAAGACCTGAATGAAGCCGAGTCCCTGCTGAAGACGGCCACTGGGTCCAAGGTCGGATCGCTTCGCGACACTATCGCCGGTGCGGCTGGCTTCTCGACGGACGGTGCAAAGGCTGCGGCCGCTCTTGAGACCGTTGCGAATGGCATCGTGGCGAACATTCCCCGCATGGCCGGCCAGGTGTCGGACGCTGACTTGGCGTTTCTCAAGAAGCAAGGCGGCGACCTCGCGAACAAGGAGTTGCCTACCGAGACGCGCCTTGCTGCGCTCAAGCAGGTGCGCAGGATCATGAATCGCGCTGCGAACGGCCCGGTGCCCGCGCAGCCGCCTGCTGGACCGTCGATCCGTGACGCCGTGAGGACCGCAGCCGATCAGCAACCCGCGTCCGCTCCCAAGATTCGCGTCTACAACCCCGCCACTGGGCGACTGGAATAGGCCATGGCGAAGCTCATCGCACTCCCGGACGGCTCCACGGGCTCGTTTCCGGACGATATGGACGACGATGCGATCACCGCAGTGCTTCGTAAGCAATTTCCGCCCAAGGAGCCGAGCAAGTATGAAGCCCTGAGCACAACGGAAAGGGTGCTCGAAGGAGCGAAGGGCGCGCTGCGCAGCGTCGTTCGCCCGATGGTGCCGACTGTCGATGGCGGCATGCTGGGCGGGGTTGACCCGTCAAAGATGGATGCTGAGGGTGCTTACTACAAGCAGCACAAGAGCGAACTGGGAACAGCCGGGACGGTCGGCGAGGTCGGTGCCGATGTTGCCGCCTCCCTTGCTCCGGTCGGTGCGGCGAATCGGGCCGTGAGCGTGCTCACCAAGACCATGAATGGCCTTGCCGGCAAGTCTCTTCGTGTCGCTGGCGATGTTGGCGCCAACGCTGGATATGCCGCTGCAACCGCCGATCCAGATGAGCGCGGTTCGGCGGCGCTGGCTGGCGGGGCTGGGGCCGCTGGCGGTCGGATTCTGACTCGCACGCTCGGCGGTCTGGTTCGGCCATTCATTTCCAAGGAGGCCCAAGCGCTCATCGACGCGGGCGTGCGGCCGACTCCGGGGCAGTTGTTCGGGGACGGCCCCATTGGCAGCGCCATTCGCGGCATCGAGGACAGCGCCACGTCGATTCCCCTCGTGGGCAGCGTCATCAAATACGCCCGAGGCCGCTCCATCAGTGAATACGGCAACGCTGAAATCAACGCTGCTCTCAAGCCACTTGGTGTCATGGTCAGAGGCTCCGGTGCAGAAGCCGTCGAGCAGGCCAGCAAAGCTGTCTCCGATGCATACGACCGCGTGCTTCCGCAGACCTTCATCCAGCCGAAAAATGTGAAAACGGCGCTGTCGAGTGCCCTCGTGTCCATCGACAAAATCCCGCTCATCACGGACGAGCAGAAGGGCGCGATCATGAAATATGCCGCCCAGAAGATCATGCCGGCGATCAGCGAAGCTGCGCAGCGGGGTGGCCCGATCAGCGGTGACGTGGCGAAGGGCATTGATTCCGAAATTGGTTTTCTCGCACGCAAGCACACCAGTTCCATGAACCCGGCAGACCACCCGTTGGGCGAGGCTCTGTACCAGCTTCAAGCGTCGTTGCGAGACACAGTCGAGGGCGTGACGCCGGAGGCGATCAAGGTGCTCGGTGCTGCCCGTAGCGCATATCGCAACCTGCTGCCGGTCGTCAGCGCGGCTGATAAGAGCGCGACCGGCCAGTTCACCCCCCGCCAACTCAACCGTGCCATCGGCCAATACAACCAGACGCCCGGCGCTCTCAATCGGGCCGGTCAGAGCGTGCTGCCGAACACCGTACCCGACAGTGGGACGGCGGGCCGGGCTCTGCTGGGGGCGGCGGCTGCGGGTGGGGTATCGCTGGGCGGGCCCGCAGCCGGGGCTACGCTCGCTGCAGCGCTGTACTCTGGCCCCGGCATGTCGTTCCTGGTGAATGGTCTGCGCGGTGTCGTGCCTGACAGGTTCATTCGCCAGATTGCGTCGCTTCCACCAGCGGCTCAGCGCACAGCGCTCGAACACCTTGCCGCACAAGTGCCCGCGGTGGGGGATCGGTTGCGAGAACTAGTGCCGCAGGTGGCACGAGCCTTGTCTACCCAGCAGCCTGCGATTCAGGAGGCGCAATGACATTCATGGACCCAAATTCGATGCCGTTTGCAGGACGGCCGCACTACGAGCTGTCACCCGAGCAACTGCGGCAACGGCAGCAATGGATGGCCGACGAAGCCAACCGACTGATTGAGGCGCGACGCTCGACAGTTCGACCGAATCCTCCCGCAACCATCATGGGGCAAACGGGCTCTCCATCCGCCACGATGGGTTCGCAGGATGAATCGCAAGACGCTATCGCGGCTCAACTAATAGCTCGGCTCGCCCAACGTGATGGGAATCCCCGTGGCTTCTAACCCTCTCCAGCATGTCGCGTACCTCGGCACCCTTGCCATCGAGGACCACGTCTATATCGGCCACCTATTCGACCATCCGGAGGCCGGCCCCGATGCCTATTCGATGAGCGTGCGGTCCATAGACGCAGGGGGCAATCAGATGGTCGCCAGCATGCGAGGGCGGTTCGGGCGGCTCGACACAGCCGTCACGTGGGCGCTGCTTCAGATGCTGGAGTACATGCTCTCAGTCGGCATCGACATCGGCGATCTGGTCACGATCCACCCCGCGTCGGCGGCGGGCATCGACCAGGACCAGGTGTGCCTCGCCATCGTTGCCGAGGCGCAGCGGATTCGTGAAGAGAGCGCTGGAGCCACCAAGCACTAAGGGGCGAATGGTGGATTCAACGCCGTTCTGCACAAATGTAGAGGCGCTTTCGGACGGGAGCCCGCGAGTTTCGCCCGTAGCACCCCCCGATTCATGCGTCGTGCAAGCTGGCAGATCGTCGCTGGCAGCGACGGCGGGCGGGGAGGGTAGTCGGGTATCGTCCGGGCCGGTCGGCGCGTTTACGGGGCTCGATCTTCCGAAGGCGATTCTAGACAAGGGACCGGTCGGCCCGAACCTCCCGCCGCTGCGCCCCGGCCTGCCGTACACGCCCATCGAGGCATGCCAAGAACTGATGCTCGCCATCGTCGCTCAGGGGCTTGCTGACGACGACCTCGCCTATGTCGTGAGCCCCACGTTCATCCACCATCTTCTGTACGTGGGACTCGACCCTGATGCAGCGCTTAACATCAAGATCAAGTACCTGCGAGGCGAGATTAACGGGCGCAGCCTGAAAGCGGCATTGTGCTGCTGACCCTTGGGTGGTGACGCTCGAAGAAGGCGATATTGCTTTCAACGCGGATCAGATCCAGACGAGCGCGCGCGATCTGATTTATTAGCGCCGCCTCCATCTTCCTATGCTCCTCAATGAGAGCATTGAAGATTTGCGCTTGAGATGGCATAGACATAAGTGACCCTTGATGGAGCGATTGAGGGCCCTCGATCTTCAAGCGGCGGTGAGGCGGCGTCCACCGAGATCGCTTTTGTTGCTAGCAGTCTCTGCTAATAGCAGTTGCTATAGTTTTAGCGGCTGAATCCGAGCACAAAAGTTCCGACCATCATGGTGGATTCATCTGCCCCACGGATGTCGGAATACGCAGTTTCAGACCAATAGAACCGTCCCGTTTTCTTCATAAGGTGGACGAGACTGATCCCGCTGAAATACACCGGATTCCGAAGAACCGTGATGTATTGGTCGTCCTTCAGCACTTCAAGCTCTATGACATTGGTGCCGCCAGGGTTCACGCCAAACCACTTTCCCCGCACTTCCTTGAGTTCAGTGACGGGTTGGTCGGATTTTTTGCAAGGAAATGTTCGTTTGGCCGAGTCGTAGCTGCATGTCTGGTCGAATGTCAGCTTGTAGTCGAACGCGAATGCTGACGTAGCCGCACAGGCCAGCAAGGCACAGATTACTTTCTTCATGATCTCTTTCCTCCGTTGGTTTGGTTTTCAACCTCTGACCCTATCGAGTTGCTCGCGGAGGTATTTCGGGCTGTAGACGCCGTAGTGCTTCTCGGTGGTGGCGACATTGCTGTGGCCGAGCATCTTCGACACGGCGGGCATCGGCACTCCCTGTTCGAGCAGGATCGAGCCGAAGCTGCGCCGCAAATCGTGGGGCGTCAGGCGCTCGGTGATTCCAGCGAGCTTGAGAACCGCCTTCCACGACAGCATCGGATCGATCAGGTGGGTGCGCTTGCCGTCCCGCATTGCGCCGTTGGGGGAGGGAAACACCCATTCGTCGCTCTGGCCCTTCTGGCCCTCGAACAGTTCGACGGCCTCTTCACGCAGATGGAGTTCCATGACATGACCCGCCTTGCTCTTTTCGGCGGGAATGATCCATGTCCTGTTTTTGAGGTCAATGTTCTCCCAGCGCGCGGCGGCTAGGTTCGACCACCGCACGCCGGTGAGCATGAGCAGCCGGAAGAATGGGTAGACGTGGGGCCGAAATTGCGGGGACCTCAGCGCCTCCATGATTCGAGCTTGCTCGTCGCCGACCATGACGCGCTGCCGGGGCTTCGCCGCCTCGACCTCGATCAGTTGCGCGACGTTTTTGCCCTCGTACATGTCCTTTTTGATCGCATAGGCATACACCGTGCGCAACGCTTGAATCGACATGCTGGCCGCCCCTTTGCCGCGTTTGGGCTTCTCTCCAGTGCCGAAGGCAATTTCCCGATATCGCTCGTCCAGCTTGGCAAAGGTGATCTTGCTCAGGGGTAGTTTCAGCCAGTCGCTGAATGAACGGTTGATATGCCGCTCTGCCCAGTACCACTGGCGCGCACCCTTTTGCTTGGCCTCGACCGTGTACGCCTTGACGACACTCTCCAATGTGCCCTCGACGACCTTGTTGGATCTGCGGAGATCGGCACCTTTTTCCAGTTCCAGGGCGAGCCGCGCAGCCTCTTGCCGAGCGACCTTTACGTTCATCGAGGTGACGTTTCCGATCTTCTTGCGCACAGCCTGATTGCGCGCGCCCGACCATTTGTAGAGGGTCCATGTGCGGGCTCCCTTTGGCGAGACATACAGCCGTAACGCTGGTTGCTTTGCGTCTTGGTATTCTCCGGGCGCCTTTGTCGATGCGGTCGCGTCCGTGAAATTGATCGGCGCGTTCTTCCGCGCACGCGAGTGTGAGGAGGGGGTGGGCAGTTGAGTCATAGCTAGGAAAAAGCTAGAGAGAGGGCTAAGAACAAGTAAGAAGGCGAGTAGTAAATTCAATGGCCTCGCCGGGTATCCCCCAATGAAAACGCGATGAAAGCAAGCTAGCGAAATCTCACGAAATACCAGCTCGCTTTACCATCACGCTGCCGGCCTTTTTCTTTGGGCCGCCGAAATCACGAAGCCTCCTCGCCTTGATCCTCCCCGAACTCAGCCACGAATGGAAAACCGGCCTCTCCCTGGCGTGGAGCGGCTACATCGCGGTGTTGTCGATCTGGATCGTGATGCAGAAGCGCGCGCCGGTGTCCACGATGAGCTGGATCCTGTCGCTGGCGCTGCTGCCGTTCGCGGGCTTCGTCATCTACTACTTTCTCGGGCCGCAGCGCCTGCGAAAACAGCGGCTCAAGCGCCTGCGCAGCCGCGCCGGCGCCTCCGCCCAGGCCGACGTGGCGCGGCTGCGCGATGCGGCGCAGAACGCCCCACCGGCGCTGCAGCAGATGGCCAAACTGGGCACCGCGACCTGTGGGCTGCCAGTGTCGAGCGCCGTTGATGTCGAGTTGCTCTCGGGCGGCGCGCGCACTTTCGACGCAATCTTCGAGGCCGTGCGCGCCGCGCAGAACCACATCCACCTCGAGTACTACATCTTCGAGCCTGACAAGATCGGCACTGCCTTGCGCGACCTGCTGATCGAGCGCGCGAAGCAGGGCGTGGCGGTGCGGCTGCTGATCGACGCACTGGGCTCCAAGCGCATCGGCCGCAATTTCATGGCGCCGATGCTTGAGGCGGGCGTGAAGGTCGCGCTGTTCCACGACACCAAGATCGGCCGCCGCCTGCGCCCGGTGACCAACTACCGCACACACCGCAAGATCGTTGTGTGCGATGGTCGCATCGGCTTCACGGGCGGCGTGAACATCACCGACGAGGAAGACAAGCGCACCAACCCCGACGCCTACCACGATGTGCACCTGCGCATCGAAGGCAGCGCGGTGCGCTGGCTGCAGACCACCTTCCTCGAAGACTGGACCTACGCCACCGGCGAAGACCCGCGCGGCATGGACGACACCCTGAACGCCATGCTGCCGCAGCTGGAAGCCGGCGACATTCCCGTGCAGATCGTCACCAGCGGCCCCGACAACGCGATGGAAGCCATTCACCGAATGCACGTCGAGGCCATTCACTCGGCCACGCATCGCGCCTGGCTCACCACGCCGTACTTCGTGCCCGGCGAGCCGGCGCTGATGGCGCTCACCAGTGCCGCGCTGCGTGGCGTCGACGTGCGTCTGCTGGTGCCGCGCCGCAGCGATTCGGCCATCGTGAGCGCCGCCGCGCGCTCGTACTTCGACGAGCTCATCGCCGCCGGCGTGAAGGTCTGGGAGTACAAGGCGCGCATGCTGCATTCCAAGACCTTGGTGGTCGACGACCATTGCGCGATGATCGGCACCGCGAATTTCGACAACCGCAGCTTCCGCCTCAACTTCGAGGTGTGTGCGGTGGTTTATGGTCCGGAACTCGCCCGGCCGCTGGCGGCGCAGTTCGAGACCGACCTGCAGAGTTCCGGCGCGGTGCGCGGCAACCGGCACCAGAGTTTCTGGCGCCGCCTCGGCGACGCCATTGCGCGCTTGTTTTCACCCTTGCTCTGAATGAACCACACCTTTCTCTGGCACGACTACGAAACCTTCGGCGCAGTGCCGCGTCGCGATCGTCCCTCTCAGTTCGCCGCCATCCGCACCGACGCCGAGCTCAACGAAGTCGGCGAGCCGCTGATGATTTATTGCAAGCCCGCGCCGGACTACCTGCCCAGCCCCGAGGCCTGCCTGATCACCGGCATCACGCCGCAGGTGTGCCTGGAGCGCGGCATCCCCGAGCATGAATTCGCCGCGCACATCGAGCGCGCCTTCTCGCAGCCCGGCACGATCGGCGTCGGCTACAACACCATTCGCTTCGACGACGAGGTCACGCGCTTCCTGTTCTGGCGCAACCTGATCGACCCCTATGCGCGCGAATGGCAGAACGACTGCGGCCGCTGGGACCTGCTCGACGTGGTGCGCCTGACGTACGCGCTGCGCCCCGACGGCATCGAGTGGCCGAAGAAGGAAGACGGCAAGCCCAGCTTCAAGCTCGAAGACCTGGCGCGCGCCAACGGCCTGCTGCACGAGTCGGCGCACGATGCGCTCTCCGACGTGCGCGCCACCATCGCACTGGCACGCCTGATCCGCGACAAGCAGCCCAAGCTGTTCGACTTCGCATTCGGCCTGCACAAGAAGGACCGTGTCGCCAGCGAACTCGGCCTGCCCGCGATGCGCGAAACCGCGAAGCCCTTCCTGCATGTCTCGGGCATGTTCCCGGTCGAGCGCGGCTGCCTGGCCGTGATGTGGCCGCTGGCCAGCCATCCGACCAACAAGAACGAGCTGCTCGCCTGGGACCTTGCGTATGACCCGAGCGAGCTGCGCGACATCGACGTCGACACGCTGCGGCTGCGCCTGTTCACCCGCACGGCCGACCTGCCCGAAGGCGTGGTGCGGCTGCCCGTGAAGGGCGTGCACCTGAACAAGTCGCCGATGGTGGTCGGCAACCTGCGCACGCTGGCGCCGGCCATGGCCGAGCGCTGGGGCGTCGACCTCGACACGGCCATGCGGCATGCCGCCATCGCACGCGACCTGCCCGACATGAGCGCCATCTGGTCGCAGGTGTATGCCCGGCCAAAGGAGGCAACGCCTGACGTCGATGAAGACCTCTACGGCGGCTTCGTCGGCAACGCCGACCGCCGACGGCTGAACCAGCTGCGCGGCCTGTCGCCCGAGGAGCTGGCCAAAGACCGCACCGGCTTCGACGACGGACGGCTCGACGAGATCCTGTTCCGCTACCGCGCACGCAACTGGCCCGAACTGCTCAATGAGGACGAGGCCGAACGCTGGGAAGCCTTGCGCGTGGCAAAGCTCTTCAAGGGCGAGGGCGGGGCGCGCACCATCGAGATGTTGTTCAGCGAGGTCGATGCGCTGTCCGAGAACGCCGACGAGCGTGGCGAGGAAATCCTCGGCGCGCTCTACGAATACGCCGAGGCCATCGCGCCCGAGGCTTGATCCGCGTCGCCCATGAGCCTCTCGATCAACGCTGAACTGTCGAAGGGGCTCGAAAGCTACGGGCTGTTCCTGTCGGAAGGCTCGCTGCTGCCAACGCCATTCCGCTTCGAGACACCGGTGCGCGTGTGGCATGCCGTGCAGATGCACGGCGGGTGCTCCGTGGGCGCGTATTCGAGCATCTCGCCCGGTGCGCTGCTCGTGGACGTGCGCATGGGGCGCTATTGCTCGATCGGCGACGGTGTGCAGACCCTGTCGGATCATCCCGCCGGCTGGCTCACGACGCACATGCTGGCCTATGCGCCGAATTTTCCGGAGCCCTACCGGCACCAGTCAGTCGGTCAGTTCCCGTCGCACTCTCCAGTCGTGATCGGCAATGACGTGTGGATTGGCTCCAGGGTGAGCCTCAAGAGCGGCATCACCGTCGGCGACGGCGCAGTGATCGGAGCGGGCGCTGTGGTGACCCGCGATGTGGCGCCTTTCACCGTCGTTGGCGGCGTGCCGGCCAGGGTGATCCGCCAGCGTTTTCCCGATGCGCTCATCGAACGTATCCAGGCCTGCCCCTGGTGGGACTGGGACTTGCGCACGTTGGCGCTCGATTGGCAGCATCCTGAAAAAGCCCAGTCGACACTGGAGGCCGCCGTTGCAGAAGGTCGTCTGTCGCGCTGGAATCCCGGCTGGCGCCTGCTCGACCACGGTACGCCGCCCGCCGAGGGCCAGCCTGCGCCGCTGGTCTTTCTGCCGGGTTGATCACGCATGGAGGTATTTCGCATGACTACAGGTATTTCGCCCCTTGTCCGCACCGCGCTGGCAGCCGTCGCGATGGCCGCGGTGCTCGCCGGATGCAGCGCCTTGCCATCGGCGCCTGGTGCGGCGAAAGCCTGCGGGAGCAGCTTCGAGACCTTCGAGCGCGACACGCTCTATTTCGGCCGGGCCATTCCCTCGGGCGGCCAGGTGTCGGATGCCGAGTGGACGGGCTTTCTCGACACCACCATGACGCCGGCTTTTCCGCAGGGCCTGACGGTGATCGATGCCGCCGGCCAGTGGCGCGGCGTGTCGGGCGACGTGGTGCGCGAGCGCTCCAAGCTGGTGGTGCTGCTGCATCCGCGCAGCGACAAGGACGACGCCGCCATCGCCAGCATCATCGGCACTTACCGCCAGCGCTTCGCGCAAGAGGCGGTGCTGCAGGAGCGGCAATCCGTCTGCGTCCGCTTCTGAGGCTGCCGCGCTCAGGAGGGTTGTCCGTCGATGGCCGGCAGCCCACTCAGGTCTTCCGACCACGCCAGCGCGGAGCGGCACCAGATACGGCGACGCGGGGGCAGCAATGCGCGCTGCGCCAGTGCTCCCACGCGCAGCGCATAGCTTGGCGGTGTGTCGCTGTCCGCGGCGGCCCAGATTGGCGAGCCGCAGTTCGCGCAGAAGCCGTGTCGTCGCCGCGCGCCGCTGTCTGCCGTCTTCACGTAGGTCTTCGGCGTGCCGGTCAGCAGCCGGAAGCTGGAGGCCGGCACAGGCACCGACACGCGGTAGGCGGAGCCCGACAGCACCTGGCAGTCGCTGCAATTGCACAGCGAAACCTTCTCCGGATCGAGGTCGGCTTCGAAGGTGATCTGGCCGCAGTGACAGGCGCCTTGTACTTGCATGCGAATTCCTTTTTTCGGGGGAAGTGGGCATCGTAGGAAGAGCGGCCTGCGGGCGCAATGGCTGGCTATTTCCCCGGCCGCGCAGCCTCTGGCGCGGCCACGTATGCTCCCCGGATGGACGCCAATTCCACCGCGCTCGCCGACTTCGCCACCCGCCACCGCAAGCTCTTCGTGCTCACCGGCGCGGGGTGCAGCACCGAATCGGGCATTCCCGACTACCGGGACGTCGAGGGCGAATGGAAGCGCCCGTCGCCCGTCACCTACCAGGCCTTCATGGGCGAGGAGTCCACGCGACAGCGCTACTGGGCGCGCAGCCTGATCGGCTGGCCGACCATGGCCGGCGCCCGTCCGGGTGCGGCGCATCGCGCGCTGGCGCGGCTGGAGGCGGCGGGCCGCGTGGGCTTGCTGCTCACGCAGAACGTCGATGGCTTGCACGAAGCGGCCGGCAGCCGCGGCGCCATCGACCTGCACGGGCGCATCGACACCGTGCGCTGCATGGTCTGCGAGCGGCGCACGCCGCGCGCGGCGCTGCAACTCGAATTGAGGCAGCGCAATCCGAGTTGGGCCGAACTCGAAGCCCGTGCCGCGCCAGACGGCGACGCCGATCTCCAGGGCCATGATTTCTCCGCCTTCGACGTGCCCGCGTGCACGCACTGCGGTGGCCTGCTCAAGCCCGACGTCGTGTTCTTCGGCGAAAGCGTGCCGAAGGAGCGCGTCACGGCCGCCTTCGCGGCGCTGGAAGAAGCCGACGCGGTGCTCGTGGCCGGTTCGTCGCTGATGGTGTATTCGGGCTTTCGCTTCGTGCAAGCGGCCGCCGCGGCGGGCAAGCCCGTGGCGGCGGTGAACCTGGGGCGCACACGGGCCGATGCGCTGCTCTCGCTGAAGGTCGAACGGCCGGTGGGCGAGGCGCTGGAGGCGCTTGCGCAGCAACTGGCGCCCGAGCCGCAGCCGGATCGCGTGGCCTAGCGTTCGCCCGGCGCCTTGCGCAGTGACCGGATGAACGCGTCCACCGACGCCGTGTAGGCACCGGGCAGGCCCAGTTCACCGTCGATCTGCGCGTGCGTGAGGTCTTCAGTCACTACCTCCGCGCGGCCACCAATTGCCGTGACCCGAGTCGCGAACTGATTCGCCTGCGTGCACGAGCCATCGCGCCGCTGGGTCGAGCACACCAGCAGCATCGGTGGTGCACCAGGCGCAAGAGTGTCGGTGGGCGATACGGTGCGCCAGTAGGCGGGGTCGTCGCCGAACACGCGGTCGTAGAAGGGCATGTGGCGACGTCGCATCAGTGCCGCAGTGTCCAGCGCCGCGCTGTCGAGTGCCACGGTGCCGAGCCACGGGCGTGCGCCTTGCTGCCGCGCGATGCCGGGCGATGCACTGATCAGCGCAACAAGGTGCGCGCCGGCCGAATGGCCCATGAGCACGAAGCGGCCCGCATCGCCGCCCCACGAAGGCGCGCTTGCCTGCGCAGTGGCCACCGCGCGCGCCACGTCCTGGGCCTGCTGCATCACGTCGACCTGCGGCACGAAGCGGTAGCCCACCGACACCAGGATGAAGCCCTGGTCGCGCACCCAGTGCTCGATCTTCACGTCGACCACCGAGGCGGCTGCCTTGTTGCCGAACATCCACGCGCCGCCGTGGACCATCACGAGCACCAGGGCGTTGCGTGCGTTCGGTGGCAGATAGACGTCCATGCGCTGGCGTGCATCGGGGCCGTAGGGCACGTCGGCAAGCCGTTGCACGCCGCTGGCGGCGACCGGCGCGCCAACTTGCTGTGCCATCGCCGGAAAGAAGAGCAGCATGCCCAGCCAGGCCGCGCAAATCCGCAGCAAATGTGTCATGACGAAGCTCCCGGAGGACCGAAGAGGGTCGAGATTTTCGCGCGCCAGCCGTCGGCCTTCCAGAGGTCGCGGCCCAGGTTCACCCACTCGTGGAAGGCGATGCGCAACGGGTTGTGGGTGCGCAGCGGCGTGGTGAGGCCGTAGCGCAGTGTCACGTCCTTGCGTTCGGCAGCGAAGGTGCCGAACATCCGGTCGAACACGATCAGCACGCCGCCGTAGTTGCGGTCGAGGTATTCCGGGTTCGACGCGTGATGCACCTTGTGGTGCGTCGGCGTGTTCAGTACCCATTCGAGCGGCCCCAGGCGCGGCATCCACGGCGCGTGCAGCCAGAACTGGTAGAGCAGGTTGGCCGCCAGCGTGGCCACCACCGCCAGCGGCGGAAAGCCCAGCCACACCAGCGGCGCGAAGAACAGGGCCGTGCCGGTGAGCTTGCCCGTCCAGCCCAGGCGCAGCGCGGCAGCCAGCGTGAGCTCGTTGGGCGAGTGGTGCACCGCGTGCGTGGCCCAGAACCAGCGCACGCGGTGCGCCGCGCGGTGATACCAGTAGTAGCAGAACTCCTGCCCTACGAAGAGCAGTGCGAAGGCCGCGGGCGTCGACAGTGAAATGGTGTCGACCCGGTGCGCGTGCGCCCAGGCCAGCACCGGCGCGGCAATCGACAGGCCCAGCGCATCGACCGCGCGCCGGCCTACCGCGTCGGCCAGCGAGGCGCCGTAGGCGCGCCAGTCGTAGGCCTGGCGCCGCACGAAGCTCTGCACCAGGCCTTCGAGCGTGGCTGCGGCCAGCACGAAGACGAGCAGGCCGGTCAGCCACAGCGCGATGCCCGGCCCCATCGATTCGCGGATCAGGTCGAAGGACATGCTATTTCTGCCGGCTGCTGCGTTGCTGGGTCACGGCATAGGCCTCGATCTGCGCCATCGTCACCGAGCCTGCGTGAGCGCTGTCGATGGCGTCGAAGTTGCGGTAGACCCACGGCATCTTGCCGCGTGCTTCGTCGCGTGTGAGACGGCCGTCGACGTTGGTGTCGGCGGCGCCGAAGCGCTTGTGCAGCTCGGCGCGCATCTGTTCGGCGCGGCCGGCATCGGGCGCCTGGGCGCAGGCGGCAAAGGACACGGCTGCGAGCAGCAGCGGCAGGACGTGGCGGGTTGTCATGGGCACGCTCCCTTGCATCAACGGCAGGGAATGACCGCGCCGGCCGCGCTGTAGCAGGTGGCGCTGTGCGTCAGGCCGGTGGCGCTGTTGTAGCTCGTGCTGCTCTGCACGCTGTTGCCGGTGGCGGCGCTGGTGGCGGTGGTGCTGCGGCTCTGGGTCACGTTGCCCGATGCGTCGCGGCTCGCGCTGCCGCTGCTTTCTGCGCTGCCGCGCGTGCCGGCTGCAGCGAAGCCACTGCGGTGGCTGGCCGAGCCGTCGGGGTTGACCGAGGTCGTGCCGGCGCGGGCTGCATAGCCTCCGCCGGGCCCGCGTACCGCGCGCATGTTCGTGGCGGTGGTGCCACCCGCGGCGTTGGGCCGCACGACATGCCGGCTGGCCGCGCCAGCTTGGGTGGCCGTGAAGGCCGCCGCCAGCAGCACGCCGGCCAGCGCGGCGGAAGTGGACAGGGAAAGAACGCGCTTCATGTTCAAGACTCCTTGCGGTGCCGGCTGCGCACCTCGCGAAGCCGTGAAAGCGACTGTGGCCGCGAGATGTGAGCCAGCCATGGCGCAGCGCGGTGCGTTCATGACAATCCGTGAGCGCCCGTCCGGGGCTCTGTCATCGTTTGTCATGAATTCCCGCGCGACCGGGCAAGGCAGCCGCCGTTACGATTCGCCGCATGACCGAAGCGCTGGCCCGCATCCTGATTGCCGACGACGAAGCCGACCTGCGCGCGCTGCTGCAGCGCTACCTCGGCGACCAGGGCTATGCCGTGCGCACCGTCGAGAGCGCCCAGCCGCTCGACAAGCTGCTCGCGCGCGAGCGCTTCGACGTGCTGGTGCTCGACGTCATGATGCCCGGCGAAGACGGACTGGCTGTGTGCCGCCGGCTGCGCGCACAGGGCGAGACCATTCCCATCCTGATGCTGACTGCGCGCGGCGACCCGGTCGACCGCATCGTCGGCCTCGAGATGGGCGCCGACGACTACCTGCCGAAGCCCTTTAACCCGCGCGAGTTGCTGGCACGCATTCAGGCGCTGGTGCGGCGCCAGCGCATGCTGGGCGCGCACACCGGGCCGGCGCCGGTGCAGGAAAGCGTGCGCTTCGGCACCTTCACGCTGCACCTTGGCGAGCGACGCCTCGAGCGCGAGGTGGAGGGCGCGAAAGAAGACATCCCCCTGACCACCGGTGAGTTTTCGCTGCTCCAGGCGCTGGCGCTCAACGCCAACCGGCCGTTGGGCCGCGAGCGCCTGATCGAACTGGCCCACGGCCGCGAGCACGAGGCCACCGACCGCAGCATCGACGTGCAGGTCATGCGCCTGCGCAAGCTCATCGAGGCCGATTCCGCGCAACCGCGCCACATCCGCACGGTCTGGGGCGTGGGTTACCTGTTCGTGCCATGAAGCTCTTTCCACGCAGCCTGTTCGGGCGCAACGCGCTGCTGCTCGTGCTGCTCATCGCGCTGGGCCAGATTGGCGGCGGGTTGCTGTTGCGCGAGATGGTCATCAAGCCACGGCTCGACCAGATTGCCGAGAGCGTGGCGCGCAACGTGGCAGCCATCCGCGCGGGCATGCTGGCACTGCCGCCGGCCCAGCGGCCGGCATTCGTGGACGGGTTCAACCAGCAGGCGACGGCTGGCCGCGCCGACAAGGCGCGCGGCCCGCGCGTGCTGCTCACTCCGCTGGAGCGCGGCTTCGTGCGCTCGGTGTCGGCGCGCATCGCGAGCCAGGGCGTGGAGGCCGTGTGGCGCCGCGAGCCCGACGGCGGCCTGGCGCTGCGGCTCACGCTCGATGGAAGCGATCACTGGGTCGTGATGCCCGGCCTCTTGCCCGCGCGCGAATTCACGGGTGCGCTGGTGGCGGTATCTGTAGGCAGCGCGTTGCTCGCGCTGGCGGGTGCGCTTTGGTTCCAGCGCCGGCTCAACCGGCCGCTGGTGCGCGTGGTGGAGGCCGCGCACACGCTGGCGGCGGGCCGCGAGCCCATGCCGCTGCCCGAAGACGGTCCCACCGAAGTCGCGACCGTGAGCCGCAGCTTCAATCAACTGGTTGGCAGCCTGCGCCAGACCGAGCGCGAGCGCGCCCTGATGTTGGCCGGCATCTCGCACGACCTGCGCACGCCGCTCACCAAGCTGCGCCTGGGCGTGGAAATATTGCGCGACCGCATGGAGCCCGAGCTCGTGAGCAGCATGACGCGCAGCGTGGAAGAAATGGACGCCATCGTCGGCCAGTTCCTCGACTTTGCGCGCGGCGACGGTGACGAGCTGCCGGTGCCGACATCGCTCGACGACATGGCCCGGGCGCTGGGCGCGGCCAGCGCCGACCATGGCCGGCCCATGGCGCTGCAGCTGGGCGGCGCGCCCACGCTGCCGCTGCGCCAGCAGGCCATGCAGCGCGCCATCGGCAACCTGATCGAGAACGCCTGGCGCCACGGCCGGGCGCCGGTCACGCTGTCGACGCGCGTGGTAGGGCAGGAGGCGATTGTCGAAGTCGCCGACCACGGCGACGGCATCGACCCGGCCGAGGCGGATGCTCTCAAGCAGGCGTTCCGCCGTGGCAATGCGGATCGCGGCGGGACGGCAGGTGCGGGGCTCGGCCTGGCCATCGTGCAGCGCATCGCGCAGGCGCATGGCGGTCGGCTCGAACTGGAGACACCCGCGGGCGAGGGCCTGCATGCACGCCTGCGGCTGCCGTTGCCGCCGGGCTGACGGCCTCGTTCAGCCGGCGCGCTTCGGTGCCATCCAGCTCGTTGCGGCGTCGCGTCCCGTGAGGTGCAGGCTCGCAGTGGCAGCAGGCGTTTCGGCCACCAAGCGCCCCTTGCGGAACACCTTGAGTCGCGTGGCGCGCAGGCGGATCGCCTCGACCGGATCGCGCGCCTGCAGCAGCACGAAGCTCGCGTCGCAGCCCGCCTCGATGCCGTAACCCTGCAGGTGCATCACGCGCGCCGCATTCGTCGTCACCGCCTCGAAGCACTGGCGGATGCCGGCCTGGCTGGTCATCTGCGCCACGTGCAGGCCCATGTGCGCCACTTCGAGCATGTCGCCCGAGCCCATGCCGTACCACGGGTCCATCACGCAGTCGTGGCCGAAGGCCACGTTCACGCCGGCGGCCATCAGCTCGGGCACGCGCGTCATGCCGCGGCGTTTGGGGTAGGTGTCGTGGCGGCCCTGCAGCGTGATGTTGATGAGCGGGTTTGCGATGACGGCCACGCCGCTCTGCGCGATCAGCGGCAGCAGCTTGCTCACGTAGTAGTTGTCCATCGAGTGCATCGATGTGCAGTGCGAGCCCGTCACTCGGCCTTGCATGCCGAGGCGCTGCGCCTCGAAGGCCAGCGTCTCGATGTGGCGCGAGAGCGGGTCGTCGGACTCGTCGCAATGCATGTCGACCAGCTTGCCCCGCCCGGCTGCGATTTCGCACAGCAGCTTCACGCTGGCCGCGCCATCGGCCATGGTGCGCTCGAAATGCGGAATGCCGCCGACCACGTCCACGCCCTTGTCGAGCGCGCGCTCCAGGTTCTCGATGCCGCCCGGGGAGCGCAACACGCCGTCCTGCGGAAAGGCGACCAACTGCAGATCGAGGTAGGGCGCCACCTGGCGCTTGACCTCGAGCAGCGCGTCGACCGCCAGCAGGCTCGGGTCGCTGGTGTCCACATGGGAGCGCACGGCCAGCAGTCCCTTGGCCACGGCCCAGTCGCAGTAGGCCAGCGCGCGTTCGATCAACGCATCGGCCGTGAGCAGCGGCTTCAGCTCGCCCCACAGCGCAATGCCTTCGAGCAGCGTGCCGCTTTCATTGACGCGCGGCAGGCCGTAGCTGAGCGTGGCGTCCATGTGGAAATGCGGGTCGACGAAGTGGGGGGCGAGCAGCAGGCCTTGCGCATCGAGCGTTTCGCGCGCCGGGGCGACGAGGCCGTCGGTCACTTCGGCGATACGGCCGCCCTCGACGGCAATCGACATGCCGGTGCGGCCGTCAGGGAGGGTGGCGTTGGTGATGAGGAGGTCGAGCATCGTGGGACCCTGTGATCGGTTGAACGGTATTTTCGGCCGCTTTGAGCGCCGCCGGAGAGCCGCTTCAGCGCGTGCTCTGCGCCCGGTACCGGTACTGCCCCGGCGCAGGCCCGACCTCGATGGTCACGCGGCGCAGCTTCTCGTCGTGCCCCGAGTCGGCCTTGGCCGTCACCACGATGCCGCGCGGCGTGGCGCGGCAGGTGAGGTCGGACAGCGAGATTTCCGCATGGTCGTTGTCGAGCTCGGCGATCGCCACCGTGTGCTCGGCGCGCAGGCTGCCGTTGGCGTCGCGCGTCATCCATTGCACGTAGAGGAAGGACTGGGCGTACTGCTCGGCGTGCACCACCCGGTAGGTGCCCTGGTGGTCCTTGCCCCAGGTGCCGCACATCTGCACCCAGGTCACGGCGTCGGCGGTGCTGAAGGCCTCGTAGCCGTAGTTCATGCCAAGTGCATGCGCACCGTTGCCGCCCAGCGCCAGCAGCGCCAGCAGCGCCGCGAGCAGGGCGCCTCGCGCGGCGGTGGCGGTCCGGGTGGTCATCATCAGCGTTCCCCCTTGCGGTACGGTTTCATCAGCGCCTGCGGATAGCTCGCCTTGCGAGCCACCAGCACCAGCGCCAGGATCGACAGCAGGTAGGGCAGCATCAGGTACAGCTGGTAAGGCAGCACTGCATCGCCCGATTGTTGCAGCCGCAGCTGCAGCGCGTCGAAGAATGCGAACAGCAGCGCGCCGATCAGCGCCTTGCCCGGCCGCCACGAAGCGAACACCACCAGTGCCACGCAGATCCAGCCGCGGCCGTTCACCATGTTGAAGAAGAAGGCGTTGAAGGCCGACAACGTGAGGAACGAGCCCGCCACGCCCATCAGCGCGGAGCCCGCGACGATGGCGCCGGTGCGCGTTGCCGCGACCGACACGCCCTGGCTCTCGGCCGCCTGAGGGTTCTCGCCGACCATGCGCAGCGCGAGGCCGAGCGGCGTGCGGTACAGCACCCAGCCCACCACGGGCACCAGCAGCAGCGCGAACAGCGTGAGCGCGGTCTGCGCATTCAGGATCGGCACCGGCAGCCAGTCCATCGGTGCAAACGGCGTGATGGTCGGTGGCGAGCTCACTTTCGGAAAGCTCACGCGGTAGCCGAAGTAGCTGAGCGCGGTGGCAAGCAGCGTGATGCCCAGCCCCGACACATGCTGCGACAGCGCAAGCCCGACGGTCAGAAAGGCATGCAGCAGCCCGAACACCATGCCCGTGAGCGCAGCCACGCCCACGCCCATCCACAGTGGCGCGCCCGCATACACCGCGAGCCAGCCGGTGAAGGCGCCCGCGACCATGATCCCTTCGATGCCGAGGTTGAGCACGCCCGCGCGCTCGCACAGCAGCACGCCGAGCGTGCCCAGAATCAGCGGCGTGGCGATGCGCAGCACCGCGACCCAGAAGGCGGGGTTGGCGAGGATGTCGAGGAAGTCCGTCATTTCTTCATCCGCACCCGGTATTGCGTCAGCAATGTCGCCACCAGCACCGCGATCAGCGATGCGGCGACGATCACGTCGGCGATGTACGTGGGCACGCCGACCGCGCGGCTCATGGTGTCGGCACCGACCAGCACGCCCGCAACGAACACGGCAGCCGCAATCACGCCCAGCGGATGCAGCCCTGCCAGCATCGCAATCACGATGCCCGTGTAGCCATAGCCCGGCGACATGTCGAGCGTGACGTAGCTCGTGCGGCCCGCCACCTCGATCGCGCCCGCCAGCCCGGCCAGCGCGCCCGAGAGCAGCGCCACCATCACCACGGTGCGCGTCACCGGCACGCCAGCGAAGGCCGCGGCACGCGCATTCGCACCCACGGCACGGATGTCGAAGCCCAGCACCGTGTACTTGAAGACCGCCCACACCATCACCGCGAGCGATACGGCCCATAGCAGCCCGGTGTGCACGCGCGTCTGCGCGATGAGCTTGCCGAGTTCGAGATCGGACTGCAGCGACACGCTCTGTGGCCAGCCCATGGCGCTGGGGTCTTTCATCGGCCCGTCGAGCAGCGCCGACACGCCCAGCAGCACGATGAAGTTGATCAGCAGCGTGGTGACGACTTCGTCCACGCCGAGCTTGTTCTTCATCAGCGCCGGACCCAGCAGCATCAGCGCACCCGCCACGGCGGCGGCCAGCATCATCAGCGGGAACAGCAGCCACGGCGACAGCTCGAAGCCCGTGCCGCCATGCATGCCGCCCACGGCGACGGCCGCCAGCGCGCCGGCATAGAGCTGCCCCTCGGCGCCGATGTTGAAGAGCCGCGCCTTGAAGGCGACCGTGGCGGCCAGCCCGGTGAGGATCAGCGGGATCGCGCGGGTCAGCGTCTCGCTCCATGCGAACACCGAGCCGAAGCCGCCCTGCAGCAGCAGCGCGTAGGTGCGGCCGACCGGCGCACCGGCCCACAGCACGAGCAGCGCGCTGACTGCCATGGTGAAGACGACCGCACCGATGGGCGCAAGCACCAGCGCCGTGCGCGAGGTTTCGTGGCGCCGTTCGAGCCGCATCATGGCGTGGCTCCCTTGGCGTGGGCAGCCGTCGCGCCGGCCATGGCCAGCCCGATGGCTTCGCGTGTCCAGGCCGCGGCCGGGCGGGCTTCGCCCAGATGGCCGCCGTGCATCACGGCCACGCGGTCGCCGAGCGCGAGCACTTCGTCGAGATCGTCGGAAATCACCAGCACCGCCGCGCCAGCATCGCGCGCGGCAATGAGCTGCTGCTGCACATAGGCCACCGCGCCGATGTCGAGACCCCAGGTCGGCTGGTGCGCGACGATCAGGCGCGGCGCGCGGTTCGGGTACTTCTTGTTGTCGTCGCCCTTGGCCGCTTCGGGCTGCTCGGGCGCCAGCAGGGCGCGGCCCAGAATCAGTTTCTGCATGTTCCCGCCGGAGAGCGAACGGGCCGGCGCCATCAGGCCGGCGCCGCGCACGTCGAATGCCTTTTCGATGCGTCGCGCATGCAGGCGGGCGGCCGCGCGCTTCACGATCCACGACCAGCGCGAGAACACCGGGCTGCGCAGGCGCTCCGACACAGCGTTCTCCCACACCGGCAGGTCGCCGACCACGCCGACGGCATGCCGGTCTTCCGGAATGCGCGCGACACCGCGCTGCACCAGCCGGGCGGGCGAGGGCGGCAAGGCGCGGCCCATCAGTTGAGCCGTGCCAGACGTGGCGCGGCGCGTGCCGCACAGCAGCTCGGCCAGCGCCACCTGCCCGTTGCCGGAAACACCGGCGATGGCGGTGATCTCGCCGGCGCGCAGCGTCAGCGACACCTCGCGCAGCCGGTCTTGCCCGCCGTTCTTGTCTGACGCGGTGCTCACGTGGTCGAGAACGCAGACGGCATCGCCCACCGACTTGGCTGGCCGCCGCTGCGGCGCATCGACCGCATGCCCGACCATCCACAGCGCCAGCTGCGCCTGCGTGGTATCGGCCGTGCGCGCTTCGGCCACGAGCTTGCCGCCGCGCAGCACTGCGATGCGATGCGACACGCGCAGCACCTCGCCGAGCTTGTGGCTGATGAAGATCACCGACAGCCCTTGTGCCACCATCTGCGCGAGCGTGGCGAACAGTGCCTCGCTTTCCTGTGGCGTCAGCACGGCGGTCGGCTCGTCGAGGATCAGGATGCGCGCGCCGCGATACAGCGCCTTGAGAATTTCCACCCGCTGGCGCTCGCCGACCGACAGGCTGCCGATCTGCGCGTCAGGCTGCACCGGCAGGCCGAAGCGCTGGGCCACGCCGAGAAGCCGGGCGCGTGCGGCCGCGCGGCGCGACACCGGGCGCCACAGCGGCTCGGTGCCCATCATCACGTTGTCGAGCACGCTGAGGTTGTCGGCCAGCGTGAAGTGCTGGTGCACCATGCCCACGCCGGCAGTGAGCGCGGCCTTGGGGTTGCCTGGCGGCAGCGGTGCGCCGAAGACTTCGATGCTGCCTTCGTCGGCGACGTAGTGGCCGAACAGAATCGACATCAGCGTCGACTTGCCCGCGCCGTTCTCGCCGAGCAGCGCCAGCACTTCGCCGGCCTGCAGGTCGAGGGAAATGGCGTCGTTGGCGACGAGGCTGCCGAAGCGCTTGGTGATGCCCTGGAGGCGCAGGACGGTGGCGTCGCTTCCTCCCTCCGTGGGAGGGAGAGAAGACTGGGTCACTTCCACGCAGCCAGGAAAGCCAGCATGACCTTGGCGGAGTTGTCCGCCGCGATGCCCATGAAGGTGCCCATCTCGTTCTCGCCGTCGCCGCCGCCTGCGAGGTCGCTGAGCGAGCGGAAGGCGATGTACGGCACGCCGTTGCTGTAGGCGACCATGCCCACGGCCGCGGTTTCCATGTCGAGCACGTTGGCCTGGAAGGTCTTGTAGGTGTATTCGCGGTAGGCCTTGTTGTCCATGAAGGCCTGGCCCGAGACGCCGTTGCCGCCAACTACCAGTTGGGGCTTGCGCGGCAGGCACTTGCCGGCGCTGCAGTTGGCCAGGTCGACGTTGCGGATGCTGCGTGCCACCTCGAGCATCTTCGGATCGGCCTCGAACCAGAACTTGCGCTGGATCTCCGGACGCGCGGCCGAGCGCACCTCCACCGGGCGCGGGAACATCATGCCGAAGTTGGGCAGCGTGGCGTCGGTGATGAAGGGTGGCGCGGCGTACTTGCCGGGCGCGGTTTCGCGCGCCATCAGCACTTCGAGGTACTGGCCCCATTGCGCCGGCACCGTGACGTCGCCCACATGCAGAGACGGATTCACGCCACCCGCGATGCCGCTGAACACGATGTTCGTCACGCGGAAGCGATTGAGCACGAGCTGCGTGTTCATCGTCGCGTTCGTCATGCTGATGCCCGACAGGAACAGCACCACGGGCTTGCCTTCGAGCGTGCCGGTGGTGAACTCCACGCCGTTCACGCTGTGCTTCGCCGGGCCTTGCAGGCGCGTGAGCAACAGCTTGAGCTCGGGCTCGAAGGCCGACAGCACCGCGATGCGCGGCGTGTCGTCGAGGCGCGTGCTGCTGTTGATGCTGACGCCAGTGCCCTTGTAGACGCCGACGCAGCCCGCGAGGCCAAGGGCCAGCACGCCGGCCGCGAGAAGGGAAACCCAGCGGATCTTCATCGGTGCGCTCACTTTGCGGTGGACTTCGGTTGCGCGTCGTCCACCTTCACCGTGAACTTGCCCGAGAGGATGTCCGCCTGCTTGGCTTTCACCTTGGCGACGATGTCGGCAGGCACCTTCTTCTCGAAGGTGCCCAGTGGCGCCAGCTCTGAACCCTTGTGCTTCATCTGCGCGTACACGCCGTAGTCTTCGGCCGCGAACTTGCCTTCCTTCACGAGCTTGATCGCGCGGTCGGCCGCGGGCTCGAAATTCCACAGGGCCGAGGCGACCACCGTGTCGGGGTACTGGCTCTGGGTGTCGATCACGTTGCCGATGGCGAGCTTGCCCTTTTCCTTGGCTGCGTCAGAGACGCCGAAGCGCTCGGCGTACATCACGTCCGCGCCCTTGTCGATCATGGCGAAGGCCGCTTCCTTGGCCTTCGGCGGGTCGAACCAGCTGTTGATGAAGCTCACGCTGAACTCGACCTTCGGATTCGTTTCCTTCGCGCCGGCCATGAACGCGTTCATCAGCCGGTTGACCTCCGGAATCGGGAAGCCGCCGACCATGCCGATGCGATTGCTCTTCGTCATGCCGCCGGCCACCATGCCGCTCAGGTAGGCCGGCTCCTGGATGTAGTTGTCGAACACGCTGAAGTTGGGCGCCTGCGGCTTGAGCGACGAGCCCATCAGGAAGGCGACCTTCGGAAAGTCTTTCGCGACCTTGCGTGCCGCAGCTTCCACGCCGAAGACCTCGCCCAGGATCAGCTGGTTGCCGGCCGTGGCGTACTCGCGCATCACGCGTTCGTAGTCGGCGTTGCTGACGTTCTCGGTGGCCTTGTATTCGATCTCGCCGCGCGCCTCGGCCGCCTTCAGCGCCTTGTGGATGCGGCCCACCCATTGCTGCTCGAACGGCACGGTGTACACCGCCGCCACCTTCAGCTTGGCCTGCGCGAGCGCAAGGCCGGGCGCGCCGGCCGCAAGTGCTGTGGCAATGGCGACGGAACGGATGATCAACTGGCGGCGTGCTGTCACGGTGCTTCTCCTCGAGGTATGGAAATCTTCTTGTCGCCGCCCGGGGGCAGCGCGGCGCCCTTCGATCGGACGCCGGGGCGTTACTTGGTGCCGAAGATGCGATCGCCTGCGTCGCCCAGACCCGGCAGGATGTAGCCGTGGCTGTTCAACTCGCGGTCGATCGCGGCGGTGTAGATCGGCACATCCGGGTGGGCCTTCTGCATCGTCGCCACGCCTTCGGGGCAGGTCAGCAGGCAGACGAACTTGATCGACTTGGGGTTGAGCTCCTTCAGGCGCTCGACCGCGGCCACGGCCGAGTTGCCGGTGGCCAGCATCGGGTCGACCACGATCACGTCGCGGTTCTCCATCTCGCCGGGCATCTTGAAGTAGTACTCGACAGCCGTCAGCGTCTTCGGGTCGCGGTACAGGCCGATGTGGCCGACGCGGGCGCCGGGCACCACTGTCAGCATGCCGTCCAGGATGCCGGTGCCGGCGCGAAGAATGGATACCAGCACCAGCTTCTTGCCGTCGATGACCTTGGCCTGCATGGTCTCGAGCGGGGTTTCGACCTCGATGTCCTGCATCGGCATGTCGCGCGTGACCTCGTAGGCCATCAGCATGCTGATTTCGTTGAGGAGCCGGCGGAAGCTGTTGGTGGACGCATCCTTGCGGCGCATCAGCGTGAGCTTGTGCTGGACGAGGGGGTGGTTGACGAGGTGGACGTTGCTCATTGGAATTTTTTCTATCGTTGCTGCTGAACCCGGGAGTCTAAAAGACGGTGCCGTCGCTCTCGATCAGCAGAGGCGGAGCACCGTCACGCAAGCGTTGTGCCAGCGCCCGGCCCGCGGCCCAGGTGCCGCCTTCGAGCACGCAGGCCAGCGGGAGCTCTTCCTCGGTGCGGTCGAGAACCTTGCGCACGCGCGGCGCCACTTCGTCGAGCAGCGCCACGGTGAGCGCGCGCCATTCGACGATGAATTCGTCGCTCGCCTTCCAGCGGCGGGTGAGAAACGCCGGGTCCTTCGGCACGATCACCCCGCTGTCGATCAGCAGGCCGCCGTTGCGGTACTCGGGCAGGGCGGTGAGCGCGTCGAGGTGGCGCACCTTCACGCCGGCCCATTCGAAGGGTTCGAGCAGCGAATACGTGAGCCACTGCGAGAGCTTGTGAAACGGCATCCAGCCGTTGGTGAGGCCGGGGCCGCGCACCGCGCTGTGGCGCCAGCAGTCGCCCAGCGCCAGCGCCGGGTCGCCGGAGCCGATGCCGCCCGCGCTGTCGCTGCCGTCGGCCGCGATGCTGTCGACGGCATTGGCCGAGGGCCAGATGCGCGACAGTGTTTCGAGCAGCAGCGAGAGGATCTGGTGCGCGGTGATCTCCGCAGTGGGCGGCGCGGCCGGGCCGTAGGGGCCGACCAGCGCGTCGAACAGGCCCCCGGGCCGGCCGTCGTCGCCGAAGGTCTCGGGCTGCTCGCTCATGGCTTCTCCGAGCCGGCGCAGCAGTGTGGTGCGGCCCGCCAGGCCGACCAGCGGATTCACCTCGCTGACCTGGAAGGCGTCGCCGAGCCGGTCGGTGACCAGGCCGCGCAGGCCGGCCGCATCGGCCTGGTAGGGATGGTTTGGGTCGGACGAGAAAAGCCCGCTCATGAACGCGTGGTAGCTCGCCACGCCCAGCCCTTCGGAACGCGTGAAGCGCTCGCCGGTGGCCGATTCGGTGTAGTGCCAGTCGGGGCCGGCGCCGGCGTCGAGCAGCACGCTCACCAGCACCAGGTCGATGTGGGCCCGGGCGCGCTGGCGGGCGTCGCATTCGCCCAGCAATGCGTCGAGTTCTTCAAGGCGATTGACGCCGCCGGCCTCGAAATGGCGCCAGCGGCTGTGGTACGGGATGGTGTCCCACGGATAGCGCTCGCGCGTGACCTCGGCGACGGTGCGCGCCGCGTCTTCGAGCGTGTTGTCGCTGCCGATGCGGAACCACTGCGATTCGCCCCGGCGCGCGCGTGCCAGCAGGGCGCCTGCGCGCTGGCGGATGGCGGCGGTGGTGCGCAGCAGGCTGGCCGCGCCGGCCGGGTGCGCGGTGTCGGCAGTGAATTCGATGGACGGATCGACCTTGCCCGCGCCCCCCGGCGGCAGGCTGCCGGAGCCGTCGACGGGCATGTTCTTGTCGTCGCTGTTGCGGTTGCTCATTCGCTCAATCCCCGGCCCTTGGCCTTCTTCAGTTCCTCGGCGTCCGGCACCGGGCCGGGCGTGAAATAGCCGGCGGCCATCTTGGCGTCCATCTCGACGCGGGCGTCGGCCGGAATCAGCGCGTCGGGAATGTTCACGCGTTCGCCGATCTCGATGCCCGAGCCGGTGATCGCGTCGAACTTCATGTTGCTCATCGACACGAGCCGATGGATCTTCTTGATGCCCAGCCAGTGGAAGACGTCGGGCATCAGCTCCTGGAAGCGCATGTCCTGCACGCCGGCCACGCATTCGGTGCGCGCGAAGTACTGGTCGGCCGTGTCGCCGCCCACCTGGCGTTTGCGCGCGTTGTAGACCAGGAACTTGGTGACTTCGCCGAGCGCGCGGCCTTCCTTGCGCGAATAGGCGATGAGGCCGACGCCGCCGCGCTGCGCGCCCTGGATGCACTCCTCGATGGCATGCGTCAGGTAGGGCCGGCAGGTGCAGATGTCGGAGCCGAACACGTCCGAGCCGTTGCACTCGTCGTGGATGCGCGCGGTGAGCTCGACTTCGGGGTTGGCCAGGTCGCGCGGGTTGCCGAAGATGTAGAGCGTTTGCCCGCCGATGGGCGGCAGGAACACTTCGAGGTCGGAGCGCGTGACCAGCTCGGGGTACATGCCGCCGGTTTCCTCGAAGAGCGTGCGGCGCAGGTCGGTCTCGGAGCAGCCGAAGCGGCGCGCCACCTCGGGCAGGTACCACACGGGCTCGATGGCGGCCTTGGTCACCATCGCGGCGCCGCCGGTGGTGAGGAAATGGCCGTCGGCCTTCAGGCGGCCGCTTTGCAGCGCCTCGATCACCTCGGGCAGGATCACGTGCGCCTTGGTGATCGCGATGGTCGGGCGGATGTCGTAGCCCGCCGCCAGCTCGGTGGAGAACACGTCCGCCACCAGCGCGCCCCACGGGTCCAGCGACACGATGCGCCCCGGCTCGCTCCACTGCGGGTAGGGCCCGATCACGTCGGTGGGCGCGGTGTTGGTGAGGTCGGCCTTGTGCTCGCGCTTGAGCGCCCCGGCCGCCACTGCCAGCGCGCGGTACACGCTGTAGGAGCCGCTGTGCGTGCCGATCACGTTGCGATGCGCCCGCTTGGTGGTGGTGCCGACTACCGGTCCGCGCTCGGTTGCAGTGGCCGCGCCCCAGTGAATGGGCAGCGCGCCGAAGCCGCCGGCGTGCGAAGTCAGCCGGATGTGGCCGGTCGACGACGAGGGATGAAGCGGGGGGAGGGGCGTGACACCGCCCGGGGTGGAAGGGATCGTTGTGCTGTCTGCAGACATTGGTAGCCCTCAAAAAATGCAATGTACCGATCACTTGTGCGGCTGGCAAGCGAGGGCGCGCCCTTGGTTGCAGCGCGTTTCGGCGGTCCGCGGATGTTGAACAACAATGCGCGTGGACGGACCGCACCCACAACATCTTTTGCTGGAGGAAATCAATGCGCACGCTTCTCTGTGTATTTCTCGCCTTGAGCCTGTCTGCCTGCGACAAGGCCACCGAAGGCTTCTCGCAAGGTTTCGATTCCGCCTTCAAGACCAACTTCAGGACGAGCTTCATCGACAGCTGCGTCAAGAGCGCCGGATCGCGCGGGAACAAATCGCAGGAGGAACTCACCAAGCTGTGCACCTGCGCGGCCGATGGCGTCATGAAGGACGCCACTGTGTCGGATCTGCAGGACGTGGACAAGATCAGGAGCAAGAGCGGCCCGATCATCGAACAGTGCGTGAAGGAGGCCGTCGGCCTCGTGGTGGATACGCCGGCGCGGGTGTCTTGAGGCTCCGGTCCGGGGCCGGCCGCCGCTCGCGGCACAATCCACCGGAACTTTTTTCGACAAGGCTGTAACCAGCCAGCCCGATGGAACGAAACACCGTAGGCAGCAGGACGAACCCGAGCGACGCGGAAGCGGCGCTGCGCAGCCTGTTCCTTCGCGGCCTCGACGGCGACGCGAAGGCCTACCGCGACTTCCTGCAGCGACTCAGCGCGCACCTGCGCGCCTTTCTGGGCAAGCGCCTTTTTGGCTGGCCCGATGAAGTGGAAGACCTCGTCCAGGAATGCCTGCTCGCCATGCACAACCAGCGCCACACCTACCAGAGCGACCAGCCGCTGACGGCCTGGGTGCATGCGATTGCGCGCTACAAGATGATCGATCTGCTGCGCGCCAAGTCGGTCCGCGAAGACCTGCATGATCCGCTGGACGACGACCTGGCCGTGTTCGCCGAATCAGCCGAAGAGGCCAGCGATGCGAAGCGCGACCTCGGCGGCCTGCTCGAAACCCTGCCCGAGCGCCAGCGGCTGCCGATCGTGCACGTGAAGATCGAAGGCCTGTCGGTTGCCGAGACCGCGAGCCTGACAGGCATGTCGGAGTCGGCGGTCAAGGTCGGCATTCACCGGGGGCTCAAGGCGCTGGCCGCCCGGTTCGGCAACAGCTGGGGAGGTGCGGCATGAAGACCGACGATCTGGTCGCGATGCTAGCGAGCGGCGAGGTGGCCGTGCCGCGCCGCCGTGCCAGCCGACGCATCTGGCTGGCGGTGCTGCTGGGTTTGCCGTTCTCGCTCCTGATCCTGTTCGGCGAGTACGGCATGCGGCGCGACATCGTGCAGGCCATGTTCTGGCCGATGTTCTGGGTCAAGGTGCTGTTTCCCTTGTGCATCGCAGCGGCTGGCTTCGTGGCCGTGGAGCGGCTTGCGCGGCCGGGCGTCGAGCCGCGGCGCACCTGGGTGGGCGCGGTGCTGCCCGTGCTCGCGGTGTGGGTGCTGGCGGTGATCGCCTGGTTCACCGTGCCGGCAGAGGAGCGCATGCCTTCGCTGATGGGGCAGTCATGGCGCGTCTGCGCACTGAGCATCGGGCTGATGGCGCTGCCGGTGTTCGCGGCCACGATGGTGGCGCTCAAGGGAATGGCGCCCACGCGGCCGGCGCTGGCCGGGGCTGCGGCAGGGGCGCTTGCCGGGGGCATTGGCGCGGCGGTCTACGCGCTGCACTGCATGGAACTGACCGCGCCGTTCCTTGCGGTCTGGTATGTGAGCGGGATCGCTGTGCCGGTGCTGGTTGGTGCCGCGCTCGGGCCACGCCTGCTGCGCTGGTAGCGCGCCGGCAGAGGCCCTGGGCCGGTCAAGTCAACGCTTCTTCGAGCCGAAGATCCCGCCGAGCACACCGCGCAGGATTTCCTTGCCAACAGACGTACCCATGGTGCGCACCGCCGACTTGGCCATGGTCTGCACCAGGCCGTCGTGCTTCGCGCCGCGCGGGCCGGTGGTGCCGAAGAGCATGTCGTTGAGCACGCCGCCCATGCCGGAGCCGGAGGCCTCCGCCGCATCCTTGCCGCCGGGCAGCGTCGCTGCCGGTGCGTCGGGTGCGCTGTCGGCGCGGCCCTTGAGCTTTTCGTAGGCCGATTCGCGGTCTACCGTCTTCTCGTAGACGCCGGCGACGAGCGAGCCGGCGATCAGTGCCTTGCGCTGGTCGGGCGTGATGGGGCCGAGCTGGCTGCCGGGCGGCAGCACGAACACGCGCTCGGTCACGCTCGGGCGGCCCTTTTCGTCGAGGAAGCTCACCAGCGCCTCGCCAACCGCGAGCTCGGTGATGGCCGTCTCGATGTCGAGGCCCGGCTTCTGGCGCATGGTGCTGGCGGCCGCCTTCACGGCCTTCTGGTCGCGCGGCGTGAAGGCGCGCAGCGCGTGCTGCACGCGGTTGCCCAGCTGGGCCAGCACCGTGTCAGGGATGTCCAGCGGGTTCTGCGTAACGAAATACACGCCCACGCCCTTGGAGCGCACCAGCCGCACCACCAGCTCGATGCGTTCCACCAACGCCTTGGGCGCCTCGTTGAACAGCAGGTGGGCCTCGTCGAAGAAAAAGGCCAGCTTGGGCTGCTCGGGGTCGCCGATTTCGGGCAGCTGCTCGAACAGCTCGGACAGCATCCACAGCAGGAAGGTGGCGTACAGGCGCGGCGAGTTCATGAGCTTGTCGGCCGCGAGGATGTTGACGACCCCCTTGCCGCCCACGGTCTGCATGAAGTCGGCGATGTTGAGCATCGGCTCGCCGAAGAACTTGTCGCCGCCCTGGGTTTCGATCTGCAACAGGCCGCGCTGGATGGCGCCCACGCTGGCGGCGCTGATGTTGCCGTACTGGGTGGTGAACTGGCTGCTGTTTTCGCCCACGTACTGCAGCATGGCGCGCAGGTCTTTCAGGTCGAGCAGCAGCAGGCCGTTGTCGTCGGCGATCTTGAACACCAGGTTCAGCACGCCGGCCTGTGTTTCGTTCACGTCGAGCATGCGGCCCAGCAGCAGCGGGCCCATGTCGGAGACGGTGGCGCGCACCGGGTGGCCCTGTTCGCCGAACACGTCCCACACCGTGACGGGGCAGGCGGAGGGCTCGGGCACCTCGATGCCGCGTTCCTTGAGGGTGGCTGCCAGCTTGCCGCCGATGGCACCCTTTTGGCTGATACCGGTCAGGTCGCCCTTGACGTCGGCCATGAACACCGGCACGCCGATGGCGGAGAGCTTTTCGGCGATGGTCTGCAGGGTGACTGTCTTGCCGGTGCCGGTGGCGCCGGTGATAAGGCCATGGCGATTGGCCAGGCTGGGGAGAAGGCTGCACTCGATGGCGTCGTGCCGTGCGATCAGAAGTGGGTCGGCCATGGGGCGCTCCGGTCGTATCGAAGCGGGCAGTCTAATCAAGCGGCACTCCTATAATCCACGGCCCGCACGGTAGTTCAGGAAAAAGTTTTAGGAGGTTTTTTTGTCATCGACTGCTCAGCCCCCCATTCCCGCCACTGGCGATGCCTCCGAACAGTCGCCGATCGAAAAAGAGCTGGCCGTGCTGCTCGTGAACGCGCTGAATCTCGAAGTGGCCCCCGAGGACATCGTGCCGACCGACCCGCTCTATGGCGAAGGCCTCGGGCTCGATTCGATCGACATCCTCGAAGTAGCGCTCGAAGTCTCGCGCCGCTATGGTTTCCAGCTGCGTTCTGACGACGAACGCAACCAGCAGATTTTCCAGTCGCTGCGTACGCTCGCGACCCACGTCGCCCAGCATCGCGTGGCTTCCTGATCCCATGTCGCGATGGCGAATAGCACTCCTTCTGGTGGCAGGCGTGGCGTATGCCGGCCTGTCCCACTGGATGACGCTGTTCCATGCCACGGAACCGTGGGCGGTCGTGGTGTTGCTCGGGCCGCTCTGGCTCGCTGCCATGGGCCTTGCCGCCAGCTGGTTCGGTCGCTGGGGCCTTGCCGCCGTGGCCGTCCTGGGCGTGGGCGGCTTCTCGCTCGTCTTCCTGGGTGAGGCGGGCGATCCCAATCGCTTGTACGTGCTGCAGCACGTGGCCATCAACGCCGCGCTGTGCGGCTGGTTCGGCTCCACGCTGCGCGGCCGGGGCCTGCCGCTGATCACGCAGTTCGCGCAGCGGGTGCACCCGCTCAAGGGGCACATGCTGTCCTACACCACGCAGCTCACGCGCATCTGGACCGGCTTCTTCGCGCTGACGGTGCTGGCGTCGATCCTCATCTACCTGACACGGCCGTTCTCCGACTGGTCGCTGTTCGCCAATGTGCTGTCGCCCGTGATGGTGACGCTGCTCTTTGTGGGCGAGCACTTTGTGCGCTATCGGCTGCATCCCGAATTCGAACGCACGCGCCTCGTGGATGCGGTGCGCGCGTTCTATGGCACATCGTCGGTGGACACCAGCCCCGGCGGCCAATGACACAGGCGCCGCCCGCGTGACGACAGATACTCGTTTCCTGCCACTGCTCACCGACCGAGACCCAGATTCCATCCTGGCCTGGCGCGCCGGCGTGCTCGTGAGCACGCGGCAGTTCCTGGCCGACGTGGCCCGCTTCGCGCCTGAGCTTCCGGGCGAGGGCTCCGCCGTCAATCTCTGCGTCGACCGCTATGCCTTTGCCGTGAGCCTGGGTGCGGCGCTGGTGCGCGGCCATGCCAGCCTGCTGCCGCCCGACGCGCGGCCCGACACGCTCGCGCGCCTGCTCGAGTCCGGTGGCTCACGTCTTTTTGCGCTCACCGACGATCTGAAGCAGCAAACGCCAGGCATGCAGCGCGTGCTGATCGAGAACAGCCAGAACCGCGCGAGCTCTGAGGCCCCCGTGCCGCAGATCGACGCAGCCATGCACGCCGCCAGCCTGCTGACCTCCGGCTCGACCGGCGTGCCGCAGCCGCACGCCAAGACCTGGGGCACGCTGGTGGGCGACGTCGCGGTGGCCGTGAAGCGGCTGTGCCGTGTGCTCGAACGTCCCACGCTGGAAGGCCTGACGCTGGTCGCGACCGTGCCGGTGCAGCACAGCTACGGGCTCGAGTCGTCGGTGCTGCTGGCAATGCTCGGCGGCGCGGCCTTCGAAAGCGGCCGGCCGTTTTTCCCGGCCGATGTAGCGAAGACGCTGGCCTCGGTGCCGCGACCCCGCGCGCTGGTGACCACGCCGTTCCATCTCAAGACATTGCTGCTCTCGGGCATCGAGCTGCCGCCGGTCGACCTGATCCTGTCGGCCACCGCGCCGCTTTCGCCGCAGCTCGCGCAGCAAGCCGAGCAGGCCATGGGCGGCGTGCTGCTCGAAATCTACGGCAGCACCGAGTCGGGGCAGGTCGCCACGCGCCGCACCACCGACAACGAGATCTGGGAGACCTTCGGCGAGATCCGCGTGCACGCCGAGCCTTCGGCGGACGGTAGCCCCGAGCGCTTCATCTTCAGCGGCGACTTCATTCCCGAGCCCACGCCCATGGCCGACGTGCTCGAACTGCTGGACGAGCGCCGCTTTCGCCTGTTCGGCCGGGCCAACGACCTGATCCACGTGGCAGGCCGGCGCAGTTCGCTCGCGCACCTGAACTTTCATCTCAACAGCATTCCCGGCGTGGACGACGGCGCCTTCTGGCTGCCCGACGAGGTGGCCGACGGTGTCGTACGGCCGGTGGCCTTCGTGGTCGCGCCCACGCTGTCGGCGGGCGACATCATCGCGGCCCTGCGGCAGCGGCTCGAACCCGTGTTCGTGCCGCGCCGCGTGGTGCAGGTCAAGGCCTTCCCGCGCGAAGGCACGGGCAAGCTCACCGTGCGGGCGCTGCGCGAATTTGCGCTGGCCCAGCTAGCGGAAGACGACACACCGGTGCAGATGGCCCACGTGGTGCCAGCTGACCATCCCGTGTTTGCCGGTCATTTCCCCGGCCAGCCGCTGCTGCCGGGCGCGCTGGTGCTGGCCGAGGTCATGGAGGCCATTCGCCGCGTGCCGGCCCTGGTGGCTCGGCTGGGCGCCCATCCCACGCTCGCCGCGGCCAAGTTCCTGGCGCCCGTGCGGCCCGGCGCCGCGCTGTCCATCGAGCTGCATCCGGAAGCCGGGCCTGGTCGCGGCGTGCGTTTCGACGTGCGTTGCGACGGCGTGGTGGCTGTCACGGGCCGCTGGACGGCCGTGCAAGAGTCCGCGTGATGAAGCACACCGATGTCGAGGCGCGCGCCGTGAAAGAGGCAACCAGGGCAGGGCAGGCGGCACCGAAAGGCGAGCGTGGCGAAAGCGGCGACTGGGCCCGTGCGCCCGAGCGCAGCAACATGCTGGCGCTGCGGTTCATCGTTTTCATGGCGCTGGTGTGCGGACGCCACGTCACGCGCCTCCTGCTGCCGCCGATTGCCCTGTACTTCCTGCTGTTCGCGCCGGCGCAGCGCCGGCACATCAAGCGCTACCTGTTCCGGGCCATCGGTCCGCAGGCGGGTTGGGTCGACGGCTTCCGCCTGCTGCACGCCTTTGCCTCGACGGTGCTCGATCGCGTGTATTTCCTGCGTGGGCGCCTGGACCTGTTCAAGGTCAGCATCGAGGGCAATGCACCGATCGATGCCGAGATCGCGCGAGGGCGGGGCGCCTTTCTGCTCGGCGCCCACATCGGCAGCTTCGAGGCGCTCGGCGCCTGCAAGCAGCAGACGCACCAGTGCAACCTGCGCCTGGCGATGCTGATGTACCCGGACAACGCGCAGCGCATCACGGCTGTCCTCAACACCATTGCCGTGTCCGAGCTGCGGCCGCACGTCATCGCGTTGGGCCGGCCGCATTCGATGCTGGCCCTGCGCGACTGGCTCGACGGCGGCGGCCTGGGCGGCATGCTGGCCGACCGCACGCTGCCGGGCAGCGAAGACCAGCCCGCGCACCAGCGCGGCAACAACATCGTGCTGCCGTTCCTCGGGCAGCCCGCAGTTTTCAACGATGGTCCTTTCCGCCTGGCGGCCTTGCTGCGTCGCAAGGTGTTCTTCATGGCCGGGCTCTACAGCGGCGGTGCCCGCTATGACGTGCGATTCGACCCGCTGGCCGACTTCGGCGAGCCGGCTTGCAGCCCCGCGGAGCGCGAAGCGCGCATTCGTGCTGCCGTCGAAGCCTATGTGGCACGCCTCGAAGCGCTGTGCCGCGCGTATCCCTACAACTGGTTCAATTTCCATGATTTCTGGCTCGAAGATGCGGCTTGACTGGCTTTGCAGGGCATGCGTGCTCGCACTGGCCTTTTGCGCCGTGCCGGCCTGGGCGGCGTTCGACCTGCCCGAACTGATGACGCTGCTGGCCAAGCAGAAGAGCGGGGAGGCCCGCTTCACCGAACAGCGCTTCGTGCACGGCCTGGAAGGCCCGCTCGACGCCAGCGGCACGCTGAGCTTCGATGCGCCCGACAAGCTGGTGCGCCGCACGCTGTCGCCGCGCGTCGAGACCATGGCGGTCGAGGGCAACACGCTGACGTTGTCGCGCGGCGGCCGCAACCGCACGCTGGCGCTCGACAGCATGCCCGAGCTGCTCGGCCTGGTCGAAGCCATGCGTGGCACGCTGACCGGCGACGGCGCCACGCTGCAGCGCTATTTCCGCAGCACCGTGTCGGGCTCCGCTGCCAAGTGGACGCTCGACCTCGTGCCGATGGACAGCCGGCTGGCCGCGCAGGTGCGCAGCATCCGCATCAGCGGCCGCGCGAGCGACGTGCTGGGGCTCGAGATGGAGTTCGTCGGCGGTGACCGATCGGCCATGAACATCACGCCGGGCGCGACAGCACCCGCGCCAGCCAACGCGGCTCCGTCCGGCGCCACCGGACGCACCACGCCGTGACGCCACAGCAGCAGGCGGGCGGCCCGCCGGGCTGGCGGCGCAGGGCGGTCGTGCTGCTGGCGTGGCTGCTGGTGCTGGTGTGCGGAGCCGTGGTCATCGCGCGCACGCAGATCGGCGCCGACCTCTCGGCCTTTCTGCCCAAGAGCCCGGATGTGCGCCAGCGCGTGCTGATCGAGCAGCTGCAAAGCGGCGTCGCCTCGCGCACGCTGATGCTGGGCATCGAAGGCGGCAGTGCCGAGCAGCGCGCCGCGGTGTCGCGCGCGGTCGCAAAGGACATGCGCGAGAGCAAGCTCTTCGACCTGATCCAGAACGGCGACGTCGGCGACTGGAGCGAGGCGGGAAACTGGGTACTCCAACACCGCTACCAGCTGTCGCCCGGCGTCACGCCCGGGCAGTTCACTGCCGAGGGCTTGCGCGACGCGATCAATGAAACGCTGTCGATGCTGGGCACGCCTGCCGGCAACGTGATCAAGCCCCTCCTTGATCGCGACCCGACCGGCGAGACACAGCGCATTGCCATGGAGCTGACGCCCGCCAGCGCGCCGCGCAGCGAGGACGGCGTGTGGATGTCGCGCACCGCGCCGCGCGCGCTGATGGTCGCCACCACGCGCGCTGCCGGCAGCGACCTCGACGCGCAGGCCATCGCCATTGCGCGCGTGCACGCCGCCTACGCGGCCGCGACGCGCGACATGGGCGCAACCGCGCCCAAGCTGCTGCTGAGCGGTCCGCCCGTGTTCTCGGTGATGAGCCGCGACAAGATCAAGACCGAAGCGATCCACCTCGCGGTGGTGGGCGGCATCGTGATGGGCGGGCTGCTGTTGCTGGCCTTTGCATCGCCGCGCGCGCTGGTCATCGCCTTCCTGCCCGTGGCCACGGGCGTGGTGATCGGCACCGCGAGCGTGAGCCTCGTGTTCGGCTCGGTGCACGGCCTCACGCTGGGCTTCGGCAGCACGCTGATCGGAGAAACGGTCGACTACGCCATCTACTACCTCATCCAGGCGCGTGGCGCCGCCGTGGCCGGCGCCGGCTGGCAGCGCTGGCGCGACCTGAACTGGCCGACCGTTCGGCTCGGGCTGTTGACCTCGGTGTGCGGCTTTGCGGCGCTGGTGTTTTCGGGCTTTCCGGGGCTGGCGCAGCTGGGCGTTTTCTCCATCGCCGGCCTTGTTGCGGCGGCGCTGGCTACGCGTTACGTGCTGCCGATGCTCGCGCCCGACGGTGCCACCGGCATGGGCATGCGCAAGTACATGGCGCAGATGGCCGGCGCGCTGGTGCGCGGCCTGCCGCGCCTGCGCTGGCCTCTGGCCGCGCTGGGGGTGGCGGCACTGGCATTGGTGCTGTGGCAGGGCGGCCATCTGTGGCGCGCCGATCTTGGCGCGATGAGCCCGGTGCCCAAGGCAGCCCAGCAGCTGGACGAAATGCTGCGCAACGACATCGGCGCGAGCGACGGTGGCGTGCTGGTGGTCGCCTATGGCGACGACGAGCAGGCCGCGCTGCGCAACACCGAGGCGGCGGCGCAGCGGCTCGATGCGCTGGTGGATCAGGGCGAACTCGTCGGCTACGAAACGGTCACCCGCGTGCTGCCCAGCGTGGAAGTGCAGACCGCGCGCATCGCAGCCCTGCCGGACGCCGAAACGCTGCGCGCCAACCTGGCAGAGGCAACCAAGGGCATGCCGCTGCCGGCTTCGCGGCTCGGACCGTTCCTGGCCGACATCGAGGCTGCGCGCAGGCTGCCACTGGTGCAGCGCGCCGAACTGGCCGCCGGGCCGCTCGGCTCGGTCCTGAACACGCTGATGTACCAGCGTCCGGGCGGCGGCTGGGGCACGCTGGTCGTGCTGCATCCGGGCGCCAAGTTCGACCAGGGCCGTCTGGAAGCGGCGCTGGCCGGCCTGCCTGAAGTGCAGGTGGTCGACGTCGGCCGCGAACTTGCGAGCCTGTACCAGCGCTACCTGCACGAGGCTTTCGTGCAGGTGCTGCTCGGCGCGCTGGCGGTGGTGCTGTTGCTCGGCATCTACCTGCGTTCGTGGCGCCGGCTGCTGGCCGTGTGCCAGCCGCTGGTGTTCGCGGTGGTGCTCACGCTTGGGGGCATGGCCGTGCTGCAGGCGGCGCTGGGCATCCTGCATCTGGTGGGGCTGCTGCTGATCGTGGCGGTGGGATCCAACTACGCGCTGTTCTTCGACCAACTGCGCACCACCGGGCGGGCCGACGAGGACACGCTGGCGTCGCTGATGCTGGCCAACCTGACGACCGTGGTGTCGTTCGGGCTGATCGCGATTTCGGACATTCCGGCACTGTCGTCCATCGGCCGCGTGGTTGCGCCCGGGGCGCTGCTGGCGCTGTTGCTTTCGGCAGCATTCGCACGCAGCGTGGGGCCTTCGCAGGCTTCGCGCGGCTGACGGGGGAAAATCCGGCCTCATGTCCATCGCTCCCGCACCTACCGAATCCTGGCCCTGGCCGCCGGCCATCCGCGCCAGCGCGGCGTGGCACGTCGCGGCCATCGGTGCGGGCGTGCTGGTGCCGGGCGCGTTGCCGTGGGCCATCGGCGCGATCGTGCTGAACCATGCGTTGATCACCGGTGCCGGCCTGACGCCGCGCAGCAGCCTGCTGGGCCCTAATGTCACGCGGCTGCCCGAAGCGGCCGCGGCGCGGCGCGAAGTGGCGATCACCATCGACGACGGGCCGGAGCCCGAGGTAACGCCGCGTGTGCTCGACCTGCTTGACGCGCACGGCCAGCGCGCCACCTTCTTCTGCATTGCCGAGCGCGTGCTGGCGCACCCCGAACTGGCGCGCGAGATCGTGGCGCGCGGCCACAGCATCCAGAACCACACGGCGCGGCACCGGCACAATTTTTCCTTTCTCGGGCCGCGCGGTTTCGCCGCCGAGATCGCGCGGGCGCAGGACATCCTGAGCGACGTCACCGGCCAGCGCCCGACCTGTTTCCGCGCGCCCGCCGGCCTGCGCAACCCGTTTCTCGAACCCGTGCTGCACCGCCTCGGCCTCTCGCTCGTGAGCTGGACACGGCGCGGCTTCGACACGCGCGAAGGCGACGCCGCCAAGGTGATGGCGCGCTTGAGCCACAACCTGCAGGCGCGCGACATCCTGTTGCTGCACGACGGCAATGCCGCGCGCACCGTTGCTGGACAACCTGTTTTGCTGGAGGTACTGCCCTTGTTGCTCGAACGCCTGCGCGCCGATGGATTGCGCTCCGTGACCCTGCCTGAAGGATTGAAGTCATGAGCGCCGCCCGGCCGCCCGAAGGCGCTCGCACCGCAGCGCGAAGCGCGGAGGTTTCCGAATGAGCGCCGTGATGTTGTCGACCGATAGGGCGTGGCGCGAGCTGCATGAAGCCGCGACCATTCCCTACAAAAAAGGCGGCAGCTTCGCCTGGCACTTCGCACGCGGCAAGCTGGGGCGCGACCCGGTGTTTCGCGGGCTGCTCGAACGCGGGCTGTTTGGCGCGCCGCACCAGCGCGTGGTCGACATCGGCTGTGGGCAGGGCCTGTTCGCGAGCCTGCTGGCATCGATGAGCGCAATGCAGAAGCAGGGCCGCTGGCCATCAGCGTGGCTCGCCACGCCGCACAGCGCCGACTACACCGGCATCGAGCTGATGCCGAAGGACGTGGCGCGCGCCGAGGCCTCCATTGGCCATCTGGAGCCCACGCCCAGGCTCGTCTGCGCCGACATGTGCTCGGCTGCCTTGCCGGACTGCGACCTCGTCGTGATCCTCGACGTGCTGCACTACGTGAACCTCGAAGCGCAGGAAGGTGTGCTCCAGCGCGTGCGCGACGCGCTGCGCCGTGGCGGCAATCCGCACGCACGGCTGCTGCTGCGCGTGGGCGATGCGTCGAGTCGCCGCGGCTTCGCAATCAGCCAGTGGGTCGACCGCACCGTGACACGCATTCGCGGCCACAAGGTTTCGCCGACCTGGGGCCGTCCGCTGGCCGACTGGACCGCGCTGCTGCAGCGCCTGGGCTTCCGGGTGCAGAGCATCCCGATGAGCGAAGGCACCCCGTTTGCCAACGTACTGCTGGTCGCCGACCTGGAGGCCGCAGCTTGACTGCACCGCAGACGCTCGACCGCGCAGGCATTGCGCAGCGCATTCCGCACAGCGGCAGCATGTGCCTGCTCGAGCGGCTCGAAAGCTGGGACGCCGACGCGATCCACTGCAGCACCACGACCCATGCGCAAGCGGGCAACCCGCTGCGCACGGAAGGCGGCCTGCTCGCACCGAACGCAATCGAATACGCGGCGCAGGCCATGGCGCTGCATGGCGGCTTGCTGGCCACCGAGGGCAGCGCGCCATCGGCCGGTTTCCTGGCAAGCGCGCGCAATGTGAAGCTGGCGGTGGCACGCCTCGACGACGTGCCCGGCGCCTTGCAGGTGGGCGCCCGGCGCCTGTCGGGTGACGATCGTCAGATCCTCTATGAATTCACCGTCAAGGCCGACGACGGCCGCATGCTGGCCGAAGGCCGTGCCGTCGTGGTCCTGAACACGCCGCTCGCAACAGAACAACAAGAAAGCACGACATCGCCATGAGCCTCGAAGGAAAACGCGCACTGATCACGGGCGCAAGCGGCGCACTCGGCGCCGCCATGGCCGAACGCCTGGCACGGGACGGCGCCACGGTGCTGCTGCATGCCAATTCGCGGCCCGAGGCGGTCGAGCAACTGGCGGCGTCGATCACGGCTGCAGGCGGCAAGGCGGAATGCCACCTGTTCGACCTGCGCAGCGACGAGGCGTCGGCGGCGGCATGCGCGCGCATCCTGGAGGGCGGGGCGGTGCAGATCCTCGTCAACAACGCGGGCGTGCACGACGACGCCGTGCTGCCGGGCATGCGCGCCGAGCAGTGGCACAAGGTGATCGACGTGTCGCTCAACGGCTTCTTCCGCGTCACGCAGCCCTTGCTGCTGCCGATGATGCGCACGCGGTGGGGCCGCATTTTGAACATCTCGTCGGTGGCCGCGATTGCGGGCAACCGGGGGCAGGTCAACTACGCCGCTGCCAAGGGCGCGCTGAACAGTGCGACCAAGGCGCTGTCGCTCGAAGTGGCGTCGCGCGGCGTGACGGTGAATGCGATCGCGCCCGGGATCATCGCCTCGCCGATGGCGGATGCAGTGTTCGACCAGGCGGTGATCAACCAGATGGTGCCGGTGAAGCGGGCGGGAACGCCGCAGGAAGTGGCGTCGCTGGCGGCGTTCCTGGCCAGCGACGAGGCGGCCTACATCACGGGGCAGGTGATCTCGATCAATGGCGGGATGATCTAGGGGCGCTGGTCGCCGTGGGGCACGGCGGTGAGTGCTGTGTCCTTGGGTGGCCCCAATAAAACCTACAACGGCAGCGTGTCGAACGCGGCGTAAACGGTAGCCAGCCAAGACTTCACGCGCTGGCGCTCCAGCAGCCCCAGCGCATGCGGCCCTTCGCGGTCGTTCACGGCCTTCCAGAAACTGGTGTTCTGCGCATCGATCTTGCGCATGCTCGCGTCATGCAAACGCGGTAGCGCAATCACGCGAGCGCCATTGGCCGTGGCCTTCGAAAGCGATTGCGAACCCAGCAGCATCCCGAAGTCGCTGCCACGCCCGTAGTTCTGCACCACGATGTAGTTGGGCCGGTTGCCGAAGGTGTCGATCAGCGAGCCGAGCAGGTCGGTCGAGTCCTTGCCGTCGTCCAGCACGTGCCAGAAATTGACCGTGACGCCAATCTCGGCGAACACGTCGAACAGGTCCGACTCCTTGATCCAGCGCGACAGTGGCGCCAGCGTCTGGGCCGCGAGGTCGACGATCACGCTTTGCTGCGGGTTGGTCTCGAAGCCGTTGACGACCGTGTCGAGTCCTTCGAAGCTGTCGACCACCACGGGCGAGGCAAAGCCTTCGTAGAAACGGGTGAACGAGCTGTGCGAGCGGTCGGTGTCGAAGCCGGTGAAGGGGCGGCTGTGGTCGATGAAGTACTGCGCCAGCACGCGCGCGGTGACCGACTTGCCGACACCGCCTTTTTCGCCGCCGATGAAATTGATGGAGCTCATGAGTTGATGCTGCCTCGAATGGGTTGAGGAGGGGTGGAGGGCGGATTCATTCTAGGGGGCTGCTTTTTCTTTTTGTTTGCCACCTTTTGAAATGGCTTGCAGCAAGGGGTGTGCCTGCAATCGCTGCTGCAGCCGTTTCTTCCACGGGGCCGGCAGCGCCGAGGCTTCGATCATTGCGGGCCACTTGTCGCGCGCGAGCCGCGCGGTGTCGGCGATCACACGGCGCACCAGCGGCTCGTGCAGCCCGGTCGAGAAGCAGAAGGCGCGCACGCTGGCGGGTGTGAACAGGGCCGTGCGCCTGGCCGCGCCGGCGGCTGCGGGCAGCAATGGCAAGGCGTGGCCGTCGACACCTTGCAGCGCAGCGTAGGCGACGATGTCGTAGGCCGGGGCAAAGCGCGGCGCGATGCCATCGGGGTACAGCACGCCGAAGTTCTTCAGATGCGCATCGGGGTTGCCGAGGAGGTCGTTCACCGCAAGGCGCCGCACGAACTCGAGCACCGCTTCGTCGCCCAGCGACGGAAAGGCACGCATTGCGAGCGCCATGTCGAGGTAGCTCCCGCTGTACTTGCGCATCGGGTCGATTGCCAGCACCTGCGCGAAATCTTCGAAGTGGATGCGGCGCGCACCGTCGCGGTCGAAACGCGTCACTGCCAGAAACTCGGGTTCGTCGGGCAGCGCATAGCTGTGCTCTGCGGCAATGGCTGAGAGCGGTGCGAGTTCGGCATGGCAAACCTCGACGCCCGCCGCGCTTGCCATCTGCAGCGACAGCATTTCGAGCTGCGGCATGTGCGGCCGGCCGGCCACCGGCAGCTTGGCGATGACCCGGGTGCTCGCACCGGCCCGTGTGCGGGCAACATACCGTCCGCCCTGGCGGCGCAGGCCCAGCTTGGGCTGCACGCCGGAGACCGAAATGCCCTGCGGCATCGGCAGCTCGACCACCGACATCTCCAGCGCGTCCTGGTCCTGCGTGATGAGTCGCTGCAGCGTGCCGCGGTCCACCGACACGGGCCTGGCGCTCACGGCGCCGGGCAGGTCGCCGCCACAGGCCGCGAGCAGCTCGAAATAGTCGTTCTCGCGGCAGCCGCGAAGCTGCGCGATGTGGCTGCGCAGCACGCCTTCGGGCAGCAGGTTCTGGAAAAAGCTGGGCAGCAGGCCGCTCTGGGCGTTGAACAACGGGTTCTTGACGTCGCTCCACAGCGCCGACTGAGTGGGCGGATCGCTCGCCACCATCGAGAGCGACAGCACTTCGGGCGGTGGGCTGGCGACCAGCTCGGGTTCCGCCACGAAGCGGCACAGGTCGGCGTACTGGAACAGCTTGCCGAAGCGGCGTGCGCCGAGCGAAATCTCCAGGATCTTGACGTTCATGGCGGTGAGCGGCGCTTGACGTAGGGCGGGGCGGGCGCCTGCGCCACGGCATGGCCGACGCGCGTGGTCACGGGGCGGTAGCCGGCATCGGTTGCCGTCGTTTCACCGAAGCCCTTGGGCGCAAGCTGCAACTCGAGCCCCAGCGCATCGACCAGCGCAAGCAGGGACGACAGCTGCGGATTGCCCCGCAGGCTCAACGCGTTGCGCACGGAGCGCTCGGTGAGCCCAGAGCGCAGCGCGATCTCGGCATTCGAGATGCCGGCGGCCTCGCGGCGGGCAGTCAGGGTGGTGATGAGTTCCTGCTTGTTCACGGAAACATATTACCGCAGATGCAGATTTGGGAAATATCTTTCCTATGCTGCATTCCCCCGCGACCTCACTTGGGCAGCAGCGTGAAGAAGGGCATGACCACGCCCATCACCCAGTTCTGGCCGAAGTCGAGCGCCGCCCGGCGGTATTTCTCGTCGGCCTGGGCGGCCAGCAGATCAAGCCGCGCCACCACCTTCGACAGTTCGCGGTCGGCCACGAGGTTGCGGCCGCGGTCGCTGATTTCGGTGGCCAGCAGCAGCGGCTGGCCGTCGGGGCCGGTCTTGGAGGAAATGAGCCAGAGCGAGATCTCGAAGTTGCGTGCGGCCCGGAAGCTGTTTTCGGCGTTGACGCCGTCGATCATGGTCTGGTCCCAGGTGTCGCCGTTGGCCTGCTTGAGCATGGTGGCCCAGCCAACCACCAGTGCCGCGACGCGGTCGCCCTGGTAGCCCTGCGGCCCGGTGTCGAAGGCCATGCGGATCGCGTCGATGCCGGTGGCGCCCTTCAACTCGGGCAGGGGCGGGCCTTTGAGCACGGCGTCCCAGGCGCGCTGGGTGGCCTCGTCCATGCTGGCTGCCGACTTGCGCCATTCGCGCGGGTTGCGCTTGTACAGCGTGCTCTGAACCCGTCGCACCGACTGCAGGTTGTCGCGCAGCGACAGGTTGGCGATGCGGTTGGCGCCGGACTGCAGCCACTCCTGGTTGTTGTAGGGTTCGGCGCGCTGGGTGTCGCGTACCGACGAGCAGCCGGCAAGACCGAGCAGGGCGGCCGTGCCCGCCAGCAGCCAGGTTCGTCTTACGGCAAGGGGTGAAACCGGGGAATCGCTCATGCCCTGACGTTATCATCCACGGCTGGGGCGGCGGCCTGCATCAAGCTGCGGGCCCGTGCAATTTTCCTTACAAATCAATACCTTGGCGCTACAGCCAAGGCAGGCCGACAAGTCGTGCGTCTTAATTCCATCAAGCTTTCGGGCTTCAAGTCGTTCGCCGAACCCACCAACTTCCTGCTGCCGGGCCAACTGGTGGGTGTTGTCGGGCCCAACGGTTGCGGCAAGTCGAACATCATGGACGCGGTGCGCTGGGTGCTCGGCGAGTCGCGCGCGTCGGAGTTGCGCGGCGAATCGATGCAGGACGTGATCTTCAACGGCACGACCACGCGCAAGCAGGCCAGCCGCTCGAGCGTGGAACTGGTGTTCGACAACGCCGACCACCGCGCCGGCGGCCAGTGGAACCAGTTCGGCGAAATCGCCGTGCGCCGCGTGCTCACCCGCGACGGCACCAGCAGCTACTACATCAACAACCAGCCGGTGCGTCGCCGCGACGTGCAGGACGTGTTCCTGGGCACGGGCCTCGGCCCCCGCGCCTACGCCATCATCGGCCAGGGCACGATCAGCCGGATCATCGAATCGAAGCCCGAGGAACTGCGCCTGTTCCTCGAAGAAGCCGCGGGTGTTTCCAAGTACAAAGAGCGCCGCCGCGAAACCGAAAACCGCCTGGGCGACACGCGCGAGAACCTCACGCGGGTCGAAGACATTCTTCGCGAACTCAACGCCAACCTCGAAAAGCTCGAAAAGCAGGCCGAGGTGGCCGCGCGCTACAACACGCTGCAGGGCGACGCCACGAAGAAGCAGCACCAGCTGTGGTTCCTGAAGCGCAGCGAAAGCAACGCCGACCAGTCCAAGATCAAGGCCGATTCCGAAAAGGCCATCAACGACCTCGAATCGCGTACGGCAGACCTGCGCCACATCGAGGCCGAGCTCGAAACCGTGCGCCAGGCCCACTACGGGGCCGGTGACCAGGTCAACCAGGCGCAGGGCAAGCTCTACGAGGCCAGCGCCGAAGTTGGCCGGCTCGAAGGCGAGATCCGCTTCGTGGTCGAAGGCCGCCAGCGCGTCGAGCAGCGTCTTGTGCAACTGCGCGAGCAAATGGGCCAGTGGGGCCGTCGCCGCGAAGAAGCCGAAACCGAGATCGAAACCCTGGCCGGTGCCGGCGTGGACGCTGAAGAGCAGGCCATCATGCTGGCCGCCCAGCTCGAAGAGCACGACGCGCGCATGCCCGACCTCGAAGAGGCCGTGCAACGCGCCCAGGACGAGGCCAACACCCAGCGCACGACCGTGTCGCAGGTGCAGCAGCAGATCCAGGTGCTGGCCGCCGACCAGCGCAACATCGAAGAACAAAGCCGCCAGCTCACGCAGCGCAGCGAACGCCTGCGCGCCGACCAGAACGCGCTGGCCGCGCCCGACGAAGCCCGCCTGCTCGACATGCAGGAGCAGCACGCCATGGCGCAGGAAGCCGCCAGCGAAGCCGAAGCGCGCCTGCACGAGCTGCAGGAAGCCGTGCCGCAGCTCGACGACGACCGCCGCGCCAAGCAGCAGGCCGTCAACACCGAGGGCGCCCGCCACGCCGAGTACTCGGCCCGCCTCGAAGCGCTGCGGGCGCTGCAGGAAAAGGTCAAGACCGACGGCAAGCTGGCCCCCTGGCTCGCCAAGCATGGCCTCGACGGCTTGCAGGGCCTGTGGAGCCGCATCCACATCGAACAGGGCTGGGAAAGCGCGCTCGAAGCCGCACTGCGCGAACGCCTGGGCGCGCTCGAAGTCAGCCGCCTGGAGATGGTGCGCGCCTTCGGCAACGACGCGCCGCCCGCCAAGCTCGCCTTCTACAGTCCGCCGGCCGCCGGAGCACCCGAAGGCACGGCCGCGCTGCCGCGCCTGTCGAGCCTGCTGCGCCTGAACGACGCGGGGCAACAGGCCTTGCTGAACGACTGGCTGCACGGCTGCTACACCGCCGCGAGCTTCGAGGAAGCGCTGGCCCAGCGTGCCACGCTGCAGCCGGGCGAAGTCATCTACGTGCAGAGCGGCCATGCCGTGTCCTCGCACAGCGTCAATTTCTACGCACCTGATTCCGAGCAGGCTGGCTTGCTGGCCCGCCAGCAGGAAATGGAAAACCTGGAGCGCCAGCTGCGCGCCCAGACGCTCATCAACGAAGAAGCGCGCACCGCGCTGGTCCGCGCCGAAGCGGCCTATGCCGACGCTGCGCAGCGCCTCGTGACCGCGCGGCGCGAAGCCGCCGAAACCCAGTCGCGCGCGCACGAATTGCAGGTCGAGACCCTGCGCATGACGCAGCTCGCCGAGCAGACCCGCGCCCGCAGCCAGCAGCTGGCGGCCGACCTCGGCGAAGTCGATGCGCAGCTCGAAGAACTGCAAGAAAAACGCATCGCTGCCGAAGGCCGCTTCGAAGAGCTCGACATGCAACTGGCAGACAGCCAGGAGCGCCACGCCGAACTCGACGAACGCGTGATCGAGGCCGGCCGCGCGCTGGCCGCGAGCCGCGAGCAGCATCGCAGCCTTGAACGCCAGGCACAGGAGGCGACCTTCTCGCAACGCACGCTCGAAGCCCGTCGTGCGGAGCTCAACCGCTCCATCGAAACCGCTGCGCAGCAGACCGTGGCGCTGACCGACGAAGACGAGCGCGCCCGCGCCGAGTTGAGCCGCCTGTCAGACGCCGCCGCGCAAGCCGGCCTGCAGGATGCGCTGGCCCTCAAGCTCGAGCGCGAAGCTGCGCTCGGTTCGGCGCGCAGCCAGTACGACGACCTCACTCTCAAGCTGCGCGCCAGCGACGAGCGCCGCCTGCAGCTCGAACGCGAACTCGACCCGCTGCGCCAGCGCATTACCGAATTCCAGCTGAAGGAGCAGGCCGCGCGCCTGGGCGTCGAGCAATACCAGCAACTGCTGGACGACGCCGGCGCCGACCTCGAAGCCATCGAGCAGTCGATCGAAACCGACAAGGTCAAGCTCACCGGCCTGCAAAGCGAAATCGACCGCCTCAACCGCGAAGTGGTCGCGCTCGGTGCGGTAAACCTGGCCGCGCTCGACGAACTTGCCATTGCGAGCGAACGCAAGACCTTCCTCGACGCCCAGTCGGCTGACCTGAACGAAGCCATCGGCACGCTCGAAGACGCCATCCGCAAGATCGACGCCGAAACGCGCGACCTGCTCGGCGGCACCTTCAAGATCGTCAACGAGCACTTCAGCCGCATGTTCCCGGAGCTGTTCGGCGGCGGCAATGCCAAGCTCATGATGACCGGCGACGAAATCCTCGACTCCGGCGTGCAGGTGATGGCCCAGCCCCCGGGCAAGAAGAACCAGACCATTCACCTGCTCTCGGGCGGCGAGAAGGCGCTCACGGCCATTGCGCTCGTGTTCGCCATCTTCCAGCTGAACCCGGCGCCGTTCTGTCTGCTCGACGAAGTGGATGCGCCGCTGGACGACGCGAACACCGAGCGCTATGCCAAACTCGTCACCGCCATGAGCCGTGAAACCCAGTTCCTCTTCATCAGCCACAACAAGATCGCCATGGAAATGGCCGAGCAACTGATCGGCGTGACGATGCAGGAGCAGGGCGTGTCGCGCATCGTCGCGGTCGACATGGAGTCGGCGGTCTCGATGGTCGAAGCCGCGTAAGCCGAGCGGCACCCATGACCAATCTCACTCTCGCCCTGGCCATCCTCGGCGGTCTCGTTCTCGCGGCCGTCGTTGCCTACAACACGCTGATGTCGCGCCGCAATGCGCCGCGCCAGCCCGATGCGGTCGACCTCGCGCTGGCCGATGCAGAGCGCGCAATGTCGGGCTCGCCCGACGGCGCGGAGCCGATGCTGCACGTCGACCCGTACCAGGTGCAGCAGGGCGCCGACCGCCACGAGCCCCTGTTCGACCCCGACCTGCCGGCGCCCAGCGGCGTGCCCGTGCCGACCGGCGAGCGCCGCGGCGGGCTCGATCCGCTGATCGACGTGATCGCGCCAATCTCGCTCGACGGGCTCGCGTCCGGTGACGCCGCCATTGCCGCCATGCCGTCGACGCGGCGCGCGGGCAGCAAGCCGGTGGCCATCGAGGGCCTGAACGAACACAACGGCCAATGGGAGCCGCCCGTGCCCGGTCAGCGCTACAGCGCCTTCCAGGTCGGCGTGCAGCTGGCCAATCGCACGGGCGCGCTCAACGAAATCGAGTACTCCGAATTCGTGGTCAAGGCGCAGGCATTTGCCGACGCGGTCAACGGCGCGCCCGAGTTCCCCGAGATGCTCGACGAAGTGGCACGCGCCCGCGAGCTCGACCAGTTCGCCAGCGCGCACGACGCGCAGCTGGGCTTTGTTCTGCGCGCATTGCATGCGGCCTGGAGCCCGGGCTATGTGCAGCAGAACGCGGCGCGGCTCGGCTTCGTGGCCGGCATCATCCCGGGGCGCATGGTGCTGCCGACCAGCGAAGTTGGTTTGCCGCCGATCCTCGGGCTGGCCTTCGACACGCAGGCCGCGCTGGCCGACGACCCGGCCCAATCGGCCATTCGCGAACTCAGCCTGAGCCTCGATGTGCCGCAGGTCGACCGCGGCGAAGAGCCGTTCCGCCGCATGCGCGAAGCCGCCGCAACGCTGGCACGCGAAATGGACGGCGTGGTCACCGACAGCGACGGCCAGCTGCTGCGCGACGAGACGATGGACGTGATCGGCGCCGACCTCGAGCAGCTCTACGACACGCTCGATGCGCGCGACCTCGCTGCGGGTTCTCCGCTGGCGCGACGCCTCTTCAGCTAACAACTCCGACCTTCGGGAGACACCCCATGACGACGCGCGACGAAGCGGCACGCGAAGCCGCCGCACTGAGCGAACAGCTTCACCGGCACGCCCACCTCTACTACGTGCTCGACACGCCCGAGCTGCCGGACGCGGAGTACGACAAGCTCTTCCAGCGCCTGCAGGCCATCGAGGCCGAGTACCCCGACCTGCGCACGCCCGATTCGCCGACGCAGCGCGTGGGCGGCAAGGTGCTCGACGGTTTCGTCAAGGTGCGCCACAAGGTGCCGATGCTGTCGATCCGTACCGAGACCGACATCACGCCCGGCGGCGCGAGCGCCTTCGATGCGCGCGTGCGCAAGGAACTGGGCTTGCCCGAGGACGGGCCGCAGGTCAGCTATGTCTGCGAGCTGAAGTTCGATGGCCTAGCCATGAACCTGCGCTACGAGAACGGCGTGCTGGTGCAGGCTGCCACGCGCGGCGACGGCGAGGTGGGGGAAGACGTCACGCAGAACATCCGCACCGTGCGCGAGATCCCTCTGCGGCTCAACGGCACGGCGCCGCCCGTGGTCGAAGTGCGCGGCGAGGTCTACATGAAGCGTGCCGATTTCGACGCGCTCAACGAGCGCCAGCGCCAGAAGATTGCGGACGGGCAGAAGAACGAGAAGGTGTTCGTCAATCCACGCAACGCCGCGGCTGGCGCGGTGCGTCAGCTCGATCCGGCGATTGCCGCGGCGCGGCCCCTGAGCTTCTTTGCCTACGGGCTGGGCGAGGTCACGCCGGCGGCCGAAGGCGGGCCAGATTGCCCGACGCAGTTCGACTGGCTGCAGCAGTTCCACGCATGGGGCTTCCCTGTGGCGACGCAGACGGCACGAGCTACGGGTGCTATCGAACTCATAGCATTCCACGAAAACATCGGGCGCCAGCGCGATGCCTTGCCCTACGACATCGACGGCGTTGTCTACAAGGTCGACAGCATCGAGTTGCAGCGGCAACTGGGCTTTGTCTCACGCGAGCCGCGCTGGGCCGTGGCCCACAAGTACCCGGCCCAGGAGCAGCTGACCGAAGTGGTCGGCATCGAGATCCAGGTCGGGCGCACCGGCAAGCTCACGCCGGTGGCCAAGCTCGCGCCGGTATTCGTCGGCGGCGTGACCGTGACGAACGCCACGCTGCACAACGAAGACGAAGCGCGCCGCAAGGATGTGCGCGTAGGCGACACGGTGATCGTGCGTCGCGCCGGCGACGTGATTCCCGAAGTGGTCGGGGTGGTGCCCGAAAGCCTCGCAAAGCCCGAGGGCGAGCGCGGTGCGCAGTTCACCATGCCGCACAAATGTCCTGTGTGCGATTCGGAGGCCGTGCGCGAAGAGGGCGAGGTCGACTACCGCTGCACTGGCGGCCTGTTCTGTGCGGCGCAGCGCAAGGAAGCCATCCTGCACTTCGCGGCGCGGCGTGCGGTCGACGTCGACGGCCTTGGCGACAAGCTGGTCGAGCAACTGGTCGATGCCAACCTGATCCGCACCTTGCCCGATCTCTACAAGCTGGGCTTCACCACGCTGGCCGGGCTGGAGCGCATGGCCGAGAAGTCGGCGAAGAACCTCGTCGATGCGCTCGAAGCCTCGAAGAAGACCACGCTGCCGCGCTTCCTGTTCGGCCTTGGCATTCGCCACGTGGGCGAGACCACCGCGAAAGACCTGGCCAAGCACTTCGGCAAGCTCGACGCGATCATGGACGCGACCGAAGAGCAATTGCTCGAAGTGAATGACGTTGGCCCGGTGGTGGCGCAAAGCCTGCGCACCTTCTTCGACCAGCCGCACAACCGCGAAGTGGTCGAGCAGCTGCGCGCCTGCGGACTGACATGGGAAGAGGGCGAGCCGGCCACGCGTGCCCCGAAGCCTTTGGCGGGCCTGACCTTCGTCATCACCGGTACCCTTCCTACGCTGAGCCGCGACGAAGCGAAGGATAAATTGGAGGCGGCCGGTGCCAAGGTTTCCGGCTCCGTCAGCAAGAAAACCCATTACCTCGTGGCCGGGGAAGAGGCCGGGAGCAAGCTCGACAAGGCACGTGAGAACGGAGTCGAGATCATCGACGAGGCGCGTATGCTGGAGATACTCGCCAACGGTGTCCCGGCAGAAGACGCGGGCGAGTGAGCGGGGAAACGTGACGGCAGATCCTCTTTACCGGCCGTTACGCGACTTCATCGCAGCGCAGTCAACAGGGTCTACAACCTGGCGTTGAAAGCTAATTGAAGGCCACAAGGAGAGTCCCTCATGCAAAAAATTCGAGTTCTCGGTGCCTGTGTTGCACTCGGCGGCGTTGCGCTGCTGAGCGGCTGCGTGGGCGTGCCTGCCGATCCCTACTACGGCGGGGGCTATTCGTCGGGGCCTTACTACAGCGAGCCTGCGCCCGTGGTCGTGGCGCCTGCGCCGGTCTACATCAACGGTGGCGGCTACTACGAGCGCCGTCCGTATTACGACGGTGGTCGTCCTTATTACGGCCGCCCGGCTTATCCGGCCGTGCGTCCGGGCTATCCGGCGGCGCGTCCGCCGAACTGGGGCGGTGGCCGGCCTCCGGCCGTGGTGCGACCGCCGATTGCAGGTGGCGGTCCCGGCTCCATCCCGACTCAGCCGCGCGGCAATGCGCGCTTCTGGACCTCGCCGGACTCCAAGACGCAAAGCCCTCCCTGACCCCGCCAGGGACGAACGAAGGCGCGAGGCTGTCGCGATAATCCCGCCATGGCCATCCGCGAAATCCTTAAGATGGGCGACCCCCGGCTGCTGCGCATCGCGCAGCCGGTAGCTGCCTTCGACACCGACGAACTGCACCTGCTGGTGCGCGACATGTTCGAGACCATGCATGCGGTCAACGGTGCCGGCCTAGCTGCGCCGCAGATCGGCGTGGACCAGCAGCTCGTGATCTTCGGCACCGATGTCGTGAACCCCCGTTATCCCGATGCGCCGCCGGTGCCGCGCACCGTGCTGCTCAATCCCGTCATCACGCCGCTGGACGACGAGGAAGAAGAGGGCTGGGAAGGGTGCCTGTCGGTGCCGGGCCTGCGCGGCGTGGTGCCGCGCTTTGCCAACATCCGCTATACCGGGTTCGACCCGTACGGCGACCCGATCGACCGGGTCGCCACCGGCTTTCATGCGCGCGTGGTGCAGCATGAAGTCGATCACCTGCTGGGCAAGCTCTACCCGATGCGGGTGCGCGATTTCTCGCGCTTCGGCTACACCGAGGTCCTGTTTCCGGGCCTCGATGCAGCCGACGACGACTGATTGAACCTGATCAGTTGTATTTGCTGCTGAGCGCGAAGCGGCCACCGCCCATGAAGGCGAGAGCCAGCGCCGCGAACAGGAACATGCCTTGCAGTTCCAGCGCCCAGCCGCCTTGCTTGCCGAGCGAGGTCAGGTCCTTCATGTGGACCAGCGCGAATGCCACCAGCATGTTGATGACCACGATCCACGCCGCAGGACGCGTGTAGAGGCCGATGATCAGCAGCACGGGCGCCACCACCTCACCGATGTAGACCAGATAGGCCAGCGCGCCCGGCAGCCCGTGCTGGGCCAGCATGCCGGAGATGAAGCCGACGCCGCCTTGCAGCTTGGCGATGCCGTGCAGCAGGATCAGGACGCCAAGCGAAACGCGCAGGATGAACTTGCCGGTGTCGTCGGATTTGACCATTTGTGTGGATTCCATTGGAGTGGTTGATTGGAGGGCCGTATGGTAGTGAACCTGCGACGCTTCGAGCCAGCTTTTGCGGCGCATATGCATCCAACCCGGAGTTCTTTGGCAGAGTCTGGTGTCGGCCCGTACACTGCCTTTTGCCTACTGTTGAGGAGAACACACCAATGAACAATCGATTCCGCCCGGCCCTGCTCGCAGCCGCCTCTGTCATCGCCTTGGCCGCGGCCGCACCGGCCTTCGCCGGCAAGACGCTCGACGCGGTCAAGCAGCGCGGCACCGTCAAGTGCGGCGTGACCAACGGCGTGGCGGGCTTTTCCGCACCGGACACGCAGGGCAACTGGTCGGGCCTCGACGTCGACACCTGCCGCGCCATCGCAGCCGCCGTGCTCGGCGACGGCAAGAAGGTCGACTTCGTGCCGCTCAACTCGCAGCAGCGCTTCTCGGCCCTGCAGGCCGGCGAGATCGACATCCTCGCGCGCAACACCACCTGGACGCTCACGCGCGACGCCTCGCTGGGCTTCAACTTCACCACCATCACTTACTACGACGGCCAGGGCTTCCTGGTGCCGAAGAAGCTCAAGGTGACGAGCGCCAAGCAGCTCAAGAACGCGACCATCTGCACGCAGTCGGGCACCACCAACGAGAAGAACGTTTCCGACTACTTCCGTGCCCAGAACATCCCGGTGAAGACGGTCGTCTTCGAAAGCTTCGAAGCCTCGTTCAAGGCCTTCTTCTCGGGTCGCTGCCAGGCCTTCACGACCGACGCCTCTGCGTTGGCCGGCCTGCGCAACAAGGAAGCGCCGAACCCCGACGACTACATCATCCTGCCCGAGCTGATCTCCAAGGAGCCCCTGGCGCCGCTGGTGCGCCGCGGCGACGACGAGTGGTTCGCCATTGCCAAGTGGGTGCCCAACGCGCTCATCGAGGCCGAGGAATTCGGCGTCACCCAGGCCAATGCCGACGAGCTCAAGGCCGGCAGCAAGGATCCGGCGCAGCAGCGCCTGGTCGGCACCGGTGAAGACCTCGGCAAGCTGCTGGGCCTGGATAAGGACTGGTCGTTCCGCGCAATCAAGGCCGTGGGTAACTACGGCGAGATGTTCGAGCGCAACGTCGGTCCCAAGTCGGTGCTGAAGCTGCCGCGCGGCTCCAACAACCTCTGGAGCAAGGGCGGTCTGATCTACGCACCCCCGGTTCGATGAACGGCGGGGCCTCGCGCCGCGGGGTCTGGCTGGCGTGGGCCGTCCAGGCACTGCTGGTGCTGGCCGTGGTGGCCGGCGCGGTCTGGGTGGTGCACCATGCGCTCGAGGTGCTTCGCGCGCGCGGGGTTCGCTCGGGCTTTGACTTTCTCACCGAGCCCGCGGGCTTTTCGATCAGCGAAGGTTGGCTCGATTTCGATGCGAGCCAGCCGTTCTGGCGCGCCTTTCTCGCGGGCCTGATCAACACGGTGCGCGCGGCCGTGCCGGCGGCGATCTTCTCGGTCGTGCTCGGCACGCTCATCGGCATCGGACGGCTCGCGCCGCACGTGCTGCTGCGCGGCATCTGCACCGCGTACGTCGAACTGCTGCGCAACGTGCCGCTGCTGGTGCAACTGCTGATGCTGGCCTTTGCCATGGCCAACCTGCTGCCCGACCCGACCGAGCCGGTTCGGCTGCTGCCGGGTGTGTGGCTGAGCAAGGGCGGGCTCAGCGTGCCGTGGCCCATGGTGGGCGAGGGTGGTCTGCATTTCGAGTTTCCCGAGCGCGGTGACTTCGGCGTGAGCGGCGGCGCGGCGCTGAGCCCCGAGTACGTGACCATCGTCGCGGGCCTGAGCTTCTATTCGGCCGCCTTCGTGGCGGAAATCGTGCGCGCGGGCATCCTGTCGGTGTCGCAGGGACAGGTGCTCGCGGGGCAGGCGCTGGGGCTGTCGCCGGTGCAGCAACTGCGCATCGTCGTGCTGCCGCAGGCGCTGCGGGTGATCGTGCCTTCGCTCACCAACCAGCTGTTGAGCCTTACCAAGAATTCGTCGCTGGCAGTGGCCGTGGGCTATCCGGAACTGGTGTCGGTGGCCAACACCACCATCGGCTCGAACGGCCGTGCCTTCGAGTGCATCGCGATCATCATGGCGGTCTACCTGCTGCTGTCGCTGCTGATCTCCTTCGGCATGAATCGCTACAACGCGCGCGTTGCATTGCGAGGCTGGCGATGAGAAACGTTGCACAAGGCCCCATCGCATGGCGCAGCGAACTCTGGGGTTCGCCGCTGCGCTCGCTTGCCACGGTGCTGCTGCTGGCGCTGCTGGCGTGGGGCGGCTTCCACGTCATTGAATGGGGCATCGTGCATGCGGTGTTCCGGGCCGACGCCGAGGCCTGCCGTGCTGTTCAACATGGCGCCTGCTGGGGCGTGGTAGCCGAGAAATGGCGGCCGATGTTGTTCGGGCGCTTTCCGTATGAGGAGCAGTGGCGGCCTGCGATCGCGGTGGTCGTGCTGTCCGCCGTCACGATGCTCAGTGCGTGGCCGCGCAGCTGGCGCTGGTGGCTGGTGCCGCTGTGGGCCGTCGCATTGCTGCTGTTCGTGCTGTTGATGCGCGGCGGCGTGCTCGGCCTGGCCCAGGTGCCGACGAGCCGCTGGGGCGGCCTGCCGTTGACCATCGGGCTCGCGGTGGTGGGGCTGGCGCTGGCCTTTCCGCTGGCCTTGCTGCTGGCGCTGGGGCGTCGCTCGGGCTGGCCCGTGGTGCGCACGCTGAGTGCGAGCTACATCGAGCTGGTGCGCGGCGTGCCGCTGATCTCGGTGCTGTTCATGGCCTCGTTCCTGCTGCCGCTGCTGTGGCCGGCCGGATGGCAGCCCGACGTGCTGGTGCGGGTGCTCGCGGGCCTCGTGCTGTTCGTGGCTGCCTATCTGGCGGAAATCATCCGCGGTGGCCTGCAGGCCGTACCGCGCGGACAGACCGAAGTGGCCATGGCGCTGGGCTTCGGCCGCTGGCCGGTGCAGCGCGACATCGTGCTGCCGCAGGCGCTGCGCCTCGTCGTGCCCGCGCTCACCAACAGCGTGGTCGGCACGTTGAAAGACACCTCGCTCGTCACCGTGGTCGGCCTGTTCGAGCTGACCGGCGCGCTGGGGCTGGCGCTCGGCGGCGATCCGACGTGGCGGCCGTTCTACCTCGAGGGCTATCTCTTCATCGCGGCCGTGTACTGGGTGCTGTGCTTCGGGCTCTCGCGCTACAGCGTGTGGCTCGAAAAACGGCTCTCGGCCGCGCCCTGAGCCGGACGCCGCCGGGCTCCTGTACACTCCGGGCCTTCATGTCGAGCCACAACTCCCACTCCGCATCCAACGCAGCCCTGATGGCTCGCATGATGCCGCCTGCCTCCGCGCAGGCGATGGTTGTTGCTCGAATGATTACCACCATTACCACCGCGGTCACCTGACACGCGCAGGTGGCCGTTCCGGCAGCCACCTGGTGTATCGCTCTCTCCCCGAACGAATGAACCCAGCTCTGGCAGCTGGGTTTTGTTTTTTCGTCTGGAGATGTCCATGTACCGCGATCCCGTTGAATCCCTCGAGCCCCTGCACAGCCGCCCTGCGGCCATTCGTACCCTGCGCGTGGGGATGATTGGCATCGGCACCGTGGGCTCCGGCACCTTCCGCGTGCTGGCGCGCAACCGGGCCGACATCGCGGCGCGGGCCGGCCGTTCGATCGAGCTTGTGATCGTCGCCGCGCGCAACCTGCAGCGGGCCGCCGGCATCGTGGGAGAGGGCGTTCCGCTCACGGCCGACGCGATGCATGTGGCCACGCACCCCGATGTCGACGTGGTGGTGGAAGTGGCAGGCGGTACCGGCCCGGCGCGAGACTGGGTGCTGGCTGCCATCGCACACGGCAAGCACGTGGTGACGGCCAACAAGGCCCTGCTGGCAGTGCACGGCACCGAGATCTTTGCGGCCGCGCGGGAGAAAGGCGTGGTCGTGGCCTACGAAGGGGCGGTGGCCGTGAGCATCCCCATCATTAAGGCGCTGCGCGAAGGCCTTGCGGCCAACCGCATCGAATGGGTGGCGGGCATCATCAACGGCACCACCAACTTCATTCTGAGCAAGATGCGCGACGAGGGCCTCGACTTCGCCGCCGCGCTCGCGCAAGCACAGGCGCTGGGCTACGCGGAAGCCGACCCGACTTTCGACATCGAAGGCATCGACGCCGCCCACAAACTGACCCTGCTCGCGGCCAACGCTTTCGGCATGCCGCTGCGCTTTGCCGACGCGCAGGTGGAAGGCATCACCGCCCTGCAAGGGCTGGACGTGGCTTGTGCCGAACAGCTCGGCTACCGCATCAAGCTGCTGGGCGTGGCGCGGCGGCAAGCATCTGGCGTCGAACTGCGCGTGCAGCCCGCGCTAGTACCCGCAGACCACCTGATGGCGCACGTGAAGGGCTCGATGAACGCCGTCATGGTCAAGAGCGACGCGGCTGGCCTCACGATGTACTACGGTGCGGGCGCTGGCTCGGAGCAGACAGCTTCGGCCGTGATCGCCGACCTCGTGGACGTGGCGCGGCTCGATGGCGTCGACGCCTCGCAGCACGTGCCGCACCTGGGCGTTCACGCGCATGCGACGAATGCCTTGTCGGTGCTGCCGCGCGCGGCCGTCGATACCTCGCACTACCTGCGCGTGCCGGTGCACGCGGTCGGCCAGATCCAGGCGGTCACGGCCTGTCTCGCAGCGCAGAAGGTGCCCGTGCGGCAAGTCGCGCTGGCGGCCGAGTGCACCGGCGCGGGACCGCAGGTGCTGGTGCTGACCGGGCCGGTGGTGCAGGGCGCGCTCGACCTCGCGGTGCATGCGCTCCAGGCGCGGAACGAAGTGGCCGGCCCGGTGGTCACGCTGCGCGTGGAAGCGTTGGAAGGCTGATCAAGCCGCCCGGATCTGCAACCCCAGCGCGACCGCATCGCGCTGCGGCGCCCGGGTGGCCAGGCTCACCACCACGACCACGGCCGCATTGATCGCCATCGCGATCAGCCCAGCTTCCCACTGCGGCACCGCGGTCGCCCAGAACTTCGCCGCGAACGGCGCCAGCAGCGCGACGAAGCCCGCGACCAGGCCGGCCAGCACGCCGATGGCGCTCGTGCGCTTCCACAGGAACCCGAGGAACACACCCGGCGCGAGCATGCCGATGGCCGAATAGGCGTCGAGCAGGATCTTCACCAGCGAGCCCTTCTGGCTGATCGACAGCCACACCGCAATCGCCGCGAACACCACCAGCGAGCCGCGCGAGAGGGCCAGCGACCCGCGCTCGCCCAGCCCCGGGCGAAACGGCCGCACCACGTTGCGCGTGAAGATCGAGCCCGCCGTCAGCAGCAGCAGCGAACCCGGCGCCAGCGCCAGCAAAAAACCCGTGCCCGCCAGCAGCCCGACCGTCCAGGCCGGGTAGCGGTCCGACACGAACTGCAGCAGCGCCGCGTTCAGGTTGCCGCCCGGCGGTTGCGTGTTCGCCAGCAGGGCCGCGAAGCCGAGCAGGATGATGAAGAAGTAGGCCAGCGAATACAGCGGCTGCCAGATCGCGTTGCGCCGGATGGCGGTGGCGCTGTGCGCCGTGTACGACATCTGGAACAGGTGCGGAAAGACCCAGTTGCCCAGCGCGATGTTGATGGCCGAGGTCATGAGCCAGATCGCCGTGGTGGGGGAGGTGGCGTCCAGCCCCGGGAACTTGCCGATGCCCGGGTGCTTGGCTTCCGCCATCGAGAACAGGTCCATCAGCGAGGCCGCGCCGACCTTGCTGGCCACCGTCACGCTCAGCAGCACCACGACGACGACCATGAGGATGTCTTTCACGCCGGCTGCGAAGGCGGCGGAGCGCACGCCGGCCGCGAACACGAAGGCGATCATCAGCGCGCCCGCGCCGATGGTTGCGGCTTCGCTCGAGATGCTGTTGCCCAGCGTGAGCTGCACGATCAGCCCGAGGCTCACGAGCTGGATCTGCACATACACGACCAGTGACGCGATGCCCACAACGCCGGTCAGCACGCCGAGCCAGGGCGCGTCGTAGCGCGCGGCGAAGAAGTCCGATTGCGTGAGCAGCCCGCGCAGTCGTCCCGCGCGCCAGATCTTCGGCATCAACCAGTAGCCGACCGCGTAGCTCATCGAGACGGAACAGAACGCGAGGTACGCGGGAGCTCCCAGCGCCCAGGCGTAGCCCGAGATGCCGAGCACCGCGAAGGTCGTGTAGACCTCGCCCGCATTCATGAACCAGAACACGAGCGTGCCGAGGCTGCGGCCGCCGACGGCCCAGTCCGCAAAGCTCTTGCCGTGGCGCGTGCGGCGGCCGTAGGCCATGGCGCCTGCCACGGTGGCGAGCAGGATGGCGAGGACGATTGCGAGTTTCATGCCGCGCCATCCTTGTCGTTCTTGCCAGCGTCTTCGGCCTTCAGGCTCCTGTCGAGGAAGTCGGCCTCTTCGGTCTCGACGCCGGCCCGGGCGTCGAGACCGAAGACGATCGCGATCACCACGCTCGTGAGCACGATGCCCGCCATCTGCCAGAACATGGGAAAGGGCATGCCGAAAGGCCTGGCCGCGATGTCGTTCACCGCCGGCGCGAGGCAGGCCTGCCAGACGAAGGGGAAGACCAGCAACCATCGATGGCCGAGGCGGGGTGAATCGCTGCTGCGCGCGGGAGGGGTGTCGACCATCTCTCTGCTCCTGTAAAGTGATACTGCACAAAAACTGGCTGGAGTGTGCAATCGGATTGTCAAAAAGCGCAAGCTAGATTTCAGCCATTGCCCGAAGAAATGCCAATGCACGAATGTGACGCGAGTGCACCATTGACGTGCAGTCACACAGCACATACCATCGCCACCCAATGAAGCCACACTGCACAGACAACGGAGCGATCGGATGATCGGCGAGCGATTGAAAGAGCTACGGACCGTGCGCGGCCTGTCCTTGCGCGAGCTCGCGGCCCAGGCCGGTGTGTCGGCCACGCTGCTCAGCCAGATCGAGCGCTCGGTCACCGACCCGAGCCTCGAAACCATGCGCCGCCTGGCCGGCGTGTTCGGCGAATCGGTCTCGTCGTTGTTCTCCGAGCCCGCGCCGCCCTCGGTGTGGATCAGCCGTCCGGGCGAACGCTCGCTGCTCACCGCGCCCAAGGGGCAGGTCGGGTACGAGCGCCTGACAGCCGGCAATGGCCAGCTCGAAGTGCTGCGTGCCGTGCTGCAGCCGGGCCAGGTGTCGGCGGACGAACCGCGTGGCCATGCATCGACTGAGTGCGTGTACGTGGTCGCGGGCGCGCTGGTGGCGCAGATCGCGGGCGTCGACTATCCGGTGCTGGCGGGCGAGAGCATCTCGTTCGACTCGCGCCTGCCGCATCGCTACCTGAACCAGTCGCAGGCCCCGACCGAAATCATCCTGTCGGTGACACCGCCCAACCCCTGAGCACCCGAGGCACATGATGAACCCCGACCCCAGTTTCACGCTCCACGACCTGCGCGTCGAAGTCGTCGCACCGGAAGGCGCCCGCATCTACTGCGGCGCCAAGGTGGGCGACTATTTCGAGCTGCGCGGCGAGATGCTGCATCTGCCCGAGGGGCAGGGCTTCTCGATCTATTCGCTGGGCGCCTTGTTGCCGCTGCTGGCCGCCAAGCAGCGGCCGACCGACGCGAACGACTGGATGAGCACCGACGCCGAGGTGGCCTGCCCTGATCCGAACTGCCCCTCGCGCTTTCGCATCACCCGCATGGGGCTGCGCACTTTTCGCCACGCCGACACCACGGCGGTTGTCCATCCATCGAACGAGTCTTCATGAATCCCTTGCAGCATTCGCACCATCGCATCGAGCTCGCGCCCGGCTATGAAATTTCCCGCCTGCTGAAGGGCGGATGGCAGCTGGCCGGTGGCCACGGCGACGTGGATCACGCAGGTGCCATCGCCGACATGGCGGCCTACTACGACGCCGGCATCACCACCTTCGATTGCGCCGACATCTACACCGGCGTGGAAGAAATGATCGGCGAGTTCCGCGCCGACTACCTGCAGCGCCACGGCCCCGACAGCCTCTCGCAGCTGCGCGTGCACACCAAGTTCGTGCCCGACCTCGCCATCCTGCCGACCATCGACAAGCGCCAGGTCGAGCAGATCATCGATCGCTCACTCAAGCGCCTGCGCATGGAGCGGCTCGACCTCGTGCAGTTCCACTGGTGGGACTATGGCGTGCCGCGCTATCTCGAGGTTGCACACTGGCTCCTGGAACTGCAGCGCGCCGGCAAGATCGACCGCGTGGGCGGTACCAATTTCGACACGGCGCATGTGCGTGAACTGGCCGACGCCGGCGTACCGCTCTTCAGCATGCAGGTGCAGTATTCGCTGCTCGACCAGCGGCCCTTGCCGCTGATGACGCCGTACTGCGAGCAATCAGGCATGAAGCTGCTGTGCTACGGCAGCGTGGCCGGCGGCTTCCTCTCGGAGCGCTGGCTCGGCGTGAGCAATCCGGGCCAGTCGTTCGAGAACCGCTCGCTGGTCAAGTACAAGCTCATCATCGACGACTTCGGCGGCTGGGACCTGTTCCAGCAACTGCTGGTGCAACTGAAGCAGATCGCGCTGCGGCATGGCGTGTCGATTTCGACCGTGGCGATGCGCTGGGTGCTGCAGCAGCCGTCCGTCGCGGCAGTGATCGTCGGCGTGCGGCGCGGCGACCACCTGGCGGATCACCTGAAGGTGCTTGACCTGCAACTCGACGCGGCCGACCTTGCGTCGCTGGATGCGGTGCTCTCGCAGCGCAGCGCGCCGAGCGGCGACGTCTACGCCGTAGAGCGCGACCTCGAAGGCCGCCATGGCCGGATCATGAAGTACGACCTGAACGACAAACCGCATTGAGTTCGGCGTAGCCGGTGAGCGGGTCGTGCGTGCGCGCGAACTGCCAGTCGGGCAGCACGGCGACGAGGATTTCCGCCGTGGTGCGCACTGTGCATCCGGGCGCTGCATGGCCGCCGAAAACTCGGCCCTCGGCATCCGACACGCTGATGTGAAGATGCGAGCCGTCCGGCGACAGGCTGCCCGCCAGCGTGAGGATTTCCAGGTCGCCTTCGATGCGCGCCGCGTTCTCTGCGCCTGCAAACCGGATGCTCGCGCCGCTCAGGCTGCCGATGCCCGAGACCACGAACGCTGCGTCGGCACCGCCTTGCTTCAACGCCGAATCGAGCGAGGAGCGCAGGTCGTCGCCGGGGTTCAGCCGCAGCACCAGCGTCTGCATGCGTTCAGGCTCCCGAGAGCGCCCCGTCCACCACCTGTTGGGCCTCTTCGAGGATGCGCGCGAGGTGTTCCTTGCCCTTGAAGCTCTCGCCGTAGATCTTGTAGATGTTCTCCGTGCCCGAGGGCCGCGCGGCGAACCAGCCGTTGTCGGTCACGACCTTCACGCCGCCGATGGCCGCGCCGTTGCCCGGCGCATGGCTCAGCACATTGACGATCTTGTCGCCCGCCAGCTCGGTCGAACGGATCTGTTCCGGCGAGAGGCTCGACAGCCGCTTCTTCTGCTCGACAGTGGCCGCCGCATCCACGCGGTCTGACACCGGCTGGCCCAGCGCCTGCGTCAGCTCGGTGTAGCGCTCGCCCGGGTCACGCCCGGTGCGCGCGGCGATCTCGGCCGAGAGCAGGGCGGGCACCAGGCCGTCCTTGTCCGTGGTCCACACCGAGCCGTCCTTGCGCAGAAAGGTCGCGCCCGCGCTTTCCTCGCCGCCGAAGGCCAGCGAGGCATCGACCAGCCCGTCTACGAACCACTTGAAGCCCACCGGCACCTCGTACAGCCTGCGGCCGAGCCGTGCGGTGACGCGGTCGATCATCTGGCTGCTCACCACCGTCTTGCCGACAGCCGCCTGCGCCGGCCATTGCGGGCGGTGCGTGTAGAGGTAGTCGATCATCACCGCGAGGTAGCTGTTGGGTTGCATCAACCCGGTGCTGCCCGAGACGATGCCGTGGCGGTCGTGGTCGGTGTCGCAGGCGAAGGCGATGCCGAAGCGGTCCTTCAGTTCGATCAGCTTGTGCATGGCGTCGGGCGACGACGGGTCCATGCGGATGCGGCCGTCCCAGTCCAGAGACATGAAGCGGAAGGTCGGGTCGACTTCCTGGCTCAGCACGTTCAGGCGCGTGAGCTTGTAGCGCTCGGCAATCGCGGGCCAGTAGCGCACGCCCGCGCCGCCCAGCGGGTCGACACCCAGGTCGAGGTTCACGTCGCGGATCGCGTCCATGTCGAGCACCTGCGCCAGGTCTTCGACGTAGGTGTTCAGATAGTCGTGCCGGTGCGTGGTCGATGCGCGCAGCGCCTGCGCGAGCGGCATGCGCTTCACGCCTTCGAGCTTGTTGGCCAGCATCTTGTTGGCCGCGGCCTCGACGGCCGAGGTGATGTCGGTGCCGGCCGGTCCGCCGTTCGGCGGGTTGTACTTGAAGCCGCCGCTCTCGGGCGGGTTGTGCGAGGGCGTGATGACGATGCCGTCGGCCAGCCCGCTTGTGCGTCCACGGTTGTAGACCAGGATGGCGTGCGACACGGCCGGCGTCGGCGTGTATTCGTCGCCCTTAGAGATCATCAGCTCGACGCCGTTGGCCGCGAGTACTTCCACCGCGCTGCTGAAGGCCGGCGTGGACAGCGCATGCGTGTCGATGCCGAGGAAGAGCGGACCGTCGATGCCTTTCTGCTTGCGGTAGTCGCAGATGGCCTGGCTGATTGCCAGCACGTGCCATTCGTTGAATGCATCGTCGAAGGAGGAGCCGCGATGCCCCGAGGTGCCGAAGGCCACGCGTTGGCTCGGCACCGACGGGTCTGGCAGGCCGGTGTAGTAAGCCGAGATCAGGCGCGGCACGTTGACCAGCAGTTCGAGAGGGGCGGGCTTTCCCGCGAGAGGGTTGGTTGCTTGGCTCATGTCGATGGAAAGTCAAAGTTGATCAGGTCGCCGATGCGTTCGACGGTGATGTCGGCAGGGGCGTAGGCGGCAATGGCCTGCTCATCAAGTGCATAGTGCCCTTGCCGCACGAAGACCGTCGTCAGACGAGGCCCCCAGATGGCCTTCATGGCCGAAAGAATGCGCAGCTTGTCGTCCACCATCACGTAGTGCTGGGCGGGGTGGCACTGCTCGATGGTGTCGAGCATCTGTTCCTTGTGCACGTAGATCAGCACGCGGCCCTCGGTGGCCTCCCACAGGCCCGAGCGCTGCACCTTGCGCGGCTGGAACACCACGTCGCCGTCGGACAGGATCACCGTGGGCCCGTGCCGGCGCAGATGCTTCAGTGCTTCCAGCGCGCCGGGGTAGAGCCGTTCGGCAAAGGGGTAGTCGATGAGAAAGCTCGACATCAGCAGCAGCCGCGAATCGCTCATGCCGCGGCGGCTCTCTTCGGCGCGGTAGCGCTGCAGGGCGCCGAGGTAGTCGACGTAGCCGAGCTCGCTGCGCAATTGCTCGAAGGCCACCCAGTAGCGGCCGGCGCTTTCGGCGCCGAAGGCCTGTTCGAGATGGGCGCGAAGATCGGCCACGACGCGGTCGTTGTCGAGCAGGGTGTTGTCGACGTCGATCAGGAAAACGGTGGCGGGAGGAGGTGTCATGGGTGTGCGGCCAAAGTGCCTGAACTTGGGGGCCCGAACTGCGCGTGTCGCGGCCAGCATACGCCTTGAATGGCCCTGAATGCGACGCCAGACAGCCGTCGCGTGAATTGGTCGCCACTTTGCGGACCATCGACTTAATCCCTGCCGCGGGAGTGTCCCCGGAGTCGAATAAGCTTCCGCCCAGATTGAAGAAGAAGGAGCAAGACAGATGCGCATCACGAACGGTCGACTCCGGGCCGGCTTGCCGGCTGTGGCCCTGGGCCTCTTGCTGGCTGGCTGCCAGACACCTCCGGCCGACCGGCCCCTGACATCGGAAGTGCCTGAACCCCCGAGCTTCGTTACGCCGCCGGAAACCTGCCAAGCCACGGCCGTGCGCTTCGGCCTGGGGTTGCGCATCAGCCAGCAACTGCTGGAAGAAATGCGCCAGCGCTCCGGCGCCCGCGTGGCACGCACCGTGCTGGCCACCGAAGCCGCCGACCCGGCGCAAGACATGACGCGGCTCAACGTGCAGGTCGAGCCCACCGGGCGCGTGGTGGGTGCCTATTGCGGCTAGCCACACTGTATGCACGAGTGTTGTTCGTACACCTCGTCTGTAACAAAATCTCACTGCAAGGTGTGGAACGGCCCGGATTGGGAGAACAATAGCCCGCGACTTTCGGAGCCCCAGTCTTTTGTCGAACCAGCAACCCACAGTCTCCTTGCCGTCGTACTACGACGGGTCGGCACGTCTTCCGCCGGATGAAGTGCTGCGCCCGTTGATGGCCGACTGGGCCCGCGCCGGCAAACGCCTGGCTGCCGTCTGCTACATCGACGTCGACCGCTTTGCCGAGCTGAACGATCACCTCGGCATGGTCGCGGGCAACGCCGCCCTCGAAGAGGTGGCCCGCCGCATCAAGGCCCAGCTGCCGCGCGAGAGCGTGATGGCCCGCGTGGGCGGCGACGAGTTCGCAGCCCTGTTCGCTGGCATCGGAACCTCGCAGTGCACCCAGGTGCTCGAGCGCATCCAGGCCTCGCTCGGCGAGCCCTGGAGCTGGCGCGACCAGACAGCCAGCATCGACGCGAGCATCGGCGCCATGCTGCTCGACAGCAACGGCCCGCCACCAGAGACAGCCCTGCGCCAAGCGCAGCACGCGGCCTTCTTTGCCAAGCGCGCGGCCGACGGCAAGGTGCATTACTTCGACGCGCCCCAGGCGCGCGCCGACGAGCAGGTGGTGCGCGAGCGCCAGCGCATCCAGGAAGGCCTGCTGCAGGGCGAGTTCTTCCTGGTCTACCAGCCCAAGGTCGACATGCGGCGCGGCGTGGTGGCCGGTGTCGAGGCGCTGATCCGCTGGCAGCACCCCGAGCGCGGCCTGCTGCCGCCGGCGCAGTTCGTGCCGCTGATCGAAGACGACCAACTGGTCGAGCAGGTGGGCGACTGGGCCATTGCCACAGCCCTGTGGCAGGCGCACCAGTGGCGCCTGGCGGGCCTTCAGATTTCGGTGAGCGTGAACGTGGCGCCGCGCCACATGATGCGCTGGGACTTCGTCGAACGGCTCGCGCGGCACCTGGCGCAGTTTCCGAAGATGGGCGTGGGCATGCTCGAGCTCGAAATCCTCGAGACCACGGCGATCAGCCAGTTTGCGAACGTCGCGTTGTTCGTCGAGGCCTGCAAGATGCTGGGCGTGGGCGTCACCATCGACGACTTCGGCACCGGGTATTCGTCGCTCACCTACCTGCGGCAATTGCCGGTGTCGACCGTGAAGATCGACCAGTCCTTCGTGCGCGGCATGCTCGACAACGACCAGGACCGCGCCATCGTGCAGGGCATCGTCGCGCTGCTCCACGCGCTTGGCCTCACGGCCGTGGCCGAGGGGGTTGAAACGGTGAAGCAGGGCGAAGCGCTGCTTGCGCTGGGCTGCACGCTGGGCCAGGGCTACGGCATCGCGATGCCGATGGCGGCCAAGGACGTCGTGCAATGGGTGGCGCAGTATGAGCAGGCTCCCCTGTGGGGCGCCGATACGGCGGCGCTGCCTGCCACCTCGTCCGTTTAGTCGCGTTCAGTCAGACAGGGCTTCCCCGGCGTCGCGGACCATGCCGCGGCGGCTGTGCTTGACGGCGTACATGGCGGCATCTGCCTGCCGCAGGGCTTCCTCGGCAGAGGTGGTGCGCGGGTCGACCGCCACTACGCCGACGCTGGCGCCTGCGTAGTCGATCGTCATGCGCTTCAGCCGCAGCTCGCCGATGGTGTTTTCTGCCAGGCGGTCGGCCAGCGCCCGCGCCCCGGTGCGCGGCGATTCGCCCAGCGCGGGCCCCAGGCCGATCACCACGAACTCGTCGGAGCCGAAGCGCGCCAGCATGTCGCTTGCGCGCACCGAGTTCGCGAGCTGTTTTGCCATGGCCGCGAGGAATTCGTCGCCGATAGCGTGGCCGTGCGCGTCGTTGATCTTCTTGAAGTCGTCCAGGTCGACGAAACCGACCAGCACGCTCTGGCCGCTGCGCGCACCTTGCGCCAGCATGCGCTGCAGCGCGTCGACGAGCACGCGGCGGTTGGGCAGGCCGGTGAGGGCGTCGATGGCGGCGTGCGTGGCGAGTTCGGCATTGGCCTTCCTGAGCTTCTCGACCAGCAGTTCGCGCTCCACCTGCTGCCCGATCAGCCGCGCGAACAGCCGCAGCACTGGCTCCGCTTGTGGCGGCAAGGGCATTTGCTGTGCGCTGGCGGCGCACAGGGCGCCGAAGAGCTCGCCGCTGTCGGTTTTTACCGGGGCACTCACGCAGGTCTGGATGCCGAGCTCGCGGGCGGCATCGGCGTCGCCCCAGCAGCCGCCGGCGTCGTCGGTGTAGGTGCGGTCTTCTTCGAGGGCGTGCCGGCAGAGCGTGTTGGCCCAGGGCACGAAGGCTCCCTCGGGAATGGTCAGCAGCTCGCCGGTGTTGTGGGCGAAGAGGATGTGCTGGCGGCCCTTGTCCGGGTCGACGCTCACGAGGTAGGCCGACTCCAGCCCCGTGGCCGCCTCGAGCATTTCGAGCATCGGGCGGGCGAGGTCTTCCAGCGTCTTGGCGGAGGAGACGCAGTCGGATAGCTGTTCGATCAGGGATTCCATGGCCGACATTCTGAGGGGATAGGTTGTTTTCAGGAGGCCAGGGCTTCCATGAGTTCGGTCTCGATGGCCAGCTGCGTCTTCTGGCCCTGCAATTCAGGGCCGCTGATCAGGAAGGTGTCTTCCACCCGCTCGCCCAGCGTCGTCACCTTGGCGAGCTGCAGATTCAGGTGATGGCGCGCCAGCACCCGGGCCACCGAATACAGCAGGCCGGCGCGGTCGCTCGCCGAGATGTTGAGCAGCCAGCGCTGCGCCTTGTCGTCGGGCAGCAGGCTGATGCGCGGCTTGATCGGAAAGCTGCGCACCCGGCGCGATACCCGGCCCATGCTGGGCGGGGGCAGGGCGCCGGCTTCGGTGAGCGTTTGCGCCAGGCCCGACTCGACCATGCTGATCAGGTCGCGGTAGTGGTCCGGCAGGAAGGTGGTCACCACCTGGAAGGTGTCGAGCGCGTAGCCGTTGCTCGTGGTGTGCACCTTGGCGTCGAGGATGCTGAAGGACGACTGGTCGAAGTAGCCGCAGATGCGCGCGAAAAGGTCGGGCTGGTCGGGCGTGTAGACGACCACCTGCAGGCCTTCGCCCACCGGCGACAGGTGCGCGCGCACGATGGGCGGTGCCTTCGGGTCGATCGGCACGTTGGGCGGCGGTACGAAGCGCGAGAGCTGCTTGGCGTGCCAGGCGATCTCGGTGGCGTCGTGGCGCATGAAGTAGCCGACGTCGAGCGTGTCCCACAGGGCCTTGTGCGCTTCGAAGCGCTGGGCGTGCAGGGCCAGCTGCACCAGCGCCTCGCGCTTGCGCGACTCGACTTCGGCGTCCGGGTCGGGCATGCGGCCGCCCAGCGCGCGCAGGGTGTAGCGGTACAGATCTTCGAGCAGCTTGCCCTTCCAGGCATTCCACACGCGCGGCGAGGTGCCGCGGATGTCGGCGATGGTCAGCAGGTAGAGCGCGGTCAGGTAGCGCTCGTTGCCCACGCGCTTGGCGAATGCGCCGATGACTTCGGGATCGCTCAGGTCCTGCTTCTGGGCGACCTGGCTCATCACCAGGTGCTCGGCCACCAGGAATTCGATGAGCTTCGCATCTTCGCGGGCAACGGCGTGCTGCTTGCAGAAGCGCTGCACGTCGCGTGCGCCCAGCGTCGAATGGTCGCCGCCGCGGCCCTTGGCAATGTCGTGGAAGAGGGCGGCCACGTACAGGATCCAGGGCTTGTCCCAGCCGGCCGCCAGCTGCGAGCAGAACGGGTACTCGTGCGCATGCTCGGCAATGAAGAAGCGCCGCACGTTGCGCAGCACCATCAGGATGTGCTGGTCCACCGTGTACACGTGGAACAGGTCGTGCTGCATCTGCCCCACGATGCTGCGGAACACCCGCAGGTAGCGCCCCAGCACCGAGGTCTGGTTCATCAGCCTGAAGGCATGCGTGATGCCGTAGGGCTGCAGCAGGATCCGCATGAAGGTCTCGTGGTTGACCGGGTCGTTGCGGAACTTGCTGTCCATGACGTGGCGCGCGTTGTAGAGCGCGCGCAGCGTGCGCGCCGACAGGCCCTTCACGCCGATGGTCTTCTGGTACAGCAGGAAGGTTTCGAGCACCGCGTGAGGCTCGCGCTCGTAGAGGTCGTCGCTCGCAATCTCGATCAGGCCGGCGCGCTCGTAGAAGCGCTCGTTGACGGGCGTGTGCTGCTCGTCGCTCGGCTGCAGACGCTCGGAAATGTTGAGCAGCAGGATCTGGTTGAGCTGCGAGACCGCCTTGGCGGCCCAGTAGTAGCGCCGCATCAGCGCCTCGCTCGACTTGCGCTGCGATTCGCTTTCGTAGCCGAAGCTGGCTGCCACGGCGGTCTGCAGGTCGAACACCAGGCGGTCTTCGCGGCGGTTGGCAATCACGTGAAGCCGCGCGCGGATGAGCGAGAGCAGCGCTTCGTTGCGCTTGATCTGCTGCGCCTCGAAGGAGGTGGCCAGGCCGTTCTTGGCGAGGTCGTCCCAGCGGCTGCCGTAGCCGGCCGCCTTGGTCATCCAGAGGATGGTCTGCAGGTCGCGCAGGCCGCCCGGTGACTCTTTGCAGTTGGGTTCCAGCGCGTAGGGCGTGTTGTCGTACTTCTGGTGACGGTGCCGCATTTCCTGCGACTTGGCCACGAAGAAGGCCTGCGGGTCGATCGCGCGGGTGAAGCGGCGGCGAAAGGCCGTGAAGAGCTTTTTGTCGCCTGCGATCAGCCTCGCTTCGAGCAGCGAGGTCTGGACGGTGACGTCTTTCTCGGCCTCGGCCAGGCATTCATCGACCGTGCGCACGCTGGAGCCGATTTCCAGGCCCGCGTCCCAGCAATGGCCGATGAAAGCCTCGATGCGGGCGGGGTCGATGGCGTTTTCGTGGTCTTCGGGCGGCAGCAGCAGCAGCACGTCGACGTCGGAATACGGAAACAGCTCGCCGCGTCCGAAGCCGCCCACGGCGGCCAGCGAGAACGAGTCACCGAAGCCGGCGTCGCGCCACAGCGTGCAGAGCGTTTCGTCGGCCAGTGCCGAGAGCTGGCGCAGCACCGTGTGCACGCTGCGGGTTGGGGCGCGCGCGAAGCGCAGGGTGTCGAACAGGGCGAGCTTTTTCGCGCGATAGGCTTCGCGCAGCGTCGCCACGTCGATGTTGGCTGCTTCGATCACGGCGGGGAGACGCGTTGCCGCGTCAGGTCTTGGTCGAGGTGACGAAGGAGGGCAGCGGCGGGCTGCCTGCGGAGAGCGTCAGCACTTCGTAGCCGGTCTCGGTGACGAGCACCGTGTGCTCCCACTGGGCCGACAGCGAATGGTCGCGCGTGACGATGGTCCAGCCGTCGTACTGGCCGCCCTTGAAGTCTTCCTTCACGTCGCGCTTGCCGGCGTTGATCATCGGCTCGATGGTGAAGATCATGCCGGGCTTGAGTTCTTCCATGGTGCCGGGGCGGCCGTAGTGCAGCACCTGGGGTTCTTCGTGGAAGCGCTGGCCCACGCCGTGGCCGCAGAACTCGCGCACCACCGAGAAGCCCTGGCCTTCGGCGAACTTCTGGATCGCGTGGCCCACGTCGCCCAGGTGCGCGCCGGGGCGCACCTGCAGGATGCCGTGCCACATGGCTTCGAAGGTGATGCTGCACAGGCGCTTGGCTGCGATGGAGGCGTCGCCGATCACGTACATGCGGCTGTTGTCGCCGAACCAGCCGTCCTTGATGACGGTCACGTCGACGTTCATGATGTCGCCCTTCTTCAGGGGCTTGTCATTTGGAATGCCGTGGCACACCACGTGGTTCACCGAGGTGCACAGCGACTTCGGGTACGGGACGCTGCTCGCGCCCATGTATCCCACCGTGGCCGAGGTGGTGCCCTGCTTGACCATGTACTCGGCGGCCAGCCGGTCGACATCGTTGGTCGTGATGCCGGGCTTGATGAGGGGCGTGAGGTAATCCAGCACCTCGGAAGCCAGGCGGCAGGCGACCCGCATGGCTTCGATGCCCGCAGCGTCTTTGTAGTTAATGCTCATCCCCGAATTATCCCATTCGGCAAGCTAAAATTCCGGGCTAACGCGGATGGCCCCAGTCAGCGGCCATCTGCCTCGATTCCTTGATTTCCAACGCGGCCCCCGAGGCCCCATCGACCGTGACGCAGCCCGCACCTCAAGCCCTTCCCGTCGTAACCATGTTCGAGGGCGGCAGCGCGCTCAGCGACTTCCGCGCACGCCAGCTGCTGCCGAAGCTCCAGGCCATCGAGCCGCGCATCGAGGGCATTTCAGCCCGTTTCGTGCACCTCGTGGTCACCGATGCGGCGCTGGATTCAGCCGGCCGCGAGCGCTTTGCGGCGCTGCTGACCTACGGCGAACCCTTCGAGGCACCGGCTAAGGCGGGCACCTCGGTGGTGGTCACGCCCCGCCTGGGCACGGTGTCGCCCTGGGCCTCCAAGGCCACCGATATTGCCCATAACTGCGGCCTGGCCTTGCGCCGGGTCGAGCGCGTGACCCAGTATCACCTGAAGCTCAAGGCCCCGCTGATCGGCAAGGCCCCCGTGATCGAAGGCGACACGCTGGCCGCCGTGGCCGGCCCGCTGCACGACCGCATGACCGAGTCGGTGCTGGCCACCGTCGATCAGGCCGCCAGCCTGTTCAGCGAACTGCCTGCCCAGCCGATGGCGCAGGTCGACGTGCTGGCCGGCGGCCGTACGGCGCTGGTGGCAGCCAACACCGGTTTCGGCCTGGCGCTGGCCGAGGACGAAATCGACTATCTGGTCGACGCCTTCACCCGACTGGGCCGCAACCCCAGCGACGTCGAACTGATGATGTTCGCGCAGGCCAACAGCGAGCACTGCCGCCACAAGATCTTCAACGCCGACTTCACCATCGACGGCAAGGCGCAGCCGCAAAGCCTGTTCTCGATGATCCGCCACACCGAGAAGCAGAACCCGCAGCACACGGTGATTGCCTATGCGGACAACGCCTCGGTCATGGAAGGCGCGACCATCGAGCGCTTCATTCCCGCGACCGGCTCGCAGAGCTATCAAAAAGATAGCGCCCTGAGCCATGTGCTGATGAAGGTCGAAACGCACAACCACCCGACCGCCATTTCGCCGTTCCCGGGCGCATCGACCGGCGCAGGCGGCGAAATTCGCGACGAAGGCGCCACCGGCCGTGGCTCCAAGCCCAAGGCCGGCCTGACCGGCTTCACCGTGTCGAAGCTCTGGCCTGAAGAGGGCCACTACGGCAAGCCCGAGCACATCGCCAGCCCGCTGCAGATCATGACCGAGGGCCCGCTCGGCGGCGCCGCGTTCAACAACGAGTTCGGCCGTCCCAACCTGCTGGGCTACTTCCGCGAATACGAGCAGACCGTGGCGAGCAACCTCGACACCGTGCAGCGCGGCTACCACAAGCCCATCATGATCGCGGGCGGCTTGGGGCAAATCGACGCCACGCAGACCAAGAAGATCCGCTTTCCGGCCGGCTCGCTGCTGATCCAGCTCGGCGGCCCCGGCATGCGCATCGGCATGGGCGGCAGCGCCGCCAGCTCGATGGCCACCGGCGCCAATGCGGCCGAGCTCGACTTCGACTCGGTGCAGCGTGGCAACCCCGAAATCGAGCGCCGTGCGCAAGAGGTCATCAACCACTGCTGGCAGCAGGGCGCGGCCAACCCGATCCTGGCGATCCACGACGTGGGCGCCGGCGGCCTGAGCAACGCCTTCCCCGAGCTGACCAACGACGCCGGCCGCGGCGCGCGCTTCGACCTGCGCGCCGTGCCGCTCGAAGAGTCGGGCATGGCGCCGAAGGAAATCTGGTGCAACGAAAGCCAGGAGCGCTACGTGCTGGCCATCGCGCCGGAATCGCTCGACCAGTTCAAGTCCTTCTGCGAGCGCGAGCGCTGCCCGTTCTCGGTGGTCGGCGTGGCGACCGAAGAACGCCAGCTGCTGGTGGCCGACGAGGGCGCACAGGTGCAGCCGGTCGACATGCCCATGGACGTGCTGCTCGGCAAGCCGCCCAAGATGCACCGCGACGTCAAGACCGTGGCCCGCAGCTTCAAGCCGCTCGACCTCACGGGCGTCGACCTGCAGAAGGCCGCCATCGACGTGCTCGCGAATCCGACCGTGGCGTCGAAGCGCTTCCTCATCACCATCGGCGACCGCACCGTGGGCGGCCTGAGCCACCGCGACCAGATGGTCGGCCCGTGGCAGGTGCCCGTGGCCGACTGCGCCGTGACGCTGGCCGACTACAAGGGCTTTGCCGGGGAAGCCATGAGCATGGGCGAGCGCACGCCGCTGGCCGCGCTCGACGCACCGGCCTCGGGCCGCATGGCCGTAGCCGAGGCCATCACCAACCTGCTGGCCGCGCCGATCGAACTCTCGCGCGTGAAGCTCTCGGCCAACTGGATGGCCGCCTGCGGCGAGCCCGGCGAAGACGCCGCGCTGTACGAGACCGTCAAGGCCGTTGGACTGGAGCTGTGCCCGGCGCTGGGCGTGTCGATTCCGGTCGGCAAGGATTCGCTGTCGATGCGCACGCAATGGAAGGACGGCGCGGAGGCCAAGAAGGTCACCTCGCCCGTGAGCCTGATCGTCACCGCCTTCGCCTCGCTGGCCGATGTGCGCGGCACGCTCACGCCGCAGCTCGACGCCGAAGAGGCCGACACCACGCTGGTGCTGATCGACCTGGGCCAGGGCAAGCACCGCATGGCCGGCAGCATCCTGGCGCAAACGCTGGGCCAGAGCGGCGACACCGTGCCTGACCTCGACGACCCGGCGCAGCTCGTGGCGCTGGTCAACGCCGTGAACGCGCTGCGCGCCGACGGCAAGATCCTCGCGATGCACGACCGCAGCGACGGCGGCCTGTTCGCCACAGCCTGCGAAATGGCCTTTGCGGGCCACGTTGGCGTGGCGCTGAACGTCGACATGCTGGTTACCGAAGGCGACGGCATTTCCGACAGCCGCATGGAAACCGGCGACGCCAAGAACTGGGCGCAGCAGGTCAGCGCGCGGCGCGAAGAACTCACGCTCAAGGCGCTGTTCAACGAAGAGCTGGGCATGGTGCTGCAGGTGCGCACCGCCGAGCGCAACGACGTCATGCAAGTGCTGCGCGCTCACGGCCTCAGCACGCACAGCCACTTCATCGGCAAGACGCGCCCTGCCAGCTCCACCATGGATGCGGGCAAGGGCAAGGTCGAAGTCTGGCGCGACGCCAAGTCGGTGTTCAGTGCCAGCCTGCACGACCTGCAACAGGTGTGGGACTCGGTCAGCTGGAAGATCGCCCGCGAGCGCGACAACCCAGCCTGTGCCGATGCCGAGCACGCCGCAGCCGGCGTGCCGAGCGATCCGGGTATGCACGTGTTCCTGCCGAATGCGCAGCCTGCCGCGCCGGCCATCCTGCAGTCGCGCCCCAAGGTCGCCATCCTGCGCGAGCAGGGCGTCAATTCGCACGTCGAGATGGCCTACGCCTTCACCGAAGCCGGCTTCGAAGCCTTCGACGTCCACATGACCGACCTGCAGACGGGCAGGGCGGACCTCGCCAACTTCAAGGGCGTGGTCGCCTGCGGCGGCTTCAGCTACGGCGACACACTGGGCGCTGGCATCGGCTGGGCGCGCAGCATCACCTTCAACCCGAAGCTGGCCGAGCAGTTCAAGACCTTCTTCGGCCGCACCGACACCTTCGGCCTGGGCGTGTGCAACGGCTGCCAGATGTTCGCCGAGCTGGCCGACATCATTCCGGGCGCCGAGGCCTGGCCGCGCTTCACCACCAACCAGAGCGAGCGCTTCGAGGCGCGCCTGTCGATGGTCGAAGTGCTCGAATCGCCGAGCATCTTCTTCGCGGGCATGGCCGGCAGCCGCCTGCCGATCGCGGTGGCGCACGGCGAGGGCTATGCCAACTTCAAGCACCGTGGCGACGCCGCCAAGGCCATCGGCGCGATGCGCTTCGTGGACAACCACGGCCAGCCCACCGAGCAGTACCCGTTCAACCCGAACGGCAGCGCGGGCGGCCTGACCTCGGTGACGACGCCTGATGGCCGCTTCACCGCGGTGATGCCGCACCCCGAGCGTGTGTTCCGCAACATCCAGATGAGCTGGACCTCGGGTGACAAAAGCGAGCTGAGCCCGTGGATGCAGATCTGGCGCAATGCCCGCCGCTGGGTGGGCTGATCGACACAAACCCGCCACGCGGCGGGCAACAAAAAAGCGGCCCGCGGGCCGCTTTTTTCATGGGGCTGCAAGGCTCCGGTCTTACTCGACCTTGGCCTTGGCGCGCAGATCCTCTTGGTACTTCTGCAGGCGCTGCTGCTGCAGTTGCTGCGTGATCTGCGGCTTCACTTCTTCCAGCTTCGGCAGTTGGGCCTGGCGGATGTCGTCGACGCGGATGATGTGATAACCGAACTGGGTCTTGACCGGAGCGGGGGTGGTTTCGCCCTTCTTGAGCTTGATCATCGCTTCCGAGAACTCGGGCACGAAGCTCGCGGGGTTGGCCCAGTCGAGGTCGCCGCCGTTGGCGCCCGAACCCGGGTCCTTGCTCTGCTTCTTGGCGATGTCTTCGAACTTGGCACCCTTCTTCAGGTCGGCCATGATCTTCTTGGCCTGGTCCTCGGTCTCGACCAGGATGTGGCGAGCCTTGTATTCCTTGCCGCCATTGGCCGCCACGAACTTGTCGTACTCGGCCTTCACGTCGGCGTCCGAGACCGGGTTGGTCTTGCGGTAGTTCTCGAACAGTGCGCGGATCAGGATGGCCTGGCGGGCGAGTTCGAGCTGGTTCTTGTAGTCGTCGCTGGCGTCCAGGCCCTGCTTTTGCGCTTCCTGCATGAACACTTCGCGCGCCACGATTTCCTCGCGCAGCTGGCTCTGCATTTCAGGCGTCACCGGGCGGCCTGCCGCTGCCAGTTGCTGGGCCAGAACGTCCATGCGGGCCTTGGGCACCGGCTTGCCGTTCACGATGGCTGCGTTCTGCGCCAGAGCCGCCATGGACGTGGCACTGAGCAGCACTGCGGCCGCGACGGCCTGCAAGATTTGTTTTTTCATGGAATGAATATCGAGCTGGAAAGGAAATGCGCGTGTAGGAAAAGGCGCGGGAAAGAAAGCAGGGATAGGGAAGAAAACAAGGAGAGCAACGGCCGGTGCAAACGCGGCGTGCGATCCGGTGGACGACTCAGAGCACCTCGATGGCGATGGCGTGCAGACCCTGTGCGATAAAAACCTGGAGGGCATCATACACAAGCCGATGTCGCGCCACGCGGGGCTTCCCTTCGAACAGAGGGGAGGCGATGCGCACGCGGAAATGGGTGCCGCGGCCTTCCGCGTTGGCGCCCGAATGGCCTGCGTGGGCGGCGCTCTCGTCGATCACTTCGAGCTGCGTGGGGCTAAGCGCCTCGCGCAGCGCGGCTTCGATGTCGGCAGCTGTGGGCAGCAGTGTGGTGCTCGTCGTCATGCCGTCGGCTTGTCTTCGTTCTTCAGGTGCGGCGCGATGTACAGGCCCTGCGCCACCAGGAAGACGATGGGGAACACATAGCCCCAGAGCTTGAAGTTGACCCAGGCCTCGGTCGTGAAGTACGCCGCCACGTAGCCGTTGATGATGGCCATGAACAGGCAGTAACCGATCCACGCCACATTGAGCCGGCCCCAGATGCGGTCGGGCAGCTCGAGCTGCGAGCCCAGCAGCATCTTCAAAAAGTTCTTCTTCAGCGCCCAGAGCGCCACGGCCAGCGCAATGGCCATTGCGCCGTACAGCACCGTCGGCTTCCACTTGATGAAGCGGTCGTCGTGCAGAGCCAGCGTGAGCGTGCCGAACAGCAGGATCAGCACCAGCGTGGCTTTCTGCATGGCCTGCAGCTTGCGCTCGGTGGCGTAGATGATCGCCATCTGCACGACAGTGGCGGCCATCAGCACGCCGGTGGCGATGTAGATGTCGCCGAGCTTGTAGGCGCCGAAGAACAGCAGGATCGGGAAGAAGTCGAGGAGCAGTTTCATTTTTTCTGGAAGTCGAGCGACGCCGAGTTCATGCAGTAGCGCAGGCCGGTTTCGGTAGGGCCGTCGGGGAACACGTGGCCCAGGTGGGCGCCGCAATTGGCGCAGACGTTCTCGGTGCGCACCATGCCGTGCGAGCGGTCGACGATGTTGCGGATGGCACCGGGCACGGCTTCTTCCGAGAAGCTGGGCCAGCCGCAGCCCGCGTCGAACTTGGTCGTCGACTCGAACAGCTTGGCGCCGCAGCACACGCAGTGATACGTGCCGTCGTCCCAGTGCGCTTCGTACTTGCCGGTGAAGGGGCGTTCGGTGGCGGCGTGGCGCGTTACCTCGAAGGCCGCGGGCTCGGCGCCTTTTTCAGCGAGCAGGGCTTTCCATTCGGCGTCGGTTTTCTGTACGGGAGTGGTCATGATGAGCAGCTGATTTCGATCGTGGAGGCCCAGTCGGGCGGGAAGCCGGCCAGTGCGTCGGCGTCGGGATGTTCTTCAAATGGGGACTGGAGCACAGCCAGCAAGGTTGCCACAGCCGAGTGGTCCTTTTGCTGACTTGCTTCGATGGCTTGCTGTCCCAGGTGGTTCCGCAGCACGAATCTGGGATTCGATTTGAGCATCAGATCGGCGGCTTGCGCGCGCCCAGTGGGCGTATGGCGCTCCGAAAACGCTAGCGCCCATGCATCGAAACCCTCGCGGTCCAGGAACAGGTCGCGCACCGGCTCGACGTTGCCGTCGGCCATGTAGTTCGAGAGCCGTCGCCAGAAGATCGTGTAGTCGACCTTGCCCGCGGCCAGCAGCTTGAGCACACCCTCGATGAGCGCGCGGTCGCTTTCGGCCGCCTCGGCAAGGCCCAGCTTGGCGCGCATGCGGCCTTCGAACTCGTTCGGGAACACCGTCTTGTAAGACTCAAGCGCGGCCACCGCCACTTCCTGGTCGCCGATCAGCGGCAGCAGCGCCTGCGCTAGGCAGAACAGGTTCCAGTAGGCGACGTTGGGCTGCTGGTTGAAGGCATAGCGCCCGTTGGTGTCGCTGTGGTTGCAGATGTGGCGCGGATCGAAGCCGTCGAGGAACTGGAACGGGCCGTAGTCGATGGTGAGCCCGAGGATGCTCATGTTGTCGGTGTTCATTACCCCGTGGCAGAAGCCCACGGCCTGCCATCGGGCGAGCAGGGCGGCGGTGCGCTCGCTCACGGCTTCGAGCAAGGCTGCGTACGCGTTGCCGTTGAAGCGGTCGGTGGTGCGGCACGCCGGGTAGTAGCGGTCGATGACGTAGTCGGCCAGCGCGCGCAACTCGTCTTCACGCTGGTTGGCCGCGAAGTGCTCGAAGTGGCCGAATCGGATGAAGCTGGGCGCCACGCGGGTCACGACGGCCGAGCTTTCGGGCTCCTCGCGGTACACGCGGGCGTCGGAGCCGGTCACGCAGAGTGCGCGGGTGGTCGGGATGCCGAGGCCGTGCATGGCCTCGCTGCAGAGAAACTCGCGGATGCTGGAGCGCAGCACCGCGCGGCCGTCGCCGCCACGCGAGTAAGGCGTGCGGCCCGCGCCCTTCAATTGCACTTCGAGCCCGCTTTCGGTTTCGCCGATCATGATGGCGCGCCCGTCGCCCAGCTGGCCGGCCCATACGCCGAACTGATGGCCGCTGTAGACCGTGGCAAAGGGGCGTGTGCCGGCGATGGGCAGGCTGCCTGTCAGGGCCGCCAGCGTTGCATCCGACGAATGCCAATCAGGCGGCAGGCCCAGCTCGCGGGCGACGGCTTCGCTGCGGCCCACCCAGTACGGATCGGGCAGCGGCGTCGGCCGCAATTCGGTGAGAAAGGCCGGGCCAAGGGTGGCAAAACCGGGTTTCCAGCGCAGCCCAAGGTCCGCGACCTCGGTGTCTTCAGCAAGCAAGCTCATTGGCGGATTGTCCGGCACAGCGCGTAACCCCTTGCCAAGCGGGCCATCGCGGCCCCAGCACGAGGCTTGGGAAGCTCAGGCGGCTAGCGGTGCGGGGCTGTCCCAGATGCGAGCCCGGTACTGCGCCGGCGGCACGCCGAACCAGCGCTTGCAGGCGCGAAAGAAGTTGCTGGTGTCCACGAAGCCCAGCATGTCAGCCACGTCGGTCAGTGTATGCCGGTCTTCCGCAAGGTACTGCTGCGCCAGCTCGCGGCGGGTGCGGTCCAGCAGGCCCTGGAACGACACCGACTCTTCCTGCAGCCGTCGCTGCAGCGTGCGCTCGGCCAGTCCCAGGCCCGAGGCCACGTCCTGGCGGCGCGGCTCGCCGTGCTGGAGCCGGCGCGCGATTTCGGCGCACACCAGGCTGCTGGTGGTGGTCTGGCCCAGCAGATTGAGTTGATCGTCGAGCAGGTGCTCCTGCATCTCGCCGAGCACCGGGTGGAAGGTGGGCAGCGGCATCGTCATATCGGCCGTCGACAGCAGCAGCCGGTTGGCGACGGCGTTGAAGCGCACTTCGCAGCCGAAGGCCTCGCGGTGCAGCCGGTCGTTGGCCGGCGCGGGGTACACGAACTCCATGGCCAGCGGCTGCAGCTCGCGCCGCGTGAGCCACTGGCACTGCATGAACACGGTCAGCAGGGCGTATTCGACGCGCTGGCGCGGAATCGGCAGGCTGCCGCCGGTGTGCTCCATCACCATCCAGCAGCCGCGCGGCTCGGGGTGCATCGAGAAGGCGGTCGCGTCCGAGATCACCGCCATGTAGCGCGTCAGCCGTGTGAGCGCAGCGCCCAGGTCGGGGCTGCAGGCCATGGCGTGACCGACCGTGCCCAGCTTGCTGTGCGTGGCGGCCAGGTCGCGGTGCAGGCCCAGCGTGGGCTTGCCGGCGCGCGCCACCGCGAGCTGCCAAAGCACCGAGATCTCGTCGACCGGGATGCGCGTGTTCTGGCGGTGCAGCGAATCGGGGTCGAAGCCGGCATCGCGCAACAGCGAAGGCACGTCCAGCCCCTCGGCCTCGAACATCGACAGCACGCCCTCTAGCCACGCGGCCGAGCTGGTGCGCAGCTCCGGCTGCGGCATGCCGCCGGCCCGTCGCTGCGGCCCGCGTTGGCGGTGCGACAGGGAGGCTCCTGAAGTCATTCGTTTGGCTTCCTTGCGATAGCGGTGAAAACGACGCCGGTTTCTAGAATTTTTTGCGTGCTCGGCGGCCCGGAGTATGGGTGCCGCGCACCAGGCCAGGAATTCCGATTAACCCGGTGTGGAGACAAAAACATGAAGACAGAGACGACGGCACAAAACCAGGGTGCAGCAAGAAAAACGGCGGTGGGCAAGGCCATCGCCACCATGGCGGCAGCGGCGGCCCTTGCGGCCCTCTCGGCCTGCGGAGGCGGTTCATCCGGTTCGTCCGGCTTCACCTTCCTGCCGAGTGCGCCCCCACCGGCGCCAGCGCCCCCGGCTCCGCCTCCAGCCGACGGCCCGATGGTGCGCCAGACCACGGCCGGCAAGATCGAAGGCGTGGACGACGGCGCCACCTCGGGCACCTACTACTGGAAGGGCGTCCCGTTCGCCCAGCCGCCCGTGGGCGCGCTGCGCTGGCGCGCACCGGTCGCGCCCGAAGCTTGGAGCGATATTCGCCAGACAACCAAGTTCGGCAATGCCTGCCTGCAGATCGGCCGCATCTTCAGCCCGGGCCTCAACAACACATACGACGCCACCATCGGCACCAACCTCGGCAAACCGGTCGGCAGCGAAGACTGCCTGTTCGTCAACATCTGGCGCCCGGCGACGGACGAGAAGAACCTGCCCGTGCTGCTGTTCGTGCATGGCGGCAGCAATATCTCGGGCTACACGGCCGACCCGCTGTACGACGGCGCCAAGCTGGCGAAGACCGCCAACGCGGTGGTCATCACCGCCAGCTACCGCCTCGGCATCCTGGGCTTCCTGAACATGCCGCAGCTGCGGCCGGGCGGCACCGCGGGAGACGACTCCGGCAACTTCGCGCTGCTCGACAACATGGCGGCGCTACGGTTCATCCAGAACAACGTTGCCAACTTCGGCGGCGATCCGGGCAACGTCACGCTGTCGGGCGAGTCGGCGGGCGCCACCAACCTGCTGTCGGTCATGACCTCGCCGATGGCCAAGGGCCTGTTCCACAAGGCCTTCGAGATGAGCGGCGGCATTTCGCTCGCGAGCAACCTGCCGCCTGGTACGCTGCCTTCGCTGTCGCCGGCCTCTGCTTCGCTCGCGCAGGGCGCAGCCATCCTGGAGAAGCTGCTCGTTGCAGACGGCACCGCCGCCGACGCGATCGCTGCCAAGGCCTACATCGCCACCCGCACGCCGGCCCAGATCGCCGAGTACCTGCGCGCGCAGGACGGCGGCAAGATGTTGGGCACCGTGGTCTCCACGGGGCTGGGCTCGGTCGGGCCCATTCCCGACGGCACCGTGATCCCGACCGACCCCATCGGCGCCATCGCGGCCGACCAGTACGTGAAGGTGCCCATGCTTGCCGGCAACACGCGCGACGAGGGCAAGCTCTTTGCCTCGCTGCTGGGGACCATCGGTTTTCCGACCTCGGGCTGGATCGTCAACGACGCCCAGCGCTTCTCGCTGATGTTCAACTTCGACCCCGATGCCGCGCCCACGCTCACCGTGAACGACATCATCGACCCGTTCTACCTTCCGGTAGACAAGCCCGGCACCGGCTACAACGCAGCCACCGCGCTCGTCACGAAGGGGCTGTTCGAGGCCAATCGCAGCAACCTGCTCGACACGATGAAGACGCGCCAGTCGAACATCTGGCACTACCGTCTCGACTGGTCGCAGGAGGCTGCACCGTGGAATGACGTGTATGGCGCCTCGCACGCCTTCGACCTGCCGTTCGTGTTCGGCAATTTCGGCCCCTCGGTGCTGTCGAACGTCATGGGCGGCAAGGCCAACGAGAAGGGGCGGCTGGCGCTGTCGAACGCCGTCATGGCCAGCATCGGCGCCTTCATGCGCAAGGGAGATCCGAACACGCCCGAACTTGGTGCGACCTGGGCGCCGTGGCCCGCGCAATTGCTGCTCGACGCCACGCCGCTGGCGGCCAAGATCACGCCGGTGCAATGAGCCGCTTCGTTCAATCGTGCAGTGCGGGTTTGTGTCATTGTGGAAGTGGCCGAAGCTTGCGTGAATCCGTTGTCCGCAGGTTTTCATGAAGTCATTTCACATAGGAGTTCGTAGATGCTGGGTTTGATGCAAGACCAACCGCTTTTGATCTCGTCGCTGATCGAGTTCGTCGAGCGCCACAACGGCGACGGCGAGATCGTCTCGCGCCGTGTCGAAGGCGACATCCACCGCTGCACATGGAGCGACATCGCATCGCGCGCCAGGCAGGTGGCCAACGCACTGGACGGCGAGCAGTTGCTGTTCAGCGACCGCATCGCCACCCTGGCCTGGAACGGCTATCGCCACCTGGAGCTGTACTACGGTGCGAGCGGCAGCGGCCGCGTGCTGCACACCATCAACCCGCGCCTGCACCCCGACCAGATCGCGTGGATCGCCAACCATGCCGAAGACCAGATCCTGTGCTTCGACCTCACGTTCCTGCCGCTGGTGCAGGCCGTACATGCGCGCTGTCCCACGATCCGGAAATGGGTTGCACTGTGTGATGCGGACAAGCTCCCCGCCGACAGCGGCGTGCCCAACCTCGTGAGCTACGAAAGCTGGATGGGCGCGCAGTCCACCGACTACGAATGGCCCAGCTTCGACGAGAACTCCGCCTCGAGCATGTGCTACACGAGCGGCACCACGGGCAACCCGAAGGCCGCGCTCTACAGCCACCGCTCGACCATGCTGCATGCCTACGCCGCGGCCTTGCCCGACGTCATGCGCCTGTCGGCACGCGACTCGGTGCTGCCGGTGGTGCCGATGTTCCACGTCAACGCCTGGGGTATTCCGTACTCGGCGGCGCTGGTGGGCTGCAAGCTCGTGTTCCCCGGCCCGGCGCTGGACGGCAAGTCGGTGTTCGAGCTGATCGAAGGCGAGGGCGTGACCTTCGCGGCGGGCGTACCCACCGTGTGGCAGATGATGCTCGGCCACATGCAGGCAAACGGGCTGAAGTTCAGCAAGCTCAATCGCACCGTCATCGGCGGCTCGGCCTGCCCGCCGGCCATGATCAAGGCGTTCCAGGAGAACTACAACGTCGAGGTGCTGCACGCCTGGGGCATGACCGAGATGAGCCCGCTGGGCACGCTGTGCACGCTGAAGAACAAGCACCTGTCGCTGCCGGCCGACGCGCAGCTGCAGATCCGCATGAAGCAGGGCCGCGCCATCTTCGGCGTCGACATGAAGATCATCGACGGCGACGGCAAGGAACTGCCGTGGGACGGCAAGGCCTATGGCGACCTGCTGGTCAAGGGCCCGTGGATCGTCAAGGAATACTTCAAGGGCGAGGGCGGCAATCCGCTGATTCCCGACGAGCAGAACCGCGGCTGGTTCCCCACCGGCGACGTGGCCACCATCGACGCCGAGGGCTATCTGCAGATCACCGACCGCAGCAAGGACGTGATCAAGTCAGGCGGCGAGTGGATCAGCTCCATCGAGATCGAGAACATCGCCGTCGCGCATCCGGCCGTGGCCATGGCCGCGTGCATCGGCGTGTTCCATCCGAAGTGGGACGAGCGGCCGATCATCGCGGTTGTGAAGAAGCCCGGCGCCGAAGTCACGCGCGAAGAGCTGTTGAAGTTCTACGAGGGCAAGACTGCCAAGTGGCAGATCCCGGACGACGTGGTGTTCGTCGAGGCCATTCCGATCGGCGCCACCGGAAAGATCCTCAAGACCAAGCTGCGCGAGCTGCTGAAGGACTACAAGCTGCCGACCCTCTGAAGACAAGGACACGAGCCAAGCCCACCCGCACTGTCGCCTACGCGATAGGAAAGCCGCCCCGGCGGCCTTCCTTCCGGGCATTCCCTGTGCGGCGAAGAAAAGGGCGCTTGTACGCTGGCATTCCGCCTTTCACACTGGAGACTCTTCATGCAATTTGCTATCAAGTCAGTAGCTGCCTGTGCAATGTTGGTGAGCGCTGCCGCCGCATTCGCTCAGAAGGGCGAGACCGTCAAGATCGCCTGGCTCGACCCGCTGTCGGGCCTCATGGCCGCGGTCGGCACCAACCAGCTCAAGACCACGCAATTCCTTGCTGAAGAGTTCAACAAGAAGAACCAGTCGGGCGTGAAGTTCGAGATCATCGCGCTCGACAACAAGCTCAGCCCGCAAGAGACCACCGCCGCGCTGCGTTCCGCGCAAGACCAGGGCGCGCGCTACATCATGCAGGGCAACGGCTCCGGCCCCGCGCTCGCGATCATCGACGCCGTCGAGAAGAACAACGCGCGCAATCCGGGCAAGGAGCTGCTGTACATGAACTACGCGGCGGTCGACCCCGACCTGACCAACAGCAAGTGCAGCTACTGGCACTTCCGGCTGGACGCCGACACCTCCATGAAGATGGAGGCGCTGACCACCTGGATGAAGGACCAGCCCGACATCAAGAAGGTCTACATCCTCGGCCAGAACTACGCCCACGGAGTGCAGGTGTCCAAGTTCGCCAAGGAAGACCTGAAGGTGAAGCGCCCCGACATCCAGATCGTGGGCGACGACTTGCATCCGCTCGCGCAGGTGCGCGACTTCTCTCCGTACATCGCCAAGATCAAGGCTTCGGGCGCCGACACCGTCATCACCGGCAACTGGGGCTCCGACCTGTCGCTGCTCATCAAGGCCGCCAACGACTCGGGCCTGAACGTCAAGTTCCTGACCTACTACGCGCCGGGTGCGGGCACGCCCACGGCCATGGGCGCCACTTCCGACGGCAAGGTCTACACCGTCGCCTACGCCCACTACAACATGGGCGGAGAAATCCAGCAGCTGCTCGCCGGCTACAAGAAGCGCATGAACGACGACCTCACGCAGTCGTCGATCTATCACGTGTTCGCACTGCTCGATGCCGCCTTCGCCAAGACCAAGTCGACCGACCCGGTCAAGGTGGCCGCGGCGCTGGAGGGAATGAAGATCAAGAGCTTCAACGGCGAGGTCGAGATGCGCAAGGCCGACCACCAGCTGCAGCAGGGCCTGTACATCTCGCGCTGGGAAAAGGCCAGCGCCAAGTACCCCTATGACGCGGAGAACACCGGCTACACGAACGTTCCCGTGAAGTACTACGAATCGTACGTGGCGAGCACGCCCACGTCGTGCCAGATGAAGCGCCCCTAGGCGTCTTTGTGAACGCGTTTCCTACCCATTGGTAGCAGCTGTCTACCAACGGGTAGCAAATTGGAGAAACGCGGTGTCGCATGCGCGATAGAAACGGGCCTTTGCAGCCCCCCTCTTACGGGCATTCCCTGAGGGGAGGGGCTGCAAACGCTTGTACTCTCGTGCGGCGTTTTGAATCGGTTTGACCAGGAGATATAGATTGAAGTTCGCTCTGAAAATCGCTACCGCGGCCGTCATCGCGGCAACCGCCACCGGCGCCCTTGCCCAGAAGGGTGAAACCGTCAAGATCGCATGGCTCGACCCGTTGTCGGGCCTCATGGCCGCGGTCGGGACGAACCAGCTCAAGACCTTCCAGTTCTTTGCCGAAGAGTTCAACAAGAAGAATGCGGCAGGCGTGAAGTTCGAGATCATCGGCATCGACAACAAGCTCAGCCCGCAAGAGACCACCAGCGCACTGCGTTCGGCCCTCGACCAGGGCGCGCGCTACATCGTGCAGGGCAACGGCTCCGGCCCTGCGCTGGCCATCATCGACGCGCTCGAGAAGAACAACGCGCGCAATCCCGGCAAGGAAGCGCTGTACCTGAACTACGCCGCCGTCGACCCTGACCTGACCAACAGCAAGTGCAGCTACTGGCAGTACCGCTTCGACGCCGACACGTCGATGAAGATGGAAGCGCTGACCACCTACATGAAGGACCAGCCGGAAATCAAGAAGGTCTACCTGCTCAACCAGAACTACGCGCACGGCCAGCAGGTCTCCAAGTTCGCCAAGGAAAACCTCAAGAACAAGCGCCCCGACGTGCAGATCGTTGGCGACGACCTGCATCCGCTGGCCCAGGTGCGCGACTTCGCGCCGTACATCGCCAAGATCAAGGCCTCGGGCGCTGACACCGTCATCACCGGCAACTGGGGCTCCGACCTCGCGCTGCTGATCAAGTCGGCCAACGACTCGGGCCTGAACGTCAAGTTCTACACCTACTACGCCGTGACCAGCGGCACGCCGACCGCCATGGGCGCAGCGTCCGACGGCAAGGTGTACCAGGTCGGCTATGCCCACTACAACATGGGCGGCGACATGCAGAAGTACGCCGAAGAGTTCAAGAAGAAGTTCAACGACGACCTCTACACCACCGACGTCTACACGGTGTTCCAGGCGCTGACCGAAGCCTTCGTGAAGACCAAGTCGACCGACCCCGTCAAGGTGGCCGCCGCCATGGAAGGCATGAAGTTCAAGAGCTTCAACGGCGAGATCGAACTGCGCAAGGCCGACCACCAGGCACAGCAGGGCCTGTACATCGCCAAGTGGGAGAAGGCCAGCGCCAAGTACCCGTACAGCCCGGAGAACACCGGCTACACGCTGGCCCCGGTGAAGTACTACGACGCCTACGTGGCCAGCACGCCTACCTCCTGCCAGATGAAGCGGCCCGGCGGCGCCTCCTGATCGCTGTCTGATCGCCACCTGACAGGTCGAGGCCCGACTTCAACACTCGGGCCTTTTTCTTTTTTACCTGACACGAAAGACCGATGAACGTCGAATTCTTCGTCATCTCGCTGCTCAACGGCGTGAGCTACGGCTTGCTGTTGTTCATGCTGAGCTCTGGCCTCACGCTGATCTTCAGCATGATGGGCGTGCTCAATTTCGCGCACGCCAGCTTCTACATGCTGGGCGCCTATTTCGCCTACACGCTGTCGGGCGTCGTCGGTTTCTGGCCGGCGCTCTTCATCGCGCCGCTGCTGGTGTTCGCGCTGGGCGCGGCCTTCGAGCGCTACTGCCTGCGCCGGGTCCACAAGTTCGGCCACGTGCCCGAGCTGCTGGTGACCTTCGGTCTTTCGTACCTGATCCTTGAACTCGTGCAACTGGTGTGGGGCCGCTCCACGGTGCCGTACGGCCTGCCGTCGGCGCTGCAGGGCCCGCTCTTCTCGCTCTACGGCACGCAGTTTCCCAAGTCGCGCTCATTCATCATGCTGGTGGCGGTGCTGATGCTGGTGTCGGTGTGGCTGCTGCTCACGCGCACGCGCATCGGCCTGGTCATCCAGGCGGCGCTGAAGCACCCCGACATGGTCGAGGCGCTGGGCCACAACGTGCCGCGCGTGTTCATGCTGGTGTTCGGCGGCGGCGCCGCGCTGGCGGGCCTCGCGGGCGTGGTCGGCGGCAACACCTACGTCACCGAGCCGGCCATGGCGGGTTCGGTCGGCTCCATCATCTTCGTGGTGGTGGTGGTCGGCGGCATGGGCTCGCTGGCAGGGGCTTTCCTGGCCTCGCTGATCATCGGCGTGGTGCAGACCTTCGCCGTGGCCATGGACCAGTCGCTTGCCACCGGCCTGCAGGCGCTCGGCGTGGCGGTGAGCGACCAGACCTTCGGCTATGAGCTGCTGAAGCTCACGATCTCGCAGGTGGCACCGATCCTGCCGTACCTGTTCCTGGTGCTGATCCTCATCTTCAGGCCCAAGGGTCTTCTCGGAACGCGGGAGGACTGACGCCATGAACACTGCAACCACCACAACCACGCCAGCCGCTTCGGCCAACAAGGCGCCGACGCAGTACTACCGCTTCAAGCCGCTGAACATCGGCCGCATCCTGATCTGGTCTTTCTTCGCGCTGCTGCTGATCGTGGCGCCGATGATCTTCACCAGCAGCCTGGCTCTCACCATGCTGTCGCAGATCGGCTACCTCATCATCATCTGCCTGAGCTACAACATGCTGCTGGGGCAGGGCGGCATGCTCAGCTTCGGGCATGCGGTGTACGTGGGCCTGGGCTCGTTCATCGCCATCCACGCGATGAACCTGGCCAGCGCCGGCAAGCTGCCGATTCCGCTGGTGCTCATCCCGCTCGTGGGTGGCCTGGGCGGCATGTTCTTCGCCGTGGTGTTCGGCTACGTGTCGACCAAGAAGTCGGGCACCACCTTCGCGATGATCACGCTCGGCCTCGGCGAGCTTGTCGCCGCCATGGCGCTGATGTTCCCGAGCTTCTTCGGCGGCGAGGGCGGCATCACCACCAACCGCGTGTACGGCGCCTCGGTCTTCGGCATCAACTTCGGGCCGCAGAACCAGGTGTATTACCTGATCGCCGTGTACTGCTTCATCTGCACCGGACTGATGTTCGCCTTCACCGGCACGCCCCTCGGGCGCATGCTGAACGCGGTGCGCGACAACCCGGAGCGCGTGGAGTTCATCGGCTACAACACGCAGCGCGTGCGCTACTACGCCTTCATCATCGCGGGCTTCTTCGCGGGCATCGGCGGCGGGCTGGCTGCCATCAACTTCGAGATCGTGAATGCGGCCGACAGCCTGAACGGGCTGCGCTCGGGCAGCTACCTGCTGTTCACCTTCCTGGGCGGCGCGACCTTCTTCTTCGGGCCGATCATCGGCGCGGCGTTGCTGGTGTTCGCGCTGGTGCTGCTGTCCGAGCTCAGCAAGGCCTGGCTGCTGTACGTGGGCCTGGTGTTCCTGTTGATGGTGATGTTCGCGCCCGGCGGCGTGGCCAGCCTGATCATGATGAACGTGCGCGTGGCGCTGTTCGGCAAGATCAAGCGCTTCTACGCACTCTACGTGGGCCTCTTCATCGGTGCGGCCATCATGCTCGCGGGCGCTGCCGCCATCGTCGAGATGATCTATCACATGCAGCTGAATGCGGCGCTCGGGCCCGTGGTGCCGCTCGCGGGCCTGCAGCTCGATACCTCATCGGCCACTAGCTGGATCATCGCGGTGGCGCTGCTGGCGGTGGGCCTGGGCGTGTTCGAGGTGGTGCGCCGTCGCTTCGCGAAGGTCTGGGGCCATGCACAGGAAGAAATCGAAGCCGAGATCAAGCGGCGGGAGACGGCATGACCTATTCACTTGAACTCAAGAACCTGCGCAAGAGCTTCGGCAAGACCGACATCATCCGCGGCGTCGATCTGGCCGTGACGGCCGGCGAGCGCATCGCCATCATCGGGCCGAACGGCGCTGGCAAGTCCACGCTGTTCAACCTGATCAGCGGGCGGCTCACGCCTACCAGCGGCGAGGTGCTGCTCAACGGCCAGCGCATCGACGGCATGAAGCCGTACGAGATCAACCGCATGGGGCTGTCGCGCAGCTTCCAGATCACCAACATCTTCCCGAAGCTCACCGTCTTCGAGAACCTGCGCTGCGGCGTGCTGTGGAGCCTGGGCTACAAGTACACCTTCCTGCGCTTTCTCTCGAACCTCGACGACGCCAACGAGCGCACCGAAGAGCTCATCCGCCAGATCGGCCTGGAGAAGAAGCGCGACGTGCACGCGGTGAACCTCACCTACGCCGAGCAGCGCGCGCTGGAAATCGGCGTGACCATTGCGGGCGGCGCCAGCGTCATCCTGCTGGACGAGCCCACGGCGGGCATGAGCAAGACTGAAACCTCGCACTTCATCTCGCTCATCAAGCACGTCACGGTCGGCAAGACACTGCTGACGGTGGAGCACGACATGGGCGTGGTCTTCGGGCTGGCCGACAAGATCGCGGTGGTGGTGTACGGCGAAGTCATTGCCTTCGACACGCCTGCTGCCGTTCGCGCGAATGCGCGCGTGCAGGAGGCCTACCTCGGCTCGTCGGTCGCGGATGCACAAGGGGCGGGACACTGACATGCTGAAGCTCAAAGACATCCACGCCTACTACGGCAAGAGCCATGTGCTGCACGGCGTTTCGTTCGACGTGAACCCCGGCGAAATCGTCGCGCTGCTGGGCCGCAACGGCTCCGGCCGCTCGACCACGGCCAAGGCCATCATGGGCCTGGTGCATGCCGAGGGCGGCCTGCACTGGAAGGGGCAGGACATCCTGCGCCGCAAGGCCTACGAGATCGCCCATTTCGGCATCGGCTACGTGCCAGAGAACCGCGACATCTTCCCCAAGCTCACGGTGCACCAGAACCTGCTGCTGGGGCAGAAGGGCTCGGGCAAGGGCAGCCGCTGGTCGTTCGACGACATGTACGGCATGTTCCCGCGCCTGAAGGAACGCCAGCACACAGAAGCTGGCGTGCTCTCGGGCGGCGAGCAGCAGATGCTCACGCTGTGCCGCACGCTGATGGGCGACCCCGACCTCATCATCATCGACGAGCCCACCGAAGGCCTCGCGCCCAAGATCGTCGAGCTGGTGGGGCAGTACCTGCGCACGCTGAAGGACAAGGGCATCTCGGTGCTGCTGATCGAGCAGAAGCTCACCATTGCCATGCAGATTTCAGACCGCGCGCTCGTCATGGGCCACGGCAGCATCGTGTTCGACGGCACGCCGGACAGCCTGCGCGCCGACGCCACCACTCGCAAAGAGTGGTTGGAGGTTTGATACCCCCAGGGGATTCGGGCCACGCCCCGGATCCCCTTGTCTCTCCAGCGACTGCGTGCCATTGTTGGGCCACGCGAAACGCCTAGAATCCCCCGAAAAAGAACACTCGTGCTTTTTCTTCTTTTTCTTCACACACCAAGGAACGCAGCATGACGGCTGAATACAAAGTGCTCGGCGATATCGCCGTGATCACACTGACCAACCCTCCGGTCAACGGTCTCGGTTTCTCGACACGCATCGGCATCACCGATGGCCTGTCGAAGGCCAATGCCGACGACGCCGTCAAGGCCATCGTCATCACCGGCGCCGGCAAGGCTTTCTCGGGCGGCGCGGACATCAAGGAGTTCGGCACGCCCAAGGCGCTGCAAGAGCCCAACCTGCTGAGCGTGATCCTCGCGCTCGAAGCCTCTCCCAAGCCCATCGTCGCATCCATCCACTCGGTGTGCATGGGCGGCGGCCTCGAACTGGCCCTGGGCTGCCACTACCGCGTGGCTGCCCCCGGCACCAGCGTGGCACTGCCTGAAGTCAAGCTGGGCCTGCTGCCCGGCGCCGGCGGCACGCAGCGCCTGCCGCGCGTGCTCGGCGTTGAAACCGCCCTGAACATGATCGTCAGCGGCGAGCCCGTGAAGAGCGAACTGCTCGCGAGCCTGCCCGGCCAGAAGCTGTTCGACAAGCTGGCTGCCTCGGCCGAATCGGTGTTCGAAGAAGCCGTGGCCTTCGCCAAGAGCGTGGCCGGCAAGACCGGTGAAGCGCTGCCGCTGGTGCGCAACCTGCCGTGCAAGCACCCGCAGGGCGACGCCTACTTCCAGTTCGCCAAGAACATGGTCGGTGGCATGTCGAAGAACTACCCGGCGCCGCTGAAGTGTGTCGACGCCGTGCAGGCCGCAACGAAGCTGAAGTTCGACGAAGGCATGGCCGAAGAACGCCGCCTCTTCACGGCGCTGATGTTCACGCCCGAATCGCTGGCCCTGCGCCACCTGTTCATGGCCGAGCGCGCCGCGAGCAAGATTCCCGACGTGCCCGAAGACACGCCCAAGCGCGAGATCAAGGCCGTTGGCGTGATCGGCGCCGGCACCATGGGTGGCGGTATCTCGATGAACTTCCTGAACGCGGGCATCCCCGTCAAGATCCTCGAGATGAAGCAGGAAGCGCTCGACCGCGGCGTTGCCACCATCAAGAAGAACTACGAAGCCCAGGTCAAGAAGGGCAAGCTCAAGCAGGACAAGTACGAGCAGCGCATGGCGCTCCTGAGCACCACGCTGAGCTACGACGACCTGAAGGACGCCGACCTCATCATCGAGGCCGTGTTCGAAGAAATCGGCGTGAAGGAAAAGGTCTTCAAGGAACTCGACCGCGTGGCCAAGAAGGGCGCGATCCTGGCCTCGAACACCTCGACGCTCGACGTCGACAAGATCGCCTCGTTCACCGACCGTCCGCAGGACGTGGTCGGCATGCACTTCTTCAGCCCCGCCAACGTGATGAAGCTGCTCGAAGTGGTGCGCGGCAAGGCCACCGCCAAGGACGTGCTCGCCACGGTCATGGACATCGGCAAGAAGATCAAGAAGACTTCGGTGGTCTCGGGCGTGTGCGACGGCTTCATCGGCAACCGCATGATCGAGCAGTACTCGCGCCAGGCAGGCTTCCTGCTGGACGAAGGCGCCACGCCGCAGCAGGTCGACAAGGCCGTCGAGAAGTTCGGCTTTGCCATGGGCCCGTTCCGCATGGGCGACCTGGCCGGCAACGACATCGGCTGGGCCATTCGCAAGCGCCGCGCCACCGAGCGCGCCGACATGAAGTACAGCCGCACGGCCGACAAGCTCTGCGAACTGGGCCGCTTCGGCCAGAAGACCGGGGCAGGGTGGTACGACTACCAGGCCGGCAAGCGCGACGCCATTCCGTCGGAACTCGTCAACAAGATGATCGAAGACCACCGCAAAGAGCTTGGCATCACGCCGCGCAAGATCTCCGATGAAGAGATCGTGCAGCGCCTGGTGTACGCACTGGTCAATGAAGGTGCGCACATCCTGGAAGACGGCATTGCCTCGAAGTCCGGCGACATCGACATGGTGTACCTCACCGGCTACGGCTTTCCGATCTGGCGCGGCGGCCCGATGCACTACGCGTCGCAGGTCGGCCTGTACAACGTGGCCGAGACGATGAAGCGCTTTGCCAAGAACCCGCGTGATGACGGCGCGTTCTGGCAGCCCGCACCGCTGATCCAGAAGCTCGTGGCCGAAGGCAAGCAGTTCAGCTGATCCACGAAGGCAAAGGGACCGACCGCCAATGTTGAAACGCATCTTCCTCGGGCTGCTGCTGGCAATCGTCTTGCTGGTGGCCGCCGTGGCGGTCAAGACCTGGACCACACCGTCGCAGCAACTGGCGGTGGCGCCCGCGCCGAAGCTGGACATCGATCTGCAGGCAGCAGCCAAGCGGCTCTCTACAGCGATCACGTTCCGCACGGTGTCGGGCATGGACGATCCGGCTGCCAACGCGGCCGAGTTCGACAAGCTGCACGCATTCCTCGCGCAGCAGTTCCCGAAGGTGCATGCCACTCTCAAGAAGGAAGTGGTCGGCAACAAGGCGCTGCTCTACACATGGACCGGCACCGATCCCTCTGCTAAGCCCATCGCATTGATGGCGCACCAGGACATGGTGCCCATTGCCCCGGGCACCGAGAAGGCGTGGACGGTCGACCCCTTCGCGGGCGAGATCAAGGACGGCTTCATCTGGGGCCGTGGCACGCTCGACAACAAGAGCAATCTTTTCGCGCAGATGGAAGCCATCGAGCTGCTCATCGGCGCCGGCTTCAAGCCCAGGCAGACCGTCTATCTCGTGATGGGCGACGACGAAGAGGTGAGCGGCCTGCGCGGTGCGCTGCCTATTGCCGAACTGCTCAAGTCGCGCAACGTGCGTCTCGACTGGGTACTCGACGAAGGCCTGCTGGTGCTCGACGGCGTGCTGCCGGGCCTGAGCAAGCCCGCGGCGCTCATCGGCCTGGCTGAAAAAGGCTACGGCACTTTCTTCCTCTCGCTCGACACTGCCCCCGGCCACTCGTCGATGCCGCCGCAGCACAGCGCCATCGGCAGCATGAGCGCGGCGCTGGCACGGCTCGAAGCCAATCCGATGCCTGGTGGCATCAAGGGCGTGGCCGGCCAGATGTTCGGCGCGCTCGCGCCAGAGATGAGCGGCGTCAACCGCGTGATGCTGTCCAACCTGTGGCTCACCGAGCCGCTGGTGCGCGGCCAGCTCGAGAAGAGCCCGAGCAGCAATGCCATGCTGCGCACGACCACCGCGCTGACCATCGTTCGCGCCGGCAACAAGGACAACGTGCTGCCCGGTCGCGCCGAAGCCGCCGTCAACTTCCGCATCCTGCCGGGTGACACGCTCGCCAGCGTCGAGGCCCACTTGCGCAAGACGCTGGCCAACGACGACATCAAGATCAAGCAGTACCCCGGCAACGCCGAGCCGTCGCCCGTGTCGGCGACCGACAGCACCGGCTACCGCGCGATCCAGCAGGCCGTGCGCCAGACCTTCCCCGATGCGGTGGTGGCCCCCGGCCTCATGACCGCCGCTACCGACTCGCGCCACTTCAGCCTCGTGAGCGATGCCGTCTTCCGCTTCTCGCCGTTCCGCGTGAAGGGCGAAGACCTGGCGCGCTTTCACGGCAACAACGAACGCCTGGCCATCTCGAACTACGGCGAGATGATCGGCTTCTATCACCAGCTCCTGAGCAACACCAACGCTGCTCCGGCGCAATGACGACAACCTCTTTTCCCTTCCATCTGCTTCAAAGGACCTCACCATGACCAGCGCCGTCATTGTTTCCACCGCCCGCACGCCGCTCGCGAAGAGCTGGAAGGGTGCCTTCAACATGACGCACGGCGCCACGCTCGGCGGCCACGCCGTGCAGCACGCGGTGCAGCGCGCCGGCATCGACCCTGCTTCGGTGGACGACGTCATCATGGGCTGCGCCACGCCCGAAGGCGCGACCGGCTCCAACATCGCGCGCCAGATCGCGCTGCGCGCCGGCCTGCCGATCACCACTTCGGGCATGACCATCAACCGTTTCTGCTCGTCGGGCCTGCAGACCATCGCCACCGCCGCCCAGCGCATCATCGCGGGCGAGGGCGAGGTGTACGTGGCCGGCGGCGTCGAGAGCATCTCGTGCGTGCAGAACGAAGCCAACAAGCACATGCTGGCCGATCCGTGGCTCGTGAAGCACAAGCCCGAGATCTACTGGAACATGCTGCAGACCGCCGAGCAGGTCGCCAAGCGCTACAACATCGGCCGCGACGCCATGGACGAATACGGCGCCGCCAGCCAGCAGAAGGCCACCGCCGCGCTCGAAGCCGGCCGCTTCAAGGATGAGATCGCCCCCATCACCGTGCTGGCCGGCGTGGCCGACCCTGTGCTGGGCCTGCGCACCAAGGAAGTCACCATCGAGAACGATGAAGGCATCCGCGCCGGCACCACCAAGGAAGGCATCAGCGGCATCCGCTCGGCCATTCCCGGCGGCCTGATCTCGGCCGGCAATGCCAGCCAGTTCTCCGACGGCGGCGGCGCCTGCGTGGTGGTCGACGAGAAGTACGCCGAGCAGAAGGGCCTGAAGCCCCTGGGCCGCTTCCTGGGCTTTGCCGTGGCCGGCTGCGAGCCCGACGAAATGGGCATCGGCCCCGTGTTCGCCATTCCGAAGGTGCTCAAGCGCCTGGGCCTCACGGTCAACGACATCGACCTGTGGGAGCTGAACGAAGCCTTCGCCGTGCAGGTGATCTACTGCCGCGACAAGCTCGGCATTCCGGCCGACCGCCTGAACGTGGACGGCGGCGCCATTGCTGTAGGCCACCCTTACGGCGTGAGCGGCCAGCGCCTTACCGGCCATGCGCTCATCGAAGGCAAGCGCCGCGGTGCCAAGAAGGTCGTGGTCACGATGTGCATCGGCGGCGGCATGGGTGCCGCGGGCGTGTTCGAGGTCTTGTAATCATGTCCGGCTTGGGCCACGACCACGAGGTCTCGCCCGAAGCCGTTCTGGCCTACGGGCGCCGCATGCTTGCATCGCAGCCGTTCAGCGTGCTGATCGGCGCGGAGTTGCACGCGCTGGCGCCGGGCCTTGCCGAGCTTCAGCTGCCGCTCACGGCGCAGCTGAAGCAGCAGAACGGCTTTGCCCACGGCGGCATCGTGAGCTACATGGCCGACAACGCGCTCACCTTTGCCGGTGGCAGCGCGTTACGCGTGCCGGTAGTGACTTCCGAATTCAAGATCAACTATGTGCGGCCGGCTCTTGGCGATCGTTTGATCGCACGCGCCACCACCGCCCATTGCGGCAGCTCGCAGGCCGTCTGCACCTGCGAAGTGTTCGTGGTGAATGACCGTGCAGAGAAGCTCTGCGCGCTGGCGCAGGGCACCATCGCCAAACTGCCCGACCCCTCGAAAAAGTAGCAAGAAGAGACACCCTCATGAGCCTGCGTTCCACCCTCGACTTCCTGCTCTACGACTGGCTCGACGCCGAGTCGCTCAACCAGCGCGAACGCTTTGCCGACCACTCGCGCGAGACCTTCGACGCGGTGCTCGATACCTGCGAGCGCATCGCGCGCGAAAAGTACGCGCCGTTCAACCGCACGGTCGACACGCAGGAGCCGCATTTCGATGGCGAAAAAGTCATCCTGCCGCAGGCCACGCACGACGCGCACAAGGCTTTCGTCGAGTCGGGAATGATGAGTGCGGCACAGGACTACGACATCGGTGGCATGCAGCTGCCGTACACGCTCTCTGCCGCGGCCAACAGCTTCTTCGCGATGGCCTCCGTGAGCATCGGCTCCAACATGCTCACGAGCGGCAACGCCAACCTGCTGATGGTGCACGGCACCGAGATGCAGAAAGAGGTGTTCGCCAAGAACGAGTTCTCGGGCCGCTGGGCCGGCACCATGTGCCTGTCGGAGCCGCAGGCCGGTTCGTCGCTGAGCGACGTGGCCACGCGCGCAGTGCCCGACGGCGCCGGCTTTCAAAATGACCCGCTGGGCCCGCGCTATCGCCTCACGGGCAACAAGATGTGGATCTCGTCGGGCGACCACGAGCTGACCGAGAACATCGTGCACATCGTGCTCGCCAAGATCCCCGACGAGAACGGCAAGCTGGTGCCGGGCACGCGCGGCATTTCGCTCTTCATCGTGCCCAAGCGCATGGTCGATACCAAGGGCGAGCTGACGGGCCAGCGCAACGACGTTGCGCTCGCGGGGCTGAACCACAAGCTGGGCTGGCGCGGCACCACCAATACGCTGCTGAACTTCGGCGAGGGCAAGTACCCGGTCGATGGCAAGGCCGGTGCCGTGGGCTACCTGGTCGGCGCCCCCGGCAAGGGCCTGCACTGCATGTTCCACATGATGAACGAGGCGCGCATCGGCGTCGGCACGGCCGCCACCATGCTCGGCATGGCCGGCTACCACGCCTCGCTCGAATATGCCAAGAGCCGTCCGCAGGGCCGGCTGGTGAAGAAGCCCGACGCCGCCGGTGCCGCAGTCGCCAAGGACTCGGCCGCGCCGCAGGTGCGCATCATCGAGCACGCCGATGTGCGGCGCATGCTGCTGGCCCAGAAGGCGTACTGCGAAGGCGCTCTGGCGCTGGAGCTGTACTGCGCCCGGCTGGTCGACGAGCAGAAGACCGGCGACGCGCAGGCCGCCGACGACGCGCGCCTGTTGCTCGAAGTGCTCACGCCCATCGCCAAGAGCTGGCCCAGCGAGTGGTGCCTGGAGGCCAATTCGCTGGCCATCCAGGTGCATGGCGGCTACGGCTACACGCGCGACTTTCCGGTGGAGCAGTACTGGCGCGACAACCGCCTGAACATGATCCACGAGGGCACCCACGGCATCCAGGCGGCCGACCTGCTGGGCCGCAAGGTGCTGATGGAAAAGGGCCGTGGCCTGCAGCTGCTGGCCGGGCGCATGACCGACACCATTGGGCGTGCCGCCAAGGTGCCGGCATTGGCCGCTCATGCCAAGGCGCTGGGCGCCGCGCTGCAGCGCATCGGCAGCGCCACCGAGGCCGCATGGTCCACCGGCGACCCGGCCGACGCGCTGGCCAACGCCGTGCCGTACATGCAGGCCTTCGGCCACACGGTGCTGGCCTGGATCTGGCTCGACGTGGCCCAAAGGGCCCTGCAGACCGACGGTGAAAAGGCGAGGGCGGTAACAGCTGGCAAGATCGGCGCCACGGACTACTTCTTCCACTACGAGCTGCCGAAAATCGGCGCATGGCTCAACGTGGTCGAAACCCGCGACCCGACCTGTACAGCTTTGCCCGAGGACGCCTTCTGATGGCCACTACCGATTCGCCGAACGCCAACCCCAACAACACTCCCGCCGTCAAACCTCCCAAGCCGCACGCGCGGCTCGAGAAGTGGATCTGGATCCTGATCTACGGCGGCCTGTTCGTCGTGATCCTGGGCATTGCCACCGGCCGCACCGACGCCGCGCTGGGCTGGTCCCTCGCCGTGCCCGGCGGCATCGTGGCGCTGATCGGCTTCGTGCTGATCTACGTGCGCTCGCGGCTGCCCAACACCCCTACCAAGTAGAGAGGCCCGCCATGCTCAAGCACATCGTGATGTGGAAGTTCAAGGAACACGCCGAGGGCACCGACAAGGCTACCAACCTGCTGAAAGCCAAGGCGCTGCTCGACGCCTGCGCCAAGCTGTCGCCCGGCACGCTGCGCTTCGAGGTGGCCATTGCCCAGCCCGGGCTGGAAGCCACCTACGACCTGGTCCTGTACTCGGAATTCACCGACTCCGCCGCGCTCGCGGCCTATTCGGACCACCCGCAACACGTGGCCCTGAAGCCTTTCATCGGCGCCGTGCGTGAAGCCCGCCAGTGCATGGACTACGAGATTTGAGCCTGACATTCAAAACCGGAGACACCTCATGACGCCCCGCAACATCAAGCAGCTGTTCGACCTCACCGGCAAGACCGCACTCATCACCGGCGGCTCGCGCGGCCTGGGTCTGCAGATGGCCCACGCGCTGGGCGAAGCCGGCGCGAAGATCATGCTGAGCTCGCGCAAGGCCGACGACCTGGAGCAGGCCGCCGCCGAGCTGCAAGCCGCCGGCATCGACGCGCGCTGGATCGCCGCCGACTGCTCGAAGGAAGAAGACACCCGCCGCCTGGCCGACGAGACGCTGCAGCGCATGGGCGCAGTCGACATCCTCATCAACAACGCGGGCGCCAGCTGGGGTTCGCCGGCCGAGAGCCACCCGGTCGAGGCCTGGGACAAGGTGATGAATCTCAACGTGCGCGGCTATTTCATCTTGTCGCAGCAGATCGCCAACGGCTACATGATTCCGAAGAAGACCGGCCGCATCATCAACATCGCCTCGATCGCCGGGCTGAACGGCAACCCGCCCGAAATGCAGACGCTGGCCTACAACACCTCCAAGACCGCGGTCATCGGCTTCACCCGCACGCTGGCCGCCGAATGGGGCCGCTACGGCATCAATGTGAACGCGATCTGTCCCGGCTTCTTCATGACGAAGATGGCCGCCGGTCTCATCAAGTCGCTGGGCGAGGAAAAGATGGCCGCGCAGGCCCCGCTCGGCCGCCTGGGCGACGAGGAAGACCTGAAGGGCCTGACGCTGCTCTTCGCGAGCGATGCAGGCAAGCACATCACCGGCCAGTGGCTGGCTGTGGACGGTGGCGTGAGCGTGGTGCTGGGTGCGGCCTGACATGTCTTCTTCAGATTCCAGCGACATCAACATCCGCTCGTACACGAGCCAGATCCCGTTCGCGCGCCACCTGGGCTTCGAGCTGACGAAGTTCGAGGGCGGCGAGTCGGAGATCATCTATACCGCGAAGCCCGAGCACCTGAACACCTTCGACGTGACGCACGGCGGCGCCTGCATGACGCTGCTCGACATCACCATGGCAGCAGCCGCGCGCAGCGTGGCGCCCGAGACGGGCGTGGTCACCATCGAGATGAAGACCAGCTTCATGCAGCCTTCGGTCGGTCCGCTGCACGCACGCGGCACGCTCATTCACAGGACGGCGACGCTGGCTTTCACCGAGGCCAAAATCTACGACGAACAGGAACGCGTGTGCGCCCACGCCACCGGCACCTTCAAGTACGTGAAGCGCCGGCTGCCGACCGGCCCCGCCAGCGCCAACGAGATGCGGCCGCCGTCGACCGACTGACTGACACTTTCCTGGAGACATTCATGCCGATCAACAAGCAGATCCACCTCGACAACCGCCCCGACGGCGAGGCCGTGGCCAGCAACTTCAAGCTCGTGTCCGCCGAGACCCCCGCGCTCAAGGACAACCAGGTGCTCGTGCGCCACCACTACATGAGCCTCGACCCGTACATGCGCGGCCGCATGAACGACGCCAAGAGCTACGCGCAGCCCCAGCCGCTGGGCCAGACGATGCAGGGCGGCACGGTCGGCGAAGTGGTCGAGAGCAAGCACCCCAAGTACGCCGTGGGCGACAAGGTGGTCGGCTTCGGCGGCTGGCAGGAATACAGCGTGGTCGATGCCTCGCAGCCCGGAGCGCTGAAGAAGGTCGACACCACGCACGTGCCGCTGTCGCACTACCTCGGCGCGGTCGGCATGCCCGGCGTCACGGCCTGGTACGGGCTGGTGAAGATCATTGCGCCCAAGGCCGGTGAAACGGTGGTCATCACAGCCGCCAGCGGCGCCGTGGGCAGCGCCTTCGGTGCGCTGGCCAAGGCGCGCGGCTGCCGTGTGGTCGGCATTGCCGGTGGCCCCGACAAGTGCAAGTACGTGACCGACGAGCTGGGCTTCGACGCCTGCATCGACTATCGCGTGCACGCCGACGTCAAGTCGATGAGCGCGGCGCTCAAGGAAGCCTGCCCGAACGGCATCGACGGCTACTTCGAGAACGTCGGCGGCTACATCTTCGACGCGGTGCTGCTGCGCGCCAACGCCTTCGCCCGCGTGGCGCTGTGCGGAATGATCGCGGGCTACGACGGCCAGCCGCTACCGCTGGCCAACCCGGCGCTGATCCTCATCAACCGCATGAAGATCGAAGGCTTCATCGTCAGCGAGCACATGGAAGTGTGGCCCGAGGCGCTGACCGAGCTGGGCACGCTGGTGGCTACCGGCAAGCTGAAGCCGCGCGAGTCGATTGCGCAAGGCATCGAAGCGGCGCCTGAAGCCTTTTTGGGCCTGCTCAAGGGCAGGAACTTCGGCAAGCAACTCGTCAAGCTGATCTGATGCACTGGATGAACTGAACGCACGGCAAGGAGGCCGGTCATGGAAACCACGCACGAGGTGTTCAACCAGCCCACGCCGCTGGTGGACTACAACCTCTTCGACACCAACCGGCCCTTGCGCGATGCGCTGAAGTTCAACGCGCCCGCGTTGCAGACGACGCAGCTGCACGAGCTTGGCGCCACCCTCGGCACGGCCGGCATGCAGGCGCATGCGCGGCTTGCCAACATCCACACGCCCGAGCTGCATACGCACGACCGCTTCGGGCGGCGCGTCGACGAGGTGGAGTTCTATCCGAGCTACCACGCGCTGATGACCGCCGCCGTGGGGGCCGGGCTGCACGGCACGCCCTGGACGGGCACTTCGGCCTCGCCGCATGTGCTGCGCGCAGCAGGCTTCATGCTCTTCACCGAGCTGGAGCCATCCATTCTTTGCCCCATCTCCATGACCTACGCGGTCACGCCCGCGCTGCGCGGCAATGCGGCCGTGTACGCCGACTGGGGCCCGAAGCTCGGCAGCCTCTGGTACGACCCGGCCCTGAAGCTTTTCAGCGGCAAGCCCGGCGTGACCATGGGCATGGGCATGACCGAGAAGCAGGGCGGCTCCGACGTGCGGGCCAACACCACGCAAGCCGTGCGCGACGGCAGCGATGCCTGGGGCGAGCGCTATGCCATCACCGGCCACAAGTGGTTCTTCTCGGCGCCGATGTGCGATGCATTCCTGGTGCTGGCGCAGGCGCCCGCGGGGCTTTCGTGCTTCTTCCTGCCGCGTGTGCTGCCTGATGGTTCGCGCAACGCCATCCAGATCCAGCGGCTGAAAGACAAGCTCGGCAACAAGGCCAACGCAAGTTCCGAGGTCGAGTTCCAGGGCGCGAGCGCGTGGCTCGTGGGCGAGGAGGGCCGCGGCATCCCGCAGATCCTCGAGATGGGCACGATGACGCGGCTCGACTGCGCACTGGGCACCAGCGGGCTGATGCGCCAGTCGCTGGGCATCGCACTCAACCATGCGATGCAGCGCAAGGCATTCGGCAAGCCGCTGATCGAACAGCCCTTGATGAAGAACGTGCTGGCCGATCTCGCGCTAGAAAGCGAAGCCGCTACCGCGCTCGCCATTCGCCTGGCCCGTGCCTTCGACAATCAGGCCGACGAGCACGAGCGCCTGATGGCCCGCCTGCTCACGCCGGTCGCCAAGTTCTGGATCTGCAAGCGCGGCAGCGCCTTCGCGCAGGAGGCCATGGAATGCCTCGGCGGCAATGGCTACGTGGAAGAGGGTGGCGAGGGCGTCATGGCCCGCATCTACCGCGAGATGCCGCTCAACTCCATCTGGGAAGGCGCGGGCAACATCATGGCGCTCGACCTGCTGCGCGGCCTGCGCAAGGGCGACGCGGTGGCCGCGCTGACGAAGGAGCTGGCGCCTGCGCGTGGCCAGCACGCAGCGCTCGACCGGCTGGCCGACGCGCTGCCGGCACGCATCGAGGCGATGGCCTCCGAAGCCGAGGCCCGCCGCCTCGCGCAGGACGTTGCGCTCGCCGTGCAGGCTGCACTGCTCGTACAGACCGCGCCGACCGCCATTGCTGGCGCGTTCTGCGCCTCGCGCCTGGGTGGCGACTGGGGCAATGCCTTTGGCACGCTGGCCGCGGGCACCGATTTCGATTCGATCATCCAGCGCGCGCAACCCCGTTGAAGCGCGCCGAACCCACCACAGAAGAAAGACCCCACCCATGGCCGACCTGATCCTTCACCACTACCTGACCTCCCCGTTCTCGGAGAAGGTGCGCCTGATCCTCGGTGCCAAGAAGCTGCCGTGGAAGTCGGTCTTCATCCCGCCGATCATGCCCAAGCCCGACGTGGAGGTGCTCACCGGCGGCTACCGCAAGACGCCGTTCCTGCAGATCGGCGCCGACATGTATTGCGACAGCGCGCTCATCGCCGACGTGCTCGAACACCTGCAGCCCGAACCCACGCTCTACCCCGAGCCTGAAAAGGGCATGTCGCGCATCCTCGCCCAGTGGGCCGACACCACGCTCTTCTGGGCTGCCATGGCCTGGAACCTGCAGCCCAGGGGCGCGGCCGAGGTGTTCGCCAAGGCCCCGCCAGAAGCCGCAAAAGCCTTCGGCGAAGACCGCGGCAAGATGAGCGCCGGCAACATGACCCGCCTGCGCCCGGCCGACGCCACCAGCGCCTACAAGTCGTACCTGCGCCGCCTGTCGGACATGCTCGACGAGAAACCCTTCCTGCTCGGCGAGGTGCCCAGCATTGCCGACTTCTCGGCCTACCACCCGCTCTGGTACACGCGGCGCATCGAGTCGGTTCGCACCATCCTCGACCTGACGCCCGCGGTGATCGACTGGCTCGACCGCATGGCCGCCATCGGCCACGGTGTTCCCGAGAAGTTCACGAGCGACGAGGCCATTGCAGTGGCCAAGGCCGCGACGCCGCACACACTGCTGACCGACAGCACCTTCCAGGACGACCACGGCATTCCGCTCGGTAGCGCCGTCACCGTGCGCGCCGAGAGCTTCGGCCTCGAGGAGACGCCCGGCACGCTGGTCGCGGCTACGCGCACGCACTACACGCTGGAGCGCAGCAGCGAGCGGACGGGCACGGTGCATGTGCACTTTCCGCGGATCGGGTATGTGCTGAAGAAGGCTGAGGGTTGAGAGGGCTGCGGCCGGTGATCGCCGTGCATCAACGCTTGAATCCGGGGATCGGAACCGGGTTGCAGTCGGGCAACTTCAGCGCCTCGTAGTCGGGGTGAAACTGCACCACGACAAAATCGTTGCTCGCTTCCCTCGACATCTTGTTGTCTTCGTAGATGTTTGACGTCGTTTCCAGCTTGATCTCGGTCGGCTGGAGCTGCTTGTACGCTCGGGTCACGTTTTCGGCGCGCCGTCTTGCCAACTGTCTGGCTTCAGCAGGTGTTCTGCCTTGCACCTTGACGGCGGCGCCTCCGTCGATTGAAACCTCGAGGTACTTCGGAAACGCCGAATTTGCCCGGTCAATGAACTCCGCCAGCTTCGCTATCTGTGCTGGCTCGAGGTTTGCGGCACCTTCGGCAAAGGTCAGCCTTGTTGCCACGACGGGCTTGCAAGCCATGGCGCTGCAACCTGTCAGCGTGGCAGCGATGACGAGGAAGGCCCTGATCGTGCATTTCATTTGGATGCTTTCGCAACAACGCCAAGAATGTACGCAGCGATGCTGTCGGCGTTGACAGGAGACCGGGGGTCTTCTGCGTGATCCCTCGCGTGCTTCGTTCCATACCAGGGATCGAATGAACTGAAGGTGTCGTCGAAGTGCGTGACCTCGTGAATCAATGTCAGGAGCTTCGAGTCCCCGTCGCGAATGATGTTCGTATCGTAGATGAGCATGTTCTCCGGGAGGTCGCAAAAACTCAGCCCGATGGCAATGGTGCGGGTCGCAGTGTCTGGTTTGCAAACTGCCGCTACTGTCACGACTGGGTCGCTTGAGAAGATGCAGCCGAGATTCTTCTTGCTTGCTTCCGAGTACCGAATGAAGTTCTCGCATCCCAGTCCCTCAAGCACTCGCTTGCACGCAGCCAGTCCTTTCTGGAGATGCTCCCGCATAGATTGGTCGGCCACGCCAAACCATTCCCGCACTCGTGCCTGCGCATCTTTGTCCCATCGCTCGAGTTCCGGGAGGCGCTGCTTCGCAATGAACGCCACGGCCTGATCGCGCAGCTTGAGCACTACCGCGCAGAACTCCTTGTTCGTCATGTTTGGGCAGATCCTTTCGGCCAGTTCCGCCCCTGGTGGGTGGGTCACATTCTTGTCTACCGTTTTCTTGAATGCCGCCAATTCATCCTCGGCTGCAGCGGTTGCCCACACGGCCATTGCTGCCGGGCTCGGCCCGGCTCCAACGGCATGCGACGCCTCGTCCTCGTATGTTGCCCACCGCTGCAGAGTGGAAAGTATGGGCTGTGGCACCGGGCAGTGGCAGACCACCACGTCTCCCTCCAGCGCTGCCTCCGATATGAATTGAGGGCGCCGCGGCCCTCCGGCCTTCGCGATGACACCCACGCTGTTGCAGCCTTCGCAGTAGGCCCTGCCGCCGATCAACGCGACTCGGTGTCCATACAAATCGAGCATGGGGCCGTCGTAAGGCAATACCTGTCCGCCAGACGCTGGCGGATCGCCGACTACAAGAATTTTTCGCTCCATTCGCTACGCTCCCCGTTGATGACGGGGCGTTGTATGCGGCAGCAATTGCTAACACTGTTGTCTATGGTCAACCGCTTGGTTCTTTGTCACGAAGGAGTGGGTTTTCGGTCTGTAGTGTGTTGGGGGAGGTCGGTGCCAGCCTGAGCCGGCTGCAGGCACGCGTCACACGAACGACAGTCAACCATGCTGCAAAGCGTTCCAATAGACGGCGCAGAGCCAACCACAGGAAAGAATTCAATGATTCAAGACTTCAAGGGCAAGACCGCCGTACTCACCGGCGCGGGCTCGGGCTTCGGCCTGGAGTGCGCGCGCATCGGCGCCGCCCGCGGCATGAACCTCGTGCTGGTCGACGTGCAGCAGGACGCGCTCGACAAGGCCCAGGCAGAAATGGAAGCAGCCGGTGCTCAGGTGCTGGCGCGCAAGGTCGACGTGTCGAACGCGGCGCAGATGGAAGCGCTGGCCGCTGCCGTGAAGGAACGCTTCGGCGCGCCGCACTTCGTGTTCAACAACGCGGGCGTGGGCGCCGGTGGACTGGTGTGGGAGAACACCGTGGCCGACTGGGAGTGGGTGCTGGGCGTAGACCTGTGGGGCGTGATTCACGGCGTGCGTCTCTTCACACCGATGATGCTGGAGGCGGCCGCGAAAGACCCGGCCTACCGGGGCCACATCACCAACACCGCCAGCATGGCGGGCCTGCTCACGCCGCCCAACATGGGCATCTACAACGCCGCGAAGGCAGCGGTCGTGAGCCTCACCGAGACGATGTACCAGGACCTGAACCTCGTCACCGACCAGATCGGCGCGAGCCTGCTGTGCCCGTACTTCGTGCCCACCGGCATCACCAGCAGCGAGCGCAACCGACCGAATGCGCCGAAGGAAACCGAGCTCACCAAGAGCCAGCTCATCGGCCAGGCCATGAGCAACAAGGCTGTGAGCAGCGGCAAGATCACGGCCGCAGAAGTCGCGGCCAAGGTGTTCGACGCCATCACCGCCAACCAGTTCTACGTGTTCAGCCACCCGAAGGCGCTGGGCAACGTGCGCAGCCGCATGGAGAACATCGTCTCCATCACCAACCCGGCCGACCCCTTCCTGGAGCGGCCAGAGATCGGGCAGAAGCTGCGCGAGCAGCTGCGCTCGGCCTGAGCAGTTTTTTCCTAGTCATCAGGAGGCCTGCAGCTCGCCCACCAGCGCCTCGACGCGGGCGAGCGCGCTGGCGATGGAGCGGTCCAGCAGGTCCCCATGGTCTTCGGCGTGCTCGACGGCCACGCTGTGCACTTCGTTGAGACCGAGCAGGGCCAGCGGGCTCGTGATCCCGGGCGTGAGCAGGTCGAGATGTGCCTGGAACTCGCCCGGCCCGTAGCCGCTGCTGCCGCACGAGGTCAGCAGCACCGTGCGGCGGTTGCGCTCGGCCAGGAGTGGCACATACGGGTTCTCGCGGCTGCGGTCGAAGTCGAAGGTGGCTCCGACGCGCACGATGTTGTCGATCCATGACTTGAGCGGTGCCGGCATGCTGAAGTTGTACATCGGCACGCCGATCACCAGCACGTCGGCGCGGCGGATCTCGGCAATCAGCGCATCGCTTTCGGCGAGTACGGCGTGCATCCACGGTTCGCGTTCCGCGGCGGGCGTGTAGCCCGACGCGATCCATTCGCCAGTGACGTTGCTCGGCGGCGCGGCGCCGATGTCGCGATAGATCACCTCGGTGCCCGGCTGCGTCGCGAGCCAGCTCGACACGAAGTGATGGCTCAGCCGGCGCGAATGCGAGCCGTGAACGTGGGTGCCGGAACGGCCGGGGCGGGCGCTGGCGTCGATGTGGAGCAGTGTGGTCATGGCGTGGTCCTCGTTGACGTGAAAGGTGGGATGAAGAGAATTCAGCTGTCTGCTTGACATGGTTCTCAATTTATCCAGGTACCACTAGCGCGACAAACGACGATTTCTTTGCGCTGCTGAAAAATTAATTCATCCATGGCCAACCTTCGCCAACTCCCTCCGCTGGCGGCGCTGCGCGCCTTCGAGGCGGCCGCGCGGCATTGCAGCGCCAAGCTCGCGGCCAATGAGCTTTCGGTCACGCCTACCGCCATCAGCCACCAGGTGCGGCAGCTCGAAGACTCACTCGGCGTGCCGCTGTTCATCCGCCAGCCGCGGCAACTGGTACTCACGCCGCAGGGCAGGGAACTGCAGGCGGTGCTGAGCGAATCGTTCAATGCCATGGCGAATGCGGTGGCGCGGCTGCGTGCGCCGCCCGAGCGCAGCGCCATCACCTTGTCGGCCACGCCGGCCGTCGCGGCGCGCTGGCTGCTGCCGCGCGTGAGCACCTTGCGCGCGCTGCACCCGAGGCTCGACCTGCGCATTCATGCGTCGCACGAAGCGGTTGCGCTCGACGGTGTCACGGCTGACATCGCCATCCGCTACGGCAAGGGACAGTGGCCGGGCATGGTGGCCGAGAAGCTGTTCGACAACGTCTTCGCGCCGGCCTGCAGCCCCGCGCTCAAGCTGCGCCGGCGCAGTGACCTGACGCGGCACACGCTGCTGCACTTCGCGGTCCCCGGCAACAAGAGCCAGCCCGGCACTTGGGCCGAGTGGCAGCAGCAGGCGCAGGTGCCCGGCCTCGACGTATCGGCCGGGCCGGTGTTCTCGGACGAAACGCACACCGTGTCTGCCGCGCTGCAGGGGCAAGGCGTGGCGTTGATGGGCCTTGCGCTGATTGCCGACGAATTGCGCGCGGGCAATCTGGTGCAGCCGTTTGGTCCGGAGTTGCCTGGGCTGCCGTTCTATCTGGTGTGCCTCGAGTCGCGGCGTTCGGAGCCGGCCGTGGCGGCGGTGTTCGAGTGGGTGAGGGGGCTTCAGCCGCTGGGCGCCTGAGCGCGTGACTTTCGACACTGGTGGTGGCTCGTTCGCAGTCCTAGAGTCCGGCGGTGAGTCGCTTGCGCGGCTCATCTCGGGTTGCAGGAGCGAGATGTCCTGCGTTCAGAAGTACCAATGGAGGGAAGAAATCATGAAACGTGCAACCGCAATCAAGGCTGGCGCCGTGGCCGCGATCTTGTCGTCGCTGGCTCTGGCTGCTCCGGCTGTCGCAGGGCCGTTCACCCAGTGCAGCGACCACTGGCTGTTCTGGAGTGGCTACCAGCTGATCATGGAAGCGATCTTCGACCTCTGCGGCTGAGAGGTGCCTGCGCTGCGCAATGTTTGACATTTGTCAAATATTGCGCAGGTTCACTGGCTTTCTGCACCGAACCCGCTCTCATGTGCGGTGCGCGCGAATTAATCCCTTAGCCCGATCGGCTGTTCTTCTTAACCTTCCTGTACTTTTTTGACGAAGGTCAGGAAAGGTTGCGCGCAGTCCATGCTGCCTCGCACCTGCCTGCACCGGCTACCGAATTACACGCGACATCTTGCGAAGAGGGAGGCTATTCATGCGCACACCGTTCCAACCCGAAACCAGCCCGGACGAGCCTTTGGCGGCCGGGCGCGGGCCAGCGTACATGGCATGGTTGTCCGTGCTCCTGTGCATCGTGGCAGCCGTGGCCTTTGTGGTCGTGGCCATCCTTGTTCCGAACATCATTGCGGCATCGATGTTCACGACGGCAGCCATCATGTTCCTGGGCGCTGGCCTGATCCTCGGCTTGAGCATGTGGGTCTTTCCGGACCTTCCCCGCTAGATGGCTTCGCAGGAACCCATGGCGGGCAAATCCGCGGCATCCATCTTTCGCGTTCAGGGCTGGCGGGTGACTCTGGTCGCAGCCTTGGTCGGCTTGCTGATCGTGCTGGCTGGGCTCATGAAGTGGATCGTCGAATTCCAGGTCGAGGCCGCGCGGGAGCGGCGCTTGAGCGAAGCCGTTGCGCGCGAGGCGGTAGCGCGTTGCCACGAGAAGGCACCGCTCCAGGCGGTCAACGCCTGTCTGGGCGAACTGGCTGCTGCCAGGGCTCTTCCATCCAATCGCTGACGATCAGTCAGTCGGCGCTGCGCCATCGTCCGGACTCCGGGCACACGATGGCCCGTGCGCCGTTAAGCCAGACTTGCTCTTCATCCAGCTGCGGTGGGGTCGAAAGATCGATGTCGAAGGCGACTCCCAGTGCGTGCCCGACATGGACATCTTCGATGGGAAGCTCCCAGGTCAGGAACACTTGGCTGCAATCCCGCACGGGTGCAAAGTCGGCCGCATCGAAGCCGCTGCTGCCGCGTTGAATGACGGCGTGAGGCTGGCCGGTATCGAAGATCACTGCCGTGCCCCGGGTCAGCGGGATCCGGAGATCTGCAAAGGGAAAGTGCAGGTCCAGCCCCTTGTCCTCGCTCATGAAGAGATTGCAGAAGGCCGCGCCGCCGTACTGCGCACCGTCGTGGTGGTACTTCGCGCCGCGGCAGGCCATGAGGGCCACGTCGCTGGAGGCAAGCACCTCTGACAGCCCAAGCGTGCGCATCCAGTCGGACACCGCCTGCACGCAGTGTTTGTAGTCAGGCCAGCGCGTACGCGCTCGGGCCAGGGGCAATGGTTCGACGTCTCCGGGTTCCAGGAACAGGCGCGAAGAAATCTCGCCCTCCCAATCTGCAAGCAGGCGCGCAGGGGGTGCAGGCACGTCGACTGTGGCAGACAGCACAACATTGCTCACGCTTCGGCTGCGGATGACGTCGCCGCTCCAGAAGTAGGAAGTCAGGATGTCTCGCGCGCGCTGCGGTCGAGGAGGGTGGTTCATCGGAGGGCAGTGTAGTGAGGCTTGGTAGCATCGCCGCGTTTAGCCGGGAGCCTCCAAGGACACCGTATGCACGTTGAACTTGTCTCTGAAGCCCAGCATGAGTCGCTGACAGACCTGCTGTGCGAGTTGCATGCCTTCTACAACGATGGCGCCACAGTCTCTCGGGAGGCCGTGAGAGAGCACCTCCTCGGCAACCTCCTGGCGGCTGGGTCGCCCCATCGTCTGGTCGTGGCTTCAGGCGATGACGGCGCGGTGGTCGGCCTGGCAGCCATCACGCTCGTGTATTCGCTCGTCGAATTTGCTCCTGACAGGCGCAAGCACTGCCAGCTCAAGGAACTGTATGTGAAGGCTTCTGGCAGGAGCAATGGAGCCGGCAGGGCGCTCATGGCCTGGGTGGCTCGGTACGCTGTCGAGAGCGGCTGCTGTCGCATCGACTGGCCCGTCAAGGCATCGAACGACAGGGGCATCTCGTTCTACGAAGGCCTTGGTGCCGGGAGGGTTCTCGACAGGCTCAGCTACCGGCTGTCCGAACCCCAGTTGAGTCAGCTCGCCCAAGGCCTTGGCGCATGACAGGGCCGCCCGAGTTCAGGAGCGAGGAAGCCAGGGCGCGGTACAAGACGCGGAAAAGCTTTACGAACCCCAGGCGATGCTGAAGCTGGCGCAGCGCCGGATGCCGGGCTTGGAGGCTGCGATCGTGCCGGGCGCAGACCACATCGCGGCCATGTCGCAGCCTGAGGATGTCAATGGCCAGATCATCCGATTCCTGCAAAAGGGAGGGGCGGACAAGAATGGCGACCGTTGACGCTCAGAAAATACCCTGAGGCATATTTGAGTACCAAAGAGTTAACATTTGGGCTGCCAGGCAGACAAGGAGGCTACCCCCATGGAAACATATCCAACCCTAAGACAGGCCACAGGCGTGGCCCGCACCCTCAGCAAGCACTCGTCGTGCACCATGGTGGTCTACCGCGTGACAGAGGAAAAATTCGTGGCTGCGCATGCCGCCGACCGCGTGCAGGGAAGCATCGAGGCCGTGTACCGCGACGGTTATCTCGTGCCGACTCTCCTGAGCAAGCGCGTCGAATGAAGAGAAAGCCCGGGCCCCGCCTGGAACCCGGTCAGCGCAGGCCTCCTTCGGGAGGCCTTTTCACTCCTAGGACGAACTGGGCACGGCCTGCATCAGCAGCGTCAGTGCCTTTCGCAGGCTCGTGGCCTTAGCCTGCGGCGGCCTGCGACGCAATCCACTCCCACACGGCACGGATGGCCGGCTCGTTCTCCCTCCCGTTCGCAACCGCAAGAAAGTAGCTGCCGGTTTCGAGCGCGGGCCCGAAGGGCTGCACCAGTGCACCACTGCGAAGCTCTTCGGCCGACAGCGTGAGGCTCAGCAACGCCACGCCATGGCCGGCGAGGGCGGCCAGCATCGCATGCGTCTCGTCGGAAAACGACAGGCCCGAGGCCTTCATCGCACGCCCCCTCGGTGGTGCGATGCTGGCTTCACGAAACCAGCGCGGCCACACGGCGGGTGCGAGCGCCTGCGGCTGCCAGTCGCAATGGATCAGCTGATGCTTTGGCAGGTCTGCCGCGCGCTTCAAGCCCAGCATCGGGCTGCACAACGGCGCATAGCGCTCGGGCATCAGTTCGCGCGACACCAGCCCCGGCCAGCTGCCACGGCCTGAGCGCACAGCGATGTCGGCATCGCCGCGCGCCAGATCGACCACGGTATCGCTCGCATGCAGCCGCAGCTCCACCCCGGGGCTGGCCTTGCGGAACGCCTCCATGCGCGGCAGCACCCAGCGCGCGGCGAAGGCGGTGTTGGTGGTGAGGGTGACGGCCTGCGATGCGGCCGGCCGGCGCAGCTTGTCCACACCGGCTTCGAGCACGTCGAAGCCCATGCGCAGGTCGTCGAACAGTCGCTGGCCCGCAGGCGTCAACGCGAGCTGTCGCGTGAGCCTGCGGAACAGTGGCAGGCCGAGCGTGTCTTCGAGCGCACGCACCTGGTGGCTGATGGCCGAGGGCGTCACCGAGAGTTCGAGCGCCGCGCGCTGAAAGCTCAGGTGTGCGGCCGCGGCCTCGAAGGCGCGCAGCGACAGCAGCGGAGGCAGCCGGCGGGGATATCTGATAGATGAGCCAATCTCGTTCATAGGCAGAGAAATCGTCGTTTGTGATGGCAGGCCTGCATCCATAGATTCAAGGCCTGCGCGCCATTCTGGCAGCGCGGAATGAAAGACATCAATTCATCCATAAAGGCCATGACCATGAACCTCCTTCACATCGACGCCAGCGCCCGTCCGGGCCGTTCCGACACCGATCTCCACGGCTCGCACACGCGCCGTCTCTCCGCGCGTTTTGTCGAGCGCTGGCGCAAGGCGCGGCCCGACGACCGCATCGACTACCTCGACGTGGGACAGCGGCCGCCCGCGCACGTCGACGGCCGCTGGATCCATGCGGCCTTCACACCGCCGGCCGCGCGCGAGCCGTGGATGGCCGACGTGCTTGCCGAGAGCGACCGGCTGGTCGATCAGCTCATTGCGGCCGACGTGGTCGTGATCGGCTTGCCCATGTACAACTTCAGCGTGCCCGCGCAGTTCAAGGCCTGGATCGACAACATCGTACGCGTGGGCCGCACCTTCGGCTTCGACCGTTCGCGCGGCGCGGTGCCGTACTGGCCGCTGCTGGCGGAAGCGGGCAAGCGCGTGGTGCTGCTCGGCGCGCGCGGCGACCACGGCTACGACGCGGGCGGGCGCATCGCGCATCTCAACCACACCGAGGGCAGCGTACGTTCGGTGCTCGGCTACATCGGCATCACCGATGTGTTCGAGGCCGCAGTGGAGTCCGACGAGTTCGGCGGGGAGCAGCTCGCGCAGTCGATGCGGCGTGCGGAGCAGCGCGTGGACGAGCTTGTCGATGTGTTGACAGCTACTGACACTACGCTGTCAGCAGCGGCGGCATAGGATTTTTCGCTCTACTTCTGGAGCAAAAAATGACGACCGACCCTTTGCCAGAGCGCCTTCCCCGCCCGCCCACCGCCGAGCTCTTCGGCCAGCGCGTGCTCGGATTCGACAAGGAAAAGGGAACGATCCGCATGAGCTTCGTGGCCACCGATGCATTCCTCAACCCTGCGGGCGCGGTGCAGGGCGGCATCCTCGTCGCGATGCTCGACGACACGATGGGGCCGGCGTTGTGGGTCATGAATGGCGAAGAGACTTACTCCGTCACCATCGACCTCAGCGTGTCTTTTCTGGCGGCCGCGAAGCCCGGCCTGCTGTATGGCGAAGGCAGGGTCGTGCAGCGCGGCAAGACCATCGCTTTTCTCGAGGCGCAACTGAGCGACCCGGACGGCCGCATCGTGGCGCGCTCCACGGCCAGCGCGCGCGTGGTGAAGGCCTGATGGCTCAATCCTTCTTCTGCATGGCAAGCAGGTAGCCCACGCGCAGCGAACGGTGCAGCCTGAAGTTGCGGGTGAACAGGTTGTAGCCCAGGCCGCGCTGGTCCCGCAGCACGAGGCCGGCGCTGGCGGCCGCGCTCTTGAGTTCGTCAGGGCGGATGAGCTTGCGGTAGTCGTGCGTGCCGCGCGGCAGGATGCGCAGCACCTGCTCCGCGCCGAAGATCGCGATCAGCCATGCCCACGGCGTGCGGTTGATGGTGGAGAAAAAGACCCAGCCTCCGGGCTTCGCCATGCGGGCGCAGGCCTCGATCACGGCCGTTGGCCACGGCACGTGCTCGAGCATCTCCATGCATGTGACGACATCGAACTTCGCCTCGTTGTCAGCGGCCAGGTCTTCGGCGGAAATGGCCTGGTAGGTCACGTTCGCCGCGCTGCTGCGTGCATGAAGCGTTGCGACCTTCAGCGGCTTGTCGGCGAGGTCGATGCCGAGCACGTCCGCGCCGCTGTGCGCCATCGACTCGGCCAGGATGCCGCCGCCGCAACCGACGTCGAGCACCTTGCGGCCATTCAGCGCGGCGAGCTTGTCGATCCAGTCCAGCCGCAGCGGATTGATCTCGTGCAGGGGGCGGAATTCGGACTGCGGGTCCCACCAGCGGTCGGCCAGGGCCTGGAATCTGGCCAGTTCGGCGGGGTCGAAGTTGGATGCTGCGCTCATGGGTTCTTCTCCTTGGTTTACCAATGACCCCGCGACCGGTTCCAGCGGTAGAGCTGGTGCGCGAAGAGGTTGTAGAGCCAGGCGCCGAGCGTTCGCAGCCCGGGCCACTGAAGCGGCCTTGCCAGCCAGCGCCATCGCGGAGCAAGGGCCAGCACGCCGGCGATGGCGTCGGCGCCGATGTGCGTGGCGCCCGAGGTGTCGACGAGGTGCAGGCGTTCGCGCACGTCCTCCAGTTGCAGGCCCAGCGGTTCGAGCACTTCCGGGCGGGTGTGCACGTCGATCCACTCGACGCTTGCGTCCGGTGTTTTCTCGCGCATGGCGCAGACGCCGGCATCACAGACGGGACAGGCGCTGTTGTAGTAGACAACCGTGCGCGGGGAAGGGGCGGTGGGTGCTTGCATGTCGTCGGCTCCTGTTCGCGCCATTCTGCCATTCATTTAGCTAAATGGCTAAATAACTAATTAGAGAATTGCCTACTCGCGAGCTAAACTGAACCGATGGAAAAAGTTTTCGAAGCGCTTGCCTCCACGCCGCGGCGCAAGATCCTGGCGTACCTGTCGGAGACCGAACTGTCGGCCGGCGACATCGCCTCGCGCTTCGACATGACCAAGCCTTCGCTCTCCAAGCACCTGAAGATCCTCGAAGGCGCGGGGCTGGTAAAGGCCGAGAAGCGCGGCCAGTTCGTGTTCTACAGCCTGCAGCGCGAGAGCCTGGCCAACACGCTGACCGGCTTCGTACAGGCGGTCTGCCCGGTGTCGAAGGCGCTGAAGAAAGAAAGCCGCGCCCTGGCCAGCAAGCGCTCGGCGGATTCCTCGGGCACCTGACGCAGCGCCCCGCGCTTTTTCCTTCCCGGAAGGCGAAAAGTACGGCAAAGGAATTCATTTTTCCACCGTGCCACGCGGTTCACCGGAGCCTGTGTCCCTGAGTCTTTCTCCGCACGCGGAACGCACCGATACTCTGCCCGGAAACTCCCCGCCGGCAACGTACCGGCTCCGAACAAGTTCAATGACTCCAACAGGCTTCTCGAAAATCCGCTTCGGTTTGCACACGCGCCTGAGCCTCGGTGTGGCAGCAGTGGTTCTGCTGACCACTTTCGCAATCGCCACCTTCGCCCTGCATCTGGTCAAGAGCAACATGCGCGCCTCGATCGCGACCGAGGAGGTCGCCCGCGTGGGCGCCATCGCGGATGCGATCGACCAGAAATTCGGCAGCCGCCGGATCCTGCTGCAGACCTTTGGCGGCAGCGTGGAAGCGCAGGACCTCCAGGGCGCCGCGCTGCAGGCCTTTCTAGAGAAGCATGGCTCGCTGCGCAAGGCTTTCGACAACGTTGCGTTCGTCGACATGGACGGCAACCTGGTCGCCAACCTGAACGGCGTGCAGGCGATCGGCAAGGTGAACGTGAAGGATCGCCCCTACTTCCAGCAGACGGTCGCTTCCAAGGCCGGCCTCGTGTCCGAGCCTTACCGCAACCGCCTCAACGGACTGGCGCAGGTGGCCATCACCGAGCCGGTGCTCGACAACGCGGGGCAGGTGAGGTTCGTGATCTCCGGCGCCATCAACCTGAAGGACCGGAACATCCTGGGCACGCTCGGCGACGTCAGGTTCGGCAAGACCGGCTACCTGTTCGTGACGACCGTGGACGGCATCGTGGTCGACCATCCGCAGACTTCGCGCATCCTGAACCAGGTCCAGGCGGATGGCCGCGGCAATGCCGAAATCCTGCGCGCGATGGCCGGTTTCCAGGGCTCGAGCGAGGGCATCAACGATGCCGGCGTGCCCGCCCTCTATGCCTTCGACCGCACCGAGCAGACCAACTGGATCGTCGGGGCCATGTATCCGCGCAGCGAGGCCTTCGCGAGCATCGACGCCATCGAGCGCGGTGCATTGTTCGGGGCGATGGCGCTCGCGCTGTTCGCGGGCGCACTGGCCCTGGGCGTGGCGCGCCGGCAGCTGAAGCCGCTGTCGGAGCTGCATCGGCACATGCAGTCCACGAAGGAGGCACCCGCAGCCGCCGCCGAGCCGCGCAGCAGTTACGCCCCCGACGAGATCGGCGACCTTTCGCGCACCTTCGACGAGCTGATGGCGCAGCGGCGTGCCATCGAGCTCAGCCTCGCACGCAGCGAGGCGCAGGTGCGCACCATTGCCGACAACATCCCGGCGATGGTTTCGCACGTAGATGCATCGCTGCGCTACACCTTCGTCAATGCACACGTGCGGGCCCTGCACAACAACTCAGCGCTGGTGGGGCGCCTGATGCCCGAGGTGCGCGGCGCCGCAGACTTTGCGCTCGTGGAGCCGCACTTCATGCGCGCGCTGGCCGGCGAGACGGTGATCCTCGAGAAGTCGGGCGACCCGGCCCTGGGCATCGGCAACCGCACCTTCAAGGCCCACTACATTCCCGACGTCGATGCCGACGGCGTGGTGTGCGGCGTGTTCTCGATGACCTTCGACATCACCGAGGAAGTGAACATCCGCCGGGCCCTGACCGAGCAGGAAAAGCTGCTGCGCGACGTGACTGACAGCATTCCGGCGCTGGTCGGCTATTTCGACCGCGAGCAGAACTGCCTGTTCGCCAACATCCGGGCGCGGCAGATGGCGGGCCTGAGCGAAGGTGCACCGCTGCAGGGCACGACCATGCGCTCTGCCCTCGGCAGGGCGGTGTACGCGCAGCACAAGCCCTACCTTCCCGTGCTGTTCTCTGGCAAGAAAGTGCGCTTTCCGGTGCGTGCACCCATCCACGGCAGGGAGGGGTACTTCCAGGTCAACCTGATACCGGACAAGAACCTGCGCGGCGAGGTCGTGGGCTTCTACCTGATGTCCTTCAACATCACGGCGCTGAAAGAGGCGGAGCTGCGCCAGGCCGAGAGCGAACTGCGCCTGCGCGCCATCACCGACAACATGCCGGCGCTGATCACCTACATCGACCGCGAGGAGAAGATCACCTTCGCCAATGCCACCAGCCGCGAGTGGCTCGGGCTCGATCCGGTCCAGGTGCTGGGGCGCCACGTGCAGGAGGTGTCGGGCCGCGATGTGTACCTGTCGCGCCAGCCGATGCTCGCCCGGGCGCTGTCCGGCGAGCGTGTGGAGTTCGAGACCAGCACGCAGCGCGCGGGGTTCGACCGCGTCACGCAGGTGATCTACGTGCCTGACGTGCGCGCCGACGGGGCGACGCACGGCATCTTCTCGCTGGCGCTCGACATCACGGCGCTGAAGGTGGTGGAGCACAAGCTCATCGAGCTGGCGCGGCTCGACACGCTCACTGGCCTGCCCAACCGGCTGGCTTTCAACGAGTACCTGCCCGAAGCCGTGTTGCGCGGGCAGCTCACCGGCCACGCAATGGCGCTGATGTTCCTCGACATCGACCACTTCAAGGCCATCAACGACACCATGGGCCATGCGGTGGGCGATGCGGTGCTGGCCGAATACGCGCGGCGGCTGCTGGGTTGCGTGCGCGGCACCGACATGGTGGCCCGGCTGGCCGGCGACGAGTTCGTGCTGGTGCTCGAAGGCCTGAACGCGCCGGGCACCGCGGCCACGGTGGCGGCCAAGGTTGTGGAAAGCATCCGCACGCCGCCCTTCGTGGTGGACGGCCAGCGCATCGAGGTGACGACCAGCATCGGCATCGCGTATCACCGCGCAGCCGATTCCTCCGTTACCGCCGAAGAACTGCTGGCGCGGGCCGACGTCGCGCTCTACAACGCCAAGGCGGCGGGGCGCAACCGGTTCGAGTTCTTCATGCCGATGGAAGAGGCGCGCAGCGATTCGCCTACGCGGCAGCACTGATCATTCCGGCGGCCGCTCATGGCCGGCCCAGCACGTGGTTCTCGTGGCGGCCTTCGCCCAGTGCGAACCAGGTCGTGCCTTTTCTGGCGAACCCGTGCTTCTCGTAGAAGCGGCACGCCCGCTGGTTCTGGACGTTGACCGTCAGCCACAGCGCATCGTTGCCTGTCCGGTCGCGCACCGTGGCACGGGCCTTGTCGAGCAATGCGGAGCCCACGCCCGATCGGGTGAACGGCTCCTGCACGTAGAGCGTGCAGAGCTCGGTGCTGGCTGAGGGAACGAGGGCCTGCCGCGCACCGAAGCGCAGGCGCGCGTAGCCGACGAGATAGGCATCGGCCTCGGCGACGATCAAGGCGGTGTCTGCGTCGTTCGTCCACGCGATGAACGCGGCCGGCGTGAACTCGTCGAGCACGTAGCGCGCAAGCAGGTCGTTCACGCCCTCGGTCGCGTAGGTGGCGAGCCAGACCTGGATCGACAACGCCGCCAGCGCAGGAGCGTCGGCGGCGATGGCGGGGCGGGTGATGAGGGGAGTGTTGCGCATGCGGGATTCTGCAATCCCCAATCCCTTCACCCCTTGGAAGAGGATCAGACCCGCGCCGAAGCGCAATCCCCCAGCGCGTTGCGTGGTTCGCGCCGGTCGAGCGAGCGGCTCCACAGCGCGATGGCCAGCCCCACCAGCGTGAGCAGCGCCGCCACCCAACCCAGTGCGCGCAGCCCCGGGCCGTGGTCGATCACCACACCGCCAACCCAGGCGCCGAGCGCGTTGCCAAGGTTGAAGGCTGCGATGTTCAGGCTCGACGCAAGGTTCTGGCCCGCGCCCGAGGCCTTCTCCAGCACCCGCAACTGCATGGGCGCCACCGTGGCGAACGAGGCCACGCCGAGCAGGCCGACGAAGACCATCGCGGTGAACGGCGTGCCGATGGTGAACTGCATCGCGCCGAGCACCACCGCCAGAGCCACCAGCGTGCCGAGCACGGCTGCCATCGGCGCACGGTCGGCCAGCTTGCCGCCGAGGATGTTGCCGACCGCAAGGCCGCCGCCGAACACCAGAAGGATCGGCGACACAGCCGACTCCGAAAGCCCGGTGACCTGCGTGAGCAGCGGCTGGATGTAGGTGAACACCACGAACACGCCGGCAAAGCCGAGCACCGTCATCGCCAGGCCGAGCAGCACCTGCGGGCGCGCCAGCACAGCCAGTTCCTCGCGCAGCGGCGCAGGCTTTGCCTCGCCCTTGACGCGCGGCACGAACACCGCGAGCACCGTGAAGGCCAGCACGCCGATCAGCGTTACGGCCCAGAAGGCCGAGCGCCAGCCGAACTGCAGGCCCAGCCACGCGCCGGCCGGCACGCCGAGCAGCGTTGCGGCGGTCAGGCCGGTGAACATGATCGCGATGGCCGAGGCGCGGCGTTCGGGCGCCACCAGGCCGGTGGCCACCACCGAGCCGACGCCGAAGAAGGTGCCGTGCGCCAGCGAGGTGATGACGCGCGCGGCCATCAGCATTTCGTAGTTGGGCGCCACGGCACAGGCGAGGTTGCCGAGCGTGAAGATCGCCATGAGCGCCAGCAGCACGGTCTTGCGCGGCAGCTTGCGGGTGGCGATGGTGAGCACCGGCGCGCCGACCGCGACCCCGAGCGCATAGCCCGAGATCAGCAGGCCGGCGGCCGTGATGGAGACATGAAGATCCGTCGATACCTGCAGCAGCAGGCCCATGATGACGAACTCGGTGGTGCCTATACCGAAGGCACCGGCGGTGAGGGCGAGTAGAGCGATTGGCATGATGCCCTGTACTGTGCGGACGAAAGCCTTCGATGACTAGAATGCCGCTGGTACACATACTTGTGATTTGAAGTCACAAATTGGAGAAGCAGCCATGCCGCGCATCGACGTCAACCGCTCCGGCGAGATGGAGGCCTTCGTGCAGGTGGTCGAGTCAGGCGGTTTCTCGGCGGCGGCGCGTCTGCTGGGCATGACGCCCTCGGCCGTGAGCAAGCTGGTGGCGCGGCTCGAATTGCGCCTGGGCATCCAGCTGGTGCACCGCTCCACGCGCAAGCTGCAGCTCACGCCCGAAGGCACGGAGTTCTACGAACGCAGCCTGCGCGTGCTGGCCGACATGGACGAGGCCGAGCGCTGCGCGGCCGCCGGCGCGGCGCCACGTGGGCGGGTGAGCATCAACGCCAGCGTCTCGTTCGGCCATCACAAGCTGGTGCCTCTGGTGCCGCGTCTGCTCGAACTGCATCCGCAGATCACGCTCGACATTGCGCTGACCGACCGCATCGTCGACCTGATGGATGAACGCGCCGACATCGCGATCCGCTGGGGCCAGCTGCCATCGTCCGACCTCGTGGCGCGGCGGCTGGGCGAAACCAGCCAGGCCATCGTCGCCGCGCCGGACTACCTTGCGAAGTACGGTACGCCGCGCACGCCGCAGGAGCTGGAGGCGCACAACCGCCTTGGCTGGAGTTACCGGCGCAATTCGCCCGACTGGCCGCTGCGTGTGGACGGCCGCATGGTGTGGCTGCCCGTGGCCGGCCCGGTGCGCGCAGGCGACGGCGAAACGCTGCGGCAGTTGGCCATCGCGGGGGCGGGGGTGGCGCGGCTGTCGCTGTATCACATACAGCACGACATCGACGCTGGCCGGCTGGTGCCGCTGCTCGATGAATTCAACGCCGGTGAGATCGAGCCGATTCACGCGGTGTACATCGGCAAGGCGGGCACGCTGCCCGCGCGGGTGCGGGCGGTGCTCGACTTTCTGGTGGCTTGCTCGGGCGTGGGCGGCGGGCGCTACACGCTCAAGCGGACAGCGCCGATGCCGGGGAATTCCGCCGCCACCTGATCTCCGCGCCGGCAGGGCAGGATGCCGACCCACGAACCGGTGGTGACCACCGTGCCGGCGGGCACGGTCTGCCCGTGGCGCGTGAGGTGACGCAGCCAGATCGGCAGCAGCCAGGTGGGGTCGGCCAGCGGATGCGTGCCTTCGCGCACCACCGTCTCGGCATCGCCGATCTTCGCTTCGCAGTGCTGCGAGGCCCAGTCGATGGCGGCGTAGGGCTTCCACTCGCCGAGCACCAGCGCGCCGTGCACTTGCGAATCGGCCAGGCGGAGCAGGGCAGGTGTCGAGGCGAGGTCTTGCCAGCGCGTGTCGACTACCTCGACGGAGACGGTCATGGCATCGACGAGTGAGACGGCGCTTGCGTGATCGAGCTTCGCTGCCTGCGCGGGCGTGACGTCCTGGCCGAGACGCAAGGCAATTTCGGCCTCGATGCCGGGCGTGTTGAACACGAGGTCGCTGAAGTTCGCGGGGCTCTGGCGCACGCCGGAAGGCGGCAGCGGCGCATGTGTGAGCGCCGCGCTGCGGGAGCCGCCACCGGACTTCCACACGCCCGGTACTGGGCGACCGTCGAACCAGCCGAGTGCAGCCGCGACGGCGTCTTGCACCTCATAGGCTTGCGTGTCGGTTTCGAGCGTGCCGAGCCAGGGCGTGGCGTCGAGGGTGCGATTGCCGCGGCGTGCGGCTACGAGTGCGTCGGTGAGGGCGGTTTGGGATGGGGTCATTTTTCGGATCTTCTCAGCAAAACCTGGCTGGTGTCGGCGTCCTTTCGTGGAACACCGAGGAACCGGCTTTGCCGGGCCTCCGGTGTTGCCCCCGGAAGGGGGTTGGCGCAGCGACACGAAGTGCGCGAAGCCTGGGGGTGAGACTGGTTCTTCAGCTTTCGACGTGAACGTTGCCGTCCTTGACAACCTTCGCCCACTTCGCAATCTCGGTGCTGATGAACTGCCTGAACTTGTCCTGCGAACCACCGCCGTCTTCCGCGCCATAGGTGTCCATTCGCTCCTGCACATCAGGCATTGCCAGCACCGTATTCACGTCGCGATTCACCTTCTGCGCAATCGACGCCGGCAGCTTGCCCGGCCCGGCGAGCCCGTACCACGTGGTTGCCTCGAAGCCGGCAAAGCCTTGCTCCTGCATCGTCGGCACGTTGGGATGGCCTTTGGCGCGCTTGGTGCGTGTCTGCGCCACGGCGATGACGCGGCCGTTCTTCACGTGCGGCGTGGCGGCCGTCATGGTCTCGAAGCTGTACTGGATCTGCCCGCCCATGAGGTCGGCCAGCAGCGGGCCGCTGCCCTTGTAGGGCACGTGCAGCGCATCGACGCCGCCCTGCAGCTTGAACATCTCCAGCGCCAGGTGCTGCGCCGAGCCCGCGCCGGCCGAGCCGAAGCTGATGGTGCCGGGAGCGGCCTTGCAGGCGGACACGATGTCTTTCACCGTGAGCGCCTTCTGGCCCGGGTTGGCGATCAGCAGGTTGGGCGTGACGCCTACCAGCACGATCGGCACGAAGTCGCGCTCCACGTTGTAGCGCAGCTTGGGCTGCAGGCTGGGTGCGAGTGCGTGGCTGTTGATGTGGGCCATCAGCAGCGTGCTGCCGTCGCTCGGCTGCTGCGCCACGTAGTCGGCCGCGAGCACGCCGGCCACGCCGCCCTTGTTCTCGACGATGACCTGCTGGCCCCACATGATGGTGAGCTTCTGCGCGACCACGCGGGCCAGCGCATCGGTGCCGCCGCCCGGCGGAAAGCCGACCACGATGCGCACCGGCCCCGATGGCCATTCCTGCGCGAAGAGCCGGGGCACGCCCAGTGTGGCGGCCGCGGCGCCCGCGGCCTGGATCAACGAACGTCTCTGCATCTTCTTGGTCTCCGTCGTGGGTGGGAATGGTCCGATGCGCGCCAGGGCGGCCCGCGTGCCTATGCGGCTTTTTGCAGCGCGGCCGGTGCCGTGTGGTTCGCGAAATGGTCCATCGCCGCATGCACGCCGCTGCCGGCCAGCTTGATGCCCGAGAGCTTCATGCCCATCTCGACGCCCGCGACCATCGCTACCAGCGTCAGGTCGTTGCTGTCGCCCAGATGGCCCATGCGGAACATGCGGCCCTTGAGCTTGCCCAGGCCGGTGCCCAGCGAAAGATCGAAGCGCTGGTGGATCAGGCGGCGCAGCGCGTCGGCATCGATGCCTTCGGGCGTGATCACGCCGGTGAGCACGGGCGAGTACACGGCCGGGTCGGCGCACTGGATCGGCAGACCCCACGCATTGACCGCTGCACGCACGCCGGCGGCCCAGCGCTGGTGGCGCGCGAACACGTTGTCGAGCCCTTCGCCGAGCAGCATGTCCAGCGATTCGGAAAGGCCGTAGAGCAGGTTGGTATTGGGTGTGTAGGGCCAATAGCCGTCCTTGTTCATCTCGACGATTTCGTCCCAGGCCCAGAAGGCGCGCGGCAGCTTCGCGCTCTTCGCGGCCTCGAGCGCGCGCGGCGAGAGCGCGTTGAAGCTGATGCCCGGCGGCAGCATCAGGCCCTTCTGCGAGCCGCTGATGGTCACGTCCACGCCCCATTCGTCATGACGGAAATCGGCGCTGGCCAGGCCCGAGATGCTGTCGACCATCAGCAGGGCGGGGTGGCCCGCAGCGTCGATGGCCTTGCGCACCGAGGCGATGTCGGAGGTGACGCCGGTGGAGGTTTCGTTGTGCACCACGCACACGGCCTTGATCTTCTTTTCGGTGTCCTTGCGCAGGCGGGCTTCGATGAGTTCGGCTTGCACGCCGCGGCGCCAGCTGGGCGCGTTGGGCAATTGCGCGTCAGTGCCCGACCACGAGAGGAACTCCGTCGATAGGCCGAGGCGCGTGGCCATCTTCTGCCACAGCGAGGCGAAGTGGCCGGTCTCGTACATGAGCACGTGGTCGCCGGGGCTGAGCGTGTTGGCGAGCGCGGCCTCCCAGGCGCCGGTGCCCGAGGCGGGGTAGATAGCGACCGGGTGCTTCGTCTTGAAGATCTGCTTGATGCCGCCGAGCACCTTCAGGCCCAGCGTGCCGAATTCGGGCCCGCGGTGGTCGATGGTGGGCAGGCTCATGGCCCGCAGGATGCGGTCGGGCACCGGGCTGGGGCCGGGAATCTGGAGGAAGTGGCGGCCGGTGGGATGGATGTCGAGTTGCAGCATGGACTGTCCTTTCACGTTCAGTTTTGCATTCAAAATGCTTTTTTGCTTGATGGTTTACCCTTATTCACTTGGGTTGTGAGTCTTCTTTTTTGCATTCAAAATGCAATCAAGAGGCAAAGCCATGACAGCCGACATCATCGAAATCTCCAGACTCTCCCTGCACGACCAAGTGGCCGCGCGCCTGCGCACCATGCTGGTCGAAGGGCTCATCGCACCTGGCGCCAAGCTCAACGAGCGCGAGCTGTGCCTGCAATTGCGCGTGTCGCGCACGCCGCTGCGCGAGGCCATCAAGCTGCTCGCGGCCGAAGGGCTGGTCGACCTGCTGCCCAACCGAGGCGCGGTGGCGGTGAAGCTCACCGAGGCCGACGTGCTCGACACCTTCGAGGTGCTGGCGATGCTCGAAGGCATGTCGGGCGAACTGGCCGCCAAGCGCATCACCGACGAAGAGCTGGCCGAAGTGCGCGCGCTGCACTACGAAATGCTGGCCTGCTTCTCGCGGCGCGATCTCTCGGGCTACTACCGCCTGAATGCACGCATCCACACTGCCATCAACGAGGCGGCCGCGAACCCGGTGCTGTCGAACACCTACCGCTCCATCAACGCCCGCGTGCAGTCGCTGCGCTTTCGCACCAACCAGAACGAGACGAAGTGGAAGCACGCCGTCGAAGAGCACGAACAGATGATCGATGCGCTGGCCAAACGCGACTCAGCAGCCATGCGCAAGGTGCTCGTGGCGCACGTGCTGCGCAAGCGCGACACCGTGCTGGAGCTGCTGCGCGCCGGCGAAATCTATCCCTCGGCCAAGTCGAGCTGAGCTTCTGACCTGCCAAAAGAAAAACGACCCACCATGCGCATCGATCCTGCCAGCCACATGCAGCCAGCCGGAACCGTTCTTCCGCCCAACGACACCTGCGAACTGCTCGCGCGCCGCCTGCGCTCCGACACGCAGGGCGAAGTGCTGTTCGACGACGGTTCGCGCGGGCGCTACGCCACCGACGCGTCGATCTATCAGATCACGCCCGTCGGCGCCTTCGTGCCGACGAACGAGAGCGACATTGCCACCGCCATCGACATCGCCCGCGACCTGAAGGTGCCGGTGCTCGCGCGCGGAGGCGGCACCAGCCAGTGCGGGCAGACGACCGGCGCGGCGCTGGTGATCGACAACAGCAAGCACTTTCGCCGCGTGCTCGACGTGAATGTGGAAGAGGGCACGGCCACGGTCGAGCCCGGCCTCGTGCTCGACCACCTGAACGCACAGCTCAAGCCGCACGGCCTGTGGTATCCGGTGGATGTGTCGACCAGCGCGCAGGCCACGCTGGGTGGCATGGCGGGCAACAACTCCTGCGGCTCGCGCTCCATCGCCTACGGCAACATGGTGCACAACGTGCTGGGTGCGAATGCATGGTTGTCGAGTGGCGAACTGGTGGAGTTCGGAACGGTCGGCACGATGGGCGTGCGCGCGGCCGGCATCGCGCAGTTCTTGCGCGGGCTGGCACGCCAGCACCGCGAGCAGATCGCCGAGCACTGGCCCAAGGTGATGCGCCGCGTGGCGGGCTACAACCTCGACATCTTCGACAACCAGAGCGAGCGGCCCTACACGGCAGACGGCAGCGTGAACCTCGCGCACCTGCTGATCGGCTCCGAGGGCACGCTGGCCTACACGAAGAGCCTGAAGCTCAAGCTCGCGCCGCTGCCGCGCGCCAAGGTGCTGGGCATCGTCAACTTCCCGACCTTCCACGCGGCGATGGACGCGGCGCAGCACATCGTGAAGCTGGGGCCGACGGCGGTGGAGTTGGTCGACCGCACGATGATCGAGCTGAGCCTTGCCAACCCGGCCTTCAAGCCGACGGTCGAGACTGCGTTGATCGACAAGCCGGCGGCCATCCTGCTGGTGGAGTTTTCCGGTTCGGACAAGGCCGCGTTGCTGCCGCAGCTCAAGCAGCTCGTCGAGCTGATGGGCGACCTCGGCCTGCCCGGCAGCGTGGTCGAGATGCCCGATGACGCGCGGCAGAAGAACCTGTGGGAAGTGCGCAAGGCCGGCCTCAACATCATGATGAGCCTCAAGGGCGACGGCAAACCCGTGAGCTTCATCGAAGACTGCGCCGTGCCGCTCGAACACCTGGCCGAATACACCGACGCGCTGACCGAGGTGTTCGCCCGGCATGGCAGCCGCGGCACCTGGTACGCGCACGCCTCGGTCGGTACGCTGCATGTGCGGCCGATTCTCGACATGCGTGCGGACGGTGCCGCCAAGATGCGCTCCATTGCCGAAGAGGCGAGCGCGCTGGTGCGCAAGTACAAGGGTGCGTTCAGCGGCGAGCACGGCGACGGCCTGTGCCGCGGCGAGTGGATCGAATGGCAGTTCGGGCCGGCCATCAACGAGGCCTTCCGTGCCATCAAGCGCAAGCTCGACCCGATCGGCCTGTTCAACCCCGGCAAGATCATCGACCCGCCGCGCATGGACGATGGCGCGCTGTTCCGCTTCGCGCCGCCGACCGCGCCCAAACCCTACCGCCGCATCGAACTGAAGCCCGTGCTCGACTGGTCGGGCTGGAACGTCAACGCCGACCCGGTGACCGAGGTGACGACCGCGCCCGGCACCGGCGGCGACAGCACCGGCGGCCTCGCCAAGGCCGTGGAGATGTGCAACAACAACGGCCACTGCAGAAAGTTCGATGCCGGCACCATGTGCCCCAGCTATCGCGTGACGCGTGACGAGCAGCACCTGACGCGCGGCCGCGCCAATACGCTGCGACTGGCGCTCTCGGGCCAACTCGGCCCCGATGCCTTCACCAGCGAGGCCATGCACGACACCATGGACCTGTGCGTCGGCTGCAAGGGCTGCAAGCGCGATTGCCCCACGGGCGTGGACATGGCGAAGATGAAGGTCGAGTTTCTGGACCACTACAAGAAGCGCCACGGCCACACGCTGAAAGACAGGCTGGTAGCAAACCTGCCCGACTACGCGCACAAGGCCAGCCGCATGCCGTGGCTGCTGAACCTGCGCAACAGCGTGCCCGGCGCTGCATGGCTGGGAGAAAAGCTGCTGGGCTTCTCAGCCAAGCGCTCGCTGCCCGAATGGCGCAGCGACACCTTCTGGCGCGGCAAGGCCAACGAACCCGGCCTGTTCGTCGAGCGCGACGTAGCGCTGTCGATTGCGCGGCGCGGCGGCAAGGCGGCGGTGCTGTTCGTCGACACTTTCAACGGCACCTTCGAGAGCGAGAACGCCTTTGCGGCAGCGCGCGTGCTGCAGGCTGCGGGCTATGTGCTGCACACGGTCGAGAAGCGCGGCGGGCACCATTGCTGCGGACGCACCTTCCTGGCGAGCGGCATGGTCGCGCAGGCCAAGGAAAAGGCCGAGGCGCTGATTGACGCGCTGGTGCCGCTGGCGCGCGCCGGCGTGCCCATCGTCGGGCTGGAGCCATCGTGCCTGCTCACGCTGCGCGACGAAACGCTGGTGATGGGTTTCGGCGAAAAGGCCGAGATGGTGGCGAAGCACGCGTTGCTGTTCGAGGAGTTCATCGCGCGCGAGATCAAGCAGGGCCGTTTCGAACTGGCGCTGAAGCCGGCCGAGGCGCCTATCCTGCTGCACGGACACTGCCACCAGAAAGCCTTTGGCGCGGTGAGCCCGGTGATGGAGGTGCTGAAGCTCATTCCCGGCGCACAGCCCGAACTCATCGAAAGCTCGTGCTGCGGCATGGCCGGCAGCTTCGGCTACGAGGCCAGCCATTTCGAGGTGTCGATGAAGATGGCCGAAGCCAGCCTGCTGCCGGCCATCCGCGCGAAGCCCGGCGCCATCGTGGTGGCTGACGGCACCAGCTGCCGCCATCAGATCGAGGACGGCGCGCAGCGCGAAGCGGTGCATGTGGCGGTGCTGCTGGAGCGGCATCTGCTGCACGCCGACCCGATGCCTGACGCGGGTTGACCGGGCGGGCGCGGGCAGGGCGGCGGCGCCTGCCGCAAAATGGCCGGCCGCCCGCTCCCATGTCGACAACGCTCACTTCTTCTGCCGCCCCTGCGCAGCCCACGCTGCGTCTTGCATTTGCGCTGTCGATGGGCGCGGCGGTTTCGCTCGGCATTACCCGCTTCGCATACGCATTGCTGCTACCGCCCATGCGCGCGGACCTTGGCTGGAGCTATGCGCTGGCCGGCGGCATGAACACGGCGAATGCAGTCGGCTACCTGGTCGGCGCGCTGATCACGCCGATGCTGATGCGGCGCTTCGGCACGACGCGGCTGCTGGTGGTCGGGGCTGTGCTGGCCAGCGTGTTCATGGCGGGCAGCGGTTTCGTGACCGACGCGCCGGCCTTGCTGCTTCAGCGCCTGCTGGCCGGGGTGGCCAGCGCATGGGTGTTTGTGGCGGGTGGGTTGCTTGCAGCGCGGCTTGGTGAGGCAGGCTCATCACGTGGCGGGCTGCTGCTTGGCATCTATTACGGCGGCACCGGCTTCGGCATCTTGTTGTCGGCGCTGCTCGTGCCGCAGGTGCTGCGGGCGGCATCGGGCGTGCCGCACGGATGGGCCTGGGCGTGGTGGGCGCTGGCGTTGGCAAGTGCAGCGGCCACCTGCCTGCTGGCCTGGGCTGGCCGCGCGATGCCTGACAGGCCAGCGCCAACGGCAGCCGCCGCTTCGACGGACGCTGCGCCGCCGGTCGCACTGCATCGCTTCGGCTGGGCGCTCGCGGGCTATGCCTTGTTCGGCATGGGCTACATCGGCTACATGACTTTCGTGATCGCGCTGCTGCGCGAGCAGGGGGCGAGCGCTTCTTTCCTCACGCTGTTCTATTCCTTGCTGGGCATTGCCTGCGTGGCGTCGTCGCGGCTGTGGGCCGGGCTGCTCGACCGCTACCGCGGCGGGCAGCCGCAGGCACTGCTGAACGGGCTGCTCGGCGTGGCGACGCTGCTGCCGGTGCTGAGTGCATCGGCGCCGGTGGCGCTGGTTTCGGGCGTGCTGTTCGGTGGGGTGTTCCTGTCGGTGGTGGCCTCGACCACCGCGCTGGTGCGCCACAACCTGCCGCCGTCGCGCTGGGCGCAGGGCATCAGCATGTTCACCATCATTTTTGCGCTGGGGCAGATCGTCGGGCCGACTGTCACTGGATGGATTTCCGACGGCCCTGGTGGGCTGGCGCGGGGCCTGGTGGCTTCGGCAATGGCCCTTTGGCTCGGCGCTGTGCTTGCGTCGCGCCAGCATTCGCTGTCACAGGAGACGCCATGACGGGCTTTGCCTTGTTCGAAACTTCCATTGGCATGTGCGCCCTGGCATGGGGACCGCGCGGATTGGTCGGCGTGCAACTGCCCGCCGACAACGGCGAGGCAGCCACGCGTGCGCGCATGAAGCAACGCTTTCCGGACCTGAATGAAAGCCCGCCGAGCGAAGCAGCGCAACGCGCCATCACCGCCATCCAGGGCCTGCTGCAAGGCGTGCACGACGACCTGAGCCACATCGAGCTCGACATGCGTGGCGTGTCGGAATTTCACCAGCGTATCTACGCGATCGCGCGCCGCATTCCGCCGGGGCAGACGCGCACCTACGGCGAGATCGCCGAAGAGCTGGGCGACAAGGGCCTGTCGCGCGCCGTGGGCCAGGCCATGGGCCACAACCCGTTCGCGCCGGTAGTGCCTTGCCATCGCGTGCTGGCGGCGGGCAACAAGCCCGGCGGCTTCTCGGCCGGCGGCGGGGCGTTGACCAAGCTGCGCATGCTCGACATCGAGGACGCGCGGCCCAACGGGATGGCGTCGCTTTTCTAGTACGTACGGCATCCCTCGAATGGGGGATGTAGAAGCGTCGGCAAACACGCACAGTTGCAACCCTCACGGGACGAGGGAGGCGCGGCGTGCAACTCTGGCTTGAGCAAATCGAGAAGGCGCGGGAGCGAAGCGAAGGCATCGACCTGCGATCTCTTGCCGACTATGCGAGAGACAAGACCCCGCGCGAACTGAGCACGCCGAAGCAGCTCGATGACCGCAGGAGCTTCTTGCGTGAAAGCCTGGGCGACGATGAAAAATCTGCCGTCGCGTATGAGCGAATCATCTCCGGCAGCGAGATACAGGACGTCAACTACCTGGCTCGTGGCGCGCGAGCCGCAAAGGCGGTCAGTCGCATCCTGATCAGGGACACGGCAGGGCGGCTTGTGGCTTACGGCACCGGATTCCTGATAGCGCCGAACGTGCTCATCACGAACAACCACGTTCTGCCATCCATCGAGTCCTGTCGTCGCTCGGAAGCCCAGTTCGAATTCGAACTCGACATCGACGGTGCCGCACTCAACCCCACGACCTACAGCCTTCAGGCACAGGAACTCTTCTTCACTTCGAAAGACCTCGACTTCACCGTCGTGGCCGTCACCTCCAGCTCGACAGTGGGAGATGGCCAGCTCGAACATTACGGGTTCCTGCCGCTCGTAGGTGCCACCGGCAAGGCATCGGACGGTGAGTGGCTCACCATCATCCAGCACCCCAACGGCGACCGCAAACAGGTGTGCGTGCGGGAGAACAAGCTTCTCAAGCGCACGGACGACGTGCTCTGGTATTCGACCGACACGCTCGGGGGATCTTCAGGCTCCCCGGTTTTCAGCAACGACTGGTATGTCGTAGCGCTTCACCACAGCGGCGTACCGGATGAAAGAGATGGCCGTACGCAAACCGTCTCAGGCCGCGACTACGACCCCGCAAAAGACGGCGAGCAGGACATCAAGTGGATTGCCAACGAGGGCATCCGCGTTTCCCGCATCGTCGAGACGCTTCATGCAGCCCTTCCCGCGCATCCGTTGCTCCAACCGGTCTTCGGTGCCACGCCGGAAAACTCGCGGCTGATGCTTCCTTCCGTCGACCTGCTGCAGTCAACGGCGACCCATGCTGCCGGGAGCTTGCCGCTTCCCGGTCCGCTCATTCAACAAACCCCAACCCGGAAGACGACCATGAACGACATGCAATCTGGTGGAAGAAGGACCCTCACGGTGACGCTCGGCATCGAATCGGATGGAAGCGTCTCCGTCCTCCGATCCGGTCCCGCTGCCCGCGAGTCGCAAAGCGTTTTCGAAGAAGCCGCACGTGCCAAGGCGAAGAAACCAGCCCCCGCCATCGACGTGCCCTTCAATGCGAAGTACGACGATCGCAAAGGCTTCGAAGCCGGGTTCCTCGCGCCGGGCAAGCCCGAGATGTCGGTGCATCTGCCGCTGCTTGGCAAGGCTCTTGCGAAGGAGACGGTAGAACTGGTCGACGGCCCCCCGGGCGAGAACGTGCTGAACTATCACGGCTACAGCCTCGTGATGCACAAGGCGAGGCGGCTGGCTCTCTACTCGGCAGCCAACGTCGACTTCAGCGGCCGGTTCGAACTGGCCCGGCCGGCGGACGTGTGGAGGCAGGACCCGCGGATTCCCGCAAGCGCACAGCTGACCAACTTCTACTACGAGAACAACCAGTTCGACCGTGGCCATCTGACGCGCCGTGAAGACATGGAATACGGAGCCACCCGCCTGGCTGCGCTCACCACTGCGGCAGATACCTGCCACTGGAGCAACTGCACGCCCCAGCATTCCAAGTTCAATCAAAACAAGGAGCTCTGGCAGGGCATCGAACGCCACATCTTCGAGGACGCGATCAAGCTCGACAAGTTCAGGGCGCAGGTCATCACGGGCCCCATCCTCGAAGAAAGCGACCCGGTCTGGGACAAGTACCCGAAGATCCAGTATCCGGTTCGCTTCTGGAAAGTCGTCGCGGCGATCACGGCTAGCGGCAAGCTGTTTGCCACGGCCTACATCCTCGATCAGTCGGGTGTGATCGAGGAATTTGGCATCGAGGCTGCACGCGAGATTCCTTTCGATGCCTACAAGACCTTCCAGGTCCAGATCAATGAAGTCGAGCGGCTCACCGGGCTCAGTTTCACGGGCGGTCCGGTCAGGAGGGTGTTCTCGCTTTCCACTGTCGATCCGCTGGCCAAGAAGCCTGTAAGAAAGCCCACCAGAGTTCGTGCGCAGGAGTCCGCTCTGGTTGACGTACCGGATGGCTGGCTGCCGCTCGATTCTCTGGAGTCGATGGTGCTTCCCGACCTGGAGTAAACGAAGCTCAGGTGGCCGGCACAGGCAACCGGTGCAGCCCCGCGATGCGCGACGCGAAGATGATCGCCGCCTGCAGAACGAACCCGGCCAGCGCCAGCAGCAGGCACGCCGGCTCGCCCCAGGCCGCACCAACCAGGCCGCCGAGCGCCGCGCCGATGGGGCGCGCTCCCGCATTGATCGTGAGGAACACGGCCGACACCCGGCCCAGCATGGTCGAAGCCGTCACGCTCTGGCGTAGCGTGGTCGAGGTGATGACCCAGACCATCGGCCCCGCGCCGAACAGGAAGAACGAGAGCGCGGCCAGCGCGGCGGTCGGCACCAGGAGCGTGGCTGCCATCGTCGCTGCTGCAACAACCGCGACCGCGGGGCCGACCTGGATCGCGCGGCCGAAGGGCAGGCGCGCCACAACGCGCGGCGTGAGCAGCGCGCCAACGACCATGCCCGCGCCGTACATCGCCAGCGTGAAGCCGACCGCCTGCGCGCCGAGGCCGAGCACCCGCACTGCATAGGGCACATACCCGGCCTGCAGCACGAACCATGAGATGTTGAACACCGCGCCGGTCATCAGCATCGGGCGCAGCATGTCGTGCTGCCAGACAAAGCGCGCGCCGTCGCGCACTTCGAGCAGTGGATGCCGTCCGGAAGCGGGTGCGCGCGGTGCTTCGGTCAAGCGCAGCAGCAGGCCCACGGCCGCCACCGACAGCACTGCTGCCAGCACGAACGCAGCAGGAGCGCCGGCCCACGCCACCAGTGCACCCGCGAGTGCGGGACCGGCGGTGAACGCGGCACTGCGCGCCAGTTCGAGTCGCCCGTTGGCCATTGCCAGCGCTTCGCGCGGCACGAGCGCCGGCACCAGCGCGGGTGCCGCAACGCTGAAGCCCACGGTGCCGACGGCACCCAGGAAACCGAGCACAGCCAGCCAGCCGATGCTGAGCTTCGATGCGAACACCATCGCCAGCAGCACCAGCAGCGAGACCGCCCGCAGCCCCTCGGCCCACACCATCAGCCGTCGCCGCGACATGCGATCCGCGAGCAGGCCCATGGGCATCGAGACCAGCAGGAAGGGCAGCGTCTGCACCGCCGCGAGAAAACCGATTTCGCCCGGCCCTGCGCCGAGTGCCAGCACGGCGACCAGCGGCACGGCCGCAAGGCTCAGTTGCTCGGCGGACTGCGCGGCGAGGTTGGACCACGCGAGGTTCAGGAAGGAATGGGGGAGCGGTGTTGTGAGTGTTGTATGGGTCATGCCCTCATCGTGCGATCGGAGGGCTCATGTCGCTGGCCGTTTCCGGACGCGCGAGCATCAGCGCCGCGGCTTCGGCTTCGATGCAGGCGAAGGCGCGGGCGCGACGACTTCCATCACGAAATCGATGAACGCACGTACCTTCGCGGCCGGCAGGTGGCGCGACGGATAGAGCGCATAGAGCGGAAGCCGCTCATCGGGCCAATCAGGAAACAGATCGACCAGCTCGCCGCCGTCGAGCTGCGGCTGAATGCCCACGGCCTTGATCTGCGCCACACAGATGCCGGCGAGCACCGTCTCCAGCACGGTGCCCGGGTCGGTGAGCAGCAGTCGTCCGGTGGCTGGCACCTTCACGAGTTTGCGGCCGCGCTGGAACTCCCACGTATAGGGCTGCCCCGTGGCCGGGTTGCGTACCTGCAGGCAGGCATGGCCGACGAGGTCTGCTGGCTTGGCAGGGTGGCCGTGCCGCGCCAGGTAAGCCGGCGTGGCCACGGTGACCACGCGCGAGTCCATCAGCTTGCGGGCCACCAGCGACGACGACGGCGGCTCGCCGAAGCGCACGGCGATGTCGAAGCCCTCGGCCACCAGGTCGCCGAGCTGGTCGCGGGCGATCAGCTCCAGCGTGAGCTCGGGGTACAGCGCAAGAAAGCGCGGCAGGTGCCGCGCCAGCAGCAGGCGAGAGGTGAATGCGTCGGTGTTGACGCGCAGGCGCCCGCGCACCGCGCCGGATGCGCCCGAAGCGATCGTCACCGCGTCCTCGATGCCGAGCACCAGCGGATTGATGTTGGCGTAGAGCAGCCGGCCCTCGTCGGTGAGGTTCAGCGAGCGGGTCGTGCGGTCGAACAGCCGCACGCCGATGCGGCCCTCGAGCCGGGCAATGGCGCGGCTCACACCGGAGGGCGTGAGGCCGAGTGCGTTGGCGGCGCTGGCGAAGCTGCCGCCTTCGACCACGGCGGCCAGCACGCTGACGTTGGAGAGAAGGCGTCCGTCGAGAGTCATCTTTTTATTCGTGATCTGTTGTCATGAATGATATGCCTTGTGGTCGCTTTACTCAAAGATGAAGCGTTTCTACGATTCGCTCCATCGCAATCAAGTGAAGAAAGAAAGTCTCATGTACGCAATTACCGGAATCACGGGTCAAGTGGGCGGCGCCGTCGCGCGCGCTTTGCTGGCCCAGGGCAAGCCCGTTCGCGCGGTCGTCCGCGACGAAGCCAAGGGCCGTGTCTGGGCGGAGCTCGGCTGCGAGGTCGCCATCGCAGCGATGGACGATGCCGCGGCATTGGCGCGGGCCTTCGCGGGTACGGCCGGCGTCTTCGTGCTGCCGCCGCCGAACTTCGACCCCGAGCCGGGTTTTCCAGAGGCCAGGGCCGAGAACGCCGCGGTGCGCCAGGCACTCGACACCGCCCGGCCGCCGCGCGTGGTGTGCCTGTCGACCGTCGGCGCGCAGGCCGCGCAGCCCAATCTGCTGAGCCAGCGCACGTTGATGGAAGAAGCGCTGCGCACGCTGCCGTTTCCGGTCACGTTCCTGCGGCCGGCGTGGTTCCTTGAGAACCTGCGCTGGGACATTACTCAGGCCCGCGAGCAGGGTGTGCTGTCGAGCTACCTGCAGCCGCTGGAGCGGGCCGTGCCGATGGTGGCCACGGCCGATGTGGGCAGCGCTGCCGCTGAACTCCTTGTGCAAGAAGGCGAGGCGCCGCGCATCGTCGAACTCGAAGGCCCCGAGCGGCTGACGCAGCACGCGATTGCAGCTGCGCTCTCGCAGGTATTGGGCCGTCCGGTGCACGCGGAGGTGGTGCCGCGCGAGACCTGGGGCGCGATCTTCCGCGCGCAGGGCATGCGCGACCCGGTGCCGCGCATCCAGATGCTCGACGGCTTCAACGAAGGATGGATCCGATTCGAGGGAAGCGATGCGAGCGTGCGCAGGGGCAAGGTGGGCGTGTCGGAGGTGATCCGCTCGCTCGTCGGCTGATTGGCTAGGGCCTGTTCACACTATTTCCGGGGTCGCGTTGGTGGGCCAAGGGGCTGGATGCAAGGCGCACGGGCGCAGCAAGGCTGAAGCCTTGCAAGCGCGGGCAACGCCGCAGACAGCCCCTTGGCCCGCCAACCCTGCGGGAAGGTCAGCCAGCGAGGGCCACTCGGCGTTGCGTTCCTTGCGCGTGCGCATGCACGCGCGGCGTCACGCGCCTTGATTGGCCCTCGCTGGCTGACCTTCGCGACCCCGGAAATAGTGTGAACAGGCCCTAGGCGCCTTCGGCCTGCATTTCCTCGAACCACTCGGCCACGTACGCCGCCTCCGGTGCGGCGTCGGGCGCCAGGCCGTAGTAATAGCGCTCCAGCGTCATGCGCAGCGCAGGTAGCGGCGATTGCAGGCGGCCCGAGGCCAGGTCGTGCGACACCAGCGAGGTCGGCGCCAGCGCAACGCCCAGTCCGTCGACCGCGGCCTGGAGCACGAAGTGCAGGTGGTCGAACTGCAGCCGGCCCGCCGGACGGGTGCGCGGGGCGCCGACCTGCTTCTTCCAGGCGTCCCAGTCGTCCTTGCGCGTCTTGGCCGACAGCAGCACGTGCGAGGCGAGGGCGCGCAGGTCGGGCAACGGATGCGTCTCGAACAACGCGGGCGCGCCGACCACCAGCACCTCGTCTTCGAGAAAGGGCTGCACTTCGATCGAAGGCGGCCAGCCGTCTAGCCCGCGGCGCACCGCGATGTCGAAGCTGTCGATGGCCTGCTCAGGCATGACGGTACTGGTGACAACCTGCGGCTCGATGTCGGGATAGCGCTCGACGAAGGAAGGCAGGCGCGGAATGAGCCAGCGCACCGCGAAAGAAGGGCGCACGTTGATCCGCACCGCCCGGGCGGGCCCCTGCAATTGCAGCGAGCGCGCCGCCGCGCCGATCTGCGCAAGCGCCGGCTCCACCTCCGCGAAGAACTGCTGCCCCTCGGCAGTCAGCGCGACCTGGCGGATGCGCCGTTCGAACAGCGCGACGCCAAGGAACTCTTCCAGGCTCTTGATCTGCCGGCTCACCGCGCTGTGCGTGACATGCAGTTCGAGCGCTGCGCGAGTGAAGCTGAGGTGGCGCGCCGCGGCGGCAAAGGCCCGCACGGCGTTGAGGGGAGGCTCTCGAAGCGGCATGCGTGCGATTTTCTCACGCATGGCGGGCGTTAATGTCGTTTGTCGGGGTGGCATGTGGCGGCGCACCATCAGGGCTCGATGTCACGCATACCCCTCGCTTCCAACCCCACCCCCACTGACCTGAATTCCCGCCACGCGGCGATGGCGCTCGGTCTTTCGCTGCCGGCCGACGTCGTGCTCTACCTGCTGCTGCCGATGTATGCCAGCGAGTTCGGCGTGACGCTGGCCGAGGCCGGCATGCTGCTCGCGGCCAACCGGCTGGTGCGCATTGCCGGCTATGGATTCGTTGCACGCTTCTACGCCCGCAACGGCGACCGGCTGACCTGCACGATCGCCGTCCTGGCAGCGGCAGTGTGCGGACTGGGCTACGCCACGCTCTCGGGCTTCTGGGCGCTGCTGCCACTGCGGCTGATGTGGGGCCTGTGCTTCGCGGCGCTGAACCTGTCGACACAGGCACTGGCCACGGCCGATCCGGTGGGTGCGGCTCGGCGCAACGGGCGCTCGCGGGCCTTCATCGCGGTGGGGCCGGTGCTGGCGCTGCCGCTGGGTGCGCTGCTGGCGCACTGGAGCGGGCCGCGCACGATCTTCGGCATCCTCGCGGTGTTTTCGCTGCTTGCGTGGTTCGTTACTCGGCGGCTGCCGGCGGTGCCGCACCCTGTGGCCAAGCCGAAGCGGCGCTTCAGCCGGCCCAACAGCCTGGACAGCTGGTCGTTCATGGAAGGGCTGACGCTCGACGGGCTCTTCATCGTCGGCCTCTCGTACCTCGGCAAGGACCTGCTGCCGGGTGGCGCGGTGATCGTGGCCGGTGTGCTGATGGCGCTGCGCTACCTGGCGGAGATTTTGCTGAGCCCGGTCGGCGGCCACATGGCCGAGCGCTTCGGCGCCGAGCGTTTGCTGGTGGGCCTGTCGCTCGTCACGGCCATTGCGCTCGTGGGCTTCGGCCTTGGCTGGCTGTGGAGCTGCGCGGCGCTGATCGTGGTGCTGCGCGCCTTGCAACTGCCCTTGCTGCCGCCCATCGTGGCCCGGCGCACGCCCGGTCCGGAGCGCGTGCAGGCGCTGGCCGCGCGCTCGGTGTGGCGCGACATCGGCGCCGGCACCGGGCCGCTGATCGCGGGCCTGCTGCTGCCGGTTGCGTCACCGCCTTGGATCTACGGCGTGGCTGCAGCGCTTCTTGCGCTGGCGGCGCTGGCCTGCGGCTGGAGCGCGTCATCGCCCGCGGCCGATGCCGCGCGCACGGCCGGCTGAACCGTCACACTCTTTACTCAGGAATCATCGCCATGACCACGACACCGCACGCCATCGACACCGTGACGAAGCTCGAAGCCCTGTTCGGCGAAGCCGGCGAGGCCTCGCTCAAGAAAGAGGTTCCGTACCTGCACCCGGCCTACCAGGCGCTGATTGCCGCGTCGCCCTTTGCCGTGCTCGCCACCACCGGCCCCGGCGGCCTCGACGCCTCGCCGCGCGGCGATCCGCCGGGCTTTGTCGTTGTGCAGGACGAGAAGACGCTGCTCATGCCCGAGCGCCGCGGCAACAACCGCATCGACAGCCTGCGCAACATCGTGGCCGACCCGCGCGTGGCGCTGCTGTTTCTGATTCCCGGGGTCGGCGAGACGCTGCGGGTGAACGGCAGGGCGCACATCACGGTCGAGCCAGCGCTGCTCGAACGCCTCGCAATGGACGGCAAGCCGCCGCAATGCGTGATCCGGATCACCGTCGACACGGTGTTCTTCCAGTGCGCCCGGGCGATCCAGCGCTCGAAGCTGTGGGCGCCGGTGCCGGCGGATGCGAAGCGCGAGGTGCCGACGCCGGGGGCGATTCTTTCGGCGCTGACCGCGTCGGAGTTCGATGGGGAGACGTATGACCGGGAGCTGCCGGCGCGGCAGCGGGCGACGCTGTATTGACTTGAAAGCCTGTTTCAGTCGCCCATGAAAAAAGCCCGCATCAGCGGGCTTCTTCAAGCGGTTTGCACCGGGGGAATCAACGCACCCAGTGGCAAACACGGTGGTGATGACGCGCGTCCCACTTGCACACCTTGTGCTTCTTGGGGTGGTACGGCGCGGCCGAGGCGATGCTCGGTGCCAGCATGGCAAGGCCGGCGAACGCGAGGATGCTGGAGAGGATGAGCTGCTTGGTCTTCATGGGGTTCTTTCTAAGCAAAGACATCGATCAAAGGAATGCGTCGTTCAACGGGCGCCCTTGCAGAACGCCCTGGCGCCACATTTAGATGACATTTGGTAGCGGTTGTGGCGTGAAAAATTGCACGGGGCGCAGCGCCACGGGCGTTGGGGCTAACCCGAATCAGGCCCGCCCAGGCGCAGCCTGCTCGGTGCGCGAGTCGTGCCCGATGATCAGCACCAGCCCGAACGCCACCGCCGACAGCAGCGCCAGGAAGATCACGGCGTAGATGTCGTTGCCCATCCGGTCCTTCAGCGCGCCGAAGATCGTCGGGCCGATGTAGCCGCCCAGGTTGCCGATGGAGTTGATCCACGCAATGCCCGCCGCGGCCGCGGTGCCGCTCAGGATGGCGGTGGGCAGTGTCCAGAAGGTGGGCAGCGCGCTGAAGATGCCGAAGGCGGCCAGCGTCACGGCGGCCATCTTCGGGATGGGCGCGCTGGTCTGGGCGGCCAGCACCAGGCCAACGAAGATGCAGGCCAGCGGAATCAGCAGGAACCACTTGCGCTCCTTGCGCGCGTCCGACGCTCGTGTCCAGAACAGCATCGCGATGGCGCCCACCAGGTAAGGAAAGGCGTTGATGAAGCCGATCTCCACGTTGCTCAGCCCGCCGAAGCCCTTGATGATCTGCGGCAGGAAGAAGCTCAGGCCATACAGCGGCACGGTGATGCCCATGTAGACAAAGCCCAGCCCGATCACGCGCGGGTTCAGCAGCGATTGCTTCCACGAGATCTTGTTGATCGACTCGCGGTTGCGGCGCTCCGAGTCGAGCGTCTGCTCCAGCCAGCTGCGCTCTTCGGTGGTGAGCCACTTGGCGTCCTTCGGGCCGTCGGGCAGGTACATCAGCACGAAGAAGGTCAGGATCAGCGAGGGAATCGCCTCGAGGATGAACAGCCACTGCCAGCCGTGCATGCCGCCGACGCCGTCCATGTTGAGGATGTAGCCCGAGATCGGCGAGCCGATGACGGTCGAGATGGGAATGGCGAACATGAACCAGCCCACGATGCGCGCGCGGTACGCCGCCGGAAACCACAGCGTGATGTAGAAGATCACGCCCGGGAAGAACCCGGCCTCGGCAATGCCCAAGAGGAACCGCACTATGTTGAAGCTGGTCGAGCCGCCCACCCAGGCCTGGGCCGCCGAGAGGATGCCCCAGCTGAACATGATGCGGGCGATCCAGCGGCGCGCACCGAAGCGCTCCAGCGCCATGTTGCTCGGCACCTCGAACAGGAAGTAGGCAAGGAAGAAGATGCCGGCGGCGCTGCCGAACACGGCGGCGGTGAAGCCCAGGTCCTTGGACATGGCCGCGCCGGCAAAGCCGAGGTTCACGCGGTCGAGGTAGGCGATGAAGTAGCTGACCATGAGCAGCGGCAGGAGTCGCCAGCTGATCTTGGAGATGGTTCTTTGTTCGATGGGGTTCACGGTTGGTTGTCTCCGGTGTTGGATGGTTTTATGGAGCTTGTCGGGAAGGGGGAGGGGCGGCGGTGCCGCCGGGTGTCATGACTGCTGTTGTTGCCGTTGTTGTTGTGCCCTCATGATCTGGTGCCGTTGCCAGTAGTGCCCGACGGCGGCCTTGAAGTTTTCTTTCTGCTTGCCAAGGCCCGCGAGCTTCACCTTGGTGGTGCGCGCGCCCAGCATGCCCTTGTCGTGGTGGGTGACGATGAGGGTGTCGCCGAAGCTGCTGTCCTTGTAGGTCAGGCCCTTGACTTCGTCCCACCCGATCGTCGAGCCTCCATCGGCACCGGGGTGCAAGCCGGCGTAAGTGATGTCGATGCGCTCGCCGTTCTTCAGCGCGAAGCTCACCGGCGGAAAGTGCCGCAGCACCACTGCGCGCTCTTCCTCGGTGGCCGGCTCGTAGCGGTAGGCCAGGCTCAGCTCGTGGTTCTGCACGAAGCGCTGCTCGTACTCGCTCCACAGGCGCTGCTCGATGGCGGGGGCGGTTTCGATGTCGTCGGCCCATGAGGCCTCAGGTGCGGTCGCGACGATGGCGCCGTAGGCGCTCTCGGGTACGTGATGGCCGACGTTGCGCATGCGCTCCAGCAGCGGCGGATGACTATCGTAGGGATGCGGCACGTCGGCCGTTTTCATCGCCTCGATGAACACGTCTGAGCTTGCATAGGGCGGCAGGCCATCCGCGACGAAGCGGGCGATGCCCAGCGCGCCGTCATGCTCGCGGTTCTGCGCGAACAGCTTGCGCTCGACGTCGTTGCGGTAGCTCGCGTAAGCCGAGATCTTGATGAGCGATTGCACGATGGCGTGCGGCCCAGTGAGGCCGGCGGCCACGCGGTCGGCCTTGTATTCGCGCTCGCGGCTGTCGCGCGCCAGGGCGAACGAGAAGATCATGCGGTACAGCCGTAGCAGGTAGTGCGCAACGATGGTGAGGCCGCCACTGCGCATCTTCCATGTGTACTGGTCGAACTGCAGCAGCTTGGGGCCGAGCGCCGCGCTGCTGCGGGTGTCGCCGCCGCCCAGATGAGCCAGCTCGTGCGCGAGCACTGCATCAGCTTCGGTCTGGTCGAGCACGCGCAGCAGCGGAAGGCTGACGAACAGCGTGCGGCCTTGAAAGGTGCGGCCCTTGACCTCGCACGGTGCTTCGGTCACGAAGAAGTTGGTGTCGATGCCGGCCACGATCTGGTCTGGCGGCGTGGTCTTGACGCGGCCAGCCAACTGCCGGATGCGCTCCCACAGGCGCGGCGCGTCGGCCTGCGAGATCAGCTCGCCCTCGATCTCGTTGCCCCAGGGCAGCTTCTTGAAGAGCGTGTAGATCGCATAGAACACCGCGGCCCCGGCCGCGATGCCCGCCAGCGCGATCAGCTTGACGTAGTAGCTCTGCCAGAAGTACGCCGTGAGCCAGAACGACAGCCACACCAGCATCGCGCTTTGCAGCACGACCTCGACCGCGCTCGACACCGTCATGAGCCGCCAGCCGGCGACGAAGCTGGCATAGCGCAGGCCGCGGTTGGCAAAGGCCAGCGCGCCCAGCACCAGTGCCGCCGCGAGCAGCGCGGCGCCGAGCACGATGGTCCAGATGGCGGCGCGGTCGGCCCAGTGGAACTGCCACTGCATGGAGTAGGGGCGACACACCTTGTCGTGGAAGTTCCTGTCTTCCGGCGCAGTGGCGTCGCAGGCCTTGGAGAGCGGATGGCTGCGGTAGAACTCGGTGGCCTCGGTCTTGTCTGCGGACGACAGGCGGGAGTCGCCGGCGATGCGCTTTTCCATGGCCTGCAGGAATTCCGCATCCTGCGAACGCAGTGCGTATTCGGTGAAGACCAGTGTCGCCGCCGGAATGGCGAACAGCGACACGAGCGTGAGAAGAAACACGCGCAAGAGGTCGGCATGGATCGTGCGTGCGAGGGCCATGGGTGCTGCTCCTGGATAGCGATTGCTGTGAGTTGTTGTAGACGGTCCGGGAAGGCGATAGGGTAGCGGGCGCGGCGCGTGCAGTGAAGCCCGGTGCAACGTCAAGCAGCGCCGCGCACCGACCTGCTGCCGAATAAGGTTATCCCTTTTGCATCGTTCCGAGGCCCGGGGTGCAGGTATAGCCTTCGTGCTCATTCATGACTGTCACCTCCGTCACTCCATCTCCGTCGTCGTCTGGTTCAGGGCCATCGCCCGTTGCATGGATCGCCGGTGTCGGCGCCAGCGCGGGCCTGGGTGCGGCACTCGCACGGCGTTTCGCGGCCGAAGGTTTCATCGTTGCGCTGACCGGCCGCACGCAGGCCCAGCTCGATGCGGTGGCCGGCGAAATCGTTGCTGCCGGCGGTCGGGCTCATGCCTTTGCGGGCGACGTGGCGAGCGAGGCCGAGATGCACGGTATCGCGCAGAAGGCGAGGGCGCTGGGCCCGCTCATCGTGGCCATCTTCAATGCCGCGAGCGGGGTGCGCGCGCCAACGCTGGAGCTGTCGGTCGACCAGTTCACGCAGGCCTGGCGCACCAGCGCGCTGGGCGGCTTCATCTTCGGGCACGAGGCGCTGCGCGGCCTGCTGGCCAATTCCTTCGAGGCAGCTGGGGCGCACGCACGCGGCACCTTGCTGTTCACCGGCGCCACCGCGGCGCTGCGCGGCAAGCCGCCGTTCGCGGCCTTCGCTGCGGCCAAGGCTGCGTTGCGTTCTCTGAGCCAGAGCCTGGCGCGCGAATTCGGCCCGCAGGGCATTCATGTGGCGCATGTGGTGATCGATGGCGGCATCGACGGCGAGCGCCTGCGCAACAACGCGCCGCAGCGCGTGGAACAAGCCGGCGACGACGGCCTGTTGCAGCTCGAAGCCATCGCCGAAAGTTACTGGCAGCTGCATGTGCAGCACCGCAGCGCATGGACGCAGGAACTCGACCTGCGGCCGTTCAAGGAACCGTTTTGAGGAGTCACGCCACATGAGCGTCGGATCGAATGGACAGATGCTTGCCGCCACGCTGCCCTCGGTGGAAGCAGAACTCAACTACCTGAAGGCGGGCCAGGGCCGGCCCGTGAGCTACACCTTCGAGCCACCGCCCGGCACGCCCTGGGTCACGGGCGAACTGGAGCCGCGCCGCGTGACGATCCGCGACGGCCGCCCGCTGGTGGCGCTGAACGAACTGACGCTCGACCGCAGCGGCTTCACGCAGATTTCGCATCGCAGCGTGCTCGCCGATTTTTCGCAGGACGCCACGATCCGCGACATCTACTACCGCGAAGCCGAAGCCCTGCTGCGCGACGTCACGGGCGCCGAGAAGATCGTGGTGTTCGACCACACGCTGCGCGACAGCGCGCAGGGTTCGCGCCGCACGGCCGAGCTGCGCGAGCCGGTGCGCCGCGTGCACAACGACCAGACTTTCGTCTCCGCGCCGCGCCGGGTGCACGCCCACCTGCCGCCCGAAGAAGCCGAGGAACGCTTGAAGCACCGCTTCGCGATCATCAACCTGTGGCGCCCGCTGGCCACCGTGGAGCGCCTGCCGCTCGCACTGTGCGATGCGCGTTCCATCTCGCCCAAGGACCTCGTGCCCAGCGACCTGGTCTACCCCGACAAGGTGGGCGAGACCTATTCGTTCACCTGGAACCCGGAGCACCGCTGGTACTGGTTCCCGCGCATGCGGCCCGACGAGGCCCTGCTGCTGAAGATCTACGACTCGCGCGAAGACGGTGTGGCGCGCTACACCGCGCATACTGCGTTCGAAGACCCGACAGGTTCGCGCGAGGCGCCGCCACGGCGCAGCATCGAACTGCGCGCGCTGGTGTTCTGGCCCGCCGGCAAATAAGTTGAAACTGTTCTTCCGAACAAAGTTCTACAACCTCTCGCCCGCGCGATTCTTTGCCCTGAATTAGCACCAGCCGGGCGCTGACCCCACGCCTGCACCGATCACCGCCCTTGGCGACAATCGGTTCAATGCGTTCTTCCCCTTTCTTCAAGATGGCCCTGCTGCTGGGCCTGCTCTCGGCCATCGGGCCTTTCGCCATCGACATGTACCTGCCGGCGCTGCCGGCCATCGGGCAGAGCCTGCACGCCGACATTGGCGCGGTGCAGATGAGCCTCACGGCGTTCTTCCTGTCGCTCGGTGCGGGTCAGCTGCTGTACGGGCCAATCTCCGACATGGTGGGCCGCAAGCCGCCGCTGCATGCGGGACTGCTGCTGTTCGCGCTCGCCAGCGTGGGCTGCGCGATGGCTACCGACATCCAGACGCTGATCGTGCTGCGCTTCGTCCAGGGCCTGGGCGCAGCGGCCGGCATGGCGATTCCGCGCGCCGTGGTGCGCGACCTGCACACCGGCACCGATGCCGCGCGGCTGATGTCGCTGCTGATGCTGGTGTTCAGCGTGTCGCCGATCCTTGCGCCGCTTGCGGGCAGTGCGGTAATCGCGGTTGCCGGATGGCGCGGCGTGTTCTGGGCCGTGACCATCGCGGCCGTGGCGGGCCTGGCGATGATGATCAGGCTGCTCGATGAAACGCGTCCGGCCTCGGAGCGCGTCGAAAGCAGCCTCGGCAGCGCGCTGTCGGCCTACTGGCTGCTGTTGCGCGACAAGCATTACCTCGGGCTGGTGTTCATCGGCAGCTTCGCAATGGCGGGCTTTTTCACCTACCTGGCGAATTCGTCGTTCGTGATGATCGACCACTATGGCCTGTCGCCCGCGCTCTACAGCGTGGCCTTCGGAGTGAACGCGGCGGCCTTCATCGCGGCCTCGCAGTTCACCGGCTCGCTGGGCGAACGCTACGGGCTGGTCAACCTCGTCAAGTTCGGCGTGGTGTGCTGCGGCGTGGCAATGGTCGCGATGTTCGTCTACTTCGCGATGGGCGGCGACAACATCTGGGTGCTCATCGTCCTGTACTTCATCGCCTCGGGCTTCATGGGCCTGGTGATTCCGACCACCGGCGTGCTGGCGCTCGAGATGCACGGCGCCATCGCGGGTACGGCCTCGGCGCTGCTGGGCACGCTGCAGATGCTGACGGGCGCACTGGCAATGGCGGTGGTGGGTCTCTTCACCGACGGCCGGCCGCTGCCAATGGTGGCCGGCATGGCCGGCGGCGCGCTCATCGCGCTGGTGCTGACCTGGCTCACGCTGGGCGGCGTGCGTTCCGAGCCCACTGAAAAGACAGGAAGGGCGCAGCAAGCCTGATGAATACGGTACACGCTGGCGCCGGGCTCCCGGTGACCAAAGACAACAACACAGTCCACAAGCCCATTGACGGGCTGGCCCAGCCGGAGCGCGGCTGGGCGATGCTGGTCATCATCCTCGGGCTGATCGTGGCGGTGCTCGACGGCACCATCGTCAACCTGGCGCTGCCGGGCATCGCCCGTGAGCTGCAGGCCAGCCCGTCGCAGGCGATCTGGGTGGTCAATGCGTACCAGATCGCCACGCTGGTGATGCTGCTGCCGCTGGCTTCGCTGGGCGATCTCGTGGGCTACCGGCGCGTGTACCTGGTCGGGATGGCGGTGTTCACGTTGTCGTCGCTGGCTGCCACCTTTGCGAATTCGCTCGGCACGCTGATCGCGGCGCGCGCCTTCCAGGGGCTGGGCGCGGCCGGCATCATGAGCGTGAACGCGGCGCTGGTGCGACTGACGTATCCGTCGGCTCAGCTGGGCAAGGGCATGGCCATCAACTCGCTGGTGGTGGCCACATCGTCGGTGGCCGGGCCTTCGGTGGCGGCGGCCATTTTGTCGGTGGCATCGTGGCCGTGGCTCTTCGCCATCAACGTGCCGCTGGGCCTTGTCACCTTCGCGCTGGGCATGAAGGCGCTGCCGTTCAATCGCGTGGCACCGGCGGCCGGACTGCGCTTCTCGCCGATCGACGTGGCGCTCAACGTGCTGATGTTCTCGCTGGTGTTCCTGGGCGTCGACCGGCTCGGCGTGCGCGAAGGAGCGGTGCAGGGCGCCACTGGTTCACACGCTTCGGCGTGGGGCATCCTGCTGGCGGGCTTGGTCGTCGGCTTTATCTACCTGCAGCGCCAGCGCAAGCAGGCGGTGCCGTTGTTCCCCATCGACCTGCTGCGCATTCCGGTGTTCGCACTGTCGATGGGTACTTCGGTCGCCGCGTTCTGCGCGCAGATGCTGGCCTACATCGCGCTGCCTTTCCTGCTGCTGGACGTGTACGGCCGCAGCCACATCGAGGCCGGGTTGCTGATCACGGCGTGGCCGCTGGCCATCGTGGTGATGGCGCCCATCGCAGGAAAGCTGATCGGCCGCTATCCCGACGGGCTGCTGGGCGGCATCGGGCTGGGCCTGCTGGCTATGGGCCTGGCGCTGCTGGCGGCGCTGCCGGCAAATCCGGGCAATGCCGACATCGCGTGGCGCATGGCGCTGTGCGGGCTGGGTTTCGGGCTGTTCCAGTCGCCCAACAACCACACCATCGTGACTTCGCCGCCGGCGCACCGCAGCGGTGCGGCCAGCGGCATGCTCGGCACGGCGCGGCTGACCGGCCAGACGCTGGGCGCAGTGGTGCTGGCGGGCGTTTTCAGTGTCTGGAGCCCGCATGGAGGCCACGGCCCCGTGGTGGCGCTGGTGCTGGCGGCCAGCTGTGCCGCGGTGGCAGCGGTTTTCAGCACGCTGCGCCTGAAGACGACAAGCCCGGGCGGCTGAATGAGTTAGGGTACTCACCTATGAAGGAAGTACCTGATACGGTGGTCTGCCCGGGTTGCGATGCGGTCTACAGCCGTGCGCCCCTGCATCCCCGCGACGTGGCGCACTGCCCGCGCTGCGGCACAGAGCTCGGCCGGCACCCCGGCCAGCAGGAGCGCCGCATCCTTCCGCTGACGGTGGCCTGCCTGATCATGTTCGCCATTGCGAACCTGTTTCCCATCGTCGAGATCGAGCTCCAGGGCCTGCGCAGCCAGACCACGCTGGCCGGCGCGGTGATAGCGCTCAGCGCCGAGGGCATGTCGGTGGTGGCGCTGCTGGTGCTGGCCACGACCATTCTTTTTCCCTTTCTGCAGCTGTGCATCCTCGCGTACCTGCTGATTCCGCTGAGCCGCGAGCACCGGCCCGTGGGCTTCGCACTGCTGGTGCGGGCCATGCAGTCGCTGCGGCCCTGGGGAATGATCGAAGTGTTCCTGCTCGGGGTGCTGGTGGCCATCGTCAAGCTGTCGAGCATGGCAAGCGTGGTGCCGGGGCCGGCGCTGTGGGCCTTCATGGCGCTGACGGTCATGCTGACGGCTGTGCTGTCGTTCAACCCGGGCGCGTTCTGGGAAATGACCTTCCGCCCGAAGGACGAACCCAAGACTGAAGAAGACGGGGCTTCGGCATGAAGCTGCCTGCCTTCCTCGAGCGGCACGAGCATCACGACGAAGACGCGCCGGTTCCCACCGCCGCCTCGCTCGGCCTCATGGCCTGCCCGCATTGCGCCGCCGTCTGGAAAGACGCCGAGGAAGGCGACGCCTGCGGCCGCTGTGGCACGCACCTGCACACCCGCAAGCGGCAGAGCCTGAACCGCACATGGGCCTTCCTCATAGCGGCCTGCATGATGTATATACCGGCCAACCTGCTGCCGGTGATGATCACGCGCACGCTGTTCGGCGCGCAGTACGACACCATCCTGAGCGGGGTGATCTATTTCTGGGTGTCGGGCGCCTACGGGCTGGCGGCCATCGTCTTCATTGCGAGCTTTCTGGTGCCGCTGTTCAAGCTGGCGGTGCTTTTCTTGCTCGTGGTGCTGGCGCAGCGCGGCAGCACCTGGCGCCGGCGGGAGCGGGCCAAGCTGTATCACATCATCGAAGTGATCGGCCGCTGGTCGATGCTCGACGTGTTCGTGGTGTCGCTGCTGACCGGGCTGGTGCAGATCCAGGGCTTCGCGGTCATCACCGCGGGCGTGGGCATCGCGGCCTTCGGGTCGGTGGTGGTGCTGACCATGCTGGCTTCGCTGAGCTTCGACCCGAAGCTCACGTGGGACAGCAGGGAGGCGCAGGCCACCCTGCAGGAGAACGAAGTTGCGCAGGGACATGAAAACAGGGACGAGAAACCAGCATGAGTGAAGAAGACCAACCCCAGGACAAACCGGCGCCGTCCGCACAGCCCCCGCTGCCAAAGCCGCGCGTGGTGCGCCGGCGCGAATGGCTGCCCTCGCTGATCTGGCTGATTCCCATCGTGGCAGCGCTGGTCGGCATCACGCTCGTGGCCCGCATCCTGCTGGAGCGCGGCCCTGAAGTGGTGCTGACCTTCAAGACCGCCGAAGGCCTGGAGGCAGGCAAGACCGCCGTCAAGTACAAGGACGTGCAGATCGGCCTCGTCACCCATCTTCGGCTGGCGCGCGACCGCTCGCACGTGCGCGTGCTGGTGCAGTTCAACAAGGAGGCCGAGAGCTTCACCGCCTCGGACTCGCGCTTCTGGGTGGTTCGGCCACGGCTCGACACATCGGGCATCTCGGGCCTCAACACCTTGCTGTCGGGCGCCTACATCGGCGCCGACGCGGGCGTGTCGAAGGACACCGCGGGCGAGTTCACCGGGCTCGAAACCCCGCCCATCGTCACGCGCGACGACTCCGGCAAGCAGTTCCTGCTGCGCGCCAACGACGTGGGCTCGCTCGACGTTGGCTCGCCGGTGTACTTCCGGCGCGTCAAGGTCGGGCAGGTGGCCGCCTACGAACTCGACGGCGACGGGCGCGGCGTGACCATGCGCGTCTTCGTCAATTCGCCCTACGACAAGTTCGTGGGCATGAACACGCGCTTCTGGCAGGCCAGCGGCATCGACGCGCAGTTGAGCGCCAGCGGCTTCACGCTGCGCACGCAGTCGCTGGCAACCATCCTGCTCGGCGGCATCGCCTTCCAGGCACCCGACGACGCGATGGGCCCGGTCGCCAAGGAGAACGCTGCCTTCACGCTGGCACAGGACGAAGCTGCCGCCATGAAGGAGCCCGACGGGCCTTCGCAAACCTTGCTGATGTACTTCAACCAGTCGCTGCGCGGCCTCACACCGGGCGCTCCGGTGGACTTCCGCGGCGTGGTGATCGGCGAGGTCAAGTCGATCGGCGTCGAGTTCGACCGCGCCGAGCGCGAGTTCCGCATGCCGGTGCTGGTGCAGGTCTACCCCGATCGCCTGCGCCGCCGAGCCGGCGAAAGCGGCGTTGAATCTCGTGCCACGCAGCAGGAGCGGCTGCGCTTCCTGGCCGAGAAGGGCCTGCGCGCCCAGTTGCGCAACGGCAACCTGCTGACCGGCCAGGTGTATGTGGCGCTCGACTTCTTCCCGAAGGCGCCGCCGGCAAAGATCGACCTGAACAAGAGCCCGATCGAGCTGCCCACAGTGGCCAACAGCCTCGACGAGATCCAGTCGCAGGTGCAGGAAATCGCGACCAAGCTCAACAAGGTGCCGTACGAGCAGATTGCAGGCGACCTGCGCACCACGCTCGCCACGCTCAACAAGACGCTGACGGCCACCGAGCAGACGGTGACCCGCATCAACAGCGACGTCACCCCCGAGCTGGCCGCGGCCATGAAGGACGTGCGCAAGACCGTGAACAGTGCCGAGCGAACGCTGGCCGACGATTCGCCGCTGCAGCAGGACATGCGCCAGACGCTGCAGGAGCTGACGCGCGCCGCGGGCTCAGTGCGCGTGCTGACCGACTACCTCGAACGCCACCCCGAGTCGCTGCTGCGCGGCAAACCGGACGACAAGAAATGAAGAAGAACCACCACCTCGCATTCGTGGCGGCGGCAACGCTGGCCGTGCTTGCAGCAGGCTGCGCGAGCAAGCCCGACAACTACTACACGCTGGCGAGCCCGGTGGCCGCCGCCGAAGCAGCACCTTCGACGCTCGGCAGTGCCGCGCCGCTGTACATCGAGCTCGCGCCCGTGGCCGTGCCCGAGCGCTTCGCGCGGCCGCAGATGGTGGTGCGCCAGCCCAACGGCAGCGTGCAGGTCGAGGTGCTGGAGCAGCACCGCTGGGCGGCGTCATTCGAGAACGAGTTGCGCGATGCGCTGGCCAGCGGCATTGCCGGGCGGCTGGGTGCGCTCGACGTGACCAAGGGCGGCCGGCAGAGCTCGCAGCCGGTGTGGCGCATCGCGGTGCAGCTGCAGCAGTTCGACGCGGTCGATGGCGGGCGTGTCGATGCGAGCTTCAACTGGACGCTGCGGCGCTCGGACGAGGCGCGCACGGTGGTGTGCCAGCTGAACCTCGGCGAGGCCGTGGGCAGCGGGATGGACGCGGTGGCGCAAGGGGCGCAGCGCGTGACCTCGGCGGCCGCCGCGGCGATGGCGCGCAGCGTGAGTGCGGCGCGTGCGAATCCCGCCGCTACCGCCTGCACGACGACCTGATCAATCTTCCCCCGGTGGGGAAGGAGCAAGACGGAATCCCATAAGAAGGAGACCCCCATGGCACAGATCGGCAAGGTGCCCAGCGACCACACGCTGATCCTGCATGGCGCCCGTGCGGAAGAGGGGGCCTGTCCCGAGGCCTCCAAGCCATGGGTGCTGGCCGCGGCCGTCGTGGGTTCGAGCATGGCCTTCATCGACGGCACGGTGGTCAACGTGGCACTACCGGCCATCCAGGCCGACCTGCTCGCCACGGCCTTCCAGGCGCAATGGGTGGTCGAGTCTTACGCCTTGCTGCTGGCGGCGCTGCTGCTCGTAGGCGGCGCGCTGGGCGATCACTATGGCCGGCGGCGCATCTTCGCGATCGGCGTCGGCATCTTCGCCTTGTCTTCGGTGGCCTGCGGGCTTGCGGCCAACGTGCAGCAGCTCATTGCGGCGCGCGCGGTGCAGGGCATCGGCGGTGCGCTGCTGGTGCCGGGCAGCCTCGCGCTCATCAGCGCGGCCTTTCCCGAGAAAGAGCGTGGCAAGGCCATCGGCACGTGGTCGGGCTTCAGCGGCATCACCGCGGCCGTGGGGCCGGTGCTGGGCGGCTTCCTGGTCGATCACTTCTCGTGGACCTGGGCTTTTCTCATCAACGTGCCGATGGCACTGCTGGTTCTGTGGATCGTCTGGCGCCACGTGCCTGAGAGCCGAGGCGCATCGGCCAGCGGCGGGCTCGACGTGTGGGGCGCGATGCTGGCGACGGCCGGTCTCGGCGGCATCGTCTATGCCTTCATCGAGGCGCCGACGCAGGGCTGGGGTTCGCCGGCCGTACTCGCGGCGCTGGTCATCGGCGTGCTGGGCAGCGCGGGTTTCATCGCAGTCGAGCGCAAGGTGCGAACGCCGATGCTGCCGCTGGGGCTGCTGCGCATTGGCAACTTCAGCGGAGCCAATCTGCTGACGCTGCTGCTCTATGCGGCACTGGGCGGCGGGCTCTATTTCTTTCCGCTCAACCTGATCCAGGTGCAGGGCTACTCGGCCACCGTGGCGGGGGCGGCGCTGCTGCCGTTCATCTTCATCATGTTCGCGCTCTCGGGCTGGGCCGGGCAGCTGGTCGACCGTTTCGGGCCGCGCATGCCGCTGGTCATCGGGCCCTCGATTGCGGCGGTGGGCTTTGCGCTGTTCGCGCTGCCGGGCGTGGGGGCGAGTTACTGGAGCGGCTTTCTGCCGGCCGTGGTGGTGCTGGGCTTCGGCATGACGGTGACGGTGGCGCCGCTGACGACCACGGTCATGAATGCGGTCGGGCCCGACCTGGCGGGCGTGGCCTCTGGCGTGAACAACGCCGTGTCGCGCGCGGCGGCGGTGTTGGCGATTGCCGTGTTCGGCGCGATCATGGCCTGGGCCTTCGACGCGGCGCTGGCGAACAACCTGCGCGAGATGGGCGCCTCGGCGCAGGTGTCGGCTTTTCTGGAAGGCGAGCGCAGCAAGCTGGCCGGCGCGGCGCTGCCGCCGGGCGTGGATGCCGCCACGGCGGCAGCCGTCAAGCGGGCCGTGGCCGAATCTTTCGTCGCAGGCTTTCGCTGGGTGATGCTGTTGAGCGCCGGGCTGGCCGTGCTGAGTGCGGTGAGCGCGTGGCTGATGATCCGGGGCACTCCCGCCGCAGGAGGTTCGGACAGCAAGAGCTAAGGAGACAAGTCGATGCAGGAAGAAGAGCGACAGCAGGTGCAGCACGTCGATGTCCTGATCGTCGGCGCCGGCCTCTCGGGCATTGGCGCCGGCTACCACCTGCAGGCGAACTGCCCGAGTCGAAGCTACGCCATCCTCGAAGGGCGGGAGCGCAGCGGCGGCACGTGGGACCTGTTTCGCTATCCGGGCGTGCGTTCGGATTCCGACATGTACACGCTGGGCTATTCGTTCCGGCCGTGGGCGAGCGCGAAGTCCATTGCCGATGGGCCCACGATCCTGAACTACCTGCGCGAGACGGCGGCGCAGCATGGCATCGACCGAAAGGTCCGCCTCAACCATCGCGTGATGCGCGCCTCCTGGTCGACGGCCGATGCGTGCTGGAGTGTCGATGTCGAGCATGGCCCCGAGCGCCTTCCGCTACGGGTGCGCTGCAACTTTCTCTTCCTGTGCAGCGGCTACTACAGGTACGAAGCCGGCTACACGCCCGAGTTTGCGGGCATCGGCGACTACACGGGCCGCGTCGTCCATCCGCAGCACTGGCCCGAAGACCTCGACTGCAGCGGCAAGCGGGTGGTCGTGATCGGCAGCGGCGCAACCGCGATGACGCTGGTGCCGGCCTTGGCAAAGACGGCCGCGCATGTCGTGCTGCTGCAGCGCTCGCCTACCTACGTCGTCGCGCGACCGGCACAGGACCCCATCGCGCACGGGCTGCGGCGCTTTCTGCCGGACAAGCTGGCCTATGGCCTCACACGCTGGAAGAACGTGCTGCTGGCCATGTATTTCTTCAGCCTCGCGCGGCGCAAGCCGGAGCGCGCGAAGCGGATGATCCTCGGCGGCGTGCGGCAGGCTCTCGGCACGGACTACGACATCGCCACGCACTTCACGCCGCGCTACAACCCGTGGGATCAGCGCATCTGCCTCGTGCCCGACGGCGACCTGTTCGCGGCCCTCAACGCAGGGCGCGCCTCGATGGTCACGGATCTGATCGACACCTTCACGCCGCGCGGCATCCGGCTGAAGTCGGGCGCTGAACTGGAGGCCGACGTTGTCGTCACAGCCACCGGCCTCGAACTGCAGGTGCTCGGCGGCGTGCAGCTCGACGTGGACGGCCATCGCGTGGACCCGGCCGCGACCTTCAACTACAAGGGAATGATGTTCAGCGACGTGCCCAACCTGGCCTCGTCGTTCGGCTACACGAACGCATCGTGGACGCTCAAGAGCGACCTGACCTGCGCGTATGTCTGCCGGCTGCTCAATCACATGGAGAAGCACGGCTGCACCCAATGCACGCCGCGCAACGCTGACCCCACGCTGGCACCCGAGCCCTGGCTCGATTTCTCGTCGGGCTACGTGCAGCGCGCGGTGGGCAGGTTCCCGAAGCAGGGTTCGCGCGCGCCGTGGCGGGTGTATCAGAACTACGCGCGCGACCTCGTCAGCCTGCGCTTTGGGGCGGTGGACGATGGGGTGATGGAGTTCTCGAACCCTCGCCGCGCCTAGAAGATTGCGTGCGCAAGCAATCCTCTTTCCAGGGGATGCGGCGAAAAAACCTGCTTTCTAGAATGAAACACACCAAGGAGAGGGAACCGTCATGAAGCAACGAACCGGATGGGTCATGGTCCTGGCGTGCGGCATCGGAGTCTTTGCATCGGGCGCGGCAGCAACGCAGGCGGAGTATGCGATTCGCTGGGATCCATCTCAGGGCGGCCCCAAGACCGCGGCAGAGGCACTCGCTCGGTTGGCGCCGGGCGACAACGACATCGAAACGGACCTCTTCAGGGTGCGCTACGCCAGCGAGGTGAAGGCGCCCACGGACGTTGTCGGCGCAAGGGCCATCCTTCGCGAGCGGGAGCGCACGAGCAAGGCGCGTCACGAGCTGACCTACAAGCTGCGCAGCAACTCGCCGCTGCCTTCGGTGCCCAGCTTTGCAGGCGCCCAGTGCCCGGCGGGTCCGCTGGTTGGGCCGAAGGACGAGACGAAAGACGAAATCGACGTGTCGTTCACCGGCGCGGCAGATCCGGTGCGCGCGTTTTCGCGCAGTTGCACCGTGCAATCGACGAGCGCGCCGCCGCCGATTCCCGAGGCACTGCAAGCCCGCTTCGCGGCTTGCGAAAGCACAACGACACGACTCGGGCTCAAGCGGCGAGGGAATCTCAGGGTCGAGGAATGGCGCCTGCCGGGAGGGCGCGTTGCCATCGAGGCCTCGCGCACGGGCCCCGACACGCCGAGGGCGCTGAAAGCGTTCCGCCGAGAGGTGGTCGAGCCCTTGACCACTGGGAGCAATGCCATCCGACCGCTGTCGCGCAGCAAGACGGACCTGGGCAGCGATTGCGGCGCCTGATGAGCATGCCGCGCGAGTCTGGTGCAAGCCCGGCTAGGGCGCGTGCGCAGGAGAGAGCAGGCTGTCGAGCTCCGTCCACAGCGGATCGCATTGCCCCGCCCTGAACGCGGCGGCCCTGAAGGTCGGATGCTCGCCGTGGTACGTGTCCCAGAGCGTGCGATGTCCGTCCGCCACGCATGCCCGCACATTGGCCAGCCTGTCGGCTGCCTTCACCACCAGCGCCAGTTCTTCGTCGCCCGTTACCTTCGCCAGTGCCGCATAGGTCTTGGCCTTGCGCTCCTTGCGGTTGGCGCCGGGTGCGTCGGTCAGCAGCGCGACGCAGGCGGCCACCAGTTCGCCGAAGCGTGATCGCACATCGGCCACCGTGGCCTCGGTGTCCTCGACCACGTCGTGCAGGTAGCCGATGACGCGCGCCTTGTCGCCGTAAGGCCTGAGCAGGGCGACCACGGCGTCCAGGTGGTGCACGTACGGATGCGGGCCGTACTTCTGGTCGCCATGCATTTCGACGGCATAGGCGCGGGCGGCGTCGGGTGTCGATGAAGTGATGGTGGTCATGCGGCGTCCTGTGGTTTTTCCATTCTGCCTTTGCGGCGGTCTTTACCTCGTTTACGGAGGAAAACACCTATCGGGAGAGCGTTGCCGGCATTCTTGTGTATCGATACAGTAAATCGTTCCACCAAAACGGGCGCACGACCCGACAACCCTCCAGGAGACAAGAAAATGACCTCGCTTTCACGCCGCCGGTTCGTCCAGTCATCGTCCGCCTTGTCGCTTGCCGCGGCGACGGCGGGTTTCTCGCAGCACGCCTTCGCGCAGGAAAAAACCGTGGCGCTGCGGCTGTCGTCGTCCCACGTGGCTGACCTCAATTCGTCGCACTTCGCGTGGGTGCAGCTGATGCAGGCCAACCTGAAGAAGGCGGTGGGCGAGCAGATCCGCATCGACTACTTTCCGAACAACCAGCTGGGCAAGGAAAGCGACGTGGTGCAGCAGGTGAAGGTGGGCTCCATCGACATGATGCTCACGGGCTCTTCGATATGGGCCACGGTAACGCCGCAGCTGGGCATGCTCGACCTGGGCTACCTGTTCGACAGCTACGAGCACGTGGCGCGCGCCGTGGAGGCGGGCGTGGGGCCGAAGCTCAACGACATGCTGGTCAAGAGCACGGGCTGCCAGATCATCACCTGGGGTGCGCACTACGGCGCGCGCAACGTCTACACCAAGCAGCCGGTGAAGGGGCTGGCCGACATCAAGAACGTGAAGCTGCGGGTGCTGCCCACGCCGGCCTTCATCGAGACCTTCAAGATCATGGGCGCGATCCCCACGCCCATTTCCTTCGGCGAGCTCTACATGGCGGCGCAGACCGGCGTGGTCGACGGCTTCGAGCACGACGCGGGCACGGTGCTGGCAAACAAGCTCAACGAGGTGGTCAAGCACTGCTGGATGACCGAGCACCTGTTCAGCCCGATGGTCTGCGTGGCCGGCAAGCGCGCGATGGACCGCGTACCCGCGACGCTGCGCCCGGCCTTCCTGAAGGCCGCGGCCGACTCCACGCTGCAGCAGCGCCAGATCGGCAACGAGCGCACGCAGCAGGTGATGGAAGAGCTGAAGAAGCTCGGCATCACCTTCACGCCCATGGCAAAGAACGAGCGCGACCAGGTCCGCAAGGAAATGGAAACGAAGCTCTGGGCCGGCTTCGCCAAGCAGTACCCGGAGACCGGGCCGCTGTTTGCCGCCATCAACGGCGCCCGGGCCTGAAGCGCCATGTCGAGCATGTCGCTTCCGTTGCAACCCGCGCTTGGCTTCGATGCCAGCCACGCCGCGGGCCGCTGGCTGGCCTGGCTGATGCGCATGACCGAGTACGTGGCCGGCGCGGTGCTGGCCATCGACGTGGTGGTCGTCTTCGTCTCGGTCGTCTTCCGCTACTTCCTGCACGACCCCTTCGACTGGGCGGAGGAGGTGGCGCGCGCGCTGATGGTGATCCAGGTGTTCTTCGGCGCGGCCACGGTGCTGGCGCGGAGCCAGCACGTGGGCGTGGACCTGTTTCGCGGCATGCTGCCGGCGCGCTGGCAGCCGGCGCTGATCCAGTTCGGCAGCTGGATCATCGTGGGCGTGTCGGCGAGCCTCTTCGCCTCGTCGTGCGAGCTGCTGCTCGATTCGTACAACATGACGACCTCCATCGGCCTGCCGCAGTGGATCTACGTGTACCCGGTGGCCATCGGCAGCCTTTTCATGACGCTGTTCGGGCTTGCCAATGCGGTGAACGGGCCTTCGCGCATGGTGTGGTCCACGCTGGGCGTGGGGCTGGCGCTGACGGCGGCGGTGGTGGGCTGGAACACGCTGATGAGCGAGCACGCCATTCCGCCCTGGGCGCTGCTCGTGGCGGGCTTTCTTGGCGGCATGGCGCTGGGCATGCCGATTGCCTTCGTGCTCGCGCTGTCGTCGCTGGTGTTCTTCATGGCCGATCCGTCGCTGCCCATGCTGGTGTATTCGCAGCAGGTGATGGCGGGCACCGACCACTATGTGCTGCTGGCCATTCCGTTCTTCGTGCTGGCCGGACTGCTGATGGAGGCCAACGGCATGTCGTCGCGGCTCATCGAGCTGCTGCTGCGCATGTTCGGGCGGCTGCGCGGCGGGCTGGGGCTCATCACCATCACGGCCACTGCGTTCTTCTCGGGCGTATCGGGCTCCAAGCTGGCGGACATCGCGGCGGTGGGCGGCATCATCATGCCGGCCGTGCGCAGGACGAAGCAGGACCCGAACGAAACCGCCGGCCTGCTGGCGTGCACAGCGGTGATGGCCGAGACCATTCCGCCGTGCATCAACATGATCATCATGGGCTTCGTGGCCAACATCTCGATTGCCGGGCTGTTCATGGCGGGGCTGATTCCGGCCGTGGTGCTGGCGGTGTCGCTGGCGGCGGTGACCATCTACGTGGGCACGAAGATCAACCCCGACGAGGCCTTCGACGTGCGCACGCCCATGTTCCGCCTGCTGGGCGGCGCGCTGGTGGCGCTGGTCATGGTGGCGATGATCGGCAAGGGCGTGACCTCGGGCATCGCGACCTCGACCGAGGTGTCTTCGTTCGCGGTGGTCTATGCGCTGGTGGTGGGCTGGCTGGCTTTTCGCGAGCTCACGGTGAAGTCGGTGGCGCGGCTGTTCGTGCGCTCGGCGTCGATGGCGGGCGGCATCCTGTTCATTGTGGCGGCGGCGTCGAGCTTGTCGTTCGCGCTCACGATCCAGCAGATTCCGCAGTACCTGTCGGAATTCATGATCGGCTTTGCGCACTCGTACGGCAGCACGATGTTCGTGATGCTGTCGGTGCTCATCATGATCGTGTTCGGCGCCATCCTCGAAGGCGCGCCGGCACTCATCATCTTCGGGCCGCTGCTCACGCCCATTGCCTCGCAGCTGGGCGTGAACCCGCTGCACTTCGGCACGGTGATGGTCATTGCCATGGGTTTCGGGCTGTTCGCGCCGCCGGTCGGGCTGGGCCTGTTCGCCACCTGCGCGATCACCGGCACGCAGGTGAAGGACGTGGCGCGGCCGATGATGAAATACCTGGCCGTCTTGTTCGTTACCCTCGTGGTGCTGGTGTTGGTGCCGGCCTTCTCCACGTGGCTGCCGCTGCGCATGGGGATGTGAACGGACCGCAACAAGACAAAGACCAGAGACAACAGGAAGGATGCCGTGAGCAGAATCAGCGATGTCGCCCAGCGGGCGGGGGTGTCGACCAGCACCGTGTCGAACGTGTTGAACGGGCGCAGCGACCGCATGGCCAAGGAGACGCTGGCGCGCGTCGAAACCGCCATCCGCGAGCTCAAGTACCGGCCCAACACCTCGGCGCGGCAGCTCAAGACGGGGTACACGCCGCTGATCGGCCTGCTGGTGCCGTCGATGGCGAACCCGATGTACGGTTTCATCGCCCGCGAGGTGGAAACGCTGGCGCAGGAGCGCTACGGCTTTCGCATCATGATCGGCAACACCTACCGCGACGCCGCCAAGGAAGCGCATTTCTTCGAGGACCTGATGGCGCATGGCGTGCGTGGCGTGATCATCATCTCGTCGCTGGTCGACGAGCAGCACGTGGAGGCCGCCGCCGAGCGTGGGCTGGTGGTGGTGAGCTACGACCGGCGCGCCACGCCCGCCGCATCGGGTGGGGCCTCGGTGATCGACCACGTGACGGTCGACAGCTTCGAGTCGTCGCGCATCGCCACGCAGCACCTGATCGATCAGGGGCATCGCCGGCTGGCTTTCGTCACCCCGTCGGGCCGCACCATGAGCCGCAGCGAGAAGATCAACGGCTTCCTGGCTGCCGCGAAGAGCGCGGGCCTCGAGGGCAGCGCGCAGGTCATCGAAGGCATGCCGGTCGACGAATACGGCGATTCGATGATGAGCGAACTCGGCCGCATGCAGGCCGGGCTCATCGCGAAGTCGAAGAATCGCCCGACCGGCGTGATCGGCGTGAACGACCTGCTGGCCTTCGGCCTGATGGCGGGTTTTCGCGATGCGGGCCTGGAGGTGCCGCAGGACGTATCGGTCATCGGCATCGACAACGTGTTTCTCTCGACGCTGATGCACCCCGCGATGACCTCGGTGCGCGTGCCGGTGCCCGAGATGGCGCAGGTGATGGTCGAGCGGGTGATGAGCCGGCTGTCGGACCCATCGATCTCGACGCAGGAGTTCGTTTTCGCGCCCACGCTGGTGGCGCGCGAATCGGTAGCGCCGCCGCGCGGCTAGTCTTTTTCTTCCCCTGAGCAGAAGTCTTTTTTCATGACCACGGTTTTCGTCAGCCACCCGCAAAGCAAGCTCGCCCACTACTTCGGCGACCGCGCCACGGCCGCCTTGCGGGCCATTGCGCAGGTGCGCTTCAACCCTACGGACACCGATCTCTCGTCGCGCGAACTGGCCGAACTGGCACGGGACTGCGACGCCATCATTTCCTACCGCCAGACGGTGGGCGACGAGGCGCTGTTCGCCGCGTTGCCGCAGCTCACGGCCTTCGTGCGCTGCGCCATCGACATCCGCAACATCGACGTGGCGTCCGCAAGCCGGCATGGCGTGCTGGTGACGCAGGCGAGCGCGGGGTTCATTCCCTCGGTGTCGGAGTGGATCGTGGGCGTGATGATCGACCTGGGTCGGCACATCAGCGCCTCGGCCGAGGGCTACCACGCGGGCCGGCCCGTGGTGCCGGCGATGGGGCGCGAGTTGCGCGGGAGCACGCTGGGCGTCATCGGCTATGGGCAGATCAGCCGTTACCTGTGCGACGTGGCGCTGGCGCTCGGCATGCGCATCGTTGTGCACGATCCGTACACCGCGACAGGCCGGCTCGAGTTCGCGCAGGTGGAGCTCGACGCGCTGCTGGCCCAGTCGGACTTCGTTGTCTGCCTCGCGGCGGCCACCGAGGCGACCGAAGACATGATGAATGCCACCACCTTCGCCGCGATGCAGCCGCATGCCTACTTCATCAATGCCTCGCGCGGCAATCTGGTGGATGAAGACGCACTGCTCGCCGCGCTCGATGCCGGCACGATCGCAGGGTGCGCTGTGGACGTGGGCCGCGCGCCTGACCAGATGCCGTCGCCGCGCGTGGCAGCGCATCCGCGCGTGATCGCCACGCCGCACATCGGCGGACTCACGCCGGCGGCTGTCGAGCATCAGGCGATGGAGACCGTGTCGCAGCTGGCCGAAATCTTCCAGGGCAGGGCACCGAAGGGCGCGGTGAACGCGGCCGAGGCCTATCGCTGGCAGCAGGCCTTTGGTGCGCGCGCCTGAACGTCCGACTCACACATCCCGCAAAGAGAGCCCCATGGAACCGACCCGGAATGCGCGCTATGCCGGCGCCTGCGATTGCCACGTCCATATCTACGAAGACCGCTTCCCGTTGATTCCGAACGTCGCATGGGTGCCGCCGCATTCGCCCGTGTCGGCTTACCGCAAGCAGGTGCAGCAGCCGTTGGGCATCGACTGCGCCGTGGTCGTGCAGCCCACGGGCTATGGCTTCGACAACAGCTGCACGCTCGATGCGCTGGCCCAGTTCGGCAATACAGCGCGCGGCATCGCGCTGGTAGCGCCCGACGTGGCCGATGCCGAGATCGCGCGCCTGCACGCGGGCGGCATGCGCGGCGTGCGCTACATGATGATCGGCGGCGTGCTGAGCTGGGCATCGCTCGAACCAATGGCTGCGCGGCTGGCCAATGCCGACTGGATGGTCAACCTGCAGCTCGACGGCCGCACGATGCCCGAACACGAGGCAGTGCTCAAGCGCCTGCCGTGCCGGCTGGTGCTGGACCACAACGGCAAGTTCCTGGAGCCGGTGGCGCCGGACCACCCGTCGTTCCAGTCGCTGCTGCGCGTGCTCGATTCGGGGCGCGTGTGGATCAAGCTTTCGGCGCCCTACGAAACCTCGAAGACCGGCGCACCCGGCTATGACGACGTGAGCCTGCTGGCCCGCACGCTGGCCGAAAAGTTTCCCGAGCGCTGCCTCTGGGCCAGCAACTGGCCGCACCCGGGGCGCAACCCCAGGCCCGAAAGCGCGCCGCTGTACGACCTGCTGTTTTCCTGGGCGACCAGCGATGACACGCGGCGGCGCATCCTCGTGGACAACCCGGCGGCGCTCTACGGCTTCTAGGCGCCGCGCCTCACCAGCAGGCGTTGCGGCCCCTGGCCCTCGGCGCCCAGCCGGTCCAGCGGATTGCGCAGCTTGCACCGGTCAATCGACAGGCAGCCGCAGCCGATGCAGTCGTCGAGCGTGTCGCGCAGCTTCTGCAGCTGCGCCATGCGCTCGTCCAGCTCGGTGCGCCACGAGGCCGACAGACGGGTCCAGTCTTCGCGGCTGGGCGCAGCGGATGCGGGGAGGGTAGCCAGCGCCGTGCCGATGTCGGCAAGCGAAATGCCTACCCTTTGCGCTACCCGCACGAAGGCCACGCGCCGCAGCACCGTGCGCGGATAGCGTCGCTGGTTGCCTGCAGTGCGGGTGCTGTCGATCAGGCCCTGTGCCTCGTAGAAATGCAGGGTGGACACCGTGACGCCGCTGCGGCGCGCGACTTCGCCGACGGTGAGCGTGGGTGAGATGCCGGCCTTTTGCAGTGCGTCGTTCATGTAGAGAAAAACCTCTTGACCTCAACTTTACTTGAGGTTTGAGAATAACTTTCAGCGCGCAGGTCCTGTGCGCATTTTTCTCATCAAGGAACCCGCTTCATGTCGAACGATGCCATCCCCCTCCAATCCGGTCCCGTCTTCCGCATCGACAAGTTTGTCGTGCCCGCCGAAGCTCGCCCCGAGTTCATCGCCCAGATGCACCGTATCCAGCAGACGCTGCGCACCTGGCCGGGCTGCCAGCGCACCTACGTGCTGGACCAGACCGGCGGCAGCGGCGAATTCAACGTGGTGACGCTGGTCGAGTGGGCGAGCGAGCAGGCCGTGGCCTCGGCCGCCGAGTTCGTGAAGAAGAAGTTCGCCGAGGAAGGCTTCGATCCGGTTGCGTTCACGAAGAATGCGGGCGTGCGCAGCGACCAGGGCTTCTACCGCATCGCCTGACGGCCGGGAAGGACGAGCCTGTCAACTTCTCACTGACAGGCGTTGCACGGGTTGACAAGAGCCTCCTGCCGCTTTGATACTGAACCTCAAGGTTCATCATTCAAGCAAAGGAGATCCCATGCAGAAGATCGTTCCCTGCCTCTGGTTCGACGGCAACGGCGAAGACGCGCTGAAGTTCTACACCTCCATCTTTCCGAACTCGCGCGTGACCGACAAGCTGCTCTGGGGCGACGTCAACCCAGCCAAGAAGGGCTCGCTGCTCACCGCGACCTTCGAGCTCGAAGGGCAGGAGTTCATGGTGCTCAACGGCGGGCCTCAGTACAAGTTCAACCCGGCCATCTCGATGTTCGTGAAGTGCGAGACGCAGGCCGAGGTCGACAACTACTGGGACAAGCTGCTCGAAGGCGGCGGCGAGCCGGTGCAGTGCGGCTGGCTCACCGACCGCTACGGCGTGTCGTGGCAAATTGCGCCCACGGCCATGATCCGCATGTTCCAGGACAAGGACCCGGCCAAGGCCGCCCGCGCGATGGAGGCGATGATGAAGATGGTCAAGCTCGATCTCGCCGCGGCGCAGAAGGCCTTCGACGGGGAGTGATCTGCCGTCGCCCCGGCCAAGGTGTAGCGGCTACACCAGCCGGTGGATTGCCTTCTTGCGCCACACCAGCTGGTAGTACGCGGTCTGCAGCAGCAGCATCGCGCCGAAGGTCACGGGGTAGGCGATCCAGATCCCGTCGAGCCCGATGCGGTGGCTCATCACCCAGGCCACCGGCACTTCCACGCCGAGGATGCAGACGATGGAAATCAGCGTGGGCACCAGCACCGAGCCGCTGGCGCGCATGATCCCCGACAGCGCAGCGGCCATGCCGAAGATCACCAGGCTCCACAGCATGATGTGCAGCAGCGTCTGGGCGATTTCGATCACCGGCGCGCTGGTGATGAAAAAGCCCATGAGCGGCCGCGAGAACAGGTAGCCCAGCAGCACGAGCCCGCCGGTCAGCACCAGATTCATCAGCAGCGCCGTCTTCGCGATCGCGCCGAGCCGGTTGGCGCGGCCCGCACCGATGGCCTGCGCGCCGAGGATCGATGCGGTGATGGCAATGGAGATTGCCGGGAACTGCACGTACGCCACCACCTGGTTCACCGCGCCGTAGGCGGCCGTGGCATTCGAGCCGTAGCCGTTGACCATAGAAAGCAGCACCACCTCGGCCAGCGCCACGACGATCATCTGCACGCCCGTGGGCACGCCGATGCGCAGTACGGCCTTCAGCAATTGCGGCTGTATGCGCAAATTGCGCATAAACGCCGCGTCAGGCGCGAGCGGGCTCTTTTTCTGGCGCAGCCGGAAGCCGAGCCAGGTGGTCGCCACGATGAAGGACAGCACCGACGCCCACGCGCCGCTCGCCACGCCAAGCTGCGGAAGACCACCCCAGCCGCGAATGAGCGCAGGGGTAACCACCAGCCCGATGAGCGTCGAGATCACCAATGTGAGCAGCGGCGTGACGGTGTCGCCTACGCCGCGCAGCATTGCGGTGGCCAGCAGGAACACGAAGACGCCAGGCATCGCGATCAGCATGATGCGGGCGTAGCGCGTGGAATCGGCCAGCACGTCGGGCGGCGTGCCCAGCGCGGCCAGCATCGGCGTGGTGAACGCGCCGCCGAACACCGCGATCACCAGGCCCATCAGCACGCCGACGGTGAGCGTGGTGCCGGCCACGGCCTTGGCCTTGGCAACGTCGCGCGCGCCCCAGGCTTGGCCGATCAACACCGAAGCGCCGGCGCCCAGGCCGATGATGAAGGCGATGAAGAAGAACATCACCGGAAAGAAGCTCGACACGGCGGCCAGCGCGCCCACGCCGAGCATCTGCCCCACGTACACGTTGTTGAGCGTGCCCGAGAGCGATTGGAGGATGTTGCTGAGCAACATCGGCGCGAGGAAGAAAAGAAAGACCTTCCACAGCGGACGCGGCGCATTGACTGGCGCCACGGGCACGCCTTGCAGGCCGCTGGGGTCGGCGCCGCTGCCGGCGCCGGTTGTCTCGGGTGTTGTTCTCATTGGGGAGGCCAGCCTGCGGCCGACAGTTTCTGCAAATGGGCGCGCACGTCGGCGGGCCAGGGCTCGATCAGGTTGCCGAAGCGTTGCTCCTCGCCGGCGAACAGTGCGCGGGTGGCTTCCTCGAAGCCGGGCAGGTTGCCCGCGATGGCGGTCATGAAGCGGTAGGTGGCTTCGTGCGCGGCGCGCACGGTGTCGCGCTCGGCGTTCACGCGGCGGGCGTCGTCGACCAGCTTGCGCAGCGCGACCGAGGCGCCGCCGGGCTGGCGTCCGAGCCAGTCCCAGTGGCGCGGCAGCAGCGTGACTTCGCGTGCGACCACGCCGAGCTTGGGCCGGCCAACGCCGCGCGGGGCATCGTCGCGGTGCTCGGCTTCGTGATCGCGCAACTCGGGCAACAGCTCGCGCAGGTCGAGGTCGAGTTGCGTGCCGGTCTGGTCGTCGAAAACAAGGTACGGCCCGGGGTCGTCGCGGCGGCGCAGTTGGTCGAGCACTTCGGCCTTGCTGCCCTGTGCGATGCGCTGGAAGTCGAAGAACACGGTCAGGGTGGTGGGTGGGGTGTCAGATGACATTCGGGTGTTTTGTTCCTGGGGGTGCCAAGCGAAACGAGGTGCGTAATCTACTCGCTGATGCGCTCCGGCGTGCGGCATCTCGCCGCCGTACGTTGCGTGGGCGCTCATGGCGTGTTGTAGCCGTTCGGGCCGAAGCATTGAAGCTCTTCCTGCCAGAGCGGCAGGAGCCTGTCGAGTTCGGCCTTGCGATCGAAATCGGGGTCTTCGCGTTCCTTGATCCGGTCGATCACTTCGAAGATGAAATTGCCGGCGCCGTGCGCGTTCCAGTCTTGCTGGAGCGCCTTGTTGCGGTGAGCGGGCATGTTCAGCTCGAAACGCGCGCGGTTCATCGCGCCTTCGACGTCGAGGCTGCCGGCCACGTAGACGCGGCCGCTCAGCTTGTTTCGGATGACGAAGACGCCGGCCGGGCGCGGGGTTTCCTTGTAATGGCGGGTGAGGGCGCGCCGGGTTTCTTCAGAGAGGTTCATGCATCAAATATTACCCGGGTTAAATTGAAATGGCAATATACCCGGGTAAAAATGAACCAACTCAACCTTCCCTGAACCGCCGCCAGCCCCGCGAAATGCGCCGGTTCAGCGCCCGCACCAGGCGCCACGGGCGGCTCTGGCGAACGATGGTGAGCACACGGTCCTTCCAGGCCTTCCACCTGGGATACCAGCGGGCGAACCACGGAATGCGCATCAGCGGCCCTTCGACCAGCTGGAAGATCCGCGCGACGACGGCCGTGCCCGCCAGCTTGGCCAGCACGAGCACGGTGAGGCCCGTGGCTGCATGGCCGCGGCTGAAGAGAAAGAGAGCCAGCACCTTCACCGGAAGCAGCAGCAACACGGGCACGAAGAAGGCCAGCACCGCGCCCCAGGGCGGCAGCCGGCGCAGCCGGTCTTCAAGCGCGGCCCAGAAGGGAAGGCGAGACAGCCGTGCCGCCAGCGCAGCCAGCGGCTCCCAGCCCCACTCCTCGAAGAGCAGCAGGGGAACGATGAGCGCGGTGCCAACGGCGCGGAGCAGGGCACGCAAGACACGCAGGACGCGCGCAAGGAATGTCATCCGCGAAGGGTAAGGCAGCGCAGCCCGCGCGGCCGCCCGGCCGCGCGGGCTGCGCTGCTTATTTCTTCTCCGGCACGAAGAAGAGGTATTCGCCGCGTCCCATTTCGGGAGTGATCTCGTAGCCGGAGCACAGGTCGCTCGCGCACTGCAGGATGATCACGCGCGGCCAGATCGTCGCAGCCGTCGGAAAGCCCGGCAGGTACTGCGGCACGTGCCACACGCCCAGGGTGCCGACCGGTTCGGCGTTCTCGGTGCCCCGTGCGTTCTGCAAGCCGCTGCCCATGTTCATCCGCTCGATGCGCAGCACCGGCGGCGAGGGCGCGGCCGCTGCAGCCGCGACTGTCGCCGTGCAGCAGGCCGCCAGCCAGAGGATTACGGTCCTGGTCATGTCAGGCTCCACGCGGTCATTGCCGGACTGCCATCGATGCGGATGCAACGTCGCCGGTCGGCCGTGCCGCGCGGATGGCAGCCACTTCGCCCGGATCCATTGCCGTCACCGTAGCGCTGGCAACGGGCATCGACACCGCCGCCGGAGGCTCGTCCTGGGCCGTGGCCACAGGCTGCGCGGGGGGCGTGACTTCGGCGATGGGCGCTGGTGGCGTCGCCGCCGGTACCACTGCGACGGGCGCCATTGGCGCAGCCGCAGCCACCGGGCGCGGCGGCGCCGCAGGTGCACCGATTGCCGACGCCTGCGGACCGTAGGCGGTCACGCGCTCGTCCGCTGTCATCGACTGCGGGCATTTCGTGCCCGTCATCTCCAGCGCCGCCAGGGCCGCGGGGTCCATGCAGTCCATGGCGAGCGAGGCTGCCTTCATGCCCTTGTTCCAGAGTTCGCGGCTCATCTTCAGGCGCTTGCAGTGCTCGTCCGTCCAGGTGGTGCCGAAGCTGAGTCCGACGCCCGGTCCGTTCGCGCTGGCGCTCGTGCTGCCCATGCAGGTGTCATTGCTCGTCGTCAGGTTCGGGCCGTTGACCGACGGCACGTTCTTGATCGTGTAGCTGCCCCGGTAGTCGACGGTGCTCGTCGTGGCGCCCGTGTTGTTGACGTTCTGGTTCAGCGTCGCCCGGGTGTCTGCAGGGGTGTTGGTGTTGAAGTTCACGGCCTGGGTGTTGCCCTGGGCCGAGGTGGTGGCTGAGCTCGATGACTGGTTGTTGGCACCGCCCGCCGTGGTCTGCGCCATGGCGCCCGCGGACAAGCCCAGCAAGGTCAGGACAATAAGTTTTTTCATGTTCTCAACTCCTTTGGAAGCCGGGGAGGGGCTAGCCCCTCCCCATTTCTGAGTGCAACAACCGGTGCGAGAACGGCTCAGGGAGCCGATGCAGTTGCGCCGGAGCCAGCCAGGCCGCCGGTACCGCCACCATTGCTGAAGCCGGCGGCATTGCCGAAGCTGAGGTTGGTCACGCCGAAGGAGCCGCCGGTCGAGCCCGCCGTCGCCGAGGTGGTCGTGCCGTTGACGAAGCCGTTGACGGCGCCCGACGAGGCATTGAAGCTCGACGTCGTGCCGGAGGTGCGCGTTACCACGGCCAGACCGCCGCCAGGACCCGCGGCCGTTGCGGCCGTGTTGTTGGTCGTGGAGCCAGCGGTTCCGCCTGCGCTGCCGCTCACGGAGTTGGGGCCGCCCGCGCTGTAGTTGGCATTGGCGGTCGCGCCTGCATTGGCCGAGGCATTGGCAGCGCCCGCTGCGGCGCCATTGCCTGTCGTTGCAGCCACGCTGGTCACGCGGCCTTGCGTGGTCGCCGAGCCGCCTGCCGTTGCGCCACCGATGCGCAGACCCGGAAAGCTGACTGCGCCGCCTGCAGCGTTGGCGCTGGCCGACGAGCTGGAATTGGCCGCGTTGTAGCTCAGTGCACTGCCCGTGCCCGAGCTGGCTGCAACGGATCCGGCGGAACTGGAAGAGCCGGTCGTCGTACTGGTGGCGGCGAGGGCCGTGGTGCTGGTTGCCGAGGCAACGCTTCCAACCAGAACCACTGCGATCGCGATGAGTGTCTTCTTCATGATGCTTCCTCGAAAGTTGTTGAAACGAACCCGATTGCCGGATCGATCCGGCCATCAGCTAACGGTCAGTGGCACTGCTTGAAATGCTTTCGTCACGACCGAGGTGCAGTTTCTGCGTCGAGGAACCAGCGAAAAATGCCCAGTGCTGGGTAGAGCAAGGCTATGGCGAAAGGTGTGTTTTGCATCGTTTCGGGGGCCGCGGGTGGAGGGCCCCCCGATGCAATGTCCGAGAGAAAAACTACAACTTTCGATGGACATTGTTGACTAATGGAAACAAAATGCAACCAAAGTAATCAAAAAAACTGAAACCAAAAATTTGAGTAGAAATGAATTAACTTTTGGTCACGAACAAGATGTGCTATGTGTCACAAAGGGGCTGGAATGGAAAGCGATCTCGACATTTCATTGACAGATGTGGGCAGCGGGGGTAAGCAATACGCCAACCCCGGCCAGTTCGGCGGGCTCCTCTCGCCGTCCGCCGACACTCTCCCGTGGCCCGATTTCCTGACCGGGCAACAGACCAAACCCGTGCGCGTCCTGCTGGTGGATGACGACCCCTTCGTGCGTCGCGTCATCGCCCAGGAATTGCTGGGCGACCTGCGCATTCAGCTCGAAGGGCAGGCCGGCACGCTGCGCGAAGGCCGACGATTGCTGATGCAGCATGAGTTCGACGTGCTCATGGTCGACATCCGCCTGGGCGACGGCAGCGGATTCGAGCTCATCGAAGAGGCCAAGCGGCACCGCAGCGCGGCGGAAATCATCGTCATCTCGGCGCTCGAGGACGAACCCCAGGTGCTGCATGCCTTCGAGCTCGGCGCCTCCGGCTACCTGGTCAAGAACGCCTGGTTCCAGAGCTATGCCCAGGCCGTGCTGCAGGTGGTGAACGGCGGTGCCGCCATCACGCCCCGGCTGGCGCGCCGGCTGCTCGTGCACCTCGATCACAAGCGCTCCAACGTCAATCCGGTGCGTCCGCCGGACACCAAGGCGACGTTATCCGCGCGGGAGCGCGAAGTGTTACGACTTGTAGCGACAGGCTACGTTACCGAGGAAATCGCGCTGCAGCTCACCATCAGCGCCCAGACGGTTAACGCGCACGTCAAGAACATCTACCGCAAGCTGCACGCCCACACCCGCGCGCAGGCCGTGAGCTTTGCCTCCCACCGGGGGCTTCTGTAGCCCATGCCATGCTGGCGCCGCAGGTCCTTTCTTTACCGCACTTCCTGGAAGACCAGTTCGTGTGGCTGTCGATCGGCTCGTGGTGCGTGCTGTTGACGTGGCTGCGCACGCGCGTCTCGCGCCGGCGGCTCCTGATGTGGGCCGGCCTGGCGGGTGCGCTGCACCTGACGCCCGTGACCGCGCAGGTCATCCGGGCCACTTCGGCCATCGGCGTGACGGCGGATGGCATGCCGTTCGCCTTCTGGGCGCTGCAGGCGCTGAACGTGGCGGTGCTTGCCGCGCTCATCGCGAGCGTCTGTTTTCTTGCCTTCCGGCGCCGTGTCGCAGACCATCGACCGTCGCAGGCGGTGGTCGCCGAAAGACGGCGCATCGCCAACGATCTGCATGACGGCGTGGGCTCCCGGCTGGTGGCGCTGCTGGCCAGCCAGGACCCCCGGTCCGCCGGGCCCGGCAGCCTGTCGATGGCCCTGCAGGACTGCCTGCTCGAACTCCAGATGACGGTGGACGACCTCGATGACCAGACTTCCGCCACCGTCGTCGAGCGACTGGCCCACGTGCGCTACCGGCTGCAGCCCGCGTTCGACCGGCTCGGCATCGGGCTCGAATGGCACATCGCCAGCGAGGCCCACACCCGCTGGGTGCCGCCGGAAACCGCGATGCAGATCTGCCGGGTGGCGCAGGAAGCCATGTCCAATGCGCTGCGGCATGCGCAGGCGACCCGCGTCGAACTGCGCTTCGGCCTTCGCGACCGGGGATTGCTGATGCTGGAGGTGCGCGACGACGGCTGCGGGCTGGGTTCGCGAAGCGCGTCTTCCACCGATACGGGCAAGGGCCTGCGCAGCATGCGCTCCCGGGCCGACGCCATCGGCGGCGAGCTGACAATCGAAAATGCCGCGCCGCGCGGGCTGAGCGTGCTGCTGGTGGTTCCAAGCCAGGCGCAGGCGCCAGCCGGCACCCGGGCCGAAGCGGAAAGCATGCTGTAACACGCCCGCCGGGCCGCCCGGACGGACGCCATCCGCGCCTATGGCAAACTCCCGCGCTTTGCCAGGGACGCGCTCAAGACATGCAGAAAATCATTCGCCAGCTCGCCGCCGAAATCAAGGTCGGCGAGAACCAGGTGAAGGCCGCCGTCGAACTGCTCGACGGAGGCGCCACGGTTCCATTCATCGCCCGCTACCGCAAGGAAGCCACCGACGGCCTCGACGACACCCAGCTGCGTGAACTGGAAGCGCGTCTTTCCTACCTGCGCGAACTCGAAGACCGCCGCGTGGCGGTGCTCAAGGCCATCGACGAGCAGGGCAAGCTGACCCCCGAACTGCGCGCCGCGATCGAATTCGCGCCGACCAAGCAGGAACTCGAAGACCTGTACCTGCCGTTCAAGCAAAAGCGCCGCACCAAGGGCCAGATCGCTCGCGAATTCGGCATCGAGCCGCTGGCCGACAAGCTGCTGGCCGACCCCACGCTCGACCCGGCCGTCGAAGCCAAGGCCTTCCTGCAGCCCGCCACCACGCTGGACGACGGCAAGCCGGGCCCCGATTTCTCCACCGTACCGCTCGTTCTCGACGGTGTGCGCGACATTCTTTCCGAGCGCTGGGCCGAAGACGCTGCACTGGTGCAGGGCCTGCGCGAATGGCTCTGGGCCGAGGGTCTGCTCAAGTCCAGCCTGATGGCCGGCAAGGACGAGAACAACGCCGACATCGCCAAGTTCCGCGACTACTTCGAGTACGACGAGCCCATCGGCCGCGTGCCCTCGCACCGTGCGCTGGCCGTGTTTCGCGGCCGCGCGCTCGACATCCTCGACGCCAAGCTGGTGCTGCCCGTGGAGCCCGAACCGGGCAAGCCCAGCATCGCCGAAGGCCGCATCGCGCTGCACCTGGGCTGGAGCCATGCGGCTCGTCCGTCGGACGACCTGATCCGCAAGTGCGTGGCCTGGACCTGGCGCGTCAAGCTGGCGTTGTCGACCGAGCGCGACCTGTTCACCCGCCTGCGCGAAGACGCCGAGAAGGTCGCCATCAAGGTGTTCGCCGACAACCTGCGCGACCTGCTGCTGGCCGCGCCCGCCGGCCCGCGCGTCGTGATGGGCCTGGACCCGGGCATCCGTACCGGCGTGAAGGTGGCCGTGGTCGACTCCACCGGCAAGCTGGTCGAAACCGCCACCGTGTTCCCCCACGAGCCGCGCAAGGACTGGGAAGGCTCGCTGCACACGCTGGGCAAGCTGTGCGCCAAGCACGGCGTGAACCTCATCGCCATCGGCAACGGCACCGCCAGCCGCGAAACCGACAAGCTGGCCGCCGACCTCATCAAGCTGCTCGCCAAGATGGCCGCCCAGGCCGGCGCGCCCGAAATGAAGGTCGACAAGGTCGTCGTCAGCGAAGCCGGCGCTTCCGTGTACTCGGCCAGCGAATTCGCCTCGCAGGAAATGCCCGACGTGGACGTGAGCCTGCGCGGCGCCGCCTCCATTGCGCGCCGACTGCAAGATCCACTGGCCGAACTCGTGAAGATCGACCCCAAGAGCATCGGCGTGGGCCAGTACCAGCACGACGTGAACCAGAGCGAACTTGCGCGCACGCTGCAGGCCGTGGTCGAAGACTGCGTGAACTCAGTGGGCGTCGACCTGAATACCGCCAGCGTGCCGCTGCTCAGCCGCGTTTCGGGCCTGTCGGCCAGCGTGGCCAAGGCGGTGGTGCGCTGGCGCGAAGCGAACGGTGCGTTTTCCACCCGCAAGCAGCTGCTCGACGTGACCGGCTTCGGCCCCAAGGCCTTTGAGCAGAGCGCGGGCTTCCTGCGCATCCGCGACGGCGCCGACCCGCTGGACATCACCGGCGTGCACCCCGAAACCTATCCGCTGGTCGAGCAGATCATCGTGAAGACCGGCAAGCCCATCGCCGAGCTGATGGGCCGCGCCGACATGCTCAAGACGCTGAAGCCCGAGCTGTTCGCCAACGAGAAGTTCGGCGTCATCACGGTCAAGGACATCCTGGGCGAACTCGAAAAGCCGGGCCGCGACCCGCGCCCCGACTTCAAGGTGGCGCGCTTCAACGACGGCGTGGACGACATCAAGGACCTGGTCGAGGGCATGATCCTCGAAGGCACCGTGAGCAACGTGGCCCAGTTCGGCGCCTTCGTCGACCTCGGCGTGCACCAGGACGGCCTGGTCCATGTGAGCCAGCTGAGCCACAAGTTCGTCAACGACGCACGCGAAGTCGTCAAGACCGGCGACATCGTCAAGGTCAAGGTGATGGAAGTGGACGTGGCGCGCAAGCGTATCGGCCTGTCGATGAAGCTCGATGCGGCGCCCGCGCGCCGCGACGGCCCGCGCGACAACCGCTTCGAAGGAGCGGGGCGCGGCCAGCAGCAACAAGGCCGGCGCGACAACTCGCCGCAGCCGGCGGGGCAGATGGCGAGTGCTTTTGCCAAGCTGCAGGGGCTGCGCAAGTAAGCGGATTCCTCACCTGTTAAACTAGTCAGATAACTAGTTTGATGGGTGGTTGCAATGAAAACCTGGCCTGTGCAGGACGCCAAGGCGCGTTTCAGTGAGTTTCTCGAGGCCTCTCTCGTCGAAGGGCCGCAAATGGTGACGAAGCGTGGAGCCGAGGTGGCCGTGCTTGTTCCTGCAGCTGAATGGCGGCGCTTGCACGCCACGGCAAAGCCATCTCTCAAGGACCTGCTGCTCTCGACGGAAGCACGCACCGAATTCCTGGTTCCGCAGCGGGGTGCCGCACGCAGGCGCCGCATCACGCCAATGCGCTGAGGCCGGTATGTATCTGCTGGACACGAACGTCATTTCCGAACTTCGCAGGCCTCGTCCGCACGGCGCGATCGTCGCGTGGCTCACGCCCATTGTGGACAGCGATCTTCATCTCTCGGCGGTGACGCTAGGAGAGATCCAGGCCGGCATCGAACTCACACGCGAGCAAGACGCCGCCAAGGCCAGCGAGATCGAGCAATGGGCCGCATTGGTTGCAGCTTCCTACAACGTTCTCCCCATGGATGCAGAAACCTTCAGGCTCTGGGCGAAGCTGATGCATCGCAGTTCGAACACGCTGTATGAAGACGCGATGATTGCCGCCACTGCAAGGCAGCATGCGCTGACCGTAGTGACCCGCAACGTGAGCGATTTCGCAGGGTTTGGCGTCGAGGTGCTCAACCCCTTCGAGCACACACAGGCATGAAAGCCCTGCGCATCTACGCCGGCCCCGCGGCCCGCAAGCACATCGAACAGCACGGCCTGCGTCCGCAGGACGTGCGCACCATCCCCGGCGCGGCCGGCGGCCCCAAGGGGTTGATCCTCGGTGCGCTCGACCGCTTCATCTTCGGCCGCTGGCTCACGCAGTCGAGCCAGCAGGTGCATCTGGTGGGCGCCTCCATCGGCGCATGGCGGCTGTCGACGGCCTGCCTGGCCGACCCTGACGCCGCCTTCGAACGCTTCGAGCACGACTACGTGCACCAGCAGTTCGAAGTGCCGCCGGGGCAGAAGCGGCTCAGCCCGAGCCAGCTCAGCGAGCGTTTCGCCGAAAGCCTCGAAGCCTTCTACGGCGGGCGCATCGGCGAAGTGCTGAGCCATCCGCGCTATCGCCTGCACGTGGTGACATCGCGCGGGCGCCACATCCTTGGGCGCGAGGGCAGGGCGCGCACGCCGGTCGGCTACCTGGGCGCCTTTGCCACCAACAGCTTGCACCGCAAGAGCCTGGGCGCGTGGCTGGAGCGCTGCGTGTTTTCCACGCCCGGCGCGGCCTTGCCCTTCGGCACGCGCGACTTCCGCACGCGCCAGCATGCGTTGAGCGAGGCCAACTTCAACATGGTGCTGCAGGCCTCGTGTTCCATTCCGTTTCTGCTGGCGGCGGTGCATGACATTCCGGGCGCGCCGCGCGGTGCCTACTGGGACGGCGGCATCACCGACTACCACCTGCACCTCGACTACCAGCCGGCCGATGAGGGCATCGTGCTGTACCCGCACTTCCAGCAGGCGGTGGTGCCGGGCTGGCTCGACAAGGGCCTGCGCTGGCGCCACAAGGCCAGCGGCTTCCTCGACCGCATGGTGGTGCTCGCGCCCGACCCCGAATGGGTGCGGTCGCTGCCCAACGGCAAGCTGCCCGATCGCAAGGACTTCGTCCACTTCGCCAACGACGCGCAGGCCCGCATCTCCGCCTGGGGCCGGGCCACGCGGGAGGCGCAGCGGCTGTCAGACGAATTCGAAGGCTGGCTTCAGCGCGACGGCGTGCCCGAGACGCTGCCGCTCTGACCGAGAAGCGCCAGCGGCGCGGCGCAGTCGAGGATGTTCACTTCCACCTCATCGCCGACCTTGAGCGAGGCGCCCGCGGGCCAATGCCCTGTGCCGATCGAACGCGTGTGCACGCCGCCGTTGCGGTAGCGCACGATGGCGTAGGGCGCTGCGGCGCCGCCCTCGACGCCGCAATCATGGTCGGCCGTTTTGGCCAGATCGCCCTCGCGGCCGACGCTGACGACCTGCGCGGTCCGCCAGCCGGCCGAGTGATCGAACGAGTGCGCATCGAAGGCGGTGCAGCCACCGAGCGTCAATGCCCACAGAGCGACCATGCGACGCATACCTTTCATGGCACTGGCCCGACGGCCGCCGTGGCCTGGATCTCAACGCGGTATTCCGAGTCGATCAGCTTCGCCCCCACCGTGGCGCGCGCTGGCGTGTGGCCGGCAGGCACCCATTCGTCCCACACAGAGTTCATCGCGGCGTAGTCGCCCACGGTGCGCAGGTAGATCGTCACGCTGACCAGGTCCTTCTTCGTTGCGCCCTGCGTGGCGAGCATGTCGTCGATGTGGTGCAGGATCTCGCGCATCTGCCCGGTGATGTCGAGCGACGGGTTCTCGGCCACCTGGCCGGAGAGGTAGAGCAGGCGCGCGGCGCCCAGGTCGACGGTCACCATCTCGCTGAAGCGGGGGCCCATCTCGTGGCGGATGATGTTCATGGCGATGCGGGGGAATGGGAAGAAGACGAGGCGGCTAACTGCGCCGGTGGAGCAGCAGTATTCCACCAGCCGCCGCCGAGCGCCTGGAAGAGGGCCGCCGCGTCGGTCAGCCGCAGCGCGCGGGCCTGCACGAGATTTAGCAGCGCCTGCTGCTGAGCCTGCTGCGCAATGCGCAGAGACAACGCGCTGGCGTCACCAAGCCGCACCTGCGCCCGCGTGCGCGCCAGGCTCTGCGAGGCCGTGCGCTCGGCCTTCAGGGCCGCCTGCAGCATGCGGGTGTCGGCGTCGATGGCTTCGAGCGTGTTGGCGACGTCCTGGAAGGCGGCGAGCACCGTCGCTCGGTACTGCGCGGCTGCCTGGTCGAACGAGGCCCGCGCGGCGGCTTCGCGGTGCCTGAGAGCGCCGCCGTCGAAGATGGGCTGGGTCACGCTGGCCGCGACGGTCCAGAACAGCGATGACGACTTGAACAGCTCCGACAGCGTATAGGCCGACGAACCATACGAGTTCACCCCCAGCGTCACGTTCGGCAGCCGCGCGGCGACCGCTACGCCGATGGCGGCGCTGGCCGCCTGCAACTGCGCCTCGGCCGCACGCACGTCAGGCCGGTGCTCGACCAGGCTGGATGGCAGGGTCAGCGGCAGCTCCGCAGGCAGTTGCAGGGCATCGAGATCGAAATGCGCCGCCACGCCTTCGCTCGGGTAGCGGCCTGCCAGCGTGGCCAGCAGGTTGCGCTGCTGCGCAAGTTGCTTGTCGAGCGGCGGCAGCGTGGCCTCGGTGGCGGCCAGCGAAGCTTCTTGCGCATCGACGTCGGCCAGCGCCACCTGTCCCAGCGCCTGCTGCTTGCGATAGGCCTGCAGCACTTCTTTCTGCCCTACGACGATTTCCAGCGTGGCGCCTTGCTGCGCGCGCAGCGAGGCTTCGGTGATCGCGGCGGCCACCACGTTGCTGCTCAGCGTGAGCTTCGCGGCCAAGCTCTGGAAGCGCTGCAGCTCGGTCTGCGCCTGCGAGCCCTCGACCTGCCGGCGCGTAGCGCCGAACACGTCGGGCGTGTACGACACCGTTACCTGTGCGGTGTGCAGCGTGTACAGGTTCGCGTTGGAGGAAACCGGGCTCGCGACCGCGCTGGCCACGCGCTGCCGAGTGGGCGAGTAGCCCAGCGCCACGCTGGGCCAGAACGCGGCGCGATCGGCGGCTTCATTCTCCTGCGCCGCGCGCAGGGCGGCATCTGCGGCCTCGATGGTCGGGTTGCCCGCCAGGCTCTGCGTTACCAGCGCGTTCAGCGGCTCGGAGCGAAAGGCCTGCCACCACTGTGCAGGCACGTCGAGCTCGGGTGACAGGTGCGCCAATGGCACGCCTTCGGCCTCTTTGCTGGTGGGCGGCGAGGTCGTGTACTGCGTGGGCAGGTTCAGCGGCGGTCGCACATAGTCTGGCCCGACCGCGCAGCCACCCAGCAGCAGCACGATGCCGGCCGCCACGGGCGCCGCAAGGCTTGTTGTCTTCTTCATGTGTTGTGTCTCCAGCCTTCCTAACGGTCGCGGCGCGAGCGCGTGCCCCAGCCCTTGCGTTCGAACACCCGCTCCATCGCGAAATACAGCGTCGGCAGGATGAACAGCGTGAGCAGCGTCGACACCACCAGCCCGCCGACCACCACCGTCGCCAGCCCGCGCTGCACGTCGGTGCCCACGCCGGTGGCCAGCGCTGCCGGCAGCATGCCGACCGATGCCACCGTGGCCGTCATCAGCACCGGGCGCAGCCGCTCGGCCGCGCCTTCGAGCACCGAGGCTTGCAGGGCAAGCCCTTCGCCGCGCACGCGCCGGAAGTTCGCGACCATGATGATCCCGTTCTGTATGGACACGCCGAACAGCGCGATGAAGCCCACGGCAGTGGCCACGTTGAGCGTTTCGCCCGCCACGTGCACCGCGATCAGCCCGCCCAGCGTGGCCATGGGCACCACGCCCAGGATGAGTGCCACCTGCCGGATCTTGCCGAACTGGAAGAACAGCAGCACCGCCATGATGCAGACCACGATGGCCAGCGACACGCCCAGGCGGGCCTGCGCACGCTGCTGGTTCTCGAACTGGCCGGCCCATTGCAGCCTGAATTTGGCCGGGTCGAACTTCACTTCCTTCGCGATGCGGGCCCGTGCCTCATCGAGATACGAAGCCAGGTCGCGGTCGCGGTTGTCCACTCGCACGGTGATCTGCCGCTCGTTCATCTCGTGCGAGATGGTGCTTTCGCCGGTCTGCAGCCGGATGTCGGCCACCTGCGACAGCGGCACCTTCGCGCCGCTGGAGCTGTTGAGCAGCAGTGCACCGATGGCCTCGGTGTTGCCCTTGGCGCTTTTCGGCATCTTCACCGCCACGTTGTAGGTGCGGTTCTCCGCATACACCGTGATCACGGGCGCGCCGCCGATGCCGGTCTGGATCAGGCTGGCCACATCGTTCGCGTTGACGCCGAAGCGCGCCGCCGCCTCGCGGTTCAGCTCGATCACCACCTGCGGAATCGGTGGCTCCTGGAACAGCGAGGCCGAGGCCGTGCCGCGCACCGTCTCCAGCAGATCGACGATCTGATTGCCGATGCGCCGGCTTTCCTTCAGGTCGTCGCCGTAGATGCGCAGCACCAGCGGGCTGTGCGCGCCGCCCACCGAATCGTTCACGCCGTCGATGATCGGCTGGCTGATACCCACGTCGAAGCCCGGCATGCGCGCGAAGCGCTCGGTCAGCGTGCGCACGAAGGCGGCCTTGTTCACCCCGGCCGGCCACTCGCTGTAGGGCTTGAGGCCCACGGGCACCTCCATGTGCGAAGGCGTCCACGGATCGGTGCCGTCGTCGTTGCGGCCCAGCTGCGTCACCACGTACGACACCTCCGGGTATTCGAGCAGCACATGCCGCAGTTCGGTGGCCATCTCGCTGGCCTTGTCGAGCGACAGGCCCGATGGCAGCTGCACCTGCAGCCACAGCGCGCCTTCGTCGATGTCTGGCAAGAACTCGCGTCCGGCCGTGGCGCCCAGCACCATCACCGCGGCCAGCGCCAGCGCGCTCAGGCCGTAGGCGATGGCGGGCACGTCCAGCAGCTTCGCCAGCACGCGGCGGTATGCGCGCGTGAGCCACTCCAGCGGCTTGTTGACGAAGGGCTTGCTCGGCTTGCGCAGCGCCACGTAGGCCAGGCTGGGAATGAGCGTCAGCGCGCAGAGCAGGGCACCCACCAGCGCGTAGCCGACCGTGAAGGCCATCGGCTTGAACAGCTTGCCCTCGGCCCGCTCGAAGGCGAACAGCGGAAAGTACGCGGTGATGATGATCAGCGTGGCGAAGAAGATCGGCCCCGACACGTGACTTACGGTTTCGAGGATGTTTCCCTCGGTGAGCGTGGCTTCGGGTTCTTCCTCGCGCCGCCGCAATATCGCTTCCATCACCACGATGGCCCCGTCCACGATGATGCCGAAGTCGATCGCGCCCAGCGAGAACAGGTTGGCCGGCATGCGGGTGAAGTGCATCACGATGAACACCGTGACCAGCGACATCGGAATGGCCACCGCCGCCACCACCGCGCTGCGCGGGCTGCCCAGGAAAAGAATGAGCACGAAGCACACCAGCGCCATGCCTTCGAGCACCGTGTGCGTCACCTTGTCGACGGTGAGCTTCACCAGGTCGTCGCGGTCGATATAGGGCACGATCTTCACGCCCATGGGCGCGAGCTCGGCCTGCAGTTCGTCGATCTTGGCGTGCACGCCTTCGAGCACGCGAGACGGGTTCTCGTACTTGAGCATCAGCACGATGCCCTCGATGGTGTCCGGGTTGGTGTCCTTGCCCAGGATGCCGCCGCGCTCCTGGTGGCCGAACTGCAGCCGCCCCAGGTCGCGCACCAGCACAGGCGAGCCGCCGTTCTGCGCCACAACCACGGTGCCCAGGTCGTCCAGCGTGTGGATCTGGCCGATGCCGCGCACCACGTAGCTCTGGTCGCCCCGCGCGATGCGCCCGCCGCCCGCGTTGGCGCTGTTGTTGTTGATGGCTGTGACCACGTCGTTCAGCACCAGCCCGTACTTCTGCAGGCGCGCCGGATCGAGCTCCAGCTGAAATTCGCGCGTGAAGCCGCCGAAGTTGTTGATGTCCACCACGCCCGCCACCTGCTTGAGCGCGGGAATCACCTTCCAGCGCTGCAGCTCCGACAGCTCCATCAGGTTCTTCGTGTCCGATTCGAGCGTGTAGCGGTAGATCTCGCCGGCCGGCCCCGCAACGGGGCCCAGGCCCGGCTGCGCGCCCGAAGGCAGGCTGACCTGCCCGATGCGCTCGGTCACGCGCTGGCGCGCGAAGTAGTCGTCGGTGCCATCCTTGAAGCTCAGGTTGATGAGCGACAGCCCGAAGGTGCTGCTCGAGCGGATCGAGGCCAGCCCCGGCGTGTTGCTCAGTGCGCGCTCCAGCGGCGTGGTGATCTGCTGCTCGATTTCCTCGGCGGCCAGGCCGTTGACCTGCGTCGTTACCTGCACGGTCACGTCGCCGAGATCGGGGTAGGCCTCGACGGTCATCTGCGTCCACGACCAGGCGCCGAACAGCACCAGCGCCACCGACATCGCCCAGGCCAGATGCCTGCGGCGAAAGAACTGGGTGATGACGAGATTAATCATTCAGCAACACACCGCCACGCACCACCACGCGCTCGCCCGCGGACAGGCCGCTGCGGATGCGGACCTTGTCGCCGTCCTCGCGGCCCAGCTCGACCATGCGCCGCACGAAGGTCCAGGGCTCGGCCTCGACGAACACGCTCACGCTGTCGTTGTTCATCAAGAGCGCCGAGGCCGGCACCTGCGGCTGCGCGCCCTGCGGCACGCCCAGCACGGCCGTCGCGTACATGTTGGGCTTGAAGATGCCCTCGGGGTTGGCGAACACGATGCGCGCGCGGGCGCGGCGCGTGTCGGCGTCGAGCACCGCGCTCACGAAGCCGACCTTGCCGCTGAAGCTGCGGCCCGGGTAAGCGGCCAGAGTGACGACCGCGTTCTGCCCCGGGGTGACCGCACCCACGACGTTCTCGGGCACGTTGACCGTGACCCAGACCGAGTCGAGGTTCGACACCGTCATCAGCGCCGCATTGGCGTCGTTCAGGTTGGCGCCAGCGGCGGCATTCAGCGCCGTGACCGTGCCGGCCATGGGCGCGACGATCTTCAGCACCTGGCCGGCTTGCCCGCCGCTGCCTTCAGCGCCCAGGCTGCGCAGGCGCGTTTCGCTGCGGTGCAGCTCTGCCGTCTGTTGCGCGACGCTGCTCTGGGCCGCCTCCACGTCTTTCGCGGCGTTGGAACCGGCCTCGTTCACGCCGCGTGCCCGCACCAGCGCGCGCTGCGCCAGGTCGAGCGCGTCGCGGGCCTTCTGCGCGTCGGCCACGGCCTGCGCGAGATCGGGCGAGGCCATCGTGGCGAGCACCTGGCCGCGCTTGACCGTGTCGCCCAGGCGCACCTTCAGTTCGAGCAGCTTGCCGGTCAGAGGGGGAAGAATGTTGACGGTGCCGGCCGGGTTGGCCTCCACCGTGGCGGGCAGGCTTACTTCGTGCGGCAGGGCGTCCTGGCCGACCGTGGCGACCAGCAGGCGCTCGCGCAGCGGCGAGCCGGCGGGCACGCTCAGGCGGTTGCCCTGGCGCACGAGCATCGGCGCGGGTGCGGCTGCCACGGCGGTGGCGGCATGGGCGGTGTTGTCGAAGGAGTCGACGCACAGCGCCGCGCAGGTCAGTACGCCGAACACGATGCGTGCCGGCGTCATCTGGTACAGGGATTTCTTTTTCATCTTCATCGTCGCAATGCGTCCGTTGCGAGGACGGGCGCGCTGCGCACGGGGTGCCTTCCCCATGCCCTCGATCCGCTCCCGTCTCCTCTCGGCGAGGGTACGAAAGGGCGACTTAAGAAGTTCTCAAGAAATCCTGAAGATGTCTTAAGGATTGGCCCTTGCGCACCCCTGCGGCCTGCAGTCAGGAAGCCCGGGCATGATTCGCGCCATGAGAATTCTGTTGATCGAAGACGACCGCAAGGCCGCCAGGCTGTTGGCCCGCGGCCTGCAGGAAGAGGGCTTTGTCGTCGACGTCGTGCACACGGCGGAGGAGGGCGATGAAGAAGCCTTCGTCGTCGCCTACGACCTGATCGTGCTCGACTGGATGCTGCCCGGAAAGGACGGCCTCACGCTGTGCCGCGACCTGCGCCAGCGCGGCTGCAAGACGCCCGTGCTCATGCTCACCGCCCGCGATGCGCTCAGCGACCGCGTGGCCGGCCTCAATACCGGCGCCGACGACTACCTGACCAAGCCCTTTGCCTTCGACGAACTGCTGGCCCGCGTGCGCGCGCTGCTGCGCCGCTCCGAGATCATGCGGCCCGTGGTGCTCGCGCTGGCCGACCTGAGCCTCGACCCGCAGAGCCAGCGCGTGCTGCGCGGCGGCATGGTGCTGGACCTGACGCACAAGGAGTTCGCGATCCTGCAGATACTGCTGCGCCATGCCGGCGAGGTGGTGAGCCGGTCGCGCCTGGCGGAGCAGGTGTGGAAGGACGACCTGATCGCCATCGACAACCTCATCGACGTGCACATCAGCAACCTGCGCCGCAAGGTCGACGCGCCGCCGGCCGCGCCGTTGATACAGACCGTGCGCGGGCGCGGCTTCAGGCTGGCACTGGCCGACGACGGCGTGGTTGGACATGCTTAGTTTCCGCAAGCGGCTGGCGCTGGCACACGTCAGCGTGATCGTGGTGGTGATGGCGATCGCCGCCTTCGGCTCGTACCTCGTGTTCGCGCGCAACGTGCACCGCGAGCTCGATGCCGCGCTGCTCGCGCTGGCCGAGACCGAAATGGGCATGCTGCTGTCCGCCGGCGAGGGCGACACCGTGATCGTGCACGAGGCCCCGCCCGGCCCCGGCGCGCCTTCGTTCGTGCGACTCGACCGGCTGGTGCAGATCGTCGACGCCGAGGGCCGCGTGCTGGCGCGCAGCAGCAACCTCGGCGAGGCGCAGTTGCCCATTCCGCCCGCGCTGCGCGAGCGGCTCGCGGCGGGCGAGACCGTGTTCGAAACACTCGACGGATTCGGCGAGGAACCGACGCGCATGGTCTCGGTGCCCGTGCCGGGGCGCGGCTCTTCCTTGTTGGCAGTGCAGGTGGCCGGCTCGCTGGACGACGTGAACCGCACGGTGGCGATGGCCAGCGTGCTGTTCCTGATCCTCGGCGGAGCGCTGCTGCTGGCGCTGGGGGCGGCGGGCGCATTGATCACCCGGCGCGCCTTCGGTGCCATCGACGATGTGGTGCAGCAGGCGCATCGCATCGGTGACGCGAACCTGGGCGAGCGCCTGCCGCACCCCGGAACGAACGACGAGATCGGCCGGCTGGTCGACACGCTCAACGCCATGCTGGCGCGCATCGAGCAAGGCATGGAGGCGCAGCGGCGATTCACGGCGGATGCGTCGCACGAGCTGCGCTCGCCGCTGTCGCGGTTGCGCACCGAGCTTGAACTCGCTTTGCGCAGGCCGCGCGAACCGGCGGCCTATGTGGAGACGCTGCATTCCTCGCTCGAAGAAGTCGAATCGCTCACGCTGCTGGTCGAAGAGCTGCTGGTGCTGGCCCGGCTCGACGCGGGCCAGGAGCGCGACGCGGCCGAGACGGTGTCGCTGAACGTGCTGGCGGAAGAGGCCGTGCGCCGGTTGGAGCCGATGGCGCGCGAGCGGCGGCTGGAGATTTCATTGGAGTCTGCGCCGCCCGTGGCTGCGCGGGTGGCACGCGGCGCGGCGAGCCTGGCTCTGGCCAATCTGCTCGACAACGCGCTCAAGTTCTCGCCGGCGGGCACCACGGTGCGCGTGAGCCTGCGTGCGGACGTGGAGGCGAATGAAGCCGTCCTGAGTGTGGCGAACAGTGGGCCGGGCATTCGCGGAGACGAACTGCCGCATCTGTTCGAGCGCTTCTATCGCGGTGCCACGGCGCGGTCGGACGAGAAGACGCCTGGGCTTGGATTGGGGCTGGCGCTGTCGCAGGCCGTGGTGCATGCGCATGGCGGGCGGATCGAGGCGGCGAACGAAGCGGGCGGCGGGGCGCGCTTCGATATGCGGTTGCCGCTGGCGCGGTGAGGCTGACCCGCCGGGCAAACCCTGACCGTGCCGGCGTGCGGCGCTTCGAGAATGGCCCGGTCCATTCATTCCAAAGCAACGCCGCCACCATGCCCCACGCCACGCTGTCTCGCCGCCGGTTCACGCTCGCTACCGCCGCCGCAAGCCTAGCCTTGCCATCGTTCGCGCAGAGCGCATGGCCGACCAAGCCGATCCGCATCATCGTGCCCTATACGCCCGGCGGATTCACCGACCAGATGGCGCGGCTGGTGCAGATCGGGCTGCAGACGAAGCTCGGTCAGCCGGTGCTGATCGACAACAAGCCCGGCGCCAACAGCCTGATAGGCGTCGATGCCATCGCCAAGGCGGCGCCCGACGGCACGACCTTCGGCGTCGTCATCGCCGCCTACGCGGCCAACACCACGCTGTACCCCAAGCTGCCCTACGACCCGCGAAAGGATTTGACGGGCGTGTCGCTGATGGGTGTGTCGCCGCTGCTGGCCGCGGTGAATGTCGATGCGCCTTTCAAGACCGCGCGCGAGCTCATCGACTATGCGCGCGCCAACCCGGGCAAGGTGAGCTTCGGCTCATCGGGCAACGGCTCGGCCGCGCACCTCACCACCGAGCTGTGGAAGTCGCTGACGCAGACTTTCATGATCCACATCCCGTACCGGGGCGCGGTGCCGGCGCTGACCGACCTGATGGGCGGGCAGATCCAGCTTTTCTTCGATGCGCCCACGGGGCTCATCAATCAGGCCAAGGCAGGCAAGGTGCGACTGATTGGCGTGGCGGGCGACAAGCGACTGGCGGCGGCGCCCGAGGTGCCGACCTTCATCGAGCAGGGCTTCGCGGGCTTCACCGGCAGCACCTGGGCCGGCATGCTTGCACCGGCCGCTACGCCGCGCGATGTAGTCAAGCGTATGTCGGAGGAGGTGGCGCGCATCATCAGGAGCGACGAGACGCGCGCGAAGCTCGACGCGATGGGCACCATTCCGGCGGGCAGCACGCCCGAGGAATTCGACGCCTTCATCACCGCGGAAACCGCCAAGTGGGGCAAGGTCATCCGCACTGCGGGGGTGAAGGCGGAATAACGAACGGCCTCAGGCCGCGAGCATCAGCACCTTGCACTGGCTCGGCACGATGCGCATGCCCAGCGCGTTGCTGCGGTTCTGTACCGAGAGGCTCGTCATGCGCGTGGCCGGGCTGCCCTTCAGCAGCACGGTGAACGAGCCGGTGATGTGGCGCGAAGGCCCCATCACCGAAGGCGAGATCACACCCAGCGTCACGCCGGGGTTGTCGCCGTTGGTGAGCGGCGTGACGGTCGCCAGGTTGTGCGCCGGCGCGAACATGAAGAGGATGTTCCACGCATTGGGAATCGCGGTCGGGCCGAGCGCGAAATTGGGGTAGGGGATGGGAATGGCCGGCGGCGTCTTGCACACGTCGGGAAAGGCCAGGTCCATGCCCATCATCTGGCAGTTTGCAAACATGCTGTCGGCTCCTTGTGTTTCCGGGCTCAGCCCATGTGGATCTGCTTGGCGTCGACCTTCACGACCGCCTGCGCCGTGAGCACCGTCTGCGTTGCGTGAATGCGGGCGAGGTCGGTGGCTTCGTAGTCGAGCTGGCCGCAACGCACCTGCTCCGTCTGCTCGGTCATGCGGAAGGCTGTGCGGCTGATGTGCACCAGGCGGTCCATCACGGTCTCGCACAGCCGGCCGACGACATGAATACTTGCGGCCATGGCCTTGACGGCGTTGCCGACGTAGTTCAGCCGGTCTACCTTGCAGTCGGCTTCGGTCGCGGTCAGGGCGAAACGCTCGCTGCTGACTTCCACCGCCTTGGCGGATTGCAGCCGTATGGCTTCGCTGCTCTCGATGTGCACGCCGCCCGCGGGCGTGGCCAGCGTGAGGCGGCCCTTCGTCTCGATGTGCGCGGTGGTGTCGTCGGCCTGGTCGATCACGGCGATCAGGTACACGTGGTAGCGGTCGGGCCCGGCAATCAGCACCGTGTCGCCGAGTTCGGGGCGCAGGAGGCAGCTGGCGGCGCGGCGGCATTGCCAGGCACCGTCGTCGCATTCCACGCGGTACAGCGATCCTTCTGGCAGGTGCTCGACCACCTTGCCCAGGCGCTGCACGGGCGCGTCATCCGTGCCGGCCTGGGGACTGCGCAATGCTGCGATGCTCATGGGGTTTCGCCTTTCGTGAATGGGATGGAAGATGCATTCCGCTGCGCGGACCAGCGTTCCGCCTCGAACAGGTCGGGGTCGTTGGGCAGCACGCCGGCATGGCCGCGCAGGGTTGCGGGAACGTCGCGTGCGCCATGCAACTGGGTGCGGAAGAGCCGGGCATCGAAGTTCGCGCCTTCCAGTGCAGCCCCGGAAAAATCCGCGTAGGTGAGGTCCGCGCCGGCAAAGCTGGTGCCGGTGCAATCGGCCCGATGGAAGATGCACTGCTGCATGCTGGCCTCGCCGAAATCGGCAGCCGCGAGCTTCGCGTCGATCCACAGGCTCTGGTCGAAATGCGCGCCGCGTGCAACGACCCGGCTCAGGTCGGCTTCGGGAAACAGCGCCTGCGGTGCATGAACGTTGCGCAGCACCGCATCGCGCAGCACGGCGCCCTTGAAGTTGCACTGCGCCATGTGGGCGCCCTCGAAGTTGCAGCCTTCGAGATCAGCGTCGGTGAACTGGCACAGCTGGAAGTGGTGGTTCGAAAAATCGTGCCCGGCAAGGCGCGACTCGACGAAGACGACGCGCTCGAAGCGTGCCCCCGCCAGCGCGGTCTCGCGCAGGTCGACCTGATAGAACACGGCCCGGTCGAGCTGTGCCTGCGACAGGTCGGCACCATCCAGCGGCGACTTGAAGAACAAGGTCCTGTCCAGCAGGCCCGCCGCAAAGCGGCTGCGCGAGAGGGCGCTTTCCATGAACTTGGTGTCTGCCACGCTGGCCCGCGAAAAGTCGCTGCCTGGCAACTGGCAACGATGGAACACCGCATCGTCCAGCACGGCGCCCGTCAGGTTCGCCGACGGAAGCGTGCATTGCGAGAAGGCGGCTTTCTTGAGCTGTGCATCATTCAGCTGCACGCCGTTGAGCGTGCAGCGGTCGAATTGGGCTTCTTCGAAGTGCGTGCCGATGCAGCTCACGCCGTCGAAGTCGACTTCCAGGAACACGCCTCCGGAGAGATCCATTCCGTCAAGGCGCCAGCCTCTGCAGCTTCGCTCCCTGATCGGTTCGCCGCGCTGCACCATGGATTGCATTCGGTGCGGCGTCATGCGGCCGCGGCTTCCTGGCGCGCAGGGTAGACCTTGGCTAGGTGCGTGTAGGCGCCGTCGAGCAGCGTGGTGTCGTCCATGAGGCTCTGGGACACGTCCGCGCGAAAGAGGTTGGCGCCGCGCAGGTCGCTGCCGCGCAGGTCGGCCTTCTGGAAGCTCGCGTCGATCAGGTCGGCGTTCAGCAGGCTGGCATGCCGCAGGTCGGTGCGCACGAAGCGTGAATCGCGTGCGTTGGCGCGAGAGAGATCGGCCCGAGACAAGTCGCATGCGGAGAAGTCGCTGTTCTCGAGCCGCGCGTCGCTGAAATCGGCTTGCGACAAGGCGACCTCGCGCAGGCTGCATTCGCGCAGGTGCGCGCCCTGGAACGTTGCCTCGCGAAAACTGCTGGTGCCGACGACGCAGGTGGTGCGCAGGCTCGCACGCGTGAAATCCATCTGCCCATCGGCCTGCACGTCGACGAACACGCTGCTCTCGAGTCGGGCGGCCACGAAGCCGATTGCGCCGGGCTTGCAGCTCACGAGATGCAGCTTGAACAACACGGCCTCTTCGAAGTCGAGCTGCTCCAGCCGCACCTTCTCGAGAAACATGACCACCTTGAGGCTGGCTCCGTGAAAGCGGCAGCGCACGAACGCGGCCTCGATGACCGTGTTGTCTTCCCATTGCGAAGCGCTGAAGTCGCAGTCTTCGCAGAGGATGTTTTCCAGCACCGTGTTACGTAGATGGGCGCCCGTGAACACGGTCTGCCTGCATTGAGCGAAACCCAGGTTGGCGTTGTCCAGCCGCGTGCCGCGCAGCGAAGCACCGTCGAGGCAGGCACGCGCGAGCACGGCACGGGAAAAGTCGGCGTTGTCGAGTTGTGCGCCGCGCAGGTCGGCGCTCTCAAGCTGTGCCCCGCAGAAGCGGGCGCCACGCAGGTCCATGCCCGAGAGGTCGGCGCCGGTCAGGTCCATGTCCGAAAAATCGCGGCTGCCGGCGAGCAGCGCCGTTACCTGCTCGCGCACCTCGGCGGCGCGTGCCGGTGTCATCGGGTCGGCGGCGTCCTGGTGGTGGGCGCTGCTCAGGTACATCTTGCGTTGCGCCGCGGCAATCAATTCGCCGCGGCCCAGGAGCTCGGCGACGGGGGCCATGTCCGCTGCACGCGAGCCCGGCATTTCCGACATGGTGGCGGCCATGCTCTGGAGATGCGGCGCCATCGCCGCGGCGGGAGGCCCCTTGAGCCCGGAGCGCTCGCGGCCTTCGGTCAGCGCCAGCAATGGGCTCAGGTCCGGCTCCGTCGGGCCGGCTTCGGCGGCGCGCGTGCGAAGTGTCTCGCTCAGCTCCTGCTGCTGCGTATGCAGCTTCTGCCTGGCTTCTTCCTGCATGCGCTTGGTGCGCGCGACGAATTCGGGCAGGGCGTCCAGCGTGGGCAGGTCGTCGGCCGGGTCCTGGGGCGGAAAGTAGCGCGCGGGGTCCTGGCCGTCGCCGATCATCTGCTGGCGCATCTGCTCGCGCATCCACTCGCCGTGCTTGTGCGCATTGCGGGCCAATGGGCCGAGTGGCCGGTCTTTCAGCGATACGGTGTCGAGCCAGGGGGCAATGGCCGCTGCGGGAACCAGTTCCCGATCGCGAAAGCTGTAGAGCGCGCCGCTTTCCGGATCCAGTCGTCGATGCAGGATGCCCTGGTAATAGCTGGCCGGAAGGGCTTCGGCGCCGGCCTCTTCAAGCGCTGGCATCAGGTGGACGACGTCGGCTGCGTCGTCTTCGCGGATGTCCGCCACACCGTGGTAGATCAGCACGATGCGCTCGCGGTGCGGGAAGAACCAGGCGGTCGTCATCCGCATCGGCACGTCGGTGAAGGTGGTCTCGCCGGCCTCGGAAGCCAGCGTCAGGAAGCAGCGTGCGCGCCAGTCCGGCAGGCGGCCTGCCTGATAGGGCTTGTGCGGGTGCATGTTCCAGATTTCGTAGGGCGCGGCATCGGGAATGCGATGGGCATCGCGCCACCACTGGTCTTCGGGCGCCGCATTGAAGAGGTGCCAGTCCATGTCGCCGGAGAAGGCCGGAAAGTCTTCCTTGGCCCATTGGGCGTCGTATTCCTTGCCGATGCGGGCAAAGCGCCGGGGCCACATCACGTCGATCGCACCGAAGCCGGCGGGGGAGGGCTGCTGGTCGACACGCTGGATAGGTGCATCTGCAGACTCGACGTTCGGCAGCCGGCGCGTGCGCACGCCGTTGATCATCTCTTCCGCGGCGCCGATGCCGAGTGGGTTGTCCGCAAACGAGGCGCCGCCGTAGGCGTGCTGCCAGTCGAGCGGCATGCGCTCGAAGTCTTGCGGCGGCGTGGCGCGCTTGTCGAGCCAGTAGCGGTCGCCCGAGACGCGCAGGGTTTTTTCGAGCGTGCCGACGCGCATCTTTACCAGGCACTGGTTGCGGATCTGCTGGTGCGCGGTGTAGGCGTGGCCGGTGGCCAAAAACTCTGCGCTGCGCTTGGGCATGCCGAGATCGAGCACACCCTGCTCGCCGATTTCCTCGGCCACCAGGGGCCAGAGCTCGGCGTCCGGGTAGAGCATGGGCACGCCATCCATACCTGTCATGGCGACCACTGTCAGCCCCAGGCGCTGGCGTCGCTGCCATGGAAACGGGCGGCTCAATACGCTGAGCCGGAGAGGCTTGATGACTTTCATGAAACAGGGAATGCGCTCGGGATCAGCGGGGAATGGTCGTGGTCGACTGGCGGCGGTCGATGGCCACGGCCGTCGAATCGGCCGGGTCGATCAGCACATGAATCGTCTGGCCGGGCATGAAATTGACCACCAGCTCGCGCGCGATGCGGGTCTTGAACATCTGCTCGAGCGGTGGACGGCCAGCCAGCTCGGCGGTGCGCACGCGCAGTTCGACGTCGTTGTCGTAGGTGCCCTGTGCTAGCTCCCGCAGTGCAAGCACCTGGGCGCTGGCGGGCTGGCCTTGCTTCACCAGGCGCTCATAGCGCTGCGCTTCCTCGCGGTACGGCCTGTTGTTGCGCACGGTGTGCACGACCACGAACACCAGGAAGACAACGATCAGAACACCAGAGATTACGGGCAACCAGAATTGCATGGGCGCTAGCTGAAGATGCTCATGACCTTGGCCTGGATCGCCAGCCCGCCGCTGCGGATCTTGGCGCCTGCGGCCTTCACGTTGGCGCCCGAGGCTTCGAGGCTGAGCCCGTTGTCCTTGTTCTTGAAGGCCGAGATGTCGATCTTCACGGTTGCCAGCTGCAGGTTGAGGGCGGCGTAGATCTGCGCTCTTGCGCCCCAGACGTCGAAGGAGGTTGCCACCGCGCCGAAGCGGAAGACGCAGCCGCTGGCGCGCGCGATCCGCCAGTTGTTCTCCTGGGAGGAGCTGATGGTGTGTTGGGGCACGTTGAAGGTGACCTTCGGCGCGTTCACGATGATCTCGACGCTGACGTTCTCGGTCACCGTGCCGGTGATGTTGCGGGTCTCGCCTGCTGTGATGTTCTCCGTGCGTGGCCCCTTGGTGGTGAGCATCTCCGCGCCGTCCACCGTGGCCGTGAGGCCGCCGGTGATGGTCCATGTTGCGCCGCCAGTGGTGGTGCGGGTTTCGCCGCCCGCAATGGTTTCGCTCTGGCCGCCGGTGATGCTGCGGGTTTCTCCGCCGGAAATCGTCTCGGTGCGCCCGCCCGTCACGGTGCGTGTCTCGCCGCTGTGAATGGTCTCGTTTTCGCCGCCGTTGACCGTGCGGGTCTGCCCGCCGTTGATGGTCTCGACGCCGCCGCTGTTCACGAGCCGTTCTTCGCCGCCGTTGTAGGTGGCGGTTTCCTTGTCGGTGATGGTGGTGGTGCGCGTGCCGATGACGTCGAGCTTTTCGTTGACGTGGATGACGGAGGTGCGGTTGCCGCCCACGTCGCGCGTCTCGTCGGCTTCCACTTCCACATCGAGATTGCGCTCGGCATGCAGCAGGATCTGCTCGGCGCCCGTGCGGTCTTCGAAGCGCAGCATGTTGGCCTGGTTGGCCGCGCCGCCGGTGCTGGAGCGCGTGAGGATGCCGCTGGCCGTGGCGTTGGCGGGCAGCTCCCATGGCGGCATCTGGTCGCTGTTGTAGACGCGGCCGGTGATGATGGGGCGGTCGGGCTCGCCACCGATGAAATCGACGATCACTTCCTGGCCCACGCGCGGCATGTGCATGGTGCCGTAGTTGGCGCCGGCCCAGTTGCTCGACACCCGCACCCAGCAGGAGCTGTTTTCGTCGGACTGGCCATAGCGGTCCCAGCGGAACTGCAGCTTCACGCGGCCGAAGCGGTCGGTCCAGATTTCTTCGGGGCCGACCACGGTGGCGGTCTGCGGGCCGTTGGTGCGCGGGCGCGGCGTGTTGCGCGCGGGGCGATAGGCCACGGTCGAGGGCAGCACGGTGAAGTCGAATTCGCACACCGATTCGGTGCTGCCGCCCGTGGAGTATTCGGGCTCTTGCAGGTCGTAGCGGGTTTCGGTGACGAGGTATTCGCGGTTGTCCGATTCGCGCGGGCAGTGCGTCATCTCGAACAGGTAGCCCGGCGCCATGCCGACCACGTTGGTGTGACCCGATGCCAGCTCGTGCGCGCACTGCAGCTCCTGCAGGCGGATCTTTGCGTAGGCGTCGCCCTGCTGGTGCTCGCTGTAGCCGCCGAGCCATTCATAGACCTCGTAGGTCGAATGCTCGTGGGCCTTCGGGTCTTGTTGCACGCTTTGCAGCGAGGCGCGCGACTTCTTGAAGTCGAAGTCGTCGAGCATTACGCGGCCGGAGGTGATCTGCTCGGACACGCGCCACTGGTCGATGCAGGGCTCCATCGCATTGAGCACGCGGTCGCGCGGGCGGTAGGTAATGCTGGCGTGGCCGGGCAGCGGCTTGTAGCTGCCTGCATCGTCAGCCAGCACCAGCAGGTGCGATCCGTTGCTGTGCTCGAAGTGGTAGGCGATGCCTTCGTGCTCCATGAGGCGGCTCACGAAGGCGAAGTCGCTTTCCTGGTACTGCACGCAGTACTCCTGGGCGGAGTAGCTGCCTGTGAGGCGCTTCTCGAACTGGAAGCCGTACTTGCCCAGCACCTCGTCGAGCACCTCGGGCACGCTCTTGTTCTGGAAGATGCGGCAGTCGGTGGTGCGCGTGAGGTACCACAGCCAGGGCTGCACGAGCGCGCGGTAGATGTAGTGGCGGCCGGTTTCGTTGGCGCGGCCTACCAGCTCGAAGCGCACCACGGTGCCGTTGAGAAAACGCGGCGCGCCTTCGTCGGCGAGTTCCAGCGTGAGCGAAGTGCCGAGCAGTTGCTTCAGGTCGAGGCTGAAGCTGGTGCTGACCATGTCCACTTCGAACTCGAAGAGTTGCGAGAGGCCTTCCTGTCCCCGCATGGAGCGGAACTTGAGCTGCTCGGCGCTCAGGACGGTGTGGACTTGGACGGTACGCGGCATTCGGAACTTCCCTGACCCTTGGGCTTCTGCGGCTGAGAAACCTTCGGTGACAGTCTAGAAATTCCTTATGTCACATAAATGACGCGAGGGGCGCAGAAGGGCGCCTTTCTCCTCTGAAACAACGCGTAGAAGAAGCCCTTACATCGAGGCTTCGAGCATGGCCTTGTAGTCGTCGCGCGTGGCCAGGCGCGGGTTGGTCTTGTGGCAGTGGTCGGCCATTGCGCCGTCGATGATCTTCTCGAACAGCGCGGGCGTTACGCCCACCTCAGCCAGGCCCTTGGGCAGGCCGAGGCGTGCGTTCATGTCGCGGATCGCGTCGCCGAGATCACCGGCCGAATCGAGGTGCATGGCCTGTGCCATGCGCTGCAGGCGCTGCTCTTTCTGCACCGATTCCGCGCCCGAATTGAAGTGGATCACGGCAGGCAGGAAGAGGGCGTTGAGCGTGCCATGGTGCAGGCGCGGATCGACGCCGCCCAGGCTGTGGCTGAGCGAATGCACGCAGCCCAGGCCCTTCTGGAAGGCCATGGCGCCCTGCATCGAGGCACTCATGAGGTTCAGGCGCGCCTCGCGGTCGCTGCCGTCTTTTGTTGCGCGCTCGATGTGGCCCCAGGCGCGCTCGAGCCCGTCGAGGCCGATGCCGTCGGCCGGCGGATTGAATGCGGCCGACATGAAGGTCTCCATGCAGTGCGCAATGGCATCCATGCCGGTGGCGGCCGTGAGCCTGGGCGGCAGGCCCAGCGTGAGCTCGGGGTCGCAGATCGCGGCCTTGGGCATCAGGAACCAGCTGTGAAAGCCGAGCTTGCGATGGTCGTCGACGATGACGATGGCACCGCGAGCCACCTCGCTGCCGGTACCGCTGGTGGTGGGCACCGCAATCAGCGGCACCGCGCGATCGGTGATCTTCGGTGAGCCGCCCTCGATGGTCGCGTAGGTCTTGAGCGGGCCCTCATGCGTGGCCGCAATGGCGACGCCCTTGGCACAGTCGATGGCGGAGCCGCCGCCCACGGCGATCAGGCCGTCGCAACGGCCGCTGCGGTACAGCTCGACGGCTGCACGCACTGCGGCTTCGGTGGGGTTGGAGGGCGTCTGGTCGAACACCGAGACTTCCAGGTCGGCGATGGCGTCGAGCGCCTTCTGCAGCACGCCGGCTGCGCGTACGCCTGCATCGGTCACGATCAGCGGGCGGTTGATGCCGATGCGCGCGCATTCGCTGGACAACAGCTTGATCGCGCCGAACTCGAACTGGATCTGGGTGAGGTATTGGATGAGTGCCATGGGGATGAAGGCCTCCGGGAGTCCGGGGCAGTACGATTGCCGATCAGCCAAATCTAACAAGAGCGATCAGTCTTGCACACGAAAGAAACCCTTGCCGCTGTCGCGCCGGGAACACCTCCCGCCATACGACTTACCCCGAAGATGGCCAGCGTTGTCGAGCGCATGGCGCGCGCCGGCCACCCCACGCTCGACCAGCTCACGCCCGAGGAGGCCAAGGCTTCCTACGAAAAGGGCGCGGGCGTGCTCGAAGTGCCCAAGCCGGAGTTGGCGCGGGTGGAAGACTTCACCATTCCCGCGCGCGACGACTTCGCGATCCCGGCACGGTTGTATGCGCCATCCACCGATGTGCTGCCCGCGCTGATGTACTTTCATGGCGGCGGCTTCACCGTCGGCAATATCCGCACGCACGACACGCTGTGCCGCGTGCTGAGCGCCAAGAGCGGATGCGCGGTGGTGTCGGTGGACTACCGCCTCGCGCCCGTGCACAAGTTTCCGACGGCGTCGAACGATGCATGGGACGCCTTCGCCTTCCTGGCCCACGAGGGTAGACGCGTCGGTGTCGACACGCGGCGCCTGGCGGTAGGCGGCGACAGCGCCGGCGGCACGCTCGCGGCCGTCTGCGCGATCCTTGCGCGAGATGCCGGCCTGCCGCTCGCGCTGCAGATGCTGATCTACCCCGGCATGACAGCCCATCAGGACACGGCCTCGCACCTTCGCCACGTCAACGGCCCGCTGTTGACCAAGGCGATGATCGATTTCTTCTTCGCGCAATACGTGCGCACGCCGGCCGACCGCGACGACTGGCGCTTTGCACCGCTGCTGGCCGACGACGTCGACGGCGTGGCGCCGGCCTGGATCGGTCTGGCCGAATGCGACCCGGTGGTTGATGACGGCATTGCCTATGCCGACAAGCTGCGCGCTGCCGGCGTGGCGGTCGACCTGGAAATCTACCGGGGCGTGATCCACGAATTCATCAAGATGGGGCGCGCTATTCCCGAGGCGCTGCAGGCGCAGGAGGATGCGGCCCGGGTACTCAAAGAAGCACTGACACCATGAGCGACACAACCGCTATCCAACGCAAGGATTTCCGTTTCTTCCACCGCCTGCGCGTGCGCTGGGCCGAAGTCGATATGCAGAAGATCGTCTTCAACGCGCACTACCTGATGTACTTCGACACCGCCATCGCGGACTACTGGCGCGCGCTGGCGCTGCCGTACGAAGAAGCCATGCACGAACTCGGCGGCGACCTCTACGTGCGCAAGGCCACGATCGACTTTCGGGCCTCGGTCCGCATGGACGACGTGCTCGACGTGGGCATGCGCTGCACGCGCATCGGCAATTCGTCGATGGTGTTCGAGGGGGGGCTGTTCCGGCAGGACCAGTTCCTGGTGGGCTGCGAGCTGGTCTATGTGTTCGCCGACCCGGCCACGCAGACCTCTAAGCCGGTGCCGGCGCCGCTGCGCGAGGTGCTGACCGGTTATGAGGCCGGCGAGCGCATGAGCACCGTCGAGACGGGCGACTGGGCCACGCTGGGCGAAGGCGCGAGCGCTTTGCGGCGCGCGGTGTTCATCGAGGAGCAGAACATTCCCGAAGCGATGGAGTGGGACGAGCACGATGCCGTGGTGCTGCACGCGGTGGCGCGCAACCGCATCGGGCAGGTCATTGCCACGGGCCGGTTGCTGCCGGCCGAGAACGGCGTCTCGCACATCGGGCGCATGGCGGTGCATCGCAACCTGCGCAGCGGCGGGCACGGCGCTGCCGTGATGCAGGTGCTCGAAGAGGCCGCCAGGGCCCGCGGCGACAGTGTGGTGGCGCTGAACGCGCAGCGCAGCGCCGAGCGCTTCTATGCGCGGCTGGGCTATGTGCCGCATGGCGATGGCTTCGAAGAGGCCGGCATCCCGCATATCGAGATGCGTCGGTCTCTTCTTTCTTCTTCTCAATAGCTTCAATAGCGGCTGGGTGGGTCCGGCACGTAGCCCGGGTCCGAACCCGGGAACGGCGACGGGCCGGCCGGACGCGGCCAGCGCGGCGGAGGCGGCACTGGAATCACGCCCGCGGCGACGAGGTTCTCGCGGCTGTCGTAGCGGATGCGGACTACCTCGTCGGGAGAGGACTGCGCGCGCTCGAAGGTGGTCTTGCCTACGTACGAGGTCTCGCGGCGGCCGTGGGCGGTGCCCAGGCTCGGGCTTGGGGCTGCCTGGCGAGCCATGCTGCCCGAGGCGGATGCCTCCGCAGCGGGTGCGCTGTCTGCCGAGCCGGCCTTCGCACGCGCATCGCCTTGGTACGACGACGATGACTCGCTGCGGCGCTCGCGTTCGCCGTATTCGTCGCGGCGCGGGTATGGCGTGATGGGGGGCGGAAGCGGCTCGGGCATGCGCTCGCGGAACATTGCGACGCCGATCACGCCCACGTCGTCGGGCCGGCCGGTGCGGCTCGCGTAGGAGTTGCCGGCCGCGGCGAATTCGAAGGCCGCGATCTGCGAGTCGCTCTTGCGCCAGCCTGTGATGTCGCTGCGCTCGCTTGCGCTGAACACATAGCCGTTCTGCCCGACGCCCGCGGTTTCGCCGGTGACGACGTTGACGCCGTCCACCGACATCACGGCCATGATGCGTTCGCCCATCGCGTTGCGCGCCCGGATGGCGTAGCGCGCGCCGGGACGGCCGGCCACCCAGTATTCGCCGCGGTGGCGGTAGATCGGCAGTTCCGCGCCGGTACCGCGGTCGACCACGCTGATCTGCATCAGCGAGCCGATGCGGCTGGATGGCGTTGGCGGAGCGTAAGACCGCTCGGGGCTCTGCGCGCAGGCCGAGAACGAAGCCACGGCGCTCAGGGCCAGGGCGGTGGAGAAGAATCTGCGCTTCATGATGTGTCTTCCTTGCCAGGAGTTGATCGGTGCAGGCTTCTACGGCGCAGCATCGGCGACAGGGTTAAACAACGCGCAAAAAAATGGCGCTATCTGTTCGATAGCGCCGAGCGCCCCTTTTCTTCAAGGGCGTTGGGGGTAAGGGGCTCAGATGTCTTCGAGCAAGGGGTAGGGCAGCGGCTCGACGGTGAGGGCTGCGCCATCGGCCGATCCGACGCGCAAGCCACCGGTTTCGAGCGCGGCGATCTGCATGGAGATCAGCGCGGACCAGCCGCCATCGGGAGCCGGCGCAGCTTGCGCCACGGTACCCACGGGCTGCTCGGCGTCGCCGGCGGCGAACACTTCCTGCCCGGCGGACACGGGGGCATCGGCCTGCACGAGGTAGGTGCGGCGCTTGAGCGTGCCGCGGAACTGGCTGCGCGCGACCACTTCCTGGCCGGGGTAGCAGCCCTTCTTGAAGTTCACGCCGCCGACCGATTCGTAGTTGATCATCTGCGGCACGAAGGCCTCGATGACCGGCGTGGTCAGCGTCACGATGCCGCTGCGGACTTCGCTCCATTGCCACAGGCTGGCGTCGACTGCCGGGCCCACGGGGGCGGCATGGCCAGCCGGCGCGATCCAGAGCGCGCGCGGAACGCCGTCGGCGGGGTACAGCGACACGGCGCTGACCTCGTCGCCGACTGCCGTGCGCTTGCCGGGCAGCGCGGTGGCGTCAAGGCCGTTGCCAGTCAATGCCGTGCCGGCCAGGCCGTACAGCGCAAATTGTTCGGTGGCGTCGGTCAGCTTGACCTTGGCGCGCAGTACGAACATCGACAGGCGCTTGAGCGTGGCGGCCAGGATGTCGCGGCTGCACACCAGCAAGATCAGCTCGGGTTGCGGCTTGATGCCGATGAAACTTGCGATCACACGGCCCTTGGCAGTGCACAGCGCGGCCAGGCGGGCGTCGGAGGCGCCTTGCAGCGAGAAGTCTTGTGTCAGCTGGCCGTGCAGGAAGCTGGCGGCATCGGGGCCCTCTGCACGGATCACACCAAGGTGGGAGAGGGCGGTCACGCCATTGAGAACGACAGTGGTCATCGCTGAATTATCATGGCCGTGCCTGTTCCTTCGGGTCGGCAGGGGCTCCCGCCCTGCAACCTGCAAGGCCACCGGTTTTTTCATCTCCTCCTCCGGCTTTTTCCCGTCACCCCCACATCGGATCCGTGCGCAGCTTCTTCCTCACGCTTTTCCTGCTCGCCGCCCTGATTGCGCTTGCGCTCGGCGGCGCCGGCCTCTGGTGGGTGCACCAGCCGCTCAAGCTGCCCGCGCCCACCGTCGATCTGTCGGTCGAGCCCGGCACCACGCCGCGCGGCATTGCACAGGCCGTGGCCGACACGGGCGTCGACGTGCAGCCGCAGCTGCTTTACCTGTGGTTCCGTGTTTCGGGGCAAGACCGCCAGATGCGCGCCGGCAGCTACGAGCTGGAGCGCGGCATTACGCCCAAGCTGCTGCTCAATATCCTGGTGCGCGGCGAGGAGGCCACGCGCAGCCTGGTGCTGGTCGAGGGCTGGAACATCCGCCAGGTGCGCGCCGCGCTCGCCAAGGCCGACCAGCTCAAGCCCGACAGCGTGGGCCTGACCGACGAAGCGCTGATGGCCAAGCTCGGCAAGCCAGGCATGCACCCGGAAGGGCGCTTCTTCCCGGACACGTACACCTACTCGAAGGGCTCGACCGACATCGCCCTGCTGCAGCGCGCGATGCGGGCCATGGACAAGAGGCTCGAAGCCGCCTGGGCCGCCCGCGCCTCCGATCTGCCGCTGAAATCGGCCGATGAGGCGCTTATTTTGGCCAGTATTGTCGAAAAGGAGACAGGCAAGGCCAACGACCGCGCGGAAATCGCGGCCGTCTTCACCAACCGCCTGCGCATCGGCATGCCGCTGCAGACCGACCCGACGGTGATCTACGGCATGGGCACGGCCTTCGAAGGCAACCTGCGCAAGAAAGACCTGCAGACCGATACGCCCTGGAACACCTACACCCGCGGCGGGCTGCCGCCCACGCCGATTGCCATGCCTGGCAAGGCCGCGCTGCTGGCGGCGGTGCAGCCGGCGCAGAGCAAGTCGCTGTACTTCGTGTCGCGCGGCGACGGCACCAGCCAGTTCAGCAGTTCGCTCGACGACCACAACCGCGCGGTCAACCAATATCAGCGCGGCGGCGGCAGTCCCAACAAACCGAAGGCGACCCAATGAGTGACAACGGTCTGTTTCTGACGCTGGAAGGCATCGACGGCGCCGGCAAGTCGAGCCATCTCGATGCGCTGGAGGCGCTGTTCAGGGCGCAGGGGCGCGAAGTCGTGCGTACGCGCGAGCCCGGCGGCACGCCTCTGGCCGAGACGCTGCGTGGGCTGATTCTCGAAAAGCCGATGGACCCGCTGACCGAATCGCTGCTGGTGTTCGCGGCGCGGCGCGATCACATCGTGCAGGTCATCGAGCCGGCACTGGTGCGTGGCGACGTGGTGCTGTGCGACCGGTTCACCGATGCAACCTTCGCCTATCAGGGCGCGGGACGTGGCTTCGATGAAGCCGTGCTGTCGACGCTCGAGCGGTGGGTGCAGGCGGAGGCGGGCAGGGCGACGCTGCTGCAGCCGCACATCACGCTGTGGTTCGACCTTGCGCCCGAGATTGCTGCACAACGATTGGCCGGGGCCCGCGTGCCCGACAAGTTCGAAGCTCAGCCTGTCGAGTTTTTCAGCCGCGTCGCCCAGGGCTACGCGGCCCGTGCGGCCGCCGATGCGAAGCGCTTCGTGCGCATCGACGCCAGCCAGTCTCGCGACCAGGTCTGGCAGCAGGTTGAAACGGCGTTGGTGGCGCGTGTTGTGCTGAGCGGTGGTGTCACTCGATGAGCGCTCCGGCACTGACTCCCTGGCTGCGCCGGCCGCTCGCGGAACTGCTGCGCCAGCGCGGCCATGCCTGGCTGCTGCAAGGCCCCTCCGGCATCGGCCAGTACGAACTGGCGCTGGCGCTCGCGTCCGCGTGGCTGTGCGAGCAGCCGACGGAGGAGGGCACCGCCTGCGGCCACTGTGCCAGCTGCCATGCCATCGAGGTCCGCACCCACGCCGACCTGTGCGTGCTGATGCCCGAAGTCGCCATGCAGGAGCTGAACTGGCCGCTCGACGAGAAGGCTCAGGCCGACATCGACGACAAGAAGCGCAAGGCCAGCCGCGAAATCCGCGTCGAGGCGATGCGCGATGCGGTCGGCTTCGCCCAGCGCACCAGCGCGCGCGGCCGAGGCAAGGTGGTGCTGGTGTATCCGGCCGAGCGCATGAATACGATCACCGCGAATGCGCTGCTGAAGACGCTCGAGGAGCCGGTCGGCGATGTGCGCTTCGTGCTCGCCAGCGAGGCTGCGTGGCAACTGCTGCCGACCATTCGCAGCCGCTGCCTGGGCTTCACGCTGCCATGGCCCGAGACTGCCGAGGCCGAAGCCTGGCTGGCCGCGCAAGACGTGCCCGCCGCCGATGCGGCCGCCCTGCTGCGCGCTGCCGGCGGCCGGCCGAGCGACGCCTTGCGGCTTGCGCGCTCGGGCCAGTCACCCAAGGCATGGGCTTTGCTTCCCAAGGCTATGACGCGCGGCGACGTGGGTGCTCTGGCCGATCACGCGCCGGCGCAGGCCGTCGGTGCGCTGCAGAAGCTTTGCCACGACCTGATGGCTGTCGGCAACGGTGCTGAACCCCGATTCTTCGATGCTGCCGATTTGCCTGCGGCCCCGTCCCGGCTGGCGCTGGCGCGCTGGTCGAAGTCGCTTGCAAGCGCCGCAAGAACCGCGGAACACCCGTTCAATGCGGGCCTCATGCTGGAAGCGCTTGTGAGCGAAGCGCGAACCACCCTAAACTCTGCCGCTCGTCGCCCATGAATCAACCCACAGCCCCCGCCGCCAACGCCACGCCCGCCCGGCCGAGCGTTATTCAGCTCGCCATCAAGGAAAAGGGTGCGCTGTACGCGGCCTACATTCCGCTGTTCGCGGAGGGCGGCATCTTCATTCCAACCACCCGCGAATATCGGCTCGGCGACGACGTCTACGTGCTTTTGACACTGCCGGAAGACCCGCAGCGCTATCCGGTGGCCGGCAAGGTCGCCTGGATCACGCCGTCGCGTGCGGCTGGCAACCGGGCGCCGGGCGTGGGCATCCGTTTTCCGTCCGACGAAAAGTCGCGCCAACTGAAGGCGCGCATCGAGGCGGCATTGGGTGGTTCGATGGCGTCCGACCGCCCCACGCAAACTATCTGATCGGCTTCCCCCATTGCGACCCGGCAAAGCCGGTGTTCGCGGTATTTCTGGCATGGGCCCGACAATCAGCGCCATGTTTACAGACTCTCACTGCCACCTCACGTTTCCCGAATTCGCGGGTCAAATGCCGCAGATCCGCGCCGCCATGGCCGCCGCGCAGGTCGACCGGGCGCTTTGCATCTGCACCAAGCTCGAAGAGTTCGATGAAGTGCAGGCCCTTGCTGCCAGCTACGACAACTTCTGGGCCAGCGTGGGCGTGCACCCCGACAACGAGGACATCGCCGAACCCAGCGTCGAAGACCTAGTACGGCTTTCAGCCCGGCCGCGCGTGGTTGCCATCGGCGAGACCGGCCTCGACTACTACCAGATGGAAGAACGCAAGGGCGGCCGCAGCATTGCCGACATGGAATGGCAGCGCGACCGTTTTCGCGTGCACATCCGCGCCGCGCAGCAGACCCGCAAGCCCTTGGTGATCCACACCCGCGAGGCCTCGGCCGACACGGTGGCGATCCTGAAGGAGGAGGGCGAGGACGGCGGCGGCAACGCGGCCGGCGGCGTGTTCCATTGCTTCACCGAAACCGCTGAGGTGGCGCGCGCGGCGCTCGACCTCGGTTTCTACATCTCGTTCTCCGGCATCCTGACCTTCAAGAAGGCCCAGGACTTGCGCGACGTGGCCGCTTTCGTACCGCTGGATCGCATGCTGATCGAGACGGACAGCCCTTATCTCGCGCCCGTGCCGTACCGCGGCAAGACCAACAATCCGTCGTATGTGCCATTCGTGGCGCAACAGATCGCCGAGCTGCGAAAAGTGCCCGTAGAGGCCATCGCCAAGGCGACGAGCGACAACTTCGAAACATTGTTCAGGGACGTCAAATCATGAAAAACTACATTAAGAAGTCGATTTATCTCATTGTCATTGCTGCATCTTTTGCAGCGAACGCAGGCTCGTTCGAGGATTTCTTCCGGGCCGTGCGCGGCGACAACGCCAGCAGCGTGCGCAGCCTGCTGCAGCGCGGGTTCGACCCGAACACGCGTGACGAACACGGCCAGACCGGCTTGCTGATCGCACTGCGCGAGCCGTCGCCGAAAGTCATCCAGGTGCTGATCGAGTCGCCGCAGACCAACGTGGATCTGGCCAACGCCAAGGATGAAACCCCGTTGATGCTGGCCGCGATCAAGGGCCAGCAGGACCTGGTCACGCAACTGCTGAAGCGCGATGCCGCGGTCAACAAGACGGGCTGGACGCCGCTGCATTACGCAGCCACCAGCGGCCAGTTGACCATCATGAAGGTGCTGCTCGACAACTACGCGTTCATAGACGCGCAATCGCCCAATGGCACCACGCCGCTGATGATGGCGGCGATGTACGGTTCGAGCGAAGCGGTGAAGCTGCTGCTAGCCGAGGGCGCCGATACGACGATGAAGAACCAGCTGGGCATGACAGCTGTCGACTTCGCGAACAAGGTGAACCGATCGGACACTGCGGCGATGATCACCGCGGCTGCGGCGGCACGGGCCAATGCGCCCAAGGCAATACCCAAGGACGGCAAATGGTGAGACAGGCAGGCGCCAAGTTGGCGGTCGGCTTGACGATGATGGGCCTTGCATCCGGCGCGATGGCACAGCACGCGATCTACAAGTGCGTTCAGGGTGGCAAGGTCGTTTACTCGAACGAGCCTTGTCCGGATGCAAAGAAGATCGAGATCAAACAGACGAAGGGTGTGAATTACGAAGGCAGAGGCTCTGGGGGCGCGCCGAAGCGCTGAGTGTTTTCAAACACAATGTGCATTATGTTAAATGCCACGCGCGTCGAGTCCTTCGTGGCTAGGAGGGCGGCAAGATGATCCTTGCCCATGGAACGAACGACTGGGCGATCAGCTACAAGGGCTCGATCAAGTATTTCAACGATGTAGCGACCACGGTCGGCGGCGCATCCACGCGGGATGCCTCGATGGAGTTCTTCCTCCAGCCGGGCGTTCAGCATTGCGCCGGCGGTGTCGGTCCTGACACCGTCGACCTTGTGGACGCAGTCGCGAAGTGGCGAGAAGGCGGCACAAAGCCCTCCACGCAAAACATCGTGGCGACGAAGCTGGATTCGACGACCAAAGCTCCGGTACTTGCGCGCCCCTTGTGCAAGTACCCGACCTTTCCGAAATACAAGGGCAGCGGCGACGTGAATTCGGCGGACAGCTACAGCTGCCAAAGTTCTTGAGCGTCTTCATTTGCTGAGGTAGCCCTACTTTCCCGTGTGTCCGGCCGTCGCCTCGCGCGGCCGGTCCATGACGTGTGCGCGGACGCGCTCGACACGGAAGCGAAGGTACCCTTCGACAGAAACACTCAAGTTGCGCTGCTAGGCCTTCTTGGCCCAAGCGCTGCACCAGCCTTTGGCACTGACCTGTTTTCCAGCAAACAACGCGCAGTTACCTTGTGCGTCCGTCGGCTTGGATTGCCAGAGCGCGCAACCGCTGCATAACTGGGCGTTGTCGTGCTTGGGAAATTTCTTCGCGTCGGCCTTCGACGAATCGGCGACGTAGCCCAGAGCCGCGGCCTGCGGATCCTTTTCTTCAAGCCGGGCCTGCGCGAACGAGCTGGGGGCGGAAATGGCAGCGCCCGTCGCGGCAAGCGTGAGCATGAAGGTGCGGCGGCTGGAGTTCATCGTGAGTCTTTCGTTGTGTGGGAGACGGAAATCAGGTTGCCCGACGCAGAGTTGCGCTCGCTCAGACCCGCAAGCACGAGAACACCCGTGGCCAGGAGCGTGGCGATGCAGAACCCCAGGGTTTGCAGGGTTCCGCTCAATGTGATGTTGTTCATGGGACGACCTCGTTATGGGTGATTGGCATTGCCTGCGGTCATTCTTGGGTGAGCGGCCACGCGCGACCTTGCGCAGGATCAATCTCACGGCGTCCGTGCGGTGGCATCGCCCGCGCCTCGCGCCACAGGGGCACGTTGCGGACCGCGCGGAAGAATCGGCACATAGCTGCGGGTCGAGCCGCGCATGACCAGCAAAGCGACCGTGTCACTCTCTTTGATGGACTGGATCGCTGCATCGAAATCCGCCAGGCCGGCCACTTGCACGTCGTTGACCGCGATCAGCATGTCGCCGTAGCGCAACCCCGCCCGCTGGGCCGAACCCGAGGCCGATTGCACAAAGAGGCCGGGATCCAGAAGGCTGATGCCCAGCACACCCTTTCGCTCCGAGAGTTCGAGCCCGAAGCGCGTCTCTTGCGGCAAGGCACGCGCGGCCAGCCGAGGCGCGAGGTCCGGTGGGATCTCGGCCACGCCTACCTGCATCGTCAACGGCGTCCTGTGGCGCCAGACTTTCAGTGTGAGCAGGCTGCCCTTGCGGGCTCCAGCTACACGATCCTGTATGTCGGCATAGGGCATTGCGGCAGCGCCATCGACGGCCAGCACGACGTCGCCGCTGCGAAGCCCAGCCTGCTCGGCGGGGCTGTCCGGGTCGACGCGCACCACCAGCGCTCCCAATGCGGTATCGAGCCCGAAGGCCGGCGCGAGTTCGACGGTCAGGGGCTGGATGCGGGCACCGATATGCCCCCGCATCACCCGCCCGGTGATACGAAGCTCGTCCGCAATGTGCATCGCCGTGTCGATCGGCAGGCTGAACGACATGCCGGAGTACCCACCGCCGGGCGAGTAGGCCATCGAGTTCATGCCGACCACCCTGCCCCGTTCGTCGAACAACGGCCCGCCCGAGTTGCCCGGGTTGAGCACGACGTCGGTCTGGATCAGCGGCACGCCGCTCCCACCTGGCACGTAACGCGGATTGGCGCTCACCACGCCGGCGGTCACGCTGCGCTCGAAGCCGAAGGGGGCGCCCATCGCGGCGACCCATTCGCCCGGGCAGAGCTCGCTGCTGCGGCCCACGGTGACGACCGGCAAGTCGGACGCCGCGACCCGCAGCAGCGCCACGTCGGTGCGGCGGTCGATGCCAATCACTTCGGCATCGAAGCGGCGCTGGTCCTCGGTGACGATGGAGATCGCCTGGGCGCCGGTCACCGCGTGCGCACTGGTCAGGATGTAGCCGTCGCGGCGGAAGATGAACCCCGACGCGAAACCGCGCTCAACGCCGCGGCCCCATTGCGTCGGCGCGCGCTGATCGCTGTTGGCAACCCAGTCGTTGCCCGTGCCCGCGACTGTCACGCTCACCACCGCAGGCGACTGACGCGCTGCGGCCGCCACGAAATCAGAGCCTTGCAATCCCGACGACGTGCGCTCAAGGCACGCCGATCGCGTCTGCGACCAGGCGCTCGTTCCGCTCGCCAGTGCGAGTGCACCGAAGGCAGCCACGATCACGCCCCGTGCCAGGGTTGCGGCACTCATTCAACGCACCAGCAAGACCGGCACCGTGCACGCAGCCAGTACCTTGGTGGCAACCGACCCCAGTACCAGGTTGGTCAAGGTGCCATGGCCCCGCGAACCCATCATCACGAGGTCGAACTGCCCGTTCTGTGCGAACGAAGCTATCTCTTCGGCGGGATGACCGATGCGGTGCTCGAAGCGGGCTTCAATGCCGTTCCTGGCCAGTAAAGCGCGCACGGGCTCGAGCACCACCCGCGCATCGTCTTCGTAGTACCCGTGCACGATGTCCGGCCCTGCGAAGGCCGCGGCTCGGTGCGGTACCGGCAGCACCGCATGGAAGACAGTGAAGGCGTGGCCCGCATTCGTCCACTCCTTGTGCGTGGTCAGGTAGGACAGCATGCGATTCGTGTAGTCGCTGCCATCGACGGCAAGCAGGATTTTCATGATGGTTCCTTCGGCGGAGACGTTCTCCGGTGCAAGGATGGTCCTCGCGCACCCGGCGCCTCGCCTTGCGCCAAATCAAGAAATCCGATGGCTCGTGGCGCGCCGGCGCGACACCGCCGGTACTTGATGCAGCGCAAGGCCGTGGATTCCGACGCTGCCTACATTGACTGTCCATGAAAGCAGCAGAGGCAAGCATGAACAACGTCCTGGTGATCGTCTATTCCTACACGGGCACTTCCCGCCAGGTCGCGGAGCTCCTGTGCAGCCAGCAGAGCTGGCAACTCGCGAGCGTCACCGAGGTGCGCCCTCGCAGCGGCGCTCTCGGCAGCTTGCGTTGCGTGCTCGATTCGTTCTTCCGGCGACAGCCCGCCATTCACTACGACGGTCCGCCGCCCGGCGACTTCGATGCCGTCGTGCTGGTGTCGCCGATCTGGATGCTGCAGCTCGCCGGCCCCATGCGCAGCTTCGTCGCGCGCCAACGCTATCGGCTGCCCGACGTCGCCGTGCTCTCGGTCATGGGTGGCCAGGGGGCACCGAACGCGGCAGCAGAAATCAGCGACTTCATGGGCCGAGCGCCGATCCTGAGCTCTTCGGTCACGATGCGCGAGGTCGATGACGGCGGCTGTGCAGCGCGTCTTCAGGCCTTCGGCACCGCCGTCAGAAGCGCGGAAGATTCGCGAGACGTGGTGCGCCCGGTCACGCTGTCGCCGCAATCGATCTGAGGGGAGGCATCCAATTGATGACCGCCCTGCTCTTTCCGGTCGGCCTGCGGCTAGCGGCCTAGAGGGCCGGGCCCAGGCCGATGGGCGCGGGAACGATATTCACGATGCGCGTGAAGAGCGCGTTGTATTCGAGGTCGGGCACGTGTCCGGTCATGGGGTCGCGGTTCTGCGCGAAGGCCTCGTCCAGGTCGCGCCAGTCGTTCTCGGTCAGCACCCGCTCGGCCAGCGGCAGGATCTCTCGCTCCTCCAGCGCCATGTGGCTCAGGTAGAAGTCGACATACTCGCCGACCGTTTTCTCGAATTCTTCGCGCCGCGACTCGCCCAGCATCTCGAACGCGAGCAAGGCGTGCTCGACGTTGCGGATCCTGCGTTCGCCCTTGGCATGGTCGCCGTCGAGCTTGTCGAGCAAATCCCGCGAGATCGGCGTCCTGGCGCGCAGCTTGGGAAACAGCAGTTCGGACTCCTTGCGGTGGTGGCGCTTCTCCGGAAACTCGTCCACGTAGAAAAGCATGGCTCGCAGCGTCGCGAAATCGGGCAAAGTGCCCTTCTTTCGGTGTTGCTCGAGCAGCATGACGATGGAACGGAGCACGGCGGCGAGCGCGGCGTGCTCCTGGCGAATGATGCGAACGGTGGCGTGGGTCATGAGGGTTGTCCTGTGCATGCCTCAAGGGTCGCGCTTTCATTCACGCGCGGGTTTGTTCCAGATCAAGTCCCGTCCAGTCGCAGCTTCGCACTTGATCAATGTCAAGCCGCGCGGAGCGCCCGTGCGGATACTGGACCGATCCATTCAACAAACCGGAGTCGTGCCATGTACCAGCGAATTCTTGTTCCCATTGACGGCAGTTCCACATCCAGCCATGGCCTGGCCGAAGCCATCAAGCTGGCAAAGCTCACGGGCGGACGCCTGCGCCTGGCGCACGTCATCGACGAGCTGTCCTTCGCGCTGGCCATGGATGCCTACGCGGGCCATGCCGGCAACTGGCTCGAAGAGCTGCGCGGCAACGCCACGAAGCTGCTCCAAGCCGCGCGGGCCACGGCTGCGGGAGCAGGCGTCGAAGCCGACACAGTGCTGCTCGACAGCTTCAAGGGCACCGTGCACGACCAGGTCATCGCCGAGGCGGAAGCATCGAAGGCCGAACTGATCGTGATCGGCACTCACGGCCGTCGAGGAATCGGCCGCTGGGTCATGGGCAGCAGCGCGGAGCACATCCTGCGCCTGTCGCCCGTGCCGGTGTTGCTGGTGCGTGCTCCCGAAAGCGCGAAGACCGAACACGAGCGTTTCACGCTGCCGAGCGGGACGCTCGCCAGCCAGTGAGCGTTCAGCGGTTCGCGGTCGCAGCGCGATGTCTACGGTGTCTTCCGTGGAAACCTCGATGGCCAGCGCACGCTCGTCGGCCTCCAGCGGGTCTTGCCATTCAAACTGACGCTCCAGCACTGCGAGGCTGGCTTCCGAGGCGTCCGTGCCTGCCGCGTCGCGCTCGGCCACGCGGCGGCGCAACGTGGCCGGGGTTGCGCGGCAATCCAGGATCGTGAAAGGCACGCGGAGCTCTGCTGCCAGGGCTTCGAAGCTGCGTCGCTCGGCGCCGCGCAGGAAGGCCGCGTCCACGATCACCGGATAGCCCGCCAGCAGCGCATCGCGGGCGCAGGCGCGCAGCCTTTCGAAAGTCCGCAGGGTTGCCTGCGCGCCGTAGATGTCGAGCCCAAGGGCGACGGATCGCGCCAGCGGATCGAGGCCATACAGGCGCTTGCGCTCCACGTCCGACCGCACGCGGACAGCGCCCGCGGCGCACAACAGTTGCAAGGCAACGCTGGATTTTCCCGAGCCCGACAAGCCGTGCGTGATCATCAGGCGGGCGCCCTCCTCCGGCTGCGTCGTCAGCCGCGTCGCGCAGGCCAGGTAGTCGGGGCGGACCTCGCCATCCAGGGGCCCTGGACCCAGCCCCGTGGCCATCGCCCGCACCAGCGCCCGATAAACCTCGTAGAAGCGCCACACCTGCAGGCCCGGGTAGTCACCGCTGTGCTGCATCCAGGCATCCAGGAAGCGGAATGCGAGGTCGCCCCGGCCGTGGGCCTTCAGATCCACGGTGAGGAATGCAAGGTCGCTCATCACGTCGATCCAGCGCAGCGCCGGGTCGAACTCGATGCAGTCGAAGGGCATGAGCGCACCGTCGACCAGGACCACGTTGGCCGTGTGCAGGTCGCCGTGGCATTCACGTATCGAACCGCCCTGTTGGCGGGCGATCCATGCGATGCGCAGCACCTGGCCCTGCTCCCGAATCCACGTGTCCAGCGCGGCAAGGGTGGCGAGACGGCTGTCATCGCCCTGTGCTCGCAACGCGGCCAGCACATCCGTAGCCGCTCGAACGATCGAGTCGGGGCTGCCGAAGCCTGACACCGGCGTCGCTTGCTCCGCAGCCGCGTGCAAGGCGGCCAGCCGCTGCGCGAAGCCGTCGAGCAGCGCGGGCTGCAGCCGGTCTTCCACCAGCAGATTGCGCAGCAGCGACGAATCGGGGAAACGCAGCATGCGCACCACGTGGTCGATCACCGTGCCGGCGCCGCCGATGCGCGGCGACTCGCGCGTGCCGCAGACCGGTGCCACGTCGATGTAGAGCGAAGGAGCAAAACGTCGGTTGAGGCGCAGCTCCTCCTCGCAGAAGTGCTTTCGGGCCTCGACGCTGCCGAAGTCCAGGAACGGCAGGCGTACCGGCTTCTTGAGCTTGAAGGCCTGCGTCTGCGTCAGCAGCACCCAGGAGATGTGCGTCTCGACCAAGGCCACGGGTTGCCCGGTCTCCCGCTGGAGTTGCTCTCGCAGTGCGTTGACCAGTGTGGTGTCCATGTGGCGGATTTGCGATTCAACGACGTCAAAGAATAGCGAAAAGACGCCAAGGCGCCCTGCCGCCTCAGTGCGCCATCAGGACCGGCACCGTCATCTGCGCAAGGATCTGCCGCGTCACGCCGCCAAGGATCCGCTCGCGCAGGCGCGAGTGGCTGTAGCCGCCCATCACCAGCAGGTCGGCGCTCAGGTCCGAAACCCGCGATAGCAACGCGTCCGCGATGTCGATTTCGGTTACCTCGGACTCGGCGCGCGCCTGCACGCCGTGCCTCAGCAGGAACTGGATCATGTCCGATGCCAGCAACTGCTGCGTGTTGTCTTCGTCGCGCGGGTGGCGCAGCGACAGGAGCGTGACGCGTGCTCCGCGCCGCAGCGCCGGCAATGCTGCCTGAAGGGCCATGGCGGCTTCACGCGAGCCGTCCCAGGCCGCGACGATGTTCTTCGGGATCCCCCCGAACATACCGGCCGAAGGCACGACCAGCACCGGTCGCCCCACTTCCATCAGCACCTGCTCGGCAAGCCCGCGCACCGTGGTGTCCTTCCTGTTCGAGTCGTCGTCCTGTCCGAGCACCACGAGATCGCTCGCGCGCCCGTACCGCACAACGGCGTCCACCGTGGCGCCATCGACCAGCCGCACTTCGTACGACAAGGGCCCTGATCCGGCGATGCCTTCCCTGAACTCGCGCGCGATGGCTTCGGCTCGCCGATGCAGGTAGTCGGCGGACTCGGCGATGTAGTCGGTCATGCCGGTGGCGATGGCGTCGGCGGGAATCACGCCGTCGTACAGGCCGGTGGGCACCAGCCCGACCAGGTGGCTCTCGTGCACTCGAGACCACTGGGCCGCCATAGCGGCGCGCACGGGGCTGCGGACCGAGTGGTCCAGGTGAACGAATATTGTCTTGAAGTTCATGGATGCTTCCGCAAGGTGGTGCGCCGCGTCCTGGCGCAGGAAATGGACCGGAAAATCCACTGCCTACGCTTCGATGATCACCTTGAGCGCATGCGTCTGTGCGGCGCGCCCGAAGGTGTCGTAGGCATCCAGCACCTGGTCCAGCGTGAAGCGGTGCGTGATCAGCAGGGCCGGGTCCACCTTGTGGGACTGCACCGTCTTCAGCAGCATCGGCGTGGACACGGTGTCGACCAGCCGCGTGGTGATCGCGATGTTCTGCGACCACAGCCGCTCCAGGTGAAGCTCGGCCGGGTGCCCGTGAACGCCGATGTTCGCGATGGTGCCGCCGGGCGCCACGATGTCCTGGCACAGCACGAAGGTGGCCGGTATGCCGACCGCCTCGATCGACACGTCGACGCCGCGCCCGCCTGTCAGCACAAGCACCGCCTCGGCCGCCTTGCCGTCGGTGCTGTTGATCGTGTGCGTCGCGCCAAAGCGGCGCGCAACCTCGAGCCGGCCGTCGTCCAGGTCGATCAGGATGATCTGCGACGGCGAATAGAACTGGGCCGTGAGCAGCGTGGCCAGGCCGATCGGCCCGGCGCCCACGATGGCCACCGTGCTGCCGGGCGCGACCTTGCCGTTGAGCACGCCGCATTCGAAGCCGGTCGGCAGGATGTCGCTGAGCATCACCAGCGCCTCTTCGTCCGCGCCGGGCGGAACGGGATACAGGCTGGTGTCCGCATGCGGAATGCGCACGTACTCGGCCTGCGTGCCGTCGATGGTGTTGCCGAGAATCCAGCCGCCGGTGGCGCAGTGCGAATACATGCCGCGGCGGCAGTTCTCGCACTTGCCGCACGAAGAGATGCACGAGATCAGCACATGGTCACCCGGGCGGAAAGCCGTGACGCCGGCGCCGACGCTCTCGACCACGCCCACACCCTCGTGCCCGAGGATGCGGCCCGGCGTGCAGGTCGGCACATCGCCCTTGAGGATGTGCAGGTCGGTGCCGCAGATGGTCGTCTTGAGTATCTTGACGATGGCGTCGCCCGGCGCCTGGATCTCCGGCTTGGGATGGTCTTCGAGCGATTTGAGGCCAGGGCCCCGGTATACGAGTGCTTTCATGCCGCAACGTTATGCGTCCTTGCCCGCCCTCCCCTTGCGATAGCGCAAGGAATCCTCGCGTCTGCAACGTCGTCTGGCGCGCTAACTCCAGGACGCCTCGGCGAAAGCCTCGACAAAGCGCGACAAGTCACCACGCGGCAGCCGGTCGATGCCCGCCGCGCGCGAGCGGCCGGCGCCGCCGAAGCGGCTGCACAGCGCATGGGCGCCGCGCGGAAGTGCCAGCGGCGCGCGCACGCTGACGACATAGCCGTCGCCCTGCACCTTCAGCACCGCATGCGCACAGCCGGGCTCGCCGTTTGCCAGTTCGTTGGCAAGACAGCCCTGCACGCGCCGGCTCCACTGCGCATCGGGCAGCACGCGCACGCTGCCCTGAGGCCCCTGCCAGAGCACGGCGGCATCCGCACCCAGCCGCAGGTCGCTGTGGCGCATTGCATCGATCTCGTCGACGACGCTCTCGTGCGCCAGCATGTCGCGCGGGTCCGGGTAGCGCGCCATCAGCGGAAACAGCAGGCGGGGTGCGATGCGCACGTCGTGCTCGAACTCGCCATAGGCGTTGTAGTTGATCAGCACGCCCAGCCGGCGCAGTCGCCGGGCTCGAAGCCGCCTTCGAGCGCCAGCCGGTCGGCCACTGCGCCCAGGTTGTCGCCATAGATGCCGACCAGCGCCCAGGCGCGATGCGCTCCGCCCAGGTGGCGGTCGACCAGCAGGCTGGTGCAGACATCGCTCGCCTCGTCGATGTGTGCCTCCAGGTTCGGGTGCACCGGCACCTTGCCGGCGGCGTGATGGTCGAAGTAGCGCACGCGCAGGCCGTCGTCGAGCAGGCGCTGCAGTTCGCCGCGGTTGCGCTGCATCGAGATGTCGAACACGTTGACTTCGTCGCCGGCTTGTCCCTGGACGCGGCCGAGCAGCGCGATGTCGCGCTTGAGCCCCGTCACGAGCTCTGCCGGCCCGGGCTCGTGCAGCCGCCACTGCACGACGGCGCAGAGGCCGTCGGCATCGCCGTTGCAGACATCGAATCGCCAAACCATTACGCAAGCCTCAATCGCATCCTCTCGGCGCAGGGCCGTTCAGGCGTAGGAACGCAGGCGGCGGGAAAAGTCCGCCAGCGGTGCGATGCCGCTCGCCTCGGCTCGCTGGCACCAGTCCTGCAACTGCCGGGCGAGCTGCTCGCCGGTGGCCGTGGAACGGCTCCACAAGGCGGTCAACTCCCCGCGCATGGAATACATAGTAGTCAGTGCCTGCGATGCATTCAACGCCTGTATCACCTGCTGGTACCGCGACGGGCCGAGCAGGCCCTGGTCCTTGCCCAGCAATGGCTTCACGGCCTTGAGGGCGCGCGCGGCTTCAGGCGACATGCGGCGCAGGCGACCGAGCTCCACTGCGCAGGCCTTCTTCAGCGAGCGCGAGTAGTTCGACAGCACGTCGTAGTGGCAGCGGATGACTGCCTGCACCGTGGCGAGATCGACATTCGCCTTGGGCGCTATGAGGCGCGGCGTGGGTGCCACGTGCTTCACCGTCGCCAGCCCCAGGGCCTGCAGCGTGCGGATGTAGAGCCAGCCGATGTCGAACTCGAACCACTTGCTCGAAAGCTTGGCCGAGCTGGGAAAGGCATGGTGGTTGTTGTGCAGCTCTTCCCCGCCGATCAGGATGCCGATCGGCGAGATGTTCGTGCTGGCGTCACGGGCGGGCCAGTTGCGGTAGCCCCAGTAGTGGCCGATGCCGTTGACCACGCCGGCCGCCCAGAACGGGATCCACGCGATCTGCGTGAGCAGGACCAGGCCGCCCGGCACCACGCCGAAGAGTGTCATGTCCACGATGCCCATCAGCACGATGCCGAGGATCTTGTGCTTCGAATAGAGATTGCGCTCCAGCCAGTCGTCAGGCGTGCCGTGGCCGTAGCGCTCGAGGGTTTCCGCATGCCCCGCTTCGCGCACGTAGAGGAACACGCCGCCCCACAGCACCCTGTTGAGCCCGTACACCTGCGGGCTGTGCGGGTCTTCGGGTGTTTCGCACTTGGCGTGGTGCTTGCGGTGCACCGCGGCCCACTCCTTCGTCACCATGCCGGTGGTCAGCCACAGCCAGAAGCGGAAGAAATGGCTTACCGCCGGGTGCAGTTCGAGCGCGCGATGCGCCTGGTGGCGGTGCAGGAAGATGGTGACCGAAGCGATGGTGACATGCGTGAGCGCCAGCGCGGCCAGCACCGCGCCCCACCATGGAAGATCGAGAAGACCGGAATAAAGAAGGGATTGCATTCGTACCTCGTGAACAGTGCGGGCGATTCTGCGGACCGCACCTCCCACGGCCTTTGATGCACGTCAACACCGTGCCGGCATTCCAGCCGTAGCGAATGCGGCGCTTGTCGTCCGCTTGCTTGATACAGCGCAACAGCGACATGCGCCTGTTTGCCTAGAGTGAAACTTCCCCAACCCACTTCGGGGTCGCCGTCTGGCAGCGAGCCTTCCGCGCGTACCGCCCCCGGGACTCCGAAGGAACTCGCATGCTCAGCGCCTACATCACCCATCCCGACTGCGCGCACCACGACATGGGCGCGGGCCACCCGGAATGCCCCGAGCGGTCTTCCTCCATTCATGACCGGCTGCTGATCGCGGGCCTGCTCGACTACATGGCTCCGTACGATGCGCCCCTTGCCACGCGCACCCAGCTGGCGCGCGCACACACGATGTCGTACGTGCGCGAACTCATTGCCGCCGCTCCCACCGAAGGCCACCGGTTCGTCGACCCCGACACCCTCATGAACCCGCACACCGTGCAGGCCGCGCTGCGCGCCGCCGGTGCCGCGGTGCTGGCAACCGACCTGGTGCTGGCGGGCAAGGCGTCCACGGCTTTCTGCAACGTGCGCCCGCCCGGGCACCATGCGGTGCGCGAAGCGGCCATGGGGTTTTGCTTCTTCAACAATGTGGCAGTGGGCATCCGGCATGCGCTGGACGTGCACGGCCTGCAGCGCGTGGCCCTGATCGACTTCGACGTGCACCACGGCAACGGCAGCGCCGACATCTTCCGCTGCGACGATCGCGTGCTCATGTGCTCCATCTTCGAGAAGGGCATCTACCCCTTCTCGGGCGAAGACGACAACGGCTCGCACATGGTGAATATTGGCTTGCCCGCGCGTTCGGGCAGCGATGCGTTCCGCGCGGCTGTCACCGGGTGCTGGCTGCCGGCGCTCGAAGCCTTCGCGCCGCAGCTCGTCTACATCTCGGCGGGCTTCGACGGGCATCGGGAGGACGACATGGGCAACCTCGGCTTGGTGGAGCGCGACTACGCCTGGGTCACACGGCAGATCATGGATGTGGCGCAGCGCCATTGCCACGGGCGCGTCATCTCTTGCCTGGAAGGCGGCTATGCGCTCAGCGCCCTCGCCCGCAGCGCCGCAGCGCATGTCAAGGTGCTGATAGGCGCTGACTGACCACGGCGCCGGACCGTGGCCAGCGTGCAGGCTCGTTCAGTGCCCGCTCGCGCCATGCGCGCCGATGCCGGTCTCGGAACGCACCTGCTGGGCGAGGAAGCCGCCGCGGTCCACCTGGGAGCGCGCGCTGCGGTCCAGCACCGAGAACAGCCAGATGCCCGCGAACGCGATGCTCATCGAGAACAGGCACGGCGAGGTGTACGGGAACGGCGCCGACCCCGCCGGGTAGCCGAAGGTGGCCTCCCAGACCGAAGGCGACACCACCGTCAGCGCCACCGAAGAGACCAGCCCGAGGAAGCCGCCGATCACCGCGCCGCGCGTGGTGCAGCCCTTCCAGAGCACCGACATGAAGAGCACCGGGAAGTTGGCCGAGGCCGCGATGGCGAAGGCCAGCGACACCATGAAGGCAATGTTCTGCTTCTCGAACACGATGCCCAGCAGCACCGCCAGCGCACCGAGCGCCAGCGTGGTGATCTTGGACACGCGCAGCTCGGCCGCGCTGCCGGCGTCGCCCTTCTTGATGACGGTGGCATACAGGTCGTGCGACACCGCCGACGCGCCCGACAGCGTGAGGCCCGCCACCACCGCGAGGATGGTCGCGAAGGCCACCGCCGAGATGAAGCCCAGGAACACGTTGCCGCCCACCGCATTGGCCAGGTGGATCGCCGCCATGTTGCCGCCGCCCTTGAGCACGCCCTTGGCGTCGAGGAAGTCGGGGTTGGTCAGCACGAAGGTGATGGCGCCGAAGCCGATGATGAAGGTCAGCAGGTAGAAGTAGCCGATCCAGCCCGTGGCCCACATGACCGACTTGCGCGCCTCCTTGGCACTGGGCACCGTGAAGAAGCGCATCAGGATGTGCGGCAGGCCTGCCGTGCCGAACATGAGCGCCATGCCGAAGGAGATGGCCGAGATCGGGTCCTTCACGAAGTTGCCCGGGCCCATGATCGACTGTCCGATGCTCGCTGCCACCTGGGCGGTCTTGCCGTCCTTGAGCGCCAGGTCGGTCTTGACCTTCACCGCACCGGCGAACATCGCCTCGGGGCTGAAGCCGAAGTGCCACAGCACCGACACCGCCATGAAGCTCGCGCCGCCCAACAGCAGGCCGGCCTTGATGATCTGCACCCAGGTGGTGGCCGTCATGCCACCGAAGAGCACGTAGACCATCATGAGCGAGCCCACGATGACCACCGCGATCCAGTACTCCAGGCCGAACAGCAGCTTGATGAGCTGCCCTGCCCCCACCATCTGCGCGATCAGGTAGAACGCCACCACCACCAGCGTGCCCGAGGCCGCGAAGATGCGCACCGGGGTCTGCTTGAAGCGGAAGGCCGCCACGTCGGCGAAGGTGAACTTGCCGAGGTTGCGCAGCCGCTCGGCCATCAGGAAGGTGATGACCGGCCAGCCCACCAGGAAGCCGATGGAATAGATCAACCCGTCATAGCCGGTGGCCATCACTGCGGCCGAAATGCCGAGGAACGACGCCGCCGACATGTAGTCGCCGGCAATGGCAAGCCCGTTCTGGAAGCCCGTGATGCCGCCGCCGGCTGTGTAGAAGTCGGATGCCGATCGGGTGCGCGCCGCGGCCCACTTGGTGATGAAGAGCGTTCCCACCACGAACAGCGCGAACATGCCGATGGCGGTCCAGTTGGTGGGCTGCCGCTGGAGCTGGCCCAGGTCGGCGCCAGCCGCAAGAGCGCCCGCCGAGACTGCGCCCAAGGCAAGAAGGACGGCGGCGGATCGCATGCGCAGGAGATGTGCGTTCATGGCTTGGCCACCTTCTGCACGGCCTTGACCACGGCGTCGGACAGGATGTCGAACTCCGCGTTCGCACGGCGCACGTAGTAGCCGGTGATGGCCACGGTGAAGACGATCACGCCGAAGCCGATCGGCATGCCAAGGGTCATGACGCCTTCGCCCATGCGTCGCGCCAGGAACTCCTTGTCGAAGGCCACCAGCAGCACGAAGCCGTAGTAGGCGGCGAGCATCAGCACCGCCAGCGTCCAGCCGAAGCGGTCGCGCCGGCGCTTGAGTTGCTTGTACTGCGGATTCGCGGCAATGCGCGCGACCAGATCGTCTTCCATGGAGTCTCCTTGTGTGCGATGGCCCCATTAGGAGTGCACGCGCCGCATCGAAGCTTGCGCTGGCGCAAGGTTTTCTCCTTCACCGTCGGCAAGATCGCGCCACCATCCCACGAAAGACACGAGACATGAACGCTCCCGATCTCCCGTCCCGTCTTCCGGTCTATGCGCCCCCGGAAGCACTCTCCCGCACCGCGCATATCGCCGGTCGCGCCGCATACGACACCCTTGTGGCCGAGGCCGATGCCGACCACGAGGGCTACTGGGCTCGCCTTGCGCGCGAATTCATCGGCTGGAAAACGCCGTTCACCAAGACGCTCGACAGCAGCGATGCGCCCTACTACCGCTGGTTCGAGGACGGCACCCTCAACGTCTCGTGGAACTGCCTCGACCGCCAGGTGGAGGCCGGCAAGGGCAACAAGGTGGCGATCATCTTCGAGTCGGACGACGGCAAGGTCACCCACACAACCTATTCGCAACTGCTCGCGCAGACCTGCCGCATGGCCAACGCGCTGAAAGCACGCGGCGTGAAGAAAGGCGACCGTGTCGTCATCTACATGCCGATGTCGGTCGAAGGCGTGGTCGCGATGCAGGCCTGCGCGCGGCTGGGCGCGGTGCACTCGGTGGTGTTCGGCGGCTTCTCGGCGCACGCGCTGCGCGACCGCATCGCGGACACCGGCGCCGCCGTGGTCATCACAGCCGACCAGCAGGTGCGCGCGGGCAAGCAACTGCCGCTCAAGGCAATGGTCGACGAGGCGCTCGCACTGGGCGGCTGCGAGGCGGTGGAGTCGGTCATCGTCTACCGCCGCACCGGTGGGCCCATTGCATGGACGCCGCGCGATCTGTGGATGCACGAGATCACTGAAGCGCAGGGCGACCACTGCGAACCCGAATGGGTGGGCGCCGAGCATCCGCTGTTCCTGCTCTACACATCGGGCTCCACCGGCAAGCCGAAGGGCGTGCAGCACTGCAGCGGCGGCTACCTGCTGCATGCGGCACTCACCACGAAGTGGACCTTCGACATGCACGACGACGACGTGTTCTGGTGCACTGCCGACATCGGCTGGGTCACTGGTCACACCTACATCGCGTACGGCCCCCTGGCCATCGGCGCGACGGAGGTGGTGTTCGAGGGCGTGCCCACCTTCCCCGACGCGGGGCGCTTCTGGCAGATGATCGAGCGGCACGGCGTCACGGTCTTCTACACGGCACCCACGGCCATCCGCTCGCTCATCAAGGCTGCCGAAGGCAACTCCGCCGTTCACCCCGACCGCTACGACCTGCGCAGCCTGCGCGTGCTGGGCTCGGTCGGCGAGCCGATCAACCCGGCCGCGTGGGAGTGGTATCGCAAGCACGTGGGCGGCGGCCGCTGCCCGGTGCTCGACACCTGGTGGCAGACCGAGACCGGCGGCCACATGATCACGCCGCTGCCGGGTGCCACCGACCTCGTGCCGGGCTCCTGCACCCTGCCCTTTCCGGGCATCGCCGCGGCCATCGTCGACGAGATGGGCAACGACGTGCCCAACGGCGAGAGCGGCCTGCTGGTCATCAAGAAGCCCTGGCCGAGCATGATCCGCGCGGTGTGGGGCGACGACGCGCGCTACCGTTCGAGCTACTACCCGCCGGAGCTGCGCGGCTACTACCTGGCGGGCGACGGCGCCGCTCGCGATGCGCTCACGGGCTACTTCACCATCGGCGGGCGCATCGACGACGTGCTGAACGTCAGCGGCCACCGCATGGGCACCATGGAAATCGAATCGGCGCTCGTGGCCTGCACGGCGCTGGTGGCCGAGGCCGCGGTGGTCGGCCGGCCAGACGACACCACCGGCGAGGCGATCTGCGCGTTCGTGGTGCTCAAGCAGCCCCGCCCCGAGGGCAAGGAAGCCGACCGCCTGGCGGCCGAGCTGCGCGCCTGGATCGGCAAGGAGATCGGCCCCATCGCCAAGCCCAAGGAGATCCGCTTCGCCGACAACCTGCCCAAGACGCGCAGCGGAAAGATCATGCGCCGCCTGCTGCGCTCGGTGGCCAAGGGCGAGGCGATCACGCAGGATGTGTCGACGCTGGAGAACCCGGCGATCCTCGATCAGCTGACCGAGGCGCACTGAACCCGCCCTGCCCGGCTAGCTCCGGGCCGGGGAGCGGTGCACCGGGAGCGCATTCAACGGAATGCGCAGGTACGCAACGCCGTTGTCGTCGGCCGGAGGAAGTCGTCCCGCCCGCACGTTCACCTGGATCGACGGGAGGATGAGCGTCGGCACGTCCAGCGTCGCGTCGCGGGCCGTGCGCATCGCGACGAACTCGTCGGCGCCGATGCCGTCGCGCACATGGATGTTGTGTGCGCGCTGTTCCGCCACGGTGCTCTGCCAGCGGGCCTGCCGCGATGCCGGCGGGTAGTCGTGGCAGACGTACACGGCGGTGTCGGGCGGCAGATCCAGCAGCCTGCGCATCGACCCGTAGAGCTGGCGCGCATCGCCGCCGGGAAAGTCGGCGCGTGCGCTGCCGAGGTCGGGCATGAAGAGCGTGTCGCCGACGAAGACGGCGCCGTCCACCAGGTAGGCCATGTCTGCGGGGGTGTGGCCCGGCACCAGCAAGGCGGTGGCTTCGACGTCGCCGATCCTGAAGACTTCGCCATCCTTGAACAGGTGATCGAACTGGCTTCCGTCCGGCAGGAAGCCGCGTTCGAGATTGAAGAGCTTCTTGAAGGTCGACTGGACGACGCGGATGTTCTCGCCGATGGCGATCTTTCCGCCGACCTGCTCCTGGACGTGGCGGGCGCCGGACAGATGATCGGCGTGCGCATGGGTCTCCAGGATCCAGTCGACGCTCAGGCGGTGGTCGCGGACATAGGCAAGCAGCTTGTCTGCCGACGCGGTGCCGGTGTGCCCTGACTTGAAGTCGTAGTCCAGCACGGGGTCGATGACCGCGGCATGCCTGGTGGCGTGCTCCCACACGACGTAGGAAATCGTCCATGTCGCGGGATCGAAAAAGCCTTGGGTCGTCGTGCGTGCTGCCATGAGTGCTCCATCCATGGATGTTCCGTTGCCCGTCATAACAATATATACTTGAATATAATATGTCAATCGAAAGCGAAGTCCGGAACCCATGAAGCACTCATCCCTGGCCATTGACCCTGAACTCCTGCGCGGAGCCGCCGGCAAGGCGGTCGTGGCGCTGAAGCTCCTGGCCAACGAAGACCGCCTCCTCCTCCTGTGCCAACTGTCGCAGGGCGAGATGTGCGTGAGCGATCTGGAGCAGAAGCTGGGCATTCACCAGCCCACGTTGTCGCAGCAACTGGGCGTGCTGCGTAACGAGGGCGTGGTCAACACCCGTCGCGACGGCAAGAACATCTTCTACAGCGTGGCCGACCCGGCGATGCTGGAAATCCTCGCGGTTCTCTACCGCCTCTACTGCCCGAAAGAGGAATGATGGCCATCGACTGGAACCACTTCACCCCGTTCGCAGCGCTGGCCGGCGGCGTGCTCATCGGCATCGCCACGGCGTTGTTCGTGTTGCTCAACGGGCGCATCGCAGGCATCAGCGGCGTACTCGGCGGGCTCCTCGGGCCGATCAGGGGCGACATAGCCTGGCGCGCCGCCTTCACGCTAGGGCTTGTCGGCGCACCGCTGGTCTATCTGCTCTTCGCGGCGCTGCCCAGGCCGCAGATCGACGCGAACTACGGCACGCTGATCCTGGCGGGGTTGCTCGTCGGCCTGGGCACCCGCTACGGGTCTGGCTGCACCAGCGGCCACGGGGTCTGCGGCCTTTCCCGCCTGTCGCCGCGCTCGCTCGTGGCCACTGTCGCATTCATGGGCGCCGGCTTTGTCACGGTGTTCGTGACACGTCATCTGCTCGGTGCCTGAGGAGATTTCATGCTCGTTCTCGCTTCGCTGCTCGCCGGCCTGGTCTTCGGGCTCGGCCTCATCGTCTCCGGCATGGCCAATCCGGCCAAGGTGCTCGGCTTCCTCGACCTCTCCGGCGCCTGGGACCCGTCCCTGGCCTTCGTCATGGCCGGTGCCATCGCCGTCGGCATGGTCGCATTCATGCTGGCAAGGCGTCGCACGGTATCCATCCTCGGGGCCGAGATGCGCCTGCCCTCGGCGCGCCACATCGACCGTCGCCTGATCGCGGGCAGCCTGCTCTTCGGCATCGGCTGGGGCATCGCAGGCTTCTGCCCCGGCCCGGGCCTGGTCGCCCTCGGAATGGGCGAAGTCAAGGCCCTTGTCTTCGTGGCTGCGATGCTGGCAGGCATGGGCATTTTCGAATTCTTCGAGCGGCTCGGTCGCTGACAGAGTCCGGGGCGGTCAAAGACCGCCTCGTGCGCCGCACAAGCAGCCCGGGCAAGGGGCGGAACTTGATCCAGCGCAACGTCTGCCGTGAATGCACGTCCTAGTCTTGGGCATCGCCCTTACTCCGGGAAGCGTCATGAAGACCCAATTGATCGTCATCGCCAATGCCGCATCGGCACGCATCTTTCGCCGAGACACCGCCAAGTCGCCGCTCGTGCCAGTCGAAACCCTCGCACACGATGCAAGCCGGCTGCACGCCAGGGAACTCGAGCCGGACCGTCCCGGCAGCCAGGCCGCCGACAACAGCCGGGGCCTCAACCATTTCGAGCCGCGCAGCGACGCACGGCGCAAGGAGCACCAGCGCTTCGCGAAGGAAATCGCCCAGCGGCTGGAGGCGGGCCTGAAGGTCGGCGAGTACGCCTCCCTCACGCTTTTCGCCTCGAACCCTTTCATGGGCGAACTGAAGGCGCAGCTGAGCGAAGCGGTCACCCAGCGGCTCAAGGCCACGCTGAACAACGACCTGTGCCACGTGGGCATCGCGGAACTCGAAAGCCGCATCTCGGGCTCGTGGTCCGCAGTGCTCTGACGCCATGGACTCCTTCAGCCTGAACTGAACTTCAGCAACAGTATGGAGCCATCCTTGGATGCAGTCCCACCCGAGCCGTCACCGTTGACGCGTGGCGCCCCACACTGGCTCGCGAAGATCGAAAGCGCCCCTGCGCAAGAGACGAATCGGGTACCGGCGAATTCATGGCCGGGCTTCCTGACCGGCCAGCCCGGGAAGCCGGTGCGGGTGCTGGTGATCGACGAAGACGCCGATGCGCGGCGTGCAATCGCCCGCGAACTGGCGATGGATGCGCGCGTGCGTATCGTCGGCGAAGCGGGCAGCCTGCAGGAAGGCAAGCGCCTTCTGACACAGCATGAATTCGACGTGCTCATCATCGATGTCCGGCTCGGCGGCGGCAAGGGATTCGAACTTATCGAGAGCGCCCGACGCCATTGCAGTTCGGTCGAAGTCATCGTGCACTCGGCTCTGGAAGACGAGGTTCATGTGCGCCGGGCGTTCACCGCGGGTGCATGGGGTTATCTCGTCAAGAACTCCTGGTTCCAGGATTTCGCGCAAGCGGTGCTGCAGGTCGTCAATGGCGGCGCGGCGGTGTCGCCGAGCGTGATCCGGCACCTGCTGATGCGACTTGGAAATGCTCCCCTTGCACTGCGGGAAGCCGAAGGTGGCCCCCGCGGAGTTCTCTCGGCGCGGGAACGCGAGGTGCTCCGGCTCGTTGCCGAAGGCCACGTCACAGGGGACATCGCCCGCCATCTTTCGATCAGCGGGCGGACGGTTTGCGCCCACATGAAAAATATCTGCCTCAAGCTGCAGGTGCGCACGCGCGCGCATGCGGTGATCGCGGCCGCCAACCAGGGGCTGCTGTAGCCGCGCGCGTCAGTGCTCCACGAGCACATCGGCCCATCGGCCGCTTCTTCCGCGCAAGCAGGTGGCGGCGCCGGGTTGCATCAGCCTGGCGATCCGCACCGCCAGGCGGGTGCGGACCTCGCACCGCTCGGTGTGGTCGAGGTGCACGGAGATGGTCGAGAGCGTCACGCTTTCCTCCGCGTCGCGGCTGCCTTGCGACCAGCATGCTGCCGGCGTGCGGACGGTGCCGCGGCCAACGCTCCGTGCAGGGTGCGCAAGGCGTCGTTCACCACGGCCCGCCGGGATGGTGTGGCCTCGATGGCTACCGGTGGCGTGTGGGAAGCACCGTCTGTGTCCGAGCGCCGGAACGCATGCATCGGCGCCATGGCCAACGCCCGCCAGTCCTCGGCCCGCGTGACGGCATCCGTCTCGGCGCGGGTCAGTGCGATGCCGTCCTGCAGGATGCGCGATCCGATCGTCTCGAACATTTCGAGCGAGTGCAGCCAGATGCCGTACTGCGCCTTGCACAGCGCCAGCGGAAAAGTGAAGTCGGAGTTCATGTGTGTCCTCTTGCCCCGATGGGGCGTTCACACGAATGCTGACGCCGCACCGCCCTGCCAGGCTTGCGCGGGATCAAAGGCCGCACAAGATCGCACATCCTTTATCGCTGGACGCTACGGCCGACGGCACGGCTGCAAAGAGAGCCGCAAACAAGGCTTGCGTGCTACGCTCCCCTTCGATTCAGGATGTTTGCAACATTCGTGCTCTATTTCCTTGCCCTTGTATGAAACCTGCCTCCCACATCGCGGTGCTCGACGACGAGGTTGACATCACGCTGCTGCTGGCCAACTACCTGCAGGGCCACGGTTTCCGTGTCACCCAGGTCCACAACGGCCGGGCCCTCATGGCGCTGATGGACACCGATCCCGCAGACCTCGTACTGCTCGATCTCGGCCTGCCCGGCGAAGACGGCTTCACCATTGCGCGCCACGTGCGCGAGAGCTGGCGCTGCGGCCTCGTCATCGTCACCGGCCGGGGCGATGCTGTGGACAAGGTCGTGGGCCTTGAGGTTGGGGCCGACGACTACGTGACCAAGCCCTTCGACCTGCGCGAGCTGGTGGCGCGCGTGAAGGCGGTGCTGCGCCGGCTCACGCCCGAGACACCCGCGTCCCCGGCGCCCGTTGCAGCCTCTCCCGACAAGCTGAGCTTCGCCGGCTGGCAGCTCGACACCGCCGCGCGCAGCCTCAGGAACCCGCAAGGCGAGCAAGTGCCGCTGACCGGCGGCGAGTTCGACCTGCTGCAAGCCTTTGCCCGCCATCCCGGCCGCGTGCTGTCGCGCGACTTCCTGCTCGAGCAGACACGCGGACGCGAAGCCGCCCCCTTCGACCGCACGATCGACGTACAGGTCGGCCGGCTGCGCAAGAAGATCGAGGCGGATGCGGACGACCCGCAGCTCATCAAGTCGGTGCGAGGCGCAGGCTACATCCTGGTGCCGCCGGTTTCCCATGGCTGACGCTGCACGCAACCCGCCTTTCCTGCTCGACGTGCCCATCCAGGGCTTGCCGTCGGGCATCGAGGAAAGCAGCGTGTTCCGCTCGCTCTTCATCGCCTACCCCGATTCGCTGCTGCTGGTGGACCAGTCCGGCAGCATCATGCTCGCCAACCCCTCGGCAGCCGCGCTGCTGGGCTATGCGGTGGAAGAACTGGTGGGCCTGAACGTCGACGTGCTGGTGCCCGACAGCATCCGCCCGCGCCACGCCTCCTACCGTGAAGCCTATGGCCGCTCCCCCCGCCCGCGCCCCATGGGCACGCAGATGGAGCTGGTGGCCAAGCGAAAGGACGGCAGCGAGGTCATGGTCGAGATCGCGCTCAGCCCGCTGCAGAACCATGGCCTGCCTTTCGTCGTGGCCGCCATCCGCGACATCGGCGCCTACCCGCGCGTGAAGCAGGCACTGCAACGCGCCCGCTACAGCGAGCACCTGGCCCAGTTGGGGCGCCTGGCAGTCGACACGCGCGATCTGCAGGTGGTGCTCGAGCATGTGCCGGAAATCATCACAACGGCCTTGCAAGTCGAGGTCGCGATGGTGTGGCTGCTCGACAGCAACGGCCTCGAGTTTCGCGTAGTCAGCGGCATCGGCCTGATCGCCGGTGAAGAGATCGGTTCGCGCATTGCCAACCGCCCCGACACCCCGCCGGGTTTCGTGCTCTCCCAAGGCCGGCCGGTCGTGGTGCCGGACTATGGCAAGGAACATCGCTTCGCCGTGCCCCAGGCCTACCTCGACGCCGGACTGGTCAGCGCACTCGCGGTGCCGCTGTCCGACCGGGGGCGGGTAATCGGCATGCTGTCGGTGCGCTCGAAGGAGTCCAAGCGCTTCGGCGACGAAGAAGTGCGCTTTCTCGAGTCGCTTTCCAGCCTGCTTGCCACCAGCCTGCAGCGCGTGCAGACCGAGGAGGCGCTCAACCATGCGCAGCGGCTCGAAAGCGTCGGCCAGCTCACGGGCGGCATCGCGCACGATTTCAACAACCTGCTGACCGTCATCCAGGGCAACCTCCAGGTTCTGGAAGAACTGCCCGCACTTGCTCAGGACAGTTACGCCCAGCAGTTGCTGGGCGCCGCCACACGCGCCACGCGACGGGGCGCCGAACTCACCGGCAAGCTGCTGGCGTTTTCCCGCCGGCAGATGCTGCAGCCGATCGCCGTCGACACACATGCGCTGCTGCACTCCCTGGCCGACATGCTGCGGCGCACGCTGGACCAGCGCATTCGCATCGAAATCGACACCGCGCCTGGTTGTCCGCCTGTGGTGGCAGACGCGGGGCAGCTGGAATCGGCACTGCTCAACATTGCGATCAATGCGCGTGACGCCATGCCCGAAGGCGGCACGCTGCGGTTTCGCACCGAGCTGTGCGGTGCGTTGCCGGAGGCCCTGCGCAGCGAACGCAACGACCCGAACAGCAACGCAGCCGCGCGGTTCGTCGCAATCTCCATCGCTGACAGCGGCACGGGCATGTCCGAGGAGGTGAAGGAGCGCGCCTTCGAGCCCTTCTTCACCACCAAGGACGCCGGCCGCGGCACCGGGCTTGGCCTGAGCACGGTGCACGGCTTCGTCAACCAGTCCCGGGGCGCGGTCGCGATCGACAGCAAGGCGGGCCGGGGCACTACCGTGACGCTCTACCTGCCGCAACAGGAAGAAGCCGGACCGCCAGTCACCGAGGACGAACGTGCCGACGAAACGATTCCGCCCGGACTGCGTGTGATGCTGGTCGAGGACGACGCGGAGGTGCGCAAGGTGGTGCACACCTTCCTTGCCACGCTGGGCTGCGATGTCGTCACGGCCGCCACGGCCGAGCAGGCGTTGTCGGCGCTGGACGCAGGCGCCGGGCCTTTCGACCTGCTGCTGAGCGACATCGCCCTGGGCGCCGGCATGCGAGGCACGCGGCTGGCCATCGAGGTGCAGCAGCGCTTTCCCCGGCTGGCGGTGTTGCTGATGTCGGGCTTCTCGTCCGAGTTGCTGGATGCCGACCGAGAAGTGCCGCAGAGCTGGGAGCTGCTGCGCAAACCCTACTCGCGCTCCGAACTTGCGCGGGCCATGGCAAAGGTGCTGGCCGGCCACGCCTGAACGCGCGGCTGCGACCCTTACTGGAGCATTGCGGGTGCAGGTGCCAGGCAGCGCTGCACGAAGGCCGACAGCGCGCCGACGTCGGGAATCTGCACATCGCGGCGCCCCTTGGTGGCAAACCCGATGACGTTGTCGCGCGCCAGCCGCGACAGCGCGCGGCTCACGCTCTCGAGCGTCATGCCCAGGTAGTTGCCGATCTCGGCGCGCGTCATGCGCAGCGTGATCTCGTCGGTGCGCATGCCGCGCTCGGCCAGCGTCTCCGCCCAGTAGCGCAGGAAGTCGGCCACGCGGGCGTCGGCCGGCAGTGTGCAGACGGACATCAACGAGTCCCGATCGTGCGAGATCTCCCGGCTCATGGCGGTGTGCAGAACTTGCAGCAAGCCGGGATGCGTGACGCAGGCGGCCAGCAGGGCCTCGTACGACACAACCCAGATCTCGCCGGTATCCATGGCTACCGCATCGCATGAATAGCGGCTGCCCGCGATGCCGTCGAAGCCGAGCCAGTCACCGCGGAACTTGAGACCCACCACCTGCTCGCGCCCATCGGCCGAGAGATTCACGATCTTGAAGAAGCCCGAGTTCAGGATGTAGAGATTGCCGAAGCGCTCGCCCGCCTGGTAGATCGTGTCACCCGTGTGCACCACACGGCGCTGCGGCTTGAGTTGCTCGGCAAGCAGCTTCAGCGTATCGCCGGTGCTCCGGTCCGCGCACTCCCGGCCGATGGTCGGCAGGACCGGTGTGGTCTTCGAGGAAGTGGCGGTATTGAGCATCTGGACTCCTTGGTGAACTGTCGCGTGTCGATGGATGGATGCTAGGAAGCCCTCGGCAACGCAATGACAACGGTCGGAATCGATGGGTAACGCTCGGTGAATGAAGTGTGTCCGGCGTGTATCAACGGCATTCGGCGTGCTGCAAGTCGCACGAGGCCCGCTCCGTGCTTTGACCTGCATCAAGTCCGGGACCGTTGGCGTCCCTAACCTTGGCGAGTCACACATTGACCATTGCCATGCCCCTTTCCAACAACGCCCGCAGTCCCGAGGCCGAGCCGCAGCTCTCTCCACTGAACGTGGCGAGCCTGCTGTGCCACGCGCGCATCCTCCAGCGCGCCTCGCTGGACGGGACCACCCGCCAGCTGCTGCGCGGCAAGAACCTGGGGCTGCTGTGCGAAACGCAGCCCGACGAGGCTCAAGCGCTGTTCCGTCGCGCCGCGGAGGCATTGGGCGCCCACGTAGCCGTCATGCGCTCGAGCCTGTCGTCCGCGAGTACGCCGCAGGAAGTGCAGCACACCGCCCGCATGCTCGGCCGCCTCTACGAGGCCGTGGAGTGCCAGGGCCTGGAGCCCGTGCTCGTTCAACAGATCGGCCAGCATGCCGGGATTCCGGTCTTCGATGGCGCTGCCATGCGAGGCCATCCGGCCGAGCAACTGGCCGGGCTTCTCGGAGACAAGACCCCGCTGGCCGACAACCGGTGCTTCGTGCTCCAGGCCCTGCTGCTGGACGCCATCGCCTGAGCTGCCGGGCCCGAGGCAACTGCCCTTCCATTCATTCATTCATTCATTCACCGCAAGGAATCCTCATGAAGACCGATACCCAATTGCGCAACGACATCCAGGCCGAGCTGACCTGGGCGCCCGAGGTCAAGACCTCCGACGTCGGCGTGATCGTCAAGGACGGCGTGGTCACCCTCACAGGCCACCTCGCCAGCCACGCCGAGAAGTACGCCGTCGAGCGCGCCGTGCAACGCGTGCATGGCGTCAAGGCGCTGGCCGTCGAATTGACGGTGAAGCTGCCCTTCGACAACCAGCGCACCGATGCCGACATAGCCATGGCGGTCGAATGTGCACTGGACTGGAACGCGCTCGTTCCCGACGACAAGATCCAGCCCCTGGTGGAAAACGGCTGGATCACGCTGGCTGGCGAAGTCGAGTGGGGATATCAGCGCAGCGCCGCCGAAAGCGCAGTGCGCGACCTGATGGGGGTGACCGGCGTGTCGAACCTCGTGAAAGTCAAGGCGAAGGTGAGCCCTGCCGACGTCGAGAAGAAGATTCACGACGCGCTTTCGCGCCAGGCCGACCGCGAAGCCCGCAAGCTTGCCATCACGGTCAACGGCTCGCAGGTCACGCTGCGCGGCACGGTCCATTCCTGGACCGACCGCGATGCGGTGCAGGGTGCCGCATGGGCCACGCCAGGCGTCACTGTGGTGGTGAATGACCTGCTGGTGGACGCCTGAGGCGGCAACGCCCGGGCTGTCTTTTGAGCGAGTCCTGCCGTGAATGCCGCACTGCCGCCACTCGTACTGGAGCAACGCAATATCCCCGGGCCCGGCTCCGGGGGAACAGGCTATCGCGCGGGCGCGCAATTCGCGTAGCCGCGGGCAGTCAAGCGCATTGCAGCCTCCCCTGCGCACTGACGCCCCAGTGGCCTCAGTGCGACATCAGCACGGGCAGAGTCATCCACTGGAGCATGGACAGCGTGGCGCCGCCCATCACCCATTCGCGCGCCCGGCTGTGGCCGTAGCAGCCCATCACCAGCAGGTCCGAACCCAGGTCGGCAGCGAAGGACAGCAGCTTGTTGCCGATATCGTCGTCCTTGTTGCCGCCAGGATGCAGCGTGATGTTCTGGACGTCCTGCATCCGCAGGTAGTTCTGCAGTCTCTGCAACGACGCCTCCGCGTCCTCGCCGTAGGCCACGACATGCACCCGGGCCGCCTTTCGCAGCCATGGCAGCGCGGCGGTCACGGCGCGCGCGGACTCGGGGGTTTCCTTCCACGCCACCAGCACGTTGCGGCCGACGGAATCGACCGGCCCCGCATACGGCAGCACCAGCGCCGGCCGACCGCTCTGCACCAGCACGCTGGGCAGGAAATCGCCGGGGAGCTCGCCGTCCATCGGGTCGTTCCGGTCGCGTTGGCCGAGGACCATCAAGTCGGTGTAGAGCGCACGCCGCGCGAATCCCCACGGACCGTCGCTCTCCGGCTCGGCCCAGTGCAGGCGCTGGGAGCCTGCGCTGTGCTCCATGAAGGTGGCGTGCATCGCGCCGCGCGCGTCCTTGTCGATCTCCTGCATGATCGCGACCGCCTCCGCGGCAGCCTCGATGGCGAACGGGTAGCGCATGAGCGCGGACAGGGTGCACGGCTGGCCGGTTACCTCGGCATCGAAAGTCTCTGCGAGCTGGCGCGCCAGCTTGATGCGCTCCACCGTACGGGCCGAGCCGTCGAGGTGAAGCAGGATGGATTTGGGGGTCTGCATAAGGGGCTCCTTGGACTGACGGGCTTTGGACGGGGCGACCTTAGGCCTGCTCGAATCGCACAGCCTTGCGCTGAATCAATCGCCCGCGAACTTCCACGCGACAGCGCCGATGCTTGATCGAGCGCAAGGCCGGGCCGGGCGCGCAGGCCTAGCCTCGGACCTCGTCTTCGCATCACGGCACCACTCCATGAACTCTTTCCAACAGGCCTGCATCGTCGGCAGCGGCATCGGCGCGCTTTCCGCCGCCGTGCTGCTGATCCGCGATGCCGGCATGCCCGGATCGCACATCCGCATCCTCGAGGAGGGTCCGACACCCGGTGGCGCTCTCGATGGCAGCGGCAATGCCATCCAGGGATACGTGACGCGCGGCGGGCGCATGTTCACTGACGAAACCTATACCTGCCTGTGGAACGTGCTGCAGAGCATTCCCTCGCCCGGCGCGCCGAACTGCACGGTGCGCGACGAGATTCAGGCCTTCAACGCACTGTGGCGTTCCGATGCGCACGCCCGGCTGATCGACCGCCATCGCCGCATCCTGAACGCCGGCGACCTGGGTTTCAACTTCCAGGACCGCGTGGAGCTGATGCGCCTGCTGGCCACGCCCGAGCGGGTGCTGGGCAGGCAGCGCATCGAGGAATGCTTTTCCACCCACTTTCTCGACACTCATTTCTGGGCCATGTGGCGCACGACCTTCGCATTCCAGAACTGGCACAGCGCCGTCGAGCTGAAGCGCTACATGCTGCGCTTCCTGCAGGAGCTGCCGCGCATCCACACGCTGGGCGGCGTGCGGCGCACCGAGTTCAACCAGTACGACACCATCGTGCGCCCCATGGTGAGGTGGCTGCTGGATCGCGGGGTCCGGTTCGACTACGGCATGCGCGTGGTCGACGCGGACTTTGCCGCCGGTGCAGACGGCCTGCGGCTCGAGACGCTGCATTGCGTCAGGGAAGGCCGGCCCCTGGCATACCGCCTCGGCATGGAGGAATGTGCCTTCATCACCATCGGCTCCATGACTGCCGACTCGCGCAACGGCAACGACCACCAGGCGCCGGAACTGGTGCGTGACCAGAGCGACGGGGCCTGGACTCTGTGGCGCAACATGGCTCGCAAGGTACCGGGCCTCGGCAGGCCGGAAACCTTCTGCGGCAACGTGGACGAGAGCAAGTGGGAGTCGTTCACGCTCACGATGCGCAGCCCCTTGCTGATACAGCGCATCCAGGCACTCTCAGGCAATCCGCCCGGCACCGGCGGGCTCATGACCTTCAAGGATTCGAGCTGGCTGATGTCGATCGTGGTGCCACACGCGCCGCACTTCGAGGGCCAGCCCGAGGGGGTCTACACGCTGTGGGGCTACGGGCTGCTTATCGACACCCAGGGCAACCACGTCGACAAGACGATGGCACAGGCTGGTGGCCAGGAAATTCTCACGGAACTGATGCATCACCTGGGCTTCGAGGACATCCTCGAGGAAGTGCGGCGCACCACGACCGTGGTGCCGGTGATGATGCCCTACATCACCAGCGAGTTCGCATGCCGCAGCGCATCGGACCGCCCGCCCGTCATACCGGCCGGCGCGAAGAACTTCGCCTTGCTGGGCCAGTACGTGGAGATTCCGGAGGATGTGGTCTTCACGGTCGAGTACTCGGTGCGCGGCGCGATGCACGGGGTGTACGGACTCACGGGCCTGGGCCTCGAGGTGCCGCCCATCTACCACGGCATCGCCGATCCGAAGGTGGCGCTCGCGAGCCTGCGCACGTTGATGGGTTGACGCGCGAAGCTTGATCCATCTCAACACCCACCGCTGGTCGGGCGCGCAAGATTCCTCCTGCCCACGTGGACTGCGACGACTGCCTGCGTCAGGACGCGGCCACGGTATTCGAGATCACGCCCCAGGGATGGAAGACCCTTGCCGCCGATGCGCCCGAAAAGGAAGCACTATGGCTCAACGGCACCAGGCGTCGATCTGGCGGATGAGGTCCGACCACAGGGCCTGTACCGCCACGGCCGCCAGCAGCAGGCCGGCCACCCGCGCACCCCAGGTCTGGCGTGCCCCGCCGCCGCCCCACCGCAAGCGCTGCCAGAGCCACGGCCCGATCAGTAGCGAAAGACTGCTCCCGAGCGCAAACAACGCCATCAGTCCGGCGCCCTGCAATGGGCCGTTGCCCAGGCTGGTCAGCATCAGGGCTGAATAGAGCAGCCCGCAAGGCAGCGCGACCCAAAGCAGCCCGGCTGCAAGCACGCCCAGCCACGTGCCGCCGACATGGGGGCGAAGACGCGACTCGAGCGAGCGGCCGACGCGCTGCGCCCACAGCGGCTGCCGCCCCGTGGCGGCCAGCATTGCACCCCAGGCGAACACGAAGACGTGCAGCAGCACCCACAGCGGCCGCAGCGCGGCAACCTGCGTGCTGGCCTGCGCCAGGCTGTCGACGCTGGCCGCTGCAATGGCGCCTGCCGTCGCGTAGCTCGCGATTCGGCCGAGATGGAAGGCGGCCGGCGCCGCTCGCGCCGACGCGGCGCCCTGCCCCGCCGGCACGAGCGGCACGATCCGTATCACCGCCGATGAAGCGGCGCCGCACATCGCCACGCAATGCGGCCCACCGGCCAGGCCCATGAGAAACGCGGCACTGGCGAGCGCGAGTTGCATGGTCAGACCACGCGGGAAAAGCGCGTGCGGGTCGCGCGGCAGTACCGGTCGAACACCATGGCGACCGCGCGCACCAGGAACCAGCCCTGCTCGGTGACCACCAGATCGTGGTCGCTCAGCCGCACCAGGCCGTGAGCGACCATCGGCCCGAGCGCCGCGAACTCGGTGGCGAAGTAGCGCTGGAAGTCGACTGCAAACGCGTCCCCCATGACGTTGAAGTCGACCCGACCGCGGCACATCAGCGCCATGATCACGTCCCGCCGCAACAGATCGTCGCGCGACAGCGCAAGGCCGCGAACCACGGGCAGGCGCCCCTGGTCGAGGAGGTCGTAGTACTCGTCGAGGCTCTTTGCGTTCTGGCTGTAAGTGGCGCCCACGCGGCCGATGCCGGAGACGCCGAGTGCGATCAGGTCGCCCTCGGGCCTGGTGCCATAGCCCTGGAAGTCGCGCTGCAAGCGCCCTTGCCTCCTGGCAACCGCGAGAGGATCGTCGGGCAGCGCGAAGTGGTCCATGCCGATGTAGACGTAGCCCGCTTCGGTCAGCCGCGTGATCGCGCTTGCGAGCATGCGCACCCGCGTGGCGGCATCAGGCAATTCTTCGGCCGCAATGCGCCGCTGCGGCTTGAAGCGCTCGGGCAGATGCGCATAGGCGTAGAGCGCAATGCGGTCGGGTCGCAGCTCGTTGATCTGCGCGAGCGTGCGCTCGAAGGAGGCGTCGTTCTGCCGCGGCAAGCCGTAGATCAGGTCGACGTTGATCGATTCGAAACCCAGCGTGCGCGCCGCATTCATCAGCGAGAAGACCTGCGACGCCGGCTGGATGCGATGCACCGCCTGCTGCACCTCGGGGTCGAAGTCCTGCACGCCGAAGCTCAGGCGATTGAAGCCCAGCGCGGCCAGGTTCGCCAGCCGCTGCGCATCGACCGTGCGCGGATCGATCTCGATGGAGCGCTCGCCTCCGGGCACGAAGGCGAAAGACCGGTGCAGCAGCGCCATGAGCTCGCCCAACTCCGAGTCGTCGAGGAAGGTCGGCGAGCCACCCCCTAGGTGCAGCTGGCCTGCGGTGGCGCTGCGGCCCAGTTGCGCGACTTGCAGCTCCACCTCGCGCGCGAGGTAGGCCAGGTACTGCCGGCCCCGCTCGCGGTGGCGAGTGACGACCTTGTTGCAGGCGCAGTAGTAGCACAGCGACTCGCAGAACGGAATATGGACGTACAGCGACAGCGGCGGCGCCTCAGCGCCCGCCGCGCGCCGACGGCTCAGCGCCCTGGCGTAGTCGTCGGCGCCGAAGGCCTCGACGAAACGGTCGGCTGTGGGATAGGAGGTGTAGCGCGGCCCGGGAACGTCGAACTCCCTCAGCAGATCGATGGGTAGCGGTGCCTGCACGGGCACAGGAGCAACGGCGGCAGGAATCATTGCGAGGGTGTCCGCAGAGGTGCTCCAGAAGGTTCCGAAGCCGATGGCCTGGCGAGCAATGCCGTGCATGCGCTCGACGACGCCGCCATCAGCCAGAAGACGAAGAAGGCGGCGGTGTAGATACCTTGGCGCGACATCCGCAACGCGTCGGCGCCGCAGAACGCGTTGACGGGGTCGACGAGTGCGAACACCAGCACCTCCATGCCGCAGGCCACCAGGAAGGACGGCCACAGGATGCCCGCGAGCTGGCGCACTCCGTTCATGGCGCGGCCTTCCGGGCCGGCGGCGGCATGTCGCTCGCGGGCGTGGTCGCGTGGTTGCGACCGGTCAGCGCGGGCAGCAGCTTCTTCGCGGCCAGGGTCTTGTTGATCTCGACGCCTTCGCGGTAGTAGTCCTCGGACACCAGCGCATCGGGGCTGCGCCAGGCCAGCCAGAAGGTCACGAAGCTCGCGACCACCACGACCGCCGGACCGCCGATCACCATCCAGAGCAGCGGATAGCGCCACCAGGCCTGGGCCGCCGGTTCGTTCGTTGTCGCCATTGTTGTTGCGTTCATCTCGACCTTTCAGCGCGGCACAAGGAAGGCCGCTTTTTCCGAAACCTGGGCACCGCCGCCCTCCTCGCGGATGCCGAAGTGCACCGTGTGCGATCCGGCGGGCACGGCCCCATAAGGCACCTGCAGCCGTACCGCGACCCAGCGCGACTGGGCGGCGTCGACCGTCACCGGCTCGTCGGGCGAGACGCTGAGGCCTTCCAGTCCGTCGGCGACGATGCGGTACTGCTGCGGTTTTTCGGTGGCGTTCATGATCTGGAGCCGATAGACGTTCTCCAGCCGCCCGCCCTCGGCAATGCGGGCTAGCGAGGCGCGGTCGCGCACCACGTCGACCTTGAACGGCGTGCGCACGATCAGGCTGGCCAGCAGTCCGGTCACCAGCAGCGCCAGGATCGTCGTGTAGAGCAGCACGCGCGGCCGCAGCACGCGCCGCAGCAGTTCGCGGCGCGACCAGCCGGCTTCCATGCCGTTCTGCGTGTCGTAGCGGATCAGCCGCGGCGGGTAGGCCATCTTCTGCATGACGGTGTCGCAGGCATCCACGCAAAGGCCGCAGCCGATGCACTCGTACTGAAGGCCCTGGCGGATGTCGATGCCGGTCGGGCACACCTGCACGCACAGGCCGCAGTCGATGCAGTCGCCTAGCGCCAGCGTGCGCGGGTCGGGGCCCTTGCGGCGCGGCGCGCGAGGTTCGCCGCGCTGCGGGTCGTAGGTGACGATGAGCGTGTCGCGGTCGAACATGGCGCTCTGGAAGCGCGCGTAGGGGCACATGTACTTGCAGACCTGCTCGCGCATGAAGCCGGCATTGCCGTAGGTGGCAAAGCCGTAGAAGAAAACCCAGAACACCTCCCACGAGCCCATCTGCGTCTGCAGGAAGGCCATGCCCAGTTCGCGGACGGGCGTGAAGTAGCCCACGAAGGTGAAGCCGGTCCACAGCGCGATGCCGATCCAGACGATGTGCTTGAACCATTTCTTCACCAGCTTCTCGAGCGACATCGGCTCGGCGTCCAGCCGCATGCGCGCGGTGCGGTTGCCTTCGATCTTGTGCTCCACCCACATGAAGATCTCGGTGTAGACCGTCTGCGGGCAGGCGTAGCCGCACCACAGCCGCCCCGCCACCGCGGTGAAGAGAAAGAGCGACAGCGCACTGATGACCAGCAGGCCCGAGAGATAGATCAGGTCCTGCGGATACAGCACCAGCCCGAAGATGTAGAAGCGGCGCGCGGCCAGGTCGAACAGCACCATCTGCCGCTCGCCCCACTCCACCCACGGCAGGCCGTAGAACACCAGCTGCGTAAGAAAGACCATGGCCCAGCGCCAGCGCGCGAACATGCCGCGCACCGTGCGGGGATAGATCTTCTTCGTGGCTTCGTAAAGGCCGACCTCCTCGCTGCCCGCGCTGACGATGGGAATGATCTTCCGGGTCATGGCGTTGCGCCGATCTCGGGTTTCACGGCGTGGCCGCGGCCGTGTTGGTATTGTTGGAAAACCCCCAGACATACGACGCGAGCATCCGGATCTGCGCCTCGGTAAGACGGCCTTCCTGCGCGGGCATCTCGTTGTGCTTGCCCCCGTTGATCATCTGGACGATGGCGGCCTCGCCGTAGCCGTGGAGCCAGATCTTGTCGCTCAGGTTGGGCGCACCGATGGCCTGGTTGCCCACGCCGCCGATGCCGTGGCAGGCCGCGCAGACCGTGAACTTCGACTTTCCGAGTCCGGCACGCAACGAGTCGTGCGGCTCGCCCGCCAGGCTCAGCACGTAGTTGGCAACGTTCTTCACGTCATCCGGTGTGCCGACGGCCGCAGCCATCGGCGGCATCACGCCGACTCGGCCCTTGGTGATGCTCTCGACGATCTTCTCGGGCGTGCCGCCGTGCAGCCAGTCCTTGTCGGTCAGGTTGGGAAAGCCCTTGCTGCCGCGCGCGTCGGAACCATGGCACTGGGCGCAGTTGTTCATGAAGAGACGCTCCCCGATGGCCCTGGCCTGCGGGTCCCTTGCAACCTCCTCGACCGGCATGGCGGCGTATTTCGCGTAGACGGGTGCCAGCTCTTGCGTGGCCTTGGCGACGTCCGCCTCGTATTCGCCGCGCGAGCTCCAGTCGGACTGGCCGCGAAAACTCCCCAGGCCCGGAAAGATCGCCAGGTAGCCCAGCCCGAAGACGATGGTCAGCACGAACAGGCCGATCCACCACATGGGCAACGGGTTGTTGGCTTCGCGCAGGTCCTCGTCCCAGACGTGGCCCGTGGTGTTGTCGGCGTTCGGCGCAACCCGCTTGCGGGCTGTGAACCACAGCAGCAGCACGCAGCCGAGGATGCTCAGCAGCGAGGCCGCGGCCACGTAGTTCGACCAGAAATGGCTGATGAAATCGCTCATCGTGGTTCTCCCTTCAGTCCTGCTCGAACGGCAAGCGGGCCGCTTCCTGGAAGTCGCGCGCGTTGCGACGCGAATACGCCCAGATCACGATGCCGATGAATAGCGCGAAGCACACGACGGTGGCTGCAACGCGCAAGGTGGTGACGTCGATCATGGTTTCGGTCCTTTGCCGCTGTGCTTACTTGAGAGCCAGGCCCAGCGATTGCAGGTAGGCCACCGTGGCCTCCATCTCGGTCTTGCCCGTGACCTCTTCCGTGGCCTTGGCGATTTCCTCGTCGGTGTAGGGCACGCCGACACGGCGCAGCGCGCGCATGTGGGTTGGCAAGGCTTCGGCGTCGACGAGGGCCTTTTCCAGCCATGAATAGGCCGGCATGTTCGATTCGGGAACCAGGTCGCGCGGATTGTTCAGGTGGATGCGGTGCCACTCGTCGCTGTACTTGCCGCCCACGCGATGCAGGTCGGGGCCGGTGCGCTTGCTGCCCCACTGGAACGGGTGGTCGTAGACGAACTCGCCAGCCACCGAGTAATGGCCGTAGCGCAGCGTCTCCGAGCGGAAGGGCCGGATCATCTGCGAGTGGCAGTTGTAGCAACCCTCGCGCAGGTAGACGTCACGGCCGGCGAGCTGCAGCGGCGTGAGCGGCTTGACGCCCTGCACCGCCTCGGTGGTCGACTTCTGGAAGAAGAGCGGCACGATCTCGACAAGGCCGCCGACGGCCACGACCACGAGGATCAGCACGATCATCAGCAGGTTGTTGGTCTCGATCTTCTCGTGGGTAAAGCCGCTGGACTTGGGGGTGTTCGGGTTCATCGTGCGTCCTCAGGTGTGGGCCATGACGGGGGGCGGGATCTCGACGCGCACCGAGCGGCCCGAGATGACGGTCATCCAGACGTTCCAGGCCATCACCAGCATCCCGGACAGATAGAGCAGTCCGCCGATCAGGCGCACCACGTAGAACGGGAAAGTGGCCTTCACGCTCTCCACGAAGGTGTAGGTGAGCGTGCCGTCGGGGTTGATGGCGCGCCACATCAGCCCTTGCATCACGCCGGCGATCCACATGGCGGCGATGTACAGGACGATGCCGATGGTGGCGATCCAGAAGTGCGCCTCGATGGCCTTCACGCTGTACATGGTGGTGCGGCCATACATGCGCGGGATCAGGTAGTAGAGCGAGCCCATGGTGATGAACCCCACCCAGCCGAGCGCGCCGGAGTGCACGTGGCCGATGGTCCAGTCGGTGTAGTGGCTCAGGGCGTTGACGGTCTTGATGGACATCATCGGACCCTCGAAGGTCGACATGCCGTAGAACGACAGCGCGACGATCAGGAAGCGCAGGATCGGGTCGGTGCGCAGCTTGTGCCAGGCGCCCGAAAGCGTCATCACGCCGTTGATCATGCCGCCCCAGCTCGGCGCCAGCAGGATCAGCGAGAACACCATGCCCAGCGATTGCGTCCAGTCCGGCAGTGCCGTGTAGTGCAGGTGGTGCGGGCCGGCCCACATGTAGGTGAAGATCAGCGCCCAGAAGTGGACGATGGACAGCCGGTACGAATACACCGGCCGGCCAGCCTGCTTGGGGATGTAGTAATACATCATCCCGAGGAAGCCCGCGGTGAGGAAGAAGCCCACGGCGTTGTGGCCGTACCACCACTGCACCATCGCGTCCTGCACGCCGGCATAGGCCGAGTAGCTTTTCATCCAGCCCGCCGGAACCTCTGCGCTGTTGACGATGTGCAGCAGCGCCACCGCGATGATGAAGGCTCCGAAGAACCAGTTCGCCACGTAGATGTGGCGCACGCGGCGCATGCCGATGGTGCCGAAGAACACGATGGCGTAGGCCACCCAGACCACCGCGATCAGCAGGTCGATGGGCCACTCCAGCTCGGCGTATTCCTTGCCGCTGGTGTAGCCCATCGGCAGGCTGATGGCGGCCGCGACGATCACGGCCTGCCAGCCCCAGAACACGAAGGACGCGAGCTTCGGCGCGAAGAGGCCCACCTGGCAGGTGCGCTGAACCACGTGGAAGCTCGTGGCCATCAGCGCGCAGCCGCCGAACGCGAAGATGACCGCGTTGGTGTGCAGCGGCCGCAGTCGCCCGTAGCTGAGCCATGGAATGCCGAGGTTGAGCTCGGGCCAGGTCAGCTGGGAGGCGATGATCACGCCGACCAGCATGCCGACCACGCCCCAGACCACGGACATGAGCGCGAACTGCCGCACGACGGTGTCGTCGTATACCGCGGCGGGTGGGTTCGGTTGTTGCATCGTCGTGCCCTTGAATGAGTTGTGGGCAGTTTCCGTGGGCCTCTGCCTCGCGGGCTTGATGCAAATCAATCGCCGTGCAGGATGCGGTCGCCTTCGGTTTCGACGTCGTCGAACTGGCCGCGCTCGATCGCCCACCAGAGCCCGCCGAGGATCGCGAGAACCAGCACCACGGACAGCGGGATGAGCAGGAAGAGGATGTCCATCAGCGGCTTGCCTTGCCGGCGGCCGCGAGCCGCGCCGCATTGAGGACCACCACGAGGGAGCTCGCCGCCATGCCCAGGCCCGCGAGCCATGCCGGCAACCAGCCCGCCACGGCGAGCGGCACGCACAGCGCGTTGTAGCCTCCGGCCCACCAGAGGTTCTGGCGCACCACGTGCAGCGTCTTGCGGGCTTGCGCGATGGCATCTGGAATGGTGGCGAGCCTGTCGCCCAGCACGACGAAATCGGCGTGCGCGCGCGACAGCGGCACGCTGCGGCCGAAGGCGAACGAGGCGTTCGCACGCGCCAGCGAGGGACCGTCGTTCAGGCCGTCGCCCACCATCGCAATCTGCCGTCCCTCGGCCTGCAGCCGCCAGAGCCCGTCGAGCTTGTCCTCCGGCGTGCAGCCACCCTGCGCGAAGTCGATGCCGCAGCGCGCGGCGATCTCCTTCGCGGCGCTGTCGCGATCGCCCGAGAGCAGCCGCACCGTCAGGCCCTGCGCGCGCAGCGCAGCCACCGCAACGGCGGCATCGGCGCGAAGCTCTTCGGCCAGCACGAAGCTGGCGACCCACCCCTGCTCGTCGGCCAGATGGACCTGCGCAGCGTCAACCTCCAGCGCATTCACGCTGCAGAAGCTCGACGAGCCAAGACGCGCACGCTGGCCTGTTCCGGTGCGCGCATGCGCTCTGCGCAGCAGGCCTTCGAGCCCGAGCCCTGCCGCTTCGGTGGCCTGTTCCACGGTCCAGCCCGGTGGCGAGCGGAACTGAGCATTCCACGCATTCACCAGCGCCTGCGCAACGGGATGCAGCGACTGCGCAGCGAGCGCCGCCGCCATTTCAAGTGCGTCGCCGGGCCGCAGGCCCTGCCGGCAATAGATGCGCTCCAGCCGCGGGATGTCGCCAGTCAACGTGCCCGTCTTGTCGAACACGACCGTATCGACCGATGCCAGTGCCTCCAGCGCCTGCAGGTTGGAAGTCAGCACGCCGCCGCGCGCCAGGGCGCCGGCGCTCGCGAGCATGGCAGCCGGGGTCGCGAGCGAGAGCGCACAGGGGCAAGTCACGATGAGCACCGCGACCGCCACCATCAGCGCCTTGCCCGGGTCCGTGTGCCACCAGAACACTGCCGCCATCGCCGCCGATGCGAGCACCGCGACGAGGAAAGGCCGCGCCACCCGGTCCGCCAGCAGCGCCAGGCGCGGCTTGCGCGAGGCGGCGCTTTCCATCAGCCGCACGATCTGGGCGAAGCGCGTGCCCTCGCCCACCGATTCGATCCGCACACTGACCACCGCAGAGAGGTTGTGGCTGCCGGCCAGCACGCGGTCGCCGCGGGGGCGCGGCACGGGGCGGGATTCGCCTGTCAGCAGGGCCTCGTCGGCGCTGGTGTCGCCTTCGATCACCACGCCGTCGGCCGGAAACGCCTCGCCGGGGCGCACGCGCACCACATCTGCGGCTGCGAGCCTGCGCACGGCCACGCGGGTCCAGCTGCCATCTGGAGCGAGTCGATCGATGCTGTCGGGCAGGCGGTTCATCAGGGCCTCGAGCGAGCCGGCGGTACGGTCTCGCAGGCATGCCTCGAGCCAGCGGCCGGTCAGCAGGAAGAAGACGAACATCGTCAGCGAGTCGAAGTAGACCTCGTGGCCCAGCGGCCCGCCGGCGTCGAAGGTGGCGGCGCTGCTGACCGCGAAGGTCGCGAGCACGCCGAACGCCACCGGAAGATCCATGCCGATACGGCCCGCGCGCAGGTCGCGCCAGGCGCTGCTGAAGAAGGGACCGCAGGAGAACAGCACGACGGGCAGCGTGAGCACCCAGGAGGCCCAGCGCAGCAACTGCGCGGCGTCGTCCGTCATGTCGCCCGGCCTGGCGATGTAAGCCGGGTAGGCATACATCATCACCTGCATCATGCAGAAGCCCGAGACCAGCCAGCGCCACAGCGCCATGCGCAGTTCGCGCGCGCGCCCCGCGCTTGCCAACTGGCTGCCGGCGGGAACCAGCGGGTATCCGGCCGCGGCCGAAGCCTCGAACCAGCGTGAAGGCCGGGTGACCGCGGCCGACCACACAACGCGCGCCCGCCGGTTGGCCCCATTGACCTGTGCCTCGCGCACTCCGGGCACCTTCAGCAGCGCAGCCTCGACGGTGAAAGCGCAAGCGGTGCAGTGCATGCCTTCGACCGCGACCTGCGATGCCCACTGGCCGGTGGCTGCATCGCCCTCCTCCAGCTGGCCGAACGCCGGCCATTCGGCCGGGTCGTCGAGTACCTGCCAGGTGTCGGCGGTGGCCGGAGCCGACGGATGCGTAGAGAACGGGGCGAGCGCAGCTTGCATCGGAGCGAGGCTAATGGCGGGCCGCACCACGCTCTTTGATCTGTATCAACGCTCGGGGCCCCGGCCTGCCTAAGCTCGCGGCATACCTTTCCCTGGAGACCCCACATGTTCAAGCGCATCCTCGTCGCTACCGACGGCTCCACACTCTCGAAGAAGGCTGTCGCGAGCGCGATCGCTCTCGCCGCACAGAACGATGCCGACCTGGTGGCGATCAACGTGGTTCCGCGCTACCCCCGAAGCTACTTCGAGGGCTCCATGACCTTTTCGCCAGAGGACATCGGCCGCGTCGAGAAGCAATGGGCCGAGAAGGCACAGGCAATGCTCGACACCGTGAGCGCACGCGCCAAGGAAAGCGGCGTGCGTGTCAAGACGGCAACGGCCAACTCGGACCTTGTGGCGGAGTCGATCATCGCCGCGGCGAAAAAGCACAAGAGCGACCTGATCGTGATGGCCTCGCACGGCCGCAAGGGCATCAAGCGGCTGCTGCTTGGCAGCGAGACGCAGCACGTGCTGGCGCATTCGGCGCTGCCTGTGCTGGTGCTTCGGTAGCCGGGCTCATTGCGATATCTCGCAAACACAATTCCCCTAGTCCTCTTCATGCACCCGGTACTGGTCCGTCAGCGTCTGCTGGATGGCCGGCGGCACGGCTTCGTAGTGTGACAACGCGATGGTGTATCGGCCCTGGCCGCTGGTCATTGCATTGAGTCGCGACTGGTAGTTGGCCAGTTCGGCCATGGGTACTTGCCCGCCGACGGCCACAACACCGCCCCCCAGGGCCGACGTTCCGGTGACCAGGCCGCGCCGCGACGACAGGTCGCTCGTGACATCTCCGACGGAATGCTCCGGCACGTCGATCTCGATCTGGACGATCGGCTCGAGCACGACCGGCCGGGCCTCGCGGATGGCGGCCATGAAGGCCTTGCGGCCGGCAGTCGCGAAGGCGATGTCCTTGCTGTCGACGCTGTGGTGCTTGCCATCGTGCACAACAACGCGCACATCGACCACCGGGTAGCCGGCGATCGCGCCGCACACCAGCACCTCGCGCACGCCCTTCTCGACTGCGGGGATGAACTGGCCCGGAATCGCCCCGCCCCTGACCTCATCGGCGAACTGGAAGCCCGCACCGCGCGCCAACGGCTCGATGCGCAGGAAGACTTCGCCGAACTGGCCAGCGCCGCCGGTCTGTTTCTTGTGCCGGTGGTGGCCCTCGGCCGGCACGGTCACGCTCTCGCGGTAGGCAATGCGGGGCGGCCGCGTCTGGACCTCGAAGCGATACACCTCGCGCAGGCGTTCGAGCACGATGCGCAGGTGCAGTTCGCCGAGCCCGTAGAGGACTGTCTCGTTGGTCGCGGCCACATGCTCGATGCGCAGGCACGGATCCTCGGCCGTGAGCTTGCCGAGGATTTCCCATGCGCGCTGCTCGTCGCCATGGCGCTTGGGCTCCACGGCCAGGCCGTACACCGGCACCGGGAACGCCAGAGGTGCGAGATGCACGTGGCTGTCTTCGGCCACATCGTGCAGCACAGCGTCGAAATGGATCTCCTCGACCTTGGCCACCGCCACGATGTCGCCAGGCACCGCGTGCGACACCTCGACATGGTCCTTGCCCTGGAGCATGAACAGGTGCCCCACCTTGAAAGGCTTGCGGCCGTCGCCGATGTAGAGCTGACTGTCGCGCGTGAGCGTGCCCTGGTGCACGCGGAAGATGCCCATCTTGCCGACATAGGGGTCGATCGTGACCTTGAACACGTGCGCCAGCACGTGCAGCGACGGGTCGGGCCTGGCCTCCATGGGCTTGGCCTGCGCGCCCTCGCCGACGATGAAGTCCGGCGGGTTGGCCTCGGTCGGGTCTGGCAGGAGCTTGACGATCACGTCCAACAGCTCGGCCACGCCGGCGCCGCTGCGCGACGAGACGAAGCACACCGGGATCAGGTGGCCTTCGCGCAACGCCTGCTCGAGCGGCGCATGCAGCTCGGCCGGATCCACGTCGCCTTCCTCGAGGTAGCGGTCGACGAAGGCCGCGTCGACCTCGACCACCTGCTCCACCAGCGCGCGGTGCGCCGCTTCTACAGGGCCGAAGTCGGACCGCCCGAAGCGGTTGAAAAAACAGTCCACCACCTGCCTGCCGACCCCGTCGGGCAGGTTCAGCGGCAGGCATTCGCGGCCGAAGGTGGCCTGGATGTCGGCCAGCAGGCCCGCCAGCGAGACGCCCTGCGAGTCGATCTTGGTGACGATGATCATGCGGGCGAGGTGGCGCGAGGCCGCGTACTCCATCATGCGCACCGCCATCGGCTCGATGCCGGTGGCGGCATTGATGACCACTGCCGCCGTTTCGACCGCCTCCAGAGCCGGCAGGCTCTGGCCAAGGAAGTCGGGGCCGCCGGGCGTGTCGATGAAGTGGATGCGCGTGCCGGAATGCGTGAGGTGCATCACCGATGCATTGAGCGAGTGCTGCATGCGGCGCTCGAGCGGGTCGTGGTCGCTGACGGTGCTGCCGCGTTCGATGCTCCCGCAGGCCCCGATGGCGCCCGCCTTGTACAACAAAGCCTCGGCAAGAGAGGTCTTGCCGGCGGCCGCGGCGCCGACGAGCGCCAGCGTTCGCACTGCTTCCACTTCGGCCGCGAGGCCGTTCGATCGGCTTGGCATGGCATGGACTCCTTGGCGTCCGCAAAGCTGGCCCGGCGGCCCGCAAGGGCTCGGGCGGTGCGCAAAGACGCCGGGTCAGCGTACGGGATTGACCGTGCCAACGCAAGCCGGGTGCGCGCGGCGCGCATATCGCAGGCTCACTTGGCCTTCCTTCCTTCGGGCGCATAGCCTCCGAGAAAGGTCTGCAGAGCCCGTCGCGTCGCTTCCCGCAAATCCTTTCGGGACAACGGTCCATCGATACCGATAAGAGCCGGCATGACGGTCTCCGAATCCAGCAATGCCGTCAGGTGGCGTGCCGCTACCTGCGGATCGGCCTTGCGCAGCCGGCCCTTTTGCATCTGCAGTTCCAGGAACCCCGCCAGTTCGGTCAGCCCCTTCTTGGGCCCACCTTCGTAGAACAACCGCCCGATGTCGCTGCGGCCGGACTCCGCGATCACGGCCCTGCGCGCCTGGATGGCCTCCTGCGAACACACCACTGCCAGGATTTTTTCGCCGAAGCGTTGCAGCACCTGCTCGAGGTCGTCGTCGCTCTCCTGCCCGAGCGCCTCAAAAATTGGCGCGAAATGGACCTTGGCCGTGCCGTGAGTCACGGCAACGAACAACTCCTCCTTGGAGCTGAAGTAGCCATACAGCGTGGCCCTCGAGCCGCCCACGCGCGCAGCGATCTCCACCATGGAGGCCCCTTCGAACCCCAGCTCCCGGAAGACCTCGGCGGCCACCTGAACGATGGCATCGCGTTTGGCCTCTGTTTTGACTCGCATCTAAATGTCTCCTCATTTCTAGACAACAGTGTTCATTATTAATTGAAAGCCCCTGGAAGTCAAAATACATTACTAGACACTACTGTCTGTTTAAAGACGGGCCGACCCCATCACCGATCCGTCGCTCTTCAGGAGATTCGCCATGCGTCCACCTTTCACCTATGGCCTGACCTTCACGGCAGCCCTCGCGTCCACCTTCATGCTTGTCGCGTGCGGCAAGCCACCGGGCGGGCCGCCCGCCGCGCAGGGCATGCCCGAGGTGGGGGTAGTGTCTGTGCAGCCGCAGCGCGTGGCCATCACGGCCGAGCTGCCCGGGCGCACGACGCCCTTTCTCATCGCCGACGTACGGCCCCAGGTAGGCGGCATCGTGAAGGCCCGCCAGTTCCGCGAAGGCAGCGACGTGAAGGCTGGCGAGGCGCTCTACCAGATCGATCCCGCCACCTACAAGGCGACTTACGACAGCAACGTCGCCGCGCTCGCCAAGGCTCAGGCCAGCCTCACGACCACGCGGCTGAAGGCCGAGCGCTACAAGGAGTTGGTCGCCATCAAGGCCGTGAGCCAGCAGGACTACGACGACGCCGCCGCCTCGCTGGGCCAAGGCGAGGCCGACGTCGCCTCGGCGCGAGCCAATGTGGAGACGAGCCGCATCAACCTAGCCTATGCACGCATCGACGCACCGATCTCCGGCCGCATCGGCAAGTCGACGGTCACGCCCGGCGCACTGGTCACGGCGAGCCAGTCGACCGCGCTGGCCACCATCCAGCAGCTCGATCCGATCTATGTCGACGTGACGCAGTCCAGCGCCGCGATGCTTCAGTTGAAGCAGGCCATGGCCCGCGGCGATCTGCAAAAGAGCGGCGCCAACGCCGCGAAGGTGCGGCTGCTGCTCGAAGACGGGAGCGCCTATCCGCTCGAAGGCAAGCTCGAGTTCTCTGACGTCACTGTAGACCAGAACACCGGCGCCATCACGCTGCGCGCGGTGTTCCCCAACCCCAAGGCGGACCTGCTGCCCGGCATGTACGTGCGCGCCGTGCTGCAGGAAGGCGTGAAGGAACAGGCGCTCATGGTGCCGCAGCAGGCCGTGTCGCGCGACAGCACCGGCAAGCCGACGGCCTACGTGGTGGATGCCCAGCACAAGCTGCAGCGGCGCGTGCTCGAAACGGAACGCGCCATCGGCGACCAATGGCTGGTGCGCAGCGGCCTGCAGGCCGGCGACCAGCTCGTGGTGGACGGCCTGCAGCGCGCGGCGCCGGGCGTCGAGGTGAAGACGGTGCAGTGGAACCCCAAGTCCAAGCCCGGCACCGAAACCACGGCCAAGGCGGCCCTCCCCTCGCCCGGCGCCACGGCGGACTGATCCAGGAAGACCACCATGGCACGCTTCTTCATCGACCGCCCCATCTTCGCGTGGGTCCTCGCCATCATCGTGATGCTGGGCGGCGTCATGTCCATCGCCACGCTGCCGATCGCGCAGTACCCGAGCATCGCGCCGCCCGCCGTCGCAATCACCGCCAACTACCCCGGCGCTTCCGCCAAGACGCTCGAAGACACCGTCACCCAGGTCATCGAGCAGAAGATGAAGGGGCTGGACCGGCTGAGCTACATGGCCTCGACCAGCGAGTCGTCGGGCTCGGTCACCATCACGCTCACCTTCGAGAACGGAACCGACCCCGACACCGCTCAGGTGCAGGTGCAGAACAAGCTCTCGCTCGCCACGCCGCTGCTGCCGCAAGAGGTGCAGCAACAGGGCGTCACCGTCACGAAGTCGGCCACCAACTTTCTGAACGTGTTGGCCTTCACCTCCGAAGACGGCAGCATGAACGGGTCGGACCTGTCCGACTACGTCGCGGCCAACGTCCAGGACGCAATCAGCCGCGTCGAGGGCGTGGGCGACACCACGCTCTTCGGCTCGCAGTACGCCATGCGCGTATGGCTCGACCCGAACAAGCTCTCCAGCTTCAGCCTCACGCCGCTGGATGTGAAGAACGCGATCACGGCGCAGAACGCGCAGGTTTCGGCCGGCCAGCTCGGCGGCATGCCTGCGGCAAGCAACCAGCAGCTCAACGCCACCATCACCTCGCAGACGCGCCTGAAGACCGCGCAGGAGTTCGAGGACATCCTGCTGCGCACGCAGACCGACGGCTCGCAGGTCCGCCTGCGCGACGTAGCCCGCATCGAGCTCGGCAGCGAGTCGTACAACACGGTCGGTCGCTACAACGGCAAGCCGGCCGCGGGCCTGGCCATCAAGCTGGCCACCGGCGCCAATGCGCTCGACACGGTCAAGGCCGTCGATGCGCGCGTCGCCGAGCTCGAGAAGTTCTTTCCGCAGGGCATGAAGGTGCAGAAGCCCTACGACACCACGCCCTTCGTGCGGATCTCCATCGAGGAGGTCATCAAGACGCTCGTCGAGGCCGTGGTGCTGGTGTTCCTGGTGATGTATCTCTTCCTGCAGAATTTCCGCGCCACGCTGATCCCGACCATTGCGGTTCCCGTGGTGCTGCTGGGCACCTTCGGCGTGCTCGCGGCCTTCGGCTTCACCATCAACACACTGACGATGTTCGCGATGGTGCTCGCCATCGGGCTGCTGGTGGACGATGCAATCGTGGTCGTCGAGAACGTCGAGCGTGTGATGGCCGATGAAGGCCTCCCGCCCAAGGAGGCCACGCGCAAGTCCATGGGCCAGATCACCGGCGCGCTGGTCGGCGTGGCCCTGGTGCTGGCGGCGGTGTTCGTGCCGATGGCTTTCTTCGGCGGCTCCACGGGTGTGATCTACCGGCAGTTCTCCATCACCATCGTCTCGGCCATGACGCTGTCGGTGCTCGTGGCGCTGGTGCTCACGCCGGCCCTTTGCGCGACGCTGCTCAAGCCGGTCGACAAGGATCATGCAATGGCCACCACCGGCTTCTTCGGATGGTTCAACCGCAGCTTCGATCGCGGCAACCACCGCTACCAGGGCATCGTGCGGCACATGGTGGGCAAGGGCTGGCGCTACATGGCCCTGTACGCGGTCTTGTTTGCCGTGGTGGTGTTCGGCTTCATGAAGCTGCCCATCGGCTTTCTGCCCGACGAAGACCAGGGCACGATGTTTGCGCTGGTGCAGCTGCCGCCGGGCGCGACGAACACGCGCACGGAAGAAGTCATCCGCCAGGTGGAGCATCACTTCCTGGTCGATCAGAAAGACGCGGTCTCGGGCATCTTCACGGTGGCGGGTTTCAGCTTCGCGGGCAGCGGGCAGAACACGGGCTTTGCCTTCATCAAGCTCAAGCCCTGGAATGAACGCGAGGGCGAGGCACTGAGCGTGACGGGAGTGGCCGCAAAGGCCGGTGCCTTCTTCAACACAATCAGGGACGCAAAGGTGTTCGCCTTCGCACCGCCCGCCGTGGCAGAGCTCGGCAACGCGACCGGCTTCGACCTGATGCTGCAGGACCGCGCCAACCTCGGGCACGAGGCCTTGATGCAGGCGCGCAACCAGCTGCTCGGCACGCTGGCCAAGGACAAGCGCCTGGTGGCCGTGCGCCCCAACGGGATGGAAGACACGCCCGAATTCAGGCTCGAGATCGATCCGCACAAGGCACAGGCCCAGGGCCTTTCGATGTCCGACATCAACGACACCTTCTCCACCGCCTGGGGCAGCAGCTACGTCAACGACTTCATCGACAAGGGGCGCGTGAAGAAGGTGATGCTGCAGGCCGATGCACAGTACCGGATGCTGCCGGAGGACATCGACCGCTGGTACGTGCGCAACAGCGCCGGAACGATGGTGCCCTTCACCTCATTCGCCAAGGCGGGCTGGAGTTCCGGCTCGCCCCGCCTGGAGCGCTACAACGGGGTGCCCTCGGTGGAAATCCTGGGCATGGCGATGCCGGGAGCCGCGTCCAGCGGCGAGGCGCTTGCCATCGTGGAAGCGGCGGTCGCGCAGCTGCCACCAGGGATCGGCTATGAATGGACCGGCCTGTCGCGCCAGGAGAAGGCATCGAGCGGCCAGACCGGCCTGCTCTATGGGCTGTCGATCCTGATCGTGTTCCTGTGCCTTGCGGCGCTGTACGAAAGCTGGGCGATTCCGTTCTCGGTGATCCTGGTGGTGCCGCTCGGCGTGCTGGGCGCGCTGATCGGCGCGATCCTGACGTGGAAGATGAACGACGTGTACTTCCAGGTGGGCCTGCTCACCACCATCGGCCTCGCGTCGAAGAACGCCATCCTGATCGTGGAGTTCGCGAAGGACCTGCACGCGCAGGGCAAGGGACTGGTCGAGTCCGCGCTGGAGGCGGCGCGCCTGCGCCTGCGCCCCATCCTCATGACCTCGCTGGCCTTCATCCTCGGCGTGCTGCCGATGGTGCTGGGCACCGGTGCGGGGGCCGGCGCGCAGCATGCGCTGGGCACGGCCGTCATCGGCGGCATGCTGTCGGGCACGCTGCTCGCGATCTTCTTCGTGCCGCTTTTCTTCGTGCTGGTGCGCGGCCTCTTCAAGGGACGGTCGCCCTCGCCTGCTTTGCCCGCCTTGCCGGACTCGCATGCACAACCGGCTGCGGCCGCTTCCTGAGGTGTCTGCCATGAAACCATTCCGCCTTGCTCCGCTCGCGCTCGCCGCCCTGATGGCCGGCTGCAGCCTGATTCCCACTTACCAGCAACCCGCGGCGCCCGTGGCCGGCAAATTCGCCGGCGACACAGGCAACGCCCCGGCCTCCACGCCGGTGGCCGACCTCGGCTGGCGCAACGTCTTCACCGATCCGTCGCTGCAGCGCGTGATCGAGATGAGCCTCGCCAACAACCGCGACCTGCGCGTCGCGGTGCTGAATATCGAGAAGGCCCGCGCCCAGTACCGGGTGCAGGACGCAGCGCTCTTCCCCACCGTCAACGCCAGTGCCGGCGGCAGCGGCAGCCGCACGCCGACCGACCTGTCGTCGACCGGCGAAGCCCTCACGGCGCGGCAGTACAGCGCTTCGGTCGGGTTCAGCTCCTACGAAATCGACCTGTTCGGCCGCGTGCGAAGCCTGAGCGCGCAGGCGCTGGAGCAGTTCTTCTCCACGGCCGAGGCACGCCGCAGCACGCAGATCACGCTGGTGGCCGAGGTGGCGACGAGCTACCTCACGTTGGCGGCCGACCAGGACCAGCTGAAGCTCGCGCGCGACACCCTGCGCAGCCAGAGCGACTCCTACAGCCTCAACCAGCGCAGCTTTGAACTGGGCGCGGCGTCGGCGCTCACGCTGAGCCAGGCGCAGACCAGCGTCGACACCGCGCGCGTCGACGTCGAGCGCTACACCTCCCAGGTAGCGCAAGACCGCAATGCGCTGGTGCTGCTCGTGGGCGCAGACGTGCCGGACGAACTGCTGCCGCAGTCGCTGCCCGATGGCACGGCAGCCGCAGCGAGCCCGCTGGCCACCATTCCGCCCGGGCTGCCCTCGGAGCTGCTGCAACGGCGACCCGACATCCTGCAGGCCGAGCGCGACCTGAAAGCCGCCAACGCCTACATCGGCGCGGCGCGTGCGGCTTTCTATCCGAGCATCAGCCTCACCGCGTCAGCCGGCACGTCGAGCAGCCAGCTCTCGGGCCTGTTCAAGGGCGGCTCGGGCAGCTGGAGCTTCGCACCGCAGATCTCGCTGCCGATCTTCGACGGTGGCGCCAACCGCGCCAACCTCAAGATAGCGACAGTGAGCCGCGACATCTCGGTGGCGCAGTACGAGAAGGCAATCCAGACGGCGTTCCGCGAGGTTTCGGATGCGCTGGCGCAACGCAACACGCTGGGCCGTCAGCTCGATGCACAACAGTCGCTGGTGAACGCGACGGCAGAGAGCTACCGGCTGTCGGACGCGCGATTCCGCCGCGGTGTCGACAGCTACCTCAGCGTGCTCGATTCGCAGCGCTCGCTTTACACGGCGCAGCAGAACCTCATCACCACGCGCCTGTCGCGCCTGACGAACCTCGTGACCTTCTACAAGACGCTGGGCGGTGGATGGACGGAGAACACTGGCACGCCGATCTGAGCGCCGTTGGCAATCAGGCTCCTCGCTAAGATGCGCACGGTAACGCCCGGCATTGCCGCCGCGGCGCAATCGCCACGAGGGAGCACCTTTGACCATCGACCTGCAGACGCTGAAGTGCGGTGAATGCGGCAGCAGCGTGCTTCAACGCGCCGGCCTCAACCAGTACACCTGCGCGCATTGCGGGTCGATGTCGGTCGTCGAGGACGACGTCTCCGACCGGCTGGAGCGGGTGCTCGAGCAGGTCAAGAACGAAGCCGGCCGACGGTTGGCGATCGAGCAGTCGGCACGCAGCAAGAGCATGGCCCGGATGATCGCCCTGGGCGCGGCGGCGGTGGTGGTGCTGGTCACGGGCTTTTTCGGTGTCATGGCCTACGTCATCGACCGCAACCAGCCGGCGGGCGCGTACAGGCCCGGCGGGGCTTCGACAGCGCAGCGCACCATTCCGAGCGAAGGCCTCAAGCTCGAGGCGCGCCAGGTGCTGGTGGGCAACGGCAGCTCGGCCAAACCCCAACTGCTGGTGATTGCGCGCAACGAAACCGGCACGGCCCTCGAGCGGCCGAACGTCAAGGCGATCTTCTTCGACCGCGACAGCCGCATCGGCGAGAACAGCGAATCGGTCCCCATCGGCACGCTGATGCCCGGCGAAATGGTGCCGGTGCTGGTCAAGCTGCCGGGCGACGGAACCCTCACGCGGCAGGAACTGCAGGTGGATGCGCTATCGGCGCCGTACTGGAAGATCGAGGGTCCGCCGCTGCAGTTCACGCGCGTGCGACTGGTGCAACAAGATGGCGAGACGTGGCTGTTCGGCCGCCTTGTCAATGCGCGCAAAGACGAAATGGCACTGGTCGGCATCGAGGTGCTGGTCACGCTGTACGACAGTGCCGGAACGGTCATCGGCTTCGGGCGGGGCCTCTCGCAGGCCAGCGAGATCAGGTCGGGCGAGCGCAGCGCGGCGGAAGTGCGCATCGAGCGCCTTGGTGATCGCAAGGTGCCGGTCGCGGCATGGGACTACCGCATCGACTACAACCTCACGGCGGGGGCGCAGCAGGTGCGCAATCGGGTATTGAGCAGCGGCCGCGTGATCCGCACGAACGGCGCACCGGAGGCCCTTCCTCCATCACTGCGCATGAATAGCGCGGCGCTGCTGGCCGACGTTGCCGAGCGCTAGGTTCGGTCTTCAGGCCAAGGCTTCGGGAACGCCTTCGCCGAAATAGAAAGACTGGATGTCGGCACGCTGGCGCAGGGCCTGTGCATCGCCGCCAAGTACCGCGACTCCCGCATCGAGCACCGTTGCGCGGTCGGCGTACTGAAGCGCGACGGTGGAGTTCTGCTCGGCAACGAGGATCGACAGGCCCTGCTCGCGGTTGAGCCGCCTCAGCTGCTCGAAGATGTCGCGCACCACCAGCGGCGCCAGCCCCATCGACGGCTCGTCGAGCACCAGCAGCCGGGGCCGCGACATCAGCGCGCGGCCGATGGCCGTCATCTGCTGTTCGCCGCCGGAACTCAGGCCGGCGAGCGTGCGTCGCCTTTCCTTCAGCTTGGGAAAGATCGCGTAGACCCGCGCGAGGTCTTCGGCGACTTCCGAGCGCCGCGTGCCGCGGCCGAGCCCGCCAGTCAGCAGGTTTTCTTCCACAGTCAGCGTGCGAAAGCAGTGGCGACCCTCCAGCACCTGAACCAGGCCAAGCCTGACGAGATCTGCCGAGCTGGTGCGGCTCGTGTCGTGCCCGTCGAAGACGATGCGCCCGGCCGTCACCTGCCCGCGCTCGGCCGGCAGCAGGTTCGACACCGCCTTGAGCGTGGTCGATTTGCCTGCACCGTTGGCGCCGAGCAACGCGTGGATTTCGCCGGCGCGCACGTCCAGGCTCACACCGTGCAGCGCGACGATGGAGCGTTGGTACGCGGCCTCGATGGCTTCGATGCGCAACAAGGGGACCGTCACCTCAGCTCCAGGCATGGAACGGCGGCTTCACGCCATTGAGGAAGTAGTTGCCCACGATGGCGTACTTCCACCGCACCGGGTCATGCAGCGTGTGCGTGCGTGCATTGCGCCAATGGCGGTCGAGGTTGTACTGCCCCAGCGTCGAGCGCGTGCCCGCCAATTCGAACAGCTTGTTGGTCGCAAGAATCGCGATCTCGGTAGACAGCACCTTGGCCTCCGCCGTCGCGATCTGCGCCGCAGCCACGCTGTCGGCATCTGGCGCGGCCACCGCGCGGTCGATCGCACGGCCCGCACGCTCCAGCAGGGCCTCGCTTGCATGCAGCCGGATCTGCAGGTCGCCCACCGCCTGGATCGAGTACGGGTCTTCCCATGCATGGTCGCGCTGGCTGTCGATCCACGGGCGCGTCTTGGTGCGGATGAAATCGACCGTCTCCGCGATGGTGCCGCGCGCAATGCCCACGTCGACCGCCGCCTGGATGAGCTGGAAGATGGCGCCGTCGGCCGAGGGCGTGTCGTAGCCCTTGTAGGCCGGGATCAGGTGCGTCTTCGGCACCTTCACGTGGTCGATGACCACCGTGCCGCTGAGTGTGGTGCGCTGGCCGAAGGCCGACCAGTCGTCGATCACCGTGAGGCCCGGCGCATTGCGCTCGGCCACCACGTACCAGGTGTTGCCCTGCTCGTCGTTGGCCACGATGGGCACGTAGTGCGCGAGCAGCGCGCCGGTCGAATAGAACTTCTTGCCGGTCACCACCACGTGGTCGCCGGCATCGGTGAAGCGCGTCTCGAAATCGGCCGCGCGCTTGGAGCCCGATTCCGAGAACGCATTGCCCCAGCGCACGCCGCGCAGGAAGTCGGCGAAGAACAGCTTCTGCTGCGCCGCGTCGGACACCGTGCGCACCGCGGCGACGAAGCCCAGGTGGTTCTGCGTGATCTGCCCGAGCGAGGGATCGGCCGCCGAGATGATCGCGATCACCTCGGCCAGCGTGGCATACGACACCTCCGCACCGCCGAAGGCCTTGGGCACGTTGATGGCCCAGAGGCCGCTTTGCGAGTAGGCGTCGATCTCTTCGACAGGCCAGCGGCGCAGGCGGTCGCGCTCGGAGGCGCCGACGATCAGCTTCGCGGCCAGGGCATGCGCCACGGCGATGGCCTCGGCGTCGTCGCGGATCACATGCGCGGGCGTGTCAGGCAGTGGCAGGCCGGGCACTGCGTCGTTGGCTGCGGGCGGTGCGGATGCGGAGGGTTGGAGAACAGCGGACATCTGATGGCCTTTCGACTTGCGAGTGATTTCGAATGAGGACGTGCGTGGGGTTCAGTCGTCGATGCTCTTGCGCACCTTGACGTTCTTTTCCTTGGCATAGGCCAGCGAAGACTTCTCGATGATCGGCCGCAGCAGCTTCCAGTCGGGCGCGATCCAGTCGGACACCACGTTCCACTTGCTGCCGTCCCACTGCTGGAAGGCCACGCGGCCATCGCCTTCGTGGTTGTCCCAGGTCACGTTGATCGAATGGAACAGGCCCTTGGCACCGAGCGCCGCGGCGCGTGCCTCGTCGATCTTCAGGTTTTCCAGGCCCCAGCGGACTTCGTCGCCGGTGAGCGTGCGCTTGCCGAACTTCGCCTGCGCGATGCGGATGGCCTCCACGTTCAGGATGCCGTTGAGCACGCCGAGGTTGTGATAGACGCTGCCGATGCGCTTGGGGTCCTGCAGGTTGCCCTTGCCCGCGCCGTAGACGGTCTTGGCGATCTCCTGCAGCACCGGGTACTGCGCGCCCGCGGCCACGGTGGTGATGGCCACGTAGCCCTTGGCCGCATCGCCGGCAGGGATCACGTCTTCCTCGGAGTTGGACCAGACGTTGCCCACGATGTGGTCGACCGGAAAGCCCGTCTTCTGCGCTGTCTTGAGCGCCACCGGATTCATCACGCCCCAGCCGCGCAGCACCACGTAGTCGGGCTTCACGCGGCGGATGGTGAGCCACTGCGATTGCTGTTCGTTGCCCGGGTGTGGAACCTCGATCTGCTGCAGCGTGAAGCCGTACTTCTTCGCGAGCAGTTCATAGATCGGGATGGTCTCCTTGCCGTAGGGCGAGCCGTGGTACAGCACCACGATCTTCTTGCCCTTGAGCTTGTCGGTGCCGCCCTCCTTGCCCGCGATGTAGTTCACGATGCCGGAGGTTTCGCTGTACGGGTTGAGCAACAGCGGAAATATGTACTTGAACACGCGGCCGTCGGTGGTGTCGGTGCGGCCGTGGTTGATGGTGAGCAGCGGCACCTTGTCGGCCGTCACGCGGTCGATCAGCGCATAGGCGATGCCGACCGACAGCGGGTTCCAGGTCGCGATGCCGGGGCGCTGCTTGAGGCGCTCGTACACCTCCACGCCGCGCTCCACTTCGTACTGCGTCTCGCCCTCCTCCCAGGTCAGCTTGACGCCGCCCACGCCGCCGTCGCGCGTGTTCACCAGGTTGAGGTAGTCGATGAAGCCGCCGAAGAAGCCCGTGCCGCCAGCCGCATAAGGACCGACGCGATAGCTCTGCAGCGGGAAGAACTGTTCGTTGCCGTCGGCATGCGCGAGCTGCAGGCCGCTCGCGGCCAGGGTGACGGCCACGGCCGCGGTTTTCAGGTGCTTGATGAAGGACATGGTGATGAAGGCATCCTGGGATGCGAAGAAAAAAACCAGAGAAATCTGCACTCAGGCCGGTGAGAGCCGCTTGCGCGCGCGATCCCAGAGGGCGACCAACCCTCGTGGCTCCACGGCAAGAAAGAAAATGATCAGCGCGCCCAGCACGATGCGCTGGCTCATGTCGAGCACGCCCGAATCGAACCAGCCGCCGAAGAAGAAGCTGCCCGCGCGCGACAGCAGCAGCGGAAACACCACGATGAGCGCCGCGCCGAAGAAGGCCCCGCGGATCGTCGCGAGCCCGCCGATGATCACGATGAACAGGATCTGGAACGAGCGGTCGAGGTTGAAGCCCGCCGGCTCCACGGTGCGCAGGTACACGAAACCCCACAGCACGCCCGCCACGCCGACGATGAACGACGACACCGCGAACGCCAGCAGCTTGGTGCGCAGCACCGGCACGCCGATGACGCGCGCCGCCAGTTCGTTGTCGCGCACGGCGATGAAGTGGTGGCCCGTCTGCGTGCGCACGAGGCGCCATGCCAGCAGCGTCAACACCGTGACGACGGTCAGCGAGAAGATGTAGCGCCCCACCGGCGTGTCGAACACGATGCCCGCCACTTCGAGCGCCGGCGCGTCGATCACGCCAGAGGCGTTGTCGTTGCTGAACCAGCCGAACTTGGTCAGCGCCCATTGCACGAAGAACTGCGCGGCCAGCGTCGACACCGCAAGGTAGAAGCCGCGCAGCCGCAGGCTCGGCAGCCCGAACACCAGGCCGACGGCCGTGGCGGCAAGGCCAGCGAGGCCGATGCTCACGAGCAGCGGCAGTCCTTCCACGCGCAGGTTGAAGTTGTAGGCCGCGAAGGCGCCGACCGCCATGAAGGCCGCGGTACCCAGCGACAGCTGGCCTGCGTAGCCGGTCAGCAGGTTCAGCCCGACAGCCGCGAGCGACAGCGCAAGGAACGGGATCAGCAGCGCGTCGAACACATAGCCGGATGCGACAAACGGCACGACGCCGAAGGCAATGACCAGCACGGCCAGCGGCCAGGTCAATGGATGCACAGAAGCGGTACGCATGGCTCAGGCGCGCTCCACCAGTTTCTGTCCGAACAGCCCGCTTGGCCGGATCAGCAGGAAGGCCAGCGCTGCGACGTAAGCGAACCAGCTCTCGATGCCACCGCCTACGAAAGGCCCGATGTACACCTCGGCCAGCTTCTCCAGCGCGCCGATCACCAGCCCGCCGACGATCGCGCCAGGAATGGAGTCGAACCCACCCAGCACCAGCACAGGCAGTGCCTTCAGCACCACGAGCGAGAGCGAGAACTGCACACCCAGCCGCGCGCCCCACAACAGCCCGGCCACCAGCGCGATGACGCCGGCCGCCGCCCACACCGTGGCCCAGATGCGCGGCAGGCGCAGGCCCACCGCGATCGCCGCATAGGTGTCGTCCGCCACCGCGCGGAACGCCAGGCCCACGCGGGTGTAGCGGAAGAAGGCCGAAAGCGCCGCCACCATCACGCCGGCCGTCGCGGCGGCGAACAGGTCGAAGGTCGAGACCATGATGCCGAAGAACTGCAGCGGCTCGTCTGCGATGCCAAGCTCCAGCGCATGCACCTGCGTGCCCCACACCAGTTGAGCCACGCCCTCGATCACGTACGACAGGCCCAGCGTTGCCATGAACAGCGTGATCGGCGGCTGGTTCACCAGCGGGCGAAGCACGGTGCGCTCGATGGTCAGGCCCAGCAGCACCATGAGGGCGAAGGTCAGCACGAGCGCAAGTGCAAAGGGCACGCCGCGCTCGACCAGGCTCACGAAGGTGAGCGCAGCAAACAGCAGCTGCGCGCCCTGCGCGAAGTTGAGCACGCCTGAAGTCTTGTAGATCAGCACGAAGCCGATGGCCACCAGTGAATACATCACGCCCGAAAGCAGGCCGCCGATGAGCACCTCGGCGAAGAAGCTGAAGTCAGCGCCGTCCATCAGGCCTGCCCCTCCGCGTCGTCATGCGCCACGCCCAGGTAGGCATCGATCACGGCCGGGTCGCTGCGCACCTCGGCCGGCGTGCCGTCCGCGATCTTGCGGCCGTAGTCGAGCACGGCCACGCGATCCGACAGGCCCAGCACCACGCCGATGTCGTGCTCGATCAGCAGGATGGTGGTGCCGAATTCGTCGCGCGCGGCGCGCACGAAATGCGCCATCTCGCTTTTCTCGGTGACGGTCATGCCGGCCATCGGCTCGTCGAGCAGCAACAGTCGAGGCGATGCGACCAGCGCACGCGCCAGCTCCACGCGCTTCTGCAGGCCATAGGCCAGCGTGCCGGCCAGCCGCTCGCTCACGGTGCGCAGCCCGAGAAAGCCGATGATCGCTTCGGCCCGTGCGCGCGCATCCTCGCGCTCACGACGCGCGCGGCCCAGCCCGACCAGTTGTTCGATGAAAGTGGAGCGCGCCGCATCGACGCGACCGAGCACGATGTTGTCGCGCACGCTCAGGCCCTTGAACAGCGCGAGATTCTGGAAAGTGCGCGCAACGCCCAGCCGTGCCAGCCGCGCCGTCGGCACGTGGCCGAAGCCGCGCCCGCCGATCCACACGCGCCCACGATCGGGCCGGTACAGTCCGCTGATGACGTTGACCAGCGAACTCTTGCCGGCGCCGTTGGGGCCGATGACGGCGCGGATCTCTCCCTTCGCGATCGACAGGTTCACACCCGACAGCGCGGTGACGCCGCCGAAGGACAGGTCGATGCCCTCCAGCCGCAGCACGGCCGAGGTCGTGGCGTCGTCCCCTGCCGCAGCCGCACGCCCCGCCGGCACGAAGGCCACCGGATCGACGCCCAGCGAGACGGGCCCCGCCTCGAAGAAAAGATCGGGCATCACGAGGCTCACGCCACGGCTTCCAGTGCCGCCTTGCTCGGCTTTTCTCCGCGAGCGGCCTGCTCCGCTTCTAGCTTGCGCACCAGCGGCAGCACCTTCTCGCCGAAGTACTCCACCTCCTCGATGAAGTGCAGGAAGCCCGTCAGGACGAGGTCGACGCCGATGGCCTTGAGCGCCACGATGCGCTCGGCAATCTGTTGCGGCGTGCCGATGAGGTTGGTGCGGAAGCCGTCGTTGTACTGCACGAGGTCTTCGAAGGTGGACTTGGCCCAGTTGCCCTCACCTTCGGGCGAAGACTTGCCGGCCTGCTTGGCCGCATCGCCGAAGGCGTGCACCGCCTCGACGTGTGCGTGCTTGATGATGTCGGCCAGCACGGCCTTGGCTTCCTCTTCGGTGTCGCGGGCGATGACGAACGCGTTCACGCCGATGCGCACCGTGTGGCCGTTCTGCGCGGCCTTGGCCTGGATGTCGTCGATCTGCGCCTTCAGGCCCTCGGGCGTGTTGCCGTTGGTGAAGTACCAGTCCGACACGCTGGCCGCGTTGTCGCGCGCTGCACGCGAGCTGCCACCCTGGAAGATTTCGGGGTGGGGCTTTTGCACCGGCTTCGGGCTCAGCGTGTAGTCGCTGAAGCGATAGAAGTCGCCCTTGAAGGTGAAGTTGTCCTGCGTCCAGATGCCCTTGAGCGCGCGGATGAATTCGTTGGAGCGGCGATAGCGCTCGTCATGCTCCAGCCACGGCTCGCCAATGGCCTGGAACTCACCCTTGAACCAGCCGCTCACCACGTTGATGGCGATGCGGCCATTGGAGATGTGGTCGATGGTGGCGATCTGCTTGGCCACCACGGCCGGGTTCCACGGCCCTGGCAGGATCGCAGCCAACACCTTGAGCTTGGTGGTCGCATGCAGCAGCGCCTGGCTGAAAGACACCGACTCGTGCTGGTACTCGGCACCGTAGCCAGCGGTGAAGCGAATCTGACTCAGCGCGTATTCGAAGCCGGCCTTCTCGGCCGCGAGTGCGAGGCGCTGGTTGTATTCGAGGCTCCAGTCGGTGCGCTGCTCGATGGTGCTGACCACGAGGCCGCCGCTGACGTTGGGCACCCAGTAGGCGAACTTGACGGGGGCGGCGGTGGAAGACGGTTGGCTCATGGCAGGTTTCTCTCTGTGAACGGTCGGTGGGAGGGCTTCAGGCGGCCAGCGCAACGGGCGCGGGCTTGCGGATGGCGGGCGTGGCGGACGTGGTGGCCGGCGAGGCATCGCGCAGTTGCGGCACGGCGCGCGCCACGGCCAGCGCGATGCGTTCGCGCAGCGCGGGGTTGGCGATCTCGTAGCCCTCGAAGTCCTTCTCGACCGCGTAGACGCCGATGGGCAGCGTGCGGGCCTGGAAGAAGCTGAAGAGCGGGCGCAACTGGTGGTCGATGACCAGTGCGTGGCGGTCGCTTCCACCGGTGGCCGCGAGCAGCACGGGCTTGTCGGTCAGTGCCTCGTGGTGAACGAAGTCGAACAGGTGCTTGAAGAGGCCGGTGTACGAGCCGCGATAGACCGGGCTCGCCACCAGCAGCAGGTCGGCGGACTCGATGGCGGCAATGCTCTCTTCGACGGCGGCAGGCAACTGGTTGCGGTAGAGCACGCCGGCAAACTGCGGGCCGATCTCGCCGAGCGAGAGCACGTGCGCATCGATGGCGATCTCGTTGCCGAGCGCGGCCAGCAGTTGATCGACCAGCACCAGGGTGCGTGAGGGACGTTGCAGGCTGCCGGAGACGGCAACGACTTTCAGTTTTCGACTCATGTTGATATGACCTCTGTTTGGAAGCTGCGATCGATTCGCGGTGCACTCGATATAAGCGAATGGCGTGCCACTTCCTTTTTCCTTATGAATCAACGAGTTAGGGCGAAATGGCTATCTGCGCTCATGCTGGATCGGCAGCAGGCTGCGGGTAGGTTGCTGATGGGTCAGCAGTTCCGCAGCGATAGTTGTTTGGGGTAGATCGGTATGCGGCCGTCGCATGAACGCCAGGCAGCAATCCGATGAAAAATCTGCCTCCCCTGCAGCAGGGTGATGTGCGCGTTGGAAAGCACAACGGGCCTGCGACGCGAAGCCGCAGGCCCGTTGCAAGGCAATGCCGAAGTTCAGGAATAGAAGCTGGGTTGCGGCACGCGCGCATTGAGCGCCCAGTCGCCGAGTTCGCGCAGCTTGTAGTCGACCGGATCGTGCAGCGTGTGCACGCGCAGGTTGCGCCAGTAGCGGTCCAGGCGCAGCGCGGCGGTGGTGGCGCGCGCGCCCGTCACCTCGAACATGCGGTGCGCCACCTCGAGGCTCGCGCGTGTGCTCGCGACCTTGGCTGCGGCAACAGCAACAGCCACCTGCCCGCGCTCGTGCTCATCGAGCGAAGTGCCACGCAGCCACGCCTGATCGAAGGCCGCGGCCGCATGGTCCAGCAGCATGCGGGCGCCTTGCAGCGCGAGCCAGAAATCGCCGTAGTGCGTGAGCACGTAAGGATCTTCGTTTGCCGCCGAAGCCGTCGAGAACAGCCAGGGCCGGCCTTGCTGCAGCGTGAACGACCTCGCCTCTTCGAGCGCGCCCTCCCCCAGGCCGAGGTAGATGTTCGCGAGGATCAGTTGCGCAAGCAGCGGGCGCAGGCAGGCGAACGGCGTCGAGAGCGGGCCGGGGTCGAGCAGCAGTTCGTTCGTCTCGACGCGCACGCCATCGAACACCACGCTGCCGCTGTCGGTCTGGCGCTGGCCCATGTTGTCCCAATCGCCCTGCACCGCAATGCCGGCGCGCCCCGTGGGCACGACGCCAATCAGCAGGCGATCGTTCGCGTCGAGGGCCGAGGCGAGCAGCATGTCGGAGTCGCTGGCACCGGAGCAGAAGCTCTTGCGGCCCGAGAACACATAGCCCCCGTCGACGGCTTGCGCGCGCGTGGACTTGTCGAGCGGGTTCAACGCATTGCCCCAGAACCAGCGCTGCGCGCGGGTCTGTTCGATCCACGGCTGCCACTGCCCGCGTTGCGCGAAGAGCTGCGTGGTCGCGAGCAGCAGATGATGAAAGGCGAACAGGTGCGCCACCGAGCTGTCGACACGCGCAAAGCCGCGCACCACGTCGAGCGTCTGCTGCCAACTCGCGCCCAGGCCGCCGAGTTCGGTCGGCACGCTGAGCATCAGCAGGCCGCTGCCCCGCAGCAGGTCGCGTTCGGCCTTGGGCGTGCCGCCGCGCTGGTCGCGCTCGACGGCGGTCTGCGCCAATGTCTGCGCGACGCGCTGCGCGGTCGCATGCCACGGCACGACTTCGTCGCCGGCCTCCGCGGAGAAATGCTTCATGCGGCGGCCTTCTCGGGCACGGGCACAGACAGCGGCACCTGCAGAGCTTGCGAAGGCGGCGGCACGATGTCGTTGGCAATGACCTCACCGAAAGGGCCGGTGATGTTGGCTTGCCCCGCCGGGCGCGCATGGTCGAGCGGCAGCAGCGGAAACAGCAGCTCGGCCACGCGATAGGCCTCCTCAAGATGCGGATAGCCCGAGAAGATGAAAGTCTCCACGCCGAGTGCCGCGTATTCCTTGATGCGCGCCGCCACCTCTTCGGGGCTGCCCACCAGCGCCGTGCCCGCGCCGCCGCGCACCAGGCCCACGCCGGCCCACAGGTTGGGCGACACCTCCAGCCTGTCGCGCCGCCCGCCGTGCAATGCGGCCATGCGCTGCTGGCCCACCGAGTCGAAGCGCGAGAAGGCCTTCTGCGCGGCCGCGATGGTGTCGTCGGTCACGTAGGAAATGAGTTCGTCTGCAGCGCGCCAGGCCGCCTCGCTGGTCTCGCGCACGATCACATGCAGGCGGATGCCGAAGCGCAGCGTGCGGCCGTGCTTTGCCGCCGCGGCGCGGGCCTTCGCGATCTTGTCGGCCACGTCGGCCGGCGGCTCGCCCCAGGTGAGGTACACGTCGACCTGCTCGCCCGCGAGTGCGATGGCTGCGTCCGACGAGCCGCCGAACCACAGGGGCGGATAGGGCTTCTGCACCGGCGGATAGAGCGTCTTGGCGTTCTCCACGCGCAGGTGCTTGCCCGAGAAGTTGACGGTCTCGCCGGCCGCAACGCCGCGCCAGATGCGCAGGAATTCATCGGTGACCTCGTAGCGCTCGGCATGCGTCAGGAAGCTGCCGTCGCCGTGCTGCTCGTCGGGGTCGCCGCCGGTCACCACGTTGATGAGCAGGCGGCCATCGGAAAAGCGGTCGAGCGTCGCGGCCTGGCGCGCGGAAACGGTCGGCGAAATGATGCCGGGGCGTATCGCCACCAGGAACTTGAGCCGCTCGGTCTGAGCCGCGAGCGACGAAGCGACCACCCACGAGTCTTCGCAGGAACGCCCCGTGGGAATCAGCACGCCTTCGTAGCCCAGTTCGTCGGCGGCCTGTGCCACTTGCCGCAGGTATCGATGGCTCACGGTGCGTGCGCCGCGGGAGGTGCCGAGGTAGCGGCTGTCGCCGTGCGTGGGAAGAAACCAGAAAAGTTGCATGAGGCGGTTCAGCAGTTAGCGTGCCAGTCGAGCTGCCTGTGGGAACGCGCCGAAACGCGCGATTTGTGCTGCTCCAGCAGCAGCGGAACACCACATCTGCTGCGCGCGGCACATTGCCCGCCCGCACTGCTGCCATGGAAGCAAAACAAGGATCGATATACGCATCGCATCGTTGGCCGGGCGCTTGCGCGCCGCCAACATGCTGCTGGCGCAGCAACCGTGCTGCCTGCACATACCGAGGCCTTGTGTGAGTTCAGTGAGTTCCGTTCTTTCCATTCCTGCTTCCGAATCCCCTCGCGACATCGCCCGCGAGCTGATGCAGCGCTTCGCGGCCACCGCGGTGGAGCGCGACGAGCGCGGTGGCACGCCGAAGGCCGAGCGCGATGCCCTGCGTGAAAGCGGCCTGCTCGCCTTGAGCATCCCGTCCGAATTCGGCGGCGGTGGCGCGGACTGGCGCGAGACGCTCGACGTCGTGCGCCTGCTCGCGCAGGCCGATAGTTCGCTCGCGCATGTGTTCGGCTTTCATCATCTGATGCTCGCCACGGTGCGCCTCTTCGCGCGGCCCGTGCAATGGCAGCCATGGTTCGAGCAGACCGCGCGCCGCCGGTGGTTCTGGGGCAACGCCCTCAACCCGCTGGACGACCGCACGGTGTCCAGCGCGCACGAGGGCTGGCGCGAGTTCACCGGGCAGAAGAGCTTCTGCTCGGGCGCGCTCGATTCCGAAATGCTGATCGCCTCGGCGCGCGAGGAAGGCAGTGGCGCCTTCATCGTCGCGGCGGTACCCACCGGCCGCTCGGGCATCTTCGTCGCGCCCGACTGGAACAACATCGGCCAGCGCCAGACCGACAGCGGCAGCGTGACCTTCGAGAAGGTGCGCGTCGAGCAGCACGAGGTGCTGGCCGATCCGGGCCCGCTCTCGACGCCCTTCGCCTGCCTGCGGCCGCTGGTGTCGCAACTCGTGCTGGCCAACATCTACCTCGGCATTGCGGAGGCGGCCTTCAACGATGCAAGGCATTACACGCTGCACGAGTCGCGCCCGTGGCATACGGCCCATGTGTCGCAGATGCACGAGGACCCCTATGTGCTCGGCCACTACGGCGACTTCTGGGTCGGCCTGGAGAGCGTGCGCGTGCTGGCCGACCGCGCGGCCGACCGGCTCGACGCGGCATGGCGGCTCGGCCCCGCGTTGACCGAGGCCGAGCGCGGCGATGTCGCGGTGGCCGTGGCCACCGCGAAGGTCGCGGCGACGAACACGGGGCTGGACATCTGTACGCGCATGTTCGACGTGGCCGGCGCGCGTGCCACGCATGGCGGCCTGCGCCTTGACCGCCACTGGCGCAACCTGCGCACCCAGACCTTGCATGACCCCGTGGCCTACAAACTGCGCGAGCTCGGCGAATGGGCCCTCAAGCAGCAATACCCCGTACCGACCTTCTACTCATGACCGCCTTCACCCGCCCTCTCGCTGTGCTGCCGCCGGCCGACGCCTCCCCCGCATCGGACGAGGACTGGGATGCCCCCACCCTGCTGACGCTGCCCAACCCGCGCAAGCTCACCACCTCGATCCGCGCCACGGCCCAGGTGTTCCAGGATCCGCGCTCGGCTGCGCTGCTCGAACGCGTGCGCATGGTGGCGCCCAGCGATGCCAACGTGCTCATCATCGGAGAGACCGGCACCGGCAAGGAGCTGATCGCGCGCCACGTACACGACCTGAGCCGCCGCAGCAGCCGGCCTTTCGTGGCTGTGAACTGCGGTGCCTTCTCCGAGAGCCTGGTCGAGAGCGAGCTCTTCGGCCACGAGAAAGGCGCCTTCACCGGCGCGTTCTCGGCCAAGTCGGGCTGGTTCGAGGCGGCCAACGGCGGCACGCTGTTCCTCGACGAGATCGGCGACCTGCCACTGTCGATCCAGGTCAAGCTGCTGCGCGTGCTGCAGGAGCGCGAGGTGGTGCGGCTGGGCTCGCGCAAGAGCGTGCCCATCGACGTGCGCGTGGTGGCCGCGACCAATGTGCGGCTGCAGGACGCGGTGGCCGCCGGCAACTTCCGCGAAGACCTGTTCTACCGGCTGCACGTGGTGCACCTTGCGCTGCCGACGCTGCGCGAGCGGCCCGGCGACATTCTTCCGCTGGCGCGGCATTTCATCGAGGAGTACCGCCAGCGGCTGGGCTACGGCTCGGTGCGGCTCGATGCGAGCGCCGAACAGAAGCTCTCCGAGCACACCTGGCCCGGCAACATCCGCGAGCTGGAGAACGTGATTCACCACGCGCTGCTGATCTGCCCGCACGGCGTGCTGGGCGCTGAGCATCTGCATCTGTCCTCGTTGAACATCCAGAGGCGTCCAGCCGAGAGCGAGGTCTCCGCGCACGCCACGCCACAGCAAGCGCTGGAGACGGTGCTGCGCGAGCTGTTCAACGAGCCTCACGAACAGATGTTCGAACTGATCGAGGACACCGTAATGCGCACCGCCTTCGAGTTCTGCCACCGCAATCAAGTGCAGGCGGCCAGGCTGCTTGGGATCAGTCGCAACATCCTGCGCTCCAGGCTCATCAAGAGTCGGGAGATTTCCGCGTTGAAGTAGTCCCCGGACCGGTTCGGTCTTTCGCAGCATTGCGGTCATCGCGTTGCCGTTGTCGATGCTCAGGGCCGTGCATTGAAGGCGGTCGCCCGCGCAGCAGCCTGGAGGTGAAGGACCGCGGAGCCGATGCGACCAGTGCGTCCAGATGGTTCAATGACCCACCGTCTACGGCACTTCGCGCGCCAGCACCCGCCCCGGCCGCGCGCCCGTCGACCCGCCATCGCGCCACACGATCGCACCATTGACGATCACCGCCTCGATGCCATGGGCCGGTGCAATGGGCGCTTCGTACGTGGCGGCTTCGCAGACCGTGTCTGCATCGAACAGGGCCAGGTCGGCATATGCGCCCTCCTTCAGCACGCCGCGGTCCTTCAGGCCGAAGTTCTTCGCCGTCAATCCAGTCATCTTGTAGATCGCGGTTTCCAGCGGGAACAGTCCGAGCAGGCGCCCGTAGTGGCCCAGCACGCGCGGAAAGCTGCCCCACAGCCGCGGATGCGGCGCGGCATCGTGCGGCAGGCCGTCGGAGCCGATCATGGTCTGGTCGAACTTCAGGATGCGCTGCACGTCGGCCTCGTCCAGCCTGAAGTAGATACCGCCGGCGGGACTGAGGCGTCGGATTGCCTCTTCTTCGGTAACGCCCATTTCCTTTGCGATGACGTCCAGGTCGCGGCCGGCATGTTCGGGCAGCGATTTCGACCAGCTCACGATCACGCGCGAAGAGCTTGCCGCCCGGTCCGCCGACAGGATGGTGGAGCCTGCCGTGTAGGGATAGCAGTCGAGGCAAATCGGCTGCTTGGCCATGTTCTTTTCGATGAAGGACAGCGCCTCTTCCGACCGGCCATGGTTCGCCGGCCCCACCACCTTCATGTGCGAGATCACCACCTGCACCCCGACTTCGCGGCCGACGCGAAAGGTTTCTTCGAGCGAGTCGATCACCTGGTCAGCCTCGTTGCGCATGTGGGTGCAATACACGCCGTTGAATTCCTTCAGCGGACGGCAGGTTTCGATCACCTCCTCGGCGGGCGCGGCAATCGACGGTTCGTAGAACAGGCCGGTGGACACGCCGATGGCGCCGGCCTGCAGCGCCTCCTGCACCAGTTCGCGCATGCGGGCGATCTGCTCTGGCGTCGCCGGCAGTCCGAGGTCGTCCAGCGTCGCAACCCGCAAGGTGGTGTGGCCCACCAGCAAGGCGCAGTTGGTCGCGGCTGGCTTGGAGCGCAGTTCCTCGATGTACGAGGCGAAGGTGGGAAAGGAGAACCAGTCGCCCTGCTCGTCGAGCAAGTTCAGCGGTGGCGTGACCGGTTGCGTGATGCCGCCCGGCATCGGCGCCAGCGAAATGCCGCAGTTGCCCGCGATCACCGTTGTGATGCCCTGGCTGACCTTGGGCGCCATGTCGGGGTTGGACAGCATGAGGCGGTCGTCGTGGGTGTGGGCGTCGATGAAGCCGGGCGCCGCGACACGCCCTGCCCGGTCGATTTCCACCTCGCCGTGCGCTGCGGACAGATCGCCGATGCGGGCGATGCGGTCGCCGCGAATGCCGATGTCGCCCGTGAAGCGGGGCGCGCCGGTGCCGTCGACGATGCTTGCGTTGCGGATCAGAAGGTCGAATTTTTCCTGCATCGATTGCCTTGGATTGAAAGGAGTTAAAGCAGCGCGCCGCGAGCGGCGATCGGCCACAGGGCTTCCACCCGCTCGCCGCGCACGCAGATCAGGTCGTCGTAGAGATTGACGGTCGGGTCGCAATGGCCGGGCACCAGCATCAGCTGGTCACCCAGAGAAAGCGCGGCGGCATCGGGCGTGGCCAGCGCACCGTGCTCGTCGGCGGCTTTCACGTAGCGCAGGTCGGGCCGCTGCCACACGGTGGGCATGCCCGAGTCCACGCTGGAGGCCTTCAGGCCCGCGTCGACGATGGCACGCTCGGGCGTGGCTCGGCTCATGACGGTAGTGCGCACGAACAGGGCGTGCTCGAACGCGATGTCGTGCTCGCCACGCTGGTTGTCGCCGTAGTCGCGATCCATGAAGACGTAGGAGCCGGCCTGGATTTCGTTGAAGACGCCGGAGTCGCGCTCGTGCAGGAAGCTGCCGGTGCCCGCCCCCGTCACGCGCTCGACGGGGATGCCGCAGGCCTCGATGGCTGCGCGGGTCATGCGCGCGGCTTCTGCGGCGGCGGCAATGGCCGCGGCGCGGTCCTGCGGCGCGCGCAGGTGCTGGGCCGGCCCGTGATAGCAGTGCAGGCCCATGAAGCGCAGCGGTGCACTGGCCGCGATCTGCTGCGCAAGCCGCACCGCCTCTTCGCCGGGGGCAACGCCACATCGGTTGGCCCCGACGTTGACCTCGACATACACATCCAGCGTCACGTCCTCAGCCTGCGCTACGGCAACCAGCGCCTGCACCTGTTGCGGGTGATCGACCAGCACGCCCATGCGTGCGCGGCGGGCCAGTGCGGCCAGGTGGCGCAGCTTGGTTTCGCCCATCACCTGGTTGGTGACCAGCACGTCGGCGATGCCGGCTTCGACGAACACGGCCGCCTCGCTGACTTTCTGGCAGCAGATGCCGGCCGCACCCAGGGCGATCTGGCGCAGGGCGATTTCCGGCGTCTTGTGGCACTTGGCATGGGCGCGCAGGCGCACGCCGCTGCCCCGCAGTGCCTCGGCCATGCGTGCGAGGTTGCGCTCGAAGGCATCGAGGTCGAGCACGAGCGCGGGTGTGTCGATGGCGTCGAGGCGATCGCCGGGCCTTGCGGCTTTCCAGGGAGTCATGGTGAGTTAGCCTTCAGTCGATCTTCGCGCCCGAGTCCTTGATGATCTTGGCCCACTTGAGCGTCTCGCGGCGCGAGAGGTCGAGGAACTGCTCCGACGTGGCGAAATCGGTCTCGGCGCCCAGCAGCCTGAAGCGCTCGCGCAATGCCGGGTTGGCCAGTGCGGTGTGGATCTCGGCGTTGAGGCGCGCCACCACGTCCTTGGGCATGCGGGCCGGCCCGATGATGCCGCCCCAGGCTTCCACCTCGAAGCCCGGCACGCCGGCCTCGGCGATGGTGGGAATGTTCGGATAGGTGGGCGAGCGCTGGCGCGACGAGATCCCCAGCGCCCTCACCTTGCCCGCCTGGGCCTGCGGGCCGGACACCGGCGTGTTGACCATCATGAGCTGCACGCCTCCGCCGATCAGGTCGGTAATGGCCGCCGTTGCGGCCTTGTAGGGCACGTGCAGCATGTCGGTGCCGGTCATGGCCTTGAAGAGCTCGACGCCCAGGTGCGCGGTGGTGCCGTTGCCGTCGGAAGCGAAGGCCAGCTTGCCGGGGTTCTTCTTCGCGTAGGCAACGAGCTCGGGCACCGTCTTGACCGGCAGGTCGTTATTGACGATCAGCAGGTTGGACAGGCGCAGCGTGTTGGCGACCAGCGTCAGGTCTTTCTCGACGTCGTACGGCACGCTGGGCAGCAGCGACCGGTTGGTGGCCAGCGAGACGATGTTGCCGTAGGCCAGCGTGTAGCCGTCGGGCGCGGAATGCACCAGGTCCATGGTGCCGATCGTGTAGGAGCCGCCGGGCTTGTTGTCGACCACGATGGGCACGCCCATCTGCTGCGACAACTGAGCGCCCAGCGCGCGCATCAGCGCGTCGGGTGCGCCGCCCGGGGCCGAGGGCACGATCAGGCGGATCGGCTTGTCGGGATAGGCCGCGAGGCCCGGCATCGAAACCGCCGACAGCGCGGCGAGGACGAGAGTACACAGCAAGGCACGTAGACGCATGGCAGAGAACTCCGGCAATGAAGGATCAGTGTGCGGATGATCTGCCCGCGAACCGGGTTGGACAAGCCATGTTTCCTGGGTTTAGCATGAGCTTTCCTCATGCACGAGGCCGGTGCGTATAGGCGGCTCCATCGGTTGCATGCACCAGACTTGCTCTTTTCTCATGAACCATCACGTTCGCGCTCCCTCGACGATGTCCCTGATGTGCCTGGAGGCCAGCGCGCGGCTGCGCTCCTTCACTGCTGCCGCGCAGGAGCTCCGCCTCACGCAAGGTGCGGTGAGCCGGCAGGTGCAGACACTGGAAGACCGGCTCGGCGTAAAGCTCTTCACGCGCCGGCGCGAGGCCCTGGCCCTGACGGACGCGGGCCGCTACTACCTGGGCGAAGTCGGGCCGCTGCTGCAGCGGCTGGAGCGCGCCACCGCCAATGTGATGGCGCTCAAGGGCCGGGGCGGCGAGCTGTCGCTGTCGGTTGGCGCCTCGGTCGGCAGCTACTGGCTGATTCCGCGCCTGCCCGGGTTCACGCGCGACCATGGCGAGATCACGCTCAACCTGGGCACGCGCGTGGGGCCGGTGGACTTCAGCGCCACGCCGGTCGATGCGTCGCTGGAATTCGGCGACGGCCAGCGGCCGGGCCTGCGCAGCGAGTTCGTGCTGCCGCTGGACCTCTCGCCCTACGCGGCGCCGGCCTGGATCGCCGAGCACGGCAAGGCGGTCGATGCGAACACGCCGCGCTCGGCGCTGATCCACCACCAGACCCTGCCCGGCGCATGGGACGAATGGTTCGCACGCGAAGGCATCGTGGGCGAGGCAGGACGCGAAGGGCCGCGCTACGACATCATGTCGATGGCCCTCAACGCCTCGCTGGCCGGCATGGGCGTGGCGCTGCTGCCGCCCTACATGAGCGACGAGTCGGTGGCGTCGGGGCGCCTGCGGCGGCTGTCGCGCCGCAAATGGCGCTATGCCAAGGGCTACTACCTCGTGTATCCGGAAGAGTCGGCGCAGATGCAGTCGCTGCAGGTCTTCAGGCAATGGCTGCTGGCGCAGGTGAACGACTCCTAGCGTCCTGCCGCCGGTCTTGACCCAGGTCAAGCGCCAGGCCCTACCTCGTGGCTAGCATCGAAGGCGACACGAGGAGACACCGTGGAACTCGAGATACCGGAGATGCTGGCCGCTGCGCTGCAGGGTCAGGTCGGCGCGCAAACGCCGCTTGGCCTTCAACTGGGTGGGCTTGGCGCCGGCAGCGGTATGCGCGTCGTGTCCAGTTGCCATTTCGACGGCCACTCGCTCAACCTGCTCTTCCAGCTGGGCCTGGCTGCCGGCTCACGCGACCTGGTGTTCCAGCTGCTCGCGCTGGACAACCTCAACGGCGAACCGCCCGCTAAGCCCATCTCCAGCCTGGAGTCGATGGTCCCGGCGTTGACCGAGTGGCTCGCGCGTGACCTGATCGATGGCTGGCTCTACCAGCGCGACAAGGACGGCGTACTGCTGCCCTGGCTGGTCCATGCAGTGCGCCTTGTGCAACCAGCGGACAACGAGGCTTACGTGCTGGTGGGCCTGCTGGCCAACACGCTGCAGGCCGCCGGCCGCGAGCCGCCCTCCGAACCGCGCTTGCGCTTCGCGGGCATGACCTGGGGCCTGAGCTTCTACGCGGAAGACCTGCCCGGCCGCACGCTGGCCGGCCTCTTCGCCGACCACGGCTTTCACAAGGAGTGCGCCGAGTTCAGGCGCGAGTACGACAAGCAGGTGGCGTGCTTCACGAAGCTGCAGCCGCAGTTCGGTGCCCAGTTCACCATCGACGGCAGCGCCTGGACGGCCGGCGAAGGCCCTCGGGCAGGCATGGCGTGCCACCGGCTGCCCGAAGGCGCGGTGGCTCGCTGCGTGAACGACGAGGAACTGCTGCAGCGCCGCTTCGACCTGGCCGCCGATCCGCATTACTGGCGCGAGAGTGGTGTCGACAGCGGCTTCGACCGCATTCCCCAGCACTGCTACTTGCACCTGTTCCACCTCGACTGGCATCGCAACATCTGGGTCCATGCGCAGCACGTGCAGGAATACAAGTACCAGCCCGGCCTGCGCGAGCGGCTGGTGCTGCCGCAGGCGCACCGCGACCTGATCGACATCCTGACGGCCGACCGCTGCTTCCTCGTGGAAGACGTGGTGCCGGGCAAGTCGGGCGGCACCACCATCCTGTGCAAGGGTGCGCCGGGCCTGGGCAAGACCCTTACCGCCGAGGTCTATGCGGAAGTGGTCGGCAAGCCGCTGTACCGCGTGCATTCGGGCCAGCTCGGCGTGACGGCCGACTCGGTGGAGGCCAGCCTGACGAAGATCCTTCAGCGCGCCGCGCGCTGGGACTGCGTGCTGCTGCTGGACGAGGCCGACGTGTACATCCGACGACGCGACAACGACCTGCAGCACAACGCCATCGTGGCGGAGTTCCTGCGCACGCTGGAGTATTTCAGCGGCCTGCTGTTCATGACCACCAACCGGGTCGGCGACATCGACGAGGCCATCCTGTCGCGCTGCATCGCGGTGATCGACTACCAGCCGCCAGGACCCGACGACGCGCGCCGGCTCTGGTCCACGCTGTCGATCCAGCTGGGCGTGGAGCTTCCGGGTGCGGTAATCGACAGGCTGGTGGTCGAATATGCCGGCGCCAGCGGCCGCGACATCAAGGAACTGCTCAAGCTCACCAGCAAGTACTGCCGCCGCAAGGAGCTGCCGCTGTCGGCGCAGTCTTTCGCGCAGTGCGCGGTGTTTCGCGGCATTGCCTGCGCCTCGTCGCAGATGTCGTCGCAGGTGGGAGCGATCGAATGATCGACGCCAGCCTGCTGGGCGGCGCGCTGACCGGCCGCATGAGCTTCCGCCCGGGCGCCGCGCCCGTAGCCGCCCCGCTGCCACCCGGACGCCACGGCCTCTCGTTCGCCGAAGGGCGCGAAGCGGTGCTGGTGGTTCCCGAGGGGCTGCCCACCAATGCACCGTTGCCGCTGCTGGTGATGTTCCACGGCGCGGGCGGCGAGGCCAACCGGGTGCTGCCGCATCTCGTGTCCCATGCGCGTGCGCGGCGCTTTCTTCTGCTGGCCCCGCAGTCGATGTACCCGACGTGGGACATCGTGGTCGGCGGACATGGCCCCGATCTGGAACGGCTCGACGGCGCGTTGTCGTCGGTAGCCGCGCATTTCCGCATCGACCCCGAGCGCCTGGCGTTCGCCGGCTTCTCCGACGGCGGCAGCTACGCCCTGTCGCTCGGCCTGACCAATGGCGATGTGGCCAGCCACGTGATCGGGCTGTCGGCGGGCTTCATGAATGCGTTCACGCAGACGGGGAAGCCGCGCGTGTTCCTGGCGCACGGGCGCTCGGACAGCCAGTTGCCGATCGAGACCAGCGCCCACCCGCATGCGCGACGGCTGCTGGAGAGCGGGCACGACCTGACGCTGCAGCCCTTCGACGGCGATCACGTCATCGTGCCGTGGGTGGTTGCGCGGGCGGTCAAGTTCTTCCTCGGGCCTCAGGCGGCGGCACCAGCCTGAACTAGAGATGCGTCAATGCCTGGCGGCTTCAGCAGAACGGATCCAGATCTGTGTCGGCTCCGCAAGACGGGCACGTGACTACCAGATTCCGGCCCGGCCGGACTCGCATCCGCTGCTGGCAGCAGTGGCACCGGATCACGATCTTCTCCATGAGCGCTGAATTTGCGGGCTTCAGCGAGTAGACGGAGTACGTGATCTGGTCATCCACGATGAACTCATTGCTGGAAAGGAAGCCGGCAATGAACCCGTTCACGGGGAAAAGAACGCTCGAACCGGGGACTTCCGGCCAGAAGAAGCGAGTCGCAGTTTCCGCGGGCGCACGTACCAGGCGCGCCGCGCCTTTCAGCTGAGTCGGCTCGAATTCCAGATACGCGTCGCATGTCTTCCTGACTGTTCGACAGATTCCAGCCAATGGGTCCGGGATCAGCACGCCTGTTCCGTGCCGTTGAGTGCACAACTTGGTCAAGGTTGCGCCTGGGCCGACGTCCGCTCTGAGGACATGCAGGCCGGCACGCAAGCTTTCGAAATTTCTGGTCGGGTTCGGGTCCATTGCTTCAGTTTGCGCACCTCGCGCGGGAACTGAAAGGGGCATTTGTCCTGTTCTTGGCAGGCCCTCCGGCCTGCTCCGGCCTCGACAAAACGCCCCCTCTGACCACCTGCTGCGACGCGTTGCGTCCATGCCGCGAAAGCTAGAAAAAGGTCCGCGGCCAGCCTCAATGTGATAAATTCACATTTATAACAATGTGAAACACTTCTGACGGATCACGGATGAACGAGCCCTCGCACAAGCGCAAAACCGGTGGCTTCACGCTGATCGAACTGATGATCACGGTGGCCATCGTGGCCATCCTGGCGGCTGTCGCGTTACCCAGCTACCAGCAGTACGTCATCCGATCCAAACGGTCGGCGGCACAGGCGCAGATGATGGACATTGCCAACCGGCAGCAGCAGTTCCTCCTTGCAAACCGCAGCTATGCCGACAAAACCGCGCTGACGGCCAGCGGCTATGCGCTGCCGGCGGAAGTCAACAGCAACTACAGCTACGACATCGTCCTGTCGACGACCGGCGTCCCCGGTTACACGCTGACCCTGACCCCGATCGGCGGCCAGACCGGCGACGGCGCGCTCACCCTCAACAGCGACGGCGTGAAGACGCCGGCGGAGAAATGGTGAGAAGCGCGTTGAGAAGCGCCCAGCGCGGCGTCAGCCTGCTGGAAGTGCTCGTCACCCTGGTTGTGGTGGCCTTCGGACTGTTCGGCCTGGTGGGCCTGCAGGCGCGCTTGCAGGCGTCGGAGATGGAGTCGTACCAGCGGTCGCAGGCGCTGATCATGCTGAACGACATGGCCAGCCGTATCGCGATCAATCGCCGGATGGCCTCGAGCTACGTCACCAGCGCCCCGCTGGGCAGCGGCAACACGTGTCCCACTGCCACCGGCACGCGCCAGCAGGTGGACAGCGCCGAGTGGTGCAACGCGCTGCAGGGCGCCGCAGAAACCTCGGGCAGCAGCAGGCTCGGCACAGTGATCGGCGGGCGCGGCTGCGTGCAGGACATGGGCAACAACGAATACCTCGTCACCATCGCCTGGCAGGGCCTGGTGCCGATCAGCGCTCCACCCGCCGGCGTGGCCTGCGGCAAGGACCTGTATGACACCGCTGGCACGCGCTGCGTGAGCGACATGTGCCGAAGGACAGTCACCACGCTCGTGCGCATCGGAGCCCTTTCATGACCTCGTCGCGCAACCGGCAGCGCGGACTGACGCTGATCGAGCTGATGGTGGCGGTCACCATCATGCTCATCGTGGTGGCGGCCCTGCTCGCGCTGTTCCTGAACGTGAGCAACACCCAGCGCGAAATGGAACGCGTGAACCGCCAGATCGAAAGTGGGCGCCTCAGTGTCTTCGTGCTGGAGAACGAGCTCACCCACGCCGGGTTCTGGGAAAACTACATGCCCCAGTTCGACGACCTGACGGTCAACGGTGTGCCGGAGCACGTGCCAACCGGCGCGCCGCCCGCCCCCTGCCTGCCCTACTCCCTGGTCAACTGGACCGACGACTACAAGCGCGAGCTGCTCGACTTGCCTGTGCAGAGCTACGAGACCGTGCCCGCCAGCTGCACCGACCTGCTAAAGAACAAGAAGGCCAACACCGACGTCCTCGTGGTGCGGCACGCCGAGACCTGCCTGCCCGGCGCACCCAACTGCGAGGCGGACATCGCCGGCAACCTGTACTTCCAGTCTTCGTTGTGCGGCACGCAGAAGCCTTCGTCTTTCGACCTGTCCACCGCCGGATTCGGCAACATGCTGAAGAAGGACTGCACGACGCCTTCGCCCAAGCGCAAGCTCGTTGCCGACATCTACTACGTGCGCGACTACGCCGACACCGTGGGTGACGGCGTGCCCACGCTGGCGCGCTCGCGCTTCGACTTCGTGGGCGGCGCCCTGGCGCAGCAGCCCCCGGTACCGCTGATCGAGGGCGTCGAGGGGTTCAGGGTCGAGCTCGGGCTGGACACGATCGGCAAGACCAGCGCCGCCGTGAACTACGCCGCGGCCATCGACTGGGCCGATCCGGCGGTCAGGCTGACTCCCGCCAACCGCGGCGACGGCAGCCCCGACGGCAGCTTCGTGCACTGCAGCGTCGCCGCGCCCTGCACTGCCGACCAGCTGGTGAACGTGGTGGCGGTCAAGCTCCACGTGCTCGCGCGCAGCACCGAGGTTTCGCCGGGCCACACCGACACGCGCACCTACAACCTGGGCTCCGCCACCCTGGGCCCGTTCAACGATCACTACAAGCGCCACGCGTTTTCCACCACCGTGCGCCTGACCAACGTGACCGGGCGGAGGGAGACGCCATGACTCATACACCGGCCATGCGCCGCCAGCAGGGTGCTGCGCTGCTCATCGGGATGATCATGCTGCTGCTGATCACCCTCACGGTCACCGCGGCGTTCAATCTCAGCAGCTCCAATCTCAAATCGGTAGGCAACCTGCAGACTCGCAACGAAGCCGTTGCCGCGGCCAACCGCGCCATCGAGGAAGTTGCCAGCAGCCTGCTGGCGCCGGACTCCGACGGCACCCCGTCGCTGACGCCGCCCCAGGCCACCGTGAGCCTGGTCGACATCAACAACGACGGCACCACCGACTACACGGTCGTGGTCGCTGCGCCGGTGTGCGTGCGTGCAACCAAGGCTGTCGACACGGGCGGTGGCACCGTGACCGGACCGAGCGGCATCACCGGCGGGGCCTCCAGCAGCGGCTCGGGGCTGTCCACTCTGCCCGATCAATACAACTCGGTCTGGGACATCAGCACCACCGTGACCGATGCCACCAGCGGCACCACCACCGCCGTGCGCCAGGGGGTGCGAGCGCTGCTCAACAAGGTGCAGTTCGAAGCGCTGTGCAATACGACCGGGCCGACACCATGATGACAAAGAAACTCTTCGCACCACTGTGCGCTGCCGCCCTGCTTGCCTTGCCGTTGAGCCAGGCGCGAGCCGAGGACATCGACCTTTTCGTGGGCTACAACCAGGCCGCCACCCAGGCGCCCAATGTGCTGTTCGTGCTGGACAACACGGCCAACTGGAATCAGCCGTTCACGGCCGAGATCACCGCGCTGGCGAAAGCCTTCGAAAGCCTGCCGTCCAACAAATTCAAGGTCGGCCTGATGATGTTCACCGAGACCGGTGGCGGCAACTCCAACTCCGATGGAGGCTATGTGCGCGCTGCGGTGCGCACGCTGGACGACGGCACCAAGGTCAAGTACGGCGCGCTCATCCGCAGCCTGAACAAGCTCGACGACAAGTCCAATGGCGGCAAGGCCGGCAAGACCATGGCCGAGGTCTACCGCTATCTGGCCAGCGGCACCCCGATCGCCGGCAACAACAAGCTGAAGGCCGACTACAGCGGCAGCGTCTACGGCACCGCCGCGTCGAAGGCCGTGTACGCGCTGCCGCGCAACGCGCTGAACGCGGTGAACAGCACCACCTACGTGGGCCCCAGCACCGAAAACTGCATTGGCACGTACGTCATCTACATCAGCAACGGCGCCGCGCAGGACAACACCAGCGACAGCCAGGCCTCCACGAGCGCCCTGCTCGCCGCGGGCGGCAGCACCACTTCTATCGTGCTGAGCCCCAGCGGCTCGCAGGACAACACAGCCGACGAATGGGCGCGGTTCCTGCAGACCAGCATGGGCGTCAAGGTCTACACGGTCGAGGCTGCCAAGGCCACCGGCGGCCAGGGCCCAGGCTGGAGCGCACTGCTCAAGAGCATGGCCACCCAGAGCAAGGGGGAGTACTACGACATTTCGTCCGATCCCGACCTGGGCGCTTCGCTGGGTGCGGCGCTCGATGACATCTTCAGCAAGATCCAGTCGGTCAACAGCGTGTTTTCCTCGGTGAGCCTGCCGGTGAGCGTGAATACGCAGGGCACCTACCTGAACCAGGTGTTCGTCGGCATGTTCCGCCCAGACCAGGACGCGCTGCCGCGCTGGAACGGCAACCTCAAGCAATACAAGCTGGGCCTGGACAGCAGCAGCCAGCTCGTCCTGCAGGACGCTGCCGGCGCCAACGCGGTGAACAACCAGACCGGCTTCGTTGCGCCCTGCGCGCGCAGCTACTGGACGCCGCTGCCGAGCGACACCGACGCCTACTGGAGCTTTCGCCCCTCCGGCGACTGCCTCGGCAAGGAGGCGGCCGACAGCCCGGACGGCAACGTGGTCGAGAAAGGCGCGCAGGGCTACATGCTGCGCCGCCTCGCGGTGGCCAGCCGCAACATGAAGACCTGTGCACCCGGCGCCTGCTCTGCGCTCACCAGCTTCGCCGACGGCAACGGCAGCATCACGCAGGCGGCTTTGGGTGTGGCGAGCGCCACCGACCGCACCAACCTGATCAACTGGGTCCGCGGCGCCGACAACAAGGGCGACGAGCGCACCGACGCCAGCGGCAACCCCCTTACCTCCACCAGCATGCGCCCCTCGGTGCACGGCGACGTGGTGCACTCGCGCCCCGTGGCCATCAACTACGGCACCGATGCCGTGCCCCAGGTGGTGGTTTTCTACGGCGGCAACGACGGCGTGCTGCGCGCCGTCAACGGCAACCGCAGCACGGCCATCGGCTCGGCTGCGGCGGGCGATGAGCTATGGTCTTTCGTGCCGCCCGAGTTCTACGGCAGCCTCAAGCGGCTGTACGACAACAGCACGCGCATCAATTTCCCCGGTCTGCTGGTTACCACCGGCAGCGTGGCGCCCAAGCCTTACGGCATGGACGGCGCGGTAGCTGCCTACCGGCAGGGCACCACCACCGCCTGGCTGTTCGCGAGCATGCGCCGCGGCGGCCGGTTGATCTACGCCTTCGATGTGTCCGATCCCGCGGCGCCCACTCTCAAGTGGCGCAAGGGCTGCCCGAACCAGGACAACGACACCGGCTGCGACACCGGCATGGACGGCATCGGACAGACCTGGTCGGCGCCCAAGGTTGTCAAGTCGACCGGCTATGGCGCCGGCAACAGTCCGATGCTGGTGTTCGGCGGCGGCTACGACAAGTGCGAGGACGTCGACACCAACTCGGCCGCCCAGGCTTGCGGCACGGGCACCAAGGGCAACCGCATCTACGTGCTCGATGCGGCCACCGGCGCGCAGCTCAACAGCTTCGTCACCGACCGCGCCGTGGCGGGCGAAGTCACCATCGTCAGCGACAGCCTCGGCCTGGCCCAGATCGCCTACGCGGCCGATCTGGGCGGCAACGTTTACCGGATCACCATCGGTGACGCGACGCCGGGCAGCTGGAGCATGACGAAGATCGCCTCGCTCGGCTGCGATACGGTGAGCACCTGCACGCCCAACCGCAAGTTCATGTTCGGGCCGGACGTGGTCCTGGACAACGGCGTGTACGTGATCCTGCTGGGCTCCGGCGATCGCGAGAAGCCGTTGCGCTACTACAACTCCGCGCTCGGCGTGGCCAACCGCTTCTACATGCTGGTGGACAAGCCCACCGACACCGCGTGGCTGAGCTCCGAGTCGGATCATTGCAGCAGTACCCCCGTGTTGTGCCATGCCTCCCTGCAGGCCATCACCACCACGGCGACCCCCACGGCCACCGACCTTGCGAGCAAGAAGGGCTGGTATCTGGCCCTGGCCCCGGGCGAGCAGGTTGTGACCGCTTCGGTGACGGCCTACGGCATCACCACCTTCAACACGCACACGCCTACCAACCCAAGCGTGCAGCAGTCGTGCCGCGCCGACCTGGGCACCGCCAACGTCTACAACGTGTCGTATGCCAACGCTGCGCCCCAGGACAGCAACGGGCGGTTCCAGAACGTGGTGGGCGGCGGCCTGGCACCCTCGCCCGTGGTGGGCCGGGTCCAGCTGGACGACGGCAGCATTCGCGACGTGGTGATCGGCGCCAGGCCCGACTCCTTCCTGAGCCCCAAGGGCGCCACCCCCAAGTCGGCGTTCAAGCAGCCCAAGGGGCGGGTCTACTGGTTCATCCAGAAATAGGCAGGCCCGTGAATCGCAAAAGCAAGAGCACCCGAAGCCGTCATGGCGGCTTCACGCTGATCGAGTTGATGGTCACGTTGACCGTGCTGGTGGTGCTGATCACCGTTGCCGTGCCCTCGTTCGACGGCGTGCGCCTGTCGACACGGCTGAATTCCTACGCCACGGCACTGGTTGCGGGCGGCCAGCTTGCGCGCAGCGAGGCCATCAAGCGCAATGCTCCCGTCACCCTGTGCGTTTCGGCCGACGGCGCCAGTTGCAGCACTTCGGGCCAATGGGAAACCGGCTGGATCGTGGTGAGCGGCACAAAAGTGCTGCTGCAGCAGCCGGCCGCGGCCGGCGGTTACCAGTTGCGCGACACAGGAGGGGCGAGCGCCCTCACCTTCCAGGCCACCGGCGTCGGCGCCAGCCCGGCCAGCATCACGATCTGCCGGGCCTCGCCCAGCGCCGGCCAGACCCGCCTGGTCAACATCAGCGCCACGGGCCGGACCAGCGTCAAGCGTGTGGCCGATGGAACCTGCGCCGGGTAAAGGCGAACTGCAAACAGTGGTCCAAAGCTTTCACATGTGACTATTGCACATGACAATAGTGGGCCGTGATCGGCGGCTCGTGCCGCTGATTCTCTTTTGAACCGCACCTTCAGGAATAACGCTCGCCTCCATGGAACACCGGCTGGACTGGGCCCTCGCTGCCTGCGCTCGCATTCTTCGACCGGTGGTAAGGCTCGCCCTCGCGATGGGGGTCAAGCACCCCCACCTCGAGGAATTGCTGCGTGACCTGCTGCTCGAAGAGGCCCAGCGAAGCTGGCGCAACCAGGGCGTGCCCAAGCCCAACCTGAGCCAGTTGTCCATCACGACCGGCCTGAACCGCAAGGCGGTGACCGCCAAGGTCCGCTCCACCGTCGACCCCCTGCCCCACACCGAGCTGTCGGCAGCAGCCAAGACTTTCACGTTGTGGTTGCAGATGCTTACTCAGGATGACACTTTCAGGCGCCTGCCCATCACGGCAGGCAATGCCGCGCCTTCTTTCGAGGCCGTGGCGCGAATGAGCAGCCGAGGCGACGTGCACCATCGCACCATCCTCGACGAGCTGGTGCGCCTGCAAATGGTGACCGAGAGCGAAGGCGTGGTCGAACTCACGGCCGACGGCTTCGTGCCGGTGCAGGATCTCCAGTCCATGCTCGCCTTCCTGGGCGACAACGGCCGTGACCACCTGCTGGCTGCCGTCTCCAACACCCTGGGCGAGGAGCCCAGAATGCTCGAGCGGGCGGTGTACGCGCGCGGGCTCACGTTGCAGGAATGCGAGCAGATCCAGCGCCTCGTCCGGGAACGCTGGGCAGCCCTGCACCACGAGCTGACGCAGGAAATGACACAGGCAGTCGACCGCGCTCCTGCCGGAGCAAAGGGGCGCATCAGGGTCGGCATCTATACCTATTACGAAGACGAGAGCGCGCCTGTACCGCCCCGCCCCTCTGAAAGCGAGCCCAAGCCATGAACACGATGAAGACACCCCGCCGGCTCATGCTCGGCCTTTTGTCCGTCGGCCTCATGGCCCTGCTGCTGTCCTGCGGCGGGGGGGGAGGTAGCGGCAGTGGCTCAGTGGGCGGCCTGGGCGTCGGCACGGGTGGCGCCACGCAGACAGGCACCGGAGGGGATACCTCTACAGGAGCGGGGACAGGAACTGGAACAGGTTCCACGGGCACGGGCGGCTCAGGCGGCACGGGCGGCGATACGACCGCCGGCAACAGCAACACCGACGGCTCCGGCGTAGGTTCGGGCGGCACCGGCGTGACCGCCGACGCCGCCGGCATCGGTGCTGCGGACGGCCTGGGCAGCATCATCCTCAATGGGCTGCGCTACGACACCGACAGCGCCACCTTCACCATTGAAGACGCCACCGAGCTGCAGATCGGCATGAGCGCGCGCGTCGCCGGCAAGGTCGACGCCAACTTCACCAGCGGCGTCGCCACCCAGGTCCAGTCGGCTGCCGAACTGCGCGGCGCAGCCTCGGGCATCGACACCTCGGCCGGCAGCTTCGTCGTGATGGGCACCGTCGTGAGCATCGACTCGGCCACCGTCTGGGCCGACGCTAACGGACTGGCGGACATCAACCTGAACAGCATCGTGCAGGTGTGGGGCCTGCCAAGCGCACCGGGCGCCCTGCGCGCCACGCGCATCCAGATCGCCCCCACGCTGACCGATCCGCTGGTCACAGGGACCGTGCAGAACCTGGATACCGTGCGCAAGACCTTCACGCTCGGCCAGCTCACGATCAACTTCAGCTCGGCTGCCTTCACGGGCATGAACGCATCGTCGCTTGCCAACGGCATCATCGTTCGCGCCCGAGGCACCGCCCCGCCGGTCGCGGGCGTGCTCACGGCCACGACAGTGCAAGGCTGGTATGCCATCCCCGTGAGCGACGGCATCGCTGTGCAGCTGGCGGGCGTCATCACCGACTTCGCCTCGCGCAGTTCGTTCAAGGTGCTGGGCACGCCGGTCGACGCGACCAATGGGCAGATCACCGGCGGTCCCGCGGGCTCGCTCGGCAATGGCGTGAAGGTCGAGGTCGACGGCTTCATGTCGGGCGGTGTGCTGGTGGTGAAGAAGCTGCGCATCCGCAACACGCCGGGCACCGGCGGTCCGGCTTCGTTCACGCTGATCGGCGCCATCGGCGCGTACCAGTCGCCTGCCAGTTTCAGGGTCCGCGGTCAGCCCGTGGACGCCAGCGGCAGCGGTGTCATCTTCGAGAACGGCACCGTCGCGAACCTGGCCAACGGCCAGCGCGTGACCGTTGTCGGAGACCGGGTGGTCGACGGCGTGCTGATCGCGCAGCGGGTGACATTCACCACGCCTTGAGGCTGCCGCGGGGCGCCCGCATTGCCTGGGCGCCCTCTTCTTTCGCAATCCACAGCAGATTTCATCCACGGCCTCATGGTCGTGGAGTGCCTCCTATCGACAAGGCCGGGCGGTTGATGTAAAACAAAATAACTAAAGTGAAAAAATCACATTTAAACCCGAACGACCCTCGGACCTCGTGACGAACCGCTCGATACGCACGGAAGGTCCAGATAGGAGCATGTATGCCGCTGACCCTCCTCCTTCGACTCCTGCACGAGAAGTTTCCGGCGACGCTCACGGCTGACCCGGACATCAGGAACGCATCGGTCCTGCTGGCGACCGGACTCATCGAGGCCGAATTTCATCTCGATCACTTCGGCTACCAACAGTATGAGAGCGCCGTGGTGTTCGCCATCACGGACGCAGGACACGCGGAGATCGCCAATCTGCAGACCGGCAACGTTGCAGCGGATGTCGAGGGCCAGGAGTGGCCCGTCATGCCACTCGACTACCTGCGCAAGATCGGGAATTCGATCTTCCCCCTGCGCATAGACGATCCAGCGGGGATCAACTCGGTGGCCGTGTTGAATGCGGCGGGCATGGTGGAAGCCACGCTTCCCCCGACCTGCCGCGCCCGGCAGACCCAGCAGAAGTTCAAGCAGGCGGTGGTCCTGCGGGTCACTCCCCTGGGGCGCACGGCCCTGGTCGCACGGCGGATGTGAACTTGGAGGGGGCGGCAGGTGGCTCGCCGGAACGCATCGAACGGGTACCTGTAAATAGCGTACTTCTCGCCATCGGGCGGGGCCGCCGCCCCTCGACAGGCATTCGAAAAAGCCTGTGATTTGGATGAATGTTTCTTAATGCAACAAACGTCACAGATCAGCCAGACACATCGACCCCCAATTGTCTTTGACTACCAAAGTAGTAATGTGAAACCTTCACATACATCGCTTTCAGGTGCAAAGAATGAATTCCAAAATGACACCGCCGAGCTTCACTGCCCATCGCCGCATGGCTTGCCTCCTGTAGCGCGCCTCGCGCCAAGGCCCCTTCCCCATGCTGGCCCGCACCACTGCTGCTCCCGACGTCGACGCAAGCGTCGCCGCGGATGCCCTCATGGTGGCCCGCATGCGGATGGTGCTGTCGGTCTCCGCGCTGCTGGCTGTCGCGGTCGATGCCGGTGACAACCGGCTGCAGGTTCCCGTCTGGCTGGCTTTCTCCGGATACATCCTGCACAGCCTGCTGGTGTATGCGTGCACGCGAATGGGCCGCCCGTATTTCCAGGGCAAGGCCATCCACTGGTCCGACGTGCTGTGGTTCACGCTGATCATCTTCGTGACCGACGGCGTCCAGAGCCTTTTCTTCCTCTTCTACTTCTTCGCGATCCTCACCTCCTCGTTCCGCTGGGGTTTCGAGGAAGGCGCCCGCGTGACGGTCGCATCGGTCGCGTCGTTCGCCGCCTGCGGCCTGGCCACCAGCACGGGCGGCGACTCGCCGCAGCTGCTGATGCGCACCACTTTCCTGCTGGCGCTGGGGCACATGATCGTGCACTGGGGCGGCTCGAAGCTGGGCCTGCAGCGGCGCCTCGCGCTCCTGGGCGATGTCTGCCAGCTTTCGAACCCCCGCTTCGGGGCCGGCCGCACCGTCGCCCGCACGATGGAAAAGACACTGGCCTTCTTCAGGGCAAGCCACTGCATCCTCCTGACGCGGGACACATCCACCGGCAACTGGATCCTGCGCACGCTGCGCAAGAACGACGCCTGCGAACACATCAGCGTCGAGACGATCGGCCGCATCGCCGAATCGCCTCTCATGGCGCTGGCGCCGGACCACACCGTGCTCTGCAACCGCCTGCCCTGGCCCATGAACTGGCTGTGCGCGCAAAGCCATGTCTTCGAAGCCGGTGCAAGCGGCTGGCGCATAGAGGACGACGAAGGTGCGCAGCGCTGCGCCGCAGTGATCGCCATGCTGGAGGCCCGTGCCTTCATCAGCGCCCCGCTGCCGATGCGGCTGGGCGAGGGCCGGGTCTTCGTGTCGTCCCGTGACGGACTGTTCAACAAGTCCGACGCGCTGTTCCTGGCGCACCTGATGGAACAGATCTTCCCGGTCATCGAGACCATCGAGGTGCTCGACCGGATGGCCTCAGAAGCCGCCGCTACAGAGCGCCTGAAGTTCGCGCTGGACCTGCACGACACGGCGGTGCAGCCATACATCGGCCTGCGGATGGGCCTGTGCGCGCTGCGCAAGAAGGCGGCTGTCGACAACCCGCTGCGCGAAGACCTCGACAAGCTCGCGAGCGTGGCCGACGGCGTGATCGCCGATCTGCGCCGCTACGCTGGTGCGGTCAAGCACAGCGCGAACAGCCCCTGCGGGCTTGTACTGCCCCATCTGCATCGCCAGGCCGAGCGGATCAAGGGGCTCTACGGCATCGAGATCGCCATCACCGTCGACGGCCAGGTCCAACTGGACGACCGGATGACCGCGGAAGTCCTGCAGCTGGTGGGCGAGGGATTGAACAACATCTGCAAGCACACCCAGGCGCAACACGGCAGCGTCCGCCTCGGCTGCAAGAACGGGCAGTTACAGCTGCGCATCGAGAACGAAGCCTGCGAAGAGAGCTTCACGAAGTTCCTCCCACGCTCCATCACCGAGCGCGCTGCGGCCCTCGGCGGGCGGGCACAGGTGCACCAGTGCGCGAGTGGCGGCACCGCGGTACTGGTGGAAATTCCCATCTGAGAAAAACAACCCAGAAGACAAATCAGGAGCCTGTCATGCAACCAGTTGCCCATTCCATCGGTGTCCTGCTCGTAGACGACCACCAGACCATGCTGTGGGGCCTGTCCAGGCTGATCGACGGCGAGCAGCCGCGCATGCGGGTCGTCGGAACGGCCAGCTGTTGCGACGACGCAGTGGCAACCTCGGACGACCTCGCTCCCGACGTCATCGTGCTCGACCTCGACCTCGACGGCCGGTGCGCCATCGACATCCTGCCCAGGCTTTTGTCGAACGAGGTGTCGCGCGTCGTCGTGCTCACAGCAGAGCGTGAACAACGCACGATCGACCTTGCCGTGCTGCACGGCGCGCGCGGCGTGATGCGCAAGGACGCCCCGGCCCAGCAGGTGCTCGAGGCCATCGAGCGCGTCTACAAAGGCGAGCTTTGCGTCGATGCGCAAACCATGGGTCGCGTCTTCTCTCAGCTGACTTCGGTGAAGAAGCCCCCGAAGGCCGACCCCGAAGCCACCAGGCTGGCGAGCCTGACGCAGAAAGAACGGGAGATCGTCCGCATCGTCGTGGCCGGCAGCGGTGCCTCGAACAAGGCACTGGCCGAGAAGCTCTTCGTCACCGAGCACACGCTGCGCAACCACCTCACGTCGATCTACCAGAAGCTCGGCGTGACGAACCGCCTCGAGCTGTACATCTACGCGGTGAAGCACCAGCTCGACACGACGCCGGTGCACTGAAAACAACGCGCCGCACCGGGTTGCCCCAGGAGCGGCGCCCGGTTCAATACCCGTTCAGCATCGGCATGATCATCCGGATGATCCGGATCGCCGCCGGCGTGAGTATCACCATCGAGATGCACGGAAAGATGCACAGCACCAGTGGCAGCAGCATCTTGGTCGGCACCTTGGCCGCCAATTCTTCCGCACGAACCTGCCTCTTGTGGCGCAGATCGTCGGAGAACACGCGCAGCGATTCGCCGATGCTGGTGCCGAACCGGTCCGACTGGGTCAGCATGGTCGCGAAGGTGCCTATCTCTTCCACGCCCGTGCGCAGCGCCAGGTTGCGCAGCGACTTCTCGCGCGTAGCACCGGCGCGCATTTCCAGGTTGGTCCAGTGCAGTTCCTGCGCAAGCGCCACGCTCTTGACCTGGATTTCCTCTGTGACTTTGGCCAGGCCGGCGTCCAGCCCCAGGCCCGCTTCGACGCACACGAGCATCAGGTCGGCGGCATCGGGGAAGTTCTCGAATATCTCGCGGCGGCGCGCGCGAATGAGCAGGCGCAGCACCAGGTTGGGCAGGTAGCAGCCGGCCAGAGCCGCCACCGCGAGGTACAGCAGCATCTCCGTGCCGTCCGCCGCTCCCGTCGCCCGCATCCCCAGGAACGCGAGCGCGGCAAAGCCCAGCGGCAGCAGCGTCTTCATGCCGAAGTAGACAAGGTAGGCGTCCGGGTAGCGGATGCCGGCGTTCAGGAACCGCACGCGCAGCGGCGACAAGGCGGCGTCGCTGGTGGGCGAAGACAGCTGCGCGAAGGGGCCGACGATCCTGACGGCAGTCTCGGCCCAGGCCGACTTGCCGGCCGACGGCGTTACCGCTTGCAGGCGCTGCTCGGTGCGCGTTGGCGACATCCAGACCGCAAGGCCGGCTATCGCCAGCGACACGGCCAGGAAAACGAGGATGGGAAACAGCATGGTCATGGTCCTTCTCCTTCAGACGCGAATCTTCGCGATCTTGCGCAGGAGCACGATGCCCACGAGCATCAGCACCAGCATGTACTTGATCACCATCTGCCCGATCGGGTCCGTCCACAGCGGCGACATGAATTCGGGGTTGAAGATGTTCATGAGCGCCGCCAGGGCAAATGGCATGAGCCCCAGGATCCAGGCCGACAGCCGCCCTTCGGACGACAGCACCCGCACCCGCGCGAGCAGCTTGAGCCGGTCGCGGATGAGCCGGCTGAGGTTGCCCAGCACCTCCGTCAGGTTGCCGCCGGAGTCGCGTTGGATCAGCACCGCCACCACGAAATAACGCAGGTCGGTGAGAGGCATGCGCTCGCTGAGGTTGGTCAAGGCCTGCTGCAGCGAGACGCCGAAATTCACCTCGTCGGCGACCATGCGGAACTCGCTGGCGATGGGGTCGGCCATTTCCTCGCCGATCATCTGCACGCCGCTGGCGAACGAGTGCCCCGCGCGCAGGGCGCGTGTCACCAGGTCCAGCGCATCAGGAAGTTGCCTCTCCATGCGGGCCAGCCGGCGGCTGCGCTGGCGCTGCAGGTAGAGCACCGGAAGCATCGCCGCACCCACCCCGGCGGCGAGCGCCAGCAGCATCGGCTGGCGTGCCATCGACGCCGTCACGAAGAACGCGACCACGCCGAGCGCGCCGCATACCAGCAGGAAGCTGGAAACCGTCCAGTCCAGCCCCGCCTGCAGGATGAAGCGGTCAAGCCGGTGCGCCCTCGGTAGGGTCAGCAGCATGCGCTGCATCCACGGCACCTCGCTGAGCATGCGCTCCTTGACCAGGTGGGCCTGCGACGTGCGATCGACTGCGGCGGAAAACGCCTGCAGCCGCTTCTCGATCTTGCGTGCCTCGGGCCCCTTGTAGGAGCGCCACAGCAGGTACAGCCCCTCGATCATGAGCAGCACGGTCACGAAGACCAGCACGGTGACGGTGATGAGGGTGTGCCCCCCCAGGTTGTCGAACATGGCTGTCTCCTATTCGTAGTGTTTGCTCGGCTCGAACATGGTGTCGGGCAGATCCACGCCGTAGGCATGCAGCCGCTCCGCGAATTTCGGCCTGACACCGGTCGCGTGGAAATGGCCGCGCACCAGGCCATCGGGCCCCATGCCGGTCTGGTGGAAAGTGAAGATCTCCTGCATGGTGACCACCTCGCCTTCCATGCCAGTGATCTCCTGGATGCTGGTGACCTTGCGCCGCCCGTCGACCAGCCGCAGCACCTGCACCACCACCGTGATGGCCGACGCGATCTGCTGGCGCACGGTGCGGTGCGGCAGGTTCAGGTTCGCCATGCCGATCATGTTTTCCAGCCGTGCCAGCGCATCGCGCGGCGTGTTGGCGTGGATGGTGGTGAGCGAGCCTTCGTGGCCTGTGTTCATCGCCTGCAGCATGTCGACTGCCTCGGCGCCGCGCACCTCGCCGATGACGATGCGGTCGGGCCGCATGCGCAGCGCATTGCGCACCAGCGCGCGCTGCGTGATCTCGCCCTTGCCTTCGATGTTCATCGGCCGCGTTTCCATGCGTGCCACGTGCGGCTGCTGCAGCTGGAGTTCAGCGGCGTCCTCGATGGTGATGATGCGTTCGGTCGGCGGAATGAAGCCCGACAAAATGTTCAGCAGCGTGGTCTTGCCAGCGCCCGTGCCGCCGGAGATGAGCATGTTGACCTTCGCCTGGGCCAGCCCCTCGAGCATCTGCGCCATCGGCGGCGTCAGCGTCTTGAGCTCGTTCACGAGGTTCTCCATGCGCAGCGGGATCTTCGCGAAACGGCGGATCGACATCATCGGCCCGTCCAGCGCCACCGGCGCGATGACCGCATTGACGCGCGAGCCGTCGGGCAGCCGCGCATCGACCATGGGGCTGGACTCGTCGATGCGCCGCCCCACCAGCGAGACGATCTTGTCGATGATGCGCAGCAGGTGCTTCTCATCGGTGAAGCTGACGTTGGTCAGCTCCAGCCGGCCCCGGCGCTCGACGTAGACCTTCTCGTGCGAATTGATCAGGATGTCCGAGACGGATGGGTCCGCCATCAGCAGCTCGATCGGCCCGAAGCCGAGCATCTCGTGCTGGATGTCGCGAATCAGCGTGCGCCGCTCGATGTCGTTGAGCGCCTCGGGCTCCTCCTGCAGCAGCCGCGTGACCATGGTCGAGATTTCCTGGCGCAGCACTTCGGGCTTCAGGGTTTCCAGCGCCGCCAGGTCGAAGCGCTCCAGCAGCTTCAGGTGCATGCGCTCCTTCAGCAACTTGTAGGCATCCGACGCAAAGGGCGACGCGGTCAGGTCGGCTGCGTGCCCTTCGGGCCGCGCAGTGGGATCGGCGTCGATCGCATTGAGCTGTTCTCTGAATGACATGGGAACCTGCCTTGTTGTTGAAGAAGAATGATCCGGTGGTGCTCAGGCACGGCGGAAGAGCCGTCCGATGAAGCCGGGCGTCGCCTCCTGCCGCGGACTGAGCGAGTGAGCGATCTCGGCGAGCCGCTTGGCGAGCGTGCTGCCGCGCGACATCTCCGCCAGCGGCACGCCCCGGTTGATGGACGCATCCACGTCCTTGCCACCGTCCGGCACGATCGTGAGCGTCGCGCCAACCAGCGAGCGGCGCATGTCCGACAACCCGATCTCCCCGCCGCCGGCGCTGCGGTTCACGAGCAGCTCGACCTTGCCGGGGGCATAGCCGAGCGACTTGAACACCTGAATCAGGCGCGTCACGTTCCGGATGTGCGGCAGGCTCGGCTGGAGCACGGGAAAGATGCGGTCGGCGCGGTCCAGCACCCGGATCGAGAGCGTGTCGATGCGCGTGCCGAGGTCGAACAGCACGAAGTCGTACATCGGCAGCGCAACCTGCAGGATCGCATCGATGTGCTCGGCCTTCACCTCCAGCGCGCGCGAAAGATCGTCGGGTGCGGGCAGGATGCTGAAGCCCGGCGCCACACGCACCACGCTGGCCGCGAGCAGCGACGCGTCGAGGCGGCCGATGTCGCGCGCTACGTCCGCCATCGTGGAGGTAGGCCGCAAGTCGCTCACGTACGAGAGCGCATCGCCGAACTGCAGGTTCAGGTCGATCAGCAGCACCGAGCGCTCCCGCGAGAGCTGGTGCGCGATGTTGGTCGCGAGAAAGGTCGATCCGCTGCCGCCCTTGCAGGGCATGAACGCCACGACCTGGCCAGGGCCACGCGCCTGGGTGCCGGCCATCTTGAGCCCGATGCGCTCGACGGCGGCTTCGAGCGCGACGGTGTCAGAGGGTGACGGCAGTACCTCGCGCACACCAGCACGCATCGCGTGGATCAGGAACTCCGGCGTCTGCATGGCGCACAGCAGCACCACCGCGATTGCCGGGTGCTGCATCGTGAGCTTCTCCACCAGCACGAGCTCCTGGAGATCGCAGCACATGCCGTCGACCAGCAGGAGCTCCGGAGCCGCCTTCTCGACGACCCACTGCATCCGGCTCTTGCCGCCTTCGAACAGCGACACGTGGTGGGAGCGCGCCTCGAGGACCTTGCGCATGTCCTGGAGATGGTTCGGATTGGGGGAAATGATGGCGATCTTCATGGTCGTGTCCGGTGCGTTGCTAGGAGCAGATGGCCGCGCTGTTCGGGTCCTTGCGCATCACCTCGCGCGGCAGGTAAGTGGAAAATCCCGGCATCGGGATCAGCGGTGCGACACCACCCGCGATGGGAGAGATCCACTGGTAGTTGAGCCCGGTGATGCTGACGGTGACGCCCTGGCAGGTCGCGGCCGTGCAGCCCGACGGCGCCCACGCCACCGACACAGTGCTGATCTGCGGCAGCAGCGCCTTCATGCGGGCAAGCACCAGCGCCTGCTGGCCGGTGTCGTCGCACACCACCGCATACCTGGCACCCGCGCGCGTTGCTTCCTGGGCCGCATTCCACGTGAACAGCATGCGCGAGAAGTCGACGATGCCCAGCACGAACATGAGAAAGATAAGCAGGCCCAAGGCGAACTCGACCGTGGTCGCGCCGGTAATGCGTTTTCTCATGATGGCGCCCTCATGGTGGCTGCGATTTCGCTGAAGACGATGTTGCCGTTCGCATCGGCGAAGACGACGCCGATCACCGAGGGAAACAGCGAATGGAATGTGTAGCTGCTGACGCGCACCGTCACCGTGGTGATGATCGGATTCGCCCCTACCGACTGCCAGGTGCAGCAGCTGCCAGCCGGCACATTCGAAAGACTCAACCCGCGCACCAGCCGCGCCCCGGTGCCGGCCGTGTTGCCGTACACGATCAGGTTGCGCGCCTCGGTGACGTGCGTGCCGGGCGTCTGCACGGAAAGGTAGCGCACCGCGTCGCGCGTCGACTTGACGACCGCGTTGTACTCGTACATCGCGCGGCCGAACTCGGTGGTGATGAAGGTCATCAACAGGAGCAGCGGAATGATCAGTGCCAGCTCGATCAGTGCCGCGCCGTGCTGTGTGCGATTGGATCTTTTCATGGCGCTCACCTCACCAGCACCGGAACCAGCGGGCCCGCCGATCCGCCAGCCAGCCCGCTGGTGGTGCAGGGGCTGCCCACGGCGCCCGCGTTGCCGCGGAATTCCAGCTGCGTGTCGGTCATCGGAATGCTCAGCGGCTGCAGCATCAGCATGCAGGCGTAGTCGATCACGTGGTTGCTGCCGTCAATGACCGGCACCGTGACGATGCGGCGGTCGAAGCCGTACTGCATGTGGCCTCCGGCAACGTTGCCCGGGTTGGCCAGCTTCTGGAAGCTGTTGAGCGACAGCCCCGTGATCGATTCGCAGCTGTTCGCGCCCTTCACTTTGGTGCCGGTGTCGGCGCAGGACGCGAAGGCGGCCCGCTTGGTCACGAAGTTCTGGGCGCTCGCTGGTGCTCCGGCGCCTGGCGCGCCGTTGTAGGCATTGAACTGCGTGGGCCAGTTGGATGATGTGTAGGCATAGCCGGTGTAGTCGGGTCGATCCACGCTCGGATCGCCGCTGTTCTTGTAGATGCCGAAGCGCTGGTTCCAGGTGTCGGCCACCGTGGTCTGTACGCCGGGGGTGCCGAGCGTGTCTCCTACCTTGGTGCCGCAGTGGTTGTTGAGCTCGGATTCGGTTTCCGAGGCGCTGTTGCTGCCGTCGAGATTGGCCCAGCCGATCTGGCCGCCCACGGCCGCGTTCTGCGCCTGGATGAGCGTCACCCAATCGCCTACGGCGAAGCCGTAGTTCGGTGCCGTGCCACCCGGCTTGGGTTTCATGGCGACGGGAATGGGGCATGTGGTCTGTGCGCTGGCACGGGTGGCGACCGCGCTCGCCGTGACGCTGCGCGTAGCGGGATTGCCGGCGGTATTGCCCGAAAAGGCGCCCATGGCCTTCATGAGCCAGATGTTGACGTTGGCCTGCGTGTGCGTGCACTGCGCATAGCGAGCCACGGCGGGCGTGGTCGTAAGGGCGTAGGCCGAGTCGCGGAACGTGATGTCGGCCGTGACGATCTTGCCCTGCCCGCTCCAGGTGCTCGATTGCATGTTCACGCGGTTCGCATTGCCGGCGGTCTGGCCTGCGCTCGTGGCTCGCGTGAGGGCTGTGCCCTGTCCGTCGAGCTCGCGCGCGGCGGCCAGGGCGCAGCTGTCCACCGCTGTCTGCAGTTCGGTCCTGATGACGAACAGGTGGCCGAAGTCGAGTGCGATGCCCATGAAGCCCATCAGGAACAACAGGAACAACGCGGCTGTGACGATCATCGCGCCACGCTGGCGACGATGCTGGCGGCAGGTGAACATGATCGGCTTTCTTGCAGGTTGGAACAACGCAGGAAAGCCGCGTCAGGTGCAGCTCGTGCCGCCCAGACAGGTAGTGACCCGGGTGATGAACGCGCCCAGGCCGGTACTGCCGGACAGCGCTTGCAGCGCGACCACTAGTGCGATGGAAACCACGGCGATGATCAATGCGTACTCGACCACTTGTGCGCCGCTCTCGTCTGTCATGAATGACTTGAACATGGTGATGACCCCAATTCGTTGTTGAAGAAGAATGAGTGGGAGCGGATGGGTGGGTGGGACGAAGCGGGCCGGAAAACCGGACCCGCTTCCCTCCACGACAGACTGCTCAGGTGCAGGTCGTCCCGGTCAGGCAGGTCGTGACGCGAGTGATGAAACTCGTGAAGCCGCCGTTGTTGGCCGTAAGGCCCTTCAGTGCAACGACCAGTGCGATCGAGACGACGGCGATGATCAGCGCGTACTCGACAACCTGGGCGCCATCTTCCTCGAGCATGAAGCCGCGAGTCGATTGGCCGATGGCCTGGAGAAAGTTCTTCATGGTTCTTTCCTTTCAAGGTTTGAACAGTTGGAAATCAGGTTTGAAAACAATGATGGGTGAGGGAAAAAAGTTCGTTGCAGTTCGTGGCGCTCTCCTTTCCAGGTAAAGACTTCGAGGATCGAATTCGGGAAGAAAACGCAGCCCGTTACTTGCCCGAGCCGCCGCCCTGACCACCGATCTGGCCGCCGATGTTGATGACGTTGACCGCCGGTGGCGGTGTCTTGTAGGACTCGTGGTACTGATTCATCGACTCGCGCGCCGAGCGGCCGTCCATGCCCGCGACCGGGTCACCGTTCTTGCCGGCGTTCGGGTTCAGCGTCATCTTTTTCCTTGCGTCGCGCACCGCGTCGCCGAAGCGCGCGTCGTAGTTGGGCGTGACGTGCGAGCAGCCGGTGGCAAAAAGGCATGCGAGCGCAATGGCGGTCGATCTGATGAACATGGCAGTGCTCCTCACGGGGTTTCGCTGGCCGGGGCGGCCGGTGCCGGGGTGGCGCTTTCAAGGGCGCCGTTGAAATAAACCTCGGCGCGGCTGGGAACGACGTGGTTGTCAGTCGGTACACGCGGCGACTCGGCCAGCGGACGAACCAGGCGCGGCGTGATGACGAACATCAGCTCGGTCTGCTCGTTCTGGAATTCAGTGCTGCGAAACAGCGCACCCATGACCGGCACTTCGCCCAGGCCTGGATAGCGCTTGATGGTCTCGTTCACATTGCTCTTGATGAGCCCCGCGATGACGAAGCTCTGCCCGTCGTTGAGCTGCACGGTGGTGTCGGCGCGCCGCACCGTCAGCGAAGGCAGTACCGCGGTAACGCCCGAGACCGTGGTGAAGGGCGAGCCGGTCTGCGAGAGATCGGACACCTCGGACACCATCTTGAGGTTGATCCGGTCGCCGTTGAGCACGGTCGGGGTGAACTTGACCCCGATGCCGAACTCTTTTTCTTCCAGCGTGATGTTCGTCCCGCCGCCGCCAGCGGCGCTCTGCGCCACCGGAATGAAGATCTTGCCGCCCGACAGGAAGCTGGCCTGCTGGCCGCTGATGGCCATGATGTTGGGTTCCGCAAGAATGCGCACCAGCCCGTCGTCCTTCTGGCCGTCGATAGTCAGCGAGGTGCGGCCGATGCGCAGCGCCTGGACCAGGCCCGCGCCCGTGCTCAGGAAATTGGAAATCAGCGAGTAGTTGTTCAGCCCGCCGTTGCCCGAACGCGCAATCCCGACGCGCGCGCCCAGCCGGTCGAGCAGCGTCTTGCTGACCTCGGCGATCTTCACCTCGAGCATCACCTGCTGCGGCGTCGCGACGCGCAGCAGGTTCACCACCTTCTTGCCGTCCGCGCCGTAGGCCGACGCCAGGCTCATCACGTCGTCGAGCTTGAGCGAGTCGCTGATCTCGCCGGTGAGCACGATGGATTTCTCAGCGCTGCGCACGCGGATGCGGCGCTCTTCGGGCATCAGCTCCGCCAGCTTGGCCTGCAGCGCCATCGGATCGATGGTGACGATCACGTCCTTGATGTAGCAGGTGCCGTCGGCGCTTTGCAGCACGACGTTCATCGAGCCCGCCTGGCGGCCGCGGAAGAACAGGTCGGTCGGACTCAGCAGCGTCACGTCGACGTCGGCAATGCCGTCGCCGGCATTCGCATTGGCAGCCGGCGCGGGCGGCTGCATGCCCGCCGGCACGGCCGCGGCCGCGGGTGCCGGGGCCCGGTTCGAAGGCTGGCCGCCGACCACGATCCGCACCACACGCGCCTTCAGCGGAATGACCACCGACTTGCCCAGCACGGCCTGGGTCGGCTGGTCGTCCGGAATGATGGCGGTGCAGCGTCGGGCGTTGGCGGCGTTGCCCGCCGCCGCCGGAGGCGTTGCAAGTGCTGCGGCGGGCATGGCGGCCGTGGCCGAGGCGGTTGCCGCGACCTCCGCGCCCATGGCGGGAACCGCCACTGTCGCGAGGGTCGCCAGCAGACTGGCGAGTGTTGTTGAGATATGGCGCACTTGGTGTTCCTCCTGATGAACCGGATCAGAAACAGGTCAGCGAGCTGCCCGCGTGCTGGATGACTTCCACGCACTGGGAAGCCGGCTGCGCGGCGGGGCCTGCACGATGAATACGCGGGCGGGCTGGGGCCGGCGCAGCAGCGGTGGAGACCTGCACGATCTCCTTCGCGCCGAACAACTGGCCCTTGGTGATGCCGCCAGTGGCGACCGTGGTCTTGTCCATCTGGTTGCGAAGCACCAGGGACAGCGTTCCCACGCTGCGTGCCAGGTCGAGCTTTTCCGAATCCTCGAGCGAGAGTTCGAGCGTCACGGCGCTCACGACCTTGGGCTTGGTGTCGTCGCGGTTGGCCTCCTGTGCCACCGCCAGCACCAGCACTTTCTCGAGCACGGTCTTGCTGATCTGCGACGCTTCCTCGCCGCGGCCCTTGTCCTGCTGGGCGTTGACCATCACGTCGACGTAGTTGCCCGGCAGCGCGAAGCCGGCGACGCCGACCACGTCGTTGACGCGCACCGTCATGGCTCGCTTGCCACTGGCGATCACCGCCGACAACCCGCCCTGGGTGCCCACCGGCGCCAGCTTGCCTTCCATGATGGCTTCGCCGCGCAGCACGCCGACCTTCACCACGCGTTCATCCAGCAGCTTGATGTCGCTGAATGAGCCTGCGGGCACGGAGTCGCTGGGCCAATCGACCGTGGACAGCATCTGCGCGTTGACGCGGCTGCCCAGTTCGATGTCGACGGCGGCCACCACGACCTTGTTGGACGCGATGCCGCTTTGCCGGGAGATCCACCCGGCCGCGTAGACCGCGGCCGCCAGCCCCGTCAGAAGGGCCAGAAGGATCAGCCCGATTGCCTTGATGTTCTTCATACGAACCTCCGTCGCAGGTAAAAGATGGGAGGGCTAGACATAGCCCAGTTGATGCGCGAGCACTTCGACCACCGTGCCCGCCGCGATGCAGATGCCGTAGGGCAGCTTTCCCACGGACTGGCTCATGTGAACGTGCCCCGTAGGGTGGATGCCCGCCATGCTCGAGATCGCCATGCCTTGCGCCGCCGTCTTGACGTTGGCTAGCATGTGCGCCAGGCGACGGCGGTGGATGGCGAACACCAGTGCCGCCACGCCTCCGGCAATGAAGGTGAAGAGCACCGCCATCAGCGTCTGCTGCGGGCCGATGAAGGCCCCGGCCATGGCCATGAGCTTCACGTCGCCCGCACCCATCAATCCCAGCACATAGAAGGGCAGCATCGCGGCGAAGCCCACGCCCAGGCCACCAAAAGCGCTCATTGCGCCTGCAGTCGGCGTGCGGGCGGCAAGCGTCCCGTAGATGAGCGCGAAGAGCGCCCCGCCGAAGGTCAGCCAGTTGGGAATGCGGTAGGAGCGCCAGTCGCTGACGGCAGCCACTGCGAGCAGTGCGACGAGCGCGAGCATTCGAACGTCTGTAGCCAGCATTGCCAGCAGTTCGAGAACGGCGTCGAGGTCTTGCATGGTTGGCTCCGTGGGTCAGGCGCTGCGCCGGATGGCGAGCAGCAGGAGCAGGCACACGACCATCACCAGAGCGCCGATCAGCGCGACCTCCATGAACGACATGCCTGCGTCTTCCCGCAGCAGGTTCATGAAGGTTCTTGGCAGTGGTGCGAGCAGTTCCATGCGTGTTCCCCGTTTGTCGTGACCGGCCTGAGTTGCCTGTCTGCCCGGCATGGGCAGAAGCGTTCGGCCTGGGGATGACTTTAGGAATCGCGCTGTCTTCGCACATGAGCGAAGCGCCCCTTTGCAGGGGAGTCAAGCGCCCTGCCCGCTTGGGCTCGGGACCATGACAAACCGCCTACCCGGAGCGTTTCCGGGCGGCAGGAGACACCGCTACATCCGCGAGAAGGCGGCTGGTGCCGCGTGCCTTGCCTCTTCCTGTTGCGTCAGGAAAGGCCGCCCGCCGCCCTGCAGGTACTTCCAGTACGCGACATAGCCCGACAGGTAGTGCTCCACATCGTCGATGCGCACGCGGTAGCTGTGATGGCGGATGAAGAAGCTGCCCACGATGCGCCCCGGGTTCTTGAAGAACATGGCGATCTCGGGCCAGAAGTGGCCCGTCAGCAGGTAGCGGGCACGCTGCTCCAGGGCCCGGTAGAACTTGTCGATGTCGAAGCCGCGCAGCAGGTGCTCGTGCTGCGGGTCGGCTTGCATGCGCGCGATCATCTTCTGCGCCGCCATCATCAGCTCCAGCAGCGTCGGAAAGGTGGTGATGCGCTCGAGCACGAAGTCGAGATGGTCGCGCACGTTGTCCAGCCCGAAGCGGTAGTAGCGCTCGTCCGATCTGTAGAGGGTGAGTTCGTTGACGCAGTAGCTCAGCCAATGGTCGTGGGCCTGCCAGTGTCTGGCTTCGATGAAATGCCCGAATGCTTTCTCGACGGTCTGCAGCCAACGTGGATCATTGGTCAGCCCGTACAGGCGCATCAAGCCGAAGGCGGCCTCGCCGTCGTAGTAGATGATCCGGTTCTCTTCTTTCACGCTGAGGTCGGGGTGGTTCAGCACATGCACGAAGCGGCCCGAGCCCGGGTCCTGCATGTGCACGATGCCCAGGGCCAGCTGCTCCATCAGCGACAGGTATTGCCGGTCGCCGGTAAGTTCGGTGTACTTGACCATCGCCAGCAGGCACACGGCATTGCCGCCCAGCTTGATCTCGTTGCCGTTGTCGGCATCCACCAGGAAAGCGCCCTGCTCTCCGCCGGGCAGCGTGGCGCGCTGGATCAGCGTCTGCGTGAGATAGGCCAGCGCCCTGTCGATGGCGGCCTTGTGCTCGGGGCGCTGCGTCAGCTCCCAGCCTTCGAGCAGCGCGTAGGTGGAGCTGGCGTGCCGCAGCGCGTTGTAGGTGGGAATGGGACGGTCGAAGCAGGGAAACCAGCCGTAGTGGTACTGGCCGGTCGGCTTGACCTGCCGTGCGAGGTATGCGGTGCTGGTTGCGACGATGTCGTGCACCTGGCTCGCATCCCAGTTCGGCATGACGCGATGGCCCTTGCCCCGCCCCTGATGCTCGATGGTGTGAAGCTGCTTGCCGTCGGTGAACACTGCCCGCGTGTCGAAGACCCAGATCGGCTGCTGCGCCTGGGTCGGCCACTCCAGCTCCAGCCCATAGCGGTACTTGCCGTAGAGCTTGAGATTGGCCGCATTGGGTGTCGCCTCTTCGAGTGCGCCGTCGTACAGCACGGCGTGCGCACCAATCTCAGGCTCAAGAATGGCCACGGAAAAATCGGGCTTGAACGCGATGCCATGGCGAAAGTAGTTGCGCTTGGTCGTCGAAAGGCCCTGCTTCAGTTCCTGCCAGGACATGGCGTGCACGGTGTGCACCACGTCCACCCGCAGCCAGATTGGCGCGGCGCCCTTCTGCTTGCGCAGCCAGGCATTCAGCAACTGCGCACCCCTGACCCATGCCTGCTCGAAGTTCTTTCCACGGATGGTCACGACATGGGCCCGCTCCTTCCCGTTGCAGACCGACATGAAGAGCACGCCCGCGGCCTCTACGTCGATGCCGGCGCTGGCGCTCGTGCATTCATCCCACAAGGTTGCAATCGCGGGCCTGGCCGACGCCAGCAGTTCACCCAGACTCATGGCACATCCTTTTTCACAAGCGCCTCCAGCGCAAGAAATTCTTCCAGTTCGGCCGATCTTCGGGCCTTCGAGCGCGCCGCTTCACTCCGCGTCGCCTGGAGCACGCCCTTGAATATCTCAGTGTCGTGCGCGGAAGAGCGCTGATCCTCCTCCTTCCAGCCAAATACCGGCCAGCCATTTCGCGCCGCGACCTGCCGGTCGAGCGGGCCTAGCGCCTCCAGCAGCGCCTTGATGAAGGCCGCGCCGTGCAATTGATCGTCCTGGATGACCAGGCTGCCATCGACATAAGTGGTCTGCGCCAGGCCGGACGGCAGCCTGAGCCGGCCGTCGGGGTCGAGCATGCTCGCCAGACGGTTCCACATGCCGCTTGCCCCGTAGGTCTGCGAGAACACCTGCTCGCGCAGTGCCGGCAGTGTGGCCGGCAACGGCTGCTGCGGTCCGCTTCCGGGGCGCAGCGCGTATTCCGACCAGCGCGCGGTGCCTTCCAGGAACCAGCGCGCCTTGAACATGGTGTAGCCGTACTGGTACTGGTGAAAAAGCTCGTGGATCGGTGTCACGTTCTGGTTCGCGTGGCGGTTGAGCAGATCGATGCGAAGAGCACAGCCGCCGGCCGCTTCGTCGGAGCCCAGGCGGTAGTTCATCACCTCGTCGTAGGACATCCCGTTGCCCTTCTCCATCTTCAGCAGGAACACGTCGATCGAGGTGGCGCGCGCATAGCGTGGCTGGCGCATGGGGTGCGTCAGCCCCATCACATCGGTGAACAGCCTGCGCCCCACGACCAGTTGCGTTGCCACGTCCTGCACCTTGTCGGGTATGCCGTTGCGGTCGAGGTCGCGAATGTCCGGCAGCGCGTGGGCGCCCTCCAGCGTATAGCGGATGCGGAACTCGTCGCGCGCGTAGACACGGTCGAGCTGGGAGAGCGTTGCGTTGCGCTCCACCCGGCAACGGCCGGCCTCGACTTCCTGCGCAGCGACGGGCAGCACGGCTGCCACCAGGCACACCAGCCATCGGGCATTCTTCATGCGAGCTCAAGCCACCAACTGCTGCTGGAGCACAGGCAACCAGGGCTCGGTCAGCATCTCGAAGGATGGATTGGCATCCAGTCCCATCAGCAGATGAACCCGGTTGGACGGCTGCTGGCTTCGATTGACGGCCCTGTGGTTCACATCCACCCGCACCAGCCAGGCCGAGCCGTCGGCGGGCAGATGAACGCTCTCGATGCTGCCGTCGGCGCGCTGCCATTCGAAGAAGCAATTGGGGTTGGTGATGATGGGGATGTGCAGGCGCCAGGTTTCCTTGGCCGCATCGTTGTGCAGCGGCATCTCCTCGCCTTCGCTTTCGAGTTGCATGATCCGGGCCCTGAAGGGCGTCAGGCCATGGCTGCGCAGCGCATTCATCACCCGGGCCAGGTAGCCGCTGCAGGCGTCTGTCGGCGTGACGCCGCGCGCATTCTTTGCGGGAATCCGCCGGATGCCGTCTTCCAGCGTGCCGTCGCGGCTTGTGACTGCCCAACCGATGTAGTCCACGCGGTTGTCGCGATATGGCGTCGACGGCAGCGGCTTCACGTGTGCCAGGAAATGCTGCCTCAGCAATTCGGCGTCGATCCTGAAATCGGCCAGCCTGGCAAACATCACGTCACTCGATTGCTCCATGGCTTTTCTCCTCTTCTTCGTCCTCTTGATGGCGATGTGCATCGGACGGTCGTCAATGCCGACGGCGCGAGCACACGCAATGAGCAGGGCCCGTAGGCCCCAGGTCGAAACTGAACGACCTATGCGAAGAAGGAGAGGAGTTGTGGCGGCCGCATGGGCCGTTCGAGAGGCGCGGACGGCAAGACCGTCACGGCAAATTCCAAGGGGGCTTCCGGTCGAAGGACCGGCAGTGAAATCTTGCGCCTTCCGGCGGCAAGGTCCACCTCGTCGGAGTCGATGCCGTCATCCAGGACCGAAGCGCCGGCGTGGCCCTGATGAAGCTCGCAGGCGCTTGCCTGATGCACCTGCGCGACGTTGGCCTGGTGCTGCCCGAAGCCCGCCATGTTCTGGGCAAGCACGGCCAACCCGTGACAGCACAGAAAGGCGATAACTGCGGACGTACAAAGCCAGCGACGCATGACGGCGCAGTTTAGCGACCGGCCGGATATTCTGGATAGTGTGATTGCCGATGGGCGTCGCGGCCCCAAGACGTCACGGGATGCTGCGCGCCACGACCCCGAGATCGCGCCAGGCCTCCGGATGGCAACTGAAGATCAATATCTGGTGCCGCGTTGCCGCGTCGTACAGCACCCGCTTCATCTGCCCCAGGCGCTCTTCGTCGGTGTTCACCAGCGCGTCGTCGAGGATGAGCAAGGTCGGCTTGCGCGCTTCCTTCAACAGGTCCGCATAGGCCAGCCGGGCGACGACGCCCATCTGTTCCCGCGCGCCCACGCTGAGCTCTTCGAACGCGCCGCTCTGGGCGCCTCGCAGGCCTTGCCGCGTGATGCGGCCCGGCGAAAGATCGTCGCCGACTTCGACCTGCGCACCGGGGAAAAGAATCTGCAGGTAGTGGTCGAGGTGCTTCTGCAGCGGTGCGCGCAGGCGTCGTGCCAGGGCCGAGCGCTTTTCGCGCAGCAGCTTGAGCAGGTGGTCGAGCGCCTTCGCCCGGCGTTCGAGTTCGGCGCAACGGCGCGTTGCGTGCTCGAGTTCGCGCTGTTTTTCCGACGCAGCTTCTTCCTGGCCCAGCGCGCCCCTTGCTTCGAGTTCGGCTTCCAGCCGGGTGATCTCGTTGGCCCGCTGGCTGTGCGTGGCCTCGGCCTGCTTGACGCTTTGCTCCAGCCGTTCAACGTCCTGCGCGAGCACAGGCAGGTTGGCAGATTGCAACTGCTGCGCCAGTTCGGCCACCTTGGCTTGCAGGGCCGACTGCTGTGCCAGCGCATCCGTCAATGCGGCGCCGGCTTCCGTCTTGCGGCTGGCGCGCATCGGGTCGTTCAGCGTGGCTTTGACCGCTGCGAGTTCGTCTTCGGCGGCCTTGACCTGCTCGCGCGCATTGCCGGCGGCGACCTTGGCGTCGTTGAGCGCCGCGGACGCTGTCTCCAGCGCCGCGCGCGCGGCGCCCTCCTCCGATTCGGCCTGCGCGCTCGACGGCATCGCCGCGTCGACTGGCGGCATGCCCTGCAGGACCTGCCTTGCTTCAGCCAGCCGGGCCTCGCGCGTGGCGATGTCCGCGGCAAGCGCGCTCAGCCCCTTCGGTGCCAGCGCAGCCAGCACGGCCACCGCCGCACCGGCTTCGCCCTTGCGCAACGCCTGCAGCCGCATGCGCTCTTCGACGGCGGCCACGCTCTCCGCGCGCAGGGCCTGCAACAGCCCGGCGAGTTCGTCGCGCGCGCGGTCGCGTTCGATGGCAAGGCTTTCCAGGTCGGCCCCGCCCGGCAGCACCGTGATGCGGCCTATGCCTTCGATCTCGATGTCGGTCCGCGCGATGACGGTCTGGCGCTTCGAGCCGGAAAGCTCGGCTCCGGCAACCCGGACCTTCGCAGCAGGCTGCAGCTCGAACTCCAGGGCCGTCGCCACCGCATCGAGCCGGGCTTGCGCCGTGCGATGCACGTCGGCGCAGCGCTGAAGCCGCTTCAGCTCGCCTTCCGGCACCGCGAGAGCCTGTGCCTCGGCTTGCAGGCGCGTGACCTTGTCCTGTTCGCCCTTTGCCTTCTCGTGGCTCTGTGCGAGCGCCTCAAGCTGCTCGGCCAGGCTTTCGACGGTTCTCTCCTGCGCGATGCGAGAGGCTGCCTGCCGCGCGAGGCGGAGGTTGTCGCGCGCGCCGGCATCGGCCTTCGCCGCAGCCGCGTGGCGGGGTTCCCACGCCTGCAGTTCACCTAGCGCCTTGGCCAAGCCTTCTTGTGCCGCCTGCAGATTCTTCTCTCGCAGGACGACCGTGGCTTCCTCGCGCTCCATCGCCTGGAGTTGGGTGCGCCAGGAATTCACCTGCGCGGTGACCTGCCTGAGCGCGGCGTCCTGCGCGGTCTTCCTGTCGTTCAACCCCTTGGCTTCGTCCAGCCGTTGCCGTGCGATAGCAAGCTGCTCCCGCAATGCCATCCAGGGCCGCGCGGCTTCGTCTCGTTGGTGATCGCGGCGCAGGCCGGAGAGACGGTCCACGCCCGACTGATAGGACTCGATGTCGGCGCGCAGCCGTTCGATGTCCGCTTCGAGCTCCGTGCGCAGCCTGATGGCATCCGCGAAGGCACCACGCGGTGTTCCGGCGGCGGGCGTGAGCAGTTCGTTGCGCTCGCTCTCCACCGCCTTCAGCACCGCATCGCCGTTGCTGGAGGCCAGCTCGCCCAGCGATTCGCCCAGTGCGTTGCGCAGGTGGTCGCTGGCAAAGCCCACGGCGCTGGCAATGTCGTGCGAGGTGCCCTGTTTGATCCACAGCAGGCCCGGAATGCCCATGTGCTCCGGCGTGCTGGCACCCTTGCCCGGAAAGCGAAAGCCCAGCAGTGCCGCCAGGTGGTCTTCGGCCACCGCACCGTCCATGGACTTGCCGTCGATGACCAGCTCGCAGCGCTTCTTGCCGAGGAAGGCCTTGGTGAGTCGGCATGGCTTGCCGTCGAGTTCGAAGTCGACCTCGACGGTGGGCGTTGCCGAGCTTTCTCCCCATGGCCGCAGATGCTCGACCGCGCTGGAGCGATGCCGCTCGAAGAAGGCGGCGCGAATGGCCTCGGCGACGGTGGACTTGCCCGATTCGTTGGGCGCCGCGAAGAGATTCAGTCCGTCGGTGAAGCCGTCTATTTCGAGCGGTGCGCGGAACAGCTTGAAGTTCTCGATGCGAAGACGCTGCAACTTCATGCGGCGGCTCCCTGCGCGTCGAGGATGCGGGCGAGCGTGAGCAGCGCGTCGCGGGCGAGTTCAGCATCGGCATCGCCCTGCTGCGCGCGCAACTCCTGAAGCGCCTCGCCGACAAAGCCGTCGGCGTGCAGCGCCTGGATGTCGTCTTCCGTGGGCTCCAGCCGCAGCGCTTCGCCGTCCCACACCAGCGCACGGGCGCGAGCGCGGGCGGCGTCGAGCGCGGTGCTCAGTCTGCTATGGCCGTTGAGGTCGCAGGCGCCCTGCGCGCGAAGTTGCAGCACGTCGCTGCTGCTCACCTGCTCCAGCTTTTCGACCAGTTCGTCGATGTCGGAAGGCACCGTGAGCCGCGGCTCCCATTGCTGCCAGTCGAATTGGCCGGTGCGGACCACCTCGACCGTCGGCTCCGCCCCGGCACCTGAGACGCCGACCAGCAGCGCCTGCCCCGAATCGTTGGCTCTGAAACGATCTGTCTCGGGCGTGCCCGCGTACCAGGTGCGGTCGTCGATCTGCCGCGTGCCGTGCCAGTCGCCCAACGCGAGGTAGTCGAGCCGAGCCTGCGCCGCACGCCCGGTCGCGATGGGATTGGCCGAGTCGATGTCTTCGGACAGGATGCCCTGCACGCAGCCGTGCGCCAGTCCGATGCGGGGCAGCCCCTCTTCGCTTGGCGCCGTGGCAAACCAGTCGGTGAGGTCGCCGTAGGTATGGCGCTGCGTGAGCGGTGCGGGCAGCAGCGTGAACTTGCCCGCCACCGTGTGGGGCTTCGGCTCCAGGCAGCAGACGATGTTCGGTGCAATGGCGCCCAGCCGCTGCGCGCGGCTCCAGACCGATTCGCTCAGCGCCGAATCGTGGTTGCCCGGAATCATCAGCCAGGGGCCGGAAAAGCCCTGCATGGCGTTGAACGTGCGCCGGATGGTCTTGTCCGACACGGTCTGCAGGTCGAACACGTCGCCTGCGACCAGTACGGCATCGACCTTGCGTTCGGCCGCAATGGCGGCAAGCCGCTCGACCACCTTGAAGCGCGCCTCGAACAGTGCCGCGGCGTCGTCGGGCTCGAACTGCGAGAACACGCGGCCTATCTGCCAGTCCGCGGTGTGGAGCAAAGAAATCATGCGTGGCCCTCCCTTTGCCTCTCGCGTCTTCACGTCATCCAGAAAGAGCGAGCATCTTAGAGGGCCTGGGGCTGCAGGCGGGCCGAACCGGCCGGGAGACTAGCGCCTGGCGTCCATTCCCGATGCGCACTCTTCGAGCAGCGCGGCCGACTGCGTGACCTGTTCGGTGATCTGGTCGCGCAGCGGCTTCCACTCGAGGCTGAACGGTGCAAGAAGGCACCACTGCGTGGTGAGCGCCAACGCGATGCCAAAAATGATGAACAGCCAATGCACGAGTTCCATTACCGCCCCTTTTTTTCAGACTAAGGGCGAGAGTCTGCGCATTTCACGGGCACCGCGATATCGCCAATTTGGGGGATGCCTTTCGCCAGAGGCCGCCCCGTCCGGTCACCTCGCAGGCAGGTACTGGCGCGGGTCGACCGCATTGCCGCGGTAGCGGATCTCGAAGTGGAGGCTGGCGCGCCCACCGTCCGCGCCGCCGATCTCGGCGATCTTCTGGCCCTGCTTCACCTGCTGGCCCTGTTTCACGAGCACCGTACGCACATTGGTGTAGACCGACATATAAGAGCCGCCGTGGTCGACCATCAGCACGCTGCCGTAGCCGCGCAGCGTTTCCGTCACGGCCACCTTGCCGGCGCCGATGGACATCACCGGCTCACCGACGCTGCCGCCGATGTCGACGCCCTTGTTGCTGGTGCCGTTGAAGCCCGCGATGACCTGGCCCTGCGCGGGCCAGGCCCAGTCGCTGCGCCGCGAGGCCGGCGGTGCGACGGGCTCGGGCGCCGCGGCCCGGGGCGGCCTCGAACGCTCGGGGCGTTCCGGACGCTCGGCACCTGCGCTCCTGGGGGGAGGCGGCTCGGACGATGCGCCGCCACCGGGCGGCACCACGCGCAGCACCTGTCCTGCTTCGAGCTTGTCGGGGTCCTGCAGATTGCTCCATCGGGCAATGTCGCCCGGCGAACGCCCGGTCTTCGACGCGATGCGATAGAGCGTGTCGCCCGGCTGGACGACGTACTCGCCCGGCCCTGCCACTGGCGCCTTGGGGGAGGTGGAGCACGCTGCCACCATCAATGCCGCGGTCAGCGCAATGCCCGCGCGCCAGTTCCTTCCTGTCACAACCACTACCGGATTCCTTCCTGGATAACTGAATCTCGCGCTCCCGGGTGCCGGGGCCGCGCTCGAAGAATCCGGGAAGGCTACCAGCAGTCGCCTGGCGTTCAGTTGGCCTGCAGTTTTTCTGCGGTCTTGCGCCTTGCAACGCACATCAGCGACAGCGCGCTCGCGGGGGCTTTCGGGTCGCGGCCCGAGAGCACATTGCCCATGCGGTATTTCCATTGCGCCGGCCCAACGTCGCCGGCCAGCGCCTGCGCTCCTATCTGGTGGTTGTGCGGGTGCACGCGAACCTCGAAGCCCAGCGGCTCCAGCGTGGATTCGAAGAGCTCCTTCGTCACGCCGTCGCCGGGCCGGTGATGCACTTCGGTTCTCAGCCCCCACAACTGCTGACTGTCCGTCTTGTGAAAACCGTGCCCCGTCGCGCGGTAGACCCACAGCCGCGCATCCCACATCAGTCTGGCCAGGCCCTTGTAGTCCCAAGCTGTGAGTTGCGGATCGTGGTCGGTAATAAGTAAGCCATTGGGCTTAACGAGGCGAGCGCCTTCCTGCAGCACCGCTTTCATGTCGTCGCAGTGGTGCAGCGATGCATTGATTGCCACGATGTCCGCCACATGCGAGCGGAACGGCGTGTGCGCCGCATCCGCCAGCACTGCCGTGTAGCCCAGGCCAGCCGCCAGCTCCAGCGAGCCTCCGGCCACGTCGACGCCGATCAGCAATCTGGGCCTGCCGCCCAGCGTGGCGAAGAGGTTACCCGGCCCGCAGCCCAGGTCGATGACGACCTTGTCCGTCCAGTCGCCCCCGGCGGCGAGCCAGCGGCTGCGGAAATGCGCGTCGCGGTGGCAGTAGTCCAGATATTCCTTGGCCCACGTCGCATTGCCGAAGTATGTAGCGTTGGCTGTCAATGCATCTGAATTGTTCGGAAGAATCGATTCCAAATAGTAATCACAGCGCGTGAGAACTACATCGGGTAATAGGATGTCGCGGAGCATTTTTTACCCTCGGAAGATTTGAAGCCGATAACTCTTTCAGTTTTTGCGATTTTCAGGTTTTGTACAGTTATTTTTTATACGGTTACAGACTAATCCAATTCATAACAGTCGAGCCCGGAAGGATGTTTCACTTTTCGACAGTGATGCCAGTGCGTTTTCCGCATGACTCCCCGGCGTAGCGCGCGATCCGAGGTGGTCGTACCCACAAAGCGGTCGACAGCGAATTTCCCCCTGTGCGCCGCCTGTTTCTCCCCAGGAGTACCCCGCTTCAGCGGGCCCTTTCGGGCACTTGAAGGGTCCGCGCGGTGGGCTTTTTCCTCCAAATCACGCATCAGTTACCTCGAACGGGACGATTCGGGTAGTACGTTTTCGAAATAACCTTATCCAGTTGTAACCGAGGCCTAAAGTGCACACATTGGCCAAGGGAAACCTCCTAGGATGAAGACACGAAAAGAACGCAAGTCAGCTTCCTCCTCCTTAATTGGGTGAATGGAATTTCCATTCACCCAATTGCTTCCATTGTATTTCTTTTGGGATATTTACATGGAAATTCAAACTGTTTCGCAAGCACTCGGTGCTCCGGACCTCGCTCTGGAAGACCTGTTCGTGCCGCGATCCAATTCGGAGGGATCGGCCGGCCGTCGCAGCGCTGCGGTGGCACTCGAACTCCGCTTCGCCCAGCGTTGGACCCAGTGGTTCGCCACCACCGGCCAGCTGCCGGACACCCTCTTCGCGGGCGCGTGGCTGCTGCTGCAGTCGCGCTGGCTCGGAGGCCTCTGGCCCGTGCTGCATGAGGCAGGCGCCGCGCCGATGCGCTGCTCGACCACCGTCGCCTTCGACGCCACCAAGGCCGCTGGCGCCTGGCTGGCCGAGCTGGACCTCGGTCGCCGTTCGGCATCGCAAGCAACGGCACAGCCCACCTCCCTCTGGCTGCGCGAAGAAGTTGCCGCCGATGCTCCGCTGCGGCTGCGCTTCGACGCTGCTTCGGCGTCCCTCTATATAGATGCAGCCGCAAGCCTGATGGATGCCGCCGCGATCGATCAGCTGCTTGCAGCCCTCGTCGACACCGCCGAAGACCTGCTGCAGCACCCCGATGCGGCCCTGAACGACATCCACACGCTGCCGCGCGCCGACCAGGCCGCTCAGCTCGTCGAATGGAACACCGCCCTCGCTCCGGTGAACCCTGCCCTCACGGTGCCCGCCATGTTCGCCCGCCAGGCGATGGCCGCCCCCGACGCCATCGCCCTCGCGCAAGGCGACGCGCAGATGAGCTACGGCGAACTCGATCGTCGTTCCGACGAACTCGCGAAGCGCCTTCAGGGCCTGGGCGTTCGCAGCGGCGACGGCGTCGGCCTGCTGCTCGACCGCTCGATGGCGGCCATCGTCGCCCAACTCGGCATCCTCAAGGCCGGCGGCGCCTATGTGCCGGTGCCTACGGATTTCCCGCCCGAGCGCGTCGCCTACATGCTCGGCGAGGCCGGCGCGCACCACGTGCTCACGACGCAGGCGCACCAGTACCTCATCCCCCCCCATCACGGCGTTTTGTTGCTCGACGAATACGAAGACAACACAAATCGCACTGCATGGAATCCTCCGGTCCTCGATGCCGAATCGGTGGCCTATGTCATGTACACCTCGGGCTCGACGGGCACGCCAAAGGGCATAGAGATCTGCCATCGCTCGATCCTGCGGCTCGTGGTGGGTGTGGACTACGTCGAGCTCGCTCCCGGCCTCGCCATGCTGCATGCGGCGCCGCTCGGCTTCGACGCGGCCACGCTCGAAATCTGGGGCCCGCTGCTCAACGGCGGCTGCTGCGTCATCCATGAAGAGCGCGTGCCGACCGGCACCGGCCTGGCGCACACCATCGCGCGCCACCACGTGCACACGGCATGGCTCACCGCCGCGCTCTTCAACGCCGTGGTCGACGACGACCCCGCCCACCTCTCGGGCCTGCGCCATCTCTTCACCGGCGGCGAAGCGCTGTCGGTGCCGCATGTGCGGCGTGCGCTGGCCACCCTGCCTGGCCTCACGCTGAGCAACGGCTACGGCCCGACCGAGTGCACGACCTTCGCGGCCACGCATCGCATCGCATCGCCGCTGCCCGAAGACCTGCGTTCCGTCCCCCTCGGTCGCCCCATCAAGGACACCGTGCTGCGCGTGCTGAGCCCCTCGATGGCACTGCTGCCGACCGGCTTCGTGGGCGAGCTCTGCATCGGCGGCCACGGGCTGGCCCGCGGCTATCTGCGGCAGCCCACGCTCAGCGCCGAGCGCTTTGTGCCCGATCCCTTCGGCGGCCCCGATGACCGGCTCTACCGCACCGGCGACCTCGCGCGCTGGCTGCTCGACGGCACCGTCGAATTCATCGGCCGCCGCGACGGGCAGGTGAAGATCCACGGCCACCGCATCGAGACCGGCGAGGTCGAGGCGGCCATCCTCGCGCACCCCGCCGTGCAGTCCTGCGCAGTGGTCGCGCGGCCCGACGAAAGCGGGCAGCTGCGCCTGGTGGCCTATCTGGTCGCACGCTCGGAAAAGATCTCGTGGGATGCCCTGCGCGCCCACCTCGGTGCCCGCCTGCCCGCCGCGCTGATTCCTACCGCGCAGGTGTGGCTCGCACAACTCCCCGTCACGCCCAACGGCAAGCTCGACCGCAAGGCACTGCCCGAGCCGGCCGGCGAGCGTCCCGAACTCGCTCAGCCCTTCGAAGAAGCACACGACGCCGTCGAACAGCAGGTGTGCGACGCCTTCGCCCGCGCGCTGCGCATTTCGAAGGTCGGGCGCAACGACAACTTCTTCGACCTCGGCGGCGATTCGCTGCTGGTACTGCAGGTGCTGGCCGACCTGCAGCGCGGCACCGAACTGCCGCTGTCGACCAATCTTTTCTTCCGCAATCCCACGCCAAAAGCAATGGGCGAGCGGATGCAGCCGGCGGGCGATCAGCCCGCCATGGCCGCTGCGGCCGGTTCCAAGGATCGACCGACCGCAGCGGCCACCTTTTCGGCACGGCCAGGCAGCGGCATCGATGACGCCGTTGCCCTGGTCGGCACCGCAGGCCGCTTCCCCGGCGCAGCCGACGTGGAGCAGTTCTGGGACAACCTCGTCGCAGGCCGCGACACCATCAGCTTCTTCGACGACGCCACGCTCGACGCCGGGGTCAGCCAGGCCCTGCGCAGCGACCCGGCCTATGTGCGCGCACGCGGCGTGATCGATGGCATCGAAGACTTCGACGCCGCCTTCTTCGGCATCGGCCCGAAAGAAGCGCAGCTCATGGACCCGCAGCAGCGCGTGTTCCTCGAAATCTGCTGGGAATGCCTGGAACGCGCCGGCTACGTGCCCGACGAAGCGCCGGGCCCGGTCGGCGTGTACGCCGGCATGTACAACGCCACCTACTTCCAGCGCCACGTGAGCACCCGGCCCGACCTGGTGGAGCCGGTCGGCGAGTTCCAGGTGATGCTGGCCAACGAGAAGGACTACATCACCACGCGGGTGGCGAACCGGCTCAACCTCACCGGCCCGGCCGTCAGCGTGCACACCGCCTGCTCGACCTCGCTGGTGGCCGTGGTCCAGGCCTTCCATGCGCTGCGTACGGGCCAGTGCTACATGGCGCTCGCGGGCGGCGCCTCGGTCACCTGCCCGCCGCGCAGCGGCTATCTCTACAACGAGGGCTCGATGCTCTCGCCCGACGGCCGTACGCGCAGCTTCGATGCAAAGGCCCAGGGCACCGTCTTCAGCGACGGCGCGGCCGTGGTGCTGCTCAAGCGGCTGGCCGATGCACAAGCCGACGGCGACACCATCTACGCCGTGCTGCGCAGCGCCTGCGTGAACAACGACGGCGGCTCCAAGGCCAGCTTCACGGCGCCCAGCGTCGACGGCCAGGCCGCGGTGATCCGCGCCGCGCTGGCTGCGGCCGATGTCGATGCGGGCAGCATCTCGTACGTCGAGGCGCACGGCACCGCCACGCCGATGGGCGACCCGATCGAAGTCGAGGCGCTGGCCGTGGCCTACGCCGAGCACACCGATGCGCTCGGCTACTGCACGCTCGGCTCGCTCAAGAGCAACGTGGGCCACATGGTCACGGCGGCGGGCGCGGCCGGTCTCATCAAGACGGCGCTGGCACTGCACCACGAACAGATTCCGCCGACCGCGCATTTCAGCGCGCCGAACCCGTCGATCGACTTCGCGCGCACACCCTTCCACGTTACCGCCAGCCTGCAGCCGTGGCCCCGCGCCGACCTGCCGCGCCGCGCGGGCGTCAGCTCCTTCGGCGTCGGCGGCACCAATGCGCACGTCATCGTCGAAGAGGCGCCGCCGCGGCCGGCCTCGCCGTTCGCAATGGGTGACCAGCTCCTGTCGCTGTCGGCACGCTCCGAGGCCGCGCTCGCGCTGGCCACCGAGCAGCTCGCGGCGCATCTCGAAGCCCACGCCGAACTGCCGCTGGCCGACGTGGCCCACACCCTCGCGGTCGGCCGCAAGGCCCACGCCTTCCGCCGCGCTGTCGTGGCCGGCAACACCGCCGAGGCCATCGCCGCCCTGCGCAATGCCGATTCGCCCCGCCGCGTCAGCGGGCGCATCGCCTCGCGCGCACCGCAGCTCGTGCTGATGTTCCCCGGGCAAGGCGCGCAGTACGCCGGCATGGGCAAGAACCTCCGTGCGAACGACCCGGTGTTCGCGGCAGCGTTCGATGACTGCATGGCCGCCTTCGAAGGCGCGACCGATTTCGACCTGCGCGAGCGCATGTTCTCGGACGACCCGCAATCGCTGGCGCCCACGGCCGCCACGCAGCCCGCGATCTTCACGCTCGAATACGCCCTCGCGCGGCGGCTGCTGGCGCTCGGCGCACGGCCGCATGCACTGATCGGCCACAGCGTCGGCGAATTCGTCGCGGCCGTGCTCGCAGGCGTGATGCGACTCGAAGACGCCGCCAAGCTCGTCGCCCGCCGTGGCGCTCTCATGCAGGCCCAGCCGGCCGGCGCGATGCTGTCGGTGCGCATGGGTGCGGCCGAGTTGCTCGACAGGCTCGGCCCGCAGATTTCGCTCGCCGCCGAGAACGGCCCCACGGCCTGCGTCGCCGCCGGCCCCTTCGACGCCATTGCGGCCCTGCAGGCGGCACTGGAAGCAGACGGCATTCCGAGCCGCCCGCTGCAGACCTCGCACGCTTTCCATTCCGCCATGATGGACGCGGCCGTCGCGCCCTTCGAGGCGCTGGTCGGCAAGGTGACGCTGCGCGCACCGCAGACGCCGATCTACTCGACGCTGACCGGCCAGCCGCTCGAAGACGCCGAAGCCACCAGCCCTGCCTACTGGGCCCGACACCTGCGCGGCACCGTGCGCTTCTCGCCGGCCGTGCGCTGCGCGATGGAGCAGGTGACCAACCCGCTGTTCGTCGAATCAGGCCCGCGAAACATGCTCGCCACGCTGGTGCGCCAGCACGGCGCGAACGGCGTCGTGTCGCTGCTGCAGGGCGAGCCGGCCGACGAGGCCCGCACCCTGCACCTGGCGCTGGGCCGCCTCTGGACCTGCGGCGCCGATGTCGAGCTGTCGCGCCTCGTCTCACGCATCGGCGCGCAACGCGTGCGCCTGCCCACCACGCCGTTCGAGCGCAAGCGCTTCTGGGTCGACATCGCCGCCGTCCCGCCCATCGCCACCGTGGCCGCGCCCGCCGCCGCCCCGGCCCCTTCCTTCGTCCCTCTTGTTTCACCTACCGCTCTGGAGTCGATCGTGACAGCAGCAACGCCCTCGCCTCTTCATCCTCCCGCTTCGAACGTGGATGCGCGCCTGCGCAGCCTGTTCGAGGACATCTCCGGCCTAGACATGGCGCAGGCGGAGGGGCACGCGCCCTTCGGCGAACTGGGCCTGGACTCCCTCACGCTGACCCAGGCCGCCACGCAGATCAAGAAGCACTTCAAGGTCAACCTCAGCTTCCGCCAGCTGATGGAAAGCTACCGCAGCTTCGACGCGCTCTCGACCTTCCTGCGCGAAAGCCTGCCGCCCGAGGCAGCGCCTGCATCGGTACCTGCCCCTGCCGTTGTGGCCGCGCCAGTCGAAAACGCAGTCTCCGTACCGCAGGCCGCGCTGCGCCAGCAGATGCCGGTGTACATGCCGATGCAAGGCAGCAATGCGGGCGACGCCCAGCTGTCGCAGCTGATTTCGCAGCAAATGGAATTGATGCGCCAGCAGCTCGCACTGCTGTCGGGCGGCATTCCGTCCGCACCAATCGTCACGCTGCAGGCCATGCCAGCCCAGGCCGCCCCCGCGCCTGCCACACCTGCGGCCGCGGCCCCCGCTGAAGACCCCGCGCAACCCGTGCGCTACGACGTGAACAAGGCCTTCGGCGCCATCGCCCGCATCCATACGCAGCGCAACGCCGAGCCAAGCGGCCGGCAGAAGGCCCGGCTCGCCGCCTTCATCCGGCGCTATGTGGAACGCACGCAGAAGAGCAAGCAGTTCACCGAAGCCAACCGCGCCCACATGGCCGACCCGCGCGTGGTCAACGGCTTCCGGCCGGTCACCAAAGAGATCACCTACCAGATCGTCATCGAGCGCTCCAAGGGTTCGAAGATGTGGGACCTCGACGGCAACGAGTACGTCGATGCGCTCAATGGCTTCGGCATGAACATGTTCGGCTGGCAGCCCGACTTCGTGCAGGACGCCGTGCGCAAGCAGCTCGACGACGGCTACGAGATCGGCCCGCAGCACCCGCTGGCAGCCGAAGTCACGGCGCTGATCTGCGAGCTCACCGGCAGCGACCGCGCGGGCCTGTGCAACACCGGCTCTGAAGCCGTGATGGCCGCGCTGCGCATCGCGCGCACCGTCACCGGCCGCAGCACGGTAGTGGTGTTCACCGGCTCCTACCACGGCACCTTCGACGAAGTGCTGGTGCGCGCCGGCAAGGGCGGCAAGGGCCTGTCGGCTGCGCCGGGCGTGATGAGCGGCATGTTCGGCGACATCCGCGTGCTCGACTACGGCACGCCCGAGGCGCTGGACTTCATCCGCGAGAACGCAGACGACCTGGCCGCCGTGCTGGCCGAGCCAGTGCAAAGCCGCCGCCCCGACTTCCAGCCGCGCGAGTTCTTGCACGAGGTGCGCGACATCACCGCCAAGAGCGGCTGCTGCCTGATCTTCGACGAGGTCATCACCGGCTTTCGTACAGCGCTGGGCGGCGCGCAGGAGCTGTTCGGCGTGCGCGCCGACCTCGCCACCTACGGCAAGGTGATCGGCGGCGGCTTTCCGGTCGGCGTGATCGCGGGCAAGCGCGAATTCATGGACGCGCTCGACGGCGGCCCCTGGCAGTACGGCGACGACTCGATCCCCGGCGTGGGCGTGACCTACTTCGCGGGCACCTTCGTGCGCCATCCGCTGGCGCTGGCCGCAGCCAAGGCCTCGCTCACGCATCTGAAAGAGGCAGGGCCCGCGCTGCAGGCCGGGCTCACGGGCAACACCGCCGCCATGGCAGCCGAGCTTTCGGGCTGGTGCAAGGAAGTCGGCGCGCCCATCGAGATCCGCCATTTCGCTTCGCTGTGGCGCGTGAGCTGGCTCGAAGACCACCCGCTGCAGGACCTGCTGTTCGCAATGATGCGCAGCCGCGGCGTGCACATCCTGGACAACTTCCCGTGCTTCCTCACGAGCGCGCACAGCGCCGAGGACATCGCCTTCATCCAGCGCGCCTTCAAGGACTCGGTCGCCGAGATGCAGGAGTCCGGCTTCCTGCCGCGCCGCGCTCCCGCCCCCACCCGCTTCGACGTGCGCAAGCCCGTCGAGGACGGCTGCGTCCTGGCCCGCGACATCGACGGCCAGCCCTTCTGGTACGTGCCCGAGGACGCCGCCTCCCATCAACACCTCATCAATGGAAAGGCCGCAGCATGAACGCCGTCCTCAAGCCCACCGCCAGCGGTGGTGTCATCGAATGCATCATTCCGACGACGGAATCGCAGCGCGAAGTCTGGCTCGGCGCAGCCTTGAGCACAGAAGCCTCGATGGCCTACAACGAGTCGGTCGTGCTGCGCCTGCGCGGCGCGCTGGACTGCCCGGCCCTGGCGCGTGCCATGGCCCGGCTGCTCGAGCGCCACCAGGCGCTGCGCGCCACCATCTCGCCCGACGGCACCTACATGCTGGTCAGCCCTCCGGGCGAGAACCTGCTGCTGGAGCAGGACCTGGGCAGTCTCGAGCCGGAAGCCCGCGCGCAGGCACTGCGCGACGCCCACGACGATGCGGTGTGCACGCCCTTCTCGCTGGAGCATGGCCCGCTGTTCCGGGCCGCGTTGTACCGCCTGGACGACGCCGAGCACGAACTCGTGATGTCGGCGCACCACGTGGTGTGCGACGGCTGGTCGTGGGCTGTCATCACCGAGCAGCTGGGCCATCTCTATGCCGAGGAAACCGGCATTGGCCTGAAGCTCAAGCCCGCGCCGCTCTTCGCCGACTTTGCCGCCGAGGAAGCCGCCGCTGCCGCGAGTGCCGACATGCAGCCGCACATCGACTACTGGCTGGGCCGCTTCTCCGGCAGCACGCTGCCGGTGCTCGACCTGCCGCTGGACCGCCCGCGTCCGGCTGTTCGCACCTTCAATTCGCGCCGCGCCGAGCGCCTGCTCGACAAGCGCCTGGTCAGTGCCGTGCGCACGGCGAGCACCAGGGCCGGCGTCAGCCTTTTCACGGGCCTGCTCAGCGGCTTCGTTGCCACGCTGCACCGCCTCACCAGTCATGAAGACATCGTCGTCGGCATTCCGGCGTCGGGCCAGCTCGCGCACGACATGCCCGGCCTGGTCGGCCACTGCGTGAACCTGCTGCCACTGCGTATCGCCACTCATTCGGGCATGCGCTTCGACGCGCTGATGGATGAATGCAGCACCGCCGTGCTCGACGCCTTCGACCACCAGGCGCTGACTTACGGCGCGCTGCTGGGCCAGCTGTCGCTGGAGCGCGACCCGAGCCGGCTGCCGCTGGTGAGCGTGGCCTTCAACGTCGACCCCGACGTGGCGAGCAGCGCACAGGCATTCACGACCCTCGATGTCGTGCAGGACACGATCGCCCGCCAGTACGAGAACTTCGAACTGTTCGTCAACCTGCGCCCGCTCGATGGCGGTCTGCAAGTGGAGGTCCAGTACAACACCGACCTGTTCGACGAGGTCAGCGTGCAGCGCTGGCTCGGCATGTTCGAGTGCGTGCTGCAGTCGGCCTCGCACAAGCCCGACGAGACGGTCGGCCGGCTCGAAGTGCTGTCCAGCACCGCCGCGCGTTCGCTGCTGGCGCTGCAGCCCGCGCGCGTTCCGCTGGTCGGCGAACCGCTGGCGCACGCCGGCTTTCTTGCACGCGTACCGCGGCAACCCAACCACCCGGCGGTGCGCGACGGCGCGCGAAGCTGCAGCTACGGCGAGCTCGACGCGCAGTCCAACCGCCTGGCGCGTGCACTGCGCATGCGCGGCGTGGGCCGCGGCCAGCGCGTGGGGCTGTGCCTGGAGCGCAGCCTGGAGATGGTCGTCGCGATGCTCGGCATTCTCAAGGCGGGTGCGTCCTATGTGCCGCTCGACACCGCGTTTCCCCAGGCGCGGCTGGACCACTACGCGACCGACGCCAGCCTCAGCCAGATGCTGACCACATCGGACATCGCGGCGGCGCCGCGCGGCTGGCGTGCCGACGCGGCCCTGCGCGTCTTCGAGATCGATCGCGACACCGCCTGGCTCAAGCTGTCCGGCGATGCGCTGCCGCCGAGCACCGACGACCCGGGGCCCGAAGACGCCGCCTATGTGATCTACACCTCCGGCTCGACCGGTTTGCCCAAGGGCGTCATCGCCCATCACCGGGGCGTGGCGCACCTGCTGCAGTGGATGCAGCGCGAATCGGGCATCGGCCCGGCCGACCGCATCGCCGCCGTCACGACCCTGTCGTTCGACATGGCCGTGCCCGACCTGCTGCTGCCGCTGGCGGCGGGCGCCGAACTCGTGATGGTGAAGCGCGAAGTCGCCATGGACGGCAATCGCCTCTCAAAAGCGCTCGACGAAGAACAGATCACGCTCCTGCAAGCCACCCCCGGCATGTGGCAGCTGCTGCTCGATGCGCAGTGGGCTGGTGGCGCGCCCGGCTTTCGCGGATGGACCGGCGGAGAAGCGCTGCGCCCGAGCATGGCGCTGGCGCTGTGCGAGCGCATGGAAGGCCTGTGGAACGGCTACGGCCCGACCGAAACAACGGTGTACTCCACGGCCTGGCACGTTCGCCCCGAAGAGATCGCATCGCGCGGCGTGTCGATCGGCAAACCCGTCGACAACACCGAGATCTGGATCCTCGACGCCAACCTGCAGCCCTGCCCCATCGGTGTGCCGGGCGAAATCTGCATCGCGGGCGAAGGCGTGTCGCTGGGCTACCTCGACCGCCCCGAACTGACCGCCGAGCGTTTCGTCACGGTGCGCATCTTCGGCACCGCGAAGAAGGTGTACCGCTCGGGCGACCGCGGCCGCTGGCGCAACGACGGGCTGCTCGACCACCTCGGCCGGCTCGACTTTCAGGTCAAGGTGCGCGGCTACCGCATCGAGCCCGGCGAGATCGAGGTGCGCTGCTGCGAGGTGGCCGGCGTCTCGCGCAGCGTGGTCGTGGCCCGCGAAGACAACCCCGGCGACGTGCGCCTGGTGGCCTACCTCGCGCTCGCCCAGGGCACCGGCTTCGACCTCGATGCGCTGATGGTGCATCTGCGCAAGCACCTGCCGGCCTTCATGCTGCCGCAGCACGTGGTGACGCTCGACGCGCTGCCGACCCTGCCGAACGGAAAGATCGACCGCGTCTCGCTGCCGCCGCCGCAAGCGGTTGCGCGCAACGAGGTACGGCGCGGCGCCGCCCCGCGCAACGAGCACGAACGCAAGGTGCTCGCCGTCATGGAAAAGGTGCTGAGCCTGCCGGGCCTCGACATGCACGACAACTTCTTCACCATGGGCGGCCACTCGCTGCTGGCTGCGCGGCTCACCACGCTGCTGAGCCGCGAGTTCCAGGTCACGCTGCCGCTGCGCACCCTGTTCGAGGCGCCTACAGCCGAGAAGCTGGCCGCGGCCATCCAGGGCCTGCAGGGCGCAGGCGTCGGCCTGGAGGCGCCGATTGCCTGCCGCAGCGAGCGCCGCAGCGCGCCGCTCACGCTTGCGCAGGAACGCATCCGCTTCATGGAGCAGCTGCACCCGGGCCGCTCGGTCTACAACGCGCCCTCGGCACAGCGGCTGACCGGGCAGCTCGACGCGGCGCGCTTCGAAGGCGCGCTGCGCGAAATGATCCGCCGCCAGCCCTCGCTGCGCACTTCCATCGGCATCGATGCGCAGAGCGGCAAGCCGATGCAAATGATCGCGGAGTCTGTGGAATTCGCTCTGCCGCTGGTCGACCTGCGCGGCCTGCCCGCTGACCAGCGCGAAGCCGAGCTGGCCGAACACATGCAAGAGCTGTCGGACCGGCCGATCGACATCCATCGCGCGCCGATGATGAACACGACGCTGTTCCAGCTCGACGACAACGAGCACGTCTTCCTGTTCGTGCCGCATCACCTGATCTGGGACGGCTGGTCTTTCGACCTGATGCAGCGCGAGCTGGGCGCGCTCTACGACGCCGCCGAACGCGGCCGTCCGCACAACCTGCCCGCGCTCGCCATCACCCACGGCGACTATGCCGAGTGGCTGGAAAAGTGGCTGACGGAGCCTGCCTGCGAGGAGCAGCTCGCGTTCTGGCGCGGCCGGCTCGAAGGCGCAAAGGCCGTGCGCCCGCCAAAGACAGACATGCCACGCCGCGCGGGCAAGAGCGGCCAGGGCGGCGCGCACTGGATCCACGTCGACCTGCAGAGCACGCAGCATCTGCGCGAGATCGCGCGCGACATGGACGTGACGCTCAGCATGCTGACCTTCGGCATCTACGCGCTGACCATGGCGCAGGTAACGGGCAACGACACCATCGTCATCGCCAACCCGGTGCGCGGACGCCAGCAGGCCGAGACGGAAGACGTCATGGGCTTCTTCAACAACGTGCTGCCGGTCTCGCTCGCGGTCGACCAGTCGCTGCCGCTGCCTGCCTTCATGCGCTACGTGAAGCAGGAGCTGCTGTCGATGATGAACAACCAGCAGGTGCCGTTCGAGCGCCTGATGGCCGAGCCGGGCTATGCGGGGCAGATCAAGACCTCCGGCCCCTACCAGGCGATGTTCTCGTTCCAGGATGCACGCGAACGCGCCCGCAGCGTCGGCAGCCTGCAGACCCGCCAGATGCACGTGATGCAGCACGGCGCCACCGACGACATCGGCGTGTGGCTGATGGACAAGCCGCACGGCCTTGAAGGCGCGCTGATCTACAACGCCGACGTGTACCTGCGCGAGACCGGCGCCCAGCTGCGCGAGCGCTATCTCGAAGTGCTGCGCCGCGTTGCCGACGATCCCGCCGCCACGCTTGCGCAGATCGCCAGCACCGAAGGCTCGACCAGTGCGGCCTACCTGCGCAAGCTGGCAGCCGCGGATGCGGACAAGAGCGCGCCGGCCGATGCCATCAATGGCAATGGGCACAAGGCGCCACAGAGCCTGCTCAACCCCGAGCAGGCGCAGCTCGCCCAGATCTGGGCCGGCGTGATCGGCATCGACGTCAGCGACATCCGCGCCAGCGACAACTTCTTCGACCTCGGCGGCGACTCGCTGCTGGTGCTGCGCGCGGTGCAGCAGGCCGCGCAGATGCTGGGGCACCGCGTGGAGCCGCGCCGCTATCTGTTCGAGAACCTCGGGCAGATCGCCTCTTCGGCCCACGCCGCGCCGCAGGGCGTGCCGTCGGACCTCGCGGAACTGGCTGCCGGCACGGCCGCGCAAGCACAGCGCGGCGGGCTGTTCGGCGCCCTCGGCCACTGGTTGCGCAAGGGGTGAAGAGCATGAACAGCTCCGCCTACGCACTTTCCATCGACGCGCCGGTCTGCCGGTACGTCGATCTGGACAGCTTCACCGACCTGCTGCCCGCCCAGGTGCTCTCCGAAGAAGAATGCGCGCGCGCCGAGAACCTGCGCTCTCCCATCGACCGCCAGCGCTTCGTGGCTGCGCACATCGCGCTGCGGCAGGCGCTAAGCGAGTACACGGGCCTGCACAACGCCGCGCTGCAACTGTCCACCGGCTCCTTCGGCAGGCCCTCGCTGTCGGGTCACACGCGCACCCAGTTCTCGCTGAGCCACAGCCAGGGCCTGGCATTGATCGCCATCGGCGGGCGCGGCCCGCTGGGTGCCGACGTCGAACTGCTGCGCCCGGTGCCGGATGCGGCAGTGCTCGCGGCGGAATACTTCACCCACCGCGAACAGGAAGCGCTGGCCGCCCTGCCCGCGCACGAGCGCGATCGTGCCTTCCTGACCTGCTGGAGCCGCAAGGAGGCCTGCCTGAAGGCCATCGGCGTGGGCCTGCTGGTGTCGTCGCAGACCTTCGAGGTGGGCCTGACGCCGGAGCGCCGCAGCGTCGAGCTCTCGGTGGCCGGCCGCATCCTGTGGCTGGTGGTGGGGCCAGCGCCCGAGCGGCTCGACTGCGTGGGCTCGCTCGCCGAATGGCGCCAGACCGAAGCCCGCGCCCAGTCGTTCGGGTCGGATGACGGCGGCACACACATGAGCCGGTCGACCGCTCCCAAGACGAGCACTGCGGCGCGCTACGCAGGGGCCACGCAATGACCCGCTTCACGCCGCTCATGTTCGGGCCGGCCTCGCGCCAGGTCTTCGGCGTGTTCCATGCGGCCGACGAAGACCGGGCGGAGAACACCGCGGTGCTCCTGTGCCCGCCCTTCGGGCAGGAGGGCCTGCGCACCCATCGCTTCTTCAAGGTGCTGGCCGAACGCCTCTCGCGCGCCGGCATCGCCACGCTGCGCTTCGATTTCTACGGATCGGGCGACTCGCCCGGCGACGAGAGCGAAGGCGAGCTCGACGGCTGGCGTCGCGACCTGTGCTCGGCGCACGAAGAACTGCGCCGGCGCGCGCCGGGCGCCTCCATCGTGTGGATCGGCGCACGGCTCGGCGCCACGCTGGCCGTGCTGGCCGCGCGCGGCGGACGCTGCGACCCCGTACGGCTGGTGCTGTGGGAGCCGGTGATCGACGGACGCCGCTACGCGCGGCTGCTGCGCGAACAACACGTGGCCGCCATCGACACGACCTTCTGCATTCCCGACCTGGCCTGGCGCCGCGGCCTCGTGCAGGAGCCCGACGCGCTGCCCGAGGAAGCCCTGGGCACCGCGCTCTCACCCGCGCTGCGCGCACAGCTCGCGGCACTCGTCCCCGAGTCGCTGCCGCTCACCGCCCTGCACGACACGCTGGTGCTGGCCGAACCCGACGACGAGCGCACCGCGCAGTGGGCCGCCGACCAGCAGTCGCGCCACATGCCGGTTCGCCTCGCGTACTTCAAGCACCAGCTCGACTGGGCCTCCGACCCGTATCCCAACAGCGCGATGGTCCCGGCCGATGCGCTCAACCGCCTCCAGGGGGCTCTTCATGAATGACATGCCGACAGCAAGAGCAACGCAGACGCCGATGCGCTTCGGCCCCGGCGAGGCGCTGGTGGGCATGCTCACGGCACCCGCGCAGCAGGCGCCGGGCGGCATTGCCTGCCTCATGTTCAACATGGGCGCCAACCACCGCGTGGGTCCGCGCCGCATCAACGTGAAGCTGGCGCACGTGCTGGCCGCGCGCGGCGTGAGCAGCCTGCGCTTCGACCTGGGCGGCGTGGGCGACAGCGACGCGCTCGACACCTCGCCCGACCTGCAGGCGCGTGCCGTGCACAGCCTGCAGGCGGCCATGGACATCGCCGAACGCATGCTGGGTACCCGGCAGTTCGTGATCGTCGCCATGTGCTCGGGCGTGGAACATGCCATGTCGGCGGCCCTGGCCGACACGCGCGTGGTGGCGGTGTCGCTGTTCGACGGCTTCGCCTTCCCCGAGCGGCGCGCCCGCTGGGAGCGCAACCTGCGCCGCGCGCTGGCAGCGCCTGCGCATCCGTCCTTTCCCGGCAAGGCCAGGCGCTGGCTGCAGCGCCACTTTTCGCGCAGCCACTCGACAACGGCGCTGCCTGGTTTCTTCGCGGAGAAGCGCACGCCCGAAGTCAATGCGGCCTGGTTCGGCACTGCGCTGCAGAGCCTGGTCGAACGCAAGGTGGCGGTGCAGCTTCTGTATTCGGGCTCGCTGCATGTATGCGACCGCGGCCGCGACCAGCTCGGCGCCTTCGCCCGCCTGCCCTACACGCAGGCAGTGCAGTACGAGTTCATGGGCGAGGTCGATCACACCGTCTGCACGGAGAAGGGACAGCGACTGTTCCTCCAGTGTGTTGGCGATTGGGTCACCGACCGCTGCTTCGGCGCCAGCACCGAACGACGCAGCCAGAGCCGCCCGCTCGCGGGCGCCGAACACGCCATGCCCACCACCTGGGCCGCGCCCTGAGGCGCGCCTTTTCACCCTTTCATTCACCCCGAGCACCCACCTTCAACCGGCCGTCAAGGAGATCACCATGCAACGCAAAGATCCAGCGACGCAGTCATGCGGAACGCGCCCTCTCGCAGTCCGTGCCCAGGCACAGGTGGAGTCTCGCTTGCGATGGCTTGGCCTGGCCATGCTGCTTTCGCTCGGGCTGGTCGTGCTTTCGGGCTGCGCGCCGGGCTTCGGCTCGGTGGGGCCACTGGGCCTGGACAGCTCCACCGGTGACAGCACGGCCTCCGCCGGCAGCGGCAAGGTCATTGCGATCACGCCCGACCTGATCCGCGCGCAGATCGCGCAGAAGCCCAAGAGCGTGCCCGACAGCATCAAGCGCCTGTTCGCCGCGCCGCCGACCTACACCATCGGGCCGGGAGACGTGGTCGGCATCATCGTGTACGACCACCCCGAGCTGCTGCCGAACGCCGGCGCGGTGATCGCGCAGCAGTCCGACCCGACCGGCGTGACCGTCGCGCCCGGCTTCATCGTCGATGCCAAGGGCGAGATCTTCTTCCCCTACATCGGGCGTGCCAAGCTGCAGGGCCTGACGGAGAGTGGCGCGTCGGAGCTGGTCGCGAAGCGCATCAAGGCCTTCGTGAAAGACCCGCAGGTTTCGGTGCGCATCCAGTCGTTCCGCAGCCAGCGCGCCTACGTGCAAGGCGAGGTGCGCACGCCCGGCCTGCAGATCTTCACCGACGTGCCGATGACGCTGTCGGAGGCCATCAGCCGCGCAGGCAGCTTCACGCAGGCCGGAGACCGTTCGCGCATCACGCTGACGCGCGGCGGTGTCTCGACGGAGATCAACCTGCCGGCGCTCCAGGCCCTGGGCGCCGACGGCAACAACATCCCGCTGCGCAACGGCGACGTGGTGAACGTCGGCACCCGCGAGGACAGCCGTGTCTACGTGATGGGCGAAGTCAAGGCCCCGTCGGCACTGCAGATGCGCAACAACGGCCGGCTGAGCCTGAACGAGGCGCTGGGCGACGCGGGCGGACCCGACCTCGCGACTTCCGACCCCGGCCAGATCTACGTGGTGCGCAATTCGCCCGACAACCTCGACGTGCAGCAGGTCTACAACCTCAACGCGAAGAACCCGGTGGCGCTTGCGCTGGCCGATCGCTTCGAGCTGCAGCCGCGCGACGTGGTGTACGTCGACCGCGTGCCGCTGGTCAGCCTGAGCCGCGTGTTCGGCCTGATTCTGCCGGCCGCCCAGGTCATCAACCTTGCCCGCGACACCGCACGCCGGTAAGCGCCTAGCACCCCGCAACAGGAAAAGGTGAATCCCATGAACGCGCGTTGGCAACCTACGCTTCCCGCACCCGCGGCAGCCCCCGTGACGGTGCTCGAGACCACCGCCTGGACCCGGGAATCCCGGTTCCATGAATACCTCGACATCCTGATCGACAGCCGCTGGCTGATTGCCATCATCGCGGCGCTGGCCCTGCTGGTGGGCGTGGGCTATGCGCTGTTCGGCCAGCGCATGTACGAGGCCAACATCCTGATCCAGGTCGAGGATCCCGATCGCTCGGGCGGCAACTTCCCTGGCGACGCCAACGGCGGCGGGGGCATCAGCGTGAAGACGTCGACCGCCGGCGAGACCGAGATCCTGCGCTCGCGCATGGTGCTCGGCCAGGCCATGGAGAACACCAAGCTCTTCATCAGCGCCAAGCCGCTCTACACGCCGCTGGTGGGCGAGTTCCTCGCGCGGCATTCGAGCCATCTCTCCACGCCCGGCATCTTCGGCATGGGCAACTACGTCTCGGGCACCGAGCAGATCGCCGTGGCGCAGATGGACGTGCCGAGCGCGTTCGAGGGCAAGAAGTTCACGCTGATCGCGGGCGAAGGCGGCAACTACACGCTGACCAACCCGGACCTGGAAACGCCGCTGACTGGCAAGGCCGGCGTGCCGCTCGACGCCACCGTGCCCGGCGGCGCACTGCACCTGCTGGTGGGCTCGTTCGAGGCCCAGCCCGGCGGCGCCTTCGAGCTGGTGCGCCACTCGAAGCAGCTCACCCTGCTGGGGCTGCAGAAAGACCTGCGCGTGGTCGAGAAAGGCAAGCAGTCCGGCGTGATGGACGTCAGCCTGCAGGCCGACAACCGCGGCCAACTGGCCAACGTGCTCAACGAGATCTCGCGCCTGTACGTGCGCCAGAACATCGACCAGAAGACGGTGCAAGCCGAGCGCGCGCTGTCCTTCCTGGGCACCGAACTGCCCAAGTTCAAGCAGCAGCTGGAACAGTCGGAAGACGCCTACAACCAATACCGCAACCAGAACGGCACCATCAACCTGGACGACGAGGCCCGCAATGCCCTGGCGCAGAACGTGGACCTGCAGGCCAAGCTGCTCGATGCAAAGCAGAAGCGGCTGGACCTGGTGGGCCGCTTCACTTCCGCGCACCCGATGGTGCAGACGCTGGATTCGCAGATCGCTTCGCTGAAGAAAGAGCTCGGCGCGGTCGACGGCCGCATCCGCCGCATGCCCATGCTGCAGCAGAACTCGCTGCGCATGCAGCGCGACATCAAGGTCAACACCGACCTCTACGCGACGCTTCTGAACAGCTCGCTGCAGATGCGGCTGGCCAAGGAAGGCAAGGTTGCCAACGTGCGCGTGCTCGACCAGGCCCTGCTGGCCGAGAAGCCCGTGCGGCCGAAGCCGCTGATCGTCATCGCACTGGCGCTGGCGGGCGGCCTGTTCCTCGGTGGCGCCGCGGCGCTGGCGCGCAAGAACCTGAAGCGCTCCATCGGCAGCCCCGAGGACATCGAGGCCGTCACAGGCCTGAGCGTGTACAGCACGATTCCGCTGAGCACCCAGCAGCGCGTGCTCGACCGCGCCATCCGCACCGGCAAGCCCGGCGTCAAGGTGCTGGCGGCGCTGCACGTGGAAGACCCGGCGCTGGAAGGCCTGCGCCGCCTGCGCACCACGCTGCAGTACGCGATGCTGGGCGCGCCCAACAACCGGGTGCTCATCTCCAGCGCCACGGCCGGCGCGGGCAAGACATTCGTGTCGTCGAACTTCGCCACGCTGCTCGCATCCTCGGGCAAGCGCGTGCTGCTGATCGACGGCGACCTGCGCCGCGGCAGCCTGAGCGAGGAGTTCGGCCTGCAGCGCAAGAACGGCCTGTCCGACGTGCTCGCCGGCGGCGTGCCGCTCGAGCAGGGCATCCACCACCGCGTGCTGCTGAACCTGGACGTGATGAGCGCGGGCACGCTGCATCCCGACCCCGCCGGCCTGATGGCCAGTGATGCCTTCGAGCACACGCTGGCAACGCTGTCCGCACGCTACGACGTGGTGATCGTCGATGCGCCCCCCACCCTGCTGGCATCGGAGACCGCCGCAATGGCGCCGAACATGGGCACGCTGCTGCTGGTGGCCCGGGCCGACAGCAGCGAAATGGGCGAGCTGGTGGAAAGCGCCAAGCGCCTGGCCCACGTGGGCGCGGCCTTCCACGGCGTGGTGTTCAACGCGGTGGACACCTCGCGGCGCCAGCACCGCAGCTACGGCTACGGCTACTACGGCTATGCCCCGGCCACGACAACACGCAGCGAACCCCATTACGCGCTGGACACGGCCGACACCGTCATGCCCAAACGCATCGAACCGGAGCACGCAACATCATGAGCACGCTTCGATCGACCACCCCCGCAGGGCGAGGAACAGGCAGCGCGGCGGCCAACACTGCCGCGTACGGGCCGCTCGGCGGCTCGCCCTGGCTGCGCCATGCCAAGCGCGCGGCCGACATCCTGATGGCCGGCTCGTTCTTCGTTTTCTTCGGCTGGGCCTACGCGCTCATCTGGCTCGGCGTGCTCTACACCTCGGGCGGCCCGGCCATCTACATGCAGCCGCGCTACGGCAAGGACGGCCGCGTCTTCAAGTTCTACAAGTTCCGCTCGATGGTGGCCGACGCAGACGCAGTGCTGGCGCGCCACCTGCGCGAGAACGAGGCCGCGCGGCGGGAATGGGCCATTTACCAGAAGCTGGTGCACGACCCGCGCATCACCCGCTTCGGCGCCTTCCTGCGCAAGTACAGCATCGACGAGTTCCCGCAGTTCTGGAACGTGCTCAAGGGCGACATGAGCATGGTCGGCCCGCGCCCCTGCATGTTCACGCAGAAGGACCTGTACGGCGACTACTGGGACCACTACTGCGCCGTGCGCCCGGGCATCACGGGCCTGTGGCAGATCAGCGGACGCAACGAGATCAGCTACCGCCGCCGCGCCGCGATGGACGCGGAGTACGTGGCCCACCTGTCGCTGTGGCGCGACTTCGCGATCCTGCTGAAGACCTTCGGCGTGGTGACCGGTGCGCGCGGGTCGCGCTAGCCGCGGCCGTCACCGCTTCCTTCGATTCCTTTCGACTTCGTCTCCCTCGAACTTCATCAACCTCTTCACGAAAGCTCATATGCGTATCTTTGTTGCAGGTCATCGCGGCATGGTGGGTCAGGCGACGACAAGGCGCCTGCGCGAACTGGGCCACGACGTGGTGACGCGAACCCACAGCGAACTCGACCTCCTCGACCAGGCGGCCGTGGCCCGTTTCTTCGCGACGGAGCAGATCGACCAGGTCTACCTGGCGGCGGCCAAGGTCGGCGGCATTCACGCCAACATGACCTACCCCGCGCAGTTCATCTACGAGAACCTGGCGATCGCCACCAACGTGACGCACCAGGCATTCGTTTCGGGCGTCAAGCGGCTGCTGTTCCTCGGCTCCAGCTGCATCTACCCGCGCATGGCAGAGCAGCCGATCCGCGAGGAGTACCTGCTGGGCGGCAAGCTCGAACCCACCAACGAGCCCTATGCGATCGCCAAGATCGCAGGCCTCAAGCTGTGCGAGAGCTACAACCGCCAGTACGGCGCCACGCACGGCATCGACTACCGCAGCGTGATGCCGACCAACCTGTACGGTCCCGGCGACAACTACCACCTTGAAAACAGCCATGTGGTGCCGGCGCTGATCCAGCGCTTTCACCTGGCAAAGATCAGCAATGCGCCCAGCGTGCTGATCTGGGGCAGTGGCCGCGCGCGACGCGAGTTCCTGTACGTCGACGACATGGTCGAGGGCTGCATCGAGGTGATGAACCTGTCGCGCGCCGAATACGACCGGCAGACCGACGCGATGCGCGGGCACATCAACCTCGGCACCGGCGAAGACGTGTCGATCGCCGAGCTCACCGAGCTGATCCGCGACGTGGTGGGCTACACAGGCGCCATCCGCTACGACCTCGCGCAGCCCGACGGCGCACCGAGAAAGCTGCTCGACGTGTCGCGCGCCAGCAGCCTCGGCTGGCACGCGACGGTGTCGCTGGCCGAAGGCCTTCGCCGCACCTACGCCGACTACCAGACGGCGATCCGCCCGGTCGAGGAAATCGACCCGATCCAGACGGCGCAGGTCGCCGCCTGAGCCACCCCGGCAGCCACACCACAGCAGGCCCAACATGCGCATCCTCTCCTTCTGGTCCGGCATCGTCTGCGCCATGCTGTGCGGCCTGGTCGACCCTGTGTGGGGCTATGCGGCGGTGTGCGCGCTGTCGCTGATCCAGCTCTCGCTGCTGGGGTCCTCGGGCTCCAGCGTGTTCCTGCTGATCCACTACGCGACGATCCTCACGTACTTCTCGATCGCGCCGGCGATGCAGATCTCGCACGACGTGGAGTTCTGGGAGGCAGGCGTGATGAGCACGGCGGCGCACACGCAGGCACTGATGCTCCTGCTGCTGTACATGGCCGGCGTGGAGGCCGCGCGGCTGGGCGTGCCCGACGTACCCGCGCACCTGCCCGGGGGGCACGACCGGCGGCTGGTCGGCGTGGCCCACCCTCTTCTTCTGCTGCTGAGCTGCTCGCTCGCGGCCTTCGCCACGCTGTTCATCAAGCCCGAGCTCAACTTCGTGGCGCGCGGCCTCACTGGCACCAGCGGCGGCGAAGAGAACGTGCCGATCGACTTCATCTTCTATTCCACGCTGCCCAAGCTGGTGGTGCTGATGTGCTTCGTGGCCCTGGCCATCCACGCTGTGCGCCGTCGCACGCTGTGGTCCTGGTGCGCGGCGGGCCTGGCGTTCGGCCTGGCGCTGGCTGCGGCCAACCCGGTGAACACGGCGCGGCAGGTCTTGCTGATCGGGCTGCTGCCTCTGCTCATCCACGCCCTGGGGCGCAGCCGGCGCTGGCTGCTCGGCAGCGTGATCTTCGGCTCCATCGCGGGCCTGGGCCCGGTGCTGAACCTGATCTCGCGCGGCAGCTTCTGGGGCGAAGAGCTCACGACCTTTCCGTTCAGCCAGGACTTCGACGCCATGTTCGTGGTCGCGGGCATCCTGGAGCGCGCACCCATTCCCGATCTCGGCTGGGGTCGCTACCTGCTCTCGGCGTTCTCGTTCTTCCTGCCGCGCGACCTGAAGATGTTCCCGGACTTCGACCCGCTCGGCTGGTCGGCCATCCTCGGCAACTTCTCGCAGAGCAACCTGTCGCTGCCGCCCTTCACCACGGCGTATTTCGACTTCGGACTGGCAGGGCCGGCACTGTTCGGCTATGCGATCTCGGCGGGCTTTCGCGTGGTCGACCGCGCCATCGATCCGAACCGGCCGCTGTCGGGCTCCTACCTGTCGGCGCTGGTGCTGCTCGCCGCCTACGTGCCGTTCATGCGCGGCCCGATCCTGGGCTGGGGACCGTTCGCGGTCTCGGGCCTGATCGCCGCCGTCATTGCCGGCGCCCTGAGTTCCCGTGCCCGCCGGCCGCTGCCGCGCGCGGTGCGGCACGGCCTTCCGAGTGCGTGAGGACGTCGCTGATGGCCACCTACCTCTACTACGACACCGTGCGCCTGAACAAGGCTGCCGGCGGCGTGCTCAACGTGTCCGAGGTGCTGCTGCGCCACATGCGGATGTCGCGGGACGACCGCGTCGAGCCGGTCAGCGAGCGGCATCCGCGCATCTACGCGCTGGCGCAGCGCCTGAAGATCAGCCGCTTCGTGCTCGACACGCTGCTCTACAACTTCCACTACCTGCGCGCGCTGCTCACGGGCGAGCAGCTGTTCTCGGTGTTTCCCAACTACTTCCTGCCGGTGACGCCGTTCGGGCGTCATCGCGATTCGATCGTCATCGTCCATGACCTGCAGTACAAGGCCTACCCGCAGTACTTCAGGCGCAGCAAGCGGCTTTTCCTGGACTGGAGCCTCTGGCGCGCGGCGCACAGCGCGGCGGATGTGGTCTTCATCAGCCGCAGCAGCCAGCTGGACTTCGAGCGCCATTTCGGCCACTGCGAGCATTCGGCCGTGATCTTCAACCCGGTGGACGCGCCCCGGGTCGCGGCGGCACCCACTACACCGGGTGCAGCAACGAATGCGGCGCTGGGCGAGCGCTACCTCATCGCGGCCTACCACTACTACCCGCACAAGAACTTCGGCGGCATCCTCGCCCTCTTCGAGCGCATGAAGCGCGCGGGCCTGGTCGACTACCTCGACATCACCGGCAACGGCGCGGCCGATGTCGAGCGCATGGTAGCCGCGCTGGCGCCCGAGGTGCGCGGCTCGGTGCGGCACCGGGGGCTGGTGTCGCGCGACGAGCTGCTGCGGCTGTACCAGGGCGCCACCGCGTTCATCTCGCTGTCTACCTTCGAGGGCTTCAACCTCTCGGCGGCCGAAGCGGCAACGCTGGGCGTGCCGCTGCTGCTGTCGGACATTCCGGTGCACCGCGAGCTGTTCACGGACTACGCCTTCTTCGTGGGCAGCGCTGCCAGCGACCCGTACCGGCTGGCCAAGCACCTCGCGCGCCACGAGCGCACGCATCCGGTGTGGGCCCATGCCACCGCCTGCGCGCCCGCGGCGGTCGCGGGACGCTATCTCATGCTCAAGCGCGGCGCGCTGTCGCTCGCCCGGGCCATGCCATGACGAAATGGCCGTTCCCCGCGATGCGTTTTCTTGCAGCGCTGCTGTTGCTGGCAGTGATGCCGCTGGCCGGCCGCGCACAACCCGCGGTCACATCGGCGGGCGCCCCGATGCCGGGCTTCGGCGTGATGGTGCATTACCTGCCCGACAAGCAATCGATCAACGAGATCAAGCGCTTCGACGTCGAGGCCTTCGCCTCGACGCTGGCGGACATGCGCGCTTCGCACCTGATCCTGACGCTGGGCCAGAACAACGGCCAATACATCGCGCCCAATGCCGCGCTCGAAGTGCTCTGCCCGGGCAGCGCCGCGAACCGCTCGCCGCGCGACCTGCCGATGGAGATCGGCCAGGCGCTGCGCAAGCGCGGCATCTCGCTGATCCTCTACCTGCCGTTTCGTGCGCCGCAGGCAGACCCCGCGCTGATGGATTGCCTGGGCGACGTATCCGAGCAGGAGCCGCCGCCCGCGCGCTTCATCGCCGCATGGTCGAGCGTGATCCGTGACTGGTCGGAACGCTACGGCTCGCTCGTGAGCGGCTGGTGGTTCGACGGTACCTACAACACGAAGGGCATCACACCGGCCGGCTGGGAAATGCTGTGCAGCGCGGCCCGCACGGGCGCCGCCAACCGCTGGCTGGCCTTCAACGCGGGCGAAGGCGCGGAGCGCTTCAGCATCAAGTCGGCGCCCTGCCAGAACCTGATGGCCGGCGAATACATGCAACCGCCCGCGCATCTCACCGCCCCGCCGTCGGAGCTGGCGCTGCACGTGCTGACGCCGCTGAGCGCCTCGTGGGGCCGCGAGGCGCCGGCGCGCTTCACGGCGGCGCAGCTGCGCAGCTGGATTTCGGAAGCGGCCGCCGTGCGCGGCCTCTTCACGCTGGACATGCCCATCGACGCCGCCGGCCGCTTTCTTCCCGCGCACGTCGCGCTGATGAAGAGCGTTACGGCGCGCAAGCCCTGAGCACAAAGAACGCTGTCACATCCCGTCAACCCTCAACCAAGCGCCATGAACCCAACCCTGCCCTTCATCGTCGTGGAAGACCGCCAGAACAAGACCCTCGCGCTGTGCCGCGAATCGGCGGCGCTGGCCGGCGAGCCGCTTTTCGTGCTGTCGGACACCGACGCGGGCCCGGCCTACGAACGCTTCTGCCGGTCCTACGTGCATCTGTCGAGCAACCCGCCGGAGTTCGAGAAGATCTGCTTCCGACGCTACTTTCTCCTAGCGCAGTTTCTGGAATCCCACCCCGAAGTGCGCGAATTCGTGCTGATCGACAGCGATGTGCTGCTTTTTCAGGGTGCGGCGCCGCATATCGCGCGGCTCGCGGGCAAGTCCGACTTCTCGGGTTCCTGCATGCAGTCCGCGGACGGCTGGAACCCCTGCCAGATCTCGCCGCACGTGAGCTACTGGACCGCGAACGGCTTGCGCCGCTTCGTGGCCTACGTGCTCGACAGCTACGCCACCCCCTCGGGCCGCAGGAAGCTGCGCGACATTGCAGCGCGCTTCGCAGCGCGAGGGGTGCGCGGCGGCGTGTCCGACATGACCCTGCTCTATCTCTGGGCCCACGCCACGGGCAACGACGCCCCCATCAACCGGGTGCTCGACGGCACGGTCATCGACCACAACATCAACGGCATGCACAACCTCGTGCGGCGGGAATTCAAGGTGCTCGGCGGCGCCAAGCGCATTGCGTACCGCGATGGCAAAGCCTGGCTGACGAGCACCGCCGGCGAACTGACGCGCGTGGTGGCACTGCACTTCCAGGGCAGCGCCAAGATGGCCATGCCCTTCGCGCTGCGCGGCCATATGCACACCGTGGCGGCCGTGACCTACGCGCTGCAGATGGCCCGCCGCGCGAAGAACAACGCGTTCCGGGCCGGTGCATTCGTGCGCCGGCTGTTCGACACCGGCCGCGTATCCCGCGCCCCGGTCGGCAAGTAAGCGTGAAGCCAGCCGACGCCATGAAGCACTTCAGCCTGTCACTTGCTCCGCCCGGCGCGCGCATGGCCTGGCTGTCGGGCCTGGGCGCGCTTGCTTCGCGGCTGTATGTGTACCTGTCGGGCTTCCTGGCGATCTTCCTGATGGCGGCGAGCATTTCGCCGGCGCGCTTCGGCGAGTACTCCATCTACCAGTCGGTCATGGAAGTGGCGCTGGTGATGGGCACGCTGGGCAGCTCGCTGCTGTTCTCGCGCAATGCGGCGAGCGTGCCGCCGGGCGTGACGCGCGGCGACGTGGTGCGCACGCTGGCCATCGGCCTGCCGCTGGCCACGGTGCTGGTGACGGTAATCCTCACGGTGCAGCACATGCCCGTGGGCGACGCGCCCTTCCTTCTGCTGGTGGCCACGCTGGCGGTCTTCTCGTTCAACAGCCTGCGTCTCTCGTTCAGTCGCGGCCTGGGCCACGCGGGGCTGCTCAACCTGGAGGCCGGCATCCGCGCGACCATCCTGGTCGTGGGCATAGGCCTGTGCGTGGCGGTGCGCTTCGACCTGGGCGTGGCGCACCTGCTGCTCATCAACCTGTTCGCCGTCGTGGTGGTGTGCGTGGCCGTCGGCCTGCCGGGCAATGGCGCGGCGCCACCGGCCGGGCGCGCCGCGCTCGGGCTGGCATCGCAGGCCGGTGCGACGGTGTATTCGCTGCTCATGTTCCTGCTGCGCAAGTCGGACCTGCTCATCGTGGCGTACTTCATGCCGCTGAGCTACGTGGGGGCCTTCAAGCTCGCGTTCCTGCTGGCCGAAGCGCCGTCGCAGTTCGTGCAGGCCTTCCTGGTCACGAAGACGCCCGCGATGCTGGAAACGGACGCAGGCAATTTCACTGCGGCCAAGCTGCGCCTGGCGAAGCATTCCTTCCTGCTGGGCTGCGGGCTCTTCGTCGGGCTGGCTGCCCTCATCTCGGTGGCCGCGCCGCTGCTCAAGCTGGGCAACGAGGCGCGCACCATCTTCATGTGCATTGCGCCGTACTTCCTGCTGCGCACCTACACGATCCACCACGAGATGGTGCTGTCGCTGAAGACCTCGATGGGCTCGCTCGGCGCCTGGGCGCTGGTGGAGGTTGCGCTGCGGCTGGCGTCATACGGCGCGGTGGTGATGGTCTTTCCGGACAGGCCGCACTACGTGTTCTTCATTGCCTGCGTGACCGACTTCGTGCTGTACGAGACGCGCATGCGCCTGCAATTCGGCTTCTTCCCGATCGTGCGCCTGCTGACACGGAGGCAGGCATCGTGAAGATCCTCGTCTACTCGATGAACTTTGCTCCCGAGCTGGCCGGCATCGGCAAGTACTCGGGCGAGATGGCCGAGTGGCTGCACGCCCGCGGGCATGAGGTGCGGGTGATTGCGTCGCCGCCCTTCTTTCCGCAGTGGTCGGTGCTCGAGGGCTACTCGGCATGGGCCTACCGCAAGAACGACTGGAACGGCGTCACGGTCTGCCGCGCGCCCACCTGGGTGCCTTCGAAGCCTCGTGCGCTGGGGCGCATCGGGCACCTGCTGTCGTTCACGCTGTCGAGCATTCCGCTGCTGCTGGCGCAATTGCGCTGGAAGCCTGACGTGGTGTTCGTGGTGGAGCCGCCCATCTCCTGCGCGCCGGCCGCGCTGTGCTTCGCGAAGCTGCTCGGCATCCGCTCCTGGCTGCACGTGCAGGACTACGAAGTGGACGCAGCATTCGGCCTCGGCTGGTTGCGCGGAGAGCGTGTGCGGCGCTTTGCCCTGGCCGCCGAGCGCTGGCTGATGCGCAAGTTCGACCGGGTGTCATCCATCTCTTCCACGATGTGCACCAAGGCGCTGGAGAAAGGCGTGGACGAATCGCGGCTGGTGCTGTTTCCGAACTGGGTCGACGTGGAAGCCATCCAGCCCGTTGCGCGCCCGCCTGTGGTCGAAGGCGTGCCGGTGCAGGGCTTTCGGGCGGAGCTGAACATTCCCGCCGGCGCGGTGGTCGTGCTCTACGCGGGCAGCCTCGGCAGCAAGCAGGGCATCGAGCTGCTGGCCGAAGCGGCGCGCCTGCTGGTGTGCTCCCACAACATCCACTTCGTGTTCTGCGGCAACGGCCCGAGCCGGGCCTCGCTGATGGACGCCTGCATCCGGCTGGGCAACACGCATTTTCTCGATCTGCAGCCTGCCGAAAGGCTCAACGAGCTGCTGGGCATGGCCGACATCCACGTACTGCCACAGCGCGCCGATGCCGCCGACCTCGTCATGCCGTCGAAGCTGGGCGGCATGCTCGCGAGCGGCCGCGCCGTGATCGTGACCGCGCACGCCGGCACCGCGCTCAGCGAGGCCGTGTGGGGCCGCGGCGTGGTGGTCGAGCCGGGCGATGCGGCCGCGCTGGCCGATGCCATCGAACAGCTCTCGATGTCGCCCGAAACGCGCGAGCTGCTGGGCTCGGCCGGTCGCCGCTTCGCCGAGGACGAACTTGACCGTAACGCAATCCTGCAGCGCCTCGAAGAGGAACTGCAGCGCTGCATCGCCGGCTGACGCGGCACCCCACACGAGGACCACGACCATGCCCAAGTCCACATCCGCACCCAAGGTCCTCGTGACCGGCGGCGCCGGCTTCATCGGCAGCCACACCTGCGTGGCGCTGATCGCCGCGGGCTACCTGCCGGTGGTGCTCGACTCGCTCGTCAACAGCGACGCGCGTTCGCTGCACCGGGTGGCGTGCATCACGGGCGTCGAACCCGTTCTCGTGCGCGGCGACGTACGCGACGCGGCAACGCTCGACCGCGTGTTCGCGGCACACGGGATCGAGGCGGTCGTGCATCTCGCGGGGCTGAAGGCGGTCGGCGAATCGGTGGCCGACCCGGTGAGCTACTACGACGTCAACCTGGCTGGAACCCTGGCGCTGGTGCAGGCCATGAGCCGAGCCGATGTGCGCACTCTGGTGTTCTCCTCATCGGCCACTGTGTACGGCGACTCGCAGCCCTCGCCCATTGCAGAGAGCGCACCTTACGGCGCGGTCAACCCCTACGGCCGCACCAAGGCCATGGTCGAGACCGTGCTGGCCGACCTCGCGCAGGCCGATGCGCGCTGGGGCATTGCCTGCCTGCGCTACTTCAACCCCGTCGGCGCGCACGAAAGCGGCCTGCTCGGCGAGCGCCCGCACGGGCCGCCCAACAACCTGATGCCCTACATCTCGCAGGTCGCGGCCGGCGAGCGTGAATGCCTGGTGGTGCACGGCGACGACTACGAAACGATCGACGGCACCGGCGTGCGCGACTACGTGCACGTGATGGACGTGGCCGAAGGCCATGTGGCGGCGCTGCGCCACGCAGGACGCCACAGCGGCATCCTCATGACCAACCTCGGTACCGGCCGCGGCGCCTCGGTGCTCGAAGTGGTGTCGGCCTTCGAGCGCGCAAGCGGCCGCCGCATTGCCCTGCGCATCGGGCCGCGCCGCCCCGGGGACGCACCCGCCTACTGGGCCGACGCGCGCAGCGCCTTCCTCGCCTTCGGCTGGCGCGCGCGCCGCGACCTCGACCAGATGTGCGCGGACAGCTGGCGCTGGCAGGCCGCGAACCCGCACGGCTTCGACGATCCGGCGCCGGCCTTTACCGCGGACCTCCCGCGCTTTCAGAGCAACGGCACCAGCACCCACATCAACTCCAACCTGGGACACACCCATGTCTGACAACCCATCCCCCTTTCTTGGCGAGCAGGCTGATGGCCGCTCGGGGTTTCCACCGGGCATCGTTCCGCCAGTTGCACCGCTGTGGCCCGGCTTCCTGACGGGGCAGGAAGATGCGCCGGTGCGCGTGCTGCTCGTGGATGACGACGAATTCATGCGCCGGGTGATAGCGCAGGAGCTGCTGTCGGACCTGCGCATCCAGCTCGAAGGCCAGGCAGGCAGCCTGCGCGACGGCCGCCGTCTGCTGGCCACGCACGAGTTCGACGTGCTGATGGTCGACCTGCGGCTTGGCGACGGCACCGGCTTCGACCTGATCCAGGAAGCCCGAGAGCAACATCGCACGGGAGAAATCATCGTGATCTCCGCGCTCGAGGACGAGTCGCACGTGCTGCATGCCTTCGAGCTGGGCGCCACCGGTTACCTGCTGAAGGACGCGTGGCTCCAGAGCTTCGCGCAGGCCGTGCTGCAGGTGGTCAACGGCGGCGCGGCCATCACGCCGCGGCTGGCGCGCCGACTGCTCTCGCGGCTGAGCCACCGGCCCGACAGCCGCACGCCGCCGTCGGTGGAGCCGCCCCCGCGCGAAGCGACGCTGACGGCGCGCGAGTGCGAAATCCTGCGCTTCGTGGCGCGCGGCCACGTCACCGAGGAGATCGGCGTCAAGCTGGGCATCTCGGGGCAGACCGTCAACGCCCACATCAAGAACATCTACAAGAAATTGCACGTGCATTCGCGTGCCCAGGCCGTGAGCTATGCGGCGTACTCCGGCCTGATCTGAACCCCGCCCCACCACAACGCAAACGATCATGAACACCCCCCTCATCCATCCCGTGGTCCTGTGCGGCGGCAGCGGCACGCGGCTGTGGCCTTTGTCGCGCAAGGCGCTGCCCAAACAGTTCGCGCCGCTGGTCGGCGGCAAGAGCCTGCTGCACCTCACGCTCGAACGGCTGGCGGTGCTGAATGCCGACATCACCTGCGTCACGTCGGAAGACCATCGCTTCCTGGTGAAGGAAGCGGTGGAAAACGCGCACGCCACGGGCCTGCAGATCCTCGAGCCGGTGGCGCGCAACACCGCTGCCGCCATGGCCTCGGCCGCGCTGCTGGCCGAGCCCGACGACCTGCTGCTGTTCGCGCCCTCCGACCACCACATTCCCGACGCCGCGCTGTTCGCCCGCACCGTGCGCACCGGCGTCGAGGCCGCATTGGCCGGCAAGATCGTCACTTTCGGCGTGGTGCCGAGTTTTCCGAGCACCGCCTACGGCTACATCGAAGCCGGCGAACCCTCGGCCGACGGGCGCAGCCAGGCCGTGGTGCGCTTTGTCGAAAAGCCGACGACAGCGGTGGCTGAACAGCTGATCCTGCATGGCGGCTACAGCTGGAACGCGGGCATCTTCCTCGTGCAGGCGCGCACGCTGATCGCAGCGCTGCGCGGGCATGCACCCGACATCCTGCTGTCCTGCGAGCGCGCCACTGCCGCCGTTGCAACCGACGGCAGCTTCCTGCGGTTGGACCGCGCAGCCTTCGAGGATTGCCGCGCCGACAGCATCGACTACGCCGTGCTCGAAAAGCACAAGGACATCGCAGTCGTGAAGTTCGAAGGCCTGTGGAGCGACGTCGGCAGCTGGAACGCGGTTGCCAGCCTGCACCCGGCGGACGACGCGGGCAACCGGCTGAGCGGCAAGGCCAGCGCGCTGAACTCGCGCAACACCTTCATCCACGCGCCGCACCGGCCGGTGGTGGCGCTGGGCACCGAAAACCTGATCATCGTGGACACGCCCGACGCCGTGCTGGTGGCCGGCGCGGGCTGCGCCGAGCAGGTGGCCGACGTTGTGCGCAAGCTCTCGCTGGAGGGCTGCGCCGAGGCCACCGAGCACCGCCGCGTGGTGCGGCCCTGGGGCGCGTACGACAGCATCGACCTGGGCGAACGCTTCCAGGTCAAGCGCCTGACCGTGAAGCCCGGCGGCAAACTGTCGCTGCAGATGCACCACCACCGCGCCGAGCACTGGATCGTGGTGAAGGGCACGGCGCGCGCCACCTGCAACGGCGAAGTCACGCTGGTGCGCGAGAACGAATCGATCTACCTGCCCTCGGGCGCCATCCACCGGCTGGAGAACCCGGGCAAGACCGTGCTCGAAGTGATCGAGGTGCAGACCGGCGGATACCTGGGCGAAGACGACATCGTGCGCTTCGACGACACCTACGGGCGCTGCGGCCCGGTCAGGACACTGGCCGACGCATCGCCGACGCAGGCTTCGGCCGGGTCGGGGGCGAATGCGGTGCTGCATGCGCCCATAAGGCGCTGAGCTGTCGATTCAGCCCGCACAAGAGGTCATTGCGGCAGGTACGGCGTGATGTTTCCGAGTGCGTTGGCCACGTAGGCTTCCTTCTCGCCCACGGGGGCGACGTAGTGAAGCGCTGCGGCGGCAGCCTCCAGCCCTTCGGTGCGGGCAATGATCCAGCCGGCCAAATAAGGCGCGGCAAAGCAGCCGCCTGCGGTTGCGACATTGCCGCGTGCAAAGAAGGGCTGGTTCAAGACCTCCACGCCGGCCTCCTGCACCCAGGGCTTGGTGGTCAGGTCGGTGCAGGCCGGTATGCCGCCCACAAGGCCGAGCTTGGCCAGGATCAAAGTGCCGGAGCACTGCGCTGCGATCAACTGGCGGGCCGGATCGAGCGCCAGGCGCCCCATCAGCTCGGGGCTGGCGACGACCTCCCGCGTCTTCACCCCGCTGCCGACGACGACTGCATCCGCAAGGCGCGCATCCTCCAGCAACGACTGGGCGCGTACGGTCACGCCGTTCATGGACGTGACTTCCGGGGTCGGGCAGCACAAACTCACGCGCCATCCCGGCTTCTTGATACGGTTGAGCACGCCCAGCGCGATGAGCGAGTCCAGTTCGTTGAAGCCGTCGAAGGTGAGGATCGCGATGTGCATAGGATTCGTGCGTGAGGCTGAGATGCGCTCATCGTAGGCCGGGCGATCAATACAATCAAAAAATTGTCATGGATACATCGAACGATGGCCGAAGCCCGCTACAAGCAACTGGTCGATGAACTCGCCGCCGAGATCCGCGCGGGACGCCTGCAGCCGGGCGCCCGCCTGCCCACGCACCGGCGGCTGGCCGAGCGCCACGGCCTGGCACTGGTTACTGCTTCGCGCGTCTATGCGGAACTGGAGGCGATGGGACTGGTCAGCGGCGAAGTCGGTCGCGGCACCTTCGTGCGCGAAGCGGCGATGCACGGCGGTGTTGGCGTCGATCAGCGGACCATGGCACCGGACCTGGTGGACCTGAACTTCAACTACCCATCGCTGCCCGGACAGGCCGAGCTGCTGCGCGCCGCACTACGGCAGCTCGCCGCCGGTGGTGAACTGGACGCCATGCTGCGCTATGCACCCCATGGCGGCCGAATGCATGAACGCGCCTGCGTCGCCCGGCATCTCGCGTCGCGAGGACTGGCGGCCGAGCCGTCGAGCGTGCTGCTCGTCGACGGCGCACAGCACGGGCTGGCAGTAACGGTGATGGCGCTGCTGCAACCGGGCGACGTGGTCGCCGTCGACGCCCTCACCTACCCCGGCTTCAAGGTGCTCGCCGAGGCACACCGGCTGGAACTGGCGCCCATACCGGCATCCGGACAGGGGCCGGACCTGGACGCGCTGGAACGCCTGTGCGCGCGCCGCCGCGTGAAGGCCATCTACGCGATGCCGACCCTGCACAACCCGCTGGGCTGGGTGATGAGCGCAAGCCGGCGCCGCCGGCTGGCCGCCATCGCAAGGCGGCATGGCCTGCTCATCATCGAAGATGCGGCCTACGCCTTTCTGGCCGATGACCCGCCGCCGCCGCTGGCAACGCTGGCACCGGAGACGACGGTGTATGTCTCGGGTCTTTCCAAGAGCGTGGCGACCGGGCTGCGCGTGGGCTTCGTCGCCGCGCCCGATGTGTTGGTGCCCAAGCTCGAACGCGCAATCCGGGCCACGACCTGGTGCACGCCGGGCGTGACCACGGCCATCGCCTGCGCGTGGCTGGAAGACGGCACGGTCAACCGCCTCGAGGCAGAGAAACGGCAGGATGCAGCGGCGCGGCAAGCCATCGCCAGCGAGGAGCTTGCCGGACTGCGGTGCGTGCGGCACCCTTCGTCGTACTTCGTCTGGCTGTGCCTGCCGGACGAAACCCGCGCCGACTTGGTTGCGGCGGCGCTGATGCGCGATAGCGTCTCGGTGTCCACTGCCGAGCCCTTCGCGACGTCACAGCACGTGCCGCATGCGCTGCGCCTCGCGCTGGGGTCGGTCGGGCTGGACGAGCTGCGCAGTGCGCTACGGACGGTGCGACGAGTGATCGAGGAGCGGTCGTTCTGAGATGACGTGGCAGGACCCTGTCGACATTTGAGCCACTCTTCCCATGTCAAGGCGCGCTGCGGCGCAGGAACATATGCGTGGCGCGCTCGCCTGCCACCTGTCGTTCGCAGCTGTAGCCCATCGCCGGCAGGTCCAGGCCTGCGAACAGCGCCTCGCCTTTGCCCAACAGCACCGGACGCACGGCCAGGTGCAGTTCGTCGATCAGCCTGGCCTTCAAGTATTCGCGTACGGTGGCCACGCCGCCGCCCACGCGCACGTTGCGCGCACCCGCGGCGACCTGTGCCTGTGCCAGCGCTTCGCGGATGCCGCCGGTGACGAAGTAGAAAGTAGTGCCACCCTGCATCGTCAGCGGCGCGCGGGCATGGTGGGTCAACACGAAGACCGGCACGTGGTACGGGGGCTCATCGCCCCACCAGCCTTTCCAGCTCTCGTCCGGCCAGGGACCGCGCACCGGCCCGAACATGTTGCGTCCGAGAATCCAGGCACCTATTTCGGCGAAGCCTTGTTCGGCGATCTCGTTGTCGATGCCGGTCTCGCCGTTGGCCTCGCCCGTCTTGTGCATCTGCTGCCAGACGCGCGTGGGAAAGAACCAGTCCATGAGTTCAGGACCACGAACGCCCAGCGGGTGCTCCAGGCTCTGGTCTGGGCCAGCGGCGAAGCCGTCGAGCGAAACGCTGAAGCTGCGCACCAGTACTCGGGTCATGGGGCTGTCTCCTGAAAAAAGAGAGGCCACATCCTAGCGCGGTCGGCCTCCTCCGAGGCGACAGGGCTGGTGGCAAGATTCAGGAACCCTCCACGCGCACCCTGCTGCGGCGGCTCGACTTGGCTGACCGAAACGAGGCCGCTCTCGCTCAAGCGCCGACGCTGTGCACTCACCAGCCGTGGAAACGCCCCCAGGTTTCCAGCGAGCCGTCTTCAGACAGCGCTTGATATTCCGGAAACTGCGCGCCAGTCGCACAAGCGTGGTTCGGCAATATGCGCAGCCGCGTCCCGATGGGAAAACGCGCCGCAATGCCCGTGTCCGGCGCGCCTTCGCGCGAGAGGATGCCGTGCTCCTGATTGGCACCGCTGAGCACATAGCCGTCGAGTACGGTCCCATCCACGGAGCAGACCTGCCCATAGCCGAAGTCACGCTTCTGCTTCTGCGTGCCACGGTCGCGGCTCATCGCCATCCAGCCTGAGTCGACGATGGCCCAGCCCTTGTCGGCCTGGTGGCCGATCACCGTGGTGAGCACGCTCAGGGCGATGTCGCCCTCTGTGCACACGCCGATGTTGCGCATCACGAGGTCGAAGAACACGTAGACGCCGGCCCGCACCTCGGTAACGCCCTCGAGCGCCTCGGCCATCAGCGCCGTAGGCGTCGAGCCCACGCTGACCACCGGGCACGGCAGGCCCGCGTCGCGCAGCCGCTGGGCAGCGCGCACGCAGCCCGAGCGCTCCTGTTCGGCCATGGCTCGCAGGGCTTCGGGCGTGTCAAGCTCGTAGCTGGAGCCGGCATGCGTCATCACGCCGCCGAGGCGCATGCCACCGTCGTGCAACACATGCGCCACTTCGAGCAGCGCGTCTTCTTCGGGCCGGATGCCGGAGCGATGGCCGTCGGTATCGACCTCGATCAGCACGTCGAACACCTCGCCGTTCGCGCGGCCGAACTCCACGATCGCGCGCGCCGACTCGACACCATCCGTGAGGATGCCCAGCGCGCAGCCTCTACGGCGCAGATCCATCGCATGCTGCAGCCGATGCGGCGCCATGCCGACGGCATAGAGGATGTCGGTGAAGCCCTCGGCAAAGAACTGCTCGGCCTCCTTCAGCGTGGAGACGGTGATGCCCTGCGCACCCCCATCACGCTGTGCCTTGGCAACGGCGATGCACTTGCTGGTCTTCACGTGCGGGCGAAAGCGCACGCCAAGTTCGTTCATGCGCTGCTGCATGCGCGCGATGTTGCGCTGCATGCGCGAGCGCTCGATGAGGGCGGCGGGCGTGTCGATGGTGGCGAGGGTGTTGTTCATGAGCAAGCTCGTCATTTGCTGAAGGATTGCAGCCAGGGCAGCGTGGGTGCCAGCGTTGCCGCCTGCAGTTCGGGCGTCGGAGCACCCTGCGGCAGCGCCAGCCCGACGCGGTTATGCCAGTAGGTGCGCAGCCCGACCGCCGATGTGCCGAACATGTCGTAGCCCGAACCGGCAACGAAAGCCGCTTCTTCAGCCTTCACACCCAGCCGGTCGAGCGCCAAGCGATACGGACGTGGATCGGGCTTGTAGAAGCCGGCCTCCTCCGAAGTGACGACGACGTCCCAGTCGATGCCCAACCGCGCCGCCGCGCGATGACCGAGCCGCTTCGAGCAATTGGTGACCACAGCGAGCTTGCAGTGCGGCTTCAGCGCCAGCAGCAGCTCGCGTGCGCCGTCCCACACGGGCAGGGTGTCCCATTGGGCTTCGAGTGCGTCAGGTGCGGAGTCGGCCATGCCGGTGTGGCGCGCAGCGTCTTTCACCAGCTGCTCGTAGGGCACGTAGGCACCGCAGCCGTAAGTGAGCCGCAGGTATTCGGCGCGCCAGGCGCGGCCTTTCTCTTCGGAACCTGCGGCGGTGTTCCAGACGGTCCAGGAATCGAGCAGCGCCGTGAGCAGGTCGAAAAGCACGGCGCGTGGATAGGCGTTGTGGGCTTGCATGGGCATCGACTGTACGTTTCAAGGCCATGCTTGTGCTTCAATGCACGGTCATCAATCGTTAAGTACAAGTTAATGATCCAGATCGAAGACATGCAGCTTGCGGCCGCTCTGCTGCGCGAACCTTCGCTGAGCGCCGCGGCGCGCGCGCTCGACGTCACACCGCCCGCGCTGTCGATGCGGCTGCGCAAGCTCGAAGCCACGCTGGGCCTGTCGCTCGCCACCCGCACCGCGCGGCGGCTGAGCCTCACGCCCGAGGGCGAACGCTTTGCGCGCGAGGCGGCTACGCTGCTCGGCCAGATCGAGGGGCTGCGCGAGTCGATGCAGCGCGACGACCAGCGGCTCACCGGCACGTTGCGAATCGCCGCGCCCTTTGGCTACGGCCGGCAGTACATAGCGCCCATGCTCGCGCGCTTCGCCCGGCTGCACCCGGGCCTGAGCGTGCAGCTCGACCTGCGCGAAACCCCATGGCCCGACCGGCACGACGCCGACGCAGTGATCCACATCGGCACGGTGCGCGACTCGTCGTGGGTGGCGCGCACGCTGAGCGCCAACGAGCGCTGGCTGTGCGCGAGCCCGGAATACCTGCGCCTGCACGGCGTGCCCCGCGTGCCGCGCGACGTGATGGCGCACGACTGCATCAGCATCCGCGAGAACGACGAGGACGTGACGCTCTGGCACGTGCGCCCAACCGGCCGCGCAGCCGCCAAGGCCAAACCCCAGACCCTGCGCATCTCGCCCGCCTACGTTACCAACGACGGCGGCGTGGCCCGCCAGTGGGCCGAACAGGGCATGGGCTTGGTGCTGCGCTCCGAATGGGACGCGGCCGACGCCGTGGCACGCGGCACGCTGGTGCGCGTGCTGGCCGACTGGCAGTTCGACAGCGCGCCGGTCACGCTGCTGGTGCCCAGCCGCAAGGGGCGCACGGCGCGGGTGCAGGCCATCGTCGAATTCCTGGCGGAGAGCTTCGGCGCCAGGGAAAAGTAGTTGCGCGCATATCCATAGCCGCATTCATTCGTTGGCCGCGCGGGCCTCGCGCGCCAACACTCGCTGCTTCCAATTTTTCGGTGGAGAAGCTTGCGATGACCGTTCCTCTCGATCACTTACCGCCTTCGCGCCGCAGCGTGCTGCAGGCCGGGGCGGCGGCAGCCATCGTGGGCTCCGGTGCCCTGCTCGCCACCGTGGCACGCTCGCAGCCACGCAAACTCACCTTCGCCTGGAGCCAGGCCGGCTTCTGCCTGGCCCCGGTACCGGTGGCACTGGAGCGGGGTTTCTTCGAGAAGAACGGGCTCGACGTCGAGCTGCTCAACTGGGCGGGCTCGTCCGACCAGATGCTGGAGGCACTGGCGACCGCCAAGGCCGACGTGGGCGTGGGCCTGATCCACCGCTGGGTGAAGCCGCTGGAGGCGGGCTTCGACGTCAAGGTGGTGGGCAGCGTGCACGGCGGCTGCCTGCGGCTGGTGGGAGCCAAGGCCTCGGGGGTGACGACCGACCTTGCCAGCCTCAAGGGCAAGACCATCGGCGTGTCGGACCAGAACAGCCCGGCCAGGCAGTTCTATGCCATCCATCTCGCGAAGAAAGGCATCGACATCGAGAAGGACGTCGACTGGCGCGTCTACCCCGCGGACCTGCTCGACGTGGCCGTGAAGAAGGGCGAGATCCACGCGATTGCCGACGGCGACCCGAACGTGTTTCTCATCGAGAAGCGCAACCCCGGCGTCTTCACCGAGATCGCCAACAGCGCCAAGGGCGAATACGCCGAGCGTCTGTGCTGCATCGTCGGCGCCCGCGGCGAGCTGGCGCGCAACGACAAGCCACGCGCCGCCGCCGTGGTGCGCGCGCTCGCGCAGGCCTCCGACTACGTGTCGGAGAACCCGAACGAAGCCGCCAGGATCTATTCGAAATACGCGCCCAAAGTGCCGCTCGAAGACCTGCAGAAGCTGCTGGCCGAGCTCACCTACAAGCACCATCCGGCCGGCAAGGCGCTGCGCAACGAAGTGGAGGCTTTCGCCGCCGACTTCCGCAATGCCGGCATCCTGAAGAAAAGCACTGACGTGACGCGCTTCGCCAATCACGTGTCGCTGGACGTTCTCGCATGACCACCGCTGAACAGGTTCTGGACTCGCCGCTCGGGTTGCAGGGCAATGCGCCCGCTCATCACGCACCGCGGCAGAAAACCCCGCAGACGGTTGCGCTGCGCCCTCCCGCCCCCACCGGCATCTGGCCCACCGGCCTGCTCGCCGCAGCCGCCTGGGTCGCGCTGGGCCTGCTCACGCTGCTGTGGCCGAACAAGGAGGTCGGCTTCAACGACTGGGCCTTCACGCGCGAGTTCGGCATTGCCACGCTGGTGGTCGCCGCCCTGCTCTTCGCAATTTCGCTGCTGGGCCACCGCGCGGGCAAGCTGGCGCGAACGCTGCGGCCGGCCGGGCAATGGCTGGTCGCGCTGGCCGTGGTGCTTGCGCTGTGGGAGATCGGCACCGCCAAGCTCGGCGTGCTGCCTTCGCCTTTCTTCGCTCCGCCGCAGAGCCTGATCGACGTGGTTCATGAGGACTGGCAACGCCTGGGCCTGTCGACCGCGTATTCGCTGCGTCTGCTGGCCAATGGCTTCGTGCTGGGCGCGCTGATCGGCTTTGTCACGGGCGTGTCGATCGGCTGGTCGCGCATCGCGGGGTATTGGGTGCATCCGCTGCTGCGCTTCCTGGGGCCGGTGCCGGCGTCGGCGCTGTTGCCGCTGGCCTTCTTCTTTGCGCCGTCGAGCTATTCGGCCGCCGTGTTCCTCGTGGGCCTGGCCACCTTCTTCCCGGTGGCGGTGCTCACGTGGTCGGGCGTGGCCTCGGTGCACAAGAGCTACTACGACGTGGCGCGCACGCTGGGTGCTTCGGAGCGTTTCCTGGTATTGCGGGTGGCGATTCCGGCTGCCCTGCCGCAGGTGTTCGTCGGCCTGTTCATGGGCCTTGGCGCCTCGTTCTCGGTGCTGATCACGGCCGAGATGATGGGTGTGAAGGCCGGGCTCGGCTGGTATCTGCAGTGGGCCCAGGGCTGGGCTGCATACGCCAACATGTACGCGGCGTTGTTCGTCATGGCCGCGCTGTGCTCGGGCCTCATCACGCTGCTCTTCAAGGTGCGCGACCGCGTGCTGTCCTGGCAGAAAGGAACCGTCAAATGGTGAATGCAGTGCTTCCTCGCGCGCCCGCGCCGACCCAGACCACTGGCGGCGCCCACATCGACATCCGCGGCGTCAGCCACTGGTTCGAGGTGTCCGGCGGCGTGCTGCAGGTGCTCGATGGCGTCGACCTGCAGGTGCGCCCCGGCGAGTTCGTCGCGCTGCTGGGGCCCAGCGGTTGCGGCAAGTCGACCCTGCTGCGGCTGGTGGCCGGGCTCGAACCCGCAACCGCCGGCACCATCACGCAGAACGGCGAAGCCATCACGCGGCCCGACCCTTCGCGCATCGTCGTGTTCCAGGACCCGACGCTCTACCCATGGCGCAGCGTGTGGGACAACGTGGCGCTGGGCCTGCAGGCGCGCGGCGTGCTGAAGGAACAGCGCGCCCGCGTCGACGAAGCGCTCAAGCTCGTGGGCCTCACCGAATTCGCGAAGGCCTTTCCGCATCACCTTTCCGGCGGCATGGCGCAGCGCGTGGCGCTGGCGCGCGCGCTGGTCAACGACCCGCAGCTACTGGTGCTCGACGAGCCGCTGGGCAAGCTCGATTCGCTCACGCGCATCGCGATGCAGAGCGAGCTGGTCAACCTGTGGCAACGCGCCGGTTTCTCGGCGCTGCTGGTCACGCACGACGTGGAAGAGGCGCTGTTCCTGGCCAACCGCGTGATCGTGCTGAGCGACCGGCCGGCGCGCATTGCGGCGGAACTGGTGGTCGATCTGCCTTACCCGCGCCATCGCGGCGACCCGCGGCTGGCCGAACTGCGGCACGAGGCGCTCAAGCACCTGGGACTCGACGCCACGTGGTGACATGAACGCTTTGCCCGAGGCCGGTTGGCTCAACCTGCTGATCGGCCTGCTGCAGGGCGCGCAATTGCAGCTGTTGCGCCTGCTCGATGCGCTGGGGCTGGTCTCGCACGCGCACGGCCAGCCGGCATGGCCGTGGGCGCTGCGGTTGTCGGGCGAGAACCTGCTGATCGATCCTGGCCAGGCGCGACGGCTCGGGCTCACGGTGGTCGTGCTTGCGGTGGCGGTGCTGACGCTGCTGCTCGCCGCGCTCTGGCGTCGTCGCCGCGTGTGGCTCGTTGCGGCGGCCGCGTTGCTGGTCGCGCTGGCGCCCTGGCCCGAAGCCAACGTGGTGCTTGTACCCGCGTACCCGACCAGCTTCCAGACATCGCCCACGGGCTTCACCGCAGACAGCATCGAGCGCGGGCGCGTGCTGTATGCGGCGCAGTGCGTGGCCTGCCATGGCACCGATGGGCGTGGACAAGGACCGCTGGCAGCTTCACAACCCGTGTGGCCGCCCAATCTTGGCGGGCCGCTGCTGTGGCGACGCGCCGACGGCGATGTGCTCTGGCATGTGATGAATGGCATGCGCGACCGGCGCGGCGCCCCGACGATGCCCGGCTTCGGCGGTGTACTGCGTGACGCGGACGCCTGGGCACTGATCGACTTCATGAAAGCGCAGGGCGCGGGTGAAAGCCTGCGTGCGGCCGGGCTGTGGACGCAGCCGGTCGCTCCGCCCGATGTGGCTGTGCAATGCAAGGGCAAGCCGCCACGCAGTCTGAGCAGTTGGCGCGGGCAGCGCTTGCGGATCGTGGCTGCGGGTGCGAGCGTGCCGCCGCTGCTCGACGACCCGCGCCTCGTCACCGTGTTCCTTGCGCCAGATGCCACCACAGCCGTATCGCAGGCCGATGACTGCATCGCCGCTTCATCCGCCGCATGGGCCGCCTTCTCGCTGGTCGCCGCGACCTCGCAACTCGCGGGCACGCAGCTGATCGTGGACCGCGACGGCTGGCTTCGCGCGCGCGGCGAACCCGGCAAAGGCGCGTGGAGTGACGACGACCTGCTGTGCCGCACCGAGCAGCCTGCATCGGCTGGCACGCGGCCGTTGGCGCCGGACGGCCTGGGCGCACTCATCGCGCGCATGGACGCCGAACCCGTGCGCTTCGTCAAGGGCGGATTCGTTCACTGACGCCCGCAACAGGACTACGATGTTTTCCGGGCCCATCGCCCATCAACCCAGAAGGAGACAGACCCCATGTCCAACCACGTCTACAAATCGCTGGAGCTGACGGGCTCCTCCTCGACCGGCATCGAAGACGCCGTGCAAACCGCCATCGCCAAGGCGCACGAAACGCTGCGCAACATCCAGTGGTTCACCGTCACCGAGACGCGCGGGCACGTGGTGGACGGCAAGGTCGCGCACTGGCAGGTGACGCTGAAGATCGGCTTCACGCTGGAGTGAGCCGAACGCGGGGGCGTTCGAGCCAGGGCCTCTGCTAACGCATGTATCCCAGGTCCCGCACATCGGAGCGAACGGCCGAGCGGTCCGCCCCCTGCATCGGCAGGCTCACCAGCAGTTCGAGCCGGCGACGCAGCGAGAACAGCATCTGGATGGCGTCGTGCGCGGTCGTCTCCAGGTCGTTGCCGCCGGCGATGTCGGGGTAGGCCCACAGCGCCGCGTCGGGCTGGCCGGGCCATGACGGCTGGCGGGATGCGCTGGCCGCGTCCAGCGTGATGACGAAGTCCGCCGGGGAGGCATTCGCGCGCACCAGTTCGTCCCAGCTGCGCGGCGCCCGCTCGGGAGGGGGAATGCTGGCGCTCGTCAATGCGGCAACGGCCGCGGGATGGAACTCACGGGCAATGTGCCCGGGTTGACCGCAGGAAGATACCGAGAACCGCTTCGGGTCCAGGTGCGCGAGGCACGCTTCGGCCAGGATGCTGCGCAATGAATTTCGTCGCGAGACGAAGATCACGCCAATACGTTTTTGCATGGAGCCTTGAATATAGCCAAGCGCGCTGACCACGTCATGACTTAGGTCAAGACCCTGTGCAACTGCCCCCGAACGGTGCGGAACGGTGCAGACTTGGGGGCATGGACAAGCATTTCCTGACCCCGCTTTTCGCGCCCGCCTCCATCGTGGCCTTCGTCGGCCACGCCGACGACCCGGGCGGCCAGACCCCTGCGGGCCGCACGCTGCGCGAGGCCTTCCGTGCCGACCGTTTCGACGGCACCCTGCGCTTTCTGGACGTGCGCACCAAGGGCACGCTCGAAGAACTGGCCCAGACTCATGCCGACCTCGCGCTGATCGCGCTGGCGCCGCGCGACGTGGCGGCCGCGCTTGAAATCGCGGGTCGCATCGGCTGCAAGGCGGCGGTGGTTCTTTCGAGTGGCATCGGCGCCGACGAGGCAGCGCAGTGGCGCAAGATCGCGCGCCGCGAAGGCGTGCACCTGCTGGGGCCGAATTCGCTGGGCTTCCAGCGCCCACTGCTGCGCCTTAATGCCGGCGTGGCCGGGCCGCTGGCCAAGCCGGGGCCGCTCGCGCTGGTGGCGCAATCTGGCGCGCTCACGGCCTCGATGCTCGACTGGGCGCGCCAGAACGGCGTCGGCTTTTCGAGCGTGGTGTCGCTGGGCCCGCACACCTCGGTCGACATTCCGCAGGTGCTCGACTTCCTGGCCAACGACCAGGCCACGCACAGCATCATCGTGTACCTCGAAGGCATTGCCGATGCGCGCCGCTTCATGAGCGCGCTGCGCTCGGCCTCGCATGCCAAACCGGTGGTGGTGCTCAAGGCCGGGCGCAAGCCGGCGGGCAACGAGGCCGCACAGACGCACAGCGCCGCCATCGTGGGCAGCGACGACGTTTTCGATGCCGCGCTGCGCCGCGCGGGTGCGGTGCGGGTCCGCTCCTTCGTCGAGCTGTTCTCTGCCGCCAAGTGCCTGGCCTCGCGCTACCGGCCGGTGGGCAAGCGCCTGGCCGTGGTCACCAACGGCGGCGGTCCTGGTGTGCTGGCGGCCGACTGGATCAACGAGATCGGCCTCCACCTGGGCAAGCTTTCGCCGCCCGCGCAGAAGCTGCTGCAGCCCACCCTGCCCCCGCTCGCATCGTTGAACGACCTGATCGATCTTTCCGAAGAGGCCCTGCCCGCGCATTACCGCGCCGCCATCGATGCCGCCTCGGCCGACAGCCAGGTCGACGGCGTGCTCGCCATCTTCTCTCCCAAGGCCGGCGCCGACGCAGCTGCCACCGCGAAAGCGCTGGCCGACATTCCCCGGCCGATGAACAAGCCGCTGCTGGCCTGCTGGATGGGCGACTCGTCCGTGGGCAAGGCGCGCTCGGTACTGGCCGACGCCACCATTCCGAGCTTTCGCACGCCTGAAGCCGCGGTGGGCGCCTTCGGCAACATCGCGGCCTTCTATCAGAACCAGCAGTTGCTGCAGCAGACGCCGCCGCCGCTGTCGGCACTGGCCAAGCCCGACATTGAGGGCGCGCGCCTGATCATCGAAAGCGTGCTGGCCGAGCGGCGCCATGTGCTGACCGAGATGGAATCGAAGTCGCTGCTGTCGTCCTTCCACATTCCGATCACGCGTACGCTGCTCGCACGCAGCGCCAGCGAGGCCATGATGATCGCGACGCAGCTGGGCTTCCCGGTGGCGCTGAAGATCGACTCGCCCGACATCGCGCACAAGTCCGACGTGGAAGGCGTGGCGCTCAACGTGCTGAACGGCACCAGCGCGCGCGACACCTACGTCGAGATGATGGAGCGCGTTGCCCGCCTCGCGCCCCAGGCCCGCATCAACGGTGTGACCGTGCAGAAGATGGTGCGCGCGCGGCGCGGGCGCGAGATCTACGTGGGCATGGTCACCGATCAGCCCTTCGGGCCCGTCATCGTGTTCGGCGCGGGCGGCACCATGATCGAGCTGCTGAACGACCGCGCCATGGAGCTGCCGCCGCTCAACCAGTTTCTTGCGCACCGGCTCATCGAGCGCTCGCGAGTGGCCGAGACGCTGGGCGAATGGCGCGGCGCTCATGCAGTGAACATGGAAGCACTCGAAGACGTGCTGCTGCGCGTGTCCGAAATGGTGTGCGAGCTGCCCGAGCTGCGCGAGATGGACATCAACCCCATCATCGTGGACGAGTCGGGCGCCATTTCGGTCGATGCGCGCATCGTGGTCGGCAGCACCACGCAGGCGGTGGCGGCCCACGTCAGCAACGCGGTCAACGGCTACCAGCACCTGGCCATCATGCCGTACCCCGCGCGCTACCGGCGTGAATGGCCCCTGCCCGGTGGCGGCACGTACATCGTGCGGCCGGTTCATCCCAACGACGCGCAGATGCTGCAGGCGCTGGTGCAGGGCCTGTCGCCCGAGAGCCGCTGGTTCCGCTTTGTCTCGCGCTTCCACGAGCTGCCGCCCTCGATGCTGTCGCGCTTCACGCTGATCGACTACGACCGCGAGATGGCGCTGGTGGCGGTGGTGATGGAGCGCAGCGTGTCGCCCGAGGGCACCGTGCTCGAAAGCGAGCACATCGTGGGCGTGTCGCGCTACATCACCAACCCCGACCAGACCAGCTGCGAGTTCTCGCTGGTGGTGGCCGACGAGTTCAGCGGCAAGGGCATCGGCTCGCGGCTGATGGAAAGCATCATCGACGTGGCGCGCGACAAGGGCCTGGCCGAGATCGACGGGCTGGTGCTGGCCAACAACCCCGACATGCTGAAGCTGGTGCGCAGGCTGGGCTTCACCGTGAAGCCCTTCCCCGAAGACCCGGACTTCAAGCTCGTGACGTACATGCTGTAGAGGCCCCGGGGCGCCCGGGTCGGGCGGAGATAATCGCGCCTCACTCTCCGATGACCTGAATGTTCCTGCGCTTCCTCGGCCGCTTCGCGGCATCGCTAGTCGTATTGCTGTCGGCGATGTGGGCCTGCATGGCACTTTGGTATCAGTTGCCGGGGCCTTCCTTCGTGAAGATCGGCGCAGGCGTGCTGTGGGCCGGCTTCGGCCTTGCCGCCATCGCGCTGCTGTGGCGCGGCAAGGCAGCGCGCGCCCTGCTCTCCTACGTGGTTGGCTTCGCATTGCTGATGGGCTGGTGGGGCACCATCCTGCCCTCGCAGAACCGCCTGTGGGCCGATGACGTGTCCCGCCAGTTGCACGCCCATGTCGACGGCAACATTGTGACGATGGACAACGTGCGCAACTTCGAATGGCGCAGCGACACCGACTACACCCAGCGCTGGGAAACGCGCAGCTACGACCTCGACCGCCTGCGCTCGGTCGACGTGGCGCTCTCGTACTGGAGCGGCCCGGCCATCGCGCACACGCTGGTGTCCTTCGGTTTCGATGACGGGCAGTTCGTTACCTTCTCCATCGAGATCCGCAAGGAGCGCGGTGAAAGCTTCTCGTCGGTCGGCGGCTTCTTCAAGCAGTTCGAGACCAGCCTCGTTGCGGCCGACGAGCACGACATCATGCGCGTGCGTACCAACGTGCGTGGCGAAGACGTCTACATGTACCGCGTGCGCCTGCCGCAGCAGGAAATGCGCTCGCTGTTCGTGGCCTACCTCGGCGAAAGCGCGGCGCTGGTGCGCGAGGCCAGCTTCTACAACACGCTCACCGCCAACTGCACCACCATCGTGTATGCATTGGCCAAGCGCATCGTGCCCGGCCTGCCGATGGACTGGCGGTTGCTGGCCTCGGGCTACCTGCCCGGCTACCTCTACGACGTGGGCGGCCTTACGCCCGGCTACAGCATGGAAGCGCTGCGCGCGGCGGGCCGCATCACCGACCGTGCCATCGCCACCGACAAGGCGGCGCCGGGCGTGAACTTCTCGCAGGCGATCCGGCAAGGCCTGCCGGGCCTCGAGGACTCCAAGGCACCCAAGGCGAAGCCGTGATGCGCATGCGCTTTCTTTGCCTTCTGTGCTCTGCCGTGCTGCTGGCCGGTTGCGCAGGCGTGAAGGTCGGCTCGATCTCGCCGGCCGAATACCTCGCGCAGCGCCGCGGCGACGTGCTCACCACCGGCGAGCTCAGCACCTCCGCACAGGAAGTGCTGCGCGTGATCGGCTCCGACGCCGATCTGTGTCGCAAGGACGGCCAGGCCTGCCGCAATGCGCTGGCCGACTCGTCGGGCCTGAGCGACGAACAGCGGCTGTCCGCGCTGTCGGAAGTGTGGCTGCAGGTGGCGCTGGCGGCAGACAAAGGCGGCACCGCAGCGCAGCCAGATTCATCGGCCACCACGGCCATCGAGGCCTGGCTCGAAACCGCGCGCCATGCCTACGCGTACCTGTTCTACACCGCCCGCAAGCCGCGCGACCGCGCCTTCGAAGACCGGCAGACGCAGGTTCGCGACTACTACAACTACGCAGTGCAGCAGGCCATCACCGGCCTTTTCAAGACCTACCGGCGCACCGGTTCGCCATCGGACCCGCCCCCGGAAGTGCCGCAGGTCGGCGACTGGCGCATCGAAACCGACGTATCAGCACTGCGCCTGCCCACCAGCGCGCCGCTGCCTGACGAACTGATTCCCGCCGCCTCGCTGACCTTCTCTGGCCTGCGCAACACCTACCGGCGCGACGGCTTCGGCGCGGAACTGGTGGCGGCAAACGCCAAGCGCACGGACGACGAGGCAACGCCCGGCCCGGCCGACGACAAGCGCCCGCCCCGGCCGCCCTACCGCGAGATGCCGTTCCCCGCCGTCACCGCGCTACTGCTGTTCGACGGCGCCAATCTCGACGAGATCCTGCGCACCCACACGTTGCGTATTGCGGCCTACGACCCGTACCGCACCGCCAACGTGCAGCTGGCCGGGCAGGAGGTGCCGCTGGCCGCCAACTTCACCTCGGGCTACGGCCTGTGGCTCGCGCGCTCCGACTTCGCGCTGCAGGCCCTGCGCAGCCTGTTCGGCGGCCGCGACGGGCTCACGCAGCCGCGCATCTACCTGATGCAGCCCTACGATCCGAACCGCCGCACGGTCATCATGCTGCACGGCCTCGCGAGCAGCCCCGAGGCGTGGATCAACGTGGCCAACGAAGTGCTCGGCGACGAAACGCTGCGCCGCCGCTACCAGATCTGGCAGGTGTATTACCCCACCAACGCACCGCTGCCGATCAACAACTTCGCGATCCGCGAAGCCGTCACGCAGACGCTTGCGCACTTCGACCCCACGGGCAAGGCCGAGGCCTCGAACAACATCACGCTGATTGGCCACAGCATGGGCGGCGTGCTGTCGCGGCTGATGGTGTCGTCGTCGGAAGACAAGCTCTGGGAGGCGCTGCTGGCCAGCTACCCGATGCAGGGCGCGCAGCAGCAGCGCATGGAAGAAAAGCTCGCGCCCTACCTGCGCTTCGAGCCGCTGCCGCAGGTGAGCGACGCGATCTTCATCGCCTCGCCGCATCGCGGCACCGACTTCGCCAACAACCGCGTCTCGCGCTGGGTGGCCAACCTCATCACGCTGCCGGTGGCAATGCTGGGGCAGCTGAGCGACATCTCGCGCGAGCTGATCCGCATCGCGCCCAGCACGCAGGGCCAGGAGCCGCTGCGCATTCCCAACAGCATCGACAACCTGAGCGACCGCGATCCGTTCGTGCGGCTGTCATCGGGGCTGCCGATGAATCCGCGCGTGCGTTTTCATTCGATCATCGGCAACGACACGCCGGGCGTGGCGCAGGCGCTGTCGAGCGACGGCATCGTGCCGTACGCAAGCTCGCACCTGGACGGCGCGGCATCGGAGCTGGTGATTCCGTCAGCGCACAGCGTGCAGGAGAACCCGCTGGCGATCCTGGAGATACGGCGGATCCTCAGGGAGCAGCTGCGTTCGCAGCCGCCGCGCTGACCGCGCGGCTACCTCTTCACGGAGCGCTGCGCCCGCACGCGCTTCAGGAAGTCCTGGAAGAGCGCCTTCTTCTCGGGAAAGCGCTCCACTCCCTCCGCGAAGATTGCCTCCGCGGCGGCCAGTTCGCCCAGCCGCATCAGGCACTCGCCCTTTGAGAAGAAAGCAGCCGGCCCGTCGGGGTTCACCCGCAGCGACTGCTCGAAGTCGTTCAGCGCTTCGCTGAAATTCCCGAGTTCCATGTGGGTGAACGCCCGTACATGGACGCCCCCAAATATGCCAGGCATTCAGTTGATGATGACTTGAAGGTTCGATTGCACCCGTACATTCGGACTTTCGCTGCGGCTTTTCGCCGCTGTCCCTGATGGGGTTTGCTGGTCGGCTCCTCTATCGGTTGTCCGCACTCCGAGTGCCCCGGACGTTTTGGGCTTCGCCAACCACGGTCTAACCTGTTTTGCCATCACTGCGTGATTGCCTGAGCAATCGGTGGTTCAGTCTCCTGCCTTCTGTGTTGATGGGTTGGGTCGGCTACGCAGCGAGCTGCGGCGGCACGTAGTTAGGTCGGAACTCCCGCCCATGGGCTAGCAGTGCCCAGACCGTTCGCACGTTCTTGTTGGCCAGTGCCACAGCAGCCACGTTCGGATGTCGTCGGTTCAGCAGGCTCGCCAGCCACACGTTGGTGTTCACGGCCTTGCGCTGCGCCGCAACAATGGCCGAGCGCGCGCCGTGAATGAGCAAGGTGCGCAGGTACACGTCCCCGCGCTTGCTGATGCCCAGGAGCGTTGGCTTGCCTCCGCTCGAATTCTGCCTCGGCACGAGGCCGAGCCAAGCCGAGAGCTGCCGGCCGTTGTCGAAGCTGTTCGCATCCGCGATGGAGGCCACCAGAGCACTGGCTCCCAGCGGTCCGATGCCGGGAATCTTCTCGAGCCGGAGGCTGAGCTCGCTGCTGCGATGCCAGACCTTGATTTGGTCCTCGAACTCGTCGACCAGCTTGTCCAATTCCTTGAGGTGCTCGGTTAGGCGAGCGATGAGTCGGCGGAACGTTCCGGGCAGCTGGTTGCTCGCGTCTTCAAGCAGCTCGGGGACTTGCTTGGCGACGTGGCAGATGCCCTTCGGGATGACCAGGCCGAACTCGCCCAGGAGGCTGCGAATCTGGTTCGCCTGCGCCGTGCGGGCGATGACAACGCCTTGGCGCGCGCGATGCAGCGACAGCACGGCTTGCTGCTCGACGCTCTTCACCGGCACGAATCGCATGTTGGGTCTGGTGACGGCCTCGCAGATGGCTTCCGCATCAGCCACGTCGTTCTTGTTGCTCTTCACATACGGCTTGACGAACTGTGGCGACATCAAGCGAACCGTGTGGCCGAAGCCCTGCAGGGTTCGCGCCCAGTGGTGGGCGCTGCCGCACGCCTCCATGCCGATGAGACACCGAGGCAAGTTCACGAAGAATGCCGTCATTTGGTCGCGCCGCAGTTGCTTGCGCAACGCGACCTTGCCATGCTCATCCACTGCGTGAACCTGGAACACGTTCTTTGCCAGGTCAATGCCAACAGTCGTAATCTTCATGGTGGACGCCCCTTTCAGTTCAAGTGGTTGCTGACACTTCCACTGTGGCACATCGATGCCGGTACGGGTGGGGGCGTCCATCCCATTGGTTGTCGATGGCTTCGAAGAACAGCGGAAACAGCTCCACCGCCGCGTCGTACTCGGCAATGCCCTCCTGTTTCCTGCCCTGCTCGCAGAGTTCGTTCCCGCGCAGGTAATGCGCGTTGGCCTCGCGGACGATCTCCTTGCTGTCCTTTCCAGTCACCTCGAGGTAGCGCGGAAAGTCCGTGAGCCTCAGGTACTCGGCAAAGCCGATCAGGTCTTCTTCGGTGGGCTGCCGGTTGCCGATCAGCTCCCAGCCCTCCTCACCGAAGCTGCCTGCGTCGATGGGGGCATGCCATATCGACACCTCCGCCTGTTTCAGGGAATCGGTCGTGGGCTTGGCGTCCATCGGCTTGTAGCTCAGGCAGTGGGCGGCCGCCGTTCCATCGGGCCATGGGTCGACTTCGAGGATCCAGACGGCCCGCCAGACCTGTCCGTCGCGCCGGGTCAGCAGGTCGCCTGGCTTCACCGCGAGCTGGTTTTCCGCCGGAGAGTCGGGCGTCGAGGTCGAACCACCAAGGCGTGCGGCGAGCCGCTGGATGAATTGGGGCAGCATGGTTTGCGTCGGATATCGGAAGGATGGATGTGCGCGCCACTGTAGCCGCTCGCTGTCTGTCCGTTGACCGGCGCGCGCATCGTGCCCTAACATCCCGCCCGCGGTGCAAGCCGCGCCCGGGCCCGCGGGAAGGGTTGAACCCACTTGCCTTCATTTGCCGATCCACAACACCTTTTGTGCAGCCGGATTTGCGGGTCATCGGCGTCTGATGCACGGAGGTTCAAATGAAGCGCATGCCCGCCCGGCCCGACCTGGGCCACCTGAAGAAGCAAGCCAAGGAGCTGCTCGCTCTCTACCGAAGCAACGACCCCACCGCCACCGCGCGATTTCGCGATGCACTGCCTGCCGCCGCCGGCAGGAGCGATGCCGAGATAACAGCGCTCGGCTTGCGCCTGCACGATGCGCAGTCGTGCGTGGCGCGCGAATACGGCTTCGCGTCCTGGGCCGAGCTGCAAAGCTTTGTTCTCGCGCGCCGGCCGCAGTCCGACGATCCGGCGAAGTCGGTTCTCTACTGGCTGCGCCTTGTCTACGCGGGTGACGTCGCCGGCGGAACGAACCACGCGCGGCCGTCGGTGGCCCTGCGCCTGCTCGATGAAAGCCCCGGCCTGCTGAGTGACGACCCCAGCCTCGCCTGCGCGGTCGGCAACGAAACGCTGCTGCGCCGCGCCATCGAACACGACCCGGGCTGGGTGCACCGCGCGAGAGGCCCGCTCGCACTCCCGCCACTCGTTGCGGTGGCTCATTCCGGCCTGATGCAGCTGCCTGACTTCCGCGAACGCCTGCTCGCCTGCGCGAAGCTGCTGCTCGATGCCGGCGCGGACCCCGATCAGTCGGTCGGTAACCGCTGGCCTCCGTCGTCAATCGATGCACCCTCCAACACCGACCGGCTGTCCGCGCTCTACGGCGCCGCCGGCCAGAACCACAACGCCGAGCTCACGAAGCTGCTGCTGGACGCAGGCGCCGATCCGAACGACGGCGAATCGCTCTATCACTCGCTGGAGAACCCGGCCTGCACGCGGCTGCTGCTGAACGCCGGTGCGCGCATCTCGGGCACGAATGCGCTCTATCGCGTGCTGGACCTCGACGACGTGGAAGCGCTGAGGTTGCTGCTCGCGCACGGCGGCAATGCGAACGAACCGCCCATAGGCTCTCCCACAAGCGACTGGGGTTCGCTGCTGCTGTGGGCAATCCGGCGGCGCAGGTCGCCCGCGCATATCGAGGCCTTGCTGGCAGCAGGCGCCGATCCTTCAGTCACCACCATCGATGGCACGAGCGCATATACCGTCGCCCTGCGCTTCGGTCTGCCGGAGGTCGCACGCTTGCTGCAAAAAGCCGGAGGTGGTGCCCCGCTTTCAGTGGATGAAGCCTTCGTCGCAGCCTGCGCCCAAGGTGACGAGGCCGCCGCCCGCCGTATCCACGCAGCGCACCCCGGCATCGTCGGTACGCTCTCAGAAACGCAGCTGCGCCAGTTGCCGGAACTCGCAGCGCAGGGATGCAGCGACGCGGTGAAGCTGATGGTCGAACTCGGCTGGCCCATCGCAACTCGCGGCGGCGACTGGGATGCCTCGGCGTTGAACAAGGCCGTGTTTCGCGGCGATGCCGGCCTCGTCCGCTTCCTGCTGGAGCACGGCGCAAGCTGGAAAGAACGGCACGGCTTCGACGACAACGCCTGCGGCGGCCTCTCGTGGGCTTCATGCAACGAACCGCCGGACGGCGAAGGAGACTGGCTCGGCTGCGCCGAAGCGCTGGTCGCCCATGGAATGCCCGCTGCACGGCCGGCCCCCGAGAGCCCGGACTGGGTACTCGTCGACGGGCAGCGCTACGTGTTCTCGGACGAGGTCACGGATTTCCTGCTCGGCGTGTCCAGTCAGCGATAGACGCTCTTGATCAGGGCCTGATCCTTCGGCGCGTCGTCACCATGGGCAGCCCTGTTTTGGGCGAGGTGCTGCACCAGCGCTTTCGGCTGGCTGCCTTCCACGATCAGGCGGCCGAGTCGCCGGTTGTGCAGCGTAGCCTCGATCAATACCGACCGGCCGTGCATCGTAATGCCGTTGCGCGTGAGATCCAACGCGCGCAACGCGGGCGATGTCGCGATCAGTTTCGCCGCGCAAGCTGCGCCCTCGTCGCCCATTTCGTTGGCACGCGCGCCGAGCGCTTTGCCCGACACCGCGTAGCCCAGATTGAGGTTGCGCAGGCCCGAATCCCCGACCGCCTCGAAGAGTGCTCTGGCCCCTTCGCTCCCGATACCGTTGCTCGCGAGTTCCAGTGTTTGCAACGTGCTGTTGTGACGCAGGGCTTTCGCCAGTTCGATCGCACCCGCATCGCCGAGGTGATTTGCGCTCACATACAGCGCCGCGATCTGCGGCGCTTCGCGCAACAGCCGGGCAAGGTCTGGCACGACCGAAGGTCCCAGGCCGTTGCCACTCAGGTAGAGGCTTCGCAGACTGCTGTTGCCGGCGCACAGGGCATCGGCCACTGCGCGCACGCCCGCGCCGCGCAGATCGGTGTTGACAAGGTCGAGCATGCGCAGGTGCTTGTTGTCGCGCAGCATGCGCGCGATGCTTTCCGCCCCCTCCGGCCCCAAGGGGTTGCGCTTGAGCCAGAGGCCGGTGATCTGCGGCGCCTGCGCAACCATGGCGGCCAGCTCACGCGCGCCCTCAGGACCGATGTTGTTGCACCCCAGATAGAGCACCTGGAGGTGCGCATTCCCGGCCACCAACCTGGCCACAGCTCCCGCTCCAACATCGCCAATGGCGTCGGTGCCCAGCATGAGACTGCGCACCCTCGTGTTGTCCTGAAGTGCCGCTACGAGCCGCAGGCAGTTTTCGGTACCCAGACTTTGCTTGCAAAGGTCCAGGCGGCCATCGTCCAGCATCGTGCCGCGCGGAAAACGCTGTTCGCCCTGGACGGCAAGATTTGCGCTCAGGTGAGCCAGCAAAGGCGCAAGCTCTTGCGCGCCGCACGGCGTGACAGCAACGCGGTGAACCGGGCAATGCACCGAGTTCTCGTCCGTCGGCAAATCACCAGGCATAGGATTCGTAGTCCTTGAGGAAATGTCCGAATAGCGGCGTGCCCGGCTCGTTGATACCGCGTGCGATTGGATCGAACAGCCGGGCCATGCCATCGATCGTATCCAGCGGCGTATAGAAGTTCTGTGTCTGCCGCGCGCGCATGGCACGGGGGTAAGGCTTCTCGTCCGTCACCCAGCCGGTATCAACCGCATTCATGTAGATGCCGTCACGGGCCCACTCCTGGGCGCTGGTGCGCACCATCATGTTCATCGCGGCCTTGGCCATGTTGGTGTGGGGATGGAACTCCGTCTTTTCGCTGCGGTTGAACTGCCCTTCCATTGCGGAGGCCTGCACCACGAAACGGCGTGGATGCGGGGAGCGCAACAGTGCCGGCCTGAGTCTGCCCGTGAGCACGAAGGGGCTCACGGCGTTGACGAGCTGCACCTCCAGCAGTTCCAGCGTGGACACTTCATGCAGTCGTTGCGACCACGAATTGTCCGGTCGCTTGTCAAGCGTCTGGCCATAGCTGTCCAGCTCCTTCTGCACAAAGTAATCGCCGTAGCCCGGCAACTGCCCCAGGTAGTGGCTCCTGGCCTCTAGCAACCATGGCGTGGGTTCGGCGGCCATCAGCGCGGCGTAGAACTCGCGTGGGCGCTTGATCGTCTGTGCCGCGTTGTTGATCAGGATGTCGAGGTGCGGCAACCGCTGGCAAAGATCGTCAGCAAACGCCTCCACCGAAGGGACGTTACGCAGATCCAGCGCTTCCAGCGTCAGGCGGTCGCGCCACGAATCGGCATCGGGCATGGCGAGGAATCTCTGCTGTGCATCCTTCGGAAAACGGGTAGTGACGACGACGTCGGCGCCGTCGCGCAACAGGCGCAACGCGGTCTGGAATCCGATCTTTATGCGCCCGCCTGTCACCAGCGCCACGCGCCCGTGCAAGTCCGCACGCTGGGCGCGCTTGGCCCAGTTCCTCTCCGCACAGCCGGGGCACAGCAGATGATAGAAATGGTGCAATTCCCCGTATGGCTGCTTGCAGACATAGCAGCGCTGGAGCCGCAGCAGCGCGCCCATCGAGTTGGAAGGGACGGAAGAATCCCGCAACGCGGGCACCTCCTGTTGCGCGCGCACCAGGCCAGCCTGCAGGCGGGCCTCCTGCAACTGCGCCGCAGCCATGGCCTGGCGCGCATGGCGCTGGCCCCGCTTGGCCTCCTTCTGGATCTTCGCGACCAGCGTCTTGAAGCGCGGGTGATGGTCCATGCTGGAAGGGTCATCCGAGATGGCTTGCAACACTCGCAAGGCAATCGCCAACTCTTCGTCCGTGAAGCTCACCGCCGGCAGCCCATCGATCAAAAAACGCCCTCCCGCATGCATGCCGGCCGTATCCACGCCGAGTTTGTGTGGGGAGAACGAGCTGGACTCGAACCAGCGCTGCCCCCGTGGCGGGGGGCGTGCTTCCGCTACACCACCGTTCTCCGGCAGCGATTCTAAGAACGAAATGCCGGAATCGCGGCCATCGTCCAAGGCAAAAAAAAGCGAGCCTCGCGAGGCCCGCCCAAAGCCGTCCATCGAATTGCACAAGAAAGCGCAACCCGACTCCGACTCACCTCGAACTCAACTCCTGCTTCCTCTCATTTCCTCCTCCAGATCAAAGCGATCGCCAACCAAGCTCCGGCGCGATGCGGCGGGACAGGTCGGTCAATATCTGTTCGTAGTCCTCGCTGCTGAAGTTGTAGGGCAGCTCCACGCGCAATTCGCTCACATGCGGCAGCACCGGGTCGTGCCGCAGGCGCTCCAGGATTTCATCGGACGTGCCCACGAGATCGGTCGCGAACAGCGTGCGCCGCTCACCCTGCGGTGCCAGCGTGCGTTCGACGCGTCCTGCCGCGAACTCGCGGTAGCGCTTGCGCGTGGCGGTGTCAGCGCCGTCGAGCGGCACGATCACACGGCCCAGCGCCACTCTGCCCTTGCGCGCGTCCGCCTCGCTGGCGCGATAGCGCTCGATCAAGCCCAGCTGTGCCTGCAGAAAGTCGTCGGTGGTCTCGCCCGAGAGCACATTGCCCAGCAGCAGGTTGAACCCGTTGCGCCCCGCCCATTCGACCGAGCGCAGCGAGCCGCCGCCATACCAGAGCCGGTCGATCAGGCCCGGCGCATGGGGCTGCACACGCGGCCGCACACGTCCGCCGGCCGATTCGACAAAAGTCTGCTCGTCCCCAAGCAGCGTGTCTTCCAGATTGGCCTTGAGCCGCCCCACGCGCTTGTGCGTGAAGTCGATGGTGTTCGGCGCCGCGTCGTAGAAGCGGTTGCCGAGCAGTGCTCCATGCAGCGGCGCGCCAGCGCTCAGGCCCACCTGCAGCCTGCCGCGCGACAGCACATCGACCGTGGCCAGGTCTTCGGCGAGACGGAACGGGTTCTCGTACCCCATCTGGATCACCGCTGCGCCCAGTTCGATGCGGCGCGTGCGCTGCGTCGCGGCGGCCAGGAAGGTCGCGGCCGACGACACACCGCGCTCCAGATGGCGCTGCCGTACCCATGCGCCGTTGAAGCCCCGCTTCTCGCCGAACTCGAAGAGCTTCAGCGCGGCCTCGATGCCCGCGAAAGGGTCGGCCTCGGCGTAGTTGCCCGGCGTCAGGAATGCGAGATGGCGAATGCTCACGGCGCGAACTTCGGCAACCCGGGCGGGTTGATCTCCGACTTTGGCAACGCCTCTTCGGCCAGGCTCCAGCGCGCGAGCGCCTTGGCATAGGTGCCGTTGCGGATCAGGTTGTTGGCCGCGGTGGTCAGCGCCGCCGCGAGGCCGCTGCCCTTGCGCGTGGCAATGGCCACGTCCGACTTCAGCGGCCAGCCCGCGTTGACGGTGCCCACCAGCCGGATCTGCCCGTTCTTCGCCGCCTCGTAGGCCTGTGGCGCATTCGGATTGAAATTGGCGTCGACCCGCTTGGTGACCACCGCCAGCGTGCGCGTCACATCGTCGTCGTAGTACTGGATCTCGACGGGCTTCAAGCCCGCCGCAACGTTCTGCCGGTTCCATTCGAGCAGGATGCGCTCCTGGTTGGTGCCTGCACCGGTCGTCAGCTTCAGGCCCGCAACGTCCTTCGGCTCCCTGATCGCCTTGATGGCGCTGTCGGTGCGCACATAGAAGCCGTGCAGGCCGAGGCGATAGGTCGAGAAGTCGAACTTCTCCTTGCGCTGCTCGGTCACGCCCACGTTGGAGATCACCGCGTCGTACTTGCCCGAGCTCAGGCCCAGCGGCCAGTCGGCCCAGGCAATGGGCTGCAGGTCGAGCTTGAGGCCCAATGCGTCGGCGATGAGAAGCGCAAAGTCGGGGTCGAAGCCGACGACGGTCTTCGCATCGGTGGCGTAGGTCGATATGGGTGGCGCGAACGGTGCGATCGCGACCGTCAGCACGCCTTCCTTCACGAACTTGAAGCCCGGCGGAATCGCGTTGACGGCCTCGGCGTCCTTGCCGGTGCGCAGGCGGCCGCGTTGCTCGGGGCTGAAGTCGAACTTGTCGGCGGCATGGGCCGCGCCGGCCACGAGCGTAAGCGCGACAAGGCCACGGGCGATCCAGGCGTGCTTGAGAAAAGTCATGGCCATCATCAGTTCTTCGGCAGGCCCGGCGGGTTGGTGCGCGAGGCTGCGATGGCCTCCGACTCCAGGTTCCAGCGCGACAGCGCCTTGGCGTAGTTGCCGTTCTTGATCTGCGTGTTCAGCGCCAGCGTGACCGCATCGGCAAGGCCCGAGCCCTTGCGCGAGGTAACGGCAATCTCGGCCGTCTGCGGCCAGCCGCCCGAGAACACGCCCGCGAGCTTCGTCTTGCCGTCGCGCGCCTCGTAGGCAGCGATGGCGTTCGGGCCCACGTAGGCATCGGCGCGGCCCGACTGGATGGCCAGGCGCTGCACCACATCGTCGTCGTAGTACTGGATCTCCACCGGCTTCAGCCCGGCCGCCACGTTCTGCTTGTTCCAGCGCAGAAGAATCTGCTCCTGGTTGGTGCTGGCGGAAACGATCACCTTCAGGCCCGCGATGTCCTTCGGCTCCTTGATCGCGCCGAGCTTGCTGTCCGACTTCACGTAGATGCCGATCTGATCGTTGCGGTAGGTCGAGAAGTCGAACTTCTCCTTGCGCTCTTCCGTGACGGTCACGTTGGACACCACCACGTCGAACTTGCCCGACTGCAGGCCCAGCGGCCAGTCGGCCCAGGCGGTGGACACAAGCTCCAGCTTGCGACCGAGGCTGTCGGCCACCAGCTGCGCGATGTCGGGGGCGTTGCCCACCGGCGTCTTCGTGTCTGTCGCATAGGCGGCGAACGGCAGGCGGCCGGTGGTCGTGCCGACGACGAGCACGCCCTCCTTCTGGAACTTGAAATCCTTCGCGAGCTTGATGGCCTCGTCGATCTTCTGCGCGCGCGGGCGGCCGGCCTGCTCGGGGCTCAGGTCGGCGGCGGGCTGGGCCGAGGCGGCGAGCGGCACCAGCAGCGCGGCCAGGAGAACGGACAGGATGTTTCGTCGATGGGTCATGAAGGGCAATGCAGCAAGAAGAGAGGAAAGGAAAAGTCAAAGAACCTTGGCCAGGAACTCGGCCGTGCGCGGATGCTCCGGCGCGTTGAACACCTTGTCGGGCGAGCCGGTTTCGAGAATCCGCCCGCGCTCCATGAAGACGATGGTGTCGGCCACCTCGCGGGCAAAGCCGATCTCGTGCGTGACGACGACCAGCGTGGTGCCCGAGCGCGCCAGCTCCTTGATGACGGCCAGCACTTCGCCGACCAGTTCGGGGTCGAGCGCCGAGGTGGGCTCGTCGAACAGCAGCACCTTCGGCCTGAGCGCCAGCGCACGGGCAATCGCCACGCGCTGCTGCTGGCCGCCGGAGAGCTGCCTCGGATAGGCATGCGTCTTGTCGCTCAGGCCCACGCGCACCAGCAGCTCCGAAGCCAGCGCCTCGGCTTCCGCGCGCGGCAGGCCGCGCACCGACACCGGCGCCTCCACGATGTTCTCCAGCACCGTGAGGTGCGGGAACAGGTTGAAGTTCTGGAACACCATGCCCACGTCGACGCGGCGCTTGAGAATTTCCTTCTCGTGCAGCTCGTAGAGCGTGTCTTCGTCGCGGCGGTAGCCGATGAGCTCGCCGTCGATGGCAATGAAGCCGTCGTCCACGCGCTCCAGGTGGTTGATGGCGCGCAGCAGCGTCGACTTGCCCGAACCCGACTGGCCGAGGATGACCGTCACGCTGCCCTGCCCCACGGTCAGCGTCACGTCGTCGAGCACCTTGAGCGCGCCGAAGCTCTTCGAAACGCCGTGGATAGTGACCTCGCCACCCTGCGTGAGCGGATCGGTCCATCGCGGCACCTGTGCAGGGGCATCGGCAACGGATGCTTCCTCGGCCACAGGCCGCGCAGCCGGCATCTTCGCGCGCCACAGCCCGCGCACCACGCCGCCAAGCCACGAGCTCGGCGGATTGCGCAGCGCCCCGCGCGAGAAATTCCGCTCGACGTAATGCTGCACCACCGACAGCACCGTGAGGATGATGAGGTACCATACCGTCGCCACCATCAGCAGCGGAATCACTTCCAGGTTGCGCCGGTAGATGATCTGGATCGTGTAGAACAGCTCGGGCAGCGCCAGGATGTAGAGGTTCGACGTGCCCTTGGCCAGCCCGATGATGTCGTTGAACGCCGTGGGCAGAATGGTTCGCATGGCCTGCGGCAGCACGATGCGAAAGGACTGCCGTGTGCGCGACAGCCCCAGCGCCGCCGCCGCTTCGAGCTGCCCCTGCTCCACCGACAGGATGCCGCCGCGCACGATCTCCGAGGCAAAGGCCGCCTGGTTCAGCGTGAGGCCCAGCAGCGCCGCCACGAACGGGCTGATCAGTTGCGTTGTCGGGTACGAGAAGAAAGTGACGTCGGTGCCCGGAATGCCCAGCGTCACCGTCTCGTAGAGATAGCCCAGGTTGTTGATGATCAGCAGCAGCACGATCACAGGAATCGACCGGAAGATCCAGGTGAACACCCAAGCCAGCCGCGCCAGCAGCGGCGAGCGGGACACACGCGCCAGCGCCAGGGCAGTGCCGAAGAAAAAGCCCAGCAGCGCACCCAGCGCCGTCAGCAGCAACGTGCGGCCCAGGCCTTGCAGCACAGGCTCGGCGAAGAACCATTGCGCGAATACGCCCCAGCCCCAGCGCGGGTTGGTCAGCGTCGAATGCAGCACGATGCCGATGACCAGCACCGCGAAGATCGTGCCGGCCGTTCGCGCGGGGTATCTGGCCGGCACGACGCGGAAGTGCGAGTAGTCGCCCTTCGCGGGCACTGGTGCAGGTGCTGGGCGCTGCGGTTGCGGCGCGCGAACCGGTACGGGGCTTCGCGGCTCGGCGCCGGCATCGAGAACGGTCGTATTCATCGCTGCACCGCCTCAGCCTGTTGCTCGGCAAGGCGACCGTGATGGTGCCCCGTGTTCAAGTACTTCTCGAACGGCAGCTTGCGCGGCGTCTCCGGGTCGACGGGCGGATCGAACAGCGCCGTGTAGCCATGGCCGATGTACAGGCCCACGGCCTCAGGCTGGCGAAAGCCGGTCGTCAGGTAGATGCGCTCATAGCCCTGCCGCAGCACCTGTGCTTCCAGTTCCGCGAGCACCTTGCTGGCCAGGCCCTGCCGCCGCAAATCGCTGTGCGTCCACACGCGCTTGAGTTCCGCCGTGCGCTCGTCGTGGCGCATGAACGCGCCGCCACCGATGGCAACGCCGTCGCGCAGCAGCAGCACGAAGTTGCCGCCGTGCGATGGCGCGAACGCCTCGGGCGGATAGCGATCCATCTCGCGCGGCGCACCCGGCTCGCGCAGCACGTCGCCGTAGCGGCTGTCGTACTCGAAGGCCAGGCCCTCGATAAGCGGCTTCGCGCGCGGGTCGAGCGGCGTGGTGTAGAGGAACTGTTCGCTCATCAGGCAGCCTTCTGCACTGCGGGCGCAACTTCCTGCGCCGCATAGCGGCTCGCCTTGCGCGGCAGGCCCAGGTGGTCACGCAGCGTGTGACCGGGCAGTTCGCGCTGGTAGCGCCCGCGCGCTTCCAGCACCGGAATCACGAACTCGATGAAGTCGTCGAGGCCCTGCCCCAGCACCGGAAAGCCGAGGATGAAGCCGTCGGCCGCGCCCTCGTCCACCCAGCGGATGATCTCGTCGGCAATGCGCTCGCCGGTGCCCACGAACTGCGTGCGCGGCGTGGCCACTTCGAGCGCCACTTCGCGCAAGGTCTGGCCCTTGGCCTTCGCATTGGCCTTGATGCGGTCGGTGGTCGAGCGAAAGCTGTTGCGGCCGATTTCGCCCAGCTCGGGGAACGGCACGTCCAGCGGGTACTGGCTGAAGTCGTGGTGGTCGAAGAAGCGGCCGAGGTAGGCCAGTGCCTCTTCCACCGTCAGCAGCTCGCGGATGGCGCGGTACTTGGCCTCGGCCTCCGCCTCGGTGGCCGCGACCACGGGGCCGATGCCGGGGAAGATCTTCACGTCGTCGGCCTGCCGGCCCTGTGCGACCGCGCTGGCTTTCACCTGCCTCAGGAAGCTGCGCGTGTCTTCCAGCGAAGGCGAATGGGTGAACACCGCGTCCGCATACTTGCCCGCGAGCCCGATGCCCGCATCCGACGAACCGGCCTGGAAGATCACCGGCTGCCCCTGCGGCGAGCGCTGGATGTTCAGCGGGCCCGACACCTGGAAGAAGCGCCCCTTGTGGTCCAGCGGGTGCAGCTTCTCGCGGTCGAAGAACTGGCCGCTCTCGCGGTTGCGCACGAAGGCGTCGTCGTCCCAGCTGTCCCACAGGCCTTGCGTGACGGCCAGGTACTCGTCGGCGATCTCGTAGCGCAATGCGTGCTCGGGGTGCGCGCGGCTGTAATTCTTGGCGCTGCCTTCAAGCGGCGTGGTCACCACGTTCCAGCCCGCGCGCCCGCCGCTGATCAGGTCGAGCGAGCCGAACTGGCGTGCCACCGTGAACGGGTCGCTGTACGAGCTGGAGACAGTGCCCGCGAGGCCGATCTTCGAGGTCACGGTCGCGAGCGCTGACAGGATCGAGATCGGCTCGAAGCGGTTGAGAAAGTGTGGGATCGATTTCTCGTTGATGTAGAGCCCGTCCGCCACGAACGCGAAGGCGATGCCCGCCGCTTCGGCCTTCTGTGCGGTGCGCACGAAGAAGTCGAGGTTCACGCTGGCATCCGCAGGCCCGCCCGGATGCTTCCAGGAATTCATGTGGCTGCCGGCCCCCTGCAGCATGACGCCGAACTTGATGTTGTTGCTCATGACGATTGCTCTCTTGTCTCTTCTGGAATGGAAAGGAAAGGCTCAGGCCGGCACGGGTGTCGATTTGTGCGCCTTGGCGAGCAGTTCGACAGATGCGTGACGCTCCGCAAAGCCGGCCACCGGGATGTCGATGACGAACTCCTCGATGCCATAGCGCTCGCTCAGCGTATCGAGCGCATCGCGCACCTCTTCACCGGTGCCCGCGACCACATGAGGGCGGCGCTCTTCGGTGCGGTAGTCGCTCACGCCAGCCTGCCGCGCGAACTCGGCGGCGGCTTCGAGGCTCGGCAGGTTGACGCTCTGGCCGGTAGGCAGGTGCACACGAAAGCTTCGCAGCGCGCCAACAAGCTCCGCGGCTTTCTCGTGCGTCTCTGCCGCGAATGCAAAGAGCGCGAGCAGCGGTGCGCGCCCCGACTCCGCGCGATAGGCCTCGAGCGATTGCGCGAGATTCACCGGGTCGCTGTTGAAGTGCCCCGCATAGGCGAACTGCCAGCCGAGGCGCGCGGCAAGCACCGCGCTCTCAGGGCTGCCGCCGAGCAGCACGCGCTGCGGCAGCTGTGGCGGGTTGGGCGTGGCGACCGCACCGGCCAGTGCATGGCCGGAGGCAATGCCGTCGTGCAGGAACGCATCGAGCTCGGCCAGGCGCACGCCGAAGTCTTCGCCCTTCTTCACCGGATCGTGCAGCCACTGCAGCGCCTTGCTCGTCAGCGGCAGGCCGCCCGGCGCCTTGCCGATGCCCAGGTCCACGCGACCCGGTGCCAGCGAGGCCAGCACGCGGAAAGTCTCGGCCACCTTGAATGGGCTGTAGTGCTGCAGCATGACGCCACCCGTGCCCACGCGGATGCGCGAAGTCTTCGCAAGCACGTGCGCGGCCAGCACCTCGGGCGCCGAGCCTGCGTAGTTCTTGTTGCCGTGATGTTCGGCGAGCCAGTAGCGGCGGTAGCCCAGCCGCTCAGCGCTCTGTGCGAGCGAGATGGTGTGCTGGAACGCCTGTGCGGCGTCGGCGCCTTCGGGGATCAGGCTCTTGTCGAGAAGGGACAGCGAGTAGGACACGGTATGAGGCGGGAAGCGCCCTTGAAAGAATTGCTTCAAATTCTCTTGGGCATCGCGCGCACCGTTTGCGCCGAATTTCTATATCGATATCTGCTGAGTGCTCAGTCGCGCGTGTGAGAAAGAATTACCTCGGCAGCTTCTCGGGCGCCAAGGAAAGCCGTGTCAATGACGAGACGTTGCGTAGTCCACGGTTCGTAGTCACGCTGCTGCACGGCCGCCCATGTCGTTGGCACGAGGCCCGGCACATCGATGCTTCGCTGCTCGACGCGGCGCCGATGCTCGGGGATGTCCGAACACACGATCTCGACCTCGACGATGCGCGACGAGGTATCCGCCGCAACAGCATGCCAGGCCTCTCGCGTGACGGGCAAGGGATTGACGCAATCGGCCACGATCGTCTGCCCGAGCGAAAGATTGGAGCGGGCCAGTTCGTAGGCCACGACGTAGCCTCCTGGCCCCACGTCACCAGCCAGCACACCAGCCGAGCGCAGTGCCTGCTCGATGGCGTCGATGCGCAGGTACACGCAAGGCACGAGCGCGGCTATCTCGCGTGCGATGGTGGTCTTGCCGCTGCCGGGCAAGCCACCCAGAACGATCAGCATCTTTCTTCGCCTCCAGGTTCAGGGCCCTGGTGCGGAGTTCACCACGAATGCGGCAGCAAGGCCAGCGCGGCAGCTGCGTGCAACCGCCGCAGCGCCCTTGCCGGCACATAGCCATGCGGCGCACGCCGCGCCACGGCATGTGCCGAGCTTGGCGGAATGCGCCAGGCCTTGGTTGTCAGGGCGAGAACATGGCGGGCCTGGGCCGCCGGAGAAACGTAGTGGGTGCGCAGTGGCATAGCAACGGTCGAAAGAAAACTTCGGCCGATTCTGCGCAGTGCCACTGCTTTTCCAAAGACGGATTCCAAGTTACCTGATGCGGTTCGCGAATCGCGATCCCGGGGTTCAGGCGAAATCGGTCGATGGCTTCTCCCAGAGATTGACGCCGCCTTCCACCGCGTACTTGTCGATCTCGGCCAGCTCCTCTGTGCTCAACGGTGCATGCGACAGCGCCGCAACGTTGTCGACGATCTGCTCGGGCCGGCTCGCGCCGATCAGCGCGGAGCTGACGCGCGGGTCGCGCAGCGTCCACGTCAGCGCGAGCTGCGCCAGCGTCTGGCCGCGGCGCTTGGCGATCTCGTTGAGCGCGCGGGCACGCTCAACGTTGGCTTCGGACAGGTGCTCCTGCTTGAGCGAGCTGCCGCCGGGCCGGTTGATTCGAGCATCGGCCGGAATGCCCTTCAGATACTTGTCTGTCAGCAGGCCCTGCGCGAGCGGCGTGAACGCGATGACGCCGGCGCCCAGTTCATCAGTCGCGTTCAGCAGGTCTTTCTCGATCCAGCGGTTGAACAGGTTGTAGGCCGGCTGATGGATCAAGAGCGGCACCTTCCACTCGCGCAGCAGCGCGGCGATCTCGCGCGTCTTGCCGGCCGAGTAAGACGAAATGCCGATGTACAGCGCCTTGCCCTGCTGCACGGCCTGGGCCAGCGCGGAAGCGGTTTCTTCCAGCGGCGTGTGCGGGTCGAAGCGGTGCGAATAGAAGATGTCTACGTAGTCCACGCCCAGCCGCTGCAGGCTTTGGTCGAGGCTCGCGAGCACGTATTTGCGCGAACCGCCGCCCTGTCCGTACGGACCCGGCCACATGTCCCAGCCGGCCTTGCTCGAAATGATGAGTTCGTCGCGGTACGGCTTGAAGTCCTCGCGCAGCAGCAGGCCGAAGTTGGTCTCGGCGCTGCCGTACGGCGGGCCGTAGTTGTTGGCCAGGTCGAAGTGGTTGATGCCCAGGTCGAAGGCCGTGCGCAGCAGTTGGCGCTGCGTGGCAATGGAGGTGGTGTCCCCGAAGTTGTGCCAGAGCCCGAGCGAGATGGCGGGCAGCACGAGCCCGCTGCGCCCGACGCGGCGGTAGGGAATGGCGTCGTAGCGCTTGGAGTCGGCGTGGTAGGTCATGGGTGTGTCTTGTCTTGACGGTGGATGGGGAAAAGGAAAAGAGCCGTCGAGGATGCCCCCGCAGGCACAGCGCGGCAAGCATTTCCACGCCGCTGTCGCGCTTATCCGTCGCCGCATATGCATAGGCGGTTTTCTTCGTTGGCGCGGTGCGCAGCGCTTTCTAGCATCGGCGCTCCGCCAACTCCCAGACCGCTCCCCCTGCCGGAGCGCGCCGTCATGCCCATCGAAGCCCCTTCCCTCCCTTCGCGCCGCCTTGCGCTCAAGACTTTCGCCTCGCTGACCGCGGCCGGGGGCCTCGGTGGCCTGTTGCTGGCGGGTTGCTCGCGCGAAGAAGGCAAGACCGCATCGGCCGGCGGCGCTCCGGCCGTGGTGAAGAAGGTCGGCGAGAAGGTTGCGTTCAAGTATCCGAACAACCCCTCGTTCGACCTGATCTACCTGGCCGACGAGCTCGGCTACTTCGAGGGCACGAACACGCGCCCCGAGTACGTGGGCAAGATCGCCGCGCCGCAGATCATTCCGCTGGTGGGCACGGGCGAGATCGACTTCGGCAGCCGCATGGTGCCGCTGGTGATCTCGGCCATTGCCTCGGGCGCCGACCTCAAGGTGGTGGCAGCAGGCGGCAAGACGCTGCAGGAAGCACCGCACATGAAGTACTTCGTTCGCAAGGACTCGGGCATCCGCGAACCGAAGGACCTCGAAGGCAAGACCATCGGCTTCAACAGCTTCGGCGCGTGCGCCGAGTTCGTCACCAAGAAGTACCTGCGCCAGCACGGCGTGGACGTGAACAAGATCAACTTCGTCGTCATTCCCGACGAGCAGGCCGAGCAAACGCTGGTAACGCGCAACACCGACCTGGCGATCATCCACGCGCCCTTCTCGGGCCGTGCCGACAACGCCGAACAGCTGGTGCGGCTGTGGAGCGACTTCGACCTCGACGGCGGCCTCGGCGGCATGGCGCCTTACAGCGCGCACGGCCAGTTCATCCGCCAGCACCCCGAGGCGGTGCGCGACGTGGTCGTTGCGCTGGCCAAGGCCGGCAACTGGGTCAACGCCAACACCGAGGAAGCCCGCAAGCTGGTGGCCAAGCGCATCAACATGGAACTGAAGAACGTCGACCGCTATGCCTATGTCGACGACCTGGTGGTGACCGAGCCGCCGATCCAGTACTACATCGACATCCTGCAGTCCGAAGGCAAGCTCGCCGCCGGCAAGGTGGCGGTGAAGGACGTGTACACGAACGAGTTCAACCCCTTCGCCAACAAGATCGGCACGAAGGCCTGAGCGCGCCGATGACCATCAAGATCTCTGCCCGCGATGTGCGGATGGACTACGCAGCCCGCGGCGCGAGCGAGCGCGTGCGTGTGCTCGAAGGCTTCGACCTCGACGTACGCGAGGGCGAGTTCCTCTCGGTGCTCGGCCCGTCGGGCTGCGGCAAGTCGACCTTTCTCGGCATCCTGGCGGGGCTGACCGAGCGCACCGGCGGGCGCATCGCCATCAACGGCCAGCCGCTCGCGGGCATCAATCGCAACCAGGGTGTGGTGTTCCAGGGCTATGCGCTGTTTCCTTGGCTCTCGGTGCTCGACAACATCGCTGTCGGGCTGGAGATACGTGGCGTCGGCAAGGCCGAGCGTCGCCGCACCGCGCACGAATACCTCGAACTGGTCGGGCTGCATGGCTTTGCTGACCGATACCCGCACGAGATTTCTGGTGGCATGAAACAGCGTGTGGCCATTGCGCGCTCGCTCGCCTACAAGCCCGACGTGCTGCTGATGGACGAGCCCTTCGCCGCGCTCGATGCGCAGACGCGCGAGATTCTCCAGGGCGAGCTGCTGCGCATCTGGGAGCAGTACCGCAAGACCATCGTGTTCATCACGCACAGCCTGGAAGAAGCGGTGTACCTGTCGGACCGCGTGGCGGTGATGACGCAGCGGCCCGGCCGCATCAAGGACATCATCGATATTCCGCTTGCACGGCCGCGCTCGGCTGAGCTTCGTCACTCGGCCGAGTTTGCCGCGTTGCGCCAGCGCGCGTGGGAGGTGCTGAAGGACGAAGTGCAGATCGGCCTGCGGCCCAGGTCGCTCGAAGGGGTCGTGTCATGAGCGCCGTGCTCGACACGCCTGCAGCTCGCCCGCCGGGCAGCTTCTTCAAGAAGTTCGCTCGCGGCCTCGGCCGGGTGGCCGAACGCGGCATCGGCATAGTGATCTTCCTGGCGCTGTGGGAGGCCCTGCCGCGCCTTGGCATCGTGAGCGATGCCTACCTGAGCCCTCCTTCCGCCGTGATCGCGAGTATCGCGCAGCTCGTCGACACCGGCCAGCTCTGGAAGCACATGGCAGCGAGCCTGCAGCGCTCGCTGTGGGGACTGGTGCTCGCGAGCTTCTCTGGCGTGGTGCTGGGCCTGCTGATCGGCAGTTCAAGGCGATTGGCGGCCATCGTCGATCCGGTGCTGCAGCTCTTTCGCCAGACGTCGGCCTTCGCGCTGTTTCCGGTGTTCATCCTGTTCCTGGGCATCGGCGAGCTGTCGAAGGTGGCGATCATCTTCTGGGCTTCGTTCTGGCCCGTGCTGCTGAGCACGGTGAGCGGCGTGAAGCAGGTCGACCGGCTGCTCGTGAACTCGGCGCTGTCGATGGGCGCGTCGCAGCGCTTCATCTTCTTCAAGGTGGTGCTGCCGGCGTCGCTGCCGTCGATCTTTACCGGCGTGCGGCTGGCGGGGGCGTACAGCATCACAGCGCTGGTGGCGGCCGAGATGATCGGCGCGCATTCGGGGCTGGGCTTTCTCACGCTGAATTCTCAGGAGACCTTCCAGATACCGACCATGTATGCGGGCATCCTGCTGCTGGCGGTGCTGGGGCTGGTGCTCAACTACCTGCTTGCGCTGCTGGAGCGGCGGTTGCTGCGCTGGCGCAGGGGGTTGAGTCTCGATGAGTGACGCTGCTTCCCCAGTGGCTTCGCGCCCCCGCCGGCTCGCGCTGGCAGGCGCCTCGCTCGTCGCGGCGGCCGCGCTGGCGGGCCTGGGCGCATCCTGGGCTTCGGGGAGCCGCCTGAGCGAACTGCCCAAGGGGCCGGTGCTGGCCAAGGCCATCGAGCGCGGCACGCTGGTCGTCGGCGTACGCCGCTATCCGCGCCCCGCCCCTCCCGAAGCACCGACGCCGCCGGAGCCCGATGGCTTCGATGCCGCATTGGCGCGCGAGCTGGCTCGCTCGCTGGGCGTGACGCTGGAACTGGTAGGGCTGGACGCTGCCGCGCAGGACGCCGCGCTGCGCGATGGCCGTGTCGACCTGCTGATCGCAGGAGTGCCGTCCGCCGCCGCGCCGAAAGGCATCGACGCCGCCCCCGGCAGCTACGACACAGGCAGTGGCCTGGTGGTCGCGCTGCGCAAGGGTCGCGTGCAGGATGCGCAGGCGCTACGCGGCGCGCCGGTCTGCGTGGGCGAAGGCTCGGGCTATGCCGGTGCAGTGTCTCTGCGCTATGGGGCTGAGCCGCGCAGCTATCCCTCTTCCGTGCATGCCGTGTCGGCCTTCATGGCGGGCGAATGCGCTGCGCTGGCCGAAGACACCGAAGTGCTGGAACGCCTGTTGAAGAACGACGAATGGCGCTTCTACAAGCCGCTGGCAAGCGGCCTTCGCCCGCCATCGGACGCCGCCATCCGCCTGCCGCAAGGCGACGCCGCCTCGCGCGACTACCTGGCCGCCGCGCTGCGCCAATGGCGCGCGGACGGCACGCTGGCACAGGCGCGCGGCGCGCGCGCGGGCAACCTGCAGTTCGAGATCACGCTGCTCAAGGACGGGTTCGTCTGTCATTCCTGAGTGGGTGGCGGTTCGGGGCCGGACTACTTCGGCGCCGGCTTCCCCGCCCCGACTGCATGGCTCTCCAGCCCTTCCTTGGGCAGCAGCAACGCCAGCGCGATCACGCCCAGGCTCACGACCAGCATCGCCATGAAGGTGAGATGCAGCGAGCCACCCAGCGCCAGACGGATGCCTGCATCCCCCGCGACGGAGCCGTGCACGCCCTGCAGCAGCAGGCGCAACTGGTCGTCGGTGAACATCATCGTGCCGTCGCCGCGCGTCAGCCCGAAATTGAAGACCGCGCCGAAGAAGGCAGCACCCAGCGCACTGCCGAGGTTGCGCGAGAACACGTTCGACGCCGTGGCGACGCCGCGCTGCGAAAGCTCCACGCCCTCCTGGATCAGGATCAGCGAGCTCAGGCTCATCACGCCCATGCCGAGGCCGATGATGAAAGAGCCCACGGCGGGCAGCACCGGCGAGCTGCCGGCCCCCAGCAAGGCGAAGGTCGATGTGCCCAGCGGAATCAACGCCGCACCGGCCACCACCATGCGCCAAAGCCCGATGCGGTGGAACGTGCGCGAGGTCAGCGTCGCGCCGATGGGCCAGCCGAGCATCACCATCGTGAGCGTGAGGCCGGCCGTGACCGACGAACGCTCGAGCACCACCTGCACGTACATCGGCAAAAAGGTCGTGATGCCGATCAGCACCATGCCGGCGAGCATGGCCGCGCCGTTCACGGTGGCGATCATCCGCGCGCCCCAGAGGCGCAGCGACACCATGGGGTCGGCCGCGCGGCGCTCCTGCGCGATGAACAGCGCGAGCGTGACGACGAACAACCCGGCCCACGCGAGCGCCACGCCTGAATTGCCGACACCGAACTCGGTCAGCGCAATCATCAGCGCCGCGATGCCGATGGTGAACAGCACCGCGCCCACCATGTCGATGGACGAGCGCCGCACCGTGGGCGCCTCGTGCAAGAAGAACCAGAAGCCCGCCGCCGCGGCCAGGCCGATGGGCACGTTGACCCAGAAGATCCAGGCCCACGACAGCTTCTGCACGATCAGCGCGCCGATGATCGGCCCGACCACTGCAGACACGGCCCACACGCTCGCGAGCCAGCCCTGCACCTTGCCGCGCTCGCGCACCGGATAGAGGTCGCCCACGATGGTGAGCGACACGGGCTGGATGGCGCCCGCGCCAATGCCCTGTATCAGCCGGAAGCAGATCATGGCCGGCATCGACCACGAGAAGCCCGCCAGCACCGAGCCGATGACGAAGACGGCGATGCCCACGAACATGATGGGCTTGCGGCCATACAGGTCGGAGAGCTTGCCGAACACCACCGTCATCGCGGTCTGCGCGAGCAGGAAGGAGGCGAACACCCAGCTGTAGAGATGCAGGCCGCCCAGCTCGGAGGCGATCTGCGGCATCACGGTGGAGACGATGGTGGCTTCGATGGCCACCATCGCCATGGAGGCCATGATGGAGGCGATGACCAGCGGGCGGTTTGTTGTTCTGTTGGGGGAGGTCATGAGCCGTGCATGCTATAGACGGCACGAGTCCCTGTCCGCTGCTCGGGCTCTCGGCGCCGTTCGTTGGCTACAGTCCGGTGCAGCCGGCCGGCGTCATCCGGGCGCCGGGCGCTTCAGAAAGCTGCGAATGGATGAACTCAATGGCGTCGTTGACGACCTGATCGCGCTCGTGCTGGTGGTGGAAGCCGGCGGGTTCAATGCTGCGAGCACGCGCCACAACATTCCCGTGTCCCGGTTGAGCCGCCGCATCGCGGGCCTCGAAAAGCGCCTTGGCGTGAGCCTGCTGGTGCGCAGCTCCCGGCGCTTCAAGGTGACGGAGATCGGCGAACGCCTGTACCAGCACGGCCTGGCGATTCGCGCCGAAACCCGCAACGCGCTCGCCGTGGCGCAGGACACGCTCAACGAGCCGTCGGGACATTTGCGGGTTTCGTGTCCCGTCGCCATGGCCACGGGCCTGGTCGGGCGGCTGTGCGTGGAATTCGTCAAGCGGCACCCGAAGGTGACGCTGACGCTGGACTCCACCGACGGGCGCCCTTCCCCTTGGAGCGAGGCGGCCGACCTGCTGATTCGCCCGAGCATCGACACGCTGCCCGATTCGAGCATGGTGTCGCGCAAGCTCGGCGATTTTCCGTACCTGCTGGCAGCCACGCCGACGCTGTTCGAATCGCTGGGCGAACCGGCCACGCCGCAAGCGCTTGCCGCGCTGGACGACTGCCCCGCCATCGGCTGGACCTTCGGCCCGCATCCCTCGCGCTGGCTGCTGCGCGGACCCGGCGACGCCGAGGTCGAGCTGAACGTGCATCCACGTTTCACCAGCGACAGCCTGCTGCAGATCCACCAGTCGGCGCTCGCGGGCATCGGCATCGCGCGGCTGCCGGTCAGCCTGTGTGCCAAAGACCTGGAACAGGGCCGCCTGCGCGTGGTGGCGCCGGGGTGGGCGCCGCCGACCATCTCGATCCACGCGCTGTATCCCTCGCGCCGCGACCTCACGCTGGCGGGGCGGCAGTTTCTGGCGATGCTGGTGGAGGCCACCGAGCCCTATTCGAAAACGGTGAGATAGCGTCGTTTCGAAACTGCATATTCAGAAAGCTGCGTTGCATTAGCCCGGGTGTCATCGCACGGTCATCGCTCCTAGCATCGGCCGCAAGTCGGGTCCGCTGTGGAACCGGCCACCCGAGGACGACGATGGCGCATCACGAGAAGAAGAGTTCTTTCCCGATCTGGCCCGAAAGCCGGCGACGGTTCATCCAGGCGACCGGCGCGTTGATCGCGCTGCCGCTGGCCGGTTGCGGCGGCGGAGGCGGTGGCGGCTTCCCGACACCTTTTGCCGGCAACGGTACAGGCACCGGACAACAGGCCGCTGCGCCGGTCGCCGACACCACCTCGGGGCGGTTCAAGGGACAGGTCAGCGGCAGCGTTGCGTCGTACCTCGGCATTCCGTATGCCCAGGCGCCCATCGGCGCGCTGCGCTTCCAGTCGCCGAAACCGTTCAAGCCCGCGTCCGACGTGGTGAACGCCGACAAGTTCGGCGCTGCCAGCCTGCAGACGCTGCCGCCGTACGTCACATGGATCTACCCCGTGCCGGCGCAGCAGAGCGAGGACTGCCTGACGGTCAACGTGTGGGCGCCTGCCGATGCCGCCAGGGCGCCGGTGATCGTGTGGCTGCACGGCGGCGCCTGGCGTACCGGCGCCACCAGCATGCCGCTGATGAACGGCGCAGCACTCGCGGCACTCGGCGTGGTGGTGGTCACGGTCAACTTCCGGCTGGGTGCGCTGGGTGGCCTTTCGCACCCGGACCTTGTCGATGCCGACACCGGCAGCATCGCCAACTGGCAGCTGCAGGACCAGATGGCCGCGCTGCAATGGGTGCACCAGAACGCCGCCGCCTTCGGGGGTGACCCGGACAACATCTGCCTGATGGGGCAATCGGCCGGCGGCACCAGCGCAGCGGTCATTGCGCAGAACCCCGCCTCCCGGAAGTTCCTGCGCAAGGTCGTGCTGTTGAGCCCCGGCAGCAACGCGGCACCGAACAGCTTCAGCCTGAAGGACGCGGCGGCATACACCGAACTGCTGGCCGCCCGCATGAACACTACGCCGCGGGGCCTGCGCGACGTGCCGGCCGCCACGCTCCATGCGGCGGAGATAGCGCTCAACGCGCAGCCGTTGCCAGCCACCATCACGACCGGGCGCAGTTCGAAGTTCGTTCCGGTCGTGGATGCGCAGTTCTGCCTCGCGGACTGGACGCGTGCCGCATGGCCGGCCGACCTGCCCGTGATCATCACTACCACGCTGACCGAAGGCAGCTTCTTCGTCGACCTGATCGACCCCGCCACCGGCAAGGCGCTGACGGCGCCCCTGCCGCAAAACGACACGCAGCTGCTGGCATACATCACATCGCTGACCAACTCGGCCACGGTGAGCAGCCAGGTGCTTGCAAGCTACCGCCAGGCCGCCGCCGACGAGGGGCGGCCGACGGGCGCCGGCGACCTGTTGGTGGAGATCTACGGCGACTACGCCATTCGCGTTCATTCGGTGCACTACGCCGGCAGGCTCGCCAGTGAAGGCAAGGACGTGCGCTTCGGCACCTACGCGCACGCTCTCAAGGCGCCGGGACACGGCGTGCCGCACTGCGCCGACCTGCCATTGCTCTTCGGCACCTACGGGCTGGACTACTACAAGGACAAGGTCGGCAACGGCACCGCGGAAGCGCAGCTGTCGGCAAGCATGGCAGCGGCGCTGGTGTCTTTCGCGCGTGAGCCTCAGGCCACGGCATTCGGTGCCGGCACAGCGTGGCCGCGCTACACGGGCCCCTTGGCGAATGTGGTGCGCATGGGCGAAGGCAGCAGCGCAGGCGTGGTCGTCGGCACGGTGCCGAAGCTGGCGCAACTCGCCATCTGGGACGGTCTTCTGGGCTACTGAAGTGGCTCAGGCGCACGGCCCTCGGGCCGCACGGCGCCGCAACCGTCAGTCAGCCCGCATTCAACGCCGAAGTGCCGTCGTAGATGTAGCGGCGCGACCAGGGCAGCGTCTTCGCCGACCTGCCCGCCTTGCGTCCGACGATCTGGTAGATGGCCACGTCGTCGTTCTCGAAGGCATAGGCACAGCCCGCGAGGTAGATGCGCCAGATGCGGAACTTCTCCTCGTCGACGAACGCGTGCGCCTTCTCGCTGTTGGCTTCGTAGGCATCGCTCCAGCAGCGCAGCGTCTGCGCGTAGTGGCGGCGCAGGTTCTCCACGTCGAAGGCTTCGAGGCCGCCCTGCTGCATGGCCTGCAGCGCCAGGCTGATGTGCGGCAGTTCGCCGTTGGGGAACACGTAGCGGTCGATGAAGTCGCCGCCGCCGTAAGACACGCCGCCGCCCTCGGGGTCGGACGAGGTGATGCCGTGGTTCATGACCACGCCGTCGTCGGCCAGCAGCTCCTGCACGCGCTTGAAGTACGCGGGCAGGTTCTTGCGGCCCACGTGCTCGAACATGCCGACGCTGGTGATGCGGTCGAACTGGCCGGTCACGTCGCGGTAGTCCTGCAGGCGGATCTCGATGCGGTCCTGCAGGCCGGCGGCCTTCACGCGTTCGGTCGCCAGGTCGAACTGGTTTTGCGACAGCGTCACGCCCACGCAGCGCGCGCCGAACTTCTGCGCCGCGCGAATCACCAGCGCGCCCCAGCCGCAGCCGATGTCGAGCAGGGTCTGGCCCGGCTTCAGTTCGATCTTGGTGAGGATGTGGTCGATCTTCTTCAGCTGCGCGGTGGCGAGGTCTTCGTCGCCGTTCTCGAAGTAGGCGCACGAATAGACCATGTTCGGGTCGAGCCACAGCCGGTAGAAGTCGTTGGAAACGTCGTAGTGGTACTCGATGGACTTCTTGTCCGACGACTTGGTGTGCGCGAAGTAGCGCGCCATTTGCCGCAGCGCGCCGCCGGGCTTGTCCATCGATGTCTTGGCCAGCCCGTAGGCAATGTCGATGACGTCGCTGAGCTTGCCTTCGATGTCGATCTTGCTCTTGACGTAGGCCTCGCCCAGGTTGTCGAGCGTGGGCTGCAGCATCAGCGACAGCGCCGCGGGCGACTTCACGTGCAACGTGACCGAAGGCCCGCTGAAGGTGCCGAAGTCATAAGACTGGCCGTCCCACAAGGTGAGCCGCGCAGGCAGGTTGGCGCGTGCACGAACGGCGGCGCTCCACTGCGCCAGCTTCTTTTCCCAAAGCATGCATTTCTCCGTGTTGTTTGGTTCTCCCGATCACATGAACGGGCTGCTGCAGCGAACAAAACAATAGCGAAATTTTGCAAAACCTGCATGGTCGGGACGACGCAAGAAATTGCAGCAAGTGCTACAAGGCGGCCGACCCACCGCAAGCGAACGCTCAGGCCGCTTCCATCGACTCCGCGCCCATCGCATCATTGCCCGCCTCGCCGAGCCAGCGGCGCTTGTCGCGCAGCGGCGGTGCGCCGAACATGCGGCCGTACTCGCGCGCGAACTGCGACGGGCTTTCGTAGCCCACGTTGTGCGCGGCGCTCGCCACGTCGGCGCCGGCAATCAGCATCTGCCGACGCGCCTCCTGCAGGCGCAACTGCTTCTGGTACTGCAGCGGGCTCATCGCGGTAACGGCCTTGAAGTGATGGTGGAACGACGACACGCTCATGTGCACCGCCCGCGCCATGTCTTCCACCCGCAGCGACTGCGCGTAGTTGACGCGCAGCGCGCTGATGGCCTTGGCGATGCGCTGGGTGTGGCTGTCCTGCAGCGCGATCTGCCGCAGCCGCGCGCCTTCGCCGTTGACCAGCAGGCGGTACATGATCTCGCGCTTGATGAGCGGCGCCATGATCGGCACGTCTTCCGGGGTGTCGAGCAGCCGCAGCAGGCGCAGCACCGGCTCCAGCACCGGCATGGCGATGCGGTTGACGTACATGCCGCGCGAGGCCGGCGCGTTGGCCTTGGCCGGCAGCTTCTCGTCACCGATGAGGTCGCCGATTTCGTCGAGGGCCAGCTCCAGCCGCACGCCGAGGTACGGCTCTTTCTCGCTCGTCACGCACACCTGGCCGCACACCGGCAGGTCGACCGAGGTGACGAGGTAGTGCATGGGGTCGTACACGTAGATGTCGTCGCCCACGATGATCCGCTTGGAGCCCTGCGCAATGAGGCCCAGCGCCGGCGACGCAAAGCCGTGCTTGGGGCCTTCGGGCTTGCTGATGCAGAACACCTGCAGGCCGGGCACGGCGGTGATGACTGTGCCGTCCTGCCCCTGGGTGATGTGCTCGATCAGCGCCACCAGTTCCTTGCGGGCTTCGTCGAGTTCGGGTTCCAGCGGCATCGGCTGTGCGATGACGGCGGCGATTTCGGGTGTTTCGTCGGACATGTTCGGGGCCTTGTCGCGGTGGGAGGCCAGGGAATGGCCACCATGGAGGATTGAGCGGTTTTGTAGCTTAGCGCGCCTCCCTTGGATTCGCACCTGCCGGCGGGGAGGTCTGGAGAATCAGGCAAATACTTTGCAGGAACGCGCTCGCCACGCCGGGGGCGGCAGCCGGATACTTTTTGCAGTCGCCCGGGCTTTCCGGCCCTTTCGGCCTCCCTCGGGCGCCTCCACCGCAAAGGATTCCTCCATGCAATACCGCAAATTCGGCCGCACCGGCCTCTTCGTTTCCGAGCTGTGCCTCGGCACCATGACTTTCGGCGGCTCCTCCGGCATCTGGGGCCAGATCGGCAACCTGCAGCAGTCCGAGGCCGAAGGGCTGATCGGCAAGGCCATGGACGCCGGCATCAACTTCATCGACACGGCGGACGTGTACTCCGACGGCCAGTCAGAAATCATCACCGGCCAGGCACTGAAGAACCTCAAGGCGCCTCGCGACAGTTTCGTGCTGGCCACCAAGGTGCTGGGCGAAACCGGCAGCAAGGGCGTCAACTCGGCCGGCGCCTCGCGTTTTCACATCATGGATGGCGTGAAGGCCAGCCTGCAGCGCCTGCAGCTCGACCACATCGACCTGTACCAGATCCATGGTTTCGACCCGGCCACGCCCATCGAGGAAACCGTGCACGCGCTGGACAACCTCGTGCGCCAGGGCCACGTGCGCTACGTGGGCGTGTCGAACTGGGCGGCCTGGCAGATCGCGAAGGCGCTGGGCATCGCCGAGCGCGACCGGCTGGCGCGCTTCGAATCGCTGCAGGCCTACTACACGATCGCCGGGCGCGACCTGGAGCGCGAGCTGGCGCCGATGCTGCGCAGCGAGAACGTCGGGCTGATGGTCTGGAGCCCGCTCGCGGGTGGCCTGCTGAGCGGCAAGTTCGGCCGCAATACCGAAGCGGAAAAAGGCAGCCGCCGCACCACCTTCGATTTTCCGCCGGTGAACGTCGAACGCGCCTACGACTGCATCGACGTGATGCGCCAGCTGGCCGAGGCGCGCAAGGTGTCGGTCGCGCAGATCGCGCTGGCCTGGCTGCTGCACCAGCAGGTGGTGACCAGCGTGATCATCGGCGCCAAGCGCGCCGAGCAGCTGGACGACAACATCGCCGCCACGGCCATCAAGCTCACGGCCGATGAACTCGCCACGCTGGACAAGGTGAGCGCGCTGCCGGCCGAGTACCCGGGCTGGATGCTGGAACGCCAGGGCGGCGTGCGCGGCAAGCGGCTGGTGGAATCAAACCAGCGCGGCTGAGACTTCCGACGCAGCAGCGCGACGCGCGGCATGCGCCGCCGTCGCACGCAGTGCGCGCAGGTCGATGTGGCGGGCCGCGCTGGCCGCATCGGGGTGTTCGAGGTGCGGCACGATGCCGAGCAAGGGCACACCGAGACGCGCGCGCAGCGTCTGCAGATTGGCCTGCGGCGCGAGCATCGATGGATCGACCATGCTCGCCACCCAGCCCGCCAGCACAAGGCCTCGCGCGCGAATCGCCTCGGCGCTCAGCAGCGCATGATTGAGGCAGCCCAGCCGCAGCCCGACCACGAGGATCACAGGTAGGCCCAGCGCCACAGCGAGATCGGCGCTGTCGAGGTCGTCGCCGAACGGCACACAGAAGCCGCCCACGCCTTCGACCACCACCGCATCGGCACGCGCCGACAGTTCCGCGAAGGCCGAGAGCATCGGCTGCAGCGCGATGTGCACGCCTTCTTCCCTGGCCGCCAGGTGCGGCGACATCGGCGGGCGCAGCAGGTACGGGCAGCGCAGCGCCAGCGGCGCATCGACGTTGCCGGCCGCGTGCAGCTGCTCCACGTCTTCGTTGCACCATTCGCCATTCATGTCTTCCAGCCCCGCGGCCACCGGCTTCATGCCGACCGCGCGCAGGCCCGAGCCGGCCAGCAGGCTCAGCATGGCGCTGCTGACCAGCGTCTTGCCGATGCCCGTGTCGGTGCCGGTCACGAACCAGGCCCGGCGCGTCATGCGGCTTCCTTCAAAGGCTGCGCGAGGGCTTCGCCCAACGCATCGACCAGCCGCGCGACATCGGCCTCGCTGTGGCTGGCCGACAGCGCGATGCGCAACCGCGCCGTGCCGGCCGGCACGGTCGGCGGGCGGATCGCGCCGACGCGCAGGCCGCGTGCATCGAGCTGCGCCATGACTCGCATCGCGCGTGCGTTGTCGCCGACGATCAGCGGCTGGATTGCGGTGGGTGACTCCGGCAGCCACGCGCTTCTATCTGCTGGCAGCACTTCCTTCAGGCCGCGACGCAACTGCGCGATGCGGGCCAGCAACTGTGCACGGCGTTCCGCGCCCTCCTCGCCCTCGATCAGCGTCAGGCTCGCGAGCAGCGCATGCGCGACGGCCGGCGGCGCGGCGGTGGTAAAGATGTAGGGCCGCGCACATTGCACCAGGTAGTCGATGACGGTACGGTGCGCCGCTACGAAAGCGCCCGACACGCCAGCCGCCTTGCCCAACGTGCCCACCAGAACCAGTCGCTCAGAGCGCAGGCCCATCGCTTCGAGCACGCCGCGCCCTATGGCGCCCAGCACGCCGAAGCCGTGCGCGTCGTCGATCACCAGCCAGGCGTCGTGCCGCTCGGCCAGTGCGAGCAGTTCGGCCACCGGCGCGATGTGGCCATCCATGCTGAACACCGCATCGCTCACGATGAGCTTGACCGGCGCATCGCAAGCCGCGAGTTGCGCGTCGAGCGCGGCCACGTCGCAATGTGGATAGCGCTCGACGCGCGCTTTGGCCAGCCTCGCACCGTCGATCAGCGAGGCATGGTTGAGCGACTCCGAGAAGATGACGGCCTCCGCTCCGCCGAGCGCGGACAGCACCGCGAGGTTGGCCATGTAGCCGGTGCAGAAGAACAGGCTCTGCGCCTCGGGAATGAAAGGCGCCATCCAGCCGGCCAGCCGCTCTTCGAGCAGTGCGTGGGCACGCGAGTGGCCAAGGATCAGGTGCGAACCGCCGCTGCCGGTGCCATACAGCGCAGCGCCTTCGGCCCACGCAGCAGCCAATGCGGGATGCGCGGCGAGGCCGAGATAGTCGTTGCTGCTGAAGCCGAGCATGGTGCGCGGAGCAGTGGCGCCGGCCAGCGTCAGGGTCTGTTCGGGTGCGCAGGCGGTTTCGGCGATCTGCCTGCGGCGGCGCAGCGACTGGGCGTCGAGCGCATGGATCTCGCCCTGCAGGCGGTCAAGCAAGCGCGACATCGCGGGCTCCTTCCTTTGAACTCGTGGCCATGACGGCTTTCAGCGTGGCCAGCGTGCCGTCGACCAGCTGGTCGATCTCGCCGTTGTTGATCGCATACGGCGGCATGAGGTAGACGGTGTTGCCGATCGGCCGCATCAGCAGCCCCTGCGCACGCGCCGCCATGTGGAAGCGCTCGGCAAAGCGCGCGCCGGGCTCGCGCACGTCGAAGGCCGTGATCATTCCTCGCTGCCGCAGGTGATCGACCGGCTGGCCCTCGAGCCCGTCGTGCAGTCGCTGCAGCAGGCGCGCCGCCCGGCCGCGGTTGCGCTGCAGCGCGTCTTCGCTCTTGAACAGGTCCAGCGTGGCCACCGCCGCGCGGCAGGCCAGCGCGTTGCCGGTGTACGAATGCGAATGCAGAAAGCTGCGCGCCACGTCGTCGTCGACAAAGCCTTCGTAGATGGCGTCACGCGTCATCACCAGCGCCAGCGGCAGGTAGCCGCCGCTGATGCCCTTCGAGAGACACAGGAAGTCGGGCCAGATGCCGGCCTGCTCGCACGCGAAGAAGCTGCCGGTTCGGCCGCAGCCCACCGCGATCTCGTCGGCGATGAGGTGAACTTGGTAGCGGTCGCACAAGGCGCGCACGAGCCGCAGGTATTCGGGGTCGTGCATCGCCATGCCGGTGGCGCATTGCACCAGCGGCTCGACGATCACGGCGGCGATGGTGTCGTGCTGTTCGGCCAGCAGAGCTTCGAGTTCGGCTGCGGTGCGGCGGGCGACGGCGGTCGCGTTTTCGCCCGGCTTGGCGTTGCGTGCATCAGGTGAAGCAACGAGGTGCGCATTCGCGAGCAAGGGGGCGTAGGCGTCGCGGAACACCGGCACGTCGGTCACGTGCAGGGCGCCGAGCGTCTCGCCGTGGTAGCCCTGCTTCAGCGCGACGAAGCGCTGCTTGCCGCCACGGCCCGCATTGCGCCAGGCGTGGAAGCTCATCTTCAGCGCGATCTCCACCGCAGAAGCGCCATCGGAGGCATAGAAGCAATGGCCCAGCGCGTGCCCCGTCAGCGCGGACAGGCGCTCGGCCAGTTCCACGGCCGGGGCGTGCGTGCAGCCCGCGAGCATCACGTGCGAGAGCTTGTCGAGCTGGTCTTTCAACGCAGCGTTGAGCGCGGGGTGTGCGTGGCCAAAGAGGTTGACCCACCACGAACTGGTGGCGTCGAGGTAGCGACGGCCTTCATGGTCGAAAAGCCAGACGCCCTCGCCTCGCGCGATGGGCAATGGCGGCACTGCTTCGAGGCGAATGCTCTGTGTGCACGGATGCCAGACATGGCGGCGGCTGCGTTGCTGCAAAGCGGCATTGGGAGATGAGGAAGAAGCAGTCGTAGAAGGCACCCGCGCATTCCTTTCGTGAGGGCAAGGCGCGGGATCGTATCGATGGGTTCACCGTGCGGCAAACCGCTGGACGGCTTGCGAAATGACGGGCGGATCAGCGACGTTTGCAGGCGTAGAAGCCGCGTTCGGAGCAACGTCGCAGAACAAGCCGGCTTCTCGCACCCGGGCCGCGATGGCGGGAAAACGCAAGTTGTCCGGCTGCCGCCAGAAACAGGTCACGAATGTCCGGTTTTAGCGGCTTCACGGCCTGAGCCCCGGATATCGGACAGCATATTGGCGGGTTTCAGCGGTCCGGACTCTTCTTCACCAGCGCGGAGATGTACTCACCCAATGAAATCGCGCCGCGCTCCGGCTTGTCGGGCGGTTCGTAGTGCTGGTCCAGCGTGACGCGCGTCATGGCCGCGTACGACCTGGCGGCAGCGTCGGAAAAGCCCAGCGACCTGAACGCCTGCTCCCATTGCTCGCGCGGCGTCTCGACCACCTCCACCGGTCGCCCCAGCGCTTGCGAGAAAGCCCTCGCCACGTCGCCCGCCGAATAGTGCTCCGGCCCCTCGACGTGATGCGGCCCCGAGGACTCGGGCGGGCCCAGCATCAGCCTGGCGGCGAACTGCCCGAGATCGTGCGGCGCCACCATCGGCAACCTGAAGTCGGCGGGGTACATGCTGTACACCTTGCCTTCCTCACGCGCGGTCTTCAGCGAGGCGTCCCAGTTGCTCATGTAGTAGGCGGCGCGAATGGCGCTGAACGGCGTCGGGCCGGCGCGCAACGCCTGCTCCATGTCGTACAGCACGCCCAGGTCGCCCAGGCCCTCGCCAGGCTGCGCGCCGTAGGTCGACTCGGCGACGATCTTCTCGAGCCTGCAGCCTTCGAGCGCCGAGAGAATGGCGCGCAGGCTCCTGTGCTCTTCGGCCACCGTGTCGGTCGAGGGCGCTGCCGGCGGGTTCAACACGAACAACCGATGGCCGCCCTTGAACACGCGGTGCAGCGCATGTGTGTCGAACACGTCGACCACGGCCACGTGCGCGCCCTTGGTTCGCAGGGCTTCGGCCTTGTGCGCATCGCGCGTCACCACTGTCACCGGTTCGCTGCGCGCGAGCAGGTCTTGCGCCAGCGCCGAGCCGACGTGGCCCGTCGCTCCCAGAATGATGTGCATCGTCGGCTCCGTGTCAGCCGCGCTTTTCGGCGTTGCGCCTGCGCGTGGCGGCGGCCTTCATCGCGGAAGCCGAGCGCGCGGCCGCTGGGCGATGCGCGGCGGCAGCGCCACCCATGCGCCCACCCTTGCGTGCCGGCGCATGGTTCTCGGCCTTGCCGCGCCCGGAGCCCGACTTCTTGCCGCCGCCGGTCTCGGCATTCACCGTGGCCCAGGCGCGGCGCCCGGCTTCGGCCTTGCCCACGCCGCGGTGTTCGTAGCCTTCCTCGATGTGCTCGGCCTGTCGCTTCTGCTTGTCCGTGTAGGACGACTTGTCGCCTCTTGGCATGGCATTGCTCCTGCTCATGAGAAGCCTCCATGCTGGGCGCGCGAGACGCGCCGTGGGTCGGAAGACGCGCGGGCTGCGCGTCAGCCTTGTCTGTCGTGCGTGTCAGGAGCCCGGCTTCATGCGGCGCAGGTGCGCCAGCATCTCCTCGCGGACCACGCCGGTGATGTGGCTGCGCCGCCCGTTCTCCAGCATGCCCAGACGGCGCGCGATCGGCCGGCCGGGCAGCTGCAGCACGCACAGCGCGGGGTCGCTCTCCCAGTCGAAATTTTTCAGCAGCGGCGCCATGGTGAAGCCCACGTTCTTGCGCACGAGCTCCGCAATGGCCAGCAGCGAGTTGAGCTCCAGGAACTCTTTCGGCACCAGCTGCAGCCGCCGCAGGATGCGGTCGATGCGCGCGCCGGTCGGTGTGCGCCGGTCGAAGCGGATGAAGGGCTGGCTGGCGAACAGGCTCGCAATGCTCGTGTCGGGCGCGGCGATGCCCGAGTTGGCGATGACGGTGAGCGTCTCGTCGTAGCACGGCGTCCACAGCAGGCCCGGCACCTCGGGCCATTGCCGCTCGACGACCACGGCCGCGTCGAGCTCGCCGCTCACCACGTCCTGCATCAGCTGAGTCTGCTCGCGCACGCGCAGTTCGACTTCGAGGTTCGGATGCAGCGACTTGAGCTGCGCCAGCGTGCTCGACAGCAAGCCCATGGCCGAGATCAGCGAGCCGAGCTTGATGGTGCCGGCGATCTGCCGCTGGTCTTGCAGGTCGCGCCGCATCGACTCGTATTGCGCCAGCAGCTCTTCGGCGCGCGGCAGCAGCAGATGGCCCGCGGGGCTCAGCACCATGGTGCGGCCGGTCTTGTCGAACAGCGTCTTCTTCATTTCCGCTTCGAGCGCGCGCATCTGCTGGCCCACGGCGGCCTGCGTCAGCGCGACCTGGTCGGCCGCCGCGGCAAAGGAGCCGCCACGGGCCGCGGCAACGAAGGTGCGAAGAAAGCGGATGCTGCTCATGGCGTGTTGCGTGCCGCGTTGAAAGGAAAAGAATTTATTTACTAATTCTAAATAATTTTTAAATTTATTTTTTCCTGTACCTGCCAAAGAATGCGGGCCATGGTCATTGCCTTAGCGCCTTCAGGCGGCAGGCCGATGACAGGAACACACCAGCCCCTTTCACCTCATGACCACCCCTGAATACTTTCCCCTAGTCGATGTTTCCGGCACGCCGCATGCGCGCGGCCTGCAGCACGGCCGCGCCGTGCCCGAGCGCGTGGCCGGCGGCGTGGCGCTCTACCGCGCCCAGCTCGGCCGCCGCGGCCTGGACGACGCCACCATCCGCCACCTGGCGCAGTCGATGCTGCCGCTGATCGAGGCCTACGACGCGAGCTATCTCGAGGAGATGCGCGGCATCGCCGAAGGCGCGGGCGTACTGCTCGAAGACATCGTGATGCTCAACTGCCGCACCGAGATGCTCTTCGGCTATGCCGACATGAAGCGCCCCGCCGAAGCTTCGGCCGACGCCGCCCCCTCCGAAGACGGCGACTGCACCGGCCTCGTCGTGCTGCCCGCGCGCTCGGCCACCGGCCGCCTGATGCACGCCCACAACTGGGACTGGCGCCAGGAATGCGTGGACACCGGCATCGTGCTGCGCATCCGCAATGCAGGCGGCCCCGACATGCTCACCTTCACCGAAGCCGGCGCGCTGGCCCGGCACGGCTTCAACAGCAACGGCGTGTCGCTCACCGGTAATTCGCTGACCTGCCATGAAGACTTCCAGAAAGGCGCCGGCGTGCCGCTGGTGCTGCTGCGCCGACGTGTACTGGAGGCCACCAACCTCGCGCAGGCGATGAAGACCATCTGGGCCTCGAAGCGCTACTGCGCCAACAACATGATCCTGGCGCAGGCCAGCGGCAACGACGGCTCGGGCATCAGCCTCGAGACCTCGCCCGGCGAGATCTTCTGGACGCTGCCCGAAAACGACCTGCTCGTGCATGCCAACCACTGGATGTCGCCCTCGGCCGTCATCAAGCTGCGCGACCCGGGCCTGCCGCAGCGCCCTGACAGCATCTACCGCCAGCACCGCGTGGAGAACGCCCTGCGCCGCGTGGAGGGCCGCATCGACTGGACCGACGTGAAGGCCGCGCTCGCCGACGAATTCGGCAAGCCCGACGGCGTGCTGCGCACCCCGAAGCCGGCCGACTTCAGCAGCATCTCGGCCACCGTGGCCACCACGCTCATGGACGCGGGCAACCGCGTGATGTGGGTCGCGCGCAAGCCTTACGAGGCCCGCAATTTCCAGGAATACACGCTTTGATCGCCCCGCTCCCATGACCCAGAACACTTCCACCGAAGCCCCCACGGCCATGGCCGACCAGCGCGCCCGCTCCATCTACGACCTGGGCCCCAGCACCATCTACGCCTCGCGCAGCGACCCGCGCTTTTCTTACTGCACCTACGTGCCTGAGCACATCGGCAAGCCCGGCGCGCGGCCGATGCAGCTGGTGGTGGTGATGCACGGCACCGGCCGCGGCTTCGTCAACTACCGCGAGGCCTTCAGCGGCTTCGCCAAGTGGAACGACTGCATCGTGCTGTGCCCGCTGTTCCCGGCCGGCGTGCGCGGCGACGGCAATCGCGACGGCTTCAAGCACCTGATCGAGGCCGACATCCACTACGACCGCATCCTGCTCGACATGGTCGCCGAGGTGGGCGAGAAGTTCGGCTGCGACTTCAGCCAGTTCGCGCTCTTCGGCTACTCGGGCGGCGGCCAGTTCGCCCATCGCTTCGCAATGCTGCACCCCGAGCGGCTGTGGGCCGTGTCCATCGGCGCGCCCGGCTCGGTCACGCTGATCGACCCCGAGCAAGGCTGGTGGGTGGGCACGAAAGATTTTGCCGGCCGCTTCGGCAAGCCGATGAACCTCGAAGCCCTGCGCCGCGTGCCGGTCCACATGATTGCCGGCAAGGCCGACATCGAGACCTGGGAGATCACGCACCGCGAAGGCGGCAAGTACTACATGCCCGGCGCCAACGATGCCGGCCGCACCCGGCCCGAGCGGCTGGAAACGCTGCGCCGCTCCTTCGAGGCGGCGGGCGTGAAGGTCACTTTCGACCTGCTCGACAACGTGCCGCACAACGGCCTGGCCTGCGTGGGCCACGTGCAGGACTTCTTCGCCGACGCACTGCATGCGCTGCGCGAGCCGCGCGCCGCATAACAAGGAAGACGGCCCATGTTCCGTTTCGCAGCGTCCCGCATCGCCATGGCGATACCCACACTGCTCATCGTGGCGGTGTCGGTGTTCGTGCTGATACGGCTGATTCCCGGGGATCCCGCGCAGTTGCTGCTGGGCGACCTCGCCACGCCGGCCAGCCTGGCCGAGCTGCGTGCCCGCCTCGGGCTCGACCGCTCGCTGCCGGCGCAGTTCAGCATCTGGTTCGGCCACGTGCTGCAGGGCGACCTGGGCACCTCGATCAACAGCGGGCAGGACGTGCTCTCGCTGGTGACCGACCGCTTTCTCATCAGCGGCCGCATCGTGCTGGTGGCCGTGGCGCTGGCCGCGATGGTGGCGGTGCCCGCCGGCATGATCGCCGCGTGGAAGCAGAACCGCGCGCCCGACCTGCTGCTGGTCGGCACGGCGACGCTGCTGGTCTCCATTCCGACCTTCTGGCTGGGCCTGCTGTTGCTGCTCCTGTTCGGCCTGAAGCTGGGCTGGCTGCCGGTGGTGGGCTACGTGGGCATTGCCGAAGACTGGAAGAACGGCCTGCTCTACCTGGTGCTGCCGGTGCTCACGCTATTCCTGCACGAGATCGGCGTGCTGATGCGCATGGCGCGCGCCAGCACGCTCGAAGTGCTGCGGCTGGACTACATCACGCATGCGCGCGCCAAGGGCCTGTCGGAGCGCGCGGTGCTGATGCGCCATGCCTTCAAGAACGCCTTCGGGCCTACGTGGACGCTCATCGGCCTGGTGCTGGGCAACCTGCTCGGCGGCATCGCGGTGGTGGAAACGGTGTTCACCATTCCCGGGCTGGGCCGGCTGCTGGTCGATGCGATCTTCGCGCGCGACTACCCGGTGATACAGGGCTGCCTGCTGTTCGTGGCGGTTATCTACGTGGTGGTGAACCTCGTCATCGACCTTTGCTACCCCTTCTTCGACCCGAGAGTCGCCGTCGAATGAGCACGATGAAACGCAAGAAGCGCATTCCCCTCAACGCCTTGATCGGCATCGTCATCGTCGGTTTGATCGCGGCCGCGGCGCTCGTCAGCCTCGTGTGGACGCCGCACGATCCGCTTCGCATCAACTTCGGCTCGCGCCTGAAGCTGCCGGGCGGCGCCTTCCTGCTGGGCACCGACGAATTCGGCCGCGACGAACTCTCCCGCCTCATGGCCGGCGCCGCCACCAGCGTGTGGATTGCAGTGCTGACTGTCGGCTTCTCGATCGTGGTGGGCAGCATCGTCGGCGTGCTGACGGGCTTTCTGCGCGGCTGGACCGACCGCATCGTGATGGCCTTCAACAACGCACTGCTGGCCTTCCCCGGCCTGCTGCTGGCGCTGGGCCTGCTCGCGGTGGTGGGTGCGAACCAGTACGGCATCATCCTGGCGCTCGGGCTGGCCTACACGCCATCGGTGACGCGCATCGTGCGCGGCACAGTGCTGTCGCTGCGCGAAAAGGAATTCATCGAATCCTCGCGCGTGCTGGGCAACTCCGAGCTCTACACCATGGTGCGCCACGTGCTGCCCAACTGCACCGCGCCGCTGACGGTGCTGGCCACTTCGATGTTCGGCTGGGTCATATTGGCCGAGAGCGCGCTGTCGTTCCTTGGCCTCGGCGTGCCGCCGCCGGCGCCCACCTGGGGCAACATGCTCGCCTCGGCCCGCCCGTTCATGGCGCAGGCCAGCTACCTTTCGATTCTTCCGGGCCTGTGCATCGCACTGACGCTGCTGGGCATCAACCTGCTGGGCGACGCGGTGCGCGACTGGCTCGATCCGCGCATGAAGGGCGTGCAATGACGACCACAACAAACGGCCCGCTGGTCAGCGTGGAAGGGCTGACGCTCGCCGTCGGCATGGGCGGGCGCGAGATCGTGCGCAACGTGTCCTTCGACATCGCCCCGGGCGAGATGGTCGGCATCGTGGGCGAATCGGGCAGCGGCAAGACTCAGGCAGCGCGCGCCATCATGGGCCTCACGCCTCCGCCGCTGGTGCGCACGGCCGGGCGCATCCTGTTCGAGGGCGAAGACCTGGCGCTGGCCAAGCCGGCGCGGCTGCGCGAGCTGCGCGGCGCGCGCGTGGGCATGGTGTTCCAGGAGCCGATGACTTCGCTGAACCCGTCGATGACCATCGGCAAGCAGCTCGGAGAGGCGCTGGCGCTGCACCGACGCGAGCTGCCTGCGGCCGCGCGGCAGGCGCGCATTCTCGACATGCTGGCGCGCGTCGGCATCCGCGACCCCAAGGGCGCCCTCGATGCATGGCCGCACGAGTTCTCGGGCGGCATGCGCCAGCGGATGATGCTGGCCTCGGTGATGCTGCTGGAGCCCGCGCTGCTGATCGCCGACGAGCCGACCACCGCGCTCGACGCCGTGGTGCAGCGCGACGTGCTGGAACTCATGGTGGGCCTTACGCGCGAGCACAACACGGCCGTGCTGATGATCAGCCACGACCTGCCGATGGTGGCGCGCTTCACGCAACGCATGGTCGTGATGCGGCACGGCGAGGTGAAGGAAACCGGCCGCACCGACGACATGCTCGAACAGCCGAAGCACGAATACACGCGCGAGCTGCTGCAGGCCATGCCGCGCCGCCTGCCCGCGCGGCAGGTGGCCGACGAGGCTCCGGTCGTCGAAGTGCGCAACCTGGTGGTCGACTACGCGGGCCACCGCCGCCTGTTCACCAAGGCTGTACCCAAGCGCGCGCTGCACGGCATCGACCTGGTGGTGCGCCCGCGCGAGGTGGTTGCGGTGGTCGGCGGCTCGGGCTCGGGCAAGACCACGCTGGGCCGCACCATCGCCGGGCTGCTCAAGCCCAGCGGTGGCGACATCCTGTTCCGCGGCCGGCCCATCCTGCGCTCCGATGCGGGGTGGTCCGACTACCGGCTGCAGTGCCAGATGGTCTTCCAGGACCCGTATGCCTCGCTCGATCCGCGCATGACCATCGACCAGCTGGTGGGCGAAGGCCTGCGGCTCATCAAGGGCATGTCGGCCGCCGACAAGGCGCGCCGCGTGCAGGAAGTGCTCGACGAGGTCGGGCTCGGCGCGTCCTTTGCGTCGCGCTATGCGCACGAGCTCTCGGGCGGCCAGCGCCAGCGCGTGGCGATCGCGCGCGCCATCGTGCGTCGGCCGGCTTTCGTGATTGCCGACGAACCGGTGTCGGCGCTCGACGTGACGGTGCGCGCGCAGGTGCTGGAGCTGTTCGCCGAGCTGCAGAAGCGCCACGGCTTCTCGTGTCTTTTCATCAGCCATGACCTCGGCGTGGTCGAGCAGATCGCCGACCGCGTGATCGTGATGCAGGACGGCCGCATCGTCGAGCAAGGCCCGCGCGACGCGGTGTTCGACGCGCCGCAGCAGGAATACACGCGCAAGCTGCTGTCGGCCATCCCGGCGCTGGAGCCGACCGCCAGTGGCGGCGTACGGCTGCGCTGGCGCTTCGGCGCCGAAGCCCCGGCCTTCGCCTGATTTTTCTTTTTGCAATCGCACCGCAGGAGTCCTTCATGCACCGCTTCACCTTCCGCCACGCTGCCATCGCCGCTGCCTGCCTGGCCGCCTCGGGCGCCTTCGCCCAGACCACCGTCACCGTGGCCCAGCCCGCGGACATCCGCTCCACCAACCCCGGCGTGAACCGCGACAACACCACCGACGGCGTGGTGCTCAACATCGTCGAAGGACTGGTCGGCTACCGCATGGACGGCAGCGTGGGCCCGCTGCTGGCGCAGTCGGTCGACGTGTCGAAGGATGGCCTGACCTACACCTTCAAGCTGCGCAAGGGCGTGAAGTTCCACAACGATGCGCCGATGACCTCGGCCGATGTGGCGTGGAACTGGAAGCGCTACATGGACCCGAAGACCGACTGGCGCTGCACCAGCGAGTACGACGGCCGCAACGGCCTGAAGGTGGTCGAGACCGCAACGCCCGACGACAGCACCTTCGTGATGAAGATCAACAAGCCCTCGGCCGTGTTCCTCGACACGCTCGCGCGCACCGACTGCGGCATGACGGCCATCCTGCACAAGAGCTCGGTGAAGGCCGACGGCAGCTGGGACAAGCCCGTGGGCACCGGCCCCTTCAAGTTCGGCGAGTGGAAGCGCGGCGAATACGTCACTGTGACGGCCTTCAAGGGCTACACCTCGCCGGCCGGCGCCACCAAGTCAGACGGCTACACCGGCCTGAAGGCGCCGCTGGTGGACACGGTGAAGTTCCTCGTCGTGCCCGACGCGGCCACCGCGGCGGCCGGCCTGAAGTCGGGCGCCATCGATGCGGGCCAGATCACGTCGAGCGATGCGCAGGAACTCAAGAACGACCGCAACCTCGTGGTGCAGGCTCCACCCGAGGCCATCAAGAACGTGCTGCTGATCCAGACGCGCGACCCGCAGTTGAAGAACCAGAAACTGCGCCAGGCCATCGCGGCCTCGCTCGACATCGAGCAGATCGTGGCGGCCGCCTCCGAAGGGCTGGGCTCGGTCAACAACTCGGCCATCCACAAGGGCTCGGCCTTCTACAGCGCCGCGCAGAAAAAGGGCTGGCACTACGACCCCGCGCAGGCCGCCAAGCTGCTGCGCGAAGCCGGCTACAAGGGCGAGAAGATCACCATCCAGACCAACAAGCGCGCCCATGTGCCCAGCTATACGGTGGCGGTGCTGGCGCAGGCCATGATGCAGGCGGTGGGCATCAACGCGCAGATCGAGGTGCTCGAATGGGCCACGCAACTCGACCGCTACAACAGCGGCAACTACCAGATGAGCTCGTTCAGCTACTCCTCCCGCCTCGACCCGGCGCTGAGCTACGAACAGTTCTCGGGCCCGAAGGACAAGCAGGCGCGCAAGGTGTGGGAAGACCCGCAGGCGCTGAAGCTGATCGACGACAGCTTCGCCGAATCTGACCCGAAGAAGCGCCAGGCCCTGTTCGACCAGATCCACGCGCTGATGATCCAGCAGGTGCCGATGGTGATGCTGTTCAACGGCCTCGACGCCTGGGCGGTGCGCAAGCGCATCAGCGGGTTTGCGGTGTGGGAAGGCAAGCCGCGCATGTGGGGCGTTTCAGCTGCTGCTGCGCGCAGCTAGCCGAGCGCTAGGCCGTCAGGACCTTCGCGAGGTCCGCCTTCAAGGACGTGGCCCGTTCCGGCGCGCGCGCCAGCCCGGCATCGACCAGGGCCTGCGCTCGTGCCCGATCGCCCAGGTGCACTGCGATCCGCGCGAGATGCAAAGCCGTTCGCGCGTGGATTTGGTTCGGGTCGGTCTCGCGCAGCATCTGCTCGAAGCTTTGCGGGTAGCTGCCATGCCGTGCAAAGAAAGCGCGCCCCGGGCCCGCCCACTCGCTCACGATGAACTCGACGTTCTCTTCCGCCTGCTCTTTCGTCGCGCCATAGGCCCATCCGAAAGCGGCGCCGGGCGGCGGCTCCATCCGGTCGCGAAACACGCAATGCGATTCCTCAAGCGCGTCGGGCGTCACCTGGGCACCGCCTTCGGTCGGCAGGAAGTCGAGATGCGCGCCGAGGTTCAGGTAGCACGCCTTCCCCCCGCTCGCGCCCTGCACGTTGAACACATGGATCAGCGGCCCATCGATGCGCCGCAGCGTCTGGCCCGAACCCTCGAAGCCTTCGGCCTTCAGGACAGGAAAGAGTTTTTGCGTAAGCAGCTTGAGGAAGGTGGTGCGGTTCATGGGGCGCGAATTCTCCGTGTGCGCAAGGTGATGGAATAGCGCAAGGCCTCGGTCGGTGCGATGGCATGTTGCCATGCCCAGCGCGCCGGGCCGCGCAGCAGGTACACGGAGCGCGGCTCGATCAGGAATTCGAGCGTGGCGGGGCCTGAGGCCGGTGTGCCGGGCACGTACGGCCTGAACTGCATCACCGCGTCGCTGCGCAGCGAAACGCCGATGATGTCCTCGAAGTCCGGCACGTCGCGATGCCAGCCCAGCGGCGTGCCGGGACGGTACTCGGCGATCAGCATGTGAGTGAGCTCTTCGGGCGCGAAGCCGGCCCATGCGGCCGCCTTCGCGCGCAGCGGATGCAACACTTCAGGCAGAGGCGCGCCGGGCTTGAGGCGGTTGTTCTCGAAGTCGTAGCTGCCGCCGAAGCTGGTGCCGCGCCGCCGTGCCGTGTATTCCTTGTAGCGCATCTCCTTGAGCGGCAGGCCCTGCACGATGTGCAGCAGGTCGGCTTCTTCCTCGGCGGACAGGAAGTCGCGCTCGTAGCGCAGGCCTTCGATGGTGGCCACGGGCGCTTCGCCGAACAGGTCCGGCTGACCTGCGTGTTCGATGCGTCTAGCGGCGCGCATCTTCGTTGCCCCCGGCCAGTTGCACATGCCACCAGCGCGGCATCAGTTCTCGGATCTCGGCGCGCGCGAAGCGGTCGTCGAGCAGGTGCAACACGCCGCGGTCTTCCTCGGTGCGGATCACGCGGCCGGCCGCCTGCACCACCTTCTGCAGGCCGGGGTAGAGATAGGTGTACTCGTAGCCCTTGCCGAAGCGCGTCTGCATGCGCTCGCGCGTGATCTCGTTGAGTTCGTTGTATTGCGGCAGGCCCAGGCTGGCGACGAAGGCGCCGATCAGCCGGCTGCCCGGCAGGTCGATGCCCTCGCCGAACGCACCTCCAAGCACCGCGAAGCCGATGCCCTGCCCGCCCTCCTCGAATCGTGCGATGAAGCCGTGGCGGTCGGCCTCGCGCATGCCGCGCGTCTGCGTCCATACCGGTACGCCGGGGTGTCGCTGCGAGAACGCGGCGCAGGCTTTCTCGAGGTAGTCGAAGCTGCTGAAGAAGGCCAGGTAGTTGCCCGGCAGGCGCTCGAACTGCGCGCCGATGATGTCGGCCACGTTGCGCAGCGACCCCGCGCGGTCGCGAAAGCGCGTCGACACATGCATCGCCACTTCGACGCGCAATTGATGGCTGTCGAAGGGCGAGGCCACATCGAGCAGCGCGGTGTCTTCGGGCAGCCCCAGCGCATCGCGGTAGAAAGCGAAAGGCGACAGCGTGCCCGAGAAGCAGGTGACCGACACCGCATCGCCAAAGCGCGCTTCGAGGAACGGCGCAGGCACGAGATTGCGGATGGCCAGGCTGCGATCCTGCTGCGTGGCCCCCAGCGTGCGCTCGAACACCGAGTGGTCACCGAAGGCCTCGGCCAGCCGGGCGAAGTGCAGCGCGTCGAAAAAGAAACGCTGCAGCGGCCCCTGCGAGGCATCGGGCGTGGCCGCGAAATACTCGGCCATGGCAGTGTTGGCTGCCTGCAGGGTTCGCAGGAAACGTTCCGGAATTTCGTCGGCGGTTTCGTAGTCGGCCACCTGCGACTGCTGCACCGTGTCCCACTCGCGAAACAACCGGGCCAGCGGGCCGCGCAATGCGGCGGGCGCCACGCGATGCGCCTCTTCGAGCGCCGCGCCTTCGAGTTGCGCGGTGTACATGCCGCGCGAGCGCTCCAGCAGGTTGTGGGCCTCGTCCACCAGCACGGCCACGCGCCAGTCGGCGTCGCGCATGGTGGCGTAGAGGAAGGCGCTGCTGTCGAAGTAGTAGTTGTAGTCGCCGACGATGGCATCGGCCCAGTGCGCCATTTCCTGCGCGAGGAAATAGGGACACACCTCGTGCGCAAGCGCGATGTTGCGCAGCGCTTCGCGGTCGAGCCACGCCACCTGCGCGGCCTGTTCGCGCGCGGCGGGCAGGCGGTCGTAGAAGCCCCTGGCGAGCGGGCAGGCATCGCCGTGACAGGCGCGATCGGGGTATTCGCAGACCTTCTCGCGGGCCGCGAGTTCGAGCACGCGCAGGCGACCCTGTCCCCTGCCCTTGTCGAGCACGCGAAGCGCGTCGAGCGCCACCGGCCTGCCTGAGGTCTTGGCGGTGAGGAAGAAAAGCTTGTCGATCTTGCGCGCCGCGCGGGCCTTGAGCAGCGGGAAGATGGTGGCCAGCGTCTTGCCGATGCCCGTGGGCGCCTGCGTCATCAGGCAGCGTCCGCCCACGGCCGCGCGGTAGACGGCTTCGGCCAGTTCGCGCTGGCCGGTGCGAAAGGCGCGGTGCGGAAACTCGAGCTGGCCAAGCGTGGCGTCGAGTGCGACGCGATGGCCGGCTTCGCTGTGCGCCCAGGCACTGTAGCGGCCACACAGCTGCTCGAAGTGCTCCCGCAGCGCTTCGCGGGTGTGGTGCTCTTCGAGCACGGTTTCGTCGCCGGTGGCCAAGTCGAGGTACACCAGCGCCACGGTCATCTCTTCGTGGCCGTTGAGTTCGCACAGCATCCAGCCGTAGGTGCGGGCCTGCGCCCAGTGCAGTGCGCGGTGATTGCCGCGGATGGCGTCGAAATCGCCGCGGAAGGTCTTGATTTCTTCGACGCGGGATGCGCGGGCCTCGTAGCCGTCGGCCCGGCCGCGCACGCGAACCGTGCCGCAGGTGGCTTCGAGCCCGACCTCGCAGGCGTAGTGCTCGGGATCACGCCGGTGCTGCACCATCGCGTGCCCGGCCATGCCTTCGAGCGCGCTGGGTGCGGGCACGAAGCGCAGGTCGAGGTCGCCCGCCTTCGCGCCGAAGGCGCACAGGGCCTTGACGGAAACTACATGCGCGATCATGGAGGCCGCATCCTGCGGGTTGGAGGGTTCGGGGCCCATCTGGAAATGCTGTATGAATTTACAGTATAGCCACGCCAATACGCCGCTTGCGGTTTCCCTATCCGCATCAAGACCGTGACGGGGCCTTCTCCGACAGGGCGTCTTCGATTTATCGACAAAACTTGACAAGTTTTGCCTACAACTGCGACCGATGAACACTCCCACCGCGATCGACCCCGACGACTTCGAGCGCCTGCTCAGCCGGAACATCAAGCTGCCCCTGATCGGCGGCGTGTTCGGCGCCGTGGTGTTCGTGGGGTTGATCCTGTTCCTGCTCAACACCATCGGCTGGGTCGAGCACACCGACCGTGTCACCCGCGCCGCCAGCGAGTTGCAGCGCCGCACCATTGACATGGAAACCGGCGTGCGCGGCTTCCTGATCACCGGTGAGCGGAGCTTTCTGGAGCCCTATCAAAGCGCCCTGACCCGCCTCAAGGGCGATACGGTCGGGCTGCGCAACCTGGTGTCGGACAACCCCCAGCAGGTGGAGCGCATCGATCGCCTCGCCACGCTGCAGACAGCCTGGCTCGAATTTGCCAACGGCATGATTGCCGCGCGCGACGCCAGCAGCGGCACGCAGACCGCCATGCGCCTCGGCGACGAAAAGCGGCTGATGGACGACATGCGCGCCGAGTTCACCGCCTTCATGGAGACCGAGCAGGCCCTGCGCTTCCAGCGCAACAACGCGGCCAACAGCACTGCCTGGTGGGTCGTCGGGCTGTTCCTGCTGTTCACCTTGAGCTTCACCGGGTTGATGGCCTATTTCGGGCGCCGCCAGCTGGTGCTGCTGTCCGACAGCTACGACGTGGTGCTGAAGGAACAAGCTGCGCACGCCGAGCGGCTCGCTCACGAAGCGTGGTTGCGCAACGCGCAGACCGGGCTGGTGGGCGAGCTGGTCGGCGAACTCAGCGCGCCGGACATGGGCCGCAAGGTGCTCGCGTTCTTCTCGCGCTACCTGGGCGCCTCGGTCGGCGCCATGTACGTGCGCGAGCGCCATGGCCCGCTGCGCCGGGCGGCGAGCTACGGCTTTTCGAGCGCGGCCGAGGCCACGCCGCAGGTCTTCTCCCCTACCGAAAGCCTGGTGGGCCAGGCGGCTGCCGAGCGCCGGCGCATGCTGATCGACCCGGTCGATGCCGACTACCTGAAGGTCAACTCGGGCCTTGGCGAGATGGCGCCCAAGGCCGTGCTGCTGGTACCCGTTGCAAGCAGCGGCATGGTCAACGGCGTGGTCGAGCTCGGCCTGCCAGGCGCACTGGACGACCGCGGCAGCCAGTTGATCGACCTGGTGGCCGACGACATCGGCACCTCGCTGGCGGCGGCGCGCTACCGCGAGCAGTTGCAGGAGGTGCTCGGCGAAACCCAGCAGCTCAACGAGGAACTGCAGGTGCAGCAGGAAGAGCTGCGCACCGCCAATGAAGAACTGGAAGAACAGTCGCGCGCCCTGCGCGCCTCGCAGGCCATGCTGGAGAACCAGCAGGCCGAACTGGAGCAGACCAACAGCCAGCTCTCCGAACGCACCGAGGCACTGGACCAGCGCAACACCGCGCTGCGCCGCGTGCAGCGCGACCTCGAAGACCGCGCCGACGAGCTGCAGCGCGCAAGCCGCTACAAGTCGGAATTTCTCGCCAACATGTCGCACGAGCTGCGCACGCCGCTCAACAGCGCGCTCATCCTCGCCAAGCTGCTGGGCGACAACCCGCAGGGCAATCTCTCCCCGGAGCAAGTGAAGTTCGCGGAGTCGATCTACTCGTCGGGCAACGATCTGCTGGTGCTGATCAACGACATCCTCGACATCGCGAAGGTCGAGGCCGGCAAGCTCGAAGTGGTGCCCGAAGACGTCACGCTCGCCAAGCTGGGCCGCAGCCTGGAGAGCACATTCAGTCCGCTTGCGATGCAGAAGAACCTGAGCTTCAGGCTCGAAGTGCGGCCCGATGCACCGGCCTCGCTGGTCACCGACAGGCAGCGCGTCGAGCAGATCCTGAAGAACCTGCTGTCGAACGCGATCAAGTTCACCGAGCGCGGCGAAGTGGCGCTGACGGTCTCGCCGGCCGCTGATGGCGGCGCCACCTTCGCGGTGTCCGACTCGGGCATCGGCATCGATCCGCAGCAGCACGAGCTGATCTTCGAAGCCTTCCGCCAGGCCGACGGCACGACCAGCCGGCGCTACGGCGGCACCGGGCTGGGCCTGTCGATCTCGCGCGACCTCACGCAGCTGCTGGGCGGCACGCTCACGGTGCAGAGCGAGCCGGGCCAGGGCAGCACCTTCGTCCTGCAACTGCCGGCGAAGGCACCACAGGCTTCGCCGGCAGCGCTTCAGCCATCGGCGGTCTACACGCCCCGGCCCGCGCAGGCGCCATCCGTTGCCTCGCTGGCGCCGAAGCCCCCTGCCCCGGTGCCCGCACCGCAGTTCGCCGACGACCGCTCCATCCCGCGCGACCAGGTGCGCCGCGTGCTCGTGATCGAGGACGAGCCGCAGTTCGCGCACATCCTCTACGACCTTGCGCACGAGCTGGGCTATCGCTGCCTGGTGGCGCACGGCGCGGCCGACGGCTTCGAACTGGCCACGCAGTTCCTGCCCGACGCGATCCTGCTCGACATGCGCCTGCCCGACAGCACCGGCCTCGACGTGCTGCAGCGGCTGAAGGATTCGCCGCACACGCGCCACATTCCGATCCACGTGGTGTCCGCCGCCGAAGGCGTACAGGGCGCGGCGCTGCAGATGGGCGCCATCGGCTATGCGCTGAAGCCGGCCACGCGCGACGAACTGATGAAGGTGTTCGGCCGGCTGGAAGAAAAGCTCACGCAGAAGGTCAAGGTCGTGCTGCTGGTGGAAGACGACGAGCTGCAGCGCGAGAGCGTCATCAGGCTGATCGGCGACGACGACATCGAGATCGTTGCCGTCGGCTCCGGCGAAGAAGCGCTGGAGCTGCTGCGCACCCGCGTGTTCGACTGCATGATCACCGACCTGAAGCTGCCCGACATGCAGGGCAGCGAGCTGCTCAAGGCCATGGCGGCGGAAGAAATCGTGTCGTTCCCGCCGGTCATCGTCTACACCGGGCGCAACCTCACGCGCGACGAAGAAGCCGAGCTGCAGCGCTACTCGCGCTCGATCATCATCAAGGGCGCGCGCTCGCCCGAACGCCTGCTCGACGAAGTGACGCTGTTCCTGCACAAGGTGGAGGCCGAGCTTTCGAGCGAGCGCCGGGGCATGCTGAAGACGGCGCGCGGGCGCGACCGCATCTTCGAGGGCCGCACCATCCTGCTGGTGGACGACGACGTGCGCAACATCTTCGCGCTGACCAGCGCGCTGGAGCAGCGCGGCGCCATCGTGGAGATCGGCCGCAACGGCCGCGAGGCGCTGGAGCGGCTCGACCAGGTGAGCGAGATCGACCTCGTGCTGATGGACGTGATGATGCCGGAGATGGACGGCCTGGAAGCCACGCGCCGCCTGCGCGGCGACCCACGCTTCGAGAAGATGCCGGTAATCGCCATCACCGCCAAGGCCACCAAGGACGACCGCGAGCAATGCCTTGCCGCTGGCGCCAACGACTACCTTGCCAAGCCGGTGGACCTGGAGCGCCTGTTCTCGCTGCTGCGCGTGTGGATGCCGAAGATGGAGCGCCTGTGACAACACGCCACGGCACCTCGAAGACCGCCACGCACACGCCGCCGCTGCATCCGCTGAGCGACACGGAGATCGAGCTGCGCCTGCTGATGGAGGCGATCTACCTCAAGTACAGCTACGACTTCCGCAACTACACCGTGGCCTCGCAGAAGCGCCGCGTGCTGCACGCGCTCGACCAACTCGGGCTGCCGAGCATCTCGGCGCTGCAGGAGCGGGTGCTGCGCGACCCGTCGCTGTTCGGCCGGCTGCTGCAGTTCCTGACGATCCCGGTGAGCGAGATGTTCCGCGACCCGGCCTACTTTCTGGCCTTGCGCCAGCACGTGGTGCCGATCCTGCACACCTACCCGTCCGTCAAGGTGTGGGTGGCGGGCTGCAGCACGGGCGAGGAAGTGTTCTCGCTGGCCATCCTGCTGCGCGAAGAGGGCCTGCTCGCGCGCACGCAGATCTACGCCACCGACATCAACCCCGCCTCGCTGGAGAAGGCGCGCCAGGGCATCTTTCCGCTGGAAGCGATCCGCGGCTACACCACCAACTACCAGCGCGCGGGCGGACGCGGCGAGTTCTCCGACTACTACACCGCCGCCTACGACGCCGCGCGCTTCGACCCCTCGCTGTGCGCCGGCGTGATCTTTGCCGACCACAGCCTGGCAACCGACAGCGTGTTCGCGGAAACGCAGCTGGTGTCGTGCCGCAACGTGCTGATCTACTTCAACCGGGAGCTGCAGGACCGGGCGCTGGGCCTGTTCCACGAGTCGCTGTCGCACCGCGGTTTTCTCGGTCTGGGCTCGAAGGAGAGCATCGACTTCTCGGGCTACTCCGACCGCTTCGACACGCACGCGCGCGTCGAGCGCATCTACCGCAAGAAGGCCGCATGACGGGCCACATGCAGCGCCACCTTCGCTCCCCCGTTCGCAAGCGCGTCGACGCCGTGGTGCTGGGCGCCTCGGCCGGCGGCATCGATGCGCTCTCCACGCTGCTGCACGACCTGCCCGCAGGCTGGCACATTCCGATGGCCGTGGTGCTGCACCTGCCCGGGGATCACGAGAGCCATCTCGCCGAGATCTTCGCGCAGCGCCTGCCGATCCCGGTGCACGAGGCCAACGACAAGATGCCGCTGGCGGCCGGCAGCCTGTACTTCGCGCCACCCGGCTACCACCTGTCGATCGAGCGCGAGCGCACCTTCTCGCTGAGCTGCGAGCCGCCGGTGCTGTTCTCGCGCCCGTCCATCGACGTGCTGATGGGCTCCGCCGCCGACGTCTACGGCCCCGCCCTTGCCGGCTTCTTGCTGACCGGCGCGAACGACGACGGCGCAGAAGGCCTGCACCGCATTCATCTGGCCGGCGGACTCACCGCCGTCCAGGAACCGAAAGAAGCTCTTATTCCAACCATGCCCCAAGCCGCCATTGCGCGCCACATTCCCGACTACGTACTCCCCTTGCGCGAACTGCGGACGCTGCTGCTCCAGTTGGAGGCCGCCCATGAACATTGACATCGAAAGCAAGCTGCTGATCGTCGATGACCTGCCAGAGAACCTGCTGGCACTGGAGGCGCTGATCCGCGCCCCGGGGCGCCTCGTGTACCGGGCCGACTCGGCCGATGCGGCGCTGGCGCTGCTGCTGGAGCATGAATTCGCGCTCGCCATCGTCGACGTGCAGATGCCGGGCATGAACGGCTTCGAGCTGGCCGAGCTGATGCGCGGCACCGAGCGCACGCGGCACATTCCCATCATCTTCGTGAGCGCCGCCGGGCGCGAGCTGAACTACGCCTTCCAGGGCTACGAGAGCGGCGCGGTCGACTTCCTGCACAAGCCGCTCGACCCGCACGCGGTGGTCAGCAAGGTGAACGTGTTCGTCGACCTGTACCAGCACCGCAAGGCGCTGCGCCACGAAATGGAATCGCTCGCGGCTGCGCACAAGAAACAGGAAGAGCTGGTGCAGCAGCTGCAGCAGACGCAGCACGAGCTGGAACGCGCCGTGCGCATGCGCGACGACTTCATGTCGATGGTGTCGCACGAGCTGCGCACGCCGCTCAACACGCTCTACCTCGAAGCGCAGCTGCGGCAGCTGCACCTGTCGAAAGGCAACCTCGCCAACTTCACGCCCGAGCGGCTGCCCACGATGATCGAGCGCGACCAGCGGCAGATCCGCAACATGGTGCGGCTGATCGACGACATGCTCGACGTCACCCGCATGCGGCGCGACGCGCTGTCGATCAAGACCACACCGGTGGACCTCGCGACGCTGGCGCAGGCGGTGGTCGAGAGCCTGCGGCACCAGGCCGAGGCCGCGGGCTCGGTCATCACGCTCGCGGCGCCGGCCGAACTGCGCGGCGAATGGGACGAGTTCCGCATCGAACAGGTGCTGACCAACCTGCTGACCAACGCGCTGCGCTACGGCGGCGGCAAGCCGGTCGAGATGGTCGTGCAGCAGGTGGGAAACACCGCGCAGGTGGCCGTACGCGACCAGGGCATAGGCATTGCGCCCGAAGACCAGGGCCGCATCTTCGAGCAGTTCGAGCGCACCGACGACAGCCGCAAGCACGCCGCGGGGCTGGGCCTCGGGCTCTACATCACGCGCAAGATCGTGACCTTGCACGGCGGGCAGATCAGCGTGGAAAGCGCACCGGGCGAAGGCTCGCGCTTCGTGGTCGACCTGCCGCTGCAACCACCGGCACCCCCGGCCGACACCCAAAAGGAGACACATCTGTGAACGTGCTGATCGTCGACGACAACAAGGCCGCGGCCGATCTGCTGCAGGAGCTGCTGAGCCTGCACGACCACACCGCCCGCTGCACCTACACCGCGCAGCAGGCGCTGGACGCGGCAGCGGCCGAAAGCTTCGACGCCGCGCTGATCGACCTCACCCTGCCCGACTTTCCGGGCACGGAAGTGGCGCGGCGGCTGCGCGCGAGCACGGCGGAAGGCACGCCGAAGCTGCTGGTCGCGATCTCGGGTTTCTCGGCGCAGGATGCGGGCGGCAAGGCGGCCGAGGGGCTGTTCGACCACCATCTGCAGAAGCCGATCGATATCGACGAGCTGGGGCGAATCCTGGCACAGACCTGAACGGGGCTGAGCCGGGCGAGTTACTTGGCCGGAGCGAGTTCTCCGTACCAATAAGCAGCGGTGACGCCGCCGTCCATGAGGAAGTCGCTGCCGGTGATGAAGCCGCCGTCTGGCCCCAACAGCAGCGCGCCGACGGTACCGACCTCGTCCGGCGTACCACCGCGCCTGGCCGCCGATGCTTCAATCATGCGCCGGTAGCCTTCGCCGCGCGGGCCTGTCAGTTCGTCTCTTGCGAGCGGCGTGAAGATGATGCCGGGGCTGATGGTGTTCACCCGGGCGCCACGCTTGCCCCACCGCACGGCCTCCGCCATGACCCGCAGGGAATTTCCACGCTTGGAAAGTTGGTACGCGTGCAGGGAGTCTTTCACCTGCTCGGGCTGAAGCATCGGCAGCGCCAGCAAGTCTTCAGTCGGCGTCGTCGCGAGAGCCGTGTTCTGTTCGGGGCTCAACGCCGGCAACCGGTGTCCTGACTGCGACGCGATGACGACGCCAGCGCCTTCCTCCGCGATAACGTTGCCGAACTCTTCCAGGACGAGCGCGGTGCCGTACAGGTCGACCTTGAGGATCGTGGCCGGCGATGCCTGCGAAGGAGAAACGCCCGCAGCGTGGATCAGGCCAGTGACGTTGCCAAGCGCGGTGGCCGCCTCCACGAGCGCATGGACCGAGGCGCGCGAAGACACGTCCACGACTGCCGTGCTCACCTCGAAGCCTGCATCCGCGAGCACCTTGGCCGCTGCGTCGGCTCCCTCCTGCCGCAGGTCGGCGAGCAGAACGTGCTTGCCCGCGCTGACACGGCGGGCGATGGCCTGGCCGATGGACCCTGCTCCGATGACAACAACTACTTGGGTCATGATCAATTCCTTTTGCTCGGCGTCAGTCGTCGTCGCTCAGCGGCCGACGAGCTTTTGTCGATCCGCCGAATAGCGGTCGCCCTGGACCTGGACACCCGAGACGGCCGCCTCGATTTCCTTCAGGTCTTCCGGCAACAACACGACAGAGGCGGCGCCGGCGTTTTCCTCGAGGCGGTGCAACTTCGTCGTGCCGGGAATCGGCACGATCCACGGCTTTTGGGCGAGCAGCCACGCAAGTGCAAGCTGGGCAGGCGTGACCTGCTTGCGCGCGGCGATCTCCGCCAGAACATCGACCAGGGCACGATTCGCCTGGCGCGCCTGCGGTGCAAAACGAGGCACTGTGCTGCGGAAATCTGTCGCGCCGAACGATGTCTGCGCGTCGATCGCTCCCGTCAGGAAACCCTTTCCGAGCGGACTGAATGGCACAAAGCCGATGCCCAGCTCCTCCAGCAGCGGAAGAATCTCTTTCTCCGGCTCGCGCCACCACAGGGAATATTCGCTCTGAAGGGCGGCGACCGGCTGAACCGCGTGCGCGCGGCGAATGCTGTCGACGCCGGCCTCGGAAAGACCGAAGTGCTTCACCTTGCCTTCGCGGATCAGGTCTTTCACGGCGCCCGCCACGTCTTCCATCGGAACCTGCGGATCGACACGGTGCTGATAGAACAGATCGATGCGGTCGGTGCGCAGGCGCTTCAGCGCCTCGTCGGCCACCTGCCGGATGCGTTCCGGCCGGCTGTCGAGGCCCTTGCCGGCGTCACCCTCGCGAAACCCGAACTTGGTCGCGATCACGACCTGGTCGCGCACAGGTTCCAGCGCTTCCCCGACCACGCTTTCGTTGACGAAGGGCCCATAGACTTCCGCCGTGTCGAAAAACGTGATCCCGCGTTCGAAGCCCGCGCGGATGAGCTTGACCGCTTCGGCCGTGCCGGTCGCCGGCCCATAGCCGAAGCTCAGGCCCATGCAGCCGAGACCGAGGGCCGAAACGGTGAGGCCGCCGCGGCCCAGTTGACGTGTTTTCATGGTGTGTGTCCTTGTCGCTAACCGATCCCAAGAACTTTAGGCAGCCTGCTTGCCAATGACTAGACTGCTGGATCGACATGTACCTAGAAGGCAGGCTAATCAATGGCACGCTTCGATGACCTGGCTAGTTTTGCGGCCGTGGTGCGCGCAGGCAGCTTCACGCGAGCGGCGGCCCAGCTTGGGGTGACGCAGTCCGCGCTCAGCCAGACCGTCCGAGCGCTGGAGCGCCGGCTCGACCTGAAGCTGCTCAACCGGACCACGCGCAGCGTCGCGCCCACGGAAGCGGGCGAACGCCTGTACCAAGCCGTCGGCCCGCGCTTCGAGGACATCGAAGCAGAACTCGCCGTTCTGGGCGAGATGCGCGGCAAGCCCGCCGGCATGGTCCGCATCACGGCGACCGAACACTCGATGCGAACCTTGATCTGGCCCAGGCTTCAACCATGGCTGCCCCTGTACCCCGACATCAAGGTGGAGATCAGCGGCGACAACCGCTTCACCGACATCGTTGCCGAGCGCTTCGACATCGGCGTGCGACTGGGCGGCGACGTGGCCAAGGACATGATCGCCGTACGCATCGCGCCCGACATGCGCATGGCCGTGGTGGGCAGCCCCGACTACTTCTCGCGCCACCCCCGGCCGTCTACCCCGCAGGATCTGACCCTGCACGACTGCATCGGATTGCGCCTGGCATCCCACGGCGGCCTTCTGAAATGGGAATTCACGCGGCGCCGGAAAGGCGTCAACGCGCACGTCACGGGCCGGCTCGTCTTCAACTCGAGCGAGCTGATCGTCGCCGCGGCGCTGTCCGGGCACGGGCTGGCATGGCTGCCCTGCGACCTCGTCGAGAAACACATCGAGGCAGGCCGGCTGGTGCCGGTACTCGACGATTGGGCGGCAACCTTTGACGGGTATCACGCCTACTATGCCGGCCGACGCGCTTCGCCAGCCTTGATGCTCGTCGTGGAGGCGTTGCGGCCTCCGGAAACTCAGCGCCTCTTGCTGCGCCCCTTGTAGCTGCGCATGGCCTCGTAGCGATACACGCGGAATCCGTCCTTCTGCAAGAAGCTGACCGGCTCCCAGCCGCGTGCGAGCGCGCAGTCGGTGATCTGCGCCATCTGCACGCCGAGGTAATCCTGCAGGCTGTCGGCCACCGCGAGCTCGAACTTCTTGAGCTCGCGGTCCAGCGATTCCAGTGCCGCGATGGCGGCCTCGACGCTGGTGAAGGGGCGTACGTGCGTCACAGCCTTGCTGCGCGCCAGTGCGGGCGCCTCGGGAGGGTCCGCGCTGAAGTTCACGCTGGCTCCACCTTCCATGCCGTTGAGGCCGCCGATGGCGGTCATGCTGCTCATTGCGTTCATGTCATGAACCCCATATCGCGCGGATAGCTGATGCCACTCGGCGCAGTCACGTTGTTGAAATTCTTCAGGTTGGGCAGGATGCCGTTGAGGTCCGCGTCAGGCACGCCGAACCACTTGGCCAGCGTGGCCGCGTATTGGTCGACCGAGGTGGTCGGCAGCAGCCGGCCCTGGCCGACATGCCACTGGTCGTCGTCGGCAGCAGTGTTGCCGATGCTCACCGGCGGTGGCGTGCCGTAGAACGCCTTGCCCTTCACGGCATTGACACCGCCGACCACGAAGTGATGGCTGCCCCAGCCGTGGTCGGAACCATTGCCGTTGCTCGAAAGCGTGCGGCCGAAGTCGGAGGCGGTGAAGGCCGTCACCTTGTCGTCGATGTCCAGAGCTTTCATCTGCCGCTGGAAGGCAAACATGGCCTCGGACAGCCGCAGCATCAGGCCGCCCTGCTTCGTGTCGAGGTCGTCGTGCAGGTCGTAGCCGCCCATGGAAACGAAGAACACCTGGCGCTTCACGCCCAGCGAGACGCGCCCTCGAATGAGGCGGGCCACCATCTTGAGCTGGTCGGCCAGGTTGTTGCCGGTAGGAAAGTTGCCGTTCAGGTCGTCGGGCTGAATGGCGGCGGTGATCTTGCCTTCCGCCTCGACCGCGCGCAGCGTGACCTTGTTGTATTCGTTCTCCAGCGTGTGGCTGCGCGCCTGCTGCGCCAGCTGCTGCATGGCCGCCTTGACCGCCGACGAGCCGTAGACGTTGCCCGTGGCGCTGCTCACGCTGTTGATGCGCACCGCGCCGCGCGTGCCGACCTGGTACTGCAGCGCCTCGTCGCCCGACAGGAACACCGCGTTGCCCGCCACCGAGACGCAGGTGAAGAGCGACGCATTGCGCTGCCCGGCCAGCATCAGGTCGCCGAGGTTGCCGCCCCAGCCGATGGTGGAGCCTTCGGGCGAGGACGATTGCCAGATCGACTGCTGGTCGTTGTGCGAGAACAGCTTGGGCGGAATCGGGAAGTCCTTGCGGTTGGAGCTGTTGAACTGCGCGCGCGTGAGTGGCTTGACCAGCGGGCCGACGTTGAGCTGCACCGCCATCCTGCCTTCGTCGAACAGCGTCGCGAGCTTGGTCATCGCCGGGTTCAGCGCGTACTTGCGTCCGTTGGCCAGCGAGACGGCGGGCTTGAGCTCGGTGGCTGCGAGAGCCGCATCGGACGGCAGCGCGATGGCGCCGCGGATGGCGCTGTACTTCGCGTAGCTGTCGGCGTCGTAGTTGACGAGGGTGTTGGCGTAGTCGTTGCCGCCGAACAGGAAGACGCAGACCAGCGCCTTATAGTCGTCACCGGGCGCGGCCTGCGCAGCGGCTTCACCCATGGCGGCGAGGTTGAGCGCGAACGGCAGCGCGGTGCCGGCCATCGCGAGCTGGCCCGTGCGGCGCAGGAAGGCGCGGCGCGAATGCTGGGCAGGATTTATCAGGTGCATGGTCGGTTCGCTCCGGCTTCTTCTTTATTACTTCTGGACGAGGTATTCGGGCGAGCCCATCACCAGCAGCACGCCGGCGCAGATGAGGTCGAGCTTGCGGGCGTCGGTGGTGGGGTTCAGCAGCGGCGCCTTGGTCAGCGCGTCGGTGATCAACGCCACCGTGGCGGCTGACAGCTGGTTGCCCGTGAGCAGCAGGTTGAGCCGCCGCACCAGCGCGGCGGGATCGGTCACCAGCGTCTTCTCGGCCGCGTAGTTCGCCACCACGTCCTTGCTGTTGAAGCCGTTCTGCAGAATGCCCTGCATGAAATTGAGGTAGCCGCCCACGCTAGTCTCGTTGACCAGTTGGAACTCGGGCGCCACCAGCTTGTTGCTGGCGATGGCGGTAGAGGGCGGCACGTAGCCGGGCCGGAAGAAGTTGAACACCGAGGGCGAGCGCAGCGGACACTGGCCCAGGCTCTGGCTCGTGTCGGAGGTGTTGCCGATCGCCCAGGTGTCTTGCGCCGAGCCGATGCCGAAGGTGCGGCCCCATTGCACGAGCCGCAGCATAGGTTCGCGCAGGTGGCCGAAGTTCGGGTCGGAAAGACCGGTGGGGCCGCGTGCCTCGTCGTCGAGCAACACAGCCGCGAACACGCTCTTCATGTCGCCGCGCACGCCCGCGCCGTTGTTGGCGAAGATGTCGGCCACGCGCTTGACGTAGGCCGCGCTGGGGTTGCTGGTAACCAGCCGCTGGATGAGCTGGCGACCGATGAAGGGGCCGACGTTCGGGTGGTTGAAGAGCGTGTCGAGCGCGATCTTCAACGCCGCCGGGCCGGGTGTGCCGGCGGGCACGGTGGCGCCGAGGAAGCGCGCTTCGAGCATCGAGTGGTTGCCCGCCGTGTAGGCCATGGGGCGCGTGGTCCAGGCGTTGGTCTCGATGCGGCTGCTTGCAGCGGGCGGAAGAAAGGCGTTGCGCTCCGCGGAGCGGATGTCGAGGTCGTAGCCGGTGAAGACGCGCGCGAGGTTCGACACGTCGCTCTGCACGTAGGTTTCGAGCGGCTGGCCGTCGGCGCCGGTCTTCACCGTGCCGTCGGCTTCGAGCTGGTACAGGCCGATGGTCATGAGCTGCATGACTTCGCGCGCGTAGTTCTCGTCGGGCTGCCGGCCCGAGGCGTCTTCCTTGCGGTTGCCGCGGGTGTTGAGATAGAAGCCCATCGCGGGATTCAGCGAGACGTCTTCAAGCAGCTGGCGGAAGTTGCCGGTGACGCCGTTGGCCAGCGTGTCCCAGTACTGGGCCATCATGGCTGTGGGCCAGCTCGACCCGATCTCGGTGCCCGAGACCACGAAGATTTCGCTGAGGGCCAGTGCCATGCGCTTGCGCACCGGGTCGGCTGCGACCATGAGCTGGCGCCAGATCATCGCGTCGGTGTCGACGGTGCCGTAGGTCTTGCCGTTGACCCATTCCCAGGCCGTGGGCTCGCGCGCCGCGCTGAACTGCTCGCTGAGCCATGGCATGTAGCCCTTGGCGCGCACTGCGGCGATCTCTGCATCCGAGGCCGAGAACTGGGCGTGCAACAAGAAGCGCGCGGCCTCCGCGTCGTTCTGCGCCTGGGTGTAGTGATAGGGGCCGGTGTCGGGCTGCTCGCCCGGATTGGGGCTGCCGCCGATGGGGAAGCCGAAGCCACCGGAAGAGCCGCCTCCTCCTCCGCCACCACCGCATGCGGCCAGTGCCGCCGCGATGGAGAACGCAGCCGCGGCCTTCAGGGGCCGCGTTGTTTCATCGATTGCCGCCGTCGTTCTTGTTGCTGCATGCACAGGCGGCGCAGTAACGCGCACCACCTCGTCGACCGGGCTTGCGCAGCCGGCCTCGAACTGTTCCACCATGTTCCTCGCTCCTGCGGCGCATCAACGCCGGTCGAGCAATCAAGGCAAGCGGCATGCCCTGCGGAAAACAGCTGGACGGGTGTCTAAAACTGGCGAAGTCGCCACACAAATGTGTGCCAATGTGACTTTTTAGTCATCCCTTGAAACAAAATTGGCATGCCAGCACGCATGCCAATGTTTCAGCAAACATTCAGGTGACAGTGCCAGTCGTCAGTCGCGCTCGTCGTCCCAGCCGTTCGGTGGACGATACGGATAGCCGGGGCCGTAGTAGATGCGGCCGGGTGGCGGGCTGTAGATGGGCGCCGGGCGGTAGTACACCGGTGGCGGCGGCCGGTAGTAGACCGGCGGAGGTGGCTCGTAATAGATGGGGGCCGGATACGGATAGACCGGCGGGGGTGCGTAGTAAGGCGCCGGGTAGCCGCCGGCGACATAGCCGGGCGTGCCGATCTGCACCGACCAGCTTCCGCGCGCGTTGGCGGCACCCGCCGCCAGCAATGCACCGGCAACGACGGCACCGATTGCGGCCCACTTGAAAACAGAAGATTGATGTTTGAAGTTCACTGAGGCTCCAAGGCCAAGGGCGGACAGCGCCCAGGTTGATACGCAACGCCCGACGTGTACCCGTGGTGCACCCGTCACCGCGACGGCTGGTTGCCAAACGTCACTGCCGCGCGGTGCGTTGCAACCAACGCTCAACCCGCGATTTCGCGACGCGACAACATCACGTCGCCGCTGTTCGTGTTGAAGGCGATGGTCGGCGCGCTGAAGTCGCTGAGCGGCGCGCCCAGGCCGATTTCACCGCGGCCGTGCAGCACGCACTCTTCGCGCCGCAGGGCAATCTCGGTGCTCGGCCCGCCGTTGCCGTGGAAGCGCACCCAGGTGCCATAGGTGCTGACGTCGATCAGCACGCAACTGCCCTGCCGCAACTCGATGCGTGCATGCAGCCGCGAGACGCGGGGGTCGTTGACCACGAACTGCGCGTCGTCGACGCGACCCAGGTGAATCGGGAGCTCTTCGGTGCGGAACATCGACCGCACGTCGAGCCAGGCCAGTTCGATCTGGCCGAAGGAAGAATCCGGCATGCGCAGCGGGGCGAGCGCGGCAGGCACGGTGAGGAAGCTCGTCACCTCTTCCTGCCAGTCGATCCGGTGCACGACCGACATCTCGCTTCGACCCCGGATGTTGATGAGGCCCAGGTCGCGGTGCTGCACCGCGCCTTCGCGCAATTGGGAAATGACGGCGTCGGTCACCCAGATCTGGCCGGGGCCGGCCAGGTCGCTCAGGCGCGAGGCCAGGTTGACGGCGTCGCCGTAGCAATCGCCCTCGACCTCGACCACCTCGCCGCTGGCCACGCCGATCTGCAGCGCCATGCGCAACGGCGCCGGCCATGCGAGCAGGCGCTTCTGGTGATAGCGCTGCAGCTCGACGACCGCGTGCGTGGCGGCGGCGCCGCTGGTGAAGATGGCGAACACACCGTCTCCGAGCGACTTCACCACCCGTCCGCCGTGCGCCTGGCACACGCCGCCGATCCATTGCGTCAGCCGCGTCACGGTCTCGGTGGCTCGAGCATTCCCCATGGCCTCGAAGACCCTGGTGCTCCCCGTCAAGTCCGCGAATACGACTGTGGAATTGACACCCATACTGTTGTGATTCTCGATTTCTATCGCAGGTTGTAAATGCTCAGGGCATACGTTCATTTACGCACGGGAGAAACGGTCTTCGCACCTATCGTGTTGACCATATAGGTATACGCCGCGGGCAACGGAGCAGATGCAAGAGGGGCATTCCTCAATTTGTAGTACTTTGGATTACAAAATACAACGTCTGTTAAATACGCTAAGTAAAGCGTGTTGTTTACAAACAAGAAACACCGTTTCAGATCTTGTGAAATGGTTAACTGAGGCTTAAGGTAGCGGCCGTTCTGGCTTCCGGCAATACGCTTTTCGTCCCCATGCTCTTCCGCCGCATTCTTCGTCTGCTGAACGTACCCGGCTTCGGATCCCGCCAGGCGACGGAAAGTCAGCTGGGGCGCATTCGCACGGCGATGCTGTCGGTGCTCCAGGGCCATGGCGGCCACTCGGTGCAGCGCGTGAGCCAGCGCGTGCGCTTTGCGGCCGACGTCGAAGCCCTCTGGTACCTGCGGCAGGACGTGATGATGGCGTTGAGCGCCATCGACGGCGAAACCGCCGCACGCCGCCAGATGAAAACCATCAACAGCATGTTCAAGGGCGGATTGCCCGGCTCGATGGGGCCTCGCGCGCATCAGCGCTTTACCAACAACAACGGTTGAAGTTGCGACGGCCCTTCGGGGCCGATTTCTTTTCCCGCTTTCTTCCCCCCATGGCCGGGTCAGTGGCCGTGATGATGGTCATGGCCGTGATGATCGTCATGCGCTGGCGTGTGACGATGACCCCAGACGAGAAATACATCGCGCCCCTCCGCCGCCATCGACACCTTCGCACCCACGGGCAGTAGCACCTTCGTGGGCACATGGCCGAACGGCAGTCCCGCCAGCACAGGCACCTTGAGCGATGCGCGCAGCCGGTCGATCACCGTGTTCAGGCCAAAGCCCCGGTCGTAGCCCGGCGCCTTGCGAATGCCCGTGAATTGCCCGAACACGATGGCGCGCTGGCGCGCCAGCACACCGGCCATCTTCAACTGGTCGAGCATGCGTTCGATACGGTACGGGTGCTCGTTGATGTCCTCGATGAAGAGCACGCCCTTGTCCACCACGGGAAAGTACGGCGTGCCGATCAGGCTGGCCAGCACGCAAAGGTTGCCGCCCCACAGCACCGCGTCTTGCACGGGCTTGAACTTCAGGTCCGCATCGCGCGCCGGCATGCGCCAGCCGGTGCCTTCGCCCTGCCCCGTAACGAGGTCGTCGAAGCAGGCTTCCATGATGTCGTCAGCGCCGGCCTCTGCACCGAAGTCTTCGCCGACCGCAGGGCCCGACCAGGTCACGGCGCCGGTCTTGACCAGCAGTGCGTTCTGCAGTGCGGTGAAGTCGCTGCAGCCGACGAACTCGGTGCCCTTGTCGATCGCCTTGGCCACGGCCTTGTACGGAATGGCGTCGAGGATGCGCGTGAGGCCGTAGCCACCGCGTGAAATGAGCGCCACGTCGGCGCCACTCGCGGCCGCGCGTGAAATCGCGGCGAGCCTCGTGGCGTCGTCACCCGCAAAGCGTTGATGCACCGAGAGTGCCGCATCGTCGACTTCGACTTCATGGCCCAGTGCCTTGAGCCGCTTCACGCCGCGCCGGAAGGCGGCCTTGTCGCGCACCGCGCTGGAGGGGGAATAGATGTAGATGTGTTTGGTCACGTGTTCGAGTATCCCATTGCGTTTCGCGCCTGCGGCACGAACGTTCGGGCTTGCACCAGCGTTGGTCCCGACGATGTGGCGATGGGGCCGAGCGCGCGCAGCGCGGCTTCGTAGCCACGGTCGGGGAAAGGTGCGCGCCATGCGTCTTCGGTGTGCTCATCGCCCTCGGGTACGGCGAGCGCCGCCGCGAAGCGTTCAGGTGCCGCGGCCATCAGCAGCGCGGCCAGGTCGGCGGCGGCCGCGCTGTGCGCGAGCACCATGGTCGCCGGTGCGGGCTGCACGCGGGCCAGCCATTCGAGCAGCACATCGCGGTGCCATTCGAGGCGATGCGGTGCTTCGCGCTTTGGCTTGTCGCTCTTGCCGAAGCCGATCAGGTCGGGCACGAGCGTGCGCAACCCGGGCAGGCCCACGAGATGCCGGAAGAAGTAGCCCCATTCGCCGGGGCCGTGCAAGCACAGGCAGCAGGCGGCGTCGCCACCTTCATCGATGTAGTGCATGCGCCAGCCCTGCTGGCTCGGCAGGTCCTGCACGTACTGCGGTGCGAAGCTGTAGCCGGCCAATGCGTCGAAGCGTTCCGCTGGCGTGCGCAGCGCATCGTCGCGCAAGGGCTCGGCCTGTGCGCGCGCGGCGCTTCGGCGTTGCTGGAAGAAGGCCTGCAGCACTGCAGCGCATTCCTGCGCCAGCACGCCGCCCTGCACCTGCGTGTGATGGTTCAGCCGCGGCTCGGCGAAGAGATCGAGCACCGAGCCGGCCGCGCCGGTCTTCGGATCGGCCGCGCCATACACGACGCGCGCCAGGCGCGAATGCAGCATGGCACCCGAACACATCGCGCAAGGCTCGAGCGTGACGAACAGCTCGCAGCCGTCGAGCCTGTAGTTGCCAAGCGCAGCGGCGCCAGCGCGCAGCGCGTTGATCTCGGCATGCGCGCTCGGGTCGTGCTGCGCGACCGGCGTGTTGCGGCCCGTCGCGATCAGCTGGCCATCCTTGACCAGCACCGCGCCGACGGGCACCTCGCCCGCCTCGGCGGCAAGCCGCGCCTGGGCGAGCGCGAGCGCCATCCAGTGCTCGTCTTTCGCCGCCAGCGTTGGAAGGGCCTCAGTTGTCATCCGGCATCTGCCGCGCCTTCGCCGCCGCGTCGAGCGCTTCCTTGACTTGCTGTTGCACCTGCTGCGCCTGATCGCGCGCATTCGCAGGCGCTTCGCCGGCGGCCGGCGCGGCAACGCCGGGCACGGCCGGCCGCGTGGAAGAAGCCATGCTCGTCATCTGCTTCTTCGCGACCAGCCCGACGATCACCAGCGCCAGCACAAGGCCGATCAGCCCGAACGCGCGCATCTCAGCGTCCTTCCGCCACGGTTGCCGCGGCGTTCATGCCGAGGCGATCCATCCACACGGCAAGCGCCTGCTCGTCCGGCGTGCCTGCGCTGTAGACCGCATGCATTGCCGCATGCGACTCGCGGCGGTGCTGGTTGAGTTTGATCTTGCATTGCAGCGCCGTCACGCGCAGCTCGAAGCCGACGATGCCGGCCAGCATCTTGAGCTGGAATTCCTCGCCCAGGTCGCGCCATTGCTGCGCGTAAGCGGGCTCGTGTTCGCCGATGAGCTTCTTGAGCAGTGTGTCCTTGTCGGACGGCTCCTCGATCAGCCGGGCCTCGACGGTGCAGTGCACGGCCAGGTAGTTCCACGTCGGCACGCGGGCCAGGTCGGGGTAGACCGAGGGCGAAAGGTACGAGTGCGGACCGAGAAAGGTCACTGCCGCCTTGGGCCGCGCCTGCAAGTAACGCCGGTGCGGATTGGGCTTGGCGCAATGGCCCCACAGCACAAGCTCATCGCCCTTTTTCTGCTCGGCCACCAGCGGCAGGTGCGTGACGTACGGCAGCCCGTCGTCGTCGTTCGAGATCAGGCTCGCGAACGGGTGCGAGCGCATCAGTTCCAGCGCGATGGCCGGGTCCTTGGCATTGAACTGCGGGGGCATGTACATGGGACGGTTTCCTCGTGGAGAAACGCCATTGTCCCCGAGCCGCCTATCTTGCGCGCGGAGCTTCCAGCAGTTTCACCATGGCGATGTAGCCACGCGCCTTCGCCAGCTGCAGCGGCGTGTTGCCCTGGCGGTCGGCCAGCTTGAGATTGGCGCCAGCATCGACCAGCGCGGCAAGCGTGCGCTGATGGCGCGGGCCGCCATCGCCGAGCACGATGGATTCGATCACTGCCGTCCAGTGCAGGTTGTTGACGTGGTCGAGCGGCGCGCCGGCGGCGATCAGCCTGCGCACCACTTCGTCGTGCCCGAGGTGCGCGGCCGCGATCAGCGCGGTGCCGTCGTAGCGGCTCGTCGTCTGCCCGGCCTTGGCACCGAGCGACAGCAGCAGCGAGAGCGTTGCCGCATCGTCGGCCACGGAGGCGATGGTGACCGCGTCGTAGCGGTCGTCTTCGAGCAGGTCGAGGTTGGCGCCGGCCTTGGCCAGCAGCTTGATCGCCTCGCGCTGGCGCGCATGCGTGGCGACATGCAGCGGCGTGCGACCGCGCGTGTCGCGCACATCGAGATTGGCGCCCGAGGCGATCAGCGCCTTCAGCTTCGGCAGGTCGCCATGCCACGCAGCCTGGTGCAGCCCTTCGTAGGCCAGCACCTCGGCCGCCAGCGGCGGCACCTGGGCGAGCGCGCCTACCGTCACGCCCAACCCGAGCGCAGCCGCCAGCACCCCCGACCAGATACCGCGTGCCGTCATCAGAGCAGGCCCTTGACCTTCTCGAGCGCCGCGTTGGCGCACTGCTCGTCGAGGTGGCCGCCGGGCGCGCCGCCCACGCCGACCGCGCCGATCACTTCATTACCCGACTTGATCGGCACACCGCCACCCAACACCAGGAAGCCCGGCAGGTACACCAGGTTGGCGGCGGCCGGGTTCTTCTGCGCGCCTTCCATCATGGCCTGCGTCGGGCTCTTGGCCGAAGCCGAAGTCCAGGCCTTGCGCTCGCTCGATGCCAGCGTGTGCGGGCCGGCGTTGTCGGCGCGCTGCACAGCACGCACGGTCCCGGCGCGGTCGACCACTGTGGCCGCCACGTTGTAGCCGTTGGCAGCGCAGGCCGCCACGGCCTCGGCCGCGATCTGGTTGGCCAGCACGAGCGACATGTTCTTTTCAGTGCGCACCGCAGGTGCGGGCGTCTGGGCCTGGGCGACGGAAGCGGCGAGCAGAACGGCGAGGCCGCCGAGGCGAAGGATGGATTGCATTGTTCGTTTTCTCCAGTGAAACGGGTGGTTGCGCCGGCTGTTGCCGACAGCTGCGCCACTGTAGAAAACATGCGCCGCCGTAGCCATTCGTACGGCTACGCCCGGCGCTCCGTAGAACTACGGAGCGCAGTCCACCAGCACGGCATAGCGCCGGATCAGCTGAGCGAGCGAATCGCAGTCGAGCTTGGCGAACAGGTTGGCGCGGTGCGTCTCGACCGTGCGCGGCGACAGCGTCAGCGTGCGCGCAATCTCCTTGTTGGTGAGCCCCTGCACGATGAAGGCCAGCACCTCGCGCTCGCGCTCCGACAGTTGCGCCACCCGCTCACGCGCCGCGTTGTCGGCCTGCGAGCGTTGGCGCGAGCGCACGTGCTGCCGCACCGCCTGCTGCAGCGCCTCGAGCAGTTGCTCGTCGTCCACAGGTTTTTCGAGGAACTCGGCTGCCCCGGCCTTGAAGGCACGGCGGCACATCTCGACCGTGCCGTGGCCCGTGAGCATGATCACGGGCTGGTCGACGCCCTGCGCCACCAGCCGGTCGAGCACCGTAAGACCGCTGATACCGGGCATACGCACGTCGAGCACGATGGCGCCCACGCTTGCGCGATCAAAGCCGTCGATGAAGACCTGCGGATCGGCCCAGGCCTGCACGCGCAGGCCGACCGTGCCGATCAGCAGCGACAGGCTGTCACGCACCGCCTGGTCGTCGTCGATCAGGTGGACCAGCGGGGATTGCGGCTGATGGGTGCTCGGTATGTTCATTGAGACGGCGCAACAAGCGGAAGCAGCAAGGTGAAGCGCGCGCCGCGCGGCGAGGCGTTGGCCGCGCTCAGGCTGCCGCCCATGCCGCTGGCCAGCGTTTCGCTGAGGCTCAGGCCGAGGCCCAGCCCGCCTTCGCGTGTGCTGAAGAAAGGTTCGAAGAGGCGCGGCAGAGCTTCGGGGGCGATGCCGCGTCCGTTGTCGGTCACGGTCAGCACGCCCTCCTGCCCATTGCGGCCGACGGATACGACGAGGCGCCGCTCTGCCGCCGGCACAAGGTCGAGCGCCTGCAGCGCGTTCATCAGCAGGTTGTGCACGATCTGTTCGAGCGCCACCGCCTCGGCCTGTACGCGCACCGGCGCCTGCGCAGTGGCATCGAACTGCGCGTTGATCGCGTGTTTGGTGAACTCCGGCACCAGCAGGTGCATGGCGCTGCGCACTACCTCCTGCAGCACCAGCGGCTTCGCTTCTTCGCCACCCGCCTCGGGCCGCTCGATGACGCGGCGAAGGCGCCCCACCACACCGGCCGCGCGGCGAGCCTGCTCCACGGCCTGCCCCATCGCATCGCGTGCCGTGGCCAGGTCGGGAGGGTCGTCGTCGAGCAGGCGGCGCGCAGCCTGCGCGTTGGCCAGCACAGCCGTGAGCGGCTGGTTGAGTTCGTGCGCCAGGCCGGCCGACAACTCGCCCAGCGCATTGAGCCGCGCGACCTGTCCAAGCCGCAGCAGTTCTTCGGCCCGCCGCCGCGCAACGCGCTGGCGCTGCGCGGCCCACAGGCCCGCCAGCAACACCGCAATCGCCACGGCCCAGCCGGCGATGCCACGCCACGGCAGTTCTCCCCAGCCCACCTGCCGCTCGGCAACGAGGTCGAACGGCTGGCTCGGCGACGCCAGTGGCTTTGTCAGGTCGAAGCGCCAGCCGTTCGCGGCCGGCACGCCCGGTTGCAGCACCAGTTGCTGACCGTCGCGCTGCAGGCTCAGCCGCACCGGGCTGCGCTGCGGGTTCATAGGCCAGTCGCGCCACGGCACGGAGCCGGCCAGGTCGATGTCGAGCGCATAGCTGAACGGCGTGGCGCCGATCACCAGCACGTAGCGGCCGTGGACCAGGTCGAGAACCGCCAACTCTGCGCGCTGCTGGCTGCGCGAGCGCGCCTCCGCCGCGGCCAGTGCAGCGGCCTGCGCGCCGTCTGACCAGGGCTCGTCGCGGTCGCGCCGCTGCACGCGCAGGATCGACGAGTACACCGAGGGCAGGCGCTGCTCCGGATGGTCCGCGCCGGTGCTTGGCTCCAGCAGCGCAAGCGTGGCCAGCACCGCGTCGTACTGCACCATCTGCTGGCTCATGAGCCGGTGCGCGATGCGCACGTCAGTCTCGAAGTCCTGGTGCATCTGCGCGAGCTCTGCGCGCGCGATCCACACCGCGCCCACGGCGGTGAGCGCCAGCCATGCCAGCCACCAACCACCCTGCGTCCGCAACCACTGTTTCATGGCGCGGATTGTGCCCGGCGCGGCAGGCGTGTTCGATGTTGGCCCAGAATGCGAGCCCAGACATGGCTGAAGTACAGGACTCCCTTTTCCCCGAACTGCCGCGCCCTCAAGAGGCGGCTGCGGCCCCCGCCCCCGAGCCACCCGCGAAAAAGAAATCGCGCACCGGCACGGTCGAGCCCGCGCCCACCGACCCGGAGCTGGTCGAGCTCGCCGCGGCACTGCCGCCCAAGCTGCGGCTAGGCACCTCGTCGTGGAGCTATCCGGGTTGGGCCAACCTGGTGTGGGACGGCGAATACGCCGAGACCGTGCTGTCGAAAAACGGCCTCTCCGCACTGGCGAAGCACCCGTTGTTCCGCACAGTGAGCCTGGACCGCAACTTTTACCGCGCCCTCACAGCCAGCCAGTACGCACGTTACGCGGCCATGGTGCCCGACGACTTCCGCTTCGTGGTGAAAGCGCCGAGCCTTGTCACCGATGCCACCGTGCGCGATGAAAGCGGACGCGGCATGCAGGCCAACCCCGTCTTCCTCAGCAGCGAGATCGCGCGGCAGGAATTCGTGCTGCCCGCGCTCGAAGGCCTGGGCCATCGCATCGGCGTGCTGGTGTTCCAGCTGAGCCCGATTCCCGGGCACATCCTCGCCGACCAGCCCGCGCTGCTCGCGCGCATCGCGGCAATGCTCGAATCGCTGCCCGACCTCACATCGGTCGCGCCCGACGCGGTAGTAGCCGTCGAGGTGCGCGACCCGCAACTGCTGAACCCCGCCTTCGCCGAAATGTTGCGCAGCGTGCACGCCACCTTCTGCATGGGCCTGCACGCCAAGATGCCTCCCATCGAAGAGCAATTGCCGATGCTGCGCGCGCTCTGGCCCGGGCCGCTGGTGTGCCGTTGGAACCTGCACAGGCGCCACGGCCGCTTCGGCTATGAAGACGCGGAAAAGCTCTACGGCCCTTTCGACAAGATCGTCGACCCCGATCCCGAGACGCGCGAGGCACTGGCCAAGGTGATTGCGGGCACCACCCGTGCAGGCCAGAACGCCTTCGTCACCGTGAGCAACAACGCCGAAGGCTGCGCACCGCTGACCATCGCCCAACTGGCGCGCGACCTCACCGGCCTGACGTCGCGTTAGCCGATGTTCTGCTTGGCAGCGACCGTCATCTCGACCTCGACGGTCGCATTCTTCGGCAGCGCATAGACACCGACCGCCGTGCGCACATGCACGCCGGCATCGCCAAACACGCGGTGCAGCAGGTCGGATGCGGCATCGGCCACTTCGCTCTGCTGGGTGAAGTCGGCTGTGCACTGCACGAATACGCCGACGCGCAAGACCTTCTCGACGGCATCGAGAGAACCGAGCGCACGCCGCAGCAGCGCGAGGCTGCGCAGTGTGCTGATCTGCGCGCCTTCGCGGGCCTTGTCGAGCGACACCGCGTCACCGACGCGGCCGGTAACCACCACCGTGGTGCCCACGCGCGGCACCTGGCCGCTGAGGTAGATCGTGCGGCCGTCGCGCACCAGCGGCACGTAGTGGCCGCCGGCGATGATCTCGCCGTCGAAGCTGTGGCCGAGCTCGGCGGCAATCTGGTCGGCGATCTGGTCCCGGGTCTTTTCTGCTGTCATGGCTGTTCCGTGAAGGGGAGCGTCATTGTCGCCAGCCCTTTCGCGGCAGAACAGATACAGACGGTGCGGACAAGAGGCAGAACAGATCAGCCCTCGAACGCGAGAAACACCCGCCCGCCTTCGATCTTCACCGGGTAGCTGCGCAGGTCTTCCGTGAGCGGCGCGCACATCGCCTTGCCCGTGCGCACGTCGAAGCGCCCCTGGTGCAGCGGGCATTCGATCTCGTGGCCTTCGAGAAAGCCGTCGCACAGCCGCGCGTGGCCGTGCGTGCAGATGTTGTCGGTGGCGTGAATGCCGTCCTCGGTGCCGTAGAGGGCGATGTCCCTCCCCTGCACCTCGATACCCACCACGTCGTCGGAGGGAACGTCGTCGACTGCCGCGGCGTCGACCCAGGTCATCGTGCTCATGGTTGCTTTCAGATGGGGTAGATGATGGAGTTCGGGATCATTTCGCTGTCGAACACGCACAGGCGCGTGGCGAACTTCAGGCCCTCGGGCGTGGGCACCACGGTGTCGAGGTAGCGCCCCACGTTGAACACGGTCGAGGCCTGGTCAAGCTTGGTGCGGAACACCGCATAGTTGGCCTCGCTGTGAATCGTGCCGTTGTCATCGACCTTGTGCACCAGCGGCAGTCCGACGACGTGGCGCTGGTAGTACGGGTCGTGGAACAGCGTCTCCTTGATGCCGTAGACCCGGTCTTCCAGCATGCCGCGGCTCTCGAAGGAGAGCGTGGCCAGCGGCAGGTTGCGCTCGTGGTTCTCGCGCGGCTGCAGGCGGTAGCTGCATTGCTCGATGAAGAACGCAGGCCACAGGTCCCAGTTGCCGGAATCGACGGCATGCGCGTAGGCCGCGTAGAGCCGCGACAGATCGAGATAAGTGTTGGCGTCGAGGTTCGTCATGCTTCCATCACCTCGCGCCAGTAGCGATACATGCCGCGGATCAGCGTCTCGGTCACCATGTGGTCGGTGTTCTCGACCTCGCGTCCGCCGAGCTCGGCGAGCGTGCGGTGGAAGGGCTTCTGCTCGAAGCCTTCCTGCGAGAACTCGATGACCTCGCCGTCGTCGGCCGAGACGAAGCCGGCCGGCCCGAACAGATTGGCCTGGCGCAGGCGTCGCTGCGTCATCTCCTCGGTGTCGTCCTCGAAGCCGAAGTGCGTCCAGACGAAATCGAAGGCATCGTGCCCCACCGGCTGGATATGCCGCGTCGACACGCTGTTGACCTGCTGCTGCAGGATCAGGCTCGGAAACAGCGTCATCATCACCGCGGTCGGCCCGCCCCACCAGGGCTCGGGCACGATGTCGAGAAAGCGCGGGTCCTTCAGCTGCATGCTCTCCTTGAAGCTCGACACCTGCGTGACCTGCGCAGCCTTGCCGGCGTTGCCGCGCGTGGAAATCATGGCGGCGTGGCGGCCGCGAGCGTCCATCTTCAGCTCCGACTTGTTGTCTGCGCGCCAAAGCCCGAAAGTGACGAACCAGGTGTGCAGCAGGCCCGGGTGATACGGGTCCTTGATGTTCTCCTGCATGAGCTTCCAGTTGCCCGGAATGCGCTGGCGGTTGTAGCCGAGGATGGTGAGCTTGCGGCCGTCGAACAGGCGGTCGAAGTAATGAAGGATGTCGGGGCCGAGGAAGTCTTCGAACGACTCGATTTCATGGTCGAACGACGCGAACACCACGCCGCCGCGCGTGGCCACCTTGAGCTTGGTGAGGCCGTGCTCCTCGGTCTTGAAGTCGGCTGGCATGCCTCCGTTGACCTTGCCGTCCTGCTTCACGCCGCGGCGAAACGGCACGCCCTGAAGATCGCCCTTGAGCGTGTAGTTCCACTGGTGGTAGGGGCAGACGAACTCCTTGCGGTTGCCCTGGCGCTCGCGGCAGAACTGCATGCCGCGGTGGGCGCAGACGTTCTCGAAGACGTGGATGGCGCCCTCTTCGTCGCGCGACATGACGACCGAGCGCTCGCCGATGGTGGTGCGCTTGAAGTCGCCCGGGTTCGGAATCTCGGCTTCCAGGCCGACGTAGCACCAGTGCTTTTCATAGAAAAAGCGCTGCAGCTCCTTCTTGTGCAGCGCCTCGTCGGTATAGGCCATGAAGGGAATGCGGCTGCTCTTTTCGCTTTCCCATTTCAGCTCGATGGGGAACACGGCTTGCGTGGTCATCGCGGGTCTCCTTTTCTTTTCTCGTGGGTCTTTGCTTCAGGTGCCTTGCAGGTAGAAGGCATCGGCATGGGTTTGCTCGGGGGCAAGGCCGCGTCCGCGCACCAGTTGCGTCACGGCCTCGACCATCGGCGGCGAGCCGCAGAGGTAGGCGCGCCAGCCATCGAGGCTGCCGGGCCAGTCGGCGCGAATGGCGTCGGTGATAAGGCCGATGCGCTGGCCGTCGAGCGCGGGGCCGGTGACGACGACCACATGCACGTTCAGGCCAGGGTGCTGCGCCTGCAGCTCGCGCAGTTCCTGCAGGCCGTAGACGTCGGCATCGGAGCGCATGCCCAGGTAGAGGTGAATGGCCTGCTTGAGCCCCGCCGCGATGGCGCCCCGCACGATCGACAGGATGGGCGCCAGCCCCGTGCCACCCGCTGCGCAGAGCATCGGCCCTCGATGCTTCGTGCGCAGGTAGGCCGTGCCCAGCGGCCCGCTCACCCGCACCGAATCGCCTACGCACAGTTGCTCGAAGATGTGCGCCGTGACTCGCCCGCCGGGCACCCTGCGCACGTGGAATTCAAGCTCCGAGTCGTGGCTCAGCCCCGCCATCGAATACGGCCGCGCCAGGTCGGGCGCGAATTGCAGCTGCGCATACTGCCCAGGAGAAAACTCCAGCGGCTTGTTCGGCTTCAGGCGCAAGCGCCGGATGTCGTGCGTAAGCACGTCGATACCGGTGACAGTGGACTTGAGGATGCGCGCCGGGTGCACCACCACTTCGTCGGGCTCCGGGATCTCGATGGCGCAGCTTTCGGTCAGCGTGCTCTGGCAGGCCAGTACGTAGCGCTCGCCTTGCCCGTCGGGCCGGATCGCGTCCTGGCCAGCGTCGAGCACCTGGCCCGACACCACCTTGCAGCGGCAGGTGCCGCAGCGCCCCGACATGCAGCTGTACGACACCGGCACATGATGCTCGCGCAGCACTTCGAGCAGGTTCGCGCCGGGGCGAACTTCGAGGGTGCGGGCAAGGGGGTGAATATGCAGGTCCATCGTGGGGTTCTCTTGCGCCGGCGTCATGGCCGGCTTGTCTCTGGGGCTGGATGATGCGCGGCCGCTGCCGATTGACCAATAGAATTTGGTGAATCCTCTGCATCACCACGATGAATAAAGGTGCGCCATGCAACTCAAGGACATCGACCTCAACCTGCTGCTCGTGTTCGACCGCATGCTGGCCGAGAAACGCGTATCGGCCGTGGCCGAGTCACTCGGACTCTCGCAGCCGGCCATCAGCAATGCGCTGGCGCGGCTGCGCAAGCTGCTGGGCGACGAACTGTTCCTGCGCACCGCGCGCGGCATGGAGCCCACGCCCTTCGCGCTGCAGCTGGCCGAACCGGTGGCCTACGCGATGGGCGCGCTGCACACGGCGCTCAACCAGCAAGTGGTGTTCGACCCCGCCACGAGCACGCGCGGCTTCACGCTCGCGATGACCGACATCGGCGAGATCTACTTCACGCCGCGGCTGATGGAGGCGCTGTCGGTGGCGGCGCCCGGCGTGACCATCAGTACGGTGCGCAACAACACCGCGGCCAGCCTGCGCGACGAGCTGGAAGCCGGCCACGTCGACATCGCCATCGGCCTGCTGCCGCAGCTGAAAGCCGGCGTGTTCCAGCGCCGGCTGTTCCTGCAGCGCTATGTGTGCATCTTTTCAAAGGAGCATCCGCTCGCACGCAAGCGCAGCGTGTCGCTCAAGGATTTCAGCGCGGCCGACCACGTGCAGGTGCAGGCGGCCGGCACGGGTCATGGCAAGGCCGACGACGTGATGGCGGCTCAGGGCATTCACCGGCGTATCAAGCTCAAGGTGCCGCACTTCGTGGCCATCGGTCACATCCTGCGCTCCAGCGACATGATCGCGACCGTGCCCGAGCGGCTCGCGCAGAGCATCGCCGAGCCTTTCGGGCTGGTGTGGCGCCCTCACCCGGTGGCACTGCCGCAGATTGCGATCAATCTGTTCTGGCACGCGAAGGCGCATCGCGACCCGGGCAACCAATGGCTGCGCGGGCTGCTGTTCGACAACTTCGCGGACGGCGATTGATTGCGACTGGCAGGGAGACCCCGCACGCTCGCCTCAGGCGACCGCAGTGTTGTCAGGCCACCGGCCCAGCACCTCGTGCGCGCCTTCGCCGACGTGACTGTCGATCAGAACGAGCGACCCGGCAGTCCACCGGACTGGCGCTTCGAGCGCGTGCTTCTCGAGCTTGCGCCGCGCGTAGGCGACGGTCATGTGCGGCGTGAATGAGCGCGAGGGTTTCAGGCCGGCATCGGCCAGTGCCTCGCCCAAACGCTGCCTGAAAATCCGCAGGGCCGAGACGTTCTCCTCATCGTCGGCGCACAGCACCAGCGCGCCTTTCGCGTAGCTCATGGATTTCTCGAAAGCGACATCGAATGCCGGCACAGGCACCGAGGCAGCAGCATTCGAAGCCTGCGCCACCTTGTCGGCCGGCACCTGCACGTAGTCGCCGAGATCGAACAGCGTGACATGCAGGCGATGCGCCTCGACCAGCGTTCCCTTCAGGGCGTGTTGCGAATTCATGCGCTCGCCGAGCGCGGCGATCATCGCGGCGTCTTGCATGTCGGGGAGCAGTGCGAAAAAGAGTGCGTGCGGCAGTGGTTCCTTGCGGAGCACCTTGCTTCGTGGACGCGGCAGGGGCCGCGGCGGGGGATCGATTCCGGGAAGAAAAAGCTGTTCTGGCATTGCTCCGATCATCGCGCATCGAGAGTGCGCTTCATGAGCCCTTCAGCAAGCATAAAGCTCTTCTTCAGATTGGAATTTGAGAATCGTCGCACGCCGGTGACAGGGTCAAACAGCCGGTCACGCGTCGCACAAATCTCAACAGCTCCAACCAGGAATTTCATCTTGAAGCATTCGCTTGCCTGCTCTGCCCTCGCCGCACTTTTGCTCGGCACCACTGCCATCGGCGCGCACGCCGCCGCTCCGAACGCAGATACCGGACTCTATGTAGGCGGCGCCATCGGCCGCTCGAGCTACAGCCTGCCGTCGTCCAACCGCGTGCCCGTGCCATGGGGCGGCGAGAAGAGCAGCAAGGCCGGCACGGCCTACAAGCTCTACGGCGGCTACAGGCTGACGGAAAACTTCGGTGTGGAAGCCGGCTATGCGCGCCTCGGCCGCGTAAGCCAGTGGAGCTCGGGCGGCGCCTACTCCCGCCTGCAAAGCGGCACGGGCCAGGTCTTCTACGCAGCCGCCACCGCGCGCCTGCCGCTGGGCGATTCCTTCGCCATCAACGGCCGCCTCGGTGTTTCGCGTGGACGCATTTCCGGCGACAACAACTGGGTGCCGGTCAACCAGCGCATCTCGGGCAGTTCGACCGGCGTAATGGCAGGCTTCGGCGCGGAGTACCGCGTGACGCAGAACCTTGCCATCACCGCGGACTACGACTACTTCGGCAAGCTGTCGAAGCAGGCCAAGGGCGGGATGCTGACGGTGGGTCTGAAGGCGAGCTTCTGACCGAAGTGGTAGGCCGGAAGCCCGGCCTACCTATGGCAGACGCATGTCCGCGAAATGCGGCAAATCATTCCCACTCGATCGTCGCCGGCGGCTTGCTCGACACGTCGTAGGTCACACGATTGATGCCCCGCACTTCATTGATGATGCGCCCCGACACCTTCTTGAGCAGCGCGTACGGCAGCTCGGCCCAGTCGGCCGTCATGAAGTCGCTGGTCTGCACGGCGCGCAGCGCCACCACGTAGTCGTAGGTGCGGCCGTCGCCCATCACGCCCACGCTCTTCACGGGCAGGAACACGGTAAAGGCCTGGCTCGTGAGGTCGTACCAGGTCTTGCCCGTTTCGGCGTCGGTGAAGTTGCGCAGCTCCTCGATGAAGATCGCGTCGGCGCGGCGCAGCAGGTCGGCGTATTCCTTCTTCACTTCACCGAGGATGCGCACGCCCAGGCCCGGGCCGGGGAACGGATGGCGATACACCATCTCGGGCGGCAGGCCGAGTGCCACGCCCAGTTCGCGCACTTCGTCCTTGAACAGGTCGCGCAGCGGTTCGAGCAGCTTCAGGCCAAGCTGCTCGGGCAGGCCGCCCACGTTGTGGTGGCTCTTGATGGTGACGGCCTTCTTGCTCTTGGCGCCGCCCGACTCGATGACGTCGGGATAGATAGTGCCCTGCGCCAGGAAGGTCGCACCCTTGTGGCCACCGTCGCCCGCCTTGAGCTTGGCGGCCTCCTGCTTGAACACGGTGACGAACTCGCCGCCGATGATCTTGCGCTTGGCTTCAGGGTCGCTCACGCCTGCGAGCTTGCCGAGGAACAGGTCGCTGGCATCGACGCGGATCACCTTCGCGTGCAGCTTGCCTTCGAACATCTCCATGACCATGTCGCCCTCGTTCAGGCGCAACAGGCCGTGGTCGACGAACACGCAGGTCAACTGGTCGCCGATGGCGCGGTGGATGAGCGCGGCTGCCACGCTCGAATCCACACCGCCCGAGAGGCCGAGGATCACTTCCTCGTCGCCCACCTGCTCGCGGATTTTCTCGACGGCTTCGGCGATGTGGTCGCGCATGACCCAGTCGGGCTTGGCGTCGCAGATGCCGAGCACGAAGCGCTCGATGATCGCCTTGCCCTGCACGGTGTGCGTCACTTCGGGGTGGAACTGCAGCGCGTAGTAGCGGCGCGCCTCGTCGGCCATGCCGGCGATGGGGCAGCTGTCGGTGCTTGCCATGAGCTTGAAGCCCGGTGGCAGTTCGGTGACCTTGTCGCCGTGGCTCATCCACACGTTGAGCATGCCGTGGCCTTCAGGCGTGGTGAAGTCGGCAATGTCCTTCAGCAGCGCGGTGTGGCCATGGGCGCGCACGGCCGCGAAGCCGAACTCGCGCTTGTGGCCGCCCTCGACCTTGCCGCCGAGCTGGTGCGCCATGGTCTGCATGCCGTAGCAGATGCCGAGCACGGGCACGCCGAGGTCGAACACGGCCTGCGGAGCCTTGTCGGTGGTTTCTTCGTACACGCTGGCGTGGCTGCCGGAAAGGATCACGCCCTTGAGGTGGCCGTCGGCGGCGTATTCGCGTACCCATTCGTCGGTAACGTCGCAGGGGTGCACTTCGCTCAGCACGTGCGCCTCGCGCACGCGGCGTGCGATGAGCTGCGTGACTTGCGAGCCGAAGTCGAGGATGAGGATCTTGTCGTGTTGCATGGCGAAAGGACTCAGAGCGTTGAAATGTCGAACAGCTTGACGCCCGCTTGCGGCGCCGCCTGGATGAGGTGCTCGTCGAAGGTGGCGAGCGGGAGATTGAGCGACTTTGCGAGCCAGAGGTAGCCCGCGTCGTAGAGCGAGACGCCGGCATCGATGGCGACCGCGAGCACAGCCTTGTGCTGGGCCGGCGCGAGTTCATGCAGCTCGACGCGATGGCGGATGGCGTCGAGCACGCTCCACAGCCCTTCGACCGCGGACGCCGGAATGCGGCCGCTGCGTACGCCATTGGCAAGAATGTTGGCGCACTCCCACTGCCAGGCGTTGGGCGCCTGCGGCTCGACCTCGTCGCGGCGGATGGCAGCGTAGAGCTTGCGGGTGTGTTCGCTGGCCATGTCGGGCAGCAGCCAGGCGGCGGTGACGGAGGCGTCCATGACGAAGGCTGTCACGATTGGCGCCCTTCGTCGAGCAAGGCGCGCAATGGCAGGCCGGGTTGGATGGTGGCGTGCAGCGCGTCGATCTGGCCGAGTTCGCGCTCGATCTGCTCGTCGGTGATAACCGGCTTGCGGCGCACCGGCAGCATGCGCACGACTTCCTTGCCGTGGCGGGTGATGCGAACCTCCTCGCCCTTTTCGACCGAGTCGATCAGGGCCGAGAAGTTGTTCTTGGCTTCAGCGATGCCGATGGATTGCATTTGGGCCAGAAAATTTGAATCTGGCCCAAATTCTAAACCCATTCTGGCCTGACTTTCAAGGTCTGGCCAGAATGGGCTTCAGGCCGGCGCCGGGCCGCCCCAAGGCGGCCTGCGGCCCCCTCGGGGGGCAGCGACCCACACGCAGTGGGGGAGCGTGGGGGCCAGACTACTCGGCGCGGTAGTTCGGCGCTTCCTTCGTGATCTGCACGTCGTGGACGTGGCTCTCACGGATGCCGGCCGTGGTGATCTCGACGAATTCGGCCTTGTTCTGCATGTCCTCGATGGTCGCGCAGCCGCAGTAGCCCATGCTGGCGCGCACGCCGCCAGCCATCTGGTAGACGATGGAGACGATCGAGCCCTTGTAGGGGACGCGGCCTTCGATGCCTTCGGGCACCAGCTTGTCGGTGTTGGGGTTGCCGGTGGTCGATTCCTGGAAGTACCGGTCGGCACTGCCCTGCTGCATCGCGCCGATGGAGCCCATGCCGCGGTAGCTCTTGTAGCTGCGGCCCTGGTACAGAACGATTTCGCCCGGTGCCTCTTCGGTGCCGGCGAACATGCTGCCCATCATGACGGTGCTCGCGCCGGCCGCGATGGCCTTGGCGATGTCGCCCGAGTAGCGCACACCGCCATCGGAGATCAGCGGAATGCCCGTGCCCTGCAGCGCGGTGGCGACGCTGTCGACCGCCATGATCTGCGGCACGCCCACGCCGGCCACGATGCGGGTGGTGCAGATGGAGCCCGGGCCGATGCCGACCTTGACCGCGTCGGCGCCGGCGTCGGCCAGCGCGCGCGCGGCGTCGCCGGTGGCGATGTTGCCGCCGATGACTTCGACCTGCGGGTAGTTTTTCTTGACCCAGCGCACGCGCTCGATCACGCCAAAGCTATGGCCGTGGGCGGTGTCGACCACGATGGCGTCGACGCCGGCCTTCACCAGGGCTTCGACGCGCTCTTCGGTACCGTCGCCCACGCCGACCGCAGCGCCCACGCGCAGGCGGCCGTTGGCGTCGCGTGCTGCATTGGGGAAGCTGGTCTGCTTGGTGATGTCCTTGACGGTGATGAGGCCCTTGAGCTCCCAGTCACCGTTGATGACGAGCAGCCGCTCGAGCTTGTACTTGTTGAGCAATGCCTTGGCTTCGGCCAGCGTGGTGCCGTCGGGCACGGTGATGAGCTTCTCGCGCTGGGTCATGATTTCGCTGACCGGCACGTCATAGCGATTCTCGAAGCGCAGGTCGCGCCCCGTCACGATGCCAACGACCTTGCCGCCGTCAACCACCGGGAAGCCCGAGATGCCGAGCTGGTCTGACAGCGCCATCACCTGGCGCACCGAGTGCGTCGGGGTGATCACCACCGGGTCGCGCAGAACGCCCGACTCGTAGCGCTTCACGCGGGCCACTTCGGCGGCCTGCTGTTGCGCGGTGAGGTTCTTGTGCACGATCCCGATGCCGCCCTCTTGCGCGATGGCGATCGCAAGGCGGGCTTCGGTCACGGTGTCCATGGCCGCCGAGACGAGCGGCAGGTTCAGCGTGATGTTGCGGGAGAGTTTGGTGGCGAGGGAGGTGTCCTTGGGCAGGACCTGGGAGAACGCTGGCACCAACAACACGTCGTCGAAGGTGAGCGCTTTGCCGAGAAGGCGCATGGGTGAAGCTCCAAAAGACGGATTGTAACGAGGCGCCCGGCCTGTTCGCCGGCCCGGGCTTTTCATGGGCGTTGCAAAACTACCTAAGCGGGATGTTGCAAAAAGTAAGGCCCGGCTAAACTTCGGGGATGAAATTCGTGCACTGGCTGGTACTGGGATGTGTCGTTGTGCTGCCGCTTTCGGCAAGCGCGCAATGGCAATGGCTCGACAAGAACGGCAAGAAGGTCTTCAGCGATCAGGCGCCACCGCCCGATGTGCCCGAGAAGAACATCCTGCGCCGCGTGGGCCCGCCGCCAGCGGCGCGCTCCACTGCGAACCCCAACGTCGATGCGCCGCCCGCTGAAGGTACGCCGGCCGAGGCAACTGCACCGGCCAAGACGGCGGGCACGCCGAAGCCGACTGGTGTCGACAAGGAGCTCGAGGAAAAGACCAAGAAGGCCGAGGCCGAAGCAAAGGCCAAGGAAGCCGCAGAAGCCGCCAAGGTCGCAAAGGCCAAGGCCGACAACTGCGCTCTCGCACGCCAGGGCAAGGCCACCGTCGACAGCGGCATGCGCATTGCCAAGGTCAATTCGCAGGGCGAGCGCGAGATCATGGACGACGCCGCACGCGCCGCCGAGCAGAAGCGCCTTCAGACGGTCATCAACAGCGACTGCAAGTAGCCCGATAGCTCGAGTTCAGTAGCCGGCCTTGCCGCCCTTGCGGCGATTCGCGAACAAGCCGGTTCCCTTCGATCCCTGGCGCTGGAAGCGCTCCCGGCGCGCCACCTTGGGGTCCACCGCGAGAGGGCGGCACAGCTCGATGCGGTCGCCGTCCTTCAGGGGCTGGTCCCACTCGACCACCCTGCCCCAGATGCCCGGCGTCATCGCATGACGCCAATCCAGGTCCGGAAAACGCAGCGAAAGATCGCTGGCCCGCACCGCATCGGCCAGTGTTGTCTCGGGCAAGAGCTGCAGCACCTGCTCGAACACCTCGCGTGCCGCGGGCGAGCAGCTCAGCGTGACCTCGATGGTCATCAGGGTGCGCCGTAGACCTGCTCGGCGCGCTTGACGAAGGCTTCGACAAGACTGGAGGCGATGGTGTCGAACACCGGTCCGACCAGCGCCTGCAGGGCGAAATTGCTGAAGCCGTAGCTCATGTGCAGCTCGACGCGGCAGGCGCGCTCGCCCTGCTCGCCCACGGGCACGAACTTCCACTTGCCGTCGAGGTTGGAGAACGGCCCGTCGACCAGCTTCAGCTGCACCTCGCGCCCCGGAACATGGGTGTTGCGGGTGGTAAAGCTCTGGTGCAAACCGGCAAAGGCCAAGCCGACTTCGGCCGTCATGCCGGCCTCGTCCTGCTCGATGATGCGGGCCTTGTCGCACCAGGGAAGAAACTGCGGATACCTCGCCACATCGGTGACGAGCGCATACATCTCTTCGGCGCTGTACCAGATGAGGACGGACTTGTTGACTGTTTTCATAGAATCGACACAGCGTGCGCGACGGATTGTATTGAAGCCATGCAGCCCCCACATTCCCGAGTCATGGCCACAAAGAAACAAGATACCTCCTCCCGCATCGCCGACAACAAGAAGGCCGCGTACAACTATTTCTTCGAAGAACGCTTCGAGGCCGGCATGGTCCTCGAAGGCTGGGAAGTCAAATCGCTGCGCGAAGGCAAGGTGCAGCTCACCGACGGCTACGTGGTGATCCGCAATGGCGAACTGTTCGTCGTGGGTTGCCAGATCAACCCGCTCAAGAGCGCATCCACCCACGTCAACCCCGATTCGGTCCGTACCAAGAAGCTGCTGCTGAAGAAGGACGAAATCCGTCGCCTGATCGGCAAAGTCGAGCAAAAGGGCTACACGCTGGTGCCGCTCAACCTGCACTGGAAGGCCGGCAAGGTGAAGTGCGAGATCGCGCTGGCAAAGGGCAAGGCCGAGCACGACAAGCGCGACACCATCAAGGACCGCGAAGGCAAGCGCGAAGTCGAGCGCGCAATGAAGAACCGCAGCCGCTGAATCTTTTTTTGCGGGCAATGGAATAAAAGACGGGCTGCGGGCGTTTGTGCGGTTGTCACCGGACCCACCGGTGTCGCCACACACAACCCAGGAGTCTTTCCATGTCGCCTTTTCGCGCATCTTCCGCCGTATTGCTGAGCGCCGTTCTCGCGCTCCCCGCCTTCGCCCAGCCCAAGCCCGCCGACGGCGCGCTGGTCGGTGCGAACGGCATGACGCTCTACACCTTCGACAAGGACACGGCCGGCAACGGCAAGTCGGTCTGCAATGGCGGCTGCGCCACCAATTGGCCACCTTTCATGGCCGCCGACAGCGACAAGCCGAGCGGCGACTTCACCATCGTCACCCGCGACGACGGCAAGAAGCAATGGGCCGCCAAGGGCTGGCCGCTGTACTACTGGGCCAAGGACACCAAGCCGGGCGACAAGACCGGTGACGGCGTCAACGGCACCTGGCAAACCGCCAAGCCCTGATCGATCGATCCACGCCCCATGGACGCCCGCCTGCTGGTCGAGCACATCCCGAGCCTGCGCCGCTATGCGCGGGCACTCACGGGCAATGCGTGGGCGGCCGACGACCTGGTGCAGGACACGCTGGAGCGCGCCTGCAGCAAATGGCGTCTGTGGGTGGTGGGCAGCGACCTGCGCGCGTGGCTCTTCACCGTCATGCACAACATCTTCGCGAGTCAGGTGCGCCGCACGCCACCACCCCATGCCGTGGTATCGCTCGACGACCTGCCGCACGAACTGCAGGGCGGCGTCGATCCTGGTCGCGACCAGGGCACCAGCCTCGACCTGCAGCGCTGCCTGATGCAGTTGCCGCACGAACAGCGCGCCGTGCTGCTGCTGGTGACGCTCGAAGACCTGTCGTATGCCGAAGTGGCCAAGGTGCTCGGCATCCCGGCCGGCACGGTGATGTCGCGCCTGTCGCGTGCCCGCGTCCGGCTGCAGGAACTGATGGACGGCGCATCGACGCCCGTTCGCCCCGGCCTGCGCCGCCTCAAATGAAACCCGCCGCACCATGAGCCGCCCCGCCCCGCCCCCTACCGACGACGAGCTGCACGCCTGGGTCGATGGCCAGTTGGCCGCCGATCGTCATGGCGCGGTCGAGGAAGCCATTGCCAGCGATCCCGCCGTGGCCGCCAAGGTCGCGGCCTGGCACACGCAGCGCGATGCCTTGCGCCGGCTGCATGGCGAACTGCTCGACGAACCGGTTCCCGCTGCCCTGATGGGCGCACTCGATCGGCATCTGCCGCGAACGGCGCGGCACGTCTCCTGGCTTCGCTGGGGCGGCATGGCGGCAGGTCTGCTGATCGCCTTCGCTGCCGGCTGGCTCGGGAATGTCCAATGGTCCGCGCCGCGCGGCGGCACGCAACTGGCCAAGGTGCCGGCGGTGCGCGAATTCGTGCACGACGCCTCTGTCGCGCACGCCGTCTACGCACCCGAGAAAAGACACCCCGTCGAAGTGGCTGCCTCCGAGCAGCAGCACTTGGTCCAGTGGCTCTCCAGGCGCCTCGACAGGCCGCTGAAGGTGCCCGACCTCTCCACCCAGGGCTACACCCTGGTCGGCGGCCGCCTGCTGCCCGGGGAAACCGGCGCGCGGGCCCAGTTCATGTTCGAAGATGCGGCCGGCGAGCGCGTGACGCTCTACATCGGCACGCTGGACGCCAATGCCGCCGGAGCCACCGCCGCACGCGAAACCGCCTTCCGCTTCGCCTCCGAAGGCCCCGTGCCCAGCTTCTACTGGGTCGACCAGGGCTTCGGCTATGCCCTCGCCGGCAAGCTGCCGCGAGAAGTTCTGCTCAAACTTGCGACGCTGGCCTACCGCGATTTGTCGTAACGACCGCATAAACTGCCGGTCGCGCAATCACATTGCCTGGCTTTCCGTCACCTGGCTTGTTTTCGCGATTTTTCAACTGAAGGAGAAACTGCATGAAATTGCTCAGCGCCTCGATCCTCGCGGCGGCCCTGCTCGCCGGCTGCGGCGGCATGTCCAACAAGACAGCCAGCGCCCCCGACACGCCCACCCGCACCGCCGACGGCGTGCTGGTCGGACCGAACGGGATGACGCTGTACACCTTCACCAAGGACACCGCCGGCTCCGGCACCTCCGCCTGCAACGCCCAGTGCGCCGCCAACTGGCCCGCGCTCAGCGTGGCCGACACCGCCAAGCCCATCGGCGGCTACACCATCATCATTCGCGAAGACGGCAAGCGCCAGTGGGCCTACAAGGGCTGGCCGCTGTACTACTGGGCGAAAGATGCCAAGCCCGGTGACAAGACCGGCGACGGCGTGGCAAACGGCGCCTGGAAAGTCGCTCGTCCCTGATCCATCAAGGATCTGACGCAAGAACGCCGGCGCCTGCCGGCGTTTCTTTTATCGGCCTTCCCGGCTTCTCCCGGCGTTTCCCGGTGTAGAGGCCGCACCACCCACGGCAGAATCCCCGCATGAGCTCTGACGCCAATCCGGATGCGTTCCTCGCCCTGCTGACCCAGGGCCTGATCAGCGACGCACAGCACGACACCGCGCGCGCCCACCCCGAAACCGCCGCCCTTCCCCCGCTCCCGAGCCCGGCCCATGCGCTGGCCTGGATGCGCGTACGCGGCTTGGTCACCGAGGAAGAACAGAACGCGGCGCTCGACAAGATCGGCGACGACGCCCCGCACGCCGACGACGCCGCGGACACCGCCATCGATGCCGACGACCTCATCGAGTTGGCCGAGCAAGGCATCACGCACGAGGCAATCGAGGTGCTCTTCAGGGACAGCCTCATCGACGCCGAGACGCGCGACATGGCGCTGACGGAAACGCCGGTCGTGGGCACCGTGGCTGCGTCACCCGTGGCCACGCTGGCCTGGCTGGCAACTGAAGGCCCGCTCGAAAAGGAACGCTTCGACGCCCTGCGCGCCCAGGTCGCCGCCGAGCCAGCCTTTGCCATGGCCGCCGAGCGCACGCGCATCGTGAACGAGGCACAGGCCCTGATCGAGGCCGACGAGCAGGCCGTCAAGGCATGGCAGGCTCGCGCGCAACGCAGCCGCCGCATCGGCGCGTGGAAGTTCATCCTGGCCGTGGCGGTGATCGGCGGCGGCCTCGGCTGGTACCTGTTCGCCCCGGCGAGCGTGCCCGCCTGCGACGCCGCCTCCACGCGCAAGACACTCGACAGCCTCATGCGCCGCGTGACCATGGACGTGCGCATGCGCCACCTCGACCCGAACGCCGGCACCGTGATCGAAACGCCCTCCGTCGGCAGCATGCGCGAAGTCGGCTACCGCAAGCCGGAGCGCGTGCGAGGCTGCGTGGCGGTCATGACGCGGGGCGACAGCAAGGAACCCATGGCGTACACCATCGGTCCCACGGAGCCGAAGAGCGACGAGATGGTGGTGCGCGGCGCGGACGTAGCCATCGTCGAGGCCCGCTTCGGGCATCTCGACTCCGATGGCAGACCGCTCTACAACGCCGAGCCCATCGGCCGCGAGGCGATGGAAAAAGCCTTCCGCGAAGGCGCAGCGCCGTTGAGCGCGGCACGGTCGGCTTCGGCCATGCGCATGCGCCCGCGCACCGACTCGGGCCTGGTGCGCAAGGACCCGAACCGCTCGCGCGAGATCGCCGAGATCGAGTCCACGGGCCCCTGCCGCAAGCTGGCCGACGGTGCAGGCCACGCCTGCCCACTGGTCATCGAATACAACGACAGCCTGCTGGGCGCCCTCTCGGGCAGCGACACCTCATTGCCCGTGACCGGAGAATTCACCTTCGTGGAAGACAACGGCAACTGGCGCGTCAGCGACGACTTTCCGAAGACCTTTGTGCGCAAGGTGCTCGAAGCCCGCCTGAACAGCATGGGCGTCACCGACGCGGCCATGCCGCAGTAGACAGAAGCGCCTGTCGATCAGTGCGCGCCCGGCACCGCGGTGTCGGCGACCGTGGTGCGCCGACCGCGCAGCGCCAGCAGTTCGTTGAACACCAGCGCGCCGATGACCAGCGCCCCGCCGGTCAGCACGCTCGCTGCGGGCTGCTCGCCCGCACCGATCCAGGCCAGCGCGATGCCGAAAATGACTTCCAGCAGGGCCAGCAACGCGACTTCAGGCGCCTTCAGCACTTGGGCGCACAACACCGACAGAACGCAGGGAATGGCGAGCTGGAACACGCCCAGGAAGGCCAGCAGCCCGAGGTCGTGCGCGCTCGCCTGGAACGGCCATGCAAAGGGCAGCGTGAAGAGCGCCGTGAGCACTGCGCCGATGAGCACCGCGGGCACCAGATCCACCTTGTGGCCCTTCGCCTGCGCATGCTGAACGACGGTCCAGTTGGCCGCGCCCGCCAGCGGCACGCACAGCGCGAGCAGCGTGCCGGCCAGCGATCCGCCCCCGCCCTGCATGAGCTGCGTGCCGTACATCCAGCCGATGCCCGCACCCGCGACCACGATGGCCAGCCAGGTGCGCGCGGGCAGCTTATGGCCGATGAAGAAGCGCGCCGCCAGCGCCGTGAACAGCGGCCCGAGCGACATGGTGACGAGTACGCTGGCCGTCGAAGCCAGCGTGAGCGCGACCATGAAGGCCGTGAACATCACGGCCCAGCACACGCCCGAGATCCAGAGTTCGCGCCCGCCGCGGCGCAGTTGCGAGAACACGGCGCGGCCCCGCCAAAGCGGCAAGATCACCAGTAGCGCCAGCGTCGTGAAGAGGCTGCGCCAGAAGGTGATCTCGAAACTGTGCGCCTGCGCCAGGTGGCGGGTGACGACGCCCGCCGTGCCCCACATCAGGGTCACGACGACCATCAGCCAGACGGCGCCGCCGTGCGTCAGGCGCATGGCAAATCGACGGAGTCGATCAGCCTTGCGACGTATCGCGGCCGGCGCGCTTGCGCTCGTGTTCCTTCAGGTAGCGCTTGCGCAGGCGCACGCTCTTGGGCGTGATTTCGACCAGTTCGTCGTCTTCGATGAATTCCACGCCGTATTCGAGCGTGAGTTCGATCGGCGGCGTGATCTTGATCGCGTCTTCCTTGCCCGAGACGCGGAAGTTCGTCAGCTGCTTGGTGCGCGTGGCGTTCACCACCAGGTCGTTGTCGCGGCTGTGGATGCCGACGATCATGCCTTCGTACACCGGGTCGTTCGCCTTCACGAACATGCGGCCGCGGTCGTCCAGCTTGCCCAGGGCGTAGGTGAAGATTTCACCGTCGTCCATGGAGATCAGCACGCCGTTCTTGCGGCTGCCGATGTCGCCCTTGTGCGGCTCGTAGCTGTCGAAGATGTTGCTGATGAGGCCCGAGCCGCGCGTCAGGTTCAGGAATTCGTTCGTGAAGCCGATCAGACCGCGCGCCGGAATGCGGTATTCGAGGCGCACGCGGCCACGGCCGTCCGGTTCCATGTTGACGAGTTCACCCTTGCGCTCGCCCAGTGCCTGCATCACGCCGCCCTGGTGCTGGTCTTCGATGTCGGCCGTCACCAGTTCGATCGGCTCGTGCTTCTCGCCGTTGACGGTGCGGAACACCACGCGCGGCTTCGACACGGCCATTTCATAGCCTTCGCGACGCATGTTTTCCAGCAGGATGGTCAGGTGCAGTTCGCCACGGCCCATCACTTCGAAGATGCCTTCTTCGTCGGTTTCGTTCACGCGCAGCGCAACGTTGTGCTGCAGTTCTTTCTGCAGGCGGTCCCAGATCTGGCGGCTGGTGACGAACTTGCCTTCGCGGCCGGCCAGCGGGCTGGTGTTGACGCAGAAGTTCATCGTCAGGGTCGGTTCGTCGACCTTGAGCATCGGCAGCGGCGCGGGGTTCGCGGGGTCGGTCACGGTAACGCCGATACCGATGTCGGTGATACCGTTGATCAGCACGATCTCGCCCGGGCCGGCTTCAGTGGCCTGCACGCGGTCCAGGCCCTGGAAAGTCAGCACCTGGTTGACGCGGCCCTTGATGGCCTTGCCGTCCGGGCCTTCCATCACCACCACGTCCATCATCGGCTTCAGGGTGCCCTGGCTGATGCGGCCCACGCCGATGCGACCGACGAAGGTCGAGAAGTCGAGCGCGGAAATCTGCAGTTGCAGCGGCGCGGCGGGATCGCCCTTTTGCGCCGGCACGTGCTTCAGGATGGTGTTGAACAGGGCCGACATGTCGGGACCCCACTGCTCGCCCTGCGCGCCTTCTTCCAGCGACGACCAGCCGTTGATGCCCGAGGCGTACACCACGGGGAAGTCGAGCTGTTCGTCGGTCGCGCCGAGCTTGTCGAACAGATCGAAGGCAGCGTTGACCACCTTGTCGGGGTTGGCGCCCGGCTTGTCGACCTTGTTCACCACGAGGATGGGCTTCAGGCCGAGGGCCAGCGCCTTCTTGGTCACGAAGCGCGTCTGCGGCATCGGGCCTTCCTGCGCGTCGATCAGCAGCACCACGCCGTCGACCATCGACAGCGCGCGTTCCACTTCACCGCCGAAGTCCGCGTGGCCCGGGGTGTCGACGATGTTGATGTGCGTGCCTTCCCAGGTCACGGCGCAGTTCTTGGCCAGGATCGTGATGCCACGTTCCTTTTCGATGGCGTTGTTGTCCATCACCGTGTCGACCACTTTCTCGTGCTCGGCGAAGGTGCCGGACTGGCGCAGCAATTGGTCGACCATCGTGGTCTTGCCATGGTCCACGTGGGCAATGATGGCGATATTGCGAATTTGCTTGGTACTCATGGTGTCGCTTCGGTCTGTTGTGCGTTCAAAAGAATTTGCTGGATTTCGATGGGGTTCAGCAAGCGCCCCGGGATCAATTCGCCGGCCGTTACATGGGCTGTGCCCAGGAACGCCTGCGGGTCGGAGCCGAACACGGCCACCTCATCGGCATCGGCCCAGCCGCCACGGCGGCGCAGGCCCGAAAGAAAACGTGCCGCATCTTCCGCGCCGAGCGTGACGCGGCTGTGGCCGCCCACCAGGGCTTCGGCAGGCAGGAGTTGTGCCAGGCGTTCTTCCTCGTCCATGGCTTCGAGCGCTTCGAGCGTGATGCACTGGGCCTCGACGAAGCCGCCCGTGGCGGTCCGGCGCAGCGAGCTCAGGTGTGCACCGCAGCCAAGCGCCTCGCCGATGTCTTCGCCGAGGGTGCGGATGTAGGTGCCCTTGCTGACGGAGGCGAGGATGCGGATGACGTCGTCGCCGATCGCGCCGAGTTCGAGCTTGTGGATCACTACGTCACGCGGCGCCCGCTCGACTTCGACGCCTTCACGCGCGTATTCGTACAGCGCCTTGCCGTCCTTCTTGAGCGCGCTGTGCATCGGGGGCACCTGGCGGATCGGGCCGGTGAACTGTGCCTCGACGCGCGCCAGGTCTTCAGGCGTGACGTGCACCGGCCGCTCGGCGATCACTTCGCCCTCGGCATCGCCGGTCGCGGTCTTGATGCCCAGGCGAGCCGTGGCCTCGTAAGTCTTGTCGGCATCGAGGTGCAACTGGCTGAACTTGGTCGCCGCGCCAAAACAAAGCGGCAGGACTCCCGTCGCGAGCGGATCGAGCGTGCCGGTGTGGCCTGCTTTTTCCGCGCGCAGCAACCACTTGGCCTTTTGCAAGGCCTGGTTGCTGGAGAGTCCCAGCGGCTTGTCGAGCAACAACACCCCATGCACAGGGCGCCGCTGCACCCTTGTGCGTGGCGCGTTCATGGCTAGTCGTCTTTCGAGCGCGAAGCGACGGCTTGCGCGATGAGCGCGTTCATGTCGGCCGCACGCTCGGTGGTGCGGTCGAACAGGAAGTGCAGCGTGGGCACGGTGTGGATGTGCAGGCGCTTGAACAGGCCGTTGCGCAGGAAGCCCGCGGCCTGGTTCAGCGCCTCGGTCGTCTCGGCCACGTCGCCCGTGAGCAGGCTGAAGAAAATCTTCGCGTGCGCATAGTCGGGCGTGACCTCGACGGCCTGGATCGTGACCATGCCCACGCGCGGATCCTTCAACTCGCGCGCGATCAGCTCCGTCAGATCGCGCTGGATCTGATCGGCGACCTTGAATGCGCGGTTGGGGGCGGCGGCTTTTCTCTTCGGCATGGACTTTCTCGCATGGAACGCTTACAGCGTCCGGGCGATTTCCTTGATCTCGAAGAATTCGAGCTGATCGCCCTCTTTGATGTCGTTGTAGTTCTTGAGCTTGATACCGCACTCAAAACCTTCGCGGACTTCGCGCACATCGTCCTTCATGCGCTTGATCGAGTCGATTTCGCCCGTATAGACCACCACGTTGTCGCGCAGCAGGCGGAAATGCGCAGTGCGGTTGACCGAGCCCGAGGTGATGTAGGAACCTGCAACGGTACCGATCTTCGAGGCCACGAACACCGTGCGGATTTCGGCCGAGCCGATGATTTCTTCGCGGCGCTCCGGTGCCAGCATGCCCGACATCGCGACCTTGATCTCGTCCACGGCGTCGTAAATGATGCTGTAGTAGTTCAGCTGCACGCCGTTGTTCTCGGCCAGCTTGCGCGCACCGGCATCGGCACGCACGTTGAAGCCGATCACGACCGCCTTGGAGGCGATGGCGAGGTTGATGTCGCTTTCGCTGATACCACCCACGCCGGCGTACACCACCTGCACCTTGACTTCGTCCGTCGCCAGCTTGAGCAGCGATTGCGCCAGAGCTTCCTGCGAGCCCTGAACATCGGCCTTGATGATGATGCGCAGCGTCTGCACTTCGCCCGCCGACAGGTCGGTGAACATGTTCTGCAGGTTCGCGGCCTGGGCCTTCGCCAGCTTGGTGTTGCGGAACTTGCCGGCACGGTAGGTAGCGATTTCGCGCGCACGGCGCTCATCGCTCATCACCATGAACTCGTCGCCCGCTTGCGGCACTTCGGTCAGACCCTGGATTTCGACCGGGATCGACGGGCCTGCGGTCTTGGTCGACTTGCCGTCTTCGTCCAGCATGGCACGCACGCGACCATAGGTCGAGCCAGCCAGCACCACGTCGCCGGTCTTGAGCGTACCGGACTGAACCAGCACGGTAGCAACCGGGCCGCGGCCCTTGTCGAGCTGGGCTTCGATGACCAGGCCCTTGGCGGCGGCATCCACCGGCGCCTTGAGTTCCAGCACTTCGGCCTGCAGCAGCACCTGTTCGAGCAGGTCGTCGATGCCCTGGCCCGTCTTGGCGGACACCGGCACGAACGGCACGTCGCCGCCGTACTCTTCGGGCACGACCTCTTCGGCCACCAGTTCCTGCTTCACGCGGTCCAGGTTGGCATCGGGCTTGTCCACCTTGTTGATGGCAACCACGATCGGCACACCAGCCGCCTTCGCGTGCTTGATGGCTTCCTTGGTTTGGGGCATGACGCCGTCGTCGGCCGCCACCACCAGGATCACGATGTCGGTAGCTTGCGCACCGCGAGCACGCATGGCCGTGAAGGCCTCGTGACCCGGGGTGTCGAGGAACGACACCATGCCGCGATCGGTTTCCACATGGTAGGCACCGATGTGCTGCGTGATGCCGCCGGCTTCGCCCGCAGCGACCTTGGCGCGGCGGATGTAGTCGAGCAGCGAGGTCTTGCCATGGTCGACGTGACCCATGACGGTCACGACCGGTGCACGCGGCAGGGCTTCGGCGGTTTGCGCCGACACGTCCTCGTCGGTGAAGGCTTCCGGGTCGTCAAGCGCGGCAACCACCGCGTTGTGGCCCATTTCCTCCACCAGGATCATTGCGGTGTCCTGGTCGAGCGACTGGTTGATGGTCGCCATCTGGCCGAGCTTCATCAGTTGCTTGATGACCTCTTGCGCCTTGACGGCCATCTTGTGCGCGAGCTCGGACACCGTGATGGTTTCGGGCACATGCACTTCGAGAATGCGCGCCTCGACCGGTGCGGCTGGCGCATGTTGCTCGTCGTGACCGCCGCGGTCGTTGCCACGGCGACCGCGCGGGCCTCCGCGCCAGTTGCCGCGACCGACACCACCGCTGGCATCGCCGCGGGTCTTGATTTCCTTCTTCTTGGCAGGATCGCCAGCCCAGCTCGACGAGAGCTTCGCGGACTTGACTTCCTTGCCTGCGGCACCGGCAGCGCCGGGTGCAGCTGCTGCAGCGCCGGGCGCGGCAGGTGCGCCGGCACGCGCTGCGGGCGCGGTCGGCTTGTGCAGCGTTCCCTTGACCGCGGCCTTTTCGGGCTGCGGCTTCTCGGGCGCCTTGTGCGGCACCAGCACGCGGGCCGGTGCGTTCATCATGGCGCGGATGGCTTCGGCTTCGGCAAGGGCCTTGCGGCGACGCTCGTCGAGATCCTTGGCGCGCGCGGCTTCTTCGTCGGCGCGGGCCTTCGATTCGGCGGCGGCCTTGGCCTTCGCGTCCTCCTTGGCCTGCGTCGCAGCAGTTTGCGCGGCGAGCTTGGTGTCGGCAGCCTTCTGCTCTGCAGCAGCGGCAGCGGCCGTCACGGCGGGCGCGGGGGCAGCCGCCGGCTTGGTGGCCGTGGTGCTGTCCTTTGCGCTCGCGGCGGCGGCAGCTGCTGCGGCAGCGGCCTTCTTCTCGGCGGTTTCGGCGGCGACGCGTGCAGCTTCCTGCTCGGCCTTCTCAGCCTTTTCGGCCTGCTCGCGTTCGCGGGCTTCGGCTTCTTCGCGCAGGCGGCGCTTTTCAGCCAGCTCTTCTTCCTGGCGGCGGATCAGCTCGGCCTGGCGGCGCGCTTCTTCCTCGCGGCGGGCCAGTTCGGCTTCGTCGATGCGGGGAGCGGCGGGCGCGGCGGCAGGTGCCTCGGCCACTTGCTGCGCCGTCTCGGGCGTGGCGGGATGGCCGTCTTCGCGCTGGATGAAGGTGCGCTTCTTGCGCACCTCGACCTGGATGGTGCGGGCGCGGCCGGTGGCGTCGGCCTGCTTGATCTCGCTGGTCGACTTCTTGGTCAGCGTGATCTTCTTGCGCTCGGGCTCGACGGTGCCGTGGCTGGCCTTCAGGTGGCCGAGCAGGCGCTGCTTGTCAGCCTCGGTGAGTGCATCGGTGGCGGCCGCTTTGGGCACACCTGCGCTCTTGAGCTGGTCAAGCAAGGTTTCGGGAGTCTTCTTGAGCTCGTTCGCGAACTCGGCGACAGTGGTACTGGACATATTGGTTTCGTGCCTCCATGACCGTCACTCTTGGCCGGCGAACCAGTGTTCGCGGGCTTTCAAGATGAGGGCTTTGGCGTCATCGGCGCTTTGGCCGGTGATCTCGGTGAGTTCATCGACCGCGAGGTCGGCAAGATCGTCACGGGTGTTCACACCCGCTTCGGTCAGCTTGGGAATCAGCTCGGAGTCCAGGCCTTCGAGGTCGTGCAGGTCTTGCGACACCGTCGACTGGGCCTCGACGCCCTCTTCCTTGGCGATTTCCATGGTCAGCAGCGCATCCTTGGCACGCGAGCGCAGCTCATTGATGGTGTCTTCGTCGAAGGCCTCGATTTCCAGCATTTCGGAAATTGGCACATAGGCCACTTCTTCGAGGCTGTTGAAGCCTTCCGAAATGAGGATGTCGGCGATTTCCTCGTCGACGTCGAGCTTTTCCATGAAGAGCTTGCGGCTGGCGTCCGTTTCGGTCGCCTGCTTCTGGGCCGACTCGTTGGCGTCCATGATGTTGATCTTCCAGCCGGTGAGGTCGGAAGCCAGGCGCACGTTCTGGCCGCCGCGGCCGATGGCGATGGCGAGGTTTTCCTCGTCGACCACCACGTCCATGGCGTGCTTTTCTTCGTCCACCACGATCGACGACACGTTGGCCGGGGCCAGCGCACCGATCACGAACTGGGCCGGGTCTTCGCTCCACAGCACGATGTCCACGCGCTCGCCGGCGAGCTCGTTGGTCACGGCGTTGACGCGGGTGCCGCGCACGCCGACGCAGGTGCCGATGGGGTCGACGCGCTTGTCGTGCGATAGCACGGCAATCTTGGCGCGCGAACCCGGGTCACGAGCGCAGCTCTTGATTTCGAGCAGGCCCTGCTCGATTTCGGGCACTTCCTGGCGGAACAGCTCGATCATGAACTCGGGGGCCGAGCGCGACAGGATGATCGGCGCACCGCGCAGCGTCAGGTCAACCTCCATGATCATGGCGCGCACGCGGTCGCCGTTGCGCAGGTTTTCCTTGGCGATCATTTCGCTGCGGCGCAGGCGCCCTTCGACACGGCCGGCCTCGACGATGATGTCGCCCTTGTCCAGGCGCTTGACGGTGCCCACGAAGATCTTGTCGCCGCGCGACATGAAGTCGTTGAGCAGCATCTCGCGCTCGGCGTCGCGGATCTTCTGCAGGATGACCTGCTTGGCGGCCATGGCGCCGATGCGGCCGATCGGCACCGAGTCCACCGCTTCTTCGATGTACTCGCCGACTTCGATGTCCGACATTTCTTCCTTGGCTTCGAACAGGAGGATTTCCTGGTCGGGCAGCTGCAGGCCAGCCTCGTCGGGCACGACGTGCCAGCGGCGGAAGGTTTCGTAGTCGCCGCTGTCGCGATCGACCGCGACGCGGATGTCCACGTCGCCCTGATGGAGCTTCTTGGTGGCTTGCGCCAGAGCGGACTCGACCGCACCGAAGACCACGTCACGCTCGACGTTCTTCTCGCGCGAGATCGCATCCACCAACATCAACATTTCGCGATTCATGCCACCACTCCTCTAGTCAGTCCGAAACCTGCGTTCCGTCGTCAATATCCGAAAAACCCGGTTGGGTTTTGGCCTTGCGGCCCTTGAAATCCACAATAGGCGCGAGCCGCGCCTCGCGCAGCTCGTCCAGCACGAAGCCCAGCGCCTGCAGCGTTGCAGGCGCGCGCTTCTTGCTCACTTTTTGACCCGGCTTGGGCTCCGGCGCATCGCTCCAGACGATTTGCCAGCCCTGGGCGCCGACAGCGCCCTCAACCTGTGCAACACGCTCCAGCGTGCCGCGAAACTTCTTGCGAGTGGCCGACACCTGGCCCGCCGCCGCAGCACCCATGGGCGCCTTGAGCGTGATGTCGATCACCTCGCCCACGAAACGCTCGAAATCCTGCTCATTGCGCAGCGGACGGTCAATACCGGGCGAGGACACCTCGAGCCGCTTGTAATCGACACCATCGACCTCGAGCGCAAATTGCAATTGGCGCGTTACCTTCTCGCAGTCTTCGACCGTCACGAAGGGCTCTGGCACGCCGGCAGCCGCATCTTCCAAGGTGGGGGCCGTCCAGGGCAAATCAATCGTCACGCGCAGCAATCCCCCGGCCGAGCGTTCGATCTCGACCAGGTCATAGCCGAGACCGGCCACGGTTTGTTCCACTATTTGCTGCAATGCCACGTGTTCGAAGGTGCCTTTTAAATACTGGGTTCATGCCATCCGCCCGCCACGGATGCCAGATCGCCATGAATGCTCAGAATGCATAGACCAAAAAAAACGGGCGGTTGGTACCCGCCCGTTTGGTCGTGAGCCTCGAATTATATGCTATTTGTGTAATAAATGAAGGGGCTTCGAGGCTCAGCCACCTATTGATTGGCGCGATTTGAACCAAACCAATGCGAATAGCACCGCGCCGAGCGCCAATGCCGCCGCCGCGACCAGCAACGGCAGCTGAAAAGACCCCGTCCGCTGGGCCAGTGGCGCCGCAAACAGCGGCCCGACGATCTGCCCCACTCCATAGGATGCCGTCGCGTAGCCGATCAGCCCGGCAGCCGCATTGCCGCGCAGCCGGCGCGCATCCCGCATGGCAAAAAGAGTGATCGCGGTAAACGGCATGCCCAGCAGCAGGCTTCCGAGCGCGAATCCGGCAATGCTCGGCCATGCCACCGACAGCACGACGCCCAGCGCCTGCAACGCGTAGGCGCAAGCCAGCAGCAGCCGGTTGTCCCAATGCGTCGGCGCGCGGGCCCCGATCAGCGCGCCTGGAATGATGGCCAGCCCGAACAGCGGCCAGAAGAAGTCCGGCCAGGACGATCCCGGCAGCGCCTGCCGGGCGATCACCGGCAGGAAGGTGGCGGTAATGATGTAACCGAAGCCCGCCAGCCCATAGAGCGCGACCAGCCAGATCGCATCGCTGCGATCGGCCGGCCCGGCCGCGCGAACCGCCGCAGCAGGCGCCGGAGCGGCACCGCCCCCCACCGATGCCCGCTCGCCGTCGTCGAACACCCGCCAGATCACCGCGATCAGCACGACCGCCAGGATGCCAAGGCCGATCCACCCCGCCTCGGAACCCCAGCGCCCCAGCGCGCCGCCGAGCAGGCCCGTCATCGCGATGCCGATCCCCGGCCCGGTGTAGATCACGCCGGCCAGCGTCGGCGCGTTCGTCTCCGCCAGCCGGCGCAGGCCCCAGCCTGAGGCGAAGACGAAGACCCAGGCGCTCATCACGCCTGCCGCCGTGCGCAGCACGCCCCAGCTCGTGAAGCTGTGCAGCAAGCCCATGCCGATCAGCAGAGCGGCCGTGGCCACCAGCCCGCCCCGCACCATGCTCGACGCCTTGATGCCGATGGCGGCACAGCTCACCGCACCGAGGAAGTACCCCAGGTAGTTGAGCGACGCCAGAACCCCGCCCGCCGCCAGCTCCAGCTTTCCCTCGTGCAGCATGATGGGCAGCATGGGCGTGAAGGCAAAGCGCCCCAGGCCCATCGCCACTGCGAGGGTGACCATGCAGGCCAGCGCCGCGCGCCAGGCTCCGCGCCGGTCGCGTCCGATTTCCGACATTTCTTGCTGTCTCCGTTTATTCCAGCAGCGCGGCGGCCACCAGCTTCTTTGTATAGGGGTGCTCGGGCGCGTCGAGCACGCGCTCGACCGACCCGGTTTCGAGAATGGCCCCGTCTTTCATCACGATGACGTGGTGCGCCATCGCCCGGATCACCTCGACGTCGTGCGTGATCAGCAGATAGCTCAGCCCCCGCTCGCGCTGCAGGCGCTGCAGCAAGCTCAGCACCTGCTTCTGGATCGTCACGTCCAGCGCGCTGGTGGGCTCGTCGAGCACCAGCAGCTGCGGGTCGACGATCAGCGCGCGGGCAATCGCCAGACGCTGCCGCTGACCGCCCGAAAACTCGTGCGGATAGCGGTCGAGCAGCGATGGAAACTGGGCCTCGGTCAGCCCGACATCGGCCAGCGCGACGAGTGCACGGGCACGGCGCGCCGCGGTGTCGAGTTCGGGCGCATGCACGCGCAACCCTTCGCCCACGATCTGCTCCACCGTCATGCGCGGCGACAGCGACGAGAACGGGTCCTGGAACACCACCTGCATCACGCGGCGCAGGCCAAGATCGGAGGCGCGGTCGACCGCCCAGCCCTTGCCCGCGACCGTCAGCGCGCCCTGGTGCTTCAGCAGCCCCAGCGCCGCCAGCGCCAGCGTCGACTTGCCCGAACCCGACTCACCGACCACGCCGAGCGTCTCGCCCGGCACGATGCGGAAATCTGCGCCCTGCACCGCCACGAATTCGCCCTTGCGGAACCAGCCGGCGAAGCCCGGCTTCGGCACGGGATAGATCACGCGCAGCGCCTTGGCCTCGATCACTGGCGCCGCGTCGGCGCGCGCAGCGACGCCCGCCACGTTGCGCTCCGGATGACTGTCGATCAGCTTGCGCGTGTAGGGATGCTGCGGGGCATCGAACACAGGCGCCACCGCGCCATGCTCGACGATGTGGCCGTTCTCCATGACCACCACGCGATCGGCAAAACGCCGCACCAGGTTCAGGTCGTGCGTGATGAGGAGCACCGCCATGCCGTACTTGCGCTGCAGGTCGGCCAGCAATTCGAGGATCTGCGCGCGCACGGTCACGTCGAGCGCGGTGGTGGGCTCGTCGGCCAGCAACAGGCGCGGCTTGCAGGCGAGCGCCATCGCGATCATCGCGCGCTGGCGCTGGCCACCCGAGAGCTGGTGCGGAAACGCCCTCGCCCGTCGCGCTGGCTCCGGGATGCCGGTGTCAGCCAGCAGCTGGACGGCCGCCGCCTGCGCGGCGCGGGCCGACAGCCCTTCGTGCAGTTCGAGCACCTCGGCGATCTGGTCGCCGACGCTGTAGAGCGCATTCAGTGCAGTCATCGGCTCCTGGAAGATCATCGCGATCTCCTTGCCGCGGATGCCGCGCAATTCGCGCTCGGGAATCGACAACAGGTCGCGCGCGCCCTGCGAGCGCCCGCCGCCAAAGAGCCGGGCAGTGCCAGAAAGATCGGCGTTCTGCACCAGCCGCAGCAGCGACAGCGCCGTGACCGTCTTGCCCGAACCCGACTCGCCGACGAGCGCGAGCTTTTCGCCAGCGGCCATCTGGAAGTCGATGCCGTGCACGACCTCCTTGCCGCTGAACGCGACACGCAGGCCCTTTACGTCGAGCAGGGGCTGGTTGGGTTGTTGTGAATCTCTCATCACTTGTCGGCCTTGCGCGGATCGAGCGCATCGCGCAGCGCGTCGCCCATGAAAGTCAGCAGCATCAGCGTGACGACCAACACGACGAAAGTGGACAGCGAGATCCACCAGGCGTCGATGTTGCCCTTGCCCTGGCTAAGCAGTTCGCCGAGCGATGGCGTGCCGGGCGGCACGCCAAGGCCGAGAAAGTCCAGAGAGGTCAGCGCCAGAATGGCCGCGCTCATGCGAAACGGCAGGAAGGTGACGACCGGCACCATGCTGTTAGGCAGGATGTGGCGCCACATGATCTGCAGATTGCCCACGCCGAGCGCCCGCGCCGCACGCACGTAGTCCATCTGCCGGTTGCGCAGGAACTCGGCGCGCACGTAGTCCGACAACCCCATCCAGCCGAACAAGCTCAGCAGGATCAGAAGCAGCGCCACGCTGGGCGTGAAGATCGCACTGAAGATGATCAGCAGGTACAGCTCGGGCATCGCTCCCCAGATCTCGATCAGCCGCTGGAAGGTCAGGTCGATCTTCCCGCCGAAGAAGCCCTGCACCGCGCCGGTCGCGATACCCAGCACCACCCCTATTACCGTGAGCGCCAGCGCGAACAGCACGCTCACGCGAAAGCCGTAGATCAGTTGGGCCAGCAGGTCGCGGCCACGTTCATCCGTGCCGAGCAGGTTCTCGCTCGAAGGGGCCGCGGGGTTCGGAGGCTTCGAGAAATAGTTGAGCGTGGCCGGGCCATAGCGGTTGGGCGCATAGATCGCCCAGTTGTCGCCCTGGGTGATGCGCTGCTCGATGAACGGATCGAGGTAGTCAGCCGGCGTCTCGAAGTCGCCGCCGAAGGTCTTCTCGGAATAGTCCCGCAGCACCGGGAAATAGGTCTTGCCTTCGTAGCGCACCACGAGCGGCTTGTCGGTGGAAAGCACATCGGCGAAAAGGCTCAGCACCACCAGCGCCGAGAAGATCAACAGGCTCCAGAATCCCAGCGGATTGCGGCGAAAACGGCGCCAGGCGCGGCGGCCGGGGCTCACGGACACGACAGGCGCTTTAGTCAAACTTCACCCTCGGATCGACCCAGACATAGCAAAGATCGGAAATGAGCTTGGTCACCAGACCGATCAGCGTGAATAGATAGAGCGTGCCCAGAAACACCGGGTAGTCGCGCCGCAGCACGCTTTCGTAGCTGAGCAGGCCCATCCCGTCGAGCGAGAACAGCGTCTCGATCAGCAACGCGCCCGAGAAGAAGGCGCCGATAAAGGCTGTCGGGAAGCCCGTGATGATCGGAATCAGCGCGTTGCGGAACACGTGCTTCCAGAGCACCTGGCGCTCGGCCAGTCCCTTGGCACGCGCCGTCAGCACGTACTGCTTGCGGATCTCTTCGAGGAAGGAGTTCTTGGTGAGCATCGCGGTGATCGCGAAACTGCCGAGCACCATCGCCGTCACCGGCAAGGTGATGTGCCACAGGTAGTCGACGATGCGCGCGCCCCAGCTCAGCGACTCCCAATTCGGCGAAGTCAGCCCGCGCAGCGGAAACCATTGCAGCTGGCCGCCGAAGATCACGAGCAGCGCCACGCCCAGCACAAAGCCCGGAATCGCGTAGCCAACGAGCACCAGCAGCGTCGTCAGAAAGTCGAAGCGCGAACCGGCGCGAACCGCTTTCGCAACGCCGAGCGGCACCGCTATCAGGTAGCTGATGAAGAAGGTCCAGAGCCCCAGGCTGATCGAAACCGGCAGCTTCTCCTTGATGAGCTGCCACACGTCCTTGCTCTGGAAGAAGCTCTTGCCCAGGTCGAAGCGCGCGAACTGCTTGAGCATCTGCCAGAAGCGCTCGGGTGCCGGCTTGTCGAAGCCGTAGAGGGCCTTGATCTCCGCCACCTGCTTGGCGTCGAGGGAGCGCCCCGTGGGGCCGCCCGAGAGGCGGTTTTCCTTGTTGGTCAGTTGCGACAGCAACTGCTCGGCCGGACCGCCCGGAACGAATTGAACGATGGCGAAATTGATCAGCAGCACCCCGAACAGCGTGGGAATGATCAGCAGAAGGCGTCGGAGCAGGTAGGCGGCCATGCGGTCTGTCTGTGTCTGTCGTCTACTTCGCTGCCGGGTCGATCCACCACGTCGTCAGCATCGCCGAGCCGGCGAGAAGACGTTGCGGCAATGGCGCTTCAGGGCGGCGCAGCTTGCGTTTGTGGGCAATGAAATATTGCTTGCCGTAGTACATCGGGATCACGTAATGCTGGTGGAGCAAGTAACGGTCCAGCAGCCGCGCGCCTGCTGCGAGCGACTTGCGGTCCGGGCTGTTGACGATCACTTCGAGAATCTCGTCGATCACCGGATCGCTGATGCCGCTGAGGTTCTGGCTCCCCTTTTCGTTGGCCGATTTCGAGCCGAAATCGTCGTACAGCTCGTTGCCCGGACTCGATGAGCCACCCGCGATGTTGATGACCATGTCGAAGTCGAGATCGTCCTGTTTCTTCTTTATCAGGCTCGGGTCGCGCAAGCGATAGTCCAGCGCGATTCCCAGCTTGGCGAGGTTGCGCGCGTAAGGCGCCAGCACCACGCCCGAACTGCGATCCCCAATGTCGAAATTGATGACGAAAGGCGTTCCGTCCTTGTCGCGCAAGGCGCCATCCCTGTATGTCCAGCCCGCCTCTTTGAGCAGTTCCTGCGCGCGGACCAGGTTGCGCCGCAGGCCTTCGGCGGTGTCTCCGCTGCTGGCGGGGCGCGGCAGTTCGCCTTTCGTGTTGTCGATGTATCGCTGCCTGTTCTTCAGGTGCTCGATCAGCACCTGCTCCTCGGGGCTGATCTCGGGCTGGGCCATGAGGTCATCGCTGTTCTGGAAGTAGCTCATCGTGCGGGCTCTGCGTCCGTAGAAGAGATGCTGGTTGAGCCAGTCGAAATCGAAGGCCAGCGCCAATGCCTGTCGCACGCGCATGTCCTGGAAGCGAGGCTGCCGCAGGTTGGGCGAGAGGCCCTGCATGCCGGTGAAGCGACGATGCGAAATCTCTTCCTTGACCAGCTCGCCGGAATCGAAGCGCCGCCCCTTGTAGCGGCGCACCCAGGCAATGATCGAACGCTCTTCCATCGCGTCGAGCGAGCCGGCCTTGAGCGACTCTTCCTCTCCGAGTGCGTCCTTGAAGTATTGGTACGAAACCTCGCCGAAATTGAACATCCCCTTGCGCACCGGGAGATCGGCGGCCCAGTAGTCCGGCCGCCGGCGGTACGAGATGTACTTCCCGAAGTCGACCTTGTCCACCACGTACGGCCCGCTGGCTATGGGCGGCTCGCTCACGATCTGGTCGAAGGGCTTGCCCTTGCCCCAGGCACTCGAGAAAACCGGCAGCTGGCCGATGATCATGTGCAGCTCGGAGTTCTGGCGCTTGAAGTCGAAACGGATCGTGCGATCCCCCACCACCACGGCGCCCTTGATGTCGACCCAGTAAGAGCGGAAGGTCGGCCCCGCCTGCTTGCTCATGAGGGTGTCGAAGGAGTACTTCACGTCCTTCGCGAGCACCGGGGAGCCGTCGGAAAACTTGGCTTTCGGGTTCAGGCGGAAAGTGACGCTCAGGCGGTCTGCGGCAAGCTGCACGTCTTCGGCCAGCATGCCGTAGTTGGAGAAGGGCTCGTCTTCGCTCGGCGTCATCAGCGAATCGAAGATCAGGCCGTACTCGGAGAACACAAAACCATTGGCGCTGTAGCCCATGCCTTGCGGCGGCACACCCCGCAGCGTGAAGGGGTTGAGCTTGTCGAAGGTTCCGCTGGCCGAGAGGATCAGCTCGCCGCCCTTGGGGGCATCGGGATTCACGTAGTCGAAATTCTTGAACGACGCCGGGTACTTCGGCTCGTAACCCATGCCCAGACCATGCGCTGCCCACGAGGGGAGCGCCAAGAGAGCCAATATCAGAAGCAGCCAACCTCGCATGCGAGAATTCTGCCCAAGATTTTCACGAGGCAACTTCATGGGCTTTCTTTCCGGCAAAAAACTGTTGATCACCGGTGTGTTGAGCAATCGCTCCATTGCTTATGGCATTGCCAAGGCCTGTCATGAACAGGGCGCGGAGCTCGCCTTCAGCTATGTCGGCGAGCGATTCAAGGACCGTATCACCGAATATGCCGCAGACTTTGGCTCGAAGCTGATTTTCGATTGCGACGTGGGCGACGACGCGCAGATCGACAAGCTCTTCGCAGACCTCTCGCAGACCTGGCCGAAGTTCGACGGCTTCGTGCACAGCATCGGCTTCGCGCCGCGCGAGTCCATCGCGGGCGACTTCCTCGACGGGCTCTCGCGCGAAGGCTTCAAGATCGCGCACGACATCAGTGCGTACAGCTTTCCGGCCATGGCCAAGTCGGCCCTGCCCTACCTCAACGACAAGGCGGCCCTGCTCACGCTGACCTACCTGGGCGCCGAACGCGCGCTGCCCAACTACAACACCATGGGCCTGGCCAAGGCCTCGCTCGAAGCCTCGGTGCGCTACACCGCCGCCTCGCTCGGCCCGAAGGGCATGCGCGTGAACGGCATCAGTGCGGGCCCGATCAAGACGCTGGCAGCCAGCGGCATCAAGGGCTTCGGCAAGATGCTGGCGGTCGTGGCCGACGCCTCGCCCATCCGCCGCAACGTGACCATCGAAGAAGTCGGCAACGTGGCCGCCTTCCTGCTGAGCGACCTGGCCAGCGGCGTGACCGCCGAGATCACCTACGTGGACGGCGGCTTCAGCAACGTCGTCGGCGGGATGGCCGAGTAATCCTGCCATCGAGTCCCGACACGGCCACCAGATGGCCGTGCTGCGCTATTCATTTCATAGCATCGTGCTGAACCGACGCTCCCTCCTGCTTGCCGCTTTCGGCGCGGTCGCCGCGCCTGCCGCGTTCGCGCGCGAGGCGGCGCCCTCGCTGATGCTGGCCGACGTCTACCGGCCCGGCATGTCGCTGCACGACTACTGGGTCAGCGAGAAGTACGACGGCGTACGCGGCTACTGGGACGGCAAGCAGCTCTGGACACGCGGCGGCGAACGGATCGTGGCGCCGGCATGGTTCACCGCACCGCTGCCGAAGCAACCCCTCGACGGCGAACTGTGGGTGGGCCGCGGCCAGTTCGCACGCGCCGTCTCCACGGTGCGCAGCCAGACGCCCAACGACATCGCCTGGCGCGAGATGCACTTCATGGTGTTCGACCTGCCCGCGCAGGGTGGCGACTTCACGACGCGCCTCGCCGTGCTGCGCAAGCTGCTGCCGATTACCGACGCACCATGGGTCGTCGCGGTCCCGCAGGAACGCGCGACCACGCACGCCGCATTGCAGGCGCTGCTCGACAAGACGGTAAAAATGGGCGGTGAGGGTCTGATGCTCCACCGCGGCAGCTCCCAATACCGTGGCGAGCGCAACAGCGACTTGCTGAAGGTCAAGCCCTACGAAGACGCCGAAGCCCGCGTGGTCGAGCACGTGCCCGGCAAGGGCAAGCACAGTGGCCGGCTCGGCGCGCTGGTGGTCGAGACGGCCGACGGCAAGCGCTTCAAGCTCGGCACCGGACTGACCGACGCCGAACGCGAGAACCCGCCCGCCGTCGGCAGCTGGGTAACCTACCGCTACAACGGCACCACCGCCAAGGGCCTGCCCCGCTTCGCGCGCTTCATGCGGGTGCGCGAAGGTTAGGCCGGCCCGTCCAGCCGGCCTGCTTCCTTACTTCACTTCCCTGACGCAGTCTGCGTAGTAGCGCTTCTTGCCCGTCTCGTCGACGCGCGCAACCAGGCCGTGGATGTCGGTCTCGAAGCCCGGGCACTGCGTGTTGAACTCGCGCGAGAACTTGAGGTAGTCGACGATCTTCTTGTTGAACACCTCGCCCGGAATCAACAGCGGAATGCCCGGCGGGTAAGGCGTGATCAGGCTGGTGGTGATGCGGCCTTCGAGCTCATCGATTTCCACGCGCTCGGTCTTGCGGTGCGCGATGTGGGCGAAGGCGTCGCTGGGCTTCATGGCCGGCGTCAGGTCGCTCAGGTACATCTCGGTCGTGAGGCGGGCCACGTCGTAGCGCGCGTACAGCTGGTGGATGTGCTGGCACAGGTCGCGCAGGCCGAGGCGTTCGTAGCCCGGATGCTGCTGGCAGAACTCGGGCAGGATGCGCCACATCGGCTGGTTGCGCGCGTAGTCGTCCTTGAACTGCTGCAGCGCCGTCAGCAGCGTGTTCCAGCGGCCCTTGGTGATGCCGATGGTGAACATGATGAAGAAGCTGTAGAGCCCGGTCTTCTCCACGATCACGCCATGCTCGGCGAGGAACTTGGTCACCACGCTGGCCGGGATGCCGGTTTCAGCAAAGTTGCCTTCGAGGTCGAGACCCGGCGTGACGATGGTCGACTTGATCGGGTCGAGCATGTTGAAGCCATCGGCCAGCTCGCCGAAGCCGTGCCAGTTGCGCGGAGACTTCTTGTTCTTGGGCTTGCCGTTCTTCTCGCCCTGCATGATCCAGTCGTCGGCGCGGCCGATGCCTTCTTCGACGAGCTTCTCGGGGCCCCAGACCTTGAACCACCACTCGTCCTTGCCGAACTCCGCCTCGACCTTGCGCATGGCGCGGCGAAAGTCGAGCGCTTCGAGGATGCTTTCTTCCACCAGCGCGGTGCCACCGGGCGGCTCCATCATGGCGGCTGCCACGTCGCAGCTCGCGATGATTGCGTACTGCGGGCTGGTCGACGAGTGCATCAGGTAGGCCTCGTTGAACAGGTCGCGGTCGAGCTGACGGTTCTGCGAGTCCTGCACCAGCACATGGCTGGCCTGGCTGATGCCGGCCAGCAGCTTGTGCGTCGACTGCGTGGCGAACACCAGCGATTCCTTCGGGCGCACGCGGCGCTTGCCCATCGCGTGATAGGCGCCATAGAACGGGTGGAAGGCCGCGTGCGGCAGCCACGCCTCGTCGAAGTGCAGCGTGTCGACGTAGCCGTCGAGCATGTTCTTGATGGTCTCGGTGTTGTAGATCACGCCGTCGTAGGTCGACTGCGTGAGCGTCATCACGCGCGGCTTGACCTTGTCGGGGTCCACGTCGGCCAGCAGCGGGTTGGCCTTGATCTTGGCCTTGATGGCGCTCTGCTCGAACTCGCTCTTGGGAATGGGGCCGATGATGCCGAAGTGATTGCGCGTGGGCTTCATGAACACCGGAATCGCGCCGGTCATGATGATCGCGTGCAGGATCGACTTGTGGCAGTTGCGGTCGACCACCACCACGTCGCCCGGCGCCACCGTGTGGTGCCACACCATCTTGTTGCTGGTGCTGGTGCCGTTGGTCACGAAGAAGCAGTGGTCGGCGTTGAAGATGCGCGCCGCATTGCGTTCGCTGGCCGCCACCGGGCCGGTGTGGTCGAGCAGCTGGCCCAGTTCCTCGACCGCGTTGCAGACGTCGGCGCGCAGCATGTTCTCGCCGAAGAACTGGTGGAACATCTGGCCCACCGGGCTCTTCAGGAACGCCACGCCGCCCGAGTGGCCCGGGCAGTGCCACGAATAGGAGCCGTCTTCCGCGTAGTCGATCAGCGCCTTGAAGAACGGCGGCTGCACGCCCTCGAGGTAGCTCTTGGCCTCGCGGATGATGTGGCGCGCCACGAATTCGGGGGTGTCCTCGAACATGTGGATGAAGCCGTGCAGCTCGCGCAGGATGTCGTTCGGGATGTGGCGCGAGGTCTTGGTCTCGCCGTAGATGTAGATCGGCACGTCGGCGTTCTTGCGCCGCACTTCGCCGATGAAGTTGCGCAGGTTCAGCACGGCCGGGTCGAGGTCGGGGCCGACCGTGAACTCCTCGTCGTCGATCGACAGGATGAACGCGCTGGCACGGCTTTGCTGCTGGGCGAACTGGCTCAGGTCGCCGTAGCTCGTGACGCCCAGCACCTCGAAGCCCTCGCTTTCGAAGGCCTGCGCGAGAGCGCGAATGCCGAGGCCCGAGGTGTTTTCGGAGCGGAAGTCCTCGTCAATGATGACGATGGGAAAGCGGAATTTCATGAGCGGGGCTCCGGGCAGGCTGACAGACAGGCAATAAGGCGAGGCGCGAAGTGTACGGAATTCGGATGACGAATCTGGTCAGGCTCGTGCAAGCCATTCGGGCCTGTCCGGCATGATCCCTTTCGTCGGCTCGGGCGCAGTACCCCTACGCAGGGCAAGCGCTTGGAGCAGATGCATCAGAATGGCGCGCATCGAATAAGGAAAAGAGGAGTCGACATGGCGAATTCCACCGTCTGGTGGCTGATTGCGGGGGTAGCCATCGTGGTCGAGTTGCTCTCGGGCACCGTATATCTTCTGCTGCTGGCCGCCGGTTTCGCGGCCGCGGCAATTGCGGCGCACCTGGGCTTCGGCACCGTCACCCAACTGATCGTGGCCTCGGTCATCGGCGTGGGTGCCGTGCTGACCTGGTACTCGATCCAGCGCAAGCGCCCCCCTGCCCCGCCCACCGGAACCAACCGCGACGTGAACCTCGACATCGGCGAGACCGTACACGTCGATGCCTGGAATGCCGACGGCACGGCAACCGTGCGCTACCGGGGCGCGCAATGGACGGTGGTCCAGCGCGCGGGCCGCACGCCGTCGACCGGCGAGCACCGTGTGGTCGAAGTCATCGGCAGTCGGCTGGTCGTCGACAAGGTTTAGTCAATACGTAGAACTCAGAAAAGGAAGCGCACCATGGAATTTTCGGTCCCACTCATCATCCTGGTCATCGCGATCATCTTCATCAGCCAGTCGGTGAAGTTCGTGCCGCAGCAGAACGCCTGGGTGCGCGAGCGCCTCGGCAAGTACCACGGCACCATGACGCCCGGCCCCAACTTCCTGATTCCGTTCATCGACCGGGTGGCCTACAAGCACAGCCTGAAGGAAATCCCGCTCGACGTGCCGAGCCAGATCTGCATCACGCGCGACAACACGCAGCTGCAGGTCGACGGCATCCTGTACTTCCAGGTGACCGATCCGATGCGCGCGAGCTATGGCTCGTCGAACTACATCGTGGCCGTGACGCAACTCGCACAGACCTCGCTGCGCAGCGTGATCGGCAAGCTGGAGCTCGACAAGACCTTCGAGGAACGCGACGTCATCAACGCCCAGGTGGTTGCCGCCATCGACGAGGCCGCGCTCAACTGGGGCGTGAAGGTGCTGCGCTATGAAATCAAGGACCTGACGCCGCCGAAGGAAATCCTGCTGGCCATGCAGGCACAGATCACGGCCGAGCGCGGCAAGCGCGCGCTGATCGCGGCCTCCGAAGGCCGCCGCCAGGAGCAGATCAACATCGCCACCGGCGAACGCGAGGCCTTCATTGCCCGCTCCGAAGGCGAGAAGCAGGCGCAGATCAACAACGCCCAGGGTGAAGCCGCCGCCATCACCGCGGTCGCCACCGCGACGGCGGACGCCATCGAACGCGTGGCTGCGGCCATCCGCCAGCCGGGCGGCGAACAGGCCGTGCAGCTGAAGGTGGCCGAGCGCGCCGTCGACGCCTACGGCAAGGTCGCGGCCGATTCCAAGACCACCCTGATCGTGCCAAGCAACATGAGCGAGACCGCCGCGCTCATCGCGTCGGCCATGCGCATGGTCCAGGCAGGCAAGCCGTCGAATCCGACCTGAACTGACTGCTACAATCGTGGGCTCAGGAGCGGTGGATGAGCGGTTTAAGTCGCACGCCTGGAAAGCGTGTGAGGGTTAATAGCCCTCCGCGGGTTCGAATCCCGCCTGCTCCGCCAGAGATTGATTGTTCGTAACCGTTCGCGAACATGAAGACAAAGCAAGAAGCCCAAGTTGCCACAAGCACTTGGGCTTTTTTGTCGTCTGGCCCAACCAGACTTGAAAGGCAGTGCGTTGCTTTGCAACAACTTGCCCCCGAACTCAGACACTTTCTTCTGGCAGTACCATCCAAAGGTTTTCATTTCAAGCCCACAAAGGAGCCTCGATGGCCGGACAACCGAAAACCCAGCCGCGTGGCAAGACACCGCTGGACCGCACCCTCGAAAAGAGCGAGCAGGTGGCTGCCGACGTGCAACGGGCGTCGGACAACCTCGCCGTGGTGAACACGGTGCTCGAACAGGAACTGCCCGAAGAAGTGCAGGTTGGCGAGGTGGCACAGGCCATCGAACACACCAGCCAGCTGGAAGAGAAGCTGGCCAAGTCCGCCGAGAAGCTGGCCGAGGTCAATGCCGCGCTGAGCGAGGAAATCGAGAAGCGTCTCGAGGTCACGGCTGAGCGCGACGAAAGCCAGGCTCTGGCCGAGAAGCTCAAGGCAAAGATCCGCGCCGAAAGCTCCGACTGACCGGCGCGCAATACGCCGTCCGTATCCTTTCTCCTACGCTGCATCAGCGTCAGGCACGCTACGCTATTGGTTCTCAAAGCGAAACCACGGCATGGCCCTCATCACGTTCCTCGTCGAGGACAACAAGACCATCAGGGATAACCTGGTCCCGGCACTCGAGGACTTGGTCAACGGCCGCGTGGTCGGCTTCGCCGAAACCGAAACGGAAGCCCTTGCATGGCTCGCGGCGCATCCTGATGACTGGCAGCTCCTGATCGTCGACCTGTTCCTGAAGGAAGGCTCCGGCCTCGGCGTGCTGGGCGGCTGCAAGACCCGCAAACCCAGCCAGCGAGTGGTCGTGCTCAGCAACTACGTGACGGCGGATATCCGGGCGCGCTGCACGGCGCTCGGCGCCGATGCGGTATTCGACAAGTCACGCGACCTCGATGCCTTCATCGAGTACTGCAATGCCAACCGCCCATCGGGCCTTGCTCCGCTCTGAGCTCTGAATAAGCCGCCTTCGAAGCGGCCATGAAAAAAGGGCCCGAAGGCCCTTTTCTCTTTTGCGGATAACCGCAGGTTTGCCGAAATGAATCAGCGCACCACGGCGATCTGCGTGCGTGCACCACCCTTGTAGGTGTACAGCGTCAGGGCACCGTTCTTGATGTCGCCCTTTTCGTCGAAGGCGATCGGGCCGGTCACGCCCTTGTATTGCACCTTGCCAACTTCAGGCAGGTACTTGGCGGGGTCGGACGAACCGGCCTTCACCATGGCTTCGGCCAGCACGTTGACCGCGTCGTACACGTACGGTGCATAGATCTGCACTTCGACGCCGTTCTTGGTCTTGAACTTGGCCTTGAAGTCTTCCAGCGGCTGCTTGAAGTCGCCGTCCACACCGCCGGCTTCGGCGCAAACAACCATCTCTTCGCCGATGGCATCGCCAGCCAGCTTCGGCAGTTCGCTGGTGCACAGGCCGTCGCCGCCCATGAACTTGACGTTCAGGCCGAGTTGCTTGACCTGCTTGAGCATCGGGCCGCCAACGGCGTCCATGCCGCCGAAGAACAGCACGTCGGGCTTGGAGGCCTTCAGCTTGGTCAGGATGGCGTTGAAGTCGGTCGACTTGTCGGTGGTGAACTCGTGGCCCACGATGGTGGCGCCAGCGGCCTTGGCCGACTTCTCGAACTCTTCGGCAACGCCTTGGCCGTAGGCGGTACGGTCGTCGATCACGGCAATGTTCTTGCCCTTGAGCGTTTCGACTGCGTACTTGCCCAGCGTGCCGCCGAGTTGCGTGTCGTCAGCCACCACGCGGAACGTGGTCTTGAAGCCTTGACGCGTGTACTTCGGGTTGGTGGCCGAAGGCGAGATCTGTGGAATGCCGGCGTCGCTGTAGAGCTTCGAGGCGGGGATGGTGGTGCCCGAGTTCAGGTGACCGACCACGCCGTTGACCTTTTCGTCCACGAGCTTCTGGGCCACAGCCGTGCCCTGCTTCGGATCGCCTGCGTCGTCTTCGGCGATCAGTTCGAACTTGGCAACCTTGTCGCCGATCTTGAGGCCCTTTGCATTCAGGTCTTCGATGGCCATCTTGGCGCCGAACTCGTTGTCCTTGCCGAGGTGGGCGATGGCACCGCTGGTCGGTCCCACGTGACCGATCTTGACGACCAGGGTTTCTCCGGCAGGTGCGGGTGCAGGTGCAGCCGGGGCCGCAGCCGTTGGCGCGGGCGCTGCAGCGGGAGCAGCAGCTTCTTCCTTCTTGCCGCAAGCCACGAGCGTGATTGCAGCCAGTGCGACCGCAGTCCATTTCAATTGCATGAGAACCTCCAGAACTTGGATGAAAAGAATAAAAAACCGGTCGTGTGATCCGGGCGCGCTGACCTCGCAAGTTTCGCGCCGCGGACCAGCGGCACCCTCACGCCCTTCCGACCTGCGGCGCAGTTTAGCCGAGGATTCAGGCTCCGGAAGCTGGCGTAGACCCTGTGTTTTCGCTGAGTTCGGCGGCCATGGCCTCGATCACCAACGCGCGCAAAACGGCTTCGATTTCATTGCGCAATCGCGGCACCATCGCATCGAGTTGATGCTGAACGGCAGCTGACACGGTGTCGCTCAAACGCTCTTCCAGAGACAGGTCGACGCGCTGCAGAACGCGGTGCAGCAACTGCTCTTCGAGGCTGACGATTTCCGCCTGCGAAAGCTGCGCGGCCGGCGGCAATGCCATGGCACTCGCCGGGTCGGGCTGGGGCGTCGGTGCGGCCTGCGGCTCGGGGACCGCGGGCTCCTCCGGGATCTCGAGCACCGTGGTCAGCGTGGGAACGAACCGGGGCGGCGTGCGCAGTGTGCTGGCCATGTCAGGGACTCTTTGCGAAGTCGTGCGGCTGGATGGTGTAGCCACGATCGGCATAGTGGCGCCAGCGCGAACGACCGACCTGGCGGTCGTTGTCCTCGTCGCTCACGATGTCGATCATGCGTTCATAGCGCTCGAAGCCCGCAGGCACTTCGAGGCCCAGATTCACCAGCATTTCGCGGTGCGGCAGCGAGGCCGCATCAGCGCCCTGCGCCGACAGAACGACGGGCGAACGCGCGACCACATGAGCCGGCGCATCGCCTCGGCAGTGCGCGACGAAGTCCACCGGCGACAGCTGCCAGAGTGCCGCATCCACCGCGTCGAGCGCCTGCGCATCGCCCACGACTACCACGCGCAGGCCGCGCGCGTTCACGGCCTTGCGAACCAGCCGGCAGGCGTAGTTCAGCTTGTCACGCGCGTTGTAGTGAAAGCCGATTTCCGTCACTTCGTGGCCCGAGCCTTTTTGGCCGGAGCTCCAGGGGTCTTGGTTTTCTTGGCCTTGCCGGTCTTGGCGTCGCCGCTGGCCGCGCGACTCGTCAGGTACGACACCAGCAAGCCCACCGGCCGCCCGGTCGAACCCTTTGCCGCGCCGCTCTTCCACGCAGTGCCCGCGATGTCCAGATGCGCCCAGGCGAAGTCGCCCGCAAAGCGCTGCAGGAACTTGGCGGCAGTGATGGCGCCACCCGCGCGGCCGGCAATGTTGGCCACGTCGGCGAAGTTGCTCTTGAGGCCCTCCGCGTAGTCGTCGTCGAGCGGCAGGCGCCAGCAGCGGTCTTGCGAGGTCTCGCCAGCGGCTTCGAGCGCCGCGGCCAATGCTTCGTTGGTCGAGAACAGGCCGCTGCGCACGCCGCCCAGGGCCACCACGCAGGCGCCCGTCAGCGTGGCGATGTCGATCACCGCCGCCGGCTCGAAGCGCTTGGCATAGGTCAGCGCGTCGCACAGGATTAGCCGGCCTTCTGCGTCGGTGTTGAGCACCTCGATGGTCTGGCCGCTCATGCTGGTCACCACGTCGCCCGGCTTCACCGCACGGCCGTCGTTCATGTTCTCGCACGAAGGAATGAGGCCGACGACGTTGATGGCGGGCTGGATGTCGCCGAGCGCGCGGAAGGTGCCAAGCACGCTGGCCGCACCGCACATGTCGAACTTCATTTCGTCCATTTCGGCAGCGGGCTTGAGCGAGACGCCGCCGGTGTCGAAGGTAATGCCCTTGCCGACCAGCACCACGGGCGCCTGGTCCTTGGGCGCCCCGTGGTAGCGCAGCACGATGAAGCGCAGCGGCTCCGCCGAGCCCTGCGCCACGGCGGCAAAGGAGCCCATGCCGAGCTTTTCGACTTCCTTCGGACCCAGCACCTCGCACTTGATGTTCGGCAGCTTGGCCAGCCCCTTGGCGGCCTCGGCCAGCAGCGTGGGCGTGGCGTGGTTGGCGGGCCGGTTGCCCCACTCCTTGGCCAGTTCGATGCCCGCGACAGTGGCACGGGCGGCGTCGAAGGCGCCGGTGACGGCGGCGGCATCGGCCACGCCGACGGTCAGGTGGCGGATGCTGCGGGGTTCGGCCTTCGACTTGGTGGCGGTGTAGACGTAGCTGGCGTCAGCCGCCGCCGTGACGGCGCTGGCCACCGCCGCGCCCTCAGCAGGCTGGGCGAACACCACGGTCACGCGCTTGGGGGCCTGGGCCTTGGCCGAATTGACCGCCGCGACCACGCCGCTGCGAACCGAGGCGGGCTTGCCGTCGCCGATGGCGGCGAGCACCACGCGGGACGCCACGACGTCTTCCGGACGGTAAAGCCCCAGCAGCTTGCCGGCCTTGTCAGGCAGGTCGCCGGCCTTGCGGGCACTGGCGGCGAGCACCGACAACGGGTCTTTGGAGGTAAGAGGAGCGCTGCCGACGAGCACGATCAGGACATCGGATTTCTCGGCTGCGGCCTGGGCGACGGTGAGGGTCTTGAGTTGAAAGTCCATAATCCTTTTTTTCCTCGAACGATGTTATTCCATTCTTCCCTACGCAAGGAGCTGTCCCGCAGCTTCGGAGCGACCCTCGTGGTACTGGTCACCATCGTGATGACCATGATGCTCATCCGTACCCTCGGGCTCGCGTCCAAGGGCAGTGTGAACCCGCAGGAGGTGTTCCTGGTGATGGCCTACACGGTGCTCGGCTACATGCCGACCATCCTGAGCCTGAGCCTGTTCATCGCCATCGTCGGCACCCTGTCGCGCATGTACCGCGACAGCGAAATGGTGATCTGGTTTTCCAGCGGCCGCGGCCTGACCGACTTCATCAAGCCACTCTTCCGCTTCGCCTGGCCGGTGCTGATCCTGATCGCGGTGATGGCGCTGGTGGGCTGGCCGTGGGCCAACTCGCAGACCATCGGCATGCGCAAGCAGTACGAGCAGCGCAGCGACATCGAGCGGGTGGCGCCGGGTGAGTTCCGCGAATCCGCTGGCCGGGTGCGCGTGTTCTTCATCGACAAGGAGACGCCGGACAACTCCAAGGCCACCAACGTCTTCATCTGGTCGATCGAGCGCAACATGCAGATCACGACCTCGGCGCGCAGCGGCAGCATCGAGAACATCGGCGATTCGCGCTACCTGCTGCTCAACAGCGGCCAGCGGCTCGAGCAGCCCATGACAAACACCGGCCTGAAGATCAGCGAGTTCAAGACTTACGGCACCCGGGCAGGCGGCAACAGCGGCCTGGTCAACGACGCGACACCGCCGCGCGCGCGCAGCACGCTGTCCCTGCTGCCCGACACCAGCGACCCCAGCCGCGGCGAACTGGCTTGGCGCATCGGCATGCTGCTGACGGCCATCAACTTCGTGCTGCTGGCGCTGAATGTATCCAGCGCCAACCCGCGCGTCGGCCGAAGCGGCAACCTGCTTCTCGCGCTGTTCGCGTTCGTCGTGTACTACAACATGCTCAACCTGGGCCAAAGCTGGATCAGCTCGGGCAAATACAGCATGGGCAGTTTCATGCTGCTGTTGCATGGCGGCGTGCTGCTGATCAACCTGGCATGGCTCGGCGTTCGCCAGAACAACTGGGGCCGGCGATCAAAGCAAAGCCCTTCCGCCGCCGTGCTGCCCACACCCAAGATCGAACCCACGTGAAAACGATAAGACGCCTGATCTACGTGGAGGTGCTGAAGGCCGTTGCGTTCGTGACGCTCGGCTTCCTGAGCCTCTTTTTCTTCTTCGACTTCGTCGACGAACTGCAATCCATCGGCAAGCCGGACAGCCTCAACTACGGGCCCGCACAGGCGCTGGCCTACGTGATGCTGCTGGTGCCGAGCCACCTCTACGAACTGCTGCCGATCACGGTGCTGATCGGCTCCATCTTCGTGATGGCCCGGCTGGCGCAAAGCTCCGAATACACCATCCTGCGCACCAGCGGGCTGGGCCCCTGGCGCGCGCTGCGCACCCTGCTGCTGCTGGGCATCGGCTTCGTCGTGCTGACCTTCGCCGTCGGCGACTATGTCGCCCCGGCCTCCGAGCGCACAGGGCAGCTGCTCAAGGCCAAGTACCAGGGCATCTATTCGCTGGCGGGCAACACGGGCGCCTGGCTCAAGGAAAAACGGGGCAATGTCTCGTACGCGGTGAACGTGCTGTCCATTGACCGCAAAGGCGCGCTGAAGAGCCCGCGCATCTTCGAATTCGACGACAACGGCTACATCAGCACCCAGATCACCGCAGGCTCGGCCCGCATCGGCGACGGGCACTGGATGCTCACCGACGTGGAAGAGCAGAAGTACGACACGCGCGGCGCGGCCGACCAGGCCCGCATCGCCACGACCAAGACCCCGCAGCTGAACTGGGCCACCTCGCTGACCAGCGAAATGGTCTCGGTCGCGCTCCTGCGCCCCGACCGCATGAGCACGATCGACCTGTTCGACTACATCCGCCACCTCGACGCCAACGGCCAGACCGCGCAGCGCTACGAGATCGAGTTCTGGCGCAAGGTGTTCTATCCGCTTTCGTGCCTGGTGATGGTGGTGCTCGCCCTGCCCTTCGCCTACCTGCACTTCCGCCAGGCCGGTATCACCACCTACGTGTTCGGCGGCGTGATGATCGGCATCAGCTTCTTCCTGCTGAACAACGTGTTCGGCTACCTCGGCAACCTCAGCAACTGGTCGCCATGGCTCACGGCGGCGGCGCCGGGCATGATCTATTCGGTGATGTCGTTGACGGCCTTCAGCTGGCTGGTCTTGCGACGATGACCCAGGGCATCGTTTTACTGGCGCACGGTTCGCGCGACGATCGCTGGCGCGAGCCCATCGAGGCCGTGGCCGAACGCGTGTGCAAAAACGAGCCGAATGCCCGCGTGGCCTGCGCCTATATGGAGCTGGCAACGCCCGACCTGCCCACAGCGGTTGCGGCGCTGATTGCCAGTGGCGCCACCGCCATCCGCGTGGTTCCGCTGTTCCTGGGCATGGGCAAGCACGCCCGCGAAGACCTGCCGCACCAACTCGAGGCACTGCGCCAGAAATGGCCCGCCATTGACTTTTCGCTCGCGCGCATCGTGGGCGAAGAGCCCGAACTGGTCGATCTCCTGGCCAGAATTGCGGTCAAATAGTGAACATCCGGCAATTTCGATAGATTCCGAAGGCATAATGAATTCCGTAATAAGACGGAATTTGATATGAATCTGCATCAGTTCAAGTTTGTTCAGGAAGCCGTGCGGCGCAACCTGAACCTCACCGAGGCGGCCAAGGCGCTCCACACCTCGCAACCCGGTGTCTCCAAGGCCATCATCGAGCTCGAGGAAGAACTGGGCGTTGAAATCTTCGCGCGCCATGGCAAGCGGCTCAAACGCGTTACCGAGCCGGGCCAGCATGTCATCGCCAGCATCGAACTCATCATGCGCGAGGTGGGCAATCTCAAGCGCATCGGCGAACAGTTCAGCGCGCAGGACAGCGGCACCCTCTCCATCGCCACAACCCATACGCAGGCGCGCTACGTGCTGCCCGTGCCCGTGGCGAACCTGCGCGAGGCCTATCCCAAGGTCAACGTGAGCCTGCACCAGGGCTCGCCCGACCAGGTGGCTCGCATGGTGATCGACGAGATCGCCGAGATCGGCATCGCCACCGAATCGCTCGACGGCTACGCCGAGCTGGTGACCCTGCCCTGCTACGAATGGCAGCACGTTCTGGTGCTGCCCAAGGACCATCCGCTGGCCGCCAAGGAGCGCATTTCGCTCGAAGACCTGGCGAGCGAGCCGATCATCACGTACCACCCCTCGTTCACCGGCCGCACGCGCATCGACCATGCGTTCGCACAGAAAAAGCTCACGCCGCGCATCGCGCTCGAAGCCATCGACTCCGACGTGATCAAGACCTACGTGCGCCTCGGGCTGGGCGTGGGCATCGTGGCCGAAATGGCCGTGCGCGACGAGTCGAACGCCGACCTCGTGGTGCGCCCGATGGGGCATGTGTTCGGCCAGAATATTGCGCGTGTCGCGTTCAAGCGCAGCGCCTACCTGCGCAACTTCGTCTTCAAGTTCGCCGAGCTGCTGTCCGACCGCCTCGACCGCAACCTGATCGCCAAGGCCCTGAGCGGCCACCAACAAGACTACGAGCTATGAGCACAGTTCAATCCCCACGCACGCCCGACATCGTCACCAAGCTGCCGGCCGTCGGCACCACCATCTTCACCGTGATGTCGGCGCTGGCCGCCGAGAAGAACGCGGTCAACCTGGGCCAGGGCTTTCCGGATTTCCACTGCGATCCGAAGCTGCTCGAAGACGTCACGGCCGCCATGGCCGCGGGCCACAACCAGTACCCGCCGATGCCCGGCATCCCGGCGCTGCGCGACGCCATCGCCGCCAAGATCTCGGCGATGTACGGCTACGGCTACAGCGCGGCCACGGAAATCACCGTCACCGCCGGCGCCACGCAAGCCATCATCACTGCCATCCTCGCCATCGTGCGCCCGGGCGACGAAGTGATCGTGCTGGAACCCTGCTACGACAGCTACGTGCCCAACATCGAGCTGGCCGGCGGCAGCGTGGTGCGCGTACCGCTCACGCCGGGCACCTTCCGCCCCGACTTCGACAAGATCGCCGCAGCGCTCACTCCGCGCACGCGCGCCATCATCATCAACACGCCGCACAACCCGAGCGCCACGGTCTGGACCGAAGCCGAGATGCGGCAGCTCGAAGAACTGCTCGCCCCCACCGACGTGTTCGTGATCAGCGACGAGGTCTACGAGCACATGGTGTTCGACAACGCCCGCCACGAAAGCGTGGCCCGCTTCCCGGGCCTGGCAGCGCGCAGCTTCATCGTCAGCAGCTTCGGCAAGACGTACCACGTCACCGGCTGGAAGGTCGGCTACGTGGCCGCGCCGGCCCCGCTGATGGCCGAATTCCGCAAGGTGCACCAGTTCAACGTGTTCACCGTGAACACGCCGATGCAGCATGCGCTTGCGCAGTACATGGGCGAGCCGAAGCCGTACCTCGAACTGCCGGCCTTCTATCAGCGCAAGCGCGACTTGTTCGCGGCGGGCCTGGTCGAAAAAACCCGCTTCAAGCTGCTGCGCAGCGAAGGCAGCTACTTCCAGTGCGTCGACATCTCGGCGGTGAGCAACCTGTCCGAAGCCGAGTTCTGCCTGTGGCTCACGCGCGAGATCGGCGTGGCGGCGATCCCGCTGTCGGCTTTCTACGGCGACGGCTTCGACCAGCGCGTGGTGCGCTTCTGCTTCGCCAAGAAGGACGAGACGCTGCTCGCCGCGCTGGAGCGCCTCGCGCGGCTCTGACGCCTGCGGCAGCCGCACGTCGATGACGAAACAGCCCACCACCATCATCAGGCTCGTTTTCAGCGTGGTCGGCGCGCTGCTGTGCGGCATTGCCCTGCTGCTGTACCAGCATACGTCGGCCTTCATCGCGTCGGCCAGCCGCACGCAGGGCGAAGTCCTGCGGCTGCTTCACGTGGAAAGCTCGAAGAGCAACAGTTCGGGCACCTGGAAGCCGCTGGTGCGCTTCAAGGCGCCGGGCGGCGAGATCATCGAGTTCACGCCGTCGAGCAGCAGCAACCCGCCAGCCTACGACGTCGGCGAGAAAGTCGACGTCTTCTTCGATCCACGCAACCCGCAGGACGCCATGCTGAACGGCTTTTTCTCGCTGTGGGGCGGCGCCGTCATCACCGGCGGCATTGGCCTCGTTTTCCTGCTCGTCGCGGTGGCGATGCTGTTCCTGCCTGCGCTGCCGCCGGCAACGCGCCGACGGCCAGGGTAGGACGTTCACCGACCACCGAAGGGGCGGCTCTCCGGCGATCCGCGCGACATGGCGGGAGGAGCATGAAAGCTCGTCACAACAACCGCCCTGGAGAAAACATGTCGCTCTCGTTCATTCTGCTGATCGTCCTGATCCTGATATTGATCGGCGCGCTGCCGAGTTGGGGATACAGCCGGGCCTGGGGCTATGGTCCCAGCGGCGGTGTCGGCCTGGTCGTGCTGATCGTCGTGATCCTGGTTCTCATGGGACGCATATAGGCCCAGGCACGCCGTAAAGAAAAAGCCCGCGCAAGCGGGCTTTTTTTCGTCCACTGCGGCCAGCGGATCAGGCCTGCAACTGCGCCCAGGCCTTGTCGAGCCGCTTCACGCTCACCGGCTGCGGCGTGCGCAGCTCCTGTGCGAAGAAGCTCACGCGCAGTTCTTCGAGCAGCCAACGGAACTCGAGCATGCGGTCGTCCACCACGCCCTTGCGTTCGGCCACAAGGCGCCAGTAGCGCTGGTCCTGCGGCTTCAGCTCCGCGAGCTTGGCGGCGTCGCGCGCCGGGTCGGCGCGCAGCTTGTCGAGCCGCAGCACGATGGCCTTGAGGTAACGCGCGAAGTGCTGCAGCTGCGTCCACGGCGCATCGGCGATGAAGCGCTTGCCGACGAGGCGCTGCAGTTGCTGCGCGGCGTCCTGCACGGCATCGGGCTGGATCTTCGTGTCCTTGATCTTGCGCGCGGCCGCCGCGTATTCAATGAGGATGGTCGACGCGAGCCGGGCCACCTCGTTGGCAATCAGCGTGAGGCGGCCACGCCCCTCCTCCAGCCGGCGCTTGAACGCGAACTCGTCGGTCGGCAGCGGCTCCTGCAGGAAGGCGCGGTCGATCGCGACATCGATGATCTGCGTGCGCAGCTCTTCGGAGGTGCCTAGCGGCATGTAGGCCACCGACATCTTCTGCAGGTCGGGAATGTTCTTCTCGAGGTACTTGAGCGCGTCTTTCAGTTGCAGCGCGAACAGGCGGCGCAGGCCGGCGCGGTGCTTGGCGGCTGCCACGGCGGGCTCGTCGAACACCTCGATGGTCACCGCGTCGCCTTCGTCGCGCAGCGCCGGAAAGCCGATCAGCGATTGCGAGCCGCGGCGCACTTCCATCAGCTCGGGCAGCTCGCCGAAGGTCCAGCCCGTGTAGCGCTGGCCGGCAGGCAATACGGCGGGTGCGGGCTGGCTCGCGTCCTTCGCGGGCGCCCCGGACTTGCCTTCGGGCGCAGCCGCCGCATTCTTCTCCGGCGACGCCTTGACGTTGAGCCCAGCCAACGCCTGGAAGGCACCACGCGCCTGTGCACCAAGCTCGGCCTTCAGCGCACCGAGGTTGCGCCCCATGCCCAATTGCCGGCCGTGCTCGTCGATCACGCGCAGGTTCATGAACAGGTGCGGCGGCAGCATGTCGAGCTTGAAGTCCGCGCGCTTGACGTCGATGCTGGTCATGTCGCGCACGCGCTTGAGCAGCACGTCGGTCAGCGAGCCGGTGCCGAACAGCTCAGGCACGGACAGCTCTTCCGCCAGCTTCGAGGCCGACTCGGGCAGCGGCACCAGCCGCGAGCGCGGACGCTGCGGCAGGCTCTTGAGCAGTGCCTGGATCTTGTCCTTGAGCATGCCCGTCACCAGCCACTCGCAGCGCTCCTCGCTCACCTGGTTGAGCACGAACAGCGGCACGCTGGCCGTGAGGCCGTCCTTCGCGTCGCCGGGCTCGTGCAGGTATGTCGCGGCGCAATCCACGCCGCCGAGCCGCAGCGTCGGCGGGAACGATTGCGTCGTGATGCCGGCCGCCTGGTGGCGCATCAGCTCGTCGCGCGTCAGGAACAGCAGGCGCGGCTGTTCCTTGGAGGCTTGGCGGTACCAGTTCTCGAAAGTGATGCCGCTGGCCACGTCGACGGGCAGCTGTGCGTCGTAGAAGGCGAAGATCAGTTCGTCGTCGACCAGTACGTCCTGCCGGCGCGACTTGTGCTCCAGCCCCTCGACCTCGCGCACCAGCTTGCGGTTGGCCTGCAGGAACGGAAACTTGCTCTCCCACTGCCCGGCGACCAGCGCTTCGCGGATGAAGATCTCGCGCGCCGCGACCGGATCGACCTTGGTGAAATCGACACGCCGCCCGCTGTAGACAACAAGGCCGTACAGCGTTGCACGCTCCAGCGCCGACACCTGCGCGCCTTTTTTCTCCCAGTGCGGATCGAGCAACTGCTTCTTCAGCAGATGCTCCGCCACCTGTTCGAGCCACTGCGGCTCGATGTTGGCGATGCCGCGCCCGAAGAGCCGCGTGGTCTCGACCAGTTCGGCCGCGACGATCCATCGGCCCGGCTTCTTCTTCAGGTGCGCGCCGGGGTGCTTGTAGAACTTGATGCCTCGCGCGCCGAGGTAGGCCTCGTCGTCTTCGAGCTTCCAGCCGACGTTGCCCAGCAGGCCTGCGAGCATCGACAGGTGCAGCGGCTCGTAGCCGGCAGGCTCCGCATTCAGGCGCCACTTGTGCTCGGTGACCACCGTGAGCAGCTGCGAATGGATATCTCGCCATTCGCGCACGCGACGGATGTTGATGAAGTTCTGCCGCAACAGCTGTTCGTACTGCCGGTTGCTGAGCTTGTGCGTGTCACCGTGGCCGCCGCGCGCGTCGGCGATCCATTTCCAAAGGCGAAGGTAGCCGCTGAACTCGCTCTTCTCGTCGTCGAACTTCGAATGCGCCTGGTCGGCCTGCTGCTGGGCTTCCATCGGGCGGTCGCGCACGTCCTGCACGCTGAGGGCCGACGCGATGATGAGCACTTCTTCGAGCGCGCCGCGCGAGCGGGCTTCCAGGATCATGCGGCCCACGCGCGGGTCCAGCGGCAGCCTCGACAGCTCGGCGCCGGTGTGCGTGAGCTCGTTGGCATCGTCGACCGCGCCCAGCTCGTTGAGCAACTGGTAGCCGTCGGCAATCGCGCGCGGCGACGGTGCCTCCAGGAACGGGAAGCGCGCCACGTCCCCCAGGCGCAGCGACTTCATCCGCAGGATCACGCCGGCCAGCGACGAACGCAGGATTTCCGGATCGGTGAAGCGCGGGCGGCCTTCGAAATCTTTCTCGTCGTAGAGCCGGATGCAGATGCCGTTCGCCACGCGCCCGCACCGACCCGCGCGCTGATTGGCCGCCGCCTGGCTGATCGGCTCGACCAGCAGCTGCTCGACCTTGCTGCGGAAGCTGTAGCGCTTGACGCGCGCCGTGCCGGTGTCGATCACGTAGCGGATGCCCGGCACCGTGAGCGAGGTTTCGGCCACGTTGGTGGCCAGCACGATGCGCCGGCCCGTGTGGCCGTCGAAGATGCGGTCCTGCTCGGGACCCGAGAGCCTCGCGAACAGCGGCAGCACCTCGGCATTGCGCAGCAGCGGCTGGTGGCTCAGGTGGCGGCGCAGGTGGTCGGCCGCCTCGCGGATTTCGCGCTCGCCGGGCAGGAAGACGAGGATGTCGCCTGCGTTGTGCGGATCGCGCCAGAGTTCGTCGACGCCATCGGCAATGGCGTCGTTCAGATCATGCTCGCGCGATTCTTCGAAAGGCCGGTAGCGCTGCTCCACCGGGAAGGTGCGGCCCGACACCATGATGGTCGGTGCAGGCCCCTTGGCCGAGGCGAAATGCTGCGCGAAGCGGTCGGCATCGATGGTGGCCGAGGTGACGATCACCTTCAGGTCGGGCCGGCGCGGAAGAATCTCGCGCAGGTAGCCCAGCAGGAAGTCGATGTTCAGCGAGCGCTCGTGCGCCTCGTCGATGATGAGCGTGTCGTAGGCCTTCAGCAGCGGATCGGTCTGCGTTTCGGCCAGCAAAATGCCGTCGGTCATCAGCTTGACCGAGGCGTCCCGGCTCAGGCGGTCTTGAAAGCGCACCTTGAAGCCGACCACGTCGCCCAGCGGCGTCTTCAGCTCTTCGGCAATGCGCTTGGCCACCGAGCTCGCGGCAATGCGGCGCGGCTGCGTGTGGCCGATGAGCCGGCCCTTGCCCGGCTCGGCGTTGAGCTTGCCGCGGCCCAGCGCGAGCGCGATCTTCGGCAGCTGCGTGGTCTTGCCCGAGCCCGTCTCGCCGCAAACGATCACGACCTGGTGCGCCGAGATGGCGGCCATGATTTCGTCGCGCCTGCCCGAGACAGGGAGCGATTCGGGAAATTCGATGCGGAGAGGTGTCGTGGTCGTCAAGGGAAGGCAGTCGTCGGGCTGGCGCGGCGGGCAAACCATCGATTATCGGTGCGCACCGCGGCTGTTGCACGGCATCCACAGCACGCTGCTTCGTCGCAACACGATCCGTAAATAGTCTTTACTCAATTGCAAACCGCTACTACGATCGCGTCCCATGTCCTATCGCCTTGCCCCCACCACCTTGCGCCGTCGCTGCGCAAGCCATGCGCCCGCCGCGCATGGGAGGGTCAAGTTGCCTCGCCCGGCCTGAAGCCCGCGCCCTCGCTCATGTCGGCGCGCTTCGGACACTGAAGCGCCGCAACCGACCCCCACAGCGTCTTGCCTGCCGACTCCTTCATTTCGAAGGAGCGGCCGCCTTTGTCGTACCTGCTCGATTCAAAAGAATCAAAAAAAGAAAAACACCATGTCCAAAGACATCCATTCCCGTCTGCACGCCGAGCTCGCAGAGCGCACGCGCCACCTGCAGACCGTTGCCGAAGCCCTGAAGACCGAGCTCTTCGGCATCGACGACATCATCGACCGCGTGATCGATTCGCTGCGTGCCTGGTATGTGCTGCCGCAGATCATCAGCCGCCCCGTCATCGTCTGCCTCTGGGGCCTCACCGGCACCGGCAAGACGCAGCTGGTGCGCAAGCTCGCGCAGCACCTGGGCTTCTACGACCGCTTCATCGAAGTGCAGATGGACGGCTTCAGCCACGGCTCTGGCTACCACAGCCGCGGCTCCATCTCGGCCATGCTGGCTGAATCGGGCATCGCCGAAGGCACGCCCGGCATCCTGGTGCTCGACGAGTTCCAGCGCTTTCGCACGGTCGACGGCAACGGCAACGACGCCAAGGTCGAGCGCTACCAGGACGTGTGGGCGCTGCTGTCCGACAGCCGCCTGCCGCCCGCGCTCTCGATGCTCGGCGAGATCGAGTCGTCACTCGCGCATGCCGAGTTCGTGCAGGACCGCGACGGCACCGACAAGAAGAAGTTCGACAAGAAGCGCAAGCTGCACCTGTCGCCCTGGGAGGCGCGCGAAGTCAAGCGCTGCCTGAAGCTCTCCGAGACCCTGCTGCAGATCATGGCGTGGAAGCCCGCCGAGGTGCACGCGCGCCTGCGCGCCTTCCGCGACACGCAGCAGAGCTGGGAGACCGACTACAGCAAGCTGCTGGTGTTCGTCTCGGGCAACCTCGACGAGATGTACGCCGAGACGGCCCAGCGCGTCGAAGACTGCGACACCGACGCCGACATCTTCCACGCGCTGACGAAGAAACTCTCCGTCATCGACGTGAAGAAGGCGCTGGCCGAGCGCTTCCGCCCTGAGCAGATCGCCCGACTGGGCAACAACCACGTGATCTACCCCTCGTTCAACCGCGCGACCTACGTGCGCCTGATCCTGTCGATCTGCGACCGCTATGTGGGCGAGATCCAGGAAAGCTCCGGCGTGCGCTTCGTGCTCGACGCGAGCGTGTACGAGCAGATCTACGCCAACGCCGTGTTCCCGGCGCAGGGCACGCGCCCGCTGTTTTCGTCGATCCACGCGATCCTGAGCGCGACGCTGGTCAATGCCGCGCTGTGGGCGCTGGAGCAACGCGCCGACGGCAGCGAGCCGGTTTGGCTCACGCTGGACGCGGGCGCATCCTGCATCACGGCCAAGTACCGCAAGGCGCGCCGCCAGTTTCCGGTCGCGCTGGAGCTGAACCGCCTCAAGCAGCGCTCGAGCGAGGACTTCCGCGCCCTGCTCGCCGTGCACGAGGCAGGCCACGGCGTGGCCTACGGCCTGCTGTTCGCCCGCGCACCGCAGGAGATCAAGATCAACGTGGCCTCGTTCGAGGGCGGCTACAACAGCTACGAGCAGCGCAAGGCCTGGTCGAAGGAGAACCTGCGCGACCGCATCTGCGTGAGCCTCGCGGGCCGAGCCGCCGAACAGCTGGTGTTCGGCGAGCAGGCCTGCACCTCCGGCGCCACGCAAGACTTCATGCAGGCGACTGCCTATGCCGCGCAGTACGTGCGCCACTTCGCCTTCGGCACGCGCCTGAGCCGCACCGACGTCGCGAACGACCCGGGCGACAACGTCAACACCGACATCGAGGTGACCAACCCCGAGATCGAGGCCCTGCTGGCGCAGGAGCACGCACGCGCACTGGCGCTGCTCGACGCGCATACGCCTGCGCTGATGGCGGTGGTCGACGCACTGCTGCGCGAGGGCTCCATCGCGCCGGCCGAACTGGCCGCGATGCTCGAGCTGCCGGACCCGGCGGCCGGCGCGGCCACGGATGCCTACGCGGCGCTGCTGGCGACCTTCCGCGCCCGCAACGCCGGCCTGCCACCGCCGACGCCACCCACGGGCGCAGGAGCGGCCATTCCCGCCAGCGCAGCCCGCGTGCTGCGCGCGATCGCCTGAGTCAGGCAAACGACGCCTCATGAATGCACAATCACGCCCCATGTCCACCGTCTTCAATTTCACCTTCGTGCCCTGGTTCCGCTCGGTCGCGCCCTACATCCACACGCACCGCGGTAAGACTTTCGTGGTTGGCCTGGCGGGCGAGGCAATTGCGGCGGGCAAGCTGCAGAACATTGCGCAAGACCTGGCACTGATCCAGAGCATGGGCGTGAAGATCGTGCTGGTGCACGGCTTCCGGCCGCAGGTCAACGAACAGCTCGCGGCCAAGGGCCACGAGGCGCGCTATTCGCACGGCATCCGCATCACCGACGAAGTGGCGCTCGACTCCGCGCAGGAAGCCGCCGGCCAGCTGCGCTACGAAATCGAGGCCGCCTTCAGCCAGGGCCTGCCCAACACCCCGATGGCGGGCTCGACGGTTCGGGTGATCTCGGGCAACTTCATCACTGCGCGCCCTGTCGGCGTGGTCGACGGGGTGGACTTCAAGCATTCGGGCCTGGTGCGCAAGGTGGACGCGGCCGGCATCCGCCGCACGCTGGACTTCGGCGCGATGGTGCTGATGTCGCCCTTCGGCTTCTCGCCCACCGGCGAAGCCTTCAACCTGACGATGGAAGAGGTGGCCACCAGCGTCGCCATTTCCATCCAGGCCGACAAGCTGATCTTCCTCACGGAAATCCCCGGCATCCGCATCGACAGCGAGCTGCCCGAGAGCGAAGACAACCCGATCGACACCGAGTTGCCGCTGGACGCCGCCGAAAAGCTGCTGGCCTCGCTGCCGCCGGCCCAGAAGCCGACCGACACGGGCTTCTACCTGCAGCACTGCGTGAAGGCCTGCAAGGGCGGCGTGGAGCGCAACCACATCCTGCCCTTCGCGCTCGACGGCTCGCTGCTGCTGGAGGTGTACGTGCACGACGGCGTCGGCACCATGGTGATCGACGAGAAGCTCGAAAGCCTGCGCGAAGCCACGGTGGACGACATCGGAGGCATCCTGCAGCTGATCGAGCCCTTCGAGCGTGACGGCACGCTGGTCAAGCGCGACCGCAACGAGATCGAGCGCGACGTGGGCCACTACACGGTGATCGAGCACGACGGCGTGATCTTCGGCTGCGCGGCGCTCTATCCCTACCCCGAGGCGCGCACCGCCGAGATGGCCGCGCTCACGGTTTCGCCCCAATCGCAGTCGCAGGGCGACGGCGAGCGCATCCTCAAGCGCATCGAGCATCGCGCCAAGGCCATGGGCCTGGACAGCATCTTCGTGCTCACCACGCGCACCATGCATTGGTTCCTCAAGCGCGGCTTCCAGCAGGTCAACCCCGACTGGCTGCCCGAAGCGCGCAAGCGCAAGTACAACTGGGATCGCAAGAGCCAGGTGCTGGTCAAGAAGATCTGACCGCCCGCTGAAAACCCACGAAGGAGACTGCCCCGATGACGCTCGCTACCGCCCTTCTCTTCGCCATCGTGGCCTTCGCGGCCATCGCCACGCCCGGCCCCACGGTGCTGCTGGCGCTCAGCAACGGTTCGCGCCACGGCGTGCGCCGGGCCCTGCCGGGCATGCTCGGCGCGGTGCTGTCCGACTTCGTGCTGGTCGGCGCCGTGGCGCTCGGCCTGGGCGCGCTGCTGGCGGCGTCGGAGTTCTGGTTCTCGATGCTGAAGTGGGTCGGTGCGGTGTACCTGGCCTGGCTCGGGCTGCGCATGCTGCGCTCCAAGGGCGGTTTTCACCTGCCGGCGGCCGATGCCGCGCCTTCGGTCACGGCGGGCGAAAGCCGGCGCATCTTCTTCAAGTCTTTCCTGGTGGCGGTGACCAACCCCAAGGGCTACATCTTCTGCTCGGCCCTGCTGCCGCAGTTCATCGATCCCTCGGCCGCGCAGGCGCCGCAATACATCGTCATTGCCCTGATCTTCGCGGGCCTGGACATGGCTGTGATGCTGGCCTATGCCTTCGTCGGCGCCCGCGCGATCCGGCTGCTGACGGTGTCGGCCACGCGCTGGATCGATCGCGCCTGCGGCGGCATGCTGCTGGCGCTGGCCGGCTCGCTGGCCTTCTACCGGCGCAGCGCGGCCTGACGCCTGCCAGCCGTCATGGCTGCCAGTAGCCGCTTCGGCAGGAGCGGTAACACCTGTCACCGATAATCCCGGGCATGAATCCCCTGCTTTCCCGGTTGCAACCCTATCCCTTCGAACGGCTGAAGCAACTGTTCGCGGGCGTCACGCCCAACCCCGAGTTCCCGGCCATCAGCCTGGGCATCGGCGAACCCAAGCACGCCACGCCGGGCTTCATCAAGGACGCCCTGAGCGCCAGCCTCGGCGCGCTGGCCGCCTACCCCGCCACCGCCGGCGACCTGGCGCTGCGCACCGCCTTCACCGACTGGCTGAAAACCCGCTACAGCCTCGCCCTCGACCCGGCCACCCAGGTACTGCCCGTCAATGGTTCGCGCGAAGCCCTGTTCTCGCTGGCGCAGACCGTGGTCGACCCCACCGTTTCGCCGCAGCCGGTGGTGATGTCGCCCAACCCGTTCTATCAAATCTACGAGGGCGCGGCCCTGCTCTCGGGAGCCGAGCCGTACTACGCGGCCAGCGTGCCCGCGCGCAATTTCGCAGTCGACTGGGACAGCGTGCCCGAGGCCGTCTGGGCCCGCACGCAGCTGGTGTTCGTCTGCTCGCCGGGCAACCCGACGGGCGCGGTGATGTCGCTGGACGAGTGGAAGAAGCTCTTCGCCCTGTCTGACCGCCACGGCTTCGTGATCGCCGCCGACGAGTGCTACAGCGAGATCTACTTCCGCGACGAGCCCCCGCTCAGCGGCCTCGAAGCCTCGGTGAAGCTCGGCCGGCCCGACTTCCGCAACCTGATTGCGCTGACCTCGCTGTCCAAGCGCAGCAACGTGCCCGGCCTGCGCAGCGGTTTCGTGGCGGGCGACGCGGCCATCATCAAGAAGTTTCTGCTCTATCGCACCTACCACGGCAGCGCCATGAGCGGCACCGTGGCCGCAGCCAGCATCGCGGCCTGGGGCGACGAGTCGCATGTGGTCGACAACCGCGCCCAGTACCGCGCCAAGTTCGCGGCCGTCACGCCGCTGCTCGAACCCGTGCTCGACGTGCGGCTGCCCGACGCCAGTTTCTACCTCTGGGCCGGCGTGCCCGAAGTGTGGGCTGGCGACGACGAAGCCTTCGCCCGCGCGCTCTACGCTCAATACAATGTGACGGTTCTGCCGGGGAGCTATCTCGCGCGCGAGACCGCGCACAGCGCCAACCCGGGCCGCGGCCGCATCCGCATGGCACTGGTGGCCGAAACAGCCGAATGCGTGGAGGCCGCCGAGCGCATCGTCCGCTTCTGCAAGGACGCCCGCCGCTGACCCGCTTTCCTGCCCCGATTTTTCACCCGAGACCTTCTCAATGACCCAGCAACTGCAACAAATCATCGACGCCGCGTGGGACGACCGCGCCAACATCTCGCCCACCGCCTCGTCGGCCGAAGTGCGCGACGCCGTCGAGCACGTCATCACCGAGCTCAACAACGGCAAGCTGCGCGTGGCAACCCGCGAAGCCGTCGGCCAGTGGACCGTGCACCAGTGGATCAAGAAGGCCGTGCTGCTGTCGTTCCGCCTGAAGGACAACGAGCAGATGCAGGCCGGCTCGCTCGGCTTCTACGACAAGGTGCCCACCAAGTTCTCGCACCTGTCGGCCGGTGAGCTGAAGGAATCGGGCGTGCGCATCGTGCCGCCGGCCGTGGCCCGCCGCGGCAGCTTCATCGCCAAGGGCGCGATCCTGATGCCCTCGTACGTGAACATCGGCGCCTACGTGGGCGAAGGCACCATGGTCGACACCTGGGCCACCGTGGGTTCGTGCGCACAAATTGGCGCCAACGTGCACCTGTCGGGCGGCGTCGGCATCGGCGGCGTGCTCGAGCCGCTGCAGGCCGGCCCCACCATCATCGAAGACAACTGCTTCATCGGCGCCCGCTCGGAAGTGGTCGAAGGCGTGGTGGTCGAAGAAAACTCGGTGCTGTCGATGGGCGTGTTCATCGGCCAGAGCACCCCCATTTACGACCGCGCCACCGGCGAAACCCATTTCGGCCGCGTGCCCGCCGGCTCGGTCGTCGTGGCAGGCAGCCTGCCCAAGGACAACGGCCGCTACAGCATGTACGCAGCCATCATCGTGAAGAAGGTCGACGCCAAGACGCGTTCCACCACTTCGCTGAACGACCTGCTGCGCGACTGATCGGCTCCTTCAAGGCCGAACCCTTTTCCCCTTAGAGAAAACAACAGCACCCGAGGAGAGAGACCGATGAACATGATGGAGCGAATTCTTCGTTTGATGGCCGAGCGCAAGGCCTCCGACATCTACCTCTCGGCCCACTCCCCGGTGCTGATCCGAATCAACGGCATCTGCGTGCCCATCAACGCGCAGGTGCTGCCTGCGACCGCACCGCTCGCGCTGCTGTCCGAAGTGGTGCCCGCCGCCCGCATCCAGGAGCTGGAAAGCACGGGCGAACTCAACATGGCCGTCGCCCTCGAAGGCGCCGGCAACTACCGCGTGAGCGCCATGCGCCAGCGCGGCACCTACGCGGTGGTGGTGCGGCACATTGCCGCCGACATCCCGAGCTTTGCCGATCTGAACCTGCCCGACATCCTGAAGACGCTGATCATGGAAAAGCGCGGGCTGATCCTGATGGTCGGCGCCACCGGCGCGGGCAAGACCACCACGCTGGCCTCGATGCTCGACTACCGCAACGAGCACGCCAGCGGCCACATCCTCACGGTCGAGGAGCCGATCGAGTTCACCTACACCAACAAGAAGTCGGTGGTGAACCAGCGCGATGTGGGCAGCGACACCACCTCGCTGCAGACGGCGCTGAAGAACGCGCTGCGCCAGGCGCCCGACGTGATCCAGATCGGCGAAATCCGCGACCGCGACACCATGACCGCCGCCATCGCGTACGCGCAGTCGGGCCACCTGTGCGTGGCCACGCTGCACGCCAACAACAGCTACCGCGCGCTGAACCGTATCCTGAGCTTCTTCCCGGTCGAGGTGCGGCCCACGCTGCTGGGCGACCTGGGCGGCGCGCTGCGCGCCATCGTCTCGCAGCGCCTGCTGCGCACGCCGGCCGGCGGCCGCGTGCCGGCGCTCGAAGTCATGCTCAACACCGCGCTGGTGGCCGAGCTGATCGAAAAGGGCGACTTCTCCGCGGTGAAAGAAGCGATGGAAAAGTCGATGGCCGAAGGCTCGCAGACCTTCGAGGAAGACATCGCCCGCCTCATCACCGAAGAGCGCGTCACACGCGAAGAAGGCCTGTCGCAAGCCGACTCGCCCACCAACCTGATGTGGCGCCTGCAGAACCGCGCCGCGCCCAAGCCACAGGTCGACGACCGCAATCTGACCGACCAGGTCGACGAACCCACCTTCACCGACATCACGCTCGACGTGAAGTTCTGAACCAAGCCTTTTCCCGATGTCCCGTACGCTCCAGCTCGCCGAACAACTCATCTCGCGCCCCTCCGTCACCCCCGACGATGCGGGCTGCCAACAGATCCTCGGCGAGCGGCTGGCGCAACTGGGCTTCACGCTGGAAACCATCGAAAGCGGCCCGGCCGACTTCCGCGTGACCAACCTGTGGGCGGTGCGCCGCCCCGCGAACGCGGTCGCGACCAAGACGCTCGTGTTCGCCGGCCACACCGACGTGGTGCCCACCGGCCCCGTCGAGCAATGGACCAGCCACCCCTTCACGCCCACGCACCGCGACGGCAAGCTCTACGGCCGCGGCGCCTGCGACATGAAGACCTCGGTGGCGGCCTTCGTGACCTCGATCGAGGAATTCCTGCAGGCCGTGCCCGAGTCGAAGCTCACGCTGGCGCTGCTGCTCACCAGCGATGAAGAAGGCCCGGGCGTCGACGGCACCGTCATCGTCTGCAATGCGCTGGCCGCTCGAGGCGAGGTCATCGACTACTGCATCGTCGGCGAACCCACTGCCGTGGAGCGCTGCGGCGACATGATCAAGAACGGCCGTCGCGGCACCATGAGCGGCAAGCTCACGGTCAAGGGCGTACAAGGGCACATCGCCTATCCGCACCTGGCGAAGAACCCAGTCCATTCGGTGGCGCCCGCACTGGCCGAACTGGTGGCCATCAACGCCGCCGGCGGCTGGGACACCGCAAGCAACCCCTATTTCCAGCCGACCAGCTGGCAGATCAGCAATTTCCATTCGGGCACGGGCGCGAGCAATGTGATTCCGGGCAGCGCGGTGATCGACTTCAACTTCCGCTTCTCGACCGAATCCACGCCCGAGTCGCTGCAGCAGCGCGTGCACGCCGTGCTCGACGCGCACAAGGTCGACTACACGCTGGCCTGGACCATCGGCGGCCTGCCCTTCCTGACCACGCCGGGCGAACTGGTCACGGCCGTGCAGGGCGCCATCCGCGACGAGACCGGCATCGAGACCGAGCTGTCGACCAGCGGCGGCACCAGCGACGCTCGCTTCATCGCCAAGATCTGCAAGCAGGTGGTCGAGCTGGGCCCGGTGAACGCCAGCATCCACAAGATCGACGAGCACATCGACGTGGCCGAGATCGAGACGCTGAAGAACATCTACGTGCGTACGCTGAAGCGGCTCGACGCTGCGCTTGCTGCATGAGCACCGTCATCGAACTGATCGAGTCGGGCGCAAAGCGACTTGAAGAGGCCGGCGTGGCCTTCGGCCATGGCACCGCCAACGCCTTCGACGAAGCCGCATGGCTCGTGCTGTGGCGCCTGAAGCTGCCGCTGGACGACATCGACAGCGTGGCCGACAGGCCCGTGTCGCCCGCGGACGCCGGCAAGGTCACCACACTCATCGACGAGCGCATCACCACGCGCAAGCCTGCCGCCTACCTCACCAAGGAAGCGTGGCTGCAGGGCGTGCCCTTCTATGTGGACGAGCGCGCCATCGTGCCGCGCAGCTTCATCGCCGAGCTGATCGCCGACGGCAGCATCGACTACTGGCTGGGCGAACACACGCAGCGCGTGCTCGACCTGTGCACCGGCAACGGCAGCCTCGCGGTGCTCGCGGCGCTGACTTACCCGGACGTGACGGTGGACGCAGCCGACCTGTCGGTCGAGGCACTTGAAGTGGCCGCAATCAACGTCACCCGCCACCAGCTGGACGCCCGCGTCACGCTGATCGAATCGGACGGGCTGAAGAACCTGCCCGGCCCGTACGACCTCGTGCTGTGCAACCCGCCCTACGTGAACAGCGCCAGCATGGCCGCCCTGCCCGCCGAATACCGCGCCGAGCCTGAGCTTGCGCTGGCCGGCGGCGCCGACGGAATGGATTTCGTGCGCCAGCTGTTCGCCGACGCGCCCTCGCGCATGAGCGAACAGGCCGTGCTGGTGCTGGAAATCGGCAACGAGCGCGACTATTTCGAAGCCGCCTTCCCGCAGCTCGAAGTCGTCTGGCTCGAAACCTCGGCGGGCGAGGACCAGGTCTTGCTTGTCACGCGTGACGCCCTGGTGGCCGGCGCTGGCGTGCGTTAGCGGCGCCCGCCCCAAGCCCCCTTCAGCCGTTTTCTCGCAGCCATTGGCCGCGAAACCCCATTCACCGGGCCATTCCCCGCGCCTGCCGCGCCTTTCCCCTGCGCTTTTGCCCCCTTTCGCCGGGCCGCAAAGGACGGGCGGGATAATCGCCCCTACGGTTCCTCTTTCATGATCACTCTCAAAAACGTCATTCTTCGCCGCAGCGCCAAGGTTCTGCTCGACGGCGCCACCGTCACCCTCAACCCCGGCGAAAAGGTCGGCCTGGTGGGGCGCAACGGCGCCGGCAAGTCGACCCTGTTCGCCCTGCTCAACGGCACGCTGCACGAAGACGGCGGCGATTTCTCGGTGCCCAAGCACTGGCGCATGGCCCAGGTGGCGCAGAACATGCCCGAAACCGAAGAGTCGGCAACCGACTTCGTGGTGGGCGGCGACACCCGCCTGACAGAGCTGCGCGAGTCGCTGGCCGCCATCGAGGCCGCCTACACCGAGAACCCCGACGACGCCGACATCGGCATGGAGCTGGCCCACGCCTACACCGACCTGGCCGACGCCGGCGAGCACGACGCCGTGCCGCGCGCACAGGCGCTCATCCTGGGGCTGGGCTTCAAGTCGCACGAGCTCGACGAGCCCGTCAACAGCTTCTCCGGCGGCTGGCGCATGCGCCTGCAGCTGGCCCGCGCGCTGATGTGCCCGAGCGACCTGCTGCTGCTCGACGAACCCACCAACCACCTGGACCTGGACGCGCTCGTCTGGCTCGAAGCCTGGCTGCAGAAGTACCCGGGCACCATGATCGTCATCAGCCACGACCGCGAGTTTCTCGATGCCGTGACCGACGTCACCCTGCACATCGCCAACGCCCAGCTCACGCGCTACGGCGGCAACTACAGCAAGTTCGAGGACATGCGCGCGCTGCAGATGGAGCAGCAGCAGGTTGCCTTCAGCAAGCAGCAGGACAAGATCGCCCACCTGCAGAAATTCATCGACCGCTTCAAGGCCAAGGCCAGCAAGGCCAAGCAGGCGCAAAGCCGGGTCAAGGCGCTGGAACGCATGGAGCGCGTGGCGCCGCTGCTGGCCGAGGCAGACTTCACCTTCGAGTTCAAGGAGCCGGGCAACATTCCCAACCCGATGCTGTCGATCAGCAACGCGAGCTTCGGCTACGAGATCGAGAACGAAGAGCCGAAAACCATCCTGCGCGGCGTCAGCCGTTCGGTGCTGGCGGGGCAGCGCATCGGCATCCTGGGCGCCAACGGCCAGGGCAAGTCGACGCTGGTGAAGACCATCGCGCGCGAAATGGGCGCGCTGGCCGGCCAGGTGACCGAGGGCAAGGGCCTGAACATCGGCTACTTCGCGCAACAGGAACTCGACGTGCTGCGCCCGCAAGACACCCCGCTCGAACACATGGTGCGCATGGCGCGCGAACTCGGCAGCAGCGTGAAGGAAGCCACTGGCGAGCAGGCGCTGCGCGGCTTCCTCGGCAGCTTCAACTTCAGCGGCGACATGGTCAAGCAAGCCGTGGGCACCATGAGCGGCGGCGAAAAAGCCCGCCTCGTGCTGGCAATGATGGTGTGGCAGCGCCCCAACCTGCTGCTGCTCGACGAGCCCACCAACCACCTGGACCTCGCCACCCGCGAAGCCCTGGCCGTGGCGCTCAACGAGTTCGAGGGCACGCTGATGCTGGTGAGCCACGACCGTGCGCTGCTGCGCTCGGTGTGCGACGAGTTCTGGTTGGTCGGCCGCGGCGTGGTCGGCGACTTCGACGGCGACCTGGACGACTACCAGCGCTACCTGCTCGACGAAGCCAAGCGCCTGCGCGAAGAGGCCAAGGTGGCCGTGCGCGAGGCCGTCAGCGCGGCGGCTGCGGCCGCTGCTGCACCGCCGGTGGCCGCGCCCGCCGCCCCGCAGCAGCGTAAGCAGGACGCCCAGGAGCGTCAGCAGCGCAGCGACCAGGCCAAGCCGATCAAGCGCGAGATCGCCCAGATCGACGAACGCCTGGCTGCAGCCGGCACCGAGCGCACCGCGCTCGAGGCGCGCCTGGCGCAACCGCTGCCTTCCGCCGAGATCGCCGAAGCCGGCAAGCGGCTGAAGGCGCTCAACGATGAAATCGGCCGCCTCGAAGAGCGCTGGCTGGCCCTGTCGGACCAGCTGGAAGCGCTCGCGGCCTGAGCCTGGAAGCCGACAACAAGGGAGCCGCTGGATGCCGTCTGCAATCGAACTGGCCCGGGGTGACGAAAAACTCATCGCCGCCGTGCACCGCAGCCGCCGCCTCATCACCCGCAAGGCGCTGATGGCGGCCGCGGCCAGCGCCGTTCCCCTGCCCGGCATCGACTGGATGGCCGACGCCGCGCTGCTCTCGCGGCTGGTGCCGCAGATCAGCGCGGAATTCGGCCTCTCGGTCACCCAGGTCGAAAAGCTCGCGCCGCACCAACGCGAGCGCATCCAGAAGGCCGCGACCACGGTCGGCGCCCTGCTGGTCGGGCGGCTCGTCACGCGCGACCTGCTGATCCGGCTTGCAAAGCACGCGGGCGTGCGCCTCACCGCCAAGCAGGCGACCAAGTACGTGCCCATTGCCGGGCAGATCGTGTCGGCCGCGCTCGGCTATGCGGCGCTGCGGGCGCTCGGCGAGCAGCACATCAAGGACTGCGTGCGCGTCAGCTCCACCCTCGCTCTCGCGCCGCCCGAACCGCACGCGAGCGCCTGAGCGCCTCGCGGTCGAACAGCACCTGCGCCGCCCACGCCGCGCAGACCAGCCCGAAGCAGCCGCCGCCAGCGATGGCCGGGTGCGCCGCGATCAGCCCGACGACCAGCCCCGCCAGGGACAGCAGCGCCAGCAGCACGCACAGCGCGCGGTCGAGCCACAGGCCCGACGGCAATCGTCTGCGGCGCACAGCCTATTCATTCATTGATCGATGGCTGGCGAAAGCCCTGCGGCGCGGGCTTGAGCGCTTCTTCTTTCATCCGCTGCTCGTAGGCCGCCAGCAGCGCGAGGTAGTGGCGCGACATGACGTCGCCCACCCTCCCCAGGCCGATCTTGCTGACCGTTGGCTGCGGAATTCCGGTTCTCTGTTCGATCTGCTTCTGCGTGAGCCCCATGGCCCTCAGCGCCAGCACCAACTCGCGTGGCTTCATGGCATTACTCCCTTTTTTTAATATTCTAGAGTTTGGGAAGAATATTCGTTTGGGCTTAAATCCCCAACCGATGGAGAGCATTGCCACACGCGCATTGGCTGCGCGCAAATTCGCCAAGATGACGCAGAAGCAGGCCGAAGCGGCTTCCGGCGTCAAACAGTCCAGCATTTCCAAGATCGAGCGGGGGGACGTCAGCCGGTCGATGAGCGTGCTCGCGCTGGCGCGCGCCTACCGCGCCGACCCGCACTGGCTCGACACCGGCGACGGCCCCGCCCCCTGGGACGAAGACCAGATCCGCCAGGCCCGCGACAAGGCCAACGAGCCGCCGGGCCCCTACCGGGTGACGCACATAGCGCCGTTGATTCCGTCGTTCTCGCCCCGCACGCCCGGCACCGTGCCCCTTATTTCCTGGGCGGATGCCGCCAACTGGGACAGCCACGAAGTCTCGCAACAGCCGCGTGCCGAGCGCTGGATTCCCTGCATCGCCCACCACAGCCTCCAGAGCTACGCCCTGCGCGTGCGCGGCGACAGCATGACGGCGTCCAGCGGCCACCTGAAGAGCTATCCCGCAGAGTCGATCGTGTTCGTCGATACGTCGCTGAGGAAGCCCGAGGACGGCGAACGCATCATCGCGAAGCTCGAGGACAGCGGCGAAGTCACGTTCAAGGTCTACAAGGAAGACGACGGCCGACGCTGGCTACTGCCGCTGAATCCGAAGCACGAGCCAGTGCGCGAGGCCTTCACCGTGCTGGGCACCATCGTCGGCAAATGGGAAGACGAAGACTGAGCGCAGACGGTCCAAAAATTAGCGAGGAATGAGCCTGGAACAAGATTCCAGCGAGGTCAGGTTGCGTGCAGGTTCACAGGCGATATTCATGTCTCTCCCTGTGGCCTGCATCCTCTGATCCTCCCTCCTCCAGCAGGTCACCTTCAAGCCCGCCTCGTGCGGGCTTTTTTTTGGGCTTGCTGCTCGCCCCTAGGCTGCGCGCTTCGCGTCGCGTTTGTGCATTTCGCGCCTTGTAATACCAACTTCGTCGCATCGTCCTCGCGGCGTGGGGTGGCGGCCACGACACTGCACGAAAGTCAGGTATCCCGGGCGTTCCGGGTGTACAACCGCTGCCCCATGCCAAATCAAGAAAACAATGCGTTGGAGGGTCCCCCCAGTTCTCCGCGCGCGGCTTCCGCGCGCCGGCGAATGGGGCGGCCTGCCCAGGGTGCCGTGCTCGGTGCCGTCCTGCTGCTGTTGAGCGCCTGTGCGGTCGGCCCCGACTTCAAGACGCCCGACCTGCCGGCCGCCGCCAGCGGCGCCGACTACACGCCCGCGCCTATGCCCGCGCGCACCGCACAGGCCAACGTGCCGGCCGGCCAGGCCCAGGAACTGCTGCCGGGCCGTGACATTCCCGCGCAGTGGTGGGACGTGTTTCACTCGGAGCCGCTCGACCAGCTGATCCGCGCCTCGCTCGCGCAAAGCCCCACGCTGGCTTCTGCGCAGGCCGCATTGCGCCAGGCCGAAGCCACGTACGACGCCAAGTCGGGCAACCTGCTGTGGCCGCAGGTCACTGGACAGCTCGGCGTGCAGCGCGAGCGCGCATCCGAAGTCAGCACGCAGGTGCCGGGCGGCCAGTTGCTCACGCTGTACAACGCCTCGGTCAACGTCAGCTACAACCTCGATGTGTTCGGCGGCTCGCGCCGGCAGATCGAAGGCGAACGGGCCGCGGTGGAAGCGCAGCGCTACCAGGTCGAGGCGGTCTACCTCACGCTGACCTCGAACCTTGTCACCACCGCCATCCGCGAAGCCTCGCTGCGCGCGCAGCTGCAGGCTGTGCGCGAGGTGCTGCAGGCGCAGCGCGAGCAGCTGAACGTGATCGAAAAGCAGTTCGACACCGGCGCGATCGCGAAGTCGATCGTGCTGCAGCAGCGCACGCAGGTCGCGCAGACCGAAGCCACAGTGCCGCCCATCGAGAAATCGCTCGCGCAGACGCGCCACCAGCTCGCGGTATTCGCGGGCCGGCTGCCGTCCGAAGCGGGCCTGCCCGAGTTCGACCTGGCAAGCCTCTCGCTGCCGCAGGCGTTGCCACTTTCACTGCCCTCCGAACTAGCGCGCCAGCGCCCCGACGTGCGTGCCAGCGAGGCTCAACTGCACCAGGCCAGCGCGGCAGTCGGAGTGGCCACCGCCAACCTCTATCCGCAGATCCAGCTGAGCGCCAGCTACGGCAACAGCGCCTTGCGGGCGCGCGACCTGTTTACCGGCCCGACCACCCTGTGGAGCATTGGCGCCGGGCTCACGCAGCCGATCTTCAACGGAGGGGCCCTGCGCGCGCAGCAGCGCGCGGCAGTCGCGGCCTACGACTCGGCGGCGGCGCAGTACCGCAACACCGTGCTCGGCGCCTTCCAGAACGTGGCCGATGCCTTGCGCGCACTGGAACTCGACGCCAACGCCCTGCAGACCCAGGCCACGGCCGAATCTCTTGCAAGGCAGTCGCTCGACCTGTCGACCGCGCAGTTCCGTGCCGGCGCGGTGAGTTACGTCACGCTGCTGACCGCGCAGCAGGCCTGGCTGCAGACGCACACGGCGCTGGTGCAGGCGCAGGCCGCGCGCTATGCCGACACCGCCGCCCTCTTCCAGGCGCTCGGCGGCGGCTGGTGGAACCGTGGCGCGCTGGCCGATGCGGTGATCGCACCGGGGCAGCAACCTGCGGCGCAGCCCGCCGCACAGAACTGACCGAACACCTCCATCAAATAACACGAAGAAAAGCCTACCTATGACCCGGAGAATGATCATCATGATCGGCTGCGTGCTGCTGCTGGTCGCCGCGCTCGCGCTCGGCAAGTTCCTGCAGATCCGCGCGCTGATCGCGGCCGTGCCCAAGCCGGCGCCGCAGACGGTGTCGACGGCCCAGGTGCAGAAGCTGCAGTGGCAGACGCAGTTCACCGCGGTCGGCACGCTGAACCCGGTGCGCGGCGCCGACCTCAGCACCGAAGTGGCGGGCCTGGTGCGCACGGTGCACTTCAAGTCGGGCCAGGACGTGAAGGCCGGCGCGCTGCTGGTCGAGCTCAACGCCGACTCCGACATCGCCCTGCTGCATTCGGCCGAAGCCGCCGCCGCGCAGGCCGCCACCGTGCTCAAGCGCGACCAGGCGCAGCTGGCTGTGCAGGCCGTGAGCCAGGCGCAGATCGACGCCGACACCAACGACCTGAAAGCCAAGCGCGCACAGGTCGAGCAACAGGCGGCCGTGGTGGCGAAGAAGTCGATCCGCGCGCCCTTCTCGGGTCGCCTCGGCATCACCGCGCTGAACCCGGGCCAGTACGTGAACGCGGGCGACAAGCTCGTGACGCTGCAGACGCTGGACCCGATATACGCCGACTTCTCGCTGCCGCAGCAGCAGCTCGCGGGCCTCGCGGTAGGCCAGGTGGTAAACCTGACTGTCGACACCTTCCCGGGCCAGAGCTTCACCGGCAAGATCAACGCGATCAGCCCGAAGGTGGACTCCGCCACGCGCAACGTGCAGGTCGAGGCCACGGTGTCGAACCCCAAGCTGCTGCTGCTGCCCGGCATGTTCGCGAACGTGAAGATCGACATTGGCGGCGTGCAGGAACAGCTGACGCTGCCCTCCACCGCCGTCACCTACAACCCGTACGGCTCCACGGTGTACGTGGTGAAGGAAGCCGAGCCGCCAAAGGCTGGTTCTGCTGGTGCTGCCGGTGCTGCAGGTACGCCAGCCCCCGCGGCCAACCCGTCGGGCAAACCGCAGCTCGTCGCCGAGCAGGTCTTCATCGAGACCGGTCCGACGCGCGGCGACCAGATCTCCATCGTCAAGGGGCTGAAAGCCGGCCAGGTGGTGGTGAGCAGCGGGCAGAACAAGCTGAAGAACGGCTCGCCCGTGACGGTGGACAACAGCGTGCAGCCCACCAACGACGCGGCGCCGACGCCGCAGGAAAAGTGAGGCAGCCCGCATGAACTTCACCGACATCTTCATCCGCCGGCCCGTGCTGGCGATGGTGGTGAGCCTGCTGATCGTGGTGCTGGGGCTGCGCGCACTGGCCGGCCTGCCGGTCAACCAGTATCCGAAGACCGAGAACGGCGTGGTCACCATCAGCACCGCCTACTACGGCGCCGACGCGGCCACGGTCGCGGGCTTCATCACGCAGCCACTCGAAGCCGCCGTGTCGCAGGCGCAGGGCATCGACTACCTGTCGTCGTCGAGCAGCCTGGGCGTGTCGACCATCACCGCCACGCTGCGGCTGAACTACGACTCGAACCGCGCGCTGACCGAGATCAACACGCAGGTCAATTCCGTGCGCAACCAGCTGCCGCCGCAGGCGCAGCAGCCGGTGCTCACGGTGGCCACGGGCCAGACCACCGATGCCATGTACATCGGCTTCTACAGCGACACGCTGCCCAACAACAACGTGACCGACTTCCTGGTGCGCGTGGTGCAGCCCAAGCTCAACGCCATTGCGGGCGTGCAGACCGCCGAAATCCTCGGTGCGCGCACCTTCGCGCTGCGGGCCTGGCTCGACGCGCAGAAGATGGCCGCCTACGGCGTGACCGCCACCGACGTGAGCACCGCGCTCGCCGCCAACAACTACCTGGCGGCCGTGGGCACCAGCAAGGGCCAGATGGTGAGCGTGCCGCTCACGGCCGGCACTTCGCTGCACAGCGTGGACGAGTTCAAGCAGCTCTCTGTGAAGAGCAGCAACGGCGCCATCGTGCGGCTGCAGGACGTGGCCAATGTCACGCTCGGCTCTGAGAACTACGACTTCAACGTGGCCTTCAACGGCGTGCGCTCGGTGTTCATCGGCATCAAGGTCGCGCCCGAGGCCAACATCCTCGAAGTGGCCAAACAGGTTCGCACCGTGTTCCCCGACCTGCAGGCCCAGTTGCCCACGGGCCTGACCGGAAAGATCGTCTACGACTCGACCGACTTCATCAACACCTCCATCAGCGAAGTGATCAAGACGCTGGTCGAGGCGCTGATCATCGTGACGGTGGTGATCTATCTCTTCCTGGGCAGCTTCCGCGCGGTGGTGGTGCCGGTGATTGCCATGCCGCTGTCGCTGATCGGCACTTTCTTCGTGATGCTGGTGCTTGGCTACTCCATCAACCTGCTCACGCTGCTGGCGCTGGTGCTGGCGATCGGGCTGGTGGTGGACGACGCGATCATCGTGGTGGAGAACGTCGACCGGCACATGCGGGAGGGCAAGTCGCCGATGCAGGCTTCGCTGCTCGCGGCACGTGAACTGGGCGGGCCCATTCTTGCCATGACGGTGGTGCTGGTTGCGGTGTACGTGCCCATCGGTTTCCAGGGCGGGCTGACCGGATCGCTGTTCACCGAATTCGCGTTCACGCTCGCGGGCTCGGTGGTGGTGTCGGGCGTGGTCGCGCTCACGCTGTCGCCGATGATGTGCTCGCGCTTCTTCAAGCCCGAGCAGGACACCGGCAAGTTCGCGACTTTCATCGAGCACACCTTCGAACGCGTGCACCGCCGTTACCAGCTGATATTGCGCGGCGTGCTGAAGACCTGGCCGGTGATGATCGTGATGGGCGCCATCCTCGTGGCGCTGCTGTTCGTGATGTTCAAGATGTCGAAGTCGGAGCTTGCGCCCGAGGAAGACCAGGGCATCGTGCTGTCGCAGGTGGTGGGCGCCCCCACGGCCACCATCAACCAGATGCAGACCTATGCGGACCAGATCTTCAAGGTTGCGCACGACACGCCCGAATACGCGCAGCTGTTCCAGCTGACCGGCGTGCCGAGCACCAACGCGGGCATTGCCGGCGTGCTGCTCAAGCCCTGGGACCAGCGCACGCGCAGCGCGCACGAGATCCAGGCCGATCTGCAGAACCGCTGGAACGGCATTGCGGGCGCGAAGGTCGTGGCCTTCCAGTTCCCGGCGCTGCCGGGTGCCTCGGGCCTGCCGGTGCAGTTCGTCATCAAGACGACCGAGCCCTTCGAGAACCTGAACACGCTCGCGCAGCAGATCATGGACAAGGCGCGCGCGGACGGAAAGTTCTACTACATCGATGCCGACCTGAAGATCGACCTGCCGCAGGCCACCGTGGTGGTCGACCGCGACAAGATCGCCACGCTGGGCATCACGCAGCAGGACGTGGGCAACGCGATGGGCGCGGCGCTGGGCGGCGGGTATGTCAACTACTTCTCGATCTCGGGCCGCTCGTACAAGGTGATCCCGCAGGTGCAGCAGGTCGACCGGCTCAACCCCTCTGACGTGCTCAACTTCTACATCAAGACCCCGAACGGCGTGGTGCCAGCAAGCACGGTCGCTAGCCTGAAGTACACGGTGCAGCCCGAGACGGTGAACCACTTCCAGCAGCTCAACTCCGTGACCATCCAGGGCGTGCCCAGCGGCACGCAGGGCGAAACGCTGGAGTACCTGCGCGGCGTGGTGCAGCAGCTGGCGCCCAGCGGCTACACCGTCGACTACTCGGGCCAGTCGCGCCAGTTCGTGCAGGAGTCGGGCAACTTCGCCATCACCTTCCTGTTCGCGCTGATCATCGTGTTCCTGGCGCTGGCGGCGCAGTTCGAGAGCTTCCGCGACCCGGTGGTCATCCTGGTGTCGGTGCCGCTGGCCCTCTTCGGCGCCATGATCTTCATCTTCTGGGGCTTTGCCTCGATGAACATCTACACGCAGGTGGGGCTGGTCACGCTGATGGGGCTGATCAGCAAGCACGGCATCCTGATCGTCGAAGTGGCGAACCGGCTGCAGAAGCAGGGGCTGAGCAAGCTCGACGCCATCGTCGAGGCGGCCGGCACGCGGCTGCGCCCGATCCTGATGACCACCGCGGCAATGGTGTTCGGCGTGCTGCCGCTGGTCATTGCCTCGGGCGCCGGCGCGGCCGGGCGCAAGGCGATGGGCATCGTGATCTTCAGCGGGCTGTCGATCGGCACGCTGTTCACCTTGTTTGTCGTGCCTGCGATGTACCTGTTCATTGCGGCGCGGCATCAGAAGGAAGAAAGCGCGGAGAGCCCGCCGGAACAGCCGGCGTTGCCGGGGGCGGTGGCGCCGGAGGCCTGAGCCTTCGGGCCAGGTCGCACCGGTCGAGCCCGCTGCCGTGAAAGCAGCGGGCTTTTTCGTTTCAGAATTGCAGCAACGGCTCTTGAAGGACTGAAGACGTGCCCCTCTTCCATCTCCCGGCATTGCGCGGCGGCCTGCTGGCCCTCGCGGCCGCGGCACTCTTCGGCATCAGCACGCCGTTGGTCCAGCGCGCGGGTGCGGAACTCGGCGCCTTCACCACTGCTGCCCTGCTCTACGCCGGCGCCGCGTTCATGGGCGCCTGGCTGCGCCAGCCGGTGGAACGCGAAGCAGCGCTGCGCCGCGCCGACCTGAAGCGGCTGTCGTTGATGGCACTGTTCGGCGCCGTCATCGGCCCCGTGGCGCTCGCCTGGGGCCTGCAGCACACCAGCGGCACCAGCGCCTCGCTCATGCTCGCGCTCGAAGCGCTGTTCACCGCAGTGCTGGCGCGCACGCTCTACCGCGAAGTGATGGACCGCCGGGTGTGGAGCGCGATGCTGTTGCTGCTCGCGGGCGGCATGGTGCTGGTGATCGACCGGGGCCTGAGCGGCGGCGTGCAGCTGCTGGGCCTGCTCGCGGTGCTGGCTGCCACGGCTGCCTGGGGCATCGACAACACCCTGTCGCGCGCGCTGGCCGAGCGCGATCCCGGCCAGGTGGTGCTAGGCAAGTCGCTGCTGGGCGCGGGCGCGACCGCCCTGCTCGCAATTGCGACCGGCGAACCGCTGCCCGGCTGGACCGCGGCCCTGGCACTGCTCGCCATCGGTGCCAGCGGCTACGGGCTCAGCCTGCGGCTCTACCTGCTGGCGCAACGTGCCTTCGGCGCGGCGCGCACGGGCTCGGTGTTCGCCTTCGCACCGTTCATCGGCGCAGTGGTCGCCATCGCGCTGGGGGACCGTGCCTTGAGCTGGGGCATGGCAACCGGCGGCTTGCTGATGCTTGCAGGCGTTGCCTTGCACCTGGCCGAATCCCACGGCCATGCACACGACCACGAGCCGCTCGACCACGAACACGCGCACCGGCACGACGACGGGCATCACGACCATACGCACGACCCGATGCCGGTAGGCGAGCACAGCCACCCGCACCACCACACGCCGCTGCACCACACGCATGCGCACGTGCCGGACGCGCACCACGCGCATCCGCACTGAAGAAGAACCCTCGGGCTCGATGAAGCGCATAGACCAGCCGGCCGCGCGCAGCTCCTCAGCGCAGCCCGGGCACCAGGGTCGCCAGCAGCCCGACGGCCGCGCAGGCGCCGAGCAGCGGCATCACGCCGACCTTGAAGCGAAAGAGCGCCACGGCCGCAGCCACCGCGATGACCGCGGACAGCGCGTCGAAGCGCCCACCGAAACCCTGCGGCCACAGCACGTGGTACGCGAAGAACAGCGCGAGATTCAGGATCACGCCGACCACCGCTGCCGTAACGGCCGACAGCGGCGCGGTGAACCCGAGCTTGCCGTGCGTGGCCTCGATCAGCGGCCCGCCCGCGAGGATGAAAACGAACGACGGCAGGAAGGTGAAGAAGGTCACCACCGTGGCCGCCAACGCCCCGCCGACGAACAAGGCGCCCGGCCCCGCGACCTGCTGCAGCCAGCCGCCCACGAAGCCGACGAAGGCCACCACCATGATCAGCGGCCCAGGTGTGGTCTCGCCGAGCGCCAGGCCGTCGATCATCTGCGTGCCGTTGAGCCAGTGGTAATGCTCGACCGCCCCCTGGTACACATAAGGTAGAACGGCGTAGGCACCGCCAAAGGTCAGCAGCGCGGCCTTGGTGAAGAACCAGCCCATCTGCACCAGCGCGCTCTGCCAGCCCTGCGTGGCCACGAGCACGCCCATCGCCAGGGCCCACAGGCCGAGTCCCACTGCCAACACCTTGGCAAGGCGGCCGCGCGTGAAGCGGGCATGCGCGGGGGTCGGCGTGTCGTCGTCGATCAGCGCCGGTCCGTAGCCCTGATTGGCGCCGCCATGGCCACCGCCCAGCGCGAACACGCCCGGCGCCCAGCGCGCCCCGAAATGGCCGATCAGCGCGGCCCCGATCACGATCGCCGGGAACGGTGTGTCGAAGGCGAAGATGGCCACGAAGGCCGCGCCCGCAATGCCCCACATCCACCGATTCTTCAGCGCACGCGTGCCGATGCGATGGGCCGCGTGCAGCACCAGCGCAGTGACGGCCGGCTTGATGCCGTAGAAGATGCCGGCCACCGCGGGCACATTGCCGTAGGCCATGTAGATCCAGGACAGCGCGATCAGGATGAACAGCGACGGCAGCACGAACAGCGCGCCGGCGACGATGCCGCCCCAGGTGCGGTGCATCAGCCAGCCGATGTAGGTGGCCAGCTGCTGGGCCTCCGGCCCGGGCAGCAGCATGCAGTAGTTGAGCGCGTGCAGAAAGCGCTTCTCGCTGATCCAGCGCCGGCGCTCAACCAGCTCGGTGTGCATGATCGCGATCTGCCCGGCAGGACCGCCGAAGCTGATGAAGCCGAGCTTGAGCCAGAAGCGGAATGCTTCAGCAAAGGAGACGGGCTGGATTGGCGCGGAATGCGCGGGAGAGGAGTCAGGCAGTACGGTGTCCACGGATAGCTCCGTTATGAGTCGCCAGCGCTTGGACGGGACACCGTCTTACTTTGCAGACCGGGAGGCTGTTTTCCCGGGACGGAAATCGTAGCAGACCCATCGGCGTGATGGTGGGGCGCGTATTGGGCGCGGTGCTCGGCAAGCGTGCGGAGATCATCGGCAGCCTCGTGCTGATCGGGATCGGCGTGTTGATCCTCTATGAGCACCTGAACGGTCTGGCTTGATCGCGCGCAGAAAAAATCCCCGCATGCACAAGGCAGGCGGGGATTCCTGAAAGTTTGGTAGGACGTACTGGATTCGAACCAGTGACCAACGGATTAAAAGTCCGCTGCTCTACCAACTGAGCTAACGTCCCAAACCTTTTTTATTCTTGCTCTTGCCGACGTCGAATCCGGCAAAGCCAAAGATTATAGCGCGACGTTTGACGCGATTTTGTCGAGCACCCAACCTGCAGCGCATTGACCGAAGGTTGCCGTCACGCTGACCACCGATCCGTAGCCGTGGCAGTTGAGCGAACCGTCGCCTTCGATTGCGCACGACGCATCCGGCGGCGCCACGCTTTCGCGGCTGAAGACGCAGGCAACGCCGATCTTGCGGCCTTCACGCGGGGCGCCATGCTCCTTGCGCAGGCGCTGACGCAACTGCGCAAGCAGCGGGTCGTGCGTGACGAGCGATAGATCGTCGATGTCGACCTTGTGCGCCTGCCGCTTGCCGCCCGCCGCGCCCACCGTGACGAACGCCGTGCGCGACGATGCACGCGCCCATGCCGCCATGGCCACCTTGGCCTTCACCTGGTCGCAGGCATCGATGACGGCCGTTGCCGGCCCGTTCGCAGCCTGTGCCGCGTCGAGCAGCGAGAGCCAGTTGCCGGGCTCGACGAACTCGTCGATCGCCTGCACCTTGCACTCGGGGTTGATCTGCGCGATGCGGTCGCGCATGGCTTCGACCTTGGCCTGTCCCACGGTCGCGTCGAGCGCGTGGATCTGGCGGTTGATGTTCGACTCCGACACATGGTCGAGGTCGATCATGGTCAGCCGCCCCACCCCGCTGCGCGCCAGCGCCTCGACCGCCCACGAGCCCACACCGCCGATGCCGACGACCAGCACGTGCGCGTTGCGGATGCGCGCGGCACCGGCCACGCCATACAGCCGCTCGAGCCCGCCGAAGCGGCGCGCAAAGTCAGGCGCCGCGGTGTCGGTGACGACATCCGCGGCGGCAGGAGGAGTGGTGAACGCGGCAGCGATGATGGCGCTCAAGCGGAAAGCTCCGCCGGCATCAGCGCAGGCGCGAGAGGCGCTCGCGGCCGGCCTGTGCGGCTTCGGACTGCGGATAGGCCTTGGTCAGGTCTTCCAGCGTGCGGCGCGCGGCGCGCGTGTCCTTCAGCTCGATCTGGCAGTTCGCGATCGACAGCACGGCCTCAGGGGCCTTGGCATGGTCGGGCGCGAGCGAGAGCATGGAGCGGAAGTTCGCGATGGCCTCGTTGTAGTTACGCGTGGCGTACTGCGCATTGCCGAGCCAGAACAGCGCCGAGGCGTTGTAGCCGCTTTGCGGGTAGCGCTTGACGAACTCGGCAAACGCGGTCTGCGCCTGCGCGAACTGGCCCGAGCGGAACACGCCGAGGGCAGCGTCGAAGTCGGCCTTTTCCTTGGGATCGGCGGTGAACTCGCGGCCGTCCACCGACACCTTCGAAGGCTCGCTCTGCTTGAGCTTGTCGTCGATGGTGGTCTGGCGCGACTGCATCTCGCTCACCGTGCGGGTGAGCTGCTCGTTCTGGCCGGTCATGCGCGCCAGGTCGCCACGCATCTGCTCGATCTGGTTCTGCAGGTCGAGCAGGCTGCGGCGCAGCTGGCCGTTCTCGTCGGTCAGCCGCTGGTCGGTCTGCTGGCGCATGGCCTCGACGCGCTGGCGCAAGTCGAGGATGGCGCGGCGAGCCTCGTCATCCTCGAACAGTGCAGCCTGCGACCCCATCGAGACGCAGAGCAAGGCGGCAGCCAGCGCCGCGCCTCGCAGCATGGCGCGTGGCATCACCGGGTGTAGCGGATTTCGGCGCGGCGGTTCTGCGCCCACACTTCTTCACCCGAGCCCGTGACGGCAGGCTTTTCCTTGCCGAAGCTCACGGCTTCGATCTGGCTGTCGCTCACGCCCAGCAAGGTCAGCGCGCGGCGCACGGCTTCGGAACGCTTCTGGCCGAGTGCAAGGTTGTACTCGCGGCCGCCACGTTCGTCGGTGTGGCCTTCGATCGAGACGCGGCGTTGCGGGTTGGCCTTGAGGAACCTGGCGTGGCCGTCGATCAGCGACTGGAACTCGGGCTTGACCGTGTAGCTGTCGTAGTCGAAATACACGATGCGCTCGACGCCAATCGGACCTTGCGCGGTGCCCGCGGTCGGATCGATGGTGACAGGTGCCACGGTGCTGGCGCCTTGCTGGCCACCGACCGTGCCGGAACGGTCGGTCACCGGCGTTTCGTTGAGCTTGGTGCCCGACGAGCAACCGGCGATGAGAGCCACGATGGCCAGCGAATAAATCGTACGTTTCAACATATTTTCAAACTCCTCAAATAAACCTTGGTCATTGCTTTTGAAACGGACCCCAGTCCGGTTCCCTGATGTCTCCCGCCTGTCCCGCCAGTCGTGCCTTTATTTTTCCATCGAGCGTGGTCGTCATCAGGGCTTCGCGGCCCTGCAATTGCGTTGCATAGACGATCAGCTTGCTGTTCGGGGCAAAACTTGGACTTTCGTCCGCGGAGGTGTCGGTGATTGCGCTGACGTTGCCGGTTGCCAACTCCATCACATGGAGTTTGAAGGCACCGCCCACTCGGGAGATGTAGGCCAACCACCGGCCATCGCCGCTGACAGACGGAGAAATGTTGTAGGTGCCGCTGAAGGTCACCCGCGTCGGATTGCCGCCGCCGGCGCTCATCTTGTAGATCTGGGGCGCACCGCCGCGGTCGCTCACGAAATAGATGGTGCCGCCGTCGGCCGAGTACACCGGCTCGGTGTCGATGCTGGAGCTTTGCGTCAGGCGGCGCGGTTCGCCGCCGCTGGCCGGAATGGAGAACAGCTGCGAGCCGCCATCGCGGCTGAGCGTGACGGCAAGCGAATTGCCGTCTGGCGCCCAGGCCGGCGCGCTATTGGAACCCTTGAAGTTCGCAAGCAGCCGGCGCTGACCGGTGGCCACGTTGTGCACGTACACGACTGGCTTGCGCGACTCGAAGGACACATACGCCAGCTGTTGCCCGTTGGACGACCAGCAGGGCGAGATGATGGGTTCGGGGCTGGCGAGCGCGGCCTGGGCGTTCTCGCCGTCGGCATCGGCCACCCATAGCGAGTAGCGGCTGCCGCCCTTGGTGACGTAGGCGATGCGGGTCGAGAAGATGCCCTTTTCGCCGGTCAGCTTCTCGTACACGTAGTCGGCAATGCGGTGCGAGGCAAGGCGCAGGTCACCTTGAGGAACGGTGTAGCTCAGGCCACCCAGGTCCTGCCCCTTCACCACGTCCCACAGGCGGAAGCGCACGTCGAAGCGGCCGTCGGCCAGCCGGTTGACGCTGCCCACCACGAGCGAATCGGCCGTGCGCTGGCGCCACAGCGACAGGTCGGGGCGCGAGGCCTCGTCCAGCGCCTGGCCCGAAGCGTCAACGCCGCGGAACTGGCCACTGCGTTCCAGGTCGGCCTGGACGATGTCCGAGATCTTCTGGGGCGAGCCTTCCTGGCCCTTGAAAGGAACGAGCGCAATCGGCAGCTGCGTGAGCCCGACGCCCGACACCTCGACCCGGAACTGGGCCAGTGCAGGAAGCATGGGAGTGGCAGCGAGAGCCGCGATGAGCGTGCGGCGTGCAAATAACGATGAAGAAGGAGTTGGAATTAGAGTTGGCAACGGCTTGTTCATGCGGTTCGGAGAGGTTTCCGGGTAAAAAGTTCTCCCCGGCTGTAACGGGCCACATGTTACACACTGGCTTGAAGCCGCCGTCACAAAACGTTTATCCGGCGGCGCGGTCCTACAGAAGCACCTGCGGAAGGCCCTGAATGAGGGCCCCCGTAGAATCCGCCGCCATGCAAGCACCCCCCGGCGGCGAGAACGTACGCCCTCCCCTGATGCGCCGTATGGCGCGACTCATGACCTGGTTTGGCGGCTCCCGCCAATGGTGGGCCCTTGGACTGAGCGGAGCGATGCTGGCAGCAATCACCGAGCCGCTGATGGCCGCCCTGCTGAAGCCCCTGCTCGACCGGGGCTTCACGCGCGGCGAGATGCCCTTGTGGTTCGTGCCCGCCGCCGTGCTGCTGCTGTTTGCGGTGCGCGGCATCGCCCAGTTCATCTCCCAGTACGCGCTGTCGCGCATCGCCAACGAAGGCATGCAGAAGCTGCGGCGGGTGCTGTTCGAGCGGCTGCTCGGCGCCGAACTCGCGCTGTTCGCCCGGCAGTCGGCCAGCACCCTTTCGAACACGGTGGTCTACGAAGTGCAGACCGGCGCGATGCTTCTGGTGCAAGCGATCCTCGGACTCTCGCGCGACGGCTTCACACTGATCGCGCTGCTGGGCTATCTGGTCTACCTGAACTGGAAGCTCACCCTCATCGTCGCCTTCCTGGTGCCCAGCATCTCCTGGATCATGAAGGTGTTCTCCAAGCGGCTTTACCGCCTGACCCAGCAGGGCCAGCAGGCCACCGACGAGCTGGCCTACGTGGTCGAGGAAAACGTGCTCGCCCACCGAGTGGTGCGGCTGCACGGTGCGGAAGACGCGCAGGGCCGCCGCTTCGAGCAACTGAGCCAGCGCCTGAACCGGCTGGCCGTGAAGTCGACCATCGCCCAGGCTGCCACCACGCCGCTCACGCAGATGATGGCTTCGCTCGCACTGTCGATCGTGGTGATGATCGCGCTGTGGCAAAGCGGCAAGCAGGGCTTCACGGTGGGCGGTTTCGTCGCCTACATCACGGCCATGCTGATGCTGATCGCGCCGATCCGGCGCCTCGCCGAAGTTGCCGGCCCGATCACGCGCGGCCTCGCTGCGCTGGAGCGTGGGCTGATCCTGATCGACGACGTGGCCCCGGAGTCGCAGGGCGCATTCCAGGTCGAACATGCCGAAGGACGCATCGAACTGCGCAACGTGCAGGTCAGCTACCGCGGCGAAGACGAACAGCGTGCGCTCGACGGCGTGAGCCTGACCATCGAACCCGGCCAGGTGGTGGCCTTCGTCGGCCCTTCGGGTTCGGGCAAGACCACGCTGGTCAACCTGCTGCCGCGCTTCGTGCAGCCCAGCGGCGGGCAGGTGCTGCTCGACGGACACGACACCAGCGAATGGCAATTGAAAAGCCTGCGCGCCCAGTTCGCCATGGTGAGCCAGGACGTAGTGATGCTCAACGAGACGCTGGCGGCCAACGTGGCGCTGGGCGCCGAGATCGACCGCGAGCGCGTGCTGCAGTGCATCGAGGCGGCCAACCTGAGCGCGCACGTCGAAAGCCTGCCCCAGGGCCTCGACACGGTGCTGGGCCACAACGCCACGCAGCTTTCAGGCGGCCAGCGCCAGCGCCTCGCCATTGCCCGCGCGCTCTACAAGAATGCGCCCGTGCTGCTGCTCGACGAGGCTACCTCGGCGCTCGACACCGAATCCGAACGGCTGGTGCAGGACGCCCTGCAGCGGCTGATGCAGAACCGCACCACGCTGATCGTCGCCCACCGCCTGTCGACCATCCAGCATGCCGACCGGATCATCGTGATGGAGCAAGGCCGTATCGCCGAGCAAGGCAGCCACGAGCAGCTCATGGCGCTGGACGGCCTCTACGCGCGGCTGCAGACACTGGCGGTGCGCAGCGCCCCGCCGGGGCAAGACCCGACGCTTTAGGCCTTAAAGCAGCACGATGTCGTACTGTCCCTGCCCGATCGCGGGCTCGGACTGCAGCGAAATCGGCTTGCCGATGAAGTCGCTCAGCCCCGCCAGGTGCTGGCTCTCCTCGTCGAGGAACAGCTCGATCACCTGCGGCGACGACACGATGCGGAACTCGCGCGGCGTGAATTGCCGCGCCTCGCGCAATATCTCTCGCATCACGTCGTAGGCCACGCTGCGCGCGGTCTTCACGATGCCCTGGCCGCCGCAGGCCGCACAGGGCTCGCACAGCATGTGCGCCAGCGATTCGCGGGTGCGCTTGCGCGTCATCTCGACCAGCCCGAGCTGCGAGAAACCGCCGGCCGTGGTCTTCACGCGGTCGCGCGCCAGTTGCTTGCGGAACTCCGCCAGCACCTGTTCGCGGTGGTCGTCGCGACCCATGTCGATGAAGTCGACGATGATGATCCCGCCCAGGTTGCGCAGCCGCAGCTGTCGCGCAATGGCCTGTGCCGCTTCGAGGTTAGTCTTGAAGATGGTGTCGTCGAAGTTGCGTGCACCGACGAAGCCGCCGGTGTTCACGTCCACCGTGGTCAACGCTTCGGTCTGGTCGACCACCAGATACCCACCCGACTTGAGTTCGACGCGCCGGCCCAGCGCCTTCGCGATTTCCTCGTCGACCGAATACAAATCGAAGATCGGCCGCTCGCCCTTGTAGTGCTGCAGCTTGCCCGCCGCCTTGGGCATGAATTCGAGCCCGAACTTCAGCAGCACCTCGAACTGCTCTCGCGAGTCGATGCGGATGGTCTGCGTGTCTTCGCTGGTCATGTCGCGCAGCACGCGCTGCAGCAGGCTCAGGTCCTGGTGCAGCAGCGACATCGGTGGCATGCGCATCGAGGCGTCACGGATGCGCGACCAGGTCTTGCGCAGGTAGGCAATGTCTTCGGCAAGCTCGGGGTCGGTGGAGTCCTCGCCGTTGGTGCGCAGGATGAAGCCACCGGTGTTGGCCGGCACCACGCCGCCACTGTCGGCCGCAGCGGCCGCTTCGATCAGCGCCAGCATGCGGTTGCGCAGCGACTCGCGCTGGTCCGACGGGATCTTCTGCGATACGCCGATGTGGTTGTCCTGCGGCAGGAACACCAGCAGCCGCCCGGCAATGCTGATCTGCGTGGACAGCCGCGCGCCCTTGGTGCCGATGGGGTCCTTGATGACCTGTACCAGCAGCGACTGGCCCTCGAACACCTGCTTCTCGATGGGCACCATCGGCCCGCCGTTGCGGTGGTCGCGCTCGGGCGCCGGCGCACTGGGCCGCGAGCCCGGAGTGAACGGCGCCACGATGTCGGCCACGTGCAGGAAAGCCGTGCGCTCCAAGCCGATGTCGATGAAGGCCGACTGCATGCCCGGCAGCACGCGCGACACCTTGCCGAGGTAGATGTTGCCGACCAAGCCTCGCTCCAGCGTTCGCTCGACGTGCAGCTCTTGCACCGCGCCGTGCTCGACCAGCGCCACACGGGTCTCCTGCGGAGACCAGTTGATCAGGATGTCTTGCATGGAATTCTCAAGTATTGAAACCGGCGTTTCGAAGCAGCCCTGCTGTCTCGAACATGGGGAGGCCCATGATGCCCGAATAGGACCCGCTGATGTGCTCGATGAATGCAGCCGCCGCGCCCTGGATGGCATAGGCCCCGGCCTTGCCCAGCGGCTCGCCGCTTTCCGCATAGCGGGCGATCTGGGCGTCTGTGATGTTGGCGAAGCGCACGCGCGACACGCTGAGCGCGGCGTGGCGTTGTGCGCCATGCTGCAGCGCAACGGCGGTCAGCACGCGGTGCGTGGCGCCTGAGAGCAATCGCAGCATGCGTGCCGCATCGGCCGCGTCTTCGGGCTTGCCGAGGATGGTGCGGCCGAGTGCGACTGTGGTGTCGGCGCAGAGCACCGGCGCGTCGGCAAGGCCGCGGCGCCGGAGCCTAGCCACCGCGGCATCGAGCTTCAGGGCCGTGACGCGCTGCACATACGTTGCAGGAGCCTCGTTGGGCAGCACGGCTTCGAGCGATTCGGCGTCTTCGTCGGCATCGGCCAGCAGCTGTTCGTGGCGCACGCCGAGTTGGCCGAGCAGTTGGGCACGACGCGGGCTCTGCGAAGCGAGGTAGATGAAGTCCGGCAAGGTTCAGTTCTCCTGAAGGGCCGGCTGCCCGCCGGCCACAGTACGGTTCCAGACCAGTCCGTGCGGCAGGCGCGCGGGTCCGAAAAGAAAGTGAAGGACTCGGCGACGAGCCGGTGACCGGGCGCGAGAGGACGCATGCAGCAGCAAGGGGCGCATCAGCAGGGCGTCGCCACGCGCCGCCGTACAGGCCGTCTCGCCGTGTTCGACGCGCAAGTCCTGCGCTTCGGCATCGCTCAACCGTCCGGCGCGGTGGCTGCCCGATACGACGCGCAACGGCCCCGCATCCACGCCGCAATCATCCAGATGCACCCGCACGGCGAGCAGCGATCGCAACACGTCGACCGGCGGCTGCACATACGGCTCGCCCTCCTTGAGGACGGCAGGCATGCCGGCGCCCGAGGCGGGAATCGAGGTGTCCTGATGCAGCGCGACCAGCCAGTTCCTGTCGGCCGTCTTGTCGAAGAGCGTGCATTGCACGGCCACCGATGAAGCATCGAGCAGGCCCATGCCGACCAGCCGTGTTTTCAGCTGAACAGCAATCTCACTGCAGCGCGGCTGGGCCAGAAGGTTGCGGCTGCCTGCCGCCTGCCCCAGCCAATGGTCGAGCGACCGCGCGGTTGCGTCCAGCAGATCAAACGGCAACAGCGCCGGCAGCAGCGCATGGCCCTTCTCCTCGAGCAACGCGACCCGCCCGTCGGCGCTTGTCATTCGCGGTGGTAAGGATGACCCGCATTGACCGACCACGCCCGGTACAGCTGCTCGACCAGCAGCACCCGCGCCATCGCGTGCGGCAGCGTCAGGTCGGACAGGCGGATGCGTTCGTGGGCCGCGGCCTTGAAGGCCGGGTCGAGCCCGTCGGGCCCGCCGATGACCAGGGCGACGTCGTCGCCCTCGCCTTGCCAGGCCTGCAGGCGCGCGGCAAGCGCCTTGGTGGTCAGCGCCGTGCCGCGCTCGTCGAGCGCGACGACGCGCATGCCACGCGCAATTGCGCCTTCGATGCGCTCGCGCTCCGCGGCGTACAGCGTTTCAAGCGACTTGGAGCCGCGCGGCTCGGTCTTGACTGCTCGCAGCTCGAGCTTGAGCTCGGGCGGGAAGCGCTTGGCGTAGTCGTCCCAGGCAGTCTGTGCCCAATCGGGCATGCGCTGCCCGACGGCGACCACCAGCAGCTTCATGCGCGGCGGGCTGGCGCCTTCCTGGCAGCCGTCGTCGTCTTCTTTGCAGCGGGCTTCTTGGCAGCGGGCTTGCCGACGACCTTGACCGGCACACGCGCGGTGGTGGTCTTCCGGGCGGGCGCCTTCTTGGCAGCGGTTTTCTTGGCCGGGGCCTTCGCAGCCTTGGCTTCTTGTTCTGCCGCGCGGATCGCGGTCTTGGCAGCGCTGGAGCGGCGCAGCGTCGGCGTCTTGGTGGCCGGCTTCTTCTCTTCGGTGCCGACCTTCGATGCGGTGGCGACCGCGGGCTTCGCGCCGCCGAGCTTTGCACGCACCGGCTTGTCGCCCCAGATCTCTTCGAGGTGGTAGTACTGACGGATAGCGGGCTGCATGATGTGCGCCACGGCCGCGCCGCAATCCACGATGATCCACTCGCCGTTGTCCTCGCCCTCGATGCGCGGCTTGCCGAAACCGGCTTCGCGCACCGCGTCGCGCACGCTGGCGGCCAGCGCCTTCGTCTGGCGGTTGGAGGTGCCCGACGCCACGATCACGCGCTCGAACAGCGGTGAAAGATGTTCTGTGTCGAATACCTGGATGTCCTGCGCCTTGACGTCTTCGAGACCATCGATGATGGCTCGCTGGAGTTTCTGGGTGTCTTTCTTGGCGGCGGCTTCAGTGGTCATCAGGCAGAGCGGTAGAGGTGGTGTTGGTCAATATAGCGTGCAACCGTGGGCGGAACCAGCGAGGAAATGTCCACGCCAAGCTCCGCGCGCCGCCGAATCTCGGTGGCGCTGTTGTTCATAGGTGGCAGTTCGAGCGCCTCGAAACGCGCGCCAGCCGGGAGGCCGGGCAGCATTTTCGGATCAAAACGAGCAGTGTTGCTCGTCGATAGTGCGCGATACGCTACAGAAACGATAGCAATGCCGAGTATATCCTGCCAGCCGTGCCAGGTCGGCAACGCGCTTGCCTGGTCGGCGCCCATGATCAGGACCAGCTGTGCGCCGGGCTGCTCGCGCTGCAATTCGTGCAGGGTGTCGAGTGTGTAGGTGGGCCCGTCGCGCAGCACTTCGCGGCTGTCGATGACGACGGTGCCTTTCAGGTCAGCGAAGGCCAGCCGCGTCATCGCAAGGCGGTCTTCCTTCGGCGTGAGCGCCCTGCTCTTGTGCCAGGCCTGCCCCGTGGGAATGACGTGCAGTTCGGCAAGATCGAGTTGCGCCAGCGCGGCTTCGGCTAGCGCGACGTGGGCGTTGTGCGGCGGATCGAATGCGCCGCCGAAAACGCCGATGCGACGCACCGCAGTGCCGGAGCGGTTCACAACCAGTCGCGCCGCACGATGAAGTCGCTGTACAGCGCGGCTTCGGGGCTGCCCGGCTCGGGCTGCTGCTGGTAGGCCCAGCTGGCCAGCGGCGGCATCGACAGCAGGATCGATTCGGTACGCCCACCCGACTGAAGGCCGAAGTGCGTGCCGCGGTCCCACACGAGGTTGAACTCGACGTAACGGCCGCGCCGATAGAGCTGGAAGTTGCGCTCGCGCTCCGTGTAAGGCGTGGCGCGGCGGCGTTCGACGATCGGCAGATACGCCGGCAAAAAGCCATCGCCCACCGAGCGGATCAGCGCGAAGCCGTTCTCGAAACCGCCCTCGGAGAAATCATCGAAGAAGATGCCGCCGATGCCGCGCTGTTCGCCGCGATGCTTCAGGAAGAAATACTCGTCGCACCAGGTTTTGAAGCGCGGGTACTTGTCGTCGCCGAAAGGTGCGAGCGCGTCTCGGCACACAGTGTGAAAGTGCACCGCGTCTTCCTCGAAGCCGTAGCACGGCGTGAGGTCCATGCCGCCGCCGAACCAGCAGACCGGCTCGCCTCCTGCACCCTCTTTGGGCAGCGCAGCCAGCATGCGCACGTTCATGTGAACGATCGGCATGTAGGGGTTGCGCGGATGGAACACCAGCGACACGCCCATCGCCTCGAAAGGCGCGCCTGCCAACTCGGGCCGGTTCTGCGTGGCCGAGGGCGGGAGCTTCGGTCCGCGCACCTGCGAGAAGCCGCAGCCCGCGCGCTCGAACAGTTCACCGCCTTCGAGGATGCAGGTCAGCCCATGGCCCTGCAGCGGTTCGCCGGGCGCTTTCTCCCAGGCATCGCGCACGCAGGTGCCGCCGTCGGCCTTCTCGACCGCCGCGATGATCGACTGCTGCAGTCCGCGCAGGTACTCGCCGACCGCTGCCGGATTGGTTTGCTGCATCAAGCGCCGTGGGTGTTGCGCGCGTGCACCGCGCGGAATCCGATGTCCTTGCGGTATTGCGCACCGTCGAAGCTGACGCGCGCCGCAACCTCGTAGGCCCGCTGCTGCGCCTGCTTCACGCTGTCGGCCAGCACGGTCACGCAGAGCACGCGCCCGCCGCTGGTCTTGAGCTCGCCGTTTTCCAGCGTCGTGCCGGCGTGGAACACCACGGCATCGGGCGCCTCGGCCGGAATGCCGGTGATGCGGTCACCCTTGCGCGGCGACAGCGGGTAGCCGTGCGCGGCCATCACCACGCCCAGCGCCACGCGCCGGTCCCATTGCAGCTCGACCTGGTCGAGCGTGCCGTCGGTGGCGTGCCAGAACACCTCGAACAGGTCGGACTTCAGGCGCATCATGATCGGCTGCGTCTCGGGGTCGCCCATGCGGCAGTTGAACTCGAGCGTCTTTGGGTGGCCCGTGGCGTCGATCATCAGGCCGGCGTAGAGGAAGCCGGTGAAAGGAATGCCGTCTTTCTCCATGCCGCGGATGGTCGGCAGGATGATCTCGCGCATGGCGCGCGCATGCACCTCGGCCGTGACCACCGGCGCGGGCGAATACGCCCCCATGCCACCGGTGTTGGGACCTTCGTCGTTGTCGAGCAGGCGCTTGTGGTCCTGGCTGGTGGCCAGCGCGGTCACGTTCTTGCCGTCGCACAGCACGATGAAGCTGGCTTCCTCGCCCTGCAGGAATTCTTCGATGACGACGCGCGCGCCGCCTTCGTTATGCGACACGCCGAACTTGTTGTCGACCAGCATGAAGTCGACGGCCTCGTGCGCTTCCTCTGCGGTCATGGCAACCACCACGCCCTTGCCAGCCGCCAGGCCGTCGGCCTTGACGACGATGGGCGCGCCCTTGGCGTCGATGTATGCGTGTGCCGCGGCGGCGTCGGTGAAAGCCTCGTACTCGGCGGTCGGAATCTTGTGGCGCTTCATGAAGGCCTTGGAGAAGGCCTTCGAGCTTTCGAGCTGGGCGGCCGCCTGCGTGGGGCCGAAGATGCGCAGGCCGTGCGCGCGGAACTCGTCCACCACGCCGGCAGCCAGCGGCGCCTCGGGGCCGACCACGGTCAGCGCGATCTTTTCTTTCATCGCCCATTCGCGCAGCGCGGCGGGCTCGGTGATGTCGACGCAGTCGTAGCGCTCGTCGGCTGCGGTGCCGCCGTTGCCCGGCGCCACGTACACACGGCTCACCCGGGCAGCCTGTGCCAGCCGCCATGCCAGAGCGTGTTCACGGCCCCCTCCCCCAATTACCAGTACCTTCATTCGCGGGCCTTCATTTCTCGCTGTGATTCAACAAACAACATTCATTCGGACAGCGAGGCGTTGTGATAAACGTCCTGCACGTCGTCCAGGTCCTCGAGCACATCGAGCAACTTCTGCATTCTTGCGGCGTCTTCGCCGGTCACGTCTACCGTGTTTTCGGCGCGCATGGTGACTTCGGCGGCGTCGGGCTTCAGGCCCGCGGCTTCGAGCGCGTTCTTCACGGCTTCGAAGTCGGCGACGGCGGTGATCACCTCGATGGCGCCGTCGTCGTCGGTAACGACGTCTTCGGCGCCCGCCTCGAGCGCCACTTCCATCACCTTGTCTTCATTGGTGCCCGGCGCAAAGATGAACTGGCCGCAGTGCTTGAACTGGAAGGCCACCGAGCCTTCGGTGCCCATGTTGCCGCCGTGCTTGGAGAATGCGTGGCGCACTTCGGCCACGGTGCGCACGCGGTTGTCGGTCATGGTGTCGACGATGATCGCCGCGCCACCGATGCCGTACCCTTCGTAACGAATTTCTTCGTAATTGACGCCTTCGAGGTTGCCCGTGGCCTTGTCGATGTTGCGCTTGATGGTGTCGATGGGCAGGTTCACCGCCTTGGCCTTTTCAACGGCCAGCCGCAGCCGGGGGTTGGAGCCCAGGTCGGCGCCACCGGCGCGGGCGGCCACTGTGATTTCGCGGATGGCGCGGGTCCAGAGCTTGCCCCGCTTCTCGTCCTGACGGCCCTTCCGGTGCTGAATATTCGCCCACTTGCTATGTCCGGCCATGGCTTTCTATCTCGCTGTCCTGTGTTTTCTGAGCAGGCTCCGAGTTTACTGTCCGGCGCACACAACGCCCGCCCTGGGGCCCGGAATTCGGGCCGGGGCTTTTGGTGATAATCGTTCGATGACGCCATCGCCTTCCGTCGGGCCCGGGAATCCCGACATCCTGCCGCCGCACGCCCCTTTGCCGCTGTACTACAAGACCGAGGCCGAGCATCAGGCGTTCCTGCTGCGCATCTTCGACAGCACGGCCGCGGACTACGACCGCATCGAGAGCGTGCTGGCCTTCGGCACCGGCCCCTCGTATCGCCGTGCTGCGCTGCGGGAAGCCGGCCTCTCGGCGGGCATGCAGGTGCTGGATGTGGGCATCGGCACCGGGCTCGTGGCCCGTGAGGCGCTGAAACTCATCGGCTCCACCGGCCAGCTCGTGGGCGTCGATCCCAGTCCCGGCATGTTGGGCCAGGTCAAGCTGCCCGGCGTAGAACTGGTGCGCGGCGTGGCCGAAGCCCTGCCCCGGCCCGATGCCAGCAGCGACTTCGTGAGCATGGGCTACGCCATGCGCCACATCAGCGACGTGGCGGCCGCCTTCAGCGAGTTCCATCGCGTGCTGCGCCCCGGCGGACGCGTGGCGGTACTCGAAATCACCAAACCCGAGGGCCGCTTCGCAACCGCGCTGCTCAAGGGCTACATGCGTGCCGTGGTGCCGCTGATCGCCCGCGTGGTCGGTCGCCAGCGCAACACCTCGGAACTGTGGCGCTATTACTGGGACACGATTGAGGCCTGCATTCCGCCCGAACGGGTGATGCAGGCGCTGGCCGACGCGGGTTTTCGCGACGTGCGCCGGCATGCGAGCCTCGGCGTCTTCTCTGCCTACACCGCCATCAAACCCGAACACACCGTCGAGGCCAGCTGATAGTGCGAGCTCAGGACGAAACCCTTTCTTCCCATCTGCGCGTCGAGCGCCTGTCGCTGCCGGCCAGCCTTGCGCTGGCTGTTGACGGCAAGGCGCCCTTCGCGGCGCTCGGCTACGGCACGCCGCACGGCGTGGCCTGGATGCCGACCGTCAACGCGCGTGTGCTGTCGGCAAACGGCGCCATGGCCGATGTGTGGCACGTGAGCCGTCCGCAACACGTCAAGTCGGGCACCACCGGCATCGCGCGCTGGCGCACCGACGGGCACTGGCTGCTCGGCGCCATCGACCTGGACGAAGCCACCGAAAAACAGGGCCTCGCCGAACTCGCGCACCGCGCCTACCGCGACCTCTTCAAGACGCTCGACCAGGCCGGCACGCCGCACCTGCAGCGCATCTGGAACTACCTGCCGCAGATCAACGCCGACGGCGGCGGGCTGGAGCGCTACCGGCAGTTCAATCTCGGCCGGCAGGAAGCGTTTCTCGAAGCCGGCCGCGCCGCCTTCGAGGGCGCGCCTGCGGCCTGTGCACTGGGCATCCACCAGGGCGCCCTGTCGATCCGCTTCCTGGCCGGCCAGCAGGCGCCGCTGCCGGTCGAAAACCCGCGTCAGGTTTCGGCCTACCGCTATCCCGAAACCTACGGCCCGCGCTCGCCGACCTTCTCGCGCGCCGCGCTGGCGGACATCGGCGACGGCAACATCGCCCTCTTCATCTCCGGCACTGCGAGCATCGTCGGCCACGAAACCGTGCACCACGGCGACGTGCTCGAGCAGACGCGCGAAACCCTGCGCAACTTGCAGGCGGTGATTGCCGCCGCCAACGAACGCGGCACCGCGAAGTTCTCGCTGGCCGAGCTCGATTGCGTGGTCTACGTGCGTCACCCGTCGGACACCGAAGCTGTACGCAGCATCATCGAAGGCACGCTCGGCGCCGACGCGCCGATGGCGCGCCACGCGGTGTACCTCGAAGCCGACATCTGCCGCAGCGACCTGCTGGTCGAGATTGAGGCCCACACGGCGGCGGCCGGCCTGCTACGGGCATGACCGGTCGTTGTCCGACCGCGCATTGCCCGATTGACTGATTCAATGACTCGCGTGCTGCGAATTCTCACGTCGATTCCGCTCGCGTTGATGCTCTACGCGCTGCTGCTGTTCCTGGGCCTGATCTCGCTGGTCTGGAACGTCGTCGCCATGCTGATCCACCCGATCATGCCGGCGGCGCCCGCGCGCGTGCTGGGACGCACGACCATCGCCTTCGCCTACCGCATGTTCTGGTGGCTGGCGTCGGTGACCGGCATGATGCGCATCGACGCCGCCTGCCTCGACCCGATGCGCAAGGAACCCGGCGTGATCTTCGTGGCCAACCACCCGACGATGCTCGATGCGCTGCTGCTGGTGGCGCGGCTGCCCCGCAGTGCCTGCATCATGAAGGCCGACCTGATGGGCAACATCTTCCTGGGCGCGGGCGCCCGGCTGGCGCGCTACATCAGCAACAAGTCGGCCCGCACCATGGTGCGCCTTGCCGTGAACGACCTGCGCAACGGCGGCCAGCTGGTGATCTTTCCCGAGGGCACGCGCACGGTGACGCCGCCGCTCAATGCGTTCCGCCCCGGCACCACGCTGATCGCCAAGCTGGCGCAGGCGCCCATACAAACGGTGTTCATCGACACCGACTCGCCCTACCTCGCCAAGGGCTGGCCGCTATGGCGCGTGCCACCGCTTCCCATCGTCTTCACCCTGCGGATCGGCAAGCGCTTCTCGCCCACGCAGGACAGCGACGTGCTGCAGGCCGAGCTCGAACAATACTTCCGACAAAACCTGGAGCAGCGCGCCACCGACGCGTCCCCCGAATGCCAGACGCCTCGCGCACCCACCTTGTCCTGATCCCCAGCTACAACACCGGCGAGTGCCTGTTCTCGACCGTCACCGCGGCGCGCGCGCAGTGGAACCCGGTGTGGGTGGTGGTCGACGGCAGCGACGACGGCACGGGCGAGCGGCTGCAGCAGATGGCGGCCGGCGACCCGGGCCTGCGCGTGTGGGTGCTGCCGCAGAACCAGGGCAAGGGTTCGGCCGTGCTGCACGGCCTGCGCGCCGCGAAGGAGGCCGGTTTCACCCATGCGCTGACGATGGATTCCGACGGGCAGCATCCGGCGGACCTGATCCCCGAGTTCATGAAGGCCTCGCTGGCCCGCCCCGAGACGATGGTGCTCGGGCGACCGGTGTTCGACGCCAGCGCACCGCTGCTGCGCGTGCGCGGTCGGCGTGTGTCGAACGGATGGACGCAGCTCGAAACGCTGTTCGCCGGCGTGGGCGATTCGCTCTACGGCTTTCGCGTGTATCCGGTGACGGACCTGATCGCCGTCATGGAGCGGCAGCCATGGATGCGGCGCTTCGACTTCGACACCGAAGCTGTGGTGCGGCTGGCATGGCGCGGCGTCAAGCCCGTGAACATCGATGCGCCGGTGAAGTACCTGACGGCGGAGGAAGGCGGGGTTTCGCACTTCCGCTATGGGCGCGACAACGTGCTGCTCACCTGGATGCACGCGCGGCTGATGGTGGAGTTCGTGTTGCGGCTGCCTGGGCTGGTGTTTCGCAAGCTGGCGAAGAAGGCGCCGTTTCAGGACTGACGACGCTTGCTCGCTGATTTGGGTAGAGCCCACTCACCCTACAGCGCGATAGCTGCCCCGCCCAGCGCCTTGTACAAGGTCATCGTCGCATTGAGCTGGTTCAACCGGTTCTGGGCCAGCGACACCTCGGCCGTGCGGCGCCGGTCCTTGGCATCGAGCACCGGCTGCAACGCGGTCGCCCCAGCACGGTAGCGCACCTCCGACAACCGCTCCGCGCGCTGCGCCTCCTGCAGGGCCAGCACCAGTTTTTCGCTCTCGTCGCGCAGTTGCGTGCGTGACGACAAGGCATTCTCGACCTCCGACAACGCCGTGTAGAGCGACTGCCGGAAACCCACCACCGCCTCTTCGTACTGCGTCTGCGACACGGCCACGGTAAGCCGTGCGGTATTCCATTGCAAGAATGGCAACGCCAGCCCCGCGCCGAGCGTCGCCACAGGATTCTTCAGCAATTCGCCCAGCGCAGTGCTCGACGTGCCCAGCGACCCCGTCAGGCTCAGCGCCGGATAGAACCCGGTGCGCGTGGCGTCGACATTCGCCAGTACACCGCGCAGCCGTTGCTCGGCCGCGCGCAGGTCCGGGCGTCGGCCCAGCAGGCTCGCGGGTACACCGGCATCGATGACCGGCAAGGCTATGTCGGGCAACCGCGCGGGCTCGACGGTCATCGACTCCGGCGGCTGGTCGAACAGAATCGCCAGCGCGTTGCGCGCCTCGACACGCTGCTGAAGCAACTGCGTATGCGCCGCCTCCTGTGTCGCGAGGTTCTGACCCGCCTGCGCCACATCCAGCCCCGACACGGCGCCCGCCGCGTACTTCACCCGCACCAGCGCGAGGATGCGTCGGCCGTCTTCCATGCCCGCTTCGCTCAGCGCGATGCGCTGGTTCAGGTACCCGGTCTGCCAATAGAGCCCCGCCGTAGTGCCGACGAGCGCCAACGCAGTGGCCTGGCGGTCGGATTCGGTGGCCTTCAGCTCCCAGTCGGCGGCGCTGCGCTGCGCGGAGAGACGGCCCCACAGGTCGAGCTCGTAGCTCAGCGTCACCAGCGAGCTCGATGCGGAACCGGCCACGCCGCCGCGCTTCAGGTCATAGCTGCGGCTGGTGCTGGCCTGCCCCACCACGCTGGGCGTGAGGTTCGTGTTCGCCAAACCAGCCTGCAATTGCGCACGCTGCACGCGAATGCCCGCCGCCGCCAGGTCGTTGTTGGTATGCAGCGCGCTGTCGATCAGCCGGTCGAGCTGCGGATCGTTGAACGCCGTCCACCAGTTGGCGGACAGCATCGCCGCCGCACTCCCCGCTCCCGGCGACTGCTGCCAGCCCTGCGGCACCTCCAGCGGCCGCTGCGCCCGCTGCTCAGGCTGGAACAGGGTGCACCCGCCGAGCACCAGCACGGCAATAGCCGCCGCGGAAAGAACGCGTGCCCTACTCACGAGCCAGCGCCTCGATCGGGTCCAGCCGCGCCGCGTTGCGCGCCGGCAGATAGCCGAACAGCACGCCGATCAGCGACGCGCACAAGAACGCCGACACCACGGCGCCCATCGAAAAGATCATTTGCCATTGCTTGACGAAAAGCGAAAACAGAAAGCTGATGCCATACGACAGCGTCACGCCGATCAACCCGCCCACCAGGCACACCAGCACCGCCTCGGTCAGGAACTGCTGCAGGACGTCGCTCTGGCGCGCGCCCACCGCCATGCGAATACCGATCTCGCGGGTGCGCTCGGTCACGGACACCAGCATGATGTTCATCACACCGATGCCGCCCACCACCAGCGAGATCACCGCAATGAGCGACAGCAGCAGCGTGAGCGACTGGCTGGTGCGCTCGGCCGTCTTCACGATGCTGTCCATGTTGAAGGTGAAGAAATCCTTGCTGCCGTGGCGCAGCGTGAGCAGCTTGACCACGCTGTCTTCAGCGGCCTTGGTCGGCTGGTCGTCGCGGATGCGCACCGTGATGTTGTCGAAGTGCTGCTGCCCGAAGAGCCGGCTCGCGCCCGTGCTGTAGGGCAGCCAGATGTTGAGCGACTTGTTCTCGCCGAACATGCTCTTCTTTTCCTGCGATACGCCGATCACCGTGCACGGCAGGTTGCCCACCAGGATGATCTTGCCCACCGCCTCGGCGCCGTCAGGGAACAGCTTGCGCCGCGTGTTCTGGTCGATCACCACCACCTGCGACTGGTGGCGCACGTCGCTCGCCGTAAAGGCTGCGCCGCTGGCCATCTGGATGTCGCGCACACGAAAGAAACTGTCGCTCACGCCGTTCACCGTGCCGTTGATGTCGACGCTTCGGTAGCGCAGCCGCAGGCTGCGCGAGGTCGAGGGCGTCACGCTGTGCACATAGGGCTGCGCGGCGAGTGCGTCGAGGTCGGACGGTATCAGCGTGCGGATGCTCGAGGCCTTGTCGTCGCCGAAGTCGCGGCCCGGGTACACGTCGAGCGTGTTGGTGCCGATGGCACGGATATCCGACAGCACAAAGCGCTTGGCACCCTCCCCGATGGCCACGATCGACACCACCGAGGTTATGCCGATGACGATGCCCAGCATGGTGAGCGCGGTGCGCATGCGGTGCGCCATCATCGAGCGCCAGGCCATGCGGAAGGCTTCTGCAAAGCGGGCCCAGCTGGTGCTGAAGCGCGCAATGCCCAGCTTGGGCTTCGTCATCGCCTCGGGAATTGGTGCGTCGGGCTGCACGGCCTGTGCTGGCGCCGTCACCGTGGGCACGTTGGGCCGGTCACCCACGATCACGCCGTCGGCAATCTCGATGATGCGTTCGGTGCAGCTCGCCACCTGCATGTCGTGTGTCACGATGATGATGGTGTGCCCTTGCGCATGCAGCTCGCGCAGGATGCCGATCACCTCCTGGCCGCTCCTGCTGTCGAGTGCACCGGTCGGCTCGTCGGCCAGGATCACCTGCCCGCCGTTCATCAACGCGCGCGCAATGCTCACCCGCTGCTGCTGGCCACCGGAGAGCTGGCTTGGCCGGTGCTCGGTGCGGTCGCCAAGACCCAGGCGCACCAGCAACTGGCGCGCACGCGTGTCGCGCGCCTCGCCGTCGGTGCCGGCATACACGGCGGGCACTTCGACGTTGCCGGTCGCCGTCAGGTGTGGCATCAGGTGGTAGCGCTGGAAGATGAAGCCGAAATGCTCGCGCCGCAGTTGGGCCAGCGCATCGCTGTCGAGCGTGCCCACGTCCTGGCCCGAGACGATGTAGGTACCGGTGCTCGGCCGGTCGAGGCAACCGAGGATGTTCATCAGCGTCGACTTGCCCGAGCCCGAGGCGCCGACGATGGCCAGCATTTCGCCGTTGCCGATGTCGAGGTTGACGTCTTTCAGTACCTGCACTTCCTGCTCGCCCGAAGGAAAGCTGCGGCCGATGCCACGTAGGGTCAGCAGCGGCTGCTTTTCCTGCGTCATGGGCGCTTGCCCCGCCCGCCGCCGTCTCCGCTTTCGCCCCGCTCCAGAACAGCCGAGGCATCGCCCGTGATGACGTTGTCGCCCTCTTTCAAACCTTCGAGCACCTGGGCCTGGAAGTTGTTGGAGATGCCCACGCGCACCTGCCGTTTCTCAACGGTCTGGTCGGCCTTGAGCACGCGCACTTCCTGGCGGCCATCCTTGTCGCGCGGACCCAGCGCGGTCAGCGGCACGGTCAGCGCCTGCTTTGCCTCGCCCAGCAGGATGGCGACCTGCGCCGTCATGTCCACGCGCAGCGTGCGATCGGGGTTGGGCACGTCGAACAGCGCGTTGAAGAACACGGCGTTGTTGATCTTCTCGGGCGAAGGCTGCACCGCGCGCAGCGTGCCGTGGTAGCGCTTGTCGGGGTCGCCGAGGATGGTGAAGTACACCGGCTGCCCCGGCTTCACGCGCACCACGTCGGCTTCGGACACCTGCGCCTTCACGGTCATGGTCGACAGGTCGGCCAGCTTCATCAGCGTGGGCACCTGGAAGGCGGCGACCACGGTCTGGCCTTCGAGCGTGCTGATGGAAACCACGTCGCCGTCGATGGGCGCGATGATTCGCGTGTACGAGAGATTCGTCTGCGCCGAGGCCACGGCCAGCTTCTGCTGGCGAATCTGCGCTTCGAGCGACACCAGGTCGGCACGCAGCGCGCGCAGTTCGGCGTCGGCGCTTTCCATGTCCTGCTTGGCGGCCGCGTCCTGCGCGAGCATTTCCTGCTGCCGCGTCCAGGTGAGCTGGGCCTGCCTGATGCGCACTTCCTTCGCGAGCTTCTGCGCCTGCAGGTTGTCGAGCTTGGCCTGCTCCTGCGCGAAGGTGTTCTGCGAGATGACGGGGTCGATCTCGGCGAGCCAGTCGCCCTTTTTCACGGTCTGCCCCAGCACCACCTTCAGCGACTTGAGCTGGCCGCTGACCTGTGCACCCACCTCGACCTGCTTGAGCGCCTGCAGCACGCCGGTGGCGAGTACCGCGTTTTCGAGGTCGGTGCGTTGCACCGCGGCGGTGAGGTATTCGGCCTTCTTGCCCGGGCTGAGCCAGAAAGAGGCGACGACCGCCAGCACGACGAGAACGGCAATGCCGATGACTAGTTTGCGTGATCGCCTGGGTTGTGTAGTGGGCATGCGGGGGAAATCAGGAAGACGCTGCGCGGCGAGTCGACTGCGCGGAAGGGGCACGGAACCACGAGGTCCGGTGTCATCCTAGCCGCGTTTACTGAAGATTCTTTAAAGGCCCACGGGCGATCGACAAACCGATTCGCAGCGTTACGAGCGCGTGACTTTCGGCACTGGCACGACAGCATTGGGCGTCCTACATTTTTTCGGATGCGTGGCGCGTTGCCACGCATAAACCGATAGTTCTAGGAAGGGAAAGCGACCATGAAATTCCAACAGTCGAACACTCTGCGCCACGTGGCACTGGCCGGTGCGATCACCGCCGCGATGGCCTTCAGCTGCGCGGCCGGTGCCGCCAACACGAAGGCAGGCACACCCGAGGCGCAGTCGCCGCTGACGTTCACCACGCCGGTGCGCAGCCCCGAAGCCAGCGCCCCGCTGGGCCTTGCGAGCATCAGCAGCGACGTCAAGCCGACGGCGGCTCAGCCGGTGAACATGGCGATGGTCAGCAGCTGCGCCGAACGCTGGTACTGGCGCAGCCTGCTCGAAGAAATGGGATGCGGCTTTTCGGGCCAAGGCTGGTTCAACTGACGCGGACCCGCCCTCTTCGGCACGCCGCCCGCCGTGGGGCGGCGTCGCCTCTTTCGCCTCTCAGCGTGCGCGGCGCGAGCGCACGAGCAGCGTGATGAGCAGCAGCGAGAGAACCACGAACGCGATAAACGACCAGTTCGCCAGCGTCAGGCCGAACAGCGACCAGTCGATCTTCGAGCAGTCGCCGCCGCCACGGAAGATCATCGGCAGCGCACGCTTCAGCGGAAAGGTTTCGATCATCCCGTAGAGGTCGCGCCCGCAGGAAACGACTTCGGGCGGATACCACTGCAGCCAGCTCTGCGAGGCCGCCGTGTAGGCGCCGCCCACCGCAGCCACCAGCGCCAGCAATCCACCCACGACCCGGAGGCCCACGTTGCGGAACACGCCGGCCAGCCCGGTAAAGAGTGCCACCAGCACCAGCGCATACCGCTGCACGATGCACATGGGACAGGGTTCGAGCCCGACCACGTGCTGCAGGTAGAGCCCGAAGGCCAGCATGAGAACACAGGCCAGGCAGATCAGCCCGAACGCGCGGCGCGGCGCGCCGAAGTACCAATCGATCAAGGAGATACCCAATCTTCTTCTACGAACACCCTGGCCTTGCGCGGGTTGGCAACGACGGTGTCGCCTTCCTTCAAGCCCAGGTCACGGAACTGTTGCGCAGGGAGTTGCGCCTCGATGATGGTTCCGGAGCCCGGATTATCTGGATTCGATTCGGTGGGCTCAAGTTCCAGCCGCGCGATGGGTCCGACGACGATTGCCCGCGACAGCGTGGCAACGATGCCCGAAGCGCCGGCCACATAGCGTGTCACATCGATGTCATGCGGGCGCACATAAGCGCGCGCCTTGGCGTCGCGCGCGCCGCTGTGCTCGGGTGAATCGAGGCGCATGCCGTCGAGCTGCACCGCGCCGTTGTCGGCCCGGCCATGGAACAGGTTCACGTCGCCCAGGAAGCCGTAGACGAACGGGCTGGCCGGCTGGTCCCACACCTCCTGCGGCGAGCCGACCTGTTCGATCCGCCCTTTGTTGATGACCACCACGCGGTCGGCCACTTCGAGCGCTTCTTCCTGGTCGTGCGTGACGAAGATCGACGTGACGTGCAGCTCGTCGTGCAGCCGGCGCAGCCAGCGGCGCAGTTCCTTGCGCACCTTGGCGTCGAGCGCGCCGAAGGGCTCGTCGAGCAGCAGCACCTTGGGCTCCACCGCCAGTGCGCGGGCCAGCGCAATGCGCTGCCGCTGGCCGCCGGAAAGCTGCGAAGGATAGCGGTCGGCCAGCCAGTCGAGCTGCACCAGCTTGAGCAGGTCGGTCACCTTCTGCCTGATCTGCGCGTCGCTCGGGCGCTCCTTGCGCGGCTTCACGCGCAGGCCGAAGGCCACGTTCTCGAACACGGTCATGTGGCGGAACAGTGCGTAGTGCTGAAACACGAAGCCCACCTGCCGCTCGCGCACGTGCACGTCGGTGGTGTCCTCGCCCGAGAACAAAATGCTGCCGGCGTCGGCCGTTTCCAGCCCCGCGATGATGCGCAGCAGCGTGGTCTTGCCGCAGCCCGAGGGGCCGAGCAGCGCGACCAGTTCGCCCGACTCCACGTCGAGGTTCACGTCGCGCAGCGCGCGGAAGTCGCCGAACTGCTTGCTGATGTTGCGGATTTCGATGCTCATGATCTTGTTCTTTCTCTCAGGCCGCCGCGGCTTCAGGGGGACGCTCGGGGGGCAGTTCGGCAATGGCCTTCATCTCGCGCTCGTGGCGCCATTCGATCACCGACTTGATCACCAGCGTGACCAGCGCCAGGATGGCCAGCAGCGAAGCCACGGCAAACGCGGCCACCGACTGGTATTCGTTGTAGAGCACTTCCACGTGCAGCGGCATGGTGTTGGTCTGGCCGCGGATGTGGCCCGACACCACCGACACCGCGCCGAATTCACCCATGGCGCGCGCGTTGCACAGGATCACGCCGTACAGCAGGCCCCACTTGATGTTGGGCAGCGTCACGCGCCAGAAGGTCTGCCAGCCGGTCGCGCCGAGCACGATGGCGGCCTGCTCCTCGTCGGTGCCCTGCGCCTGCATCAGCGGCACGAGTTCGCGCGCGATGAACGGGAAGGTCACGAACACGGTCGCCAGCACGATGCCGGGTACGGCAAAGATGATCTTGATGTCGTGCTCAGCCAGCCACGGACCGAGCCAGCCCTGCGCGCCGAACACCAGCACGTAGATCAGGCCCGCCACCACCGGCGACACCGCGAACGGCAGATCGACCAGCGTGGTGAGAAATGCCTTGCCGCGGAACTCGAACTTGGCAATGGCCCAGGCCGCTGCCACGCCGAACACGAGGTTCATCGGCACCGCGATGGCGGCGGTGATGAGCGTGAGGCGAATCGCGCTCCAGGCGTCGGGCTCCTTCAGCGCGTCGAGATACGCGCCCACGCCCTTGCGTAGCGCCTCCGTCGCAACAGCGGCCAGCGGCAGCACGAGGAACAGGAACATGAACGCGAGCGCAATGCCGATCAGCGTCCAGCGCACCCAGGCGGATTCAGTAGTGCCGGCTTGCGCGCGGCGGATGACTTTGGAAGGTGCGCTCATGTCAGGCTCCTGCGCGGCGACGCTGCCAGGCTTGCAGGCCATTGATGACCAGCAGCAGCAGGAACGAAATGACCAGCATCACCAGTGCGACCGCCGTGGCGCCCGCGTAGTCGTACTGCTCCAGCTTGCCGATGATGATCAGCGGCGTGATCTCCGAGATCATCGGCATGTTGCCCGCGATGAAGATCACCGAGCCGTACTCGCCGATGGCGCGTGCGAAGGCCATGGCAAAGCCGGTGAGCAGCGCAGGCGCAATCGACGGAAAGATCACCTTGGTGAAGGTCTGAAGCCGCGTCGCGCCGAGCGAGGTGGCTGCTTCTTCCAGCTCTTTCTCGGCGTCTTCGAGCACTGGCTGCACCGTGCGCACCACGAAGGGCAACCCGATGAATATCAGCGCGATCACGATGCCCGCTGGCGTAAAGGCCAGCTTGATGCCATGCGGCTCGAGCAGTTGCCCGACCCAGCCGTTGCCCGCGAGCAGCGCGGTCAGCGAAATGCCCGCCACCGCCGTCGGCAGCGCAAACGGCAGGTCGACCAGCGCATCGACGATGCGCTTGCCCGGAAACTTGTAGCGCACCAGCACCCAGGCCACCAGCAGGCCGAACACCGCGTTCACCACGGCCGCGATCAGCGAGGCGCCGAAGGTCAGCCGGTACGAAGCCATCACGCGCGGCGCAGTCACGGCCACCCAGAACTGGTCCCAGGTCAGCGTGAAGGTCCTGAAGACCAGCGCCGACAGCGGGATCAGCACGATCAGGCTGAGGTAAAGAATCGAGAAGCCGAGCGTGATGTGGAAACCCGGCAGCACGCGCTTGGCGCCCCCTGCCCGGTTGGCACGCGAAAAAGGCGCTCCCGCGGACGGGAGCGCCGAAGAAACAGCGCCGCTCATTTACTTGCCGCCGGGCGTATAGAGCTTGTCGAACTGGCCGCCGTCGTTGAAGTGCACCTTCTGCGCTTCGCCGAGGCTGCCGAACAGTTCTTGCACTGTGAAGAGCTGCAGCGGCTTGAAGGTCGAGGCGTACTTCTTGAGCACGGCCGGCGAGCGCGGACGCAGCGCGTGCTTGGCCGCGATTTCCTGAGCTTCTTCAGAGTACAGCCAGTCAAGGTAGGCTTTGGCCAGTTCGCCGGTGCCCTTCTTGGCGACGGTACGTTCGACCACGGCCACCGGGTTCTCGGCCACGATGCTGATCGACGGGTACACCGAGTCGACCTTGCCGGTGCCGAATTCGCGGTCGATCGACACCACTTCCGATTCGAAGGTGATCAGCGCATCGCCGATGTTGCGTTGCAGGAAGGCGGTGGTCGCGTCGCGGCCGCCGCGCGCCAGAACAGGCACGTTCTTGAACAGCTTGCCGACGAACTCGGCAGCCTGGGCGTCGGTGCCGCCCTTCTTCTTGATGTAACCCCATGCGGCCAGGTACGCATAGCGCCCGTTGCCGCCGGTCTTGGGGTTGACGATCACGACCTGCACGCCCGGCTTGACCAGGTCGTCCCAGTCCTTGATGCCCTTGGGGTTGCCGTTGCGCACGAGAAAAAGCATGGTCGACGTGGTCGGCGATGCGTTCTCGGGGAATTTCTTGTTCCAGTCCTTGGCAACCACGCCGGCATTGGCGAGGAAGTCGATGTCGGTGGAGGTGTTCATGGTCACCACGTCGGCGTCGAGGCCGTCGGCCACCGCGCGGGCCTGCGCGCTGGAGCCGCCGTGCGACTGGTCGATCTTGACGTCCTTGCCTGTGCCCTTCTTGTAGTGCGCCACGAAGGCCGCGTTGTAGTCCTTGTAGAACTCGCGGGCCACGTCGTACGAGGCGTTCAGCAGCCCAGTGCCTTGGGCAAAGGCGCTGCTGCCGGCGAGTGCGGAGGACGCCAGCGCGAGCACGGCGACGAAGGTCTTTATTCTGGAAGTCATGTGGTTGCCAAGGTTTCTGAAAATTCACGGCCCACCGGCCAGGCGGCGGGCTCGTCGGTCAAGGACTGGAGCAAGGCAAGGCCCAGCGGCCAATCCCCATGCCCCGAGTCGACGTTGATGTGGCCCGCATTCTGCATGCGCACGAACTCGCTGCCCCAGGCGCGCGAATATGCACCAGCCAGGCGGATCGGGCAAAAGGGGTCGTTGCTGCTGGCCACCACGATGCTGCGGTACGGCAGCGCAGCGTAGGGCACAGGCGCGAAATCGGACAGCACGGCGCGGCGCTCAGGGTCGGCAGGAGCCACCAGCAGCGCGCCCTGGATGCGGGCCGCGGCATCGGGCGGCAGGTGCGCCGTGGCAATGCAGCCCAGGCTGTGCGCTGCGATCACCACCGGCCCGTCGCTCTCCAGCACCAGCTTCGCCAGCGTGGACACCCACGCCTCGCGCTTGGGCGAGGCCCAGTCGTCCTGCACCACCCGCGCCGCACCCGGAATGCGCTCTTCCCACAGGCTCTGCCAGTGGCCGGGCCCGGAGTCGCGCCACCCCGGCACGATGATCACTCGGGTCTGCATGACGACGCTTGCCCTGCCCGCTTACTTGTTGGGCTGCGGCGTGATGCGCAGGTAGGGGCGCACGGCCTTGAAGCCCTTGGGGAAGCGCTCCGCCAGTTCGGCCGGATCCTGGATGGCCGGGATGATGACCACGTCGTCGCCGTCCTTCCAGTTCACGGGCGTGGCCACCTTGTGGCTGTCGGTGAGCTGCAGCGAGTCGATCACGCGCAGGATCTCGTCGAAGTTGCGGCCGGTCGACGCTGGGTAGGTGATGGTGGTGCGGATGACCTTCTTCGGGTCGATGATGAACACGCTGCGAACGGTGGCCGTGGCCGAGGCGTTCGGGTGGATCAGGTCGTACAGGTCGGCCACCTTGCGGTCGGCATCCGCAATGATGGGGAAATTGACCGTGGTGTTCTGCGTGTCGTTGATGTCGCTGATCCATTCCTTGTGCTTGGTGGCCGGATCGACGCTCAACGCGATGGGCTTCACGCCGCGCTTGGCGAATTCGCCGGACAGCGCCGCGGTCTTGCCCAGTTCGGTGGTGCACACGGGCGTGAAATCGGCGGGATGCGAAAAGAACACGACCCACGAATCGCCGGCCCACTGATGGAAGTCGATGGGGCCTTCGCTGGAATCCTGGGTGAAATTGGGGGCTGTGTCGCCGAGTCGCAGAGTAGCCATGGACGCTCCTGGATGGATGGGAGCCTCGGATTGTGCGAACCCTTGCTTCAATGCCAAACGAATATCTGCTTGTTTGGATATGACGTTTTTCGCATAACGAGCCTAGAACATCCGCATATCTTCGCTCTGGAGATGCTCCATCAGGAAGTCGATGAGCTTCCGCACAGCCGGCACCAACGCCCGCCGTGCCGGAAACACCATGTGCGCAATCACCGGTGGCGGCCCCCAACCGGGTAACAGCCGCACCAGCCGGCCGGCATCGATGTCGGCGCGACACATGTAGTCAGGCAGCATGGTCGCGCCTATGCCGCCCAGCGTGCCGAACTGCAGCGTCGCGAGGTCGTCCGCCACGTAATGCGGGGCGTGGGAGTGCACGTAGCTCTCTCCCTTGGGGCCCTCCAGCCGCCAGTCGCTGCGCCCTTCCCCGTTGACCGACATGGCCGCCGTCGGCAGCTTGCCGAGGTCGGCCAGCGTTTCCACCGGCCCGTAGCGCGTCAACAGCGCCGGGCTCGCCACCAGCACGCCGCGGCTGTGACCGAAGGTCTTTGCCACCAGCACAGTGCTGTCCTCGATGACGAGCCGCACACGCAGCGCGATGTCGATGCCCTCCTCGATCAGGTCGACCGGCCGGTTGATCACCCGCATGTCGATGCGCACCGCCGGGTAGCGCGCCATGAACACCGGCATCAGCTGCGCCAGGCCGCTGTGCGCGATGGTGACGGGGCAGCTCAGCCGCACCAGCCCGCTGGGCTCGTTCTGCACCTGCGCCACCGCCTCGGCTGCCGCCTGCGCCGCGTCGCGCATGGCGGACGAATGCCGCAGGTAGATCTCGCCCGCCGGCGTGAGCGACAGGCGCCGGGTGCTGCGCTGCATCAGTTGCACGCCGAGACGCTCTTCCAGGTCGGCGACGCGGCGCGAGAGGCGCGACTTGGGGATGCCTAGCGCCCGGCTGGCGGCTGCGAAGCCGCCGCGCTCGGCCACTTCGGCGAAGAAAACCATGTCGTTGAGGTCTTGCATGGTGGTGATTGTCCTGCAGGTAGAACGATCTAGGCAATTTTTGGGTACTTATCGATCACTAGATCCAAAAATAGAATTCTTCCATTCGCCGGCCACTTTGAGCGCCGACAGCCAACACAGAAAGTGATTGATTGAAATGAAGCTGCTCCACATTGACTCCAGCATCCTCGGCGCCCACTCGACCTCGCGCCTGCTCTCGGCCGAAGTCGTGACCGCATGGCGCGCCGCCCACCCCGACACCACCGTCGAATACCTCGATCTGGCCGTCGACACCCCCTCGCACTTCAGCGCCGACGCGCTGGGCATCAAGACCGGCTTGCAAGAACAGCCGACCGAAGCCCAGCAGCGTGAAAACGCCGTGTCCGAAAAGCTCGTGAGCCAGTTCCTGGCCTCGGACGTGGTCGTCATCGGCACGCCTTTCTACAACTTCTCGATCCCGACGCAACTCAAGGCCTGGATCGACCGCCTGGGACAAGTCGGCCGCACCTTCAAGTACACCGAGAAGGGTCCCGTCGGCCTGGCCGGCGGCAAGACCGTCATCGTGGCCTTGTCCCGCGGCGGCATCTATTCGACCAGCGAAGGTGGGCAGGCCATGGAACACCAGGAAAGCTACCTCAAGGCAGTCTTCGGCTTCTTCGGCATCACCGACGTGCGCGTCGTGCGCGCCGAAGGTGTGGCGATGGGCGACGAAGCCCGGAACAATGCCCTGGCAACGGCCCGCGCCGACATCCTAGTGGCGACGGCGGAAGCCGCGAACCAGCGCGACGCTGCTATCGCTGCCTGAGTTCTGCTCCGGCACCAGTAAAAAAGCCGCCCATCGGGCGGCTTTTTTTCGTCCGCGGACGCAGCGGATCGATCAGGCCGCGTGGCTCTTCACCCAGGCCACGTACTTGTCCATCCAGCCCTGCAGAAACTTCTTCGAGCCTTCGTTGCCGACGTGGCCCTTGTCGTCGAACAGGTCGTCCTTGGCCTGCAGGAACACTTCGGGCGCGCCCATCGTGGGCACGTCAAGATAGGCCAGGATGTTGCGCAGGTGCTGCTGCGCCAGCGCGGTGCCGATGGCCCCCACCGAGATGCCGACCACGCCGGCCGGCTTGCCCGCCCAGGCGCTCTGGCCATAGGGGCGCGAGGCCTGGTCGATGGCGTTCTTCAGCACGCCGGGAATCGAGCGGTTGTATTCGGGCGTAACGAACAGCAGGCCGTCGGCCGCCGCGATCTCGGTCTTCAGGCGCTTCACCGGCGCGGACTGATTGCCGTCGTCGTCCTGGTTGTACAGCGGCAGGTCGTCGATGCGCAGGGTTTCGAAGGTGAAGTCCGAGGGCGCGAGATGCGCCAGCGCGAGGGCCAGCTTGTGGTTGAACGAATCCTTGCGCAGGCTGCCGACAATGACAGCGATCCGGGTCTGGGCCATGGGTGAAACTCCTTGAGTGAGAGGGGTCGGAATGACGAACGCGATTATGCGAAGCGCCCAAGACCTTTTCGGGAAAAGTTCATGCAGAGCCGGACGAGCGGCGGCAAGATAAACCGCATCCCCCAACCCCATCGAAGCGCAGGACGCTCCCGTGACCCAGTCTCAGTCTTCCTCTTCATCCTCGTCTTCCCATTACGACGTCATCGTCGTCGGCCTTGGCGCCCTCGGCGCCGCGACGCTCTACCAACTCTCGCAGCGCGGCGCACGCGTGCTGGGCATCGACCAGTTCTCGCCGCCGCACGACCAGGGCTCCTCGCACGGCGATTCGCGCATCACGCGGCTGGCCGTCGGCGAAGGCGACGAGTACGTGCCCTTCGTGCAGCGCTCGCATGCCATCTGGCGCGAACTCGAGGCCCGCACCGGCAAGCCGCTGATGACCACCACCGGCGGCCTGATCCTCGCGCCGCGCGATCGCGTGGCGGAGCACCACGGCAAATCCGATTTCGTGCGCCGCACCATCGCCTGCGCCGAGCGCTTCGGCATCGCGCACGAAGTGCTCGACGCAGCCGGCATCCGCGCTCGCTTTCCGCAGTTCCACCTGCAGGGCGACGAAATCGGCTATTACGAGCACGACGCCGGCTTCGTCCGCCCCGAAGACGCCATCGGCGCCCAGCTGGCCGTGGCCCGCGCCTCGGGCGCTCAAACACTCACCGGCGAGCGCGTGCAAGCCGTCGAGCCCATCGGCAACGGCGACACGGTGCGCGTGCGCACAGGCTCCGCAAGCTTCACGGCCGACCGCGTGGTCGTCGCGGCCGGCGCGTGGCTCCCCGCCTTCCTTGGCGCGCAGGCACGAGCCGACTGGCAAGCCGACTTCTCCGTGCACCGGCAGGTGATGCACTGGTTCGACACCGGCAGCGCCACAGCCGACTTCGCACCCGGCCGCTTCCCCATCTTCATCTGGATGTTCGGCGACGGGCCGGAAGACTACATGTACGGCTTTCCGTCTTCCGACCCGTCGCAGCCCGCGCTCAAGGTGGCGACCGAGCAATACGTGGCCGCCACCACGCCGGACACCATCGACCGCACCGTGAGCGCGGAAGAAACCGCCGCCATGTACCGCGACCGCGTGGCCGGCCGCTTTCCGCAGATCGGCGGCCGTGCCCTCAAGGCGCGCGCCTGCATGTACACCGTGACGCCCGATCGCCGCTTCGTGATCGACGCGCTCGACAGCCTGCCCCGCGTGCTCATCGCATCGGCCTGCTCGGGCCACGGCTTCAAGCACTCGGCCGGGCTTGGCGAAGCCATCGCCGACCACGTGCTGGACCGCCCGAGCGAGCTCGACCTGCGGCCCTTTGCCCGCCAACGCCTGCTGGAGAAAGCGCCAGCCTGAAGCAGGCCCGGGCGATCCCGGGCATCATCGCCTTCGATCTTTTTTGTCTGTCTGACTCAGGAGCGAAGCGCGATGAGATTTCTGGTGGTGGGTGCCGGCGCACTCGGTGGTTACTTTGGCGGCCGTCTGCTGGAGGCGGGACGCGACGTCACCTTCCTGCTGCGCCCGCGCCGCGCGGCGCAACTCGCGAAGACCGGGCTGGTGGTGCAGAGCCCCTTCGGCAACCTGCAACTGCCAGCCCCGAAGCACGTGCTGGCCGACGGCATCGATGGCCCGTATGACGTGGTCGTGGTCGGCAGCAAGGCCTACGACCTCGACTCGACGATGGACTCGTTCGCGCCGGCAGTCGGCCCCGACACCGTGATCCTCCCGCTGCTCAACGGCATGAAGCACATCGACCGGCTGGCTGAACGCTTCGGCAGCGAGCGCGTGCTGGGTGGCCTTTGCATGATCTCCGCCACGCTCGACGACGAGGGCCGCGTGCTGCATCTGAACGACATGCACGGCCTGAGCTATGGCGAACGCGCCGGCGGCCGCTCGGCCCGCGTCGATGCCATCGCAGCACAATTCGCGGGCGCGAAGTTCGACGCCACGGCCAGCGAAAACATCATGCAGGACATGTGGGAAAAGTGGGTCTTCATCGCCTCGGCGGCGGGCCTCACCAGCCTGATGCGCGCGTCCATCGGCGACATCGTGGCCGCCGGCGGGCAAGACGTGGCGCTGTCGATCTTCGACGAATGCTGCGCCATCGCCACGCACAACGGCTTCGCGCCGCGGGCCGCAGCCGTGCAGCGCGGTCGCGCCATCATGACGACTGCCGGCTCGCCAATGACCGCGTCGATGTACAAGGACATGGTGCGCGGCGCGGCGGTCGAGGCCGACCACATCGTCGGCGATCTGCTGGGCCGCGCGGCGCCGAGCAACCTGCCAGTGCCGTCGGCGCTGCGCACAGCGTACGTCCATCTCAAGGCCTACGAGGCACAACGCGCCCGTACGGCAGCCTGAGCGTCATGCGCGACGCGCTGGCGTTCCTGCACACGGCGCAAGTGCATGTGCCGACCTTCGAGCAGCTTGTGGCCGAGATGGCGCCCGGCCTGCGTGTGCGGCATCTCGTGCAAGCAGACCTGCTGGCCGACGCGCGTGTCGTGGGCACCGACGACACAGGCCTGATCGCCCGCGTTCACCGTGCCATGCACGAAGCCGCCTCCAGCGGCGCGAAAGTCGTGGTGTGCACCTGCTCGACCATCGGTGCCGTCGCCGAACAAATGCCCACAGGCGATACCTTCAAGGCCCTGCGCATCGATCGCGCCATGGCCGACCGCGCGGTACGCACCGGGCCGCGCGTGCTGGTTGTGGCAGCGGTCGAAAGCACGCTCGGGCCAACGATGGAACTGGTGCGTTCCGCCGCGGCAAACGCAGGCATCGCGGTGCAGCCGAGCACGTTGCTGGTCGAAGAAGCGTGGCCCCATTTCGAAGCAGGCGACAACGCGCGCTACATCGAAACCCTGGCCCGCTCGATCCGCGCTGCGGCAGGCGAAGCCGACGTCATCGTGCTGGCCCAGGCCTCGATGGCCCCCGCGGCCGCCCTGCTCGCGGACCTCGGCATCGACGTGCTCAGCAGCCCCGCGCTGGGTGCCCGGCACGCCGTGGCGCTGGCTGCTAGTCTGACTTGAGGATCGTCTCCCCCTTCAGCATCCCCATGTCCCGGATGTTGAAGCGGTGCCGCTTCCACCCCTCCCAGGTCCGTCGCATGTGCGTGACCGAGATGAAGTAGTACAGAAACTTGAACATGCCGAGTGGCCCCCGCGTCGGCGTGCCGCGGTAGATGTCGCCGGCCAGCAGCGACATCAGCCCTTCCTTGACGCGGAACGGATTGCCCGGGTGCATGAACATGTCGCGGATGGTCGGGTTGGTCACGCGGTAGATGAACCACGAGTACTCGCGCGGGCCCTTGCGCATCATGGCCTCGAAGTCCTTGCGTGCGGCCGCCAGTTCGGCCGGCCGGTCGAGCGCCTTTGCCACCAGTTCGGCGCCGTCGAAGGCGCTGTGCATCGCGAGGTACACGCCCGAGGAAAACATCGGGTCGATGAAGGTGAAGGCGTCGCCCAGCAACAGGTAGCGGTCGCCCGTGGCGTGCGTGCTCGAGTACGAGAAGTTGCCGGTGGCGTGCACCGCGTCGTCGACCAGCGTGGCGTTCTGCAGGCGTTCCACCAGCACCGGGCAGGTGGCGATGGTGTCGTAGAAGAACTCCTTCAGCGGCTTGTCGCGCGTCTTCAGGTAGTACGGCCAGCAGACCGCGCCCACGCTGGTGGTGCCGTCGGCCAGCGGAATGAACCAGAACCAGCCATGCGGAAACCAGCAGATGCTGATGTTTCCTTCCTTCTTGCCTTCGAGCCGTTCGGCATTCGTGAAGTGGCCGAACAGCGCGGTGCTGTTGTGGTCGGGGTTCTTTTCCTTGCAGCGGAATTTATTGGCCAGCAGCGTGTCGCGGCCGGTGGCGTCGACCACGAAGCGGGCGCGCCAGCTGCGGCGCGCGCCGTCGTCCATTTCGGCCTGGACCGTGGCGCCGTCGGCATCGAAGGCCACGTCGCGCACCTTGCAGCCTTCGATGGTCTGCGCGCCGCGCGTGGCCGCGTTGCGGAACAGCAGCTCGTCAAGTTCGGAGCGGCGCACCTGCCAGGCGGAGTCGAGCGACTTGTCCATGCCCTCGGCAAATTCCACATAGCTGCGGTGCTCGTGTTCGGGCGAGACGAACTCGATGCCGAACTTCGGCATGCCGATCTTGTCGACCTGGTCGCGCACGCCGAGCTTCTCGAACAATTCGACGTTCCCGGGCAACAGCGATTCACCGATGTGAAAGCGCGGGTGATGCGCCTTTTCGAGCAGCACCACCTTGCGGCCCTGCTGGGCCAGCAGCGCGGCGATGGTCGAGCCGGCGGGGCCACCGCCCACAACCATCACGTCGCAGGATTCATCGGCCATCTGGGGGGCGGAGGAAGAAGCTTGGGGCAAGGACATGCGTGGACAAGCGACATTGTTAACAAAGGTCAAGCATAGCGCGCCGGCCGCTCGAAGAAAGATAGCAAAGTCGGCTAAGCGGCGCCCGCCGGGCAACAGCACACTGCAGGCCGACTCCCATCCTCATGCAGGACCGACTCGCCATGCCCATTCTTCGCCTCCTCCTCCTCGCCGTCTTCTGCCTTTCGGCAACGCTTGCCCAGGCCGCGGGCTTCAGCACCATCGACATACCTGCCGACCAGAAAGGCCCGGCGCTGCACGGCGCCGTGTGGACGCCCTGCGCCGCGCCAGCTGGCGAAATCAGGCTCGGCCGCTCCACCATCTCCGGCGTACGTGATTGCCCGATCGACGACAGCCGGCTGCCGTTGATCGTGCTGTCGCATGGGTATGGAGGCTCGTTCCTCGGCCACTACGACACGGCACAGGCGCTGGCCGACGCGGGCTTCGTGGTCGCCGCCATCAGCCACTCGGACGACAACTCCCAGATCCGGGGCGGCCCGGGCGACAAGATTTCGGCACTCGCAACGCGCACGACCGACATCGCACGACTGATCGACCACATGCTCCAGCAGTGGCCCGCGCATGACAGGCTCGCCGCCGGGCAGATCGGCTTCTATGGGTTTTCAAGGGGCGGCTATACGGGCCTTGTGCTCAGCGGTGCACGTCCGAACTTCGAGCGGCTCCCGCCCCTGCCTTCGTCCCCCTGCGCATCGGCGCCGGAAGGCCCGGCGTGCGCGCTGATGCGGCAGAGATTCCAGGAACTGCTCGCCTCGCCGCTGACCCGCGACACCCGCATCAAGGCCGCCGTGATCGCCGACCCGCTCAGCATGGTCTTCGACGCCGACAGCCTGAAGAATGTGACGATACCGATCCAACTCTGGGCTTCCGAGTACGGCGGCGATGGCGTCACGCCCGAGAACGTGGCCGCGGTTCGCCGCAATCTGCCTGCGCCGCCCGAATGGCATGCGGCAACCGGCGCCGCGCACTTCGCTTTCCTCGCGCCGTGCTCACCTGCCATGGCCAGCGCACTGCCGGAGATCTGCCGCGATGGCCCCGGCTTCGACCGCGTGGCGTTCCATGCCGGGTTCAACGCCGAGGTGGTTGCCTTCTTCAGGCAGCACCTCGCGTCAAAGCCCTAGCCCGCGCGCCGCTGCGACGACAGCCGCCGCACCACAGCCACCAGCCGATCAACCTCGTCGAAGGTGTTGTAGAACGCCAGCGAGGGCCGCACCGTCGTCTCGACACCGAAGCGCCGCAGGATCGGCTGCGCACAATGGTGCCCTGTGCGCACCGCAATGCCCTCGTCGTTCAGCGCATGCCCCACCTCCTCGGTGGTGTAGCCGTCGAGCACGAAGGACATCACGCTGGCTTTGTCGGCCGCCGTGCCGATCAGCCGCACACCCGGAATCGCGCCGAGCTGCCGCATGCCGTACACCAGCAAGTCATGCTCGTAGCGCGCGATGTTCTCGATGCCGACCTTGTTGACGTAGTCGATGGCGGCGCCCAAGCCCACGGCGTCGGCGATGTTGCCGGTGCCGGCCTCGAACTTGTTCGGGATCGGCTGGAACACCGTCTTCTCGAAGGTCACGTCGGCAATCATGTTGCCGCCGCCCTGCCACGGGGGCATGTCTTCGAGCACTTCGCGCTTGCCCCACACCACGCCGATGCCGGTGGGGCCGAACACTTTGTGGCCGGAGAACACGAAGAAGTCTGCACCGATGTCCTGCACGTCCACCCGCATGTGCGAGACCGACTGCGCGCCGTCGACCAGCGCCTTCGCGCCCGCACGGTGCGCCAGCTCGACAATCTCCTTCACCGGCACCACGGTGCCCAGCGCGTTCGAGACCTGCGTGACGGCGACGATCTTCGTGCGGTCGTTGAGCAGCTTGCGGTAGTCGTCCAGCAGCACCTGGCCCGAATCGTCCACCGGAATCACGCGCAGCTTCGCGCCCTTGGCGGCAGCGAGCTGCTGCCACGGCACGATGTTGGCGTGGTGCTCGAGGTTCGACACGATGATCTCGTCGCCCTCGCCCACGTGCTGCCCGCCCCAGCTCTTGGCCACGAGGTTGATGGCCTCGGTGGTGCCGCGCACGAAGATCACCTCTTCGACTTCCGGCGCATTGATGAACTTGCGAACGCGTTCGCGCGCGCCTTCGTAGGCGTCGGTCGCGCGCGCTGCCAGCTCATGTGCGGCGCGGTGGATGTTCGAGTTCTCGTGCTCGTAGAAGTACGCGATGCGGTCGATGACCGACTGCGGCTTGTGCGTGGTGGCCGCGTTGTCGAACCACACCAGCTGCCTGCCGTTCACCCGCTCCTGCAGGATCGGGAAGTCGCGCCGCACGGCGTTGACGTCGAACGGCGGGTGCTGGCCGCTGCCGGCCAGCGGCACGGCATCGGGGCCGCGCGGATCGGGCTTGGCCGGCGTGACGAAGCCGTTGGGCAGGCGCACCGCATCGACGAAGTAGAACTGCGCATCGCGGCCGGCCGGCGCCGATGGCGGGCTCTGTGGCGAGACGGGCGCGGCCGTTGCCGGCAACGCAAGACCCGCGAACGGATCGTGGATCGCAATGCCATCGGTCGCACCCGCTGACGGATGGCCGTAGCTGTTGCCCACGAAGTAGAACGGCGAGGCCGCGGCCTGCGGCGTCGCGGGCGCATTCACCTGTGGCACGCCTTGCACCGTGCCACCCGAGCGCGGCTCGAAAGCCGGCGCCACAGACAGCACCGTGTCCGGCACGCCATTGCCCGCCACCGCATGCGGCAGCAAGGCCGGTGCGCGGTTCGCGAGCGAAGGCAGTTGCGTGGGCGATGCCGGCAGCACGTTGGCGCCGGGAATCTGCCCTTGCGGAATCGGCGTGCCCGGCACGCTCGGCCCGAAGCCTGCAGGGCTCGCCAGCGGCGAACCCGGCGGCGCGACGTTGGCGGGAAACTGCGCGCCCGGCACCAGCCCGCTCGCCACACCGGGCAGCGAGCTTGGCGGCGTGCCCGGCAGTGCGGCGAACATGGCGCTCGCCATGCGCGCGAGGATGGCCGGATCGAACGGCGCCTCGCCCGGAATCGATGGAGTGCTGCTCACCGCGGCTTACTTGTAGGTGTCGGTGTAGTCGTGGTACTTGCCGATCTCGACGTCGTCGAGCACCGCCAGCGCGTCGGTGGTCAACACCGCGAGCGAGCAGTACAGCGAGATCAGGTACGACGCAATCGCGTGGTTGTTGATGCCCATGAAGCGCACCGACAGCCCCGGACCCTGCTCGCCCGACAGACCGGGCTGGAACAGCCCCACCACGCCCTGGCGCTTGTCGCCCACGCGCAGCAGCAGGATCTTGCTCTTGCCGTCGGCCACCGGCACCTTGTTCGACGGAATCAGCGGAATGCCGCGCCAGGTGATGAACTGCGAGCCGAACAGGCTCACGGTCGGCGGCGGCGTGCCGCGACGCGTGGCTTCACGGCCGAAGGCGGCAATCGCCAGCGGGTGCGTGAGGAAGAACGCGGGCTCCTTCCACACCTTGGTCAGCAACTCGTCCAGGTCGTCGGGCGTGGGTGCGCCGGTCAGCGGAAAGATGCGCTGCTCTTCCGTCACCTGGGCCAGCAGGCCGTAGTCGGGGTTGTTGATGAGCTCGCTCTCCTGGTTCTCCTTGATCGTCTCGATCGTGAGGCGCAGCTGCTCCTTGATCTGGTCGTGCGGGCTGCTGTAGAGGTCGGAGATGCGGGTGTGCACGTCGAGCACGGTGCTCACGGCATTGAGGTAGTGCTCGCGCGGGTTCTCTTCGTAGTCCACGAAGGTGCGCGGCAGCTGGTTTTCTTCTTCGCGCGAGGTGCAGGTGACCTTGATCGACTCGGGGTTCTTGACCTTGTTGACGCGGTAGATGCCCGCCTCCACCGGCACCCATTGCAGCAGGTGCGTCAGCCAGCGCGGGCTGATGGTCTCGAGCTGGGGGACTGTCTTGGTGGCATTGGCTAGCTGTCTTGCGGCGTTGTCGCCAAGGGCGGTCGTACCACCAACTGTTGCGCTCATGGATCAGGGCTCCGGGTGTTAAGGAAAAAGTGGCCGCCAGTGTCCGGCGGCCACGGGTTTTCCCTCAACAGGCTATAGCCGCCAAGTTGATCCTTCTTGCAAGGCGCGATTGCTCCAGTTGCTCGCAGCGCATGAGCAGGCCGACCATGTTGATGCCCAGCGCGGTCGCGAGTTTTTGCGCGGTGACGATCGAAGGAATGACACGGCCGCGCTCAATTTCGCCTACGTAGGAGCGGTTCAGATCGGAGCGCTCTGCCAGCTCCTCCTGCGACCAGCCCTTGCCCTCGCGCAGCTGGCGGATGGTCACACCGAAGTCTTCTACAAATGCTTTCATGCTGCCCCACCCGCTTTCGGTGCGTTCTGCAGGCTGGCCTGCGTGACGCTCGCGCCTGGCGGCACGTCGTCGGTAATCCAGACATTGCCGCCGATGACGGCGCCCTTGCCCAGCGTGACCCGTCCGAGGATGGTCGCGCCCGCGTAGATGACCACGTCGTCTTCCACCACCGGATGCCGCGGCAGGCCCTTCTGCAGGTTGCCTTCGGTGTCGGTCGGAAAGCGCTTGGCGCCGAGCGTGACTGCCTGGTAGAGCCGCACGCGCTTGCCGATGACGGCCGTCTCGCCGATCACGACGCCCGTGCCGTGGTCGATGAAGAAACCCGCGTCGATCTGCGCGCCCGGGTGGATGTCGATGCCCGTCTGCCCATGCGAGAGCTCGGCCACGATGCGCGCCAGCAGCGGCAGGCCGAGCTTGTAGAGCTCATGCGCCAAGCGGTGATGAATCATCGCGAGCACGCCGGGGTAGCACAGCAGCACCTCGTCGACGCTGCGCGCGGCGGGGTCGCCCTGGTAGGCCGCGAGCACGTCGCTGTCGAGCAGGCGGCGCAGACCGGGCAGCGCGTTCGCGAACCGGCGCACGGCCTCGGTGGCCGTGTCGTCGATCTCGCTCGCGGGGCGCGGCTCATGGCGCGCGTTGAAGTTCAGTTCCAGCCGGGCCTGCACGAGCAGCGCCTGCAGGGCAGCATCGAGCGTGTGGCCGACGTAGAAGTCTTCGCTCTCGTGGCGCAGGTCCGGCGGGCCGAGCCGCATCGGAAAGAGCGCACCTTTCAGCGACTCGACGATCTGCGCGAGCGCGTCGCGCGACGGAAACTCGCGCGCACCGGGCTCCCGCGATCGACGCTGCGAATCGCGCCACTCGTCGCGCACGCCATGCAGCGCACGCACGATGTCGCTTACCTCGAAATGGGCCATGTGTTTTTCTCCCGGGGGACGTCTTGTGTTGGGGATTTCAGTCCTGCACCCACGGCAGCTTGTGGAAACGCCAGCCGTCTGCACCGCCACGGTGCTGGTGCGCGTCGATCTCGCCCTCGAAACCTTCGAGCACGTTGAAGACGTTCGTGAAACCGGCCTTGGCAGCCGCCTCGGCGGCCAGTGCGGAGCGCTTGCCGCTGCGGCACAGCAGCAGCACCACGGCGTCCTTGCCGCCGTCTTTCGCCAGCTTGGCCTCCAGTTCGCGCACGAAGCGCGGGTTGCGCGTGAGCGCCGTGCCCGTGGCCCAGGCCACATGCAGGCTGTCGGGCACGTGCCCGACAAACTTGCGCTCTTCGCCCGAGCGCACGTCGACCAGCACGGCATGGCCCTTCTGCACCAGTTCCCAGGCCACCGGTGGCGTCACGCCGCCGGCATAGGGCCAATTGCTTTCGGCGGCCTTGGCGCGCGCCTGTTCCAGTGCTTCGGGCAAGACGAGTTCTTCTTCAACTTCCACTGACATGCTGTGCGGCTCCTGTTGTGCGTTGGATACGCCTTGATGGCGATAACCACCACTGTAGGAGCCGCACGCCGAAGCTCAAACAACTGAAAAGTCGATTCCTAACAACCATCCGATCTATAGAAACAGGCTCAGGCAGCCGCTTCCGCAGCTTCGGCAGCGCGCACGGCCGGGGCCGTCCGGTCCACGCTCGTCGCGCCATCCACGCCATAGGGCACGTCGCCCGCGATAGTCACCCGCCGCACCACGCGGTGCTGGTCGCCGTAGTCGTTGATTGCGTAGTGCTGCGTGGCCCGGTTGTCCCAGATCGCCACGTCGCCCTGCGTCCAGCGCCAGCGCACCGTGTTCTCCAGGCGGTGCACATGGCTCTGCAGCACGCTCAGCAGATGGCCCGAGTCGTGCGTCGAATGGCCGGCCAGCCTCTTCACGAAATGGCCCAGCACCAGGCTCCGCTCGCCGGTTTCGGGGTGCACGCGCACCACCGGGTGCTCGGCTTCGAGCAGGCGGCGCGTGAACACTTCTTTGTAGCGACGGGCGCCCTCGTCGTTCAGGTCGACCGGCAGGCGCGCGGCGGCGTAGTCGTAGTCGTTGCCGTGAATGGCGCGCAGCCGGTCGGCCAACGCCTTGAGGTCATCGGGCAGGCTCTCGTAGGCCGCCACCGTGTTGGCCCAGACGGTATCGCCGCCATAGGCCGGGATCACAACCGCACGCAGGATCGACACCTGCGGATAGGCGACCTCGAAGGTCACGTCGGTGTGCCACGAATTGGCGCGGCCGCCGTGGCGTGAGTCGAGCTCCAGCAGCCGCGTGCCGTCCTTCGAGGGCACGGTCGGGTGCGGCACCAGTTCGCCCCACAGGCGCCCGAAGGCTTCCTGCTGCGCATCGTCCAGGTGCTGCTGGCCGCGGAAGAACAGCACCTTGTGCTTGAGCAGCGCGGCCTTGATGGCACCGAACACCTCGGGTTGCAGCGCGCCCGAAAGACGCACGCCGCGCACCTCCGCGCCGATGTGGCCGGCCTGCCGGACGATGTCGAGTTCGTTGTCCTGCGCAACGACCGGGGAAGAAAGAATGGCGCTCATCGAAGGTCCTCTTTGGTTGATGGAAGAAAGGAAAGAAACAAAGGCTCAATAGGCAAAGCGCAGGCCGGCAGGCAAACCACCCACCGAATACAGCGGCGCTTCGGCCAGCGGCGGCGTGCCCGCGAACTCGCGCAGCACCTCTTCCTTGACGTGGGTGAAGGCAAGGTCCACGCGGTTGCGCGGATGTGCAAGCTCCACCGGCACGATGCGGCGGATGCGCCCGGGGCGCGGCTCCATCACCACCACCTTGTCGCCGAGGTACACGGCCTCCTCCACGTCGTGCGTGACGAGGATCATGGTGATGCCTTCAGCCTGCCAGATGCGGTGCAGCTCCTGCTGCAAATGCGCGCGCGTCATCGCATCGAGCGCACCGAAAGGCTCATCGAGCAGCAATATCTCGGGCCGGTTCACCAGCGCCCGCGCAATCGCCACGCGCTGCGACATGCCACCCGACAGCTGATGCGGATAGGCACTCTCGAAACCCTTGAGCCCGACCAGCTCGATGTGCGCCTGCACCTCCTTGCGCTTCTGCTGTGCACCGAGCCCGGCATTGAGCAGGCCCAGCGCGATGTTGTCCCGTACCGTGAGCCACGGGAACAGCCTGTGCTCCTGGAACACGATGCCGCGATCGAGGCTGGTGCCGACGATGCGATTCCCGTCGATCAGCACCTCGCCGCGGTAGTCCGCTTCGAGGCCGACGACCAGCCGCAGCAGCGTCGATTTGCCGCATCCGCTGGAACCCACGATGCTGACGAACTCACCCGGCGTGATGGTCAGGCTGATGTCGTCGAGCACCTTCAGCGGTGCGCCCTCGACCTCGTATTGCTTGCTGAGCTGGCGTATTTCCAGCGTGGCGGCGTGTGCCATTGCGTTGTTCTTTCTCTTGTTCAGAAGCCGGCCACGGAACGTCCGCGCCAGGCCAGCAGGCGGTTCTCGATGCGCGTGGCGATCCAGTTGAGCGTGAAGCCCACGAGCCCGACCACGATCACGCCGAAGATCACCAAGTCCATGCGGAAGTGGTCGCGCCCGTCGATCATGGTGTTGCCTATGCCCTTGCCCGAGACCAGCAGGTACTCCGCCCCGAGCGTGGCAAGCCATGCGTAGATCAACGCCAGGTGAATGCCCGCGAAGATCGACGGCGACGCGCTCGGCAGCACCACGCGCGTGAACAACTGCCAGCGGTTGAAGCGCAGCACCCGCGCCACCTCGACCAGGTCGCCCGGCACGCTGCGAATGCCCTCGAAGGTGTTGAGCACCACCGGAAAGAAAGCCGCGAGCGACAGAAAGGCCACCTTGGCCGCGTCACCCAGCCCGAACCAGACAGACAGCAGCGGAATCCATGCGAACAGCGAGATCTGCTTGAGCGTGTGGAAGCCCGGCCCCACAAGGTTCTCGAACAGCCGCGACAGGCCCAGCGCCGCGCCGAACAGCAGCCCCGCGCTCGCGCCGATGGCAAAGCCCGCCAGGTCGCGCCACAGGCTGGCGGAGAGCCCTACCCACAGCTCCCCGCTCGTGGCCTGCTCCACCGCCTGTTGCCAGACGCTGTCGATAGACACCAGCAGCGGCGAACTCGACCAGCCGAAGCGGAAGGCTGCCCACCAGAGCGCGACCAGCAATGCAGGCAGCACCCAGCCGCGCAGGGGTTTCGGCACGCGGCGAAAGAGGTTCCCGGCACTCATCAGAACCCCGCCCGCCGCCAGCGCAGCAACCGCGTCTCGATCAGCGCGAGCATCTTGTCGAGCACGAAGCCGACCAGCCCCACCATCACCACCGCCGCCAGCACCACGTCGAGCTGGAACAGCTGCCGCCCGAACACGATCATGTAGCCCAGCCCTTCGCTCGACGCCAGCAACTCGACCACCACCAGCGCGAGCCATGCATGCGTAAAGCCATAGCGCACGCCGTTCCAGATAGGCGCCGCCGCGGCCGGAAACACCACCCGTGACAGCAACTGCCAGCGGCTGAACCGGAACACGCGCGCCACCTCGATATAGCGCGTGGGCACGTTCTGGATGCCCTTGTAGGTGTTGAGCGCAATGGGCACCAGCGAAGCCTTGGCAATCAGGATGATCTTGAGCGCCTCGTCGATGCCCACCAGCAGCATCAGCAACGGCAGCCAGCCGAGCACCGGCACCTGCGCGAAGGCCTTGAACAGCGGATAGACGTAGTCCTTGAAGGTCGGCGACAGCCCCATCGCAGTGCCGATCAGCAGCCCGCCCACCAGCCCGACGCCGAAGCCCGCGAACACGCGCCAGAGGCTGATGCGCAGGTTGTCGAGCAGCTCGCCGCTGCGCAACGCATCGGCGAAAGTCGCTGCCACCGCTTCGGGCGACGGCAGCACCTGCGGCGCGATCCATTCGTTGCGCGCCGCGATGTGCCACAGCAGCAGCACGGCCAGCGGCACCGGCCAGGCGAGCAGCAGGCGTGTCGTGCCAGGCAGCCATCGGCGCCATGCCGCAAGGGGCGACGTTCGCCCGACGACCGGGAGCGACAGCTCCGGAGGCAGCACCGCACTCATGCGGCCGCCTTGAGATCACGCGCCAGCAGATGCCGGTTCGCGGGCCGCGCCAGTCCCAGGTTCTCGCGCAGAGTGCGGCCTTCGTACTCATGGCGGAACAGGCCGCGGCGCCGAAGCTCAGGCACCACCTGCGTCACGAAGTCATCCAGCCCGCCGGGCAAGGTCGGCGGCATGACGTTGAAGCCGTCGGCCGCCTCTTCTTCGAACCACTGCTGCAGCTGGTCGGCAATCTGCGAGGCCGTCCCGTGGATCGACCAGTGACCGCGCGCCGTGCCCACGCGCTGGTAGAGCTGGCGGATGCTCAGGCCCTCTGTGCGCGCCAGTTCGGTCACGAGCCGGAAGCGGCTCTTGGGCCCGTTCGGCTCTGGCAAGTTGCCGGGCAGCGGGCCATCGACCGGATAGCCCGTGAGATCCACGCCACCGATCACCGTCGACAGCAGCGCCACGCCCACGTCGGGCGGAATCAGTGATTGCAGCTCCTCGAGCTTTTCCTTCGCATGCTGCTCGCTCTGCCCCACCACGGGGAACACGCCCGGCAAGATCTTGAGCCCCTCGGGGTCGCGGCCATGGTGCGCCAGCTGCGCCTTCAGGCCGCGATAGAAAGCCTGCGCGCCCGCCAGCGACTGCTGCGCGGTGAAGATCACCTCCGCCGTCGCTGCGGCCAGCGCCTGCCCCGCTTCCGAAGCGCCGGCCTGCACCACCACCGGGTGCCCCTGCGGCGGCCGCGCGACGTTGAGCGGGCCGCGCACGCGAAAGTGCTTTCCCTGGTGCGCCAGCACATGCAGCCGGTCGGGGTCGAAGTATTCGCCGGCCGCCTTGTCGTGCGTGAAGGCATCGTCGTCCCACGAATCCCACAGCCCTGTCACCACATCGACGAACTCCCGCGCGCGCTCGTAGCGCAGCGCGTGCTCGGGATGCCGATCGAGGTTGAAGTTCAGCGCTTCGGCCTCGTTGGACGAGGTGACGACGTTCCAGCCCGAACGCCCACCACTCAAGTGATCGAGCGAGGCGAACTTGCGCGCCACGTGATACGGCTCGTTGTAGGTGGTCGACACCGTGGCGATCAGGCCCAGCCGCTCGGTCACGGCCGCGAGCGCCGACAGCAACGTCAACGGCTCGAAGCCAGAGACCCGTGCGCTGCGATGCAGGGTGCGCGACGCCGACGCGTCGCGGATGCCCACGCTGTCGGCCAGGAACACCGCATCGAACTTCGCGCGCTCCGCCGTCTGCGCCAGTGCCTTGTAGTACGCGAAACCGAGCCCGGCCTGAAGCGGCACCTCGGGGTGGCGCCATGCCGCCACATGATGGCCGGTTGCCATCAGGAAGGCGTTGAGCTTGATCTGCCGCTTGCTACTGCTCATCGCGCCACCGCCACTTGCTTGCCGCTGACTTCGCCATTGGCCTCGTACACCGGCCAGTAGTTCTCCAGCTTCAGCTCGCGCAGCGCTGCATCGAGAAAGCTGCGATCGAACCAGTTGTCGATCTCTGCCTTGCCGCGCACCAGCTTGAGCGCCAGCGCCTGTTCGGCCGAATCCTTGTAGCGCTGCACCAGGAACGGATCGAGCAGCGGCGACAGGCGCACGCGCAGCGGCTGGCCGATGAAGTCCTCGCGCCAGTATTTCTCGGCCACCTCGGCCTTGCCCCATTGCCTGAACACTTCGTCGCGCTGCGATTCGTCGGAGTAGCGTCGCGCCACCGTCACCAGCGACTTGACGATGCGCTGCGTGGCCTTGGGATAGCTCCGCGCGAAATCGTCCGAGGCCAGCAGCACGGTTTGCCGCGTGTACTTGAACGAATCCTCGGAAGCCGAATAGATCACCTTCGCCGCGCCCTTGTCGCGCAGCACGAACAGCTCGACATAGCCGAACGCGCCATCGATGTCCCTGGTGGCCAGCGCGGCCTGTGCGCCCGGCAGGTCGAGGTTGATGAGGCGAACATCGCTTTCCTTCAGCCCGTGCGCGGCCAGCGCGCGCACGGCCGCGAGATGCAGGTTCGTGCCCTTGTAGAGGGCGATGCGCTTGCCGCGCAGGTCCTCGATGCGTTTGACCGGCGAATCCGGCGGCACCGCGAGGTAGAGGCCATTGCGCACACCCGAGCCCGCGATGATCCGAGTCTTGACTCCGCCCGCGCGGTGCACGATGGAAGGCAGGTCGCCCTGCCAGGCCAGGTCGAGCTGCTTGTTGACCAGCGCCTCGTTCACGGCCGGGCCCGCGCCCTTGAAGAACACCCATTCGATCTTCGTACCGTCAGCCTTGAACTCTTCCTCGAGCCCGCCGAAGGCATGCAGCAGCGCCGCAGACGACCCGCCGAAGCGCACCGGGTTGCCCACGCCGCCAGTGGCCACGCCGATGCGGATGGTGGCCGGCGTTTCGGTGTTGGCCGCCAGCAGGCGTGGTGCGGCGGCGATCAAAGGCCACGCAGCAGCGTGACGAAGAAACGAACGTTTGAGCATGAGCGGCAACCTTGGCTTCGATGAATCCAGAAGATTCTGCGAGGCGGGTGCGCGAGGCGGAAGGAAGCTGTTCGCGCTTTCTAATGCGCCCCGCGACTAAGGGTGATTGCCGTTTGGAGACAGCCAAAAGAAAACCCGCCGTAGCGGGTAATCAGGGGGAGAACGCCTTGGTTGGTATGTCAGGGCTTGACGCGTTCGGCACGTACCCTCTTCAACCGAAGCTCCGCTTCGCTGGCGGAGAGCTGCCCTTCCGCCACCAGCCTCTTGAGCCTTCGCTCATCCGCGCGGTTCAGTGCATCTTTCAGGAGGGCCATCTTGCGCTCCCGGCAAGGGCTGCATTCGTAGAAACTCGTCGAACTCCCCGTGAGCTTCATCTTTGCGTCGTACTCAAGTGCAAGAGTTCGCCCATTGGGTTCAATACCATGGCGAGGATTTTTCCGTTCTTGAACGTGACGAGGGCACTCCCTTCGCACCCTGTGGCATCGGTTCTTTCCGGGTCGTAGGCTTTCCACGAAACCCTGCGCATATGCCGCAAGGCGTAGCGGACGTCCTCTTCTGCCAGCACGACATCGTCGCAGTTCAGAAAATCCTTGTTCTCCCAGGCACTTCGGTGCGAAGGGTGTGTGACTTCCACTTTCTGCACATAAGCGATGGGGTACCGCTTGTCAGCGGCCTGCGCTGAAGATGTTCCCGCTGCCACGATCAGTATCGTGGCCACGAGATTGTTGATCTTGCGCATCAAGGCCCTTTGCGCGCTGAACGCGCCTTCTGCAGCAGAAGTTCCGCTTCAGTGGAAGAAATCCGTCCTTGCGCCACCAGCTTCTTGAGCCTGCGCTCATCGGCTCGATCGAAAGCGTCCTGAAGAAGGATCATCTTGCGTTTCCTGCACGGATCGCACCCATAGTAGCTTTCAGGAACACCGGTAGGTTCGAGTTTGGCGTTCGCTTCGAAGATGTTGATCCTCCCCGTGGGCTCGACTCCGATGACGATGATCTTTCCATTTCTGAAAGTGACGGAAGCACCACCTGAACACCCCGTCCTCTCCGTCTCCTCGCTGAAAAATGCCTTCTCTGTGACCCTGCGTATGTGCCGCAGCGCATATCGCACATCCTCTTCGGTCAGGACGACATCGGAGCAATCTAGGAGATTTTTGTCTTCCCACACAGACCCGCTGGAGGGCTCGACGACTTCGATCTTCCTTACGGAATCAAGCGGGTATCGCTTGTCCGCCGCGTGAGTCGGGGCACCCATTGCGGTTGCAACCAGCGCCATCAAAGGAATGCTTACTTTGCTCATGGTGTGGGTATGGGGAGCGTCCAGTTCGCGCCTTGCACCTCGGTACTGTTCTTTCTGCTGACATCCGGGTGACGAAACACTTCGCTCGTTGCGAGTTGCATTGAGCTCTGGAGCACATGAACGAGCCACGAAAGCGCCTGGTTCTGAGCTGCTGTTGGAGTGGGAAAGACACCGGCGTCTCCCCGCAGTCTTTCCAGAGGCATTTTTCTTTGCTTGAGAGTCGGTTTGAAACCCTCCGGCAATCTTGCTCTTCCCACCATTTCGATTCCTATGGCTTCCATATTGCTCGGATAGCGGTCTCCTGGCGCTCTACGCATCTCGATCCGATGCATCGCCCTCGCGCGTGACTGAGCATTTCGTGTTCGTCAATTTCAACGAGCATGGGGTTCCTCCCTGAATATCTTTGATTGGTGAACGACTCTTCACGAGGCGTTTCCCAGCATCGACACACGACACGGATCGCACCTCGCGGCGCGGATGCTATGGCGATGTCTTCAAAGAAAATTCAGGGTCTTGAAAGATTCGATGGATTCCAGAAATTCAGCACGGTCGATGAATCCACACCCTGTAAACCCCTGCAAACACGAAGCCCAGAAACGAAAAAACCCGGCGCCATGACAGCGCCGGGTTGTCGCAGATGCCCGAGGGTCCGTCAGAGCTTCGCGATCGAAACCTCAGTCGACTTCACGAGCGCGACCACGTCGGAGCCCACCTTCAGTTGCAGCTCGTCGACCGAGCGCGTGGTGATGACGGAGGTGACGATGCCCCAGGCGGTTTCGACATCGACTTCGGAGACGACGTCGCCGCGGATGATCTCGCGGACCTTGCCCTTGAACTGGTTGCGCACGTTGATGGCTTGGATGGACATGATGGTTTCTCTTTCAGGTTGAAGCAGGGATGGATGGATGAATGGGCCGGAGCGTCAGACGATCTCGGCCACGTCGTCGAACGCCAGCCGGGGGCCGCGCTCGAAAGTGCCGGCGTGGTCGGCCACGCCGAGGTTGACGAGGAAGTTGGCGCGGTAGCGCCCGTCTGGGAAGAACGCCTTGTCGACCAGGTCGGCGTTGAAGCCCGACTGCGGCCCCGCGTCGAGCCCGAGCGAGCGGGCCGCCAGAATCAGGTAGGCGCCCTGCAGGCTGCTGTTGCGGAAGGCCGTGGCCTGTGCGGCTTCGGCGCTCTTCTCGAAGAAGGGCTTGGCGTCGTAGGCCGGGAACTGCGTGGGCAGGTGCTCGTAGAAGCGCGTGTCGTGCGCCACGATCACCGTGACGCCGGCCGCCAGCGTCTGCGCAGTGTTGCCTGCGGACACGGCTGGCTTGAGCTTCGCCTTGGCTTCTTCGCTGCGCACGAACACGTAGCGCGCCGGCTGGGCGTTGTAGGCGGTCGGGCCCCACTTCAGCAGGTCGTAGAGCTTGTGGATCAGTTCGTCGGTCACGGGCACGGGCTTGAAGGCGTGCACGGTGCGGGCCTTGCGGAACAGCTGGTCCAGCGCGGCTTCGGGAATGGATTGCAGTGTGGTCATTTCTTCAGAAGGTCTTTCAGTTCGATGCGGCGGCAAGAGCCTGGTCGAGGTCGGCGATCAGGTCGTCGATGTGTTCGATGCCGACCGACAGGCGCACGGTGTCTTCGGTCACGCCGGCCTTGGCCAGCTCCTCGGGTGACAGCTGCCGGTGCGTGGTCGAGGCGGGGTGCGTGGCCAGCGAGCGCACGTCGCCGATGTTCACGAGGCGCGTGAAGAGCTTCAGCGCATCGAGGAACTTCGCCCCTCCCTCGCGACCCGCACCGATTCCGAAGGTCAGCACGCCGCTGGAGCGGCCGCCGAAGTACTTCTTTGCCAGCGGGTAGTCGGGGTGGTCTTCGAGCGCCGCGTAGTTCACCCAATTCACGGCCTTGCTCTGCTTCAGGTGCTGCGCCACCGCGAGTGCGTTGCTGCTGATGCGGTCCATGCGCAGTGCCAGCGTCTCGATGCCCTGCAGGATCAGGAAGGCGTTGAACGGCGAGATGGCCGCACCGGTATTGCGCAGCGGCACCACGCGCGCACGGCCGATGTAGGCGGCCGGGCCCAGCGCCTCGGTGTAGACCACGCCGTGGTAGCTCACGTCAGGCTCGTTCAGGCGCCTGAAGCGCTGCTTGTGCTCGGCCCACGGGAACTTGCCCGAATCGACGATGGCACCGCCGATGCTGGTGCCGTGGCCGCCCAGGTATTTGGTGAGCGAGTGCACCACGATGTCGGCGCCGTGTTCGATAGGTCGGCTCAGGTACGGCGAAGGCACTGTGTTGTCGACGATCAGCGGCACGCCGTGGCGATGCGCGATCTCGGCAATGGCCGCGATGTCGGTCACGTTGCCCGCCGGGTTGCCCAGCGATTCGACGAACACCGCCTTGGTCTTCTCGTCGAACAGCTTCTCGAAGCTCGTCGGATCGCGGTGGTCCGCGAAGCGCGTGGTGATGCCGAACTGCGGCAGCGTGTGGGCGAACAGGTTGTAGGTGCCGCCATACAGCGCGGTGCTGCTGATGATGTTGTCGCCGGCCTCGGCGATGGTCTGGATCGCGTAGGTCACGGCCGCCTGGCCCGAGGCCAGGGCCAGCGCCGCAATGCCGCCTTCAAGCGCGGCCACGCGCTGCTCCAGCACGTCCTGCGTGGGGTTGTTGATGCGGGTGTAGATGTTGCCCGGCACCTTCAGGTCGAACAGGTCCGCGCCGTGCTGCGCGCTGTCGAAGGCATAGGCCACCGTCTGGTAGATCGGCGGCGCCACTGCGCGGGTGGTCGGTTCGGGCGAGTAGCCGGCGTGCACCGACAGGGTTTCGAATTTCCAGTTCTGCGACATGCGACTGCCTTTCAAAGGGGCGGATGGATGAAAGAAGCTCAGATCGCCCAGCGCAATGCATGCGCGGGGGTGCTGAGCCAGCTTGCGTCGGTGCTCTCTGGCGCGGTGTCTTCCGGCTTCTGCAGCACCCTGTCGAGGATTCGTTTTTCAATGGCCGCAAAGGCCGGGTCGCCCTGCGAGCGCGGGCGGGCCAGCGCGATGTTCTCGTCGAGCGCGATGCGGCCGTCTTCGATGAGGATCACGCGGTCGGCCAGCGCCACGGCTTCCTGCACGTCATGCGTCACCAGCAAAGCGGTGAAGCGGTGGCGCTGCCACAGGTTCTCGATGAGGCGGTGCATCTCGATGCGCGTCAGCGCATCGAGCGCCCCCAGCGGCTCGTCGAGCAGCAGCAAGCGCGGGTGATGCACCAGCGCGCGGGCCAGTGCCACGCGCTGCCGCTGGCCGCCCGACAGGCGCGCCGGCCATTCGTTCTCGCGGTCGGCCAGGCCGACTTGCGCCAGCACTTCCTTGCCGCGCGCCTTGGCATCGTTGGGCAGGCCCAGCGTCACGTTGTCGAGCACGCGCCGCCACGGCAGCAAGCGCGCCTCCTGGAACATGATGCGGGTGTCGTCGTGCAGGCCATGCACGGCCTTGCCGTCGGTGTAGAGGCCACCGGCGCTCGGCTCCTCCAGCCCCGCGATGAGCCGCAGCAGCGTGCTCTTGCCGCAGCCGCTGCGCCCGACGATGGCGATGAACTGGCCCGGCTCGATGGTCAGGCGCGTGTTGCGCAGCACTTCGCGCGCACCGTAGCGCTTGTGCAGGCCGCGCGCTTCGAGGCGCACGCCGCCAGCGATGGCCTGGGGTTGGATGTCTTTCAGGACGGCACTCATGGGCTTCAGGCTCCGGGTTTGAACAGCGCCACGTTCAGCGCATCGATTTTTCGGGGGAGCAGCTTTTCCTTGAAGAAGGCATCGGCGATGCGCTGCTGCTCGGTCAGGGCCTCGGCCACCACCGGACGCACGGCATAGCTGCGGCGGCTGTTGGCCTGCTCGATGGTTGCGGCGTCCAGGCCCCATACGGGCGACAGCAGCGCGGCCGCGTCCTTCGGGTTCTGCTTGACCCACTTGCCGGTCTTCTCGAGCTCGGCGTAGACCACGCGCAGCACGTCGGGCCGGGCCTTCGCGAACTTGGTGCTCGCGAGGTAGTAGCGCTGGTACGAAGCGATGCCCGCACCGTCGGCCAACACGCGTACCTTCGACTGGCGCTGTGCGGCGGCGAGGAACGGGTCCCACACCACCCATGCGTCGATGGCGCCCTTCTCGAAGGCGGCGCGGCCATCGGCGGGCGTGAGGTAGGCGGGCTCGATGTCCTTGAACGACAGGCCGGCCTTGTCGAGCGCGGCGATCAGCAGGTAGTGCGCGCCAGCGGCTTTCGCGAAGCCGATCTTCTTGCCCTTCAGGTCGGCCACGGTCTTGATCGGCGAGTCTTCGCGCACCACGATGGCCTGTGCGGCCGGCGACGGTGCTTCCTGCGCAATGAAGGTCAGGTCTGCTCCGGCGGCTTGCGCGAACACCGGTACGGTGTCGGCCACGTCGGCGCTGATGTCCAGGTTGTCGAGGTTCAGCGCCTCCAGCAGCGGCAGGCCGCTGGTGAACTCGTGCCAGCTCAGCGTGACGTTGAGCGGCGCGAGCTGCTTTTCGAGCGCGCCTTGTGCCTTGAGCACGGCGATCAGCGTCGACGATTTCTGGTAGCCGAGCCGCACGGTCGCGGGCCGCGCGGCCACGCCCTGTGCAAGCACCACACCGGCGCCGAACGCGCCCAGCGTGGCGATGACGGTGCGACGGGAAACATGGAATTGCGTCATGCCCCTGCCCTCACTTCGCCTTCTTCTGGTAGCCAGGATGCCACCGCAGCCACCACTGCTCCAGCCCGCGCGCGAACAGGTCGGCCAGCTTGCCGAGCAGCGCGTACAGCAGGATGCCCACGAGCACGATGTCGGTCTGCAGGAACTCGCGGGCGTTCATCGTGAGGTAGCCGATGCCGGCCTGCGCCGAGATGGTCTCCGCCACGATCAGGATCACCCACATCAGGCCCAGCGAGAAGCGCAGGCCCACGAGGATCGACGACAGCGCGCCCGGCAGGATCACCTCGCGGTACAGCTGCCAGCGCGACAGGCCGTAGGTGCGCCCCATCTCGATCAGTTGCGGATCGACGTTGCGGATGCCGTGGAAGGTGTTCAGGTAGATCGGGAAGAACACCGACACCGAAATCAAGAACAGCTTGGCCGATTCGTCGATGCCGAACCACAGGATCACCAGCGGAATCAGCGCCAGCGCAGGGATGTTGCGCACCATCTGGATGGTGGAGTCGAGCAGCGTCTCGGCGAACTTCACCGAGCCCGTGAGCAGGCCGAGCGCAAGCCCCGCCCCGCCGCCGATGGCCAGCCCCGCGAGCGCGCGGCCCGCGCTGACCTTCACGTGCGTCCACAGCTCGCCCGACACCGTGAGGTTCCATGCAGCCTTGACCACGTCGACCGGCGCCGGCAGCACGCGCGTGCTGAGCCAGCCCAGCGACGACGCGATCTGCCAGAAGACGATGAGCCCGACCGGCACGAGCCACGGCACCAGCCGCCCGGCGACGTTGGCAGCGAAGCTCCTGAATGCGTTGCCAGTGTTCTCGGTGGGTGCCACGGCCGGCAGCTCCTGAACTTGTTCGGTCATGGCGGTCCTTCAGCTTTGGGAGACGAGCCTGGATGGCGCATCGAGATTGGCGACGACCTCGCCGAAGGGCCCGCTGAGCGAACCGCCTGCCAGGCGCGTCTGCGCCTTGCGCGAGAGCAGCGGGAACACCAGTTCGGCGAAGCGGTAGGCCTCTTCGAGATGCGGGTAGCCCGAAAGAATGAATTTGTCGAGCCCGAGCGCCGCGTATTCCTCGATGCGCGCAGCAACGGTCTTCGGGTCACCGACCAATGCGGTGCCAGCACCGCCACGCACGAGGCCCACACCAGCCCAGAGGTTCGGCGCAATCTCAAGCTCGGCGCGCGAGCGCTTGGCGCCGCCAGCATGCAGCGCGGCCATGCGGCGCTGGCCTTCGGAATCCATGCGCGCAAACGCAGCCTGCGCGCGGATGACGGTCTCGTCGTCCACGCGGCTGATCAGTTCTTCGGCGGCCTTCCAGGCGGCGTCTTCGGTCTCGCGCACGATCACATGCAGGCGGATGCCGAACTCGACCTTGCGGCCCTGCCGCTCGGCGCGGGCGCGCACGTCGGCAATCTTCTTCGCAACTTCCGCGGGCGGCTCACCCCAGGTGAGGTACGCATCGACCTGCTCCGCGGCAAGCTCGTGCGCGGCGGCCGACGAGCCGCCGAACCACACGGGCGGATACGGCCTCTGCACCGGCGGGTAAAGCAGCTTCGCACCCTTCACGCTCAGGTGCTTGCCTTCGAAGTCGAAAGCCTGCCCGTCGTGGCTGCGCGCAATGATCTCGCGCCAGATGCGGATGAACTCGGCCGACTGCTCGTAGCGCGCCGCATGGTCGAGGTACACGCCGTCGCCTTCGAGCTCGGCCTGGTCGCCGCCCGTCACTAGGTTCACGAGCAAGCGCCCGCCGGAGAGCCGGTCGAAGGTCGCGGCCATGCGCGCGGCCAGGCTGGGCTGGTGCAGGCCGGGGCGCACCGCCACCAGGAACTTGAGCTTCTTCGTCGCACCGATCAGGCTCGACGCGATGACCCACGGGTCTTCACACGAGCGGCCCGTCGGAATGAGCACGCCTTCGTAGCCGAGGTTGTCGGCCGCGCCGGCAATCTGCTGCAGGTAAGCCAGGTCGATGGGGCGTGCGCCCTCGCTCGTGCCGAGGTAGCGGCTGTCGCCGTGCGTGGGGAGGAACCAGAAGATCTGCATCACGCAATCCCCGCGCCGGCGGCTTCGAGCAGGTTGATCTTTTTCGGGATCAGCTTCAGTGCGAAGAAGGTGTCGGCAATCTGCTGCTGCTCGGCCAGGATGGCCTTGGTGATGGGTGTAGTGCCGTAGTCCACCCGGCCCACCGACAAATCGGCCACCGGCTTCGGCAGGCCCCAGAGCGTGGCCAGTTCGGCCGCGTAGTCACCCTTGTTGGCTGCGCCCCAGACGTCGATCTTGTTGATCTCTTCGACCGCGATGGCCAGCACGTCGGCGTTCTTCGCCACGTAGTCGAGCGACGAGAAGTAGTAGCCACGGTTGCCGACCACGCCGGTGGCGTCGGCCAGCACGCGCGCTTCGAGCGACTTCTCGGCTGCGGCGAGGAACGGGTCCCAGATGACCCAGGCGTCGACCGAGCCCTTCTCGAAGGCGGCGCGCGCATCGGCCGGCGGCAGGTAGACCAGGTTCAGGTCGGTGTACGGCAGCCCGTGCTTCTCGGCCAGCTTGACGATGAGGTAATGAACGTTCGAGCCCTTGTTGAGCGCGATCTTCTTGCCCTTCAGATCGGCCACGGTCTTGATGGCCGAACCCTTGGGCACGATCACCGCTTCCGCCCGCGGACGCGGCACCGTCGCGGCCACATAGGCCAGCGGCGCACCGGCTGCCTGCGCGAAGATGGGCGGCGCCTCGCCCACGTCGCCGAAGTCGATGGAGCCGACGTTCAGTGCTTCGAGCTGCACGGGGCCGGCGGTGAACTCGGTCCACTTCACGGTCACGCCGAGTGGTGCGAGTCGCTTCTCGAGCGTGCCGCGGCCCTTGAGGACGCTCAGCGGCCCCTTCTGGTTGCCGATGCGGAGCTGGCGTGCGGGCGCCTGTGCCAGCGCAGCAAAAGAAGGCAGCGCAATGGCGGCAGCAACGCCCTGGATCAGGCGACGTCGGGGTGCGGAAATCAATGTCATGGCAATGCTTGGGTATGGATGTGCCGCGCGGTCAGGCGGCGGCAATGAAACTCACGATCAGCGCAATGGCGCTGACGACGATGACGCTCACGGCAAGATCGCCCAGCGCGTGCCAGAGGGAGCGCGGCGAGGTGTCGAGCACGGAGTCTTCGGTGGCAACGGGGGTCATGCGTGGATTCCTTGGTCTGCAAAAACTTCAGGCAAAAGCTGTCCCGCACCGCGCGCAGGCGGCTTTCAAGAACGGGAATGAGAGAGATGAGGTCTGGACAAGCCGGGCTCGCGACGAGCCCGTGCTTTCAGACGCTACATCGCACGCGAGAAAACGGCACCGGCTCGAAGCCGTGGGTTGCCGGCAGCTTCAGGCCTTCGGTGGCCAGCACCTCGACGGCCTCGTTGAGTCGCTCGGCCAGGTCGTTGTGCACCTGGTAGGCGTTCTCGGGCGTCAGCGCAATCTGCGATTCGCTGGCGTACACGCCCGGCAGGATGTGGCGCGCCGACAGCGACTGCAGCACGGGGCGCAATGCGTAGTCGAGCGCGAGCATGTGGTGCGGGCTGCCGCCGGTGGCCAGCGGCAGCACCGTCTTGCCCTTCAAAGCATTCTGCGAGAGCAGGTCCAGAAAGACCTTGAGCAGGCCGCTGTAGGCCGCCTTGTAGACCGGCGTGGCCACCACGATCACACGGGCCGCCGCCACCTGGGCAATGGCACGCTCGATGGCCGGGTTGTTCCACTCGGCCAGCAGCAGCGCCTGCGCCGGCAGCTCGCGGATGGCAAGCCGCTCGATCCGCGCATGGCGCTGGGCCAGCCGCTCGCCCACCGAGTCGAGCAAGGCGGTGGAGCGGGACGGGGCCGTGGGGCTGCCGGCAATCAGGAGAACGGACACGGGAGACTTTCTGTTTTCTTCGGAGATGTCGAGGCGAACCGGGTCATGACGCTCGCGGAACGGGCGCCATGCGGGACCGGCTCGGTCGCGGGTCGAGTTACTTCTGCTTCGTCGTGTAGATCTGGTCGAAGGAGCCGCCGTCTGCGAAATGCTCCTTGTCGGCCTTCGCCCAGCCGCCGAAGGCCTGGTCGATGGTCACCAGCGTCAGCTTGGGGAACTGCTTGTCGTACTTGGCCTTCGCCTTGTCAGACGTCGGGCGGTAGAAGTTGCGGCCCGCGATGTCCTGGCCTTCGTCCGAGTACAGGTACTTCAGGTATTCCTCGGCCACGGCGCGCGTACCCTTCTTGTCGACGACCTTGTCGACCACAGCCACGCTGGGCTCGGCCAGGATGGAGATGGAGGGCACCACGATCTCGAACTTCTCGGGGCCGAATTCCTTCAGCGCCAGGAAGGCTTCGTTCTCCCAGGCCAGCAGCACGTCGCCCACGCCGCGTTGCACGAAGGTGATGGTCGAGCCGCGCGCGCCGGTGTCGAGCACGGGCACGTTCTTGAACAGGTTGCCGATGTATTCCTTGGCCTTGGCATCGCCGCCGTACTTGCGCTTGGCGAATTCCCACGCGGCCAGGTAGTTCCAGCGGGCGCCGCCCGAGGTCTTGGGGTTGGGGGTGATCACCTGCACGCCGGGCTTGATCAGGTCGTCCCAGTCCTTCAGGCCCTTGGGGTTGCCCTTCTTCACCAGGAACACGATGGTCGAGGTGTAGGGAGCGGAGTTGTGCGGCAGGCGCTTCTGCCAGTCGGCCTTGACGAGGCCGCCATGCGTGACGAGCGCGTCGACGTCGCCGCCCAGCGCCAGCGTGGCTACGTCGGCGTCGATGCCGTCGATGATCGAGCGGGCCTGCTTGCCCGAGCCGCCATGCGACTGCTTGACCGTCACGTCCTGGCCAGTCTTGGCCTTCCAGTACTTGGCGAAGGCCTGGTTGTAGTCCACGTACAGCTCGCGCGTCGGGTCATAGGACACGTTCAGCAGTGTCACCGGGGCTGCGCCGCCCTGGGCAAACGTCGGCAACGCCGACAGGGCCATGGCACCGGCCACGCCGGCACCCAGGGAAAGCTTGATAAAGTCGCGGCGGAGGCTCATGGTGTCTTGCTCTGAAAAGGCATATCAATGAAGCTGCGTATTCTCAATACGACATATAGAAACTGGAACGACCAAGTTTTCAGTTCTAAATAGCCAAATCAACTAAGCAACCGCTTTCCCCACTTTTCCCGTTCAAAGGCAATCGAAATGGCACGCATGGTTCAGTGCATCAAGCTCGGCAAAGAGGCCGAAGGGCTCGACTTCCCGCCCTACCCAGGCGAGCTGGGCAAGCGCCTCTGGGAAAACGTCAGCAAGGAAGCCTGGGCCGCCTGGCTCAAGCAGCAGACCATGCTGGTCAATGAAAACCGGCTGAATCTGGCCGATCTGCGCGCCCGCCAGTACCTGGCGCGGCAGATGGAAAAGCACTTCTTCGGCGAAGGCGCCGACGTGGCCCAGGGCTACGTCCCCCCCTCGGCCTCCTAACGGTCGCCACCGCGATTGCCGCCTACCTCTTCTTCGGGGAACACCGCAGAACCGGCTTTGCCGGGCTGCAGGTGTTGCCCCCTCGAAGGGGGTTGGCGAAGCGACACGAAGTGCGCGAAGCCTGGGGGTGAGCCTGTTACATGGCGCGCCGACGGCGTCCCCCGCAGCGAGCGCTTCGACGACATCTATCACACCGAAACCGGAGCACTGGCGCAGTCGCGCCATGTGTTTCTGGGTGGCTGCGGGCTGCCCGAGGCCTGGATCGGACAGTCGCAATGGCTGATTCTCGAAACCGGATTCGGGCTTGGCCTCAATTTCCTGACAACCTGGCAAGCCTGGCGCGCGGACGCCGGGCGGCCACGGATGCTGCACTTCGTCTCTATCGAGGCGCACCCGGTTTCGGCTGAAGACCTGCTGCGTGCGGCCGGGGCGTATCCCGAACTGGCCTCCCTCGCCCGCGAACTGGCCGCGCAGTGGCACGGGCTGCTGCCGGGCTTCCACCGGCTGGCCTTCGACGAAGGCCGCGTGCTGCTCACCCTCTGCATCGGCGACGTGCAGCCAATGTTGCGCGCCCAGCGCTTCGAGGCCGACAGCATCTTTCTCGATGGCTTCAGCCCGCAGCAGAACCCTGCCATGTGGTCGGAAGACACGCTCAAGGCCGTGTCGCGCTTTGCGCGGCAAGGCACGCGCATCGCCACCTGGACGATTGCGCGGGCGGTGCGCGACGCGCTCAAGCAGTTCGGGTTCTCGGTCGAAAAAGACCAGGGCCTGCCACCCAAGCGCGATTGCCTGCGCGGCGTGTTCGCGCCCGCCTGGACGGTGCGCCGCCGTGGCCCCGTGCCCGAGCGCATCGACACGCCGGGCCGCTGCGCCGTCATCGGCGCCGGGCTTGCGGGCGCGGCCGTGGCAGCGAGCCTTGCGCGGCGCGGATGGCAGGTCACCGTGCTGGATGCTGCCGACTGGCCCGCCTCCGGTGCGTCTGGGCTGCCGGTGGGCATGCTCGCGCCACATGTGTCGCCCGATGATGCGCTGCTGTCGCGGCTCACGCGAGCCGGCATCCGCGCCACGTGGGCCGAACTGACACGATTGCTGGAAGAAGGCCGCGACTGGCGCGCCAGCGGCGTGCTGGAGCGCCGGCCCGATGGCGACACGCGCGTGCCGGCTGGCTGGAGCGAAAGCGGCCCCAACGAATCGTGGCCCGCGAGCGCCGGGCAATTGGCGGCTGTCAGACTGCCGGGCGATGCGCCCGCCCTCTGGCACGCACGCGCCGCCTGGGTGCGGCCGCACCGGTTGATCGCCGCGTGGCTGCGGCAGCCGGGTGTCGAGTTTCGTGGTGGGTGCCGCGTGGCGCGTGTGATGCACAGCGACGGCGCCTGGCAGTTGTACGACCGCGCCGGAGACGTGCTGGCCGAAGCCGACCGCGTGGTGATCGCCGCTGGCTTCGAGTCGGGCCATTTCGCGCCCTCGCTTCCGTTGCAGCCGGTGCGCGGCCAAGTCGCCTGGGGCCCGATGCCCGACGGTGCCGCCCTCCCCGCGACGCCGATCAACGGCGACGGCCATCTGGTCGCTCACGTGCCCGACGCCGAGGGCACCCCGATCTGGCTGGCCGGCGCGACCTTCGACCGCGACAGCACGGACCTCGCCCCCACCGAGACGGACAGCGAAGCCAACCGCGAGCGCCTTGCGCGGCTGCATCCTGCCGCGGCCTCCGCGCTGGCCGCTTCGTTCGCGCACGGCCAGGTCAATGCCTGGGTCGGCATCCGCTGCGCCTCGGGCGACCGGCGACCGCTGGTCGGCCCGCTCGACGCCGATGCAGGCGGCCTCTGGGCCTGCACCGCGCTGGGCTCGCGCGGGCTGAGCTTTGCCGCGCTGTGCGCAGAACTGCTGGCAGCGCAGTGGCACGCCGAGCCGCTGCCCCTGCCCGCCACGCTGGCCAAGGCACTCAGCACGCAGCGGCTCTGAATATCAGCCCGCGCCCGATGCCCGCCAGGCCATCAGCAGCGCCATGCAGATCACCAGCACGAAGAAGTACTTGCGCAGCGCCTGCTCCTCCAGCCGGGTCGCCAGCCGCGCCCCGGCCGCCGTGCCGATCCACAGCCCCAGCACGACAAAGCCCAGCAGCACCCAGGGCAGCCCGCTGGCGACGCTGGCATAGACAAGCACCGCCGGCAACGCCAGCGGCAGCGCATTGATCGCGAGGCTCACCGCTTGCGCCCGATGCTGCGAGTAATGCAGCGCCACCGTCAGCAACGCCGTGATGGCCAGCCCGCCGCCGATGCCCAGCAACCCCGACGATGCACCCGCGACCATGCCAACGACCACCAGCGCGACGACTGCCCCGCGCGGCTCATCGGCCTGCGCCGCATCGACGCCCGCAGTCTTCGCAGGCGACTTCAGCACGACCAGCGTCGCCAGCACCAGCAGATACCCCACGAACATCCACCGCAGCGCCGCATCGGCCACATGACTCGCTCCACGCGCGCCCGCATAAGCCCCAGCCAGAAACCCGAGCGAGATCCAGACCACCGTACGCCACGAGGCCCCATGCCCCGACACCCGGTAGCGCAGAAACCCCGCCAGGCTGGTCGGCACCAGCTGCGCTGCGAGCGAAATGGCCTGCGCATCATGCTGCCCCAGCCCGGGCATCAACGCCAGCGCGGGCACCAGCGCCCCGCCGGGGCTCACACCGAGCAGCCCGGCCATCGCACCCGAAAAGATGCCGATCGCCAGCCCGCCCAGCACTTGAACGAGACCGAACGATTCGGGCATGGGCTAAGCGGCGCCCTGCCCCGAAGGCGCCAGCAGGTGATCGATACGGCTGTCCCCATAGGTGCGCAGCACCTCGGAGATCACCACCTTGTACCCGTCGAGCCAGTGCGCCTGCGCCGCCTTGGCCTGCTGGTGCACGGGGTGGCGGATCAACGCCTGCAGGCTGTCGAGCGAGTCCCAGTAGTAGACGTTCGACACCAGCCCGTTGCCCGTGTTCTCCCATGTTTCCTCGCCCAGGTAGCCGGGCAGCGACTTCGCGGCCGCGGCGATGGTCTGGTCGAGACGGTGGAACTCATCGTCGAACTGCTTCTTGGCGAAGATGAAGGTGGCGGAGTACATGGCGAGCCGGAATCTCCTGGGTGAATGAACCCGAATGGACCCGGGCAGAGCCCGGACGGGCGCCGATTCTGCGGCATGTGCTCACGCCAATCCACCGTTTTGCCACGCGAACGCTGAGAATGCACCGCATGGCCATCCAGTACGACATCAAGCACACCACCGTCTATCGCTACAACAAGCCGGTCACCTTCGGCCTGCACCGCGTGATGTTCCGTCCGCGCGACAGCCACGACCTGCGCGTGCTGGCCACCGACCTGCAGGTGAGCCCGCAGGCCTTCACCCGGCTCATTCAAGACCCGCACTCCAACTCCGTGGCGCTGGTGCAGCCCATGGGCGAGGCGACAGAGTTGCGCATCGTCTGCTCTTTCACCATCGAGCACGTGCCGGCGCAGCAGGACCAGCTGGCGCTCGACCCCGCCGCCGAATTCTTGCCCTTCGCCTATTCGGTGCAGGAGCGCCTCGACCTCGAGCACTACCTGCGCCCGCACCACGACGACGACAACCAGGGCACGCTGATCCGCTGGGCCCACCAGTTCCTGCACACCGACAAGCCCAACAGCACGCGAGAGGTGCTCACGCGCATGAACGCGCACATCGGCCAGAGCCTCGAATACAAGGCGCGCGACGAGGAAGGCACGCAAACGCCGCTCGTCACGCTGGCGCTCGGCAGCGGCAGCTGCCGCGACTACGCCCTGCTGATGATGGAAGCCGCGCGGCGCCTTGGCATTGCCACCCGCTTCGTCTCCGGCTATCTCTACGACGCCGCGCTCGACAACGCCGCCCAGACCAAGGGCGAATCGATGACCGGCGCCGGCACCACGCACGCCTGGCTGCAGGCCTATCTGCCCGGCATCGGCTGGCTGGCCTTCGACCCGACAAACAACCTCATGGGCAGCGGCCAGTTGATCCGTGTCGGCGTCACGCGCGACCCGGCGCAGGCAGCGCCGATCTCGGGCAGTTGGTACGGCGACGCCGAGGCCTACGAGGGACTCGAAGCGACGGTGGTCGTCACCCGCCGCAAGGACTGAGCGCCGACCACCGCCTCTTGCGCGCTGCTACCTCGACCGCGCCGCCCGATACGCCTTGACTACCGGCACCGCCGTGACGGGGCTGTCGGCGAAGAGGCCGTCGATGCCGGCGTCGAGGAACGCCTTGATTTCCCCGGCGGTGTCGCCTTGCATGATCGGGTCGGCCTTCGGCGCTCTCTTGAGGCTGTCCGGCAGGAAGTTGTTCTCGGGGCGGATCGTCCAGACGTGGACCAGCAGCTTCTTGTCGTGCGCGTCCTTCACGAGCGTGGTCGGCGTGCCGAGCTTGCCGTCGACCACCGGGATCACGCGTGCCTTGGCCGTGCCGACGCCCTGCGCATAAGCTGCGATCTCGGCCAGGCCCTCGGGCTTCACAAGATCGGCATACGTGCGCTTGTCGCTCAGGGCCACAAGGTCGTAAGGCGCCCCCTGCCCGTCGATAAGCTGGACTATCTTCACCGTGCTCTTCAGGCGGATGTCCTTCAGGTTGCCGGTCTCGAAAGACTGCACGAACACCGGCGCATCAGCCTTGTTCAGGTCGTGCTTCTGCAGCGTGTCGAGCAGCTTCTTCTCGAGCGGCAGGCCTATCGAGCGGAAGTAGGTCGGGTGCTTGGTCTCGGGGTAGATGCCGATCACGCGGCCCTTGGCCACCGACTGCGCCTTGGCGAGCTGGATCACTTCGTCGAGCGTGGGCACCTGGAACTGGTCGTTGTACGACACGTTGGCCGGGCGCAGCTTCGGAATGCGCTCGCGGGCCTTCAGCTCCTTGAGTTCGGCCAGCGTGAAGTCCTCGGTGAACCAGCCTGTGATCGAGATGCCATCGATGACCTTGGTGGCCTTGCGGCCGGCGAACTTCGGCACGTCGGCCACGTTGGTGGTGGCCTCGATCACGGTGCCGGCTGCGTCGACGATGGCAATGGCGTTCTCGTGGCGGGCGACCAGTTCGCCGTCCTTGGTGGGCACCAGGTCGGGTTCGATGAAGTCAGCTCCGTCGTCGATGGCCTGCTGGTACGAGGCCAGCGTGTGTTCAGGCCGCTGCGCCGAAGCGCCGCGATGACCGATGACGAGCACGGGTGCCGCCTCTACTGGCGCTGGAGCCGGGGCCGGCGCAGGAGGCGCCGCCGGCGGTGACGCCGGCGCATCGGGTAGCGCAGGCATGCCGCCGCCACTACCACCACCGCATGCCGCCATGAACGCGCAGGCACAAGCCGCCAGAGTGGTCCTGGAAAAAGTTAACAACTGCATTGAAATTCCCCCTATTTGTTTCTATCGATGTAAATACGCCTGCCTTTGGCTGCCAAGCAGGTTGGCGGCAGGCGCGCCGGATCATCGAAGGGGGAGGTGTCGGTCGCGTGACATGCACCACGCGACAAAGGGCCATCGGCGCGCAACGGCGCCCGCCCGTGCCGGATCAGCCGCGCGCTGCCAGCTTCGCTTCGAGCTCGGCAATGCGTGCGCGGGCTTCGTCGCCCTCGGGAATCGGCCGGCCGCTGTCGCGCCACTGCACCGCGCTCTTGAAGCCTTCGGCCTCCGCCTGGCGCCTGAACCACATCCCCTCTGGGTTGTGCCGCGTGATGCCGTCGAACACGGTGGCGAACATCTGGCTCTGCTCCAACCCCATCGAGTGCCAGACCTGGTTGACGACCAGCTTGTGCATCATCAAGTGCGAACGCGGCACGCCCGCGATGCGCAGTGCGAGCTTCAGCGTGGCGTCGTCGAGCTGATCGGCGGGCACCGAGAAATTGGCGAGACCCCAATCGGCCGCCTGCGTGCCGGCAATGGTGTCGCCCGTGAACATGAGCTGCTTGGCGCGCATGGCACCGAGGCGATAGGTCCACATCGCGGTGGTCGGGCAGCCCCACACGCGCGTGGGCATGTAGCCGATGCGCGCATCGTCGGCCATGGTCAGCAGGTCGCAGCACAGCGCGATATCGCTGCCGCCCGCAACCGCATAGCCGTGCACCTTGGCGATGGTGGGTTTGCGGCTGCGCCACAGGGCCATGAAGTCGTCGGTGTTGCGCTTCATGGCGGCGTAGTCGAGCATCGGATCCCACGGCGTTTTCTCTTGCCGGCAGGGGTGGTCGCCCTGCCCCTCGCGGCCATGGCCTTCGGCATAGTCGCCGAGGTCGTAGCCGGCGCAGAAGGCGCGGCCTGCGCCTTCGACCACGATCACATGCACTTCGTCATCGGCTTCGGCCCATTCGACCGCGCGTCGAATCTCCGAAGGCGTGGTCTCGCCGATGGCGTTGAGCTTCTCGGGCCGGTTGAGTACGAGGCGCGCGATGCGCGGGTGCTGCGGGTCCTTGTCGATCAGGACGGTATTGAAGGCTGGCATCTGGCTTGTCTCCTTGCGTGAGGGTTGTGCTGTTCTTGCAGCATCGTCACCCACGCGCAGGCAAACCTGCAAGCCTTTCAGGCGCTTGCCGCACCACCCAGCTGAAAGCGGAACACCGCGCCCTTGTCCGGCTGCTGCACCAGCCGTATGTCGCTGCCGTGCAGCTGCAAGATGCGCTTCACGATCACCAGGCCCAGCCCGCCGCTGCTCGCGCTGTCGGTGCGCGATCCGCTCATGAACACGGGGCGCATGAACAGGGCCGGCTGCAGTTCGCCCGGAATGCCGGGGCCCGTGTCGCTCACCTGAACCGTCACGCCTGCGTTCTCGGCACGCAGCTGCACCACGATCTCGCCGCCCTCGGGCGTGTGGCGGATGGCGTTGTCGAGCAGGTTGGTCAGCACGCGCTCGATCATGCCGAGGTCGGCCGACACCACCGGCAGGCCGGGCGCGATGTCGGGCTTGAGGCGTTGGTGCCTCGCCTCGGCAGCCAGCTCGAACTTCTGGAACACGTCCTGCACCAGATCGGCGAGCGCGAAGTTTTCCTTCTCGGGCTTGACCACGCCGTATTCGAGGCGTGCCAGTTCGAACACTTCCTGCGCGAGGCGGCCGACCTTGCGGCTCTGGCCCAGTGCGATTTCCAGATAGCGCCGGCGCTCTTCCTCGCTGAGCGAGCCGGCCTTGAGCAGCAGCGTTTCGAGATACCCGTGCAGCGAGGTGAGCGGCGTGCGCAGGTCGTGCGAGATGTTGGCGAACAGCTCGCGGCGCTGCTGGTCCTGCAGGGTCAGCTCGCGCCATTGCTCGGCGATGCGGCGCGTCATCTGGGTGAAAGCCTGGCCCAGCTGCGCGATTTCGTCGCTGCCGTGCGAGAGGCGCTCCAGCGTGGGAGCCTCGCTTTCGAGCGAGGCGATGCCTTCTGTCTCGAAGCGCTTGACGGCCGAGGTCAGCTCGCGCAGCGGCCGCGTGATGAGGCGGAAAGCCGCAAGGCCCGCAAGCAGCCCGAGCAGCGCCACCAGCCCCATCGACCACAGCGTGGTGCGCAGCACGTTGTCGGTCGCCGCATTGGCGACCAGCGCGTCGTGGTCTTCGCCCTGCAGCACCACGTAGACGTATCCCACGTCGCGCCCGTCCATGCGCAGCGGCGCGGCGCTGAACACCTTGGACGCGGCAAGACTTCGCGGATCGTCGCCGCCGATGGGCAGCGGCGCACCCGACAGCAGCTTGCGGATCGGCCCCAGCTCGACCTTGTCGCGCTTCAGGTGCCCGAGCGGTGCGGCCTGCGCCTTGATGCGGCCGTCCAGCCCCAACAGGTAGACCTCCACGCTCGGGTTGACGGCCATGAGCTTGTCGAAAAGATCCTTCACCGCCTCCTGGTTGAGTCCGCCAGGCTTCATGAGCTCGGAGTTCTCGGCGATGTGCGCCGCGAGCCCGAGCGACAGGCGCTGGATGACCTCCTGTTCGTGAATGCCATTGGAGCGCATCTGCAGCCACGCCGAGGCCCCGCAGCACACCAGCAGCAGCACCGCGAACACGGCCGACAGCCGCCGCGACAGCGTGGCCCACGCCATCACGCAGAGTCCTCCCCGGTCGCGGTGGCCGACAGCTTGTAGCCCCGCCCCCACACCGTGAGGATGCGCCGCGGCTCCGCCGGATCGGCCTCGACCTTGGTGCGCAGCCGGTTGATGTGCGTGTTGACGGTGTGCTCGTAGCCGTCGTGCTGGTAGCCCCAGACCTGGTTGAGCAGGTCGAGCCGCGAGAACACCTTGCCGGGGTTGCGCGCGAAGAAGTAAAGCAGGTCGAACTCGCGCGGCGTGAGCTCGATGAGCTTGCCGTCCACGCGCACCTCGCGCGCCAGCGGCTCGATGTCGAGATTGCCGAGCGTGAGGCTGCCCGACTCCATGCGCGCATTGCGCGCCAGCGCGTCGGTGCGCCGCAGCAGCGCCTTCACGCGCGCCACCAGTTCCAGCACCGAGAAGGGCTTGGCCAGGTAATCGTCGGCGCCCAGCTCCAGCCCGAGGATGCGGTGCACCTCGCTCGAGCGGGCACTGATGATGATGATCGGCGTGTAGCGCGTCATGGCGCGGGCGCGGCGGCAGATTTCGAGGCCGTCGATGCCGGGCAGCATCAGGTCGAGCACCAGCGCGTCCCAGTTGCCGCGCTCCAGCTCGCGCAGGCCGGCGTGGCCGTCGGCGGCGTGCTCGACCGCATAGCCTTCGTCGCGCAGATGCATGCGCAGGAGTTCGGCAATGTGGGCGTCGTCTTCGACGATCAGCACGCGCTTGGAGGTGTCCATAGGGCGCCATTGTCCTGCGATACGGCTTGCGGAGTTATCACGATTAATTGAACTTTGCGTGATGAATCGGCCATGGGGTGCGCCCAACAATCCGCCCCATGAACAGCACAGCCATCGCCCCACTCGCCGAGCCACCCCCCGAGGTCGATCGCCGTCCCATCCACCCGCTGTGGATGCGCATCACGCACTGGCTCAACGCGCTGGCCGTGGTGATCCTGGTGACGAGCGGCTGGCGCATCTATGACGCGGCGCCGTTCTTCCCGTTCACCATCCCGACCGTCATCACGCTCGGCGGCTGGCTCGGCGGCGCGCTGCAGTGGCACTTTGCGGCCATGTGGCTGCTGGTGTTCAACGGCTTCGTGTACCTGGCCATGAACATCGCCAGCGGCCGGCTTGCCCGCAAGTTCTTCCCAGTAACGCCGGCCGGCATCTGGCACGACGCGCTGGCCGCGCTGAAGGGCAAGCTCTCGCACGCCGACCCGCGCCACTACAACAGCGTGCAGAAGCTGGCCTACCTGTTCGTGATGCTCGACCTGATCGTGATCGTGCTGTCGGGCCTGGTGCTGTGGAAGTCGGTGCAGTTCGCCGTGCTTCGCGACCTGCTGGGCGGCTACGAGTTTGCGCGCCGCATCCACTTCCTTGCGATGGCGGCCATCGTCGCCTTCGTCGTCGTGCATCTGGTGATGGTGGCCCTGGTGCCCCGCACCCTCCTCACCATGATCCGCGGCCGTGCGCCAAAAGCCTGATGAAAATCTTCAAAGCCCCCACCCTGAGCGGCATTGACGGCGACGCCGTGCTGCATGAAGCCCGCACGCTGATTGCGAAGAAGCTCGACCAGCCTTCGCGTCGCGCCTTCCTGCAACGCTCGCTCACGCTCGGCGGCCTCTCGCTGCTCACGGGCTGCAGCATCAGCGACAACGCGCAGGTGGAAGCCGCGCTCACGAAGATCTCGCGCTTCAACGACAAGGTGCAGGGCCTGATCTTCAGCCCGACGCAGCTTGCCCCAACCTACACCGAAGCCGAGATCACGCGCCCCTTCCCGTTCAACGCCTACTACGGCGAAGACGAGGTGCGCGAAGTAGACGAAGCCAGCTACAAGCTCGAAGTGACCGGCATGGTCGCCGACAAGCATGCCTGGACGCTGGCCGAGCTGCGCGCCATGCCGCAGCACGACCAGATCACGCGCCACATCTGCGTGGAAGGCTGGAGCGCCATCGGCAAATGGGGTGGCGTGCGTTTTGCCGACTTCCTGCGCCACATCGGCGCCGACCTGACGGCCAAGTACGTCGGCTTCAAGTGCGCGGACGACTACTACACCAGCATCGACATGCCCACCGCGCTGCATCCGCAGACGCTGCTGACGCTGACCTACGACGGCCAGCCGCTGCCGCCCAAGTACGGCTTTCCGATGAAGCTGCGCATGCCGACCAAGCTTGGCTACAAGAACCCGAAGCACATCAAGGCGATGTTCGTCACCAACACCTACACAGGTGGCTACTGGGAAGACCAGGGCTACAACTGGTTCGGAGGGAGCTGAGGGGCCGACACAGCCGCTCGACTGCCGAAGAAAGCGCAAGGCCCAGTTCACTGTAACCAGGCCGATCTTTGAAACGAAATCCAAACTCAACCCAGGAAGACTCCAATGAACAAGCTCACCGCAACCCTGCTCGCAACCTGTATGGCCTTCGCCGGCGCCTCGGCTTTCGCCGCAGACGAAATGGCGAAAGACGGCATGGCCAAGGACTCGATGTCCAAGGACGGCATGAAGAAAGACTCGATGGCGAAGGACTCCATGTCGAAGGACGCCATGAAGAAGGACTCGATGGCCAAAGACTCGATGTCCAAGGACGCCATGAAGAAGGACAGCATGGGCAAGGACGAGATGAAGAAGTAAGCAGAGCAACCCGCAAACGCCATTGACGCCCGGCAGATTCGGCGTCAATGTCGCGCCAACCGGCTATCCAGCCACCGAAACTCGCCCTCAAGGAGCCCTCATGAAATCCCTCGCACTCACCGCCGGCACGCTGGCTGCCGCCGCGCTGGTCTGGCACGCAGTGCCTTCGTTCGCCGAAACCGCCCGCCGGGTGCCCGCGCCCACGGCAGACCTCGTGGCACCGCCGGCCGCAAAGACCGAAACCGCCGTGTTCGCCGGCGGCTGCTTCTGGGGCGTTCAGGGCGTGTTCCAGCGCGTCAAGGGCGTGAGCAATGCCGTATCGGGCTACGCCGGCGGCGACGCCAAGACGGCGCGCTACGACGAAGTCGGCTCGGGCCGCACGGGCCATGCCGAATCGGTGCGCATCACCTACGACCCGCAGCAGGTCAGCTACGGCAAGCTGCTGCAGATCTACTTCTCGGTGGCGCACGACCCGACCGAACTCAACCGTCAGGGCCCGGACACCGGCACGCAATACCGCTCCACCGTGTTCGCCGAGAACGCCGAGCAGGCGCGCATCGCCACCGCCTACATCGCACAGCTGAACCAGGCCAAGACCTTCGGCAAGCAGCTGGCCACCACGGTCGAGATGTCCAAGCCCTTCTATGCGGCCGAGGACTATCACCAGGACTACCTGACGCTGCACCCGAGCCAGCCCTACATCGCGATCAACGACATGCCGAAGATCGACGACCTGAAAAAGCTGTTCCCGGAGAGCTACAAGGCAACGCCTTCGCTGGTGAAGGCGGCCAAGGCCGGCTGATAGCCAACCCGCAGGCCTACAGCAGCTTCAGCCGCCTGGCCTGCTCGGTCAGCTCCGCCCGGAAGGCCGGATGCGCGATGCCGATGAGTTCGCGCGCCCGCTGCTTCGCCGACTTGCCTCGCAACTGGGCCACGCCGTATTCGGTGACCACGTAGTTGATGTCGTTCTTGCTCGTGCTCACATGCGTGCCCGGCGACAGCGAGGGCACGATGCGCGAGATGGTGTCGCCCTTGGCCGTGGAAGGCAGCACGATGAAAGCCTTGCCGCCGCGCGAACGATTGGCGGCACGCACGAAGTCCGATTGCCCGCCCGTGCCCGAGTACGGCGCGTGGCCCAGGCTCTCCGAACCGCACTGACCCAGCAGGTCGATCTGCATCGTCGCGTTGATTGCGATGAGGTTGTCGTTGAGCCCTGCCAGCGCCGGGTCGTTGGTGAAGTTCACCGGGTGCATCTCCAGCGCCGGGTTGCGGTCCATGAAGCGGTAGAGCTTGCTCGACCCCAGCGCGAAGGTGGCGATCGACTTGCCCGGCAGGTAGTTCTTGCGCCGATTGGTCACGGCCCCGCTCTCCACCAGCGTGAGAATGCCGTCGCCGATCATCTCGGTGTGGATGCCCAGGTCGTGCTTGTGCGTTAGCTGCATCACCACCGCGTCGGGAATGCCGCCGTAGCCGATCTGCAGCGTCGAGCCGTCGTCGATCAGGTCGGCCACGTATTTGCCGATGGCCTCCTGCACCACACCGATCTTCGGCAGGCCGACTTCCATGACCGGCGCCTCGTTTTCCACGAGCGCGGCCACCTGCGAAATGTGCACATGGCAGGCGCCACAGGCAAAGGGCACGTTCGGGTTCACCTCGAGCACCACGGCACGCGCCCTGGCAACGGCGGCCATCGTGTAGTCGGCGCCCAGGCTCAGGGCAAAGTAGCCGTGCGCATCCATGGGCGAGGCCATGCTGAAGACCACGTCGGCCGGCATCTGCCCGCGCTCGATCTGCGCGGGAATCTCCGAGAAGTAGTTCGGCAGAAAGTCGATCCAGCCCTCCTGCCCGCCCGCGCGGGAGGCCCCACCGAAGAACAACGCGACGTGGCGCACGTGCTCGACTGTCTCGGGGTCGATGTAGGCGTACTTGCGCATCGCAAGAATCTGCGCGACCTTCACGTCATGGAAATCGCGGCGATGCTCCGACAGCGCCGTGAGCAGCGTGGGCGGCTCGCCGACTCCCGTCGGCACGATGATCATGTCGCCGTTGCGCACCTGGCGCACGGCGTCGGCGGGAGATGCCAGCTTCTGGCGGTACAGGTCCTGAGGGGTCGTCATGCGTGGCTCTATGCCTCTTTGTAGTCGCCGCGACGCGCGGCCTGATTGGCCCGGGTGCGGAGCACCAGCGCTTGTTGGGCAACAGACACGTTGGCGGCATCGCCCTTCCATGCATCGAGCGCGGGCTGCTGCACCGCGCGGGAGAACGAGAAGGCCAGCGCCCACGGCATGCGCGACTTGAACCGGATGTTCATTTCGTTCAGCCGTGCGGAAGCCAGCTGCGCCGACTGGCCGCCCGAGAGAAACGCCACACCGGGCACTGCTGCAGGCACGGTGCGCAGCAGGCAGTTGACCGTCGCCTCCGCGACCGCCTCGACAGAATCCTGCACAGCGGTCTTCTGCCCCGGCAACACCATGTTCGGCTTCAGCAGCATGCCTTCGAGCAGCACGCCCTGTGCGCGCAGTTCGGCGAAGGTCTTGTGCAGCACTTCTTCGGTAACTTCGGCGCACCGCGCGAGCGAATGGCCGCCGTCCATCAGCACCTCGGGCTCGACAATGGGCACCAGGCCGGCTTCCTGGCACAGCGTGGCGTAGCGAGCTAGCGCGTGGGCATTGACGCGAATGCAGGCGCGCGTCGGCAGGCCGTCGCCGATGGCGATCACGCCGCGCCACTTGGCAAAGCGCGCGCCCATGCCGGCGTATTCGGCAAGGCGCTCGCGCAGACCGTCCAGCCCTTCGGTGACGGTCTCGCCGGGATGTCCAGCCAGCGGCTTCGCACCCGTGTCGACCTTGATGCCGGGAATGATGCCCACGCCCTCAAGCGCCTTGGCAAAGGGCTGACCCGCGTTGGTCTTCTGGCGGATGGTCTCGTCGAACAGGATGGCGCCGCTGATGCTGTCGCCCAGCCCCGGCGCGGTGACGATCAGCTCACGCCAGTCGCGCCGCGCCGCCTCGGTCTGCGGAATGCCCAGCGTGGCGAAGCGCTTGTTGCAGGTGGCGTTGCTCTCGTCCATCGCGAGCAAGCCCTTGTCGCCTGCGACGAGTGCGCGGGCGGTATCGATCAGTGTCTGTGCGGTCATGGGTAGGTGCACCTCTCTGGCGAAGATCGTACGCCCTCCCCTTGGCCCCGCCTAGATCACGTTCTTCTCCAGCAGCGGGCTGTTCTCCAGAATGCGCGCGAAAGACACCGGCGAAAGGTCGAGGCTGCGGTATTCCCCGAAGCGGATCAGCTCCGCCACCCCGCGCCCAGCCGCCGGGCACTGCTGCAGGCCGTGGCCCGAGAAGCCATTGGCGAAGTAGAGGTTGTCGCAGTCCGGGTGCAGGCCGAGGATGGCGTTGTGGTCGAACACGTTCATCTCGTAGTAGCCCGCCCATGCGCCTGTCATGCGGATGGCTTCGAAGGCCGGCACGCGTTCGGCCAGTGATGGCCAGATGAAGCTGTCGAAGGCTTCGTACTCGACCTCGAGCGGCGCATCGTCGTGGTCCTGGTCTTCGGGCGGCGCGAAGCCGCAGATGAACTGGCGGCCCTCGGGGCGCAGCCAGATGCCGGAGGTGTCGATCACCAGCGGGCATCCGGGCAGCGTGTCGGGGCACGAGAAGCTGAACACGCTGCGGCGGCGGCCGCGCACGGGCAGATCGATGCCGGCCCACTGCGCCACCTTCGCAGCCCATGCGCCCGCGGCGTTGACGACCACGTCTGCCTCCAACGTCTGGCCGCTGTCGAGCTGCACACCGGTCACGGTGCGCCCGTTGCGGCGCAAGCCCGTCGCATGCGCCTGCACATAGCGCACACCCTGCGAGGCCGCCTTCTTGCGAAAGGCCTGCAGCAGGCTGTAACCGTCGTACCAGCCTTCGCCCGAGAGGCCCAGCGAGGCAAGCGCAACCCCTTCGGTCGAGATCCACGGAAAGCGCGCCTTCAGCTCATCGGGCGTCATCAGCGCAACGTCCACCGCGTGCGCCTTCTGCATCGCGTGGTTCTCGCGCAGCACATCGACACCGGCCGGCGAAGCGAGGTACAGGTAGCCGGGCTCGACCAGGCCGATGTCGGGCACGTCGTCGCCCACGCGCAGCGTCTCGCCGAGATTGCGGAAAAAGTCGATGCCGTACAGCGACATCTCGATGTTGATGGCGGTGGAGAACTGCTGGCGGATCGAGCTGGCCGACAGTGCCGACGACGCCTGCTTGTACGAGAAATCGCGCTCGACCACCGTGACCTCGAAGGGCTCCTCTTCGGGGCTGCGGGTCAGGAAGTAGGCGATGGCGGAGCCGATAGCCCCGCCGCCGATGATCACCACACGACGCATGAAATGCCCTTCTTCTTGCTGCTCGTCATCACTGCTGTTGTTGATTCACATACGCCAGCCGCGCCGCCGCCAGGTCCCACAGCGCGTGGCCTACGGTCTTGACGAGTACCAGGCGACCTTGTTGTACCGGCTGTGCGCTGCTGAAAGCCTGAACGGCGGACCAATCGACGCCCGCCCGGATCAGGTCGCCCGCCTCGCTGCGCGCCCCCTCCAGCGTATCCACAAACACGGCGCAGCGCCGCACCAGTTCGGGCGGCACCTCGGCCATGTCGGCGCGGTAGGCGCCGACGGCGATCACGGTGGCATCCGGCCGCACCCGCGACGGGACGACCGGCTCTTGCGAGTTGGTCGCGGCGACGATCACGTCGGATTCTTCCGCGGCGGCGGTCGGGTCGGCGATTGCGCTGGCATCGACGCCACGCGAGCGCATGTGCTGCGCCAGTGCTTCTGCATGCGCCTGCGCCCGCGCATGGATCTTCAGATGCCGCACGCCCCACACCTCGGCAAAGGCTTCGGCGTGCGCGCGAGCCTGCACACCCGCGCCAATCAGCAGCATGCGCTCGGCGCCGCCACGCCCTGCCCTCATGGCGCCCGCCAGCGACAACGCCGCCGTGCGTCGCGCCGTCAGCACATTGCCATCCATCGCGAGCAGCCGCGTGCCGGTGGCGGCATCCATCAGCGTCACGTCGCCCTGCACCACCGGCAGGCCCTGTTCCGCATTGCCGGCGTGCACGGTCACCGTCTTCAGCGCAGCAAAGTGCAGGTCGGCCGCCGGCATCAACAGCATGACGCCGCCGGCCGCGAGCGGCACCGAGGTGCGTGGCGACGCATACGCCTCACCGAGACGTTCGCGCTCGAACATCTGCAGCAGCGCCTCGACCAGAGCGCCCCAGGGCAAGGCTGCGGCGGTTTCCTCGGCGTTCAGTGTCCGCATGCAGCCTCAGGAGCCGGCCACGCGCACGCGCTTGCCGTCCTTGTAGGTGAAGACGGTGAAATCCGGCTTCTGCAGGTTGCCCTTGGCATCGAAGCTGATGGTGCCGGTGACGCCGTCGAACTTCACCTTGCGCATTGCCGGCAGGTAAGCCTCGGGCTCGACCGAGTTGGCCGCGCGCATGCCGGCGGCCAGCGCCATCATTGCGTCGTAGAGGTACGGCGCGTAGGTCAGCACGTCGACGCCATAGCGGGCCTTGTAGCGCTGCTCGAAATCGGCGCCCTTCGATGTCTTTTCGAGTTCCTTGCCGCCGCGCGTGCAGTAGAGCAGCCCGTCGACCGCGCCGCTGCTGATCTTGGCGACCTCGTCGGTGCACAGTCCGTCGGTGCCGAGCAGTTTGGCCGTGATGCCGAGCTGCTTCATCTGCCGCGCGATGAGCCCGCCCTGCGCGTCCATGCCGCCGTAGAACACCACGTCAGGCTGCTTGCTCTTGATGGTGGTGAGGATGGCCATGAAGTCGGTGGCCTTGTCGCTGCCGTACTCCTGCGCCACCACGTTGCCGCCCAGCGCCTTCACGCCGCGTGTGAACACCTCGGCGGCGCCCTGGCCGTAGGCAGTGCGGTCGTCGATCACGGCGATGTTCTTCGCCTTCAGGTCTTTCACCGTGTAGTTGGCGATGGCCATGCCCACGTCGTCGTCGCTGGCCAGGATGCGGAAGACGTTGCTGTAGCCCTGCTTCGTGAAGGTCGGGTTGGTGGCGGTGGACACGTCGGGCAGGCCCGCGCGGCTGTAGACGGCCGAAGCCGGAATGGCTGCGCCCGAGTTGAAGTGGCCCAGCATGCCCTTCACGCCCATGTCGGCCAGTTTGTTGGCGACCACCATGGCCTGCTTGGGATCGGCCTGGTCGTCTTCGGACTGCAGCACGAACTTGATCTTCTTGCCGCCGATGACAAGGCCCTGCCTGTTCAGGTCTTCGACCGCGAGCCGCGCGCCGTTGTCGTTGTCCTTGCCCCAGTGGGCGGCGCCCCCGGTGAGCGGGCCGGCGTGGCCGATGGTGACGGTCTGCTCGGCCTGCGCGAACGCGGCGACGGGCAGGCCCAGAACGGAAACCAGTGCAATGCCCAGGGCAGTACAACGGGTGCGCAAAACAATCATCGGAAGTCTCCTCGTATCGTTGGCATGGGGTCGGCACGCAGAATAGAGTCGTGGGCGCAAGCCGAACAAACGCTAAAAGCGCACAACGTTGTGCACGCCGGGAAGGACACCGTCTCCCGGGCACGACCGGTGCTTTGGCTGAACGACTGAGACAACCGCTGGCAATCGATGAGAAAAGACATTCCCAACCTTGGCGCGCTGCAGGCCTTCGAGGCCTCGGCGCGGCTGGGCAGCTTCACCCGCGCTGCAACCGAGCTGGCGCTGACGCAAAGCGCCGTCGGCCGGCAGGTGGCCATGCTCGAACAGCGGCTCGGCGTGCCGCTGTTCTCGCGCGTGCGGCGTCGGCTCACGCTCACCGACGTGGGCCGCGAATATGCGGCGCGCATCAGGCGCCACCTCGACCAGATCCGCCGCGACACGCTGGAGATCAGCGCCGGCCACGAGATGGGCTTCGTGCTGGAACTGGCGGTGGTGCCTACCTTTGCCACGCAGTGGCTGATACCGCGGCTGCCGGAGTTCAGCCTGCTGCATCCGAACATCACGGTGAACCTGTCGGCGCGCTCGCAGCCCTTCTCTTTTCAGGAGAACGCATACGACGCAGCCATCTACTTCGGCGACCAGTTCTGGCCGAACACCCGCGGCGGGCTGATCTTTGCCGAGGGCGAGATGGTGCCTATCTGCAGCCCCGCGTTCCGCGATGCGCACGGGCCATGGGACGAAGCCGGCTTCGAGCAATGCCGCCATGTGCACCTGAGCACACGCGCCCATGCCTGGCGCGACTGGTATGCGCAGCAGGGCTGGGAGTACACGGTGCACGCGTCGCGCGGACCGCGCTATGAGCTTTTCACCATGGTCGTCGCGGCCACGGCGGCAGGCATGGGCGTGGGCCTGGCGCCACGCATCCTGATCGAACACGAGCTGCGCGCAGGCGAACTCGTGATTCCGGTGGACCGCCACCTCGACGTGCACCAGGGCTACTACTTCGCGTACCCCGAAGGCCGGCCGGCCTCCGGGGCGCTGGAGCACTTCAAGCGGTGGGTGCTCGGGCTGACGCCCGCCTAGACAGGGTTGGGATTGCGTTCGAGAAAGCCCTGCTGATGCCAGTAGGGATAGGCCCGCGTCGTCGTGCTGGCCGCATCGAGCTCGGCGACCTGCGCGGGCGTGAGGTTCCAGCCCACCGCGCCGAGGTTCTGCCGCAGCTGTGCCTCGTCGCGCGCACCGACCACCACGCTCGACACTGTCGGGCGCTGCAGCAGCCAGTTCAGCGCGACCTGCGGCACCGTCTTGCCGACTTCGGCGCCGACTTTTTCCAGCGCGTCGACCACGCGATACAGCAGTTCGTCGGGCACCGGCGGGCCCATGTCAGCAGTGACGTGCAGGCGGCTATTGGCAGGCAGCGGCTGGCCACGGCGGATCTTGCCCGTGAGCCGGCCCCAGCCCAGCGGGCTCCACACCACCGCGCCCACGCCCTGGTCTTGCGCCAGCGGCATCAGCTCCCATTCGTAGTCGCGGCCGACCAGCGAGTAGTAGGCCTGATTGGCGACGTAGCGCGCCAAGCCGTAGCGCTCTGAAACGGCCAGCGACTTCATCAGGTGCCAACCCGAGAAATTCGACACACCGATGTAGCGCAGCTTGCCCGCGCGCACGAGATCGTCGAGCGTGCCAAGCGTCTCTTCCACCGGCGTGCTCGCATCGAAGCCGTGCAGCTGGAACAGGTCGATGTAGTCGGTGCCCAGTCGCTTGAGCGCGCCATTGACGGCCTGCACGAGGTGATGGCGCGACGAGCCCACGTCGTTCGGCCCCTCGCCGCTGCGGAAGGTGGCCTTGGTCGAGATCAGCAGCCCGTCGCGCGGGCGGCCCTTGATCGCCTCGCCGAGCACCGACTCGGCTGCACCAGCCGAATAGATGTCGGCGCTGTCGAACATGTTGACGCCTGCCTCGAGGCAGATGTCGATGAGCTTGCGCGCCTCGGCCACGTCGGTGCTACCCCACGCGCTGAAGAACTCGCCCTTGCCGCCGAAGGTGCCGGTGCCAAAACTCAACACGGGGACCTTGAGGCCTGATTTGCCTAGATGACGGTATTCCAAAGTGGTACTCCTTGGTGTTTGCGGATTCGGGATGAAGAAAGGTGGCCGGCAGACCGGTCAGCCTGCCGCGCGGCCATTGTTGGTTGGCGCGTTCAACCCTGCGGACGAATGGGCTTTGCGCAGCGGGCCACAAGTGTTGACGAAGTCATCAACCAGTTCACTTTTTAAGCCTTTAGCATGTGCCGCGAGGTCGTGGCCTCGCGCTCATCCGATGCGCAAGGCCTGGCTTCTGCAGAGAGTCGATAACCAACAAATTCTTCAGGGAGGAAAACCCATGCTTGTCGAAATCGACGAACACGGAATGATCAGCCACGCGCGCGTGCGACATGCGCGCAGTCCGCAGATCGAACGAGGGAAACGCGCCGGGGCCATCACCGGCATCGCGGTGCATCAAACGGACGCCGATACCTCGGCGTCTTCATTGAACAGCTACAGGAATCCCAAGGCGAACGGGGCGCACTTTCTCATCGACAAGGATGGGACGATCTATCAGACGGCGGCGATCTATCAGCGGACGAATCATGTGGGGCCGTTGAAGGCGAGGTGTCTGGCGACGGCAAGATGCGAACCACGCGATTTTGCGAAGGTGGGAGTAGAGGGAATGCACCAGATCGAAATGCGAAAACCACCGGGCGAACGTTATCCAGGGAACATGGAGGCAATCGGGATCGAGATCGTCGGAAGGGCCAGATTGCCTGCGGGATTTAGAGCTGTCGGAAAGGAAGCAGAGCTGACTCTTGATGAGTTGCGCGGCAGGCGTGGAATCTATGACGAGCCAACTGCAGCACAGAATCAGTCGCTCTCGTGGCTTGTCAGCGTGCTTCGGGAGTCGATCCGAATCGATAGCGAGGAAGTTTTTCGTCATCCTCTAGTCAGCCGCAAGAACCCGACAGAGGCCCAGGGGGCAAATTGGAAAATGCAGGTGCCAACGCCATGAAAAGAAACATCGCTCTCTTGATTCCAGTGGCATTTTTGATTGCGGCTGCGATGTTTCCGGCACAAGCGTCGGACAGGCGGTATCCCATCAGCCATGTACAGAAGGTTGAGATCACAGAACCTTCGGGCAGAACGGTATGGGAGAACAAGGATTTTCTCGATTGCGATGATGTCGTTTTGACGGAAGAGGACGTTCTTTTTGCCCTGCGGCATATGCGCCGGATTTCGCGTAGTGCCTACAACCCTGAAAAAACTGATACCACGGGCTGCGAAGGAGGTGCCAACGTCACGTTCAGGAACGGAAAAATCCTCATCATGGGTATCGAGCCCAACGGACGAACTCTTGCTCTCGAGTACGACGCAAGGATGAACCGCATGAGCAGTCCGACGAGCTTCTACGAATGCAGCCCTTGCCGGAACCGCAAGATGGCGCTGCTGAAAGATGCGCTGAATCGAGCAGATGAGCGACGGCTCAGGAAGCTCGAGGCGGAGGGAAAGATTCCTCCCGGCGAAGCCGAGCGCCGGCTGAAAGCCCTGCGCGTCAGCCGCTGACTGCCCTCACCCAACCCGCTTCGGCGGGTTTTCTTCGCCCGGCCCCTCGATGCACAGCCCTGCCGGCTCGATACCATCGCCCGATGCGAATCTCCCTCGAAAGCCCCACCCAGCCCGACGTCGTCCAGCTCATCGACGACCTCGACGCCTACCAGAAGCCTCTATATCCGCCCGAGTGCCACTACGGCATCGACATCGCGGCACTGTCTGCACCGAACGTGCTGTTCGCGGTCGCCCGCGACGGCGAAGGCACGGCCGTGGGCTGCGGCGCCATCGTGATGGAGCCCGGCTTCGGCGAACTAAAACGCATGTACGTGCGGCCGGAGAACCGGGGGCAAGGCGTCGCGGCGAAGGTGCTCGGCTTTCTCGAAGGCGAAGCGGCGACGCGCGGCTGCGCGGTCTTCAGGCTGGAGACCGGCGTGAGCCAACCCGAGGCGTTGTCGTTCTATGCGCGGGCGGGCTACGCGCGGCGCGATCGGTTTGGGAGCTACCCCGACGATCCGCTGAGCGTGTTCATGCAAAAGGATGCAGGCCAGGCGCGCACCGAACGACAACAGTCCGTTCATCGCGACTCCCTTGTGCGCCGGGGATTTTGACGGCTGGGCTGCCAGGCGGTTCGCACCTATGCGCGGTGCCGAACAGACGCAATACGCGCTGGCAGTCATTGTGGCCGGCGTAGCCTCTATTCGAGCTGCGCGCACTCCAACACCACAAGGAACCTCCATGAAGAAATATCTACTCCCGCCCATCCTGTTGCTCGCCCTGCTTGCTGCATCTGCCTGCACCGGCCCGATGGGTCCTCAAGGCAACACGGGCAACACCGGAAGCACCGGCTACACAGGCGCCACGGGCGCGAGGGGAAATACCGGCAACACAGGGAACACTGGCGCCACAGGCGACACCGGTAGTACTGGCAACACCGGCGCCACAGGGGAAACCGGCAATCAGGGAAATACCGGCAACACGGGCAATACCGGCGCAACGGGCGCCAGAGGCAACACCGGCAGCACTGGCACCGGCAGCGGAACCGTTGTCGTGGTTCCGGCCGCACGCTGATGCACTGACCAACACACCAGCCAGCAGCTATGCGATCAGATGCGCATAGCTGCGCCGGTTGGCCCGGTAGCAGTCGCACGCCGCGTTCTCCAGACCTTCGCGATCGGTGATCGTGATGACCCCCCGCCGATAGTCGATCAGTCGCCGCGTGTGCAGCGCCGTCGCGGCGTTGGTGATGCCGACCCGGCGCACACCCAGCATGCGGCCCAGCACTTCATGCGTAAGCGCAAGGTGCGTGGAATGCGCGCAGTCCTGCGTGGTCAAGAGCCAGCGCGCCAGGCGCTCCTCGATCAGGTGGAAGCGGTTGCACAGGCCCGAACGGCCGAACTCCATCAAGAGCACGCAGACGTAGCGATTGAGGATGCGCTTGAGCTTCGAGTTCTGCTCCAGCTCCTGCGCGAACGATTGCGCGGTCAGTCGCCACGCCATGCCCGCACCCTGTACCAGCGCCCGCAGCGGAGCGCTCTGCACGTCCAGCGACAGCTCGTAGCCCAGGGCGCCCTCGTTGCCCACCATGCCCGTCTGCAGGCCGTCATGGCCGTCCGCGGTCGATACCAGCGAGACGAACGCGCTCGTCGGGAAGTGGATGTGGTGAATGACGTCGCCCGGCTCGTAGAGGATCTGCGCCGTGGCCAGCTGCACGCTGTCGCAGCGCTCGAGCAGGTGCACACGGTCTGCGAGCGGCAGCGCCTCGAGCAGGCGATTGAGAACGGGGCGGGTCGGGGCTGATGTCACGGAACCGCCTGTTGGGAAGAGTCAATCAGCGCGGAAATGCGCAACCGGGCGCATTGTTGCCGAGGGGCCCTCTCGCGTCTGTGCGCAGGCGCACCAAATGCGGCCCGGCCGCCGCCGGCTCAGGTCGCGGGCTGGCGAGGCAGCAGGCGATCCGTTTCACGCTTCACGACCTCATAGCACTCGCACACCTGCTGCTCCAGACCCGGGCGGTCCAGCACCGTGATGTGCCCGCGCGAATACTTGATGAGATTCAGGCGCTGCAGCTTGCCGGCAGCCTCGGTCACGCCTTCGCGCCGCACGCCGAGCATGTTGGCGATCAGCTCCTGCGTCATCACCAGCTCGTTGCCCGGGAGCCTGTCGAGGCTCAGCAGCAGCCAGCGACACAGCTGCTGCTCCAGCGAGTGGTGCCGGTTGCAGACGGCCGTCTGCGACATCTGCGTGATGAGCGACTGGGTGTAGCGCAGCAGCAGATGCAGCAGCGGCCCGCCGTTGTCGGTCAACTGCTTGATGTGCCCGGCGCTCAGGCGAAATGCATTCCCCGCGCTCTGCACCACGGCGCGGTTAGGCGTGCTGCCCCCGCCCATCAGCAGCGACACGCCCACCATTCCCTCGAACCCCACGACGGCGATCTCGGCCGACTGCCCGTTTTCCAGCACGTACAGCAGCGAGACGATGCAATCGACCGGGAAATACACGTACTGCTGGACCACGCCCGATTCGTAGAGCACCTGCCCCAGCTTGAGCGGCACCAGCTCAAGGAGCGGCATCAGGCCCGTCAGCACCTCCGGCGGCATCACCTCCAGCAGGCTGTTGCGCGCCACGGCTGCGCGCGAAGAAGACGGGGGTGGGGACGATGCCATGTGGGGAGGAGATTCCAAAGTGCCCATCATTTTGCGGCCGATGCCCCGGCGTCTGTGCGCTTGCGCACACAGGGGTGCGCGTGTCGGCACTCCGCGTATGTGCGATGCCGCACAGACAATTCCTCCGTGGGCGGCTAACGATGGGCGGTACGCCTTTCAAGCGGAAGCCGAAGCAGGCGGCATTCATTGAATGAACCAGGCGAAAGCCATCGAGGTCCCGCAACATGCGCAACTTTCTCACCAACAACCGGGAAGAGCTGGTTTCACGGTGCAAGTCGAAGGTTGCACTGAGGCCCCGGCGGGCCGCCACTGAACATCAGCTGGCGAACGGCATTCCGTTGTTCCTCGAGCAACTGATAAGAACCCTTGCGGCCGAAGAAGACGACAAACCTGCCGAGAGCGTCAGGATCTCGGGACCATCGGGCGGAGACTCGCTGGCGTTGTCGGAGATGGGGATGACCGCCACTGCACATGGCAAGGAGCTGCTGAAGCTGGGGTACACGGTCGACCAGGTCGTTCACGACTATGGCGACCTTTGCCAGGCGATCACGGACCTGGCCTTCGAGCGCAACGCCCCGTTCGCTATCGGGGAATTCCGGACGCTGAACCGGTGCCTGGACAACGCCATTGCCGACGCGGTCACCGAGTTCAGCTTTCAGCGCGATACACAGATCGCCCGTCAGCAGAGCCTGGACGCGACGGAGCGTTTCGGGTTCCTGGTTCACGAGCTGCGCAATGCCCTCGGGACGGCAACCCTTGCGATTCACGCCCTCGAACTCGGCAACATGACAGTGGGCGGTGCCACCGGGAGCGTGCTGAAGCGCAGCCTGTCTTCGATGGCCACACTGATCAGCGGGGCACTCGCCGAAGTTCGCAGCGGCGCGCCGGAACTGCGGCAGACATTTTCCGTGGCCCTGCTCATCAAGGACGCCGAAACCGCGGCCCAGCTCGTTGCAAGCGCCGCGGGTTGCGCCTTCGAGGTGTCACCCGTCGACTCCCTGCTGGCCATCCGGGGAAACCGGGAGTTGCTGCTTGCAGCATTGGCGAACCTGCTGCAGAACGCATTCAAGTTCACGCACCCGCACACCGACATCGCCTTGAAGGCCTATGAGCTTGGCGAGCACGTCCTGATCGAAGTCGAAGATCACTGCGGAGGGCTGCCGCCGGGAATCGCCGCCAAGATGTTCGCCCCCTTCAATCAGCACAGTCATGACCGGTCGGGCCTGGGCCTGGGGCTTTCCATCGCCCGCCAGAGCGTCGAGGCGGACTTCGGCACATTGACCGTGCGGGACGTGCCCGGCACCGGTTGCGTCTTCACGATCTCACTGCCGCGCCACTCGCTCCAGTGACCGTCGGTGCCTCCGGAGGTACGGCGCGCATCCGCGACATCAGGGGAAATCCCTAGACGCCCGTCCGCAACCCGCTCGGGCAGCCCCTCCACGAGCGAAATGCGTCGCGCATCGCCTCTTCAACGCCCCTCTTCCCCTGGCCCGTTACTTGCAAACTCGATCAAAAATGACAGAAAATTTTCTTATCTGACTTATATTTGTAAACTGATTTTCAAAAAACGCACACTTTCGGGCACGTTGCACCCTTCATGAGCATCCTCGTCGACACCCCAGGCACCACCGTGGCCCAGCGCATTGCGCAGGCGCTGCCGCGGCTGTCGCGCTCGCACCGGCAGGTGGCCGACTACGTGCTGGAGCACCCGCTGCAGGTCGCCACGCTGCCCATCGACGAGCTCGCCGCCGCGGTGGGTGTGTCGGTCGCCACGGCCAACCGCTTTGCGCGCGCGCTGGAGTTCGATGGCTACGCCACCTTCCGTGCGGAACTGGTGCGCGGCTTCGAGCCGCTGGTGGCGCCGGTGGAACGCATGCGAGGCAACCTGGAGCGCCCGAGCACCGTGTCCGAGGTGTTCGCCACCGCGCTCGACGAGAGCCGCCGCAACATCGAAGCCACGCGCCAGACGCTGGACTACGCCGCCTGCGAAGCCGCGGTGGAGCGCATCGGCAAGGCGCGCTCGATCTACATCGGCGGCTTCGGCGCCAGCGCATGGCTCGCCGGCCTGCTGCAGCACGGGCTGGACGGCAGCTGCAACGACGTGCGCCTGCTCTCGGGCGTAAGCGGTGTCACCCATGCCGCGCGCACGCTGATGCACGCGGGTCCGCAGGACGTGTTCATCGGCCTGACCTTTCCGCGCTACCTGACGGACACCATTTCGCTCGCGCAGATCGCGCGCAGCCAGGGCTGCTCGGTGATCGCGCTGACCGACCGCCCCAGCTCGCCGCTGGCACCGCTGGCCGACGTGGCGCTCTATTGCCAGACCGAAACCAGCTACCGCCCGAACTGCGAGACCAGCGTGCTCGCGCTGATCGAGGCGCTGACCAGCGCGGTGTCGCTGCGCGCGCCCGACCCCGTGCAGTCGGCCGGCCGCATCCTGCAGGCAGTGCGGCCCTGGCTGCACGGTGCCAACGGCCTGCCGCGCATCAACGGCCTCGATACCAACGCTCGCCTGCAAGACACACCAGATGCCGCCGCCCTCAATGGCGCCGGCAAGAAAAAGAAGAAAGCTTCCCGATGACCTCATCCCAAGCGCCCCATGTGCCCGTGATCGCCATCCACGGCGGCGCCGGCACCATCAGCGCCGCCACTACCAGCGCCGAACAGGCGCAGGCCTATCACGACGCGCTGAAAAACATCGTGGCTGCCGCGCAGGCCGCGCTGCTCAAGGGCGCATCCGCGCTCGACGCCGCCTGCCTCGCAGTCGAGATGCTCGAAGACTGCCCGCTCTTCAACGCCGGCCACGGCGCAGTGTTCACGCACGACGAAACCCATGAGCTCGACGCCGCCGTGATGGACGGCGCCACGCTCGCCGCTGGCGCAATTGCCGGCGTGTGCCACGTCCGCCGTCCGGTGCGCGCCGCGCGCGCCGTGCTCGAAGACGGCGCGCACGTGCTGCTGGCCGGCGCGGGCGCCGAGTCCTTTGCACGCGAACGCGGGCTGGAGATGGTCGAGCCCTCGTTCTTCTCCACCGAGGCGCGCCGCCAGCAGCTCTACCGCGTGCGCGACACCGGCCGCGTGGTGGTCGACCACGAAGGCGCGTCGATGGCGGCAGCAACGCCGCCGCTCGACGAAGACAAGAAGTTCGGCACCGTCGGCGCGGTGGCGCTCGACATGCACGGCCACCTGGCCGCAGCCACCTCCACCGGCGGTATGACCAACAAGCGCGTCGGCCGCGTCGGCGATTCGCCGCTGATCGGCGCCGGCACCTATGCCGACGACCGCACGGCCGCCGTGTCGTGCACCGGCAGCGGTGAGATGTTCATCCGCGTGGCGGCTGCGTACGACGTGTGCGCCCGCATGGCCTACGGCGGCGCCACGCTCGAAGCCGCCACGCACGCGGTGGTGCAGCAGTCGCTGCCGGCCATCGGCGGCACCGGTGGGCTGATCGCCGTCGACCGCCACGGCAATCTGAGCCTCGCCTTCAACACCGAAGGCATGTACCGCGGCCACGCGCGCGGCGACGAAGCGCCCCATACGGCCATCTTCGCCTGACAACGCATCGCCGCACGCCCCATTTTTCTTCGCACTCCCATGTCCACCCCTGCCCTCGCCCTGCCGGACGGCCGCGTTCTCGCCGTCGACGACCTCACCGTTCGCTTCTCGACTTCCGAGCGCACGGTCGATGCCGTGAAGAAGCTGTCCTTCCACGTCGACCATGGCGAAACGCTTGCGGTGGTGGGCGAATCGGGTTCGGGCAAGTCGGTGACCTCGCTCGCGCTGATGCGGCTCGTGGAGCACGGCGGTGGCCGCATCCTCGGCGGGAGCATGGCGTTCCGCCGCCGCAACGGCGAAGTGCTCGACCTCGCGCAGGCACGCGACAGCGCAATGCGCAACATCCGCGGCGCGGACATCGCGATGATCTTCCAGGAGCCGATGACATCGCTGAACCCGGTGTTCACGGCCGGCGAGCAGATCTCCGAGGCCATCCGAATCCACCAGGGCAAGAGCGACTCGGCCGCGCGCGCCGAAGCGCTGCGCATGCTGGAGCTGGTGCGCATTCCTGAAGCGCGCAACGTGCTCGACCGCTTTCCGCATCAACTCTCGGGCGGCATGCGCCAGCGGGTGATGATCGCTATGGCGCTGTCGTGCAAGCCTCAGCTGCTGATTGCCGACGAGCCAACCACCGCGCTCGACGTGACCATCCAGGCGCAAATCCTCCAGCTCATCCGCGAGCTGCAGAAAGAGATGCACATGGGCGTGCTCTTCATCACGCACGACATGGGCGTGGTCGCCGAGATTGCCGACCGCGTGCTCGTGATGTACCGCGGCGACAAGGTCGAAGCAGGCAGCTCCGACACCGTGTTCGCGGCACCGCAGCACCCATACACCAAGGCGCTGCTGTCGGCCGTGCCCAAGCTCGGCGCGATGCAGGGCACCGACCTGCCGGCCAAGTTCGAATTGCTGCGCACCGAGGCCAACGCCGATGCCCAGCCCGTCGAAGCGCCCACGCAGCAAGACACGGTGCGCCAGGACACCGGCCCCATTCTTCGCGTGCGCGACCTCGTCACGCGCTTCGACGTGCGCAGCGGCCTCTTCGGTCGCGTGAAGCGCCGCGTGCATGCGGTGGAAAAGATCAGCTTCGACCTGTACCCCGGCGAAACGCTGGCGCTGGTCGGCGAATCGGGCTGCGGCAAGTCGACTACCGGCCGCTCGCTGCTGCGCCTGGTCGAAAGCCAGAGCGGCGCCATCGAGTTCGGCGGCAAGAACATCCGCGAGCTGCCCACGCGCGAGCTGCAGGCGCTGCGCCGGAACATCCAGTTCATCTTTCAGGATCCGTTCGCCTCGCTCGATCCGCGCGTGACGGTGGGCTTCTCGATCATGGAGCCGCTGCTCATCCACAACATCGCCAAGGGCGCCGAGGCGCAGCAGCGCGTTGACTGGCTGCTGCAGAAGGTCGGCCTGCCGCCCGAGGTGGCGCAGCGCTATCCGCACGAGTTCTCGGGCGGCCAGCGGCAGCGCATTGCCATTGCGCGTGCACTGGCGCTCAACCCGAAGGTTGTGGTGGCCGATGAATCGGTGTCGGCGCTCGACGTGTCCATTCAGGCGCAGATCGTCAACCTGATGCTCGACCTGCAACGCGAGCTGGGCGTGGCCTTCTTGTTCATCTCGCACGACATGGCAGTGGTCGAGCGCATCAGCCACCGCGTGGCCGTGATGTACCTGGGCCAGATCGTAGAGATCGGCCCACGCCGCGCGGTGTTCGAAGCCCCGCAGCACGCCTACACCCGCAAGCTGATGGCGGCAGTGCCGGTGGCCGACCCGTCGCGCCGTCACAAGCCGCGCGCGCTGCTCGAAGGCGAGATTCCCAGCCCCATCCGCGCGGTGGGCGACGAGCCCGACGTGCCGCCGCTGGTGCAGGTCGCGCCCGGGCATTTCGTTGCACGGCACGCCATCGGCGGCGCCTTCTGATCCTTTCCGATCGATCAACCTATTTTTTCAACCCGCAGGCCCTCCTGCTTTTTTCCACGAACCGACTGGAGTTCTTCCATGACGCAATCTTCTTCCTCCCTGCGATGGGCATCCGCACTGCTGGGCCTGGCCGCGCTGGCCGCTTCGGGCACGGCACTGGCCGCGAAAGACGTGGTGCTCTCGATCGGCTACCAGCCGGAAACGCTGGACCCGTACAACACCAACACCACCATCACCACGGCAGTGACCAAGACCTTCTATGAGGGCCTGTTCCAGTTCGACAAGGACCTGAAGGTGCAGAACGTGCTCGCCGAGAGCTACGACGTGTCGAAGGACGGCCTGGTCTACACCATCAAGCTGCGCACCGGCGTGAAGTTCCACGACGGCACCGACTTCAACGCCGAGGCCGTGAAGTTCACGCTCGACCGCGTGCTGAACCAGGACAACAAGCTGCTGCGCTACAACCAGTTCAACCGCGTGGGTAAGGTCGAGGCGCTGAACCCGACGACCGTGCGCATCACGCTGAAGGAGCCCTTCGGCCCCTTCATCAACTCGCTGGCCCACGCCTCGGCCGCCATGATTTCGCCCACCGCTCTGAAGAAGTGGGGCAACAAGGACATCGCCTTCCACCCCGTGGGCACGGGCCCCTTCGAATTCGTCGAGTGGAAGCAGACCGAAGCCGTCAAGGCCAAGAAGTTCGACGGCTACTGGAAGAAGGGCTACCCGAAGATCGACACGGTCTCGTGGAAGCCTGTGCTCGAGAACAACACGCGCGCCGCGATGCTGCAGACCGGCGAAGCCGACTTCGCGTATCCCATTCCCTATGAGCAGGCCGACCTGCTGAAAAAGAGCGACAAGCTCGAAGTGGTGGCCACGCCGTCGATCATCACGCGCTTCCTGGCATTCAACATGCTGCAGAAGCCCTACGACAACGCCAAGGTGCGCGAAGCCATCGGCTACGCCATCAACAAGGAAGCGCTGGCCAAGGTCGCGTTCGGCGGCTACGCCTTCCCCGCGCAGGGCATCGTGCCGCAGGGCGTGAAGTACGCCGAGAAGATGGCTCCCATTCCCTACGACCTGAAGAAGGCCAAGGAGCTGATGAAGGAAGCCGGCTACCCCGACGGCTTCGAGTCGGTGCTGTGGAGCGCCTACAACAACACGACCAGCCAGAAGACGATCCAGTTCGTGCAGCAGCAGCTCGCGCAGATCGGCATCAAGCTGCAGGTGCAGGCGCTCGAAGTGGGCCAGCGCACCGAGCAGGTGGATGCATGGCCCGATCCGAAGACGGCGAAGGTTCGCATGTACTACACGGGCTGGTCTTCGTCGACCGGTGAAGCCGACTGGGGCCTGCGCCCGCTGTTCGCCTCGGAAGCCTGGGCGCCCAAGCTGAACAACATGTCGTTCTACAAGAGCGAGGTGGTGGACAACGCGCTGGCCAAGGCGCTGGTGACGGTCGACGAAAAGGAACGGACCGCGCTCTACAAGACCGCACAGGACGAGATCCGCAAGGACCTGCCGCGCGTGCCGATGGTCACGGAGCAGAACCTGTCGGCGCATGCCAAGCGCCTCTCCGGCGTGTTCGTGATGCCTGACGGCAACATCAACATCGACGCAATCTCCGTAGCGAACTAAGCCTCGCCCCCTCACCCGCCAGGGTGAGGGGTTGACCGCCTGCACCCCATGCTGAATTACTTTCTCAAACGACTGTTGGGCCTGATCCCCACGCTGCTCATCGTGGCGGTGCTGGTGTTCCTGTTCGTCCACATGCTGCCCGGCGACCCGGCGCGACTTGCCGCCGGCCAGGAGGCCGACGAGCAGACCGTGGCCATGGTTCGCGCGGAGCTCGGGCTCGACAAGCCGCTGCCGCAGCAGTTCGTGAGCTTCTTCACCCACATGCTGCAAGGCGACTTCGGCACTTCCATTCGCACACGGCGGCCGGTGTCGGTGGAAATCGGCGAGCGCTTCTTCCCGACGGTGATGCTGACCATCACCAGCATGGTGTGGGCGGTGATCTTCGGCATGGGTATCGGCATTGTTTCGGCCGTGTACCGCAACAAATGGCCGGACCGGCTGGGCATGACGCTCGCCGTATCGGGCATCTCTTTTCCCGCATTTGCACTCGGCATGCTGCTGATGCAGATCTTCTCGGTCCAGCTCGGCTGGCTGCCCACGGTGGGGGCCAGCAGCTGGAAACACTACATCCTGCCCTCGATCACGCTGGGCGCGGCCGTGGCGGCCGTGATGGCGCGCTTCACGCGGGCCTCGTTCGTCGAGGTGATCCAGGAAGACTTCGTGCGCACCGCGCGCGCCAAGGGCGTGCGCGAATCCAGCGTGGTGTTCAAGCACACGCTGCGCAACGCGCTGATTCCGGTGGTCACCATGATGGGCCTGCAGTTCGGCTTCCTGCTGGGCGGCTCCATCCTCGTGGAGGCGGTGTTCAACTGGCCCGGCCTCGGCCGCCTGCTGGTCGATGCCGTGCAGATGCGCGACTACCCCGTCATCCAGACGCTGGTGCTGCTGTTCTCGCTCGAATTCATTCTGATCAACCTGGTGGTGGATGTGCTCTATGGCTACATCAACCCGACCATTCGCTACAAGTGAGCAAGCAGCCATGACGCAAGCTTCCGGCGTGCCTGCCGAAACCCTCATTCCAACGACACCCGTCGCGGCCGTCCAGATCGCGGGCAAGGTCCGCACGCCCTGGGGCGAATGCTGGCGCCGCTTCAAGAAGCAGCCGGTGGGCATCGTCGCCGCGCTCTTCGTGCTGCTGCTGGTGTTCGTCGCGGTGTTCGCGCCGTGGATCGTGCCCTTCGATGCGGAGAACTTCTTCGACTACGACATGCTGAACACGGGGCCTTCGGCCACGCACTGGTTCGGCGTCGACCCGCTGGGCCGCGACATCTTCAGCCGCATCCTGATGGGTGCGCGCATCTCGCTGATGGCGGGCTTTCTCTCGGTGCTGGTGGGCGGCTTCGTGGGCACGGCCTTCGGCCTGCTGGCGGGCTACTACGAAGGCTGGTGGGACCGCATCGTGATGCGCGTCTCGGACGTGCTGTTCGCCTTTCCCGGCATCCTGCTGGCGCTGGGCGTGGTCGCCATCCTGGGCAGCAGCATGACCAACGTGGTGGTGGCTGTGTCGGTGTTCAGCGTGCCGGCGTTTGCGCGGCTCGTGCGCGGCAACACGCTGGTGCTGAAGCAGCAGACCTACATCGAGGCCGAGCGCAGCATCGGCGCTTCAGACTGGACCATCATCGTGCGGCACATCCTGCCGGGCACCATTTCATCGATCGTGGTGTATTTCTCGATGCGCGTGGGCACCTCGATCATCACGGCCGCCAGCCTGTCCTTCCTGGGCATGGGCGCGCAGCCGCCCACGCCCGAATGGGGCGCGATGCTCAGTGAAGCCCGCGCCGACATGGTGACCTCGCCGCACGTGGCGCTGTTCCCCAGCCTGGCAATCTTCTTCACCGTGCTCGCCTTCAACCTGCTGGGCGATGCACTGCGCGACGCGCTCGATCCGAAGATCGACCGCCAGTAATTTCCGTTCTTCTTCATGTCTTCCAGCAAGCAGCAAGCCCCTCTCCCCTTCATCGGCAACCTGCTCCAGGGCGAACGCAACGCCATCACCGACGTCGCGGGCGTCACCGTAGGCCACCAGACGCTCAGCGATGGCCCCGTGCAGACGGGCGTGACGGTGATTCGCCCTCACGCCGGCGACCCGTTTCGCGACAAGGTGCCCGCGGCTGCCGTGGTGCTCAACGGCTTCGGCAAGAGCGTCGGCCTGGTGCAGGTGGCCGAGCTCGGCGTGCTCGAAACGCCGATTGCGCTGACCAACACGTTTTCGGTCGGCACCGTGGCCACGGCGCAGATCCGCCACTGCGTGGCCGACAACCCCGAGAGCGGACGCACGCTGCCCACGGTCAACCCGCTGGTGTTCGAGTGCAACGATGGTTTTCTCAACGACATCCAGCGCATGGCCGTGACCGAGGCCGACTACCTGCAGGCGCTGGCTGATGCCGGCGTCGACTTTGCGCAGGGCTCGGTCGGCGCGGGGCGTGGCATGTCGAGCTTCCAGCTCAAAGGTGGCATCGGTAGCGCATCACGGCGGGTGTCGGCGCGCGAAGGCGGCTGCCATACCGTAGGCGCGCTGGTGCTGGCGAACTACGGACGCCAGCCGCAACTGGTGCTGGCCGGGCATTCGGTGGGCGACCGGCTGGCGAAGCTTCAGGCCGCGCGCAGCCTGCCGGCGGTGGACGAGGCCGAGAAGGGTTCGATCATCATCATCGTCGCCACTGACGCGCCGCTCGACGCTCGACAGTTGCGCCGCCTGGCGCTGCGCGCGGGCGCCGGACTGGCCCGCACGGGCTCGGTCTTCGGGCATGGCAGCGGCGACATCGTGCTGGCCTTTTCCACCGCCTACACCGTGCCCGACCGCGTCGAGCGGCCGATGCCGGCCGTAGCGATGCTGCACGACGGGCTGCTCGACGGGCTGTTCCAGGCCGCGGCAGACAGCACCGAGCAGGCGATCATCCATGCCCTGTGGCGCGCAACGCCCGTCACCGGGCGCGACGGCAACCACCGCGCCGCACTGGGCGACGTGCTGCCCGCCTCCGCCCTTCTTTCAACCCACGCCTGACTGCGAGCCGCTCCATGAAAGTCCTGATCTCCACAGACATCGAAGGCGTCGCCGGCGTCTATCACTCCGAGCAGGTGCGCCCGGGCAACCCCGAGTTCGAGCGCGCGCGCCTGCTGATGACGCAGGAAGCCAACGCAGCGATTGCCGGCGCCTTCGACGCAGGCGCCACCGAGGTGTTGGTGAACGACTCGCACGGCGGCTTTCGCAACATGCCGCCCGATGTGCTCGATGCGCGCGCCCGCGTCGTGCAGGGCAAGCCGCGCTACCTGAGCATGGTGGCGGGCGTGGAAGAAGGCGTGGACGCCGTCTGCATGGTCGGCTACCACTCGCGCGCGCAGGGGCGCGGCATCCTGGCGCACACGATCAACAGCTTTGCGTTTGCCGGCATCTCGCTCGGCGGGCAGGAACTGGGCGAGGCCGGGCTCTATGGCGCGCTGGCCGGCGAATACGGCGCGCCCGTGGTGATGGGCAGCGGCGACGACGTGTTCATCGCCGAGAACCGCCCGCTCTTTCCGCACGCGACCTTCGTCGAGACCAAGAAGGCGACGGGCTGCACCAGCGGCATTTCGCTGTCGCCCGAGCAGTCGCGCCGGGCGATTCGTGCGGGGGTGGAAGAAGCGCTGGCCGCGCGTTCGAACGCGAAACCGCTCGTTTTCAAGGGGCCGCAGACCGTGACGCTGCGCACCCAGTCAACCGCGCTGGCCGACCTGTTCTGCCAGTGGCCGGCCTTCGAGCGCGTCGACGGCGTCACGCTGCGCTTCACCGCCGATACGGTGGAAGCGGCGGTGCGCATGCTGAACTGCTGTTCCGCAATGTCTTCGATGCTGCGCTGAGGCGCCAGCCCCTCTTCAGGCCTGTATGGCGAAGCGGATGGCCGCGCGGCCAGGAACCCGCTCGCCCATCCGGGCCTTGTCCGGTTCCTAGAATTCCCGGGTCCGGTAACTCTTTTCCGGCCATCTCGCCTTATCCGGAATAAGCATCAAACCGTCCCGCAACCCGCATGGATGCTGGCGAATAAGCTTATCCGCATAAAGCGCGAACCAAAAAATAGTTTGTTTCCATAAGGCCGGCTTTCAGAATCTCGGCTTCTTGCTGGGGCGCTGGACGCACCGCACTTCAAGACATACGCACGCACGATGTACCAATACACAGAATTCGATCGCCAGTTCGTCCACCAGCGGGCTGCCCAATTCCGCGACCAGCTGGAACGCTGGCAAAAGGGCAAGCTCGCCGAAGACGAGTTCCGCCCCCTGCGGCTGCAAAACGGCTGGTACGTGCAGCGCTACGCGCCGATGCTGCGCGTGGCCGTGCCTTACGGCGAGCTCTCGAGCCGCCAGATCCGCGTGCTGGCCCGCATCGCCCGCGAATATGACGAGCCCGAAGCCGAGGTCTACAAGAAGGCCATCGAGACGCAGGGCCTGCTTGGCAGCCACAAGCTCCCGACCCACTACGCCCATTTCTCGACGCGCCAGAACGTCCAGTACAACTGGATTCCGCTCGCCAAGTCGGCCGACGTGATGGACCTGCTGGCTTCGGTCGACATGCACGGCATTCAGACCAGTGGCAATTGCATCCGCAACATCACAAGCGATGAGCGCGCCGGCATCGCCGTCGACGAAATCGCCGATCCGCGCCCGTTCGCGGAAATCATGCGCCAGTGGAGCACGCTGCACCCCGAGTTCGCGTTCTTGCCGCGCAAGTTCAAGATTGCCATTACCGGCGCCACTGAAGACCGCGCCGCCACCGGCTGGCACGACGTGGGCCTGCACGTGGTGAAGAACGAAGCCGGCGAAATCGGCTTTCGCGTGCAGGTGGGCGGCGGCATGGGCCGCACCCCCATCATCGGCACTGTGCTGCGCGAGTTCCTGCCGTGGCAGCAGATCATGAATTACCTCGAAGCGGTGATCCGGGTCTACAACCGCTATGGCCGCCGCGACAACATCTACAAGGCGCGCATCAAGATTCTGGTGAAGGCCGAAGGCCAGCGCTACATCGACGACGTCGACGCCGAGTACAAGCAGATCCTCGAGCATGACGGTGCGCCGCACACCATCACGCAGGAAGAGTACGACCGCGTGGCCGCCTCCTTCGTGCCGCCGACGCTCGCCACCCGCGTGCTGCAAAGCGCCGAGAAGACCGACGCCGAGCTGCGCGCCCACGCCGCCGACGACGTGCAGTTCGCCCGCTGGCTCGCCCGCAACGTGGCGCCGCACAAGAACCCCGCGCTGCGTGCCGTCACGCTGTCGTTCAAGCGCCTGAAGCAGGCGCCCGGCGACGCATCGGCCGACCAGCTCGACACGCTCGCGCAACTGGCCGACCGCTTCTCGGCCGGCGAAGCCCGCGTGACGCACGACCAGAACGTGGTGCTGCCTTGGGTGCATGCCGAAGACCTGCACGCGCTGTGGCTCGCCGCCCGCGCCGCCGGCCTCGCCAGCGCCAACGTGCACCTGCTGACGGACATGATCGCCTGCCCCGGCGGCGACTTCTGCGCGCTGGCCAATGCGCGCTCCATTCCCATCGCCGAAGCCATCACCGAGCGTTATCAAGACCTCGACGAGCTCGACGACCTGGGCGAGATCGACCTGCACATCAGCGGCTGCATCAACTCGTGCGGCCACCACCACAGCGGCCACATCGGCATCCTGGGCGTCGACAAGGACGGCAAGGAGTGGTACCAGGTCACCCTCGGCGGCTCCGACGGCTCCGAGCTCAGCGGCACGCCGCAGGCCGGCAAGGCTGTCGGCCCCTCGTTCTCGGCGGCGGAAGTGCCGGGCGTGATCGAGGCCGTGCTCACCACCTACCGCGACACCCGCGAAAGCGGCGAGAACTTCATCGACACGCTGCGCCGCGTAGGCCCGGACCCGTTCAAGGCCGCCGCCAACGGTGCACGCTTCAAGGTGGAGGAAGCAGCATGAACAAGAAACTCAACATCCTCTCGGCAGAAGAACACATCGACGACGGCGATCCGAAGGTGCTGCAGCTCGCCAACGATGCCGACCCGCTCGCCATCGAGGTGTGCCTGGCCGACATCGAGCGCATCGACCTGAACTTTCCGAAGTTCACCGATGGCCGCGCCTACAGCCAGGCCTTCCTGCTGCGCCGCCGCCTGGGCTTCCAGGGCGACATCCGCGCCACGGGCGACGTACTGATCGACCAGCTGGTGCAGATGGAACGCACCGGCTTCTCCAGCGCCGTGCTCAAGGAAGGCGTTGACGCCTCCGACGCGCAGCGCCAGTTCGACCGCTTTGCCGCCTTCTACCAGGGCGACGCGGTGCAGACCGCGCCGCACTTCGCGGCCGGCAACTGAGAGCGGATGGGAACCTTCGACATGAGCATCGCCACGGACATCGACTTCGCACGCATCAACACCGAACTCGGCCGCAACGCCGAGGGCCTGGTGGACTGGGCGATCGGCCTGGGCCAGCCCGCGATCATCACCACCAACTTCCGCCCTTTCGAGGCCGTGATCCTGCACATGGTCACGCGCGCAAAGCGCGATGTTCCCGTGGTCTGGATGGACAACGGCTACAACACCGAGGCCACCTACCGCTTTGCCGACGAGGTGACGAAGCAACTGGGCCTGGACCTGCACATCTACCTGCCGCGCCGCTCGCGTGCGCATCGCGAAGCGGTCGAGGGCCCGACCCCGGCGCTCGACGATCCGCGCCATGCCGCGTTCACGGAAGAAGTGAAGCTGGAGCCCTTTGCCCGCGCGCTGCGCGAGACGGCACCGAAGGTCTGGTTCACCGCACTTCGGGCCACCGACACGGCCGTGCGCGCGCAGATGGAACCGGTCAGCGTCAATCCGGACGGCCTGATCAAGGTCGCGCCGCTGCTGCACTGGTCGTCCAAGGATCTTCACGAGTACTGTGTGAAACACGGCCTGCCGAACAACTTCGACTACGTGGACCCGACCAAGGGCGAAGACAACCGCGAGTGCGGATTGCATCTCGCGCACTGAGAGCCAACGGCTCACCGATCCTCTGCATCCAGCACCCCATCCGATGAACGCCCGTACCGAAACCGAACTGCTGCTCTCACCAGCGCACCTCTCCAACACGCACCTCGATGCGCTGGAAGAAGAAACCATCTTCATCCTGCGCGAGGTCGCGGCCGCCTTCGAGCGCCCCACCCTGCTGTTCTCGGGCGGCAAGGATTCGCTGGTGCTGCTGAAGTGCGCGGAAAAGGCCTTCGGCGTGGGCCGCATTCCCTACCCGCTGCTGATGATCGACACCGGCCACAACTTCCCTGAAGTGACGGCCTATCGTGACCAGCGCGCGAAGGAACTGGGCGCCGAGCTGATCGTGCGCAGCGTCGAAGATTCGATGAAGCGCGGCACGGTGCGCCTGGCCCATCCGGGCGAGTCGCGCAACGCGCATCAGTCGGTGACGCTGCTCGAAGCGATCGAAGAATTCCGCTTCGACGCGCTGATCGGCGGCGCCCGCCGCGACGAGGAAAAGGCCCGCGCCAAGGAACGCATCTTTTCGCACCGCGACAGCTTCGGCCAATGGCAGCCCAAGGACCAGCGCCCCGAGCTGTGGACGCTGTTCAACACCCGCCTTGCGCCGGGCGAGCACTTCCGCGTGTTCCCGATCTCGAACTGGACCGAACTCGACGTGTGGCAATACATCGAGCGCGAGCATGTCGGCCTGCCGTCCATCTACTACACGCACAAACGCGAGGTGGTCGAGCGCCGCGGCCTGCTGGTGCCGGTGACCGAGCTCACCCCGCCGCGCGACGGCGAAACGGTACAGGTGCGCGACGTGCGCTTTCGCACCGTAGGCGACATCACGACCACCTGCCCGGTCGAGAGCCTCGCGGCCGACGCGGGCGACGTGGTGCTGGAGACGCTGTCGGTCGACGTCAGCGAACGCGGCGCCACGCGCATGGACGACATGACGTCCGAAGCATCCATGGAAAAACGCAAGAAAGACGGTTACTTCTGATGAGCGCGACGACGACTGCTACCCCTGTGAACACCAACGTCCACGGCGACACCGGCACCGCGCTGCGCTTCATCACCTGCGGCTCGGTCGACGACGGCAAGAGCACGCTCATCGGCCGCCTGCTGGTCGACAGCAAGACCGTGCTGCAAGACCAGCTCGCCGGCGTGCAACGCGGCGGCGAAACCGACCTCGCCCTGCTGACCGACGGTCTCTCGGCCGAGCGCGAACAGGGCATCACGATCGACGTGGCCTACCGCTACTTCTCGACCGCCAAGCGCAAGTTCATCATCGGCGACGCGCCGGGCCACGAGCAGTACACGCGCAACATGGTCACGGCCGCTTCGGCCGCCGACGCTGCCGTGGTGCTGGTCGACGCAACCAAGCTGGCCTGGGCCGCCGAGGTCGAAGACGGCACCGTGGTCAAGCGCGAGCTGCTCCCGCAGACGCGCCGCCACACGCTGCTGTGCCATCTGCTGCGCGTGCAGTCGATCGTGTTCGCGGTGAACAAGCTCGACGCCATCGACGACGCCGGACTGGCATTCGAACGCATCTCGACAGCGCTGCACGCCTTTGCAGAAGCGGCCGGCGTGCAGGTTGCGGGCATCGTTCCGATCTCGGCGCTCAAGGGCTGGAACGTGGCCACGCGCCATGCCGACTGGGTCGGCTACGAAGGCCCGAGCCTGCTCGAGCTGCTCGAGGAGCTGCCCGTCACGGCGCAGGACGAGGCCGTGCCCTTCGCATTCCCGGTGCAGTGGGTCGAGAAGTTCTCTTCTTCCGCCGACACCTCGCAGGGCCGCCGCGTGTTCTGGGGCCGCGTCGCCTCGGGCCACGTGGAACCCGGCCAGCGCGTGACCGTGCTGCCGAGCAACCAGACCGCCACGGTCGCGCAGGTGCTGAGTCACACGCGCCAGCCGAAGGCGGTGCATGCAGGCCACAGCGCCGGCATCGTGCTCGACCGCGAGGTCGATGTGTCGCGCGGCGACTGGCTGCTGGCGCCCGGCGCCTTCGAGCCGGTGCGCGAGATCACCGCCACCGTGGCCTGGCTCGACGACGAGCCGCTGGTCGCGGGCCGCGTGTACTGGGCGCTGCAGGGCCACCGCTGGGTCAAGGCCAAGGTGGCGCGCATCGTCGATCGCGTGAACATCACGACGCTCGAATCGGAGCCGGCAACGCAGCTGGAAGCCAATGCCATCGGCGACGTGGTGCTGGCATTGCAGCAGCCGCTGGCCGTGCTTCCCTTCACGCAATCGCGTGCTTTGGGCTCCCTGGTGCTGGTCGATACCGCCTCCCACAAGACCGCCGCTGCCGTGCTTGTGCAGCCCGCCGCCGCAAAGGCCTAAAATCTCGGGTTTCCCCCGATCTCACACTGACGTTAAAAGACAAATGACTCACGTCGTCTCCGAAGCCTGCATCCGTTGCAAATACACCGACTGCGTGGACGTTTGCCCCGTCGACTGCTTCCGCGAAGGTCCCAACATGTTGGTGATCGACCCGGACGAATGCATCGACTGCGCGGTCTGCATCCCCGAATGCCCGGTCAACGCGATCTACGCCGAGGAAGACCTGCCGGCCAACCAGATCGCCTTCATCAAGATCAACGCCGAGCTGGCCCTGGCCGACGGCTGGAAGAGCATCACCAAGCGCAAGCCCGCCCTGCCTGACGCCGAAGAGTGGAAAGACAAGACGGACAAGATCGGGGAGCTGGTGCGCTGAGCACCTTGGCTACCCCCATCGAAACCGACGCCCTGATCGTCGGTGCCGGCCCCGTGGGGCTGTTCCAGGCCTTCCAGCTGGGCCTGCTCGAAATCTCCTGTCATATCGTCGATGCACTGCCCGCCGCGGGCGGCCAGTGCGTGGCGCTGTATGGCGACAAGCCGATCTACGACATTCCCGGCACGCCGGTGACCAGCGGGCGCGGTCTGGCGCAGTCGCTGTTGCAGCAGGTGGCGCCGTTCAAGCCGCAGTTTCATTTCGGCGAGCAGGTTGCCACGCTGGAGCGCCAGGCTGACGACCGGTTGCTGCTGACGACTTCGGTCGGCACCGCCTTCCTGGCGAAGACGGTGTTCATCGCGGCCGGCGTCGGGGCCTTCGTGCCCAAGCGCATTGCCGTCGAAGGCATTGCGCAGTTCGAAGGCAGCTCGCTCTTCTATCACCCCGATTCGCTGGACCGTTTCGCCGGGCAGACAGTGGTGGTGAATGGCGGCGACGACATCGCGCTCGAAACCGCCATTGCGCTCACGGCCACAGCCAAGCAGGTCACGCTGGTGCACAGGCGCGACGGCTTCCAGGCTGACGAGGCCAACATCTCAGCTATGCGCGCCCTCGTGGCCGCGGGCAAGCTGGCCTTCAAGGTCGGCCAGCCCACTGCCTTCGACGGCAAGCAACTGCAGATCACCACGCCTGACGCCACCACGGTCGATCTGCAGCTCGACGCGCTGATCGCCTGCCTGGGCATCTCGCCGCGCCTCGGCCCCATCGCCGACTGGGGCCTGGAGTTGGAGCGCAAACAGGTGCCTGTCGACACCGAGAAATACGAAACCCGCGAGCGTGGCGTATTTGCGGTGGGCGACATCAACACCTACCCGGGCAAGAAGAAGCTCATCGTCTGCGGCTTCCACGAGGCCACGCTGGCCGCCTGGGGCGCCACGGCCATCGTGTTCCCAGGCAAGGCCGTGCCGCTGCAGTACACGACCACCAGCACGCGTCTGCACGAGCTGCTGGGCGTTTCCGGCTCCCGTTAACGCGCGCCGGGCAGCAGCGCCCGGTATTCGCCGATGAAGCTGCAGATGGCGGCGACGTAGCGGTCGATATCCGCATCCGCCAATGGCAGCGACAGCACGACGAAGCCGCGCGGCGAGGTGTAGATGCCCTCGCTCAGCAGGTGGAAAAAAAGCAGCTGGCGCAGGCGGCCATCGACTGGTGCCAGATCGTCGACGCTGCGCACCTCGCCGCCCACGAAATGCGCGTTCATCAGCGAGCCCAGCCCGGTGAACTGCATCGCAACGCCCTCTTTCACGCACAGCGCATTGAGCCTCGCCCGCATCGCCTCGCCCCGCTCCGCCAGCGCGCCGGCCGCCTCGGGCGTGAACAGCTTGGTGAGGCCTGCATAACCGGCGGCCATCGTCAGCACGTTGTTGTTGAAGGTGCCCGAGTGGGCCAGCGACCCGGTGCGCGGGTCGAACAGCGCCATCACGTCGGCACGCCCGCCGAAAGCGCCGAAAGACATACCACCGCCGATGTACTTGCCCAGCGTGGTGAGGTCCGAGCGGATGCCCAGCTTGTTTGCCAGCCCGTGCGGCGCCAGGCGGGAGGTCATCACCTCGTCGAAAACCAGCAACGCACCGACGCGCGTGGCCGATTCGCGCAGCGCCTCCAGGAAGTCGAGGCTCCCCGGAATGCAGCCACTCGCGCCCTGCATCGGCTCGACCAGAACTGCGGCGATCCCGGCGCCGTGCCTTTCGATCTGCTCGCGCGCCGTCTGCGCATCGTTGTAGGGCAGCACCAGGAAATCGAACGGCACAGTCGTCGGCAGCGGCTTTGCGCCGAAACCCAGCACGCCACCGTGGTAGCCGCCCGCAAACACCACGATCTTGCGACGCCCCGTGAAGTGCAGCGCGGCAGTCAGCGCCATCAGGTTCGCCTCGGTGCCCGAGTTGGTGAAGCGCAACTGCTCGATCTGCGGAAAACGCTCGCAGATAAGCCTTGCCAGCCGGCCTTCGAGCAGGTTGTGGCCCGTGAGGTTGATGCCGCTTTGCATCGCCTCGGTGACGGCTTCACGGATCTCGGGTGCGGTGTGGCCGTAGACGCCGGCCGTGTACTCGGCGATGAAGTCGGCATAGCGGTGGCCGTCGGCATCCCACAGCGCAGCCCCCTCTCCCTTGGCAATGGTCAGCGGAAACGGCGCGTAGAACAGCACCGAACGGCTGTTGGCGCCAGGCATGTAGCGCGCCTGCTCCTCGAACTGATGGCGGCTGGCGGGGTTGCTCTCGGTGAAGCGCTGGTATGCGCCGGCAAGAGCCTGGTCGATGGCGGCATGGGTCATGGCGGATGTCCTTCGGGTGGTGATGCGATCGTCGTTTGCGGCGCAGTTTATTGGTCAGTGCTCAATTAATATTGTTTATACAGTCAACCCGGCTGCCGCACAATGGCCGCAACCATGACGAAGAAATCGCCTCCCAAGCCCCGTACGGCCGGCCGCCCCGCCGGCGGTGGCGGCCTGACGAAACAACGCATCGCCGAAGTCGCACTGGCGCAGATCGACGAATTCGGCCTGGGCGCCTTCAGCATGCGCGAGGTCGCGGCGCGGCTCGATGTCTATCCGGCCACGGTGCACTGGCACGTGAGCACCCGCGAGGCACTGCTGGCCGAAGTGGCCGCCACCGTCATGGCCGAAGTCACGCCGCCGCCCGGCAAGCTCGAATGGCAGGCATGGATCACCGAACTGTTCCGCCGCTGCCGCACCGCGGTGCGGCGCCACCCGAACGTGGCGCAGCTGCTGGGCGCGCAGCTGGTGTCGAACGGCAGCCTGCCGATCGAGCTGGTCGAAGGCGTGCTGGCGGCGCTGACCGAAGCCGGCTTCGAGGGCGAGCCGCTGCTGGAGGCCTACAACTGCGTGGTCGCCGCGATGCTGGGCTTCCTGACGATGGAGTTCTCGCCCCTGCCCGTGGACAACACCCAGGCCTGGGCCGAGGAGCTGCGCGAGCGCGTGCACACGATTCGCCCACTCGACCACCCGGTGCTCACGCGCAACCTGGCGCAGTTGGCCAACAAGGCCTTCATCCTGCGCTGGGACAACGGCACGACGGTGCCGCTCGACAGCAGCTTCGAGCGGCACATCCAGATCACCATCGACGGGCTGGAGGCGTTCGCGCGCAAGGTCAGGGCTGCGTAGGCCCAAACAGCTCGTACAGCACCATGCGCGCCTGCCTGCCGCGCAGCTCGGTCGTTTCCTCGATGCGACGGGTGGCGAGCCGCCCACCCAGTCCCTCGAATGTCGTCTGCGAGATCAGCGTGCGCGTGCCCAGTTCCTTGTTGGCGCCCTCGATGCGGCTTGCCGCATTGATCGCGTCGCCGATGGCGGTGTAAGACAGCCGGTTGCTCGACCCGAGCACGCCCGCGATCACGTGGCCGGTGTGGATGCCTACGCGCGTGCGGAATTCGTGCAGGCCTTCGCCCCGCCACTTGCCGTTGAGCACGTCCATTTCGGCATGCAGTTCGAGCGCCGCGACGCAGGCCCGGTATTCCGCATCTTCCAGGTCGGACGGCGCGCCCCACAGCACCATGATGCCGTCGCCCATGAACTTGTCGACCACGCCGCCATGCCGCGCAAAGATGCCGGCCGCCAGGTTGAAGTACTCGGTCAGCTGCCTCACGAGCACGTCGGCTTCCATCGATTCGGAGATGGTGGTGAAGCCCTCCACGTCGGTGAACATCGCGGTGATGCGGCGCGGCGAGCCGCTGGGCGCGAGCGCGTGGCCCTCGGCGACGAGCTGGCGGATGATGTCCACCGGCACGAACTTGCGAAAGGCCTGCAGGCTGCGCGCCGATTCGTCCAGCGCCTGGTTCAGATGCTGGATCTCCAGAACCCGGCTCGGCTCGAGCGGCAGGTTGTCTAGCTCCAGCCGCCCGATGCGGCGCGCGACAAGCGCGAGGTTTTCGATCGGCTGGGTCACGAGCTTCGACAGCCGCAGCGAGATGAACAGCGCGATGCCGAGAAAGCTCAGCGTCAGCAGCAGCGCCCAGAGCACCGAGCGATGCAGGCCGCCGAGCAGCAGATCTTCGGGCTCCCAGCTGACGAGTTGCCACCGGGTGTGCGGGATGTGCGACGTCTGCACGAGGTATTTGCGCCCTTCATGCTCGATGGAAAAAGCCATGTCGTCGGCGCCACCCGCCTTGCCCGCGGCAAGCATGTGCGCATGCAAGGCGCCTAGCACACCGGTGTCTGGCGACTCCAGTTCGCGCACCGGGTCGGGGTGGTCGCTGCGCGCAATCACGTGATGGTCGGCGCTCAGCAAGGCGCTCTCGCCGGCCCCCAGCGCGCCGAAGATGCGCACGAGCTTCGACAGATGCCCCAGCGACACGTTGCCGTCGATCACGAGCTGGCGTGTGTGCCCCTCGTCGTCGACACGTGCGCTGGGCAATGAATGGCCGATTGCAAGCTCCTGTGAGTCGCTCATCAGGAAAGGCTGGGTCCACACGGGTCCATGCGCCTTCATGGCCTCCCGGTACCAGGTGCGCTTCTCGGGGTCGAAGTCGCTGCGATAGGCCGTGATGGCCGTCGTAGCAAAGCGCTGCTTCGCGTCGCCGCCCTCGGCGTCGGGCGAGCGCTTGTACTGCCAGGTTTCGGTGCTGAAGTCGGGGCCGCGCAACACCTGCCGGATGGCCGGGGTCGGGTAGCGCACAGCCATCAAGACGTGGCCGTCGTCGGTGGCCACGTTGATGCTGTCGAGCTCGGGGGTCTGCTCGAGCATGGTCCAGAGCATCTCGGCGGTCTGTTCGCCATCCTCGCCGGTGGCGTGCACGCTGGGAGAGTCGGCAATCGATCGGATGACTCCCTCGGTCTTGGCGAGGAAGGCGAGCACATTGTCCTCGACCCTGTCATGGTTGATCTTGTGCGAGGCCGTGCCCACCCTGGACACCAGCTTCTCAGCGGCCCAGTAGCCGAATGCCACCAGCAGCAGCGACTGCAACAGCGCGACGGCGCAGATGATGGTGCCTACGTCGACCCTGAAGCGCCGTAGGCCGGTGCCAGCGAAATCCCTATCTGCCATGCAAGTCCTTCTTCATTTCTTGTTCCTGCTCGCTTATCGGCGCGCGCTCCCGTTTCTTTGATTGGCAGTTCTTCTTTGGACGCCGATTCTCTCGTGGCCTGTGCACGCTCTGCGGGTTTTCCCTGCCTCGCAAAGGCACGCATGCTGTTGCGGCTTCCCCGCAGGGGATAAACTCCGCCCCGCGCCGTGGGTTCCTCGCGGCGTACTTGCTAGGGGTGTTGGGCGGCTTGCCGTCCGGCTGAGAAAGTCCCTTTGAACCTGATTGAGGTAATCCTCGCGCAGGGAAGCTGGTCCGGTGGCCTCTCACGTTCTCTCGCGTGATGGCCGCGCCACTGGGGCCCCGCCCACCTGCCAAACCTTTTGCACTGGAGCAAATGGATGGCAAACGACAACAACGACGCGACCGTCTCGAACGAGGCGCTGACGCCGCTGCCCGCGTCCCAGCGCGTGTTCGGCTGGCACGACCATGCTTCGCTCTGGTTCAGCCTCGGCGTGGGCCTGCTGGTGATGCAGATCGGCGCCTACCTGGTGCCGGCCGTGGGTACGCGCGATGCGGTCATTGCCATCGTGCTCGGCTCCTGCGTCGGCGCCGGCCTGCTGGCCTGGACCGCGCGACTTGGCTGCGAGAGCGGCCTGGCGAGCGCCGGCCTGATGCACGCCACCTACGGCAGTGCCTTCGCGCGGCTGCCGGTGCTGCTCAACATCGTTCAGCTGGTGGGCTGGACCACCTTCGAGCTGGTCATCATGCGGGAAGGTACGCAGGCCATCGGCCAGTCGGTGGTCGGCCCCTCGCTGGGCACTGCCTGGGGCGGCGTGCTGACCACGCTGCTGTGGGGCGCGGTGCTGCTGGCGCTGCTCGCGGGCTCGATGGTCAAGCTAGTGCGGCGCTTCGTGAGCCGCTTCGGCCTGCCGCTGGTGGTGCTGTCGCTGATCTGGCTCACATGGCAATTCGCGACGCGGCTTCAGGCCAAGGGCCTGGACGCCTTCTGGGCACGCCCGGGCGACGGCACGATGGGCATGTTCAGCGCGCTCGACCTCGTGATTGCGATGCCGGTGTCTTGGCTGCCGCTGGTGGCCGACTACGCGCGACATGGCAAACGTAATGCCGGAGGGCTGGGCAGCGCGTTCAGCGGCACCTGGATCGGCTATGCGCTGGCGAACATCTGGTGCTACGCATTGGGCGTGATGGTGGTGAGCGTGGCCGAGCCCGGCGTGAGCCTCGTCACCGCGCTGCTGCTGGCGCAAGGCGGACTGGTGGCGCTGGGCCTGATCCTGATCGACGAACTCGACAACGCGTACGGCGATGTCTATTCAGGCTCGGTCTCCACGCACAGCCTGCTGCCGCGCTGGAGCGTGAAGCGCTGGGGCCTGCTGCTGGCCGCGCTGTGCATCGCATTGGCGCTGGTGCTGCCGATGCACACGCTGGAGCCCTTCCTGCTGCTTCTGAGCTCGGTGTTCGTGCCGCTGTACGGCGTGATCATCGGGCGGCTGGGCAGCGGCCAGTCGGTATCACTGGCCGGTACGCGCCAGATCGACTTCGGCGCGGCGCTGATCTGGATCGCGGGCATCGCGGCGTATCACGCGCTGGCCAAGTGGGCGCCGCAGTTCGGCTCCGCCCTGCCGACGCTGGCGGCGACCTTCGTGCTGGCCTGGCTCAGCCGGCCGAAGCTGACAACGGCAGGCGGTGCGTCGGCACTGGCGCAAAGCCGTGGTTGAGGGGGCCATGACCCGCGCCGATCTTCACATCCGCACCGGCAGCCATCGCGCCGAGGATGTAGGTGCGCGCCCGTTCGACCGCCTCGGGCAGCGCCGCACCCAACGCAAGGTGCGCGGCAATGGCGGACGACAGCGTGCATCCCGTGCCGTGCAGGTTGCGGCTGGCAATGCGCCTGGAAGCCAGGCGCCTGCGCTCACCGCCGGATTGCAGCAGCACGTCGACCACCTCATCGCCCGGCAGATGGCCGCCCTTGAGCAGCACGGCCTTCGCGCCGAGCGCGAGCAACTCGTTTGCCGCGTCATCGAGCGCATCGACGCCATCGATGGCATGGCCGATCAGCAAGGCCGCCTCGTCGAGATTGGGCGTGACGACCACGGCGCGCGGGAACAGTTCGCGCACCAGCACCTGCACCGTCTCGGCGGCGATCAGGCGGTCGCCGCTGGTGGCGACCATCACGGGGTCGAGCACCACGTTCTTCAGCTGGTAGCGGTCGATGGCCCAGGCCACCACCTCGACCATCTCGGGCGCATGCAGCATGCCGAGCTTGACGGCATCGACGCCGATGTCCTCCACCACGGCCTGGATCTGCGCCTTGAGGAAATCGGGCGGCACACCGTGGATGCCCGATACGCCGAGCGTGTTCTGCGCAGTGAGCGCGGTGATGGCCGTCATGCCGTAGCAGCCGAGGGCCGCGAAGGTCTTGAGATCGGCCTGGATGCCGGCGCCGCCGCCGCTGTCGGAGCCGGCGATGGAAAGCACGCGTGCGTAGCGCTGGGTGGGTCCTTGGGTCATGCCGAAAATTATCGGCGGTATCGGCAATGCGAAGGAGCACGGCTGTGAGCCTTCCTTTTCAATCGGCCGCCATCCTCGGCGCGGGCCTCATGGGCCGCCTGCTGGCGGTGACGCTCGCGCAGGCTGGCTGCAAGGTCGATCTGTTCGAAGCCGGCAGTCCCGATGCCGAAGGCGCTGCCGCGCGCGTGGCAGCGGCAATGCTTGCGCCGCTTGCCGAATCGGCCGTGGCGCCGGTGTCGGTCGTGCGCATGGGGCAGCACGCGCTCTCGCGCTGGCCCGAACTGCTGGCCTTGCTGGCGCAGCCCGTTTTTTTCCAGCGCGACGGCACGCTGGTGCTCTGGCACCGGCAGGATAGCGCCGAAGCCGCGCGGCTTGCACGCGTGCTCGCCAGCACCGGCACGCAGGTGCCCGAACTCGCGCCAATGCAGACGCTCGACGGCCCGGCCATTACAGCGCTGGAACCTTCACTGGGCCAGCGCTTTGCGCAGGGCCTGTTCCTGCCCGGCGAAGGCCAGCTCGACAACCGTGCGCTGTTGGCCTCGCTGCTCGCGACGCTGCAGGCCAGCCCTCGTGTCACGCTGCACTGGCAATCGCCACGCGCACCGTCTGATTTTTCACCCGGCACGACAGGCCAGCCCGACTGGGTGATCGACTGCCGCGGCCTCGGCGCCAAGCCCCAGTGGAGCGCGCTGCGCGGCGTGCGCGGCGAAGTAATCCGCGTCCATGCGCCCGAAGTGAGCCTGCAGCGCCCCACCCGCCTCGTGCATCCGCGCTACCCGCTCTACATCGCGCCCAAGCCCGGCAACCTGTTCGTGATCGGCGCGACCGAGATCGAGTCCGACGACATGTCGCCCGCCAGCGTGCGCTCAACGCTCGAACTGCTGAGCGCCGCCTATGCCGTGCACAGCGGCTTCGCCGAAGCGCGCATCGTCGAGATCGCCACGCAGTGCCGCCCCACGCTGCCCGACAACCTGCCCGCCATCCGCCAGCCGCAGCCGCGCGTGCTGCAGATCAACGGCCTGTACCGCCACGGTTTCATGATCGCGCCCGCGCTGCTCGACGCCGCGATGGAGCTGCTCGCGCACGGCCACTCGGCCCTCGCAAGGAGCTTCGGCATGGAGACCTCCGACACATGAACATCCTGATCAACGACAAGCCTTTCGTGCTGCCCGACCACGCCACGCTCACCGACGCGCTGGCCGCACTGAACGCCACGCCGCCTTTCGCGGTGGCCGTGAACCGCGAGTTCGTGCCGCGCTCGGCGTATGCCGCGCGCGCACTGCAGTCCGACGACCGCATCGAAGTGATCCGCCCCGTGACGGGCGGCTGAATGATGGAGACAAAGAACATGACGACCACGAACGACCCACTGGTGCTCTACGGCGAAACCTTCCAGAGCCGCCTGCTGCTCGGCACTGCGCGCTACCCCTCGCCCGACTTGCTCGAAGCCGCGGTGAAGCGCGCAAAGCCAGCGATGTTGACCGCCTCGCTGCGCCGCCAGACGGCGAGCCAGGGCTCTGGCAACAGCGACCTCGGCAACGGCTTCTGGGAGTTGCTGCGCAAGCTCGACGTGCCGGTGCTGCCCAACACCGCCGGCTGCCACAGCGTGCAGGAAGTGATCGCCACCGCGCAGATGGCGCGCGAGCTGTTCGACACGCCTTGGATCAAGCTCGAGCTGATCGGCGACGACTACACGCTGCAGCCCGACACGCTGAACCTCGTCGATGCGGCCTCGCAGCTGATCCGCGACGGCTTCAAGGTGCTGCCCTATTGCACCGAAGACCTGGTGCTGTGCCAGCGACTGGTCGATGTCGGCTGCCAGGCGGTGATGCCATGGGCCGCACCCATCGGCACCGGCCGCGGGCCGGTCAACCCCTATGCGCTGCAGGTGCTGCGTGATCGGCTGAAGGTGCCGATGCTGGTCGACGCGGGCCTGGGGCTGCCGTCGCATGCTTGCCAGGTGATGGAATGGGGCTACGACGGCGTGCTGCTCAACACAGCCGTTGCGCTGGCGCAAGACCCGGTCGCGATGGCGGGCGCTTTCGCCGATGCGGTGCAGGCCGGCCGCACCGCATATCGCGCCGGCGCCATGGCAGCGCAAGACGCCGCCCAGCCGAGCACGCCCGTACTCGGCACGCCCTTCTGGCATCACGCACCATGAGCACCGCGAACGACGCCCGCGCCATCGCGCACGCCATTGTCGCGGCCCACGGGCTGCGCTTTGGTGCCATCACATCCGCGCCCATCAGTGCACCGAACTTCTCTTCGGACGATCCGGTCTACCGCGGCGCCAAGCAGGCCTGCACGGCCCTCGGCTTCATCGAGATCGATGCCGAATGCCTGGCCCATGCCTGGCGCGCACAGACACAACGTCTGAGCAACTTCGACGCCACGCTGTGGCCCGACGCGCCCGAAGACTTCGGCATGCGGCCGTTTCCGCCCACCGCGCGCGACGACGCATTTCCGACCTGCCCCGAACGGCTCGGCCTGTACGCCGTGCTGCCCGACGCGCAATGGGTCGGCCGCATGGCGCGTGCAGGAGTACCGACAGTGCAGCTGCGCTTCAAGTCCGACGATGTCGCAGCCATCGAGCGCGAAGTGCAGGCGGCCGTTGAAGCGGTGCAAGGCACCGGTGCGCTGCTCTTCATCAACGACCACTGGCAGATCGCCATCGCGGCCGGCGCCTACGGCATTCACCTCGGCCAGGAAGACCTGGACGCGCTCTCGCCCGACGAACTGGCGCAACTGCGTGCTTCGGGCCTGCGGCTGGGCGTCAGCACGCACGGCTATGCCGAGATGGTGCGCGCCGACAAGGTGAGCCCGAGCTACATCGCGATGGGCGCGGTGTACCCGACCACGCTCAAGAAGATGGCCACCGCGCCGCAGGGCGCGGCCCGGCTCGGCGCCTATGCACGCCTGCTGCGCGGCTATCCGCAGGTCGGCATCGGCGGCATCGATGCCGTGCGGCTGCCCGAGGTGCTGGCCACCGGCGTCGGCTCCGTCGCCGTGGTGCGCGCGCTGGTCGCGGCCGAAGACCCCGAGGCCACGGCCGCGCAATGGATGGCAGCCATGAGCACCGCTGCGGTCAGCAACTGAACAGAATGAAGCAACACACCCTCTCGCCTCTCTCGTGCGCCATCGCCGCAGCCCTTCTTGCCACGGCCTGGAGCGCCAGCGCGCAACAGGCCGCGCTGCCTGAAGTCACCGTCAACGACGCGGCCGCGGCGCCGCAAGCCGACGTCAGCGGCTTTGGCGACGTGCCACTGCGCGAACTGCCGATCTCGGCCACCGTGATCGACAGCAAGCAGCTGCGCGACAGCGGCGCACGCCGGCTCGCCGACCTCACGCAGTTCGACGCCTCGGTCACAGACGCCTACAACTCCGCGGGCTACTGGGACTACCTCACGGTGCGCGGCTTCGTGCTGGACAACCGCTTCAACTACCGGCGCGAAGGCCTGCCGATCAGCGCCGAGACATCGATTCCGCTCGACAACAAGGAGCGCGTCGAAATCTTGCGCGGCACCAGCGGCATCCAGGCCGGCACCAGCGCGCCGGGCGGGCTGGTCAACTACGTCGTGAAACGGCCCACCGAGCAAGACCTGCGCACGGTGCGCATCGAGACCACGAGCCGTGGCAGCGTGCTCGGCGCGCTCGACCTCGGCGGGCGCTTCGGTGAAGACCGCCAGTTCGGCTACCGACTCAACGTGGCGAGCGAAAACCTCAAGCCGCTGACGCACAACCTCGACGGCAACCGCAACCTTTTCTCGCTCGCGGCCGACTGGCGCATCACGCGCGACTCGGTGCTGGAGTTCGAGATCGAGCAAAGCCGCAAGACGCAGCCGAGCCAGAATGGCTACAGCCTGCTGGGCAACGTGCTGCCGGCGCCGGTCGACCCGCGCATCAACCTCAACAACCAGCCGTGGTCGCAGCCCTCGGTGTTCAAGGCGCTGACGGGTACGGTACGCTTCAGCCAGGCGCTGAACGCCGACTGGCGCTGGAGCGCGCAGATCGGCCAGCAACGGCTGAAGAGCGACGACCGCCTGGCCTACGCCTTCGGCTGCAGCGCCGAAGGCAACTACGACCGGTATTGTTCGGACGGCACCTTCGACGTCTACGACTTCCGCAGCGACAACGAGCGCCGCACGCAGACGGCGGGCAGCCTCAACCTCAAGGGCAATGTGATGACGGGCAGCGTGCGGCACGAGCTCGGCTTCGGGCTGCTGCAAAGCCGCGTGCGCAACCGCTTCGACAACCAGGCCTACAACTACGCGGGCACCGGCAACATCTGGGGCACAGCCGTGGTGCCGGCGAGCCCGGACGCCACCACGCCGCAGACCAACCGCGACGAGCGCTCGACCGAACTGTCGGTGCAGGACGCGATCCGCTGGAACGATCGCTTCACCACCTGGCTCGGCGTGCGCCACACGCGGCTCGACCGCAGCAGCATCGGCAACGACGGCTCGAGCCCGACCGGGTACAAGCAGGACGTGACCACGCCGTGGATCGCGGCAAGCTACACCATCCAGCCGGGGCTGCTGGCCTATGCAAGCTGGGGCAAGGGTGTCGAGTCGCAGGTCGTGCCGAACAGGGTCTCGCAGTACAGCAACGCGGGGCAGGCACTGCCCGCGCTCACCTCGCGCCAATGGGAACTGGGCCTGAAGGGCGGCAGCGAGGCATTGAACTGGCAAGTGGCATGGTTCGACATCTCGCGGCCGATGACCAACATCGACCTGTGCGGCGCCTATTGCGAAGTGCGCAACGACGGGCGCGCGGTGCATCGCGGCCTGGAGGCCGGTGCGCAATGGAGCCAGGGGCCGTGGCGCATCGGTGGCAGCGTCGCGGTGATCGATGCCAAGCGGCGCGGCAGCACTGCGAATCCGGCGCTCAATGGGCAATCGCCGACCAACGTGCCCAAGGAAGTGCTGCGTGCGCAGGCTGCGTACCGCGTCGCATCGGTGCCGGGCCTTGAAATCGCGGGGCAGCTTTCGTATGAAGGCCGGCGCAACGTGCTGCCCGATGGTTCGATCACGCTGCCTTCGTGGACACGCGTCGATGCGGTGCTGCGCTACGACACCAAGCTGCGCGGCGTGAACACGAGCTGGACGCTGGCCGTCGACAACTTGTTCGACCGCCGCTACTGGAAGGAATCGCCCTACCAGTTCAGCCACGTGTATCTGTTCCCGGGTGCGCCGCGCACGCTGCGTCTGGGCCTGAGCGTTGCGCTTTGAACGCACTCTTGAGAAGCCGTAAAAAAGCACGCTATAATCTAAGGCTTGTTCCTCGATAGCTCAGTTGGTAGAGCGCCGGACTGTTAATCCGTAGGTCCCTGGTTCGAGCCCAGGTCGAGGAGCCACTACAAAGCCGCAAGGCCTCTGAATGCCCCGCTACTCAAAAGGTAGCGGGGCATTTTCAATTGCGGTGTTGCAGACAGTCATCGCATCAGCGCAAAAAAGCAGCCGGCCGGCTCAGGATCGGTAAATCCATTGCATATAATTTAGGGCTTGTTCCTCGATAGCTCAGTCGGTAGAGCGCCGGACTGTTAATCCGTAGGTCCCTGGTTCGAGCCCAGGTCGAGGAGCCAATACAAGCCGCAAGGCCTCTGGAAAGCCCGCTGTCTTTTACGGACGGCGGGCTTTTTCTTTTTCTTCGCTTCACAACGCTACCAGCGCGCGCGCACGCCAGCAGACCCTTGCAACGACGACCGTGCCCGCGTGTCGCCGCCCATCGCATAGAGGCGACCGATCTCGCCATAGACACTGGCGGCTCGCGAAAGCGGCAAGGTAAATCCACCGGCCAGCTCCACGCTGCGGTAGCCGGTGGCACTGGCGATGCGCGTGACGGCCGCCGCGTTGATGAACTGCGCGACGTCGGTGCCCGCGCTGGCGCTGTAGAGGTTCAGGCGTGCATAGGGCTGCAGCAGGCCGGCGGCCGTCGCAACTTCACCGCGCACGCGTACGCCAAGGCGGCCTAGCCAACCGCCACCGGTTTGCTGCGACACATTGGCACCGGAGAGAACTGCGTCGTCGAGCTTCAGCTTCTGATAGACGACCTGGGCCTGCGGCTCGATGCGCCAGCCCGGAGCGAGCCCGAAGGCCTGTCCGACCTCCAGCGACGCCAGCAGGCCGCGGCCCTTGCCCCAACTGGCCTGGTTGCCCGTCGCTTCCACGCCGTAGCGGTGGCTGCCGCCCTGCAGGACGGCGTCGGCATAGCGATCGTTCTCACCGTCCTTCCACGTGGCGTAGGCCGCCAGGTAGCGCGAGCGCAGGTCGTTGCTGCCCACAGTGCCCTGCACGCCACGCGCAAAGCCTTGCACGCCGACACGGCCTTCGAGCTGGCCGACGTACACACCGGCGCGCCATGCCGAGCCCGTTGGCGCATACAGGTCCACACCGGTCTGGAAGCCGCGCAGGCGCCCGTCGCTTGAGGGCGTGACCGTACCTTGCTGGCGCAGGTCGATGTCGGCGTACACCAGCCGGCCCCATGCGGCACGCTGGCCCTGCGGCGCACTTTCATTCGACGCGACACCATCGCCATCGCCCATGCGCCGGTGCAGGTTGCCCAGCATCGCCAGATCGGCCCGCCGAAGTTGCGACGGCAGCGCGGCGAACAGGGGAACCTCGGCGCGGTAGGTTGGCAAGGTCGCGGTGGCCGGGCCTGTCGGACTCGCGGTCGCCGGCGCGGTCGAGCGCAGGTACCAGTTCTCGCCGGCCCCTGAGGCGTCCGCGCTGTAGAGGCGGTACTCGTAGGCGCCGGCGTCCACATGGCCGCCAGCCAGGGAGAAGCCATTCTTCGTGGTCTGCGCCGTGGTCGTCGCTCCATTGATGGCGCTCACGAGCATGATGCCGTCGCCCGTCGTCAATGCGCCAAGGCCGCCTGCATTGCTCACTTGCAGCGTGGTGGTGCCACTCACGGTGCCTGCGTTGATGACGATGCGATCAGTCAGTGAGCCGGAGTCCCCGAGGGCAGTGCGCATGCCCACGATGCCGCCCTGCCCCACCCAGTTGCCGTTGACGGTGAGCGTCTGCGGCACGAAGCCGGAGCCCGCCGAACCAGGCGGCTGGAAGTCGATTCGCCCCGCGAGCGTCACGCTGCTCAGCGACGAGCTGCCCGTCATCGTCCAGCGGCTCGTGGCATCGACGGTGAGGTCCACCGGATCGATGCTGCCCGCGAGGCTGGAACCGTTCAACAGGCGCATGTCGACGACGCTGGTGGTGTCCGTCACGACGTTGCCGCTCAGCGTGCTGCGATCGGCGGTGAAGGTGAGGCTGCTGCCGTTTAGTGCCTGCAGCAGGTTGCCGGAGCTGCTGGCGGTGGCGCTCGTGTTCTTCAATGTGAGCACCGCGCCAGTGGCTGCATCGACGCGCACGAGGTCGCCCGATACGCTTGTGATTGCAAAGCCGTCGAAGCTTGCCGTCTGGCCTGAGCCCGAGAGAAAGCCCAGCGCACTGCCAGCGGCGGTGATGGAGCCGGTGCCGGTGGCGCTGATCGAAGGGCCGCTGGCGAGCATCGCGGCGCCGTAGCTGCTGGCGTCGGTGGTGGTGATCGCGAGCGAGCCCGTCGCGTTGATCGCGCCGCCGCCGGTGACCAGCAGGCCCGCGGCGTACGACTCCTGCGTGCCGCTTGGCGTGTTCGCCTGAGTGACGCCGGTGGCCTGGATCGCCACGGGGCCCGCCAGGTTCACCTGCGAGCCGGCATCGCGCACCGAGATGCCGATGCTGTTGATGCCGCTCGAATGGATCGTGGTGCTCGACGATGCGGCGGCCGTTGCCACGCCGCCCGTGACCGCACGGATGCCCGACCCGTTGAGGCCCGAGTTGTTCAGGCTTGCCGTGCCCGTGTAGGTGATGGTTCCGGCGCTGGTGATCTTGAGCGCCGAGGCCTGCTGGCCGCTCACGCTCAGGTTCAGGCTGCCGTTGAGTTGCGCGGTGCCGCCAAGATCGGTCGCGATCGCATCGGACCTCGAGTCGCCAGCCGCGCTGATGACCATCGCGCCGTTCGACACGAGGCTGGCCCCCGTAGTCATGCGAATGCCGGGAGAGTACGAAGCCCCGGCTCCCATGGTGATGCTGGTGTCGCCGTTCAGGATGACGCGGGTGTTCGCCAGCTCCGCGTAAATGCCGTAGTTGCTGGCCCCGTTGGACAGCGTGATCGACAACGGCCCGTTCACGGTGACGGTGCCCCCGCTCGCCGCGCGCAGGCCGCGAATGCCCGTGCTTGCGCCGGGGCGGTCCAGCGTCAGGCCACCGAGCAGGTTGATCTGCGAGTCGGTGCCCGTCGCGTACACGCCGTTGATGCCGCTCTGGGACATCGTCATGGTGATGAGGCCCGCGGCATTGACGATGCCGCCGCCCGATGCGCCCAGTGCTGATTGCCCCCCGGGCACGCCGCTGCTGCCGTAGCTGCCGGCCGCGCTGCACACGGAGCCCGCCGTGGCCTGCAGTCTCACGCCCGAAGTGCTGGTGCAGGCCGCCATCGCGTCGCCCGCCGACCACAGCAGCAGCGCGCCGAAAAAGCATGTGCGGGGAAGGACACCAAGGGCGAAGAAATGCGGGTGCTTCAAAGACGGCTCCAGATGCACGCCATGACGATGGTGTGACAGACCGCAACTCTAGATTAGCACCAATGTATTCAATTGTGAACAAATCCGCGTTTGGAGCCTTTCTTCGGGCAGATCAGCAAGCCCCGGCATCTTTTTGAATATGCGCAAAGTCGGCTAAGTACCGGCCCGGCGAAGGATGCAAACTCCCGCGCATGGAAAGCCGTCGAACCGAGCAGGACTACCGGGCCCGCGTGGCGCGCGCAGTCGCGGCCATCGTCGCGGACCCGATGGCCGATCACCGGCTCGAAGACCTTGCGCGGCTCGCGCACTTCTCGCCCTTTCACTTCCACCGCGTCTACGCAAGCGTGGCCGGCGAAACGGTGGCCGCCACGGTCCGCCGCGTTCGGCTGGCGCTCGCCACCCGCCTGCTGGAAGGCGGTACCCAGAGCGTCACGCAGGTCGCGCTGGCCGTGGGCTACGAGAGCCCGCAAGCCTTCACGCGCGCCTTCGGCCAGTTCACCGGACAGTCGCCGCGCGCATTCCAGCAGCAGATGGCGCGGGCGATCCTCGACGTCGATGCGCTGCCGCGTTCCGGTGAGAACAACGAAGGCGCTGCACCGGCCGTGCGGATCGTCGAGTGCCCGGCGCAGCGGCTGCACGCGCTGCGGCACCAGGGGTCATTCGCGACCATTCCCCATACCCATCGGCGGCTGCGCCTGCAGGCCGGTGGGCGAGTCATCTCGGACCGGTGGGGCGCCTCGTTCAACGAACCCGAAGACTCGGCCAGCTTCAGGTACTACGCCGCCGTCGCCTCGCCCGACCCCTGGCCGGAAGACGCCGAGGTCCAGATGCTCGACATTCCCGGTGGCTGCTACGCCGTGCACCGCCTGGCCGGCCCCTACTCCCAGATCAACGCGGCCGTGCGCGCCCTCTATGTCCGGTGGCTGCCGGCCAGCGGCTACGAGCCGGACGACCGGCCCACGCTGGAGCACTACCTGAACTCGTCCCGCAAGGTCTCGCCGTCCGAACTGCGCACCGATCTGCTGATTCCCATCCGCCGCGCGAGCGCTTCGTGACCTTGTCGCAGGTGCCGGCTTTTCTCAGACAACACCTTGGCCCACATCGCGCTTACCGGCAAGGCACGTGAGGCCATTGCTTGATGGTCTCGCAGCACGTCCCTACACTCGTCCGGATGGCCCCCTCGTCCGTGTACCGCAAACACCCTGCACGCGCAGCCCTGCCCCAGGCAGCGGCAGGCCGTCGCGCGGATGTTGCCGCTGCGGCGACTACGGCGGTCTTGCGACGCACCTCCGCACTTTCCTGAGCCCGGCGGTCCGCTACCTTCCTTCCTGATGCGCGAACCATTGACCGCCGGGCACCCGCCGCGCGGCAGCGACTTCGCCCGCTCTCCTGCACAGGGCGAGGTCGCATTCAACTGGAGTGCTTCATGCTTGCAACCATTCACGGGGAGCGCACGCTCACCGAACTCGACTTCGTCCGTCTCGGCAAACTGCCGGGCCAGCAGCTTCCTCCCGCGCTCACCGAGCTTCTCGATGCGGCGGACGTGCTGCCCTCGCGCGAGGTACCTCCGGACATCGTGACGATGAATTCCCAGGTGGAGGTGGAAGACCCTGCCACGCACCAGCGGCAGAAGATCACCCTCTGCTACCCCGGCGACGCGCAGCCGGGTGAGGGCTTCGTCTCGGTGCTGTCGCCCGTAGGTATCGGCCTGCTGGGCGTGAGAACGGGCACGCTCGCACGCTGGCAGATGCCCAACGGCGCGGAAGGCGCGGCGCGCGTGGTCGCTGTGCTGTTCCAGCCGGAGGCCAACGGCGAATACACGCGTTGACGATGCCTGTGCCTCCAGGTCGGTCGATCAGTGCTTCATGACGACGCCGGTGCGGTCCTTTGCGCTGTCGATGGTCGCGCTCACGGCGCTGGTGTTGACGGCCAGGGCCACCAGGATGGAGCCGACGAAAGCCGGGTCGGCGGCTCCGGCGAAGTTCGAGGCCCCTGCGATGGCCAGGGCCTGCTGCACCTGCTGGCGGGTCAGTTCCGCTGCCGCTTCTCCAACGACGTTCTTCCTGGTTGCCATCTGAAAGCTCCTCGGAGTGAAGGCCCGACTGTAGCTGCCGGGTGGGCCACGCCCGCATGCCCATGACTTTCGGCACTGGTGCACCGGACACGCGGAATGTATGTTCGCGCGGTCGCCGGCGGCGCGTCGAATCGGGAGGTCGAACAGGCCATGGCAATTCCATCTTCGGTCTTGATCAAGCGACGTCCGCACCGGGCATCTCATTCTTTTCACCTGACAGATCGGACATGGCTTTTTCCAAACTCTCTCTCGCAAGTGCACTCGCGGGCCTGCTGGCCCTTTCAGGCTGCCAGACCATGGACATGCAAATGGGCAGCCAGTCGGCCAAGACCGTGGCCACCGGCAGCGCCGCAGGCAGCGCAACCTCCGGCGAAAGCAGCCAGCTCGAGCGCTGCGATTCGCCACTCGGCACGGTCTCGCTGATCGAGAACGTCAATGCCGGCTGGTACACCATCCTCACCGGCGAATACAAGCTGCCTCCCACTGCCAACCTGCTGCGCCTGCTGGTGCAGCAATCGAACTGCTTCGTGGTGGTCGAGCGCGGTGCAGCCGGCATGAACGCCATGACGCGCGAGCGCGCGCTGATGCAGTCGGGCGAGATGCGCGGCGGCAGCAACTTCGGGCGCGGCCAGATGGTGGCTTCCGACTACGGCCTGTCGCCCGAGATCGTCTTCAGCAACAGCGACGCCGGCGGCCTGGGTGGCGCTCTTGGCGGCCTGGTGGGTGGCGGCCGCGGCCGCGCCATCGCCCAACTGGGCGCGAGCATGCAGACCAAGGAAGCCAGCGCGCTGCTGACCCTGATCGACAACCGCTCTGGCGTGCAGGTTGCGGCCGCCGAAGGCAGCGCCTCCAAGACCGACTTCGCGGGCTTTGCGGGCCTGGGCGGCCTTTCCGCCGCGGGCGGCATTGGTGGCTACACGCGCACGCCGCAGGGCAAGGTGATTGCCGCGGCCTTCATGGACGCGTTCAACCAGATGGTCCGCTCGCTGCGCAACTACAAGGCGCAGACGGTGCGCGGCCAGGGCCTCGGCGGTGGCGGCCGCCTGGGCGTGGACGGCGGTGCGGCGCCCTCGCAAACCTCGGCGCCGGGAGCAGCAAAGCAGCAGCGCCGCAGCAGCAAGCAGGCGCAGTAGCGCACATCGCCGGCCGGCCCGCCTCGTTCAGAGGTAGCGCGTTTCGGCCGGCGGCTCGAACCAGTTGTTGTTGCGCCCGTCCATGTACCGGACGGGTGCCGCCGACAGCTCTTGCGGCGTGACGTCGTCCAGGCAGCTCACGTTCACGCTGACATAGGCACCACCGATCTCGGGCACATTGCCACGCCCGAACGACCGGATGCCGCAGTGCCTGCAGAACAGGTGCTCGGTGCTGTGCGTGTTGAACTGGTACAGCGACAAGTCTTCTTCTCCCGACAGCAGCGTGAAGGCCTCCGGCTTCACGATCGCGCCCCATGCGCGGGCCTTGGTGCAGATCGAGCAATTGCATTTGCCCGTGCCCTCGGCGAGATCGATCAGGGCCTGGAAGCGAACCTTGCCGCAATGGCAGCTGCCGTTGTATGTCTTCTTCATGGGTCTGTGTCCCGGGGTTGAGATGAAAGCCAAGGCTACGACCCATTGCGGACAGATACTGTCCTCGATCGCGGGCATCATGCGCACATGCTGTCTGCCTCTGCACGCCTGATCCGGCTTCTTTCGTTGTTCCAGGCACAACGCTCCTGGACGGGCGCCGAACTCGCCGCCCGGCTCGAAATCACCGAGCGCACCTTGCGCCGCGACGTGGACCGCCTGCGCAGCCTCGGCTACACGGTCGACTCCACCTCCGGCGTGGCAGGCGGCTACCGGCTGGGCGCGGGCACTGCCCTGCCCCCGCTGCTGCTGGAGGACGAAGAAGCCATCGCCGTCGCGCTCGGCCTGGGCAACCCGGTCGGCGCCGCTGGCGACATCGAGAACGCCTCGATGCGCGCGCTGGCCAAGCTCGAACAGCTGATGCCGCCGCGACTGCGCCGCCGGCTCGACAGCGTGCGCGCGTCGGTGGTGCCGGTGCTGCGCGGCAAGTCGCCGGTGCGGCTGAAGGCCGTGTCCTTTCTTGCCGAGGCCTGCACCGACCGGCTCGAACTGCGCTTCGGCTATCGCGACCACCACGACGCCGTCACCGAACGCACGGTGGAGCCGCACCGCGTGGTGCAGACCGGGCAGCGCTGGTACCTGCTGGCCTGGGACACGACGCGCCAGGACTGGCGCACCTTCCGCCTCGACCGCATCGTCGAACCCACGCCCACCGGCGCGCGATTCACGCCGCGCCGACTGCCCCACGGCGACGTCGCGTCCTACATGGAACACGCGCTGCAGGTGTCGCCCTATCTGCACCATGCGCAGGTCGTGGTGCATGCATCTGCCAAGGCGCTCGAGCCGTACCTCGGCTGGGTCAGCGGCACGCCGCAGGCCATCGACGAAAGCTCTACGCGCATCGCCACCGGTGCCAATTCGCTCGACGCGCTGGCTGTCTGGCTTGGCTGCCTGCCGCATGACTTCGAGGTCGAATCGCCGAAGGAACTGGTCGAGCACCTGGCGCTCGTGGCCGCCCGGCTCGGCAAGGCGGCACGCAGGCCACGGAAAGCGGTGGGCCGCCTCCCCCGTATATAGGATGGGCGGCACGTGGGCCGCCCTCTACTCTTTGCGCCATCCAGCAGCAACCCAGAGCCTTCTCCATGCGCCTCGCCCCCACGTCCTGCATGAGCGCATACAGCCTCCCCGGGCCGGCGCAAGCATGACCGCAGAAACACAGGTTGCCCTCGTCGAAGACGACACCGGCATGCGCGAGCGCATCTCGCGCGTGGTCGATGCCGACCCGTCGCTGAGCCTGGCCTACAGCGCCTCCAACGCCGCCGACATCCTCGGCTGGCTGGTCGACAACCCCATCGACGTGCTGCTGGTCGACCTCGGCCTGCCCGACCGCCCCGGGCTGCAGGTGATCAGCCAGTGCCGCAACATGCAGCCGGCCTGCGCGGTGATGGTGCTGTCGATCTTCGGCGACGAGGCCAACATGGTCCAGGCCTTCGAGGCCGGCGCCAGCGGCTACCTGCTGAAGGACGGCACCGAGGCCGACCTCGCCACCCACATCCGCCACCTGCGCGCCGGCGGCTCGCCGATGTCGCCGGTGATCGCGCGCAAGCTGCTGCGGCGCTGGCAGGCTCATTCGGGCGGAGCGCCACGGCAACAGCAACCCGCTGCCGCCAAGCCCGCCAGCACCGCACCGAGCGCTTCGACGATCGCTCCCGAACGCCTGTCGCCACGCGAGTTCGAGGTGCTCGACCTGGTCTCTCGTGGTTTCACCTATGTCGAAGTCGGAACGCAGATGGGAGTCTCGGCGTCGACGGTCCAAACCCATATCCGCAATATCTACGGCAAGCTGGATGTGCACAACAAATCGGAAGCGGTGTTCGAGGCGCGCAACCTCGGTTGGCTTCCCTAGTGTGGCCGGCGGCATTCATCGCCAGCTCTTTGCGGCGCTGCTGTGCCTGTGGCTTGCGCTGGCGGGCGTCCACGCCCATGCCGCCGGGACACCCGGCTCCACCATCGACATAAGCTCGGCCGAGGCCACGCTCGAACCTGATGGCCTGCCTGCGCAGAGGCGCTGGGTGCAGCTGCCCTTTCGCTGGGACCACGAGTTTCCCGGCCTCGGGGGCAAGGCGACCTACCGCATCGACCTGCCTGCCGCCGCAGTGCCGGGCGATGAACCCGCGGCCCTGCTGATGTCGGGCGCAGGCAACCAGGTGGCGATCTCGTTCAACGACGCGCTGGTGGCCAGCTTCGGCACGCTGGGCGTGCCGAAGCACGACGCGACCAAGAGCAACCTGCTGGTTCCGGTCCCGGCCGTGCTGCACCGTACGGGCCAGCCGCAGTCGCTGGTCGTGCGCACGACCATCCAGCGCCAGCGTGGCGCGGGGCTGGCCAGCGTCCAGTACGACACCGAGGCCTCGCTCGCGGCGCTCTATCGCGACCGGCAAAGCTGGCGCAACACCTCGGCCATCGTGTATGCCGTCAGCCTGCTGCTGATGGGCGGCATTGCCGGCGGCCTGTGGCTGCGCCAGCGCGATGCGCTCTACGGCTGCTTCGCGCTGGCCGCGCTCTCGGGCGTGGCGCGCAACCTCGACCGCGTGTGGCCCGACGTGCCGATTCCCTGGCCGCTGTGGGGCGCGGTGGTGGCGGTCTGCTATGCCTGCCACATCGGGCTGATCGCGCGCTTCGTGCTGCTGGTGCTCGAGCGCAATCCGCCGTGGCTGGTGCGCTCGATCCACGCCGCACTCGCGCTGTCGGTCACGCTGGCATGTGCTTCTTTCGCCTTTGCGCGGCCTTCGCTGTGGACCGCCGGCCTGGTCGTCCTGCAGCTGACCAGCATCGTCTGCCTGCCCTACGTGGTGTACGGCGCGCTGGTGGATCGGCGGCGCATCGCGGGCGTGCTGATGGCGGCGGGCACGCTGGCCATCCTGGCCGGCGCGCACGATCTGCTGCTGGTGCGCATGGGTCTCTTCGGCGGCGCCTACTTCACGCTGACGGCGCACGCGATGTTCTTCTTCGTGATGATCCTGGCCGGCCTCGTGGTCGAGCGCTACAGCCGCACCGTGGCCGACTACCGCGCGCTCAACACCAACCTCGCGGCCCGCGTGGCGGAGCGCGAAGATCAGTTGCGCAGCGCCTTCGAAACCGTGCGCCAGCAGAATCAGGAACAGGCCGTGCTGCTGGAGCGCCAGCGCATCATGCGGGAGATCCACGACGGCGTGGGCTCGCAGCTCGTGGGCCTGCTCAACGTGGTGACGCAGGCCAAGCCGGACCGCGCCGTGATCGAGGAGCACGTGAAGCTCGCGCTCGACGAAATGCGCATGGCCGTCGATTCGCTGCAGCCCACGCACGACGACCTGCCGACCGTGCTGGCCACCCTGCGCTACCGCCTGCAGCCGCGGCTCGACGCAGCCGGCATCGAGCTGGTGTGGGACGTGGAGGTCATTCCGCCGCTGGAGCCCTTCGCCGCGCGGGCGGCCCTGCAGCTGCAGCGCATCCTGCTCGAAGCCTTCACCAACGTGCTGAAGCACGCGGCGGCCACGCGCATCGTGATGCATGCGAGCTGGCATGGCGACGAGACTCCGTCGCTGGTGCGCATCGTGCTCACGGACAACGGACGCGGCCTGCCGACGGCGCCCCCCGGTGGTGGGCACAGGGGACACGGCATCGCGAACATGCATGCGCGAGCCCAGTCCATCGGCGCGCGGCTGCAGATCGAAACGGTGGACCCCGCAACCGGGGGAGCGCGCATGCAGCTCGACTGGCCCTGCGCACGGGCCTGAGGGGCTTCTTTCAGCGCAGCGCGAACGCCAGCGTCACCGCCCCCAGCGCCAGCAGGCCAAGGCCGGCGATGAAGACCATCTCGCCCCAGGCTTCGAGCCGCGCACCCGATCTGCGGGCGCGCATCGAGATGAAAGACAGCAACGCGCTGGCCAGGAAGACCAGCGCGTCGACGGCCAGCAGGCGATCGATCAGCAGCCGCATGTCGTCGCGCGGCCCGAGGTGCCCGATCGACATCACGGTCATGCACACGCCGATCATGGTGGCCGACGTGGGCAGGATGTGCGCCGAGAGGCCGCCGGCCGGCGAGCGTTCGTGGATCACTTCCAGCTGCAGCTTGCCTGGCGGCTTCATCGGGCCGTCGTCCCTTCGATCAGCCGATGCGAACCGGCACGAAGATCTTGTCTTCGCCGCGCTGGATCAAGAGCGCCACCGACTTGTTGCTGGCCTTGGCCACCACTTCGCGCACCTGCTCCACGCTCTGCGCCGGCGTGCCGTTGATGGCCAGCAGCACGTCGCCCGCCTGCACCCCGGCCTGCGCCGAGGGACCGGCCGCGTCTTCGATCAGCAGCCCGTTCTCGACAGCGGCCTCGCGCTTTTCCTGCGGCTGCAGCGGACGCAGCGCCAGGCCCAGCTTGCCCTGCCCCACGTCGGCATCGGCCTTCGCGGCCTTGGCGGGCTTCTCGCTCGCGTCGCCGAGCTTGGCCTGCAGTTCCTGGCGTTCGCCCTGGCGCCACACTTCGAGCGTGACCTTCTTGCCCGGCGCCTGCTGGCCGATCACCGCGGGCAGGTCACCCGAGGACACGATGGCCTGGCCGTCGACCTTGCGGATCACGTCGCCCGCCTTCAAGCCTGCCTTGTCGCCGGGGCCGCCCTTCTCGATGTTCGAGACCAGCGCGCCTTCGGGCTTGTCGAGCTTGAACGAATCGGCAAAGGCCTGGTTCACTTCCTGCACCGCCACGCCGAGCCGGCCGTGCGTGGCCTTGCCGGTCGCGACGATCTGGTCTTTCACCTGGATCGCCACGTCGATCGGAATGGCGAACGACACGCCCTGGTAGCCGCCGCTGCGGCTGTAGATCTGCGAGTTGATGCCGACCACTTCGCCACGCGTGTTGAGCAGCGGCCCGCCGGAATTGCCGGGGTTCACGGCCACGTCGGTCTGGATGAAGGGCACGTAGCTGTCGTCGGGCAGCGAGCGGCCCTTGGCGCTCACCACGCCGGCCGTCACGGTGTTCTCGAAGCCGAAGGGTGAGCCGATGGCCAGCACCCATTCGCCGACCTTCAGGTCCTTGGTGTTGCCGAGCGCGAGCACGGGCAGGTTCTTCGCGTCGATCTTGAGCACCGCAATGTCGGTCTTGGCGTCGGCGCCGAGCACCTTCGCTCGGAATTCGCGGCGGTCGGTCAGCTTGACGGTGACTTCCTTCGCGTCCTTCACGACATGGGCATTGGTGATGATGATGCCGCTGGGGTCGACGATGAAGCCCGAGCCCTGTGCGCGCACCGGCACTTCGCGCTGCTGCTGTTGCTGGCCGCGCGGGTTGATCTGGCCCTGGAAGCGGCGGAAGAACTGGAACATCGGGTCATCGGGGTCGATGCCCTGGATCTCGGCGGCAGCCTCGTCGTCGGAGGCCTTCATGGTGCCGGTCACGCTGATGTTGACCACGGCCGGGCCGTCGCGCGAGGTGATGGTCGAGAAGTCGGGCAGCGTGACCATGGCCGCGGGCGCCACGGCGGTGGCATTGGTGGTCGGCGTGCCCACGGCACGGGCGCTGGTGTAGGCACCGGCACCAACGGCACCGATCACGCCCGCGCTCGCCAGGGCAATCACCAGGGCGCGGGGCGAAGTCAGACGGGAGTTCATTTGTCGGTTCCTTTCAGGGCGCTTGGGCGCCAAAACGATGAAAGGAATGTCGTCGGTCTGACTTAAGCGCCGCTTAAACGCCCCGGCCCGCGGGAAAGCGCACCAGCACGCGCAGGCCGCCGAGGCTGGGCGACTGGTCGAGCGCCACCGTCGCCCCGTGCAGGTCGGCAATCGACTTGACGATGGCCAGGCCCAGGCCGCTGCCGGGCGCCTGCGTTTCGCCCGAGCGATAGAAACGGTCGAGCACGCGCTCGCGTTCATCGGGCGGCAGGCCCGGCCCGCTGTCGTCCACGGTGAGCTCGGCCGCGTCGCTCTGGCGGGTGATGCCGATGTCGACCCGGCCCTCGATGGGCGTGTACTTGATCGCGTTCTCGAGCAGGTTGCGCAGCAGCATGCGCAAGGCCTCTGACTGGCCGTTGACCACAGCCGCATCGGCATGCGCGATGCCGATGTCGATGCCGCGCGCCTGCGCTGCCGCCACGGCATCGGACACCGCGAGCCGCGCAACCTCGGACAGATCGACCGGCTCGGGCTTCGCACCGGCCGCCATGCTGGCTTCGTGCCGGGCCAGCGCGAGCATCTGCTCGACGAGCCGCGTGGCACGGTCGATGCCCGCCACCAAGCGGCTCACGGCGAGGTCTCGCGACGCATCGTCAGGCGCGCGCTGCAGGCCTTGCACCTGCAGTTTCAGCGCAGCCAGCGGTGAGCGCAGTTCGTGCGCGGCATCGGCGACGAAGTGCTTCTGCGCATCGAAGGCGTGGCGCACGCGGTCGAACAGCAGGTTCAGCTCCTGCACCAGCGGACGCACTTCCTCGGGCAGGTTCTCTTCGCTCACCGGCGACAGGTCGTCTGCCTGACGCGACGCTACCTGCTTACGCACGCGCGCCACGGGGGCGAGAGACCGGCTCACGACCCACCACACGACCAGCATCAGCAGCGGCGCCATCAGCGCCACCGGTGCGATGGTGCGCAAGGCCAACGTGCCGGCCATGTGGCGCCGCGCCGCCATGTCCTGCGCCACCTGGATCACCAACCCGCGCGTCTGCATCGAGAACACGCGGTAGGTGGTGCCGCGCGCGTGCACGTCGGCAAAGCCGAGCACCGCTAGCTGCGGCAGCGCGGCATCTTCGGCGGATTCGAAGATGCGCACGCCTTCGGCGGTCCACACCTGCACGACGAAATCGAAATTCTGTTCGCCGGTGCCGATGCCGCCTACCGCCGCACTCGGCGGTAGGCCTGCGCGCAACGAAAGCGCCATCTGCTGCATGTGGTAGTCGAAGATGTCGTCGGCCTCGGCGAGCACCGTGCGATAGGCCACCAGCGCCTGCGCGCCCGCGGCGAGCACGATGGCCGCCAGCAGGAACCACAGCAGCCGTGCGCGCAGCGATCCGGTCAGCGCCCTCCTCATACCTTCGGCACCATGTAGCCGACGCCTCGCACGTTGCGGATCAATTCGGCGCCGAGCTTCTTGCGCAGGCCGTGCACATAGACCTCGACCGCGTTGCTGCTGATCTCGTCCTTCCAGCTGTAGAGCTTTTCCTCGAGCTGGGCACGCGACAGCACCATGCCGGGCCGCGCGAGCAGGGGCTCCAGCACGGCCCATTCGCGGGCCGACAGCACCACCGGCTGGCCGGCCACGGTGACCTCGCGCGTGGCCGGGTTGATGCTCACGCCCATGTGCTCGTACACCGGCTCGGCGCGCCCGGCCGCGCGGCGCAACAGGGCTCGGATGCGGGCCAGCAGTTCGTCGAGGTCGTAGGGCTTGAGCACGTAGTCGTCGGCGCCTGCATCGAGGCCTTCGATGCGCTGCTGCACCGAGTCGCGCGCGGTGGCGATCAGCACCGGCATCCGCTGCTTGCGTGTGCGCAGGTTGCGCAGCACCTCGAGGCCGTCGCGCCGCGGCACGCCGAGGTCGAGCATCACGAGATCGTATTGCTGGGTGCGCAGGGCGGATTCGGCGGCTTCGCCGTCTTTTACCCAGTCCACCGCGTACTGTTCGGCGCGCAGCAGGTCGAGTACAGCCTCGCCGATCATCACGTCGTCTTCTAGAAGGAGGAGTCGCATGGTTGTGTCCGTTTCGGGGGTTCGAGGCGCGGGCCACGGCCAAAGTTCAGATCAGAGCAACGAGCGGACTTCGCGTGCGGCCTCGAAGAGCAGCGGCAGCATGTCCCGCTGCAGGGTCTCTTCCTGATAGCGCGTGCCCGACAGCACCACATTGAGCGCGGCCACCGTGTGGCCCTGCATGTCGCGCAGCGGCACCGCCAGCGCCTGCACGCCGAGCTCGTGCTCCTCGCTGGCAAAACAATAGTCGTCCTTGCGCGCGCGGGCAATCAGCTGCCGCAGGCCGCGCGCCTGCGTCACTGTGTTGGGCGTGAGCCGCGCAAGGTGACGGCCCTTGAGCCATTGCGTGAACTGGGTCGGCGCCAGCGCCGCCAGCAGGACACGGCCGGTGGAGGTGGCATGCGCAGGCAGCCGTGCACCGAGGTGCAGGCCATAGGCCAGCACGCGGGTTGGCGTGCCGTAGCTGCCGCTGCGCGCGACGATGACCACCTCTTCCCCGTCGAGCACCACCGCCGAGAACGACTCGCCGGTCTGCGCCGCGAGCCGGTTCAGCGTAGGCTGCAGCGCGCGCGGCAGACGCGACGATGCGAGATAGCTGCCCGAGAAGCGCAGCACCTTGGGCGCCATCCAGAAATAGCTGCCGTCGGTTTCCAGGTAGCCCAGGTGGGCCAGCGTCAGCAGATGCCGGCGAGCCGCGGCGCGCGTGAGGCCCGCACGCTCGGCGGCCAGCGTGGCATTGAGGCGCTGGCGCTCGGTGTCGAAGCTTTCGAGCACCGCCATTCCCTTGGCGATGCCCTCGATGAAGTCGGCTTTGGCGATGGTCATGCGTCGGTGGTTCGTCGTCCGGTCGAAGTGTTGCGCGATCATCGCGCACGCGTTCGCATGATCGCACAGAGCCTCGCGAGCCACCGCCACAGACGCCCGCATGCGGCCTACGCTCCACGAAACCCTCTCGGAGACACGAACATGCGCACCCAGGTCGCGATCATCGGCGCCGGCCCCGCCGGCCTACTGCTCGGGCAGCTTCTGCACAAGGCTGGCATCGACAACGTCATCGTCGAACGCCAGAGCGGCGACTATGTGCTGGGCCGCATCCGCGCCGGCGTGCTGGAACAGGTCACGATGGACCTGCTGGCGCGTGCCGGCGTCGACGCCCGTGCCAAGGCCGAAGGGCTGCCGCACGAGGGCATCGAGCTGCTGTTCAAGGGGGCACGCCACCGCATCGACATGCACGGCCTCACGGGCGGCAAGCAGGTCACGGTGTACGGCCAGACCGAAGTGACGCGCGACCTGATGGAAGCGCGCACGGCCGAGGGGCTCACCACCATCTACAGCGCGGCGAATGTCAGCCTGCATGACTTCGATTCGGGCAAGCCGCGCGTGCGCTACGAGAAAGACGGCCAGACGCACGAGATCGAATGCGACTTCATCGCCGGCTGCGACGGCTACCACGGCGTGAGCCGCGCGAGCGTGCCGGCCGATGCAATCCACACCTACGAGAAGGTCTACCCCTTCGGCTGGCTCGGCGTGCTGGCCGACGTGCCGCCGGTGTCGCACGAGCTGATCTACGCCAATACCGAACGCGGCTTCGCGCTGTGCAGCATGCGTAGCGCCACGCGCAGCCGCTACTACGTGCAGGTGCCCACTGAAGAGCGCGTGGAGAACTGGAGCGACGAGGCCTTCTGGAACGAACTGCGCGCGCGCCTCGACCCCGAAGCGCGCGAACGGCTGGTGACGGGACCTTCACTCGAGAAAAGCATTGCACCGCTGCGCAGCTTCGTCGCCGAGCCGATGCGCTTCGGCTCGCTGTTCCTGGCTGGCGATGCGGCGCACATCGTGCCGCCGACGGGTGCCAAGGGGCTGAACCTGGCAACTGCCGACGTGGGCTATCTCTCACGCGCTTTCGAGATCTTCTACAGCGAGAAGTCGGCCTCGGCGCTGGACCGCTACTCCGACCTCTGCCTGCGCCGCGTCTGGAAGGCCGAGCGCTTCTCGTGGTGGTTCACCTCTCTGATGCACCAATTTCCGGAAACGGGCGCCTTCGGCCAGAAGATCCAGGAGGCCGAGCTCGATTACCTGGTGCATTCGACCGCTGCCTCCACCGCGCTGGCGGAGAACTACGTCGGCCTGCCGCTGGAAGACTTCTAGGCGGCCGCCGAAACGGTACGCCCTTCGAGCGTGGCCTTCATGGCCGCACCGCCCTGCTCCATCATCGGCCCGATGTAGGCCGCCATGGCGTCGGGCAGCACGTCGGTGATCCAGACGAAGCGCGAACGACCCGCACCTTCCTCGAACACCTGCGCCGTTGCGTGGTGATGCGCGGCCTGTCCACCGGTGACGGTGTAGGCCAACCGGCGATGAGCGTCGTCGATGCCTACCAGCACCTCGCGCGCGACAAGCCCGTTGGCGAAGGTGAGGATGCGGGCACCCTCGGCGTCGATCGTGCAGCCGGTGAGAAAGCCCGGCGCGAGCCGCGTATGCACCGCGCTGAAGTCGCGCAGCGCGTCCCACACATGGGCTGCATCTGCTTCGACGATGAATTCCTTGTAGACCGTGGCCATGGCAAACCTCGCTTCAGGGGCAGACAGCTTCGACGTTGTTGCCGTCGGGATCGATGAGAAACGCCGCGTAGTAGGTCGGGCTGTAGTCCGGCCGCGGGCCCGCGCCGCCGTTGTCGGTGCCGCCTGCTTTCAGGCCGGCCTTGTGGAAAGCCGCCACGGCCTCGTGGTTCGGCGCGCGGAAGGCGATGTGAGTGCCGGACCCTTTCGCGCCCTTGCCCGCGTAGAGCCACAGCGCGGGCTCGTCAGCCGGGCCGATGCCCGCATAGCTGTCGTCATGCGGGCCCGGCACATGGCCGAGCGGCGCGAGCGCGGCTTCGTAGAAGCGGCGGCTCGCGGCGAGGTCTTTGACTTTCAGTCCGATGTGGTCGTACATGATGGCTTCCTGCTCGATGGATGGATCAGGCGGTCATCATGGAAGAGCGCGGCAATGCGGTCTTGGAAAATCTTGCGGTCGCCCTGTGCCGCCTTGCGGAAGCTGCCCGGCGATACACCAGCGGCGCGGTGAAAGGTGCGCACGAAATTGCTGAGGTCGGCAAAGCCCACGTCGAGCGCGACCTCGGTCACGGGCCGGCTGTCGTCGTCGGCCAGCAGGCGCGCGGCATGCCGAAGGCGCGAGCGCACGAGGTACTGATGCGGCGTGACGCCCAGCACCTGCGAGAACAGCCGCAGGAAATGGAAGGAGCTCAGGCCGGCCTCGGCGGCCGCGCCGTCGAGGCCTATGTCGTGCTGCGAGTGGGCGTCGATCCACATCGCGGCATCGACCGCGCGGCGGCGATCACGTGCCACAGCGACGGGCGCGGTCTTGGGCTTGGTCTGATCGGACACGACTTCGACGAAACGGCTCGCGAACCACATGCCCAGCTCATCCAGGCCCACGTCGCTCTGCCCATCGGCCGCAGCCTGCGCGAGCTCGCCGATGACCACGAGCTCGGCCAAGGGCGGCAGGCCGCCGGTGCGCCAGGTTTTCTGGCCGCCGCCGATCAGGTCGACAAAACCCGGTGAAAGGTGAAAGGCCAGGCACTCGTCGCCGCAGACGTGATGATCGTGCGTGCAGACGTACTCATCGCCCGGGCAACCGACCAACACCGAACCGGCGACCAGCTCGTAGGCATGGCCGCGCGTGCGGTAGCCGAAGCTGCCCTTGCGCACATACGAGACCGAATAGCCCTCGTGCAGCTCGGTGAAGGGCTGCGCATCGGGGCCCGCGTCGCAGCGGTAGCTGGAGACGCGGATCGGGTCGGTCTGCAGTTCGGTGGTGACGAGCATGGCCGGCGCCTTTCTGTCCCACGGAAACGATTGCTCAATCGACCGTTTGCATGGCCTGCCACACGCGTGCAGGGCTCAGCGGCATGTGCAGGCGCGGTGCGCGCGTGGCCAGGCCGTTGCGCGCGAAGGCGTCGGCCACCGCATTCACGATGGCCGGTGTGGCGCCGATGGTGCCGAGCTCGCCCACGCCCTTCACGCCCAGCGGGTTGTTCTTGCACGGCGTCGATTCGTCCATCTCCATGTTGAACATGGTGTCGACGATGTCGGCGCGCGGGGCCGCGTAGTCCATCAGGCTGCCGGTGACGGGCTGGCCGGTTTCGTGGTCGTACACCACCTGCTCGTACAGCGCCTGCCCGATGCCCTGCACCGCACCGCCTTCGAGCTGGCCGCGCACGATCATCGGGTTGATGACGCGGCCCACGTCGTTGACCGAGCTGTAGGCCACCACGCTGATTTCGCCGGTGGGCGGATCGATCTCGATCTCGCAGATGTGGCAGCCATTGGGCCAGGTCGGGCCGGCCACGGTGCTGGTGGAATCGACGAAGATTTCGCGCTCGGGCTGCTTGGCGGCGAGCGCGAAGAGGTCGAGCTCGAGGTCAGTGCCGGCCACGTTGAAGACACCACGGCTGTAGACGATGTCGTCGATGGAAGCCTCGAACTCCTGCGCGGCCAGTTCGCGCGCCTTGTCGATGGTGCGCTCGGCGCCGATGCGCACGGCCGAGCCGCCGGTGAACAGCGAGCGCGAGCCGGCGCTGCCGAAGCCGTCGCCTCGATCGGTGTCGCCAAGCACCACGCGCACCTTCTCGATGGGCACGCCGAAGGCATCGACCGCCAGCTGAGCCAGCGAGGTGGCAATGCCCTGCCCCATGGCATTGACGGCGGAGAACACCTCGATCACGCCATCTGCCTGCACCGAGACGGTGACGCGCTCTTCGAACACGTTGCCGCCGGTCCATTCGAGGAACGTGGCAATGCCCAGGCCGCGGTGCTTTCCCTTGCTGGCCGACTCGGCCGCGCGGGTCTCGAAGCCCTGCCAATCGGCGAGCGTCAGCGCCTGGTCCATCACCGACTCGAAGTTGCCGGTGTCGTAGGTCTGCGCCATCGGGTTCTTGTACGGCATCTGCTCGGGGCGGATGAAGTTGCGGCGGCGCAGCACGATGCGGTCGATGCCGGTCTGGCGCGCGGCCTCGTCCATCAGCCGCTCGATGGTGAAGATGGCCTCAGGGCGGCCAGCGCCGCGGTAGGCGCCGGTGGGCGCGGTGTTGGTGAGCACCGCCTTGAAATGGAAGTCGATGGTCTGGATGTCGTAGACGCTGGTTTGCACCCAGGGGCCGATCAGCAGCTGGATCGCGACGCCGGTGCCGGTGGCGTACGCGCCCACGTTGGCAAGGGTCTTGATGCGCAGGGCCAGGATCTTGCCGCTGGCGTCGAGTGCCATTTCGGCACGCGCCTCGATGTCGCGGCCGTGTGCGCTCGAGAGAAATTCCTCGCTGCGGTCGGCCACCCACTTCACCGGCCGGCTGACTTGCAGCGCGGCGAAAGCGACGGCGATGTCTTCGGGGTAGGCGCCGGTCTTCATGCCGAAGCCACCGCCGACGTCGCCCACCACCACGCGCACCTTTTCCTTGGCAAGGCCGATGGCGGCGCAGACGGAATCGCGAACGCCGGAGGGCATCTGCGTGCTCATGCGGATCATGAGGCGGCCGGTTTCGCCGTCGCGCACCGCGAGCACGGAGCGCGGCTCGATCGTGAGGGCGACCACGCGCTGGTTGTTCACGTCGAGCGCAACCACATGGCTGGCCTTGGCGAAGGCGGCGATCGCGGCCTCGCTGCTGCCGTGGCGCATTTCGGCGGCGACGTTGCCGGAGGCTTCTTCGCACAACTGCGGCGCGCCATCGGCGGTGGCGCTTGCGAGATCGACCACCATGGGCAGGTCTTCGTAGTCGACCACGATGGCTTCGGCCGCATCGCGGGCCTGCCGCACCGTGTCGGCCACCACGGCGGCCACTGCCTCGCCGACGAAGCGCGTGCGCTCATGCGCGATGGCGTAGCGCGGCGGGCTGGCGCTGTCGCTGCCGTCTGCGCGCTTGAAGCCCGCGGCGCCCGGCATCGGCTTGACGCCGGCCTGGGCCATTTCCGCGCCCGTGATCACGCGCAGCACGCCGGGCATGGCGGCGGCGGCACTGGTGTCGATCGAGACAATGCGTGCGTGCGGGTAGGAGGATCGGAGGAAAACGAGATGCGCCTGATCGGGGAGCGTGACGTCGTCGGTGTAGCGGCCGGCGCCTGACAGCAGGCTTTCGTCTTCGAGGCGGCGCACCGCCTGGCCGCTGCCGAAGCGCGTGGGATTGGGTTCAGTGGTCAACGTACGTGGTCCTCTTGTGCTCATCCCCGGCGTATGTGCGGGCCTGCCTGATTTGCGTGGGTCTGCGAATGCAAGCTGCGCACTATAGGGTTTCCGGCGGGTTTTGTGGTGCCGTGGCGTGTGAGCCGAACCCTTGTGGCGGTGTCGGCTGTGTGCGATTTTCGCCCAACTGGAGTGGAATTTGCGAAGCCGTGTATACCTACGCCCATGCGACAACTGCCTTGGCTCGAACCCGGAGATGCCTTGCCCGATCCTGCATCGGCCTGGGGTATGGCCGACCCCGTACCCGGCCTGCTGGCGGCCGGTGGCGCACTCGATGTCGATACTTTGATGCAGGCTTATGGCAACTGCGTCTTTCCGTGGTTCAGCGAGGACCAGCCGATCCTCTGGTGGAGCCCGGACCCTCGCATGGTGCTGCAGGTGGCGCAGTTCAAGCTGCACCGCTCGCTTCGCAAGACCCTGACGCGCTTTGCGCAGACGCCGGGTTGCGAGGTGCGCATCGACCACGATTTCGCGGCCGTCATCAAGGCCTGTTCGGGCTCTCCGCGCGTGGGCCAGTCAGGCACGTGGATCGTGCCGGACATGGTGCGGGCCTATACGAATTTGCACCGCGCCGGCCACGCCCACAGTGTCGAAACCTGGATCGACGGCGAACTCGCGGGCGGGCTTTACTGCGTTTCGCTGGGCCGCGCGGTGTTCGGCGAGTCGATGTTCACCCGCCGGCCGGACGCTTCGAAGATCGCGCTGGCCGCGCTGGTGTCGCTGTGCCGGCATTCCGGCGTGCAGATGATCGACTGCCAGCAGAACACCGCCCACCTCGCAAGCCTCGGCGCCCACGAGATGGCACGCAAACGCTTCGTCGCGCACGTGGCCAGGGCGCGACAACAAGAGGGCCCACGGTGGCGATTCGACCCCGTATACTGGTCCGAACTCCTTTCCGCGCGACCTCTTTCCCCGACGTGACGCACCTCAAGGACCTCCCGCTTCACACGCTGCAGTTCTACGCGACGGCGCCCTACCCCTGCAGCTATCTGCCGGACCGGCAGGCCCGCTCGCAAGTGGCCACGCCCAGCCACCTGATCCACAACGACGCTTATTCCGACCTGGTGCTCAGTGGGTTCCGGCGCAGCGGCATGTTCACCTACCGGCCCTATTGCGACGGCTGCCGCGCGTGCATCCCGCTGCGCGTGCTGGCCAACGACTTCCGTCCCACGCGAAGCCAGCGGCGTGCGGTGAAGCAGCATGCCGACCTGCAGGCGCGCGTGCTCAAGCTGTGCTTCATGCCCGAGCACTACCAGCTCTACCTGCGCTACCAGAACGGCCGCCACGCAGGCGGTGGCATGGACCACGACAGCATCGACCAGTACACGCAGTTCCTGCTGCAGAGCCGGGTCAACTCGCGGCTGGTGGAGTTCCGCGAAACGCTGCCCGACGGCAGTGCCGGTGCACTCAAGATGGTGTCGATCCTCGATGTACTGAACGACGGCATCTCGGCCGTCTACACCTTCTACGAACCCGAGACCAGCGCGGGCTACGGCACCTACAGCGTGCTGTGGCAGATCGAACAGGCCCGCAAGCTGGGCCTGCCGCACGTCTACCTCGGGTACTGGATCGAGCACAGCCCGAAGATGAACTACAAGGCGCGCTTCTCCCCGCACGAAGTGTTGGTAGACGGACATTGGCAGGCGCCGGGCAATTTCACAAGGTAAAATGGCGCCCGGTCATCACCGCAAAGCGCCATGAGAAAAAACCAATCCGACATTCCCGCCGTCCCCGTGATCCAGGTGATCGAGCGCATGTTCGCGCTGATCGATGTCCTGGCATCCCGCGAGGAGGCCATTTCGCTGAAGGAGATCAGCGAAAAAACCGGGCTCCACCCGTCGACCACGCACCGCATCCTGAACGACCTGGCGGTTGGTCGTTTTGTCGATCGGCCCGAAGCCGGCAGCTACCGGCTGGGCATGCGCCTGCTGGAACTGGGCAACCTGGTCAAGGGCCGACTCAACGTGCGCGACGCCGCCCTGGGCCCGATGCGCGAGCTGCACAAGCTGACGCAGCAGCCCGTCAACCTGAGCATGCGCCAGGGCGACGAGATCGTGTACATCGAGCGCTCCTACAGCGAGCGCTCGGGCATGCAGGTGGTGCGCGCCATCGGCGGCCGCGCCGCCCTGCACCTCACCTCGACAGGCAAGCTCTTCCTGGCTGCGGACGATCCGCAGCGCGTGCGCAGCTACGCCACGCGCACAGGTCTGGCCGGCCATACGCGCAACAGCATCACCCAGTTGCCGGCACTGGAGCGCGAACTGTCGAAGGCGCGCCAGTACGGCATTGCCCGCGATAACGAGGAGCTGGAGCTGGGCGTGCGCTGCATGGCCGCCGGCATCTACGACGATCAGGGCAAGCTGGTGGCGGGCCTGTCGATCTCCGCACCGGCTGACCGGCTGGACGAAGGCTGGCTACCCAAGCTGCAGGCCACCGCCAATGAAATCTCGGGCGCGCTGGGATTCAAGGACGGCACGGCTGCGACGCCGTCGCCTTCGGGCAGCACGCCGCCAGCAGGCGCCTGACCCGGGCCTGTCCCCAAAAGCAAACAGGCCCTGTGAAGGGCCTGTTTTCGTTACAGCCTGCGGTTGACCGATCAGCCCGCGACCTGATAAGCAGCATTGCGCGACGAAGCTGCCGGCGAACCGACGGAATGCGTAGCCTCAACCCAGCGGCGAACCCGCTCGGCATCTGCAATGCGGCTGAACTTGCCGGCCGAATCCAGGAACACCATGATCAGCTTGCGCCCGGCGACCTTCGCCTGCATCACGAGGCATTGGCCGGCCTCAGAGATGTAGCCCGTCTTCTGCACGCCGATTTCCCAATCGGGGCTCTTCACGAGGCGATTGGTGGTGTTGAATTGCAGCACGCGGTTGCCGACTTCGACCTGGTATTCCGGCGAGGTGGACAGCGAACGTACCGTGGCATCGGAATAGGCGGCATTGACCAGCAGCGCCAGATCTTGCGCGCTCGACTGGTTGCTGCTCGACAGGCCGGTAGGCTCGACGTAGCGCGTGTCCTTCATGCCGAGCATCTTGGCCTTGGCGTTCATGATGCTCACGAAGGTCGTCAGGCCACCCGGGTAGGTGCGGCCCAGCGCATGCGCGGCGCGGTTTTCGCTCGACATCAGCGCCAGGTGCAGCAGTTCGCCGCGCGACAGCGTAGTGCCGACCGTCAGGCGCGAGCTGCTGCGCTTTTCGGTGTCGACGTCGTCCTGCGTGATGGTGATGAGCTCGTCGTTCGAAAGATGGGCTTCGCTGATGAGCAGGCCGGTCATGAGCTTGGTGAGCGACGCGATCGGCAGCACGGCGTGGTCGTTCTTGCTGAACAGCACTTCGTGCGTGTCCTGGTCGATGACCAGCGCGACGCTCGACTTCAGGTCGAGTACGTCTTCGGTGCCATGCAGGCCGGCCATCTGGCCGAAGGATTGGCGCGGGGGCGCCTCGACGACGCGAACCACCGAGCGGCGCTGCACGGCCACCACGGTCTTGCCATTTCTCTTGTGGATGGTGGCTACGACATTGCGGCCACCGCGAACGACCTTCTCGGCGCGCTCACTCTTCTCGGCACGGCCGCCGCGCTTGGCGACAACAACGGGCACAGGACCGCGCGCGGTTTTGGACGAAGCGGCGTTGCGCTTTACCTCGACCGGCACCGGACCCTTCGCCTTCTTGGCGACTGTGGTCTTGGCGGCAGCGGGCTTTTCTTTCTTGGCTGCCTGGGCGCCAGGCAGCAAAAACGCCGTGGCGCACAGCGCGACGGCGATGAATTTGAACGCGGGTAGAAACCGCTGGCTGGAAACTCGGCGTAGACGGGCTTCGGGCATTAATAAATCTCCAGCGGCGACAAACGAGGACCGCAGTGTATCCAAATCAAAAAAAGCACGCAATATCAGTTACTTGCATCCTCTTCTTCAATCGAATACCAAGGATCGCCTGAAAACCTAACCTTGTGCCGCAACTCTCTCAGCTTGGCTCTGTAACTTATTGAGCGCACTCAAATAAGCCTTTGCCGAAGCAACCACGATGTCCGGGTCTGCACCCACACCGTTGACCACCCGCCCTGCGTTTTGTAACCGGACTGTAACTTCTCCTTGGCTTTCCGTCGAGCCACTGATGGCATTTACAGAGTAAAGAACCATCTCGGCGCCGCTCTTGACATGCGACTCGATGGCCTTCAGGGAAGCATCAACCGGGCCATTCCCGTCGGATTCGCCGGTGACTTCCTTGCCCTGGACGGTGAACACGACCTTCGCCTGGGGGCGCTCGCCGGTTTCGCTGTGCTGGGAGAGAGAGACGAAAGCAAACTGCTCACCAACGTTCGACACCTCTTCCGCGCTGACGAGCGCGAGGATGTCCTCGTCGAAAATTTCGGACTTGCGGTCGGCCAACTCCTTGAAGCGCAGGAACGCGGCGTTGATGTCGCCTTCGCTGGCCATGGTCACGCCCAGTTCCTGCAGGCGCTGCTTGAAGGCATTGCGGCCGCTGAGCTTGCCCAGCACGATCTTGTTGGCCGTCCAGCCCACATCCTCGGCACGCATGATCTCGTAGGTGTCGCGCGCCTTGAGCACGCCATCCTGGTGAATGCCCGAGGCGTGCGCGAAGGCATTGGCGCCCACCACCGCCTTGTTGGGCTGCACCACGAAGCCGGTGGTCTGGCTGACCATGCGGCTCGCGGCCACGATGTGCTGCGTGTCAATCCTGAGGTCGAGCCCGAAGTAGTCCTTGCGGGTCTTCACCGCCATGACGACTTCTTCGAGCGAGCAGTTGCCCGCGCGCTCGCCCAGGCCGTTGATGGTGCATTCGACCTGGCGCGCGCCGCCGATCTTCACGCCGGCCAGCGAGTTGGCCACGGCCATGCCGAGGTCGTTGTGGCAATGCACCGACCAGATCGCCTTGTCGCTGTTGGGAATGCGCTCGCGCAGCATCTTGATGAAGTTGCCGTAGAGCTCGGGAATGGCGTAGCCGACGGTGTCGGGCACGTTGATGGTGGTGGCACCCTCGTTGATCACGGTTTCGAGCACGCGGCACAGGAAGTCCGGGTCGCTGCGATAGCCGTCTTCGGGGCTGAACTCCACGTCGGCCATCTGGTTGCGCGCGAAGCGCACGGCCAGCTTGGCCTGTTCATGCACCTCGTCGGGCGACATGCGCAGCTTCTTTTCCATGTGAAGCGGCGACGTTGCGATGAAGGTGTGGATGCGCCCGCGGGCCGCGCCCTTCAGGGCTTCGGCCGCGCGCGCGATGTCGCGGTCGTTGGCACGCGAGAGGCCGCACACCGTCGAGTCCTTGATGGCGTTGGCAATCGCCTTCACGGCCTCGAAGTCGCCGTTCGAGCTGGCGGGAAAGCCAGCCTCGATGACGTCGACCTTCAGCCGCTCCAGCAGCTTGGCAATACGCAGTTTCTCGTCGCGCGTCATCGAGGCGCCGGGCGATTGCTCGCCGTCGCGCAGGGTGGTGTCGAAAATAATAAGTTGGTCGGTCATCGTGGGTCTCCGTTGTTCATCCCCCACGCGCACCCGACCAAGGTCGGCGCGGCAGCGTCAGGCGACTTCAACCGCTGATTGTGCTCCGTGCGCGCCCCGGGTCCGTGCACGCTGCACGCCCGAAACAATCGCTTTCAGCGACGCCGTGATCACGTTTGCGTCGATGCCCACGCCGAACAGCGTCTGGCTTTCGTCGACGCGCAGTTCCAGATATGCCACCGCCTTGGCGTCGGCACCTGCGCCGATGGCGTGCTGGTGGTAGTCCATCACGCGCACCGTGTGGCCGGTGGCCTTGCTCAGTGCCTGCGTGAAGGCATCGATGGGGCCATTGCCGCGGCCTTCGATGGCGTGGACTTCAGCATCCCACGGCAGATCGCCGCGCAGAACCACGGAAGCGTTGGCGCCCTCGCCTTCTTCCTCGATCACGCGGTTCTGCAAAGACTGCGCGGTTTCGATGCCGTACTCGCGCACGAACAGCTGCCAGAGGTCAGCAGCCGTGAGTTCCTTGCCGGCGACGTCCATCACGCGCTGCACGGTCTGCATGAACTCCATCTGCAGGCGGCGCGGCATCTCGATGCCGTATTCGCTCTCGAGCAGATAAGCCATGCCGCCCTTGCCGGACTGGCTGTTAACGCGGATCACGGCTTCATAGCTGCGGCCTACGTCCTTTGGGTCGATGGGGAGGTAGGGCATGTCCCAGATGTCGCCCTCCTTGCGCGCGGCGAAGGCCTTCTTGATCGCGTCCTGGTGCGAGCCCGAGAACGAGGTGTAGACAAGGTCGCCCACATACGGATGGCGCGGATGTACCGGGATCTGGTTGCAATGCTCGACCGTGGCGCGGATCTCGTCGATGTTCGAAAAATCGAGCTCGGGCGAAACGCCCTGCGTGTAGAGGTTGAGCGCAACATTCACGAGATCGAGGTTGCCGGTGCGCTCGCCATTGCCGAACAGGCAGCCTTCGATGCGCTCGGCGCCGGCCATCAAGGCCAGTTCACCGGCGGCGGTGCCGGTGCCGCGGTCGTTGTGCGGATGCACGCAAAGCACGATGGAGTCGCGGCGCGCGAGGTTACGGTGCATCCACTCGATCATGTCCGCGAAGATGTTCGGAGTGGAATGCTCGACCGTGGTTGGCAGGTTGACGATGCACTTGCGCTGCGGCGTAGGCGCCCAGACTTCTGTCACCGCATCGACCACGCGCTTCGAGAACACGACGTCGGTGCCCGAGAACATTTCGGGCGAGTACTGGAAGGTCCACTGCGTGTTCGGCTGCTTGGCGGCGAACTCATTGAACATGCGCGCGTGGCTGCTCGCAAGTTCAACGATCTGGTCTTCATCCATGTTGAGCACCACGCGGCGCATCACGGGCGCGACGGCGTTGTAGAGGTGCACGATGGCGCGCGGAGCACCCTGCAGCGATTCGAAGGTGCGGGCGATGAGGTGGTCGCGCGCCTGCGTCAGCACCTGGATCGTCACGTCGTCGGGAATGCGGTCTTCCTCGATGAGCTTGCGCACGAAGTCGAATTCGATCTGCGAAGCCGAAGGAAAGCCGACTTCGATTTCCTTGAAGCCGATAGCCACGAGGGTCTCGAACATGCGCATCTTGCGCGCGATGTCCATGGGCTCGACCAACGCCTGGTTGCCATCGCGCAGGTCGGTCGACAGCCAGGTCGGCGCCTTGGTCAGCACGGCATCGGGCCAGGTGCGGTCCTTGAGGCCGATCGGGGCGAATGCGCGGTATTTGCTTTGAGGTTGCTTGAGCATGTCGATTTCTCTGAGATGGTTGGTGATCAACCAGCAACCCCAAAAACAAACGGCCCGTTGCTGGTGCGAACGGGCCGTGGTGAGGGATTTGCGCGTGCGCTACCGTCTCCGCCCGTGAGGGAGGGCTAGTAGAGCCAGCAGCGAAATCTTGGTCATGAGGGTTGCGAATGTAGCACAAGCCACCGGGTCAGTTGTGCAGACCCCGTTCGTCGGGCTCTTCCGTCGAGGTGCTGATCACACTGACCGGCTGACCCTTGGCCTTGCGCCACGCATAGACCACGTAGCCGCTCAGGCCGTAGATGACGAACAGGCTGAACAGCACAGTCGGCGGATGGATGTTGATGACGGCAATGCCCAGCGCGATCAGCACGATCACCGCGAAAGGCACGCTCTTCTTCATCTGGATGTCCTTGAAGCTGTAGAACGGCGCATTGGTGACCATCGTGAGACCCGCGTACAGCGTGAAGCCGAAAGTGACCCAGGTGATCTGCGTCCACGAGAGATACAGCACCTCGCCGCCGCGCTTGCCCCACTCGTTCACAAGCCAGATGAAGCCCGCCACGAGCGCAGCGGCCGCGGGCGACGGCAGGCCCTGGAACCAGCGCTTGTCGACCACGCCGGTGTTGACGTTGAAGCGCGCGAGCCGCAGCGCCGCGCAGGCGCAGTACACGAAGGCCGCAATCCAGCCCCAACGGCCCAGGCCCTTGAGCGACCATTCGTAGGCGATGAGCGCGGGCGCCGCACCGAACGACACCATGTCGGACAGCGAATCCATCTGCTCGCCGAACGCGCTCTGTGTATTCGTCATGCGGGCTACGCGCCCATCCAGGCTGTCGAGCACCATCGCGGCGAACACACCGAGCGCCGCGAGGTCGAAGCGCGCATTCATGGCCATCACAACCGAATAGAAGCCGCCGAACAACGCCGCCAGCGTGAACAGGTTCGGCAGGATGTAGATGCCTTTGCGGCGTTTGCGCGGCTGCACATCGTCGGGGAGCGTGTCGTCATGCATTGAATTTGCCTCCGTCCCTCATGGGCACTGCGCGAGCAGCTATCCATTCGATAGCATCTTGATCTTTGAATCGCATGGCTCGCAGTGTAGTTCAGGGGCTGCGTCGCCCCCGTCAAACAAAAGGGCCACCGCAACGGGTGGCCCTTGGGAAACGGGTGCCGAAGCACCCTCGTGGTCCGCAGATCAGTTGCGGGTCTGGTCGACCAGCTTGTTCTTCTTGATCCAGGGCATCATCGCGCGCAGCTTTTCGCCGACGACTTCGATCTGGTGCTCGGAGTTCAGGCGGCGGCGGCTGATCAGCGTCGGAGCGCCGGCAGCGTTTTCCAGCACGAAGCTCTTGGCGTATTCGCCGGTCTGGATGTCCTTCAGCACTTGCTTCATGACCTTCTTGGTCTCTTCGGTCACGACGCGCGGGCCGGTGACGTACTCGCCGTATTCGGCGTTGTTCGAGATCGAGTAGTTCATGTTGGCGATGCCGCCTTCATAGATCAGGTCGACGATCAGCTTCAGTTCGTGCAGGCATTCGAAGTACGCCATTTCGGGCGCGTAGCCGGCTTCCACCAGCGTTTCGAAACCAGCCTTGATCAGCTCGACCGTGCCGCCGCACAGAACCGCTTGTTCGCCGAACAGGTCGGTCTCGGTTTCTTCGCGGAAGTTGGTCTCGATGATGCCGGCCTTGCCGCCGCCGTTGGCGGTGGCATAGCTCAGCGCGAGGTCACGCGCCTTGCCGGTCTTGTCCTGGTGCACGGCCACGAGGTGGGGCACGCCGCCGCCTTGGGTATACGTGCTGCGCACGGTGTGGCCCGGGGCCTTGGGAGCAACCATCCACACGTCGAGGTCGGCGCGGGGCTGGACGAAGCCGTAGTGCACGTTGAAGCCGTGTGCGAAGACCAGCGAAGCGCCTTCCTTGATGTTCGGTGCGACGTCGTTCTTGTAGACGTTGGCGATCTGCTCGTCGGGCAGCAGGATCATCACGACGTCGGCGGCCTTCACGGCGTCGGCGACTTCAGCGACCTTCAGGCCGGCCTTCTCGACCTTGGGCCACGAAGCACCACCCTTGCGCAAGCCGACCACGACCTTGACGCCGCTGTCGTTCAGGTTCTGCGCGTGCGCATGGCCTTGCGAGCCATAACCGATGATTGCCACCGTCTTGCCCTTGATGAGGCTCAGGTCCGCGTCTTTGTCGTAGTAAACCTTCATGTGTATCTCTCCTAAAAAATCTCGAGCATCCGTAGCGGGATGCATTTCACTCAGAGGCCGGAGGAATTCCGGTCCTTCATTTGCTGGTTGATGGACACGAGGCTGTCGTGGATGCGGAACAGCACGATGAGCAATTCACTGTAGATGCGAACGCCAATGGTGCCGAAGATCAGGACCGTGAAAGCCGGCAGGTACTGGCGCTGGTACAGCGCCGCCACCGCCAGGACGATCACACCCAGCAGGCCGAGAAAGTAGAGCCCCCGGACGATCGCCGGGGTCACCATCTTGTCGAAACCGAGCAGACCTCGCATCACTCTTGCCTCATGTGTGGATGAACGTATGAACTGAGGGCGCTTTCACCCTCCTACACGCGCAGGATGCGCTCGCCGCGCCCGATGCCGCTGGCACCGGTACGGACTGTCTCGAGGATAGCGCTACGTTCGATCGCTTCAAGAAAAGCGTCGTTCTTGCCGTGGTCGCCGGTGAGTTCGATGGTGTAGCTCTTGTCGGTCACGTCGATGATGCGGCCGCGGAAGATTTCTGCCATGCGCATCATTTCCTCGCGCTCCTTGCCGACCGCGCGCACCTTCACCATCATGAGTTCGCGTTCGGTGTAGGCGCCTTCGGTCAGGTCGACGACCTTCACCACTTCGATCAGGCGGTTCAGGTGCTTGGTGATCTGCTCGATCACGTCGTCGGAACCGGTAGTAACGATGGTCATGCGCGAGAGGCTTGCGTCCTCCGTGGGCGCCACCGTGAGCGATTCGATGTTGTAGCCGCGGGCCGAGAAAAGGCCCACCACGCGGGAAAGAGCACCCGGCTCGTTTTCCAGCAGCACTGCAATGATGTGTTTCATGTTTGCGTGACTCCTCTTTTCGCCGCCCTCCCCCGCGCACGGTAATGCGCGGGCTCGGCGAGCAATAGATTCGTCAGTAAAGAGTTGAGCGAATGTTCCGAGGATCAGAGATCTTCGGAACCCAACAGCATTTCGGTGATGCCCATGCCGGCCTTCACCATCGGGAACACGTTTTCGGTGGGGTCGGTGCGGAAGTCCATGAACACCGTGCGGTCCTTGAGCTTGCGTGCTTCGCGCAGCGCGGGCTCCACGTCTTGTGGACGCTCGATCAGCATGCCGACGTGGCCATAGGCCTCGGCGAGCTTCACGAAGTTGGGCAGTGCATCCATGTAGCTGTGGCTGTAGCGGCCGGAGTATTCGATCTCCTGCCACTGGCGCACCATGCCCAGGTAGCGGTTGTTGAGCGAGCAGATCTTGATCGGCGTGTTGTATTGCAGGCAGGTGGAGAGTTCCTGGATGCACATCTGCACCGAGCCTTCGCCGGTGATGGTGAACACTTCCGAATCGGGCTTCGCGAGCTTGATGCCCATGGCGTAGGGAATGCCCACGCCCATGGTGCCCAGGCCGCCCGAGTTGATCCAGCGGCGTGGCTCGTCGAAGCGGTAGTACTGGGCAGCCCACATCTGGTGCTGCCCCACGTCCGACGTGATATACGCGTCGGCGTCCTTGGTCATGTTCCAGAGGGTCTCGACCACGTACTGCGGCTTGATCACGTCCTTGTTGCCGCGGTCGTACTTCAGGCAGTCGCGCGAGCGCCAGGCCTCGATGGTCTTCCACCAGTCGGACAGGGCGCCGGCATCGGGCTTGGTGGTGCTCTCGCGGATCATCGAGATCAGCTCGGTGAGCACGTCCTTCACGTCGCCGACGATCGGGATGTCGACCTTCACGCGCTTGGAGATGCTCGACGGGTCGATGTCGATGTGGATGATCTTGCGTTCGTTCTGCGCGAAGTGCTTGGGATTGCCGATCACGCGGTCGTCGAAGCGCGCACCCACGGCCAGCAGCACGTCGCAGTTCTGCATCGCGTTGTTGGCTTCGATGGTGCCGTGCATGCCCAGCATGCCCAGGAACTTGCGGTCGCTCGCCGGATAGGCGCCCAGGCCCATCAGCGTGTTGGTGACCGGGTAGCCGAGCATGTCGACCAGCGTGCGCAGTTCGTTGCAGGCGTTGCCCAGCAACACGCCGCCGCCGGTGTAGATGTACGGACGCTTGGCAGCCAACAGCAGCTGCAGCGCCTTGCGGATCTGGCCGCCGTGGCCCTTGCGCACCGGGTTGTACGAGCGCATCTCGACCTTGTCGGGATAGCCGGTGTACGGGACCTTCTTGAACGAAACGTCCTTGGGCACGTCCACCACCACGGGGCCCGGACGGCCGCTGCGTGCGATGTGGAAGGCCTTCTTCATCGTCATGGCCAGATCCTTCGGATCCTTGACGAGGAAGTTGTGCTTGACGATGGGGCGGGTGATACCGACCGTGTCGCATTCCTGGAAGGCGTCAAGGCCGATGGCAGCCGTTGGCACCTGGCCCGAGATGATCACCATCGGGATGGAGTCCATGTACGCCGTCGCGATGCCGGTGACCGCATTGGTCAGGCCGGGACCGGAAGTGACCAGTGCCACGCCGACTTCGCCGGTGGCGCGCGCATAGCCGTCGGCCGCGTGAACGGCGGCCTGCTCGTGGCGCACCAGCACATGCTGGATGGTGTCCTGCTTGTAGAACGCGTCGTAGATGTAGAGAACCGCGCCGCCGGGGTAACCCCAGACGTACTGGACGCCTTCGGCCTGCAGTGCCTTGACCAGCACTTCAGCGCCCATGAGTTCTTGCGTCGGGTTGCCGGCGCCTGAGGACGCGGCTGCTGCGGAAGCGATTTCCGCCTTGGAGATTTCCATGATCAACCTTTGTTTATTTCGGGAACGAAATACCTTGGGTGCCCCTTGCCAACCCTTGTGAGGTCGCGCCAGGACTTGAGGCCAAAGCCATGAGCGGACTGATGTTCCGCCGGACCGTGACCCGTTTGCCTTTTGACTTGCAGGGCGGATTATGACATTTCCGAGCGTTCAGATTCGCTTCAGCTGCCTTGTAAAGCTACAAAGGCATAATCCGCGGCGGTAAACATACGCGATCGCTAGACCCTCTTCCCCACGCGGCGCGCCCTGCGCGCCCCCTCTCGCTTGGCCACTGAACAAGAACTCTCCGACTTCCTGAAAAGCGTTGAACGACGCGCTTTCAAGCGCTCGGTCTACCACGTGCGGGATGAAGAAGCGGCCCTCGATATCGTGCAGGACAGCATGATGAAGCTGGCGCAGCACTACGGCGACAAGCCCGCGGCCGAACTGCCGATGCTGTTCCAGCGCATCCTGTCGAACTGCACGCTCGACTGGTTCCGCCGCCAGAAAACCCGGCGCGCCCTTTTCTCCAACCTCAGCGATTTCGACTCGGTCGACGACGACGGAGATTTCGACCTGCTGGAGAACTTCGTCTCGCCGACCGACTCTAGGGAATCGGAGAGCGCCGAAGACACGACCCGCCGCGCCCAGGTCTTCCACGAGATCGAGGAACAGATCGCAGCACTGCCGGGCCGTCAACGCGAGGCTTTCCTGATGCGTTACTGGGAGGAAATGGACGTCGCAGAGACGGCCGCTGCGATGGGCTGCTCCGAGGGCAGCGTCAAAACCCATTGCTCGCGAGCCGTTCACGCTCTGAGCAAGGCGCTCAAGGCCAAGGGAATATCGCTATGAACACTAAGGTTCCAACCTCAACATCCACCACCGCCGAAGACCAGTTCGGCCAGCGTCTGGTTGCCCGCCTTTCGGCCGGCAATCGAGAGCTGCCGCACGACATCGGCGAGCGGCTGCGCGTGGCGCGAGCGCAAGCTGTGGCCGCGCGCAAGCAGCCTCCGCAGTTGCGGACTGCGCCTGTGGTGGTGCAGTCGGGCCACACGCTCACACTGGGTGGAAGCTGGTGGACCCGCATCGGCTCCGTGGTGCCGTTGATTGCGCTCGTGGCCGGCCTGATCACCATCAGCGTGATGCAGGACGACGATCGCGCCAGCGAGCTGGCCGAAGTGGATTCCGCGCTGCTGACGGGCGACCTGCCGCCCGCTGCCTACACCGACCCCGGCTTTGCCCAATTCCTGAAGGCCGACAGCGCCTCCGACTGATTTTTCATCGACCGAATGCGACGCCGCTCCACCTCCAGCGCAAACACCCCCCGCCCGTTGCGCCCGCTCCCGGCGGGCGCAGTCGTTTGGGCAGGTGCGCTTGCAGTCGCAGCCTTCAGCCTGACGCTCGCCTGCGCCCAGCCGCCCTCCGAAGCAGCTGCCAAGGCTGCGGCGGGCCCGGCTTCGGCGAGCTCCGCGTCAGCCACCAGCCCCAAGGCCATCTCAACGACCAAGCCGCTCTGGAGCGAACTCACGGCCGAGCAGCAGCAAGCCCTGAAGCCGCTGAACGCTCACTGGAACACGCTGAACGTCGGGCAAAAGAAAAAGTGGCTGGCGCTGTCGCGCAACTTCGCGAGCATGTCGGCGGACGAACAGACCACCCTTCACAGCCGCATGATCGAATGGACCGCCCTGAGCAATCAGCAGCGCGCCCAAGCCCGCTTGAACTTTGCCGAGGTCAAGCGCATTCCGCCTGACGAGCGCAAGGTCAAATGGGAGCAGTACCAGGCCTTGAGCGAGGAAGAAAAGCGCAAGCTCGCGGAACGCGCCCCACCCAAGCCACGCGGTGCCGCCATTCCCGTGCGGCCGGTTTCGTCCCAGAAGCTCGTGCCGGTGCCGGCCGTCACCCCCGGCGTACAGCACACGCCCAGGATTTTGCTGGCCCCGCCGCCCGCCCCCGCTGCCACGCCGGCCACGATCATGGTGGCATCGCCGCCGGAGCGCGTGCCTGCAGCGGCGACACCGGCGGTTTCCATCCTCCCCGCCGCGCCAGCCCCGTCCAGCATCGCTTCTCCACCGGTTCCGGCCGAAGCCCAGGTGCCCGCGCCGTCGTCGGCAGCCGAGCCATCCTCCCCCGCCCCCTGATCCCAAGGCTTCGATGGTTTCCAGCTCTCCCGAGGCTTCGGGCCCCGATCAGCCCGCCTCGCCGATCTCTCCTGCAGCCAGCGCTCCTGTTTCGATAGTGCCCGGCCTCTGGCGCCGCATGGCCTGCTGGCTCTACGAGGGCATGCTGCTGTTTGCGGTGGTGTTCGTTTCGGGCTGGCTCTTCAGCACGCTTGGTCAGATGCGCGACGCCATGGATTCGCGCCGCCATCTATTTCAGGCTTTTCTTTTCGTGGTGTTCGGCGTGTACTTCGTCTGGTTCTGGACCAAAGGCCAGACCCTCGCCATGAAAACCTGGAACATCCGCATCGTCGACGCGCACGGCCAGCCCATCAGCCAACGCCGCGCGCTGGCGCGCTACCTGCTGAGCTGGGTCTGGTTCCTGCCGCCGCTGGCCGCCATTGCGCCCTTCAAGCTGTCGGGCGGCGAATCGACCGTCCTGATCTTCGGCTGGGTCGCTGTCTGGGCCCTGCTGGCGCGTTTTCACCCCGAGCGCCAGTTCTGGCACGACGCCTGGGCCGGTACACGGCTCATCACCTCCAAACCGATGAGTCGCCAATGAGTGCCTTGCCCAAGCTTCCCGATCCCGCCGTCAATCCGCAAAAAGCCCGCAAGGGCTTCGAACGCGTCTGGCACGCCACGCTGATCTCGCTACACGGCCTGCACGCCGGCTGGAGCGAGCCCGCCTTCCGCCAGGAAGCCATCATGTCGATCGTGATGATTCCGGCCTCCTTCTGGCTCGGGCGCAGCTGGGTCGAGGTGGCGCTGCTCGCGGGCAGCGCCATCCTGGTGATGATCGTCGAGCTGCTCAACACCGCGGTGGAAGCCGCCATCGACCGCATCGGCCCCGAGTGGCACGACCTCTCCAAGCGCGCCAAGGACATGGGTAGCGCCGCCGTGCTGCTGTCGCTCACGCTGTGCGGCGGCATCTGGGCGGCAGCGTTGTGGCAACGCTTCGTGTCATGAGAAGGCCCACGGGCTGCGGCATGATGGCAGGATGAATCCTGAATTTTCGATCTGTGTGTATTGCGGCTCGCGCCCCGGCGAGCGCCCCGAGTTTTCCCAGGCCGCGCAAGCCGTCGGCCAATGGATCGGCCAGCACGGCGGCCAGCTTGTCTACGGCGGAGGTCGCACCGGCCTGATGGGCACGGTGGCCGAGGCCACCCGCCTTGCCGGCGGCCGAGTGGTCGGCATCATCCCCAAGGCATTGGTCGACAAGGAACTGGCCAACCCGCTGTGCGACGAACTGCACGTGGTCGACACCATGCACGAACGCAAGGCCATGATGGGCGAGCGCGCCGATGCCTTCGTCGCCCTGGCGGGCGGCATCGGCACCTTCGAGGAACTGTTCGAGATCTGGACCTGGCGCCAGCTCGGCTACCACGACAAGCCCACCGGCATCCTCAACACCGCCGGCTACTACGACGGCCTGCTTGGCTTCCTGGCGCACAGCGTGCGCGAGGGCTTCATGGGCGAATGGCAGATGAGCCTGATCCGCACCGGCACCGATGTGCCCGAGCTGCTCACGGCATTGCGCGCCGAAGTGCCGCTCCATCCACGCGAAGACAGGCTGTCGGAAAACCTCTGACGACCATGTCGAAAGCCCCGTCGCCGGGGCTTTCTTGCTTCAAACAGCGTTTTCGTTTTCCTCACCCGTACGGATACGCACAATGCGCTCCACGCCGGTGACAAAAATCTTCCCGTCGCCGATCTTCCCGGTGCGCGCGGAACTGACGATGGCTTCGATGCAGCGCTCCACATCGGCCTCGTTGACGACCACTTCGACCTTCATCTTGGGCAGGAAGTCGACCACGTATTCGGCGCCACGGTAGAGCTCTGTGTGCCCCTTCTGGCGGCCGAAGCCCTTGACTTCGGTGACGGTCAGGCCGGTGACGCCCACTTCGGCCAAGGCCTCGCGCACGTCCTCGAGCTTGAAGGGTTTGACGATGGCGGTGATCTGCTTCATGGTTTTCGTGCTCCGGCGGTTTCGTTGAATTTGCTGGTGATAGGGTAACGCCAATCCTTGCCGAAGCTTCGATGGGTGACCCGGATGCCTACCGGCGCCTGGCGCCGCTTGTATTCGTTGATCCTGATGAGCCGCGCAACCCGCTCGACCACCGCACGGTCGTAACCCGCGGCAATGATCTCGTCGATGCCCTCGTCGTCCTGCATGTAGCGTGCCAGGATTCCGTCGAGGATGTCGTAGGGCGGGAGGCTGTCTTGATCGGTCTGATCGGGCCGAAGTTCGGCGCTGGGAGGCCGCGTGATGATCCGCTCGGGAATCGGCTCGGTGCCCGTGCCGTACGGATCGTGGGCATTTCGCCAGCGCGCCAGCGCGAACACGGTTGTCTTGAGCAGGTCCTTGATGACCGCGAAACCGCCTGCCATGTCGCCGTACAGCGTGCAGTAGCCGGTGGCCATTTCGCTCTTGTTGCCCGTGGTGAGCACGATGGCGCCGAACTTGTTCGAAAGCCCCATCAGCAGCGTGCCGCGGATGCGGGCCTGGATGTTTTCCTCGGCCGTGTCCTCGGGCCGTCCCTTGAATTCTTCGGCCAGAGCGCCCTTGAAGGACTCGAAGGTGTGCTTGATGGAAATCTCGTCGTAGCGCACGCCCAGGCGGGCGGCCATGTCGCGCGCATCGATCCAGCTGATGTCGGCGGTGTAAGGCGAAGGCATCATCACCGCACGGACCTTGTCCTTGCCCAGTGCATCAACCGCGATGGCAAGCACCAATGCGGAGTCGATACCGCCCGAAAGCCCCAGGATGGCGCCCGGAAAACCGTTCTTGCCGACATAGTCGCGCACGCCGAGCACCAGGGCGTCCCAGAGTTGTGCTTCAGCGTCGCGTGGCGGTGCGATGGCCGCCGGCTCGGCTACGAAGCCAACGCCGCCTTGAGGCGTGCGCTCCAACTGCGCGAAGACCAGTTTTTCCCGGAAGCTCTCGGCCTGCATGGCCGCAGCGCCATCGGCCTGCAACGCGAACGAAGCGCCGTCAAACACCACCTCGTCCTGCCCGCCGACCAGGTGCGCGTACACCAGCGGCAGGCCGACCGCGCGCGCCCGATCGGCCATGCGCGCGACGCGCTCGCCTTCCTTGCCCACGTGGTACGGCGACGCATTGATCACCGCCAGCACCTCGGCACCACCTTCGCGTGCCAGTTCGGCCGGCTGGTCGAACCAGGCGTCCTCGCAGATCAGCAGGCCGACCGAGACACCGCCCGCCTCGAACACGCAGGTGCCCTGCCCCGGCGTGAAGTAGCGGCGCTCGTCGAACACCTGGTAGTTGGGCAGTTCGCGCTTGGCATACGTTTCGAGGATGCGGCCTTCCTTGATGACGCTTGCCGCGTTGTGGCGCATCTGCACGGCCACCGAGCGGCTGCGCAGGCTGCCGCCGGTCGGATGCCCCACCACCACCACCATGTCTTTGAGATCGGCCAGAGCAGCGGCAATGCCTTTCACGGCATCATCACAGGCTTCGGTGAAGGCGGGACGGAGGAACAGGTCCTCCGCCGCATAGCCGGCAATCGAGAGTTCGGGCGTCAACAAGAGGCGCGCGCCCTGTGCGTGGGCATCGCGCGCGGCGTCGACGATCTTTTTCGCGTTGCCGGCGAGGTCGCCCACCACAAAATTGAGTTGCGCGATGGCGAGCTTGAGCGTCATACAGAAGGAAGAAAAAGGCTTGAACGATTATGTCATTCGGGTTCTGTCGTCGCCGGCTGACGTGAGCCCGGACGCGTGGAACGCGCTGCTGGCCGCCGAGGCCGAGCCATCGCCCTTCATGCGCCATGAATACCTCGCGGCGCTGAACGACAGCCGCAGCGCCACGCCGGAGAGCGGATGGATGCCGCAGTTCGTCACGCTGTGGCAAGGCGAGCAGTTGCAGGCCGCGTGCCCGTTCTACATCAAGGACCATTCCTACGGCGAGTACGTCTTCGACTGGGCCTGGGCCAATGCCTACGAGCAGCACGGGCTCGCGTACTACCCGAAGGCCGTGGTCGCGGTGCCCTTCACGCCCGTGCCCGGCACGCGGCTGCTGGCGCGCGATGCTCAAAGCCGCACGTTGCTGGTGCAAGGACTCGTCGCGCTGTGCAAGCAGGAGGAGCTGTCGTCGCTGCACCTGCTGTTCGGCGCCGATGCCGACATCGCCGCCTGCACCGAAGCAGGCCTGATGCTGCGCAACACGGTGCAGTTCCACTGGACCAACGCCCAGTACCCCGACTTCGACTCCTTCCTCGCCAGCCTCTCGCACGACAAGCGCAAGAAGATCCGCCAGGAGCGCCGCAAGGTGGCCGACGCCGGCGTGAGCTTCCGGTGGTCGCGCGGCACCGACATCTCGAAGGCCGACTGGGACTTCTTCTACCGCTGCTACGAGCGCACCTACCGCGAGCACGGCAACCCGCCCTACCTCACGCGCGACTTCTTCCGGCGCATGGCCGACACGATGCCCGAGGCCTGGCTGCTGTTCGTCGCCGAGCGCAATGGCAAACCGATGGCCACCAGCCTGATCGCCCTTTCGACGCAGCGCGATGCACCGCTCGTTGCCTACGGCCGCTACTGGGGCGCGCTGGAGCGCGTCGACTGCCTGCACTTCGAGGCTTGCTACTACCAGCCGCTGGCCTGGTGCATCGAACACGGCGCCCAGCGCTTCGAGGGCGGCGCCCAGGGCGAGCACAAGATGGCGCGCGCGCTGATGCCGGTGAAAACCACCAGCGCCCACTGGCTGGCGCATCCGGCGTTTGCCGATGCGGTCGAGCGCTTCCTGGAGCGCGAGGGCGCGGGCATCGAGAACTACATGGACCACCTGGGCGAGCGCAGCCCGTTCAAGGCCGCTTGACCAGCCTTTCTTGCCATGCGGGGCTGCTATAAAAGCGCCCGATATCCACAACAACTCAGAGAGAACTCGATGCCATTCGTCGGACTGGGGCTGCACGTCCTCATTGCGCTGTTCTTCGCCGTGCACGCAATGCGCCACGGCAAGCAGATGTACTGGCTCCTCATTCTTTTCAGCTTCCCGCTGCTGGGAAGCATCGTGTACTTCGTGGTCGAGTACCTGCCCGCCTCGCGCATGCAGCGCACCGCCGGCAAGGTGGCCAGCGCGGCCATCGGCTTCATCGACCCCGAGCGCGAATACCGCGCGGCCACCGAGGCCTACGACCTCGCCCCCACGGCCCAGAACAAGCTGCGCCTTGCCAAGGCAGCGCTCGACAAGGGGCAGGCCGCCGATGCCGTCGGCCATTACCGCGACGCACTGAAGGGCCCGCTGGCCTCCGATCCCGAACTGCAGTTCGGCCTGGCCAGCGCCCTGTTGGCTGCGGGTGGAGCGACTGCCGGCCGCGAGGCATTGCAGGCGCTCCAGGCCCTGCGCGCCACGCGCGACGACTACCGCAAGGACGAAGTCGCCGTGCTCACCGCCCGCGCCCTCGCCGCCGACGGACGCCAGCCGGAAGCGCGCGAAGCCTTCGAGGCCGCGCTGAGCCAGTACAACACCGTCGAGGCCCGCGCCCGCTACATCGCATGGCTTGCCCAGCAAGGCGATGCCACCGGTGCACAGCGCCAGTGGGACGAACTCCAGCAGGCCGCTCGCCACTGGAACTCGCATGCGCGTTCGGTCAATCGCGAATGGATGCGGCTGGCCAGCGACGCGGTCCGCGCCTGAAGCGTCTCCTCTGTCCAAGGGCATAGTGCCCTTGACCATTCGGCACATCGACGGCGCGCGGCGCCTCTCCTAGCATCCGCATCGAGGAGAGAGAACCGCATGCCGCCCTTCACACGCCCTGCCCTCGTGGCACTCTGCTTCATGGCGGCCAGCCAGTTGGCCACGGCCGCCAGCTTCGACTGCGCCAAGGCCGGCAACGCCACCGAGAAAGCCATCTGCGCCGATCCCGGCCTGTCGCGCCAAGACGAAGCCATGGCCGCCCTCTACAAGCGGCAAGTCGAAATGCCCGGCACGGGCCAGTGGGCGACGTTCCTGAAACGCGACCAGCGTGACTGGATAGCTGTACGCAACCGCGAATGCCGCGGCAAGACCGAATGCCTCAAGCAGGACTACGAGCGGCGCATCACCTACCTGAGTCACCCGCTGCTGCATTGGATGGGACGCTATGTGGAAGGCCAATGCCCGAAGGACGGGCGCTTCCTCGACGTGACGCCCGAACTGGGCGGCACGCTGGACATCCAGATCTACGTTTGCCCCGACCCGCGCGGCAACATGCTGCTGCAGGGCAAGAACGTGCTCGACGGGCAGCGGCGCCTCGTGGTGCAGGAAGGCGGGCGTTGCACCCGCACACTCCAGTTCGACACCGACCGCGTCACCGTCTCGGACACGCCGGGCTGCGCGCCATCGCTGGCCGGCAGCTTCACGCGCGACCCGCGCCGCTCGCCCTTCGAGAACGAATAAATTACTTCTTGTAGCTGGCGATGCCGTCCAGGATTTCCTTCTTGGCCGCGTCGATGCCTTCCCAGCCCAGCACCTTGACCCACTTGCCTTCTTCCAGGTCCTTGTAGTGCTCGAAGAAGTGGCTGATGGCCTTCAGGCGCATCGGGTTCACGTCGTCGACCGACTTCCAGTGGCTGTAGATGGGCAGCACCTTGTCGGTGGGCACGGCCAGCACCTTGCCGTCGACGCCGGCTTCGTCTTCCATCATCAGGATGCCCAGGGGGCGGCACGGCACCACCACGCCCGGCAGCAGCGGATACGGAGCGATCACCAGCACGTCGACCGGGTCGCCGTCGCCCGACAGGGTCTGCGGCACGTAGCCGTAGTTGGCCGGGTAGTACATGGCCGTCGTCATGAAGCGGTCGACAAAAATCGCGCCCGATTCCTTGTCGACTTCGTACTTGATCGGGTCGGCGTTCATCGGGATTTCGATCACGACGTTGAAGGAATCGGGGACGTTCTTGCCGGGGGAAACTTTGTCGAAGGACATGACGTTTTTCGAGTAGTGGAAAAGTATGAGAGAGATGGGGACAAACCCGGAGTTTACTTTCCGTGTCACCGACCGGTCGCACGCGCACTCGTATTTGCCTGTAAATTGCAACCGTTGGCCAATCGGCTCCTCACCCTTGGTGCAGTGAGCTTCGAGGAAGCAACGCGGCGGAAAACATGGTCCCGTACGCGTTGCACGCAGGGCCCATGCTGTCCGTCTCCACAAGTCGCAACGAACGAATGGAGAAGCAAAGCATGATCGGCAACACCCCCCTGATACTGGCTATCGTCTGCGGCCTCGTGGCCGTGGCCTACGGTTTCTGGGCTCGAAGTTGGATTCTCGCGAAGGACGCAGGCAATGCCCGCATGCAGGAAATTGCAGCGGCCATCCAGGCCGGCGCCTCCGCCTACCTCGCCAAGCAGTACAGCACCATCGCCATCGTCGGCGTGGTGCTCGCCATCCTCATCGCCATCTTCCTGGACCTGACCACGGCAGTCGGCTTCATCGTGGGCGCGGTGCTCTCGGGTGCCTGCGGCTTCATCGGCATGAACGTGTCGGTGCGCGCCAATGTGCGCACCGCGCAGGCGGCCACTCAAGGCATCGGCCCGGCACTCGACGTCGCGTTCCGCGGCGGCGCCATCACCGGCATGCTGGTGGTGGGCCTGGGCCTGCTGGGCGTGTCGGCCTTCTACTGGGTCTTGATCGGCAGCAGCACGCCGGCGGCGGGCCACAGCCTTGCGGCCACCCTCAATCCGCTGATCGGCTTTGCCTTCGGCTCCTCGCTGATCTCGATCTTCGCGCGGCTGGGCGGCGGCATCTTCACCAAGGGCGCCGACGTCGGCGCCGACCTGGTGGGCAAGGTCGAGGCCGGCATCCCCGAAGACGACCCGCGCAACCCGGCCGTGATTGCCGACAACGTGGGCGACAACGTCGGCGACTGCGCCGGCATGGCGGCCGACCTGTTCGAAACCTACGCCGTGACGCTGATCGCCACCATGGTGCTGGGCGCGCTGATGGTTACCGCGGCGCCCACCAACGCGGTGCTGTACCCGCTCGCGCTGGGCGGTGTGTCGATCATCGCGTCGATCATCGGGTGCTTCTTCGTGAAGGCCTCGCCGGGCATGGTCAACGTGATGCCGGCGCTCTACAAGGGCCTGGCGGTGGCGGGCATCCTGTCGCTGATCGCGTTCTGGTTCGTCACCAGCTGGCTGATTCCCGACAACGCGATCGCCCCGAGCGGCAGCCAGCTGAAGCTGTTCGGCGCCTGCTTCGTCGGCCTCGCATTGACGGCCGCGCTCGTGTGGATCACCGAGTACTACACCGGCACGCAGTACAAGCCCGTGCAGCACATCGCGCAGGCCTCGACCACGGGCCACGGCACGAACATCATCGCGGGCCTGGGCGTGTCGATGCGCTCCACGGCGTGGCCGGTGATCTTCGTGTGCATCGCCATCCTGGCTTCGTACTCGCTGGCAGGCCTCTTCGGCATTGCGGTGGCTGCCACGTCGATGCTGAGCATGGCCGGCATCGTGGTGGCGCTGGACGCCTACGGCCCCATCACCGACAACGCCGGCGGCATTGCCGAGATGAGCGACCTGCCCGCCAGCGTGCGCGCCGTGACCGACCCGCTCGACGCGGTCGGCAACACCACCAAGGCCGTGACCAAGGGCTACGCCATCGGCTCTGCGGGCCTGGCCTCGCTGGTGCTTTTCGCCGACTACACGCACAAGCTGGAGAGCTTCGGGCTGAACATCAGCTTCAACCTGAGCGACCCGATGGTGATCGTCGGCCTCTTCATCGGCGGGTTGATTCCCTACCTGTTCGGCGCGATGGCCATGGAGGCCGTGGGCCGCGCGGCGGGCGCGGTGGTGGAAGAAGTGCGGCGCCAGTTCCGCGACATCCCCGGCATCATGGAAGGCACCGGCAAGCCCGAGTACGGCAAGGCCGTGAGCATGCTGACCGGCGCGGCCATCAAGGAAATGATGATCCCGTCGCTGCTGCCAGTGCTGGTGCCGATCGTCGTCGGCCTGGTGCTGGGGCCGAAGGCGCTGGGCGGGCTGCTGATGGGCACCATCGTCACGGGCCTGTTCGTCGCCATCAGCATGTGCACCGGCGGTGGCGCCTGGGACAACGCCAAGAAGTACATCGAGGACGGCCACTTCGGCGGCAAGGGCAGCGAGACGCACAAGGCCGCCGTCACCGGCGACACCGTGGGCGACCCCTACAAGGACACGGCCGGCCCGGCCGTGAACCCGCTGATCAAGATCATCAACATCGTGGCGCTGCTCATCGTGCCGCTGGTGGTGAAGTTCCATGCCGGCGATGCGGCGGCTGCCGTGCCGGCGAAGGTCGAGATGCCGCCGGCCGCGACCGCGCCCGCCGCGATGGCTCCGTCGACGCCTGCCGCGGTGGTTGCTTCGGGCGCTGTGTCGGCCGCAGAAGCCGCAGCGGTGAAGGTCGAGAACGGCGTCGTGAAGTTCTACTTCGCGAGCGCCAGTTCCGAGGTAGCGCCCAACGCCAAGGAAGCCCTGGCCGACGTCATCAAGGCCGTGCAAACCGGTAGCACCGTGCTCGTGAGCGGCTACCACGATGCCAGCGGCGACCCGGCCAAGAATGCCGAGCTTGCCAAGCAGCGCGCGATGGCCGTGAGCGATGCGCTCAAGGCCGCTGGTGCGCCAGAAGACAAGATCGAGCTGGCCAAGCCCGAGCAATCGCAGGCCGATGGGCCGCCCGCCGAGGCGCGCCGCGTTGAAGTCAAAGTAAAGTCCTGAAATGCCCACGCCCGAACGACTCGAATCATTCATCGCCGCCGTCGAAGGCGGCGCGCATGCCAAGGCCATCGAGGACTACTACACCGAAGATGCCACCATGCGCGAGAACCAGGCCGAGCCGCGGCGCGGCCGCAGCACGCTGGTGGCGCAGGAAAGCGCCGTGCTCGACCGCACCGAGTCGGTGGTTTCCACCTGCGTGCGGCCGGTGCTGGTGAACGGCGACCACGTAGCGATCCACTGGATCTTCGAGTTCACGTTCAAGGGCGGCAGCAAGATGCGAATGGAAGAAATCGCCTGGCAGCGCTGGGAAGGCGAGCGCATCGCGGAAGAGCAATTCTTCTACGACCCCGCCCAGAAAAAGCCGGGCTGACCGCTTCTGCGCGCAAACCCCACCGCCATGGCGCTGCTGCAGACCTCCTAGCCCCATGCGATACCTTCACGCACTGTTCGCCGGTACCTGGGCCATCGCCCGGGCCGAGCTGGCGATCGTGCGGCGCTTTCCGCGCATCCTGCTGGCCGTGGTGGCGGTCGGCGTGGTGCCGGCGCTCTATGCGCTGATCTACCTCACGAGCGTGTGGGACCCGGCCGGGCACACGGCCGACCTGCCCGCCGCCATCGTCAACCAGGACCAGGGCGTGACCTACATGTCGCGCACCGTCAATGTCGGCGACGAACTCACGCACACCCTGCTCGACAAGCGCGCCTTCGGCTTCCGCGCGATGACCGACGCGGAAGCCGCGCGCGCCGAAGTGCGGCGCGGCACGCTGGCTTTCGCGCTGCTGATTCCAGCGGACTTCAGTGCCAACGCGGTACCGGGTGCGCAGCGCGGCGCCGGGCAACTGGTGGTCTACACCTCCGAAGGCAACAACTACAGCTCGGCCGGCCTGGCGCGGCGCTTCGCGGGCGAGCTGGGGCACCAGGTCAACGAGATGCTCAACGAGCAGCGCTGGGGGCTGGTGCTGAATGCGGCCTCCGGTTCGCAGCAGCGGCTCGACAGGCTCAAGCAGGCGCTGCTGGAACTGCGCGACGGCAGCCAGACGCTGGCCAACGGCGCGGCCCAATACAGCGCCGCCGCGCAGCAAGTGAGCAGCGGGTTCAAGCAGGTGAACGGCGGCATCCGAACCATCGAATCGAAGCTGCCGGCGGACGCTGACCTGCGTGCGCTGAAGGCCGGCTCGCAGCAACTCGCGGCAGGCCAGCGCGAGCTCGGCAGCGGGCTCGCGCAGATCGGCGACGGACTCGGCCAGCTCGAAGCCGGTGCCGGACAGCTCGGCGACGGCGCGCGCAAGATGCAGAAGGATTCCGCCGACATCCCCTTCGTGGGCGAGCGCATCGCCAAGGGCGCGGGCGAGCTCGCGGCCGGCGCCGACAAGCTGCGCGGCGGCATCGATCAGGCGCAGGGGGCCATGGCCAAGGCACAGGACGGCAATCACAAGCTCGCGGCTGGCGCCACTGCGCTCGACGGCGGCGTGGGCAAGCTCACCGACGGCATGGGGGCGCTGTCCGGCGGCATCCGCACCATGGCCGGCAAGCTGCCGGCGGACAAGAAGCTCGACGAGTTCGTGCAGGGTGGCGCTCAGCTTGCGCAAGGCGCGCAGCGCCTGCTGACCGGCGTGCGCACCATCGAAGCCGCCCTGCCCGCTTCGATCACCCGCATCCAGGGCAGCGCCTCGGGGCTGGCCGACTCGGTCGAGCCCAAGGTCGAGGTGGTAGCACCGGTGGACAACAACGGCAGCGCCTTCGTGCCGAACATGGTGTCGGTGGCGCTGTGGATCGGCGCGGTGATGGCCGGCTACCTGTTCAACATCCGCATCGTGCTGGCGGACCACACCCACTACCCGAAGCTCGCCAAGACGCTCGGCAAGATCACCATGCCGGCGCTGATCGTGCTGCTGCAGGTGGCGCTGGTGCTGGCCACGCTGCTGGGCGTGCTGCAGGTGCAGGCGCCGCACGTGGCCGCCCTGGCGCTCACGATGGCGCTGGCCTCGCTGGTCTTCCTGGTGGTGCTGTTCGCGATCCTGCATGTGTTCGGCGACTTCGGCCGCATCCTCACGGTGCTGCTGCTCACGCTGCAGCTGTCGGCCGGTGGCGGGGTGTTGCCCGTGGAGCTTTCGGCCGGCTTCTTCCGCACGGTGCACAGCTGGCTGCCGTTCAGCTGGGTGGTGCAGGCCTTTCGCGCGGTGATGTTCGGTGCCTTCGACGACGGATGGGCGCATGCATGCTGGGTAGTGGTGCTGTCGGGCGCAGTGGCCGTCGGGCTGATGGCCCTGTTCGGCAAATGGAAGGAAGTGCTGCTGGCGGACTACCGGCCAACGGTGCAGATCTGAACAGCCCCCTGAAACGATGACACGCTGCCGCCAAGCCCTTTCTCCTTCTCTGTGCCTGCTGCCGGCACTGCTGGTGCTGGGCACCGCGGCTTTCGCGCAGGCCCAGGCCCGCAACGACGACACCCTGTCGCTGAGCTTCGAAGCGGCCCGCGCCCGCATGCTCGATCGCTCCGACAAGCTGGCCGCGGCCCGCGCGGCGGTCGAGTCGAAGGAACTGCAGGGCCAGGGCCTCAAGGGGCTCGGCGGCCCGACGATCAGCGTCTCGGGGCTGGCCTATGCCTACAACGCGAACCTGAATCTCGACCTCGATCCACTCAACCAGAAACTCGGGCAGATCGGCTCGGCGCTGCCGTCGTCCATCCAGAGCGTGATCGCGCGCGTGCCGATTCCGCAGCTGCCCAACAGCTACACGCTCAACCGCCACGACACCGGCGCCAACACATCGATCTCGGCCGTGTGGCCGCTCTACGTCGGCGGCGCGACCGATGCGGTGCGCGGCTTCGTCTCGGCGCAGACGCGCGAAGCGCAGGCCGATGCCGAACAGGCCGGCCACGAGGTCGACACGCTGCTGGTACAGCGCTACTTCGGCGCCCAGCTCGCGCAGCGCGCGGCCACGCTGCGCGCGCAGGCCGAGCGAACGATCGCACAGCATGATTCGGCGGCGCAGAAGATGCTCGCGGCCGGCGTGATCTCGCGCGTCGAGCGGCTGCAGGCCAGCGCCGCGTATGAGGAAGCACGGCGCAATGCGCGCAAGGCCGAGAACGACGCGGCGCTCGCCGCCGTGGCCCTGGCCCGCACGGTGCGCGCCGACGGCAGCGTGGCGCCGCAGACGCCGCTCTTTCTCATCAGCACGCCGATCGAACCGCTCGGCTATTTCATCGACTCGGCGCTCACGCGGCACCCGGGCCTGGGCAAGGTCGCGGCCAAGAAATCGCAGGCCAAGCAATTGCACGAAGGCGAAGAGGCGTTGCGCCGCCCGCAAGTCATTGCCTTCGGCACGCGCGAACTCAAGGGCGGCAACGCCGACTGGGTGGCCGGCCTCGGCGTGCGCTGGACGCTGTACGACTCGGTCGACCGCGACGCCCTGTCGGCTGCTTCACTCAAGCAGGTCGAGCAGGCCGAGCGCACCGACGCTCAGGCGCGCAGCGACATCTCGCTGCTGGTCGAACGCAACTGGCGCGCGCTGGAGAACTCGCGCCGCCAATACCTCGAGATGAAGGCCTCGGTGGAGCTGGCGCAAGAGGTCGTGAAGCTGCGCACCTCGGGCCTGCGCGAAGGCACGAGCACCACGCTCGACCTGATCGACGCCGAGACCAACCAGGCCAAGGTGCTGACCGAACGCGCGCAAGCCGCCAACGACTACGTGCAAGCGCTTGCGCAACTGCTCGAAAGCGCGGGCCTTTCCGAAAGGTTTTCCGACTACATCGCGCGTGCCGACGTGAAGGTGAATTGATGATGAGTGCCAAGACCCGAAAACTGATCGCGATATTCGCCGCCCTGCTCGTGCTGGCGGTGCTCGTCTGGGGTTTCTGGCGCGCGTCGCAGCCCGCGCCCGAGGTGTTCCAGGGCCAGATGGAGGCGCGCGAGACCGACGTCGCAGGCAAGGTGACGGCGCGCATCGCCGAAGTGCCGGTGAAGGAAGGCGATCGCATACAGGCCGGCGCGGTGCTGGTGCGCATGGACAGCCCCGAAGTGCGCGCCAAGCTCGCACAGGCCACTGCCGCCGAACAGGCCGCGCAGGCCGTCGCCGACAAAGCGCAGAACGGCGCCCGCCCGCAGGAGGTCGAGATGGCGCGCATGCAGTGGCAGCGCGCCGAAACCGCGGCCCAGCTGGCGCAGACCTCGTACCGCCGTGTCGACGGACTTGCGCGCGAAGGCCTGGTGGCCGACCAGAAACGCGACGAGGCCGAAGCCAACTGGAAGGCCTCGCGCGACGCCGCCATTGCCGCCAAGGCGCAGTACGACATGGCACGCATCGGCGCCCGCCCCGAGGACAAGACCGCCGCCAGCGCGCAAGCGCGCCAGGTCGCCGGCGTGGTAGCCGAGGCCGAAGCCGCCAAGGCCGAGACCGAGCTACGCAGCCCCGTCGGGGGCGAGGTGGCCAAGGTGCTGGCCAAGGTCGGCGAGCTGTCGCCACAGGGCGTGGCCGTGGTCACGGTGGTCGACCTGAGCGACCAGTGGGTGGTGCTCAACGTGCGCGAAGACCGGCTCGCCCACTTCGCGCTCGGCAACGAATTCGATGCGCGCCTGCCGGCGCTGCCGGAAGAGAGGCGCACGGCCCGCTTCAAGGTCTACTACAGCGCCGTGCTGCCCGACTTCGCGACGTGGCGCGCCACGCGCGGCGGCACCGGCTTCGACGTGCGCACCTTCGAGGTCCGCGCGCGGCCGCTCAAGCCCATCGACGGCGCTCGGCCCGGCATGAGCGTGCTGGTCGACTGAGTTAGCGATGAGCCTGCGCGGCTTTTCCGCAGCCAGCGCACGGCGCGAGTTCGCGCTGCTGCGCACGCGCCCCTGGGATCTGGCGATGGTCTCGTGGGTGCCGCTGCTCGCGGTGTTCCTGATCTGGTGGATCTTCTCGGCCGGCCTCCCCGAGCGGCTGCCGATCGGCGTGCTCGACCAGGACCACTCGTCGCTCTCGCGCCAGCTGGTGCGCTTTCTGGACGCCACGCCCGGCCTGCGCGTGGTGCAGCGGTACGGCGACGAAGGCGAGATGGCGCGGGCCTTGACCAGCGGCGCGGTCGACGCGGCGGTGCAGTTGCCGCGCGACCTGAGCCGTGACGTCAAGCAGGGCCGCGTCGGGCAGGTCGTGCTGCTGCACAACGCGCAGCTCGGCACGCATTCGAGCCTGATCCAGCGCGACGTGCGCACCGCCGTGGCCACGGTTTCGGGCGGTGTCGAGCTCACGGTGCGCAACAAGCGCGGCGAGTCGATGACGGCGGCGCGCGTGAGCATGGAGCCGATCAAGGCGAGCATGGTGGCGCTGTTCAACACCTCGACCGACTACGAGCAGTTTCTCGGTGCAGCGCTGATCCCGGCGCTGCTGCACATCCTTGCGATGACGGCCGGCGCCTGGGCCGTGGGGCGCGAGCTGCGCGACCGCAGCATCGGCGAGTGGCTGGGCGCCGCGCCACGATGGCACGAGGCGCTGGCAGCGCTGGCGGGCAAGCTGGCGCTGCCGTTCGCGAGCCTTTCGGCGGTGGCCATCGCGGCGATGCTGTGGATCACCGCGGGTCGCGGGTGGCATCCGGTCGGTTCGCTCGGGTGGACGCTGTTCGCGCTGGTTGTGTTCCTGGCGCTGTCGATCGCGCTCGGGGCTTTCGCGGCGGCACTCACGCGTTCGCTGCGTACCGCGCTGTCGGCCACGGGCTTCATCACTGCGCCAGCCTTCGCGTTCGGTGGCGTGGGCTTTCCGCTGGTCGCGATGCCCTTCTTCGCGCAGATATGGGCCGGCCTGCTGCCCTACACGCACTACATCCGCGTGCAGATGGAGCAGTTGCAGATGGGCGCGCCGGTGGTGTATTCGGTCGCCACGCCGCTGTGGATGGTGCTGGGCACGGGCGTGCTGCTTGCCGCGTCCGCCGGTGCGCTGGTGCGCGCAGCCGGAGCGCCCGGCAGTTGGGGTGGACGCTGATGACTGACGAACGGCTCCACCTCGGCGCCGCATGGCGCGACACCGCGCTCGCCGTGCTGCGCGACAAGGGCGTGCTGCTGATCATGCTGCTCGCGCCCATCATCTACGGCTTCTTCTACCCGTGGCCCTATGGCACGCAGGCCGTGACGCGCGTGCCGGTGGCAGTGGTCGACCAGGACCACACAGCGCTGTCGCGGCAGATCGCGCGCTTCGCGCTGGCCAATCCGCGGCTCGACGTGCGCATGGTCACGGGCGATGTGCACGAGGCGCAGCAGGCGCTGTGGCGCGGCGACATCGAAGGCTATGCGCTGCTGCCGGCCGACCTCAAGCGCGACGTGCTGCGCGGCACCTCGGCCGTCGTCACCATCGAAGGCAACGGCGCCTATGCGCTGCTGAACAAGGCGGTGCTGTATGGCTTCTCGGAGGCCGTGGGTACGGTGTCGGCCGGGGTCGAGATCCGCAAGCTGCAGGCTGGCGGCCAGAGCGCGATTCAAGCCGCTCGCAGCCGCAGTCCGCTCAACACGCAGCTGGTCGCGCTGTTCAACCCGACCGAAGGCTATGGCAGCTACGTGGTGCCGGCGGTGGCACTGCTGATCCTGCAGCAGACGCTGCTGATGGGCGTGGCGATGCTGGCTGGCACCTGGGCCGAGGCGGGGCGGCTGCGGGCGTCGATGGGAGCCTGGCTGGGCCGGCTGGGGGCGCTCTCGGCGTTCGGCTTTCTGAGCGGGCTTTTTTATTTCGGCTGGGTGTTCTTCTTGCAGGACTACCCGCGCGGTGGCAATCCGCTCGGCGCGCTGGTGTTGCTCGCGTTCTACGTGCCGGCGATCTGCACGCTGGGCTTGGTGCTCGGCTGCTGGTTCCGAGACCGCGAGCGGGCCTTGCAGGTGCTGCTGTTCACCGCCCTGCCGATGGCCTTTCTCTCGGGCTTCTCGTGGCCAGTGGAGGCCTTGCCGGGGCCGCTGCAGGCACTGCGCTGGCTCTTCCCGAGCACGGCGGGCATACAGGCCTCGCTTCGGCTCAACCAGATGGGCGCGCCGCTGCATGACGTGCTGCCCTACCTCGGCATGCTGCTGTCGCTGACTCTTGCGGGGCTGCTGGCGCTGTGGCTCGCGGCCACCCAGCGCACCGCCGGGTCGAAGCGCGTCTAGCGCTGGCTCTCGGCCGCCACGGCGCGCACCAGCCGCGTGGCGGGCGCCACCAGCTCGCGCAGGTCGCCCGCGCGGTCCTGCTCGATGGCCTGCAGCACCAGTTCGTTGATGCCGCCGACCACGGTCATCGCCATCTCGCTCGTCAGGTGCACGGCGGGGCCATCCGCGCTGTCGCTGCTGTTGATCGCCACCTGGATGAAGTTGGCGATCTCGTCGTTCACCCGGCGCCGCACCACCAGGCCCGGCATGCCGAGCCCCAGGATCTCGACGAAGAGCGTGCGCAGCAGCACCGGGTCTTGCGCGAGGTAATCGAAGTACGCGGTCATGGCCTGCTCGACCTGCGCATGCCAGGGCTGCACCGGGTCGAAGGCCTCGCTCACCGCCTGCAGCGCGAGCCGGCTGGCGGTTTCGTAGAGCGCGATCAGGCACTCGGTCTTGGTGCTGAAGTGTTCGTAGAAAGTGCGGCGCGACACGGCGGCCTCGCGCACGATGTCGGCAATGGTTGTCTCGGCGTAGCCCTTGGCTGCCACGGCGTGCGCCATGCCCTGCAGCAGACGCTTGTAGTGCTCGCTCCCTGGGCCCTCGGCGGACTTGGAAGGGGCTGCTTTTTCGATGGTTTCGCTCATGAACGGCACATTTTCCTACGTCTCGGTACTTGACAGTACCAATTCACAATTGCAACATGGCGGCATGCGGTACTGATTTGTACCAACCATCCATCCACGCAACCCGTGCTTTTTCCAAGGCTTGTTTCATGACCGATCTCGTTGTCCGCCGCCTTCTGATCGACCTGCAACCGCCCTTTGCCCGCAACTGGTGCGGCGGCGATGCATTCTCGACCGCTTTCTTCAACGCCCTGTCGATGAGTTTCCCTTTCGGCGAGCAGTTCTTCATCGACGCGGTGCGCGACGCCGTCGCCACGCTGCCGGCCGAGGTGCAGGAAAAACACAAGGCCGACGTGCGCGGCTTCATCGGGCAGGAAGCCACGCACCGGCGCATTCATTCGCTCTTCAACAACCATCTGGAAAGCCAGGGCCTGGTCGACGGCTGGACGGCGCGCGCCAGCAAGCGCATGGCCCTGATGGAAGAAGCCGACCCACGCCACGCGCTGGCTGTGACGGCGGCCACCGAGCATTTCACGGCGATGTTCGCCGAGTGGCTGCTGGCGCACCCGCAGGTCCTCGACGGCGCCGAGCCCCGGCTGCGCACCATGTGGCTGTGGCACAGCGCGGAAGAGCTGGAGCACAAGAGCGTGGCCTTCGACATCTACCAGGCCGCGGGTGGCTCCGACGAATGGCGCACGCGCTGGTTCCGCCGCGTCACGATGATGTTCCTGGGCGACCTGATGCACCAGACCATCGACAACCTGCGCCACGAAAAGCAGCTGTGGAAATGGTCGACCTGGAAGAGCGCCGCGCGCATCCTGCTGAGCCGCGACGGCCTGCTGCGCGGCAACCTGGCCGGCTGGCGCAGCTACCTGCGGGTGGACTTCCATCCGATGCAGCAGGACAGCAGCCTGTCGGAGCGCTGGCTGGCGGACAACCGTGCGCAGTACACACCGGTGGGCGCGGCGCCTGAGGCGGCCGCTGCCGGCTGACGGGCAAGAAACTCAGTAGAAATTGGCGCGGTGCGGCGCGCCGCTGCCGGCCTGCTGTTGCTGTTCAGGGCGCAGCGTCAGGTCGTGCAGGGTGTCGAAATCGGACGGAGCATCCGGCACGCGCATCACCACTTCGAGCTCGTGCATCGACGCGACCCAACGGCCGGCTGGGGATTCGGCCGGCTCGTCATTGGCGAACACGCCGTCGCGGATGTAGAAGGTCTCGCCCTCCGGGCGCTCGGCATGCAGCTCGATCAGGCGCGCGATCGAGAAGTTGTACGTCACGAGCTTCTCGCGCGTCTTGCGGTCCTTGCCACCGCAGTTGAACGAGCCTTCGGCGGCGATGACGATGCAGGAGCCGTCTACCCCGCCGTCCATCTCGATCTCGTTGCCCGAGCGCCAGATGGCGTTGGGCAGGCGCACGCGCACCTTGTCGATCACGAGGTCGCGCTGCTTGTTGAGGCTGCCCAGGGGAGGCACCAGCGAACGCAGCTGCCGCAGGCGCTCGGCGAAGTTGTCGTCCATCAGGAATTCGACATGGTGCGTGGCGCTGCCGGACGAGCGTTTGACCACCTGCATGACCACGTGGCGCGACTTAGCCATGGCAGGGCCCCTTTGCAAGCGTTGAATTCCATGTCCCGCGAGGGGCGTCGACGGTGTGGCTGCAATTCATTGGAAATCGGCTACTAGTAGAACTTTAGATTACATGCAATTACATGCATCATTTGTGTCCAACTGTATAACGATTGCCGGCAATGCGGAAGGCCATTCCGTGACTTATGCACGAGGAAATGTCTCCAAAATGCCTCCCCGATGTGCTAGCAGGCGCACTGCCAGCAGCCGGGGTCGATCCCCTATTCGAGGGATTCGTCGAGCGCCTTGCAGGAAGGCGCGCACACGGTCTGGGACTTGCCCAGCACCTGACGAGTACGCAGCTGCGAGCGCACGCGATGCTTGCCGCACATGAAGCACGACATGGTCGCGCCGCTGAACGACGCCGAGGCGCGGAACGGCGAACCCGGCGTCTTGGACTTGTAACGCAGCCCGTCCGCCACCACTGCCGTCTTCACTTCACCCTTCGCCATGCGTCTTGTCCTTGCTGTTCAGTTATGCACTGCGCATTGCGCGTGCAATGGCTTCCCGTGCGCTGATTTCAGCGGCCAGGGAAGCGTCCAACGCCGAGCGGCAAAGCCCGGCATGCTTGTAATTGAGGTTCTCGTAAACCTCGGCCGCGGCCGGATAGGCATCGAGCAGGCGGCCTAGTTCGGCGCCCTGCTCGACGTCCTCGAACTCATGCACGAGGTGCTCGACCACGGAGCGGTACTGCTCTGCGCCTACGGGCACAGGGCTGTGCTCAAGCTTTTCCAGCAGTTGCGCCAGCACGTGGGTCACTGCCAGATCGGTCTTGGGAGACGGATTATCGGTCGTGTTCATGGTTTCCATCTGGGGGCAGCATACGCCTATGCAAGTGGCTGCTCGTATAGGGATGTCTCCGGCTCCCCCGCCTTTTGCGCCGCCTGCATCCGCTGGAGCAGGCTGTGCAGCATCTCGGTCGAGAGCCCGTGGATCACCAGCCGGTGCCCCGCCCGCAGGGTCGACAGGGGCACCAGCGGATGCTTGTTGTTGACCAGGATCAGGTGTTCGGGCGCGTTCAGGAGCGTCGCCGTGTAGATGCCGATGGTTTCGTCCAGCTGCAAGGAATTGGCCGCGCGCCAGAAATCGTTGTCCGTGAGCATCAGCTGGTAGAGCGGCGTGAACAGCTCGATGGCGCTCTGCAGGTCGAGAAAATTGAGCTTGCCCTGGGGCATGTCCTCCAGCCGCAGCCCTGGCTCCCTGATCATCGAAAAATCGACCTTCTCCGCCTTGCACAGCGCCACGCCCTTGTCGCGCAGCGCCTTGTTCAGCCGGATCACGAAGTTGAAGAGGTTCAGGTCGTGCTTCAGGAACATCTCGTCCTTCAGCGCGTCGATGTCGGCCGGCTCCAGCGGATTGGTGGCCACCGGAGCCGGCGAATTCCGCCCGATGAAGGCCAGCACCTGCGAGCCCAGGTGAAAGTGCCGCAGGATGAGCCAGTTGGCCTCCGGCGACACGAAGCGCATCAGCCCCCAGGCCAGAAACCGGTGCAGCAGCATCGAATGCGACCAGTTGCGCGGCACGAACACCTTCACGATCTGGATCAGGATGATCGTCAGCCGCGCGATCGGCCGCAGGAACGGCAGCAGATACTGCCGCGAGCCCGAACTCGAATCGGCCAGCCACGCCGCCTTGACGTTGTCGGGCAGCGGCGTGCTCTGGTCGAGGTAGAGCGCCAGCCAGGGGCTGGGGTCGCGCTCGTCGTGCGCCTGCGTCAGGAAATCAGGTGTTCGGTCCATGGGGCATACGCTCCGTGATGTGCTGGAACTGCATCAGGTACAGCGCGGCCGTGTGGCGCGCGGTGTCTGTGATCTGGCGGGCGGCGCGCGCCTGCCCTTCCACGGCCATCACCATTTCGACCGCCGTGAGCCAGCGGCTCAGGTGGTGCTCGTCGTTGTGGCCGTGGTACTCGAGAAAACGGAAGGCATCGGGCGGCAGCTTCAGGCTGGACTTCAGCAGCGGCAACAGCGCCGGCACGATGCGCTGGCCCGTGCCTTCGATGATGTAGATCGCGCCCAGCAGGCCGATCGGGTCGCGCGTGGCGGCCAGGCCGTGCAGATAGGCGTTGAGCGCCTCGCCGCCCGGGTTGCGGCGCAGGTCCTCGATGCGCTCGACCGTGCCGCCCGCCTTGCGGTAATCGCTGAAGAGGATGTTGAAGTCGTTCTGCTCCTCGCCCGCGTGCACGCCGATCAGCGAGGCCAGCACCTGGTACGGCTCGCTCAGCGAGGCGGCGCCTTCGCGCATCCACAGGCTGCCCTCGCGCACCTGCGGCACCCATTGCTCCATCCAGTTCAGGTAGTCGGGCACGGCAAAACGGCGCTCGCGGATCTGGCGGATCAGCGGCGTGCGCCAGACGCGCGAGCGGTAGTCGTGCCAGATGGCGGCCAGCTCGGTGAGCAAGGCGCCGAGTCCTTCGGGTGCGGCGGCCGGGTCATGCGGAGGCGCAATGACGAGGTCGTCGTCGGGCACCGCTGCCGCGCGGGGCGCAACCACCACGGGCGCCGCATCGGCTGCCTCCTCCACTTCGAGCAGCATGTACGCCGCCATGAAGCGCCCCGATTCCGGCACGTAGCAGAAGATCTGCTCGCCGGGCTTCAGCGTCTTGGTGTGCAGGAACTCAGCCAGCATCACGAGGATTGACGCCGCCCCGGTGTTGCCGCGCCATGCGAGGTTGCTCCACCAGCGCTCACGGGGAATCGACAGGTCGGCCTTCGCCATCAGGTCCTCGACCACCGGGATGAATTTCTCCGACGAGTAATGGCACAGGAAGTGATCGACCCGCTTCGGATCGACCCAGCCGTCGCGCACCAGCCCCGCGTATTCGTGGATGCCGATGTCGAACAGATGCGGCAGCAGGCGGATGTCCTGCCGCAGCGACAAGGCGCCCGCCGCCTCGGCCTCGCCCCAGGAGCCGAAGTCGAGATGGCCGCGCGCGCGGTCTTCGGTCAGGCCCAGCTGCATGCAGACCGGGTAGTCGCCCGAGAACGCACGTTGATGCACCCACTTCAGCTTCAGGCGCAACCCAGGCGCGCCGGCCAGTGCGGGCGTGCCGTCGGACAGCAGCAAGGCGCCCGCGCCATCCGACAGCATCCAGCGTAGAAAGTGCGAGTCGAAGTCGGTTTCATAGCCGCGCGCCGCGAAGCGCGAGCGCTTGAAGAGGCGCGACGGCATCTCGCTCGCCACCGCCATCGCCGAGCGGTGCGCGCCCAGCTCGATGCCCTGCGCGGCAGTCTGGATCGCCGACACGCCTGCCGCGCAGATGCCGTGCACCGAATGCGTTTCCATCGGCTGCGCCGCCAGTTCGCCCTGGATCATGTTGGCGAATCCCGGCATCAGCGTGTCTCCGCCCGACGAGCCGCTGGCCAGCAGCGACACGCGCGACAGCTCCGCACCGCCCCGCCGCAGGCAGTCGCGGATCGCGCCGGCCGCCAGCTGCGCGTTGGTGTGCTGCGTCACGCCTTCCGCATCGATGGCGTAGTGCCGCGTGAGGATGCCGTTCTCTGCCAGGATGCGCCGCTTGATGCGCTCCGACATGCGGTTCAGCGGCGCGATGTACGCGTCCATGCGGTCGTTGGGAATGGGCTCGCCCGGCATGAAGTAACCGGCGCTTTCGAGATAGACGCGTTGGAATGAGACAGGCATGGTTCAGGTGATGGATGAATCGGGAGGCATCAGCGGGCGGCTGCGAAAACGCGGCCACACGGTCCCCAGCACGAACACGCGCACCATGTACGGCACCAGCCCGCCCTCGTTGAGCACAGGATCCACCCGCGCGCGGTAACGCGTGCGATGCAGATGCGTGAGCTCGGACCAATGGGCATGCGGGTTCTCGTGGTGTGCGGTGTGCAGGCCGATGTTGAACAGCAAGGGGTTCACCAGCCCTTCGAAATTGCGGGCGTAGTTCAGCTGGCTACCCGAGGTATCGCCCGGCGCCTCCTTGCGCACGGGTTTTCGGCCGTCGGCATGCGCGTGCTGCAGGTAGTTGGTCGCCAGCAACCAGTGCAGGCCATGCAGCTGCGGCACGATCACAAACAGCAGGGCCTTGCGCCAATCGAGCGCCAGCAGCACCGTCCAGCTGACCAGCCACAGCACGTACTGCGCCATGCAGTAGCGCCATGCGCCGCGCCCATGCTCCCGCAGCCGCGCGAGCCACGCGAAGAACACCGGCATCAGCACCCACACGGCCTGGAACGGATGCAGCAGATAGCCCCGCAGATGATTGGTGTCGCCACCGAAGCGGTAGGTGCGCGCCACGTCCCTCGGCCCGTGCCGGTGGCGATGATGGTTGGCCACGTGCGCGGGCCAGAACACGAAGGTCGGGTGGCCCTGCAGCAGCGTGATCCAGAAATCCGTCAGCCGGTTCATGCGCCGCCCGCGCCACATGCGCAGGTGCACGTGGTTGTGATGGATCACGCCGACGCCGAGCGTCAGGAACAGCATCAGCCCATACAGCAGCGCGTTGAAACCGTGGAGCCATTGCCACGCCGCCAGAGCAGGCAAGGCGCCGAGGTAGACAAGGCTCTGCCAGTCGCGCCAGTGGCGCAGCCCCGGCAGGCGACGGCTCGCGTCAGGCCGCGGTCGCGCCATGCTTCTTTCGGAAAGCCTGAAGCACCGGCTCTGCCGCATCGGCCGCAATGCGCGTCCTGAAGAGCCGGTCCATGAACGTGAACTGGAAACCGTAGTTGCCGTTGTGCACAGCATGGTGCAGGTGGTGGCGGCGGCTTGCCGCGAACCAGTGGCTGTACGACACGCCCGTGAAGAAGTCGTAGTTCGAATGCCCGATGCAGTTGAAGAACAGGCTGAACACCGGCACCGCCGCCAGCGACCAGAAGCTGAAGTCGTGCACCACCATCGGCAGCAGGATCACGTTGCCGAGCATCAGCGCCTCGACGGGATGGAAGCTGTAGGTCGCCCAGGGCGTAGTCACGAACGAGCGGTGATGCGGCCCGTGAAAGCGCCGCAGCCAGCGCGTGTGCAGCAATCGGTGGTTGATCCAGAAATGCACGTCGTTCCAGAACGCGAGCACAAGGATCTCGACCGCGATCTGCCGCCACCCCGCGTCGCCGTCGAGCCGCGCCCAGCCAAGCTGAAGCAGCCCCCAGGGAAACACCATGCCCAGCCCGAAGATCAGCACCGACACGCCCGACTGCCCCAGCTCGCGCCGCAGTTGCCCCGGCTGCAGCGGCCGCGGATCGAGTTCACGCCCGATGCCCAGCGCCGGCAGCACCCGCTTCGTCAGCAGCCACGTGATGCCGCCGAAGCCGAGATAGATGCCGCCGAAAAAAAGCACGCCCCACAGCATGACCTGCGGGGCGGACAACGAAGTGAAAGTCTGCGCCATCCCCCGAGGCTACAACAGCATCTCGGGAACGATCGGCGCTATGAGCATGTTGTAGAAGCGCTGGAAGAAGCTCGACTCCGGCTCCGAGGTCAGGATCACTTCTTTCTCGCCGTCGTTCGTCAGCCATTGCAGCGTGCCGGTGTCCTTGGCCAGCCGCAGCCGGTAGGAGTTCTGCAGCTTGCTGATGTTGATGACGCGCATCATCTCGCGCGCCAGCTGCGGGCTGTCGACCACCAGCCCCATCTCGGTGTTCTGGCTGGCCGAGCGCGGGTCGAGGTTCATCGAACCGATGAAGATGCGTGTCTTGTCGATGGCCGCGGTCTTGGCATGCAGCCGCCCGAGCGACTTGCCGAACATGCCGAAGCGCTCGCCTGCGCTGGTGCGCTGCGGGCTCAGCTCGTACAGGTCGGCGCCGCCCTGCAGCAGCCGCTCGCGATAGCGCGCGTAGCCGGTGTGCACCAGCGGCTCGTCGTTGGCGGCCAGCGAATTGGTCAGCAGCGTGAGCTTGACCTTGCGCCGGGTCAGGTCCTCGAAGGCCTCCATGCCGCGCTCGCCCGGCACCAGGTACGGCGAGGTCATGTCGACCTCGGTCTTGGCGTCGAGCAGCAGCGCCCAGACCTTCATCGTCACGCTGGTGGAGATGGCCTCGTCGGCTGTCATGGTCGCGGGCTTGGTGGGCGGGTCGGCGATGGCACGGGCCTCGCCCCACAGCAGGCCCATGCGGCCGCCGTCGAGCTCTTCGGCGATGGGGCCGTAGCCGAGGATGTCGGACGGCGGCAGCACGATCTTCGGCGGCGGCGCGGCCATGCCCACCCAGCTGTCGAAGTCGGTGCCGGTCGGCTTGCGGCCGCCCTCGCCCGTCACGATGTCGGCAATGGGCCAGACCTGTTCGCTGTTCCAGTAGGCGTCGAAGATCGACTCGAGCTGCGGCACCACCTTGCCGACCACCAGCGCGTCCATGTCGATGAAGTTCTGCGCCTCGCTCAGCACGAAATACTCGTCGGCGATGTTGCGCCCGCCCACCACCGCCATCACGCCGTCGGCAATGAAGAGCTTGTTGTGCATGCGGTGGTTGAGTCGCGGAATCTCCCACGGCGACGCCGCAAAGCGCGAGAGGAAACCGTTGCGCCCGCAGCAGAACGGGTTGAACAGGCGCACGTCGACATTGGGCGTCTCGGACAGCGCCAGCAGCAACTGCTGACTCTTCACTGTGTACAGGTCGTCCACCAGCACCCTCACCTTCACGCCTCGGCCTGCGGCCTCGCGCAGCGTGCGCAGCAGCAGGCGGCCGACGGCGTCGTTCTCGAGCTGGTAGTACTGCACCACCAGCGAGCGCTGGGCCCGCTGGGCCAGCTGGATGCGCGCATCGAGCGAGTACACGCCCAGCGGCATCAACCGGAAGCCCGAGTGCTCGTCGGGCGGCGTGGAGGCGGCGACGATCTTCGCCAGCGTGGTCGACGGGTCGGCCGAGGCGGCGAACTCGGCGGGCCGCTCCCGCGCCGGCGGCAGCGAGCCGCAGGCGCCGAGTACCGCTATCAGGACGCCGGCGAGCGCGATGCGCAGAAACGAGAGCCAGGTGTTCATGATGGTTTGCCCATTGCTTGGTGCTTCCCGCCGTTTTTCGGTTGTTGTGTTCAATACGCCGGCCAGCCCGCGCCGGTTTCAAAGGCTCATTCAGGGGATGCTCAAGCCTAGAATTCGCTCCACATCGCTCGGAGTTACATCATGGCTCGTTCGCACCTCCATCGCATCGCATGGATGACGATTTTTGCAGCCCTTGCCCACCCTGCCTGGGCCGCCCTGGACATCGGCGACCCGGTGCCCAAGTTCACCGCCAACGCCGCCCTGGGCGGCAAGACCTTCCGCTACTCGCTGGCCGACGCGCTCGCCAAGGGACCGGTGGTGTTGTACTTCTTTCCTGCTGCCGATTCCAACGACTGCTCGATCGAGGCCCACGCCTTCGCCGAAGCCGTCGACCAGTTCGCCGCGCTGGGCGCCACCGTGATCGGCGTCTCGGCGGACGACATAGGTACCCTGTCGAAGTTCTCGGTCAAGTCGTGCCAGAGCCGATTTCCGGTGGCGTCGGACGAGAACAAGACCGTGATCCAGGGTTTCGACGCGCTGATGCAGACGCGGCCGGACTTCGCCAACCGCCTGTCGTACGTGATTTCGCCGGACGGCAAGGTCGCCTACTACTACCAGAACCTGAATCCGGACAAGCACGTGGAGCGCATGTTGAATGCCGTGAAGGCGCTGCCGAAGGCCACCGCCGCCAAGTAGACACGAGCAGAGGGACGCCGGGCCGCCCGGCCACGGATTGCGCGTGCTTCGCGCAAAATCCAGCCCCATGCAGCTCAACTACATCGCCAACGCGGACGTCCCGTCCTCCTCCGGCCGCATCCTGCCGGTCATCGATCCTTCCGACGGCCAGGCCTTCGACGAAATCCAGCGCAGCAATGCCGCCGACATCGACTCCGCCGTGCGCGCCGCGCGCGACTGCTTCGAGGGTGTCTGGCACAAGGTCAGCGCTGCCGACCGCAGCCGCCTGCTCTACAAGCTCTCGCAAAAGATCGCCGAGCACGTCGACGAACTGGCGCTCATCGAGCAGCGCGACTGCGGCAAGCCCGTCAAGCAGGCGCGTGCCGATGCGGTGGCGCTGGTGCGCTACTTCGAGTTCTATGCCGGCGCCTGCGACAAGCTGCACGGCGAGACCATCCCCTACCAGGACGGCTACAGCGTCTTCACCTGGCGCGAGCCGCACGGCGTTACCGGCCACATCATTCCGTGGAACTACCCGATGCAGATCTTCGGGCGCAGCGTGGGCGGCGCCTTGGCGGCGGGCAACGTGTGCGTGGTGAAGCCGGCCGAAGACGCCTGCCTCTCGCTGATCCGCGTGGCGCAGCTGGCGGCCGAGGTCGGCTTTCCGGCCGGCGCGCTCAACATCGTGACGGGCTACGGCCATGAAGTGGGCGACGCGCTCGCGCGGCACGAAGGCATCGACCACATCAGCTTCACCGGCAGCCCGAAGATCGGCACGCTGATCCAGCAGGTGGCAGCCGAGCGGCATTGCCCTGTCACGCTGGAGCTGGGCGGCAAGAGCCCGCAGATCATCTTTGCGGACGCCGACCTCGACGCGGCCATTCCCGTTGTCATCAACGCGATCGTGCAGAACGCCGGCCAGACCTGCTCGGCCGGCTCGCGGGTGCTGATCCAGCGCGGCATCTACGAGCCGCTGCTCGAGCGCCTGGGCCACGCCTTCGAAGCCCTGCGCGTCGGCCCCGCGGCCATGGACCTCGACGTGGGCCCGCTGATCCGCCAGACGCAGCAGCAGCGCGTGTGGGACTTCCTGAGCGACGCGCAGCATGCCGGCATCCCGATGGTGGCGCAGGGCATCGTGGTCGAGGAAGCACCCGAGACCGGCTTCTACCAGGCGCCCACTCTGCTGCGCGACGTGCCGGTCGGGCATCGACTGGCGCAGGAAGAAGTGTTCGGCCCGGTGCTGGCCGCGATGTCCTTCACCGACGAAGACGAAGCGGTCGCGCTCGCCAATGCCACGCAGTTCGGCTTGGTGGCGGGCGTGTGGACCGCCGACGGTTCGCGCCAGTTCCGCATGGCCAAGCGCGTGCGCAGCGGCCAGGTGTTCATCAACAACTACGGCGCGGGCGGAGGCGTCGAGCTGCCCTTCGGCGGCGTGAAGTCTTCAGGCTACGGGCGCGAGAAGGGCTTCGAGGCGCTGTACGGTTTCACCACGCTGAAAACCGTCGCCGTCAAGCACGGCTGACCGCGCGGGGCTGGTCAGGCCAGCGCGGTGTCCAGCAGCATCATCAGCACGAAGCCGATCATCAGCCCGCTCGTGGCAAAGGCTTCGTGCCCCTTGCGGTGCGACTCGGGAATGATCTCGTGGCTGATCACGAACAGCATCGCGCCTGCCGCAAAGCCAAGTCCCCAGGGCAGCAGCATCGCCGAATGGCCGACCACGGCCGCGCCCAGCACCGCACCCAGCGGCTCCACCAGCCCCGAGGCCATGCCGATCAGCACCGCGAACATGCGGCTGTAGCCGGCGGCCAGCAGCGCCACCGCGACCACCAGGCCCTCGGGCACGTCCTGGATTGCGATGCCGGTGGCCAGCGCGTCGGCGCGCAGCCCGTTGTTGGCCGCGTAGCCCACGCCGATGGCCAGGCCTTCGGGCACGTTGTGCAACGCGATCGCAAACACGAAGAGCCAGGTGCGGCGCAGCTGCCTGGCGGCCTGGCCTTCGCGGCCCTTGATGAAGTGTTCGTGCGGCAGCACGCGGTCCATCAGCATCAGCACGATGCCGCCGAGCAGGATGGCGGAGCCGATCACCCCGCCCGCCGCCCAGTTGCCGCCGCCGAACACGCCCACGTTCTTTGCGGCCTCCAGGCCCGGGATGATCAGCGAGAAGGCGCTGGCCGCCAGCATCACGCCAGCGCCGAAGCCGAACAGCGTGTCCTGCAGCCGCTCCGGAAGCTTCTGCGAGAACAGCACCGGCAGCGTGCCGAGCGCGGTCGCCAGCGCGGCGACCGCTCCGCCTAGCAAGGCGTTCCACACCAACAGGTCGCCACGCACGAACTGCCAGAACTGCAACACGCCCACCAGCACGCCGGCCGCGACGATGGCGAAGCCGACCCACTCGCGCATCGGGCGGGCCTGCCTGGGTTGCCGTCCTGCCATCGCGCGCTGCTGCGGCTCGTTCATGGGCCTGCTCCTCAGCCGCCGGTCGCGGCGGCGTGACGCCGGGCCACCTCGGCCCAGTTCACGACGTTGTAGAAGGCCGCGATGTATTCGGGGCGGCGGTTCTGGTACTTGAGGTAGTAGGCGTGCTCCCATACGTCGAGTCCGAGGATCGGCGTGTTGCCAGAGCCGATACCGCGCATCAGCGGACTGTCCTGGTTGCCGCTGCTCTCCACGGCGAGCTTGCCGCCGGGGCCTGCCGACAGCCACGCCCAGCCACTGCCGAAGCGCGTGAGGGCGGCCTTGGTGAAGGCCTCCTTGAAGGCGTCGAAACCGCCCAGGTCGGTGTCGATGGCTTCCGCGAGCTCCCCCGTAGGCGTGCCACCACCGCCCTGCCCGACTGGCGCCATCACGGTCCAGAACAGGCTGTGGTTGGCGTGCCCGCCGCCGTTGTTGCGCACCGATGCGCGCAGCGCCTCGGGCAGCTGCTCGACGTTGACGATCAGTTCTTCGACCGGCGTTCCCTCGTGCGGCGTGTCTTTCAGGGCCGCATTGAGTTTGTTCACATAGGTCTGGTGGTGCTTGCCGTGGTGGATTTCCATCGTCTGCGCGTCGATGTGCGGTTCGAGCGCATCGAAGGCATAGGGCAAGGCTGGCAGGGTGTACGGCACGGTCGAAAAGCTCCTTGGTTGGAAGAGCCCTTTGCGTTGTCGGCGTGTTGCGTACTCAGGCGCCTAAATGATAGGAATTCTCATTGTCCATGTCAAGACATCTGCGGCAGAGATGGCGCAAACCGGCCATTTCAGGAAGCTTTCGGCAACGATAGATACACTGCGCTGCGGCACGTTTCCTGGGAGATTTCCAACGATGAAGCTCAAGAGCATCCTTCCCTTCGCCCTGCTCGCCTGCGCCGGCCTCGCCGCCGCGCAGACCGCCACGCCGCCGGCCGGCGACTACATCTACGAACGGGGCAGCGGCTCGCTGCGCGTCAAGCCCGACGGGCACTTCGACATCACCACCATCGGCGCCAACGCACACACCTGCGCACTCGACGGCACCATCGTGCGCGGCAAGGCCAAGCTCGACGACTCGGCGTGCGTGGTGAACTTCGCGGTCAACGCCGACAAGGTGCAGGTCACGACCAACGGCGCGGATCAATGCCGCGACAACTGCGGCGCGCGCGCCGGCTTCGAGGGCACCTACACCCGCCCCATCCCCGCCTGCACCGACAAGGCCGTGGCCAACTCGCGCAAGACTTTCAAGCGCCAGTACGACGCGAAGGACTACGCTGCCGCGCAGACCACCCTCGCGCCCGTGCTCTCGGACTGCGACAAGACCCTCGACTGGATCACCAAGGCTTGGCTGCGCAACGACCTCGCGCTCACGCAGTTCAAGCTCAACGACCGCGCCGCCTGCCTCAAGACCTTGCAGCCGCTGGCCGAGGACGCCGACCGCACCGACGACGGCATCAAGGACAACTACCCGCCGGCCGACGCCGAGATCTTCCTGCCCGTGGTCCGCGCCACCCGCACGAACCTGAAGCTCTGCCGCGGATAGCCCGCAGCCGCCCACGAGAGGTGGCACAGGTTTTCCATTCACAACAAGACGGAGACAACACCATGAGATTCCTGAAGCGCAGCCTGCGCGCGGCCGTGCTCGGCCTGGCCCTTCCCCTGCTGGCGGCGGCGCAATCGCTGCCGACAGCCAGGCCCGAACAGGTCGGTCTCTCGACCGGGCGCCTGCAGATGCTCACAGACGTGCTCAAGGCCGACGTGGCCGCCGGCAAGATTCCGGGCGCAGTGCTGCTGGTGGCACGCCAGGGCAAGGTCGCGTGGTTCGAGCCGGTCGGCAAGCTCGACCCTGTGGCCGGCACTCCAATGCCGCGCGACGGCATCTTCCGCATCTATTCGATGAGCAAGCCCATCACCACGGTGGCCGCGATGATGCTGGTGGAAGACGGCCGGCTGAAGCTCGACGACCCGATCTCGACCTACCTGCCCGAGTTCGCCACCATGACGGTGGGCGTCGAGAAGCCCGGCGCCGACGGCAAGCCGGTGCTCGACACCGTGCCCGCGCGCCGCCCGATCACCGTGCAGGACCTGATGCGCCACACATCGGGCCTGACCTACGGCTTCTTCGGCCCGGGCCTCGTGAAGCAGGCCTACAACGCCGCCGACCTGGGCGCCGGCGACCCGACGCTGGCCGAGTTCTCCCAGCGCCTCGCCAAGCTGCCGCTGGCCTACCAGCCCGGCACGACCTGGGAGTACAGCCAGTCGACCGACATCCTCGGCCGCGTGATCGAGGTGGTGTCGGGCCAGTCGCTCTACCAGTTCGAGAAAACCCGCCTGCTCGACCCGCTGGGCATGAAGGACACCAGCTACTACGTGCCCGAGCCGGCGCGCCAGCCGCGCATTGCCGAGCCGCTGGCCAGCGACCGCAGCTTCGGCGTGGGCGCCGAGTTCAACGACCCGCGCGTCGTGCGCAAGTACGAGTCGGGCGGCGGCGGGCTGGTGTCGACCGCGAACGACTACGCGCGCTTCCTGCAGATGCTGCTCAATGGCGGCTCGCTCGACGGCAAGCGCTACCTCGGCCCGCGCACCATCGCGCTGATGACCGCCGACCACTCCAATGCGGGCGCCGGCATCGTGCCCGGCCCGCTCTACCTGCCGGGCCCGGGCTACGGCTTCGGCCTGGGCTTTGCCGTGCGCCGCAACGACGGCGAGGCGCCCTACCCGTCGGCCGGCGGTGAATACAACTGGGGCGGCGCGGGCGGCACCTACATGTGGGTCGACCCGAAGAACGAGATGTTCGTCTTGCTCATGCTGCAGTCGCCAAAGTACAGAACACATTACAGAACATTGACCCGGGACATGATTTATGCGGCGGTGATCAAGTAGCCTCCGATTCACAGGCCCTTGGGGCCTGGCGCAAAATCGGAGCCCCCTTCCACGAAGCCATGAAGAACAGCAGCAGCACCGTCATCCCGATCTCCGCGGTCGGCCGCGCACGCCCCGCCGTGGCGGTACCGGAGATTGCCGTGCCCGCCACGGGGCTGCTGCTCGACCGCCTGGGCCGGCCCATGACCGACCTGCGCATCAGCGTGACCGACCGCTGCAACTTCCGCTGCAGCTACTGCATGCCGAAGGATGTGTTCGACAAGGACTACAAGTACCTGCCGCACAGCGCGCTGCTGAGCTTCGAGGAAATGACGCGGCTGGCCCGCCTGTTCGCCGCCCACGGCGTGCGCAAGATCCGCCTGACCGGCGGCGAGCCGCTGCTGCGCAAGAACATCGAAGGGCTCATCGAACAGCTCGCCGAGATCCGCACACCCGCTGGCGAACCGCTGGCGCTGACGCTCACCACCAACGGCTCGCTGCTCGCGCGCAAGGCCGGCGCGCTCAAGGCTGCCGGCCTGCAGCGCGTGACGGTGAGCCTCGACAGCCTCGACGACGCCGTGTTCCGCCACATGAACGACGTCGACTTTCCGGTGGCCGACGTGCTCGCCGGCATCGATGCGGCAATCGCCGCTGGCCTCGGCCCCATCAAGGTCAACATGGTGGTCAAGCGCGGCGCCAACGATCAAGAAATCCTGCCGATGGCCCGCTACTTCCGTACGCACCACAGCGGCAAGGTGGTGCTGCGCTTCATCGAGTACATGGACGTGGGCGCCACCAACGGCTGGCGCATGGACGAAGTGCTGCCCTCGGCCGACGTCATCGCGCGCATCCATGCCGAATTTCCCCTGGTGCCGCTCGAAGCCGCCACGCCCGGCGAAACCGCCCAGCGCTGGGCCTATGCCGACGGCACCGGCGAAATCGGCGTGATCAGCAGCGTCACCCAGGCCTTCTGCCACGACTGCAGCCGCGCGCGCCTGTCGACCGAAGGCAAGCTCTACCTCTGCCTCTTCGCCAGCGCCGGCCACGACCTGCGCCCATTGCTGCGCGGCACCGCCAGCGACGACGACATCTCCTCGGCCATCGGCCACATCTGGCAGGGCCGCGCCGACCGCTACTCGGAGCTGCGCGCCCTGCACGGTCCGGACGACGACAGCGGCGATGCCGGCGACAAGGCCCCGCGCCGCGTCGAGATGAGCTACATCGGCGGATGACGCAGGCGGCCGCCATGCCCGCGCACGCCACCATCGCAACCGCCGACATCACGGGGCTGCTGCTGGCCGGCGGACGCGGCTCGCGCATGGGCGGTGTCGACAAGGGGCTGCAGCCTTTCAATGGCGAATCGCTGGCGCTGCATGCAATACGGCGGCTGGGGCCGCAGGTCGGCCGGCTGATGGTCAATGCCAATCGCAACCTCGCCGACTACGAAGCCTTCGGCGTGCCGGTGCGGCCCGACAGCCTCGCGGACTATGCGGGGCCGCTCGCGGGCTTTCTGGCCGGGCTGGAGCACTGCACCACGCCCTGGCTGCTGACCGTGCCTTGCGACACCCCCCTGTTCCCGAACGACCTGGCCGCCCGGCTCGCTGAAGCGGTCGTTGCCGGCAATGCGGAAATCGCCATCGCCACCGCGCCCGAAGCCGCCGAGGGCGACGTGGTGCTGCGCCCCCAACCCGTCTTCTGCCTGCTGCGCGCCGACCTGCGCGGCAGCCTGCAGCGCTACACCGAAGCCGGCGGCCGCAAGGTCCACGCATGGACCGCGCAGCACCGTACGGTGCACGTGCCCTTCGACCGCCCCGGCGACGCGCCCGACGCCTTTTTCAACGCCAACACCCTGGCCGAACTGCACGCCCTCGAAAACCGATGAGCCGCATCGCAGACATCGCTTCCACCCTCACGGGCTATGACGACGCCGCCGACCTGAGCGTCGAGGCCGTCCACGCCTTCCTTTCGCAACTGACGGCCACGGCCGTCGTCACGCAGCGCGAGAGCGTTTCGTTGCTCGATGCCCTCGGCCGCGTGCTGGCCGAAGACATCGTCTCGCCCATCAGCGTGCCGCCGCACGACAACTCCGCCATGGACGGCTACGCCTTCGACGGCTCGGTGCTGCCCAAGGACGCCCCCATCGACGCCTCCATCACGCTGCGCGTGGCGGGCACGGCGCTGGCCGGTGCGGCCTGGCGCGGCGCGCTGGGCGCGGGCGATGCGGTGCGCATCATGACCGGCGCGATGATGCCGGCGGGCCTCGACACCGTCATTCCGCAGGAGTTCTGCAAGGTCGACGGCGACCGCGTGTGCTTCCCGGCCAAGGTGCTGCGCCGCGGCGACAACCGCCGCTTCGCGGGCGAAGACCTGATGAAGGGCCAGCCCGCGCTGCGCAAGGGCGAACGCCTCTCGCCCGCCGCACTCGGCATGGTCGCGAGCCTCGGCCTGCCGGGCGTGCCCGCGCTGCGGCGGCTGCGGGTGGCCTGTTTTTCGACCGGCGACGAGATCCTGAGCCTCGGCGACGCGCCGCGCGAAGGCGCCGTGTACGACAGCAACCGCTACACCGTGATCGGCCTGCTCACGCGGCTGGGCTGCGAGGTGATCGACCTCGGCCTGGTGCGCGACGACCCGGCCACGCTCGCCGCCACGCTGCAGCGCGCCGCGCGCGAGGCCGATGCCATCGTCACCAGTGGTGGCGTCAGCGCGGGCGCGGCCGACCACACGCGCGACGTGATGCAGCAGCTGGGCGACATGGCGTTCTGGCGCGTGGCCATGCGCCCGGGCCGTCCACTCGCTGTGGGGTTGATTCCGCGCGAGGCGTCACCGCAGCCGGCCGTGCTGTTCGGCCTGCCGGGCAATCCGGTGGCGGTGATGGTCACCTTCCTGGCCTTCGTGCGGCCGGCGCTGCTGCGCATGATGGGCTGCCATGAAGCAGCCGCCGCGCCGCCACCGCTGCTGCGCGCGCGCAGCACGAGCCCGATCCGCAAGAAGCCGGGCCGCACCGAATACCAGCGCGGCTTCGTGAAGAACGTGCGGGGCGCGTTGCCCGAAGTGTGCGTTGCGAGCCACCAGGGCTCCGGGGTGCTCAGCTCGATGGTCGAGGCCAACGGGCTTGTGGTGCTGCACCACGATCAAGGCAGCGTGGCGGCGGGCGACGAAGTCGACGTGATGATGTTCGACGGCGTGATCTAGCCGCCAGGGAAAGAAAGAGCGGCCCGCGGCCGCCCGGTTCAGAGGCGCCCCAGCGCCTTGTCCACGCCCTTGTTGGCCAGCATGTCGGCGCGCTCGTTGCCCGGATCGCCCGAGTGGCCCTTGACCCAGCGCCATTCGATCTGGTGGCCGCCTTCGCTCACCAGCTTGTCGAGCCGCTGCCAGAGCTCGACGTTCTTTACCGGCTGCTTGCTCGCGGTGAGCCAGCCCTTGGCCTTCCAGCCGCGGATCCATTCGGTGATGCCCTTGCGCACGTACTGGCTGTCGAGATACAGCAGCACCTTGCAGGGCCGCTTGAGCGCGGCCAGGCCCTCGATGACGGCGGTCAGCTCCATACGGTTGTTGGTGGTGTTGAGTTCACCGCCGAACAGGTCCTTCTCGGTGGCGCCCGACTTGAGCCACGCGCCCCAGCCACCGGGGCCGGGATTGCCCTTGCACGCACCATCGGTGTAGATCACGACTTCGTTCAAACTGACTTTTCCTTCTCTTTCATTCGATCCTCTTCATTCGATTTCGATCATTTCAATTCTTGTTCGGCTCGCTGCGATGCACCTTGCCGGCAATGGGCACGGGCGCGGTGGCGCGGGCGCCTGCGCGCCGCCAGTCGGCGCTCAGCAGGCGCATGCCGCGCACCCGCTTCACAGCGACCAAAAAATAGGCTGCGCCAAAGATCGGCCACCAGCGCTCGCCGGCCGCGTCCATCCAGCGCGAGCGCTCCAGCCAGGCCTCGCTGCGCACTGCCGGCCGGTAGATGCCGAAGCGGCCCGACTCCACCTCGAAGCTCAGCAGGCGCAGCCAGTCGCGCATGCGCCAGTAGCCGATGAACTCCCCGCCTTCGGGCAGGTAAAGATCGCCGATGCCCAGCCGGCGGTAGATGTGCGCGCGGCGCTGCCGCATGCCCCAGAGGCTGGCGGGGTTGAGCCCGCAGATCACCACACGGCCTTCGGGCACCAGCACCCGCTCGACCTCGCGCAGGGTGGCGTGCGGGTCGGGGCTCAGTTCGAGCGCGTGCGGCATCACCACCAAGTCGAGGCTGTTGGCTGCAAAAGGCAGCGCCGCGAAGTCGGTCAGGAGCGTTGCCTTGCTGGCGCGGGCGGGGTCGTCCAGTGCCAGCCAGCGGTGCGGCATGCGGTTGGCGCGCAGCCCGTCGACCTCTGCCGCGCCCAGCTGCAACGCGTGATAGCCGAACACATCGGCCACCGCCTGATCGAACTGGGCCTGCTCCCAAGCCAGAAGGTAGCGCCCCGGGGGGGTCGCGAACCAATCCTGCAAACCTATAATTTGACCGCTCATGACCCTTGTTCCGCTGCCCGCCTTCGCTGACAACTACATCTGGATGCTGCACGACGGGTCCCACGCCATCGTGGTGGATCCGGGCGATGCCCAACCGGTGTTCGACGCGCTGGCGCGCCACAAGCTGCAGCTGGCCGCGATTCTAGTCACGCACCACCACCCCGATCACACGGGGGGCGTGGCCGCGCTGCATACAGCCACCGGCGCCCCGGTCTGGGGGCCCGCGCGCGAGCGCATTCCCGAGCCGTACACGCCGCTGGCGCAGGGCGACATCGCGGAAGTGCTCGGCCTGCGCTTCGAGGTCATCGACGTGCCGGGCCATACGGCCGGCCATATCGCCTACTTCCTCCCCGCCGCGCAAACCGCGCTCAACGACGCACCGCTGCTGTTCTGTGGCGACACGCTGTTCTCCGGTGGCTGCGGACGGCTGTTCGAGGGCACGCCTGCGCAAATGCTGGCCTCGCTCGATGCGCTCGCCGCTTTGCCCGGCGACACGCGCGTCTGCTGCGCTCACGAGTACACACTTTCTAACCTGCGTTTCGCCCAGGCGGTGGAACCGGCCAACGCCGAACTGAGTCACTACAACGCGCGCTGCGAAAGCCTGCGCGCGAAGGGGCAGCCCACGCTGCCGTCACAACTGGCAATCGAACGCCAGGTCAACCCCTTTCTTCGCAGCCGCGAAGCCACTGTCCTTAGAGCGGTGCGTGCCCACGCCGAGCTTGCTGCCGATGCAGCCGAAGCCGACGTGTTTGCCGCACTGCGCCAATGGAAAAACGACTTCCGATGAAATTTATCGCTGCCACCTGCCTTGCAGGTTCACTGGTGCTCGCGGGCTGCGCGGGCACGAACAACAACAGCTCTTCCACCTCTTCTTCATCGTCACCCCAGGCCGGCGGCACCGGCTCCAAGATCGCCGGCAGCGCGGCCCCCATCTACCCCCGCGACTCGCTCTCCCCCCTCCCCAGCGGCCAGGCCCATTCGCAGAGCGTGGTCACGCTCGCGCCGCCGGTCGACATGTGGGACCGCATCCGCCGCGGCTTCAAGATGCCCAACCTCGACAGCGACCTGGTGCGCGACCGCGAGCAGTGGTACGCCAGCCGGCCCGACTACATCCAGCGCATGACGGAGCGCTCGAACAAGTACATCTTCCACATCGTCGAGGAACTCGAGCGGCGCAACATGCCGACCGAACTCGCGCTGCTGCCCTACATCGAGAGCGCGTTCAACCCTCAGGCTATCTCCAGCGCGCGCGCCGCGGGCATGTGGCAGTTCATGCCGGCCACCGGCACCGATTTCGACCTGAAGCAGAACATCTTCCGCGACGACCGCCGCGACGTGGTGGCCTCCACCCGCGCCGCGCTCGACTACCTGCAGAAGCTCTACGGCATGTTCGGCGACTGGCAACTGGCCCTGGCCGCCTACAACTGGGGTGAAGGCAGCGTGAGCCGCGCCATCGCCAAGAACCAGCGCCTGGGCCTGCCCACCACCTACAGCGACCTCACCATGCCCGCCGAAACGCGCATGTACGTGCCCAAGCTGCAGGCCGTGAAGAACATCGTGGCGAACCCGCAGGCCTTCAACACCGAACTGCCGCTGATCGCCAACCACCCGTACTTCCAGACCGTCACGCTCACGCGCGACCTCGACGTGGAGCTAGCCGCCAAGCTGGCCGACGTGCGGCTCGACGACTTCCGCGCCCTCAACCCCGCCGCCCACAAGCCGGTGCTGATCGCGGCCGGCACGCCGCAGATCCTGCTGCCATGGGACAACGCAGCCGTGTTCCAGCGCAACTTCGACGCCTATTCACAGGGCCAGTACGCCAGCTGGACCGCCTGGGTCGTGCCCAACACCATGACGGTGGCCGACGCAGCCCAGCGCTCGGGCATGAGCGAAGCCGACCTGCGCGCCATGAACAACGTGCCGCCGCGCATGCTCATCAAGGCCGGCTCGACGCTGATCGTGCCGCGCGGCGCCCGCGTGAAGGAAGACGTGGCGGCCGTGGTGGCCGACGGCGGCCACCTGAGCTTCCAGCCCGAGATCGTCACGCGCCGCACGACCGTCAAGGCCGGACGCGCCGACAGCGTTGCCAGCATCGCGCGCCGCTACAACCTCAAGCCGGCCAACGTGGCCGAGTGGAACGACGTGAAGCCCAATCACGCGTTCAAGCGTGGCTACAGCGTGGTGGTGTATCTGCCCGTTCGCGCGACGGTTGCGACCCGCGCGGGCACCGGCATCCGGCCCGTGCAGACGTCGCACGTCGCGGCCGCTCCCGCACGCCGTGGCGGTGCGTCCTCGAAGGCTGCCGCGCCGCGGGGCTCCAATGTGGCCAAGGTGCCTGCCAGCAGCAAGCAGCAGGTCGTGCGCGAGAAGCGCGGCGGCACGCCGGCGAAGAAGAAGCGCTAAGGGCCGCCTTCAGTGGGCCTTGGCGGCCCACGCCCTGCGGCGTACCACGGCCTCCAGCGCGGCCACGACGATCATGATGACCGTTGTGAGCGTGCCCACCACCATCACCGTCATGTGCGACGCGAAGACCGCAAGCACCGCCAGCAGGCCCAGCCCATAGAGATGCGATTGCGGCAGGAAGCCGCGCACCACGCGCTTGAACAGCGCATTGCCGAACAGATAGAGCGCCGGTCCGCCGATCAGCGCGCCGAGGTACTTGAGTTCGGCATGGTGCGAGCCCTCTCCGATGGTCAGCTCGTCCGCCACCGCGCAGACGATGATGCCCGCCACCAGAATGACGTGCGTGTAGTGGAACTTGGCGCCGACGCCGCCCGGGTCCGCCGCATGCTCGATGACGTGGGTCGCCTCCTTGGCGCTGGTGTCGAAGTACATCCACCACATCGCCAGGCTGCCTGCGAAGCCCACGAGCAGCGCGAACAGATCGCTCCCATGCCATTCGGGGTGGTGCCCGAAGGCGATGCCGGTCGCCAGCACCGACTCGCCCAGCGCAACAATCACGAACAGCTGGCAGCGCTCGGCGAGATGGCCGCCGTCGATGGTCCAGTCGCTGGTCAGCGAACGGCCCAGGCCCGGAAAGCGCAAGCCGATCATCGGTGCGATGTACTCGCACAGCACGCCGCCGAACCAGAGCGCGAGGCGCGCCGGCCCATCGGCCAGTCCGCCGGCGATCCAGAACACGCCGGCCACGCAATTCCACGCCAGCAAGCGCCGGAAGTTGGGTGTGAGCGGATCGTTCGGGCCGATGGCGATCAGCATGCAGAGCGTGCGCCCCGCCTGGATGCCCACAAAGCACAGCGCGAACGCCAGTCCCCGCTCGGCAAAGGCCCCTGGCAGCGCCGAGGCCATCACCATCGCCAGCAGCATGATTGCGAACAGTACGCCGCGGATGCGCAGCGCGCTGGGGTTGAACCAGTTGGTGGTCCAGGCCGTGTACTGCCAACCCAGCCAGACGGCAAACCACATGACCAGCGTCTGCAGCGCCCCCAATAGCGTGAGGTGGTCCAGCAGGTAGTGGGAAAGCTGCGTGACTGAAAACGCGTAGACCAGGTCGAAGAACAGCTCTTCGTTCGAAACCTTGGCGGCCTGGTCGCGCGAGCGCAAGGTCGTGGCCCGCTTGTGGTCGTGGCTCATTGTTCGTTTACCCCCGTGGATCGTTGCGGCACTCCTCAGCGCCGCGCAGGATCATCGCATGAGGGCTCTAGAGCTTTTCGGTCTCGCCGGTCTTCGGCTGCCACTTCATCAGGCGCTTTTCGATGAGCCCGACGATCCCGTCGAGAGCCAGCGCAAAGGCCGTGAGCACCACGATACCGGCGAACACCGTGTTGACGTCGAAGGTGCCCTCAGCCTGCAGAATCAGATAACCCACGCCCCGCGCCGAGCCCAGGTACTCGCCCACCACCGCCCCCACGAAGGCCAGTCCGACCGAAGTGTGCAGGCTGGAAAACACCCAGCTGGTCGCGCTCGGCAGGTACACCGTGCGCAGCAGCTGCCGCTGGTTGGCGCCCAGCATCTTCGCGTTGGCCAGCACCACCGGGCTCACCTCGCGCACGCCCTGGTAGACGTTGAAGAACACGATGAAGAACACCAGCGTGACCGCCAGCGCCACCTTGCTCCAGATGCCCAGCCCGAACCACAGCGCGAAGATGGGCGCGAGGATCACGCGCGGCATCGAATTGGCAGCCTTGATGTAGGGGTCGAGGATCAGGCTCGCCGTGGGCGCGAGCGCCAGCCACAGCCCGCAGGCCAGGCCCAGCACTGTGCCAATGACGAAGGCCAGCACTGTCTCCAGCAGCGTGGTGCCCAGGTGCTGGTAGATGTCGGCGTTGCCCTTCAGCCCTTCGGGAAAGAGCGCATTGGCCGGCAGTTCGAACGGCAGGAACCAACTCCAGATGCGGCCCGCCACCTGGATCGGCTCGCCGAGGAAGAAGGCGAACTGCTGGTTGCGCGAGGCGATGTGCCAAGCCACCAGGATCACCACCAGCAGCGCCAGCTGCCAGAAGCGCGCGTTGCGTTCATTGAGTCCGAGGCGCGGCATCAGGCGGCCTTCCTCAGTTGCTGCGCATAACCCTTGAGCACCTCGTCGCGCAGCACCTCCCAGATCTGGGTGTGCAGCTCGACGAAGCGCGGCTGCGTGCGCACCTCGGCCACGTCGCGCGGCCTTGCAAGGTCGATGGCGAACTCGCCGATGGGGTGCGTCGCAGGGCCGGCCGACAGCACCACCACGCGGTCGCTCATCGCAATGGCCTCGTCGAGGTCGTGCGTGATGAACAGCACCGCCTTCTTCTTCGCGCTCCAGAGGTCGAGCACCTCGTTCTCCATCAACTGGCGCGTCTGGACGTCGAGTGCGCTGAAGGGTTCGTCCATGAGGATGATGTCGGGGTCAAGCACCAGCGTCTGAGCCAGCGCCACGCGCTTTCGCATGCCACCGGAAAGCTGGTGCGGATAGCGGCCGCCGAAGCCCGAGAGCCCCACGCGCGAGAGCCAGGCCTCGGCCTGCTCGCGCGCCTCGGCATCGGGCACGCCGCGGTATTGCAGGCCCACCATCACGTTGTCGACGGCACTGCGCCAGGGCATCAGTGCCTCGGTCTGGAACATGTAGCCGGCGCGCGTGTTGATGCCCTCGAGCGTCTGGCCGAAGACCTTCACGGTGCCCGAAGAGGGCTCGAGCAGGCCCGCGCCCACGTTCAGCAGCGTCGACTTGCCGCAGCCTGTGGGTCCGACCACCGAGACGAACTCCCCTGCCCTGATGCGCAGCGTGGTGTCGGCCACCGCCGTGTAGCGCTGGCCCGGATCGTCCTTCGAATGGAAGGTGCAGCCGATGGAGAGAAGTTCGAGTGCGTAGTCGGACATGGCGTAAAAAACCCGGCCGAGGCCGGGTCGCGGGGACGTTCGGAATCAGGCTTTGAACCTGTCTTTCGCGCGCCTAGCAAAATCGTTGGTGTAGGTTTTCGCGAGGTCGATCTTGTCGGCCTTCACGGTGGTATCGAAGCTTGCAATCGCGGTGAGCGCCGTCTTGGGGCCGTCGACCGGCACGAGGCCGTCGGTGGCGATCGATTCGCGCACTTTGTCGAACGACGCGAGATACAGCGCGCGGTCGCCGAGCAGATAAGTCTCGGGCACCGTCTTGATGATGTCGCCGGGCCCCGCCGTCTGCAGCCATTTGAGGCCGTGCACGATGGCATTCGCCAGCGCCTGGCAGGTGTTGGGATTCTTCTGGATGAACTCGCTCGACGCATACAGGCAGGCCGCCGGCATCGTGCCGCCGAACACCTGCAGCGTGCCCTTGAGCGTGCGCGTGTCGCTGATGATCTTCACGTCACCCTTCTGCTCCAGCATCGTCATCACCGGGTCGGTGTTGCTGATGGCGTCGATCTGGCCCGAGCGCAGCGCGGTGAGCGCACCGGCCGCCACGCCCACGCCGATGAAGCTCACGTCACTGGCCTTGAGCCCACCGCGCGAGAGCACGAGGTTGGCCACCATGTTGGTCGACGAGCCCGGCGCGGAGACGCCGATCTTCTTCCCCTTGAGATCCTGGATGCCGGTGTAGCCGGCCATGTTCTTGGTCGACACGCCCACCGCGATCTGCGGTGCACGGCCCTGCAACACGAAGGCCTGGAAGAACTGGTTCTTGGCCTGCAGGTTGATGGTGTGTTCGTAGGCGCCTGAGCAGACATCGGCCGAACCGCCGACTACCGCCTGCAGCGCACGCGCGCCGCCGGCGAAATCGGAAATCTCCACATCGAGCCCTTCGGCCTTGAAGTAGCCGAGCTGCTCCGAAATGGTGAGCGGCAGGTAGTAGAACGCCGCCTTGCCGCCGACCGCGATGGAGATCTTCGTCTTCTCCAGCTTCGCCTGCTGTGCAAAGACACGCGGCAACGCGATGGTTGCAGCGGCAATGGCGGCAGTAGCTGAAATGAGAGTGCGGCGATGAAGCATGAAACGTTGCCCGTTGGCTCTGTGACTCGTAAGAACTGAATCGAGCTTAGGGGCCGCACCACACGGCTGCATCGGGGTGATCCCGTGCGGGTTTTCACGTAAGCACGAAGGCCTCTCCGAGAAGCCTTCGCCAAGGCTTCATCGCGCCGGAAAAAGTATTGCGATATCGAGCGGAAACGCGAGTGCCCAGACAACGCTGTGCGCGCTACCTGCGGTCTACCAGGGCATGGGCGATGGTGCCAAGATCGACGTACTCGAGCTCGCTGCCTGCCGGCACGCCGCGTGCAAGGCGCGTCACGGTCAGGCCATGCTGCTTCAGAGCTTCGCCGATCACGTGCGCGGTGGCCTCGCCCTCAGCGGTGAAGTTCGTGGCAAGGATGACCTCGCTCACCGTGCCGTCGCGCGCGCGGTCGAAGAGCTTCTGCAGGCCGATGTCCTTCGGCCCGATGCCGTCGAGCGGGCTGAGCTTGCCCATCAGCACGAAGTAATAGCCGCGGAACGCGCCGGTGCGTTCGAGCGCGGCCTGGTCGGCCGGCGTCTCGACCACGCAGAGCTTGCTCGCATCGCGCCGCGTGTCGAGGCAGACGTTGCAGACCGGCGCCTCGGTAAAGGTGTTGCAGCGCTCGCAATGCCGCACGTGGCCTGCGGCCTGCTGCAGTGCGCGTGCGAGCAGCTGTGCGCCCTCGCGGTCGTGCTGCAGCAGGTGGAATGCCATGCGCGAGGCCGACTTGACGCCGACACCGGGCAGGCGGCGCAGCGCATCGACCAAGGCGTCGAGCGAACTGGCGTCTGCCATTTATTGCGACCGCTCGCTCAGAACGGCAGCTTCATGCCTGGCGGCAGACCTGGCATGCCGGCCGTCAGCTTGCCCATCTTCTGCTCGCTGGTTTCCTCGGCCTTGCGCACGGCGGCGTTGAAGGCGGCAGCCACGAGGTCTTCGAGCATGTCCTTGTCGTCCGCCAGCAGGCTGGGGTCGATGGTGATGCGCTTGACGTCGTGCTTGCAAGTCATGACGACCTTGACGAGGCCGGCGCCGGATTCGCCTTCGACCTCGATGTGGGCCAGCTCTTCCTGGGCCTTCTTGAGGTTGTCCTGCATTGCCTGCGCCTGCTTCATGAGGCCGGCCAGTTGTCCTTTGTTGAACATCGTTGGTCCTGTGTCTGGTTGGAAAGTGGGTGAAGGATAAGAGAGACGGAAGCTCAGGCTGGTTTCAGCGTGCCAGGGACGATCTTCGCATCGAAGTCGCGCATCAGTGCCTGCACTTCGGGGTCGCTGAGGATGGCCTCTTCGGCCACGCGCTGCCGCTCGTCCGCGGCCTGTTTGTTGCGGCGCGCGGGGCTGTCGACCACGCTGCCGATCTCGATGGCGAGCTTGACGTCGTGGCCCAGGCTGCCCAGCGCAGCCGTCAGCTTTTCGCGGCTGGACGGCTGGTTGAGCGTTTCCCGCTCGATGCGCAGCAGCCACTGGTCGGTGTCGCGGCCCACCAGCTGCGATTGCAGTGCCAGTTCACGCGCCAAGGCGGCGATGGCCTCGGCCGCGATCAGTTGGGAGACCGTGGCGTACCAGAAATCGCCGTCTTCGCTGGTCGGAATGGGGGTGAATGTGCTGCGCGGCTCGTCGGCGCGCGGCGTGTCGCGGGCACTGGGCGGAGGCTGCACGCGGATGGGCACGCCGACGACCCGGGCGGGTGCTTCGGCGGCAGCGCCGGGGCGGGGTTCGGCCTGCCGGGGTTCGTCGACCACGGCGAGGCGATGGCCGGCGGGAACCGAGGCAGCGTAGGCAGGCGCTGGCGCGGGTGCAGCAGGCGATTCGACCGGGGGGCGAGCCACCGGCGCGGGGGCCGGAGCGGGTGGCACGGTGCGCGCCGGAGCTACCGGCGCCACGGCCGCAGCTTCATTCAGAGTTTTTTTTTCCGGGGAGGCCGTCGAAGCAGCCGCGCTGGAAGGTTTGAAGGCCAATAGCCGCAACAGCACCATGGTCAGGGCAGCGTACTCGTCGGGGGCCAGGCCCAGCTCGCCGCGGCCATGCAGGCACAGGCTGTACAGCAGTTGCGTCTCGTCGGCCGGCATCAGCGCGGCGAGGCGAGCGGTGTCGGCCGCGTCGGGGTCGGTGGCGGAATCGGCCGACTCCGCCCGAGAAGGCACGGCCTGCAGCACTGCCATGGCCTGCAGCACTGCCGTCATTTCCTCGAGCGTGGAGGCGGCGGACATGCCGTCTACGCGCAGCGCCTCCGATGTCTCGACCACCGTCCTGCCATCGCCCTGCGCCAGCGCCTCGATCAGGCGGAACACATGGCCGCGATCGACGCTGCCGAGCATCTGACGCACGCCGGCCTCGACCAGCTCGCCGTTGCCGAATGCGATGGCCTGGTCGGTGAGCGAGAGCGCGTCGCGCATCGAGCCGCGCGCCGCGCGCGCCAGCAGGCGCAGCGCCTGCGGCTCGGCCGGGACGTTCTCGGTCTGCAGCACGCTGGTGAGGTGCTCGAGCACCGTCTCGGGCGCCATCGGCCGCAGGTTGAACTGCAGGCAGCGCGACAACACCGTGACCGGCACCTTCTGCGGATCGGTCGTGGCCAACACGAACTTGAGGTACTCGGGCGGCTCCTCGAGCGTCTTCAGCATCGCGTTGAACGCGGTGTTCGTGAGCATGTGCACTTCGTCGATCATGAAGACCTTGAAGCGCCCCTGCACCGGCTTGTAGACGGCCTGTTCGAGCAACGACTGCACCTCGTCCACGCCGCGGTTCGAGGCCGCGTCGAGCTCGGTGTAGTCCACGAAGCGGCCGGAATCGATGTCGCGGCAGGCCTGGCAGACACCGCAAGGAGTGGCCGTGATGCCGCCCTGCCCATCCGGGCCCTGGCAGTTGAGCGACTTCGCCAGGATCCGCGAGACCGTGGTCTTGCCGACCCCCCGGGTGCCGGTGAAAAGATAGGCGTGATGCAGGCGCTGCGTGGTCAACGCGTTCTCGAGCGCCTGAACCACATGCCCCTGGCCGACCATCTCACCGAAGGTTTTCGGACGGAACTTGCGAGCGAGCACGAGATAAGACATTGCGGGCATTCTAAAAGGCACGGCGCCAGCCCTCAGCCCTACCCCGCAATCAAAAAGGCCTGCCTTTTCGTGGGACACCGAGGAACCAGCTTCGCCGGGGCCTCAGGTGTCGCCCCCAGCAGGGGGAAGGAGAAGCGACACGAAGTGCGCGCATCCTGGCGGGTTACAATGCGTGCTGACGGGCCTCCCTGCATGGTGAAGTGGCCAACCGGGTCAGGTGGGGAACCAAGCAGCCCTAACTGCGTAGTCAGTGCCAGGGGTAAGGCTCGTCAACTATCAACAGTGCCACAGTTCTCCCTCAGAACCAGCATTCATGCGGCCTGCGGCGCGATAACTGTGGCACCCTGCTGTAGCACTCGGCTCGATGACAGATCGTAAAAATCGTCATCGGAGAGCACATGGCATCGAAAATACCGGGTCTGTTTCAGCGTGGGGGAATGTGGTGGCTGCGCGTGATCGCGCCGCTTGATCTACAGACCGCCTTCCCTTCTATAGCGGAAAGCGTATCGCGTTCAGCGGGTCCTTGGGCACCAGCGACCCCCAGGAGGCGCGAGTTCGTGCAGCAGCGAAGCGGGCTGAGCTTGAGGCTCAATTCCTCCGTCAGCGGCGCGAACAATCCCCGCCCAAGCTGGCTTCCCTGGCGCCTGAGGTGCGGCAATGTATCGTTGGCACCTTACTCGCGGACGAGGCGGCAAAAGACGCAAAACAGCGCATGCTCAAGGACAAAACCGTGCGGGTCTACAGCCCCGTATCGTTCGTCTATGAACTCGCGGATGGCTCACTACCCGAGCATCCCGCAGCGCCTCCCGTGCCCCTCTTACGTCCTCTGCCTCCTGCAACTGTCGCAGCCCGCGCCGCGCTCAACCAGCAGCGGCAGGAAATCGTGCGCGAGGCCCTGGCAAGTGGCAATCTCGAAGTCATGATCCCTATCGTGCAACCCATCGTAAGCCGCTTGGGCCTCGCCATCGACTACGAGACAGCAGATGGAGCCCTACTCCTTCAAGAGTGCTTGGCTGCGTACAGCAACGCTCGGGAGATTGCAGTGCAGCGGGACAAAGGGCTTGTCGTTCCCACGCCGCCGCCCGCCGTGTCGCCCGAAATTGTGAAGGCCTCAGATGTGCCGGGAACTGTCAACACCGCCTTGCACCTCAAGGACATCAAAGCAGACTGGCTCGCACTCAAAACCCGCACCCGCCCGGCCATCAAGATCACGGAACGTTCCTTGAAGCTACTGGCAGAGGCTGGCGTTGATGTGCCACTCTCCGAACTAGACCGCACGCACGGTGCAAAACTACGGGCCCACCTCGTCGCCAAGGGCATCAAAGGGCAGTCCGTCAAGAACCTGATCGGTCCCCTACAAGCCCTCCTGAACGTTGCGGTGGACGCCGGGAAGCTCACGGTCAATCCATGGTCTGGGCTGAAGATCGACACCAGCGACAGCACCAAGCGACTTCCATGGCGCATGGAAGACCTGAAGAAGTTGGTCGCCACGAACAATGCCCGCGCTGACGCGGGCCGATGGCTACTGCCCTTGGGCCTCTACACGTCCGCCCGTATCGGCGAGCTTGCTCAGTTGGAGCTGACCGACATCAAGCAGATCGACGACGTGTGGTGCATCGAAGTCCACGACAGGAGGACCGAGGGCCACCAGAATCGCACGGTCAAGACCAAGGCCGGGGAACGCTTGATCCCAATTCATCAGCATCTGATTGATCTGGGATTCTTGCGGTTCGTAGAGACCGCCAAAGAGGCCCGAGAGAGGTTCGTCTTCCCGAAGTTCATTCAGCGCGGCAAGCGCCGTCCGGGCGACCTCGCCGGTCTCGATTTCCTGAAGCTGCGCGAGGCTGCGGGTGTTGAGCTTGACGAGCGCTTCACCTTCCATTCGCTACGACACAACGGTCGGTCCATGCTGGCGTCTGCAGGCGTCAACGAGCAGATTATTGATAAGCTGGTCGGCCACGAAAGTGGCACGGTCCAGGGCCGGTACACGCACGCCGATACCGCAACCCTCGCCGCATCGATTGCCAAGCTGGACTGGGCTCTCCTCGGAGTCCAATAGGCCGGGACTGAGCGTCCCCCCTAGTCTTCGCTACTTCGCCAAGGCGCCGAGGGGCGCTTAGGCTCCTCTGGCTCCTTCGCCGCATCGATCTTCTGCCGGACCCATGCAGCACCGCCCAGGCGGTCGAGTTTCGCCCGTTGTTCCTCCGAGAGGCGCAGGCGGACGTGGACAGGGTTTCCGGAGATCAGCTTGGGACGTCCTCGGGGTGCAGCGGATTCTTGCAGGTCACTCATGCTACCTATTGTCGGGCTTATTTATGGGGCCCCAAAATTGTTGAGCGCGCCCAAGGGGCATTGGCTCAACTTTATTTTTGGAGCCCCATAATTAGCCCGTCTTCAACGCCCGAACAGGCCCCAAATTATGCAACTGCAAACCGCTTTCTCTGCTACCCAACGCGCTGCCATCGAGGCCCTGCGCGAGGACCTCACCCGCAGCATGCACCGCGTCGTGACCACTGAGTACGGCTCTACAGACGATGGTCAGCACTGGGCTGCCCTGTGCACCGAGGATGCCAAGAGGGTCCCAACCGCCTTTGTCTCCATCGTGGTCGGGACTGGTGTCCCCGGTGAGACGGCAGTCGTTTCCCGGGATGGTCGGCCGGTGTGTGAAGGTGTCTCGTTTTCCGCCGCACTTCGCTCCGCGCGGCGCCTGGGTATTCGTGGGCAAGGGGTAAGTCATCGGTCGACGACGCAGTGAGGCGAGGATGCCCAAAGGTGCCACTTTCACAGCAGCAGAGGCCATCGGACACCCGGCGATTCGGGTAGCGATCTTGGTGGGCAGAGAGGTCGCTGACGCAACTGACCATCATCCTGAGCCCGCCACACTAATCGCACTCGTAAACGCAGCGTTGCCAGTCGTTGCGCTGATCGAGGAAAGGTATCGTCCTACTATCGGTGACGAAGATATTGAGGGTGCTGCGTGGACGGAGCGAGTCTTGGCCGCAATGCTCTCCGGAGCGCTCAGGGCCGCTCAACAGCGCCCTTCGAATAGCCGCTGAGCCGTGCTTCGCGATTACGCCTGCGCGGCCAAAATTGATGAAATTAGGTTCTGCACGCCGACCAAGTCTTCCGACGTGATCGAAGAAGCAAAGTATTGAAGGCATAGCTCCTGCGAGAGCCCAAGATGCTTTGACAACTCGAAGAACTCGTTGTGCTTCCCCGCCTGCATCGCATACTCGATTGCCGCCGCAAGCTCCTCGGGCTCACTACCGAGGGTCGCGGCCAAGTGCGGTAGTACTTCCCCTGCTTTTTGAAGCAGCCACGACTCCGGCCAAGTGGGTCCCGGCAGATAGCAAACTCGCGCATTGAACCATTCTGCAAAATCCGGTTTCGGATTTTCGGCCATGTTCTTGGCATGAGCGAAATTATCTGCTGCTTTAGAGATTTGATCTCCATCAAAAACGGCCAGTACTGGTCGCGCTTCCTTTCGAACATACGCTGCAGCGAGTTGTCTTGCTAGTGCAGTAGCCGACCCGATCACGTTGAATGAGCTTCGGACGCGCACCGAGGAAGGCAGTTTTGCCATCAATATTGCCTTTGCCACATCATCTTCTAAGTAAATCTCCAACTCAGCCTCGGGAGAGCCTCCCATCTTATTAAAAGCAAAATCAGATGAAATGCCCTGCATAACCTTAGTTTTTCCACCGACTACTTCAACGAAAAATCTTGCGTCAGGCGGCAAGCAATCAAATATCTCCCTGGAATGAGTGGTGCAAATTATTTGCGTATGCATTTCGAGGCAAACATCTTTAAGCTTTTCAATAAATTTCTTCTGAGCATCGGCATGCAAGCCCAGCTCGACCTCATCCATTACCAGTAATGCTCCTTCTCCAGCGGAATAGATAGTCGAAAAAATCTCAAAAAGCGCGTTCTCACCCGCCCCCATATTGAAGCCCGAATAGATGTGATCTTTTGTTTTTACAATTGGGAGAGTATATTTGGAGTGCTCCAAGTATCTGAAGCCAAGATAGGTTTTCCCAAGGATGTAGCCAACAATATCCTTGACCTTTTCTTCCCACCCCTTGGGCTTCCCATCCTTGAATACTTTAGAGTATGAACGCGACTGACTTCTCTCGCTATGCGGCACAATTCGCTCAATCCCAAGAAAAACAACTGTCCTGTTGACGCGCTTGTCGTAATCATTCCATTTCCCCCCTTTCTTTTTCTTTCGAATCTGAGTCCCTACACCAACACCATCCGGAAGAGTTGGACTCTTTTTCCAATTATTATGTGCAATCTTGTAATATATGACGGTATCTTTTTGCGAAGCCTCAGCCAAGTTTTGCACAAAAAAATCGGAAAATGTATAGTAGGAATTTCTTCGCTTTGGAAGTTTAAATCCCCAATCATGATTATGAAAGGCGCAACACGCCAAAGCTAGTATGGTAGATTTTCCCGCGCCATTTCTTCCAGCAATTGCGGTAATCGGATAATGGAACTCGATATTTAGGTTATTCAGACCGCGAAACTCACCTTGAGTCAACACAATCTGCTTAAGGGCTGCTCGCGTCAAGTCTTCAGAAAACCGTGCGCGTAGCTTTTTGTCCTTGGCGCTTTCCCGGTATTTCATATCTTCTTGCTACTCGAAGTTAAGCGCGCTATCACATCATTTTTTACAAGCTGACACAAGAGTGGGAAACAGAATGGTCGCGCCTTGGACGCGTGCAGATCACGATCAATTCACGCAGGCGCGGAGCCGGAAGTAAAACCTCCAACCACCGTTGGAATGCTTGCCACGCAGAGGCGTTCGGACAAGTGCCCGCAAAGTGAAGCGCCCTATCGTCGGCACTGGCCTGGAATAAACCCCCGCAGAATGACGACCCTACCGTCAACCCGATTCCTGCGCCGCCGTGGCGCCCTCCACTTCTCCACGACACCCCCGCCCTCGCGGGCGCCTCAGGCCCTTTCGGGTCGTCCGGGCGCGAACCAAGGATCGTGATTCCCGATGGCCTACGCTGGCTCGGAGTCGGTTGCCGGCGAAACCTACGCCGACCATCTGTGCAACGTGAGCGGAATCCGAGTGATGGCCCTTAACTCGCCGCTGGCTTCAATGCCATCACCGACCACAGATCGAAGCCGCGTCCCGAGGGGCCTTCGGCCCCGTCAGGGGACGAATGATTTTTAAGAGGTCATGGTGACTCTGAAGCTGTCAAAGGACATTCCTTCGACGACTTCACGAGCATCAGAGACTTGGAATTGTCGAAGAGACTACACGGTGTAGTAGTCCAGAAGAACAAGAGCAAGGAGACATAGGACATCTTAGTGAACTCCTTGCTTCCTTGGTCGTCGCCAAATCCCCTTCGTGATCGTCCCAGCAGGGATGGTCGCGCATCTCGGCACCTCGCCGCGTCTCTCCCGATCCCGGCCCATCGCGGCCCTCTGCCGGAAGTACCCATGCCGACCAAACATTGCTCCCGCTGCGGCGAGCACAAGCCCTGCTCCACCTTCGGAAAGAACGTGAAGCGCCCCGATGGTCTACAGGACCACTGCAAGGCCTGTCGGGCCGCCCACTACGCCGCCAACGCCGAGCAGATCAAAGCCGCTGTCGCCGCATACCGCCAAGCGAATCAGGAAAAGATCGCCGAGAAGCAGGCCGCATACCGCGCAGGCCACAAGGATCGCATTCGCGTACAGCAGCGCGAGTACTTCCGCAAAGCCTATGCGACATTTCATGCGCAGTTTGTCGGACCACGCCGCACCGCGCGAAGGCCCAAAGGCGTAGGGCCGCTCACGAGCCCTGGTGCCATCACGCAGCCGAAGCCCACCCGGAAACTCCCGCCGCCTCCCCCGCCTCCTTTGACCCCCGAGGAAGTCGTGGAGGCTCAACGTCTCATCGCCAAGTTTGAGGCCGAGCGCAAGGCAACCGCCCCTGCAAGCCCCATCCCCTCGGGCTCCTCGCGCAAAAGCACGTTTCAACGTATCGCCGATGCCGAGCAAGCACGCGCCGATGGTGTCGAGGCCCTAGAGCAGGCTCGGGTCCCAGCCGAGCTATGCGGCCGTCGCTCCGCAGTCTAGCCGTAGCGCAGGCCGTCGCCGCGAAGGTCTCTGGCCCGGTCCGTGTGTCCCGTGTCGCCTATGCCCCCCAGGCCCAAGCCTGACAGTTCCTCCACCAATCTTTGGAGCATCGCCGAGACGGCGCCCTCCCCATGATCGATCAGACCAACAGCCTCAACCTGCCTCGCTTTCGAGGCGGACGATTGACCCGCCACGACCGACGCGTCCTCAATGCCACGGCGGAAGCCAAGACTGCCGCATGGCTCGCTACTCCTGAGATGGTGGCGCACCGCGAAACCTTGCTCACCCAGGCGAGCGCTGTGGCTGCCTTCACAACCCGTCCCACCCGGGTACTCATTCGCTCCCGCGCCGCCCTCTGACGGCATCTCTCTTTTCTGAGTCCTGCCACCGGCCGCCTGTGCAAGGGGTTGCACAACGGCCGTGCCCGTGCGTCATTGCGGGCCGGCAGGACTCACCCTGCATTTCACGGTGATGTCTCGGTAGGACTTGGCCCCGGCTTCGGCCGGGGCGCTTTTTCCTCCCACGCCACCCACAAGAACAAGGCCGCACAGGCCTGTGCGTCCTGGCGCTTCCGGGCCTTCCTACCACTACCAATGAATCACCGAATCACTTTTCCGTCCGTCCATTCCATGGGCGGCAAACCCTTTGTTGCCGAGGTCTCGGTCACCCCTTGGGCACGTTCGAGCCGTCCTGCGAGTGGCTGGAATCTCGAAGCCTTCCAAGGTCTTTTGAAGAACAGCACTCCGAATACTCCAGCCTTCGAGGGAGCATCAACGCCCATGAGCTGGCTCAAGCTCGCCAAGAATGACATCGGGGGGGCAGAGGGCAATGAGTCTTTTGCGTATCACGGACTTCTATCGGCTGAGCGCAAGGCCGGCAAAGTTCGTGTGACCGAAGGAGACAACGTCAACGGCCACGAGGTCAGCGTGGGCTACGGCTTCAACCTGACCCAGCCCGGCGGGCGGGAACTGTACGAGGCCGCTGTCGGCCGGGACGGCCCTGCCTACGAGGACGTTCTCAACGGGCGCAAGCCCATCTCCCAGGCCAACGCTGTAGCGCTGCAGGAATACATGATCTTGAAGAAGAACGTTGTGCTAAGCAGCATGCTCGGCGACACGCCAGTCCGTGACCATCAGCGAGCGGCCCTCGTCTCGATGCTCTATCAAGGCGTGGTCCCGCGAGCGGCAGTAGATGCCATCAAGCGCGGAGAATCGGACGCCAATGTCGCAGACATCATTCGCCAGAGTGGCCCAGCCCGTTTCCAGACTCGCCGCAACCACGAGGCCTCGCGCTTCATGGGTGCAGCCGCAGAGAGGTACTTCGACAACTCGTCGAACGGGCTCCCCGGGCGAACCCAGGCGGTCGAAGTGAATCCCAGGTATCGCAGATGACCATGGGCGAGCACATCGAATACCGGACCAGCAACGGACACCTCGTCTTGATGAACAGCCAAGACTGGCATTCGCTTCAGCCCTTGATAGACGCTGGCGTCCGCCTGCAATCGCGCATGCACGTCCGGGAGGGCCTACGGGTCCTCTTACGCGAGTACGGGCGACAGGGTGAACCGCAGCGCACCATGTTGCTGGCCAAGGTGCTCCTGAGCGCTTCGGCACATCAGGTAGTCGCAATGCTCAATGGTCCCTTGGACCACCGGCGCCGCTTCATGGTCCTGGAGGATGCCGGGCGCGAACAAGGGTGGTCCAGTCGGATTCACAGATTGCAAACCGAATGAGCCGACAGCGGCTATATCTGCGTGAAACTGCCATTGAACCGGCGTCTTAGCAAACTGACCAGTTCATCAATGGACAGGACCTCCTTGCGCCTGTGAAGCATCGAATGGCAATTGGGACATACCGGCCGCAGATCGTTCTCCGGGTCTAGCAGGTATTCTGCGCCAACAGTGTGGATTGGCTTCAGATGGTGCACGTGTATGAAGCCTGCGCCAAGCTCGCCATATACCGCGCCAAAATCGAAGTCACACACAGTGCAGATCGTTCCCCACCTCTTGATGCACCGAGGCTTTGCGGTCGGATCGCGTTCGTAAGCATTGACAGTCACCTGCTTCTTCGCGCCCTCCACCACTCCCTGAAGTGTTCGCAAGTCGTCAGGATGCGTGTTCTTGTCCGGGAAGCCCCACCTCACCTCGATGGGTATCGTGTCCTGAACACTGACAGCACTTCCTACCCCCGCGTAAGTAAAGGGGTCATGATCGGCGAGGCGAAAGAAAACATGAACAGGTGCAGTCCCAGACACCAGATCGCCGAACGCAGGATGGGTTAGCTTCGCCCCTTCCCTCGGATGCCAGACCAGTTCCTCGCCCTCGAAGAAATTGTTGTAGTTGTGCCCTGTGCGCCCAGCAATGTCGATATTACAGAAAATGAAGTGTTCGCCGTCGTGTCTGGCGTGGCCGGTATCCCACTTGCCGCCCCTGGTTCCCTCGACGCCTAGCAACTGACGTATCGCTGCCCGCGTGTACTGCTGATCGATTACGAACATAGCCCCTCGTCCTAATAAATGGAGGGCCAATACTAGTCAGGTGCTGTCGCGCGGGCCTTTCCTCCAGATTGGAAATTCGGACCTTGTGAACGTCATTGACGTAGAAATTTGCCCCGAAAATTCCTCAGCACTGCTTCGCCCCGCCGCGCAAGCAGGCGCCCCCGTGGGGGGTGGGGTCACCCCTGGCAGCGCCGAGCCCTTAGGTCTCCCCGGCCCTCCTCGCCCACCCGGGGCCGCCGGGGCTGTCCCTAGGCGCCCTGCTGCGTCGAATCCCCTACCTGCAGCCCCTACCCTGCCCCATGTGCGGGGCTCTCTCCCCTCTGTAGATGGCCTGGCGATCATCGGACTCTAGGAACGACGACCGGGCAAACAGGGGTTGCTAGAGCCCGTGGGAGGCCTGGGCCATCCAACCGCCTAGGCGCCCTTGCATGGGGTGCAAGGGGGCTTACTGAGGGCATGCTCATCCCAGCGAGGCCCCGGGACAGCCGTGACGCGTCTTCGCCCCGCGTCGCGTATTTCTCACAGTGAGCCCGAGGGTTCGCGTGCCCGTCTTTGAACGAGCGCGTGCACTCCTGAGCCACTGTTTTTTAGGTCAGTTGACGGGCTTGCACTGCTGAGCGCCCTCAGTGAGATCGAAAATCGTAGGTACCTTCACCAAATTCGCCTGCACTGCGGCAGTTACGGCAGTCACGAGCGTCAAAACGGCCAACGCGCCTTGTAGGCGCAGGTTCTCCCTGTGGCGGCGCTCCTGCTCCTGAGTTTCTTCGAGTGCTTTAAGGGCCAAGCCCGTCGGCGCATAACGATGGCCCACTTTTCGCAACTCCCCCGAATCCACAAGCATCTCAAGATGGAATTCAACTCCACTGTTGAGTGACTCCCAATCCGGATGACCGGCCCACCGATAACCGTGCCTGTTACTTAGCAGCGCCATCGCACTCACGCCGGACTCCCCGTGCTCGACGAGACTAACCACTTCGGCGAGTATTTCGCTGCGGCGGCGCGTTGTGAGTGTGCGCCGATTGAAAATGTATTGAGCGATATGGTTCTGCAGTCGGACGGCGTGGACGCGGACGTAAGGCCAGCCAGTGATGCGACCCAAAGCCACTGCCAAGATTCCCGTGTAGTCGACCGTATCGAGGCCGTAATAGTGCCGAACCTGGAGCCCCTGCGGGTCAATCGAACTAAGAGGAATCACAGCGTCAACTGAATACTTCTCGCCGTCGTGCTCCAGGGCAGCCACCATCTCGCCCCGCATACCTACCAGCACGTATCGCGCCTGAGGCGTCTCGCCCGTCTTGACAGTAAAGGCGTTCATCTTGGCGCCTTCTGGACCGCTCCGTGGCACAGTAGCTTCAGCGTTGCGAGCAAGAAGACGGGGCAAAAAATAGCGCAGCAGGGTGTGATTTAGGTTCGGCATGGCCGATTGTCCCAAAGTGGGTCTATGCAACCCTGCACAATGCTGTGCAATGGACAAAGTCACGCCCCCTTCACAAAGCGCCGATGACGACCGAACCACGTCAACGGGCCTTGCCCGGTATGCCTTCGAGTACATCCAAGCTGCGCGACTAGTTGATGAAGATGCGGCGGAACGGTCGCCTCATCGAGCCACCTCGCCGATCCCGGCGTTCTTCCTTGCCTATCACGGCATCGAATTGAGCCTCAAGGCGTACCTGCGATACCGGGGACTCAGTCCGCGTGCGCTTGCGAGCAAAGCTTATGGACATGATCTCCATGCGTGCTACCGAAAGGCGAAAGAGCTTGGCTTGCTGGAGGTCTTCAAGGAGCACCCGAACGACAGGCACGCTCTACACCTTCTCGCGGACCTGAATGTCAATCATGGGCTGCGGTACATCAAGACGGGCGCCAAGGTGTTCCCATCGTGGTCGATAGTTGACCCCTTGGCAGTCCGGCTGCATCAAGCTGTAGCCCCGCTGGCAGGGTTCCATTCGTTCACGCACAGCTATCCTGCCCATGCGTGAACTCCGTCGCACCTCAGACTGGATCGGGTCAGCCGAACCCCTCGCCCATCAGAGCTTTTTGATGTGAATCAACTTGCTCACGGTCGAAGGGTGCCAAGAGTCCACGAGACCGTGACGCCTTTCGCGCGGGTCGGCGTACATCACGTTCGCACTCAAGCGCCCTAGGTAGTAGTGCCACGATGCGAACCTGATTGCCCCCTGAAGTTCGCGGGCCTCAATCTGGGTCATGCCTGCTGCTCGCACTGGAAACTCATCGCAGACCGCGAATGCGATATGAACCCTTGGATGCGCCTCACCTCGCAGAATGGCTTGGGCGAACTCGGCTAGGTCTAGCGGGACGGAATGCTCCGCGATCAGACACCCGAACAACTTGAGAAAGTACAGATGAACATCCAACATGGACGCGCGAACACATCCGGGAAATACGGGCGCAAGTCTGACCACGGTCCCCGGCCGAATCGGGGGTACGCGCCCCCGAAGGTACTGAGACAGCGCCGCCCATGCTCGATCATGCGGCTGGGTGCGGTCGTTGTTACAACGGGCGCACAGCAGCGACGTGAACTTGAGTTTGGCCGAGTTGATCCCGGGAACCGGCAAATTGCGCCGCTCATCCGTGTGAAAGAAGAGTGGCGCCCTCTGGGTCACGGGACCAAACATGGAACGGAGGTCGGAAGCCTTCGTCATGTGCTCGCCGGTGGTTGCCTCGTCACCGCAAATCCAGCATTTCATGCTTGGAGCGTAAGCCATGTTTCAATGTCAGACTGCCTGAGTCGAACAGGACCCTAGTCTTCCTAGGAAAACCAGGCTGAAACACAGCCTCGCTTCCCCTCACTACATCGAACCTTCTCGAACCCCGCGCCTTGAACTGCCTTGCGCTACCATCGAGACGTCATCGGTGTTGTAGCACTCGCCGACAAACACCTTGGTGCAACAGTCGAGATTTCCCCAATGAAATCAACGCTTTAGCTCCTGTGCGGTAAGGCTCGTCAACCTCTTCAGCGGCTTCGTTTTATTCCGTGCGAAATGAAACGAGGGGCGATTTCAAATCCCAAGTGCAACGATGGGTTGAATGTCGACATTCTGGTTGAAGCAGTCCTCGAAGAGGACTTGAGCCGGTGTGCGGAAGCCCAAGGTTTTGCGTGGGCGGGTGTTCAAACTCCAGGCGATGTGATCGAGATGGCGCTGAGAGTGGACGCTCAGGTCTGTTCCTTTGGGCAGGTACTGCCTGATCAGGCCGTTGGTGTTCTCGTTGATGCCGCGCTGCCAAGGGCTGTGAGGGTCTGCAAAATAGATCTTCAGCCCCGTGCTTTCGGCGAGTTTCTTGTGCAAAGCCATCTCTTTGCCTTGGTCGTAGGTCAAGGTTTTGCGAAGCGCTTCGTCCAATGGCGAGAAGGCCTGCTCGTAGCCCTTGAGGGCATCCAGCGCCGTGGCGCCATCCATCTTGACCAGCATCACGAACAAGGTCTTGCGGCATACCAGGGTGCCCACGGCCGAACGGTTCAGCGCTCCTTTGATCAAGTCGCCCTCCCAATGTCCGGGCAGCAGGCGATCGTTGGCCTCGGGCGGACGCACATGAATGCTCACCATGTCCTGCAGCGAACCACGCCTGTCTTCTCCCCGAGTACGAGGCTTGCGCGCGCCGCGGCCCTGGCGCAGCAAGGCCACCAATTCCTTGCGCAATCCGCCACGCGGGGCAGCATAGATGGCCGTGTATATCGTCTCGTGAGAAGCTTGCAATTCGCGCTGTCCAGGGTGCTCTTGCTTGAGTGTGCCGGCGATCTGCTCGGGCGACCAGCACTGCTCCAGCAGCGCCCGAACCTTGCGCCAGAGCGCGCCCTCGAAGTGAAGTTTGCACCGACGCCGTGCCTGGCGTCGCACACGGCGCGAACGTACCCCGGCCCTGACCGCATCGTAGCCACCCGCGATGCGCGGGCGCCCCATTGGGCCGAACTCTGCATCGGACTTGAAGCCATTGCGCCGCAACTCCCGCGTGATCGTGCTGGGCGCGCGCCCCAACGTTGCGGCAATCGATCTGGCGCTGCTGCCTTGCAGCTTCAGCGCCATGATCATTCCTCGCTCTTCGGCGCTCAGTTGTTCGTAACTTCTGTTCATGCAAGCTCTTCCCTTGAGGATCGAGTGTGTTGCACTTCAGACTTGAAACCGCCAGGCTTGCAAAAACTCTCAGCAGCAGAAACTCCAACCGCGCGAGGCCCTCACAGGCCCAGCCGCTGGATCGCGCCGCGCGCTGCCGCAGCGCCGCTGGCCATCGACGCCGTCAGCAAGTAACCACCAGTCGGCGCTTCCCAATCGAGCATCTCCCCTGCCGCGAACACGCCGGGCAGTGCGTTCGCCATCAACTGCGCATCCAGCGCATCAAAGCGCACGCCGCCAGCCGTGCTGATCGCCTCGTCGACCAGCCGCGTCGCGACGAGCTTCAAAGGCACGGCCTTGATCGTCGCCGCCAGTTGCGCCGCATCCTGCATCGCTTCGCGGCTCAATGCTTCGTGCAACACGCCGGCCTTGATGCCTTCTAGCCCGAGCCGGCTCTTGAGGTGGCTGCTGAGCGAGCGAGCGCCGCGCGGATGCGTCACTGCGGCCAGCACCTGCTCGGCGCTGCGATCGGGCAGCAGGTCCAGCAGCAGCGTCGCGCTCCCTTTTGCAGCGATCTCGTCGCGCAGCAGCGCCGATGCCGCATAGATCAGGCTGCCTTCGATACCCGTGGCCGTCGCAACGAACTCGCCCTTGCGTGCAAAGTGCCGTCCCTGGCTGTCAGTGAAGGAAATCGCGACCGACTTGAAGGGCTGCCCCGCGAAGCGGCTGGAAAAATGCTCGCTCCAGCCCGCACCGTCGAAGCCGGAGTTGGCGGGCAGCAGCGGCGCCACCTCCACGCCCTGCGCCTGCAGCCATGGCGCCCACGCGCCGTCGGAGCCGAGGCGCGCCCAGCTTGCGCCGCCCAGTGCCAGCACCACGGCGTCGGCCTTTGCAGTGACGTCGCCAGCGGGTGTCGAGAATCGCAACGCCGCCGCATCGAACGGCCCATCGCCCACCCAGCGATGCCGCATATGAAACCGCACACCCGCCGCACGCAGCCGATGCAGCCACGCACGCAGCAACGGCGCGGCCTTCATGTCGGTCGGAAACACACGCCCCGACGTGCCGACAAAGGTTTCGATTCCAAGGCTGGTCGCCCATTCGCGCACCTGCTGCGGCCCGAACTGCGCAAGCATCGGCTCCAATTGCGCGCGGCGCTCGCCGAAGCGGCTCATGAACACATCGAAGGGCTCCGAATGCGTGAGATTCAGCCCGCCGCGGCCGGCCAGCAAAAACTTGCGGCCCACCGAAGGCATCGCGTCATAGACGTGCACTTGCGCACCGGAGGCGCTCAAGACTTCAGCCGCCATCAGGCCGGCAGGTCCGCCGCCGATGACGGCGACGGTAGGGGAAACAGTCATTCGAGATTTACCAGTTCGCCCTGCCCGGTGAGGAACGCGACGCGCACCGTGGCACCGGGATAGGCATGTTGCACTGCCGCGCGGTAGCGCTGCATCTGTGCGATCAGCGCAGCGTCCCGTTCGGGGCGCGCCGCGGATTTGTAGTCGAGGATCCACCAGGCGCCGCCGTCGCGCTCGCGCACCAGACGGTCGATGCGCAAGGTTTCGCCTTCATGCACCAGCGTGACTTCGTTGCCATGCCAGTCGACCCTGCGATCGTCCCACACCCACGCTCCTTCGCCCGCGCGGATGCGCTGGGCCAGCGCGGCGGCACCGCGTGCCTGCTGGGCGTCGAGCATGAATTCGCGGGCTGCGGCGCGCACGTGGGCGGCCGGTAGCGGCTCGCCCGGCACCGCCCATTCGAGCAGCCGGTGCATGGCCTGGCCGAAAGCGGCGGCTCGCGCATCGATCGTGGTGTTCGCAGCCTTCTTTGCAGACGGTTGTTCGGTGGGTGCAGGCGCTACCGGCATGTGCTTCATCGAGAAGCTGGCGGCGCCGGTCTCGGTTGGAAGCGCGACCAGCGGCTCGTCGGCCTCGGTGGGCTCGCACAGGGGCTCCAGGCGCGTCCACCAGCTGCCTTCGTTGGCACGCGCCGGACGCACCGACGACAGCACCAGCCGCTCGCGCGCCCGCGTGGTGGCCACATAAAGGCCATTGAGTTCTTCGCGGTGGCGCGCGCGTTGCTCTTCTTCGAGCAGCGTTGCGGCGCAGGCCGGCGGCGTCTTCTCGCTTGCGAGGAACACGAAGCGCGTTGGTGCGCTGTCGCTGCCCTTCCATTCGACAAGCACGCCCATGGTCTGGGCGCGCGGTGGCGGCGCGTCGCAATCGAGCATGAGCACGGTGTCGGCTTCCAGCCCCTTCGCGCCGTGCACGGTCAGCAATTGCACCGCATCGGGCGCTGCTACTGTCGGGGCGCGAACGCCGCCCGCACGCAGCGCGCGCACCAGTGCATACGGCGTGGCGAAACGCGCGCCATCGATGTCGAGCGACGCGGACAACACGCCGCGCAGATTGGCCAGCGCGCTCTGGCGCATCGCGGCCGGAACCGCGGCGCCGAATTTCGCGAGCAGGTCGCCGTCGTGAAAGATCGCGTCGAGCGCATCGTGGGGCGGCAGAGTCATCAGCCAGCGCTGCCATTTCTTGAGCTTCGGGCCCACTTCGATCAACGCTGGAGGCAGGCTCTCGTCCTTCTGGATCAACGCGAACCAGCTCACCGCGCCGCGCTCGCGCTGGCGCAGCGCGAGTTGCACCAGCGCCTCGTCGTCGATGCCGAACACCGGCGACTTCAGCGCCCGCGCCAGCGAAAGATCGTGCGCGGGCGACACCAGCGCGTCGATCAGCGCGACCACGTCCTGCACTTCGGGCGCGTCGTGCAGGTCGTTTTTCTCGGGCTGCTGCACGGGGATGTGGCGCTGGCGCAGCGCGTCCTGCATGGCCGAGAGCCGGCTGCGCCTGCGCGCCAGCACCATGATCTGCCACGGCGGCGTGCCGTCGGCGATGCGCTGCGCCACCCATTGCGCGGCCTGTTCGCATTCTTTCTGCAGCAATTGCTCTTCGGGCAGCACGCGCGGCGTGACGAGGCTGTCGCGCCAGTGCAGCATGCCGTCGTCGGCCGGCGCTGCTTCGGCCGTATCGCCGAGCGCATCACGGTCGATGGCCGGCAGCTTGAGCAGTTCGCCTTCGTCGCCGCGCTCGGTGGTGTGGGCGCGGTAGCCGTCGAACTCGCCGGCCTCCTGTGCGGCCAGCATCGCTGCGTTGACCAGTCCGACCACGGAACGCGCATTGCGGTGGGTGTGGTCGCAGTTCAGCAGCTCGCCGTCGAGCCCTTCGCGCACGAACTTCTTGGCAGCGATAAACACCTGCGGCTCGGCCCGACGGAAGCGGTAGATGCTCTGCTTGGGATCGCCCACGATGAACACGCGCGGCGCGCGGCCCTGAGCGCCCGTGTACGCGCTGAGCCAGCCGTAGAGCGCCTGCCATTGCAGCGGGTTGGTGTCCTGGAACTCGTCGATCAGCAGGTGCGCGATGCGCGCGTCGAGCCGCTCCTGCACCCATCCCGACAGGGCCGACTGGCCGAGCAGCAACTGCGCAGCCTGCTCGACGTCGTTCATGTCGACCCAACCGTGGGCGCGCTTCACATCGGCAAAGGCCGCGATCAGGATGCGCGTGAGCCGCGTCATGCGCTGCTGGTAGAGCCATGCGGCGTGTTGGGCCTGTGCGCCGCAAAGCACCTGCAGCTCGACCTCGGCCTCTTGCGCGGCAGGGAATTTCTGCAGGTTCTTGTTGAGGCGGTCCTCGGTCGCCACGAAGAAGTTCTTGCGCAGGTGCGCGAGCGCGGCCGCCAGCGAATCGCCGGAGGGTTCGCCCGTGCCGAACACGTCGATGATGGCTTCGGCCGCCTTCTGCGGCGTCTTGTTGCTCTCGCGGCCGAGCGCAGCGGCGCGGTCGAGCCAACGCTGGCGAACCTGCTCGCCCCGCAAGGCCTCGGTCGGATCGTCCAGGCCTGCGAGCGACGGATAGAACACGCTGAAGTGCAGCACGGCGTTCTCCGCATCGGCCAGAGAGAATTCGACACGCTTCGACAGCGCCTCGCTCAAAGCCTTGGCCGTCTGCGAGCGGCCGTGCGTGGCGACGACGGCGTAGTAGTCGGCCAGCGCGTTCTTGTCGGCGGTCACGGCCTCGAAGAATGGCCGCCATGTGTGCCCGCGCGCCTCGGCGTCGTCTTCGAGCAGTTCGTAGTTCGAGGGCAGGCCCAGCTCGCGCAGCACCGCGAGCGGCGCGTTGCGCAGCAGACCCGCGAACCAGGCGTGGAAGGTGCGGAACTGCACCGGCCGGCCGCCTTCGAGCAAGCGTCGGTAGAGGCCTTTCAGGCGCGGCACGGCAGCCAGCGCGGCTGCAGGCTCGACGCCGCGCATCACGAGCTGGCTGACCAGCTCTTCCGGTGTTCGTTCGGCGAAGTCTTCGAGCCACTGGTCGAGCCGCTCGCGCATTTCACCGGCCGCCTTCTTCGTGAAGGTGATGGCCAGGATCTCGTGCGGCTCGCAGGCGGATTCGCCCTCTTCGAGCAGCGCACGCAGGATGCGCGACACCAGCATCCAGGTCTTGCCGGCGCCAGCACAGGCCTCGACGGCAACCGAGCGGCGCGGGTCGCATGCGACGGTGTAGAAGGCCTCGCGCGTGACGTGCTGGCCGTTGTGCTCGTAGGCTGCGCCGTTCATTTCGACGCCTCCCAGAAGTCCTTGCGGCAGAGGCCTCTTGCGGCGCAGTAATCGCAGACGGCGCCCTCCCCCAATGGCGGTAGCGCCGCACCCTGCGCGATGCGCGTGAAGTCATGGATGATGCCGGCCACCAGTGCGTCCCTGGCTTCCACGACGGCAGGCTGCTCGACGGTCTGCGTGCCGGAGGATTTTTCGCCCACGTTGACGTAGGCCGCGCGCAAGGTGTCGTCGGCCACCAGTGCGGCGTAGAAGGCCAGCTGCGTGTCTTCGGTCGGATCTTTCACGCGCTCCTTGCTGACGGCTGCCGACTCGGTCTTGTAGTCGATCACGAAGGCTTGGCCGTCGGGCATGCGGTCGATGCGGTCGAGCCGGCCGATCAGCCGCAGGTTGCCCAGCGGCTGCTCTTTCCACGGCTCGGCTTCGGCGAAGACGGCTCCGGCCGCCTCGTGCCCGGTGAGCCAGCCGAGATAGCCGTCGCGCACCGCAGGCCATGCCGCAGCGAAAGGCAGGAACTCGGCCTCGGAGAGGCTGAGCTCGTGCATCGACCGCCGGGCCGCCTCTTCGATGAGGGCGGTGCGTTCCTGCGCATCCTGCGTCGGGGTAGCGGCCAGCGCCTCGTGGAAGTGGCCGAGCACGGCATGCAACCAGTTGCCGAAGTCGCGCTTGTCGATCTCGGCGTCGAGTTCGTCCGCGCTGCGCAGGCCCAGTTGCCGCAGCGCGAAAAAACGGTAGGGGCAGCGCCGCAGGTCTTCGTACACGCTGGTGGAGATGTTCTCCAGCGGCAGGAGCGCGCCCGAGGGGGTCGGATATTTTGTTGGCTGCACTACCACCTCACGCGGCGTGCGCGGGTCGACCGATGGCTGCAGCGCGTGGTCGAGCTGCAGCGCCTGCACGAGGGGGCTGGGCCGCACCGGCTCGCCGCTGGCATCAGATTGGCGCCAGATCAACTCGCACGACGGGTTGTGCAAGGCCGCGGCCCAGGCCGCACGCTGTGCAGCTTCGAGCGTTTCGCGCGACGGCAGGCCCAGTTCGAGGCGCTGCGCCGCGCTCCAGTTGCCGGGCGGCTCGGGCGATGCGGGTAGGCGGCGGTCGTCGCAACCGGGAATGACCACCGCGCCGAACGCGCGGCCCAGCAGTTGGTATAGCGGCAGCACCACGACCTTCGGGGCCTGGTCGCCAGCGGGGGGCACGAAGCTCGCGTCTTCCAGCACGTCGCGGACCCAGGCGGTGAATTCGGCCAGCGTGTGACGGCCACCGGGGAATTCGTCGTCGTCGCCGTGCGCGCCGGCATCGAGCCACAGGGCGCCGATCACTTTGCCGCCGGCGAGGTCTTCGTCGAGCAACGCCCATTGGCCGCTGGCCTCCAGCAGTTCGCGCAGCGCGTGCAGCCATTCGGCCAAGGGGCGCGAGCGGGTCATGGGCGCTCGGCGCTCTTCGATGGCCTCGGTGAAGGACAGCAGCGTGGCGTCTTGTGGTTTCTCGCTGCGCGCCATGAATGCACACCACGCCGACCAGTCGCGCTGGCCTTCACGGCGCAGACGTGCTTCGAGCAGCTGTACGGTCGGTGCGTCACCGTCGGCGCCGCTCTTGAGCCATTCGAGCACCTGGTCGCTGGCGGCGTCGTGGGCGCAGGCGCGCAACGCGCTCATCAGCGTGGCGGCGGCGCGCGTGGTCGAAAGCTTCCAGCCGGTTTCGTCGTGCGTGACGACGCCTTGCGCGCTCAACTGGGCGCTGATACGGCGCGTGAGGGCACGGTCGGTCGCGACCAGGGCGACCGGTGCGCGGTCTTCGGCGAGGTGGCGCAGCACGCAGGCGGCGGCGAGTTCGGCCTCGTCTTCGGGGTCGAGGGCGATGTGCAAGGCACAGGGTTGCGCCAGCACACCGGAGGGCACGAGCGAGAGATGAAGGGCATGGTCGCCCCACAGCTTGCAGAGAGATTGCGTGAGCGGATCGGTCTGGAAGCCCTCGAGCACGATCAGCGCATCGACCTGCGCGCGGATGCTGTCGCGCTGGAGCACGTCGGTTGCGTAGCCCGAGGTCGAGGTCCACGCGACGGCGATGCGGATCAGCGCGCTTTCTATGCGGAACCACTCCGATTCGCTGCCCGCCTCGGCCACGCCTGCCGCGCGCTGCGCCCATTCGCCGCCCCGCTCCTCGGGCGTCACGGCAGCGGCGAGGGGCGCCAGTTGATACGCCAGCTCGACGACGCGGCCGGCCAAGGCGAAGCGCTCGGCGTTGAAACCGGCCTGCGACAGCAGTGCCTGCGCCGTGACGAGATCACGCGCCATGTCGTGCGCGATGTCGTAGCCGGTCGGCACGAAACCGCCCGCACTGCGGGCCCAGTTGTAGGTGGTTTCGAAGCGCGGCACGAAGCCGGGGCTGCCACATCGCGCCCACATGGCGCGCGCCACGCCCATCAGCTGCGCATAGGGCACCAGCACCACGGTGCGGGCGGCATGCAGCTGGCGCTCGGCGAGCGCGCGGACGATCCGCGCGACGACGCCGTCGGCGGGATCGCACCACAGGGCCTGGACGGGGTGGCCTTCGTTCATGTTCTATCGAGGGGTTGGAGAGCACGTGGACGTGACACGTAAGGGCTTTGGCTATCGCCGCCATAGCGGCCCTGCAAGGCACGCCACCCCTTGGTTTCTGTCACAATGACCAGCACTTTAGCTGCACCGAAACTCTCTGCGCACAAGGATCCATCACATGGCCAGCGAACTCATCAAACACATCTCCGATTCCTCCTTCGAGGCCGACGTGCTCAAGTCCAGCCAGCCCGTGCTGGTCGACTACTGGGCCGAATGGTGCGGCCCCTGCAAGATGATCGCCCCCATCCTGGACGAAGTGTCGGCCACCTACGAAGGCAAGCTGCAGATCGCCAAGCTGAACGTGGACGAGAACCGCGACATCCCCGCCAAGTTCGGCATTCGCGGCATCCCCACGCTGATGCTGTTCAAGGACGGCCAGCTGGCCGCCACCAAGGTCGGCGCCATGAGCAAGGCGCAACTCACGGCCTTCATCGACCAGCAACTCGCTTAAGCGACATTTCAACCGGCCAGCGCGCAATGCGTTGGCCGGCGCGTTTTTCCTGTCATAATCTCCCATAGATCACCGGCCCTTTCATTCAGGCAACCGGTTCGAGTTCCCCGGTTGGTGAGGCAGTTCTCGCTTCACACCCAACCTCCCCCCGTTTTCCGTTCGATTACCCCGCGAGGGGTCATTCCATGCACTTAAACGAACTCAAGGCACTCCACGTGTCTGAAGTCCTCAAGCAGGCTGAAGCGCTTGAGATCGAAAACGTCGGCCGCATGCGCAAGCAGGAGCTGATGTTCGCGATCATCAAGAAGCGCGCAAAAGCCGGCGAGCAGGTCTTCGCCGACGGTGTGCTCGAAATACTGCCCGACGGCTTCGGCTTCCTGCGCAGCCCCGACACCAGCTTCACGGCCAGCACGGACGACATCTACATCTCGCCCAGCCAGGTGCGTCGCTTCAACCTGCACACCGGCGACATGATCGAAGGCGAAGTGCGCACGCCCAAGGACGGCGAGCGCTATTTCGCACTGACCAAGCTCGACAAGGTCAACGACGGTCCGCCGGAGCAGAACAAGCACAAGGTGATGTTCGAAAACCTGACGCCGCTGTTCCCCAAGGAGCAGATGAAGCTGGAACGCGACGGCGTCAAGGGCGAAGAGAACATCACGGGCCGCATCATCGACATCATCGCCCCCATCGGCAAAGGCCAGCGCGCCCTGCTCGTGGCGCCGCCCAAGAGCGGCAAGACGGTGATGATGCAGCACATCGCCCACGCGATCAGTGCCAACTACCCCGACGTTCACATGATGGTGCTGCTCGTCGACGAGCGCCCTGAAGAAGTGACCGAAATGCAGCGCACGGTGAAGGGTGAAGTCATTGCTTCGACCTTCGACGAGCCCGCTGCGCGCCATGTGCACGTCGCCGAAATGGTGATCGAGCGCGCCAAGCGCCTGGTCGAACTCAAGAAGGACGTGGTGATCCTGCTCGACTCGATCACCCGCCTGGCCCGCGCCTACAACAACGTCGTGCCCTCGTCGGGCAAGGTGCTGACGGGCGGTGTCGATTCCAACGCGCTGCAGCGCCCCAAGCGCTTCCTGGGCGCCGCGCGGAACGTGGAAGAAGGCGGCTCGCTGACCATCATCGGCACCGCGCTGATCGATACCGGCAGCCGCATGGACGAGGTGATCTTCGAAGAGTTCAAGGGCACCGGCAACTCCGAAATCCACCTCGACCGCCGCCTGTACGAAAAGCGCGTGTTCCCCTCGATCCAGCTCAATCGCAGCGGCACCCGCCGCGAAGAACTGCTGCTGGCTCCCGAGATCCTGCAGAAGACCCGCATCCTGCGTCAGCTCATGTACAACATGGACGAGATCGAGTCGATGGAGCTGATGCTCAAGAACATGAAGGCGACGAAGACCAATGTCGAGTTCTTCGACATGATGCGTCGCGGCGGCTGAGCATCACGCTCTCCCGCAAAAGCGCGTTGGCCCTAACGGGTCAACGCGCTTTTTTCATGGGCGCCCTGCATGCAGGGCGCGGCCTTCGAGGGCGCTCTGGCGGCCGAGGTCGAGCAGTTCCATCAGTGCGACAGCCTGCTCGGGCGGCACGGGGTTCGAGCCGCGGCCGAGGATGGCGTCGCGCACAGCGACGTAGTAGTCGACATAGTTGCCGGCGCGGGTGGGAATGTTGCGCTTGCTGGATGCTCCATCACTGCCAATCAGCGTGAGCTCACCATCGAGCGGATCGGCGCCCCACCCTTCGGCCGGCGGCCGCTGCCCGGCGCGCAGCGCATCTTCCTGCGTATCGACGCCGTACTTGACGTAGCTGCCGCGCGTGCCGTGGACGATGTAGCGCGGTGCCGCATGCGCTGCCAACGTCGTCGAATGCAGCACCACGCGCAGCGGCGCGTGCGGCCCACTGTCGTACCGCAGCACGGCATGAAAGTAGTCCTCGACCACGGCGCCATCGCGCAGGACCGCAGTGTCGAGCTGAACCGTGTCAGGCCGGCCGAACAGTTGCACCACCTGGTCGACCAGATGAGCACCAAGGTCCACCCAAAGGCCCGAACCCGGCACGGCCTGCTCGCGCCAGCGCTCCTTCACCTCGGGCCGGAAGCGGTCGAAATGCGACTCCAGATACACGGGGCGGCCCAGCTCACCGGACGCCAGAACATCCTTGAGCGTCAGGAAATCGGCATCGAAACGCCGGTTCTGGTAGACCGCCAGGACACGATTGTTGCGCTTAGACAACAATTCAAGCCCCCTCGCCTCGGCCACATCGAGCGTGAAAGGCTTGTCCACTACCACGTGCTTGCCGGCCTCCAGCGCCGCTCTGGCGACCGGATAGTGCTGGGCGTTGGGCGTGGCCACCACAACCAGGTCGATGTCGGAGCGGGCCACGAGCGCCGCTACGTCCGGCACCACGGCCACAACGGGCCAGTCGGCGTGCACCTTATGCGGCTGCGAGCTCGCCACGGCCGCCAACTCGAGCCCCGGAACGGCCGAAAGCACGGGCGCGTGGAAAGTCTGGCCGGCAAAACCATAGCCAACGAGGCCGACACGAAGAGGTGCAGAGGTCATGGGGGAGGCCCGGTTTGCTCGGAAATGGGGCAGTATGCGATAATCATGGGCTCCGCGAAAAGTGCGGCTGGGCAGCTTCGTCCGGCACGTGGCTCTCGCATCGACCGCGCATTGATTCCAACAGCGCAAAAGGAAAGACCATGGCAAAAGAAGGCATCCACCCGAATTACCGCGAAGTTCTGTTCGTCGACATGTCGAACGGCTTCAAGTTCGTGACCCGTTCGTGCGCGAACACCAAGGAAATGGGCAAGACCGACGACGGTCGCGAACTGCCGCTGTTCAAGCTCGACACCACGAGCGAATCGCACCCGTTCTACACCGGCACTCAGAAGTCGGTCGACAACATGGGCGGCCGCGTCGAGAAGTTCCGCAACCGCTTCGGCAAGACCACCGGCGCTGCTTCGAAGTAAGGCACGCGCTTTTGCGTCGAGGGCAGCCCGGTTTACCGCGCTGCCCTTTTTCTTTCTGAATCCTGCCTTTTTCCGCCACTTGAACCTGCCCACTCCCGCGATCGTTGCCCAGAGCGCCGTGCGCCGGCTGCCGCGCATCGCATTGCTTCTGCTGTGCGCGGCCTACCTGCTGCCGGGCCTGGTTGGCCGGGGTCCCTGGAAGAGCGCCGACATCACGGCCTTCGGCTACATGTCCGAACTGGCCCGCAGCACCGAAGGCATCGCACGCTGGTTCGACCCCATGCTGCTGGGCCTGCGCCCGGAAACACCCGCCCTGATCCCTTACTGGATCGGCGCCCTGGCCATCAAGATCGCCCCGTCGTGGCTGAACCCCGACCTGGCCGTGCGCGTTGCGTTCGCGTTTCTGCTCTGGGGCGCCTTCACCGCCACCTGGTACGCCGTGTACTACCTGGCCCGCACGGCGCGCGCCCAGCCCGTGGCTTTCGCCTTCGGCGGCGAGGCCCGGCCGACCGACTACGCACGCGCCATCGCCGACGGCGGCCTGCTGGCATTGATCGCCTGCCTCGGCCTGGCCCAGCTCGGCCACGAGACCACGCCCGCACTGGCGCAGCTGTTCTTCGCCTCGCACCTGTTCTATGGCGTGGCCGCACTGCCCTACCGCCGCACCGGCCCGGTGATCGCGCTGACCGTGGGCACCATCGGCATTACGCTGAGCGGCGCGCCCACCGTCGGGCTCGCGCTGGCCATCGGCAGCGCGCTGTACATTGCGTACGAACGCCGGCTTGCCGCGCAGTCCGAACGCGAAAACGCCGACAACAACGAAGACAACGGCCCCGGCTACACACGAGGTGCCCTCCTCACGATGATCGGCATCACGGTGCTGGCGGCGGTGCTGGTGTTCGGCCTGAAGCTGCCGACATGGAAGATCACCGTGGTCGGCGGTTCGCTGATCGGCGACGTGCGCAGCCAGGCAAAGCTGCTGCTGTGGTTCACCTGGCCGGTCTGGCCGCTCGCCATCTGGACGCTGTGGCGCTGGCGGCGCCAGCTCACGTCGCGCCACGTCGCGCTGCCCTTCTGGTTCGCGCTGGTGCCGCTGGCCGCCACCTGGACCACCGACTACTCCGACCGTTCGCTGCTGCTGGCTCTGCCCGCCTTCGCCACGCTCGCCGCATTCGCCCTGCCCACCTTCCGGCGCAGCGCCGCGGCGCTGATCGACTGGTTCAACGTGCTGTTCTTCAGCGGCCTCGCCGTTCTGGGCTGGATCTACTGGATCGCCATGCAGACCGGCGTTCCACCCAAGCCGGCCGCCAGCGTCACGCGACTGGTGCCCGGCTTCGTGCCCGAGTTCTCTCCCATTGCCGTGGCGCTCGCCGTGGCTGCGACCATTGCCTGGTGCTGGCTGGTGCGCTGGCGCACGGGGCGGCACCGCGCTGCGCTCTGGAAGACTCTGGTGCTGCCAGCCGGCGGCACGGCACTGTGCTGGATGCTGCTGATGACGCTGTGGCTTCCGCCCATCGACTACGCACGCAGCTTCGCGCCGCAAGTGCGCGCCGTGGCTGAACGCGTCGGCCAGCCGCGCTGCATCGCCGAGCTCGCGCTCAGCCGTCCGCACATTGCCGCGCTGCGCCACCACGGCAATTTCAACGTGCAGCCGCTGCTGCTGGGCACCGACTGCCCGTGGCTGCTCGCAAGCCCCGAAACCATCGAGCGCCTGCACACCATCATTCCCTTCGACCAGTGGCGCTTTGCCGGCACGCTGCGCCGCCCCAGCAGCGCGGCCGACGACCTCTTGCTCTACCAGAAGATCACGCCGCAGTGAGGAGCGAACGGGCTCTGATCGCGCGGCACGCGGGCACGGTGCTCGTGGGCCAGCTGGCCGTGATGGCTTTCGGCGTGACCGACACCATCATCGCGGGCCGCTACTCCGAGCACGCGCTGGCCGCCCTCTCGGTCGGCGCCGCCATCTTCGTCAGCGTATACGTCTCGCTGATGGGCGTGCTGCAAGCTCTGCTGCCGGTCTGGGCCGAACTACATGGCGGCGGCCGCGGCAGTGAGGTGGGCCGCTCGGTGCGGCAATCGCTATACCTCGCCGCGATTGCCGTTGTGGTCGGCATGACGATCCTGCTGCTGCCGGGCGCAGCCCTGCGATGGACCCAGGTGCCGCCGGAAATGCGCGGCGAAGTCGAAGCCTATCTCGCGGTGCTGGCCTTTGCGCTGGCGCCGGCTCTGCTCTTCCGCCTGTTCAGCACGCTCAACCAGAGCCTGGGCAGGCCTCAGCTCGTGACGTGGCTGCAGTTGGGCTCGCTGGTCGTGAAGCTGCCCTTGTCGATCTGGTTCACTTTCGGCGGCGCGGGCCTGCCGGCCATGGGCCTCGTGGGCTGCGGCTGGGCCACGCTGTGCGTGAACTGGGCGATGCTCGGCTGCGCCATCTGGCTGCTGCGCAACCGTCCGTTCTACCGCGACTACGGGCTCTGGAAGCGCCTCGAGGCGCCCGACTGGCAGCAGATCCGCAAGTTCGCGCGGCTCGGCGTGCCAGGCGGCTTGGCAGTACTGGTCGAAGTGACCTCGTTCACGCTGATGGCCTTGTTCATCGCACGGCTCGGCACCGCAGCCGCGGCGGCGCACCAGATCGCGTCGAACCTGCTGGCCGTGGCCTACATGACCCCACTGTCGCTGGCCATCGCGACCAGCGCGCGCGTGAGCTTCTGGCTCGGCGCCGGGGACGCAGCCAAGGCTCGCCACGCTTGCCGCCTGGGCTTCGAACTGACGGCGCTGTGTGCACTGTTCTATGCCACCGCCATGGCCGTGCTGCGCTACGAGCTCGCCAACGTGTATTCCGACAACCCGGCCGTGATCGCGATGGCCGGCGCGTTGTTGCTGGCCGTGGCCCTGTATCACTTCGCGGATGCGGTGCAGACCTTCTGCGTGTTCGTGCTGCGGTGCTACCGGGTCACGCTGGCACCGCTGGTGATCTATTGCGCGATGTTGTGGGGACTGGGTTTGGGCGGGAGCTATCTGCTGGCGTACCACGGTCTGGGCCCCTGGGCGGCCATGCAGTCACCGCTGGCGTTCTGGATCATGAGCGCCGCCGCGCTGGCCCTGACGGCCCTGCTGTTCGGTGCACTGCTGCGCTGGACGATGCGCCAGCGCGCGAGATAAGCCGCGCCTACTTGGCCAGCACTCGCGCTTCCCGCACGCGCGCTGCCGGAAACAACAGAGCAAAGCGGGAGCCCTTGCCCACCGTGCTTTCGATACGCAGTTCGGCACCGTGCCGCTGGGCGATGTGCTTGACGATCGCCAGTCCCAGTCCCGTGCCGCCAGTCTCGCGCGAGCGGCTGCGGTCGATGCGGTAGAAGCGCTCGGTCAGCCGCGGAATGTGCTCGGCGGCGATGCCGGGGCCGGTGTCCTTCACGGCGTATTCGCCGCGCCCGTCGGGCAGTGTCCGCCAGCTCACGGCCACCTCGCCGCCGCCGGGCGTGTAGCGGATGGCGTTGCTCAGCAGGTTCGACATCGCGCTCTGCAGCTCGGTCGGCGCGCCCGACAGCTCCGACTCCGCGTCGACCGTGAACGACAGTCGATGCCCCTGCGGCGTCAGACGCCCCGACAGCCCTCGCCCCTCGTCTTCGCACTGTGCGAGCAGCGCACGAGTGCGAATCCACTGGTTGCCCGAAGGTGCCGCGCTGCCCTCCAGCCGCGACAGCGTCAGCAGGTCGTTCACCAGCGTCTCCATGCGGTGCGATTGCTGCCCCATCAGCGACAGATAGCGCATGCGCTCTTCCGCATCGAGCGGCAGGTTCTGCAGCGTCTCGACGAAACCCGCAAGTACCGTCAGCGGCGTGCGGATTTCATGCGACACGTTGGCCACGAAATCGCGCCGCATCGCCTCGGCCTGCTCCAGCGCCGTGATGTCACGCGTCAGCAGCATGCGGCGATTGCCGGCATAGGGATGCACCTGCACCGACAACCGCACCGGATGACCGCGCTGATGCCCATGGCCGAGTCCGGAGGCGTCGATGACCACGTCGCGGCTGTAATTCCAGGACGCGAGGTAGGCCACGAAGGCGGGATCGCGCACGAGGTTGGCGAGGTGCTGCGCCAGATCGCGTTCCGCGTCGATACCGAACTGGCTGGCCGCCGTCTGGTTGCACCATTCGATGCGGCCCTGCTCGTCGAGCAGCACCACGCCATTGGGCGACGCCTGGATAGCGGCGAGGAATTCCTGCAGCCGGTCTTCGGCCTGCCGGGTCTGCTGCTCGCGGTCGCGCAGCAGCTTGCGGATGCGCTCGGACAACTCACCCCACACGCCGGACCCGCGCGACGGCAGGCCGGCGGCATCGTTGCGCAACACCCGCATCAGCCGCTCGGCGCGCCAAGCGTCAAGCCCCAGCCAGAGTACCGCACCCAGCCAGGCGCCCAGCCACCCGAACTTCCATCCAAAAATGACGATAGCGCCCGCTCCTATTAAGAGGGACGCTATTAAAAATGTAGCAATTCGGAAAGGCATGGCGGGCGATTATCCGCGCCCGCGGCCAAAGGGTGCCACGGCGGTCAAACCGTGACTTGGGCGGTCAGGCGGTAGCCCGCTCCGCGGACGGTTTCGACCATCGGCGCAGCCGCACCCAGCGATTCGCGCAGGCGCTTGACGTGCACGTCGACCGTGCGCTCTTCGATGTAGACGTGGTCGCCCCAGACCTTGTCGAGCAGCTGAGCACGGCTGTGCACACGCTCGGCATGCTGCATCAGATAGGCCAGCAGCTTGAACTCGGTCGGCCCGACCTTCAGGGCACCGCCCTGCCAGGTCACGCGGTGCGTGGAGGTGTCGAGTGCCAGTTCGCCAATTTCGACGCGCTCCGTGACCACTTCCGGTGCCCGGCGGCGCAGCACCGCACGGATGCGGGCCAGCATTTCCTGGGTCGAGAACGGCTTGGTGATGTAGTCGTCGGCGCCTGCGTCGAGGCCGGCGACCTTGTCGGGTTCGTCGCCGCGCGCGGTCAGCATCAGGATCGGGATGGCCTTGGTGCGCGGGTCCTTGCGCCACTGGCGCGCGAGCTGCAGGCCGCTCTGGCCGGGCAGCATCCAGTCGAGCAGGATCAGATCCGGCAGGAAGGCGTCGATCTCACGCTGGGCCGCAGCACCATCTTCCGACCAGATCGGCTCGAAGCCGTTGTGGCGCAGGTTGACGGCGATCAGCTCGGCGATCGAGGACTCGTCTTCGACGATAAGGACACGGGGTTTCTTCATGCTTTCTTGGGAGTCTTGCCGCTGTTGTTACTGCAGCGCGGACTCGATTTCCTGCATCGAAGTGTGCCGCACATCGGCGCCCTTGACGATGTAGATGATGAATTCGGCGATGTTCTTGGCGTGGTCGCCAATGCGTTCGATGGCCTTCGCCAGGAACAGCAGGTCCAGGCTGGCGGAGATCGTGCGCGGGTCTTCCATCATGTAGGTGACCAGCTTGCGCACGAAACCGTCAAACTCCTTGTCGATCAGGTCGTCGTCCTTGAGGATGGACAACGCTGCGGAGGTGTCGAGCCGCGCGAATGCGTCGAGCGCCTTGCGCAGCAGGCCCGAGGCCAGGTCGGCCGCGATACGCAGCTCGGTCGTCGGCAATTGCCGGGCCGAACCGCTCTCGATGATCGACTTGACCATGCGCGCAATCTTGTTGGCCTCGTCACCCACGCGCTCGAGGTTGGCGGTGGTCTTGCTGATGGCGATCAGCAGGCGCAGGTCGCGTGCCGTGGGCTGGCGGCGCGCAATGATCGAAGACAGCTCGCGGTCGATGTCGATTTCCATCGCATTGACGCGCTGCTCGGTTTCCATCACGCGGTCGGCCGCTTCGACGTCGAACTGCAGCAGCGCGTACACGGCCTGGTGAATCTGCGACTCGACCATGCCGCCGAGCTCCATCACGCGCGACGAGACGCCGTTGAGTTCGCTGTCGAACTGGCTGGAAAGGTGTTTCTCGGTCATGTTGTCTCCTTTGACTTCAACCGAAGCGGCCGGTGATGTAGTCCTCGGTCTCCTTGCGCTGCGGCTTGAAGAACATCTGCTCGGTGGCGCCGAACTCGATCAGATCGCCGAGGTACATGTAGGCGGTGTAGTCGCTGCAGCGGGCGGCCTGCTGCATGTTATGCGTCACGATGACCACCGTGTACTCATTCTTGAGTTCGGCGATCAGCTCCTCGATCTTCGCGGTCGAGATCGGGTCGAGCGCCGAGCAGGGTTCGTCGAGCAGCAGCACTTCGGGCTTGATCGCGATGCCGCGCGCAATGCACAGGCGCTGCTGCTGGCCGCCGGAGAGGCCCGAGCCGCTTTGCTGCAGCTTGTCGCGCACTTCGGTCCACAGCGCGGCCTTCTTCAGGGCCCATTCAACGCGGTCGTCCATTTCACTGGCCGAGAGGTTCTCGAACAGCTTCACGCCAAAGGCGATGTTGTCGTAGATCGACATCGGGAACGGCGTGGGCTTCTGGAACACCATGCCGACCTTGGCGCGAATCAGTGCCACGTCTTGCTTCGAGGTGAGCAGGTTCTCGCCATCGAGGGCGATGGTGCCTTCGGCGCGCTGCTCAGGATAAAGCTCGAACATGCGGTTGAAGGTGCGCAGCAGGGTCGACTTGCCGCAGCCCGACGGGCCGATGAAGGCCGTGACCTTGTTCTCGGGAATCTCGAGGTTGATGCCCTTGAGCGCGTGGAACTTGCCGTAGTAGAAATTCAGGTCCTTGACCGAGATCTTCGAGCGCGACGGTTGTGCAACGGTATTTGGCATGTTGTCTTCTTCTGCTGGGTTCAGTGTTTGTTGCGCGTCAGGACCCGCGCCAGGATGTTGAGGGCGAGCACGGCGACAGTGATCAGGAACACGCCGGCCCATGCCAGCTGTTGCCAGTTCTCGTACGGGCTCATCGCGAACTTGAAGATCGTGACCGGCAGGCTGGCCATTGGCTGGCTCACGTCAGCGGTCCAGAACTGATTGTTCAGCGCGGTGAAGAGCAGCGGTGCGGTTTCGCCGGCGATGCGAGCCACGGCCAGCAGCACACCGGTGACCACGCCGGCGCGGGCAGCGCGCAGCGTGATGCTGAGGATGACCTTCCACTTCGGCGTGCCGAGCGCGTAGGCCGCTTCGCGCAGGCCAGGCGGCACCAGCTGCAGCATGTTCTCGGTGGTGCGGATCACGACCGGAATCACGATCAGCGCCAGTGCAATCGCACCCGCCAGACCCGAGAAGGTCTTGAAATAGGCCACCACCACGGCATACACGAACAGGCCGATCACGATCGACGGCGCCGACAACAGGATGTCGTTGACGAAGCGCGTGACCGAGGCGAGCCAGCCCTTGGGGTTGTATTCGGCCAGATAGATGCCGGCCATGATGCCGATGGGCGTACCCACGCAGGTGGCCAGCATCACCATCACGAACGAGCCGAAGATCGCATTCGCAATACCGCCCGCCTCGTTTGGCGGCGGCGTCATTTCGGTGAAGGTGGCGAGAGCGAGGCCGCCCACGCCCTGACGCAGCGTTTCCCAAAGGATCCAGACCAGCCAGAACACGCCAAAGGCCATCGCGGCGAGCGACAGCGTGAGCGCGATCTTGTTGACGCGGTTGCGCGAGGCAAACTTGGCCTGGCGCGTTTCGGCCAATGCCTTGGCCGCGAGAAGATTCTGGGCGGTGCTCACGATTTGGTTCCTTCGCTCTTCTTCATCTTGGCCAGCAGCATCTTGGAGAGCGACAGCACGACGAAGGTGATGAAGAACAGCACGAGGCCGAGGTACATCAGCGCGGCCTGATGCAGGCCCGCGCCGGCTTCGGCGAATTCGTTGGCGAGTGCCGAGGTGATGCTGTTGGCAGCCTCGAACACGGAAAGGGAGTTGAGCTGGTTCATGTTGCCGATCACGAACGTGACCGCCATCGTTTCACCCAGCGCCCGGCCGAGGCCGAGCATGATGCCGCCGATCACGCCGGCCTTGGTGTAAGGCAGCACGACCTTGGAAACGACTTCCCAGGTGGTGGAGCCGAGGCCGTAGGCCGACTCTTTCAGCAGCGGCGGCGTCACTTCGAACACGTCGCGCATCACCGAAGCGATGAACGGAATGATCATGATCGCGAGGATGATGCCGGCCGACAGGATACCGATACCCACTGGTGGGCCGGACACCAGCGCACCGAGGTACGGCACGCCGCTGAGCAGCTTCTGCAGCGGCTGCTGCACCCAGGTGGAAAGGATCGGGCCGAACACCAGCAGGCCCCACATGCCGTAGACGATGGAAGGCACCGCTGCCAGCAATTCAATGGCCGTGCCCAGCGGGCGCTTGAGCCAGTTGGGCGAGAGTTCCGTCAGGAAGAGCGCAATACCGAAGCTCACCGGCACCGCGATCACCAGCGCGATGATCGAAGTGGCCAGCGTGCCGTAGATCATGACCAGGCCGCCGTACTCCTCCTTGACCGGATCCCACACGCTGCTCGTGAGAAAGCCGAGGCCGTACTTCGAAATAGCGGGCCAGGCGCCGACAACCAGCGACAACAGGATGCCGATGAGCATCGCGAGCGTCAGCAGCGCGGCGCCCTTGGCGGCCCAGCCGAACAGCCGGTCAGCCATCGGGCCGGAGCGCGGAGCCTTCACGGGCGGCGGGGGTGCAGTAGCACGACCGCGCTCGGCCGCGAGGTCGAGAGAGGTGGTGGCAGCGGGAAAGGTGGATGACACTGGTCGCTCCGGCAAAGACGAAAGCGGCGCGTCCTGGAGCGAAGAATTGCTCATGGGCGCGCCGTCCTGGACTGATAGGTAGATTTACTTGAACGCGACGGCCTTGCCCGACGCGTCCTTCACATCACCCCATGCCTTGGCGATGGTGGCCTTCACGGCGTCAGGCATCGGCACGTAGTCGAGATCGTCGGCCGTCTTGTCGCCGCTCTTGTAGGCCCAGTCGAAGAACTTGAGCACGGTGGTCGCGTTGGCGGGCTTGTCCTGCACCTTGTGCATCAGGATGAAGGTGGCGCCGGTGATGGGCCATGCGTCCTTGCCGGCCTGGTTGGTCAGCACCTGGTAGAAGCTCTTGCTCCATTCAGCACCAGCGGCGGCGGCCTTGAATGCCGAGTCGTCGGGCGACACGAAGGTGCCGGCGGCGTTCTGCAGCTGGGCGTACGTCATCTTGTTCTGCTTCACGTAGGCGTACTCGACGTAGCCGATCGAGTTGGGCAGGCGGTTCACGAAAGCGGCGACGCCTTCATTGCCCTTGCCACCCGCGCCGGTGGGCCAGTTCACGGCCGTGCCTTCGCCGACCTTGGTCTTCCACTCGGCGTTGACCTTGCTCAGGTAGTTGGTGAACAGGAAGCTGGTGCCCGAACCGTCGGCGCGGCGAACCGGGGCGATGGCGGCGTCAGGCAGGGCCAGCGAACCGTTCAGTGCCTTGATGGCGGGGTCGTTCCACTTGGTGATCTTGCCGAGGTAGATGTCGCCCAGAACCTGGCCGTTGAGCTTCAGCTCGCCGGGCTTGATGCCCTGAATGTTGACCACGGGAATCACGCCACCGATGACGGTGGGGAACTGCATCAGGCCCTTGGCCTGCAGTTCGTCGTCCTTCAGGGGAGCGTCCGAAGCGCCGAAGTCGACGGTCTTGGCTTCGATCTGCTTGATGCCGGCGCCCGAGCCAACCGACTGGTAGTTGATCTTGACGCCGGTGGCCTTGTTGAAGTCAGAGGCCCACTTGGCGTACAGCGGTGCCGGGAAGCTGGCACCAGCGCCGGTCACGTCTTGTGCAAAGGCGGGAATAGAGAACACCGCGGCCACCAGGCCGGCTGTTGCAAATTTGAACGTCGTTTTCATGAAGCTTCCTTTAGAAGTAAGAAGTAGTCCCTTTTTCGGGCTTGGACGGACTCTAGAAAGCTTGTGTGACATCGGTGTGACACCCCTCTGTCGAGGGAAAATGCCTTTATTCCTCCGGTGGTTCGTGTGACGCTGTCACATAACCGTCATGCGCCGCGCCTAGCCTTCCAAACCTCGCCATTGCGCGATCCGAGAGGTGGCGCGCCCTGTCACGGCGCTACGATCAAACACAAAGACACCGCCTTCTTCTTCAGAACCACATGCAAAACGGCACCCGCCTCGCAGCAGTCGACCTGGGCTCGAACAGCTTCAGGCTCGAAATCGGACAGGTCGACCACGGCCAGATCCACCGCACCGAATATCTCAAGGAGACGGTTCGCCAGGGCAACGGCCTGGACAGCGCACGCAACCTCACGGCCGAGGCCATGCAGCGCGGCTGGGACGCGCTCGCGCGTTTCGGCGAACGCCTGGCCGGCTTCAAACGCTCGCAGGTTCGGGCTGTGGCCACGCAAACGCTGCGCGAAGCGCGCAACCGCGAAGAATTCCTGTTGCGCGCACGCACCATTCTGGGCTTCGGCATCGACGTGATCCCGGGCCGGGAGGAGGCCCGCCTCATATATCAGGGCGTGGCGCACATGCTGCCGCACACCGACGCCTCCGACAGCGAGCGCCGGCTGGTGGTCGACATCGGCGGGCGCTCAACCGAAATGATCATCGGCCACGCCCTCGAGGCCGACCGCATGGAGTCGTACCGGGTCGGCAGCGTCGCCTGGTCGATGAAACACTTCGGCGAAGGCCTGTTTACCGCCAGCGCCTTTCGCGCGGCCGAAGTGGCTGCCAAGGCCGTGCTCGACGACGCCCTCGCCACTTACACCCGCGACCAGTGGGACGTGGCCTACGGCGCGTCCGGCACCATCGGCGCCGTCGGCGACGTGCTGGCCGCGGCGGGTGGCGAGCCCGGCCTCGTCACGCGCGAAGGCCTCGACTGGCTGCTCGACCGCCTGCTCAAGGCCGGCAGCGCCGACAAGCTGCGCATCGACGGCATGCGGGAAGACCGCAAGGCCGTCATCGGCGGCGGAGTGAGCGTGCTGCGCGCGGTGTTCGACCTGCTCGGCATCCAGGAAATGAAAGTCGCCCAGGGCGCCCTGCGCCACGGCGTGCTCTATGAATTGCTGGAACGCGACGAAAGCGTGGCCGACATGCGCACCGCCACGGTGGCGCGGCTGGCCAATCGCTTCACCGTCGACACGGCACAGGCCAAGCGCGTGGGCGAAACGGCCGCTGCGCTGTTCGTGCAGCTCTCCCCCGCCGCGCGCGGCGGCAGTACATCAAGCCGGGCTGGCCGGGCCCTGCGCAAGCTGGGCTGGGCGGCGCAGTTGCACGAGATCGGCACGCTGATCTCACACAGCGACTATCACAAGCACGGCGCCTACATCCTCGACAACACCGACGCGCCCGGCTTTGCGGTGAACGAGATGCACGCGCTCGGCCAGTTGGTGCTGGGCCAGCGCGGCAAGCTGCGCAAGCTCGAAGCATCGCTGGACGATGAGACCTTCGTGATGCAGTTGCTGTCACTTCGGCTCGCGGTGATCCTGTGCCACGCGCGCCGCGATCCCGATCCGCTGGCGCTGCACCTCGCGGCGCTGGGCGCACGGGCCTTCACCATTGTTTGTGCCCCGGACTGGGCCGAGGCGTTTCCGCAATCGGCGCACCTCCTGCGCGAAGAAGTGCTGGCCTGGCAGAAGATCAGCAGTTGGCGCGTCGAGCTCAGCGGCTGCTGAGCCACCCGCCCCATTAGTTAGTTAGAGCAGTTCCGGCGACTGCACCGTCACAACGACGGTCTGCACGTCGCCGTCGCGCTCGCGCGTGCGAATCCACCACAGCGCACCCTTGCGCACCGGGCAGCTGTCCTGCTTGAGGCCCAGGAGCAGGGAGATAGCCTGCCCCACCGACGGCTGGTGGCCAATCATCAACACCACCGACTTGCCGTTGGGCCAGCCGGCTGCGCCAAGCAGCGCCTCTGCCGTCGTGTCGGGCGCGAGTTCTGAACGCAGCTTGTATTTGCGACCCAGCGCCAGCGCAGTCTGTTCGCAGCGCCGCGCGGGGCTGCAGATGATGCGCGTGCCGTCCGGCAACTGACGATCCAGCCAAGTGGCCATCCGCTTGGCCTGCTTTTCGCCGCGTGCGGTGAGGGAGCGCTGCATGTCGTCGCAACCCTCGGTCCAGTCCTCGGCTTCGGCGTGACGCCAGAAGATCAAGTCCATGGTCATCGTCTTTCGATCTTCAGTTGCTGGATGCATCTCTGAGATGCCCTCTGGATGCGTAGCGGTTCATGAGCGCGGCCTGCGCACCGTGGGCCTCGACGACAGGCGATGCGCCTGCCTCGCCCGAATGCGTATCGTGATCGACGCGCGTGTAGATGCCGTCCGCGCCCAGATCCCAGGCGTCGCGCCCGTCGTGCAGGTAGGCCACCAGGCACTCGTCGATCAGCCGCTGGCGCAGTCCCGGGTCCGTTACAGGCCACGCCAGCTCGATGCGCCGCATCATGTTCCGGTTCATCCAGTCGGCGCTCGACAGGTACAGCGATTCATCCTCGCCATTGCGGAAATAGAAGACCCGCGAATGCTCCAGGAAGCGACCGATCACCGAGCGCACGCGGATGTTGTCGGTGAGCCCCGGCACCTGCGCGGGCAGCGTGCATGCGCCGCGCACGATCAGATCGATCTTCACGCCCTTCTGCCCCGCACGGACCAGCGAGGCGATGATCTCGTCGTCGGTCAGCGCGTTCATCTTGGCGACGATGCGCGTCGACTGGCCGGCCGCTGCGGCCAGGCCCAGCGCATCGATCTGCGCCACGATGTTCTTGTGCAGGTCGAACGGCGCCAGCCACATGCGGTTGAGCTTGGGCAAGCGGCTCTGGCTCGCCAGATGCACGAACACGGCTTCCATGTCGGCCGTCAGCATCGGATCGGCCGTGAGGTGGCTGATGTCGGTGTAGAGCCTGGCAGTGCGCGGGTTGTAATTGCCCGTGGACAGATGGCCGTAGCGGCGCAATTGCTTGCCCTCGCGCCGCGTCACCAGCAGCATCTTGGCGTGGGTCTTCAGGCCGACCACGCCGTACACCACCTGCGCGCCGATCGATTCGAGCATTTCAGCCCAGTTGATGTTGGCCTCTTCGTCGAAGCGCGCCTTCAGCTCCACCACTACCGTGACTTCCTTGCCGCGACGAACGGCTTCGCGCAGCAGATCCATCATTTCTGAATCAGCGCCCGTGCGGTAGATGGTCTGCTTGATCGCCAGCACCTGCGGGTCGAGCACCGCTTCGCGCAGGAAGGCCAGCACGCCCTCGAAGCTTTCGAAGGGCTGGTGAATCAGCACATCGCCGCGCTGCAGCCGCTCGAAGAACGACTGCCCGGGCGACAGCGCAACGGGGTAGGAAGCCGGATACGGCGGAAAGCGCAGTTGCGGCTCGTCGAGCAGGTCGGCCAGTTGCGTGAGCCGGGCCAGGTTGACCGGGCCATGCACGCGGTACAGCGCCTCGGGCGGCAGGTTGAACTGCGCCAGCAGGAAACTCGCAAGAGACTCGGCGCAGCTCGCCGACACTTCCAGCCGCACGGCCTGGCCATAGTGCCTGTGCTGCAGCCCCTGGCGCAACGCGGTGCGCAGGTTCTTGACGTCTTCCTCGTCCACCGCAAGGTCGGAATGCCGGGTAACGCGGAACTGCGAGAAATCGCCCACCTCGCGCCCGGGGAACATGCTCGCGAGATGCGCGCGCACCACGCTAGACAGTGCCACGAACAGCGTCTTGCCATCCGACACCTTGGCCGGCATCTTGATCAGACGTGGCAGAACTCGCGGCAGCTTGACGATCTGGATCGGGTTTTCGCGCCCGAAAGCATCCTTGCCACCCAGCCTCACGATGAAGTTGAGCGACTTGTTGGCCACCTGCGGGAACGGGTGCGCCGGGTCGAGACCGACTGGAATCAGCAACGGGCGTACTTCGCGCTCGAAATACTCGCTGACCCACTTGCGCTGCGCCGGGTTGCGCTCGCCATGCGAAATGATGTGGATGCCGTGCGTCGCGAACGTCGGCATCAGCTCGTCGTTGTACAGCGCGTACTGGCGCGCCACGAGCTTGTGAGCCGCCTCGGCCAGCCGTTCGAAGGACTCGACCGTGTAAGTGCCCTTGTGGTCCCCAGCGCTGCCCGCGATCAGGTGCGGTGCGGCGCGGACCTCGAAGAATTCATCGAGGTTCGACGAAACGATGCACAGGTAGCGCAGCCGCTCGATCAGCGGCACCTCTTTGCGATGCGCCCAGTCGAGCACACGCTCGTTGAACGAAAGAATGCTGTGGTCGCGGTCCAGCAATGTGAACGTGGGTGCCGCCACGTCAAGCGACGGATCTGCGGAGGCGGGTGACATGGGCACTGATTCTGGAGCAAGCGGCACAGGAGAACACGTAGGCTGAAATATGACAGTGTCAGCCCCTCTTGTGACAGTTCCATGACTATCCCGTGACGCCTCTGAGCCAGCCGCGTGCTGGCTGGCAGCGCCAAGCGTAGAAGCGGGCGGCCCGGTTTCGGGCCGGTCGGCCGCCGGCTTCATGCGCCCAGGAAGTGCTTGCGGTAGCGCGCCGGCAGATCGTCTATGCGCATCAGCATCGGCAGGTCGGCGGCGTTGAAATCCGGATCCCAGGCGGGCGCACCGAGCACCTTCGCACCCAGGCGCAGGTAGCCCTTGATGAGCGCCGGCGGCTCCACGTCGAGCGTGCTGTCGAGCCGCTCGACCGGCAACGGCAGGCGGGGCTGCACCTGATACTGGATCGGTGCCATGTGCTTGGCCGATACCTGGCGCCAGATGCTGGCCGCGGCGTCACCGTTCGTGACACCGTTGTGTGACATCGGAATGCTCGCGCAACCAATCATCGTGTCCAGTTTGTTGCGGTGCATGAAGCCAGCCAGCGCACCCCAGAGTGCGAGGATCACGCCGCCCTGGCGGTGGTCGGGATGCACGCAGCTGCGGCCCAACTCGACCATACGCTCGCGCAGGTCGCGCAGGCGGGTGAGGTCGAATTCAGTATCGCTGTAGGTGCTGCCCACGCGGCGGGCCTGGGCGGGTGTGAGCACGCGATAGGTGCCGATGACCTGCCCGGTCAGTTCGTCGCGCACCAGCAGGTGTTCGCAGAAGTCGTCGAACAGGTCGATGTCGTGGCCGGCCAGCGGCGACGAAACCCGGGCGCCCATTTCGCCGACGAACACGTCGTAGCGAAGGCGTTGGGCAGCGCGCACGTCGTCAAGGTGGCGGGCCCAGCCCACGGTGATGCCTTGCTTGGACTCGACGGCCGGCGGCAGGATGACAGCGGGCGCCTGGGGCACCGATGTGCGGGCAGCAGCAACAGCGGTAGACACACCGGTTGCAGGAGCGGGCCACAAGGCCGCGCGCAGCCCGATCTGCGAAAGCGGAAACGTCGGGTTGGGCAGTTCTTTCATGGGGAACCCTTTCTGCCGAGGGAGTCTCCGCACCTGCGATGAAGCGGGCATGTCAGGAACATTGCAGGCACGTGACGTTGTTACAGCCCAAAGCCGCCTGTGAAACGCCTGCAAACCACTTGGTGCCGCTTCGTCGTCTAATGCGGTGGATTCGCGAAATGGAGCTTCCACCCATGGCCACCACCAACGCAACCGGCACCGACAGCAGCCGCCTTCACCAGACTTTCCCCGTCCTCAGTGACACTGAGATTGCGCGCATTGCACGCTTTGGCAGTGTTCAGCAATTCGCACGCGGCACCAGACTATTTACGGCAGGCGAAACCGGCCCCGGCATGTTCGTGCTGCTGAAAGGCGTTGTCGCCGTCACGCAACGCGACGGCCTTGGTCATGTAGTGCCGATCGTGCGGCAAGGGCCAGGTGAATTCCTGGCCGAAGTCGGCCAGCTGAGCGGCCGCCCTGCCCTGGTCGACGGCCATGCCGACGAAGACGTCGAAGCGCTGCTCGTATCGCCCGCGCAACTGCGTGCGCTGCTGGTGGCCGAAGCCGACTTGGGCGAGCGTATCACCCGCGCGCTGATCCTGCGGCGCGTGGCACTGATCGAGTCCGGCGCCAGCGGCCCGGTGCTGATCGGCCAGCCCCAGTCACCCGACATGGCACGGCTGGAAAACTTCCTTCGCCGCAACGGCTATCCATATCACCTGGTCGACGCCGCCGAAGACCCCGACGCGGCCGCGCTGCTCGCGCAGTACGGCGCCAGCAAACTGCTGGCCGTGTGCCCTGACGGCTCGGTGCTGGTCAACCCGGCCGACGAGGCGCTGGCGCGCTGCCTCGGCATGGTCGACACCGCCGAGCGCAACGAGTTGTTCGACGTGGCCGTTGTCGGCGCCGGGCCGGCCGGCCTGGCGACCGCTGTTTACGCGGCCTCGGAAGGCCTGCGCGTGATCGTGCTCGACTGCCGCGCCTTCGGCGGCCAGGCCGGCGCCAGCGCGCGCATCGAGAACTACCTGGGCTTTCCCACCGGCATCTCGGGACAGGCGCTGGCGGGGCGCGCGTTCGTGCAGGCGCAGAAGTTCGGTGTCGAGATGCTGATTCCGGCCAAGGTCGTGTCGCTCGACTGCTCGCGCGACAACCCACTTGAAAGCCTTGCCATTGCGCTGGCCGACGGCCGCACGATCCATGCGCGCACGGTGGTCATCGCCAGCGGCGCACGCTACCGCCGCCCCGACGTTCCTCGCCTCGCCGAATTCGAAGGCCGCGGCGTCTGGTACTGGGCCTCGGCCATCGAGGCAAAGATCTGCTCTCAGCAAGAAGTGGCGCTGGTCGGCGGCGGCAACTCGGCCGGCCAAGCTGCGGTGTTCCTGTCGCGCCACGCGGCCAAGGTCAACGTGCTGGTGCGCGGGCCGTCGCTGGCGGCCAGCATGTCACGCTACCTCATCGACCGCATCGAGGCCACGCCGAACATCTCGTTGCAGCCTCACACCGAGCTCGTACGCCTGCATGGCGGCTCCGACGAAGGCCTCACCGGCGCGACATGGCGTTGTCACACCTCGGGCACCGAACATGACTGCGCGGCGCGCAACATCTTCCTGTTCGTCGGCGCAGAGCCTGAGACTTCGTGGCTCGACGGCTGCGGGGTGGCGGTCGACAAGCACGGCTTCGTGCTGACGGGCACCGCCGCCAGCAGCGGCTTTCCGGCGCGGCCGTCCACGGCGCTCGAATCGAGCGTATCGGGCGTGTTCGCCGTGGGCGACGTGCGCTCGGGCTCGGTCAAGCGTGTGGGCGGCGCCATCGGTGAGGGCGCGGCCGCGGTCGCGCTGATTCATCAGCACCTGTCGCAGGCCTCGGCCGTCGCCTGAAGCGCGCCCCCAATCAATCCATCGTCAAGACAAAGGAGCCCAACGTTGCCCATCAAACCCTGCGACCACGTGCCCGCCGAGATCGCGCAGCCTCATATCCAGCACGGCCAACGCGGCTGCGAAGACTGCCTGAAGACCGGCGACACCTGGGTCCACCTTCGCCTCTGCGTGCACTGCGGCCACGTGGGTTGCTGCGATTCGTCGAAGAACCGTCATGCAACAAGGCATTCGCACGCTGAAGGCCACCCCGTCATCCAATCGCTCGAACCCGGCGAAGACTGGATGTGGTGCAACGCACACGAGAAGCAGGTCGGCTGAGATCCCGTCTGGCAGATTGCGAATGAATTCCCGCGCCTGCACGCGTTTGAACTCGCACGTATAAGCTGCCGGGCTCGCATCAAATCCACCGGAGTGCCAGACAACATGCCTGCATCGCCCATCGAGGTCTATTCGTGGCCCACGCCGAACGGCCACAAGATTCACATCATGCTTGAGGAGTGCGGCCTGCCCTACCATGCGCACCCCGTGAACATCGGCAAGGGTGACCAGTTTGCGCCCGACTTCCTGCAGATCAGCCCGAACAACAAGATCCCCGCCATCACCGACCCCGACGGTCCGGACGGCAAGCCGATCTCGCTCTTCGAATCGGGTGCCATCCTCGTCTACCTCGCGGGCAAGACCGGCAAGTTTCTGCCTGCCGGCGACCGTGAACGCTACGACGTGCTGCAGTGGCTCATGTTCCAGATGGGAGGCGTCGGCCCGATGCTCGGCCAGGCGCACCACTTCCGCCTGTACGCGCCCGAGAAGGTCGCCTATGCGATCGACCGCTACAGCAACGAGGCCAAGCGCCTCTACGGCGTGATCGACAAGCAGTTGTCGAAGAACAAGTTCATTGCCGGCAAGAGCTATTCGATTGCCGACATCGCCATCTTCCCGTGGCTGCGCAGTTGGGAAAACCAGGGCATCACCCTCACCGACTTCCCGCAGCTGAAGGAATGGTTCGACGGCATCGCTGCACGTCCGGCCGTGCAGCGCGGCGTGAAGGTGCTGGCCGATCTGCGCCAGCCGATCACCGGCGATAAAGAACGCGAGATTCTCTTCGGCAAGACGCAGTACGAGAAACGCTGACTGAGAAACTTCGGGGATCGGCCAATATCCGGGCTAGAATAGAAGGCTTGTCGGGGTGTAGCGCAGCCTGGTAGCGCATCTGGTTTGGGACCAGAGGGTCGAAGGTTCGAATCCTTTCGCCCCGACCATAAAAATGAAATGCACACAGTCACCAGCGGGCTGTGTGCATTTTTCGTTTTGGATCGTGGAGTGCAGCGAGCCAAGGTGTGGAACTCGGTAGAATCCGCCGCTGCTGCTTAAGAGAAAAAGCTCCTAAGTCATTGATTTTCTTGGCTTCTCTCCAGCCTGAAATCTGCCCGTAGCTCAGTTGGATAGAGCACCTGCCTTCTAAGCAGGTTGTCGGGGGTTCGATCCCCTCCGGGCAGGCCAATTTCCAGTTTCAAGTAGCTCAGAACCATCCTGAAACCCGCCCTCCTTCGAGGAGAAGCGGGTTTTTCTTTGCTCCACGGCAGATCGGGGCATCGCATGTCTTGTCGGTACTTTTGTGGGTACCTGCGCTGTTGCCCAAACCAGGTACCGACAGCAAGGGGAAAAATCCAATGCTGACAGACACTTTCGTGAGGCAAGTGAAGCACAAGGGCACCGAGACCGGCGAGCGCTACGCGGACGGCGGCGGCATGTACCTGCGCGTCAAGCCGCGGGCACGTACTGGCGCATGGACTACCGGTTCAACGGCAAGGCGAAGACGCTGGCCCTGGGCGTCTACCCTGCCCTCATAGCCGCACAAGGACTTTGCCTCGGAGTTTCGACGTCGTCCAGCGACCGCCGCGTCCAAGCCGCCGGAACGCCCACACGGCCGCCGCATAAATTTCCTCACGGCTCCGCCAAGCAGAAGACCTCCGCTGTTGCCACCGTTCGGGACTTTCTCGGTGTTCGGCATGCCGAACACCGAGAGAAAGCTACGGACAGAGAGGTGAATCCGGCACGTAGAGAATTCGCAGGGGAAGCATCGAATGGGCATCCGCGTCGCCCGCGCAGCGCGGCAGGGCCGCCAAGAACAGCCTACTCTCGCAGCGTGAACACCACTGACAGGTAAGAGACTGGCTGAGTCTGAATGGCCTCGATCCCATGGAGTGCGGTCGCATCGAACAGCAGCGAGTCCCCTGCCCTCACCTCCGCAGTCCTGCCGCCGTAACGGTAGCTGACCTCCCCGGACAGGAAGTACAGGAACTTGAGACCCCGGTGCTGGAAGGTCACGTAGGGATCAGCGCCGGGCAGCAGCGTGACCAGATAGGGCTCGACGAACAGGTTGCCCGACAGGAGGTGACCCAGCAGCTCGTAGCGGTAGTCCGCCACGGCGCCGATCCGATCGACCAAGACACCATGTCCTGCACGCACATGGCAAAAGTCAGTGCGCCGCGCCTGATCACTGAAGAAGCGTGAGGCCGGCACATGCAGGCCCTGCGCGAGGCGCTCCAAGGTCTCGACCGAAGGCGAGACCAGACCGCGCTCGATGCGAGAAAGCATCGAGGCAGAAATCCCCGAGGTCTTGGCCAGTTCGCCGCCAGACACCTCGGCCGCCATGCGCAGCGCCCTCACCTGCGCGCCGATGCGAGCCGCGGACAGGCTGCGCACGACGGGTGCGGGCTGCCGCGGTTGGACACGCGTCACCGAAACGGGCAACCGCAGAGGTCGGGCCGTTGGCAGAGGTGAGGCGACTTGTCGACGCGTCATTGGATTCGTTGGCAGCGGTAGGAGCTTTGCATCTCGGCAACAGAGGCAACCCGCAGGAGGAGCGATCCATTGCGAAATTAGAAACGCAGATGCGCAACTCATTATGTACCATACAGGCGGGTGCATAAAGAAGTCCATGCAGCGAGATTCGTTGCATGCGATCGACGCAGGATCCCGCACTACTGAAAGCCTTTGCGGCCGAGCTGAAGGCTCGGCGGGCAGTGCGCGGGTTCAATCAGGAAGAGCTCGGTTTTGCGTCGGGCCTCAATCGCACATTCATTGCCAAATTGGAGACGGCCACTACCAGCCCTTCATTGACCAGTTTCATCTTCTTGTGCAATGGGCTCGAGGTAGAGCCGTCGGAACTCATGAGTTCCTTGATGAAGCGCTACAAGAAAGAGCTGCGGACTAAGTCGGCGGCCGAGTAGGAGATCTCGCCGATCATCCAGGGCAATCGCTACTCCGATTGAAGCCATCTCTGTAGATGCCGCTGACCGGCTCCGAAGTCGGAGCGCGTCGGCCATCTGCCCCAAGGCCTGCTCAGCAGGCAAAGCGCAAAAGGGACAAGACTTTTCAGCCCCTGCAGATCACCCGACCACCCGTCGGAACGACGCTCGATAGTCAATGGGCTCCAGATGAACCTGGTCTTCCAAGCTGCCCTTGAGGATGTAAAGCTTCGGCTGTTCGCGGAACTGAAACACACGATAGAGATGAAACGCCTCCTCCGCCTCTGCGGCGAAGTCCAACTCGTTGCGGCTGATGATGAAGGAGGAGGCATGCCCACCGTTGGTGGTCTTGACCTCGATGAAACGATGCTCGCCGGGCCGCTCGTGCGAGAGGATGTCGTAGCCAATCCCGTCGCCGAGGCGATCCGAGACCCAGTCCAGCTGCTGAAATAGTTCCGGGTGCCCGGCGTCTGCGAGCCGCCATTGCTCGAAGCCGATGACCCACTGCTCACCGGCGCGGCCAAGATTCCGGTTCGCTTCGTCGCGCTGAGCCCAGTTCGTTTGACGCGGCAACCTGACCTTCGGCCCTCCCTCGACACCTGCACCAGCGTCTCAGAATCCGGCGGTTCGACCACGGAGGCATGAAAAACCTGCTGGTCCGGCGTCTTGACCTCCTCCATCGCATCGACGGCGCTGCCGCGTGGAAGTCGCGATTGATGAGGTTCTCGGGCGCCGGACTGATCAGTCGAAACAGGAAGCGCAGGCTTTGGTTGTGGAATTCGGCTGCATCAGCCAAGCCAGCGGATCCGTCGGTACTTTTGTCGGTATTGCTGATGGGTAAACGCAAGAGATTGCACATTCTTGCACCCTGCAGCAGGGTGTTCGCTCCCCTCCGGGCTCCAAACCGTCCTGTGACTTGAGGCAAACCTCGGCCATTCGAGGTGCGTTAAGAAGATTTTTTCTTGGCCAAACTGACGTAGCTTCCAACGGCCAGCCAATGCCCGGCACAAATTCTGTGCAGTCGGGTCACTTTTCTGGAGGCTGCTCAGCCATCTTCAGACTACGCTTCCAGCTCGCTTTGAAGACTTTGCTGCTTCGCAGCAACCGGATTGCTTCGGCGATGCGCCGGCACGAAGGCCGTTAGACCGAACGCTGGAGAACATAGCGCTGTGTGGTCACACTGGAAGATCGATCTGCTGGCACCATTGGTGCTCGAGAGCCTGCTCTGGTCCGCGACACGCAGTGTGCGTTTTCGCTCCCTCTCTTCAACCCGCCTGTCCACCTGCTCTTGCTCTACAAGGGTTCGGTACGTTCCTCGAGGACGTACCCCTCGCCTCGCACCGTATGCAGCAGCTTCGACTCGAACGGGGCGTCAAGTTTGCTGCGCAGGCGAAGGATGGCTACGTCGACCACGTTGGTCTTGGCATTGAATTCCATATCCCAGACGCGCCTGGCGAGCTGGGACCGTGAAAGTACCTTGCCCTGGTTGCGAAGCAACACCACCAGCAACGTGAACTCCATCCTGGTCAGTTCGAGTTCGGTCCCATCGCGGGAGAACTTTGAGCGCCGTTCGTCGAGCTCCAGATCGGCCAGGCGCAGCACTGGTTGATGGCGTACACCGGTGCTGCGGGCCAGTGCCTTGACGCGGGCCAGCAGTTCGGAAAACTGGAACGGCTTGACCAGATAGTCGTTCGCTCCAAGCTCCAGGCCCGCTATGCGAGCGGCAACGCTGTCGCGTTCGGTCAGAACCAGGAGAGGTGCATCCGTCTTGCGCCGGATCGTTCGAACGGCATGGACTCCGTCCTGGCCAGGTCGCATCGAGTTCAGGAGGATGAGCGCGTAGTCCTGTGCGATGGCCGGGTTCACGGTTGCGTTTTCGCTGTTCACGATGTCCACGGTGAAACCGTTTCTCTCCAGTCCTTCGTTGAAGGTCTTGCACTGGGTCGATTGATGGTCGATGAGCAAGACCCGCATGAGGTCCATGTCCTCGTCGAGCTCTGCGCTGCGTGCATGGCTGGTGCCGAGAAACGAGCCGCTCAGTGCGGTTTCAAGAGGAAGCGGGGAAACATACAGTCGCACAAGTTCTCCTGTTCCAGCGCCCAGGTGGAGCCGTTGCACTTTTATATGCATCGAGGAGTTATTGATCTAATTCATCATTTCTGCCGATGAGGCGGCGTTGCCTCTCTGCGTTCGCAAAGACGGTGTTCGAATGCCCGACCTGGGCTTACGTGGTCTGTGCGTAGATTTCCAGGCTCGCTTGCCCACCTCTGTTACCCAAGTACATCAGGGTGTTCGACGGCAGCGTCTCGTCCAGCAGCTTGCGCGCCGTCTCGACACCCGCCACCGGCAGCAGCTTCGCATCGAGCAGGCCCACCTGCACCAGCACGCTGGCCTGGTCCCAGTAGATATGCTCGTGATAGAGCTTGTCGCCGCGGAACTTGATGACCGCGAGCAGTGGCACTTCGACGCGCTTGCCCGTGGGCGCGACGCCCGGGAGCATCCACGGGATTTCGGTGGTGTGGGTGAAGCAGAACAGCATCTCGTCCACCACCTGCGTGGCGCCCACCGTGCGCGAGATCGGCACCAGCGAGGTGTCGGGCGGATTGCTGTTGACGAAGTGGTTCGTATAGAACGCATGCAGCGCCTTGTAGCCCACGCCGCCGGTCATGGTCGGGATGTGGTTGACGTACGGCTCGGCCACCATGGTCGACATGGTGTCGTCGACGTTGCGGGTGGCGAACTCGCATTCGCAGTGCTTGTCCCACAGCGCCGAGAGGTCGTAGTGCGGGCCGATGGCGTCCTTCAGCGTGGCGATGCTGCGCTCGTGCGCCATCAGCGCCGAGGGCTTGTGGAAGTGCTCGCCGCCGGCGCGTGCGAAGGCGTGGTCCATGCCGGGATACACGTAGAGCGAGACACCGGACCGGCCCCGGAGCACGGCGACGATGCGGTCGCGCGCCTCGGGCGGGCAGAACTTGTCGAGCTCTGCGATGTGCAGCGTGAGCGGGCGCTTGATCTTGTCGGCTTCGTCGAGTGCGGCGTCGATGCCCACGCCGTAGTAGCCGACGGCAACATCCGCATCGGTGCGACAGGCCGCCAGGTAGGCCAGCTTGCCGCCCAGGCAGAAGCCGAGCACGCCGACTTTCTTCGAAGGCACCTCGGCGCGGCCGCGCAGCGCATCGATGGCGGTCTGCATGTCTTCCATGCCCTTGGCCTCGTCGAAGCCGCCGTAGAGCGCGAAGGCGCGTTGCCAGTCGTCTGGCGAGTAGCCCAGCTCCACGTTCGGCTCCTGCCGCCAGAACAGGTCAGGCACCAGCGCCACATAGCCTTCTTCGGCGTAGTAGTCGGCCACCTCGCGCATCGTGTGGTTGATGCCGAAGATTTCCTGTGCGAGCACCAAGCCGGGGCCGCTGCCCGAGCTCGGCACGGCGAGGTAGCCGCTGAAACTGCCGCTGCCGTCGGTGGCCTGGATGCGGATGTGGTGCGTGGCGTCGGGCGCTTTTTCCTGCATATGAACTGCTCCGTTCAAGGGTTGGATGATGGTGCGGGCCATGCGCTCATTGCACGCATTCCGGATGTCGCGTGGTCACCTGGTAGTAGCCCGAATGAAAGACCAGCGGCTCGCCGTCGAAGCGGTCGTAGCGCTCGACTTCGCCGATGAAGATCAGGTGGTCGCCGCCGTCGTATTGCTTCACGTTGCGGCAGATGAACCGGGCGACGACGCCACTCAGCAACGGCACGCCGGCCGTGCCTTCGCAGCAGTCCACCCCGCCGAACTTGTCCGCCTGCGGCGTCGAGAACTGGCGCGACAGGTGGTGTTGATGTGCCGCCAGCACATTGATCGCGAAGTGGCTGGCGCCGGTGAAGTCGGCCACGCTCGGCGCCTGCCGGGCCAGGCTCCACAGCACTAGCGGCGGGTCCAGCGAGACCGAAGAGAACGAATTGGCGGTCATGCCCACGCGACGGCCGTCGAGGGCCCGGGTCGTGATGACGGTCACGCCGGTGGTGAACTGTCCGAGGGCCTTGCGAAGGTCGCGTCGGTCGAAGCGGTCGACAACCGCCTCGCGCGCCCGGGTTTCCAGAAAACGGTCTGCCTCGACGCCATCGAACCACCAGGGCGCGAAGATGCGCGGATCATCGAAGCCGTTGACGATGGTGCTCGCAACCGCGGGCATGTGGGTGGCGCTTTGCAGCAGCTTCAGCAGGTGCGGCTTCGGCGGCGCGAGCAGGCTGTTCGTCCAGTCGGTGGCCCAGCGGGCATAGCCTTCCCAGTAACGGTCGAAGGTTTCCTGCATCCACGCGGCGTCGAACGGTGCGTCGCCGTGTTCGAGGATCCGCTTCAGGTAGATGTCGGCGCACTTGGCTGCGTTGTTGGCGCCCTGGCCGGTGATCGGATCGTTGAGCACCACAGCGTCGGCCAGGCCCAGCACCTTGCGCCCCGAAGGCAGCGTCGCCACTGGCTTGCGCACCGTCGGCGCGAAGCGGCCCGCGAGAATGCCGTTGTCGTCGGTCAACTCGATGTTCGTGCAGCGTTCCGCTTCCCACGGCAGGAAGGTGTCGAGAATCCACTTGCTGCGCGCGAGGTGTTCCTGCGGCGTCTTCACATCGGTCCAGCAATCCATCGGGCCGCCGGGCACGCCTTCGAACACCATGATCTCGCAGGGCCCCGTCGTGGTCAGCGCCGGAAACACGAAGTACTCGCCCACGCCGGGAATGAGGTTGAAGCACACGGCCGAGTACGGCTCGCGCGGCTTCATCCCCTTCACGTAGGTCAGGGCCAATGCACGCTGAGGTCGATCGAATGGCGAGCGCTCCGTGTCGCGCTCGAACAATTGCGAGATCTCGCCCTTGCCGCTTGCAACGACCACAAGATCGTGCGTTGCGGCGCAAGCCTCCAACGCATCGAGCCCCACGTCCTGCAGCACGAGCCGGCCGCCGCGCTTCTCGAACTCCGCCATCCAGGCGGGTATCTTGAGCCGCTGGTCGATCGACTGCGCAGGCCCGTCGAGCCTCGCGCTCCATTCGAGGGCCTTGCCACCTTCCGGGTTGCGCACCGTCATTCCGATGCTTTCCACCGGTGGGCATTTGTCCGTCCACCAGTCCAGCGCCAGCTCGCGCTCGGTCTGCAGCGCGGTCTCGAACATGCACTGGCTGGACATCACCGGCCCTTCGAAAATCTCCCTCGCCGTGCGGTTCGAAAGAACCGTCACCTCGTGCCCCGCGCGCTGCAGGCCGAGCGCGAGCTGCAGGCCGGACTGTCCGGCGCCGACGATGGCCACGCGTCGCTTCATGCGTTCGCTCCAGGCTATGCGACGGACGCGCAGGTTTCGATGTAGCGATCCGCCTCCGCGGGTTCCGCGAACCACGGGAAGAATGTGCGCGGATCGTCGAACCCGTTGGCGAAGGCACTGGCCAGCGGCGGCATCGCGCCGGCGGTGCCGAGCAGCTTGAGTACATGGGGCGGCGGCGGTGCGAGCAGCATGTTGGTCCACTGCGTGACCCATTGCGCGTAGCCGAACCAGTAGCGGTCGAAGGTCTGCTGCATCCACGCAGCATCGGCCGCGCCATCTCCGCGCGCGAGGATGCTCTTGAGGTACGTGTCGGCGCACTTGGCCGCGTTGTTGGAACCTTGCCCCGTGATCGGGTCGTTGAGCACCACCACGTCGGCCAGACCCAGCACCTTGCGCCCCGAAGGCAGCGTCGCCACCGGCTTGCGCACCGTCGGCGCGAAGCGGCCCGCGAGGATGCCGTTGTCGTCGGTCAACTCGATGTTCGTGCAGCGCTCGGCTTCCCACGGCAGGAAGGTGTCGAGAATCCACTTGCTGCGCGCGAGGTGTTCCTGCGGCGTCTTCACATCGGTCCAGCAGTCCATCGGGCCACCGGGCACGCCTTCGAACACCATGATCTCGCAGGGCCCCGTCGTGGTCAGCGCCGGAAACACGAAGTACTCGCCCACGCCGGGAATGAGGTTGAAGCACACGGCCGAGTACGGCTCGCGCGGCTTCATCCCCTTCACGTAGGTCAGCGCCAGTGCACGCTGCGGCTTGTCGAAGCTCGACTTGTGCGCGTCGCGCTCGAAGAGCTTCGAGACCTCGCCCTTGCCGCTGGCCACCAGCGTGAGGTCGTGGCTTTGCGTACAGGCCTCGAGCTCGTCGATGCCCGCGTCCTTGAAGACGAGTTCGCCGCCCTTCTTCTGGAACTCGCCCATCCAGGCCGGGATCTTGACGCGCTGGTCGACCGACTGGGCGCTCGAATTCAGCCGTGCGACCCAGTCGATGGCCTTGGCCCCCTTCTGCTCGGGATGCGGCACGGCCAGCCCGATGCCGTCCACCGTGGGACAGTCGTGCGCCCAGAGGTCCAGGTCCAGGTCGCGCTCGATCTGCAGCGAGGTGTGGAACATGCACTGGCTCGACATGACCTTGCCGTGGCGGATGTCTTCGCCCGTACGGTTGCTGAACATCGTGACCTCGTAGCCTGCCGCGAGCAGTCCGAGACCCAGTTGCAGGCCCGACTGGCCCGCGCCGACGATGGCGATTCGCTTCATTGCTTGCTCCTTGATGCTCCGTTCGGAGCTAGTCCATCAACTTGGGAATGGCGGGCACGGCCTGCTCGGGGCCCATGGCGGCATAGCCGCCGTCCACCGCGTAGTCGGCGCCGGTCACGAAGCTCGCGTGGTCCGAGCAGAGGAACAGCACGACCTGCGCCACCTCGTCCGGATCGCCGACGCGCCCAAGCAGATGGAAAGGCGCGGCCACGCGGTCGGTCTTGGCGCGGTCACCGCCGCTGAGGCGGTCCATCACCGCCGACCATGTCCAGCCCGGCGACACGCTGTTCACGCGGATGCCATCCGACGCAAGGTCCATCGCCATGTTGCGGGTGAGCTGCGCCATCGCGGCCTTGCTCACCGGATAGAGCCAGCGCCCCGTCTGCGCCACGCGCGACGAGATGCTCGTGAAATTGACCACCGCCCCGCCGCCGGCCGCCACCATGTGCGGGTGCACCGCCTGCAGCATCGCCACCGCGCTCGCCACGTTCACGTTGAACGACGTGAGCCAGTCGGCGCGTGGCGACTTGAAGCCGTCGTCCACATACGAGCACGCAAGGTTCACGAGAAAGTGCACGCCGCCATGCTGCGCGGCCGCCTGCGCCACGCAGGCCTGCACTTGCGCGTCGTCGGTGATGTCGGTGCGCACGAAGCGCACGCCGGAGCCGAGTGAATCGGCCAGTGCCTGGCCGTTGACGGCATCGATATCGGCGACAACGACCTTCACGCCGGCCGCGTGCAGCGCGCGCACCACGCCGGCGCCTATCAGTGTGGAGCCACCGGTGACGATGGCGCTCCTGCCTTCGAGTCCCTTGAACATGACGCTTGCTCTCCTCGGTTGATCGGGCAGGCCGGCTGGCCTGTGGAGCGAACGTTATGAGCAAGCAGGCGTTCGGCGAATCCCGCAAACGCAGGCCCTGTCCCTGGCGCGCAGGTTTTTGTCGAGGGGTGATCCGAATTGTGGGTGGGGATGGTTTTTGCTAGGGTGACTGCGCCCCATGGAAACCGTCACGACCCCACCGCTGCCGCTGCAGCGCTACCGGCTTTTCGAGAGCCACGACATGGACGAGGCCCGCGAAAGCGTGGCCCGCGTGTTCTGTCCGCACGGCCTGGTCATGCTGCGACCCCGCACCGAACTCGACGCCTGCCACCACAGCGCGCGGTTGCATCGGGACGTGAGCCTCAATTACGTGCAGTACGGCCCCGGCGTGCAGATCGACCCGGGCTACCTGCAGGATTTCTTCCTGTTGCAGATCCCGTTGCGCGGCGGCGCCGAGATCCACTGCGGCGCGCAGCACGTGGAAGCGACGCCCCGTCTCGCATCGCTGCCCTCGCCCACCGAACCGCTGTCGATGCGCTGGGCCGACGACAGCCCGCACCTGATCGTGCGGCTGGCGCGCTCGGCGCTGCTCTCGCGGCTCGAGTCGCTGCTGCAGGCCCCCGTCAGGCAGGCCCTGGTGTTCGATCTGGGCGTGCCGCTGGACAGCCCCGCGCTGGCGCCGGTGGTGCATTTCATCGACTATCTGCGGCTCACGCTCGACGCCGGCAACACGCTGCAGGCCGGCGGCCCTTTGGCCGAGCATGCCGAGGCGTACCTGATGGCGAGCCTGCTGATGTCGGCAGGGCACAACCATTCGCGCGCCCTGGCCGGCGAAGCGCAGCGCAGCCTGCTGCCGCGCGTGGTCCGCAGGGCGCAGGAATACATGGCAGCCCATGCCGATGAACCGCTGTCGCTGGCCGACGTCTGCAGCGAAGTCGGCTGCAGTGCGCGCGCGCTGCAGCTGGCGTTTCGCCAGCACGCGGGCCAGGGGCCGATGGAGTTTCTGCGCGAGATCAGGCTCGACCGGGTGCGGGCCGAGTTGCTGGCATCGGCCGGCATCGCCGCAGTCGGCGTGCGAGAGGTGGCGCAGAAGTACGGCTTTCTTCATTTGGGCCACTTCGCGGCGCAATACCGCGCCCGCTTCGGCGAGCGGCCGTCCGAGACTCGGGCATCGCGCACCTTCTGATGCGCCTCCCCCACCCTGTTCGATGCCCCCCGCTTCGTCGAGGGTCTGAAACGCCGCATCGACGGTGCGCAATTCCACCAGTCTGGCCTGAGACCCATCTCGATCTCAAATGTCCCATTGACAGAACATTGAAACTGCAAAAACATCAAAGGCATGTCGCAAATGCCTTTGCCCAAATATCACCAGATCTACTTGGTCCTGCGTGAACAGTTGCACGAAGGGCGTTTCGCGGAGGGCCTGCCCGGCGAGCTCGCGCTCATGGCGCAATTCGGTGTGGCGCGCGTCACGGTGCGCCGCGCACTCGAACAGCTGTCTTCCGAAGGCCTGATCGCGCGCAACCCCGGCCGCCGCACGCGTGCCCTGCCACCGCCGGTCAGCGGTGAGAGCCCCGGCACCAAAGGCATGGAACGCGCCAATCTGCGCGGCCTGCTCGAGAACCTGGTCACCATGGGCCTGCACACCTCGGTCAAAGTCATCGAGGTCGCGACCATCACCGCCTCCACCCAGGTGGCCGAGGCGCTGCAGCTGCAGCTCGGCGACCCGGTGCAGAAAGCCGTGCGCGTGCGTTCCACCAAGGAGGGCCCGCTCTCCCACATCACCACCTACGTGCCCGACACGATCGCGCGCCGCTTCGGCCGCCGCGAGCTGTCGAAGAAGCCCATCCTCGTGCTGCTCGAGGAGTCGGGCGTCAAGGTGGGCCGCGCGCACCAGACCATCTCCGCGCGCCTGGCCGACAACGTTCTCGCACAGCACCTTGATGTCTCGGTCGGCTCGGCCCTGCTCGCGGTGCGCCGCCTGATCTACGACGAAGACGAGCGGCCCGTGCAATGGCTGCACGGCCTCTACCGCCCCGATCGCTACACCTACGAGATGCAGCTCTCCCGCGTGGGCAGCATCGACGCGAAGGTGTGGGTCAGCAAAGACGTGTCAGCCCAGTTCAACTGAAGAGAAAAGGAAAGCCCCACCATGCAGAACCGCCGCCGTTTCGTGTCGCAGTCCGCCGCCCTGGCGACTGCCGTTGCCTTCCCGCTCGTGGCAGGGGCGCAGCCCAGGACCGTCAAGGTCGGCGTGCTGCATCCGGTCACCGGGGCACTGGCCTATTCGGGCCAGCAATGCCGCCTCGGCGCGCTGATGGCCATCGAGGACATCAACGCCGCGGGCGGCATCAAGTCGCTCGGCGGCGCGAAGCTGGAGGCCCTGCTGGGCGATGCGCAATCGCAGCCGCAGGCCGGCTCGGCCGAGGTCGAGAAGATGAACGAGGCCGGCGTCTCGGCCATCGTCGGCGCCTATGCCTCGGCCATCTGCCTCGCAACCACGCAGGCCGCGGCCAAGTACAACCTGCCGCACGTGGTGGACGTGGGCGTGGCCGACCAGATCGTGGAGCGCGGCCTGAAGAACACCTTCCGCTTCGGCCCGGGCTACAAGAAGTCGACCGAGGTGGCCATGGCCAACCTGCTGGTGCTCAACAAGGCCGCGGGCAACCCGGCCAGGACCGTGATGATCATCCACGAAGAGTCGCTGTTCGGCGCCGGCACCGCACAGCTGCTCTCGCGCGAGCTGCCGGGCTACGGCTTCGAGGTGAAGGAGGTGGTGAAGCACGCCAACCCCACGCGCGACTTCAACAACATCGTGCTGCGCATGAAGTCGATCAACCCCGACATCGTGATCCCGGCCAACTACTACAACGAATACGCGCTGCTGGTGCGTACCATGCAGCAGCAGAAGGTGGTGCCCAAGGCGATCTTCTCGGTGCTGGGCGGCGCGGCATCGAGCTACAAGTTCGTGAAGGAATTTCCGGACGCGGCCAACGGCATCATCGACTGCAACCACTGGTTCAACCCGAAGGACAAGCGCGCGCAGGACCTGCGCAAGCGCGTCGAGGCCAAGGGCCAGTTCTTCAGCTACGAGGTCTTCATGACCTACACCGCGATGTGGCTGCTGGCCGATGCGCTGGAGCGCGCCAAGTCGACGGAGCGTGCCGCAATCGTCGACGCGCTCGAGAAGAGCACCTTCGGCAACCACTTCATGCCCTATGGCCCCACGAAGTTCGTCAACGGCCAGAACGAAGGCGCGCAGCCGCTCATGACGCAGGTGGTGAAGAACGACATCAAGGTCATCATTCCGCGCGACTATCGCGAGGTCGAGCCGGTGTTCCCGCTGCGCGCTGCCTGATCGGAAGGCAGGATGTTCGATTTCGGCATTCTTTTCCCGTCGGTCCTGAACGGGCTGACGACGGGCGCGGTGTACGCACTGATCGCGCTGGGGCTTACGCTGATCTACGGCGTCCTGCACATCATCAACTTCGCGCATGGCGCCAGCCTGATGCTGGCGCTGTACGCGGTGTACTTCCTCAAGGAGCGCCTGGGCGTCGACCCCTACCTTGCGTTGCCCATCGTGGTGCTCGGCATGTTCGCGCTCGGCTACGCGCTGCAGCGCGTGGTCATCAACCGCGCGGGTCACGGCAAGGACGAGAACATCCTGCTCGCCACGCTCGGCATCGCCATCGTCATGGAGAACCTCGCGCTGCTGTTCTTCAAGTCCGACACGCGCAACATCGACACCGCCTACTCGCTGAGCACCGTCGCCATCGGCCCCGCGATGATCGCCGTGCCCAAGCTCGTCGCCTTCGCGGGTGCGCTGGTCGTCTCGGGCATCCTGTTCTGGATCATGGGCCGCACCGACCTCGGCCGCGCGATCCGCGCCGTCGCCAAGGAGAAAGAGGGCGCCAAGCTCATGGGCATCGACGTCGACCATGTCTACGCGATGAGCTTCGGAATCGGCCTCGCTTGCCTCGGCGCGGCCGCTTGCTTCCTGCTGCCGGCCTACTACGTCAACCCACAGGTCGGCGGCGGCTTCGTGCTCGTGGCCTTCACCATCGTCGTGCTCGGCGGCATGGGCAGTTTCGTCGGGGCGCTGATCGGCGGCTTCCTCGTCGGCGTGGTCGAGTCGCTCGGCGGGCTGTACCTCGGGGAATCGCTCGGCCAGATCGGCATCTTCGCGATCTTCATCGGCGTGGTGCTCTTCAGGCCACAGGGCATGTTCGGAGCCAAGGCATGAGCGCGGGCCTGAAGCAACTCCCGGGCATTGCGCTCTTTGCCGTGCTGGTCGGCTGCGTGCCGTTCGTCACCACCTCGGGCGTCACGCTCAACTTCGTGATGATGGCGCTCTACGCCACGCTCATCGCACAGGCCTGGAACATCCTCGGCGGCTTCGGCGGGCAGTTCTCGTTCGGGCATGCGCTGTTCTTCGGCACCGGTGCGTACATCCAGGCGATCGCGCAGCTGCAGGGCGGCATCAACGCCTGGGTCGCGCTGCCGCTCGCGGTGATCGGTGCCGCGCTCGTCGGCCTCTTCATGGGCGCCCTCACCTTCCGCTACGGCCTCAAGGGCTCGTATTTCGCGCTCGTCACGCTGGCCTTTGCCGAGGTGTTTCGCATCCTTGCACTGTCGGTCGACTTCACCGGTGGCGGCGTCGGGCTCATGGTGCCGCTGCGCGAGTCAGTGGCCAACCTGCAGTTCTCGACGCGCGCTGGCTACCTCTGGGTGGTGCTCGCGATGGTCGTCGCCGCGCTGCTCGTGACCTGGTGGCTGCGCAACGGCCGCTTCGGCGCCTACCTGCAGGCGGTGCGCGACAACGAGGATGCGGCGCGCGCCGTCGGCGTCAATCCGTTCCGCGTCAAGCTGGCGGCCATCGGTCTGTCGGCAGCCTTCATGGGCGCGGCCGGCGCGTTCTACGTGCAGGTGTTCCAGTACATCGATGCCGGGATCGCCTACGGCCCGGCCGTGTCGATCGAGGCGCTGGTCGCGGCCATCGTGGGCGGCATGGGCACGATGTGGGGGCCGGTGCTCGGCGCCGTCGTGCTGCACCTGCTGTCGGACTTCACGCGCAACCTCTTCGGCGAACTGCCCGGCATCAACATGGTGATCTACGGCACGGTGCTGGTGCTCATCGTCATCTTCGTGCCACGCGGCATCGCGGGCATCGGGCTGTCGGTGCGGCAACTGTGGAAGGCGAAGGGAGACCGCAATGACTGAAGCCCTGCTGGCCATCGATGGCCTCTCGCGCTCCTTCGGCGGCCTGAAGGCCGTGCAGAACGTGAGCCTCTCGGTGCGCGAGGGCAGCCTGAGCGCGCTGATCGGCCCGAACGGCGCGGGCAAGACCACGCTGTTCGCGCTGATGTCCGGCTTCCTCAAGCCCGACACCGGCTCCGTGCGCTTCGCGGGGCAGGACATCACCGGCCGCGAGCCGCACCGCAACGCCGCGCTCGGCATGACCCGCACCTTCCAGATCGTGAAGCCCTTCGCCGCGCAGACCGTGCGCGAGAACATCGCCGTCGGCGCGCACCTGCATGTGCGCGGCCGCGCCGAGGCGCTGCAGAACGCCGAAGCTGTCGCGCTGCGCGTGGGCCTCGCGCCGCAGCTCGACAAGCCCGCCTCGGACCTCACCGTGGCCGGCCGCAAGCGCCTCGAACTGGCCCGCGCGCTCGCGACACGGCCGCGCCTGCTGCTGCTCGACGAAGTGCTCGCCGGTCTCAACCCGCAGGAGATCGCCGAGATGATGCCGGTGGTGCACGGCATCGCCGACAGCGGCGTCACCGTGCTGATGATCGAGCACGTCATGCAGGCCGTGATGCACCTGGCCGAGCATGTGTGGGTGCTGGCGCAGGGCCGGCTGATCGCAGAGGGCACCCCGGCGCAGGTGACTTCCGACGACAAGGTCGTCGAAGCCTATCTGGGCCACGGCACCGCGGCGCGGCTGCGCAAGGCCGCATCGGGAGTTGCAGCATGAGCGCACTGCTCGATATTCAGGGCCTGCGCGGCGGCTACGGTCGCGTCGAGGTGCTGCGCGGCGTCGACCTGCACGTGAACGCGGGCGAGATGGTCGCGCTGCTCGGCAGCAACGGCGCGGGCAAGTCCACGCTCAACAAGATGGTCTGCGGCCTCTGCCCGGCCTGGGGCGGCACGGTGCGTTTCGACGGCAAGGACCTGAGCGGCGCGCACTACCGCGACGTCGTCAAGGCCGGCCTGATCCAGGTGCCCGAAGGCCGCAAGGTGTTCCCCAACCTCAGCGTGCGCGAGAACCTGGAACTCGGCTCCTTCACGCGGGCACGCGAGCGCCGTGCGGCGAACCTGGAGAAGTCGTTCCACATCTTCCCGCGGCTGCGCGAGCGCATGGATCAGCACGCCGGCACCATGAGCGGCGGCGAGCAGCAGATGCTGGCCATCGCGCGCGGCCTCATGGCCGAGCCGGTGCTGCTGATCCTCGACGAGCCCTCGCTCGGCCTTTCGCCGCTGCTGGTCGAAGAGATGTTCTCGCTGATCCGCGAACTGCGCGACGGCGGCCTCGCGGTGATGCTGGTCGAGCAGAACGTCGGCCAGTCGCTCGAAATTGCCGACCGCGCCTACGTGCTGGAAAACGGCAGCGTGCGCTTCTCGGGCCTGCCCGGCGAGTTGCTCGGCAGCGACGAACTGCGGCGCGCGTACCTGGGGCTCTGAGCCCTCAAAAAAAAGCACCCCATCTCCCTGGAGACACAACACATGAAAAGACGCGACATCCTCCTCTCGTCGCTGGCCGCGGCATGGGCCGGCAGTGCCTTTGCACAGATCGGCAATGCGCCGGTGCGCATCCTCGTCGGCGCGCCCGCGGGCGGCTCGACCGACACGCTGGCACGCTCGCTCGCCGTCAGCATGGGCCCGGCACTCGGCCGCACGGTCATCGTCGAGAACCGGCCGGGCGCGGGCGGCAACATCGCCGCCGATGCGGTGGCCAAGGCCACGCCCGACGGCAACACACTGCTGATGAGCTTCACCAGCCACGCGATCAACGCCACGCTCTACCCGACGCTGCCCTTCGACCCGGTGAAGGACTTCACCGCGCTCACCTGCGTGGCGACCTCGCCCTCGATCCTCGTCGCGCACCCGTCGGTGCCTGCGAAGGACGTGCGTGAACTCATCGCGCTCGCCAAGGCAAAGCCGGGCCAGCTCAACTTCGCGATCGGTGCGGTGGGCTCGTCGCTGCACATGGCGGGCGAGGCTTTCAAGATGCAATCGGGCGTGAACATCGTGAACATCCCCTACAAGGGCACCGCGCCCGCCGTGCAGGACGTGCTCGCCGGCCAGGTGCAGCTGATGTTCGCGGCCGTGGGCAACGTCAAGGCGCACATCCAGGCCGGCAAGCTCAAGGCGCTGGGCGTGACCACGGCGAAACGGCTGCCGGCCTTTCCGAATGTGCCGGCGATTGCCGAGGCGCTGCCCGGCTACGAATCGAGCGCATGGTTCGGCCTCTTCGGCCCGGCCCGCATGCCTGCCGACCGCGTCAAGCAGATCGGCGACGCGGCGCGCCATGCGCTGCAGCAGCCCGACATGCGCCAGCGCCTCGATACCGAGGGCGCGATTCCGGTCGGCAACTCGTCCGAACAGTTCTCGGCCTTCGTGCAGAGCGAGATCGTGCGCTGGGCCGAGGTCGTCAAGTTCTCGGGAGCCAAGCCGGAATGACATCGATGGCTCCAACCCGCGCGCCAGCCCTGACCCTGGCGCAGAAGCTCATCGCACGCGCGAGCGGACGCGAGCGGGTGTCGGTGGGCGAGATCGTGACCTGCGGCGTCGACATGGCGATGTTCCACGACTCCTCGGGCCCGCGCCGGCTGCAGCCGATGCTGGAAGAGCTCGGCGCGCAGATCTGGGACCGCTCGCGCGTGGTGCTCGTCATGGACCATTACGTGCCCGAGCGCGACGACGATTCGCGCCGCATCGTGCGCATCGCACGCGACTGGGCGCGCGACCAGAAGCTGCCGCACGTGTACGACAGCCAGGGCATCTGCCACGTGGTGGTACCGCAGCACGGCCACATCCGACCCGGCATGCTGTGCGTGGGCGGCGACTCGCACTCGCCCACGGGCGGCGCTTTCGGCGCCTACATGTTCGGCATCGGCAGCACCGAGATGCTGGGCGTGATGGTCACCGGCGAGATCTGGCTGCGCGTGCCCGAGACCATCCGCATGTGGTGGGACGGCGCGCTGCCCGCGGGCGTGACCGCCAAGGACATGATGCTGCACATGATCGGCCGCTTCGGCATGAACGGCGGGCGCTACCAGGCGGTCGAGTTCGCCGGGCCTGCGGTCGCTGCGCTGTCGATGCAGGAGCGCATGACGCTCTCCAACATGAGCGCCGAACTCGGCGCGCAGGCCGGATTGATCGCGCCCGATGCGACCACGGCGCAATTCCTGGCCGAGGCCGGCGCGCCGCCAGTGGACATGGCGCCCTGGTTCACCGACGACGATGCCGCGCTCACGGACCACCGCTTCGATGCATCCACGCTCGAACCGTACATCGCCGCACCGCACAGCCCGGCCAACGCCCACGGCGTGAGCCGGTACGTGGGCACGCGCGTCGACGTGGCCTACATCGGCGCCTGCACCGGCGCCAAGCTGGACGACCTGCGCGCTGCCGCGCAGGTGCTGCGCGGCCACAAGGTGGCGAGCGGTATCCGTCTCATCGTGGCGCCCGCCAGCCTGCGCGACCAGGAGCAGGCGCGCGAGGAAGGCGTGCTCCAGGTGCTGATGGATGCCGGCGGCGAACTTTTCCCGACGGCCTGCGGCGCTTGCTCGGGCTACGGCGACCCGATGGGCGACGACATCACCGTCATCTCGACCACGGCGCGCAACTTCAAGGGCCGCATGGGCTCGCCGACTGCGCAGGTCTACCTGGGCTCGCCCTACACGGTGGCGGCGGCCGCATTGCGCGGCTGCGTGACCGATCCGCGCGAGGTGCTTGCATGAGCGCAACCAAAGCGACGCACCGCGTCTGGCGCCTGGGCGCCGACATCGACACCGACCTGCTCGCGCCGGGCCATGCCATGAAGCATGGCATCGACATCATCGCGCAGCACTGCCTCGAAGCCATCCGCCCCGACTTCGCCCGCGGCGTGCAGCGCGGCGACGTGCTGGTGGCCGGGCCCAACTTCGGCATCGGCTCCTCCCGCGAGCAGGCTGCCGCCGTGCTGGTGCACCTGGGCGTGACGGCGGTCATCGCGCCCTCGTACAGCGGCCTGTATTTCCGCAATGCCTTCAACGTGGGCCTGCTGCTGCTGACCTGCGCCGAGGCCGAGACCTTGAGCGAAGGCGAGCAGATCGCCCTCGACACCACGGCTCCCGAGATCGTCGCACCCGGCCGCAAGCGCCTGGCCTGCGAGCCGGTGCCCGGATTCCTCATGGACATGGTCCGCGCCGGCGGACTGTTGAACCAGTTGCGCCAGCGCTCCGGCCGCCCCGCCTTCAAGAAAGCCCCCGATGCATGATCCTTCTTCCGCCACAACCCTCGACCCCGTCACGCTCGCCGTCCTGCGCGGCCGTCTCGAGCAGGTGGCCGATGAGATGGACGCCACGCTCTACCGCAGCGCCTTCAACCCCATCATTGCCGAGGCGCACGACGCCTGCCACGGCCTCTACGACGCGGCGAGCGGCGACACGCTGGTGCAGGGCAAGTCGGGCCTGCCGGTGTTCGTCGGCGCCATGGCTTTCGCGGTGCGCGCCACAGCCAAGGCAGCCGAGCCGCGCGGCGGCATGAACGACGGCGACATCTGGATCAGCAACGACGCCTACGACGGCGGCACGCACGCCAACGACTTCAAGCTGGTGAAGCCGTTCTTTCGCAACGGCAAGCTCTACTGCTACATGGCCTCGGCTGCGCACTGGCACGACGTGGGCGGCGCGGTGCCGGGCAACTACAACCCGGCCGCCACCGAGTGCTGGCAGGAGGCCGTGCAGATTCCGCCAGTGCGCATCGTGCAGGGCGGCGTGCTCGATGCGGACGTACTCGCGATCCTGCAGGCCAACACGCGCCTGCCCGACAGCCTCTGGGGCGACCTGAACGGACAGCTCGCCGCGCTGGAGCTCGGCGAGAAGCGGCTGAACGGTTTGCTCGACGAGTATGGCGACGACCTGGTGCTCAACGCCCTCGGCGAGCTGCGCAGCCGCGCGCTGCGCCTGATGCGCTCGCACATCGCCTCGCTGCCCGACGGGCGCTACAGCTTCCAGGACGTGCTCGACAACGACGGCATCGTGAACGAGCCGCTGACCATCGCGCTCGACATGACGGTGGCCGGCGACCGGCTGCTGCTCGACTTCTCGCGCACCTCGCCGCAATGCGCGGGGCCTGTGAACATCTCGCGCGCCACGGCGGTGGCCGCCTGCTACGTCGCGCTCAAGCACCTGTTCCCCGATGTACCCCCCAATGCCGGCGTGCTCGATGCGGTGGACTTCGACATTCCCGACAAGCTCGTGATCAGCTGCGAGCGCCCGCGTCCGGTCGGCGGCTACACCGAAACCATCCTGCGCATGATCGACGTGATCTTCAGCGCGGCGGCGCAGGCCGACCCGACGCGCGCGGTGGCGCAGGCCTACGGCACGATCAATGCGCTGTCGATCGCGGGCCACCGCAGCGACAAGGGCCGCGAAGGCCAGCGCTGGGTGATGTTCAGCTTCTTTGGCGGCGGCCATGGCGGCCACTCGGGCGGCGATGGGCTCTCGCACGGCAATGCGCCGATCTCGACCGCGACGATTCCGCCGCTCGAAATTCTCGAAGCCGCCTACCCGGTGCGCTTCACCGAATGGTCGCTGCGCGCCGATTCGGGCGGCGACGGCCGGCATCGCGGCGGCCTCGGCGCCGTCTACGAAATCGAGCTGCTGGAAAAAGACGCCGAAGTGTTCGTCTTCGGCGAGCGCGGCACCTTGCCGCCCAAGGGCATCGCGGGCGGCGGCGAAGGCGCGGTCAACAAGTTCAGCTACGAGAACGCAGGCGAGTGGCACACGCCGCCAATGGTGTCGAAGATGCGCGGCATCCAGCTCACGCGCGGCGAGCGCGTGCGGCTCGAAACGCCCGGCGGCGGCGGCTGGGGCAGCGCCGCCGAGCGGCCTGCGCAACAGCGCGAGGCCGACAGCGCGATGGGCTATGTGACAACCGGCACCCCCACCGGCGGCAGCAAGAAGAAGGCGTCCGAATGACTCCCACTGGTAAATCCCTTGTCGTCGGCGTCGATGTCGGCGGCACCTTCACCGACCTCTTCGTGCTCGACGAAGCGAACGGCACGGCGCGCATCGTCAAGGTGCCCTCCACGCGCGGCGAAGAAGCGCGCGGCTTCATGAACGGCGTGGCGCGCGTGGCCGACTCGGCCGCGGCCATCGCCACCATCGTCCACGGCACCACGGTGGGCACCAACGCGCTGCTCGAACGCAAGGTGGCGCGCACCGGCATCATCACCACGCGCGGTTTTCGCGACGTGCTGGAGATGCGCCGCCGCGACCGGCCCGAGACCTGGGGCCTGCGCGGCAGCTTCACGCCGGTGGTGCCGCGCGACCTGCGCCGCGAAGTCGACGAGCGCGTGCTCGCCGACGGCACGCTGCACACCGCAGTCGATCTGGACCAGGTGCGCGCCGAAGCCCGCTCGCTGCTCGACGCCGGCTGCGAGGCCGTGTGCGTGTTCTTCATCAACACCTACGCGAACCCCGAGAACGAGCGCCTGGCCGTCGAGGCGGTGCGCGCGCTCTGGCCCAACCCGCACGTCACCTCGGCCAGCGAAGTGCTGCCCGAGATCCGCGAGTTCGAGCGCTGCTCGACCGCCACGCTCAATGCGGCGCTGCAGCCCGTGGTGGGCGGCTACCTCGAGCGGCTCGAATCCGACCTGCGCGGCCAGGGCTTTGCCGGCGAGCTGCTGGTGGTGCAGAGCAACGGCGGCGTGATGTCGCGGCAGACCGCGAGCGACCTGCCGGTGCGCACGGCGCTGTCGGGCCCGGCGGCCGGCGTGATCGCCTGCGCGGCCATTGCGCGCGCGGCGGGCTTTCCGAACGCGATCACCGGCGACATGGGCGGCACCTCGTTCGACGTGTCGCTGGTGGCGAACGGCGAAGCCGCATTGGCCGCGCAGACCGCGATCGAGTTTGGCATGGTGATCCGCTCGCCGATGATCCAGATCGAGACCATCGGCGCCGGCGGCGGTTCCATCGCCTCGGTGGATGCGAGCGGCATGCTGCAGGTCGGCCCCGAGTCGGCCGGCAGCGTGCCGGGGCCGGCCTGCTACGGGCGAGGCAACATGCGCCCGACGGTGACCGATGCGAACGTGCTGCTGGGCCGCATCGCTGCCGATCGCCCGCTGGGTGGAGGGCTGCTCGCGGCGCTGGATGCGCAGAAGTCGCGCCAGGCGATCGAGGAGCACGTCGCCCGGCCACTCGGCCTGGACGTGCATGCGGCCGCGGAAGCCATCCTCACCGTGGCCAATGCGCGCATGGCGGGCGCGATCCGCCTTGTGTCCATCGAACGCGGCCACGACCCGCGTCGCTTCGCCTACATGCCTTTCGGCGGTGGCGGTGCGCTGCATGTGTGCGCGATGATGCGCGAGGTGGGCGTCGCGACCGGCATCGTGCCGCGCTATCCCGGCGTGACCTCGGCCCTCGGCTGCGTGATCGCCGACATGCGCCACGACGCGGTGCAGACCCTCAACAAGCCTTTGACCGAGCTCGATGTGGGTGACCTGCAGCGCCGCATCGACGAGCTGGCCGCGAGTTGCCAGCAGCGCCTGGATTCATCGGGCGTGCGCTTCGACGAGGTGCGCGAGGTCATCGCACTCGACATGCTCTACGCGGGCCAGACGCACACGCTGCCTGTGGTGCTCGCCGACGCGGGCAAGGCGCCGATCACGGCCGCATCGATCCGCGCCGCGTTCGAGGCCAGCTACACCGCCGCATTCGGCCGGGTGCTCGAAGGCATCCCGATCCGCGTGATGAACCTGCGCTATGCACGCATCGGCGTGCGACCGAAGTTCGACCTGAAGGTGCTGGCACCCGAAGGGCGAGGCAGCATCGTGCCGCTGGGCACGCAGCGCGTGTTCCACCACGGCCAGTGGCATGAGGCCGTGCGCTACGCGCGGCTCGAACTGCCAGTGGCTGCGCGCATCGAAGGCCCTGCAATCCTCGAACAGGCCGACACCACCGTGTGGCTCGAACCCGGATTCCACGCCGAGGTCGACCCGCACGGCAACCTTCTGGTGAGGCTGTCATGAGCACAGGCAAGACATTCGTTGCAGCGAAGACCGCGCTGGTCGTCATCGACCTGCAGAACGACTTTCTCGATGCCAACGGTGCCTATGCGCGCGGCGGCGACACCAATCCGCCGGCGCTGCTGCTGCCGGTGCGCGTGGCCGAGGTGGCGCGCGCACTCAAGGCGGCGGGTGGCCTCGTGGCCGCAAGCCAGTTCACACTGTGGCCGGACGCGGCCGGCGAGCCGATGGTGTCGCCGCACCTCAAGGCGATGCGCCCCTATCTGAAAAAGGGCGACTTCGCGCCCGGCAGCTGGGGCCAGGCGAACGTCGACGCGTTGACCGGGCTGGTCGACGTGACGGTGAGCAAGGTCGCGTACTCGGCCTTCTTCAACACACAGCTCGACTGGGTGCTGCGCCACGCCGGCATCGACACGGTGGCGGTCTGCGGCATCGTCACCAATGGCGGCGTCGCGAGCACCGTGCGCGATGCGCACATGCGCGACTACCGCACGCTGGTGCTGTCCGATGGGTGCGCGGCCTTCGGCGAAGAACGCCACCAGACCTCGCTGGCCGACATGCGCAACGTGGCCGAGGTGACGGACTGCGCGGCCTTCATCGCATCGCTCGCATGACGACAAAGCCTTCACGCCACATCCGTCGCGCCGCGCAGGTCGAGGCCGAAGTGCACGTGCCGGTGGCCATCGTCGGCGGCGGTGCCTGCGGGCTCACGACCGCACTGATGCTGAGCGATGCGGGTGTGGCCTCTGTGGTGCTGGAGCGCGACGCGCTGCCGAGCGGATCGACCGCGCTGTCCTCCGGCTTCATCCCCGCGCCCGGCACTCGCGCGCAGCGAGCGCATGGCGTGCATGACGACAGCGCCGGGCGCTTCGCCGCCGACATCCAGGCCAAGGCCCATGGCCAGGCCGCGCCTGCGCTGGTCGAGGCCTATGCGACGTCCATCGGTCCGGCACTCGATGCGCTGCAGGAACGGCACGGCCTGCAGTGGATGCTGCTCGACGGCTTTCTCTATCCGGGTCACAGCGTACATCGCATGCATTCGCTGCCGCAGAAAACCGGTGCGTCGCTGATGGCGGCCTTGCAAGCGGCCGTCGAAGCGGCGGGCATTCCCGTGCTGACGCAAGCGTTGGTCGATACATTGGTACTCGATGCCGAAGACCGCGTGATCGGCGCCGACTACTTGCGCCCCGATGGCAGCCGCGAAACACTGGCCTGCGATGCGCTGCTGCTCGCGTGCAATGGCTTCGGCGGCAATGCGGAAATGGTCCGCACGCTGCTGCCCGAGATGGCCGAAGCCACCTTCGGCGGTCACGCCGGCAACGACGGCAGCGCGATCCTGTGGGGCCAATCGCTGGGTGCACGTCTGCGCGACCTCGGCGGCTACCAGGGCCATGGCTCGTGGGTCACGCCGCAAGGGGCCCTGATGTCGTGGGCCGTGATGATGGAAGGCGGCGTACAGCTCAACTGCGAAGGCCGGCGCTTTCACGACGAGACGCTGGGCTACTCGGAGGCCGCGGTACACGTGCTCGCACAACCGGGCGGCATTGCCTGGAACGTGTTCGACACGCCGCTGCTCGCACTGGCGCGGGGCTTCCCCGACTTCTGCGAGGCTGAAGCGGCGGGCGCGTTGCGCCGCTGCGAATCGGTGGCTGCGCTGGCGGATTGCATCGGCTGCGAGTCTTCCGTGCTGCAAGGCACGTTCGACTCCATGCGCGCCAGCACGCCACCGCCCGATGGCCGCGTGTTCGCGCGCGCGCTCGAAGCGCCGTACTTCGCAGTGAAGGTCACGGGCGCGCTGTTCCACACCCAGGGCGGCCTCGACACCGCGCCCGACATGCGCGTGCTGCGGCACGACGGCACGCCCTTCGCCAACCTGTTCGCCGCCGGTGGCGCGGCGGGCGGTGTTTCTGGCGATGAGGTGTGGGGTTATCTCTCCGGCAACGGCCTGCTGAGCGCGGTGGCCGGAGGCTACATCGCGGCGCGCACCGCCGCTGCATTGATCCATTCGACGAAAGCGTCTCCATGACGAACCCTTCCCTCAAGACCCGGCTCGCGCGCCACGACATCGTGCTTGCGCCCGGCGTGTACGACGCGCTCAGCGCCCTCGTGGCCGAGCGGGCCGGTTTCGAGGCGCTCTACCTCTCGGGCGCCTCCATCGCCTATACGCGCCTGGGCCGCTCCGACGTCGGCCTCACCACCTACACCGAGGTGGCCGATACCCTGGCCCGCATCACCGAGCGCGTGAGCCTGCCGGTGATCGTCGATGCCGACACCGGTTTCGGCAACGCGCTCAACACCCAGCGCACCGTGCGCGGCTTCGAGCGCGCGGGCGCGGCGATGGTGCAGATCGAAGACCAGACCTTTCCCAAGCGCTGCGGCCACCTCGACGGCAAGGCCGTGGTGCCCGAGCGCGAGATGGTCGGCAAGCTCAAAGCCGCGCTGGACGCGCGCACCTCGAGCGACACGCTGATCCTCGCGCGCACCGATGCGGTGGCGGTCGAAGGCCTGGAGGCCGCGCTCGACCGCGCCGAGGCCTACCTCGCCTGCGGCGTGGACGCGCTCTTCGTCGAGGCGCTGCGCTCGCCCGAGCAAATGGACGCGGCCTGCCGGCGCTTCGGCGACCGGGTGCCGCTCCTGGCCAACATGGTCGAAGGCGGCAAGACGCCGATCCAGGACGCGGACGCGCTGCAGAAGCACGGCTTTCGCATCGCGATCTTTCCGGGCGGCACGGCGCGCGCGGTGGTGCACACGCTGCAGGGCTACTACGCGAGCCTGCACCAGCACCGCACCACGCAGCCGTGGCGCTCGCAGATGCTGGACTTCGAGGAACTCAACGAAGTGATCGGTACACCAGATTTGATACGCAACGGGCAGAAGTACGAATAAGCTAAGCCGCTGTCATGCATTTCTGAACGTAGCGCGCAATGGCTTCCACGCTACGAAACTCGTCTACGGAGCGTGCTGGCGTATCGGCGTACCGGCCGTTCCACATGCGCGCCAGTGCCCGCCCTGGACCAATCTCGATCACGCATGCCACTCGTCGCCCGGCGATGCTTTCCATGCATTCGTCCCACCGCACTGCGTGATCGATCTGCCTGGCCAACGCGTGCTTGAGTTGAGGCGGCTCGGCAACGCGGCCCGCCGCATCGCTGAAGAGAGGAATTCCGGCAGCGCGAAACGCCAGTGGCGCAATGTGCGCAGCAAAGCCCTGCGCCGCCGCAGCCATCCACCGCGTATGGGATGCCACCTGCACGTTGAGAAGCAAGGCGTGCGCGCCCTGGCGTTGCGCCGCTTCGACTGCGAGCGGCAGCACGACTTGCAGGCCCCCGAGCACAACGCTGTCGATGCCGTTTCTTATGGCGACGGCCAGATCGAATTCCTCGCACAGCCGTCCAAGCAGCGATTCGGTCACCCCGCTGACACCCATCAGGCCTGTGGAATTCGACTCACCAGCACAGTCCATCAGCGCTGCGCGGCGATGCGCCAGTTCAAGGGCCGTGTTCGCATCGAAAACGCCAGCGGCCGAGAACGCCGCCAGTTCGCCAACACTGTAGCCAGCCGCCGCCGCTGGCGCTGGAAGACATGGGGCAAGCTGGGCCCACGCAGCCAACGCCAGGCCTGTCAGCAGAACCTGGGCATTCGCATTGCACCCTGCCCAGACGGGATCTTTTACGCATGCTCTCCAGTCGTCGATGCCGAGTAACTGCTGCATGGCGTGCACCGTTTCATCATCCGCGAGCCAGGGCAGCATGTCGGGGTGCTGCATGCCCTGGCCCGAAAAGACGATGGCGTAGCTCATTCCGCCACGCCGCAGATGCGCTGCATCCAGCACGCTGCGGCCAGGGTATCTGCAGCGCCACCAGGCGACAGACGGAGCGCGACGAAGTCACGGTGAACCGCGTGTGCGGCTTCCATGCCCCCCTGCCCTGCTGCACCGCCCTTCGCAAGAAAATCGCGCGCTGCCTGCTGTGCGTTGCGCAGGCCCTGAATTCCGCCGCGGTGCGCCAGATTGCTGTCGTCCAGTACAGCCATGACGGCGAACAATGTATCGACACGCGCCTGCTCCGGGCTCAGACCGCGCCGCACTGAACGAAAAAGTGTCGGAACGGCTGTGTCGAACAACACCGGAAATCCAAGCGCGGCCTCTTGCGATGCGCTTCGCAATCCATGGCGGCGGGCCGCGATGCCGCCTGGCAAAGTGGAAATGCGGTGGCTGCGGGCCTGCAACGCATCGCCCCAATGCCGACGCAATGCAGTCCGCAATGTGGCTGGACGCGCCGGCTCGCCGTCGCGCCGCGCCGCGCCGGCGGCGGCACAGAGCAGGCCCAAGGTAAAGACGGCGCCACGGTGTGTGTTCACGCCACCCGTCGCCTCCAACATCCGTGCCTCCGCGGCAATTCCACAAGCTTCCAGTGCCTTGAAAGGTGCATGCGCCTCGCCCAACTCGGCGATCTGCACGAAGTAGTGCCGCAGCGCGATGAGGCTTCGCATGAAGGTGTGTGCGTCCATGTCGTCATGACTGCCGTTGTCGACGAAGGACACCAGTCCCGGCTTCGGTGCCAACGCCAGCTCGTCGTACAGCGCCAGCGTTGCCGCGCAGCCGATTGCATGCGATGAAGGCGGCGAAGAGAACGCTGTCGGGATGAGGGCGAGAGGTAGCGCAGTGCTCATGCCGCAAGACCCATCTCTTGACTGTCTTCGGGCACGAAGGCGTTTGTCTCCAGCCGGGCGCCGCACACGTGCTTCACCAGCACGCTGCGCGAATGGCCGGCCCGCCAGGCGCTCCACTCGCGCCAATTGACCGCGCTGCCGTCGCGAAAGACAAGTTCGCCATCAAGCCGCAACCGCCCGGGTGCCTGGGCCTGCAGACAGGCAGCCACGAAGTCCGCGTGGCGTGCATCGTCGACTGCAATCCACAAGTCCAGATCGGATCCCGGATGCGCGTACCGCAAGCCCGTGAGTTGTTGCCAACCATAGCTGCCGTAGGCGCGCACCTGCACGCGCTCCATTTCGAACGCTGTCGCCAACCTGTGCCAGGCCGCGCGCGCATCGCGCGGCAGCAAATGCAGCACCTCGTGTGCGCGCGGAAATTCACCGAAGCACAGGATGGCCGAACGCGGCACCTGCAAGCCGAGCCGGCGGCGTCCCCAGTGAGTTGGGGCGGGAAGGCCGAGCGAGACAGTCTCCTCCTGCGCAGTTGCAAGCTCGTGCTGGCGTGTCACCACGAGCGGAAGGCCTCGCTCTGCCCAGTGCGCGATGCACGCCTTGCCCTCGCTGTCCCATGGGCGGGCCAGCACTTGCGTCCAGCCCTGGGCGGACAGGTGAGCGAGCCGATGGCGGCGCAGCAGCTTCATGCCAACACCTCAGGCAGCATCGAGCACACGTTGCGCCACGTCGGCGGCGAGCTTGCGGCCGCCGCGCAAGGCGCCGTCCTTGGCACGTCGGTCCTCGCCTGTCGCTTCGGACAACGCAGCACGCAATGCCTCCTGCAGATTGCCCTCCCAGAGGGCGCGCACTCCGCCCATGGCCACGTAGTTGCCGACACCGGGCGCAAACACAGGATTCGATTCGGAAAGCTCAGTGAGCATGGCCTCCGGCAACTTGGTCACGCGTGCCATCGCAGGGATGCGCATGACACGGATTTCCGCCTCAGGCAGCGCATCGCAGGCATCCGCGATCAGTCCCGAGGTGATGAAGCCGCCCGACAACGCCTGGTCGTACACCAGTCCAATCACTCGATGCCCGTTCCGCCGCGCAAGGTCAATACACATACCGAGGTGTGCCATGGCGCGATTGATACCGAGCAATTCGTCGCGTCGGCGCAGCTGCTGGCCCTGGGTATCGATGAGCAGCAGGATCGGTCGACCCGGATGCTGCGAGATCGTGTCAAGCACCACGCGGGCTTGCGCCAACGCGAGCCGAACGCCGATCGAAGCATGATTCGTTGTCCCGATGACCGTGAGCAACTCGCCCTCGAACAAGACCTCCCCCTGGAGAAAATCGCCGGCCTCACGCATGCCGTGGAAAGGGCCGAAAAGTTGCGTGACCAACGTGTTCCATTTCATTTTTGTGCCTCCGTGGCCACGCGCAAGGCATGCATGGCGGCCACGTCAATGTCGGGAATGCGCTGCGCATCGGCCACGCCCAGACGCTGCCAGAGCGCCATTGCGTCGTCCAGGTCATCGCTGGGTGGCGGCATATCGCGCAAGCGCGCACTCAGCAGCGCGTGTTCGGTCTCCAGCAATGCCGACGTGACCGGCTTCGCGGCCGAGAGCGCGCAGATGGCCGCCTCGCGGAAGGCCTGCACATCGTCTTCGACGAGCTCGTCGCAATCGCCTGTCAGCCAACGGTGTTTGCCGCCGGTGGTACGCCACACCAGGGCGCGGTCGCGCGAATCGAACTCCTCCACACCGAAGGAAGCCTCGATCACCTCGGGGCCGGACATGGCCAGCCGGCCGCTGTCGCTCATCACGATGTAGTCGGTGCAGCGCGCGACGATGCCCATGCCGCCGAAGCAGCCGTTCGCGCCGCCGATCAGCGTGATCACAGGGATGCCCGCCGCACGCACGTCGAGCACCGAACGCATCACCTCCGACACTGCAATCAGGCCGGCATTGGCTTCGTGCAGCCGCACTCCACCGGACTCGGCCAGCAGCAGCACGGCCGTTGGCCGATCGCGCAGTGCGCGCTGCAGCAGGCCCACGAGCTTGGCGCCATGCACCTCGCCAACGCCGCCGCCCATGAAGGCGCCCTCCTGCGCGGCAACGAAGACCGTGCGGCCGGCCAATGTGGCGCGGCCGATCGCAACGCCATCGTCGAAAGCACAGGGCACACCCAGTTGGGCAAGGTGCGGGCTGGTCAGCCGCTCGGACGGCGGCAGCCACTCGTGGAAGCTGCCCGCATCCAGCAGAAGGTCCAGGCGCTCACGCGCCGTGCATTCGGCATAGCTGAGGCTCATGACGATGCTCCCGGCAGTTCGGCCACGGCCTGGCCGAGCCGCAGGCCCACCACTGCGGGGGTGGCGCCCATGTCATTGATCGAGATGCGGATGCCTCCGAGCGGATGCCGTTCGTGAAAGTCCGCCAGCACGGCCCGCCAGATGGGTTCGAAGCCGCGCGCCGAGGTCTCGATGCGCACGGTGCAGTCATCGCCGGCAGCGCTCTCGAGCATCACCTCGAGGTTGCCCGAGCCGACCACGCCGACCAGGACTGGCGCAAAGGTGTCCGCGATGCGCTGCCCGGGGAAGGAAAAGTCCAGGATTTCGAGTCCTGCTGGAATGCTCATGATGGTTGTTTCCTACCAGTTCCTGAATCGTTGGGGCGGCTGGTACAGCCCACCCGAGGCGCGCACGATGTCGCGCATGCTGCGAGCGGCCAGAAGGTTGCGCGTGGCGTCGCGCGGGTCGATGCCCAGATCCTCCGGCCGGCGAATCACGCCGCGGTCGCGCAGGTTCTCCACCGCGCGCTTGTCGCGCCCCAGCCCGACCGCCGTGTAGCCCGCTACGCCTCGGATCGCCTGCTCGCGCTCTGCATCGTTGCGGCACAACAGCAGGTTGGCGATGCCTTCCTCGGTGAGGATGTGGCTCACGTCGTCGCCGTAGATCATGATCGGCGGCAGTTCCATGCCCGACTGTTCCGCCAACTGCCATGCGTCCAGCCGGGCGACGAAGGCGGGCTGCATGTGCTCGCGGAAGGTTTCGACCATCTGCACCACCAGCTTCTGGCCACGCGGCGTGCCGGCCGCGCCGCCGCGGCCCGCGCGCGCTTCCTGGCCCGCCTTGAGCCAGGCCGGGCTCGTGTGGCGGCGACCGCGCGCGTCGGCGCCCATGTTGGGCGCACCGCCGAAGCCCGCGATGCGTCCCAGCGTGGCGGTCGAGCTGTTGCCGTCGAGGTCGATCTGCAGCGTCGACCCGATGAAGAGGTCGCAGGCGTAGTGCCCTGCGGCCTGGCAGAACGCGCGGTTGCTGCGCAGCGACCCGTCCGGGCCGGTGAAGAACACGTCGGAGCGCGCGCGGATGTAGTCCTCCATGCCCAGCTCGGAGCCGAAGGAATGCACCGATTCGACCCAGCCTGCCTCGATCGCCGGAATCAGCGCGGGATGCGGGTTGAGCGCCCAGTGCTTGCAGATCTTGCCCTTGAGGCCGAGCGACTCGGCATAGGTCGGCAGCAGCAGCTCGATCGCTGCCGTGTCGAAGCCGATGCCGTGGTTCAGGCGCTGCACGCCGTATTCGGCGTAGATGCCCTTGATCGCCATCATGGCCATCAGCACCTGAATCTCGCTGATCTGCGCCGGGTCGCGCGTGAACAAAGGTTCGATGAAATTGGGGCGCGGCGCTTTCACCACGAAGCTCACCCAGTCCGCCGGTATGTCGATGCGCGGCAGCGTGGTGGTGTGGCCATCCACCAGTTCGTTGACCTGCGCGATCACGATGCCGCCGGAAAAAGCGGTGGCTTCGACAATGGCGGGAGTGTCCTCGGTGTTGGGGCCGGTGTAGAGGTTCCCCTCCGCGTCCGCGGCATGGGCCGCCACCAACGCCACGCGTGGCGTAAGGTCGACGAAGTAGCGCGCGAAAAGCTCCAGGTAGGTGTGGATCGCGCCGATCTCGATGCGCCCGGCCGACACCAGCTTGGCCAGGCGCGCGCCCTGCGGCCCCGAGAAGCTGAAGTCCAGCCGGCTCGCCACGCCGTTTTCGAACAAGTCCAGGTGTTCGGGCAGCGCGAGCACCGACTGCACCATGTGCAGGCCGTGCACCCGCGCCGTGTCGACCTGCACCAGCGCTCGGGCCAGAAAGTCGGCCTGCTTCTGGTTGTTGCCTTCCAGGCAGACCCGGTCGCCCGGCTCCAGCACGGCCTCCAGCAGCGTGCCGATCGCTTCGGTGGCCACCAGCTTGTCCTGGCGCTGCGTGCCAAGCGCCTGCGCGGCGCGGGCCAACCGGCCTGCGCGGTTTTCGGTCCTGGTGTTCCAGTTCATGCGATCCATTCGTCCATTCCTCAACCCATCACCGCCTTGACGGCAAAAAACAGCACGGACGGGCCCAGAAGGCAACCCAGTCCGGTATGGAAAGTAGCGACCAGCGCACCGTAGGGCACCAGCTTGCGATCGGTGGCAGCGAGGCCGGCCGACACGCCGCTCACAGTACCGGCAAGGCCGCCGAAGACCATCGCCGAGCGCGGCGTCTTCAGGCGCAGGAAGCGTGCGGCCATCGGGGTGCCGACCATCACGAGGATGGCCTTGACCAGGCCGGTCGCGATGCTCAGCGCCATCACGTCGGGGCTGGCACCGATGGCCGCCCCCGTGACGGGGCCCACGATGTAGGTGACGGCCCCGGCGCCGATCGTTGTCATGCTGACCGCGTCGGAGTAGCCGAAGCTCCAGGCGATCGCCGCGCCCACTACAAAGGGCAGCAGCGTCCCGAGCAACAGCGAGATCACTCCGATGAGCCCCGCCTGGCGAGCTTCGGTCACCTGCACTTCAAAGGCCGTGGCAACAATCGCGAAATCGCGCAGCATGGCCCCGCCCATCAGGCCGATGCCTCCAAACAGCGACATATCGGCCAGGCCTTTGTGGCCCCCGGTCCGGGTGCCGCCCCAATAGGCGAGGATGAGTCCGATCACGATGGCGATGGCCGATCCGTGCACGCGCCCGAAAGTCAGGCGGCGCGAGATCTGGCCGGAAAGCAGCACGATCAGCCCCACGACCATGAAGGCGCTGACCAGGCCGTTCTGCAAGGCAGCTTTTTCGAGGATTTCAAGCATGGCGCTCATTCCGCCTCGTTGAGAAGAGGGTTGTCGTTGCGCACCGGCTCGGCCAGCGAGCTGGCGACCGGATGCTCCATGCGATTGATCAGCGAGATCACCACCGCGCAGACGGCAACGGCCGCCAGCGCCGAAAGTAGTGCGACGGGTCCACCGCGCAACGCGGAAACCATGTCCTGCTGCGCCGCCATGGCGACCACCACCGGGATGTACATGGCGCCCCAGTACTCCACGCCCAGTTCGGTCAGCTTGGGCAGGATGCCCTTCCTGTTCATGTAGATGCGCGCCGTGATGAGCAGCAGCATCGCGATGCCCACGCCGCCGACGTTGGTCTTTACGCCCAGCGCCTGCCCCAGCAGGTCGCCTAGAAAAATGCCCAGCAGATGGCACAAAGCCAGCAGCGCGGTGCCGTAGATGATCATGGGTTATGTCTCCGGAGTGACGGCGCGCGAGGGGCGCTGTTCCTGGAGACGTACGGTATCGGCTTGCCCGGCCGCAATCAATTAACGGCAGTCGACGACAGTTACTCTCAGCGAAACGATCGAGGGTGCCAATGCGATGGCGCGCTCAGGCCAGTTCGGCTCTGGCGCTCCTGCATACCGCGAGCAGCGCAAGCAGGTTCGGGTCGCGCTCGCGTGTACGCAGGAAGCTGACTCCCAAGGTCTGGCGCATCAGGTACTTAGGCGCCAGCGGAATCAGTTGGACCTTCTGCGAGAACAGGTCGCGCACGCGCCCTGGCAGCAGCGTGTAGCCAATGCCACCGCTGACCAGGTTCATCAGCGAGAAGATGTCGCCGGTCTTCATCACCACGTTGGGAGTGAAGTTCGCCACCCGAAAGGCCTCCACGAACCCGTTGTAAGTAGCGAACCCCTCCTTGAGGCTGACGAATTTCTCGTCGGAACATTCGCTCAGATCGACGCAATCGAGCGTAGCGAAGCGCGATCCCATAGGGGCCGCGAAGTAGATGTCGTCTTCGAACAGCGGCTCCGAAACGATGTCGCCAGCCTCTTCCGGGACCGCCATCAGCGCCGCATCGACGGCGCCGTCGCGAATTTTCTGCAGCAGATCCGCGTTGGAGCCGAGTACGAGCTCGGTCTCAAGGCTGGGCTTGCGCACCTTCATGTGGACGAGGACCGCGGGCACAGTGCGGATGGTCAGCGAGTAGAGCGACCCGATACGGATGCGATCGGCCGAGTAGCCGGCGACCTCGCGCGTGGAGCGGATGCCCGCGGACATGGTGTGCAGCACCTCACGCGCCACTTCGGCCAGCGCATGCGCGGCTTCGGTGGGATGGAGGTTACGGCCCTCATGACGAAACAGCGCGCAGCGCACGCCGACTTCCAGGGAGTGCAAGGCACGGTGAACGCTCACCGTGCTGACCTCGAGCCGCTCGGCCGCGCGCGCAAGATTGCCGGTTTCCATGAACGCAATCAGCGTCTCAAGCTTGCGGAAAGTGATTTCTTCGTCGACACGGGCGTGCATGATGGTCTCGCAGATCAGTCCGCATCCTAGCCCTTTGGAGCGCCCGGCCGGCCTGGCGCTCCAAGGACGCGGGCGTGCAGTGAACTTTCTGGCCCCCTCGGAGTACGCACCGGAGGCAAAGTTGATGGCGTGGCCGCGCCGGGCGTTCGTTCGAAGGATCGGCATTCACGCTGGAGAGGTCGGGATGTTCATCGAACCGCTGCCTGCTTGCGCCATGCCGTCCGAACCAAAGTACAGGACGCATCGATGCGCAGGGCCAGGTGACTGCCGACATGAATTTCTCGCACCCACATCGCATCGCGGCTAGCGGGCCGCATTCCGATCGGTAATCATCTTCGGGGTGATGAAGATCAGCAGTTCGCTCTTCTTGACCTCGCGGGTGCGTGATCGGAACAGCACCCCGACATAAGGCAATTCGCCGAGTACCGGTATCCGTGACTCGTCGTTCGTTTCCGACAGTTCGAAGATCCCGCCGATCACGACAGTCCCTCCGTTTTCAACGAGCACTTCGGTCTGAACGTGCTTCGTGTTGATGGCGTAGCCCGCAGTGGTCGATTGGCCGACGGAATCCTTGTTCACATCCAGGATGGCCTGATCGAGGAGTTGCTCACGCTGCATCGCCTGGAGGCTGGTGCGTCTGTCGCGCCACTGGAGCGGGTGGATCTGATCGAGCTGCTGGACGACATCACGGAAGACGCCGACTTCGAAGCCCGCGCCACGGGTCGCCGCGTGAGCACCGATGCTCACGGAAGTTTTGTCGTTGAAGTGCATGGCGAGTTGATCTATCGCGCGTTCGAGAACGTCATCCGCAACGCCGTCAAGTACAGCCCGCCGTGCGGCATCGTGGAAGTCAATGTGCAGGTCGATTCGCAGACAGGCGCTCTCGTCATCGCGGTGGCTGATCGAGCCCCGGGCGTGTCGCCCTCGTTGCTGGAAAAAATTTTTGAGCCCTTCTTCCGTGCCGAAGAAGGCGAGCAGGTGCACGGCGTGGGCCTCGGCCTGGCCATTGCTCGTCGCGCGATGCAGATGCACAACGGAAGCGTCACGGCATCGCCGCGCGAAGGCGGAGGCCTTTTGGTGAAGCTGATCTTGCCTTCTTCCCAAGGAGCGTCCGCCCCCTTCGAGTGAGACAGGTGTCGCGCGACTCTGCGGTGCCCGCATGGCCATGAAGCTTCGCCGGGTGGATGGCACCTTTACATAACTTGCGTCGGCCAAACGGCGGCACGCGGCCCCGGCGGTCAGGTCAGGTTGCCCTGGCCGTCAGCCACTTGTCGGAAGTCAGGGGGACGCCAACGATGCGGATTTCACCAATGCTTCCCAAGAAGCCGGTCGACATGTTCCCGGCCCACTGACCGCAGCCGATGGCAATTTGCTGGGTGGGGCTCACGTATTGAATGCCCTGCATGTTCGTGTTGTTCCGCAGGACGGGCGCTCCTTCCACGTACATGGTGGTCGCGTACGACGCGGAGGGGTCGTTCACGATGGCAATGTGCAGCCACTGGCCGGCCGACACGCCTCCGGACCAGCAGGTCAGATTGGTCGCCTGGTTCACCGGGACAATTTCCCACTGGAATTCCATCAGGTTTGAAAAGGCGAACATCAGTGCGCAATCGCCCTCGCCCGATCCGAAACCAGGCAGCTGCGATCGCGCGCCCAGGCGGTACAGGATGCCCATCCATCCATTCGTCGTTGCATCGAAACCTGGATCGATATTGACGAATGCCTCGATGGTGTAGCCCGAGGGGAAGGTTTCCACGTTCAGCGTCGAATTCTGGTCGGTGGTGAAGTAGGAAGACTTGGTCTTCGTGGCATTCAGGAAACGCAGGCTTCCGGGCGCGGCCGACAGCGGATGATGGCTTGTCGACCAGACCAGATCACCGGGCGAGCCCATCCACGTGTTCACCGAAATCGGGTTCTTTCCCCCAGCCGAACTGTCCTGGATTTGCTGCCCGGGCTGATAGGGAAAAAGATCCCCGTCGGCTGCCGACGCATTGAAGAAACGCCAGTGCGCCAGCGTGCTGCCGACCTTCGGGTAATCCTCGGTGCTCGTCGGAAGCCTTGCGGCCTTCTGTGGAGGCTGGCTGTAGTTTGTCAGGATGATTTTCCTGGCCGCGTCTGTCAGGCCGCTGTCCGATGAACCGTCCGGAACGGTGAAGTTCGGATTGAAGGAAGCAAACCTCCGGACAAAATCCAGGTCCAGCGTGAAGGACTGGTTCGAGTCGGACAGCCAGGCGGCGTCGAACTCGTTGAGCGTGGCGGCCGGCTTCAAGGGAACCCATGGAGAGAACGAGCTGGCAATGATCTTCTTGTTGGTGAGATCGAACTCGAACATCCGCATGAGACCGTTGCCGCCCATGTAGGCCATCTGGTAGTCCACCACCATCAGGTAGACATCGTTGCCACGGGAATTCTTCTTCGTGCTCGTGCAGGAGCCGTGGTAGTGACCACTGACCGCCATGAAGATCTGGTCGTTGTCCTTGATGAGCTTGTCCCACATGTAGTTCGAATAGGCGGTATCGGCGGCGGTCTTCCCGTCGCTGCCGATTCCGACTAACTGGTGATTCACCAGGATGACGGGGAGCGTCTTGTTCGCCTGGATGACCTGGTTGGCCCAGCCGATCGCATCGTCAGATGCTCGCCACGACATCGACAGCACAAGGAATTTGTTTCCTTCGGCTTCGAAGACGTGATATTCGTGGAACCCGGAAACGTGCCTTCCGCCGAATGTCGCCTGCCTCTTCGCGCGCTCCGCGGGGAACACCTGCAAGTAGGGCTCGAACAGGCCCACCCGATGACTGCCGCCGTCCTGGTAGCCGTCGTTGTTGGCGAAGCCGGTGACTCCGACGCCCCAGTCCGGGCCCCATTGCATATCGGAGTCGATGGCCCCTACGTCATGATTTCCCGCGCAGATTGAATACGGGCATTGGGCCGCCTCGAGCACCTGCATTGCCTGGCTTGCAAGCTCCCATTCCTTCGTGACCTGGCCATTGCCGATCTGGCCATTGCCAACGAGATCGGTCGAGGCGCTCCAGGGGGTCGATTTTTCCGATGTGTAGTACCAGGACTGGTCAACGATATCGCCAAGATGGATGGTGAATGGCATTTTCAGCAGCTTGGCGTTTTGCGCGATCCATTGCGTTTGGGTTTTGAATGGATTGTCGTATTTCGGATCTATTCCCGAATACAGTTTTTGATAGAGCCCGCCCATCTTTTCCGATGCATACCTGGGATAGAACTGGGTATCAGGAAGCACGGAAATGGTAAAGCTGGATATCTTTTGAGCGGCGGCGCCAGGACTGGCTGGGGGCGGCGAATTGCCCGGCGACGCACCTGCCGATGTCCCGCTCCCTCCTGTTGCCGGAAAGGCCGTGGCGCTAGCGCCATTGCCGCCACCGCCGCACCCGGGCAACGCGATTGCCATGCCGGTGACCGAGCCGGCCAACATGATCTTCAGCAGTTCCCGGCGCCTGTTTTCCGGAACGGAAGCCAATTGATCGAGGCCGGCATTTTCTTCAGGAGCGTAATTTTCAGTCATGGCATAAAAGTCAGGAACGCATCGAAGTTCTTCCGCGGAATTGCGAACGACTTCGAAAAGCGGAACTTTATTTGCCAAATATGATGTTTTCGTGAATTAATTACCGCGCAAAACGTACGAATTCACAAGTCATTGACTCAATATTCCGGGAAATCGACCCAGGCAATTAACCCGCCAATTGGCGGCAGGAATTAATCCTGACCCAGGCCTGACTCGCTTACCGAACATTCATGGTCGAGGCATCACTCAAACAGGTGCAGCTCCCACAGGGTGCGGGGACCGGTCGCAATACTCGATCAGGAGTTCGGTGAGGACCCGTATCTTCCGTGCGGGATGCTGACCTGGCGGTCGGATGACATATGCACCTGCCGGGGGTGGTGGATGACGTGTCATGACCGGCACGAGTGCCCCGGAGGCCACATGTTCATGGGTGAGCCAATCGGGCAGGTAAGCGATCCCGAGTCCTGCTGTAGCAGCGGCGACCAAAGCAGTGCCGTTGTCGGCCTTGAAGCGCCCCTGCGGACGAACCGTGATGATCTTGTCGCCATCCGTGAGCTGCCAGGCCTCGGTCCCCTGCATGAGGGCCTGATGAGCGACGAGTTCCTCCGGCGTCTCGGGCGACCCATGCGCCTTGACATAGTCCGGGCTCGCGACGAGCTTCCCGTGGACCGGGCCGATGCGTCTTGCAATCAGGTTGGAGTCCTGAAGATAGCCAACCCGTATCGCACAGTCGTAACCCTCCGCGATGAGATCAACGAAGCGATCGCTGTAGCAGGTCTGGATGTGAAGCCTAGGGTGGCGTCGTGCCATTTCCGCGAGGATGGGCGCGAAGTGAGTCGGGCCCAGGGAAAACGGCACAGCAACACGCAAGCGGCCGCGAAGGTCACCAGCGGGCAGGATCGCTTCCCTGGCCACGTCGATCTCGGCGCAGACCCTGGCTGCATAGTCCCGGAACGTGGCCCCGGCTTCAGTGAGAGCAGCCCCGCGGGTGGATCGCGCGAGCAGCTGTACACCAAGTTCTTCTTCAAGCCGGACGAGACGACGACTGACGATCGACTTGGACACCCCAAGCCGCAGCGCAGCAGACGAAACGCCCCCGGCATCGGCAACTTCCACGAATGTCTGCAGTTCTTCGATATCCAATTTGGCGTTCCCCATTTCGCGACACAGCTCGCCGCGAAATGCTACTACCGCATCAAAAGGGGGAACAACAAAATCCTGCTTCGGGCAACGTCGCCGCCGGCGAATGTTTCCCGAAAACCAATCCCGCTCAAAACGGCAACAAAGGATCCATCAATGACTTTTCGCAACGGTCTGGCTTCGCTTCTTCGTCCCGAGGACTCGGTACTCGTCCTTATCGACCACCAGCCCTACCAGCTCGCCAATCTGAACAGCCACGACCCGCAGGCCGTGGTGAACAACACGACCGCCCTGGCGAAGTCCGCCAAGGCCTTCGGCGTCCCTACCATCCTGACGAGCGTGATCGCGGCGCGAGGCGGTCTGCTCTTCCCGCACATCACTGACGTGTTCCCCGGCCAGGAGGTGATCGACCGGACCTTCATCAATACCTGGGAGGATCGGAAGGTCGTCGATGCGGTCAAGGCGACGGGCCGCAAGCAACTGATCATCGCCGGCCTGTGGACGGAGATCTGCGTCGCCATGCCGACGATCCAGGCGCTGGGCGAGGGCTGGGATGTGACGGTGGTCACGGATGCGTCGGGCGGCACTTCGGTTGAGGCCCATGAGGTCGCGATCCAGCGCATGATCCGCGCGGGCGCGAACATGATGACCTGGTTGGCGGTGGCCTCGGAGTGGCAACGCGACTGGGCGCGCACCGAGCACGCCGCAGAGCTGACGGAAGTTCTCAAGCAGCACGCCGGCGGCAGCGGCATAGCCTATCTGTGGGAGCAGCAGCTGCTCAACACGCCGGTGCCGAGCACCGCGGGCTGATCTGGGTGGGGATGAAGAGGACTCCTGAGCGACGCGTCGCGAGAAGGTGGATTGCTTTTCGCAGCCTCGTCATCCCTCTTTCCATGCGCGGCATCTACGGAAGATTCTCCCGAAAGATCACCTGGCTGCGCGTCGTTTCCACGCCGCTCAGCGCCTCGCGCTTGTCGCGCAGGTTGGTGAAGATGCGCACGCAGCTCATCAGCGTGGTGTGCGGACTTTGCGTGATCACCGCGTCCATGCTGCCGTCGATCAGCAGTGAGCGCGTATCGGGCGTGAGCCCATGGCCGATGAAGACCACCTTCTGCTCGCGCCCTGCCTCCTTCAGCGCGCGCGCCACGCCGTCCGATGCGCCACCGATGTTGTAGATGCCGCCCATGTCCGGGTACTGCTCCAGCAGCGCACGCGTCTGCCGGTAGTTCTTGCCCGCGTCGTCCTGCCCTTCGCGCAGCCCCACCACTTCGAGCCGCGGGAACATCTCGTCGATGACGTGCAGGAAGCCGGCCTCGCGCTCTTCGTGCGCCTTGTAGCTCAGGCTGCCCGCAATGAGCGCGACCTTGGCGGCGCGTGCGCCGATGAACCGGCCGATGAGATAGCCCGCCGTGCGACCCGCGGCCCGGTTGTCGAGCCCCACGAACGCGGCGCGCTCGGAGTTCGACAGGTCCGAGATCAGCGTCACCACCGGCAGCCCGCGTGCAGCGAGCGCGGCCACCGCCTCGCGCACCGCCGGATGCTCCAGCGCCATCATCGCAATGCCGTCGCAGCGCTGGCCGTGCCGGCGCAACGCGTCGGCCAGCTCGTGCGGATTGAAGCTCTCGATGAACACCGTACGGCACTGCACGTTGAACGGCGCCCAGTGCTCCTGCGAGTAGCCCACCATATCGCCCAGCATGCGAATGAAGCGGTTGGTGCCGGCCGGCAGCAGGAACACCAGCCGCAGCGGCGGCGGCGTGAGCGCCGCATACAGCTCGGGGCCGGGCAGGTAGTCGAGCTCGCCCGCGGCCTTGAGCACGCGCTGCACCGTGGCGTCGCGCACGCCGGGGCGGCGGTTGAGCACGCGGTCGACCGTGGCGGTCGAGACCTGCGCCGCGCGGGCGATGTCGACCACGCGGGCACGCCGCACGTCGCGTGGCGAATCCGTGGGCCCGGAAATGAGTGAAGGGTTTTCCCGCATACATCAAAAACCATCAGGCAGAAGTTTGACCCAAATCATGCATCCTTCTATCTTCCCTGGGCCTTGAAGCCCATGGTGCATCAGATTGCATCAATCGCATAACGGAGACAGACATGACCTCGCTGACCCGCAGGAGTGCCCTGCGCACCCTTTCCGCCCTCCCCGCCGCCGGCATCGTCGCGGCCCTGCCGCGCATCGCACGCGCCGCCGAGTTCTCGTACAAGTACGGCAACAACCTGCCGCTGACGCACCCGCTGAACATCCGCGCACAGGAGGCGGCCGACCGCATCGCGAAAGAAACCAAGGGCCGCGTCGAGATCAAGATCTTCCCCAACAACCAGCTCGGCGGCGACACCGACATGCTTGCGCAGGTGCGCTCGGGCGGCATCGAGTTCTTCACGCCCTCGGCGCTCGTCATCGCCACGCTGGTGCCGGTGGCTGCCATCAATGCAGTGGGCTTCGCGTTCAGCGACTACAGCCAGGTGTGGGCCGCCATGGACGGCAAGCTCGGCGCGCACGTGCGCGGCGCCATTGCCAAGTCACGCCTCTATGCCTTCGAGAAGATGTGGGACAACGGCTTTCGCCAGACCACCAGCAGCAAGGCCGCGGTGGCGAACGCCAAGGACATGGACGGCCTGAAGATCCGCGTGCCCGTGAGCCCGCTGTCGATCTCGATGTTCAAGGGCCTGGGCGCCGCACCCGCAAGCCTGCAGTTCAGCGAGGTGTATTCGGCGCTGCAGACGAAGATCGTCGACGCGCAGGAAAACCCGTTGCCCATCATCCAGGTGGCCAAGCTGTTCGAGGTGCAGAAGTTCTGCTCGCTCACCAACCACATCTGGGACGGCTACTGGTTCATTGCCAACGGCCGCGCCTGGGACGCCCTGCCCGACGACCTGAAGACCATCGTGGCGCGCGCGATCAACGACGCCGGCATGCAGCAGCGCGACGACATCAGGAAGCTCAACGAGTCGGTGGTCGGCGACCTGCAGGCCAAGGGCCTCACCATCAACCGGCCGGCTGCCGACAGCTTCCGCGCCAAGCTGCGAGAGTCGGGTTTCTACGGCGAATGGAAGGGCCGCTTCGGCCCGGAGGCCTGGGCGCTGCTCGAAGGCGCGGTCGGCAAGCTGGCCTGACGATCCATGGCGCATGAATCGACTTTCGAGGCGGCCGCCTTTGCTGGCGCCGGCGCTTCGGCCAACCCGCTGAGCGGCATGGCGTCGCGCTGCGACCGCTTGCTCGGCGCAGCGGTCGAGGCCGTGGCCGCGCTGCTGGTGCTGGCCGAGATCTGCGTGCTGTTCGCTGGCGTGGTGTCGCGCTACGTGTTCCATGCGCCACTGGTGTGGTCGGACGAGCTCGCATCCATCCTCTTCCTGTGGCTGTCGATGCTCGGCGCCGTAGTGGCACTGCGGCGCGGCGAGCACATGCGCATGACCGCGCTGGTGCAGAAGGTGCAGCCGCAGACGCGCGCCATGCTCGACGCCTTCGCCATCGCCGCGTCGGTCACGTTCCTGGTGCTGATCATCTGGCCCTCGATCGACTACGCGCACGAAGAGTCGTTCATCGTCACGCCCGCACTCGAGATCAGCAACGCATGGCGCGCTGCGGCCATTCCGGCGGGCATCGGCATCATGCTGGTGATGGCGCTGCTGCGCCTGTTGCGCGTGTGCACCGGCCGGCAGATTGCGGTCGCCCTCGTCGGCATGGCCGCGCTGGTGGGCGCCTTCTGGCTTGCCGCACCGGTGTTCGCGACGCTCGGCAAATTCAACCTGGTGATCTTCTTCGTGGTCATCGTGGCGGCCACGGTGCTCTCGGGCGTGCCCATTGCCTTCTCGTTCGCGCTGGCCACCTTCGGCTACCTGGCGCTCACCACGCGCACGCCGCTGCTGGTGATGGTCGGGCGGCTCGACGAAGGCATGTCGCACCTCATCCTGCTGGCGGTGCCGCTGTTCATCTTCCTGGGTGCGCTCATCGAGATGACCGGCATGGCGCGCGCCATGATCCAGTTCCTGGCCAGCCTGCTGGGCCACGTGCGTGGCGGCCTCTCCTACGTACTGATCGGCGCCATGTACCTGGTGTCGGGCATCTCGGGTTCGAAGATTGCCGACATGGCGGCCATCGCGCCCGTTCTCTTCCCCGAGATGACCAAGCGTGGCGCCAAGCCCGGCGACCTGGTGGCGCTGCTGGCGGCCACCGGCGCGCAGACCGAGACCATTCCGCCGTCGATCGTGCTGATCACCATCGGCTCGGTCACCGGCATCTCGATTGCGGCGCTGTTCACGGGCGGCCTGTTGCCGGCCGTGGTGCTGGGCGCCGCGCTGTGCGTGGTGGTCTGGTGGCGCTATCGCCGCGAAGACCTGAGCGCCGTGCAGCGCTACAGCAAACGAGAAATCGGCAAGCTGCTGCTGGTTGCGCTGCCCGCCGTGCTGTTGCCCTTCGTGATCCGCGCCGCCGTGGTCGAGGGTGTGGCCACGGCCACCGAAGTGTCGACTATCGGCATCGTCTACTCGGCCATCGTCGGCCTGGTTGTCTACCGCCAGTTCGACTGGAAGCGGCTCAAGCCGATGCTGATCGACACCGCCTCGCTGTCGGGCGCCATCATCTTCATCGTCGGCTGCGCCACGGCCATGGCCTGGGGCCTCACGCAGTCGGGCTTCTCGCAGGACCTGGCGCGACTCATGGGCACGCTGCCCGGCGGAGCCTACGGTTTCCTGGCCGTGTCGATCGTCGCCTTCATCGTGCTGGGCAGCGTGCTCGAGGGTATTCCGGCCATCGTGCTGTTCGGGCCACTGCTGTTCCCCATCGCCAAGGCCGCGGGGGTGCACGAGGTGCACTACGCGATGGTCGTGATCTTCTCCATGGGCATCGGCCTGTTCGCGCCGCCCTTCGGCGTCGGCTACTACGGCGCCTGCGCCGTGAGCAAGGTCAATCCCGACGAAGGCATCAGGCACATCTGGGGCTACATCGGCGCGATGCTGGTCGGCCTGGTGATCGTGGCCGCGTTTCCGTGGTTCTCGACCGGCTTCCTCAAATTCTGATGAACACCACAACAACACACTCACATCCACGGAGCCAACCGCAATGAGTCGATTCCTCGGCGAGATCCGCCAGCTGGGCTATGTCGTGCACGACATCGAAGCCGCCATGGACTACTGGAGCACCAGGCTGGGCGTGGGCCCCTGGTTCTACAACCCGCGCGTGCCCATCAAAAACTACCGCTACAACGGCGAAGCGCACGAGCCGCACAACTCGGTAGCACTCGCCAACTCGGGCTATGTGCAGGTCGAACTCATCCAGACGCGCAACGACGTGCCTTCGATGTACCGAGACTTCCTGCAGGCCGGCCGCACAGGGCTGCAGCACGTCGCCTACTGGACGGCCGACTACGACGCCGACCTCGCGCGCCTCACCAAGCAGGGCTTCAAGCCGGTGATGAGTGGCGAAGTGGGCGAGCGCGGGCGCTTCATCTACTTCGACACCGAGTACCACCCGGGCACCGTCATCGAGCTGTCGGAAGTCGCGGGCCCGAAGGGCAGGATGTTCGACCTCATCCGCAACGCGTCGGAAGGCTGGGACGGCAGCGAGCCGGTGCGGCCCTTTCCCGACCTGAGCAAGCTGTGAGCGTGATGGCGCCTGAACGCATCCGCGCTCGCTATCTCATCGAGACGCCGCTGGACCCGGCCGCCGTGGCCGAGGTGATGGCCGGCGAGCAATCGTGCGGCACCTTCACACGGGTCGAAGGCGAGACCGATGCGCTGCGCGAACGCGCACGCGCCACGGTCGAAGCGATCACCGAACTGGCACCAGCTGCGACGCCATCGCTGCCCAATGCCCTGCTCGAACGCAAAGGCACGCGCGGCCCGTGGCGGCGTGCGCATGTCGACATCGCGTTTCCGGTAGCGAACATCGGCGCCAACCTGCCGACCCTGGCCGCAACGGTGTCGGGCAACCTGTATGACCTGGGCGAAGTGACGGGGCTGCGGCTGGAATCGCTGCAGGTGCCCGCGAGCTATCGCGCTCAGTTCGAGATGCCGCGCGCCGGCATCGCCGGCACACGGCGCGCGACCGGCGTGGCGAGCGGCGCGCTGGTCGGCACCATCATCAAGCCGAACGTCGGCCTTTCCGCCGCGCAGACCGCCGACCTCGTCGGCCGGCTCTGTGCGGCAGGCGTCGACTTCATCAAGGACGACGAGGTGTGCGCCGACCCCGCACACGCCCCGCTGGCCGAGCGCGTGCCCGCCGTGATGGCTGTCGTGCGCGCGCACCAGCAGCGCACCGGCAAGCACGTGATGGTGGCCTTCAACATCACCGACGAGACCGACGCGATGAAGCGGCATGCCGATCTCGTCGAGCGCGAAGGCGGCTCGTGCGTCATGGCCAGTTTGAACTGGTGCGGGCACTCGGGTATCCAGACGCTGCGTCGGCACACGGGGCTTGCGCTGCACGGCCACCGCAATGGCTACGGTGCACTGTCGCGGCATCCGCTGCTGGGCATTTCGTTCCAGGCGTACCAGACGCTGTGGCGCCTGGCGGGTGTGGACCACATGCACGTTCACGGGCTGCAGGGCAAGTTCTCGCAGCCCGACAGCGAAGTGATCGAGTCGGCGCAGGACTGCTTCACACCGCTGACCGATGCGGCGGACGATCGCGTGATGCCGGCGTTTTCTTCGGGCCAATGGGCCGGCACCGTGCCTGCGACTTGGAAAGCCATCGGCAGCGACGACCTGCTCTTCATGGCCGGCGGCGGCATCCTCGCGCACCCCGGCGGCGCGGCGGCGGGCGTGACGAGCATCCGGCAAGCATGGTCGGCCGCTCGGGCGGGCGTGTCGCTGGCGGATGCAGCCAAGGACCAGCCCGAGCTGGCCCACGCCCTCGCCTTCTTCGGCAAGCCATGAGGCCCTGCCCGCCGATCGTCTACTACGGCGACGATTTCACCGGCGCAACCGACACCCTCGGCACCGCGGCGCGCGCGGGACTGCGTGCACTGCTGTTCCTGAAGACGCCCGATGCCGCGCGGCTGGAGCGCACGGGGCCGCTCGACGTGCTGGGCATCGCGGGCGCGGCGCGCGCCATGACGCCCGAGGAAATGCAGGCCGAACTCCGCCCCGTGGCCACGCTGTTCCGCTCGCTCGGCGCGCGCGTGCTGCACTACAAGACCTGTTCGACCTTCGACAGCGCGCCGCACATCGGTTCGATCGGTGCGGCAGTGCGCGTGCTGCGCGCGGCGGTGCAGCAGCCATGGACCGCCATCGTCGGCGGGCAGCCCAACCTGGGCCGCTACTGCCTCTTCGGCAACCTCTTCGCTGCGGCGGGTAGCGGCGGCGAGGTCTTTCGCATCGACCGGCATCCAACGATGAGCCGGCATCCCGTCACACCGATGGACGAGGCGGATCTGCGGCTGCACCTGACAAAGCAGGGGCTGGCAGATGTGCGCTCCATGCCGTTCACCGCCGCATCGCGCGGCAGCGATTCGCTCGACACCGCGCTGCGGCAGGCACTGCACTCGCCGCCAGCAGATGCAGTGCTGTTCGACGTGGCCGACGCGACGCAGCTGCGGGCCATCGGCGAAGTGCTGTGGGCCAGGGCGCAAAGCGCCACGCTGCTGGCTGCGGGGCCGAGCAGCGTGGTGGATGCGCTGGCAATGGCGATGCCCTCGTCGCACAAGGAAGGCGGCAGTGCCCCGACGGCGCGTACCGCCGTGCCTCCGGCGAAGGGGCCGGTGCTGGTGCTTGCGGGAAGCCTGTCGCCTGTCACGGCGCGGCAGGTGGCGGCGGCGAAATCGTTCGATATCGTGTGGCTCGATGCGTCAGGAATCGCGCAGCGGGACGCAGCCACGCTGGAACGTCATGCTCGAGACATCGCGAACGGGCTCGTCAGCGGCCGCAATGTGCTGGCCTGCACCCGTCCCCCCAAGCCGCTGCCGCTCGAAAGAGGCATCGATCCCCAAGCCTTGGCGCGCGCTGGCGGCGATCTGCTCGCCAGAGTGCTGGCAATGGTGCCATTGCAGCGCGTGGGCATTGCCGGAGGCGACACCTCGAGTCATGCAGTGCAGGCGCTCAATGCCTGGGGGCTTTCCTACGTGGCGGACATGGGCGCCGGCACCTCGTTGTGTCGCGTGCACAGCGACGACGACGCGCTCGACGGGTTGGAAATCATGCTCAAGGGTGGCCAGATGGGCTCGGACGACGTGTTCGAGCGTCTGGTGCGCGGCTCAGCCTAGACCTGGCTCCCGGCGTCCAACAGGCTGTCGCTTTGCGCATCCTATAAATGCGGGATCCCGAAAAAGCTCTCTTCAGGTCAACTGCGCCTTCGGGAAGTTTGACGGAAGCGAAGCAATGCCTAGACCCCCCATTCACAACGCAACGATCACCTTGAAGCTGCCATCCGACATGGAGACCAACGCCGAGATCAAGGCCTTGCGCGCCGCCGGCATACCGGTCGACGCGCTCGGCAACGCGGAGCGGGGCTTTCTTTTCGTGCGCTTCAGCGACGGATGGAGAAACCACGCCAACATCTTCCGATGGTTCGCCGGTGACATCGGACAAGACCCTCGCAACAGCGGCATCAAGCCGGGTCCCCGGCGGCGCAGAGCGGCATTCTCAAGCTGCATGCCCAATCATCGCTAGACGCCCATCCATCGATTGGCACGGGGGGCGCCTCAGACGGCGCCGTGGGCTTCGACATAGAGCGCATAGAGCGAATGGCTGCTTGCCATGTAGAGGCGATTGCGCTTCGGGCCCCCGAATTCGAGATTCGGGCAGCGCTCGGGCAGGCGGATGAAGCCGATGGGCTTGCCCTGCGAATTGAAGATCTTCACGCCGTCCATCTCTTCCGACTTGCCTGTCGGCAGGTAAGCCTTCATGCCACCACCGATGTCCGTAGGTTCGGCCGCAACCGCGCCCGTGTAGCCCCACCCGCACCAGAGATTGCCGTCGCGGTCGACGCGAAAGCCGTCAAAAGCACCCGGCCCGTCGGCGTCGATCAGCTTGGTCTTGTTCGAAACGCCTGTGCCGTCCGGTGACACGTCGTAGCTCCAGATGCTGCGGTTTGGCGTTCCCTTCCATTCGACGACGTAGAGCTTCTTCTCGTCGGGCGAGAACGCCAGGCCGTTCGGATTGACGAGATCGGTGATCACCGCGGTGAGCTTGCCGTCCTTCGCGATGCGGTACACGTTGGTCGTCGCCTGCTCCGGCACGGCCTTGAAACCTTCCCACTCGCCGTTGATGCCGAAGGTGGGATCGGTGAACCAGACGGTGTCGTCCGACTTGACGACGACGTCATTCGGCGCGTTGAGGCGTCTGCCTTCGTAGTTGTCGGCCAGCACTGTCATGCGCCCATCCTTCTCGGTGCGGACCACGCGCCGCGTCACCGAGTGCTCGCAGGTGATCAACCGCCCCTGCCGATCACGGGTGTTGCCATTGGCATAGTTCACGTTGGTCTTGTGCACGGAGAACTTACCGGTCTTCTCGTCGTACTTCATCAGCCGGTTGTTCGGAATGTCGCTCAGGAGCAGGTAGCCATGCTCGGGAAAGTAGACCGGGCCCTCGGCCCAACGCATGCCCGTGCCGAGCTGTTCCACCGTGCTGCTGTAGATCCGGTACTTGGCGAAGCTCGGGTCGAGGATCATCACGGACGGATCGGGGTAGCGCTGGTTGGGTTTGAAATCGAAAGCTTGCGCGCCGGCCAGGCCGCTGAGCGCCGCGGCTCCTGCGCCCGCAGCCGTCCTGAGCAACTGGCGTCGTCGATGGTTGATATCGCTCTGCATCGGAGGTCTCCTCATGTGGTTGCGAAAACTCAATCGGCCACCGCGCCCGACTTCTTCACCAGCTCGGCCCAGCGCGGAATTTCCTTGGCCATGAAGTCACGCAGTTCTTCCGGCGTACTGCCCACAATCTCCATCGCCAGCTGGTCCGAGAGCTTGGCCTGCACGTCGGGCTGCCTGAGCGCCTTCACGATCTCTGCATTGAGGCGCTGCACGATCGGCCTGGGCGTGCCCTTGGGCGCGTACACCGCCTGCCACGACGACATCTCGAAGCCGGGAATGCCCGACTCGATCATGGTCGGCAGCTCGGGCACCAGCGCGATGCGCTTGCCGGTGGTCACGGCCAGCAGCTTGAGCTTGCCGCTCTTGACCAGTGGCAGCGCGGCCGTCACCTGGTCGAACACGAAGGGCACCTGCCCTGCGGCCACGTCGGTCAGGGCCGGCGGCGTGCCCTTGTACGGCACGTGGGTGAGCTTCACGCCGATGAGGTCGGCGAACATCTCGCCGGCCAGGTGGGTGGAGGTGCCGGCACCGGAAGAGGCAAAGGTGCGCTTGCTTTCGTCCTTCTTCAGCAGGGCCACCAGTTCGGCCACCGAGTTCACGCCTAGTTGGCTGTTGACGATCAGCACGTTGGGCAGGCGCGCGACCAGCGAGACGGGCTCGAAGTCCTTCATCGGGTCGTAGGTCAGCTTCTTGTACAGGCTGGCGTTGATCGCGTGCGTGCTGATGGTCCCGCCGAAGAGCGTGTAGCCGTCGGGTGCGGCCCTGGCCACGTAGGCGGCGCCGATGCCGCCGGCCTGGCCGGGCTTGTTGTCGACCACCACCGATTGCTTGAGGCTCTCGCCCAGCTTCTGGGCCAGCGTGCGGCCCACGATGTCGGTGGAGCCACCGGGGGTGAACGGCACAACGTAGACAATGGGCTTGGCAGCCGGCCATTCGGTGGTCTGGGCCAATGCGACAACGGGGGCGAGCGCGGCCGAAAGCAGCGCCGCAGCGAGGCGGATGAAACGCATGTCTTGTCTCCTTTGTTTTCTTGTCGATGGGCTCAGCGGCCCTTGGCCTGGCGCCAGGTTGCGAAGTCAGTGCGGCTTTGCTCGTCAGTGGGCGGATAGAGGCCGAGGATGGAACGACCTTCGAGCACCTTTTCCTGCACGAAGTCTTCGAAGACGGTCATCTCGGTTGCTTCGGCCGCGACCTCGTCGGCCATGTGGGCCGGTATGACGATCACGCCTTCGGCATCGCCCACGATCACGTCGCCCGGAAACACCGGCGCATCGCCGCAGCCGATGGGCACGTTGATGTCGATGGCCTGGTGCAGCGTGAGGTTGGTCGGCGCGCTGGGGCGATGGTGATAGGCCGCAAAGCCGAGCTTCGCGATGTCGGGACTGTCGCGAAAGCCGCCGTCGGTCACCACGCCGGCCACGCCGCGCTTCATCAGCCGCGTTACCAGGATGCCGCCAGCCGAGGCGGCGCGCGCATCCTTGCGGCTGTCGATGACCAGCACGGCGCCTTCGGGGCACTGCTCCACCGCCTTGCGCTGCGGATGGTGACGGTCGAGGAAGACGCTGATCGGGTTCAGGTCTTCGCGCGCCGGCATGTAGCGCAGCGTGAAGGCCTCGCCCACCATGTTGGGCAGGCCCGCGTTGAGCGGCCGCACGTCCTGGATGAACTGGTTGCGCAGGCCGCGCTTGAACAAGGCCGTGCACAGGGTGGCGGTGCTCACCTTCATGAGCAGCTCGCGGGTGGCTGGATTCACGTGTTGTCTCCGTTCCTGAAATGAAATGGGAAATGAATTGGCGTTGAAAGGCGAATCAGAAGATGTCGGGCTCTGGCACAGGCTTGCCGAAGCTGGTCTCCAGGAAGTCGAAGTCGCAGCCTTCGTTGGCCTGCTTGATGTGGCGGCCGAACATCCATCCGTAGCCGCGCTCGTAGCGCGGCGGCGGCGGTGTCCACCGGGCCTTGCGCAGGGCGAGTTCCTCGTCACTGATGTCGAGGTGGATGCGCCGTGCGGGCACGTCCACGGTGATGCGGTCACCTGTCTGCACCAGTGCGAGCGGCCCGCCGATGGCCGCCTCGGGCGAACAGTGCAGCAGGCAGCCGCCGTAGCTGGTACCGCTCATGCGCGCATCGGACAGGCGCAGCATGTCTTTCACGCCCTGCTTCAGGAGCTTGGTCGGAATCGGCAACATACCCCACTCCGGCATGCCGGCGCCGCGCGGGCCGGCGTTGCGCAGCACGAGGATGTCGTCGCCCGTCACGTCCAGGTCAGGGTCTTCCACCGCCTTCTTGAGCGCGGGGTAGTCGTCGAACACCAGCGCACGGCCGCTGTGCTGCAGCAGGTGCGGCGCGCAGGCGCTGGGCTTGATCACCACGCCGTCGGGAGCCAGGTTGCCGCGCAAGACGGCCAGCGCGCCTTCGGCATAGATGGGGTTGGCAAGCGGCCGGATGACGTCATCGTCGTAGACCTCGGCGCCTTCGATGTTCTCGCCGAGCGTGCGGCCATTGACGGTGCGCGCGTCGGTGCGCAGGTGGCCGCGGATGCGCTCCAGCATCGCAGGCAGGCCGCCGGCATAGAAGAAGTCTTCCATCAGGTAGGTGTCGCCGCTGGGCCGGATGTTGGCGATGACGGGCACGCGGCGGCTGACGGCATCGAAGTCATCCAGGCTCACGGCATGGCCGGCGCGGCGTGACATCGCGATCAGGTGCACGACGGCATTGGTGCTGCAGCCCATGGCCATCGCGCAGGCGATGCCGTTCTCGAAGTTGGCGCGCGTGAGCATCTTCGCGGGCGTGAGGTCTTCCCACACCATCTCGACAATGCGGCGGCCGCAGTCGGCGCTCATGCGGATGTGGTTGGCGTCCGCTGCGGGAATGCTGGAGGCGCCCGGCAAGCTCAGGCCCACCGCCTCGGCAATGCCCATCATGGTGGCGGCCGTTCCCATGGTCATGCAGGTGCCGTGGCTGCGGGCGATGCCGGCCTCCATCTCTGCCCAGGCCTGCTCGCCCAGCCGGCCGGCGCGGCGCTCGTCCCAGTACTTGAAGGCATCGGAACCGGAGCCCAGCACCTTGCCCTTCCAGTTGCCGCGCAGCATGGGGCCGGCCGGCAGGTAGATGAAGGGAATGTCCATGCTCAGCGCGCCCATCACGAGGCCGGGTGTGGTCTTGTCGCAGCCTCCCATCAGCACCGCACCGTCTATCGGGTGGCTGCGCAGCAGCTCTTCCGTTTCCATCGCGAGGAAGTTGCGGTAGAGCATGGTGGTGGGCTTGACCATGCTTTCCGAAAGCGAAATGGCCGGAAGCTCGAGCGGGAATCCGCCCGCCTGCAGCACGCCGCGCTTGACGTCTTCCACGCGTTGCTTGAAGTGCGCGTGGCACTGGTTGGCGTCGCTCCAGGTGTTGACGATGGCGATTACCGGCTTGCCCATCCAGTCGGCGTAGCTGTAGCCCATCTGCAGCACGCGCGAGCGATGGCCGAAGGAGCGGAAGTCGTCGGGCGCGAACCAGCGGGCGCTGCGAAGGGATTCGTAGGGGCGTTTCATCAGGGTTGTCTCCAGGGCGCGCTGCACCATGAGTGCCGCCTCGCCGATCGCAATCCGGAAATTAAAACACTAATATATCAGTCAGGTCAATGACACAATCGGCAGCGATGAGCGCCCCTCCCAAGATCCGACTTGACCGTACCCGCCTGGCCGCGCCCCAGGTGCTGGAAAAACTGCGCGAGGCCATCCTCTCGCTGGAACTGGCGCCCGGTACCGTGCTGGTGCGGCAGGAACTGGCCGACCGTTTTGGCGTGAGCCAGACGCCGGTGCGCGAAGCGCTGCTGCGCCTGAGCGAAGAAGCACTGGTGGACGTGTTTCCGCAGCATGCGACGCTGGTCAGCCGCATCGACATCGCGGCGGCGCGCGAAGCACATTTCCTGCGCCGCTCCATCGAGCTGGAACTGGTGCACCAGCTGGCACAGCAGGAGTCAGCCGGGCTGGTCGCGCAGCTGAAAGCCATCATCGCCCAGCAGGCTGCGCTGTCGGCGGGGCAGCGCTACGGCGACTTCGTCGACGCCGATCGCGCGTTCCATCGCCTGATGTACGAAGCCGGCAACGTCCTTGGCCTGTGGGACCTGGTGGGTCGGGTGTCCGGGCACGTCGACCGGCTGCGTCGCCTGCACCTGCCTACCGCCGGCAAGACCGAGGCGATCCTGCGCGACCACCGCGCCATCGTGCGCGCCATCGAAGCACAGGACCCGGCCGCCGCCCAGGCCGCGCTTCGCAAGCATCTGTCAGGCACGCTCAGTGCGGTGAACGAGATCTGCCGGCAGTACCCCGACTACGTGCTCGCCTGAATCTTTGGATGCTCGACTTCGGCGAGCCCCTCCCCCGTTCAGAAATCGAGCCGCAACGCGCTGGCTGCGACAACTGCGCCGCCCCGTCTCCACCAGTACTCACCAAGGTAGTTCGTCGCCAACACCTGCCCAATGTTCAGGACCGCCGCGATCTGGTCATCACCATGCGACATTGCCGGACCAGCCGATGGGACATCGTATGCTGTGGCATTCTTCGATTGCACACAGTTTGTAGACAAATCATATGAAACCCAAAGCCGCGATCAAGCCAACGCCGCATGCGAAGCCCGGAAAGACGGCTTCGCCCGGCAAGGTCTCGCGCGCTCGCAAGCCCGCGCAGGCGCCCGTGAAGCGCGCGAAGACCGCTCCGGACGCTTCCGGCGAAGCCTCGACGAACCTGACCGACCGGGCCTACGCGGTCGTGCGGCGGCTCATTCTGCAGCGCGAGCTGACCGGCGGCGAGGTGCTGGTGGAGGGGCGCCTGGCCGAACGGCTCCAGATGTCGCGCACGCCTCTGCGCGAAGCCTTGCTTCGACTCGAAGGCGAAGGCTTGCTTGTGCGGGCCAACGCGCGCTCCTATGCGGTGCGACGCATCACGGCGTCGCACTACTTCCAGTGCCTGCAGGTACGCGAACGACTCGAGTCGCAGGCCGTGTCGCTCTCCATAGGGCATGTGCCCGCAGACCTGGTGCAGCGCCTGCGCAACGACATCCTGTCCCTGGATTCGAGCCAGCAGGGCTCGAGCCACTGGCACGCCGATGACGAGATCCACGGCATGTTCGCGCGTGCATCCGGCAACGCGATGCTGGCCGAGACCATCGCTCATCTGCGCGTGCTGTGCCGCCTCTTCGAGGTGGTCGACCCTTTCAATCGCATCGAGGACGACAGGGCCGAGCACCTGGCGATCCTGGACGCCTACATCGCAGGCAACGAGAAGGCAGCCGAGCAAGCGGTCGTCGCCCACCTGCGCAACCTTGCGCGCTATACGCTCTCAAGGCTCAGCAACGGGCTGGTGACCGAACTCCCGCAGTAGGCCGGGCCGGCAGCGGCGCACGAGCCGATCAGTGCCGCAGTATCTTGCCGACGAACTCGCGGGTGCGTGCCTCGCGGGGTTCGTCGAAGATCTGCCGCGGCGCGCCGATCTCGACCACGTGCCCGTCGGCCATGAAAACGACCTTGCTCGATACCTCGCGTACGAAGCCCATCTCGTGCGAGACGATGAACATCGTCATGCCCTCGGCCGCCAGGAGCCGCACCGTGTCCAGCACTTCGTTGACGAGTTCGGGGTCGAGGGCGGCCGTGACTTCGTCGAGCAGCAGGATGCCCGGCTGCAGCGCCAGTGCGCGCGCGATTGCAACGCGCTGCTGCTGGCCGCCCGACAGCTGGTCGGGGTACGCCTTCAGCTTGGAGCCCATGCCCACCTTCTCGAGCAGCTGGATCGCATAGTCCTCGACCTGCTTGCGCGGGCGTCCCTTGACCTTGATCGGTGCGACGGTCACGTTGTCGAGCACCGTCATGTTCTGGAACAGGTTGTACTGCTGGAACACGATGGCCATCTGCGAACGCAGGCGGCGCAGCTGTTCGCGGTCGTTGTAGTCGAGCGCCTGGCCGTCGATGCGCACCTGGCCCTCGATCGGCGGCAGCAGGCCCATCAGCACGCGCAGCAAGGTGCTCTTGCCCGAGCCCGACGGGCCGATGAGGCTGACGATCTCGCCCTTGTCGACCGACAGGTTGATGCGCTCGAGTACGGTGTGTGAGCCGTAGTTGGCCTTCAGGTCAACGATTTCGAGTTGGGGCAAGCTTTTTCTCCAGGTGTTTTCCGAACCGGGCAAGCGGATAGGACAGCATGAAATAAAGGGCCAGCACCGTGCCGTAGACAAGCGTGGCCGAGAAGCCCTTGTTGTTCATCGTCTTGCCGGCAAAGGCCAGTTCGACGACACCGATCTGCGAGGCCAGCGCGGTGTCCTTGATGAACAGGACGAAGAAGCCGAAGACCGGCGGAAGAATGATCTTCCAGGCCTGCGGGACGATCACGAGGCGCAGCGTCTGCACGTAGCTGAAGTTCATCGCCGCCGCAGCGTCCCACTGGTTGCGGTGCACCGATTCGAGCCCGCTTCGCACGATCTCGGCGATGAATGCGGTGGCGATCAGGCAGACGCTGATCAACGCCACGGTGAACATGGCGAGGTCGGCGTTGAGCCCCTGGAAGATGAAGAACACCAGCATCAGGGTCACGAGGAAGGGGATGCGCCTGAACAGCTCTATGAAGACCGTCGAAGCAACGCGCAGGGGCCGGCCTGCCGGCCGGGTGTCCAGCCTCACGGCCGCGAGCAGAAAGCCCAGCGAGAACCCGACGACGCAGCCGATGGCCGACAAGGCAAAGGTCACGCCCAGCGCCTTCGCGAAGAAGAGCAGGTTGTAGTAGCTGAAGAAACGAGGCAGCTCCTGGAGGATCTGGTCGAGCATCAGAACCACCTCATCTTGGCGCGGAAGAATCGCTTTCCGACGAAGGCCAGCGACAGCGTGGCGATCAGCGTGATCACGATGTAGAGCACCGCGGCAACCGAGAACACCTCGATCGAACGGAAGGTCTCGGAGTTGATGTTGTAGGCCCTTCCGGTGAGTTCCTCGACACCGAATACGGCCGCCATCGACGTGCCGAGGGTCATCAGGATGTACTGGTTGGACAGCGGCGGAAACAGCACGCGCACGATGTGCGGCAGGATCACGTAGCGGATGGTCTGGATGCGCGTGAAGCCCAGCGTCTCGGCGGCCTCCAGCTCAGGCAGGCGCACCGATTCGAAGCCCGCGCGCTGGATCTCTGTGAGGTAGGCACCGGCATTGAGCGTCATGCCGATCAGCACGGCCTGGTACGGCGACAGCAGGATGCCGGCATCGGGCAGCGCGAAGAAGATGAAGAAGATCTGAACCAGCTGCGGCGTATTGGTGAAGAACACCACGTAGGCACCGACGATGCGTCGCGCCCAGCGCGGGCCGTAGGCGCGCACCGAGGCACCGCCAAGGCCGAGCAGCATTCCGAAGGCAAACGCGAGGAACGCGATCTGCAGGCTCAGCCAGGCGCCGCCGATCAGATAGGGCAGGCGCTCCAGCACCGGTGTGTAGTCGAATTGCATGCCCTCCCCTCGCGGCCTTATTTATAGGTCGGTGCGGTGCGCGGATCGTGCAGCATCGGGCCACCGAACCACTTCTTCCAGCGTTCGTCCACGTAGCCGCTCTTGTGCATTTCCTTGACGGCCGCGCTGAGTTTCTCGCGCAAGGCGTCATTGCCCTTCTGCACGCCGATGCCGCAGAAGTAGACCTCGATCGGTGCGTCCACGATGCGCCAGTCGACCTTGTGCTTGGCCGTGTGCTCGGTCATGAAGTCCATCACGTCGATCATTGCATCGGCCCGGCCCTGGGCAATGGCGCGCACCGCATCGGGGTAGTTGTCGAGCAGCAGCAGTTGCGCCTTGGGCAGCTTTTCCTGTACCAGCTTCACGGGCGTCGCGCCGCGCACCTCGACCAGTCTCACTGCCGGGTCGTTGAGCTCCATCCAGTCCTTGTAGGGTTTGGCCTTGGTGGTCAGCACGCCCAGCACCTCGGTGTGCAGCGGCACGGTGAAGTCGATCACCTTCTGGCGCTCGGCCGTGATCGTCATGGCGCCGAGCACCGCATCGATCTTGCCGCTGCTCACGAAGGGAATGCGGTCGGGCGAGCCGACCTGCACGATCTCGGTCTTGACGCCCAGCAGTTCGCCGAGCTTGCGCGCGATGTCCACATCGAAGCCGTCGATTTCATTCTTGTCATTGAAGATGCCCAGCGGAGGCAAGGTCGGATTGACGCCGATCACGAGCTTCTTGCTGGCCACGATTTCATCGAGCGTGCGTGCCGAGCCCGTGGCCGGCAGGCCCATCAGCGCCGAACCCAGCGCGAGCGATCCGGCAACCAGGAGGGTGCGGCGGATGGTGTTCCTTATCTGCTTCATCGAGAAAAACTCCTAGAGGGTGAAGGTTGAACCAGTCGCCGAAGCGGCCCGGATGTCGGGAAAAACGGATGCAAGACGAATGCCAGATCGCATTTTGTCTTCAAAAAATATAAGATATATATATTGAATGTATACAATAAACTTCGAGCGGTCCAGTCCAGGCTTCCAGTTCGCGTTTACCCGTTCATTCCGTCACTTCCTCTCATGACGAAAAGCTCAACTTCTGCGATGCCATCGCTGCGCGCCGACCAGGCAGTGCAGCGCGGACCTGCGGTGCGTTTCATGGCCGACGGCTGTATGGTCGACGCGTTCGAGGGCGAGAGCGTCGCGGCGGCGCTGTTTGCCGCAGGACAGCGCGAACTCCGGCGCAGTCCGCGCGACAACGCACCGCGCGGAATGTTCTGCCTCATGGGCTCCTGCCAGGAATGCCTCGTATGGGTGGGCGGGCACAAGCTGCCGGCCTGCCAGGTGCCGGCGGCGGCGGGCCTGGAGATCGAGTCGCTCGACTACCGGGAGCAGCGTCTTGGCTGAAGCGCCCCCTTCCCCCATCGATCTGCTGGTGATCGGCGCCGGACCGGCCGGCGCACGCGCCGCGCTGCGCGCGCAGGCCTGCGGCCTCGACGTCTTGCTGGTCGATGAGAACTCCGACGCGGGAGGACAGGTGTGGCGTCCCCTGCCCCCGGGCTTCACGCGGGCGGCGGGCATTCGGCCCTCGGACGAAGCCGTACAGGGCGACGCCCTGCGCGACGAGTTAAGTCGTTCCGGCATCCGATGCCTGTTCGGTCACAAGGTGTGGAACGTGGGCAGCAGCCTTCGCACCGACCTGATCGGCCCAAAGGGCGTGACAAGCTGGCAGCCGCGCGCATTGCTCGTGGCAACGGGCACGACCGAGCGGGTCATTCCCTTCGCCGGCTGGACCCTGCCCGGCGTCATCGGCCTGGCCGCCGCCACGATCCTCCTCAAGTCCCAGAACATGCTGCCCGGGCGCCGCACGGTGGTGGCAGGCAGCGGCCCCCTGCTGCTGGCTGTGGCGAGCGGCATCCTCAAGGCCGGCGGCGAGGTCGCTGCCGTGCTGGACCTGTCCAGCCGGGCCGATTGGCTGCAGACCTTGCCTTCGCTGACCGGCCGGCCCGATCTGCTGTGGCAGGGCGTGCAATGGAAGGCGCTCCTGCGCAAGGCGCGTGTGCCGCTGCTCTATCGCCACGGCATCGCGTCGGTCGAAGCGCTCGGCGACGGATTCCTCGTTCACGCGCGGCAGGTCGACATGACCGGTGCGCCCGTTGCGCATGCCGCGCCTGTGGCTTTCGAGGCGGACGCTGTTGCGGTGGGGCACGGCCTTGTGCCCGGCACCGACGTCACCCGGCTGCTGCGTGCGCGCCACCGCTACGAAGCGGCGCGTGGCGGCTGGATTGCCGAGACCGATGCGCAGGGCCGCACCTCCGTCGCCGGTCTGTACGTCGCGGGCGACGGGGCTGGCATTGCCGGTGCCGCCGCAGCCGGCGCCCACGGCGAGCTTGCTGCCGTGGCCTGCGCCCACGATCTGGGCCGATTGACGGCCGAGGCCCACTCGCGCGAACGCGATCGACTGCTCGCGCAATGGCACAAGCCCGCCCGCTTCGGGCGCGCAATGGCGGGTCTGATGGCACTGCGCGAAGGCGCCGTCGCGAGCATTGCGCCCGACACGGTGGTCTGCCGCTGCGAAGACGTGACCCGAGCCGAGATCGATGCCGCCGCGCGCGATGGCGCCCGCGACATGAACCAGCTCAAGGCCTGGACACGCTGCGGCATGGGCCCCTGCCAGGGCCGCACCTGCGGGGACATCGCGGGCGCCCTGCTCGCTGCTCACGCAGGCAGCCGCGAAGCCGTGGGCTGCTTCACGGGCCGGGCCCCGCTGCGTCCGGTCTCGCTCGCCGAGGTGGCCGGCAACTACACCTATGCCGACATCCCGATCCCGAAGGCGGCGCCGCTGTGAGCGGCAACGTGCGCTCCTCGGCCGCGTACGACGCGGTCGTGATCGGTGGCGGCGTCATGGGCTGCTCAACCGCGCTGCATCTCGCGCAAGGCGGCATGCGGGTCGCACTGGTCGATCGCGGGCCCCTGTGCCGCGAGGCATCCGGCGTCAACGCCGGCACGCTGACGCTGCACATGACACGCGCCGCGCTGGTGCCCTATGCAATGCGCGCCTGGCAAATGTGGATGGACGCCGAGAAATGGCTGGGCATGAGCGTGCTCGCGACCCATGTGCCGGGCCTCACGCTGGCCTTTACCGAGGCCGAGTGCGAACTGGTCGAACTGCGCGCCAAGGCGCGCCGCGAATACGGTGCGCCGATCGAAGTCATTTCGCCGGCGCGCGCGAGAGAGATCGAGCCCGGCGTGCACCCCGGCCTGCTGAAGGCGGGCTACTGCGACATCGATGGCTTCGCAAGCGCCTATCTCACGGGCCGCGCCTTCCGCCATGCGCTCACGGCCGCCGGCGTCGACGTGCTCGAGAACGCGCCCGTCGAGGGCATCGACTCCGGGGACGCGGGCCACGTGATCCGCTTTGGCGGCGCGGCGAGCCGGCCGCCCTTGCAGGCGACGCGCGTGGTCCTCGCAGGCGGGGTGTGGATCGAGAACATGCTCGCCTGGCTCGGCGTGCAGATCCCGATCAAGGTGCTGATCAACCAGCTCATCATCACCGAGCGCGTGCGACCGGTGATGCGCACAGTGCTCAGCGTCGCCAACGGGTTGTTGTCGCTCAAGCAGTTCGCCAACGGCACCGTGCTGATCGGCGGCGGCTGGCAGGGCGAAGGCGACCGCGAGCGCGGTGGCATCGAAGCCCGTCCGCAGAATCTCGTGGGCAACATGCGCCTGGCGGCCTATGCCCTCCCCGCTTTGGCCGAGGCCCGCATCGCGCGCATCTGGCTCGGCCTTGAGGCCGAGACGGCCGACGCCATGCCGATCATCGGCGACGTGCCCGGCGTGCCGCGGGCCTACGTGGTCGGCAGCGCCCACTCGGGCTACACCAGCGGTCCGTTCATGGGCCGGATCATGGCCCAGCACATCCTCGGGCAGCAGCCCGAACTGCCTCTTTTCGATCCCGCCCGCCTGTTGGGCATGCCGATGCCCGGCACTTGATAACCCGATCCATGATTCCCCAACAACCCGACGCTTTCCACGGCATCTATGCTGCCACCCTGTGCCCGCTGCTCGACGACGGCCGCATCGACGAAGCAACGCTGGCGCGCCATCTCGAGGCCAACGCCTTTGTGCCGGGCATGAAGGGCCTGCTGATCAACGGCCATGCCGGCGAGAACTTCTCGCTCTCGCGCGAGGAAAAGCGCCGGGTGACCGAGATCGCATTCGAGGTTTGCGGCGAACGATCGCTGCTGGTGTGCGGCATCAATGCCGAAGACAGCTTCGAGGCCCAGCGCCATGTCGACGACGCCAAGGCGGCCCGGGCCGATGCCGCGCTGGTCTTCCCGCCGTTCTCGTGGGCACTCTCGCAGGACTCGCGCATGGCGGTAACGCACCACCGGATTGCCAATGCCAACGCGCGGATGCCCCTGATGCTCTACCAGGCCGGCGTCAACGCAGGCACCCTCGCCTATCGTCCCGAGGTGCTGGCAGAGCTCGCCCAGATGCCGCATGTGGTCGGCATCAAGGAAGGAAGCTGGGAGGCGGCGGCCTACGAGGCCAACCGCCGCCTGGTGAAGCGGGTGGCGCCGCACGTCGCGATGATGGCCTCGGGCGACGAGCATCTGCTGACCTGCTTCGCGATCGGCAGCGAAGGCAGCCTGGTGAGCCTGGCCGCGGTCGTTCCCGAACTGGTGATCGACCTCGACCTTGCGATCAAGCGTGGCGACCTCGCGCAGGCACGCAAGCTCAACGACCGCATCTACCCGCTCGCCAAGGCGATCTACGGCACCGCGCCCGGCGGATATGCCACGGCGCGCCTGAAGACCTGCCTCAAGCTGCTGGGCCGCTTTCCGAGCGACGCCATGCGCCCCCCGATAGGACCGCTGCCGCGCGATGAAATCGCGGCACTGGAACGTGCGCTGGCCGAGGCCGGCGTGCACGCCTGAACCGAGCCGACCAAGGAGAGCCCCGCCCATGACCCGCAAGATCATCCGCAACGGCCGCATCGTCACGGCCGTGGACGACTACACCGCCGACCTGCTGATCGACGATGGCTGCATCGTCGCCATTGGCCGCGCACTCGATGTCGGAGCCGACGTCGAGGTCATCGACGCCGCCGGCATGCTGGTGCTGCCCGGCGGGGTGGATTGCCACACCCACATGGACAACACCTTCGGCGACTCGACCACCTGCGACAGCTTCGAGTCGGGCACGCGTTCGGCCGCTTTCGGGGGCACCACGACGATCGTGGACTTCGCCTTCCAGCGCAAGGGCGTGGGCGTGCTCGAGGCCATCGAGCGGGCCCGGGTGAAGGGCGCCGACGGGGCCTGCATCGACTACGGCTTCCATGTCATCGTGACCGGCGTGGACGACCAGGCGCTGGCCGACATGCAGCACGCAATCAGGCATGAAGGAGTCTCGAGCTTCAAGATGTTCATGGCCTACCCGGGTTCGGTGATGGTCGACGACGCGGCCATCTTCCAGGCCATGCGCATGGTCGGGCAGCACGGCGGCATGATCGCGCTGCACGCCGAGAACGGGACCATCATCGAACTCCTCATCAAGGAGGCGCTCGCGCAGGGGCACACCGCACCCAAGTACCACGCGCTCACACGGCCGGCGATCATGGAGGGCGAAGCCACGCACCGCGGCATCAAGCTCGCCGAGCTCGCCGACGCGCCCGTGTACTTCGTCCATCTCTCGGCCAGGGAAGCGCTCAAGCATGTGGTCGAGGCCCGGGACATGGGGGTGCCGGTGTTTGCCGAAACCTGTCCGCACTATCTGTTCTTCGACGACAGCGCCTACGACAGCGAAGACTTCGATCTGGCGCGCTACGTGATGAGTCCGCCGCTTCGCTCCAAGGAGTCGCAGCAGGCCTTGTGGACCGCACTGCGCACCGACGACCTGCAGCTGGTCTCGACCGACCATTGCCCCTTCTGCATGAAGGAAGGGCACCTGGGGCGCGTGAACCAGAAGCCGTACGGCCGCAATGATTTCTCGAAGATCCCCAACGGCGTACCCGGCGTGGAAACACGCATGGCGACGCTCTACGACGGCGGCGTGCGCGCCGGCCGCATCTCGCTCAACCGCTTCGTCGAGCTGGTGTCCACGGCGCCCTCGAAGCTGTTCGGACTGTTTCCGCAAAAGGGCACGATCGCCGTCGGCAGCGATGCCGACCTGGTGATCTTCGACCCCGATGCGCCGCACGTCATCTCGGCGAAGACGCAGCACGGCAACTGCGATTTCACGCTGTTCGAAGGCCGGGGCGTAACGGGACAGGTTAAGAAAGTGCTGTTGCGCGGCGAACTCATCGTCGACGGCGACCGATGGCTCGGCAAGAGCGGCAGCGGCCGCTATGTGGCGCGTGGTGAATCGGGCGGCTGGTAACTCCGTGCCCACCTACGACTACGCCTGCCCGCGCTGCGGACCATTCGTCGAACGGCGGCCGATGGCCCTGTTCGACAGGCCGGCGCCCTGCCCCGCATGCGGATCGGAGTCCGGCCGCGTGCTGAGCGTGCCGGCTTCACTGGGTGGGCAGCGAAGCGGCGAAAAGTTGCGGCATGCTGCGGCGCAGAGCGACGGTTCGAGCTATCGGCGACTCCGGCAGAGTGGCGCTTGCGCCTGCTGTCCGCGAGCCGGTGCCTGAACCTCCAGGCGGGACCAGGCAGGCCGCGCCGATCGCAGCAAGGGCGTGCAGTCGAAAACGCTCAGGTCCGCGCGATGGCATTGCCGTCGGCCAGCAACGCCTCGCGGATTCGCCGGGCAAACACGACGGCGCCGGGCTGGTCGCCGTGAAGGCAAAGGGTGTCGGCGGTCACCGGCACGTCCACGCCGTTCACGGAGCGAACGACACCCTCGAGCACCATGCGCCGCACCTGTGCGATGGCCTGCTCGACGTCTTCGATCATGGCGCCCGGCTGCGAGCGCGGCGTCAACGTGCCGTCGTCCTGGTAGCTGCGGTCTGCGAAGACCTCGGAGCACACCGCCAGGCCCTTGTCGCGCGCGGCCTGGGCCATGTTCCTGTTCGCCACGAAGAGCTGCAGCGTCGGATCGAAATCGAACACCGCCTGCGCCACCGCTTCGGCGAGCGCCGGCTGCCGCACGGTCATGTTGTAGAGAGCGCCGTGGGTCTTCACGTGGTGCAGCGATGCGCCCTGGGACCGCGCAAAGCCCTGCAGCGCGCCGACCTGGTAGATCACCAGCGCATAGACCTCGGCCGGCGACATGTCCATCGCGCGTCGTCCGAAGCCCTGGCGGTCCGGCAGGCCGGGATGGGCGCCCAGCGCCACGCCGTTGGCAATGGCCGCACGCACGGTCTTCAGCATGGTGTCGGGGTCGCTCGCATGAAAGCCGCAGGCGATGTTCGCGGAGGTCACGTGCGGGAGGATCTCGAGGTCCTGCCCCATGACCCAGGGGCCGAAGCTCTCGCCCATGTCGCAGTTGATGTCGATCGATGGCATGGCTGTGTTTCCTTGTTCCTTGTAAGTGGGCGCGTGCGGCTCGATGCGGGCTCAGGCGAGCGCATGCGCGGCCATCTCCCGCACCAGCGCCAGCCGGTCTTCGAGATCGAGCCATGCCTGCTCGGCCGCCTGCTGGGCCACCGGAGTGAAGCGGATGGACGCACCCGGAAGCGCCTGGGCCAGGCGCGGGAGGTCGGCGCTCGCGACATAGGCGATCTTGGGATAGCCGCCTGCGCTTTGGCGGTCGGCCATCAGTACGATCGGCTGGCCGTCGGGCGGCACTTGCACCGTGCCGAAACTCGTGGCCTCCGAAATCATCTCCAGCGGCTGCGTGAGCTGCAGGCCGGGGCCTTCGAGTCGGTAGCCCATGCGGTTGGATCGCGACGAGATCGCGAAGGGCTGGCTGACAAAACGCTCTCTCGCCTCGGCAGAGAAGGCGTTCCACTGCGGCCCCGGTATGAAGCGAACGCCTTCGGGCGATCCGTCCGGCAGTTCGGTGCCGATGCGCGCTGCCGCCACGAACGGCAAGCCGCTCTGCACCAGGATGCGCTCGAGCGCCAGCGTGGGCGCATCCGGATCCGACGCAGCGAGTGGCACCCGGTCGCTCTTGCGCAACGCCCGCCCCTCGTGACCGCCGAAGTTTCCGGGCAGATACGTGCTGCGACTGCCGAGCACGGGCGTCGTCGCGAAGCCGCCGCGCACCGCCAGGTACATCCGGGCGCCGCTGCTGCGCTCGCCGAAAGCCAGCGTCACGCCGCGGCGCAACAGCACGGCACAACCCATGGGAACGGGCCGGTCCCCTGCGGTGATGCGGACCTGCGCACCGCAGACGGCCAGCAGCGTGTCCCGGGTGAATTGAACGGCGGGGCCGGTCAGCGTGCACTCGAGCACGGCCGCATCGTCGGCGTTGCCGACCAGCATGTTGGCAGCCCGGTGCGACCACTCGTCCATGGCACCGGTCACCGGAACGCCATGGTGCTGATGGCCCAGGCGCCCCAGGTCCTGCACCACCGAGAACATGCCCGGTTGCAGAACCTGCATGTGCGCGAACGAGCTCCTGGTCATGACCTGGGCTCCTGCATCTGCGCGAATTGCGAAGGCGAGATCGGATGGAAGCGCACCCGGGCGCCGGGCTGCATCCGCGTTGGCGGGGTCTTCGTCACATCGAACATGCTCCACGGGGTACGGGCGATCACGTTCCAGCCGCCGGGCAGCGCCGTCTGGTAGATGGACGTGATGCCGTTGGCGATGGCGACCGACCCTGCCTCCACCAGCAGGCGCGGCGTCGCGCGGCGCGGAACCTTCAGCCGGGGATCGACCGGACCGAAGAACGGGTTGCCCGGAGAGAAGAAATAGACGTAGAGCGACATCGGCGCCGCGGAATGCAGACCGACGACTTCCTCGGCCGTCAGGCCGCAGCGCCGGGCCACGTCCTCCAGGTCGGGGCCGTATTCGCCGCCATAGCAGGCGGGGATGTCGATCACCTGGTCGTTCACTGGCAGCGTGGGAATATCACCGCCCAGCAGCCGCTCGATGCGCCGTGCCAACTGAAGGGACGCCGCCCCCTGGCGTCGCGCGAATGCGAGCGGCTGATAGTGCAGGGCCACGGTCGTGAATGCGGGCACCACATCGAACACGCCGGGCAGGTTTGCCGATGACAGGTATGCAGCGACGTTCTGCACGGTGCGACTGGTCTCTGCACCGACCTGATCGCCCAGACGCACCAGGAGGCATCGATCGCCCACCGGTTCGATTTGCCAGCCCGTGAGACGGTGCGCAGAGCCGCTGGCCCGACCGGGAGGAATCGCCGGCATTGCATCTTGCATGTTGGTTGAAGGTATTTTCAAGTTTGGTATGCCAGTCAGCCGAGGTGCTGCACCCACTGGGTGCCGCAACGCCTGCAATACGCCTTGCACGCCTGTCGCGCGATGTCGGCGGTGCGCAGCACGATGGGCGTCGCATTGGACTGGTGCGAGAGCGCCACGCCGAGTGAGGGTGGCGCGGGCAACGGCAGCACCACGAGCTCGCCGCGTTCGATGTGTTCCCTGACCAGCAAGCCGGGGATGATGCCGACACCGACGCCTTCCCGCACCAGCGACACCAATGCCGCCAGCGACGGTGAACCGGAGATGCGCAGATCGCCCTGCGCCATGCCCTGGCGCGCCGCGAGCTGCTGCGCGAGATTGACCGCGGCGATGTGTGGTGTCGTACCGCGCACCTGCGTCAGCAACTGGTGCGAGAGTGTCTTGCGCAGTGCGTCGCGCTTGGGGATGAGCCCGCGCCTGGCGACCCAGTGGATCGGCAACGACATCAGGTCTTCCATGACCGAATAACTGCTGCCGACCTCGTTGCTCACCCGCAGGATGAAGTCCAGGGTGCCCCGCATCAACTGGTCGGCCAGATCCACGGTGAGGTCGACCGTGAGATCGACTTCGACCTGCGGCAGTTGGGTCCGCATCGCTTTCATGAAGTCGGGCAACCATGTGTGCACGGCCGTCTCGAGCACGCCGACGCGGATGCGGCCGCCGATCGCGCTGCCGCTTGCCGCAGCAGCCTGGATGGCGCGCGTTGCCTCCAGCACACCTTCGGCATGGCGCAGCAGGCGCGCGCCATCCGGCGTGATGCGCATGGTCTTGTGGTCGTAGTCGAACAGCGTGACGCCCAGTTCCTCCTCGAGACTGCGCACACGCATCGAGATGGTCCCGGGCGTGGCATTGAGGTGCTCCGCCACGCGGCGCACGCTGCAGATGCGGGCCAGCATCACGAAGGTCTCGATGAATTTGGTGTTCACTTGCTCCTGATCCAGTGCGCGAGCGCACTACGTTGCAGCCTCATTCCCCGGTGTGGGGCGTGCGCTGTTCAATTTCTCTGAACAGTGCCCGCGCAAATTCCTCGATGGACGCGGTGCACTGCGATTTCTACAGTAAGCAAATTCCTTGCTCACTTCCCTTGAGAACCCGATGAACTCCACGATCTGGATGAATCCTGACGATCTGCGCCGCGAGATTCGGGAAGGCCGCTTCAGGGGCCCGACCGCAGGCCACAGCCCCGGCTATACACAGGGAAACCTGGCGATCCTGCCGCGCGAATTCTCCGAAGAATTCCTGCGCTTTTGCCGCCTCAATCCGAAGGCCTGCCCGGTGATCGGCGTCAGCGAGCCCGGCGACTGGCGCGTGCCCGAACTCGGCGAGGTAGACCTGCGCACCGATGCACCGGCCTACTGCGTCTTCCGCGACGGCGAGCCGGCCGGCGAAGTGCTCGACCTGCGCGAACTGTGGACCGACGACATGGTCGGCTTCGTCATCGGATGCTCGATGTCCTTCGAAGAAGCCTTGCTGGAGGCCGGACTGCCGATACGCCACATCGAGCAGGCCACCACGGTGCCGATGTACGACACCAGCATCGCCAACGTCCCGAGCGGCCGCTTCGGCGGCACGATGGTCGTGAGCATGCGGCCGATGACGCCGCAGCAGGCCATCCGGGCGATCCAGATCACATCGCGCTTTCCTGGCGTGCACGGCGCGCCGGTGCATTTCGGCGACCCGGCGGCCATCGGCATCCGGGATATCGAGCAGCCCGACTACGGCGAGCGCTCCGAGATCCGGCCCGGCGAAGTGCCCGTGTTCTGGGCCTGCGGCGTGACACCGCAACGCGCAATTCGCACAGCGCGCCCGAAACTTGCAATCACCCACAAGCCTGGGCAGATGCTGGTCTCGGACGTCCGCAACAGCCACCTCGCGGTGTTCTGACTTTTCATCGCCTTCACGCTTCCTCCCCGATTCACCCCTGCAGTACCGGAGATTCATTTATGAAACGCAGACAAGCCCTCATTGGCATTGCCGGCACCGTGGCATTGAACGGCGCCTTCACCCAGGCCCTGGCCCAGAAAGGCGAGGTCGTCATCGGTGTGATCTACCCGTTGACGGGGTCCAGCGCGCAGGTCGGCGTGGACAGCAAGCACGCGATCGACACCGCACTGGAAATCATCAACACCGCCAGCACGCTCGACCTGCCGGGTGCCCGGAATGCCGGCCTTGCAGGCCTGGGGAACGCAAAGGTGCGGGTGGTCTACGCCGACCACCAGGGCGACCCGCAAAAAGGCCGCTCCGAGGCTGAACGCCTGATCACGCAGGAAAACGTCTGCACCATCGTGGGTGCATTCCACTCGGCCGTCTCCGCCACGGTGAGCGCCACCTGCGAGCGCTACGAGGTGCCCTATCTCTGCGCCGACTCGTCTTCCCCGAGCCTGAGCCGGCGCGGCCTGAAGTACTTCTTTCGCACCTCGGCGCATGACGAGATGTTCAGCGAGGCCATGTTCGACTTCATGGATGCGATGAAGGGCAAGGGCAAGCCGATCGGCAGCGTCGGCATCTTCTACGAAGACACCATCTTCGGCACGGACTCGTCCGCCGTGCAGCGCAAGCTGGCCAACGAGCGGGGCTACAAGATCGCCTGCGACATCAAGTACCGCGCCAACTCGCCCTCGCTGAGCGCCGAGGCACAGCAGATCAAGACGGCCAACCCCGACGTCCTGCTGCCCTCCAGCTACACCAGCGACGCAATCCTGCTGACCAATGCGATGGCGTCGATCGGCTACAAGCCAAAGAACCTCGTGACGCAAGCGGCCGGCTATATCGAGAAGCCCACGCTCGAATCGGTGGGCGACAAGCTCCAGGGCATGATCTCGCGCGCCAGCTTCTCCGCCGACATGGGCGACAAGCGGCCGTCGGCCAAGGCCGTGAACGACATGTTCAAGGCGCGCGCCGGACGCGACCTCAACGACCAGACCTCGCGGGTGTTCACCGCGATGATGGTGCTGGCGGAGGCCATAGACCGCGCCAGATCGGTCGAGCCGAAGAAGATCCGCGAAGCGCTGGTCGCCACCGACATTCCCGGCGAGAAAACCATCATGCCGTGGAAGCGCGTGAAGTTCGACGCCACGGGCCAGAACACATTTGCCAGCCCCGTGCTGATCCAGTTCAAGGCAGGCAAGTTCTCGACGGTGTTTCCGTTCGAAGTCGCAACCGCGACGCCGGTCTGGCCGATGAACCCATGACCGCCTCCGCCCTGCCGCAGATCCTGGCCACCGGCTTGCTGATGGGGCTGATCTATGCCCTCATCGCCGCCGGCCTCTCGCTCATCTTCGGGCTGATGGACGTGGTGAACTTCGCCCATGGCGAGTTCCTCATGCTCGCCATGTACGCGACCTTCGGCTTCGCGGTGTTCGCGCACCTCGATCCGGTGCTCTCGCTGCCGCTGGTGGCGGCCGTCATGTTCATCGTCGGCGCGAGCGTCTATGCGGGCGTGGTGCGGCATGCGATGCGCTCCAAGGTCAACACGGGCATGGTCCAGATCTTCTCCACCTTCGGCCTGGCGACGCTGATCCAGGGCGGTGCGCAGTTCTTCTTCACGCCGGACTTCCGCAATGTCGACCACACCTGGCTCAGCGCGAAGACGCTCGACCTCGGCGGCATCTTCCTGCCCTGGTCGCAGATCTTCGGTGGCCTCATCTCACTGGTCGCCTTCGGCGGCCTGTACCTGATGATGACGCGCACCGACTTCGGCCGGGCGCTGGAGGCCACGCGCGAGGACAAGGGCGCGGTCGCGCTGGTCGGCATCGACAGCAACCGCGTGTTCGCGCTCGGCTGGGGCCTGGGTGCGGCGCTGGTCGGCGTGGCAGGCGCGGTACTCGCGACCTCGTACGCCATTCATCCCCAGGTGGGAGCCGGCTTTGCGACCATCGCCTACATCACTGTCGCGCTCGGCGGTTTCGGCAGCGTATTCGGCGCGCTCGTCGCGGGCATCGTCGTCGGGCTGGTCGAAGCCCTCACTGCCAACATCCTGCCGCCGGCCATGAAATCGATGGGTATCTACGCGCTCTATCTGGTCGTCATCTTTCTTCGCCCGCAGGGGCTGTTCGGGAAGCTTTGATGTCCATCCCATCTTCCCCTGCGGCTGTGCCGTCTTCTTCGTCTTCTTCGTCTTCTTTGCTGGCCGGCGTCACCCGGCATCGGCGCCGCCAGCTCATCGAGGCGGTGGTGGTGTTCGCACTCATCGCCCTGCTGCCCCTGCTGGTGAAGAACGCCTACCTGCGCAACGTGATCGTGCTGACGCTGATGTACGCCGCCCTCGCCCAGAGCTGGAACGTCCTCGGCGGCTACTGCGGCCAGATCTCGCTCGGGCACGCGCTGTACTTCGGCGTTGGTGCGTATGCGGTCAGCAAGCTCTATGTGAGCTACGGCGTGCTGCCCTGGTTCGGCATGCTCGCCGGTGGCGGACTGGCGGTGTTGCTGGCCCTGGCGCTCGGCTACGGCACCTTCCGGCTGAAGGGCCACTACTTCTCGATCGCGACCCTGGTGATTGCCGAGATGGGGCTGCTGATCGTCCACAACTGGGACTGGCTCGGCGGCGCCACGGGCATCCAATGGCCCTTCGGCCCTGACAGCTGGGCCACGCTGCAGTTTGCGCGCGACAAGACGCCCTACATCTTCTTCGCGCTCGGGCTGCTCGTCGTGACCTGGCTGCTGACCTTCTTCATCGAAGGCTCGAAATGGGGCTACTGGTGGCGCGCCGTGAAGGACCACCCCGAAGCTGCCGAAAGCCTCGGCGTGACCGTGTTCCGGTCCAAGATGGCGGCCGCCGCGCTGTCGGCCTTCTTCACCGCGATTGGCGGCGGCTTCTATGCGGCCTTCGTGTCCTACGTCGATCCCGACAGCGTGATGCACTTCAGGTTCTCGCTGCTGATGGTGCTGCCCGTGGTACTCGGCGGCATCGGCACGCTGTGGGGGCCGATCCTCGGCGCTGCGATCCTCGTGCCGCTGTCGGAGTTCACGCGCAGCTACGTCGGCGGCTCCGGTGGCGGCCTCGACCTGATGCTGTACGGCGGCCTCGTCATGGCGGTTGCGCTGCTCAAGCCCGAAGGGCTGATCAAGCTGTTCGCCAGGAAGACCCGGATCCGGGAGGCTGCACGATGAGCATCGACATTCTTCTGGAGACGATCGACGTCACGCGCCGCTTCGGCGGCCTCGTCGCGAACCGGGACGTGAGCATCCGCGTGCACCGGGGCGAGATCCTCGGGCTGATCGGGCCCAACGGCGCGGGCAAGTCGACCCTGTTCAACCTGATCGCCGGCGCCTATCTGCCGACCTCGGGCAGCATCCGCTTCGACGGCCGCGACATCACCGAACTGCCGGCCACGCGGCGCTGTGCGCTCGGCATTGCGCGCACCTACCAGGTCCCGCGCTCCTTCGATTCCATGACGGTGCTGGAGAACGTGATGGTCGGCGGCTTCGTGCGCCACGCCTCGTCGAAGGCGGCTCGCCTGGCCGCACTGCAGGTGCTCGACTTCACCGGCCTCTCGCGCACGGCCGGCACCCTCACCGGCGAACTCACGCCGCCCGAGAAGCGCCGCCTGGAGGTTGCGCGGGCGCTGGCCACCGAACCCAAGCTGCTGCTGCTCGACGAAGTGCTCACGGGCCTCACGCCGAGCGAGGCGCAACTGGGCGTCGAGCTGATCCGGCGCGTGCGCGACGCGGGCATCACCGTGGTCATGGTCGAGCATGTGATGCAGATCGTGATGCCGCTGGTCGACCGCGCCATCGTCCTCAACCTCGGCACCGTCCTTGCCAGCGGCAGCCCCGCCGACGTCGTGCGCGACCCGGCGGTGATCTCCGCCTACCTTGGAACGCGCCATGCTGCTTGAAGTCAATGGCCTGACCACGGCTTATGCCGGCATGGTCGCCATCGCCGATATTTCGGTGTCCGTGAACGAGGGCGAGATCGTCGTCGTCGCCGGTGCCAACGGTGCCGGCAAGTCGACCCTGCTCCAGTCGATTGCCGGGCTGGTCAAGACGCAGTCGGGCCAGGTCCGCTTCGCCGGCGAGGCCATCGATGCCCTGCCCGGCCACCAGATCGCCGCACGCGGGCTGGCGTTCGTTCCCGAAAGCCGGCGGCTGTTTCCGCGCCTGTCGGTGGAAGATAACCTGCGCCTGGGCAGCTACCTGCATCGCAAGAAGGCAGACCGCGACGCACCGCTGGCCCAGGTGTTCACGCTGTTTCCGCGCTTGAAGGAGCGCCTGAAGCAACGGGCGGAGACGCTGTCGGGTGGCGAGCAGCAGATGCTGGCCATCGGCCGCGCCTTGATGACGCGGCCGCGTCTTCTGATGCTGGATGAACCCTCGCAAGGAATCATGCCCAAGCTGGTCGACGAAATCTTCGAGGCCGTCCTGACGATTCGCAAGGCTGGCGTGACCGTGCTTCTGGTCGAGCAGCGCCTGGCTGAAAGCCTGGAGATCGCGGAGCGTGCCTACGTGCTGCAGACAGGCCGACTGATGCTGTCAGGCAAGGCAGCCGAGGTGCGCGACAACCCCGAAGTACGTCGCGTGTATCTGGGCATGTGACCCTTCTTCGCAGCATCAACCGAGGCCATTCATGAACCATCGAGTCACTCGTCGTACCTTTACCCTGCTGGCGTGCGGCGCGGGGGCTCTTTCCACTGCACGCGGTGCAACCGTTTGGCGGATCGCAACGGGATACCCGCTGGAGAACTTTCACACGGCCAATCTCATTGCGATGGCCAAGGATGTTGAGCTCGCGACGCAGGGGCAGCTTCATATCGACGTCTATCCCAAGAACTCCCTGTATGCGCTGAACGCCATTCAGTCCGCCGTGCAGGACGGAAAAGTCGAAGCTGGCGAAGTCATCATGAGCAGTCTTGTCGCCGACCTTCCGATCGCGGGCGCAGATTCGGTTCCATTCATCACCGACAGCTATGCCGATGCACTTCGGCTCTGGCGAATTCAGCGTCCCCTGATCGAGAAAGCCTTCGCAAGTCGGGGACTTGAGGTTCTGTATGCCGTGCCGTGGCCACCGCAAGGCTTGTACTCGACCCGACCGCTTGGCGGATTGGGGGACATGCGTGGCATGCGAATGCGCACGTTCAACGCAAACACTGCAAAGATCGCAACGCTCATGGGCACCGAAGCCGTCGATGTTCCAGCTACCGAACTCAACAAGGCACTCGCTGATGGACGCATCGACTGCATGATGACGTCCGCCGTGACTGGAGTGGAAAGCCGTGCATGGCAGTCCATGCACTACTTCTACGAAATCAATGCGTTCTTTCCCAAGAACATTGTGTTTGCCAACAAGAAGGCATGGGACGCCATTGGCGCCCCGTTGCGCGAGGCATTGAAGAACGCGAGCGCAGCGGCAGAACTTCGCGGATGGTCCAACAGCGCATCGGTTGCCGCTCAGTCCCTGGAAGAATTGAAGCGAAGCGGCATGAAGATCGAATCACCTTCCTATTTGTTCGGCCGAGACGTCAAGCGTCTCGGGGAACGTTTTTCGCTGGATTGGGTGAAGCAAGTAGGCGTATCCGCCAACGATGTCTTCATTCCCTATTTCGACAAGCGATAGATATCTCCCGGATCCGTCTCGCGACGCCGGAAATCCAGCTCCTGAAGAACTTCTGCCGTGCCGCGGACAAGACGGGTGGCCGGACGCGCGGTCGGTGTCGCAAGCACCAATGCATTCCAGATGCTGGGCGGCCCGATCGGCGCCCGCGGCAATGCCTCGCCGCCGGGTGCGCCGAGGGCGCTCTCCGGAAGAATCGTGCACCCGACCCCGGTTGCAACGAGCGCAAGCACGGTGTGGACAGCTCCCACCTCCGCAAGCACCTGGAGCTCGATGCGACGCGGGCCAAGGACGGAGTCGAGCAGGTGCCGGATTGCGTTTGGCGCGCTGGGCAACACCATCGGGTAGTTCGCGAGTGCCGCCAGTCCGACACGTGCTGGCAGCTTGCTCTTGGGCGGTGCGACCAGCAATAGTTTTTCGCGCATCAAGGGCTGAAAGCTCAGCTGGGGCGAAGCGGCGGGATCGAACAGCAGCGCCAGATCCAGCCGCCCCGCGATCAGGGATTCGCGCAGTGAGACGCTCAGGCCTTCGAGGATGGTGATGACGGCGCGCGGAAACCTCTCCCGGAACTGCTGGATCAGGGGCGTGCTCAGGCCCAGGGCCACCCGCGGCGGCATGCCGACCACGATACGGCCGCCGGGACTCTCATCCAGTTCCTGCAATTCGTCGCGGGCACGGCGGGAGATGTCCAGCATCGCGCGTGCGTGAACGAGCAGCGCAACGCCTGCATCCGTCGTGGTCACGCCGCGTCCGGTTCTCACCAGCAAGCGTTGCCCGAGATCTGCCTCCAGCAAGGCGATCTGCCTGCTCAAGCTGGGCTGCGCCAGGTTGAGCGCCACTGCGCCGCGGCTGAAGCTCCCCGCATCGACCACGGTGACGAAATACAGAAGCTGGCGCAATTCCATAGGAATTCAGCATAGCTGATATAGGCATGTTGTCCTTACGCCGGTGGCTATCGGTGGGGAAACTGCCTGCATGACCTTCCCCCTTCCCCCAGGCGCCTGCAACGCCCACTGTCATGTGTTCGGGCCCGGCGCGCGCTTTCCTTACGCCCCGGACGCCGCCTTCATTCCCGAAACAGATGCGCCCAAGGAAGCCCTGTATGCGCTGAACGACCGCCTTGGCCTGCAACGCTGCGTGGTCGTGCAGTCGACCTGCCACGGCTTCGACAACCGCGCCGCCGAGGACGCCGTTGCGTCGCGGCCCTCGAGCTACCGGGCGATCGCCCTGCTGCCGACCGACGTCGACGACGCAGAACTCGAGCGGCTCCACGCCGCAGGCTTTCGTGGCGTCCGCTTCAACTTCATGGGCCACCTCGGCCGGCACGCGGACATGGAGGACGTCCTGTCGTTGGCGGGCCGCTTCGCGCCGCTTGGCTGGCATCTGCAGATTCACGGCGATCCCGCGCTGCTCACGGACCTAGCGCCCGCACTGCGTCGCTCGCCCACGCCGGTGGTGATCGACCACATCGGGCGCATCGATGCGGCGTTGGGTCTTGACCAGCCGGACTTCCGGGCGCTGCTGCGGCTGATGGCGGATGAGCGTTTCTGGGTCAAGGTGAGCGGCATGGACCGCATCACACGGCTGGGCCCGCCCTACGCCGACGCCCAGTCCTTTGCCCGAACGCTGGTCGCCGAGTTCGGCGACCGGGTCGTATGGGGCAACGATTGGCCGCACCCGAACCACGCCGGCCCCATTCCCGACGAGCAGCAACTCGTCGACCTCATTGCCGAGATCGCCCCTACGGAATCTGCGCTCCATGCGCTGCTGGTCGGCAATCCGGAACGCCTCTATCAGTTTGGAGACAGGCCATGAGCCTCCGATTCGAGAACAAGATCGCCATCGTGACCGGCGCCGGTTGCGTCGGCGCCGGCTGGGGCAATGGCCGCGCCATCGCCGTGCGCCTCGCCCAGGAGGGCGCCAGGGTCCTGGCGGTCGATCGCGACCGTGCCCGGCTCGACGAGACGCTCGAGCTGGCCGGCGACGTCCGCGCGTCGATCACGCCATGGGTCTGCGACGTCACGAACAGCGAGAGCGTGGCGGCCATGGCGGCCGCGTGCCTGGACGCGTACGGGACCGTCGACGTCCTCGTCAACAACGTGGGAGGGTCCGCAGCGGGCGGGCCGGTGGAACTGCCCGAAGAGACATGGGATCTGCAGGTCGACACCAACCTCAAGAGCGTGTTCCTGACCTGCAAGCATGTGCTTCCCACGATGCTGGCGAAAGGCGCGGGTTCGATCGTCAACATCTCTTCGACTTCCGGCCTGCGCTGGACCGGCAGCGCGCAGGTGGCGTACGCCGCGACCAAGGCCGGCGTCATCCAGATGTCGCGCGTGATCGCGGTCCAGCACGCGGCCAAGGGTGTCCGGGTCAACAGCGTCGTGCCAGGGCAACTGCACACGCCGATGGTCGAAACACGCCTGGCGAAGCAGCGCGCAGGCGGTGATGTCGACGCACTGCTGGCCCAGCGCCAGAAACGCATTCCACTCGGCTTCATGGGCGACGGCCGGGACACGGCGAGCGCGGTACTGTTCCTGGCCAGCGACGAGGCACGATTCATCACCGGCACAGAACTGATCGTCGACGGCGGCATGACCGCGCGCTGCGACTGAGATTCGAGTTACCCAAAAAAAGACGGAGACATTCATGACCATCCAACGCATCCTGCTCGCGGCAGCATTTGCCATGGCGCTGGCGCCCGCTGTCCATGCACAGCCGAAGACGACGCGGATCGTCGTTTCCTTCACCTCCGGGGGACCTGTCGACTCGGTCGCCCGCATCCTCTCCGAACAGCTCGGCAAGGAGCTGGGCCGCACGGTCATCATCGACAACAAGCCCGGCGCCAACGGCGCGATCGGCGCCGTCGATGTCATGAAGTCGGCCCCGGACGGCGGCACGCTGTGGTTCACCAGCGTCGGCGCGGCTGCGATCAATTCTTCGCTGTACGAGAAGCTCCCCTACGACATGCAGCGCGACTTCGCGCCGGTCTCGCTGGTCGTCAACAACGTCGAACTGCTGGTGACCCAGCAGAGCAACCCGGCCAAGGACGCGGCCGATTTCGTGGCAGCAACGAAGAAGCGCGCCGAAGCAACGCCGATGGGCTCCTCCGGCACGGGCAGCATTCCGCATCTGGCAATCGAGCAGTTGGCCGATTCGAGCGGCGCCAGGCTGCTTCATGTCCCCTACAAGGGTGCAGCGCCGGCCATCACGGACCTGATGGGAGGCCAGATCGGCGGATTCTTCGGCGACGTGCCCGGGCTGCTTGGACATCTGCAAGGCGGACGGCTCAAGGCGCTGGGTGTGGCTTCAAGCAAGCGACACCCTTCTTTGCCGGACGTGAAGACTCTGGAAGAGCAAGGCATCAGGGGCGTCGACACCAACAACTGGTATGCGCTGTTTGCGCCTGCGAAGACGCCGCCCGAAATCGTCGAGGCGCTCAGCAAGGCGGTGCGCAACACACTGGCCAACCCGGGCGTGCGCGAGAAGCTGCTGAAGACGGGCACGGAGCCTGCCGGATCCACGCCCCAGGAACTGGCGACCATCCAGAAGCGGGACACCGAGAAGTGGGCGAAGCTGATCCACACCAAGAACATCAAGGCCGAGTGATGACGACCACCCCTGTCCGCGTACCCCTCGTGCAGCCCGGCACACGCCCCGAGCTGGCCGAGATCGAGTCCCGCATCATGGCGCAGCGCGGTCGCGTGTCGCTGCTCTATCAGGTGCTCCTCAACAGCGAACCGATCGCCTCGGGCTGGGAGCGCATGCTCACGGCGGTTCGCAACCAGACTGGCGTACCCGCCGATCTTCGCGAACTGATGATCCTTCGGGTCGCCGTGCTCAACGGCGCCAGCTTCGAGTACGACGCGCACGTGCCGCATGCACAGAAGGCAGGCGTCAGCGCCGAGAAGATCGACGCCGTCCGGCAAGAGGTGCTGCCCGGCGTATTCGCGCCGCTGGAGCGCCTGGTGCTCGAGCTCACGGATGCCATGACCCGCGAGATCGTGGTTGCGGAAGAGCTCATGGGCCGGATCCAGCAGCACTTCGACCCCAAGGGAGTGGTGGAAGTCGTGGCGACAGTGGCGGCTTACAACATGGTGTCGCGCCTGCTGGTTGCTCTGAACGTCGCGCATTGAACGAGGAGCCCGGAATGCAGGATCTATGGCTTCTCAAGTCCGACACATCCATGGCCGAACAGCCGCTCGCGCCGGTCCGAACGCTGCTGCCTGGAGTTCAGCCATGGCAGGCAATGAATGGCGCTTTGGTCTATTTCTACGCGGCAGGGAACACGCCGCCGGTGCTCACGCCCCAGGGTGTTGCCGGCGAGTGGAAACGGCTCGCCTGCTTGCAGGAGGTGCAGGGCGCGTCGGCCGGCCAGGTTGCTTCGCACCACTATGTTGTGGAAACGGACGTGCTTCCCGAGTTCGAGGACGACCTCAACGCCTGGTACGCGCAGGAACACCTGCCCGGACTGGCCGCCGTGCCGGGGACCATCCGGGCGGCCCGGTACATCGACACCGCAGGCTCGCCGCGCTACTACGCCTGCTACGACCTCGCGGGCGCCGAGACCCTGGGCAGCCCCGAGTGGCTGGCCGTGCGTGCAACGCCCTGGAGCTCGCGGGTTCGCCCCGCTTTCCAGAACACGGGGCGAACCATGTTTCGTCGGCTGTCGGCCGCACGCTGAGCACGGCTCGCATCGCCGAAGCCTATCGCGCGGATGGTCTGGCCAGCGTAGCGAGCTTCTTCCTGGCCGCCTCCAAAAGACTGCCCCGTTCGACAGGCAGTGCCGCCTTGGTATCCCCGAGCGCGACGACCTCATGCACGGTGGTCGCGGAAAGCTTCGAGGACAACGGATCGCGCGGCGACATGCCGTTGAGCCTGGTGATCGGGATGACGTGCACCTTGAGGTGGCGGCCCATGGTCTTCGACAACTTCTGACAAGCTGTCGTCATGGTGGCTTCGTCAGGGACCAGCCGGCCATGCACGACCAGCAGTTCCACAGTGCCTTGCGCGTCCTCTCCCAGCACGAACGCGCGCACAACCGAGTCCTTGAACTTGGAACGCAGCATGGCGCGGATAGGTTCTGCCGCGGCGAACGATTTCAGCGCGATGTTCCGCAGCTCGTTGTGGAAGACGAACGAGCGATCGACCTGAACGGTATCGCCCTGGTCTGCCTTCGCCGCCAGCCGCTTCACGATGCCGCTGCGGACGAGATGCTCCACGGTGAGGGCGGTCTCGGCCTCCTCCAGCTTCGCCCGCCGTGCAAGCTCATTCGTCGAGAACTGTTGATCGGGCGCCGCGTACAGGACCGTGAGGAGCTTCTGTACTTCGGGAGAGAAAAGGAAATCCGCGGCACTCATTCTTGCTTTGCTGCTGACACAAAGACCGCATTATCCAAGCGGCATGGAAGCGGGCGACACCGGCGCATCATCTATCGCTGGGGCAGCACCTGAGTATGAGAAGAAAAGTGACAGCGGTCGGCATCGAGGCGGTTTCCCTGAGCGGCTTTTTTCTCCCTGGCCTCTACCAGCGCCGAACCACTGTCGAGAGGCAGTGTGCGCGCCCCCATCGAAGCCAACGTGGAGTCTGTGTGGGAGTTCTGTAAAACGATACCTGCCGTCCTGTGAGGTGCGACCTCGAGGCCTTCGACAAGGTCTCAAGGAGGCCAAAGTAATCCTTTCGAGGAACAATCACAGAAACCAGAAAAGGACTTTTGATTGCCTCATTGAGCATGTCGTTACGCTTGTTCCGGTCATTGCGGCACGATCTGTGTGCCCGACAAAGTCGGCCAATGCATCTGCAGATGCCGGCCGTAGAACTGTTTGCGGACCAGTTGCCGAAGCGACTCGATGAGACAAGGCCCTGAACGCATGCATGCAGACCGCGAAGAAAAACTGGTCGCCGCCCGCAAGGCATACACGGAGGGCCTGCTTTATCTGGCCTTTGATCTCTATCAAGTGCAGGCAGACGAAGGGTATGTCGAAAGCCAGGTTTTTGTCGCCTGGATGTTGTCTCAAGGGGTTGGCTGCGAGAAAGACGAGAGCCAAGCTGCTGCCTACTACGAGCGAGCTGCAGTTCACGGGCATCCGCTGGGCTGCTTCTACTTCGCCCGTTGGTTGACGCGAGCTGGCGAACATGCGAAGGCCCATCGCTTCTATGCGATGGGCGCAGAAAAGCGGCATCTGCCCTCGATGTTTCGTGTCGGCTATTCGTTGGCTCATGGCAAAGGCGTTTCACGCGATCTTCAGCGGTCCTATGAAGTCCTGAAAGAAGCTGCGATGCATGGTCATGCCTTCGCGCTGCGAGAACTGGGTCTTCAAGATCTGCGCGGCAGACGAGGTATTGTTTGGCAGCCTATCGGGCTCGTGGAGATTCTTGCCGCAGTGTGCTGGGGCTTCATGGTCTCCATGGTCAATGACGATTCGGATCTTTTGATCTCCTAGACCTTGCTCTGCCGCACAACAATGCTCACGCGGCCGTGATTCGCGTCGAAGAAGTAGATTAAGGCCCTCTTCCTCCAACCTCGTCGTGAGTCCCGTCGCTACAGTCCTAGCAAGTCATCCATGAGAGATTTTTTTGTGAAGTGGCGAAGGCTCGTTGTGTTCAGCAGCGTGGCGGTAGTTTGGGTCGGAGTTCTTCTCTATTTCGGAGTCTCCCCGGATCGAGCTGGTGAAAAGCGCCGCAACGCTTGCACTGCTCAGTGCAAGCCACTTGTCGGAGTTCTGGAGGGAGAGAAGTACGTCGGACCGAGCTGGAAAACCAACGAAATCAATTCAACGTGCGTTTGTAGATAGTGACTGTGAGGTTCGCCGCGTTGGGGCTGGGAACAGACACCGGGGCTTTGTCGCGGCCTGCAGATCGACCTTGAATCCCCTCCGGGAGACCGGTCAACCGGCACCTCCAAATTTCGGCCCAAGTGGTGGCATAGGCTGAGCCTCCGTTGTTCAAAGGAGCTCAACCAACATGCGATACATCACCCAGAAACTCACCGCGATCTCAATGGCCGCCATCGTTGCCGCATCCACTCTCGGTGGCTGCGTGGTCGCACCAACGCCCGTTGCCACCAATGTGGTCCTGGCGCCTGGCTCGCCTCTGCCACCCGGGTATCAAGGCGAGGTGTATGTCGTGAGCGACTGGCAGTCCAGGGGTCTCTACGCGCCACCGCAGGGCTACGCTTGGCGCTATGTCGACGGGCAATATGTGCTCGTGGCCGTAGCCACCGGAATCATCGCTGCGACTTTCCTCGCTGCATTTTTTGGACATGGCGGCCATGGCGGGCCGGGGCCAGGTTTTGGTCCTCGCTGAAATAGCGCATCTGTTGAATTGCAGGACAGTGAACTTGCTGGACGCACTCCGGGCTTTATGGGCGGCAATGGTCGCCATCGGTCAATTCTTCAACTGGCTCCTGAGCCTGTTGGCGTGACTCAATCTGCTCCGCGCTCCTGCGGCTCGCCCAGCGACAGCATCAGCCGGTTGGCCCAGTTGAAGAACGCCGCGCCGTGGATGACGTCGGCAATCGCGAGGTCGTCCAGGCCTTGCGCACGCAGCTGCTCGATGTGCTCCGCGCCAAACGCAGATGGCGTAGCCGACAACGCAACCGAGGCCGCCACGATCGCATTCCAGCGCTCGCCCAGGTCGGCCTTCACGCCTTCGTCCAGCAGGCGCTGCACATCGTCCGTGCGCTGCGAGAAATGCGAGGCGAAGCGCGCATGCACCGAGGCGCAGTAGATGCAGCCGTTGTAGCGCGAGGCCGCGGCGGCCGAGAGTTCACGCTCGGCGCGCGGCAGGCCGGCTTCGGGGTTGTAGAAGATGTCCTTGTCGGTGCGCGTGCGCGCGCCCAATATGTCCGGGTCGCGCGCCAGCAGGCGGAAGTACGGCGACTTGGCACGCGATGCGTCCACCAGCCCGGCGAAATGCCGCTCGGTCAGTTCGGCCTCGGGCAGCGGTTCGAGCCAGGGCAGCCATTCGAGCTGCGCCTGCGTGAAGGCATTCGGGTGCGTGTTGTGGGGATGGCTCAGAGCCGATTCGGCAGTCATGGTGTTCCTCGGGTCAATCGACAAGGGTGACGGGGCGTTGCGCCAGCGCCCTGAGGCCGGTGACGACACGGATCTGGAATGCCAGGAAGGCCACGAGCTGCGACAGGGTCACGATCTCGGTGCTCGACCACCCCGCATCGAGCAGCGACTGCAGCGCAACCGGGCTTGCATCGCGTGGATGAAAGACCAGCAGGTGCGCATGCGCGAGGCCGGCCGAAAGCCGCTCGCCAAGCACCGGGCGCTGCGCGGCGCCCACCACATACGAAGGGCCAGGGGCATCTTCGGCGCTGAGCGGGCCTGCGGGATAGCGCCCGTACGGCCCTTGCGTGGAACCTCGCTTCGTTTCGATGGCGATGGCCTCTGCCACCCCGGCACGAGCGCCCTGCCCCGCCAGCGCATCGGCATAGAAGCGCGCCACGTCGGCCTGCCCATGCAGTCCGGCGACGAAGGCCGCAACGGCGAACCGGTCTGCGATTTCGAAATGCCCGAACACGGGCGGCGTCGGCGCGAACAGCGAGAGATAACTCTGCTGCGCATGGGTACGCGCCTGCTCGCGCTGCACGCGGATCTGGTCGAGGTGGCTGCCCGGCTCGATGCCGACGAGCCGGTCGATGACATCAGGCACAGCAGACGCAGAAGAAGAAGAAGAAACGGTGGCGTTCATGAAATCCAGCCTAGAGAAGTGCAAGGGATTGAAGGTCCGACACGCTCGCATCGCGCGCCCAGCCGAGGGCCGGCGCGACCACGGTGGCGGTCAGTTCGATGGAGCGCAGGATCGCCTCGTGCGGCGGATCGACCGAATGCACCTGGCAGACCAGGTCGGTCACGCGTGCGAGCGTTCTGTCGGCGCGCAGCGAGGCGATCACGTCGTCGGGCGATCCAACGTGCACGTCGTACGCGGCGATCAATTGTTCGAGCGATGCATCAGGGCCGGCGCGGTCAGCGAGGCCGATCTGTCCCGAAGCGGCAAAGCGGGCCGCCGAGCGGCGCAGACCGATGTCGGCCAGGCGCAGCGCCTCCTTGCGGGTCTCCGCGACGAAGACACTGCGCGAACCCACGATGCGCGGCGTGCTGCCGGGCGGCAATGCAGCCAGGTAGGCATCGACGATCGGGTTCTGGATGTCGGCAAGCGATGCGTCGAGCGCGTGCTCGGGGCGCGGCTGCGTGCGCGAGAGCATCAGGCCGTCGCCGGCCTCCCCCGCTCGCGTGCCGCCGCTCACCGAGAACGTGGCCTGCCAGATGCGGGCCAGCAGCGACGAGCCCGCGGGGTACAGCGTGTCGCCGCCCTGCAGCGGCTTGCCGGCCCACGCTGCGCGCACCGCGGCAAGCTGTCTCGCGAAGATGGCCGAACGGTCGTTGCCATCCAGCCCGAAGGCCGCGAAAGATTCGGGCGTGCCGCCGGTTCCCACGCCCACTTCGAGCCGGCCTTGCGAGAGCAGATCCAGCACGACCGCGTCCTCCGCCACGCGCACGGCGTTTTCCAGCGGCAGCGTGACGATGCCCGTGCCCAGGCGAATGCGCTTCGTGCGCGAGGTCACATAGGCCAGGAAGACGAACGGCGACGGCAGCCCTCCCTCGTGTTCGTGAAAGTGATGCTGCGCCACCCAGGCCGAATCGAAGCCGAAGGCCTCGGCGTGGGCGATCTGCGCAGCGGCGAGACGGTAGCGCTCGGCAGCTGTCGCGTCGTCGAGCAGGCGGCTGAAGAAGCCGAGGCGAAGCTGGCGCGGGGAGTGAGAAGTGCCGGGCATCCGAAGAGAAGAAGGCTGGGTTGTCGAAAGCCTTCGAGTCTTGCCCGTGATGCGGTCCGCAGGGAAATCCGGATTTCGCGCTTGTTTATGCGGTTTGCGTGTATCGCCGCCTGTCCTCGCAGCGGGAGCGCGGAAAGCCGTTCACGCCGTCGTCGGACGTATCTCCGCCGTGCAAACGCGATTCCGGCCTCCCATCTTGGCCGCGTACAGGGCCTTGTCAGCGGACTGAATCAACTCCTTCGGCGGTCCGTGGGTGACCGAGGGGCTGAGCGCATCCACGCCGGCGCTCAGCGTCACGAAGCCGTCGGGAGCACCGGCGTGCACGATTGCCAGGTCGCGCACCGCGCTGCGGATTCTTTCCGCCAGCACGGCCGCGCCAGCCACATCGGTGTTCGGCAACAGCACGGCCAGTTCTTCCCCGCCGTAGCGGGCCGCGAGGTCTCCCGGGCGGCGGGATGCGAGGCCCGAGATGGTGCGGCCGATCGTCTGCAGGCACTCGTCCCCGGCCGTATGGCCGTAGATGTCGTTGAACTGCTTGAAGCAATCGACGTCGATCAGGATGAGCGCCAGGGTGCTCGCGTCTCGCATGGCCCGGCTGAACTCGTTGTCGAGCGTCACGTCGAACTGCCGGCGATTTGCCAAACCCGTAAGGCCGTCCTCCATCGCGAGGGTGTTCAGGGTCTTGTTGAGCGTCTCCAGCGCGTCGCGTGCGCGCCGCAGCTCGGCCTCGGTCTTGCTGCGCAGCTCCATCTGCTTCACCAGCCGCCATCCCACGAAACCGACGATCAACGCCAGGAGAATGACGCCTCCCGTATGCCAAAGCGTTTCCCGCCACCAGGCGGCCAGGATCTCGTCCTTGGAGAGGGCCGCCGCAACGAACAGCGGGTAGTTGGTGAGGCGCCGGAAGCTGTTCAGCCGCGTGATGCCGTCCTGCGCCGACAGGATTTCGGCCGTCCCCACCGGGCCCTGGGTCACGTACGAACGGTAGAGGCCGGTGTCCAGCATGTTTCTTCCGACCATGTCGGTGCTGTACGGCCGGCGAGTCATCATCGTCCCGCTCTCGAGAACCAGCGCGACTGCGCCAGCCTGGCCTATGTCGAGGCTGTCGTAGAACTTCGTGAAGAAGCTGATGTCGATCGTCGCGAGCGCCACCCCGCCGAAGCTGCCGTCCGCGCGATTGATGCGCCGTGACACGGGAATGAGCAGTTTGCCGTTGACGCGGCTCTTCACCGGCACACCGATGTGCGGTCCGCGCTCCTCGTGTTCGCGGTGATAAAGAAAGTACTCCCGGTTCGCGTTGTTCAGGTTTTGCGGCGGTGTTTGCCGGGAGTTTGCGACCCAGTTTCCATCCTTGTCGTAGATGTGAAGCCCGTCGAGCTGCGGGAGCTCGGCCACCCGTATCGCGAGCACCTTGCGAAGCCGTTCGATGGCGGCCGGCCCCGTGCCGTCGTATTCCATGCGTTCGACCATGCCGACCAACGCGGTGTCGGCCTGCTTGATCGTGTCGTCCGCCTGCTGTGCCATTGCACGTGCGAGATTCGACGTCGCAACGCTCATCTGCTGAAGCTGGACCCTTCGCGAGTGCCAGCTGTTCAAGCCGTCGAGCGCCACGAGGGCGAGGCAAACCACGGCCACGAAGGCCGTCGTCCGGAAGGTGATGGATGGTCGACGAAACACGATGCGCTTTCGAAGCAGTGATGTCTGAAGCCTTGCCCGACTTTGACACAGCTGCGACCGAATCGTCACCCTCCGCGCAATCTGCAGGCGCGGTCGTCAGAGCGGCTCAGATCGGTCGCACGTCGAAAAACGCCTCGTCGGTGTCTCCCAGGTCGCGAAAGCCCGCGGTGCGCGCCGCGTCGTAGGCCTTGGCCCAGCGCTTGGCCATCGCGATCTCCGCCTTCGACAGATCGCTTTCGCTCGATTCGCTCGCGTTCTGGAATGCGCGCAGCGCCTCGACCACATCGGCGCCCAGTTGCCGGTCGATCTCGCGCCGGAAGCGCTGCTCGGCGACCTTCACGGCATCGGCTGCCGGGTGCGGATAGTCGGCTAGCCGCACGGCGTACGTGACACGCGCCTCGACCTCGACGTCTTCGAACTGGAACGGCTCCTCGCGATCTTCTTGCGGCAATGGCGGCGGCGCTTGTTGCGACAATGCGATGGGCAATGCCGTTGCTGCGACCCGCGGGAAGAAAAGCTCAAACTGGTTCATGGTTCATCGCCCCCAAGCGCGTACCGCGCTGAACAAGGCTTGCGGCCAAAATACTGTACGAATATACAGTTTTTTGCCATTGTTAACCAGTCTGCGGCCGCTTGGGCAGTCGATTCAGCGACTGCCGTGTGTTCGGTTGCACCGCCGCGGCGACCAAATTAGGGGCGATCAGTCGGGCTTCGCAGGCAGGTCGCCCTCACGCAGCTTGCGGCCCACCCACATCATTCCCGTCGCGTAGTCGGCAGCCCCGACCTGGATGCCGCCCACAGTTCGCAGCGCACCCGTGCCGTCGTCGGTGGCCGGCCCTTCACCGGTGTATTCGCCCGGCACCAGCACCCGCCCGTCTTTCAGGAAATCGGCGATGCGCAGTTCGCGCATGGCGCGGCCCCAGTGCCATTGCTTCTTGATGTCGTAGCTGCTGGTCTTCTTCGGTGGGTTGGTTTTCTTCATATCATTTGGCCGCATCAAAAACTGCCGCCGAGCATAGCCCCGCCCGGCACCACGTCCTCATGAAGAACCGTTCAGCGACCCCGTGGAAGAAGAGCCGAACCTTCGGCGACATCTATGGCGGGCGCATGCATCGCCGGCTCACGGACAACATCTTTGCCCGTGCCCACTCGCTTCAACGGCCAGCCCCAGGCCAGGCGTTGCCTCTGCTCATTCAGGACAACCCGTCGCGCGAGTTCTTCTTTCCCGTGTCGGTGGAGGAATGTGCGGCGGCGTTGCGTGCGCTCCCAGTCGACCATGGCAAGGGCGTCACGCATATCTGGCTTCGCCGCAGGCCGGTGCGCATGACCGGGCCCAACGCGCCGCTGGCACAGTTCATCTACGGTAGCGGCGTGCGCGTCATCGTTCTCTATCCCTGGCGGGTGGATGGACGCTTGTACGTCGGCCGCAAAAAGCCGAAGCCCCAGCATGTAGCGCCCTATGTGCGCTACGGCGCCAAGGTTGTCAGTGACCAAGGCCGCTGGCACGTCGACTTTTCACAAGCCGATCTCAGGCGCTTCTACATCGAGCACCTGTTCTGCCACGAGGTCGGCCACCATGTCGACTGGTACACGAGGCACTGGAGCGGCGCGAACGCCCGCCAGACCGAAGAGTTCGCAGACCAATACGCCGTGCAGTTGGCCTCGGACGCCAGCGTTGTCGTATCGACGCCCTACTCGGCGCAAGGCCTGGCCGCGCCCCCCGGCACCGACGGCTGAAGCTTCACCGGCTCAGTTGCCTCCCCTGCCTCCACATAGTTGAGGTCAACAGGATGAACAATTGCCGCGGCGAACTCGCCGTCGAACTTGACGAGGACATGTTCCCCGCTGGCACCGGTGATGACACCGAATCTGCCGTTGAGCTCGACACGGCTTCCGCGTCGCGCGGGCACTTTGAAACGCACACGGATGTAGGGCAGTCCTACCCGGAAATACTCGACCATTTGATTCCCCGACTTTCTTGTGGCTCGCATCGGCGGCTGTCTTGACAGGACACACCCACCGGCCGCGACACCTGCGACATGCAGTGATGCACTGTCTGCGCATGGCCACGGGGATACGTGTCGGTCAGAGCCTACGCTTGCTGACAGCCATTGGACATCCGCCAATTGGCTAACACCACCCATGTTTGTGGGTTCCGTCAATCGGTATAGGCGCGCAGGCGGGCGCAAATTTCGGCGCGACCAACTTCTGCGCGCCGACAGCGAAAGATTGGGGGGATGCGCCGCTAGTCGAGCTCGCCGACAGCGTCGTCTTCTTCAGCGAACAACGATTCGTCGACCTCTTCGCGCGGGCCGACGTTCAGGTCTTCCGACAGGCCGCGCAGCACGGTGTAGCCCGCCTGCAACGCCTCGGCGTAGGTATGAAAGCCCTTGGCCGCCTCCATCAGCGGTTCGAACTCCATCGAGTTGTCGAAGGATTCCAGCAGCACCCAGAAATAGTCGCCCTCGTCGTGTTGATCCACTGTCAGGGCGATGGAGATAAGTTGACCAGCCATCCGCGCATGGTGGCGCGCCCAAATGACAATCCGAAGAAGCGGGTGTGAACGTTCGGCTTCTACGTTGCCTTCTCCGCCGGCCACCGCTCACCGGTCAGCCGGCGGCCTCCAGAAACTCGAAGCCCATCGTCCGCGCGTGGTAGTGCAGCCCGCCGTCCTGCACGATGAGGAAGAGCGCGCCGCGCGGGCCTGCGTTGTGGTGCGAATGCGGCGCACCGGGTGGCGTGACCAGCGTGGACCACGGCGCCCACGGGCACACCGCATCGCCCACCACCGAATGGCAGCCCTCGCCCTGCACAACCAGCGTGATGGCGGCGGAGTTGTGGCGGTGCGTGCGCTGGTGCGTGTTCGGCTCGAGCGTGTTGAAGCTCAATGTCAGCGTGGGCGTGAGGTTGCGTGCGGCGGCCTGCCGGTCGGACGAGAAGATCAGCGCGCGGCCCGAGGTCTCCTCGCTCGTGCCGCTCGAAAAAATCAGCGCGAACTGGCGCTCGATATCCGCGGCCGAATAGTGCACGGCGTCGATGGTCGCCTTGGCCACGGGCGCCGGCTGCGCGCGTTCAAAAGCCAGCTGCGGCTCGTTGCCGACAGTCCACAGCAGCACGTCCTCGGCGCCCGCTTCGAGCCGGTAGCCCGGCGCGCCGGGCAGCAGGAACACGTCGCCCTTGCCGAAGGTCAACCTGTCGACCGCGCCTGTCAGGCTGCCGCTGCCGGAAATCACGTACCAGACCGACCCGGTGGCGCACACGTCCAGCGGCAGCAGCGCATCGCGGGCGGCAATGCGCACGTAGCGCGCGAGCATCAGCGGCGTGGTGGCCGGGAAGCCACAGCCCAGCGCCCGCGACTGGTCGCAATCGAACATGCCATAGCGTCCTTCCGGCGGCGGCGAGAAGAGCCGCGCGGGCACCTCTGGCAGCTTCACGTTGAAGGCGTTGCCGGAATTGAAGAAGCGCGCCCTGGCCTGCGCGACGCTGGCCGGCGCGCGCGGATGCTGCATCGGCAGATCGGCCATGTCGACGACGGTGGCGATGTCTGCGGCAGTCATGCTCCGGCTCCCACGTAGGGCATCAGCACACGCAGCAGCACGTTCGCGCCAGCCGCCACGTGCGCCGGCTCCGCCCACTCGTGTTCCGCATGGCTCACGCCGTCGCGGCAGGGAATGAAGATCATCGCGCTCGGGCACAGCGGCGCCATGTGGCGCGCGTCGTGGCCGGCAGCCGAAAGAATCGGCATGTGCGGCTGTCCGATGCGCTCGGCGGCTTGCGCAATCGCCTGCTGCAAGGCGGGATCGAAGCCGTTGGACGGCGCATCGACCAAGGGGGTCACGCTCGCCTGGCACGGCGCGGCAAGCGAATCGCACAGCGCGGCCAATCGCTGACCCAGATGTTCGAGCACCGCGTTGTCGGGATGCCGCAGGTCGATGCGCAGCGTCACCCGCTCGGGCACCACCGAGGGCGCGTTCGGCTCGACCTGCAGCCGGCCGATGGTGAATTTCACCGCGTCGTCGTGGCCGCCGATCTCGGCATAGAGCGCCGTCGCGATGCGCGTGAAGGCTGCGAGCGCATCGCGCCGCTCGACCATCGCGAGCGTGCCGGCGTGACCACGCTCACCCTCGATCACGACATCGAATGTCTTCTTGCCCTGGATGCCGGTGACGACACCGATCACGCACTCCTGCGCTTCCAGTATCGGCCCCTGCTCGATGTGCGCCTCTACATAAGCCGCCATCGGAAAGCCCAGCGACCGCCGCCGCAGCGACGGGAACGCAGCGTGCAAGGCATCGAGCGCATCGGCGACAGAGATGCCGCTGGCATCGCGCACCGCACGCACGGCCTCGAGGCTGCGCACGCCGGCAAAGGCCTCCGAGCCCATCATGCCGGGCGCGAAGCGCGAGCCCTCTTCATTCATCCACGCCACGCAGACGATGTCCACCGGCGGACGCACGCCACGCCCGGCCAGCGTGGTCAGCACCTCCAGCGCAGCCACCACGCCGTACACGCCGTCGAAGCGGCCGCCGCCGGGCTGGCTGTCGAGATGGCTGCCCGCAAGCACGGGCGGTGCATCACGGTCGGCGCCCGGCAGCGCGATGAAGAGATTGCCGGCCGCATCGGTCGAAGGCTCCAGCCCTGCCGACAGGGCCCAGTCGATCATCGTGCGCCACGACGCGATCTCTTCCGCGCTCAGCGCCTGCCGGTCTACGCCGCCGCCAGGCGTGGCGCCGATGCAGGCGAGCGTCATGAGCCGGTCCCAGAGCCGGTCGGCATCGATGCGCCAGATGCCTTGCTCTCCGGCGACTTCTTCGGTGGCGGTTTCGGCGGTCATCAGTCGGTCTTCATGATCTGGCTGGGGAGCGCACGCGGATCACGCGGCTTCCACTGGCCGGCCTCGACCTGCGCGAAGAACTCGGCCAGCAAGGCGTTGAACGCGGCTGGCTCTTCCAGGTTGAGCGTGTGGCCGGTCTTGGGCATCACGGCCAAACCGCAGGCCGGTACGGTCTTCTTCAGGAAGATGCCGGGCTGCAGGCAGTGGTCGTCCTCGTCGCCGACCACCACGAGCGAGGGCACGTTCATCACGCGCAGATCGCTCTCCAGGTCGTAGATCGACGGGCGCCGTGCCTGCACGCCGCGCATGGTGTTGGCCGCGCCGACGGCATCGTGCTCGCCGAGCCAGGTCGCGAATTCCTGCCAGCCGCGCGGGTCCTTGTTCTGGAACTGCACGCGGCTCGCGCCCAGCGAATAGGTGCGGGCGAATTTCTCGGAGCCCTGCGCTTCGAACTGCTTGGCCACTTCGAGCGAGACGCCGCGGAAATATTCCTCGTGCTCTTTCTCCGCGCCGTAGCCCGCGCCGGCAATCACCAGCGACGAGGCCCGCTTCGCATGGCGAAGGCCGAAGTGCAGCGTAGCGAAGCCGCCCATCGACAGGCCCACGATGTGCGCGCGCTCCAGTTCCAGCGCGTCCATCACGGCGGCGATGTCGTCGGCCGCGGTGGCTTGCGAATAGCGCTCCATGTCGGCCGGCACGTCCGACGGCGGATAGCCGCGCGCACCGAAAGTCACGCACTGGTGGCGCCGCGCGAAGTAGCGCATCTGCGGCTCCCAGCTGCGGTGGTCGCCGCCGAACTCGTGCACGAACACGATGGGCGTGCCGCTGCCGGCGGTCTCGTAGTAGAGGCGAACGCCGTCGGGGGTGATGGCAAAACTCATCGTCGGCCTTTCTTCTTCAGGACGCTCAGAACAGCGCTGCCGTGGCCGGCAGGCTGCGCGCACGCTCGACCGCCTGCGGCAGCACGTCGCACAGCGCCTGCGCCCAGGCCTTCGGTACGGTGGTGGAGATCTTCACGAAGCGATGTCCGAAGCGCGGCGTGTGATACGTGCCCTGCCGCACCATGATGTCGTGCTCGCCCAGCGCGGTGACCAGCGCCTCGGGCGTCACGCCCGCCTTGCTGCACTCGACCACGATGAAGTTGGCCTGCGACGGGAACACCGGCACCTCGAAGCCCGGCAGCTTGGCGAAGGCGTCGACGATCATTTGCTGGTTCTCGCGCTGCTGCGCGATCACTTCGGCCATCCATTCGTCCTTGACGCCCAGGCCCGCGATGGCTGCGCGCTGCGCCAGCACGCTCGCGCCCAGCGGCGCCTGCGAATGCGGCAGGATGCGCGCGAGCAGTTCGGGCGAGGCCACCAGTGCCCCGAGGCGCAGGCCCGCGAGGCCGAGCCATTTCGAAAAGCTCACGATGGTCACGGTGCCTTCCGGGTAGAAGCGCGAAGCCAGCGTGTGGCTGTCGGCAAAGTCGCGGTAGGTGCAGTCGTGAATGAGGATGGCGCCGATCTCGCGCGCACGGTCTGCGAAGGCGCGGATTTCGTCTTCGGTGTAGGTGGTGCCCAGCGGGTTGTTCGGGTCCACGAGATAGATGACGGCCGTGTTCCCGTCGGTCGACGCGGCCAGCGCCTCGGCCGACAGCTTGAAGCCGTACTCCGGCCCGTAGATCGGAATCTCGGTGATCGCCGAGCCGGCCTTGGCGGCGAACTGCAGCGGCCATTTCCAGCCCGGGTCGGTGGTCACGAAGCCCTTGCCCGCCACGCAGAAAGCACGGCAGGCCAGCGCCAGCGCAGACACCGCGCCGTCGGTCACCACGGCCGACTGGTCCGGCACGCCCAGGTCTTCCACGATGGCCGAGCGCAGCGCTTCCATGCCCAGCGGCGGCGCATAGGCGTGAAAGCTCTCGTCGTCGATGGCGTCGTGCAGCGCCTTTCGCACGGCAGGGTGCAGCGGAAAGTGATTGGTGTTCTGGCCCAGCCACATCAGGTCTGGGTTGGTGAACAGCCGGTCGAAATACTGGTTGCGGGTTTCGGCGTCGCTCGTCACGGCCGGCACTGCAGCGGCGGGGTTCAGCGCCGCGTTCATGCCGCGAGCCTCCGGGCCTGTTCGGCCTCGACCACCTTCTTGCTGGTCTTGATGATCGAGCCGCGCGCCGCGATGCCGCCGTCGATGGTCACCACCGTGCCGGTGATGTAGCCCGCACGCGGCGAAGCCAGGAACACCATCAGCTCGGCCACTTCTTCCGGCGTGGCCGGGCGGCCGCCGGGGTAGTTGTCGAACAGCTCTTCCCAGCGGCCTTCGTCGCCATGGGTGTCGAAGGCGCGGCGCTTCATGAGCTTGACCATGCGATCGGTCGCCACGGGGCCGGGGTTCACGCCCACCACGCGGATGCCGTCGTCCAGGCTCACGCCGCCCAGGGCGCGCGTGAAGGCCATCACTGCGGCGTTGCCGGTGGAGCCGGCGATGTAGTTGGCGTCCCAGTTCTCGCCGGAGTTGCCGATGTCGTTCACGATCACGCCGCCGCCCGCGGCCTTCATGCGCGCGTAGTAGATCTGGCTGAGCTCCATGTAGCCCAGCACCTTGAGCTGGAAGCCCCGGCGCACCACGGCGAAGTCGAGCGACTCGATGGGGCCGGCCGGAATGTCGCCCGCGTTGTTCACGAGGATGTCGACGTGCCCGGCCGCTTCGGCCAGCTGCGCCATCGCGCCGGGCGCGGCCAGGTCCATCGGGTGGATGCGCACGTTGATCGGGTAGATCTTCTCGATCTCTTCCTTGGCGGCCGCCAGGGCGGCGCCGTCGCGTGCGGCCAGTTGCAGGTGGCAGCCTTCGGCCGCGAACGAATGGGCGGCCGCAAGGCCGATGCCCTTGGAGGCGCCGGTGATGAGTACGGTCTTGCCTTCGAGTTCGAGTTTCATGGAGTGATGTCCTGGGATGCGATCGAAAAAGGGTGGCGTTGAGTGCGTTGAAAGAAGGGGCTCAGGCAGCCCCGTTGTCCTGCTCGGACAGCGCGGCGATCAGGTCGACGATGTCGTCCTCGAGCAGGCTCACGTGGTCGATGGCGGCGTTGAACGCTGCCCCCGGGTCGTTGCGCCGGATGGCGTCGAGGATGGCGCCGTGCTCGCCGATGGTGGCGGTCATGCGGCCGGGCTGGAAGGTCACGTAGCGGCGGTACACGCGCACGCGCTTGCGCAGCGCGCGCGTCTGCTCGGCGAGGTAATGCGTGTTGGAGGCTTCGTAGAGCGCGTCGTGGAAGTCCTGGTTCACGTCGTAGAAGCGCGAGTGGTCGCCCGAGGCAAGGATGCTCGTCAGCTCGTCGTGCAGCTGGCTCATGCGCTGCTTCTGCACCTCGGTGGCACGGCGCGCGGCGAACTTGGCGCACAGGCCTTCCATCACCGCCATCATCTGGAACATCTCGATGAGCATGGGCAGCGAGATGCGCGCCACGCACACGCCCCCCTGGCGGCTGCGCAGGTCGACGAGGCCGGTGGCGGCCAGCGCCTTGAGCGCCTCGCGCACCGGCGTGCGCGACACCTTGAAGCGTTCGGCCAGCTCGGCTTCGTCGAGCCGCGCGCCGGGCTTCATGACACCGCTGACGATCAGGTCTTCGAGCGTGTCCTTCAGTTCGTCGGACAGCGTGGCGCCCTTGCCGCGCTGGCGCTCGCGTCCGCGCAGCGCCGGAGGTTCTGCTGCCATCTCGGGTTCGTTCGGTTCCATGTTCTTGCCTTCCTTGTTGTGCTTGTCTTTGTCGGTTTTCTTCAAACGCGGGGCCTGCCTGGCAGGTGGGAAAAGTGTCAGAAGGGGCGGTCGCCAGCCACGGTGGTGCGATGCATCACGCGGCGGTACACGTTGTCGTCGTACGGCGTGGCGCGGTGCATGGTGCAGCGGTTGTCCCACACCAGCAGGTCGCCCGCGAGCCACTTGTGGCGGTAGCTGAACTCCGGCGAGATGGCGTGCGCGTTCAGCTCGGCCAGCAGCGCGGTGCTCTCCTCCGCCGGCAGGCCGTCGATGTGCTTGACCACGTCTTCGCCCACGTACAGCGAGAGGCGGCCGGTTTCGGGATGCGTGCGCACCAGCGGATGCACCACGTCGGGCGTGGCCGCCAGTTGCTCGGGCGTGAGCGGGTTGCGGTCGGCAAAAGCCTTGCCGTAGTAGTTGGCGTAGCTGTGCGTGGCCGTCATGTGGCGGATGCGCGCCTTCGTGTCGTCGTCAAGCGCTTCGTAGGCGGCGTGCATCGAGGCGAAGAAGGTGTCGCCTTCCACCGGCGGCACTTCGAGCGCGTAGAGCAGCGCGCCCATCGAGGGTTCGGCCTTGTACGAGAGGTCGGAGTGCCAGTTCCAGCCCTCCTTGTGGTTGCCGATCGGCTTGCCGTTTTCCGACACGTTCGACAGCACGTAGACCTCGGGGTGCTCCTTCTTCAGGAACTGCGTGAGCACGTGGCCCAGCAGCGGGCCGAAACGGCGCGAGAAAGCCACGTGCTGCGATTCGTTGATGCTCTGGCCGCGAAACAGCAGCACCGAGCGCTGGTTGAGCGTGTCGCGCAGCACCGCGAAGTCGGCGTCGCTCACGGGCTCGCGCAGGTCGATGTTTTTGACTTCGGTGCCGATGAAAGAGGTGAGGTTCTCTAGTTGCATGGTCGAAATGTGTCTCTGGGAATGAAGAGGAAAGTGCCGGCGCTCAAAGCCGGTAGTCGGGTTGGGTGCGCTCCAGCATGCGCAGGAACGCAGGCCATTCGCGCGTGCCGGGCGGCAGGATGTCGCCGGCGAATTCGGTGAACTGGCGCGCGGCCAGATCGCTCACTTCGGGCTGCGGGTACACCAGCGATTCGCCGGGGGCCACACCGCCCTGTGCGAGCAGCTGCACCTTGGCCGCCTTCTCGAAGTAGTACATGAGGATGAAGGCCTCGGGAATCGTGCGGCCCACCGTCAGGATCCCGTGGTTGCGCAGCACCAGCGTGTGGTGCGGGCCCAGGTCGCGCACCAGCCGCTCGCGCTCGCCGGTTTCCAGCGCCACGCCTTCGTAGTCGTGGAAGGCGGTATGGCCCTGGTAGCGCATCGCGAACTGGCTCAGCGGCGCCAGGCCGTTGGGCATGGCGGCAATGGCGGTGCCGGCCTCGGAGTGGGTGTGCAGCACGCACAGCGCATCGGGGCGCCCTGCATGGATCGCGCTGTGGATCACAAAGCCGGCCTGGTTGACCTCGGCGTCCGTGTCGTCCACCTTGTTGCCGTCGAGGTCGATCTTCACCAGCGACGAAGCCGTCACCTCGGAGAACAGCAGCCCGTAAGGGTTGATGAGGAAGTGATGTTCCGGCCCCGGCACGCGTGCCGAGATGTGGTTGTAGATCAGGTCGTCCATGCCGAAGTGCGCCACCAGCCGGTAGCAGGCGGCGAGCTGCACGCGCAGCCCGGCTTCGGTGTCGGGGTATGCCGCGGGATTCGTCTTTGCCATCAGCGCCACCACACCAGTTTCTGGTCGATCCACACGAGCAGGCCGTAGAAGACCATGCTCGCGATCGATGCAACGAGCACCGCCGACCACACGCTCAGCAGGTCGACCTGCTGCGTCGATTCATAGATCATTCGCCCGAGCCCCGCATAGGCGCCCAGCATCTCGCCGACGATCGCGACGATCATGCTGCGCGGCACGCCGATGCGCAGCGCGGTGACCACCGAGGGCATTGCCACCGGCAGGCGCAGGCGCCACACGATCTTCAACTGCCCTGCCCCGAAGCTGCGCATCAGGTTCACGGCAGCGACGTCGGCCTGCTTCAAGCCGTGCAGCGCGTTCACCAGCATGGTGAAGCCGACAGCCAGCGCCACCAGCGCGATCTTCGAAGCGGCGCCGAGGCCGAACCAGATCAGGAACAGCGGCGCATAGGCCACGGTTGGCACGGCGTTCACCGCCACCGCCAGCGGCATCACGATACGCTCCAGCGGCGGCGCCAGCAGCAACACAACTGCCAGCAACAGCCCGAGCACGCTGCCCAGTGCATAGCCGCCGAGCGCCTCGCCCAGCGTGGCCAGCAATGCGCTCATCAAGCGCCCCGTGTCGGTGAACGCATGCTGCACGATCGTGCCCAGGCTCGGCAGCACGAACGGCGGAATCTTGAAGAGCAATATCGCGCCCTCCCACACCGCGAGCAGCACGACGATGCCCAGCACCACCGGCACGACGGGCGACTCCATCAGCTTTCGCTGCGCCACCATACGAGCCTCCTTTCCACGAAGGTGAGCAGCCCGTAGAGCAGCGCACCCATCAGCCCGCAGGCAAACATCACCACCCACAGGCGCACCACGAGGTCGGCGTTCATCGCCTCCATGAGCATCACGCCCAGGCCCACGGTTTCGCCGAACCATTCGCCCACCACCGAGCCGATCAGGCTGAGGCCAATGGCCACGCGCAGCCCGACCATGATCTGCGGCAGCGCCGAAGGCACGGCCAGCTTGAAGAACATCACCAGGCGGTTGGCGCCGAAGCTCTTCATCAGCGCGATGCGCTGCGGGTCACACGACTTCAGGCCGCGCAGCGTGTTCACCGTGACGGGGAAGAAGGTCAGGAAGAACGCCGTCATCACCTTGGCCAGCAGCGAGTTGCCGAACCAGATGACGATGAGCGCGCCGAAGGCCACCACCGGCACCGTCTGCGACACCACGAACAGCGGGAACACCGAGCGCTCCATCCAGCGCGAATAGGTGAACACCGTGCCGCAGGCGCAGCCGAACACCGCGCCCATCGCGAAGCCGAGCACGGTTTCGAGCAGCGTGCGGCCGAAGCCACGCGCAAGCTGCGGCCACACTGACCACGCGTCCTGCGCGATGGCGCTCAGCGCCGGCAGGTAGCGCGGCGACGGCGCGAAGGCGTGCACGCAGATCTCCCACACCAGCGCCAGGCCCACAAAGGCCAGCGCGGGCGAGCGCACTGCGCGCTGCAAGAGGGCGTTCACGAGGCGGTGCCCTCCTGTGCGAAGGTCTTCTGGCTTTCTTCCTCGATCTCGGCCAGCAGGCGCTGCTTGATGCGGATGAACTCCGGCGACAGCACCACCGACGGGTCGCGCGGGCGCGGCAGGTCGATCACGGTCTCGCTCTTCACCGTGCCGGGGCGCGCCGTCATCACCAGCACCTTGTCGCCGAGCAGGATCGCTTCGTCGATGTCGTGCGTGATGAACAGCACCGTGCGACGGTGCCTGGCCCAGAGCTCCAGCAGCCAGTGCTGCATGCGGGTGCGCGTGAGCGCGTCGAGCGCGCCGAAGGGTTCGTCGAGCAGCATCAGGTCGCGCTCGAACAGGAAGGTGCGCATCAGCGCGACACGCTGGCGCATGCCGCCCGAGAGCTGGTGCGGATAGTGGTTGGCAAAACCCGCCAGGCCGAACTCAGGCAGCATGGCGCGGGCCCGTTCGCGCGCTTCCTTGCGTGGCACGCCTTCCACCTCGAGCGCGAGGATGGCGTTGTCGAGCACGGTGCGCCATGGAAACAGCAAGTCGCGCTGCGGCATGAACGACACCTTGCCGAGCAGCTGGCCGTCGCGCTGCGGTGCGCCGCCGAACAGCAGCGAGCCGTCGTCGTCAGGCGGCAGCAGGCCCGCGATCATGTTGAAGAGGGTCGACTTGCCGCAACCCGAGGGGCCCACGAGCGTGACGAACTCGCTCTTCGCGATCCGCAGGTTGACGCCCGACACCGCGACGGTCCTGGCCTGCGCTTCGCCGAAGCGCTTCCATACGTTGACCAGCTCGAGCATGGGCGGCGCCGTGTCGCTCACGGCGGGCGGCATCACTTCGTGAGGCATGAATTTCATGGCTGCGGCGATGCGGCTCAGAACTTCTTGTCGGCCGCGGGCACCTGCGTCCAGAAGCTGGCGTCGTAGGCCTTCGACAGATCGGCCGGCGCCTTCAGCGCCTTGTAGCCGACGAGCTGTGCCTGCATCTTCTCCACCGTGGGCAGGTCGATGGCGAGGATGCCGTCGGTGGTGCCCTTGCCAGCCTTCACGAGCTTCTCGAATTCATCGAGCATGGCTTCCTGGTGCGCGCGGTTCAGGCTGGGGGCGGCGGCCATGACGATGTCGATGGCTTCCTTCTTGTTCTGCAGCGCGTACTTCCAGCCCTTGATGGTGGCGGTCAGGAAGGCCTGCACCTGCTGCGGCTTCTCGTTGCGGTACTTCTCCGACACGAGCACGGTGTCCTGCTGCACGACCACGCCGTAGTCGTCGGGCTTGATGAGCGTGAGCTTGTCGCCCAGGCCCTGCTCCTTCAGCGTGTTGAGCTCGTTGTAGTAGGTGGCCGCGGCCACGTCGAACTGCTTCTCGACGAAGGGCGCCATGGAGCCCGACTGGGGAACGATGGTGAGGTCGCTCTGCTTTACGCCGGCCGAGGCGAGCATCGAGTACAGCGTGTACTGCGTGCCGGTGAACCAGGTCGCGACCTTCTTGCCTGCGAAGTCCTTCACCTTGGTGATGCCGGAGTCCTTGTAGGTCACGTATGTGAAGGGCGTGTTCTGCACGGTCACGCCGATGCAGACCAGCGGCAGGCCTTTCTCGCGGGCGAGCAGCACGGTCTCGGTGCCGCCGGCCAGGCCGAAGGTGTCGTTGCCCGAGGCGACCAGCGTCTCGACGTTGAGGTTGGGGCCGCCCGGGTTGATCGTCAGGTCGAGGCCGCCCTGGTCATAGAAGCCCTTGGCCTTGGCTACGTAGAAGCCGGCGAACTGCGCCTGCGCCAGCCACTTGAGGCGCAGCGAGACCTTCTCGGCGGCAGACGCGGGCATGCCCGCCAGAAGAGCCATCGACGTTGCGACGGCGGCCAGGATACGCAAGGACTTGAAAGACATTGGATGGCCTCATGGATACAAAAAACTCTTTAAGCAGTATCCATGCCATGCAATTTCAGCCTGTTTTCTGGCGCCAGAAGCGCGAATTGGCCCGAAACATGCACCGGAGTGCAGCTTCCGCCCCACTTCGAGCCTTCATGAACCGAATCCATGCGCTGACCGATCTTTCCGCCCGCGAGGCCGCCGGGCAGATGGCGCGCGGCGAACTGCGCGCCACCGACTACGCGCAGGCGCTGCTGGAACGCGCCGGCGCAATCGCACCCTTCGGCGCCCTGCTCCACCAGGACCCCGCGGCGCTTCGCGCAGCCGCCGCCGCGCTCGATGCAGCGCCGCGCCCCGTGCCGGGAACGCTGCCTCTATATGGCGTGCCGTTGGCCTTCAAGGACAACATCGACGTCGCCGGCATGCCGACCACGGCCGGCAGCCCGTGGATGGCGGACCACCGGCCGCGCATGCACGCCGGCGTGACGCAGCGGTTGATCGACGCAGGCGCGCTGGTGCTCGGCAAGACGAATCTGCATGAGTGGTCGCAGGGCGTTACCGGCAACAACCACGGCTTCGGGCCGTCGCGCAATCCGTTCGACGCTGCACGCGTCACGGGCGGCTCCAGCGGCGGCAACGCTGCGCTGCTGGGTCTGCGCGCCGCGCCGCTGGCCATCGGCACCGACACGGGCGGCTCGGTGCGCGTGCCGGCCGCGCTGTGCGGGCTGGCGGGCTTCAGGCCGACGGTGCACCGCTGGCCGGACGAGGGGCTGGTGCCGATATCGCCAACCTTCGACACCGCCGGCGTCATGGCGCGCTGCGTGGGCGATTGCGTGCTGGTCGACCACGCGGTGGCTGGCGGGCCGCTGCAGATTGCCCCGACACCGCTCACAGGCGTGCGCCTTGGCGTGCCCGAGGCCTACTTCTGGGAAGAGGTCGATCCGCCCGTGGCCGAGCTGGCCCGCGAGCGCCTCGAGCTGCTGCGCACAGCCGGCGCCGTGCTGGTGCCTTGCGACCTGGCCGAAGCCGGCGCACTGTTCGAGGAAGGATCGATGACGATCTCGCTGCACGAGATCCTGCCCGCACTGGCCGCCTACTTTGCGCGGCACGACCGCCCCTTCGACGCGCGTGCGCTCACCGACGCGGTGGTCAGCCCCGACGTGCGCCCGCTGTTCGAGCGCCTCTTCGGCGCGACGGCCATCACGCCCGAGGCCTACGCCCACGCGCTGCACACCCTGCGCCCGCGCATGCAGGCGGCGTACCGCGATTGCTTCGCGCGGCACGACCTGGCCGCCCTCGTCTTCCCGACCAGCCCGCTGACCGCCGCGCGCATCGGAGAAGACGTGGAAGTAACGCTGTGCGGCCGCCCCACCTCGGCTTTTTCGGCCTACATCCGCAACACCGGCCCGGCCGGCATGGCGGGCTTGCCGGCGGTGAGCCTGCCGATGGGCCTCGCCTCCAACGGCCTGCCTGCCGGGCTGGAATTGACAGGCGCGCAAGGCACCGACACGGCGCTGCTGGCACTGGCGCTCGGCATCGAAGCCGCGCTGCCTGAAGCACCAATCGCCCCAAGCGTGCAGAAGTTGGCAAGCAACTGAACGCGGCGTCGCCAAAACACTACGCCCCTTCGCGTAACAGGCCTTCACGGCTTGATGCGGGATCGGCGATGCTCAAGGCATGCCCGCAAATTCACGACCGCCCCAACGCCCCGGATGGCGCGCCGCCGCACTGATCTACACGATCACCGGCGCCGTCTGCATCCTGGCCTGTGCTGTCGTGCCCGACAGCGAGGCCGGCATGCTGGTCGCCATCGCGGGCGGGTTGCCGTGGTCGCTGAGCCTGCTGACGCTCGACCTCTCGCCCGGCGTCGCGAACACGGCGCTGATGATGCTGGCCGGCAGCTGGGCGATCAATGCCGCGCTGCTGTGGTGGCTGGCGCTGCGGCGGCCCGGGCACCATGGGCCGTCGCACCCGGCATAGCGTCACCCTCTGCGGCATCGGCATCCAGCCCCAGGTAGGCGCGCCGCAGCTCCGGCCGCGCCATCAGTTCTTCCGGCCGGCCCAGCGCGACGATGCGCCCTTCTTCCAGCACCGCGGCGCGCTCGGCCACGTCGAGCGCCATGCCCACGTTCTGCTCCACCAGCAGCACCGCGATGCCGTCGGCATGGATGCGCCGGATGGCGGTGAACATGTCGAGCACGATGCTCGGCGCCAGCCCCAGCGAGGGCTCGTCGAGCAGCAGCAGCTTGGGGCGCGCCATGAGCGCGCGGCCGATGGCCACCATCTGCTGCTGGCCGCCCGATAGCGAACCGGCCGGCTGCTCCAGCTTTTCGGTCAGCGCCGGGAACAGCGTGCAGACATGCTCCATCGAGCGAGCGCGTTCGAGCCGCGCCGCGCGCAGGTAGCTGCCGAGCTCCAGGTTCTCGCGCACCGTCATCTCGGTGAAGAGGCGCCGCCCCTCCGGCACCAGCGCGATGCCCTGGGCGCAGAAGCGATGCGGCGCCAGGCGCGAGATGTCCTGCCCCTCGAAACGCATGCGCCCGGCGCTGATGCGGTGCAGCCCCGCCACCGCATTGATGAGCGTGCTCTTGCCCGCGCTGTTCGGCCCGACGATGCACAGCAGTTCGCCCTTGCCGATGGACAGCGACACATCCCACAGCGCGGTGGCCTGCCCGTAGGCGACGCGGATGGATTCGAGTTCAAGCATGGGCCAGTTCCCTTTCGACACCCGCCACGGACGACGCGGCGGCTGGCGCGGCGGGCGCCTCCGGCTCCATGGCCTGGCCCAGGTAGGCCGACACCACTTCGGGCCGCTGCATCACGTCATGCGGCGCGCCTTCGGCCAGCACCTCGCCGCGGTTGAAGACCACGATGCGGTCGCACAGCGCCATCACCGCGCGCATCACGTGCTCGACGAAGACGATGGTCGCGCCCTGGTCGCGGATGCGGCGGATGAGCGCCACGGCCTCGTCGATTTCTGACGGTGTGAGGCCCGACAGCACCTCGTCGAGCATCAGCACCTGCGGCCGCGAGGCCAGTGCGCGCGCGAACTCCAGGAACTTGCGCTGGTGCAGGTTCAGTTCCGCCGGCAAGGCGTGCGCGCGCTCGGTCAGGCCAGTGAAGGCCAGCCATTGCCAGGCTTCGGCCTCGGCCGTCCTGCGGTCGAGCGCGGCTGCGCCGAACATCGCCGGCAGCGCCACGTTCTCCAGCACCGTCAGGTGCGCGAAGGGACGTGGGATCTGGTACGTGCGCGCAATGCCGCCCTGCGCGATGCGGTGCGCCGGCACGCCCGAGATGCGTCGCCCCTCGAACTCGATGACCCCGGCGGTCACCGCATAGTGGCCGCTCGCGACATTGATGAAGGTCGACTTGCCAGAGCCGTTGGGCCCGAGCAGGCCGAGGATCTCGCCGCGCCGCACTTCGAGGCTCACGCCGCGCAGCGCGTGCACGCCCTTGAAGGACTTGCGCACGCCCTCGGCACGCAGCAGCACTTCGCCGGTGATGCCGGCAGGCTTCTTCGCTTCATCAGCCACGGCCACATGGACCGGCGCGGACGAGGCCGCGGGCGCACCGCGCCGAGCGTTCCACCACTTCAGCGCCTGCCCCAGCAGGCCTTCGGGCATGAAGAGGATCACCACGATCAGCACCAGCCCCGTCAGGCCCTTGCCGATGATCGCGCTGTCGCCGCCCGTGAAGGCATACAGCAGCAGCGTGATCGCCGTCGCGCCGACGATCGGCCCGGCCCAGTGGCGCGTGCCGCCGAGCACCGACATCAGCACCACCGTGAGCGGCATCGCGATGGTGAAGGTATCGCCCGTGGTCACGTACGACACGAAGAGCGCATGCACGCCGCCCACCACGCCCGCCAGCCCGCACGAGAGCGCGAAGGCGCCGAGCTTGAAGCGGTACGTCGGCACGCCCATCACCTCGGCCACGTCTTCGTCGTCATGAATGGCGAACAGCCCGGTGCCGAAGCGCGAGTGGTACACGGCCAGCGACGCCAGCACCGTCAGCACTGCTACGCCCAAGGCCAGCAGGTAGAAAGTGCCGGAAGCTGTCGGCCCGATCTGCGGCACCGCCACCGCGCTCATGTACACGCCGGGTCCGCCATCGATGGGCGTGTTGAGGATGATGGTCGCCACCACGAAGGTGGCAGCCAGCGTCAGCAACGAGAACAGCTCGGCGCGCACCGCCTGCACGCGGAAAGCCACGGCGCCCAGCAGCGTGCCGAACAGCGCGGCCACCACGGCGGCGGCCGGCAGCGTCCAGAGAAACGGAATGTCGAAGCGCGTTGCCAGCGTGGCCGTGGTGTACATGCCGATGCCGAAGAACGCACCGTGCCCGAACGAGAAATACCCCGAGTAGCCCGACAGCAGGTTCCACGAGGTGGCGAGCGCGACCCAGTGCAGCGCCAGGTACAGGATCGATTCGTAGAACGCCGGCAGCCCGAGCCACGGCACCACGGCAAGCCCCGCGCCGGCCGCAAGAATCAGCAGGAACGAGCGCTTCATGCCACCCTCCCCGGCCGCACCAGCAGCACGAACATCAGCAGCGAGAACGACACCAGCGGCGCCCACGATGGCGCGGTGACGGTCATGGTGACGGCCTCGGTCACGCCGATGATGCAACCCGCGATCAGCGGCCCGAGCGGGCGCCCGAGCCCACCCAGCATCACGGCCGCGAACACCACGCCGATCCACGCGTAGATCTGCGAGGGCGACAGCGTGTACGCCAGCGCAATGCACACACCCGCCACGCCGGCCAGCGCCGCGTTGAGGCCCGAGAGCATCAGCGCCAGCGCGTTCTGGTTCACGCCAAAGGCCGCGGCGATGGGCGCGTCTTCGGAGGCAGCGCGCATCGCCTTGCCCAGGTCGGTGCGGCGCAGCGCGAACCACACCGCAAGCGAGATGCCCACGCCCAGCGCCAGCGTGATGAGCTCGGGCACCGGCAGGTAGAGCGGGCCGATCTGCAGCTTGTGCTCCGCGTAGCTCGATTCGAGCTTGCGGTAGTCGGCCGTCCAGGTCCACTGCAAGAGCGCCTCGATGATCACTGTGATGCCGAAGGTCACAAGCAGCGAGTTGAAGGGGCTCACCCGAAAGCGCGTCAGCACCCAGTGCAATGCCACGCCCAGCACGAAGAACAGCGGCACGATCACCACCAGCGTGAGCAGCGGATCGACGCCATGGTGGCTCGACAGTTCGTACGTGAGGTAAGCGCCGAGAAAGGCGAGCGCGAAGTGCGCGAGGTTGATCTGCCGCAGCATCCCCCACGACAGGCTGAGGCCGAGCCCCAGCAGGCCGTAGAGCGCCCCGGTGAACAGGCCCGCCAGGATCGACTGGGCCAGCAGCGTGGCACTGGGGAAGCTCATCAGCTGGTCACCCCGCGCGTCTGCAGCTTCGCGCCGGGGGCGGCCCACTCCTTCGGCCACACCACTACCCACTTGCCGTTCTGCACCTGCTTCACCTTGCCCAGGTCGTCGCCGAAGTTGCCGCGCTCGTTGAAGCGCAGCTTGCCCTGGATGGTGTCGACCTTGTTGGCGCGCAGCCAGGTGGCCATGGCCTTGTCGTCGATGCCCTTGGTGGCGACCACGGCGGCCTCGATGATCTGCCAAGCCGAGAACGACGCGGCCGCTTGTGTCTCCACCGCCGTGTCGGGCATGCCGGCCTTGGCCGCGCGCTCGCGGTAGACCTTCACGAACTCGGCGGCCGTCGGGTTGTCGGTAAACGGCGGATGGTCTTCGAAGATGGTGGTGGCCAATGCGCCGTTGGCCTCGGGCGCCTTGAGCATCGGCGCGGGCGCAGGCACGTGATAGAAGTGATGCAGCGGCGCGTAGTCGATCTTCTTCATCGCATCGAGCAGCTGATTGCCCTCGAGGCCGATGGCGCCGTTCCAGATGAAGTCGGGGTTGGCCTCCTTCAGCCGGCCTGCGATGGGGCCGAAGTCGCGGTTGCCGAAGTCCCATTCGAGGAACAGCACTTCCTTCAGGCCGCGCTGCTTGGCCACCTCGCGCGCGCCCAGCGCCACGAAGTGCACCGAGGGGAACTTGCTTGTGACGATGGCGATGGTCTTCGGCGGCTTGGGCGAGGTGGCCAGCGCATCCATGACCATGGCGGGCATCGTCTTCTCGGGGTCGGGGCCGAGCGACCACGCCGGAAACTGCTGGTCGTACTTGGCCAGGCTCGGAATGCCGAAGGTGTGGTGCACCAGCGTCTTGTTGTAGCGCTGGGCCACGCCCATGGCCGAAAGAATTGCGCCCGTGGCATACGGGCCGATGAGCAGGTCGACCTTGTCGGCCGTCACAAGCTGCTCGTACAGCGTGCGCGCGAGGTCGGGCTTGGACTGGTCGTCCTTCAGCACCCACTCCACCGGCCGGCCGAGCAGGCCGCCGCGCTGGTTGAGCGACTCCACGTAGATCTCGCCCGTGAGCTTGTGCACGAGCCCCGTGGCCGAGAGCGGCCCGGTGAGCGCCAGCGTGCCGCCCACGCGGATGGGCTTGCCCGAAGGCTGCTGTGCGGCGGCGGTGCCGCTGAACAGCGCGCCAGTGCCGAGGGCACCGAAAGCGCTGGCGGCCGCGACGAAGGAACGACGATCGATGCTCATTTTTTGTCTCCGTAATTGTTTTGGTCAGCGCGGCCTTGGTGCTGCTGCCGCTGCTCAGTCTCCGTCGACGACGGGGTTCGAAAGAAGGCCCACGCCTTCGATCTCCACTTCGCACACGTCGCCGGCCTTCATGAAGATCTGCGGCTTGCGCGCCAGGCCCACGCCCGAGGGCGTGCCGGCGATGATGATGTCGCCCGGCTGCAGCGCGAAGGGCTCGGAGCACACCGACACCAGCGTGGCGACGTCGAAGATCATGTCGCGCGTGTTCGCGTCCTGCAGCACGGTGCCGTTCAGGCGCGTCTGCAGCTTCAGGCCGGTGGCGCCCGCGGGCAGCTCGTCGGCGGTGACGAACTCGGGGCCGAAGGAGCCCGAGCGGTCGAAGTTCTTGCCCATCATCCATTGCGCGGACTTGAACTGGTAGTCGCGGATGGAACCGTCGTTGAACACCGAGTAGCCCGCCACGTGGTTCAGCGCATCGCCCTTCTTGATGTAGCGCCCGGCCTTGCCGATGACCACCAGCAGCTCGCCTTCGTAGTCGAACTGCGTCGACACGTGCGGACGCACGATCGGCTGCTTGTGGCCGACCCAAGACGACGGAAAGCGATGGAACAGCACCGGGTAGGTCGGCGGGTCGAATTTGCTTTCAGCGGCGTGGTCGATGTAGTTGAGGCCCACGGCGATGGCCTTGGAGGGCGACTGCACCGGCGGCAGCCAGTCGATGCCTGCGAGCGGCAGGCGCGCGCGGGCCGCGTCGCCGGCCTTCTTCGCGGCGGCCATGGCTTCGGGGCCGGCGCGCAACAGTTCATCGAGCGTGGCGGGCAGGCCTTCGGCTGTGAGGTCGACGACCTCCTGGCCGAGGCGCAGGCCGAGGGCCGGCTTGCCGTTATGGTTGAAGGCGAGGAGACGCATGGGATTCCTTTGTGATTCGGATGCAGAGAAGAAGCGGTCTCAGGCCTTGGCGGCCTCGACCTCGAAATTGGTGACGAAGTCCTCGGGCACTTTCGGGCCCCAGGCGTAGAAGGAGTCTTCGGGCGGGTGGTCTGCGGCGCGCCAGTCGTAGTCGCCGGGCACGAAGTCCATGTCGCAGGAGTACTCCGAGTAGCTGCCCCACGGGTCGCGCACGTAGTGGAAGTAGTTCGAGCCCAGCACATGGCGCCCCACGCCCCAGCCGCGCACGTGGCCCGCTGCATACATCTGCTCCATGCCCCGGCCGACTTCGTCGATGTTCGCGACGTCCCAGCTCAGGTGGTGCAGCCCCGGGCCGTTCGAATGCGCCATCGCAATCAGGTGGTGGTCGCTGCCGTGCACGCCGTGCATGAACACGATGAGATCGCCCGAGCGGTCGGTAACGCGCAAGCCCAGCGCGTCTTCGTAAAAGCGCAAAGCCTCTGGCACCTTGGCGCAGAACATCAGGATGTGCGAGAGCCGGCGCGGATGCACCTTCGGAATGCGCGCGCGGTTCGGCGAGGCGCCAGTGCCCACGGGCGGGCGCGGCGCGACGACGGGCTCGCTGCCCGCGTCCGGCGCGCTCTTCGCGGCCACGACGACCTGCACCGGAAAACCCTCCGGGTGCAGCACCCACAGGCCGCGGTCGTCGCCCAGCGGGTGCGGCGAGCAGCGCGGCACGCCCAGGCGCTCGATGCGCGCGGCGATGGCGTCGAAGTCTTCCGCGAAGCAGGCGAAACGCAGGTACTGCAGCTTCTTCACCCCGGGCGCCTGGTACAGCGAACCCCAGGCGTGCGGGTGGCCTGCGGTGTACAGGTCGAGCCGGTCGCCCTCACGTTTCGGCTCCAGCCCGAAGGCGTCGTAGAAGCGCGCGGCCTCGTCGAGGTCGGGCACGGTGAAGACGAAGGCATCGAGCGAATGAACGCTGTGCAACGCCGCGCGCTCGGGGCTTTTGTGGGTGCGAAGCTGGATATCGGCCATGTCGTATGTCTCCAATCGGCTATCCATGTTGGAACAAATAATATATTCTTTCGACGTTAGTCTATTGTTTAGCCATCCATGGATCATTAGGGTTAACAAGTAACATCAGGCCGTTTTTCGCGGTGACGGGAGTGCAATGAACGAAAAAACGAAAGGCATGAGCCAGACACGACAGGTGTTCACCGAGCTGCGCACGGCCATCGTGGGCGGGCGGCTGCTGCCGGGCTCGAAGCTCAACATCGCCGCGCTGGCCGAAGAGCTGGACGTGAGCGCAGGCGCGGTGCGCGAAGGCCTCGCCATGCTGGAAGCCGAGGCGCTGGTGGTGTCGGAGCCGGCGCGCGGCTACCGCGTGAGCCCCATTTCGGCGACCGATCTCGAAGAGCTGGTGAAGGCGCGCATCGAGATCGAAAAGCTGTGCCTCGCTGAAGCCATCCGCCACGGCGACCTCGCCTGGGAAGGCAGCGTGGTCTCGGCGCACCACCGCCTCTCGCGGCTGGCCGAGCGCGACGCGGCCATGCCCACGATGCTGAGCGCCGAATGGACGGCGAGCCACGCGGAGTTCCACAACGCGCTGGTGGCGGGCTGCCCGAACGGCTGGCTGCTGCGCATGCACCAGATGCTCTACCAGCAGAGCGAACGCTACCGGCAGCTGTCGGCGCCGCTGTCGAAGCAGGCGCGTGACGTGGGGGCCGAACACCAGGCGCTGCTCGATGCGGTGCTCAACCGAGACATCCAGGCGGCGCAGACGCTGATTGCCGAGCACCTGCAGACCACCGGCCGCCTGCTGATGACGGCGCTGAAGGCGAACCCGCCGGCCGACAGATAGGAGGCAGGCATTTCGGTGCGATCATCTCGCCCCGATCTCCTCCACAAAGCGCCTCCACGAAGGCTTTTCCCCGATGCCCCAAGACCTGCTGCAAGTCAACGCGCCGCTGATCGGCGTTCCCGGCGGACGCCATCTTCTCGACACCCCCGCCCTGCTGATCGAGCTGCCCGCGATGACGCGCAACATCGAACGAATGGCTGCCTTTGCCAAGGCCCGCGGCGTCAACCTGCGCCCGCACGTGAAGACGCACAAGTCGGTCGAGATCGCACGGCGCCAGGTGGCGGCCGGCGCCGTCGGCGTGAGCTGCGTCACGCTGGGCGAGGCGGAGGTGATGGTCCAGGGCGGCATTCCGGGCGTGCTCATCACCTCGCCCGCAGTCACGCCGAGCAAGATCGCGCGGCTCATCAAGCTGGCGCAGCGCGCGCGCCCAGGCGACGTGATGGTGGTGGTCGACAACCCGCAGAACCTGGCCGACCTGGCGCGCGCCGCGAGCGAACTCACGCACCCGCTCGACGTGCTGGTGGACTACGGCGCGGGCTACAACCGCACCGGCGCCGCCACGCAGGCGAAGGTGCTCGAGCTGGCGGCGCTGGCAGCTGCCGAGCCACGCCTGCGACTGCGCGGACTGCAGTCGTATGCGGGCAACCTGCAGCACATCGTGTCGCGCGACGAGCGCAGCGCGGCGGCGGCCGGCCTGCGCGAAACCGTGGCGGGCATCGTCGCGGCGGCAAAGCGGCAGGGCCTGAACTTCGACATCGTGACGGGCGCGGGCACCGGCACGCACGACCTCGATTCGCAGGAAAACGCGTTCACCGAACTGCAGGCGGGCTCGTATGTGTTCATGGACGCCGAATACACGAGCGTGCTGGCCAGCGGCGAACAGCCCTCGCCCTTCGACGTCTCGCTGTTCGTGCAGACGGCGGTGGTCAGCACGAATGCGCCCGACTGGGTGACGGTGGACGGCGGCACCAAGTGCTTCTCGACCGACAGCGGCGTGCCGCTGGTGGCGAAAGGCGCCGACGCGTCGAGCCGCTACGCCTTCTTCGGCGACGAGCACGGCAAGCTGATGCTGCCCCCGGGCTCGCAGGCGCAGCGGCCGGCGCTGGGCGCTCGCGTGGAGTTCATCACGCCGCACTGCGACCCCACGGTCAATCTGCATGACGCGTACCACGTGGTCGAGGGCGGCACGCTGGTCGCCATCTGGCCGGTGGACGCGCGCGGCAGGCGGTAAGGGATAGGAACGGGCGGCATAAGAAAACTCGAAAAGCGTATTTCACAAGGGCCCCGCCGCGGGGGACAGTCGGGCGCCTGTCTCTCTCTTTCCGGGCGCCCTTCCGGGGCCGCCCAGCCTCCATGGAATCCATCCAAGCAACGACGCGGCCCGCAACGCACGTCCCAGGCGTGCAAGCGCCTTCCTCGCAGCAGCTCGCAGCCCGCTTCCGCCCCATCTTCCAGCGCATCGCCGAGCATGCGGCGCAGCGCGAGAACGAACGCGAGCTCGCCTACGAGCCCGTGGCCTGGCTCAACGCAGAGCGCTTCGGCGCGCTGCGTGTGCCGCTCGAACATGGCGGCCTGGGCGGCTCGGTCGAACAGCTCTACGACCTGCTCATCGAACTTGGCGAGGCCGACTCCAACCTGCCGCAGATCCTGCGCGCGCACTTCGGCTTCATCGAGCGGCTGTTCGCGGAGATCGACCCCGCCCTGCACGGCCCATGGATGCGCCTCGCGGCCGAGGGTGTGATCTTCGGCAACGCCACCACCGAGCTTGGCGAAGGCCCGCTCGGGGCACTGCAGACCACGCTGAAGCGCGACGGCGACGCGTGGCGGCTCGATGGCGACAAGTACTACAGCACCGGCACGCTGTACGCCGACTGGATCTCGGTTTCAGCCCAGCGCTTGAACGACGACGGCAGCAGCGATCGCGTGATTGCGCTCGTGCCGGCCGAAGCACAGGGCGTGGAGCGCGTGGACGACTGGCGCGGTTTCGGCCAGCGGCTGAGCGCATCGGGCACCACGCGCTTTCGCAACGTGCGGGTGAAAGCCGAGAACGTGCTGCTGTACGTGCGCGACCAGCCCACGCCGCTGACCGCGCATTTCCAGCTCACGCACCTCGCCACGCTGGCCGGCATTGCCCGCGCCATCGTGCGCGACGCCGTGGCCTTCGTGCAGCCGCGCAAGCGCGTCTACAGCCACGGCAGCGGCGACACGCCGCGCGAAGATCCGCTGGTGCAGCAGGTCATCGGCCAACTCGCGAGCACGGCGTTCATCGCGACCTCGACCGTGCAGGCCGTGGCGCGCGGGCTGGGCGAAGTCGACCGCTTCCGCCAACGCGGCGAAGCCGTGCCCGAAAGCCTGCTGTTCGAGGTAGAGCTGAACACCGCCAAGGCACAGGCCGGCATCGTTGATGCGGTGCTGCAGGCGGGCACGCGGCTGTTCGACATCGGCGGCGCCTCGGCGCTGCAGGAAGACCGACGGCTAGACCGGCACTGGCGCAATGCGCGCACGCTGGCGTCGCACAATCCGACCATCTACAAAGGGCGCGTGGTGGGCGACCATCTGCTCAACGGGGCAAGGCCGACTTTCTATTGGGCGGTGGGAAGCAGCAGCGCTTAAAGTCGCGGGTCTTTCACCGGACCCGTCTTCTTTCATGCGCCGATTGCTGCTCGCCCTTCTTCCCCTCGCCACCGTCATTGCCGGCTGTGCCACTCCCGTGACCGGCGTGGTGCGTCTCTACGACGGGATCCTTCGGGCGGCGAGTCCGCAGGAAGCGGAGGCCTACTGCCGCAAGGACGGAAACCCGATCCGCTTCCTGGAGCAGGCCGATGCGCCGAACACACCGGGCAGCGGCGTGCTCTTCAGGTGCGACTGAAGGGAGTGCGTCAGACGCGCGGAAGCGCCGCCAGGAAGGTGGACACGACAATCGCGGCGGCGCGGTCGAGCTGCAGGATGTCTCCCACTTCGAAAGCGTGCGGCGCTGTGCGTCCACTCGAACCGAGTGGTTTGCGGATCTCGACAAGAACTTCGGCCGCCAGCTCGCGGTCACTGCGCGGCTGGCCGTCGGGGTGCATCACCCATTCATCGACTTGATCGAATGGAATGCTGCGAAAGACCCCCACGATGGGGATGTACTTGTAGCGATCCTCGCCCACCAGAATGGGCACGCTGAGGTTGCAAAAAAACGTGGTCGTCGACATGCAGGATCGCCGTCGCTAAGCAAAGCTTTCAATTGTTAATGAGTGCGCTGTCAGGAGCCATCCTCCGCGGAAGCCATCAGAGAGGAAGACGTGACCTTCTGCACACAAATTGCCTCCATTCCCGTTCATTCTCCCTTTAAAACAACTACTTAATTCTTACACAAAGACACTTAAAAAGCACTTTGCATTCTTTTCGGCTGTTTGGGCGCGAGATTGAAGGGCCCGCCCACAGGCAAACGCGTGCTCGACTGCACCCGTAGAAGATGGGGTGCGAGGGTGCGCGAAGTTCGGCCCCGGCGGGCTGGGGGATTACCCGGCTGCCCGGGCACAAATGATGAGTCGCACGGGCCCGGGAGCCCGGCGGATCAGGCCGGAGCGCTGAAACGCGGCGCGCGCCGCTCGATGTTGGCCTTTACCGCTTCGACCTGGTTCGGGCTGCCGATCAGGGCCTTCTGCTCTACCGACTCGGCCAGCAGCATCTCGGCCGCGCTGTGCGATGCCGACGCGTTGAGCAGCCGCTTGCCGGCGCGGATCGCGTCGGGGCTCTTGCCGGCGATCTCGTGTGCCATCTGCAGCGCCTCGGCCAGCGGATCGGCTGCGACGCGGGTGGCGAAGCCGATGCGCAAGGCTTCCTCGCCCGAGAAGATGCGGCCCGTGAAGGTGAGTTCGCGCACCACGTCGCTGCGGGCGAGTTCGCGCATCAGCACCATGCCGGCCATGTCGGGCACCAGGCCCCACTTGATTTCCATCACCGAAAGCTTGGTGTCGGGCGCGACGATGCGGATGTCCGCACCCAACGCTACCTGCAAGCCGCCGCCGAAGGCCACGCCATGCACGGCGGCGATGACCGGCACCGGCACCTCGCGCCAGACCATCGCCACCTGCTGCGCGGCGTTCGAGATACCGTGCGTGCGCACCAGCAGGTCGGCGCCGGCAGCGCCCTCGCCCAGCACTCCGGAGCCCGCGCCTTGCTGCTGCATGCGCTCGAAAGACGCCATGTCGAGCCCCGCGCAGAAAGCCTTGCCGCGGCCCGAAATCACCACGGCCCGCACCGCCTTGTCGTCGCGCAGCGCCTCGCCGGCTTCGATCAGCGCGTCGAACATCGCGGGGTCGAGCGCGTTCATCTTGTCGGCGCGTGCGAGCTGCAGTTCCACCACGCCGTCGGCGTGGCGGGTCCATTCGATGCGGTCGGTCATTCGATGTCTCCTGGGCGGTTGCCGCGCCAGTATCGCCGGGTGCGGCGCCCGGCGATGATCGTGGCTGTCGCCTACACAACAACACCCACTGCCATGCCCCTGGATCGTCGTCACTTTCTTCTGCAATCGGGCTCCGCCGCTGCCGTGGTGGCGCTCTTCGGCCAGGGTTGCGCCGTGCCTTCCTCGCCCACGGGCCGCGGCAACGTGCTGGGTTTCACGGGCGTGCCGGCCTCGTTGCGCGACGGCATCGTCGTGCCGCCCGAATACGAGTGGCAATTGCTCTATCCCTGGGGCACGCCCACCGGCGTCGCGGGCAGCATGCCGGCCTTCGCGCCCGATGCCGGCAACAGCGCCGACGACCAGGCCGTGCAGGCCGGCATGCATCACGACGGCATGCACTTCTTCGCGCTCGACGCAAGCGGCGACCGCGGCCTGCTCGTAATGAACCACGAATACACCGACGAGCAACTGCTGCACACCGACGGCGTCAAGGCGTGGACCGCCGAGAAGGTGCGCAAGTCGCTGCACGCCATGGGTGTCTCGGTGATCGAGATCCGGTGCACCGGCCAGGGGTGGCAGCAGGTGCGGCCCTCGCCCTTTGCGCGTCGCGTGCACGGCAACACGCCGATGCGCATCACCGGCCCCGCCGCGGGCACGCCGCTGATGCGCACTGCCGCCAACCCGGCGGGCGACGCGGTGTTCGGCACCTTCGCCAACTGCGCAATGGGCGTCACGCCCTGGGGCACCTACCTCACCTGCGAGGAAAACTTCCATGGCTATTTCGGCGGCCCGAAGGAAGCGGCTCAGGGCGCAACGGCGGCGCAGCGCCGCTACGGCACGGTGGCCGGCTCGCAGTGGGTCGAGTACTGGCGCTTCGACGAGCGCTTCGACCTGAGCCGGCATCCGAACGAGCCGCACCGCTTCGGCTGGGTGGTCGAAATCGACCCCTTCGATCCGACCGCCGCGCCCATCAAGCGCACCGCACTCGGCCGCAAGCGGCAAGAGAGCGCCACCTGCACCGTCGCCAGGGACGGCCGGCTGGTGGTCTACATGGGCGACGACTCGCGCTTCGAATACATCTACAAGTTCATCAGCCGCGAGAAGGTGCGTCCCGGCACCGATGCCGCCGCTCGTGCCGCCAACCGCCACCTGCTGGACGACGGCACCCTCCACGTGGCGCGCTACGACGCCGGCGGCCGCGGCCGATGGCTCGAGCTCGTGCACGGCCGCGATGGCCTCGACGCGGCGCACGGCTTCGCCGACCAGGCCGAGGTGCTGATCCATGCGCGGCTGGCGGGCGACGTCGTAGGCGGCACGAAGATGGACCGCCCCGAGTGGATTGCCATCCACCCGCAAAGCGGCGAGGTCTACGTCACCCTCACCAACAACAGCCAGCGCGGCGACGCCGGCAAGCCCGCCCCCGACGCGGCCAACCCGCGTGCCAACAACCTCTTCGGCGGCATCCTGCGCTGGCGCGAGGACGGCGGCGACGCCGCCAGCACCGGCTTTGCCTGGGACCACTTCGCACTCGCCGGCGATCCGGCGCAGCCCGGCAGCGGCGCACGCTATCCGTCGGGCGATGCCGACATGTTCGGTGCTCCCGACGGCCTGCACTTCGACCGGGGTGGCCTGCTCTGGATCCAGACCGACCTGAGCGGCCAGGTGCTCGGCAAGCCGCCCTACACCTCGCTGGGCAACAACCAGATGCTGTGCGCCGACCCGGCTTCGGGCCGCATCAAGCGCTTTCTTACCGGGCCCAACGGCTGCGAGATCACGGGCTCCGTGGTCACGCCCGACCGGCACACGCTGTTCGTCAACATCCAGCATCCGGGCGAGGCGCGCGACGACGGCGACACCAGGCACAACAGCGCCTGGCCCGATGGCACCGAGCCGGGCAGCGCGCGGCCGCGCTCGGCAACGCTGGCAATACGCCGGCGCGACGGCGGTATCGTCGGCACCTGAGACATCGACTCAAAGCCCAAGGGAAAAGGAAGAACACCATGAGCATCCGCATCGTCCGCCTGGGCACCCCGCGTGCGCCCGGCGAAGGCCTGCGCGTCGGCACCGTGCGCCGTCCGCCGCGCGGCGTTCCGAAGACCGAGTTCGCCTCGCAGGACTGGTACGACGTGTGGTACCCGAACCTCGCGCCCTCCGTCGAGACGATGAAGCAGGCGCAGGAGGCCCAGAAAGCCGACTCGCCCGCGCAATGGAACGCCTTCGTGCGCAAGTTCAAGGCCGAGATGGCCGAGTCCGACGCGAGCCGCAGCCTCGACCTGCTGGCCGCGCTATCGCACAGCACGGCCCTGTCGGTGGGCTGCTACTGCGAGGACGAAGCGCACTGCCACCGCTCCGTGCTGCGCAGCCTGCTGGCCGAGCGCGGCGCAGACATTGCGGACTGAGCAAGGGCAAAGCGAACCTCGCATGAACATCGACAGGAAAGACCGGCAGATCCTCGAAGCGCTGCAGGCTGACGCGCGCCAGAGCCTGGCCGCGCTGGGCAAGCGCATCGGCCTCTCGCAGCCGGCCATGAGCGAGCGCGTGCGCAAGCTCGAAGAGGCCGGCGTGATCGAGGGCTACGGCGCGCGCGTCAACCTGCGCGCGCTGGGCGTGGGCCTGCAGGCCATCATCCGCATCGACACCACGCACGCGGGCATCGCCAAGTACCTGAAGCTGTTCGACGCCATGCCCGAGGTGCTGAGCGCCGACCGCGTGACCGGCGAAAGCTGCTTCATCGTGCGCTGCGCGATCGCCGAGCCGGCCGACCTGGAGCGCGTGGTGGACGCGCTGGCGGTCGACGGCTCGGTGACGACATCGCTGGTGCTGTCGAGCCCGGTGAACAAGCACGTCACCGTGCAGGCGGCCAGGACGCCAAAGAAGTAGTCAGCGCTGCGCCTTGTCCTTCTGGTTCTGCGCCTCGATGCGTTCGCGCGCGGCCAGCCAGTCGGCGTCGCTCCACTGGCGCAGCTCGTAGAAGTTGCCGCCGGTGGCCAGCGCATTGCCGCCGTCCATCATGATGCTCTGGCCCGTGAGCCAGTCGCACTGCCCCGGCGCCATCAGGAAGGACGCGAGGTTCTGCAGCTCGCTCATGCGGCCGGTGCGCGCCATCGGGTTGCTCTGCTTGCTGCGTGCGCCGGGCTCCTCGCCAGGGTTCAGGCGCTTGCTCATGCCCTCGGTCGGAATCTCGCCGGGGCCGACGGCATTCAGGCGGATGCCGTGGCGCGCCCACTCCACCGCGAGCGACTTGGTCATCACCTCGATGCCGGCCTTGCTCATGGCCGAGGGCACGACGTAGGGGCTGCCGTTGTCGACCCAGGTGACGATGATGCTCATCACGCTGCGGAAGGCATCGCCCTGCTTCCACTGGCCCGACTTGGCCTGGGCCACCCAGCGCTTGCCCACGGCCTGCGTCACGTAGAAGCTGCCGTGGAACACGATGTTGGCGATGGCGTCGAAGGCGCGCGGCGAGAGGTTTTCGGTCGGAGAGACGAAGTTGCCCGCCGCGTTGTTGACGAGCCCCGTGAGGCCGCCGCTCTGGAACAGGCTCTCGACCATCTCGTCGACCTGCTGCGCGATGCGGATGTCCACGCCGAAGGTGTCGATGCGCCGGCCCGGGAACTGCTGCCGCCATTCGGCCGCGGTTTCTTCGCAGACCGACTGGCGCCGGCCGCAGATGGCCACGTCGGCGCCAAGGCTCAGGAAGCGCTCGGCCATCGCGCGGCCGAGGCCCGTGCCGCCGCCGGTCACGAGGATGCGCTGGCCGTTCATCAGGGAAGCTTCGAACATGTTTCGTCTCCTTGGTCGTTGCGGCAGCGGCAAGGACGAGCGCTGCCATGGCGCATGCTACGCGCGCCGCCTCGATGGCGGCTTGCGGAATCTGGCTTCCCGTGCCGCACGGGTGAGAATGGCTGCTGGCCTGTTTTCCGGATCGACGCCTCATGTCCAGCCCCACCCAAGATTCCTTCCAGCCGCTCGAAGGCGTGCGCGTGCTGAGCCTTGCGCTCAACCTGCCCGGGCCGGCCGCGCTGCTGCGCTGCCGCGGAATGGGCGCCACCTGCCTGAAGCTCGAGCCGCCGGGCGGCGACCCGATGGCGCTCTACAACAAGCCCGCGTATGCCGCACTGCACGAAGGCATCGCCATCGAAACGGCCGACCTGAAGACGGACGCGGGCCAGCAGCAACTGCACGCCGAACTCACGAAGACGGACGTGCTGCTCACCTCGTTCCGCCCTTCCGCGCTGCGCAAGCTCGGCCTCGATTGGCCTGCGCTGCAGGCGCGCCATCCGTCGCTGTCGCAAGTGGCCATCGTCGGCGCGCCGGGCGAACGCGCCGAGGAGCCGGGCCATGACCTGACCTATCTCGCCGAAAGCGGACTGGTCACCGGCACCGAACTGCCGCCGACGCTCTACGCCGACATGGGCGGCGCACTGCTCGCAAGCGAAGCGGTGCTGAAGGCCATGCTGCTGCAGTCACGCAAGGCGGGCGGCGTGTACCTCGAAGTGGCGCTGAACGCCTCGGCCGACTGGCTCGCCCTCCCCCGCACCTGGGGGCTGACGCAACCCTCGGGCACGGTCGGCGGCGCGCATGCCGGCTACCGCGTCTACCCCTGCGCCGATGGCCGCGTGGCCGTTGCCGCGCTGGAGCCGCATTTCGCCAGCCGGCTCTGCGAGGCGGCGCAGATCGACTCGCGCGACATGCTGGCGCCGGCCACGCACGAAGCGCTGGCCGCATGGCTGGCGACGCGCACGCGCGCCGAACTCGAAGCCATGGGTCGCGAGCGCGACGTGCCGCTGCTCACGCTGGCCAGCTGATTCATCAGCGACTGGCGCCCTCGCGCTGCCGGTCTTCGCGCTTGAGCGCGAGGTAAGTGTCGAGATCGACTTCGTGCAGCTGGCGCGGGTACTGCTCGGCCGCCGCGAACCAGCGACGCTGACGACGGTCGGCCTGCTCCGGCCCCGGCGCCGAGAGGTAGGCATCCAGCGTCAGGAAGTAGCGCATCGCATTGCGCTCCACCAGCCCGCGCAGGCCGCGGATGTAGTCGGGCTGGCCTTCCGGCGTCTTGCCCAGCACGGTAAAGCCCACCTTGTCGCTGCCGAAGGTCGCCAGGTAGGCCATGGTGCCCAGCCGCACCATGGTGTTGTGGTCATAGCTGTAGCTGAAGTGCAGGAAGCTCTTGCGCTCGTCGAGCGCCACGGCCTCCAGCGTGACGCGATAGTTGCTGGTGCCCAGCGGCCCGCTCTCGGCCGACAACTCGACCATCAGGTGCTCTGGCGTGGCACTGGCGACCCGGTAGACGAACGGCAGCTCGAAGGCCTGGTCGATGGGCTTGTCATAGCGCCGCACCACGTAGAGCGTCAGCATCTCGCGTCCCTGCGGGCCGCTGGCCGTGCTGCAGCGCCGGTTGTTGATGTGCAGGGTCAGCACCTCGCACCAGTGGGCCGACCCCTTCAGCGCGGTGCCGATTTCCGCGAGCGGATGCTCGACCACGGCGTAGACGTCGCCCTGCAGGCCATCGGCCGTCTCCATGGAATCGAGCTGCACGGGCCGCCCGAAGCTGCTCTTGTCGAGCTTGTCGCTCAAGCGCTGGTGCGTGGCGCGCAGCGCCTGGGCGGAAGAATTCTCCGGTGCGGCGGCAAGCGCCTGTTGCGCCGAGGCTGCGAGCAGTAGCAGCAGCGCTCCCGCCAGGGTGCGCATCGTCCATGAAGCCGACGGGTAGTACGAACTGCTCATGGACCACACCATACAGCGGACCGCCCCACCCTCGCCTTCAGTCGGACTGCGTGGGCTTGCTGCGCCGCACCAACAGCGGCATTGCGCCCGCCATGGCCGATCGATACGGGATGTACCTTAGGCTTCCACTCTTTTTCGAGGAACCACAGATGCCACTCGTCCGGATCGATCTTTCCAATGACAGCCCCGAGACCCTGGGTCCGGCCATCGGGGATCTCATTTATCAGGCCATGCGGGACACCATCAACGTGCCGGAAGACGACAAGTTCCAGGTCATCACGCGGCACGATGCACGCGAGCTGGTCCATCCGGCAAGCTACCTCGGTGTTGTCTACTCGCCGGGCTTCGTGCTGATCCAGATCACGCTGAATCACGGAAGAACGACGGAGATGAAGAAAGCCTTCTACAAGCGCGTGGCCGATGACCTGCACGCCCGGCTGGGCATCCGGCGCGAGGATGTCTTCATCAACCTCGTCGAGGTGGCGAAGGAGAACTGGTCGTTCGGAAATGGCGAGATGCAGTACGCATAGCGGCGAGAATCCCGCCGATGAAACGCCAGGGCACGCTAGTTCGATGGGAAAAGGACCGGGGCTTCGGCTTCATCCGCTGCCCCGAAATCTCCGCCGATGTGTTCGTGCACCTGCGCGACTTCACCGACCGGGGCACCGCGCCGCAAGTCGGCATGAGGGTGAACTTCGAGGAGATCCATGTGGGCGGCAAGGGGCCGCGTGCGATGTCGGTGCAGGCAGCCGGTGCGGCGCGGCAGCCGCAATCACAACCGCAGCGGAGGTCCGCGCCGCCTCGCCGGCAACCTGATCGCTCGGTGCGTTCCTCGGCCTCTTCTTCGTCCCCTTTGCCGATGGTTCTTCTGCTCGTGGCATACGGCGCGCTGCTCGGCTATGGCGTTTGGACCACACGCCTTCCGCCGATCGCGCTCGGCGTATTGGCGCTGCTCAGCCTGCTGACTTTCTTCATCTACGGCTTCGACAAGAACGCAGCCGAAACAGGCCGCTGGCGCACCGCGGAGAACACGCTGCACCTGCTCTCGCTGATCGGGGGTTGGCCGGGCGCCTGGGTCGCGCAGCGGCTGTTTCGCCACAAGGTGCGCAAGGCGAGCTTCATGGCGGGCTACTGGGCCACGGTGCTGGCACACATGGCAGCCATGGTTGCCTGGGTCGGCAAGCTGCTGCCAGCGGGCCTGCTGGCGTTCTGAAGCTCAGCGCGGCTTGCGGATGCTGCCGCGCACCGGGCCGGCAGCCTTGCGCGGCGCCGCGGCCGAACCGTTGTCGCGCGGCGGCAGGCCGGTGTGCTGCGTGAGGATGCGGCCCTTCGAGGGCTTCACCGGCGCCAGCTTGACCGGCGCGGACTTGTTGACCGCCGGAGCGACGGTCGAGTTCTTGCGACGCGCGCTCGTGTAGCCGCCGTCGGTCAGCGGCTGCCACGTCGGGATGAGGTGGTGCTTGCCGTTGCCGATCAGGTCGGCGCGGCCCATGCTCTTGAGCGCCTCGCGCAGCAGCGGCCAGTTGTTGGCGTCGTGGTAGCGCAGGAAGGCCTTGTGCAGGCGGCGGCGCTTGTCGCCGCGCACGATGTCCACCGTTTCGCTCTCGCGCGTGATCTTGCGCAGCGGGTTCTTGTTGGTGTGGTACATCGTCGTGGCCGTGGCCATCGGGCTCGGGTAGAACGTTTGCACCTGGTCGGCGCGAAAGCCGTTCTTCTTGAGCCAGATCGCAAGGTTCATCATGTCTTCGTCGCTGGTGCCCGGATGCGCGGCAATGAAGTACGGAATCAGGTACTGCTTCTTGCCCGCCTCGGCCGAGTACTTCTCGAACATCTGCTTGAACTTGTCATAGCTGCCGATGCCGGGCTTCATCATCTTCGTGAGCGGACCCTGCTCGGTGTGCTCGGGCGCGATCTTCAGGTAGCCGCCAACGTGGTGCTGCACCAGCTCTTTCACGTACTCCGGCGACTGCACGGCCAGGTCGTAGCGCAGGCCCGAGCCGATGAGAATTTTCTTGATGCCCTTCAATGCACGCGCCCGACGGTAGATCTTGATCAGCGGGTCGTGATTGGTGTTGAGGTTCGGGCAGATGCCCGGGTACACGCAGCTGGGCTTGCGGCAGGCCGATTCGATCTCGGGCGACTTGCAGCCGATGCGGTACATGTTGGCCGTGGGGCCGCCGAGGTCGGAGATGGTGCCGGTGAAGCCCTTCACCGAATCGCGGATGGCCTCGACCTCCTTGATGATCGAATCTTCCGAGCGGCTCTGGATGATGCGGCCCTCATGCTCGGTGATCGAGCAGAAGGTGCAGCCGCCGAAGCAGCCGCGCATGATGTTCACGCTGAAGCGGATCATTTCCCACGCGGGGATCTTGGTCGCGCCGTCGTGGCTGCCGTTCTCGTCGGCGTAGCGCGGATGCGGGCTGCGAGCGTACGGCAGGTCGAACACGTGGTCCATCTCGGCCGTGGTGAGCGGAATGGGCGGCGGGTTGATCCACACGTCGCGCGCAGTGGCGCCTTCGCCGTGCGCCTGCACCAGCGCGCGGGCGTTGCCCGGGTTGGTTTCGAGATGCAGCACGCGGTTGGCGTGCGCGTAGAGCACCGGGTCGCTGCGCACCTGCTCGTAGGCCGGCAGGCGGATCACCGAACGGTCGCGCGGCGGAACGGCGATCTTGCCGCGGGGCTGCAGCGCCAGGTTGGGCACGAAGTTCAGCGGCTTGATGGCTGGGTTGACCACCGAGCCGGCGGCCGACCCAGCGGCTTCGGCCGCCTTGGCAACGGCGTCAGCCTCGTCTTCCTTCGCGCAGGTGGCGCCGTTGGCCTTGGCCTGGTCGGACACCATCAGGTAGGGGTTGACGTGCGCCTCGACGCGGCCGGGTTCGTCCACGCTGGTGGAGTTGATCTCGAACCAGCCCTCGGGCGTTTCGCGCCGCACATAGGCGGTGCCGCGCACGTCGGTGATCTGCTGCACCGGCTCCTTGGCGGCCAGGCGGTGCGCGATCTCGACGATGGCGCGCTCGGCGTTGCCGTACAGCAGCAGGTCGCACTTCGAGTCGACGACGATGGAGCGGCGCACCTTGTCCGACCAGTAGTCGTAGTGGGCGATGCGGCGCAGGCTGCCTTCGATGCCGCCGAGGATGATCGGCACGTCGTTCCAGGCTTCCTTGCAGCGCTGCGAATACACGATGGCCGCGCGGTCGGGGCGCGAGCCGCCGACGTCGCCGGGGGTGTAGGCGTCGTCGCTGCGGATCTTCCGGTCGGCCGTGTAGCGGTTGATCATCGAATCCATGTTGCCGGCAGTCACGCCGAAGAACAGGTTCGGTTTGCCCAGCGCTTTGAAGGGTTCGGCGCTCTGCCAGTCGGGCTGCGCGATGATGCCGACGCGAAAGCCCTGCGCCTCCAGCATGCGGCCGATGACCGACATGCCGAAGCTGGGGTGGTCGACGTAGGCGTCGCCCGTGACCACGATGATGTCGCAGCTGTCCCAGCCGAGCGCTTCCATTTCCTTGCGCGAAGTCGGCAGGAACTTGGCCGTGCCGAAACGGGCCGCCCAGTACTTGCGGTAGCTGGTCAGCGGCTTGGCGGCGCGCGCGAAAAAGGAGACGTCGACGGGGGCGTTCATCGGTGGGAGTAGACAGCGCCGTGGGAGCGCCGTTGTGGGCAACCCTCGATTTTAGGGTTTTCCATCATGTCTGTCGCGGCAAACATCCTGTGACCGGGCCCCTTCGGTGCCTCTATTGATTGCCAAAGTCAACCTTCTACATGACAATAGCAACCATGTCAGCGACTTTACCCAACATCGACCCCGCCGCCGTCAAGGCGATCCGCCAATTCAACCGCTTCTACACCCGCCGCATCGGCGCCCTCGACCCCTACCTCGGCAGCGCCATGTCGTTGACCGACGTGCGCGTGCTGTACGAGCTGGCGCACCGCGAGGTGGCGGTCGCGAGCGAAATCGGGCGCGACCTCGGGCTCGACGCGGGCTACATGAGCCGCATCCTGCGCCGCTTCGAAAACGAAGGCTGGCTCACGCGCGAGCCGCATCCGCGCGATGCGCGCCAGAGCGTCCTGCGCCTGACCGAGGCCGGCCACGCCGCATTCGCGCCGCTGCAACAGAAATCGCGTGAAGAAGCCACCGCCCTGCTCGCCTCGCTCGCGCCACCTCAGCGCCAGCAGCTGGTGCAGGCCATGGGCACGGTGCAGTCGCTGCTCGACCCCGAAGCCGCCCCGGCCAAGACCCAGGCCGCCATCCTGCGCGACCCGGCACCCGGCGACATCGGCTGGGTGGTGCAGCAGCACGGCGAGATCTATGCGCGCGAGTACGGCTGGAACAGCACCTTCGAGGCGCTGGTGGCCGGCATCGCGGGTGAATTCCTGCTCAAGTTCCAGCCCGAGTGGGAGCGCTGCTGGATCGCCGAGCTCAACGGCGAGCGGGTGGGCGCGATCTTCGTGGTGCGCAAGTCGGCCGCGGTGGCGCAGCTGCGCCTGCTGATCCTCGCGCCCGCCGCGCGCGGGCTCGGCCTGGGCGGCAAGCTGGTGGACGAATGCATCGCCTTCGCGCGCCTCAAGGGCTACAAGAAGATGGTGCTGTGGACCAACAGCTGCCTGGTGGCCGCACGCGGCATTTACGCCAAGCGCGGCTTCCAGCTCACCAAGTCGGAGCCGCACGAGGGCTACGGCTCGCCACAGGTCGGTGAAACCTGGGAGTTGAAGCTGTAGCGTCTGCTTATTGCATGAACCAGCCGTGGCTCACCACCAGCGACTGGCCGGTGAGTGCATTGGTCGGGAAGCCCGCGAACAGCAGCGCGACGCGCGCCACGTCTTCCGTGGTCGTGAATTCGCCGTCGACCGTTTCCTTCAGCATCACGTTCTTGATGACTTCCTGCTCGCTGATGCCCAGGGTCTTGGCCTGCTCGGGAATCTGCTTTTCGACGAGCGGCGTGCGAACGAAGCCCGGGCAGATCACGTTGGCACGCACGCCGTGCTTGGCGCCTTCCTTCGCAACCGTCTTGGCCAGGCCGATGAGACCGTGCTTGGCGGTGACGTAAGGAGCCTTCAGCAGCGAGGCTTCCTTCGAGTGCACCGAGCCCATGTAGATCACGCTGCCGCCGCGACCTTGTGCATACATGTGCTTCAGGCAAGCTTTCGTGGTGAGGAAGGCGCCGTCGAGGTGAATGGCGAGCATCTTCTTCCAGTCGGCGAAGCTGAACTCTTCCACCGGGTGAACGATCTGGATGCCGGCGTTGCTGATGAGGATGTCGATGCCGCCGAAGGCCGCAGCGCCCTCTTCGACCGAGGCGTTGACCTGGTCTTCGTTCGTCACGTCGACACCTACGCCGATGGCCTGTGCGCCCGTGGCCTTGAGCTCGGCCGCGGTGGCGTTGGCCGCTTCCTTGTTGAGGTCGGCAATGATGATCTTGGCGCCCTCCTGCGCGAACAGGATGGCGATTTCCTTGCCGATGCCGCTGGCCGAGCCAGTGATGTAGGCGACCTTGTCCTTGAGTTGCATGGTGATGTTCCTTGGTAAGAGTCGGGTTTGAAAAGGGGCAGCAAGAATCAGGCGAGATAGTCGTGCTCGACCGTGCCGAGTGCGAGCGTCATGTCCGCGATGTAGTGCACGGCCGATTCGACCTTGAGCACCGGCAGGTCGGCCACGGGCGCCAGCGCATGCGGGTGCAGTTCGAGCGAGCCGGGCCCGCCCCATGCGCCGTGCAGCGTGACGTCGACCATGTGATAGCGCACCAGTTCGCAGATGCGCGCCGTGCCGTCGACGTGCGGAATGATCTTGAGCAGAAAGTTCGGCTGCGCGATGCCCGCGAGGATGGGCTCCGGGTCGAGCGCGCGGTGCTTGAAGCCCATCGTGGCCTTGGCGACGCGCACCTTGCCGTAGTCGAGCGTGCCGACCACCACGTCGGTCTCGTAGTCGAGCACCGGCGAGGCGAGCTTCTTCGGAAAGCCCCAGAGCTCGCGGCCGCCGGCAATGGGCGGATGGTCGTTGAGGTACATCGCGTGCACGTACGCGCCCTTCTCCACGCCCCTGGCGGTGCGCAGCTGCACCGGAATGACCTGGCCCGACTCGGTGTAGTCGCCGAAGCCGGTGGAGTCGGGCATGCGGATGAATTCGTACTTGACCAGCGGCTCGACCACTTCGAGCGGCTCGGGCACCACGGCGCGCAGGGCGTCCATGTCGGTGCGGTACGTGAGGATGAGAAATTCGCGCCGCACAAAGCGGTACGGACCGGGCGGAAAGGCGGGATTGGTCAGCGGCATCGCGAATGCCGTTCGTCGCACATCTTCAATGTTCATGAAAACATTTCCTCCTGTTGAAGTGACGGCCCAGTCTCGCGCTGGTTTCTTAGTTGAGGCTGAATCGTCCGTGTCAGCGCGACAGGCCCGGCCGCTTGACGCGCCCCGAGCCGTGCTCGCCAAGGTCGAAAGTGGTCACACCGTTGACGGTTGCATCGGCGCGCAGCGTCTCGGGGTGGGCCAGCGTGTTGCGCATGTCGCGCGCGCCCGAATCCCAGTGCTCTTCAACGGCGGCGCGCGAGAACTCGTAGTCCTTGGACTCCAACTCGTAGGGCTTGTCGCGGTAGATCAGGTGGAAGATGTCTATGGGCTCGTGCGTGAGCTGCGACTGCACCGCGAGCACGCTCGGGTCGTTGCGCAGGCCTGCCGGCAGCTTGGAGATCAGGTCGGCAATCGCCTGCTGCAGGTTCATGTTGGCGGCCAGCGCATCGGTGTTCATGCGGGTGCGGCTCGAGTAGGTGATGTCCTTCTGCCGCTCCATCACGCCCGCCATGGTGCGCGGCATCTCGCCGCGCGCATTGAACAGGTCGACCTGCAGCACCACCAGCGGCTCGCTGCGCGGATGCGTGTCGAGCACGTACTGCAGCGGCGTGTTCGACACGATGCCGCCGTCCCAGTAGTCATCGCCATCGATGCTGATTGGCGCGAAGCCCGGCGGCAGCGCGCCGCTGGCCATGATGTGCTCGGGCCCGATGAGCTGGCGCGTGTTATCGAAATACACCGAGTTGCCGGTGCGCACATTGACCGCACCCACGCTGAAGCGCGCCTCGCAGGCATTGATGCGGTCGAAGTCGACGAGGCGCTCCAGAGTGGACTTGAGCGCGGAGGTGTCGTAATAGCTCAGCAGCGGCGCCGCCCCGCCCATCAGGAAGGCCGGCGAGTACCGCGGCTCGAAGAAGCCCGGAATGCCCACCAGCGAGGCCATGGTGGCGCTGTACTGGTTCTGCAGGGCCCGGTCGCCCAGCCAAGAAGGCAGGCGCTGCGAGGGGCCCGAAGACACAAGGTGCCAGAACTCGCGCAGCCGGTCGACGCGCGTTTCCGGTGCATTGCCCGCAATCAGTGCCGCGTTGATGGCGCCGATGGAGACGCCGGCAATCCAGTGCGGCTGCAGCTCGGTTTCGCTGAGCGCCGCATACACGCCGGCCTGGTAGGCGCCGAGCGCGCCCCCACCCTGCAGCACCAGCGCCTTGCGGGCGGTGCGCATGTCTTCGCGGCGCGAAGCAAAAGGGTTGAGGGGCTTGGAGGAGGCGGCACGGGGTTTCTTCTTCGGTGGTGTCGTCGTCATGCGTTCATTTGACACCAGCCCCGCGACACCAACCTGACCAGGGGTTGTTGCCCCCGGGACGATGTCACATCTTCGGCAGCATCTGTCCGCGGATCTCGCCGCCCGGGTTGGCGGCGGTGTGCACATTGGCGTACCACTTGCCCGCGGACAGGTCGGCGGCCTGTGCCGGCGTGAGCGTGGCCTGGCCTTCGATCGGGCTCGCCGGGTTGGCAAAGGGCAGCACCACGCCCGCATTGGCGCCCGCGGCGGCCGGGCCGTGGAAGTGCGCCATGGTGGCCGGGCCGCTCAGGCCGGTGTAGGTGATCTTGTACTTGAGCACGTTGGTGTCGCGGTCGAGCCAGGCCTCGGCCATGCCGCTGCCGCGCGTCATGTTGGGCGGGACTTCGCTGGCTGCGTTCATCGCGCCGCTGAAGCTCGCGACGTTCGACTTCGACATCATTCCGCAGCCGACCAGCGCGGCACTGGCCACCCCAGTGATGAGGGCTGCGCGCAAAAGGGTGCCATATTTGGTCATGAGCTTGATCTCCTGAGTTATGAAAGCCTCCACAGCATAGGCAGCACGGCGGGCTTGGCTTGTCGGCCACCACCCCGACTTTGACGGCCGCCCAACGGCTGAAAAAGGGCTGAAAGGCTGAAAGAAAATGCAACGATGACTTTCAACGCCCTCCCCACCGCCCGCGACGTGGTCGATTTCTGGCGCGAAGCCGGCCCGGACCGCTGGTTTGCCAAGAACGACGCCTTCGACGCCGACTTCGCCGCCCGCTTCTCGCACGCCCATCAGGCCGCAGCCCGTGGCGAACTCGACCACTGGACATCCGATGCCGAAGGCGCCCTGGCCTTGCTGGTGCTGTTCGACCAGTTTCCCCGCAACACCTGGCGCGGCAGCCCGCACATGCTGGCCACCGACGGCAAGGCGCTGGCCGTGGCGAAGCAGGCAGTCGAATCAGGCTTCGACCTGCAGTGCGAACCGGTGCTGCGACGTTTCTTCTACCTGCCCTTCATGCATTCCGAAGTGCTGGCCGAGCAGGAGCGCTCGGTCGAACTCAACGCGGCGCTCGACGCCAATACGCAGCGCTACGCGGTGCTGCACCGGGACATCATTGCGCGCTTCGGCCGCTTTCCGCACCGCAACAGGATGATGGGGCGCAGCACCACGGCGGAAGAGCAGAAGTACCTCGACGAAGGCGGCTTCGCCGGCTGAAGCGAGGCTCAGGTGTCGTTGTGTGGCAGCGGCACGTTGCGCGTCGGCGACGGGTTCAGGTCGGCGATGCCCTTCGTGTCCTTCATCGAGCCGTAGGTACGCGCATAGACCCAGGTGAACTCGGCCCCCAGCAGGAAGATCTGCGCCGAGTAGTAAACCCACACCAGCACCACCACCAGCGAGCCCGCGGCCCCGTAGCCCGAGGCCACGCTGCTCTTGCCGATGTACAGCCCGATCAGGTGCTTGCCCACGGTGAAGAGCAGCGCCGTGACGGCCGCCCCCACCCACACGTCGCGCCACTGCACCTTGGCGCGCGGCATGATCTTGTAGATCATCGCGAAGATCGCCGTCACCATCGCGAAGCTGAAGACGAAGTTGACGGCCTGCGCCGTTGTCTCCCACGCTCCGAACACCGGCGACCACCACTTACCCAGGGCCGCGAGCGCCGCACTCGCCACCAGCGACACCATCAGCAAAAAGCCGATGCCCATGATCATGCTGAACGACAGCATCCGCACGCGCAGCATGTTGAACAGCCCCTTGTTCTTGGCGCGGGCCGGCGCGCGCCAGATGCGGTCGAGCGCGTCCTGCAGTTCGCCGAAGACGGTGGTGGCGCCCAGCACCAGCAGCCCGATGCCGATCACCGTGGCGACGATGCCTTCGGCCGGCTTGTTGACGGCCTTCAGCATGCCCTGCACCGCAGCCGCACCCTGCTCGCCCATCAGGCCCGAGAGCTGCGCGAAGATCTCGCCGCGCGCGGCCTCCTGCCCGAAGACCAGGCCGGCCACCGCAATCACGATCAGCAGCAGCGGTGCAATGGAGAACACTGTGTAGTAGGCCAGCGCGGCGCCCATGCTCGGGGCGTAATCGTTCGACCAGGAGTTGAAGGCCCGCTGGCAGAGATCGAAGAGTGCGCGCAGTTGCTTGACCATGCTGAAGTGTCCCTGTGGAATCGCCCGGCGCCATGTCGATCCGGCGCCCGGCATGTTGAAAGCGTGCCTACGATAATCGCTCCACATGCACCCGTCTCCCCCCGCTGCCCAGCCCCAGTCGCCACGCGACCTTTTTGTTTCATTCACCTGGCTCGCGTTGCAGGGCTTCGGCGGTGTGCTCGCCATCGTCCAGCGCGAGATGGTCGAGAAGAAGAAATGGCTCACGCCCGAGCAGTTCCTCGAAGACTGGGCGGTGGCGCAGGTGATGCCGGGTCCCAACGTGATCAACCTCGCGCTGATGATCGGCGACCGCTACTTCGGCTTGCGCGGCGCGCTCGCCGCCCTGGCGGGCATGTTGACCATCCCTCTGGTCGTCATTCTTGCGCTGGCCGTGCTGTATGCGCACTTCGCCGGCAACCCGCAGGTGGCGGCCGCGCTGCGCGGCATGGGCGCGGTGTCGGGCGGACTGATTGCCGCGACCGGCATCAAGCTGGTGCCGCAGCTGCGCAAGCATCCGCTGGGCTTTGCAACCTGCCTCTCCTTCATGGCGCTGGTGTTCGTGGCCATTACGGTGTTCAAGATTCCGCTCGGATGGGTGCTGCTGGTGGTCGGCGGCGTCGCCTGCGTGTGGACCTGGAAGAAGATCGCGCCATGACCATCACGATGCAATGGCACGACTGGCTGGCCCTGTTCGGTCAATACGCGCTGCTGTCGCTGCTGTCGATCAGCGGCGCCATCACCACGGTGCCCGACATGCACCGCTACCTCGTGGTCCAGCACAGCTGGCTCACCGACGCGCAGTTCAGCTCCTCCATTGCCATCGCGCAGGCCGCGCCCGGCCCCAACGTGCTGTTCGTGGCGCTGATGGGCTGGAACGTCGGGCTCAACGCGGGCGGCGGCATCGGCGCCGGGCCCTCGGCCTGGCTGCTCGGCTTCTTCGGGCTGATGCTCACCATGGTCGGCATCATGCTGCCGAGTACCACCCTCACCTACTTCGCCACGCGCTGGGGCCACCGCAACCGCACGCGCCGAGAGGTCCGCGCCTTCAAGCAGGGCATGGCGCCCGTGGTGGTGGGCCTGCTGATCGCCACCGGCTGGGTGCTGGCTGCGGGAAACCATGCCGGCAATGCGCCTGCCTGGCACCTGTGGCTGCTGACCGGCGTTTCCGCCCTTATTGTCTGGCGCACGCGCATTCATCTGCTCTGGCTGCTCGGCGCCGGGGCGGCGCTGGGCGCCGTGGGCTTCGTCTGATCCTTCGTCTCATCCCTTTCTTCTTCAGGAACACTCGACATGTCGCAACTCCGCCCGCTCGGCCGCTCCGGCCTCCTGGTTTCCCCGCTCGCCTTCGGCGGCAACGTGTTCGGCTGGACCGTCGACGAAGCGGCGTCGTTCAAGCTGCTCGATGCCTGGCTGGACGCGGGCTTCAACTTCGTCGACACCGCGGACGTGTATTCGGCATGGGTGCCGGGCCACACCGGCGGCGAGTCGGAGACGATCATCGGCAAGTGGCTCAAGCACAGCGGCAAGCGCAACCGCGTGGTGCTGGCCACCAAGGTCGGCAAGCCGATGGGCGAAGGCAAGGTGGGCCTGGCACCAAAGTACATCCGCGAAGCCGTCGAGGCCTCGCTCAAGCGCCTGCAGACGGACTACATCGACCTCTACCAGTCGCACGACGACGATGCCAGCACGCCTCTCGAAGAATCGCTCGGCGCCTTCGACGACCTGATCAAGGAAGGCAAGGTGCGCGCCATCGGCGCCTCGAACTACAGCGCACCGCGGCTGGCCGAGGCGCTCGACGTGTCGGAACGCCTGGGCATCGCCCGCTATGAAAGCCTGCAGCCGCTGTACAACCTGTACGACCGCGCCGTGTTCGAAGATGCGCTGGAGCCGCTGTGCATCAAGCGCGAAGTGGGCGTGATCAACTTCTACGCTCTGGCCGCCGGCTTCCTCACGGGCAAGTACCGCACCGAGGCCGATGCCGCCAAGAGCGCGCGCGGCGCCAACACCACGAAGAAGTACCTCAACGAGCGCGGCCTGCGCATCCTCGACGCACTCGACAAGGTGGCCCAGCAGTACAACGCCAAGCCGGGCCAGGTCGCCATCGCCTGGCAGATCGCGCGGCCGGGCGTGACGGCGCCCATTGCCAGCGCCACCTCCATCGCGCAGCTCGAAGAGCTCGTGGTCGCGACGCAGCTGAAGCTCGACGCGGGCACCATCGAGATGCTCGACCGCGCCAGCGCTGAAGCAAAACCCGCTGCCTGAGCGGCTCCCGGCGATGAGCGTGTTCGACACCATTGCAGCGCCCGCACTCGAGCACTTCGTCGACCTGCGCGTCGAGGTGGGCGTGCCGCAGGTGCTGGGCAACAGCCCGCGCGGACTGCGCCGCGTGGTGCCGATCACGGGCGGCGAAGCCATCGGCCACGGCTGGCGGGCGCGCGTGCTGCCGGGCGGCAGCGACTTTCAGCTGATAGTGAGCGACACGCTCTCCGAACTCGATGCGCGCTATGGACTGGAGACCGATGCCGGCGATATGGTCTACGTGCAGAACCATGCAGTGCGTTCGGCCTCGCCCGAGGTGATGGGCAAGCTGCTGCGCGGCGAGCCGGTCGATCCGTCGCAGGTGTACTTTCGCTGCAGCCCGCGCTTCGAGACCGCCTCGCCTTCGCTGAAGTGGATCAACGAGCGCATGTTCGTCGGCGCCGGTGTGCGCCACCCGGCCGAGGTGGTGATGCGCTTCTTCGCGCTGATCTAGCTGCTAACCGTCGACCGGATTCATCGGCGTCGCAAGAATGCGCTGGTAGAAGGCCACGTCGAGCCAGCGGCCGAACTTGAAACCGGCCTGCCGCACCGAGCCCGAATGCTCGAAGCCCAGGCGCTCGTGCAGCGCGATGCTGCCGGCGTTGGCTGCATCGATGGCGCCGACCATCACATGCACGTCGCGCGCGATGGCCTCGGCAATGATCGCTTCCATCAGCGTGCGGCCCAGGCCCTCGCCGCGGTGCGCGCTGTCGACATAGACCGAGTGTTCCACCGTGTACTTGTAGGCAGGAAAGGCGCGGAACGTGCCGTAGCTCGCGAAACCCAGCAGCTTGCCGGCATCGTCCACGGCACCGATCACGGGAAAGCCGTTGGCGCGCTTGGTGGCAAACCACGCGACCATGTTCTCTGGCGTGCGCGGCTTGTAGTCGTACAGCGCGGTAGAAGTGACGATGGCCTCGTTGAGGATGGCCAGGATCGCGGCGGAGTGCGCTTCTTCTGTGCAGGGGATGAGACGCATGGTGTCCTCGTTGAAATTTCGTTCAATATAGGAGAATAATAATCTCATATGAGAAACGATTCATCTCCTGCCGACGCGCCCGGCCAGGACATCGACATGCTCATCGCCACCCGGCTGCTGGCGCTGAGGCAGGCGCAAGCACTGAGCCTCGCGGAGCTGGCTGAGCGTTCGGGCGTGAGCAAGGCCATGATTTCCAAGGTGGAGCGTGCGCAGAGCAGCCCCACGGCCGTGCTGCTGGGCCGGCTGGCCGCCGGGCTCGGGGTGCCGCTGGCGCAGCTCCTGACGGAAGAGAAAGAGCAGCCACAGCGCCTGCGCACGCGCGCCGAGCAAGAAATCTGGCGCGACCCGAAGGCCGGCTACCTGCGGCGCCAGGTCGCCGAGCGTCATGCGGGCGGCGGCGTCGAGTTGGTCGAGGTCGAGCTGCCGTGCTCGGCGCAGGTCGACTACCCGCGCTGGAGCGGCAAGCCCTACCGGCAATGCCTGTGGATGCTCGAAGGCGCGCTGCGGGTGGACTACGGCGACGAGCGCTTCGAACTCGCACCGGGCGACTGCCTCGACTTCGGCGTGGACCGGCCACTGGTCTTCAAGGCGCTGGGGCGCACCGCCTGCCGCTATCTGCTGGCGGCAAGCCCGGAGTAGCCGTACGCGCAGGGTAGGCAAGCTCCGACACGCACTGGCGGTCGACGCCTGTGCGGCGCCTGCCACCCCTCGGGATACTGCAAGGCATCTCAGCTTCAGAGGAACGACGATGTCATTCGCGCTCTACATGATCGGTTTCGTGATCTTCCTGGGCGGCCTCATCTGGGGCGCCTCCGTCGCCGGCGTGCCGACGCTCTACATCGGCATCGGGGCGGTGATCCTGCTGGGGATCGGCATCTTCAGCGCGGTGAGCCGCACGCGTGGCAAGGATCCGTCCTGACCGGCCGGGTGCATCCAGCAGGTTCACACAGGCTTCACGCCGCACGCACATGGCGTAGCTAACTTCGCATGCGCACCGCAGACCGCGGTGCGCATCGAATCCAGTTGGCTGCCCCATGCACACTTCTTCCAGCTTCTTTTATCCCCTCGCCTCCTCATCCTGCGCAGCGCCCCAGCCGGCCCCGGCTCCGGCAACAAGCCCCGGCAACATCAAAGTCGACCTTCTCGTCGTGGGCGCGAGCTTTGCGGGCCTAGCCTGTGCCCGGGCCGCGGCCCTTGCAGGTCTCAGCGTGATGGTGCTGGAGAAGAAGAGCAGTGCCGGCGCCAAGCTGCACACCACCGGCATCATCGTCAAGGACGCGGTCGACAGCGTGCCGTGGCTGGCCGAAGTGCCACCCGCGCTAGTGCGCCGCATCGAAGGCGTGCGGCTCTATGCGCCCAACATGCGCCACGTCGACCTGCACGCGCCGGGCTACTGGTTCTGGGCCACCGACGCGCCCGCCCTGCTCGACTGGATGGTCGGCTCGGCCCGCGCCAGCGGCGTCGACGTGCGGCTGGGCACGCTGTTCGAGCAGGCGCTGTGGCTCAACGGCCGGTGGGAAGTGCCGGTGACGCAAGGGCCCTGCATCACGGCCACCTACCTCGTGGGCGCTGACGGCCCCCACTCGCGCGTTGCCAAGGCCCTGGGCCTGTCGCGCAACACGCGCTTCCTCTACGGCATCGAGCACGAGTACCAGGGCGCGCGTATGACGCCCGGCCTGCTGCATTGCTTCATCGACCGCAAGCTCGCGCCAGGCTATATCGGCTGGGCGCTCGACGGGGTCGGCGTGAGTCAGATCGGGCTGGCGCGCCGCATGGTGCACAACAGCGCGGGCGCACTGAAGCTCGATCCGCTGCTGCGCAAAATTGCCTCGGTGGTCACGCCCGGCGACGCCCCGCCTGTCGCGGTGCGCGCGGGAATGATCCCGTGCGGCGGCGTGCTGCCGATGGTGGCGCGCGAGCGGGCCCTGCTGGTGGGTGATGCGGCGGGCATGGTGTCGCCGGTGACTGCCGGCGGTATCCACACAGCGCTGCTGCACGGCGAGCGCGCGGGCGAGGCCGTAGCGCGCTTCGTGCGCGGCGAGGCCGGCGACCCGGCCACGTGGTTCGTTCGTGGCTACCCGGGCTTCCGGCTCAAGCGCGCGCTGCGCTGGGCCTTCGACCATTTCCAGAGCGACTGGATGTTCAACCACCTGCTGGGCACGCCGCAGATGCGGCGGGTGGCGGAGCTCATCTACTTCCACCGCAAGGGTGGATCGCTGCCCAAAAGCTAAAAGAGACGACGCTCAGGCGCCGCGCTGGCGCATCGCCTCGTAGAGGCACACGCCACTGGCCACCGAGACATTCAGGCTCTCGACCGCGCCGGCCATCGGAATGCTCACCAGCTCGTCGCAGGTCTTGCGCGTGAGCTGCCGCATGCCTTCGCCTTCGGCGCCCAGCACCAGCGCCAGGGGGCGCTTGAAATCGCTCTGGTAGATGGTGCCCGGGGCATCGTCGCTGGTGCCCACGCACCAGATGTTGCGTTCCTTGAGTTCGTTCAGGGTGCGCGCGAGGTTGGTGACCATGAAGTAAGGCACCGTCTCGGCCGCGCCGCTCGCCACCTTGGCCACGGTGGCGTTGATGCCGGCCGCGTGGTCCTTGGGCGCGATGACCGCATGCGCGCCGGCGCCATCGGCCACGCGCAGGCAGGCGCCGAGGTTGTGCGGGTCGGTCACGCCATCGAGCACCAGCAGCAGGGGCACGGTGCCGGCCTCTTCGAGGCCCTCGAGCAGTTCGTCGAGCGAGCGGACCTGGGCCACGGGTTCAACCCGTGCCACCACGCCCTGATGGCCGTGGCTGCCGCTGAGCTTGGACAGCCGCAGGCCGTCAGCCTCGACCAGCCGCACACCGGCTTCCTGCGCACGCGCGATGAACTGTTTCATGCGCGCATCGCGCCGGCTGGCGTCGAACATCACTTCGAGCACCGATTTAGGCGCGGTCTTGATGCGCACGCCCACGGCATGGAAGCCGAAGATCACTTTGGGGGAAGACATCCCTGGATTATCCCTACCCCCGGGACCCGGCCATTTCGCGTGGTCAGGCGATCGGCAAACCACTGAGCGCCCGGGTGCGCTCGTCGTGCAGTTCCTGCACCGCCAGCGCGCTCGGATGCACCTTCGCACCGTTGCCCACGCTCTCCAGGTACTGGCAGGCCGCATGGCCCTCAGCTGCCTTTTCGTAGCGCGCGATCCAGGCGTCGCGCGCAGGCAGCTTCTCGGGCGACACTGGCCATATGCCCGGCTGGGGCCGCATGTGTTCGCCGATGCCGATGCGCCAGGGCTTGGCGCTCACCCGGGCACGAAAGCATTTCTGGTTGCGGCACATGCGTGCGTAGACCTTGTCGACGCCCATTGCATGAAAGCAGTCGGCCACCGCGGTGTCGGTCGGATCGAAGACGTCGTGCATCGCCAGCACCCGGAAGCCTGCGGGCGTGCGGTAGATGCGCAGGTGCCAGTCGGGGTGCTGCTGCATGAAGCGCCCGATGCGCTCGGCCGCCCGCTTCTCAGGCGCGGGGTTGCCGCTGTGCTCGCCGCGCTTCTTGCGCTGGCCGATGACCCATGCCACGACGAAGACCACGATGCCCGCGATCAGCCCCCCCAGCCAGGTCTTGGCGGCCCAGCCACCGACCACCCCGGCGATCAGCGCCGGCACCAGCGCAAAGCCGAACACGCTGCCGCGCAAGGGCTCCTCGAAGTCGATGTCGACGAACAGCACGTCGGGCGTGTTGAGGCAGCGCGCGCCGTAGGTGTTGCGCGTGATGACGGTGTCGCCCTGGCGCTCGACGATTTCCTCGCGGATCGGCATGCCGTCGGCACCGTTGTAGGGCATCTTGCGTTCGCGGCGCTCGAGCTTCTCGCCCTTGTGGACGATGCGATCGAAGGCATCGCGCGTGCGCTGGTCGGCGTGCGCCTGCGCGGCCAGCGGGCTCTCGTCGGACCAGCCGAAGCGGCGCACGGTGAACTGCTTGCCGGCCACGCTCTCCTGGATACGGCCTTCGGCCCAGAACTGGGGAACGATCATCGACTCAAGCCTTTCCGGCAATCAACAACCAGGCCATGACCGCCGCCAGCACGATGATCAACGCCGGCAGCCATTTGTAGCCGTCGCCATGCACGCGGCCCGGTTCCTCCATCTGGCGGCGGGGCATGTGCTGGGTCAGGGGGCTGAAACTTCCGAGCGCCGGATCGTCATGGTTGTCGACCAGCCGCTTGGCCGCGGACAGGCTCAGGCCCGTGGCTTCGCGCGTGAGGCGGATGGCCTCGATCTTGTTGCCCTGCGCCAGGGCTGCGAGTGCGATGGAGGGCATGGAGGCGAAGCCGCGGTCCTGCATGGCGGCGGCAGGCGCACCGCGTCCGCTGGCTTCGCCTTCCCCCCGCTCCAGCCTGTCGGCGTAGCGATCGACAGCGTCCTTGGCCGACTTGAGGTCCACGCCCGTGCGGGCGCGCACGATCTTGATGGCCTCGATCATCCTGCCGCGCTGCAGCGCCAGGACGGCGTCGGTCGGAAGCTCCTCCATGAATATCTCCTGTGTGGCTGGCTATTTACTTATGTTTAATAGCTTATTGCGCTTGTCAGGCGGGCGCCAGAGCCACTTTTTCATTAAGTGCGACACGACCGGCCTCGATGGTGATGCGTCGCTCGCATCGGGCTGCGATGCCCCGGTCGTGGGTAACGAGCACGAGCGTGGTGCCGAGCTCGCGATTGAGATCGAACATCAGCCGCATCACCTGCTCGCCGGTGGCGAAGTCGAGGCTGCCGGTGGGTTCGTCGGCCAGCAGCAGCGCCGGTTGCACCACGAAGGCGCGGGCCAGCGCCACGCGCTGCTGCTCGCCGCCCGAGAGCACCTTGGGGTAGTGCCCGAGCCGCTGGCCAAGGCCGACGCGGCCGAGCATTTCGGTGGCAGCCTTGCGCGCATCCTTGCGGTTGGCCAGCTCCAGCGGCAGCATCACGTTTTCGAGCGCGCTCAGGTTGCCGAGCAGTTGAAAGCTCTGGAACACAAAGCCCACGCGCTGCGCGCGCACGGCGGCGCGCTCGTCCTCGTCGATGGCGAAGATGTCTTCGCCGGCGATGCGCACCGTGCCGCGCGTGGGCGTGTCCAGCCCCGCGATGATCGACAGCAGCGTGCTCTTGCCGGAGCCCGAGGCGCCAACGATGGCCGCGGTTTCCCGCGCGCCGAGGGTGAAATCGATGTCCTGCAGAATGTCCAGCGTGCCGGCCGAATCGGTGACGGACTTGAAGACATGCTCGACGGCGACAATTGCATCAGACGGGGGTTGGGACATGGAAAGGCTTTGGTTTTGAATCGACGTGACTTTATCTTGACCACCGCCGCGCTCGGCAGCGCGGGGCTATGGACGACCGCGGCGCAGGCCCAGGCTCAGGCCCAAGTACCGACGGCTGGCAAGCCGGTGATCCTGGTGCTCGGCGATTCGCTGAGCGCAGAGTACGGCCTCAAGCGCGGCGAAGGCTGGGTACCCTTGCTGGAAAAAAGGCTTGCGCAGCAGAAGATCGCGGCCACCGTGGTCAACGCCAGCATCAGCGGCGACACCAGCTCCGGCGGGCGCTCGCGCCTTGCTTCGCTGCTGGCGCAGCACAAGCCCAGCCACGTGGTGCTGGAGCTCGGCGCAAACGACGCCCTGCGCGGCCTGCCGCTCTCGGACACCGAAAGCAACCTGATGCAGATCACCAAGGCCGCGCAGGCCGCGGGCGCGAAGGTGCTGATCGTCGGCATCCAGGTGCCGCCGAACTATGGCGGCGACTACACGCGGCGCTTCGAGGCGGTGTTCTCCAAGGTGGCGGGCGCGACCAAGTCCGCGCTCGTGCCCTTCCTGCTCAAGGGCGTGGCCGATGCGCCTGACGCGCTCTCGCTGTTCCAGGCCGACCGCATCCACCCGACGGCCGCGGCGCAGCCGCAACTGCTGGACAACGTCTGGCCCGAGCTGCGCAAGCTGCTGCCGAAATAATCAAGAAAAAAGCCGCCGCAGGCGCAGGCCTGCGGCGGCTTCTTGATGGGTACGCCAGGAGCGGATCAACCGTTCTTGGTGGGCAACTCGGGCACCGTGGGTGGATCGCGTTCGAGCGAGGCCACGTCGGTTTCCGGATCTCCGGGGGCCAAGCCGTCGCTGCTCGGATTGAGTTTGCGGTTCGCCTTTTCCCGGAGCTTTTCTTCCTTCTTCTTCTTCTTGGCCAGCTCTTTCTGGCGCTTCTCGTAGCCGTAATTGGGTGTTGCCACTGCTTCTCCTTGGGCGAGGCAGTCAGGGTGACTGCGCGTGGCCTACTGTAAGCGATAACGGTGCAGTCCCAAGACGGTACCCACTGACGCTCCCAGAGAGCGAGAAGCGATTTTTTACATCCGCGCCAGCGCCTGCTGCAAGTCGGCGCGCAGGTCCTCCACATCTTCGAGGCCGATCGAAAAACGAACGAGCGTGCCCTTGTAAGGCCAGCGTGCCACGGAGGCATCGCGCATCAGGCCGATGTCGTACGGCACCACCAGGCTGATGGGACCGCCCCACGAATAGCCGAGGCGGAACAGCTGCAGGCTGTCGCAGAAACGGTCGACCTGCTCGGTGCTGTAGCGCTCGTCGAACACCACCGAGAACAGGCCTGCGGCCAGGTCGGTCTCGCCGCACAGCGCGCGCCAGTGCACGTGCCCGGGCGAGTCTTCGAGCGCGGGGTGCAGCACCTGCGCGATCTCGTCGCAGCCGTTGAGCCAGCCGGCCAACTCGCGCGCCGCGCGGTCGTGGGCGGCATAGCGCAACGCGATGCTGGGCAGCGAGCGCAGCAGCGTCTCTACGTCGCCCACACCAATGCCGAAGCCCATGCGCATGTGCGTGAGCTTGAGCGCGCGGTGCAGCCGCTCGTCGCGCGTGATCACGCTGCCCATGAGCACGTCGCCGCCGCCGCTCGGGTACTTGGTGAGCGCGTGCACCGAGATGTCGACGCCCTGCCCGCTGTCGTTGAAATCGAAAGGCGCAAAGGCCAGGCCCGCGCCCCAGGTGTTGTCGAGCGCGGTCATCACGCCGCGCGCGCGGCAAACGTTCACGAGCGCAGGCAGGTCGGGAAACTCCATCGTCACCGAACCCGCCGCCTCGACCCAGACCAGCCGCGTGCGGTCCGACAGCTTGGCCGTGAGGTCGGCCGGATTCATCGCGTCGTACATGCGATGGGTAATGCCGAAATTCGCCAGTTCGCCGGTGGCCAGCGCCTTGTTGGGACCGTAGGCGTTGGCGGGGATCAGCACCTCGTCGCCGGTCTTGAGGAAGGCGAACGACACCAGCGCGATGGCCGCAAGCCCGCTGGGCACGAGCAGGCATTCGGTGCCGCCTTCGAGCGTGGCCAGGCGCTCTTCGAGCGTGAAGGTGGTGGGCGTGCCGTGCAGGCCGTAGGTGTAGCCGGCCTTGGTGCGCCAGTCGCGCGCGCGCATGGCGGCCACGTCGGCGAAGAACACGGTCGATGCCTTGAACACGCCGGGCTGCGGCGCGGCGAAGGTGGCTGGCGGAACGTAGGGGTGGTGGATCAGGGTCGTGGAAGGCTTGCTCATGGAGCGATGCTAGCGCGAGCGCCGCATCCGGGGATTTCGCGGGCGGGGTGATTGCGCCGCGTGGCGGCTCGGCAGACACTTCCCGCGTCATGCAGCTGACCCGACCACCCTCCCCCCATCTGCGACCCTTTGTGCGGCTCCTGTGGGCCTCCGCGCCCGATGAGCCGCACGAGGGACGGCCGGGCGCGCGCGAACACGTGCTGCCCACGGGTGGCATGCACCTCGTGTTCCGGCTTTCGGGGCCGCCCTTGCGCCTGTTCCAGGACGATGCCGATGCGCGGGGCTTCACGGTGGGCCATGCCATGGTGGGCGGAGCCCGCTCGGCGTTCTTCGTGCGCGACGTGTCGGTGCAAACACGCTCGGTGGGCGCCATGCTGCAGCCGGGTGCGGCCAAGGCGCTGCTCGGTGTACCCGAGGACGCGCTGGCCGACCGCCACACATCGCTGGACGCGCTCTGGGGCGCGGACGCTGACTTCGCGTTAGAGCAGTTCCACGGCACCGACTCGCTGGCGCAGCAACTCGCGATCGCCGATGCCCTGCTGGGCGCACGCCTCGCCGCCTCCGCCATGCACGGACTGCATCCTGCGGTGGCACAGGCACTGGCCAGCATGGCAAGCGCGAGCGCCCGTGACGACGATGCGCAGGCCGGCGCCATCCGCGAACTGGTGAAGCAAAGCGGCTACAGCCACCGGCGCTTCATCTCTCTGTTCCGCCGCATGACCGGCCTGGCGCCCAAGCAGTACGCGCGCATGCTGCGCTTCGACCGCGTGATCGGGCAGTTCGCCATGGACCCCACCCAGCCCTGGGTCGATCTGGCGCTGCAGGCCGGCTACAGCGACCAGGCGCACTTCAACCGCGATTTCCTGGCCATCGCCGGCATGTCGCCGCAGGCGTACCGGCGAGCAGCGCCAGCATCGTCCCGGCATGTGCGAATCTGACTACTCACCCGCAGGTCAAATTTGTTCAAGACCTGAAAAGCAACGGTCGCCAGAATCGCAGCCGTCTCATCAACCCGACTGGACAAGAGCATGGCCATCCACGAACTGTTTCCGTACCTCTGCGTCCACGATGCCGGCGCAGCCATCGAGTTCTATTGCAAGGTCTTCGAGGTGAAGGAAATCTTTCGCCTGACCGAGCCGAGCGGCCGCATCGGCCATGCGGAGCTGGACTTCAACAATGGCGCGATCCTGATGATCTCAGACGAATTTGCCGAATTCAACATCCACAGCGCAAAGACGCTGGGCGGCACGGCCGTCACGTTGCACCTGCACGTGGACGATGCCGACGCGGTGGTGGCGCGCGCGGTCGCCGCGGGCGCCACGTTGAACATGGCGCCGCAGGATCAGTTTTATGGGGAACGTTCCGGCGTCTTTCATGACCCCTTCGGCCATCGCTGGAACGTGGGGCACAGCATCGAGAAGCTGACGCCGGAAGAAATGCAGCGGCGCTACACCGCGATGCTCAGCGACGCCGGGTGAGCCGGCGGCGCTGCTTATTGCCGAAGGGTCGGCCGATGGATCAGACCGACCACTTCTCGATCAGCTTCTCGGCGCCCATGGAGTCGTAGCCTTCGAAGGGCTGGTGGATCCACGGGTTGGTGGCAAGGAATTCCACCTGGTAGTCGGGCGTGAAGGTCGACAGTGCCTTGGTCCAGATCACCGCGCTGCGCAGCTCGGTGATGGGCGGGTAGTTGTTGCGCAGCATGTCCATCACGGCATGCAGCGTGTGGCCCGAGTCGGCCAGGTCGTCCACCAGCAGCACGCGGCCGGCGATCTCGCCCTTGGGCGTGGTGATGAAGCGGGCGATGTCGAGGTGGCCCTGCACCGTGCCGGCATCGGCGCGGTACGAGCTGGTCGACATGATCGCCAGCGGCTTGTCGAAGATGCGCGAGAGCACGTCGCCAGGGCGCATGCCGCCGCGCGCCAGGCACAGGATGGTGTCGAACTGCCAGCCCGACTGGTGCACCTTGATCGCGAGCTTTTCGATCAGGTTGTGGTACTCGTCGTAGCTGACATAGAGATGCTTGCCGTCTTCGGTCAACATGGTTCTTCTTTTCCTCTTCAGTCGGCCAGGTAGGGGTGGCGCATCATGATCGTGTGGTCGCGGTCGGGGCTGGTCGACACCATGTGGATCGGCACGCCAGTGACCTGCTCGATGCGCTGCAGGTACAGGCGCGCATTGATCGGCAGCTTGTCGTACTGCGTGACGCCGACGGTGCTTTCGCTCCAGCCTTCGAGGGTTTCGTAGATCGGCGTGCAGCGCTCGATCTCGTCAGCGCCCATCGGCAGGATGTCGGTGATTTCGCCGTCGAGTTCGTAGCCGGTGCACAGCTCGAGCTTTTCGAGGCCGTCCAGCACGTCGAGCTTGGTGATGCACAGGCCCGACAGGCCGTTGACCTGCGCCGAGCGCTTGAGCAGCGCGGCGTCGAACCAGCCGCAACGGCGGCTGCGGCCGGTGGTCACGCCCTTTTCGGCGCCCACGGTGCTCATGTGGTAGCCCGGGGTGCCGGGCGTGGCCCAGTCGAGTTCGGTGGGGAACGGACCGCCGCCCACGCGCGTGCAGTAGGCCTTGGTGATGCCGAGGATGTAATGCAGCATGCCCGGGCCCACGCCCGAACCGGCAGCGGCATTGCCGGCCACGCAGTTGCTGGAAGTGACGTACGGGTAGGTGCCGTGGTCGACGTCGAGCAGCGTGCCCTGTGCGCCTTCGAACAGCAGGTTGGCGCCGTTCCTGTGCGCGTCGTTCAGCTCGCGCGAAACGTCGGCCATCATGGGCTTGAGCAGCTCGGCGTGCCTCATGGCCTCGTTGAAGACTTCGTCGAAGTCGATGGCCGGGGCGCTCAGCACCTGCGTCAGCACGTGGTTGTGCAGGTCGAGCAACACGCGCAGCTTGGCCGCGAAACGCTCAGGGTGCTTCAGGTCCTGCACGCGCAGGGCGCGGCGGGCGATCTTGTCTTCGTAGGCCGGGCCGATGCCGCGGCCGGTGGTGCCGATTTTCTCGATGCCGCCCTTTTCGCGGTAGGCCTCGCGCGCGATGTCCAGCGCGGCATGGAACGGCAGGATCAGCGGGCAGGCCTCGCTGATGCGCAGGCGCGAACGCACCTCGACGCCGGCTTTCTCCAGCCCTTCGATTTCCTCGAACAGCTTGGCGGCCGACAGCACCACGCCGTTGCCGATGTAGCACTTGACGCCGGGCCGCATGATGCCGCTCGGGATCAGGTGCAACGCGGTTTTCACACCGTTGATGACCAGCGTGTGGCCCGCGTTGTGGCCGCCCTGGAAGCGGACCACGCCCTGGGCGCTTTCCGTCAGCCAGTCGACCAGCTTGCCTTTGCCCTCGTCGCCCCATTGGGTGCCGACGACGACCACGTTTCTTCCGGTGGTTACGCTCATGCTCGTTCCATTACTTCAAAAATTCAGATCGCTCGGACATTCCACTGGCCAGCTTGCTCGACGAGCTCGCGGTCGCAGTGGAATTCATCGATTTCGCTGCCATGGCCCGGCAGCACGCAGACTACCGTTTCGCCGGCCTTGCGCAATTGGGCAATTGCCTGACGCAGCCCGGCCGCGTCGCTCCAAGGTGCACGGATGGCGGCGCGCAGCGGGCGGGCCGGCAGCACGCCAACCAGTTCGCGCACGTCGAGGCTGAAGCCGACCGCCGGACGGTTGCGGCCGAACACGGCCCCCACTTCGTCATAGCGGCCGCCGCGCACCAGCGAATCGGCCGCGCCGGGCACGTAGATGCCGAAGCGCATACCGCTGTAATACGCATAGCCGCGCAGGTCGGCCAGGTCGAAGCTGATCTGGCGACCGGCCACGCCCTGCAGACCGGCGGCGAGCTGCTTCAGGTCGGCCAGAGCAGCGCCCACGGCGGGCGTGCCTTTCAGGGCCTTGGCGGCCTCGTCGAGCACCGACGCGTCGCCGTACAGCTGGATGAGGGCACGCAGCCCCTCGCGCGAGGCGGCGGGGAAATCCTTGGTGAGCGATTCGAGTTCGCTCGCGTCCTTGGCGGCCAGCGCTGCATGCACCCGGGCCAGCGCGGCCGCATCGACCGGCACGCCAGCGAACAAGGCGCGCACGATGCGAGCATCGGCCAGGTCGACGATCACGCCGTCGCGCAGGCCGGCGGCATCGAGGCAGTCGAGCGCCAGCAGCAAGGTTTCGATGTCCGCTTCGAGACCGGCATGGCCGTAGATCTCGGCGCCGAACTGCAGGGGCTCACGGGTGGCGTGCGGGCGATCTGGCCGGGTGTGAAGCACCGGACCGCAATAGCACAGGCGGGCAACACCGTCACGGTTCAGCAGGTGGGCATCGATGCGCGCCACCTGGGGGGTGGTGTCGGCACGCAGGCCCATGCTGCGGCCGGAAAGCTGGTCGACAAGCTTGAAGGTTTGGAGATCGAGTGCCTCGCCGGTGCCCGAGAGCAGCGATTCGAGATGCTCGAGCAGCGGCGGCATCACCAGCTCGTAGCCATAGCCACGGGCGGTATCGAGCAGCTGGCGTCGAAGTTCTTCGATGTGGCGCGCCTCGGAGGGCAGCACATCGGCAATGTGATCCGGGAGGACCCAGGCGGACATGGGGATCGGGGGCGTGGTTAAACCGGGATTCTACCGGGACCGCGACCAGCCCAAGACTAGGCCAGGATCCAGAGCAGTATCAAACCCAGCAGGATGCTGCAAAGTCCGAAGAAACGAAGCTGGCCGTCGCGCAGCTGCATGAGCTGCCCGAAGCCGCGCCGCCACCCTCCCGGCGAGACGAAAGGCAGGATGCCTTCGATCACCAGGACGAGCGCCAATGCGCTCCAGAAAGTGTCGGCGCTCACGGCTCCTGGCGAAGAATCAACGACGAGATGCGTTGGTGGTGGAGCCCGAGCCTTGCATGGCGCGGAAGAAGTCCGACGATGGGTCGAGCACCATCACGTCGCTCTTCTTGTTGAAGCTCTGCTTGTAGGCATCGAGGCTTCGGTAGAACTGCGCAAACTGCGGATCGCGGCCGAAGGCCTCGCTGTAAGCGGAAGCGGCCTGGGCATCGCCCTCACCCTTGATCTTCTGGGCGTCGCGGTAGGCGTTCGCCACGATCACCTCGCGTTGGCGATCGGCATCGGCGCGAATCTTTTCGCCTTCAGCCGTACCGGTCGAACGCAGCTCGTTGGCCACGCGCTTGCGTTCGGCTTCCATGCGGCGATAGACCGATTCAGTGATGGCTTCCACGTAGTCGACACGCGTGATGCGCACGTCGACCACGTCCACGCCCCAGGGCTTGGCACCCTTCACCACCGACAGCACTTCGCGCTGCACGTCGGCCATGAGGGCTTCGCGGCGCACCGAGATCAGGTCGCGCACGGTGCGCTTGTTGATGTTCTCCTGGAACGCATTGCGCACCACGCGGTTGAGCTGCATTGCACCGGCGTTCTCGTCGAGGCCGACGTTACGGATGTAGGCCTGCGGGTCGGAGATGCGCCAGCGCACGTACCAGTCGATCACCACGCGCTGCTTCTCGGCGGTGAGCATGGGCTCGGTGTCCACGCTCGACAGAGTCAGCAGGCGCTTGTCGATGTACGACACGTTCTGGAACGGCGGCGGCAGCTTGAAGTTCAGGCCGGGCTCGGTAATGACCTGCTTGATCTGGCCGAGGGCATAGACCACGCCGAACTGGCGCTGGTCGACCACGAAGAGGGTCGAGCTTGCCAGCACGAGCAGCACGAGGATCGACGTGGCGATGAATCCGATTCTGTTCATATTCTTTCGGGCCTTTCTCAACGCACGTCGCGGTCACGCGAGCGGCCATCGCGGCCACGCACGTCGGTCGTCGCAGGGGCCACCGGGATCACCGAGGACTGGGCCGGCGCGGTGCCGGCAACGTTGGGACTGGCCGCATCGACCGGGGTGGCCGCGGCGGCGCCGCTGTTGCCACTCATCTGCATGAGCTTGTCGAGTGGCAGGTACAGCAGGTTCGAGCCCTGCTTGCTGTCGACCAGCACCTTGGTCGTGCTGGCGTAGATCTGCTGCATGGCGTCGGTGTACATGCGGTCGCGCGTCACCTGCGGGGCTTTCTGGTATTCAGCCAGCACCGCGCTGAAGCGGCCTGCATCACCCTGGGCCTGCGCCACGATCCGCGCCTTGTAGGCCTCGGACTCCTCCTTCAGGCGCGAAGCCGTACCAGTGGCGAGCGGCACCACGTTGTTGGCATAAGCCTGCGCATCGTTCTTGGTGCGCTCGCGCTCCTGGCCAGCCTTGAGCACGTCGTCGAACGCGGCCTGCACCTGCTCGGGCGGACGCACGCCGCCCTGCTGCAGGTTGATGCCGACGACTTCGACGCCGATCTTGTAGCGGTCGAGGATGGTCTGCATCAGCGCACGCACGCGCGGTGCGATCTGGTCGCGCTCTTCGGCCAGCGCGGCGTCCATCTTCATCTTGCCTACCACCTCGCGCACGGAGGTCTCGGCCACCTGCACGACGGTGTCGGCGGGCGACTTGCTCTCGTAGAGCCAGGCGCGCGGGTCGCTCAGGCGGTACTGCACGGCGAACTTGATTTCGACGATGTTCTCGTCTTCGGTCAGCATGGCCGATTCGCGCAGGCCGGTGGAGCGCACGATGGCATCGCGGCCCACGTCGGCGGAGCGGATCTGCGTGGTCACCACCACTTCGTGGCGCTGAATGGGATACGGCAGGCGCCAGTTGAAGCCTGCACCCACGGTGCTCTTGTAGCTGCCGAACTGCGTGACGACGGCCTGCTGGCCTTCGTTCACGATGAAGAAGCCGGTGCCGAGCCAGATCAGGACGGCCACTGCGGCCACGAGGCCGAGGCCGAATCCTGCATTTTTCATGTCGGGCCTGTAGCCGTTGCCACCACCGCCGCTGCTGCCGCCGTTGGGACGGTTGCCGCCACCCTTGCCGCCGAAGAAGCCACCGAGCTTGCGATTGAGGTCGCGCCAGAGTTCGTCGAGGTCAGGCGGGCCCTGGTTGGGGCCTTGTCCGCGGGGACGGTTGTCGTTGCTGTTGTTGTTGCCCGGAGGCGGGGGCGTCGGTGCGCCGGGGGGATTGGCATCGGGGGGGCGGTTGCCGGCCGGGCGGTCGCCGTTGGAGGACGACGGCTCGTCGCCGCGCCCCCATCGGCCATCGTTCAGGTTGAACATGCCCAGAAACCCTCTCCGCGCTGGCTTTGAATTCATTCGCTTCGTTCTCTTGTCAGTGGCGGGATTGTGCCCAATCAATCGGCTGCATCGTGCAATTCAGCGTTTGCCCCAGGGGTCATCGTATCGGCTACGGAACCCGACTGCCGGGCGAGCTCGGCGCGCAGCAGCGGCACGCCCTCGCCGCTCTTGGCGCTGAGGAAGATGCGGGGGACCTGCACGCCGTCGATTTCCATCTCGTCCTGCAGATGCAGCGGATGTTGCGCGCTTTCAAGGGCGTCGAGCTTGTTGAATACCAAAAGCTGCGGAACGGTGTCGGCACCGATCTCGCGCAGCACCGCCTGCACCTCGGCCATCTGCTCGGGGTAATGCGGGTTGGAGGCGTCGATCACGTGCAGCAGCAGGTCGGCGTCGACCGCCTCCTGCAGCGTGGCCTTGAAGGCATCGACCAGGCCGTGCGGCAGGTCGCGGATGAAACCCACGGTGTCGGAGATCGATACCTGCCGCCTCCGTCCATCTTCGGTATTGCCCAGGTAGAGGTTGCGCGTGGTGGTGTCGAGCGTGGCGAACAGCTGGTCGGCCGCATAGGCGCGGGCCTTGACCAGCGCATTGAACAGCGACGACTTGCCCGCGTTGGTGTAGCCCACCAGGGAGATGTTGAAGGTCTCGCGGCGCTCGCGCTGGCGGCGCTGCGTGCCGCGCTGCTTCTGCACCTTGGCGAGACGCTCGCGTGTGCGCTTGATCGACTCGCTGATCATCCGGCGGTCGAGCTCGATCTGCTTTTCACCCGGGCCGCCGCGCACCCCGGCGCCGCCGGTCTGGCGCTCCAGGTGGGACCAGCGACGGACCAGCCGTGTGCTGAGGTACTGCAGGCGAGCCAGTTCGACCTGCAGCTTGCCTTCGTGCGAACGCGCACGCTGGGCGAAGATTTCGAGGATGAGGAAGGTCCGGTCGTAGACGGCAACGTCGAGCTGGCGCTCGAGGTTGCGCTGCTGCGCGGGGCTCAGGGCCTGGTCGAAGATGACCTCGCTCGCCCTGTACAGGGCAGCCAGCTCCTTGATTTCTTCGGCCTTGCCGCTGCCAACGAACAATGCCGCATCGGGCGCCTTGCGCTTGCACGCAAGACGGGCGACGGGCGTCAGGCCCGCGGTCTGCGCAAGCAGACCGAGTTCCTCGAGTTCGCTGTCGAAATGGGGCAGCCCGAAATCGACGCCGACGAGAACGGCGGCGCCTTCCTGGCGGGGGATCAGTTCAGACAAGCGGGATCAGAAATTGGGAAAAAGCGCGGCAGCAGAGCTGCCGCGCTCCGCGCGATCAGGCTGCGGCGTCGTCGTTCTCGGCAGCCGAGAAGTTGACGGCACGACCCGGCACGATGGTGGAAATGGCGTGCTTGTAGACCATTTGCGTCACCGTATTGCGAAGCAACACGACGTACTGGTCAAAAGACTCGATCTGGCCCTGCAGCTTGATACCGTTCACCAAATAAATGGAAACCGGCACGTGCTCACGACGCAGGGTGTTCAGAAACGGGTCTTGCAGAAGTTGCCCTTTATTGCTCACGATATTCTCCGTGTTCAAGAGTAGTTGTTGGAGAGATGACCTTAACACAGGGTTTCTGCGCTGCAGCAATCGGGGTCAAAAGCCTTGAGAAAATAACGGTTCTCAAAAGGCGGAACTTCCACTGCTGCTGCAACTCATTGGCCGCCATCGGCGGCCAAGCTCCCTCAATCGTCCTTGTCGGCAAATGGATTGTGCGAGCTCTTGAACTCGATGCGCAAGGGGGTACCCACAAGGTCGAATTCCTTACGGAAGCGCCCCTCGAGGAAGCGCTTGTAAGCGTCGGTGACATGCTCCAGCGAATTCCCGTGGATCACGATCACCGGCGGGTTCATACCCCCCTGATGCGCATAGCGCAGCTTGGGGCGGTACATGCCGCCACGCTTGGGCGCCTGGAACTGCACCGCCTCCAGCAGCAGGCGTGTCAGCACCGGGGTCGACATCTTGCGCGTGGCCGACTTGTGGGCCTGCGCAATCGCCTGCCACACCGGGCCCAGGCCCTGGCGCTTGATGGCCGAGATGAAATGCAGCGCCGCGAACTTCAGGAACGGCAGCCGGGTCTCGATCTGCCGCTGGATCTGCTCGCGCTGGTAGCTGTCGACCGCGTCCCACTTGTTGATGGCGATCACCACCGCGCGGCCACTCTCGAGGATGTAGCCGGCAATGTGCGCATCCTGGTCGGTCACGCCCTGCGTGGCGTCGAGCAGCAGCAGCACGACATTGGCCGACTCGATGGCCTGCAGCGTCTTGACCACCGAGAACTTCTCGATCGCCTCGAACACCCTGCCCTTGCGGCGCAGGCCGGCCGTGTCGATCAGCTCGAAGCGCTGGCCGTTTCGCTCAAAAGGCACGGAGATGGCGTCGCGCGTGGTGCCCGGCATGTCGAAGGCCACCAGGCGCTCTTCACCCAGCCAGGTGTTGATCAGCGTGGACTTGCCCACATTGGGCCGGCCGGCCACGGCCAGCTTGATCGGCTTGTTGACCTCGTCCTCGTCCGTCTCGTCGTCGGGATCAGGCAGGTTCAGCGGCTCGAGGGCAAGCTCGACAAGGTCGCGCATGCCCTGCCCGTGCGCAGCCGACACGCCATGCACGTCGCCGAAGCCGAGTTCGTAGAAGTCGACCAGCTTGGTGCCGTCGTGCATGCCCTCGGCCTTGTTGGCCGCCAGCACGCAGGGCTTGCCAAGGCGGCGCAGTTCGTTGGCAATGTCGTGGTCTTGAGCCGAGAGGCCCTCACGGGCGTCGACCACGAAGATCACCACGTCGGCCTCGGCCACGGCCTGCCGAGTCTGCTTGGCCATTTCCTTGTAGATGCCGCTGCCCGCGTCAGGCTCGAAGCCGCCGGTGTCAATCACGATGAACTCGTGCTTGCCCAGGCGGCCATTGCCGTAGTGACGGTCACGCGTGAGTCCGGCGAAGTCGGCGACGATGGCGTCGCGCGTCTGGGTCAGGCGGTTGAAGAGGGTCGACTTGCCAACGTTGGGCCGCCCGACCAGGGCCACGACCGGCTTCATGGCCGGCCTTTCGATGGCTCGGTATTCATGGTCGGGCCTTGGAAAAAGAAAGAAAAGTTATTCAGGGCGATAGCCAAAAACGCCACCCTTGGCAGTCACTACCACGACCGTGTTGCCGGCCAGTACCGGCGTGACGGTGATGGCCGAGCCATCGGGCGTGATGCGATTGAGCAGCGCACCATCTTCGCGCGAGACGAAATGCAGCATGCCAGTGTCTTCGCCGACGATCAGCGAACGGCCCACGGCCAACGGTGCGGTGAGGTTGCGATTCTTGAAGCGGCTCATCTGCCAGGCGCGTTCACCATCGGCACGGCGCCAGGCCACGACGCTGCCGTCGGACTCGGTGCCGTAGACAAAACCGCTGTCGCCGCTGACGCCGTCCGCGCCCGAAGCCGGCTTGCTCCAGACCAGCGAACCTCGCACGGTCTCGACGCAGCCGACGCTGGCGTAGTAAGCGCGGGCGCAAACCGTGTCTCCAAAGCGGCTCACGCTGCCGGTCAGGTCAACCAGGCGCTCCACGTCGTTGGTGCCGCGCGGAGCCGCAATGGGCGACTCCCAGCGCGAAGTGCCGTTGGCGGGGTTGATGCCAACCAACCGGCCGCCGATGCCGGCCACCAGCGTGTCGCCCACGGCGATGAGTACGCCCGACTTGCGCAGCACCAGGTTTTCTCCGGCGCGCTGCTGGATCCAGAGGCGACGGCCGCTCTGGCCGTCCCAGGCGCTGATGCTGCGGTCGGCGGTCTGCACGAACACGCGGCGGCCTGCCACCAGCGGTGCGGTGAAAGCCTGGGCCGAGAGCTTCTGCTTCCACAGGACCTTGCCGTTCTCGATGGCGACCAGCTCGTTGCTGGTGGTGACGACCGCAGCCATCGACCCGTCGCTGCCGACACCTGCAGCCAGTGGGGCACCGGCACTGACGCGCCAGGTTTCGCGGCCGGCGCGGGCGTCGATGGCGACCACCGTGCCGTCACTGCCAGCCACGGTAACCGTGTCGCCGCTGACGTCGGTGCTGAGCGGGAACTGGACATCGGGGATGCGCACAGTCCAGGCCTGGCGCACGCCCATCAGGGCCGGGTTGGCGGGCAGTTCGGCCGGCTTCGGCTTGCTGGTGCCAGAACAGGCGGCGAGAAACGCGACCACAACAAGAGCTGATCCCGCACGCAGGGCGGTCGATTCAGGCATGAAACGCTTGAAATTCATGATGCGGTCAGGGAGTTTTGGGGGCTGCGGGTGTGACGGTGACGACGGGTGCCAGGCTCTTCGGATCGACGCCGACCGCGTTGAGCTTGATTTCAACCAGACGGCGATAGTCCGAGGTGGCGCCAAGGCCGGTCCACGCCTTGCGGTATTCGGTCTGCGCTTCGGCGCGCTTGCCTTGAGCCAGGTAGATGTCGCCCTTGCGGTCGGCCACCAACGGTTCGAATTCCTTGGGCACGCTGCCGTCGAGCTGCTTGAGGGCATCGTCGTAAGACTTGCTGTCGAGCAGTTCGGCCGCCAGCCGCAGCCGGGCGATGGCCTTGTAGCCGGGGTCGATGGCGTTCTGCGCGACCCATTCGAGCTCGGCGCGCGAGCCTGCGGCATTGCCCTTCTCGTACAGCGTCTTGGCGACCAGCAGGCCGGCCTGTTGCGCGTAGGCGGTGCCGGCGAAGCGCTTCTTCATGTCGTCGAGCACGAGAGCGATGCGTGCCGGGTCGCCCGCCTGCGCGGTCTTCTCGACCTCGTCGTAGAGCGACGAGGCCTGCGCCGCCTTGTTGCGGCCATACCATTGCCAGCCGTTCCAGGCCACGAAGGCGCCAGCGACGAGCAGCACGACCGAAATGATCAGGGTGCCGTATGTATTCCAGAAATGCTTGAGCTGGTCGAGCTGTTCCTGTTCTTCGAGATCGAGATGGGTTGCCATGCGCTGTCAGTTGTTGGGAGCCGGCGATTGTAGGGTGGCGGCCCAGGCGGCCACTTCAGCAAGTGGCCGGGAGGTTTGCGCGCCGCTTCCGTCGCGCAGCGCCTTGAGAGTCACTTCGCCGCGTGCAAGTTCATCGGCGCCGAAGATCAGGGCGTAGGTGGCGCCGCTGTTGTCGGCCCGCTTGAACTGCGACTTGAAGCTGCCGAGGCCATCCGCCGTGGCGGCGTGCATCTGCACACGTGTGCCGGCGTCACGCAACTGCTGCAGCGTGCGCAGCACCACCGGCATGGCGGAGGCATCGGGCACGACGGCATAGACATCGGGGGCCCGTACCGGGATCTGGGTGCCCTGCTCCTTCATCAGGTCGAGCACGCGCTCCACGCCGATCGCCCATCCCACTGCAGGCGCAGGCTTGCCGCCGAGTTGCTCGAACAGGCCGTCATAACGGCCGCCGGCGCACACCGTGCCCTGCGAGCCGAGCCGGTCGGTCACGAACTCGAACACGCTGAGGTTGTAGTAGTCGAGGCCGCGCACGAGGCGCGGGTTGATGGTGTAGGCAACGCCGTTGGCATCGAGGATGGCCTTCAACCCCTCGAAGTGCGCCAGCGATTCGGCACCGAGGAAATCCATCAGTCTCGGCGCCGACTCGACCACATCCTTCATCGCCGGATTCTTGGTGTCGAGGATGCGCAGCGGGTTGCTGTGCAGGCGGCGCTTGCCGTCCTCGTCGAGCTTGTCGGCATGTGCCTCGAAGTGCGCGATAAGCTGGGCACGGTGCTGCGCCCGCTCTGCCGGTTGGCCAAGGCTGTTGAGTTCCAGCCGCACGTCGGTCAAGCCGATCGCCTTCCAGAGCGCGCTCGCGAGCAGGATCAATTCAGCGTCGACGTCGGGACCAGCAAAGCCCAGCGCCTCGACGTCGATCTGGTGGAACTGCCGGAAACGCCCGCGCTGCGGCTTCTCGCGCCGGAACATCGGCCCGATGGCCCACAGGCGCTTGCCGCCGTCGTAGAGCATGTTGTGCTCGATCGCGGCCCGCACGATGCCGGCGGTGTTCTCGGGGCGCAGCGTCAGGTGATCGTTGTCGCCGTACTTGTCCGAACGGTCGTGGAAGGAGTACATCTCCTTCTCGACGATGTCCGTCACTTCGCCGATGCCGCGCACGAACAGCGCCGTGTGCTCGAGGATCGGCGTGCGGACGTTACGGTACGCATAGCGCCCCATCAGATCGCGCACGGTGGCCTCGAGCCATTCCCAGCGCGCCGATTCGGGCGGCAATATGTCGTTCATGCCTTTGACGGCATTCAATTTTTCAGCCATGAGTCTGCGGAGGTGTCAGGCCGCGACAGCGTGTTCGCCGCCGAAGCGCTTTTCGATGTAGGTTTCGACGAGCTGGTGAAACTCGTTGGCGATATTGTCGCCGCGCAGCGTGAGTGCCTTTTCGCCGTCGATGAAGACCGGCGCGGCGGGCGCCTCGCCGGTGCCGGGCAGGCTGATGCCGATGTCGGCATGCTTGCTTTCGCCAGGGCCGTTGACGATGCAGCCCATGACGGCCACCTTCATCGTCTCGACGCCCGGATATTTCTTGCGCCAGACCGGCATCTGCATGCGCAGATAGTCGTCGATCTGCTTGGCCAACTCTTGAAAAGTAGTGCTGGTGGTGCGGCCGCAGCCCGGGCAGGCCGTAACGCTGGGCACGAACACGCGCAGCCCCAGCGCCTGGAGGATTTCGGAGGCGATCACCACCTCCTGCGTGCGCGACTCGCCCGGCTGCGGCGTGAGCGACACGCGAATGGTGTCGCCGATGCCCTCCTGCAGCAGGATCGACAGCGCCGTGGCCGATGCCACCGTGCCCTTGGTGCCCATGCCGGCCTCGGTGAGGCCCAGGTGCAGCGCATAGTCGCAGCGGCGGGCCAGCTCGCGGTAAACCGAGATCAGGTCCTGCACACCGCTCACCTTGCACGACAGGATGACCTGGTTGCCGGCCATGCCCATCGATTCGGCGAGCTTCGCGGACTCGATGGCCGAGGTGATCAGCGCCTCGTACATCACCTGCTTGGCGTCCCACGGCTCAGCGCGCTGGCTGTTGGTGTCCATCAGGCTGGCGAGCAGTTCCTGGTCGAGGCTGCCCCAGTTGACGCCGATGCGCACCGGCTTGTTCCAGCGCATGGCCGCGTCGATCATCTGGCCGAACTGGCGGTCGCGCTTGTCGCCCTTGCCCACGTTGCCGGGGTTGATGCGGTACTTGCTCAGCGCTTCGGCGCAGGCCGGATAGTCGGTGAGCAGACGGTGGCCGTTGTAGTGGAAGTCGCCGATCAGCGGCACGTCGATGCCCATGCGATCGAGCTGATCGCGGATGTAGGGCACCTGCGCCGCGGCTTCGGGCGTGTTGACTGTGATACGGACCATTTCCGAGCCGGCGATGGCCAGCTCCTTCACCTGGATCGCGGTGCCGATGGCATCCACGGTGTCGGTGTTGGTCATGGACTGCACGCGCACGGGGGCGTCGCCGCCCACCGTGACCACACGCGAGCCCCAGGTCACGCTGGACTGGCGCGAGCGGCGCGCCTTGGGCGCCGCCGATGGAATGGGATCGGGATAGCAGTCGGTCACGATTTCACCTCGAAGCGCGCCACGCCACCGCCGCGCGTGACAGGCGTCAGATCGTAAGGCTTGCCGCTTACCTGCACATCGACCGCCGACGCACGGCCCACCACCACCGACAGTGGCAGCGCGCCCGACAGGCCGACCGTTTCGCCGGCCTGCAGGCTGCGACGCAGCAACTGCTTGCCGCCGGCTTCGGTTACGGTGATCCAGCACTCTTCACGTGCCACGAAAACGAGTTGCTGGCTGCTTGCGCTTGCGGCAGTCGCCACGGGAGCGGCGGGGGCAACCGCAACCGCCGCGGGGGCAGATGGCGCATTGGCAGCGACTGCGGCGGGCGCTTGGCCCACCGGAGCGCTCGGTGCCACAGCCTGCGAGGGCACCGTTTCGGCCACGGCGCCAGTTGCGCTGGCCGAAGCCGGTCCGTTCGCGGGCGCCGATTCGGTATCAGTCTCGCTGCGCGCCGTCAGGCGCGACACGGAAGCACTGATCTGGTCGAACACCGATTGCGGCAACCAGAACAACGCAGCCGCGCCAACCAGCAGCACCAGCACCACGATCAGCAATCCGCGCGAAGGCAGCCCGCTGGAGCGTCCGCTGCTGTTCCAGCGCGGCGTGCCCGAGGTGATGTTCGTCCGAAGGGTTCGGTCGGCCTCGGCCAGCGACACCCTTTGCGTGCTGGGCAGCTTCGCAAGCACGGGCGCCGGGTCGATGCGCAAAGCACGGCAGACACTGCTCGCCAGGGCGCGAGCGAAGACCGGGTCCGGCAACGAAGCAATGTCGTCTGCTTCAAGCGCCATGAGCTTCTGCGGCGGCACCTTGAGGGCGGCCGCCACCATCTCGATGTGCAGGCCATGGGCCTCGCGCGCTTCGCGCAGCAGGTCGCCGGCGGTCTTGTGCGTGATGTCGCCTTCTTCCAGCGGCAGCGCTGCGGAAGTGCCGAACTCCGAAACCCGATCAGTCATTGAAATTCCCGCGCTCGTACGCTGTTGCCTCCCGCGACTGGGGGAAGCGTCGTTGCAGTTGGCCTCCCAACTGCGCGACTGCCTCGCGGTTGTTCAGCTTTCGTTCGATCTTTATGCCGAGCCAGAGCGTCTCGGCGCTGGCCGAGGCACTGTTGTTGACGCGGCGAATGTAGAACTGCGCGCGCGACCATTCTTCGCGCTGCGCCAACACCGAAGCAAGGTTGAAGCCAACCACCGGATTGCCGGCGTCGATCTCGTAAGCCTGCATGAGGCTGCGCTCGGCTTGCACGCGCTGCCCAGCCTTGAGCTCGCACACGCCCTGCGTCATGAGCGTCTTGGCGCGGTCGGCATAGCTCGGCACTGCCAGCGCCTCGGTGAACTGCGCAGCCGCATCCCCATAGCGGTTCTGCTGGCACAGCAGCCAGCCGTAGTTGTGGCGCGCGTTGGGGTCGCGCGGATTGATGGCAATGGCACGGCGGAAGCTGTCTTCGGCCATGCCGGCATCGTCGAGCCGCATGTAGACCAGGCCGCGCAGGTTGTAGGCGTCGGCGTTATTGGGGTCGGCGACCAGCGCCTGCTTGATCTCGTCGAGCGCGACGGTGGTCTGGCCATGCTCGAAATAGCCGGCGGCCAGTTCCATGCGCAGGCGCGCGCGGCGCTGCCGGCTGGATTCGTCGGATTCGGTGACCACCTCGGTCCCCTTGCCCGAACTGGTGTCGGCCAGGCTGGTGGTGGTGGTGCGCGTGTTCACGCAGCCCGCAAGCAGCAATGCCACGGCGACACCCGCGAAACCTGTAGTCAGCATCCGCTGCACGTTCGCGGTCGTCGTCGGAATGACCATGCTCATCAGTTCAATGCTCCTGGGGGGCGGCCTTGCGGACCGGATGCAAAACAACGGGGCGCTCGGTTGCACGGCGCTGGGCCATGCGCTCGGCCGCGCGGGTGCGGTCCTTGACGTCGCCGGCGAGCTGGCCGCAGGCGGCATCGATGTCATCACCGCGCGTCTTGCGCACGGTGGTCACGAGACCAGCTTCGCTCAGTGTCCTGGCGAATGCCAGCACGCGCGGCTGCGGCGAACGCAGCAGACCCGAGGCCGGAAACGGGTTGAAAGGAATCAGGTTGAACTTGCACGAGATGCCGTGCGTGCGCACCAGTTCGACGAGCTGCCGCGCATGCTCGGGCTGGTCGTTCACGCCATCCAGCATGCAATATTCGAAGGTGATGAAGTCGCGCGGCGCGTGCGCCAGATAGCGCTTGCAGGCCTCGATCAGTTCGGCGATCGGGTATTTGCGATTGAGCGGCACGAGGTCGTCGCGCAGCGCGTCGTTCGGCGCATGCAGCGAAACGGCCATGGCCACCGGGCAATCGGCGCCCAGGCGGTCGATCATCGGCACCACGCCGGAGGTCGACACCGTCACGCGGCGGCGCGACAGCCCGTAGGCGTTGTCGTCGAGCATGGTGCGCAGCGCGGGCACCAGCGCGGAATAGTTCTGCAGCGGCTCGCCCATGCCCATCATCACCACGTTGGAGATGACGCGCTCGTCGCGCTTCAAGTGCTTGCGCAGGAAGTGTTCGGCAAACCAGAGCTGGGCGACGATTTCCCCCGTGCTCAGGTTGCGGCTGAAGCCCTGATGCCCAGTCGAGCAAAAGCGGCAACCGACCGCACAGCCGGCCTGGGACGACACGCACAAGGTGCCGCGGTCGTCCTCGGGAATGAATACGGCTTCGACGGCATTGCCGTCACCGACGTCGAACAGCCACTTGATCGTGCCGTCCTTGGATTCGTGCTGCGTTATGACCGGCAGGGCCTCCACGCGCGCAGTGGTCGCGAGTTTCTCGCGCAGCGACTTCGCCAGATCGGTCATCTGGGTGAAGTCGCTGGCGCCACGCTGGTGAATCCAGCGGAACAGCTGCGTGGCGCGGAATTTTTTCTCGCCGAGTTTTTCGCAGAACGCCGCCAACCCCTCGAGATCGAAGTCGAGCAGATTGGCCGTGGTCATGGAATCGGTCGAGATGCGGCTTCAGCGTGCGTAGACGTTGAGGCCGGCGAAGAAGAAAGCGACTTCGTTCGCTGCGGTTTCGGCAGCGTCCGAACCGTGCACGGCGTTGGCGTCGATGCTGTCGGCGAAGTCGGCGCGGATGGTGCCGGCGGCTGCCTTCTTGGGGTCGGTGGCGCCCATCAGATCGCGGTTCTTGGCGATGGCGTTTTCGCCTTCGAGCACTTGCACGAACACGGGGCCCGAGATCATGAACTCGACCAGGTCCTTGAAGAAGGGACGTTCCTTGTGCACGGCGTAGAACTGTTCGGCTTCGTTGCGCGACAGGTGCACCAGCTTGGCGGCGACGATCTTGAGGCCAGCAGCTTCAAAACGGGAAACGATCTTGCCGATGACGTTCTTGGCAACTGCGTCGGGCTTGATGATGGAGAGGGTACGTTCGATAGCCATTGAAATGCTTCCTGGAGCTTTGATTTTGAAGTGTTTTGTCACAACTGCAACGAATTTGTTGCGTCACATGTCGACAAAGCCTCTGATTTTAACCGGCGCAGCCTTGCGGATTGGTGAAAACCCCGCGAAAGGCCGCGCTCCGACGGCTGGCTTTCAGCGCCCGCGACGGCGTCCGCCGCCTTGGCCGCCCTGACCGCCGAAGCCGCCACCACCGCCCCCGCCTCCACCACGACGCGGGCCTCCGCGCTGCTCCTTGCGCTGGCGCGAGAAGCTGTCGGCACCGATGTACCCCAACGAGGTCTTCATCGGATCGGGCTGATTGGCGCCGCTCGGTTGACGGTCGTCGCCCTGCTGGCGATTGCCGCCGCCCTGGCGGTTGCCGCTGTTGCCACGGCGTCCCTGCCCCTGGGGCGGGCCGCCATTGCCACCGCCACGATTGGGGCGGGCACCCCGGTCGCCGCGCGGCGGACGGCCATCGCCAAGCGGATTCGGAATCGGCGCTTCGCGTCCGCCATCTTCGCGTGCATCGCGCATGTCGCGCGGCGGCTGTCCACCACCGCCACCATTGCGGTTGCCCCGGCGCTTCTTGTTGCGCCCGTTGCGGCCATTGCCGCCACCGCCCTCTTGCCCGGGGCCGCGCTGCTGCTGCGGACCGGGCCGGGCAGCCGCGCCACCGGAGGCCTGGAACAGCGCTCGGATGTCGCGCTCGTCGAGCTCCATCCAGGCACCGCGCTTCAGGCCGCGCGGCAGCACCATGGCACCGTAGCGGATGCGGATCAGCCGGCTGACCGCATGGCCCACCGACTCGAACAGGCGGCGCACTTCGCGGTTGCGCCCTTCGGAAATGGTCACGCGATACCAGCAATTCGAGCCCTCGCCGCCACCGTCTTCGATGGTGCCGAACTGCGCCATACCGTCGTCGAGGCGCACGCCGTCGAGCAGCTTCTGCTTTTCTTCGCTGGTGAGCGCGCCCAGCACGCGCACCGCGTACTCGCGCTCCAGGCCGAAGCGCGGGTGCATGAGCTGATTGGCCAGGTCGCCAGAGCTGCTGAACAGCAGCAGGCCTTCGGTGTTCAGGTCGAGGCGACCGACCGACTGCCACTTGCCCTGTTGCAGGCGCGGCAGCTTGCGGAACACGGTCGGGCGGTTCTGCGGATCGTCATGCGTGACCACTTCGCCCACGGGCTTGTGATACGCGATCACGCGGGGCGGCGGAGGCGCGATGCGGTAGCGGATCGGCTTGCCGTTGATCTTGACCTGGTCGCCGAACTGGATGCGCTGGCCGATGTGGGCCGGCTCGTTGTTGACGGAAATGCGGCCCTGGAGAATCAGCTGCTCCATTTCGAGCCGCGAGCCGAGGCCGGCTTGCGCCAGCACCTTGTGCAGTTTGGGCGAATCGGCCTCGGGCAGCAGCACGCGCTTGAGCGGCGGGACTTCGGGGCTTTCTTCGTCGGCATCGAACTGGCCGGAGATGACGTCCGCGAAGCGGATCGGCTCGGGCGGCAACGCATTGCGCTGCTCGCGCTCGGCGGCGCGACGGGCACGGTCGAGGTCGTCTTCTTCCTCGTCGGGCTCTTCTTCGTCTTCGTCCTCGTCCCGTTCTTCGTCGTCCTGGTCGTGGATGCGATCGGCTTGTTCGGGCCGTGGCGCCTGGCGCGCGGCCTCGACCGGCGCCGGATCTCGAGCTTCTTCTTCGACGGCAGCGAAAACAACCGGAGCTTCCTCTGCAACAACAGCTACCGGCACGGCCATCTCGGACGCTTCCGCGACGGGCAACGCCGCCGCCTCATCCGCCACAGCCTGCTCCACCGGCTTCTTCTTGCGAGGCGCGCGTGGCTTCTTGGGTGCTTCAGCCTCCGCCGGCGCTGCGACTTCCTGCGCCGCAACCTCTGGCGCTACCGATTCAATAGCATCACCTGCAGCCTTCTTGGGCGTGGTCGCCCTCTTCTTCTTTTTGACTTCGGGCTCGGCCGGCAGCATCGCCGCGTCTTCGGTGTCGGTTGTGCTCATGAGGTTTTTCCGGGAGAGGGAGCGTGGGGGTCGGCCTCGTCCTGAGACGGGGCATCGGGTTCTGGCGACGGCGCCTGGGCGGGCTCGGCGGGGGATTCGGTGTCTGCCGCGTTCTCGGCAAACTGCGCTTCGGCGGCTTCGACCGCTTCTTCGGCGACTTCTGGCGCCATGTCGATGACGGCGGGCTCTTCTGCCGGCACTTCTTCGTCCTGCTGCGAGGCAGCGACTTCCTGCTCCGCCTCAGTAACTTCGGCTTCGGCTGCGGCGGGCTCCAGCTCTGCCATCGCCGATGCATCCGCATCGCCCTCGGCCAATGCTTCGGCCTCCGGCGCGGCATCGATAGGCAGCCCCTGCTGCTCACCCGACGCCCGTTCGAGCGCATCGACCAGCGCGGCCTGCTGCGCGGGCGTCTCGATCAGCGGGAGCTGATCGAGCGAGGCAAGGCCCAGGTCGTCAAGAAACTGGCGCGTGGTTGCATACAGCGCCGGTCGGCCGACCGTTTCGCGGTGGCCGATGACCTCGACCCAGCCGCGATCTTCCAGCTGCTTGAGGATCAACGAATTGATCGTCACGCCGCGGATGTCTTCCATGTCGCCGCGCGTGGCCGGCTGCCGATAGGCAATGATGGCCAGCGTTTCGAGTGCGGCCCGCGTGTAGCGCGGCGGCTTCTCGGGGTGCAGGCGGTCGAGGTGGTCGCGCATCTCCGGCCGGCTCTGGAAGCGCCAGCCGCTGCCGACGCTCACAAGCTCCAGGCCGCGTTGCGCCCAGTCTTCCTGCAGTTCAAGCAACAGCACCTTGATGGTGTCCACACCCAGTTCGTCGTCGAACAGCACGCGCATATCGCGCACCGGCAACGGCTGGCTCGAACAGATCAAGGCGGTTTCGAGAATGCGCTTGGCATCCGCCGTATTCATGGTTCGCGTTATCCGGGAAAAGGCGCCTCAGGGACGCTTGTTCAGAAGGATGAAAGGAGTAGGCGCTGCAGGCACGCGGCAAATGCAACGCAAGGCCGGCCTTGGGTGACCGGCGCGGCCCTCGGGCCGTCAGGCGCGATTGTAATCCAGCCCCCAGGACTGCAAAGCCTGGACGAGATCTGGCGGCGGCGGCGAATGGAACTCCATCGCCTCTTGCGTGACGGGATGCACGAAGGCCAGCCTGAATGCATGCAGCGCCTGGCGAGACAGCCCGGCAGCCGGCGCGCCGCCATAAAGCGCGTCTCCCACCAGCGGATGACCGATCGACGCCATGTGCACGCGGATCTGGTGGGTGCGCCCGGTTTCGAGCGTGCAGCGCACAGCGCAGCCTTCGGCGTTGCTGTCGAGCCGCTCGATCAGCGTGCGCGCCGTCTTGCCCGCATGCCGCTCGAGATCGACCACGGCCATGCGCAGCCGGTTGCGCGGGTCGCGGCCGATGGGGGCGTCGACCTGGCGGGCCGCCGCGCCCTCCCACGGCTTGTGGCCGATGGCCAGGTACTGCCGCTTGACCTCGCGGGCGGCGATCAGCGCCACCATCGCGTCCATGGTGGCGCGGGTGCGCGCCACCACCATCAGGCCGCTGGTGTCGCGGTCGAGCCGGTGCACGATGCCGGCGCGCGGCAGCAGCACCGCCTTCGGGTCCAGCGCCAGCAGGCCGTTCAGCAGCGTGCCGCTCCAGTGCCCGGGTGCCGGATGCACCACGAGGCCGGCCGGCTTGTCGACGATGCGCAGGTGCTCGTCCTCGTACACGGTGACGATGTCCATCGCCTCGGGCCGGAAGGCCTGGCTCTGGGGCGTGGGGCGCAATTCGATGCGGCCGGCCTGCCCCGCCTTCACGGTAGCCGAGACCTTGGTGAGCGTGCGGCCCTGCAGCTCCACCGCGCCAGCCTCGATCAATTGCTGCAGGTAACTGCGGGAAAACTCGGGTACCAGCGCGGCAAGCGCGCGGTCCAGCCGCTGGCCGTGCTGAGCCGGATCGATGACGAAAGGCCGCTGCTCGCTGGGCTCGATCGGATCGGCGCCCTCTTCGAGCTCGGCCACCTCGGCGGTCTCGGGGATATTGCCCAAAGGGTCGGTCGATATAATTGAGGGCAACTGTTTCACGAAAGCCGTATGTGATGTTTCGCGCCAAATTATCGGTCCCCAGCTGGATCGCGCTCAGCGCGGCGGCTCTGCTGGCAGCTGGCTGCTCGTCGACCTCCGTCGACAAGACTGCCAACTGGAGCCCCAACCGCATCTACTCTGAAGCCAAGGAAGAGGCCGGATCGGGCGCCTACGACAAGGCCGTTCCGCTCTACGAGAAGCTCGAAGGCCGCGCTGCCGGCACACCGCTCGCGCAGCAGGCGCAGCTGGAAAAGGCCTACGCCCAGTACAAGTCGGGCGAAAAGGCGAGCGCCATCGCCACCATCGACCGCTTCATGAAGTTGCATCCGGCGAGCACGGCTCTCGACTATGCGCTGTACCTCAAGGGCGTGATCAACTTCAACGACGACCTCGGCATGTTCGCGTTCATGACGCGCCAGGACCTGTCCGAGCGCGACCAGAAGGCCGCCAAGGAATCGTTCGAATCGTTCAAGGACCTCGTCACGCGCTTCCCCGATTCGCGCTACGCCCCTGACGCGCGCCAGCGCATGAACTACATCGTGAACTCGCTCGCGCAGTACGAAGTTCACGTGGCACGCTACTACTACTCGCGCGGCGCCTACCTGGCAGCCATCAACCGGGCCCAGATTGCACTGGCCGACTACCGCGAAGTGCCGGCGCTCGAAGAAGCCCTGTTCATCATGGTGAAGTCGTACGACGCCCTCGGCATGAAGGACCTGCGCGACGACGCCCAGCGCGTGCTGACCACCAACTATCCGCAGAGCACCTACCTCGCTAACGGTTTCAAGGGCAAGGACGACCCTTGGTGGAAGCTCTGGTAAGCCACCAGAGCACGCGCTCTTCCTGGCCAGAAGCTAGGTCTTGAGCGCGTCCAGCGCGGCCTCGAAATCCGATTCGTTTTCGAGCCGCCGCATCGGCGGCAGCGCCGACAGCAACCGGCGGCCATAGCCCATGGCCACCAGCCGCGTATCGCAGATCGCCAGCACGCCACTGTCGGTTTCCCGCCGAATCAACCGCCCCGCCCCCTGCTTGAGCGCCACGGCCGCCTCAGGCAGCGAATAGTCGGAAAACGAACTGCGCCCCTGTGATTCCAGGCGCTGCGAGCGCGCCTCGACCAGCGGATCGTTGGGCGGCGGGAACGGCAGCTTGTCGATCACCACCAGCTGCAGCGCATCGCCCGGCGCATCGAAGCCCTCCCAGAACGAAGCCGATGCCACCAGCACGCAGCCAGCGCGCCCGGCGCTCGCGCCTTCGCGAAAGCGGTCCATCAGCACGCGCTTGGGCAACTCGCCCTGCACCAGCACCTCGGGCCGCACTTGCGCGTCGAGCAGTTCGAACTGCTGCTTCATCGCATCGCCGATGGTGCGCAGCGCTCGCAGCGTGGTCGTCAGCACCAGCGTGCGACCGCCAAGCTCCGTCGCGCCGCGCGCAGCCAATTCCGCGACGCGTTGACTGTGCGACGGATCGTTGGGCTTGGGAAACGCACGCGGCACATAGAGCGCGGCCTGCGACGCATAGTCGAACGGGCTCTGTACGCGCAGCACTTCCGCGTCCTGCAGTCCGCAGGGCTCGGTGAACCAGCGCAGCGTGGGCTCATCGCCCAGCGTGGCGGAGGTGAAGACCCAGGCGCGGCCGCTGTCTTCCTGCACCGCCGCTGCTGCCTCGCGCGCCGGCCGCTCGCCATAGCCATCGAGATCATCGTCGTCGCCATCGTCGCCAACATCAGCGTCTGCCTCGACGATCTTGAGCACCCGCTTGCGCATGGCATCGGCGATGTCCAGCGGCGATTCGATGAGCCGCAACTGCGTGCCCACGTCGACCCAGCGCACCGAATCGACCTCGCATGGCAAGGCGAAGCGCGCGGTACGTTTCGCGAGTTGGCGGGCCCGCTCGTGCAGCCGCACGAAGTCGGGCGAGATTTCGCTGACGGTGGCAAGTCCCTCCGCCGCCAGCTCGAACGCGTGCAGCAGATCGTCCAATGCGCGCTGCCATGCGTCGGGATCGATGCCCTCGGGCGACGCACCCAGCCAGCGCAGCTTGGCGCCCGGCCATTGCTTGCCGACCACCAGCCGCAGTTCGCGCGCAGCCCGTTCGAGCGCGCCGACCAGTTGCTGCCAGTCGACGAGGCCGCGCGCATGCTGCAAGCCGGCCGCCAGCATGTCGCGCGCGAAGTCGAGCGCCTGGCCGCTGCCGAGCTGCGCGCCAAGAAACTGCACGCCGGTTTCGTTGAGCTGGTGGGCTTCGTCGAACACCACCACGCTCACTGTCGGCAGCAGCTCGGCCATGCCGGTCTCGCGCACTGCGAGGTCGGCAAAGAAAAGATGGTGGTTGATGACCACGATGTCGGCCGCCAGCGCCTCGCGCCGCGCCAGGTTGACATGGCAGGGCTTGAACTGCGGGCATTGCGCGCCCAGGCAGTTCTCTCGCGTGGAGGTGATCAGCGGAATCAGCGGCGAGCGCTCGTCGAGCCCCGGCAGCTCGGCCAGGTCGCCCGTGCGCGTGGCCTTCGACCACTGCTCGATCTTGGCGAGCGTGCGCAGGCTGCCGCGCTCCGGCAATGAAGCGTCATGGCGCGCCTGGTCGAGCCGATGCAGGCACAGGTAGCTGGCGCGCCCCTTGAGCAGCGCCGTGCGCACCGGCAGGCCGAAAGCTTCGACAAGACGCGGCAGGTCACGGCCGAACAGCTGGTCCTGTAGCGTCTTGGTGGCGGTCGACAGCAGCACGCGCTCGCCACTCAGCAGGGCCGGCACGAGGTACGAAAAGGTCTTGCCCACCCCGGTGCCCGCCTCGACCACCAGCACGCCGCCCTGGTCGATGGTGCGGGCGACGGCCATTGCCATTTCAGTTTGTCCCGAGCGTTCGCGGAACTGGTCGGCGGCACGCGACAGCGCGCCGTCCTGCGCGAAGGCATCGCGCACCTTGTCTTCGAGCGCACCTGTCACGCCGGCTCTTTCGGATCGAGGTCGTTTTCGAGGCGCGTGATCTGGTCACGCAGCGCGAGGCGGCGCTTTTTCAGGCGCCGCAGCAGCAGCTCGTCTTGCGGCGAGCCCTCGGCCAGCCGGTCGATGGTGGCGTCGAGATCGGCGTGCTCGATACGCAGTTCGATCAGCTGACGGGAAAGGGAGTGAAGATTGGAGTCCAACGGTGGGGAGCGCGCGCGAGGTTTTTGCGGCACATGTTCATTCGATAATACGTCCTGACACGAATCTCCGAGCAGACAGAAACACGCGCTTCAGGCGCATATGCCTCATGACCCAAGGCTTTCGACTCGCCGCGGCCACCGGACTCCACAAGGGAGACCGCCCGTACCAACAAGACCAGGTGCTGCTGATGAGCCATCCGCGCGTGCCTGGCTGCGTGCTGGGCATCGTGGCCGACGGCATGGGCGGCCGCAGCGGCGGGCGCAAGGCCTCCGACCAGGTGCTGATGACGGCACGCCAGCTCTTCACCCGCTACCAGCCCGGCCGCGACGACCCGGAAGCCGTGCTGAAGCAGATCCTCGAAGATTCGCACACGGTCATCAAGCTCACCGCCGTCTCCAGCGAGCAGGAGCCGCACAGCACGCTGGCGGCCTTCCTCATGACCCCCAAGGGCGACTGCGCCTGGATCCACGCCGGCGACTCGCGCATCTATCACTTCCACGACGGCCAGCTCATCAGGCGCACGCGCGACCATTCGTACGTGCAGGTGCTGATTGACCGCGGCCAGATCACCGAGGCCGAGGCCAACATCCATCCGCAGGGCAACATCCTGCTCGGCTGCCTGGGCATGACGACCACGCCGCCACCCATCGACCCCTACTACATCCCGAAGCTGGCGCCGGGAGACCTGTTGATGGCTTGCAGCGACGGGCTCTGGCACTACTTCAGCCCAGAAGAACTGGCGAGCGTGCTGTATGCACAGCCGCCGCGCGATGCGGTCGAAATCCTGGTGGGTGAAGCGCGCCGCCGGGCCCGGGGCACGGGCGACAACATCTCGATTGCCGTTCTGAAGCTCGATCCGCTGCCAGTCGCCGCCTGAGCGGTGCCCGGTCAGGGCGTGGGCGACGAAGCTGCCGGCGCCGGCAGTGGTGCCCCGCGCGGCTTGCTGCGGTTGGCGTTCTGCCGCTCGCGGCTGGCCCTATGCTCTTCGGCGCGTTTCTGCTTGTCTTCGAAACGCTTGGCGGCCGTGGGCGCCTCGGCCTGACGCTGGGCCGCCTTGGCCTGCTCGTCGGCATGCGCCTGCTGCTTGGATTGGAACTGGCGCTCGCGCTCGGCCGCCTCGGCCGCTGTAGCCGCGCGGCTGGTCGCGTGGTCGGCAGCGCGCTGCTCGCGCTCCTTCTGGCCCTGGATCGACTGTTCCTGCTTCTCGCGAGAGTCCTGCGGGCGCTGGGTGCCAGCCTTCTGGTCGAGCTTCTGCAGCTCGGCCGCGCCGCTGCGCTGGCGCAGGATGTCGTTGATCGCGGTTTCCTGCCGCTTGATGTTGTCGGTTTCCGTGCGGCGACGGCTGCGGCTCTCGCGCAGGCAGTCTTCCACCGCGAACTTCTTGTAGCAGGCAGCCCGCTCTTCGACGAAGCGCTTCTCGATGGCCTCGCGCTCGGTGGAAAGCCGGCGCTTTTCGCCCTCGAGGTCGGCACTGCCCGCGGCGGCGTTGGACTGCGCCCACAGCGGCAGGCTGGCCAACGTCATGAGCAGGGCAAGAGCGAATTTTTTCATGTGAGTCGGGTGTCGACGATGCGGCGTTCCAGGGCGAGAAACTCGCTCGATTGCATTTCGGTGAGCCGGGAAACCGTGCGCGGAAACTCGTGCGACAGCGGCCCCTCGGTGTACAACGCCTCGGGCGGAACCTCAGCCGACATGATGAGCTTGCAGCGCCGGTCGTACAAGACGTCGACCAGCCAGGTGAAACGACGTGCTTCCGAAGCCATGCGCACCGGCATGTGCGGCACGTCGGACAGCAGCACCGTGTGGAACTGGCTCGCGATTTCGAGATAGTCGTTCTGCGAACGCGGACCACCGCACAGCGTCTTGAAATCGAACCAGACCACGCCGCCGGCCTTGCGCCGCGCACGGATCTCGCGCTGCTCGATGTGCAGCACCGGGTTTTCGTCGGCCGTCTCGGCCAGCTTGTCGAAGGCCTTGCGCATTTCCTTCTCAGCCACCGCGTCATTCGGCGTGAGGTACATGCGCAGTTGTTCGAGCGTGCGGCGCCGGTAGTCGGTGCCGTTATCGACGCTCAGCACTTCGAGCTTTTCGTTCAGCAGTGCAATGGCCGGCAGGATGCGGTCGCGGTGCAAGCCACCGGGATACAGATCGTCCGGCTTGAAATTCGAGGTGGTGACGAAACCCACGCCGTTCTCGAACAGCGACACCAGCAGCCGATGAAGAATCATCGCGTCAGTGATGTCCGCCACATGGAACTCGTCGAAGCAGATCAGCTTGTAGCGCTTGGAAATGCGCAGCCCAAGCTCGTCGAGCGGATTGACCGTGCCCTGCAACTCGCGCAGTTCGCGGTGCACCTCGCGCATGAACTCGTGAAAGTGCAGCCGCGTCTTGCGCCGCAGCGGTACGGCGTTGAAGAACAGGTCCATCAGGAAGCTCTTGCCCCGCCCGACGCCACCGTACATGTAGACGCCGCGCGGAAGCTCCGGCCGGTTGATGAACTTCTTCAGCGCATTCGAGCGCTGGGCCTTGTACTCGGCCCATTCGTTGGCGCAGCGATCCAGCGCCTCCACGGCGTGCAGTTGCGCTGGATCGCTGTGGAACCCGCGCGCTGCGAGTTCCGCCTCATAGGCCTGTTTGACGCTGGTCAAAAGAAAGATCGCGAGATCAGAAGTTCAGCGTGCGCTTGTCCACGGCGAGTGCCGCTTCCTTCGTTGCTTCCGACAGCGACGGGTGAGCGTGGCAGATGCGCGCGATGTCTTCGGCGCTGGCCTTGAACTCCATCGCCACGACGGCTTCGGAGATCAGCTCGCTGGCCTGCGGGCCCACGATGTGCACGCCCAGGATCTCGTCGGTGGCAGCATCGGCCAGGAACTTGACCATGCCGGTCGTGTCGCCCAGCGCGCGCGCGCGGCCGTTCGCGAGGAACGGGAAGGTGCCGGCCTTGTAGGCACGGCCCGCGGCCTTGAGCTGCTGCTCGGTCTGGCCGACCCACGCGATCTCGGGATTGGTGTAGATCACCCACGGGATCGTGTTGAAGTTGACGTGACCGTGCTGGCCCGCAATGCGCTCCGCCACGGCAACGCCCTCTTCCTCGGCCTTGTGCGCCAGCATCGGGCCGCGCACCACGTCGCCGATGGCCCAGACGTTGGGCAGGCTCGTCTTGCACTCGTCGTCCACGGCAATGGCGCCGCGCTCGTCGAGCTTCAGGCCCACGGCTTCGGCGTTCAGGCCGATTGTGTTGGGCACGCGGCCGATCGACACGATCAGCTTGTCGACTTCCAGCGTCTGGGCTTCGCCCTTGGCATTGGTCCACGCAACGCTCACGCCCTTCTTCGACGACTTGATCTCGCCGACCTTCACGCCGAGTTCGATCTTGAGCTTCTGCTTGTCGAAGGCCTTCTTGGCTTCCTTGGCGATCTGCTCGTCCACCGCGCCGAGGAACGTCGGCAGTGCTTCGAGCACCGTGACTTCCGCGCCGAGGCGACGCCACACCGACCCCATTTCGAGGCCGATGACGCCCGAGCCGATCAGGCCCAGCTTCTTCGGCACCGCGCCGATGCGCAGCGCGCCGTCGTTCGAGAGGATGTTCTCCTCGTCGAACGGCGCACCGGGCAGTGCGCGGGCGTTGGAGCCCGTGGCCACGATGATGTGCTTGCCGCTGATCGACTCTTCGGCGGCGCCCGCCACCTTGATCTCATAGCCGGCTTCGTCGGTCTTCACGAACGAGCCACGGCCATGGAAGAAGGTGATCTTGTTCTTCTTGAACAGGTACAGGATGCCGTCGTTGTTCTGCTTCACGACCTGGTCCTTGCGGGCCAGCATCTTGTCGAGGTCGAGGCCCAGGCCTTCGACCTTGATGCCGTGGTCGGCAAAGTGGTGGCCGGCCTGGTCGAAATGCTCCGACGATTGCAGCAGCGCCTTCGAAGGGATGCAGCCGACGTTGGTGCAGGTGCCGCCCGGCGCGGGGCCGCCCTTGCCGTTCTTCCACTCGTCGATGCAGGCGACGTTGAAGCCGAGTTGCGCGGCGCGAATGGCCGCGATGTAGCCGCCGGGGCCGCCGCCGATGACGACGACGTCGAATTGCTTGTTTGCCATCTGGTTCTTTCTCCTCAGATGTCGAACAGCAGGCGCGACGGGTCTTCCAGCGCTTCCTTCATGGCAACCAGGCCCAGCACGGCTTCGCGGCCGTCGATGATGCGGTGGTCATAGCTCATGGCGAGGTAGTTCATCGGACGGATCACGATCTGGCCGTTTTCAACCACGGCGCGATCCTTCGTGGCGTGCACGCCGAGGATGGCCGACTGGGGCGGGTTGATGATCGGGGTCGAGAGCATCGAGCCGAAGGTGCCGCCGTTCGAGATGGAGAACGTGCCACCGGTCATGTCTTCGATGCCCAGCTTGCCGTCTTGCGCCTTCTTGCCGAACTCGGCGATCTTCTTCTCGATGTCGGCAAAGCTCATCTGGTCGGCGTTACGCAGGATCGGCACCACCAGGCCGCGCGGCGAACCGACGGCAATGCCGATGTCGAAGTAGCCGTGGTACAGAATGTCGTTGCCGTCGACCGAGGCGTTGATCACCGGGTACTTCTTCAGCGCATGCACAGCGGCCTTCACGAAGAAGCTCATGAAGCCGAGCTTCACGCCGTGTTCCTTGGTGAAGTTGTCCTGGAAGCGCTTGCGCAGCTCCATGACGGGCGCCATGTTGACTTCGTTGAACGTGGTCAGGATGGCGTTGGTCGACTGCGATTGCAGCAGGCGCTCGGCGATGCGGGCGCGCAGGCGGCTCATCGGCACGCGCTGTTCCGGACGCTCGCCCAGGTCGGGCGCGCCGGTCGGTGCAGCGACTTGCGGCAGGGCCGGCTTGGCGGCCGGTGCCGCGATGGTGGCGGCAGCCGCGGCAGGCTTGGCGCCCGAGGCAACCGCGCCGAGCACGTCGCCCTTGGTGACGCGGCCGTCCTTGCCGGTGCCGGCAACGTCGCTGGTCTTCAGGTTGTTGTCGGCCAGCAGCTTGGCCGCGGCGGGCATGGCAACGTCGGACTTCGAACCGCCGGCGGCGGCTGCAGCTGCTGCCGGGGCAGGCGCGGCGGCAGCCGGAGCTGCTGCTGCGGGCGCTGCCGCCGGGGCGCCAGCCGAAGCCTTGCCTTCGGTGTCGATCTTGGCGATCAGCTGATCGGCCACCACGGTGGCGCCATCGGGCTGCACGATTTCGGCCAGCACGCCAGCCGAAGGCGCGGGCACTTCGAGCACGACCTTGTCGGTCTCGATCTCGATCAGGATTTCATCGACGGCGACGGCTTCGCCGGCCTTCTTCTTCCACGTGAGCATGGTGGCTTCGGCCACGGATTCGGAAAGCTGGGGGACTTTGACTTCTACGATAGACATTTGGAGTGAGCTCCGTTTTGTTCTTCAGGGTATTCGTGTGAAAAGAAACTGGTTTTACTTGGTCAGCACGAAGCCCTTGAGCTTGCCAAACGCGCCATCGACGAGCGCCTTCTGCTGTTCCTGGTGCAGGTGCGAGTAGCCCACCGCCGGCGATGCCGAAGCGGCACGGCCGGAGTAGCCGAGCTTCTGGCCGTCCTGCATGTTTTCGTGGATGTAGTGCTGCACGAAGAACCAGGCGCCCTGGTTCTGCGGCTCGTCCTGACACCAGACCACGTCGACGAGGTTGGGGTACTTCTTGATCTCGGCGGCGAAAGCCTTGTGCGGGAACGGATAGAGCTGCTCGACGCGGATGATCGCCACGTCTTCGTCGCCACGTTCTTCGCGCTTCTTGGCCAGGTCGTAGTACACCTTGCCCGAGCAGGCGATCAGGCGCTTGACCTTCTCGGCCTTCAGGCCCTTGCTGTCGGGAATGACGGTCTGGAAGCTGCCCTTGGTGAACTCGGACAGCGGCGAGGTCGCGTCCTTGTTACGCAGCAGCGACTTCGGCGTCATGATGATCAGCGGCTTGCGCAGGTTGCGCACCATCTGGCGGCGCAGCACGTGGAAGATCTGGCTGGCCGTGGTCGGCTGCACCACCTGCATGTTGGTGTCGGCGCTCAGCTGCATGAAACGCTCCAGGCGTGCCGAGCTGTGCTCGGGGCCCTGGCCTTCGTAGCCGTGCGGCAGCATCATCGTGATGCCGTTGACGCGGCCCCACTTCACTTCGCCCGAAGCGATGAACTGGTCGATCACCACTTGCGCGCCGTTCACGAAGTCGCCGAACTGGGCTTCCCAGATGACGAGCGTGTTCGGGTCGTTCGAGGCGTAGCCGTATTCGAACGCGAGCACGGCTTCTTCCGACAGGATCGAGTCGATCACGACGAACGGAGCCTGGTTGTCGGCCACGTTCTGCAGCGGCGTGTAGGTGCCGGTGTCGAACTTCTCGCGGTTCTGGTCGTGCAGCACGGCGTGGCGGTGCGTGAACGTGCCGCGGCCCGAGTCTTCACCCGACAGGCGCACCGGGTAGCCGCTGGCCACCAGCGAGGCGAAGGCCATGTGCTCGCCCATGCCCCAGTCGACGTTGACGTCGCCGCGGCCCATGGCTGCGCGGTCGTCCAGCACCTTCTTCACGAGCGGATGCACCGTGAAGCCTTGCGGCACGGTGGTGATCTTCTCGGCCAGGCGCTTCCATTCGGTGGACGGGATGGCGGTGTCGCCGGCGTCGGTCCACTTCTTGTTGAGGTACGGGCTCCAGTCGACGGCGTACTTGCTCTTGAAGTTGGTGAGCACGGGGTCGACGGTGTTCTTGCCTTCGTCGAAGGCGGCGCGCTGCGCCTTGACCATGTCGTCGCCGAGCGTGTCGCCCAGGCCTTGAGCGGCCAGCTTGTCGGCGTACAGCTTGCGCGTGCCGGGGTGCTGGGCGATCTTCTTGTACATCAGCGGCTGCGTGAGCGAAGGCGTGTCCTGCTCGTTGTGGCCCAGCTTGCGGAAGCAGATGATGTCGACGACCACGTCCTTCTGGAACTCCATGCGGAAGTCGAGCGCGATCTGGGTGGCGAGCACCACGGCTTCGGGATCGTCGCCGTTCACGTGCAGCACCGGCGCTTCGATCATCTTGACGATGTCCGAGCAGTACAGCGTCGAGCGGCTGTCGCGCGGGTCGCTGGTGGTGAAGCCGATCTGGTTGTTGATGACGATGTGCACCGTGCCGCCGGTGGAGTAGCCACGGGTTTCGGCCAGCGCCAGCGTTTCCATCACGACGCCCTGGCCTGCGAAGGCGGCGTCGCCGTGCACGATCACGGGCAGCACCTGCTTGCCCAGCGGGTCGCCGCGGCGGTCCATGCGGGCGCGCACCGAGCCTTCGACCACGGGGTTCACGATTTCAAGGTGCGAGGGGTTGAACGCGAGGCTCAGGTGCACCGGGCCGCCGGGGGTGGTCACGTCCGAGCTGAAGCCCTGGTGGTACTTGACGTCGCCGCTGGGCAGGTCTTCGGGGGCGGTGTGGTCGAACTCGGCGAACAGGTCGGCCGGCATCTTGCCGAGCGAGTTGACCAGCACGTTCAGGCGGCCGCGGTGGGCCATGCCGATCACGATTTCCTGCACGCCCTTGACGCCGGCCTGGTTGATCAGCTCGTCCATGGCGACGATGAAGCTCTCGCCGCCTTCGAGCGAGAAGCGCTTCTGGCCGACGTACTTGGTGTGCAGGAAGCGCTCGAGGCCTTCTGCCGCGGTCAGGCGGTTGAGCACATGCTTCTTCTGCTCGGCGCTCAGCTTGGGGTTGGTGCGGGCGCTTTCGAGCCGCTGCTGCCACCAGCGCTTGTGGTTCTGGTCGGTGGTGTACATGTACTCGGCGCCCATCGTGCCGCAGTACGTTTCGCGCAAGGCGTTGAGCAGGTCGCGCAGCGACATGGTCTCCTTGCCGAAGAAGGTGTTGCTGGTGTTGAACACCGTCTCGAGGTCGGCGTCGGTGAAGCCGTAGAACGAGGGCTCGAGTTCCGGAATGGCGGGACGCTCGGCGCGCTTGAGCGGGTCGAGGTCGGCCCAGCGGGCGCCGACGTTGCGGTAGGCGGCAATCAGTTGCTGGACGGAAGTGCGCTTGCGGCCGAGTTCGGAATCGGCGCCGCTGGCCTGCACGACCTTGGTCGTGCCCTGCTTCGCGCGTTCGGCGAAAGCGTTGATGACCGGCAGGTGCGGGACATCGCGGGTGTTGGTGCCGTCGGCGGCGGGAACGTTCTGCAACGCGTCGAAATACGAACGCCAGTTGTCAGGCACGCTGCCGGGGTTGGAGAGGTAGTTCTCGTACATCTCCTCGACATAGGGCGCATTGCCGCCGAAGAGGTACGTGTTGCCTTGATAGGCGGTATACGCCGATGGCGTCGATGAATCGCTCATGATCCGCTGACCTTCGCTTCCCTGAAGGAAGCACTAGCTGGTTAAGAAACCTTCCGCGACACGGCTGAACCGATTGGCGGATGCGACTGTGGCTGGGGAAGGGCCTGAGTACCTTGGCATTGTGCCACGTCAACCATATGACGGTTCGACGGGGCTTCGCAACCCCCTGCCCTGCTCACTCAGCCCGAAGAAAGTAACTGTTTGATCTGCTGCAGCGTGGCGGGGTCGTCGATGGTGGTCAGGTCGCCGGGGTCGCGCTGCTCGCACACGGCCTGGATGGCGCGGCGCAGCAACTTGCCGCTGCGGGTCTTGGGCAGGCCGCTGACGAAGCGCACGCGGGCCGGCCGCGCCAGGGCGCCGAGCTGGTCGGCGACTACTTTCATGATCTCGCCTTCGAGCTTGAGTGCCACGTCGGCGTCAATCACGGCCTTGCCGTCCCTGGGGACCACGAAGGCCATCGCGACCTGCCCCTTCAGGGCATCGGCCACGCCGACCACCGCCACTTCGGCCACGTTGGAATGGCCCGAAATGCTTTCCTCGATCTCGCGCGTGCCAAGGCGATGGCCCGCCACGTTGATCACGTCGTCGGTGCGGCCAAGAATGTAGAAATAGCCATCCTCGTCGCGAATGCCCCAGTCGAAGGTCGAATAAACCATCTTGCCGGGCACGCTTTTCCAGTACGTATTGACGAAGCGCACATCGTCCTTCCACACGGTCTGCATGAAGCCCGGCGGGGTCGGCCCCTCGACCACGACCACGCCCTTCTCGTTCGCGCCGGTCAGCTCTTCGCCCGTCGACTCGTGCAGGATCTTGATGCTGTAGCCGTACATCGGCACGCCCGGGCTGCCGAACTTGCTGGCCTTGGCCTCCACCCCGTTGGCGATCGTGATCATCGGCCAGCCCGATTCGGTCTGCCAGTAGTTGTCGATGATCGGCACGCCCAGGCCTTCGCTGATCCAGCGGGCGGTCGGCTCGTCGAGCGGCTCGCCGGCCAGGAACAGCGCGCGCAGTGTCGACAGGTCGTATTTTTTCAGCAGTGCCGGATCCTGCTTCTTGAGCACGCGCACGGCCGTGGGCGCGCTGAACATCACCGTGACCTTGTACTTCTCGACAAGGCGCCACCAGATGCCGCCATCGGGCTGCCGGTCGATGCCCTGCGTGGGCAGGCCCTCGTACATGATCGTCGCCATACCGGCGATCAGCGGGCCGTAGACGATGTAGCTATGGCCCACCACCCAGCCGATGTCGCTGGTGGAGAAGTAGGTTTCCCCGGGCCGGCCATCGAAGATGTGCTTCATGCTCGCAGCCAGCGCGACCGCATAGCCGCCCACGTCGCGCTGCACGCCCTTGGGCTTGCCGGTCGTGCCGCTCGTGTAGATGGTGTAGCTGATGTCGGTCGAGGCGAGCCACGTGCAAGGCACCTTGGCATCGATGTGCTTCTGCCGCAGTTCGGCGGCGAGATGGTCACAACCCGCCGTCAGTTTCATCGGCGCGAGACCGCGGTCGGTCAGCAGCACCGCCGCAGGCTTGTGCTTCGACAGCCGGATCGCCTCGTCGAGCAGCGGCTTGTATGCGATGACCTTGCCGCCGCGCGAGCCGGCATCGGCGCTCACGATCACCTTGGGCTCGGCGTCTTCGATGCGCGTGGCCAGCGAGCCACTCGCGAAGCCGCCGAACACCACGCAGTGGATCGCGCCGATGCGCGCGCAGGCCAGCATGGCAAAGGCGGCTTCCGGAATCATCGGCATGTAGATGAGCACGCGGTCGCCCTTGCCCACACCCAGCTCGACAAGGCTGGCGGCAGTGCGCTGCACCTCGGCGTGCAGCTCAGTGAAGCTGTAGCTCTTCTCGACGCCGGTTTCGGTGGAAACGAAGATCAGCGCGGGCTGGTCGCCTCGTGCCGCCAGATGACGGTCGATGGCGTTGTGGCAAAGATTGGTCGTGCCGCCCACGAACCAGCGCGCGAACGGCGGCTGGCTGGCGTCGAGGATCTGTTGCGCGGGCGCCTGCCAGTCGATCAGCTTCGCCTGCTCGGCCCAGAAGGCCTCGGGCGCATTGACGGATTGGCGATAGAACTCTTCGTAGCGGCTCATCTTGATTTGTCTCCTGTTATTCGTTCTGTTCCGGCGGCAGCGCCAAAACTGAATTCATAATTATGGAGACCGATCTTGCAGCAAGCTGACGGCCGGAACAATCCGGCCGAGCCCTGCCGCGCAGGCTGCAGGGCCTGCGGTCCGATTACCGGACGAGAGAAAGCAATTCAGGAAATGCGGGGTGCTCCGCCGTGCGCAGCCACTCGAAGCCGACCATCTCGGTCGTCACGAGCTCGGCGCCGGCGCCGGCCAGCCGGTCGAAGGCGGCGTCACGGTTGCGCTCGGTGCGCGAACTGCAGGCATCAGTAACGACCCAGACTTCGAATTCGTCTTCCAGCAGGTCGAGCGCGGTCTGCAGCAGGCAGACATGGGCTTCGCAGCCGGCGATCACGATGCTGTTGCGCTCCTCGGCCGCGGCAGCGGGCTTCTGCAGATGCTTGGGCAGGCTGCGTGCGTTGCCCTGCGGCGCCTTGGCCGGCACGCGCAGCCACTCGCCCAGGCCCTCTTCCACGCCGCTGAAGTGCATCTTCGACAGAGTGCGCTGGCACAGCGCGCGAATGTCGGGCAGGTTTTCGCCCAGGCTGGAGGGGTTGTGCTCGGTGCCGAACACCGGCACCTGGAACAGCCGCGCCATCTTGCCGAGCCGCACTGCGTTCTGCGCGACCGCCTCCCCCTCGAAGATCGCCGGCATCAGCCGCGCCTGGTAGTCGACCAGAACGAGTTGGGATTGCGAGGCGTCGAGCAGCATGAACAGTTTCTTTCAGGTATCGGTTGAATTGGGCTGAACCGTACCACCGAAAAGACCGGCTTGGCGCGGGCCGCCATCGACGCGTTGCACGAGTTGCGCCACGTAGGCTTTGAACAGCGCATCGGCCGACTGCCTGAACATGCGGATGCGCCCGGTGTGCTGCATCAGCAGCAGGCCGACGCCGTGCGCGAACAGCGAAGTATTTTCCCGCAGGGCGTTGTCCGCATCGAGCCCCATCGCCTGCAGCGCTTCTTCGCACGGGCGCAAGGCCTGGTAGAGGTGGTCGTTCAGTTCGTGGTCTAGCTCGCTGGTCAGGCCGCGCGGGCGCATGCCCTGCACCAGATAGAAGCCCAGGTCGAGTTCGCGCGGGTTCGCGGCATAGAAATCGAACCACGCCTGGGCCTTGGCGGCGAGCGTCTGGTCGGGGCTGTCCGGCGCCACGGGGGCATCGGCCACCGCCGCCTGCAAGCGCTGGATCGACTCGCCGAGCAAGGCCGCGTAGATCGCCTCCTTGCTCTCGAAGTACGAATAGATCGCGCCCGGCGTGTAGCCGGCCTTGCGGGCAATTTCGCGAATGCTCGCGCCTTCGATGCCGGCCTCCAGGAAGACCGCGCGAGCGGCGTCGAGCACGAGCGTACGGCGGGCGTCGGTGAGCGCCTGGCGGCGTTGGAGCTTGGCGTGCATGGGCGGGACTATAGCCCCTGGATTGATCGCCGCTCCATTTTTTTAATCGTTGATTGAAAAATTGAACGGTGTTTAAATTTAGGCCAAAACCAGGAGACAAGCACGATGAACGCCCCGCTCCCCAGCGCCACCCTCATGTCCGGCACCGACTACCGCGAGTCGCTGCGCCGCTACAGCCCCAACGTCTTCGTCGATGGCCGCCGCGTCGACAGCGTGGCCGACGAACCGGCGTTCCAGCCCGGCATCAATGCCATCGCCCTCACCTACGACTACGCCCTGAAGAAGGAATACGAGCCACTGATGACCGCCGTGCAGCACACCAGCGGCAAGCGAGTCAACCGGCTGTCCCACATCAACACGGGCGCTGGCGACCTGCTCAACAAGCTCGAAGCCGTGCGGCTGGTCTGCCAGGAAACAGGCTGCGCCCAGCGCTACCTGACGCACGATGCGCTCAACGCCATCGCCCAGGTGTCGGCCCGCATCGACGACGCCCGCGGCAGCACCGAGCACACCGCCCGCTTCCACGACTACCTGCACCGCGTGCAGGACCAGGACCTGACGCTGGGCGTTGCCATGACCGACGCCAAGGGCGACCGCAGCCGCCGGCCGCACGAGCAGGCCAACGTCGACAGCTACCTGCACGTGGTGGAGCGCAACGCACGCGGCATCGTCATCTCGGGCACCAAGGCCATCGTGACTGGCGCGCCCTATGTGCACGAACTGTTGGTCATGCCCTGCCGCAACATGGGCAGGGAGGATGCCGATTTCGCCGCCTGCTGCGCCGTGCCGCTGGACGCGCCCGGCCTCACCATCGTCGCCCGGCCAGCCGGCCGGCCCGGTGAAAAGCTCGAGCACGGCGATGCGCTTTTCAGCCGCAAGTACGGTCAGAGCACCGGCGTGTGCATGTTCGACAGGGTCTTCGTGCCGTGGGAGCGCGTGTTCTACGCCGGCGAATGGGAGCACTCCGGCCACCTGACCTACAGCTACGCCACGCACCACCGCCACAGCTGCATCGGCGCCCGCGCCGGCTTCGGCGACCTGCTGATCGGCGCCGGCGCACTGATGTGCGAGGCCAACGGCTTCGACCCGGGCAAGGAAAGCCACCTGCGCGAGCAGATGGTCGAGCTCATCACCATCACCGAGAGTTTCTTCGCCTGCGGCGTGGCGGCCAGCGTCTACGGCAAGGCCGACGAGCACTGCGAAGTCTTCATGCCCGACCCGGTATTCAGCAACATCGGCAAGCTGCTGCTGGCCACGAAGATCTACGACATGCACCGCATCGCACACTACGTGAGCGGCGGCCTGATCGTCACCCTCCCCGGCCCCGACGAAGACCACAACCCCGAGACCGCCGCCCGCCTTTCGGACGTGCTGCGGGCCAACCCGGCCATTCCCTACGAACAGCGCATCGAAACGGCCCGCTTCATCGAAGACCTGACGGCTGGCTACCAGGGCGGCTGGTACAGCGTGATCAGCCTGCACGGCGGCGGTTCGCCCGCAGCGATGAAGCAGGAAATCTGGCGCAACTACCCTGTCGGCTCCAAGGTCGAACTGGTCGAACGCATCCTCGAACGCGGCATCGCGGCCGACGGCTCGCCCGCCGCCGCGCCGCACGACCCGGGCCGTGCCATCACCCGCAACCGCCAGCCCGGCAAATGCTGCGACACCGGCTGCACCACGCCCGGGCAACCCGTGATGGTCGATCTGCCGGCATCGCGGCGCGCCTAGACTCAGGCGGATGAAGATCTTCTCGAAGCGGCTGTGCCTCGCAGCGCTGGGCGTGGGTGCCGCGCTGCTCGTCGTGGCCTGCGGCGGCGTGCGCAAGGCCACGGTGCCGATGGCGACCTCGCTCGAAAAAAGCAGCTGCTCGCGCAGCGATGTCGACACGCTGCTGGTGATGCTTCCCGGCGCGTACTCGACGCCTGACGAGTTCGAGCGCGAAGGCTTCGTCCGCGCCGTCCGCGACAACCGCATCGCGGCGGACGTGATGCTGGTCGACGCGCATCTCGGCTACTACAACAACAAGACCATCCTCGATCGCTTGAGCGCCGACGTGATGGCGCCGGCGCGCAACCAAGGCTACAAGCACATCTGGTTCGTCGGAATTTCCCTCGGCGGCTTCGGCGGAATGCTCTATGCGCAGACGCGCCCGGGCGAGCTTGCGGGGCTGGTGACGCTCGCGCCCTACCTCGGCGAGCGCACGCTTGGCACCGATATCGCCAATGCCGGCGGCCTTGCCAAGTGGAACGGACCGCTTGTCGATCCGGCCGAGAGCCCTCCACGCACGCCCAACGAAACACAGCTCTGGCAATGGCTGCGCGGCTATACGGGATTCACGAACACGGCGGGCGCCCGGCCGCCGCTCTATCTCGGCTATGGCGTCGACGACCGCTTTGCCTTCAGCAACCGCTTGCTTGCGGAAGTGCTGCCGGCCGAACGCGCATTCACGACCGAGGGCGGCCACGACTGGCCCGAATGGACTCGCCTCTGGCGCCGCATGCTGCCGACCTTGCCGCTGCCGGGCTGCCCCGGCTGAACGCGCCGCGCTTCAATTCGGCCGCAGGCGCAGCAGCTTGCCATCCGCCTCGTCGGTCAGCACGTAGAGCAATCCGTCGGGCCCCTGCTTCACGTCGCGAATGCGGGCACGGCCCTCGGCCAGCAGCTTGTGCTCGGCCACTACCTTGCCGCCCTTCAATTCGATGCGGTCGAGGTAGCCGAACTTGAGCGAACCCACGAACAGATTGCCCTTCCAGCCCGCGCCATAGCGGTCACTGGTCAGAAACGCCATGCCGGACGGTGCGATCGACGGCACCCAGTAGTGCAGCGGCTGCTCCATGCCGTCTTTGGCGGTGATGCCGTCGCCGATCTTGCCGCCGCCGTAGTTCTCGCCGTAGGTGATCACGGGCCAGCCGTAGTTGCGGCCGGCCTGCGGGATATTGATTTCGTCGCCGCCTTGCGGGCCGTGCTCGGTCATCCAGAGGCGGCCATCGGGCGCGAGCGTGGCGCCCTGCCCGTTGCGGTGGCCGTAGCTCCAGATCTCTGGCAATGCACCCGCCTTGCCGACGAAGGGGTTGTCCTTGGGCACCGCGCCGTCCTTGCCGATGCGCACGATCTTGCCAAGGTGGTTGTCGAGCTTCTGCGCATCTTCCTTGCGGCTGAAACGGTCGCCGAGCGTGAGGAACAGAGTGCCGTCGCGCGCCTCGACGATGCGGCAGCCGAAGTGATTGCGGCTCGCCACCTTGGGCTGCTGGCTGAAGATGATCTTCAGGTCTTCGAGCTTCGTGCCGTCGGCCGACAGATTGGCGCGGGCCAGCGCCGTGCTGTTAGTTGAGCCGCCCGCGTCGGGTTCGGAGAAGCAGAAGTACAGCGTGCGGTTTTTCTCGAAGCCCGAGTCGGCCAGCACGTCGAGCAAACCGCCCTGGCCGCCCGCCGCGATAGGAGGCAAACCTGCGATGGGTGCGCCGATTTTCCCGTCGGCACCGATCAGTCGCAGACGGCCCGGCCGCTCCGTCACCACGAATCGACCGCCCGACAGAAAGGCGACGCCCCAAGGGTTTTCCAGGCCCGTAGCCACCGTTTCGGGGCGCATCTGCGCCATCGCATTGACACAAAAACCCAGCGCGGCAACCGCCGCAAAGCGGCAGACAAGAGAAAAGGACGGCTGAATCTGCAAGTTCATGACTTTTCCGGGTAGTTGCGGCGATCTTGGCGAGAAATAGCGACCGAATCCAGCCTAACCGCCTGTTCACCCGAAGTCCGAGGGCCCATTCGCGGTCAACCACTTATGGGCAATAAACGTTCACCGTTACATTTTTTCTTCGGTCGGATCAAAATTTTTCATGTAAATCAATGACTTACAAGTGCATTCGCTAATTCTGATTAAATTGACATAACCGCGCGTCATCAATATCCTACGCGCCATGCGTTTTTTCGTCCTACCCGCGTCCCTCCTATTTGCCGTCGCTGTTCATGCGGCCCCCCAACAGGAAAAAACCGATGACGAGTTGGCACGAATGCTCGCCGACAAAGGCATCATCGGACAGCTCAAGCAGGTTCGCCAAACCGTCACGGAGCGCACCTCCGACCTGGTGGTGACCGCCATCGGTTTCTTGGGCGTCCCCTATCGCCGCGGCGGCAACACCGCCGAATCGGGTTTCGATTGCAGCGGCTTCGTCCGTGCCATGTACAACCAGACGGTCGGCCACATGCTCCCTCGCCGCGCCGAAGAGCAAGCCGCCGCCACCGAGAAGATCGATGCCAGCCAGCTCAAGCCCGGCGACCTCGTGTTCTTCAACACCATGCGCCGCGCCTTCAGCCATGTCGGCATCTATGTCGGTGAAGGCAAGTTCATCCACTCGCCCCGCTCCGGCGCCCAGGTTCGCGTGGAAGACATGAACGGCAGCTACTGGCAACGCCGCTTCGACGGCGCCCGCCGCGTGCTCGGCGGCCCGACGGATGAAGTGAAGGCTGCGGCCGTCGCCAATACCGGCAACTGAGCCTCCCCCCGAATTCAGAACGAAAAAAATCCCGCCTCGGCGGGATTTTTCATGGGCGCTCGATCAGCAGCGCCCTTCTGTCTTGTCAGCTCTTCTTCGCAGGCGGCAGGTCGGTACAGGTACCGTGCGCCACTTCCGCCGCCATGCCAATGCTTTCGCCCAGCGTCGGATGCGGGTGGATGGTCTTGCCGATGTCGATCTCGTCCGCGCCCATCTCGATGGCCAGCGCGATCTCTCCGATCATGTCGCCGGCATGCGTGCCGACGATGCCGCCGCCAAGGATGCGATGCGTCTCGGCGTCGAACAGCAGCTTGGTGAAGCCTTCGTCACGGCCGTTGGCAATGGCGCGGCCCGAAGCAGTCCACGGGAAGTGGCCCTTCTTGACCTTGATGCCTTCGGCCTTCGCCTGGTCTTCGGTGAGGCCCACCCACGCCACCTCGGGGTCGGTGTAGGCCACGCTCGGGATCACTCGGGCGTTGAAGGCGGCGCTGGAGAGCTCCTTGTCGCCCTTCTGCTCGCCGGCAATGACTTCAGCCGCCACGTGCGCCTCATGCACCGCCTTGTGCGCCAGCATGGGCTGGCCCACGATGTCGCCGATGGCGAAGATGTGGGGCACGTTGGTACGCATCTGGATGTCGACCGGAATGAAGCCGCGGTCGCTCACGGCTACGCCGGCCTTCTCGGCACCGATCTTCTTGCCGTTGGGGCTGCGGCCCACGGCCTGCAGCACCAGGTCGTACACCTGCGGCTCCTTCGGCGCCTGCTCGCCCTCGAAGGTGACCTTGATGCCCTCCTTCGTGGCTTCGGCGCCGACCGTCTTGGTCTTGAGCATGATGTTGTCGAAACGCGGCGCGTTCATCTTCTGCCAGACCTTCACGAGGTCGCGGTCGGCGCCCTGCATGAGGCCGTCGAGCATTTCGACCACGTCCAGGCGCGCGCCCAGCGTGGAATACACCGTGCCCATTTCGAGGCCGATGATGCCGCCGCCCAGCACCAGCATGCGCTTGGGGTCGGTGCCCATCTCGAGCGCGCCGGTCGAGTCGACCACGCGCGGGTCTTTCGGCATGAAGGGCAGGCTCACCGACTGCGAACCGGCCGCAATGATCGCGTTGCGGAACTTGACGGTCTGCTTGCTGCCCGTGGTGTCCCAGCTGGTGCCGGAGGTTTCCTCGACCTCGATGTGGTACGGGTCGATGAAGTTGCCGACGCCGCGCAGCACCGTCACCTTGCGCATCTTGGCCATGGCCGTGAGGCCGCCGGTGAGCTTGCCCACCACCTTGTTCTTGTGGCCGAGCAGCTTGGCGCGGTCGACCGTGGGCGCGGCAAAGCTCACACCGAGATCGGCGAAGTGCTTGACCTCGTCCATGACGGAAGCCACGTGCAGCAGCGCCTTCGACGGGATGCAACCGACGTTCAGGCACACGCCGCCGAGAGTGGCGTAGCGCTCGATCAGCACGACCTTCAAGCCGAGGTCGGCTGCGCGGAAAGCGGCCGAATAGCCCCCGGGGCCGGCGCCGAGCACGATCACGTCGCACTCGACGTCGACCTTGCCGCCGTAGGTGGATGCCACGGGTGCCGATACCGGAGCCGGCGCAGCCGTCTTCGGTGCCGGGACTGCAGCCGCTGGCGCAGGCGCCGCCGCTGCGGGCGCGGACGCCGCGGCGCCGCTCACCTCCAGCGTCAGCACGACCGAGCCTTCCTTGACCTTGTCGCCCACCTTCACGGCCAGCGCCTTCACCACGCCGGCAGCGGACGACGGAATCTCCATCGAGGCCTTGTCCGATTCGACCGTGATCAGCGACTGCTCGGCCTTGACCGTGTCTCCGACATTGACCAGCACCTCGATCACCGCGACTTCGTCGAAGTCGCCGATATCGGGCACCTTGATTTGTTGTTCGCTCATTTGGACACTTTCAGTTTGAGTGTGAGAACGTCGACCGGTGGGGCCGAATTGCGATCGAATTCGCAGGCGGCGGCAATGCCTGCCTCCGCCACGTCGCGCGAGCTGCGCGACTTGATGTCATAGGCCGCGTGCATGGCGCCGAGTGCGAAGCTGCGTCCCGAGCCGATGGCCCAGAACTCCTTGAACTCGAACACCTCGCGGTAGCTGTAGATGCCGTAGATGCCGCTCTGGTTGGCCATCAGCATCGTGAACTGGCTCGACTCGTAGGGCTCGTGCTCGTCTTCCTTGGTCTGCATGAAGAACGTGTCCTTCAGCACCGGATGCAGCATCGTGAAGGTGCGGAAGATCTCGTGCTTGCTGCCGAACAGCAGTTTCTCGCGCTCCTGCGCGGCCAGCGCGTGCTGCAGCACCAGGAAGTGCGCGGCGGCGCCGGCCATCGCGAACAGGCTGGTGCCCGCCGCGTCCTCGACGGTGAAGATCTTCTGGTTGGCTTCGGCGCGGTGCGAAAGCCGCGTGTCGCCGAAGGTCACCAGAGAATCGGCTGCCATCGTGACCTGGCCGCCTTTGCGGACGGCCACTACGGTGGTCATAGCAGGATTCGACGGTAGTCCGCGAGCACCTGGCCCAGGTAGGCGTTGAAACGCGCAGCCAGGGCGCCGTCGATCACGCGGTGGTCGTACGACAGCGACAGCGGCAGCGTGAGACGCGGCACGAACTGCTTGCCGTCCCACACCGGCTTCATCTGGCCCTTGGAGAGGCCGAGGATGGCCACTTCAGGAGCGTTGATGATGGGCGTGAAGTGCGTGCCGCCGATGCCGCCGAGCGAGCTGATCGAGAAGCAGCCGCCTTGCATGTCGGCCGAGCCGAGCTTGCCGTCGCGCGCCTTCTTGGCGAGTTCGCCCATCTCGGCGCTGATCTGCAGGATGCCCTTCTTGTCGGCATCTTTCAGCACCGGCACCACGAGCCCGTTGGGCGTGTCGGCCGCAAAGCCGATGTGGAAGTACTGCTTGTAGACCAGCTGGTCGCCGTCGAGGCTGGCGTTGAAGTCGGGGAACTTCTTCAGCGCCGAAACCACCGCCTTGATCACGAAGGCCAGCATCGTGACCTTGACGCCCGACTTCTCGTTCTCCTTGTTGGTGGAAACGCGGAAGGCTTCGAGCTCGGTGATGTCGGCTTCGTCGTTGTTGGTGACGTGCGGAATCATCACCCAGTTGCGGTGCAGGTTCGCGCCGCTGAGCTTCTTGATGCGCGACAGGTCCTTGCGCTCGACCGCGCCGAACTTGGTGAAGTCGACCTTCGGCCATGGGATCAGGCCCAGCGCCGCGCCATCAGCGCCGCCACCTGCCGGCGCCTTGGCCGCCGAGGCCTTGGTGCTGGCCTGGCCACTCATCACGGCCTTGGTGAAGCTCTGGACGTCTTCCTGCGTGATGCGGCCCTTGGGACCGGAGCCCTTGACCTCTTCGAGCGGCACGCCGAGTTCGCGGGCGAACTTGCGCACCGAGGGCGAGGCGTGCGGCAGGCTGGCGCTGGGCGCGACCGTCGGCTGATGGGCCGGGGCGGCTGCAGCAGGCGCCGATGCGGCGGCCGCCGGTGCAGGCGCGCTGGCAGTTGCGGTTGCCGGTGCGGCGGCTGCAGCCTGTGCAGGCGCCGGGGCTGCAGCACCCGCAGCACCTTCAAGCACGGCGATCAGGTCACCGATGTTGACCGTGTCGCCGACCTTGACCTTGAGTTCCTTGAGCACGCCGGCAGCCGACGACGGAATCTCCATCGAGGCCTTGTCCGACTCCACCGTGATCAGCGACTGTTCGACCTTGATCGCGTCGCCCGGCTTCACGAGCACTTCAATGACGGCGACGTCCTTGAAATCGCCGATGTCCGGCACCTTGATCTCGACCGGACCCGAGGCTGCCGGAGCGGCAACAGGAGGCGGCGCGGGCGCCGCAGCGGCCGGCGCGGCGGCTGCGGGAGCCGCTGCAGGCGCAGGGGCCGGCGCTGCAGCAGCACCCGCTCCCTCGGCCTCGAGCACGAGCACCACCGAGCCCTCTTTCACCTTGCTGCCGACTTCGACCTTCAGTTCCTTGACCACACCGGCCGTGGACGACGGGATTTCCATCGACGCCTTGTCCGATTCGACCGTGATGAGCGACTGTTCGGCCTTGACCGTGTCGCCCACCTTCACGAGCACCTCGATCACCGCGACTTCATCGAAATCGCCGATGTCCGGCACCTTCACTTCCACTGCTGCCATATCGTTGTCTCCCGCCGTAAGGCGCCGTTCGTTCGTTGGTTGTTGATGTTCAAGCGTAAAGCGGGTTGACCTTGTCGACATTGATGCCGTACTTCTTGATCGCTTCCACCACCTTGGCAACCGGCACGGTGCCATCTTCGCTCAGCGCCTTGAGCGCGGCCACCACGATGTAGTGGCGGTTGATCTCGAAGTGCTCGCGCAGCTTGTTGCGGAAGTCGCTTCGGCCGAAGCCGTCGGTGCCGAGCACCTTGTAGGTGCGGCCCTTCGGGATGAAGGGGCGGATCTGCTCGGCATAAGCCTTCATGTAGTCGGTCGATGCGACCACCGGGCCGGTCGAGGCCCCGAGCTGCTCGGCCACGAAGGGCACGCGCGGCGTCTGGTCCGGGTGCAGCAGGTTCCAGCGGTCGGCGTCCTGGCCGTCGCGGGTGAGTTCGTTGAAGCTCGGGCAGCTCCACACGGAAGCCGACACGCCCCAGTCCTTTTCGAGCAGCTCTTGCGCAGCGAAGCTTTCGCGCAGGATGGTGCCGCTGCCCAGCAGTTGCACCGTGGGTGCCTTGGCCTTGAGCGCGGGCCCCTGCTTCGACAGGTACATGCCCTTGATGATCTGCTCTTCGGTACCGGGCTGCAGGCCGGGCATCGCGTAGTTCTCGTTGAGCAGCGTCAGGTAGTAGTAGACGTTGTCCTGCTTCTCGACCATGCGCTTGAGGCCATGGTGCAGGATGACGCCGACTTCGTGCGCGAAGGTCGGGTCGTAGCTCACGCAGTTCGGGATGGTGTTGGCCAGAATGTGGCTGTGACCGTCTTCGTGCTGCAGGCCTTCGCCGTTCAGCGTGGTGCGCCCCGAGGTGCCGCCGAGCAGGAAGCCGCGCGCCTGCATGTCGCCGGCCGCCCAGGCCAGGTCGCCGATGCGCTGGAAGCCGAACATCGAGTAGTACACGTAGAACGGCACCATGATGCGGTTGTTCGTGCTGTACGACGTGGCCGCCGCGATCCAGCTCGACATGCCGCCGGCTTCGTTGATGCCTTCCTGCAGGATCTGCCCGCCCTTGTCTTCCTTGTAGTACATGACCTGGTCTTTATCGACCGGGGTGTACTGCTGACCGTGCGGGTTGTAGATGCCGATCTGGCGGAACAGGCCTTCCATGCCGAAGGTGCGCGCCTCGTCCACGAGGATCGGCACCACGCGCGGGCCGAGCGCCTTGTCGCGCAGCAGTTGCGTGAGGAAGCGCACATAGGCCTGAGTGGTCGAGATCTCGCGGCCCTCGGCCGTGGGCTCCATCACCGCCTTGAAGGTGTCGAGCGACGGCACCGTGAAGCTCTCGTCGGCCTTGACACGGCGGTGCGGCAGGTAGCCGCCCAGGGCCTTGCGGCGCTCGTGCAGGTAACGCATTTCCGGCGTGTCGTCAGCCGGCTTGTAGAACGGCAGCTCGGCAATCTGGCTGTCTGGAATCGGGATGTTGAAGCGGTCGCGGAAGGCCTTGATGTCCTCGTCGCTGAGCTTCTTGGTCTGGTGGACCGTGTTCTTGCCCTCGCCGATCTTGCCCATGCCGAAGCCCTTGACGGTCTTGACGAGCAGCACCGTGGGCTGGCCCGTGTGGTTCTGGGCGGCGTGGAAGGCGGCAAACACCTTCTGCGAGTCGTGGCCGCCGCGCTGGAGGTTCCAGACCTCGTCGTCGGTCAGGTGCTCGACCATCTTCAGCGTGCGCGGGTCGCGGCCGAAGAAGTTCTTGCGGACGTAGGCGCCGTCGTTGGCCTTGAACGACTGGTAGTCGCCGTCGTTGCACTCCATCATGATCTTGCGCAGCGCGCCGTCATGGTCCTTCTCGAGCAGGGCGTCCCAGCCCTTGCCCCAGATCAGCTTGACGACGTTCCAGTTGGCACCGCGGAACTCGCCTTCGAGCTCCTGGATGATCTTGCCGTTGCCGCGCACCGGGCCGTCGAGGCGCTGCAGGTTGCAGTTGATGACGAAGATCAGGTTGTCGAGGTTCTCGCGTGCCGCGAGGCCGATGGCGCCCAGCGATTCGACCTCGTCCATTTCACCGTCGCCGCAGAACACCCACACCTTGCGGTTCTCGGTGTTGGCGATGCCGCGTGCGTGCAGGTACTTGAGGAAGCGCGCCTGGTAGATCGCCATCAGCGGGCCCAGGCCCATCGACACGGTGGGGAACTGCCAGAACTCCGGCATCAGCTTGGGGTGCGGGTAGCTCGACAGGCCCTTGCCGTCCACTTCCTGGCGGAAGTTGAGCAGTTGCTCTTCGGACAGGCGGCCTTCGAGGTAGGCGCGGGCATAGATGCCGGGCGAAACGTGGCCCTGGATGTAGAGCAGGTCGCCGCCGTGGTTTTCGCTCTCGGCGTGCCAGAAGTGGTTGAAACCGGCGCCGAACATGCTCGCCAGCGACGCGAAGGAGCCGATGTGGCCGCCCAGGTCGCCCCCTTCGGCCGGATGGTGGCGGTTGGCCTTGACCACCATGGCCATGGCGTTCCAGCGCATGTAGGCGCGCAGGCGCTGTTCGATCTCGAGATTGCCGGGGCTGCGAGCCTCCTGCGAAGGCTCGATGGTGTTGACATAGCCGGTGTTGGCCGAGAACGGCATGTCGACCGTGTTCTGGCGGGCATGCTCGAGCAGCTGCTCGAGAAGGAAGTGGGCCCGCTCCGGACCCTCGCTCTGGATGACGGAGGACAGTGCATCCATCCATTCACGGGTTTCCTGGGCGTCCGCATCGTTTGCGGCCGAGCCGAACAGGTTCTCGGGATTTGCCGACATGCTTGTCTCTCCTTTTAGGGCTGTGGCGGTAATTTAGTGCGCTATGGGATCAGCGCGGCGGAGTTTCTCATAGAAACATTGGGATTTCAAATAGTGCATGGCGATTTCTTAATGTGATATTTATGACAATGCACCGATCGGGACGGCAACCATCCCGCAACCGCTACCGAGCTCATCCCACGGCAGCCCACATCGCTTCCGAGAGGGGCTTCACCTAAACTCGGGTGATGCCTCTTTCCTCCCCGCTGGCCGTTGCCCGCAGTGCCTCACCCCTGTCCTGGTGGCGCAGGTGGTGGCGCCGGCAGACGCCGGTGCTGCAGGACGCGGTCGCCATGCTCGCGCCGATGGCGGCTGTGCTGTTGTTTCTTGCCGCCATCGTTTCCGCCTTCTGGTACCTGCGCACTGAAGAAGTCGAGCGCGAGCAGGAGTCGGTACGCCGCGACGTCGAATACGCCCAGCAACGCATGCGGCTGCGGCTGCTGGAGCGGCAAGAGCAATTGATGCGCATCGCGCGCGATGCCTCTAACCGCGAGATCGACCCGGTCGAATTCACCAGCCGCGCCGAGTCCCTGGTGAGCCAGTTCCCCGAACTGCAGACCATCACCTGGATCGACGACCGCCGCCGCTTCAAGGCCGGCTATGCGGCGCCCAGCGTGCACCCGGCGCAGCAGCACCTGATCGGCGATGTGCTGCGCCCCGGCGACATCGAGAGCAACTACGCGCTGGCGCGCGAACTGCGCCAGCCGGTGTATTCGCAACCCGTGGCCGGAGGCGATCCAGCGGCGATGCTGCAGTTGCACATTCCCCTTTTCGACCAGGGCCTGTTCGCAGGCGTGGTGCTGGGCGAGTTCTCGGTCGACGGGCTGCTGCGCTATGGCATGCCGTCGGAGGTCCAGGCGCGCTACGCGGTATCGCTGCTCGACGCCAAGGGCCATGTAATTGCCGGCAACACCACCAACCTGAAAGACAGCGGCACGCGCCTGCTGCCCTGGAGCGAGCGAACCAACGAGTACGAAGTGCCGGTGTCGCCCGTGGGCAACGCGCTGGTGCTGCGGGCGCAGGCCTACCGCACCTCGCAGGGCGTGGTCGGCAACGGCCTGTTCTGGCTGGTCTGCGCTCTCAGCGTGCTCACGAGCTGGATGCTGATCGGCACCTGGCGCCACACGCGGCGACGGCTCCAGGCACAGCAGCGGCTGGTGGCCGAGACCAATTTCCGCCGGGCAATGGAAAACTCCATGCTCACGGGTATGCGCGTGCTCGATCTGCAAGGGCGCATCACTTACGTGAACGCTGCCTTCTGCGCCATGACGGGCTGGAGCGAGGAAGAACTGGTCGGCCAGACGCCGCCCTTTCCCTACTGGCTCGAGTCCGACCGCGAGGTGATGAACGAGCGGCTTGAAGAAGAGCTGCACGGCCGCGCCCTCCCCGGCGGCTTCCAGGTGCGCGTAAAGCGCAAGAACGGCAGCGTGTTCAACGCGCGGCTGTACGTGTCACCACTGATCGACGCGCGCGGCCACCAGACCGGCTGGATGACGTCGATGACCGACATCACCGAGCCCACGCGCATCCGCGAGCAGTTGTCGGCCTCCTACGAGCGCTTCACCACCGTGCTGGAAGCGCTCGACGCAGCGGTGTCGGTCGCCCCCATCGGCAGCGAGGAACTGCTGTTCGCCAACAAGCTGTATCGCCTGTGGTTCGGCTCGGACACCGTGGGGCACCTGGGCATGGTCGCGCAAGCAGGCGTGCCCGCATCCAATGCACACGACGAAGGCCTCGACGACGTGGACCCGTATGCCGGCCTGCCCATCGACACGCTCACCGCCGCGCAGACTGCCAACAACGAAATCTTCGTGCCCCACCTCGGCAAGTGGCTCGAAGTGCGTTCGCGCTACCTGACCTGGGTCGACGGCCGCCTGGCTCAGCTCGTCATCGCCACCGACATCACGCCGCGCCGCGACGCCGAAGAGCAGGCCGCCGCGCAGGCCGACAAGGCCCAGGCCGCAAGCCGCCTCATCACGATGGGCGAAATGGCGTCGAGCGTGGCGCACGAGCTCAACCAGCCGCTGACCGCCATCACCAACTACTGCAACGGGATGATGTCGCGCATCAAGGGCCAGTCGATCGACACCGAGGCCCTGCTCGCCGCGCTCGAAAAGACCTCGAAGCAGGCGCAGCGCGCGGGCCAGATCATCCAGCGCATCCGCTCCTTCGTGAAGCGCAGCGAACCCAACCGCACGCCGGCCGACGTGGCCACCATGGTGAGCGAGGCGGTCGAACTCGCCGGCATCGAGCTTCGTCGGCGCAACGTACGCCTGAACCACTACGTGGCCGCGCGGCTGCCGGTGGTGCGCGTCGACCCGATCCTCATCGAGCAGGTGATGGTCAACCTGCTGAAGAACGCCGCCGAATCCATCGACATCGCCGACCGCCCGCTGGCACGCCGCAGCGTCGAGCTGCGGGTGCTGCCCAAGGTGATCGAGGGCCACAACGCCATCGAATTCTCGGTGCAGGACACGGGCAAGGGCCTGGCTCCCGAAGTGATGGACCGGCTCTACGAAGCCTTCTTCTCGACCAAGCCCGAAGGCATGGGCATCGGGCTGAATCTGTGCCGCACCATCGTCGAGTCGCACCGCGGCCGGATGCAGGCGGAGAACATCTACAATGGCCCGGATGTGATCGGATGCCGCTTTTCCTTCTGGATTCCGGTGTTGGACGCTATCAGTTCCGTAGCTAGCGACGAGGCAAAGGTACCTGCATGAGTTTGATTCCGAAGAAGGGCACGGTCTATGTCGTCGACGACGACGAAGCCGTACGCGATTCGCTGCAATGGCTGCTCGAAGGCAAGGACTACAGAGTCCGCTGTTTCGATTCCGCCGAATCCTTTCTCTCCCGATACGACCCGCGCGAAGTCGCCTGTTTGATCGTCGACATCCGCATGGCCGGCATGACCGGCCTCGAATTGCAGGATCGGCTGATCGAACGGCGCTCCCCGCTGCCGATCGTGGTCATCACCGGCCACGGCGACGTGCCGATGGCGGTCGACAGCATGAAGAAAGGCGCGATGGATTTCATCCAGAAGCCCTTCAACGACGAAGAGCTGGTCACGCTGGTCGAGCGTATGCTCGAACACGCACGCGGCGCCTTCACGCAGCACCAGCAGTCGGCCAGCCGCGACGCGCTGCTGTCCAAGCTCACGGGCCGCGAGGCGCAGGTGCTCGAACGCATCGTCGCCGGCCGCCTGAACAAGCAGATCGCCGACGACCTGGGCATCAGCATCAAGACGGTCGAGGCGCACCGCGCCAACATCATGGAAAAGCTCAACGCCAACACCGTGGCCGATCTGCTCAAGATCGCCCTGGGACAGGCGGCGCCCGCTGCCAAGGCCTAGAAGCTATCCGGCAGATAGCGACGAATGAATCCCACGCCTGCGCAAGCGGGCGTTTTTACTTGGAAAATCGAAATCGATGACCGCCCAACTGATCGACGGCAACGCCCTCGCCAAAACCATTCGCGCCGAAGTTGCCGGCCGCACCGCCGCACTCAAGGCCCGTGGCGTGAACCCGGCCCTTTCAATCATCCTCGTGGGCGAAGACCCGGCCAGCCAGGTCTATACGAAGCACAAGGTCAACGACAGCGCCCAGACCGGCCTGGAAGCCACGCTCGAAACCTACCCCGCCGACATGAGCGAGGCCGATCTGCTGGCCCGCATCCGCACCCTCAACGACGACCCGAAGGTACACGGCATCCTGGTCCAGTTGCCGCTGCCCAGGCACATGGACAGCCAGAAGGTCATCGAGACGATCTCGCCCGCAAAGGACGTCGACGGCTTTCACGTTGCCAGCGCCGGTGCGCTGATGACCGGCGCCCCAGGCTTCTGGCCCTGCACACCGCACGGCTGCATGAAGATGCTCGAATCCATCGGCTACGACCTGCGCGGCAAGCACGCCGTGGTCATCGGCCGCAGCAACATCGTCGGCAAGCCGATGGCCATGATGCTGCTCGCCAAGAGCGCCACCGTGACCATCTGCCACAGCGCCACGCAAGACCTGGGCGCCATCACGCGCCAGGCCGACGTGATCGTCGCGGCGGTGGGCAAGCTCAATCTCCTGACCGCCGACATGGTGAAGCCGGGCGCGGTCGTCATCGACGTGGGCATGAACCGCAAGGAAGACGGCAAGCTGGCCGGCGACGTCGATTTCGACGGCGTGAAGGAAGTGGCCGGCTGGATCACGCCCGTGCCCGGTGGCGTCGGCCCCATGACGCGCGCCATGCTTCTGGCAAACACCCTTGAAGCGGCCGAACGCGCCGCCAAGTAACTTTCATGGCCATGACGAACAATCCTCTCCTCGATTTCAACGATCTCCCGCTGTTCGATCGCATCAAGCCCGAGCACGTCGCGCCCGCCGTCGACGCGCTGCTGGCCGATGCCGAGACCGCGCTGCAGACCGTGACGGCGCCCGGCTTTCCCGCTGACTGGAATGCGATCTCGAAGGTGCTCGACGTGGCCTCCGAACGCTTCAGCCGCGCCTGGAGCGCCGTCGGCCACCTCAACGCAGTGGCCGACACGCCCGAGTTGCGCGCCGCCTACAACGAGGCCATGCCGCGCGTGACCGCCTTCTGGACCCGGCTGGGCTCCGACGAGCAGCTGTACGCCAAGTACAAGGCCATCGACGTCGCCACGCTCAACGCAGAGCAGCGCCAGGCGCATCGCAATGCCGTGCGCAACTTCGTGCTGGGCGGTGCCGAGCTGCAGGGCGACGCCAAGAAGCGCTTCGCCGAGATCCAGGAGCGCCAGGCCGAGCTGAGCCAGAAGTTCAGCGAAAACGCACTCGACGCAACCGATGCCTTCGCCTACTACGCCGCGCTCGGCGAACTCGAAGGCGTGCCCGAAGACGTGGTGAGCGCCGCGCGCGCCGCCGCAGAGGCCGATGGCAAGGAAGGCTACAAGCTCACACTCAAGATGCCGTGCTACCTGCCGGTGATGCAGTTCGCCAAGAGCAGCGCGCTGCGCGAGAAGCTCTACCGCGCCTACGTCACCCGCGCCAGCGAGTTCGGCGACGCCGCCTTCGACAACACCGCGCTCATCACCGAAATCCTCGCGCTGCGCGAGGAAGAAGCGAAGCTGCTGGGCTACAGGAACTACGGCGAACTCTCGGTCGTGCCGAAGATGGCCGAGTCGCCCGAGCAGGTCGTCAAGTTCCTGCGCGATCTCGCAATCAAGGCCAAGCCCTATGGCGAGCGCGACCTGGCCGACCTGCGGGTCTTCGCCTCGGAGCAGTTGAGCATCACCGACCCCCAGCCCTGGGACTGGAGCTACATCGGCGAGAAGCTCAAGGAAGCGCGCTACGCCTTCAGCGAGCAGGAGGTGAAGCAGTACTTCCCCGCGCCGAAGGTCATGGCCGGGCTGTTCAAGATCGTCGAGACGCTGTTCGAGGTGTCGATCCGCCGCGACTCGGCGCCTACTTGGCACCCGAGCGTCGAGTTCTACCGCATCGAACGCGCCGGTCAGAAGGTCGGCCAGTTCTATCTCGACCCCTCGGCCCGCGCCGCCAAGCGCGGTGGTGCCTGGATGGACGACGTGCGCGCCCGCTGGCTGCGCCCCGACAACGGTGCGCTGCAAACCCCCATCGCGCAACTGGTGTGCAACTTTGCCAGCGGCGTCGACGGCAAGCCGCCGCTGCTCACGCATGACGACGTGACCACCCTCTTCCACGAGTTCGGCCACGGCCTGCACCACATGCTCACTCAGGTGAACGAGCGCGACGTCTCGGGCATCAGCGGCGTCGAGTGGGATGCAGTCGAGCTGCCGAGCCAGTTCATGGAAAACTTCTGCTGGGAGTGGGATGTGCTCAAGCACATGACCGCCCACGTCGACACCGGCGAACCGCTGCCCCGCGCGCTGTTCGACAAGATGACCGCTGCCAAGAACTTCCAGAGCGGCCTGCAGACGCTGCGCCAGATCGAGTTCTCGCTGTTCGACATGCTGCTGCACACCGAGTACCACGCGGCCGCCGCCAAGACCGGCGACGTGATGGCGCTGCTCGGCAAGGTGCGCGCCGAGGTGGCCGTGATGCCCTCGCCGCCGTTCAGCCGCACGCCGAATACTTTCAGCCACATCTTCTCGGGCGGCTACGCAGCCGGCTACTACAGTTACAAGTGGGCCGAGGTGCTGAGCGCCGACGCCTACGCGGCCTTCGAGGAAACCGTGGGTGCCGACGGCGAGCCGAACATCGAAACCGGCCGCAAGTACCGCCAGGCCATCCTGGAGGCCGGCGGCAGCCGCAGCGCCATGGATTCGTTCAAGGCTTTCCGTGGTCGCGAACCCCAGCTTGATGCGCTGCTGCGACACCAGGGCATGGCGGAGCCTCAGCCTGCTTGATGCGGCGCTGAAGCTTGCGATACTCGGGCGATGCATCCGATTTACAAATTCTCACTGCATCGCCTGACCGGCCTGGCCCTGGTGCTCGTCGCCACGGGCGCCATGGCGCAACAGGTCTATCGCCAGGTCGACAAGAATGGCAAGGTCACGTTCTCGGACCGCGCCCCCACGGCCAGCACCGAGCCGGCCTCGGCCTCGCAAGGCGGCTCCACCACGCCGGCAAATGCGGGCCTGCCCTACGAGCTGCGGCAAGTGGCTCAGCGCTACCCCGTCACGCTGTACAGCAGCGACGAATGCGGGCCGTGCAGCACGGCTCGCTCGCTGCTCATTACGCGGGGCATTCCGTTCGAGGAACGCACCGTCAAGAGCAACGAGGAAATCGAGGCGCTGCAGCGCCTGAGCAGCCAGAGCTCGCTGCCATTGCTGACCATCGGGTCGCAGCAGCTCAAGGGCTTCTCGGATGTCGAGTGGTCGCAGTACCTCGACGCGGCCGGCTACCCCAAGAGCAACAGCCTGCCCGCCGGTTACCGCAACGGCCCCGCGCGACCGCTGATCGCGCAGCAGGCAGCACCCGCACCCCGTGCCGCCGCAGCACCGGCCGCACAGCCGGCGCCGCCGCCCCCCGCATCGAGCGAGCCGAGCCCGAGCAACCCCGCCGGCATCAAGTTCTGAGCCAGGCCGCTCGCGCGGCCTTTCATTCCTAGGCGCCGAACTGCAGCGTCTTCACGCCAGTCGAGGTGCCCAGCAGGCACACGTCGGCCTTCTGGTGCGCGAAGACGCCGACCGTCACCACGCCCGGCCACTGGCTCACTTCGGACTCGAAAGCCAGCGGATCGGTGATTCGAAGGCCCGTCACGTCGACGATGTGCTGGCCGTTGTCCGTGACCAGCGGCAGGCCGTCTTTCTCGCGCACCTGGGCGATGCCACCCATGCTGGCGAACTGGCGCATCACGCGGCGCGCGGCCATCGGAATCACTTCCACCGGCAGCGGAAAGGCGCCCAGCACCTCTACCAGCTTGGATGCGTCGGCAATGCAGACGAACTTGCGCGACTGGGCCGCGACGATCTTCTCGCGCGTGAGTGCAGCACCGCCGCCCTTCACCATGAAACCGCGGTGGTCGATTTCGTCCGCGCCGTCGATGTAGACCGCCAGCTCTTCCACCTCGTTGCTGTCGAACACCGGAATGCCGAGGGCGCGCAGTCGCTCGGTCGAGGCGACCGAGCTGGAGACGGCGCCCTTGATCTCGTCCTTGATGGTGGCCAGCGCATCGATGAACTTGTTCACCGTCGAGCCAGTGCCGACGCCGACGATCTCGCCCTTGACCACATAGGCCAGCGCGGCAAGGCCGACCTGGGCCTTGAGTTCGTCCTGAGAAAGAGGGGTTGGGGAGGCGGGTGCGGTCATCGCGGAGAATCCTTGGCTCATTGAAGCCCCGAATTATCCGATGCCCCTGCTGATGCCCTCCTCGCTCTACGGCCTGGCCCGCCCTTTCCTGTTCGGTTTCGACCCCGAGCATGCCCACGAAATCACGCTGGATGGGCTTGCTCGCACCCAGAACACGCCGCTGGCCTGCGCTTACTCGGCGCCCCGCGTCGACGACCCCGTCCAGCTCGCCGGGCTGACCTTTCCGAACCGCGTGGGCCTGGCGGCCGGGCTCGACAAAAACGCCCGCTGCATCGACGCCTTTGCCGCCATGGGCTTCGGCTTCGTCGAGGTCGGCACGGTGACGCCGAAGGCCCAGCCGGGCAATCCCAAGCCGCGCATGTTCCGCCTGCCGCAGCGCGACGCGCTGATCAACCGGCTAGGCTTCAACAACGAAGGGCTCGACGCCTTCCTGGCCAACGTGCAGAAGGCGCGCTTTCGCAAGGGCGGCGGCGGTGCGAAGCAGCCGATGCTGCTGGGCCTCAACATCGGCAAGAACGCCGCCACGCCGATCGAGCGCGCGGTGGACGACTATCTGATCTGCCTCGACGGCGTGTACCCGCATGCCGACTATGTGACGATCAACATCTCGAGCCCCAACACAGCCAACCTGCGCACGCTGCAAAGCGACGAAGCGCTCGATGCGCTGCTCGGCGCGGTGGCCGAACGGCGCGAGGCTCTGGCAGCACGCCACAACAAGCGCTCGCCGCTGTTCGTGAAGATCGCGCCCGATCTCGACGAAGCCCAGGTGGCAGTCATCGCCGCCACGCTGAAGCGCCACGGCATGGACGGCGTGATCGCCACCAACACCACGCTTGCGCGTGATGCCGTCAAAGGCCTGCCGCATGCCGAAGAAGCGGGTGGACTGTCGGGTGCACCGGTGCGCGAGGCAAGCAACCGCGTGATCGCCCAATTGCGCGCGGCGCTGGGCTCGGGCTTTCCGATCATCGGGGTGGGCGGCATCCTCAGTGGCGCGGATGCCAAGGCCAAGATCGCCGCGGGTGCGGACGTGGTGCAGATCTACACCGGCCTGATCTACCGCGGACCGGCGCTGGTCCGCGAAGCAGCCCAGGCGCTGCTGCGCGATCGCAGCAAGGCCTGAGAGCTTTTTCTTTCCTCTTCAGCGCATGCGCCAGAGCACTGGCGCGATGACCGCAGCCCAGCGCAGCAGGCGCCTCGGCTTGATCACCGCCACGGCCGCCGCGGCAACGACGCCGGTGGCCACGGGATGTGCACGGGCGATGCGCAAGGCCGCAGCAGCAGCCGATTCATTGGGCGGAGGCGCTTCGCCTTCGCCCGAGCCGCCCGCAGGCTGTGCCTCGCGTCCACCCTGCAGCGTCGCGATGCGCTCGCGTTGACGCTCCATGCGCGCCAGCAGCTCTTCGCGCGTGGCCGGCCGCGGGGGGCGCGGCGCTTCTTCGTCCTGCTCCGGATCCTTGCCCAGGCCGAAGCTGTCCTGGACCCAGGCCCAGTCGCGCTCGAACTCTTGGCGTGCCGGCACGAAGCTGTTGGACGCATTGCGCAGGGTCAGCAGCAAGCCGACGGCGGCCGCCAGCCAGAGCACGATCCACACGCCTGCCACCGACCACGCAGCGGTGATGCGGTACGGTGTTTCCCAGAAATGAACCACCACCGCCACGGACAGCAAGGCCACCGTGACCGTGGTGAGCCCCAGCACGGCCAGACTGAAGACGAGCATCAGCTTGAGGCGCTGCTTCTCGTCCTCCCAGGCCATGCGCAGCAATTGCACCCGGTCTTCGGCCGCCAAGGCGCCTTCGGCCGCGGCAATGCGCAGCCGGCGAATCCGGGCGTTCAGCCCGAACAGGGACAGCAGCCTCATGGGCTGGCTCCGGCCATGTCCGGATGAACGATCTTGCTGCCGTGCGCGCTCAGGTCAGCGGCGGCCAAGCAGCAGGCCCACCAGCACGCCGACGGCCAGTGCGGCACCGGCGATCTGCCATGGTTCGTCGTGGGCGTAGGCGTTGGCGGAAGTGGCCGCTTCACGGGCCTTCTTGGCGGCGAGCTTGCTCTTCTCGGCCGCGAGTTCGCGTGCGATGGCCAGCTTGGTGTCGATGCGCTGGCGCAGCGCCTTGATGTGGGGAACCGAATCCAGGTCCTTGCTTGCCAGCACGCCGCGCACGTCGCTTGCAATGTCTTCGGCTGCTGCTTCAAGATTTTGGGATGCACTCATTGGAAACTTTCCTCCGTGATGACACCGGCACCGCGCCGGCGGCTTCGCGCCAGCAAATGGCGTGCTGTCATGTTACAGGCTCAAAAGACCCTCAGGCGCTACAGATGTGCAGACTTTGACGCGAGATGCCACTTCGCGACGTGCAAAGCGCGCTTCACGCGTCCGCCAGCAAGCCGGCCACATGGCGCCCGATGGCCAGGCTGCTCGTGAGGCCTGGCGACTCGATGCCGAAGAGATTGACCAGCCCCGGCACACCGTGCGATGCAGGTCCGTCGATCATGAAGTCGGCCGCCGGCTCGCCCGGGCCCGAGATCTTCGGCCGCATGCCCGCGTAGCCCGGGATCAGGGCGCCATCGGGCAGCGCGGGCCAGTACTTGCGCACCTCGGCATAGAAACCCTCGCCGCGGGCCGGGTCCACCACAAGCTCACCGGCCGAAGACACCCACTGCACGTCGGGCCCGAACTTGGCCTGGCCGCCCAGGTCGATCGTGAGGTGCACGCCCAGCCCGCCCGGCTCGGGCACGGGATAGATCAGACGCCCGAACGGCGCTCGCCCCGACAGGGTGAAGTAGTTGCCCTTGGCGAAGTATTCCCTGGGCACCGCCGAGGCCGGCAGGCCCTCGAAACGCCGCGCCAGCGCAGGGGCACCGAGACCCGCTGCATTGACCACGCTGCGGCAACGCAGCGCAGTGCCATCCTCAGCCATCAGGACGATGGCGCCATCGCCGCATTCGGCACGCACGATGGGCGATTTCAGTGCCAACATGCCGCCCGCATTCTCGAGGTCGCCGAGCAGGCTCAGCATGAGCGAGTGGCTATCGACGATGCCTGTGCTCGGCGAATGCAGCGCCGCCACGCAATGCAGCTGCGGCTCCATCGCCACAGCCTGCTGCGCGGTGATCAACGTCAGATCACCGACGCCGTTCGCAGCCGCCTTCGTCCGGATGACATCGAGCTGGTCCGCCTGCTCGGGCAAGGTCGCCACGATCAGCTTGCCGCAGCGCCTATGCGGCACACCACGCTCCGCCGCGTAGGCGTACAGCATTTCCTTGCCTTCGACGCACAGCCTCGCCTTGAGCGAGCCCTGCGGGTAGTAGATGCCGGCGTGAATGACTTCGCTGTTGCGCGAACTTGTCCCCGTGCCGATGGCACCTTCGGATTCGAGCACCAGCACTTCCCGGCCCGCGAGCGCCAAGGCGCGCGCCACTGCCAGCCCCACCACACCAGCGCCGATGACAGCGCAATCTATTTCGTCCATCGCGCGAGCTTAGCGCGGCTCGCTCGCGGATTTCCTCATTGCACGGAGGGCGGCGGCTCCGGATCGGTGGGTTCGTCGGGTGGCGTCTCAGCCCCTTCGTCGGGCTCGACGGGCAGGTTCGGCGTGACGGGGGTCGGAAGATCTGGATGAGTGGCCATGGCGGTGCTCCTTGCCCATTAGTTCTAGGCCGCCACTACGGGAAGTTCAACAGCCCTTGGCTGCACTTGCCGTCGGTGCAGGCCGACAGTTCAGTCGATGAATGAAGTCGGCGCGACAAACGAAAACGGCACCCGAAGGTGCCGTAAGTCGTTGCTTTGAATGGTGGGCGGTGGAGGTTTCGAACCTCCGACCCCAGCAGTGTGAATGCTGTGCTCTACCCCTGAGCTAACCGCCCGAAACGCTGCTGTTTGACTGCAGCGTTCTGAAAACGTATCGCGTTGTGCGAAGCCTCAGATTATGCCATAGCTTTTCAGCCGATTTCGCGAAACAGCGTGCGACCGCCGCTCGATTTGTCGAGTTGCCCCAACACCGCTTCGTGCGCGGTCAGTTCGTGCTCGGCGGCCAGGATCACCGGCAGCTCGAACTGGCTCAGGTCGATGGCTACCACGGTGGTGCCCAGCTGAGGCTCGTTCGAAGCCACGTCGATCAGCAGCGCATCCTGGCCTCGCGTGAGGTTGATGTAGACGTCTGCCAGCAGCTGCGCGTCGAGCTTGGCGCCGTGGAAGGTTCGGTTCGAGCGGTCGACACCGAAGCGGTCGCACAGCGCGTCCAGCGAATTGCGCTTACCCGGGTACACCTGCTTGGCCATGGCCAGCGTGTCGGTCACTTCGCTGACGAAGGTGCGCAGCGGCGGCAAACCGGCACGCTCGAACTCCTTGTTGAGAAAGCCGACGTCGAAGGCCGCGTTGTGAATGATCAACTCGGCATCGCGCAGGTACTCGACGATGTCGTTGGCCAGGGTGGCGAACTTCGGCTTGTCGCGCAGGAAGTCAGTCGTCAGGCCGTGGACCTTGAGTGCGTCCTCGTGGCTCTCACGCTCGGGGTTGAAGTAGATGTGCAGGTCGTTGCCGGTGAGCTTGCGAGCGAACAGCTCCACGCAGCCGAGCTCGATGACACGGTCGCCGTTCTCCGCAGAGAGGCCGGTGGTTTCGGTATCAAGAACGATCTGGCGCGACATCAGTGGTTTTCCTTGGCGTGGTTGATCGAGTACTTCGGAATCTCGATGGTCACATTCTCCTGCGCCAGGATCGATTGGCAACTCAGGCGCGACTGCGGCTCCAGGCCCCAGGCGCGGTCGAGCAAGTCTTCTTCGCCCTCTTCCGCCTCGTTCAGCGAGTTGAAGCCCTCGCGCACGATCACGTGGCAGGTGGTGCAGGCGCAGCTCATCTCGCAGGCATGCTCGATGTTGATGTCGTTGTCGAGCAGCGCCTCGCAGATCGAGGTGCCGGCGGGCGCGGTGATTTCAGCGCCCTGCGGGCAGTACTCGGGATGCGGGTAGATCTTGATCGTGGGCATGTTGTTGTTCTAGAGAGATTCGACCTTGCGGCCGGCAAGTGCGCGCGCAATGCCCGCGTTCATTCGCTGTGCGGCAAAGGCCTCGGTGTCGTCGGCCAGCTTCTTGGTGGCAGCCTCGATGGCGGCGGCCTCGTTGCTGCCCTTGGCGGTTTCACGCAACTGCGCCATCGATGCGTCTATGACGGCGCGCTCTCCGTCGCTCAGCAGGTCGCCATCGGCATCGAGCGCGCTCTGCGTGGCGAGCAGCATGCGATCGGCATCGACGCGCGCCTCGACCAGCGCGCGGGCCAGCATGTCCTGCTGCGCCGTGGAAAAGCTCTCCTGCAGCATGGTCGCGATCTGGTCGTCCGACAGGCCGTATGACGGCTTGACCGCCACGCTGGCTTCGACGCCGCTGCCCTGCTCCTTGGCACTCACGCTCAGCAGACCGTCTGCGTCGACCGTGAAGGTCACGCGGATGCGTGCCGCGCCGGCCGCCATCGGCGGGATACCGCGCAGCGTGAAGCGCGCGAGGCTGCGGCAGTCGGCCACGAGATCGCGCTCGCCCTGCACCACATGCAATGCCAGCGCAGTCTGGCCGTCTTGATAGGTCGTGAAGTCCTGCGCCATCGCGGTGGGGATGGTCTGGTTGCGCGGCACGATGCGCTCGACCAGACCGCCCATGGTCTCGATGCCGAGTGAGAGCGGGATCACGTCGAGCAACAGCAGCTCGCCCGCGCCGTTGTTGCCGGCGAGCTGGTTGGCCTGGATGGCAGCACCGAGGGCCACGACTTCATCAGGGTTCAGGTTGACCAGCGGCTCGCGGCCGAAGAACTCGGCGACGGCGCTGCGGACCTGCGGCATGCGGGTGGAGCCGCCGACAAGCACGATGCCCTGCAGGTCGTCGGGCTTGAGCTTCGCGTCGCGCAGTGCCTTGCGGACGGCAGCAATGGTGCGATCGGTGAGCGGCCGCGTGGCGGTGTAGAACTGTTCGCGGGTCAGGTCGAACGAAGCGGTCTTGCCTGCCACGTCAGCCTTGAACAGGGCCGATTCCGAATCGGTCAGCGCCTCTTTCGCGGCCCGTGCGGCGACCAGCAACGCTGCCTTGTCGGCATCGCTGCCGGCTTGCAGGCCCGTCTGCGCGAGCACGAAGCCGGCCAGCGCGTGGTCATAGTCGTCGCCGCCAAGGGCCGAATCGCCACCCGTGGCGATCACTTCGAACACGCCCTGCGTGAGCCGCAGGATCGAGATGTCGAAGGTGCCGCCGCCCAGGTCGTAGACCGCGTAGACACCTTCGCTCGCGTTGTCGAGGCCATACGCGATGGCGGCCGCCGTGGGCTCGCTGATAAGACGCAGCACGTTGAGGCCGGCGAGCTGCGCAGCATCCTTGGTCGCCTGGCGCTGGCCTTCGTCGAAGTACGCCGGCACGGTGATGACAGCACCGTAGAGCTCGTCGTCGAAGGTGTCCTCGGCACGAAAGCGCAGCGTGGCCAGGATCTCGGCGCTGATCTCGACCGGCGACTTTTCGCCCGCCAGGGTCTGCACCTGCACCATGCCGCCATCGCTGCTGCCGATGCGGTACGACATCGCTTCGCGGTTCGCGATGTCGGCCAGGCCGCGGCCCATGAGCCGCTTCACCGAAGTGATCGTGTTGGCCGGGTCCTTGGCGCGCGCCGCCAGCGCATCGAAGCCGATCTGGCGGCGGTCGTTTTCAAGGTAGCGCACGGCCGAAGGCAGCAGCACGCGACCCTGGTCGTCGGGCAGGCATTCGGCCACGCCATTGCGCACCGCGGCCACCAGCGAATGGGTGGTGCCGAGGTCGATGCCCACGGCAATGCGACGCTGATGCGGGTCGGGCGCCTGGCCGGGTTCTGAAATCTGAAGAAGAGCCATGCCTCTATTGTCCCAACTGATCGAATCTGGCTTCGACGTCCTGTCCGAAGCGCTCAATGAACATGAGGGCTCTCACCTGCTGCGCGGCGGCGGGGTAGTCGCCTTTTTCGTCGATCAGCCAGTCGAGCGACGACAGTGCGCGGGCGCGAGCAGCCTCGACCTCGGCCTGGAGTTTCTCGAGCGAAGCGGCGTCTTCGACATCGTCGAGCGCCTCGCGCCACTCCATCTGCTGCATCAGGAACTCCGGCGGCATCGCCGTGTTGTTCTCGGCGTTCAGCGGCGCGCCGTGCATCTCGCAGATGTAGCTGGCGCGGTGGATCGGATCCTTGAGCCGCTGGTAAGCCTCGTTGATGCGCACCGACCACTGCATGGCCACGCGCTGCGCGGCGGCGCCCTGCGCGGCAAAGCGGTCCGGGTGGGCTTCGCGCTGCAGCTCTTTCCAGCGCGCGTCGAGCACCGCACGGTCCTGCGCGAAAGTCGCCGGGACGGCGAACAGTTGAAAGTCGGTGTCGTTCAGGTTCATGGCAAGAAAAAACCGCCAGCACATGACATGGTGGCGGCTGTTGTCGCGGTCAGCGACGGCGCATCAGATGCGAAAACTTTCCCCGCAGCCGCAACGGTCGCGTTCGTTGGGGTTGATGAACTTGAAACCCTCGTTCAGGCCCTCGCGCACGAAGTCGAGCTGCGTGCCGTCGATGTAGGCCAGGCTCTTCGGGTCGACCAGCACCTTCACGCCGTGGTCTTCGAACACCACGTCTTCAGGCGTGAACTCGTCCACGTACTCGAGCTTGTAGGCCAGGCCGGAGCAGCCCGTGGTCTTCACGCCCAGCCGCACGCCCACGCCCTTGCCCCGTTTGCCGAGGTAGCGGGTGACGTGTCGCGCAGCGGCTTCGGTCAGCGTGACGGCCATGTCAGTGGACAGCTTCGGCAGCAGCAGCTTCGGTCTTGACGCCGTGCTTGGCCTTGTAGTCGCTCACGGCGGCCTTGATCGCGTCTTCGGCCAGGATGGAGCAGTGGATCTTCACGGGCGGCAGCGCCAGCTCTTCGGCGATCTGCGCGTTCTTGAGCGCAGCCGCTTCGTCGAGCGTCTTGCCCTTGACCCATTCGGTCACGAGCGACGACGACGCAATGGCCGAGCCGCAGCCGTAGGTCTTGAAGCGTGCGTCTTCGATCACGCCGGTTTCGGGGTTGACCTTGATCTGCAGCTTCATCACGTCGCCGCAGGCCGGTGCACCGACCATGCCGGTGCCTACCGAGTCGTCGCCCTTTTCGAAGGAGCCGACGTTGCGTGGATTTTCGTAGTGGTCGATGACCTTGGAAGAATATGCCATGGTGTACCTCTCAAACTTTGTTCAATCGTGGAGCCTGGTGCGGGCCTGCGTCAGTGGGCCGACCACTGGATCGTGCTGATGTCGACGCCGTCCTGGAACATCTCCCACAGGGGGCTCAGCTCACGCAGCTTGGCAACGTTGTGCTTGATGGTCGAAATGGCGTAGTCGATTTCTTCTTCGGTCGTGAAACGGCCGATGGTCATGCGAAGGCTGCTGTGGGCCAGCTCGTCGCTGCGGCCCAGGGCGCGCAGCACATAGCTGGGCTCCAGGCTGGCCGAGGTGCAGGCCGAACCCGACGACACCGCCAGGCCCTTGATGCCCATGATCAGCGACTCGCCTTCGACGTAGTTGAAGCTCATGTTCAGGTTGTGCGGCACACGGTGTTCGAGGTCGCCGTTGATGAACACCTGCTCGACATCCTTCAGGCCATCGAGCAGACGCTTCTGCAGGCGGCGCGCATGGGCGATGTCGTCCTTCATTTCGAGCTTGGCGATGCGGTAGGCCTCGCCCATGCCGACGATCTGATGCGTGGGCAAGGTGCCCGAACGCATGCCGCGTTCGTGACCGCCGCCATGCATTTGCGCCTCGAGCCGCACTCGCGGCTTGCGGCGCACGTACAGCGCGCCGATGCCCTTGGGGCCGTAGGTCTTGTGCGAGGCGAGGCTCATCAGGTCGATGGGCAGCTTCGTGATGTCGATGTCGACCTTGCCGGTGGCCTGGGCCGAATCGACGTGGAAGATGATTCCCTTTTCGCGGCAGACATTGCCGATCGCGACCACGTCCTGGATCACGCCGATTTCGTTGTTCACGAACAGCACGCTGGCCAGGATGGTGTCAGGGCGGATCGCGGCCTTGAACTTTTCAAGGTCGACGAGGCCGTTTTCCTCGACGTCGAGGTAGGTGACTTCGAAGCCCTGGCGCTCGAGTTCGCGCATCGTGTCGAGCACGGCCTTGTGCTCGGTCTTCAGGGTAATCAGGTGCTTGCCCTTGCCCTTGTAGAACTGGGCCGCGCCCTTGAGCGCGAGATTGATCGATTCGGTCGCGCCCGACGTCCAGACGATTTCGCGGGGATCCGCATTGATCAGGTCAGCCACCTGGCCGCGCGCCTTCTCGACCGCCTCTTCAGCCTCCCAGCCCCAAGCGTGACTGCGCGACGCCGGGTTGCCGAAGTGTTCGCGCAACCAGGGAATCATGGCGTCGACCACACGCGGGTCGACCGGCGTGGTCGCGCCGTAATCGAGATAGATCGGGAAATGAGGAGTTACGTCCATGGCTGGCTCGTGCTGGCGTGGGGGTTGTTTTTTGATCTGGGCGGCTCAAGGTGGCGCCCGAAGGCGCCGCCGGGGACTCAGTACTCAGGACTTGGCGAAGGCGTTGCCGAGGGCGAACACCGAATTCGGTGCGTTCACGCGGATCGGCTTGACCACCGGCTGGGCCGAGATCGCACGCTTGACGACTGGCTTGTTTTCGATCTGCACGCCCTTGGCGATCTGGTCGTCGACCAGCTTCTGCAGCGTGACGGAATCGAGGAACTCGACCATGCGCTGGTTCAGCGAGGCCCAGAGCTCGTGCGTCATGCAGCGGCCGGCTTCGCCGAGGCAGTTTTCCTTGCCGCCGCACTGGGTGGCATCGATGGGTTCATCGACGGAAACGATGATGTCGGCCACGGTGATGTCCGCGGCCTTGCGACCGAGGCTGTAGCCGCCGCCGGGGCCGCGGGTCGACTCGACCAGCTCGTGACGGCGCAGTTTGCCGAACAGCTGTTCGAGGTACGACAACGAAATCTGCTGCCGCTGGCTGATCGCAGCCAGCGTGACCGGACCGGTGTTCTGACGCAACGCCAGATCGATCATTGCTGTGACCGCAAAACGGCCTTTGGTAGTGAGACGCATCGCAAGCTCCTTCAAGTGCTTACCGTTGAAATGACACCGTGGTCCTGGACCGCGGTGACTTCGTCTCCGCCCTGCCCGACCCCTGACGCTGGTGAACCAGTCGGTAGGAGTCGGTCCTTCATCGCGAAGTTCTTTTCTTGTTGTTGACTGTTTCGCTCAAGTATAACAGAAGCCCCCGAGGTCTGCTGGGGTAAACCCCAGCGCGGTTCGCTTGAAGAATGCGAACGTCTGACCTACTGCGGCGGTATCGCGATGTTGTCGCCGCCCGACGCCCCGAACGCCTGCTCCCGCAGCAGCGCCAACTGGTCGCGCACCCGGGCTGCCTTCTCGAATTCGAGGTTGCGGGCGTGTTCCAGCATCTGCTTTTCCAGCCGCTTGATCTCCCGGGCGATGTCCTTTTCGCTCATGTCCTCGACCTTGGCGCGTTCCAGGTCGAGCTTGGCCATTTCCTTGCCCGTTTTCTCGCTGTAGACACCGTCGATCAGGTCGCGCACCTGCTTGACGATGCTGCGCGGCGTGATGCCGTTGGCTTCGTTGTAGGCAATCTGCCGGGCACGGCGGCGCTCGGTTTCGCCGATGGCCTTCTTCATCGACTCGGTCATCCGGTCGGCGTAGAGGATGGCCTTGCCGTTCAGGTTCCGCGCTGCGCGGCCAATGGTCTGGATCAGCGAGCGCTCTGCGCGCAAGAAGCCTTCCTTGTCGGCGTCGAGGATCGCCACCAGCGATACCTCGGGAATATCCAGCCCCTCGCGCAGCAGATTGATGCCCACCAGCACGTCGAAGGTGCCCAGGCGCAGATCGCGCAGGATTTCCACCCGCTCGACCGTGTCGACGTCACTGTGCAGGTAGCGCACCTTCACCCCGTTGTCGCCCAGGTAGTCGGTCAGCTGCTCGGCCATGCGCTTGGTCAGCGTGGTGATCAGCACGCGCTCGTTCTTGTCCACGCGCACGCGGATCTCGCCCAGCACGTCGTCCACCTGATGCGTGGCGGGCCGCACCTCGACCTCGGGGTCGATCAGTCCGGTGGGCCGCACCAGCTGTTCGACCACGTTGCCGGCATGGTCCTTCTCGTATTGCGCCGGCGTGGCCGAAACGAAGATGCACTGGCGCATGCGCTTTTCGAACTCTTCCATCTTGAGCGGCCGGTTGTCCAGCGCACTCGGCAGTCGAAAGCCGTACTCGACCAGCGTGGTCTTGCGCGCCCGGTCGCCGTTGTACATGGCGCTGAGCTGGCCGATCATCTGGTGACTTTCGTCGAGGAACATCAGCGCGTCCTTCGGCAGGTAATCGGTCAGCGTTGCCGGCGGGTCGCCTGGCGCAGCGCCCGAGAGGTGGCGCGTGTAGTTCTCGATGCCCTTGCAATGGCCGATTTCGGCGAGCATTTCGAGGTCGAAACGGGTGCGCTGCTCCAGCCGCTGCGCCTCGACCAGCTTGCCCGCCCCCACCAGTTCCTTGAGCCGATCGCCAAGCTCGATCTTGATGGTTTCCACCGCCGCCATGACCTTGTCGCGCGGCGTGACGTAGTGGCTCGACGGATACACGGTGAAGCGCGGCACCTTCTGGCGGATGCGGCCGGTCAGCGGGTCGAAGAGCTGCAGCGACTCGATCTCGTCGTCGAACAGCTCGAAGCGGATCGCCAGCTCGCTGTGCTCCGCCGGGAACACGTCGATGGTGTCGCCCCGCACGCGAAAGGTGCCGCGGGCAAAGTCCTGCTCGTTGCGCAGGTACTGCATGCGGATGAGCCGCGAGATCAGGTCGCGCTGGCCGACCTTGTCGCCGACGCGGGCAATCAGCCGCATCTCCATGTAGTCCTCGGGCGTGCCGATGCCGTAGATGGCGCTCACCGTGGCCACGATGACGGTGTCGCGCCGCTCCAGCACGCTCTTGGTGGCCGACAGCCGCATCTGCTCGATGTGCTCGTTGATCGATGAATCTTTCTCGATGAACAAGTCGCGCTGGGGCACATAGGCCTCGGGCTGGTAGTAGTCGTAGTAGCTCACGAAGTACTCGACGGCGTTCTTCGGGAAGAACTCTCGGAATTCGCTGTAGAGCTGCGCCGCCAGCGTCTTGTTGGGCGCAAACACGATGGCCGGGCGGCCCAGCCGGGCGATCACGTTGGCCATGGTGAAGGTCTTGCCCGAACCGGTCACGCCCAGCAGGGTCTGGAACACTTCGCCATCGATCACGCCCTCGACCAGCCCCTCGATCGCTTTCGGCTGGTCGCCGGCCGGTTGATAGGGCTGGAAAAGCTCGAAAGGCGAGTCCGGATAGCGGATGAATTCCCCCTGTTTCGCCGGCCCGATCGGGTCCAGTTTCTTCAGGTCTGCTATGGCTTCGTTGTTCTCTGGCATGGCTGTTCCCGACAGGTGGCGCTCGCGCCGGTAAAATTCAAGGCAACCGGAAAGGATAAAGCCTCCTCCGGTTGCAGCGAAGCTTTCATCCCAAAGGACCTTTCCATGTCTATGTTCACCGCGGTCGAAATGGCGCCGCGCGACCCGATCCTCGGCCTCAACGAGCAATTTGCAGCCGATACCAACCCCAACAAGGTCAATCTCGGCGTCGGCGTCTATTACGACGACAACGGCAAGCTGCCACTGCTGCAGTGCGTGCAAGCGGCAGAGCAGAACATGATGAAAGCGCCCACGGCGCGCGGCTACCTCCCCATCGACGGCATTGCCGCATACGACAACGCTGTCAAGGCGCTGGTCTTCGGCGCCGACAGCGAACCCGTCACCTCGGGCCGCGTGGCCACCATCCAGGCCATCGGCGGCACTGGCGGCCTGAAGGTCGGCGCCGACTTCCTGAAGAAGCTCAACCCCAACGCCAAGGTGCTGATCAGCGACCCGAGCTGGGAAAACCACCGCGCGCTGTTCACCAACGCCGGCTTCGAAGTCGAAAGCTACCCCTACTACGACGCCGCCAAGCGCGGCATCAACTTCGACGGCATGCTGGCCGCGCTCAACGCAGCCCCTGCCGGCACCGTCGTCGTGCTGCACGCCTGCTGCCACAACCCGACCGGCTACGACATCACGTCGCAGCAGTGGGACCAGGTCGTCGCCACTGTCAAGGCCAAGGGTCTCGTGCCTTTCCTCGACATGGCCTACCAGGGCTTCGGCTACGGCCTGAAGGAAGACGGCGCCGCCGTCGCCAAGTTCGTCGATGCCGGCCTGACCTTCTTCGTCTCGACCTCGTTCTCCAAGAGCTTCAGCCTGTACGGCGAGCGCGTGGGCGCCCTGTCGGTGCTGTGCGAGAGCAAGGAAGAAGCCGGCCGCGTGCTGTCGCAGCTCAAGATCGCCATCCGTACCAACTACAGCAACCCGCCCACGCACGGCGGCGCCGTGGTGGCCGCGGTGCTCGGCAACCCCGAACTGCGCGCCCTGTGGGAAAAGGAACTGGGCGAGATGCGCGTGCGCATCAAGGCCATGCGCCAGAAGCTGGTCGACGGCCTCAAGGCCGCCGGCGTGAAGGAAGACATGAGCTTCATCACCACGCAGATCGGCATGTTCAGCTACTCGGGCCTGAGCAAGGACCAGATGGTGCGCCTGCGCAATGAGTTCGGCGTGTACGGCACCGACACCGGCCGCATGTGCGTGGCCGCGCTCAACAGCAAGAACATCGAGTACGTCTGTGCCTCGATCGCCAAAGTCATCTAGGTGACAACAAGGTGTGAGGGAATCGCCTTCGCGACGATTCCTTCACATTCTGTGGAAGAAGGCTCCTCGCGGCGGGGCCGATGTAGGGGTTAGGCCCCCTGCAATGCAGCGAATGCGCTGATATATTGCACCGCAACATTCCACTCCAAGACCAGCGATGCTCTATCAACTCTACGAAGCCCAGCGTTCCCTGATGGAGCCGTTCTCGGACTTCGCACAGGCTGCCTCCAAGCTCTACGGCCAGGGCGCCGTGTGGGGCCAGCTGCCCATGGCCCAGCGCATGGCCGCCGGCTACGACCTGCTCTATCGCCTCGGCAAGGACTACGAGAAGCCCGAGTTCAACATCAAGTCCGTCAAGGTCGACGGCGAAGAGGTCGTGATCCAGGAGGCTGTCGAACTCGACAAGCCGTTCTGCGAGCTGCGCCGCTTCAAGCGCTTCACCGACGAGCCGCACATTCTCAAGACGCTCAAGAGCCAGCCCGTGGTGCTGATCGTGGCGCCCCTGTCGGGCCACTACGCCACGCTGCTGCGCGACACCGTGCGCACCATGCTGCAGGACCACAAGGTCTACATCACCGACTGGAAGAACGCGCGCCTCGTGCCGCTGTCCGAAGGCGAGTTCCACCTCGACGACTACATCAACTACGTGCAGGAGTTCATCCGCCGCCTGCAGGCCGAATACGGCAACTGCCACGTGGTGAGCGTGTGCCAGCCGACGGTGCCGGTACTCGCGGCCGTGTCGCTCATGGCCAGCCGCGGCGAACAGCTGCCGCTGACCATGACCATGATGGGCGGCCCCATCGACGCACGCAAGTCGCCGACCGCGGTGAACAACCTCGCGATGAACAAGAGCTACGAGTGGTTCGAGAACAACGTGATTTACCGCGTGCCGCAGGGCTTTCCGGGCGCGGGCCGCAAGGTCTACCCTGGCTTCCTGCAGCACACCGGCTTCGTGGCGATGAACCCCGACCGCCACGCCAGCAGCCACTACGACTACTTCAAGGACCTGATCAAGGGCGATGACGCCAGCGCCGAGGCCCATCGCAAGTTCTACGACGAGTACAACGCCGTGCTCGACATGGACGCCGATTACTACCTCGAGACCATCCGCACCGTGTTCCAGGAATTCGACCTGGTCAACGGCACCTGGGACGTCAAGAACCCCCAGGGTCAGGTGGAGCGCGTGCACCCGCAAGACATCCACTCGACCGCCCTGCTCACGGTCGAAGGCGAACTCGACGACATCTCGGGCTCGGGCCAGACCGAAGCGGCGCACAGCCTGTGCACCGGCATCGCCAATGACAAGCGCGAGCACTACGAAGTGAAAGGCGCCGGCCACTACGGCATCTTCAGCGGCCGCCGCTGGCGCGAACTGGTCTACCCGAAGGTGCTGAAATTCATCGCGGCCAACGACCAGCCCCAGAGCCGCGCCGGCAACCGCGGCGGCCTGGCCGCCGAAGACAGCATCAAGCCCGGCCGCAAGGTGCCCGCCGTCGCGGCCAAGAAACTGCCGGCAAAGAAGGCCACGGCCGTGGCAGTGAAGAAGCCCGTCGCGCGCAAGAAGCCCGGCACCGGTGCGGCGCGCTGAAGAGCGCACGCAACCTCATCACCAAGTGAACGGGCTGGCCGCACGCATCAACGACGCACTGCCTCAAACGCAGTGCACACGGTGCGGCTACCCGGATTGCGCAGGCTACGCACAGGCCGTGGCTGACGGCGAGGCCGGCATCAACCAGTGCCCGCCGGGCGGCGCTGAAGGCATCGAGCGGCTCGCACTGCTCACCGGCCGCGCAACGCTCCCCCTCGATCCCCAGTTCGGCACCGAAGGCCCGCGCGCCATGGCCGTCATCGACGAGGCCTGGTGCATCGGCTGCACGCTGTGCCTCGACGCCTGCCCCACCGACGCCATCGTCGGCATCAACAAGCGCATGCACACCGTGATCGAGGCCCACTGCACGGGCTGCGAACTGTGCATTCCGGTCTGCCCCGTCGATTGCATCTCGCTCGAAGTCGAGACGCCGGGCCTCAGCGGCTGGCAAGCCTGGTCGGCCGAGCAGGCCGAAAGTGCCCGGCACCGCTACGAAGTGCATGGCAGGCACCGCAACACCGACGCCCGGCTGGCCGAAACGGCGCCCGAGCCCGAAGCCCCGCAAGACGCCGGCGCCCGCAAGCGCGCCATCGTCGAAGCCGCCCTGGCGCGTGCCCGCGCCGCCTCGCAACAACGCCCACCAGCCACCAAACCATGACGCTCGACACCCTGCTCATCTACATCGTCGCTTCGCTCGCGCTGGCCCTGATTCCGGGGCCAACGATGCTGCTGGCGCTGTCCAACGGCATCGAGGGCGGCATGCGCCGCGCGAGCTGGGGCATTGCGGGTGCGTCGCTCGGCAGCATCACCCTGATCGCCGTCGTCGCGCTCGGACTGGGCTCGTTGCTGGCGGCCTCGGAGTGGCTCTTCAATGCGATCCGCGTCGCAGGCGTGGCCTACCTCGTATGGCTGGGCATCAAGCTGTGGCGCAGCGAAACCACCGACCTGCGCACCGCGCTGGCCAAGTCGCCGCTCGAAGTCCGTCCGCAGGGCCGTGTCGCGCTGCTGCGCAGCCTGATGGTGGCGCTGTCGAACCCGAAGACGGTGCTGTTCTTCGCGGCATTCCTGCCGCAGTTCGTCGACATCGCGAAGCCGCAAGGCCCGCAGTACCTGCTGCTGGGTGCAGTGTTCGTCGTGCTCGATACCTGCGTGATGCTGGCCTATGCATCGGCCGGCACGCAGGCCGTGCGCTTCCTCTCGCAGCGGGGCCTCAGGGCAATGAACCGCGGTTGCGCGGCCGGCATGTGGTTGCTCGCGGCTACCCTGGCTGTGTGGCGCCGCCCCGGCGCTTGAAGAGCAACAGCAGCACACCCGCCAGTACCACGGCCACCGCATACCACTCGAAGCGCGTGACCGCCTCGTTGGCGATCCACACGCCCAGCAGCATCGCGATCACCGGGTTCACGAAGGTGTAGCTCGCCGCCAGCGCGGCCGGCGCCCTGGCCAGCAGCACCATGTAGGCGTTGAAGGCAATCAGCGAGCCGAACACCACCAGATAGATCCACGCAGCGACCGCTTCGGCCTGTGGCGGCCAGCTCATCGTTTCGCCAGACACCGCGGCGAGCCCCATCAGCACCACGCCGCCGCAGAGCATTTCGCTCGCGAAGCCCATCGCACCGGACGCCAGCGGCAGGCTGCGCTGGCTCAGCACGCTGCCAAGCGACCAGCAGACGCAGGCAATGCAGATGGCAACCAGTCCTTCGGGCGAAGAGCGGAAGCCGCTGCCCTGCGTGAGCATCAGCACGCCGGCGAGGCCGAGAGCGATGCCCGCAGCTTCGAGCCGCGACGGCTTCACACCCCAAATCAAATTGAGCAGCGCAATCAGAAGCGGGATCACCGCGATGAACGCCACCACCAGCCCCGAACCGATCGACACCTCGGCGTTCGCCGTGCCGCCCATGCCGCCGCCCAGCATCAGCGCGCCGACGATGAAGGCGTTGCGCCACTGCACCAGCGAGGGCCACGGCGCGCCGCGCCAGCGCATCCACGCTGCCAGCAGCACACCCGCGACCAGGAAGCGCGAGCCCATCTGCAAGAACGGCGGAAAGCTGATCAGCGCGTACTTGATCGCAAGGTAGGTCGAGCCCCACACCACCCAGGTGGCGGCAAGGCAGAGCCACAGCAGCGGCGGCAATCCGGGGCGGCCCGCGGCTGGCGTGGCATGAGCGGGAGAAGCGAAGGTAGGCATGTCGAAGGTGTCTCTTCTGATTCTTGGTATTGGGTGCCGGTCATGGTATGAAAGCCGTCCCTCGGCAGCCATGCAGATTTCATGGTTCTGCCCTCGCCAAACCGTCGATTTGAAGGAGTTTCATGGACTTTCCCTTGAACCCCGCGCTGGACGCCCATGACACCCGCATCCTCGCCGAACTGCAGGCCGATGCGCGCCTGACCATGGCCGAACTGGGCCGCCGCGTGCACCTGAGCCAGCCGGCAGTAACCGAGCGCGTGAAGAAATTGGAGGCTGCGGGCGTCATCAGCGGCTACCGCGCCACCGTCAACCTCGGCAAGCTGGGCTACGGCATCCGCGCGATCATCCGCGTCGGGCGCGCGGACTACGACCTCGTCGTGAAACTGGTGCAGGACACGCCCGAATGCGTCAATGCCTACAACGTAACCGGAGAGGACAGCTGGATCCTCGAGATCGCGGTGATCGACGTGAGCCACCTCGACGCGGTGGTCACCAAGTTCTGCATCCTCACGGAGACGGCGACCTCGATCATCCTGAATCCGGCGCGCGAGCATCAGGCGATGCTGCCGCCTCAGCGCTCCGACGTGAAGCCGCCGATCAGGAAAGTGCTCAACGCGTAGCAGCGAGCGCGCTGAACGCCGCTACCACCTCGGGCGGCGCCTGCACCATCTCGATGAGCACGCCCTCGCCCGCGATCGGAAACTCGTCGTTCGCCTTCGGGTGCAGGAAGCAGATGTCGAAGCCGGCGGCACCCTTGCGGATGCCACCCGGCGCAAAGCGCACGCCCTGCGCCGTGAGCCATTCGACGGCCTTGGGCAAGTCGTCGATCCACAGCCCCACGTGATTGAGCGGCGTCGTGTGAACGGCGGGCTTCTTCTCCGGGTCCAGCGGCTGCATCAGGTCGACCTCGACCTTGAACGGGCCCACGCCCATCGCGCAGATGTCTTCATCCACGTTCTCGCGTTCGCTCTTGAACGTGCCCGTGACTTCGAGCCCCAGCATGTCGACCCACAGCTTCTGCAGCCGCAGCTTGTCGGGTCCGCCGATGGCGATCTGCTGGATGCCCAGCACCTTGAAGGGGCGTGCGACAGTGGTCATGCGGCACAGCCTTCCGGCTGCTCCTGAACCTGCCGCGCATTCAGGCCCAGCTTGCGCAGCAGCACCGTGTCGGCTTCGACGTCGGGATTGCCGGTAACGAGCAGCTTGTCGCCGTAGAAGATCGAATTTGCGCCCGCCATGAAGCACAGCGCCTGCACCGCGTCGCCCATCTGCTGTCGGCCGGCCGACAGGCGCACGCGCGCGGTCGGCATGGTGATGCGCGCGACCGCGATCATGCGCACGAAGTCGAAGGGGTCGACCGGGTCCGAGTCGGCCAGCGGCGTGCCGGGCACGCGCACCAGGCTGTTGATCGGCACCGATTCCGGGTACGGATTCAGGTTGGCCAGTTGCGCGATCAGCCCCGCACGGTGCACCGGTGCTTCGCCCATGCCGACGATGCCGCCGCAGCACACGCTGATGCCCGCGCTGCGCACATGGGCCAGCGTGTCGAGCCGGTCCTGGTAGGTGCGTGTGTCGACCACGTCGGTGTAGTACTCGGGCGCGGTGTCGAGGTTGTGGTTGTAGTAATCGAGGCCCGCGGCCTTGAGCTGGTGCGCATGGTGCGGCTCCAGCATGCCGAGCGTGGCGCAGGTCTGCATGCCGAGCCCCTTCACGGCCTCTACCAGCACGGCCACCTTCTCCACGTCACGGTCCTTCGGGGCGCGCCATGCGGCGCCCATGCAGAAGCGCGTGGCACCGGCATCCTTGGCGGCCTGCGCGGCGCGCAGCACCTCGTCGACCTCCATGAGCTTCTGCGCCTTCACGCCGGTATCGAACTCGGCCGACTGCGGGCAATAGCCGCAGTTCTCGGGGCAGCCGCCGGTCTTGACCGACAGCAGCGTGGCCAGCTCGATGTCGCCTTCGGGGAAATGCTGGCGGTGCACGGTCTGCGCCTCGAACAGCAGGTCCATCAGCGGCTTGTCGAGCAGCGTCTGGATCGCCTCGACGGACCACGGGCCCTCGGTCTTGGAGGCAGCGGCCTTCGCGGGCCGGTGCAGCGTGATCGCCTGTTGCAAGTCGTTGGCACCCATCAGTTGAACTCCAGAATGATTTGATCGACGGCGAGCGATTCGCCCTTGCCCGCCGAAATCTTGCCGACCACGCCGTCCTGCGTGGCGAACAGCACGTTTTCCATCTTCATGGCCTCGATCACGGCCAGCTTCTCGCCAGCGCGCACCTGCTGGCCCGGCTGCACCGACACCTCGACCAGCAGGCCCGGCATCGGTGACATCAGGAACTTGCTCAGGTCCGGCGGCGCCTTGTAGGGCATCAACTCGAGCAGGCGCGCGCCCAGCGGCGACAGCACCATCGCCTCGATCTGCGTACCGTCATGCGACACGCGCAGCGCCAGCGGGCTCTTGCCCGCGCCACGCTCCACCTGCGCGGTGAAGGGCTTGTCGTTGACCGTGCCCTGCACGCGGATCGCTCCCAGCGCCAGGCTGCTGTCGATCTTGTAGGTCTTGCCGCCCACGGCCACTGCGCTCGCGCCGGTCTTGCCATGGAAGTCGGTGACCGACACCGGATGGTGCACGTGTTTGCCTTCCGGCCCCAGCTCGACCACCACGAACTGCTCGCCCACCTTCACGCCGTGGCCTTCGAGCTGCCCGCTGATGCCCGAGGCACGCGCGCGGTAGCGGCGATGCACGTAGGCCGCGAGCGCGATCAGGAACGACGGATCGGCGTGCGGCACGTCTTCCGCGTGGAAGCCCTTGCCGTAGTGCTCGGCGATGAAGCCGGTGTTGAAGTCGCCCGCCACGAACTTCGGATGCGCCAGCAGCGCCGCCTGGAACGGAATGTTGCTGCTGATGCCGCGGATCACGAAGCCGTTGAGCGCCTCGCGCATACGTGCGATCGCATGCTGGCGGTCCTTGCCGTGCACGATGAGCTTGGCGATCATCGAGTCGTAATACATCGGGATCTCGCCGCCGTCGTACACACCCGTGTCCACGCGCACGCCTTGCAGGTGCTCGGTGTCGCTCGCGAACATGGTCTCGCCCGGCGGCTGGAACTTCACCAGCCGGCCGGTCGACGGCAAGAAATTGCGGAACGGGTCTTCGGCATTGATGCGGCACTCGATCGCCCAGCCGTTGCGCTTCACCTCGGCTTGCGTCAGCGGCAGCTTCTCGCCGGCCGCCACGCGGATCATCAGCTCGACGAGGTCGAGGCCGGTGATGCACTCGGTCACCGGGTGCTCCACCTGCAGGCGCGTGTTCATCTCCAGGAAGTAGAAGCTCTGGTCCTTGCCGACCACGAACTCCACCGTGCCCGCGCTCTGGTACTTCACGGCCTTGGCCAGTTGCACCGCCTGCTCGCCCATCGCCTTGCGCGTGGCGTCGGAGATGAAGGGCGACGGCGCCTCCTCGATCACCTTCTGGTGGCGCCGCTGGATCGAGCACTCGCGCTCGTTCAGGTAGATCACGTTGCCGTGCGAGTCGCCCAGCACCTGGATTTCGATGTGGCGCGGCTCCTCGACGAACTTCTCGATGAACACGCGGTCGTCGCCGAAGCTGTTGCGCGCCTCGTTGCGGCATGAGGTGAAGCCCTCGAAGGCTTCCTTGTCGTTGAAGGCCACGCGAAGGCCCTTGCCACCGCCGCCGGCCGAGGCCTTGATCATCACGGGGTAGCCGATGTCCTTGGCAATCTCGACGGCGCGCTCAGCCGTCTCGATGGCGTCGTTCCAGCCCGGAATAGTATTGACCTGGGCTTCGTTCGCGAGCTTCTTCGAGGCGATCTTGTCGCCCATCGCTGCAATCGAATAGTGCTTCGGCCCGATGAAGGCGATGCCTTCTTCCTCGACCTTGCGCGCGAAGGCTTCGTTCTCCGACAGGAAGCCGTAGCCCGGATGCACGGCCTCGGCGCCAGTTTGCTTGCATGCCGCGATGATGCGGTCGGCCTGCAGGTAGCTCTCGCGGCTGGGCGCTGCACCGATGTGCACGGCCTCATCGGCCAGCTCGACGTGGCGGGCTTCCTTGTCGGCGTCGGAATAGACAGCGACCGTGAGGATGCCCATCTTCTTCGCCGTCTGAATGACGCGGCAGGCGATTTCGCCACGGTTCGCAATCAGGATCTTCTTGAACATGCTCTTCTTCTCCGTGCCGCTCACAGTGGAATGTTCCCGTGCTTGCGCCACGGGTTCTCGAGCTTCTTCTCGCGCAGCATCACCAGCGAACGGCAAATGCGCTTGCGCGTCTCGTGCGGCAGGATCACGTCGTCGATGTAGCCGCGTGCGCTCGCCACGTACGGGTTGGCGAAACGGGCCTTGTATTCAGCCTCGCGGGCGGCGAGTTTTTCGGGGTCGTTCTTGTCCTCGCGGAAGATGATTTCCACCGCGCCCTTGGCGCCCATCACCGCGATCTCGGCACGCGGCCAGGCAAGGTTGACGTCGCCACGCAGATGCTTCGAGGCCATCACGTCGTAGGCGCCGCCGTAGGCCTTGCGCGTGATGACGGTGATCTTGGGCACCGTGCACTCGGCGTAGGCATAGAGCAGCTTGGCGCCGTGCTTGATGATGCCGCCGTACTCCTGCCCCGTACCGGGCATGAAGCCAGGCACGTCGACGAAGGTGACAACCGGAATGTTGAACGCATCGCAGAAGCGCACGAAGCGCGCGGCCTTGATGCTGCTCTTGATGTCGAGGCAGCCCGCGAGCACCAACGGCTGGTTCGCAACGATGCCAATGGTCTGGCCTTCCATGCGGGCAAAGCCGATCACGATGTTCTTCGCGTAGTCGGGCTGAAGCTCGAAGAAGTCGCCGTCGTCCACTACCTTCAGGATCAGCTCCTTGATGTCGTAGGGCTTGTTCGGGTTGTCGGGCACCAGCGTATCGAGCGAGTAGTCGGGGCGGTCGGCCGGGTCGCCCAGGCCGTTGTTGCCCAGGCGCACCGGAGGCTTCTCGCGGTTGTTGAGCGGCAGGTAGTTGTACAGGCGGCGCAGCATCAGCAGCGCCTCGACGTCGTTCTCGAACGCCATGTCGGCCACGCCGCTACGCGTGGTGTGGGTGATGGCGCCGCCCAGCTCTTCGGCCGTGACGCTTTCGTGCGTCACGGTCTTCACCACCTCGGGGCCGGTGACGAACATGTAGCTGCTGTCCTTCACCATGAAGATGAAGTCGGTCATGGCGGGCGAATACACGGCGCCGCCCGCGCAGGGGCCCATGATCATGCTGATCTGCGGCACCACGCCCGAGGCCATCACGTTGCGCTGGAACACGTCGGCATAGCCGCCGAGCGAGGCCACGCCTTCCTGGATGCGAGCGCCGCCCGAGTCGTTCAGCCCGATGACGGGCGCGCCGACCTTCATGGCCTGATCCATCACCTTGCAGATTTTTTCGGCATGCGCTTCGCTGAGCGCGCCGCCGAAGACAGTGAAGTCCTGGCTGAACACGAACACCAGGCGGCCGTTGATCATGCCGTAGCCGGTGACCACGCCGTCGCCGGGAATCTTCTGCTCGGCCATGCCGAAATCGACCGAGCGGTGCTCGACGAACATGTCCCACTCTTCAAAGGTGTTGTCGTCGAGCAGCAGCTCGATGCGCTCGCGCGCCGTGAGCTTGCCCTTGGCATGTTGCGCGTCGATGCGCTTCTGCCCGCCGCCGAGACGCGCCTGGGCGCGACGCTTTTCGAGTTGTTCGATCAGTTCTTGCATGGTGTGCTTCCGAAGCTGTGGTCCTGAATTTCGTGTCTCATGGTCTGGCCGTGATGGCGGCTGCGGCGAGCAGATTGCGCGCCGCAGTCGATGCCGGCAACGTGCCCTGCGCCACCTGCTGCGTGAGCTGGGGCAGCAGCTCGCGCACCTGCGGGTGATGCCTGAAGGCGTGCTTGAGGCCAGCGTCGATGCGCTCCCACATCCACGCGGTGGCCTGCTTCTCGCGGCGCTTGGCGAGCTTGCCGTTGGCGGTCTGCAGTTGTCTGAATTGCGTGACGGCGTCCCAGAAGGCATCGACGCCGGTGTTGGCGAGCGCGCTCAGCTGCAGTACCCTGGGGAGCCAGAAGCGCACCTCCGCGCCGCTGTGCGCGTCATGCACCGCGTGTGCATGGTCTGGGTTGCCCTGGTGGCCGAAAAGCCGCAGCGCCGAGGTGATCTGAGCCTGCGCGCGCGTGGCGGCGTCCTTGTCGAGATCGGCCTTGTTGATGACGACAAGGTCGGCCAGCTCCATCACGCCCTTCTTGATCGCCTGCAGGTCGTCGCCGGCATTGGGCAACTGCATCAGCACGAACATGTCGGTCATGCCGGCCACAGCGGTTTCGCTCTGGCCCACGCCGACGGTTTCGACGATCACGATGTCATAACCGGCGGCCTCGCACACCAGCATTGCCTCGCGCGTCTTCTCGGCCACGCCGCCCAGCGTGCCGCTCGAAGGGCTCGGCCGGATGTAGGCGCGCTCGTGCACCGAGAGCCGTTCCATGCGCGTCTTGTCGCCGAGGATGGAGCCGCCCGACACGGTGGACGACGGGTCGATGGTGAGCACCGCCACGCGATGGCCCTTGCCGATCAGCAGCAGGCCCAGCGTTTCGATGAAGGTCGACTTGCCCACGCCCGGCACGCCCGAGATGCCGAGGCGGAACGAGTTGCCCGTGCGCGGCAGCAATGCCGTGAGCAGTTCGTCGGCCTGCGTGCGGTGGTCGGCGCGCGTCGACTCGAGCAGCGTGATGGCTTTTGCAACGGCGCGCCGTTGCGCCATGCCGTCGGTTTCAGCGACGGCGCGTTCGAGCGCCTGTGCCGTATTCAGCACGCAGCCTCCGAAGCCACGCGCCAGCGGTAGTGCAGGTCGACGCCCTCCCCGCCCTCGAGCACGAAGCCGTGCCGCAGGTAGAAGCGGTTGGCGTCGCTCTTCACGAGCGCGGTGAGCTTGATGTCCAGCCGCTGCGCGCGCGCCTGCGACTTGGCCCATTCCAGCACCCATTCACCGATGCCCAGGCCCTGGAAGCCGGTGCGCAGGTAGAGATGGTCGAGGCGCAGCGCATCGCTGTCCTCGGGCTTGAGCGTGACGAAGCCGATGCGCTGGTCGCCGTCGAGCACGATGTGGTGCATGTACGGCACGAGAAAGCCCGCGCTCAGGCGCTCGCGCGAACGCGCTGCATCGAAACGGCCCACGCGCTCCAGGCTCGGGCGCATCGCGTCGATGCGCAGGGCCAGCATGGCTTCGAAATCGCTGGAATCCACCGGCTGCAGCGACAGCCGCGACAAGAGATCGCCCACGTCGCGCCTCAGGCCGTGACCGCCGCGCGAATCTGCTCCAGCACGTCCTTGGCGCTGGCCGGAATGGGCGTGCCCGGTCCGTAGATGCCCTTGACGCCGGCTTCGTAGAGAAAGTCGTAGTCCTGCCGCGGAATCACGCCGCCGACGAACACGATGATGTCGTCCGCGCCCTGCTTCTTGAGCTCATTGATGATGGCCGGCACAAGAGTCTTGTGGCCGGCTGCGAGCGTGCTCACGCCCACTGCATGCACGTCGTTCTCGATGGCCTGGCGCGCGCATTCCTCGGGCGTCTGGAAGAGCGGCCCCATGTCCACGTCGAAACCCAGGTCGGCAAATGCCGTGGCCACCACCTTCGCGCCGCGGTCGTGGCCGTCCTGCCCGAGCTTGGAGATCATCACGCGCGGACGGCGGCCCTGCTCCTCCGCGAAGGCGTTGATTTCGGTCTTGAGGGCTTCCCAGCCTTCGGCGGAGTCATAGGCAGCTGCGTACACACCGGTCACCTTTTGCGTGTCGGCCCGATGGCGGCCGAATGATTTCTCGAGCGCGTCCGAAATCTCGCCCACCGTGGCGCGCAGACGCACGGCGTCGATGCTCAGCGCCAGCAGGTTGCCGGTGTTGTTCTCGGCAGCAGTGGTCAGCGCGTCGAGCGCGGCCTGCACCTTGGCGGTGTCGCGCGAGGCACGGATCTTCTGCAGCCGCGCCACCTGCTGGTCGCGCACCTTCACGTTGTCGATCGAGAGGCTGTCGATCGCGTCTTCGTTCTTCAGCTTGTACTTGTTGACGCCGACGATCACGTCCTTGCCCGAGTCGATGCGCGCCTGCTTCTCGGCGGCAGCCGCCTCGATCTTGAGCTTGGCCCAGCCGCTGTCGACCGCCTTGGTCATGCCGCCCATCGCCTCGACCTCTTCGATGATGGCCCAGGCCGCGTCGGCCATGTCCTGCGTGAGCTTCTCCATCATGTAGCTGCCGGCCCAGGGATCGATCACGTTGGTGATGTGCGTCTCTTCCTGGATGATGAGCTGTGTGTTGCGCGCGATGCGGGCGCTGAATTCGGTGGGCAGCGCAATGGCTTCGTCGAGCGCGTTGGTGTGCAGGCTCTGCGTGCCGCCGAACACCGCGGCCATCGCTTCGATGGTGGTGCGCACCACGTTGTTGTACGGGTCCTGCTCGGTGAGCGACCAGCCCGAGGTCTGGCAGTGCGTGCGCAGCATCAGGCTCTTGGGGTTCTTGGGGTTGAACTCCTTCATGATGCGGCACCACAGCAGGCGCGCCGCACGCATCTTGGCCACTTCGAGATAGAAGTTCATGCCGATGGCCCAGAAGAAGCTCAGGCGTCCGGCAAAGCCGTCGACGTCGAGGCCCTTGGCCAGTGCGGTCTTCACGTATTCCTTGCCGTCGGCCAGCGTGAAGGCGAGTTCGAGCGCCTGGTTGGCGCCGGCTTCCTGCATGTGATAGCCGCTGATCGAGATCGAGTTGAACTTGGGCATGTTCTGCGCCGTGTACTCGATGATGTCGCCGATGATCCGCATGCTCGGCGCTGGCGGAAAGATGTACGTGTTGCGGACCATGAACTCCTTGAGGATGTCGTTCTGGATGGTTCCGCTCAGTTGGTCCTGCGCCACGCCCTGCTCTTCGGCCGCGACCACGTAGCCCGCCAGCACCGGCAGCACGGCGCCGTTCATCGTCATCGACACGCTGACCTTGTCGAGCGGGATCTGGTCGAACAGGATCTTCATGTCCTCGACCGAGTCGATTGCCACGCCTGCCTTGCCGACGTCGCCGGTCACGCGCGGGTGGTCGCTGTCGTAGCCGCGATGCGTGGCGAGGTCGAAGGCCACGCTCACGCCCTGCCCGCCGGCGGCCAGCGCCTTGCGATAGAAGGCGTTCGACTCTTCGGCGGTGGAGAAGCCGGCGTACTGGCGGATGGTCCAGGGGCGCACTGCGTACATGGTGGCCTGCGGACCGCGCAGGTAGGGCTCGAAGCCGGGCAGCGTGTCGGTGTACTTCAGGCCCTGCAGGTCGGCGGCGGTGTACAGCGGCTTCACGGCGATGCCGTCGGGCGTGATCCAGTTCAGCGCGTTCACGTCGCCGCCGGGTGCGGACTTGGCAGCAGCCTTGGCCCAGGCTTCGAGGTCGGCGGGCTTGAAAGAGGGTTCGGGTGTGCTGCTCATGAAGGGGCCGTTCGCAGTGTCTTGCAGGGTATTCGCAAATTCGCCTGCACGGATTTGCAAGCCGGCCGCGAGTCTAACCGATCCATAATTATTAATTCAAACAACGTTTTTGAAGTACAGTCCGGCCCATGTCCGCCGTCACCCTCACCCCCCGCGCCCTCTATGAAGAGGTGGCCGAACTGCTGCGCCAGCGGATCTTTCGCCGCGAGCTGGAGCCCGGCAGCTGGATCGACGAACTCAAGCTGGCCGAGGAATACGGCATCAGCCGCACGCCGCTGCGCGAGGCGCTGAAGGTGCTGGCGGCCGAAGGCCTGGTGACGATGAAGGTGCGGCGCGGCGCGTACGTGACCGAGGTGTCGGAGCAGGACCTGACCGACGTGTACCACCTGCTCTCGCTGCTGGAGAGCGACGCCGCCGGCGTGGTGGCCGAGCGCGCCACCGACGCGCAGCGCGCCGAGCTGAAGGCGCTGCACGCCGAGCTGGAAGCAGCAGCCTCGCCCGAGAACCGGGAGCACTTCTTCGCCCTGAACGAGCGCTTTCACATGCGATTGCTGGCCATCGCCAACAACAAGTGGCGCGACCAGATGGTGGCCGACCTGCGCAAGGTGATGAAGCTCAACCGGCACAACTCGCTGCTGAAAGCCGGCCGGATCGCCGAGTCGCTGGCGGAGCACCGCTCGGTGATGGCGGCCATCGAGGCGCGGGACGCGGAAGCCGCCATGGCCCGCATGCGCGAGCACTTCCAGAACGGGCTCGAAGCCGCGAACTAGCGCCTTTCAGCGCGGCGCGGCACCGGCGAGGAACATGTCGACGGCGCGCTGAACCAGCGCGTGAATCTGCTCTACCGACACGGGCTCGGGGTCGACCTGGAAGAGCCGCGCCTGGGTCTCCGCCGTGATCAACGTGGTGAACTGCAGCGCGGTCACGTGTGGGTCCCGGCGCCGTAGTTCGCCACGCTTCATCGCCGCATCCATGAACCCCGCGAGGGTTCGGATGTATTCGGCAGGCCCCGACTCCTGGAACTGCTGCCCCACGTCGGAGCGCCCGGCTTCGGCAAGAACCATCCGGTAGACCGCCAGCGCGTCCGCGTCGTTGGTCAACACGAACAGCATCCGCTCGCCGAACCGCATCAACTGCGCCTCGAGCGTGGCGGTCTCGTTCGCCTCCTGCAACTCGGCCGCGGCCTCAGCCAGATGCGAAACGGCCACGGTTTGCACGACCGCCCTGAAGAGCTCCTCTTTCGAGGCGAAGTATCCGTACAGGGTGGCCTTCGACCCACCCAGGCGCTTTGCGAGCTCGTTCATCGACGTGCGCTCGTAACCCAGCTCCTTGAACAGCGCCACCGCCGCTTCAAGGATGACGTTGCGCCGCGCTTCTGTCCTGACCTTCATCGCATTTCCCTCAAAAGAATACCCAACTGTACAGTTTTCTTGACATCGCCAAAATCCACCTCAATAATGAACCGTACCGTACAGTTTTAAATCTGGACACGGTCGTTGCCTTCTTCATTCACTTGTCCATTCACTTCTTCCCAATTCAAGGAACGCGATGCGTGCTCTTTCCGATGCTCCCAAGGCCATCACCCTGGCGGTCTGCCTGATCCTGACGGCGTGTGCCAGCACACAGCCGGTGCCGTATGCCGGCATCGCCTCCGCGTCCCAGCTGCGACCCAGCCAGCATGACGACTCCGGCCGCATTCCATTCGAATACAAGGCAAACATCGACTGGCGGCGGTATTCGGATTTCGTCCTCGATCCGGTCGCCATCTACCGCGGCAGCGACGGCCAGTTCGAAGACGTGTCGGAAGACGACAAGGCATTCCTGGCGCGCTACATGCAGAACCAGTTCACTGACAAGCTGAATGCGCGCTTCCGGAACGCTCCTGGCAGAAACGCCAACGCCGTACGGATCAAGCTGACGCTCACCGGCGCCAAGACGAACACCGCCGTTCTCAGCACCTTCTCGCGCTTCGACCTGCTGGGCGGCCCGTACAACGCCGTGCAGGCCATCCGCGGCAAGGAAGGCGCGATGACGGGCTCGGTGAGCTTTGCCGTCGAAATCTACGACGCCTCGACCAACGAACTGCTCGGCGCCTACGTCACCAAGCAATACCCGAACGCATGGAATCTCAAGGCCGGCATCGGGGCCCGGAGCGCTTCCATCGCAGGCATTGAAAACGGCGCCGACCAGCTGGTCGCGTACCTGCAATGACGACGGCGCTCTGGAGACGGCTGCGCAGGGCCTGCATCAAGTTGCGGTGCGCCTTCGCACGGGCCCGCCGGTCCAGGCTCGGCATCTTCCACGCGAAATGACTTCCTCCCTCACACACAGCCGGAGCATTCCATGACCTTCCTTCATTTCTTCCGCCTCGCGGGTATCACAGCCGTACTCACCACGGCCTTCAATGCACAGGCCGACAGCTTCACGTCGTCCGTGGCCTCCAGTGCCGGCTCGGCATCGAGCGGCAGCGTGTCGGCATCGCTGCGCGGTTCGAGCAAGAGTTCGTTCGACGGAGACAAGGTGGCCGAAGGCGACTACCGCATCACCGAAGTCGCGCAAGCCACAGGTCGCGAGGGCTTCACGCGCGTCGCGATGCAGAGCGACAGCGACGCGCAGCAGCGCATCGTGCTCGAACTGCCGCAAGCCACTTTCGCGAAGGAACGCCTGGGCCTCGGCGACCTCGTGCACGCGCAACAGCGCACCTACGGCACCGCCTTCGCACGTGGCGACACGCGCGAGGCGTTCTACCTCGTGCTTGCCGACGATTGGTACGGGGGGCTTGCCGCGCGCCCCGTGAGCCTTTGACCGTCGCCCGCCGTCTGTTGCTGCTGGGGCTCTCGGCCTTCCTCGCCTTGGCGGGTGGCGTTGCGCACGCGGCGTCGTCGCAATTCTGCGATCGCGCGAAACCGCTCACAGCAGGTCAGCAGGATCGCTTGCTGCGCTTCACCGCCGTCGTGCAGGAAGCGCTTTCGAACACAGGCAGCGACGCCGTGCTGATCAGCCGCTCCGGACTCGATCTCTCGCGCTTTCACATCCGCTACTCCCACGCCGCCATCGCCTGGAAAGCCGCGGACGGCACATGGTCCGCGCGGCAGCTGTACTACGCCTGCGACGAAGGACACCCTCGCCTCTATGACCAGGGCCTGGCCGGTTTCGTCATGGGCATCGACGACTCTGCGCTGGGCTACGTCTCCATCGTGGCCCTGCCCTCCGAAGCGGCACAGGCGCTGCGCGGCGCGGCGCTCGACACGCCGCGCGCCCTGCATCTGCTGGCTGCGCGCTACAGCGCCAATGCCTATCCGTTCAGCCTGCGCTACCAGAACTGCAACCAGTGGGTGATGGAACTGCTCGCCGTGGCGTGGGGCGAGTTGCCCGACGGAGACGATCTGCGCGAGCGCGCCCAGCAATGGCTGCGCGAGGCGCCCTACAAGCCCGAGCCGGTCGATGTCGGCTCGCATGCGCTCGTCTTCGCGTCGAGCTTCGTGCCGCTGCTGCACTTGGACGACCACCCGCAGGACGACATCTATGCGCTGAAGCTGCGCGTCAGCCTGCCCTCGACCGTGGAAGCCTTCGTGCGCGAACAGCGCCCCGCAAGCGAGCGCATCGAGCTGTGCCACGACAGCAGGCAGGTCGTGGTGCACCGCAGCTGGGAACCCGTCTTCGACGGCTGCCAACCCACCGGCGGCGATCGCGTCGTCCTTCTCGACTGAAACACTCAAGGGCAAACGACAGCAAATGAAGTACCTCTCCAGCTTTGCAGTTGCCCACGCCGCGGTGCTCGCGATGGTGGTCGGCGTCTTTCTGATGGACGGTTGCGCGCACAGGCAACCCGACATGTCCCCGAATGCTCCAGCCGCGCTGGCTTCGACACCGGCAAAGGGCTCCACCCCATGAATGTCCTGCTTCTCAGATCCGGAAACGGAACGCGCGACGAACTTGGCGGCGTGCTCGGACGATGTGGCCTGGCTGTCGACGTGATCGACTCCCGCGATGCCGACGCGTGGCTCTTCACAGGCAAGCCGTACGCACTGATTCTTCTTGACGCCGCGCAACCGGCCGCCGCGCACGTGGCGATACGCTCCGTTCGCCGCAGCAGCAGTGCCCCGCTGCTGGTGCTGACGCAACGAGACCAGGTGGCCGACCGTCTCGAAGGACTGGCGCAGGGCGCGACCGAGTACCTGGTCAAGCCTTGTGCACCGGCCGATCTGGTGGCGCGCGCCTGGGCGCTGGCGTCAGGCGGTCATGGTCCGGAGGCGGCCGTCCTGCGGCTGGCGGACCTGGCCATCGATCGCGCGAGCGGCAAGGCGTTTCGTCAAGGCGTGGATCTCGGCCTCAGTGCCACGCTGTTCGAGCTTCTGGACGCGCTGATGGCACGCAGAGGCCAGGTGCTGTCGCGCGCCGAGCTGATCAAGGCCGCGTGGGGATCAAGCACCAGCGAGCGGGACAACATGGTCACGGTCGGCATCCTCAGGCTTCGCCAGAAACTGGACGATCCGTTCGACCTGAAGCTGCTCCATACCGTGCGCGGCGAGGGGTACGTGCTGGCGCTGCGCAACGACCACTAGGGCCGGACGGCCCCAGTTCTAGGTCGACGTACCGGTTTCCCCGACGAGACGCTGCGCCGTCTCCAGCAGCAGCGGCGCGATGCGCACAACCATCGTGTCCTTGGGCAGAAGATAGGCGGGGCCGCCGCAGCTCACGGAGTAGCGCTCGCCGCGCGGGCCCTCCAGTGCGAAGCCGATGGCGTGGATGTGCGGATTCCATTCGCCAAAAGAGCCGCAGTAGCCCAGCCGGTCGTACTCGTCGAGGCTGGCCATCAGGCCAGCCTCGATGGCGCTCCAGCTTTCCCCGCTTTCGGTCCGGATCTGCTCCAGCAGTTCGGCTTTTTCCGGCGCGGGCAGCGCCGCCAGGTAGGCGCGCCCGGCGGCCGAAGTGGCGATGGCCATGCGCGTGCCCACCTCGATGCGCGAGCTGATGACCACGGAACGCGGCCGCAGCGAATCGATGACGAGCATGTCGAGCTCGTCGCGCACGCCCATGTGCACGCTCACGCCGGCCGACTCCGACAACGCCGCCAAGTGCGGCCGCGCCACCGTGCGCAGGTCGAAATGGCGCAGGTAGCGGCTGCTCATGTCCAGCAGCGCCGGGCCGAGGCTGAAGCGCTCGCTGTCCTGCGACTGTCGCAAATACCCCGCACTCACCAGCGTGGCGGTGAGCCGCGACACCGTGGCCTTGGGGATGCCCGTGGTGTCTGCCAGTTCGCGATTGCCTATCGGTGCCGATGCCATGCCGATGACCCTGAGGAGAGCCAGACCCCTGGCGAGCGCACTTACTTCTTCTTTGCCGCCAATCGCGTCATTCATGTATCCAAACCTTTTTATGTCCCTGATGCTCCTCATTTTTCAGCAAAAAACGGTTGACGCGCCACTTATCGTGAAGTAGCGTTTTTTGGAACAACGTTTCAACTGAAAATTTGGGGGCCGTGACAGGCCCGCTTCCCGGGGAGAAAGCGCGTGATGCGCTTCGGGTTCAGGCGGCTTGCGTGACAGGCTCGCGCGCCATCGCCATCACCTCGTGCGCAGGCAGCGTCTTGAGCCGGTGATCGCTCCAGACCTGGCGCCAGCGGCGCGCGCCCGGCAGGCCGTTGCGCAGGCCCAGCATGTGCCGCGCGATCGACCACCACTGCGTGCCGTGCTCGGCCGCCTCGCGGGCCATGTAGTCGCACATCAGCGACTCGACCTCTTCGCGCGTCAGCGGCTGTGCTTCGGCGCCGAAGAACTCGGCGTCCCATTCGGCCAGCCACCAGGGGTTGTGATACGCCTCGCGCCCGACCATCACGCCGTCGAGCAGACGCAGGTGTTCATGCACCTGTGCATTGACCGAAATGCCGCCATTGATCGAAAAGCACAACGCCGGAAACTCGTGCTTCAGCCTGTGCACCAGCTCGTAGCGCAGCGGCGGAATCTCGCGATTCTGCTTCGGGCTCAAACCCTGCAGCCACGCATTGCGCGCATGCACGATGAAAGTCTGGCAGCCAGCCTCACTCACCTGGCCGACGAAGTCGCGCACGAATTCGTAGCTCTCGATCTTGTCGATGCCGATGCGATGCTTGACCGTGACGGGCACGCTCACCACGTCGACCATCGCTTTCACGCAGTCGGCCACCAGTTGCGGCTCGTTCATCAGGCAGGCACCGAACGCGCCGCGCTGCACGCGCTCGCTCGGGCAGCCGCAATTGAGGTTGATCTCGTCGTAGCCCCACTCTTCGCCGAGCTTCGCGCAATGCGCAAGGTCAGCCGGCTCGCTGCCGCCGAGCTGCAGCGCCACCGGATGCTCTTCAGCGTTGAAGCGCAGGTGACGGGGCACGTCGCCATGCACCAGCGCGCCGGTCGTCACCATCTCGGTGTAGAGCAGCGCGTGGCGCGACAGCAGACGATGGAAGTACCGGCAATGGCGGTCCGTCCAGTCCATCATCGGGGCGACCGAGATGGTTTTCTCTTTTAAATTCAATGGCTTAGCGTTGTCACTCATACACTTGGAACCCCGCCAACCGTTCGAAGACCAGGGATCCGACCTCGCTCGCCGGTCCTGTCAGCATCTGCACGGGCATCGGCTACATCAAGCCGGTAGTTTCTCACGCGGCAACGATTCAGGGGATTCGCGCGCGACAGAAGATCGCGGCCCTAGGGCAGGCGGATGAAGTAGGCCGCCTGCCCGCCGACCGCCTAGAAGTTCTTCACCGTGTCCAACTGAGCCTGGGTCAGGCCCCGCTGGTACGCGAAGTTGGTCCGGAAGTTATTGGCAATGTCCGCAAGCTGCGTATCCACTTCGGTCGCCCTTGCCGTGATGTCCGTGGCAACGAGGCCCGTGTCCGTGCCCGACATCACCAGGAAGTTCATCAGCGTGACGCTGCCGCCTGCCGGGACCGAGATGTTGAACTGGAATAGCACGTCATCGGTCCCGGCTCCAACGCCAAGTGCCGTGTCGGACCTGTAGTTGACGACATCCGCAGTGCCGAATGCAAAACCGACATCCCGATCTCCGACATTTCCACTGTTCGACTTGTAGTCCCACGTGCTCAGCGCTTTCTGGGTTGCGCCCGGCGTGGGGTAAATGATGCCCAAGCTGTCGGAGCCGAGGTTGGTCGCGTAGGACACCACGGCATCGATAGGCGCGGCGGTGGTATTGCGGAAGACATCGGTCATGCGCGCCCACAGCAGGTTGGGTTGCGTATAGAACGTGCGCTGCACCTCGAGTCCGTTGAGGGTTCTCACGCCAGTACGCACGTTCTGCACGATCTTCGAGGCCGAAACCGTCCAGCCCGCGCCTGCGGCTTCGAAGTCGCCATTGACGACGAATTCCGTGTTGGCACCGTCCTTGACGGACACGTTGTCAATGGCCGAACCGCTAACCCATACCCGCTGCTCGAACGACAGCACCACGGTCTGGCCGACAAACGCTGCCAGCGAGGCCGAGCCCCACGTTCCGGAAACCCCATTGAGATCGACCTTGAAGAGCGTAGCCAACAGCGCGCCCGCCGTATCGCGCACAACCACCTGGCCGAACTGGCCCGGATCCGACATCGGAGCAGCGGCATTGCCTGGACTGGGAACTCCATCCCAGACCAGCGAGATCCCGGGTCCGACGGCACTGCCAAGGTTCAAGGTTTGCTGAAGGCGAACCTCGGCGCCCGCGTGCAGATAGGCGTACCCACCTGTGGTTTGCAGGAAATTGGTATCCGAGGTGAAGGTCACCGCCTTGACGCCGTCCGAAGGCCCCATCTCCGGGCCCAGTGCGGTCAGTTCCGCGTAGGTCTGGTCTGAAGGGAATCCGGCCTGCACGCCGCCGACGTCCACGAGCAGATGCAAGGTCCCGTCGAACTGGTCGTCACCTCCATCCTCGATCGAGAAGTCCTCATTCAGGTCCCAGATATTGGCCTGTCCGGGCGCGATGGAACGATCACCGTCGGTCGCGGCAACGGTTTGCAGGAACGCCGTGCCGGCCGGCAGGGACGTCGGCGTTGCAAGCTCGGGTGCCGTAGGTACGACAGGGCCGGGATCGGGCACCGGCGCTGGCACGGGAGGCGCCACCTCGGGTGCAGGAGCGGGCGGCGCACTCGCAATCGGGGGAAACGCAAACCCACCACCTCCCCCGCCTCCTCCGCACCCGGCCAACACTGCCGCGCCCACCATCGTGAGCGAAAACTTTCTACGGTCCATTACTTTTCCTAGGTGATTTTTGGAATGTCCCAAGCAGTCCTCGGCTTCCGGATTTCGGGCCTTGCCGATCAGACGTGATCACGCGAGCCCGGAAATGCAACAGCAATCAGGCCTCACGTAACCAAAGACATCTGGGCGAAAAGCATTCGTCCCGACACCGCCAGATGGAGGAGATCGACGTCGGTCGATCAGCTACGGCAGCTTGGCTGTGCACGCAAAAGTGCACAGATTTGATTGAATCGATTTATTTCTCTCTAGGCATCACCCGAAATAGTGATATCGGTGACATGTAAATGCGGTAAGCCACCGGCGCTGCCAAGTTATGGCGCGAGGCGAGTCAGGGCTGGCTGCTCACGTCCGACGCCGCCGCACCAGTCGCAAATTCGCAGAAATCGAGCTCAATAAATTACAAGTGCTACAAAACAATTCTTCCCAGCTGAGATTTGTTATCATTTAGTCATCTACAGGACTAGATCAATCCAAATGCCGTCGTTGACCGTAGTTCCTTCCGAGCCGGGGCAAAGCCGTTACGCCGCGCTCGCGGCGGCCTTGCGGGCACGGGTCGTGGCAGGCGAATGGCCACCTGGTGCTGCACTGCCGGCGGAGCAGACGCTGGCCTCCGAACACGGGGTCGCCCTTGGCACCTTGCGTCATGCGCTGGAGCTTCTTGCAAGCGACGGATTGATCGAACGCATTCAGGGCCGCGGCACATTCGTGCGAGTCGGCATGACCACCGCCGGGACCATGATGCGGTTCTTCCGCTTTGGCGAAGGCACCGGGGAAGTGCCTGTCTCCCGCATCGTCTCGCGCAAGGTGCTGGTTGCGCCTTCGGACGTCGCGCGGCGCCTTCGGCTTGAGTCCGGCAGCACGGCATTGCGTCTGCTGCGCGTACGCTCCCTGTCGGGGCAGCCATGTGTTGCCGAAGAAATCTGGCTCCCGCTCGATCTGTTCACCAGCCTGGTCGATGACGATCCTGTTCAGTGGGGCGATTTGCTGTACCCCATGTTCGCCGAGCGCTGCGGCGTCGCCGTGCATCGCGCCGTCGACGAAATCGCGTTCGGCACCCTCGCTCGTCTGCACGCGAGCCAATTGGACTTGCCGGCGGGCCACCCCTGCGCTCTGGTGACCCGCAGCGCGTACGACTTCAGCGGTCGCTGCATCGAGGCCCGCTACACGCGGGGCGACGCCTACGCCTTCCACTACACCGTCACGATCACCTGAACCGGTGCGACGCACCACCCCTTGCCCTTAACCTTTTGCGAGAGCGCCATGAAAGAAGCATCGATTTCCAGTTTCAGCCAGGTCACGGTTGATCGCTCGCGGCGCCAGTTGCTGCGCGCCGGTGCTGCCGTTGCGGCGGCACCTTGGGCCCTGGCCCGCGCCGCGGGTCAGATCGCAGGCGGCAAGACCATCACGCTGGTCGTGTCCTATGCGGCCGGCGGTGGTGCCGACCTGATGGCACGCCTGATTGCACCGCGGCTCGCCGATGCACTGGGCCAGACGGTGGTGGTGGACAACAAGCCCGGTGCCAGCGGACAGATTGCCGCCGGGCAGGTGGCCCGTGCCAACCCCGACGGCACGCAGTTGCTGGTGGACGCGTCTTCGTTTGCCGTGAACCCTGCGCTCTTCCCCAAGCTCCCCTACGACAACGACAAGTCCTTCACGCCGCTCGGCATCCTGGCGCTGTTTCCGAACGTGCTGGTCTGCACGCCGAGCTTCGAAGCCAAGAGCGTGAAAGATCTCGTGCAGATGGCCAAGGCCAAGCCGGGGCAGATCGCCTATGCATCCTCCGGCAACGGCTCTGCCCAGCATCTCGCGGGCGCACTCTTCGAAGACCGCGCGGGCGTGACCCTCACGCACGTTCCGTACAAGGGCGGCGGCCCGGCCATGAATGACGTGATGGGCGGGCAAGTGCCGCTCTTCTTTGCCAACGTTGCGTCGTCTCTGGGGCAGATCCAGTCTGGCCGTCTGCGTCCGCTTGCCGTGACCACGCGCCGGCGCACCCGGGCGCTGCCCACCATCCCGACAATGGAAGAAGCCGGCGTGCCGGCCTACGAAGTGCTCGAATGGAATCCGGTGCTGGCGCCCGCCGGCATCGACCCGGCGACCAAGGCTGTGCTGGTCGCGGCCATTCGCAAATCCATGACCGACCCCGAAGTGCTCGGCCGCATCCGGGCGCTGAGTGGCGAGGCTTTCCCCGATGGCCCGGAAGGCCTGGTGACGGGTTTTCTTTCAGCCCAACGGGCTCAGTGGGCGCGCATCGTGCGCGACCGCAAGATTGTCGTGGGCTGAGCAAGTGATGCGGGATGTCGCGGGCGGCCTTGGCTGGGACAGCCATGTACACGTCTTCGACGCGCAAGCCCCGATCGTGCCGGGCCACTACCGGCCGGTGGATCGATCGCTGGCAGACATCGAGCAACTGGCTGGGCACCATGGTGTCGCGCACCTGGTGCTGGTGCAACCCAGCGTCTATGGCTACGACAACACGGTGATGCTCGAAGCCCTGCGCCAGGGCAATGGCCGGCACCGAGGCGTCGCAGTGCTGGAGCCCCGCACGAGCGACGCGCAATTGGCATCGATGCACTCCCTCGGCGTGCGGGGCGTGCGGTTCAACCTTGTGTCGCCGGTTGGCAATGACAAGGACATCGACGCGCACTTCCATGCACTCGCCCCCCGCATCCAGGCGATGGGGTGGCATATGCAGTGGTACGCGCGGCCGGAGCATTGGCCCCGGATCGCAGACCTGCATGCCAGCTGCAAAGTAACTGCCGTGCTCGATCACCTCGCAGGCGTGGATGCGAACACGCAGTTGTCCAGCGAGAACCGGCAGGCACTCGAGCGACTTGTGCAAGGGGGCGCGTGGCTCAAGCTGTCGGGTTGGTATCGCCTCGCAGCACAGGCACCGTACGACTCTCTGGACGCCCGCATCGATCAGCTTGCGCAGTTGTTCTCCGGGCGCACAGTGTGGGGCTCCGACTGGCCGCACACGAGCTTCGCGCCTGACGCCTTGCCGGACTATGCGAGCGTCTGGGAGCCGGTCGCTCGTGTCATCGACGCAGCCCAGCAGGTGCAGATCATGCGCATTTCTCCCGAGGCGCTGTACCGCTGAAGACGGCCCAGGGCATCCATCGCAGTGCGTCGTCCAGGCGAATAGCCCCCTCCCCGACCGACAGCGACTCTCCAGTCAGCAGGTTCTCGAGCGTCACCGCGCCAACGCCTTCGGGAAGACACGCCGTCGTGCCCTTCCATCTCGTCGCCTCGGGAAGCGCCGGAATCGCACCCTCATCCGCACCGCGGCGCGAGAGATCGACGAACAACCGCCCCGCCACAACCACGAGCACCTGATCCTCATGCCTGCGCGCAAAGGCCACGACGTGCCTCGACAGCGGCCCCTCGACCGCCAGCGGCTCGTAGCTTCCTTCGCTGAACAGCAAAGGCTGCTCCCGCCGCAACGACAGCAGGCGCCAGATGAACCAGAGCTTGCCGCGTCCGTCATGCGGCGCCTCGACCATCGAGCGCACCCGCGCTGCCCGGCCATCCCCTTCCTGGCCAACCATTGCCCGCAGTGCGGCCAGCCGCCGCTGGCGCAGGGCGTAGTCCACCGGGCGCCGGTTGTCCGGATCGACCAGGCTCAGCTCGATGAGCTCGCTGCCCTGGTAGAGATCGGGCACACCGGGCGAGCTGTATTTCAGCAGCGTGAGCGTGAGGCTGTTCCATGCACCGAACCATGACAGCGTGTCAGCCAGCCGCTGGATGTCCGCAAGGCACTCGCCCTTTTCCGGATCGGCCAGCAGCTCGCGCACGAAACGCTCGAGCGCGGCCTCGTAGTCCGCATCGGGCTGGGACCATCGCGTGCGCAGCTTGGCCTCGCGGGCGGCCTTCTGCATGTATTGCCAGATGCGGTCGCTGTAGCCCGGCGCGGTGCCGGCGTCGAGCCCACCCAGAGGCAGGGTGCCGAGCAGCGTCTGGTACAGCAGGTATTCGTCGGCACGCGACGGCGCCTCGCCGCCGGCCAGCTTCTTCCGCGTGCCGCGGCACAGGCCATGCCAGCGCGTCAGCGCCAGCACCCACTCGTTGGGCATTTCGGACAGCACGTCGATCCGGTTGCGCACGTCTTCCGAACGCTTGTTGTCGTGCGTCGAAGTCGCCAGCATGGTGTGGGGCCAGCGCAGCGCGCGGTCGGCGCTCGCCGCGTGGAATGCGTCGACCTCGATGCCGAACAGGTCCGGCTCGCCGCCCACCTCGTTGAGCGAGCTGAGCGGAAAGTAGCGGTAGAAAGCCGTGTCTTCCACGCCCTTCGCCGCCACCGGTGCGCTGAACTGCTGGAAGCGCAATGCGAAGCGGCGCACCCGCTCGCCCAGCGCCGGCGAAGCGGAGGCAACCGCCTCCCCCCGCAGCGCGCACCGCACGAAATCGAAGATCGACCGGTCGGCATCCCCGCTCTGCCGGGCGGCTTCGTCGACGGCCTCGTCGATGAAGCGCCCGTCCTGTTCCGACGGCCGTTCGACGATGTAGGTCCGGTAGACCGGCATGCACGCACCGACATCCGCCAGCGCGCGGCGCAGCGCATTGAGCGTGTAGTCGCGCGTGCTGCGGTGGGCCCTTGCGATGCGCAGCAGCTCGGTCGACAACACGTTCAGCTCCGACGCGAGCGCATTGCGCATCACCTCGCGCCGGCCGGCACGCGACACCGAGGCGAAGTCTTCCATCTCGCCGGTGAAGCGTTGCCACGCGTGCACCACGCTCGCCTCGGCCGCGGTGTCGACCAGCACGCCGTTTGCCACGTTCGCAAAGCGATAGCCGGTGGTGCCGTGCACATGCCAGCTCTCGGGCACTTCCTCGTGCGCGCCGGCGATCTTCTCGGCCACCACGTACAGGGGCCGCGCGGGCCGCCCCTGCGCGTCGTGCGTGGGCAGCACCAGTCCGGCGCGTCGCGCATAGCCTTCCTGCAGCTTGCGGAAGTACTCGGCCGGGTCGTAGAGCCCGTCGGGGTGGTCGATGCGCAGGCCGTCCACCACGCCGGATGCGGCAAGGTCCAGCGCAAAAGACTGCGTGGCCTCGAACACCTCCTCACGCTCCATGCGCACGGCCGCGAGATCGTTGATGTCGAAGAAGCGCCGGTAGTTGATCTCGTCCGCCGCCACCCGCCAGTGCGCGAGCCGGTACGCCTGCAACTCGATGAGCTTGTGCAGTGCGTCGCGCGCTTCCGGCAATGCGAGGTTCAGTTCCGCCACCGACGCCACGAGCGCCTGCGCCACCGAAGGATGGCGCTGTGCCAGCCGCGCCAGCCGGGCCTTGAGCAATTCCTTGTCGCGCACGCGTTCTGCCTGTTCTTGCGCAGAGGCCGTGCCGCGCCCCGGCAGATGACCGAAAGCCGTCGACAGGCTCGCCAGCCGCCCCGACGCCGCTGCATCGCCCAGCCGCGCCAGCGCCCGTTCGAGCACCATGGGATAGCTCTCGGGCGCCAGCGGAAACCGGTGGTCGTAGTAGCCGATGGCAAAGCTGCCGCTCGCGTCCTCGAAGCGCAGGATCAGTTCGCCGTTCTCCAGCGCCTCGCCGTAGTGCACGCCCAGCACGGGCAGCAGCACCTTGCCGGTCAGCTCGACGTTGAGTGGCTGCCAGTCGATGTCGAAGTGCTGCGCGAACAGCGACGCGGGTCCGTTCTCCAGCACGTCCATCCACCACGCGTTGTCGGCGCCGAACACGCCCATGTGGTTGGGCACCATGTCCAGCAGCTGCCCGAGGCCGTTGGCCTTCAGCGCCGCGACGAAGCGCGCAAAGCCTTCTTCGCCACCGAGTTCGGGGTTGATCTCCGCATGCGCCACCACGTCGTAGCCGTGCATGCTGCCCGCGCGGGCGCGCTGGATCGGCGAGCAGTACACATGGCTCACGCCGAGCTTCGCGAGATACGGCAGCACACGGATCGCGTCGTCGAAGCCGAAGTCCTTGTGGAACTGCAGCCGGTAGGTGGCGCGAGGCACGCGAGTCGTCAGACCCGGCGATGCACTCCGCCCGGCCGATTCCACCTGGCGCGGCCGCGCCGCACGCAGGGCCTCGCCCAGCCCGCGCATGCGCTCGCCGCCGGCCAGCGCCGCCACCGGCTCGGGCAGCTTGCGCCGCCAGTTCGGATGCTCGTCCACCGTGCCGGGCATGTTGGCCTGCGCCACCACGCCTGCCACGTCCTCCAGCTGCACCATCATCAGCGCCGACGGCGCAGCCGCCAGAAAGGCGTGCGCCGCTTCCACGATGCGCGCGGACGGCATCGCGAGCCCGGCCGCCTGCGCCACTTCCTCGCGCAACAGCAGGCCCGCCTGCTGCAAGGCCTGCATCAACTCGATGCGCTCCTGCGCCCGGTCCATCAGCTGCTTGTCGAAGATCGCCGGATCGGGAAACAGGCCCAGCGCGAGCCGCTCGCGCAGGTCGTCGGCCGTCCACCAGCCCGCGAAGGTCGCGAGGTCGTGCGTGCTGATCGCGACCAGGGCAGCCGGCGGATAGGCCGCGGGCTGCGTGAAACGGCCGTCGCGCCGCTTCTCGAAATACAGCAGTCGGTAAGACAGCACGTCGGCCTGCGCCAGCGCATCGCGCACCGCATCTTCGACCGTGCCGAGATCCTCGCCCACGACCATGCAGCGGTGGCGGTGGCTCTCGATCGCCACGATGGCGAGCATCTCGTCGAGCGGGTAGTAGACGTACGCGCCCTCGCGCGCACCGCAGCCCTGCGGAATCCAGAACAGGCGCATGAGGCCCATCACGTGGTCGATGCGCAGCGCACCGGCGCCGCGCATGCCCGCGCGCAGCGTTTCGATGAAGAAGCGATAGCCATCGGTGCGCAGGCGGTCAGGGCGCAGCGGCGGCAGGCCCCAGCCTTGCCCGGCGGGGTTGAACTCGTCCGGCGGCGCGCCGACGCTGGCGCCTTCCGCAAACACCTGCTGCGCGCCCCAGGTGTCGGAGCCGGCGCGGTCGACCGACACCGCCAGGTCCACGTACAGGCCCACACCCATGCCGAGCGCATCGCAGCGCGCGGCCGCCCGTGCCAGTTGCCGGGTGGCCAGCCACTGAAGGTACTGGTGGAACTGCACGCGCTGCGCGTGCGCCACGGCGAATGCGGTCACCTCGGCGGAATCCGGATTCCTGTAGGCGACCGGCCATGCATGCCAGTCCCACGCGCCGCCTTCGGCTGCAAGAAAGTGCGCCTGCAGTGCTTCGAAAAGAGCGTGCTGCCGCAACGCTTCGCCGCGCTCCGCGACGAAGGCCAGAAACTCCCTGCCCGCCTCGTCGGGCGCGCCCTCCGGAGGCAGGTGCCGCGCGCAGAAGTGGCCGAAGAGCAATTCGAGCACTTCGAACTTCGCCGCGGCCACGCCCGCGTAATCCACCAGCTGCGTTGCACGCAGCGCGGCGAGCCGCGCCTGGAAGTCGGGCGAATGCACCCGCTCGCGGGCCGGGTCGCAGTCTGCAAAGCCATCCACCGCTTCCACGTCGATGTAGAGCACGTTGAGCTGCTGGCGCGACGACGGGCTGTACGGGCTCGCATTCGACGGCGTGCTCGCGAACAGCGCGTGCAACGGGTTGAGGCCGATGATGTCCGCGCCCTGCGCTGCCATGCGCACGGCGAGTTCTTCCAGATCGCTGAAGTCGCCGATGCCCCAGTTCCGTGGCGAGCGCAAGCTGTAGAGCTGCACTGCCGTGCCCCAGACGCGACCGCCATCGCGCACTGCGGGCGGCCGGTAGCAGCGGCCGGGCGTTGCAAGAACCAGCGTCTCGCCACGCAGACCTTCGATGCGCAGCCGGTGGTAGCCCGCTTCGAGCGCCAGCGGCATCTGCAGAACGCGCTCGCACAGCCAGATGCCGTCGATGTCGATACGGCCGGTCTCGGGCAACACCTCGGCATCGGCCTCGCCTTGCAATTCACGCCCCTGCTCGTCACCGAGCTGCCAGCGCAGCCGCCGCACGGACGCCGGCAGCCACAACGTCACCGACCACGCAGCGCTGCCGGCCTGCACGACCCGCACCGGCGGCAGCGCCTGCGCCCAGCGCGCGCGGTGTGCGGCCTCCAATGCGCGCCCCGCGTCGGCCGCGCCATCGAGCCGCACGCCGAACTCGGCCAGCAGCGCGATCAGGCTTTCAGCGGAAGCCTCGCGCCGCGCGCCGAAGGCATCGAAATAACCGGTGGCGATGCCGAAGTGCGCACACAGCCGCCCGAGATCGCCCGTCACAGGGCCGTGGCCTGCTTCATCCACCATGCAGCGCTTCCAGCGTCACGCGCACTGCGCCGCGCGCCAGGTGCAACGCCCCTTCGCGGTCGGTCGTCGCCCCGTCGCTGTAGACCACCTCGCCGGGTGGCGCCATAGCGCCCTCCACAGGCTGCGCCCCGAAATGAGCGAGCAGATGCAAGCGCGCCGACGCCATGTCCCACTGCACCTGGAGCATGTCGTTCTCGCACCGGTAGACGCCTGCGCCCGCCATGCCGGCCAGGCGCGGCACGATCAGGCGATGACGCAGATCCAGCAGCTGCTGCACCTCGCTGAGCCTCGAAAAATGCGCGCGTGTCCCGCGCTCGCGCCAGCGCAGCTTCGAGGCCAGGAAGGTCGCTTCGTCATTCGGGTCCGGAATGCGCGCGCGAGCGGCTTCGTCCGCAAACATCGCGAACCCGCCGAATTCCGCACGCCGCCCTTCGGACACCGCCGCCGCAAGCTCCGGCCCGAAGTGGCAGAAATACTGGAAAGGCGTGGAGGCCGCGAACTCGTCGCCCATGAACAGCATCGGCACGTGCGGCGACAGCAGCAGGCAGGCCAGCGCCGCGCGCACCAGCACCGGATCGCCGAGCGCGTGAATGCGCTCGCCGAAGGCGCGGTTGCCGACCTGGTCGTGCGTCTGCAGGAAGGACACGAACGCCTGCGGCGGCAACCGCGTGCTCGGCTCGCCGCGCCGCTCGCCATGCCTGAAAGCCGACGGCTGCCCCTGGTAGATGAAGCCCTCGGCCAGCGCGCAGGCGAAGCGGCACACCGGGTCGTCGGAATAGTCGGCGTAGTAGCCATCGCGCTCGCCGGTGGCCAGCACGTGCACCGCGTGGTGCAGGTCGTCGTTCCACTGCGCCGTGCCGGCCACGGGCATGCTGCGGCCGTCGCGCATCAGCATCGAGGCCTGGTTGGCGTCGTTCTCCAGCACCAGGTGAACGTGGCGCTCGCGGGCCGGCCCGGCATCGAGCGCCTCGCGGATCTCGTTCACGATGTGCGGCCGCGTCTCGTCGTGAATGGCATGAATGGCATCCATGCGCAGGCCGTCGAAGCGGAACTCCTCCACCCAGTAGAGCGCGTTGTGAATGAAAAAGTCGCGCACCGTGCGCGAGCCCGGCCCGTCGAAGTTGATCGCAGCGCCCCACGGCGTCTGGTGTCCGGGGTTGAAGAACTCGGGGCAGTACGCATGCAGGTAGTTGCCTTCCGGCCCGAAGTGGTTGTAGACCACGTCGAGCAGCACCATCAGCCCCAGCGAATGCGCCGTGTCGACCAGCGCCTTGAGTTCGTCGGGCGCGCCGTACGAGGCGTCGGGCGCAAACGGCAGCACGCCGTCGTAGCCCCAGTTGCGCTGCCCCGGAAAGTCTGCGAGCGGCATGAGTTCGATGGCGGTGATGCCGAGCTCGGCAAGTTCGCCCAGCCGTTCGCGCGCGGCACTGAAGCTCCCCTCTTCGGTGAAGGTGCCGACGTGCAGCTCGTAGACCACCGCTTCTTCCCAGGGGCGGCCGCGCCATGCGCCGTCGGTCCACTCGAAGCGCTGCGGGTCGATGACCGCGCTCGGGCCGTGCACGTCCTCGGGGTTGAAGCGCGACGCCGGGTCGGGCACGCGCGTGCCGTCGGGCAGCCGGTAGCGGTAGCTGTCGCCATGCCCCACCCCGGGCACGGCCAGGCGATGCCAGCCCTTGCCGTCGCGCGTCATCGGCTGCGACGAGGTTTCGCCAGCCACCGCGTGGTGTTCGAGCATGACGATTTCCGCCGACGGAGCCCAGAGCGCGAAGTCCGCGCCATCGGCATCCACCGTGGCGCCGAACGGCATGCGATGTGTATGAGCGCTCATTGGCGAACCTCCGTGCTTCGCACTGCGGTGCGAGCTTGCTTGGGGCGGCCCGGCGCTGCGCTCATGGCCGCACATCCGGCCGGCTCAGCACCACGAGCGAGCGGCATTGAAGTGGATAGCTGGGCTGCGCCCATGCCGGGGCGAGCGCGGCTGCGTCCTCGGTGGCGAGCGGCGGCGTGCTGCTGGCCGTATCGACCAGCAACCGCCACGCGCCGTGCGGCATCGGCGGCAGCGTGAAGGCGATCTCGTCGTGGTGTGCATTGAGCAGCACGAGAAAGTCGTCGTCGTGCTGCACCTCGCCGCGTGGCCCGCGGTCGGCAATGCCGCCACCGGGGATGTACATCGCGATGCAGCGCGCATTGGCGTCGTTCCAGTCTTCCGGCCGCATCTCCTGCCCGTCGGGCTTGAGCCAGTGAACGTCGGTCACGGTCTCGCCTTCCGCGGGCCTGCCCGCGAAGAAGGTGCGGCGCCGGAACGAAGGATGCGCGCGGCGCAGCGCCACCATGCGCTCGACGAAAGTCGCGAGCGCCAGCCGCTCGGGCGTGGAGGTCCAGTCGATCCAGCCGAGCTCGTTGTCCTGGCAGTAGACGTTGTTGTTGCCCTGCTGCGTGTGGCCGCGCTCGTCGCCCGCCAGCAGCATCGGAACGCCCTGCGACAGCAGCAGCGTGGCCAGCAGGTTGCGCTTCTGGCGTTCGCGCAGGGCCACAACTTCGGGGTCGTCGGTGGGGCCCTCGACGCCGCAGTTCCATGAGACGTTGTGGCTGTTGCCGTCGCGGTTGTCCTCGCCGTTGGCTTCGTTGTGCTTGTCGTTGTAGGAGACCAGGTCGTGCAGCGTGAAGCCGTCGTGCGCGGTGATGAAGTTGATGCTGGCGCTGGGCCGCTTGCCCGACCAGCCGTACAGGTCCTCGGAACCGGTGACGCGCTTGGCCACTTCGCCAATGAGCCCGCCGTCGCCTTTCCAGAAGCCGCGCAGGCCATCGCGGTACTGGTCGTTCCACTCCGCCCAGCCCAGCGGAAAGTTGCCGACCTGATAGCCGCCGTGGCCCAGGTCCCAGGGCTCGGCGATGAGTTTCACGCGGTTGAGCGTGGGGTCCTGGCGGATCGCATCGAAGAAGCCGCCGAGGTTCTCGACCTTGCCGGCCTCGCGCGCCAGCGCCGAGGCCAGGTCGAAGCGGAAGCCGTCGACGTGCATCTCCTCGGCCCAGTAGCGCAGCGAGTCCATCACCAGCTGCAGCGCGTGCGGATGCTCCAGGTTCACGGTGTTGCCGCAGCCCGTGAAGTCGTCGTAGTAGCGGCGGTTCTCTGCGTTGGCGATGTAGTACGAGGCGTTGTCCACGCCGCGCATCGACAGCGTGGGCCCGAGCTGGTTGCCTTCGCAGGTGTGGTTGTAGACCACGTCGAGGATCACCTCGATGCCCGCCGAGTGCAGCGTCTTCACCATGGTCTTGAACTCCTTCACCTTGCCCGAGGCGCTGTAGCGCATCTCGGGGGCGAAGTAGGCCAGCGTGTTGTAGCCCCAGTAGTTCTGCAGGCCCTTCTCGGCCAGGTGCCGGTCGTTGAGGAAGCTGTGCACGGGCAGCAGCTCGACCGTGGTCACGCCCAGGCGCTTGAGGTAGTCGACCACCGGCGCGCAGCCGAGTGCGGCATAGGTGCCGCGCAGCCCGGGTGGAACGTCGGGGTGCGTCATGGTGAAGCCGCGCACGTGCATCTCGTAGATCACCATGTCCTGCCACGGCACCGAGGGGCGGCGGTCGTCGCCCCAGGTGAAGGCGGTTTCGAGCACGCGGCCCTTGGGCATCAGCGGTGCGCTGTCGCGTCGGTCGAAGGAGAGGTCTTCGCGCTTGCTGCCCACGGTGTAGCCGTAGAGCGCATCGCCCCAGCGCAGGTCGCCCACCAGGTCCTTGGCGTACGGGTCGACCAGCAGCTTGTGGGCATTGAAGCGGTGCCCCTCCTCGGGCTTGTAGGGCCCATGCACGCGGTACCCGTAGGCCTGCCCGGGGCGCGCCTCGGGCAGGTAGCAGTGCCATACGCCGTCCGTGCGTTCGCGCATCAGGATGCGCTGCAGCTCCTGGCGGCCGCGCTCGTCGAACAGGCACAGCTCGACCTTGTCCGAGTGCTGCGAGAACAAGGCGAAGTTGACGCCCTCCCCGTCCCAGGTCGCACCACGGGGATAGGGCCGGCCGGGCCACACGGCGCTGATCGTCGGATTGGTTTTTCGTGTCATTCGGGTGCGTTCAGCGGGGTTCAGCGGGGTGGACGGTCGTTGTCGAAACGCGTGGGACTGCTGCTGCCGACGGTGGTCACGCTCGGCGATGCCTTGGTGTCCTTGATCTGCCGCGGCCACCAGCGCTCGATCTGGGCTTTTGCCCAATCCTTGCCGGCCAGCCCGAATGCCAGGGCCAACGCAAAAACCACGCCCGCCAGAATCACGAGGAAGCTCTCGCGCACGATGTCGCCGCCCACCTTGATCTGGTCGAGCGCGATGAGAATCACGAAGGCCATCACCGCGTACTGCGCGACCTTGCCGAAGAGCACCGCGTCCTGCATCTTCACGCCGCGGAAGTAGCTGCCCACCGCTTCGCCCACGAAGCGCGCGAAGTAGGAGCCGAAGGCCAGCACCAGCAGCGCCACGAACACGTTCGGCACGAACCAGACGATGCGCCCCAGCAGATCGGCGATGTAGCTCAGCCCCATGCCGTTGAAGGCGATGAGCAGCGAGGCCAGGATCACCAGCCAGTACGTCAGGATGCCGAACAGGCTGCTGGTGTCCCCCGCCAGCCCGCCCTGGCGCAGGAAGTTGTCGAGCCCGGCGCGTTCGGTGAGCACGTTGAAGTTGATGGCGCGCAGCGCCTTCGTCACCGCGAAGCGGGCCGCCTTGGCGACCAGCCAGCCGACGAATACCACCACCAGCCCGATCAGCAGGCGCGGAATGAAGGCGCCGACCTGGTAGAGGATGGCGCGCAGCGGCTCCAGGTGAATGCCGAAATTTTCCATGGTGTGTCTTCCGGTGAAGGGGTGGCGTCGGTGGTGTCAGGCGCGGGCCGGCTGGATCAGCGCGAGCACGCCGTGCAGCGGAACCTGCGCCCATTCGATGCGGTTGCCGAGCTCGTAGCGCAGCTCGTAGAGGGCCTTGTCGAGCTCGAACAGCGAGAGCAGTTCGGCATCGAGCGGCGCGCCGTCGGGCGGCGCCAGCGCGGCGCCGTAGCCGGCCAGGAAGGCGCCGCGCGTCGCCTGCTCCCAGGCGATGGCCGGCGCGGCCAGCCGCTCGGCTTCGTCAGTGCTCTGCGCCACCCGGCGCAGCGCCGACCAGCGGGCGTAGTTGAACGAGCGCAGCATGCTCGCCACGTCGCGCAGGGGCGAGCTCTTGGCGCGGCGCTCCTCGAAGCTGCGGGCAGGCTCGCCCTCGAAGTCGATGATGACGAAGTCGTTGTCCTTCACCAGCACCTGGCCCAGGTGGTAGTCGCCGTGGTAGCGGCTCTTGATGCCGCCGCCTTCCACCGGGTGCCGCGCCTGGATGCCGGCGTGCAGCGCATCGGCCGCTTCCAGCAGGTTGCGCGCATCGGCCTGCGCGGTGGACGGCAGCAGGTCGAGCCGTTCGCGCAACAACGCGAGCGTGGTCGTGGCGTCGTTCGCCGCATGCGTCTTGAAGCCGGCGAAATCGGCGGCGGCCAGCGGCTCGGGGTCGAAGGCGGCCGAGCCGGTGCGCATGGCGAGCGCGCGGTGCAACTCGGCAGTGCGCCGCCCCAGCGTGGCCATGAGTGCGAGGAAACCGCCGTGCACCGCGGACACGTCGGGCATGTCACCGTCGGTGGTGGCCACATCGCGCAGGAAGCGTTCCAGGTAGCCGAGCGTGTAGTCCCAGCCGTCGCCCTGGTTGGCCATGTAGCTCTGCACCATCGCGAGCGTCATCGTGCGCCCGTCGTTGGTCATGTACTCGAGCGCGCCGAGCACCGGCACGCAATGCGGGTAGCGCGCCACCTCGGTCAGGAAGCGGCCCATCTCCAGCTCGGGGTTGATGCCTTCGCGCACGTGACGGTAGCCCTTGAGGAACAGGGTCTCGTCCAGCGTGACCACGGTGTTGCTGCTCACGCCGCTCGGGCGGCCGACGGGCAGCGCGTCTATGTCGATGTCGGCGGCGATCTCCGCGAAGGCGGCCGTCGGCCTGAAGACCAGCTTGCCATTCAGCGTCGGCAGCTCGGTGCCGCTTGCGATGGCGTGCACCAGCGCGCGACAGAAGGCCTCGTCGTAGAAGGCATCGCCCATCAGGCCCACCTGCGCCTGCTGCCGCACCTTGGCGAGCGCGGCCTGCGCCACGCCGGCCATGCGCTCCTCGTCTCGCTCTTCCCAGGCCAGCGCAAGCGGCATGAAGTAGGTGGCGCCCCCGGCCGGGCCTTCGAGGTCGAGCAGCGACAGCATCCAGCTCAGGCCATTCACGTCCCACACGGCGTGGTCGAACAGCCGTGCGCGTTGGATGGCTGTGCCCTTGGAGGCGTACCAGCGCTGGATCTCGATGTGGCGCGGCAGCGTCTCCAGCTCGAACTGGTTGCGCATGCGCTCTGACATGCCGATGCGCCAAGGCATCACGCGGTCGCGGAAGAAGCTGGTCCAGCCGTCGAAGAGCACCAGCGTGGGCCACTCCTGCAGCGCCACGCCCTGCTCGTGCCAGCTCGGCGCGTCGGCCTCTGCCGTGAGCTTGAACCAGTAGAAGCCGTACGAGGCCAGCGTGAGCAGGTATGGCAGCTCGCCGATGGGCGGGAACGGCGCGCGGCCCAGCATCTCGATTGGCACGAAGCCCTTGAACTCCGACAGGTCGAGTTCCACCGGTTGCGCGGCGCGCGACAGGTTGAACACCGTGAGGATCACGTCGCCGTCGTACTCGCTCAGGTAGGCCAGGATCTTGCGGTTGCCCGGCTTCAGGAAGCGCCGCCTGCCGCGCCCGAAGGCATGGCTGGTCTTGCGCACGGCGAGCATGCGCTTGGTCCAGTTCAGCAGCGAGCTGCTGTCGCGCGCCTGCGTCTCGACGTTGAGCGCCTCGTAGCCGAACATCGGGTCCATGATCGGCTGCAGGTACAGGCGCTGCGGGTCGGCACGCGAGAAGCCGGCGTTGCGGTCGGGGCTCCATTGCATGGGCGTGCGCACGCCGTTGCGGTCGCCCACGAACACGTTGTCGCCCATGCCGATCTCGTCGCCGTAGTAGATGATCGGCGAGCCCGGCATCGACAGCAGCATGCCGTTCATGAGCTTCACACGGTCGAGGTCGTTCTCCATCAACGGCGCCAGGCGCCTGCGAATGCCCAGGTTGATGCGCGCGCGCATGTCGGCCGCGTACATGGTGTACATGTAGTCGCGCTCCTTGCTGGTGACCATCTCGAGCGTGAGCTCGTCGTGGTTGCGCAGGAAGATGGCCCACTGGCAGCCCTCGGGAATGTCGGGCGTCTGCGCCATGATCTCGACGATGGGGTGCCGGTCTTCCTGCGCGATGGCCATGTACATGCGCGGCATCAACGGGAAGTGATACGCCATGTGGCACTCGTCGCCATCGCCGAAATACTCGCGCACGTCCTCCGGCCACATGTTGGCTTCGGCCAGCAGGAAGCGGTTCTTGTACTCGGCGTCGATGGCCGCGCGCAGCTGCTTGATCACCGCGTGGGTCTCGGGCAGGTTCTCGTTGCTGGTGCCGTCGCGCTCCACCAGGTAGGGAATGGCGTCGAGCCGGAAGCCGTCCACGCCCATGTCGAGCCAGAAGCGCATGGTCTTCAGGATCGCCTCCATCAGCTTCGGGTTGTCGAAGTTCAGGTCGGGCTGGTGGCTGAAGAAGCGGTGCCAGAAGTACTGCTTGGCCACCGGGTCCCAGGTCCAGTTCGAGGTCTCGGTGTCGGTGAAGATGATCCGCGTGCCCTGGTAGAGCTGGTCGGTGTCGCTCCACACATAGAAATCGCGCTCGGGCGAACCGGGCGGCGCAAGACGCGCGGCCTTGAACCACGGGTGCTCGTTCGATGTGTGGTTGATGACCAGTTCGGTGATCACGCGCAGGCCCCGCTTGTGCGCCTCGGCCAGCATCTCGCGGAAGTCGTCGAGCGTGCCGTACTGCGGGTGCACATCTTCGTAGCCGGAGATGTCGTAACCGTCGTCGCGCAGCGGCGAGGGATAGAACGGCATCAGCCAGATGGTGTTGACGCCCAGCTCCTTCACGTAGTCGAGCTTGGCGGTAACGCCCTTGAAGTCGCCCATGCCGTCGTTGTTGGAGTCGAAGAAGGCCTTGACGTTGAGCTGGTAGATCACCGCGTCGCGATACCACAGCGGATCGTCGCTGGTGTCGATCTCGACGGTCTCTAGTGCGATGTGGGAGACGGGTGCGTTCATGGGCAGGCGACCTCACAGGAAGTAATCGAAGTCGCGCTCGTCGCCGTGGCGGCGACGGACCACGAAGATGTGCGCGGGCACGCTGTGGGGATCGAGCCGCACGTAGTGCCAGTCGCCCTGCCAGGTGAAGCGCTGGCCGCTGAGCAGGTCGTGCATCTGGAAGCTGCGCCCGGCCGGCACGCCCACGCTGCCGGGTTCCAGCCCGAGCCAGCCCGACTGCATGTTGTGCAGATCGAGGTTGACCACGGTGACGATCACGTTGTCGCCGTCGGGCGATTCCTTGGCATAGGCCAGCAACTGGTCGTTGTCGATGTGCAGGAAGCGCAGGCCCCTGTCCCGGTGCAGCGCCGGGTTCTCGCGGCGGATGTGGTTCACCCGCGCGATGAAGGGGGCGAGGCTTGCGGGGTCGTCGTGGTTCCAGTGGCGCAGCTGGTATTTCTCGGAATCAAGGTATTCCTCGCTGCCGGGTCCGCGCGGCAGGTGCTCGAGCAGCTCATAGGCCGGCCCGTACATGCCGTAGTTGGCTGCGAGCGTGGCGGCCAGCACCAGCCGCGACATGAACATGGCGGGCTCGCCGGCCTGCAGCTGCTCGTGCAGGATGTCGGGCGTGTTGGGCCACGCGTTGGGTCGGAAGTAGTCGACGCCGGGGCCGCTCGAGAGTTCGGTGAAGTACTCCTGCAACTCCTCCTTCGTGTTGCGCCAGGTGAAGTAGGTGTACGACTGCGAGAAGCCCAGCTTCGCGAGCCGGTGCATCACTTTCGGCCGCGTGAAGGCTTCGGCCAGGAAGATCACGTCGGGGTGCACCCGCTTCACCTCGCCGATGGCCCACTCCCAGAACGGAAAGGCCTTGGTGTGGGGGTTGTCCACGCGAAAGATGCGCACACCCTGCGCGATCCAGTGGTCGAACACGCTCTTGAGTTCGGCCCAGAGGCCGCGCCAGTCTTCGCACTCGAAGTTGAAGGGATAGATGTCCTGGTACTTCTTGGGCGGGTTCTCGGCGTACTGCACGCTGCCGTCGGGGCGCCAGCGGAACCAGTCGGGGTGCGCCTTCACGTAGGGGTGGTCGGGCGCGCACTGGAAGGCGATGTCCAGCGCGATCTCCAGGCCGTGCTCCGCCGCGCGTGCGAGCAGGTGCCTGAAGTCTTCTTCGGTGCCAAGCTCCGGAAGGATCGACTTGTGCCCGCCTTCGGCCGCACCGATGGCCCACGGGCTTCCCACGTCGCCGGGACCGGCTTCGAGCGCGTTGTTGGGGCCCTTGCGCTGCTCGCGGCCGACGGGGTGGATCGGCGGAAAGTACAGCACGTCGAAGCCCATGGCGGCGATGGCCGGCAGGCGCGCTTCCACGTCCCTGAAGGTGCCGTGCACGCCGGGCGCGGGGCCGGTCGAGCGCGGGAACAGCTCGTACCAGGTACTGAAGCGCGCGCGCTCGCGGTCGGCCACCAGCGGCAGCTCGACCGGGTGGCGCACCTGATGCCGGCGGTCTGGATGGCGGCGCGCCAGCTCGGCGTACTCGTCGTCGAGCGCCAGCGCCTTCAGCGAGACGACGTCGTACGCGGGGCTGGCCGCCACGGCATCGAGCTCGGTGGCCCAGCGGTTCAACGCGGTGCGGTCGGCGCCTTCGGCGCGCGCGGCGGCGGCCGCAATCTCCAGTGCACCGACCTGCGCGGCAATGCGCACGTCATCGGGGTCGACGCGCCGCGTCATCTCGCTGCGCCACGACTCGAACGGGTCCACCCAGGCGACTGCGGTATAGACATAGCGCCCGATCGATGGCGGTGAAAACGTGGCCTCCCACACGTCGTTGCCGAGCGGCTTCATCGGCACTTCGCGGAATGCGGCCTGGGCTTGGTCGTGCGCGCGCCAGCACAGCTGCACGCGCAGCACATCGTGCCCGTCGGTGAAGCAATGAGCGCGAACCCGCACCCGCTCGCCGGCCACGCATTTCACCGGGAAGCGGCCGTTGTCCACGCACGGCAGCACGGCGTCGATGACCGCGCGGACCGCGCCGTCGTCGAAGTCGATGTCGGTCCCGGCCGCTGCGGGGGCGGGCTTGGTCGAGAAAATGTTCTTCATCAGGGACGGTGCTCCAGGATCAGCGTGGACAGCGGCGGCAAGGTGATGCACACCGATTGCCTGCGGCCATGGGAACGCACGGGCGCCGCTTCGACGCCCCCGAAATTGCCCCAGCCCGCCCCGCCGAACTCCGCCGCGTCGGTGTTGATCAGCTCGCGCCAGTGGCCGCCCAGCGGCACGCCGAGCAGGTAGTTGGTGCGCGGCACCGGGGTCATGTTGCTCACCGCCAGCAAGGGCGGACTGCCGTCGCTCGCCTTGCGCAGGAAGGCGAACACGCTGGTGTCGGTGTCGTCGGCCGCGACCCACTCGAACCCCGAGGACGAAAAGTCGACCTGGTGGAGCGCGGGCGCACCGCGGTAGACGCGGTTGAGCTGGGCCACAAGGCGCTGCAGGCCGCGGTGCCCTTCCTGTTCGCAGACCCACCATTCGAGCTCGCCGTCGTGTGTCCACTCGCGTCGCTGGCCGAACTCGCCGCCCATGAAGAGCAGCTTCTTCCCCGGATGCGCCCACATGAAGCCGTACAACGCGCGCAGGTTGGCGAACTGCTGCCAGGCGTCGCCGGGCATCTTGTTGAGCAGCGAGCCCTTGCCGTGCACCACCTCGTCGTGCGAGAGCGGCAGCACGAAGTTCTCGTGGAAGGCGTACATCAACGCAAAGGTCAGCTTGTGATGGTGGTACTTGCGGTGGACCGGGTCCTGCTTCATGTAGGCCAGCACGTCGTGCATCCAGCCCATGTTCCATTTCTCGCCGAAGCCCAGGCCGTCCATGTCGGTGGGCCGTGACACGCGCGGCCACGCGGTCGATTCCTCGGCCACCGTGATCGTGTCGGGGTGCTCGCGGTACACGGCGCGGTTCAGCGTCTGGAGGAAGTCGATGGCCTCCAGGTTCTCGCGGCCGCCGTGGCGGTTGGGAATCCACTCGCCGTGCTCTCGCGCGTAGTCGAGGTACAGCATCGACGCAACAGCGTCCACGCGCAGCCCGTCGAGGTGGTACACGTTCAGCCAGAACAGCCCCGACGACACCAGGAAGCTGCGCACCTCGGGCCGGCCGTAGTTGAAGATGCTGGAGTTCCACTCCGGATGGAAGCCCTGGCGCGGATCGGCGTGTTCGTAGAGATGCGTGCCGTCGAAATACCCGAGCCCGTGCTCGTCGGTCGGAAAGTGCGAGGGCACCCAATCGAGCAGCACGCCAATGCCCTGCTGGTGCAGGTGGTCGACGAGGTACATGAAGTCCTGCGGCGACCCGAAGCGCGCGGTGGGCGCGAAGTAGCCGGTGGTCTGGTAGCCCCACGAACCGTAGAAGGGATGCTCGGTCACGGGCATGAGCTCCACGTGCGTGAAGCCCATCTCGTTCACGTAGGCGGCAAGCTGGTGCGCCATCTCGCGGTAGTCGAGAAACAACCCATCGCGGCGCCGCCACGAGCCCAGGTGCACCTCGTAGACCGACATGGGGGCGTCCAGCGCATTGCGCGGCCCGCGCGTCGCCATCCACTTGGCGTCACCCCATTCGCAAGAAAGTTCGCAGATGCGCGACGCGGTGGCGGGCGGCGGCTCCGCGCTGAAGGCGACAGGGTCGGCCTTGTCGACCGTGTAGCCGCCATGGCGGGAACGGATGCGGTACTTGTAGGCCTGGCCGATCGCGGCATGGGGAACCTGCCCTTGCCATATGCCCGTGCCGTCGGGGCTAGGTGCCAGCGGGTCGGCGTCGCCGGACCAGTAGTTCCAGTCGCCGACCACCGAGACGGACTCCGCATTCGGCGCCCACACCGCGAACCGTGCGCCGCCCTCTTCCAGAGGGTGGCAACCCAGCAGGTCGTACAGGCGGGAGTGGGTTCCCTCGCGGAAAAGATAAGCGTCTCGCTCGCTCTGGAGTGAATGGTTCGACTGCACCGGCGCTCCTGTTGAAGGCCTGCGGAACTGTTGTTCGAAGACCGACTTCGGTTCTCGCATGGCCTGTGCCAATTTGCAGGCGTGCGGCACGCCGCGGTTACGGTCTGCGCCGCCTCGCCGTGTCGGAGAGTTGCCCGAGTCGCCCGCCGGTGCGCACGCCGGCGGGTGATAAAAAGACAGCCCCAGGCCACGATGTGTGTTCATGACCGACCTTGATGCCCCCGCGCTCGCATTGCTCGACACCTGCTCGCAGGCTTCTCTCGCGCTTCTGGAACGAAACCTGACGCCGCACGGCATCCTCGCGGCGCTGCGGACCGAAGCCGCCGAGGCACGGCGCTACACGCGAATCTTCGGACGCGACGCCGCGATATGCGTGATCGCGATGTGCGGCAGCGGCGTGCCCGCGCTGGAACAAGGTGCGGTGGCCAGCCTCGACGCGCTCGCGGCGCAACAGGCGGCCAACGGGCAGATTCCCAAATACGTCGACCCCGAAGGGCGCGATGCCGACTTCTGGTACCTGGGCTGCATCGACGCCACCCTGTGGTGGCTGATTGCCGTGGACCACGTGCGCCGCCATGGGCAGGTCGGCCCGTCGCACTGGGCCCGCGAAGTGAGCCGCGCGGTCGACTGGCTACTGGCGCAGGAGCACCAGCACTTCCGGCTGCTGCAGCAGAACGAAGCCAGCGACTGGGCCGACATCATGCCGCGCTCGGGCTACGTGCTGTACAGCAACGCGCTCTGGTATGAGGTCAAGCGCCGCTATGCGCTCGATCATGCCGAGGCGACGCAGCACCACTTCAACCACCTGTTCAATCCGTTCCAGCGCGACCTGCCCGAATACCACCGGGCCCGGCTGCTGCAGCACTATGCGCGCCGCGGCCGGCGCGACCCGGGCCTGTACCTCAGCTTCGTCAACCTGGCCGTGGTCGGCGACGAAGGGGACGTGTTCGGCAACGTGCTGGCCATACAGAGCGGGCTGGCCGATCCGGCCATGGCACACCGCATCGTCGACACCATCACGCAGGCGCATGCCGGCGAGCCCTACCCCGTGCGCGTGGTGCTGCATCCGCTGTCGCGCCAGCACCCGCTGTGGCGGGCCTACATGGGGCGCCATCAGCAGAACATCGTGCACCAGTACCACAACGGTGGCATCTGGCCCTTCGTGGGCGGCTTCTGGGTGATGGCGCTCGCCAGGCTGGGCTTGCATGAACAGGCCTGGTCCGAGCTCGTTCGGCTGGCGCAGGTCAACGCGCTCGACGACTGGCGTTTCACCGAGTGGTTCCACGGCCGGACGCTGGCGCCCATGGGCATGGCCGGGCAGAGCTGGAATGCCGCGACCTTCCTGCTCGCCCGGCGCGCCTTGCTGGGCGGCGAGGCGGCTTACTGACGCCCCCCGGCCAAGCCCCCGCCTAAGCAGCACTGCCCCATCCGCCTCCAAGGGCCTTGTACAGATTGACCGTGTTCACGGCCGCCTTGAGCTGCAGTTCGATCAGCTGCTGCTGCTCGGCATAGAGTTCGCGCTGCGCGTCCTGGCTGGAGAAGTAGTCCTCCATGCCGCTGCGAAAGCGCGTGCGCGAAATGCTGGCCACCTTCTCGAGCGCCTGCACGCGTGCCTGCTGCGCCTCGAGTTGCGGGAGCAGATGGTCGTCGGCAATCAGGGCGTTGGCAGTTTCGCGAAAAGCCACTTGCGCCGCGGATTCGTAAGAGGCCATTGCTGCCGCGAGCCGCGCTTCGTTGCCCTTGACATTGGCCGACCGGCTCCCCCAGTCGAACAGGGGCAACGACACGCCCAGCACGCCGGCCCAGCTGCTGTTGCTGCCATTCAGCAGCGTCGACAGCTCCCGGCTGACCCCGCCCGTGAGGGCCGTCAGCGAGATGGTCGGCAGCATGGCGGCCTTGGCAGCGCCCACGCCCGAATTGGCGGCTTCGACGCGTGCATAGGCCGCCAGCAGGTCGGGCCGACGCTGCAGCAGGCTGGAGGGCAACCCGGGCGCGACCTGCGCGGTGGAACGCTGCGGCCAGGGCCGGGCGGCGCCCGTGTCCGGCGGCACGGGTTGGCCCACCAGCACGTTCAGCCCCTGCAGATCCTGGGCGACGCGCATGCGGAACTCTTCCTGCCGCACCCGGGCGTTCTGCAACAGCGATTGCGCGCGATAGACGTCCAGCTGCGCAGCACCGCCGACCGCCTTGGCGCGTCCGATCATGTCGGCATTGGCGTTCAGCGCGGCCTCGTTGGTGTCGGCCAGACTCAGCAAGGCGCGGTCTGCGCGCAACGTGAGGTAGGCATTCGACACCTCGCCCACCAGGTTCATGCGCGCTGCAGCGTAGTCCTTGTCGCCGGCCTCGGCCAGGGAGCCGCTTTGCTGCGCGCTGCTCTGCTGGCGGCCGAAGAAATCGAGCTCGTACGAGGTCACGCCGGCCTGGATGTCGAAGCTGTTGGAAACGCTCCCGTCGGACGGCAGGTTGCCGACCGGGCTGAGCGAGCCCTGCGGCGTGGTCTGCGCCCGCTGGGCATGGGCCGACAGTCCCAGTGGCGGGAACAGCGAGGCGCGGCTTCCGGCATACACGGCCCGCGCTTCGCGTGCCTTCGCGGCATAGACGCGCAGGTCGCGGTTGCGATCCAGCGCGGTTGTTATCAGCCCCCGCAGCTCGTCGTCCTGCACGAAGCCGCGCCAGTCCACGGGATCCGCGGCCGGCCGCGTCGCGCCGGCCGGCCATTGCGAAGGCATCGACAGGTCGGGCTGCTTGAGTGGCGGCGTGAAATTGCATCCGCTCACCACCAGCAGGATGCACACCGCCAGCACCAGCAGGAACAGCCGCAGGCTCAGGCGCACGAACCCTGCTTCGGGCGACCGGAAGCCCGCGCTCGCGAGCAGCGCCGACGCGGCCCGCCATGGCCGCACCTGAACGGCAACGTGGCTCGGAGGCACATTGAACACGTGGCTCACAAGATGCTCGCGCTGCGCCTCGGTGCCGGCAAACCGCAGTTCGGCGCCGGCACGGCTGCGGCCAGCAAGTCGGGCCGGTAGCCAGCCGACGGGGTCGATGTAGACCTCCAGCAGCTGCCCGATGTGCAGGCGCTTGAACAAGCCACCCCCCTCCATCAGTGCGCCGTCCGAAGCGATGTTGACGAAGCGCGAATCGCCCTCTCCCGCCGCGGTGCGGATACGGGTGCGAGCGCGCCAGGGGAAGCGCTCCTCCTGCTCCGGCCGGGGCAGGTCGATGCAGGCGATGAGCGCACCCAGGCAGAGGATCAGCGCAATGCCGGTCCACACGAGATTGAGCTCGTCGCCGGGCGTGAGCGCCGCACCGCGCATCACAGCCGATGCGCCCCCGCCCTGCAGCGCAACCAGCAGCCCGCCGAACACGGCGACCAGCTTCCAGTGCACGACGGTCCTGGTGCGATCGAGCCCCTTGGCCGTCACCTTGAACGGGCGACCGAAGGGCCGCACCATCGCGCTGGCCAGCGTGCCGGTGACGGCCATCGCCGCCACAAGCTGGCTCACCTCGCTGAACACGGGCAGACAGCGCCGCTGGCTGATCCAGTAGCTGTAGGCCCAGAACATCATGAGCGGCGGCAGCCCGTAGGCGGCGAAGGCCTGCGGCGTGGCGTGAAAGACCGAGACGCCGGCATACCAGTACAGCACCGGCGCCAGCACGATCAACGCCATGAAAGGCTTGCCGAGCCAATGCAGCACCCCGTGCAGAAAATGCAGCCGCGCCGAGAGGCTGTAGCCGCTGCCGCGCAACGGCCCTTCGGGCAGCAACGCGAGCTGCACCGTGCCCAGGCACCAGCGGCTGCGCTGGTTGATGTAGTCGACGATGCTCTCGGCCGACAACCCGTTCGACAGCCGCTCGCCCAGCCAGCGCGTGACGTGGCCGTGCCGCAGCAGCAGGTAGGTGGTGTGGATGTCTTCGCACACGCTGCCGACCGGAAAGCCGCCCGCGGCGGTGATCAGGTCGCGCCGCACGATGAACGACGTGCCCACGCAGAAGGCGGAATCCGCCGCGTCCTTCGCCGGCTGCAGCACGTCGAAGAACACGCGCTGCTCGTCGACCCAGCTGTCGGTGGCGCGCAGGTTGTGCTGGATGGGGTCGGCGTTGTAGTAGAACTGCGGCGTCTGCACCAGCCCGACACGGCGGTCCCCGAACAGCCCGAGCATGCGGTAGACGATCTCGCGCTGCGGCGCGAAGTCTGCGTCGAGCACAAGGATGTAGGGCGCATTGGTCACGTCCGCCGACAGGCGCAGCCCGTTGTTCAGGTTGCCGGCCTTGGCGTGGCTATTGTCGGGCCGCCGCGCATAGTGCACGCCGCGGCGCTCGCAATAGTCGCGCAGCCAGTCGCGCCGGGTGTCGTCGAGCACCCAGACCTTCAGCTGCGGGTAGTCGATGGCCTGGGCGGCAATGATGGTCTTCTCCAGCACGGCCAGCTCTTCGTTGTACGTGCAGATGAAGACGTCCACCGCCGGCACCTGCCCGCCGCGAGCACGCAGCAGGGCCTCTCCCCGGTCGGCCAATGACTGGTTGTCGCGACGCTTCACCAGCATGTGGATGGACATCAGCGTGTAGACGATGGCGGTCATCTCGAAGCAAAGGAACACCCAGGCGAACAGTGTTTCGAAGCCGAGGTCCGAAGGCGGCATGGTGGCGACCACGCGCCAGGCTGCGTACCGCAGCAGCAGCAGCGCGGTCAGCGCGCCGAACAGCGCGCGATGGGTGATGCGATCGACCCTGGCCCAGGTCATCAGGAGCAACGCGAGCCCCGCGACGAGTGCGTTGAGCTGGAATTCCGGTGTGGCGATCAGGCTGGACATGATGGAATGACTCCCGGTGCGGCGGTCTTGCCGGTGAAGGGGTTGAAACCCGTGGCAGCCAGGGCGATCCACGCAGTGGCCCCCAGGTGCGGCCAGCGGTAGTAATAGAAGTCCGCGCCGGCCGAGTCGGGGCCGATGGCCAGGCCGGTGGAAATGCGCGAACTCGGCGTTGCGTAGTACAGGCCGTTGCCGGCGCGTTGCGATGCGAGCAATTGCCACAGCGCCTCGGGCGCCGAGCCTGTGCGCGCCACCAGCGTGGCGGCGGCCTGCGCGCTGCCTTCGGTCCAGATGCCGTCGGGATTGCGCGAGAAGCCGTAGCCCACCTCGAAGCGATGGTGCTTCTCCACCCATTCGAGCCCGCGGGCCCAGGCACAGGAACCCTCGGGCGCTGCCAGCAGTGGCCACAGTTGCGCATCCAGGCCCGAGCTCTCGGTGGAGATGGTCGCGCCGTCTTCCTTGGTGCCGATGTTGAAACGCTGCTCCGACGGATTCCACATGCGTCCCACGAAGTCGAGCGCTGTGCGCGCCTGTCGTTGCTCCGGCCCGCCCTGCTGGCCGGCGGCACGCGCAGCCCAGGCGGCCGCCATGGCGATGTCGATGTTGTGCTCGGTGGACTTCCAGGTCTGGGCGCGCTGCGCGTTGTCCCAACCGTAGCGCCCGCCGTTGTAGCCATCCACACCGTTCGTGGCGCGCGTGTTCTGCTCGGTCCAGGCCAGCAGCTTGCGTGCGGTCGCCAGATAGGCCGGCGACGGCTCGACCTGGAACAGGTTCAGCATGAGCAACGCGGCCCAGGCCACATTGCCGGTGGCGGTGCTGACCTGGTAGGCGTCGGCAATCCACTGCTTGCGGCCTGCGTCCCAGCGGCCGGGCAGCGCGGGCTTTTCTTCGGTGACAGGCCCGGCACGATAGGCGTTGCGCACGCGCCCGTCGGTGAAGTTCTGGTCGTGCGCAACGGCACGCACCACGGCATCGCCGATGCGCCTGGCGGCGGCACGGTCGCCGCAGGCCAGCAGCGCGATGCCGGCCAATGCGTTGTCGTAGGTGAAGGCGGCGCCCGCCAACGCGGGCTCGAACGGCGGCTCGCCCTGTCCGGCGTCCGTCGGCCTGTAGCTGTTGAGGAACAACGGCCCCGACGCGACGCCCGCCTGGTCGTGCGCGACCGCGCGCCGCAACCCGTCGCAGCTGTCACGTGCGAGCGCCTGCTGCGTGGCGCCGGGCTGGGCCGCCGAAGTCGCCGCTGCCGCGCAGGCCAGCGCCATCGATGCGACGGTGCACCGCATGCACCGCATCCGTGCGCGGGAAAAAACGGAGATCGGCATGTCGTTCTCTTGAAGAAGAAGCGCAACGTGCCCGTGCTCAGGTCTTGAGGCTGGCCGAAACCACCTTGCCCGGCACGCAGAGACTCTGCCTGCGGGATTCGGCCTGTTGCACCCCGCTGTCCTCGATGCGTGCCACGGCATAGATGGAGCCCTGCTCGGCATAGGGGAAGGGCACGCTGTACGTGCTCTGCAGCGCCTCGGAAGCCTCGGGCAGCAATTGCTCGACACGTGCAGGCAACGCGGTGCTGTTCTCGCCGATCTTCACGTCGAGCATGGAGCCGATGCTCAACCGCTTGGCCAGCCGCGCGGGAAACACCGCGACGACGCCGATCCGGCTGCAATCGGTGACGCGCACCAGCGAGGCACCGGCCGTGACGTACGCGCCCTCGGGCGCCAGCACGGTGTGCACCAGGCCGGGCTGGGTGGCCGTGACCTGGTACGCGGCGAGCTTCTCGACGCGGCGGCGCTCATCGTCTTCAAGCTGTGTGATCTGCTTGAGCTGCTTGAAGATGGCGGTGCCGTCCTGCTGGGCACGGTCGATGCTGTTGCGCAATGCTTCGCGCCGGCTCGAGAGCGTCTGGAACAGGTTGCTGCCGCCGGTGCCCACGAAGGCGCCCTGCCCCGCGCTCACCACGGTCTGCGCCTGCCCGGCAAAGGCCTGCTCGGCCACCGCCGCGTTGGCGCGCGCTGTGCTCAGCTGGGCCTCGGCCGCGTTCATCACCTGCTCGCTGATGGCGCCCTCTTTCAGCAATGCCTCGTTGGTGCGGACCTTGTTCTCCTGCTCGGCCACCACGCTATGCGCCACGTCGCGCTGCCGCTGGGCAATTTGCCATGCGTCCCATGTCTGGGCCAGGGAAGCCTGGCGGTGAACCTGGGCCTCTTGCCCGACGGATCTCATCTCCTGGCTGTCGGCCTTGAACTGATTGCCCAGCTGCGACAGCTGGCTTTGCAAGGCAAGACGCTGCGTTGTCAGCGTGGTGAGGATCTCCTGGCTGACCGTGGGATTGCGCACCGTGGCCACCAGGGAGCCCGGCACCACCGCGTCGCGCGTATGCACCGCCATCTGCGTCACCACGCCGTTGATCGGCGAGGTGACCAGTCCCACGGGCGCCTCCAGGACGGCCCGCGTCGCCTGCGCGGACAGCAGCGGCTGGATCAAGGTCGCGATCATGAGCCACAGCACGAAAGCCAGCAGCGCGTAGGCCGCCAGCTTGGGAACGAATGAACCCCTCTGCCGACTTCGACCGGGCCGCGATCGGGCGCGGCGGTCGATGGTGCCGGCAATGCGCGCCGGGCGACGAAAGAGCAGATACGAAATCGGTTTGGACGCACGCATAGCCACCTCTTGAAACGTCGACGGCGCGCACCGGCAACCGTGCCGGCACATCGCCCATTGATGAAAGGGACTTGACCGAAGAACCCTGTCGAACCACGAGCCCGGAGGCTCGTTTTTTTGATGCTGCAGTGCAATAAAAGTACGTCGAAACCGCAATCCGTTCTGCTTCCGTGAGAAACAAGATGTGCGAACTTCCCATTCAGTTCGGCCGCTGAATCGGGGCAGATTCCTACATTGGTTCTAGAGTGAAGGAGATTGACAACGCAGGGCCGATCCGGCTGGCCGGCGCAGCGCGTTGTTCAGGTTCTCAGGAGATTCAAGGGCGGCGCCATTTCGAGCGCCCGGCTTGCGCCGATGCCCACAGGCAGGTCTCAAGATGTGTTCGACAGGCTCACGAACAACAGCTGGTAACGATGCTGCTGTTTTCGGGCGCGTTTATCGATCCGCAGCGTTGCTTGCCTGCCGATTGAAATCGGTGCCGGTGTTGGTTTTTTGCTGGCACTCGCGGGCGGGTTGCGCTGCCAACGCGAGCGTCCGATGTCAGGTCAACGCCTCGGCCAGCGCCACGGCGTCCGCGCCAGCGGGAATCCGGATCGGGCACGACGGGTCATTCGCCGCGCGCCATACAGCTTGCGCCACATCCAGCGCGTGCGTGACCGGCCCTGGCGATTGCCCCATTGCCGTGAATACGCCCTGCGCAAACTCGGCGTACGCCTGCGGAATTCCCGCCTGCATCCGGGGCTGTGCGTTCTTGCTGAAGGGAGTCCCCGGAGACCGCCCGGGCAGGACCAGGTTCACCCGCACATTGAACTGCCGGAGTTCAAGCGCGAGCGACTCGCTGAATGCGTTGACCGCCGCCTTGCTCGCGGTGTACACGGAAAGCATCGGGAGCGGCTTCAGCGTGGTGCTCGACGATACATTCACGATGACACCTGCCCTGCGTTGCCTGAACTGAGGCAGCACCGCCTGGGTCACCATCAGCGTGCCCATCGTGTTCGTCTCGAAGATTTCGCGGGCAAGCTCCATCGAGCTGTCTTCGAGAACGCCCAGCAATCCGATGCCTGCGTTGTTGACCAGCACGTCGATTGGCCCCGCGGCCTCCACGGCCTGGCGAATGCTTTCAGGGTCGGTGACGTCGAGCGCGAGCACGCGCAGGCGATCAGAACGGGGCAAAACGTCTTCGCGTGGCGTGCGCATCCGCGCCTCGCGGTTGCAATCCGGCAGATGCACGAAAGCCCGACCCGGCCCTGGACAGTTGCGCAGCTGGCGAAAGAGGCGGCCCTCTCACGCTCGACGTTCTTCGAGCGCTTCAGCCGCGCAGTGGGTGTCGCGCCGATGGAATACCTCCTTGCCTGGCGAATGGCCATGGCAAAGAACCTGCTGCGACGCAAGGAAGCTGGCATTGCCGAAGTTGCGCAGCGCGTGGGGTACAGCTCCGCAAGCACATTCAACGTCGCGTTCACCCGGTATGTCGGGATGCCGCCGGGGCGCTATGCGCGTGCCATGTAGTTGCCCGGCGTCACGCCGAAGCAGCGGCGGAACCAGCGCGAGAAATGAGCCTGGTCCGTGAAGCCGCATTGCGCCGCCACATCGGCTGCCGCACACCCCTCGCGCAGCAGCGCCTTGGCCCTGCCGATGCGCGCGAGCCGCGCATAGTGCGCCGGCGTCACGCCGACGGCCACGCGGAACAGGCGATGAAAGTGCTCGCGCGACATGCCCAGCCGCCGGGCCAGCCCGCCCGGATCGATGCGGCAGGCATCCTCGGTCGCCAGCGCGTCGCAGACGGCCTCCACGCGCGCGTCGCCCGCATGCCGTTCGACCGCCACCAGTTCGCCGCTGGTCTGCGCTCCAAGAACCTGCTCCAGGAGCCGGCCGACCTGCGCACCGTCTTCCGCCAGCGCTGCAACAGCCAGTGCATCGACCATGGCCGCGTCTTGCCAGACGCTCCGGCGCAGCGCGCCCCGCTGGCCCTGCGGCCATCCGAAGCGCGCGCCAACCCAGACGTGCGGCACATACAGCATCACCATGCGAAAGCCCTGCGCGCTCACGCCGGCGGTGTGAAGCATGAAGGGCGCCATCAGCACCAGGTCGCCCGCCTGTGCCACCTGCCGCTCGCCGGCGCAGGTGAATTCGCAGCGGCCTTCGAGGATTGCGCCAACGCTCCACTCTGCATGCCAATGCAACTCGAAGCGCGCCTTGGGGTCGGCCGCGAACATCGCCTCGACCTGCGCGCCGTCTTCCATCGGCAGGCCGATCACATGCGAGGCGGGTGAGCTTGTGCGCGGGTTCATCCCTCCAAGGGTAGCGCCCCCCGCACCGTGATGCCCATCCAGCCGGCGCTGGCGGTCGTGGCGTCCACAGGTCCGAGCAGCGCCAGTTCTTCGACCGGGTGATCGTGGAACCGCAGCGTGGCACTGCCACCGGCCCAACCCGACTCGACGCGGTCGATGATGTCGGCGCGCAGATAGCGCGGCACAGCCACGCTGCCCGGCTGCGTCAGGTCGGGCCAGCCGATGGCGCCGATGGTCGGTGCCGCCAGAAAACCCAGGCGCCCGGCCTTCTCGCCCGACAGCGTGACCGAAGCGTCGACGAGCCGTCGCTCCTTCACGCTGAGACTCGCGCCCAATTGGCTGCCGGCCGACAACGGCGCAGCCGCCGGATGGATCAGCGGCATGCTGCGCGTGAGCCAGGTCTGGCCGATCTTCTTGGGCCAGCCCTGGAGCCAGCCGCGCAGCAGCGAGATGTCCTGGTCCACGTAGATCAGCGGGCAATAGAAGCACAAGCGCGCATCGCCAACGCCCGGCTTTGCCGCGATTTCGAGCACAACGATGGTCTCGCGGTACTGCGCGTACACGGGGTCGAGCAGCTCGCGGCCATCGTCACCGCAGGCCTGCCAGTCGGCGAAATGGACGCAGCCCTTGCCGGTGGCCGTGCCAAGCTCGGCCGGCACCAGCGCCGCACCAAGCGCGGCATCGAATTCGAAGGCTACGTTGACGAGCCAGCCGGCGTAGTGCCAGGGCGGTGCCTGCACAAGCGCGCTGCGGCCGGAGGATGTGAAAGGAGGCGTAAAAGATTGCGGCATCGGATGTGGACAAGTTCAAGACCGCCGCACGATATGGCCGCATACGCCGCCGCGTCTTGTACGCCAGTGATCCCGCTACGACAGATGACGGTGTTGTCCGACTCGCCCCACCCCGTCGGCAGACACAATGACCGCCTCGGCCGAGACAAGCCGAACGAACACAACGAGAAGCTCCCGGCTCCGCACGATGACCCCGATGACCCGTATCTATCTGATTGAAGACAACCCCCTGATCGCCACCACGCTGACCGACGGGCTGCAAGAATTTTCCGAATGCAATGTGATCGGCACCGCCACCACCTCCGGCGCCGCCATCGACTGGCTCAAGAAAAACCCCGAAGGCTGGGACGCGGCCGTCATCGACATCTTCCTGGCCGAAGGCAACGGGCTCACCGTGGCGCAGTACCTGCAGGAGCACAAGTCACCAGCGCAGCGCACGGTGGTTCTCATGAACTACGCGACCTCCGAGGTGCGCGAAGGCGCGCTGTCCGCGGGCGTGGATGCGGTGTTCGACAAATCGCTGCAGCTCGAAGCCTTCTACGACTTCTGCAAGACGCTGAATATCTCGCCGCGCCGTTGAGGCGGCGGTCGCAAGCGGAGCGGCTCATCGCGGCACAATCGCCAGCGTGCCGACCTTCAAACACAGCCTGACTGCCGGCCTCGCGCTGGCGTTCGCCCTTGGTGCCGCGGCCGAGCCGGTGCTACTCGTCACGTCGCCCGCCGCCTTGCAGGCCGCGGAAAATTCCGGCGCAGGTTTCGCGCACTGGACCGGCGAGACGCCGGGTAGCGACGGCATCGCCACCAACCAGGCCCTGATGCGCTCGCCCGCCTGGCGCTCCATCACCGAGTCGATCAGCGCGAGCCTCTCCAGCCTTCAGCGGCGCGACAGGCAGGCCGGCGTCGGCATCTCCAAATATCCGCACCGGCTGTTCGATGCGCGCTGGCTTGCGAGCCCCGATGCCTTCTTCGAACTGGTGGGCGTCGCCAACCGCATGGACCGTCGGCCCTTCCAGAGCAACGCATGTGGCGAGACGCGGCTGGTGTACCGCCTGGCCTATCGCACCGCCGCGATGCAGTCGCGCCTGCCGATGACGGTCAACGTCGAGCTACGCGGCGATGCGCCCGATGCCGATGGCAGTTGCGCGAGCGCCGCGAAGCGCTGGCAGCCGCCGCAAGCGTCGATGACCGACGAGGCAACGGGCCGCTGGCTGGTATCGGCCGATGGTCCGCTGGCGCCGCAGCGCCTGGCGCTCGCGCGCATCGCGCAGGTCACGACCAACCTGCAGAGCGTTCGCTGGCCCTCGGCGGTGCGGCCCGATCTGGGCGGCCATGCCGAATACATGCTGCGCGCCTTTCGCTGGAATGCAGGCGCGAAGCGCTTCGACGTTGCGCCGCTGGAAAACACACCCGACATCGCAAAGCTCAAGGCCAGCGCCTCGCTGCGCAAGGAGCTGCAGCAATGGCTGCAGCAGCCCGCGAACCTGCGCGCGCTGGACGAAGCTACCTTGCAGATTCCCGAGAAATTTCTCGCCACCGAAGCCGTCTCGGTCGCGCCGCGTGGGCTCGAACGGCTGGCGAACCGACCCTTCGAGCAGCTCTTCGCACCAGGCGAATGGCAGGCCGTTCAGGGCAGCCGAACGCTGCAATCACCGCAGGCAGTGCTGCGCCGCCTCGACGACCTGAGTTGCGCGGGCTGCCACCAGAGCCGCGCAGTCGCGGGCTTTCACCTGCTCGGAGTAGACCGGCGCGGTGCATCGCGGACCTTCACCACGGGCAACGCGCTGGCGGTGCCGCACTCGCCGCATGTGCAAGACGAACTGGCACGTCGCGGCACCTATGTGCGGGCCGCGCTGTCGACGCCGCGGCCCGATCCGTTCCGCCCGCTGGCCGAGCCCGACGATGCGAACGCCATGGCCGAGAAGCCGACGGTCGGCGCGCGCTGCGAGCCCACCCGCATCACCGCATCCGCCAACCCATGGCTGGACCGCGCTGAAAAACTGCCGCGCATCTCCTGCGAAGGCATGCTCTCCGTGTGCGAGAAAACCTCGGTCGGCTTTCCGGGCGGCATGTGCTCGGGCCCCTGCGATCCGGGCGACAAGAACGGCACCTGCGGCGGCATCGCGATCCTCAGCGACTTCAACAGCTGCCTCGCCGCGAAGAAGCCCTTCGGCGAATGCCTGGCGAAGCACACGCGGCCCGGCAACCTGCGCAGCTGCTCGGTGCAGCAGCCCTGCCGCGACGACTACATCTGCGCGCAGGCCGAGGGCCAGCCCGAAGGGCGCGGTGCGTGCATACCGCCCTACTTCCTTTTCCAGATGCGGGTGGACGGGCACTCCTGACGACGGTCACTTCGCTCATTCGTTCGCGGTCGGGCGCATCAGCCAGGCAGAGACGGCGGCCACCACACCGAGCACCGCGACATAGATGCCCACCGGCACGATGCTCGAATACTTCGCCACCAGCGTGGCCGCGATGATCGGCGCAAGCCCGCCGCCGATCGCCGCCGCGAACTGGATGCCGATCGAGATGCCCGAGTAGCGCAGCTCGGCCGGAAATTGCGCCGCATACAGGTTCGACTGCGGCGCGAACATCAGCGGGTAGTTGATCGACAGTGCCACCACCATGGCCACGGTGTACGCCGTGAGCGATCCGCTGCCGATGGCCTGGAACAGCGGCACCGCCATGATCGCCAGCAGCAGCCCGCCGAATACATAGAGCCGCCGCGCGCCCACCTTGTCGGCAAGCCAGCCGCTGGCCGGAATGGTGAAGACCATCACGGTCGAGCCGGCGATCAGCGCGTGCAGCGCATCGGAGCGCGAGAAGCCCAGGCGGCTGGTCGCATACGAGATCGAGAACACAAGAATGGTGTAGATCAGCGTCACCTCGGCCAGCTTGCCGCCGATGGTCAGCAGCAAGGGCTTCAGGTGCGCGACCACGACCTCGCGCGCCGGCAGCGCCGCCGTTTTCTGGTGCACCTTGACCTGCATGAACTCAGGCGACTCCTGCACCTTCATGCGGATGAACACGCCCAGCACGATCAGCACCGCGCTCGCAAGAAACGGCAGCCGCCAGCCCCAGCTCAGGAAGCTGGCCTCCGGCAGTTGCGTGACCAGCGCGAAGGCGCCCGACGACAGCAGCACGCCGATGGGTGCGCCCATCTGCGGCATGCTGCCGACCAGCGATTTCCATTTGGGCGGCGCATGCTCCACGGCCATCAGCATCGCGCCGCCGAGCTCGCCGCCGAACGACAGGCCCTGCCCGATGCGCAGCAGCACCAGCAGCACCGCGGCCCACAGGCCGATCGATTCGTAGGTCGGCAAAAGGCCGATCAGCACGGTGCAGATGCCCATCAGCAGCAGGCTCAGCGTGAGCATCGACTTGCGGCCCAGCCGGTCGCCGTAGTGCCCGAAGATGATGCCTCCCAGCGGCCGGGCGAGCATGCCGCTGGCGAAGGTGCCGAAGGCCGCCAGCGTGCCGACTGTGGGGTCGAAGTTGGGAAAGAAGAGCTTGTTGAACACCAGCGCCGCGGCCGTGCCGTAGGCAAGGAAGTCGAAGGCCTCGATGGCCGTGCCGACCATGGTGGCGGCGCCGATCTTCCACACGCTCTGCTGCTTTCGCTCCGCAGTAGCCACTTTTGCTTGCAATGGCGAGGCGATGCTGTTCATGGCTGCTCCTGCGTGATCTGCCGCGCGAACATCGCGAAACTGGCGTTGACGATGCTGCGCTGCAGAAGGAAGTCGTGCGACTCCTTCGCCAGTACCGGATCCACCAGCTTGAGCCGCCCGTAGGCCGATTGCGCGATCAGCTGGTTGCGCGCCGCGCGCTCGATGAGCACCGACATGTAGAGCGACTCCTCGATGGTCGCCGTGGCGGCCAGGAAGCCGTGGTTGGCCAGGAGCACGCAGCGCTTCTTGCCCAGGGCTGCGGAGATGATCTCGCCTTCGACGTCGGCAATCGGCAGGCCGGGCCACTCGGGCAGGAACGCGCAGTCGTCGAAGAAAGGCGTGGCGTCCATGTGTGCGATCTGCAGCGGCTCGCCCGTCATCGAGAGCGCCGAGACGTACGGCGGGTGCGTGTGGATCACGCAGTTCACGTCGGGCCTGCGCCTGTAGACCCACAGGTGGAAGCGCACCGCGGGGTTGGGCACGCCGCGGCCTTCGAGCACGCGCAGCGAATCGTCGATGCGCATGACCGACTGCGGGCGGATCTCGGCGAAGGCATGCGCGAGAGGTGTCGTCAGGAAGGTGCCGTCGGGCTGGCGCACGGTGACCTGTCCGGCCAGGGTTTCGGAGTGCCCTTCCTTGGCGAGGATGCGGCAGCTGAGCGCGAGCTTTTCGGCCTCGCTCCAGTTGCCGTAGCTGAGGCCGTCGAGAGACGGCGCGGGGGTGTCGTGGGTTCCAGGGCTCGTATCGTTCACGCTTGGCTCCTTTGCATCGGCGGGGTGCGGCCAATGTAAGAAGCGGTGTGCGGTTTGCTCTTGCGCGTGGGCGCACGCGGGTTGATCCAGCGTGCCAACTAGTGGAAAGTCTTGACTCCTGCCCGACGGATGGCCGACGGATGGCCGCCTAGACTGCATCCGACTGCACCTGCTTGGCACGAAGCGTGCGGGCCAACGGCAGGAGCCCCACCCATGCACCACGACACAGCAGCCTCCGACCTGAGCTTCGCGCCCTGCTTCCGCCCGTTCTATCCGGGCGACGTGCAGGGCTACTCGAATGCGCTCGATTCGCTGGTCTACCCCGGCGAACTGAGCGTGCAGGACAGCAACCCGCGCATGAGCCTCGAAGCCTGCCGCCTCGTGGGTGGCGGGCTGGCCATCAGCTTCGCCTCGACGCCGCTGGCGGTTCGCCATGACACGGCGCTGGCCTCCACCGGAGGTATGGGCGGCACGGGCGACGTGCTCGCCATGATTGCCGTCGAAGGCGAAGGCACCATCGACCAGGGCGGCCGGCGCATGCCCTTCCGCAAGGGCGACATCACCTTCCGCACCACGCGGCTTCCCTCCACCTGCACGCTGACCTCGCCCGGCAAGCTGGTGATGCTGCGCCTGCCCTCCGACCGGTTCTTCGGCATCTATGCCGACCTGCACGACCGCTTCGTGCCCTCGATCGCGCAGGCCGATTCGCGCCTGGCCGAGGCTGCCCGCGCGCACATGGGCCATGTGTTTCCCGGCACGGCACAGGCAGCGCCTGCGCTGGCGTATTTTTCGGAGCAGTCGCTCGTCTCGCTGCTGGCGGCGACCTATTGCGAATCGATGGGCGAATCGGTCGCCGAAGACGCGGCCGACGGCAAGCGCCGCGAGCGCGACCGCTGGCAGCGGCTGGTAGCGTTCATCGAGGCGCACCTCGGCGATGCGGAGCTGTCGGTCGATGCGGTCTCGAAGGAGCTTGGCATTTCGAAGCGGCTCACGCACCGCCTGTTCGAGATGCAGCGCACGCAGTACGGCACGTACCTCAAGGTGCGCCGCCTGGAGCGCGCGAAGGACGAACTGCAGAACCGGCGACTCGACCACCTGAGCGTTTCGGAGATCGCCTATCGCAACGGCTTTGGCGATGCGAGCCATTTCAGCCGCTGCTTCAGGAGCCAGTTCGGAACCCCGCCCGGGGCCTATCGCAGATCGCCGGACTGAAGGGTTCGCGCGGCCGGAGAAATATTGCTTGCCATTAGATCGCACGCGATCTAATATTCGCCCATGCCTGCCAAGCGCTCCACCGCCCAACCCGTCGACGCCCCTGCGAGCAATTCACTGGTATTGGACGAACAGCTCTGCTTCGCCGTCTACTCGACGATGTTGAGCCTCAACAAGGTGTACCGCGGCCTGCTGCGCGACCTGGATCTCACCTACCTGCAATACCTTGTCATGCTGGTGCTGTGGGAAAAGGACGAGATCAACGTCTCCGAAATCTGCACCCGCCTGTCGCTCGAGACCACCACCCTCACCCCGCTGCTCAAGCGGCTCGAAGCCCGCGGACTGATCCAGCGCGTGCGTTCGCCCAGGGACGAGCGCCAGGTCATCGTGTCGCTCACGGCCGGTGGCCGTGCGCTGCGCGCCAAGGCGCAGGGGCTGCCGGGTTGCGTCGCGCAGGCCATGGAGTTGTCTCCCGACCAGATCGGCGCGCTGCGCACCCAGTTGCTGGGTCTGCGCGCCAGCCTCGACAGGAACGCGTGATGCGCAGCCGCTTCGCCGTTTCTGTTTTTTCAGGCCAATTACATCGCATGCGATATTAATTCATACGATACAAAACTCATCTCAACCACGTCACTCAAGGAGCGCACCATGTCCGCAAACAGCAAGAACCCCACCGCCACCCCGACCCGCCGCAGCCTGTTGGTCGGTGGCGCTTCCGTCGCAGCCGGAGCCCTCGTGGGGACCGGCTTTTCCCAGGCGGCGTCCGCCGCCTCCACTTCTGCGCCGAACCAAGGCGCCATCCATCGTTCTTTGAAAGGAACACGCACCATGAGCAACACCATCGTCACCAAGGACGGCACACAGCTGTATTTCAAGGACTGGGGTTCCGGCCAGCCCGTCGTGTTCAGCCACGGCTGGCCACTGAACTCCGACAGCTGGGAATCGCAGATGCTGTTCCTCGCATCGCAGGGCTATCGCACCGTGGCGCATGACCGCCGCGGCCATGGCCGCTCCAGCCAGCCCTGGAACGGCAACGACATGGACACCTACGCCGACGACCTCGCCACCGTCATCGAGACGCTGGACCTGAAGAACGTGATCCTGGTCGGCTTCTCGACCGGCGGCGGCGAAGTGGCGCGCTACATCGGCCGCCACGGCACCAAGCGAGTGGCCAAGGCCGCGCTGATCTCGGCCGTGCCGCCGCTGATGCTGAAGACTGCCGCCAACCCCGGCGGCCTGCCGATCGAAGTGTTCGACGGCCTGCGCGCCGCGCAGCTCGCGAACCGCTCGCAGTTCTACAAGGACGTGCCCTCGGGCCCCTTCTTCGGCTTCAACCGCCCCGGCGCCAAGGTGTCGCAGGGCCTCATCGACTCGTGGTGGGCGCAAGGCATGGCGGGCGGCCACAAGAACACCTACGACTCGATCAAGGCGTTCTCGGAAACCGACTTCACCGAAGACCTGAAGAAGTTCGACGTGCCCACGCTCATCGTTCACGGCGACGACGACCAGATCGTGCCGATCGGCGCCGCCGGCCTGGCCTCGGCCAAGCTGGTGAAGAACAACAAGCTGATCGTCTACCCCGGCGCACCGCACGGCCTGACCGATACGCACAAGGACAAGTTCAACGCCGACCTGCTGGCGTTCGTGAAATCCTGATAGCCCCGACAGCCTGATGAAAAGGGGCCCGCAACCGGGCCCCTTTTCTTTTCATCAGGTGAGGATGAATCAACCTCTTAGTATTCGGGGAAAACAACACCAAGACCGAGGACTCCAATGGACATCTTCGAAAACGTGCTGGTCATGCTGATCGCCGCCTGCCTGCTGTTGCAGCTCTCGCGGCGCCTCGCACTGCCCTATCCGTCGATGCTGGCGCTGGCCGGCGTGTGCCTGGGCGCAATGCCCTGGGTGCCGCACATCAGCCTCGACCCGCATCTGGCGCTGGCGCTCTTCATCGCGCCTGCCCTCCTCGATTCAGCCTTCGACATCTCGCCGCGCGAGTTGCGGCGCAACTGGATGCCGCTGATCTCGCTGGTGCTGGTGGCGGTGCTGCTGACCACGGCGGTGGTCGCATGGGCCGGCTGGGCTTTCGCGGGCCTGCCGCTGGCGGCCGCGATCACGCTCGGCGCCATCGTCGCGCCGCCCGACGCTGTGGCCGCGGCTGCGGTGATGCAGCAGTTCCGCATTCCGCGACGCACGCTTTCGATCATCAACGGCGAGAGCCTGCTCAACGACGCAGTGGCGCTGCTGGTGTTCGGCGTGGCGGTGTCGGCAGCCGGCGCCGCGCACGTGCCCATGACGAGTTCGCTGCCGATGCTGCTGGTCGCGGTGCCGGGCGGTGCGCTGGTCGGCTTCGCGTTCGCCAAGCTCAACATCCACTTCGGCTCACCGCTCTTCGCGGGCACGCGCTCGGCCATCATCTTCCAGTTCGTGATGACCTTCGGCGCGTGGATCGTGGCCGAGCGGCTGCACCTGTCGCCGATCATCTCGGTGGTTGCCTTCGGCATGACGCTGGGCCAGTTCGCGCCAAAGCACCACGCTCCGCGCGACCGCGTGCACTCCTATGCGGTGTGGGGCGCGGTGGTGTTCACGCTCAACGTGCTGGCCTTCTTCCTGATGGGGCTGCAGGCGCGCAGCATCCTCGAGCGGCTGTCGGGGCCGCAGCTGGTGCATGCCCTGCAGTTCGCCGGCCTCGTGCTGGTGCTGGTCATCGCGGTGCGGGTGGTCTGGGTGCAGATCTACGGGGCCGCGATGCGCACGTACAAGCTGCGCCTGATCGCCCAGGGGCACGACATTCCGGTGCCGTCCAGGCGCATCGGGTTGCTGGTCGGCTGGTCGGGCATGCGCGGGCTGGTGACGATGGCCACGGCCTTCGCGCTGCCGGCGGATTTTCCGGGGCGCGACCTCATCGTGCTCAGCGCGTTCGCGGTGGTGCTGGGCACGCTGGTGATCCAGGGCTTCACCATCGGGCCGCTGATCAGGGCATTGAAGATCGAGCCCGACGCATCGCTCGACAAGGAGGTCTCGCTCGCGCGCACCGCGATGATGGATGCGGCGCTGTCGGCCCTCGAAGCCGAAGAAAGCCGCGAGGCCGACGCCGTGCGCGACGAATACCGCGCGGCGCGCGTGCTGGCGCAAGACGAGCGCCAGCCGCAGGCGAAGACGGCGCACGACCGGCTACGCGCCGTGGCCATCCGCGCGCAACGGCAGGCGCTCGAAGCACTGCGCCACAGCGGGCAGATCGAGGACGACGCCTACCACCAGCTGGAAGAAGAGATGGACTGGGCCGAGCTCAACGCCATTCCCGCGAACGACGTGCGCCTGCAGAGCGTCTAGAACCCTGCGCTCAGGATTCCTCGTACCACCTGTCCTTCGCCAGCATCACCCGGTGGTGCCCGTGCCCCGAGGGCATCATCGGAAAGCAGTTCTCCTGCGCCGCAACCTGCACGTCGAGAAAGAACGGCCCCTGGCTCGCTAGGCATTCGGCCAGCGCGTCTTCCAGCTCGGCCGGGTCCGACACCCGCCGCGCGCCCCAGCCGAAGGCCTTGGCCAGCGCCACGAAGTCGGGCAGCGCCTCGTTCCAGCTGTGGCTCAGGCGGTTGCCGTGGTTCAGCTCCTGCCATTGCCGCACCATGCCCATGTAGCCGTTGTTGCACAGCACCAGCTTCACCGGCACGCGGTGCTGCACGGCAGTGGAGAGCTCCTGGATGTTCATCAGCACCGAGGCATCGCCGCTCACGCACACGGTCAGCGCCCCGGGGTGGCCGATCTGCGCGCCGATGGCGGCGGGCAGGCCGTAGCCCATGGTCCCTGCCCCGCCCGAGGTGAGCCAGTGGTGCGGGCTGTCGAAGCGCAGGTACTGCGCGGCCCACATCTGGTGCTGGCCCACGTCGGTCGACACGATGGCATTGCGACCGCCGATGGCGCTCTGCAGCGACGACATCAGCTGCTGCGGCAGGATCGAGTCCTCGCGCGCTTCGAAGGCCAGGCAGTCTTCCGCGCGCCAGCGCTCGATGCGCGCCCACCACGGTGCGAGGCGCTCGGGCGCGAAGCCCTCCGCTGGCAGCAGCGCCAGCAGGCCTTCGAGGATCACCTCGCAGTCGCCCACCATCGGCACGTCCACGCGCACCACCTTGTTGATGCTGCCAGGGTCGATGTCGATGTGGATCTTGCGTGCATGCGGACAGAACTCGTCGAGCTTGCCGGTCACGCGGTCGTCGAAGCGCGCGCCGACGCACACCACGAGGTCGGCCTCGTGCATTGCAAGATTGGCTTCGAGCATGCCGTGCATGCCCAACATGCCGATGAACTTCGGGTCGGACGCGGGGAACGCGCCCAGCCCCATCAGCGTGAGCGTGCACGGTGCGTGCAGCAGGTTCACGAGCTTCGCAAAGGCCTCGCACGCGGCAGGCCCCGAATTGACCAGCCCGCCGCCGCCGTAGATGACGGGCCGGCGCGCGGTCGAGAGCAGGTCGGCGGCGCGCTGCATCATGGCCTTGGGCGGCAGCGCCATGCGGCTCGTGCGCAGGGCCCGCAGCGGCGCTGGCTCGGGGGCCTGGCCCAGGCGGTCGAGCTGGATGTCCTTCGGCACGTCGAGCAGCACTGGCCCAGGGCGGCCGGTGGTGGCGATCTCCAGCGCACGGCGCACCAGCGAGGGCACGTCGTCGGCCGAGCGCACCTGCCGGTTCCACTTGGTCACCGAACGCGACATGCCCAGCGCATCGCTCTCCTGGAACGCCTGCGTACCGATGACGGCCGTTGCCACCTGTCCGCTGATGCACAGCACCGGCACCGAATCGCTCATGGCATCAAGCAGCCCGGTGATCGTGTTGCCCACGCCCGGCCCCGAAGTGACCAGCACCACGCCCACGCGGCCGGTGCTGCGCGCATAGCCTTCGGCCGCATGCACGGCCGCCTGCTCGTGGCGCACCAGCACATGGCGCAGCCGCGGCTCGCCGTGCAGCGCGTCGTACAGCGGCAGCGCCGCGCCGCCGGGGTAGCCGAAGATGGTGTCCACGCCGCACTCGACCAGCGTGTCGAGCAGGGCTTCGGCGCCGTTGCGAATGCGCGCTGGCGTTTCCGGGTGAAGAGAGAGGGAGGGCGTGAGGGGTAGGTCGAGCAGTCGCATGCCGTCAATTCTTCCGGTTCGGGAGCAAAATATGCTTCTTTCTTTTGGCTCTTTAAGCTCGATTAATGAAAACCAATCGGCAAACACCCGGCGACAACGAAGGATCTTTTGACAAGACCGACCTGGCGATCCTGCGCGTGCTGCTGCTCGACTCGCGCAAGACCCTGCAGGAGATCGGCAACGAGGTCGGCCTGTCGCCCACCAGTTGCTGGACGCGCATCAAGAAGCTCGAAGCCTCCGGCGTCATCAAGCGCTACACGGTCGACGTGGACCCGGCCAAGCTCGGCTATCACGACTCGGTGATCGTGCAGGTCACGCTCGAAAGCCACACCGACGAGACCCTGTACGACTTCGGCCGCGTGCTCGCGACCATTCCCGAGATACAGGAGGCCTATCTGGTGTCGGGCGACTACGACTACTACATCCGCATCGCCGTGCGCGACACGCGCGACTACGAGCGGCTGCTGCGCGAAAAGCTCTACAAGATCCCGGGCATCCGGCACAGCAAGTCGCACTTCGTGCTGCGCGTGCTGAAGGAAACCAGCGTGCCGGTCATCTGAGGGCGGTGCGAGCAAGCTCCTTCATAAGCGGATCAGTTCCACCCGCCGGTTCTTCGCCCGCCCCGCCTCGTTGCCGTTGGGTGCCACCGGCTCTGACGCGCCCGCACCGCGCGTGGTGAAGCGGCGCGGGTCCACCCCGGCCTTTACCAGCACCGCGATCACCGCCAGCGCGCGGCGCTTCGACAGGTCGTCGTTGTGCTTCGCCTCGCCCTGCGCATCGGTGTGCCCCACCACCGACAGCTTCAGCGGCGGGTTGCTGCGCATCAGCTTGGTCATCTCGTCGAGCGTGGGCTGCGACTCGGGGCGGATGATGTCCTTGTCGAGGTCGAACAGGATGCCGTAGAGATTGACGCGCCCCGTCTCCGCCAGGCTCTTCTGCATGGCCGTCGCGTCGACGAACACGATCTTGTTGTCTTCCATCGCCTTGCTCTCGACCACGCGCACGAAGGCGTGGTTGCCGACATCGGCGTTGTGTTCGGCCAGCGCGATGCTGGCGTAGACGGTGCCCGTGGGCCCGGTCTTCTTCGCCAGCAGGTAGCGGCCGCTCACCGAAAAATAGTTGCGCGCGTAGTCGCCGCGGCTGCCCAGGCGCGGCCACTCGGGGTCGTCGAAGGCCAGCGCAAAGTCGTAGGGCGTGTTGGTGTCCACGCTGCCTGGCCGCGGCTTGTAGCAGGAGGCATTGGCCGTGCCGCAGGTAAAGAGCACCTCGAAGCCCTTGGCCTTCAGGCTGGACTCGTAGTTGCGCTGCACTTCGAGGAGCGAACGGTCCTTCGGCAGCTTGTAGAGGTAGAGCGTCACCTTGCCCTCGACCTTGAGCAGGTCGGGCTTGCCGCCGGCCCAGTTCTGGAACGGCTCCTTGATGAGGCCGACCTCGTCGTAGGCGGCGGCCTTGTAGCCGTCGAGCACAGCGCCCTCGTAGCGGCCAACCAGCGGGTGGTCCTTGGCGGGCTCGGCGGCACCCGTGGCGAGCGAAAGCAATGCCATGCCGGCGAGGCTGGCCAGGAACGCGAGCGTTTTCATCGGTGCATCGGGCAGAGTGCGGCAAGAGCGGCGACGCGCTCCATGCTAGGGGGCGAGGCCGCCGCTGTGCATTCGACGGACGGTCTATGCCATTCAAGAATTTGCGGCAAGTTGCCCGGTTTGGCCGGAAAGGCTGGGCGAGGACATAATTGCGCCCGCCCGCGTGAGCGGGAGTCTGGGCTCGTCAAAAGATGGCTACAGCACGGTGCCGGCAATCGTCCGGCGCATCCACAGCACGCGAAAAGTGATTTCCGAGGCAGAAGCGATCTATGAGGCTAGGCAGCAAAGGCTGTTGGCGAATCAGCCGGTGGATCGCAAGGCTTTGGCTGGCCCTGCCGCTGGCCTTCCTGTCTTTTGCGTACGCCGATGAACTCCCGGCGGATGCGGTGCCGCAGCACGACGGCCCTGTCCACATCACGCAGGCCGAGTTGCTCTCGGTTTCCGGCACGGGCTATTCCGCACCTCCGCGGCATATCGTGGACGCCGCTCTGCCAACCGATGGCTGGAAGACGGTCAGCCTCCCCCACACAGCCCGGCGCGAACTGGTGCCCAATGCGTCGAGCGGCGAGCGAACCGTCACCGACTGGTACCGCATCGAACTGTCCGGGCTGACGCCGAAGACGCAGCAGCAGCTTCTCTACCTCCCACGCTGGAAAACCCTGGGCAACATCGCGGTGTACGGCGACGGCGTGCTGCTCTACCAGTCGCATGGCAGCCCCATCCACAACGGCTACAACCATCCGCTCCTGCTGCCGTTGAACGCGACCGCCAATACGCCCGCCCCGGCATCTGTGCTGATTCGCGTCGACCGCCTGCGCAACAGCGGCAGCGGCTTTTCGACCCTGTGGGTGGGCGACGAGGAATCGCTGAGCTGGCGCTACCAGATCCGCCAGTTGCTCCAGGTGCAGTTGCCCTTCATGGGCAGCGCCGCGTTCCTGGCGGTTGGCGCATTCGCGTTCGCGGTGTGGCTGTTCAAGAGGCGCGAATCGCTCTACCTGCTGTTCTTTGCCATCTCGGCGCTCGCCTTCCTGCGCACGCTTCACTACTACGCGGGCGGCAGCTTCATCCCGATTTCGGACGACTGGTTCGAATGGATGACAGTGGCCAGCCTGCTCTGGCTGATCGTCCTCATCCACCTGTTCTTGCAGCGCCTGCACCAGCAGCCATCACCCTGGCTGACCCGTGTGTCGGTGACCCTGGCGCTGGCCTGCAATATCGCAACGCTGCCCCATGTGTCGACGGATATCGTCAGTCTCTACCTGTTCACGCCCCTGCTCAACCTGATGGTGCTGCCCGTCGCGGTGACGATCTTTGCGGTGAACCTGCGCAAGGCGCTGCGCGCGCAACTGCCCGAGGGACGCCTGGTGGCGGGCTGGACTGTCTTCGCCGTCGCATTCACTTCCTATGACGGGCTTCTGCAGAACAACCTGGTCAGCCCGGAGGCCGTGTACACCTCTCCCTACGCCATCATCAGCCTGTTCTTCGTCTTCTCGTACATCATGTTCCAGCGCTACACAGGCGCGTTCGCCGAAGTGGCCCGGCTGAACAAGGGCCTGGCCCAGCGCCTGCAGGCGCGCGAAGCCGAGCTGGAGCAAAGCTACCAGCGGCTGCGCGTGATCGAGAACCAGCACATGCTCAATGCCGAGCGCCGCCGCCTCATGCAGGACATGCACGACGGGCTGGGCTCTTCGCTGATCAGCGCCATCCGCTCGGTGGAGCGAGGCGTCATGAGCGAGGCCGAGATTTCGCGCGTGCTCAAGGGTTGCATGGAAGACCTGAGGCTGGTGATCGACTCCATGGAAAACGTGGAAGCCGACCTGCTGCTCCTGCTGGCAACCATGCGCTTTCGCCTGGCTCCGCGCATCGAGAGCGCCGGCATCACGCTGCAATGGGAAGTGCAACCCGTGCCCTCGCTGCCCTGGCTGGACCCGGACGGCGCGCTGCACATCCTGCGCATCGTGCAGGAATGCGTGGCCAACGTGCTGCGCCACACGCGGGCCACCGTCATCTGCGTGAGCACCGCGACGGTCGATGAAGGCGTGAACGTGGTGATCGAAGACAACGGCGAAGGCTTCGACGTGGAAGAGGCCCTGCGCCGAAGCGGACGAGGGCTGCGCAACCAGCAGCGGCGCGCGCAGGTGATCGGTGGCACGGTGAGCTGGCAGTCCGGCAGCACGGGGACGCGCTTCACGCTGTGGCTGCCGCTGCACCGCAAGGCGGAAACCGACAAGGCCATCAGCGCTTTCTGAGCCCGCCCCTTCCGAGCCCGGCTCAGAGGCTCGCAACGATCTGCTCGCGCAGCCACTTGTGCGCCGGGTCGCGGTGCCGGCGCTCGTGCCAGAGCATCGCCATCTCGTAGCCGGGCACTTCGAGCGGCGCCTCCACCATCCGCAGCCCGGCCGCGCCGCGCGCCAGCCGCTCGGGCAGCATCGCGACCATGTCGGTGCTGGCCAGCACCGACATCATGAAGAGGAAGTGCGGCACCGACAGCGCCACGCGCCGCGTCAAACCCTTTTCGGCCAGCGCCTCGTCCGTTGGCCCGGCGAAGCCTCCGCCGGCGAGCGACACCACCACATGCTCCAGCGCGCAGAACTGCGCGAGCGTGGGCCGGCGCTTCAGGCGCGGATGCCCTGCCCGCCCGGCCAGCACGTAGCGTTCGTGGAAGAGCACGCGCGCGTGCAGGCCACGCGGCGCGCCCACGCTGGTGTGAAAGAACAGGTCGACCTCACCGCTCTCCAGCTGCCGCGCCATGCGCGAAGGCACGGCCTCCACCACGGCCAGCCGCGTGTGTGGCGCCGCGGCACGCAGCCCGGCCAGCGCCGGCAGCAGGATGGCCAACTCGGCATAGTCGGCCGCGGCAACGCGCCAGGTGGTGGTCGCCTCGGCCGGATCGAAAGGCCGAGTTGGCGCCACTGCACGGCCCAGCGATTCAAGCGCCTCGCGCAGAGGCTCGCGCAGTTCATCGGCGCGCGCAGTGGGCCGCATGCCGCGCTGCGCGGGCACCAGCAGCGGGTCGTCGAACGCTTCGCGCAGCTTGGCGAGCTGCACGCTCACCGAGGGCTGCGACAGGTTCAGCCGCCCGGCCGCACGCGTGACATTGCGCTCGGCCAGCAGCGTGTCGAGCGTGATCAGCAGGTTGAGGTCTAGGCGGTTGAAATTGTTCATGGCAATTCCTGGAATTCAGACTATTCATTTCCAATATATCGCCACGAAGCCTAACCTGAGGGCATCTTCATTCGAACCCTTGTGAAACCGTGAACATCCTTCTGGTACTTGCCCACCCCGAAGCCGCCTCGCTCAATGGCGCGCTCCATCGCTTCATGCTCGAACGCCTGGCGGCTCCGGGCCATTCAGTGCAGGTGTCCGACCTGTACGCCATGCGCTGGAAGCCCGCGCTCGACGCCGACGACTTCCCCGCGCGCGACACCGCCGCGCGCTTCGACCCCTCCCTCGAATCGCTCCATGCCTTCGAGGCCGGCACGCAAACCGCGGACATCGCCGCCGAGCAGCAAAAACTGCTGTGGGCCGACGCGGTCGTCCTGCAATTTCCGCTGTGGTGGTACTCGATGCCCGCCATCCTCAAGGGCTGGGTCGAGCGTATCTACGCCTATGGCTTTGCCTATGGCCTCGGCGAGCATTCGGACACGCACTGGGGCGACCGCTTCGGCGAAGGCGTGATGGCCGGCAAGCGCGCCATGCTGGTGGTGACGACCGGCGGCTGGGCATCGCACTACGCGCCGCGCGGCATCAACGGGCCGATGGACGACCTGCTGTTTCCCATCCACCACGGCATCCTCTACTACCCCGGATTCGACGTGCTGCCGCCGTACGTGGTGCATCGCACGCACAAGGTCGACGAGGCTGCCTACGCACGCATCACCGAGGAATTGGGTCAGCGGCTCGACACGCTGTTCACCACAGACCCGATCCCGTTCCGCCGGCAGAACGCCGGCGACTACGAGATTCCCGCGCTCACCCTGCGCGAAGACATCGCGCCGGGCGAGACGGGCTTTGGGGTGCACTCGGCTTAAGGAAGCACCGGGTTGGCAATCGCGCTGGCAATCGCTGCGTCGGCATCCACACGCAGCATGAAGCGCTTCGCCACCAGATCATTGGCGGCCGCAGTCAAGGCCGCGATGTAGCCCGCCTGATCCACATAGCGCTCCTGCAGCGACGGGCGCGGATCACTTCCGCGCAGCGCCGCCGTCTTGGCAAACGCAAAGTACGACCCGAACAGGCCCGCCTGGTCGATCCTGCCCGGCTGGTTGGTGTAGTTCCAACCGGTGTTCGTGCCCAGCGGCACGGTGACGTCCAGGCTGCGGATGCCTGCGATGTCGTTGCCGTCCGCATCCACCTGCGGCACCAGGATCGCGTAGTCGCGGCCCAGGTAGGCCGGCGGCACCTGCGTGGCGATGCCGCTCTCGTCCTGCGGCCTGTAGTTGGGGCCCCAGTCCAGCAGCGAATAGGTGTTGACCAGCCCCGTGTAGCTCACGCCCGGAATCGCCGGGAACTTGACCTGCCGCGGCCGCACCAGCGTAGTGTCTGCCAGCTTCGGCACCTGGCTGTCGGGCGGTGTCGTGCCCTTGACGACCCAGTCTTCCAGGTTCTGGTACAGCGCGCGCACGACCGGAATCACGCCGGCATTGCCGTTGGTCGCATACAGCGCCCCTGCGCTTGCGCCCGGCAGCGACGGGAGGCCCAGCAGATGGTGCGTGCTCGCGTAGTAGTAGATGCGCGCGTTGCCGGGCTGCACGAGGTCGGTCGTGCCCCAGGCATCGGTCAGCAGCGGCGAGCCCTGCAGGGTCCAGAACTCGGTGCCGCTGAAGCCGATGAAGAGCTTGGGACAGGTGCCGCTCGCCTCGCAGCGCGACAGAATGCCGCCGCGCCGCTGCGCCACGTCGTCCACGTAGTCCTTCGAAAGGCCGCGCGTGCCGGCCTGGCCGAAGGCCGTGTGGTCGGCGCGCACGCCACCGCCGCCGCCAGGAATGGAGAAGCGCATGTTGATGTTGGTCTGCCGCGCCGCGATTTGCGCGAACACGCCGTCGAACACCTTCTGGCCCGCACGGTCCTCGTTGAAGCCCAAGTGCACGAAGGTCTTCATGAAGTTGCCGCACTGCGAGACGCCCGAGGCAATGGTGTTCTTGATGGCAGCAGCCACCGGGTTGGCCGTGCCCGCCGCATCGCTCGCGTCGCGGTGGAAGAAGGTGATCATGTCGCGCAGCGCCGCGAGGCCCAGGCCCATGACCTTCGGGTCTTTCGCGATGTAGACCAGTTCATACAGGTAGGCCGGGTCCCATTTGTCCTTGAGGCAGACGTTCGTCTCATCGGGCGTACCGGGGAACGGCGTGGCGGCGCTGCACTTCGCAAACTTCCACTCGCTCGCGGGAATGAGCTGGCGCGCGTCGCCTTCGTTGATGCGGCGAGTGAGCACATAGCCGGGCTTCGTGTTGTCGAGGCTCGCGGTGGCATAGGCCTGCATCGCCGCATTGAACGGGCCGCCTGGCAAGGGCAGCGAATCGTTGTTCGCTGCGGTAGGCAGCAACTCGGCGCGGTAGGTGCCGGTGATGCTGCTGCCATCGGCGTTCTTCGCGACCGGCACCTTCAGCGTGAGCTTGCCGGGCCCGGCCGGCACATCGCCCTGCCAGGCGGCCGTCAGGAACACGTAGCCGCGCGAGGCGAAGTACGGATCGAGGCTCACGATGTTGCCGCGGTTCGGCGCGTCGTAGCGCAGCACGCCGCTGGCCTTCGTCATGTCCTTCGGCTTGAAGAGCACGAAGTCCGACGTGTACTCGACCTTGCCGTTCGCATTGAGCGGCGCGAGCGACAGGTCCTGGATGATGGCGTTGCGAGCGTCCTTCGGATCGACCTCGCCGGTGAAGGTGCCGGTGATCTTCTCGTAGGCGCCCACGCTGCCGAATGTGCCGGGCACGTCTTCGGTCGCGGTGATGGCGAGCTTGTACTTGGGCGCGGTGGCAGTCACGGGCGGTGTGGTGGGTGTCGTGGCGGTGGGCGGTGGCAGCAGCACGCCACCTCCTCCGCCGCTTCCACCGCATGCGCTCAGAAAAAGGGCGGCCGAAGCCACCGTGGCAGCCCAAAGGCTCCAGCGTTTCATGGTTTGTCTCCTTCGTTGTGTGTCTTGTCGTGTTGCGGCGCCGGTCCCCGCTACGGCGCGCGGGCTACTCGGCCTCGATGCCGGCCGACTTCACGATGCGGCCCCACTTCTGGGACTCGTTGGCCTGGAACTTCGCAAGCTCTTCGGGCGAGGTCGTGAACACCTCGGTACCGGTCGGCTCGTAGAACGCGGTCTTCGCAGCCTCGCTCTTCGCGGCCTTCACCAGCAGTTCGTTGAGCCGCTTGACCACTGCGGGCGGCGTCTTCGCGGGCGCATAGGCCGCGAACCAGTAGCCCATCTCGTAGCCCTTCACGCCGGCCTCGGAGATGGTGGGCACGTCAGGTGCGAGCGGCGAGCGTGCCGAGCTGGAGATGCCCAGCGCGCGCAGCTTGCCGGCCTTGACCTGCGGCAGGCCGGTGGCCGTGTCGGTGATCATCATGTTGATCTGGCTGCCCAGCAGGTCGGTCACAGCGAGCGTGTTGCTCTTGTAGGGCACGTGCAGCAGCTTGATGTCGGCCATCTGCTGCAGCAGCTCGCCCGCCATGCGGCTGGACGAACTGCCGCTGCCGAAGCTGTACTTGCCCGGATCCTTCTTCGCGAGCGCGATGAACTCGGCCACGTTCTTCGCAGGGAACGAGGGATTCACCACCATGATCTGCCCGCCCTTGCCGAGCGCCGCGATGGGCGCGAAGTCTTTCACCGGGTCGTAGGGCAGCTTCTTGAACAGGTGCTCATTGGCCGCGTGCGTGGTGTTGGTGGTGATGAGCACCGTGTAGCCGTCGGCGGGCGCCTTGGCCACGTTCTGCGAGGCGATGAAGCCGCTGGCGCCGGCCTTGTTGTCGATGATGACGGCCTGCTTCGTCTCCGCCGCGATCTGGTTGCCGAGCGCGCGTGCGATCTGGTCAGTGGCGGTGCCGGCCGCGAAGGGCACGACGAAGGTGATGGCCTTCTCGGGGAAGGCCTGCGCATGGCTCAGCAGTGGCATCAGGGCCAGTGCGGCGGTCAGCACGGTGAGGGGAAATCGTTTCATTGTTTTGTCTCCGGATGGAATGGCTAGGGGAAAAGAAAAGAGCTGCGGCTATGGTCCGGCCAGCAAGTGCACAAGCGCACGAGGCACGCGAACAGGCATGTCGAGCAGCAGGAAGGACAACGCCTTGCCATGTGCGTCGAGGTTCAGCGCGTCGTTGACGCCCCCGTCCAGCACCGCGTCGAGCACGAAGTTCATCGCGTGCAGCTTCGGCAACACGAAACGCTGCACCTGCGACGGCGCACGGTGGTGGAATTGCGCGGCGACGCGCTCGGGCGTGAGCTGCTCGACCAGCAAGGGATAGAGCTCGGCGTGCCAGGCGATGACACTGATGTTGGAGCGATCGCCCTTGTCGCCGGTGCGGCCGTGCGCGGCGCGGTACAGCGGCACTTCGACGGTGTCGGTAGTGGTGTTCATGCCAGGGCCTCCTCGCCGAGCAGTTCGAAGCGCACCGGCACCGCCTCGCGCGGCAGCAGGCACGACAGCGTGTTGAGCCGCGGCGTGAGCGCGGTGCGCACGCCGCCGCCGCCTGCCGGGCCGCAGGTGTAGAGCGCCATGACCTCGCGCGCCAGTCGCTCGGCCTGCGCGCGATCGGCATGCGTGGCCGCGACGCGCAGGCGCACGTCGCGCAGGCCGGCGTCGGGTGTGTCCGCCAGCGCACGGCCCGCGTCGTCGCCCAGGATGCTCAGCGCGCCGATCAGGTCCACGCGCAACGCGAGTCCGGCCAGGCGCTTGCGCAGCACGTCCGCCGCGAGCCGCGCACGGGCCTCGGCGCGCGGCCCCGCATAGGAGATTTCGCCCTCAGCCAGCCAGCCTCCTTCATGGCAGACGTTGACCTTGTAGCGGCCCGGCCGCGCATGGCCGCGCACGCCGGAGAGCGCAACGCGATCCGCGCCGGGCAGCGCGTGCACTTCGGCGTCGGCAATATCGGCGACCACGTCGGGCGTCAGGTAGGCCGCAGGGTCGTGCACTTCGTAGAGCAGCTGTTCCTTCACCGTGGCTTCGCTCACGAGGCCGCCGGTGCCGTCGGCCTTGCCGATGGTGCAGCGGCCGTCGGCGTCGATCTCTGCGATGGGGAAACCCACCGCTTCCAGCCCCGGCACGTTCTTGTAGCCAGGGTCGGCGAAGTAGCCGCCGCACACCTGCGCACCGCATTCGAGCAGATGCCCCGCCATGGTCGCTCGGCCCAGCCGGTCCCAGTCGTCGGCGCGCCAGCCGAAGTGCGACATGGCCGGCCCTACGGTGAGCGACGGGTCGGCCACACGGCCGCACACCACGATCTGCGCGCCCGCGTCGAGCGCGGCGGCAATCGGCTCGGCGCCGATGTAGGCATTGGCGCTGACCATGCGCAGCCCTTCCATCTGCGCGCCGAGCGCTTCGTTCAGCAGCGCGCGGTGTTCGGGCCCCGACAGGTCGTCGCCCTCCACCACCGCGATGCGCGGCGCGCTCGCACCCAGTTCGCGCGCCATGCGGGCAATGTGCCGGGCGGCGGCGCGCGGGTTGGCGGCGCCGAAGTTGCTCACGATGCGAATGCCATGCGCCAGGCAACGCGCGAGCACGGGGCGCAGCATGTGGTCGAGTAGCGGCTCGTAGCCCGCTTCAGGGTTATCGCGGCGGCGCAGTTGGGCCAGCGCGAGCGTGCGCTCGGCCAGCGTCTCGAAGATCAGGAAGGCGCGCTGCCCCTTGGGGCCGCTGGCCAGCCGAGCGATCAGCGTGTCGACCACCGGCCCGGCGGCATCGGTGCGGTCGCCCGAGAAGCCGGCGGCGCAACCTATCAGTAGCGTGGGCGGATCAATGGAGTTCATTGCCGTGCACTGTAGGCAGCGGCCGGTCATCCGTAAAATCGAAAATACGGATCGATTGATCCGCTTTTCAAATAACAAGAGAGACATGATGAGAAAGACGCCCGACCTCTCCACGCGGCAGCTGCGCGCCTTTCTCGCGCTGGCAGAGCACCGCAACTTCACGCGCGCGGCGCAGAGCAGCCATCTCTCGCAGCCCGCGTTCAGCGCGCTGATCCGCACGCTGGAAGACGCAATCGGCACCCGCCTTTTCGACCGCGACACGCGCAGCGTGCAGCTCACGCCCGAAGGCCGGCTGTTCGAGGGCTCCGCGCGCCGGCTGCTCGACGACATGGGCAGCGCCATGGGCGACCTTGCCGACCACGTGGAGCGCCGCAAGGGCCGCGTGCGCGTAGCGGCCCTGCCCTCACTCGCGGCCGGTTGGCTGCCCACGGTGTTCGCAGAATTCATACAAGCCTGGCCGGGCATCCGCATCGACCTGGACGACGCGCTGTCCGACGCCTGCATCGCGCTGGTGCGCAACGGCCAGGCCGACTTCGCGCTCGCCGCCTCGGGCGCCGGAGGCACGGCAGACAGCGACCTGCGTGCGCGCAAGCTCTGCACCGACCGCTTCCACCTCGTGTGCCGCGCCGACCACCCGCTGGCGCGCGAGCCGCGCCTCACGGTGAAGAAGATCGCGCCCCACCCCTTCATCCAGATGGCGCGCAACAGCAGCGTGCGGCAGGCGCTCGACGCGGCGCTGCATCCGCAAAGGCTGAATGCGGTGTTCGAGGTGGAGCACCTGGCCACCGTGATGGGGCTGGTCGAGGCCGGGCTGGGCATCAGCGTGGTGCCCGCGCTCACGCTGTTCCACTTCCAGCGCGAGACGCTGGTGACGCGGCCGCTGCCCCTGCCTTCCCTCACGCGAACGCTCTACATGGTGCAGCGGCGCGAAGGCAGCCTGTCGGTGGCTGCGCAGACGCTGCACGACCTGATCGTCGCGCGGCTGGGGTCGCTGCGGCTGGATTGACGCTGAGCGCCACGCGAGCGCCCAGCCATGCCGAAAAACTATATCTCCCAGTGCGAACGCGATCTTGCCGGGGGCTGACCCACGGGCAATAGTTCGGGTCGGCGGCGCGCAAGGCCGCACACAAGTTCAACAAGGAGACACATGAGACATTCCCGTCGCGGCTTCGTCGGCCTGATGCTGACCCTGGCCGCCGGTTTGCGCGCATCGCCCGCGCTGGCCGCCCCCCTGTCTTCGCGTCCGATCCGCCTGGTCGTGCCCTTCGGTGCCGGCGGCGTCGCGGACCTGGTCGCGCGCAGCGTGGCCCAGAAGATGTCCGAATCGATGGGCCAGAGCATCGTGGTCGACAACAAGCCCGGCGCGGGTGGCGTGGTGGCTTCCGACACGGTAGCCAAGGCGCCGCCGGACGGCCACACGCTGCTGCTGATGTCCAACGGCAATGCCGTGAGCGTGGGCCTGTTCAAGTCGCTGCCCTACGACACGGTGAAAGATTTCGCGCCGATCTCCACGCTCGGCTACTTCGACATGGCGGTACTCGCCGCGAGCAACAGCAAGTTCAAGACATTCACCGACCTGGTGGCTCACGCCAAGGCCCATCCAGGCCAGCTCAACATCGGCACCATCAACGTCGGCAGTACGCAGAACCTGGCAGGAGAGCTGCTGAAGAGTTCACTCGGCATCGATGCGCAGGTCGTGCCCTTCAACGGCACGCCGGCCGTGGTCACGGCGCTGCGTGGCGGGCAGGTCGACGTGGCGGTGGAAATCCTCTCGCCCGTTCTCTCGCAGATCGAAGGCAAGGCCATGCGCGCGCTGGCGGTCATGGGCGACAAGCGCTCGCCCAGCCTGCCGGACGTGCCGACCGTTGCGGAAAGCGGGACGCCAGGCTTCCAGGTCGCATCGTGGAACGCGCTGGCCGCGCCCGCCAAGACACCGCCCGACGTGATCGCCCGCCTGAACCAGGAGGCCCGTGCGGCGCTGGCTTCGCCCGAAGTCAAGAAACGCCTGCAGAACCTCGGCGTGGAGCCGCGTGGCAGCACACCGCAAGAGCAGGCGCGGCTGCTCGACAGCGAGATCCAACGTTGGTCGGCCGTGATCCAGCGCGCCGGCATTCCCAAGCAGTAAGCAGTGAGCCCGCCTTGATGAAAACCATCGCCCCGCCCCATCCAAACCCGAGCCGCCCCACATTCCGCCTGCCCGCTGGCGCCTGCGACGCGCACTGCCATGTGTTCGGCCCCGGTGACGTGTTTCCGTATTCGGACAACCGCCGCTACACGCCGCCCGATGCGCCCGCCGCAAAGCTGCGCGCCCTACACGAACTGCTGGGCATCGAACGCGTGGTGCTGGTGCAGGCCAGCGTGCATGGCCATGACAACCGCGCCATGCTCGACGCCATTGCGCAATCGCCCGACACCTATCGCGGCGTGGCCATGGTGGGCGCGGGCATCACCGATGCCGAACTCGCCGCGCTGCACAAGGCCGGCGTGCGCTCGGTGCGCTTCAACTTCGTGCAGCACCTGGGCGGCGCGCCCGACCTGCCCACGGTGCTGCGCATGGCCGAGCGCATCCGGCCGCTGGGCTGGCACCTGGTGCTGCATCTGGACGCAGATGACCTTGTCACCTACCGCGCATTCCTCGACACGCTGCCGGTGCCCTTCGTCATCGACCACATGGGCCGCACGATGGTCGAGCACGGCCTCGACCAAAAGGCCTGCGAGATGATGCTGGAGCTGATGCGCGACGAGCGCGCGTGGGTCAAGGTGAGCGGCGCCGAGCGCATCTCGCAGACCCTCTCGACCCAGGGCCAGCCCTATGCGGATGCCGTGCCCTTCGCGCGCCGGCTGATCGAAGCCGCGCCCGACCGCGTGCTGTGGGGCACCGACTGGCCACACCCCAACGTGCGCGAAATGCCCGACGACGGCAAGCTGGTCGATCTGCTGCCGCTGTTCAGCGACGACCCGACGCAGCTTCGCAAGCTGCTGGTCGACAACCCGAGCCGCCTGTACTGGTACGACTGAGCGCCGCCGCCGCGCCTCGTACACGCCACTGACACCGCCCCCACGCCACGGCACAACCGTGGCGTGCGGATGCGCGCGCCTGCGCCCTTGCAGGCTACGAATCACAACGAGGAGACAGACGACATGAGAAGACTTTCCCGCCTTCAGGCACTTTCGCTGCGCGCCCTGCCGGTGCTGGCTCTGTGCACCACCACGCATTCCCCGTGGGCACAGACTGCCGCAGACCCTGGGGCCAGCGTGCAGATCTACGGCCTGCTCGATGCCTTCGTCGGATCGATGCAGCGCAGCGACGAGCCCGGCCGCACCAAGGTGCTCGGCAGCGGCGGCATGACGACGGCGTACTGGGGCGTACGAGGCAGCGAGAGCCTCGGCGATGGGCTGCAGGCGCAGTTCGCACTGGAAAGCTTCTTCCAGACCGACTCCGGCACCTTCGGGCGCAACAGCACCGACCCGTACTTCTCGCGGAACGCGTGGGTGGGCCTGGCCGGCGGCTTCGGCCAGCTGTCGCTCGGCCGGCAGACCAATCCGATGTTCGTGGCCAGCGGCGCCTTCAATCCGTTCGGCGTGTCGCTGCAGTTCTCGCCCGTCATGCTCCACACATGGCAGCCCACGTACAACCGCGCCGTGCTCGGCGACAGCGTGTGGAGCAATGCCGTGCAATACACCTCGCCTACCTTCGCCGGGCTGCGCGCCAGCCTGCTCTACGGCATGGGCGAAGTGCAGGACCGCGAAGGCATCCGCAACCTGAACCTGACCCTCAACTACGCGGCCGGGCCCTTTGCCGCCGTGGTGTCGGTGCAGCAGGCCAAGACGGGCCCCGGCTTCACCACGACCATCGGCCGGCAGGATGCCGCGCTGATCGGCGCCTCCTACGACTTCAAGGCCGTGCAGCTGTACGGCCAGTTGCAGCGCACCCGCACGCCCGACATTCGCACTACCGCCAATACCGCGCAGCTGGGCGCGGCGGTTCCGGTGGGTGCAGGGCGTTTCCTCGCCTCGGTGGCGCGCACCGAGCGCAAGGTGACGGGCGCCGCCGAAACACACCGCACCACCTGGACGGCCGGCTATGACCACTTTCTGTCAAAGCGGACCGACCTGTACGCGGTCTACATGCAAGACCGGCTGACCGGTTTTCGAAACAGCGGCAGCGTGGGTGTGGGCATGCGTCACCGTTTCTGAGCTGCATCGGCCACTGCATTGGCACCGAGGTGCTGCTGCACGAGCTCGCGCAGCAGTTCCCCCATGGCCCGCTGCGTGCGCGTGACTGGCCGCTGCGAACTGGTCGCCAGCGCCAGCCGGCTGCGCAGGCCGGGCTTGACGATGGGCCTGATCGCATAGCGCTGCGATCGTCCCGCGAGGGTGACCGCATTGCGCGACAGCACGGCATGGCCGGCGCCATCGGCCACCAGCGCGAGGATGGCCGGAACGCCGTCGATCTCCAGCGCGATCTGCGGCCGCCGGCCAATAGCAGCAAGCTCCGCCTCGACCAGCATGCGGATCGCATTGGGCCGGGTCGGGATCACCAGTTGCAGCTCGGCCAGCTGATGCAAGGCCAGTGGCGCGCCACGCCGCGCCGGCCCAGTGCCCTTGGTCGCGCTGACCAGGAACAGGTCTTCCTCCAGCACCGTCTCGCTGTCCACGTCGGGCGAAGGCTGCGGGTTGTAGAGCAGCGCAATGTCGAGCCGGCCGGTGAGCAGCGATTCCTGCATCGCCGTCGAGAGGTTCTCGGTGATCGACAGCGCCGCATCGGGCAGCCGCTCACGCACGGCCCGCACCAGCGGCACCGTCAGCACACCGGCCACGCTGGGCGGCAGGCCGACGGCGACCCGACCGGCCAGCGCATCCCGCATGAGGCTCATGTCTTCCCGTGCCCGCTCGACCTGGTGGAGGATGCCGCGGCCATGCTCCAGCAAGCGTTTGCCGGCATCCGTGGTCACCACGCCGCGGCCGTTGCGCACCAGCAGGTTCTGCCGCAACTCCACTTCCAGCTGGCGCACCTGGCGGCTCAATGCGGGCTGCGCGATGTCGATGACGTCCGACGCGCGGGTGAAGCTGCCGAGTTCGGCCACGCGGATGAAGTACTCCAGCTGTTTCAGGTCCATGCCCTGAGGCTATCGATATAACCGGTTATGAGCTATGCGTGTTTGTTCTATCCGGGCAGAGAAACACGACCAGTTGAAGCAAGCCGCCGCACGACTCGCTCGCCACAATCGCGCGCATGCAGCATGAAGAACAGATTGCACTGATCCGGCGCGCTCTCGCGCTGATCGAGACCGGCGGCAGCGAGCGCGGTGAGCCGGGCGTCAGTCCGGTGACGCGCTATCTCGATCCTGAACGCCATGAGCGGGAGGTCGAACGCATCTTCAGGCGCTATCCGCTGGCGCTGTGCCCTTCGGCGTCTCTCCCGAATGCCGGCGATTCGTTCGCCATCGACGTGGCCGGCATGCCGCTGGTGTTCGTGCGCGGGCAAGAAGGAGAACTCAACGGCTTCGTCAATGCCTGCCGCCACCGCGGCGCGCGGTTGAAGCCGCCCGGCGCATCGAATCAACGCGCCCTGATCTGTCCATACCACAGCTGGACCTACGGGCTCGATGGCACGCTGCGCGGGCGCCCGTCGGCGGAAGACTTTCCGCATGCGCCAGCATCGGATTGCAGCCTGGCGCGCGTGCCGGTTGCCGAAGCGCTGGGCTTCGTCTGGGCCATCCCCCGTGTGGTGGCGAACGGCGAAAGCGCCAGGATCGACATCGACAACTGGCTGGGGCGATTCGGCGCCGACCTGCGCTCATGGGGCTACGACAGCTGGGTGCCGTTTCACCAGCGCGCCTTCGACAACGCAGCCAACTGGAAGATCCCTTTCGAAGCCAACCTCGAGACGTATCACTTCCAGTACGCGCATCGCAACAGCATCGCCGCGCTGTTCTACGACAACCTGTTGATGGCCGACCACGACCGGCAGCACCAGCGCCTGTTCCTGCCCAAGCGCAGCATCGAAGGCCTGCGCGGCACGCCCACGCAGGCATGGCAGGTGGGGCCGCACTCGAACATCATTTACTACTTCTTCCCGGCGACTTTCATCCTGCACGAGGGCGACCACGCCAACGCGTTCACCGTGCTGCCCGAATCGCCGGGGCGCTCGCGCCTGATCGCGAGCACGCTCGTTCCCGAGCTTCCGAAGACCGAGAAGTCGGTGAACTACTGGCGCAAGAACGTCGAATCGTTCTGGGGCGCGCTCGACGAAGACTTCGCGCTCGGCGTGTCTGCGCAATCGACGCTCGCGAGCGGTGCGCAAGCGTCGCTGTACTTCGGCGCGACCGAGTGGTGCTCGGCCAAGTTCCACGCGGACGTGGAAGCGGCACTCGCGAAGTAGCGGCTCAGGCTGCGGCGTTTGCCGCCATTGCCGCCATTGCAGCCTGTGCAGTCGGGTTCGGCGTGGGCTCGCCGATCTTGCGCAGCGTGTTGCGGTCGGTGTGGCTGAAGGGCTCGGGCTTTCCGAGCACGCTGAGCACCGTTTCAAGCTCGTACGACCAGCTGCCGTCGTCGTGGATGGTCACTTCGATGCTGTAGCGCAGCGTCTTGAACGCATGCTCCAGGAACGGGTTGGCCACGATGCCGTTGGTCTCGCCGCCGCGCACAGCTTCGAGCCTGAAGCTGCGGTCTTCGGCCTTCGCGTGCCCCGTGGCCATGGCCGTGAGCCCGCGCGGGATCGACAGCGTCTGGATCAGCGCGCCCGTGGCGGGCTCCCACAGCCAATAGCCGACCTGGTCATGAAAGGTTTCCACGTCGTCGGGCTTGACGATGCGCAGGTGGTAGCGCAGCCCGTAGAAGATCTGCGGCCCGTTGGTCTGCGCGTCGATGGGCTGGAACTCCGCATGCTCGATGTAGGCCTCGGCCTCGGGGCCGTCTTCCTTCGGGCTCACGTCGTGGCCGGCCTTGCCGATCCACAGGCCCGCCAGGCCCGTGAGCGGGCCCAGGTTGGCGAGCGTGTGCGGATCGGGCTCGGGTTCCGTGTAGATATCGCGGGGAAACTGCTGTTCCATGTTCTTTCTCTTCCTGGAGTCTTCTGGCGTGGGTTTGTGAGCTTGTTATTGGTCGAGGCGGATGCCAACCTTGGCAATGATCGCACCCCATTTGCGGCCTTCGCTGTCGATGAAGGCCTTGAATTCTTCCGGCGAGCCGCCACCCGCCACCAGCCCCTGGTTGGCCAGCAGCTCGCGCACGGCCGGCTCCTGCAGCACGGCGTTGACGTCGGCATTGATGCGGCGCACCACCTCGGGTGGCGTGCCGCTGGCGGTGAACAAGCCGTTCCAGGCCAGCGACTCGAAACCCGGGTAGCCCGACTCGGCCACGGTGGGCAGGTCTTTCATGAGTTCAGAGCGCCTGGCGCTGGTCACGGCAATGAGCTTCACGCGCTGGCCCTGGATCAGCGGCAGCAGCGCGGGCGCCACCGTGAACAGCGCCTGCGTGTCGCCGGCCGCCAGAGACAGCCCCGCGGGCGGCGAACCCGAGTACGGCACGTGCACCGCCTCGATATGCGCCGCGCTGCGAAACAACTCCATCGTGAGATGCGACGAACTGCCCGCGCCCACCGATGCATAGCTGAACTTGCTGCCGCGCTTCTTCGCCCATTCGACGAACTCGGGCAGCGTGTTCGCGGGGTTGCCCGCCTGCACCGCCAGCACGTTGGGCTGCGAGGTCGTGAGCACGATGGGCACAAGGTCGCGCGCGGGCGCATAGGGCATGCGTGCGTACATGTAGGGGCCGAAGGCAATCGGGCCGTTGAAGCCGATGCCGAGCGTGTAGCCGTCGTGCGGCGCCTTGGCCACCGTGTCCATGCCGATCAGGCCGCCCGCGCCTGCCTTGGTCTCGACCACCACGGGCTGCTTCCACATCACGCGCAGGCGGTCGGCCAGCGTGCGCACGATCAGGTCGAGCGAGCTGCCGGCCGGCGCGGGCACGATCACGCGCACGGGCTTGGCGGGCCAGTCCTGGGCCCAGGCGCTGGCGGCCACTAGGCCAGCGAGCAACAGCGTGGCGAGTTTGTTCTTCTTCACTTCGGTCCTTCGATGGATCGCTCGAGGTCGGGCGAAGGTATCACTGACGGTGCCGCGCCGCGTCGATCTGCGCATGGTTCGCCTCGGCCCAGCGGTCTACGGCGATCAGCGTCTTGCTCAATGACAGGCCGAGCGGGCTGAGCCTGTACTCGACGTGCGGCGGCACCGTCTGGTGGTCTTCGCGCAGCACCAGCCCGTTGAGCTCGAGGTCGCGCAGGGTCTGAGTGAGCATCTTCTGCGAGATGCCGCCCACCTTGCGCAGCAGCTCGTTGTTGCGCTGCGGCTTGCCGCGCAACAGCGGAATGACCAGCAACGCCCACTTGTTGGCAATGAGCTCCAGCACGCGGCGCGAAGGGCAGTCGGCATTCCACACATCGGCGGGTGCTGCCTCGGCTTCTTCCACAGGCTCAGACTTCTTCGATGGCGTCTTTGAATTTCCCATGGTTACCAAAAGGTGCGTACTTGTTGATCGGTGCCCGGCCCGGAATTATCCGGCTCAGCTCTACCTGCAACAGCATCGAAGGAGTTTTTTCATGGGTTGGATATTTCTACTGGCGGCAGGTCTCGTCGAGATCGCGATGGCCGCCGCACTCAAGCAATCGGAAGACTGGACACGGCTCGTGCCGTCGGTCGTCGGCGTATCGACCGCGCTGCTCAGCATCTACCTGCTGGCCAGGGCGCTGCGCTACCTGCCGCTGGGCCCGGCCTACGCAATCTGGACCGGCATCGGCTCGGTGGGCGTGGTGCTGATGGGCGTTTTGTTCTTCGGCGAGGCCCTTTCCGCACCGCGAATGGCATGCATCGCGCTGGTAATCGGCGGTACCGTGGGCCTTCGATTCATCGAAGGCTGATGCGTGAAGCACACACATTCGTGACCACACGCAACCTGCGCACCGAAGATATGGAACTTCAGTATTCCTTACATGCTGAATCACAATCCGAAAGGCTCCCAGAGCCATTCAAATGAATTCGCGGTCTTTAACCATGTCGCGAATGGGCCGATTTTCTGGCTACTTCTAATCGCCACGGCATCGCGGCAAGATGCGCATCCGCCGATTCTTGCGTCACCCCGATTGCCCGAAGGAGCTTTCTCATGTTCGCTACCGCAGAACGCACCATCAAGACCCCCGGCCCCGACCATCCGATCACCATTGCACCCAACCCGCTTCGCGTGGTGGTGTCGGTCGATGGCTGCGTCGTCGCCGATACGCGCGAAGCGCTGACGCTGCGCGAGGCGCACTTCGGAACCGTGCACTACATACCCCGCAAGGACGTGAAGATGTCGCTGCTCGAGCGCACGTCTCATGCAACCTACTGCCCGTACAAGGGCGAGTGCAACTACTACAGCATTCCGGCCGGCGGCGAGCGCTCGGTGAATGCGGTGTGGACCTACGAGTCGCCGTACGAGCATGTCTCGCAGATCAAGGACTACGTGGCGTTCTATCCGGACCGCGTGGGGCCGATCGAAGAACGCGTCTACTAGCTCGCCCCCTGGACAAACAAACAAAAAGCCGGGCCCCGCTTTCGCAGGGCCCGGCTTTTATTTATGCGCGTTGCCGTTGTCGATTACAGCGGCAGAGCGTCACCACGAGCAGCAGCGCGGGCTGCGGCACGCACGGTGGAACGATCGACACCGCTTGCCAGCACCGGAGCGACACGCGAGGTCACGCCTTCGGCATACGGGTTCTCGCTGTGGGCGGCAGCCACCGCTTCAGCACGGACTGCAGCGCGGCTGGTCGTCGAGGCGATCAGTTGCACGGGGCCCGAGTTGGCGCCGTCAGCGTAGGGGTTGCCGCTGCGGGCGGCTACCACAGCCTGGCTGGCAACGTCGGCGCGGCTGGTGGCCGAGGTCAGTTGATGCACGCCGTCATAGCTTTCGGCATGAGCGGCACCGGCAGCAGCCAGCAGTGCGAGGGAGATGGCGGAGAGGAGCTTCGAGGCGGTCATTTGGATTTCCTTCAATTCAGTTCTTTGCATACGGGATGATTTCGAACCGGTCTTGGGTGGGTCACCGTCCCTTCGGGGGGCGGCCACCTCGCTCGGGGCCTGTTCATCCAGATTCGCTTGTGGGCTGGTCTGTGAGATGAATTGTGAGCCGATGAGTAGGTAAAAACCCGCAGCAAAAGGAACCGCGGCGTTCATGCGGCGGAAACAATCGCGCCGCGCCCATGCCTATTTGCCCTCGGCACTGGCCACGTTCACCACGCCCTTCATCCCCGCGTCGTAGTGCCCCGCTTGCAGGCATCCGAAGTCGACCTTGCCCGCCTTGGTGAACTGCCAGACGACCTCGCCGGTCTTGCCTGGCGCGAGCGTCACCATGTTCGGCTCGGCGTGTTCCATCTCGGGGTTCTTCATCATGGAAGCGTAGTGCGCCTTCAGGTCCTGTTGGGTGCCAAGTACCAACTCGTGCTTCAGCTTGCCGGAGTTTCTGACCACGAAGCGCACGGTCTCGCCCTGCTTGACGCTGATGTCGGCTGGCGTGAAGCGCATGCCATCGGTCATGTCGACCTGGACCGTGCGAGTCGCCTTGGCGGCCACGCCGGGTTTGCCGATAGCGTTGTCGTGCGTGCCCGATGCGGCGGCGCCTGTGACAGATGCGGCGAGCAACGTGGCGAAAGCGGTGGTGGTGAGGAATGCGCGTTTCATGAATGGTGTTCCTTGTGTGATGAATGACGAGTGATGAGAACTGCACGCGCTGGATTCTGGAAAGCCCATCCGGCCATCGCCTGACACGCGGATTACAAGAAAGCAATCTGCGCCCGCGCCCGTAAGATGGCGCCCGCCCCTTGCCCGGAGCGAAGAAGATGTCCCACCCCGTCTACCTGTCCAGCTCGACCCTGCCCCGCATGCCCGAAGGCAGCCGCAACGAATGGCGCGGCTTCTTCGGCCATGGCGGGGAGCTCGAGGCCAATGCCTTCTTTCCGTTGTTCTGGCGGGCGCTCTTCAGCGAGAGCGACATCCGCCACGCACGCTTCGTCGAGGCATACGACATCGATGATGAAGACAGCGCCATCGAGCGCGAGGAATGCCAGGAAGAGTTCGGCGCCGACGCCGCCTACCCGTACCTCATCACCGACAAAACCACCGCGCTGCAGCGGCTCGCATCGCGGCGCGAAGCCGTGATCGCGGCCGTCGGCGAGCGCTACCGACCTCTCTACGAAGGCTTCGAAGCCTGGACCGCACACGGCTTCGCGGACCACATCCTGCTGCGGACCCAGGGGCTGCCTGATGCCGCCGATGCAGAGCCGTGGCTGCGCGCCGAGCTGGCCTCCATCGACCGCTTGAACGACAAGAAGGTGCTCGATGGCCTCATGCCGGATCTCTCGCGCCGCGATGCGGACGCGGTCTGGCAACTGGCGGGCATCGGCGCATCGCCGGACGACGCATGGCCCACGCCGGCGCTGAGAGCTCTCTTCCCCGACCCAAGGCAACGAAAGCCGCGAAAGCCGCAAACCCAGCAGCAGATCGAGAAACACGAACGCGCATTGGCCGCGCAACGCAGCAGCAAGCCCAGAAGCTGGATCGACCCGGTGCTCGAATGGCTGGCCGTGGCGCTCGCCGCGAGCGCCACGCTGGGCACCTATGCGTTCACGCGGTCGGTCTGGCTCGCGTTGCTGGTTTTTCTCTGCGCGGCTCTGGCGCTGGGCTTCGGCGTCGCCAAGCTGCGTGGCCCGCGGTCGTGATGACGGCAAGAGAAACTATCGGGGCCCACCGCAGTCCCAGGCTGCTCAAGGAGCCCATCGACACCATGCGCAAATTCGCCGCGAGCACCCTCTTCCTTTCTCTTTTCGCTCTCGCGAACACCGGCAGCGCATCGGCCCAATCGCTGAGTTGCAACGGCTCGCTCTCGGGCGTCGGCGACTCCAAGTTCTCTGTGGTGCAGAAGTGCGGCGAGCCGATGTCGAAGGAGTTCGTCTGTGTGCCCCGCCCGCAGGTGGCGTGGGTGCTGTCGCCCTACCCCGGTGGCCCCGCGCAGCAAGTGATAACGCAGCAGTGCGTGCCGATGGAAGACTGGGTCTACCACCGCGGCCAGGGCAACTTCCTGGGCATCGTTCGCTTCTACAACGGCGCGGTGGAGTCGGTGCGCGACGGAGACCGGGTGCGGTAGCTCAGGGTGGCAGCAGCAGCGGCCCGCAGTTCTCTTCCGCCACGAACACCGCCACCAGCTTCGCAGGTTTCACCGGATCGGGGTTCTCCGCGAACAGATGCAGCGTGCGCGGCGGCTCGAAGAAGGTCTCGCCGGGCCTGTAGTCGCCTACCGGACCGCCGGCCAGCTGCGAGCGCACAGTGCCTTCCAGAATGATGGCGGTCACCGAGCCCGGATGCCTGTGAGCCGGCGAATAGGCCATCGGCGGAAAGTCGACGAGGACGGTGGTGACCGACTTGCCGGGCACGTTGGGCAGCGCCTCGCAGGAGATCACCTTGGTCGAGGTCTGCGGCCGTGCCGCGGCGGCTGAGCCTTCGGGGGCCGGCGCCGATGCGAACATCGGTCGGCTCACGGCGCTGCAGATGTCGTCGATGAACTGCACGGTCGATTGCCTGCTCGCGTGCGGCAGCAATGCCCAACCCATGGCTGCAACAGTCAGCGCCGCAAGCCCGGCGCGCGCACGGTGGCGCAGGAAGAGAGACATCGCGTTCATGGCATGGCTCCTTGAGACAGCCGCGCATCGGCACGCCAGCCCAGCGTGCGCTTTGCCTTCTCGGTGCTGACCTCGGCGCCGTCTTCGGCGATGTTGAAGATGCCGCCGGTCGAACGCTGCAATGCCAGCAACGCAGCCCGCGCCGCGGCCGCGACGTGCAACGGGCTCGGGCCTTTGGGTGTATCGGTCGAAGTGTTCGGACCGTAGAGCTGCCCATAGCGCAGCACAGTGGCGGTCATGCCCTGCGCAGCCATCACGCATTTCTCCAGCGCAACCACGCCGTCGACGCTGATGCGGCGCACACCTTCCGCCTCCGTATCGAGCGGCTGCTCTTCCGTAAATGGCTTGGGGCCGGGCGCATAGGCCCAGGCGATGCTCTGCGCCACCAGCCGCTTCGTACCCGAAGCCTGCGCGGCGGCCACGAGGTTGCGTGTGCCCTCGGTGCGCACACGCGCATTGAACACCGCAGCCGTGGCCATGCGGCCGGGATCCAGGTCTTTGGGCAGGTCGGTGAGCTGATGGATCACTCCCCACGGCGCGATGCGCACCAGCGCGGCCCGCAACTCCGCAGCGTCGAACACGTCGACGACGACCGGATGCACGCCCTGCGCCTCCAGCACGCCCGCATGGTCAGCGCGACGCGTGCTGCCATGCACGGTATAGCCCGCTTCGATAAGCAACGGAACCAGCGCGGCGCCGACCGCTCCGGTGGCGCCTGCCAAAAATACCTTCTCGCTCATTGCGTTTCTTCCTTCCAGGCTGTTTGGAAGGTCGATCATGGATTTACGATGCCCCATCGAAAAGAGCCAAGAATCTTGAAAATGACCAGGCCATGACACCGAAGCTCGACCGCGCGAAAGAAACGCCGCTGTTCCGCCAGATCTACGAGCGCTACCGAAGCGCCATCGAACAAGGCACGCTGCGCCCCGGCGACCGCGTGGCATCGGCGCGCAGCCTGGCCGGTGAGCTCGGCGTGGCGCGCGGCACCGTCGAGACGGCCTACAACCAGCTGATGGGCGAAGGCTATTTTTCTTCGCGCGGGCAGGCGGGCACCGTGGTTTCGCCGTCGCTGCCGCTGCATAGGGCAGCACGGCGGGAGCCCCGGCGCACGGATGCACGGGCGTCCGGCGATGCTCTCAAACAGCCGGGCGAGCCGCCACCCATGCAGCTGGGCATTCCGGCGCTCGACGCGTTCCCGCGCAAGCTGTGGTCGCGCCTCACGGCCCGCCGTGCGCGGGCCACGAACGCGGCCGACATGTTCTACGGTGACCCTTGCGGCTACCCCCCGCTGCGCGAAGCCATCGCGGCCTATCTGCTGGTGTCGCGCGGCGTGTCGTGCCACGCCTCTCAGGTGCTGGTGACGGGCGGCTACCGCGCATCGCTCGCGCTCGTCGCGCGCACGCTGCTGAAGAAAGACGACCGCGTGTGGATCGAAGACCCGGGCTTTCCGCCGACGCAGGAAGTGCTACGCGCCGCCAGCCAGCGCACGGTGCCCGTGCCGGTGGACGAAGACGGCCTCGTCGTCGCGCGCGGCCTGCGCAAGGCACCGAAGGCACGCATGGCCGTCGTCACACCCTCGCACCAGGCGCCGCTGGGCGTGTCGATGACGCTCTCTCGCCGGCTGCAGCTGCTCGAATGGGCCTCGCAGGCGAACGCGTGGATCATCGAGGACGATTACGACGGCGAGTACCGCTATGCCGGAGCGCCGCTGCCGGCGCTCAAGAGCCTCGACGGCCACGACCGCGTGCTGTACGCGGGCAGCTTCTCGAAGGTACTCTACCCCGGGCTGGCGCTGGGCTACCTGGTCGTTCCCGAATCGCTGCGTGCGCGCTTCGAGGAGGCCGCGCGCGCATGGTCGAACGGCAGTCCGCAGATCACGCAAGCCGTGGTGGCGGATTTCATGCGCGAGGGGCACTTCTCGCGCCACCTGAAGAAGATGCGCCTGCTCTATGCACGGCGGCGCGCAATGCTCGTGGCCGGCTTGCTGAAGGCCTTCGGCAACACGGTGCGCGTCGACCTGCGCAGTGGCGGCATGCACCTGATCGCGCGATTCGACGGGCGCCGTGAAGGCGATGTGGCGCTGGCCCGCCGCGCACAGCAGGCGGGGCTGAACTGCCAGCCGCTGTCGGCACGCGGCGTTGCGGGGCCTGCCGACCAGGGCCTGCTGATGGGCTTCACCAACATCGCCACCGCCGCTGAAGCGAACCGGCTCGCGGCGAAGCTGCGCGCGGCTTTCGGTTCTTCGGGTTGACCGGCGCTCAGGCCGTTTCGTCGTCGAGGACCGCGCTTCGATCCTTGATGCGCGTGACCTGCGACAGCACTGCGTCTGCAGGCGTCATGTCCGGCCGCTGGCCCTTGTAGACGGGCTGCTCGAACTTGCCGCCCGCATAGCGGTAGAGATAGCGCACCTCGACCAGCATGCCCACGGCCGGCAGCGCCTCGTTGGGCGGCACGGTCACGTTGCCCAGGTCGATCATCACGCCCGCCTCGTCGCGCAGCCCCACGGCCACCGAGCGCTGAGCGTTGACGCGGATCACCTCACAGGTCGCGCTCTGGTTGAACTTGAACTTCAGGCTGGTGGTGCTGCGGCCCGCGGAGAACGGCGCGTCGAGCGCCTTGAGCACGTAGCCTTCGCCATGCGCGGCCAGCAACTCGGCGGCGCGGCGGCGCTTGCCCTCGGCGGTGAGTTCGAGTTCGAGCACGGTCATCCACGAAACAAGCTCAGCGACCTTGCGCAGATGCCCGAAGCGCTCGATGAACGGCGCGGCGCGCAGGTCTTGCCCGCCGAGCTCCAGCAGGTCGAAGGCCATGAAGGCATCGCCCACGTGCTCGCCGGCAACCACGGTGCGCCCCGCGGGCGCATCTGCAACGCCGACCCAGGCCTGCGGAATGTCGACGAACAGTCCGCGCCGGTTGGTGCCGCGCACCGCCTCGCCCTCGATCAGCAGGATGCGGTTCTCGCCATCGGCCTTTTCCTGCAGGCCCCAGCCCGGGTCGTCGAAGTAGCGCGCGGCCTGCTCTTCGAGGATCAGCGTGGGCAGTTGCGGCAGCTCGCCACTCATGCGGCCGGCCAGGTCGGTCGAGGTGTAGAGCGCGCCGGACTGGTCGGGTGTGTAGCCTTTCGACGTCTTTTCCTTCACGACCTTGTCGTAGATCTTCAGCGCCGCCTCGTAGGCGACCGGGCTGCTGGTCTTGGTGCCGGTTGAGAGTGTGCCGCCTCGCCGGCCGTTGCCGTAGTCGACCACCCAACCGTCGTCCTTGGGGCGCAGGTGCACTTGGTAGACCTTGTCCGAGCCCTGGCCCGTGAAGTAGAGAAAGCTCGACTGAGGGGTCTGTTCTGCATTCGGCATGGGAAAGATGTGCGGGGGTGAATCTCAGGCCGCGATGCTACACACGCGCAAATTGGCACGCATGGCCGCTAAGATGCGCAGCGAAACAAAAAGCACAAGCACCCAACCGAAGGCAGGGAGGCCTCCGCGTGAAGCGCATTCGCTCCGAGAAATTGATCCGCACGAAGCCGGGCGCGACAGGCGCCGCGGGCTTCAGCACCGTGGAACTGTTCGCCCTGCCGGAAGCGCCGGGCCACGTGGTGCACGTGAGCACCAGCCGCGACGGGCTGCAGTGGAAGGAAACGGTCTACACGCCGTCGCCGCTGCCGCTGGAGGCCGCCAACGCCGCCTTCGAACGCGCCGTGGCAGCGCAGATCGCGCAGGGCTATGCGATCGAAGGGGCGGTCGCCGAGGCCGTCATCACCACCACTGCAACCGCCGTGCTCGCACACCCCGGCGACGCCGTGCTGCTGGCCAGCATCCGCCCCGATGCATGGCGCCTGCTGGCCCCGGTGCGCAGAAGCCGCGTGGTGTGGCGCATCGGCGAGCGCCGGCTGGCTGCAGCCGTGCCGCAACTTATCGACCACATCGAAACCGGCGAGCCGCTGCTCGACTACTGCATCGCCTGGGCCATCGGCCGCTGCGGCGACGGCGGTGCGTTCGAGGCGATGCGCGAACTCTCCCGGCGCGGCCGCACGCCCGTAGTCACCCGCGCTGCGCGCTGGGCCGCGCTGAACCTTTGGCCTGCCGAACAACGCGCGGCCGAAACGGCGCGCATCGTGGACGACTGGCCCGCGCCGCTGCGCCGCGCCTGGGCCACCATGAGCGAGCTGCCCGTTGAACAAGCCATGCCGCTGCTTCGGCAGCACCTGGCCGACCCAGCGCTCTGGAATGGTCTGAAGTACGCGGCCTGGGTCGAGCAGCTGTTCGATCTCGCGCTGCTCGAAAGCCCGGCAACCGATGGACTCGCGCGCACGGCCCTGATGGAAATTGCGCCAACACTGCAGCTCGCAGCCGGCAGCTTCCGCGCATGGCGCCGGCTGTACAAGGGCGCGGAGTTCGCGGGCGACTACGCCCTGCTCGGCGTGCTGCACCAGCGCCTCGAAACGCAGCGCGCGGCCTTCCGCACGGGTGGCCGCTGGGCGCAGGTCAATGGCCGCTATGTCGAGATCGCGAAGGAAATCGTGCGGCCCGACAGCCGCCTCGCCTACAGCCAGCGCACACGCGACTACCTGCGCCGCCGCACTTGGCGCAGCCTGCGCCGGCTGGCTCTGGCCGGCACGGCCGACGAGGCAAGCTGGCTGCAGCTGGCCATGGGCGTGCTGCTCGCGGCCGACGATGCCGAAGCCGGCACCGCCGGCCAGCAGCGCGAAACCCGCTGGACACCCGAGCCCCGCAGCTGGCACACCGGCCCCTACAGCCGCTGGCTGGTGCTGATGCAGCTGCTGCACCGCCATGACGCCGAATGGGAAGCCCAGCGCGGCGGCCTGCGCTGGCGCCGCAACACACCGCTGCCCGCGCAGCGCCTGAACCGCACCGAAGCCTGGCCCGAGCGCTGGGACCGCCATCCACGGGCCCTGCTGCAGTTGATGCAGCAAGGCCGCTGCGGCGCGGTGCATGCCTTTGCGGCGCGCGCGCTGCAGGACAACAAGCCCTTCTGCGAAGCGCTCGAGGCGCCCGCCGTCTGGCGCCTGCTGGGCAGCAGCTGGGATGACACCGCGCGCTTCGCCCTTGCCATCGCGCACCAGCGCATCGCGGCGGGTGCGCCGGCCCTGCCCTGGCTGCCTGCGCTGCTGAGCTCGCCGCTGGCCGAGGCGCGCGCCCTTGCGCTCGAATGCATCACGCAGGACCCGGGCCTCTACAGTCAGCAGGTCGACCTTCTTCTGATGCTGCTGACCTCGGCCGATGCCGAAGTGCGCCGCGCGTCGCGCCTGCTTCTGCAGGCCGCCGCCCCGAACCCGTCAACGCTCGATGCCCTGTGCGGCAGCCTGCTCGCATGGCTTTCGGCCTGCGATGCCGGGCAACCCGAGCTCGACGCCATCTGCGAGAACCTGCAGTGGGCCCTGCAAGGCCTGCTGCGCAACCCGGCCGCCAAGGCGCCGCTGCCCGAACTGCTCGCGCTCTTCGACCATGCGAGCCCTGACGTGGTGCGCACCGCCGCCGAATGGCTGCTGCTGCACCCGGCGTCGGTCCAGGGCCTGCCGGTGGGCGTGCTCACGCGGCTGCTGCAGTCCGACGACGAGCGTCTGCGCGGTGCCGGCGTGCGGCTGTTCACGGCCCTGCTCGACGCCACGCTGGTTACCCAGCCCGAGCTGTTCGCCGCCTTCTGCAGCAGCCCGATGCCGGCCGTGCGCGCAGCTGTCGCGCCCCGGCTCGCGCAGTTGCTGCCCACGCACCCGGACTTCGGTGCCGCGCTGATGCCGTTGCTGCGCGACGAACTGTTCCGCGCCGAAGCCGCCGAGGGCGTGTTCGATGCGCTGCTGCAATGGCTGTGCGGCCCGCTGGCCGAGCACACGCGCCGCGGCGAGCCCGCCGTCACGCTGCGTCTGCTCGAAGCGCGCAGCAAGGGCGCACAGCGCCTCGGCGCATGGCTGCTTCCTCAGCAAGACCCACAAGGCTTCGACATGCTGCAGACCGCCAGCCTCGGCCTCGTCGACACCGCCGCCGCACGCCGCTGGGCCATGGACCAACTGGCGGCGAACCCGGAACGCACGCTGGCACAGCTCGGCGACGCGCTTCGCATGTTCGACAGCCGCTGGGACGATGCGCGTGACTGGGCCCGTCAATGGTTCGGCGCGCAAAGCGGCGCGAGCCAGTGGACGCCGGCGCTGCTGGTGCGCCTGTGCGATCACAAGGACGCAGGCGCCCAGCGCCTGGGCCGCGAACTGCTCACCACGCATTTCGACGTGACCGACGTCACCACCTACATGCTGCAGTTGAGCCAGCATCCATCGCCCGGCATGCAGTTGTTCGTCACCAACTGGCTGGCCTCGGCCGCGAGCCAGAAGCCCGACGTGCTCGCGCGGCTGGAGCCCTACTTCCTGAGCGTGCTGTCGCAGGCCAACCGGGGCCGGTTGGCCAAGGCACGAGTCATGCAGTTCCTGGCCGCGCAGGCGATGCATTCGGAAGACATCGCACGCATCGTCGCGCGCGTGTTCGCAAGGCAGGCCGTCACTGGCGCCATCACCGAGCGCGCCCAGTACGTGGCCGGCCTGCGCAGCATCCAGGCTGCCTTCCCCGGGCTGGACAACCCATTGCAGACCGCTCCGGTGCGCAGCGTTGCGCCGCGCCGCGCACCAACTGCAGCCCCCACCGGAGGGCCCGCCGCATGAGATTCCAGTACCGCTACTTCGGCCACTCCGGCGCACAGCACACCGCGAACAGCACGGCACTGCAGTTCGCGCCCGACACGCTGCGCGCGCCGGTGCACTTCGTTGCCGACATCAACCGGCACCTGCCGTTTCGCGAAGGTATGTCGGCGCTGCACGACGTGGTGGTGGGCGACCTGCGCTTCAAGCCGCGCGACAAGAGCGCGTACCTCGAATGGCTGGCCGGGCAAGAGAACGAATTGCTCGCGCAGTTCATGGCGCGCAGCGACCAGCTGAAGGCGCAGATGGCGCCCATCAGCAACGAGCTGACCGAGCTGCGCAAGAGCAAGCGGGCCGTGCTGCAGCCCTTCATGAGCGCGCAGCAGCGCTACTTCGACCACATCTACAAGGTCAACCGCGAAGCCTGGTTCGTGCTCGACCCGGTGATCACGGTGCACCCCGACCGCGTGTTCTTCGAGTGCTTCAGCCAGGACGAGTCGAGCTACGGCATGTTCTCGTGCAGCCACGACATCTTCGACCGCGCGAGCGACCATGCCTTCGGCACCACCAACGTCGACTACTCCGAATCGCTGTACGACGAGTTCCAGAAGATCCGCGACTACAAGACCACGCGCCTGGCCATCGACCCCGGCGGCTTCCAGGTGCAGAGCGACAACGACCCGGCCTTCCACGAGCCGAAGATCGACGTGCCCGACAGCTGGGTGCGCGGCTTCCTGCAAGTGAGCAGCGCGATGCTGCTGCCCGCGCAGCGGCTGCAGCTGCACCCGATGGACGTGCACAACATCTGCCTCGTGCTGCGCCGGCGCAAGGAGCGCGTGGGCCCGCGCTCGCTGCGCTTCATCCTGCGGCCGGGGCAGCCGGTGCGCATCCTGTTCGAGCCCTGGGGCCACGAGCTGGTGTGCCCGCGCTCCACGCACAGCGCCACCTCCGACATCGACATCCGCGTGTGGGGCCGGCGCCGCCTGCTGCAGCTCGAACGCCTCGTGCCGGTGGCGCAGGGCTTCACGGTGCACCTGCTGGGCACGGGCATGCCGAGCTTCTGGGTAGCGCAACTGCCCGATATGGAATTCACGCTCGGCCTCTCGGGCTGGACCGCCAACGACTGGTCGCGCAACGGCCACTTCGAGCTGCTGCAGCCGCGCCACACGGTCGACCAGGACAGCCAACTGCGCGTGTTCGCGGCGCTGGGCGAACGCTGGCGCGCCACTACGGCCGAGCTGGCAGCGGCCACCGGCCTGTCGACCCTCACGGTCGATGCAGCCCTCGGCGGCTATGTGCAGGCCGGGCGCGTGGTGTACGACCTTGCGCACGGCGTGTGGCGGCTGCGCGAGCTGAGCCGCGAGCCGCTGCCCATGGACAAGCTGCGCTACGCCAGCCCCGAAGAAGAGGCAGCGGCCGAACTGGTGCAGGCGCGCCGCATCGCCAACGTGAAGACGCTGGCTCGCCCCGACGGCGGCCTCACGCTGAGCGGCAAGTGCAAGGGCGCTTCGGGGCAGCGCGAATACCTCATGAGCCTGCAGCTCGACGCCGACCAGCGCGTGGCCTCGGGCGACTGCCAGTGCTCCCACTTCATCCGCCACCGCATGACCAAGGGCCCGTGCGAGCACATGCTCGCGCTGCGCCTGTCGGCCAATCCGGCAGCAACATCGACCGATCAGGAAAGGACCACCGCACACATCGGCTGATACACTGTTTTTTGCGAACGGAGCGGGAAGGCTCTTGCAATCCGGACGGCGTATCGCCGTCCTCGTACACAGCACTTCCCAAGCGTCACTGGACGTCTCTTCACTGTGCCGTATGGCCATGGTGACGCGATAACAGTGCGGCTTCCTCGAAGCTCATCGGCGTCACCATGGCCATACGGCGTCGAGTGGAGCCCTCCAGTCCCGCGGCTCTTCGACGAGATTCCCGCTTCGTTCGCAATTTTTCTGATTCATCATCAGCAGTGCATCGGCCAGTGGCGCAGCGCCATGACCATGCAGTCTCCCGCCTCCTCTTCTTCCATTCCCGACTCGGCACTCACGCGCGAGGAGCTGTACGAGCGCATCCGCAAGGGCTCCAAGCAGGAAGTCGTCCTCGAGGAAATGCAGCGCCTCGGCTTCTGGCCGCAGGACGCGGCGCAGCCGACGGTCGAAGCCCAGTTGATCCGCCGCGAAAGCGAACTGCAGACGGCGCTCTCCAAGCTCGGCGACGAACTGCGCGGCATCGAGGACCGCGACAGGGCCCTGAAGACGATGCGCCAAGAACGCATGGCCAAGGCCCGCGAACGCCGCGAGGAAACCCGCCAGCGCCTCGCACAAGGCCGCCATGCGCGAGCCGTGGCGTGGCACGAGCGGCGTCAGCGCGAGCTGCTCTACGTGGGCGACGGCGTTTCGGGCGGTCTCAACGAAGCGCACAGCGACAGCCAGGCACTGGCCCGCAACGCCCTGCCCGCGCTGGACCACGCAGGCGACCTGGCGCAGGCGATGGGCATCGGCCTCGGCGAGCTGCGCTTTCTCGCCTGGCACCGCGACGTGGCGAGCGTGAGCCACTACCAGCGCTTCACCATCGCCAAGAAGAGCGGCGGCGAGCGCCACATCTCCGCGCCCATGCCGCGCATGAAGCGCGCGCAGTACTGGGTGCTCGACAACATCCTCGCGAAGATGCCGGTTCACGAGGCCGTGCACGGCTTTCTGCCGGGTCGCTCGATCCTCACCAATGCCGCACCGCACGTGGGCCAGGACGTGGTGATCAACCTCGACCTGAAAGACTTCTTTCCCTCCATCGGCATGCGCCGCGTGCGCGGCGTGTTCCGCCAGCTCGGCTATTCGTCGCAGGTGGCGAGCCTGCTGGCGCTGGTGTGCACCGAGGCGCCTACCGACGAAGTGCAGCTCGACGGCCGGCGCTACTTCGTCGCGCGCGGCGAACGCGTGCTGCCGCAGGGCGCCCCCACCAGCCCGATGCTGACCAACCTGCTGTGCCGCCGCCTCGACGCGCGGCTGGCCGCGAGTGCCGCCAAACTGGGCTTTCGCTACACACGCTATGCGGACGACCTGAGCTTCTCGGCCGGCCCCGAGCACAGCCGCGACACCGGCAAGCTGCTGTGGCGCGTGAAGCAGATCGTGGCCAGCGAAGGCCTCACGGTGCACCCGGACAAGCAGCAGGTCATGCGCAAGCACCAGCAGCAGCATGTGACGGGCATCGTGGTGAACGACAAGCTCTCGATCGACCGCGACACCCTGCGGCGTTTTCGCGCCGTACTGCACCAGGCGGAGCGGCACGGACCGCAGGGCCTGCAATGGAACGGCAACAGCGACGTGATCGGCGCGCTGCGCGGCTACGCGAACTTCATCGCGATGACCGACCCGGCGCGTGGCGAGCCGTACCTGCAGCGCGTGCGTGCGCTGGCTGCCAAGCACCAACGAAGCGGTACAGCGACACCTGCAGTCCCGCAGGCCTCTCAACGCAAGCTCCCTGCAGGTGAGTTCCGCAAGCAATCCGCCGCAGGCAAGGCGCCCTGGCCCGCATGGTGGCAGCCGACAGAGGCGCCCGCACCGGTGCTGGAGAAAACCGCCGAGCAACTGGCGGAAGAAAAGAAGGCCCAGCGCGAAGCGGCACGGCCCCAGCCAGCCAAGCCCGCAACACCTGCAACGGCACGCACGACCACCGCGGCACCGCCGCCCGGGCAAGCCGCCGCGCAGGTGCCAAGCCTCGCTTCCCAACTCGGCTGGATCTTCAGCGTGATGCTGCAAGCCCTCTACGTTGTCAGCGTCTTCCTCGCGGGCACCAGCCCGCTGATCTGGCTGCTGACGGGCGGCGTGGCGATCAGCAACTTCGTGCAGCGCAAGCCCGGCTGGCTGCGCTTCATCGCGGCCGTCTTCGTGTCTTCGTTGCTGGCGTCGATCGTGCACGGCATGAAGAACTGACGCGTTGCATGCGCCAAAACCACACGCCACTTCACAGCACGCGGCAAGCCCGCTACATTCGCTCCTTCGACAACCACACAGAAAGCGGAGGTGCGCGATGGAAGACGCTGTAATTCATGCCCCCATGCACGTGCGGTTTGTCGGGCCTCATCTGAACAGCTGATCGTTCACGCGTCTATCGCGTAGCCAGTCTGCCCCGCGCGGCCTCCGGCCGTCGCGACGCCCCCAAGCCGCCCCGATTCAAACGCCGCCACCGGCACGCATGTGCCGGCGGCGCCCCGTTCATTTGTCGAATCAAGGCCAACGACCATGCTCGAAACCCGTGCCGCATCCGCGCGGCATACCATGACCACTGTTTTCGATCCCCAGTGCGCGAGCGACGCCGACTGGGGCAACTTCCTCGCGTACTGGCGCCTGCGCGCCGAAGAAGACTTTCCCGGCGACCCCATCGCTCCCGATGCCGACACCCGGCACAACGTGCAGCGGCCCAATCCGCTGTATGTCTTTCATCGCGTGCTGGCCGTCGGCGAGCACGGCGAATTCATCGGCAGCCTGAGCGCAAGTTTTCGCCGCGAAGGCACGCCGGAGTACGAGGCGTTCGTGCCGTTCCTCGAAGCCTGGGGCGGCGTGCTGCGTCCGCACCGGCGCCGCGGCGTGGCAAGCGCACTGCTTCGCACATTGCTGGCGCTGATGGAGGCGCACGGCAAGTCCGTTGCGACGATCAAGGCGCACCTGCCCGAAGGCCACGCCTTCCTGCAGGCCATCGGCGCTGTCGAGAAGCACCGCATCGTCGAGAACCGCATGGCCTTCGCCGGCCTCGACTGGCAGGCGCTCGCGCGCTGGCGTGCCGAAGGCTTCGCACCCGCCCTCGGTCTGCGCGCCGAGGTGCACGCCGGCCGCGTGCCCTTCGAACGGCTCGCGACGCTGATGGCGCCACTATCCGTGCTGCTGAACGACGCGCCCACCACCAACCTCGAACGGCCACCGATGCGCTACGACCTGGAAGACTTCCCTCCCTGGTACGCCGACATGGACCGCCGAGGCGGCGATCACTTTCTCGTGCTGCTGCTCGACGGCGACGAAGTGGTCGCGGTGTGCGACGCCGCCTGGAACCAGCGCTTCCCCGACCGCATGCACCAGCGGCTCACAGCCGTGGCGCGGCGCTGGCGTGGCAAGGGCCTGGCCAAGGGCGTGAAGGCCGCCATGCTGCAGCTCGTGCGCGAGCACCATCCCGAGGTCGCGATGGCCTTTACCCACAACGCCGAGGTCAACGAGCCCATGCTCTCCATCAACCACCGGCTCGGCTATGCCGCGCACAGGCATGATGGGCTCTACCAGATCGGCACGGAAAGCCTGAGAACCTTCCTCCAGGAGACACGTTCATGAAAGCACCCCAGCGACTGCAGGCACTGATCGACGAAGGCCTGATCGACACCGTGGTGCGCCAGCTCATGAGCGGCAAGGAAGCCATGGTCTACGTCGTGCGCTGCGGCGACGAGACGCGCTGCGCCAAGGTCTACAAGGAGGCCGACAAGCGCAGCTTCCGTCAGGCCGTCGACTACACCGAGAACCGCCGCGTCAAGAACACCCGCGAGGCGCGCGCCATGGCCAAGGGCACGCGCTTCGGCCGACAGGTGACCGAGGCCATCTGGCAGAGCGCCGAGGTCGATGCGCTCTACCGCCTGGCCGCCGCGGGCGTACGCGTGCCCACGCCGCACAACTTCCTCGAAGGCGTTCTGCTGATGGACCTGGTGACCGACGCCAACGGCGATGCCGCCCCGCGCCTGAACGACGTGGCCTTCTCGCCCGAAGACGCGATACGCCACCACGCCAGCCTGCTGAAGGAAGTGATGCGCATGCTGTGCGCCGGCATCGTGCACGGCGACCTCTCGGAGTTCAACGTGCTGCTGGCCGAAGACGGCCCCGTGATCATCGACCTGCCGCAGGCGGTGGACGCCGCGGGCAACAACCACGCGCGGCGCATGCTGCTGCGCGACGTCGGGAACCTGCGCGACTTCTTCGGCCAGTTCGCGCCCGCGCTGCTGCGTACGCACTACGGCGACGAGATCTGGCACCTCTACGAACGCGGCCTGCTGCGCCCCGAGACGGAGCTGACGGGCGCGTTCGTGCACGAGACCGGCCCGGTCGACCTGCGCAACGTGCTGCGCGAGGTGGACGACGCACGCGAGGAAGAAGCGGCGCGGCGCCTGCGCATGCAGACGCCGCGACAATAGCGGGCTCACGATGCCCGCCTGATGAACTCTTCCGCCCCGCGCCCGCCCCTTTCCACCACCGCACGACAGATCGCAAAGGCCGCGGCCTTTGTGGCCCTGGGCCTCGGCCCGGCGGCGATGCACGCGCACGCAGCCGGCATCCGCCTCGAGGACGATCGCGGCACCACGCTCGAACTGCAGGCGCCGGCAAAACGCATCGTGTCGCTGATGCCCTCGCTGACCGAAACCGTCTGCGCGCTCGACGCCTGCGAACGGCTGGTGGGCATCGACCGCCACGCCAACTGGCCAGCGTCGGTCAAAGGGCTGCCGCAGGTGGGCGGCATCGATGACGCGAACATCGAGCGCATCGTCGCGCTCAAGCCCGACCTGGTGCTGCTGCGTCCGCGCAGCCGCGCCGCCGAGCCGCTGGAGCGCCTGGGCATCAAGGTGCTTGCGCTGGACGCCAAGACCCATGCCGACATGCGCCGCGTGATGGAAGCCGTGGCCCGCGCCACCGGCCGTCCCGGGGCGGGTGAAGCCTTCTGGCGCAAGCTCGACGCGGGCTTGGACGCAGCCAAGGCGCGCGTGCCCGCCGGCTGGCAGGGCCGGCGCGTGTACTTCGAAGTGCACGGCGGCATGGCCGCGGCCAGCGAAAGCTCCTTCATCGGCGAGACGCTGGCCCGCCTCGGGCTTGGCAACGCCGTGCCCGGTACGCTCGGCCCGTTCCCGAAGATGAGCCCCGAGTTCGTGGTGCGCGCCAACCCCGACGTGCTGATGGTCTCGGCCCTCGGCGAAATCTCGGCCATGGCTTCGCGGCCCGGTTGGTCGGCCATGTCGGCCATCCAGCGCGGGCGCGTGTGCAGCTTTGCCTCGGCCCGCTTCGACCTGATGATGCGCCCCGGCCCTCGGCTGGACGAGGCGGCCGATGCGATCGTTGGCTGCCTGGCCTCGCTGGGCGAGCCCAAGCCTTGACTTCGCGGGCCCTGGCGTACCATTCCAGCACCTTGAACACGCCTGCCGCCCTCTTCGCGCCTGCCGCCGACGTCGACAGCGACGAGGCCATCGCGCGGGACGTGGCCGCCATCGGCCGCATCAGCGCCGTGCCCTCGCTGCTGAAGATCATCTGCCAGAACACCGGCATGGGCTTTGCCGCCGTGGCCCGCGTGACCGACGGCACCTGGACCGCCTGCGCGGTGGAAGACACCATCCAGTTCGGCCTGGAGCCCGGCGGCCAGCTCAAGGTGGAGACCACGCTGTGCAGCGAATCGCGCATGGCCCGCCAGCCCGTGGTGATCGACCACGCCAGCACCGACCCGGTCTACGCCAACCATCACACACCGCGCCTGTACAACATCGAGAGCTACATCTCGGTGCCCATCATCCACAGCAACGGCGACTACTTCGGGAACCTCTGCGCCATCGACCCGCGCCCAGCCATGGTGTCCGATGCCCGGGTGGTGACGATGTTCACCGCCTTTGCTGACCTGATCGCGCGCCAGCTCGAAACCGAAGCCCGGCAGGAGCGCACCGAAACGGCCCTGCAGTCGGCGCAGGACGCAGCCGAACTGCGCGAGCAGTTCATCGCCGTGCTGGGGCACGACCTGCGCAACCCGCTGTCATCGGTGGGCGTCGCGGCCGAACTGTTGATCCGGCGGCAGGCGGAGCCCGACCTCGTCAAGCTCGGAACCCGGCTCAAGGCCAGCACGCGCCGCATGTCGGCGCTGATCGACGACGTGCTCGACTTCGCGCGCGTGCGGCTCGGCTCGGGCATGGGCCTCGCAATCCGCGAAACCGAATTCCTGGCCTCGGGACTCAACGACGTGATCGACGAAGTGCGCGCCGCCCATCCCGCGCTCGACATCCGCGACGAACTCTCGGTCAGCGGCGTGGTGCGCTGCGACCAGGGCCGCATCCAGCAGGTGCTGTCCAACCTGCTCGGCAACGCGGTCGCGCACGGCGCGCCGGACCAGCCGATCGTGGTTCGCGCCGACGTGCGCAACGGCCAGCTCGTGCTGTCGGTGACGAACGGCGGCGACCCCATTCCTCCCGGCGACATCGCGAAGATCTTCCAGCCCTACTGGCGCCCCGAGAACAGCAAGCCCGGCGGCGGACTGGGACTCGGCCTCTACATCTGCTCGGAAATCGCCGCGGCCCACGGCGGCACGCTGGAGGTCACGTCCTGTGCGGACGAAGGCACCTGTTTCGTGGCGAAGCTGCCGATCACTTGATATCTCGACGCCCCCGTTTCCTTCTTTCTCCCATGAAGCATCGCAAGCAAACCTCGTCCACCCCTTTCGTCCGGGTGGGCCCCAGCGGCGTGCACGGCCTCGGCGCCTTTGCCACGCGCGACCTGCCGGCCGAAGCCTTTCTCGGCCTGTACGAAGGCCGCCGCTACACCAAGGCCGAAATCGCCACCAAGGTCTGGGACGACCAGCTCACCTACCTGTTCACGCTGACGAACCACGAGACCATCGACGGCTCCAAGGGCGGCAACGCCACGCGCCACCTGAATCACTCGTGCGAGCCGAACTGCGAAGCGGTGGAGGAATACGACGAGGGCGGCGAACTGGTGCTCAAGTTCCAGACGCTGGTGGCGGTGGACGCGGGCGACGAGTTGTTCATCGACTACTCGCTGACGGCGGACGACGGCTCACCGCCGTCGAAGTACCCCTGCCATTGCGGCTCGCCGGGCTGTCGGGGGACGATGCTGGCGCCTGAAGAAACCGAGGCACCCGCCCCGTAAGCGACCCGTCGTCCGAGGCGGCCTTGCCGTCAGGGCGACTCGTTCTTCAGCTTGCGCAGTTGCTCCTCGGTGCGATCGAGTTCCAGGCGAAGCGCCCGAGCCTCCTGCTCCAGCCTGTCGATGCGGGCTGCGCGGCTCTCGGCTGGCGGCGCGGTCTTGCTGCAACGCAGCTGCAGCGCGCTCAATGCCTCGGCAAGCTCTCGCCGCCGCAACATCTGGCCCCGGGAACGCGCAAGATCGATGTCGCGTTCGAGCAATGCCTCCTCCGCCTGGCAAGTCGCGCCATCCGGCGGCACCGCGGGTTGTGCGAAAGCAGGCAGCGTCACGCTCAACGCAAGGGCCAGGAAGCAGGTTTTGACGCTCATGCCGCACGGTAACGCAACGGCGGTGCAAAAACCGCCGATCAGCCCTACACGGTGAGGTAGCGCGCGTCCCACCGCGCGGCGAGCTGCTTCGCACGGTGCAGCGGCATTCGTGCCGCCTCGAAATCGACCACGCACGCGACATCGGCGGTCTCGGGCCGCGCGGGGCTTTCGCTGCTGCGGCCGTCGGTCAGCAGCCACAGCCAGCGTTGCCGCGTTTCGTTCTTCGCGAGCAACTGGCCGGCACGCTGCACGCCCAGCGCTAGCGGCGTGCCACCACCGGCGGCAATAGGCGCGATCCAGTCGTCGTTCCAGGCACTGGCGCGGCGTGGCGGTAGACGCAGCTCGACCACCTCGCCGGCAAAGCACAGCAGCGCGACGTGGTCGCGACGCTGGTAGGCCTCCTGCATCAGCGCGAGCAGCAGGCCCTTCGCACGAGCGAGGTTGCCGTCATTGCGCATCGAGGCCGAGCAGTCGAGCAGGAAGCAATGGAGCGCGCCGCTGCGCGCTTCTTGCGGGCGATGGCGCAGGTGCCCGGCACGCAGCCGGTCCGCGCCGCGTGCCACTAGGGTGCGCGGCCAGTCGAAGGCCGCGCCCTGCGGCGAGCGGCCCTGCCATGCGTCCCTTTGCGAACCCTGCCTCCGGTCACCCTGGCGTGCGCCAGCGGGTGCGGCGTCCCGGAGGCTCAGGCTTTTTTTGGGGCGGCCTGCGTGCGGTCGATCAGCGGGCGCAGCGGCTTCACGCGCTCGATGCCGACGGGTTCAGGGGGCATGGCACCCCAGTCTTCGTCGCCTGCGCTGTTTGCTTCGTCCTTGCCGTTGGTCGTTCCATCGGGCTTTGCGACTCGAGGCGTCGGGGCCGGTGCCGCAGCCTCGGCTTCAGGCTTGCGCCGATGCAGCAGCACGGCCTCTGCCACGCGCTGCACGTGGTCGGTGGTGATGGCAGCCGAGCCCTCCCATGCTGCAAGTGCCCGAGCCGAGCGCAGCATCACGAGATCGGCTCGCAAGCCATCGACGCCGGCCTCGATACACAGCGCGCCGACCGCCTCGTGCACCGCATCGCCGTACGGCAGCGCCGCTGCATCTCCCACGAGCGCCCGTGCGCGAACCAGCGCAGCAGCCAGCTCAGCCTCTTCCTGCACATGCTTCGTGCGAAAGCCCTGCGGATCGGCATCGAAGGCCAGCCGCGCACGCACGATGGCCTGCCGCTCCGCCGCGCCCCCGATGTTGCGCAGTTGCACGCACAGGCCGAAGCGGTCGAGCAGTTGCGGGCGCAGCGTGCCCTCTTCCGGGTTCATGGTGCCGACCAGCACGAAGCGCGCGGCGTGCCGATGCGAGATTCCGTCGCGCTCCACCACGTTGACGCCGCTGGCCGCCGCGTCGAGCAGCGAGTCGATCAGCGCATCGGGCAGCAGGTTGATTTCGTCCACGTACAGCACGCCGCCATGCGCGCGCGCCAGCAGGCCGGGCGCGAACTTGAGCTCATGGCCAGCCAGCGCCTGCCCGAGGTCCAGCGTACCGACGAGGCTTTCGAGGCTCGCGCCCAGCGGCAGCGTGACGAAGGGGGCACCCGGCAACAGCTCGGCCAGCGCACGGGCAGCCGTGGTCTTGGCAGTGCCGCGCGGCCCTTCGATCAGCACACCGCCCAGGCCGGGATCGACAGCGGCCAGCAGCAGCGCCTGGCGCAGATGCGGCTGGCCCGCTATCGCGGCAAAGGGAAAAGGCACCGGCATCGGGGCGGCAGTGGTCATCGCGGGCTTCCTTCCATCTGCTGCTCGTGGTCGAGCAGCAGGTCTTCCAATTGGTTCTTGTAGTTGCCGGGCGACTGCCACAGGCCGCGCTGCATGGCTTCGAGCAGGCGGCTGAGCATGTCGTGCAGCGCGCGCGGATTGTGTTCGCTCACGAAGTCGCGAGTGGCTTCGTCGAGCACATAGGCGTCGGCCACCATCGCGTACTGGTGGTCGCCGACCACGCGCGCGGTGGCATCGAAGCCGAACAGGTAGTCGACCGTCGCGGCCATCTCGAAGGCGCCTTTGTAGCCATGCCGCTTCACGCCGTCGATCCACTTCGGATTGACCACGCGCGAGCGGATGACGCGGCTGATTTCTTCCTTCAGCGTGCGCACGCGCGGCGCCTGCGGGTTGCCATGGTCACCGTGGTACATCGCCGGCTGCCGGCCGCTCAAATGGCGCACGGCGGCGACCATGCCGCCCTGGAACTGGTAGTAGTCGTTGGAGTCGAGCAGGTCGTGCTCGCGGCTGTCCTGGTTCTGCATGACGACGTTCATGGCGCGCAGGCGGCGAACCAGCGCGTCGGCGGCGGGCACGCCGTCGCTGCCCTGGCCGTAGGCGTGGGCGCTGCCGCCGACGTAGGCCCTCGACAGGTCGTCGTCGGTCTGCCAGTCGCCATGGTCGAACAGCGGTTGCAGGCCCGAGCCGTAGCTGCCGGGCGCGGAGCCGAATACGCGCCAGCCGGCCTGCTGGCGCGCGTCTTCCGGAGAAGCACCTTGCGCCTCCAGCGCGGCGGCCTCGCGGAGGATGCGTGCGCGAATCGGGTTGCGCTCGGCGTCTTCGTCTTCCTGTGCGGCGACGGCCTGCACGGCCGCATCGAACATCTGCACGGCGTTGGGAAAGGCGTCGCGGAAGAAGCCGGAGATGCGCAGCGTGACGTCGATGCGCGGACGGCCGAGGCCGACAGTGGGCAGCACCTCGAAATCGACCACGCGCTGGCTGCCCGGCGCCCACTTGGGCCGCACGCCGATGAGCGCGAAGGCCTGCGCCAGATCGTCGCCGCCGGTGCGCATGGTGGCCGTGCCCCAGACCGACAGGCCCATGGCCACCGGATAGTCGCCGTGCTCCTGCATATGCCGCTCGACCAATTGCGCGGCTGACTTGAGGCCGAGCATCCAGGCAGTAGGGGTGGGAATGGCGCGCGTATCGACCGCATAGAAATTGCGGCCGGTAGGCAGCACGTCGGGCCGGCCGCGCGAAGGCGAACCGCTCGGGCCCGGCGGCACGAAGCGGCCCTGCAGGGCTCGGGAGAGTTGCAGCAGTTCCTGCGCACCGCAGGCATCGAGCGCGGGCGCCAGGCTTTGCGCGATGCGGCCCATCACGGTGGCGGCCTTCGGCAGTTCGGGCGGGCATGCGCCCTCTTCCAGCAGGCGCTGCGCCAGCAGTTCCAGCCGCTCGCGCGTGTCGCCCTGATGCCGCCACGCTTCAGTGCTCACCGATTGCAGCAGCGCGGGGCGCGCGCCCTGCCACGGCCGGGCCGCGTCGATGTCGAGCGGGTCGAAGGCATCGCCCACCAGCAGGTCTTGCGACAGCGCGCCGAGCAGCCCGGCATTCGCGCCCGCACCATCGGCAGCCGGATAGCGCGCAAGCGCCAGCAGCGTGTCGCGCCGCAGCCGCTCGCGCGGCGATGCGCCGAACACATGCAGCCCGTCGCGGATCTGCGTTTCCTTCAGCTCGCACAGGTAGGCATCCACGCGTGCGAGCACCGCATCGTCTTCCGCGCCAGGCATGCCCAGTTCCTCGACCAGATGCTGCGCGCGCACCGCCGCGAGGATCTGCGCGCGCAGCACCTTGGCGCGGCGCGCATCGACCAGCAGTGCGTCGTAGTACTCATCGACCTGCCGTTCCAGGTCCTGCATCGGGCCGTGGTTCTCGGCGCGCGTGAGCGGCGGCATCAGGTGGTCGACGATGACCGCCTGCGTGCGCCGCTTGGCCTGCGCACCCTCGCCCGGGTCGTTGACGATGAACGGGTACACGTTGGGCAGCGGTCCGAGGATGGCGTCGGGCCAGCAAGTCTGCGACAGCGCGATGCTCTTGCCCGGCAGCCATTCGAGGTTGCCGTGCTTGCCGACGTGCACCACCGCGTCGATGGCGAAGGCCTCGCGCAGCCAGAAATAGAAAGCGAGATAGCTGTGCGGCGGCACCAGCTCCGCGTCGTGATAGCTCGCGTAGTCGGCTGCACCCAGCGTGCCCAGTGCGCGCGCAGGCTGGATGCCGACAAACACGCGGCCCAGCCGCAGGCCGGCGATCATGAAGCGGCTGTTTCGCACCATCGGGTCTTGTTCGGGCAGCCCCCAGCGCGCGTCGATGGCCGCCGCCATGCCATCGGGCAGCTTCGCCAGGCATGCGCGGTACTCGGCCAGCCCGTAGCTCTGCCACGCCGGCCGCGCGGCCCATTGCGCGGGGTCGTTCGCGATGCCTTCCTGCAGCCTGCGCATCAGCGCATCGCCATCGGCGGGCATTGCGCCGGGCTCACCCAGCGCATAGCCTTCGGCCGCCATCGCGCGCAGGATCGCCATCACCGAGGCAGGCGTGTCGAGCCCCACGCCGCTGCCCATGCGCCCCTCGCTGCCCGGGTAGTTCGCGAGGATCAGCGCGATGCGCTTATCGCCGGCACGCAGGCTGCGCAGCCGGCACCAGCGGCGCGCCAGCTCGGCGACGAAAGCTATGCGATCAGGCTCGGGCTGGTAGTTCACCACCTCGGTCTGCGTAAGTTCGCAGCGGTGCGACAGGCCCTTGAAACTCACGGCGCGCGTGATGATGCGGCCGTCCATCTCGGGCAGCGCGATCTGCATGGCAATGTCGCGCGGGCGCAGGCCCTGACTGTCGGCCAGCCAGTCTTCGCGATTCCCGCCGCTCACGATCACCTGCAGCACGGGCGCGTCACCGGCCAGCGCGATGCCTTCGCCCTCTTCGTTCTGCGCGCCCTGCCCTAATGCTGCAAAGGCCGTGGTGTTAAGCACGAGCTGCACGTCATGCTCGGCGCACAACTCGCGCAGTGTGGACAGGCACAGCGGGTCTTTGAGCGAATCGAGCGCGACCGGCAGCGGGTTCAGCCCTTCTGCGCTCAATGCGGCGGCGAGCGCATCGAAAGCCACCGTGTTGCCCGACAGCAGATGCGAGCGATAGAACACCAGCGCCACCACCGGCGCGCCCGCATGCCACCCGGCGCGCAAATCGTCGATGCCGGCCACGGTGTGCGCAGCGTCAATGCCGCGCGGCACATGCAGCGCAACCTGCGGCAGGCCGCGCGGCGGCAGCGGCGCTTCGCCGTGACCCAGCCCATGGAAGGCCACCGCGCACAAAAACTGCATCGCATTGCCCGCCCCGCCGCTGCGCATGTACTGCCAGAGCTGGCGGCTCACCGCGCGCGGCGCCGTGCTGCGCGCAAGCAGGTCTTCGTCCTCCTGCAGGTCGCCGGAGAACATGGCGAGCTGCTGGCCCTTGCGCTTCGCGAGCTTTTCGAGCTGCTGGAGCCCGTAGGCCCAGGCCGATTCCGCACCCAGGTGATCGACCACCACCACGCGCGCATGCTGCAGCACTTCGTCGATGTACAGGTCGAGCGACGCAGGCTGGCGCAGGTGCATCAGGTTGGCCAGCCGCAGCGACGGATAGCCGGGGTCGGTGACCGCCAGCGCCGTGCGCGCCGCCGCGAGCAGCGCGAGCGTGGTGTCGGCCGAGCTGAGCACCACGATGTCGCCCGGCGTCTGGTCGAGCCGGGTGACGACGCTGTCGTCTTCGACGAAGCGTCCGGGCTGGGTGCTCAGCAGGTGCATGCGTTCAGGCCGTCAGGCTGCGACCGCGCTCACCTCTTCCAGCGCCTTGCGCAGCACCGCCTCGTCGAGGTCTTCGCCGATGAACACGAGCCGCGTGCGCTGCGCCTCGCCATCGCGCCAGCGACGGTCGAAGTGATGGTCGAAGCGGCGACCCACGCCCTGCACCAGCAGGCGCATCGGCTTGCCCGGAATGGCGACGAAGCCCTTCACACGGTAGATGGTGTGCTGCTCGACCAGCTTGCCCAGCACGGCGAGCAGGCCGTCTCGGTCCACAGGTGGCAGCTCGATCACGAGCGAGTCGAACTCGTCGTGGTCGTGGTCTTCCTCGTGGTCGTGGTGGCTTTCGCGCAGGTGAATGGTGGCCTCGGCCGCGCGGCCCTGCCCCAGCAGCAGCGCGAGCGGCAGCCGGCCTTCGGTGGCAGCCACGATCTTGACTTCGGGCGGCAGCTCTTCGCGCACCAGCGCCTCGACCTTCGCTCGCGCGGCGTCGTCCATCAGGTCGGTCTTGTTGAGCACCACGAGGTCGGCGGCCGAGAGCTGGTCTTCGAACAGCTCGTGCAGCGGCGATTCGTGGTCGAGGTTGGGGTCGGCGCGGCGGGCTTCGTCGACAGCCTCGGGGTTCTCGGCGAACTGGCCCGAGGCGGCGGCCGGGCCGTCGACCACCGTGACCACGGAATCCACGGTGAAGATGTTGGCGATGTCCGGCCACTGGAAGGCCTGCACCAGCGGCTTGGGCAGCGCGAGGCCCGAGGTTTCGATGATCACGGCATCAATGTCGCCGCGCCGCTCAGCCAGTTGCAGCATCACGGGCAGGAATTCTTCCTGCACGGTGCAGCAGACGCAGCCGTTGGCCAGCTCGTACAGCGCGCCTTCGCGCTCGTTGCCCTCGTCGTCGCAGCCGATGCCGCAGCCACGAAGAATTTCGCCGTCGATGCCGAGTTCGCCGAACTCATTGACGATCACCGCGATGCGGCGGCCTTCGGCATTGCCGAGGATGTGGCGCAGCAGCGTGGTCTTGCCGCTGCCGAGGAAGCCCGTGACGATGGTGACGGGGATCTTGGCGTTGCTTGCTTGTGTCATGGGAGATGTTCTTTCAGGCGCGCAAGCGCCCGTGCCGCTCCCCGAGGCAGCACCTCGTGAGCGCGGCGATGCATTGGTTGAATCAGATGGCGCTGTACAGGCGGCGCTCGACGAAGGCCGTGCCCTGCAGACGACGCCAGGCCTTTGCGGCGGCCAACACACCCAGGTCGACCAGCGGCTCGACAAGCACGACCGTCATGTAGGCAGCGCCGAAGCTGGCGATCTGGCTCAGGTTCTCGAGCCCGGTGCCGCGTCCGTAAAGCGCCCAGAAGCCGACCCAGACCACGATGCCGCCCTGGTAGGCCACCGACAGCTTGAATGCCTGCTGGTAGCTGATGTCCACGTAGGCCAGGTTCTGGGGAATGATCCGCCGTGCCAGCGCGGCAGTCGCAAACAGGGGCACCAGCAAGGTGGTGACGTTCATGCCGAACTGCGGCACATCCTGCGGTTCGAAGAACAGGCCCTGGATGAGCAACCCGCCCGCCAGGCCAATGGCCGCAGGCGCCAGGCCGAACACCAGCAGCAGGGTCGTGCCCAGAATCAGGTGCACCTCGGACACGCCCACCGGGTGATGCGGCAACACCTCGAAGAAGCAGAACACCAGCGCAATGGCAATGGCCGAGCGCAGCGCCAGGGCGGCAAGGCCGTCCTTCACGGCCGTATCGAAGGCCACCTTGCCTGTGTAGGCGAGAGCAGCTGCCGCCGTGGCGTAGCTGAGGAAGATCTTGGATCCGTCGACGAGACCTGGTTCGATGTGCATCGAGCACCTCCTGAAATGCACCGCAGTGCGAAAGTTGATTGTTGGTTCATGGGCCTGCTTGCGCAAGCCCCTTCGATATGGCCAATGGTCGAGGCTTGCGCCGCAGCCGTCGCCAGCCGATCACGACGCCGCTGGCCGAGGCCACGATGCCGACGATGGAAAGCAGCCACACCACGAGGTCCCAGGCCGGCCGGTACTGGATGAGCCAGGGAAAGTCGAGGCTGTGCGCCGCATTGAAGAGCCAGCGTCGCAGCCTCGAATTGCTGTCGTTGCTGCCGGCGACCTGCCCGCTGGCCGGGTCGATGTAGATCCAGCTGTGCGCGGGGTCGTCGAACTGCAGCCGCCACACGGGCACGGTGCGCTCGCGGTGGTGGCCGTACCAGTGGAAGTCTTCGCGGGTCTGCAGCGTGGCCTGGGTGATGGCGCCGGGCCGCAGGCGGGCGGCGGCGCGCAGGATGTCGTCCTTGCCGATGACGGCGGGGCTGCCGGTGGCCGCATCGACCACCCGCACGCGCGCCTTCGCGTCGCGCAGCTGCAGCAGCGGCTTGCCGTCGAACCACAACAGCACGGCCTCGCGCGGGGCAGCCTCGCCCTCGCCTGACGGCAACACCGCTGGCGGCCAGGGGAACGGCGACTTACCGGCACCCGTGTAGTGCGCCATCGCAGCCGCGTCGCCCGGCCCGCGCTGGAACCAGCCATTGGGGTTCATCGACAGCCAGCCGCTGATGATCCACGTCAGCACGAAGAAGCCGCCGATCAGCCCCGCGATGTGGTGCCAGGCCATCCATCCGTTGTACGGCGTGACCGCGCCATTGCGGAACCTGCGCCGCAGGCGCACCCGCAGGATGCCGATGACGATGCCCGTCACGGCCGAAACGATGCATGCCGCCGACAGCCACACCACCACGTCATGCCACAGCGGCGGATCGGCGCGCAGTGGCGTGAAGTAGATCCAGTGCGGTACGGAGCCCAGCCAGTTCCAGAAGCGCTCCGCGCGTGTGGTGTCGCGCACCACTTCGCCGTTGCGCGAAGACACGTACAGCTCCATGCCGGCCGCGTCGCCGACTTCGATGCGGTGCAGCGGGCGCAGCGGGTTCAGGCCCTGCGGCACGGTCCACTGGTCGCGCTCCAGTGTCTCGGCCCGATGCGCACTCGCATGGCCCGAGAAGGCCCGTGCGATGGTTTCGGCCTGCGCGGCATCGACCGGGCCGGGCACATGGCCGTCGCGCGCCGAGACCGTATGCCGGCCTCCGCTCGCATCGACGATGCGCCATACGGGCTCGGCGTTGATGCCGCCCTGCATCTCCAGCACCATGCGCCGCGGCTGCACGCGGGCCGCCTGCGGCAGCGCATCGAGTGCAGCGGTTGGCGACACCGCCGCCTGCTCGAAACGCAGCGGCGCCAGCCCCGCAAGCCGCTCTTCGTCCGTGAGGTTGGGATACCCCACGTACATCATCACGACGCCCGAGACGAACCACATGACGAACAGCAGGCAGCCGCCGATGCCTAGCCACCGGTGCGTCCAGTAGAGCCAGTGCCGGATGCCCGGCCAGGCGCGGCGCCATGCGGAAGTCATGGGAGCGCCGCTCAGAAGTTGACCAGAGCCGACAGCTCGAACGAACGCGGGCGGCCCAGCAACCACTGGTTGCCGCCGTTCGAGAACGACACCGCATAGCGGCGGTCGGCCAGGTTGTAGGCGCGCAGCGCAAGCTTCAGCGAAGGATTCGCCTGCCAGCTCACGCCCGCATCGGCCACCGTGTAGGAGCCGATCTTGCGCGAGTTGGCCGAGTCGACCTGGCGCGGTCCGACGTAGCGCACGCCGAAGTCAGCCTCCCACTGCGGCAGGAAGCGCCAGTTGAGCCAGAGATTCGCGGCCTCTTCGGGCACGCCAGTGGGCGTGTTGCCCGCGCGCGAGACGAGGCGCCCGCTGACGACTTCGTTGAAGTCGTCGTAGCGCGCGCGCAGCTTGGCCACGTTGGCTTCGAGCCGCAGCGTCGAGGTGAGCGCCAGGTCGAGCGTGGCCTCGATGCCTTCGGACGACTGCTTGCCGATCTGCTGGGTGATGGTCGGGTCGGTCGCGTCGCGCGAGAGCAGCTTGGTCTTCTCGATGCGATAGGCCGCCACGGTCCAGGCCCCGCTGTTGTCGGCCAGCTGGCGCTTGTAGCCAACCTCGACCTGCCGGCCGGTGCTGAGCTCGAACGGCACCTGCGTGGCCGAGGTGGAGATGAGCGAGGTCAGCGGGTCGGCCGCGCGTGCCACCTGCGCATAGAACGACTGCGACACATCGGGCGCATACACCACGCCGAGGCGGCCGGTGGCGTACTCGAAGGTCTTGCCGAGGTTGTTGGCTGCGTTCTGCAGGTCGGTGCGCGCCACCTTGGCGTGGTCCCAGCGCAGGCTGCCCACCACCGACCACTGCTCGTTGAAGGCCAGCTTGTCTTCGGTGAAGAAGGCGTAGGTGTCGGTCTTGGTCCGGTAGCGCGGCGTGTAGGCCACCGGCGAGACGTAGTAGCCGGGGTTGAAGACGAAGGGGTCGACCACCGAGCGCCCGCCGTACGGTGAATCGTTGCTGTGCTGGAAGTTGATGTGATTCGCGTCGAAGCCCACCAGCACCTGGTTGGCCAGGCCGAACAGGCTGTGCTTGAAGGTCGCGTCGGTGCGGTTGCCGATCTGCTCCTGGTCGTGGCCGATTTCCAGGTAGTCGCCGCGCGTCACGCGCCGCGTGGTGGCGTTGTAGGTGTAGGTCTCGCTGTCGCGCCAGTGGCGCTTGCTCTCCAGCCGGTAGAGCTGGTTGCGCACGGTGACGGAGCTGTTGGGCGTCCACTGGGCGTCGAGCCGGGTCCACTTGTCGCGGTACTTGATTTCCGAATCGTCGACGTTGTAGTTCTGGCGCAGCGTCTGGCTGCTCAGGCGGCCGTCGATCAGCGGCACGCCGAAGTAGCGCTGCGGCGACTGCCGGCCCTCGTCGTGCGACAGCGTGAACTGCAGCTGCGGCGACACGTCGAGCCGCACGGCCGCGCCCACGGCCAGGCTCTCGGCCTGCCCGCGCTGCATGAAGCCGTCGGTCTGGCGGTGGCTGATGTCGAAGCGGTAGGAGAGCTTGTCGTTGATCGCCCCGCCGCTGCCAAAGGCCACCTGGCGGGTGGCGTCGGAGCCCACCGTGACCAGCGCCTCGTTCTGGATCGGGCCGCGCGTCGGCTTCTTGGGCACCACGTTGATGGCGCCGCCGATAGCGCCCTCGCCGTACATCACCGAGGCCGCGCCGCGCAGCACCTCGATGCGGTCGACGGACCAGGTGTCGAACGGGAAGGTGACGGTGCCCGCGCCCGCGTAGAGGCGCGTGCCGTCGAAGAGCTGCATCACCGAGCCGTGGCCCGAGAAACCGCGCGCCACCATCGCGGTGCCGCCGTTGCCGGGGCCGGGCGTGCCGGTGATGCCGGTGGCGCGGGTGGCGGCATCGATCACCGAGACGTCGCCGCGTGCGCGGATGGTGTCGCCCGTCAGCACTTCGATGCTGGCCGGAGTTTCCAGCGGCGTGAGGCCGAGGCGGCTGCCGGTGTGCGAGGGTTCGTCGATGGCGAGCGGCGCATGCCGCTCGGCTTCGACCTGCACCGGCTTGAGGCTCTGGCTGTTGCTGCTGGCTGCTTCACCCGACGACTGCGCGAAGACCGCGGAAGGCCCAAAAACCAACCCCAGACCCAGTGAAAGACCCGAAAGGCGCGTCCAACGCAGCGGCGCGCCCGTGCGATCGCGCGCTGGCGATGCATGACCCATGTAACTTCTCCTCCGACCTGCGTCCCCGCAGGCTCCTGACCGATAGAGGACGCGGCGGAAGAGGCGAAGGGACTGCGACGGTACGCGCGAGCGCGAAGCGGTGGCAGGCCCGGACACGCACTCCCGCAGCGTCCGAAGGCGGTTGCGAAGGCCGGTATCCGGGCTTGCGGAGCGCCGCGGCGTGCCAATCAATCAATGAATGGATGCACACCGCGGCCGAAACCCTCGCCTTCCCACGCCGAAGCGCAGTGGCTGCCCGTGCCGTCTGGGAGGCATGAGCGTGAGGGTTTCCAGATCCGCTGACCGTTGCGGGGGCAGCGCAGGAGTTGCAGCGTCAATCAATCAAGAATGAACGACGCGGCGCACCTGCTTCCCGTTTAACCCCGTGGCCATGAGATGGCGTGCGGGGCACCTTCGAACCGTGTTGCCTGGCGGGATTAATAAGAATTAACGCACCAGAACGGCGGGATTATAGGGAGAGGCCTTCCGCCGAAGGCCTCTGATGGGCCTCAGGCAGGCCTTCCGTCGGGTCCGAACAGCCGCCGCATCACAGCCACGCCCGCCACCAGCGCGTTCGAATAGGTGGCATAGGGATCGTGGGCTGCCTCCAGCGGCACATAGACGTGGGAGGTCTCGCCAGGCGTGTCGTCGACCGCCTCCATCAGCACCCAATAGAACTCGCCCGCCTCCAGTTCATGGACGGTGAGCGCGATGTTTCTCGATGAGGGCATGGAGGTAAGAGTGGCTGACAAGGTTGTCGGTTCTTTTTTGAATGGGCGGGGTACGCACGCGGTTGACAGTGCTTTCGGGTTTCTCCTACAGAGCCCGGTGCCGGTGCGACCTAATGTTGTAGTCAGGGACCTTTCAGAAGCCTTTCCAAGAACAGGAGGCAGCATGAAGCATTTCACTCTTGAACCGGGCATGCGATCGAGCATCGGCGGGGCCTTTTACCCGACCGGCTACTCGATGGTGATGTTTCCGAGTGCGGAAGACGCCGACCGCATCGGCCACCGCCTGATCGAAAAAGGCATGAGTGGCGACGAGGTCTATCTGCTGCCCGCGCAAACGGTGCTGGCCGAAATCGCCCCGACCGCGAAGACATCCGACAACCCCCTGCCCTCCGCCGGCACCGACGCCGCGACGGTACGCGCCTATACCGAGTTGGCGCGCGACGGCCACACGGGCCTGCTGGTGAGGACAAGAGACGGCGCTGCCGCCGAACGCCTGATGGAACTGGTGCGCACCGTGCCCTATTCCATCGCCCAGCGCTACCGCACGCTGGTCATCGAAGACCTCTGAGAAGAAGAGGAAAGCAGGCGTCTTCAAGCCGGCACGGCCATCGACACGGCGCGCTGGACCACATCACGGGCCATGGCCTGGGCGAGTTCGTGCTCGCCGAGGAACACGGTGGCAGAGGTTTCCTGCGTGAGCAGCCGGGCCTCCTGCTCGTTGTGGCTGCGGATCACGGTCTGGATGGTGGGGTTGAGCGTGCGCGCCGTCTCCATCATCTGGCGCACGTTCATGGCGTCAGGCGTGGCCACCACCAGCACGCGGGCGCGCGCGATGTGCGCCTGGATCAGCACCGCCGGGTCGGCCGCGTCGCCCCACACGGCCGGCGTGCCGGCCTCGCGCAGCTTTTCGACAAGCTCGCGGTTCTGCTCGGCCACCACGTAGGGAATGTCGTGCGCGTCGAGTTCGGCCGCAATGCGGCGCCCGACGCGGCCGTAGCCCACCAGCACCACTTGCCGCGAGAGGTACTTGGCCTCGGTGGTCATGGGCAGTTCGGCCAGCGGGTCGTCGCGCGATTCGAGCCCGCGCGCGAAGGACGAACGGGCATGGAGCCACTTCTGCATCGGCCCGATCAGGCTGAACCACAACGGGTTGGTGGCAATGGAAATCAGCGCACCCGCCAGCACCAGGCTCTGGCCCTCCACCGGCAGCAGGCCCAGCGACACGCCCAGCCCGGCCAGGATGAACGAGAACTCGCCGATCTGCGCCAGGCTGGCGCTCACCGTGAGCGCCGTGCCCAGCGGGTAGCGGAACACCAGCACCAGCGCGCAGGCCGCAAGCGACTTGCCCAGCACGATGACCAGCACCACCGCCAGTACCTGCAGCGGCCGCTCGATCAGCACCGAGGGGTCGAACAGCATGCCGACCGACACGAAGAACAGCACCGCGAAGGCGTCGCGCAACGGCAGCGACTCTTGCGCGGCGCGGTGGGCGAACTGCGACTCGCGCATCACCATGCCGGCGAAGAAGGCGCCCAGCGCAAACGACACGCCGAACAACGCCGCCGAGGCAAAAGCGATGCTCACGGCAGCGGCCACCACGCACAGCGTGAACAGCTCGCGCGAGCCGGTCCGCGTGACCTGCCAGAGGATCCACGGGAAGACGCGCCGCCCCACCACCAGCATCAGCGCCACGAAGCCGCCGACCTGCAGCAGCGTGAGGCCCAGCGTCTGCCACAGCGGATCGACCGGCCCGGCCTGCTGCGCACCCTGCCCGCCCAGCGTGCCCGCCAGCGGCGGCAACAGCACGAGCACCAGCACCATCGCCAGGTCTTCGACCACGAGCCAGCCGACGGCGATGCGGCCCGTAAATGAATCGAGGATGCCCAGGCTTTCGAGCGCGCGCAGCAGCACGACCGTGCTGGCCACCGACAGCGCGAGCCCGAACACGAGTGCCGCGCCGGGGCTCCAGCCCCACCACAGGGCCAGCCCACCGCCGAGCAGCGTGGCCACGCCGATCTGCGCGATCGCGCCAGGCAGTGCGATCTTGCGTACGGCCAGCAGGTCGTCGAGGGAAAAATGAAGGCCTACGCCGAACATCAGCAGCATGACGCCGATTTCGGCAAGCTGGGCGGCGATTTCCGCGTCGGCCACGAAGCCCGGTGTGAACGGGCCGATGATCACGCCCGCCAACAGGTAGCCGACCAGCGCGGGCAGCCGCAGCTTGGCTGCCAGGAATCCGAACACCAGCGCCAGCCCCAAGCCGGCGGCAATCGTGTTGATGAGGGAAACGCTGTGGGGCATCGCTCCATTTTGCAGGAACGATGTCTGCCCTTTTATTTCACACGGCCATCTTGTCCGGGGCCCGGCTGTCGTGCCGAGCGATCAGCCGGCCATCTTGCTGGTCCGGGCGGCATCGAGCACTTCGGGCTCTTGCGCCTCTACCCAAGTCTCGTTGTTGAGCCCCGCCTGCAGCCGCGTTTCGTCAAGCTCGTTGGTCCACTTGGCAACCACGATGGTGGCGACGCCATTGCCGATCAGGTTGGTGAGCGCGCGCGCCTCCGACATGAAGCGGTCGATGCCCAGGATGAGCGCGAGCCCCGCCACCGGCACGTGGCCCACCGCCGACAGCGTGGCCGCCAGCACGATGAAGCCGCTGCCGGTGACGCCCGCCGCACCCTTCGATGTGAGCAGCAGCACGGCCAGCAGCGTGATCTCCTGCGTGAGCGTCATCGGCGTGTTGGTCGCCTGGGCGATGAACACGGCCGCCATCGTCAGGTAGATCGAGGTGCCGTCGAGGTTGAACGAATAGCCCGTGGGAATCACGAGGCCCACGCAGGTCTTGTTCGCGCCCAGGTTCTCCATCTTCTCCATCATGCGCGGCAGCACCGACTCGCTCGACGAGGTGCCCAGCACGATCAGCAGTTCTTCCTTGATGTACTTGATGAACTTCCAGATGCTGAAGCCGTGGAACCTTGCTATGAGCCCCAGCACCACGAAGATGAACAGCAGGCAGGTCAGGTAGAACGTGCCCATCAGCTTGCCGAGCGAGAACAGGCTGCCCAGGCCGTACTTGCCGATGGTGAATGCCATCGCGCCGAAGGCACCGATGGGTGCCAGCTTCATGATGTAGTTGACGATGCCGAAAAGCACGTGCGAGCCCTTCTCGATCACGTCGAACACCAGCGTGCCGCGGCCGCCGAAGCGGTGCAGCGCAAAGCCGAACAGCACCGCGATCAGCAGCACCTGCAGGATCTCGCCTTTGGCGAACGCGTCGACGAGCGTGTTGGGGATGATGTTCAGGATGAAGTCGACCGTGCCGGTCATCTTGCCGGGGCCGGTGTAGGAGGCGATCGACTTGGTGTCGAGAGTGGCCGGGTCGACGTTCATGCCCGCACCGGGCTTGAGCACGTTGACCAGCACCAGCCCGACGACGAGCGCGATGCTGCTGACGACCTCGAAGTACAGCAGCGCCAGGCCGCCGGTCTTGCCGACCTTCTTCATGTCTTCCATGCCGGCGATGCCCACCACCACCGTGCAGAAGATGATCGGCGCGATGATCATCTTGATCAGCTTGATGAAGCCGTCGCCCAGCGGCTTCATCGCCTCGCCGGCCGCGGGATAGAAGTGGCCGAGCAGCACGCCGATGATCACCGCGGTGATCACCTGCACGTAGAGCGAACGGTAGAGCGGGAGCTTTCTGGCGGGTGTGCTTGTTGTGTTTTCCATTTTTGCCTCCGGAGGGTTGGACACTGTAGGACGCGTGTTGGCGGCTTTCTATCCGTGGAACCCGCATCGATCAAATGAAAAAACCCGCCGAAGCGGGTTTTGTCGATCAGGTGCAGGTCAGCATGCTTAATGCATGTGCAGGCCGCCGTTGACCGAGAAGTCGGCCCCGGTGCTGTAGCCGCCTTCGTCGGTGGCGAGCCACGCGATGATCGAGGCGATTTCACTCGGCTCGCCCAGGCGCTTGACCGGGATGGTGGCCACGATCTTGTCGAGCACTTCCTGGCGGATGGCCTTGACCATGTCGGTGCCGATGTAGCCCGGGCTCACGGTGTTGACCGTCACGCCCTTGTTGGCCAGCTCCTGCGCCAGCGCCATGGTGAAGCCGTGCATGCCGGCCTTGGCCGCCGAGTAGTTGGTCTGGCCCGCCTGGCCCTTGGCGCCATTGACCGAGCTGATGTTGATGATGCGGCCCCAGCCCTTTTCGACCATGTCGCCCACCACCTGCTTGGTGACGTTGAACATGCTGTTGAGGTTGGTCTCGATCACTGCGCTCCAGTCTTCGGGCGTCATCTTCAGGAACATGCGATCCCGCGTGATGCCGGCGTTGTTGACCAGCACATCGATGGCGCCATGCGCTGCCTTGGCGGCAGAGAAGGCCTCGACGGTGGATTGCCAGTCGCCGACATTGCCGACCGACGCGTGGAACTCGAAGCCTTCGGCTTTCTGTTCGGCCAGCCACTTGGCGTAGTCGCGCGTGGGGCCGCAACCGGCGATCACGGTGAACCCGTCCTTGTGCAGACGCTGGCAGATGGCTGTTCCGATGCCACCCATGCCCCCGGTGACATATGCAACTTTCTTGCTCATAAGATTTCCTTTGTGTACGTAGCAAAAGCCTGAACGGCCGCCTTCACTCTAGCGAGTTTCAAGCCCGCGTCCTCTGAGGAAAACACTGAGCCAAGCTTGCAACCAGCTGTCACGAAGAGCGGCCTTCGTGCCCAGCCTCTATCCTCGCACTGTCTGTTCTTGTGCAAGCCCGTGCAAGCGGCAACACCCAAGGAGTTCGAAAGTATGAATTTCGGGATCATCGTCTTCCCCGACGTCGAGGAACTCGACTTCGTCGGCCCTTGGGAAATGCTCACCATGTGGAGCAAGCTGGCCGCCGGTCCCGAGCACTGCCTGATCGTGGCCGAAAAGCGCGAACCGGTGGTCTGCGCCAAGGGCCTGTCCATCAACCCGCACGTGTCCTTTGCCGATTGCCCGCCTCTCGACTGCCTGCTCGTGCCCGGCGGCATGGGCACGCGCCGCGAGGTCGACAACCCCGCCATGACGCGCTTCCTGGCCGACCAGGCACCGGGCTGCCAGACGCTGATGTCGGTGTGCACCGGCGCTTTCGTGCTGCACGCGGCCGGGCTGCTCTCGGGCAAGACCGCGACCACGCACTGGGGATCGCTGGACCGCCTGCGCGCGCTGGGCGACGTGAAGGTGGTCGAGCAGCGCTTCGTGCGTGACGGCAACGTCTGGACATCGGCCGGGGTATCGGCCGGTACCGACCTGATGCTGGCCTTCATCGCCCACACCGCGGGCGAGGAAGCCGCGGCCCGGGTGCAGCTGCAGGCCGAGTACTACCCCGCGGACACGATCTACGGAGACACGGCGAGCCATGAGCGCGCGCCGGCGTACGTGAAACGGCCCGGTTCCCGTTTCCAGGCGCCATGACCGCACCCTCGCTTCCCGAACCGCTGTCGGTGCTCGCCGCGCGTATCGGCGAAACGCTGCGCGCACGGGGCCAGACGGTCTCGGTCGTCGAGTCTTCCGCAGGCGGCCTCGTGTCGGCTGCGCTGCTCGCCATTCCGGGCGCATCGGCCTACTTCCGCGGCGGCGCCGTCGTCTATTCGCGGCGCGCCGGCCGGGCGCTGCTGGGCCTGACCGCGGAAGACATGACCGGCATGCGCGGCGAAACCGAGCCCTACGCCCTGCTCGTCGCCGGCCGGATGCGCGACACCCACCACACCACCTGGGGCATCGCCGAAAGCGGCGCGGCCGGCCCGTCAGGCAGCCCGTACGGCGATGCGCCGGGGCACGTGTGCATCGCCGTGGTCGGCGCGGTGACGGTAAGCCGCACCATCGAGACCGGCGACACCGACCGGCCGGCGAACATGGACGTGTTCGCGCGGCACCTGCTCGCTCTGTTCGACGAGACGCTGCGGGCTCAGCCGGAGCCGCCGCCCGCCTGAACAATCAATCCGCCTGGACACCCGCGGCGCGGATCACCTTGCCCCACTTCGCAACCTCTGCCGCGAGGTGCGTGCGCAGGCTCTCCGGCGTCTGCTTGTCCAGCGGCACGATTTCCGAGCTGAGTTCGGCAAGCCGGTGCTTGACCATGTCGTCCTGCAGCGCGGCGCGCAGGGCGACGTTGAGCTTCTCGATCACGGCGGGCGGCGTGCCCTTGGGCGCATACATGCCGTGCCACACCCGCACGTCGAAGCCCTTGAGGCCCTGCTCGTCCAGCGTCGGGATGCTGGGCATGCTCGACAGGCGCTGCGGCGTGGTCACTCCGAACACCTTCACGCGGTTGCCGTCCTTGATGACCGGCGCGGTCTGCGTGGTCTGGTCGCACAGCAGATCGACCTGCCCGCCCATGAGATCGTTGAGCGCCGGGCCGGCGCCCTTGTACGGCACGGTCGTCAGCTGCACGCCGATCTGGTTCATGAACAGCAGGCCGCACAGCTGCGACACCGCGCCCACGCCCGCATTGGCCAGCGTGACCTTGTCCTTGTTGGCCTTCACGTAGGCCAGCAGTTCCTGGTAGTTGTTGGCCGGGAAGTCCTTGCGCGACAGCAGCGTCATCGGCACGTCGAGCACCTGGCCGATGTACTCGAAGTCTTTCAGCGGGTCGTAGTTGAGCTTCTTGTAGAGCGCGGGCGCGGTGGCCATGCCCATGTGGTGGATGAGGATGGTGTAGCCGTTGGGCGCCGCCCTGGCCACCCGCGTGGGTGCGATGGTGCCGCCCGCGCCCACGGTGTTCTCGACGATCACGGTCTGGCCCAGCGACTTGCCCATGGGAATGGCCAGCATGCGCGCCACCACGTCGGTCGGGCCGCCGGCGGAGTACGGCACGACCATGGTGACGGGCTTGTCGGGCCACGCGGCTTGCGCGATGGCGGGCGATTGCAGGGCGAACAGGCAGGCGCCGGCCGAGGCCGCGAGCAGGGTCTTGAATTTCCAGGTCGTCTTTGTTGCTGTCACTTCTTTGTCTCCTATGGTTATGGGTGTTCTGTCAGGGCGCCGGCTGGTCTTCGAGCGCCAGCAGGCGTTCGGCCAGGCGCACCACGGGCGCGTCGACCATCCGCCCGTCGAGGCTGACCACGCCGCCGCCCGATGCTCGAATGGCGTCGACCACACGACGGGCCCACGCCAGTTCGTCGGCGCTGGGGCCGAGCGCGGCATGCACCGGCGCGACCTGATCGGGGTGAATGCACAGCTTGGCACCGAAGCCGCCGCGCCGGGCGCGTGCGGTGTCGGCGGCCAGCCGCTGGGCGTCGCGCCGGTCGGGCGTCACGCCGTCGATGGGCGCGGGCAGATTGGCGATGCGCGAGGCGAGCAGCAATGCGAGTCGCACTGGCACCAGCTCGGCTTCGTCCGCGTCGCAGGCCAGGCCGATATCGGCCTGGAAATCGAGATTGCCGAACGCGAGCCGCAGCACCTGCGGGCCGGCCGCGAGTTCATCGACTGCCGCCAGGCCCGCGGCCGATTCGATCAGCGGCACCAGCACGCCCCGTGGACCGACGGCCCCGGCCAACCGGGACAGGTCGGCCGCTCGCTCCGCCTTGGGCAGCACGACGCCCGCAATCAGGCCCTGTGCCACCAGCGCGCCGACTTGCGCGCAGTCATCGTCATGCCACGGTGTGCCGGCGGCATTGACGCGCACCAGCAGGCGTTGCCGGTCGGCGACGGGCAACGCGGCGAACGAGGCGGCGAGCGCCTCGCGCGCCGCCGCCTTGCGTTCGGGCGCCACCGCATCCTCCAGATCGACGATCACGCCGCCCGCCCCGGTGGTCAGCGCGCGCGCATGGCGCTCGGGCCGGTCGGCAGGCACGAAGAGAAAGGCGCGTGCCAGGGCGAGCGCGCTCACACCGCCCTCGCCTCGCGCAGCGCCGCAATGTCCGCCTCGCTGCGCCCGAGGCCGCGCAGGATCGCCTCGGTGTGCTCACCGACCGCCGGAATCGGGTCCATGCGGTAGTCGAACGCACTCTGCCGACCAGCCGGCAGCAAGGCCGGAATCTCGCCCGCCGGCGAACCCACCTGCCGCCAGCGCTCGCGCGCCTGCAACTGCGGATGCGCCCACAGGCCGGCCATGTCGTTCATGCGGGCGTTGGCGATCTGCGCCGTGTCGAGCCGCTCCAGCACCTGTGCCGTGCTCAGCGCGCCGAAGGTCTCGACGATGATCGTGCGCAGGGCCTCGCGGTTTTCATTGCGCCGTGCGTTGCTGTCGAAGCGGGCATCGGTTGCGAGCCCTGCCTGCAGCAGCACCTTCTCGCAGAAGGTGCGCCACTCGCGCTCGTTCTGCAGGCCCAGCATCACGGTGCCGCCATCGCCGGCGGGAAACGGCCCGTAGGGATAGATGGTCGCGTGCGAAGCGGCGCTGCGCGGCGGCGGCGGCGCGCCTTCGTAGGCGTAGTACATCGGGTAGCCCATCCACTCCGCGAGCGATTCGAGCATCGACACGTCGATGTGCGAGCCCTTGCCGGTCTTGCCGCGCTGGAGCAGCGCCGCGAGGATGCCGGTGTACGCATACATGCCCGCCGCGATGTCTGCGATGGAATTGCCCGACTTGCACGGATCGTCCGGCGTGCCCGTGACCGACAGAAAGCCCGCCTCGCTCTGGATCAGCAGGTCGTAGGCCTTCTTGTCGCGGTACGGCCCGTCTTCGCCGTAGCCCGAGATGTCGCAGACGATGAGCCGCGGGTGCTTCGCCTGCAGCACCTGCGCGCCGAGCCCCATGCGCGCGGCGGCGCCGGGCGCGAGGTTCTGCACCAGCACGTCGGCATCGGCCACCAGCTCCTGCAGCACGGCGAGCGCGGCGGGTTGCTTCAGGTCCAGCGTGAGGCTTTCCTTCGAGCGGTTCACCCACACGAAGTGCGAGGCCTCGCCGTGCACCCGGGCGTCGTAGGCCCGCGCGAAGTCGCCCACCTCGGGGCGCTCCACCTTGATGACGCGCGCGCCGAGGTCGGCCAGCTGGCGGGTGCAGAACGGCGCGGCAATCGCGTGCTCGAGCGAGATGACGGTGATGCCGTCCAGGGGTCTTGTCATGTGTCGGTTCTCCCCTCAGGCCAGCACGGCCGTGGCCTGCATCGTGAGCCAGCCGTCGGCGTCTTCGCCCCAAAGGCTGAATGTCTTTCCGTCGGCACCGGGCTTGCCGTGCACGCGGAACGGCGCGATGTCGAAGGTCGGGCGCACCGCGCGGAACTCGAAGCGCGCGAGCTGCGCGCCCGGCACGTTGCGGCGCAGCAGGTCGACCAGCAGCGTCGCTATCAGCGGGCCGTGCACGATCAGGCCCGGATAGCCCTCGACCTGCGTCACGTAGCGGCGGTCGTAGTGGATGCGGTGACCGTTGAAGGTGAGCGCCGAATAGCGGAAGAGCAGCACGTCGTCGGGCACGATGTCGCGGCTGAAGGCGGCGTCCTTCGGCGCGGGCGTGGGTGGCGGGCCCGCTTCACCTGGCTGCGCGGCGGCGCGGTAGACGATGTCGTGCTCCTCGGTCAGCGCAAGGCCGCGCTCGTTGCGCACCTCGTGGCGCACGAGCACGAAGACCAGTTCGCCGGTGCGGCCCGCCTTGTGCGTGACCGATGCGATGGTCGAGGTGCGCGCGATCCTGTCGCCGACCTGCAGCGGGTTGCCGGGCTCCCAGTTGAGCCGCCCCCCGGCCCACATGCGGCGCGGCAACGGCACGGGCGGCAGGAAGCCGCCGCGCTTCGCATGGCCGTCTTCGCCGATTTCGGACTGGCGGTGGTGCGGCAGGAAGTAGAGCCAATGCCACAGCTCGGGCAGGCGCGTGCCGGCTTCGGGCAGGGCATCGTCGCGATCGAGCGTGGCGGAGAGCGCGCGCACGGGCGCGGCGGTGATGTCGTCGGCCAGCGTCTCGCTGCGGCCTTGCCAGGCTTGCAGCTTCGCCAGTGCTTCGCTGTCGATCACGGAGGGTGTCGTGGGAGTTTCGTTGGGCATGTCTTGCTTCATTCAATCGACTGCGGCACCGGAGGCCTTGACGATGCGCGCCCACTTGGCGAGGTCGTCCTGCAGCAGTTTCGAAAATTGATCGGGCGTGGTGGGCGCTGCAATTTCGACGCCCTGCTGGTCGAGCTTGTCGCGCAGGTCCTTCGAGGCCAGCGCCTTGCGCGTGGCGTCCTGCAATGTCGCCAGCACATCGGCCGGCACGCCCGCGGGCGCAAACAGGCCGATCCACAGCGTGCCGTTGTAGCCGGGCACCGCCTCGGCGATAGTGGGCACGTCGGGCAGCACGGCCGAGCGCTTGTCGCCGCTCACGGCCAGCGCGCGCAGCTTGCCGGCCTTGATGTGCGAAAGAGCCGAAGGCAGGCTCGCGAACACGATCGGCAATTGCCCACCCAGCACATCGTTGAGCGCCGGCGCCACACCCTTGTACGGCACGTGCTGCAGCGAGATGCCCGCCATGCTGTTGAGCATTTCGCCCAGCAGGTGGTTGAGCGTGCCGTTGCCGGCCGAGGCGTACTGGTAGTTGGCGCCCTTCTGCCGCGCGAGCTTCAGGAACTCGGCGAAGTTCTTCGCCGGGAACGTGGGGTTGACCAGCAGCACATTGGGCACCGCGCCGACGAGGCCGACGGGCTTGAAGTCTTTCACCGGGTCGAAGCCCGGGTTCTTGTACAGCGCCGGGTTGATGGCCTGGCTGCTGCTGATGGTCATGAGCAGCGTGTACCCGTCCTTCGGGCCCTTTGCCACCAGCTGCGTGCCGATGTTGCCGCCAGCGCCGGGACGGTTGTCGACCACCACGCTGGCGTTGTTCATTACTTCGCCGAGCTTCTGGCCCACGAGGCGACCGACGATGTCGTTGGTGCCGCCGGCGGCTTGCGGCACCACCAGCGTGACGGGGCGCGAGGGATAAGCCTCGGCGCGTGCCGGGCCGGCCTGGACCAATGCCGCGGCGGCGGCTGCGAACGCCAGCAATGCGAAGGCGCGAAATCTCATGATGTGTTGTGTCTCCATGGCCGCATGGTCGTTCGCCCTCCCCCTGCGCGCAATCTGCGATTTCGGAACCCAGCCTTCTGGAATTCCGAAGGCTTGGGGCCTAACATCGCTCGATGCTTTTCGACCTCACCGACCTGCGGCTGTTCGTGGCCACGGCCGAACTCGGCAACCTCACGCGGGCCGCCGAGCGCCAGCACCTGTCGCTGGCCGCCGCGAGCGCGCGCATCAAGGCGCTGGAAACGCAGGCCGGCCTGCAGTTGCTGCAGCGCGAGGCCCGCGGCGTACGGCTGCTGCCTCCGGGAGAAGCCTTCCTGCATCACGCTCGCCTCGTGCTGCATCAAACGGAGCAACTGCGCGCCGATTTGCTCGAATACGGCGGCGGCCTGCGCGGCCACCTGCGCGTGTTCGCCAACACCACGGCGGTGACCGACTTCCTGCCCGAGATCCTGCCGGGCTTCCTGGCGCACAACCCGCGCATCAATGTCGACCTTCAGGAAAAACCGAATGCTCAGATCCCGCGCGGCGTGCTCGACGGCCGCGCCGACATCGGCATCGTCGCCGGCCGCGTCGACACGCTGGGGCTGGAGGCCATCCACTTCAGCACCGACCGGCTGGTGCTCGTCACCTCGCGCAAGCACCGCTTCGCCAAGCGCCGGAAGATTTCATTCGCCGAGACGCTCGATGAAGACGCCATCGGCATGCAGCAGAGCAGCACGCTGCAGACCTTCCTGGCGCAGATCACCGACAACCTCGGCAAGCGGCAGAAGCTGCGCATCCAGCTCGGGAGCTTCGACGCCATGTGCCGGATGATCGGCAGCGGCGTGGGCATCGGCGTGGTGCCGGAATCGGCTGCGCGGCGCAACCAGGAAAGCATGCAACTCGCGCTGATCGACCTCAGCGATGCGTGGTGCGTGCGGGAGCGGTATCTGCTGGTGCGAGACCGGGCGGCACTGCCGATTTATGCGCAGGCGCTGGTCGAAACCTTGTGCCGGCACTACGCCGGGCAACTGGCCGAAGAGAACTGAGCGCGGTGCCCAAAAACATCGACTTGCATGCGTTTGCTGAACAAGTCGATCCAGTCCCCATTTTCCGTGGACAACTTTGGGGGTAACTCATGAGGAGCCTTGTAAAACAGATTTAAGTCATTGTTTTACAAGGGTATTCCTTAGTTTGCTCAAAATTTGGGCGGTGAACAACCTTGGCGGGCAAAACAGCCCTCATGGGCCCGAAAGCAGCTGCGAAGAGAACTTTTTCGCGATTTCCGGCGGGCAGAAAACGTCATTGAATCAGCAACTTGCACGCGATTGCGAAAAGTCCGGTGTCGTCCCCATTTTCTGTGCACAACTTTGGGGGTAACTCATGCGGAGCCTTGTAAAAGGCATGCAAGCTGTTGTTTTATAAAGGGATTAATCACTTTGCCCAAAAAAACAGCGGTGAACAAGCTGCGCCGCCCAACCTGCCGCGAGCGTGCAGCTCAGTACGGCGGCGCCTTGCGCGCCCGCTGCGCCCGCGCGGCCTCGGTCCACCACGCCAGGTCGTCCGCGAACCGGCCGAACGAGCGCTCCAGCGATTCGCCCGCAGGCCCCGTCGGCTTGCCTGCTGCATCCAGCGTCTGCGAGATCGGCCCGACCGCGAGGGTGCTCGACACCACGACCATGCCCATCTCCGACAGGATCGAATGCCACACCGTGCCCGAGCGCACGCCGGAGAAGCGCCCTGCCGAATAGCTGGCAACGGCCGCGGGCCGCCAGAACCACTCTTCGAGGAAGTGGTCGGTCAGGTTCTTCAAGCCGGGTTGCGGGCCCCAGTTGTATTCGCCGGTGACGAAGACGAAGGCGTCTGCCGTGCGGATCTTTTCGGCCAGGGCTTCCATGGCCGCGGGCGCGGTGCCCTTCGGGTATTCCTTGTACATGCGGTCGAGCATGGGCAGGTCGACAGCCTTCGCGTCGATCAGCTCCGCATCGTCGCCACGTGCGCGAAGCCCGGCGACGATGTAATCCGCCAGGCGCACGCCCATGCGATCGGAGCGGTACGAGCCGTAGAAGACCAGGATCTTGTCGCTCATCGTTGTTGCTCCTGCGCTCAGGTTGGCGTTTCGAGCTTGTCCTGGGTGCGGGTCTCGAAGTCGCTGGCGTCGTGGCGCTCGTGCAGCTGGCTGCTCGGCTGGCCCCAGGCGCGATTGACCATGCGGCCGCGCTGCACCGCCGGACGCTTCGCGATTTCATCGGCCCAGCGCAGCACGTTCTTGTACTCGCTCACCTGCAGGAACTCGCCCGATTCGTAGAGCTGCCCCTTGGCGAGCGCGCCGTACCAGGGCCAGACAGCCATGTCGGCGATGGTGTAGTCGTTGCCCGCCAGGTAGCGGCTCTCGGCCAGCCGGCGGTCGAGCACGTCGAGCTGGCGCTTGGTCTCCATGGCGAAGCGGTCGATCGCGTATTCGATCTTCGTGGGCGCGTAAGCATAGAAGTGCCCGAAGCCGCCGCCGAGGTATGGCGCGCTGCCCATCTGCCAGAACAGCCACGACAGGCATTCGGCGCGGGCCGCGCGCTCCGTCGGCAGGAAAACGCCGCCAAACTTCTCGGCCAGGTACTGCAGGATCGCACCCGACTCGAACACGCGAATGGGCGTGTCACCACTGCGGTCCATCAGCGCGGGAATCTTGGAGTTCGGGTTCACCGCCACGAAGCCGCTGCCGAACTGGTCGCCATCGCTGATGCGGATCAGCCAGGCGTCGTATTCAGCGCCGGTATGGCCCAGCGCCAGCAGTTCTTCCAGCATCACCGTGACCTTCACGCCGTTGGGCGTGGCCAGCGAATAGAGTTGCAGCGGATGCTTCCCCACCGGCAAGTCCTTCTCATGGGTGGCACCCGCGATCGGGCGATTGATGTTCGCGAAGCGGCCGCCGCTTTCCTTGTTCCAGGACCAGACGGTGGGCGGCGTGTAGGCTGTCGTGCCATTCATGCGATGAGTTCCAGGAGTTGGACGGACGATGATCATTCTCTACGACTGCGCCACCGCACCCAGCCCGCGGCGCGCCCGCATCCTGCTTGCCGAGAAGGGCATTGCCCATGAGACCGTGCAGGTAGACCTCGCCCGTGGTGAGCAAATGGGCGATGCCTACCGCGCGATCAATCCGCAATGCACGGTACCGGCACTACGCACCGATGACGATGACGGTCTGCTGCTGACCGACAACGCCGCCATCGCTGCCTGGCTGGAGGCCCGCTACCCGCAGCCGCCGCTGATGGGCAGCACGCCACAGGAAAAAGCCGAGATCGCCAGCTGGAACTGGCGCATCGAATTCGAAGGCCTGCTGGCCATTGCCGAAACACTGCGCAACGGCTCGCCAGCCATGGCCGACCGGGCGCTGCCCGGGCCGGTGAACTACGCCCAGATTCCCGAGCTCGCGCAGCGCGGGCTGGCGCGCGTGCATCAGTTCTTCGAGACCCTGAACGAGCGGCTGGCCGGTCGCGACTTCATCGCCACCGACCAGTTCAGCATTGCCGACATCACCGCCGTGGTGGCGGTGGACTTCGCCCGCGTGGTGCGGGTCAAGCCCGGGGAACAGCACCCCGAGTTGCTGCGCTGGCGCGCGGCGATGGCGCAGCGGCCGTCGATGTCACGCTGAGCGACGGGCCGTGGGGCCCGTCGGCAGAGAAGGTGTGAAGAAACCGTCGCGAGTGCCCCGAGGTCGCGTCGAGGACCGGAGCCGTACCCAGGTACGGTGAGGACCGCAGATGCGAGATCGGGGAGCGCAGCAGGTTTATTCGCGCCTTCTCAGCGCTCGATGGTCAGCGCAACGCCCATGCCGCCGCCGATGCACAGCGAGGCAATGCCCTTCTTGGCGTTCTGGCGCTGCATTTCGTGCAGCAGCGTCACCAGGATGCGGCAGCCCGACGCGCCGATCGGGTGGCCAATGGCGATGGCGCCGCCGTTGACGTTCACCTTGTTCACGTCCCAGCCCATTTCGCGGTTCACGGCGCAGGCCTGTGCTGCGAAGGCTTCATTGATCTCGAGCAGGTCGAGGTCGGCGGCCTTCCAGCCGGCGCGTTGCAGCGCCTTGGTCGATGCGGGCACCGGGCCCATGCCCATGATGGCGGGGTCGAGGCCGGCGGTGGCGTAGCTGGCGATGCGGCCCAGCGGCTTCAGGCCGAGGGCGGCGGCCTTCTTGGCCGTCATCACCATCACGGCTGCTGCGCCGTCGTTCAGGCCCGAGGCATTGCCCGCCGTCACGCCGCCGGCCTTGTCGAAGGCGGGGCGCAGGCCGGCCAGGCCTTCGGCGCTGGTCTTGCGGTTGATGAACTCGTCCTGGTTGAAGACGATGGGGTCGCCCTTCTTCTGCGGAATGCTCACGCCGACGATTTCGTCCTTGAACTTGCCGGCATCCTGCGCGGCGGCGGCCTTGGTCTGGCTGCCGAGTGCCAGTTCGTCTTGTGCGGCACGGTCGATGCCGAACTTCTTGGCCACGTTCTCGGCGGTGATGCCCATGTGGTACTGGTTGTAGACGTCCCACAGGCCGTCCACGATCATGGTGTCGACCAGCTTCCAGTCGCCCATGCGCTGGCCGTTGCGCGAGTTGGGCAGCACATGCGGCGCGGCGCTCATGTTTTCCTGGCCGCCGGCAATGACGATTTCGCTGTCGCCCGTGGCCACGGCCTGCGCCGCCAGCATCACGGCCTTCAGGCCTGAGCCGCACACGGCGTTGATGGTGAGCGCCGGGGTTTCCTTGGCGCCGCCGCTCTTGAGCCATGCCTGGCGCGCGGGGTTCTGGCCCGCGCCGGCCGCGAGCACCTGGCCCATGATGGCCTCGCCGACCTGCTCGGCCGTGAGGTTGGCGCGTGCAATCACTTCCTTGATCACGATCGCACCCAGCTCCGTGGCCGAGATGCCGGCGAGCGAGCCGCCGAACTTGCCGACCGCCGTGCGTGCTGCCGAAACGATGACGATGTCTTCCATGAGGTTCTCCGTTGAAGTGATTTGAAATCGAGGTGTAGCGAAGCGAAGGTCAGGCGCGAGCCTTGACGTAGCGTCCCGGAGCCGGTTCGATGGCTTTGTAAGCCTTGCCGTTGCCGTACGCCTTGGGCGCGGGGACCTGTTTGCCCGCGTGCCCCTTGAGCCATTGTGCCCAGTCGGTCCACCAGCTGCCGGGATGCTCCTGCGCGCCGGAGAGCCATTCGGCCTGCGTCTTCGGGAACTTGCCGTCGTCGCGGATCCAATGGCTGCGCTTGTTCTTGACCGGCGGGTTGATCACGCCGGCGATGTGGCCCGACGCGCCCATGACGAAGCGCTTCTTGCCCGGCAGCAGTTGCGTGGAGGCATACGCGCCGCCAATGGGCACGATGTGGTCCTCGCGCGAGCCGTAGATGTAGGCCGGAATGTCGATGCTGCCCAGGTCGATCTTCTCGCCACATACGGTGAGTGCATTCGGCTTGGCGAGCTTGTTCTCGTGGTACGTGTTGCGCAGGTACCAGGCGTAGAACGGACCCGACAGGTTGGTGGCGTCGCTGTTCCAGTACAGCAGGTCGAAGGGCGGCGGGGTCTCGCCCTTGAGGTAGTTGCCGACCACGTAGTTCCACACGAGATCGTTGGGCCGCAGGAAGCTGAAGGTCGAGGCCAGGTCGCCGCCCGGAAGCAGGCCACCCTTGCCGAGCTGCATTTCGCGGTACGCCACCATCGTCTCGTCCACGAAGATGTCGAGGATGCCGGTGTCGCTGAAGTCGAGGAAGGTGGTCAGCAGCGTGACCGACGCGGCCGGCTTCTCGCCGCGCGCCGCAAGCACCGCGAGCGCGGTGCTCAGGATGGTGCCGCCCACGCAGAAGCCGAGCGTGTTGATCTGCTTGCTGCCGCTGATCTCCTGCACCGTGTGGATCGCCTTGATGGCGGCGTTCTCGATGTAGTCGTCCCAGGTGGCCTTGTCCATCGATTCATCAGGGTTGCGCCAGCTCACCACGAACACGCGATGGCCCTGGTCGTTCGCATAGCGGATCAGCGAGTTCTCGGGCTGCAGGTCGAGGATGTAGAACTTGTTGATGCACGGCGGCACCAGCAGGAACGGCCGCTCGTACACCTTGGGCGTGAGCGGCTTGTATTCGAGCAGCTGGAAGAACTCGTTCTCGAACACCACGGCGCCTTCGGTGGTGGCCACGTTGCGCCCCACTTCGAAGGCGCTCTCGTCGGTCATGCTGAGGTGGCCCTGCTTCACGTCGTGCAGCAGGTTCTGGATGCCCTTTGCAATGCTCTCGCCCTGCGTGTCGATGGCCTTCTTCTGCGCTTCGGCATTGAAGGCCAGCGAGTTGCTGGGCGCCGAGGCGGCCATCCATTGCTCGACCGCGAAGCGCATGCGCGCCTTGGTCTTTTCGTCGGCGTCGATGGCCTCTGCCATGCCGAGCATGGTGCGGCCGTTGAGCAGGTAGACGGCCGCCGAGAAGGCCGACAGCGGGTTGTTGCCCCAGGCATCGCCGGCAAAGCGCTTGTCGCCTTCAGGCTTGGCGGCGAAGCCCTGGCGCCAGAGTTCTGTGGCTTCCGCCAGGTACTGCTGCTGGATGGACTGGAGTTTTTCGGGGTCGATGGAGAACTTGGGCAGCTCGGGCATCTTTGCGCCCTGCGGCAATTGCCAAAGCGGCGTCCCGCCGACGTTGAAGGCCGAAGCCCCCGGTACGGTGCCCTGTGCGACGGACTGCTGGAACGACTCCAGCGCCTTGCTCCATCCCTCTGAAAGTGCCTGCTGAAAGGGCGCGAACGCATCGGCCCCCGTGGCTTGTTGCTTCATCATGTCTCCTGGTCCTCGCCTGAAACGATACGGATGGCTTGCGTGTTTTGAGTATCCTGCATTCACAAGGCACTCACAACGCCGCCCCCTTTGCTTACCAACTGAAACTTCTCGTGTTTATCCATCTGATAGTCATCGGTTGGTTGTATGTCGCCGTGATGATGGCGGTGGCCGAAGCCACCAACACCAACGGCACGGTGCTGGGCGCCATCTTCACATTTCTTTTGTACGGATTGGCGCCGGTGGCACTGGTGGTTTACCTGATGGGCACGCCTGCGCGGCGCCGCGCGATCAAACAGCGCGAGGTCGAAGCGCAGGAAGCCGCCCGGCGTGCCGCGGCCGAAGAGACCGCATCGCAAGACGCGGGCTCAGACCTTCCAGACCAGGGCAGCGAAGCGGCCGCTGACGCCGTCGCGCCGGTGCGAAAAGAACCTTGACGGGTTGCCGACGGTGCACCAGCCGTCGCTGCCGTCATTGCCGTGGACGGCTTCGATGCCCACCGCGCGCAGCCGCTGGCGTGCCAATGCGGGCAGGTCGGCCAGCCATTTGCCGGTCGCCGGCGCAGGCCTGAAGCAGGATGCCGCTTCGGGCGCATGCGCTTCGAAGACTGCCTTGACCTCCGGGCCGACCTCGAACGCCTTGGGGCCGATGCAGGGGCCCAGCCAGGCAATGACCCGGGCCGCGCCATCCACCTTGAAAGCCTTGGCGGTCTGTTCGAGCACCCCGCCCGCAAGCCCGCGCCACCCGGCGTGCGCAGCCGCCACGCGGTGGCCCGCTTCGTCGGTGAAGAGCACGGGCAGGCAGTCGGCCACCATGATCGTGCAGGCCAGACCGGTCGCCGTAGCCGTGCAGGCATCGGCAGCAGTACCGTCGCGTACCACGTCCTGTGCGGCATCGAGTGCGACGACGCCAGTGCCGTGCACCTGCTGCAGGAATACGGGGCGCGCGCCGATGGCCATGCGCAAACGGTTCCGGTTCTCTGCCACGAGCGCGAGTTCATCGCCCACGTGATCGCCGAGATTCAGGCTCTCATAGCGCCCCCGCGAAACCCCGCCGTCGCGCGTGGTGCACACGGCCCGCACGTTCGGCGGCGCAGGCCAGTCGGGCACGAGCCAGCGCTCGTTCATGAGGCTCAGGCCTCCGCGTCGGGCGCCTGCGAGGGCTGCGCGCGCTGGAAGGCGTCGAGCTCCATGCAGGCCTCGAAGGCGGCCATGGTGCGCGGCAGGCCGCTGAAGTCGCAGTCGAAGCGGCGGCCGTTGAAGATCTGCGGCACCAGGCAGCAGTCGGCCATGGTGGGCGTGTTGCCCCAGCAGTAAATGCCGGCGGGGTACTGCGCAAGCTGGCGTTCGAAGGCCAGCATGCCGTCGCGCACCCAGTGGCGGTACCAGGCGTTCTTGGCCTCGTCGTCGAGCTTCAGGTCTTTCACCAGGTACTTGAGCACGCGCAGGTTGTTGAGCGGGTGGATCTCGCAGGCGATCGACTGCGACAGTGCGCGCACGTGGGCGCGGCCCACCGGGTCGCCCGGCAGCAGCGCCGGCTCGGGGTGCACTTCGTCGAGGTATTCCATGATGGCCATCGATTGCGAGAAGCGCTCGCCCTCGTCTTCGAGCAGCGGCACCAGCCTGTCGGCCGAGATGGCGGAATAAGGACCGGTGCGATGGTCGCCGCGCGCGATGTGCACGGGAACGTAATCGAAATCGAGACCCTTCAGGTTGAGGGCGATGCGCACGCGGAACGAGGCGGAGGAGCGGAAATAGTTATGCAGCTTCATGATTTCTCAAGCATAGCGCTCCCTCAGGAGCGGGGCGTGGCCGCCAGCACGCAGCGGAAGTCGTGCAGCGTGGCCTTGGGTGATGTGGTGGAGATGGCGTTGCGCCATTCGTCGAGGATGCGGCGCGCGGCCGCCTCCTCGCGCGCGGCGATGCCGATGCGCCATGGCCCCAGCGTGCCCGGCTCCTCGCCGGCCGCGTGGTTGTGCTGGCCCTCGCCGAAGGGTCGGCCTTCGGAGCAGGCGCGGCAGAGCATCTGCATGCTGGTGGTCCAGTTCTCGGCGCTGGCGCCGGCGGCCTCGAAGCGCTGGACGAGCGCGTCGATGTCTTCCCTGGTCGCGTCCTCGACGGTGGCCTCGTAGGTCGAATAGTCCGACGGCGCAATCAGTTCGAGCGCGTCGAACACCGGCACCTCGCGGTCGCCGCGCAGTCGGTAGCCGTTGGCCGCGCCGTCGTGCAGCACGAGGTCGCCGTAGCGGTGGCCGCAGTCCGGCGTGGGCACGTTGCGCAGGATGGCGCGGGCCGGATCGATGCGGTCGGCCCACACCACTTCGCTGGCCTCGTCGCCGTGCACGCGAATGGGCGTGAGTCCGATGAAAAGATCGACCGGGCCTTCGCCGTCCGCCACCTCGATGCCGTACTGCCGCCAGGCGCTGCGCGCCGTCGCCCAGTCGCCCAACGCCGTGGCGGCGATGCCCAGGTTCCATATCGCGCCTTCGTTGCGCGGCTCGCATTGCACGGCCCGGGCGTTGGCCTGCAGCGAGGCGGCCCAGTCGCCGCGGTACTTGTGGATGAGGCCGGCGTTGTACCAGGGGGCCGACCAGTACGGATGCACGGCGCTGGCCTGGGCATAGGCTTGCAGCGCGCCGTCCTGGTCGCCCTCCTCGTCGCGTTGGCGGCCGAGTTCGTTGAGGGCGTTGGCTTTGCCGGCTTTGCCGATTCGGATGGGCATGGTCGAAATGAACGGATGCGGGAAGGCACGGGGCGATAAGGGAGGCGCCTATTGTGAGCCTCCCGCCTCTGGCACACTGCCGGTCTCCCGCTTAGGTTTCGCTGAAAAAGGACACGTCGAAATGGCTTCCGAGTTTGTCTTCGCCCCGCCCGCCACCGTTTCGGTGCCGGTGGCCGGCCAGCCCGCCCGCTTTCCGGTGCACCGCATCTACTGCGTGGGCCGCAACTACGAAGATCACGCCAAGGAAATGGGCTTCACCGGCCGCGAGCCGCCCTTCTTCTTCATGAAGCCGGCCGATGCGCTGGTGGCGGTCGATGCGGGCCAGACCGGCACCATGGCCTACCCCACGCTCACGAAGAACCTGCACCACGAGATCGAACTCGTGGTTGCCATCGGCACCGGCGGCAAGAACATTTCGGCCGCCGATGCGCACAAGCACATCTACGGCTACGCGGTCGGCCTCGACATGACGCGCCGCGACCTGCAGAACGACATGAAGAAACAGGGCCGCCCCTGGGACATCGGCAAGAGCTTCGAGCAGAGCGCGCCCATCGGGCCGATCGTGCCCGTGGCGCAGGCCGGCGACGCCGAAAAGGCCGAGATCTCGCTGCAGGTGAACGGCACCGACCGCCAGCGCAGCAACGTGAGCAAGCTGATCTGGAACGTGGCCGAAACCATCGAGCACCTGTCGGCCGCGTGGGAGCTGCAGCCCGGCGACCTGATCTTCACGGGCACGCCCGAAGGCGTGGCCGCCGTGGTGGCAGGCGACACGCTCGTGGGCGAAGTCGCGGGCCTGCCGACGTTGACCGTCAAGGTCGTCTGAAGACGGCGGCCGGTTTCATGCTCCTGCGCGTACCCATCAAGCACTGCAAGAACTGTGGCACCGCGGTGGTCTACCGCGTGCCGGACGACGGCGACACCAAGCAGCGTGCCGTCTGCCCGGCCTGCCACACCATCCACTACGAGAACCCGTTGAACGTGGTCGGCACCATTCCGGTCCTGGGCGACAAGGTGTTGCTGTGCAAGCGCAACATCGAGCCGCGCTGGGGCAAGTGGACGCTGCCGGCTGGCTTCATGGAACTCGAGGAAACCACCGCCCAGGGCGCGGCCCGCGAGACCGACGAAGAGGCCGGCGCCAACTACGTGATGGAGGGACTGTTCTCCGTCATCAGCGTGGTGCGCGTGGGGCAGGTGCACCTGTTCTACCGCGCCCGCCTGCTCGACGACAAGTTCGACCCGGGCCACGAGACCATCGAGGCGAAGCTCTTCACCGAAGAAGAAATCCCCTGGGACGAGATCGCCTTTCGCACCGTGCGCGAAACGCTCGAGCACTACTTCGAGGACCGGCGGCGAGGCAGCTTCGACCGCGTCCACACGATCGACATCGTTTGAAAAAACCGCACACACCCATGACGCTTCGCTCCACCCTGCTTCGCGCCGCGCTCGGCTTCGGGTTCATCCTGGCCGCGACGGCACACGCGGAGACGGTGGGCGACGTCGACACCGCATTCAAGCTCATCGGGCCCGACCACAAGATCGTGATCGAGGCCTACGACGACCCCAAGGTCACTGGCGTTACCTGCTATGTCTCGCGCGCCAAGACCGGCGGGCTGGCCGGTGCCTTCGGCGTGGCTGAGGACAAGTCGGAGGCCTCCATTGCCTGCCGCCAGGTCGGCCCCGTGAGCATCACGCAGCCGCTGCCCAAGCGCGAGGAGGTCTACAGCGAACGGCTGTCGGTGCTCTTCAAGCGCCTGCGTGTGGTGCGCATGGTCGATGCAAAGCGCAACACGCTGGTCTACCTCACCTACTCCGACCTGCTGATCGACGGTTCGCCCAAGAACAGCGTGACGGCGGTGCCCATCGACCGCGGTACGCCGATCCCGCTGAAATAGCCTCGGCCGGCCTTCAATGGCCACTTCGCGCCGGGTTGCTCTTCGAGCGCCGACGCATGAGTTTGCTAGCATCTGCCGCTTGGCCCGCCCGGCGAGCCAGACCGCAGGAACCCTCCGCAACGAACCCGTTCCAACAGAGCGCCATGCACCTTCAGACTTTTGTTTTACGTACCGGCGCCGCAGCGGTGCTTGCCGCGAGCCTCGCGGCCTGCTCCACGGTCGACCTCAACACCCCGTGGCCGGCCCCGGCGGTCAAGCCACCACCGGTCCAGCAACGCCCGGCAGCCCTGTTCATCCGCCCCGCGAACGGCGCGACCATCGCCCGCTTCGACGGCGACCGCATCAAGGGCATCGACATCGCCGGCAACCTCGGCGATCCGGTCGTCGCCTCGGCCGATGGCCGCGTGGTGTACGTGGGCGGCGAACTGCCGGCCTACGGCAACATGGTCATCGTGAAACACAACGAGACCTTCCTTACCGCTTACGCGCACGTGCAGACCATCCTCGTGAAGGAAAACGCGGTGGTGCGCCAGGGCGACAAGATCGCCGAAATGGGCCGCAGCAATGCCGACCGCGTGAAGCTGCGCTTCGAGATCCGCAAGAACGGCACGGCCGTCGACCCCGAGCCGTACCTCAGCGGACGACTGCAGCAGTAGCCTCCGCGCAGCAGCCCGCCTGCTGGCGCCGTACCCATGAAAAAGCCCCCTCACGGGGGCTTTCGGCTTTGAGGGGTGCCCCCGGGGCCTCAGTTCTGGTCGCGAAGCGCCAGTTCGCGCCAGTTGGCGTCGTACGTGCTGACGTACATATTCCTGAAGACGACGGAACCCTGTGCCGGCAGATTGAACGTCTTCGAAGCCGTACCCGCAGCCGACGGCGCGACGTCGGCCCGGTCCTCCGCGCCGGCGGAAGGGCCGGACGCCAGGTTCAGGAAGAACTCCGCGGCAAAGCCGGGGTTCAGGTCCGTTGCGCTGACGGCGAAGTCGCTGCCTCCTGCGTAGGACGCGAAGGCTGGCGTGGTCGAGAAGCCCGGGTAAGTTGCGGCTGCCGCCTCCGCCAGCGTCATCGGCCGGCCATGGAAGCGGTGCTTGTAGACGATGTCGAAGCCACTGAACTTGGCCACCGTCGAGCCGTCGCTTTCGTAGGCCGTGAAGGTGTACTCGGGCGTGGCGGAAATCGCTGCGATCGCGCTGTCGCTCAGGCCGGCGGTCGACAGGCCGCTGCAGTTCGACGTCAGGTAGTAATAGTTGTTGTTGGAGGAGCCCTGGATCGGCCAATCGCCGCCGCCCGAAGGACGCATGTGGCGCAAGCCGCCCACGGGCAGCCCCGGCCCGGTAACGACAACCGAGGCGACGTTGCCGCTGTTGCCGGTGTTCGTGTCCTGGATCGCGAACTGCAGCGAACTGCTCACGCACCCCGTCGCCTTCTCCTTGGTGGCGTGGATGTGCGGGTTGATGTCCAGCACGCGCCCGTCGCCGCGCAGGCGCCACGTGCCGTCCGTGCCCTTGACGATCTGCATGCCCTGGTTGTTGCTGAAGGCGACGCCGTTCTTGTCCTTGTGCGTGAATTCGACAAACGCGCGCGGGCTCGTGTTGTTCGCGTCGATGGTGTAGTTGATCCGCTGGATGACCACGTCCGTGAAGCTCGCGCCCACGAGGCTGGGGTCCGACGCCGCGTCGCCGGCGAACTGCGCCGCGTTCAGGTCGGAGGACCGGAAGCCATAGGTTCCGGTGGCAGGGTTGCTGCCATCGGTCATGAGGGGCAGCAATTCGGCCGGCGCGGGCAGTCCGTTCGCGAACTTGCCCACGAAGTCCGACAACACCTTGCGGATCAACGTGATGTCGTCCGCCGCCGTGCCCATGCCGTCGCCGCTCAGCGGCGTCGTGGAGGTCTCGGCCGCAGCCTTCACTGCCAAGTCGTCGGCAATCTGCTGCTGCGTGACGATGTTCGTGATGGTTGCCACGTTGGTGGCCGGGTCCACGCTCACGCGCAGCACGTCGAGCGCCTTGTCCAGCGCGCTCGACAGCGGCGTGAAGGCTGTGCGCAGCAGGTCGATGCTCGCATCCACGCCCAGCGCCAGCAGCACCGGCAGCAGCTTGGCCTTCAGGCCGTCGGATTCGGCTTTGACTCATCGGCCGTGAGCGAGGCGAACTCGCCGCCATCGAAGTACTGCTCGGCCAGCCGGCCCGCGATGTTGGCCACCACGAGGTCGGTCAGCGGCGTGATGTTGATGGTGCCGTTGGTATCTGCGGCGGTCGCGGCCGAATGGATCACCGTGCGCTCGCCGCCCACCGTGCCTTCGGCGCGAAAGACGAAAGGCGCCGTCATGCCGCTCACGTCGATGTTGTAGTTGCCGTCGACCAGTGCCACTGTCTTGGTCACGCCCTTGGCGTCCTTGACGGTGACGGTACCCACCAGGGGCAGGCCAGAGGCTGCGGTGCCCGAAAACGTAACCGGCGTGGATGCGGCCGGCGGATCGCTGGCCGGCTTCCCGCCCGCGGCCGGGAAGCCGGCGAACCCGCCGCCACCGCCGCCCCCACCCCCGCCGCAGGCTGCGAGCGAGATCAGGAGCGCCACTGCGCATGCGGAACGCGTCGTCTTGAAGAAAAGCGGGCTGGAAGCCTCGGCGGTCGCGAAGTTTGTTTTCATGGATGGTTTTTCAGGTGAAAGGGCAAACAAAAGAATCAACTCGTAACACGAGCGTTGCGATTCTTCTGTGCCCCTCCCTTCCTCACCATCCTCTGTTTTGAGGATGCGGACCCGTGCCGGCTAGAGCAGGCTCTCGGGTACCAGCGGCGCCAGCAGTTCCAGCTTCCAGCGCGACCAGAAATCCGTTTCGGGCTCCTGGTGCAGGATGGTGTCGGCCGCGTCCCCCGAGGCCGGGCTCACCCACTCGATGGCGCCCGTCGGCCCCAGCTGCAGCTGGTAGGCGCCGTCCAGCCGGAGAAAGCCGATCAGGCTGGTGAGCTGCTGAGTAATCTGCGGGCTGAAGATGAAGATGCCTACCTCGGTGTTGTGCAGCATCGAGCGCGGGTCGAAGTTCATCGAGCCGATGAACACGATCTTGCGATCGACCACCGCCGACTTGCCATGCAGCCGCCCGCTGGCCGAGCCGTACATGCCGAAGCGTTTGGTCTGCTCCACCCGCTTGGGGCTCAGCTCGTACAGCTCCACGCCCAGGCGCAGCATTTCGGGGCGGTAGCGGCGGTAGCCGATGTGCACCAGCGACTCGTCGGTGGCCGCCAGCGAATTGGTGACGATGGTGTAGGCCACGCCGTTGCCACGCACGAGACGAATCGTCTCCATGCCGCCTCGGCCCGGAATCAGGTAGGGCGTGGTCTGCATGACCTCGTTCTCGGCGCCGCGCACGTAGCGCCGCACGTTGTAGAGCACGCTGTCCTTCGACTCGTCGGCGGGCGGGCCTCGGGCTTCTTCGGTTGGCCCGAGCGCCTTGGCCGGCGGGTCGGCGTATGCCTCGGCGCGGGCCCACACCAGCTTCAGCGCGCCCGCGTCCAGGTCCTTGGCCAGCGGGTTGTTGCCCAGCAGGTCGGTGGAGTCGGGCTCTTCCGGGTGCAGCTGGTCGGGGCCGGAGGTCAGCCGGTCGAAGCGCTCGCGCAGCTGCTGCGGGGTTTCGCCGGTGGGCGGCACCAGCGACTCGATGGGATACACGTAAGGGCTGTTCCAGTACATGTCGAACAGCGACGACAGCTTGGGCACTACGGCGCCGGCCACCAGCGTGTCGATGTCGATGAAGTTCGAGCCACCGTCGCGCAGGAAGTACTCGTTGGCCATGTTGCGCCCGCCCATCACGCCAATGGTGTTGTCCACCACATAGAGCTTGTTGTGCATGCGGCGGTGCACGCGGTCGAAGTCGAGGATCGACCAGGCCCAGCGCGTGCCGAAGCGGTCGCGCCCCGCGGGGAACGGGTTGAAGAGCCGCACCTCGACGTTCGGATGCGAGGCAAAACTGGCGAAGAGCGGGTCGGCGCCGGCGGTGTAGAGGTCGTCCACCAGCAGCCGCACACGCACGCCGCGGTCGGCCGCGTCGCGCAGGGCGCGCAGCAGGTAGCGGCCGGTCTCGTCGTTCTGCACGAGGTAGTACTGCACGTCGATGGAGCGCTGCGCGCGGCGCGCAAGCTCAATGCGTGCGTGCAGCGAGAACTGCGGCATCGGCAGCAGCCTGAACCCGCTCAGCGGCTCGCCGGGCGGGGCAGCCGCCTTCACAAGGCGGCCGAGCGTGGTGTCCGCGCCGTCGCTGATTGCGACGGAGGGTTTGCGCTGCACGTCGACGGGCAGTCCGGCGCAGCCGGCCATGCACAGCGCGACGATGCCGAGCAGCAGCCACGACAGCCACCGGGCGCGCGGTCTGTCAGCAGCCCGACAAGGAGAGTTCGGCATTGGAACGACGAGGCGTGGGTTGGAGCATGGATCGAAAGGCTCGCGGTTTCTACCACGCGCCTGCCGACCTTGCCGCGCCGCACGCGTTCAGTTCAATGCTCGCGAGTCGGCCCCCATTGCCTGACGAAATGGTCCGCCCGCAGCGTTGCCCGCTCGATCGCCGCGTCCCATGTCAGCTGCTGGGTAATCACCAGGGCGCAACGCGGAATGCCGCGCAGACTCAACTCGCAAATGCCGGCATAGGTGCCGCTCGGCGTGCGCATGAGTTCGAACCAACCCGTCCAGCCTTCTGGAACGCTGAGGGGAAGTCGAGCGCTGTCCATGATGAGCACACCGTATTCCTTTTATTGCGCAGTTTCAAGAATTGAAACCCTAAGCACTACTTATGACTGGGGAGCCGAGGCTAAGTGCAACACCGCCAAACGACATCACCCGAACATGGGAGCTCCGGCGAATTGGGCCCCAGGCGGCTTTTCGGCAAAGATCGAGGGGCATGAACTCAACGACGAGCTCCCGAAACTCCAGCAGCGGCGGATCCGCCACCCTCTCACTGTTCGACGACCCGCCGCGCGAGGCGCTTGAACGGCTCGGCCCCGGCGCCTTCGTGCTGCCCGGTTTCGCCCTGCCCTTCGCCGACGCACTCCTGCCGGCCATCGAAACGCTGGCGGAACGCGCGCCGTTCCGCCACCTCGTCACACCGGGCGGCTTCACCATGTCCGTCGCGCTGACCAATTGCGGCGCGCTCGGCTGGACCAGCGACCGGCGCGGCTACCGCTACAGCGCCACCGACCCCGACAGCGGCAAGCCCTGGCCCACCATGCCCGAGCCGTTCACGCGACTGGCGCGCGAGGCAGCCTCGACGGCCGGCTTCGACGGCTTCGCGCCCGATGCCTGCCTGATCAACCGTTACGCGCCGGGCGCGCGGCTGTCGCTGCACCAGGACAAGGACGAGCACGACTACGGCGCGCCCATCGTCTCGGTGTCGCTCGGCATGCCCGCCGTCTTTCTGTTCGGCGGGCATGCGCGCAGCGACAAGACGGTGCGCGTACCGCTGGTGCACGGCGACGTCGTGGTCTGGGGCGGCGAAGACCGGCTGCGCTACCACGGCGTGCTGCCCCTGAAAGACGAGCCGCACCCATTGCTGGGCGCGACGCGCATCAACCTCACATTCCGCAAGGCGGGCTGACACGCATGCAGGCCAGCGACAAGACGAACAAGAAGACCGGCCCCGGCAACGCCATCCGCGAGCTCTATGCCGCCCTGTGGCACTTTGCGGAAGGCGCGCGCGGACAGCTGCTGGCGGCCACTGCGCTGCTTGCAGCTTCGCAGCTGATCCGCCTCACGCTGCCGTACCTCGCGGGGCAGGCCATCAACGCACTGCAGCGCGGCGAGCTGAACACAGCCGGCCACTGGATCGCGGCACTGGTCGGGGTGGCCGTTGGCGCATGGGTGCTGCACGGCCCGGGCCGCATTCTCGAACGCAACGTCGGCGTGAAGGTGCGCGAGACACTCGCCGACCAGCTGTACGCACGCATCGCAGCCGCACCTCTCGCCTGGCACGATGACCACCACTCCGGCGAGCTGCAACACCGCGTGCATCAAGCCGGCCGCGCGCTGTCGGACTTCGCGCAAAACCAGTTCATCTGGCTCACCAACGCCGTCAACTTCGTCGGGCCGCTGGTCGCGCTGGCGCTGCTGTCGCGCACCAGCGGCGTGACGGCCCTCGCGGGCTACGTGCTGATCGGCCTCGTCATCGTGCGCATCGACCGCGCACTGATGAAGCTCGCGCGCGCCGAGAACGATGCCGATCGGCGCTATGTGGCTGTGCTGCTCGACTTCCTGGGCAATGCCTCGACCGTGATCGGCCTGCGCCTGCAGGGTGCTTCGCGGCTGCTGTTGCGGCGACGCATGGCCGCGATCTCGCTGCCGCTGAAGCGCACCGTGGTTCTCAACGAAGGCAAGTGGTTCGCCGTCGACCTCATGGGGCTGGCGCTGACCTGGGGGCTGGTGGTCATCTATGTGTGGCAGGCGCGCGCGCCCGGACAGGCCGTGATGCTGGGCGCGGTGTTCATGATTTATCAATACGCGCAGCAGGCCGCCGGCGTCGTGACTTCGGTCGCAGCCAACTTCAGCTTCTTCGCGCGCATGCACACGGACTACAGCAGCGCCGAGCCGATCTGGCAGGCGCCATCGGGAAACGAAGCGATGGCCACGCCGCCCGAGCAGGTGCCCGAGCGAGAGCGGATAGAGGCCGATGCGCCGTGGCGGCAGTTGAGCATCCAGGCGCTGCAATGGCGCTACGCGCAGCGCGGTGCTTCGGCCGAAGAAGAACCCGGGGTTGCCGAGCCCGTGCGCAGCGGCCTGCACGACGTGGCGCTGACACTGCGCCGCGGCGAACGCGTCGCCCTCGTCGGCCCGAGCGGAGGCGGCAAGAGCACCCTGCTGCGCGTACTAGCCGGGCTATATCCGCCCGACAGCGGCACGCTGCTGCTCGACGGCCAACCGGTCGACTGGGCACAGCTGCGCCGGCTCGCCACGCTGATCCCGCAGGAGACAGAACTGTTCGAAGCCAGCGTGCGCGAGAACCTCGCCTTCGGCCAACCGCGCGACGACGCGCTCCTGCAGGCCGCGCTGCACACGAGCACTTTTGACGAAGTGCTGAAGGCGAACCAGGGCGACCTCGACACCGCCGTGTCGGAGCGGGGCTTCAATCTTTCAGGTGGGCAGAGACAGCGGCTGTGCCTTGCGCGCGGCGTGCTCGCGGCGCAAGGCAGCTCGCTGCTGCTGCTCGATGAGCCGACCAGTGCGCTTGATGCCAGCACAGAAGCCCGCGTGCTCGGGCGCATCGCCGATGCGTTTCCGGATGCTTGCCTGATCGCGTCGGTCCACCGGCTGAGTTTGCTCGAGCGGTTCGACACCGTGGTGCTGATGGAGGCGGGGCATGTGCTTGACCATGGGCCGTGCGAGGCGGTGTTGGCGAGGCAGCCGCTGTTGCGGCGGATGACGACGGCTACCGCCCACTAAACGGAGCACACCTCGAAAACTCGCAGGAGTGCGAAGAAGCCTCCGTCACCACAGCCTTGCTTTGGTTTGCACAAGCGTATCGACACACTGCGCCAAAGCCTTGGCGCGTTCCTCGCGAATGCGCTGCCAGTTGTCGGCCCGCCAGGCGGCCCAATCTGCCGGCTCGGAACGATAAGAGCAATTGGCTGGAATTGGCGGAAGGCCGAACCGCAGGCTCGCCAAGGCCAGCCCGGCGCTGAACTGTAGGCGATACAACTCGTCGGTGCCCGACAGATTCTCATAGACCAGTCGCCACACGCCAGGATTGATCGGTGCATCGGCCTCGGCCGGCAACTGCGCCGCAGACTCCATGTCTTCACGCGTCCATCCGCTTTCGCGACGGCCGCGCTCCAGTTCAGCCCACGCCCGGGCAGCATAGACGCGGGTGGCGACCTCACCGAGCGCTTCGGGCAAATCCTTCAAGCCCGGGTTGGTAGCCCATGGTCGGCCCACGAGTTCCGGGACCGGGTCACCGACCAGATCATCCTTGGAGAAGCCCTGCACCGTACCGATCACAGGTCTCCCCACGATGGCCGAGGCACCGACGCGAAGCGCCACCTGCGCGGCAACGGCATTGCCCGTGTGATCGCGGCGCACCACTCGCAACGGCTCGAAGTCTTCGGGATAGGACTTGCCACGCAAACGCACCTGCGTTTTGCCCACAGGCACGATGCCATCGGGCGCTGCATAGACGCTCAGGGCGGGCGCCGAGGCGGCCGCTTCGCCTGGCTGGCTCGCGTTGAGCGGTGGCTGGGTCACGCATGCGGACAACAGGAGCGCGATGCCCAGCCCTGCGAATCGCGTGGCAACAACTTTCGCGCGCGCCTCTTCCTTCGTTGCTCTCACTGAAATTCCCCTAGTTAAAAACTTGCGTTCAGATTGAAGCCGAGCGTCACCTTCGCAGTGCGATATCCCTCGGGCTTGCTGATCGGCGCACCGACGAAGAAGTCGTAGCTCAGCTTGCTCCACTGGCCGCGCACGCCGATGACTGCGCCGGCAAGGCTGCGGCCCAGAAGATCAATCGTCGACCGTCCGCCAACATGGCCGTAGTCCATGCCTGCATACAGCTCCGCCCCGCTCTGCCCCATGGCCCACCCGATGTCGTTGCGGATGAGCCAGCCACGCTCGCCCAACAGACTCGTCTCGCCATCGAAGCCGCGCACCGTGTAGCGCCCACCGATGGCGAAGCGGTCTTGCGGCGTCAACGGCGTGCGGTTCCACTGGGCGCGGATCAGGCCCGAGTAGCGCATCTTCTGCTCACCGAGCTTGAACGGGGCATTGAGAGTGACATCGGCCGTGTACAGCTTCAGGCGCGAAGTGCCCTCGCCGAACTCTTCTTCCGGTGCGACGCGCGAGCCGAAACCGCCGGTGCCGCGCTTGTAGGCCAGCGTGCCTTCCAGCGTTGCCTCGCCGATGTACTCCTTGTGGTTCAGGCTGAACTCCCAGCCGCCGACCACGCGGTGCTGCACCTCGACTTCCGTGTCGTCCACGAAGTTGCGAGACTCGCGGCGCCAGCCCTTGATGGCCACCGTGGTCTTGCGGCTCTGGTCGCGGTAGAGCAGGCGCGAGAGCTTGACCTCGGCATTGTTGGTCTTGCCGGCGTAGACATAGTCCTGGTTCAGGCCCGCCACGCTCTGGTGGTACTGGCTGTTGGAGGCGGTGAAGCCCAGGAGCCAGTAGCCGTAAGGCAGCGAGTAGTGAACGGTCTGGCCTTCGGTGCCCTTGGCCGGGTCGCTGAAGACGTGGTTGTTGATGTTGTGGTTGGCGCTGACGTAGAACAGGTCGTTCAGGCCGAAGGGGTTGTCCAGGGACAGGGTTGTGCCGGCCTGGTAGCGGCCTGTGGCTTCGGTGCCGCTGTCGTCGAGGCTCAAGGTGACGCGCCACTTCTTGGATTGGACGTACTTGACGACGAGGTCGCTGTCGCCGGGCTTAGCGCTGGGCGCGGTCGAGGGCTCGATCTGGATGTCGGCTTCGGCCGTGGGGGCGCGCTTGAGGTTCTCCAGGCCCTGCTCGATGTCGCGCAGGTTCAGCAGATCGCCGGGGCGTGTGGGAATGGCTGTGGCCAGCAAGGCGGAGTTGCCGAGCAGCGTGGACGAAGAGTCGGGCGTTGTCCGAATGGCTGCAATGCGGCCGGGCACCAGCGAGAGGGTCAGTGTGCCGGCAGAGAGATCCTGTGGCGCAGCCAGCACACGGGTGGTGACGTAACCGCGCGCAATGACAGCCTGCTGCGCACGCGCGAGGACTACGTTGACGCCAGCCGTGCCGAGGCAGCGGCCAGCGGGTGAATCATCGCCCTCGGGGCCTGACAGATCCGCAACGGCCCATTGGAAGGATTCGGACTGCTCACCGACCAACAGCACGCGGTCAATGCGAAAGCACGGGGACTCGGATTCGGGGATGCGTTGAGCCGGCACGGGCGGCGCTGCCTGCGGACGCTGGTCAACGGTGCGCTCGTTCTGCTCGCGCAGGGCGCGCTCGCGCTCTTGTTGGCGCTGCTGCTCGACGAAGGGCTGGGGTGTGGTCGGAACTTGCGCCAAGGCAAGCAGGGGGCTGGCCAGGATAGTGACCAAGGGCACTCGCGAGATCACTGTCATTTTTCCTCAGGATTTTTCTAATTGCAGCGCTGTATTTCGCTTTACTTCAATGCTGCCATCTCATCTATCAACCATTTTTCGTGCTCGCGAACAATGTGATCAAAATTTGATGCAGAGTGATAGTCTTGCTCCGGCAAGGTCTTCGCGCCGGCAAGCATCGACGATGGCGCATCAGCAGGCCAGTCCCAACTTGACCAAAATTCTGACAGTTTTATTAACCCATAAAGCGGGTCTGAATCTAGATTCGCAAGAACTTCTTCCAGTGCAATAGCCCGCCATATTCGCTTGGCTCGCTGCATGTCCAGATTCTTGGATTCGCAAATTTTCTGCAATTGTGAAGAAAGCTCAGATGCAGGCAAGTCGCTATCAACGGCCAAACTAGAAATCAAATCCAGCAAGGGGTCATCAATGCTGATCTTCTCAAGCTCGACGTTCGCAAAATCTTCCACGCAAGATGGTGGTAAGCGCCCCAAATAGCCAAGATTGCCGTTGACGCCTTGAAATACAACGGCCCAGTCAGCCAAGCCACACTCGGAAATTCGATCAAATATTGATTGCATCATGGTTTTACAGGAATACCGTTAACAGCTCCATTTGGGACAAACATTCTGTGTGTTACGCCTCCAAGATTCGGGTCAATGATCCATTCAAACCGACCCGCCACGCCATTGTAGCTACCGGCTACCTGGTAAAGCGAAGCGCCATTGTTGAGAGGGAATTTGGTTGCACTGTTTGCATAGTTGTCGACAATATTGGGAAATCCATGAGCAATTGGAGTCGACGGAAATTCTTGTGTGGCGTAGGGGCCATTTGGCTTCACTGGATAGACAGGTATTGCGTTTCCATCTGCACCAACAACTTGTTGATTGGGTAGTTGATCTACCTTGTTTCCGCTACCTTGGCCCTTCGTCCCATTGCCGATGCGTGTTTCAAGCAACACATCATTTGTAAGCGTCCTACTTGGCGGCAGGCTCAGCGAAGTCGGCAGTGCATTGCCCGCCGAGTCCGTCATCGTCATGTTGCCGTACTTCATTCCGGCACTGCTGTAAGGGCTGTTGGCGGTGCCATCGGCGGGCGCCCCCGCCGATGGGGCCTTGGTCACGGAGGTCCCCCACTTTGCCGCCACCACTCCTCCGATGGCCATACTTGCGTAGGGCAACGAACCGAGGATCGCGGTCTTCAGTCTGTCGGCAAAGCCAGCCGTAGACTGCTGCTGACCCAACGCGTCATACATCGTGGTCATGTCCTGGACCTGCCGGTCGATCAAGCCAGTCACTAGTGCCTTCTTCTCGGGCGTGTCCGCGTAGAAATACGCCTGCATGAGACTTGTCAAGGTCTGATTCGCGTTATTGGCCGCCCCCGTACACCCGCTCAAATTTCCTGTGTCGCTGCACGCGCGCGTGATGTTCGCGGCCTGCCTCTCGCTATCGCGCGTCATCTCCTCGCGCAATTTGTCCATATCGCAGCTCTTGTTCGTCCCACCGGAACAGGCGCGCAATTCATCCATCAACTTGCCCGCCCCGCGCAAGCTCAACGCATTGTTGATGGCTGCATTGGCGCTGGAGTTCGCAGCGATGGAGATACCCTGGGCATCGAGTCCAGCCATCGCGCCCGCGATGGCCGCGAGCACCTGGGTCATCTCGACCATGTCAGGCAACACATTGCCGTATTCATCGCGACCGAATGCACCGGCCGTGAGTTCCCCGATGACCGCCCCCAGCGCGCCAGCGGTGCATCCACTCGAATTGGATGCACGCGCCGCGCCAACCGCGCATCCTGCGATGGCGTGCAGAACGTTCTGCGTGAAGGCGTTGATGTCTCCGTTGTATGCCAATGTCCCAATGCCGTAGGCGCTCTGCGCCGCTACGGTGTTCAGGAGTGCATCCGTTAACCCGGCGCGCAATTCGTCCTCCAGACTGGTGCCTTTGATCGCACTGCGCACGACCGCGCTGGCTGCACCGTCGATGAGTTGACGCTTCAACTGGTCCGTGAATTTCGCCGAACCGTTGGTCGCGGTAGCAAGGTTCTGCGGCAGCACTTCACTCAACCCCTGGAGCACGCCTGCGGTGACCATGGCCGTGGCGATGTTCTTGACGCCCTCGCTGCTGCCCATCTCCTTGAGCACCTTGCCGATGTCGCCGTTGTTGTTGATGAAGCTCACCGTAGCCCGGCTGGCCAGAGCGGTGACGCCGGCTTGCACTGCGGCCCCCACGCCCGCGGATACAGTCGTTCCCATGCCCGCGCCCGCCGCCGCCCCGCCGGCGGCTGTCCCCGCCTGGGCGGCGACGGGACCGGCCGCCATCCCCACCACCACGCTGACCACGATAGCCGCCACCGGCCCCATGCTGGTCTGGCTCTGGGCCCACTTCTTGTGCTCCTCCTGCACCCGCTGCCACTCGACGCTGTTGGCGAAGGTCGGATCGTTCGCCAGTTGGTTCACCCAGGCCATGCCAGGCTGTTGCGCCAGGGCCCCGAGGGCATCGTTCTGCCCCAGTTGCACCGTCACCCCGCCGCTGGCCTTGATGTTCAGGTTCTGGACGTTGAACAGGTTGTACTGGCTGGTCTCGTCCTTGTGCCCCGCGCTCTGAGCCGAGACCCAGGCGCCGTCGCCATCGGTTTCCGAGCCGCTGAAGGCGCTGGTAGTCTTCTGCGTGAGCAGGTTCAATTTGCCCCCGGCATCGATGCCAAGGTTCTGCGCATTGACCTCGATGGCGCTGAGCGTCATGTCGCCATAGCTCTTGAGCTGAATGTCTTTGGCCGTGAGCGTAGTGCGCGCCAAGGTGGTCTCCTGGCTATCGGCATTCGCGCTCGAATGGCTCAGACCATCCTTCTGCGAGTCCTTCGTGGTGGTCGAGGTCGAGTTCTCGCCCGCGCCCAGGGTGAGCTTGTCGCCCGCACTGAGCTTGAGTGTCTCGCCTGCGCGCAGGTCGGCCGCGATCCCGGTAAGGTTGCGCCCAGCGCCGATGCTCACATTGCCATCACCGCTGATCGTGGTTCCGGTTTCCTTGCTCGTCTCATCCTTGCGCGTATTGTTGGAACTCCAGCGAATGTCCTCCGTGCGGCCCGTCGTCACGGTGCCGAGGTTCACGTCACGTCCTGCAGCAATCGCCGCATCCCCCGCGCTCTTGACTTCAGCGCCGATCAGATTGGCGTCGCGCATGGCCACGACGTTGAGGCTTCCCCCCGGATTCGTGACGTACAGCCCCGCCACGCGGTCCAGCGTCGTAGCGCTGAGGTTCACGCCGCTCGCGGCGTCCGAACGTGCCAATTGGTCTGCGTCGCTCTTCGAATCACGGGTGGTCGTCACCACGTTGATGTCGCGCCCCGCGATGGCCGTCAGGCTCTTGCTCGCATCGATCTGTGCGCCGATGACATTGATATCGGTCCTGGCAGACACCGTGACGTCCTCGCCGGTGATGCGCCCCGCGAGGTTGTTGATGTTGTCCGCTGAGAGCGCGACCACATGGCGCCCGGCAATCGTGCCTCCCGAATTGGCGAGATCGCCCGACAAGCGCATGTCCACGCTGCGACCCGAGAGCACCGCGCCGGAGCCGTCGATATCGCCCGGCTTCACACGCACATAGACCTGCGGCACCAGCACGCGCTGCGTGCTACCGTCGGGCAGGGTCACCGTCTGCTCAACCAGCCAGACGATATCGCTCGTGAGCTGCGCCATCTGCGCGGCTGTCAACGCCACGCCAACGCGCAGTCCGTACTGCTGCGCGAAGGCCGCACCGGCATTCATGAGGGCCGTGTACTGCGCGTCGTCGTCGCTGAAACCATCCAGATAGCGGAAGCCGGTCAACTGGGCCACCTGCTCGCGGATCAGGCGTTCCTCGTAGAAGCCGTCACCCAGCCGCTTGAGCGTGGTGTTTGGATCGAGCCCGAGGTTGTTCAGCAGATAGTCACTGCTGAGCCAGTTCCGATAGTTCGCAAACCGGGGATCGGTCTCGATCAGGTAGCGGCTCGAAGGATTGGCAAGCGTCCTGAACAGGCTCGCGGTGGGAATACCGACGTTGGGGGTGCTGGTGCGCACGACCGTGGCACCGGCAACGCCGGCCGTTGCGCCAGGCCCGCTGGTTGCCGACACCTGGATGATGGGGTTGACGCGGGTGTTGGGGTTGACAACGCCCGAGCCCTGCGCGGCCGCACCGGTCTGGCCCGGCGTCAGCGTGCCTGTGCTCGTACCACTGCCCACGACCGACACATTTCCCTCCTGGCGCGCCGCCGAGAGCACGGCGGTGGAATTGGTCGTGAGGTTGTAGGGCGCGAGCTGGTAGACGCGTTCGTCGTCGCTCGTGCTGTGCGCATTGATGGTGCTGTGGACGACCACGCCGGTCTGGACCGTGGGGGCATCGACGGTCAGGCCCACATTGTCGATCTTGCCGCCGGTGACGTTCAGGGCGCCGCCGGCGAGGATCTGGCTGTTCTCGTTGGTGCCGCTGCCCACGGCGATGTTCATCGCCCCGCCCGAGATGATTCTGGCTGGTGCGGAGCTTTGCAGCACCGGCGTGGACGTGGTGACCGTGTAGACGTAGCCGTCGTAGACGGAGGCCATGCGCCCGGGCTCGTACTCGGTGCCTGTCTGAGACGTATACCCGGCGATGACGTGAATGAACTTCAGCGTGGCCGTGTCCAGGGCCGCGTGCGCCTGACGGTAGTTCTGCCACTGATCGTATTCGGCCTGGGTGACCGGATGGTCGAAGGGAACCCACTGGTCATGGTTGGTTTCATCGAGAACCATAACGCCGGCCTGGCCCACGGTCATGTCCGGATACTTCCGGCCGATGAAATCCATGGGCAGGTCCACGCCAGGCGGCGTGATGCCGAAGGTGGCCCAGATGGGGTCGGTGCGCGAGTACCAGGCACCGGGGACGGGCACGGCCTTGCAGGTGCTGTCCTGCCCGACGGTGCACTCCTGGATGGTCCGGTCCTGGCTGCTGTCGGGGCTCTGGAGGTAATAGGCACGGTACCGGGCCAGCGGGTAGTCCGGCGACGGGACCATCAGGCGGACGTTGGACTCGCTGCCGGGCGCCATGGGATCGGTGGCGGGCACGCCCACCCAACTGTTCCAGCCGGTGTCGGGGAACTGCTGGAAGCCGCCGATGCTGAAGAGGACTTCATCGGCCTTGTAGCGCTGAGCGCTGCCGGGGAGCGCGTATTCGACGACGCCCTGGGGTGTGCCTGGCTGCATTGTCCAGGTAACGCCGCCATTGGTGTTGGAGAGCGTCGCTGTCTTGATATCGACGTTGCCCGTTGCTTCGATGGTCGCAGCGTGGTTGTTGATGCTGGAGGTCGTGCCGGTGGCGCGGCCGAGTGCATCGAGGCCACCGCCGATAAAGAGGTCTCCATCGCTGAAGATGAGGGCCCCGTCCCGGTTGTTGACGGTGCTGGCCCCAATGTCCAGACGCTGTCGCGCAGCGATGGCGGCGGCGCTGGTGGTGCCGTTGACGGTCTCAGCGAGGTTGTTGAGGGTGCCGACGCCAATCGCGACGTGGTCGCCGTAGATGCGGCCGGTGCCGATGTTGGTCAGCGTGCCCGCGTCGATGCGCGTCACAACGCCGTCGATCACGCCCCGGTTGGTGATCGTGCCCGTGGCGCTCAGTCGGGTGGTGGTGCCCTGGATGTCGCCGGTCGCATTGTTGTCGATGTTGGCGGCCGACAGCGATAGATCCTTGCCGGCGCCGATTCGGCCGCTGTTGGAAATGTTTCCGCTGGTGACGATGCTCAGGTCGCGGTTGGCGATGGTCTCGCTGCCGGTGGCGAAGGTGGTGTTCTGTGTCAGCGCAAGATGCATATCGCCCTGGGAGAGCAGCTTGCCGCTGCTGTTGAGCGAAGCCGCGTTCACCGCGAGCGTCTTGCCGGCAAGCATGATGCCGCCGGAGTTGGACACGCTCAGAGTCTTCGCGGTCGGATTTGCGGCATTGGGATCGACGACGCTGACGGTATCGCCTGCGGAAATCAAACCACCGGTGCCGTTCTCGACGAGAGCTGTGCTCGTCAAAGTGGTGTTCACGTCGGCACGGATAGCGCCAGTCGTGTTTTTGACAGTCGCAGCCGTGATGGCAACGTTCTGGCCTTCGATGCCTTGATCGGTCCCGGAGGTGGCGATGTTGTCGAGGCTTGCGGCGCTCACCGTGGTCTTGGCGCCCGAACGGATCAGGCCGCCTGAGTTCTTCGTGGCACCGGCTCCGGAGTCGACTAGCAGGTCGCTCGCCGCCAGTGTCTGGCCGCTGCGGTTGTCGTAGTCGGCGCCTTGGGTGTTGACGGACAGTGTCGATTGGCTCAGCACGATGCCGGCATCGCCGTTGACGAATTCGCTGGTCTTGGCGGCCAGCGCATTCTTCGAGCCAATGAAGCCGGCGCTGTTGTCGGCGCTACCGCTCTTCAGCGTGAGCGTGTCGCCGCTGACGATGCCGCCCAGGCCGTTCGCATAGCCTGCGGCGTTTGTGTTGACCAATGTGCTGCCATGCGTGTCGATGGCCATCGCGCCGCCCGACTGGATCAGGCCCGCGTCGTTCGAGATTGCGCCGGAGTTCACGTCGACGGTGTTGCTTGCGGTCAGGGTTCCTCGTGTGTTGTCCAGCGTGCCGCTGTGCATGTCGATGGCAAGACTGCTACCGCTGGCTTTGCCATCCGTGTTGGTCAGGCCGTTGTTCACAAGCACGACCGCACCCGAAGCCAGCAGGCTGCCCGAGGTGTTGTCGGTCGTGCCGGTGGTCGTGACATGAAGGTCTCCCACCACGGCGGCAATCGCTCCGGAGGCGTTGTTCAGGCTCGCGGCATTGACTGTGGTGCCGCCGTTGGAACCCAGTGTGCCTCCGATATTCGACAACGCACCGGCTACCGTGACGCTCAATGTGCCGGGGGTTGTGACCGTTGCCCCGTTGGTGTTGACATCGCCCAGCGTAGCCGCGATGGCCACGTTGCCACCGTTGGTCTTGCTGGCCGAGAGATCGACGCTTGCGCCTTGGAGCACGGCGCTGCCTGCCGCCAGATGGGTGCCGTTGGCTGCCAGCGTGCCGGAGGAGGTGACGCGCAGGTCTCCAGCGCTGGCCAGCGTGCCGTCGCTCTGGATGCCGGCGCCGAGCACGCCTGCCGTGCTGCTCTGTACGCTGGCGGCTGCGATGGTCGTATTGCGACCGGACGTGATGTTGCCGTCGTTGATGAGTGCGCCGGAGGTAGCAACACTTGCATCGTTCGCGCCGCGCAAAGTTCCGCTGTTCGTGAGGGTGCCTGCCTGAACACCCAGGTCGGTGGCTGCGTTGATCGAACCGCCGCTGCCGTTGACGAGTTGGCCTGTCACGCCGAGCTGTACACCGGCCTGCGCCGATTGAATGCTGCCTTGCGTGTTCTCCAGCGAGCCGGTGTTGAGCGTCAGGCCTTGATTGGAGGCGAGGGTGCCAGAGGTGTTGGTGGTGGCCCCGGCCACGTTGGCCGTGAGCGCCCCTGCGGCCGAGATGTTGCCTCGCTGGTTGTTGGCCAAACCGCCGACCGTGATATTGGCATTGCTGTCGCTGGTCAGCACGCCGTCCTGGTTGTTCAGGTCACCGGAGGTGATGATTTCCAGGCTGCCGCTGCGCAGGGTGCCGGACGAGTTGTCGAAGGTACCAAGGTTGGCCGTGAAGGCCCCGGACACATTGATAGTCCCGCCCTGGTTGGAAAAGCTCGGCTGGCTGAGCGCCAGGCTCGCCACGCTCAGTGTTCCGCCGTTGTTGAGCAGGTGCGCAGTTTGCAGGGTGATCGGGCCACCTGCGTACACCTTGCCACCATCGTTGCGGATCGCGCCTGTGGCGGTGATGCTGCCCGGGTCAATCGGTGCGGCAGCAGGTGTTGAAGTGCCTGCGGTTGTCGTGCTGCCTGTCGATGTCGTGGCGCCAGTGGAGCCGCTTGAGCCGGCGCCTGAGGTAGTACCTGTGCCAGTGCTGCCGCTGTCACTGCCCGGTGTCGGAGCAGGCGCAGGTTCGCTGCCGATCCACCCATCATTGGTATTGCTGATCGTGGGGGCCTCAAGCGCGAGCGATGCCATGCTGGTCTGACGGATCGTCCCCTGGTTGACGATGTCGCTACCAGTACTGGCCAGCTGCACGCTCTGGCCTTCCAACGTGCCGGTGTTCTCCAACCGCCCCGATGCCGTGACGACCAGGTTCCCAGCGCTCGCGCCGATGCTGCCGGCATTGCGCACCCCCAGACCAGCCTCAGTCCCGATCAGCGAAATCTTGTTCGCATACATGCCACCCAACGCCGCAACGTCGAGCGCAAAGGTCGGAGCAGCACCAGTGCCTGACGTCGGCGTGATCTGGCTGTGATCGGCACTGATCTCGTTCGCACCAGTCACCACCTTGAGCTCGCTCGCCCAGATACCAGCATTGACCTGCACAGCACGCGCCAGAATGGCCGCATAGTCGGTCTTGCTCGCATCGAGCCCCGCACCATCGATGGTGACGGTGCCGCCACGAACCAGGAAGCTGTCGAGCCCCCCGATCGCATTGAACTGCGGCGTGCCCGTGGTGAGCGTAGCCCGCGAGGCGTTGATGAAACCGCCTCCGTCCACGCTGATGCCGGCCGGGTTCGCAATGATCACTTCGGCGCGCTGGCCACCCACTTCGATGTACCCGCGAAGCTGGCTCGGCGAGCCGCCGTTGATTTCGTTCAGGATGATGCGCGCCGGCCCCGTTGCGAGGTAAGGATTGCCTTGAACGAACCCGCCCAGTTGGGTCTGCACGTTCACCCGGCTGTTGTTCAGGATCGCGCCGTTCGCGCCCACATTGAACTGGTTGTAGACGTTGCGCGAAACGCCTGCGGCCGAAGGAGTCTGGATGTTGACCAGCGGCACGCCGTTGGGCGCCAGCAGCACCATCGGGCGAAGATTGCCCGGCACATTGGGCGCGCCGACGATCTGTGCATGTGCCGACGTTGCCATCAGCACGCCGGCGATGGCCATGGCGCCCGCTGCGGTCGTCGCCTTGCTCGCACCCTTGCCGGTACTGGCGGCCGTCTCCTGGACCACCATACGCATACCTCTGGCCGCATTGAAAACAACGCGGTGCAAGTGCCGATTCATGTTTAGCGCTCCCTCAAATCTTTGTTAATCCGCAACACATTTGTGTCCAGACACGCGTTGCAGGGGCGCGATTATGGGATAGCGTTACATCTCAGCAAGGCATTTAGTCACGCTTTGTAAGATTACGTCGAAGGTTTTTCGGGCGATGTAATGCATATGAATTACTTGGCTGCGCCGCCACCGCATGCCGGTGAAATTGCGCCCGGATGCCCGGCGTTTGCCCCGCCTTCGCGCAGCAGCCGTCGCCGCCGACCTACAGACAAGACTCTCCCGCCGCGCCATGGTGAAACCCATGACACACCCCATCGAACTCACCATCGAAGAACCGCTGCCGGGCGCCTTTGTCTGGCAGTTGCTCGAAACCGACGACAAGGGCACGCACCCGCGCGTGCTGCGCAAAGCGTATGACGCTGTGGAGAGCTATGAACTGGCGCTCTCGGCCGGCCAGCGCGCGCTGCAAAGCGAGATTCGTCACCGCGCGCCTGCCGGGCACGGTTGATTGAATCGCTCACGGCGCCTTCAAGCCTTGGCGGCTCAGGCGTGCAGTGCGAAGTCGTCGATCGTGAGCGTGATGGACCGATGCGGCTCGGCTTGGTAGCGCGCGACGGCCACGGGCTCTATGACGTGAAAGTGCTGCCTGCATGTCTCCAGCAGGCTGTCGCCGACTTCGCGCGCGCCGAATTCATCGTGCAGGGTTTCCTCGGAAATCTGCGCGACGACACGGGGGCCGCCGGGGCCTTCGGGGTAGAAGGCAAATCGCACGCTCGCGGTGTCGAAGCAATAGATGCCTTCGAAGTTCATCTCTCTTGTCTCCTTGTGAAGCGGCGGCGATTGGACGCGCACGCAGCAACGGCAAAGAGTAGAAAAATTCGCATGCGCGTGCAGGAAATGTCCTACAGACAACAAGGAGAGAACTTGTATCCGGAAACGGCTTCGGCTTCCATTGCGCAGCGCCGATCCGGCGAAGATCGCAGCTTCCAGATTTCCTGTACCCGGAGCCTTTCCGGAGCACCCGACTCGATGACCGAAACGATCACGCGCCCTGCCCGGCTCCGCCGCCGCGCAGCCGCATCCGGCCTCGCTGCCGCACTGCTTTTGTTGGGAGCATGCAGCGGCCCCACGGAAGCCCAGCGCCTGGCAACCGCCAGCACGCCGCCGCCCACCGACTGCACCGCCTGGGTCGGCACCGACCGCAACGCCATGATGAGCGGCTACCTGCTGCCGCAGGACCAGAAGAACAGCAAGGGCACCAAGGTCTGCGTGCCGGTGCTGATGACGGCCAACCCCACGCCTTCCGGCTATGCGGGCGGCGACTATCACATCGCCGAGTTCACCGACGACAAGCTCAAGGCCCGCTGGCGCGCCTGCAAGGAAGACCCGGCGTGCTTCAAGCGCATCGACGCGCAGATGCAGCGCTGGCTGCCGCCCAACAAGGAACGCGCCACGCGATCGACAGGCGTGGTCGACCCCTCCGGCAAGATCGATCCGGACGGCCAGGTCGACCTGAAGCAGATCCGCCGGCCCGCCTTCTTCGCCAAGGCGCCGTACCGCGAAGGCATCGCCGGGGCCGACGCCCGCACCTACGTGGTCGAGTTCACCGCGCCGCGCGACACCTTCGAGCGCATCGACCTGAAGATGAGCGGCGACATCAAGCTGCGCGGCTGGTACATCGAAGGCGCGGGCGTGGACGGCGGCAAGGGCAAGAAAGTGCGCGCGCTGGTCATCATGGCGCCGGGCGGCGGCGGGCAGCTCACGGCCATCCAGCACCCCGACGAGGCCTCGTACCGCATCGACGAGAAGACCGGCAAGACCATTCCCATCAACTTTCCCAACGCGACCACCGAGACCATGGGCCAGCGCTGGTGGCGCGAGAACCTGTATGCGCTCAACCAGGCCGGCTTCGACGTGCTGGCCTACGACCGGCGCGGCGAAGGCTTGTCGGGCGGTTTCAGCGACACCAACACGCTGGAGCAAGGCGAAGACGTATTCCGCGCGCTCACGGCGCTGGAAACCGGGCGCGGGCTGCGCATCCTCACGCCCCAGGGCGAAGTGCTCGAAGGCGAAGCCACCCGGGGCAAGCTGCTCGCAGGCATGCCATCGAGCGAGATCCCGCTGGTGCTCGGCGGCTACTCGCGCGGCTCGATGTCCACCGCCTGGGCCATGACGAGAAACTACGTGGCCCAGTGCAGCTTCGACATGCCCGAGCCCAACTGCACGCCGCCCAAGGGCCTGCGGAACATCCGCGGTGCGATATTGCTGTCGTCGTTCGCCAGCGGCGCGGGCTATGTGGGCGACTCGCCCGACCTGGCCGACCGCAACCTGTTCCTGGGCGGCATGGCGGCCGATCACCACATCGTGTTCTATCCGAACTCCTCCACGCTCGCGGGCATGGACCGCTGGCCCGCCGCCTTCTTCGGCAAGGGCCTGTGGGACCGCGCGGAAACGCTCGAAGGCACCGTGGCCGCCTACAACCGCATCCGCGGCGTGAAAGAGATCGTGCTGGCGCGCGGACCGCATTCGATCGAGACCTGGCCCGCGTCCGACCAGGCCTATCTGCGCGAGCGCATGGTGGTGTTCGCGAAGTCGCTGATCGTCGGCGGGCGCACCATCCCGGGCGCGCGGCCGTGGAAGGACTTCAAGTCGCTGGTGGCGACCACGCCCGACTCGTGGGAGCCGTCGTCGCGGCCGAAGGCGCCCTGAGCGACGAGGCGATCAGTACTTGCGCGGGTTGTCCGGCCGGCGGTCATAGCGATCGGGCACGCCGTCGCCATCGCTGTCGCGGTTGCGTTCATAGCGGTCAGGAATGCCGTTGTGGTCGCGGTCACGATTGCGGCGGTGGTTGTCGTGGCCGCAGCCGGCCGCAAGGCTGGCGACTGCAAGCAGAAGAATGAGGTGCTTCAAGCTGTGTTCCCCGTGCTGTCGGTGTAGTTCTTGGGAGCCCCAGTGTCCGGGCGGCTGCTGAAGAATCGCTGAGCCTCTGCTGAAGGCTTCATGAACGCCGGGCACTGACACGGTGGCCCGGCCGCCTTCCCGTGCCCGGGTTGAAAACCTCCGGCATGCCGCCATTTCCTTTGGGATCTGGCGACTGAAAAGAGGTGCTCCATGGGCGCGCGCGACGAATTCATTCTTGACTCCTACTCGGCCACCGTCACGCAGGTGGCGCACACCGCCAGCGCGGCGGTCGCCCACATCAAGGTCCGAAAGCAGGCACAGCGCGGTAACGCAGGCGGCCAGGGCAGCGGCTCCGGCTTCCTGTTCACGCCCGACGGCTTCACGCTCACCAATGCCCACGTGGTCGAGGGCGCGAGCGAGCTGCGCGCCGCATTCGCAGACGGCACCGAAAGCGTCGCGCGCCTGGTCGGGCTGGACGCCTCGACCGATATCGCGGTGTTGCGCATCGAGTCGCACCCGAGCACCTTCCTGCCGCTGGGCAGTTCGGCCGCCCTGCAACCCGGCCAGCTGGCCGTGGCGGTCGGCAATCCGCTGGGCTTCGACTTCACCGTGACCGCCGGCATCGTGAGCGCGCTGGGCCGCAGCCTGCCTGCGCGGGGCGGCCGGATGATCGAGGACGTGATCCAGACCGACGTGGCCCTCAACCCCGGCAACTCAGGCGGCCCGCTGCTGGACAGCGCGGCGCAGGTCATCGGCGTGAACACGGCGGTGATCCCTTCGGCGCAAGGCCTGAGCTTCGCGGTGGCCATCGACACCGCGCGCTGGGTGGCCGGCGAGCTGATGCGTCATGGCGCGGTGCGCCGCGGCAAGCTGGGCGTGCAATGCGCGGCCGTGGCATTGCCCAGGCGTTGGGTGCGCGAGAACGAATGGCCCGTGGCCACCGGGGTGCGCGTGGTCGAGGTGGTGGCCGGCTCGGCCGCCGCGCGCGACGGGCTACGCAGCGGCGACATCCTCATTGGCTGCGACGGAGTGCCGCTGGCCCAGCTGTCCGACCTGCTCAAGCGGCTGGCGGGCGAAGGGTATGGACGCCCGTTGCTGCTCAAGCTGCTGCGGCCCGTGGCCGGGACTCTGACGCCCTTTTACCTGACGGTAACGCCCGCAGGCTGACCCCCTCCTGCCGGCGCAACGACAATAGGCGCCTGCAGTGAAGCACCCGTCCAGGAGAAAACCTTGTCCACCGTCACCATCACCCCTCAAGTCAACGCCAGCAACGAAGCCCCCTTCGTCCTCTTCGGCGGCGTCAACGTTCTCGAATCGAAGGACCTGGCCCTGCGCAGCGCCGAGGAGTACGTGCGCGTCACACAGAAACTGGGCATTCCCTACGTCTTCAAGGGCAGCTTCGACAAGGCCAACCGCTCCTCCATCCACTCCTACCGCGGTCCCGGCCTGGACGAAGGCCTGAAGATCCTGCAGGCCGTGAAAGACGCCTTCGGCGTGCCCGTGCTGACCGACGTGCACGAAACCGCGCAGGCGGCCCCGGTCGCGGAAGTGGTCGACGTGCTCCAGCTGCCCGCCTTTCTCGCACGCCAGACCGACCTCGTCGTGGCGCTGGCCAAGACGGGCCGCATCATCAACATCAAGAAGCCGCAGTTCCTCAGCCCGTCGCAGATGCTCAACATCGTCGAGAAGTTCAAGGAAGCCGGCAACGACAAGCTCATCCTGTGCGACCGCGGCACCTGCTTCGGCTACGACAACCTCGTGGTCGACATGCTGGGCTTCGGCGTGATGAAGAAGGTCACGCAGAACCTGCCCATCATCTTCGACGTGACCCATGCGCTGCAGCAGCGCGAAGCCGGCGCTGCCGCATCGGGCGGCCGCCGCGAGCAGGTGGCCGACCTGGCACGCGCCGGCATGGCCGTCGGCCTGGCGGGCCTCTTCCTCGAAGCCCACCCTGATCCGGCGCAGGCCAAGTGCGACGGCCCGAGCGCACTGCCGCTGGACAAGCTGGAACCGTTCCTGACGCAGATCAAGGCGCTGGACGATCTGGTGAAGTCGTTCGCGCCCCTGAAGATCTGAAGCAGGGGCCCGAGGGCCCGGCGCGGCTCCATCCGTGGGCCATTTACTAAAGTTTTCAATTGGACTGCCGATATCCAGCCATTCCCCTGGATTCCGGAGTCCGAATATGTTTCTGAGCAACGTTTCAATTGGCAAGCGCCTGGCCATCGTGCTGGGCGCCATCCTGGCGCTCTTTCTCGCCACCAGCGTCGCCGCGGTGTGGAAGCTGCAGCAGCTCAGCCAGGAGATCGACGCCATGATCGAGGACAACGTCAAGACCGAGCGCGCCGGCTCCGACTGGCTGCGCCACACCACGTCGGGCGTGCAGCGGGCGGCGGCCATTGCCAAGAGCAGCGACGCCAGCCTGATCGACTACTTCGCGCCGGCCACGGCCAAGTCGATCAAGGACACCAACGAGCTGCAGAAGTTCATCGAAGGCAAGCTGGTCAAGCCCGAGGAGCGTGAGCTGCTCGAGAAGGTCGGCAACCTGCGAAAGGCCTACCTCGCCTCGCGCGAGGAAGTCAGCAAGTTCAAGCTGAAGGGCGACCTCGAAGGCGCCAACCGCATCTTCGACTCCCAGTTCCAGCCCACCTCGGTCAGCTACATCGCGGGCGTGCAGCAGGTGGTGGACATGCAGCGCGAGCAGCTCGATGCCGCCGCCGCCCGCGCCAACAATCTGCGCGCACAGACCAGCACGCTGCTGATCGTGTGTTCCGCCGTGAGCCTGGTGCTCGGCACCCTGCTGGCCTGGCTGCTGGCACGCAGCATCACGCGCCCGCTGCGCAGCGCCGAAACCATCGCGCAGTCGATCGCCGAGATGGACCTCACGGGTGCAGTCCAGCCCAGCTATGCCAAGGACGAAACCGGCCACCTGCTGCGCGCTCTCGACCAGATGCGCACCGCCTTGCAGGGCTCGCTGACGCAGGTGCATGGCGTGGTGATGAACGTATCCACGGCCAGCTCGCAGATCGCCACGGGCAACCAGGACCTGTCGTCGCGCACCGAAGAGCAGGCCAGCTCGCTGGAGCAGACGGCGGCCTCCCTTGAGGAGCTGACCTCCACGGTGAAGCAGAACGCGGACAACGCGCGCCAGGCCAATCAGCTGGCCACCTCCGCTTCTGAAGTGGCAGTCAAGGGCGGCAGCGTCGTGTTCCAGGTGGTGGAGACGATGGGCTCGATCAATGCGTCGTCGAAGAAGATCGTGGACATCATCAGCGTGATCGACGGCATCGCGTTCCAGACCAACATCCTGGCGCTCAATGCGGCCGTCGAGGCGGCACGCGCGGGCGACCAGGGGCGTGGCTTCGCTGTGGTCGCCTCCGAAGTGCGCAGCCTGGCGCAGCGCTCGGCCGCGGCGGCCAAGGAAATCAAGACGCTGATCGGCGACTCCGTCGACAAGGTCGAGGAAGGCAGCCGGCAGGTGGCCGATGCCGGCCGCACCATGGAAGAGATCGTCGGCAGCGTGAAGCGCGTGACGGACATCATGGGCGAGATCAGCGCGGCAAGCCAGGAGCAGACCTCGGGCATCGAGCAGATCAACCAGGCCGTCACGCAGATGGACCAGGCGACGCAGCAGAACGCGGCGCTGGTCGAAGAGGCCTCGGCCGCAGCCCAGTCGCTGCAGGAGCAGGCGGGCAGCCTGTCGCGGATCGTCGGCAGGTTCAAGCTGGAGCGGCAGCACACTGCTGCGGCATCCGCGACCACGTCGTTGAGCACCTACGCACCCAACGCGCCACGCGCCTACCAGGAGCTGATCGCGTCCCACTAGGCGGAAGAAGCCGACAAAGGCCCTGCACGGAGGAATGAGGCGAAACTAGGCGCCACGTATCAGTCTTTCCTCCGGAGCCTACCTTGTCATCCAAAGTCTCCCGCATTGCCCTGTCGGCCTCGGCTGCCGCCATTGGCAGCATCGCGGCGTACTGGACCCTGCTTGCCACGCGCCAGGGGCACATCCTCTTCAACGCCCGCAAACTGCCCGTCGTCCATCTGTCGGACGACTTCTCCACGTACTCCCACACCGTGCCGGGCGGAATGGTCCGCGGGTATGTCTATCACCCCCAGGGTGAAGACTCGCTGCGGGACCTGTTCGTCTACTTCGCCGGCCGCGGCGAAGACGTGCGCGCCACCGCGCAGATGCTGCACTGGCTGCCCGAGGGCTTCGGCTTTGCCGCGCTCAACTACCGCGGGGTGGCCGACTCGCAGGGGCGCCCTTCCGAGATCGCATCCGTCGAAGACGCGAGCCAGTTCGCCAACCATTTGCGCCGCGCCTTTCCGCATGCACGCCTGCACGTGGTCGGCCGCAGCCTGGGGACTGGCGTAGCCATCCAGCTCGTGGCGCGACAAGACTTCGAGAGCCTGCAGTTGGTGACTCCCTACGACTCGATGCTGGAGGTTGCGAAGAAGCGCTTCCCGCTCGTGCCGCTGTCGCTGCTGCTGCGGCACCAGTTCAACTCGCTGGAGCACTGCAAGGAGGTCGCCGCGAAAACCCAGGTGCTGCTGGCCGAGCACGACGACGTCGTGCTGCCCGAGCGCTCGCAAAAACTCATCGCCGCATGGCCCACCCCGGTCAGCGTGCAGACGGTTCCCGCGTCGAACCATCACAGCATCATGGGCCTGGAAGAGACCTGGCTCTATCTCGTCGACTTTGCGTTGACGGCGGTCATTCCCGAGCCGAAGGCGGCATAGCCCGCTGGCTGGTCGATGCCATGGACTCCCTGATCGCCGCCTCCGCCCGCGCCCTGGCCGCCGGCGATGCGCTAGGTGCCCTCAAGCGGGTCGCCCTGCGCGACGACCCGCCTGCGCTGGCCTTGCGCGGCATCGCCATGGCCCAGCTCGGCGAGCACCCGCGCGCACGCGAACTCCTGCGGCGCGCCGCACGCGACTTCGGCGCGCATGAAGTGCTGTCGCGCGCCCGCTGCATCGTGGCCGAGGCCGAGGTGGCGCTGGCCATGCGCGACCTCGGCGGCTCGCCGCGCACGCTGACGGCTGCGGCAGCCACGCTGGAGGCGCACGACGATCACGCCAACGCGCTGCAGGCGCGGCTGATCGCGGCGCGCCGGCTCCTGCTGCTGGGGCGCCTCGCCGACGCCGCAGCCGCGCTGGAGCGCCTCGATGCGCGCGGCCTGCCGCCATCGCTGGCGGCGGTGGCCAAGCTGAGCGCGGCCGAACTGGCGCTGCGCTCGCTGCGCATCGGCCCGGCGCAGGCAGCGCTGGCCCGTGCGCACGAAGCGGCCGTGCGTGCGCGCGTGCCGGCACTGCTGGCAGAGGTGGCGGAGGCACGCGCAGCCTTCGAGCGCCCCGCCGCACGGCGCATCTTCGCGGGCGGCGAGCAGGCGCTGCGCCTCGACGAAGTCGCGGCGCTGCTGGCCTCCGACGCACTCGTGGTCGATGCCTGCCGCCGGGGCCTGAGCGCTGGTGACGCGTGGCAGCCGCTGGCGCGCCGTCCGATCCTGTTCACGCTCGCGCGCTCGCTGGCCGAGGCATGGCCCGGCGATGTCGATCGCGAAGCATTGATCGCAAGCGCATTCCGCACCCGCCACCCCGACGAAACGCATCGGGCGCGCCTGCGTGTCGAGATCGGCCGCCTGCGCGCACTCGTCACCACCCTGGCGAGCATCGAGGCCACGCCGCGCGGCTTCGTGCTCAAGCCGCACGGCGAACGCGCCGTCGCCCTGCTGGCGCCGCCCATCGACGGCGACCAGGCCTCGCTGGTGGCGCTGCTTTCCGACGGCGCGGCGTGGTCGACCTCGGCCCTGGCGCTGGCGCTCGGAGCCAGCCAGCGCACCGTGCAGCGCGCGCTGGTCGAGCTGGAGGCCGAAGGCCGGGTGCGCTCCATCGGCCAGACGCGCTCGCGCCGCTGGCTGTCGCCGCCGCTGGCGGGATTCACGACGATCTTGTTACTCCCCGCTGCGCTGCCGTTTGAATAGAGTTGTCTCCAGGCGCCAATCCGAGGCGTTTCACAAGGAGCCAACGATGAGCAGCAACAACAAGACGAGCAAGAGCAGACCCCAGCCCACCGTGCGGCCGGCCGAGATCGTGCGCGAGTACGGCCCCTTTGCCGACGCCACCCAGGTGGCGGGCGTGACCTACGACGGCCAGCGCGTCTGGGCCGCCACCGGCGCCAGGCTGGTCGCTTTCGACCCCGCCAGCGGCGAGACCACGCGCACGCTGGACACCGCCTGCGACGCCGGCACCGCCTTCGACGGCAAATACCTCTACCAGATCGCCGAGTCGCGCATCGACAAGATCGACCCGGCCACGGGCAAGGTGCTGGCGTCGATCCCCTCGCCCGGCCATGGCAACGACTCGGGCCTCACCTGGGCCGAAGGCAGCCTGTGGGTGGGACAGCACCGCGACCGCAAGATCCACCAGATCAACCCCGAGACCGGCGCCGTCGTACGCACCATCGAGTCGAACCGCTTCGTCACCGGCGTGACCTGGGTCGACGGCGAGCTGTGGCACGGCACCTGGGAAGCCGAAGAAAGCGACATCCGCCGCATCGACCCGCAAAGCGGCGCCGTGCTCGAGCGGCTCGAAATGCCGCACGGCATCGGCGTCAGCGGGCTCGAGTCCGACGGGGCCGATCTTTTCTATGCCGGCGGCGGCAAGAGCGGAAAGGTCCGCGCCGTGCGCCGTCCCCGCAACTCAACGGAGCATTGACATGACCGAAATCAATCACGCAGCAAACCACCCCGTCGTGTCCAGCGACCAATGGCTCGCCGAGCGCAAGGCACTGCTGGCGCGCGAGAAGGAGCTGATGCACCTGCACGACCAGATTGCCCGCGAGCGCCGTGCGCTGCCATGGGAGCGCGTCGAGAAGAACTACGTCTTCGACACGCCCGAAGGCAAGCGCACGCTGGCCGAGCTGTTCGAGGGCCGCCGCCAGCTGATGGTGCAGCACTTCATGCTCGGCCCGGGGTGGGAGCAAGGCTGCCAGAGCTGCTCTTTCATGGCCGACCACACCGACGGCATGAACGTGCATCTGGCGCATCGAGACATCACGATGGTGGCCGTCTCGCGCGCACCGCTGGCCGAGATCGCGCGCTTTCGCGAGCGCATGGGCTGGCAGTTCAAGTGGGTGTCGGCGAACGGCAGCGACTTCAACCACGACTTCCACGTCAGCTTCACACCCGAGGAGCAGGCCACCGGCAAGGTCTACTACAACTACGCCGTGCAGCCCTTCCCCCAGGAAGAGGCGCCAGGTGTCAGCGTGTTCTACAAGGACGACGCGGGCGAGGTGTTCCACACCTACTCGACCTTCGGTCGCGGCGTGGAAGTGATGATGGGCGCCTACTACATGATGGACCTCACGCCCAAGGGCCGCGACGAGCGCGAAGTGCCCTACAAGATGGAATGGGTGCGCCACCACGATCGCTACGAGCCGCAGGCAAAGGCGGCAGGCGATTCGTGCTGCTCGGCACACGGCTGAAGCGCGAAGCATCATGGCAAGCCTCTGGCCCTGGCTGGCGGTCGCGGGGATCGGCGCCCTTCACGGGCTGAACCCCGCCACCGGCTGGGCCTTCGCAGCCGCCTGGGGCGTGCGCTCACGCGACCGGTCGCAGGCGCTGCGGGCCCTGGTGCCGATCGCGGTCGGGCACGCCGCATCGGTCGCACTGGTTGCCGCTGCTGTGGCGCTGGGCCTGTCGATGGATCGGATGGCGCTGCAGGTGCTGGCGGGTGGGCTGCTTGTCGCCGTCGTCTCGTATCACCTATGGGGCCGCAGCTCGGGCAAGACGGCCGGGCATGCCGGGCTGGCGCTCTGGTCTTTCATGATGTCCACCGCGCACGGCGCGGGGCTGATGCTGGTGCCGGCGCTGATCCCGCTGTGCATGGGCGACGCACCGGCAGCACGCGAGATCACCGCATCGGGCTCGCTGATGCTGGCGCTCGCGGCCGTTGGTGTTCACACCGCGGCGATGCTCGCGGTCACCGGCGTGATCGCCACCGGCGTGTGCCGTGGCTTCGACTTCAGGCGGAAGTCGCCTGCAGCGCCGCACTGAAGGCGATGCCCGGCCGCATCACTGCCGCCCCTTCGGCACGTGGAAATCCGGCGACCCGGCCACCACCTTGCGGATCTCGTTCATCAAGGCCCGCGCCCCCGGCGACGGAAACGCGCCCAGTCGCTGCGTCAAGCCGATCTCGCGCCGTGTTTCCTCGAGCGGAAAGTCCAGCACCACCAGGCTGCCGTCGCGAATCTCGTAGCGCAGCTGGTGCGCCGAGATCGCGGTCAGCATGTCGCTTTCCAGCAGCAGGCCGCGCAGCACGGCAAGGTCGCCTGTCTCGACCGCAGGCAGCGGCGGCGCCTGCCGCGCATCCGAGAAGAAGCGCTCCAGCAGCTCGCGCGACGGCGAGCCATGCCGAGAGAGCGTCCAGCTCGCCTCGCGCAGCATCCTGAAGTCGATGCGCTTCGCGCGTGCGAGCGGGTGACCGGCGCGCGCGATCACCGAGATGCGGTCTTCGAACAACGGCTCCTGCTGCAGGTCTTTCGCTTCACCTGCACTGCGCAGCGCGCCGAGGATGAAGTCGATGTCGCCGCTGCGCAGAGACGCAGCCAGCGCGTCGTACGGACTCTCGACCGTGGTGACGTGCAGCCCCGGGTGCCGCGCGAGCAATGAGGCAATCGCCAGCGGCAGGATCTGCGTGCGTCCGAGCGGCAGCGCACCGACGTTCACGCTGCCCTGCAAGGTGCCTTCGCTGGCCGCGATGTCTGGCCCGATGTGCCGCAACTCCGACAGCACGCGCTTGAAGTAGAAGGCCACGATCTCGCCCGCCGGCGTCGCGGTGAGCCCGCGCGCATTCCGGTTGAAGAGCGTGACGCCGAGCCCGCTTTCCAGGTCTTTCAATGCGCTGCTGATGGCCGGCTGCGTGATGCCGAACTCGCGCGCGACGGCGGGCATGTTGCGCTTCTCGGCAAGGCTCGCAATCACGGCGAGGCGTCGGCCGTTCAGGATCGAAGTGAAGAGCGAATGCACGTCGGCCGTGCTGTCTATTCCGCCGCGCGCCGCCAGTTGCGTGCGCGCCTCCTCGAACTCGCGCTCGATGCGCAGGGCGCGCACCAGCACCAGGTCGCCGTACGCGTTGAGCGCCACGCCGCGCGAGCGCCGGTCGAACAGCGGCCTGCCGAGCGCGGCCTCCAGATCGAGGATCGAACGCGTCACCGCCGACGCCACGCGGAACAGCGCCTCGGCAGCCGCGGCAATGCTCCCGGCAGACGCCACGGCCGAGAACGCGCGCAGGTGGCGCAGGTTGATGCCGAGCGCCACGCTGTCGGCGTGCGCAATAACTTTGTGATGCTCGTTTTTTTTGTTCACGGGTGGAGGCGTCGCTCTCGATCATGCATTTTCATGCTTAAGGGTAAACCCTTTATCGATAAAAAAGAATGATGGCAGCGCAACGCTAACTCACCCCACGCAAAGCAACCGCCGCGCAGACTTCTCTTCATGCTTGAAGCACCCCCTGCACATCTTCCGGAGCGTTGCGAATGATCATCGACTGTCACGGCCACTACACGACCGCGCCCAAAGCCCTCGAGGCATGGCGCAACCGGCAGATTGCCGGCATCCAGGACCCGTCGGCCAAGCCCAAAGTCTCGGAGCTGAAGATCAGCGATGACGAGCTGCGCGAGTCCATCGAGGGGAACCAGCTGCGGCTGATGAAGGAGCGCGGCAGCGACCTGACCATCTTCAGCCCGCGCGCGAGCTTCATGGCGCATCACATCGGCGACTTCGAGGTGTCGTCCACCTGGGCGGCCATCTGCAACGAGCTGTGCCATCGCGTGAGCCAGCTCTTTCCCGATCACTTCATCGGCGCGGCCATGCTGCCGCAGTCGCCGGGCGTCGATCCGGCCAGCTGCATTCCCGAGCTGGAACGCTGCGTGAACGAATACGGCTTCGTGGGCGTCAACCTCAACCCCGACCCCTCGGGCGGCCACTGGACCAGCCCGCCGCTGTCCGACCGGCACTGGTATCCGCTCTACGAAAAGATGGTGGAGCTGGACATTCCCGCGATGGTGCACGTGAGCACGAGCTGCAACGCCTGCTTCCACACCACGGGCGCGCACTACCTGAACGCCGACACCACGGCCTTCATGCAGTGCCTCACCTCGGACCTGTTCACCGACTTTCCGACGCTGCGCTTCGTTATTCCGCACGGCGGCGGCGCGGTGCCCTACCACTGGGGGCGCTTTCGCGGCCTGGCGCAGGAGATGAAGAAGCCGCTGCTCAAAGACCACCTGCTGAACAACATCTTCTTCGACACCTGCGTGTACCACCAGCCCGGCATCGACCTGCTCACGCGCGTGATCCCGGTCGACAACGTGCTCTTCGCCAGCGAAATGATCGGCGCGGTGCGCGGCATCGACCCCGAGACCGGCTTCTTCTACGACGACACGCGCCGCTACATCGACGCCACGCCCATGCTCGACGACAAGGCGCGCCACCAGATCTACGAAGGCAACGCGCGCCGCGTGTACCCGCGGCTGGACCGCGCACTCAAGCAAAAAGGACTTTGAACATGTCGACCACTCCCCTCCTCCAGGAACTCGGCGTCGTGCACCGCAACGTGGTGCGCGCCGATGCGGCCGCCGTCGAGAAGCTGTCGCGCTTCGGCGTATCCACGGTGCACGAAGCACTCGGCCGCCTGGGCCTGATGGCGCCGCGCATCCGCCCCATCCATCCTGAAGCGCGCATTTGCGGCACCGCCGTCACGGTGCTGCTGCAGCCCGGCGACAACTGGATGCTGCACGTCGCGGCCGAGCAGATACAGCCCGGCGACGTGGTCGTGGCCGCCTGCACCGCCGACAGCACCGACGGCTTCTTCGGCGACCTGCTCGCAACCTCGTTCAAGGCGCGCGGCTGCAAGGGCCTGGTGATCGACGGCGGCGTGCGCGACGTGCGCGACCTCATCGCCATGGACTTCCCCGTGTTCAGCCGTGCCATCCACTCGAAAGGCACGATCAAGTCCACGCTGGGTTCGGTCAACGTGCCGGTGGTGTGCGCCGGCGCGCTGGTGCAGCCGGGTGACGTGGTGGTGGCCGATGTCGACGGCGTGGTCGTCGTGCCGGCGCAACTGGCCGCCCGCGTAGCCGATGCCGCCGAAGCCCGCGAAGCCAACGAGGCCGGCAAGCGCGCGCGCTTCGCGGCCGGCGAGCTGGGGCTGGACATGTACGCCATGCGCGAGCCGCTCGCCAAGGCCGGCCTGCGCTACATCGACTGAGCAAGGGACCGCACTGTGGCTCGCATCATCGGCGCCGTCGCCTGCTCGCACACGCCCACCATCGGCTTCGCCTTCGACAAGAACAAGCAGCAGGACCCGGTCTGGGCGCCCATCTTCGAGGCCTTCGCGCCAGCGCAGCAGTGGCTGGCCGACAAGAAGCCCGACGTGCTCTTCTTCATCTACAACGACCACGTCAGCTCGTTCTTCTTCGACCACTACTCGGCGTTCTCCCTGGGCGTGGGCGAGCGACACGAAGTGGCCGACGAAGGCGGCGGCGCGCGCGACCTGCCGGCTCTGGCGGGCCATCCGGCACTGGCGCGGCACATCGGCCGCTCGCTGGTGGCCGACGAGTTCGACATGTCTTTCTTCCAGGACCGGGCGCTGGACCACGGCGTGTTCTCGCCGATGTCGCTGCTGTGCCCGCACGAGCCGGCATGGCCGACACCGGTGGTGCCACTGCAGGTCGGCGTGCTGCAGTCGCCGGTGCCGTCGGCACGGCGCTGCTACAAGCTCGGCCAAGCGCTGCGGCGCGCGATCGAGAGCTATCCGGACGACATCAGGGTGGCCATCGTCGCCACCGGCGGGCTCTCGCACCAGGTGCATGGCGAGCGCGCGGGCTTCAACAACACCGCCTGGGACGCCCAGTTTCTCGACCTGATCGAGAACGACCCGGTGCGGCTCACCGAGATGACGCAGGCCGAACTGGCGACGCTCGGCGGCATGGAAGGCGCCGAAGTCATCATGTGGCTGGTGATGCGCGGCGCCCTGTCGTCCAACGTGCGCAAGACGCACCAGAGCTACTACCTGCCCTCGATGACGGGCATTGCCACCGCCATTTACGAAAACCTGGCGAGCCCGCCCGTCGCCGGTGAAGTCGAGCGGCACCGCCGCCACATCGACAAGGAACTGGCGGGCGTGGAAGCGCTGCAGGGCACCTATCCGTTCACGCTCGAGACCAGCGTGCGCGCCTACCGCCTCAACAAGTTCCTGCACGGCATGACGCGCCCGGCGCACCGCGCGGCCTTTCTTGCCGACGAGGAGGCCGCGTTCGACGATGCCGCGCTGACGGACAAGGAGCGCGACATGGTGCGCCGCCGCGACTGGCGCGGCCTGATCCAGTACGGCGTGATCTTCTTCATGCTGGAGAAGCTTGGCGCGGTGGTGGGCGTGTCGAACCTGCACATCTATGCCGCGATGCGCGGCCAATCGCTGGAAGAGTTCCAGCAGACCCGCAATGCGCCCGGCGCCCTTTATTCGGTGGCCGGCAAGGACGCCGCGCCGCAGGCGTGGGACCGCCGCTGAGCCGTACCTGATTTTTTGATTCTGGAGACAACACAAATGAAGCCCCTTTCCCGACGTCTCGCCCTTGGCGTTGCTGCACTGGCCGCGTTCGGCCAGCTCGGCATTGCCAGCGCGGCCGACGCCTTTCCGTCGAAGCCAGTGAAGATCCTCGTGGGCTACAGCGCCGGCGGCGCGGTCGATGCCATTGCGCGCTCGGTCGGCCTGCGGATGTCGGCCATCCTGGGCCAGCCGGTCATCGTCGAGAACAAGCCCGGCGCGGGCACCAACATCGCGGTGAAGTCCGTCATCACGAGCCCGCCCGACGGCTACACCTTGCTGCTGGCCGCCAACGCGCTGGCCGTGAATCCGTCGCTGTTCCAGCCAGCGCCCTACGACCTGGAGCGCGAGCTGACGCCAGTAGCGTCGGTCGGCCGGGTGCCCGTGGTGTTCACTGTGCGCGAAGAATCGGCCATCAAGACGCTGCCCCAACTGGTCGCTGCGGCCAAGGCCAAGCCGGGCAGCGTGACCGTCGCCACGCCAGGCAACGGATCGACACCGCACCTGGCCATGGAACTGTTCCAGCACACCGCCGGCCTGCAACTGCGGCATGTGCCGTACAAGGGCGGCGCGCAGGCGCTCACCGATGTGCTCGGCGGCCATGTGGACGTGGTTGCGGTCAATGCGCTCGAGGCACTGCCGCTCGCCAAGTCCGGCAAGCTGCGCGTGCTGGCGGTGATGAGCGCCGAACGCTCCGCCGTGCTGCCGGGCGTGCCGACCGTCGCCGAGTCGGGCTACCCGGGGTTCGAGGCCAGCGTGTGGTACGGCTTCGTCGGGCCGGCCGGGCTGCCGAAGCCCATCGTCGACAAGCTGCACGACGCCGTGCAGAAGGCCATCGACTCGCCCGAGGTGCGCTCACAGCTCGCCGCGGCCGGCGGCGTTCCGCTGCCGGGGCCGACCGAGCAGTTCGACAAGCTGCTCAAGGCCGACGTGGCGCGCTACGGCAAGCTCATCCGCGAAGCCAACATCAAGCCTGATTGATCGCCATGACCACAACAGGCATCACCCGTCGCCACGCCTGCCTCGCGGCAGCAGCCGCCGCCCTGCTGCCGGCAAGCCGCGCCGCCATGGCGCAGCAGGCCTATCCGTCCAAGCCGATCCGCATGGTCATTCCCTTCCCGCCCGGCGGCTCCACCGACGTGCTCGGGCGGGCCATCGGCATCGAGCTGGGCCGCGCGTGGCACCAGCCCGTGGTGGTCGACAACCTCCCCGGCGCCGGTGGTTCCATCGGTGCCGACAAGGTCGCCAAGTCGCCTGCCGACGGCTACACGCTGCTGATGGGGCACATCGGCACGCTGGCGATCAACCCGTCGCTGTACCCCAAGCTCGACTACGACCCCGTGCGCAGCTTTGCGCCCGTGGCCTGGGTGGCGCGCGTGCCGAACGTGCTCGTGGTGCATTCCTCCGTTCCGGCGCGCACGCTGGCCGAACTGGTCGCGCTGGCCAAGGCGCGGCCGGGCCAGCTGGCCTTTGGCTCCGGCGGCAACGGCAGCGCGGCGCACATCGCTACCGAATATCTGAAGCTGCAGACGGGCGCCTCTTTGCTGCACGTGCCTTACAGGGGCACGGCCCCGGCCGTCACCGATCTGCTCGCGGGCCAGCTGCAGCTGCTCTTCACCGGCGCGCCCGCCTTGCTGCCGCACATCAAGTCCGGCAAGCTGCGTGCGCTGGCGGTGTCGAGCCCGAAGCGCATCGCGCTGCTGCCCGACGTGCCGACGGTCGCGGAAAGCGGCGTGCCCGGCACCAAGGACTTCGAGGCCGACCAGTGGTACGGCGTGGTTGCTCCGGCCGGGACTCCCGCGGACCTCGTCGCCATGCTCAACCGGCAGATCAACCAGTCGCTCAACACGGCGGACGTTCATGCGCGGCTGGCAGCCGAGGGCGCCGAGCCCACGCCCACGACACCGCAGGCCTTCGGCCAGCTGATTGCGAGCGAAATGAAACGATGGGACCGCGTGATCAAGAGCGCTCACATCACCGTCGACTGAAGTTGGACAGGAACACACCGGCCATGAAATCGCTCGCCCGTCTGCTGCTCGCCCTTGTCGTCGCGGCACTGCTCGCCGCCTGCGCGCAATCGCCCCAATCGCCGCCCTCCACGAGTGGTGGCAAGACCGAAGTGCTCTGGCTCGGCCAGTCGGTATTCCGCATCACCACGCCGGGCGGCAAGGTGATCGTGACCGACCCGTGGCTCAAGCTGAATCCGCTGACGCCCGCGGCATACAAGAACCTCGAAGCCCTCGGCAAGGTCGACGTTCTGCTGGTCACGCATGGTCACTTCGACCACTTCGCGGATGCGCCTGCGCTGGCGCTGCTCAACCAGGTGCCGATGTACGCGCCCGGCGACATGAACCAGACGGTGGGCGTGCTCGGCATCCTGCCGCCCAACCTTGTGCCGCGCTTCAACAAGAGCGGCACGATCAACCCGGTGCCGGGCATCAAGGTGACTGCCGTGCACGCTGAGCACTCCTCGGTCATCGTGTGGAAGAACCCGGCCACCGGCAAGGACGAAGTGCACCCCGGCGGCGAGCCCGTGGGCTACATCATCGAGCTGGAGAACGGCTTCCGCATCTACCACATGGGTGACACGGGCCTGTTCGCCGACATGAAGTTCATCGCCGACTACTACAAGCCCGACCTCGTGCTGATGCCGATCGGCGGCCACTTCACGATGGACCCGGTGGACGCCGCCTACGCCACGCGCGAATGGCTCAAGCCGCGCGCGGTGATTCCGATGCACTATGGCGCCAACCCGCTCGGCAAGGGCACGCCCGACGAATACATCCGCGCGCTAGGCAGCACAAGCACGCGCGTGCTGGCTTTGAAGCCCGGCGAGAAGGCCATCTTCTGACAAGGACACACACGATCATGGGAACGACACTGGGCCTCATCGGCTACGGCGAAGTGGGCGGCATCTTCGGACGCGGGTTGCGCGGGCAAGGCGGCGTGGATGCCGTCTGGGTCTGGGACAAGCGCTTCGCCGATCCCGCGACGGGCGCGGCAGCGCGTACTGTGGCAGAAAGCGACGGAATGCACGTGGCGAGCGGCATGCAGGAGCTTTGCAGCCGCGCCGACCTGCTCATCTCCGCCGTCACCGCCTCCAACACGCTGGCGGTAGCCGAAGAGGCCGCTCGCCACGCGCGCGACGGCAGCCGTTTTCTCGATCTCAATTCGGCATCGCCCGGCACCAAGCAGCGCGCCGCGGCGGCGCTGGAGCCCGTGGGCGTCGCCTACGTCGAGGCCGGCGTCATGACCTCGGTGCCGCCCTACGGCATCCGCGTGCCGATGCTGCTGGGCGGCCCGCAGGCCGCAGCGCTTGCCGAAACGCTGAGCGGCTGGGGCATGGACGTTCGCGTGGTGAGCGACCAGCTCGGCGTGGCCTCGGCGATCAAGATGAGCCGCAGCATCATGATCAAGGGGCTGGAAGCGCTGGTCATCGAGAGCTACACCACCGCCAGGCGCTACGGCGTCGAAGCGCATGTGCTGCCGACGCTGAAGGAAACCTTTCCGCAGATCGACTGGGACAAGCAAGGCGCCTACTTCTTCAGCCGCGTCGTGCAGCACGGCAAGCGCCGCGCGGAAGAAATGCGCGAAGCGGCGCAGACCGTGCGCGAGGCTGGCTTCGAGCCCCTGATGACGGCCGCCATCGCGGCCAAGCAGGACTGGGTTGCGGCGCAGGCGCGCGATGGCCTGTTCGAAGGGCTGGATGCCGCAAGCGACTGGCAGGCCTACGCGGATCGCCTCATCGGCCGCGCATGACCATGTCGAATTCGATACGGGGCATCTGCTCCATGGCCACGAAGGGCCTGCTGCTGGAGCTGGCCGCGGCGTACACGCGCACGAGCGGCGTGCCGGTTTCGTTCGAGGCGGTGGGCGGCGTAGATGCCGCACGGCGCGTTTCGGCAGGAGAGCCATTCGACGTGGTGGTTCTCGCCTCGGATGCCATCGACAAGCTGGCGGCTGCCGGCAAGGTGGACGCATCGCGCAAGACCGACGTGGTGCGCTCCGGCGTTGCCGTGGCCGTTGCCGCGAACGCCGCGCGAGTCGATATCTCCACCGAAGAAGCGGTGCGGCGCGCCGTGCTGGATGCGGCCAGCGTCGCGTATTCGACCGGGCCCAGTGGCGTTGCCCTGGCCGCGCTGTTCGAGCGCTGGGGCATCGCCGACACCATCAAGGGCCGATTGGTACAGGCGCCACCCGGCGTGCCGGTGGGCTCGTTGATCGCACGCGGAGAAGCTGCGCTGGGCTTTCAGCAACTGAGCGAGCTGATCGGTGTCGAAGGCATCGCACTGCTGGGGCCGCTGCCGCCGGCAATCCAGATCACCACGGTGTTCAGCGCAGCGCCGGGCTCGTTCGCTTCGCAGCCGGACGCCGCAAGCGGGCTGCTCGCGTACCTGGCCTCCGGCGACAGCGCAGAAGCCAAGCGCCGGCACGGCATGGAGCCTGCCTAACGGGTCACAGACTTGCGAGAGCCGTTTCCCTTCCCGGCAATGACAAGCCCCGCACTCTCGACAAAGCCGTGAATCAACCTCAGCCGTGGCGACGCCCGCAGCCACAGCACGCCGAAGCGCCGCGTCTCCGAAGGCAGCGGCAGCGGGATCTTGGCGATGCGCTGCCCGTCGAGCAGCGGCGAAGCGATGTCGGGCACGACCGACACGCCGAGGCCTCGGTCGACCATCATCGCAATTGCCAGCAATGAACTGAGTTCGAAGCGCTCCTGCGGCACGATGCCCGCCGAACGCAGGTAGCGGTCGGCCTGCTTGCCACCGCCGAGGTTGCGGTCGTAGCGGATGAGCGGAGAGGTTCGCAGCAGCTCGTGGGGATCGCGCCGCGCGAGGCGGCTCGGCGCGAGCAGCACCAGGGGTTCTTCGCGCAGCAGGGCCCAGTCGAAGGTCTTCGCAAGCGCGAACGGTGGATACAGGCACACGGCAGCATCGAGCTCGCCCTGCTGCATCGCCTTGTAGAGCGTGGCAGTGTTGCCCGACTGCAGGTACACCTTGACGCCCGGATGCGTCTTCACGAAGCGCGCGAGGATGTCCGGCAGCAGGCTGTGGATGGCCGTGTTGATGGTGCCGATGACCAGCTCGCCGCCGGCCGCCTCGCTGCCCACCAGCGCCTTGATGTCGCTCACCTCGCGCAGCAGCGTACGGGCCCGCTGCACCAGCCGGTGCCCCGCCTCGGTCGGCTGCACCGTGCGGCCGGCGCGCGCGAGCAGCGGTGCGTTGAGCTCCCGCTCCAGCGCGCGGATCTGCTGCGCCACCGCGCCGGGCGTCAGGTCGAGCCGGCGCGCGGCCTCCGACATCGAGCCCGACTCCACCACCAGAAGAAAGCTTTGCAGGTAGGCCGTTTCCATGAAGAAAGATTTTCTGCGATCTGATCGCAGGGAGCAGCTGTTTTTCTCTTCTCATGAACTGCGGACACTGCATGCATGAGAAGCAAACTCTTCGTTCCCGGCACCCGTCCTGAACTGTTCGCCAAGGCACTGGCCAGTGCGGCGGACGCCATCTGCCTCGACCTGGAAGACGCGGTGTCCGAGCCGCGCAAGGACGAGGCACGCGAGACCGTGCGCCAGCTGCTGCTTGCCAGCGGCGATGCGGCCTCCTCGCAAAAGACACTGATCGTTCGTGTCAACGCCATGGACACGCCGCACTTCGAGCGCGACGTGGCGGCGGTGACGCAGCCCGGCGTGCATCTGATCAACCTGCCGAAGCCGCAAAGCCCGGCGCACGTACGCACGGCGGTAGAAGTCATCGAGCGCGCCGAACGCGTCAACGGCGTGCAGGCGCCCATCGGCCTGCTGCTGAACATCGAGACACCCACCGCCCTGCGCACGGCAGCGGAACTCGCACTGGCGCATCCGCGGGTGGCGGGGCTGCAGCTGGGGTTGGGCGACCTGTTCGAGCCGCTGGGCATCGCCCGGCGCGAACCTTCCGCGATTCGCCAGGCCATGTTCGCGGTGCGCATCGCAGCCGGCGAAGCGGGCGTGTATGCCTACGACGGCGCATTCGCGAACATCCGCGATGCCGAGGGCTACCGCGCCGAAGCCATGCTGGCGCGCGACCTCGGGTTTCTGGGCAAGACCTGCATCCACCCGAGCCAGATCGCCATCGCCAACGAGGTGTTCCGCCCCACCGACGAAGAAATCGCGCACGCCTGCAAGGTGGTCGAGGCGGCCCGCGAGGCCGATGCCAACGGCGTCGGTGCCTACGTGGTGGACGGAAAAATGATCGACATCCCCTTCGTGATTCGCGCGCGCGCCATCGTCGAGAGTGCACGCAGCCTTGGGCTGCTTCCCAATTGAGCCTTGGGCTGCTGCCTGGATGAGCCGAGCTTCCTATTAATAAAAACCGGAGACAAGACAATGCATTTCCCATCCTTCCTTCGCCCGCGCGTGCTCGCTGTTGTTGCAGCGGCAGCGCTCGCCGGCGCGGCATTCGCCCAGGGCGCCTATCCCGGCAAGGCCATCACGATCGTGGTGCCCTACCCGGCCGGCGGCTCGAACGACACCTTCGCGCGACAGGTGGCCAAGGAACTGGGCGACCAGCTCAAGCAGCCCGTGATCATCGACAACCGCCCCGGCGCGAGCGGCAACACCGGCACGGCGCAGGTGGCGCGCGCCGCGCCCGACGGCTACACGCTGGTGGCGGTGTCGTCCAGCATGACGACCAACGCAGCCGTGCAATCGAAGATGCCCTTCGATCCGGTGAAAGGCCTCGCACCCGTGGCAATGTTCGCCAAGGGCCCATTCATCGTCGCGGTCAACAACGAATTTCCCGCGAAGACGCCGGCCGAGCTGATCGCCGCCATCAAGGCCAAGCCGGGCCAGTACAACTACGCCTCGTCGGGCTCGGGCAGCGTGAACCAGTTCGGCACCGAGCTGCTCAAGGCCAAGGTGGGCGACCTGCAGATTGCGCACATCCCCTACAAGGGCATGGGTCCGGCCGTGACCGACCTGATCGGCAACCAGACGCAACTGCTGATCTCGAGCGGCCCCTCGCTGCTGCCGATGGTGCGTGCCGGCAAGCTGCGCGCCGTGGGCATCACGAGCCTGAAGCCCAGCCCCGTCGCGCCTGATCTCACGCCAATGGCCACCGCGGTGCCCGGCTACGAATTCGAACTCTGGTGGGGCTTGCTGGCCCCGGCCGGTACGCCGCCCGACGTGGTCGCCAAGCTCAATGGCGCCGTCAACCAGATCCTGGCCAGGCCCGAGATCACGGCCAACTTCCTGCGCGAAGGCGCCATCGCCACGCCGCTCACGTCGGCCCAGTTCGGCACCGTGATCGCCGACGACGTGGAACGCTGGAAGAAGCTGGCCAAGCAACAGAACATCACAGCCGACTGAGGAAAGAAGAACCCATGAGCACTACCGCCCCCGACAACGCTGGCGACGACAAGCACCTGCCCGCGCGCCAGGGCCCCGCCGGGCCGTTGAGCGGCCTGCGCGTGCTCGACCTGAGCGCCTACATCGCGGGCCCGTACGGTTGCTCGCTGCTGGCCGACCAGGGCGCGGAAGTCATCAAGATCGAGCCGCCCACGGGCGACAACCTGCGCAAGTACCCATCGACGCTGGAAGCCGAGAGCCGTGCGTTCATCGGCGTCAACCGCAGCAAGCTGGGCGTGGTGCTCGACCTCAAGAACCCGCAGGACCTCGCCGCGCTGATGGCGCTGGTGCGCACGGCCGACGTGCTGGTGCACAACTTCCGCCCCAGCGTGCCGCCACGGCTGGGCATTGCGTACGACCAGCTGAAGGCCGTAAACCCACGCCTGATCTACTGCGCCGTCACCGGCTATGGCGAGACCGGGCCGCTGCGCGAGAAGGCGGGCTACGACCAGGTGCTGCAGACCATGACCGGCATGTGCGCGCTGCAGGGCAAGCGCGGCGAGCCGCCCGAGATCATCTACGGCTCGGTGGTCGACTACTACGCGGCCGCGCTGGTGGCTGCCGGCGTGGCCTCTGCGCTGTACGAGCGGGAGAAAAGCGGCGAAGGCCAGTTCGTCGGCGTTTCGCTGCTGCGCTCCGCGCTCACGATGCAGTCGGCCCGCATGGTGTGGGCCGAGGGCGAGCCGAAAGACGTGGGGCGCGACATGCGCTCGGGCGGCATCACCGGTCTTCACCCCACGCGCGAGGGGCACATCTACATCTCGGCCAACACGCCGCACTTCTGGCAGGCGCTGTGCGTCAAGGTCGACCTGCCGGAGCTGGCGGGCGACGAGCGCTACGACTCGGTGCGCAAGCGCGCGCAGCACGCCGCCGAGATCGTTCCGAAGCTGCGCGCCGCGCTGGCCGCGCGCACCGCGCTCGAATGGGAAGAACTGTTCGGCGAGGAAGTGCCCTGCGCGGCAGCACGCACCGTGGAAGACATGTTCGACAACGAACAGGTGCTGGCCGAGGACATGGTGGCGAACTTCGCGCACCCCACGCTCGGCTCGTACCGCGGCTTCACCCGGCCGGTGCGATTCGGCCGTACGCCGGGGCCCGAGCCCTTTGCCGCGCCGACGCTGGGGCAACACACAGCAGGCGTGCTGGCCGCGCAGCGCTTGGACGAATAGGACATGCCCACCGATAACGTGGTGCCCCACAGCAGCGGCACTCGCAAGCCCGCAAGCGCGGCACCCGAAGGCGCATGCGACGCGCACATGCATGTGTACGACCGACGCTTCGCGCTGCACGGGCCGCCCGATGCCATGCTCGACCACGCCACGGCCGCCGACTACCGCCTGCTGCAGCAACGCATCGGCACACAGCGCACGGTGGTCGTTCAGCCGCGCGCCCACGGCACGGACAACAGCGTGACGCTGGCCGCCATTCAAGCGCTTGGCGCCGAGCACACGCGCGGCGTGGCGGTGGTGCGGCCCGAGGTGAGCGATGCCGAACTCGAACGCCTGCACGCGGGCGGCATCTGCGGCATCCGGTTCACGCTGTACACACCGGCGAATGCGGCAACGGACTTCGCCATGGTCGAGCCGCTGGCGCAGCGCGTGCATGCGCTCGGCTGGCATGTGCAGTTGCACTGGAACGCCGACCAGATCGTCGAGCACGCGGCGCTGCTCGCGCGCCTGCCCTGCACGATCGTCTTCGATCACCTTGCCCGCCTGCCGCTGCCCGACGCGCTGGCGCATCCCGCATACGACGTCGTGCGCCGGCTGCTCGACAACGGCCGCACCTGGATCAAGCTGTCAGGCGCCTACCTGGATTCGCGTGTGGGCGCGGCAGGCGGCTACGCCGACACGACCGGCATCGCACAAGCCTGGGCGCAGCAGACACCCGACCGCGTGGTGTGGGGCAGCGACTGGCCCCACCCGACCGAGCGCACCGCCAAGCCTGACGACGCTCAGCTGTTCGACCTGCTGGGCCAGTGGGTTCCCGACGAGGCCGCGCGCCGCCGCGTGCTGGTCGACAACCCGGCGCGGCTCTACGACTTTTCCTGAACTACAAGCAAACTCCGAGACATTGGCATGAAGCAACCACAGAAGCGCCTTCTGAAATCCGTCGTAGCGCTGGCCGCCTGCGCCGCTCCCCTGCTGGGCTGGGCCGCCTGGCCCGACAAGCCGATCCGCATGGTGGTGCCGTACGCCGCGGGCGGCGGCGCCGACAACACCGCGCGCATCGTCGCGCAGCAGATGAGCGCTGCGCTGGGCCAGCAGATCGTCATCGACAACAAGCCGGGCGCGGGTGGCGTGATTGGCGCCGATAACGTGGCCAAGGCGGCCGGCGACGGCTACACCGTGCTCTACGACGCATCGGCGTTCTCGGTGAATCCGTCGCTGCGCAAGCTGCCCTTCGACGCGGCGAAAGACTTCATTCCCGTGTCGCTGGTCGCCACCGCGCCGCAGATCCTCGTCGTGCCGACGAGCGCGCCGTACAAGACCGTCGCGGAGTTCATCGACTTCGCGCGCAAGAACCCGGGCAAGCTGAGCTTTGCGTCGGCGGGCGGCGGCACCGGCTCGCACCTGGCGGGCGAGGCGCTGAACGAGCAGGCGAAGATCAACCTGATGCACGTGCCCTACAAGGGCGGCGCGCCCGCACTCACCGACGTGATGGGCGAGCAGGTGTCGGCCTATTTCGGCAACGTGGCGTCGACGCTGGGGTACGTCAAGGGCGGCAAGCTGCGCGCGCTGGGCGTGAGCTCCATCAAGCGCGTGCCGGGGCTGCCCGACACGCCGACGCTCGCGGAGTCGGGCCTGCCGGGCTACAACGTGGTTGAATGGAACGGCGTATTCCTGCCCAAGGGCACGCCGGCCGACATCGTGCAGAAACTCGGCAAGGCGGTGCAGGCTGCGGTCAACGACCCGACGGTGCGGCAGAAGCTGCTGCAGCTCGGCCTGGAGCCGGCCGGCACCACGCCCGAGGCCTTCGCGAAGTTCGTGCAGGACGAGACGGGAAGAGTGAGCGCGCTGGTGAAGGCACGCAACATCAGGGTCGATTGATCCTGCACTCGACTGGGTGTGCGTGAAACGTAGTGTGTGGGTTTCCCCCCGCGGATACAGAGGCATACGCGTTTCGCGCCACGGCAGGGTGGCCCAACGAAGAATCGGCTCCGTTCACAGACGAACGCCCGTCACTCTTCCGAAGGAACCACCATGCGCTTTCGCTCTTCCACCCTCTTCTTCGCCGTTGCCATCGCGGCCTCGGCGGCGGCCCTCACGCTGACCTTTGCCGCACCATCGCCGCTCGGCGGTGACGTTCCGGCTGCCGAGGCGGTGCCCGCGCCTGAATTCCAGAACATCGACGCCTGGCTCAACTCGCAACCGCTGAAGCTCGGTGAGCTGCGCGGCAAGGTCGTGCTGGTCGACTTCTGGACCTACACCTGCATCAACTGCCTCAACCACCTGCCTTACGTGAAGGACTGGAACGAGAAGTACAAGGACAAAGGCCTGGTCGTCGTCGGCGTGCACACGCCGGAGTTCGCGTACGAAAAGTCGACGAAGAACGTGAAGGACGCGATCCAGCGGCTGCAGATCAAGCACGCGGTGGCGCAAGACAACAGCTACGGCACCTGGAAGGCCTTCAGGAACCAATATTGGCCTGCGGTGTACCTGATCGACAAGCAGGGAAAGATCGTCTATTCGCACTTTGGCGAAGGCAGCTATGGCACCACCGAGAAGAAGATTCAGGCGCTGTTGGCTGAGCCTTCGCCGACTGGCTCCTGAGACGGGAGTTGCACTGTTCAGGGCGTGATCGTTCAGCGCAGCGGTGATCGGCCAGCACAAGAGCTGCGCCCATGTGCGAATGGCACCGGGTGCTCCCCGCAGCGAAATAAAGGAGGAGGCCGCAGGCCGGGGGCCATTCGCGGAGGAGAGCACCCGGTGTCATTCGCACTCACCCCGAACACGAACACACAAACACAACAAACGCTGGAACAACAGAATGAAGAAGCTCTGGTTCGCCCTACTCTTCCTAGCCGGCGGCATCACCCACGAGATACGCAACCCGGTGAGCTGCCAGTGCATCACAGCACGATTCAGTCCAACGCCTCGACAGTCGAGGAAAAAACGTAGCCCTCGCTGCGCACGGTCTTGATGAAGCGCGGCTCGCGCGCATCGTCTCGCAGACGCTGACGCAGCCGGCTCACGAGCAGGTCGATCGAACGCTCGAAAAGCTCGGCCTCGCGCCCCTGCGTGAGACTCAGCAACTGGTCGCGGCTCAGCACCTTCTGCGGATGGTCGAGAAATACGCGCAGCAGCCGGTACTCCGCACCGCTGAGAGCCACCATCACCCCGCTGTCGTCGATCAGGTGGCGCGCAGTGGTGTCTACCTGCCACTCGCCGAACCCCAGCTTCGAAGCCGACTCGGTCGAGCGCATGTTCGGCGGCAGCATGCGCGTGCGGCGCAGCACCGAGCGCATGCGCGCCAGCAGTTCGCGGGCGGAAAACGGCTTGGCCAGATAGTCGTCGGCGCCCATTTCCAGACCGAGGATGCGGTCCGCCTCCTCGCTGCGCGCAGTGAGCATGAGGATCGGCGTCGCCTTGTACTTGCCCGTGCGAAGGTCACGGCACAGCGTGAGCCCGTCTTCGCCCGGCAGCATCAGGTCGAGGATGATGAGATCGAACGGCCCCGACTCCTCCAGCGCCGCGCGCATGTGCCGCCCCGTGGGCACCGCGACCACGCGCAGACCGTTCTTGACCAGGTACGTGGTGAGCAGTTCGCGGATTTCCCGGTCGTCGTCGACGATGAGGATGTGGTCGGAGGTCTTCGAGGTCGTCATGCAGGTGGCCGATACGTCGGAAGCCGCAATGTAGCCCGGCTGCGGGCCGGGACAAGCGGGTTTGTATTCCTGTGTATCCGGCACCCCGGACGGCCACACTACGTTGCCGACGCGAGCTTCCACACCGCATCGGCAAAGACTTGCGGCGTCTCCTGCGGCACGTTGTGGCCCGCGTTCACGACCAGGTGCGTGCGCGGCCCGGTGAACTTGGCTGCGTAGGCCTTGCCGTCAGTGGCCGGCACGACACCGTCGGAGTCGCCGTCCATCGTGATCGCTGGCACCTTGATCGTCGGAAACGCGGCCAGGCGCTTCTCGTATTCCTCGTACTGCGCGAAGCCGTCCGCAAGACCGAGGCGCCAGCGGTAGTTGTGGATGACGATCTGCACGTAGTCAGGGTTGTCGAACGACGCGGCGGTGCGCTCGAAGGTGGCGTCGTCGTATGCCCACTTCGGCGAATTCGTGGTCCACAGGATGCGCGCGATGTCGCGCCGGTTCGCTTCCAGCCCGAGGCGGCCGCGCTCGGTGGCGAAGTAGTACTGGTACCACCAGCCCAGCTCGACCTTCGCAGGCAGCGGCAGCTTGTTGCCGGGGCGGTTGGTCATGATGTAGCCGTTGACCGAGAGCAGCCCGATGCAGCGCTCGGGCCAGAGCGCCGCGATGATGCAGCCGGTACGCGCGCCCCAGTCGTAGCCGACGATGACGGCGCGGTCGATCTTCAGGGCGTCGAGCAGCGCGATCTGGTCGAGCGCCACCGCCGCCTGCTGCGCGGAGCGGGGGTTGGCGCTGTCGAGAAAGCGCGTGGTGCCGTGGCCGCGCAGGTGCGGCACGATGACTCGGCAGCCACGGGCCGCGAGCAGCGGCGCGACTTCGGCATAGCTGTGGATGTCGTAGGGGTAGCCGTGCATCAGCAGCACCGGAATACCGTCGGCAGGGCCGGCCTCGTAGTAGCCGACATCGAGCTCACCGGCCTTGATCTGGCGGATGGGCTCCAGCTTGCGCGGCTTGGCAGCGGGCACGGCATCGGCCGCGTGGACGGTGCTGCTCATGAATGCCAGCTCGACGGCGGCGAGGCTGGCGGCGGCGCCTCCCAGCAGGAAACGGCGTTGACGGTTGACGGGTTCTTCGGACATGGGGTGTTCCTTTGTTTGTGTTGGCGACGGAACGATTGAATGCGCGGGATGTATGCGGCATGTGTCATGCCAGGGGTGTTCTTGTATGGCCGTGTGTACGGGCTGCGCCGGATACACGGCCATACAAAGCCGAAGCTGCGACGGCATCTGAGCCCCGGCAGGTAATGTTGTATGTCCCGTTTGCCGCCCAACACACTGCAATACAAAGAAGTGATCTGCGGCGCGAGCCCGGGTCTATAAACCAGCCCATGCCTACATCCGCAAGCCTCCCCGCACCCCTCGCCCCGGTCAACCCCGCAGGCCTGCGCCGGCTGCTGCCCCGCTCGCTGTTCTCGCGCGTGACGCTGATCATCGTCATCGGGCTGGCCATTGCACAGCTGCTGACCTTCACGGCGATCCGCTACGAACGCGGCATCGCGATGCGAGAGCTGATGATGATCGGCATCGAGCGCGACATCGCGAGCTCGGTCGCCATCCTCGACCGGCTGCCGGCCGCCGAGCGCGAAAGCTGGCTCGCGCGGCTGGAGCGACGCAACTACCGCTTCGTGCTGGGCGGCAGCGCACAGGGCACGCCGCCCGACACGCCGATGTCGCAACAGTTCGCCGCTGCCATCGTCGATGCGATGCGCCCATTCCAGATCGTCAAGGTCGGCCAGGTGGGCAGCCCACCGCAAAGCTTGCAGATCCAGGTGCGGCTGTCGGACGGGTCTTCCGTGATCGTGCATGCGCGGCGCGTGGACATGCCGGTGTCGAGCTGGGTGATGTGGCTGTTGTGGATACAGCTGCTGGTGCTGGCCGTGTGCGCCTGGTATGCGGTGCGGCTGGTCACGCGGCCGCTGGCGCAGCTGGCCGATGCGGCCGACGAACTGGGGCCCGATCTGAAAGGGCAGCAGTTGCCCGAAGAAGGCCCGACCGAGGTGAAGCACGCGGCGCGCGCATTCAATGCAATGCAGAAGCGCATTGCGGGCTACATGGCCGAGCGCGTGGAAATCCTCGCGGCCATCTCGCACGACCTGCAGACGCCCATCACCCGCATGCGGCTGCGCACCGACCTGATGGACAGCGATCAGGACCGCGACAAGTTCCGCCAGGACCTCGATGCGATGCACGCCCTGGTGCGCGAAGGCGTGACCTACGCGCGCACGCTGCACGGTGCCACCGAGCCGCCTTGCCGCATCGACGCCAATGCACTGTTCGAGAGCATGGTGGCCGACTACGAGGACTCGGGCGAGCAGGTGCTGCTCGAGGGCCGCACAGGCGAGCCCATCGTGACTCGGCCGAATGCGCTGCGGCGGATCTTGACGAACCTGATCGACAACGCGCTGAAGTTCGGCACTGACGTGCGCCTGCAGGTACATGCCGAGGCCGACCGGCTGGTGCTGGCCGTGGTCGACAACGGACCGGGCATTCCGCCCGACCAGTTGGAGAACGTGCTCAAGCCCTTCTACCGCGTGGAAGGCTCACGCAACCGCAACACCGGCGGCACCGGACTGGGCCTGGCCATCGCCCACCAACTGGCAATGGCGATGGGCGCGGAACTGGTGCTGCGCAACCGACCCGAAGGCGGGCTCGAAGCCCGGCTGACCATGAGCACGCGCGCAGCGCCGCCGAACTGAGCCGCGCCCTCATCCCTCCATTGACCAGACTCCGACCATGCTCCTCCTCATCGTTGCCTACCTGGGTGGTGTGCTCACCATCCTGAGCCCGTGCATCCTGCCCGTGCTCCCGTTCGTCTTTGCGAGGGCCGATCGGCCGTTCCGCTCGCATGGCCTGCCGATGCTGCTGGGCATGGCGCTGGCGTTCTCGGCCATCGCCACACTGGCGGCGGTGGGCGGCGGCTGGGTCGTAGCGCTCAACGAGTACGGGCGCCTTGCGGCGATCGCGTTGCTGGCGGTGTTCGGCGTGACGCTGCTGTTTCCATCGGTGGCCGACCGGCTGAGCCGTCCGCTGGTGGCGCTTGGCTTGCGGTTGTCGGGGCCTGCCTCGGCGAAGGCGTCGGTGTTCTCGCCGCTGCTGCTGGGGGTGGGCACGGGGCTGCTGTGGGCGCCGTGCGCGGGGCCGATCCTCGGGCTGATCCTGACTGGCGCCGCACTCAACGGCGCGAGCATCGGCACGTCGTTGTTGTTGCTGGCCTATGCGGCCGGTGCGTGTACCTCGCTGGCGGCTGCGCTGCTCTTTGGCGGGCGGTTGTTCTCGGCGATGAAGGGGTCGCTGCGCACCGGTGAATGGATGCGGCGCGTGGCCGGCGTGTCCGTTCTTGTGGGCGTCGGCGCTATTGCGCTGGGGCTGGATACCGGGCTGCTCAGCCGCCTCTCTGTCGGCACAACTTCGGCGTTGGAGAAAGCACTGGTGGAGAAGATCGACATGCCCATGCCATCGCCGCAACCTCAGGCCTCCATCGACCCGGGCGGCCTGATGCTGACGTCGACGCAACCGGAGCCGAAGAAGCCCGCATTGGCACTGCCCGACGAAGGTGGCTTTCCTTCGCTGGCCGGCGCCACCGAATGGCTCAACTCCGCGCCGCTGACGCCCGAGGGCCTGCGCGGCAAGGTCGTGCTGGTCGACTTCTGGACCTACTCGTGCATCAACTGCCTGCGCACCCTGCCCTACGTTCGCGCATGGGCCGAGAAATACAAGGACGCGGGGCTGGTGGTGGTCGGCGTGCATGCGCCGGAGTTCGCGTTCGAGAAGCAGCCTGCCAACGTGCGCCGCGCAACGAAGGACCTGGGCATTGGCTTCCCGGTGGCCGTCGACAGCAACTACGCGATCTGGCGCTCTTTTGGCAATCAGTACTGGCCGGCGTTCTATGTCGTCGATGCGCAGGGGCGCATCAGGCATCACCAGTTCGGCGAGGGGCAGTACGCGAAGTCGGAGCAAGTCATCCAGCAGTTGCTGGCGGAAGCCGGGCGGCCGGTTGTGCCGGCCGACACGGTTTCGCCGGAAGGCCAGGGTACGCAGGCTGCGGCGGCTGCGTCGCCGGCCCTGTCGGGCGAGACCTACCTGGGCTACGAGCGCGCGCAGAGCTTCGCCTCGCCTGGTGGCATCGCGAAGGATCGTGCGCGGGTCTATCCCGCGGCTTCATCACTGCGCGCCAACCAGTGGGCACTGAGCGGCGAATGGGCGGTGGAAAGCGAACGCGCGGTGCTGGTGCGGGCCAATGGGCGCATCGCCTATCGCTTTCATGCACGCGACCTGCATCTGGTGCTCGGCCCGTCGGCCGATGGCAAGCCCGTGCGCTTCAAGGTTCTGATCGACGGCAAGCCACCGCTGGCAGACCACGGCACCGATACCGATGCGCAAGGCAACGGCACCATCGATGGACAGCGCCTGTACCAACTGGTGCGCCAGACGGCGAACGAAAAAGACCGCCTGTTCGAAATCGAATTTCTCGACGCGGGCGCACAGGCCTACGTGTTCACCTTCGGCTGATCGCCCTTGGTGCTCCTTACAGGTGCTGCGCTACAAGCACCACGGCCCCGGCGATAGAAATGGCGCCGCCGACGAACTTCCTGAATGCCTTCATGGCGTTGTTCTCCTTCAGTGAAGCTCAATGGTGCCGCGCGGTGGGGTGTTCGTGGGTTGGGAATCCTCATGCTCGGGATAGAAAACCCCAACCCACAAGAGCAGCATCTACGACTTGGCAGCCGGCAAGGAGAGCCGCTCTCTCGCGAACTGGCTGGCCCGAAGCCGCACACGCTGCAATGCAGCCTCCAGCGTGGGCTGCTGCATGAATACGACCACTCCCCGCCTGAGTCCGCGAAGGCTCAACTCGGCAACGCCCGCATAGCGGCCGCTGGTGGTCTGCTTGATATCGATGCGGCTCGACCAGCCATCGGGCAGGTTGACGAGGAGTTGTAGTTGTTGCTGTGTGACGTTCATGTTGGGGCTGAGGATAGGCCTCGAACCCGCAGCGCCCCAAGGAACTAGTTCCTTTGCATTAGCAATACTTCAAGATTGCCATCAGGGGGATATCCGGTGCGCCCTCATCCTCAATGTCTCCCAGATTGGTCGCGATCATCGGCTTGCCCGCCTCCCTCCGGCGGGCTCCTCCCTCCGACCCCATGCGCAAGAACGGGGTCCTTCAGCTCGCCTTTGTGCGAGCTTTTTTTTGGCTGCCCGCAAGAGCCGCGTCCATTTTTCTGGGCCAAAGAAAAACGGGTTACACCTTGTGAGCGTAACCCGTCGTTCTGTCTGCTGATTTTGTGTGAAACCGATCTAAAGACGGTCTGTAGGCCGCATGAATACTGGCTTTTGACAATTCGGTAAAGCTTCCGTACCCCCTTTTGTACCCCCTCTCCCGAAACCCTCTTATGTCGTGGCCTTCCCGCAACATTCCTAGGCGTCGCTGCTTTCTCTCCGCGGACGCCAGAGCGTCGCTGGTTGACCGTGGACGGTGCTAATGCACACCCCCATTGTGTAGGTAGGCAGATGCGCAACGACGTCAAGGGAGAAATTTTCCCTTTATTGACAGGTACTTAGGACATCTAAGCCAGAGTGTGCGCTGGAGCGCACCATGGGCGTGAAATGGCGTGGATTGGCGGTGGAATTACCCCAAATTACACCAAAAACGGCTCGGAAACTGAGGCATAGACCGGGATATGGAGGCGTACTTGGACCGGGCTTGCTGGAGCACTCCCGACTTTGCTTGCCTCTTGCGCCGGCAGCCCTTGGCGAAGTCGGCCGCCGGATTGGATTCCAGTATTTCGCGCAACTGACGCGACGTGCTAGGACTTCGGAGGGTCGCCACTCGAGTCGACAAGCACTGCCTTGGTCACAGCTGCCTCGAAGAGCTGAAACCAATACTTGAGTGAATGCAGTTCGATAAGCCGGTGATTGAGAGCCATCGGAAGCAGCAAGCCGCCCAGCCCTCCAACTAAAGCGCGAACCGGCAAGCAAGCGAAGCGCGCAGCACCGGAGAGCGAAGGCATCGGGCACAGACGCGACGCGCGGGCTCTGTGATACCCCAACAGCCTTGCCAGCCGCAGATCGCGCGTACTGGCGCTCAGCGAACTGGGGCCAACTCAATTCTGCGCATCGGAGATGATGTGAAGCATAGATTGGCTTGATCCAAGTCTGATAAATTGGTGGCGCCACCGTCGCTCAGAAGCGATTGCCAGCAAAAATTCTGAGCTGATTAATTCAAAAAAGCAGACGACAGGCATGGCTGGCATCCCGGTCATCCAAGAACATCAAACGAGGAGGGGTTGTGGCAGAGACGGCAAACATTGGCGAGATTGCGGCGAAGCTTTCAAAAGACATTTTTAAGCACTTCCTCTGGGAAACCCATCCCAAGACGGATGACAACTTCGAGTGCACGAATGAGAAGCATGTCGGCGAGGGAGGAAAGCCGAAGGCAACTCACCCGGGCGATGTAGTTTTTTTGTACCGTGATCCATACCTAGGCAAGACGGTCTATCTTCACACCGACTTGAAGAGCTATGCGGAAGACTCAATCACCTCCACGAGACTGCGCGGTGCGTTCAAATCTCTGTGCATGACAATCGACTGTGCACGGGGCTCGGACTCCTGGAGAGCAAAGTACTCCATTGACGAGTCAGAAGCACATGAAGTTCGCGGGCTGCTATTCGTTCATAACCACGATAACGGTTATGACAAGCCGTTTTACGAGGCTATCGACAAGGTCGACTTGCAAGCGCTCCCAGTCGCGCCAGGAACGCAGCTGCATTACCTCGGACCGATGGACATCCAGCGCCTGTACAGCGTAGCGAATGACATCATTCGCTTAAAGGGTGAAGGCGAGCTGCCACAGACCTACACGTTCTACTACCCCGATCTTGTGATTTCGCGTCGGCAAGGGGACGTATGGTCACAGCCTGCGACTGTGGAAACTCTGACTTCACCTTACATCATCATCAAGCACGTCGCAACGGATGAACAGAGTGCTGGCTACGTCATCTACTACAACGCACCCGCATCAAGCCCAGAAGAATTCGAGTACTTCCTCGACAGCCTGTCGAGGTTTCAGATGCTGGAGTCCGGAGAGCGAATTTTGTTGCGAGTAACTCATCCCGATGCCCCCAATGACCTCAAGTCAATCTTTCGCACGGCACAGAAGAAGTATGTCAAGGCTTGGGGGTTTGATCCTGCGCGCGAAGAAATCCTAGGGAAGATTCAGATTGAAAGGATCACGAGCGTTACCAGCACCTATAACCCGGGAGACATGGGATGGCGGGAATGAAGAAGCGGGCCCATGGCCCATCGCTTTACTACGCGAGCGACAAGAATGTCTTTGATGCGTTGAATCAGCACAAGGTTGATGCACCAACTGTCATCCGACTCTTCCAACGTCGCAACATCGTAGTTAGCAGGAAGACACCACGAGAAGAGCTTGCAAAGTACTTCTCTACGCTGACGCACGACTACTATGACCACAAGGAAATTGCGGCTCGACTCGGGGTAGTCGCCAGACGAGAGCGCACGACTTCCATGGACGTCTCAGGGGTAAGTGATACCGACGAATTGCAAGGCGTCGTTGAACAGCTGAAGAAAGAAATGGAAGCGAGCGGAGACACCGTGCAGGTGACGCGAGAAGGTAACAACCTCAGCATTCGAGTCCAATATTCCGAAATCGACTACAAGCGTAGCGAGTTCTCGCAGGTTCAAGTTCGTGACGGCACCATCGAGTTCGTCCAATCCCCGACCGGCTATGTTGTGCGAAACACTCAGAATGACTATCTCAATGGGGTCCGAGAAACGCTATTGGCTAAGGTCGAGAAGACGACTTCAGAACCTCTGGTCAAGGTTGTCGTTTCGTTGTTTGATGTACCTTCAACAAAGCTTCGATCCAAGTTTTTTCATGAACTGGCGAGTTCATTGCCCGGCTTTGTCCGGCGTGACGTGACTGATGTGTACGTATTCAAAGCGAAGCCAGAGCTGGATGATGAAGGAGGAGAAGAGGATGCAGAGGGTTCGGAGACCCATGTAGAGCGGGTCTTTCTCCGCGGCAGCGGGGTGAGCCGTTCGGAAATCCTCAATGAACTCCTTGATGAGGAGGACTACTACATCATCAAGATGGGGTGGACTGCGACCGAGCTCATGGGAGTGGGCAATGTCTACGATATCGAAGCGGGTTTTTCTGATCTCAGGGATTGCACGGGCTTCTCGTTCATCTTGAGCGGTGTCTTCGCTGTAGAGGAGGGCAAGGTCTCTACGCGGCGACGACCACCACACAAGCATGAGAGTGACGCATTCTCTCGGGTCATAGAGTCGAAGGCTCGAGATCTTGTGGCGGCGCTCCGGGCAGAGTTTCTGGCGGCCGATGCCGGGAGTAAGTAATGCAGACTAGGTATCGGTGGTTCCGCATTCAGTTTCCAGCTCGAGCCCGGGATCTGGGAATGATCGTTGCCAATTGCCCTTTCGGGCCTACATCCGCGTATGGGTTTGCCGGAGCGCCAAGCGGTGGCGCCTCCTATCGGTACCTTTGGCGTTCACGAGTGGTCGTGACAACGCTGGATGCTGAAGGAACTCCGACCTACGAGCAGATTGACAGTGTTAGTTTCACCGATTTTTCCGTTGTTGAGCTAGGCGATCTGGTCTTCCTGAGAATCGAGAATGCAGGGAGAAACGTTCGGGATCTTCTCAATGCGCTCGAGACTCTGGTCGGCATGGGCTTCACAGCCAAGCCTGTGACGTTCGATAGGGCGCGTCCCTCCGCGGTCTTCAATTCCGTCGACTCTTCCAAGCTTGTAGGGATGAAGGTCGTTGGTGCTGTTCTCGCCGACGACCTCTTGGCTCGAATGGAGTTCGTGTCGAAAAATGGGATGGCGGTTGAGAACATGGAAGTTCTCAAGGGCCTGAAATACAAGGTCGAACTTGCCGTGTTTGAAGTCGTTCTGAGTGGGCTGAAGGGGCAAATTGCATTTGCTGCGAATGGGACCGTCAAGATCAGTGGCCAGATTGCCCCCAAGTTGATAAGCCTCGTAGAAAAAGATCTGCCGTTGCTCATTTGATTTTGGTTGCTCACGCAGCATCCACGCATGCCGGTGCGCACCCAAACAAGAAAAGCCGCAAAATCCCTTGAGTCGCATTTTTCGGCTTCCGTAGCCACCATCTACGCCAGCACGATCCAAACAGCACCCTTTTTGAGTCAGTTGATCTGAGAGGCGCTGAAGAATGGAGGGAACACTATGAACACATACCTGAGAACCGGCTTCATCGAACGAGTGATGGAGTCAATGACGCGTGCGGCACCTCGCTTTGAAGAGTTTGGCCAGCGCTTCGTGAACCACATGCTCGGGATCTCGCTGAGCCACCGCGGGCTGAATGTCCTGGGGCATTCTGTCGGGTATACCGTCGACACATATGACGACACAGGCTTGGTAGCCGCAGAGTACTCAGCTTTGAAGGGCTACTTTGATGGCATCGCCAAAAAGCCGATGGAGGACGTGCTGCACGTTCTGCATCTAAAACCTCAAACAAGAGACGTCTTCCTCATCAGCTCTGACGAGTGCTCTCCAGCCGACGAGGAAGCACTTCGTAAACGCTTTTCCGCTTGGCCGGGATTCGAAGGCCGCACCGTTCACATTTACAACCGACGCAGAATCGCCGAATTCATCGTCGATCACCTCCTTATAAGCGACTTGGCAATTGATCAACTCGGTCAATATCTGCCTGTACTCAAGCACATCGCCACCGAGCACGAAGCGAATCTTCTGGCGCCAAAGCCCGCATTGGGCTATCGGGAACGAGACGTGGTCGACAAGGCCATTCTTGCGAGCCTCCAGACGGAAAAGTGCCTCTGCATCACAGGTGTCGGCGGCATCGGAAAGTCGCAAGCAGCAGCGGCATATGCCGATGCACGCAGGGACGAATTTGAGCTGATCATGTGGCTTGACGGCACAGCATTGTCCAACGTCAATGATCTGCAGTCGATCGCACTGGGGCGCTCCGGAGTAACTCGAAACGTTGTAGGACTCCTTGGTTCGCGACGATGTCTGCTCGTGATTGATGACTTAGCCGGCAAGCTCAGCATTGGGGAGATTGCAACCCTCTGTGGGCCAAACTCCAGGGTCATCATTACCCAGAGAGAGAAAACTGCCGGAGGGCTCGAGATCCCGTTTATGGAAGAGAGCCTGGCGAAGGATGTGCTGAATCACGGCGTTGACGCGCCGTGCGACGATGAAAGCTGGAAGCAGATATGGAAGACGGTGAATGGACACCCTCTCACTTTAGGCCTCATGAACGCTGCGGTTCGGGATGGAGCCACTTGGAAAGAGATCGCTGAAGATTGCGTACGCGTGGGCGAGATGGAGGACGGCCGCTACCAGAGATTGGCCGACAGACTTCTTCAACGCTTCGAGAAAACACTTTCGACCGAGCTCTCGGCATTTCGTTGGCTTGCTGCACGCGATGCATACCGGCCACTATTGAGAGCGTTGATTGGTGGAGTTGGAATCCGCAAGCTGGAGAGCCACTCCATGACGGCACCGAGCAGGCAGTCAGTTGTGCGTCTACACGATGTCGTCTTCGCGGCGCTGGGCGCCGCCCCGTGGCTGAACGAGAGTTTGAGCGACCGCTGGATAGACCAGCTCGATGGTTTTTTGCTGACCTCTGCTCAGTCGCCATCTCTGGACTTGAGGGCCGCAGGTTCGTTCATGAGGGGAAAGCTGGAGTTACTTGTTCAAGCTGGAGAGCGTCGAAGCTCATTTCTGTACGCGCTTTTGCAGGAATGGCTTCCGTCTGAACTGAACCGAGGCCTCATCGGAGACCCAGCCACACTTGTGGAGCTTTTGGAGACCACGGGGCGGCCGGCGACTCCAATCGAGACCAGTCTGGTTCTGGAATCAATCGAAGGTTTGTACCGCGCAGACAAGGAGCAAGCAGGCGTCGACGCAGCAAAAAACATATTGCGGTCGCGCATTGAGCTATTCGATCGTCTCGAGGCACTGCCAAGCCTTACGGAACGTCAGAAGGCAGAAATTCTCCACCACAAGGGAAAGGCACTGACCCTCCTCGGAAAGAGAGACGAAGCACAGGCCCTGTTCGAGCAGGTAATTCAAGGTGCTTTCCCAATGTTTGAGACCAGACTTCAGTTGGTACGTCTCTATGGCGGCAAGGCGAGAACGAAAGCCGTGGAGCAGGCCAAGGCTGTACTCGAGGCTGCAAAGACTCCAGGGACAGTCTCCAACTCAGTAGCGCTTGCAACGATCTGCGCTGTTCCGTCCGGGCCCGAAAGGGATGACTTCATGCAAGAGTACGCCGATGTTGCACAGCGAGAGATCCTCGAAGCGGCAGACGTGAACTTGGGTCAGGCTTTCGAGGCATTCGCCGCTGTAAGTCGAACTTGGAAATGGAGAGCGCCCCAACGATTCGTCGACGTTTGGCGGGGCATCCAAGCTCCAGAACCTAGCAACGATGTACAGCGATTCATCTTTGCCGAGCTCTATCAGAATGCTGGTATTGTCCTAGGTGATCAGAAGGATGCGCTCAGTGCAAGAGCTCTGTCTCTGTATGAGCAAATGACTACCCGAAACGATTTCCAATCTCAGCAGTACGCAGGAGCGTTGGCCGAGGCCGGAAAGTTTGCCGATGCACTAGCCGTTGTCTCCAAGATCGAGAAGCCAAGCCCTTGGGCGCACTACTGGAAATCTGTGGCTCAGCTCGGTCTCGAACCCACAAATGTTCAGGCCGCTATGGAGAGCATCGAGACAGCACTGAAGGAATTGCCGACTACCAGCAGCAACTTCCTTTCGGCTTTTCATGCACAGCGCTTCGAAGTTCGTATTCAGCTGAATGACTCATCAGCAATCGAAGATCTGGACAAGGCCATAGCTGTCTGCGAAGAGGCGCGATATAAAGACCAATTGATTGAGCGGCGCGCTCGACACCTTGAGCGCCAGACGCTTCCAAGCGTTGCCTGACAATTTACGTACGCGTGCTGCAATCTCACGGAGTGCGGGCTTTAAGCTGAGGTGAGAGTGGCAAGCATGCACTGCATGCGAAAGCACTTTCTCCTGCCAAGGATCATGCCCCTGGGCTTTGCAGCCATTGCTCTGGGAGGACTGAAAAGGGTTTACCGTTTGCCACCACGTGAAGCCAGTGGCTGGAATTGACTGGGCTCTAGCTCTTGTAGGGCGCCCATGCCGTAGCGCAACACGATGTCCTCCCTGCCTTCGATCTCTGAGCTCGACATATTCTCTCGCTTGATTGGCACAGAAGGCTGAGTCGGATCGCTTAACGCCGCTTTGTCGGCCGGCAGCATCGGCAGGTTGGGTATCTTGTCCCTAGGTTGGCCGGCATCTTCTGCAAGCAGTGGAAGCGCGATCTGGTAAGCCCGGCCCCCAAACCTCAGGCGGAAGAACATGTGGGGCGAGTCCGTAGGCGCGTCTGGCTTACGCCGCAAAAGCTGATATTCGAACCTTCCGGGAGCGTATACATCTGGCCGCGTTTGCATCGACAGGACGAGCAATACGTCGGCGAACGCTTCGGTTGACTCCTCGTCGCCACGGATCCAGGCCTTCAGATGTTTCAACGATTCGCAGGCCTCCGGAGGCGCCACGGCAACGGCCATCTTGACAAGGCATTTGAACACCGACGATGGCGCAAACCCTCTTCGCGTCAGTTTGAATTCGACGGTTTTCGCCTCTGGGTCGATGGTGTAACGCCCCCCTTCGGACATTCCCTCCACGATCGTCATCTGATTCAAATCATCCGATTCGATCTGAACAGCACCATCGTGAGCACTGTATTTCGGCGATGCGCCTTCTCTGTTTGGCGTACGTTCAATGGCGCGCCAAGCAGCAGACCAACGGCCGAAATGTGCATCGATGGTCGCACCAAATAGGGCGTTGCATTGATCACACTCCCGCAGATCGAAAAGCCATTGATTCCCTATGAGCCCAGGTAGCGCATGTGCCTTCTGGTCGAAGCTCACGTCAGGCGCGCCTTTGTCGCAGTAACGACAGATACGCGGCTCGCCAGCGCCAAGATGCAACTCCTCTTCCTGTGCGCCTGGCCCGAAATTAGCACGAGTGATGAAGTCGTAGCGTTCGTAGAACCATCCGAGTAGCTGTCCAATCGTCGGCTCGGACGGAACCGCAACTGTTCCGCTAGGTGGCGTTTCTGACACCATGTTTTCGCGCTCCACGGTTTCTGATGTGACTGTGACGATAGCTTAGTGCACAACGAGGCATAGCCGCTTGAAGCACTGGCGCGGCCAAGCGTGCTGCTTGCAAAAAGGCACAATCCACCATGCCAAATATCGCCACCTTCCTGAAAGCCGAAATCTCCCGTGTAGCCCGCAAAGAGGTTCGCGCGGAGGTCGAAGCACTAAGAAAGCGTGGGTGGCAGCAGTGGGAGGCTGGAGATCGAGCCATGCCACCCGGGCTGTTCGAGCTGTTCATGCTCAAGGCCGGCCAGTGGCCACTCGATGGCAATGCGGGGCTCTGAACTGTGAGGGAAGACAGATGGTGAAAACGGCGGCAACCAATACCGGGCATCCTGGCGTCGAGGCATGGTGGAAACCGAAATCGAAGCCTCCATCAAACCAGTTGAAAGCAAGAAGAACACGAGGATCAAATGACCGAGAGCACTATGAATGCTGCGCTACGCCAATTCGAGGCGGTTGAGGCAAACCTTGTGAAGGCTGAACGCCTGCTTGACGCCATTGAAGAGGCAATTCCGAAGGGCGTCGTGTTCGGCAGCGACTCCGACTACGAAAGCAACAGTCATCACTTCGACGCGCTCTATGCAGCCCTTCCGAAGATCAAGGGATGGAAGCCGGAAATTCATCTCTTGGAGCTTGACGAGATCGCGCAGAACCGCCTTGATGCCCAGGAAGTAGGCGAAATCGAATGCGTAATCTCCGTAGAGCGCTCGATCGAGGAGCCGTCGAAGTCACTGCGGCAGTATCGCCTGCGGTTCGGCCAGATGCGCCGCGAGCTTGTGCGTGACGCCTTGCAGGAACTGATGTCTGGCGTGGACGAGTGCATTCATGTGCTGTCGCAACTGCCTGAGCCTGCTGAAAGGCACCTCGAAGTTTCGCACCAGCAATTCGAGGTGTTGAAGCAGAACGTCGCTCAGATCAATGTACTGATGGGCAGCAGCATGTCCAAGCCTTCGCGATGGGGTGACTTAAATCGCCATATGCGGTTTGGGCTCTACGGAGACCTGCAAGACATCATCCAACATGACTGGCCCACAGCAAGAGCCGAGCTGCAGAAATCCATGTACGGCGACAACGAGCCTATGCCCGTTGGCATCGACGACCTTGAGACCTTGATCAGCGCAAAGCCGCGGGGAACGGTCGCGACCCAGCTGAGATGGCCGAGCCTGACCGAAGAGCAATTCGAGCGACTCATCTTCGCCCTCGTCGCCACCGAGCCGGGCTATGAAAACGCGGCATGGTTGACCAAGACGCAGGCCTGCGTATTTCGGCGAACGTGACCGCCCATTTCGGCCCATCGTGACCGGCACGCCGAGGGGTGAATTCGGCGTCATTTCGGCAACGTGACCACGCGTTTCGGTGATCGTGACCGCCCAGGTCGATGGCGGTGCTGCGCAGGGGGCAGAGTTTAGGGGGTCAGATTCGATCAGATCATTGGCTGGCCTCCTGAACTGCCTTTGTTGACTTGGCTGCTGCCCGCGCGGCCTTGCCTGTGCGACGCGACTCGCCCTCGAGATTGAAGCGCCGGCAGCTTTGCATCAATCGGTCGAGGATGGCGTCTGCGATGGTGGCGTCGCCCAGCCAGGCGTGCCAATGCTCGATGGGCAACTGGTGCGTGATGATCGTCGCGCGGTGGCCCACCCGGTCATCAATGACCTCCAGCAGGTCACCCCGGGTGACACTGTCCATCGGACCCGTTCCCCAATCGTCCAGGATCAACACGTCGACCTTGGCAAGCTGTTCGAGCCAACGTCGGAAGGTGCCTGCGCCGTGGAGGATGCGAAGCTCCTCGGCCAGACGTGGCACCCTCAAGTACAGCGCCGAGTGCCCCTGGCGACAGGCGTACTGGGCCAGCGCGCAGGCCAACCACGTCTTGCCCAGCCCGGTGGCGCCGGCGAAGGTCAGCGTCTCGCCCCGCTCGATCCAGGTCGACAGTGCGACGCCCATCAAGGTGGACCTGTCGATGCCGCGCACCGCCTCGAAGCTGGCGTCCTCCAAGGTAGCCGTGGGGTACTTCAGCTGGGCACGCTGCAGCAGCCGGGCCCGCTTGCGGTCACCTCGGGCATAGACCTCGCGCTCGACCAGCAGGGCCAGTCGCTCGTCGAACGACAGGTTCAGGCAGTCGGCCTGTTCTTGCTGCTGCTGCAAGGCGTCGGCAAAGCCCTGCAGCTTGAGTGCGCGCAGTTGGGTCAGGGTGGCGTTGTTGAGCATGGCGTGTGGGTGCAATGGATTGGATGAGTTCATGGTGGGCTCTGGGCTGGTGAGGTCGGTCGTCCTCACTGGTAGTAGCCCGGTCCGCGCAGGTTGGCGTGCGTCGGACTGGTCCATTCGGCTTCGGCATTCAGCGGCACCTGGTCACGGTTGTTGGCCAGCAGGTCGCGCACATGGCGGTAGCGGAAGGCGCCCAGTGCGAGGGCCCGCTCGCAGGCCGCCTCCAGCCGTGCCTCGCCATATCGGCGCGACAGGTTCAGCAGTCCCAGGCAGGAGCGGTAGCCGTGCTCGGGATGCTTGTAGGTCTGCAGCAGCCGGGTGATGAGTTCGCCGCAGGCCATGCCGATGCGTTGCCCCCAATCGATCAGACGCTGAGGCGTCCACTCCAGGTGGGCGCGGTGGGCAGCGGGCATGTGGGCCTCCACCGTGGTGTAGCCGCCGCGGCGCTCGTTGCGGGCGTGGGCGGCCACGCGCTGGCCGCGCAGCAGCAGCTCTACGCCGTGGCGGGTGAGGCGCGCCTCCAGGGTCTGGCCGACGAGCGCGTGAGGCACGCTGTAGCGGTGGCCCTCCAGCTCGACGTGGTAGTCGATGTGGACCTTCACCGTCTTGAAGCGGGCAAGCTCATAGGGTTGGCGCGGCAGCGCCATCAGAGCCGGCGCATCCAGTTCGGCGAACACGCTGGCGCGGCTGCCGGGCAGCTTCTGGAACGGCCGGTCGTTCACGCTCGATAGCAGCTCGGTGATGGCGGTATCGACCTGGGCGACGGTGTCGAAGCGATGGTGGCGCAGCCGCGCCAGCACCCAACGGGTGACGACTTGCACTGAAGACTCGGCAGTGGCCTTATCCCTTGGGGTTCGTGGGCGGGCGGCCAGCACCGAGGTACCGTAGTAGCGGGCGAAGTCGAGCACGGTGTCGTTAGCGCGTGGTTCGTAGCGGTCGGGCGAGGCGATGACCGCGCGTGCGTTGTCCGGCACGATCAACTGCGGCACACCGCCGTAGAAGTGCAACGCACGCACCATGCAGTCGATCCAGTCATCCAGGCGCTGGGCCGGGGTGGCGCAGGCGAAGACGTAACTGGAGGCGGCCATGGCCGAGACGAACACCTGGGCGCGGGCGCCGTCACTCAGTGGCACGGTGGGGCCGGCGAAGTCGATAAACAGCTTCTCGCCGGCGCGCCGGTGTTGGCGCATGGAGCGCTTGAGCGTGCGGGCGAACTCCTTGTAGTGCTCGCAGAACTGCGTGTAGCGCCAGGTGCGGCCATCGGGATGGGCGGCCACGTACTCCTGCCACAGCAGCATGAGCGTCATGCCCTTGCGGTCGAGCTCCCGATGAATGCGGCCCCAGTCGGGTTCGACGAAGGGCTGCGAGGTGGAGGCCCGGGGAAGCAGCGCGCTCGAGAGCTGCCGCTCGTTCCAATGCTGCACGCTCTCCCAGTCCAGGCCGGCGACTGTGGCCAGGCTGACGTACTTGGCGACGACGCCTTTGGAGACCTTGAGGGTAGTGGCGATCTGCTCGTAAGAGAGCTGGGCGTGCCACTTCAGGCGGATGACATCCTTGATCATGGGTAGAGACATTCGTTGCTTGGGCATCCCGCTCCTTCGACGGCAAAGCCGCCGAGGCTACGGTGCCCAGGGGTTGAGTTCTCTACGCAGCGCCGCCGACGCCCGGGCGCCTCCTCAGGAAGGCTCCGGACCGGCGGTCATGAACGCCGAAACGGGCGGTCACGATGCCGAAACGGCCGGTCACGATGGTCCGAAACGCGGACCGGTCACGATGCGCCGGAATGACCGGTCACGATGCCGAAATCGGCGGTCACGATGCCCCGAAATACGCACAGGCCCCAGACCGAGGACGTGACGTATCCGTGTTTCGCATACAGACTGACACGCTCGGCGGAACGATGCGGCAACGGGTAATCATCCAATGTAAGCATTGGCTCAGCAAGAGCGTCGGCATCGCCGAGATCGCGACGCTACGGGAGCAAATGAAGACCTGGGAACCGCCGCGCGTTGATGTTCACGTCGTCGCAACAACGGGCCGCTTCACGAGCGACGCAATCCTGGCTGTGGAGAAACACAACCACTCGGATAGCGCATTGCGGATTGAGATGTGGCCAGAGAGCCATCTAGAGCTGTTGCTAGCAGCACGACCCGCGCTCATCGCGGAGTTCGGCCTGCGATGAGCAGGTGGCAATGCAAAAGCACCGCACCTTTTTGTGGGCTGGTTGCGTTCATCGATACGAATTCTCGGACGTCGGATTGAATGACCGCCAAAGAGCGAGGAGTTCCATGATCGAAGAATCAGAGCCAGCGCCGGAAGTGACGGTTGCGATGCGCGACAACCTCGCACGTCTGAAAAACGCACTGTACGAATGGCTTGTCAAGGAAGAGATCCTGGGAGACGCGGCCTTCTACACCGTCGAGACCTGGCGACAGCGCGGCGAGGAATACTTGACCGACTCCCTCCTCGTTCTCACATTTGATGGCAGCACGCTGCACACGATGCTGAACTTCGGAGGAGATACCGACGAGTTTGACGATCTGGTCGAGTCGTTCGGGTTCTACTACGGGCTCGGAAATCACTGGAACCTGGGCTTCTATCCACAAGACGGATACGACTACTCCCGCTCTGTCGGGACATATGCAAGCAAGCTGCGCGATCCACGATGGCAGAAGAAGGCCGATGCGGTCAGGCGAAAGGCAGACCAAAAGTGTCAGGACTGCGGATCAGCAGTTCGTCTTGATGCGCATCACTGCTACTACACCAACATGCGCGAAGGGTACGAACCTTGGGAGTACCCGCTGAGCGCGCTTCGTGCTCTGTGCCGCGATTGTCACATCGAGCGCGATCGTGCGGAAATTCGGATGCGCGCGTTTGCGGCATCGATGACAAGGCATCAGTTGGATGCGCTGCGCCCGGCTCTCAGTCACGCCACCTACTGGTACAGCCCCGAAGCTGTATTTGCATTCATGTCGCGACTTGGGCCAGAAGAGCGGCACATTGACAACGCGCTGAAAGAGCTTCGGGCCGGGCGGGTGGAACACGAGTGATGGATCAAACGCACCCCGCCACAGGCTCGATCAAAAAATCAGTAGGAGTGACAGCGACCGAGCGCATGCTTGCGGAATTTTGCGAGCGTTCTTTCCTGAAGCTTTGGAGTTACCCGAATCCGTACAAGGACGACGGGCACGAACTGTGTGACCTGCTCGCGGTCTTCGGCGACTACGTCTTCGTCTTCTTCGATCGGGAGAACGTACTGCCGGGCGTTCCCGAGAAGAACCCACAAGTCTTGTGGGACCGATGGAAGCGGAACATGATCGACCGGCAGGTCAAGACCGCGCATGGTGCCGAGCGCTACGTCCGCAGCGGAAGGCCCATCTTCTTGGATGGGAAAGGGACGATGGCGTTTCCCCTGTCGATTGATCCGGCGAAACCCGTCCACGCCACCGGGCTGGACCGCGTGCCAGTCACAGTGCACCCGGAGGCATAGGACCATCCTGTCGCTCGTGCGTCAATCGCGGCGAGTCCTCGCCGCGTACTTGGCATCGAACATCTTTTCTTCGAGCCATTCGCACAGGCATTCCACTTGCTCGATTGCCTTCATCAGCTTGTCGCGGGAGACGTGAACTGAGGGAGACATGAACAGCCGGGGTTCATCGTTCTCCTGAAACAGCGCGGCCTCGCGCTCACTCATGAAGAACGGCCGTGGATATCGCTGCCTATCCTTCTCGGCGTGGGTCACTCGCACCGACGTGATGTTCTCTGGATGCTGATCTCTGTTTCGGGCCAACACCACTTGCTCGATGATCTCCAGGTCCGCCGGGCATTGACTCCAGTCGACGCCCGCGCAAGAGGCCAGACAAGCGCGATAGCCACCGACAATCCCTTCGCTCTTGAACTCTGCCTTGAAGGCCTTGCCGCAGTTCAGACGCAGGTTGCGCTCCCAGGTCCTGAAGTAGAGCTGCAGAGATGCCGACAGCATGGACAGGCAACAGCGGCCAGTGACTTCCCGCAGTTCGTCCGCATCGATCCACTCGCTGATAAACGGCGGCTCCCCATCTTCGCTGTAGGGAGGCACATAGGGTTCCTCCTCCGCTTCGATCTTTCGGATGATCTCGTTGAACGGACTCGCCCCATGCTCGTAAAACTGGCGGATGAGGCGCGTACGATCCTTCAAGAAGAACAGAACATCCATGCTCACTCCTTCCTTGATGACGGTGGCGGCGCACTCGCGCTCGATGCGACGACGGCCACCGACGAGCAACGGCGGTCCATCACCGGCCGCGAGGCTGCAGCCGTACAGGCCACTCTGCAAGCCCACAATAGCGGCTGATGCGCGCATACGCCGTCGCGCCCATACCCTACGCATCCTACAGCTCTGCCATGCCCACTACTAACCCGCCAAAAGCGCGTGCTGGCTTGCGCTCTGTCATCAGACGCTCCAAACCCGAAGACATCGCGACAATCCGTTCTTGGCTTGAGGCCGAGGAGGCTGCTGGCGTACACGGTAACTTTCTTTGCAACTGGTCAGTCATCACTCGAGCCCACGAGGACCAAGAGCTGCTTGTGTACATAGACGGCAAGACTGGACTGCCAGTTGCTTTCCAACTCGGGCGCCTACTGCAGTCGGGAATCCTGCAAGTCAAGCAAGACTTCCGAGGCCGGGGAATTGGCAAGAAGATGGTTGCCTACTGCGTCAATCTCGCCCGACGCAAAGGCGAGGATCTCCTCGTCATTCAGTGCAAGCCATCTTCCTCGATTCAGTTTTGGCAGCGCGTGGGCTTCACTGTGATCCCTGAAAGTGAGCCGCCTAACAAGGCCTATCGAATCTTGGAGCGAAGGCATGCCCTGCCCGCGATTGGTACGTCTGTAGAGGCAGTCATTCGTTTTTATCCGGAGGAAAGAAAATGGCATGACGCCTGCCCCGCGCTGCTGCAGGTTACGGCGTCAGGGAAGGAGTTGCCGGGCGGCGTGATCCAGCTTGATCGCCGAGTCTCCTTTCATGAAGAGTAAGCGATCATTTATCCACGTCCGTCCTGCCGGGGCGCAGTACGGAGAGCCTATGCGTCTATGCTTACAGCTCGTATCTCAGTTGTAATGCTTGGCCTGTATCGACTGCCATTTTGAATCCAAGGCGCTCATAGAGCGTCCGAGCAGGATTGCCTTTCAGAACGCTGAGCGATACAGGCAACCCATCGTCCGCAGCTTGGGCCAATATCATTCGTATCACATCGGCTCCGATGCCGTGCCCTTGATGTTCCGGCAGGATCTGTACCTGCAATATCACCCATTCCGTGGGAGTTCGATAAGCTTTGAGCAATCCAATCTGTTCCGCTTCACTCCAAATTATTTGAGCATCTTCGTATCGGAGGCGTACTCGACGAAGATGGCTATCTTCGTCACTTGGCTCTCCCACGCGCCCCAGATGTTCAGTCATAGTGAGTTTTCGCAATTCAACGAGGAACGGTTCGTCCGATGGCAACGCCGGACGCAGTGTGATTTGGCGGAGATTCATATTGAGATTGAGCACTGGGTATGTTGGCCGTTGCCACGAACGTCTCGGCAGATATTGATGCCACAGTCAGAAGTCAGATTGTTGCCTGGTATTACCATGCTGCGGCCAGCGTAGAGATCAACGCCCGAGGTCAGGCATGTTCCAGGGCAGCAATGCCTCGTAGTCGTCGACGGTCTGTGCCAGCGGCACCTTCTTGAACAGCGCGACGAGGTAGCGGTAGGGCTCGACGTTGTTGGCCTTGGCGGTCTCGATGAGCGAGTAAAGATTGGCACTGGCGTTCGCGCCGCCCACGGTGTCAGCGAACAACCATGACCGTCTTCCGATCACGAAGGGGCGAATCGCGTTCTCCACCGGGTTGGAGTCCAGCGGCCAAGCGCCGTTGTCCAGGAACCGCACGAGCTTGGGCCACTGCCCGTGCAGGTAGTGCAGTGCCTCGCCCAGCAAGCTCGACGGCGCCACGCTGTGCAGGTGCGTGAGCAGCAGTTGCTCGATCTCGCGCACGACTGCGCGGCTGTAGCGCGAACGCAGTCGCAGCCGGCGCGCGGGCGTCCAATCCCTGGCCAAGGCCTCCGCACGGTACAGCTTGCCAATCAGCCGCACGAACCGGGTCGCGAGCTGATCCGGTGAGCGAGCCGCCTTCGGGATGGCTTCCTCGGCCTTGATCAGCGGTCGGCGCGCGTGGACCCAGCATCCGAGATGCGTGAGGCCGCCGGCCTTCGCGATGCCGTTGTAGACCTCGTAGCCGTCGGTGATGAGCGTGGTGCCTGGGCGGATGCCGGCATACAGCTTCTCGGCGTGCGCGGCACCGCGTCCAGGCGCATAGGCGAACAACCGCACCGGTGGACCCGTGCCATTCATCTGCGCCCACATGAAGCTCTTGGTCTGTGCCTTGCGCCCGGGCTCCTTGAGCACCTGGACCGTGGTCTCGTCGCCGTAGATCAGGTCCGAGTCCAGCAAGTGGTCGCGCAACAGGTTGATCACCGGCTGTACAGCCTGGCCGATGCGCACGATGCCGGAAGCCAGCGTATTGCTCGCGATGTCGCCACCGAAGCGGCGTAGCAATACGGCCGTGCGGTACAACGGCATGCCGAACTGGTACTTGCCGGTGATGACCCAGGCCTGGGCCTGCTCGGTGAGCAGCCCGCGCGGGATGATGCGCGCCGGCGTCGGTGCAACCTTCAGGCTCTGATCGCAGCAGGGACAGGCGTACTTGATGCGGTGGTGCTGCAGCACGCGCACCTGCTCGGGGATGACATCCATCTGCTCGCTGACCTCGGCGCCGATTTCCACCAGCGCGTGCCCGTCATGCGCGCACACACGCTCGGCCTCGGGCAGTTCGTGGCGCACGATCTCGCGCGGCAGCGCGGGGTCCAGTGGCTTGCGTCCACGCTTCTTGCGCTGGTGACCGGCGACCGGCGTCGACTCCTCTTCGTCGATGTCTTCGACCTCGGCCTGCGGCGTCTGATCGGTGGGCGCGAGTGCCTCTGCCTCGTTCAGGAACAGGTCCTTCTGATCGGTGCCGCGGGCTTCGCTCTTGGCCGCAAACAGCTGGCGCTGCAGCGCCTTCAGCCGCTCCAGTGCGAGGTCCCGCTCGGTGGTCGCTACTCGAAGCGCGCCGGCCAGCGCATCTCGCTCGGCGATGAGCGCGGCGAGTTCTTCAGCGGTGATGGTGGCGGGCGACGACACGCCCGCTTGGATCGGCATGCGCCATCATTGTTCCTTCAGGCCACGCTGGAATAGCGCAGACGAGAGTGGCGTTGCACCATCGCGATGTCGATGCCCTCCAGTAACCAGTGCAGCTGTTCGGCCGTCAGCGTGGGAACCGCCTCGGCCGAGGGCCAGATGAACCTGTCCTTCTCCAGGCGCTTGAGCAACAGCCAGAAGCCGTTGCGCTCCCAACCCAGGATCTTCACCCGGTCGCGCCGGCGGTTGCTGAACACGTACGCGCACGAGGCGAATGGGTCCAGGCCCAGCGCCTGCTCCACCAGCACGGCCAGGCCGTTGATGCTCAGCCGGAAGTCCACCGGCTCGCGGTGCAGGTAGACCTTCAGCCCTTCGTCGAAGCGGAACATGGCAGTCGACTCAACATCTGCACCAGCGTCGGCAATTGCTGCAAGCTCGTCTCGCCGAGATCGAATTGCACGCCGTTGGGCAGGCGCACCTGCAATCCGACCATCGGGGTCGGTGCCGTCAAGGAGTTCTCATTCGGGATCACCGCCACTGCCGTAGCAGGTGCGTGGGCCATCGCGGGCGCAGCCACTGCACACTCGCGCTGAGGTAGATCTTGTTCACCTTCTACGTGTACGGCAACGAATGCCGCATCGTGCGTTCGCGCAATGTCACCAGTTGGCACCTGGGCACTTCGCCGCTGGTAAGCCGTGATCCACGTCCTCAGAAGGTTCGTGTTGACACCGTGCTCCATCGCCATGCGTGCCACCGACACTCCCTGCTTGAGGCAGGCAACGATCAATTCCTTTTTGGCCGCTTCGTCGTAGACGCTGCGACCGTCACTCTTGCGCCCCACAACCAACCGGCTTCTCAACTCTGCGTACTGCTCTGTCATCTCTACATGTCCATGTTGCTCTACATGGACACGTAGCCTCACAGCTCATCGCTCCCTGAACAAGGGCGTGGTTAATTGACGGCTTACCATGAAGACGCATACCCGCGGGCCCGAGATGTCGTTGTCGAGGCGGAGGTCGATGGAGTGCGCCGATTCATCGACAAGGCCAAGTACCGTGAGCTCCAACAACGCGGCGTCACACGGTGCAGGAATGGATGGTTCATTGACCAGATTCGCCTCGAAGAAAGGCGTTAACCCATCGCTTCACCGCAGTCTCGCCAGAGCGAACTGCACACGGGACTCGCTGGCGTCATGCGCCGGGAAGAAGTACTGAGGCGACGCTGATGTTCGAGGTCCGATGAGCAGGGGACAGGCCCTTGTCCGTGCTGCTGACCTTGGCTCCTCAGCTCGATCAGCAGCAATCAAGTAGCCCACCATCGGCCGTACCTAGAAGTCGAACTCACGGTTTGGACCTTGAGCCACATCGCCCCATATCCTGTTCGGCAGTTCATGGCGGCTGAAGAACACCAAGTGGTACAGCGGTCGATTTCCTTCGTCGCGCACCAGAGGCATACGCCGACTGATGGAAAAGCCAAGGCCACGCACCAGCCCACACCAGTAATCAAAAAATGCTTCGTCGGCATCCCCACGCGCAAACGCGAGAGGATCGACGTGCTGTCGCCAACCGGGCGCCGCGTCATCAAAGCGCGCACGCTCGGGGTTGTATTCCATCAGCACGTTGCGTCGGAGGTCCATGGTGCTGAAATGAACCGCGAAATCGACAAATTTCAGACGCGCCAGTTTTTCGATCACCTTGAACGAAAGGTACTGGAGGTTGTAGGGGTCCAGATACGCGAGGCAGAGCGCACCTTTCGGAATCGTCCCGAGCACTTGATCCACCGTGGATTCGGCGGCACCCGAGAAAGCAGTGGCCGGCGCCCCCATTGCCCGCAATCGCTCTGCACAGGCCGACGCCCGAGCGGCGTCCAGATCACCGACGAGGCAAGAGGTGAAAACAACATCGTCGTGCAGAGAATGCTGCCATGCGACCTGAGCACCGCCGGGGCGCGTCATCGTCTCGCCTTTGACCTGAATGCGGCCAGGGCCACAGAACAAATCGACATACACGCGCTGCTTGAACTTCTCCCTCGCGCGACGCGTGCCCTCCACGTACTTGGCGAGGAAGGTGTGCTTCATCTCGGGAACCCAGCGGCCAACACCGTCGCCGCCCCGTCCATGCTCCACCGGAAGATGCGGCAACGGATCAGCATCGTGCGCGAGACGAAAACTCATTGCCCGATCCCTACCTGAGAATTGAACAGAGAGGTTTGCCGGTTGCGCTCGATCCAATCGGTGTCGCGCATGTACCTGGCGCGCCTTCGGACCGATCCGTCCTCCGATCGAATGACGATGTCCTTCTCACCAGCCAGCTTCTCCAGAGCATCTTTGTACATACCCGAAGTACCAGGCGAGGTGTTGCAAGTGGCGGCGTACAGTTGCCCGATCTGCACAGGCTGGCTGCGCTCGAAGACGTTTTCCGCCAGCTGCTGGACCAGCGCGTCAGACGACAACCGATGCGCCACGTCATCAAAGAGGAATCCTCCGGTGAACTCCTGCCGGAAACCCATCATGTGGGTGGCCAGCATGTCGAGGCCTGGGCCGCCGTAGTGGATGGAATGATTCTGGTGTTTCCAGTGCACTTGCTTCATGACGTCCTGGGCTCGCGGATGTCGCGATAGATGCACCAGCCAGTATTCACCTTGACCGCTGCCCTCCCCTCGGATGAAGAAAGGCGTGAAGTATTCGGCTCCGCAGCCTCGTACCAGAGCCTGGTAGAGCGCCGCTTGAATGAAGCGCCGCCAATCCGCCGAATCCTCATCCTTGATCTGCTCGACCGTCCTTCCACCCAATGCCGTTCGGATATCGATTGCCAACTTGTCGGACACCTGGTCCGTGAACTTGTCATTCGTGTAGGTTGCAAAGGCCGAGACATGGAACGTGAGGACGACTTCACTGCCAGGCAGCTCCGCGAATATCTTCTGGATCAGCGGTGCGGGCACATCGCTGTAACCATACTGGTCCAGGAAGAAAAGTGCGGTGTTCGCGCGTGGCGTGTGATCCCTGACCAGTTGAAGGGCCGTAGACGAGGCCGACACAAAATCATCGCGGATGATGTGGATGGAGTGGCCGACGGCATCACCGTAGCCGCGGTCCTGCAGGACCTGTTTCAGATGAGACAGCGCCCGAGCGTCCTTGTCGATAAACACATATCGGACATCCAGATCAATGGGTTTCGTTCTTTTGGCATTGATCAGCAAGCGCGCTTCCTCGACGGCCGCCAGCATACGCAGCGGAGAACCGAGAACCTCATGTCCCCGCCCTTTGAGCGTGTAGAGCCCGCCCCCGCAAAATCCATCAATCAACGTGATGCGGAGCCGTTCCCGCCCGCGGGCATTGAGCGTTCGCTGCTCAAAGTACCGGATCAGGTAGCCGACCAGCACCTCATGCTTGGTCACACTGTGTGCATCGATCTCTGCAGGTCCGTTGCCCCAATCGTAGTGACTCTGTGCCAAAAGCAAGCCTTTCTGCGGTGCTGGAAGGGATCGACGTTACACGGTGTTCCCCGTGCTCGGAAACTGATCCCAATGGCGGCCGCCCAAGGAACGGCCAGCCTTGCCTTTTCCGACAGCGGCGAGTTTGACCTCTGAGCCATCGCGTCTGACGATGTGGATCGGAGTACGGCCTGTCACTGCGTCAGCGGCTTGCTCAAGGGGTGCCCAGTGCCCCCATTGCTTGAAATGGAAGGCCACGCCGGCTGCATTGCACTGTTTGCGGAGATCTTCAGGCCATTGCGGATCCATGGGACGCGAACCTGGCCCAGACTCGCCGCCAGCGATGACCCAATCCACGTGCGTGCCGCCCTCCTTCGCCTTCAACCACTGGCGCAGATCCAGGGGCCCAAGCAGAGGCTCGCACGACAGGAACCGGACTGCCGGCGTATCGAACTCCAGAAGATACTTCAACCGTTTGCCTGCGGCATCCTGATTTTCGACGGTCGCACCAAGCCAAACGTTGGAAGGCAATTCATAGCCCTTTGGCAGTTGCTTGCGCACCAGGTGGATTCGCTTGGTCAGGAGCAGCCAATCAAGATGAGGCGTTGCCGCGATGAGGTCGAGAAGGCGCAGCCGATGCGGAACCAAATCCTTGCGGTTCTCGAAGACATCCGCCATGGACGCACAAAACACACGCCGCCTGGTCTTGCTCTCCTTGGCCTCCCGGTCCCACTTCAGGGGCTCTTTCCAATGGGTATCGCCAAAAAAACGTCGCTCCGATTTCGCGCCCCAAACGTCTTCTCCGAGGCGCTTCGCCCAAGTTTCGGCATAGCAATGGTCACACGCATCGGACACGCGCACGCAACCCCACCATGGATTGAAGGTGTGGTGCGTCCACTCGATACGGGTGTCTTTTCCCATTGTTCACTCTTTTGGTGCATTGCAATAATGCACTGTTTTTTTGTACAGCATAGGCATGCTGTCATGAGAAGGCACGGAATCGGCAAGTTGGTGTGTCAAGTCCTCGCCCCCTCACATGGCATCAAGGTGTTGGTGGATCCTGTCCACCAGCACCTCGAAGTCCGGCTGCCCCTGGTAGTACAGCGCGGCTGTCTTGCGGTATTCCTGCGCAAAGCGCTGGCGCTGCTCGGCGTCAGCTAGCACAAAAGCAGGATTGCGGGCAATGGCCTGTTCGTCGCCGGTTCGGAACCGCTGCGCCTTGCGTTCCTGGTAGGCAGGCGTACTCATGAAGGCCTGAACCTCCTCCAGCCCCAGCAGACAGTGCACGTCGTAGTAGTGCCGCAGGAAGTTGGCGGGGAACGCCTGGGCTTCATCCAGTCGGCGGTACTTGGTGGAGATCGTCTGCAGCTTCTCGACGAAGGTGTGCGTGGGGGCATAGCATGGTACGGCCACAGCACGGTTGTCCCCCACGACCACCCCGCGCTTCATGGCGACATCCAGTGCCCACGACGAGATTGTGACCGGCCGATTCGGGGCGGTGTCATCGAACCCGAGTTCCAGCAGGATGCCATCCTTGACTCCAGCGAGCGCGGGAACACGCGGTGCGTAGATCAAGCGAATGCCGGCACTGCGCATCTTGTCGTCGTCGAACTGCGTGTCGCGCTCCACACCGTCGATACCCGGGATGTGGATCCGTGCGGCCAGCGCGTCGTAGTATGCACGCCGCGATTCAACATGCGCGGGCTTGTCCTGGTTGCGCCCCGTCTTCACGTCCATGCCATCGGGCGGTTCGATGCGAATGTCGATGTCTTCCGAAAAGCGGTGGATGACACCGAACCCCTTCGACAAGGACGTGCCGCCCTTCAGCTCAAACTGAAAGCTCTGAGCTTGAAGGCCCCACAGGCAATGCATGATCCAGTAGTCCTTCTCGACCAGCACGGGATCAAGGCCGCGCTCGTCTGCGACCACTGTCAGCAACTGATCGAAGTCCCGTCGTTCGTGTAGGAACTCAGCCACCCGCCCACTCCCGCAAGCGCTTGCGAGTGGCCACGCTGCCAAAGCTGTCGGCTGCGCGCTGCAGACGGGTGGGATCGAATGAAAGCAGTTTGCTGCGCGCTTGGCGCAAGACCGCGTCACGGTCTTCCGCCAGTTCGTCCAGGTTGTTCAGCAGGTCCACGTACAGGAACTCCGGCGTCAGCTTCCTGGGGAAGCGCGGCTTCATCCGGAAGTCGAACTGCCGGTTGCCGAGCTTGAAGACGCCGTGGCGCTTGTGGTTGTAGACCAACGTGCGGTTGTAAAGCTGGGTTGTACCCAGACCCACAGCGTTGTAAGCCGAGGGAGAGAACACCAGGAAATCCTTGTCGCGCAGGAACCCGCCCACAACCTGCTCATCGGCCGGTGGCAGCGGACCAAAGCTGGACTGTTTCGGTGCGTGGTACAGGCCTTGGGCCAGCTTCTTCAGCTTTCCGGTAGCCACCAGTTCACGCAGATGCCGATCCACCGCCGTGGACAGGCGTGCAAGATCCTCCCGGCGGTAAACGCGCCCAGCTTGAAGCTCGCCTGCGAGGTGCGCGGCAGCGCCTCGCAAAGAGGCAGCAGGAGATTGGACGGCGGTAAGCATGGCTAATTTTTCATTGAAATTCCATGCATTTTAGCGCTTTTCGGTAGCTTGCCTCCTCGTGCTCCTGAATCCCCCTATCCCGCGCCATGAACGCCTAGAGTGTGGATTTCCGCGCTCGTTTGACCTACTTTCCCGTCGAGTGCTGACCCGCATCTGAGTACCGATGCACTGGACCGCAGGCTTGAGCTCTGAGGTATGGGTAGGGTCAGCCGCCAGCGGAAACGTGGGTCACGCCTACGTGGAAACCAGCACCTGTTGTTCGATTTGCAACTTGAGATCGGCGAGCGATGTCATTCAGATCCTCCTGGTTAGTTCAGAGCTTGAGTGATTTTGTAATCACGACGGCACGCAAATTGTGCTTGCGACCTCAAAGCGCTTCGTCTCTCCGTTCAGGATGCCGTAGATCCGCTGGTACGAGTATCGCTGCCCACGCACGATCGGCTTGACCTCATGCGGGAAATTCCGATTGGAAGGAAAGATGACCAGCGCTCCCGCATTCGGGCGCAACTCGAGACCCTGCTTGGGGAAGTGAATCTCTCCGCCGTCGAAGTCCGAGTTCAGGTACAGGATTGCCGTGATGCCTCGCTGCACGTCCCGCGTGAGCACGCTGCCGTCTGATCTCAACACATGGTCGTCGGCATGCATCTTCAGACCGATGCCCGGCGTATAGGCAAAGAACTCGTGTTGCGCAAGAACAAGACTGTCCGACGGCTGCACCAGGAAGTGCTGTTCGAAATACTGCTGGACCGCCTCGAAGATGAAGAACGCGAGTTCCTCGTCGTGGCGTGGGACGATTGCCTTGCTATCGCGAGACTGCGTGTCGACGACGGAGTCCCCATTGCGGCCATAGACCTCATGCACGCGGAAGTCGCGTGCCTGCAGCCGATCCTCGATGTGCGAAACGCACAGATCCAGGGGCAAGGGGCAGACCCTCTGAAAAATAGGCGCGTCCGGCTTCTGAATGGATTCGGCGTAGGTGATCACAGGTCGAACCGCCAAGTCGTTTGCAGCAAGCTGCGTGCACCCGACTGGATCGCGGTGACGCCGTGCTTGTACTTGAAGTGTCCGGGAAAGGTCACCAGCTTGCCGGCCTCGGCATCGACGTACAGATCCGCATTGGGGAAATGCAGCTTCCCACCCTCGAAGTCCTGCCCTTCCGTCGAGAGGTAGAGCAAGGCCACCAGTTGGTTCGCCCAGTTGAACATCACCGTGCCCAGACCATAGTCCCGATCGGCGGGGTCCTGATCGTCGCAGTGCACGGGACAGCCCGGGCCTTCGAAGTAAAGCAGGATCTGACTCGACGCAAGGGTGACGTTCCTGCCCGCATAGTTGTACTGCGGTGCCAGTGCCTCCACCTGCTGTCGAACGACTTCGACCAGTGCGTCCTTGCCCGGCAACTCGATGTCGAAGCTCATGCGCCCGCGCTCGCGGCCATGGTTGGTGTTGTACGTCCTGGAAGGCGTCGGGTTCTTCGTCCAGGCGTCGAGGATGGCCTGTCGGTGGTCGGCGACCTCCAACTGCCGAATCCGGATGCCGTCGCGCCCGTCCGGTGTGGACACTGTGAAGCATGGGTTAAACAGCGGCCGTATCTTTGACATAGTAGTGCCTGGCAATGGCGATCCTCTTGCCCTTGGTCACGGGCGTCACCAGGTGAGGAAAGAGATGGTTCGACGGAAAGGCGACCAGCGTTCCCGTGAGTGGCTTGACCGAGATGTCGTGATCCGGAAAGACCAGCTCTCCACCTTCGAGATCGTCGGTGCTGATGTAGAGCAGCCCCGCGAACTGGTTCAGCAGGTGCATGACGTACCTGTCACGGCCAAACTGCCGGGGTGGCTTGAACTGATCGTCGACATGCAGGCCCGCACCTGCCCCGTCGCTGTAGAGCATAAATTGCTCTCGAGACACGGAGCCGGAATACCCTTCTCCACGAGCGTGGAGCGACTGGAGCACGAACTCGTCAAGCATCTGGAAAAGCATCGCGAACCGCTGCGGCTGGCGATGCTTCAGCTCCTTGGAGCGACGCAGCCTCTTGTCTTCTTCACCCATATTGGAATAGATGTCGAAGGACAGTTCGAGCTCCTCGGTCTCGAAGGCCGTGAAGCAGCTTTGGATGAGCTCGGCAGGGATGGAGGTTCTTGAAACCTCCACACCCCCACCGACCATATGAACCGGATTGGGAAACAATCAGCCTGCAGCGCCGATGCTGCCCGTCGCGCTGGAGCCATTGCTGGCGGCAATGCCGTTTTGCAGTGCCATGAAGTTCGCGCTCGTCATCGAGTTGATGATGGCCGAGGTCAGCGCGGGCACGTTGATGCGCAACGGGTTTTCGGGAGTGCCGTCGCCGATGATGTAGATGCTGCCGACCACCACCGGAGCGTGCGCCGTGGCGGCAATCTCGCGAACGGTTGCGGCGGACTCTCTCTTCAGCGGCAGCACGTTGCTCTCGGCGATCTCCGCCGGCTGCATTTTTTGAAGTTGTTGCACAGTGAACTCTCCTTGGAGGTGAGCTTCGATCAGCGTCGAAGCGGGTGGACAGGCCATGACAGCCCGGAAAAAATCATGAAATGGGCGGTGTCTCGAACAAGGTCGAGAAGACGTGGGGGTAGCCCGACGGCGGCAAGGTCGGGTTCGAATTGACTTCCAACCACCATGCGTTCCCGAGGGGGTCTACGACGCCGTCCAACGAGTAAAGAATGGGGGCCGAGAATCTGGCCTCCAGATCGAGCGCAAGCGCCTCGACCGCGAGCCTGGCTTGCGCAAGAAGCGCTTCGGGCAACTGGGGCAAGTCGTTGTCCGCAACCTCTGTCGTGCGAGGCGATTCGTAGTCGCGTCCATAGCGAAAATCGAGCCAAGCCGTGACTCCGCTGGCGAGCACCTCGTCTCGGGTGACCCCCTGATGAGCCAATGAACTGGCGATCGCCTCCCCATCCCCCACAGGGCGAGGCATCCGGGGGGACTGTGCCTGGGCCAATAGCTCGATGAGTTCGTCGATGCGATGGACGCCATCGCCGGTGACTGTGGGATACGGATAGGCGTGCGCATGGAAGATGGTGCGTCCCCAGATCCACAGCTTGAGGTTCACGCCCTGGATGAACTGCTCGGCGTACCGGGTTTCTGGCGAGGGCAATGCGCTGGCGGTCGCTTCGGGCAGAGCCACACCACCTCGAAACGGCCCCGTGATGTGCAAGCCGAAGGAGCCCCTGGACCCCTTGACGATGTAGTCCTGATTGGGCTGCTGCGGAGCAATCCACCACGCAGGTGTACAAAGGCCATGCTCGACCATGTGGGCCTTGAACAGCAGCTTGTCGGTCGACAGGGCCCACTGGACCGGTGCATAGGGCAGCCAGCCCAGAAAGCCGGTCGCCTGGTTCGAGATCTTGCTGATGTTGAGCAGTCGGCCGTCGATGCGTGCGCGGAACTGGGGTTGCAAGGTGAAATAGCGATTCCTCGCCTTCACTTCCATCCGGAAGGACTCGACATCGATGGAGCTCTGTGCCGCGTGCTTCTCCCCCCAGCTTTTGACTGCGCGGATATGGTTCAACAGCATCGTCATGTACATGGGGGAATCGTCTGCGACTGGAAAGCGTGATTATTCAGATGCCTCACCTTCCGAGGCCGCTCTGGTGGCCTCTTAGAGCAACATATCCGCGCCAGTTGCGACTTGTTTAGCGCTTTCGCTACTGAGTAGCGCCGTCATGTGCTGATAGTTTGCGTAGCATCGGGCTAGGCTTCCTGGTTTTAGGCAATGAAAGCCACGCCGATCCTCGCCTGAACTTCCCCCAAGCCTCTCGCGTTCAGCCCGGAATCACCCGTCACGATGCTCCGGGGAACCACGGCGCACTCACGCGCCGGACCGCCATCGAGCTGGGCCTGGAGTCGCCTTTTCAGAAAACGTAAACTTTTGCCCATCAGGGCCTGGCAGCTGAATCCGGCGTGCGAAATTCGACCCGGCCAACCACTAGACTGCCGAGTTTTCCGCCCCGGAGGTCCATCGTGTCCCATCCCCAGCAGCTGTTCTTCGTTGGTGGCATCAAGCAATTCCTTGGCGAACTCTTCCAGCGGAAGAAGGTTCTGGAAATCGGCAGCCTGGACATCAATGGCTCCGTTCGCGCCTTTTTCGAAGAATGCGAGTACATCGGCCTGGATGTGGGCGAAGGCAAGGGCGTCGACCTCATCTGCTATGGCGAGGACTATGGCGGCAAGGCCAACGAGTTCGATGTGGTGATCTCGTGCGAGGCCATGGAGCACAACCCCGGTTGGCGCAAAACCTGGCTCAACATGCTTCGGCTGGTTAAGGATTCCGGCATGGTCGTGATGACCTGCGCCTCCACGGGGCGACGGCAGCACGGCACGGTCGAATACGCACCGACCGATTCGCCGCTTACCATGCAGAACAACCAGAACTACTACCAGAACCTGGTCGAGGAAGACTTCAAGGCGATCATTCCATGCGACGCTTGGTTCTCGGTCTGGTCGTTCTACTGCGACCACACCAGCCACGACCTCTACTTCTTCGGCCTGGGCAAGGGCGCGCCCCCAGAGACGATCCAGAAGGCAACCGAGCTCCGGGCCGCGCTCGCCGACTACTATCACAAGCGGAACATCCTGGGCCTGCAATAAGCAGTGACCGCCACCAGACCAGGCCAGTAAACGGGATGGAACCTTCGGTACCGCTGCATTTCACCTCGCTTGCGGACCGGCATATGGTCGGCAACGTGGTAGATGCCTTCGTCGTCGCCGCCAGGAAGCTGGGCTACGAGGTCAGCAGCGAACATGCTGCCCTGCGTGCTGGCGCCATCAACGTTGTCTGCTTCGCGCACCACCTGGCGCCCGAAGCCCTGCAAGGCATGGACACCAACTGCATCGTGCTGAACTTCGAGCAACTCGTCGCAGGTTCGCAGGCCAGCAACGAGTCCTACATGACGCTGCTGCGAAGCCACTACGTCTGGGACTACAGCCAGCACAACCTGGCCCGCTATGCCGAGCTGGGCATTCCCAACGGCCACTACGTTCCGCTCGGATACGAAGAAGAGGCCGGGGACAACCTCCGCACCGAAGACGTGCTCCCCGAGGCCCTGCAGGACATCGACGTGCTCTTCTTCGGCTCGCTGAATCAGCGGCGCGCGCAAGTCATCGATGCCATGCGAAGAAAGGGGCTGCACGTGGTCTGCAATGACAACGCGCTTTGGGACAGCGCGCATCGCGACCAGATGATCCGGCGCGCGAAGCTGGTGCTCAACATGCACTTCTTCGACAACTCCCGCATCGTCGAGATTCCGAGGCTTGCGATGCTTTTCAGGCAGCGCAAGGCGGTGCTGTGCGAACTCTATGCGGACAGCGAGATCTTCTATCCGGAGCTACGGCAGGCGGTCGCGGGCGCTCCCTTCGATGGCCTGGCCGACATGGCTGTGTTGCTCGTGAGCGCCCCGCAACTGCGTCAACGGCTGGCACGCCAGGGCTTCGAGGCCTTCAGCGCGCGCACCCAGACGGCTGTGCTGGGCCCTGCGCTCGACGAGTTCTTTGCCTGGCGAGCCGGCATTCTTGGGGCCAGCATGAAGCGCACTGCGATAAATCCGCCCGATACAACGCGATAACTCATCGGGCTTTCTTTTACTGTATTTGAAACAGAATTGCTATTCGCCCCACTCGCGGCGAGTTCAGGCCGCCTCCCCAAAACCAGGAACGCTTCTGATGTCTGAGAAATTCTTCGCGTACTTGAACATCGACGATCCGCTTGTGGCCTGGGAGGTTGCTATCGGGCGACTTCGCTCGGTAGGCGTCCCCGGGCCGGACAACCACCCCAACTTCGTCAGTCTTTTTTTATCCAGCAAGTTGCGAGATTCCTTTGCACTTGACCGCCCGAGATGGCTCAAGCGGGAATTGGTGCTGGAAAAGGCTCGCGCCGCCCGTCACCCGCAGGCGGTATCGCGGCTTGCTGGCGTTTACATGTTTACGTCGATGGAAGACGCATTGCGCGCCTTAGCGGAGTGGCGCATCCCGGGCTGGAAGCGAGAGTACATATCAGAAGTCCAATTCTTCGCCAATCAATTGACCATCGCCGATTCAGACTGGATCACAGAGGACCTCTTCTCGCCGGACACCGGTTGGATGGACAGCTACTGGTCAGGCGTTGCGAAGCGTAAAAAGCCGCTCTTGGAGGCCTTGGGCATCGGGGTAGGTCAGATCCAAAACAGGGCATTGCGCGAACAGGCATACCAAGCGGCTATTCGGAACTGGCCCGGCGCAACAAACCTACTGCAAAGGGCAAGTTATGGCTTCGCCGAAGCACACATGGAGGCTGTCGCCCAGATCCGTGCACACATAGGGGCTTCGGACAACAAGCTGATCTTGAGCCACGTCATATACATGGAAGACTTCACACGGCCGCAGGATCGATTACAAGAGGTCATATTTGCTGCCGCGGCCCGCGGAGACTTTCCTACTGCACTGCCACCTGACGATCAGTACGTTCCCGATCTGAGAGAAAAAAACTGGAGATCGCAATGCCAGCGTTGCAGCAACTGCTAGCGGATGTTGGCTGGACCGAAGCAGAAGCCTCTTGAGTTGCCCTCGGAGGGCGCCAGTGCACTCAGTTCAATTCAGCACTCTCGGACTGGCGACTCGTCTATCTTTCAGAAGAGCCCGGCTGGCCCAGCCTCTCGATCCCAGTTGTAATTGATCAACTCATGACGCTTAGCCCGGTTGGGCAACCCGCACGCCGATCCCAGCGCCGAAGTTCTCAATGTAGACCACTGCGCTCTGTAAGTGCGGGCTCAAGGCACTCTTGACGTCAACTGATTGAAGAGATCGACGATTCTCAAACGTCGAGCACCTGGCGCAGCATATGGAATGGGCCCCGCCAAGTCACACCGTCACCGGTGGCAATGGTGGCCGTGCATTGGTTAATGCGCACGATCACCCCAGTGATGTTGCGACCGTCTCGGTTGTCGAAGGTCGCGGTGTCTCCGCGTTCGAACTCGCTCGCACGGCTTGTCGCCCGGGCGGGTTCGGGCGGCGGCTCGTAGGGAGCCTGCTCGTCGCGCCATTCTGCGCCGCGACTTGGGGTTCACGTCCATAACCGTCCAGTTAGAAGTTAACTGGACAGCATCGTTTAGCTACCGGCTCTGCTCAAGGTGGGGCGGCTGGCCGCTTACGATGCCATCGTGCCCCAAGCCATCCGACGCTCCGCAATCGACGTGCTCCTGATACTGGCGCTCCATCCCGCCGATGAGAACGACGCATTCGCCAGCGCATTAGCGCTTTGGGCCCTCTCGAACAAGGTCGTATTTCGGGGAGCGTTGAGCGCACCCAGCCAATCCATCCAGGTCGATGTGCAATTCCTGCCCCGGCTGCACCATCGGCACGCCGTTGCGACCGACCTGCACCTGCCCAGTTTTCAGCAAGTAGCCATAGCCGACTTGCTATTGCGCCGGGTTCAAGCCAAGGTCTGCCAAAGCGGCCAGCGGACCTTGCCCATTGCGCACGGTGGCCGTGCGACGGCTGCCGTTGTAGTTGTCGCTGGCAACGTCGCTGCCGTTGCGATAGTTATATGCAAAGGCTGGGTCGTCGCTGCCCACGTAGGTTGACAACCCTGCCGGGTTGATGCCTGCGCGTCGAGCTGCCGCATCCTGCGAAAGGTCCAGCCTGTTGACCCTCGGAATCGCGTCGCCCATCGCGTAGGCCTCCCGCGCCGCCGCCCACTCTTCGGCCTCCCCGCACGTCATGCCGCCGCCTTGACCGTTCGCCGCTGCGATGGAGTCCCCCAGCGCATTGCCAAAGGCAAAGACTCCTGCGGGAGTTGCCTAGGAAGATGCAGATTTAGAGCTTCTTAACTTTCCGGCCTTTTGAAAAAGAAGCTGCGTTTCCTGAATTTTTTTTTGTGCCTCGGCAATCATTCCATCTCGATAAAGACCGTGGACTGAGTTTACCTCTTCTATGCAATTTCGAAAAATTGCTTCGGCTTCTTTATTTTTTGTGCGTCTCGCCGCATCGGCAATTCCTTGTCGCAAAGCATCCATCATCATATCTAACGTGATCTTGTATGTTACGCAGCTGTTTAAAAAAACAAAATCAGGCGCACCCACAAATACACTTGTAAACCAATCGTCGGTCTCTCGAAAATTTTTAGGAATAGGAACAGAGTACTCAGTCATGGTTAGCGCCTAAGATAAGCCTGCGGTTGATTTGGCGTCACAATAACAACAGTATTGGTGGTTGGGGAATACTGGAAAAATTTTTGCACTTGAGATGTGGATGTGCTCTTGGAGCCAATCGTACCATCAATAATGACACCTTCCGAAGGAATTCGGATGTCGGGTATTGTGTAATTTCCGCTGCCGGCAGGGTCTCTCAAATAGCGGTTAACCAGTACGGAGTCACTTAGATTTTGGAGGGCGCCTCCTGGGGCCAGCGCAATCTTAAGTGCAGTTCGAGCTTGCTTGTCTGCCACCTGTCCCAACCTCGTTTGGTCAGATACATTATCTGGTGTGTTCAGTGTTCCCGCAATTTGCTGGGCTTGCGCAAATGCATATCCAGAATCAAAGGCTTTTTGATAGAAGGCCAGCACTTTACCTGTGATAGGTCCGGCGATAACGGTTTGTCCATCGACTGTTGCAATGTTCTCGATGCGGCCTCCAGTCCATATCCCTCCATCTCCTGCAGTTGCAGTCGCTGGTTCACTGCTGGGCTGAGGCATGCCAGTAGACACAAAATCATTGATTGCTAACGCGCCACCATTAGCCTTGTAACTCAGATAGTCAAGATAGGTTGGATTTGAGTAGGGCGTTGGATTATTAATGCTGGGAATGACGGTCGTCGGAAAAGGCGAACTGCCCAACAAGCTGGAGACCCTCGCAGTAACACCAAGACTAAAGTCGTCGGGGTTGTAGCTAAATGATTGACGCCCCATACCCCAGTTCGTCGTCGCCCCATCGTCGGTGTGGACCAGTAAGCCGAGCCCGATACCAATTGGGCTCACGCCCGAAACACCTGTCGCCTGTCCAATTGCAGGAGCAACCTTTGTAGCTGGCTGCAACGTGAACCCTTGTGGATCGAAAACATTTAGAAGCTCGGGATCATTGACGCCAGGCAGGTATAGCGCGGCTGTAGTTGTCAGTCCTTGCGCGGCAGCGAGACTGCGGGCTAGTCCCTGTGTCGACATGCGGGAAGTGATCGGCGTGCCGTCGTCCCACATAGGGCTTTCATCGGCGACGGCGGGAGCAGGTGTCGGCGCGTTGGCCTGCGCCAAGATGCTGCTATTGATCTCGTTGCCCCAGGCGCTCACCGCATCGCCCGACGCTTGGAAGCCGTAGCCACCTGTGCCGTAGCCGAACCCCTGGGCGCCGCCAGCGTTGGCTTCGGTGACACCGGACGTGCTGAGCACAGCCTCTGCATACGTACCCCTCCCAATCGAACTCTGATAGCCATACCCCTGCAGCGGTGCGTCCAGCGCAATCGATCCAGACTGCGCCGCGCTGCCCAATGCAGGCACACGCGAACTCTGCCCATTCGCCGCTGCGATGGAGTCCCCCAACGCATTGCCAAACGCATCAATGGCCACCTGCTGATAAGCCACCTTGCCCCCGCGCATGGCGGCGGCGGCCGAGCCCGCGATAAGACCTGTTGTCAGCCGAGCCGCGAAGGCGCTGCCTGCGTTGTCCCCGAATGCTTTTCCGAACGCATCGCCGATCACCGGCCCCACGGCTTGTCCCACACCCGCCCCAACAGCGCTGGCCGCCACACTCCTCCAGCTAAAACTCGATTGCAGCCCGGTTGCCACCGCGATGCCCTGCGTGATTGCATTGCCCGCAGCTTGCTGAATCACACGGTTGCCCAGAGATTTCGCGCCATCACCAAGGAAGTCGATTCCCCCCTCACCACCGATGCCACCCAAACCAGCACTCGCGCCTCCGGCAATCGCACCAAGCGCTACGCCCTTCCAGCTGAAGCTGTCTTGCGCTCCGATGGCAACGCCGACCGCCTGACTTGCAATGGATCCGACAGCTCCGCCGATAGCACCGGCAGCAACCACGGTCGCTGCGGAATAGGTCACTCCGCCGATGACAACCCCGCCGGTGGTGCCAGCAGCGACTCCACCCATGGCACCGAGTGCCGCGCCTGCCGTGTAGATCGACACCACCACAGCCACCACCACCATGATGATCTGCCCGATGGCCCCACAGCCGCCATCCTGACTCTGCGGCATCGCCATCATGGTCGGGTTGGTGCCCTCCATGATCTTGCTCGGGTCATAGGGCTTGAACGTGCCACTGTTGTTCGCACTGGACACATGCGCCGGAATCGTCAGCACCTGCCCCACGCGCAACTCGGCGTTGCCGCCCAGCCCGTTGGCGTCCGCGATCAGGTACCACAGGTTCGCATCACCATAGGCGCCCTTGGCGATGCTCTGCAGCGTGTCGCTCGCGCCCACGGCATACGTGCCCGGCGTGCCCGCCGGGTAGTTGCCGTTGATCGGCTGATACCCGAAGCTGAAACTCGCCTTCTGCGTATAGGGCGTGAAGCCCGGCACCGGGAAGCTGATGCCCGCATAGAGCTGATCGGGCACCCAGCCATAGCGCCCCAACACCTCACCGTTGACCACCAACTGTCGCTGGCCCTGGATCGGGCTGGCCGGATTGCCGTAGTAGGCATACAGCGCCGTGCCGTTCGCGTCGTTGATGAAGAAATGGTTCTGCGTGACGGTCTGGTTGCCTGGATCGCCGGTGTGCGTCAGGAAGCCGTTGACGTCGTAGTTGTAGCCGACCAGTCCCTGCGAGGTCACGGTGCCGGCCGCCGGCCCCGTGGCCGGTCGGGTCTGGGTGAGGCTCGTGAGCTGCTTGTACCCTTCGGCGCGCTGCACCGTGTTCGTGGTGGTAGCGAAGGTCGGGTTCAGCGGATCGGCATTGGCGGTGTGGTACCCCAGCACGTTGCCCGCGTCGTCGTAGGTGTAGCCGACACCGCTGAAGCTCTGCCCGCTAGGGTTGACCAGGGGCGAGACATAAGCCAGCGTGCTCTGGTAGGCGACTCGGCCGTTGGCGTCGTACCGGCTTTGGCGCAGCTGGAGGGGGTCGTTGCCCGTCACGCCCTGGTATTGGGTGTGCAGTGCGATGTAGTCTGCATCCAGATTACCCGGCGCGCTGGTGAGCACACGGCTGGCCCCGTCATAGGTGCGTGCATCCACCACCGTGCCGTCGCGCGTGGTGCTCGTCAGCCGGTTCATGCCGTCGTAGCCGTAGACCTCCTCGGTCTCGCCTCCTGTTTGAGCGATCCATTGGCCATCGCCCTGCTGCACGATGCGAATGCCTTCGTGCTTGTCGCTGGTGCGCCGGCCGTTGTAGTCGTAGCGCAGGCGATGCCCATCCGGCCCCAGATACGAACCGTCGGCTGTGGCCGAGTCCGCCAATGTCTGGCGGTTCATGGCGTCGTACTGGAAGTAGCGATCGCTGTCCGGCGGCAGCGTGCTGACATCGGCATCGATCGCGTGGGTGTGGATGTGCGTGCGGTTGCCTACTTTGTCGTAGTCGATGGTGATGTACGCGCGGGCGTCCGCCACCCAGCGCATGCGCCCCAGCGCGTCGTAGGCGATGGAGTTGTCCTGGTAGGTGACGCCCCCCTGCACTGTGGTCTCGCGCAGCCGACGGCCCCCCAGGTCATAGCGGTAGCTGGTGGTCTGGCCGATAGCCAGATCCTGGATGCGGGTCTGCTGGCCGGCGGCGTCGTAGCCGTAGACGCGGTTCTGGCCCCGGCTGTTGCTCTGCGCGATGAGCTGGCGCGCGTTGTCGTAGTTGTAGGCGTAGTTGGCGCCGCCGATGTCGCTGTGTCCCTGCAGCTGTCCGAAGTAGTCGTACTTCCAGGTCGCCAACGCACCGTTTGCATCCATCTCCACGACCTTGCGATTGAGCGCGTCGTAGCCGGCCAGGGTGACTTGTCCTAGCGGCTGCGTGGTCTTGATCAGGTTGCCACGCAGGTCGTAGTCGTAGCTGACGGTTTCGTTGTTGCCATTGGTCTGCGACAACATGCGCCCCGCCTGATCCCAGCGCTGGGTCTGGTTGATGCCCACCGATTCGAAGGTGGTACGCATCAGCCGGTCGAGCTTGTCGAAGACGAACGATGTTGCGTTGTGCTCGGCATCGACGGTGCGCACCTTGTCGCCGAAGACGTTGTAGGCATGGCTGACCACACCGGTGTCTGCGCCGTTGCCATCCGCATGGAGTTCACGCACGAGGTTGCCGCCCGCATCCCACTCCTGGCCATTGACGTTGCCATTGGCATCGCGAACGGCGACCTGCCGTCCCATGGCGTCGTAGTAGATCTGCGTGACCGGCGCGTTGGCGTTGTTGATGTTGCCGTTGGCATCCACGCCCGAGTTACCGTCCGCGTCGGTCTGCACCTGGCGGATCATCTGGTTGTTGGCGTTGTAGCTGTAGTTCGTGACCCAGACGGTCGAACGCGGGTCGTTGATGCTCAGCACATTGCCCCAACGGTCGATGGTCTGCTTGACCAGGGGTCGCTGGTAACCGTCCACGCCGTTCAGGCCAAAGCCCTGCCCGATGGCGCGCCCACCCAGCAACGGATCCTGGCTGATCGGGTACGGGCCCATGTCCGTCGCGCTCCAGCCGTACTGCGGCGGTGTAGCAGGTGTGCCGGGCGTCGCAGGAACGTAGGCCGGCGTAGTGTCCGTGATGGACACACTGCCGTCGGCGTTGAGCGTCAGGTCACCCAGCGCATGCGCCGTGGCCGCCGCCCCCAGGCCGGGGAAGAATCCGTAGGCGTACTCGTAGATGCCTGCGGGCAGTTGCGCGCCTGTGACATTGACTTCCCAACCGAAATCGCTGCGCAGCCGGACCTCCAGAGGCAGGAAGCCGCCGCCACTGCCCTTGACGCGCACGCTGAAGCCGCTGATGGACCCAGGAGGGGGACCAGGCACACGCACCACGGAGACCGTCTGATAGATCGGGCCGGTCTGTTCGTCAATACCTATCAGTTCTTGCCGGGATTCGACATACAAGCCGTCGATATGGGGCAGGCCTTGCGCAGGGGTACCTGGTGTACCGGGTGTGCCGTCGACCTTGTTGATCTGGCCCGTGGCATGGGCATAGGGTCCGGCTTCGCCCGGATGGCTCCACAGGATCTCGTACTCGTACTGCCCTGCACCCAGACCCGAGAGGTTGACGGTGCTCCAGTCACTGCCCGCAGCCCGATTGATGCCCCATGGCGCACTCCAGCCGCCGCCCACCGGGCGCACCCGGATGGTCTGCAGATCCCCGGCACCCGGGCCCTGCCACTCGAGCGTCTGCGCCGAGCCATTGACGCCTGCCACACCCAAGGTGGCCAGCGGCCGCGGCGTGATGTTGAAGGTGCCTGCAGAAGTGATCCGATCGCTTTGCCCAGGTGCATGGGTGATGGCCTGGTATTCGTAGTTGCCCAACGCAAGACCGGAGAGGTCGCCACGCGCCGCATCGCCGAACCTTACCGTGGGAAGCTCGCTCCACGCGCCATTGCTGCCAGCCGGGCGGTATTGCACCTGCACCCAGGCGTTCGGATCGTCCGGACTCGCCACCTGCAGGCTCTGGCCGGCATAGCCGACGCCGTTCTGCGAGATGAGCGTCTGCCAGTTGGCCTGCAGGTCCTTCTTGGCCACGACAACGCGCGAGATGCGGCCGATGCCGCCGTAGGCATCCCCCACCGCGGGGCTCCAGCTGAGGCTGGTGCCGCCGTTGCCTTGCGTGGCATTGAGGATCACGCTCCTGACCTGCTCTGGCCCCTCGTTGCCCTGGGCGTCGATGGGGATGTAGTAGAGGTCGACGCGCACGTCGCCGCTGCCCAGGCCTGCGAGCGCATTCCAGCCGAGGTTGACGGTGTTGCTGCCGCTCCAGCCTTCGCTGCCGTGAACGGCGCGGGCGGCAATGCCTCCCACCAGCGCATCGGTGCCCACACTGACCCCGCCCTGGACCTCTTTGCGTTCCGGCAAGGCCTGGCTCAGGACGTGGCCGATCAGGTCATAGGTGGTGTCGGTGCGTCGCACGTCCGACAGCTGTGCGACCTGTTGCGCATCGGCGGCATTACGCAGGTTGATGTCGCCGCGCCCCGAACCGGCGCTGCTGATGTTGGCAGTCTGGCGGCCCTGCAGGTCGTACAGCGCGATCTTGTCCACGCCGTCACCGGCGTTGGTGCGCCACAGGCGCCCGGCCTTGTCGTAGTCGAAGTATTCGCCGAGCTGGCCGTTGACTCGCTTGGCCGTCAGTTCGCCGAAGGCGTTGTATTCCAGGGCCGTGTCCACTTTCGGGCCAGACACGCCGGCGCCCACATTGAGCGTGTCCTGCCCGGTGGCATCGGCCGGACTGCCCTGCCAGAGGGTGACCCAAGCGGTGCCGTTCCATTGCAGGATGCGGATGGCCGTGACGCTGCCGATGGGTTCGTTGTCCGGTGAGACCGTCACGCCGTCAGGCCCCAGCACGTCGCCCGGGATCGGGAAGGTGCGGGAGTAGCTGGCGGGGTGGCCTGCCACCGTGGAGGGCCCGGTGTTTTCTCCGCCAGCAACCTCGTAGCTGGGGGTGATGAAGTCGAACTGAATCTGGACCTGGCCGCCTGCGGCGTTGACGAGATTCGCCAGGTGCCACAGATTGACGTTGCCGTAAGTCGCTGTCGGCGGAGCGCTGCCGTCGGGGGACTGCACCGGGTTGCCGCCCTCGCCGTTGCCATACGTGCCAGGCGTCACATCAGCGCCGGGTCGGGTGCTGTAGATCCCGTTGGCCGCGGCCGCGCCCTGGGTGTAGTCCGTGCCGTCGGTGGCTGTGGCGGGGTCGTAGATGTGTGTCTGGTGGCCCAGGGCGTCGTAGCCATACGCCCGATACAGGGTGCGCGTGGTGCCGGCGTTGTCGGTGACGCCCTGCCACTCCTTGGCGATGAGGCCCTGGCTGTTGTAGGAGCTGTAGTGGTTGACGCCCATGGCGTCGGTGCTCTGCACCGTGTGGCCCAGGGCGTCGTATTGAGCGAAGGTGGTGCGGTCGGTTCTGGCGAGCGTGTCCGCGTCGCTCCATGGATCCACTGGCGTCCTGTCGGGCAGGTACAGGTGGTCGAAGCCTGTCATGAACGAGAGCGACGGGCCCACGTACCGCGTCAGTTGCGCATCGAAGGGGCCCGTTGCATTGCCCCCGAGATAGACGAGCTGACTTTCGTCCACCACGTAGGGGTATACCGGATTGGTGGTGAGCGCCTCGACCTCCGCCAGGCTGGTGGTGTAGACCACGTCGACGAAACCCGGCTGCGCCGATGTCAGTCTGTACAACCTGACGCCGCCTGATGGCGGGGTCGTGGCGACATAGCCCTGGACGCCTTCGCCCACGACATACGGCATCGCCAGCCAGGACTGGTACTCCGACAGGCTGGTCGTGTAGAGATGCTTGCCGAAGAACGTGTTGTTGATCCTGTACAGCGCGGTCCCGCCCTCGAAGGGGGCGCTCGCGATATAGCCAACTGGACCTTCCTTGGCCCAGGCTGGATTCCCCTCGATGAGGCCGACCTCCGGATTGGGCGCCAGTGCATAGGGCGGCAGCGGGCTGGGGGCTGCGGGTGCGCCATTGGCATCGGCGCCGTTGACATATTCGGTCTTGAGCACGACGTTGCCGTACGCGTCGCGGCGAAAGACGGTCAGCGGGGTAATGGCCGCACCGCTGACGGTGCTGGCGCGGGTGGGCTCGGCCACCGCAGTGACGCGGCCCAAGGCGTCGTAGTAGCTGTAGGTGGTGGCGCCCTTGGCGTCGGTGGTGCTCGTGAGGTTGCCCACAGCGTCGTAGCCGTAGCTGGTGGTCAGGTCCCCGCGCGTGCTGGTGCCGTTGGACGCGGTGCTGTACTCGACGTTGCGCCGGGTCTCGCTGGTCTTGCGGTTGTTGAGGTCGTAGAAGGTGTCCACGCGCCGGTCGTTGTTGGCATCCACGACGGGCGTGGGTGGTGTGCCGCCGGCACCCGCACCGGCATTCACTGCGCCGGTCCAGCCCGCAAGGTTGCTGGTTCCGATCCAGCTCACCGCCTTCGCATACTCGATGCGCATGGCGATGTTGCCCGCCGCATCGAAAGCCTGGGTGGTGAGGTAACCCAGCGCATCGACGCTGGCGATCTGCTGGCCGCGCTGATCGTAGAAGTTGGTGCTCAGAGTCCAGGTGTTGGCGCTCTTTTGCAGCGCCACCTGGGTGAGTTCACCGAAGGTGTTGTAGGTGTTGCGGGTGGTCTTGCCCGCGAAAGTATCCTGTGCGGTATCGCTACCGCCCTCGTGAACGTAGACGGCGGCCTCGCGCACCTCGATGCCACGGCCCAGGCGGTCGTAGGTGGTCCACAGGGTGCGGTCGGCATCGTGGAGCAGCGCATCGACCGTGGACTGGACCTGCGCGCGCCCCAGGCTTGCCGGATGGCCGGCACTCAGGCCGGTGGCCGCGCCATAACGCGTGAGTTTGGTGGCGTCGCCGAAGGCATTGCGCTCGTAGCCGGTGACATAGCCCAGCGCATCGACTTCATGGGCCACCCGCCCAACGAGGTCGTAGGTCTTGTAGCTGTAGTTGCCGCCGATGTCGCGATTGGCAATGGCGTTGCCCAGGGCGTCGTAGGTGGTTTCGGTGTAGAGCGTCTGGGTGGTGTCGTGGCGGCCGTCGAGGCCATCCACAGTGAAGGTGTCGCTCGAGGGGTCGTACACGCCCACCGGCGGATAGGTGACCTTGACCTGGCGACCGACCTGGTCGTAGGCGTAGGTAGTGGTGCGCTGCTCGGGCCGCCCCGCCCCTTCCGTGCGGCTACGCAGGTTGCCGAAGCTGTCGTAGGTCAGCACCGTGATGACATTGCCGACGCCGCTGGCACCCGCATTGACCTGCAGGCGGCCGTCGCCGCCGGGAGTGACGGCGGTGAGTTCGACCTGCGGGGAGATCTCCCGCAACATGCGGCCGCCGAGGTCGTATTCGTAGTGCCACACCGCGCCCTTGGCGTTGGTGTAGCTGGTCTTGTTGTCCAGCGCGTCGTAGGTCCACGCCTGCGTGAACCCCATGGCGTCGACGCTGGAAAGGACGCGCCCTGCGGCGTCGTATTGGGAGCTCTTGCTGCGGTCCTCGGGGCTGACAACGACAGCTGCGGCAATGGCAGCCGCCGTGTTGGCGGTGCCCGACGGGATGGACAGCGCGTACTGCGTGGTGCTTCGCACCTGGCCCAGGCCGTCGTAGTCGGCCCGGGTCACAAAGCCCATGGGATCGATGCCGTAGATCTTCCACCCACCCGCATCGAAGACCTGGCGCGAGACACGGTCATTGATGGCGTCGAGCACCGTGCGCGCGCGGATATCGCTCGCGCTGGCGGTGCTGCTCAGCCCAGCGACATTGATCGCCTGCGCGTATTCGTGGCTCTGCACCAACTGGCCAAGGCCGTCGTAGCCGGATTCGGTCGTGCCGCCCTGGGCATCGACGGCGAAGACCTGGCGGTTGGCCTGATCGTAGGCAAAGCGCTGGATGCGGTCGGCTGCGGCATCGGCCGAGACAGTCCCCTGCAGCGCTGCGTCGGTGTAGGTCGTCGCGGCACCGGGCGCTGCGACGGCGTTGGCATAGCCGATCTGCTGAGTGACGTTGCCAAAGGCGTCGTAGACGGCCCGAGTGACGCTTCCCAAGGCATCGACAGTGAAGGTGCGGCGGCCTGCGCCGTCGTGAGCGAATACGGTGATGCGATCCGTGCTGCTGGCCACCGCGCTGGAAGGCAAGACGCTGGCCGAGACAGGTGTGGCGTACTGCACCTGACGCACAAGGCGACCCGTGCCGTCGTACGTCATGCCCGTGACTGCACCCGTACCGTCGGCCTGCCAGGCCAGGCGGCCGGCCGTGTCGTAGACATTGCGGATACGCACGTCGTGCGCGTCGTCGGCCTTGCCTGCAAGGGCCGAGGCCAGCGAGGCCGCGCTCGACGCGTCGCCCGGATTGACCGTGTTCGCATAGGCGCGCTGATCGATCACATTGCCATTGCCGTCGTACTGCAGGCGCGTGACGGCACCCAGCGCATCAACGCGCCAGTTCTGACGGTTCGACGCGTCGTAGAAGTAAGTGCTTGTCCGGTCGGCCGAACTGACAACCACGCTGGCCGGATCTGCCCCTTCGGCGATGGGGTTGGCGTACTGGCTGCGGCGCGCAACATTGCCGTTGGCGTCGTACTCGGTCTTGCTGACGGCGCCGATGCCGTCCACGCTCCAGGTCAGCCGGTTGGCCGCATCGTAGACATTGCGCACGCGCTGATCGTGCGCATCGTCGGCCACCGGTGCGGGCGCCGTGTGGCCGTCCCAGGCGGCGAGTGCGGCTACCGTGAGGGGCATGACATAACTGCGCTGGGCGACCACATTGCCATCGGCGTCATAAGTGCGCTGGGTGACATTGCCCAGCGCATCGACGCTCCAGGTGGCACGGTTGGCGGTGTCGTAGACCGTGCGCACGCGCTGATCGCGGGTTGAGTCGGCAACAACAGGGGGCACAGACGTGCCGTTCCAACTGCCGAACGCGGCATTGGTCAGCGCCGTCGCGTAGGCGAGCGACTCTGTGACATTGCCATTGGCGTCGTAGAAGTACTGGACCACGCCACCGGTACCGTCCACCTGCCAGGTCGCCCGGTTGAGGGCGTCGAAGACCGTGCGCACGCGTTCGTCCCGCGCCGCATCTGCGGTGACGATCGGATCGCGATCGCCAACAGGGTTCCAGCTCGCCAAGTCAATGCGGTTGGCATAGGCGCGCGTCTCGATGACGTTGTTGGTCTTGTCGTACTTGTATTCGACGACAGCACCGGTCCCGTCCAGACTGAAGCGCAGGCGACCATCGCCATCGTAGCGGCGGCCCTCGATGATGTCCGAGCCGACACTGACCACCACCTTCGCCTGCACTTGCGCGACAGTTGGGGCATTGCCCAGGCCCGAGGTGTCGATGGGCACCGCATACGAGGTGCGGCGGACCACCCGCCCTTCGGGGTCGTACTCCTGCTTTGAGAGGTTGCCCAGCGCATCGAGCGTGAAGACCAGGCGATTGTTGGCGTCGTAGGCGTAGCGCGTGGCGTTGCCGTTGGCATCAATGGAGCGGGTGACGTTGTTGGCCGCGTCGTACTCGTAGCTGCGCGTGAGGTTCAGCCCCGAGGGGTCGACCTGCTCCTTGGTGCGCCGGCCGGCGCCGTCGTAGGTGTACGCGGTGACGTTGCCGTTGGGGTCGGCGACCGTGAGCACCTGGCCGGTGGTGTCGTGGGTGTAGCTGGTAGTGAGGCGCAGACCCGTGGGATCGACCACCTGACGCACGGTCTGGCCGGCAAGGTCGAACTCGGTGGTGGTGACGATGCCGCGAGGATCGGTGACGCTGACCACCTGCCCCTTGGCGTCGTAGGCGTAGGTGGTGGAGAGATTGAGACCTGTGGGGTCGAGTGTGCGGGTCAGCAGGCGGTTGGCCGCGTCATACGTGAAGTTGGTGACGACACCATTGGCATCTGTGCTGGTCAGCTTGAGGCCGGTCTTGTCGTAGGTGGCGCCTGTGGTGACACCCAGCGGCTCATTGGTCCCGATGAGATTGCCACTCTTGTCGTAGTTGTACGTGGTGACATTGCCGCGACCGTCCGTGACGCTCTGGGTCTGCCCCTGGCTGGTATGGACCGTGGTGACGCTCACGCCCGCAGAAGTCGAGACGGTGGTGCTACGGTTGGCCAGGTTATAGCCGAAGCTCGTCCAATAGCCGATGGTATCGCGCTGGTACATGACGCGGTTGAAGGCGTCGTATTGCGTCAGTTGCTGGCCATTGAGCGGATTGGTGGTCGTCACTATCCGACCGAGACGGTCGTAGGCGATCTGGCTCCGGTTGTTGTTGCCGTCGAAGTTTTCAATAACACGACCGAAGGCATCGTAGGTCTTGCGCTGCGTGATGGCGAGGGTGGCCGCATCGCTCACGCGCTTCGTCGCCAGGCCGCGGCGGTCATAGCTGGCTGTATCCGTGACAACGTAGCCATTCTTCAGTGCGTAGCTGCTGGCGATGGCTTCGCGGAAGGCGTTGTAAGAATAGCTGGTGGTGCTGCCCAACGCGTCAGTGCTGCTGGCCTCGGTGCCGGTGGCGTTGTAGATATGCAGGACATGAGTGTCCTTGGTGGCGTCGGCCACTGCAGCGAGCTGGCTGGCCAGGACGGCGGTATTCAGGCCACCGGGCGTGGTTGCGCCCAGAGTGGAGACATCCACACGGGTGCCGTAGACGACCTGCTCGTCAAGTTGGCCAAGAGCGCTGTACTTGCTCTCGGTGACTTCGCCTAGGGCGTTGACGGTGTAGCGCAGCCGGCCAATGGGGTCGTAGAAGAAGAGCGTGCGGTGGCCGTTGGCGTCGGTGGTGCTGGTGCGACGCCCCGCTGCATCGTAGGTGTGGGTGGTGCCGTTGGCAGCCCACAGGGCGAGCGGATCGCTCAAGGCGACAGCATCGCTGCCGCGGCCGTCGAGCTCGCCGATGAGTCGGCCCTGGATGTCGTAGAGCGCGCGGCTGGTGCGCTCGTCCATGGTGCCCACTGCGGTGGTGGTCTGCACGAGCTGGCCGACGCTGCTATAGGAAAACTGGGTGACGGTGCCTTCGACATTGGTGCGGCTGACCAACTGGCCTGCGTTGTCCCATGTCCGGATCACGTTTTGATTCTGAGAAGCGTTGGTCGTCGGCCGGATGCCGTTCAGTGTGGACGTGCTGCTGATGGCGCCCACCTTGTCGGCGTAGCGGATGGTCTGGATGACGTTGCCGCGGGTGTCGTAGACGGCCTCGGTGAGGTAGCCTTCGCCATCGACTTGGGCGACGATATGGCCCTGGGCGTCGTATAAGTTGTAGCTGTGGATGTCCGCACCACCCCAATCCTGCGGACGCACGCCTGTCAGGTTGTAACTGGCGCGTGCGACGGCTATTGCCGCGATTCGATTGGCAGCGCTGGTGAAGCTGGTTGCACGATTGGCGTAAGCGATGGTTTCTACCAGTTCGCCTGCGGCGTTGTACTTGTACTCAGTGAGATAGCCCTCGGCGTCCAATGTCCCTTGAAGCTGGCCACTGCGGTTGTACAAGCGAGTGACGGTACGGTCCTGGGCGTTGTCGAGATTGACCAGGATCGTGGTGACGGGCACGCCCTCGACGACCTGCGTGAAGCTGACTTCGCTGTCGGTGTTGTGCGCATCGCCAGCGTAAGTGGCCGTGAAAGTGTGCGTGCCTGGAGGCAGCGATACACCCGACAAGGTCGCCAGGCCGTTGACGACCTGGACCGTACCCAGCAGCCGCGTTCCATCGTAGAAGCTCACCAAACCACCGGGTTGGGGGCCGTTGACCTGAATCGACAGGGAGCCATCCTTGGCGATCGAGCCCGACGTCAGGTTGATCAGCGTCGAAGGTGCCTTGGCTATCGTGACGTTGGCTGTGGTTTGCGAGGTGGCGTTGTTCGCATCGCCGGAATAGACCGCCTTGATGGAATGCGAACCCACCTCCAGACTACTCACGCTCAAGCTGGCTTTGCCGTTGACCAAGTTGACGATGCCCAGAAGCGTGGTGCCGTCGTAGAAGCTGACCGTGCCGCCCTCGGGACGCCCTTGGCCCGAGCTGTTGGCGGTTAGCACCAGGGGCGAACCGTAGACAGGTTGTGCGGGAGAGAATGCCAATCCGGTCGAGGAGGCGATCGGAGCGGACGTAATTTGCAGCGCCAATGCCCCCGACGTGCTCACGGCATGACTTGTGTCACCTTCGTACTTCGCGGTGATGCTCGCGGCGCCCAAAGGCAGGTCAGTCGTAGCCAGCGTTGCTGCACCATTGACGATGCTGGCCGTGCCAATGACAGTCGCGCCGTTGTAGAAAGTCACCGTCCCGCCGGGATCAGGAGCCGTCGAAAGCCCAGCATTCAAATGGGCCACGACCGCAGTCAAGGAGACCGGTGCACCCAACGCGCCCTGAGGTCTTGACGAGGACACCGAAACGGTGGTGGTCGCTGGTGGAACGACAGCCGGGTCGTTCACTGGACTGGAATAGGTGACCGGGGCATTGATCGAGGAGCCCGAATAGACCGCGGTCACCGGATTCGTCCCCAGCGGCAGATTCCTCATCTGCGCATAGAACCAGGGATTTGTCAGCGTGGACACATCGACGCAACCCAGCAACTGATCACCCACAAAGTAGCTGATCGTGCCCCCTTCGGTGAGCAATGCAGAGGGTGCAACGGTGTAGATGGAGGCAGTGAGGCCGTACGGGAAATTCCCTCCGAACACGTCAAATACACGGTGCTGCGTCCCCGTCACCACCAACGGCGGCACCGTGCCCGTGCCCGCCGCGATCTCGACATTCGCCGTCTGCGCCGTGACGCTGCCGTAGTTGTCCTTGTCGCCCGAATAGGCCGCCTGAATCGCGTGCGAACCTACTGCCAGGTTGTTGACCGACAAGGTGGCTTGTCCATTGACCACCGTTGCGGTGCCAAGGACGTTCCTTCCGCTGAGGAAGGTCACCACGCCGGTCGCTCCTGCACCAGCCACCTGTGCCGTCAGCACAATCGTGTCATCCTGCGTCCCCGTCGCAGCAGATGCACTGACGGAGGTGAAAGTGACCGCGGGATTGGTTTGATGACTCAGTACGGCGGAGACACTTGGGGCATTGTAAATTTCATCTCCGCTGTAAATTGCCGTCAGGGTTGACGCTTGCAGCGGCAAACTATTGAGCGTCAGAGTTGCACGACCATCAACAACGGTTGCGCGCCCCAAAAGAATCGATCCGTTGTAGAAATCGATGACTCCCTCAGGCTTCGATAACGTCTGCGCGTTGGCCGATGTCACGGTGGCGGTCAAAGACACAGGTGCACCGAAGTTCGATGGCTCGTTGGATATCTCGAGCCTGACGGAGGGCTCAGGCAGACCGACAAAAGCCTGCACCCCCTGCATGATTCGCACGCTTTCGGCGACGGCATTACCTTCATCCCCTGAGTACCGGGCGGTGACATAGGCTGCACCAGCAGGTAGCGCGTTGGTGGTCAGTTGTGCCCGACCATTCACCAAAGTCGCAACCCCAATAATGGTGTTCCCGTTGTAGAAGGTCACCGTCCCCGTGGGATTGGGAGCTGTTGACGCACTCCCATAAGTACGAGAAACGGAAGCAACGAACGTCACTGGCGCGCCCACCGTCGCACGGGGCTCGGAAGATGTGATGCCAATCGATACAGGGCCGGGCGGAACGACAGCCGGGTCGTTCACTGGACTGGAATAGGTGACCGGGGCATTGATCGAGGAGCCCGAATAGACCGCGGTCACCGGATTCGTCCCCAGCGGCAGATTCCTCATCTGCGCATAGAACCAGGGATTTGTCAGCGTGGACACATCGACGCAACCCAGCAACTGATCACCCACAAAGTAGCTGATCGTGCCCCCTTCGGTGAGCAATGCAGAGGGTGCAACGGTGTAGATGGAGGCAGTGAGGCCGTACGGGAAATTCCCTCCGAACACGTCAAATACACGGTGCTGCGTCCCCGTCACCACCAACGGCGGCACCGTGCCCGTGCCCGCCGCGATCTCGACATTCGCCGTCTGCGCCGTGACGCTGCCGTAGTTGTCCTTGTCGCCCGAATAGGCCGCCTGAATCGCGTGCGAACCTACTGCCAGGTTGTTGACCGACAAGGTGGCTTGTCCATTGACCACCGTTGCGGTGCCAAGGACGTTCCTTCCGCTGAGGAAGGTCACCACGCCGGTCGCTCCTGCACCAGCCACCTGTGCCGTCAGCACAATCGTGTCATCCTGCGTCCCCGTCGCAGCAGACGTCTGAATCGAGATCGCGGTCGAAGACGGCATTCCTGTAGGAGAAGTGCTGGAGGCATTCAGCGCGTCACCTGCGTATTCGGCTCGGAAAGAACTGACGGCGCTGGATCCAGTCCGCGCTAGCGTCGCAACGCCATTGATCAGAGACGCAGTTCCGACAAGAACTGCTCCGTCGTAGAAAGAAACCGTCCCTCCCGGCAAGGAAGAGGGCCCCAAGCTCGTCGCCACCCGAGCAGTCAAGACAGGGGCAGTACCCGCGCCACCGACCTCCAATGTCGTGGTTGTCGGATTCGGCTTGGCTGTCAATCCACGAGTCAGTGTCACAGGCGCGTGGACAGCATCACCTGCATACTCGGCCCGCAACGTGAAGTTCCCAACCGGCAATTCGGTTGTGGTCACGGTGGCAAGCCCGTTGACAACCGCGGCGCGAGCCACCAAGACATCTCCGCTGTAAAACCTTACCTCTCCTGAAGCCAGGGGCAAGTTAGGCAACTGAGCCGTCGTCAATGTGACCGATATCGAGAATGGCTGCGAATACACGAGCTCCGAGGCGCTCGGCGAGAAGCTCATTACCGCACCCGTCGTGGCGCCAGTGATGGTCTTGGTGGCAACGGCCGATACGCTGGCCGGTCTGTTCACATCGCCCGAGTAAGCCGCCCGGATGCTGTTCGCCCCCACCGGTAGCTCGTTGGTCGCGAGCACCGCCTTGCCATTGACCACCATCGCACTTCCAATGACCATTTCTCCACTGAAGAAGGTCACCATGCCGCCAGGATTCACACCCTCGATTGTGGCGGTCAATGTGACCTGCGAACCCAGCGGCACCGGATTCGCGTTGTCTACGGCAAGCGTGATTCCCCCCACAGTGGCGGGATTGACCAGCAACTCGATGTTCGCCCCATTGCCCAGCTGGCTCACATCGATCGGATTGGCCAATTGCGTCACGCTCAGAATGCGCGACGCCCCGTCATAGGTCGTCTGCGTCACATACCCCAGCGCATCCACTTGCCAGGTAAGCCGGTTGGCCGTGTCGTAGAAGCGCCATACCTTCTGGTCCTGCGCCGCACCCGCCGGGCGCAGCGCTGCCAGGCTGGTCGTCGTGTTCGCCTCGCTCCACGCCGTGGTCGGCTTGCCTGCCCCGTCCACCAGGCTTGCCGTACTGATCGGCGTCGCGTACGCAACGGTCTCGCGCAATTGCCCATTGGCGTTGTACACGTACTCGATCACCGCCCCGATCGCATCGATGTCCGCGATTTTGCGGTCCGCCTCGTCGTACAGCATCCACTTGCGCACGCCCGTGGGGTCCTGCGTCATCAGCAGGTTGCCATCCTTGTCGTAGGCGTAGGTGGTGGTGCCCAGCACACCGGTGCCGGCACTCTGCTGGGTCACGCTGACCAGGCGCCCGGCCTTGTCGTAAGCTGAGACGGTGACCAGCCCATTGGCGATGGTCACGCTGGTCTTGCCGTTGGCGTCGTCGTAGCTGGTAATCGTGGTGTTGGGCGTGGTGCCGCCATCCAGCGACGGTGCACTGACGCTGAGCACGCGGCCCAGGCCGTCATAGGTGTAGGTGGTGACGGCCGTGGCGCCGCCTGCCACGGTCGCCGGCTCGATCTTCTGCAACAGCAGCCCGCGCGGGTCGTAGATGTACTGCGTGGTCGCTGCGGTACTGGCCACGCCACTGCCATCGGCGGCCGTCGATGCGTAGGTCGTGCGGCTGCTCAATTGGCCGCGCGCGTCATAGACCAGCTCTGTAAGCTCGGTCCGCGTGAGATCCCGGGCAGAAGCCCAAGTGTCCAGCTGCGCCTCGGTGGGCACATCGCCAAGGGCTAGGTCAGCTGTGTTGTACGCAGTGCCAGCGTACTTGATGGCGCTGGTGCGCTGGCCGTAGGCGTCGTAGCGGTACTCGGTGACATCGCCCTGCGGCGTGATCACAAAGCGCAGCCGATTGGCATTGCCTGCCGCGTAAACATAGCGCGTGGTCTCGGGCAGCGCAGCATCCTTGTTGAACGCGGCACGATCGACCACGGCTGCATCGGCGTAGATCGTGTCGGTCAGCAGCTGGTTGGCACCGTTATAGATGCGCACGCGGGTGTCGCCGGCCGAGTCGACTTCCCGCGTCAGGTTGCCATGGTCGTCGTACTGCAGCGTGACCTTATGGCCTTCGCCGTCGGTGATGAGGGTGACGTTGCCCTGGGCATCGTACAGGTAGCTGACCTGACCCAGGCCGGTGGCGTTTGCTGCGGTGACGCCGCTGCGCACCTGGAGCAACTGGCCCTGGACGTCGTACAGGTAGACCGATTGAGCGCCCAGAGGGTCCGTGACCGTGGTGGTGTTCTGGGCTGCGTCGTAACTGAAGCGGGTGATCGCGCCGAGAGCGTCGGTGACGGTTTCGACCTTGAAGCCGCCGCCAGCCTGCACATAGGTGAAGCTCAGCTTCGTGCCATCGCTCTGGGTGACACTGGCCACTCGCTTGCTGGCGCCGTCGTAGGTGTAGGTGGTGACGTAAACGTCGTTGTCCGACACCGCGTTGTCGTCGGGCGAGAGGTCGACGGTGACCTGAGACAGCCGATTGCTGGCGTCGTAGGCGTAGCGGACAGTGGTGGTGGTGATACCGCCCGAGACGGTTCGAATCTGGGTGAGGTTGGTGCCGCTATAGTCGTAGTAGCTGACGTCGCCGTTGGCGTCGGTGACGGACTGCACAGTGCCGTTGGCGTTGTAGGCGTAGCTGACGGTGTTGCCGTCGGCGTCGGTGGCGGAAACGAGGCGGCCTTGCCCGGTAGCTTGGTAGCGCTCGCTGAGGCCGCTGTCGCCATCGGTCCAGATGAACTGCGAGGCGCCGCTGTCGTAGGCGATGGCGTCGAAGGCACCGGAACCAGCGGAGCTGACATAGCGGCTCTGGGTCGTGTCCCACGTGTAGACAGCCTGGGCACCATCGCGGTCGGTGCGCGTCAGTGTGCTGCCGGCCGCGCCCACGGCGCCGGAGGTCAGGACGACCTTCTGGCCGAAGGCACCCACACTCCAGTTATCGCCGTTGTCGTCGGTCAGCAGGCCCTGGCTGTTGTAGGTACGTACGGCCAGGACGTCGAGCCCGCGACCCATGAGGACGTCATCGCGGTCCTGCAGCACGAGATTGCCGTTGGCGATGTTGACGAAGGATTGCTCGCCACTTCTGCCCTGCCCTGTCGTACCGAGTTGACCACGCTGCCCCAGAGTAGTCAACGAACTCAGGCTCAGACCCAGACTATTCCCACTGACGATTGCAACCATGACTTCATCCCTCGACGATGTTGACCATGGACATGCAACCTCCGGAAGTGAGCGCCGCAGTCCTCTGCCCAACACATCCAGGGAAATCTCAAAACGTTTAGAACTCGGCAGCGAAAAAAGGTGAAACGCGCCTGCGCCGTGAAATAGGTCACAAAAAAGCCCCGACGACACCCTGGATTTAGCTGATGCAGAACCGAGGGCAATGCTGGCGACAACCAATGGGATGGACGCCCCCACCCGTACCGGCATCGATGTGCCACAGTGGAAGTGTCAGCAACCACTTGAACTGAAAGGGGCGTCCACCATGAAGATTACGACTGTTGGCATTGACCTGGCAAAGAACGTGTTCCAGGTTCACGCAGTGGATGAGCATGGCAAGGTCGCGTTGCGCAAGCAACTGCGGCGCGACCAAATGACGGCATTCTTCGTGAACTTGCCTCGGTGTCTCATCGGCATGGAGGCGTGCGGCAGCGCCCACCACTGGGCGCGAACCCTGCAGGGCTTCGGCCACACGGTTCGCTTGATGTCGCCACAGTTCGTCAAGCCGTATGTGAAGAGCAACAAGAACGACGTGGCTGATGCGGAAGCCATCTGCGAGGCCGTCACCAGACCCAACATGCGATTCGTGCCGGTGAAGAGCGTCGAGCAGCAAGCCGTGCTGTCGCTGCATCGCGCGCGCCAAGGCGTTGTCATCGCCCGCACGGCGCAGGCGAACCAGATTCGCAGCCTCCTGGGCGAGTTCGGCCTGGTCATCCCGAAGGGCATCTGCCACGTCGCCAAGCAAGTCCCCGAGCTGCTTGAAGACGCGAGCAACCAGCTGCCCGGAACGTTCCGCCGACTCATCGCTCGCCTAACCGAGCACCTCAAGGAATTGGACAAGCTGGTCGACGAGTTCGAGGACCAAATCAAGGTCTGGCATCGCAGCAGCGAGCTCAGCCTCCGGCTCGAGAAGATTCCCGGCATCGGACCGCTGGGAGCCAGTGCTCTGGTGGCCTCCATCGCGGATGCGAACAGCTTCGACAACGGCCGGCAGCTCTCGGCTTGGCTCGGCCTCGTGCCGAGGCAGAATTCGAGCGGAGGCAAGCCAACGCTCCTGGGCATCAGCAAGCGCGGGGACGTGTACCTGCGCACCTTGCTCATTCACGGCGCGCGCTCGGCCATTGTTGCGGCGCAGCGCAAGGCCGTGAACACCAACGTGTGGCTGGCGAGCCTGCTGAACCGACGACATCCGAACGTGGCTGCTGTGGCACTGGCCAACAAGAACGTGCGAACGGTCTGGGCACTGCTAGCCCATGGGCGGGAGTTCCGACCTAACTACGTGCCGCCGCAGCTCGCTGCGTAGCCGACCCAACCCATCAACACAGAAGGCAGGAGACTGAACCACCGATTGCTCAGGCAATCACGCAGTGATGGCAAAACAGGTTAGACCGTGGTTGGCGAAGCCCAAAACGTCCGGGGCACTCGGAGTGCGGACAACCGATAGAGGAGCCGACCAGCAAACCCCATCAGGGACAGCGGCGAAAAGCCGCAGCGAAAGTCCGAATGTACGGGTGCAATCGAACCTTCAAGTCATCATCAACTGAATGCCTGGCATATTTGGGGGCGTCCATGTACGGACTTCAGCAGATTGCGAAATGCTGGAACTTGAAGCCGCATCGCAGGAAAGAACCCTTTTGCTTGTCGCGCACTCTGCAAACGATCTGCCCCTATCTCGCTTATGTGCTTTTGCGGGAGCACCCTCTCCAAACCCACGCGGCTGTCGGGCTTCCTGGCTCCCACTTCAACAACCGCCGTGCACACTCCCGCTTAGGACACCTCGTTCCGCGCGTGTTTCGAGGCAGTGGCGCCCCTTTTAGCTTTCAGTCGGATTTGCCCCACCTCCAGGCCATTGCGAATCACACGAAAATAGAGATCACTTCCGCCAGTAAGGCGTAAGCGAATTGAGAAGATCCTTGTGCTGAAATCAGGACTGGAAGATCAGGTCAAGGACTGCTGCATGCTCTGGGCGTAGTATCCCGAGCATTTCGAACCCGTGGCGGGCACTGTTAAGCAGGCTCAGGATGGACTGCTGACATCCGCTGGCACTTTGACCCCAGCGCGTATCGACTTCCAACAGTGCCTTGCGTGCCGCGCGGTGAAGGTTCACCAAGTGAGCCAGCGTCTGGGGCATATCTTGCGGGCGTCGATAAAGCGTCAGCAAATGTTCGCATTCGTTGCCTTGAAGGCGCGGGAATAGAAGTGGCAAGAAGCGGCGATAAATCCGGTCCTTCGAGGCATAGAGCCGATCCAGTCGCAATGTGAGCGAGGTCATGTTCGCATGGATGCGATAGCGTGTCAGCGGCTCGGGTAAGTTGGCGAACGATGCCCCGTGAAACATGCAGTCCATCCAGAAACCCAAGTCGTCGACGACATAGAGATTGGGGTCGAATTGGAGCGCATGAGTTCGGTAAAAATCCAAGCGTCCGAGCGTGCTTTGATTAGCAAGGTAATTAGCACCTTCCACCATGCGCGCCTTGATCATGGCGTCGTCAAGAGGCAGGCCAGTGATGCCCGCTTGGTCATGAAAATGCTCGAGTTGGCTGCCAACGATAGTGACTGACGGGTTTCTCTCCAGAAAGTCGACCTGCATCTCGAAGCGATTCGGCATAGCACAGTCGTCGTGGTCGACCCGTGCCAAGTACTTGCCCTTTACCATGGCCATGGCGATGTTCATGTTAGGGCGTGTTAACACTAATTGAGCCAACCATGAGGGATGCAAGACACTTCATGCATGGAGATCACTCAAGCCCAGTTCGCTCAGATCGAGCACTGCCTGCCCCTTCAGCGGGGCAATGTCAGCCTGTCGAATCTGAGTGTGTTGAACGCAATCCTGTATGTCGCCGAGCACGGCTGCAAGTGGCGCGGCCTGCCCAAGCGCTTTGGCAACTGGCACACCATCTACACGCGCATGAACCGCTGGTCCAAGAGCGGCGTGCTGGACCGCGTCTTCGCAGAGCTTCAGCAAGCCCAAGTCGTGCGTATCAGAATCGAGGCCGTGTCGCTGGACAGCACCATCGTGAAGGTGCATCCCGATGGCACGGGGGCGTTAAAAAAAACGGCCCCCAGTCGATCGGAAGATCCAGAGGCGGGTGGACCACCAAGATTCATATGGTTGCCGCGGATGCTCGAACGGCCGTAACGTTCTCGCTGTCACCGGGCCAAGTGCACGATGCGCCTGCAGGGCGCGCACTGCTCAGCCGCCTGGGCGCGCCGGATCGAGCGCTACATCTGCTCATGGACCGCGCCTATGAAGGCAATGAGACCCGGCAACTCGCGCTCGATCTGGGCTTCATCCCCGTCGTGCCGCCGCTGAAGACCCGGCTCCAGCCCTGGGAGTACGACCGTGAGATGTACAAACGCCGCAACGAGGTGGAGCGACTGTTCCGGCGCCTGAAGGGCTATCGCCGCATCTTCTCTCGCTTCGAGAAACTCGACGTGATGTTCGTCGGCTTCATCAGCTTCGCGCTGATCGCCGACGGACTTCGTTTGTGTTAACAGGCCCTAGTCGGCAGGCCCACGTTGCATGCGTTGCGATGCATCCGAATGCGCGGGTCGTCGAAGCTGGCCATGCGCTCCCAGGTTCCGTCCGAACTAGCATCGTCCATGATCAACAGTTCAAAATCTGTGAACGTTTGCGCCAGTAGCGAGTGAAGGGTTTCAATGACGAAATCACCGCTATTGAACGTAGGAAGTACGACACTGAGCAATGGCATGGAATTCTGTAGAACGATGTGGGGCGGTACGGGAGCTTGTGGTTCGGAACTAGCTCTATCCATCCCACAAAGGTTGAGAAAGCATGGCTCACCCGTGCTTCAGTATCGATACCTGCAGCGCGAAATAAGTCACAAACAGGCTCTCCCAGTGACACCCTAGATTCAGTTGATGCAGGGCTGAGGGCTATGCCGGAGACAACCGGACTTCAGCGGGATGAGACATATTTGATGAGGTGGAACCTAGGGTTGCACCGCGGGAAACGCGTCAAAATCCTTCACAGCGCCAAGGGCTTACCTAAACTTTTTTTTATTGCCATGGACAGATTGACGGCTGGTGCCGTCGCACCGCACCAGCATCGAACCTGCGGTCGAGGGCGCCGCGGACGTCGTCGGCACCAGTCGGCACGAGAATGCACCGTAGGAAGCCCCTTTTTTGAATCCGTACCACTGGCTCTGACGCCGCCACTCACCATCTTTAACACGCCGATGAAGCAATCCGATCCAACCTCCTTCGATGCCCTGATATCCCAAGGCATGGCAGCAAGCCAGGCGAACGATGGCATGCAAGCCATCGCGTGGTTCCAGAAGGCGAGCGCCGAAGAGCCCGCTGCAGGCTTGCCTCAATTTTTGCTGGGCGCAGAATTCGCTGCGCTCGGCGACATGGCGCAGGCCGAAGCAGCGTTCGCTAACGCGACCCTGCTGGCGCCGGGTTTTCCGATGGCACGCTATCAACTGGGGCTCCTGCAGTTCAGTTCGGGACGAGCTGCAGTAGCACTGCTCACCTGGCAGCCACTGCTTGATTTGCCCGATACAGATCCCTTGCCGCATTTCGTGAAGGGATTTGCAGCTCTGGCGCAGGATCATTTCGAAGAGGCTCTGCGCTGCTACCAAGAAGGACTGGCACTCAACGCCACGAATGAGGCACTATCTGGCGACATTGAAAAGGTCATCGCCGGCATCAAGGCGCTGAATCCGGACGGCCCAATCGCCGACAGCCAAAACTCATCCAGCGACGGCGCGGACAACCATGTGCTGCTGGCCAACTACCAGCAACAAGGGCTCGCTCATTGATGCGCGAGCAACCTCTTCAGCGCTGCTGCACCTGCGCCACCGATGCATCGCTCCCATGATTGATCCATCCACCCAACTGGCCGCTCTGATCCGCGCCCAGTTTGCCGCGCAGTTCAGAACTCAGAATCGAAGTCGCCCCTCGGGACACAACTCCGACCCACACGATGTTCGGACAACGCACAGCGAGGACGAGGGTTCGGCACCCGTCGATGGTCAGCGCCCGATCAACGCGGACAGCAGCGAAGAAGCACAAATCCGGCAGATGGTGGCGTTGCGCGTTCGCGCCCTGTCGCCCAACGACCCACAGCGGCAAAGGAAGGCCTTCCGGCTTTTTCTCGAATCCGTTCTGATACAGGAGTTCGGTCGCGACCGGTTGGACGACAAGGGCTTCGACCAGATGATCGATGCGGTGCTTCAGCGCATGGAAGGCGACGCCCAGTTGAATGCGGCATTGCACGAAGCAGGAAATTTCCTGTTGGCCGAAGCGGCGCCGGCCCACCCGCCAGCCAAGACTGACAAGCCGAGCCCCTGACGCGCAGGCGTGCACGCCGTCCGTTCGCTCAACCCTCCGCGTCGGGAGGTGACTTGGTAACCAATGCAGCTGAGGGCTGAAAAAGATCGGCCATATCCCCCCCCAGCGGCCCTGTCCGCCCCCCAAACAGCCGCCGCGCAAAGCGCTGCAGATCGTTGGCTTCCTTCACTTCACCACTGAGCAAGGCCTGCGCATACCTGCCTGACAGGTTGCTCTTATCGAGTCGCAACGCGAGCTCCGCGTGCACTTCAGCTTCCTGCCGCAAGGACTGCGTAGCCAAAACAACCGCCAGGCCACCGTGGCTCTCTGCAAAGTTTCGATCCAGCGCAAGGGCAGTGTCGAAGCTCGCACGCGCACCGGCCAGATCGCCTTGCAGGATCTGCGTCCATCCAAAGCCATGCCAGGTCCCGATATGGTTCGCCATGGCCGACACGGCCTTTTCGAAGGCGCCCCGGGCGGCAACCAGGTCGCCCCCCAGGAGTGCCGCAAAACCGCGCGTCGACCACGCCCGTCCATCGCCTGGCTGGCGTTGCAGCGCGACGTCCGCCAATTGAGCTGCAAGCTTTGCATCGCGGGCAGCAAGCGCCAACGACGCCCGTGCCACCAGGGCCTCGACAGGGTGATCGGCGGGCGAGTCGCTCGACAGACTGGCACTGGACCAACGCTGCGCTGCAGCGAAGTCCGAGGCGTCGATCGCGATCAGGCTGGCCACACCAGCCGCCTGTGCATCCAGCACACGCTGCTGTTCTGCAGCGTGCGCCCAGGCCATCGCCCGATCCAATTGGCCGTCGTGATGCATCGATCGTAGCCAGAGCTGCTGCAGGGCGCGGGTTGCAAGCATGGGACGAGCGTCGGTGTCAGGCTCAGACCCAGCCAACGCTTCGAGCGTTGGCCCCAATCGGGTAATGCACTCCGCATAGCGACCGCGCCGGAATTCGATGAAGGCCAGATTGTGAAGCAGCACCTCGGCGAACCCGGCAGGCGGCTGAGGCGTTTTCTGCAGTGCCTCCAGAACGTCGAGTGCCTCGTCATATCGTTGCTGTGCAAGCCAGAAATCTCCCTCGCGTAGTCGCCACGCGAGCGGCTCGGCATTCAGGGCTTGCCCATGCTGCAAATGAGAACGAGCGCGCTCCCACTCACCGCACGACAGCGCCGTCTCGAACGCATCGATCAACAAGGCACCGTTCGACGGATCCTCTCGAAGAAAACCCTCAAGCCGATCCAGACGCTGGCGCACTGCCGCAAAGCGGGCATCGTGGGACGAAGCAGCGACAGAGATGGAAGGTGCGTTCGAATCGGTCATGGAATAAATATGGAATGGTTTACCTGATGAAGGAGCATGTCACCACGACACATCGCAGCGCGCATCCTTGCCGAGCAGTTCTCGCAGCCGCAACAGCCCTTCCCGATGCAGCTGGGATACGCGCCCTCGCGTGAGGTTCATGGAACTCGCTATCTCGCTGAACGAGATCTCCTGCAGGTAGTGATAACGGATCACGGTCTTCTGCCGATCGTTCAGTTGGTCCACCAAGCCGCGCAAAACATTGCGCAATTGATGGATCTCGGATTTGCGGAAATAGCTGACCTCCGGAGAAGGGGAATGACCATCGCTGTCGAAAGCCTCGGCATCCACCATGCCGGTGTCCTCGAGCAAGACCCCCAGCGCGATCCCGATGCCGACCTCCGCCAGATAACGGAACAACTTCTCCGCATCCCGCGATGATGCCGGGTCGCTCGGGGCGCTCTCATTGTTGGTGGAGACATCCTCGGACGCAGCTTCCTTGATCGCCTCGAGCCGCTCGTGGCGCAAGCGCATCATGGTGCTGATCTGTTGATTCTTTTCGGTCAACCGCGGCAAGCCATTGAGGATGGCGCCCTGTACGCGTCTGGCCGCGAAAGTCCTGAATTGAGCCCCCTGAGCAGGATCGAAACGGTCCACGGCCTCAATCAACCCGATGCGCGCCAGTTGCAGATAGTCCGCAAACTCGACGTCGTTGTGGGTGCGCCGTCCATAGACAGTGGCCGCCATCATCCGTGCATACGGCAGATGATGCTCGATCAGCTGCGCACGCGCACCCTCGTCCCCCTTCTCGCGCCAACGCTGCCAGAGCATGGTTGTGAGATCCAGGGTGTCCGCCGTTGCCGCCTCGGCCATGCCTTCCTCGATCTTGGCCTCGAAGAACGGCAGGGGCGACAACGGTGGAGTTGAACTCAAACGCGGCATGGTTGTGCGTTCGGAGCCTCAGTGAAAGCTGCCCACCAGGGCCTTGAGCACAAGGCTCCAGCCATCGACGAGAACGAACATCAGGATCTTGAGCGGCAGCGCGATGGTGGTCGGCGGCATCATCATCATGCCGAGCGCCATGAGAATGCTGGACACGATCAGGTCGATCAGCAGGAACGGCAGAAAGATCACGAAGCCGATCTGGAACGCGGCGCGCAACTCCGACAGCATGAACGACGGGATCAGCTGCACGTTACTGATGTCGTCCATCGACCTGGGCATGGGCGCCTTCGAGAGCTCGACCATCAACGCCAGGTCGGCCTCGCGCGTCTGCCGCACCATGAATTCGCGCAGCGGCCCCACGCCTTTGCGATAACCGTCGTCCATGGACAGCTTGCCTGCCATGAAAGGCTCGAACGCATCCTGATTGACCTTCTGCAGTACGGGCGACATCGTGAACAGCGTCAGAAAGAGCGCCAGCCCGATCAGAACCGTGTTCGGCGGCGTCTCGTTCATCCCGATGGCATGACGCAGCATCGACAGCACGATGATGATGCGCAGGAAGCTGGTCAGGCAAACAAGCAAGGCCGGAAGGATCGCCAGCACGGTGAGCCCGAGGACCACGCGCAGCGCCTGCGCGGTTTCGGTGGCAGGCGTGACCGCGCTCGTCGCATTCGGCACCGAGATCGGGCCGGAGGCAAGGCGTGGCCGCACCGGACTGCCTGCGGCGGCGGGTTTCGGCGTCGACGCAGCTGTGCTGGCCGGTGCTTCGGCGGACGGCGCAGCAACGGCAGGCGGCGCTACCGACGCCGGGCTGCCCGGCACGGCCTGCGCAGGAACCGCCTCTTCGGCAGTCTGCGCCGATACCTCGCCGCCGAACCCGCAGAACACGCCGGCCAGAAGGAGGACCGCCGCCAGAACGAGCTGCCGCATCCGCTGCGCGGACCCCGCCGAAGATGGCGTGCGCATCATGAGTGCGCGTCCGGCACGGACGACGATCCAGCGGTCGACGGCATGCGGCCTTCGTTCGCAGCGGACGGCGACTCGGCCAGCAACTGGATCGATTGGTCGGTACATCCGAGCAGCAATCGCTGGCCATTCCAGACCACGACATGCAGGCTGTGGCGAGGCGAGAGACGAGTGCTCGAGACACGCTGTATCTCCTGCGACGCAGTGCTGCTGTTCAGCAAGCCGCCGAAGCGTGCCCATAGCGGCCCGGCTGGCAGCTTTGTGGATGCGGTTCTTCGGCGGGCGGCGATCACGGCAAACACCAGCAGTCCGCCAGCGGCCGTGATCGCAAGCCACCACCGATCACTGCTCACGCCCGCCACCTCCTGCGCCCCGTCACGCTTGACTGGAATGCTGGATGGCAGACCCGCGCCACCACCACCGGATGCCGTCGCGCTGCTGTCCGGCACGGCGTGTACTCGATCGGTCGGCACGAGCAGGGCCGCGGCCACCGCGATGGCAAGGCAGGCGAGGCGCGGCTTGCCCGCGTTGACTCGCCAAGGCACAGGCTCCCTCAGCATCATTCGTCAGGCTCCCGCAGCCAGACCCAACGCGACGGGCAGTTCGGTGATGCGAACCGCAAAGTGGCCATCCACTGCAACGAGTTGGCCGCGCGCGACCACCTTGCCCTCGATGGTCAGGTCGACTGGCTGATCGATCTCGCGGTCGAGACGCAGCACCTGGTGCTCCTTGGCACCGAGCAATTCGCCCACCGAGATCGTCGCCTCTCCCACGCACACCTGCAGCCGGGCCTTGATCTGGTGCAGCGGATTCCAGTCCCGCAGGATGGGGGCTTCAGCGCCATGGGAACCCGCATCGCCGTCGGCATTGGGATGAAGATCCGGCAGCGCGATGATCTGCGCTGTCGGCAGATTGTTGCCCTGTGCGGGGCGCATCCTGTGGTCGCCGCGCACTTCGGTCGCGGCGCCCGAGGCGCCGACGCGGTTGTCGGCGACGATTCCTTCCAGGGCTTTCGTCATTGTTTTCGTTCCTTTGATGAATAGGTGTTCGCAGCCGGCGCAACGGCAGGCCTGCGGATGTCGGGCAAGGCCAGCTCGATCGCGACACGGCCGTCGATCTGTCCCAGCCAGCCATCGCAGATCGTCGCGCCATCCGCGCCGAGGACTTGCGCCGGTGCGTCGAGCGGATGCTCCAGCGGCACGACGTCGTCGAGCCGCAATTGCTGCAATTGCCCGAGGTTCAATTCGACCCCCGCCAGCATGATGCGTAGCGAAACGGTCTGGCCCGTCAGCACCCGGTCGAGGCGCTCCTTGGGGGCGTGCTGCGGACCAGCGCCCGGTGCCACCACCGGCGCGGCTTCGGCGCTCAGCAGGCTCGCGACTGCCTCATGGGACAGCACGAGCGTCCAGACGCCGCCGCACCATGGCCAGCGGACGTACAGTGCGCCGGACCACGGATCCGGCCGTGAACCGATCGTCCGCGCGCCCTCTGCGTCCTGCGGCGCGAGCCCGAAACCCGGGGTGAGAACGTCGATGCGGTGCAGCCAATCCTCCCAGGCGGCGCGCGCCACAGCAGCAGCAATCTTCGCTGGCTCCTGCACCGAGGCGTTCGCCATGTTTGCGTCGGATGCGAACATCCGCTCCGCGATGGCTCGGACTGCCGCATCGGAGGCCGCGCGACCATCGCGCGAGGGCACCTCCTGGTTCGACAGGTTGCTCCGGCGCAACGATGCGGCGAAGGTCCACCGGACGCCGTTCCCAGATGCCGATGCCGATACCGACGCACCGTCGGGCTCGCTTACGTGTACCTCCGGTTCGTCCGGGGAAGCGTTGCGCACTGGAATCCACTCGGCGCTCCACGCACGGTGCAATGCCGCGAAGCGCTGGCGCACCGACTCCTTCTGCGCATCTCGCCAACTGCGCAAGGGGCGTGCCCCGAGGGCGGATGCAACCGGATCCAGCAATGCTGAGCCGGGTGCGACGTGAGAAACCGGGGCGTTCATTTGCTCTTCATCGAGAACAATTCCTGCAGCATGTCGTTGGCCGTCGAGATCACCTGTGAGCTGGCCTGGTAGCCGCGCTGCATGATCACCAGATCGCTGAACTCCTGCGACAGGTCGACATTGGAGATCTCGACCCTGCCCGATACCACTGAGCCGAAGGCACCCTCCCCTCCAGTACCGAAATGCCAGGCGTCCTTGTTCAGGATCTCGAACTGGTTATTGCCCAACGCACCGACCGCGTCAGGTGAGTCGAAGCGTGCGAGCGCCAGTTGCCTTCCGTTGACCGTTCGGCCATTGGTGTAGGTCATCTTCAAGGTGCCGCTGGCATCGAAGGCGGTACCGCTGAGAGAGCCCGATCCAAGCCCGTCCTGCGATTGCACTCCAACGGAATAAGTCCCCCCGGAAAAACGGGTCTCCGTCATATCCAGCGTCAAGGCCATCGGGTCCAACCCAGGCGGCGTGTATGTAATGGACACGGAGGCGGACTCCGGTTTCGGTTTTCCATCGAGATAGACCAATTGGCCGCTGCCGACCACGGTGGTCCCATCCAGCAACTCGATTTTCATATTGACCCCCGCTGTGGCGGACGAACTGATCACGGTGAACCTGGGGGTCAACACATGCCGAACTTGCATGGCGTCGATCACCTGAATGGTCATCCGGTCAGGCGGCGAAGCAGGAGGTTGCTGCGGCGTCGTCCCACCGGTCGAAGGAATGACGCCATCCAGCTTGAAGGTGGAACTCGGCCTGCCGAGGTCGGTCGTCTGCCCGGCCAGCGAGATCTCGGTGAAGCCACCGTTCTCGTCGAGAGCCATGACCTTTTCGCCACCGGCCCTGTTCACAAGAACACCGTTGGTATTGAATTCGAACTGGCCGGCGCGGGTATAGGTGACTTTGCCGTCGGCGTCCTTGAGGACGAACAACCCCTGGCCATCGACAGCCATGTCGAGATCGTTGCCGGTCTGGCGCAGTTCGCCTTGCTTGAACGACATCGTCGTTCCGAGCGTGTTGAGGCCGAATCCGACCTGGCTGTAGTTCTGGTTGGCACTGCCGCCGCCCAGGTTGCCGCCCGTGTAGAACATGTCCGCGAACTGCAGGCTCGAACTCTTGAAGCCCGGTGTATTGAGATTGGCCGTGTTGTTGGCGATCACGCGTAAGCCGCGCGAGTAGCCCAACAGGCCCGTCATCCCGACGTAGATGGATTCAAGCATTGAAAATCTCCCGAAGGTTCAGGCCGTACGTCGCACTCATCGCACCGCCACGAGTTGGCTCAGCGAGACATCGCTCAACACGGCCCCCGCCGGCGTCTTGATCGTCAACAGCGGTGCGTCACCCGACAACGACAACGCGCTGACAGTACCCGTGACCTGTCCGCTCGGCGTCGACACGTCGACTGTCTTGCCGATCAGACCCACGGACTGCAGGGCCGCCTGGTTGGTGATGAGCGTTTCGATCTTGTTGTTGAGCTGCTGGGTCTGCTCCAGGCTCGTGAACTGGGCCATCTGCGCCATGAACTGCTGGTTGTCCATGGGCTTCAGAGGGTCCTGGTAGGTCAACTGGGTGAGCAGGATCTTGAGGAAATCCTCCATGCCCAGGCTGTTGGCCTGCAGGTTGGTGCTGCTGGAACCGCTAATTGCATCAATGGCCATCACGCCTCCTTTGGATCAATCGAATCGGAAATCGCCCGACGGTTGTCGATGCGGGAAATAAGTTTGTCGTCCGGCAACGCGGACATGCGGTCGTGCCAGACGAGGCGACCGTTGCACACGACCTGGTGCAGCCGCTGGCCGCGCTCCAACAAGCCATGCTGCAGGTCCGCCACGAGCCGGGGCAGCATGGCGGCCAGCGCCTCGTCGTCGGCCCGCATGGCGATCCATATGGCCTGCCCCTCGGGGGTTGCTTCCTCATGCAGCCGCAGCGGCGCGAGCTGTTCCCGGGCCTCGGCCTGGAACGCATCGGGCGCAGCATCAGCACCGTCTTCCAACTGGGCGGGCGCTTCCGTCGGCAGCCCCGTGCCCGCCTGCGTCCCCTGTCGATGGGCAAGCCGGGCATCGATGCGCAGATCGTTCGCGACGGCGGGCTCGACCTCGACGGCCGCTGACGGCGGGATCGACAGGCTGACCGCCGAGCGGATTGCAAAGACACTCACACCGATGCTCCTCTCTCCCCCCGGACTCACGATCGGCGACCCCGGCGCTGCGGCCGGCGGCAAACCACCCGCACCGGGCTGGCTCGCCTGCCACGTGCGCCCCGATCCACTGCGCTGCTTACTGTCGCCTTTGCCACGGGCACGTCCATCGATGGACCGATCGGCGGATTCCGCAGCAGCCGCCCTTGTGTCAACGCTCACCGGCTTGAACCAGCCCATCAGCTGCGCGCGCTCCATCTCGCGTTGCCACGCCAACTGCTGCTGCGCCGTGTCGCTGTTGCCTGTGGGCAGCGATGTCCTGCCTTGCCGCGAGGGCAGCGCCGCATTGGACACGGTGACGGAGCTTTCCGTGCTCATTCGGCCTCCAGCATCGGGCGCGCGAACGATGAACGCGCGAGCCAATCGCGGTCCTGCTCGTTCCTGTCGCGGTGGCGGATCTCATCTGCATACGCTGTCAAGGCATCCTCCTTGTGACGTGCCAGGCCGTCCAGGCGCACCTGCTGCGCCACGCACTGCTGTCGCAGTCGATCCCTCTCGACGCACTGCGCCTCATGCCGCACGTCGAGTTGCTGCCACTGCCCCCGCAGATGCGCGAGGTAGCCCAGCGCCCGCCGGTGAGCGGACGCGTCCAGCCGAAGCGGCAGCGCCTGCGCCATCGCAGTCGCCTGCTGATCGTGCGCGTGCTGCAAGCGGGTCATTTCGGCCTCCGTTTCCAAAATCGCCTGCTGCGCCCGCGCGAGTTCGGCCATCAGCCTGTCCAGACGCCATTGCTCGCGCTGTCGAATGGGCTCCAGCGGATAGGCGAAGCCACGCACATCGACGTCGCGCGCAGCAGCGGGGGCACGGCTCGCCGTCACGGTTTGTGCCCCGCAGATGCGGGCGCGAGGATTTCGCGCAGCCCCTGGATCGACTCCATCCGCGGCACGCCGCCCGTGCTCTGCCGCAGCCATGACTGAAGCCTCGGCTCGATGGCGATCGCTTGGTCCAGCTCCGCATTCGCGCCCTTCTCATAGGCGCCGATGTCGATCATCTGGCGATTGCGCTCCAGCACGGCCAGTTGTTGTACCGCCGCGACCGCAAGTGCGCGCTGCTCCTTGTCCGCCAGTTCGGGCATGAGCCGGCTCACGCTCTTGAGCACATCGATGGCCGGATAGTGTCCTCGGTGCGCCAGGTGCCGCGACAGCACGATGTGCCCGTCGAGAATCGCGCGCAGCGCATCCGAAACAGGTTCATTGAAATCGTCTCCTTCGACCAGCACGGTGAGCAGCGCAGTGATCGAGCCGCCGCCGGGCGCCGTGCCGCAGCGTTCGCAGAGTTCGGGCAACTCGGCAAAGACCGACGGCGTGTAACCACGCGCCGTGGGCGGCTCGCCGGCGGACAGCCCCACCTCGCGCCGCGCCATGGCGAAGCGGGTGATCGAATCCATGGTCAGCAGCACGTTGCGGCCCTCGTCGCGGAAATACTCCGCGATGGCCAGCGCCGCATAGGCCGCGCGCAAGCGCGCCAGCGCCGGCTGATCGGAGGTCGCGACCACCACCACCGACCGCGCCAACCCCTCCGGGCCCAACTGCTTCTCGATGAACTCTCGCACCTCGCGCCCGCGCTCACCGATCAGCGCGATGACGTTGATGCTTGTCCGTCCATCGGCGCCGTCCTGCGCCTTGACATGGCGCGCCAGCAACCCCAGGAGGGTGCTCTTGCCGACACCGCTGCCGGCGAAGATACCGATGCGCTGCCCCTGCCCCAGCGTGAGCAACGCATCGATGCTGCGGATCCCGGTTTCCAGGACTCGCTCGATCGGGGGGCGCTGCATCGGATTGATCGGTGCGGCTTTGAGCGGGCGGCGCTGCTGTGCAAGCGGCCTGGGCATGCTGTCGAGTGGTTTGCCGAAACCGTCGATCACGCGCCCCAGCAGCGCGGGGCCGACGTCGATCTGCGAATCCGCGCCCAGTGCGCGAACCTCGCAGCCCGCCGCGATCCCTTCGACCGAACCGTAGGGCATCAGCGTGACGCGGCCGGGCTTCAGTCCCACCACCTCGGCGAGAACACCGGCCGGATCTCCACCGCCGTGATCGGCCCCGCTGCCGGCGCCCGCTGCGCGGTGCGTCCTGATCATGATGCGGCAGAGTTCGCCCACCGCCGCATCGGGACCGATCGCGTCGATGGCGAGCCCCTGCATTTCGCGCACCCAACCGATGCGTCGGTGCAGATCGGCCTCTCGAAGCGCTTTGCGGCTCAGACGGAGAGCTTCCACGTCAAGTCTCCCGATGCCGGGCCAGTGCCCGGGACTGCAGCAGAAGATCGCGCAAGGCATGCAGTTGCGTCTCGAACCGCGCATCGAGTCCGCCTTCGGGCGATTGGAGGATGCAACCGCCCAGCGCGACGTCGGAACTGGCAATCCACTGCACATCGTCACCCCCCGGCAGAGCTGACGTCGTCGCAGCCGGTGCCCGCTGCAGCGCGGCCAGATTGTCGGGATGGAGATGGACAGCAATCAGACGCCGGTTGCGCAGGTTGCTCGCGGCATGAGCCAATTGCGCCCGCACCAGCTCGGGCTGCATCGCGGCCTCGCCAAGCACGCGGCAGACGGTTTCGAAGCACAGCGCCAGCATGTCGTCTTCCGCGGCAGACAGCCGTGCGTCGATCTGCGGTGACAGCCCTGCAATCAGGCTGTCCAATGCCTGCACGCGTGCTTCCACGGCAGCCTGGCCCTGCTGCCGAAGCTCCTGGGTCGAACGCTCGGCGCGCTCGTCCAGCTCGCGCGCCACCTTCTGTTCGGCCTGGGCTGCCGCCTGCCGCGCTTCCTGCGCCGCGCGTTCACGCCCCTCGGCCAATCCCCGGGCCAGACCTTCCTCATGGCCTTTGCGGCGCGCATCTTCCTCGATCTGCACGATGGCGGTTTGCATCTGCGGTTCGGCCACCACCCCGTCAGACGCCGAAGGCGCACCTGCGGGCCCGGGCTCGGTCCTGTGCGCTTGAACCGGAACGAGGCTCGGCCCCTGCGACCGCACCTGCAGAGCGACGGCATTCCGATCCCTTGGACGAGCCAACGCGACGTGTCCCTGCATGACCACGTCGCGCAGCACGATCGGGCCGCCTTGCGCACCCGCATCCGGCCGTGGATCGGCGCTCCCGTATGGCAGCTTGCCTGTCACTGCCGCGTGCTCCGTTGGGACCGGGCGCCCCCGAAAATGCGTCCGACCGAATGCTTCAACCTTTGCCACGGCGCGATGGAAACGCCGCTGGCCGGCGCAAGCCCCTGCAGGCGCACCGCCATGGTCGAAATCAATGCGGCACGCATGCCGGGCGGCGTCTTCGGTCCGGCCGTCGACGCCGCCAGGATTGCCTCGACCCTGCGTCGCTGGGCCGGTTCCAGCGCGGCAAGAAGTTCCTCGCGCCAGGGCCAGTCGGCGAGCCGAAGCCACTCGGCGACCAGGCCTGCAGGCTCGGTACGCATGCACTGGATGAGCACCTGCAGCCGGGCTGCATCGAGCGCGTGGAGCCACGCCTCGTCCGACATGGGCACCAGTTGCCGCGCATCGACGTCGAACTCGGGCAGGGAGGCGTCGCCCATCGAATCGGCAGACTCCGCGGTGGCACCGGCGATCAACGCGGTATCGCGCTCGATGCCCAGGGCTGCGAGCTCTGCAAGAAGCCTCTGCAGGTCTTCCCGCTGCGCTGGCGGCAAGGCGTCGAGCATCCAGGCGCGATCCACTGGCGCCATGGCGTGCAGCAACAGTGCCGCATGGCGGGCGCCGCCGGATTCGGGCGTAGCGCCCGCGGGATTCGGGGCCTGCACAGGACCGGATGCCGGAAACATCAGGTGCTTCTCCTCGTTGCCGCTGCAGTGGCGGGCATTCCGGCACCAGGCCCGGAGGTCGGGCCGCCTGCGGCGGGTGCCGGCGCTGTATCGCGCATCCAGTCGCGTACCCGCCGCAACGCGGCGGCTCGCTCGGCTTCCGAGAGCGGTGCGCCACCGCCCGTGCCTCGCGGCGACATGCCGCGCCGACCGGCGCGCAGGAGCAGCAAGGCAAGCAGCGCCAGCAGCACGCCGGCCACCAGCCATTGCCAGAGGGATGGGCCTTCCTTGTAGAACGAACCCGCCGCAGCCGGACTTGCAGCACTCCCGCCCAGTGCAGTGGGATCGCCCGCCGAGGCCGCAGTGGCCACGACAGTCTCGTTACCGAGAAGGGCGCCGTTTGCCAGCGACTGAACCACCACGGTGTCGCCACGCTCGATGGAAGCGCCGACGGCCGCGGCGATCACCCTGCGCAGTTGGTCTTCCTGCGCGGCATCGAGTGCCTTGCGCACCACGGCCACGACCTGGACGCGCCGTATGGAGCCGGGCTGGCTGACCACCTGCTCGACGCGGCGGCCCACTGCGTATTCGACATCGCGCTGGGCGCTGCCGCCGCGGGAGCTGCCGGTATCGGCCACCTTGGTATCCAGCGTGGCGCCGGTGTCACGAAGCACCTCACGCTCGCGCACCACTACGCCCGTGGCCTGAAGGCCGGAGCGCGACGCGGCGGGCAGCACGTCTTCCGTCGTGGTGCGAATCTGGTCCATGTTCAACGTGACGTCGACACTGGCCAGTGCCTGCCCCGCGCCGAAGCTGCGATCGAGCACCGCCGCGACCTTGCGCGAGAGATAGGCTTCGGTGTCCCGCTTGAGATCCAGCCGGGCACTGTTCATGTCGAGTTCGCCGTTGCCGCTTTCCTGCCGCGTGAGCGCCACGCCATGGCTGTCGACGATCGTGACGTCCTGCGTCACCATGCCCGGAACCGCCGCGGCCACCAGCCGCTGCACGCCGATCACCTGCTCCGGTCGCAAGGCCTGGCCCTGCCGCATGGTGAGCGTGATCGATGCCTTCGCCTTCGACGTCGCCTGCTTGAAAAGCCCCTGCTCAGGCAGCGCCAGCAGGACACGCACCTCGCGAACCTCCGACAGCGACTGGATCGTGCGGGTGAGCTCGCCCTGCAGCGCGCGCTGGTAGTTGATCTTCTGCGCGAACTCCGTCATGCCGAAGTCGGTGTTGTTGAAGAGCTCAAGGCCCACCGCGCCTTGCAGCGGCAATTCCTTGCCCATGAGCTTGATGCGCGTGGCGTGCACCGTGGCCTTGTCCACCAGGATCGAGGTGCCGCTGTCGCCCAGGTGGTACGGAATCTTGAGCCGCTCCAGTTCAGTCGTCATCGCCTGGGCATCCTGCGGCTTCAGGTCTGCGAAGAGCACCTGGTATTCAGTGCGCAGCAGCCACCATCCCATGGCGGCCGTCGCCAGCAGGATCACCGCCGCACCACCAATCAGGCCGATGCGCGCGCGCTGCGTCAGTCCTTGCCAGAAATTCATATCGGCATCTTCATGATGTCTTGGTAAGCCTCGAGCAGGCGGCTACGCACCTGCATCATCAACTGGAAGGACAGACGGCTTTCCTCGAGGTTGATCATGATCTGGTGCAGGTTCTGCGCGTCGCCGACCGCAAGCTTCTGCAGATCGACCTGGCTGCCGATCAACTGGTCGTTGACCTGGGACAGACCTTCGGAGACCAGCTGGCCGAACGAGCCCGTTGCCGGTGCGGACACGGCAGCAGCCGCCCCGGACGGCTCGGGCTGGAGCGTCTGCGGCTGGCTGGCCACCAGCATCGCCCGCGCCTGCGGCGACAGCGAAGACAGGGCTTCGACGGGAATGAAGGCTGTCATGCGCCGCTCCCGATGTCGAGCGCTCGCAGCGCAAGTGCGCGCGTGGTGTTCATGGCAGAGACGTTCGCCTCATAGGCGCGGGTCGCGCTCATCATGCTGACCATCTCCGTGGCCGCATCGACGCCTGCATACGCGACGAAGCCGCGCTCATTGGCCAGCGGATGACCCGGCTCGTACACGAGCCGCGGCGCGGCGTTGGTGGGCACGATGTGGACCGTCGGCGCGGTCATCGGCATCACATCCGCGCTCTCCATCCCCTGACTGATCAGGGCACCGAATGCACCGGCGTCACCGCCCGCCAGGGCACCTCCAGGCATGCGGGCTTCGGCCAGCACCCGCAATGGCTGGTAGCTGGTGCCGCCCACACCCTGAACGGTATTGGCATTGGCCAGGTTGAGTGCTGCGACATCGACGCGCGTGCGCTCGATGTTCATGCCGATCGCGCTGATGGCAAAGGATTGGGTGTAGTCCATGGTTACTTTCTGCCGTCGCCCGCTGCCATCGAAAGAATCGCGAAGTGCCGCGAGAGACCTTTGACGAGCGCCTGGTAGTGCACGGCGTTGCGCGCCATCTCGGCCGCTTCGACGTCCAGCTGCACCTGGGCCGGAACGCCAGTGGCATCCACCGCGGGCTCGACGCGCGGGCGTACCTGATTCAACGCAAAGGCATCGAGCCGCCCCGACTGCTCGATGCTGCGCCGGGCGTCGGCCAACTGGGCCTCGAAGCTCACGCGCTGAGGCACATAGCCGATCGCGTTGGCGTTTGCGATATTGGTCGATATCGCCTGCTGGCGCAGGCTGGCCGCGTCGAGCGCCAGGGCCAGCGCTGATCGGGTCACGGCCTCTATTCCGTCTGTCATGTCTGTCTCCGAGGCATTGCTGTGGGAATGAAACTGTCGGGAATGAACGGTCACTGCACGACGAGTTCGCCGTGCAGGGCGCCCGCCGCCTTCACGGCGCGCAGGATGGAGATCACATCGCGCGTGCTGGTCTTGAGTCGGGCGAGCGACTGCACCAGATCGGAGACGGTGTTGCTGCCCGTCACGAAGCCGGTGCCATTGGGCTCGTCGACGTCAACGCGCGTATTGGTCACGATGGCCGTACGGATGTCCGAGCCGCCGTTCCAGATGTTCATCGGCTGAGAAGCTGTGTTCTGGCTGGAGATCGCGATCTTGATGTCGCCGTGAGAGATCGCCACCTTCGATATGCGCACATCGCCACCCGACACCACGGTACCCGTGCGTTCGTTGATGACCACTTTGGCACGTCGGTCGGGCTCGACGGTCACGTTCTCGATACGCGTGAAGAGGCTGACCAGTTCATCGCGCTGCGCGGGCGGCACGGCGATCTCGATCCCCGAAGCATCGCGCGCCTTCGCGAGGCTGCCTCCGAGCTGGCTGTTGATGGCATTGGCAACGCGGTTGGCGGTCGTGTAATCGGGCTCCGACAGAACAAAGGTCACGCTCTGCCGTTCGTCGAGCATGGACGCATTGAGGCCCACTTCCACCGTGGCGCCATTGGGAATCGAACCGGCGGTCGGATGGTTCTTCTGCACCACGTTGCCATTGGCGTCATACCGATAGCCACCGACGGCCAGGCCGCCCTGGGCCAGCGCATAGACGCGGCCATTGGCGCCCTTCAACGGCGTGATCAACAGCGTGCCACCGACCAGGCTGCGTGCATCCCCGGCCGAACTGACCGTGACATCGAGCGTATCGCCCTCGCGCGCGAAGGTCGGCAACGCGGCGCTGACCATCACCACGGCAACGTTGCGGCTTTGCACGGCTTCGGGCGCAATCGTCAGGTTGAACTGGGACAGCACGTTGGCCAGCGACTGGCGCGTCGTGCGATTGGAGGGCGAGTCGCCGGTGCCGGCGAGACCCGTCACGATGCCGGTGCCGAACAGCGCGTTGTCGCGCCAGCCCTTGAGCTTGCCGAGATCCTTGACGCGCACGGCCTCGGCGGCCCGAGCGGTCGGCGCCGCGGCGCACAGCGCGACCACCATCGCCATCGTCGCGCAACCGACAAGCCGGCCCATGAAGGGAACAATCGTTTGACGCATCACAGCCCCAGCCAATCGAAAACACGCCGCCAGACGCTGCGGCGCGTGCGGTCGGACACATCGCCTTCGCCCACATAGGTGATGCGGGCGTCGGCCAGGCGAGTCGAGAGAACCACGTTGCCGTCGGAGATGTCCTGTGGGCGCACACGCCCTTCGAGGTTGACCTTCTGCAATTCCTCGTTGACCGTCAGCAACTGCTCGCCGGCGACGCGCAGCTCGCCGTTGGCCAGCACCTCCAGCACCGTCACGGTCAGCGTCGCCAGCAGCTTGTTGGCGCGCTGGGTGCGCCCGCCGCCGTCGAACTCGCCGGTGACGCCGATACCCAGCTGCCCCACCACCCGGTTGCCGGTCTGGGTGACCGAGCCGCTGATGTCGTTGGCGCGCCGCGTGCCGGTGTTGGCGCTCGTCGTCGCCGAGGAGTTCTCGAAGACCTGGATCGTGAGCGAATCGCCCACCCGGAAGGCCTTGTTGTCCGCGGTGAGAGGGCGAAAGCTTCCCTCCTGGTAGAGGCTTTCCGCAGCAGCCGACTGCGCGAACGACAGGGCTGCGGCCAACACCAGCGACAACAGCAGACCGCCCCGGACAGGCTGCAGGCGGGTGCTCATGGCTGCACCTCGACCTGACCGGGGCCTGTCACGCGCGCAAGCACTTCACCGCTGGAACCCGGCACCTTGACGCGCACGACCTGCCCTTCGCGCCCGTCCTGCAGCACTTCGACACGGCTCTCGACGGACACGTCGCCACTGCGCGCCAGCAGATGTGCCCAGTTGCCCCGCACGACGGCGGGGACGGCTTCCAGGTGCGAGGTCGTCAGTGCCTCGCCCGGTTTCAGCGGCCGACGCAGGCGTTGGCGACCCGCTTCAAGTTCCGATTTGGCGTCGCCCGCCACCAGGAGCGGCGTGCCGTGCGGGATCTTCGTGAGATCGACATCGCGGTTGGTGGTCGCACCTCGAAGCATGACGCTGTCGACGGCCGCCCCACTGCCCAGGCCCGTCGTCGCAACGGTCGCTGGCGCCCAGGCGTCCACCTCGAAAGTCACGGCCGTCGTGCGCACGAAACGGTTGTCGACCCAGGCATCGACCCAGACCAGCATGCGCTTGGATGGCACGGCCTGGCTGGAAAGCGGCCGCACCCGCAGCACCGGTGTACCCGCCGGCAGCATCAGGTCGCGCGCCGTGGACACGGGTTGCACGTCGGCCCTCACGCTGCGTTGGGACAACCAGCCAAGAAGCGCCGAACGCGCCGCATCGACCACCACATCGCCGGACAGCTCCTGCGCCGCGGTCTCGATGGTTGTCTCGCTCGATCCACTCCACCGGATCGCAGAGGTCGAAGCCGCGTCGCGCTCCGCCGAGCGCATTCCGCTGCGCGCCTCGACCCATTGCACGACGGTGTCGCGATCCAGAACCGCAGGAGAACCGGGCCGAGGTGCCGTGCCGATGGGCAGTGCCATGAGCCTGCGCAGGGTAGGCAGGTCGCGCGAAGTCAGAAAGGCGATGTCGCCCAGACGAACGCTGGCCTGCTCGACCTTGACCCAGGGGCGCAGCTCGATCGCGACCGAGCCATCGCCTGCGGACGGAGCAGCGAAAGCGCCTGCCGCTACGCCGGACATGCACAGGGCCAGCAGCACGGCCCCGGCGTTGCTACTTGCGCAGGCCATTGATCATCCCCAGCATCTCGTCCGACGCTTGCATGACCTTCACGTTGGCTTCATACACGCGCTGGGCCACCATCAGGTTGACCATCTCCTCGGTCAGTTTGACGTTCGAGCCTTCGAGGAAGCCCTGGGCCAGGCTACCCATGCCGTCTTCGGTCGGCTTGCCGGAGATCGCCTCGCCCGAACCCGGGCTCGCTCGGTAGAGGTTGTCACCTTGGGGCAGCAGGCCCGACGGGCTCGTGAACCGCACCAGGTCGAGTTGACCCACTTCGACCGGCGTAGCCTGCCCTGCCACCTGGATTCGCACGCGTCCCTCGCTGTCGATCTGCATGTTCTTGGCGTTGTCCGGAATCGCGAGGTTGGGCTTGAGCGCATAGCCACCCGAAGTGGCCAGCAGCCCCTCGCTATTGACCTTGAAAGTTCCGCCGCGCGTGTAGGCGCTCGAACCATCAGGCATCGACACCTCGAGAAAGCCCTCTCCCTGGATCGCGATGTCGAAGGCCGACTCGGTCTTCTTGAGGTCGCCCATATCGAACAGCTTCGATACCGACACGATGCCCACACCCGCACCGAGCCTGCTCTCGCCGCCCAGAATGCCGGCCTGCTCCTGCGAAGGCATCAGGCGCGCCGCCTCACGCACCATGAGGTCGGTGAAGCCGACCTTGCTTTTCTTGAACCCAGTGGTGTTCACATTGGCCAGGTTGTTGGCGATGGTGTCGACATTGAGCTGCTGCGCCTGCATGCCGGTGGCGCTGATGTAGAGGGCGTCGAACATGGGGTTTCTCGGTGAAGGATGAGGAATTTGCGGGGAGGCCCGGATCAGGAAAGCTCGCCGAGCTTGCGGACCGCGCCGCCAATCATTTCGTCGTAGCCCAGAGCCACGCGCTGCATCGATTCGAAATGGCGCATCGACTGGATCAGCTGCGCCATCTCCCGCATCGAACTCACGTTGGAGTTCTCGAGGAAGCCTTGCTTCAGTTGCACATCGGCGTCCGGCAGCTGCGTGGGCACCTGGTCCGTGCTCACCATGCTGTCGCCCATGCGCCGAAGGTCCTGGGTGCTTTCGAACTGCACGACCTTGAGCTGGGCCACGGGTGTCGCCTCCGCGCCGCCACCGGGTTTCGACTCGAACACCTGGCCCGAGGCATCGATCACCGGATTGGGGCGTGTCAGCACGATCTCGCCGCCGCGCCCCATCACCGGATGACCCTGCGCCGTGACGAGCCGGCCGCGGGGGTCGAGCTGCCAGCTGCCCTGCCGGGTGTAGGCCAGGCCGGCTTCAGTGGAGATCTCGAAGAAGCCCGGCACCGCCAGTGCGACGTCCAGGCTCTGGCCCGTGGATTTGAATGTGCCCGGCCGCATGTCGGTCTGTACCAGCAACGCCCCGGCCGCGGCGAGCCGCCCCGCGATGCCCGGCGACGCGTCGGCCTGCAAGCCTACCTGCGCACCGTCGATGCCGCGCATCGCGTCGGCAAAGCTGCCCGCGCCCATCGGCAGCGAAGTGGCGACTTCCCGCTTGTAGCCGGGCGTCGTGGCATTGGCCATGTTCATGCTGATGCGCTCCAGGCGCGCCATGTCCTGCTGCATGCTGTTCAGGCTGATGGCCAGTACGTCGCTCATGGATGTGCCTCCCCGGATTTCATAGTTGGACGACGCTGAACGACTTCAGCTCGATGGTGTTCGGCACCTCGGCCATGGAGAGCACACGCAGGTGCGGCATCACGCGCTCCGACAGCGCCCGCACGTGGCGGCGCAACTCGGGCGCACACAGCAGCACGGGCAGCATGTTGCTCTTCATCATGCGTTCGGCCTGCTGCACCAGGCGCTTCATCAGCTCCTCGGACAGCCGCGGGTCGAGCACGAAGGGCTGCGCTCCGCCGGCTTCCGTCGCCACGTGGACGCTTTGCAGGAACTGGCTTTCGATCGCAGGGTCGAGCGTCATGACCTGCAGCGATGTCGCCTCGCCGAGCAGGCCCTGGCAGATTGCATGGCCTAGCCGCTGGCGAACGACCTCGGTGAGATGGCTCGCATCGCGGTTCGTGCGCCCCGCGTCGGAAAGCGTCTCGAGAATCGCCTCGATGTGGCGGACCGAGACCTTCTCGCGCAGCAGGTTCTGCAGCACCTTCTGGACGTCGCTCGACGACAGGACGGTCGGAATGAGTTCCTCGACCAGCCCCGGCTGGCTCTGCCGAACGCGCGCGAGCAGACGGTCCACCTCGGCGCGCGTGAGCAACGTGGCGGACTCGCGCCGGAGCATTTCTGTGAGATGCGTCATGAAGACCGTGGGCGCATCGACCAGCGTGTACTTCGCGCGGCCCGCCGCTTCGCGCTGGCTCTCGTCGATCCAGAGCGCCGGAAGGCCATAGGTCGGGTCGCGCGTGGGCTCGCCGGGAATGGACTTGATGTCTCCTGCGGGATGAATGGCCAGCAGCTTGTCCGCGCGCGCCTCGCCCTTGCCGACCAGGACACCGTCGAGATGGATCTCGTAGCGATCGGCCGACAGCCGAGCCGAATCCTTGAAGCGCACGCGCGGCAGCACCAGACCGAATTCCTGCGCGTGTTGCTTGCGGAAGGTGGCGATGCGTTCCATGAGGATGCTGCCGGGCTGGTTGACCACCGGCACCCATTTACTTCCGATGTGGACCTCGATGGGCTCCACCTGCAGCAGTGCATAGGGATCGTCGCCGGAGGCACCTGATGGGCCCGAGGCACCATCGACCGACGGCACGTCACTCTGGGCCGAGCCAGCGGCCAGTTGCGCTCCACCAGGCTCCAGGGCCTTGTTCTTCGCGGCGCGGTACAGCATGGTCGCAGCGAACAGGAAACAGGCCGTCAGCGCGAGGGTCGGCAACGCGGGAATGCCGGGCAGCAGCAGCAGCCCGCCCAGTGCCATCGCCACCAGCAGAAGCGTTTTCGGGAATGAACTCACCTGGCGCAAGGCTTCGCGGCTCAGGTTGGCGTCGGAAGACGAGCGCGTCACGATGATGCCCGTGCCCACAGCGATCACGAGCGCGGGCACCTGGGTCACGATGCCGTCACCGATGGTCAGCAGCGTGTAGGTCTGCAGCGCCTGGCCCCAAGGCAAGCCATGCTGCATCACCCCGATCACCAGCCCGCCGATGATGTTGATGAGCAGGATGATGATGCCCGCGATCGCGTCGCCCTTGACGAACTTGCTGGCGCCATCCATCGCGCCGTAGAAGCCGGCCTCCTTCTCGATGTTCTTGCGTCGGCGCTGGGCCTCGGCCTGATCGATGAAGCCCATGTTGAGATCGGCGTCGATGCTCATCTGCTGGCCCGGCATGCTGTCGAGCGTGAAGCGCGCAGCGACCTCCGACACGCGCTGCGCACCGCTGGTCACCACCACGTACTGGACGACGATCAGGATCAGGAACACGATCAGCCCGATGACGTAGTTGCCGCCAACCACGAAGGCACCGATGGCACCGATGACCCGGCCGGCGTCGCCGTCGGAAAGGATCAGCCGCGTGGCCGCCACATTGAGCGACAGCCGGAACAAGGTGGCGATCAGCAGCAGCGAGGGGAACGTCGAAAACTCCACCGGCCTGGCCATGTAGAAAGTCAGCAGCAGCACCAGAAACGCGAAGCTGAAATTGCTCAGAATCAGAAAGTCGAGCAACCCGCTGGGAATGGGCGCAAAAAGCACCACGAGCACGCCGAGCACCAGCAGCACGAGCGCGATGTCGCTGTTCTTGCCCAGGATGCGACTCAGCGCGTTCATGCCTGAACTCCCGATGCCGCACGGCCCTGGCGCTGCTCGCGCATCGCAAAGACCCAGACGATGATGCGTGCAACCTGCGCATACAACTCGGGCGGCACGGAGTGATCGACGGGCAACTCCTTGTAGATGCGCCGCGCCAGAGCGGGGTTCTGCACCACAGGAATGCGATGACGGGCGGCGATCTCGCGCATGGCCGCTGCCATGTGTCCCGCCCCCTTGGCCAGCAGCAGCGGAGAAGTCATCCGGCCATGCTCGTACTTCAGTGCAACGGCCAGATGGGTCGGGTTGGTGATCACGACGTCCGCATTGCGCGTCTGGCGCAACGCCAGGCTTCGCTTGAGCGTCTCCCGGCGCAGCTCGCGCAGGCGGGCGCGAATGCGCGGATCACCTTCGCGGTGCTTGGCTTCGTCCTTGAGTTCGCGCTGGCTCATGCGCATCTTCTTGCTGAACTCGCGCCGCGTGTACATCAGGTCGAGCAGCGCGATGAGTCCAAGCACCAGCGCCATCTTGAGCCCCACGCTGGACAGGTCGTCCAGCAGGATGTGAAGGTAGCCATTGGCCGACAGCGAAGCCAGCGCATAGAACTGGCCTGAGAGCGCCTTGAGTGCCAGGACAGCCACCAGCGTCAGCAGCGAGAGTTTGATGACCGCACGCGCCGCGTCGAACAGCACGCGCATCGAGAACAGCTTCTTGAGGCCGTTGACCGGATTGATCCGATCGAAATCCATCTTGACCGGCTCAAAGGAAAGTATCGGACCGGTCTGCATCATGTTGCCGATGATGGCCGCCAGCATGACGGTCGCAAAGAACGGAGCCGCGAGCATCAGCGCCGCGCGCAGTGCGCGCTCGATCAGCGGCCACAGGCCCGCGCCAGAAGCGTCCATGCGGCCCGCGTGGATCAACAGCGCCTGGTCGAAGCGAAACTGCCCCGCCACCGCTTCGAAGCCGCGCCAGGTGAGATAGACCACAGCCACCGCAAACACGATGGCCGACACGACATCCGTGCTCTTCGCCACCTGTCCACGTTCGCGCGCACGCTTGAGCTTGTAAGGCGTGGCCGCCTCGTTGCGATCGAGATCCTGCTCGGCCATCAGCGCACCGGCCCTTGCGGCGAAGGCGCCGCGACGAAAATGCCATCCCACGTCGTGGCGATGCTTGCGTAGACCCGCGTCATGACGCCGCCGATGCCGGCAAACCAGAGCGACAGCGCGACCAGGCCCACCAGAATCTTCACCGGGATGCCCATCGTGAACATGTTCATCTGCGGCAGGTTGCGCCCAACGACGCCGAGCGCGAATTCCACGAGCAGGATGCAGAACACGACGGGCGCTGCAAGCGCGAAGCCCAGACTGAACAACCCCGATGCCTGCTTCAGTATCGGCGCTGCCGCATACGCGATCGACCAGGGCGCGCCCACAGGGAACCGTTCGATGCTGTAGCTGATGCCGCGCAGCAGCGCGTGGTGGCCGTTGACCAGGAAGAACATCAGCACGGCGAAGTAACCGAAGGCAGAGGTGAGGATCGGGACGGGACGCTGCGTTACGGGATCAAAGACTTGCGCAATGCCAAAGCCGAGTTGGACGTCGAGCAACTGTCCCGCCACGGCGAAGGCGCCGAAAGCCAGGAGGATTCCCAAGCCCAGCGTCGCACCGAGTGCGAGTTCCGACAAGGCTGCAGAGAGAAGCGCACCCCAACCCATCCAGGGGCCGGCAGACACAGGCAGCGCAGAGGCGAGCGCAACGGACAGACAAAGCACGAGCAGCACCCGCACTGAGGCCGGCAGCGGCACCGCATACAGCACGGGGGTCATCGCAAAGGTGGCGGCGACGCGCAAGGCCAACAGCCCGACAAGAAGCAGCCAGGACGCATCAATGCCACCGGCCGCGGCTCCGAGCAGCGTCGACGCGGCTGCAGGCGACTGCGAGGGATTCACTGGATGTTCCCGACGATCAGAACATCGAAGGAATGCTGCTCCAGAGCTGGACCGTGAATTGCGTGAGCTTGCCCAGCATCCACGGGCCCGCCACGATCAAGACGGCCCCCGCCGTGAAGAGCTTGGGCACGAAGGTCAGTGACATTTCCTGGACCTGCGTCACCACCTGGAGCACGCTGATCACGATGCCGACCAGCATGGTCAGGCCCAGCAGCGGAAGGCACAGGAGCAGGCCTGTCCAGAACAGGTCCGCCATCATTTTCAAAGCCAGATCGGCGTGCAATTCAGTTCCCCCTCGATCACTCTTTTTAGAAGCCTTCAGGTGGAGAGATTCGGCCAGCGAGCGATACACCTCTATCACTCGGTTACACGAATCCGGGAGCAACTCGCCTCAAATACTTGAACGAATCACACCTCCACAGGCCGGGGCATAGGCACAAAAGCGTAGTCCCCCTCCTACATTCAGAATACACGATCCGGGATCAGCTGGCTTGCGAAGCTTGAATTTGGCGAAGAAAGTTTCTCAAGCATTTCTCAAATGAAATCTTAAGTAACAGTTCAATGATTTCAGCCGCTCGATAATGAGTACTTAAGAGGTATTTTTGGTGAGTCTTTTTCACTACATTGAACTGCGCGTTGCGTGCTTGTGACAGTCGCCTACTTCACGCCCAAGCCCAATCAAATTCGCGATGGAGATGACAGCACGTCACACGAATCGCGATGCTGACTTGCCGTCATGCCCTCCTCTTCCGCACACCCTACAGCGGCCTGAGCTCGCAACCGCAACACCCATTACGGCCCGGCGGCACTGTGGATTTCCGCGCTCGTTTGACCTGCTTTCCCATCGAGTGCTGACCCGCATTTGCGTAGCGATGCTCTGGACCACAGGCGTGCGCTCTGACGTATTGGCGGGGTCAGGCGTCAGCGGAAACGGGGGTCACGCCTGCGCGGAAATCAACACGAGCGCATTGCCCAGCTACGCCGCGCGCGCAACCTGACGCAGACGCAGCTGGCCGAGGCGCTGGGCGTGGCACAGCAGACGCTGCAGGCCTATGAGGCGGGTACGCGGCGCATTCCGGTGTCGGCGCTGCCTACGGTGGCGCGTACGTTGTCGGTGTCGTTGGAGGAGTTGTTCGGCGAAGGGCAGCAGGCCAGCCGCAGCAAGCGCGGGCCGGTGCCCAAGTGGCAGCAGCAGATCGAGGCGATCGCGCAGCTACCCAAGGCCAGGCAGCGATTCGTCAGTCAGATGCTGGAGACGGTGTTGGCTCAGGGCTGACGTAATAGTCCGCTCGAGGCCGTTGTTGACGGCCGGGTGGTTTAAGGCGTGATGTCGGTGACGTGTTGAAGCAGAGCGAACGCCACGCGCCATGCGCGGCCGTCGCAGTGAACGGTGGCCGTGCGCTGGTTGATCCGAACGATTTCTCCGACGTGGCGCTTGAGGCTTTGGTCGGTGAAGCTCACGCGCTGGCCGACGCGGAAGTCCTGTTTGTGATGGATCTCCGGCGGCGGCCTCAGCGGTGCGGCAGTCGCCGGTGAGGGTGACGCGCCTGCCTGCTGATCATCGACAGGCACGACGGCCGCGTACAGCACGCTGAAGCGCTGTTTGCTTTGCTCATCGATCAGTGTGACCTGCCGGTCTTTCATCGCCGCGATGCGAGCCTCGCGCAGCTTGCCGGTCCCCCAGTCCCAGTACCTCACCAGTTGGCCCATGTGCAACTGCGAGCGCGCCTGCACGATGCGCCTGGGGTCGGCCATGAGTTGCTCGATGACCCAGCTGAGCTGGTACAGCTCAGCGCTGGTGGCCATGGGGAGATCTTCGATCTGCTTGACACGCATGCTGGCGATTTTGCCAGCGGCGATGCGCTCAGGCCGCGAGCTTGTCAGTCGGCTGTGAGCTCGTCGGCGCCGCCTTGGCAAGCTCACTGGCGACCGCCCACGGCAGCAACTCGTCGATACGGTTGCTCGGATGGTCGGCGATGCGCTCGAGCACGTGGCGCAAGTAGGCCTGCGAATCAATGCCGACGAGCTTGGCCGAGCCGATCAAGGTGTAAATCACCGCCGCGCTGTGCCCGCCGTTGTCCGAGCCGAGATGCAGGTAGTTCTTGCGGCCGATCGCCACGCCGCGCAGCGCGCGCTCGGCCGCGTTGTTGTGCATTTCGATCCGCCCATCGTCGACGAAGCGCGTCAGCGCCGTCCAGTTGCTCAGCGAATACCCGATCGCCAACGCCATCGGCGACTTCGCCGAGACCTGCGACAGCGCCGTGTCGAACCATGCCTTCAGGTCGCCCAGCATTGCAGCGGTTCGTTCCCGGCGAACCCGCATTCGCTCGTGTGGCGGCTTGCCTCGGATCTCGGCTTCCACCCCGAAGACCTTGCCGATGCGCTGCAGCGCCTGGTGCGCCAGCGTTCCGCCGAGCTTGTGCTGGCGCTCGTGGATGTCCCACAGCTTGCGCCGTGCATGGCTCCAGCAAGCCGCCTCGACCACCCGGCCGTCTTCATACAAGGGGTGGTAGCCAGCGAAGGCATCAGCTTGCAGGATTCCCTTGAAGTGCCGCAGATGGCGCACGGGGTGTTCGCCCCTGCGGTTCGCCGAGTACTGGAACCACACCGCCGGCGGCGCTGTGTCGCCGCTGGGGCGGTCATCCCTCACGTACACCCACAGGCGTCCAGTGCGCGCCTTGGCACCGGCGCCGCCGAGCACGCGGATCGGCGTGTCGTCACCGTGGATCTTGTCAGCCGCCAACACGTAGCGGCCGATGGCTTCGGCCAGCGGGCTCAGCAAGCGTGCCGCCTGCGCCACCCAGTCGGCCAGGGTCGAGCGCTGCAGCTCGACGCCTTCACGGCTGTAGATCTGGCACAGCCGATACAAGGGTGTGTGATCGCAATACTTGCTCACCAGCACGTGCGAGAGCAGCCCGGCGCCGGCCATGCAGCGATCGATGGGGCGACTCGGCGCGGGCACCTGCGTGATCGTGCTGCAGTTCGCGCAAGCGAGCTTGGGGCGAACGTGGCGCACAACATGGAAGCTGCCCGGCTCATAGTCGAGTACCTCCGCGACGTCCTGGCCGATCTCGCGAAGACCGCGGCCGCAGGCCTGGCAGTTGCAACCGCTGTGCGGCGTATGCATCACGGTGCGCCGCGGCAGATGATCTGGCAAGTCGCGCACGCCGGTGCGCTGTCGCGCCTGGCGCTTCTTGCGGCCTTGATCGATGGACGTGACGTTGGAAGGGTGCTTGCCATCAGCGTCGTCTTCGCCCGGCACCGCGGGGGTCACCGCCGGCTGCGCGAGCTGCCCGCCCACGAGTTCAAGCTGAGCGTGTTCAAGCTGCTCGCTGGAGCGGCCGTACTTCATGCGCCGCAAGTACGCCACTTCAACCTTGAGCTTCTCGACGGTCAGCAGCGCGATCTTCAATGCCTCTTGCGAGCGCTGCACTTCGCCGCTGAGCGCGGCGTTGGCGGCAAGCAGTTCCTGCGAGGTCATGGCTACGACTGTGCCGGTCGGTACCTGGCCCTACAACGGGAGTTGTCCTGTCAACTTGGCCGATGCTCCACTACGCCGCTGCGCGTGGCTGCCAGGTGCGCTCGGGTCGGCGCCAGTCGATGCCTTCGAGCAGCATCGACAGCTGCGCACCGCTCAACGAGATCGATCCCGACTCGGCCTGTGGCCAGACGAATCGCCCTCGCTCCAGCCGCTTGGCCAGCAGGCACATGCCGTCGCCGTCACTCCACAACAGCTTGACCAGGTCGCCGCGCCGCCCGCGGAAGACGAAGACGTGGCCGGAGTACGGATCCTCGGTGAGAGCGGTCTGCACCTTCGCCGCCAGCGTGTCCATGCCGCAACGCATGTCCGTCACGCCAGCGGCCAGCCAGACGCGGGTGCCCGCCCGCGGGCCGATCATGCACTCTGGCGCAGCGCGCGCAGGACGCTGCACAGACTGTCTTCGTCGACAGCGCCACGCAGTCGCAATTGCGCGCCGGCGAACTCCAGTTCGATGACGCCAGTCCGCGGTGTCGGTCTCGATGACGATGGGGCAGGCGCAGCGGAAGTCGGAATGGACATGACCTCGGTCGCCGGTGCTACCTCTATCGGCAACAGCACCGCCGGCGGCGCGTCGCCTGCGGCTCGAACATGCTCCCTGCGCCACTTGAACAGCATGTTGGCGTTGATGCCACTGCGCAGCGCGATCGCCGATACGGACGCGCCTGGCTCCAGGCTTTGTCGCACCAGCTCCTGCTTGAACGCACGGTCGTGATGTCGTCGGCCGGCCTTCGAGTCTTGCTCACTCTTCATGGTGTGCACCATCTCCTTTAGCGCACACCTCCAAGCGGGTCTGCGATTGAGGTCAGATGCTTCCTGCAGCCTGCGCATCAGGCAAGGACGGCCTTCGTCGGACCATTACGGGCTGACGAGCAGCGAACACCATCAACGACGAAACCCTCACATACCTCAGCCTTGCAGCTGGGGCGGTGAGGGCTTTTTTGTTTAGCGGCAGTTAGCTAGCAGCCGGGAAATTCTGATCTACAAAGACTTCTGCAAATCGTTCGGGATCAATCGCCAAGTCGCTGGCGCGCGCCGATTCGAGATTTCGCTCCCATAGGAGTCGGATTTTTTCTGGCAAAGAGTCAGGGAACTGCATCTGCGCACGCACAATTTCTGACCAACTTCCTTGCATTCCATACGTTTCTTGAAGCTTGGGCTCCATGCGTTGCAATGTTGTAGCGTAGCGCTCATCCAACTGCCCTATTGCATCGAGTACGTAGAACTCCAGCAGTCTTAGAAATGGTCTCCCAGCATACCTGCTTGTCATGGTGCAACTCTCATATGAAGTCGGGGTTTAGCTCCAAGGAATCAATGAAGTCCTCTAGATTGTTAGCAATTTTCACTCTCTTCCCTCCCTCATCATGTAGATACAGCCAAACTGACGATTCGGCCTCACTCAGTTGAAGATATATCTGGTTTCCACCACCATCTGCCCCTAATGGCAGCGTCTTTTCCCCCAGCAATGATGACCACATTGCGAATGCAACCCTGACGTTTTCAATGGCAGGATTCGCAAGCGAGTAGAACCAGTCGACACTAAACAAATTTCCTGGGACACCACTTCCCAGTGGACGGAAACATCCAATCTCTGGATGACCACCGTCTGCCCGCTTCATCAACTCTCGATAACTAGCTGGAAGATGGCCACCAGCAAGACGTTCGAGATTTTCAAACTCTCTCTCGTCCCCGTTAAAGCCTGTCGAGGGCAGACCCCCGATATTTATGTTTATTCGATCTACGTTCATTTGCTGCTAGTTTTTAGGTGCCCCTGCTGGGATTGCCCACTCAGCATAACCGCCCGATGCACCAGTATTAGGATGCAATGCTCGCCACCATGATGATCCCGGTGTGTGCTGATAACTGGGGACAAGTCGCATGATTCCCTGCTGACCAAAAGCCGTCGAAGAAGAAGCATGCTCCCATATCCAGCCACTCGGCCTAGTCCTTCCGCCAATGGCTGATACAGAGTCTTGCACGCCTGGAATTAATTTTTCCATCATCACCGAGAATTCCGAATCCGCCTGTAAGGCTTTATCAAGAGCCGCATTGGCCCGATTAAAATGAACATCTCTACTCTTGCCAAAATCAACCACATCAAGCTGCGTTTCAAACGCAACGCTGTATGTGGCTGGCTTGTTTGGAATTGGCTCCAATCCGATCCCAATCGCCCCACGTTGAGATCTGCCATAGCTTGGCAATGCAGCATCAAGGTCAACGGCCTTGAATGCATAGTCCTGCACTCCCAACTCACGCAAACCAGCGGCACCCAAGCGCGCGACATCCCGAATCGACTGGGCGCCTCCCAGCACGCCGGCAGCGATAGCCGAGGTCTGGTTCGCGTTGATTCGAGCCGCGCCAATCTCATCGCCTTGTGCTCTTAAGGCTTCTGCACGAGCATAATTCTCAGCGATGTTGTCGATGACCTGGCCCGCAACAACACGAGGCGAGGTCACCAGGTTGACGACACCCTGCGCCAATGCACCTTGCTCAATCCACGCCTGCTGAATGATCGGGCTGTCATGGTTCACCCCAGCGGTCAGGATGTCACCAATCTGGAGCACGGTGTTGCCCAGAATGCGCACCGTGCTATTGGCAGCCTCGATGCCCGTCAGCGCCACACCTTGAACACCGCCGACAAGCTGATAGGCTAGTTCCTCACCCGTCGTGAGCGACCTGCCATAGGGCGATGGAAGGTTGCCAACAGGCGGCAAGACTCCAGCCACCAAGGCACTCTGCGGACGAACTGACATCGCATCCGCGCTCGTATCGAAGTCGTGATGCGTGACCCCTGTGTTTCGATCACGCCAGACGCTTACCTGCTGGGGATCTGGGTACATCGATGGCAGGTACCCACCGCCGGAATTCAGGGCCGACTGCACCTCCACCGGCAACGCCGTCATGCCTCCCGCTCTGCCCGGCACATAGGTTGCAGCCGAAGCCGATCCAGCCTGTGCCTGCATCTGCTGAACCCGTTGTTCATGCGAAGCCGCGTTCAGGTAGTCATCGTCCTGAATGTCCGACCCGTTGCGGTAGTCCTTCTCAGACCACGGGCCAACGCCCTGTGTTTTCTGCCCATTGGCCGCTGCGATGGAGTCGCCCAACGCATTGCCAAATCTAGCCTTTATTACTTGATATCTAATTTTTCCAAAATATTTCCAATAATAGCTTTAACAGGCGGAGAGCCTTTTTCCGCAAACGCCTGAAGTTCCGCCACAACTCTCAAAGGAATTTTTTCGACATTTTTATCTCGCAGAGTATCCGCAGCAGCGAGCACGACTTCCTTGTCAGAGGAATCTAACAGTCTCAGCAATACCAAAACCGAAGTCGGATGCACTGTCAAATCCAAAGTTTCAGCACAACGAATTTTCCACTGACTCGTTCTCAGCGAGCAATTTACCAACAGCTCATCCCAGGCACTTTCTTCAAACCTCGAAATTATTTTCGATGCGATATCAATGCCTTCGTCATACCAATAGTCAACCAGAAAATCAAGTTTCAAATAATCATCATATTCAGAGAACATATAACTTTTTTCTAAGGTTTTGGAGCCAGTCCAAGTGAGTCAAGCAAGCTGAATGGTCCGCCTGTTGGGTATGCCGAGGTTACACGGTTGCCGATCTTGATAACTTCCATGTTGACCCCTCTGACCGTACCTCGGTAAAAAGTTGAACCGTCTGATAGACGTGCGGCGATTGCATTTTCCGGAGCACCAACTCTTTGAATGGCGTCCAGAAAATCCGCATCCGACCATGTCGCGGGCGCAAGAGTACTTGATTTAATTTTTGAAACATTTCCATCGGCAAATTGCTTTACAAGTTTCACCGAAGAAGTACCATCGGGATTGCTCCTCAGCACCTCCACAGCATAATTAGGAAGATTATTACCAATTTCACCAGAATGCGCGCCAATTAATCCATTAGAGGGGGTCCCATCAGATCTTAATTGACGTTGTCCCCAGAGGATTTTCTCCTGCATCTCTGCCGATACATATGTAGTGGGCATTTGTGGGCCAACAAAATCAGAACCCGCAGCAGAGCCGCTCAGCGATGGCCCGGACTCAACAGCATAGAGTCTTCCTCCCATGCGACCTATTTGGCTTTCGGCTATCTCCGCAGCCTTTGGTGCAAGCCAACGCGCTGTATTCACCGCCCCCTCTACGCTCGCGACTCCCACCGTGGTGGCCACCTTGCCCGTACCTGCAGTCGCCACCCCGCCCCAAAGAAGCCGAGCGCCATCTTCTGCAATTTGGCTTGCGTCGGTCCTCGCCAAGTAGGCCTCGGCCTTGTTGTAGCCCGCGTACATCGCGTTGAAGGGGTGTGTTGCGGCATAGCCCAGGGTGTTTCCAAGCTGCGCCCGCGCATTGCCATTCGTCGCCAGCGTGTAGAGGCCGATCCCAGCATCCGCAAGGTCATATCCAACGTTGGTGCCAATGCGTCCAGCAACACCCCCCGCCTTCCCGATCCAGCTATCGGAGTTGGCGATCATCTCGTTGTAAGGTGCAACGGCAGACGCACGAGCAGACGCGCTGCCCTCCATCAGGAAGTTTCTTTCTGCAGGTACGCTGGTTAAACCGAACTCCACGTGATACCTGCCAGCCGCGTCGATCCAGCCTTGGACATCGCCTGAGCCACCATCGCGCGCGAGACTCTGGGCAGCCAAATCTTGGGCGCGGGAGAGATTCTGCTTGCGCATCGCAGTGATCTCCGCGTCACTGATTCCAGCGTCAGTACCCACCTCGCCGGTGCGCAACATGCCGGGCTGCGCAGACTGGCTGTCTTGCCAACCCAAGATGCCGTTTCCGGAAGGCTCGGTGTTGTAGTTCGACCTCGATGTCATCGATGGCCCGTCACTGAACATCCCCAGGATGCGCGACCTTTCGTCGGCGCCCACCGGCCCTGGAATGCTGCTCGCGCTGCCTTGCCCGTTGGCCGCTGCGATGGAGTCCCCCAGTGCATTGCCAAGTGCCCCCTCGAAATTACGCCAGCCAGTGATACCGCGGCTCGACGGTTGATAGCCGTAGGGGTTCGCGGGATCGATGCTACGGTTCGCAGCCGCCAGAGAGTCACCAATGATGTTCCCGAAAGCATCTGACGCCACCGAAGCTGCGGTGATCTTCCCGCCGCGTACCACTTGCGCAATCACGCTGCTGCCCACGCCGGAAACCAAGCTTTTGCTGAACTCGAAGCCCATCGTTGGGTCGTAGTTCATCGCCTGATTGAGGCCCTGTCCAATCGCCGAGCTTGCTGCAGCAGCCGCCACCCCTCTCCAACTGAACTGGTCTTGGAGCCCAGTAGCTACGGCAACCCCCTGCGTGAGCGCATTCGAGATCGCTGCACGCCCCACTGCCTGCCATCCGTTACCAGCAAGCAGACTTCCAGGCACGTTCAGTGCCGCGCCTACACCAGCACCAACTCCCGCCCCAAGCGCACCTAGCGCCACACCTCTCCAGCTGAAGCTGTCTTGCACTCCCAACCCGATGCCCACCGCCTGACTGGCTATCGAGCCGACAGCGCCACCAACAGCCGCTGCTGCGGCTCCCACCACTCCATAGCCACCGCCCATGGCGGTCAGCCCCGTCGTCATGGTCGCCCCAACTCCGGCAGACGCTGTTGCCGTCCCTGCGGTTCCTGCCGCTCCCCAAGCACCTGCAGCTGCGCCCGCGGTGTAGATCGTGACAACGATCGCCACAATGGCCACGATCACCTGCCCAAGACCACCGCAGCCCTTGTCCTGGCTTTGGGGCAGCGCCATCATGGTGGGATTGGTATCCCCCAGGATCTTGCTTGGGTCGTACGGCCTGAAGGTGCCGCTATTGTCCGAGTTGGACACATGCGCCGGGATTGTCAGCACCTGTCCCACGCGCAACTCTGCGTTGCCGCCCAGTCCGTTGGCGTCGGCGATCAGGTACCACAGGCTCGAATCGCCGTAGGCGTTCTTGGCGATGCCCTGCAGCGTATCGCTCGCCCCGACGGCATAAGTGCCCGGCGTACCCGCCGGGTAGTTGCCGTTGATTGGCTGATAGCCAAAGCTGAAGCTTGCCTCCTGCTTGTAGGGCGTAAAGCCGGGCACAGGGAAGCTGACGCCCGCATAGCGCTGGTCGGGTACCCAGCCGTAGCGGCCAAGCACCTCCCCGTTCACCACCAACTGGCGTTGCCCCTGCATCGGCGTGGCCGGGTTGCCGTAGTAGGCGTACAGGGCCGTGCCGTTGGCATCGTTGACGAAGAAGTGGTTCTGCGTGACCGTCTGGTTGCCCGGATCGCCGGTGTGCGTCAGGAAGCCGTTGACGTCATAGTTGTACCCGACGCCGCCTTGTGAAATCGGCGTCCCGGCAGAGCCTCCCGCCGCCGCTACAGTCTGACTGAGACTGATCGCCTGCTTGTATCCCTCACCCCGCTGCACCCCGTTTTCGGTGCGCGTGAAGGTCGGGTTCAACGGGTCCGCATTAGCGGTGAGGTAGCCCAACACGTTGCCCGCGGCATCGTACTCATAGGTGACGCCAGTGAAAGTTTGTCCACTGGGCGTTACCAGCGGCGACACGTAGGCCAGGGTGCTCTGATAGGTGATCCGACCGTTGGCGTCGTACTGGCTAATGCGTGCCTGGATCGGGTCGTTACCCGTCACGCCTTGAGACACGCTATGCAGCGCGATGTAGCCGGAATCCAGCGCTCCGGGACTGTTGGTGAGAACCCGGCCAGCCCCGTCGTAAGTGCGAGACTCCACCAGCACGTTGTCACGCGTGACGGTCTTCAAGCGGCTCAATCCGTCATAGCCGTAAGTCTCGACGGTCTCCCCAGCCTGTGGAGCCCACTGGCCATTGGCATCAAGCTCGATTCGCACCCCTTCCCGCGTGTCCATGACGCGACGGCCGTTGTAGTCGTACTCAAGCCGGTGGCCTTCAGCCCCCAGAACCGAGCCATCCACGCTGGACGAATCCACCAGGATCTGACGGTTCATCGCGTCGTACTGGAAGTAGCGATGCGTGTCCGAAGGCAGCGTGTTGACATCCGCATTGTTCAACTGAGTACGGATGTGCGTGCGATTGCCAACCTTGTCGTAGTCGACCGTCAGCGTGACGCCTCCACTGCCGTCATTGACCCAACGCATGCGCCCCAAGGCATCATAGGCAATGGAGTTATCCTGGTAGGTGACGCCGCCTTGCACCGTCTTCTCGCGAAGTCGGCGCCCTCCCAGGTCGTAGGCGTAGGCCGTTTCCTGCCCGATGGCACCGTCGGTCGCCCGGATCAACTGACCCGCTCCATCGTAGTCAAAACTCAAGTTCTGACCACGGGTGTTGGTCTGTGTCTTCAGTTGCGCAAGGCTGTCGTACGTGTAGCTATACAGCGCTCCACCAATATCGCGGTGCGCCGTCAGCTTGCCGAAGTAGTCGTATGTCCAGGTTGCCAACGCACCGTTGGCGTCCATCTCAATCACCTTGCGATTGAGTGCGTCGTAGCCGGCATAGGTGGTCTGCCCCATCGGCTGCGTTGTCCATATCAGGTTACCCCGAACGTCGTAGCCGTATTTCGTCGTCTCGTTGTTCCCGTTGGTTTGAGAGACCAGACGTCCGGCTTCATCCCAACGCTGCTTCTGCACAACCCCTTCCGACACGAAGTTCGTACGCACGTTGCGGTTGAGCTTGTCGAAGGTAAAGGAGGTGAGGTTGTGCTCGGCATCCGTGGTGCTCACCCTGTTGCCGAAGGCGTTGTAGGTATGGCTGACCACACCCGTGTCTACCCCGTTGCCGTCCGCGTGCAGTTCCCTGACGAGATTGCCGCCGTCATCCCACTCCTGGCCGTTGACGTTGCCATTGGCATCGTGCACTGCCACCTGCCGGCCCATCGCGTCGTAGTAGATGGAAGTCACCGGTGCATTCGCATTGACGACGTTCCCATTGGCGTCGATCCCGGATACGCCATCGCTGTCCGTCTGCACCTGACGCACCAGCTGATTGTTGGCGTTATAGCTGTAGTGCGTCACCCAGTTCGAGGAACGCGGGTCACTGATACTCACCACGTTGCCCCATCGGTCCACGTTCTGATGGATCTCCGGCTGAACGGATGTGTTGGGCACGTCCGAAGACTCCCGCGCGGCCAACTTCTTCACGATCACTCGCCCCAGCGCGTCGTACACCGTCCCCGTGTACCGGCTGTTGGGATCGCCACTTTCGCCAGATATCTCTGCAGTCTGCCGGCCGAGACGGTCGTATTTCAGCGTCTTGGCAACGCCGTTCCCTGCATCCGTCCATACCAGGTTACCGGCATTGTCATAGTCGAATGTCTCAGCTCCAACCTGCGTCTCTCCTGCTTGTACCTGCTTCGAGACAAGCTCTCCGAACGCGTTGTAGTCTAGCGAAGTACTGACGCGATGGTCGTCCGTGTTACCAACGCCCAGCCAGTTGGCTCCGTTCGCATCCGCGGGTGTTCCCTGCCAACGAACGACCCAGTTTCCTGCACCATCCTTTTGCAGAATGCGAATCGCGGATACCGTAGCAATCGGCTCTGCATCTGGTGTGAGGCTGACGCCTTGCAACTGCAACGCACTCGCCGCAATGGCGTAGCTCTTCGAGTAGGTCGCGCTGTGGCCGGGCTCGGTCGTTGGCTCCGAGTCCTCATCACCAGGAATTGCACGCGCAGGGGTCGTGTAGTCGATCTCGAACTTGACCTCGCCGCCTGCGGCGTCAATGACGTTTCCGAGTTGCGTGAGCTTGATGGTGCCGTTGCCTACGCCTGTGCCACCCTGCGGCGGAATGACAGGATTTCCATTTTCATCGAGAACGGGGTACTCCCCTGGGGTCACAGCCGCGCGTGGATTACTACTGTAGATATTTCCTCTTGCAGTCGCATCGTTGCTGTAGTCGGCCGTGTCTGTCACCGTCCCGCGTTCGAGGACCTCAGTCTGGCGCCCGAGCGCGTCATAAAAGTACTCTTTGCGAAGCTCGGTCTTCGATCCGTCGCTCTCGGTGACGTATTGACGCTCGACGGCGACCTGTCCACGCTCGTTGTACGCGTAGTAGTGATTGACTCCCATCTCGTCCGTGCTCTGCGTCAGACGACCTTGAGCGTCATACTTCGCAAAGCTCGTCCGGTCAGTACTCGCTACGAGATCGACATCGTCGAACGGATCGGCCTGGATCGTTGCGGCCGTGTAGAACTGGTCCCCGACCAAGGGGTTGAACATCCTCACAATCTCGGTATCGAGGGTGGAGCTTTGTGCCTCTCCCACATAGCCAACCGTTCCAATGAACGTCGCATTGAAGTTCTGAACGAGATTCTGGACCTCATCCCAGCTGGTCGTCAGCAAGTGATAGGCCGAGAAGCTCTGGAGCTCCGGAGGCCAGAATGGGGGAAGTCGCAGCTGCACCTTGTACAGCGGGATCGTTCCTGTGTCCTCGTTGTCGGCCAAGTACCCCAGGATCCCCTCGTCATGCCAGATTCCCGATGCCAGCAGAATGTCGCGCTCGTTGCTTGACTGGGTGTAGTAGTGCAGTGGTCCGAAGAAGTCGCTGCGCAAGCGATAGACGGGGCTGCCCCCATCGAAAGGGACCGAAGACATGTAGCCCGACCCACCGATAAGCGTCCACCCTCCAGCCTGCGCGCTTGCGACTTCCGGATTCGGAATATGGATGGACGACGGCATGGGCCGAGGATCTACAGGAGCTCCTTCACTCCCTCCATTCAGATACTGGGTCTTGCTGACCACATTCCCATACACATCACGCCTGAAGACCGTCAACGGCCTCACCATCGTGACGCCATCGGCACCTGGACGCGCGGGCTCCTCTACCGCAACCACCCGACCGAGCGCGTCATAGTAGCTATAGGTTGATGCCCCAGCCGCATCGATCGTTCGGGTCAGATTGCCAACTGCGTCATAACGGAAGGTTGTTGTCAAGTCTCCGCGCGTGCTGCTACCGTCGCTGGCAACGCTGTACTCAACGTGCACCCGAGTTTCGGAGGTCTTTCGATTGTTTCGGTCATAGCTCGTCAGCACACGGCGGTCGTTGGCCGCATCGAGTGTTGGCGAAAGCGCAGCGCCATCACTCACAGAGACTGAGAACCCGGTCCAGCCAGCCAGGCTCGCGATGCCGTTCCAACCGTCGAGAGAGCGCGCGAACTCTGTCCTGTCGACCACATTCCCAACAGCATCAAAGGCCTGCTTGGTGAGGTAACCCAGCGCATCGACCGTTGCCGCGAGCTGACCTTTGCGGTCGTAGTAGTTCGATGCCGACAGCACCCAATCGTCCGCCCCCAAGCTCTGTGCGACCTGGACCAGATCACCAAAGCTGTTGTACGTGTTGCGAGTAATCTTCCCAGCCGTCCCCTGCGAGCCCGTTGCCGCGTCGTAGACGGCGACCTCGGACTCTTTTACCTCAATCGAGCGGCCCAAGCGGTCGTAGGTCGTCAAGATCGTTCGATCACGGCCATCCGTCTCAATAGCGGCCTCGATGTCCTCCGAGCGAGGGACAACAATTTCTCCCCACCACTCCTCTCGAACGCGAATGTCACCCCCTACCTCGAATGCATAACGCGTGAGGGCGACCGTGTCTCCGAAAGTACTGCGGGTGTATCCCGTCACGTATCCGAGTGCATCGACCTCATATCGAAGCCGGCCCAGATTGTCGTACGACCTGATGCTGAAATTCCCGGCCACATCGCGATTCGCGATCGCGTCTCCGAAGGCATCGTAGATGGTCGTCGTGTACAGCCGTTGCGGCGACTCAAGGCTTACTTCGCCCACTTCGTAGATATCCACTTCGGGATAATCCACACGAATCTGACGCCCGACTCTGTCGTACGTGTAGTCTGTACTTCTTTCCGACGAAAGACCAACGCCTTCCGTGCGGCGCGTCATGTTTCCGAGGACGTCATACCGCATTTCGGTCACGACGGAGCCGAGCCCGCTTTGCTCGTTATCGACCTGGAGTCGATCCTTGAATCCGCTCTTGAGGGCTGTGATTTCGACTTCTGGAGAGACCTCCCTGACAAGACGGCCTAGGCCATCGTATTCATAGGTCCAAACGGATCCTTTCGCGTTGGTATAGCTCGTCTTGTTGCCGAGCATGTCGTAGGTCCAGGACTCCGAGTAACCCAAGGCGTCGATGCTCAGGACAGTCCTGCCTAACGCATCAAATACGGAGGATTTCGTTCGATCTTGTTCGTCGGGTTCCAGCACGGCTTCGATTTGGGATGCGGTAGCTGTCGTTGCCAGCGAAATTGGCCGCGCATACTGCGTGGTGCTGCTGACCTGCCCAAGGCCGTCGTACTCTGTCTTGGTGACATAGCCCTGTGCATCGATCGCAAAGACTGGTCGACCTGCAGCGTCGTGCACCATGCGAGACGTTCGATCATTTGCAGCGTCTTCCATGACGAGGGCCCGAACATCGCTGGTCGTCGCCTCATCTGCAAGGGCGGTCGTGTTGATCGGCGATGCGTACTTGCGCGATTCGGTCAACCGGCCGATCCCGTCATACCTCAGCTCAGTAAGCCCCCCCAGCGCATCGATCGAAAGTACCTGGCGTTGCCCCTGGTCGAAGAAATGACGGGTAACTCTATCGGCCAGTGCATTCGAAGATCGGCCCGCGAGAATGTCCTGTTCGCTGAGGGTGTCTCCCGCAGCCGATAGATCGGGCCGATTGGCGTAGGCGATCTCTTGAGTGACGTTGCCGAAGGCGTCATAGACCTGCTGGGTCAGGCCTCCCATGGCGTCAACGACGAATGTGCGGCGACCCGCGGCGTCGTAGGTCATTCTGGTGACGCGGTCGGCGGAAGGATTGCGCTCGAGGGCTTGCTCCAGGAGCTCAGGCGTCAACCGCAGGAAGACGTTCACCGTCGGGTCGAACCGCGCGCTGGTCTCCACCGAACTGGACACTGCGGCCCTGGACGCTTGCCCGTAGCCGCTCAGGGTTCTGTCGCGATCGCCAACACCCCCGTGGTCCCAATAGCCGAATGTCGCTCCACCTTCAATGGCATTGGCAAACTGTTCCGTCCGAACAAGTCGTCCAGCTCCATCGTAAATATTGCGCGTGACTGCGGCTTCCGGGTCGACGGTGTAGCTGAGCCTTCCGGCCGCATCGTAGACGTAGTAATAGCTGCGATCTTCCTCAGGCGAGGAATAGCCCATCGGCTGCCAGTACGTGAAGCTGGTGTGCACCGTCTTTCGCAGCAACCTACCGACGCCGTCGTAGTCGAAAGAAACCTCCTCCCGTCCATCGAGCGCTGGGCCGTAGGGGTTGTCTTCGGTCCAGGGACCTTCCCAGCGCGAGCGGTATTCCACCCTATTGGCGGCGTCGTAGATATAGCGCGTGTACTGGTCCTGACCGCTGCCCTCAATGCTCTGCGGAGATTGCCCATTTCCCAACGCATTCGCATAGCTGATGTGCATCACCACGTTGCCGTTGGCATCGTACTCATTCTTCTGTACGGCACCGACACCATCGACAGTCCATGTCATTCGACCTGCGGCGTCGTAGATATTTCGCGTCTGCTGATCCCGCGCATTGTCTGGTTGAAGCACCAGATCCGAACGTCCGTCCCACGCTGACAGCGCCACCGCGGAGAGCGCTTCGGCATAGACGCGTTGCTCGATCACATTGCCGGCGTTGTCATAGACGTTGTGCGTAACACCACCTGCGCCATCGACTCTCCACGTTGCGCGGTTCGCTGCATCAAAGACGGTTCGAACTCGCTGATCCCTTGACGGGTCCGCGATGACATCCGGGCCCGAGCTTCCATCCCATGAGGCAAGTGCTGTTGCCGTGAGCTGGTTTGCGTATGCCCGACTTTCGACGACATTTCCATTGCCGTCGTACAAATACTGGGTGACGCCAGCCGTGCCGTCGACTGACCAAGTCCGGCGATTGAGCGCGTCATAGACGGTGCGGATACGTTCATCGCGCACGGCATCCGCAACGACTGCGGGGTCGGAGTCCAGTGCCCAAGCGCTTCGATCGATGCGGTTGGCATATACGCGCATCTCGGTGACGTTGTTGCTTGCGTCGTAGACGTACTTGATTACCGCGCCCGTTCCGTCAACCGTATAAGTCAGCCGATCGTCTTTGTCGTATCGGCGTGATTGAACAACGTCCGATCCGACCACTGGAGTCAGAAGCGCGGCAATATCTTCCGGTTGCGTTGGCGATGGTTGGCCAAGGATTGCCTCCAGATTTCCGGGTGATATGGAGGTCGCATAGGCGACTGTCTCGATCAGACGAGCTTCCGCGTCATAGCGGTTCTCTTGTACGTCGCCCAACGAGTTGATACTGAAAACCTGCCGGTTGTTGGCGTCGTACACGTAACGCGTCGAGTTTCCGTTCGCATCGGTGAACTCGATCATGTTCCCGGCGGCGTCGTACACGTACTGACGCACGAGATTCATGTCTTGCGGATCAAACTGCTCCTTGATGCGCCTGCCGAGGTCATCGTAGGTATAGACCGTCAGCGTACCCCTCGGGTCGACGACATTCAATGTCGTGCCGTTTGCATCGTAGGTGTAGGTCGTCGCCAGCGCCAGGTTGGCGGGATCCACGATCTGCCGCACGACGCGGCCGTCCAAGTCAAAATCGGTCTGCGTGACCGTGCCTCGCGCGTCCGTGACCTGAACCGCCTGTCCCTTCGCGTCATACACGTAAGTCGTGACAAGGTTCAAGCCCTCGGCATCCACAGTGCGTGTCAATACGCGCCCTGCTGCGTCGTACGCAAACTCCGTGACCACGCCATTGGCATCGGTGGTGCTGGTCTTGAAACCTGCCTTGTCGTATGTGTTCTCGGTGACAACACCCTCGGGCGCCTCGGTACGCACGAGGTTCCCGCTCCTGTCGTACGCGTAAACGACTGTGTTCCCACGTCCATCGGTGACGCTTTGCGTCTGCCCTTGGCGCGTGTGAACTGTCGTCGTGCTGATCCCCTCGGGGGTCGTCACTGTCACACTTCGATTTGTGACGTCGTAGCTATAGGCAGTAACGTTGCCGAGCGCATCACGCTGCGTCAATACCCGGTTGAATGCGTCATAGGTTGTGATGCGCTCTGCTTGCAGTGCATCGACGGTCGTGACGACTCGACCAAGGCGGTCATAGGTATATACGCTGCTATGGCCATTGGGGTCGATGCTTTCGATCAGTCTGCCAAAGGCATCGTAGACCTTGTTTGAAACAGCCAGGCCGTTCCCCTTGGATGTCTCCACGGCCAGACCTCGACGGTCATAGACGACACTGTCGAAGATGCCCAGTCCACTCTGAAGGCCGACAAAGCTCGCGATCACCTCGCGGAATGCGTCGTAGGAATAGAAGGTGGTCGACCCCAGCGCATCGGTGCTACTGATCAGCGCTCCCGTCGCAGCGTAAGCACGCGAGGTGCGCGAGTCCTTACTGGTATCCGCCACACCAGCCAACATGGAAGACAGCGTATCGGTATTCAAGCCTCCCGGCGTTGTTGCGCCGAGCGTCGCGACGTCAACCCTGGTGCCAAAGGTGGCTTGCTCGATCAGCTGACCCAAGGCGTCGTATCGACTTCCTGCGACCTCACCCAATGCATTGACCGTATATGCCAGGCGGCCGACGGCATCGTAGAAGAACAGCGTGCGATGCCCATTGGCATCGGTGGTGCTGATTCGCCTGCCAGCCGCATCGTAGGTGTGCGTCAACCCGTTGTCAGCCCAAGCACTGAACGTATCGTCTTGTCCTATCGCTGCGCTACCGCGCCCGTCAAGTTCTCCAATCAGACGTCCTTGAACGTCATAGCGCAGCCGTTCAACCCGCTCATCAACCGTTCCCGCTGCGGAGACCGTCTTCACCAACTGGCCCACATTGTTGTAGGAGAAGGTGGTTGTGGTTCCTTCCGTGTCTGCTTGGCTGATGAGTTGATTGGCCGCAGACCAAGTCTGAGTTACATGCTGATCACGAGCGTCAAGCAATGGCCTCACATTCGCAAGCGCTGCGTTGCTCGCAATCGAGCCGACCTTGTTGTAGTACCGGATGGATTCAACAACATTTCCTCGTGCGTCGTAGACGGTCTCCGTCAAGTACCCTTCACCGTCTACCACCCCAACCAAGCGTCCTCGCGCATCGTAGAAGTTGTACGCATGCACGTCGTTCCCGCCTGCGTTGGGCCTGAGGCTGACGAGGCTATGGCTTGCACTCGCTGCAGCAATCGCAACAGCTCGCTGCGCGGCGGTCTCCAGTCCTGCCACTCGATCTGCATATCGAATTGTCTCGACAAGCTCTCCCGCCGCGTTGTACTTGTACTCCGTCAGATAGCCTTCTTCGTCCAGGTAGCCTTGGATCTTCCCGTCTTTTCGGTACACCTGATCGACTCGCCGATCAGCTTCGCTCTCATCGACGTAGAGTGTCGTGCGCTCCTCGGTCTGAACGATCTGTTCGAAGTTGAATTCGGATACTTGCGTGCGCTCGTCGCCAAGGTAGATCGCGGTGAAATTCTGAGCTCCACCAGGAAGGTTGGCTGCCGGAAGCGTTGCGATCCCATTGACGACTTGAGCGGATCCCAAGAAGTGAGATCCTTGGTAGAAGTTAACTACTCCATCGATCGGAGAGTTGTCCGTCCGAGAGACCCGTACAGAAAGAGAGCCGGTCGCAGGAAGGGGCGTGGCACTCAGGTTCTCCAGCTGTGGCCATGCCTTGACAATTGTCACGACGCTGGTTGTCTCGGACGCAGCATTGTTCCCATCGCCAGAATAGACGGCGCGGATCTGGTGTTCCCCCACCGAGAGCCCGGTCACCAACAACTCGGTGACCCCACCCGCCAACGAAGCAGTTCCCAGCAAGGTTTGCCCATCGTAGAAAGTGATGGTTCCGCTCCTTGGCTGGCCGCTGCCTCCAGGCTGCGCTCTCAGGCGCACGGGTGCTCCATCTTCGGCCTCGAACGTGAGGATGTCCACGTACGAAGCAGGCTTGTCAACACGAATATCGAGCCAGGCTTCGAAGCCCCAATAGGAGGAGGAATAGCCCAGATGATTTGCATCACCTGAGTACTGCACGCGAACCTGATGACTCCCCAAAGGCAGGGTGCTGGATGTGAAAGTCGCAACGCCATCCACCACGGTGGCCGGACCGACGCTGACCCCGTTGTTCAGCAAAATGTAGACCGAACCGGTGAACGGTGGCTTAGTCCCGCTGTTGCTCGTATTCCGGAGATTGATGGTGAAGGTCACAGGCTGTCCAGCAACTGCGCTGGACGGGGATGTGTAAACCGATACGCCTGTGGAAGCCTTGTCAACATAGGCTTGATACTGCGCAACGCCCGTCACAGACCCCTTGGTGAAGACGACTTTAAGATCAATCGATCCTGCCGGTAGCCCCTCGATCCTGATTCGGCCCGGCGTGGCGGGATCCGCCTGGTAGGTGCCTACGATCGTCTGTCCATTGAAGACGGTGTAGTGCCCACCCGCGAGATCCTGTCCACCGGGGAACTCCAGCGCGAGCTCGATGGGCTGGCCGACGGTCGGGTAACTTGGCCCAATAACAGACATTGCCTGTGTTGCGGGGGGTTGGATGTTCTGCCCACCTGCGCTGACCTGCATCAAGGGCTGCTGCGCAGCCACGCTGTCCAGGTGCAGCCCATCCCCGGAGTACACCGCGCTCAAGGTGACGTTGCCCCCCACGGGCAGGTAGTTGGTCACCAGGACTGCATGACCATTGATCACCTCTGCCGAGCCAAGCCACGTGCTTCCCGCGAAGAAATCCACTTGCCCGCTTGGAGCGGGTGTCCCGCCATCGACATTCGCAGTCAGTGTGACCGCTTGGCCTTGAACAACGCTGGTGGCCGACGCTGAGAGCGTCGCGCTCGTCTGATATTTTTCAACGACAACCTGCGAATACCCTTCCGTGGTCGCATAGAGCTGGCTTCCTTCGTAGGAAAATCTCAGGTTGTGAACACCCGCCGACAAGCTGGGCACACTCAACGTGAAGACCCCGTCGATCAGTGAGCCACTCCCAAGCAGCTGACCGCCTTCAAAGACATGGACCGTGCCCGTCGGGGTGGGACCCAACTCATAACTGCCCCGAATGGAGGCCTTGATGCTCACAGGAGATCCGGCCTTGGGCACTTCGGGCTCGGTGCTGACATCGATGGCGCTCCACCAAACCGAAGCGTCATAGACGATGGGCTGAATAAGCACGTTTGGCGATGCTTGATCGATCGCGAAAGGCTTGTGATTCGCATCGCCGGAGTAACTGGCGGTGATGCGGTGCGTGCCAATGGTCCCCCCCGACCACGTCATGGTGGCCACACCGCCCACGAGGTTGGCGGACCCGATCAGCACACCGTCACTGTAGAAGTTGATGGTGCCCGCAGCGGGTATCCCCGAAGTGGAATTGACCCTTGCCGAGATCGCGATCGGCTTGCCTACAACCGAAACCTGATCGGGCATCGACGTGGTCAACTCGATATCGGGCTCATCGCGCTCGACCGTTACATCCACCTGCCCTACGGAGATCGGCCCCTCCTGCCAGGAGTTTCCTTCATACACAATCGTCAGGTTGTGTGTACCGGTTGACAGAGTCGGAAAAAAGATCTTCCCGTCTTCTTGGTAGAGCGCCTTGCCGACCAGTGTTTCTCCATCGAAGACGAGAAAGGAGCTCGGCGATGGGTAAGACAAACCAGGAACCGTGATACCGATTCCAATTGGCTCTCCGACAGTCACTACGATGGCGGTCGGACTGATCGTTAGAGGCTGTACGACAGGTGCCGCGGGATTCTGAGCGGAAGCGGTGACCTCGATCGCCAGATGCCCCGTACTGATACGGTCAGTGTCCAAGATGCTGGCACTGATGGCGACCTGCGCACCAACAGGTAGGTAGTCAACGGTGAGGGTCGCCCAGCCACCGCTTGCCTGAGCACTTCCGATATATTGATTGTCGGCAAAAAATCTGATCTGCCGATTCGACATATCGTCGATAACACGCACCCTGATCGTGACCGGACTGCCCTGCGCTACCTGGGTAACGGAGGCCTCTAGATCCAGCAGCGTCGCTCCCAAGTATGCGGAACCTTGGGTAGCAAGGCGATAGGCATCTCCGCTGTACTGCGCGCGGAACGCAGGTGGATGCCCCGTAGGATCGGCGGGATAGTTGACATCGAGCGTCGCGATCCCATTCACAACAGTGCCGCGTCCAATGAAGGCGGTTCCGTCGTAGAAAGCAACCTCACCAACGAACGGCTGGTTGTACTCGGCGTCACTCGATACCTGAGCCGTCAATCTGAGGCCCGTTCCAGTCGAGGCCGCCTTGAGAGAAAGATCGCTTTGAGATTTTTCGACCCGTATCCGTGCTTCTGCGAATGTCGACGCGTGTTTCGCATCTCCGGAGTAGACAGCGCGAATCAGAACATCGCCAACCGGAAAAATTGGTGCAGACAGAGATGTCATGTAGTCCACGACAGGAACCACGCCAAGCAGGATGCCATTGGCATAGAAGCGGACATCCCCACCGCCCCCCGTGAACCCCTCGGGAAGTACGCTGTTGAGGTACATCGTGAGCTCAGGCGCGCTGCCGCTGACGATCTCCGAGTTTGAAAGCGACAAGCTCGCCGAGCTCTCTGCCGGGGTCACGACAATGGAGACCGCCTTCGAGACGCTCGCTAGTGACTGGCCTTGGGCCGTATAGGAAGCTCGGATATTGTTCAGACCCGACTCCAGCCAATCGGTCTCGAGGCCTGCAATGCCGTTCACGACAGGGACGGTCCCAAGGATGATGTTTCCCCTGAAAAACGTCACCACGCCCGCATCGCCTACCCCCTCGACCTTGGCTTCCAAGTAAACCAACGAGCCCGCTGACACGGAGCTGGCATTGGTACTCAGCGTGACAGGAATCGCTCCAAGGCGACCGAGAGCCACGCGCACAACATCCGCGCCCGTCACTGACGAGTTTGCGCTCTGTTCTTGGGCGCGTTCAATCTCCTGAACGTCAATCTGGTTGGCCAAACGAGTGCTCGAGACCACCCGTGAAGCACCGTCGTAGACTGTTTCGGTGACGTAGCCGAGCGCGTCGACCTTGAAAATCAGTCTGTTGGCGTTGTCGTAGAAGTTCCAGACCTTCTGGTCCTGCGGTTGGGACTGCGGGCGCAAGCCCGCAAGACTCGTCTGCGTGTTGGTACTCGACCACGCGGTGGTTGGATGCCCCGCCTCGTCCACAAGAGCCGCGGTATCGATCGGGGTGCTGTACGCAATCGTTTCTCGAAGAAGTCCGGCCGTGTCGTACACGTATTCGATCAATGCGCCCGTCGCATCGATGTCCGCGATCTTGCGCCCCATCTCGTCATAGAGCATCCACTTGCGAGCTCCCGTGGGATCCTCGCTCATCAGCAGATTGCCTCGAGCGTCGTAGCTGTATGTCGCTACACCCAACACCCCGCTTCCCACACTGTGCTGAGTGGTGCTGACCAGCCTGCCCGCATGATCGAAGGCGGAGGTGGTAATCAGCCCATTCGCGAGAGTGACAGCTGTCTTGCCATTCGCGTCGTCATACGAGGTGATGGTCGTGCTGGGAGTTGTACTTCCGTCCAGACTCGGCGCTTGTACACTGAGTACGCGCCCCAGGCCATCGTAGGTATAGCTGGTGACCGCGCTCGAGCTGCCCGGTTCAATTTTCTGAAGGAGCAGGCCGCGGGCGTCGTAGATATAGTGGGTGACTGCGGCGGATGCGCTGATTCCTTCTCCGTCAACACCGATTTCCGCATACTCCGCACTGCTCACGATCGAGCCTCGTGCGTCATATGCAAGGTCCATGCGAGCTGTCTGCCCCAGATCCTGTGTCTGGCGCCAGGCAACGACTTCGCTTTCGGTAACGGATGCATCCCCAGCGAGTCCGGCGAGGTCGTACGCTCCCCCTTTGAACTGAATGGATGCGGTACGTTGCCCGAAGCTGTCGTAGCGGTACTCGGTCACGCCACCTTCAGCCGAAATGACGAATCGCAACTGCCGCGAGTTGCCCTGCGCGTAGACGTAGCGCACGGTCTCGGGCTGGGAGGCGGCCGCTCCGGCGGTTGCCGCCGTTGCATAGACGGTATCCGTCAGCAGCTGATTGCCAGCGCCATAGGTACGAACGCGGGTGTTCCCGGTCGCATCGATTTCGCTGAGCAGGTTGCCTCGAGAGTCGTATGTCAGGTCGACTGAATTCCCTCGCCCATCGGTGATCTGCAGCACATTGCCTTGCAGATCGTAGGCATAGTCGACAACATTGGCCCCGCTCGCGTTGTTGTCGGTCACCCCTTGGCGCAGCCGCAGGAGCTGACCTTGGGTGTCGTATTCGTAGACGCTTTGCGCTCCAAGGGGATCCGTGACAGTTGTCGTCAGCGCATTGGTGTCGTACGCGAACTGCGTCACTGCACCGAGCCCGTCGGTGACGGTGGCGACCTTGTAGATGCCGCCAGACTGGACGTATGTGAAGGTCAACGACGTGCCGTCGCTTTGGACGACGCTGGCAACCCGGTGACTGCTGCCGTCGTACGTGTACGTCGTAACGTAGGTGTTGCCGTCGGAGACATCTCCGTCTTCCGGGGTCAGATCGACCGAGACACTCGAAAGACGGCCATCGGAATCGTATGCATAGCGCACGTGCGTACGACTTGCGCCGCTCGCATCTTCGGTGCGGATTGCATTCAGCTGCGTGCCGACGTAGTCGTAATGGGTGACCTCGCCGCTGGCATCGGTTACCGATTGGACCGTACCGTTGCTGTTGTAGAGGTAGCTGACAGTATTTCCGTCCGCGTCCGAGGCACTCAGAAGACGGCCCTGACCGCTGGCTTGGTAGCGCTCGGAGGCTCCGGTGGCTCCATCGGTCCAAACAAACTCCGAGGCGCCGCCGTCGTAGTCGATCGTGTCAAAGGCACCTGCGCCATCGCTGCTGACGTAGAGACTCTTCGAGGCGTCCCAGACATAGATGGCCTGGGCTCCATCGCGATCTACCCGAGCAAGACTACTGCCGGCTGCACCCAGAATCCCCGTCAAGATGACGGACTGCCCGAACGCCCCTACCCGCCAGTTGTCCGCATTGTCGTCATCCAGCAAGCCTTGGCTGTTGTATGTTCGTACGCTCTGAACGTCCAGGCCCCTGCCGACCAACAGGTCATCCCCGCTCTGCAGTACGAGATTGCCTGTCGCTGCGTTAACGAACGCCTGCTCGCCGCTCCTCCCCTGCCCAGCAGCGCCTTGAGCTCCCCGTCCCCCCAAAACTGCCAACGAGCCCAGGCTCAGTCCCAGACTATTGCCACTGACGATTGCGACCATTTCTCAGCCCCGACGTGTCCTGCGAACCGCCGAAATGGAAGCCAGCGAGTCAATCCGCGCCTCATTGGCGACGGCGTTACGCCCTCATGCGCAATCCTCTTGCCTCTGGCTAGACCAACCTACTGCGACTGGCCTACGGTTCTCTCCAATACATCCAGCGCAAAAGGAAAATGTTTAGCGAGAGTGGCTCAATGCCGACTAGAAGTTGGGGATTTAGATTAATTCCAAATAGTTAATTCCCATGGTGTCCCAACGGCAACCAAGCTGAATCGGGCATGAGAATGTGAGGTTCTAGAACCAATGCGTCTAACAACTCGGTGCGATCTCGCACCAGTCGGCCGTCCGAGTACCTACCAGCTACAACTTGTGCCGCCGCCCGCACACGGGTATCACTTAGAAGGCCGTCGATCGCAGCACGAATCGGTTCTCGACCGGGAAACCAGGCGAGGCCCAAACCCTGAGCCTGCATCCGAAGTGCCAACTGATGCTTTTCCAGATCGATCGGAACCATCAGCTGGGCCTTTCCAGCCAGTAGCGTTGAAGCAACGACACCGGCCGATCCATAGTTCACCACAGCATCTGCGCGCTCGAGCGCAGTGGTCAGGTCTACGGGCTCTCTTTCAATCCAGATCGAACTGCCGCGGTAACGCTCCAAGTGTGCTTGTGGCACCTCTGGCCAGACGCAAAGCACGCTCGCCTCTGCCGACTTCAGTGACTCCAAAATCGTGAGAATGCTTCCCGCGGATCCTCGCATGTAAGCGAAGACTCGCTTGCCATTCATTTGCTGACCTTCCAACCAGTCAGACCGAAAAGCCGTAGCGTCGAGCGTGACGGGGCCGATATGGCGCATGCCTGAGCGCACGCCATAGGGATCGGTTTCAGGCAATCCATCGTGCACCTTTGTAGGCCACGCAAGATATTCCTCAAGCGTACGTACTCTCCCGATGGATTTGCTCGCTTCATGGATCGAGCTGGCCAGATGTTCGACGCTAGGCGTCACGGAGTCGCTCCCCAAGGGATGATCAGGCCCGCCAGAGAACGCTGGGAACGAGCCTGGAGGCGCATCAAAACCGTTGGTCAACTGCACGACCGGAAGCGCCTGACAGCACGCGGCGAGCAGCGCAACGGGCGAATAGTCGCAAACGACCGCGTCTGGCTTCAGCTCGTCGAACAACTTCACCCACTGCCTCAGCGCATGTGTTAGCGCACTGGCATCTGAAAATCCGACTGCCAGCAGGATATCGGCGAAGCATCGAGGTATCGCATGCAGCCCTTGCGTTCGCACGACTCGACTACCCTCCTTCCCTACAACTGGAGCCACGTGGCACTCATCTGTGCTCCAGATGAGTAATTGCCCAGCAAACTTGGAAGGCACGATCCAGGCCGGAACACCTCCACGGCGTTTGATTTGCGCGGAGAACTCCCTGAGCCGGACAAGATGACCAAGGTTTTTTCCTTGCTCCCAAATCAACAGAATTCGCGGGCTCATTGAGATCAAGTATCTCCGAGGCAGCACTGACGCGTCTGGTCCCGTATCATGTTAAGCACTAGCGTGACGAAGTGCCGCAACGTAGGGCACGGCTATCAAAAAATTAAAAAGAGGCTAGCAACTGCCGCCTTACCAGCCTCTATCAATACTAGTCGCGTGAAATGGCGAACAGGCAAAGAGTCTATTGCCAATGGGTAAGCGCACAGCGATGGCATCTTGACGTAGACGCCTGAAAACAATTGGTCAGGGCGCAGCCTGTTGGAGGAGGGCCTGGAACGCGGGCGAGAGGTCTGCGCCGTGCACAAGCATGCGGTGCAACTCGGACTTATGTATGTCCACATAGTGGCCAGCTGGTGTTCCCCACATGAGACGATTTGACTCAGCCTGAAGTGGCTGCTTTGGGTCTTCGAAGTGCATGAGCACCTCGCCAGTTTGAAGGCCGCAGATCTCACATCGAAAAAGGTGGCGAACGGGCATCTTTGCGACAAATGCGCGGCGCATCGAGCGGCACTGTTCGACGAGTTCCGTCTGCATTTCGTAGTCCCTTTGCGGCGCGCAGACAGTGGCCACTTCCAACAGGTCGGCAAAGGACAGTAGTGCCCCTTCTTTGGTCATGTCGCCCCTCCTCGGCAATCGGGGAATTCTGCCTCACAGGCGTGCACGAGTGAGTTGCGGCTCGCTCGATAGCGCTGGCATCCACTGTCAGTTCGCAAGGGGAGACGCCCAGCGGCGCGGCAGCAAATCCTGGATGCGACTCGCCGGCTGCGTCGGCAATCGCTCCAGCACGTCTTTGAGACAGACGTACGGCTCATGCCTATGGATCTTGGCCAAGTGCACCGGGCTCATTACTGCGGCGGCGCGCTTTCCAGCGCGCAAGCTGCCTGCGAGTAACCAGTTCGCCCCCCTAGGGCAATGGGCCGAATTTGGCTCTCTACCTGGTTGTTGTCCACTGGCAGATCGGCGGCGTCGATGTAGCTCGTCAAAGCCACCCAGCGCTTCAGGCCGTAGTCGATGGCTTTGGCTGTGGTTGTGGCATAACCCTTCAGGCACCGTCTGTCGCTGTGCGGTGAGCCATTGATGCCCGGGGCCTCGGCTACCTTGCGTGATTGCTCCTGGCGCACGCGTCTGCACTCTTCAAAGGCCAAGTCGGCGACGGCACGCTCGACTTCGTAGAGTTCGCCGAAGAACTTCAGCGCCTGCTCGCCGACTGGGCTTCCGTGATTGCCCCACCGCTCATGGAACTTGCGCCTTGCATGCGCCAGACAGCCGGCCTCGGTGATGCCGAGTTCGAAGCACGCCTTGTAGCCCGAGAAGTCGTCACACACCTGCATGCCAGGTCAGCCGTGCTCACCTGGGCGCCCGAGGAACGCGCAGGCATGCTGCCCGCCACGGCTTTCGGCGAAGTCGAACACTACGGCGCGCAGCGCATCGTAAGTGGTCGTGCAGTAGCACGAGAGGTACGCCCGATGCGTCTTGCCATTGCCAGGCTTGAGCATCGCCACCTGCACCTGCTTGGTCTCGGGTGGCACGCAAATCGTTGCTCGGTGCCGTGTGAACTGGTCGGACAGGTGATCAGCACGAGGCTGTCTCTGGGCGGCGTTGCCGATGAGCGACTCGGGCGGCAGCCCGGATTACGCGTGAAGCAGAGGCACGCGTTTGCCCATCGAGAAGTGGGCGCCGGGGCTGACAGTGTTAGGCGGCTGGCCGCACACGGCGGCAACACCTTAAGCATCGAGCCGTTGAGCGGCGATCACACGTATCCTTGACGAATGGCAACTCAACGTTTTAGGGCACCAATAGGGCACGCAGCTCAGAAATGACAAAGGGGTTAGCAACTACTACGCTGCTAACCCCTGTCAATACTGGTCGGTGTGAAAGGATTCGAACCTTCGACCCCTTGCACCCCATGCAAGTGCGCTACCAGGCTGCGCCACACACCGAAGCTCTCGATTATAGCGGTTGAAATTCAGCGTCCGAGGGTCAGCAGCTCACGAATTTCAAAGAGTTCGCGCCGCAGGTGCAACAACTGCGACAGGTCGACCGTCTGCGTGGCAGACGACGAGGGCGAATCCTGCACCACGGCGGCATCGAATTCTTCCTGGTCGATCTCGATGGCCTCCATGCCTTCGAGCGGCACCTCGCCCGCCTTGCGACGGTCGCGTTCACCTTGCACGAGCTCCTGAAGCTTGTTGCGCGCACCGCTGATCGTGAAGCCCTGGTCGTAGAGCAAATCGCGTATGCGGCGGATCATGAGCACCTCGTGGTGCTGGTAGTAGCGGCGGTTGCCGCGCCGCTTCATGGGCCGCAGCTGCGTGAACTCCTGCTCCCAATAACGCAGCACGTGCGGCTTAACGCCGCACAGTTCGCCGACCTCACCAATGGTGAAGTAGCGTTTGACGGGAATCGGAGGGAGCGTTTTCTCCATTGAAATCAAGACTGTGCGCGGGAAACCTGAGAGATTACTCTACGCAGGCGCGCAGCACCAAGCACTATTCGGCGCCCAGGCTCCACTCGACTTCGGATGCGCCGTTCTGGTCGATGCTTCCATGAATCTGCTCCTTGAGCTTCGCACTCGCGTGGAACGTGGCCACGCGGCGCTCGCCGATCGGAATGGCCTCCCCCGTGCGCGGGTTGCGGCCCGGCCGGGGCGCCTTCACGCGGATCTGGAAGTTGCCGAAGCCCGAGATCTTCACGTCCGTGCCTTCGACGAGACTGCTGGCCACGAGCTCGAAGAACGCCTCGACCATGTCCTTGGACTCACGCTTGTTCAGGCCAATCTGCTCGAACAGCAGGTCGGCCAGATGCGCCTTGGTGAGCGCAGGCGTTTCGAGGGCCTCGAGCGTGAATTCGGCAGCGTTCATTCTCATCATCCCCTCAAGCGGCCGCCGAGCTTGGCGTCCAGTTGTTCGACGATTGCACGGACTGCGGGCTCGACCTGCTCGTCCGTCAGGGTGGCGTTGTCGCTCTGGAAACTGAGGCGAACCGCCATGCTCTTCTCGCCTTGCGCCAACGCGCCCGGCGCAGCCACGGCACCATCGCGCAGCGGCTGCGGGCGATAGATGTCGAACAGCGTCACGTCGCGCAGCAGTCCCTGCGCAGCTGTCGTCGCGCGGATGGCCTGCACCAGTGCATCGTGCGTGACGGCTTCAGCCACCACCACGGCAAGGTCACGCTCCACGGCCTGATGCTTGGGCACTGGCTGAGCAACCGGCACTGGGCGCGCCGTGACGGCGTCGAGGTCGAGTTCGAACAACACGGGCGCTTGGGCGAAGTCCCACTTCTGGCGCCAGCGCGGATGCAGTTCGCCGACGAAGCCGATGGCCTTGCCGCCAACCAGCACACGCGCCGAACGGCCCGGGTGCAGGGCCGGATGCTCGGCCACCTCGAAGCTGGGCACCAGCGGCGCGAGCAGTGCTTCGACGTCGCCCTTGACGTCGTAGAAGTCGACGCGCTGCGGCTTGCCGTCCCAGCGCGACTCGTCGGCGTCGCCCCAGGCGAGGCCCGCAACGCGCATCGGCTGGTTCACGCCGCGCACGGTGCTGTCGGTGGTGGCAACGCTGTCGTCGCGCATGAACACACGGCCCACTTCGAACACGCGCACGCGAGGCGCCTTGCGGTCGAGGTTGAACTTGAGCACCTGCAGCAGCGAGCCCAGCAGCGACGAGCGCATCACGCTCATCTGGCTGGCGATGGGGTTCAGCAGCTTGATCGGGTTGGCATTGCCTGCGAGGTCTTGCTCCCAATGCGCTTCGACGAAACTGAAGTTGATCGTTTCCTGATAGCCCAGCGCTGCGACGCTGCGGCGCACCGCGAACCGGCTGCGCTGCGCCTCGGGCCGCACGCGGGCGGTGATGGGGGCGAGCGGCGCGGTGGTCGGCAGGTTGTTGAAGCCGATCAGGCGCGCGACTTCCTCGATCAGGTCTTCTTCGATCAGCAGGTCGAAGCGATGCGGCGGCGGGGTCACGGTCAACGTGCCCTCGCCTTCGGTGATCGCGAAACCGAGGCGATTCAGCGCGTCGGCGCATTGCGCTTGCGTCAGCGGCATGCCGATCACGCGCGCCGCACGCTCGACGCGCAGCGTGACGGGCACGGCCTCGGGCACGCTCAGCGTCTGGTCGTCCATCCTGCCGGCCTCGCCGCCGCAGATTTCGACGATCAGCTGCGTGATGCGCTCGATGATCTGCACAGTGCGGCTCGGATCGACGCCACGCTCGTAGCGATGGCCCGCATCGGTCGAGAAGTTGAAGCGGCGCGAACGGCCCTGCACCGCCTCGGGCCACCAGAAAGCGGCTTCGACATAGATGTTGCGCGTGTCGTCGGTCACCGAGGTGGCGTCCCCGCCCATGATGCCGGCGAGCGATTCGACTTCGCGGTCGTCGGCAATCACGCCGACCTTCTCGTCGACGGTGATGGTCGTGCCGTTGAGCAGCTTGAGCTGTTCGCCCGCCTTGCCCCAGCGCACCGTGAGGCCGCCGTGGATCTTGTCGAGATCGAAGATGTGGCTGGGCTGGCCGTATTCGAACATCACGTAGTTCGAGATGTCGACCAGCGGCGTCACACTGCGTTGGCCGCAGCGCGCAAGGCGCTCGACCATCCACGCCGGTGTGACGACCTTGGTGTCGACGCCGCGCACGATGCGACCCGAGAAGCGGCCGCAGAGTTCGGGAGCCTCGACCTTGACCGGCAACACGTCGGCGAACGACGTCACCACCGGCGCGATGGCAGGGGTCTTGAGTGGCGCACCAGTGAGCGCGGCGAGTTCGCGCGCCACGCCATAGACGCTGAGGCCGTGCGCCAGATTGGGGGTGAGCTTGAGCGTGAGCAGCGCGTCGTCGAGCTTGAGCACGTCGCGCACGTCGGCGCCGATGGGCGTGTCGGCATCGAGCTCGAGCAGGCCGCCGTGGTCTTCGTTCAGACCTAGTTCGCGCGCCGAGCACAGCATGCCCTGGCTCTCGACGCCGCGCAGCTTGCCGAGCTTGATGAGGAAGGGCTTGCCGTCTTCACCCGGCGGCAGTTCGGCGCCGACGAGTGCGCAAGGCACCTTGATGCCAACGCGCGCATTGGGCGCGCCGCACACGATATTGAGCAAGGCGCCCTGCCCCGCGTCGACCTGGCACACGCGCAGGCGATCGGCATTCGGGTGCTGCTCGGCTTCCTTGATTTCGCCGACCACGATGCGCGTGAAAGGCGGCGCCACCGGTCGGCGCTCTTCGACCTCGAAGCCGCCCATGGTGAGCGTTTCGGCCAGTGCGGCGCTGTCGAGGGGCGGGTTGCAGAACTCGCGCAGCCAGGATTCCGGGAATTGCATCTCTTCGATCTCGATCTGGTTTTTCTATGGAGGGGTGCTTACTGGAACTGCGAGAGAAAACGCAGGTCGCCGTCGAAGAAGAGGCGCAGGTCGTTCACGCCGTAGCGCAGCATCGTGAGCCGGTCGGGGCCCATGCCGAAAGCGAAGCCGATGTAGCGCTCGGGGTCGAGGCCCATGTTGCGAACCACGTTCGGATGCACCTGGCCCGAACCCGACACCTCGAGCCAGCGGCCGGCCAGCGGCCCGCTCGCGAACTGGATGTCGATCTCGGCGCTCGGCTCGGTGAACGGGAAGAAGCTCGGACGGAAGCGCAGCACGAGGTCATCGCGCTCGAAGAAAGTGCGGCAGAAGTCGGTGAAGACGACCTTCAGGTCCTTGAAGCTCACGTTCTCGCCGAGCCACAGGCCTTCGCACTGGTGGAACATGGGCGAGTGAGTGGCGTCGCTGTCGACGCGGTAGGTGCGGCCCGGGGCGATCACGCGGATCTCGGGCGCCTTCACGGTGCCGGTAGTGTCGGCCGCAGCGGCTGCGAACTCGGCGGCGTACTTCTTGATGTGCTGATGCGCATAGCGCACCTGCATCGGGCTGGTGTGCGGACGCAGGTTGTAGGGAATGCCGTCGTCGCCGTTGATGTCGACGTAGAAGGTGTCCTGCATCGAACGCGCCGGATGATTCGGCGGATTGTTGAGCGAGGTGAAGCTGTGCCAGTCGCTCTCGACTTCGGGGCCGTCGGCCACGTCGAAACCCATGCTGGAGAAGATCTCCTCGATGCGCTCCAGGGTACGACTCACGGGGTGCAGTCCGCCGGGAATGCGGCGACGGCCTGGCAGGCTCACGTCGAGCGCTTCGGCGCGCAGTTGCAGCGAGAGCTCTTCGTCGGCCAGTTGCTGGCGGCGGTCGGTCAACGCGGCCTCGATGGCCTGCTTGGCGACATTGATCGCTGCGCCGCGGGACTTCTTCTCTTCGACACTCAGCGCGGCCATGCCCTTCATCAGCTCGGTGATGCGGCCCGACTTGCCGAGGAACTGGGCCTTGGCGTTTTCGAGCTCGGCGGGCGTTTTCGCTTCGGCGAAGGCGGCGCGTGCGGTGTCGACCAGGGAGTCCAACTCGTTCATAGCAACAAAAATCTTCGAGGGGAAATAAAAAAGAGCTGGAGCCTTTTCAAGCGCCAGCCCTTGAGCCGTGGGCGCAGGAAGCTGCCCGGAGGCAGCACCCCTGCTGTGCAGAATCAAGCAGCCAGCTTGGCCTTGACCTGCTCCACGATGCCGGCAAAAGCGGCCTTGTCGTGCACGGCGATGTCCGCAAGCATCTTGCGGTCGATCTCGATACCGGCCTTGCGGATGCCGTTGGCGAACTGGCTGTAGGTCAGGCCCAGTTCACGCGAGGCGGCGTTGATACGCGCGATCCACAGCTGACGGAACACGCGCTTCTTGGTACGGCGGTCACGGTAGGCGTATTGGCCTGCCTTCATCACCGCCTGTTTGGCGACGCGGAAGACATTGCCGCGGCGACCGCGGAAACCCTTGGCGAGTGCGAGAACTTTCTTGTGGCGGGCGCGAGCCGTTACACCACGTTTGACGCGAGGCATGTGTGTACTCCTTGTTCGTCTGAGTTAAATGCCACGGCCGGGCAGCATGGCGGCGACAGAAACCATGTTGGTCTCATGCACTGCGACTGCACCACGCAGGTGACGCTTGTTCTTGGTGGTCTTCTTCGTCAAGATGTGACGCTTGAAGGCTTGACCGCGCTTGACGGTGCCACCGGGACGAACGCGGAAACGTTTTTTCGCGCTGCTCTTGGTCTTCATTTTGGGCATGTGAATGCTCCTTTAGTTTGTGCTCGTGAGGCGCCATGGATGCTCCACGGACTTGTTGGCCCCGAGACACTTCTTTATCCCGCCCCTGCCGGCATCTCTTGCGAGGCGCTGGCAAGGGCGAAATCCCTTCGAACCTTCTCTTCTCTACTGCAACCCTGACGCTCAGGCTGTTGCGGGCGACGCTGCCGGCGCGGCAGCGGCATCTGCAGCCGGCTTCGGCGCAGCGCCACCAGCCTTCTTGCGGCCCGGCGCGATCATCATGATCATCTGCCGGCCTTCGAGCTTCGGAAACTGCTCGACCATGATCAGGTCGCCCAGTTCGTCGCGAATACGCTGCAGCAAAGCCAGACCGAGCTCCTGGTGCGTGATCTCGCGGCCGCGGAAGCGCAGCGTGATCTTGCATTTGTCGCCCTCATCAAGAAAGCGCTTGATGTTGCGCATCTTGATGTTGTAGTCGCCATCGTCGGTACCGGGCCGGAACTTGATTTCCTTGACCTCGATGACCTTCTGCTTCGACTTCGCCTCGGCTGCCTTCTTCTGCTCGTGGTACTTGAACTTGCCGTACTCGATCAGGCGGCACACGGGCGGGTTGGCCGCCGCAACGACCTCCACCAGGTCCACGTCCTGCTCACCGGCAAGGCGCAGAGCCTCGGCAAGACTCACGACACCCAATTGCTCGTTATCCGGGCCGATCAGGCGGACTTCCGGGGCCATGATTTCCCGGTTCAGGCGGTGTTGGCGTTCCTCGCGGTGGCGGCGGTCGCGGAATGCAGTAGCGATGGTCAGAATCCTTCAAAATTTGCTACAAAATCTGTAGCGAACACCGGTCAGTCCTCGCGGACAAACGGCATGATTTGGCTTTGAAACATATGGGGTGTTCCGAAGACAAATCAACGCTTGTCGGCAATATCCTGGACGAGCCGTTGCACGAACGATTCGAGGGACATTGCACCGAGGTCTTGATTGCCCCGGGCGCGCACTGCGACGGCACCTGCTTCCTTTTCCTTGTCGCCTACGACAACGATATAAGGGAGCTTTTGCAACGAATGCTTCCGTATTTTATACGTAATCTTCTCGTTGTGCAGGTCAAGCTGAACCCTAAGCCCTTGATTTTGCAGCGCTTTCGCAACTTGCGCAGCGTAATCAGCCTGTCCTTCACTGATATTGAGCACCGCCACCTGCACCGGAGCGAGCCACGCAGGCAGCGCGCCCGAGTGGTGTTCGATCAGCATGCCGATGAAGCGCTCGAGGCTGCCGACGATCGCGCGGTGCAGCATCACGGGGTGCGCGCGGCCGCTCGATTCCGTCACGTATTCGCCGCCCAGGCGCTCGGCCGTGTTGAAGTCGACCTGCATCGTGCCGCACTGCCACTGGCGGCCGATGGCATCGCGCAGCGTGTATTCGATCTTGGGGCCGTAGAAGGCGCCGTCGCCCGGTGCAATGACGAAATCGACACCCGAACGGCGCAGTGATTCCATCACCGCGTGCTCGGCCTTATCCCACAGCTCGTCGGAGCCGACGCGGTTCTCGGGCCGCGTGGCGACCTTGTAGAGGATGTCCGTGAAGCCGAAGTCGGCATAGACCTTCTGCAGCTGCTCCGTGTACGCGATGCACTCGTCGAGGATCTGGTCCTCCGTGCAGAAGATGTGCCCGTCGTCCTGCGTGAAGCCGCGCACGCGCATGATGCCGTGCAGCGCACCGCTAGGCTCGTTGCGGTGACACTGGCCGAATTCGCCGTAACGCAGCGGCAGGTCGCGGTAGCTGCGCAGGTCGCTCTTGAAGATCAGCACGTGGCCCGGGCAGTTCATCGGCTTGAGCGCATATTCGCGCTTCTCCGACTCCGTCGTGAACATGTTGTCGCGATAGTTCTGCCAGTGGCCCGTTTTCTCCCACAGGCTCTTGTCGAGGATCTGCGGGCCCTTCACTTCCCAATAGCCCGTGTCGCGGTAGATGCCGCGCATGTACTGCTCGACGGCCTGCCACACGGCCCAGCCCTTGGGGTGCCAGAACACCACGCCCGGCGCCACTTCGTCGATGTGGAACAGGTCAAGCTCCTTGCCGAGCTTGCGGTGGTCGCGCTTCTCGGCTTCCTCGATGCGCTGGATGTACTGGTCGAGCTGCTTCTTGTCGGCCCAGGCCGTGCCGTAGATGCGCTGCAATTGCTCGTTCTTGGCGTCGCCGCGCCAGTAGGCGCCGGCCAGCTTCGTGAGCTTGAAGACCTTCAGGAAACGCGTGTTCGGCACGTGCGGGCCGCGGCACATGTCGACGTATTCCTGGTGGTAGTACAGGCCCATGGCCTGCTCGTCGGGCATGTCCTCGACGAGGCGCAGCTTGTAGTCCTCGCCGCGCGACTTGAAGACTTCGATGACTTCGGCACGCGGCGTCATCTTCTTGACCACGTCGTAGTCCTGCGCGATCAGCTCGCGCATGCGCGCCTCGATGGCGGCCATGTCCTCGGGCGTGAACGGGCGTTCGTACGAGATGTCGTAATAGAAGCCTTCGTCGATCACGGGCCCGATCACCATCTTGGCCGTCGGATAGAGCTGCTTCACCGCATGGCCGACCAGGTGGGCCGTCGAATGGCGGATGATTTCCAGGCCTTCGTCGTCCTTGGGCGTGATGATCTGCAGCTTGGCGTCATGGTCGATGACGTCGCTGGCATCGACGAGCCTGCCGTCGACCTTGCCGGCCACCGTCATCTTGGCCAGGCCGGGACCGATGGACTGGGCGACTTCGGCCACCGAAACCGGGCCGGGGAACTCGCGGCGCGAGTTGTCGGGGAGCGTGATCTGGATCATTTGAAGAAAACCTCGGGGAGAAAAACAAAAAAGCGCGGTGGATGCCGCGCTTTGCTTGGTTGTGAAGCTGGCAGAAACCAGCGAGCGCGGGGCTACCGGCCTTTTCCTTCAGTGAAGAAAAAGCCGCTGAATCCTTGCGGAGTAGTTCGCGGTGTCATAACCAAGGTGCCTTTCTCGCTCTTGTTGAGTGCAGAGCCCGCAATTCTAGCCGCTGCCCGTTCAGGACGCGGGCGCCGCATTCTTGAGTCCCAGCACTTCAATGGGCTCGATCGACGGCGGCTTGGCGAACAGCTCGGGAGCCTTCGCCATCAGCGCCTGGGCGATCGGGCCGGTCAAATGAGCCTGGCGACCGGCTTCGTCTTCGAACGCGTCGAACACGCCGAAGGTGCTCGGCGACAGGCGCAGCGCAAACCAGATCGGCGTGGTCTTCTCGTCGCGCGCCATCGCAAGGCCGGCTTCGAGGAACTTCTCTACATCGCCTTCCTTGCCCGGCTTGGCTTCGAGGCGAGCGAACAGTGCGTACTTGATCATGGGTGATCTCCTGAGTTGAACGGCGCGCGACATTGCGCGGCGTTGGTATGGACTCTAGGCAGCCGTTGTCTCTGGAGCTATTGGCGTTTTTGACATCTTTGATATCGTTATGGCCATGAAGCTCGATGTACTCGCTCTCGATGGCGTGTTCGACACCGGCCTGTCCACGGTGCTCGACGTGTTCACCACTGCCAACGAACTCGCTGCCATGCTGCAGCTCGACGTGGCGCCGTTCGAAGTCACGGTGACGGGCGTTCGCAAGCGGGTGAGAACCTCGCAGGGGCTCACCGTTCCGGTGGCTCGCGCGCTCGACGCCAGCTCCGCGGATTGGCTGATCGTTCCAGCGCTCGGCTGCAAAATGCCCGAAACACTGGAACCCGCCTTGTGTCGCCCCGACGTGCGCGACGCCTGCGCCGCGTTGCAGGAACGCGCAAGCAAAAGCGCCAATCTGGCCGCCGCCTGCATCGGCACCTTCGTGCTCGCGGAATCGGGCGTGCTCGATCACCAGAAGGCAACCACGACCTGGTGGCTGGCCACGCTGTTCCGCCAGCGCTACCCTGCCGTGCAACTGGAAGACTCACGCATGCTGGTCAGCTCCGGCAATCTGATCACGGCCGGCGCGGCGCTGAGCCATGTCGACATGGCGCTGTGGATCGTGCGCCAGGCCAGCCCCGAACTCGCCACGCTGGTCGCGCGCTACCTGATCGTCGACTCGCGGCCTTCGCAGTCGGCCTACGTGATCTCCGACCACCTCTCGCATTCCGATCCGCTGGTGGAGCGCTTCGAGCGCTGGGCGCGCGGCCGGCTGGCCGACGGCTTCTCGCTCGACGAGGCCGCACAGGCCGCGGGCACCAGCAAGCGCACGCTGGCCCGCCGCATGCAGCAGGTGCTGGGCAAGAGCCCTCTCTCCTACGTGCAGGACCTGCGCGTGGAACGCGCGGTGCACCTGCTCAAGACCAGCGACAAGAGCCTGGAGCAGATCGCCGGCATGGTGGGCTACGCCGACGGTGTCACGCTGCGCACCCTGCTGCGCCAGCGCCTGGGCCGCGGCGTGCGCGAGGTGCGCCTCGAAGCCTGAGCACGCAACGGACGCAAAAAAGCCCGGTACGTGGCCGGGCTGAAAGTGACAGCGAAATATCTGCCTGTCGAAAGACCGACCCGAGAGGGTCGATCACCCGATCAGTGGAACTGCTCTTCCTCGGTCGAGCCCGACAGCGCCTTCACGCTGGACGAACCGCCCTGGATCACGGTGGTCACGTCGTCGAAGTAACCGGCGCCCACTTCCTGCTGGTGCGACACGAAGGTGTAGCCCTTGTCGCGCGCGGCGAACTCGGGTTCCTGCACCATGTTGACGTAGTGCTTCATGCCTTCACCGCGGGCGTAGGCGTGGGCGAACTGGAAGGTGTTGAACCAGTTGACGTGGATGCCGGCCAGCGTGATGAACTGGTACTTGTAGCCCAGGGCCGACAGGTCTTCCTGGAACGAGGCGATCTGCTTGTCGTCGAGGTTCTTCTTCCAGTTGAAGGAAGGCGAGCAGTTGTACGACAGCAGCTTGCCGGGGCAGGCGGCGTGCACAGCTTGTGCGAATTCGCGGGCAAAGCCGATGTCCGGCACGCCGGTTTCGCACCACACCAGGTCTGCGTAGGGCGCGTAGGCCACGCCGCGGCTGATGGCCTGCTCCAGGCCGTTCTTCACGCGGTAGAAGCCTTCCTGCGTGCGCTCGCCCGTCAGGAAGGGCTTGTCGTTGGCGTCGTGGTCCGAGGTGATCAGGTTCGCGGCTTCCGCGTCGGTGCGGGCCAGGACGATGGTCGACACGCCCAGCACGTCGGCTGCAAAGCGCGCGGCAATCAGCTTTTCGCAGGCTTCATGCGTCGGCACAAGCACCTTGCCGCCCATGTGGCCGCACTTCTTCACGGCAGCCAGTTGGTCTTCGAAGTGCACGCCAGCTGCGCCGGCCGTGATCATGTTCTTCATCAGTTCGAAGGCGTTGAGCACGCCGCCGAAACCGGCCTCCGCGTCGGCCACGATGGGCAGGAAGTAGTCGATGAACTCCTTGTCGCCCGGGTTGACACCGCGGCCCCACTGGATTTCATCGGCGCGGCGGAAGGTGTTGTTGATGCGACGGACCATCGTCGGCACCGAGTCGTAGGCGTACAGCGACTGGTCGGGGTACATCGTCTCGGAGCTGTTGCCGTCGGCTGCGACTTGCCAGCCCGACAGGTACACGGCTTCCAGGCCAGCCTTGGCCTGTTGCATCGCCTGACCGGCGGAGATGGCGCCGAACGCGTTCACGTAGCCCTTCTTGGAGCCGCCGTTGATCTTGTCCCAGAGCTTCTCTGCGCCGCGCTTGGCCAGCGTGTGCTCGATGGGGAACGAACCGCGCAGGCGCACCACGTCGGCCGCGCTGTAGCCACGCTTGACGCCCTTCCAGCGCGGATCGGTGGCCCATTCCTTTTCGAGGGCGGCAATCTGCTGTTCGCGGCTGAGTTGTTCTGTGAGGGTCTGGGGCATGGTCACTCCGTGAGGTTGATTGAAGGTTGGGCGCTGCGGCCGTGGAGTTACTGTAATCGGCCCGCAGACTCTTATGTCTTATAGAAGACATATTTTTCAATCAATTAAATCAATAACTTACAGAGATATTTCTCAATGCAAAATTATTTTTCTCATATTGAGAAAAAATATTGCGGCGCAGCAGCCATCTATTTCGCAATGCGAAATCAATGTTTCGGTTGTGAAAACGAGGCATCGATTCGCACTGCATGCGCAATCCAATCGCCGCTTTCGATCACGCGGCGACCCGCAATGCGCGTCGGATGGATCTCGTAGACCAGGCAATCGAGCCACTGCCCGCCAACATCCACGCGCACCTGCCGCTTGATGTACTCGCCTGAGTCATCGTCAGCCACTTCCTCGAGCACGTCGAGTGCGGCCTCGACCGCGGGCTCGACGACATAGACCTCGCCCTTCACGCGCCCCACTCCACCCAGCACGACACCCGGATAGGCGCCCAGGTCATACAGCGTGCCGGAAATGCTCGCATCGCCCACCCACACCGGCGCGGGCCGATAGCGCGCGATGTCGTTGCGCCCGCCGCGGCGCAGCGTGCCGTAAACAAAAACGTGGGGCATCATCGAAACCGCCTTCTCCGCAACTACAGAACTTCAGTCTATTGAACTCCGCTGCTCCCGCATCAGGCCGCCTCGTGGCCTACGGCTGCCTGGCCCTGAGCATGTCGCTCGTCGGCGGCTACGTCGCCCTCTCCAAGCCCCTTGTCGCCGCCTTTCCTGTGCTGCTGCTCGCATGGCTGCGCTTCGGCATCGCCGCACTGGCCATGCCGCATTGGCTCAAGCGCACACCCGACGAACCGCCAATGACCGCGCGCACGCGCTGGCTGGTGTTCCTCGAGTCGTTCCTCGGCAACTTCATGTTCTCGATCTGCATGCTGTTCGGCGTGAGCCTCACGAGCGCGGTGTCGGCGGGCGTGATCATGGCGTCGATCCCCGCGTGCGTGGCCGTGGCGAGCTGGCTGTTCCTGCGCGAGCGCATCACCGTGCGCATCGGCCTGGCCATCGCATGCGCCGCGCTCGGCATCGGTCTGCTGGCACTTTCGCCGGCGCACGCACCGGCATCGCCCGCTGCTTCGTCGGCATCGATGCCCTGGCTCGGCAACCTGCTGGTGTTCTGCGCGGTGCTCTGCGAGACGGCGTACGCGGTGATCGGCAAGTCGCTCACGGGACGCCTGGGGCCCAAGCGCATCGCCTCGCTCATCAACCTGTGGGGCTTCGTGCTCTCGCTGCCCTTCGGCATCTGGTTCGCGCTGCAATTCGATTTCACCGCGGTGCGCTTCGGCACTTGGGCGCTGCTCGTGGTCTATGCGCTCGCTGCAAGCATCTGGACGGTGTGGCTCTGGATGACCGGACTTCGCCACGTACCAGCCGCACAAGCGGGTGTCTTCGCCGTGATGCTGCCCGTGAGCGCAGCCCTCGTCGGCGTGCTCGTGCTGGGTGAAAACCTCTCTTCGCCACAGCTGGTTGCGTTCGTCATTGCTCTCGCGGGTGTGGTGCTTGCGACATGGCCTGGGCGCCGAACGTGAAAAACAGGGCTTCTCCCCTCTGAAAAAACAACAACTCCCAATGAAAAAAGCGCTTTTTCCCTTGGAAACGCGTTTTTTCTCATTTAGCATCCGCATTGCCACTGGAGACGCAAGTTTTTCATTGGTGAGTGTTCAACCAAAAAAGGAAATCAACCATGGCAACTGCAAAGAAGGCTCCGGCCAAGAAAGCTCCGGCAAAGAAGGCCGCTCCCGCAAAGAAGGCGGCGGCTCCTGCGAAGAAGGCTGCACCGGCCAAGAAGGCTGCTGCTCCTGCCAAGAAGGCTGCTCCGGCGAAGAAGGCTCCTGCCAAGAAGGCCGCTCCCGCAAAGAAGGCTGCTCCCGCCAAGAAGCGCACGCCCAACGCCGCGTTCATGAAGGCCCTGACCCCCAGCCCGGCACTCGCCGCTGTGGTCGGCTCGACGCCGCTGCCGCGTACCGCTGTCGTGAGCAAGCTGTGGGACTACATCAAGAAGAACAACCTTCAAGACAAGGCCAACAAGCGCAACATCAACGCCGACGCCAAGCTGAAGGAAATCTTCGGCAAGGCCCAAGTGTCGATGTTCGAACTGGCTGCGCTGATCGGCAAGCACGTCAAGTAAGCGCTCAGGGGCCTCGCGCTCCTGAATCAAAAAGCCCGCTTCATGCGGGCTTTTTTTTCGCCTGCGGCAAGGCCACGCTTTCTTCGAAGAAGCGCGACGGCGTGCGGCCGAAGTGCTTGCGGAAGGCTTCGATGAAGGCACTCACGGAGCTGTAGCCCACCGTCAGCGCCACCGCCGTCACGGGCTCCTTCAGGCTCAGCAGCTCGACGGCCTTGAGCAACCGCGCCTGCTGGCGCCATTGCGCGAAGCTCAGGCCCGTTTCCACGGCGAAACGGCGAGTGAGCGTCCTGCGCGCCATGCCGATGCGATCGGCCCATTCGTCGATGCTGTCCGGCAACGCCGGATCATTGGCCACCGCAGCAGCCATCGCGGCAAGGCGCTTGTCCTGCGGCATCGGCAGGTGCAGCGACGGCCTGGCGCTCGCCGCAAGCTCATCGATCAGCACGCCCACCAGGCGTGCACGGCGCGGCTCCAGCAGGGGCTCGGTGGCATTCATCGAGGTCAGCCGGTCGACCAGCCCCTGCACCAGCGGCGTGACGGCAAACACATGCGGCCCGTCCGGCAAGGACGCCGCCATCATCGAGTCGATGTGCAAGCTCCAGCCCGCGGTGGCACCAAAGCTCTGCGCCGCATGGGCGCAGCGCGGTGCGATCCAGCCGATCCACCCCGGCGGCTGCACCCAACGGCCCGAAGGCGTCTCGATGACCTGCAACCCCTCGCGCAGTGCGAACAGCTGGCCGGTTTCATGCGCGTGGTAGTCCGTGACGCGCGGCGCCTCGTAGGCGTTGATCCAGAGCTTCACAGGGGCCTCAGCAGCCATGGTTGGCCCGCCAGAGGTATCGATTGGCCCCGCGCCGCAAGCCCGAACGCGCGCCGCTGCCTAGCATCGAGTTCATCCTCACCAACCCATCCAAGGAACATCCATGAAAGCCCAAGACGTACTGCCCGACGGCGCAGACTTCACCGTCGTGAACGGCCGCACATTGCGCAAGGGATCGGTCGGCGCCTTCCTCGCCAACGTTCGCATCCTCGAAGACGCAAGCGCGTCGGCCGCCGACAGGCACGCCGCCGAGCAAGACCTGGTCTCCCTGATCCCCGCCCTCGACGCGCTCGGCCTGTTCGACGTGTTCGAGCTGCGCTCGCCGTCCTTGCGCGACGAAGTGGCCCGACATCGCTCGGCACTCAGCCCTGCGCCTGCTGCTGCTTCGCCGAACGCGTGATCGACGCCAGCGTGCCGCGCGTGGTGATCACTTCGGGGTCGAGCGGGATCTCGATCAGCGTGCCCGTATCGGCCGCCAGCGCACGCAGCAGCGCGGCTTCGAACTGCGCCGTTTCCGTCACGCGCTCGGCCGCATAGCCATAGGCGCGCGCGAGGCCGCAGAAGTCGGGGTTGCGCAGCGCGGTGCCGCTGGTGCGTTCGGGGTACTCGCGCTCCTGGTGCATGCGGATGGTGCCGAACATGCCGTTGTTGAGCAGCACGACGATGCTCTTGCCGCCGTGCTGCGCAGCCGTCGCCAGCTCCTGCCCGGTCATCAGAAAATCGCCATCGCCCGCGATGGTGAAGGCCACGCGCCCCGTCGCAAGATTGGCTGCGATGCCGGCCGGCACCCCATAGCCCATCGCCCCGCTGGTCGGCGCCAGCTGCGTCTTCGCGCCCTTCGCGAGCCCGTGATAGCGAAAGTAGCGATGCACCCAGCTTGCGAAGTTGCCCGCGCCGTTGGTAATGGCCGCGTCCGCCGGCAAGTGCTTCTGCAGCAGCGCGACGACCTCTGCCATGTCGACCGGCCCGCGCGGCGTCTCGGCGGGCATGCCGGCCAGCGGCTGCGGCACAAGGTTGGCCTCGTAGTCGGCGTGGGCCTGCAGCGTCCATTCTTCCCAGGGCAGCGTCGGCGGCGCGCTCAGCACCTCCAGGCTGCGCGCGGCCGCGCTCATGCCGGCGTTGATCGCCAGGTCGGCCTGGTACACGCGGTTGAGCTCTTCGGCGCTCGCATGGATGTGCACCAGCGTCTGCTTCGCCTTGGGCGCTTCGAGCAGCGTATAGCCGCCGGTCGTCATCTCGCCCAGGCGCGGACCGATGGCCAGGATCAGGTCGGCGTCTTTCACGCGCTGCGCGAGCTTCGGGTTGATCGCGATGCCGACATCGCCCGCATACAGCGGATGGTGGTTGTCGAAAGTGTCCTGAAAGCGGAAGGCGTTCGCCACCGGCAGTCGCCAGTTCTCCGCAAAACGCTGCAGCGCCTGCGCGGCCTGCGTCGTCCAGCCGCCGCCGCCGGCAATCACCAGCGGGCGCTGCGACTTCAGCAGCAGTTCGCGCAAGGTGCGCAGCGCGCCCGGGTCGCTCCAGGGCTCCACCGCTTCCACGCGCGCCAGCGGCCGAGCCGTCGTCTCGCTGCGCAGCATGTCCTCCGGCAGCACAAGCACCACCGGCCCCGGCCGTCCGTTCATCGCGGTGGCGAAGGCGCGCGCGATGTACTCGGGAATGCGGTTCGCATCGTCGATGCGCTCCACGCGCTTGGCAAAGCCCTTGGTGCTTGGCCCGAAGAAGCTGCCGTAGTCGACCTCCTGGAAAGCCTCGCGGTCGCGGAAGTCACTGCCGACGTCGCCGACGAACAGCACCATCGGCGTCGAATCCTGGAAGGCGTTGTGCACGCCGATCGATGCGTTCGTCGCGCCGGGCCCGCGGGTGACGAAGCACACGCCCGGCCGCCCGGTGAGCTTGCCGTGCGCCTCGGCCATGAAGGCCGCGCCCCCTTCCTGCCGGTTGACGATGAAGCGCGTGCGATCGCGGTACGCATGAAAGCCGTCGAGCACCGCCAGGAAGCTTTCGCCAGGCACGCCGAACGCCATTTCCATGCCCTGTTCGACCAGGCACTCCACGATCAGGTGGCCCGCGGGTTGTGATGTACTCATGAGAAGTAGAACCTCAGCTGCAAATGTCTTCGGCAATTATGTGCGCCCGCTCCAGACGCCTTGCGTTAATTCCCCAATTGGTTAAATTCGCGCCATGAAGGCCTCCAAGGACCCCTCACCCGACGCCGCCGAAGTGATCGAACCCCGTTCGCGCGACGCCGACCGCTCGCAGCTCGCCATCCTCGCGTCGGCGCGCGACGAGTTCTCCGCGCGCGGCCTCGCCGGCGCGCGCATGGACAGCATCGCCGAGCGCGCGGGCCTCAACAAGCGCCTCATCTACTACTACTTCGGCAGCAAGGACGACCTGTTCCTCGCGGTGCTGGAGCGCACCTACGCCGACATCCGCGAGGCCGAGCAGCGCCTGCATCTCGACGAGATCGAGCCGGTCGAGGCCATCCGCCAGCTGGTTTCGTTCACCTGGCACTACTACCTCGAGCACCCCGAGTTCATCACGCTGCTCAACAGCGAGAACCTGCATTGCGCGGCGCACCTCAAGCGCTCCGAGCGCATCCAGGAGATGAACTCGCCGCTGGTACAGCTGCTCGACACCGTGCTGGAGCGCGGCCGGCGCGACAACCTGTTCCGCGCCGGCGTGGACCCTGTGCAGCTCTATATCTCCATCGCGTCGCTCTGCTACTTCTACCTCTCGAACAACCACACGCTCTCGGCCATCTTCGGCCGTGACCTGCGCGCACCCAAGGCAATGGCGCAACGCCTCTCGCACATGACTGATCTCGTGCTGGGCTACGTCCTGCACTGAGCTTCATCAGCGCGTCTTCGCACTCTCCGGGTATCTACTAGGCAGCGGCCGTTGACGCTGCGGCGCAGCCGTTCCTACAATCGATAATTCACTCATTGGTGAATTGATCGGTTCAAGAAAGCGGCCCGACCGCGCGGAGACATCCATGAAGCTCTTTGCCAGCACTGCACGCACCACCGTCGTTGCCTCGCTGACCTGCATCGCTGCACTGCTACCGGGCCTGGCCGCCGCGCAGAACGGCTACCCCAGCAAGCCCATCCGCGTGATCGTTCCCTTCGCGGCCGGCAGCACCACCGACATCATTGCCCGCGCCATCACCGACAAGATGAGCGCCAGCATGGGCCAGACGCTGGTGGTCGACAACCGCGGCGGCGCCAGCGGCACCATCGGCCAGCAGGCGGTGGCCACGGCCGCGCCCGACGGCTACACGGTGATGATCCATTCGTCGTCGCACACGGTCAGCCCTTCGACCTTCGCCAAGCTGCCGTTCGACACGGTGCACGATTTCGCGGGCGTCACGCCGATCTCGTCGCTGCCCAATGCGCTGGTGATCTCGCCCAGCAAGAACATCAAGACGCTGCCCCAGCTGCTGGCCGCCGCGCGCGCCAAGCCCGGCAGCATGAACTTCGCCTCTGCCGGTCAGGGCAGCGCGACGCACCTGAACGCCGAGAAGTTCAAGATGGCCGCCAAGATCGACGCGACCAACATTCCCTTCAAGGGATCGGGCGAGGCCGTGACCGAAGTGCTTTCGGGCCGCGTCGACTACTACTTCTCGCCCATTGCTCCGGTCATCGGCCAGATCAAGGAAGGCCAGTTGCTGGCGCTGGCGGTCGGCTCGCCCAAGCGCGCCGCCGCCCTGCCTGACGTGCCCACCACCACCGAGGCCGGCGTGCCGGGCTCCGAGTTCAACTTCTGGATCGGAATGATGGCGCCCGCCAAGACGCCGCGCGACGTCGTCGAGCGCCTGCACGCCGAGGTAGCCAAGGCACTGGCCACGCCCGAGGTGAAGGAGCGTTTCGCCAAGCTCGGCGCCGACGCCTGGACGCTCAAGCCCGAGCAGTTCGACGCCTACATCAAGGAAGAGATCGCGAGCAACGCGCAGCTCGTGAAGGCAGCCGGGCTCTCGGTCCAACAGTAAGCCCCCCCTGAAAGCCCCGGCCCTCGCCATGTTCCGCAAGCTCCTGCTCTCTCCGGCCCTGCGCCCTTTCATCCTCATCTTGCTGCTGCTGGTGCTGTGGGACCTGGCGATCCGCCTCTTCAAGATTCCGGCCTACCTGATTCCCCCGCCGTGGGAGGTCGTGAAGCAACTCGTCGCCGAGTGGCCGCGCCTGCTCGCCGAAAGCTGGAAGACCACGCTCGCCACGCTGGGCGGCTTCGGCCTGACGATCCTGATCGGCATTCCGATCGCGATGGTCATCGCCTACTCGCGCGTCGTCGAGTCGTACGTTTATCCACTGCTGGTGTTCTCGCAGAGCATCCCGAAGGTCGCCATCGCGCCGCTGTTCGTGGTGTGGTTCGGCTTCGGCATCTTCCCGAAGGTGATCAGCGCCTTCCTGCTGGGCTTCTTCCCTGTGGTGGTGTCCACGGTGATGGGCTTCAAGTCGGTCGAGCCCGACATGCTCGACCTCTCGCGCTCGATGGGTGCGAGCCGCCTGCAGACCTTTCTCAAGATCAGCCTGCCGCAGGCGCTGCCTTCGATCTTCAGCGGCCTGAAGGTGTCGGTCACGCTGGCCGTGGTGGGCGCGGTGGTCGGTGAATTCGTCGGCTCCAACTCGGGCATCGGCTACGTGCTGCAGGTTGCCAACGGCAACTTCGACCTGCCGCTGATGTTCGCCGCGCTGGTGGTTCTCTCGAGCATCGGCGTCATTCTTTTCGTCGCGGTCGACCTGGTCGAGCGCGTGATGATTCCCTGGCACGCCTCGCAGCGCCACGCGAACTGAGTTTTCCGTTTCAAGTTCCTTCGCAAAGCCAACAACTCCCGGAGACAAGACCATGAAGAAACTGCTTCCCTCTCTGCTCGCCGCAGCAGCGCTCGCGACCTTCGCCATCGCTCCTTCGTACGCCCAGGGCGACAAGCCCAAGGACAAGGTCACGCTGATGCTCAACTGGTACCTGTACAGCGAGCACGCGCCCTTCTTCCTCGGCAAGGAAAAGGGCTTCTACGCCGAAGAAGGCATCGACCTCGACATCCAGGAAGGCCGCGGCTCCGCCGTCACCGCGCAGGCGGTGGCCGCCAAGTCGGCAACCTTCGGCTACATCGACGTCACGACCATGATCAAGGCCGCCGCCAAGGGCGCGCCGCTGAAGTCGACCGGCGTGCTGTTCCAGGTGAGCCCGATGTCGGTCATGGGCTTCACCGAGAAGAACATCAAGACGCCGAAGGACATCATCGGCAAGACGGTGGCCGTCACGCCCGGCGACTCGATGTCGCAGATGTGGCCGCTGTTCCTCAAGGTCAACAACATCACGGCCGACCAGGTGAAGATCGTCTCGGGCGACGGCCAGACCAAGCTCAATGCCGTGACCAACGGCCAGGCCGACCTGCTGCTGGGCTACGTGATGGACCAGGCCATCAAGCTGCAGGACGCCACCGGCAAGCCCGTGACGCCGATCCGCTTCGCCGACTCCGGCGTGAACCAGATCAGCTCCGGGATCATCACCAACAAGAACCTGCTGACCGAGAACCCCGACCTGGTGAAGCGCTTCATGCGCGCCTCCACCAAGGCCGCCGAAGCTGCCGAGAAGAGCCCCGAGGCCGCGGTCGACGCAATGCTCAAGGCCAACCCCAAGGCCGGCGTGCGCGACACCCTGATCGTCGGCATGAAGCAGAGCGTGGCGCTCTATCACACGAAGGAAACGGCCAACCAGCGCCCGTACCGCGTGGCGATGAAGAACGTGAGCGACTCGCTCGACCTGCTGGTGCAGTACGGCGGCATGGATGCGTCCACACGCGGCAAGCCCGAAGACTACGTAACGCTCGACTTCCTGCCGTAAGCAGGCTCGCCCCCAGGCTCCGCGCACTTCGTGTCGCTTCTCCTTCCCCCTACCGGGGGCAACACCTGCGGCCCGGCAAAGCCGGTTCCGCGGTGTTCCCCGAAAAGACCTCAGCATCCCGCCGCCTCGTCCGCTTCCGTCCTTTAACTACTCTCCATGTCCACTGAAGTCCTGATCGAAGCGCGCGGCGTCTCGAAGATCTACCAAAGCAAGGACGGCCCGGTCGAGTCGCTGAAGCCGCTCGACTTCGCCATCAAGGAAGGCGAGTTCGTCTCCGTCGTCGGCCCCTCGGGCTGCGGCAAGAGCACGCTGCTGAAGATGGTGGCGGGCCTGCTGCCCATCAGCGGCGGCAGTCTCACGCTGGCCGGCAAGCCGATCAAGGGTCCGCAGAAGGACGTGGGCATCGTGTTCCAGAGCGCGGTGCTGCTGCCCTGGCGCAGCGTGGAAGACAACATCCTGCTACAGGCCGAGATGCGCCATCTGCCCAAGGCCGCCTCGAAGGACCGCGCGCGTCAGCTCATGGAAATGGCCGGCCTGAAGGGCTTCGAGGGCAAATACCCCTGGCAGCTCTCGGGCGGCATGCAGCAACGCGCATCGATCTGCCGTGCGCTGTTGCATGACCCGTCGGTGCTGCTGATGGACGAGCCCTTCGGCGCGCTCGACGCGATGACGCGCGAGAAGATGAACCTGGAGTTGCAGCGCATCTGGATGGCGTCGAAGAAGACGGTGATGCTCATCACCCACAGCATTCCGGAAGCCATCTTCCTGTCGGACCGCGTGATCGTGATGAGCGAGCGGCCCGGCTCCATCGCCGCGGTGTACGACATCGACCTGCCGCGCCCGCGCACGCTCGACATGATGGCCTCGGCCGAGTTCGGCGCGTACACGAAGCTGGTGCGCGCGCATTTCTTCTCGCAGGGCATCCTGGACCACTGAAAGCGCCAGCCATGGAAGCCATCTGTTTTCACGTCGAGGAGATCCGCTTTGCCGAGCGCAACGTCACGCTGCGGCTGCCGTTCCGCTTCGGCGCGGCCACCGTCACGGCCTGCCCGCAGGTCTACGTGAAGGCCCGCATCCGCTTTGCGGACGGCCGCACGGCCGAGGGCTGCGCCGCCGAGATGATGGTGCCCAAGTGGTTCGACAAGAACCCGGCCCTCACCAACGAACAGAACTTCGAGCAACTGCGTTTCGCCTTGCGCGACGCGCGCGAAGCCTACACGGCCGAGCCCGACACACAGACCGCCTGGACTCACTTCGCGTCGAACTACGCCGCGCTGCAGGCGCGCGCCAGGGCCAAGGGCCTGCAGCCGCTCGTGGCCAGCTACGGCCCGGCGCTGATCGACCGCGCCCTGCTCGACGCACTATGCCTGCACAGTGGCGTGAGCTTCGCCGCTGCGATGAGCGGCAACCTGAGCGGCATCGACGTCGCAGGCAGCGGTCTGGCCGATGACCTCGCAGGCTTCGACATGCCCGGCTTCCTGTCTAGGCAATCGCCGCGCACGCGCATCGCGGCGCGCCACACAGTCGGGTTGGCCGATGCCATCGACGACAGCGACGCCCAGCCCGACGCCCCCACCGACGGCCTGCCCACGACGCTCGCAGCGGCCGTGCGCCGCTACGGTCTCACGCACTTCAAGCTCAAACTGTGCGGCAACACCGCGCAAGACATCGACCGGCTTCAACGCATCGCCCGCGTGATAGACGGCCACGCACAGCTCGTGACGCTCGACGGCAATGAGCAATACGCCGATGCGGACGACTTCGGCGTCTTCCTCGACCGCATGCTGTCCACTCCCGTGTTGTGGAAGCTCTCGCAGAAGACGGTCTTCGTCGAACAGCCGATCCGCCGCGATGCAGCCCTGCAGCGCGACGTGTCCGCGCTCGGCAAGCGCATTCCGCTGCTCATCGACGAATCCGACGCCACGCTCGAGGCCTTCATGCAGGCCCGCGCGCTTGGCTACACCGGCGTATCGAGCAAGAGCTGCAAGGGCTTCTACAAGTCGGTCATCAACGCAGCGCGCTGCGCGCATTGGAACGCCTCCGAGGAAAAGCCGCGCTACTTCCTCTCTGGCGAAGACCTCACCATGCAGGCCGGCATCGGCGTGCAGCAAGACCTGGCGCTGGTCTCCTGGCTCGGCCTCTCGCACGTGGAGCGCAACGGCCACCACTACGTCAACGGCCTTGCCGCGGCTCCCGAGGCTGAACAGCAGGCACTGCTGCGCGCCCATCCAGGCCTGTACGAACAAAGCGACGGCGCAGTGCGCCTCGCCATCCGCGACGGGCAGCTCGATCTGTCCTCGCTCGCCACCGCGCCCGGCTTTGCCACCGGCAAACCCGGCGCCGGCATCTCGTGGGACGCCATGCGTTCCGTCTACTGAAGCCCCCCGCTTCGATCTGCAATCTCTCTCGCATCTCAAGGAAGAAAACGATGGCCACCCAACGTCTAGGAATCATCATGCACGGCGTCACCGGTCGCATGGGCATGAACCAGCACCTGATCCGCTCGATCTGCGCCATCCGCGCGCAAGGCGGCGTCACGCTGTCGAATGGCGACAAGGTCATGCCTGACCCGATCCTCATCGGCCGCAACGCCGAGAAGATGGAAGCGCTGGCCAAGGCCCACAACATCGCGCGCTGGGGCACCGACCTCGACAAGGCCCTGGAGAACAAGGACGACACCATCTTCTTCGACGCCGGCACCACGCAGATGCGCCCTACGCTGCTGGCCAAAGCCATCCGCGCCGGCAAGCACGTGTATTGCGAGAAGCCGATCGCCACCAACCTGAACGAAGCCGTCGAGATCGCGCGCCTCGCCGAAGGCTCGGGCCTGAAGCACGGCGCCGTGCAGGACAAGCTCTTCCTGCCCGGCCTGCGCAAGCTCGACATGCTGCGCCGCGCCGGCTTCTTCGGCCGCATGCTCAGCGTGCGCCTGGAGTTCGGCTACTGGGTGTTCGAGGGCGACCTGCAGCCCATCCAACGCCCGAGCTGGAACTACCGCAAGGAAGACGGCGGCGGCATGATCCTGGACATGATGTGCCACTGGCGCTACGTGCTGGACAACCTGTTCGGCGAAGTGAAGTCGGTGTCGTGCATCGGCGCCACCCACATCCCCAAGCGCTGGGACGAAGCCGGTAAGCCGTATGAGGCCACCGCCGACGACGCGGCCTACGCCACCTGCGAGCTCACCGGCCACAACGGCGAACCCGTCATCGCGCAGATCAACATGAGCTGGGTCACGCGCGTGCGCCGCGACGACCTCGTGACCTTCCACGTCGACGGCACCGACGGCTCGGCCGTGGCAGGCCTGTCGAGCTGCCGCGCCCAGTCGCGCGTAGCCACGCCGCGCCCGGTGTGGAACCCCGACGAGAAGCAGATGATGAATTTCTTCGACCAGTGGCAGGAGATTCCGGACTCGCAGGTCTACGACAACGGCTTCAAGATCCAGTGGGAGCACTTCATTCGCCACGTGGTCGAGAACGAGCCGTACAAGTGGACGCTGCCCGAAGGCGCCAAGGGCGTGCAGCTGGTCGAGGCCGCGCTCGAATCGTGGAAGGACCGTCGCTGGGTCGATGTTCCGGCGCTGAAGGTCTGAGGTCCCTCGCCATGGCTCTTTCGCTGAACCTCCCTACCGCCGGCGGCACGCTCGCGCCCTACGCGCTGCGCGGCACCGCACCGGTGAAGCCCGATGCGGGCATCAAGTTCAACCGCATCGCCTACTCGGCCGCGCACGTGGTGGCCGATCCGCTGGCGGCCATCGACCCGTGGCTGCAATGCGCAGTCGACTGGGACACCACCATCGCCTACCGCCGCCACCTGTTCTCGCTGGGCCTGGGCGTGGCCGAAGCCATGGACACCGCGCAGCGCGGCATGGGCCTGGACTGGCCGACCTCGCTCGAGTTGATCCGCCGGTCTCTCGATGCAGCCAAGGACATGCCGGGCGCACTGGTTGCGTCAGGCTGCGGCACCGACCACCTGAACATCGACGACGTGAAGAGCGTCGACGACGTGATCCGCGGCTACGAAGAGCAGATGGCCGCCATCGAGGCACTCGGCGGCAAGCTGATCGTGATGGCCAGCCGCGCGCTGGCCCGCGTGGCCAAGAGCCCGGCCGACTACGAGCGCGTGTACGACCGCATCCTGAGCCAGGCGAAGCAGCCGGTAGTGCTGCATTGGCTGGGCGACATGTTCGACCCGGCGCTGGCGGGCTACTGGGGCACGAAGGATGTCGATGCGGCGATGGACACGGCGCTGGGCATCATCACGGCCCATCCGGACAAGGTCGACGGCATCAAGATCTCGCTACTCGACAAGGACAAGGAAATTGCGATGCGCCGGCGCCTGCCGCCGGGCGTGCGCATGTACACGGGCGACGACTTCAACTACGCCGAGCTGATTGCCGGTGACGGCTTCGGCAGCGAGCCGACGCATGGCAAGAGCGATGCGCTGCTGGGCATCTTCGACGCCATCGCCCCCGCCGCGAGCGCCGCCCTCGGTGCGCTTGCGCAGGGCAACACCGAGAAGTTCCACGCGATCCTCGGCCCGACGGTGCCGCTGTCGCGCCACATCTTCGCGGCGCCCACACGCTTCTACAAGACCGGCGTGGTGTTCATGGCGTGGCTCAACGGCCACCAGAAGCACTTCACGATGGTCGGTGGTCAGCAAAGCACACGCTCGTTGCAGCACTTTGCCGAGCTGTTCCGGCTGGCCGATGCGGCCAACCTGCTGGAGCAGCCGGAGCTGGCGATTCAGCGCATGAAGACGCTGCTGGCTTTGCACGGCGTGGAAGGCTGATTCGGACCATGCGCGATTTCTCTCAGAACCACGACTGGCTGTCGATCAACACCGCCACGGTGCGCAAGCAGTGCGGCGCGGAGGTTTCGCTCGACCGCATCATCGACCAGTGCGCCGAGCGCGGCATCCGCGCGATCAGCCCCTGGCGCGACCAGGTGGCGGCTGTCGGACTCGACAAGGTGGCGAAACAACTGAAGGCGCACGGCATCGGCCTCTCGGGCTACTGCCGCGGCGGTTTCTTCCCCGCGCCCGATGCGGCCGGCCTGAAGGCCGCGCTCGACGACAACCGCCGCGCCATCGACGAAGCAAAAACGCTCGATGCGCCCTGTCTCGTGCTGGTGGTCGGCGCCCTGCCCGGCACGCTCGAAGGCAAGGTCGCCTACAAGGACATCGGCCGCGCGCGCGGCGAGGTGCGCGACGGCATCGCCGCATCGCTCGAATACGCTCGCGAAGTCGGCATGCCGCTCGCCATCGAACCCCTGCACCCGATGCAGGCGGCCGACCGCGCGTGCATCAACACGCTGGAACACGCACTCGACCTCTGCGACGAACTCGACGCAGGCAAGAGCGGCATGCTCGGCGTGGCCCTCGACATCTATCACGTGTGGTGGGACCCGAAGCTGCAGCAGCAGATTGCCCGCGCCGGTCGTGAGCGTCTGCTGGCGTACCACGTGTGCGACTGGCTCACGCCTACGCGCGATCTGCTGAGTGATCGCGGGATGATGGGTGATGGTGTGGTCGAGCTGAAGAAGATCCGTGGGTGGGTCGAGGACGCGGGGTTCTCCGGTTTCAGCGAGGTCGAGATCTTTTCGAACCTTGACTGGTGGCAGCGGCCCGGCGCGGAAACGCTGGACGTCTGCATCGAGCGGCACAAGCAGGCTGTCTAGAGCTGTTCATTGTTCAGGGCGCGGGCACGGACCACCGGGCATTCCCCCTCCACAAATGCCCCGCAGCCTGCGGGCTCCATATTTATTTCGCTGCAGGGAGCACCCGATGGCCTGCGCACAATGAGCGCAGCTGTGACGCTGGCAGCTTGACCGCTGCTGCGGATCGCAGATGAGCATGCGGGAGCGCACCACTGAGCTTTTGTGTGAGACGAGCAGCGGACAAGCAGAAGTTCGAAGGGCTGATCCTGGCCGCGGTCGAAATTGGAGTGACTGCGTTCAATGTTCGATTCAGACTGGGTGCTGACCTGCGATAGCGCTGGTCGGAGGGGTACTATCGGCCACGAGCAGACATCCAAACTGACCATGAAGGCAATCGCAAGAGAGGGTACATGGCTGTACGACGGACAAATTCCTACGGGTGTTCGTGTCGTGCAGTGCAACGTCCGCTACGGCACAGGAGACCGCCAAGATCCACCAGAAATCTGCAACGACTCCTTGGTCGCTGGTTTCGATGTCCAGTGGGCGTCTCCAGTGTCACCAAGTACATATCCCGTACACGCATCCGCGGTTTTCCCCACGCTTGCCGAGGCCGTCGCGTATGCGGAAGGCACGGCTTGGGCCGCAGGATCTCTTAAATGGTCGCAGGGGGTCGAGTGATCGCTCTCCAGTTCGGTCGGTCGAGCTACTGTTGTCAGACAGTAGTGGCTGTTGAACATGCGGGAGAACTCATTGCCTAAGAAGATGGCCCACTTATTGCCGGTCGACAAGCACGACCTGCCGAAGGCCGAAGCGATCGTCGCTCTTGGCTATCCGGCTGTCGACGCGCTTCTCCCTGAGTTGATCGCTTGGATGCAAGACATCAACTGGCCTGTTGCGAAGGTCTTGATTCCCTTTCTGGCTGGCATAGGTGAACCACTGGCACCTCATCTGTGCATGATCTTCGAGTCTGAAGACCATATCTGGAAGTACTGGGTGCTCGACAAACTTGTCGCTCCGTCACCCAGGCTCGCAATGGCCGTCGGGCCGTACCTTTTGCGCCTGGCCTTGAACCCGAGCCCAGGAGAAAGCGAGGAAGGGGTTGATGAGATCGCTCGAAGGATCCTAGCGGAGAACGCAGCCTGAGTAGGCCAGTACAACGTCTTTCGGATGTCTGCTATCGAGGATCGGGGACGTCTCTTTTGGGCCCGTTGCAGTCCTTCGCAAGGTCGGCCTTATCGACGCAAAGCGGACGGCCGATGCGCGTTGTTTGCGGGGTCTACCTTAGACGGCCGGTGAAGCAAACATGACCCGAAGAGGTATCCCGTGCTCGTGAGCCGCATCAACGACCTCGGTCGGCACGTCTAGGTTTGCCCAGTTGCGCGGCGTATAGATATTGATACCGAGTTCCAGCGCTGCGTATTTCCCCGACAGCGTCTCTCGGATCCAAGCCAGAGCATCGCTGATGTCGCCGACTGTGCACTCGACGCGGTGATAGACCATTCGCGGCTCTCTCACTCCGACACCGCCGGTGAATCGAGGGAAGCGCTTAGAGAATAAGCCAAAGACATCTTCGTGAATGCCGCGCACGACGAACGAATAGGAAACTGCATCGGGATCAGATTTGCTCATGTCTGTAGGCTAGCCTATCCGAAGCAGACCAAGTCAAGCGACAGCTTGTGGCCGACAGCCGCTATGCCTTACGGAACAGCAACATGTCAGGGGCGTTTGGTTGCGTCAATCGGTTCAGCATAAGCCCGCCACTTTTTGGCATCGACAAACGCCACCAGGCGCCGTTCGGTTCCGCATAGAACGTTACGTCGCCCTCATCCAGTGCTTGTCCAAGATACGGCGACGGAAATCTCGCAGGTACTTCGTAGACGCCCAGCTTGCTCATGTGGCACCTGACCAACCATACAACCCGGTAGTGCTCGCTGATGCTGGACTCTTCGGTACTTGGCAGGGGATATGGCCCAGCCAGTTTTCTCCTGTGTTCGATTGCCCAGGGTGGGGGTTCACCCGACTCAATAAATGCATACAGCCCCCGCCATGACTCAGGTTCCGGCCAGGTCTCTCGGTAGCGGTGGCGCTCTTCTTCCTTCAAGGCCAGAAAGAAAATTCTCCATTGACCCCAGTACGCCTCACCCCAGCCCATGCGCCACCCGACGCTACCCCATGGGATGTCAGGATGCTTGATCCACAGCGGTGACATCGCGACTGTCATGTTTCTGTGATTGGCGAGTTGGGGTGGAAGGTAGACCGAGGCGGTGAAGGTCGGCTACTGGCCGAATTTTGCCGGACATGCCGAATGGCTGTTGTTGCCTGTGATACCGCTCCGAACCTAGCGAAGCTTTGCCCCTGCGATCCTGGCTCGGCTTTCATCGGACAGCATCGGCGCGATATTCATCAGTGCGTGCCACTCGCCCTCACCGAAATTCTCGACGCTCTCGGATGGTGACATGTTCATCTCACGGCACGCCTGTAGAGCTATCAGGCCAATCACCAGAAAAGCGGCGGTCATCGCGCGGCCCGCATCGCTGTTGGCCTCATATAGGGTCGACCGGAAGGGCAAGTTCGCCTCGCCATCGATGTATTCGCAAAGCAGACGAGGGTCAACGTCGCGCCCCTTCACCCATTCCCAAGAGAGTTTTAACCCCTGCGCCAAAAGCACTCTGTCTTCGCCTGTCAGGTCGCTAGCGTCAAGGAGACGGTCTGCGATCAAAAGTCCAAGAGCCAGATTGTTTGGAAGGGTGAAATCGCAATCCATGGATTAATTCTTCTACGAACCCAGATTGAACGTCGGCTCTGGGGCGCATTGTCCCAACATGTCGAATAGCCGCTTCTGGCCGAAGCCGACCGGTCGACGGTAATCAATGTGCAGCGTCGGAACGGGCACGCGGCGCGCTGCAGGCAGCACAGTAGTTCGCGGCGGGAGTTCGAAGCGGTTTCCCGCATTCAGAGCAAGGTGGCCCGTAGAGGCTCAGGCGATGGTGGTAAAGAGCAAGAGGATTGGTTTCTTTGAAGCCTGTGATGCGCTCATACGTTGCTAGCGCTTGCTCTCCAACGTCCGCCTGTGCCTGACTTAAGTCAGCCCCTGTTTTCTCACGATATTCCCGTATCTGTGCCATGAAACTCGTAGGGAAGACCAGTTGATATTCCTCCTCAGTGAGAATCGGGAGGTCGATTTTGCATCGCCAGCAATACATAGAGGTGGCCACTCTTCCTTGATCCTTTCTATGAAGCACATACCTTCCGGAAGCAAAAACTGCGCGCCCGGCTGAACGACCGATCTTGGCCGACTGAAGCCGCAAAGGTGCTCAGAGCGTTGGACCAGACGCGGCGAGAAACGACACCAGAAAGCAGTCGCTCAGCTACGGTTGATCTCAACGGCAATGGCATTCGCGAAGGCCATCCTTAGAACCTGTCATTGTCCTTGGATACACAAGAGCCATCACCCCCTCCTTGTTTTGAGTAGCACAAGAATCATGGCATCGCTGCGCAGGTGAGCCGAACCACTTGTCGCCATAGAGGGTGACAAGTACGCCAGCTAAGCCAAATGTGACGACGACGAGAGCCGCAACCAAATCACGTGGCATGCCGCGCTTCTTTCTCTGGTGCTTTTGCAATCAACTGCTCCAGTATCAGTGCCACCGCCTTCAACGACTGTTCCTGGCCGAATTTTGCCCGACGCGGTGAACGCCCGGTTCTGGCCGAGGCTGTGTGAAAACGCTTCGCCGTCGGCACTCATCCAAATAAAATCATGGCACCCGTTCCCAGCGAGGTGCCCATGAAGCGATTCATCGAAGGCGAAGACCGACAGCAGGTTGCACTGCTGCCGGAATGTCTTGATGACTATATCGGCGAAGACAACCCGGTGCGCGTTGTCGACGTTTTTGTCGATGAACTTGATCTTCAAGCACTCGGCTTCAAAGGAGCAGATCCAGCCGCGACCGGCCGGCCGGCGTACCACCCGGCGGTGCTGCTCAAGCTCTACATCTACGGGTACCTGAACCGCATCCAGTCCAGCCGGCGTTTGGAACGCGAGGCTCAGCGCAACGTCGAGTTGATGTGGCTCACCGGCCGGCTGGCCCCGGACTTCAAGACCATTGCCGACTTCCGTCACGACAACGGCGCTGGCATCCGCAATGTCTGCAAGCGCTTCGTCGGCATGTGCCGAGAGCTCAAGCTGTTCACGCAGGCCATCGTGGCCATCGATGGCAGCAAGTTCAAGGCAGTGAACAGCCGGGACCGCAACGTCACGCCAGCCAAGATCGACAAACGCCAGCAGCAGATCGAGCAAAGCATTCAGCGCTATCTGGACGCGCTGGAGACCGCCGACCGCACGCAGCCTGCGGAGGTCGAAGCCAAGACCGAGCGGCTGCAGGACAAGATCAAGAGGTTGCGCGATCAGATGCGCCAGCTCGATGAAACCAAGGAGCAGTTGCAGCACGATCCGGATGGGCAACGTTCAACCACCGATCCCGACGCACGCTCGATGATCTCGCAGGCAAAGGGTTCAGGCTTGGTGGGCTACAACGTCCAGACGGCGGTCGATGCGAAGAACCACTTGATCGTGGCGCACGAGGTCACGAACGTCGGCAACGACCGCGCGCAGCTCAACAGGATGGCACGTGCTGCGCGCGAGGCGATGGACAAGCCCAGACTTCAAGCCTTCGCCGACCGGGGCTACTTCAATGGCACGGAACTCAAGGCCTGTGAGGACGACGGCATCACGGCCTTCGTGCCCAAGCCGATGACATCGAACGCCAAGGCCGCGGGTCGCTTCGACAAGACCGACTTCATCTACATCGCGAAGGACGACGAATACCAATGCCCTGCGGGTGAACGAGCGATCTACAGGTTCAGCACGCTGGAGAAGAACGACAACAAGCTGCACGTCTATTGGCCCAGCGCCTGCCCTGGTTGCGCCATGAGAGACCAGTGCACGACCAGCAGCTACCGCCGAATCCGACGCTGGGAACACGAAGCGGTGCTTGATCGGGTGCAGCAACGCCTTGATCGCAAGCCCGACGCCATGACCTTGCGACGACGCACCGTGGAGCACGTGTTCGGTACGCTGAAACACTGGATGGGATCAACCCACTTCCTGACCAGGACTCTGGCGCATGTGAGCACCGAGATGAGCTTGCATGTGCTGGCCTACAACTTCAAGCGGGTCATGAAGGTGCTGGGATTCACCAGGACGATGAAGGCGATGCAATTGGCTGGGGCATGAGCCCTTTTAGTCGCACTCTCGCCGCGTAGATCGGTCTGCCCGTTGCGGCGCTGGTCTGACGGCCGCGTTCTGTCTCTACTGTGCGCTGTCGAGCGGCCGAGTTCGGCATACTCATGTGCCGAGTGCGTTTCCACACAGCCTCGGCCGACTTCAGTCGAAGCACCGCTGGAGGCAGGGGACTCCGTATCGGGGACTAATCTCAAGCACTTCCGGGTTCTGTTCGCATGGATTGCGAGTATGTGGTTGGAGTCACATCCCAAGTATCCGAGTCGCGAGATCGCCACGTTAGTAAGCCCATCAAGTCGCCTTCCCCGCCGTAAACGCGAATGTTCGCAGGGCTGAGAACGCCTGAAGTACGGTAGGTCCCGCCTCCAATAAAGTATTGCGATTGCGGCTCGACCACCCCAAAGTCACACTCCGCATGCTTGAGCAGAGGCTGTGCGACGTCCAGAAACTGGTAACTTGTTCCCCCACAGCAGAGTGCCCGTGCAGGATGGCGACGCTCAAGCCGCCACCGTAAATACGCCGCCAGTTTCTCCTGAGCCTGCTGTAGATCGAGATTTTCTGTCTGCAAGGGGTATTCCACCGGTCGACCCGCGCGGACTGCGCCGTAAGCATCCTCGAACACTCGCGTTACTGCAATGTCTTCGACTATGCAAACCGTGGCGCAGTCCTTGCACCAACCAGGTCGTACAGGGATGGTGTACAGATCTGCGACCGGCACTTGAGCGCCAGGTGGCACGTGGTCGAAGTTGAGGTAGTAGTAGCCTTCGGTATGCGCAAACCCGAATCGCTCACGGCAACTTGTGCATTGATAGTAGCTTGGGAGCATTTTCAGTTCGGGACGGTGGCTGGCGTTTGTACGTCGGGTCCTGGCCGAATTTTGCCCGACAGCACGAACGGCCGTACATGGACGCCCCCAAATATGCCAGGCATTCAGTTGATGATGACTTGAAGGTTCGATTGCACCCGTACATTCGGACTTTCGCTGCGGCTTTTCGCCGCTGTCCCTGATGGGGTTTGCTGGTCGGCTCCTCTATCGGTTGTCCGCACTCCGAGTGCCCCGGACGTTTTGGGCTTCGCCAACCACGGTCTAACCTGTTTTGCCATCACTGCGTGATTGCCTGAGCAATCGGTGGTTCAGTCTCCTGCCTTCTGTGTTGATGGGTTGGGTCGGCTACGCAGCGAGCTGCGGCGGCACGTAGTTAGGTCGGAACTCCCGCCCATGGGCTAGCAGTGCCCAGACCGTTCGCACGTTCTTGTTGGCCAGTGCCACAGCAGCCACGTTCGGATGTCGTCGGTTCAGCAGGCTCGCCAGCCACACGTTGGTGTTCACGGCCTTGCGCTGCGCCGCAACAATGGCCGAGCGCGCGCCGTGAATGAGCAAGGTGCGCAGGTACACGTCCCCGCGCTTGCTGATGCCCAGGAGCGTTGGCTTGCCTCCGCTCGAATTCTGCCTCGGCACGAGGCCGAGCCAAGCCGAGAGCTGCCGGCCGTTGTCGAAGCTGTTCGCATCCGCGATGGAGGCCACCAGAGCACTGGCTCCCAGCGGTCCGATGCCGGGAATCTTCTCGAGCCGGAGGCTGAGCTCGCTGCTGCGATGCCAGACCTTGATTTGGTCCTCGAACTCGTCGACCAGCTTGTCCAATTCCTTGAGGTGCTCGGTTAGGCGAGCGATGAGTCGGCGGAACGTTCCGGGCAGCTGGTTGCTCGCGTCTTCAAGCAGCTCGGGGACTTGCTTGGCGACGTGGCAGATGCCCTTCGGGATGACCAGGCCGAACTCGCCCAGGAGGCTGCGAATCTGGTTCGCCTGCGCCGTGCGGGCGATGACAACGCCTTGGCGCGCGCGATGCAGCGACAGCACGGCTTGCTGCTCGACGCTCTTCACCGGCACGAATCGCATGTTGGGTCTGGTGACGGCCTCGCAGATGGCTTCCGCATCAGCCACGTCGTTCTTGTTGCTCTTCACATACGGCTTGACGAACTGTGGCGACATCAAGCGAACCGTGTGGCCGAAGCCCTGCAGGGTTCGCGCCCAGTGGTGGGCGCTGCCGCACGCCTCCATGCCGATGAGACACCGAGGCAAGTTCACGAAGAATGCCGTCATTTGGTCGCGCCGCAGTTGCTTGCGCAACGCGACCTTGCCATGCTCATCCACTGCGTGAACCTGGAACACGTTCTTTGCCAGGTCAATGCCAACAGTCGTAATCTTCATGGTGGACGCCCCTTTCAGTTCAAGTGGTTGCTGACACTTCCACTGTGGCACATCGATGCCGGTACGGGTGGGGGCGTCCATCCCATTGGTTATGGCCGATAGTACCTATCCACCTCGCCAGCGCCAACGACGGCATCGCTGCAAAGCAGATGCCCGCATTGTCCACCGCCGATCAGCTCGGAACACATAGCTGCCATCGAGCCCTACCCCGCAAACTTCAATTAACCCGAATTCCCTTCACCACGAAGGCCTCAGGCGGGCCGCGAAACCCGCAGCCCGCGGACCGGCCGCTAACCGCCGGTCTCAGGCGCCCCACGCCGCGCCTTCTCGCTCATCTGGAACAGCTCTCCGGCCTTGCGCGCCAGTTCAGCCGCAAGCCAAAGCAGGTTGTCCAGTCGTCGAGGCCCATCACCGCTGCACCAGTCGATCTCTTCCCCGTGGCAGACCCACAGTAGAGCTTCGAGTTGAGAGAGGGTGTTTTCGAGAAGATCCGCCGGGTCTTGGGCGTTGTCTTCGGAAGCTACCGGCGTGCGAGGCCGGGTTATAGTCTTGGTAGCCATTTTTGTGCGGTTCCTTTAGGGGGTGTGCACGAACTTGGTTAGACGGCTGGGGTGCTGATAACGCCCCGGCCGTCGCCTTTTGATACCTCGCATCTGCATCGCTGCTTTCGCACCGACAACCTGCCGCGAGGCAAGCAGCCTTCAAACATCTCGGTGGCTGTGTGTGTTGCGCCTTTCTTCTTCCCTTGTTGGGGTATCGAGTGACAGGGGCATCCACTCTAGAGAAGAACCCGGCGAAATAGCCGCTCCATGCGGCACGAAGTCCCGACGACCGCCAACAAATGCAGCTTCTGCAGCGGCGCTGAACGCTCACGCCGATGGGGTGCCTTGCGCAGCGAAATAAAGGGGGAGCCCGAAGGGCGGAGGACATTCGCGGAGCAAGGTACCCCGTCGGCGTGAGCGCCCTGAACGACAACGGAGCCCAACGCACAACGCAGCAAAGCGAAAGTCCGCCGCCTGTGCTGCAATCCGCTGATGCCTGCCCCGACCCTCGACGACCTGCGCCGCTACACGGTGGCGCGCACCCTCTTCAAGCCCACGACGCTGCCCGCCGCGATCCGGCACTTGGGCTTCGTGCAGGCCGACCCGATTCGCGCGCCCGCACGCGCACAAGATCTCACGCTGCGCCACCGTGTGAAGGACTACCGCGCGGGCGACCTCGAAAACCGCTACACCCGCCTCGCCGTCGAAGAAGACTGCCTCGTCAACTACGGCTTCCTGCCACGCGAACATCTCGCGCTGATGCACCCGCGCGAAGCCAAGCGCACATGGGACGCCGACACGCGGCGCAAGGCCGCCGATGTGCTCGCCTACGTGCAGGAACACGGCCAAGTACATCCACGACAGGTAGAGCAGCACTTCGCGCATGGCCGCATCAAGAACTACTGGGGCGGCTCGAGCAACGCGACCACGCACCTGCTCGACGAAATGCACTATCGCGGCATGCTGCGCGTGGTGCGGCGCGACAGCGGCACGCGCGTCTATGAGGCCGTGACGCACCAGCCCGCCGACGACAGCCCTGCCGGCCGCGCACGGCGCGCCGCCGCGCTGATCGAACTGGTGGTGCGCAAATACGCGCCGCTGCCTGCCGCGAGCCTCACCTACCTCGTGCGCCTGCTCGGCTACGGTGCGCCGCATCTCTCGCTGCAAACGCAGGCGGCCCTGCGCATCGCCCGCGAAGAACTGCTCGCAAGCTGCCGCATCGACGGGACGACCTGGTACTGGCCCGCTGACGAAAACCCGGCCTCGCGCCGCCACGCGCCCGACGACGCCGTACGCCTGCTCGCCCCCTTCGACCCCGTCGTGTGGGACCGCCGCCGCTTCGAACTGCTCTGGGACTGGACGTACAAGTTCGAGGCCTACACGCCCGCGCCCAAGCGCCAGTTCGGCTACTACGCGCTGCCGATGCTGTGGCATGACCGCGTGATCGGGTGGGCCAACGTCACCGCGCCCGAAGGCCGGTTGAAGCCAGCCTTCGGCTATGCCGGCAAGAAGCCGCGCGACGCGGCCTTTCGCGCAGCGCTCGGCGACGAACTGCAGCGCATGACGCAGTTCCTCTCCGGGCGCTGACACCTTTCTTCCTATAATCGCGCGGCCTCAGCCAGCCGCCCGCAACGGGCCGCCAGCCGTCTTCGAAGGAACGAAGACCGCAGCCGCAACGGCTGCTCCCCCCGACGACGCAAGAAAAACCTACAACACCCACCGGCCGTCAGCCTTGATTGATTGAGCGAGCCGCCGGTAGCGCTCGTCCGGATTGAACCGAATCCGAGAAGCCATGGCACGCCCCGCTGCGCGCCGCAGCCACTCCCCTTACCGCAGGACTCAGGAGAAGCTGCACATGACATCGAAGAAGCATCGCCGCCCGACGTGGCACCTTTCACACACCCGCCGCGCCACGCTCGCGGCCACCGCCGTGGCGCTGAGCGCCGCCGTACCGGCCTATGCCGAAGAAAAAGACGAAGCCGGCGAGCCCCGCAGGGCACTGCCCACCGTCACCGTATCGGGCGATTCGGGCGAGACCGCAACCGGCCCGGTGACCGGCTTCGTCGCGAAGCGCGGAAGCTCGGCAACCAAGACCGACACGCCGCTGATCGAAACGCCGCAGGCCATCTCGGTGGTCACGCGCGACCAGATGGAGGCGCAGAGCGCGCTCACGCTGCGCGAGACCACCAACTACACGGCCGGCGTGGTGTCGAGCTACTTCGACAGCCGCGTCGACTCGTTCAAGGTGCGCGGCGGCGACGCCATCCAGTACCTCGACGGGCTGCAGCGCAGCTACGGCACCTACAACACCACGCGCGTAGATCCGTACATGCTGGAGCGCGTCGAGCTGCTGCGCGGGCCCTCTTCCGTGCTCTACGGCCAGGGCGGCATCGGCGGCGTGCTGAACCTGGTGTCGAAGCGGCCGCAGGCCGAGCAACAGCGCGAGGTGCAGGTGCAGCTGGGCAGCCACAACCGCAAGCAGGTGGCGGCCGACTTCACCGGTCCGCTCGACACCGAAGGCAAGTGGCTCTATCGCCTGGTGGCCGTGAACCGCGACAGCGGCACGCAGGTCGACCATGTGCCCGACGACCGCATCCTGCTGGCGCCCTCGCTCACCTGGCGCCCGAACGCCGACACCTCGCTCACGCTGCAGGCGCTCTACCAGAAGGACAAGAGCGGCTCGCTGATCGGCTTCTTCCCATGGCAGGGCACGCTGCTGCCGTCGCTGTACGGCCAGATTCCCACCTCGACCTTCACCGGCGAGCCGGGCTTCGACCGCTACGACACGCGCAACACCTCGCTGGGCTACCTGTTCAGCCACCGCTTCAACGACACCTGGACCTTCAGGCAGAACCTGCGCTCGACCGAGAGCAAGGTGGTCTACAACTCCTCCTACACCAGCTTCACGGCCAACCGGCTCACCAGTCGCCCGGCGCGACCGGTGTTCAACGCCGACCAGCGCACCATCGAGCGCGACCTGGTGGTGCAGCTCAACGGCGGCAAGATGCTGCTGATCGACAACCAGGCCGAGGCGCACTTCAAGACCGGCGCGGTGGAGCACACGCTGCTCGTCGGCGCGGACTTCCAGCGCAACGAGACCTCGCAGCTCACCGGCCGCGGCCGCGCGGGCGCGCTCGATGTGTATGCGCCGGTGTACGGCAACTACACGGCGCCCACCTTCCTCACGCGGCAGCCCGCGGTGCTGCAGAAGCAGGCCGGCATCTACGTGCAGGACCAGGTCAAGTACGGCCGCTGGATCGGCCTGCTCGGCCTGCGCCACGACAAGGCCACCACCGACACCGAGGGCCGCCCCGCGGTGGCGGTCGACGACAAGGCCACCACCAAGCGCGCCGGCATCGTCTACCTGGCCGACGGCGGCTGGGCGCCGTACCTGAGCTATGCCGAGTCCTTCCTGCCGCTGGGCGGCGCGGACGTGAACAACACGCCCTTCAAGCCGCAGCGCGGCAAGCAGTGGGAGGCTGGCGTGAAGTGGGAGCCCGAAGGCCAGCGCACCTCGTTCATGGCGGCGGTGTACGACCTGCGCGACACCAATCGCAAGACCACCGACCCGACCAACCCGCTCAACAGCATCCAGCTCGGCGAGGTGCACGTGAAGGGCCTGGAGCTCGAGTACAAGGGCAGCATCGGGCGCGACTGGGACTGGATCGCCTCGTACGCCTACACCGACGCACGCGTGTCGCGCAGCAACGGCGCCGACCTGGGCAAGCGCATCTCGGGCGTGCCGAAGCACACGGCCTCGGCCTGGCTGATGCGCCGCTTCACGATCGGCGGCGTGTCGGGTTTCTCGGTGGGCGGCGGCGTGCGCTACCTCGGCAAGTCATGGGACGGCATGGACGCCAACCCCGTGCCCTCTGTCACGCTGCTGGATGCGATGGTCGCCTGGGACAACGGCCCACTGCGCCTGTCGCTCAACGTGGGCAACCTGACCGACAAGGTGCAGATCACCACATGCCTGGCGCGCGGCGACTGCTTCTACGGCCAGCGCCGTACAGTGACTGCGGCCGCCACGTATCGTTTCTGAAGAAAATCCCCGCTCGAGCGAAGGTCTGCCGCGCGGGCGACAGGTCCGTACGGCGATGGGCTCCTAGAATCGCCCCCGCTGTCCGGTTCGCCGGGCGGCAAGCGTTCTCAGGGCGGGGTGCAATTCCCCACCGGCGGTAATGGCGGCTCTTCTGAAAAAAGGCCGTACAAGCCCGCGAGCGCCTGGAGCTTGCAACAAGTTTCAGGGTCAGCAGATTTCGGTGCGATTCCGAAGCCGACGGTCACAGTCCGGATGAAAGAGAGCGCGAAATGCGGGCTCGCTCGCGCGCATTGCTTTGCCGTGCGCGCAGGTAGCCTTGCGGTTTCGTGCGCCCTGATTCAGGAAACCTGCTTTCAAGAGGCACACCATGAGTCAGATCAACGACCTTCCCCTTTCTGCCGTTACCGCGTCGGGTTCGCCGCGCGGCAAGCGCATCGCATTCGTCGAGGCGCAGTGGCATTCCGACATCGTCCACCAGGCGCGCGACGCCTTTCTCGAAGAAATGGACCGCCTCGGCGTGGCGCGCGAGCTCATCGACATATTCGACGTGCCCGGTGCCTTCGAGATTCCGCTACATGCCAAGCGGCTCGCCAACTCGGGCAAGTACGCGGCCATCATCGGCTGCGCGCTGGTGGTGGACGGCGGCATCTACCGCCACGAGTTCGTCGCGAACACGGTGGTCAGCACGCTGATGTCGCTGCAGCTGGAGACCGACGTGCCGATCTTCTCGGCCGTGCTCACGCCGCACCACTTCCACGAGCATGTGGAGCACCGCAAGTACTTCCACCGCCACTTCGCGGTCAAGGGCACGGAAGTGGCCGAGGCCTGCTTCAAGACTCTCGAAGGGCTGAAGAAGGTCGACGCGCTGCTGGCAGCTGCGTGACAACAGGCGCAGGCCTGCAGTAATCTGGGCGGATGAGCTCTTCATCATCCGCCCGCGAAGACCGCTACACCCTCTACGGCGCCCCTGGCTCGGGCGCCACGCCGATACATGCCGCGCTGACGCTGATCGGCGCGCAGGTCGAAACTGTCGACGTCGCCACGTGGGAGAGCGATGCCGAGCGCGAGCGCGTGTCGGGCGTCAACCCGATGCGCCAGGTGCCCGCGCTGGTGCTGCCTTCGGGCGAGGTGATGACCGAAAGCGCGGCCATCCTGATCTGGCTCGGCGACCGTTATCCGCAAGCCGGGCTCTGCCCCGCATCCGACGATCCGCTGCGCTCGCGTTACCTGCGCTGGATGGTCTATCTGCCGGCGGCCATCTACTCGCTGTTCTGGGTGCGCGACGACCCGCAGCGCCTCGTGCCCGACCCCGCCGCACAAGCCGCGATGCTCGAACGCTCTGCCGAGCGCATCGCGCACTGCTGGCACCTGATGGACACGCAGATCGACGAGCCCGCGCCTTACCTTCTGGGGGAGAAACTGAGCATGCTCGACCTGTACGTGACCGTGATGTCGCGCTGGACGCCGGGCCGCAGGCGCTTCTACCGCGTGGCGCCGCGCATGGCCCGGGTGGTGCGCCGCGTGGATGCCGACCCTCGGCTGGCGGAGTTCTGGGCTGCGCGCTTTCCCTTCACCATGGACCCGAGCGCTCCGGGAGGCTGAGCCCTGTTTTCTATCATCGACACCATGACCGTACGCACACCGACCACCGTCTACCCGATGACCATCTACCACAAGCCCAACTGCAGCACCTCGCGCAACGTGCTGACGTTGATCCGCGAAAGCGGCGTGGAGCCCGAGATCGTCCTGTACCTGGAAACGCCTCCGCCAAAGAAAAAGCTGCGCGAGCTCGCGAAGGCGATGGGCATGGGCGCGCGCGAACTGCTGCGCACCAAGGAAGCGCCGTACGAAGAACTGAAGCTGGCCGATTCGAAGTGGACCGACGACCAGCTGTTCGACGCCATCGTCGAGCACCCCATCCTGCTGCAGCGGCCCATCGTGGTGTCGCCGCGCGGCACGCTGATGTGCCGGCCATGGGGGCGGGTACGCGAGATCCTGCCGGCCTGAAGCGTCAGCTCGCGGCCTGCTGCGCCAGGCCCCACGCGACATGCTCGCGCACGAGTTCGCTCGGGTGTTCGGCCCGCGTCGCCAGTGCCTCCTGCGCATCGCCCTCGCCCGCTCGCGCCGCATTGCCCAGCGCCACGGCGATGTTGCGCAGCCAGCGCTCATGCCCGATGCGGCGGATCGGGCTGCCTTCGGTGCGGCGCAGGAAGTCTTCTTCGGTCCACGCAAAAAGCTCAGCCAGCGTGCGCCCCGTGAGTCCTTCGCGCGCATCGAAGTCGGGCAGCTCGCTCTTCTTCGCGAACTTGTTCCAGGGGCAGATCAGCTGGCAGTCGTCGCAGCCGTAGATGCGGTTGCCCATCAGCGGACGCAGCTCCAGCGGAATGGGCCCGCTGTGCTCGATGGTCAGGTAGGAGATGCAGCGCCGCGCATCCAGCCGTTGCGGCGCGATGATGGCCTGCGTCGGGCAGATGTCGATGCAGGCACTGCAGCTGCCGCAATGCGCAGTGACGGGCTCGCTCGGCGGCAGTTCCATGTCGACATAGATCTCACCAAGGAAGAACATCGAGCCGGCATCGCGGTCGAGCACCAGCGTGTGCTTGCCGCGCCAGCCCTGCCCGCTGCGCGAGGCCAGCTCGGCTTCGAGCACGGGGGCGGAGTCGGTGAAGGCGCGGTGGCCGAAGGGGCCGACCTCTTCGGCAATGCGCTCGGCCAGCTTGGCGAGCCGGTTGCGCAGCACCTTGTGATAGTCGCGGCCCCGCGCATAGACCGACACGATGGCCTCGCCGGGCCGCGTGAGGCGGTCGAACTCGATGGCCTGCCACTCGGGCTGCGTGCTGCGCGGCAGGTAGTCCATGCGCGCGGTGATCACGCTCACCGTGCCCGGCACCAGCTCGGCCGGACGGGCGCGGCGCGTGCCGTGTGTTTCCATGTATTGCATCTCGCCATGGAACCCATGGGCCAGCCATTGCATCAGACCGGCCTCGGCGCTCGATAAATCGACGCCCGCGATTCCGATTTGGGAGAATCCGAGTTCCCGGGCCAAAGCCTGAATACGAACAACGAGTGGATGGCTGACGATCACTTGCCGATTGTAGAAACGACCCAGAACGCCCGCAGCCTGCGCTGGCGCAGCGAGGACGACACCGACGCTTTCGCGCTGGCCCTCGCGTCCTCGCCCGCATTGCGCGATGCCTTCATCGCGCTGCATGGCGACCTTGGCGCCGGCAAGACCACTTTCGTTCGACACCTGCTGCGCGCGCTCGGCATCGCAGGGCGCATCAAGAGCCCCACCTATGCAGTCGTAGAGCCCCACGAGGCGCCCGACGGCCTGCAGATCTTCCATTTCGACTTCTACCGCTTCGCCGATCCGCGCGAATGGGACGACGCCGGCTTCCGCGACATCTTCGCGGGACCGGGCCTCAAGCTGGCCGAATGGCCAGAGAACGCCGCGGGCCGCACACCGGTTGCCGACCTCGCTATTAAAATAGAAGCAATGACTGACGACACACGCAGCGTGACCCTCCTCGCGAACACCCCTCGCGGCAGCGATCTGCTGGCGCGCATCGCCGCATGAAGGCGACCGGCCTGAAACGGCGCGTGCTGCTGCAAGGCGGCAGCATCGCGCTGATGCTCGGCGTGCACCAGATCGCCCGCGGCGCCACCATCCTCGCCGTGCGCGTGTGGCCCGCAGCCGACTACACGCGCGTGACCATCGAATCCGATGCGCGGCTCAACTCGCAGCAGCTCGTGGTGGGCAGCCCGCCGCGGCTTGCCGTCGACATCGAGGGCATCGACCTCAGCCCCGAACTGCGCGAGCTGGTCGGCAAGATCAAGCCGGGCGACCCGTTCATCAACGGCCTGCGCGTCGGGCAGAACGCGCCGAAGGTGGTGCGCATCGTGTTCGACCTGAAGCAGGCCGTGGTGCCGCAGGTGTTCTCGCTCGCGCCCGTGGCCGCGTACAAGCACCGGCTGGTGCTCGACCTGTACCCCGAGCAGGCGATCGACCCGATGGAAGCGCTGATTGCCGAGCGCCTGCGCGATGCGCCTCGCGCGGGCAGCGGCAGCAACACGAACAACGCCCCGGCCGTGGCCGGCATCGTGCCCTCGGCCCCGGCCGCACCTGCGGCCGATCCGCTCGGCGAGCTGATGGCGCAACAGTCGATGCGCCCCGGCCCGCAGACGCCGCCACCCGTGCTAATCACGCCGCCACCGCCCGTGGTGGGCACCGCGCCCGTCAGGCCTGTGGCGCCCCCTCCCCCGGTGGCTGCCGCACGCGGCGGCAGCAGCACCGCCGCCACGGCCAGCCGCACCGACCGCATCATCATCGTGGCGCTCGACCCCGGCCACGGCGGTGAAGACCCCGGCGCCATCGGCCCCAACGGCACGCGCGAGAAAGACATCGTGCTGCAGGTGGCGCACCGGCTGCGCGAGCGCATCAACGCAAGCAGCGTGAACGGCAGCCCGATGCGCGCCTTTCTCACGCGCGACGCCGACTTCTTCGTGCCGCTGGGCGTGCGCGTGCAGAAGGCGCGGCGCGTGCAGGCCGACCTGTTCGTGAGCATCCACGCCGACGCCTTCACCACGCCCGCCGCGCGCGGCGCCAGCGTGTTCGCGCTGAGCCAGAGCGGCGCGTCGAGCAGCGCGGCACGCTGGATGGCCAACAAGGAAAACGATGCCGACAAGGTCGGCGGCGTGAACGTCGGCGGCCACGAAGCGCAGGTGCAGCGTGCCCTGCTCGACATGAGCACCACCGCTCAGATCAACGACAGCCTGAAGCTCGGCGGCGCGATGCTCGGCGAGATCAAGAACATCGGCGCGCGGCTGCACAAGGGCCAGGTCGAACAGGCCGGCTTCGCGGTGCTGAAGGCGCCGGACATCCCGAGCGTGCTGGTGGAGACAGCCTTCATCAGCAATCCGGAAGAAGAAGCCAACCTGCGCCGCGTCGACTACCAGGAGAACCTGGCCGACGCGCTGATGCGCGGCATCCAGCGCTACTTTGCGCAGAACCCGCCTCTGGCGCGCAGCCGGCAACTCTGATCGGCCGCGCGACTTTGTAAAGCCAAAGCGTGCACTGCTGTCCCACGCCGTGCGGCCCACGAGTCCGCACAGGCAGGCGCGGCAGGCTCCTACACAGATGCCACCGGCCTTCTGGACATGATGACTCATCACTCCTCGAAAGGTGGACATCATGAACACACGTCTCTGGATCGCTGCATTCGCAGCCACTTCGGTCATGACGATTGCAGGCTGCGCGAGCGGCCCTAACCAGAACCTCGGGACTGGTGTGGGCGCCGTCGGCGGCGCGCTGGTGGGTCACGCCATCGGCGGCAACACTGCAAGCACGGTGGGTGGCGCGGCCATCGGCGGCATCATCGGCAACCAGGTCGGCCGCAATGCCGACGAACGCAACTACTACAACCAGCAGCGCTATCCGCAAGGCAGCGGCTACTACCCGAGCAACGGCCCGAACTACTGAGATACGGCCTGAACGAAAAAGCGCGCCAGTGGCGCGCTTTTTTTGCTGGTTGATCGGCCAGGCAATCGTCAGGCCTGCGAGGCCTGCGCCTCGCGTGCCTTCTCGGCCTTCGAGGCGCGCCATGCGCCGAAGATCGCCAGCAACCCCGGCACGAAGATCAGCGCCCAGATGATCTTGTCGAGATGCTGGCGCACGAACGGCAGATTGCCGAAGAAGTAACCCGCTGTTGCAATGCCCAGCACCCAGATCAGCCCGCCCACCACGTTGAACATGGTGAACTTCGCGCGGCTCATCTCGGCCACCCCGGCCACGAAGGGCGCAAAGGTGCGAATGAACGGCATGAAGCGCGCAAGAATGATCGTGATGCCGCCGTAGCGCTCGTAGAAGCCGTGGGCCTGGTCGAAGGCCTTGCGATTGAAGAAGCGCGAGTTCTCCCACTGGAACACCTTCGGCCCGAAGTAGCGGCCGATCGAATAGTTGCACTGGTCGCCCAGAATGGCCGCCGCAATCAGGACCCCGCAGGCGAGCGGGAAGTTCATGAGCCCCGCGCCGCACAGTGCGCCAACGATGAAGAGCAGCGAGTCCCCGGGCAGGAACGGCATCACCACCGCACCGGTCTCGACGAAGACGATGAGGAACAGCAAGGCATAGACCCAGGGGCCATAGGCAATGACAAAGGCCTCGAGGTGTTTGTCGACGTGAAGGATGAAGTCGACGAGAAAGCTGATGATTTCCATGGCCGCGGATTATCCTTGTTGAAACCGAACGCCCTGTGAATCACCCCATGCTGCACATACGCGCTGCCATCGACGCAGACTGGCCGGCCATCTGGTCCGTGCTCGAACCCACCTTCCGCCGCGGCGACACCTACACCTTCGCGACCGACGTCACCGAAGCCGAGGCCCGTCATGCGTGGATGAACCTGCCCGCCGCCACTTTCGTGGCCTGCGACGCGCAGGGCGCGGTGCTCGGCACCTACGTCATCAAGGCCAACCAGCCCGGGCACGGCTCGCACGTGAGCAACTGCGGCTACGTGGTGTCCGAGGCCGCGCGCGGCCTGGGCGTGGCATCGGCGCTGTGCGAACACTCGCAGCAGGAGGCCGTGCGCATGGGCTTTCGCGCGATGCAGTTCAACTTCGTGGTGTCCACCAACGAAGGCGCGGTGCGCCTCTGGCGCAAGCTGGGCTTTGCCATCGTCGGCACGCTGCCCGGCGCGTTCAGGCATCCGCAGCATGGCTTCGTGGATGCCTTCGTCATGTTCAAGCAACTGCAGCAGCCATAAGACTTACTTACCCCACCCGGAGAAACACACGATGACAGGCCAGTACATCCAGATGAAAGCCGCTGATGGCAGCGGTACCTTCCGCGGCTACCTCGCCCTGCCCGAAGCCGGCACCGGCCCGGGCCTGGTGATCGCGCAGGAAATCTTCGGCATCAACCACACGATGCGCGAGGTGGCCGACTACTACGCCGAAGAAGGCTATGTGGCGCTGGTGCCTGACCTGTTCTGGCGGCAGGAGCCGAACGTGGAGCTGGGCTACTCGCCAGACGACTGGCAACGCGCCTTCGCGCTCTACGGCGGCTTCGACGAGGCCAAGGGCATGGAAGACATGCAGACCGCCATCGATGCGCTGCGCGGCCGCGCCGAGGTGCCTTCGAAGAAAGTCGGCGTGCTCGGCTTCTGCCTGGGCGGCAAGCTGGCCTACCTGGCGGCCTGTCGCACCGATGCGGATGTTGCCGTCGGCTACTACGGCGTGGGCATCGACGCCGCACTCGACGAAGCCGACAAGATCAAGCGCCCGCTCACGCTGCACATCGCAGAGCTCGACAAGTTCTGCCCGCCCGAGGCGCGCGACCGCATCGTCGCCGTGCTCCGGGGCCGGTCCGGTGTCTCGCTCTACGTGTATCCCGGCATGGACCACGCCTTCGCACGCGCCGGCGGCGAGCACTTCCACAAGCCCTCGGCGCTGATGGCGCACGAGCGCAGCATCGCCACGCTGAAGGACGCCATCGGCCCGCACTACGACCTCTCGGCGCTGTGGGACAAGCACTGCGAATGCGAGTTCGCCACCCGCAACGTCGACGACACCATGTCGACCATGGTGGCCGAGCCGTACGTCAACCACATCCCGACCATGACCGGCGGCGTGGGCTACAAGGCGCTGCATGCGTTCTATACGAACCACTTCGTCAACAGCAATCCGCCCGACACCTCGCTGGTGCCGATCTCGCGCACGGTGGGCGCCACGCAGGTGGTGGACGAGATGCTGTTCTGCTTCACCCACACCACCGAAATCCCGTGGATGCTCCCGGGCGTCGCGCCCACGGGCAAGCGCGTCGAAGTGCCACTGCTCGCGGTCATCAAGTTCCGCGGCGACAAGCTCTATCACGAGCATATCTACTGGGATCAGGCCAGCGTGCTGGTGCAGGTGGGCCTGCTCGATGCGAAGCTGCTGCCCGTAGCCGGAGTCGAGACGGCGCGCAAGCTGCTCGACGAGACGCTGCCGTCGAACACCCTGATGCCACGCTGAAAACGACACGGCTTTTAGAATGCCCCGGTGAGCGCCCTCCCCACTTCCATCACCCCCACCGAACGCCGCCCGATCCGCGAACTTCCCGACGAACTGATCAGCCAGATCGCCGCCGGTGAAGTCGTCGAGCGCCCCGCATCGGTGGTGCGCGAGCTGCTGGACAACGCGCTCGACGCGGGCGCCAGCCAGATCACGGTGCGGCTGGCCTCGGGTGGCGTGCGGCTGATCTCGGTGGAAGACGACGGCCTCGGCATTCCGCGCGAGGAACTCACGGTGGCCCTGCGCCGCCATGCAACCAGCAAGATCGCCAGCCTCAACGACCTCGAGACGGTCGGCACGATGGGCTTTCGCGGCGAGGCGCTGGCCGCCATCAATGCGATTGCCGAGCTCAGCATTCTTTCGCGCTTCACTGGCTCCGACACGGCCTTCGCGCTCGACGGACGCACCGGCGAGCTGCGGCCGGTGGCCCGCTCCACCGGCACCACAGTCGAGGTGCGCGAACTGTTCTTTGCAACACCCGCGCGCCGCAAGTTTCTGAAGACCGACGCCACCGAACTGGCCCATTGCATCGAGGCGGTGCGCCGTCATGCGCTGGCGCGGCCCGAGGTGGGCTTTTCGGTGTGGCACGACGGCAAGCTGGTCGAGCAGTGGCGCGCCGCCACCACGCGCGAGCAGCGGCTGGCCGATGCGCTGAGCGACGAGTTCGTAGCGCAGAGCGTGGCCGTCTATCGCGAAGGCGGCCCGGTGCGCGTGGTCGGCCGTGCCGGCATTCCGGATGCGGCGCGCTCGCGTGGCGACCAGCAGTTCTTCTACGTCAATGGCCGCTTCGTGCGCGACAAGGTGCTGTCGCACGCGGTGCGCAGCGCGTACGAAGACGTGCTGCACGGCCAGCGCCAGCCGATTTACGCGCTGTACCTGGAGATCGATCCGGCGCGGGTCGACGTGAACGTGCACCCGACCAAGATCGAGGTGCGCTTTCGCGACGGGCGCGAGGTGCATCAGGCGGTGCGCCATGCCATCGAGGACGCGCTGGCCGCCCCGCGTGCCGGAGATGCAGTCGCGCCAGCGGGTGCGGCTCCGCAGCCATTTTTCAAGCAGACCCCGCTGCCGTCGAACGCCAGCTGGGCTCAGCCCGCCATCAATTTCACATCGCAGGAGCGCGGCGCCGGCGATTTCGAGGCGATGTGGCCCCGGCGCAGCGAGCAGCCGGCGCAGCATGCGGCGGAATCGACCGCATCGTCTCTTTGGCCCCAGGCCAGTGCGGCGGCGGCAACGTTCCAGGCCCCTGTCGGGCTGCCCGTGGCCGCGGCCGCGGCAAACACGGAGGCTGCCGCCTTCGCCACCAACGAACAAGCCTGGCCGCTGGGCCGCGCGCTGGCCCAGCTGCAGGGCATCTACATCCTGGCCGAGAACAGCCAGGGCCTCGTGATCGTCGACATGCACGCGGCGCACGAGCGCATCGTCTACGAGCGGCTCAAGGCGCAGCTCGACGGTGCGTCCATCAGCAGCCAGCCGCTGCTGATTCCGGCCACTTTCGCGGCCACGCCGCAGGAAGTGGCCACGGCCGAGGCCTGCGCCGAAGTGCTGCCGACGCTGGGCCTGGAAATAACTCCCTTCTCGGCACGCACGCTAGCGGTGCGCGCCGTGCCCGGAACGCTGGCCGACGGCGATCCCGTGGAGCTGGCGCGCAGCGTCCTGGCCGAACTGGGCCAGCACGACGCGAGCACGGTGGTGCAGCGCGCCCAGAACGAATTGCTGTCCACCATGGCCTGCCACGGGGCGGTGCGGGCCAACCGCAAGCTCACCATCGACGAGATGAACGCACTGTTACGTCAGATGGAAGCAACAGAACGTTCGGACCAGTGCAACCACGGCCGGCCGACCTGGCGCCAGCTGTCGGTTCGCGAGCTGGATTCGCTGTTCATGCGCGGCCGATAGGGCAAATCGGCGCTTTAAGCCTTTTTTCTAGGGTTTTCCGCAGTCATCGGGATTGCGGGCACGCACGTTGCATAGGCTCGGTAAAGCGCCTGTGAGCGTTGTTTCGGGGGGTTACCAAGGTGCAGTGTCGGCGCACCAAGGTGAAAGCAGGTGAACTTTTCCGCCGACTTCGCTGTCCCTCAACCCCATGATGAAACGCTGGACCCTCCTCGCGTCTGTCCTCTCGCTTTGTGCCCTGCTGGCAGCCGGTTGCTCGACGCTCGACGAACAGCAACGCGAATGGATCTTCCAGCCCAGCGACCGCAGCTGGGGCAACACTGCCTCCATGACCCAGGGCATGGAAGACGTGTGGATCGATTTCCAGTCTTCCCTCACCGGTGAGCCCGCTCGCCTGCACGGCCTGTGGCTGGGCGGCGCGCCCGAAACCACCGACACCCCCGTGATGCTGTACCTGCACGGTGCTCGTTACAACGTGGCCGGCTCGGCGCCGCGTATCCAGCGCATGCACGAACTGGGCTTCTCGGTGCTGGCCATCGACTACCGCGGCTTCGGCAAGAGCTCCAAGGGCCTGCCCTCGGAAGAGTCGGCCCGCGAAGACGCCCGCGCCGCCTGGACCTGGCTGGCCGCGCGCCACCCCAAACAGCACCGCTACATCTTCGGCCACTCGCTCGGCGGCGCCATCGGCATCGACCTGGCGGCGCATGTGAACGACGAGAGCGGCACCATCGTCGAGAGCACCTTCACCTCGATCGCCGACGTGGTCAGCGGCTTCAAGTGGGGCTGGCTGCCCTTCGGCCCGTTCATCACGCAGCGATTCGAAGCGATCAACACGGTCAAGGACATCGGCTCGCCGCTGCTGGTGGTGCATGGCACGGCCGACAGCCTCATCAACCCGACGCTGGGCCGCAAGCTGTATGACGCGGCCACCGTGCCCAAGCTGTTCGTGCTGGTCGAGGGCGGTTCGCACCACAACACCAATTCGATCGGCGAGGCGCAGTACCGCGCGGCGCTGACGCAGCTGTTCCGCATGAAGCCGGAGAGCATGGTCGCCAGCAATGGCGGCGTGGCGAACCGGCCGCAGCCACGGCTTGCACCGCCTTCCGCCGCGCTGGCGCCGCAGGATGTGCGCGGCGAGGTTCGCGCGCCGGCACCGGCCGCCATCTAGGTTTCGTCCGCGCCCGCCGTCAAGCCAGGTTGAAGGGCAGCTGGCGCAAGGGCTTGCCCGTCAACCGTGCAATGGCGTTGGCGAACGCAGGCGCCAGTGGAGGCAGGCCGGGCTCGCCCATGCCGGTGGGCGCATCGGCGCTGGGCACGATGTGGATATCGAACTCCGGCATGTTGGTGATTCGGGCTACGGTGAAATCGCCGAAGTTGCTCTGCTGCACGACGCCGTCCTTCAACGTGATCGCACCGCCGGACAGGCACGTCGACAGCCCCATCACCGCCGCGCCCTGCACTTGCGCCTCCACACTGCGCGGGTTGACCGCCAGGTTGCAGTGCACGCCGCTGGTGACGCGATGCAGCACCGGCTGGCCGTCCTTCACTGAAGCTTCCACCACATAGGCCACCACGGAGTCGAATGACTCGTGCACGGCTACGCCCCAGGCACGACCGTCCGGCAGCTGCCTCTTGCCGTAGCCGCTCTTGTCCACGGCCAGTTGCAGCGCAGCGCGGTGGCGTGGGTGCTTGTCTGCGAAGAGCTGCATCCGATAGGCCACCGGGTCCTGCTTCGTGCTGCGGGCGATCTCGTCGATCAGGGTCTCCATCACGAAGGCGGTGTGGGTGGAACCCACGCTGCGCCACCACAGCACGGGCACGTTGACCTGGGGGTGATGCACCGTCAGGCGCATCGGCAGCGGGTACGGATCGCGCATGCCCTCCGTGGCCGTGGCGTCGATGCCGTCCTTCACCTGGAATTGCCCGAACACCGTGCCCGTGGTGATCGACTGGCCGACGATGACGTGGTCCCACGCCAGGATCCTGCCGCGCTCGTCGAAGCCGATGCGTGCGCGGTGCAGATGCATGGGGCGGTAGTAGCCGCCCTTGATGTCGTCCTCGCGGCTCCACAGCAGGCGCACCGGCACGTCGAAGCCGGCGGCACGCGCGGCCTTGGCGATCTCGCAGGCCTCGACCACGAAGTCGCTGGTGCCCACGAAACGCCGGCCGAAGCCGCCGCCCGCCATCTGCACATGCACCGTCACCTGCTCGGGCTTGAGGCTCAGCACGCGCGCGGCGGCGGCAGCGTCCAACCCGGCGCACTGGGTGCCGACCCGCAGCTCGGCGCGCCCGTTCAACAGCTTGACGGTGCAGTTCAGCGGCTCCATGGGTGCGTGAGCGAGATAGGGGAAGACGAACTCGGCTTCCAGTTGCCGGGGCGCCGTGGCCAGCGGTGCCATGTCGGCGTCGAACTTGCGTGAGCCTGGGCGGCCGGCCAACTCGCGGTACTGCGCCAGTTGCTTTTCGGTGTCCACCTTCTCGACGGAGGCCGTGTCCCACTGCAGCTTCAGCGCGTCGCGGCCCAGCTTGGCGGGCCAGTAGCCATCAGCCACCACGGCTACGCCTTCGGCGCCGCGGTCCAGCGGCACGCGCAGCACGGCCTTCACGCCCTTGACGGCGCGCGCCGCGCTGTCGTCCACCGAGGCCAGGCGAGCGCCGAACACCGGCGGATGCGCCACGACTGCCGTGAGTTGGCCCGGATGCCGCACGTCGATGCCGAAGTCCTGGCGCCCGCTGCTCTTGGCGCGCGCGTCCAGGCGCGTGGTCGGACGGCCGATGATCCGGAAGTCCTTGGGATTCTTCAGCGTGACCTTCTCCGGCACCGGCAGGGCCATGGCAGCTTCAGCCAACTCTCCGTAGCCCAGCTTGCGGCCGCCCGGGCCGAGCACCATGCCGGCCTGCGTGCGCAGCGTGGCCACATCGGCCTTCCAGCGCGCCGCTGCCGCCGACAGCAGCATGGCCCGGGCACGGGCACCCAGTTCGCGGTACTGCGTGAAGCTGTTCTTGATCGAGTGGGAGCCGCCTGTCATGTTGATGCCGAAGAGCGGATCGACATAGGCGGCGTCGTTCGAGCCATTGCGGCTGCGCACCAGGGCCCAGTCCGCGTCGAGTTCCTCGGCCAGGATCATTGGCAAGCCGGTCTGCACACCCTGGCCGAATTCCAGCCGGTTGATGGTCACCGTGACTTCGCCGTTGGAAGCGATCTGCACGAAGGCCGATGGCTGCTGCGTCGGCTTGAGCGCGCCAGCCGCCTGCGCCGCACCGTCGGCCTGCGCCATGGCCAGGTGAGGAAAGGCGCCGAGCGCGAGGCCGCCAGCCCCGGCCATCTTCAGGAAGCTGCGGCGAGGCAGCGTGGCAGCTTCGCCGGTCAGACCTTGGGCCATCAGGCGCTGCATGGCGCGCGGCAGTTCGCGGTAGTCGATGTTGGGCAGCATGGCGGCTCCTTCAGGCAAGAGTCTTGGCCGCATCGGCCACAGCGGCGCGAATGCGGGCGTAGGTGCCGCAGCGACAGATGTTGCCGACCATGGCCGAATCGATCTCCTCCGCGCTGGGCTGCTTGCCTCGGGGCAGCGATTTGAGGAAGGCCGTCGCGCTCATGATCTGGCCGCTCTGGCAGTAGCCGCATTGCGCCACGTCGTGCTTGACCCATGCGGTGTGCACGGCTGCGCCGACCCGATCGCTGCCGCTGGTCGTTGCTTCGATGGTGGTGATCTTCTTGCCCTCGGCGGCCGAGATGGGTGTGATGCACGAGCGGATGGCCTGGTCGTCCAGATGCACGGTGCAGGCGCCACACAGCGCCGCGCCGCAGCCGAACTTGGTGCCGGTCATGCCCAGCGTGTCGCGCAGGGCCCAGAGGATGGGAGTGCCGGGGTCGGCGTCGACCGTGTGTTCACGGCCGTTGATGTGGAGCGCGCTCATGTTCGGTTCTCCGTAGGTATGTAGGTTGGATCTGATTCACTTGGCGCCGTCGAGCAGCCATTGCGCGAGCGACTGCACGTCGGCATCGGGGATCTGGGTTTGCGACGGCATCGGCATCGGGCCCCACTTGCCCGAGCTGCCGGCCTTGATGCTTGCAGCCAGCTGCGCGGCCGTTCCCTTTCCTTCGCCGTACCTTGCCCCGATGTCTTTCCAGGACGGACCCACCACTTTGGCTGTGGCCTGGTGGCATGCGACGCACGCGTACTTCTGCGCCAGCGCCTGGCTGGCCACTGCGCGTGCCGGCCACGCGACGACGCTCACGCCAATACCCAGCGCCACGACGAGGGAAGCGGCAAAGGAACCGTGGACAGCTGCGGTGCGATCGTTGGTCATTGCTGTCCCCGGTCGTCGTGGGCAAGAGACGTGGACAGGCCGCGATGGGCGCCCGCCTGCGCAAGCAGCGCGTTGGCCTTGGCCTCGAAGGTCTGCACGGCATCGGCACCTGCGGCGAACCGGGCCGGCGGCTCTTCGAGCGCAGCAAGCCGCACGATGGCGTCGGCGAGCTTGGCGGGGTCGCCGCCCTGCTTGCCGCTCATGCTGCTCCAGGCGGCAACGGTTTCCCTGGTGCGCTCGGCGTAGTCGTCGATGTTCGGCTCGGCGAAAGTGGTCGAACCGGCGGTGAGCAGTTCGGTGCGAAAGAAGCCCGGCTCCACCAGCATGGTGCGTATGCCGAAGGGGGCAAGCTCAGGGGCAAGCGACTCCATCCATCCTTCGACGCCAAACTTTGCCGCGGCATAGGCAGTGCAGAACATTCCGCCGGCAATCCCCGCAGTCGAAGAGATGGTGAGCAACAGGCCCGAGCGCTGCTTGCGCATCATCGGCAGCACGGCGCGGGTGACGTTCATCGGGCCGAACAGCAGCGTCTCGATCTGGTTGCGGACCTGCTCGGGGCTCAGCTCCTCGAAGAAGCCGGCGTAGAAGTTGCCCGCGTTGTTGACCAGGACGTCGATGCGCCCGAACTTCGCGATGGCGGCCTCCACTGCGGCCTGTGCGTCATCGAGGCGGGTGACATCGAGCTTGACGCTCAACAGGTCTGCATGGGAGCCGATGGCCGCAGCCACCTTCACGGGGTCGCGGCCAGTGGCCACGACAGCATGGCCGGCGGCCAGCGCTGCTTTGGCGATGTCGACGCCCAGGCCCCGGCCTGCGCCGGTGATGAACCAGATTTTCTTGTCGGTCATGGGAATGTTCCTTTCGGTTGGTGCCAGTGTCTGCCCAGGAACCGTCGACCCGTTTGCCGAAAGCGCGCGTGTTCTTGCCTGAAACGACGGGACTGCGCCAGAAATGCGGACCGAGCGAAATGCGCGAGCTAGACTTTGCCGGAGCACCCCGAAAGGATTCAAATGGAAGCGCCGCAGCTGACGCAGCAAAGCGAATCGGCCGTCCTGAGCGGCTTGGCCAAAGCGGTCGGAAGCATTGTCAAAAATGACGGCGACTTCATCACCGCCATTCCCGAACTCTCGCTCCACCGTCGCAGTGCCACGACCGAGCCTGTTCATTGCATCTATGGCTTTGGTGTGGGCATCACCGTCAGTGGGCAGAAGCGGGTTGCGCTCGGCGAGGAATTCTTCGACTACGCCGCTGGGCAATCGCTGCTGACCACGGCTGACCTTCCCGTCGTGGCGCATGTCACCCAGGCCAGTGCCGCGCGGCCTTTTCTGGGCATCATGCTCAAGCTCGACTCTCGCGCCATCGTGCAGGCGGCAGCCGAGATGGCGTTGCCCCAACCGACAAAGGACTACAGCTATCGAGCCATGTCGCTCGGCGATCTCGATCCGACGCTGCTCGGCACAGTGACGCGGCTCGTCGAGCTGCTGGCCGAGCCCAAACTGATTCCCCAGATCGCTCCACTGCTTCAGCAGGAAATCGCCGTTCGCCTGCTCGCCGGGCGCCATGGCCAGCAGTTGCAGCGCCTCGTGGCAGTCGGCTCTCCAGGCCAGCAGGTGGCGCAGAGCATGGCCTGGCTCAAGATGAATTTCACGCAGCCTGTGCTGGCGGACGAACTGGCCGCTTCCGTGCATATGAGTCCATCGACGTTCCGGCAGCACTTTCGTGCCGTGGCGGGCATGAGCCCCATGCAATACCTGAAGCAGCTGCGCCTGCAAGAGGCCCGGCAACTGATGCTGAACCAGGGCATCGATGCCGGCACCGCGGGAGTGCGCGTGGGATACGAAAGCGCCTCGCAGTTCAGCCGCGAATACGCCCGTCTGTTTGGAGCGCCGCCGCTGCGCGACATCAAGCGGATGCGGGAAACGACCTGAGCAAGACCCGCGCTGCAGACCGGCGCGCGCCATTTGCTACCCTCGGCGCATCATGTTTCCCAGCTCCGCACCGGCCGCCGAGGCCGCTCCCCCGGCATCGCCCGCCGCTGCGCGTTCCGGTCCGCCGCGCTACGTGGCGCTTGCCGGCCCCACCGCTTCGGGCAAGACGGCCGCCGCATTGGCGCTGGCGCGGCTGCAGCCGGTCGAAATCATCAGCGTCGATTCAGCGCTGGTCTACCGCGACATGGACATCGGCACCGCCAAGCCCACGGCCGCCGAGCAGGCTGCCGCGCCGCATCACCTGATCGACATCCTCGATGCGCGCGACAGCTACAGCGCGGCCGCCTTCGTGGCTGACGCCACGCGGCTCATCGGCGAGATTCGCGCACGCGGCGCGCTGCCGCTTCTGGTGGGCGGCACCATGCTGTATTTCAAGGCGCTGTTCGACGGCATAGACGCCATGCCCGCGGCCGATGCCGCGGTGCGCGCGCGCATCGACGCCGATGCCGCCACGCTCGGCTGGCCCGCCATGCACGCGCGGCTCGCGCAGGTCGACCCGGTCACGGCCGCGCGGCTGGCGCCGCAGGACAGCCAGCGCATCCAGCGCGCGCTCGAAGTGTGGGAGAGCAGCGGCCAGCCGCTGTCGAGCTTTCATGCGAGCGACAACAAGACGGCCAGCGCAGTCGAAGGCGGCGTGCTGTTCTCGCTCGAACCGACCGACCGCGCCTGGCTGCACACGCGCATCGCCGAGCGCTTCGATGCGATGCTGGCAGCCGGCTTCCTCGACGAAGTACGCGCACTGCGCGCGCGCGGCGACCTGTCGACCGACCTGCCCTCGATGCGCTGCGTCGGCTACCGGCAGGCTTGGGAAACGCTCGACGCCTGCGGCGATGCCGCTCCCGACGCCAAAGCCATGGCCGATCTGCGCGAACGCGGCATCGCCGCCACGCGCCAGCTTGCCAAGCGGCAGATCACCTGGCTGCGCAGCATGCCGCAGCGCACCGTGATTGCCTGCGACGCCCCCGATGCGGTGCAGACCGCCGTTCAACTGATCGCCAAGACCACTCAATCCGGATGACGCTGCGCATTTCCAACCTCGGCAAGCACTACGGCGATGCGCCTGTCTTCGAGAACGTGACGTTGGGCGTCGAGCCCGGCGAATTCGTTGCCATCGTGGGCGAATCGGGCGTCGGCAAGTCGACGCTGCTCAACTGCATGGCCGGCCTCGACAGCTGGGACCAGGGCACGGTGACGCACGATGGCACCGACATCGGTGCGCTCGACGGCGAAGCCTGCGCGCTCTGGCGCCGGCGCCACGTGGGCTTCGTGTTCCAGGCCTTCCATGTGCTGCCGCACCTCGACGTGGCGCAGAACGTATCGCTGCCGCTGATGCTGCTGGGCCAGCAGAAGGACAACGACGGCCGCGTCGCCCACATGCTCGAAGCGGTGGGCCTGCCCGGCATGGGCGCGCGGCTGCCGCAGACGCTGTCGGGCGGCCAGTTGCAACGCGTGGCGATTGCGCGCGCGCTGGTGCACCGCCCCGCCCTGCTGCTGGCCGACGAGCCCACGGGCAACCTCGACCCGACCACCGCCGCGAAGGTGATGGAACTGCTGATCGGCCAGACCCGCGAGCATGGTGCGTCGCTGGTGCTGGTGACGCACTCGGAGAGCGCGGCCGCCCGCGCGGACCGCCTGCTGCATCTGCGCGCCGACGGCATCGCCACCTGAGACTTCCTGGCTACGCCCAATGCCATCGCCAAGTCCGGCAAAAGTTGGCAGAAACAGAGCCGGATTTTTGAACCTCCAAGACGGGTGCTCATAGCATTCGACGGCCCGTAGCCAAGCCACCTGCGAACACACCGACGCCTGCAGTTCATCTGCTTCAAAGGCATGGTGGTCCCGCGTGCTCAGCCAATTCATAAAACGGCTTTGCAATGCAATCAGGGGGATCACTCATGCTCGACAGAAGAAACTTCGTTCTAGGCACGCTCGCTTCATCGGCGCTAGTCGCCTGTGGCGGGGGCAACGACACCGCTGCCAACCAATGTTCATCGGCGCCGGCCGCCTGTGGTGGCGGCAACAGCGGCAGCAGCAATAGCGCCGCTGTCAACCGATACCGCCAGGCCAATTTGCTGGCCAGCCACACCCGCTACGGCGCTTCCTTCACGGAGCCGGAATTCATCAACGGCTGGGGCATCGCCATCCGCCCGGCCGGTGCCGGCGGCCATTTCTGGGTTGGCGGCGGTGGCATCTCCTGGCAATACCTCGGCGACGTCACGCGTTCGGCCGACCCGGCATTGCGCGCACTGCACCAAGACGGCCTGCGCGAAGTGACCGTACCGGGCTCGGATGCCAGCACGAGCGACGACAGCGCAGGCAAGGTCACCGGCGTCGTGTTCAACGGCGCGGCCCTGACTTCGGACCTGTTCCGGGTTCAAGGCCAGCCGGCCGGCGAGCGCACGCTGGACGGTTCGGCGCGCTTCGTCTTCGTCACCGACAGCGGTAGCGTCAGCGCCTGGACCGAGCGCGATGCAGACAGCGGCGCCATCGTGCGCATGGACGGCCCGGCCGTGGAGGTCTTCAACGGTGCCGATCAGGGCATGGCCTTCTTCGGCGCCGCCATCCACACCGGCCGCTGGGACCGGCTGTGGCTGGCCGACTTCGGCGCGCAACCGCAGATACGCACACTGGACGCGCAGTGGCAGTTGGTGCCGACGCAGGGCTTCGCCAACCCCTTCGCGAGCGGACCGGCAGGCGCGGCACGGCCGGGCGACCCAGTGCCTTTCAACATCCAGGTGGTGAACGACGGAACCCGGGACCGAGTGTTCGTGCTGTATGCGATCAGCCAGGCCGGCCCAGCCGAAGCGCATGCCTTCCACGCCGGCGAGGAAGATGCGCTGGATGCCGCGGCCGAAGCCGCAACGGGCAATCGCCCCTCGCGCGGCAGGCTCGCCGAATTCGATCTGGATGGTCGTCTGCTGCGCGTCTATGCGGATGACGGCCGGCTCAACGCGCCCTGGGGCGTGGCCATTGCGCCCGCTGACTTCGGCGCGCTGTCGGGCTTGCTGCTGGTCGGCAATTTCGGCGGGGTGGGCCGCATCTGCGCTTTCGATCCGGCCAGCGGCCAGTATGTGGACGACTTGCGCGATGCGCAGGACCGGCCCGTGTCCATCGCCGGCCTCTGGGGCCTGCAGTTCGGCAATGGCGTGGCGCTCGGCGACAGCAATGCGCTGTACTTCGCGGCCGGGCCGCAGGACGAAACCGAAGGGCTCTTCGGTTCGCTGCGCACGGCCTGAAGCCTTATGTCTGCGGCGCGAGGAAGGTCGCGTAGCGCGACAGGTCGACGTTGCCGCCGCTAATCACGATGCCCACGCGCTTGCCGGTAATCGCCTTGCCCGCAGCAATCGCACCCGCGAAGGCGAGGCAGCCTGTCGGCTCCACCACCATCTTCATGCGCTCGGCAAAGAAGCGCATCGCATCGACGAGCTGCTCGTCGGTAACGGTGAAGATGTCGTCCACGTCGCGGCGGATGATGCCGAAGGTGTACTCGCCCAGATGCTGCGTCTGCGCGCCATCGGCAATGGTCTTCGGCGTTTCGATGTGCACGATCTTCCCCGCCCGAAACGACTGCTGGCCGTCGTTGCCCGCCTCGGGCTCCACGCCATATACCTTGCAACTCGGCGCCAGCGCGCGCGCCGACAGCGCCGAACCCGACAGCAACCCGCCGCCACCCAGGCACACGAACAGGTGGTCGAGCGGGCCTGTTTCCTCGATCAGCTCCTTCACCGCCGTGCCCTGCCCCGTCAGCACGTCGGGGTGGTCATAGGGCGGAATCATCGTCATGCCGCGCTCCTGTGCGAGCTGCTTGGTCAGCGCCTCGCGGTCTTCGGTGAAGCGGTCGTACATCACCACTTCGGCGCCGTAGCCCTTGGTGGCGGCGACTTTGGCGGCCGGTGCGTCTTTCGGCATCACGATCACGGCCGGCATCGACAGCAGGCGCGCCGACAGCGCAATGGCCTGCGCATGGTTGCCCGATGAAAACGCAATCACGCCGCCCTTGCGCTGCGTTGCGTCGAACTTGGACAGCGCATTGAACGCACCGCGGAACTTGAACGCACCCATGCGCTGGAAGTTCTCGCACTTGAAGAAAAACTCGGCGCCCCAGCGCTCGTTGGCGGTGGTGGAACGCAGCACCGGCGTGCGGTGGGCGTGGCCTTCGAGCCGCGCGGCCGCGGCGATGACGTCGTCGTAGGTAGGTAGTTGCATGTGTCCGAGCTTAGCGGCGGCTTGCAAATTTTTGCAGCCCCGATGGGTAAAAACCCGGGATACGCGTCGGCCGTGAACTCCGTACTCTGTATACAGAGTTCAAAGAAAGCCGCCCATGCCCGCCCAGCTCGTCAGCATCGAAGCCGCCCCCGACCTCGTCGACCAGGTCTACCGCGCCCTGCTCGGCGCCATCAGCAGCGGCACGCTCGCGCCGGGTGAGCGCATCACGCAGGAAGACATCGCGCAGCGCCTCTCGGTGTCGCGACAGCCGGTGCTGCAGGCGCTGCGGCTGCTGAAGAAAGACGGCTTCGTGCTCGATGCACCCGGCCGCGGCGTGCTGGTGGCGCCGCTGGAAGCCGAGGCGATGCGCAAGGTCTACCAAGTGCGCGGCGCGCTCGACGTGCTGGCCGCTCGGCTGGCGGCGCAGCAGCGTTTTCGCATCGACCCGAAGCTCATCGAACGCGGTCGGCGCGCAGCGCGCGGGCGCAATGTCGAAGCCATGATCGACGCCGACGTGGCCTTTCACCAGGCCATCTACGAGGCATCGGGCAACCCGCTGATCGGCCAGAGCGCCGATCAGCACTGGCGCCACCTGCGCCGCGCGATGGGCGCGGTGCTGCAGGCCGAGCCACAGCGCGAATCTCTGTGGGACGAACACGAGGCCATCACCGTAGCCATTGCAGCCGGCAACGTCGAGCGCGCCTCGCGCCTGAGCGAAGAACACGTCTCGCGGGCCAGCGAGGCACTGAGCGAACGGCTCGCGCAGCAACTGGCGCGAGCCGCATCCGTCATTCCCACGAAAAAAGGAGACAAGGCATGAAGCTGACCCCCGAGCAACGCGCGCAGTTCGAGCGCGACGGCTATCTGTTCTTCCCCGGCCACTTCTCGGCCGAAGAGACGAAGGTGCTGACCGACGCGGTGCCCGATCTCTACAGCAGGCGCGAGGCCTTCAACGTGCGCGAGAAAGGCTCCGACGCCGTGCGCACGAACTTCGCCGCGCACCTCATCAGCGAGCCCTTCGCGCGGCTGGCGCGACACCCGCGCATGGTCGGCCCGGTGACCGATCTCTTCGAGGAAGAGGTCTACATGCACCAGTTCAAGATCAACGGCAAGATGGCCTTCGAAGGCGACGTGTGGCAGTGGCACCAGGACTACGGCACCTGGCTCAACGACGACCTGATGCCCACCGAGCGCGCGATGAACGTCGCGATCTTTCTCGACGAGGTGACCGAGCACAACGGCCCGCTGATGTTCATTCCGGGCAGCCACCGCAAGGGCGTGGTCGATGCGAAGCATGACCTCACGACCACCAGCTACCCGTTGTGGACCGTGGACAACGACCTGATCCGCCAACTGGTTGATCGCGCGGGCGGCAGGCACGGCGGCATCGTCTCGCCCAAGGGGCCGGCCGGTTCGATGATCCTGTTCCACAGCTGCCTGGTGCATGCCTCGGGCAGCAATCTGTCGCCCTTCAACCGCGTGGCGGTGTACCTGAGCCTGTGCGCGGTCAGCAACCACATCCGGCGCCACAAGCGGCCCGAGTACATCGCGCACCGCGACTTCACGCCCATCGAGATGCTGCCCGACGACTGCCTGCTGAAGCCGTACCCGGTCGATGTGCCGTGGAAAAACGGCCTGCCCGAGAGCGCACTGCGCACCTCGCTCGACGTGCTCGACACCGCGGAGGCCTGACCCCATGAGCCTGCACACCCGCCTGCAACAACGTGCCGCCGAAGGCCGCCCCATCCGCATCGGCCTGATCGGTGCCGGCAAGTTCGGCTCGATGTACCTCGCACAGATTCCACGCACGCCCGGCGTGCAGCTGGTGGCAATTGCTGATCTTTCGCCCGACGCTGCCCGCGTCAACCTCGAACGCGTGGGCTGGCAGCCCGAGCGCGCCGCGGCTGGCTCGGTGCAAGAGGCGCTGAAGCACGGCACCACCTGGATCACCGACGACTGGCAGGCCGTGACGCGCGAGCCGTCCATCGACATCGTGGTCGAGTGCACCGGCAACCCCATCGCCGCGGTCGACCACTGCCTCGACGCCTTCGCGCACGGCAAGCACGTGGTCAACGTGACGGTGGAGGCCGACGCCTTCTGCGGCCCGCTGCTTGCGCACAGGGCGCAGCAGGCCGGCGTGATCTATTCGCTGGCCTTCGGCGACCAGCCCGCGCTGATCTGCGACCTGGTCGACTGGGCGCGCACCTGCGGCTTTCCGGTGGTGGCGGCCGGGCGCGGCCACAAGTGGCTGCCGCACTTCACCGAATCGACGCCCGAGACGGTGTGGGGCAACTACGGCCTCACGCCCGAGCAGGCAAAACGCGGCGGGCTCAACCCGAAGATGTTCAACAGCTTTCTCGACGGCTCCAAGCCGTCCATCGAAAGCTCGGCGGTGGCCAACGCCACCGGGCTCACGGTGCCTTCGGACGGCCTGCTCTACCCGCCCGCGAGCGTGGAAGACATTCCCTTCGTCACGCGGCCGAAAAGCGAAGGCGGCGTGCTCGAACGCAAGGGCATGGTCGAGGTGGTGTCATCGCTCGAAGCCGATGGCCGCAAGATTCCCTACGACATCCGCATGGGCGTGTGGGTCACGGTAGAGGCCGAAACCGACTACATCAAGAACTGCTTCGAGGAATACAACGCCCACACTGACCCGAGCGGGCGCTACTTCACTCTCTACAAGCGCTGGCACCTGATCGGCCTGGAAGTCGGCATGTCGGTGGCCAGCGTGGCGCTGCGCGGCGAGCCCACCGGCGTGGCCACCTGCTGGAACGCCGACGTGGTCGCCACAGCCAAGCGCGACCTCGCAGCGGGCGAGATGCTCGACGGCGAAGGCGGCTACACGGTCTGGGGCAAGCTGCTGCCGGCCGAGCGCTCGCTGCGCCTGGGCGGCCTGCCGCTCGGGCTGGCGCACAACGTCAAGCTGGCGCGCCCCGTGAAGAAGGGCCAGAGCCTGAGCTGGGCCGACGTGGCGATCGACACGACGACTGCCGCCTACAGGCTGCGCAACGAGATGGAAGCCATGTTCGCACCCTCCATCAGGGCCAGGGCAGCATGACGGCCTAGGGCATAGGTGGTGCAACCGTTGCGCCAAACGGCAATCGCATAAAAAATATTCTGCTCGACACGAACCCCGTGTCGAAATGACTGGCTGCGGGCCGTCATTGTGGTGAGCGATCTTGCTCAACAGCCTTTTCCTTGACGGAGAGACACCATGCAGTACATGTTGATGTTCTATCAGCCCGCGGCCGAATTCGAACAGCGCGACAACGCGTCCTCGCAGGCCTACCGGGCCAGCTGGGTCGCGTATGCCGACGCCGTGCGCCAGGCCGGCATCTCGCTCGGCGGCCACGGCCTCTTCCCGCCCATGACCGGCACCACGCTGCGCGTGCGCGGCGACAAGCGCCAGGTGCAGGACGGCCCCTTCGCCGACACCAAGGAGCAGCTCGGCGGCTACTTCGTGGTCGACGTGCCCGACATCGACGCCGCGCTCGAATGGGCTGCGCGCGCGCCCTGCGCGACCAGTGGCGGGGTCGAGATACGGCCTGTCTTCATGGCGACCGCCGTAGCCGCATGAGTGATCCGGCGGTTCAGAGAGCCGCCGAACGTGCGGCGCGCGATTCTTACGGGCGGCTGCTGGCCATCCTGTCGGCGCGCACGCACGACATCGCCGCGTCGGAAGACGCACTGGCCGACGCCTTCGCGCGGGCGCTCGAGCGCTGGCCGTCCGACGGCATTCCCGTGCAGCCCGATGCCTGGCTGCTGAGCGTGGCTCGGCACCGCAAGCTCGACGCCTGGCGCCACACCCGCGTGCAGGACGCGGCCACGCAGAGCCTGCTGCTGCTGGCCGGCGAGGTCGACGAAGGCACCACCGACGGCGCGGCCGTGCCCGACGAGCGGCTGCGCCTGCTCTTCGTGTGCGCGCACCCGGCCATCGACGCGGCGGCCCGGGCGCCGCTCATGCTGCAGACCGTGCTCGGCCTCGACGCGGCGCGCATGGCTGGCGCCTTCCTGACCGCGCCGGCCACGCTCGGCCAACGGCTGGTGCGTGCCAAGGCCCGTATCCGCGCGACCGGCATTCCATTCGAATACCCGCAGGCGCGCGACCTGCCGCAGCGACTGCAGGACGTGCTCGACGGCATCTACGCCGCCTACGGCACCGGCTGGGACGACGTGGACGGCGCCGATGCCCTGCCCCGCGGCCTCACGGCCGAGGCCATCGACCTCTGCCGCATCCTGTGCGGCCTGATGCCGAACGAGCCCGAGCCGCTGGGCCTGCTCGCGCTGATGCTGTTCTGCGAAAGCCGCGCCGCGGCCCGTCGCAGCGAGACCGGCGCCTACGTGCCGCTCGACCAGCAGGACCCGCTGCGCTGGGACCCGGATCTGCTCGCGGAGGCCGAACGTTGTCTGCGGCTGGCATCGGACATGAAATCTCTCGGTGCATACCAGCTTGAAGCGGCCATCCAGTCGGCCCATTGCGAACGCCGCGTGGGCGCGCCGGTCGCGCCCGAAGTGCTGGTGTCGCTGTACGAAGGCCTGCTGGCGCTGCGGCCGAGCATCGGCGCCCAGGTCAGCCGGGCCTGCGCGCTGGCGAACGCGCGCGGCCCCGAAATCGGCCTGCGGGCGCTCGAAGCCATTCCCGCGCTGGAGGTAGCGAACTACCAACCGTTCTGGGCGGCGCGTGCGCACCTGCTCGCGGCCGGCGGCGCACGTTCCGCCTCGCGGCAGGCCTATGACCGCGCCATCGGCCTGAGCGCCAGCGCGGCGGTTCGCGCGTACCTGCATGCGATGTCGGATCGGCTCTGAGCGAACGGCTCAGGGCCCCAGACTTATTTCGCGTTGAACGTGCGGGGAAACAGCGCTGCCTGCGAACGATCGCGCAGCCGGTAGCTCATGGCCGGTCGGCCGAGGCTGCCGGTGAGCATTCCCGCCTCTTCCATGAACCCGCCGTCGAGCATGCGCTTGCGAAAGGCGCTTTTGTCGATACCGCGGCCCAGAACAACCTCGTAGGTCTGCTGCAGCGCCGGCAGGGTGAACGGCTCTTCGAGCAGAAAGGCCGGCAGCGAGGTGTATTCGACCTTGCTGCGCAGCCGGGCAACGGCCGCGTCGAGCAGTTCGCAGTGGTCGAAGGCCAGCCGCTTGCGCGAAGCGGCATCGACCTCGAACCACGCCACTTCGGGCGCGTTGGCGCCGCTGCGCAACTGCATGGCCTCCGCGGGAATCAGCGCATAGAAACAGTGCGTAGCCGACCAGCCGCGCGGATCGCGCTGCGCGCCACCCCAACTGCCGAGCTGTTCGAGATAGGGCGTCACCACACCGGTCTTCTCGCGCAGCTTGCGCAAGGCGCAATCGAGCAGCGTGGCGTCTTCGTCGATGTTCACGAAGCCGCCCGGCAACGCCCACTTGCCGGGGAACGGCTCGACCGTGTCGGAGGGCCGCTTCACCAGCAGGACTTGCAGCGCGTTGTCAAGCACGGTGAACGTCACCACATCGACCGTGACCAGCGGGCGCGGGAAGGTCAGGGCCGGAAAGTTTGACGAGGGGGTGCTCACAGGAAGGCTTGACTCCGGATTGATTAGTTGTACTATACAACCCTTAATTAGTTGCATAGGGCAACTCAAAAAAGAAGAAGCAAGAAATGAACAACGCTGTCACACCCCTTCCCGTCGAACCGCACGTCGCCCAACGCGCGCGCTGGCCGCAGAGCGGCCAACACATCCTCGCCCACCACGACGCGGCATCCGTCGTCGTGTACCAGGCCTACCGCCCCGCCATCGGCGAATATGCGATCCGCCACGGCCGACTCGACGGCCCGGACTTCAGCCTTTCGCGCATGAGCTGGATAAAGCCCAACTTCCTCTGGATGATGTACCGCTGCGGCTGGGGCACCAAGGAAGGCCAGGAGATCACGCTCGGCCTGCGGCTGCGTCGTGCTTTCTTCGAGCGCGTGGTGCGCGAGGCCGTGCCATCGACCTTCAACCCCAGCTACCCGAGCCGCGAGGCATGGCAAGCAGCGGTCGAGAGCTCGGAAGTGCGCCTGCAATGGGACCCGGATCACTCGCCCAGCGGCCACAAGCTGGAACGCCGTGCGATCCAGCTGGGCTTGCGCGGCCGTACGCTCGCGGCTTTTGCGAGCGAAGAACTGTTGGAGGTCATCGACATGCGCGCCTTCGTGGACGCACAGCGCCCCTTGGCGCAAAACGACAACCCCGAATTGCAATTGCCGGTGGAGCATCCGCTCGACATCGGCGCCTGAGGAGAAAAAGAAATGACGACGACACCGCGCAGCATCCAGGATCTACCTGCGTATTTCGCACAGGGCCATCAGCCCGAGTACCTGCTGTTCTGGGGCCACCAGGCGCCCAAGACCGGCGTGAACAAGAGTTGCTTCAGCCAGTGGTTCGAGGCCGAATTCACCGTCGATGGCACGCACTACCGCACGGCCGAGCATTTCATGATGGCCGGCAAGTCGCGCCTGTTCGACGATGCGGAAACCTGCGAGCAGATTCTGGCGGCCCGCACGCCGGGCGAAGCCAAGAAACTCGGCCGCAAGATCCGCGGATTCGACGAAGCGGCATGGGTGGCTGCGCGCCTCGACATCGTGACGCAGGGCAACATCGAGAAGTTCTCGCAGAACCCAGCACTCGGCGCCTTCCTGCTCGGCACCGGCCATCAGGTGCTGGTAGAGGCCAGCCCGGTCGATTCGATCTGGGGCATTGGCCTCGCGGCCACCGATCCTGCGGCGCAAGAGCCACGCGAATGGATGGGCCTCAACCTGCTGGGCTTTGCTCTGATGGCCGCACGCGATGCGCTGAGGAAAGCGCAATGACCAGCATCGAACGCTATCGAGGCTGCCTGCTCGGCCTGGCCTGCGGCGACGCCGTGGGCACCACGGTCGAGTTCCGCACGCGCGGCACCTTCGCGCCCGTGACCGGCATGCAGGGCGGTGGCCCTTTCGGGCTGATTGCCGGCGAATGGACCGACGACACCTCGATGACGCTGTGCCTTGCGGCGAGCCTGATCCACCGCAAGGGCTTCGATGCGGTCGACCAGATGAACCGCTACTGCAACTGGCGCAGCGTGGGCTACATGAGCAGCACCGGGCAGTGCTTCGACATCGGTTTGACCGTGTCGGGCGCTCTTACCCGCTACCTCGCGTCGGGCGATCCGTTCTCGGGCGACCCCGATCCGCGCACGGCCGGCAACGGCGCGCTGATGCGGCTCGCACCGGTGCCGATGTTCTATGCAGCGAGCGCCGAGGCCACTTGGCAGCAGGCCGGCGAAAGCACGCGCACCACGCACGGTGCGCTGGAGGCGATCGAGTGCTCGCGACTCTTCGCGCTGCAGTTGCGCGCGGCATTGCGCGGCGAAAGCAAGGCGGCGATTCTTGCGACCGTGCCGATGGAGCCGCTGAGCGAGAAGGTCGCGGCACTGGCGCGCGGCGACTACGCCTCGAAGCCCATCGAGCGCATCAAGGGATCGGGCTACTGCGTCGAATCGCTCGAAGCGGCGCTCTGGTGCTTTGCGCACACCGAATCCTTCGAGGACGCCGTGCTCGCTGCGACCAACCTCGGCGACGACGCCGACACCACCGCCGCGATCTGCGGCCAGCTGGCTGGTGCCTTCTACGGCTTCGGCGGCATTCCGGAGAGTTGGCTCAGGCAGCTCGTCATGCGCGGCGAAATGGAGCAGATGGCCGACCAGTTGCTGGAGTTGGCCAGCTAGTCGTGTCGCGCAGTCACTCCTGCGGCACAGCGACCGATTCCCCCACCCGCTTCGCATCGAGCTGGCTACCACCCTGCGTCAGAGACACCGCGACCACCGCGTTCCCCGCATCCCGCCGGAACACGAACTGCGCGCCGATGCCGGTCACGGCAAACCGGTCGTTGCCGGTGGGCGTGAGCGCGTTGTAGCCGCGCCCGGTCTCGCGCACCAGCAGCTTGCCGCTGCGCACGGTGAAGCTCAGCGACTTGGCCTTCGTCACGCGGAACTCGCCCTTGTAGTCTTCCAGCCGCTTCGGATCGACCGGCACCTCCACCGTCGGCACCGGGTAGCGGCTCTTGCCGATGGCCAGCATCACGGGCTGCATCGGCGCGCGTGCGTTGCTGCTGAGCACGATCATCGCTTCGCCGGTGTCGGGCGCGAGCAGCCATAGCGTGCGGTAGCCCTCGGTGACGCCTGCGTGCCAGTAGGTGCGCCGGCCGCCTTCGGGGCCGCGCACCATCACTGCGTAGCCGATATCGGCGCCCTCGTAGCGCGCCAGCGGCGTAAGCATGCGCGCGGCGGCCGGGCCGAGCGGACCGCTGGCGCCCGCGAGGATGGCGCGGCTGAAGGTCATCATGTCGGCGGCGGTGGAGCGCAGCGCGCTGGCCGGCGCGTAGGCCAGCATGTCGAAGAGCGGCTGGCGGCGGTCGCCGGCAAAGGCCGGGGCCATGCGCGAGGCCTTGTCGCCGAGCGAGATCACGGTGTCGTTCATGCCCAGCGGCTCGGTGATGCGCGCGCGCACCAGTTCGCCCCACGAGGTGTTGTAGTGCTCGGCCAGCAACTGGCCGAGCAACGCCATGCCGAAGTTGCTGTACGCGCCCTCGCACGGCGGTGCGGCGGCAGTGAGCTTGATGCGCGCGAGGGACGCCCAGAACATGGGCTTGTCGAAGGTGCGGAACTGCTCAGCGAGCGGCGCGCCGCCCGTTACGCCATCGGCCATCACGGGCATGCAGCCCGTATGCGTGACGAGCTGGCGCAGCGTGACCGAGGTCACGGCGGACGATAGGCCTTCGACCTTGCCGGCGAGCAGCTTGCCCACGGTGTCGTCGAGCTTGAGGTCGCCGCGCTCCACCGACTGCGCGAGCAGCAGGCCGGTGAAGACCTTGGTGACGGAGCCGATCTCGAACATCGGCTGCTCGGCACCGCCAGCCGCGATGGCGCGCGGCGACGACGGAGGCTCGGGGTTGTAGGCGGCGCCGTAGGACGCCTGGCCGTTGCGCAGCGTGCCCACCACCAGCGTGCCCCGCTCGGCACCGAGAGCGGCTTTGGCCAGCACCGTCGGGTCACTGGCGAGTGTCAGGGGCTGCTGAAGCTGTGCGGCGGCGTGGCCTGCCAGCAGCGGTGCGAGGAGCCAGGCCGCAAGCCAGGGGCGGTACAGGGCACGGGGCAAGAGCCGCATCGTCGGATTCCTCAGGCGTCGTCGAAGAGGCGTCATCGTGCCACGGCGGTGTAACACCGCGCGCGCCGCGACAATTGCCCGATGCGCGCACTGCTCACCACCTTCTCCTGGCAGGAACTCCGCCACCACCCCTGGCGCAACGCGGCGGCTGTGCTGGCCGTGATGTTGGGCGTGGCGTTGGCCTTCTCGGTGCAGTTGATCAATGCGTCGGCGCTCGACGAGTTCGCGAGCGCGGTGCGCTCTGTCAACGGCCAGCCCGACCTGGAAGTGCGCGCCGTGCAGGGCGGCTTCGACGAGGCCGTGTTCGAGCGGCTGGCCCGGCACCCGCAGGTGGCGCTGGCGAGCCCCGTGGTCGAGTTCCAGGGCTTGGCGCTGGCCGGCGAGCGCCAGGTGCCGATGCGCGTGATGGGCGTCGATGCGCTGGTGCTGCCGACCATCGCGCCCGCGCTGATGCCGCAGGCCGCGGTCGGTGCCGACCGCTTCTCGCTGTTCGCGCCGGGCCATGTGTTCCTCAACGCCGCGGCACGCAGCGCACTGGGCCTGCCGGCGGAAACGCCCGCCGGAACGACGGAGACGATGCAACTGCGCAGCGGCGACGCATGGCACAAGCTCGACGTGGCCGGCCATGTCGCCGCCAGCGGCACGGCGCTCGCGGTGATGGACATCGCGGCGGCACAAGAGCTGTTCGGCCAGATCGGCCGGCTCAGCCGCATCGACCTGCGGTTGGCGCCCGGCACGGACAGGGCCGCCTTCATGGCCTCGCTGCAGCAGTCGCCGGGCTGGCCAGCGGGCGTGCAGTTTGCCGAGCCCGGCGATGCGGCGCAGCGCGTGAGCAACCTGTCGCGCGCCTACCGCGTGAACCTGACGGTGCTGGCGCTTGTGGCGCTGTTCACGGGTGCGTTCCTGGTCTTCTCGGTGCTGGCACTCAGCGTGGCCAAGCGCGCGCAGCAGTTCGCGCTGCTCGGCGTGCTCGGCCTCACGCCGCGCGAACGGCTGCGGCTGGTGCTGGCCGAATCGCTGGTGCTGGGGCTGATCGGCAGCGCGGCGGGTCTCGCGCTGGGTACGGCGCTCGCGGCCTTTGCGTTGCGCGTTCTGGGCGGCGACCTCGGTGGCGGGTACTTCGAAGGCGTGGCGCCCACGCTGCACTGGAGCGCGGGCTCGGCGTTGCTGTACGGCGGACTGGGCGTGCTGGCCGCGCTGGTCGGCGGCTGGTGGCCCGCGCGCGCGGCACAGGCGCTGCCCGAAGCACAGACGCTCAAGGGCCTGGGCGCCGCGCCTACGCAGGGCAACGGCCACTGGCTGGCGCTGGGGCTGATCGCGCTGGGCGCGGTGCTGGCCAACGTGCCGGCCATCGGCGGCATTCCGGTGGCGGCATACCTGTCGGTGGGCTGCCTGCTGGTCGGAGGCATCACCGCCCTGCCCTGGCTGATCGCGCTGCTGTACGACCGAGTGGCGCCGATGTTCGCGCGACGCGTGCTGCCGATGCTGGCGGTGGAGCGCGCGCGCCGCATGCGCGGCACGGCCGCCGTGGCGGTCAGCGGCGTGGTGGCAAGCCTGAGCCTTGCCGTCGCACTCACGGTGATGGTCGCGAGCTTTCGCGATTCGGTGACGCACTGGCTCGACGTGGTGCTGCCGGCCGACCTGTACGTGCGCGCCACCTCGGGCGGACGCGGCAGCAACAGCGGCAACAGCAGCAGCACCGACACCGCGACTTTCTCGCCGGCCTTCGTGCAGTCGCTGGCGCAGCTGCCCGGCGTGGCACGCACGGGCACGCTGCGCACGCAATCGCTTCAGCTCGATGCAACACGGCCCACCGTGACGCTGATTGCGCGCAGCCTGGAAGGCGGGGCGACGCAGTCGTTGCCACTGGTGGGTGCCGCGCTGCCCGTGCCCGAGGGGCAGATCGGCATCTACGTGAGCGAGCCGATGGTGGAGCTGTATGGCGCAAAGCTGGGCACGGCCTTCACTCCGCTGTCGGATGCGATGGGCCTGCGGGCGGGTTCGAAGAAGGCGCAAACGTTCTTCGTGGCGGGCGTGTGGCGCGACTATGCGCGGCAGTTCGGCACAGTCACGATGGATGCGCGGGACTTCGAGCGCATCACCGGCGAGCGCAATGTGAGCGACGTGGCGTTGTGGCTTGCGCCCGGAGCGTCGGAAGGCGCGGTGCAGACCGCAGTGCGCACTCTGGCAGCACGCCAGGGCGGCTCATCCGCCGAGTCCGTCGAGATCGCATCGGTGGGGCAGATTCGCGCGACCTCGCTGCGCATCTTCGACCGCAGCTTCGCCGTCACCTACTGGCTGCAGGCGGTGGCCATCGCCATCGGGCTGTTCGGCATTGCCGCGAGCTTCAGCGCGCAGGTGCTGGCGCGGCGCAAGGAGTTCGGGCTGCTCGCGCACCTGGGCTTCACGCGAAGGCAGGTGCTGGCAGTGGTGGCCGGTGAAGGCGCCGCGTGGACCGCCATCGGCGCCGTGGCCGGATTGGGACTGGGGCTGGCCGTGTCCGTGGTGCTTGTGAAGGTCGTGAACCCGCAGAGCTTCCACTGGAGCATGGACCTGCTTGTGCCATGGGGCCGCCTGCTGGCACTGTGCGCGGCGGTGGTGGCCGCCGGCACGGTGACGGCCTGGATGGCGGGCCGGGCCGCCGCCGGCAAGGACGTGGTGCTGGCGGTGAAGGAAGACTGGTAGCGCCCTCGGCGTCTCAGCGCGCCGGCGTCAACTGGATCCTCTCCACCGTTTCCTTCTCGACAGCCCCCCGGCTGTAGACCAGCGGCACGTACTTGCCCTCGAGCCACAGCGGCGCAAGGTCACGGTAGTTCGGGCTCTCCGGGTTGCCCGACTGGCCCGGCGTGTTGATGACGCGCGAGGCGTCCCAGTTGCCCACGTCCAGCACCATGCGGAACGATGCGCCCGCCGTCAGCTTGTAGTCGCTGGCCCGGTAGGTGGCCGCCATCGGCGTGAAGGAAGAACCGGACATCGGCCAGTCGCCCACGTCGAGCTTCTTGCGCGTGGCGGCATCGACCACGCCGCCGAGCGGATGGCGGAACTCGGCGCGGTGCAGCGCGCCCCACTTCCAGGTCGCGGGGTCGGGGCCGAGCTTGGTGGTGAGCTCTTGCATCGCTACTGGCAGTGTCTTCAGCAGCAGTGCATCGCGCTGCTCGTTCGTGACCCAGCCGAAGGGGCTTTCGAGCAGCAGCACCATGCGCGTGTTGTCGCCGGGCGCGGCCAGCGCGGCGCCTGCATCGCCTGCGCCGGCCTTTAGCACGGCGGCACGCAGCGGCTTGCTGCTCCACACCTCGTACAGCGCGGCGGCTGCGCTGTCGCGGTCCATGGTGCCGTCCCAGCTTTGCAGCATGCGCAGCGCTGTTGCCGTTTGCGCGTCGTCACTGCGCAGGCCGGCCAGCAGCTTCAGCACGCGCTGCGCGGGCGTCGCGACGATGTCGTTCTGCATGCGCTCCGAGTCTTCGATGGAGAAGCGCGAACCCGCCGCCACCTTGGCCGCGAACAGTTCCTTGAGGCGTCGCGCACGCGCCGCGTCGCTCCACTCGTAGCCCACGCCCTTCTTCGCGGCGGGATGGTCGGGCGGAATGTTGTTCTCGTTGGCGGTCACCACATAGCCGCGCGCCGGGTTGAACTCCGAAGGCAGCTCGTCGCCGTTGCGGAAGCCCGACCATTCGTAGCGCCCGTCGCCGGGCACCGGCATCAGCCCGTCCCAGTTGGGCCGGATGGGCGTGAGGCCGCCGGGAATCCAGCCGACGTTGCCGCTGGTGTCCGCATAGACCTGGTTCTCGCCGGGCGCGCCCCAGCGGTTCATGGCCGCGCGGAACTGGTCCCAGTTGCGCGCGCGCATGTAGTCCATGGAACCGAAGTACGGCGCCATGCCGGGCTCCAGCCACGCCGCGCGCAAGGCATACGCACGCTGCTTGCCCGGCTCGGCCAGCAGCACCGGGCCGTGGCGCGTGAAGGTGTTGACCACCTCGCGCGGCGCGCTCTCGCCCTTGACCGCGATGCGTTCGGTGACGCGCACCATCGGCTCCCAGCGACCCTGGTAGCGGTACTCGTTGGCATTGCGCGGGTTGAGCTGGTACACGTACAGGTCTTCCTGGTCCATGTAGAAGCGCGTGAGGCCGAAGGCGATGGTGCCGTTGTGCCCGATCGACAGGCCCGGCAGGAAGGGCTCGCCCGCGCCGATGGCGTCCATGCCAGGTGCGCTCAGGTGCGTCATGTAGCGCAGGCTGGGCGCACCGTGGGCGCGGTGCGGGTCATTGGCCAGGATGGGACGGCCGGTAGACGTGAGCTTCGGCGAGATCACCCAGTTGTTGCTGCCGTAGGCGCCGGTCGGGTCGCCTTGCGAGGCCTGCAGTTGTTCTGCTTCGTCGCTGTCCGGCAGTTGGGCCACCGGTGACGCCAGCCGCGTGTTCGCCTTGGTGAACTGCGGCGACTCGGTTGCGCGCATGTAGGCCGCGCGCAGTTCGGCCGCAGGAATGGTGCACGGGTCGAGCCCTGGCGGTACGCGCGGGTTGATCGGCGGATCGAGCTCGCGGCGCAGCCAGTCGGCCTTGATGCCGGCGCCGCCCGCGCAGTAGGCTTTGGCGCGATCGATCTCCGACGTGAAGTTGAGCGTGAGGCCGTGATGCCGGATGCGCACCACGTCTTCGGGCGACCACGTGGCCGGCTGGTAGCCCAGCAGTGCGAACTCCGGCGGCAGCAACGAAGGCTGCGCGCGCACCTGCGCCACATACGCATTGACGCCGGCCGTGAAGGCCTCGGCCACGCGCTTGGCGTCGGAGCCGTAGGCCAGCCACTCGCGGTACATGTCGCCGCGGTAGAGCACGGCACGCGCGGCGCGGTCGTTCTCGACCCATGCGGGGCCGAAGTCCTTCGCCATTTCGCCGAGGCCGCGCTTGCGCCAGAGGTCCATTTGCCACAGGCGGTCGCGCGCGGCGATGAAGCCCTGCGCCACGAATGCGTCGTAGAGCGTGCCCGCATACAGATGCGGCACGCCCCAGCGGTCGACCAGCACCTCAGCCGGCTTCTCGAGGCCGGGCACGGCGAACGATGAGGAAGGACGCGTGGGCGTCTGCGAACCGGGAGGCCCCGACGCGCAACCCACAAGCACGAAAGCTGCGAGCGCAACAACGCCGAAGGAATGCCTTTGACCTAACGAGCGCCGCGATGCGGGGCGCAGGTTTGTTCTTTTCATGTGTCTCGTCTCCTGCCTTGTTGTAGATGGCAGGGCACAGTATCCCGATTTGCGCGCCTCATCGCACCTTGTGGGCGTTACAAGGCATGACTTGTAGACTGGCGCCGATATGCAGCAGCAAACACCTTCCACCTCCTCGTCCTACTGCAGCGGCTGGCTCGGCGGCGCAATCCGCCGCATCGAAGCCGACTACCAGCGCAGTGCCGACACGCACCTGATCCCGCTGCCCCTGCCCTCGCTCGCGGCGCACGGCATCGACATGTACCTGAAGGACGAATCGACGCACCCGACCGGCAGCCTCAAGCACCGGCTCGCACGTTCGCTCTTTCTCTATGCGCTGTGCAACGGATGGGTGCGCGAAGGCACGACCATCGTCGAGGCATCGAGCGGCTCGACGGCCGTGAGCGAGGCCTACTTCGCGCGGCTGCTGGGCCTGCCCTTCATCGCGGTGATGCCGCGCACCACCTCGCCCGAGAAGATCGCGCAGATCGCCTTCTACGGCGCGAGCTGCCACTTCGTCGACCATGCCGCGCAGGTGTACGAAGAAGCGCGTGCACTGGCCGAGCGCACCGGCGGCCACTACATGGACCAGTTCACGTATGCCGAGCGCGCGACCGACTGGCGCGGCAACAACAACATCGCCGAGAGCATGTTCCAGCAGATGTCGCGCGAGCGGCATCCGGTGCCGAAATGGATCGTGGTGGGCGCGGGCACGGGCGGCACCAGCGCAACCATCGGGCGCTACCTGCGCTATCGCTGCCACGACACGCAGGTGTGCGTGCCCGACCCCGAAGGCTCGGTGTTCTCGGCCTACCACCGCACGGGCGACGCCACGCTGACGGCCGCCGGCTCGCGCATCGAGGGCATCGGCCGGCCGCGCGTGGAGCCCAGCTTCATCCGCACGCTGGTCGACCGGATGATCGAAGTGCCGAACCTCGATTCGGTGGCGGCCATGCATGCGCTGTCGGCGCTGCTGGGCCGCAAGGTCGGGCCGTCGACGGGCACCAACTTCATCGGCATGCTGGCCGTGGCGCAGGAGATGCGCGCGGCCGGGCAGCAGGGTTCCATTCTTTCGCTGCTGTGCGATGCGGGCGAGCGCTACCTGCCGAGCTACCACGATGCGACCTGGGTGCAGAACGCCTTCGGCGACATCGGGCCGGCGCAGCAGCGCATCGATGCGCTGGTGGCGTCGTGATGTCTCCCATGCCACTGCTGTCGCGCCGCGGCCTGCTGCTGGCGGCGCTCGCGTCGGGTCCGCTGGCGGCATGGGCATTGCCCGAGCGCCGGCTGGAGTTTCCGCGCGACTTCGGCAGCCACCCTGATCTGCGCACCGAGTGGTGGTACATCACCGGCCATGCGAAGACGCCGGCGGGGCGCGAGTTCGGCTACCAGGTAACCTTCTTCCGCTCGCGCGTCGAGGCCACGCAGGGCATGCGCTCGGCCTTCGCGGCGAAGCACCTCGTGTTCGCGCACGCAGCCGTCACCGACCTCGAAGGCCGCGTGCTGCTGCATGACCAGCGCATCGCACGCGCGGGCTTCGGCGTAGCGGAGGCGAGCACGAGCGACACCGATGTGCGCATCCGCGACTGGTCGCTGGTGCGGGAAAAAGACGGCATCTACGTCGCGCGCATTCCGGCCGGCGAGTTCTCGCTCGACCTGCGCTTCACGCCCACGCAGCCGGTGCTGCTGCAAGGCAACGCAGGCCTCTCGCGCAAGGGCCCCGATGAATCGCAGGCGAGCTACTACTACAGCGAGCCGCAGCTCAAGGCGCAGGGCAAGCTCACGCTCAAGGGGCAGGCCTTCGACGTGGGCGGAACCGCGTGGCTCGACCACGAATGGAGCGAAGCGCTGATGCACCCCGAGGCCGTGGGCTGGGACTGGATCGGCATGAACCTCGATGACGGCAGCGCCCTCACCGCCTTCCACCTGCGGCGCAGCGACGGCAGCGCGCTGTGGGGCGGCGGCTCGTTCCGCCCGCGCGATGGCGTGGCTCGCACCTTCAAGAATGACGAGGTGCGCTTCGAGAGCCTCAAGACCTGGGACAGCCCGCGCACGCAGGCAAGGTACCCGACGCAATGGCGCGTACAGACGCCCTCCGGCAGCTTCGAGGTGCGCGCCCTGCTCGACGACCAGGAACTGGACAGCCGCGGCTCAACCGGCGGCGTGTATTGGGAAGGCGTAAGCGACCTGCTCGACGCCCAGGGGCGCCGTGTAGGCCGTGGCTACCTGGAAATGACCGGCTACGCCGCACCGCTGAAGCTGTAACCGTTGTAGCCGCGCACAAGCACTGACAACCAGCCGCCTCCCGCGTGCGTTGGGAATAATGTCCAGAACTCATCTGAAAACCAGAGGATCCCTACCATGAAGATTCGACTTGCCGTGCTGGCCGTGGCCGGCGCCCTTTCCATCCTTGCGAGCCCCCTTGCCGCCAACGCGCAGGTCTCGGTGAATATCAACGTGCCCGGGCTGGTGATGACGGCGCCGCCGCCGCCACGCTACGAACCCCTGCCACCGCCGCGCGGCGGCTTTGTCTGGGTGCCGGGCCGCTGGGCCTGGGACGGCCGTGCCTACGGATGGCGTCCGGGCGGCTGGCAGCCCGAGCGCGCGGGCTACGCCTATGCCCCTGGCCGCTGGGTCGAGGACCGCGGCGGCTGGCGCTGGACCGAAGGCGACTGGCGCCGGCGCGAGGCTTACCGTGAAGCGCGCCGTGAACGCGAATGGGAAGAAGAGCATCGCCGCCGCGACCATGATCGCGACTATCGGCGCGGCCATGACCACGATCGCGACCGCGGCGATTTCTGCCCGCCCGGCCAGGCGAAAAAAGGCAACTGCTGATGCAATGAAAAAAGGGAGCCGAGGCTCCCTTTTTCATTGCAGTTGCCTTGCTTGCTATTTGGCTCGTCGCCGCTCGATGAACGCAATGATCTCGCCCATGATCCCCTTGCGGAACGCCAGCACGCAGATCACGAAGATCAGGCCCGTGACCATGGTCACCGACTCGCCCAGCGTGTTGAACCAGTCGATCGTCGTGATGCGCGCCAGGAAGTTGCCGAGTTCGCCGATCTTGTTCTCCAGCAGCACCACCACCGCCGAGCCCACCAGCGGACCCGACAGCGTGCCTAGGCCGCCCACCAGCGTCATCAGGATGACCTGGCCCGAAGCGGTCCAGTGCACGTCCGACAACGTGGCGAAGCCCAGCACCAGCGTCTTGAGCGAACCGGCCAGGCCCGACAGCGCCGCGGAGATCACGAAGGCCAGCAGCTTGAAGCGGCTCACGTCGTAGCCCAGCGACAGCGCGCGCGGCTCGTTCTCCTTGATGCCCTTGAGCACCTGGCCGAAGGGCGAGTGGATGGTACGCACGATCAGCAGGAAGGCCGCGACCACGATGACCAGCGCGACGTAGTACATCGTGAGGTCGTTCGACAGATCGATCAGGCCGAACAGCTTGCCCCGCGGCACGCCCTGCAGGCCGTCTTCGCCGCCCGTGAACTTGGCCTGCAGCGCGACGAAGAACATCATCTGCGCGAGCGCCAGCGTGATCATCGCGAAGTAGATGCCCTGCCGGCGAATGGCCAGCACGCCGAAGAGCCAGCCGAGGAAAGCGCCAGTGAGCGTGCCCGCGATCAGGCCCAGTTCGGGCGTGAGGCCCCAGACCTTGATCGCATGGCCCGCAACGTACGCGGAGCCACCAAGGAAGGCCGCATGCCCGAACGACAGCAGGCCCGTGAAGCCCAGCAGCAGGTTGAAGGCCGCGGCGAACAGCGCGAAGCACATCAGCTTCATCACGAACACCGGGTAGGCGCCGAAGAATGGCGCCAGGAGCAGCGCGACCAGCAGCAAGGCGTAGACGACGGTGGAGATTTTTTTCATGTTCATGCCGTTCGCCTTATTTCTCTTTGCCGAACAGGCCGGCGGGGCGAATCAACAGCACGATGACCATGATCACGAACACAACCGTAGACGATGCCTCGGGATAGAAAACCTTGGTGAGCCCTTCGATCACACCGAGCCCGAGGCCCGTGAGGATGGCGCCCATGATGGAGCCCATCCCGCCGATCACCACCACGGCGAACACCACGATGATGAGGTTCTGCCCCATCAGCGGCGACACCTGCATCACCGGCGCGGCCAGCACGCCTGCGAAGGCCGCGAGCGCGCAGCCGAAGGCGTAGGTCAGCGTGATCATCAACGGCACATTGACGCCGAAGGCTTCCACGAGCCGCGGGTTCTCGGTGCCGGCGCGCAGGTAGGCACCCAGGCGCGTCTTCTCGATCACGTACCAGGTGGCGAAGCACACCACGAGCGAGGCAACGACCACCCAGGCGCGGTAGTTCGGCAGCACCATGAAGCCAAGGTCGGTGGCGCTCGACAGCGCATCGGGCGCGTCGTAGGGCAGCCCCGACACGCCGTAGATCGAGCGGAACACGCCCTCGATCAGCAGCGTGAGCCCCAGCGTGAGCAGCAGGCCGTAGAGGTGATCGAGCTTGTAGATCCAGCGCAGCAGCAGGCGCTCGATGAGCACGCCGAAGATGCCGATGACGACGGGCGCCGCGATCAGCATCACCCAGTAGTTGACGCCGAGGTACTCCATCGCCATCCACGTCAGGACGGCGCCGAGCATGAACAGCGCGCCATGTGCGAAGTTGATGACGTTCAGCAGGCCGAAGATCACCGCCAGCCCGAGGCTCAGGATGGCGTAGAAGGAGCCGTTGACCAGCCCCAGGAGGAGCTGGCTCAAAAGCGCGGGAAGGGAAATGGTCATAAGCGTTTCAACGAACCCGGGCGGCTGCGCGCCCGCGGGGGATCACTTCCAGAGGGCGCACTTGCTCTCGGCCTTCGTCGTGAAGACCTCTTCGCCCTTGAGCTTCTGGATTACCTTGTAGTAGTCCCACGGCTGCTTGGATTCGGCCGGCGACTTGACCTGCACCAGGTACATGTCGTGCACGAAGCGGCCGTCGGCGCGCACGGTGCCCTTTGCGTAGAAGTCGTCGATGGGCGTGGCCTTGATCGTCTCCATCACCTTGTCGGCATCGACCGTCTTGGCAGCCTGCACGGCCTTCAGGTAGGTCATGGTGGCCGAATAGTCGGCGGCCTGGATGTCGGTGGGCATGCGCTTGGTCTTCTCGAAGAAGCGCTTGCCGAAGGCGCGCGTCTTGTCGTCGAGGTTCCAGTCCCAGCTGGTGGTGAGCAGCAGGCCTTCTGTGTTCTTCAGGCCCAGGCTGTGCACGTCGGTCACGAACACCAGCAGGCCGACCATCTTCATGGTCTTGGTGATGCCGAATTCTTTGGCCGCCTTGATCGAGTTGATGGTGTCGCCGCCTGCATTGGCCAGCGCCAGCACCTGGGCCTTGGAGTTTTGCGCCTGCAGCAGGAACGAAGAGAAGTCGGAGGTGTTGAGCGGATGCTTCACGCTGCCCACCACCGTACCGCCCTTCTCTTTCACGACCTTGGAGGCATCGGCCTCCAGCGCCTGGCCGAAGGCGTAGTCGGCCGTGAGGAAATACCAGCTCTTGTCGCCGCGCGCAATCACCGCGCTGCCGGTGCCCTTGGCCAGCGCCACGGTGTCGTAGGCGTAGTGCACGGTGTAGGGGCTGCACTGCTCGTTGGTGAGCGCCGAGCTGCCCGCGCCGTTCACGACGAATACGCGCTTCTTCTCCTGCGCCACCTTGGCCATGGCCAGGGCGGTGCCCGAGCTGGTGCCGCCGAACAGCATCGTCAGGCCCTGCGTGTCGATCCATTCGCGAGCCTTGGAGGCTGCGATGTCGGCCTTGTTCTGGTGGTCGGCCTGCAGCAGCTCGATGGGCATGCCGTTGACCTTGCCGCCGAAGTCGTCGATGGCCATCTGGATCGCGAGGGCACCGTTCTTGCCCTCCACGTCCGCGTAGAGGCTCGACATGTCGGTGATGAAACCGATCTTGACCTTGTCCTGGGCCTGCGCGGCGCCAACGGCCATGAGGCAGGTAGCGGCGAGGCAGGCAGAGGCGATGAGCGTGCGTTTCATGGGATGGTTCTCTCGGTTGACTTCGGTGGAAGGGTCTGGCGCGGCGTCAGCCGGTTATTTCCAGAGAGCGCATTTCGTCTCGGCCTTGGTCGTGAAGACCTGGTCGCCCGGCAGCGTCTTGAGCACCTTCAGGTAGTCCCAGGGCTTCTTCGATTCGGCGGGCGACTTCACTTCGACCAGGTACATGTCGTGGATGAAGCTGCCGTCGGCGCGGATGGTGCCCTTGGCATAGAAGTCGTCGACCTTGGTGCTCTTGAGCTGCGCCATCACCTTGTCGGAGTCGGTGGTCTTGGCGGCGGCCACGGCCTTCAGGTAGGTCATGGTGGCCGAGTAGTCGGCGGCCTGCACGTCGGTCGGCATGCGCTTGGTCTTCTCGAAGAAGCGGTTGGCGAACTTGCGCGATTCGTCGTTCAGGTCCCAGTACCAGCTGGTGGTGTGCAGCAGGCCTTCGGTGTTCTTCAGGCCCAGGCTGTGGATGTCGCTCAGAAAGACCAGCAGGCCGGCGGTCTTCATGGTCTTGTTGATGCCGAATTCCTTGGCCGCCTTGATCGAGTTGATGGTGTCGCCACCGGCGTTGGCCAGGCCCAGGATCTGCGCCTTGGAGTTCTGCGCCTGCAGCAGGAACGAGGAGAAGTCCGAAGCGTTCAGCGGATGGCGCACCGCGCCCACCACCGTGCCGCCCTTTTCCTTCACCACCTTGGTGGTGTCGGCTTCGAGCGCGTGGCCGAAGGCGTAGTCGGCCGTCAGGAAGAACCAGCTCTTGCCGCCGCGGTCTACAACCGCCGCGCCGGTGCCTTTGGCCAGCGCCACGGTGTCGTAGGCGTAGTGGATGGTGTAGGGGCTGCACTGCTCGTTGGTGAGCACCGAGCTGCCCGCGCCGTTGTTGAAGTACACGCGCTTCTTCTCTTCCGCAACCTTGGCGGTGGCCAGCGCGGTACCGGAGTTGGTGCCGCCGAAGACCATGGTCACGCCGGCCGTGTCGATCCATTCGCGGGCCTTGGAGGCGGCGATGTCGGCCTTGTTCTGGTGGTCGGCAACCAGCAGCTCGATGGGCTGGCCCAGCGCCTTGCCGCCGAAGTCGTCGATGGCCATCTGGATGGCGGTGGCGCCGCCCTTGCCTTCGAGGTCGGCATACAGGCTCGACAGGTCGGTGACGAAGCCGATCTTCACTTTTTCCTGCGCCTGCGCGGCGCCTGTGCCCATGGCGAGGACGGCGACGGCGGTAGCGATGAGGCCGAGTTTTTTGTTCATGGTGTTGTCTCCTGAAGAAATCTTTGTGGGATGCGAGAAAAGGTCTTGTGGACGTGTCTTTTGCTTCAGACGCCGAGCAGCTCGGTGAGCACTGGCATCTTGGCTTCGAGCTCGGCGGCGCCGAACTTCTCGACGATGCGGCCGTGCTCCATCACGTAGAAGCGGTCGGCCAGCGGCGCGGCGAAGCGAAAGTTCTGCTCCACCATGACGATGGTGTAGCCCTTGGAGCGCAGCGTGGTGATCATGCGGGCCAGCGCCTGCACGATGACGGGAGCCAGGCCTTCGGAAATCTCGTCGAGCAAGAGCAGCTTGGCGCCCGTGCGCAGGATGCGCGCCACGGCCAGCATCTGCTGCTCGCCGCCCGACAGGCGCGTGCCCTGGCTGTTGCGGCGCTCGGCCAGATTGGGGAACATGGTGTAGATCTCTTCGACCGACATGCCCTGTCCCGCGCCCTTGAGTTCGGGCGGCAGCAGGAGGTTTTCCTCGCACGAGAGGCTGGCGAAGATGCCGCGCTCTTCAGGGCAATAGCCGATGCCCAGGTGCGCAATGCGGTGCGTCGGCATGCCGATGGTCTCTTTGCCATTGACCTCGATGCTGCCCTTGCGTGCGCCGGTCAGGCCCATGATGGCCCGCAGCGTGGTGGTGCGGCCCGCGCCGTTGCGGCCCAGCAGCGTGACGACTTCGCCGGGCTGCACGACCATGTCGACGCCGTGCAGCACGTGCGATTCGCCGTACCAGGCTTGAAGGTCCTTGATTTCCAATGCGGCGGTCATCAGTGGGCCCCTTGGAGTTGGCCGTCGGTGGTGCCCATGTAGGCTTCCATCACCTGCGGGTTCTTCGAGACTTCGGCGTACGGGCCTTCGGCCAGCACGGCGCCGCGCTGCAGCACGGTGATGGTGTCGGCAATGGTCGAGACCACGCTCATGTTGTGTTCGACCATCAGGATGGTGCGTCCGGCCGACACGCGCTTGATGAGTTCGGCCACGCGGTGCACGTCTTCATGGCCCATGCCCTGCGTGGGTTCGTCGAGCAGCATCAGCTCGGGTTCCATTGCGAGCGTGGTCGCGATCTCGAGCGCGCGCTTGCGGCCGTAGGGCAGGTTCACGGTCTGTTCGTCGGCGAGTTCTTCGAGGCCGACTTCAGCCAGCAGCTCGCGGGCTCTGGCATCCAATGGCTTGAGCGACTTCTCGCTCTTCCAGAAGTGGTACGAGGTGCCCAGCCTGCGTTGCAGGCCCAGCCGCACGTTCTCGAGCAGCGTGAGATGCGGGAACACGGCCGAGATCTGGAACGAGCGGATGATGCCGCGCCGCGCGATCTGCGCGGGCCGCTCGCCGGTGATGTCCTGCCCATTGAACAGGATCGTGCCGGTGGTCGGTTCGAGGAACTTGGTGAGCAGGTTGAAGCAGGTCGTCTTGCCGGCACCGTTCGGACCGATGAGCGCGTGGATGGATCCGCGCACCACCGACAGGTCGACCTTGCTGACCGCCGTGAACCCTTTGAATTCCTTGGTGAGCTGGCGTGTTTCGAGAATGACGTCGCTCATCTCGCGAAGTCGCCCGGGTACGGAAAAAGAATGTCGGTCATGCGGTCCATCTCAATGCGCCACCATCGAGCGCGGACCGATTGTTCGTGGGCCTACCCCGCTTGCATACTGGGGCAAATGCCTATGCTGCAGTGCAACCTGCACGAACCGGCGCACATTCGAATCGGGGACTGTCGTTATGACGACAAAGAAAGCTCCGGCGGCATCGGAAACCCCAAGCCGGTGCGCGCAGGGGTCTGCGTAGACTGCAACCAACATGCCGGACTTCCGCTCTCCCGACTTCCTGACCGACCACATCCTGCACACGCTGGCTTTCTACGAGCCGCGCGACCTCGATGCCACGGGCGGCTTCTTTCATTTCTTCAAGGACGACGGCACGGTGTACGACCGGCGTACGCGCCATCTCGTGAGCAGCACGCGCTTCGTGTTCAACCATGCGATGGCGTATCGCCGCTTCGGCATTCCCGCGCATCTTGCAGCCGCGCGGCACGGCCTTGCGTTCGTCGAGCATGCGCACCGGCAACCGGGTGGCGGCTATGCATGGCAGATCGACTGGCACCAGCAGCGCGCCACCGTGCAGGACGGCACCAATCACTGCTACGGCCTGGACTTCGTGCTGCTCGCGCAAGCGCATGCGCTGATGGCCGGCATCGAGGAAGCGCATGCGGGGCTGGAGCACACCTGGCAACTGATGGAACAGCATTTCTGGGAGCCACGGCACCAGCTCTATGCCGACGAGGCCACCACCGACTGGCGCATCGGCGCCTATCGCGGACAGAACGCCAACATGCACGCCTGCGAGGCCCTGATGGCCGCATTCGAAGCCACGCAGCAAACGCGCTACCTCGACCGCGCGCTGGCAGTGGCCGAATCAGTGACCGGCAAGCAGGCCGCGCTGGCTGACGGACTGGTGTGGGAACACTACCGCGAAGACTGGTCGGTCGATTGGGACTACAACCGCGGAGACAAGAGCAACATCTTCAGGCCCTGGGGCTTCCAGACCGGCCACCTGACCGAGTGGGCCAAGCTGCTGCTGCAGCTCGAAGGCCATCTCGCCACCAAGGACCGTACGGCCGACTGGATCGTGCCGCGCGCGCGCCATTTCTTCGACACCGCCATGTTCCGCGGCTGGGACGCCGACAACGGCGGGCTGGTCTACGGCTTCGGCCCCGACGGCAAAGTGTGCGACGACGACAAGTACTTCTGGGTACAGGCCGAGAGCTTCGCGGCGGCCGCCCTGCTCGCGGTGCGCACCGGCGAGGCCAGCTACTGGGACTGGTACGACAGCATCTGGGCCTACAGCTGGGAGCACTTCGTCGATCACCGGCACGGCGCGTGGTATCGCATCCTCACGCCGCAGAACCGGAAGATCAGCGACGAGAAGAGCCCCGCCGGCAAGACCGACTATCACACCATGGGCGCGTGCCACGACGTGCTCAGGGCACTGCGAAAATAAGAACCCCCAGGCTCCTTGCGGAGGCTGGGGGTGGTTGGATCGGCGTGAAGACGATGCGCAGTCAGTGTGCTCCGGCTGCGGCGTCGCCACCGGCGCCGCCCTTCTGCGGCCTTGCCAGCCACACCAGCGGAATCAGCAGCAGGAACAGGATCGCCGACGCGTAGAAGATGTCGTTCGTGGCCAGCATGTAGGCCTGCTGGTCGACGATGCGGTTGATCTGCCCCAGCACCTGGTCAGCGCTGAAGCCGCTGGCGTTGAGCCCGGACATCGCGCTCGTGGCTGCGTTGTTGCCCTGGTTGATCGTCTCGGCCAGTTGCGTATGGTGCAGCGTGGCACGGTTGTCCCACAGCGTGGTGGTGATCGACGTGCCCATCGCACCCGCCGTGATCCGCAGGAAGTTCGACAGCCCCGACGCGGCCGGGATGCGGTCTGGCGTGAGGCCCGACAGCGTGATGGTCACGAGCGGGATGAAGAAGAACGCCATCGCGATGCCCTGGATCACCGTAGGGATGATGATGGTGACGAAGTCGGCCTGCGTGTTGAAGTTCGACCGCATCCACAGCACCAGTGCGAACACCAGGAACGAGAAGGTCGCGTAGCGGCGTGGATCGATCTTGGCCACCGTGAGCCCCACCACCGGCGAGAAGAAGATCGCCAGCAGCCCCACGGGCGCCATGATCATCCCCGCCTGCGTGGCGGTGTAGCCCATCCACTGCTGCAGCCACAGCGGCAGCAGCACCACGTTGCCGAAGAACAGGCCGTAGGCCACGGCCGTTGCCACGGCGCCCGACCAGAAGTTGCGGCGCTTGAACAGCGACAGGTCGACCACCGGGTGCTTGTCGGTCAGCTCCCAGACCAGGAAGAACGCGAAGCCGACCACGGACACCACCGCCAGCGTGACGATCTGCGCCGAGTGGAACCAGTCGAGCTCCTTGCCCTTGTCGAGCATCAGTTGCAGCGAGCCCACCCACAGCACCAGCAGCGCGAGGCCGACGGCGTCGATAGGCACCTTGTGCGTGCTGCTCTCGCGCTTGCGGTACAGCGTCCAGGTGATGGCGGCCGCGACGATGCCCACGGGGATGTTGATGTAGAAGATCCACGGCCACGAGATGTTGTCGGTGATCCAGCCGCCCAGCAGCGGCCCCATCACCGGCGCGACCAGCGTGGTCATCGACCACATGGCCATCGCAAGGCCTGCCTTGGCGCGCGGATAGCTCGACAGCAGCAGCGTCTGCGACAGCGGAATCATCGGGCCGGCCACGAAGCCCTGCAGCGCGCGAAAGGCGATCAGCGTCGTCATGTTCGGCGCCAGGCCGCACAGCAGCGAGGCGACCATGAACAGGATCACGCTGGCCATGAACAGGCGCACCTGTCCGAAGCGCTGCGTCATGAAGCCCGTGAGCGGCACCGCGATGGCGTTGGCCACCGCGAAGCTGGTGATGACCCAGGTGCCTTGCGTGGTACTCACGCCCAGGTCGCCCGAGATGGCGGGCAACGACACGTTCGCGATCGACGAATCGAGCACGTTCATGAAGGTTGCCGCAGACAGCGCTACCGTGCCCCAGACGCGGGCTGCGCCTTCGAGCGGTGGATGCGCAACGTAAGCAGGAGCAGCGGTGGCCATTGCGGTCGCGCGAACTGTTTGCCTGAGTTACCCGAGGGAAGCGCGGGCGATCAGCCCGGCTGCCCTTGCACTGCCACCGATGCCGCGGCGGGCGCGCTCGACGGTGCCGCCGAGCCCTTCGACGGCGCGGTGGCCGTTGCCGGTGCGCTGCGGCCGAGGTTGGCCGCGACGATGCGGTCGACTTCGGCGTCGGCGCCGCGGTCGAGCTGGCTGTACACGGCCGTCTGCGTCAGCGCGGTGGCGCGCGGCGCGTCGGCGAGCATCTTGCCGCTCTTGGACGAGATGTCGACTTCGGCATCCATCGACAGGCCGATGCGCAGCGGGTTGGCCTTGAGCTGCTCGGGGTCGAGCGCGATGCGCACGGGCACGCGCTGCACCACCTTGATCCAGTTGCCGGTGGCGTTCTGCGCGGGCAGCAGCGCGAATGCACTGCCGGTGCCGACGCCCAGGCCCGCAACCTTGCCGGTGTACTCGACCTTCTTTCCGTACACGTCGGCCGTGAGCTTCACGGGCTGGTCGATGCGGATGTTGCGCAGCTGCACTTCCTTGAAGTTGGCGTCGACCCACAGCTGGTTGAGCGGCACGATCGACATCATCGGCGTGCCGGCGGCCACGCGCTGGCCGAGCTGCACTGTGCGCTTGGCGACATAGCCGTCGACCGGTGCGGGCATGGCCACGCGCTGGGTGGCGAGGTAGGCCTCGCGCACCTTGGCGGCGGCGGCCAGCACGCTCGGGTGCTGGGCCACGCTGGTGCCGTCGGTCAGCGACTGGTTGCTGACCAGCGCTTCCTTCGCGGCGACCACGCCGGCCTGCGCCGCGGCGAGTGCGCTCTTGGCGGTGTCGAGTTGCGTCTCGGCGTGGTTGAGCTCTTCCTTCGACACGGCGCCGTTGCCCGACAGCGCGCGGCGGCGCTGCAGGTCGTCCTGCGCCTTGGCGATGTCGCTCTGCGCCTTCACGATGTCGGACTGGCGCAGCGTGACCTGCGCGGCCAGCGAGCCGTTGTTGGCGTACAGCGTGCGCACCTGGCGCACGGCCTGCGCGAGCGCAGCCTCGGCCTGTTCGAGCGATACCTTGGCGTCGGCCGGATCGAGCTGCACCAGGGGCTGGCCGGCCTTCACGAAGTCGGTGTCGTCGGCGCCGATGGCCATCACGGTGCCGCCGATCTGCGGCGTGATCTGGATGACGTTGCCCTGCACGTAGGCGTTGTCGGTGTCCTCGTAGTGGCTGGCAACCAGCCATTCGTAGAGGCCCCAGCCGCCGCCGACGACGATCACCACCGCGGCGAGCGCGGTGAGTGCGCGGCGGCGCTTGCCGCTGTTGGCGGGCGCCTCGGGGGCTGCAGGAGCTGCAGCTGCAGCGGGCGTCGGAGTGTTGTTGTCGCTCATGATGAAGTTCTTTCCGAAGACGAGGAAGTCGGGTCAGTTCTGGTCGGTTCTTGTTCAGTTCACTGCGGCCGCGGGGGCCGAGGCGGTGGCCGTGGCCGGGGGCTGCCAGCCGCCGCCCAGCGCGCGCGCCAGGCCCACCTGCGTGTCGAGCGCGCGGGCGGCGAGGTCGACGGCCAGCCGGCGCTGCGCCAGCACGGAGGTTTCCGCGGTCAGCACGTTGAGATAGTTGCCGAGGCCCGCGCGGTAGCGCTGCACAGCGATGTCGTAGGCGCCTTCGGCAGCGGTCTGCGCTGCGCGTTGTTCGGTTTGCTGGCGCGTGATCGACTGCGCGCTCGTGACCTGGTCGGCCGCATCGCGCACCGCGTCGAGCACGGTGGCGTTGTAGCTTTCGATGGCCACATCGAGGTCGGCCGACTTGCCGCGCAGGTTGGCGCGCAGCTTGCCGCCTTCGAAGATCGGCAGGCTGATGGCCGGGCCCACGCCCCACTGCTCGCTGCCCGACTTCAGCAGCTTGCCGAAGCCCAGGCTCTGGAAGCCGACGAAGGCCGTGAGGTTCACGTTGGGATAGAAGAGCGTCCTGGCGTTGGCCACGTCGCTCGTGGCTGCCTCGACGCGCCAGCGCGCGGCGGCGATGTCGGCGCGGCGGCCGAGCAGGTCGGCCGGAATGCTGCCCTGCAGTGCCATCGGCTTGACGCCGGCAAGCACCGGCGGCTTGAGCGATGCCGACACATTCGGCTGGCCGACGAGCGCGTCGAGCGCGTGCTGCTGCAGCGCGATCTGCTCGTTGAGCGATTCGATCTGCTGGCGTGCCTCGGGCAGGCCGCCTTCGCTCTGGCGCAGTTCGAGGCGGGTGTCGAGGCCGGCGGACACGCGGTCGCGCACGAGCTTGAGCGTTTCGTCGCGCTGCGCCAGCGTGCGCTGGGCGACGGTGAGCTGGTCGTTCAGGCGCGCCCATTGAAAGTAGCTGCGTGCCACGTTGCTCGCGAGCAGCACGCGGGCGGCATCCGCATCGGCAGCCGCGGCATTCGCCGAGCCGATGGCGGCGTCGAGCGCGGTGCGGTTCTTGCCGAAGAAGTCGAGCTCCCAGCTGGCGCCGAGCTGCAGCAGGCCGATGTTCTGCGTGGAGCCGCCCAGCGGTGCCGGGTAGATGTAGTTGCTGTTGAACTTCTGGCGATCCAGGTCGAGCTCGGCGTTGACCTTCGGCTTGAGGGCCGAGCCGGCGATGTCGGCGGAGGCCTGCGCGCGCGCGAGGCGGGCTTGCGCGACCTGCAGGTTGGGGTTGCCGGCCACGGCCTGGTCGATCAGCGAATTGAGCTGCGTGTCGCCGAAGGCGAGCCACCATTGGCTGTCGAGGCGGGACACAGGCGCCGCGGCGCTGTCGGGCGCGATGCCCAGCGACGAGGCGTCGCGCAGCTTGGCCTGCGAGCCGATGCCGGCCATGTCGGCACATCCGGCAAGTGCGACCACGAGCAATGCTGCGGCCACGACGGGGGTGCGACGCACAGCGCGCACAGCGAGGGAATCAGTCATTTTTATCTCCACGGGCCGCGAGGGCCTGGGCGTTGTCGAGGATGCGGCGCAAGTAACCCTTGAGCTGCTCCCATTCTTCGGCGCTGAAGCCAGCGAGGTGTTCGTTCTGCACACGGCTGAGCACGTAGGGCACTTCCTTGGCGGCGGCACGGCCTTCGTCGGTGAGTTCGATGTTGACCACTCGGCGGTCTTCGAGCGAGCGCACGCGGCGGCACAGGCCCTTGGCTTCGAGGCGGTCGAGCAGGCGCGTCATGGCGCCGGTGTCGAGCTCGCAGGCGCGGGCCAGTTCGGCCACGGTGGTGGCGGCGCCGGTGTGCAGCTTGTAGAGAGGCAACCATTGCGGATAGGTCGGGCCGCCGGGCTCGCACATGCGGGTTTCTACTGCCTGACCAACCAAAGTGATGATGCGGCGCATCAGATAACCGATGCTCTCTTCGGTCGAGTAGGTCTCCGCGCGATAGAAGACAGGCGGGCGACGCTCGGCGTCGGCAGGGACCGACGGGGCTACTGGAATGTTTGCATCGCTCATGGGCAAAATATTAGCTGCCGAGGCAGTAATTGTCAAGGCCGCCTTTGTGAAGGCAAGGGATCGTTAGAATCGGCGCATGGCTTCTACCCCACCGTCTTCCATGGCCAAGGGCTCGCCCCGGTCGCTGTCGGGCCTGAGCCCTTTTCTTCGCCCCTACCGCGTGCAGATCGTGCTGGCAGCCCTCTTTCTGGTGCTGGCGGCGGTTACCACGCTGGTTTTCCCTATCGCTTTGCGCAGTCTGATTGACGGCGGCTTGATCAGTACCGACAAAGGCGCCCAGACCATGGCGCTGCGCGAGCACTTCGGCGCCCTCTTCGCGGTGGCCGTGGCGCTGGGCGTTTTCTCGGCGGCGCGCTTCTATACGGTGAGCTGGCTGGGCGAGCGCGTGACGGCCGACATCCGCAACGCGGTCTACGGCCATGTGCTGAAACAGAGCCCCGTCTTCTTCGAAACCACGCAGACCGGCGAAGTGCTGTCGCGCCTGACGGCCGACACCACGCTGGTACAGACGGTCGTCGGCTCGTCGCTGAGCATGGGGCTGCGCAACGCGGTGATGGGCGTGGGCGCCCTGGCCGTGCTGATCTGGACCAATCCTTACGTGATGGTGCAGGTGCTGGGCATCCTCGTGCTGGTGGTTCTACCGAGCATGTGGTTTGGCCGCCGCGTGCGCAAGCTGTCGCGCGCCAGCCAGGACCGCGTGGCCGATTCGAGCGCCATTGCCGCCGAGGTGCTGAACGCCATCCCCGTGGTGCAGAGCTACACGGCCGAAGGCCGCGAGGCCGCGCGCTTCAACGGCTCGACCGAGAACGCCTTTCGCACCGCCGTGCGCCGCACCAAGGCACGCTCGGTGCTGGTGGCGTTCATCATCATCGCGACCTCGGCAGCGCTGCTCTGGGGCCTTTATCAGGGCACGCAGGCGGTGCTGCGCGGCGACATCACGGCCGGCCACCTGGGCCAGACCGTCGTCTACGTCGCCATCCTGGCCAGCGCGACTGCGGTGCTCGGCGAGGTGTACGGCGACCTGCTGCGTGCAGCCGGCGCGACCGAGCGGCTGATGGAGCTGCTGCATGCGCCCGCCGCCATCTTTTCACCGCCGAGCCCGACGGTCACGCCCGTCCCCGTGGCGGGCAGCACGATCAAGTTCGATGCGGTGACCTTCCATTACCCATCCCGACCAGGCACACCGGCACTGCGCGATTTCAGCCTCGAAGTCGCGCCGGGCGAAACCGTGGCCCTGGTGGGATCGAGCGGCGCGGGCAAGAGCACGGTGTTCCAGTTGCTGCTGCGCTACTACGACCCGCAATCGGGCCGCCTGCTGCTCGACGGCGCGCCGCTGGCCTCGCTCGCCCTGCCCGACCTGCGCACCCGCATCGGCCTCGTGCCGCAGGACGCGGTGATCTTCTCGACCACCGCGTTCGAGAACATCCGCTACGGCCGTCCCGAGGCGACAACCGAGGAAGTGCATGCCGCAGCACGCGCCGCCTTCGCCCACGACTTCCTCCAGGCGCTGCCCGAGGGCTACGACACCTTCCTCGGCGAGCGCGGCGTGCGGCTGTCGGGCGGGCAACGCCAGCGCATCGCGATCGCGCGCGCGATCCTGAAGAACCCGCCGCTGCTGCTGCTCGACGAAGCCACGAGCGCACTCGACGCGGAAAGCGAGCGCATGGTGCAGGCGGCACTGGAATCGGCAATGGAAAACCGGACCACGCTGGTCATCGCTCACCGGCTGGCAACAGTGCAGAAGGCCGACCGCATCGTGGTGCTGGACCACGGCGGAATCGTCGAGCAGGGAACGCATGCGACGCTGGTCGCGCAGGGCGGTGTGTACGCGCGCCTGGCTGCGCTTCAGTTCACGGCCTGAACGGCCGCAACCGGCCGGTCAATTACTGCAGGGTTTCTTTCAGCGCCGCCGGAATCGGCAGCGCCATCACCGGAATGCCTTCGTCGAGCAGCGCTTCGGTCTGCTCCGGCGTCGCCTGGCCGCGAATGCCGCGCTCCTGGGCTTCGCCGTAGTGCATCTTGCGGGCTTCGTCGGCAAAGCGGTCGCCGACGTCTTCGGTCTTTGCCAGCACCTCGCGCACAGCGCGCATCCAGCGGGCTTCGGGTGAGAGTTCGGCGGGAACGTTCGAGGCAGCAGCCGGTGCCGCAGCCTCAGGCGCCTTGGCATTGCCCAGATTGAGGCGCGGCGCGCTCAGCAGCTTGACGATGGCGGTGTCGCCACAGACCGGGCACTCGACCAGTCCGCTGGCCAACTGGCTGTCGAAGGCCTCGTTGGACGCGAACCAGCCCTCGAAGCCGTGGCCGTGCGCGCAGCGGAGATTGAGAACCTTCATCCGCGGATTATCCCGCGTGGCCTTCCGCAGGGGCAGCCTTCCAATCCAGTGTCCATGCGCCCGAAAGGACGTTCTGCAGCCAAAGCGTGCAGGTCAGGGTCTTGGCGTCGGTCACTTTGCCGTCACGGCACCAGCCGGCCAACTCATTGGGCGTGGCCGTGAACACGTCGAGAAACTCGCCATGATCGAGCTGCCGCTCACCGAGTGAAAGGCCGCGCGCAAAGTAGATGTGGATGATTTCGGTCGAGTACGCCACCGCCAAGTGCATCGCACCCGCATACGCCCATTCGCGCGCGGTATAGCCGGTTTCCTCAATCAGTTCACGCCGGCCGCAATCGAAAGGGTCTTCGCCCGCATCGAGCTTGCCCGCCGGAAATTCGATCATCACGTGGCCGACCGGGTAGCGGAACTGCCGCTCCAGCACCACTCGGCCGTCGTCCAGCAGCGGAATCACCACCACGGCGCCCGGATGCACCACGTATTCGCGCGTGGCGCTGTGGCCATCAGGCAGCCGGATGGTGTCGCGCCTGGCTTCCAGGAACTTGCCCTTGAACAGCTCTTCGCGGCTCGTGAGCTCTTCCTTCAGATGGGAATCGGTGGTGTCGATGGGCGTGGTCATGTCGTCCTCGTCAATGCCTGTGCTTCATCAGATAGCGCCAGGTGAATCCTGGAAAGGCCAGCACGATGAACAGCGCGCCAGTCACCGCATAGAACTCCCAGCCCTGCGGGGCAATCTGCCCTGCCCTGCGCTCGAACAGCAGCCCGATACCGCCGGCCAGAAAGTACAAGACCACCAGTTCGGCGAGACGCACCGCGAGCGACTTGGGCTTTGTCGCCAGCGGCACGACGCCGAACAGGCGGTCGTTGAAGAACGGCAGGTTGGCAGCCACCAGGGCCACCAGCAGAACGACCCAGACCGACGCGGTTTGCGACACCAGGCCGGGCCGCGTCAGTGGGCCAGGGTTGCCACGATCGCGTCGTAGCAAAGCGTCATCAGGCCGCCGGGCACGATGCCCAGGATCAGGATCAACGCGCCGTTGATCGTGAGCACCGTGCGCACGTCGCGCGGCGCCGACACGGTGGTGGCCGTGACGGGTGCGTCGAAGTACATGACCTTGACCACGCGCAGGTAGTAGAACGCGCCGATCAGCGACATCATCACCGCGAACACGGCCAGGCCGATGTAGATGGCGTGACCCGATGCAATCAGCGCCTGCAGCACGGCCAGCTTCGCGTAGAAGCCGACCAGCGGCGGCAGGCCGGCCAGCGAGAACATCGCAATGGCCATCACGCCGGCGTACAGCGGGCTGCGCTGGTTCAGGCCAGCCAGGTCGGTGATCTCTTCGCTTTCGAAGCCTTCGCGCGCCAGCAGCAGGATGATGCCGAAGCTGGCCAGCGTGGTCAGCACGTAGGTCACGATGTAGAACATCGAGGCGCTGTAGGCGTACTGGGCGTTGTAGGTGCCCTGCTGGTCCGAGCCGGCGACCAGGCCGAGGAGCATGAAGCCCATCTGCGAGATCGTCGAATAGGCCAGCATGCGCTTCAGGTTGCTCTGCGCAATGGCGGCCAGGTTGCCAACCAGCAGCGAGGCGATGGCGAGCACGGCCAGCATCTGCTGCCAGTCGATGGCAAGCGGCTGCAGAGCGTCGACCAGCAGGCGGATGATGATCGCGAAGGCAGCCAGCTCGGGCGCGGCGCCGATCAGCAGCGTGATCGCAGTCGGAGCGCCCTGGTAGACGTCAGGCACCCACATGTGGAACGGCGCAGCGCCCACCTTGAAGGCCAGGCCGGCGACGATGAACACCAGGCCGAACACCAGCACCTGGTGGTTCACCTTGCCGCTCGCGATGGTCTTGAACACTTCGTTGACGTCGAGCGAGCCGGTCGCGCCGTACATCATCGACAGGCCATACAGCAGGAAGCCGCTGGCCATGGCGCCGAGCACGAAGTACTTCATCGCCGCTTCGCTGGCCACCGCGTTGTCGCGGCGCAGCGCCACCAGCGCATAGCTCGACAGCGTGAGCAGTTCGAGTCCCAGGTAGATCAGCAGGAAGTTGCTGCCCGAGATCATCACGAACATGCCCAGCAGCGCGAACATGCTGACGGTGAACATCTCGCCGCCGCGCAGCATCTCGCGGTCGGCCGCATAGGGACGGCCGTAGACCAGAGTGACCATCAGGGCGACGGTGGCGAAGCACTTGAGCCAGTTGCCCATCGGGTCGCTGACGACCATGCCGCCGAAGCCGTAGATCGTCTTGGCGTCAAGGGCCTGCAGGCCCGACAGCACGGCGACCACGGCAAGCGTGGCCAGCGTCAACACATAGGTGCGGGTACGGCGCGGGCTCGTGTCCGACAGGTCGACCAGCGCAATGATGCAGGCCATGACCAGCAACACGATTTCGGGGTAGATCGTGACCCAGCTGAGTTTGTCAATCATCTCGTTCTCTTCTTCAGCGTGGCATCAGGAAGGCAGCTTCGAAACTGCCACGTGGCGCAGGAGCTCGGTCACCGAGGCGTCCATCGCGTCGGTGAACGGCTTCGGGAACAGGCCCATCCACAGCACAGCAATGGCCAGCAGTGCCAGCATCAGGAACTCGCGAGCGTTGATGTCGCTGAGTTCCTTGACGTGGTCGTTGCCGACCGGACCCAGGTACACGCGCTTGTACATCCAGAGGGTGTAGGCCGCGCCGAAAATCAGCGCGGTGGCGGCGCCAAGGCCGATCCAGAAGTTGGCCTTCACGGCGCCCAGGATCACCATCCACTCGCCCACGAAACCGGCGGTACCCGGCAGGCCGCAATTGGCCATGGCGAACAGCAGCGCGAACGCGGCGAACTTGGGCATGGTGTTGACCACGCCGCCGTAATCGGCGATCTGGCGCGAGTGCACGCGGTCGTACAGCACGCCGATGCCCAGGAACATGGCGCCCGACACGAAGCCGTGCGCAATCATCTGCACGATGCCGCCGGACACGCCGAGCTCGTTGAAGATGAAGAAGCCGAGCGTCACGAAGCCCATGTGGGCCACCGACGAATAAGCCACCAGCTTCTTCATGTCCTGCTGCACCAGCGCAACCAGGCCCACGTAGATCACGGCGATCAGCGACAGCGCGATCATGAGCCAGGCCCATTCGTGCGAGGCGTCGGGCGCGATGGGCATCGAGAAGCGCAGGAAGCCATAGGCGCCCAGCTTCAGCATGATCGCGGCCAGCACGGCGGAGCCACCGGTGGGCGCCTCGACGTGCACGTCGGGCAGCCAGGTGTGCACCGGCCACATCGGCACCTTCACGGCGAAGGCCGCGAAGAAAGCAAAGAACAGGAAGGTCTGCGCGGTCGAACCCAGCGGCAGCTTGTGCCAGGCCAGGATGTCGAAGCTGCCGCCCGACTTGTTGTACAGGAAGATCAGCGCAACCAGCATCAGCAGCGAGCCGAGCAAGGTGTAGAGGAAGAACTTGAACGCCGCGTAGATCTTGTTCGGGCCGCCCCAGATGCCGATGATCAGGTACATCGGGATCAGCGTGGCTTCGAAGAACACGTAGAACAGCACGCCGTCGAGCGCGGAGAACACGCCGATCATGAAGCCCGACAGGATCAGGAACGCGCCCATGTACTGGTTCACGCGCTCGGTGATCACTTCCCAGGCCGAGATCACGACGACGACCGTGATGAACGACGTCAGCAGCACCAGCCAGAGCGACAGGCCGTCGATCCCGAGGTGGTAGTTGACGTTGAAGCGTGCGATCCAGCCCGTCTTTTCGACGAACTGCATCGCGGCAGTGCCGTTCTGGAAACGCGTGAACAGCGGAACCGTGACCAGGAAGCTCACGATGGCACCGACTAGCGCGACCCAGCGCACGCCCTTGGCATGCTCGTCACGGCCAAACGCCAGCAGCACGGCGCCGAATGCGATCGGCACCCAGATGGCAAGGCTCAACAAACCCATTTTTCTTTTTCTCCAGCGCTAGGCTCAGCGTTTGAACCAGACGAAGTACGTCATCAGGATGAAGATGCCGAGCAGCATCGCGAAGGCATAGTGGTAGATGTAGCCAGACTGCATCCAGCGCACCACACCCGAAATCCGGCCGATCACTTTCCACGAACCGTTGACGACGGCTCCGTCGATCAGGGCCTGGTCGCCACCCTTCCACAGGCCGGTGCCAAGCGCGCGCGTGGCGCGGGCAATGACGTTCTCGTTGAACCAGTCCATGTAGTACTTGTTCTCGAGCAGGCGGTAGATCGGGCCGCAGGCGCGCTTGATCGCAGCCGGCAGCGCCGGGTTGATCATGTACATGTACCAGGACAGGACCACACCAGCCAGCGCCAGCCAGAACGGCGCAGCCTGCAGGCCGTGGATGGCCATGGCCACCGGGCCGTGGAAGGCTTCTTCCAGTTCCTTCATGGCGTGGTGCCTGGTGCCGTCCACGACGATCGCGTTCTTGAAGAACTCGCCGAACAGCATCGGCTCGATCGTCATGAAGCCGATCACCACCGAGGGGATGGCCAGCAGCACCAGCGGCAGCCAGACGACCCAAGGCGATTCGTGCGGCTTCTGGTCATGGCCGTGACCATGATCGTCATGACCGTGGCCATGGTCGTCATGGTGCGCATCGGGGTTCTGGTCGTAGCGTTCCTTGCCGTGGAAGACCAGGAAGTACATGCGGAACGAATAGAACGCCGTGATGAACACGCCGGCCAGCACCGCGTAGTACGCGAAGTTCGCGCCCCACAGGTGGCTTTCGTGCACCGCTTCGATGATGCTGTCCTTCGAGTAGAAGCCGGCAAAGAACGGCGTGCCGATCAGCGCGAGCGACCCTAGCAGCGAGGTGATCCAGGTAATCGGCATGTACTTGCGCACGCCGCCCATCCAGCGGATGTCCTGGTTGTGGTGCATGCCGATGATCACCGAGCCGGCGCCGAGGAACAGCAGCGCCTTGAAGAACGCGTGCGTCATCAGGTGGAACACCGCGACCGAGTAGGCCGAGGCACCGAGCGCCACCGTCATGTAGCCGAGCTGCGAGAGCGTCGAGTACGCGACCACGCGCTTGATGTCGTTCTGGATGATGCCCAGGAAGCCCATGAACAGCGCGGTGATGGCGCCGATCACGAGGATGAAGCTCAGTGCCGTGTCGCTCAGCTCGAACAGCGGCGACATGCGCGCCACCATGAAGATGCCGGCCGTCACCATCGTTGCCGCGTGGATCAGCGCGGAGATGGGCGTCGGGCCTTCCATCGAGTCGGGCAGCCACACGTGCAGCGGGAACTGGGCACTCTTGCCCATCGCGCCGATGAACAGGCAGATGCAGATCACGGTGATGAGCATCCACTCGGTGCCCGGGAACGTGATACCGGCCAGCGTACCCGCCTTGGCGAAGGCTTCGGTGTAGTTCAGCGTGCCGGCGTAGGCGGCGATCAGGCCGATGCCGAGGATGAAGCCGAAGTCGCCCACACGGTTGACCAGGAAGGCCTTCATGTTCGCGAAGATCGCGGTCGGCTTGTTGAACCAGAAACCGATCAGCAGGTACGACACCAAGCCCACCGCTTCCCAGCCGAAGAACAGCTGGAGCATGTTGTTGCTCATGACGAGCATCAGCATCGAGAAGGTGAACAGCGAGATGTACGCGAAGAAGCGGTTGTAGCCGTCGTCTTCTTCCATGTAGCCGATGGTGTAGATGTGGACCATCAGCGACACGAAGGTCACGACGCACATCATCATGGCGGTGAGGCCGTCGACCATGAAGCCGACTTCCATCTTCAGGCCGCCCACGACCATCCATTCATAGATGGTTTCGTTGAAGCGAGCGCCGTCGGCCACCACGCTCTTGAGCGTCATGGCCGAGATGATGAAGGCGACCAGCACGCCCAGGATGGTCAGCGAATGCGTGACCTTGCGGCCGATGTGATTGCCGCCGAACTTGGTGCCGAACAGGCCGGCGACAGCGGCGCCGACCAGGGGTGCCAGCGGCACGGCCAGCAAGGTGGATGCGGAAAGGGTTGCGCTCATGTTGCTTTCAACCCTTGAGCGAGTTGAGTTCGTCGACGTTGATGTTCGACTTGTTGCGGAACAGCAGAACCAGCAGCGCCAGCCCGATGGCCGACTCGGCCGCGGCCACCGTCAGGATGAAGAACACGAAGATCTGGCCGTGCATGTCGCCCAGGAAGTGCGAGAACGCCACGAAGTTCATGTTGACCGCGAGCAGCATCAGCTCGATGGCCATCAGCAGGACGATCAGGTTCTTGCGGTTCAGGAAGATGCCGATCACGGACAGCGCGAAGAGCATCGCGCCGAGCGAAAGAAAGTGTCCGAGCGTGAGCGTCATGCCTTGTTTTCCTTTGCAGCGTCCGCAGCTTCAACCACAGGCTCGGCAGCACGCGTTGCCGGCATCTGCACGATGCGCACGCGATCGCGCGCTTTCACGCGGACCTGGTCGGCTGGGTTGACGTACTTGCTGTCCTTGCGGGTGCGCAGCGTCAGCGCGATGGCGGCCACGATGGCCACGAGCAGGATGACCGCGGCAATTTCCAGCGGGTAGAGGTATTCGGAGTAAAGCAGCTTGCCGAGTTCGAGCGTATTGGAAGTGTTGGCCCCCAACGCACCGGCAGCAGCGCGCGGCTCGCCGAGGCGGAAACCGCCCATGAGCACGGCCGCCATTTCGAGCGCAATCAGCGCACCGACGCCTGCCGCCAGCGGAAAGTGCTTCCAGAAGCCCTCCCGCAAGCCGTCGACGTTGATGTCCAGCATCATCACCACGAACAGGAAGAGCACCATCACGGCGCCGACATACACCAGCACGAGCGAGATCGCGAGGAACTCGGCGCGCAGCAGCAGCCAGATGGCCGATGCCTGGAAGAAGGCCAGAACCAGGTACAGAGCGGCGTACACGGGGTTGCGGGCGGTGATGACGCGGAACGCTGCAAACAGCAGCACCACGGCAAACAGATAGAACAGACCGGTCTTGACGTCCATTGGAATTCGAATTGGTACGGGGTTCGGGCTGGTCGGAATCAGCGGTACTTGGCGTCAGCCGCCTTGTTCGCTGCGATTTCTTTTTCGTAGCGGTCGCCCACGGCCAGCAGCATGTCCTTGGTGAAGTACAGGTCGCCGCGCTTTTCGCCGTGGTATTCGAAGATGTGCGTCTCGACGATCGAGTCGACCGGGCAGCTCTCTTCGCAGAAGCCGCAGAAGATGCACTTGGTCAGGTCGATGTCGTAGCGCGTGGTGCGGCGCGAGCCGTCGTCGCGCACATCCGATTCGATGGTGATGGCCAGCGCCGGGCAGACAGCCTCGCAGAGCTTGCAGGCAATGCAGCGCTCTTCGCCGTTTTCATAGCGGCGCAGCGCGTGCAGGCCGCGGAATCGCGGCGACAGCGGCGTCTTCTCTTCGGGGAACTGCACCGTGATCTTGCGGGCAAAGGCGTACTTGCCGGTAATGGCCAGGCCCTTGAACAGCTCGAACAGCATGAAGCTGCCCAGGAAGTCCTTGAGCGAGAACGGCGCGGACGGTGTTGCGGTGTGCGCAGCAGACATGATGTTGGCGCTTCCTGTTATTTCCAGATGTTGAACGGCGTCTGCATCCAGCCACCGACCACGACCAGCCACACGAGGGTGACGGGAATGAAGATCTTCCAGCCCAGACGCATGATCTGGTCATAGCGGAAGCGCGGGAACGTCGAACGCACCCACAGGAACATGGTGACCACGCAGAAGGTCTTGAGGCCCAGCCAGATCCAGCCCGGAATGATGCTCAGGAATTCGAACGGCGGCAGCCATCCGCCGAGGAACAGCACGACGGTCAGGATCGAGACGAGCCACATGTTGGCGTACTCGGCCAGGAAGAACATCGCGAAGCTCATGCCCGAGTACTCGATCATGTGGCCGGCAACGATTTCGGACTCGCCTTCCACCACGTCGAACGGGTGGCGGTTGGTCTCGGCCAGGCCGGAGATGAAGTACACGACGAAGATCGGCAGCAGCGGCAGCCAGTTCCACGACAGGAAGCCGACGCCCATGTTGGCGAACATGCCCTTGCCTTGGACGTTCACGATCTCGCTCATGTTCAGGCTGCCGGTGACCATCAGCACCACGACGAAGCAAAAGCCCATCGCGATTTCGTAGCTCACCATCTGTGCCGAGGCGCGCAGCGCGCCCAGGAAGGCGTACTTCGAGTTCGAGGCCCAGCCGGCGATGATCACGCCGTACACCTCGAGGGAGGTGATGGCCATCACGAACAGCAGGCCGGCGTTGATGTTTGCCAGCGCCACGTCGGGGCCGAAGGGAATCACGGCCCATGCGGCGAGCGCCGGCATGATGGTCATGATCGGGCCCAGCAGGAACAGGCCCTTGTTGGCGACCGTCGGAAGAATGATTTCCTTGGTCATCAGCTTGAGCGCGTCGGCGATCGGCTGGAGCAGGCCCAGCGGTCCGATGCGGTTCGGGCCGATACGGATCTGCGTGAAGCCGATGGCCTTGCGTTCCCACAGCGTGAGGTACGCCACAGCCAGCATCAGCGGGATCACGACCACGATGATCTTGATCAGCGTCCAGATAAAGGGCCAGACCACGGCGGTCCACCAGCCTGCGGCAACCAGCCCCTGGCCGAAGCCATGAATGGTGTCGATGATCATGCCAGTGCCTCCTCGGCACGCGCCGACGCGTTCGATCCAGCCGATGCATTGCGCGCGTCGGCAGTCAGTTGCAGCGACGGTGCGCGGCGCACGATCGAGTCGAGCTGGTAGATGCTCGCGACCACGGGTGCAGCAGTTGCACCGCTGGAAGCGACGGCATTGGCGGAGGTGGCGTTGTTCAGCGCATTCGCCGGCACCGCGCCCTTGTCACCGATGCTGGCCAGCACCTCGGTGGTCGATTCGAACGCGAAGCCGGGCAGGCCCAGCAGGTTGGCCAGCACGCGCAGCACCTTCCACGCCGGGCGCGTTTCGCCTTGCGGCTTCACGACGGCATGGAAACCTTGCAGGCGGCCTTCGGCATTGACGAAGGTACCGGGGGTTTCCGTGAACGGAGCGATCGGGAGCAGCACGTCGCTGAACTCGAGGTTGGCCTTGAAGGGGCTCAGCGTGACGACCATTTGCGCATTGCCGATGACATCGGCAGCGGCGGCGCCAGCGGCCGAGTCGAACACCGGCTCGGTGTTCAGCAGCATCACGGCCTTCAGGCCGGAACCGGCAGCGAGCATGCGACCTGCATCGAGGCCGCCGTTCTTCGGAAAAGCGCCGACGATCTGCGCGCCAACGGTGTTGGCGGCTTCGGTCAGGTAGCCGACGGTGGCGCCCGTCTGCGCACCGATCCAGTTCGCCAGGGCCAGCAGGCTGCTGGCTTGTGCGTGATGGGCGGCGGCATTGCCGAGCAGGATGGCCTTGCGTTCGCCGCTCAGCAGCGAGGCTGCGATGGCTTGCGCGGCGGCGTCAGGCGCGTTCTTCGGTGCCAGGGGCGCGGCTGCGCCATTGGTCTGGCCGATGGCGGCAGCAACTGCGGCCAGCGCCTCGACCCATTGATCGGCTTCGACGATGGACGCCTGCGCCACGTCGATGGCCCAGGCGTCGCGGGCAGCCATCAGGCTGGCCGAGGTGATCACCGACAGCGCGGCGCCCTTGCGCACGGCCTGGCGGATGCGCTGTGCGAACAGCGGATGTTCCTTGCGCAGGTTCGAGCCGACGACCAGCGCGCGCTGCACTTGCGTGAGCGAAGCGATCGAGGTGCCGAGCCAGCGCACGCCTTCGAACGCCGTGAATTCGGCGTTGCGCAGGCGGTAGTCGATGTTGTCGCTGCCGAGTTCACGCGTGAGCAAGGCTGCGAGCTGCAGCTCCTCGAGCGTGCTGTGCGGGCTGACCAGCGTGCCGATGCTTTGCGCGCCGTGGTCGGCCTTGATCTGCTTCAGGCCATTGGCAACGTACTCGAGCGCCGTCTGCCAGTCGACCTGCTGCCACTGGCCGCCCTGCTTCAGCATGGGCTGCGTCAGGCGTTCCGGGCCGTTGAGCGCTTCGTACGAGAAGCGGTCGCGGTCGGCAATCCAGCATTCGTTGACGTCTTCGTTCTCGAGCGGCACCACGCGCATCACGCGGTTGTTCTTGACCTGGACGATCAGGTTGGCGCCGGTGGAGTCATGCGGGCTCACCGACTTGCGGCGCGACAGTTCCCAGGTGCGGGCGCTGTAGCGGAAGGGCTTGCTCGTGAGCGCGCCGACCGGGCAGATGTCGATCATGTTGCCCGACAGTTCGGAGTCGACCGAGTCGCCGAGGAAGGTTTCGATTTCGGAGTGTTCGCCGCGGTGCGACATGCCGAGCTCCATCACGCCGGCCACTTCCTGGCCAAAGCGGACGCAGCGCGTGCAATGGATGCAGCGGCTCATTTCTTCCATGCTGATCAGCGGGCCCACGTCCTTGTGGAACACGACGCGCTTTTCTTCTTCGTAGCGCGAAGAAGAACCGCCGTAGCCAACGGCCAGGTCCTGCAACTGGCATTCGCCGCCCTGGTCGCAGATGGGGCAATCCAGCGGGTGGTTGATCAGGAGGAACTCCATGACCGACTGCTGCGCCTTGATGGCCTTTTCGCTCTTGGTGCGGACGATCATGCCCTGCGTGACCGGCGTGGCGCAGGCCGGCATCGGCTTGGGCGCTTTTTCCACGTCGACGAGGCACATGCGGCAGTTGGCCGCGATGCTGAGTTTCTTGTGATAGCAGAAGTGCGGGATGTACGTGCCCGCCTTGTCGGCAGCATGCATCACCATGCTGCCTTCGGTCACTTCGACCTTCTTGCCGTCGAGTTCGATTTCGATCATGAGTATGTTTCTTCTCGCGCTCAGGCCTTGACGGGCGCCGTCGGAACGTAGCCCGGGATCAGGGCTTCGAACTCGTGACGGAAGTGCTTGATCATGGCGCGCACCGGCATCGCTGCCGCATCGCCGAGCGCACAGATGGTGCGGCCCATGATGTCGCCGGCGACGGAGTCCAGCAGTTGCAGGTCGCTGGGCTTGCCCTGGCCGTTGTGGATGCGGTCCACCACGCGGTAGAGCCAGCCCGTGCCTTCGCGGCACGGCGTGCACTGGCCGCAGGACTCGTGCATGTAGAAGTACGAGAGGCGCTTGAGCGACTCGACCATCGAGCGGCTGTCGTCCATGACGATCACCGCGCCCGAACCGAGCATGGAGCCGGCCTTGGCGATGGAGTCGTAGTCCATGGTGCAGGCCATCATGATGTCGGCCGGCAGCACCGGCGCCGACGATCCGCCGGGAATCACGGCCTTCAGCGTGCGACCCTTGCGCACGCCGCCGGCCAGCTCGAGGAGCTTGGAGAACGGCGTGCCCATGGGCACTTCGTAGTTGCCGGGCAGCTCGACGTCACCGCTCACCGAGTAGATCTTGGTACCGCCGTTGTTCGGCTTGCCGCATTCGAGGTAAGCCGGACCACCGTTGCGGATGATCCAGGGCACCGCCGCGAAGGTCTCGGTGTTGTTGATGGTGGTCGGCTTGCCGTACAGGCCGAAGCTGGCCGGGAACGGCGGCTTGAAGCGCGGCTGGCCCTTCTTGCCTTCGAGCGATTCGAGCAGCGCGGTTTCTTCGCCGCAGATGTAGGCACCGAAGCCGTGGGCGGCGTGCAACTGGAAGTTGTACGTGCTGCCCATGATCTTGTCGCCGAGGTAGCCGGCGGCGCGCGCTTCTTCGAGGGCTTCCTCGAAGCGGTCGTAGCTCTGGAAGATCTCGCCGTGGATGTAGTTGTAGCCCACGCTGATGCCCATCGCATACGCGGCGATGGCCATGCCTTCGATCACGATGTGCGGGTTGAACTGCAGGATGTCGCGGTCCTTGCACGTACCCGGCTCGCCCTCGTCCGAATTGCAGACGAGGTACTTCTGGCCCGGGAACTGGCGGGGCATGAAGCTCCACTTCAGGCCGGTCGGAAAACCGGCGCCGCCACGGCCGCGCAGGCCCGAAGCCTTGACTTCGGCGATCACCTGGTCGGGCGTGAGGCCCTCAGTGAGGATCTTGCGCAGCGCCTGGTAGCCGCCGCGCGCCTCGTAGTCGGCCAGACGCCAGTTGGTGCCGTCAAGGCCCGCATAAATCTGCGGCTCGATGTGACGGTCATGGAAGCAGGTCTGGACGCCCGTCGCCTGGAACTGCTGGAGCACTTGTTCGGGTGACATCAGGCAGCCTCCCCTTTGGTGGAACCGCGCAGGCCTTCGATGAGCTGGTCGAGCTTCTCGTTGCTCATGAAGCTGCACATGGTGCGGTCGTTGACCAGCATCACGGGCGAATCGGCGCAGGCGCCCAGGCATTCGCTCTGCTGCAGCGTGAACAGGCCGTCAGCCGTGGTCTCGCCCATCTTGATGCCGAGCTTCTTCTCGAGGTGTACGAGGGCGGTGACGCCGTCTCGCAGCTGGCAAGGCAGGTTGGTGCACACGTTGAGCTTGAACTTGCCCACCGGATGCTGGTTGTACATGTTGTAGAAGGTCGTCACTTCATGCACGGCGATGGGCGCCATGCCGAGGTACTCGGCAATCTCGCGCTCGCGCTGCAGGCTGACGTAGCCCTCGTCCTGCTGGACGATGGCGAGGCAGGCCATCACGGCGGATTGCTTGCCTGCTTCGGGGTACTTGGCGACCTCGCGCGCAAAGCGCTCGAGGATCGTAGTCTTCAACGGCGCCGAGGGCGCCGCGTCATGGTGGGTCGAGGAAGTCGTCATTCGCTCTTTCTCACCTGTCGATCTCGCCGAACACGATGTCCATCGTGCCGATCACCGCGACAGCGTCGGCGATCATGTGACCGCGCGACATTTCGTCGAGGGCGGCGAGGTGCGGGAAACCAGGGGCGCGGATCTTCAGGCGGTACGGCTTGTTGGCGCCGTCGCTCACGAGATAGATGCCGAACTCACCCTTCGGATGCTCGACGGCGGCATACGCCTCGCCTTCGGGCACGTGGAAGCCTTCGGTGAAGAGCTTGAAATGGTGGATCAGCTCCTCCATGTTCGCCTTCATCGATTCGCGCGCGGGCGCGGCGACCTTGTGGTTGTCAGTGATGACAGGGCCGGGGTTGGCACGCAGCCAGGCCGAGCACTGCTGGATGATCTTGTTGGCCTGGCGCATCTCTTCGACGCGGACCAGGTAGCGGTCGTAGCAGTCGCCGGTCTTGCCGACGGGCACGTCGAACTGCATCTGGTCGTAGACGTCGTAGGGCTGCTTCTTGCGCAGGTCCCATTCGATGCCCGAGCCGCGCAGCATGGGGCCGGTGAAGCCGAGGTTCAGCGCGCGCTCCGGCGTGACCACGCCGATGCCCACGGTGCGCTGCTTCCAGATGCGGTTGTCGGTGAGCAGCGTCTCGTACTCGTCGACCATCTTCGGGAAGCGCTTGCAGAAGTCGTCGACGAAGTCGAGCAGCGAGCCCTGGCGGTTCTCGTTGAGCTTCTCGATAGCCTTCGCGTTCTTGATCTTGCTGACCTTGTACTGCGGCATTGCATCCGGCAGGTCGCGGTAGACGCCACCCGGACGGAAGTACGCCGCGTGCATGCGCGCGCCGGACACGGCCTCGTACATGTCGAACAGGTCTTCGCGCTCGCGGAAGCAGTAGATGAGCATGTTCATCGCACCGCAATCCAGACCGTGCGCACCGAGCCACAGCAGGTGGTTCAGCAGGCGGGTGATCTCGGCGAACATCACGCGGATGTACTGCGCGCGGATCGGCACTTCGAGGCCCATCATCCGCTCGATGGCGAGGCAGTACGCGTGCTCGTTGCTCATCATCGACACGTAGTCGAGACGGTCCATGTACGGCAGCGACTGGATGAAGGTGCGCGATTCGGCAAGCTTCTCGGTCGCGCGGTGCAGCAGGCCGATGTGGGGGTCGGCGCGCTGGATCACTTCGCCGTCCAGCTCGAGCACCAGGCGCAGCACGCCGTGTGCCGCAGGGTGCTGGGGACCGAAGTTGAGTGTGTAGTTCTTGATTTCGGCCATATCAGTGCAAACCGCCGCCGTAGTTGTCTTCGCGGATCACGCGCGGGGTGATTTCGCGCGGCTCGATGGAAACCGGCTGGTAGACCACGCGCTTCTGTTCTTCGTCGTAACGCATCTCGACGTGACCCGACACCGGGAAGTCCTTGCGGAACGGATGGCCGATGAAGCCGTAGTCGGTCAGGATGCGGCGCAGGTCGTCGTGACCGTCGAACACGATGCCGTAGAGGTCGAAGGCTTCGCGCTCGAACCAGGTGGCGGCATTCCAGACGGGCTGCAGCGAATCGACCACAGGCAGGTCTTCGTTCGGCGCGAACACCTTCAGGCGCACGCGCTGGTTGAGGCTTACCGACAGCAGGTGCGTGACGACGCAGTAGCGTTCGCCCTGCCACTCACCTTCGCGGTAGTCGGAGTAGTCCATGCCGCAGAGGTCGATCAGCTGCTCGAAGCGGCAGCCGGGCGCATCGCGCAGCAGCAAGGCGGCTTCGATGTAGTCGGCGGCGCCGACCACCACGGTCACCTCTTCCAGGGCGAGCGTCACGCTCTTGGCCTTGGCGCCGAGCGTCTCGGCGATGGTGGCGCGCAGCACCTCCGGCGAAATTGCAAAGTCAGTCATCGTCGGCAATCCCTCAGGCGCGGGCAATGGTGTTGGTGCGGCGAATCTTCTGCTGCAACTGGATCACGCCGTAGAGCAAAGCCTCGGCGGTGGGCGGGCAACCCGGAACGTAGACATCGACCGGCACGATGCGGTCGCAGCCGCGCACGACGGAATAGCTGTAGTGGTAGTAGCCACCGCCATTCGCACACGAACCCATCGACAACACCCAGCGCGGCTCGGGCATCTGGTCGTAGACCTTGCGCAAGGCCGGAGCCATCTTGTTGCACAGCGTGCCGGCCACGATCATCAGATCGGACTGACGTGGGCTGGGGCGAAACAGCATGCCGAAACGATCGATGTCGTAGCGGGCGGCACCCGCGTGCATCATTTCCACCGCACAGCATGCGAGGCCGAAGGTCATCGGCCAGAGAGATCCGGTCTTCGCCCAATTCACCACCGAGTCGTAGGTGGTGGTGACGAAACCTTCTTTGAGAACGCCTTCAATGGCCATCGTGATTCCTTGTCATTCCCAGTCGAGCGCGCCTTTTTTCCACTCGTAGGCGAAGCCCACGACGAGGATGGCGAGAAAGATCATCATGGCCCAGAAGCCGACAGCACCAATCTCCTTGAGCGCAATGGCCCACGGAAAGAGAAAGGCAATTTCGAGGTCGAACAGGATGAAGAGAATCGCAACGAGGTAATAGCGCACGTCAAACTTCATGCGTGCGTCCTCGAAGGCTTCAAAGCCACACTCGTAGGGAGCGTTCTTTGCGGCGTCGGGCCTGTTGGGGCCGAGAATGTATCCGATGACCTGAGGGGCGACGCCTACGCCGACTCCGACCAGAATGAACAAAAGGACGGGGAGGTAGGAGTCGAGATTCATCGAGAGTTTTTCACCGCTTGCCACCGGCAAGAGAAGCCTCTGGATGAGGCTTTCTGCCGATGAGATTTGGTGCGGTCGGCGAGACTCGAACTCGCACAGCTTTCGCCACTACCCCCTCAAGATAGCGTGTCTACCAATTTCACCACGACCGCGGTTTTTGCTGTTCGGATGGCATGAGGTACCTGCAAGAGGCATTTGGCTTTCCGAACAGATTTAGAGTTTACCCTGAAATGAAGCCATTTCTCACAGGCAACTCATGAAAACGAGTTGATTACTTGCTCGGAATCTGACCCGCGCCCGAAACCGGGGCAGCAGGAGCCGAAGCAGGCGTACTGGGAGCCGCCGCACCAGGAATTTCACTCGCTGCACCAGAAGCCGGCGTGGCCGGCGCACCCACTGCAGCGCGCTCCAGAAGACTGCCGCCGCCCGCAGGACGCGCGTGGCTGAAATAGGCCAGCAGCAGCGTGCATGCGAAGAACACCGCAGCAAGCACAGCCGTGGTGCGCGAGAGGAAGTTGGCACTGCCGCTGGCACCGAACAGGCTGCCAGCACTTCCGCTGCCGAAGGCCGCACCCATGTCGGCGCCCTTGCCGTGCTGGATCAGGATCAGGCCGATCATTGCGAGGGCCGTCAGCATCTGCACACCGACCAGTAGATTGAGGACCAGGTTCATTCGTTCTTACTCCTAAGTGATACAGCCGTTGCGCGTTCAGCGCGCAGCGGCGGAAATGATCTGCAGAAAATCGGGCGCCTTGAGCGAAGCGCCACCGATGAGGCCGCCATCGATGTCGGCCTGCGCCAGCAGTTCTGCGGCGTTGGCGGCGTTCATGCTGCCGCCATAAAGAATCTGGATGCCGGCAGCATGCTCGCTCGCTGCGTGATGCAACTGCGCGCGCAGCACCGCATGCACCGCTTGCGCCTGCTCCGGCGTGGCCGTCTTGCCCGTACCGATGGCCCAGACAGGCTCGTACGCCACGACGATCTCACTGATGCAATGGCCGTTCACATGAATGACCGCTGCCAACTGACGCTTGACGACTTCTTCGGTCTGCCCTGCTTCGCGCTGTGCCAGCGTTTCGCCGACACAGACGATCGGCGTGATGCCATTGGCCAGCGCTGCCGCCGTCTTGGCCGCGACCGCTTCATCGGTCTCGCCGTGGTATTGCCGACGCTCGGAGTGACCGACGATGGCATAGCGCACGCCGAAGTCCTTCAGCATTGCCGCCGATTGCTCGCCGGTGAAGGCGCCTTGCGGATGAGCCGAAATGTCCTGCGCGCCCAGTGCCAGTGCCGGCGAACCCGCCAGCAGCGACTGCAGTTGCGCGAAGTACGGCGCAGGCGCGCACAGCGCCACATCGCAAGCCGCCGGACTTGCGGCCAGGCCTTGCTGCAAGGCCTTCACCAGCGCCTCGTTGGCAGCCAGGCTGCCGTTCATCTTCCAGTTGCCAGCGATCAGTTTCTTCTTGGTCGTCATCGCGTTCTTCTTCTCGTCACTCACCATGTCAGCACGATCTTGCCGATGTGCTGGTTCGATTCCATCAGCGCGTGAGCCTGGGCTGCGCCGCTGGGCTCGCCCGCCGCCGCAAAGATGCTGTGGATCACGGGCTTGATTGCACCGCTTTCCAGCAGCGGCCACACCTTCTCGCGCAGGGCCTTGGCAATGGCGCCCTTGAACGCCACCGGCCGCGGACGCAGCGTCGAGCCGGTGATCGTGAGCCGCCTGCGCAGCACAAGGCCCGCATTGATCTCGCTCTTCACGCCGCCCTGCACCGCGATGATCACGAGCCGGCCATCTTCGGCCAGGCACTCGATCTCGCGCGCCACGTAGTCGCCAGCAACCATGTCGAGCACCACGTCCACACCCTTGCCACCGGTGAGCTTCTTCGCCTCTTCGACGAAGTCGCTCGTGCGGTAGTTGATGGCATGGTCGGCGCCGAGCTTCAGGCAGGCTTCGCACTTGTCGTCGCTGCCGGCCGTGACGATCACGGTCGCACCGAGCGCCTTGGCGATCTGGATCGCCGTGACGCCGATGCCGCTCGAGCCGCCCTGGATCAGCAGCGTCTCACCCTTTTGCAGGCGGCCGCGGTCGAACACATTGCTCCAGACGGTGAAGAAGGTCTCGGGCAGCGAAGCTGCATCGATGTCGCTCCAGCCCTTGGGCACCGGCAGGCATTGCGCCACGGGCGCCACGCACAGCTCGGCATAGCCGCCACCGGCGATCAGCGCACAGACACGGTCACCAACCTTGAAGCCCGCCTCGGCCAGCGCCGCAGCGTCACCCGAGACGATCTCGCCGGCCACTTCGAGGCCCGGCAGATCGGAAGCGCCCGGCGGCACGGGGTAGTGCCCCTTGCGCTGCAGCACGTCCGGGCGATTGACGCCACTTGCCGCCACACGGATCAGCAGTTCGCCCGCACCCGCTACCGGGTCGGGACGCTGCGCAACGCGCAGCACCTCGGGGGCACCGTACGAAGTGATTTCAATGGCTTTCATGGTCTTTCGGCCTCCAACGCCCGCAGATGGGGCGAAGCTTGATGTTCAAAAGATAGCAACGGCAGCCGGAGGACCGCCGTTGCGCCCTTCTTACTCCTGAGGCTCGCGCGGGGCTTGTTGCTGCTGCTCGCCGGCCGGAGCCTGCGGCTGCTCGTTGCGCGGCTGCTGTTGCTCGTTGTTGAAGCGCGGTGCGCGCTCGCCACGGTCACCACCGCGGTCGCCGCGATCGCCACGGTCACGGCGCTCGCCACGGTCACCGCGGTCTTCGCGCGGCGGGCGCTCGCTGTATTCCATGCCGGCCGGACGCTCGGTCAGGGCCTTCATGGACAGCTTGACGCGGCCCTTCTCGTCCGTTTCCAGAACCTTGACCTTGACGATCTGGCCTTCGCTCAGATAGTCGGTCACCTTCTCGACGCGTTCGTGCGCAATCTGGCTGATGTGCAGCAGGCCGTCCTTGCCGGGCAGCAGGTTGATGAGCGCACCGAAGTCCAGGATCTTGGTGACCGGGCCTTCGTAGACCTTGCCGATTTCGACTTCGGCCGTGATCTGCTCGATGCGCTTCTTGGCCAGCTCGGCCTTTTCCGGATCGGTCGAAGCGATGGTGATGGTGCCGTCTTCGTCGATGTTGATCGTCGTGCCGGTTTCTTCCTGCAGGCCACGGATGACCGAGCCGCCCTTGCCGATCACGTCGCGGATCTTCTCGGGGTTGATCTTCAGCGTGGTCAGGCGCGGCGCGAAGCTGGAGACTTCGGCCTTGGCCTCGCCCATGGCTTCCTGCATCTTGCCCAGGATGTGCATGCGCGCTTCCTTGGCCTGTGCCAGTGCGACCTGCATGATTTCCTTGGTGATGCCCTGGATCTTGATGTCCATCTGCAGCGCGGTGATGCCGTTGGTGGTACCCGCAACCTTGAAGTCCATGTCGCCCAGGTGATCTTCGTCGCCCAGGATGTCGGTCAGCACCGCGAAGCGGTTGTCTTCCTTGATCAGGCCCATGGCGATACCAGCCACGTGCGCCTTCATGGGCACGCCGGCGTCCATCATCGAGAGGCAGCCGCCGCAGACAGAAGCCATCGACGACGAGCCGTTCGACTCGGTGATTTCCGACACCACGCGAACCGTGTACGGGAATTCTTCCTTGTTCGGCAACACGGCGACGAGCGCGCGCTTGGCCAGGCGGCCGTGGCCGATTTCGCGGCGCTTGGTCGATCCCATGCGGCCCACTTCGCCGGTGGCAAAGGGAGGCATGTTGTAGTGGAACAGGAAGCGGTCTTCGTATTCGCCGGCCAGCGCGTCGATGCGCTGTGCGTCGCGTTCGGTGCCGAGCGTGGTGATGACCAGCGCCTGGGTTTCGCCGCGCGTGAACAGCGCCGAACCGTGGGTGCGGGGCAGCACCGAGTTGCGGATTTCGATGGGACGCACGGTGCGCGTGTCACGGCCGTCGATGCGGGGCTCGCCCGACAGGATCTGGCTGCGCACGATCTTCGATTCGATGGCGAACAGCAGGTCGCTGACCTTGCCGGAGTCGAACTCGGCGCCTTCGGCCTTCAGTGCCTCGAGCACGCTGGCGTTGGCTTCGCGCAGGGCTTGCGTACGGGCTTGCTTGCTGCGAATTTGATAGACGGCGCGCAGCTTGTCTTCGGCCAGGCCCTTGACCTTGGCGACGAAGGCTTCGTCTTCGGCGGGAGCCTTCCAGTCCCACACCGGCTTGCCGGCGTCGCGCACGAGTTCATGGATCGCGTTGATGGCGATGTTGGCTTGCTCGTGGCCGAACACCACGCCGCCCAACATGATTTCTTCGCTGAGCTGCAGGGCTTCGGATTCGACCATCAGCACGGCGGATTGCGTGCCGGCGACGACGAGGTCCATCTGCGAATCCTTGCGAGCCGTCTGCCCCGGATTCAGCACGTACTGGCCGTTGATGTAGCCCACGCGGGCTGCACCGATCGGGCCGTTGAACGGCACGCCGGAGATCGACAGCGCGGCGCTCACGCCGATCATGGCGGCGATGTCGGCATCGACTTCAGGGTTGAGCGACACGGTGTGGATGACCACATGAACTTCGTTCAGGAAGCCTTCGGGGAACAGCGGGCGGATCGGGCGGTCGATCAGGCGGCTGGTCAGCGTTTCGTGTTCGCTGGGCTTGGCTTCGCGCTTGAAGAAGCTGCCGGGGATCTTGCCTGCGGCATAGGTCTTCTCGATGTAGTCGACGGTCAGCGGGAAGAAGTCCTGGCCGGCCTTGGCCGACTTGGAGGCGACCACGGTCGCGAGGATGACGGTGCCGTCGATGTCGACGAGCACGGCGCCGCTGGCCTGGCGGGCGATTTCACCCGTTTCCATGACGACGGTCTTGTCGCCCCATTGGAACGACTTGGTGACTTTGTTGAAGAGGCTCATGTTTTGCTCCTGTTTTGATAGCGGACTACACAGAGTCCGCAAGAGACGGAGGCTTCTCAGAACACGATGCCATTCCAGCGAAGCTCGGGGCGAACTTCATTGGAATGACACAGCTTCGCTCTGTTTGGGCACTCCGAAAGTGGATCGCGAAGTAAAAAACGCCTGAGCTAGCGGACTAACCCAGGCGTTTTTTCATGCGATTCGATTTACTTGCGCAGACCCAGCTTGGCGATCAGCGCGGTGTAACGGTCGGCGTCCTTGGACTTGAGGTAGTCGAGGAGCTTGCGGCGGCGGCTCACCATGCGCAGCAGGCCGCGACGGCCGTGGTGGTCCTTGGCGTGCGTCTTGAAGTGGGGGGTGAGCTCGTTGATGCGGGCGGTCAGCAGTGCGACTTGCACTTCGGGGCTGCCGGTGTCGTTGGCGGCGCGGGCGTTGTCCTTGACAACTTCTGCCTTGATGGAGGCTGCGATCATGTTGATTTCCTTGTTCCGGGATGTTTGACTTGCGGTGTGCGCTGGAACTGCACCCACCGTGCGCCTTGCGGCATGCAAAGCCTTGGAATTATAGCCCGACCGTCCTGATCGGGCTTTCAGGCCTCTTTGGGGGCCTTCCATCGAGTGAAGCCAGCCCCACGGCGCCCAGCACGCAGGCTGCCCCGCCGATCTGCGCCAGGCTGATGCTTTCGCCCAGCCAGAGCGCGGCCAGCGCCAGCGCCGAAACCGGTAGAACGGCCGTGAAAAGCGCCGCCTCGGCCCCGCGCAGCCGGGAAGATCCGGCAAACCACAGCACGAAGCCCAGCACCGTTGGCACCAACGCGTAGTAGGCGACACCAGCCAGCGCCTCCGCCGGCAAGGGGTGCTCCCAGGCTCGCTCGAGCAGCGCTGGTACCAGTGACAGCAGCAGCCCGAAGGCCGTCATCAGCGTCGACAGCGCCAGCGGACGCACCGGCACCCGCAGGCGCTTGTTGAGCAGGATGAACATCGCCTCGCAAACCACCGCGCCCAAAACCAGCAAGTTGCCGATCAGCGCCGCCAGGGATTTTGAGTCCCCCGCCGAAGCCTGGCCCGCCCCGGGCCAGCTGATCGCCAGCACCCCCGCCGTCGCCATCACGATGCTGCCCACCAGAAACCGCCCCGGCCGCTCGCGCAGCGCAATCACCGCCACCAGCGCCGCCACAGCCGGCAAGGTACCAGCCACCACGCCAGCACTGGCCGCCGGTGCCCAGCGCACGCCAAGGATCAGCAGCACGGTGTAGCCCACGCTCCCCAGCCCCGCCTGGCACACCAGCAGCGCCAGATCCCGCCGGCCGGGCCGCGGCCACGGCGTGCGGGTCAGCCGCAGCAGCACCAGGAACACCGGCAGCGCCATCGCGAACCGCAGCGCGGTCGCGGTGAACGGCGGCAGCCCGCCCGCGATGACCTTGCTGGCCACCACCGTGCTGCCGACCGTGACCATCGCCAGCGCGCACAGCGCCATCCCCTTCAACCGTTGCGACAACATGCAGAGCCTTTCGCTTTCGAGAAAAGCCCGAGCTTCGCGGCCCCGGCGCGCCGCGTATTGAACGAAATTGCAGCCGGCTCAGCCCTTGCCGGGTTGTTGTTCCGCCAGCCAGTTGCGCAACCGCTCCACGCCCTTCACCAGCCGCTGCGGGTCTTTCGACGCAAAGCACCAGCGCAGCCAGCCCTGCGCTTCAGGTGCGAAGGCGTTGCCCGGCGCGAGCCCCAGGCCCGCCTCTGCCACCAGCCGCTTGGCCACTTCGAGCGAATCGCCGAAGCCTTCGAGCCGGAAGAAGGCGTACATGCCGCCCTTAGCCGAGGCCACCTGCACGCCCGGCAGCGCCGCCAGCAGCGGCACCAGCGTGTCGCGGCATTGCTTCAGGTGCGCCACCACACGCGGCGTGATCTCGCTCGTGTGCTCGATGGCAGTGATGGCTGCGCGCTGCGTGAACACGCTGGCGCACGAGGTGTTGAACTCGATCAGCTTGCCGATGCCGTCCACCATCGACGGCGGCAGCACCAGCCAGCCGAGGCGCCAGCCCGTCATCAGGAAGCTCTTCGAGAAGCTGTGCGTGACGACGAGGCGGTCGTCAGGCTTCGAGATGTCGAGGAAGCTCGGCGCACAGCCATTGGGCGTCGGCTCGTAATACAGCCGCTCGTACACCTCGTCGGCCAGGATCCACGTGCCGGTCTTGCGGCAATGGTCGAGCACGGCCTGCTGCTCGTCGCGCGTCATGGTCCAGCCCGTGGGGTTGTTCGGCGCGTTGACGATCAGCAGCTTCGTCTTCGACGTGACCGCTGCGCGCAACGCGGGCAGGTCGAGCGTCCACCGGCCCTTCACCGGCACCAGCGACAGCGTGCGCACATGCGCGCCCATGATCGCGGGCTGCGCCGTCAGGTTGGGCCACACCGGCGTCACAGCGACCACTTCGTCGCCCGCATCGACCAGCGCCTGCACCGCGAGCATCAGCGCGCTCACGCCGCCCGAGGTGACGGCGATGCGCGAGGCATCGACCGCCGGATGCAGCCCGCTGGTGTAGCGCGCGATGGCTTCGCGCAGTTCGGGCAGGCCGAGGTTGTGGGCGTAGAAGGTTTCGCCCCGCTGCAGCGACTCGATGGCCGACTGGCGGATCACCTCGGGAGTGACTTCGTCGCTTTCGCCGAACCAGAAGGCCAGCACGTCGTCGCGGCCCATGCCGGCATTGGCGACTTCGCGGATCTTCGATGCTTCGAGGTTGTGGATGGCTTCACGCATGTCTGGTTGTCCTGTTCATCATCGTCATCATCAAGGTCTCTTCATCTTGCACGAGGTCGGCAGCTCGGCGCGCTCGGGGGCGATGGTCTTGACCACCCGAAAGCCGTAGCCGGAGCCTTCGACGTCGAACTGCACGCCCGGCCTGCCCTGCCTGTCCATCACGCCGACCACGAGCTGCTGCTGGAACTGGTGGTCCACAGCGCGCATGCGCCCGCGCTGGCCGTACAGGCTCACGTCGGCCTGCTCCAGCGCGCGTGCCACAGGCACCGCGTCGACACTGCCCGCGCGTTCGATGGCCTGTACAAGCGCTTCGATCATCAGCGCCAGCCGCATGTGCACATAGTCTTCGGCTGGCTTCGGAAAGCGCGCGCGGAAGGCGCGGTAGAAGGCTTCGGACTGCGTCGTCTGCACGTTGGGCAGCCAGTCGGCCACCGCGATCACGCGTCCGATGCCCGCATCGCCGATGGCTGCGGGCGCACCGAGCGCATTGCCGTAGAAGGTATAGAAGGTGCCGTTGAAGCCCGCTTCGCGCGCCGCCTTCACCAGCAGCGTGAGGTCGTTGCCCCAGTTGCCCGTGACCACGGCCTGCGCACCGCTCGCGATGATCTTGGTGGCATAGGGCGCAAAGTCTTTCACCTTGCCCATCGGATGCAGCTCGTCGCCGACGATCTCCACGTCGGGCCGCTGTGTGCCGAGCTGCCGGCGCGCCTCGCGCAGCACGGCCTGGCCGAAGCTGTAGTCCTGTCCGATCAGGTAGACGCGCTTGAGCGCTGCGTCGTCCTTCACCACGTCCATCAGCGCTGCCACGCGCATGTCGGCATGGGCGTCGAAGCGAAAGTGCCAGAAGCTGCAGCGCTCGTTCGTGAGCACCGGGTCGACCGCCGCGTAGTTGAGGAAGATCACGCGTCGCGACGGGTCGCGCTCGTTGTTCTTGTCGATGGCATCGACCAGCGCTGCGGCCGTGGCCGACGAGTTGCCCTGCAGCACGATGCGCGCGCCGTCGTCCATCGCGGCGCGCAGCGCGGAGAGCGCTTCTTCGTTCTGCCCCTTGCTGTCGTAGCGGTCGAGCTGCAGGGGCCGCGCGCCGCCGGGCAGCTTGATGCCGCCGCGCGCATTCACGCGCTCCACCGCCCACAGCAGATTGCGGAACACGGCCTCGCCGGTGTTGGCGAAGGGGCCGCTCATGCTTTCGATGAGAGCCAGTCGGATGGGCGCAGGTGGCGATGAAACCGATGCTTGTGCCAGCGCGGCGAAGGGCCTCGCGCATAGCGCCAGCGCCGCGAATTTCAAGGCCTCGCGACGCCAAATAAAGGGGGGATTCATTGTCTTGAAACGCGTGCGGCTGCGCCTAGATGAGGTCTCAAGCGGCACTCACGATTGAACGGCCGCGCAGTGTAAGGGACACACATTCCTTGTCCCCATTGTGTTGATTCAGGAGTTCTTCATCATGTTTTTCGCCCCCACCCTTCGCACCGCCCGCTTTGCTCCCCGCGCCTATGACCGCTCGTTCGAACGCTTCGTGAACGATGCCTTCGCCGGTGCCCGCCGCTCGCCGCTGGTCGAGCAGGACGACAAGAGCTGGACCCTCTCGCTCGACGTGCCGGGTTTCACGCGCGAAGACCTCGCGATCAGCATCGAAGGCGCCGTGCTGCGCATCGACAGCAAGGCCGAAGCCAAGCGCCAGTTCAAGGCGGCCTACGAGCTGCCGCAGGACATCGACGTGGCCACCAGCGAAGCAAAGCTCGAGAACGGCGTGCTCACGCTGAAGCTCGGCAAACTGGTCCCCGTGAACCAGGCCACTCAGTTACAAATCAACTAATTTGGCCTATGCCCACAAGAGGAAAATGTTAGTTAAGGCCTCGTTTTGACTTTAAACGAGCACCTTATTCACAATAGCGCTAGATAACGTCACATGATGTGACGTTTTCTTAGAACTTTCTTCTTCGTGGGCGTCTCGTAAACGCACCGAACTCGCTACGGTGCGGTTCGGGTGCCCCCAAAGGCACCATGAAAACGCACCTTCAATCCGCCAACCCCAACGAACAATCCGACACGCTCCTGGTGTTCCTGCCCGGGGCGTACCTGAAGCCCGACGAGTTCGAGCGCGAAGGGTTCATCGCAGCCGTGCGCGAACGCCATCTGGCGGCCGACTCCCTGCTGGTGGACGCGGATGTTTCCTACTACTACGAACAGACGCTGAGCGATCGCCTCCACACCGAGGTCATCGAGCCGCAGCGCGCCAAGGGCTACAAGTCGATCTGGCTCGTGGGCATTTCCATCGGCGGCTTCGGCGCGCTCATTCACGAACTGGCGCGGCCGGGCTCGGTGGACGGCATCGTGGCGCTCGCGCCCTACCTGGGACGCCGGGTGCTCGGCGCGGAGATCAAGAAGGCCGGCGGCCTGCGCACCTGGCAGGCGCCTACCGGGCCGCAGCCCGACGAAGAGCCCGACCGCAAGCTCTGGCCCTTCTTCCAGCAGTACCTGGAAGCCCAGCCGTCGCAGAACCTGCCGCCGCTGTACCTGGGCTTCGGGCTCGACGACCGCTTTGCCAGCAACCACAAGCTGCTGGCCGACGCCCTGCCGCCGGGACGCGTCTTCACGACCGAGGGTGGCCACGACTGGCCGCAGTGGCGCCAGCTGTGGCGCAATGTGCTGGACGTGCTGCCGCTGCCGGCAATCGGCCGATCAAAGCAACTGCTTACGCAGTCTCCGGTAGCAAAGCCATGGGCCATCGCGGCCTGACGTCGAAGGCATAGCGCTCGCTCGCCTGCGACAGCCCTGACTGCAGCCGCATTGCCGCAGCCATGGCGATCATCGCGCCGTTGTCGGTGCACAGGTGCAGCTCCGGGTAGTGCACGCGCACCTTGCGCTTCTCGCACGCAGCGTTCAGCTGTTCGCGCAGATTCCTGTTGGCTCCCACTCCTCCCGCCACCACCAGGCGCTTGAGCCCGGTCTGGTCGAGCGCGGCAAGCGACTTCTTCAGCAGCACCTCGACGATGGCCGCCTGCGTGGACGCGGCCAAGTCGGCCTTGTTCGCTTCGAGCTGGTCGCCGAGCTTCTTGGCCTGCGTGAGCACGGCCGTCTTCAGGCCGGCAAAGGAAAAATCGAGATCGCCGCTGTGCAGCAGCGGCCGCGGCAGCTTGAAGGCCGTGGCGTTGCCACCTTCGGCCAGCTTCGCGAGCCACGGCCCGCCCGGGTACGGCAGGCCCATGAGCTTGGCGCTCTTGTCGAAGGCCTCGCCGGCCGCGTCGTCGATGGTCTCACCGAGCAGTTCGTAGCGGCCCACGCCGTCCACCCGCATCAGCTGGGTGTGGCCGCCCGACACCAGCAGCGCGACGAACGGAAATTCCGGCGGATCGGCGCTCAGGAACGGCGACAGCAGATGCCCTTCGAGGTGATGCACGCCCAGCACCGGCTTGCCAAGCGCCACGCCCAGCGCACAGGCCACGCCGGCGCCCACCAGCAGCGCGCCCGCCAGGCCCGGCCCGCGCGTGTAGGCCACCACGTCGATCTCGCCCAGCGTGCGGCCGGCTTCGGCCATGACGGCTTCGGTCAGCGGCAGCACGCGGCGAATGTGGTCGCGGCTGGCCAGTTCGGGCACCACGCCGCCGTAGGCCTGGTGCATGGCGATCTGGCTGTGCAGCGCGTGCGAAAGCAGCAGCGGCAGCGCGTCGCCGTGCGACTCGACCAGCGCCACGCCGGTTTCATCGCAGGATGATTCGATTCCCAACAAGAGCATGCCGCCGAGTGTAGGCGGCGCCCTCCCCTGGCACCCGCGAAGGGGCAAACGGCGGCGCGCTCCACTCCCCGAGGCACGGATGTTGCGTTGACCATGCCAGAGCCCCGCGCCCTCCCACCATGAAATCCGGACTGAGTTTTCTGATCGCTGCCCGTCGCTGCGAAATCGACGAGCTGGATCAGCTCGCCCGCACCAGCGAACTGGTGAGCCTGATCGGCCGCCTCGTCCACGCGCTGCAGCGCGAGCGGGGCATGTCGAACATGTTCCTCACCTCTCGCGGCGCCCGCTTCGCCGACCAGCGCGGCCCGCAGATCGCCGAATGCATCGCGCTGGAGCAGGAGGTGCGCGCCGGCTTCGACCAGCTCGAGGCCGACAACCACCGCGGCGCGGGCACCGGCAACAGCGCGCGCCTGTTCAGCCGCATCGCATGGGTGCTCCCAGGGCTGGACGCGCTGCCCGGCCTGCGCCGCCGCATCGATGCGCTCGAACTGAAGCCGGCGCAATCCACCGCCGCGTTCGCCAAGCTCGTCGCCGGCCTGCTGTCGGTGGTGTTCGAGGCGGCCGACGGCGCCACCGACCCCGAGATCTCGCGCCTGCTGGTCGCGATGTTCAACTTCATGCAGGGCAAGGAATTCGCCGGCCAGGAACGCGCCTTCGGCTCCGCCGCGCTGGCGCTGGGCCGCAGCGACGAGGCGCAGCGCCTGCAGTGGCTGCACCTGATCGAATCGCAGGAGCGCTGCTTCCAGGTGTTCACCGATTTCTCCGGCGAGGCGGTGCTCGCGCTGTGGCGCAACAGCCAGCCCGATGCCGAAGTGGCCGAGCTCGAACGCATCCGCCGGCGCGGCGCCGCCTCCACGCCGGCTGACGTGCCGCTCAGCCAGGCCTGGTTCGACTGCTGCACCCGCCGCATCGACGCCATGAAGATCGTCGAGGACCGCCTGGCCGCCGACCTGCGCGCGCTGTGCGAGCGAAAGACCGTGCAGGCGCGCAGCGAGCTGCAGGAATACCGGCAGCTGCTCGACACGCTGGCCCCGCAGGCTGGCGCCCTGTTCTTCGACGACGCCGATGCGCAGTCGGCCGCTCCCGCGCAGTTCGGCCGCCATCTCGAACGCTCGGTGCTCGACATGGTCCAGGAACAGTCGCACCGCCTGCAGGCCATGAGCGACGAGCTCGAAACCGTGCGCGCCTCGCTCAACGAACGCAAGATCGTCGAACGCGCCAAGGGCCTGCTGATGGCGCACCGCCGGCTCAGCGAAGAAGACGCGCACAAGATGCTGCGCCAGACCGCCATGAACCAGAAGCGGCGGCTGGTCGACGTGGCCGAGTCGATGCTGGCAATGGCCGACTACCTGCCCATGCTCGACCGCGCGCCGCCGCGTTGAAGGGTCCGGACCGTTCAACTTGGTGCAGTGCACAACAACCGTGCCATCGGCGCTTCCCGGCCTGATCGGGCCCTCTTCCATGCTGTGCACCCGCATCCCGCTACTTTCTTGATAGCAGCCCATAGCATCCGAAGGCTGGCACACCGCTTGCAAGCAATAAGTTCGTAGGCCCCTCAATGGGTCTTCAGGCAGGCGGCACCCAACGGCGGGTGTCTCCCACCGAACCGGACAAAGGCGTCCCCATCCCGCAAGGGCTCGTTTTCGAGCAGCCCCTGCGCGGTGCGGACGCCTTTTCGTTTTTGTCTTTCTTGTTTGTTTGTCTTCAACCGGAGCCCCGCCCCATGACCGACCTGCTCAAAACCCGCCTCAGCCGACGCCGCGTATTGCAAGCCGCTGCCATTGGTGCCGTCGGCATCGACCCGGCGCTGCGCGCCGCCGTCTGGGCCCAGGGCTCGGACAAGCCCGAGAAGGAAGAAGTGAAGATCGGCTTCATCCCGCTGACCGACTGCGCCAGCGTGGTGATGGCCTCGGTGCTCGGCATCGACAAGAAGTACGGCGTGAAGATCGTCCCCAGCAAGGAAGCCAGTTGGGCCGGCGTGCGCGACAAGCTGGTCAACGGCGAGCTCGACATGGCGCACGTGCTCTACGGCCTGGTCTACGGTGTGCACCTCGGCGTGAGCGGCCCCAAGAAGGACATGGCCGTGCTCATGACGCTCAACAACAACGGCCAGGCCATCACGCTGTCGAAGAAGCTCTCGGACAAGGGCGCGGTCGATGCGGCCTCGCTCGCCAAGCTCATCGCCAGCGAGAAGCGCGAATACACCTTCGCGCAGACTTTCCCCACCGGCACGCACGCCATGTGGCTCTACTACTGGCTCGCCTCCGCCGGCATCGACCCGTTCAAGGACGTGAAGAACATCACCGTGCCGCCCCCGCAGATGGTGGCCAACATGCGCGTGGGCAACATGGACGGCTACTGCGTGGGCGAACCTTGGGGCCAGCGCGCGATCATGGACGGCATCGGCATCACGGCCATCACCACGCAGGACATCTGGAAGGACCACCCCGAGAAGGTGCTCGGCACCACGGCCGAGTTCACCAAGAAATACCCGAACACCGCGCGCGCCGTGACCGCCGCCATCCTCGAGGCCGGCAAGTGGATCGACACCGGCCTGCAGAACAAGAACAAGATGGCCGAGACCATCGCCGACAAGAGCTACGTCAACACCAGCGTGGACGCCATCAACCAGCGCATCCTGGGCCGCTACACCAACGGCCTGGGCAAGAGCTGGGACGACCCCAACCACATGAAGTTCTACAACGGCGGCGCCGTGAACTTCCCGTACCTGTCGGACGGCATGTGGTTCCTCACGCAGCACAAGCGCTGGGGCCTGCTGAAGGAACACCCCGACTACCTGAAGGTGGCCACCGAGATCAACCGCATCGACATCTACAAGCAGGCCGCCGCTGCCACGCAGACGCCGGTGCCCAAGGAAACGATGCGCACCAGCAAGCTGTTCGACGGCTCGGTCTGGGACGGCAAGGACCCGAAGAAGTACGCCGAGTCGTTCAAGCTTCATGCATAGGGAGAACAACATGGTCAGCGCAGTCTTTCACTCGCCGCTCGAAGCGACCACCGCGCAGGTGACGCAGGCGGCCCCTTCCATCGCCGCCAGGCCGGCAGCCCCCAAGCCCGCACCCGCCCCGGCGCCCGAGCCCCGGGTGCGCACGCCCATCGACCTGCGCGCCTTCTGGATGCGCGTGCTGCCGCCGCTGGCGGGCTTCGGCCTGCTGCTGCTGATCTGGGAAGTGGTGGCCATGAAAAGCACCACCGGCTTCCCCACGCCCGCTGCCACCTGGCAGCAGGCCGTGACGGTGTTCAGCGATCCGTTCTACAGCAAGGGCCCGAACGACCAGGGCGTGGGCTGGAACGTGCTCTCGTCGCTGCAGCGCGTGGCGCTGGGCTTCGGGCTGGCGGCGCTGGTCGGCATTCCGGCGGGCTTCGCGATCGGGCGCTTCGAATTTCTCGCGCGCATGTTCAACCCGCTGATCAGCCTGCTGCGCCCGGTGTCGCCGCTGGCCTGGCTGCCCATCGGCCTCTTGGTGTTCAAGGGCGCCAACCCGGCGGCCATCTGGACCATCTTCATCTGCTCGATCTGGCCGATGGTCATCAACACGGCCGTGGGCGTGCAGCGCGTGCCGAGCGACTACATGAACGTGGCCAAGGTGCTGAACCTCAGCGAATGGAAGATCCTCACCAAGATCCTGTTTCCCGCCGTGCTGCCCTACATGCTGACCGGCGTGCGCCTGGCCGTGGGCACCGCGTGGCTGGTGATCGTGGCGGCCGAGATGCTCACCGGCGGCGTCGGCATCGGCTTCTGGGTGTGGGACGAGTGGAACAACCTCAACGTCGCCAACATCATCATCGCGATCTTCGTGATCGGCATCGTCGGCCTGGTGCTGGAGTTCGCGCTCATCAAGCTCGCAACGGCGTTCACATTCGAAGAGGTGAAGTCATGATCGACGACAGCAAGTACATCGAGATCCACGGGGTCGAGCAGGCATTCAAGACGCCCAAGGGCCGCTTCGTCGCGCTGCGCGACGTGAACCTGAACGTGGCCAAGGGCGAGTTCATCACGCTCATCGGCCACTCGGGCTGCGGCAAGTCGACGCTGCTGAACCTGATTGCCGGGCTCACCACGCCCACCGAAGGCTCGCTGCTGTGCGCCAACAAGGAAATCAGGGGCCCCGGCCCCGAGCGCGCGGTGGTGTTCCAGAACCACTCTCTGCTGCCCTGGCTCACCTGCTTCGAGAATGTGTACCTCGCGGTCGAGCGCGTGTTCGCGGCCACCGAGAGCAAGGCGCAGCTGCGCGCGCGCACCGACGCGGCGCTGGCGCTGGTGGGCCTCACGCCCGCCGCGCAGAAGCGGCCCGGCGAAATCTCCGGCGGCATGAAGCAGCGCGTGGGCATTGCGCGCGCTCTGTCGATGGAGCCCAAGGTGCTGCTGATGGACGAGCCCTTCGGCGCGCTCGACGCCCTCACCCGCGCCAAGCTGCAGGACGAGCTTCTGGCCATCGTGCAGAAGACGCACAGCACCGTCGTCATGGTGACGCACGACGTCGACGAGGCAGTGCTGCTGAGCGACCGCATCGTGATGCTGACCAACGGCCCTGCCGCCACCATCGGCGACGTACTCGCAGTGAACCTTCCGCGCCCGCGCAACCGCGTCGAACTGGCCGAAGACCCGGCCTATGTGCACGCACGCAAGGCGGTGATCGATTTCCTCTACACGCGCCAGGCGCACGTGGAGAAGGTCGCGGCCTGACGCTGCGCCCGCGCCAGCACAACCGGCGTCAGGACATGATCACTTGCAGGCTGTGCTCGTACGACGCCGTGAGGCGCTCGAAGGTGTCGACCAGCGCGTCGCTGGAACGCACCAGCGTGGCACGGCCGTCAGCGCTGTCGAGCGTGCGCACGCCACCGACCAGCCGCAGCCATTCGTCGCGGGCGCTGGCCAGCGCGGCGCGGATCTCGGTGGTGCTGAGCGGCGCGTGCTCCAGCTCGAGCAATGCGGCCTCGAACTCGGCCATGGTCGGCACCAGCCGCGCGTTCGCGGCCTTCTCTTTCAGCGCGGCGGCCAGCAGCGCGTCCTTGGCCAGCCGCTGCGCACGCATGCGCTGCCGCCCGCAGATGTTGACGATGCGCAGCGCGCGCCGCGCGCCCGAGGTTTCGAGCGCCTCCGTCAAGGCCTCCGCTGCGTGGAGCAGCACTTCCGCGCGCTGGTCGATGTCGGCCAGCCCCGCTGCCGTCGGCCGTGCGGTCAAGGCAGTGGCCAGTCCGCTCCACGCGGCTTGCGCATCCCCCAGCGCCTGCGCACCAGCCGCACCGAGCCCGAGGGTCGCCAGATGATCGAGGTTCTGCTGCACCCGCTCGGCCGACTGCGTGCGCAGCACTCGCGCCCGCTGGGCGTCGATGTTGCCCAGCAGCTGCGCCGCCACGCGCACCAGCCGCTGCGAAAGCATGCGCAGTTGCCCGGCGCGGTTGATCGCGTCGGCCCACTGCGCCGCCTCGATGACCGAGCGCGACACCTCGCCCAGACGCAGGTTGGCGTGCATCGCAGCGCCGCGCAGCAGGCCGAAGGCTTCGTCCTCGCCGATGCCGCGCGCGGACATCAGCAGGCCCTTGGCGCGGTCGACCCACTTGCGCTCGTCCATGCGGGTGCGCAGGCTCTCCAGTTCGGTGCGCAAAGTGGCCTCGCGCTGCCAGCGCGACTGGGCGCGGGCGGCCAATGCGGCGAGCGATTCGGCATCGACGGCATCGGCCTGCATCCATGCGTGCACGCCGAGCGCGATCAGTTCTTCATGTTGAGCACCGCTCAACGGCGCGCTGACAAGGCTCAGCGCACACGGCGGCAGGCCGGCCCACGTGCACAAGGCGTCGAGCAGCGCGGGCGTGGGCAAAGGCAGGCAGATCAAGGCCTGCCGGGGGGCCAGCGCCTCGACCTGCCGCGCGAAGCTGCCGCAATCCGCGCAGCCGAGCACGTCGAGACCGGCGCCGGACAGCGCCCGCGCAAGCGCCTCGGGCAACACGAGGCCGGCGGGTTCATCGGGCAGGACTACGAGAAGGGACATCTTGGGGAAGCGGTGTGGGAACGCACCGCGAGCATAGGCCACGCCCGCGCGAACTCGCAGGCACGCCTCTTGCATGAAACGGAGCGCGGTGTAACGAAGCACCGCTTTGGTGATGAGGCTGCAGGCTCCTGCAGCCGGCCCGGCAATTCACACGCCGTGCACACCCCCACGCCGACAGCGTCCGCTGCCGGCACTCCGACCCCAACCCCGTCCGTCGACACGACCTCTCCAGGGTCGCGCCGCGGCTTTTCGCATCTTTGAACGCCATGTCCAGCTTCAGGAATTTCTTGCAATCAGGCCACAGCCCGACACTGTTCGCGGCCTTCCTGTACTTCTCGTTCTCCTGCTGCATCTGGGTGCTCAACGGCGCCATGGCGCCCTTCATCGGCGAAACCTTCAATCTCTCGCCCGCCCAGAAGGGCCTGATGCTGTCGGTGCCGATCATCGCGGGCGCGCTGATGCGCTTTCCGCTGGGCATCCTCTCGCAGTACATCGGCCGCAAGAAGGCCACGCTGGTCGAGATGGCGCTGATCGCGGTGGCGATGCTGTTCGGTTTCTTCTTCGTCAAGAGCTTCAACGACCTGCTCGCCATGGGTGTGCTGCTGGGCATTGCGGGCGCGAGCTTCGGCGTGGCGCTGTCGCTGGGCTCGGGCTGGTTCCCGCCGCAGCACAAGGGCCTGGCCATGGGCCTTGTGGGCGCGGGCAACGTGGGCACGGCGGTGTCGGTGCTGGTGGCGCCGCCGCTGGCGAACTGGCTGGGCTGGCAGGCGGTGTACGGCGTGGCCGCCGTCGCCATCCTCATTCCGATGGTCGTGATGGTGGTGTTCGCCAAGGAGCCACCGGACGTGAACGCCCATTCGAGCTTCCGCGAGCACATTGCTTGCCTGTTCGAGAAAGACGGCTGGGTGTTCAGCCTGATCTACGGCGTGACCTTCGGCGGCTTCATCGGCCTCACGACCTTCTTGCCCTCGTACTACTACGACCAATTCGGCGTGAGCAAGGTGCAGGCCGGCCAGCTGACCATGCTCGCGGCCTTCATGGGCGCGGCTGTGCGCGTCGTGGGCGGCTGGATCTCCGATCGTTGGGGCGGCGTCAACACGCTGACGGTGGTGCTGCTGGTGGTGGCCGTGAGCCTCGTGCTGGTGGGCTTCTCTTCAGGCTCGCTGGCCGTCACCACGCTGGTGCTGATCGTCTGCTTCGCCGCACTGGGCGCGGGCAACGGCGCGCTGTTCCAGCTGGTGCCGCTGCGCTGGCCTACGAGCACGGCGGTGGCCGGCTCGATGATCGGCGAGATCGGCGCACTGGGCGGCGGCCTCGTGCCCAACGCCATGGGCCTGTCGAAGCAATACCTGGGCAGCTATATCTGGGGCTTCGTGTTCTTCGCGGCGCTGTCGCTGGTGATGCTGGGCGTGATGCGCGTGATGCAGATCCGCTGGACGCGCACCTGGGCCGAAAAGGGGGGCCGTGCACGCGTCACGACGCCGCACGCAGCTGCCCCCCACATTCGAAAGACGGCACGCTCATGACACGCCCCGCCGTCTTCCGCTCAACGTGGCAAGAACAGCAGCCACACGATGAGCAGCACGTTGAACAGCACCGACACGCCGAGCGCGAGCTGGTAGAGCGCGAGCGGGTCGCGGCGGATCAACGGCGTGGCGGCGGGCGCGTTCACAGGGCGGGAGGCGCCGCGCTCCAGCGCGAGCAGCAGCTCCTCGGCGGTTTCGAAGCGCTCGCGCGGATCGCGGGCGACAGCCTTGCGCACCAGATGGTCGAGCCAGATCGGCACGTCGGGGCGGATGCGCGAGAGCGCGACCGGATCGCGCCGGTAGCGCGCCACCTGGTAGGGCTCGATCTCGCCGTAGGGCAAATGGCCGGTGAGCCACTGGTACAGCGTGACGCCGAGCGCGAACAGGTCGCTGGCCGCGTCGGCGGTGCCGCCCTCCTCCCACTGCTCGGGGTTGATGTAGCTGGGCGTGCCGGCATGCAGCTCGCGCTGGGCAGCACCTTCTCTTCCGGACAGGGCTACGCCGAGGTCGATGATGCGCCAGCGCCCGTCGTCGCCCAGGTGCAGGTTGCCGGGCTTGATATCGCGATGGATCACGCCCTGGCGGTGCAGCCGGCCGAGCGCACGGCTCAGCTCAACGCCGGCGGCCACCACCTCGGCCACCGCACCGCGCGCGTTCGCCTTGCGCAACTGCTCCAGCGTGCGCCCGCCATGCCAGTCGAACACGATGTACAGCGCGCTCGCGTTCTCGGCGCGCTCGTGCACACGAACAAAACCGCTGCCGCCAATACCTCCGACACGCAGCCCCAGCCACGCCTCGTGCGCCAGCATCGCGCGTTCCTGCGGATCGCCGGCACGCGAGGGATGCAGCGTCTTCAGCGCGACCAGCTCGCGCGTCTGCGGATGACGCGCCTGGTACAGCAGGTGCACGCCAGTGTCGGCCACCAGCGCGGTGATGGCGTAGCCGTCGAGCACGTCGCCCACCTTCAGCGCGGGCGGCGGTGCGAGCCGGCGGCCGTCGCCGAGCTCGTCGTCGAGCTGCCGCGCATCGAGCCCCACCACGCGGATGACCAGCGCGGTCGCGTTGTCGCGCGAGCCGGCGTCGAGCGCCGCATGTACCAGCGCCTCGCTGGCCGCTTCGGCATCGCCCTGCAGGGCCAGCGCGGCCACCTGCTGCGGCTTGAGCACGCCGTGCACGCCGTCGGAGCTCAGCACGAAGCAGTCGCCCACGCGCACGTCGCCCTGGGCGTAGTCGACGCGCACCTGGTCGTCGAGGCCGATGGCGCGCGTGAGCCGGCTGCGCATGTCGGGGTGATCGAAGGCGTGGTCCTGCGTGAGCGGCACGGCCGGCCCGCCGCCGGCGCGCACGCGCCAGGCGCGCGTGTCGCCCACGTGCGCCAGCGTGTAGCTCTGGCCGTGCAGCACCAGTGCGGTGAGCGTGGTGAGCGCCGTGCCGCCGTCCTGCTTGCTCTGGCGCCGGCGGTTGTGGTCGGCCAGCCAGCCGTTCTGCGCGCCGATCAGGCGGTCGAGCGCGGCGGTCGGCTCCCAGGTGGCGGGCGTGGCGAAGTAGTCGGCCAGCAGGCCCATCACCGTGGTCTGCGCGGCTTCGCGGCCGTGCCCGCCGCTGGACACCCCATCGGCAATGGCCGCAATGAGGCCGCGGGCCTCGTCGCCCGGCGGCGCATGCACTGCACCGGCGAAGTCTTCGTTCAGCTCGCGCGGTCCGCGCTGGCTGCTGTAGCCGATGTCCACTTCAAAGCTCATGGCGCGATTCTGAACGCGCGCCGCGGGCGCTCCTTTGCTTGATTTCCCTGAAAGGTCCAGCCCCATGAAGAAAATGAAACTCGTGATGGTCGGCAACGGCATGGCCGGCGTGCGCACGCTCGAAGAGCTGCTGAAGATCGCGCCCGAGCTGTACGACATCACCGTCTTCGGCGCGGAGCCGCATCCCAACTACAACCGCATCCTGCTGTCGCCGGTGCTGGCGGGCGAGCAGACGGTCGACGAGATCGTGCTCAACAGCTGGGAGTGGTACACGGACAACAACATCACGCTGCACGCCGGCAAGAAGGTGGTGGAAGTCGACCGCGTCAAGCGCATCGTGCGCGCCGTGGATTCGCAAGGCGATGTCACCGAGGCCGCCTACGACCGCCTGCTGATGTGCACCGGCTCCAACCCCTTCATGCTGCCGGTGCCCGGCAAGGACCTGAAGGGCGTGATCGCCTACCGCGACATCGCCGACACCGACTACATGATCGAGACCGCGCGCACGCACAAGAACGCGGTGGTCATCGGCGGCGGCCTGCTGGGCCTCGAAGCCGCCAACGGCCTGATGCTGCGCGGCATGAACGTGACGGTGGTGCACGTGATGCCTTGGCTGATGGAGCGCCAGCTCGACGACGTGGCGGGCAAGCTGTTGCAGAAGTCGCTGGAAGACCGGGGCCTGAAGTTCCGGATCGGTGCGCAGACGCAAGACCTGTTGGGCGGTGAAGACGGCCGCGTCAAGACCATCCGCTTCAAGGACGGCACCGAGGTGGCGGCCGACCTGGTGGTGATGGCCGTGGGCATCCGCCCCAACGTGGAGCTGGCCGAGAAGATGCGCCTGCACTGCAACCGCGGCATCGTCGTCACCGACACCATGCAGACGGTGACTGACGCGCGCATCTACTCGGTCGGCGAATGCGCGGCTCACCGCGGCATTGCCTACGGCCTGGTCGCGCCGCTGTTCGAGCAGGCCAAGGTGGCGGCCAACCACCTGGCGCAATTCGGCATCGGCCGCTACCTGGGCTCGCTCACCTCCACCAAGCTGAAGGTGACGGGTATCGACCTGTTCTCGGCCGGCGAGTTCATGGGCGGCGAAGGCACCGAAGAAATCGTCATGAGCGACCCCTTCGGTGGCGTCTACAAGAAGCTGGTGATCAAGGACGACAAGCTGGTGGGCGCCTGCCTCTACGGCGACACGGTGGACGGCAGCTGGTACTTCAAGCTGCTGCGCGACGGCCGCAGCGTGCACGACATCCGCGACAAGCTCATGTTCGGCGAATCGAACATCGGCGACACCGGCCACGAGGGCCACAACAAGGCCGCGACCATGCCCGACGACGCCGAGGTCTGCGGCTGCAACGGCGTGAGCAAGGGCACCATCTGCAAGGCCATCAAGGAAAAGGGCCTGTTCACGCTCGACGAGGTGAAGAAGCACACCAAGGCCAGTGCCAGCTGCGGCTCGTGCACCGGGCTGGTCGAGCAGATTTTGATGTTCACCGCCGGCGGCGACTACTCGGCCACGCCGAAGAAGAAGGCCGTGTGCGGCTGCACCGACGCGAGCCACCAGGACGTGCGCGACGCGATCCGCAAGGAGCACTACCTGACGCACGACGAGGTGTATCGCAACCTCGGCTGGCGCACGCCCAACGGCTGCGCCACCTGCCGCCCGGCCATCAACTACTACCTGATCAGCACCTGGCCGAAGGAGGCCAAGGACGATCCGCAGAGCCGCTTCATCAACGAGCGCAGCCACGCCAACATCCAGAAGGACGGCACCTATTCCGTCATTCCGCGCATGTGGGGCGGCCACACCACGCCCGACGAACTGCGCCGCATTGCCGACGCGGCCGACAAGTACAAGATTCCGACCGTCAAGGTCACGGGCGGCCAGCGCATCGACCTGCTGGGCGTGAAGAAGGAAGACCTGGAAAACGTCTGGAAGGACATCGGCATGCCCAGCGGCTTTGCCTACGCCAAGTCGCTGCGCACGGTAAAGACCTGCGTGGGCAGCGAGTGGTGCCGCTTCGGCACGCAGGACTCCACGCAGATGGGCAAGGACCTGGAGCGCGCGCTGTGGGCCATGTACTCGCCGCACAAGGTCAAGCTGGCGGTGTCGGGCTGCCCGCGCAACTGCGCGGAGGCCGGCATCAAGGACGTGGGCGTGATCGGCGTCGACTCGGGCTGGGAACTCTACGTGGGCGGCAACGGCGGCATCAAGACCGAGGTCGCGCAGTTCCTCGTGAAGGTGAAGACGGCCGAGGAAGTGATGGAGTACTCGGGCGCCTTCCTGCAGCTGTACCGCGAAGAGGGCTGGTACCTGGAGCGCACGGTGCACTACATCGGCCGCGTGGGGCTGGACTACGTGAAGAAGAAGATCCTCGACGACGCCGAAGGCCGCAAGGCGCTGTGGGAACGCCTGCAGTTCGCGCTCGACGGCGAGCCCGATCCGTGGTTCGAGTCAGCGCAGGCTTCGGTCGATGTGCGGCAGTTCACGCCGCTGACGGCGCCGATCGACACCCACCAGACCGCCTGAAAGGAGACACCATGAGCGATTGGAAAGTCATCTGCCGCATCGACGACATCCCCGTGCTCGGCGCCCGCCGCGTGGCGCGGCCTGCCGGCGTGGACGTTGCCGTGTTCCGCAACGCCGAGAACGAGGTGTTCGCGCTGCTCGACCGCTGCCCGCACAAGGGTGGCCCGCTGAGCCAGGGCATCGTGTTCGGCACCAGCGTGGCCTGCCCGCTGCACAACTGGGCCATCGGGCTGGACGACGGCTGCGCCAGGTCGCCCGACGAAGGCTGCACGCCGAAGTTCGCCGTGAAGGTGGAAGACGGCGTGGTGCACCTGGACGCGGGCGAACTGGCCACGCACGCCATCGACCTGGAGCGCCCGGTCGCCGGCCCGAAGCCGTTCGCGGTGCTGACGGTTCTGCCGCTGGAATAACCCATGACGCTTGAGACCCGCTCCACCTGCCCCTACTGCGGCGTCGGTTGCGGCGTCATCATCGAATCGCAGGGCAGCGAGATCACCGGCGTGCGCGGCGACCCTGACCACCCGGCGAACTTCGGCCGGCTGTGCACCAAGGGCTCGACGCTGCACCTCACGGCCAGCGCCACGGTCACGCGGCAGACGCGGCTGCTGCAGCCCATGCAGCGCCTCGTGCGCGCAGAAGCGCCCACCGCGGTGACGTGGGACACCGCGCTCGACAACGCCGCCGGCAAGTTCGCGCAGGTGATCCGCGACCACGGCCCGGACTCGGTCGGCTTCTATGTGTCCGGCCAGCTGCTGACCGAGGACTACTACGTCTTCAACAAGCTCGCCAAGGGCCTGATCGGCACCAACAACGTCGACACCAACTCGCGCCTGTGCATGAGCAGCGCCGTGGCCGGCTACAAGCAGACGCTGGGCGCCGACGCGCCGCCGGCCTGCTACGACGACCTGAAGCATGCCGATTGCCTGTTCATCGTGGGCAGCAACACGGCGTGGGCGCACCCCATTCTTTTTCGCCGCATCGAGGACGCGAAGGCCGCGAACCCGGCGCTGAAGATCGTGGTGGCCGACCCGCGCCGCACCGACACGGTCGAGATCGCCGACCTGTTCCTGCCCATCCAGCCCGGCACCGACGTGATGCTGTTCAACGGCATGCTGCACCTGATGCTGTGGGAAGGCTGGATCGACGCGAAGTACATCGCGGCGCACACCAACGGCTTCGACGCATTGAAGGCGACGGTGCGCGAGTGCACGCCGGACAAGGTGGCGCAGGTGTGCGGCATCCCGAAGGAAGACCTGCTCGAAGCGGCGCGGCTGTTCGCCACGTCGCCCGCCACGCTGAGCCTGTACTGCCAGGGCCTGAACCAGTCGTCGAGCGGCACGGCGAAGAACGCTGCGCTCATCAACCTGCACCTGGCGACCGCGCAGATCGGCCGCGCCGGCGCGGGCCCGTTCTCGCTGACGGGCCAGCCCAATGCGATGGGCGGGCGCGAAGTCGGCGGCCTCGCCAACCTGCTGAGCGCGCACCGCGACCTGGCGAACCCCGATCACCGCGCCGAAGTGGCCGCGCTGTGGGGCGTGCCCTCGGTGCCCGAGAAGCCGGGCAAGACGGCTGTCGAGATGTTCCAGGCCGCGGCCGACGGCGAGATCCGCGCGCTGTGGATCGCCTGCACCAACCCGGCGCAGTCGATGCCCGACCAGGCCACGGTGCGCCGCGCACTGGAACGCGCCGAGTTCGTCGTGGTGCAGGAAGCCTTTGCCACCACCGCCACCTGCGCCTTTGCCGACCTGCTGCTGCCAGCCACCACCTGGGGCGAGAAGGAAGGCACCGTGACCAACAGCGAGCGCCGCATCTCGCGCGTGCGCCCGGCCGTGCCGGCGCCCGGCGAGGCGCGCAACGACTGGTCGATTGCAGTGGCCTTCGCGCACCGGCTCGAAAGGCAGTTGAGTCGCGCGTTCACGCTGTTCCCGTACGAGACGGCCGAATCGGTCTGGAACGAGCATCGCGAATCCACGCGCGGGCGCGACCTCGACATCACCGGCATGAGCTACGCGATGCTGGAAACCGCCGGCCCGCAGCAATGGCCGCTGAAGGAAGGCGAAAGCACCGGCCGCGTGCGCCTCTATGAAGACGGCGTCTTCCCCACGCCCGATGGCCGCGCCCGCTTCGTCGACACGGTCTACAAGCCGGTGGCCGAAGCCCGCGAGGCCCGTTACCCTTTCTCGCTGAACACCGGCCGCCTGCGCGACCAGTGGCACGGAATGAGCCGCACCGGCACCGTCGGGCGCCTGTTCGGCCATGTGTCTGAGCCGGTGGTGCAGATGAACGCGCAGGACATGGCGCGCCGCCAGATCCGCGAAGGCGACCTGGTGCACCTGACGTCGAAGCGCGGCTCGATCATGCTGCCCGCGCGTGCCAGCGCCGAGGTGGGGCTGAGCCAGGCGTTCGTCGCCATGCACTGGGGCGAGGAGTACCTGAGCGGCTGCTCGTCGAACGGCACGCGGCTCGCGGGCATCAACGCGCTGACCACGCCGGCCTACTGCCCGACCTCGAAGCAGCCCGAGCTGAAGCACACGCCGGTGAAGATCCTCAAGGCCGAGCTGCCGTGGTCGCTGCTGGCCATGGCCTGGCTGCCCGATGGCGACGCGCTGGCCGCGCACCGCGCGCTGCAGCCGATGATGGCGCTGTTTCCTTTTGCGACCTGCGTGCCGTTTGCCGGCAACACGCAGGGCGCCGAACGCAGCGGCCTGCTCTTTCGCGCCGCCGCGCACGACGCGCCCGACGACGCGCTGGTCGAGAAGATCGAAGCCCTGCTCGGCCTGCAGACCGCCGACACCCTGCGCTACGCCGACCGCCGCCGGGGCCAGCGCCGCTCGGCCCGGCTGGTGCGCCGTGCCGACGGCAGCGCGGGCCTCGAAGCCTTCCTGCTGGGCGGCGACACCAGCGCCGAAACCTGGATCTCCACGCTGCTGCGCGAGGAACTGCCGGCGCAGAGCTACGGCCGCCTGCTGCTGTCGCCGGGCTCGAAAGCGCCGGTGGCGGTGCAGTCGCGCGGCAAGACGGTGTGCACCTGCTTCAACGTGGCGGACGTGGCGATCCAGACCGAACTGGGCCGCTGCACCGGCACCGCCGACGAGCGGCTGGCCAAGCTGCAGGGCGCGCTGAAGTGCGGCACCAACTGCGGGTCGTGCATTCCGGAACTCAGGCGCATGGTGCGGGCTACGCCAGCCGAAGCGATGGTGGAAGCCCCATGACAGCCCTGTGCATAAGCCGAATGACATTCCGGCATAAGCGTTGCAGGACAATCCGCCTACCCATGGGAATCAGCCAATACATCAAGGAAATCGGCCGCGGCGCGCGAGGCGCCAAACCGCTCACGCGCGAACAGGCCACCGACCTGTTCGGCCAGGTGCTGGACGGCACCGTCACCGACCTCGAAATCGGCGGCTTCTGCCTGGCCATGCGCATCAAGGGCGAAACGCCCGAGGAAATGGCCGGTTTTCTCGATGCCACCCATGCGCGGCTGAACCGCATTCCGGCGGGCGACCGGGCGCTGGTCGTGCTGCCCAGCTACAACGGCGCGCGCAAGCTGCCGGTGCTCACGCCGCTGCTGGCGCTGCTGCTGGCGCGCGAAGGCCTGCCGGTGCTGGTGCACGGCAGTGCGAGCGAAACCTCGCGCGTGCTGGCGTCGAACGTGCTCTCGGCGCTCGATGTTCCGCCCATGACCGCCATCCGCCCCATCGCCAACGGCGAAGCGGCCTTTGCGCCCACCGAACTGCTGAACCCCGCGCTCAAGCGCCTGCTCGATGTGCGCCGCGTGGTCGGCCTGCGCAACCCGGGCCACAGCGTGGTGAAGCTGATGCAGCCCACCGCCGGCCCCTGCGTGGTGGTGGCCAGCTACACACACCCCGAATACGCCCGCACCATGGGCGAGACCTTCGAGCTCACGGGCATGACCGCCCTGCTCTCGCGCGGCCTCGAAGGCGAAGTGGTGTCCGACCCGCGCCGCACCGCGCAGATCGACGGCTTCGTGCGCGGCGTGCGCACCGAACTGCAGGCGCAGCAGGCCGGCACCACCGCCGAAGTGCCGGGCCTGCCGAAGGAAATCGACGTCGCCACCACCGCCGACTACACGCGCCGCGTGCTGGCCGGCGAGCTTCCCGTGCCCGAGGCCATTGCGGCGCAAGTCAGGCACATCACGCAACTGGCATCCCACGCATGAACAACGACACCCCCACCTCCCTCATCACCGGCCGCTGCACGCTGGTGGGCGCCGGCCCCGGCGACCCGGAGCTGCTGACCGTCAAGGCCGTGAAGGCAATCCAGGCCGCGACGGTGCTGCTGGTCGACGACCTCGTGAACGACGAGATCCTGGCCTACAGCCGCCCCGGAGCGCGCATCGTGCACGTGGGCAAGCGCGGCGGCTGCAAGAGCACGCCGCAGGCATTCATCGAGCGGCTGATGATCACCGCGGTGCGCGAAGGCGAGACGGTAGTGCGCCTCAAGGGCGGCGACCCGTTCATCTTCGGCCGCGGCGGCGAAGAAGTGGAGCACCTGCGCGAAGCCGGCATCGAATGCACCGTGGTCAACGGCATCACCGCCGGCCTGGCGGCCGTGACCGCGCTGGGCGTGCCGCTCACGCACCGCGACCATGCGCAGGGCGTGGTGTTCGTCACCGGCCATGCCAAGACAGGGGCCGGCGCAGCCGAGGACCCGACCGACTGGCGCGCGCTGGCCGCGACCGCGTACAACGCGCGGCTCACGCTCGTTATCTACATGGGCGTGTCGGGCGCCGGGCACATCGAACGCGAACTGCTGCAAGGCCTGCCGGGCGACACGCCGGTGGCCGTCATCCAGCATGCGAGCCTGCCGCACCAGCGGCACATCGCGACCACGCTGGGCAACCTGCAGAACGGCATCGCCGAGGCCGGCCTGGCCAGCCCGGCTGTGATCGTGGTGGGCGACGTGCTGCGCGGACTGGCAGCCGTCGAGGTACCGGTGGACGCGGACAAGTTCGGTACCTGATCGGCACCTGACCAGGGCGAGGACAGCACGAGCGGCACGGGCGCCGCGCACCACAACGTGGCATGGATCGTGCTGAGCCACCGGCAATGAATGCCGTCGCCACGCCCGAACCCGCCGCCGTCGAGATCGTCGCGCTCACCAAGCGCTATGCCCCCGGCACACCGGCCGCCGTCGACCAGATAGACCTGCGCATTGCCAGCGGCAGCTACTGCTGCCTGCTCGGCCCGTCGGGCTGCGGCAAGAGCACCACGCTGCGCATGATCGCGGGCCACGAGTCCGTCACCAGCGGCGACATCCTGCTGGACAACCGCAACATCACCGACCTGCCCGCGGCCGCGCGCGGCACGGCGATGATGTTCCAGAGCTTCGCCCTGTTCCCGCACCTCTCGGCCACCGACAACGTGGCCTTCAGCCTCAAGATGAAAGGCGTCGGCAAGGCCGAGCGCCACAAGCGTGCCAACGACCTGCTCGAACGCGTGGCGATGGGTCACCTGGCCAACCGCAAGCCCGGTGAGCTTTCCGGCGGCCAGCAGCAGCGCGTGGCACTGGCGCGAGCACTCATCACCGAGCCGCGCGTGCTGCTGCTCGACGAGCCGCTGTCGGCGCTCGACCCCTTCCTGCGCATCCAGATGCGCGCCGAGTTGCGGCGCTGGCAGAAGGAACTGGGCCTGACCTTCGTGCACGTCACGCACTCGCAGGAAGAGGCGATGGCGCTGGCCGACACCATGGTGGTGATGAACCACGGAGTGATCGAGCAGGTCGGCTCGCCGCACGCGGTCTACAACCACCCGGCGAGCGAGTTCGTGGCGCGCTTCATGGGCGGCCACAACGTGTTCGACACGCCGGCCGGCCCGATCGCGGTGCGCAACGACCGCATGCGGATCGCCGCGGCTTCGGAGGGCGACGCGGCTGGCACTGCCCTTGCCGCCACCGTTACCGACGTCGAATACCAGGGCACCTACGTGCTGCTCGGCCTGGCGCTCGAAGGCGCTGCCGCCGGGCGCCAGAACGTCTCTGTGCTGCTCGGCGAAGCCGCTTTCCTCGCGCGCCCCTATGCGCACGGCGAGGCGGTGCGCCTCTCATGGGCCGAAGCCGACGCGCGCGTGCTCGGCCCCGGCGTCAAGCCGCCGGGCGAGCGGGCTTCGGCGCCCGCCAACGCCGGGGCTCGCCAGCGCGACGACACGGCCGCGCTCGCCATGACCCTGTGAGCGCATCCGCAACCTGCTTCTCTTTTTCCTGCGTTCGTTTCTTTCCACTTTTTTCTCTGGAGACTCAGCCATGACCGATTCCATCGACTCGTCCAACGGCGTCAAGCGCCGCACCCTCCTGCAAGGCACCGCCGGCATCCTGGCCACGGGCATCGCGCCCTTCGTACATGCGCAGGAAAAGATCGTGCTGCGCTACCTCGGCACCGCGGTGAACCAGGACAAGGCGATTGCCGAAAAATTCAAGGCCGACACCGGCATCGAGATCCAGTACGTGGCCGTGACCACCGACGACGTGACCAAGCGCGCCGTGACCGCCCCCAACAGCTTCGACCTGATCGATACCGAGTTCTTCTCGCTCAAGAAGATCGTGCCGACCGGCAACCTGAAGGGCATCGACACCAAGCGCGTGAAGAACGCCGACAAGATCACCTCGCTCTTCACCAAGGGCGAAGTTGCGGGCAAGAAGGTCGGCAGCCAGGGCACGGCGCCGGTCAAGGTGATCTATCTCGAGGGCGAGAAGAGCAAGGTCTTCGCGAAGTCGGCCACGCAGTTCATGTCGCTGATCCCGACCACCTACAACGCCGACACCCTGGGCATCCGGCCCGACCTGATCAAGCGCCCGATCTCTTCGTGGGCCGAGCTGCTGAACCCCGAGTTCAAGGGCAAGACCGCGATCCTGAACATTCCGTCGATCGGCATCATGGACGCCGCGATGGTGGTGGAGGCCAAGGGCATCCACAAGTACGCCGACAAGGGCAACATGACCAAGGCCGAGATCGACCTGACGATCAAGACCCTGATCGAAGCCAAGAAGGCCGGCCAGTTCCGCGCGCTGTGGAAAGACTTCAACGAGTCGGTGAACCTCATGGCCTCGGGCGAGGTTGTGATCCAGTCGATGTGGTCGCCCGCCGTCACGGCCGTGCGCAGCAAGGGCATCGACTGCACCTTCCAGCCGCTGAAGGAAGGCTATCGCGCCTGGGCCTCGGGCTTCGGGCTGCCGGCCACGCTCTCGGGCAAGAAGCTCGACGGCGCCTATGAGTTCATCAACTGGTTCCTCGACGGCTGGGCTGGTGCGTACCTCAACCGCCAGGGCTACTACAGCGCCGTGCTCGACACCGCCAAGACCAAGATGGAAGCCTACGAGTGGGCCTACTGGATGGAAGGCAAGCCCGCCGCGCAGGACATCAAGAGCCCGCAGGGCGACGTGATCGCCAAGGCGGGCTCGGTGCGCGACGGCGGCAGCTACGAACAGCGCATGGGCGGCATCGCCTGCTGGAACGCCGTGATGGACGAGAACGAGTACATGGTCCGCAAGTGGAACGAGTTCGTCGCGGCCTGACCTTCGACCTGAGCTTGTGAGCGCCCCCTCGACCAGCGCGTCCGTCGCCACCACGCCCATCCATGCTGTGAAAGCATGGTGGCAGGCGGCGCCGTTCGCGCTGGTGTTCCTGCTGTTCTTCCTGGTTCCGCTGGCGCTGGTCGCGATGGTCAGCCTGTGGAACTTCAACGAATACGAGCTGATCCCTGCGGTCACGCTGCGCAACTACCTGAGCCTGTTCGAGGGCTGCTCGCGCCTCACCGATAACGGCGACCTGTGCGTCACGCTCAACACCTACCTGAGCACGTTCAAGTTCTGCGTGCTGGTGTGGGGCATCACGCTGCTGATCGGCTTTTCGGTTGCGTACTTCCTGGCGTTCCACGTGCGCTCGTCGACCATGCAGACGGTGCTGTTCGTGCTGTGCACGGTGCCCTTCTGGACTTCGAACGTGATCCGCATGATCTCGTGGGTGCCGCTCTTGGGACGCAACGGGCTGGTCAACCAGGCGCTCATGGGCCTGGGCCTCGTGAACCAGCCTGTGGAGTGGCTGCTGTTCTCCGATTTCTCGGTGGTGCTGGCCTTCGTGCACCTCTACACGATGTTCATGATCGTGCCGATCTTCAACAGCATGATGCGCATCGACCGCTCGTTGCTCGAAGCAGCCAGCGACGCGGGCGCCTCGGGCTGGCAAACGCTGTGGAACGTGGTGGTGCCGCTGTCGCGCACCGGCATCCTGATCGGGTCGATCTTCGTCATCACCATCGTGATGGGCGACTTCGTCACCATCGGCGTGATGGGCGGCCAGCAGATCGCCTCCATCGGCAAGATCATCCAGGTGCAGACCTCGTACCTGCAGTTTCCGCTGGCTGCGGCCAACGCGATGATCCTGCTGGCTGTCGTGCTGATGATCATCTGGGGGCTGACGCGGCTGGTCGACATTCGAAAGGAGCTCTAGGGTGAACCTGGATTCTTCCGTTCTGTTTGGGGTGCGTCGTTCGGGGCGCGCTCACGCCCTGAAGGAAAAATACAAATGAGCCAACGCATAGGCGAACAACGCAGCCCTGGCTTCTGGCCTCTCGCTACGGTCTTCGCCCTGTTCGTGCTGTTCCTCTACGGCCCGATGATCACGATCTTCGTGCTCAGCTTCCAGGGCCCCGAGGGCGGTCTCACCTTCCCGTTGCGCGGCGTCTCGCTGCACTGGTTCTACAAGCTGGCTGAAGGGCTGGGCACAGTGGACATCGGCGCGGCCTTCAGGCGCTCGCTGGCGCTGGGCGCGGTGGTGATGGCCTTCACTGTCGTGCTGTCGGTGCTGGCGGGCCTGGCGTTCCGCAAGAAGCTCGCGGGCAGCAACGCCCTGTTCTTCGTCACGGTGGCCAGCCTCATCATGCCGTCGATCATCATCTCGCTCGGCATCGGCCTGCAGTTCCGGCTGATCGACACGGGCATCAAGAGCGTGCTGACGGCGATGGACGCGACCACGCTGCTCGAAGGCTACGGCACCGCGCTGGGCCTGTTCAGTTCCGCCCTCGGCGCGCACCTGACCTGGACGCTGCCCTTCGGCTTGCTCATCATGTTCGCGGTGTTCAACCGCTTCAACCCCGCCTACGAAGAAGCCGCGCGCGACCTCGGCGCCACGCCGTGGCAGACCTTTCGCTTCGTGGTGCTGCCGCTGATCGGCCCGTCGATCGTGGGCATCGGCATGTTCGGCTTCACGCTGTCGTGGGACGAGATCGCCCGCACCTCGCAGGCCATCGGCGACGTCAACACGCTGCCGCTCGAGCTGCAGGGCCTGACGTCGACCGTCACCACGCCGTCGATCTATGCGCTGGGCACGGTGACCACCGTCGTGTCGTTGCTCGTGATGGCCGTGGCGCTGGGCTCGGCCGCGCTGCTGCGCCGCAGGGCTGTGCGGCCCAGGTGAGATTTTTCCTACAGCCGCCTCTAAAATCGCGCTCCAACACAAAGTACAAGCGAGAGAGGCGGGCATGCTGGACATCGACAAACTCAACGAATTCACCCATAACCACGGCGAACTGCGCCGTGGCCAAGGGCTGGTCACAGGCACCATCGCGCTGAGCCTGGCCATCCTGTGCTTCCTCGGCGTACTGGCCTTCCACTTTCCGCAGTACCTCACCACGCCCGAACTGCGCAAGAGCTACAACGTCGACGTGATGCGCTACATCCTGCTGGCGGCGCTGGTCATCGCGGGTGGGCTGTCGCTGGTCAACATCATCTTCAACCGCTCGCGCTGGCTCTCGTCGGCGGCGTTCCTGCTGGTGGTGGCGTCGGCGCTGCTCGGCGGGCACAAGGTGCCGGTGCACGACTTCGCGGACAACACGCCGTACATCGGGCTCGACTGGTTCATCCTCGACCTGCTGGGCTCGTCGCTGATCTTCATCTTCATCGAGAAACTCTTTGCGCTGCGCAAAGACCAGCCCGTGTTCCGCGAAGAGTGGCAGACCGACTTCCATCACTTCGTGGTGAACCACATGATCGTGGGCTTCGTGCTGCTGGCCACCAACCTGATGGTGCACAAGCTCTTCGGCTGGGCCGCCAATGACGGCATTCGTGGCTGGGTGGGCAACCTGCCGTTCTGGGCGGGGCTGCTGCTGATCGTTCTGGTGGCCGACCTCGTGCAGTACTGGACGCATCGCGCCTACCACGAGGTGCCGGTGCTGTGGCGCCTGCACGCGGTGCACCACAGCGTGAAGAGCATGGACTGGATGGCGGGCTCGCGCCAGCACATCCTCGAACTGCTGATCACGCGCACGCTGGTGCTGGCGCCCATCTACGTGCTGGGCTTCAGCAAGGACGTGATCGACGCCTACATCGTGGTGGTCGGCTTCCAGGCGGTGTTCAACCACTGCAACGTGAGCGTGCGGCTCGGTCCGCTGCGCTACCTGATCGTGACGCCCAACTTCCACCACTGGCACCACAGCCAGGACCAGGAAGCACTCGACAAGAACTACGCGGCGCACTACGCCTTTCTCGACTACATCTTCGGCACCGCGGTGAAGAGCACCAAGCTCTGGCCCGAAAAATACGGCGTGCTGGGCGACTACGTGCCCAACGGCTTCTTCAAGCAGCTGAAGTTTCCGTTCATCTGGAAGGGCTGATGCGCGCCGCGTTCAAGACCGCCGCGGTCGTCGTTGCCGCGGGCGCAGCCCTGCTGCTCACGGCCTGCGCCACCCGCATCGACCTGCCGACCAAGGATGCCGGCTTGCGCCTACGGGTGCAGAGCTCGGTCATCGCGCCGGGCAACGGCGGCGAACTCATCGCGGCCGACGCACTGGAGCCCGGCGACATCCTGCTGACCTCCATCGCCACGGTGAATTCCTTCGGCATCCGGCTGGGCACCTTCTCGCCGGTGAGCCACGCGGTGCTGTACCTCGGCGACGGCCAGATCGCCGAAGCCGTGGGCACCGGCGTGCGCGCGCGGCCACTGGCCGATCTGGTCGATGAAGAGCAGATGGTGGTGGCCTTTCGCGTGCCGGGCGTCGACGAAGCCGGTGCCGGGCGCATGCGCGAATGGGCGCTGTCGCAGGTCGGCGCGCGCTACAACACCGTGGGCGTGCTGCTGAACGCGCCTTTCGTGCTGAACCGGCGCCTGTGCGAACTACCGCTGGTGCCAAGCGCGGTCAGCAACTACTGCGTGAGCGGCATGGCCATGGTGCAGCTGGGTGCGAGCCGCGACGACCAGTTCTTCTGCTCGCAGTTCGTGCTCGAGGCCTACAAACAGGCTGGCCTGCCGATCACCAGCGCCGACCCGCGCTGGGTGAGCCCGTCCGACCTGCTGCACATGCGCGAGGGCGACGTGCCCTCCATTGCCGCCACGCAGCCGCTGCGCTACGTGGGCCACCTGAAATACAACCCGCCGCCGCTGCTCGCGGCAGACGGCCCTTGAGCGCGGCCGCTTCATCGCGCTTCGACGTCGTCGTGATCGGCGCCGGGGCTGCCGGGCTGTTCTGCGCCGGCGTGGCGGGCCAGCGCGGGCTCAGGGTGCTGGTGGTGGACCACAGCGAAAAGGTGGGCGAGAAGATCCGCATCTCGGGCGGCGGGCGAGCCAATTTCACGAACCGCGACCTCGACGTGCGCGCACCGCAGCGCCACTTCATCGGCGACAACCCGAATTTCTGCCGCTCGGCGCTGTCGCGCTATGCGCCGCAGCAGTTCATCGAGCTGGTGCAGAAGCACGGCATCGCCTTCCACGAGAAGCACAAGGGGCAGCTGTTCTGCGACGGCTCGTCGCAGCAGATCGTCGACATGCTGCTGGCGGAATGCGCGGCGGGTGGGGTGGAGCGGTGGCAGCCGTGCAAGGTCGGGAAGATTGCGTTTTCTGGCGCTGACGCCGATGGATCGGGTGCTGGCAGCTATCAAATCGAGAGCGATCGCGGGCTGATCGAAACGCCGAAGATCGTGGTGGCCACGGGCGGCCTGTCGATCCCGCAGATCGGTGCCAGCGACTTTGGCTACCGCCTTGCCGAGCAGTTCGGCCTGCGCCTCGTCACCCCCCGTCCGGCACTGGTGCCGCTGACCTTCGGCGGCGAAGGCTGGGCGCCGTATGCCGAACTGGCCGGCCTGGCGCTGCCGGTGCGCATCGAGACCGGGGCGAAGAAGGAAAAAATGGCCTTCCTCGAGGACCTGCTCTTCACCCACCGAGGCCTGTCGGGCCCGGCGGTGCTGCAGATTTCGAGCTACTGGAAGCCCGGCACCCCGCTCACGCTGGATTTCGCGCCCGGCGTGAACGTGGCAGAGGCGCTGGGCGAAGCCAAGCTGCGCTCGAAGAAACGCATCGCCAACGAACTGGCCACGCTGGTGCCCTCCCGGCTGGCCGACGCCTGGGTCGGGCAGGATCCGGCGCTGCAGCGCCCCGTCAACGAAGCTGCGGACAAGGCGCTGGCGGCCCTGTCGGAGCGCATCGCCCGCTGGCAGATCACCCCCAGCGGCACCGAAGGTTACAAAAAAGCCGAGGTCACGGCCGGCGGTGTCGACACCCGCGACCTGTCGTCCCAGACCATGGAATCGAAGCAGCCGGGCCTGTATTTCATCGGCGAAGTGGTCGATGTGACCGGCTGGTTGGGCGGATACAACTTCCAATGGGCCTGGGCGAGCGCCCACGCGTGCGCAACCGCGCTATAATCGCGGGCTAACTCTTGGCCTCCCCTCAACGGCCGCAAAAAGTTTTCAGTTGAGGAACCCCGGCTTGGGGCCTCGATCTCTCCAGGCCAAATTCATTTCAACGATTCATCAATGACCACCATCCGCGTTAAAGAAAACGAGCCCTTCGACGTCGCACTGCGCCGTTTCAAGCGCACCATCGAAAAGCTCGGCCTGCTGACCGACCTGCGCGCCCGCGAGTTCTACGAAAAGCCGACCGCCGAGCGCAAGCGCAAGAAGGCCGCCGCGGTCAAGCGCCACTACAAGCGCGTGCGCAGCATGCAGCTGCCCAAGAAGCTGTACTAAGCAACACCCAGGGCGGCCGGCTCCAGACGAAAGTCAGCACCGCCGCCCCGTTGCCTCAGCCGCGCCAGGGAAACCTGCCGCGGCTTTTGTTTTTTCCGAAAGGTTGCCGAATGACTCTCAAAGAACAAATCACCGAAGACATGAAGACGGCGATGCGCGCCAAGGACTCCGAGCGCCTGGCCACCATCCGCCTGCTGCTCGCGGCCCTGAAGCAAAAGGAAGTCGACGAGCGCGTGGAACTCGACGACACCATGGTCGTCGCCATCGTCGACAAGATGGTCAAGCAGCGCAAGGACTCGATCGCGGCCTTCACCACCGGTGGCCGCCCCGATCTGGCCGACAAGGAAGCTGCCGAGATCAAGGTGCTGGAGGCCTACCTGCCCCAGCGCATGAGCGCCGATGAAACGGTGGCCGCCGTGAAGGCCATCGTGGCCGAGCTGGGCGCCAGCGGCCCCGGCGACATGGGCAAGGTGATGGGCGTGGTCAAGACCCGCCTCGCCGGCAAGGCCGACATGGGCCAGGTCAGCGCAGCGGTCAAGGCCGCTCTGACGGGCGCCTGATGATGAACAGCACCGGCAGCAGCCCCTCCGCCACGATCCCCAAGGCCTGCGCCTGCATGGTTGACGCGCGGGGCCGGCTGCTGGTGTTCCGCCATCCCGAGGATGGCAACATGCAGCTGCCCAAGGGCACCATCGAGCCCGGCGAATCGCCTGAAGTGGCGGTGCGCCGCGAGCTGCTCGAGGAATCGGGCCTCGACTACACCGGCCCGCTGCAATCGCTGGGCACGCTGCACCGCGAATGCGAAGCCGGCGTCGAAGGCAACACGCACCGCCACCCGCAGCTGTGGCACCTGTTCCTGATGCGCGCCCAAGGCGCCCTGCCTGAAACCTTCACGCACATGGCCACGGGCAGCCCTGAAGAGGAAGGCCTGGTGTTCGCGTTCCGCTGGCTCGAAGCGGGCGATGCACTCGATGACTTCGCCCTGCCCTACCGCCAGACCATCGAGCGCGTTCGCGCTGCCCTGCTGCTGGCAGCCTGACTTCGGCTCACAGCCCGGCGCGCGCGGCCATGTAAAGCCCCAGCAGCGCCAGCCCGATCAGGAAGCAGCGCTTGAACACCGCCACCGACAGCCGCTGCCGCAGCCAGGTCCCGAGCACCATGCCGCCGATGGCCGGCACCAGCATGGCGATCGACCCGCCCATCGCCGACATCGGATAGCCCCCGTTCCCGACCAGCCCGATGGCCAGCACCACCGTCGAGGTGGTGAAAGAGATCCCCATCGCCTGGATGAGCGAATCGCGCTGGAACCCCAGCGCCTGCAGGTACGGCACCGCCGGCACCGCGAACACCCCGGTCCCCGCCGTCACCAGCCCCGTGACGATGCCCACCAGCGGCCCCATCCAGCGCGCCTGCGCGTCGGTCACGTGAAGCTGCCGCCCGGTCAGCCCCCAGACCGCGTAGACGACCAGCGCCACCCCGAGCGCGAACGAAGCCCAGGCCCCCGCCGGCACGCCCAGCCACAGCGCCCCGCCCAGCGTGCCGATCACCACCCCCACCTGCATGCCGCCGATGCGCCGCAGCACCGGCATGAAGGTCGCGCGCGGCCCGGTCTGCCAGATGTTGGTGACGAGCGACGGCACGATCAGCAGCGCCGCGGCCTGCACCGGCGACATCCACAGCGCGAGCAGCGCCATCGACACCGTCGGCAGCCCGAGGCCGACCACGCCCTTGATCACCCCGGCCAGCAGGTACACCGCCGCGGCGGCGGCCCAGAAACTCGTTGTGTCGATCGAATGCGTCATCGGGACACGACTCTGCCGACGAAGCCGGCCTCTGGAAATCGGGCATTCGCAGAGGTAGCCTCAGGCTGCGGCTGAGGCTCCTGGTGCACACTCCGCCGAACCATGCGATTCGATCTCACCGACCTGCGGCTCTTCCTCAACGTCGTCGAAGCCGGCAGCCTCACCGGAGGCGCCGGGCGCTCGCACATGACGCTGGCCTCCGCCAGCCAGCGCGTGCGCGGCATGGAAGACGCGCTCGGCAGCCCGCTGCTCACCCGCCACGCGCAGGGCGTGCGCCCCACCGAGGCCGGCCGCACGCTGCTGCACCACGCGCGCGTCGTGCTGCAGCAGATGGAGCGGCTGCGCGGCGAACTCGGCGAATACGGCCAGGGCCTCAAGGGACACGTGCGCTTCATGTGCGGCACTTCGGCGCTGACCGAGCACCTGCCCGAGGTGCTGAGCCGCTTTCTCGCCGAGCATCCACGCATCTCGGTCGACCTCGAGGAGCGTCCCAGCCCCGACACGGTGGACGCGCTGCGCGCCGGCCTGTGCGACATCGGCATCGTCTCGGACGCCATCGACAGCGAAGGCCTCGAATGCCACCCCTTCCGCCGCGACGACCTCGTGCTCGTGATGCCACGCGGCCACTCCCTTGCCGGACGCCGGCGTCTGCAGCTGGCCGACGTGGTCGACAGCGAATTCGTGGGCCTGCCCGCGGACAGCGCGCTGCAGCTGCTGATCACCCAGCATGTGCGTGCGCTGGGCAAGCACCTGGCCTACCGGGTGCGCGTGCGCAACTTCGAGGCCGTGTGCCGCATGGTGGAGTACGGCATTGGCGTCGGCATCGTGCCGCAGACCGCGGCTGAGCGCTGCGCCCGCTCGATGAAGATCGCGCGCGCCTCGCTCGCCGACAAATGGGCCGAGCGCACGCTGATGGCCTGCGTGCGCTCGTCGGAAGACCTGCCGCTCAACGCCCGGCGCATGCTCGAGCACCTGATCGCGCCTACGGAAGAAGCTACGAGGAAGTGACGGGCTCCCCAAACTCGATCTGGATCTTCACGTCGGTCGCGCGCCCCGCAGCGGCCTCCTCGAAGGCCTCGATGCCATCTTCGAACGCGAAGGTGCGCGAGATGAAGGGCTTCACGTCGACCTGGCCCGACGCGATCAGCGCCAGCGCGCGCGGGAAGATGTTGGCGTAGCGGAACACCGACTCGATGCGCGCCTCCTTCGCCTGGATGGCGACGATGTCGAAGGCCACCTTGGCAGCGGGTATGCCCACCATCACGAGGCAGCCGCCGGGACACAGCAGCTCGAAGATGTCGTCGAAGGCGCGCGCGCTGCCGCTGGCTTCGAACACCACGTTGGCGCCCCAGCCGTCGGTCAGCGACTTCACGGTGTCGGCGAGCTTGGTGTTGCGCACATCGACCGTGGTGACGGCCGGGTTGTCCGCAAACAGCGCCAGCTTCTCCGGCACGAGGTCCGCGAGGATCACGCGCGCCGCGCCGCCCGCAAGTGCAGCCAGCGCCGTCATCGCGCCGATGGTGCCCGCGCCGATGACCACCGCCACGTCGCCCGGCTTCAGCGCCGCCTTCTTCGCGGCCTGCAGACCGATGGCCAGCGGCTCGACGATGGCGCCCTCGCCGAAGCTCACGTTGTCGGGCAGGCGGAAGGTGAAGGCCGCCGGGTGCACCACGAAGGGCGTAAGACAGCCGTGGATCGGCGGCGTCGCCCAGAAACGCACGGCAGGGTCGAGGTTGTAGATGCCTTCGAGCGTGGCGCGCGAGTCCATTTGCGGAATGCCGGGCTCCATACATACGCGGTCGCCGGGCTTCAGGTGCGTGACTTCCGCCCCCACCTCGGCCACCACGCCCGAGGCCTCGTGGCCCAGGATCATTGGATCTTCCACCACATAGGGGCCGATGCCGCCGTGCTGGTAGTAGTGAACGTCGCTGCCGCACACGCCCACGGTGTGCATGCGGATCTTCACGTCGCGCGGCCCCATGTCCAGGGGAAGGTCTACGTCGCGCAGCCTGAGCTCGTGCGCTTTTTCCAGAACCAGTGCTTTCATTTCTTTTCGTCCTTGAAGGGGTGTCGGGGGTGTCAATGCAAAGGGGTGTCGGTGCGCAGCAGCGAGGCACCGGTGTCGATGTCGAACAGGTGCACCTGCAACGGATCGGCCACGAAACGCACCGCATCGCGCAGCCGCGGGCATTGGGCCGAGGGCATCAGCGCGGCGATTTCGCTCTCGCCCTGCCCGAAGCTCACCAGCACTTCGTTGCCGAGGTATTCGATGAGCTGCACCTCGCCGGCAAAGCCCCCTCCGCGACCGCCTTGCGTGTCGACCTGCAGGTGCGCGGGCCGCACGCCCAGCGTCACGCGCTCGCGGCCTTCGAGTGCAAAGCGGCGCGCGTCCACAAGCACGGTGCCCTCGCGGCCCGCCAGCTCGAAGTAGCCATCGGCGTCACGCACCATCATCTCGACCAGGTTCATCGGCGGCGTGCCGATGAAGCCGGCCACGAAGGCCGAGCGCGGCCGCTCGAAGATCTCGCGCGGCGAGCCGACCTGCTCGATGCGCCCGTCGCGCAGCAGCACGATGCGGTCGGCCAGCGTCATGGCCTCGTGCTGGTCGTGCGTGACGTACACGGTGGTGGTCTTCAGCGCCTGGTGCAGCCGGGCTATCTCGATGCGCATGTGGTTGCGCAGCTTGGCGTCGAGGTTGGACAGCGGTTCGTCGAACAGGAACACCTTGGGCGTCTTGATCATGGCGCGCGCAATCGCCACGCGCTGCTGCTGGCCGCCCGACAGCTCGGTGGGCCTGCGCTGCAGGTACCGCTCCAGGCCCAGTGTGTCCGACACCTCCTTGATGCGCGCATCGATCTCGGCCTTGGGCACCTTCAGGCGCTTGAGGCCGAACGCGATGTTGTCACGCACGCTCATGTGCGGATAGAGCGCGTAATTCTGGAACACCATGGCAATGCCGCGCTCCTGCGGCGGCAAGTCGTTCACGCGCTGGCCGCCGATCAGCAGGTCGCCGTCGGAAATATCTTCCAGCCCCGCGAGCATGCGCAGGATGGTCGATTTGCCGCAGCCCGAGGGGCCCAGGAACACGACAAACTCGTTGTCCGACACGTCGAGGTCGAACTGGTGCACGACCTGTGTTTCGCCGTAGCGCTTGATGATGTTGTGACAGCTGATTGCGGACATGTTGTTCTTCGAGGGAAAGGAAATGATCTGGCTCATGCTGCGTCGCGCTTGCGCTTGAAGGCGGCGTTGAGGAAGCCGCTGAGCACGCCGACCATCAAGAGCGGTGGCAGCGACAGCAGGATGACCGAGGCATTCAAGATGCCCCACGGCACGTCGCGCCCGAGTTGGCTCAGCTCCGAGGCAACGATGGGCAGCGTCTTCGCGTCCGACGTTGTGAGCATCAGCGCGATGAGAAACTCGTTCCACACCAGCACGAAGCCGAAGGCGATGGCGCCGACCAGCGAGCGCGCGGCAATCGGCAGCGCCACTTTGAAGAAGATCGCATAGGGGCCGTAGCCGTCGACGCGACCCGCCTCTTCCACCTCTTTCGGCACAGCCTTGAAGGCCGGTATGGCGAGCCAGATCACGGTCGAGAGCGTGAGCAGCGTGTAGGTAACGATCAGCGCGAAGCGCGTGTCGTACAACTCCAGCTGCAGCCAGATCACCATGAGCGGAATGGCCACGGCCACGGGCGGCAGGAAGCGCATCGACAGCACGAAGAACTGGATGTCGTCAGCCCAGCGCAGCGGATAGCGGGCGAGCGCATAGGCAGCCGGCAGCCCGAGCACCGCGCCGGCAATCACTGCCGCGCCCACCACCACGATGGAATTGAGCAGCCCCTGCGCCACGGCCTCGCGGCTCAGCACGTAGACGTAGTTCTCCAGTGTCGGCGTAAAGAAGATCTTCGGCACTGCCGAGACGATGTCCACCCGGTTCTTGAACGAGTTGAGAAAGGTCCAGAACACCGGCACCAGTGCGGAGAGCCCTGCGGCGACCAGCACCAGCCGGGCTAGCAGCGTGCCTGGGGCGAACGGGGTTTTCTTTTTTGGCAAAGCGCTCATTTCGGTCGCGTCCATTTCCAGATGTAGGTGAACGCCACGGTCGAGGCGACCATCATCAGCACAGCCATGCTCGACGCGTACGAGATACGCCCAGACTCGATGAAGCCCTGCGAGAAGGCGTACATGTCCAGCGTCTCGGTGGAGATGCCGGGCCCGCCACGCGTCATCACGTAGATCAGGTCGAAGGCACGCAACGACTCGACCATCTTCACGAACGTCAGGCTGATAAGCGGCGCCTTCAGCATCGGCAGCGCGACGTACGCATACACCTCCCAGGTCTTCGCATGGTCCATGCGCGCGGCCTCGAAGGGCTGTGGCGGCAGCGTCTCGAGCAGCTTCAGCACGATGACCGCGAAGAACAGCCCCCACTGCCACACGTCCACGAACGCCACCGTCATCAGCGCCGTGAGCGGGCTGGCCAGCAGGTCCAGCGGTTCGCCGGTGATCGCCTTGTACGGATACGTCAGCAGTCCGAACAGCGGATGAAAGGCGAACTTCCACACGAAGGCGGCCGACACGCGCGGCAGCAGCACGGGCACGATGAACAGCATCGACAACACGTTGCGCCAGCGCGCGGTGGTGCACTGGAACAGCAGCACACCCAGCAGCACCGCGAGCCCCATGGTCGCGCTGACCGTCAACACCTCCCACACCAGCGACACCCGCACGGAGTTGAGAAAGCGCCGATCGGAAAACAGCTGGATGTAGTTCGACAGCCAGACCCAGCTGGAATCGGCCTGCCCGAGCTCGCGGTCTTGCAAGGAGATGCCGATCGCGAACAGCGTCGGCACCAGCGCCAGCACCGCGAGCACCAGCAGGCCCGGCCCGATGAAGACGACCGGCAGCCTTGTCTTTTTTCGTTTCTCCCTGGCGGCCATCACTTCTTGCGCCGTGCGATCAGTTGCTTCGCGTAGGCGTCGAGCTCGTCGAGGCCGGCCTTGATGTCGGTGCGCGAGCCGGTGATCAGCTCTTCGAGAATGATCCCCCAGCGGTCGCCGAGGTCGGGCCAGGCGGCGTCCTGCCAGAAGTTCACGGCCGTGAGCTTGCCGGTGTCGGCCAGCGCCTTGCCGAGGTCGGCGCCATAGCGCTTGGCGAACTCGGGGCTGCCCAGCACGCTGGTACGGTTGAGCTCGCCGAACTGGCCTTCGGCGAGGCGGCGCTGCTCCTGCTGCTTGGAAGTGGCCCAGGCGACGAACAGGCCCGCGCACTTCTTCGCCTCCTCGGTCTTGTTGGCCTTGGCACCGATGGCCAGCCCGTGGCCGTAGCCGCCGCCGGTCAGCGGCGTGGGCGGCGGCAGGTAGGCGACCTTGCCGATCACGGTCGACATCTTGGGGTCGAGCGCGTTGCCCGCCAGTGGGGTCGACTCGATCAGCATCGCCACCTTGCCCGCGAGGAAGGCGCCGGTGGCCTCGTCCCAGCCGCCTGTCTTGGTGCCGGGCGCCGAGTACTTGAACAGGTCGAGGTAGGTCTGCGTGGCCTTCACCGCGGCGGGCGAATCGAACACGGGCTTGTCGCCGTCGAACCACTGGCCGCCGTAGCCGCGGAAGAACGGCATCCAACGCCACACGTTGGCACCCGAACCGCGCTGGCCGCGCAGGGCCACGCCGTAGATGCCGTGGGCCGGGTCGTTGAGCTTCTTCGCGGCTTCGGCGAATTCCTCGAGCGTGGTGGGCGGCTTGATGCCGGCCTTTTCGAGCAGGTCCTTTCGGTAGACCAGCAAGTCGCCGCCACCGGTGAGCGGCGCAAACCAGGCCTGGCCGTCGAAGGTGGCGACCTTCTGGCGGCCGGGGTCGAAGTCGGCGTAGTCGTAGTCGGCCGGGTAGTACCTGGCAAGCGGCACGATCCACTTCGACTGGGCGAACAGCGGCACGTTGGCCTCGTCGACGTAGTACACGTTGTACTTGCCGACGGTCGAGGCGTCGGCGCGGGTCTTGGTGCGGCGGTCGTTCTCGTTGAGGTTGTCGATGCTGAACGATGCGCCGCTCAGGGCCTTGAACTCGTCCTTGTACTTTTCCAGCAGGGTCAGTCCGTCGCGCGGCTGGGACAGCACGCGCACATCGTCCTTGCAGGCCTGCTGCGCCTGCGCATGGCCCGCCGCGGCCAATGCCGCCAGCAACAGTGCGCCGGCCTTGATGCGGCGCGTGGTTCGGTTCGTCATCGTTCGTCTCCTGGTCTTGTTTGTGAAGGGCTTGCGAGAGGGACGAAGCGTATGCAGCCGCGGGCCGGCACCGCGTACACGCGCGCCGGTGGACTGGTACTTCGATGACCAGCGGGCTTGGGGTTTTGCCGGGGGTGGCGTACGAATTCGCCAATCGGTTGCAATGTAAAACCAGATTGATAGAATCTGTTTGGTTTTATTTTGAAACCCAAAACGACCAGAAATGCCAGAAGAAAAACAGAGCATCGCCATGCAATTGAACATCGATGCGGCCGCGGCCCGTGATGCGCAGACACGGACTGCCACGCCACAGATAACGGCCGCGATGGCGCTGCTGTTCGCAGTCGCCTGCGGGCTGGCCGTGGCCAACGTCTACTACGCCCAGCCGCTACTGGACACGCTGGCGGCCACCTTCAGCATCCGCCCCGCCACGGTCGGCATCGTGATCACCATCACCCAGGTCGGCTACGGCCTGGGGCTGCTGCTGGTCGTTCCGCTGGGCGACCTGATCGACCGGCGGCAACTGATCGTGGGGCAATCGCTGCTGTCGGTGATCGCCCTGCTTTGCGTTGCGCTGGCGCCCAGCGCGGCGGTCCTGTTGCCGGCGATGGCCGCCGTGGGCCTGCTGGCCGTCGTCACGCAGGTGCTGGTCGCCTACGCCGCACTCATGGCCCCGCCGGGCGAGCGCGGCCGCGTGGTCGGCATCGTCACCAGCGGCATCATCGTCGGCATCCTGCTGGCGCGGGCGGTGTCGGGCACGCTGTCCGATCTTGTCGGCTGGCGCTCGGTGTATTTGGTGTCGGCCGCAGCCACGCTGGTCGTCTCCGGCCTGTTGTGGAAGGCGCTCCCGCGACGCGCACTGCCCTCGGTGCGCATTTCGTACCTGCAGCTGATCCGGTCGGTGTTCACGCTCTTCGCCGAAGAGCCTGTGCTGCGCATCCGTGCGGTGCTCGCGATGCTGATCTTCATGGCGATCACGATGCTGCTGACGCCGATGGTGCTGCCGCTCACGTCGCCGCCGTTCTCGCTGTCTCACACGCAGGTGGGCCTGTTCGGCCTGGCTGGCGCAGCCGGCGCCATGGGCGCTGCGCGCGCGGGCCGCCAGGCGGACCGGGGCCGCGCACAGCGCACTACCGGCATCGGGCTGTCGGTGATGCTGCTGTCTTGGGCGCTCATCGCCATGCTGCCGTGGTCCATCTGGGCGATGGTGGTCGGCGTCGTCACGATCGACTTCGGCCTGCAGTCGGTGCACGTCGCCAACCAGAGCCTGATCTACCGCGTGCGCCCGGAAGCCCAGAGCCGCCTGACCGCCGGCTACATGATCTTCTATTCCATCGGCTCCGCCACCGGATCGATCGTCTCGACGATGCTGTATGCACACGGCGGCTGGAACATCGTCTGCCTGGCCGGGGCCCTCACCAGCGGCCTGGCACTGGCGTTCTGGGCCACGACCCGGCACCTGACGCCGCAGGATGCCAGCCCCTGATGAGCTTCAGCACCGGGAAGCTCAGGCCGTGGTAGCGAGCGGCGTGTTCTGCGCGGTGCGCAGGCCGAAGCGGTCCTGCGCCTGCTGGCGGTAGGCCGAGGGGGTCATGCCCTTGAGCTGCAGGAAGCGCCGGTTGAAGTTCGCGAGGTTCGCAAAACCCACCTCGTAGCAGATGTCGCTCACAAGCCGGTCGGAGGTCTGCAGCATCTCGCAGGCCTTGGCGATGCGCAGCCGAGTGACGAAGTCGGTGAAGGTGGCGCCCATGTGCTTGTGGAAATAGCGCGAGAAGCTGCTTTCGGCCATGTTGGCCACGGCGCACACGGCCGGCAGCGACAGCTCTTCGGTCAGGTGCTGGTCGAGGTAGTCGAGCACGCGGCGCATGCGGGTGTTGGCGCTCGGGTCTTCGCTCGCCGTGCCTGTGGTGTTCGAAATCTGGCGCCAGTCGGGCCAGCGGGCCAGCTCGTGCAGCAGGCCGATGAACTCCGCCAGCCGGGCCATGCCCTCCTGCGCCTGCACGCGCAGGAAGCGTTCGCGCACCAGCGCGTGGATGCCGAAGAACTCGATGCCGAGCTTTGCGCGGTCGAGCATCGGCAGCACCGCCTTCAGCTCCGGGAACAGGTCGGTGCCCTTGCGCAGCGGCTCGTCGCGAAAGTGGATGACCATGCTGCGCTCGGCAATGCCCTCGGGCGGCACGTCGTGCGAAATCCAGGTATGGGGCAGCCGGGCGCCCACCAGGGCCACGTAGCCGGGCTCGAAGCGGCCGATGTGGTCGCCGACGAAGGCGTCACCGCTGCTGCGATTGATGCACTGCAGTTCGTATTCGTCGTGGTAGTGCCAGCAGTCGAAGGGCCAGGGCACGCCGTGCTGCAGGCAGCGCACCGAGCTGCCGCCCGCCGGCTCGAAGCCGAGCCTCGGGTCGCGCAGCAGTTCGTGCTCGAGTTCCGGCTTGCGCGCTGCGTTGTGTCTCATGGTTCTGTGAGCCTTCGCGCGGTGGCCGGCGGTGCTTTCTCAGCTGCCGGCGATCTTCATCCGGTTCACCAGGACCGATCCCGTGGTCTTGGCGCCGAAGGTGTAGGCATCGGCCCCGATGGCCTCGATGCCCATGAGCATGTCTTTGAGGTTGCCGGCGATGGTGATCTCCTGCACCGGGAAGGCGATCTTGCCCTTCTCGACCCAGAAGCCGCTGGCGCCGCGCGAGTAGTCGCCGGTCACGTAGTTCACGCCCTGGCCCATCAGCTCGATCACGAACAGGCCGGTGCCCAGCTTGGCGAGCATGGCGTCGAGGTCGTCGGTGTTCTTGGTCAAGCGCGAGCTCAGCGTCAGGTTGTGCGAGCCGCCGGCGTTGCCGGTGGTCTTCATGCCCAGCTTGCGGGCCGAGTAGGTCGAGAGAAAGTAGCCTTCGAGGCGGCCGGCATCGACCACCTTGCGCGCCCGGGTGGTCACGCCTTCGTCGTCGAAGGGCGAGCTGCCCTTGCCGCGCAGCACGTGCGGGTCTTCGGCCACATCGACGTGCTTGGGCAACACGGGCTTGCCCAGCGAATCGAGCAGGAAGCTGCTCTTGCGGTACAGCGACCCGCCGCTCACAGCCTGCACCAGCCCGCCCAGCAGGCCCACGGCCAGCGGCGACTCGAACAGCACCGGGCATTCGGTGGTCTTGATCTTGCGCGACTTCAGGCGGCTGAGCGCCCGTTCGGCGGCGTAGCGGCCCACGGCCTGCGGGCTGGCCAGTTCATCGGCCGAGCGCATGGAGCTGTACCAGGCGTCGCGCTGCATGTCGTCGCCCTTGCCGGCGATGGGCGCCACCGAAATGGAATGCCGCGAGCTGGCGTAGCCGCCGCGAAAACCGTGCGTGTGGGCGCTGAAGAAGTGGCTCTGCTGGGCCGAGACGCCCGCGCCTTCACTGTTGGTGATGCGCTTGTCGGTCGACAGGGCCGCTTCTTCGCACTCCAGCGCCAGCTTGGCGGCCTGTTCGCTCGTCACGTCCCAAGGGTGGAACAGGTCGAGTTCGGGGTGCACCTTGGCGATGTCTTCTTCGTCCGGCAGGCCGCTGACGGGGTCTTCGGCCGTGAAGCGGGCGATGTCGTAGGCCGCCTGAACGGTCTGCTTGATGGCCCCTTCGGAGAAGTCGGAGGTGCTGGCATTGCCGCGGCGGTGGCCCACGTAGACCGTGATGCCCAGCGACTTGTCGCGGTTGCGCTCGACGTTCTCCAGCTCGCCCTTGCGCACCGAGACACTCAGGCCGCAGCCCTCGGAGGCCTCGGCCCCGGCGTCGGTGGCACCGAGCTTTTTGGCATGCGCCAAGGCGGTGTCGACCAGGTTTTCGAAGAAGGAGCGGCTGTAGGCGAAGCCGGAATCGGCGCGCGAGGAGGATGTCGTCATGTGGTGGCTATGATACTTGCGCCCCCTGTTTCACGTTTTCTCCCCAGCTTCCCACCGCGTTGCAACGCCGCACGGTGCGGCCCAGAATCCACTCCATGTCCCGCAAACCCAAAAAAGGCTATTTCGTCCGTGGCCAATTCGTTGCCGAAGGCAGCGAACTCGACCTTGAGCTCAAGCGCGAGCTCAAGGGCACCGACGAAGCCAGCCGTACCGACCTCAAGCGCGAAAGCGACGAGCTGCAGAAGCTAGGCACCGAGCTGCTCACGCTGCGCGCCGGCCTGTTCGATACGCTCCAGCTCGACGAAAAACTGGTCGACGCCATCGCCGAAGCCAAGCGCATCACCAATTTCGAGGGCAAGCGCCGCCAGATGCAGTTCATCGGCAAGCTCATGCGCAAGCTCGAGCCCGAGGTGCTGGAGGCCGTGAAGCAGGCCCTGTCCGAGCAAAGCATCGCGCCGGCCGCCGAAACCGCCGCCCTGCACGAGGCCGAACGCTGGCGCGACCGGCTGATTGCCGACGACGACGCCCTCGGCGGCTGGATAGAAACCCACCCCGCCACCGATTCCCAGCAGCTGCGCGCCCTGGTGCGCCAGGCCCGCAAGGACATGAAGACCGGCCCGGCCGGTGAAGCGCCGCGCCAGGGCAAGGCCTACCGCGAGATCTTCCAGCTGGTGCGTGCCCAACTGGCGGTGCACGGCGGAGCCGACCACGCGGCAGCGGCCGCCGCCCAAGACCGGGAAGAGGACGCATGAGTTCGCTCGACCCGGTCCGCATCGGCATCGTCTCCATCAGCGATCGTGCTTCCAGCGGCACCTACGAAGACAAGGGCCTGCCCTCGCTGAAGGAATGGCTGGGCCGGGCGCTGAAGAACCCCATCGAATTCGAACCCCGGCTGATCCCCGACGAGGCCGACCGCATCAGCGCCACGTTGATCGAACTGGTCGACGCGGGCTGTTCACTGGTGCTGACCACCGGCGGCACCGGCCCCGCCCTGCGCGACGTGACGCCCGAGGCCACGCTGGCCGTGGCCCACAAGGAAATGCCCGGCTTCGGCGAGCAGATGCGACAGATCAGCCTGCGCTTCGTGCCGACGGCGATCCTGTCGCGGCAGGTGGCGGTGATCCGCGACAAGAGCCTGATCATCAACCTGCCGGGCCAGCCGAAGTCGATTGCGGAAACGCTCGAAGGGCTGAAGGACACCGAGGGCGTGCAGGTCGTGCCGGGCATCTTCGCGGCGGTGCCCTACTGCATCGACCTGATCGGCGGGCCGTACCTGGAGACCGACGACACGGTCTGCAAGGCTTTCAGGCCCAAGTCGGCCATCCGCCCGCCGCGCTGAGCGTCTACTTGACCAGCGTGAGCAACGGCACGCCCTTGTCCTTGACCATCGTCACGAGGAACTTTGCGGGCTTGGTGGCGCTGGCGTTGCGGCCGACCGTGTGGATGTCGGCCGGGCCCTCGTAGAAAGTCTGGCCGGGGGTCAGCGTGACCTCCTTGCTGCCTTTCACGCCCATCACGATCGATCCCTCGAGCACGTACACGAAGGCGTGGGCATCGTGGCGGTGGACGGGATCGATTGAGCCTGGCGGAAAGTCGACAACGAACGTGACTGCTTCCTTGCCGGGCATGTCCGCCAAGTCCTTCGTCATGAGCATGGTCACGGCGGCTTCGGGGGCCGCCAGGGCGGGCATGGCGACGAACACGCCAAGCACACCGAACGTAAGGCCGAGGGAAATGCAGGTTTTCTGAAAACGGGTCATGGGTTGCCTTTCAGGCCAGCGCACGCTGCGCAAGCCAGTCTTCGAAGCGGATCGTCCCGAGGCGCGGGGCGTTGCCGGGTGTCAGTGAGCGGTCGTCGAGTTGCACGCCGAAGTAGCTCGCCCCGGCATCGGTGACGACTGGCCGCTTGTCGCCGGTCGCCGCGAACAGGCGCCGAACCAGCGCGTCGAGCGGCAACGCCTGCGGGCCCGCGATCTCGATCCGGCCCCGCGCGGGCGGCTCGGCCACCACGGCGGCGAGCGCGGCGGCCACGTCATCCGCCGCCATCGGCTGTATCAACGCGTTCGACAGCCGGACTTCGCCGCCCCGCACGCTCCCGTCGGCGATGCCGGCCACGAATTCGAAGAACTGCGTGGCCTGCACGATGGTCCAGGGCACGGGCGAGGCCTCGATCAGCTCTTCCTGGCGTTGCTTGGCGCGGAAATAGCCGCTGGCCAGCAGGCGGTCGGTGCCGACCACCGACAGCGCGATGTGATGCGCCACGCCGGCTTCCGCCTCGGCGGCCAGCAGGTTGCGCCCAGCGGTGTCGAAGAAGCGGAGCGCAGGTTCGTCCTCGAACGAGGGCGAATTCGCGACGTCGACGACCACATTGGCACCCGCCAGCGCGGCTTTCAGGCCTTCGCCAGTGAGCGCGTTGACGCCAGTCGAGGGCGACGCGGCGTTGACCTCGTGGCCTGCATCGCGCAGGCGCGTGGCGAGCTTGGAGCCGATGAGGCCGGAGCCTCCGATGATGACGATCTTCATGGTTGATTCCTCGGTGGATGGAGTCAAAAAGAACGCCCCCCGTGGACGTCCATGCGAGAAAGACGTCCAGCGGGGGGCGTTTGTGACACCGGGACCGAAAAATCCCGGGAATCGACCGATCGAGCCAGCTAGGTGGCCGTTACCGCAGGCCCGAAGCCATGGCTCTCGGCCGCCTGCTCGCAAGGCACGCGTTCGACCTGCACGGTCGAATGGTGGATGTCGAAGCGCTCGGCCAGCAGGGCGCGCAACCGCAGCATCAGCGGCGCCATGTCATCCACATCCGGCGTGCACACCACGTGCACGCTCAGGCTCACCTTGCCGCTCGAGAGTGCCCATACATGCAGGTCGTGCAGGCTGGCGACGCCTTCGCTGCCCAGCAGCGCACGCTCGACCTCGGGCAGGTCCACGTCGTCAGGCACGCCTTCGAGCAGCACGTTCAGGCTCTCGCGCAACAACCGCCAGGTACGCGGCAGCACCCACAGGCCGATGGCGACCGCGATCACCGAATCGACCCACGCCCAGCCGGTGAAGCGGATCACCAGAGCCCCGACGATCACGCCGACCGAGCCCAGCATGTCGGCCCACACCTCCAAGTACGCGCCCTTCACGTTGAGGCTCTTGTCCTTGCCTGCCGCGAGCAGCCGCATGCCGATCAGGTTGACGACCAGCCCGCCCACCGCCACCAGCAGCATCATGGTCGACTGGATCTCGGCCGGCGTGGAGATGCGCCGCCAGGCCTCGTACAGCACGTAGATAGCCACGAAGAACAGCAGCACCGCATTCAGCACCGCCGCCAGGATCTCGAAGCGGTAGTAGCCGAAGGTGCGCCGCCTGTCCGCGGGCCGCTTGCCGATCCAGATGGCGGCCAGCGAAATTGCCAGCGCCACGGTGTCGGTGAACATGTGGGCCGCATCGGACAGCAGCGCGAGGCTGCCCGACACCAGCCCGCCGACCACCTCGGCCACGAGGTAGACCGTGGTCAGCAGAAGCGCCCAGCGCAGTGCCTTCTCGTTGCCGCCTACAGCGTGTGAATGCTCATGTGCCATGGGAGCCTTGCAATGCAGGATCGAGTGGCGCGCCATGAACCTGCTCCTGCACTTCTTCCTCTTCTTCATCGCGCCGGTGCGCAATGCGGTAGAGCAGCGGAAGCACCAGCAGCGTCAGCGCGGTCGACGAAAGAATACCGCCGATCACCACCGTGGCCAGCGGCCGCTGCACTTCGGCGCCGGTGCCGGTGGCAATGGCCATCGGCACGAAGCCCAGCGAGGCGACCAGCGCCGTCATCAGCACCGGCCGCAGCCGCGTGAGCGCGCCTTCGCGTATGGCAGCGTCCAGCGGCAGGCCGCCTTCGCGCAGGTTGCGGATGAACGAGATCATCACCAGCCCGTTGAGCACCGCCACACCCGACAGCGCAATGAAGCCCACCGCCGCCGATATCGACAGTGGAATGCCGCGCATCCACAGCGCCACGATGCCGCCCGTGAGCGCGAACGGAATGCCGGTGAACACCAGCAGGCCGTCCTTCAGGTTGCCGAACATGGCGAACAGCAGGGTGAACACCAGCAACAGCGATACCGGCACCACGATCTGCAGGCGCTGCGTGGCCGAGGCGAGGTTCTCGTACTGGCCGCCCCACACGGTCCAGTAGCCGGTGGGAATCTTCACGTTGCGCATGGCCTCCTCTGCCTCGGCCACGAAGGAGCCGAGGTCGCGGCCGCGCACATTGGCGCTCACCACGATGCGGCGCTTGCCGTCCTCGCGGCTCACCTGGTTGGGGCCGGGCGCGATGTCGAGCGTGGCCACCTCGCCCAGCGGGATGAAGCTGGTGCGCTGGCCTTCCGCGCCCGCGCCCTTGGGCAGGGCCACGGGCAGGCGCTTGATGGCTTCGAGGTCGGTGCGCAGGTTCTCGGGCAGGCGCACGATGATGTCGAAGCGACGGTCGCCGTCGAACAGCGTGCCCGCCTCGCGCCCGCCGACCGCAGTGGAGATCGCGTCCTGCACGTCGCCCACGTTGAGGCCGTAGCGCGCGGTCTTGTTGCGGTCGATGTTCACGGTGAGCATCGGCAGGCCGGTGGTCTGCTCGACCTTCACCTCGGCCGCGCCGGCGATCTTGCCCAGCACACCCGACACCTCGGCCGCCGTCTTGTTCAGCACGTCCATGTCGTCGCCGAAGATCTTCACGGCCACGTCGCTGCGCACGCCCGAGATCAGCTCGTTGAAGCGCAGCTGGATGGGCTGCGAGAACTCGTAGTTGTTGCCCGGCAGCTTCTCCACTTCTTCCTGCACCGCTGCGAGGAGCTCCTCGCGTGTACGACGAGGCTTGGGCCATTCGCTCTCGGGCTTGAGCATGATGTAGCCGTCGGAGATGTTCGGCGGCATCGGGTCCGAAGCAATCTCCGCTGTGCCGGTGCGCGCAAACACGCGTTCGATCTCCGGAAACTTCGCCTTCAGCGTGCGTTCGAGTTGCTTCTGCATCTCGACCGACTGCGTGAGGCTGGTGCCCGGAATGCGCAGCGCCTGGATGGCGAAGTCGCCTTCGCTCAGGCTCGGCACGAACTCCGTGCCCAGGCGCGTGGCCAGCAGGCCCGACAGCACCACCGCCACGGCGGCCAGCGTAATGACCAGCGGCTTGGCCGCCATGACGCGCGCCAGCAGCGGCTCGTAGCCGCGCTTGGCCCACACCATCAGGCGGTTTTCCTTCTCGCTGACCTTGTTGCCGATGAACAGCGCCACTGCCGCGGGAATGAAGGTGATCGACAGGATCATCGCGCCCAGCAGCGCAATCACCACGGTGAAGGCCATCGGGTGGAACAGCTTGCCCTCCACGCCCGTGAGCGCAAAGATCGGCAGGTACACGATCATGATGATCAACTGGCCGAACAGCAGCGGCCGGCGCGCCTCCTGCGAGGCCGCGAACACTTCGTGGAAACGCTCGCCGCGCGTCAGCGGCCGCCCCTTGTGCGCCTGTGCATGGGCCAGCCTTCGCACGCAGTTCTCCACGATCACCACCGCGCCGTCGATGATGATGCCGAAGTCCAGCGCGCCCAGGCTCATGAGGTTGGCGCTGACCTTCTGGTTCACCATGCCGGTGAAGGTGAAGAGCATCGACAGCGGAATCACCAGCGCGGTGATCAGCGCCGCGCGGATGTTGCCGAGGAACAGGAACAGGATCGCGATGACCAGCACCGCGCCCTCGAACAGGTTCTTCTTCACCGTGGTGATGGCCTTGTCGACCAGCACGGTGCGGTCGTACACCGTCACCGCCTTCACGCCGGCGGGCAGCGTGCGGTTGATCTCCTGCATCTTCTTGTCGACCGCCTGCGACACGGTGCGGCTGTTCTCGCCGATCAGCATGAACACGGTGCCCAGCACCACCTCGCGGCCGTTGTCGGTGGCGGCGCCCGTGCGCAGTTCCTTGCCGATGCCGACCTCGGCCACGTCCTGCACGCGCAGCGGAATGCCGTTGGCGTTGCCCAGGATGACGTTGCCGATGTCTTCCACCGACTTCACCTGCCCCGGCGCGCGAATGAGGTACTGCTCGCCGCGCTTCTCGATGTAGCCCGCGCCCACGTTGGCGTTGTTGCGTTCCAGCGCGGTGACGAGGTCGGTCATCGTGAGGCCGTGGGCCAGCAGCTTGGCCGGGTCGGGCGCGATGTGGAACTCCTTGGCATAGCCGCCGATGGAGTTGATCTCGGTCACGCCCGCCACGTTGCGCAGCTGCGGCTTGATGATCCAGTCCTGTATCTCGCGCAGGTCCGTGGGCGAGTAAGGCTTGCCGTCGGCCTTCTTCGCGCCCTCTTCCGCTTCGACGGTCCAGAGGTAGATTTCGCCAAGGCCGGTCGAGATGGGCCCGATCACCGGCGAGATGCCGCCGGGCATGCTTTCCCTTGCGGACTGGATGCGCTCATTGACGAGCTGCCGCGCAAAGTAGATGTCGGTGCCGTCCTTGAAGATCACCGTGACCTGCGAAAGACCGTAGCGCGACAGCGAACGGGTCTGCTGCAGGCCCGGCAGGCCCGCCATGACGGTCTCGATGGGGTAGGTCACGCGCTGCTCGGTCTCCAGCGGGGAGTAGCCGGGCGCGGCGGTGTTGATCTGCACCTGCACGTTGGTGATGTCGGGCACGGCGTCGATGGGCAGCTTCTGGTAGCTGAAGATGCCGAGTGCCGCCATGCCGAGCACGGCAAGCAGGATCAGCCAGCGCTGCTCGATGGAGAAGCGGATGATGCGTTCGAACATGCGGGCTTCCTCAGTGGGTGTGCGTGGCCGAGCTCTTGCCCTGCTGCGACTTCACGACGAAGCTGCCGCTGGCCGCATAGGCCGCGCCGGGCTTCAGGCCGCTCACGATCTCGATGCGCTTGCCGTCGCTGCGCCCGGTCTGCACGTGCTGCGGCACAAAGCCGCCGGGCACGCGCAGGAACACGGTGGGCTTGTCTTCCACCGTCTGCACCGCTTCGGCCGATACGGTCACGGGGGCATCCGTCTCGGAGGCCACGAGTTCGACGTTCACGAACAGGCCCGGGCGCCAGATGCGCTGCGGGTTCGTCAGCGTGACGCGTGCGGTGGCGGTGCGCGTCTGCGCGCCGATCAGCGAACCCACGTACGACACCTTGCCGGTCGCGGTCTGGTCGAAGGCGCTGGAGCGGATGCTCACCGGCTCGCCGATGCGCACCAGGTTCAGGTTGTTGGCGGCCACGCTGATCTCGGCCCACACGGTCGATAGATCAGAGATGGTGAAGACGTTGACGGCCTCGCCCACCGATTCGCCGAGCGAGATGTGCTTTTCGACCACCATGCCGTCGAAGGGCGCGCGCAGCTCGTAGCGGCCCAGCGCCGACGAGCCCGGCGTGGCACCGAGTGCCAGCAGCTTCTGGTTGGCATTGGCCACTGCGATCTGCGCTTCCTGCATGGCCTGCTGGGCCTGCAGGTAGTCCTGCTGCGGGGAGATCTTTTCTTCCCATAGCTTCTTCTCGCGCTCGTAGGTGGAGCGGGCCAGCTCCAGCCGGCGCTGTGCCGACTGCAGCGCGCTGCGTTGCTCCGACAACGAAGGACTCGAAAGCACCGCCAGCACCTGGCCGCGCTTGACCTCCTGGCCGAGGTCGGCCGATACGCTGTCGACCACGCCCGCCACGCGCGGCACCACGTGGGCCGTGCGGTCTTCGTTGAACTTGATTTCTCCGGGCAGTTGCAGCGACGACTTGATGCGCGCGGGGCCTGCGCTCTCGATGGTCATGTCGGCGGCCTTGACCTGCTCGTCGGTGAAGGCGATCTTCTCTTCGTCTTCCTTGTGCTCCGACGTTGCGGCTTTTTCCTTGTCCTTGCCTTCCTCGTGGTGCTCGTTGTCGGCATGGCCCTTGGCCTCGCCGTGATCGTGGTCGTGGTCCTTGCCCTCTTCCTTGGCTTGCTTGCCGCCTTCTTCGTGATGCTCGCCGTCGCCGTGCCCGGCAGCTTCCGAATGGCCGGCCGCTTCGGGCTTGGCGGGTGATGTGCGCAGGATCATCGCGCCCGCGCCGAGGCCCAGCACCAGGACAACCGCGATGGCGATCCATTGCTTCTTGCCGACGCGCTCGGCGAAAGGTTTGCGTTCTTCGGTGTTCATGATGTGTGGAGTTCCTTGCTTGTCAGCGCGCGACGGGTGGTGTCGCGGCAGAGATGTCGTTGCCTTCGTTGCCCAGCAGTCGGTCGAGGTCACCGGCGGCGCGGTGCGCGTCGGCGAGTGCCAGCAGGTATTGCGCTCGCACCTGGAACAGCGTGCGCTGCGCGTCGAGTGCTTCCAGGAAGCTGAACTTGCCCAGCTCGAAGCCCTTGGTGGCGGCCTTGTAGGCGGTCTCGGCGCCGGGCAGCGCGTCGCGCTGCAGCGTCTCGGCGGTGGCGCGCGCGGAGCGCAGGCGCTCCGAAGCTTGCGCGACATCGGTGCCCAGCTGCAGCTCGGCAGCGACGAGGTCGTCGCGCGCCTTCTCTTCGCGGCTCAGGGCCTCGGCCACGTTGCCGCGGTTGGTGTCGAAGATCGGCAATGGAATCGACAGGCCCACGACCACCTGGTTGCGCCGGCTGCCGCCGGTTTCGCCTTCGGATGCCGGCACACGCTTGGCGCCGAGCGACACGGTCACGTCGGGGATTCGCTTGGCCTGCTCCAGGTCGGACAGCGCCTTGCGCCGCTCGACTTCGAGCCGCGCCTGCTGCACCACGGGCGCCGCGCCCAGGCGGCTGGCCACGTCCTGCACCGGTGCCGGCAACTGGTCGACAGCGCCATCCACCTGCGTGAAGCGCGGGTTCGGGTTGCCCCACAGCGCGGCCAGCTGCTGGCGCGACGAGCGCAGCGTGCCCTCGGCCTGCAGCAGCTCGACGCGGATGCCGGCCTCGGCCACGCGCGCCCTGGTTTCTTCCAGCGGCGAGACCTTGCCGGCGGCCACGCGGTTGGCCGCTGCGCGGGTGGCTGTCTGTGCAAGGCTCACCGAGTCCTGCGCGAGCCGCAGGCGCTCCTGCGCGGCGAGCACGTCGAAAAAGGCGGTGACGGTCGCCGCGCGCACCTCGGCGCGGCGGCCTGCCAGCGCCGACGCGGCCTGGTCGCGCGCGCGCTCAGCCGCCGTCACGCGGGCCGCGCGCTTGCCACCCAGTTCGAGGGGCTGGCTCAGTTGCAGCGTGGTGGTGCGGTTGTCGCGGCGCAGGTCTTCCACCTGTGCGTCGAGCGTGGGGTTGGGCCAGGCGCCGGCCTGGACGATGGCGGCCTCGGTGGCCTCCTGCTCGCGGAACGCGGCAGACAGGCCGGGGTTGGCCTGCAACGCCATTGCAACGGCGTTGCGCAGGGTCAGCGGGCCCGCGGGCTCCAGAGTACGGGCAGCCGCGTTGGACTGCTGTGAATACGGGGTGCCGGCAGCGGCCGACACTGCGACCTGTTGTGAAAAAGCCGGGGGCGCCGCCAAGGCCAACATGGCCAGCGGCACGAAGAGCGTGCGCATCGAATTCTCCTGGGTTGCGAAACAACGGACGGACGAATTCGGCGAGAAGAGCTCAGCTGATGGTGAGTATCAGAGGGGAAATGTGTTCTCTCGCCGAATCAAAGGGCGAGAGACCAGTCGGGACGGACCGGAACGTCGGAGATGTGCGAGGCAAAGCGCTCGGCAGGCATTGCGCGCAGGGCCTGGGTCACGTGCACCGCGGCCAGCACCGGCGCCACCGAAGCATCCGCATGCTGGGCATAGCCTGCATGGCAGACCGCGCATTCGCCGACCACGGCATTGGGCTGGGTGCTGGAGTTTTTCTGCGCGCCCTCGCCGCTGTGGCTGCGGTCGGTGCCGCGGGTTTCGCTTTCGTGGTGGCCCCAGTGCTCGGGCTGCGTATCGCGCTCATGCTGGCAATACGCCGATGCCGACGCCCAGCTGAACTGGAACGGCAACAGGACGAGCAGGAAGATGAGGAGCCAGCGGCGCATGGAAGCAAAAAGTATATCGACGGCCTGCGGCGGGCATTCCGGCAATGGCCCTTCGAAATGCAGGCCCGGCGCAATGTATGACACAGGGGCAGGGTTTTGTCCGTCAATAGGATTACCGAAACGTAACCCGCTTATTGAAAGTGCTTCGATACCATGCGGCAATGAGAATACTTGTCATCGAAGACGAGCCCAAACTAGGCGACTACCTAAAAAAGGGGCTGGAGGAGAACGGTTACGTCGTGGACATCGCCCGCGACGGCATCGAGGGGAGATACCTCGCCACAGAGGGGGAATACGCATTGGTCCTGCTCGACGTGATGCTCCCCGGCATCGACGGCTTTGCCGTGCTGCAGGCCATCCGGCGCACAAAGAACGTGCCCGTGCTGGTGCTCACGGCGCGCGACAAGGTCGAAGACCGCGTGCAGGGGCTGCAACAGGGCGCGGACGACTACCTCGTCAAGCCCTTCTCCTTCTCCGAACTGCTGGCCCGTGTGCAGGCCCTGCTGCGACGCGGCAAGCCGCAGGAATCGACCGTGCTGCGGCTGGCCGACCTGGAGGTCGACCTCCTCAGCCGCAAGTGCGTGCGCAACCGCACGCGCCTCGACCTCACGGCCAAGGAGTTCACGCTGCTGCTGGTGCTGCTGCGCCGGCGCGGCCAGATCCTGTCGCGCACCACGCTTGCCGAGCAGGTGTGGGACATGAACTTCGACAGCGACACCAACGTGGTCGAAGTGGCCATCCGGCGCCTGCGCAGCAAGCTCGACGACCCGTTCGAGGTGAAGCTGCTGCACACCGTGCGCGGCATGGGCTACGTCCTCGAAGACCGCTCCTGGTCTTGACCGCCCGGCCGCACTCACTCCAGAGCCGCTTGTCGCTCTGGTTCGCCGCGCAGACCCTGTTCGGGCTCAGCGTGATCTGCTTCGCCATCTACCTCGTCACGGCCTGGAGCTTCGGACAGAAACAGGAAGAGGAGCTCAACCAGAAGGCAGTGCTGGTGGAGCACCTGCTGAAAGAGGCAGAGAAAGGCGGCGACCTCGTCTTCCTGCGGCACAAGCTCGACGACTTCTTCTCGATGCAGGACGACGTGAGCCTGTCGATCTCGCATGCGGGCAAGCAGCTGTTCCAGTCCAGTCCCACGGCCGGCGGCCGCTGGATGCGGCGCGACCTCGTGGTGCCCTGGCAGCAGAGTGGCCTGACGACGCAGCTGCAGGTGCAGCTCGGCGTGAACACGGCACAGGAAGCCCGCCTGCTCGAACGGCTCGCGTGGACGCTGCTGAGCGCCGTCGTGCTGGGCACGGCGCTGGTCTCGCTCACGGGCATGTGGCTGGTGCGGCGCGGCCTGCGCCCGCTCAAGGCGCTGGCCCAGCGCACCGCTGCAATGGCGCCCGACAAGGCCAACCGCCCCATCGACGCGATGGACTTCGCCGAAGAGCTGCGCCCATGGATCACGCAGTTCAACGCGTTGCTGCTGCGGGTGCAACGCGCCTACGTGCAGCTCGAATCATTCAACGCCGACGTGGCGCACGAGCTGCGCACACCGCTGGCCAACCTGATCGGCTCCACCGAACTCGCGCTCACGCGCCCGCGCAGCAACGAAGAGCTGCAGACCGTGCTCGCCTCCAACCTCGAAGAGATCGGCCGGCTCTCGGGCATCGTCACCGACATGCTGTTTCTCTCGCAGGCCGAGCGCGGCGCGCCGATGCGCACGCGGGCGGTGACGAGCCTGGCGGTGCAGGCTGGCGACGTGATCGACTTCTACGACGCCATGCTGGAAGAAGCCGGCCTGCGTGCGGAAGTGAAGGGCGACGCCATGGCCGACGTGGACGCCGCGCTTGTCCGGCGCGCGCTCTTCAACCTGCTGGGCAATGCGATCCGCTTCGCGGCGCCGGCTTCGACGATTCGCATCGAGATCGGAGTAGAGAACGACGATGAATTCGCAGTCGCGGCCGTCAACCGTGGCGAGCCGATCGACCCTGCCGCCCTGCCCCGCCTGTTCGAGCGCTTCTACCGCGTGGCGCAGGCGCGGGACGGCTCGACCCGGCACCACGGCCTGGGCCTGTCGATCGTGGAAGCCATCGCGCGCATGCACGGCGGGCGCGTGTTCGCGGCCAGCCAGGGCGGCGAGACACGCATCGGGTTCACGGTGCGGCGCAGCAGCGACCGGGACTAGGGCTTGGCGTGCGCGGCATCTGCCGCAACCGCTGCCTTGCGGCCGATGAACAGGTTGATCAGCGGCCCCGTCATCGCCGTAGTCACGAGCGCCATCACCAGCAGCATCGTGAAAAGCTCCGGGCCGATCAGGCCCGCGTCGAGGCCGATCTTCATCACGATGAGTTCCATCAGCCCGCGCGCATTCATCAGCGAGCCGGTGGCCAGGCTGTCGCGCCAGCCGTAGCCCGCCATGCGCGCGCCGGCTGCGCCGCCGGCGATCTTGCCGACGGTGGCAACGCCCACGATCAGCAGCATCGCGCCGAGGCTCGCGCCCGAAAAAGCGTTTGACGTGGTGCCCAGCCCCGCCAGCGCGAAGAACAGCGGCATCAGCACGACGATGGAGATCGGCTCGATGCGTTCGGTGAGCGACTTCAGCAGCCGGTCGTCGCGCGGCAGGCAAGCGCCGAACAGGAAGGCGCCGAACACCGCGTGCAGGTGCAGCCACTCGGTGACCAGCGCCGTCGCCAGCAGGCCGAGCATCAGCGCCGCCATCACGGTGGTCGATGGTTCGCCCTCGGGCGCCTTGGCGCGCAGCAGCCGTGCGAAGGCCGGCTTGAGCCCGAAGAACAGCGCCAGCAGCACCACCGCCATGCCCAGCGTGGTCTTGAGCAGGCCCTGGTAGCCCTCGCCCGCGCCGACCATCGCGACCACGAAGGCCAGCAGGATCCAGGCGAACACGTCGACCACGGCCGCAGCGCCCAGCGACAGCTGACCGAAGGGCGTGCGCGTCATGCCGCGGTCTTTCAGGATGCGCGCCATCACGGGGAAGGCCGTGATCGACAGCGCCGCCGCGATGAACAGCGCAAACGGCCAGAAGCCGACGCCGGCCGGCGCAAGCGAGGGATGCAGCGCCGGCGCAATCGCGATGCCCAGCGCCATTGGCACAACCACGCTCAGCACACCCACGTAACCCGCCGAGCGAAGCTGCTCACGCACGCCCTGCGACGCCCGCAGCTCCAGGCCGACCACGAACATGAACAGCACCAGCCCCAGCGTCGACAACGATGAGAGCCCCTGCAGCGACTCCTTGGAAAACAGCTGCGCATGCAGCGAAGGAAACAGCGCGCCCATGACGACCGGCCCGAGCATCAGCCCCGCCGCCATCTCGCCGACCACGCCGGGCTGCCCCACATGGCGAAGCACCCACCCGCACAAACGCGCGGTGGCCAGGATGACGATGAGCTGCAGCAGGAGCGAAGTGACGGACATCGAGGGGTTGGAATCGGTGAAGAAATTCGGCCGATGTTAGTTCGAAGCCGCGTCGTCGAGCCAGCGGTTGGCCCACTGGTTCAGCGGCGTGAGGCGCTTGACGAGTTCGCTGCCCGACTCGGTGAGCACATAGCCCGCGTCGGCGAGCTCGACCACTCCGACGGCGCGCAGCTCCTTGAGCCGGTCGTTCAGCACCGAGGGCGACATGTCGTCCGTGCTGACGCGCAGCGCCCTGAAACTCTGCGGCAGGCCGTCGCGCAGCTCCCACAGGATGCGCAGCGTGCCCTTGCGGCCGAGCTGCTCCAGCAGCCGCATGATGGGTCGGCGCGATGCCGTGGGTTGTGCGTCTTCCATGCCGAATCCTTCGAATGACTGATTGGCGAGTGTACGTCCTTGCGCTACGCATTTCGTAGCGATAGACTGCACCCGATCGCTACGCTTTCCGTAGCGACTTCGTCCACTTCATCGAAGGAATCACCCATGGCCGAGACAGCCGCGAACCGCGCGCCGAGGATCCCCCCGCTCGAAGCCCCCTACCCCGAACCCATCGGCGATCTGCTCACACGCATGACGCCGCCGCAGGCGCCCGAAGTTCTCGCGCTGTTCCGCGTGATGGCCGTGAACCCCGCGCTGGCCGAGCGCACGCTCGACCTGGGTCGCTACCTGCTGGGCCGCAAGGCAGCCATCAGCCTGCGCGAACGCGAGATCGTGATCCTGCGGGTCTGCGCCCGCTGCGGCGCGGAGTACGAATGGGGTGTGCACTGGGCAGGCTTCGCAGACGCGGCCGGCTTCAGCGAGACCGACCGGCGGGTGATGGCCTCGCCAGACGGTGATCTCTCATTGCTCGCGCCGCGCGACCGGCTGCTGGTGTCGATGGTCGACCAGCTGCACGACACCAGCGACGTGGACGATGCGCTCTGGGAAGCCTTGAACGCACACTGGAGCCACGCGCAGCTGGTCGAGCTGATGATGCTCGCGGGCTGGTATCACTCGGTGAGCTATGTGTGCAATGCGGCGCGCGTGCCGCTGGAGAAGTGGGCGGCACGCTGGTAAGGCAGACAGCAACGACCTATTTCGGCACGCGCATCAACCGCAGCCCGTTCGCCACCACCAGCAGGCTCGCACCCATATCGGCGAACACCGCCATCCACATCGTCGCGCTGCCGAACACGGCGAGCACGAAGAACACGCCCTTGATGCCCAGCGCGAGCGTGATGTTCTGCCACAGCACCGAGTGCGCGCGGCGCGAAAGGCGGATGGTCTCGGGGATGCGGCGCAGGTCGTCGTTCATGATGACCACGTCGGCCGCTTCCATCGCGGTGTCGGTGCCGGCCCCACCCATCGCGAAGCCGATGTCGGCCTGCGCGAGCGCGGGGGCATCGTTGATGCCGTCGCCGGTCATCGCGGCCGCGCCGTAGCGCTGCTGCATGGCCTTGATGGCGTCGAGCTTTTCCTCGGGCAGCAGGTTGCCGCGCACGTCGTCGATGCCGGCGTGGGCGCCGATGGTCTTCGCGGTGGCGGTGTTGTCGCCGGTGAGCATCACGGGCACGACGCCAAGCGCGCGCAACTCCGCCACCGCTGCCTGCGACGATTCCTTGATGGTGTCGGCCACGGCGAACAGCGCGAGCACGGCCTTGTCCGATGCCAGCAGCGTGACAGTGCGGCCCGCTTCTTCATGGCGCTTCAATTCGGCGTCGAGCGACGGCGTGCACAGGCCACGTTCCTCGATCAGGCGGTGGTTGCCGAGCACGTAGGCCTGCCCCGCGTGCGTGGCCTGCACACCGCGGCCGGGCAGCGCGGTGAAGTCGCCGACCTCGTCTCGCTGCCCCTTCAAGCCTTCGGCAATGGCCTTCGACACGGGGTGGTCCGAGCGACCCGCGATGCTGGCGGCAATGGCGAACACCGTTGCCTCGTTGCCCGATGCGTCGATCAGCACGGACTCCACAAGCTTCGGCTTGCCTTCGGTGATCGTGCCGGTCTTGTCGAGCGCCACAGCCTTGAGCTTGCGCGCTTCTTCGAGATACGTGCCGCCCTTGATGAGGATGCCGCGCCGCGCGGCCGATGCGAGCGCACTCACCACCGTGACGGGCGTGGAGATCACCAGCGCACACGGGCATGCGATGACCAGCAACACCAGCGCCTTGTAGATGGCCTGCAGCCAGGTCCAGTCCATGAACAGCGGCGTGAGCGTCGCGACGGCCAGCGCCAGCACGAAGACGGTGGGCGTGTAGATGGCGGCAAACCTGTCGACGAAGCGCTGCGTCGGCGCGCGGGAGCCCTGTGCCTCTTCGACCGCGTGAATGATGCGCGCGAGCGTGGTGTTGGCCGCCACGGCCGTCACGCGGAATTCCAGCGCGGCGGTCTGGTTGATGGTGCCTGCGAACACGGCGTCGCCGATGGTCTTGTCGACCGGAATGCTCTCGCCCGTGACCGGTGCCTGGTCGATGGCGCTGATGCCGGCGGTGACAATGCCGTCGAGCGGCACGCGTTCGCCGGGGCGGATGCGCGCGATGGCGTCGAGTGCCACGGTGTCGGCCATCACAGTCTTCCAACTGCCGTCGGCCTGCTTCACCTCGGCCTGCTCGGGCGCAAGTGCCAGCAGGCTCTGGATGGCGTTGCGCGCGCGGTCCACGGCGCGGGCTTCGATGAGCTCGGCAATCGCATAGAGCGCCATCACCATCGCGGCTTCGGGCCACTGGCCGATGATGAAAGCGCCCGTCACGGCCACGGCCATCAGGGCGTTGATGTTGAGGCGCCCGCGCACCAATGCGCCGAAGCCCTTCTTGTAGGTGTCGAGTCCGGCAAGGCCGATGGCGCCCAGCGCGAGCGCCATCTCGGCGGCCATGAAGCCCTTGCCCTCGAGCCCCATGAAGGAGATCGACTCGGCCGCGATGGCCAGCACCAATGCGGCGACGAGGCGCGCGAGGCCCATGCTCATGCCCGCAATGCGCGCCGGCGCGACGAGTTTCGCGCCTGTCGCTTCGACTACAGGCTCGGGCTTGAAGCCGGCCTTGCGGATTGCATCGAGCGCCAGGGGCAAGGCGGCGGCATCAGCCGTGATCGCCATCGTGCGTTCGCCAAGGCGAAAGCGCAGGCCCTGCACACCGGCTACCGGCTCCAGCGCGCGGCGGATCTCGGACTCTTCGACGGCGCAATCCATCGTGGGAATGCGAAAGAGCAAGGCGCCCTTCGGGATGTCGGCCGTGTCGACGACGGCTGGCGACGAGCCGCAGACCGGGTTGCCGCAGCAGGAGGTTTCGGCCGGGGCATGCGCATGCGTGTGTCCGTGCGCATGGCTGTGACCATGGTCGTGATCGTGCGGGTGAAGGGCCGGAGTGACCGGGTTCAGAGTGGTCTGATTCGTCATGGAATCGATTGGAAACCCTGAAGCAGGTGTAGAGTCAACCGCTCATTTCCACTCGTACATTTGCCGCATCATGAAAATCGGTGAACTGGCCAAGGTCGCGAACACGCCGGTCGAAACCATCCGGTACTACGAGCGCGAGCAACTGCTGCCCGAGCCCGCGCGCACCGACGGCAACTACCGCATCTACGACGAAGACCACGCCCAGCGCCTGGGTTTCATCCGCCGTTGCCGCTCGCTGGACATGACCCTCGACGAGATCCGCAGCCTGCTGAAATTTCGCGACGCACCACAGGAAGACTGCGGCGAGGTCAACCAGCTGCTGGACGACCACATCGGCCACGTGGCCGCGCGCATCACCGAGCTCAAGACATTGGAAAAGCAGTTGAAGGCGCTGCGCCAACAGTGCTGCGGCCCCGAATCGGCAAGCGCCTGCGGCATCCTGCAGGAGCTGGACACCGCCGCGCTCGCACCCGAGGCCTTCAGTCAGCACGCAGGCCACGTGCATGGGGCGCTGCACGCGCCCGCCAAGCGCGCCGGCTAGTCAGGCCGACCGACCGGGCTTGCTATTTGCCGATGAGCTGCGTGAGCTTGTCCGCCTCGAAGCTCTCGTCGCGTGCCGCGTCGCCGGGCACGCAGTCCTTGGTGCCGGGCTGCGCCGACAACTTCTCGATGGCCTGCCACAGCAGCGCGATCTGGTGCTCCTGCCCTGATGCGCTGTCGACCAGCCCGCGCAGCGCCTGGCTCAGCGGATCGTCGTCCTGCGTGATGCCATAGGCCGAGAACTTCTGCGGTTCGGCCACATCGGCGCTCTCGTCGGTCTTCGACGGGATGATGCGCGCGGGAATGCCCACCGCCGTCGCCCCTGCCGGCACCGGCTTGATGACCACCGCATTGCTGCCGATCTTCGCGCCGTCGCCGACGACGAACCCGCCCAGCACCTTGGCCCCCGCGCTCACCACCACATTGCGCCCCAGCGTCGGATGCCGCTTGGTGCCCTTGTAGAGCGAGGTGCCGCCCAGCGTCACGCCCTGGTAGATCGTGCAGCCGTCGCCAATCTCGGCCGTTTCGCCGACCACCACGCCCATGGCATGGTCGAAGAACACCCGCTCGCCGATCTTGGCCGCCGGGTGAATCTCGATGCCGGTCATCCAGCGCGCCCAGTGCGCGATGAAGCGGGCGGGCCACTTGAAGCCATGCGTCCAACAGGCGTGCGCCCAGCGATGCAGCACCACGGCATGGAAGCCGGGGTAGACCGTGATCACTTCCCAGGCGCTGCGGGCGGCCGGGTCGCGTTCGAGGATGCACCGGATGTCGGCGCGCAGTCGAGAGAACATCGCTGCCTTTTGTCGTTATATCGATATGGGGCGGGCAGTCTATAACCCGCCGTCATCGCTTACAGGCGATAAGGTTTTAAAAGGCTACGAGCCTCGCGGCGGGCGGGTGGCGTCGCTCATGGCCTTGGCGATGCCGCGCAGGATGTGGATCTCTTCCGGCGTGGGCTGGGCGCGGTTGAAGAGCTGCTGCAGCCTCGGCATCAGCTTCTTGGGCGCCTCGGGGTCGAGAAAGCCGATCTCCACGAGGGAGCGCTCCCAATGGTCGAGCATGCCGGCCACCGCCTGCGCATCGGCCGCCTGCACCGGGTTGATGGCCTCGCGCACCTCGTAGCCGCCGAGCGCCAGCCGCCATTCATAAGCAACCACCTGGATTGCCGCGCCCAGGTTCAGCGAGCCGAATTTCGGATCGGTCGGGATGCTCAGCGCCACGTTGCAGCGGTAGACGTCTTCGTTCCGCATGCCGAAACGCTCGGAGCCGAACAGGAAAGCCACGTGCTGGTCGCCCTGCTTCGCCAGCGGCTCCAGGTGCTCCCGGGGCGTGCGGGTGGGCGGGCCGAAGTCGCGCGGAATCATGGCCGTGGCGCACAGGTGGGTCACGCCGTCCAGGGCTTCGTCCAGCGTTTCGACGATGCGGGCGTTGGTCAGCACGTCGAGCGCGCCGCTCGCGCGCTGGATGGTTTCCTCGCGCCGCAGCACGTTGGCCCAGCGGGGCGCCACCAGCACGAGGTCGTCGAAACCCATGGTTTTCATGGCGCGGGCGGCGGCGCCCACATTGCCGGCGTGACTGGTCTGGATCAGGATGAAACGGGTGCGCATGGCGGGTTTGGAGACACTAACGGGCGGAGCCGGTAAAATGCCCGATTCTCGCCGCCCGCATCGCCGGGTCGCCTCCGGGGGACCAACCCCACCGTTCTTCTCACAATCCAGAATGTCGTCCCCCAACCTGCATCCCATGCTCAACGTGGCCGTCAAGGCCGCACGCGCCGCCGGCGCGATCATCAACCGCGCCGCCCTCGACGTCGAGGCCGTGCGCATCTCCCAGAAGCAGGTCAACGACTTCGTCACCGAAGTCGATCACGCCAGCGAAAAAGCGATCATCGAGACGCTGCTTGGCGCATACCCGGGGCACGGCATCCTGGCTGAAGAATCGGGCACCGAATACGGCGCCAAAGACTCCGACTACGTCTGGATCATCGATCCGCTCGACGGCACCACCAATTTCATCCACGGCTTCCCTGTGTACTGCGTGTCCATCGCACTGTCGGTGCGCGGCAAGATCGAGCAGGCTGTGGTCTACGACCCCACCCGCAACGACCTGTTCACCGCCACCAAGGGCCGCGGCGCCTACATGAACGAGCGCCGCATACGCGTCTCGAAGCGCACCCGCCTCAACGAGTGCCTGATTTCCACCGGCTTCCCGTTCCGCACCGGCGACAACTTCAAGCAGTACCTGGCCATCATGGCGGACATGATGCCCCGCGCGGCCGGCCTGCGCCGCCCCGGCGCCGCCGCGCTCGACCTGGCCTACGTGGCCGCCGGTTTCACCGACGCGTTCTTCGAAACCGGCCTGAACCCCTGGGACGTGGCCGCGGGTTCGCTGCTGGTCACCGAGGCCGGCGGCCTCATCGGCAACTTCACGGGCGAGCCCGAATTCCTCGAACAGCGCGAATGCCTGGCCGGCGCCCCGCGCATCTATGGCCAGCTGGTGCCGCTGCTCGCCAAGTACTCCAAGTTCGCCAACGTCGACGACAAGCTGCGCGCCAGCGACCGCGTGCGCGCCGTGTCCGCCTCGACCAAGTCGAACGCGGACGATGCCTCGGCTGACCTCTACGCCCGCAGCACCGTGGTCGACTTTGCCGACGAAGCTGCCGAAGGCGCCACCCCGGCCGCTGCCGAAGCGAAGCCCGCTCCCCGCAAGCTCACGCGCGTGCGCCGTGACGCGCCCGCCAACGGTGCCTCTCCCCAGTCTTCCCAGCCTTCCCAGCCCCGCGAGGGCGACGCTTCCGCCAAGTGACGATGCTGGGGCCCAACGCCGCGCCCCGCGTTCGTGCCGCTCTGCGCATTGCGCTGAGCCACTACGTCGCGAGCGGGCTCACCGTCGCGCTGGGCCTGCTGTTCATCTCGGGCGGCATCCACTTCTGGCTCGGCACCATCGCGGCCTCGGCCGCCGCCACCGGCGTGATCGTCACCGCGCCGCCCGACCTGCCCGGCCCGCGCCGCGGCAAGTTCTTCCAGATGCTGCCGGCGCCGCTCATCGGCCTGCCGCTGTTCTTTGCCGTGCAGATACTGCACACTGCGCCAATCCGCCTCGGGCTTCTGCTGGTGCCCGCCACCTTCATGGCCTTCCTGGCCATGGCCTGGGGCAAGCGGGGCATCCCGATCGCCATCGCGGTGATGTTCTCGATGGTCTTCTCCATGGCCACGCCAGCGCCCACCGGCATGGCCGACGCGCTGGAGCGCACCTGGCACTTCGGCCTGGGCGCGGGCCTGTACGTGATCTGGGCCACGCTCGCCAACCTGGCGCTCAACGGGCGCTTTCGCACCCAGTCGGTGGCCGACGTGCTGTATTCGCTGGCCGCGCTCATGCGCACCGAGGCCAGCCAGTTCCTGCCGCAGGACGAAACCCGCGACGTGCGCGACACCCCCGCGCCGGTACTGGGCCAGCTGCTGCGTGAGCAGGCCGCGCTGGCCGACCAGCTGCAGGCCACGCGCGACATCGTGCTCGAATCGCCGCGCACCCCGCGCCGCCAGCGCCTGGCCGCCATGCTGGTGATCGTGCTCGAAATGCGCGACCAGCTGCTGGCCAGCGAGCTCGACCTCGACACCCTGCGCGCACACCCCGCGCATGCCGAGGCGCTGATCGAAATGCGCTGCGTGCTCGAAGAACTCGCCGACGAAACCATCGCGCTGGCCGACGCCCTCATGATGGGCCGCCACCCCGAAGCCGTGGCCGACCGGCGCCCGCGCCTCGCGGCCATCCACGTCTCGGCGGACGACAGCGCAAACATGCACGGTGGAGGCGGCGGCCACATCGGTCCCACGGCCGCCATGCTCGCTCGCGGACTGGCCAGCCGCATCGGCCACATCAACGACGAGGTGCTGCGCCTGTCGGCCATGGCGCGCGGCGATGCCGAGCCCAACCTTGCCGTGGTGCGCGCCAACTGGCAGCTGTTCGTGAGCCCGACCGACTGGTCGCTGCGCCCCTTCCTCACGCTGTGGCGCTGGGACCAGCCGCCGCTGCGCCACGCCATTCGCGCGGCGCTGGCCATTGCCGCGGGCTACGCCATCGCCGTGTCGATGCCCTGGGGCTCTCACGACTACTGGATCCTGCTGACCATCGTGGTCGTGCTGCGCGGCAGCCTCTCGCAGACGCTGGAGCGGCGCAACGCGCGCGTGGCCGGCACGCTGCTGGGCTGCGTGCTCGCGGTGGGGTTGCTGTCAGCGCACCCTTCGGCGCTGATGCTGCTGGTGATCGTGACCGTGGCGCAGGCCATTGCGCACAGCTTCGCGGTGCGGCGCTATCTCATCACCGCCGTGGCCGCCACCGTGCTCGGCCTGGTGCAGGCCCACATGCTGAACGTGGGCGTAGCGCCCATCTTCGCGCTGTTCGAGCGCATCGCCGACACGCTCATCGGCGCCGCGCTGGCCTGGGGCTTCTGCTACGTGCTGCCCTCGTGGGAACGCACGCAGATTCCGGCGCTGGTGTCGCGCGTGCTCACCGCGCAGGCCCGGCATGCGCGCCTGGCGCTCGGCCTGGGCCAGCTGCAGGCCATCGACAGCAGCCCCGAACTCGAATGGCGTCTCGCGCGCCGCGAGGCCTACGACAGCCTCTCGGCGCTGGTGCAGGCCACGCAGCGCTCGCTGTCGGAGCCGCGCGCGGTGCAGCCGCCGCTGGAGCCGCTCGAACACCTGCAGGCCCACAGCTACCAGCTGCTCGCGCAACTGAGCGCGGTGAAGTCGATGCTCGTGCTGCGGCGCGACCGCCTCACGCCGGCAGAGGTCGAAGGCCCCATCAGCCGCACCGCCCAACGCATCGAGGCGGCCATCGGAACCACTCCCACCACCGGCCCCTCTCACCCCGAGAGCGCCGGCTCGACCACCGTCGGTGGCCCGATCCCCCTGCCCGACCCGTTCGACAACGACATCAGCCCCTGGCTGCTGCGCCGGCTCGACCTGGCCACGGCCCTGGCCACGCAGCTGCGCGACGACGCGGCGCGAATTCTTCAACCCCTGAACGAGACAACAGCAGCCACGACGACCACCGCCTGATGACCAAAGAGATACTTGCCCACCCCTGGTTCGGCACATGGATTGCCATCCTCGTCGCCATCCCGCTCGCTCTTCTGGTTCACCGCATCGGCGGCCTTGTGCTGAAGCGCATCACCCGCCCCGTGCCCACGGTGCACGCGATGGTGATCAACTGCAACGCGCCGGCGCGGCTCGTGCTGCCGCTGGTGGCGCTGCTGCTCATCTTCCAGGCGGCGCCTGACGACCTTCGCTTCATCGGCAACGTTCGCCACCTCAACGGACTGCTGCTCATCGCCGCCGCCACCTGGCTCACGGTGAAGGCCATCAGCGGTTTCGCCGACGGCGTGCTGGCGCAGAACCCCTCCGACATCGCCGACAACCTGCAGGCCCGCCGCGTGCTCACGCAGACCCGCGTGCTCGCGCGCACCGCCATGACAGTGGTCGTGGTGGCCGGCGGCGCGATGATGCTCATGACCTTTCCCGGCGCGCGCCAGGTGGGCGCGAGCCTGCTGGCCTCGGCCGGCGTGATCGGCATCGTGGCCGGTCTTGCGGCCAAGCCGGTGTTCAGCAACCTCATCGCCGGCCTGCAGATTGCGCTGGCGCAGCCGATCCGCATCGACGACGTGCTGGTGGTCGAAGGCGAATGGGGCCGCGTCGAAGAAATCACCGGCACCTTCGTCGTCATCCGCATCTGGGACGACCGGCGCCTGATCCTGCCGCTCACCTATTTCATCGAGAAGCCGTTCCAGAACTGGACGCGTCACTCGGCCCAGCTGCTCGGCTCGGTCTTCATCTACGTCGACTACGGCATGCCGCTCGCGCCGCTGCGCGAAGAGGCAGAGCGCATCGTGAAGGCCGCGCCCGAGTGGGACGGCCGCTTCTTCAACCTGCGCGTGACCGACGCCACCGAGCGCACCATGCAGGTCCGCGTGCTCTGCACCGCCGCCACCTCGGGGCTGGCCTTCGACCTGCGCTGCAGCGTGCGCGAGGGGCTGATCGATTTCATGCAGCGCGAGTACCCGCAGTTCCTGCCGAAGACGCGCATCGCGAGCGAAGGCAACCAGGAGCGCGAACACCAGCAGGCTGTGGCCTGATCCAGCCTTGAAGCCAGAGCCGCCAGCCCCCGAACGGAACTCCGCGCTCACGCGGGCCCTGCTGTACGGCTTTGCGCTGCTGTGCCTGGTGCTCGGTCTCATCGGCGTCGTCGTGCCCGGCATGCCGACGACGGTGTTCATCCTGATGGCCGCCTGGGCCGCCGCCCGCAGCTCGCCGCGGCTGCACGCCTGGCTGCTGAATCACCGCCTGTTCGGCCCGCTGCTGCACAACTGGGCCAACGGCCGTACCGTGAGCCGCCGCGCCAAGTGGAGCGCGACGGCAACGATGGCGGTGTGCGCGGTGATCGTTTCTTTCACCGCACACCGCACCTTGCTCGCCGTACTGGCCATCGCGTGCATGGCGACGGTGCTGGCGTGGCTGTGGTCGCGGCCACTTCCGCCACCGTAAACGCTGCGATCGGGGATCAGCGCCTGCGGCGCATCGCAGGAAGCGCGAGGTTCGTGAACGCGCGCAGCAGCCACTCCACCGGCCCGTAGACGAAGCGGCTCATCCACCAGCGGCTCAGCACCAGCTGCGCCGCGAAGATCGCGAAGGCGATGGCCGTTGCCGCGAGCGGGCCGACCGTGCCGATCCAGCGCAGCCCGTACGCCAGGAAGAGCCATGCGCACACCAGCGACTGCATCAGGTAGTTGGTCAGCGCCATGCGCCCCGCCGGCGCCAGCAGGCTTTCCAGCATGCGGCCGCGCGGCGTCTGCATCAGCAGCACCAGGCCAGACGCATAGGCGGCGGCAAGAAAAGGCGCCGTCAGCAGCGTGGCCGCGAGGCCGTAGAGCTCGCGGACGGCGTTGTCCAGCCGTATCGATGGAAAGGCATACACCAGGGCCCCCGGCAGCCCGATGGCCAGCCCCCAGAACAGCAATCGCCGGAACAGCGCGCGATGCGCATCGGCATTTGCGAAGAGCCCGCGCCGCCCGGCGATGAAGCCCGCGAAGAACATCGCCAGCGCCGTCGGCGCCTGCACAAGCCCCGTGACCCACCAGATCTGCGACAGCTCGCGCAGGTGCTGGACGATCACCGTGGCGGGCGTTCCGCGATAGGCCCCCAGTGCCGCAGCCGCCTCGCCGTAGGCATTGCGCATCGTGTCCTGCGGAATGCCGGCCAGCGCCCACAGATAGCCGATGCCGGCCCAGAGCAGCGCCGTCGCCAGCACCAGCCCGACCGCGCAGCGCGCGAGGAACACATCGCTGCGCCGCCGCAGCATCAGCAGCACCGCGCCCAGCACCGCATAGGTGGTGAGGATGTCGCCGTGATAGAGCACCACAGCATGCAACAGGCCGATGACCCACAGCGCCCCCAGGCGCCGCAGCAAGCGCGGCGCGAAGGGCTTGCCGTCGCGTTCGGCCGCGCGCATCTGCAAGGTGAAGCTGTAGCCGAAGAGAAAGGAGAACAGCAGGTAGAACTTGGTCTCGAACACCAGCGTCCTGACGAGCAGGGCCGCGCGCTCCAGTGCCGATTGCGCCATCGGATCGGGCACGCCGACGCCGTAGTAGGTCGAGGAAAAGCTCGCGATGTTCACGACAAGGATGCCCAGCAGCGCGAAGCCGCGCAGGGCGTCGACCAGCGACTGGCGTTCAGGGTCGACTTTTCTCATGACTCCACCATTAGACCAAGCGGCCGATCTGCGATTCAAAAGCCCCTTGATCTCGAACGCCCCACTCGGCTTGAGCACTGCGGCGCACCGTGGCACGATCCGCCGGATGACCAGCAGACCCACCGCTGCGCAGCAACTGCGCGACCTCGCACGGCTGCGCCGCGTTCGCGACCGGATCGACCGCGAATACGCGCAGCCACTGGACCTTGAAACGCTCGCGCGCGACGCGGGCATGTCGGCCGGGCACCTCAGCCGCCAGTTCCGCATCGCCTACGGCGAGCCGCCGTATGCCTACCTGATGACGCGGCGCATCGAGCGCGCCATGGCGCTGCTGCGGCGCGGCGACCTCAGCGTTACCGAGGTCTGCTTCGCGGTCGGCTGCGGATCGCTGGGCACCTTCACCACCCGCTTCACCGAACTCGTCGGCATGCCGCCCGGCAGCTACCGGCGCCAGGAAGCGAGCGCGACCGAGGGAATGCCTTCATGCGTGGCCAAGCAGGTGACACGACCGATCAGGAATCGAGAAGCGCCGACCCCGGAGCCGCAGCTAGCATCGCCACCCCTGCCTACCTAGCACTATCGCCATGAACATCACCATCCACTCGACCTTCCTCCCGCACGACGACCCGGAAACCTCGCTGGCCTTCTACCGCGACACCCTCGGCTTCGAGATTCGCAACGACGTCGGATACGGCGGCATGCGCTGGATCACGATCGGCCCCGCAGGCCAGCCCGGCATTTCGATCGTGCTGTATCCGCCGGCTGCCACGCCCGGCCTCACCGACGACGAGCGCCGCACCATCGCCGAGATGATGGCCAAGGGCACCTACGCCACGATCCTGTTTGCCACCAAGGACCTCGACGGCGCCTTCGCGCGGCTGCAGGCCGCCAAGGCCGAGATCGTCGAAGAGCCGACCGAACAGCCCTACGGCGTTCGCGACTGCGCCGTGCGCGACCCGGCGGGCAACATGATCCGCATCCAGCAACTGCGCTGACCCATCACCCCAAAGACGGAGACACGGAGACACGATGAGCAAGACCCCAAAGAAGGACTCGAAGGACACGCAGAAGAACGCACCCCAAGCCGCCGACCACCACGACCTGATCCGCGTGCAGGGCGCGCGCGTGAACAACCTCAAGGACATCAGCGTCGAGCTGCCGAAGCGGCGGCTGACCGTGTTCACCGGCGTCTCCGGCTCGGGCAAGAGCTCGCTGGTGTTCGGCACCATCGCCGCGGAATCGCAGCGGCTCATCAACGAAACCTACAGCGCCTTCGTGCAGGGCTTCATGCCAACGCTGGCGCGGCCCGAGGTCGACGTGCTCGACGGCCTGACGACCGCGATCATCGTGGACCAGGAGCGCATGGGCGGCGACCCACGTTCCACCGTTGGCACCGCGACTGACGCCAACGCGATGCTGCGCATTCTTTTCAGCCGCCTCGGCAAACCGCACATCGGCTCGCCAAGCGCCTTTGCCTTCAACGTGCCATCGGTCAAGGCGACCGGCGTCATCACCGTCGAACGCGGTGCCAGCAAGACCGTGAAGCAAAGCTTCAACCGCACCGGAGGCATGTGCCCGCGCTGCGAAGGCCGGGGCGCCGTTACCGACTTCGACCTGACGGCGTTCTACGACGACAGCAAGTCGCTCAACGAAGGCGCGCTCACCATTCCCGGCTTCAGCATGGAGGGCTGGTACGGCCGCATCTTCAACGGCTGCGGCTTCTTCGACCCCGACAAGCCGATCCGCAAGTTCACCAAGAAAGAGCTCGACGCCCTGCTCCACAAGGAGCCGACCAAGATCAAGGTCGATGGCATCAACCTCACCTACCAGGGGCTGATTCCGCAGGTGCAGAAGTCTTTCCTCGCGAAAGACGTCGATGCCATGCAGCCGCACATCCGTGCCTTCGTGGAGCGCGCGGTAACGTTCAGCACCTGCCCCGAGTGCGAAGGCACCCGGCTCAGCGAGGCGGCCCGGTCTTCGAAGATCAAGAAGATCAACATCGCCGATGCCTGCACCATGCAGATCAGCGACCTGGCCGAATGGGTGCGCGGCCTCGACGAGCCATCGGTGGCGCCGCTGCTCGCCAAGCTGGCACACACGCTCGACTCGTTCGTGGAAATCGGGCTCGGCTACCTGAGCCTCGACCGGCCCTCGGGCACGCTCTCGGGCGGCGAGGCGCAGCGCACGAAGATGATTCGCCACCTCGGCTCCTCGCTCACCGACGTGACCTACGTCTTCGACGAGCCGACCATCGGGCTGCACCCCCACGACATCCAGCGCATGAACAGCCTGTTGCTGCGGCTGCGCGACAAGGGCAACACCGTGCTCGTGGTGGAGCACAAGCCGGAGGCCATCGCCATCGCCGACCACGTCGTCGACCTCGGCCCCGGTGCGGGCACTGCCGGCGGCACCGTCTGCTTCGAGGGCACCGTCGAGGCGTTGCGGGCCAGCAACACCCTCACCGGCCGGCACCTCGACGACCGGGCCGCCCTCAAGAAAAAGGTGCGCAAGCCGACGGGCAAGCTGCCGATTCGCGGCGCGAAGACGCACAACCTGCGCAACGTGAGCGTCGATGTACCGCTCGGCGTGCTGGTCGTCGTGACGGGAGTGGCCGGCTCCGGCAAGAGCTCGCTCGTGCACGGATCGATTCCTGCCGGCGCGGGCGTGGTGTCGGTAGACCAGGGCTCGATCCGCGGCTCGCGGCGCAGCAACCCTGCCACCTACACCGGGCTGCTCGACCCGATCCGCAATGCGTTCGCAAAGGCCAACGGCGTGAAGCCGGCGCTCTTCAGCGCCAACTCCGAGGGCGCCTGCCCCGCCTGCAACGGCGCGGGCGTCATCTACACCGACCTCGCGATGATGGCCGGCGTTGCCACCACCTGCGAAGAGTGCGAGGGCAAGCGCTTCCACGCCTCGGTGCTCGAGCATCACTTCGGCGGGCGCGACATCAGCGAAGTGCTCGCGATGTCGGTGACTGAAGCCAAAGAGTTCTTCGGCGCTGGCGATGCCCGCACGCCGGCTGCGCACGCCATCCTCGACCGGCTGGCCGACGTCGGGCTCGGCTACCTCAGCCTGGGCCAGCCGCTCACCACGCTGTCGGGCGGCGAGCGGCAGCGGCTCAAGCTGGCCACTCATATGGCGGAGAAAGGCGGCGTGTACGTGCTCGACGAGCCGACCGCCGGCCTGCACCTTGCCGACGTCGAGCAACTGCTCGGCCTGCTCGACCGGCTGGTGGATGCAGGCAAGTCAGTCATCGTCGTCGAGCACCACCAGGCGGTGATGGCGCACGCCGACTGGATCATCGATCTCGGCCCCGGCGCCGGGCATGACGGCGGCCGGGTCGTGTTCGAGGGCACGCCTGCTGACCTCGTCGCCGCCAGCTCCACCCTCACGGGCGAGCATCTCGCGGCCTACGTCGGCGCCTGAGCGGAGCGCTTCTTGCGCGGCGCGGCGGGCTTCGGCCGCTGCGCGCCCACCGCGCTCGCATACGCCTTCACGGCCCATTCGCGCAGCACGTGCGGATCGTCCATCGCATCGACCGGCGCCTGGTAGTAGCTCGCCACCTTGACGTTCGAGACGCGCGTGGCATACGTGAAAGGCGTCGCCCCGATGCGTTCGAACTCCGGGCGGGTGGTGTCGTCCACTCGCAAGTAGAGCGTGCTCTTCATGACGAAGGCGAACTGCACGCCCTGCATGACCAGCCCGAAGCCGCCGAAGAAGCGCTTGACCTCGATCGGGCCCATCGCATGCAGCGACTCGGCCAGCTCGAGCGCACGCTCACGCGACGGTTCGGACTTTGTTGGTGCGGCTGTAGCTCCTTTTGCACGGCTCATGCGACGGCCTTGCGTCGCGGGTCCGTCACGGGGAAGCCGCCGTGCACTTCGAGCAGCCGGAGCAGCGCTTCAGAGCTGTGCGCCCTGGCCCAGTCCTTTTCCGAATCGGTAATGCCCACGACATGAAGAAAGTCGAACTGGCCCGAGGCCAGCTGCGCCGTGGCGGGATAGTGCTTCGGCTCCGCCAGCACGACGCAGCGCAGGCCGATGGCGCCCTTCTCGCGGATCACATCGCCGATGGGGATGCGGCCTCCGTAGTCGAGCAGCGGTTTGTCTTCACCGAATTGCCCGTGCGCGAGCAGCACGTTGTAGGCCAGCAGCCGGCGCAGCAGCTTGATCGGCCACTGGTCCTTGGGCTGCGAGGGCACCTCGATGACCAGCTCGGAGCCTAGCCATGAATATTCCTCGGGGTTGTAGTCGGCAGGCTCCGTCTCCCAGGGCGTCGATCCGCCCGAAGTGACGTAGAGCCACGAGTTGCGCGTGGGCGTCGGCTCGAACTCGAACACGCCGAGGTGCAGCCAGCGCGGATCGACGTTTTCGGCGCCCAGCGACGTGAAGTCGTCGTGGTCCAGCACGAAGATGCCGTTGTGCTTTTCACCGAACAGCTGCGGGTAAAGGGTCTCCTCGCGGTAGGCCCAGACTTCTTCCAACGAACTCATCGGCTGCTCCTCCTCTGTATGTCCATGCCGGCGAGAGCATAAGCGTGAGACCGGACAGACGCCACCGGCATTAAGGACTAGAGTGCCCCACGCGGATGTCTTTCTGCGCATCACCGAAAGGACTCCCATGACACACACCAGGCCTTGCGATGGCTGACGCCGCCTTCTTCCACGACGCTTCGGGCACGGTGCGCTTTTCGGTGGCGGTGGAAGGCCGCGACGTGAACGCGAGCATCGGAAGGGAAACCCTGCGCTATCACTACCGCACCGGCGAAGACGCCGACCCGCTGAACACCTACGGCCTTCATGCCCAGGAAATCGACGCGGCCGTGCGGCGCCGGCTGGCACAGGGCTCGATGGAGCCCGTGATGCTGCGGGAAAACGACCTCAAGGCTCCCGCCTAGGGCCTCAACCCTTTCGCTTGAGCACGATCCCGCGGATCGTTGCGAGCAGCAGCCGCGCGCCCTCCCCCAGTTCGCCGCTGCGGCGCACCGTGAACCCGACCGGGCCTTCGGTGCTCGACGTGTCGATGGCCACGCGCTTCAACTCGCCGCGCGCGATGAAGCCTTCTACCGCTCCTTGCGGCGCGAACCATACTGCGTCGCAGCGCTGCAGCAGCCCCACCACGAAGCTCGTGTCGGTCGCCTCCACCAGCCGGTTGGGCAGCGCCAGGCCTTGCGCGATCAGGAAGGCATCGGCCGTGTGCCTGATGAGCGTGCCCGACACCGGCAGCACCAGCGGGTGCGCGGCCAGCGCGTCGAGCGTCGGCTTGCGCCGTGACGCGAGCGGATGGCCGGGGCGCACCACCAGCAGCAGGGGCTCGCTGAAGAGCTGTTCGAAGGCCAGGTCAGCCATGGCCGAGGCTTGCGCGAGGCGACCGAGCACGACGTCGATTTCGCCCTGGCGCAGCTGCGTCATGAGCTGCGCATTGGTGCCGCTCACCACGCGCACGCGCAGCGCGGGGTGCGCTTCGTTCAGCAGGGCGACGGCTTCGGGCAGCAGGTTGGCCACCATGTTCGGCAAGGCGCCAACGGCCACGCGCAACTGGTCGGCCTCGGGCTGGTCCATGGCCAGGCCCATGCCTTCGCGCAGGCCGCGCAGGGCAGAGACGGCATGGCGCACCAGCACCTCGGCGGCCGGCGTGAGCTCCACGCCGCGGCGGCGGCGCAGCAGCAGCTGGCGGCCGACGATCTCTTCCAGCTCGGCGACGGTCTTGGACACCGCCGGCTGCGTGAGCGACAGCGCCTCGGCCGCGCGCACGAGGTTGCGCTCCTGCGCCACCATCACGAGGCATTGCAGATGGCGCAGCTTCAGGCGCGCAAAGTTCATGGCTGACATGGGGCTTTCCTTGAGCGAGCGGCCATTTGAATATAACCATCAGGAATACCTGGCAGAAGAGCTTTCAGTTGTGCCGGTGCCGCCAGCCTTCTAGAGTTGCCTCCAACAAGGAGACAAACAGAGACATGACCACCGGTTCACCGAACGCCTTCGGCGGCACACGCCGCCTTGCCTTTGCCATCACTACCTGCGCGGCACTCGCTCTTGGCACCATCGCCGCCCACGCCACCGCAGCCGACGCGCCCTACCCCACCAAGGCGGTGAAGTTCCTCACCAACTTCCCGGCGGGCGGCCCCATCGACATCCTCGGCCGCGCGCTGGCCGATGCGCTGCAGAAAGACCTGAAGCAGCCCTTCATCGTCGACAACCGGCCCGGCGCCGGCGGCAACATCGGCGCCGATCTGGTCGCCAAGAGCCCGGCAGACGGCTACACGGTGCTGCTGGGCATCGACAGCACCTTCACCATCAACCCGCACCTGTACGCGTCGATGCCCTTCGCGGCCAAAGACCTGAAGCCGCTGATGATCTTCAGCTCCTCGGGCCTGAGCTTCGGCGTCGCGCCGGGCGTGAAGGCGAAGACGCTGCCCGAGTTCATCGCGCAGGCCAAGGCCGAGCCCGCCACCTTCAGCTCGGCCGGCAACGGCAGCCCCGGCCACATTGCCGCCGAGATCTTCGCCAGCGAAACGGGCGCGAAGATCACGCACGTGCCCTACAAGGGCAACTCGCCCGCCGTGCTGGCGCTGATGGGCGACGAGGTGCAGGCCGGCATCCTCGCCACGCCGGGCCTGCTGCCGCAGGTGCAGTCGGGCAAGCTGCGCGCGCTGGCCGTTACCGGCAAACAACGCTCGCCGCTGCTGCCGCAGGTGCCCACCGTGGGCGAACTGGGCCTGAAAGGCCTGGAGTTCGAGGTGCTCTATATCTCGATGGTGCCCGCCGCCACGCCCGAACCGGTGATGCAAACGCTGCGAGCCTCGCTGCAGAAGGCGATGGCCCTGCCCGAGGTCAAGGCCCGGCTGGCCTCGCTCGACATGGTGCCGCTCGGCGAAACCGGCAGCGCGGCCAGCGAGCACCTGGCCGCCAGCCAGGCGCGCTACGGCCGCATCGTCAAGGCAACCGGCATGAAGGTGGACTGATGAGGCCGGTGTTGCCGCGGGGTAAACCCCGGCAATGGTTGATTTGATCAATCGAACGCAGCGTCTTCAGAATCGTCCGCAACCGCGAGCCTCGCGGTCACACTTACTGGTCACCGCCCGACCGACCGAAGACGACGACAAGGACTTGCCCATCATGCTGCCGACCTCCCTTTTCACCCGCCGCGCCGCCGGCCTGTTGGCCATTGCCGGCTTTGCGGCGGCCTTCGCCACCCAGGCAAGCGCCCAGGCCAAGTTCGACACCCCCCTGCACATCGTGGTGGGCTACGCTCCCGGCGGCGCCACCGACCGCGTGGCGCGCATCGTGGGCGACAAGCTCGGTGCAAAGCTGGGCGTGGCGGTGGTGGTAGACAACAAGCCCGGCGCGGGCGGCCGCCTTGCGGCGCAGCAGGTGAAGATCACGCCCGCCAACCAGAACGTGCTGATGCTCGCCAACCCCGCCGTGATGATCGTCGCGCCGCTGGTCTTCAAGGACAACAACTACGACCCAGAGCGCGACTTCGTGCCCGTGTCGTACGTCAACGACTACAACTTTGCGCTGGCCGTCTCGCCCAGCCTGCCCGTGCGCGAGCTGAACCACCTGCTCGCATGGATGCGCGCCAACCCCACGCAGGCCAACGTCGGCGTGCCGGCCACCGGGAGCCTGCCCCACTTCTTCGGCCTCATGGTCGGAGAAAAGGCCAACGTGCAGACCCAGGTGATCGGCTACCGCGGCTCGGCCCCGCTGCTGAACGACCTGATCGGCGGGCAGGTGCCCATCGCCGTCGACACCGAAGACGTGGTCGTGCCCCAGCATGCGGCGGGCAAGCTGCGCATCCTGGCGCTGTCGGGCGCCAAGCGCTCGCCCTTTGCGCCGAACGTGCCCACCTTCAAGGAAGCCGGCCTCGACCTCTCCGCCACCGGCTGGAACACCTTCTTCGCGCCGAACAGCATGCCCAAGGACAAGGTCGAGCGCCTGTCCAACCTGATCCGCGAAGTCATGCAAGACCCCGACACGCAACGCAAGTTCAAGGACTCCGGCATGACGCCGGTGGTGAGCACGCAGGCGCAGACCGCCGCCATGCTCAAGGCCTACCGCGCGCAGTGGGCGCCGGTAGTGCAGAAGTCGGGCTACCAGCCCTGAACCCCTTCAAGAAGAACGTCAAAGAGACATGACCACAAGACCCAACATCATCTTCATCGTTGCCGACGACCTCGGCTATGCCGACCTCGGCTGCTACGGCGGCCGCGATGCCGTGTTCGGCCCCGTGTCGCCTGTGCTCGACGGCCTGGCTGCCAACGGCCTGAAGCTCACGCAGGGCTACGCGAACTCGCCCGTATGCTCGCCCACGCGCTTCGGCATGATCACCGGCCGCTACCAGTACCGCCTGCGCGGCGCCGCCGAAGAGCCCATCAACAGCAAGAGCCGCGGCAGCACCACGCTAGGCCTGCCCACCGACCACCCCACCCTGCCGTCATTGCTGAAGGCCAGCGGCTACCAGACCGCGCTCATCGGCAAATGGCACCTGGGCTACCCGCCCACCTTCGGCCCGCTGCGCTCGGGGTACGACGAATTCTTCGGCCCCATGTCGGGCGGCGTCGACTACTTCACCCACTGCGACTCCACCGGCCGCCACGACCTGTGGCTTGGCGAAGAAGACAAGCAGGAAGAGGGCTACCTCACCGACATCCTCTCCAGGCGCGCGGTCGAGTATGTGGAGCGCATGTCAGAGCAGGAAGCCCCCTTCTTCCTGAGCCTGCACTACACCGCCCCCCACTGGCCGTGGGAAACGCGTGACGACGCCGCCAAGGCGCCCACCGTGAAGGACAACCTGTTCGACCTGGCTGGCGGCAACATTCATGTGTACCGCCGCATGATTCATCACATGGACGAAGGCATCGGCTGGATCATGGCCGCGCTGCAAAAGCACGGCATGGCCGACAACACGCTCGTGGTGTTCACCAGCGACAACGGCGGCGAACGCTTCTCGGACAACTGGCCGCTGGTGGGCGGCAAGATGGATTTGACCGAAGGCGGCATCCGCGTGCCATGGATCGCGCACTGGCCCGCGGTGATCGGCAAGGGCGGCGAGAGTACGCAGCTGTGCATGACCATGGACTGGTCGGCCACCATGCTCGACGCGGCCGGGGTTTCATCGCACCCGGACTATCCGCTCGACGGCGTGTCGCTGATGCCCGTGCTGAAGGACGCGAAGCACAGCTTCCGCAGGCCGCTGCACTGGCGCATGAACCATCGCGGGCAGGAAGCGATGCGCGATGGGGACTGGAAGTATTTGAAGGTGGACGGGAACGAGTACCTGTTCAACATTCCTGCGGATGAACGCGAGCGGGCGAATTTGGGGAAGAAGGAGCCTGAACGACTGGCTGCAATGCGGGCGGACTGGGCGGCTTGGAATGCGACGATGCCGGCTATTCCGGAGGATGCGACTGTGAGTCTGGGGTACTCGGTGAAGGACATGCCGCAACGTTGAGACAACCGTGGACCAAAGGTCAGCGCGACTGCACAGCATACGTGCACGTCATGGAGACCTCTTAGCCAAGATCTCGTTCAACCAGCACCGACAAAGGCCAAGCTAGATCGCCGGTCTTGTGGAAGGCACACGCGGTAAAAAGGAGCTGACCCTTTTCTACGCGCGCGACGATGACGGCCAAAGTCCCACGGAAATCCTCGTTGTCCTCGTGATGCTCTCGAATGATCGCCTGCCATTCGCGGAGTTTCGCATAGGCACCTGCAGCCGGTTCTGGTTTGAACTGTTTCTGCGTGAAGGTGATCAAAACCCGCAGTGGCGAGTTGAGAGAACAAAGCTTCCGGATCTCATGCGTGGCTTCGGAGAAATTATTTTCAGATTCCACGTAGATAGATGGAATGGCATGGCCGTTCCTACTAAGTCTGGCGATGACGTGATCTACTTTGAACTCCTCCTTTCCATGCACCATTCCAAGATCGGCCGAGACACGTGGAAGCAGTAAGCGCGCGTAGAACTGAGTACGCTGGGTATTGGAAGTTGCAACTCCCTGCAAATCGCTGACTTCGCAACTCAAGATCCGTTTTTCAAAGGCCTTGAAGAAGCTTCGTGCAAGCTCCTGACCTTGGGTCCGTTCGGTTCCTGGCCACGAGAGCGATGCAAGGTACTTTCTAAGCTCGTCCACCGACATGAAGAGCTTCGAATCATCCGCAACAACCCCACCGGCTTTACTGGGAGCAAAACCGATTCCGTTGAATTTCGCCACGCGCGAATCCTCGAATCGAAAATTGCCCTCCCCGAGGAACGGCATGACGGTGGCAATCAGGCCATCCATAGCCGCGCAAACCAAGTGACAGCTCGGACACTCCAAGAAATCAGATGTACTTAGGTGCAAGTGCCTTGCGCCGCAATTTGGGCATTCTCCGTCGCTGAAAATCAATGGAATCTCCTAATGTGAGGCTGTACTTGCCATCTTCTCGAGTGACCACTCTGCGTCGCCGTCATTCCTTTCCTGCTGCCTCTCCTATGCAGCTTGAACGCGCTTGTGGTGTCTGAGGAGGGATTCTGGGACGAACATCAGATTGCCCCGCGCCCTCGAGCACGCGACATAGAGCTTGTTGCGAGTCTCTGGATTGAGGCCTGCCAAAGCTCTCGCCTTCCAGGCCGTGACTGCTGCAGGATGCAACACGACACACACATCCTGATAATGATCGAGCCCTTTTGACGCTCCCCAGTTCTGCGAATAACAACCGTACTTGTAGTGCTCTTTCAGAAAGAGCTTCACCGTGCCGGGCGCATCGTAGAGCGCTTGCGCGGCCACTGGATCCTCCGTCAGTCCAACCTCAGATGTCGAATCCGAGAATGATTCGATATGGATTCCAATATCCTGAGAGATAAAGTCACACACGGACTTGCTGCATCTGCGGCTCTTGACCAGCGAGGTCAGGTCAAGGTCGACTTTCGCCGTCACGAAACGCTTCCTGTACTTTTCATAGTCCGAGTGAAGATTGATGTTCACACTGCCATCGCGGCTTGTGTCATAGGTATGCTGATAGAAATCACCAACGAACATACACCTGACATTGCTCTTGCACAGCGACATCAGCAAATTGAAGTCGTGCCCGGCAAAGTCCTGTACTTCGTCAATGAAGAGTGCGTCGAAGTACTTCTCTATTCGAGCTATCACGCTATCGACCGTATCAGTTTGCGCCAAGTACTTTGCTAGCCTGTTGTGATAGAGCCAGCGCCCAGCTGTCATGTAGTACCGGTCCTCCGTAGCTGAGAAATTCGGCTGATCGTTCGATCGACGGTGGAATGTCATTCCCTTTGTCCGCTTCGCATTCAGCAAGAATGGTCGATAGCAGAACGAATACAGAAAAGTGAAATAGGTGTAGAGGCAAATATTGGTGGGAAAGTGGCCAAACTTATTGATGATCCGCGTGCGCAGATTTTCTCTATTTGCTTCTGTGAACGTGATCAATAAGAAGCGATGTGTCTCGTCCAGCTGTTCCACGATTTTGTAAGTCTTGCCAGAGCCGGCAACGGCAAAGATTACTTTCTTATCCATGTCACCGCATCTTGGATATAGGCTGGTGCAACGAGAGCGTCTTCATTTTTCTCTAGGAGCAGGAACGCGGCATCCGTCTTGTTCTTGAGCATGTACTGCTGGACAGTCAGCGTCTTCCTGCCTGCGGCGAATTGCTCCTCGCATACAGCCTTGTTGTCCTCATACATGCAGATCTCAAATGTGTAACGCTTGTCGTTCGGATCGGCAAACACCTTGATCGTGGGCAGGTCGTAGTCGGCGTAGTTAGTTACGCAGATTTCCTGATATGCCCCGTCGTTGTCACGGACCGCTGCCACCTTGATCTTGAGAACTTTGGCTAGATCGAAATAACGTTTGAAACTCGTGCCGTCGACTGAGATGACATGAACACCATCTCCATCCAAGGATCCGCCTTCAGCATGTTTTTTGTAGAGTGCCTCCATCAATATGAACTCGGCATCCCCCTCCACCAGAATTGCCTTGCTGCAAAGCGCAAGCTCCAGTACGTTGTTATCTGGCGCTTTCATGAAGAACATTGCAGTATCGTCAGGTAGGCTCTTCAACGGCAAATACTTGGATGCGTCGTTCTCGCTAAGGATGATCGCCTTCTTCAGATTAAGTCGCGTGCAGATCAGGCTGCTGTGTGTCGCAATGAAGATCTGCTTCTTCTGCGTATTGCTGATTCGGTCGATTAGTTTTCGCGTGTGAATATGGCTGAGATGATTCTCAGGCTCCTCCAAGAGGAGCACATCTAAAGTGTGCTCGCGGTCCCGCAAGGCAAACTCGATTTTTATGAAGCACTGACGCCCCTTTCCCTTGCTGTCGATAGGAATGTCGCCCTCCGTGATCATGATGTCTGTCTCGATGCTAGCTTTTGGACCGCTCCTGACGCCGAACTTGTAGTCGGGCAACTTTTCGTTGACATCTACCAACATGTCATCACGGAATTTTGTCTTGGCGTTCCGGTATTCCAGAGCGTGACGGTTTCTCTCCAGCACCGATGCACTCGCTACGTACATTGAACGGGTGTACTCCTTTGTTGCGTAGTCGTTGTTGATCTGGGCGCTATCAATCAAAAGATGCTTCAGCGGCTTCTTGTAAGGATGGACGGGGTGCCCCCCAAAGCTCGAGAACTGGATGGCGTAGTACTCAAACGGAAAGCTCGAGTTGTGATCCCGAAGGATCTCTTCTATGTGCTGCGTGTATTCGTCTACCGGCTCGCACACTAGCTTTATCCCATCTATCTCGACGTCCCGCTTGCTGTGATTCTTGCCATTGAGTTCATGTTCAGCGAATCCTTCCAAGTAGATCTCAATGAACATCCTTGGCAGATTGGCCACCTTACGTGTACCAGCCATGAATTCTTCAATGCACGCCGCATTGAACAGAGATTCCAGCCCCATGCTCTCCACTTTGCTACGGCTTCCGCTCATGACTAGATCCAGCGCTTGGAGTACAGAACTCTTTCCCGCCTCGTTTCCGCCGATCAAGATGTTCAACTCCGAGTCGAAATCGAGCTCAAGCGTCTTGAATCGCTTGAAGTTCTTCAGTATCAGCTTCTTGATGGTCTTCATTCCCCGAGTCCTTATGTATGCAGCATTTAGGGATCTCAATGAGCCATACGTCGATCAATCGACGGCATAGTCACCGGGGGATGCCACCGTCGGATTCGGCGCTAGTCGAAATACGCACTCCACATACGGCCGAACCTCCAGCCATTCCGCTTGGCTGTCATAGAACTGCGCAAGCACCCGTCCAACGTCCACCGCGCTTGGTGCTCCGGAGGACCAGTGAACGGAGAATGCGGCACGAACGTCCGCAGTGGAGTGCTTGTCCGAGTCTTGGTGACCGTAAGCGTGAAACTCTCTGATGCGGCCTGGTGCTGCGTAATCGCTGGCACCAGGGCACTTGGCCCCCGTCGTTACTTGTTCCCGCTCGACATGCGCGCGAGAGAACGAATCTTGAACAGTGTGCAAAAGGCTTCCGAACGCGACCGCACCCAGATAGGAAGGCTTGCGGATGTTCGGGTTGCCGAGAGCAAAGAGGTCTTGCACGCTCCAGCCATTCAAGCCAAAGACATCGCGAATACCCGCCACGTCCTGACTAGCAACGATGCCGTCAGGAGCGATCTTCTGGGTCGCGACCTTCCACGTGAACTCGGCCCACATCATGATGCGCCTGTAGGTGATGTCCGGCAGCTCACCATCGACCGAGCCCATTGCGTGAAGAAACTGCATATCGCCGAAATGGGACCGCACAAGTAGCGGTGCTGTCTTGGCATTCAACACGTCGCCGCGAGCCGCCCTTTTCTTTCCGTCGACGAACACTCTCCCCCAACACTCCGGCTGCACTACAAGGCGTACCGTGTCGCCGATCTTGCATCCACGGTACTTCCCGAACGCGGACTCGAATCTGAACGGCGGATCATCATTCCAGCGAACGCCGGCCAGCACGTAGGCCTGCATTGGGTCCCAGTCGGGGTCGGCGCAAATATCTGCATCTCCATCGCAACCCATTGATCGGTTTGCGATCTCTTCGTGAACCGGGCTACCGAACTTCCGGACGCCCAAGTCCGCAATCAGGCCGAACAGCCGCTCCCCGGTTGGTTGTCCCTTCTTCGCGAGCTTCTTCTCGAAGGACGTTCCGTCCGGCGATAGCTCGAAGGAAAAAGATGCACTTGGCATCAACAGAAATGCCGCTATGGCTAAGCTCGCCGCTGTCCAGTGCATCTTTCGGCCTCCGTATTTCTTCGTGCTTTTCTTACGGCCTTGCGCTGGTTACTGCCAAGCAGCATCCAGCGCCGGCAAAAACTTCAACTCCGCAAGCCGTCGAAACCCCTCAGGCGTCGGATGCAATTCATTGGCCCACTGATCAACCGCTAACGTACCTGTCGTCTTCAGCGCAACGATCTTTCCCAAGCCAGGCTCTGCAGCCAATGCGTCCTGTGCTTTACCAAAGGCAGCGACAAGATCTGCGAAGAGGTCCTTGCGCAAGGAGGTCGGGACTTGGCATTTCTCCATCGGCACCTTGAGCCAATCTGCCGGGCCAAAAACGCCATGGCCAGTTGCGTACGCGTCGTCATAGTTGTGGAGTACGACGACGGCAGTCTGGTTATAGGTTCTGAAGAGTTTGATCAGCCTTCGGTAGTGGCCGATGATCTTGTCCAGTGCTGTCGAAGGCTGCCCATCCGCATAGCAGGACGGAACCGACTGACAGGCCGAGCAATTGGCCTTGATCAGCTTCGGAAAATTCTTCTGTCCCACGATGTCGTTTCCGCCACCGCTGAGCAAAAGAGCTTTGACGAGGGGGCCGCGTGCATAGAAGTCGAAGGTGGCCTTGATCGACCCGGCGTACTTGCCCTGCCACTCCGAAGCCTCTGAGCCGTTGTAGCCTGCCACGACTATCGACTGCAAAACGCGGCGCGTCGCAATCTCGCCGAGCAGGTTGTCGAACGGGTACCAGAACCAGGAGTCGCCCACGGCAAGCGTTGTCGGAGACGCACCGCGCATCAGGGCATCTTGATGCCCATAGAACAAGTTCGGGATCGGCATGGGAACCCTCCTCGGCGCCACGTTAGCGCAGAGGAAAGTTCTAGGGCATCCCGCTTTTGTGGGATGCCCTACCCCAGCCCGCTCTCCTGCAACAGCATCTCCGCCTCCCGCGCCAGATCCGCAGCAATCCAGAGCATGCGGTCTCGGTGCATCTCCCCTGCTTCCTCGAACCACCCGTTGCCGTCGCCGTAGCAACACCACAGCAGTGAGTTCAGCTGCGCCAGTTTGATTTCGAGGAGTGCCCTTGCTTCGTCGTTTGTCCGTGTGGCGGGTTTCGACGGGCCGCGTGTGCGGCGACGGGAAGATTGGGGCGTAGAACGCCCGGCCATAATTCGCTCAGCCATTTGGTGTGCTTCCTTTCCAAAGTAGTGCACGTCATGTGGTCAGACGGCCAGGGTGTTCACGCACCCTGGCCGTCGCCATTTGTGCCTCACGTTCGCACCAATGCACCAGGGCATCGGCAACCCGCCGTGAGGCAAGGCGGTTCATTCACTCATTCAATCGGTCGTCTTGGGGTGTTCCTTTTGCGGTGGATGTTCATCGCCCACGGGGAGGGGCGACTTGTCGATGGGGCATTCACTGTAGAGAAGCGAAGCCGCGCAAGGGAAAAGATTTCGTCGAGGATTTCTCGAATCGAAGAGATATCTGCCGGGGCGCTGCGGCGAGACACAAAGCAATGACAGTCGGGCGGCTGTCGCTTGCCAAAGCGGCTCGGCACGGCGCAACGGCAGCGTGCTTTTCGTGCCGGGCACAATCTGCCGCATGTCGACGACCATCACTCTGCACCTTCAGGCGCCAGCACGGCTGGGCTGCTGACGTGCGCAAGAGTCCATTTGCCCCAGGCGGCAGTGCATGCGAATCCACGAACTGAAACAACGACTCCGCGAAGCCGGCGCGGGCCCCAGCCACGAGCAGCGCATCTTGCGGCTGTGGTCGCATGCGCTGCCCCGCAACAGCGGCAGGCGCCTGCCGGGCACCTTCTTTCCGTCGTCGCTGCTGGAGGCCCTGCCCGCCATCGAGGCCGAGCTTGCGGGGCTGGCGCGCATCCACGCGGTGCACCCCGGCGCGGATGGTTCAGAGCGGCTGCTCGTGACCCTTGCGGACGGCCAGACGGTGGAGAGTGTGTTGCTGCCTCGCGATGGCCTGTGCGTGTCTTCGCAGGTCGGGTGCGCCGTGGGGTGCCAGTTCTGCATGACGGGCCGCGACGGCTTGCTGCGCCAGGTAGGAAGCGCAGAGATCATTGCCCAGGTCGCTCTCGCGCGCATGCGCCGTCCGGTGCGCAAGGTGGTGTTCATGGGCATGGGCGAGCCGGCCCACAACCTGGACAACGTGATGGAGGCCATCGACCTGCTCGGCACGGTGGGCAACATCGGCCACAAGAACATCGTGTTCTCCACCGTGGGCGATCCGCGCGCGTTCGAGAGGCTGCTGCAGCAACGCGTAAGGCCCGCGCTGGCGCTGTCGCTGCACACGACCAAGGCTGAGTTGCGCAAGAAGCTGCTTCCGCGCGCGCCGGGCCTGACACCCGAGGAAGTGGTCGATGCAGGCGAGCGCTATGCGCGAGCCACCGGCTACCCCATTCAGTACCAGTGGACGCTGCTGGAAGGCGTGAACGACGGGCAGGATGAAATCGACGGCATCGTGAAGCTGCTCTCCGGCAAGTACGGAGTGCTGAACATGATTCCGTTCAATGCGGTGGATGGCGTGGCGTTCAGCCGCCCATCATGGGAGCGCTGCGAAGAGATTGCCCGCACGCTGCATCAGCGGGGCATTCTGACGAAGCTGCGCAATTCGGCTGGGCAGGATGTCGATGGCGGGTGCGGTCAGCTGAGGGCGCGCGCAGCCGAAGTGCGGGTAACGCTTCATCGAAGGGCTGAAGACTCTCGTTGAAGGCGGCCTGCTCCCTCATCTCAAGTCAGGGAGGCCACCCAATCCCAGACCTGCCCGGGCGCCTCGACCATCACGTTGTGGCCATGCGGGCCAAGGTCGCAGGCGTTGGGGTCGAGGGAGCGGGTTTGCTCCAGCGTTACCAATGCGTCGTTACCGCCGCGGGCCAGATGAATGGGGCAGCGCGCAAGGGTCATCAGCTCGGACAGCGGTGGCTTGCCTACGGCGTTGGCTCTGGGGTCCATTGCGAGGCGCCAGCCGTCGTTGTTGTCGTTGTGTGCGATGCCGCGTGCGACGACGGGTGATGCTGTGGTGGCGATTCCGGCGAGGCCGGAGACCTTCAGGTATCTGTCACATGCTTCTGCTTCCGTGGGGAAGCTCTTGGCAGGCTGGGATGCCAGCGTCTCCATGCGGCGGAGTTCTTCGTCGCTCCATGCGATCTTGATGCCGGCTGCGAAGACGCGGTGCGGGGTGACGCCGAACCAGCCCGTTGCCAGGGCGAGACCTATCACTCCGCCGAGCGAGTGCCCGAGAACGACGAGGCGACCCTCTGGGTGGATGTGCGGCAGCAATGCACGCCCAACGCTTGCTGCGTATTGGCCGATGGCATAGGAGTCTTGCCGATCAGATTGGCCGTGGCCGGGCAGGTCGAGAGCGAGCCAGCGGCCACGCCAGCGAGCACCAGCCTCTGCGCACATGGGCGACCACACGGCGCCTGTCGCGCCCATGCCGTGCAGCATGAGGAGGAGGTCTGGGCCCTGGCCGCCTTGTTCGGTGTACATGTTGGCTGTCTCCTTCACCTTTGATGGGGCAAGAATAATTGAGGGAGCTCCCGGCAACGGAGCCCTACCTCCTGGCCTGCCGTCGCGCCTCGCCGGGAGTCATGCCATATCGGTGAAGGAACACGCGGTTCAGATGCCCCTGATTCGCGAAGCCGACTTCCAAGGCAATGTCCGCCAGCGGCAACGATGAACACTGCATCAGGTGGAGAGCGCGCTCCGCACGCTTTTGCATCACGTAGCGATGGGGCGACATGCCGGTGGTGTTGCGAAACATGCGCACGAAGTGCGGCTTGCTGAGGCCGACTGCCGCCGCCAGCGCGGTCAGCGACAGGTCGCTTGCCAGCGAGTGATCGACCAACTCTTCCAATCGTGCCCACTGCCACGGGTCAAGCTTGCCGCGCTCGCCAGCACCATCTGCCTTGACCGCGCGTGTGCGGCGCAAGTGCAGCGCCACACCCAACGAAAGTGACTCGGCGAACAGCGCTCCGTTGGGGCAGCCTTCGCGGACCTCGTGCAGCATCTGCCGCAGCACGGCGGCCAGCGGCGCGTCGTCGAAGAACTGGCTGTGCTGTAGCGGCTGCGCCAGTTCGTCGTCGCACAGGCCGCGTCGCACGAGCGCGTCGGTGTCGATCTCCAGCAGGATGCGCCGGGCATCGAAGGCTGCGGCTTGTTCCACCCCGACTTCGATGCCGGCACCGAAGAGGCCAAAGCCTCCCGAGTGCACGTCTATGTCCCGGGTCCTGTCGCCGATCCGGAAGCGGGTGCGCATGCAGCCGGTGTCGAGCAGGGCCAATGCACCGTGCGGAGCGACGAACCGGGTTTTCCAGACGCCGGCCGGCGTGGTGAACCAACCCAGCGGCAGGCCCTGCCAACGGCTCAGCAAGGCGGGGCTGAGCATGTTGTCGGGGGCGGCGGAGCCCGGCTCCGGGGGCTTGCTTGGGCGGGTGGTCATAAAGCGGGCAAGTAGATGCGTCGCAAAGTTGTATGTCCATGGTCATGAGGTGCCGGGCGCTCCCCAATGTCGTTTTCCCGGATTCGCACTGTCGGGCGATCCATTTGTACAAAGCCGAGCCATTCGTACAAGACAGTGCCCTTCTACGCTGCTGCAATGTTGACATATTAACTATTCATGAGAAAAGGAAAAGACATGACAGCTCGTTCGGTCTCGTGGTGGGTGACTCTGGTCGGCGGCACCGCCCTCGTGGCGGGTGCGGTCGTTGCCTGTGGCGGCAGCAGTGACAGCGGCGGTATCGTCGGCGGCATCAGTGGTGGCAGCAGCGGCAACGACGGCAGCACTCCGCCCGCTGCCGTGGCACCACTGGCCTGCGACGATTCGATGAAGACCGCCTTCAAACCCGATGCCAACACCACCGTCTTGCTGGTCAAGTCGCTGAAGAAGGGTGACAGCATCGCCGCCGCACCGCCGACCGGGGCTGTGCCGGCACCCAGCGACGTGTGCGTGGTCAAGCTGCTCGTGGGACCGGGCCACGCAGGCCCGGCCGGTGCTCCGTCCACCACGCCCGGCATTGGCATCGAGGTCTGGCTGCCTGCGAAGACGGCATGGAACCAGCGTGTGCACTTGCTGGGCGGCGGCGGCATGGCCGGTGGCCCGCAGGTCAAGCTGGACGTGTTCTCGCCCGGCGTGGGTGTCAACCCATGGGACGTCGCGGGCACCGAAGGCGCTGTCTCGGCCACGACCGACACGGGGCATCCGGACTCGAACTCCAACTTTCTGATGAACCCCGACGGCACCATCAACACGGTGGGCTGGGACGAGTTCTCGCAGCGCGGCATCCACGAGATGACGGTCAAGGCCAAGGCGCTGGCGCAGGCCTACTACGGCACCGCACCCAAGTACACCTACTGGCAAGGCGGCTCCACCGGTGGGCGCCAGGGCATGAAGCAGGCGCAGCTTTATCCGGAGGATTTCGACGGCATCATCGCCACCTCGCCGTCCGTGAACTGGAGCCGCTTCATCACCGCCATGCTGTACGGCCAGATCGTCACGCAGCGTGACCTGGGCGGCGTGGGCATGACGACGGCGCAGGTCAATGCCGTGTCGAATGCGGCCATCTCGGCCTGCGACCTGGTGGGCGGCCAGCACCTGGGCTACCTGCTCGATCCTTCGAAGTGCACCTACGACCCCACCACCGATGCGAGCGTGCTGTGCATCGGCGAGGGGCCGGGAACCAACGCCACCGCAAGCTGCGTGACGCTGCTCCAGGCCAGTGCGATGAACAAGGTCTGGTACGGCATGACACTCGACGGCACCGCGCCCTCGCCGTCGGTGGACACCGGCTATGAACTCGCGCTGTCTGGCAACCATCGGTGGTACGGCTATCCGCGCGGCTCCAGCATTGGCACCTCGCCGATTCCGAACTTCGGCAACATCTTCGGGCCCACCACGCCGACAACGATTGCCACCGACCTCGTCGCGCTGGAACTGCAAGACCCGACCCTTGCAACGCCGTCGTTCATCAACGCAACCGGCAACGGCGCCGACCGCTGGAAGAACCTGTCGTACGCCCAGCTTGCCAACGCGCAGGACCGGGGCGTGGCACTGCAGGCGGCATTCGCCAACATCAACACCGACGAACCCGACCTGTCGAAGTTCAAGGCCCGCGGCGGCAAGCTGATCACGATGTACGGCGCGGCGGACAACCTCATTCCATACAACGGATTCATCAACTACTACAACCGCGTGCTCTCCGCGACAGGCGGCCTGGCCAACGTGCAGAGCTTCTACAAGTTCTACCTGGTGCCGGGCATGGGCCACTTCCCGATGAACGGCACCACCAATCCGTCGGCCAACCCGCCCATTCCCAGCGACGCGTTCAACTACACCTTGCTGACCGACTGGGTTGAAAAGGGCATCGCGCCGGCCGACAAGCTGAGCATTGGCACGGCGAGCGGCACCAGCGGTGCCATCTGCGCATACCCGAAGGCGCCGACCTACGTCAGCGGAGACATTCGCGCGGCGGCCAGCTACAACTGCCAGTGACGGGCGTCGTTGCTGCCACTACAAGCCATGCGCCACCTCGTGACCTCCCTTTTGCTACCTCTCATCGCCGCCTGTTCCATGAATCCCACGTCGAGCACGTCCAGTGCATCCAGCAAGCCACTAGCCTCGCAGGTGCCGCCGGCCATCGAGGCGTCGCTGCGGCAGATGGGCCGCGTCATCGAGCCGATGGGCACCGCCCGCCTCTACGCGCCGCTGCATCCGCGCGAGCCCTACGCCGGAGTGAAGGTGGAACGCTCGCTGGCCTATGGGCCCAACGCGCGCCACCTGCTCGACGTGTTCACCCCAACCGCGGGTGTGGCGCCGCGCACGGTCCTGGTGTTCGTGCATGGCGGGGGCTTCGTCAGCGGCGATCGCCGCATGGGCGACAGCCCGTTCTACGACAACGTCATGCTGTGGGCGGCCGAGCAAGGCATGGTGGGCGTCAACATCACATACCGCCTGGCACCGCAGGACACATGGCCGGCGGCGCAAAGAGACCTCGCAGCCGCGCTGCGCTGGGTGCGCCAGAACATCGGTACGTACGGCGGCGACGCCTCGCGCATCGTGCTGATGGGCCACTCGGCCGGCGCGACGCACATCGCCCAATACCTGGGACACCCGCAGTTCCACGTCGCGCCGCACGGCGGCGTGGTCGGTGCAATTCTGGTGTCGCCCCTGCCGCTGTTCGACATGAACATGTCGGACCCGTCGGTGCTGAAGGTCATCCAGAACTACTTCGGGCACGACGCATCGCGCTACGCCGAGCAGTCACCCATGCCCGGCTTGAGCACCCTGGACGTGCCCCTGCTGCTGGCCTTCGCCGAGCTGGACCCTGAGGACTTCCAGCGCCAGGTGCTGAAGGCGCATGAGGCGCTGTGCCAGGCCGGCCGCTGCCCTCCGCTGCTGGAGCTTCGCGGCCACACGCACCTATCCGAGATACAGGCCGTGCACACCGCCGATCACGCGCTGAGTGATGCCACCACCGAGTTCATTGCCCCCCTGCGCTGAGCGGGAAGGTCCGGGAAGCCGGGCTTCCCGAGGTCCCGGACCTCTTTTTCGGCAGTCGGGTGAAAGATGTCGTCTTCAATGCGGACACCCTGCACAACGTGAAGCCGGCTTCCAAAAGCGTTGCGTCGCTCACCGTCGGGATCGCGATCGATCAGGGGCTGATCCACAGCATCAACGAGCCTGTCTTTGACTTCTTTCCCCAGTGCGCGGATTTGCGTACGCCAGAGAAGGATCGACTTCAATTGCTGCACGCGCTCCCAATGACGATGGATCTGGCGTGGGTCGAGGCAACTCCAGCCACCGGAGAGAACAACGACGAGTCGCGCATGCACAGGGCGACGGATCCGTCCCGCTACGTCCTCGGTCTGGCGCCAACTGCGCCGCCAGGCTACGGGACGCCCTCTCGACGAATTTGCCCGAACAGAGTTGCTCAAGCCTCTGGGCATTACCGACTTCGAGTGGAGCCGGGTCAAGGGCGATACCGATGCCGGAGGCGGATTGCGCATGCGACCGCGCGACATGGCGAAGATCGGCCAGCTTGTCCTTGCGGGCGGTCGCTGGAATGACCGCCAAATCGTTTCCAGAGATTGGATCGAGACCTCGACGACATCAAAGATCAAGGCGACGGACGATCAACAACTGCAAAAGCAGGCGGCGATACGGCGGGCTAACCGTTGTGCCGCCAAACCCCTGGTGACACGCCGTACTCTCGCTTGAAGGCGCGGTTGAAGGCCGCTTCCGACTCGTAGCCGACGCCCTCGGCGATGCGCGCAAGGTTGACCTGGTCTCTGCGCAACATGCCTGCGGCCAGGATCATGCGCCAGTGCGCCAGGTAGTGCATGGGCGGCGCGCCCACCAGCTCTGTGAAACGGTCCGCCAGCACGCTGCGCGAGATGTGGGATTCCTGCGCCAGTGCCTCCACCGTCCACGCGCGTGCGGGCTCGCCGTGCATCAGCGCCAGGCAGCGGCCCACGTGGGGGTCGCGCAGGCCGGCCAGCCAGCCGGGGTTGTTGGCGGGCATGGATTCGATATAGCCCCGCACCACTTCCGCGAACAGCAACTCGGCCACCTTGGCGACCAGCAACTCCGAGCCGGGCGCTCGCGCGGCTGCGTCGCCCAGCACAAAACTGACGGATTGCTCGATCCACGGCCCCGCCGGCCTGCTGCGCAGCGCCGTGATGAAGAGGCCCGGAAGATTGGACATGACGGGGTTGGGCGCATCGCCTTCGTACGTGAGCCAACTGCACACGAGCACCGTGCGATCGCCATCGCCGCCGTAGCGAATGCGTTGCACCGCGGGCACCTGCGGGCGCACGACATGTTCGACGTCCACGGCTGCGTGGCGCAGGTGGCTCCCCAGGACATGCGGATCGCCGTGCGGCACGGCGATGACTTCGCCGGCGTTCACGCGAATCGGCTCTGCCCCCTGGAGTTGCGCCCAGCACTGCCCCTGCAGCACCAGATGGCAGATGGCAAGGCGTGGAGCGCCGGGCTTGAGCACCTGGGCCAAGTCCGAGCTCTTGGGGACGTTGAAGCACCAGGGCGCGCGCATGTCTCCGTTCAGGAACAGGGCGCCCTCCAGCCGGATGGTCCGCAGCACGTCCGACAGCACGTCCATAGTCACCTCTCGAGCAGCAAGGCCGGGGTTTCGGTCAATAACTCCGGAGGGGCGGTCAAACCACGGGCCTATCGGTTCGGCACCATGGGGCCTGGTCGCTTTTGGCCGATTCTACAAACAGGAGTATTAATATGCCCAAGTTCGTAATCGAAAGAGACATCCCCGGCGCCGGCAAGCTCACGCCATCCGACCTGAAGGCCATCTCGCAAAAGTCCTGCGGCGTCCTCAGCAGCATGGGCACCGACATCCAATGGATCCACAGCTACGTGACGGGCGATCGGATCTATTGCGTCTACCAGGCGACCGACGAGGACCTCGTGCGCCGGCATGCCGAGCTCGGCGGCTTTCCGGCCAATCGGGTGGACCGGGTGTACAGCGTCATCGACCCGGCCACAGCCGAGTAAGAAGGGCGACATAGCTGCTTCTCGGCTGCCCGATGACCTGATGTTCAACCGCGCGCGGATCGACGACCCGGGCGCCTATGCGCGCGGATGCGGCAGCGCGTCGTGGTTGCTCATCGTCGGCGAGGAATTCGCTTCCATGCCCGGCGGCATGTCATGCGAGCAGGTGCAGGCCGGCACGTCGGGCTTTCCGAGCTGCTTCCACACAACTGGCAGCTTTGGCGGGCCTGCTATCGGGATCGGCCTGCGAGGAGCCTTCGGCCCTACTTGGAATTGGCTTTGCGACCTCGCGAGGCTGTCTTTGTGGGCACGCTGCGACCGTACTGCTCCCACCACGCCGTGAGAGCGGCCATCGTAGGTCCGAGTCCCAGGGCCTTGCCTGTGATCTCGTATTCGACACGGGGAGGCACCTCCGCAAACACCGTACGGGACACCAGACCGTCCGCCTCCAACTCCCGCAGCTGCGCCGTCAGCATGTGCTGGGTTATCCCTGGAATTGCTTTGCGCAGCTCTCCGAAGCGATAGATCCGCTGGTTGAGCAACCACATGATTTCCAGCTTCCATTTGCCGGAAAGCAAGGCGAATGCCCTGCGCATTTCCTCATGCATGTTGGTGCTGCCGGCTGCATTAGTCAGTTTTTCCATACTAGCCACCGCTTTTTCATCCTACTTGTTCTTTTTGATCTTAGACGACATCCTCGCGGCCCTGACTCACCCTGATCTGGAAACCTGATGATCGAAAACTATTTCTACTGGATAAGCACTGCGCTTCTGTGCCTTCTGTATGTGGCTTCTGCGGTGATGTACATCACCAAGAGGAGCTGGGTCCGCCAGGCTCTCGCCGACCTTGGCTATCCCGAATACCTTGTTCCGATCCTGATTGCCGTAAAGCTCCTGGCGGTCGCGGCCATTCTTTCGCGTGTGAGCGTTCGGCTGAGTGACCTCGCTTACGCCGGCGTGTTCTTCCACCTGCTTCTGTCCGCGTCTGCTCACATGAATGTGCGCAAGGCCAGTGCAGCCGCACCTGCCGCGGTGGGCCTCGTGCTGCTGATCTCTTCATTCGCGACGCAGAACGCCGCTCGCGATATTCCGTCGCCGAACATCCCCGCCGCAACGGCGAAACAACCAAGCCTCGACTGAAGGAGATTCCGATGGCTCGACTCAATGGAAAGATTGCTGTTGTGACAGGAGCAGGACGCGGCATTGGCCGCGCGACTGCCAAGCTGTTTGCGGCTGAAGGCGCGAAGGTGGCCGTTCTTTCGCGGACTGCCGCGAATGTCGACCGTGTCGTCGCCGACATTCAAGAGGCCGGAGGCACTGCGCTCGGCGTTGTATGCGACGTGAGCGATGCTGGCCAGATCAAGGCAGCCATTGATACGGTCGTCTCGACCTATGGCGGTCTCGACATCCTCGTGAACGTTGCATTCGACCCTTCTGTCGTGCAAGCGACGGTCATTGGCATGTCGGTAGAGCAACTGCAGCGCAATTTCGAGATGGGTCCGATTGCCTACTTGCGCACCATGCAAGCCTGCCATCCCCACCTCAAGGCCAGCGGCGAGGGCCGGGTCATCAACTTCGCGTCGCTTGCGGGAGTGCTTGGCATGGCGCCCTACGCCCCATACAACATGGCGAAGGAAGCTGTTCGCGCGCTGACGCGATCTGCCGCCAGGGAGTGGGGAGCAGACAAGATCACGGTCAACAACATATTGCCCGTTGCAGACACCTGGGGCGCCGGAGCCGATGCACCTCCCGCAAACAACGCGCTCGGACGGCATGGATCGCCTGAGGATGACATTGCGCCCGTCGTTCTTTTTCTGGCCGGCAGAGATGCACAGTTCCTGACGGGCTACAGCCTGACTCCTGACGGCGGGATGATCATTGACAGCGCGCGCTGATTGACCGTGTTGGCAGCATGAGCGGCAACCCCGCGGTGGAGCAGAATTTCCCCTGGCCGCCTGGCAGTAGACGCCCAAGGCAAACGCCGGGTGCCCCGCATAGACACTTGTGAGAATCCACATGATTCAAATGAGACAACCCGAAGACGCGCCCCAGGCGTTTCAAACCGCCTGGAACAACCACGACATGGAGTCCCTCGGAGCGCTGTTCCATGAGGACGCGACATTCGTGAATCGGTTCGGGCACTACGTGCGCGGCGTCGAGGAAATCGTCAAGCTGCATGCGCCTATCCACGCAACCATCTACAGCGATTCCACGCTCGAGAACGAGCTGATCGACGTGGTCGCCATCAGCGATGGCGCGGCAATCATTCACTTCTGGAGCCGCCTCACGGCTGGTGCGGCTCACCCGGCGGGCCCGCACGCTGTCGACACGCTGATCCTTGCCGTGCTGACGCGGCAGGCTGGCGAGTGGCGAATCAAGGCGCTCGAGAACGTCACCCTGACGAATCCCCGCACAGGAGCAGCCGTGTTGAGGGACGAGCAGGGTTCCTGATCGAGCAGACAATCGAAGAAGCTCAATTCGACTTCACAGCCACACCATGCCCCGCCTCGACGACCCCCTCCACGACGCCGAAATCGGCTCCCGCGACAGCACGCTCGACACCACCCGGATCGACGACGTGCGCATCGGCGCAGTTCGTCCGCTCATCACCCCTGCCCTGCTGCAGGAGCGCGTGCCCGTGCGCGACAACACGCTGGCGCTGGTCGAAAGCAGCCGCAAGGCCATCGCCGACGTGCTGCACGATCGCGACGACCGGCTGGTGGTGGTGGTCGGTCCATGCTCCATCCATGACCACGACCAGGCCATCGAATACGCACAGCGTTTGAAGAAGGTCGCCGATTCCCTGCAGGACGACCTGCTGATCGTGATGCGTGCCTATTTCGAAAAGCCGCGCACCACCGTGGGCTGGAAGGGCTACATCAACGACCCGCACCTGGACGGCAGTTTCGCAATCAACGAAGGGCTGGAGCGCGCGCGGCGCCTGCTGCTCGAGCTGACGACCCTGGGCCTGCCGACCGGCACCGAGTTTCTCGACCTGCTGAGCCCGCAGTTCATTGCCGACCTGATCGCCTGGGGTGCCATCGGCGCTCGCACCACCGAGAGCCAGAGCCATCGGCAGCTGGCGTCGGGCCTGAGCTGCCCGGTCGGCTTCAAGAACGGCACGGACGGCAGCGTGAAGGTCGCGGCCGACGCCATTCTTGCGGCGCGCGCGCCGCACGCCTTCATGGGCATGACCAAGATGGGCATGGCAGCGATCTTCGAGACGCGCGGCAACGACGACTGCCACGTGATCCTGCGCGGCGGCAAGGCTCCCAACTATTCGGCCGCGGATGTCGCGTCCAGCTGCGAAGCATTGCTGGCGAACGGCCTGCGGCCGCAGGTCATGATCGATGTCTCGCACGGCAACAGCAGCAAGCAGCATCAGCGGCAGATCGTTGTCGCTGAAGACGTGGCGGCGCAAATCGCGGCCGGCGAGCGGCGCATCACGGGCATCATGATCGAGAGCCATCTCGAAGAAGGACGGCAAGACCTGAAGCCCGGCGTTGCGCTGAAGCACGGCGTGTCGATCACCGATGCCTGCATCGGCTTTGCCCAGACGGTACCGGTGCTCGAGGGGCTGGCTTCGGCGGTGAAGGCTCGGCGGCGCCTGTCGAAGGCGTGAGGCTGCGGGGGTGCCCGCTCGCCTGCGGGCGCCTTGACCTCAGAAAAGTATCACCCACTCGCCGCGCAGATACCGATACGTGTAGCTGGGGCCCGAGAAGGTGGTGCTGCGGCTGTAGCCGGCGCCAAAGCGAAAGACCTGCGATCCTCTGACTGGGCTTTGCAGACTCAGGTCCAGCAGTCTTGTTGGCTGATTCAAGTCGTGATTGATCGTCTCGTTGCCAAGCCCTGCCGTCAGAGCGGCAGTCCATCCCTGGAAACGATGCCGCCAGCCGACCGCCAGCATCGACTCGCTGTAGTTCTTCGGATTGAAATAGGCCCTGTCCACGTCCTCATGACTGCTCCGGTACGTTCGATAGCGCGCTTGCAAGGTCAGCCCCAGATCGAGCGATGGTTGATAAATCAGCCGCAGGCGGGCGTGGTCACGTCGATTGCTGTCGGAAAAAAACTGCTGTCCCAGCAGCCCCACCAGGGTCACGTGGCTTCCAAGCCCTTGGTCCACGGCAACCCCGACAAATGAAAAATCGATTCCGCGGTCCAGGGATTTCGGGGTTTCCACCCAGTCGCGCGTCACAAGAAACTCCACTGCCGTGCTCTTTGTCGGCGACATGCGGTAGCTGCCGTCGAGCGTCAGCAGCGTGTGCCCTCCCTGCTCGAACAGGCCGGCCTCCATTGCCCCTCCATCGCCGGTTCTGGTTTCGATCGAGCGGGCCAGAAATGAGATCTTCTTTCCGGCTCTTTGCCAGTTATTTTGACGGTATTGATAATCGCCGAGCCGGAATCCGAGAAAGCGATCGGCATTTTCAAAAGCAGGAAAAAACTCGACCGACACTCGCCGCGATTGAAAGTTATCGCTGTCGTTGGTCAGATAGAAATCCGTGCCGAAAGCCATGTTTGTTGTTTCTTCTTTGCTTTTTTCCTCCGCGCCTTCGCAGGGAGAGGCCAGAAAAACAAATCCCGAAGCAACGGCGGCAAAATATTTCAGCGCGTCGATCATTTTGTCCCCCAGGATTTAGGCCTTCTGAACAGTTCATCCAGATATCCGAGAACACTGGCTGGCTGCAGCAACAGGCTATATAGCAATACGTAGAAAAAGAAACCCTGAACATTCTTGCGCACGACCAGCCCTGTTTTCTTGAACGTCCGGCGCTCGATCAAGAACATCAGGAGGCTCAATGCAAATGCAGCCGGTATCAGCGCGAGAGTCATCGGACCCACAATCCAGTAGTAGCCGAAAAGGGCCATTGCCAACCCTGGTATGAATCCGATGGTGAATGCCAGATCCAGCCACGGAAAGAGCAGGTTCCAGTAAATGAAGAATGTCGACAAGCGGGGTTTCAGGAGAATTCCCGGGTGCTTGATAAAGGCTTCCGTCATGCCGCGCGCCCATCGCTGGCGTTGCTTGACCAGTTGCTTGAGGGTGCTGGGCACATTGGTGAACAGGCACGCGTCCTCGCAGTGGCCAACCCGATAGCCGGCCTTCAGCAGGGCCCATGTGAGCACGATGTCTTCTCCCACGCACTCAGGCCACCCGCCAACCTCCACCAGCGCGGCCCGGTCGTAGACAGAAAATGCACCTTGCGCAACCAAAGTGCCCTGAAACAGCGATTGCACCCGCTTGATTGCAGCAATGCCGTGGAAATAGTCCCACTCCTGGCAACGGGTAATCCAGTTTTGCCGTGAGTTTCGAACCAGGATTTTTCCCGCAACGGCCCTCGTATTGGGCGGGTCAGCCAGATAGCGCTCGACAATACTGGCCAGCGCGCCTCGATACAGGAAAGAATCGGCATCAACCGTGACGACCAGATTGTGCAGAACTTCCTTGAACCCGATGTTCAGGGCACGGGCCTTGCCTCCGTTCTTTTTCAGATCGACGAAGGTAAGCCACGGATATCGATTCTGGACGCGCTGGACAACAAGAGAAGTGCCATCGGTGGAGCCGTCATTGATCACGATGACCTGCAGAGGGCCAGGGTAATTTTGCCGGTCGATGCTGATAAGAGTTTCCTCGATGGAAGCTTCCTCGTTGTACGCGGCGACCAACATGGATATCGCAGGATAAGCGGACAAAGAAGGATGCGACGGCCTCTTGTCCAAAAGCAGGCTTATGGCCATGAATGCATTCATGAAGCCCGGAATAATGGCAATGCCATAGACCAGAAAAATGGCCAGCGCGGCGCCGACGTGGTATTTCAAATCGGCCAGCCAGAGTTCGGCGGCCCATATTGAAAACCCCATCCAGGCAATTGCGCCAATCAATGCAATAAGGAATTTCCCCGATACCGGCAGATAAATCCTTGATCGCGGCGCTTTTTGGCCATCTTCGTTCATATCACCCTCGATAGTTTCGGGAAACGTAACACTGATGAAACGCTCCGAACAGTCTATTTACACATTTTGATGCACTCCAACAACCATTAGTCAAGAAACCATGCCCGCCCGGCTCCGATGAAGGCTTCTATTTGTATCTGAGGCAGGCTGCGGAGACCTTGCGCGATGTCAATCGATCGCACGCAAACGCGTCGCAGCGCTGGGGGGCTCATCGGATCGCACCGCTTCGACAACCGCTCGTTGCATGGTGATGCATCAGACCAATGCGAGCGGTTGACGCCTGCATTCGCCCATGGCTACATTCCCCTCAAAAGCTCTTGGGGAGGCCACGTTGCCCAGACATGTGTACTTCGTACTCGCCTTCATTGCCATCGCAGTGCTCGCAGGCAACCTGACCGCAACGGTCGTCGTGTTGCGCAGCGACTTTTATTCGCCACTGCAACGACGACTCCAGCTGGCTCTGGTGTGGTTGATTCCTGTGATCGGGGCGGCCTGCTGCGCAAGTTTCGCATCCATTCACAGGCGTGCAGTTCCCAAGCCCGACAAGAGATTCCCGAGACCCGACTCCTTCGATTTGCCCGGTGGCGAGGCCAACGGTCTTTGAGACTGGCGGTGCCTGCCTGCCATCATTGGCGATCCAGCGCGCAAGGAGCGAATGAAGATGGGTAGTTTTTCGACGGAGCACTGGCTCGTCCTCCTGACCACGGCAGTGATATTCGGCATACCGCTTTGGCGGATCGTCGCGCGCACGGGCCACCCCGGCATCATGGCGATCCTGTTCCTCATCCCTCTGGTGAATATCGGCGTGCTCTGGTGGCTTGCGTACAGCAAGTGGCCCAGCATGCCCGAGCAGTCCTGATGCATGCCCGTGTTTGCTGATACCCAGGCCCTGCGCGAATCGCTGCGCAAGGCCGGGCTGAGCGACTACGCCCGGCGCATCGAGGCCTCGGTGCGGCCCGTGGTGATGTTCGTTCGCCGCCAGGAGAAGGACGACACGCTGCCCGTCGGCACCAGCAAGATGGCCGGCAACCCCGACCTTCCACCCGATGCGCCGTGGCCCATGCGCCCCGCGCTGGCCGCGCCCGAGCGACATCTGGCGCAGCTTCGCAAGCAGATCGAGGACATCCGGCACCCCAAGCCGTCGATGTCCGCAAGCGATGTCGAAGGGCTGCTGCAAACGATGCGCGCCAGCGGCGCCACCGAGAAAGACCTGGCGCTCATGCGCGACGCACTGCGAGGCACCAAGCGGCGCGACCCGAAGGTCGATGCGAGCCGCATCGCGTGGCTGCATGCTCGCATGGCCGCACTGCAGACCGAATTTCCGCTCGCCTTCATCGCGCAGCTCGACCTGAGCCAACTGTCCGCGCTCCCCGGCTTCGATCCGAAGCTACCGCGCAGCGGCGTGCTCTTCATCTTCATGGACGCGATGCGCGACGACGATGGCAAGACGCCGCTTCACCACGTGTACTGGCACGACGCACGGCCGGCCGCGCTGCGGCGCCGCGAATGGCCCGTCGAGCTCCAGCGCTGGAACGACCGCTGGTCTTCCTACGGCCATCCTGCAAGCCCCGAAGAAGCCTGGTCCCGTCTGCCGATGGCCGACCGGCTGCTGCCGCATTCCGGCCTCAGCGTGCCGCATCACTGGAAGACGGCCCTGCCGCAGCACAGCAGCAAGGCGATCTGGGCCTGGTTCCAGGGGGCAGACCCGCTGCAGCTGTCGCCCCACCTGCCTCCAGGCGACACCGCGCACGGCGGCAACTTCGGCGATCGGCTAGGCGGCTGGCCCGACGACATCCAGGGCCACGCCGAAGATGACGTGGACCCGGCGGGCGGGCACATCGCAGTGCCCGGCCAGACGCCATGGCGGCATCTGTTTTCGTACGGCGGTGAATACCATGCCGGCGCCCGCCGATCGGATTCCGTAGCCAGTGGCGACGGCAACCATTTCCTCATGATCCGCGACGAAGACCTCGCGCAACGCCGGTTCGATCGTGTGCGCGATACCTACCAGTCGACCTGAGCACCACGGAGGCAGGATGGCTGACAGCAAGAAACGCCTGTTCTTGAGACTCATGGCAATGCCCCTCGCCATGCTTGGGCTGCCCCCGCCGGCACCCGCAAAGCCCGTGTCGGAAAACATGCAACTGATGGGCGCCATCGCCCGCGCGATCGTGAACAGCGGCAGGCTCCAGGGCATCGACTGGGTCGAGGTTTCGGCGATCTTCGCGATCGATTCCGACGGCGACGTCAACGAGAGCTACGGATACGCCTACGATGCCCAAGGCAAGGCCCACGCGGCAACCTTTCTCGATGACGCCGTCGCACGTGAGGTAAAGGCGTATCGCGAATGGCTGCGCCAGAAAGATGACAAGGGCATCATCAAGATGCTCTTCCAGTTCAATCGGAACACGCGGCGGGTCCGTGCGGATTTCGAATACGACGATCCCCTGCGCTGGCAGGTTACGCCGAGAAATCTCGAGGCAATGATCGAGGCGCTACGGCCCAAGCTCGGATCGGCAAGCGGCAAGTGACGCAGCGATTGAGGAAACGCCGTGACCGAGCGATCTGATCTCCGAATAGGCGACGGCACCGTGCCCGTCATTCCCTACGACACCTTCGAGGCCGCGAACCTGTTCCTGGCGACCGGCCGCACACCCGAAGAAGTGCTGCCGCTGATCGGCCTGAGCCCCGCGCAATGGGAGCGGCTGCGCGAGACCTATCGATGGCTTCCCTACACCTATGGTGAAAGCCAGAGGCGCAGCTACTTCGGGGGGCTGGGTGATGCCGAGATACTGCGGCTCGTTCTGGCGCCGCGGTGGAACCTGAAACCGGGAGACGAGCCCGATCTGCGCTCGACATGGCATGTCCGCGAAGCCGTGCGGCGCAATCCACGCATCGGCCCTTTCGCTGGTTGCGACTGGCCGATCACCTGCATCGCCCCGCATCCCGAAGCGACCCTGTGCTGCTACACGCACGATGGGCGCACGGTCTACTTCGACGGCAAGCCGCTCACCGATCGCAGCGGCGAGGTGCTGGAAGTGGATGCCGGGAGCTTCGAGCCCGTTGGCGGGCGCTGGCTGCGCGACAGGCGTCGCATTTATGGACAGGGCGAGTTCGGATCCAGGCCGACCTTCTATTGGTACGTTGTCGAAGGCGCCGATCACTCGACTTTCAAGGCACTGAACCTTCGTTACGCGCACGACAGGGAGCGCGCCTACTACATCACCGCCAAGGCGATCCGTACGAAGAGCCCGGAGGCCTTCGAGATCGTGCCGGAGATACGGCTCAACTACCGCGACGGTACGCGCGATGAGCTGCATGACATCAGCCACATCGCTCGTGATCGTGAAGCTGTCTATTTCTACGGAACCCGCCTGAAGGGTGCCAGGCCGGAAAACTTCCGCGACCTAGGCCACGGCTATGCGGCCGACGGCACTACCGTGTGGTTTCTTGACGAGAAAAAGGTGATCGAAGGCGCGGATGCGGCCACCTTCACCGTTCCCGGTCCTGGCGAGCCGCATGTGCCCGGCCGCGTGCGAGGCCACGCAGCCACGGATCGCTACCGCGTCTACGTTGGGGCCGAGCTGTGCGACCCGCAAGAATGGATCGAGGATTGGCGCCCGTTCTTCGAGGCGCGGCCCGATCTCGGCGGCTGGTGGTGGCACCAGCTTGCGGGCGAAGCGGCGGGCAACAAGGGCCCGTCGCCCTAGGAGGCCGTCTTGCTCGCTGTTTACGACGGGTCGTAACCCGGCGCCGAACTGATCTCGTTCGGCTTGTAGATCTTGTGCTGCGCTACCCCGCTGCCCGCATCCGTCACCACCAGCAGCCGCCACAGCGGCTCGCGCACCGAACACGCGCTCTCTTCGCTGCTGAGCTTGAAGCTGGGCACCCCGGGCGCCGTGCCCTTCACCACGACGCGCAGGAGCGTCTGCCCCTTGGCGTTCGAGACTTCGAGGTCGAAGCCGATGTTCTGGGCGATCACGCTCTCGGCCTTGTAGCCGTAGCCGGTGAAGTGCTTCGTCACGTACTCGATGGCGGCTGCGTGCACTTCCTCGGGCGAAGCCTGGCCGATTGCGACCGCTGCCGCGGGCTCGGCCACCTTCGGCACGCTGCCGCGCGCCTTCGCGGCTTGCAGGTCGGCCTCGGTCGGAACCCAGCCGCGCGGGCCACGCACCAGCACCGCGAGCTTTTTCTCGGGCTCCCAGGTGGCGACGTGCCATTCGTCGTCGTCGCGCACGCGAGTGGAAACCTTGGCGTCCTTGTTGCTCTCCAGCTCGGCGATGGCGATGCGGTTGGTCTGCAGCACGGCACGGAAACCCTGGCCTGCGTCGAAGGTGCGCTTGAGCAACGCAAGCCGGTCCTTGGCGCGCTGCACCTGCTGCGCGTTGCGCGGGCCGCCGCCAACGCGATGCTGCGTATCGAGCGACTCGATGCAGAACCAGCGCCCGCCCGAACCGACACTCACGAACTCGCCCCAGATGGTGGCGATGACGTTGTCGCCGGTCGCCAGCCAGGCGTGGTCGAATGGCTTGTCCCGCGCGTCGAACACACCCATCTTGGCGACGATCTCGACCGGCGTGAGCCGTGGTCCTTTGAGCCGCATTTCGTCGATGACGGCGAGTACGTGGGGTTCGACTTCCTTGTCCATTCAGTGGAATTCTGGTGAGTTTGAGGGGGGTGGGAGTATGCCGCATCGCTTGCCGCGCCCACCGGGACAGGCGCGATCGTATGGCAGGATCAAAGGATGAACGAGCCCTCACGCCGAATACCGTATCGCACCTGGCCGGGCGCGCTCGCGGTGCTTCTCGCCATTGCCGTCTACGTGGGCGGCCTGACATTCTGGGACCGCCATACCTCGGGCAGCAGGCCGTTGCCCGTGGGGGAGACGATAGATGTCGGCCAGGCCCGGTTCATTCCCGCCGACGGATGGGAGATGGATGTGTCGCGCTCGAAGGCAGGCAAGTCGCTGATGCTGTTCAAGGGCGGCCACAAGTTCCTGGTGACCACGGGCCGGTGGGTGGGCGGACCCGACGGCCCCCTGATACGGCAGCAGCGGCTGATGGAGCGCGGCCAGCGCCTGAGCATCGAGGGCGACGTGTCCGACTTCGTCACCTCCTGGGGCCTGCAGGGCAAGACTTTCGCTTACTACGGCTCAAAGCTGGCCGGCCGGTTCTGGCAGGTGGTCGACCTGCGGCGCAAGTCGCTGGTGCAGATCGACTTCTACGGCTCCAACGACGGCATGGACGATGCGCTGACGGAAGCGCGGCGCATGCTGGACTCGATGGACCTGGAGGCGCCGCAATGAGTTCGCCCGCCTTCGAGCAGGGCGACGCAGGCTGGCCGGTTGGCACCGATTCATTCTTCCAGCCGCAGCGCGCCGCGTTCTGGGTGCTGACGGCGCTGATCGTCAACGGCCTGTTCTACACGGTCAGCATGTTCTCGATGGGGTTCCGCGTAGTGCCCGTTACCGCGTTTCTGGGGCTGCTGGTGTGGGGGCTCTACTCCCTGGCTTTCTTCCAGGCGTTTCGCACGCTGGACTTGCTCGAGCAGCATCCGCCAGAGGCTTATGTGCTGGCCTTTGCGTGGGGCGGCATGGGCGCTGTCTACTTCGCCGCGCCGGCCAACATCGCGATTCAGAGCCTGTGCGCGAAGCTGGTGTCGCCGGAGTTCGTCGCGGTCTGGGGGGCGGCGATTGCGGGGCCGATCACGGAAGAATTCCTGAAGCTGGCCGGCGTCATCCTGCTGGTGCTGGTCGCGCGCAACCAGTTTCAGACTTATCTCTCGGTGCTGATCGTTGGTGCGATGGCGGGGCTGGGTTTTCAGGTGATCGAGAACCTGAGCTACACCGTCAATTCGTCCATGCACTTTCCGCTCGAAAACCAGGTGTATCCGGTACTTCTGAACCTGCTGACGCGCGGGCTGCTGAGCGGGCTGTGGAGCCACGCGGCCTACACGACGATCGCGTCCTTCGGCATTGCATGGTTCCTGCTCCACCCGGAGCGGCCGATGGTGATGCGGATTGCCTGCGCGCTGCTGTGCTTCGGCCTTGCGTGGGCCATGCACTTCGTGTGGAACGCGCCGTTTCTGGAAGACCTCTTCGACGGCGGATACGGCGAGATGGCCGTACTGCTGATCGTCAAGGGCATTCCCGTTGTCATCGCGGCAGGGCTCTTCTGGCGGGTTGCCGTTCGCGAGAACGGCACATACCTGCATGCCCTCGCAGCCTGGTTCGTGCCGGAGCGCGAGTTGATTCGCGACGACGAATGGGTTCGCCTGGGCGCGCCCATGCAGCGCTACAAGGTCCGCAGGGAGATGGGATGGACCTTCGGCTGGAAAGCAAGGCGCCTGAAGACGCAGCTGCAGCGCGAGCAACTACGGCTGATCCGCAAGGCCGGCACCTATGGACGCGGGGCGCAAACGCTGCGGCATGAAGTGGCCATAAGGCGGCTGCGCGCGGAGCTGGATCCGCTCATCGGGGCGAAAGCATGAGGGCGCTGCTGTTGTTGATGCTCGCGGTGTTGGGAGCCGGATGGAGCGCTCCTTCGCGGGCAGTCACGCTCATCGAGCAGGCGCAGCTCACGCTGGCCTTGCGCGGTCAGGCTCCAGCCCAGGCACCGCAGCCGCAGACCGTCGCACTGCCCTATGACTGGGATCAGCGGCAGGGCGCAGTCGACGGCGAGGCACGGTTCGCGTTCGACATACCGGTGGCCGACCCTGCCGCGCCGCTGGCGCTGTTCGTGCCGCGCCTGGGCAACAGTTTTCGTGTGCTGGTGAACGGCCAGGAACTGGCCCGATTCGGCGCCTTCCCGCCAGGCCCCTACGACGATGCCTCCGTTGCGCCGCAGTACTTCGTGCTGCCGGCCTCGGGCTCGACGGCGCCGCATCGCGTTGAAGTCGTCATCGCGGCGCAGGCTGCGAGGCAGGGAGGGCTGTCGCCGGTGGTGGTCGGCAGCAAGGCCGAGGTTCTTCCGTTGTACGAAGACGCCCTGTTCTGGCATGTCAGTGGCGGACGCTTCATTGCCATCGTGAGTGGCGTGCTGGGAGCGCTGTCGCTGCTGGTGTGGCTGCGACAGCGCGAACCGATCTACCTCTACTACGGCCTGGGAGAGTTGTTGTGGTCCGTGCAGACAGCGCGCGTGCTGTTCACGCATGTGCCGCTGCCCTGGCCCTGGTGGGGTGTGCTGCCGCTGGCTGCGTTCCAGGCGGCGGTGCCACTGCTGTGCCGCTTCGCCCTGGCCGTGGTGGGACGCGACGACACCCGCCTGGCACGCCTGCTGGGCCTGATGGCCTGGCTGGCACCAGTTGCAGCCGTGCTGGGCATCATGGTGCCTTTGCTGTGGCTGATGCCGCTGTGGCGGTCGCTGGGCCTGCTGGCCGCACTGGCAATGATGGTCGTCGTAGTGCGCGTGGCGCTGCGCAGTGCCGTGCTGGAACACCGCGTGCTGGGCGTGGCCGTGGTGCTGGTCGTGCTGTGCGGCGCGCGCGACGTCTGGGTGATGCGCACATCGCCGGAGGCCTACGCGATGGTGCCGTGGATCCGCTTCGCCTGGGTCGGCTTCGCCATCACGCTGGCATGGGTCATCGCCGAGCGCATGCGCAAGGACGCCCGGGCGATGGCGGCAATGAACGCCTCGCTGGAAGCGGAACTCGCCGAGCGCAACGCCGCCCTGGAAGCTTCCTTCGCCCGCGAGCGGGAAGGAGAAAAAGCGCGCGGCGCACTGGAAGAACGCCAGCGCCTGACGCAGGACCTGCACGATGGTCTCGGTGGGCAGCTGGTCGGGCTGCTGCAGATGACCCAGCAACCAGGAACGGCCCTCGGCGATGTGGCATTGCACCTGCGCGACGCGGTGGACCAGCTCAAGCTCACGGTGGACGCCATGCATGGCTGCGAGGGCGACGTGGCCTCGGCCCTGGGCAGCGTGCGCTACCGCCTGGGGCCGCGCCTGCAGGCTGCCGGCATCGAACTGCACTGGGACGTGGGCCCCCTGCCGCTGATGACGGGCTGGAGCGTGCGCGAGTCTCATCAGACGCAGATGCTGCTGTTCGAGGCGTTCGCCAATCTGATGGCCCACGCGCAGGCGACGCGGGCCAGCCTCGGCGCAAGACTGGTGCCCACCAGCACCGGCGAAATCATCGAGATCGAGTTGCGCGACAACGGCCGCGGCTTCGATGCAGAAGCCAAGTTCGCGGGCAAGGGACTGACGAACATGCACACGCGCGCCGCCGCGCTGGGTGGCGCACTCACGGTGCGCTCTAAGCCCGGAGAGACTTGCCTGCGCCTGCGACTGCCCGTGCCAGCCGCGACAGCAGCCGGTAAATGAAAAAAGGAGGCGGGCTACACGCCCCCTCCCTTTCGCTTCAGAGCAATGCCAGAGCTCAGGGCTTCTGGGAGAAATCGAGCGCCGCGGTCAGGTCGCCCATCGGACGGCTGCCGTTCTTCACGAGCGCGGCGTCGCGCTCGACAAGGCCCTTCAGCGGCGGCAGCGACCAGCGGTGCGTGATGAAGCGCAACGTGGAGGCGGTGTCGTACTGGGTCTTGTCGATGAAGCCCTTCTTCGCGAACGGCGAGACGATGAGCGCGGGAATGCGCGTGCCGGGGCCCCAGCGGTCGCCCTTCGGCACGGTCGCGTGGTCGTAGAAGCCGCCGTTTTCGTCGTAGGTGACGACCACGAGCATGTTCTTCCACTGCGGGCTGGCCTGCAGCTTGGCGAGGACGTCGGCAATGTGCGCGTCGCCGTCGGCCACGCTGGCATAGCCGGCGTGCTGGTTCAGGTTGCCCTGCGGCTTGTAGAAGCTCACGGCGGGCAGCGTGCCAGCGGCGGCGTCCTTCAGGAAATCGGCATCGAAGTCCTTCAGGTGAGCGGCGCGCGCATCGGGGTGGGCGCTCGGGTCGAACGCGGCGTAGTAGTTGAACGGCTGGTGGTGGAACTGGAAGTTGGGCGTCTGCGCGGCGGGCGGCACTGAGGGCGGGAACACGCGGCTGCCCGTTGCGATGGCCGTGGTGTCCTTCCACGCACCGCCATACCAGGCCCAGCTGAGGCCCTTGGCCGTGAGCAGGTCGCCGATGGTGGCCTGCGTCTGCGCTGGCAGCGTGTTGGCCTTGGTCGGGTCGGCGAAGAGCTTGCTGGTGTCGCTGGTCGCCGGTGCGTTGCCGCTGGGCTGGTACGGCGGCTGCATGGTGTTGACTGCGTAGAAGTTGCCGGCGGCATCCTTCGGCGTCAGTGTGTTGTCGTTCAGGTATGTGGGCGCGGCGTTGAGCACCGAGGTCGACGCACCCGCGGCGGGCGTGAGGCGCACGAAGTTGCCGGCGCCGTCGGTGTCGATGGCCGAGATGCTGGCCTTGGCGGGTGACGAGGCAGCATCTGCGTTGGGGTACAGCGGCGCGCAGGCGCACACGAGGTACTGGTGGTTCAGGAACGAGCCGCCGAATGCGCCCATGAAGAAGTTGTCGGCCAGCGTGTATTGCTTGGCCACTTGCCACAGCTTCATCTTGGTACCGTCGTAGTAGCCCATGCTGAGGCCTCCGGCATCCGAGTAGGCGGTGAACTTGTCGTTCTTGCCGCCGTTGATCTGCATCTGGTTGTTGTAGAAGCGATGCACCAGGTCGCGCGAGATGATGGTCTGGTCGATCTTGGTGCCGGTGTTGTAGAAGCCCGCATCGGCATCGATCTGGAACATCTGGTTGGGCATGCCCACGGTCTGCGCCTGCGTGATCGTGGTGGTCTGGCCGGCCGCGGTGACACCGCCCCAGACAGGCGGCAGGGTCGGCAGCGTCGAGCCGTCGAAGTCCTTCTGCGGTTCCGGCGTTTTGGTCAGCGAAGTCGGGTTCACGCCCGGGATGCCGTTGGCGCCGGGAAACAGGCCGTACAGATTGTCGAAGCCGCGGTTTTCCGCGTAGATGACGACGACGTTGGTGATCTGGTCGAGCGCGAAGCGGTTGCGCAGCGCAGCGATCACGTCGCCGCCGGCACCGGCCTCGGCCACCGCTTCGGCGATGCGCTCGATGGCCTGGTCGATCTCGTTCTGCAGCGCGGTCTTGATGCCGGCGTCGGTGATCTTGTTGTGGTCGGCCAGCAGTTGTGCTTCGCTCACGCCCAGGCGTGCGGCCAGCGCGGTGCGCGCGGCGGCAAGGTTGCCGCCGTTGGCATCCATCAGCGCCACCAGTTCGGTGGTGATGGCGCTCACCACGCCATTGGCTGCGGCCGGTGCGCGGAACACCAGCGGCTGCGTGACGGCTGTCTCGGTGCTGGTCGTGGGGTCGAAGCGCTTGCTCGACGTGCCGATCTCGGCCACCACGGCGCCCTGGCCGGAGAGCGTGAAGGCGCCGTTGGCATCGGTAGTGGTGGCGAGTTCACCGCTGTCGCAGCGACCGTTGTTGTTGGTGTCGATGCAGACCTTGGCGTTGCGGTAGTAGCTGCCGGTGACGACGCCGGAAGTGGTCGTCGTGCTGCTGCCGCCGGAAGGGAACCCGAAGAAGCCCGAGTTGTTGTCGGAACCGCCACAGGCCACGACCATCGCCGCCGCCGCAATGGCTGTCGGCCAGGGAGTCAGGTGGCGCACGAGTTTGCGCCCGCGCAAAGACGCGCTGCTACGTTGGGATGAATTCATCATGAGTGGAGTTATGAGGTGTGGATGAACCAGACCGGCGGCCGGGCGCCGTGATGCTCTGCGTGACGCGTGACAGCCATGTTGCAATTCGTCGTACACCGGGATTGCTAATTCAGGGCTAAGAAATCTCCACCAAATGTCACGCCGCTGACATGTGTGAAACCGATCCTCGCCGGTTGCCTCGCGGTCCGGTCCGCCCATCCTTTCTCCACGTGCCCCCGACGACACGCTCCCTTCGCCGACTGGCCCTGCTTGCCGCGGCTCCCCTGCTGTGTGGCGTACTTGCCGCCTGTGGCCGCGATGCGCCCGCATCGCTGACTGCTTCGACGCCGGTACCGCCCCCCCAAGCCGCGCCAACGCCAGCCCCCGCAGCGCCCCCCGCTCAGCCCGCCTACGTCGGCGCCACCTACGCCCCCGTGCCCGGCCGGCCGCAACCCAGCGCCGCGCAGCTCACTGAAATCGGCCGGCGCATCTTCTTCGACGGCAGCCTCTCGGCCACGGGCAAGGCCTCGTGCGCGAGTTGCCACGACCCGCAGCACGCGTGGGGGCCGCCCAATGCGCTGTCGGTACAGCTCGGCGGCGCCGACGGCAAGCAGGAAGGCCCGCGCGCCGTGCCCTCGCTGCGCTACCTGGAAACGCTCATCGCCTTCACCGAGCACCACCACGACAACGACGGCGACGACAGCATCGACGCCGGCCCCACCGGCGGCCACATGTGGGACGGCCGCGCCGGCTCCGCGCACGAGCAAGCGGGCATGCCGCTGCTCTCGCCCTCCGAGATGGGCAACGCGTCTGCGGCTGAAGTGGCGGCCAAGCTCGAACGCGCGACCTATGCCGATGAACTGCGCAAGGCCTTCGGCGACGACGTGTTCAAGAACCCGGACGCCGCCTTCAAGGCCGCGGGCCTTGCGCTGGAGGTGTTCCAGCAGTCGCCGAAAGACTTCTATCCGTTCACGAGCAAGTACGACGCAGTGCTGCGCGGCGAAGCCAAGCTCAGCGTCGCCGAGACGCGCGGGCTGCGGCTCTTCAACGACGAGAACAAGGGCAACTGCGCCTCGTGCCATATCAGCGTACGCACGCAGGACGGCGCTTTTCCGCTCTTCACCGACTTCGGGTTGATCGCGCTGGCCGTGCCGCGCAACCGCAAGCTCAAGGCGAATGCCGATCCGGCGTTCTACGACCTCGGCCTGTGCGGCCCGTACCGCACCGACATGAAGGACCACCCCGAGTACTGCGGCCTGTTCCGCACGCCCACGCTACGCAACGTGGCGGTGCGGCAGAGCTTCTTCCACAACGGGGTATTCCATTCGCTGGAGGAAGCCATCCGCTTCTACGCGCAGCGCGACACCACGCCGCAGCGCTGGTATGCGCGTTCGGCCAAGGGCATCGTGCAGCAGTACGACGACCTGCCGCCGCAGTACCACGCCAACATCAACACCGATGCGCCCTTCGGGCAGAAGCGTGGCGACAGGCCGGCGCTGACCGAGGCGGAGATTCGCGACGTGGCGGCGTTTTTGCGCACGCTGACCGACGCGGACCAGAAGAACGCGCCGGTCAACGCTGGGCGCTAGCCTCCGCCCATGCGCTCGACGTTCGCGTTGAGCCGCACCAGCAGCGCTGTCAGTTGCTCGACTTCTTCGGGGGAGAAGCCGGCCAGCGCCTCTTGCGTGTGCGCATCCATCACGGCCTTGGCCTTGGGCAGGCGCCTGGCGGCCAGCGGGGTCAGCGAGATGAGGCGGCTGCGCTTGTCATCGGGGTCGGGCACGCGCTCGACCAGGCCGTCGCGCTCCATGCGGGCCAGAAGCTGCGCCATGCTGGGCTGCTCCACCTGTGCGATGCGCGCGAGCTCGGCCTGCGACAGCGCCTTGCTTTTCTTGAGCGACACCAGCACCGGCAGCTGACCCACGGCAAAGCCGAGTTCACGAACCCCGACGTCGGCAATGCGGGAGAAGCCGCGCGTCACGCGGCCGATGAGTTTCAGGGGATTGGGTGTCTCGGTGTCGGTCATGCCGGATATCTTACATGCATAGCCTCCTATGCTAATATAAATAGGAACCTATCCTTTATTGAGAAGTAATCCGAATGCACACCAATCCCCGCATTGCCATCATCGGCGCCGGCCCCGGCGGACTCACGCTGGCACGCATCCTTCATCTGTCCGGCATTCATGCCACCGTGTTCGAACGCGAAGAGGGCCCGCTCGCGCGGCCGCAAGGCGGCACGCTCGACCTGCACGAAGACTCCGGCCTGCTGGCCGTGCAACGCGCCGGGCTCGACAGCGAGTTCCAGCGCATCGCGCGCTACGACGACCAGGGCTCGCGCCTGCTCGACAAGACCGGCCGCGTGCTGTTCGAGGAGCCCGATGCCTCCGCCGGCAACCGCCCCGAGGTCGACCGCACCGCGCTGCGCGACATGCTGCTGGCGTCGTTGCCGGCCGGCTGCGTGCAGTGGGGCCGTGCGCTCAGTGACATGCGGCTGCAGGAAGGCGGGCGCTGGAACCTCTCGTTCACAGGCGGCAGCGAGGCAGGCCCGTTCGACCTGGTCGTCGGTGCGGACGGCGCGTGGTCGCGCGTGCGGCCGCTGCTGTCGCCCTACAAGCCGCAGTACAGCGGCCTGACCTTCATCGAGTTCGGCATCGACGACGTCGACCGCAGCCATCCGGCCATCGCGCAGCTCGTCGGCCGGGGCAAGCTGGATGTGCAAGGCGATGGAAAGGCAATCATCGTGCAGCGCAACGGCAACGCGCATATCCGTGGCTATGCGATCTTCCGCGCGCCGGCGGACTGGGCAGCGAAGCGCTTCGACTTCTCGTCGCCAGCAGCGGTGCGCAGCGCGCTGCTCGCGGAGTTCGCGGGCTATGCCGATGCCGTTACCGACCTCTTCCGGATGAGCAACGACCAGTTCGTCCCTCGTCTCATCCACGCGCTGCCGGTCGGCCATTGCTGGGCGCCCCGGCGCGGGCTCACGCTGCTGGGCGATGCGGCGCATGTGATGTCGCCGTTCGGCGGCGAAGGCGTGAACGCCGCCATGCGCGACGCCGCCGAGCTGGCCGCCCTGCTCGCCGGACAGGAAGACTGGGCCGCAGCGGTTGCCACTTACGAAATGGAGATGTTCGAGCGCGTCATCGAAGCGGCGGAAGGCTCGGCCGAAGCCGCCGCCGTGCAGATGTCGCACATCGGCGAGGCACTGTCGCTGGCGCACCTGCAGGAGCACCGCGCCGGCGCTGCCTGACACGCATCCCGGGTATCCGGTGCATATCGATTTGACTTTATTTTAGATATATCTAAAATAATTCCGATACACATCACAAAGGGCACCCACCATGAGGCATTTCCATCTCAACCATCACCACTGCCACACCGCCCGCGGCGAACATGAAGACGGCCTTTCCGGCGGTCGCGGACACCGTGGCGGCCGCGGCGGCGGACGCGTGTTCGGCCATGGTGGCCTGCGCTTCGTGCTGCTGCAGCTCATCGCCGACAAGCCGGCCCACGGCTACGAACTGATCAAGGCCATCGAAGACCGCCTCGGCGGCAGCTATGCGCCGAGCCCCGGCGTGGTCTACCCCACCCTAACGCTGCTCGAGGAAATGGGCTACCTCAGCGTGGAAACCGCCGACGGCAGCGGCCGCAAGCGCTACAGCATCACGGCCAGCGGCCAGGAATTCCTCACGGCCAATCGCGAGATGGCCGACGCCATGATGTCCCGCATGAGCGGCGGCGTCGACGGCGCCGGCCCCCGCGGTGGACGCCCGCCGCAGGTCACGCGCGCCATCGAGAACCTCAAGCTCGCAATGCGCATGCGCCTGTCGGGCGTGCTGACCGAGCAGCAGGCCCACGACTTCGCCGCGGTGCTCGACAGCGCCGCGCAGCAGATCGAAAAGATCTGAACCCCATCTCAACCCGCCCTGCTCACCCAGGACTTCTGCAATGACTGACTTCAGTACTTCATCTGCTTCCACCGCCCCCGACCGCACGCCGCGCCGGGTGCGCCACGACCTGCGCTTTCGCCAGCTCACGGTGAAAACCGCGCAGCGCGTGACGCCGCACCTGATTCGCATCACCCTCACGGGCGACGACCTCGCGGGCTTCACCAGCCCCGGCTTCGACGACCACGCGAAGATCTTCTTTCCCGATGCCACCACCGGCAAGCTCACGCTGCCCACCGCCGGCCCCGAAGGCCCGGTGTGGCCCGCAAGCGGCCGCCCCACCATGCGCGACTACACGCCGCGCCGCCACGACGCCAAGGCCGGCACGCTCGAAATCGACTTCGCGCTGCACGAAGCCGGCCCCGCCACGCAGTGGGCCGAGCAGGCCAAGCCCGGCGACATTGTCGGTGTGGGCGGCCCGCGCGGCTCGTTCATCGTGCCGACCGAGTTCGACTGGCACCTGCTGATCGGCGACGACACCGCCCTGCCCGCCGTCTCGCGTCGCCTGGCCGAGCTGCCGGCCGGCTCGCGCGCGGTAGTGTTGGCGGAAGTCGACAGCGAAGCCGACGAGATTCCGTTCGACACGCAGGCCGAACTCACGTTGAAGTGGGTGCACCGCCGCGGCACCAAGCCGGGCCTGAGCCCCGTGCTGCTCGACGCGCTGAAGGCCATGCAGCTACCGGCCGGCGATTTCCATGCGTGGGTAGGCTGCGAATCGGCCATCGCCAAGGCGCTGCGTGCGCACCTGGTGGGCGAGCGCGGCGCGAATCCGAAGTGGACGCGGGCCTCGGGCTACTGGCGTCGCGGTGCGGTGGCAACGCACGACACGCACGACGAGTAAGACGGGTCTTTTCAGTGCGGCACTTCGGCCGGGCCTGAGGCGGCCGCACTGCGCCTCGGGCTCTTGATCAGCAACAGCAGCGGAATCGCCAGCACCGTGATGATCATCATGATGGCGAAGTCGTCTAGGTAGCCGATCAGCGCGCCCTGCCGCGTCACCTCCGCATTCAGCAGCGCCAGCCCCGTCATCGTGTCGGGCGACATCATCTGCGGCAGCGTCGACAGCGCGGTATTGCCCGGCGCCACGGTCGACGCGATCTGCGCATGCGCCTTGCTCGAGCCTTCGGTCAGCAGCGCCTGCACGATCGAGATGCCCACGCTGCTGCCGATGTTGCGCAGCAGGCTGAAGATGGGCGTGCCCTGGTTGCGCAGCCGCGGCGCCAGCGTGGCGAAGGTGGCGGTCGACAGCGGCACGAAGGTGAAGCCGATGCCCAGGCCCTGGATGAAGCCCGAGACAATGATCAGCGTGCTGTCCATCTGCAGCGTGAGCCGCGTCATCTGGTAGAGCGAGAACGCCGTGAGGCCGAAGCCCACAGCCATGATCGCGCGCACGTCCACCTTCTGCACCAGCCGGCCCACAATGATCATCGCGATCATCGTGCCGACGCCGCGCGGCGCCGTCACCTCGCCCGTGTAGACCACCGGATAACCCATCAGCCCCTGCAGGAAGTTGGGCAGCAGCGCCATCGTCGCGAACAAGATCATGCCGACGATGAACGCGAACAGCAGGCCGGTGACGAAGTTGCGGTCTTTCAGCAAGTCGCGGTCGAAGAAAGACACGCCCTGCACCGTCCACGTGTGGACCACGAAGAAGCCGAAGGCCACCAGCGCGGCGGCGGCTTCGAGCTTGATCTCCCACGAATCGAACCAGTCGAGCTGCTCGCCGCGGTCGAGAAACAGCTGCAGCATGCCGATGGCCAGGCTCAGCGTCACGAAGCCGAAGATGTCGAGCTTCTCGCCCTGCGGCCGGCTCTCGGGCAGGTAACGTGCGATGCCCCAGAAGGCGAAGATGCCCACCGGCAGGTTGATGAAGAACACCCAGCGCCAGTCGAAATTCTCGGTGAGCCAGCCGCCCAGCAGCGGCCCGAGGATGGGCCCGACCATGATGCCCGCGCCCCAGATCGCCATTGCCTGGCCGACTTTCTCGCGCGGGTTGATGTCGAGCAGCACCGCCTGCGACAGCGGCACCAGCGCCGCGCCGAAGATGCCCTGCAGCAGCCGCGCGGCCACGATGCCGACCAGCGAGGTCGCAAGCCCGCACAGCGCCGAGGCCACCGTGAAGCCGATCACCGAGATGATGAACACGCGCCGCCGGCCCCAGTGGCCGCACAGCCAGCCGGTCAGCGGCAGCGCGATGGCCGAGGCCACGATGTACGAGGTGAGCACCCAGGTGATCTGGTCCTGCGAGGCCTGCAGGCTGCCCTGCATGTGGGGCAGTGCGACGTTGGCGATCGTGGTGTCCAGCGCCTGCATGATGGTCGCCAGCATGATCGAGATGGTGATCATGCCGCGGTGCGGCACCTTGGTTCCGGGCGCGACGCTCATGGCTTCTTGCCCTCGCCCGAGGTGATTTCCACCAGGCTGCCTTGCACCTTGGCGAGCAGGCTCAGCAGTTGCGCGCGCTCGGGCTGCGACAGCACCGCCATCACGCGGGCATTGAGCCCGTCGCTGAGGCTGAGCGCGCTGTCGAGCGCCTTCTCGGCGCTGGGCTCCAGATGAATCTTGTTGACGCGGCGGTCCGTGGCGCTGGGCTCGCGGCGGATCCAGCCGGCCGCAGCCATGCGGTCGCACAGGCCGGCCACGGCCATCGGGGTCAGGTCGAGCCGCTGCGCGAGTTCGGCCTGAGAGAGGGGTTCTTCATCGCCGTGCATGGCCAGCGCGCCGAGCAGGCGGCACTGGGCGCTGGTGAGGCCGATGCGTTCGCGCGCGAGGCGGTCGAACTCTTCGCTGTAGAGCTTGCCCACGCTCTTGACGAGGAAGCCGAAGCGCTGGGTGAAGTCCCTTTTCATAAGGGACTTGATTATCTACATGTTTATTAGTTGGGCCTTAGCAGGCCCCGCCCACACTCGCAGTCAAAGCCAGCCGGCGCGCCGGAACCGGTAGTAGAGATAGCCGCAGGTGCTGACGATCAGCCCCAGCGCCACCGCATAGCCGTAGCGGAATTTCAGCTCCGGCATGTTCTCGAAGTTCATGCCCCAGATGCCGGCGAAGGCGGTGCACACCGCAAAGATGCTGGCCCAGGCCGCGAGCCGCTTGGTGACTTCGCTCTCCTCGATGGTGACCATCGACAGGTTCACCTGGATCGCCGTGCCGATGGTGTCGCGCATCGCGTCGATCGAGCCGTTGATGCGCCCCAGGTGGTCGCCCACGTCGCGAAAGTACTCCTGCGAGCTCATGCAGATCTGCGGCACGCGCCCGCCGTGCATCTTGCCGGACGCCTCCAGCAGTGGTGCCACCGCGCGCTTGAGGATCATGCTGCGCCGCTTCAGGTCGTAGAGCTGCTTGATCTTGTCGCGCGCCGCGCCGCCCTGGCCGAAAAGCTGCTGCTCGATGGCTTCGAGCTCGTCCTCCAGCGCATCGATCACCGGAAAGTAGCGGTCGACCACCGCGTCCATCAACGCATACAGCACGAAGCCCGCGCCGTTGCGCAGCAGGTCCGGCTCGCGCTCGCAGCGCTCGCGCACGCCAAGAAAGCCCTGCTTGCTGCGGTTGCGCACCGACAGCACGTAGTTGCTGCCGACGAACACGTCGACCTCGCCCACGTTCGTGCAGTGCTCGCCCTCGGGCGATGGCTCGACCATGTGCATGACGACGAAGAGCGAGTCGCCGTATTCCTCCATCTTCGGCCGCTGGTGGCCGTTGCGGGCATCTTCCACCGCGAGTGGATGCAGGCCGAATTCGTGCTGCATCACGCTCAGTTCTTCCGGTGAGGCGTCGCTCAGCGCCACCCAGACGAAACAGCCCGGCCGGCTGATGTAGTCGCTGATGGCCTCGACCGAGATGTCGGCGAGCTTGGCGCCGTTTTCATAAGCGACGCAATTGATCAGCATCGGTACTCTTCCATGTTCAATCTGGACGTCGATCAGGTCGTCGCGTTGGAATTCGAAGTTGCGGCCAGTTGGGCGGTGGCCGCCAGCGAAGCCTCGATGGCTTGCGTTTCGCTCCTGAGCAGCGCGAGCCCCTTTTCAGCCAGCGCGGAATGGCTCGCAACATCGGCCCACAGGCTGGCCGCGGCTTCGGAGCATGTCAGCGATGCGAATCGGATGCGGCCTTTCGCGAGATCGACGAAGCGCGCCTCGCGCAGGGGGTCGGTCCGGTCCCAGGCACCGCCGATGATCACGCGCTTGCCGCGCTTGATGCGGGGTTCGAGTTCCGCGAAGAAAGGCAGCTTCGCCGACACCCAACCCAGCATGCCGGCGCTGGCCGCGGTGTCGAAGGCGGATGGAGCGGCGTGCGCTTTCGCAAAGTCGCGCAAGGCACCCAAGTTGTAGAGCACCGGGTCCTTGGGCCCCGCTGCGCCGCCTTCCACCGGCCTGATGACAGACGGGCTGTGGCCCGCGCGCCCCTCGGGCCGTTTCGCCTTTCGCAGCTCCGCAAGCTGGGCCGGTGTTATGCACAGATACAGCGCGGCAAGCTCTGCGGGCAAGGTGGCGCTGCCGGGCAGCGCAGCCGCGTTCGCTTCAAGGCCTTTGAAATCATCCAGCTGGGCCATGGGCGCCTTGTTTGTTCTTCACGCGGGGGTCGCGTCGGGGGATTTTAGAGTGGTGGGTGCGGGCCCAGCCGGCGCCTTGCGGATGTCCCATACAAGATAATCCGAGCCAAGGCTCGCTCGGATACCCCGACACAGACACAAGGCGAAATCATTGAATTCGAAGGATAAATCGACGGCATCCCCCGGCGGGGCAGAAGCAACGCTCGGGCACACCCCGATGATGGCCCAATATCTAGGCCTCAAGGCGGACCATCCGGACACCCTGCTGTTCTACCGGATGGGCGATTTCTACGAACTCTTCTGGGCCGACGCCGAAAAGGCCGCGCGCCTGCTCGACATCACGCTCACCCAGCGCGGCCAGTCGGCCGGCCAGCCGGTGGTGATGTGCGGCGTGCCCTTCCACGCGGTCGATACCTACCTGGGCCGCCTCATCAAGCTGGGCGAATCGGTCGCCATCTGCGAGCAGGTGGGCGAAGTCGGCGCCAGCAAGGGCCCGGTCGAGCGCAAGGTGGTTCGCGTGGTTACGCCCGGCACGCTGACCGACTCCGAACTGCTCAACGACAAGAGCGAATCGCTGCTGCTCGCGGTGCATGCGGGCTCGCGCAATTTCTGCGGGCTGGCATGGCTCAGCGTGACCGGCGCCGAACTGCGGCTGGCTGAATGCCCGGCCGACGCGCTCGAAGCCTGGATCGCTCGCATCGCGCCCAGCGAGCTGCTGTACAGCGCCGAAGTAACGCCTGCCTTCGAGCAACGCCTGAAAGCCGCGCGCAGCGCCACGCCCTTTACGCTGTCGATCCGCCCGGCGTGGCAATTCGACGGCGGCCTGGGCGAGCGCAAGCTGGCCGAGCAGATGGGCAGCAACAGCCTCGCCGCCTGGAACGCCGAATCGCTGACCAACGCGCATGCCGCAGCCGCCGCGCTGCTGGGCTATGCCGAGCACACCCAGGGCCGCGCGCTTTCGCACGTGCAGCGCCTGTCGGTCGAGCGCGACGGCGACCTGATCGAGCTGCCGCCCACTACGCGCCGCAACCTCGAACTGGTGCAGACGCTGCGTGGCGAAGACTCGCCCACGATGTTCTCGCTGCTCGACACCTGCATGACGGGCATGGGCAGCCGCCTGCTGAAACGCTGGCTGCTCTCGCCCCGGCGCGACCGCTCCGAAGCGCAGGCCCGGCTCGAAGCCATCGGCGCCCTGCAGTCGACCGTGCTCGGTGGCACTGCCGCACCGTGGCGCACGCTGCGTGAGCAGCTCAAGAACACGAGTGACGTGGAGCGCATTGCAGCCCGCATCGCGCTGCGGCAGGTGCGCCCGCGCGAACTGCTGGCGCTGCGGCTGGCGCTATCGAAAGCGGAGCAGCTTGCGCCCTTGCTGCCTGCGTCTGCAAACCTCCTGGCCCAGATCACCGAACGCCTGGCCCCGCCGCCCGGCTGCGCCGACCTGCTGACCAGCGCCATCAAGCCCGACCCGTCCGCGCTGGTGCGCGACGGCGGCGTGATCGCTACCGGCCACGACGCCGAACTCGACGAGCTGCGCGCCATCAGCGAGAACTGCGACGACTTTTTGCTGAAGCTCGAAATCAGCGAACGCGAGCGCACCGGCATCAGCAACCTGCGGGTGCAGTTCAACCGCGTGCACGGCTTCTACATCGAGGTGACGCAAAGCGCGCTCTCGAAGGTGCCCGACAACTACCGCCGCCGCCAGACGCTGAAGAACGCCGAGCGCTTCATCACGCCCGAGCTGAAAGCCTTCGAGGACAAGGCCCTGAGCGCGCAAGACCGCGCGCTGGCCCGCGAGAAGTGGCTGTACGAGCAGCTGCTCGACGCGCTGCAGCCCTCGGTGCCCGCGCTCACGCAGCTGGCCGGCGGCATCGCCACGCTCGACGCGCTGTGCGCGCTGGCCGAGCGCTCGCACACGCTGCACTGGCGCGCACCGAGCTTCGTGGCGCACCCCTGCATCGAGATCCAGCAGGGCCGCCACCCGGTGGTGGAAGCGCGGCTGGCCGAGAAGTCGTCGGGCGGATTCATCGCCAACGACACGCAGCTCGGGCCGCAACAGCGCATGCAGGTCATCACCGGCCCCAACATGGGCGGTAAGTCGACGTACATGCGGCAGGTGGCCATCATCGTGCTGCTGGCCTCCATCGGCTCGCACGTGCCGGCGGCAGCCTGCCGGCTCGGGCCCATCGACGCCATACACACCCGCATCGGCGCGGCGGACGACCTGGCCAATGCGCAGTCGACCTTCATGCTCGAGATGACCGAGGCTGCGCAAATCTTGCACAGCGCCACCGCGCAGTCGCTGGTGCTGATGGACGAGATCGGCCGCGGCACCAGCACCTTCGACGGGCTTGCGCTGGCCGCCGGCATCGCGGCCCAGCTGCACGACCGCAGCAAGGCCTTCACGCTGTTCGCCACGCACTATTTCGAGCTGACCGAGTTCCCGGCCACGCACCATGGCGCGGTGAACATGCACGTGAGCGCGACCGAGGCGGGCCGCGACATCGTGTTCCTGCACGAAATGCAGCCCGGCCCGGCCAGCAAGAGCTACGGCATCCAGGTGGCGCGGCTCGCGGGCATGCCCGCGGCTGTGGTCAACCATGCGCGGCAGGCGCTGGAGGCGCTTGAATCGCAGCATGCGCAAACTCGTGCACAGGTCGACCTGTTTGCACCGCCTCCGGTGGCCGAGACACCGCTGGCCAGCGCCGTAGAATCCGCGCTGGCCGCGCTCGACCCCGACACCATGAGCCCGCGCGAGGCCCTCGATGCCTTGTATGCCCTTCAAAAACTGAATAAACGTGAACTCGGTGCCGCATGATCCGGCGCCGGTCATGCCAGACGAACCCATGACTTACTGCGTAGGCATCAAACTCAACGCCGGCCTGGTGTTTCTCTCCGACTCGCGCACCAACGCGGGCGTGGACCACATCAGCACCTTCCGCAAGATGATCGTCTACGAGCAGCCGGGCGACCGCGTCATGGTGCTGCTGTCGTCGGGCAACCTGAGCATCTCGCAGTCGGTGCGAGAAATCCTCCAGGTCGAGGAGCTGCGCGAAACCCGCGAAGACGGTACGCAGGGCGAGCCCATCACCATCTGGAACGCGAAGAGCATGTTCGATGCCGCGCGCGTGCTCGGCTCGGCGGTGCGCCACGTGTACGACCGCGATGCCGAGGCACTCAAGCATGCGGGGCTGGACTTCAACGTGTCCTTCATCTTCGGCGGGCAGGTCAAGGGCGAAGGCATGCGCCTCTTCCTGGTCTACGCGGCCGGCAACTTCATCGAAGCCACCACCGAGACGCCCTACTTCCAGGTCGGCGAATCGAAGTACGGCAAGCCCGTGCTCGACCGCGTGCTCACGCCCGAGACGCCGCTCGACGAGGCAGCCAAGTGCGCACTGGTGTCGATGGACTCGACCATGAAGTCGAACCTGTCGGTCGGCCTGCCGCTCGACCTGGTGGTGTACGAGGCCAACAAGCTCGAAACCGACCGCGTGATCTGCATCGACGCCGACAACCCCTACTACCGCATGGTGCACAGCAGCTGGGGCCAGAAGCTGCGCGAGGTGTTCGACAGCATCGAAGACCCGGTGTGGGACGACAGCCAGACCGAGCATCCGCTGAAGATGCCCGCAACGCGCCACAGCCCGCTGCGCAAGATTTCCACGCCAGACGAAAAGCTGATCTGACCCCCGTGCCTCCGGTCGTCTTCTCGCACGGCAACAGCTTTCCCGCGAGCACCTACCGCGTCGTCCTCGACAGCCTGCGCAACCGCGGCTTCGAGGTCGATGCCATCGAGAAATTCGGGCACGACCCGAAGTACCCCGTCACCGACAACTGGCCGCACCTGGTGCAGCAGCTGGCCGACTTTGCGAAGCTGCGTGCCGACCGCGCAGGCGGACCGGTGTTCCTGATCGGCCATTCGCTTGGCGGATTCCTGAGCCTGATGTGCGCGGCGTTGCACCCGGAGCTGGCGCGCGGTGTGGTGCTGATCGACTCGCCCATCCTCGGCGGCTGGCGCGCGAACACGCTCAACGTGGTCAAGCGCACGCCGCTCATGAAGAGCATTTCGCCCGGCGCCATCAGCCGCAAGCGCAAGAACAGCTGGGAGCATCGCGAGGCGGTGTTCGAGCATTTCCGCAGCAAGAAGGCGTTCGCGAAGTGGGACGAGCAGGTGCTGCACGACTACATCGACCACGGCACCTTCGATGCAGACAAAGCTGGCGAGGACGGCCGGTCACTGAGCTTCGACCGCGACGTCGAGACCGCCATCTACAACACCCTGCCCCACAACCTCGGCGCGCTTCTGCGCGCGCACCCGCTCAAGTGCAAGGCGGCCTTCATCGGCGGGCGCCAGTCGGCCGAGATGAAGCGGGTGGGCATGGCGATGACCGAGCAGGTCACCAAGGGCCGCATCGCCATGATGGACGGCACGCACCTCTTCCCGATGGAAAAGCCGCTGGCAACAGCCGCGGCCATCGAAGCCGCGCTGCGCAACCTGCTCTGAGCGACCGCGCCGTCACCCCTGGGTGACGTGCACCCCGGGCCGCCGGCCCGCATTCCACTTGCCATCTAGCGCCCGCTCGATCTGCGCGGCCAGCTGCAGCAGCAGCCCGTCGTTCGCCTGCGCCGCCTGTGCCTGGATGCCCAGCGGCATGCCGTTTTCCTGCGAGGCCATCGGCAGCGAGATGCCCGGCATGCCGCACAGGTTGGCCAGCGGCGTGTACGCGAAGTTCTGCCAGAGGTTGGCGAACCAGTCGTAGACGGACGGGTTCGTGCTCGTCGTCAGGTACTCGCTGGTGCCGACCTTGGGCGTGGGCAGCGCGGTGATCGGCGTCAGGATGATGTCCCAGCGCTGGAAGAAGTCGCCGAAGGCGCGCGAGGTGGTGTTGAACACCGCCTGCATCTTCGAGCGCTCGGTGTACGAGGTGTGCAGCCCGGCTTCCCAGATCTTGATGTTGATCGGCTCCAGCAGCTCGGCCGGCGGGCGCTCCAGCCCCAGCCGGTGCAGGTGGCCGTCGATGACCTGCGCGAAGTTGCTGATGTAGCAGGTGGTCTGCGCGGCAAAGGCGGCTTTGAAATCGACCTCGGGCAGCACCCATTCGACGTGATGGCCCAGCCCTTCGAGAAACTTGCCGACGCGCTCCAACTCGGCCACGAAATGCGGCGTTGCACGGAAGTCGCCCCACTCGTGCGACAGCGCGATGCGCAGGCGGCCCGGGTCGCGCCGGATGAGTTCGCTGTACGGCTCGGCCGGCGACCAGAAGGGCATGAACTCGCCGGGCGCGCCGCCGCGGCAGTGGTCGACGAAGGCGGCGGTGTCGCGCACCGTGCGGCTGTGGCAGCCCTGGATCGACACCAACCCCGAGAGGTCCGACAGGCCCGGCGCCAGCGAGAACACGCCACGCGACACCTTCAGGCCGATGTTGCCGTTCACGCCCGCCGGAATGCGGATGGAGCCGCCGCCGTCGGTGGCATGCGAGAGCGGCAGCACACCGGCGGCAACGGCGGCGGCCGTACCGGCCGACGAGCCGCAGGTGGTGTATTCGAGGTCCCAGGGGTTGCGCGTGGTGTGCAGCGCGTTCTCCGCCGAGCTGCACACGCCGAACTCCGGCGTCGTGCTGCGGCCCACGATGTTGAGGCCCGCCTTGCGTAGCTGCTGCGTAAGAAAGCTGTCGGCCGCCGGGCGATGGCCCTGCATCATCATCGAGCCGAATTCCTGCAGCCGGCCCTTCAGCGTCGGCCCGAGATCCTTCATCAGGTAGGGCAGGCCCGCGAACACGCCATCGGGGTTCATGCCGTCCTTCAGCGGATCGGCCACCACGTCGTCGAACACCTCGACCACCGCATCGAGTTGCGGGTTGAGCTTCGCGATGCCCGCCGCGGCCTGCGCCGCCAGCTCCGCCGCCGTCACGTCGCCCTTGCGGACCCTCTCGGCCAACCCGATGCCGTCGTGATCGGCCCATTCGTTCCAGCTCATTGCCAGCGTCATCCGCGGTGCTCCATTCTTTCGAGATTTCGTTTCAAGGACTGAGCGCCCGATTTTGCCGAGCGTGTCGGCGCGACGCATACTCGCTCGTCCTTGGGTGAGCAGGAACGAGGGACAACGAGCGCATCGCATGACCGACACCGCCTGGATCGCCACCACGCTGACCGCCTCGCGCCCCCGCGCGGTGGCGGCGCTGCTGCGCTACTTCCGCGAGCTGGACACGGCCGAGGAAGCCTTCCAGGAAGCCAGCCTGCGCGCCCTGCAGCACTGGCCCGCAAGCGGCCCGCCGCGCGATCCGCTGGCCTGGCTGATCTTCGTGGGGCGCAATGCGGCGCTCGACGAGGTGCGCCAGCGCAACCGGCACGACGCGCTGCCCGAGGACGACACGCTCATCTCCGATCTCGAAGACTCCGAGGCCCGGCTCGTCGAGCAGCTTGACCACGCCCACTACCGCGACGACGTGCTGCGCCTGCTGTTCGTCTGCTGCCACCCCGAGCTGCCGCTCACGCAGCAGATCGCATTGGCGCTGCGCATCGTCTCAGGCCTTTCGGTGCAGGAGATCGCGCGTGCCTTCCTCGTTGGCGAAAGCGCGATGGAGCAGCGCATCACGCGCGCCAAGAAGCGCGTGGCGTCGGCCGGCATTTCCTTCGACACGCCGGGCCGGCGCGAGCGCGGCGAGCGGCTGGCCGCCGTGTGCACCACGGTCTACCTGCTGTTCAACGAAGGCTACTCGGCCAGCGGCGGCACCGAGCACGTGCGCGCAGCGTTGTGCGAAGAGGCGATACGCCTCGCGCGGCTGCTGCTCGCGATCTTTCCCGACGAGCCCGAGCTGATGGGCCTTGCCGCCCTGCTCCTGCTGCAGCATGCGCGCGCCGATGCGCGGCTCGATGCCGGCGGCATGCTCATGCTGCTCGAAGACCAGGACCGCGCGCGCTGGAACCGTACGCTGATCGGCGAGGGCCTTGCGCTGGTCGAAGGCGCGCTGCGGCAACGCCGGCCCGGCCCCTACCAGCTGCAGGCGGCCATCGCAGCCACCCACGCGCAGGCCACACGCGCCGAAGACACGAACTGGGCCGAGATCGACCGTCTCTACGTAGCGCTCGAAACCCTTCAGCCCTCGCCGGTCGTCACGCTGAACCGCGCAGTGGCCGTGCACAAGCTGCACGGGCCGCAGGTGGCGCTGGCGCTGACGGAACCGCTGGCCGGTGCACTGGCCGACTACTTCCACTTCCACGGCCTGCAGGGCACGCTGCTGATGCAGCTCGGCCACGGCGAGGAAGCCCATGCCGCCTTCGCGCGCGCCCTCGGCTTGGCCCGCACGGCGGCGGAGGCGGCGCACATCCGAACGATGCTCGACCGCCTCGGCGCGCCGCATTGATCCTCCCGAACCACGAACCACAGCCAGAAAAAGGAAGACCATGCTCTATTCCATCCTCATCTACGGTTCCGAATCCGCGGTGGCCGCCTGGGAGCCCGGCGTCGAAGAGGAGATGCTCGATCGCCACACCGACCTGCGCGACGACCTGCAGGCGCAGGGCCGGCTCGGCACGGTGCTGCGGCTGATGCCGAACGTGGCCACCACGGTGCGCCGCGCGGGCGACATGCACCCGCTGGTCACCGATGGCCCCTTTGCCGAGACAAAAGAACAGCTGATGGGCATCTACATCGTGGAGTGCGAAACCGTCGAGGAGGCCACGCATGCCGCGCACCGGCTGGCCTTCGAGACCGGCGTGTTCGAGATCAGGCCGATCACCTGGTACGACCCCGGCGTGATTCCGGCGCGGATTCCGCAGGTCTGAAGCTGCGGAAGATTTTTTCGGCAGCGTTGTCGGATCGCGCCGCCGCCGTCCGTCCTTGGCTGGAACGCCCGCATGTCGCGGGCGGCAACCCAAGGAGAAGACGATGTCCCAGACATTCAAGGACCGGTGCTTGGTGATTCATGGCGGCAGCGGCGCCATCGGCGGCGCGGTGGCCCGCGCCTTTGCCCGCGAAGGCGCCCGGGTGTTCATCACGGGGCGCAACCGCGCCAGGCTCGATGCGGCGGTGCAGGCCATCGTGGCCGAGGGCGGCCGCGCCGAGGCGGCGGTGGTCGATGCGCTCGACGAGCAGGCCATGGTCCGCCACGCCGGCGAGGTGGCCGAACGCGCCGGCGGCATCGACATCGCGCTCAACGCCATCGGCATCCTGCACGTGCAGGGCACGCCGCTGTCGGCGCTGTCGCTGGAAGACTTCTTCGTGCCCGTGCACGCCTACACCCGCAGCCCCTTTCTCACGGCCAAGGCCGTCGCGCCGCACATGGCAAAGCGCGGCGGCGGCGTGATCCTTTCAGTGTCGACACCGGCTTCGCGCCTGCCCGGCCCGGGCTATCTGGGCCACGCGGTGGCCTGCGCGGGCGTGGAGGCGTTGTCGCGCCACATGGCCGGCGAGCTGGCAGCCTTCAACATCCGCACGGTGTGCATCCGCTCGCACGCCATTCCCGAAGCGGCGTTCGGCGGCTCGCATTCCTACGAAGTGTTCCGCCCGGCCGCGGAGAGCATGGGGATCACGGTCGAGCAGATGCTCGCGGACAAGCCAGCCGGCCTGCTCGTGAAGCGGCTTCCCTCGCTCGACCAGATGGCGGCCGCCGCGCTGTTCGCCGCATCGGAAGGCGCTGGCGCGATGACAGGCGCGGTGCTGAACCTCAGCGGCGGCGTCACGCTGGACTGAGGGCGGCTCCCTAGAATCGCGCAGGTCATCCTGAACCTTGCCGACCTCCGCATGTCTCTCGAACTCCCGTCAGCGCCCGCATTGGCCGACGCACTCATCGTCGATCCGTTCTATCTCGCAATCTCCGCCGACTTCGAGCACGACATGCCGACCCGCAAGGCGGTGCTCGCCAGGTACTTCGCCTACTCGCTGGGCGAGGCCGCGCGAACCGGGCGCTTCCTGGCGACGGAAGACGGCAAGCTCGGCGCGGCGGCCTGGCTGCTGCCGCGCACGAATGATGTTGACGCAGCCGAGTCGGCGGCAAAGAACGAATTCCTCGCGAGCACACTGGGCCCGCGCGGCTACGACAACTACCACCGCATCGTCGAATTCATGGCCGCGCGTGCGCCGGCCGTGGTGCCGGCTGGGGCCTGGTACCTGTCAATCCTCGGCATCTCGCCCGCCGCACAGGGGCGCGGGCTGGGTGCGCAGCTGCTGGCGCCAACGCTGGTCGAAGCCGACGCGGCAGGCGCGCCGTGCTTCCTGGAAACCTTCACGCCGCCCAGCGTGGCGTTCTACGAGCGGCTGGGCTTTCGCAGCGCGGCGGAACACCTGGAGCCGGTCACGAACTCGGCGTACGCGATCATGTGCCGGCCCGCCGCGGACATACTTCGCAACAACCACGGAAAATAAGCAAATACCGTTACCCGTCGCGCCGCGCTGGCCGAAGAATCCGCCGCATGTCCCCTCTCCCGATCGAAGACGCCGAACCCGTCTCGCTGAGCCCCGCCCTCATCGTCGAGGACGACCCCGCCATGCAGGCTCGCCTGCGCTACGTGCTCTCCACGCTCGGCTGCAACGAGGAGCGCATTGCGGTGACCGACAGCGTCGCCGGGGCGCAGCAACTGCTCGGCGAGCATGGCTACGGCGTGGTGCTGGTGGACATCGGTCTGCCCGACGGCAGCGGCGTGGAGCTCATCGACTGGCTGCAGGCGCACCACCCGGGCATTCCGGCGGTGGTGATATCGGCCTGGCGCACCGAGGAAATCATCTTCGCGGCACTGCGCGCGGGCGCCATCGGCTATCTGCTGAAAGAGCGTGACGACGTCGAACTCGGCATCGCGCTGCGCAGCATCGAACAGGGCGGTGCGCCCATCGACCCCAGCATCGCGCGCCACATCCTCGCGTGGCTCGCAACGCACCAGCCGACGGCCGACGCGCAGGTGCAAGCCTCCGGCGCCGCACCCGCCGCCGATGGACTGGCCCCGCTGACGCGCCGCGAGCGCAAGATCCTCGAGCTCGTGTCGCAAGGCCTGAGCAATCGCGACATGGCCGAGTCGCTGTCGATCTCCAGACTGACCGTGGAATGCCACACCAAGAACATCTACCGCAAGCTGGCCGTCAATTCGCGCACCGAAGCCGTCTTTCAGGCGCGAAGACATGGCTTGCTGCGCTGACGGGCGCGCTGCTCCTCCTGCTTCTTGCGGCCAGCCCGGCCTTCGCCCAGGCAACCGCCGCGCCCGCGCTGCACGTCGAAGCCGTGCGCGGCACCGGCTGGAACGACACGGCCCCGCCCGCTGAAGGCTGGGCACCCGTCACCCTGCCCGACAGCTGGGCCACGCGCTGGCCCGGCTTCGACGGCGTGGTCTGGTACCGGCTGACGTGGCAGGAGCCGGAGCAGGTGCGCGAAACCGGCCTGCTGCTGCACTACCTCAACATGGCCGGCGAGGTGTCGCTCAACGGCACGCCGATCTCGCGCGACGACAGCCTGGTCGAGCCGCTCACGCGCGCCTGGAACACACCGCGCTACTGGCTGCTGGCGCCGCCGCTGCTCAGGCCCGGCACCAACACGCTGCTGGTGCGCGTATCGGGCCTGTTCGCCTATCAGGCGGGGCTGGGGCCGGTGAGCCTGGGCACGCCTGCCGCGATGCAGGCGGAGTTCGAGCAGGAGCGCCTCGTGCGCCGCGACCTGCAGGTGCTGGGCCTCGCGGTGAGCGCGGCGGCCTCGGCCTTCTTCGCCGCCCTGTGGCTGCTGCGTCGGCGCGAGACGGCCTACGGATGGTTCGCGCTGATGTCCGTGCTGTGGCTGCTGTTCGGCTACAACCAGATCGCAACCAGCCCCTGGCCCTTTGCCAGCAACCACAGCTGGCAGGCGCTGAACATCTCGACGCTGCTGGTCTTCGGCGTTTCCTACGTCGTCTTCGCGCTGCGCTTCTGCGGGCGGCGCATGCCCCGGCTGGAGGGTGCGGCGCTGCTGGTTGCGGTGGTCGGCGTGCTCGACCTGTGGCTGGCGCCCCACGCAGACCTGATCGCGCACCGCGCCATCTGGACGCTGGTGGGCGGCTTCACCGTCATCGCGGTGAACGGCACCTCGATCGTCCACGCCCTGCGCCACCGAAACAGCCCGATGCGCTCGCTCGCGCCGTTCATGGCGGTGTCGGCGCTGACGGACGCGCACGACCTGCTGGTGTTCACGCAGGTGATCGACAGCAACACCTACTACACGACGATGTCTTCGTACATCCTGCTGCTGGGCATGGCGCTGACGCTGGCCGCGCAGTTCGTGAAGAGCCTCAAGCGCATCGAGAACTTCAACACCGAGCTGATCGAGGAAGTGAACGCGGCCAAGGCCGACCTCGCCGCCACGCTGGCGCAGCAGCACGCGCTGGAGCTGACGCATGCGCGCATCGGCGAACGCGTGAACCTGGTGAGCGACCTGCACGACGGCCTCGGCGGCATGCTGGTGGGCAGCATCGCCACGCTGGAGCGCACGCCCGAGAACCTCAGCGCGCCCGAGCTGCTCGCCATGCTCAAGCGCCTGCGCGACGACCTGCGGCTGATCATCGACGCCACCGGCCGCGACGACGGCGCCCGTGCACTCGGCGAGCTGCTGGCGCCGCTGCGCCACCGCAGCGCCCAACTGCTCGACGCCAACGGCATCGACTGCCGCTGGCAGGTGTCGGGCATCGACACGCTCGAACTGCCGCCTTCGCAGAGCCTCGACCTGATGCGCTTCCTGCAGGAGGCGCTGACCAATGTGCTCAAGCACAGCGCGAGCCGGCGCGTGGACGTGACCGTGGCGCGCGCGGGCGCCGAGCTCCGGCTCAGCGTGCGCGATGACGGGCGCGGCTTTGCGGTCGAAGGCACTGGCGAAGCCGGCGGCGCAGGGTTGCGCAGCCTGCGCACGCGGGCGCGCCGCCTCGGCGCCGAGCTGCAGTTGCAGTCGCGCCCCGGCGAGACGCAGGTTGCACTGCGAATGCCACTCGCGAGCTGACTAGAGTTCGAGCACCAGCCGCCCTTCGCAGGCACGCGAGCAGCAGGCCATCATCTTCGTGTTGGCGTCGCGCTCCGTACGCGTGAGCACCACGTCGCGGTGATCGACCTTGCCGGAGAGCACGCGCACTTCGCACGAGCCACACAGGCCTTCTTCGCAATCGCTCTGCACGTCGACGTTCGCGGCGCGCAGCGCGGTCAGCAGGGTCTGGTCGGGCGGCACGGTGAGGACGAGGCCGGAGTCTTTCAGCTCGACCTCGAAGGCGTGCTCCTTCGACGGATCGAGCGTGGCGAGCGTCGACTCGAAATGCTCCACGCGCAGCGCGCCTTCGGGCCACGCGGCGCAGCAGCTTTCAAGCGCTTCGAGCATTCGCAGCGGGCCGCAGGCATAGACCTGTGCGCCGGGCACGGGTTGCGCGAGCAGGGCCTGCAGATCGTTGCGGCGCCCTTCGTCGGCAGCGTGCACGTGCAGGCGTTCACCATGCAGCGCGGCCAGCTCGTCGACGAAGGCCATGCTCGTGCGGCTGCGGCCGCTGTAGTGCAGTTCGTAGTCCATGCCCAGCGCCTTCGCGCGCCGCGCCATCGCGCTGACCGGCGTGATGCCGATGCCGCCGGCAATGAAGATCGCCTTCTTCAGCGACTCGTCGAGGCGAAAGTGGTTGCGCGGACCGCGAATGCGCAGCCGGTCGCCCGGCTTCACGTTCGCATGCACCCATGCCGAGCCCCCGCGCCCATCGGGCTCGTGCAGCACGGCGATTTCCAGCACGCCCGCCTCGTCGGGGTCGCCGCACAGCGAGTACTGGCGCGACAGCTCGGGCGTGCCGCATTCGACGTCGATGTGCGAGCCAGGCGTCCAGCGCGGCAGCGGCTTGCCGTCGGGCGAGACGAGGCGCAGCTTGACGATGCCATCGGCCGCCGGCGTCACGCGCTCGACCACCACGGGCCTCGCGATCGAATGCGCCGAAGGTTCGCCGATGCGCACGGGCACCTGCACATCGCGCAGGCCCTTGTTCGCGCGCTCGGGGTTGGCCGCCGGGTCCCATTCCACCCACAGGTGCTCGGGCCCGCGGAACGAAGTGTTCGGCACGTAGGTGAAGCGCTGCTCCGACAGCCGCATGTGCGGCAACCGGCGCGTGAACTCCTCCAGGAAGATCTGCATTTCCATGCGCGCCAGGTTCTTGCCCATGCACTGGTGCGAGCCGTAGCCGAAGGTGAGATGGTCGCTGGCGTTGTCGCGGCGGATGTCGAACAGGTCGGCATCGGCGAAGTGCCCTTCGTCGTGGTTGGCCGACGAGGTGACGATCAGCAGGCGCGAGCCCGCCGGCAGGTCGACGCCGTCGATCTGCGTGTCTTTCGTGACGAGCCGGCGCCATGCGGCCACCGAGCCGTTGTGGCGCAGGCACTCTTCCACCGCGTTGGGAATGAGCCCCGGGTCTTCGCACAGCTCGCGCCACACGTCGGGGTGCTGCAGCAGCAGCTTCATCGCGTTGGCCGTGGCGTTGGCAGTGGTCTCGTGCGCGGCCACGATGCCGGCCATCATCATCGAGTGCAGGTACGAGTCGGTCACCACCTCGGGGTGCAGCATCTGCTTGCGGATGCCGTACTGCATCCAGCCGGGTGCGTCGGGGTCTTGCCGCATCTTCTCGAGCACCTTGCCGGCGTACTGCCAGAAGTTGCCGACCGCGTGCGCCACGGCCACCTGCTCCTCAGGCTTCGGGCGGCCCCAGGTGTTGACCGTGTGCGCGATGGAATATTTGCGCAGCGTGTCCATGTCTTCCTCGGGCACGCCAAGGAAGTGCAGCGCCACGGTGAGCGGAATTTCCCACAGCATCTGGTCGACGAGATCGGCCTTGCCGTCGTCGATGAAGCGGTCGACATACGCGCGGGCCAGCTCGCGCACCATCGGCTCGTGGTGCTTCAGCGCCTCCGGCGTGAACGGGTCCATCAACGCGCGGCGGCGCGGCATGTGGGCGGGCTCGTCTTCGTTGACCAGCGTGCGGTTCAGCGCGAAGCCGTACGAGGCGAGCACCGCGTTGGCTTCCTCGCCGGTGGGCGTGATCTTTTCCAGCGCGTTCGACGGGCTGAAGGTGATGTTGTCGCGGAACACCGCCTTGATGTCCGCATAGCGCGTGAGCACCCAGTAGCCCAGCTTGGGGCTGTAGAAGATGGGCTCCTGCTCGCGCGCCCAGCGCACGTACTCGGGCGGGTCCTGCTGGTAGCCGTCTTCGAACGGGTCGAAGCCGGCGGCGCGCTGGCTCACGGGGCAGCCCGTGGGCGTGCGCTCGGAAGACAGCGGCCCGTGCGCGACGGGGCAGCCGGAAGTGCGCGATGGCAAGGCGGTGTCGGGCATGGCGGCAGACTCAGTCGAGAGTGATCTTCAGGTCGCGGATCAGCTTGTGCCAGCGCACGGTTTCGTTCTTCAGCAGCTCGGTGTACTGGGCTGGCGTGTTGCCCACCGGCTCCACGCCGAAATCGACCATGCGCGTGCGCACCGAAGGCTCGTTGATGGCCGCGACGATCTGGCGGTTGAGCGTGTTCACTACCTCCGGCGACGTGGCCGAGGGCACCACCACGCCGACCAGCGCGGCAGCCTCGACGTTCTTGTAGCCGAGCTCGGCGAAGGTGGGCACGTCGGGCAGCTGCGGCAGGCGGGTGGGGTTGGCCACGGCCAGCGCGCGCACCTTGCCGCCCTTGATGAAGCCGGAGCCCGCGGCCAGGTCGACCATCATGGCCGGCAGTTGCCCGCCGACCACGTCGGCCAGTGCCGGCGCCGCGCCGCGGTACGGCACGTGAACCATGAAGAGCTTCGCCTCCACCTTCAGCAGCTCCATCGCGAGGTGGTGCGGGCTGCCCGCGCCGGCCGAGGCGTAGTTGATGCCGCCGGGCTTGGCCCTGGCCTGGGCGATGAAGTCCTTGGCCGAGGCGAAGCCCGAGTTCGCGCCAACCACCAGGATCATCGGGAACTTGCCCATCAGCGTGACGGGCGCGAGGTCTTTCGTCGGGCTGTAGCTCAGCGACTTGTAGAGCGCGGGGTTGAAGACCAGCGTGCCGTTGTCGGCCGAGAGGATGGTGTAGCCGTCGGCCGGGGCACGCGCGGTTTCGGCGGCGGCCAGCGCGGTGTTGCCGCCGGGCTTGTTGTCCACCAGCACCGGCTGCGCGACCTGGGTGGACAGCGTCTGGGCGACCGTGCGCGCGAGGAAATCGGAACCGCCGCCGGCCGCGTACGGAACGATCCAGCGGATCGGCTTGGCGGGAAAGGTCTGGGCGCTTGCGCTGGCAGCAGCTGCCAGCGAAAGGATCACGGCAATGCACTTCTTCATGGGGTGTCTCCGGATTGGATATTGTGTATTGCGTAATTATCATACGCATAGCGTAATCACAAAATCGCGGGTTTACCCTGCCATGCGGACCGAGCACATAACATGAAGGCGACATGACCTCCTCATCCCCGGAACCCAGCTCCCCTGCCCGCGAGCGCCGCCAGCGCGTGCAATCCGCCGAAACCGGCATGGCCGTGCTCAAGGGGCTGGCGCACCTGGGCGGCCGCAGCAGCCTCACGGCGTTGTCGACGCACGTCGCCGAGAGCCCGGCCAAGGTTCACCGCTACCTCGCCAGCCTGATGGAAGCGGGCCTCGTGCTGCAGGACGCCGCTTCGCAGCACTACTACCTGGGCACCGAAGCCATCCAGATCGGCCTGGCTGCCATGCGGCAGGCTGACCCGATCCGCGCGGCCGAGCCCTGCCTGATCCGCCTGCGCGAGTCGCTGGAGGTGACGTGCTTCGTCGCGGTCATGGGAAACAAGGGCCCGACCATAGTGCGTTTCGAGGAACCGGGCCTGCCGGTGACAGTGAACGTGCGCGCCGGCTCGGTGATGTCGATGCTGTGGTCGGCCACCGGCCGCGCCTTCCTGGGGCTGCTCGACGAATCGCGCGTGCTGGCGCTGGCCGAACAGGAGCTGGGCGAGGCCACGCCCGAAATGCGGGCGCAGCTCGACGCGAAAGACCCGATCGGGCATTTGCGCCGCGAGGTGCGGCAGGCGCACTGCGCCAGCGTGAAAGACACCTACCTGCGCGGCATCAGCGCCGTGGCGGCGCCGGTGTACGACTATGCGGGCCGGGTGTGCGCCGTGATCACCGCACTGGGCGCCACGGGGGGCTTCGATCCGGCCATCGACGGGCCCATTGCCACGGCGGTGCGGCAGGAGGCCCGGGCCGCCAGCGCCCTGCTGGGCGCCGCAGCCTGAAGCTTCAGAGCCGAATCAATCGGCCCAGACCACCGTGCCGGTCCACGCCGTGGCCAGCACCAGGATGCCGAAGGCAATGCGGTACCAGGCGAACGGAATGAAGTTGTGGGTGCTGATGAACTTCAGCAGCCAGCGCACGCACAGCCAGGCGCTGATGAACGAGAACACCAGCCCCACGGCGAACAGCGGGATGTCGGCCATCGACAGCGCCGCGCGCTCCTTGTAGATGCTGTAGAGCCCTGCGCCGATCAGCGTCGGAATGGCAAGGAAGAACGAGAAATCGGTCGCCGCCTGGCGCGACAGGCCCAGCAGCATGCCGCCGATGATGGTCGAGCCGCTGCGGCTGGTGCCCGGGATCATCGCGAAGCACTGCACCAGGCCGACCTTCAGCGCGTCCCACGGCGTCAGGTCGTCCACGTGCTCGACGCGCACCGAGCCCGGCGGCCGCTTCTCTGCCCACAAGATGATGAAGCCGCCGATGATGAAGGTGCTTGCCACCACGGTCGGAATGAACAGGTGCTCCTTGATGACCTTGCCGAACAGCAGGCCCAGCACCACCGCGGGAAGAAAGCCGATGAAGATGTTCAGCGCCAGTCGCTGTGCCTTCGGTTGCCGCGGCAATGCGACAACGGTCGATTTGATCTTCTGCCAATAGACCAGGATCACCGCGAAGATCGCGCCGGTCTGGATGGCGATCTCGAAAACCTTGCCCCGGTTGTCGCCGAAGCCGCCGAGCAGCGAGCCCGCAAGAATCAGATGGCCGGTCGATGAGATCGGAAGGAATTCGGTCAGCCCCTCGACGATGCCCATGACGGCGGCCTTGGCCAGCAAAACAATATCCACGCGTACTCCTTTTAAGAGCAGCCATTATCACGATGGGTCGGTCAGGAGGAATTCAGGATCCCCAGTTCCGGTGATGTTCAGATGCAGTGCGTTAACACAAAGTAGTGCATTACCGGGCATGTGTGATGTCCGAAGGAGCTTGCGCCAAATGCGAACGCCAATGCCCGCCAACGGGCACGAAGAACATACCTCGACCGTCGACGACCACGGCGAAGACCGTCGCAAGAATGCACAGGACCTCGAGCGCGAGCAGTGCGCCTCGATGCGGCGCGTTACCGAGGCCACCGGCGCGTCGGCCCACGAACTGCAGCAGCTGATGCAGCGGCTGCTCGACATCGACCGCTCGGGCTCGAGCGCCGGCATCGTCGCGCAGGGCCACATCGCGGCCGACCGCATGCAGTCGGGCATGCAGGCACTCGACCTCGGCGACGGCCACCTGGCCGAACAGCACGGCGATGCCGCGCAGAGCATCGACTTCTGGCTGCTCGAGCCGCTAGACCCGGCGCACGACAAGAAGTGGTACGCCCGCTGGAAGTTCTGGAGCTTCATCCTCGGCGTGTCCGGTTCCGAAGCTGCACTCACCCTGCAGGGCCTGGCGCTGCGCCCCACCGAGCCCGGCGACACGCACGCGGACCTGGTGGCCAAGGCGCGCAAGGTGCTGGAGGCCTGGCGCCGCACTTCGGAGCCGCTCTTCTGGGCGGCCGTGGAATGCTACGTGCGGCAACAGTCGTTCTCGCTCGAAACACAGGCCTACCTGATGCACTGCATCGCCGCCATGTTCGCGGGCGACCCGATGAAGCTGTCGAACGCACAGAGCGAACAGCTCGCGGGCGTTCTCACCGACACCTACTGCGACGCGCTGGGCACCTCGGCGAGCATGCCCTCGGCGGACATCTACCGGCGCCTGTCGCAGGGCCTGGAAGCAACCGACCGCGAAACCGGCCTCACCCGCAACCTGGGGCGCAGCGACGCGGCCCAGATCGCGATCACGGCGCTGTTCTCGGTCATCGAAGGCTCGCGCTCACGCTACTGAGCCGTGCGCCGGCGCAGCGCGCGCACCGCGCTGTCGACCGTGGTCAGCACCGGCAGGCCGCTGGCGGCCTCGCAGGCAGCGCGTGCCCTGGCCATGCTGAACTGCGCCAGTGCAATGCGCGTGCAGCCGCGCTCTCGCAGCGCCACAGCCTGCGCGGCGATCAGGGCATCGTGTCGCTGCACATCGCCGGCATTCAGGGCGTCGAGTGCACCCTCGGCCAGCGCGGTTTCGAGTGCTGTGCCTTGCGGAAACTCCGGCGGCATCGAGGCCAGCGTGGGCGCAAAGGTCGCGATCAACCCGAGCCGCCCCTGCCCTTGCGCCGCCTCGTCGATCATGGCCTCGTTGGGCTTGAGCACCGGAATGCCCGCATGCCGCCGCGCCACCGCCTCGATGCACGGCCCGAAGGCCGAGCAGGTGAAGAGAATGCCCTGCGCGCCCGTATCGACCGCGTATTGCGCCAGGCGCTGGAAGCGCTCGTGCATCGCGGCGTCGAGCCCCTTCCCGTTGCGCGCCAGGTCGGCCGAGAGACTGTCGTCGAGCAGGTTCATGCGCACGGCCTCGGGCCAGTCGCGCGCGAAGGCTTCGTTGATGGGCGCGACGGAGTGCGAGAGCGCGTGGATCAGGGCAATGCGGGTCATGAATTCAGAGGCTCTTCAAAAGCTCAGATGCCTTTGGAAGAAGGATTGGCGAACGCTTCCTTCGTCTCGGCATTCAGCGGGTAGTTGATGTTGATGCCCTTCGGCGGAATCGGCGACATGAACCACTTGGCATAGAGCTTTTCCATCTCGCCCGACTTCATCATGCCCGACACCACGCGGTCGACCAGCGCCTTGAAGGCCGGGTCGTCCTTGCGGAACATCAGCGACTGGTTCTCGGTGCGCAGGCTCTCGCCGGTGATGATGAAGTCCTTCGGGTTGCGCGCATTCGCGATCTGCCCGGCCAGCAGGATGTCGTCGAGCACGAAGGCCTGGGCGCGGCCGCTTTCCACCAGCAGGAAGGAGTCGCTGTGGTCCTTGCCCGCGAGGTTGTTCACTTCAAGGCTGCGGCCACGGTCGGCCTCGCGCAGCAGGCGGAACGAGGTGGTGCCGCTGGTGGTGGCCACCGTCTTGCCCTGCAGGTCGGCAATGCTCTTGATGCCCGAATCGGCCTTCACCAGCATGCGCACGTTGTAGCGGAAGATGTCCGGCGAAAACGCCACCTGCTTCTGCCGCTCGATCAGGTTGGTGGTGGAGCCGCATTCGATGTCGACCGTGCCGTTCTGCACCAGCGGAATGCGATTGGCCGAGGTGACGGCCTGGTACTTGATCTCGATGGCCGGCATCTTCAGCTCGCTCTTCACCGCCTCGACGATGCGGTTGCAGATCTCGATGCTGTAGCCCACGGGCTTGAGGTTGCCGTCGAGGTACGAAAAGCCGAAGGACGACTCCCGGTAGCCGAAGGTGATGGCGCCGCTGGCCTTGATCTTGGCGAGCGTGTCGCTTTCCTGGGCCTGCGCGGCCGTGAGCGGCATGAAGGCCGCAAAAATCACCGCGAGCGCGGCACCAAAGGGAAACGGCAGACGAAGCTTGGGCATGGAACGCTCCTCGGAACGATGGTTGAAGAAAAAGCGGATGGGAAAGTGGTAGCGCTCAGCGCGCGGCGGCGCGTGTGACCGCATCGATGGAGGCCGCGAGCCGCGCGGCGATCTCCTGCAGGTCTTGCCGCGTGGCAATGAAGGGCGGCGCCAGCAGCACGTGGTCGCCCAGCCGGCCATCGACCGTGCCGCCGAAGGGGTAGCACAGCAGGCCGCGCGCCATGGCGTCCTTCTTGACGGTGGCGTTGACCTTCAGCGCCGGATCGAAGGGCGTCTTGCTCGCGCGGTCGGCCACCAGCTCGATACCCCAGAAGAAGCCGCGGCCGCGGATGTCACCCACGTGCGGGTGCGCGCCCACCGCCTCGGCCAGCATCGCGCCGAAGGCAACGCCGTCTTCGCGCACCTTGGCGACCAGCCCGTCGCGCCGGATCACCTGCTGTACCGCGAGCGCAGCAGCGCAAGCCATCGGGTGGCCGAGGTAGGTGTGGCCGTGCTGGAAGAAGCCGCTGCCGCTGGACATGGCCTCGACGATGCGGCGCTGCGCCAGCACAGCGCCTATCGGCTGGTAGCCGCCGCCCAGGCCCTTGGCGACGGTCATGAGATCGGGCACCACGCCCTCCTGCTCGCAAGCGTGCAGCGAGCCGGTGCGGCCCATGCCGCACATCACCTCGTCGAGGATCAACAGCACGCCGTATTTGTCGCACACCGCGCGCACCGCCTTGAAGTAGCCCGGCACCGGCGTGAGCACGCCGGCCGTGGCGCCGCCGACGGTTTCTGCCACGAAGGCGATCACGCGGTCAGCACCCTGCGCGAGGATGGCCGCTTCGAGCTCTGCCGCCAGGCGCAGGCCGTACTGCCCGGCGCTTTCGTCGTCGCGTTGCTCGCGGTACGGGTAGCAGGGCGACACGTGCGTGGCCGGCACGAGGATGGGTGCGAAGGGCTCGCGACGCCATGCGTTGCCGCCCACGGCCAGCGCGCCCAGCGTGTTGCCGTGGTAGCTCTGGCGGCGCGCAATGAAGTGCGTGCGCTGCGGCTGGCCGATTTCGACAAAGTATTGGCGCGCCATCTTCAGCGCCGACTCCACCGCTTCCGAGCCACCGCTAACCAGGTACACGTGGCTCATGCCCTCGGGGGCGGAACCGATCATTTCGTCGGCCAGTTGCTCGGCCACTTCGCTCGTGAAGAAGCTGGTGTGCGCATAGGCGAGCTTGTCGATCTGTGCGTGCATGGCGGCCAGCACCTCGGGGTGCGCATGGCCGAGCGACGACACCGCCGCGCCGCCAGAGGCGTCGAGGTATTCGCGGCCTTCGGCGTCGCGGATGAACATGCCGTGGGAGCCGGCGGCAACGGGCGGGGTCTGGCGAAGGTGGCGGTGGAAGACGTGCGTCATGGGGGCTGGCAACTGGACTCTCGGGTTGGAACTAACGTTTCCGCCGGATTATTGTTTGGAACATTTGTTCCGTCAACTGCCGCCATTCAACCCCTCCGGTACATTTGTTCCAACGACAGCCGAAGAGAGACACCACCATGGGCGCCCGAGAGCAGATCCGCCAGCGTTTCAACGAACTGAGCCCCGCCCTGCAGCAGGTGGCGCGCTACGTGCTCGACCATCCGAACGAGGTGGTCACGGGCTCGATGCGCAACGTCGGCACGCGCTCGCAGAGCACGCCCGCCACCCTCGTGCGTTTCGCGCAGCATCTGGGCTTCGAAGGCTGGCCGCAGCTCAAGGAAGCCTTCGCCGCCGACATGGGCCTGGGCTCCGCCGAAACCTACGGCGGTCGCGCCAAGCAGCTCGTCAGCCGCGCCAAGGACCAGACGCTGACCGGCGAAATGTTCGAGGTGCAGCGCCGCAATCTCGAAGCCACGCACCAGCAGAGCGAGCAGGCGCTGCAAAAGGCCTGCGCGCTGATCGAGAAGGCCCCGACAGTGCACGCCGCGGGGTTCAGGGCGTGCTTTCCGATCGCTTTTTCATTCGTCTACGTGTACCGGCTCTTCCGCGCCAGCGTGCACCTTGTCGATGGCCAGGGCGGCTCGCTGGAAATGCAGCAACGAGCCTTCGCCAAGGGCGACGCGCTGGTGGTGGCGAGCTTCGTGCCCTACTCGCGCGAGGCGCTGCAGGTGGCGCAGGCGGCCAAGGCGGCGGGTTGCCGCATCGTCGCCATTACCGACAGCATGACCTCGCCGCTGTCGCTGCTGGCGGACGAGACGCTGCTCTTCACGATCAACAGCCCTTCGTTCTTCCCGTCGGTCGCGGCCGGGGTGGCTGTGACGGAAGCGCTGGTCGAGCTGCTGGCCAGCCGCGCGGGCAAGCCGGTGATCCGGCGCATCGACCAGGCGGAGGCGCAGCTGTTCGAATCGGGGGCCTACCTCACGCCGCCGGCGGCGCGCGGCAGCTAGGGCCAGGAGCTCAGATCAGCGCCCGGGTGCGGCCGGCGGCCTGCTGGCTCAGGTGAAGCACCAGCAGGTCGCGGTTGGCGATGATGTGGTCGCGCATGGCGGTTTCGGCGCCGGAGGCTTCCTGCCGGCCCAGCGCCTCGACGATGCGGCAGTGCTCTTCCAGCGCCTGCAGAGCCTGCTCGTGGCGGTACAGCTGCATCGACGCGTCGCGGTTGTGCGGACGCAGCTTGCTGTCGAAGATGATCGGCAACTGGCTGGCTCGCTGCACCGCCTCGGTCAGCCAGCGGTTGTCCGCCAGTGTCAGCAGCTTGTTGTGAAAGGCCTGGTTCAGGTCCTGCCAGCACTCGGCCCGGACGTCAGTCCATTCGCCTCTGCCGTGCAGCACTTCGTACTGCTCGTCGAGCATGGCCGTCAATTGCGCCAGGGCTCCGCCTTCGAGACCGCGCTCGCTGATCAGGCGGCAGCACATGCCCTCCAGCGTGGCACGCACGCTGAAGGCGTCGAACACGTCCTTGGCGTTGAAGCGGCGCACCTGGAAGCCCTTGTTGGGCAGATACAACAGCAGCCCCTCGTCGGCCAGCCGCGCCATGGCGCCGCGCACAGGAGTGCGCGACACGCCAAGTTCGTTGGCGAGCGAGATCTCCATCAAATGGGAGCCAGGGGCAATCACACCATCGAAGATGCGATTGCGCAGCGTGTCGGCCACGGACAACGCTCGTGTCCGAGAGGGGTCTGGGGGGGTCATCGAAAGTCGGGAACTAGGGGGCGCCGGAAGCGGGTCGCGCGGATGGTACGGCCGCGTACAAAAGCTTCATATCCCCGATTTCCGTAAAAATTTTATTCCGGGACTTTTTCGATGATTACTTCAAATTTATTAACTTTTGTAAACTTCTCTTCAGCTGTACGCGTTAACCCGCCCCCGGTAGCCCTTTCGGACAGCCTGCCTATCTGGCAATGATCCAGTCGGCGATCTGTGGGACAACTTCGCGATCGAGCCCGTTGAAGCCGTGATACGCCATGGCCTCGCACGGGTCGCCCCTGTTCTCCCCGCCCTTGAAGCTCAGCAGCGCCTTCCTCGGCGAGTTCTCGAGCTTTCCCATGAGGACGGGCACGTTGGCAAACGCGCAGAGCGCGCAGCCATCCTGCTCGTGATGGACGACGAGAACAGGCACCCGGATCTTTTCCAGCGGCATTGCCGGAACGGGCCGTCCCCTGTCGTCGGTGAGGATGGTCGAGCTCAGGACGATGCCGTCCGGCCCTTCAGGGCCCGCGAGCTCGGTCGCGACGTATGCCGCGGACTGCGTACCCCGGCTGGTGCCCACAAGCCACACAGGCACCTTGGATTGCTCTCGCATCCACGCAATGACCGCCTTGAGGTCGGCCGCATGCTCCGGCTTCTGGCGAAAACCGCTGAGGTAGGGTGGACTCAGCCGGTCGGACGGCGCATCGACGACGGCGACCATGAGCCCTTGGTCCGCAAACAGCTGTCGCGTGCGAACGAGAAAATTCCCGGCGCCCCAGTTGAACGAACCATTGGGAAAGATCTGCAACCCGCCGTGCCCGCCTGCGAGCAGGATCACGGCAGCCCTTGGCGCTGGCGGCGACAGCACGAGCATCCGCTGCGTTACCCCGGGCCGGGTGGGAATGTCGACCACCTTCTGCGTGGTCTGCGCCTGGGCTGGCAAAACCAGCGCAATCAGGAAGAGAAAGCCCGCGATCCAGTACCTGGCAATGTTGCGCATAGACGATCTCCTGGGGGTACAGCTTTGAGTCCGTTTGCCGGCCGACCTGCATAATCGCGCCCTTTTTCCCTAGGGACGCCAGATGAATCTGGAAATCGCGCAATCCACGCCGACGGCGGCAAGCATTGCGAAGCTCGTTCAGGTGCACTACGGCCTGGGCGAAGTGGTCGAGAGCGAGTTCCTGCGGCGCAGCTTCAATCAAGTCTATCGGCTGAGCTTTGCCAGCGGGCGACGTGCCGTGGCGCGGCTCTGCGCCGAGCGGCCCCGAGGCGGCCCCAACATGCTGTTCGAATCAGCCGCGCTGCAGCATTGGGCGCAGGCCGGATGCCCCGTATCCCGTTGCCTGCCCACCGCGGACGGTGAAGTCGCCATCCATGTGTCGCTTCCCGAGGGCTCCCGGGCGCTGATGCTGTTCGAGTATCTGGACGGAGAGTTCACCGGCGATTCGGCCGATGACATCGAAGCCTTTGCGCACGGGCTGGCCGCCTTGCACATTGCGGGCGAAAGCTACCAGGGGCCGGCCAGCAGCTATCACCTGGACCTGGACTACCTGCTGCTGCGCCCGCTGCAGGGCCTGTTGCACGCTCCGACCATGACCGCCGAGTTGCGCCCGCAATTCGAGAGGCTGGGCCAGCGGCTGCACAGCGACGTCCTGGCATTGGGCGAGCTCAGCCGCGTGCTGTGCCACGGCGATGCGCACGGCAGCAACAACTTCATCGTGCGCGGTGCGCAGGAGCAGCGCGAGGCGGTGTTCTTCGACTTCGACGAGGCAGGCCCCGGCTACCTGGCCTATGAACTGGCGGTCTATCCGTGGAGCCTGCATCCGCGCACGCCCGATGGCGTACTGAACGACAAGGCAACGGGGCAGTGGCGGAACTTCATATCCGCCTATCGCGAGGCCCGGCCTGTCGCCGATGCCGACCTCGCCGCCATCGCACGCTTCATGGCAGTGCGGCAGATCTGGCTGCTGGGAGAGTGCGCAGGACGGGTTCCTGTCTGGGGCTCCCAGACCATACCGACCGACTATCTCCGCCGGCAGGTGACCATGCTGCGCAAGTGGGAAACATTGGAGTTGCCACTCTAGTAGGGCCCGGAACCCTCCCCTGCCAGCGCAAGTCAAACCGCTTGTCGCGGCGCCTTGTCGCGACAGGAGGTAATGACCATGAAGCAAGTGAAGCATTGGCAAGACCCCGTCAACGCCGTCGCCGGCGCCTGGCTGATCGTCTCGCCCTGGGTCCTGGGCTTTTCGGACCTGACGCCCGCCATGTGGACGATGGTGGCGACCGGCATCGTGCTCGGCGCGGTGGCGCTCGGTGCGACCTTCGTGCCCCGACAGTGGGAAGAATGGACCGAGGTCGCGCTGGCGGCCTGGCTCGCGATATCGCCCTGGGTGGTCGGCTTCCGTGGCGTCGAGACGGCGATGGTCAATGCGGTGCTCGTCGCCGCGGTGATCCTCGTGCTGGCGCTCTGGGTGCTGGTAACCGACAAGGACTACCTGGGCAACATCAGCGACCGTCCAGCGCATTGACCTGAGCGCCGGGCCTGAGGATGGGCCCAGTGTCCATCCTTCATATCGATCAGCCGCTTACTGCGTGCGCGAAGCGGCGGGTTGCGGTGCTGCCGCGTCCGCTTTGGCGTTGTTGCCATCGCCCATCCACCCAGCCTGCCAGCCCCCGCCCATCGCCTGGATCAGCGCGATGGCCGTGGTCTGGCGACTGACCTGCAGCTGCACAAGCGTGCGCCGCGCGCTCAGCGCGGCGGCCTGTGCGGTGACCACGTCGGTGTAGCTCACCTGCGCGGCGCGATAGCGGTTCAGCAACTGCTGCTCGGTCTTGTCTGCCGCAGCCGAGGCCTCGCGGCGAAAGCCCTCCTGCTCGGCGAGCGTCGCGCTCGCGGTGAGCTGGTCTTCCACGGCCTGGAAAGCCGTGAGCACGGTCTGCCGATAGCGCGCCACGCTCGACTCGTAGGAGGCCTTGGCCGAATCGACGTTGGCCGCGATGGCGCCCGCGTCGAACACCACCTGCGCCACCGAGAAGCCCAGCGACCACAGCGAGTTGGCCGAGCTGAACAGGTCCTTCACGCGGCTGGCGCTGCTGCCGACCGAGGCAGTGAGGCCAATGTTCGGAAAGTAGGCTGCGCGCGCAATGCCGATCTGCGAATTGGCCGCCGCCACGGTGCGCTCGGCGGCCGCGATGTCGGGCCGGCGCTGCAGCAGCGTCGAGGGCACGCCGAGCGGCACGCCGGGCACCACGGGCGTCCATTGCGCGGCCGGCAGGCTGAAGTCGGCTGGTGCCACGCCCAGCAACGCGGCAATCGCGTGCTCGTAGGTGGCGCGCGTGCGCTGCAGGCCCACGCGTTCGGCCTTGGCGTTGACGAGTTGCGTCTGCGCCTGCAGCACATCGGTCTGCGCGGCGATGCCGGCCTGATAGCGGTTGCTCGTGATCTCGAAGGCGCGCTGGTAGCCCTGGATGGTTTCGTCGAGCAGCACGATCTCCGTGTCGGCCTCGCGCAGCGAGAAGTAGTTGGTGGCCAGGTCGCCGATGGCCGACAGGCGCGCCGCGGCCAAGTCGGCCTCGCTCGCCTGGGCATTGGCCTGGGCGCTGCTCACGGCTTCGCGCAGGCGGCCCCACACATCCGGCGTCCAGCTGGCGCCCAGCGTGGCCGAGAAGGCATTCGACGGACTCGACGTGCTGCTGCCGCCCACCGTGCCGGAGCGCTTGCCGCTGCCGTCCAGCGACACCGACGGGAACAGCGCCGCCCGCTCGCCGCGCACCAGCGCCTGGGCCTGCGAATAGTTGGCCACCGCCGCGGCGATGTTCTGGTTCGACACCTGCACGCGGCCGGCCAGTTCGTCGAGCGTGGCATCGCCGAACAGCTTCCACCATTCGCCGCGGTCGAGCGCGTCGGCAGGCGCGGCGGGCAGCCAGCCTTCGGCGGTCTTCTGCTCCTTCCAGTTGACGGAAGCTGCGGTGGTGGGCTGTTCGTAGCGCGGGCCGACGGAGCAGCCGGCGAGCACAGCAGCCAGAGCGAGCGCCGAGAGCGGGAAGCGGCTCGCGCGGAAGGAGGAAAAGGAAAGCAGTGCGTTCATGGCGGTGTTCTTCTCAAGCTGGCGCGACCCGGCTCAGTTCGTGTTCGTTCTTGCCGCGGCGGCGCAATTTGTCGAGCAGCAGATAGACGACCGGCGTCGTCAGCAGGGTCAGCAGCTGGCTGGCGATCAGCCCGCCGATGATGGCCACGCCCAGCGGCCGACGCAGCTCGGCACCCTCCCCGAAGCCGATGGCCAGCGGCAGTGCGCCCAGTGCGGCCGCCAGCGTGGTCATCAGGATCGGGCGGAAGCGCAGCAGGCAGGCCTCGCGCACCGCCTCCAGCGGCGAGAGCCCGCGCGAGCGCTCGGCCTCCAGTGCGAAGTCGATGATCAGGATGGCATTCTTCTTCACGATGCCGATCAGCAGGAACACGCCGATCAGCGCAATGATCGAGAACTCCATGCGGAACATCAGCAGCGCCAGCACCGCGCCCACGCCAGCCGACGGCAGCGTCGACAGCACGGTGATCGGATGCACCAGGCTCTCGTACAGGATGCCCAGCACGATGTAGATCACGATCAGCGCGGCCAGGATCAAGATGGCCTGCTGGCCCTGCGACTGCTGCGCGCTGGCCGCCGTGCCGGCGAAGGCGCCGCGCACGTTGGTGGGCATCGCGATGTTGGCCTCGGCCTTGGCGATGGCCTCGCGCGCATCGCCGAGGTTCGCGCCTTCGGCGAGGTTGAACGAGATGGTGGTCGCCAGTTCGCCGTCCTCGTGGCTCACCGAGGTGGCGACGGATTGCTCTTCGAACTTCGCCACCGCCGACAGCGGCACGAGCGCAGTGGCCGTGTTGCTCAGCACGTTGCCGGTCGATGCGCTGCGCAGGCCCGCGTTGGCCGACACCGGCACGGAGGTGCTGCTGGCCGTGCTCGAGGACGACGACGAACTTGAACTCGTCGACGTCGTGGTGCTCGCCGCCACCTGCGTGGTCACGGTCTGCCCCGCCACCACCGTCGTCTTGGTGGCCGGCACGTAAACGTCGCTCAAGGCATTGGGACTGCGCGAGTAGCGTGGAGCCCACTCCATCACCACGTGGTACTGGTTCAGCTCGGTGTAGATGGTCGCCACCTGCCGCTGCCCGAAGGCGTTGTAGAGCGCGTTGTCGACGGCTGTGGACGTAAGGCCCAGCCGGCGCGCGCTGTCGGGGTCGACCTTGGCCACCGTCTCCACGCCGTTCTCGTCCTGGTCGGTGTCGATGTCGGTCAGCACCGGCTGCATCTTCAGTTCGTCGGACAGCTTCAGGGCCCAGGTGCGCAGATCGGCGAGGGAGTCGCTCTTGAGCGTGTACTGGTAGGTGGAGTTGCTGGCGCGGCCGCCCGAGCGCACGTCCTGCACCGTGCCCAGGAACACGCGCAGGCCGGTCACTTCGTTGAGCTGTGGCCGCAGCCGCGCGATCACGGCCAGGCCACTGTCCTTGCGCTGGTTGGCCGGCTTCAGGTTGACGAACATGAAGCCGCCCCCTGCCCGGCCCGCGCCGGTAAAGCCGACCACGGTGTCGACCGCCTCGTCCTTGCGGATGATGTCGACCACCTGCCGCAGCTTGGCGGCCAGCGCCTGCGACGAAATGCTCTGGTCCGCGCGCAGGCCGCCGTTGAGCTGCCCGCTGTCCTGCTGCGGGAAGAAGCCCTTGGGCGCAGCGCTGAAGAGATACACATTGAGCCCGACCACCGCCACCAGGATCAGCATGACCAGCGCCTTGCTGTCGAGCGCCCAGTCGAGGCTGGTCTCGTAGCGCTTGAGCACCCAGTCGTAGCTGCTTGCCGCCATGCGACCAAAGCGGCCTTGTGGCTTGCTCTTGTCATGCTCGCCACCGGGCTTGAGCAGCCACGCGCACATCATGGGCGTGGTGGTCAGCGAGATGACGAGCGAGATCATCACCGCCGCCGACAGCGTCACCGCGAACTCGCGGAACAGCCGGCCCACCTGTCCGCCCATGAACAGCAGCGGAATGAACACCGCCACCAGCGACACGCTGATCGACAGCACGGTGAAGCCCACTTCCTTGGCGCCCAGCAGCGCCGCCTTCATGCGCGTCATGCCCGACTCGATGTGCCGGCTGGTGTTTTCGAGCACCACGATCGCGTCGTCCACCACGAAGCCGGTGGCCACCGTGAGCGCCATCAGGCTCAGGTTGTTCAGGCTGAAGCCCAGCAGGTACATGACCCCGAAAGTGCCCAGCAGCGCCGCCACCGTGGCCACCGCGGGCACGATGGTCGCGCGCACGCTGCGCAGGAACAGGCTGACCACCAGCACCACCAGGATGACCGAGATGACCAGCGTGAGCTCGACCTCGCGCAGCGAGCCGCGGATGGAGTTCGTGCTGTCCGACGCCACCTGCAGCGTGACGTCGGGCGGCAGCTGAGCCTGCAGCTCGGGCAGCAGCGCGCGCACGCTGTCGACGGTCTCGATGATGTTGGCCGAGGGCTGCCGCGTGATCAGCACGATGATCGCGGGCTCGCCGTTGAACAGGCCGAGCGTGCGCGTGTCTTCCACGCCATCGACCACCTCGGCCACGTCCTGCAGCCGCACGGCCGCACCGTTGCGCCAGGCGATGACCATCGGGGCGTAGTCGCTGGCACGCAGGGCCGGTGTCTGCGTGTAGATCTGCAGCTTGCGGCCCTCGCCCTGGACCATGCCCTTGGGGCGGTTGGCGTTGGAGGCCTGGATGGCGGCGCGCACGTCTTCGGTGCTGATGCCGTAGCGGCTGAGCGCGAACGGCAGCAGCTCGATGCGCACGGCCGGGAGCGAGCCGCCGCCGATTTCTACGTCGCCCACGCCGTCCACCTGGGACAGGCGCTGGCTGACGATGTTCGAGACGGCGTCGTAGATCTGGCCCGGAGTCTTGGTCTTGGACGTGAGGGCCAGGATGATGACCGGCGAGGCGGCGGGGTTGGCCTTGCGGTAGGTCGGGTTGCTTCTCAGTGTGGCGGGCAGGTCGACGCGGCTGGCGTTGATGGCAGCCTGCACTTCTCTGGCGGCGCCGTCGATGTTGCGGCTCAGGTCGAATTGCAGGGTGACGCGGGCGGAGCCTACCGAGCTGGTGGACGTCATTTCGTTGACGCCTGCGATGGTGCCTAGGTGGCGCTCCAGCGGGGTTGCTACGCTGGTTGCCATCGTTTCAGGGCTTGCTCCGGGGATGGAGGCTCTTACTGAGATGACTGGGTAATCGACTTGGGGGAGTGGGGAGACTGGGAGGACGAAGAATGCGGCTATGCCTGCCAGGGCTATGCCTATGGTCAGTAGGACTGTGCCTATGGGGCGGCGGACGAAAGGTAATGAGAGATTCATCGCTGCTCTCCTTGCGGAGGGCTGAGGCCGGGTCTCGCCCCGGCGGGCGAGCTACTTTCTTTTGCTTCGCCAAAAGAAAGTAGCCAAAGAAAAGGCGACCCCACTGTCTGCGACCCCTTCGCTGCGCTACGGGGCAGCCAGAGGGGAGGTGGAGACAACACGGGCCTTTGCTTCGCTCGGCCCCCATGCGGCTGCAGGCGCGGAGCGCCTGCAGCCGCACCGCGCCGAGCGCAGCGATGGCCCGCCCGGTTCCCCAATCCCTTCTGGCTGCGCCGAGGAGCGCAGACGCAGGAGGGATCAGGGCCGCAGCTGTTTGAGCGCAACGCAGTGGAGCGAGTTCTGCGGACCCCCTCCGGAGTCGAGCACCGCAGGTTGCCCGTAGCGAAGCGAAGGGACGCAGACAGCAGGGTCGCCTTTCTTTTGCCCACTTTTCTTTGGCGAAGCAAAGAAAAGTAGGTCGCCCGCCGGGGCGAGACCCGGCCCCGGAAAGCAAACAAGCAGCAAGAGAAAAACCGGCTCAAACCGCTTCCTCCTCAACCGCAGCCCGCCGAGAACTCCCCCCACCCAACCGATCAAACGCAAGGTAGATCACAGGCGTAGTGAACAGGGTAAGCAGCTGACTAACAATCAACCCGCCGAAGATCGCCAACCCCAACGGACGCCGCAATTCAGCGCCTTCGCCGAAGCTCAGCATCAGGGGAACGGCCGCAAACAAGGCAGCCAGCGTAGTCATCAAGATAGGCCGAAACCGCAACAAAGCAGCCTGATGAATAGCCTCCCGAGGAGACTTCCCCTGAGTCCGTTCAGCATCGATAGCAAAGTCGATCATCATGATCGCGTTCTTCTTCACGATGCCGATCAGCAGAATGATCCCGATGATCCCGATCACCCCCAGGTCGTTGCCAGTGATCATCAAGGCGAGCAAGGCCCCGACCCCGGCAGAAGGCAGCGTAGACAAGATAGTCAGCGGATGCACGTAGCTCTCGTACAGCACCCCCAGCACGATGTACACGCAAACCACCGCCGCCAGAATCAGCCACAACTGGTTAGACAGCGACTTCTCGTACGCCCCTGAAGCCCCCAGGAAGGTCATCGTCACGCTGCTGGGCAGCCCGATCTCCTTCGCAGCCGCCCTGATCGCATCGACCGAAGACCCAAGCGAAACCCCGGGCGCCGTATCGAAGTTCAGCGTGCTCGCCGGGTACTGCGCCACGTGCGTGATCTGCAGCGGCGCCTGCTGCTCGGTGATGTCCGCAATCGCGGACAGCGGCGTCGCGGTGCCGGAGCCGGCGATCAGGCTCAGCTGCCCCAGCGTCTGCGGCGTATTCACCATGCCGGGACGCGCTTCGAGAATCACCCGGTACTGGTTTGTCTCGGTGAAGATCGTCGACACGATGCGCTGGCCGAACGCGCTGTACAGCGCATCGTCCACCGTGCTCGCCGTGATCGACAGCCGCGCCGCGGTGTCGCGGTTCACGTTGACGAACGCCGCCAGACCCTGCGCGCCGGCATCGCTGCTCACGTTGCGCACCTTGTCCGATGTCTGCAGCTTCGCCACGAGCTTCTTCATCCACTCGGTGATCGCGGCGCTGTCCACGCCCTCCAGCGACACGCGGTACTCGGTCGGGCCGGTCTCGGCGTCGATGGTCAGGTCTTGCGTGGGCTGCAGGTACAGCGTGACGCCGGCCACCTGCCGCACGCGCTCGCGCAGCCTGTCCATCACGTCCTGCTGGTTGCCGCGGCTCTTCGTCAGGTTGATGAGCATGCTGCCGGTGTGCAGCATGGTGTTGTTGGCCGCGTCCACACCAACGAAGGAGCTGAGGTTCTCGACCTCGGGGTCATCGAGAATGGCCTGCGCCGCTTGCAACTGCAGCTGCGACATGCGGTCAAAAGACACGTCCTGCGCGGCCTGCACACGGGCCTGCAGCTGGCCGGTGTCCTGCGTGGGGAACAGGCCCTTCGGGATCGTGAGGTACAGCACCACCGTCAGCACCATGGTCAGCAGCGCGACCAGCAGCGTGAGCGGCTGGTGCTCGATCACCCAGTGCAGCGAGCGGTCGTAGCGCTCCATCACGCCGCTGAAGAAACGCTGCGCGCGCGCGCCGAAGCCATGGCCGGCCGGGTCTTTCTTTTCTTCGTGCTTGAGCCAGCGCGCCGACATCATCGGCACCAGCGTGAGCGACACCACGGCCGAGATCAGGATGGTGATGGCCAGCGTCACCGCGAACTCACGGAACAGGCGGCCCACCACGTCACCCATGAAGAGCAGCGGAATCAGCACCGCAATGAGCGACACGGTCAGCGAGATGATGGTGAAGCCGATCTGCGTCGCGCCCTTGAACGCGGCCTGCAGCGGTTTTTCGCCCTCTTCGATGTAGCGCGCGATGTTCTCGATCATCACGATCGCGTCGTCCACCACGAAGCCGGTGGCAATGGTCAGCGCCATCAGGCTCAGGTTGTTCAGGCTGTAGCCCAGCAGGTACATCAGCCCGAAGGTGCCGATGAGCGAGATGGGCACCGCAATGCTCGCGATGACGGTGGCGCGCAGGCTGCCCAGGAAGGCGAAGATCACCAGCACCACCAGCACCACGGCCAGCACCAGTTCCATCTCGACGTGCTGGACCGACGCGCGAATGCCGGCCGTGCGGTCGCTGAGCACCTCGATCTTCAGCCCTGCGGGCAAGCCGGTCTGCAGCTCGGGCAACTGCTTCTTGATGGCATCGACGGTGGCGATCACGTTGGCGCCGGGCTGGCGCTGCACGTTCATGATGATCGCGGGCGACAGTTTGTTGGTGCCGTCGGCCTTGTTGCCGGCCCAGGCGCTCAGCTGGTTGTTCTCGGCGCTGTTGACCACCTGCGCCACGTCGACCATGCGGATCGGCGCGCCGTTCTTGTACGTGACGATGAGGTTCTTGTAGTCGTCGACCGTGAGCAGCTGGTCGTTCGAGTTGATGGTGTAGGCGCGCTTGGGGCCGTCGAAGCTGCCCTTGGCGCCGTTGGAGTTGGCTGCCGAGATGGCCGTGCGCAGCGTGTCGAGCCCGATGCCGTTGGCAGCGAGGGCCTGCGTGTTGGCCTGGATGCGCACCGCCGGGCGCTGCCCGCCGCTGAGCGAGACCAGCCCCACGCCCGAGACCTGGCTGATCTTCTGCGCGAGCCGGGTGTTGACGAGGTTCTGCACCTCGGTGAGCGGCAGCGTGTCGGACGTGATCGAGAGCGTGAGCACCGGCGCGTCGGCCGGGTTGACCTTGGCGTACACGGGCGGCGCCGGCAGGTCGGCCGGCAGCAGCGAGCCGCCGGCATTGATGGCGGCCTGCACTTCCTGCTCGGCCACGTCGAGCGTCTGGCCCAGCGAGAACTGCAGCGTGATGATCGACACGCCCGCGGCGCTGGTCGAGCTCATGCGGTCGAGCCCCGACATCTGGCCGAACTGGCGTTCCAGCGGCGCGGTGACGGTGTTGCTCATGACCTCGGGGCTGCCCCCGGGGTAGAGCGTCTGCACCTGGATGGTCGGGTAGTCGACCTGCGGCAATGCCGACAGCGGCAGGAAGCGGAACGCCACCAGGCCGGCCAGCACGACGGCGACCATCAGCAGCGAGGTCGCCACCGGCCGCAGGATGAACGGACGTGACGGGTTCACCGGACGGCCTCCGCGCTACGGCTGCAGCTGCGACCGCTCATGGGCGACGCCCGCCCTGGCCACCTTCGCCACCGCCTTCGGACATGCGCTGCCAGCGCTCCAGTGCCGCCGGGTCGCCACGGTCCAGTGCTTCAAGAAAGCGCTTGCGGCGCTCCAGTTGCTGCGGGTCGTCCTTGGCGGCGTCGAGCATGCGCTGGCGCTGCTCGGCGGTCGGGAGCTTGGCGGGTGTTGCGGGTTCCGCTGCGGGAGCGGCAGCAGCCGGGCCCGATGCACCTGACGCACCTGATGCGCCGCCCTTCGGTGCCGCCGCGCCGCCTTGACGGTGTTGTCCACGGCGCGAACCGCTCGCGGGCGCCGACGCCGCACCGGCCGGGCGTTCGACCTGGGTCTGTACGCGCGCGCCGTCCTTCAGCCGGTCGCCGCCTTCGGTCACGACCTGCTCGCCGGCCTTCAGGCCCGACATGATCGCGACGTTGTCCACGCTCGATTCGCCGCGTGTCACCGGCCGCTGCGACACCGTGCTGTCTTCGTTCAGCACATACACGTAGTCGCCGTTGGGGCCGTGGCGCAGCGCCGTGACCGGCACCACCACCGCGCTGGCCACGGTGCGCAGCAGCAGCCGCAGGTTGACGAACTGGTTCGGGAACAGCGCGCTGTCGGCATTGGCGAAGCGGGCCTTGGCCTTGACGGTGCCGGTGGCGGTGTCGACCAGGTTGTCGAGCGTGGAGAAGGCTCCGTTCGCAAGCTGGCGCGTGCGCGTGCGGTCGAAGGCGGTGGCGTCGAGCTTGGCGCCCTGGGCGAGGCGCTCCTGCACTTCGGGCACGCGGTCTTGCGGAATGGCGAATTCGACGTCGATGGGCGCGATCTGCGTGATGGTCGCAATGCCGTTGGTGGTGCCGGTGGAGATGTAGTTGCCCCCGTCCACCGGCCGCAGGCCGATGCGCCCGCTCACCGGCGCGGTGATGCGGCTCCAGGCCAGGTTGAGCTTGGCCGTGTTCTCGTTGGCGCGGTCGATGGCTACGGTGCCTTCGAGCTGCTTGACCAGCGCGGCCTGCGTGTCGACGTCTTGCCGGGCGATGGAGTCCTGCCCCAGCAGGGTCTGGTAGCGCTGCAGCGTGACGCGCGCCGCCGCCAGCTGCGCCTCGTCGCGCTGCCGCGCCCCGCTGGCCTGCCCCAGCGCGTTCTGGAACGGCTGCGGGTCGATGGTGGCGAGCACGTCGCCCTTCTTGACCATCTGTCCTTCCTGGAACAGCACGGCCGTGAGCACGCCCGACACCTGCGGCTGCACGATCACGTTGGCCAGCGGCGTGACGGTGCCCAGCGCCTCGAGTTGCACCGGGATGTCGGCCTGCCTGGCCGTGGCAACGCCGACCGTGCTGGAGGCCCCGCCGCCGCCGCGCCCACCCGGGCCGCCCGGCCCACCACCCTGCCGGCCGGCGCCAGGAGCGCCACCGGGGCCGGCCGCGGGCGTCTTCGACCGCTGGATCAGATACCAGGCGCCGGCACCCAGCGCCACGAGCAGCAGCAGGGTCAGCAGCCCGCCCACCCACCGGCGTCTGCGCACCGTCGGATGTGTTGGCGAGACGGTGGAAGGCAGAGGCTCGGGTGGTTTTTCTTGTTCCATGGGCGGTGCGTGCGAAAGATGCAGGGGTGCGGACCGGGGTAGTACAGCGCGGAATGGTAGTCCCGCTCTTTGCTGCGCCGTAAAGCGACGGTAAAGCTGCCCGCACGGCATCCGCAATTCACGCCGCCCGGCTGCAATTCACGCCGCATGCATGCATTCCGTCGCAAGCCGGTGGCTGGAGCGGGCGGGGGCCGGCACAGTCCACTCCATCGATTCCCTTCCGCCCTTCTTCTTCAAGATTTCTTCCACTTCCAACGGAGCGCCACCATGCTGATGCAAATCATCCTTCACACGCCCAAGTGGGTGTTCGCCGTGTTCTTCCTGCTGCTGTGGCTCGGTGCCAAGCAGCTGCTCACCAATGAAGTGAGCCTGAGCCGCGTCACGCTGATGCCGGTGGCCATGGGCGCCCTGTCGATCTACGGCGTGGTCTCCGTCTTCGGCGATTCCTTCGGCGCCCTGCTGGGCTGGGCCGCCGCCGCGGTGGTGATGCTGGCGCTGGTGCTGCAACGCCCGCTGCCCGACACCACCCGCTACGACGCAACAGAGCGCCGCTTCCACGTGGCCGGCAGCCCCGTGCCGCTGATGCTCATGATGGGCATCTTCCTGACCAAGTACGTGGTGGGCGTGGCCCTGGCCATGCACCCCGAGGTGCGCCAGCAAGCCGCCTTCGGCCTCGTGATCCCGGTGCTGTACGGCGCCTTCAGCGGTGTCTTCGCGGCCCGTGCGGTGCGCCTGTGGAAGCTGGCCATCCGCACTGACGCTATGTCGGCCACGGCCCGCGCGGCCTAAGATTCCCTAGGCCACGACTTTCATCCAGGACCCGCCACCATGAACGCGCTCTTGCTGATCCTCAAGATCTCCGTCACGGTGGTGCTCGTCGCCTCCATTGCCGAGGCGCTCGTGCTGTCCTGGCGCAACGGCTGGCGCAGCTACGACTGGAAGGCGGCCGGCGTCTCGGTGGTCGACTTTCTTGTGCGCGAGTACCCGTTGCGCTGGCTGCTGCCGCTGGCCTTCTGGACCGGCGCGATGAACTGGTTTTATGACCACCGCCTCTTCACCCTGCCGATGGACCACTGGAGCGGCTGGGTCGCCTGCTTCATCGGCCAGGAGTTCTGCTACTACTGGTACCACCGCGCGGCGCACCGGGTGCGCTGGTTCTGGTGCACCCACTCCATCCACCATTCGCCGAACCAGCTGAACCTGTCGGCCGCCTACCGCTTCGGCTGGACCGGCCGCCTCACCGGCACGCTGGCCTTCTTCATGCTGGCGCCGCTGCTGGGCATGCCGCCCCGGGTGATCCTGCTGATGCTCACGCTGAACCTGCTGTACCAGTTCTGGATTCACGCAACCTGGATCCCGCGCCTCGGGCCGCTCGAATGGGTGCTGAACACGCCCTCGGCCCACCGCGTGCACCACGCCTCGAACCTGGAATACCTGGACGGCAACTACGGCGGCGTGCTCATCGTGTTCGACCGCCTGTTCGGCACCTACATCCCGGAGCGCGCCGACCTTCCCTGCCGTTACGGGCTGGTGAACCCGATTACTTCGCACAACCTCTTCGAGATCGAGTTCAGCCAGTGGCGTGCGCTGTTGCGCGACCTGGCCTCGGCCCGCTCGGTGCGCGCCTTCGTCGGCTACCTCGTGAAGCCGCCGGGCTGGAAGCCCGACGGGCCTGGCGAGACGACCGAGGAACTGCGGCAGCGCGCGGCATTGCAGGCGACACCGTCGCCACAGTCGCCGCAGCCCGCCTCTTCCGATTTCATTCCTGTCCAATACAAGGAGCTGTCATGACCTCTCTTGCATCAAATTCTTCCCGCTCCGACGTCGAGCGCCTCGCACGCCGCCGCGCCGGCGCCAAGATGGGCTGGTACATCCACGCCTTCGTCTACGTGGTGGTCAACCTCGGCCTCGTCACGATCTCGGCCGCCAACGGCCGCACCTGGGCGATGTACCCGCTCATGGGCTGGGGGCTGGGCCTGCTGATCCACGGCGCCGTCGTCTGGTTCGTGGCGCCCGGCGGCGGCTTCTACGACAGGCTGGTGGAGCGCGAACGCCGCGCGCTGGACGCCGGGAACCGCGGGTGAGCCTGGACCAGGCTGCCACCAACCAAAGGTTCAGGGCTGAAAACCTGAAGTCCATGCTGCGGCATGGCCTGATCACCGCTGTCTTCTGCTGCCTCATTGCCACCGTGATGACCATCACCGGCGGCGGCAACTGGGCCGGCCACCTGGTCTATTCGCTGTCGATCGGCACCGTGAGCTGGCTGTTCATCGACGGCGGCCGGCTCCTGATCAGCGGGCACCGCGAAAACCTCTGGCCCGGATGGCCGGGGGGCTTTCTCCTGATCGCAGCGGGCGCGGCCGTCGGCTTCTTTGTCGGCAACCTCATCGGCGACGCCTTGTTCGGCGCACCCGCATTCGACTTTCTCGAATTCAAGGGCCACAAGCTGGCCACCGGCGTCACGATCACCATCATCGCGACGGTCGGCATGTGCTTCTTCTTCTACAGCCTCGGCAAGAGCAAGCACATGCAGAGCCAGATCGACCTGGCGCAACGCAACGCCACCGAGGCCCGGCTCAAGCTGCTCGAAACGCAGCTGGAGCCGCACATGCTCTTCAACACGCTGGCCAACCTGCGCGTGCTGATCACCGTCGACCCGCCGCGCGCCGTGGCCATGCTCGACCGGCTCAACAGCTACCTGCGCATGACGCTCAGCGGCTCGCGCGCGCTGTCGCATCCGCTGTCGGCCGAGTTCGAGCGGCTGGGCGACTACCTGGAACTGATGTCGGTGCGCATGGGCGAACGCCTGCGCTACACGCTCGACCTGCCGGAAGACCTGCGCGATGCGCCCGTACCGCCGCTGCTGTTGCAGCCGCTGGTGGAAAACAGCATCCGCCACGGGCTGGAGCCGAAGGTGGAAGGCGGCGAGATCGTCGTACGCGCCCGCAGGGAAGCGGGCCAGCTGGTGATCGAGGTGAGCGACACCGGCGTGGGCCTTGATGCAGCGCCGCCTTCGGAAGGCAGCAGTTTCGGGCTGGAGCAGGTGCGCGACCGGCTGGCCACCATGTACGGCGACCGGGGGCACATGAAGCTGGCGCCCTCGCCCACCGGCGGCACCAGCGCCACGCTGAGCTTCCCTACGCCTGCCTGAACACGACACAGCAACCGCGACAAGATGAACCCCACCGCCCTCATCGCCGAAGACGAGCCCCTGCTCGCGCAGGCCCTCAAGGCCGAACTGGCCGCTGTCTGGCCCGAGCTGCAGATCGTCGCCACCGCCGGCGACGGTCGCAGCGCCGTGCGCGAGGCGCTGCGCCTGCTGCCGCAGGTGCTGTTCTTCGACATCCGCATGCCCGGCCTCGACGGCCTCGGCGCCGCCGCCGAACTGGCCGATTGCTGGCCCACCGACGAGGCGCCAATGCCGCAGCTGGTGTTCGTGACGGCTTATGACGAATACGCCACCCGCGCCTTCGATGCGCAGGCCATCGACTACGTGCTCAAGCCCCTGCAGCCCGAGCGCCTGCGCAAGACCGTGAGCCGGCTGCAGCAGGCGCTGGCCGCGCGCCAGCCGGAGCCCACGCCCGCCCTGGCTGACGCGGCGCTCGAACAGACGCTCGCCCAATGGCGCCAGGTGCTGACGGCCGCCGGTGCCGGAACTGCGGCGACGGCCGCCCCCGCCCCGCTGCGCATGATCGCCGCCAGCGACGCCGGCGGCAGCACAGTGCGCATGGTGCCCATCGACGAGGTGCTGTACTTCGAGGCCGCTGACAAATACCTGCGCGTGCTGACCGCCACGCACGAATACCTGATCCGCACGCCGCTCAAGCAGTTGCTGCCCCAGCTCGATGCCGACACCTTCTGGCAGGTGCACCGGGCGGTGGTGGTGCGCAGCGCGGCCATCGAGTCGGTGCATCGCGACGAGGCCGGCAAGCTTCATCTGATGCTGCGGGGGCGGGCGGAGAAGATTCCGGTCAGCCGCCTGTACGCCCATCTCTTTCGCGCCATGTGAAATCGGCCAAGGCGCACCCAAAGAAAAAGCCGGCCCTTTCGGGGCCGGCTTTTTTCATTCAGTCACGAATGCCGTGGCGTTTTAGCGCCAGTGGCCATGGCCGCGGTAGTAGCCACGACCGTAGTAGCGCGGGCCGTAATACGCCGGCGGAGCGTAGTAGACCGGGGCCGGACGGTAGTACACCGGCGGCGGCGCGTAGTAGGCGGGTGCTGGCGGGGCGTAATAGACAGGGGCCGGCGGCGCGTAGACCGGGGCCGGGTAGTAGGCCGGACCGCCCACGCCCACAGCCACGCCGGGAACGCCGACACCGATGGACCAGCTGACGTCGCTGCGGGCGCTGGCCGAAGTGGCGGCAAACAATGCACCGGCTGCCACGACGCCTGCGGCGGCCCATTTGAAGAAGGTTGAACGTGTGAGGCTCATGATTCGGACTCCTTGTTACGGTGGGCTGCGTTCGGGTGTGAACCGCCCATGTGTGTATTGAACGCGGCAATTGCAAAGGGGGTGCACCGGGCAATGTGAAGAACGTTGCCAAAGGTAACTCATAGGGGGTGCCCCCTAAAATGCAACGATGACCTCCCCGACCGACAAAAACGGCGCCAAAACGACCGCTGCTCCGAGCAATTTCCTGCGCCACGTGATCGAGAACGACCTCGCACAGGGTGCCTATTCTGGCCGCAAATGGGGCGGTTCGCCCGGCAACGCCGCCCATCATGCCCAGGGCATGGTCGATCCGGCCAAGGTGCGCATGCGCTTTCCGCCCGAGCCCAACGGCTACCTGCACATCGGCCACGCCAAGAGCATCTGGCTCAATTTCGAGCTGGCCAAGGAATACGGCGGCGTGAGCCACCTTCGCTTCGACGATACCAACCCCGAGAAGGAAGACCAGGAATACGTCGACTCCATCCGCGACGCGGTGAAGTGGCTCGGCTACGAAACCTACCTGGCCGACCGCCCCAGCGCCCCCGGCACGCTGCAGCCGCACGAATACTTCGCGAGCGACTACTTCGACTTCATGTACGAGGCCGCCGAATACCTCATCGGCGCCGGCCTCGCCTACGTAGACGAGCAAACCGCCGACGAAGTGCGCGCGAACCGCGGCGACTTCAACACGCCCGGCACCGACAGCCCCTTCCGCACCCGCACGCCCGAAGAAAACCTGGCGCGCTTCCGCGCCATGCGCGACGGCCAGGTGGCCGACGGCGCCGCCATCCTGCGCGCCAGGATCGACATGGCCAGCACCAACATCAACATGCGCGACCCCGCGCTGTACCGCGTGCGCCGGGCCACCCACCACAACACCGGCGACAAGTGGTGCATCTACCCGATGTACACCTACGCGCACCCCATCGAAGATGCGCTGGAGCAGATCACCCACTCCATCTGCACCCTGGAATTCGAAGACCAGCGCCCCTTCTACGACTGGCTGCTCGACCGCCTCGCCGAAGGCGGCCTCGTCGCCAGCCCGCACCCGCGCCAGTACGAATTCGCGCGCCTCAACGTGACCCACGTGCTCACCAGCAAGCGCAAGCTGCGCCAGCTGGTCGAAGAAAAATACGTAGACGGCTGGGACGACCCGCGCATGCCCACCATTGCCGGCCTGCGCCGCCGCGGCTACACGCCCGAGGCGCTGCGCCTGTTCTGCGAGCGCAGCGGCACCACCAAGTCGGGCGGCTGGATCGACTACGCCAGCCTCGAAGCCGCGCTGCGCGACACCCTCGACCCCGTCGCCCCGCGCGCCATGGCCGTGCTCGACCCGGTGAAGCTCGTCATCACCAACTGGGGCGAGCTGATGGGCGGCGACGACGTGCTCGACGACTGCTCGGCGCCCGTGCACCCGCATCACCCCGAAATGGGCAAGCGCGACTTCAAGCTCGGCCGCGAGGTGTGGATCGAACGCACCGACTACGAAGAAGTGCAGCCCAAGGGCTTCTTCCGCCTGTTCCCCGGCAACAAGGTGCGGCTGAAGTACGGCCACGTCATCGAATGCACCGGCGGCACAAAGGATGCGAGCGGCAAGCTCGTCGAAGTGCAGGCCACGCTGGTGCCCGACACCAAGAGCGGCACGCCGGGCGCGGACGCGATCAAGGTGAAGGGCAACATCACCTGGGTGGCGGCTGCGGATGCGGTGCAGGCCGAAGTGCGGCTGTACGAGCGGCTGTTCGCGGCAGCGAACCCGGGCAGCGGCGAGCTGCTGGACGAGCTGAACAAGCAGAGCCTTGAAGTCTGCTCGGCATTCGTCGAGCCTTCGCTGGCCAAGGCCGAACCGGGCGTCGGGATCCAGTTCGAGCGGCACGGGTACTTCGTGCGCGATTCGAAGGGCGGCACGGACGGCAAGCTGGTGTTCAACCGCGCGGCCGGCATGCGGGACAGCTGGGGCAAGTAACCCGGTCGTTCTGCGCTGCTTATTCGGGCCGCTTGTAGACCACGCCGATCACCGCGCTGTTCTCATCGGTGGTGCACACGGCGGAGCGGCCCTGCGGCCCGACCTTCAGGTTGATCGTGTAGACGCCGTCGCGCGGCGTCGTCCCCTTGTCCGCGACGATGCTGCCCGGCGGCACCCTGAGTTCGCGCGCAGCCGCAGCCACACAGTTCTTGACGCTCGCCTCGGGCGCGCCGCCCACGCGGATACCTGGGCTGTTGCACGCCGCCAGCAGAAGGCCTGCAATCGCGGCGCAGGCAAGATGGATGGAGCTTCGCATCGTCATTCCAGGTTCTCCTGTGTGATGAACCGATTGGAGCCACCAGGGCCATCGAATGTTGCAGGACAGACCCGGGCTATCCTGTCGGCCAATGAATTTTCCGAGCCCTTCTTCCCGCCTGATCCGCTTCAACAAGCCTTACGGCGTACTCAGCCAGTTCACGCCCGAAGGCCGCTGGCGTGGCCTGAAAGACTTCATCGACATCCCTGACGTCTACGTCGCCGGCCGTCTCGATGCCGACAGCGAGGGCCTGCTGCTGCTTACTGACGACGGCAAGCTCCAGGCACGCATCGCCGATCCGCGCTTCAAGATGGAGAAGATCTACTGGGTGCAGGTGGAGGGCGTGCCGACCGAAGCGGCACTCACCTCCTTGCGCAGCGGCGTGCAGCTCAACGACGGCCTCACACGCCCCGCGAGGGCACGCCTGCTCGACCCACCGCCCGAAGTGTGGGAGCGACAGCCGCCCATTCGCGAGCGCAAGAGCATTCCCACCGCGTGGCTGGAGCTGGCGATCAGCGAAGGCCGCAACCGCCAGGTGCGGCGCATGACGGCGGCCGTGGGGCTGCCGACACTGCGCCTGATCCGCGCCGCCATCGGGCCTCATACGCTCGACGGACTGGCGCCCGGCACCTGGCGCGAATAGACAACCGGCGCGGCGACGCACGAACAGCCGTACAACCTTCATTCATTCTTCAAGCCTCTTCCATGCACATCCCCGATCTCGCTCCCGTCGTCCTGAATCGCCGCAGCACCCTGCTCGGCGTCATCGGCTTGCTTGCATTGCCCCCAACGCACGCCAACGCCGCGACACCGGCCAAGACGAAGAAACAACCGGCGCAGCCCGGCGTGTGGCCACACGCGTCCCAGGTGCCGGGCGGCGTGGCCCGCTTGTCGCTCGGCCCATCGGCGAAGCGGCCTCAGGCCTTCGCGGGCGACGTGCCCCTGCTCGTGCTGGGCGACGCCATCGAATGGACCGCACTGGTCGGCATTCCGCTCGCAGCCGAACCCGGCGAGGCCGGCATCGCGATGCGCGCCGAAGGCAAGCCCGAGCGCCAGATCGCCTACACGGTGGCCCCGAAGCAATACCGCGAACAACGCCTGACGGTGGCGCCCCGCACGGTCGACCTGTCGCCCGAGGACCAGGCCCGCTACGAGCGCGAACGCGACCACCAGGCCACCGTGATGGCCACGCTCACGGACATGCGGGCGGATACGTCACTGCAGATGCGCGTGCCCGTGCCGGGCCGCCGCTCAAGTTCATTCGGCCTGCGCCGGGTGTTCAACGGCCAGTCGCGCAATCCGCACAGCGGGATGGACATCGCGGCGGGCACAGGCACGCCGGTGCTGGCGCCGCTACCCGGCAAGGTGATCGACACAGGGGACTATTTCTTCAACGGCGGCACCGTGTGGCTCGACCATGGTGGCGGCTTGCTCACGATGTACTGCCATCTGAGCCGGGTCGATGTGAAGGTCGGCGACATGCTGAAGACAGGCGAGCCGCTGGCTGCCGTGGGTGCGACCGGCCGGGTGACTGGGCCGCACCTGCATTGGTCCGTGATGCTGAACCGGGCGATGGTGGACCCGGCGCTGTTCATCGCGGCCTGAGACACTGACCGGCCTGAGCACTTACCCTAAATCCTGCCGTCCACTGGACTCATACACTCGCCCATTCCTGGAGTGAGGTGGGACCAAGCAATGGCTAGACAAACAAAGTCCGAGCGACGCCGCGAGCGCGCACGACGAGAACTGGCGGGCAAGGGATGGATGGCGATCCTCATCGGTATCCTGCTGCTGACGGTCTTGCCTTTGCTGATGAAGGATGTTCTTTCAGGAGCGCTTGGCCCTGCATTTCGCCCGGCGGGCTGGGCGGCACTGGCAATAGGCGTAGTGCTGGTTGGACTGAACTACGTCACTACCCGCACCGCAGCGCCAGCAAAGGTTCTGGCCGATCCAGCTAAACCAGTCTTTGCATCGGAGCCTTCGCAGTCCACGCCATCGACGCCGGCACGACAGATGAAATCGCAGTGGAGCCCTTCCGTGCTTGCCGACATCGAGTGGCGCAGATTCGAGGCCGTGTGCGAAGCACTCTACGCACAGGCCGGCTTCACCACGCGCAGTCAGTCGCATGGCGCGGACGGCGGTATCGATATCTGGCTTCAATCCAAGCACAGCGATGTGCCGCGTATCGTCCAGTGCAAACACTGGCAAAGCAAGATGGTCGGCGTCAAGGAGATGCGCGAGTTCTTCGGGGTGATGGCCTCGCACCAGTTGAAGAGCGGCACCTACGTCACGAGCTCCACGTTCTCCGAAGATGCCATCGCATTCGCCAAGGCGAATGGCATCCACGCACAGGACGGTGCCGCACTGCTCAAGCTAATCAGCCAGCGCACGCCCGAGCAACAAATGGCATTGCTCGCGGTTGCGTATGAAGGCGAATACTGGCGTCCTACTTGTGCGAGTTGCGGCACCAAGATGGTCGAGAAAAAATCGACCAAGAATGAAGGCAGTTTTTGGGGTTGCGCCAACTACCCCAGGTGCAGGGGTAAGACGATCCCAAAGGCCAAGGCCGTCGCGGCGGCATAGTCTCTCACCGGTCGTGCCCGAAAATTCGCTCTTCACCGAGGCCTGCCTCGACGCATCGGTCTCGCTTGCCTCGCGCCGCGACACCCTCGCCCTGCTCAACACCCGCCTGCACCCCGCGCTGCAGAAAATCGTCGCGGCCGAAGTCGCGTCAGGCAACCGCGTCAGCGACGCCGGCATCGACTGGCCTGACCTGGGCTCAGTGCACGTCACCCTGCGCGACCAGTTCGGCAGTGGCCATGCGAATGCAGAGGCCACGTTCAGCCTCTGCAATGACCCGCACTACTGGCATGCCGACTACAGCACCGCAGGCAAGCCTGTGCACCTGTTGATCTGCTGACGAATCTCAAATCGGCTTCGTCAGATACACAGCCTCGCGCCCCACGATCGCGCGCTGCGCCGGCATGAAGATCGTGCAGTCGTCGCACAGCGCGCGGATTTCCTCGTCGCCGTTTGTCGCGATCAACTCGCCCTTCGCAAAGTTCTCGAAGCCGATCAGCGGCCGCACGAACGCAAAGTCCGCCGACTTGATGACATACGTCTGCAGCAGCTGAAAGCGCCGCTGCGGTTCGGGCGGCGGCGTGGCCGGGTCCTTCTCGACGAGGCCGAAGTACGCAAGGAAGTCGTAGGTGACGGCTGTGGCCAGTTCCGAGGCGGAGCGCAAGAAGTGCTGGCCGCACTCGACCACCATCGCCACGCCCTTGCCGTCCGGGCCGCCGTGGCTGCCGTACTGGATCAGCGGCGTGCCCGAGCCCAGGCCGTCGGGCATCACGAGGTGCACCGACGGGCGGCCGATGGCCAGTGCGACCTTGGCGTTGCGCTCGAATGCCGGGTACACCCAGAACGGCACGACGGGCTGGCTGGTCGAATGGATGTCGAGGATGTGATCGGCCGCGTCCACCACCGGACGCAGGATGCGCGCACGGCTCAGCTCGGGGCTGTCTTCAGTGCCATCGAGCCACTCGGGTGACCAGATGCGGTTGAGGTTGTGCACGAGCTGGCGGCTGTCGAAGGGCAGAGCTTCGTTGAAGGACTCGTACGCTGCCACGTTGGCAAAACTCACGGTGAGCGTGCCGACCTTCGGGCGCACGTCGTTGTCGAGCAGGTGCGTGGCCGCCGTCATGCCGCAGATCTCGTTGCCGTGCGTCAGCGCGTTGATCAGCACGTGCGGGCCGGGCTTGCCGGACTCGAAGCGGTGCACGTAGTCGACGCCGGTGTTGCCCTTGCGGTAGGCGGAGAGGTCGCGGGGGAGGACTTCGAGGGCGGGGGGAGATTGGGTCATGGGCGTCAGAAAATGGAACGAAGCGGTCCGGCAAGTTTGCTACAGGGCGCGCGTTCGTGCTGAGCGGCCCTGCGCGAAGCAAACACAGACCCGCCCTGCCGCACTGGTGACTACCAGTTGACCTCACGCTCCGGCGTGGCCGAGATGTGGTGAATCGACAGATCGGCGCCGTCGTATTCCTCCTCCTGCGACAGCCGCAGCCCCAGCGAGGCCTTCAGCGCGCCGTACACCGCCGCGCCCGCCAGCCCCGCCCATGCCACGCCGATGACGGTGCCGATGAGCTGCGCCCACACGTTCACACCGCCGATGCCGCCCAGCGCCTGCGTGCCGAAGATGCCCGCCGCTATACCGCCCCAGGTGCCGCACAGGCCGTGCAGCGGCCACACACCGAGCACGTCGTCGATCTTCCATTTGTTCTGCGTGAGCGTGAACATCTTGACGAAGATGGCGCCCGCCACGCCGCCCACCACCAGCGCGCCCAGCGGGTGCATCAGGTCGGAGCCGGCGCACACGGCCACGAGCCCCGCGAGCGGGCCGTTGTAGACGAAGCCCGGGTCGTTCTTGCCCATTGCCAGCGCCACCAGCGTGCCGCCGACCATCGCCATCAGCGAGTTGACGGCCACCAGGCCCGAGATCTTGTCGATGCTCTGCGCGCTCATCACGTTGAAGCCGAACCAGCCTACGCACAGCACCCACGCGCCCAGCGCCAGGAACGGAATGTTCGACGGCGGATGCGCGCTCAGCGAGCCGTCGCCCCGGTAGCGGTTGCGCCGCGCGCCCAGCAGCAGCACCGCCGGCAGCGCCAGCCAGCCGCCCACCGCGTGCACTACCACCGAGCCCGCAAAGTCATGAAACTCATGGCCGGTGAGCGAGGCAATCCAGCCCTGGATGCCGAAGTGCTTGTTCCAGGCGATGCCCTCGTACAGCGGGTAGACGAAGCCGACGATCACCGCCGTGGCGATCAGCTGCGGCCAGAACTTGGCGCGCTCGGCAATGCCGCCCGAAATGATGGCCGGGATGGCCGCCGCGAAGGTGAGCAGGAAGAAGAATTTCACCAGCTCGTAGCCGCTTCTTGCCGACAGTTCGGTGGCGCTCACGAAGAAATGCGTGCCGTAGGCCACGCCATAGCCCACCAGGAAATACACGATGGTCGAGACCGAGAAGTCGACCAGGATCTTCACCAGCGCATTGACCTGGTTCTTCTTGCGCACTGTCCCCAGTTCGAGAAAAGCAAAACCGGCGTGCATGGCCAGGACCATGATGGCGCCGAGAAGGATGAACAGCGCGTCTGCGCCCTGTTTGAGTGCGTCCATTGGAGCTTCTTGCTGATTTTTGGTTTGAATTGGTGCGCCGCACCCGAATCACCCGGAGCGGCGGGCCAATGAAGCAAAAATGGTGCCCAAAGCTCTTCGATGGTGCGTTGTGAACCAATAGCGGGCTTTACTCAGCCCGCGATGCACCGGATCAGCCCGCCCCGGCGCGCAGCGCGTCCCGGTAGCGGCGGCTGCAGGGCACGGTGGTGCCGTCGTGCATGTGCAGCCGGGCGTCGCCGCCATCCAGCGGCTCGATTTCCTTGATGCGACCCAGGTTCACGGCGTGGCTGCGGTGCACGCGCACGAAGCGGGCGGGGTCGAGCTGGGTCAGGAAGTCGGTGAGCGTGGCGCGCAGCAGGTAGTCGTGGCCGTTGACGTGCAGGCCGACGTAGTTGCCCTCGGCCTGGAGCCAGTCGATGTCGGTAGCCGCGATGAGGAATTCGCGACGCAGCTTGCGCACCAGAAAGCGCTCGGGGCGCGCGGGCTGCGGGGTTTCGGGTTCGGCGGGCTCCGGTTCCGGCGGGGCTTCGGGCGCATCGAGCACCCGCGCCTCGCCCTGCAGCCGCAGCATGAACAGCCGGTACGCCCAGATGCCGAAGACGATGCTCGCGTACACCCGCACGTCCTTCAGGTACTCGTAGCCCCACTGGCTGACCCAGCCGCCGAAGTCGTAGCGCTCGCCGGCCATGGCATAGACCAGCGCCCGCAGCCCGAACATGCCCACCACGTGGATCACGCTGAAGACCACGCTGGCCACCGCATGCCAGGCCACGAAGCGCAGCACGTGGGTGCGCACCAGCGGCGACAACCGGCGCTCGACGGCAACCAGCGCCGGAACCAGCAGCAACAGCACCAGGTGGCTCGAACCCTCCCAGGTCGCGACCTCCCAGTTGGCACGCGGCACGGCGCGCGTGCGCACGTCGACGATCGCCACCATCGTGCTGAACACGGCCTGAAGCGTCATCAGAACGATCCAGAACGCCACCTCCACGTAGCGGCGGACTGGCTCGTAGCGCTCGTACAGGTTCTTGCGGGGGTCTCCCATGGCCGGGATTCTCCCGAAAACGGGCCTTGGGGCGGCGAATTTCGTCCCTTTTCGTCCCTCAGGGCCACCGCTCGTCACAAAGCGGGGGCGATCCATCCCCCGGGCGTGCCACGCGAGGAGCACGAGGCCGAGCATCGCGGCCTCCAGCTTCAAGGAGCCCCCGATGACCACCCAAAACCTCCCGCCCGACCATCGCCGCCACGACATCGACGCCCTGCGCGCGCTGGCCTTCCTGTTCGTCATCCTCTATCACGTAGGCATGTACTACGTGGCCGACTGGCCGTGGCACCTCAAGAGCCCGCATGCGGCCGAATGGCTGCAGTGGCCGATGCGCATCCTGAACCTCTGGCGCATGGATCTCGTCTTCCTGATCTCCGGCGTGTCGCTCGGCTTCCTCAGCCGGGGCCAGGGCACCTGGGGCCTGCTGCGCAGCCGAGGCCTGCGGCTGATGCTGCCGCTGGCCTTCGGCATGGCGGTGATCGTGCCCTACCAGGCCTATGCGCAGGGCGTGGCCAACGGGCTGGTCGCGCCGGGCTTCGGCGCCTTCCTGCTGCGCTACCTGTCGATGGCCGAGCCGTGGCCGAAGCGGGCCTTCGATGGCGCGGAGTTCGGCATCACCTGGAACCATCTCTGGTACCTGCCCTACCTCTTTACCTACACGGCGCTGGTCGCGCTGACGCTGCCGCTGTGGAACTCCGCCGCCGGCCAGTGGCTGCGCCGCGGCTTCAACGGCCTGCGTGGCTGGAAGCTGCTGTTGCTGCCTGTGGTGCCGCTGCTCGTCTTCACGATGCTGCTGGCCTCGCGCTTTCCGGCCACGCACAACCTGGTGCGCGACTTCCACCTGCACAGCCTCTACTTCACGATGTTTCTCTACGGCTACTGGATGGGCGTGGACACCGGCGTGTGGAAGGAACTGGAGCGGCTGCGCCGCGTGTCTTTCGCGCTGGCAGTCGCGGTGATCGCCATCTTCATCGCGCTGCGCACAGGCGCGAAGGGCCCGGCCTCCGGCCCGCTGATGGACACCCTGCGCATGCTCTACCTGTGGCTGGCCGTCGCCACCATCCTCGGCCATGGCCACCGCCACCTGAACCGCCCGTGGCCCTGGCTGCGCTGGGCCAACGAATCGGTGTACCCGTGGTACGTGCTGCACCAGACGCTGATCATCGTCGGCGTGACCGCGCTGGCTCCGCTCGCGCTCGGCCCGGTGATCGAGCCCGCGCTGCTGGTGGCGTTGACGCTTTTCGGCTGCTGGGCGCTGACGGATGGGCTGATCCGCCGCTTCAACGTGCTGCGGCCGCTGTTCGGGCTGAAGCTCAGGCGCGCGGCTTCAGCTGAAGCTCGTCCACGGGAACGAGGATTGCGTTCCCCGTCGCCACGAGCTTGAGCGCATCGTCGCCCTTGCCTTCGGGCTGCGCATAGAGCTCGGACGCGACAAACACCTGCTTGCGCCCGGCCTTCGCCACGCGCCCGCGCGCCACGAAGGCACTGCCCACCGCGGGCGACATGAAGTTGACCGAGAAGTGCGAAGTCATCACGCGGCCCGCCAGCGTGCCGGCCGCGTAGCCGCTCACGGTGTCGAGCAACGCGGAGATCATTCCCGCATGGAGGAAGCCGGCGAACTGCCCCATGTCTTCCGCGCGCCAGTTCATGCGCAGTTCAGCCTCGCCGTTGCCGGCCTGGGTGGCCTCGATCCCGGCCCAGCGATTGAAGGAAGCGGCCGCGTTGGTGGCCTTGACGATTTCGAGCATGGCGTGTCCTTTGCGAGTGGGTGAGAAGTGGTTCGATCCACTCTACGAACCGCTCATGACAAACGCCGTCACACGCGTGACGAAAGGGGTCGTGCTCAGTTGCATTGGCGACAGGGGAGCCATCGCGCCGACCGGCAATCAGCCGACGGTGCGCACCACATTCCCCTGCGGATCCCTGATCGTCGTCTTCTGGACCTTCCAGCGCACGGCGCCGAAGCCCGGCACCTCATACGTGCCCGCGACCGGCTTCAGCGTGCGGGCCAGTTCGCGCACGGTGGCGTCGCTCAGGTGCAATGTCAGCTTGCCGTCTTCTTCGGCCACGCGGTCGGCATCACCGTGCTCGAAGACCAGCGCGCGCTCGCGGCTCGCGAAATGAAACCCGCGGCCGAAGGGCAGCCGCAACGGCAGCAGCGCGACCAGTTCGTCGACCTGGCGTGCGCCGACCGTGATCTCGGTGACCGGCGCGCGCAGCAGCCGCTTGCTCGTCTCCCAGCCGAGCACGTCGGTGAAGAGAAAGCCGCTGGACGAACCGTCGCGCGCCGCGCCCTCCTCCACGCGCCGGCGCACATCGGGGTCGTCGAGCAGCGAAGGCCGCGCGAGGTCGGTCACCCACAGCGGCATCGCGGGCAGCAGCGCATCAAGCAGCTTGCGCGTGTCCCAGCGCTTGCATGCCCGTTCCTCGTCTTCCGTCAGCCCGACGACCTGGAGAAAGCGCATGCGCCCGTTCGGCGTGTCGATGGCCGGCAGCTCAGGGTCGAACACGAAGCCCATCGAACAGATCAGCGTCTCGCGCTCCAGCGCGATGGGGCCGTTGGCGGTCATCCAGTGGCCGTCGTCGAATACGTTGCCGCTCTTGAACACGTAGCGCGCGAGGTTCTGCAGGAAGTTGATGGCCCATGCGGGCGGTTCGGCCTCGTCGGGCTCGCAGGCCAGGCGAAAAGTCAGCTCGAAACCGTAGCCGCTGGTGTCGGCATCGCCCGATTCCTTGGCGTACAGCTCGCTGAGCCCATAGCTGAGGTAGTGCCAGTGCGGCACCGGCTCCATGCGCTTCCACACGCTCACGCCGTCGAGCGGATCGGGCCCGCCGAACATCCACTTGAGGACGGTGGCGTAGTGCTTCGGCTCCTGGCCCGGATAGAGGCGCTCCAGTGCGGCGGTGATGGCGTCCCAGCCCGGCGAGAGGTTTTCGTCGTCGCCAGCGTTGTCGTCCTGGCCCTGCGCTGCTTGCGTCATGTCGCTCCTTGCGATGTCGATGACCGGCAAGCCTACACCGGGCCATCCTCAGGCCCGTGTCAGGCCGGCGTGGCATCCTCAGGCGTCGAATTGCTTTTTTCGGGAGACAGCAACGTGAGATGGATCCATCGGCGGGACGCATTGGCCCTGTCGGCCGCCTGCGCCGCGTCCGCCCTGCTCGCCGCAACGGGCTGCGAGCAGAAAAACGTGCCCGCCGCATCCGCACCGACCCAGCCTTCACCCGGCAGCATCGAGATCACGCAGGCAGACATCGACTGGTTCCGCCGCAGCCGGGCCGAGTGGATCGACTGCGAATCGGGCGCGCCGGGCATGGTGCCGCCCGACATGTCGCTCGAACAGTACGAAGACCTGCTCGACGGCGGCAGCTCGCCGGCCTTCGACCGCTTCGTGAACGTGACCACCGCCTTCTTCCTGCATGCGAGCTTCGTCGCCGGGCACTACACCTTCGAGCCGCCCTTCGCGCAGCGCACGGCCTTCGACGTGACGGACGAGCACATCCGCCTGCTGCGGCGCGCGAACTGGCTCAGCTTCCTCATCGACTGCAAGCGCCCCTACGGCGACTTCACGCATTTCGAGATCGACATGGCCGACATCCTCGGCCTGCCGGTGACGAAGGACGCGAAGGGCTACGCGCAGATCGGCAAGGAGGCGGAAAAGCGCATGGACGCGCTGCATGCCGACATGCTCCCGACGCTGCAGGCGTACATCCGCTTCGCGCGGCTCAACCCCGGTCGCTACGTGGTGCCCGGGCGCGGCGTGGCGCAAACGGCGGGGCGGCCGCTGTGCCGGCCTGTGTCGGCCACGCGCCTTGCGATGTATCAGCGCGCGCTGGCGGCCGCTGGCCCGCGCTCCGATTCGCACCGCGTCGCCGCGCTCGACGAGGCCGCCAGGGCGCTGTTCGCGCTGGACTGAGCTGCTGTCACAGCACGTGCGCACAGTGCCGCGAGCGCCAGCCCGAAGGCCAGCGCGGCGGCGACTGTGCGCCAGAGATTCGCCGCGTTCCAGCGCGAGCGCGTCTGCGCCCAGTCGGATGGCAGCGCTTGCGGGTTCCATGACTCGGTGTAGACATTGAGCGGCAGGTTGACCTGCGCCGTGAACACCACGATCCCCAGGCCGTAGAGCACACCGGCCAGCAGCAGGCACCACCACCAGCCCTCGCGGCGCGCGGTCCATGCCGTGCCCACGGCCAGCGCGCACAGCAGCGGCGGGCCGAAGAAGAAGCCGAAGAACATCGCGTGCCGCACGTTGCGGTTCAGGCTCGACTGCACCAACGCGTAAGTGGCGCCGTCCATCTGCAGGGTGGCGAAGTTGACGTTGGCACTGTAGGTCCAGAAGAACCCGGCCATCACGCCCAGCCAGAAGATGGCGAGCGCATGGCACGCGAGCGACAACCAATGGGATGGACGCCCCCACCCGTACCGGCATCGATGTGCCACAGTGGAAGTGTCAGCAACCACTTGAACTGAAAGGGGCGTCCACCATGAAGATTACGACTGTTGGCATTGACCTGGCAAAGAACGTGTTCCAGGTTCACGCAGTGGATGAGCATGGCAAGGTCGCGTTGCGCAAGCAACTGCGGCGCGACCAAATGACGGCATTCTTCGTGAACTTGCCTCGGTGTCTCATCGGCATGGAGGCGTGCGGCAGCGCCCACCACTGGGCGCGAACCCTGCAGGGCTTCGGCCACACGGTTCGCTTGATGTCGCCACAGTTCGTCAAGCCGTATGTGAAGAGCAACAAGAACGACGTGGCTGATGCGGAAGCCATCTGCGAGGCCGTCACCAGACCCAACATGCGATTCGTGCCGGTGAAGAGCGTCGAGCAGCAAGCCGTGCTGTCGCTGCATCGCGCGCGCCAAGGCGTTGTCATCGCCCGCACGGCGCAGGCGAACCAGATTCGCAGCCTCCTGGGCGAGTTCGGCCTGGTCATCCCGAAGGGCATCTGCCACGTCGCCAAGCAAGTCCCCGAGCTGCTTGAAGACGCGAGCAACCAGCTGCCCGGAACGTTCCGCCGACTCATCGCTCGCCTAACCGAGCACCTCAAGGAATTGGACAAGCTGGTCGACGAGTTCGAGGACCAAATCAAGGTCTGGCATCGCAGCAGCGAGCTCAGCCTCCGGCTCGAGAAGATTCCCGGCATCGGACCGCTGGGAGCCAGTGCTCTGGTGGCCTCCATCGCGGATGCGAACAGCTTCGACAACGGCCGGCAGCTCTCGGCTTGGCTCGGCCTCGTGCCGAGGCAGAATTCGAGCGGAGGCAAGCCAACGCTCCTGGGCATCAGCAAGCGCGGGGACGTGTACCTGCGCACCTTGCTCATTCACGGCGCGCGCTCGGCCATTGTTGCGGCGCAGCGCAAGGCCGTGAACACCAACGTGTGGCTGGCGAGCCTGCTGAACCGACGACATCCGAACGTGGCTGCTGTGGCACTGGCCAACAAGAACGTGCGAACGGTCTGGGCACTGCTAGCCCATGGGCGGGAGTTCCGACCTAACTACGTGCCGCCGCAGCTCGCTGCGTAGCCGACCCAACCCATCAACACAGAAGGCAGGAGACTGAACCACCGATTGCTCAGGCAATCACGCAGTGATGGCAAAACAGGTTAGACCGTGGTTGGCGAAGCCCAAAACGTCCGGGGCACTCGGAGTGCGGACAACCGATAGAGGAGCCGACCAGCAAACCCCATCAGGGACAGCGGCGAAAAGCCGCAGCGAAAGTCCGAATGTACGGGTGCAATCGAACCTTCAAGTCATCATCAACTGAATGCCTGGCATATTTGGGGGCGTCCATGTACGGATCGTCGACGGGTGAAAGAACATGGCGGGGCTCCTCCTGCACAGAAAGGCCCTCACTGTCGGGCCGCTGGCGGCCCGGCGCCTTAACCGTCGATAAGCCCCATCTCGGCACGCAGCCGCGACAGCGACACGTCGGTCATGCCCAGGTACGACGCCAGATGGCGCAGCGGAATGCGGCCGGTCCATTCGGGGCGCTCGCGCAGCAGGGCCTCGTAGCGCTGGCGCGCCGTGCACTGCAGGAAGACCTGCTCGCGCCGCATCTTGTCGTCGAGCAGCCCGGCCAGTGCGTGCAACTGCAGCGCGGTCCACGAAGGCAGCGCACCCACCGAAGCCTGCAGCGCGCCATACGGAAGGCGCCAGACCGTGGCCGGCGTCAGCGCCGCGATGAAGAAGGCTGCTGATTCGCGCCGCATCATCTCGGTCACGGGCCAGATGAACGCGTCCTCGGCGTGGAAGTTCTTGTTCGACTCGCGCCCCTCGCTGTCGATGTAGAAGAGCCGCAGCAGGCCGCGCTCGACCCAGAATGCATGCTGCCAGGCGCTGCCGGCCGCCAGCAGGGTCTGGTGCGCGTCCAGCGGCTCGCTGCGCGCCTGGGCGACGAGTGCTGCCAGCGATGCCGGCGCCAGTTCGGGAAAGCGCCGCGCCAGCGCCTGCTGCCAATCGGACACGGCAGGCATCGCGGCAGCCTCAGGCGTCCTGTTCGGGCGCAGTCTCGGGCTTCGGCTTGCCCTTTTGCTTGCGCGCCGCCTTCTTTGCAGCACGCTCGGCGTCGGCACGCTGGCCATCGGCCAGCCACAGCGCGAACTCGTCGGGCGTTTCGAGCGTGACGCGCCCGAGGTTGCCTGCGCGGAACTCGTGCATCACGATCTCCGCCGCCTTCTGCAGGTTGACCTTGCCCTTGCCCAGCAGCGCGCCGCGCTTGCGGCCGATGGTGTCGAGCAGCGACTCGTCCTTCATGCTGGCCATGGTCTCGGCGTCGAGCTCCACGAGCTTGAAGCGCGCGGCCACGCCGGCGGCGTAGTGCATCTTGAGATAGTTGAGCAGTTCCAGCGCCACCTCTTCCTCGTCGAAGGCGTTGCGCCCCACCGCACCGCTGGCCGCGAGGTTGTAGCCGCTCTTGGGCACGATGATGCGCGGCCACAGCATGCCGGGCGTGTCCCAAAGATAGAAGTCGTCGGCCAGCGTGATGCGCTGTTCGAGCTTGGTGATGCCGGCCTCGTCGCCGGTCTTGGCCTTGCGCCCGCCGGTGAGCGTGTTGATGAGGGTGGACTTGCCCACGTTGGGAATGCCGCAGATCAGCACGCGCATGGGCTTGGCCATGCCGCCGCGGTTGGGCGACAGCTCATGGCAGGCCTTCACGAGCTGTTGCGCGGGCGTGGTCTGGCTCGCGTCCAGGCCGATGGCGCGCGTGGCGGGCAGCGCGTTGTAGTGCGCCAGCCAGAGCACGGTGCGCGCGGGGTCGGCCAGGTCCTGCTTGTTGAGCACCTTGAGCGTGGGCCGGCCGGCCGTGAGTTCGGCCAGCATCGGGTTGGCGCTGGAGCCAGGCAGGCGCGCGTCGAGCAGCTCGATGACCACGTCGATGTCCTTCACCCGTTCGGTGATGGCCTTCTGGGTCGAATACATGTGACCGGGGAACCACTGGATCGCCATCGATGGGCTCTTTCTTTCGCGCTGTCTGGCTGTCTGGGAATGGGGGGCCGCCGAGGGGGCCGGGTGCGCATTGTGAACCGGGAACCTGAACGGGAGCTTGTTGCTACGCTTTCGATAGCTGCAACCGGGCATTGTGCCTTCGCCTTCGGCTTGTTCGACCCTAGAATCCGCGCGCTGCCCCCGCAGCAATACCAACAACTCCGAGGGAAATCCATGCTCAAGCGCCTTGCCGCTGCCGCCCTGCTGGCAGCCACCGTCGTGCCCGTGTCCGTCGTCCATGCCCAGCGGCCCTCCCCGCCGCCCGGCCCGCTGGTCAGCGGCTTCCTGTGCTGCAACATGCGCACCTACGGCGACTCGATCAGCGACATCAACTACGACGAGCAGGGCACGCGCATCGTCGCGGTGGGCACGCCGGCGCGCATCACGGCCTACGACTTCCGCTGGTTCAGCCTGGACCTCGCCGGCAAGCCGCAGCGCATCAAGAACGACTACAGCCGCAACATTCCGCTGCCCGCGTTCGCGCAGCGCTACGTGGTGACCGAAGACCCGAAGCAGAAGATGGCGGCCTTCCCGCCCGCGGTCCGCGACGCCATCCTCGCCGGCAAGGTGATGCCCGGCATGACGCGTGAGCAGGTGCTGATGGCCATCGCCTACCCGGTGGCCAGCGAGAATCCGAGCCTCGATGCACCCGTGTGGCGCTATTGGCGCGACAGCTGGTCGGAGTTCCAGGTGCAGTTCGACGAGAAGGGCCTCGTGAAGGCGGTGGTGGGCGACCCTGTGGCGCTGAGCCGCGTGCTGGCGGCGGCGCCTGCGCAACAGCCTTAAGTTCTCGCGCATTGCGCGTGCCTTGCACACACGCGCAATCCCTTAGAGGGTTTTGCATCGCGGGGGCAGTTATCGCCCCTATGATTTGACCGAGTGCGGCGCCCGAGCGTCGGTCGAATCGAAAACCCTTTGATGGAGTTACCCGCGATGAAACCCGTCTCCGAACTGCTCAAGCGCCATGATTCCGCAGCATGGCGCACCTCCCCCGACACCAGCGTGTTCGACGCGCTGGCCACCCTGGCCCGCTTCGAGGTGGGCGCGCTGATGGTGATGGAAGGCGAGAAGCTGGTGGGCTTTCTCTCCGAACGCGACTACACCCGCAAGGTCGCGCTGCAGGGCAAGAACTCGAAGGAAGTGAAGGTGCGCGAGATCATGACGCCCGACGTGATGACCGTCACCCCGCAGACCCGCACGCGCGCCTGCATGACGCTGATGAGCCAGCGCAAGTTTCGCCACCTGCCGGTGGTCGACGGCGACAAGGTGGTCGGCATGATCTCCATCCAAGACCTGATGGACGACATCATCTCGGACCACGAGGCCACCATCGAGCAGCTGACCACGTACATCCAGAGCTGACCCGGCTCGCCGCATTGCGGACCCTGCCCGGCACATGGGTAGGGAACAGACCTACGTGCACCGCGGCGCTTCGGCGCGCAAAGTGGGCTTTCGTTCATCCATCCAGCAGGGACATTGCATGCAGATTCAGGTCAACACGAGCAACGGCATCACCAACAAGGACGCGCTGGAGCGTTGGGCCGACACCGAGATCAAGCAGCACCTGAGCCGTTTCGTCGAGGACGTGACGCGCGTCGAGGTGCATCTGAGCGACGAGAACCACGACAAGACCGGCGGCGGCGACAAGTGCTGCGTGATGGAAGCGCGCCTGGCGCACCACCAGCCGCTGGCGGTAACACAGCACGCGGCCAGCCTCGACGAGGCCTTCCGCGGCGCGGCCGACAAGCTCAAGCGTTTGCTCGACAACACGCTGGGCCGCCTTCACAACCACCGCGACCGCGGCTCGATCCGCACCGACCCGAGCTTTATCGCGGAGTAGCAGCAGCAGCAGCGCTGCGCCTGCCGCGTTTCGGCGGCTTCAGGCTGGGCGTCTCGGCAGGAACGAGCGGCGGGCGGTGGCCGCTGGCCATCCACTCGTCGTAGAAGTCGATCTTGCGGTCGACCAGCGACAGCGCCCGCTTCCACTCGGCGATGGTCTCGGTCACGCGCTCGCGGTGGGCCGCGAGCATGTCGCGCCGCTGGCGCAGCGTGACCTTGCCCTGCACCGCCAGCGCGGTGTATTCGCGCATCTCGGCAATCGACATGCCGGTGCGGCGCAAGCGCTCCATCAGGTCGAGCCAGCCGACGTGCAGCTCGACGTACAGGCGCCGGCCGCCCTCGTCGCGCGCCACGCCGGGCACGAGGCCCTGCGTTTCGTACCAGCGGATGGCGTGCACCGTGCGGCCGGTGCGCGTGGCCAGCTCGCCGATGTGAAAAGGCGTGCCCGTGTCAGCCGGCATGGGCGGCCGCCGTGGCCGAAGGCGCCTGCAGCGCCTCCTGGACCAGTGCGGTGTCGAAGTACTCGGTCAGCTCTTTCACCTTGCCTCCTTCGAGTCGGTAGACGTAGCAGTAGCGGTTGTTGTAGCGCTTGCCGGCCTTGGTGGGCACGTCGCCGCTGAACAGCACCACCACCCGGTCGCCCTCGGCAATGATGCGCTCGGTCTTGCTCACGTAAGGCCCCGCGAACTGCGCGAAGAGCGGGTTCAGCAGTTCTTCGCGAATCGCCTTCTTTCCCCGGTAGGTGCGCGACCATGGGGTGGTGCCTTCGAGCTTCCAGCTGGCGTCGTCGGCAAGGCTGTCGACGAAGACCTGGCCGTTGCCCTTGTCCAGCTCGTCGTGGATGCGCTGGACCAGGGCCTTGCTGTCGATCGTGTTCATGGCTTCATTTCCTTGTATTAGATGAATGAACCGGACATCCGGTGAATTCATTGGAAATGCTCGAGTGCACTCGAGGTCAAGCGCGCCATGAACACGCGGGCCGGTCAGCCCCTCTTCGCGTTCGCCATGCCCTTGGCGACTTCGTTCGCGCCCTGCGCCGCGCCGCTTTGCGGCACGGCCTCGCCTTCGCGCTCGGTCACTTCCGACAGGCGCGCCGCCAGCTGCTCGGGCGTGTCGGCGGCAATGCCCAGCCAGGCGCCCTGCGTCAGCGTGATGTGCGCGGCCTCGAAAGTGCCTGCGCCGGCGCAGAGGATGGTGCGGTTGGGCGCGTCCTGCGCGGCCAGCACCAGCATCGCGGGCACCACGGCCTCGGGGCGGAAGGCTTCGAGCATTTCCTTGGGGAACAGGTCCTCGGTCATGCGGGTGGCGGCGGTGGGCGCCAGGCAGTTCACGCGGATGTCGTTCTTCGCGCCTTCGATGCTCAGCGTTTGCATGAGGCCCACCAGCGCGAGCTTGGCCGCGCCGTAATTGCTCTGGCCGAAATTGCCGTACAGGCCGGTGGACGAGGTGGTCATCACGATGCGGCCGTACTTCTGCTCGTTCATGAGCGCCCAGACGGCCTTGGTGCAGTTCACGGCGCCCATCAGGTGCACGTCGACCACCAGCTTGAAATCGGCCAGCTCCATCTTGGCGAAGCTCTTGTCGCGCAGGATGCCGGCGTTGTTGACGAGGATGTCGACGCGACCCCAGGCATCGACTGCCTGCTTGACCATGGCCTGCACCGCCTCGAAGTCGGTGACGGATGCGCCGTTGGCAATGGCCTCGCCGCCGGCTGCCTTGATCTCGTCGACCACCGCCTGCGCGGCGCTCACCGAGCCGCCGGAGCCGTCGCGCGCGCCGCCCAGGTCGTTGACCACCACCTTGGCGCCGCGCGCCGCAAGTGCCAGCGCATGCTGGCGGCCCAGGCCGCCGCCCGCGCCGGTCACGATGGCCACGCGGCCCTTGAAGTCGATGTTGCTGCTGTTGTTACTCATGTCTCTCTGTCGCTTTCCTGGGGAGTTGCCGTTGTCCGGTTGCCGCTAAAGCGGCAGCGTGGCGTTTTACCCCAGAAAGGCCCACGACCCAGTCATGCGCGCGTCAGCCGGCGTCACCCTGCATCAGCCGGGAAGGGACGCGCGCACCTGCGCACAAAAGTCCACCAGCTGGTCGAGCTCGGCCGACTTGTCGAAGAAGGCATCGGCGCCCAGCTGTCGCGAACGCTCGCGCATGGCGGCGTTGGCGTAGTTGCTCAGCACGATCACCTTCTGGTGCGGCGCCCGGTGGCGGCAGGCGCGGATCACGCCCAGCCCGTTGCCGCGCCTCAGGAACAGGTCGACGATGGTCAGGTCCCAGTCGCCGGTGTGCTGGTGCAGCCAGGCCACGGCCTCCTCCTCGGTGCTGGCGGAGGCCACCACCTTGGCGTCAGTTACGTCTTCCAGGAATCCGACGAGGTTCTCGCGAATCACGGGGCTGTCCTCGACTAGATAGGCCTTGAAAGTCATGGGGAGGTCGCGAGGTCGGTGCTTGCGCGGTGCATGGAGGCATCCTCGCAGCCCCACGGCCGCGCGCGGTGAGCCATGCAGGCCAATGCCTGTAGGCCATCGGCCAGCGCCGCTGTCGGTCATCCCGTGCCTATGGGCGTCTGCCGAGCCCTGTTCCGGGCGTCGGCAACTGCTGAATGCCCTGCCGGGCGGCCTCAGCGTCCTGCACCGCCATCGCGCGCTCGAAGCCTGCGCGCGAGCTCAGGCGCTTCCAATACTGCTGTACCGCGGGGCCGCAGCGCTCGTGATGGCCCAGCACCCTGGCCAGCAGCAGCGCGTAGCCGATCGAGATGTCAGCCGCCGTGAACCGGCCGGCGCATGCGAAGTCTTGCGCCTCCAGCAACCTCTCGAGCGCCCGCAGGCGCACGAAAAAGAACTGGGCGTAGTCCTCCGCGGCCTGGGGCTGGCGGCGGTCCTCCGGCTCCAGCAGCGTGTAGCGAAGCACCAGGGTCTGCGGAAAGGTCAGCGAGGCCTCGCCGAAGTGAAGCCAGTTCAGGTAGTCCCCATAACCGGCCTCCTCGCGCTCCACGTTCAGCGAGGTGGGAGCGTTGATGCAGGCCAGGTACTGGCAGATGGCCGCCGACTCGGTCATGCGCGTTTCGCCGTCGACCAGCAGAGGCACCGTGCCCTGCGGGTTGATCTTGAGGTACTCGCGATGCAGCACCCGCGGCGGAAACGGCAGCATCTCCAGCCGGTAGGGAGCGCCGAGCTCTTCCAGCATCCAGAGAACGCGGAACGAACGTGCATTCGCGCAGTGGTAGAGCGTGATCATCGGATGGAGGGCTCGACGCCGGAAGTTGCCGCGCCGATGGTCGCACGCACATTCCGCGGCGCCTTGCGTCGATTGGCTGCGATGCGCGCAGCCAGTCGGCGCAAGTTTTCTTCCGCGCCGGCGAATAGCCTGCGGACTCTTGCGATAGCCGATCGCGATTGCGGAGTGTCCATGCCGTCCCTGAAATCGAAAACCCTCTTCATCACCGGTGCCAGCCGTGGCATCGGCAAGGCCATTGCCCTGAGGGCCGCGCGCGATGGCGCGAACATCGTGGTTGCGGCCAAGACGGCGACGGCCGACCCCCGCCTGCCCGGCACGATCCACAGCGCAGCCGAAGAAATCGGCGCCGCCGGCGGACAGGCCCTCGCGGTGGTGGTCGACGTGCGTGACGAAGCCCAGGTCCGCAGCGCCGTCGACGCCGCGGTGGAGCGCTTCGGCGGCATCGACATCCTGGTCAACAACGCCAGCGCGATCCACCTCGAGACCGTCGAGCGCACGCCGATGAAGCGCTACGACCTGATGTTCGAGATCAACGCACGGGGCAGCTACCTGTGCGCGCAGGCCTGCCTGCCGTATCTCGAGAAGGCGGCCAACCCGCACATCCTGACCCTGTCGCCGCCGCTGGACATGAACCCCAAGTGGTTCGCGCGCCATGCGGCCTACACCACCTCGAAGTACGCGATGAGCATGCTCAGCCGAGGCCTCGCCGAAGAGCTGCGCGGGCGCGGCATTGCGAGCAACTCGCTGTGGCCGCGCACCGTCATCGCCACCAGCGCCCTGCGCATCGCGGCGCCCGACGTGGCGGGACAGGCCCGCCTGCCGACCATCATGGCGGACGCCGCGTGGCACATCCTGACCCGGCCGAGCCGCGAGCTCACCGGCCAGTTGCTGATCGACGAACAGGTGCTGCGCGATGCCGGCGTCACCGACTTCGAGCCCTACCTGGTAACGCCGGGTGTCGAGCCGCTGATCGACTTTTTCGTGGAACCGTGACCAGGCCGCCGTGCCGCCCCAAGGAGACCAACGCATGCAAGCAGCCGACGCCGAACGCGCAAGCATCGCCCGTATTTCGCTCGCAGACGTCGTGCGGCGCAGCGCGAGGCGAGATCCGGACAAGATCGCAGTCATCCAGGGTGATCGACGGGTCACGTTTGCAGCGCTCGATGCCGCGAGCGAGCGCGTGGGCGAGGCACTGCGCGACCATGAACTCGCCGATCGCCGCATCGCGACGATGTGCGTCAATTCGATCGAGCACCTCGCGGCCATCCAGGCCATCCACAAGTCGGGCAACGTCTGGGTGCCGGTCAATGTGCAGCTCGATGCGGCCTCCATCGAGCATGTGCTGAGCCACGCCGAAGCCAGCGCGGTTTTCATCGATGCAGCGCTGTTCGAAGTGCCAGCGCTGCGCACGCTGGTCGAGCGCCTGGGCCTGCTGACGGTGGTGATCGGCGCACAACACCAGGCCACCGCCGGCACGCTGCATTTCGACGCGCTGGCATCGCGCCCGCCGGCGCAGCCGCTGGCCACTGCGCGTGGCGACGATGACCTCGCACTCATCATGTACACCAGCGGCACCACGGGAAAGCAGAAGGGCGTGATGCATTCCCATCGCTCGGTCCATGGCGCGCTGCTGAGCTGCGCGCAAAGCTTCGAGGCCACCGAGCGCGATGTCGTCGTCTCGGTGCTGCCGCTGTTCCATTGCGCCCAGCACGCCATCAGCACCGGCGCATTGATGGTCGGCGCAACGCTGTGGCTCGCCAACGGCTTCGATCCCGTGGCCATGCTGGCGGCGATCGGGCGCGAACGCATCACCTGGCTGTCGTGCCTGCCGATGATGTTCGATGCGCTGATGAAGCACCCCCAGCGCCAGCAAACCGACTTCTCGTCGCTGCGCCTGTGCATGTACGGCCTGGCGCCGATGCCGAAGAACCTGCTCGCGGACATCCGGCGCGACATGTGCCCCGACGTGCGCCTGGGCACCGGCCAGACCGAGATGTACCCGCCGACCATGGTCTACCGCGCGAGCGACCACCCGGACAAGGACGGCAACTGCTGGGGTGTGTCGGTGGCGGGTGTCGAGACCGCCGTCATGGACGACGACGGCCGGCTGCTCGGGCCGGGCCAGGTCGGCGAGATCGTCCATCGCGGGCCCAACGTCTTTCTCGGCTACCTCAAGGACCCGGAGGCCACCGCCGCGGCGCGCCGCTTCGGGTGGCACCACACCGGCGACATCGGCATGCTCGACGCCGACGGGCACATGCTGTTTCTCGACCGCAAGAAGGACATGATCAAGACCGGCGGGGAGAACGTTTCCAGCGTCAAGCTGGAGGCCGTGCTGCTCGCCCACCCCGCCGTCGGCGCCGCGGCCGTGGTGGGCCTGCCGCATCCGCACTGGGGCGAGGCGGTCGCCGCGTTCGTGGTCTTGCGCCGCAATGACGGCTCGTGCGGCGAAGACGAACTGCTGGCGTTCTGCAAGGAGCGCCTCGGCCGGTTCGAGGTACCCAAGTCGATCCGCTTCGTCGACGGGATGCCGATGACGCCGACGGGCAAGATCCAGAAATTTCAGCTGCGCACTGCTCACCTGGCGCTCTTCGAGTCCGGGGAAAGGTAGGCGCCGGGTCCGGCCACCGGGTGACGGAGCAACGCCAGACGCAGGCGTTGGCAATTCTCATGTTCATCTATCGGACAAAGCCATAGTTTCGGGAGATGGGTGCGCGAACAATGGATCGATTCATCGACCTGACGCGGGACCGCCGGGCGCCAGCCCGCCCCCCTGAAAGACCATGTTCTTCTACTTCCCCGAAAACTACCGCTGGTCTCTCGCCGTGCTCCGCGCCATCGCCGCGGGCGGACTGTTCGGCGAAATCGACTGGGCCTGCTCCCGCCTGAAAGACGCGGCGCGGGTACAGCCTTCCGGCGACGTGGAGGCCTGGCATCGCGCGTGGGGAGAGCTCGGGCGCCAGCTGGAGCAATCTGCCGCCGACGCCCTGTCGCGCGGCCATCGCGTCAGCGCCAGCGATTTCTCGTTGCGCGCCTCGGTCTATCACCAGTGGGCCGAGGGGCTGCTGGACCCCGACGACCCCCGCGCCGAACTTTCCTACGCCAAGCACCTGTCGTGCTTCGAGACCTTCGCGCGGAACCGCGACCCGGGCATCGAGCTGGTCGACATTCCTTTCGAGGGCAGCGTGATCCCGGCCTACCTGGTGCCCGCCGTGGGCCGCAGCGGCCCGGGGCCGGTGGCGCTCCTGTCCGATGGACTGGACGCCAACAAGGAAGAGATGTTCTACGTGGCGTTGAATCTCGCGCGGCGCGGAATCGCCACGCTCGCCTTCGACGGTCCGGGCCAGGGCTCGGCGCTGCGCGTGCATGGCCTGACCGCCCGCCACGATTTCGAGAAGCCGGTGACAGCCTGCGTCGACTGGCTCGTGCAGCGCCAGGACGTGGACCCTGCACGCATCGGCATGGTGGCGGCCAGCTGGGGCGGCTACTACGCACCGCGCGCCGTCGCGTTCGAAAAGCGAGTCAAGGCCTGCGCCGTGATGGGCGCGGTCTTCGACACGCATGCCTGCATGGTCCGGCGCGTCGGCTACGTGCCGGGCCAGGGCGCCACGCAACTGGGCAACAGCGCGCCACTGGGCACCACAGGCAAGCAAATCCTGCGAATCCTCGGCGTGCCCGACTGGGAAAACGCATTCCACAAGCTGGAGGATTTCCGCCTCGAAGGCGTGGCCGGCCGCATCGACTGCGACCTGTTCATCGTGCACGGCGCCAACGACCGGCATGCGCCGCCTTCGGAAGCCCAGCGCCTGCTGGAGGCGGTGAGTTCGCGCCACAAGCAGCTGCGCGTGTTCACCGAAGAAGAAGGCGGTGCAGCCCACGTGAACCTCGACCGGCCGGAGCCCGCGCTGAGCCTGGTCTGCGACTGGATGGCCGAACGCCTGCAGGAGACGGCACCCAATGACCACGCCTGAAACTTCCTGGATCGGTTGCGATGTGCGCGCCGAGGTGGCCACCATCCGGCTGCAGCGCGCGGAGGCCGGCAACCGGCTCACCAACGCCATGGCGCTGGCGCTGGCCGAAGCGCTGGATGCCGCGCGCGACAGCCGGGTGATCGTGCTGCGCGCCGAAGGCCCTGACTTCTGCCTGGGCCGCGAGATGGCGCCGCCGCCGCCCGGTGCCGGGGTCAATGCGGCCGACGTGCTGCGCGACGACGCGGGGCCAATCCAGAGGCTCTACGAGGCGTTCGGCCGCTGCCGCTCGCCGGTGGTCGGGATGGTGGCGGGCCGGGCATGGGGCATCGGAACGGTGCTGGCCGCGCGCTGCGATCTCACGCTGTGCGAGGAAGACAGCAGCTTCGCGCTGCGCGAACTCGAACGCGGCATTCCGCCCTGCATTGCCATGGCACCGCTGCTGGACCGCATGCCGGCCAAAGCGCTGGCGCACCTGGTCTTCGGCGCGGAGCCCATCGGCGCGCGCGAGGCGCTGGCTGCGGGAATCGTGGGCCGGGTCGTCGAGAGCGGTCGACTGCAGGCCGAGGGCGATGCCCTGGTGCAGCGCCTTCTCTCCTTCCCCGTGCCGGCCGTGCAAGCGGCGAAGCAGTTCCTGGCGACCGCGCCGCGCCACCACGAACCCAATGCAGTGCTCTACGGGGCGGGCCTGCTGGCCAACGTGCTGGGCTCGCGCTGAACGGCAGCGCCGGCGCGGCGCGGCGCGGCGAGGAAAACAAAAAAGGAGACATCACCATGCGACTTTCATTTCTTGCGCCCCTCATGGCCGCCTTCGCGCTGGCGAGCGCATGCGCGCCCGCCGCATCCGCCACCTACCCGGAAAAGCCGATCCGCATCCTTGTCGGATTTCCGGCCGGAAGCACCGGGGACCTGATCGTGCGCATCCTCGGGCCGCGCATGGGGCAGGCCCTGGGGCAGCCCGTGATCGTCGAGAACCGGCCGGGCGCGGGCAGCAGCATCGCCGCCGAAGCCGTGGCCCATGCCGCACCCGATGGCCACACGCTGCTGCTGAGCACCACCGCGAATGTCATCAACCCCAGCCTGTATCCGAATCTCCGCTTCAGTTTCGTCAAGGACCTGACGCCGGTGACGCTGCTCGCCGAAGCGCCCGCGCTGCTGATCGCGCGCGCCGACCTGCCCGCCCGCACGGTCAAGGAACTGGTTGCCGCGGCGTCCGAAGCGCCCGGCAAGTTCAGCTATGGCTCTTCGGGCAATGGCACCTTCACGCACCTCTACGGCGAGCTGTTCAACCAGTCGGCCCAGGTGCGCCTGACGCACGTGCCCTACAAGGGAGGCGCCCAGGCGCTGACCGACGTCATGGCCGGCCGGGTGGACCTGGCCTTCACGCCGGCAGCGCCGGTGATGGCGCAGGTCACCGCCGAAAAGGTCAAGGCGCTGGCGGTCATCGGCCGGCATCGCCTTGCCGCCCTGCCGCAGGTGCCGACCTTTGCGGAAGCCGGCATCGCCGGCTTCGACTCGGCACTCTGGTTCGGCCTGCATGCGCCCGCGGGCACGCCGGGCGCGGTCGTCGAACGGCTGTCCTCCGAACTGCAGAAAGTGCTTGCCGACCCCGAGGTCCGCCGGCAGCTGAGCGACCAGACCGTCGAGGCCGTCGCCAGCACACCGACCCAGTTCGCGAGCACCATCGCGAGCGAATCGTCGAAGTGGGCCAAGGTGATCGGCACCGCGGGCATCAAGATCGACTGACACGGCACGCCCGCACGGGCAAAGGAGAACGCACATGACTCTGGGCCACGAAATCCGGGGCAGCGGCCCCCAGCGGGTGATGGTCCTGCACGGCTGGTTCGGCGACCACGGCGTATGGGCGCCGACCTATCCGCTGCTGGACGGGAAAGCCTTCACGTATGCCTTTCCCGACTACCGCGGTTACGGCGCCTCCCGCGCCATCGGGGGCGAGCACACGATCGCGGAGATTGCCGCCGACAGCCTCGAACTCGCCGACCGGCTGGGGTGGGGGCGCTTCAGCCTGCTCGGCCATTCCATGGGCGGCATGGTGGCGCAGCGAGTGGCAATCGATGCGCCCGACCGCATACAGGCCGCCGTGTGCGTGACGCCGGTGCCGGCTTCCGGCGTACCGCTGCCGGCGGAGGTCGCGGCGCTGTTCGCATCGGCGGGCAGGAGCGACGAGGCGGCACTCGGCGTGATCGAGAGCTCGCTGGGCTCGCGCCTGACGCCTGCACTGGCCCGCTCGATCCTGGCCCACCAGCGCAGCACCTCCGAGCCCGTCGCCTTCGAGGACTACTTCGGCGCATTCTCGAAAACCGATTTCTCCGACAGGGCTGCGGGGCTGCGCGCGCCGCTGATGGTGCTGGTGGGCGAGCACGACGGGGGCGTGTCTTCCGACTTCGTGCAAGCCACCTTCCCCCGCATGTACCCGCACGCGCAGATCGAGACGCTGCCGAATGCCGGCCACTACCCGATGCTCGAAACACCAGCGTACCTCGTGACGCGGGTCGAAGCCTTCCTGCGGCAGCACGGCGGCGACTGAAGAAGCAGCCAGCCGCCTCAGGTCTTGCGCTTGCGCAGCAGCACCTCCACCGACTGCGTGGCACTGCGCAGCATCTCGGCCACCTGCTCGATGCGCCGCTGGCTCAGCCGCTGCGACAAGGCGGCAACGCTCAGCGCGCCCACGGCCTGCCCCATCGAATCCCTGAAGGGCACGCCGACCGCCTTGACGCCCAGGCTCACACGGTTCTGGATCACCGCGGCGCCCATGGCGCGCGTCTGCACACAGGCCTGCGCCAGATCCTGCGGCGACAACTTTCCGAAGGCCGCCAGGCTCGGCCCCACCCTTTCGATGATGTGGGCCCGCTCTTCGTCGTCGATGGCCGACAGAATCGCGAGCCCGCCGGCGCCCACGCCCAGCGGGCGCCGGCTGCCGACCTCGAGCACCAGCGCGCGGACGGGAAAGGCCCCCTCGCGGCGGTGCATGCAGACCGCATCGAAGCTGCTGCGCACGACCAGGTAGACGGTGTCGCCCGTCTCCTGCGCCAGCGTGCCCATCGCAGGGTCGCACAGGTCGCGGATGTCGTGCATGGTCGAGCCGGCCACACCCAGTTCGAATGCCAGGGGCCCGAGCTTGTAGCGCCGGAGCTCATCGTTGAAGACCGCCAGTCGTTCCGCGGCCAGCTGCCCCAGGATGCGATGCACCGATGGATGCGGGATCTGCGATTTCTCGGACAACTCGGTCAGCGCCAACCCGCGAGGGCCAGCGGTGGCCAGCAATTTGAGAATCACCACGCCTCGTTTCAGCGAGCCTGCATCGGAGGGCGTTTTCATGTTCGATTGATGGACAAACGACTGGTTTGAAGCGAGTCATTAGAAAACAATTCCCGCTGGAGCCATAGCGGCGCCCCGTCTATCGGACACCACTCTTGCCGAACGGCGGAGCGAGCGACGGAACCCAACGATCAAGGGCAGTCATGAAAAAGCACAGGGCGCTTTGCGGGAGGTTTGGATGAGCACGACGCAGGAACGCGCTCTGGCGCTGAAAGACAGGGTCGCCGTCGTCACCGGCGGCAGCAGCGGCATCGGCGCCGCCTGCGTGCGCGTGCTGGCGGACGCAGGAGCGACGGTCGTCATCGGCTACAACGAAGGTGCGGAGCGTGCACAGGCACTGCGCGCCGAACTGCCAGGCGATGACCACAGCACGCTGCGGATTCCGCTGACCGACAGCGCGGCGCACGCCGCCATGGCGGACACCCTGCATCGCAGCTTCGGCCGCGTCGACGTGCTCGTGAATTCCGCCGGCTTCACGCAGCGCATTGCGCACGGCGACCTGGATGCGCTGGCGCCGGCGCTGTTCGACGAAATACTCGCAGCCAACGTCGGCGGCCCGTATGCCATCACGCGTGCGCTCATGCCGCTGCTTAGTGCGTCCACCGATGCGGTCGTCGTCAACGTGTCTTCCGTGTCCGCCTTCACGGGCCTGGGCAGCAACATCGCCTACTGCGCGGCCAAGGCGGCGCTCGACACCATGACCGTGTCGATGGCAAGAGCCTTCGGCCCCGTGCGCTTCGTCAGCGTTTCGCCCGCGGCGGTCGACACCGATTTCGTTCGCGGGCGCAACCGCGACGACCTGCTCAAGAAGGCGGCCGCCACGCCGCTCGGGCGCATCGTCACGCCGCAGGACGTGGCGCTCGCCGTGCTGGCCTGCGTGACGCACCTGCGCACGGCCACGGGCACGCGGATCGTCATCGACGGAGGGCACAGCCTGTGACAGCCGGGCCCGACACGACCGCCCGCATGCTCGTGGAGCAACGCACCTATACCACCCATCCCGGCCAGTGGCGGGCCTACCTGTCGCTGTACGAGGCCAAGGGCCTGGCAATACAGCGCCGCATCCTCGGCCGCATGGTCGGCTACTACCGCACCGAAACCGGCCCGCTCAACCAGGTGATCCACATGTGGGCCTACGTGGACATGAACGAGCGCGCCGAGCGGCGGGAGCTCCTGATGGCCGACCCGGCATGGAAGGCCTACGTGGTGGAAATGCTTCCGCTGCTGCAGAGCCAGGAATCGAAGATCCTGCTTCCGGCGCCCTTCTTCACGCCCCGGTGGCAGGACTGACGACCGCATCGACTCGGAACAAAGGATGGAGACACCATGACAACGCTCGACTACCAGAGCGGATTCGGCAACCAGTTCGCCAGCGAGGCGCTTCCGGGCGCCCTGCCCGTCGGGCACAACTCGCCGCAGCAGGCGCCGCTGGGCCTGTATGCCGAGCTGCTGTCAGGCACGGCTTTCACGGCGCCGCGTGACCACAACCGGCGCACCTGGATGTACAGGAGGCGCCCCAGCGCCATGCACGAAGCCTTCGCGCGCATCGACGACGGTGACTGGCGCAGCGGACCATTCACCGAAGCGGAAACACCGGCCAACCGGCTGCGCTGGAACCCCTGGCCGATGCCGGCCGGGGACGCGGACTTCGTCGACGGCATGCTGACCATCGCCGGCAACGGCGACCCGCACGCGCAGACAGGCTCGGCAGTGCATGTCTATCGCGCGAACCGCTCGATGGACGGGCGCTACCTCGTGAACTCCGACGGCGAACTGCTCATCGTGCCGCAGCATGGCGCGCTGCTGCTCCATACCGAACTGGGCCGCCTGCACGTCGCCCCCGGCGAGATCGCGCTGGTGCCGCGGGGCATGCGGTTTCGCGTCGCGCTGCAGGAGGGCGAGGGCGAGGCGCGGGGCTATGTCTGCGAGAACTACGGCGCGCCCTTTCGCCTGCCGGAGCTGGGGCCGATCGGGTCGAACGGGCTGGCCAACGCGCGCGACTTCCTGGCGCCCATGGCGGCCTTCGAGGAAGACGCCGGCACCGTGCGCATCGTCAACAAGTTCATGGGCCACCTCTGGGAAGGCACGCAGGCCGGCACGCCGCTGAACGTGGTCGCGTGGCACGGCAACCTGACTCCCTGCAAGTACGACCTGGCGCGGTTCATGGCCATCGGCACGATCAGCTTCGACCATCCCGATCCGTCGATCTACACGGTGCTGACCTCCGGCACCGACACGCCCGGCGTTGCCAACTGCGATTTCGTGATCTTCCCGCCGCGCTGGCTAGTGGCGGAAGACACCTTCCGCCCGCCCTGGTTCCACCGCAACGTGATGAGCGAACTGATGGGGCTGGTGCGCGGCGTGTACGACGCGAAGGCCGAAGGCTTCGTGCCCGGCGGCGTGAGCCTGCACAACTGCATGCTGCCGCACGGGCCGGACGCCGCCACCTTCGAGCGGGCAAGCACGGCCGAACTCAAGCCGCACCGCCTCGACAACACGCTGGCCTTCATGTTCGAGAGCCGCCACGTGTTCCGGCCCACGGCGCAAGCGCTTGGAGCCGCCAATCTGCAGCCGGACTACGACGCGGTATGGCACGGGTTCAGGGCCGCCAAGGCCTGACGGAAAGAGACAACGACCATGACGGCTTTCACCCGGCGCGACTTCGTCGTCGCCACCGCCTCCGCACTCGCGCTGCAGCCCCCGGCTCGCGCGCAGAGCGACTACCCCAGCCACCCGATACAGCTTTGCCACGGATTCGGTGCAGGCGGCAACGCCGATGTCGTCTCGCGCCTGCTCGCGCAGAAGATGCAGGAGACGCTGAAGCAGCCCGTGGTCGTCGAGATCAAGAGCGGCGCGGGCGGCCTGATCGCCACGGACTTCGTGGCCAAGGCCCGGCCCGATGGCTACAACATCGTCATGCTCACCGGCGCGCACACGGTGTCGGCCGCGCTGCGCAAGACGCTGCCCTACGAACCGGTGAAGGACTTCGCATTCGTCTCGACCGTGACGAGCTTTCCCTTCGTCATCGCCGTGCGCGCGGAGCATCCGGCCAGGAATCTCGCGGAACTGCTCGCCACTGCGCGGCAGGCGCCGGAGCGGGTCACATTCACTTCCGTGGGCGTGGGCTCGACGCAGCACATGGTCGGGGAACTGCTGGGCGTCAGCGCCGGCGTCAGGCTGCTGCACGTGCCCTATCGCGGCGGCGGCGCACCGGTGCAGGCGGTGATCGCGGGCGACGTCGACATCCTGGCGGACACGCTGACCGTTGCAACGCCGCACATCCAGTCTGGCCGGCTGCGTGCGCTGGCGGTCACCAGCGCGCAACCCTGGCCGTCGATGCCGGAGGTGCCTGCCGTCGCGAGCGTGCTGAAGGGCTTCGAGATCCGCTCCTGGCTGGGACTCGCGGCGCCCGGTGGCACGCCGCCGCAGGCAATCGAGCGCCTTGATCGCAGCGTGCGAGCGGCGCTCGGCGACCCGGGCGTCAAGGCAACGCTGGCATCACTGGGCAGCGAACCCGCGCCCTCTTCGCCCGTCCAGATGAAGTCGATGATCGAACGCGAGATCAAGCGCTGGAGCGAGGTCGTCGCCCAGGCCGGGATTCCCCGGCAATAAGCCTCAGGCAGCGACCGCCATGCGGCCGCGCGCCATGCCCAGCCGCGCGGGCGAGACGTACTGCTCGCGGTAGATCTCGAAGGGCATGGTGTCGGCCGCCTCGATGCGCTTCTGCTCCTGGATCGACTCGGCAGTCATCTGCTCGAACTCGGCCTGCTGCGCGGCCGAGAACGGCAGGCCCAGCAGTGCGGCGCGGGTCTGCTCCGACTGGGCACGCACGAAGCCGATGAAGGAGTTGCCGTGGTCTTTCTCGATGGCCGCGAGCACGCGGGCGGAGGGCAGGCTGTCGGGGTTCTGCAGCGCGGCCCTGGCGGCGCGCACCGCATCGGCATGCGCCGTGCCGCCCTGCGCCGCGTCGAGCGCGGCGGCAATGGGCAGGCACTGCTCGACCAGCTCCAGGCCCCAGTCGGCCAGCGCCACTTCGCGTCCGTCGCGCTGCAGCTTCAGGCCCGGCTCGCGGCCGCGCGCGGCCGTGAGGTGCTGGTTGTGCGCGAGGTCGGCGATTTCCTGCGGCGTGTCGTCGGGGCTGTCGCTCAGCAGGCAGTGCAGCAGGAACACGTCGATGAAGCGCATGGTCTGCGCGTTGATGCCGACGGTCTCGAAGGGGTCGAGGTCCATCAGGCGCACTTCGACGTATTCCACACCGCGCTCGCGCAGCGCATGCAGCGGACGCTCGCCGGGGTTGATCACGCGCTTGGGGCGGATGGTGCCGTAGAACTCGTTCTCGATCTGCAGCAGGCTGGTGCCCAGCTGGTTGTAGTCGCCGCCGAGGTTGCGGATGCCGATGGATTCGTAGGCCGGCCACGGGCGCGTGAGCGCGTCCTGCAGCGAGGCGCCGTAGCCGTCGAGGCTGTTGTAGCTCACGGCCAGCGAGGCCTGCGCGTCGCTCTGGTAGCCCAGGCGGCCCATGCGCAGCGAGGTGCCGTGCGGCATGAACATGCTGCCGTCGCCCAGCGGCTGCAGCTCGTGCGGGCGGCCCGCCACAAAGCTCGAACACAGGGCCGGCGAGGCGCCGAACAGGTACAGCAGCAGGAAGGCCTGGCGGCGGAAATTGCGAATCAGCGCGAAATACTGTTCGCTCGACACGTCGGGCAGCGACCAGTTGTAGTGAATGCCCGAGATGGTTTGCATGCGGCGGCCATAGCGGTGACTCAGGCCCATGCGGTAGACGCTCTTGGCGCGGCCCACGTTCGACGAGCCGTAGCGGCCGATCGGAATGGTCTCGTCGGTCGGCAGGCCGCAGGGCATGCTCGACACCCACAGGCGCTCGTCGCCCAGGCCGTCAAGCACGCGGTAGGTGAACTGGTGCACCCGCGTGAGCTCTTCGAGCGCCGATTCGACGTTCGCATGCACGCCCGTAATGAGTTCGAGCTGCGATTCGCTGAAGTCGGTCGTGATGTGCGGATGCGTGAGCGCGGAGCCCAGGGCCACGGGATGCGGCGTCAGCGCGAGCTTGCCGTCCGGCAGAGCGCGCAGGCTTTCCTTCTCGATGCCACGCCGCATGCCCTGGAGGCGTGCGGCTGAAAGTGCACCCAACCTCTCCAGCAATCTGTTGCTCATATTGTTATGACCCATCAATCTTCTGAGGGGCTGGAAGGTAGCACGGGCACGCGGGCATTGCTCGTGCAGGGAATCCCGAGGCAGGCTACCCTGTGGTTCGCTATGTTTTTGATAGCTATCTGCATAGACGATGCGCCAGTGAACGGCCCCGATGGCTGATGAATTTCAGGCCTTGGCGCGCCCGGCCGACAGGTCGATCTCGTCCGACTGGTAGACGTGTATCTCCGGCGTGCCGTCGGCCATGGCCGCCAGCGCCTTGCCGAAGGCGCGCGAGGCGTCCACGCGAAAATGCGTCTGCAGCGCGGCCATGTCGCTCCAGCGCTCCACGAAGGTCAGTCGCAGCGGGTCCTGCACGTCGGTCGTGACTTCATGCGAAATGCAGCCGGCTTCGGTGCGCGAGCGCAGCACGTGCTCGGTGCTGATGGCGAGCATGGCCTGCAGGGTGTCGGGCTTTGCCAGGGCGTGTCCGATGACCAGGATCATTTTCTTGTCTCCTTCGACGAAGTTCAGCCGAGCACCCGCAGCAGGAAGCGGTTGAGGTCGGCGATTTCTTCCATGCACACCGAGTGCGCCATCGTGTATTCGTGCCACTCGACGGTATAGCCCAAGGCGGCCAGCGCGTCGCGCGAGCGCATCGCCGCGGCAAGGGGCACCACGGGGTCTTGCCGGCCATGGGCGAGGAACACGGGCGTTTCGTGGTTGGCCGCGTGGCGTTCGGCCGCAGTGGTGGCCGCGATCGGCAGGTAGCCGGAGAGGCCGACGATGCCGGCCAGCCGCTCGGTGTGGCGCAGGCCGGTCATGAGCGCCATCGCGCAGCCCTGCGAGAAGCCGGCCACCACGATGCGCTCGGCGGCGATGCCGCGGGCTTTTTCACTGGCGATGATCGCCTCGATGGTCGCCTGCGAGCGGCGCAGTCCGGCCTCGTCTTCCTGCGCTGCCAGGTCGGGCAAGGCGATGTCGTACCAGGCCGGCATCTGGTAGCCGCCGTTGATGGTCACGGGCATGACCGGCGCATTGGGGAACACGAAGCGCACCGGGCCCACGGCCGAAAGCTCAAGTTCGTTGGCAATGGGCACGAAGTCGTTGCCGTCGGCGCCGAGGCCGTGCATCACGATCACCGTGGCGGTGGGGTTGGGGGCGGTTTCGATCTCGATGGGAGGACGGGACATGGTCGGGCAAAGGTATTCAGGAACGCGGATGACCGCACCTTAGCGCATCCGGGGCCTGCCCAAGGCACGGAAACGGCCGGTTGGCTGACTTGCACATCGTTGCGATGTGCCACCGTGCGGTTGCCCGGGCAGGCGACTGTCTGACTGTCTGTTACTCGGCCTTGATGCCCACGGCCTTCACGATCTGCGCATAGCGCTCGTATTCGGCCGCCACCTGCGTCTGGAACTGCCGTTGCGGATGGCCCGTGGCCTCGATGCCCTGCACCGCGAGTTCTGCACGGGCGGCCGGAGCCTGCACGATGCGCCCCGCCTCCGCCGCGATGGCGTCGAGCACCGGCTGCGGCGTTCGCGCCGGCGCGAACAGCCCGAACCATGTGCCCGAGCGGTAGCCCGCATAGCTTTCGCCCACGGTCGGCACTTCGGGCAGCAGCGCATGGCGCCTCTCGCCGCTGGTGCCCAGCGCCACCAGCCGGCCGCTGCGGATGTGCGGCAGCGCGGGGCCGACCGCGATGAACATCACGTCGACCTGCCCCGCGATCACGTCCTGCATGCCCAGCGGGCCGCCACGGTACGGGATGTGCGTGACGTAGATGCCAGCCTTCTGCTTCAGCAGCTCCATGCTCAACTGCTGCGGGCTGCCATTGCCGGCCGAGGCGTAGTTGATGCGCCCAGGATGGGCTTTGGCCGCGCGAACGAAGTCGGCCACCGTGTGGAAGCCGGTCTTCGGGTTGGCGACCAGCACGAAGTCGATCTGCCCGAGCGACACCACGGGCACCAGGTCGCGCCGGGCGTCATAGGGCAATCCGGCCTGGATGTTGGGGAGGATGGTGATAGGCCCGTCCGCGCCCACCAGCAGCGAGTAGCCGTCGGGCTGCGCCTTGGCCAGCCCATCGGCGGCCAGGATGCCGGCCGCGCCGGCGCGGTTGTCGACCACCACCGGCTGCTTCCATTGCTCCGACAGGCGCTGCGCCAGGTAGCGCGCCAGCACGTCGGGCGAACTGCCGGGCGTATTCGCGACCGTGATGTGCACGGGCTTCGACGGATAGGCGGCAGCCGCCGGTTGCGCCTGCGCGGCCGCGGTCAACGAAGCGCAGGCCCACAGGCCAAGGACCGGCTTGAGCAGCTTCGACAGGAAATGGGCACGCATGGCGAACTTTCGATTGCAGGAGGCAAAGCGCGCGATTCTGTCGCGCCCTCGCCCGCAAGCGAACGACCCATTTGTCAGATGCTTAGGCTGGTTCCGGCATATGCAGCGAGCCGAACTCTCCCAGCTGCCGGTAGAAGGCATCGACCTGCTGCTGTGCCCCCTCGCGCATCGCCGCATTGCGCCGCGCGCAGCTCTCGGCATCTTCCATCGCCCCCGCCTCGCCCACCTTGCGCGAGGCGTCTTGCACGAAGCGGCACATCGGGTAGCGGCGTTCGCCGAAGGCGTGCAGCGTGGCGTCGGCGATGCCGTGCCGCGCGAGCATGTCGGCCAGCACCACCGCGTCTTCCACCGCCATAGCCCCGCCCTGCCCCATGAAGGGCGTCGAGGCATGCGCCGCATCGCCTATCAGCAGCACGCGGCCCGCGTGCCAGGGCAGCGGCGTGTGCACCTCCTCGACGGCCGTGTAGAGCACTTCGGAATCCGCGCCGAGCTGATCCAGAAACTGCCGCGCCGGGCCGCCGAACTCGGCGAAGCGCTCGCGCATCTGTTCCGGCCATGTCTCCTTCGGATACCAGCGGCCAGCCGGCTCGGCGACCGTGCCGAAGATGTAGAGCCTGTCGTGGCTGATCGGCATGATGCCCAGCCGCTTGCCGACGCCCATCATCATGATCTTGGCGTCCAGCGCACGCGGCCGCTCGTGCACGCTGCGCCAGACGCCGAAGCCGGTGTAGCGCGGTGCGACGGGGCCGGCGACGGCCTCACGCACCTGCGAGCGGATGCCGTCTGCGCCAATGACGAGGTCGAAGCGCTGTGCCGTGCCGTCCGAAAACATGACCTCCGCGCGATCGCTGCCGCCGGGCGAATCGATCTCCGCGACCGTCGTCGCCAGCCGTATCTCCACGCCCAACGCATCGAGCCGCGCGGCCAGGATACGGTGCATCTCCGCGCGCCTGATGCCCACGATAGGCGCCGAGCCGCCGCTGGAGCGCGGATAGAACACATCGACGATGGGCTCGCCGTGGTGGTCGAGGTAGACATTGCGGCCGTCCTCTATGGCAAAGCCCGCGTCGAGGATGCCGGGCAGAACACCGACCTTGCGCAGCGCCTCGAGCCCGTTGCCGTAGATGAAGATGCCCGAGCTCTGGAAGCGCCACTCGGCCTGCTTCTCGACCAGCGTGACGCGAAAGCCCTTGCCGGCCAACGAGATGGCGGCCGAGCAGCCCGCGATGCCCGCGCCGACGATCAATACCCTTGCTGCCTGTGTCATGCCGTGCTCACAGCTGCGTCCGCACGGACCACAGCTCGGGAAAGAAACGGTGATCGACCACGCTGCGCAGCCAACCCACGCCGGCCGAACCGCCCGTGCCCGGCTTGAAGCCCAGGATGCGTTCGACCGACACGAAATGCCGCCAGCGGTACTGCGAGAACACATCGGCGATGTCCATCAGCGCCTCGCCCAGCCGGTATAGGTCGTTCTCCGGCGTCGGATCGCCGTACACCCACAGCCACGCCGCCTCGACGCCCGGGTTCGGCACATAGGGCGCCGACCAGTCGCGCGCCAGCGCCCCGGGCGGCACGGCGATGTCGCGGCGGTGCAGCAGCGCCAGCACGTCGTCGTACAGGCTCGGTGAATTCAGCGCGCGCTCCATGTAGGGCCACACGTCGGGGTTGTTCGCATGCGCGCGCGCCAGCGGAATCGACTTGTTGCCGAGGATGAATTCAACATGCCGGTACATGTACGACTGCTGCCCCGAGGCAATGCCCAGCGTGTTGCGGAACTGGTTGAACTCGTGCGGCGTGATGGTCGAGAGCACGTCCCAGGTCTTGCCAAGGAATTCGAGCAGCGCGCGCACGCGCGGCACCAGTTGCAGCGCACCGGCCACGTCGTCGCCCCGGATGCGCGCCTGCATGTTGGCCAGCTCGTAGTGGATGGCCTTGAAGCTCAGCTCCTTGCAGTGCGTGATGCACATGAAGACCATCTCGTCGTGGCCTTCGCTGCGCATGTGCTGCAGGCTCAGCAGCAGGTCGTTGCGCTGGTGCTCCAGGTAGGGGTTGCTGCTGCCTTCGAAGGCCACCAGTGGCTCACCATCGGTGTTTTGCACGGTGGCCGCGCGCTGCTGGTTGTCGCCGGTGGCGATGGGCTTCACCAGCGACAGCTCGAGCGCGGGGTTGCGCACTTCGGGAATGACTCTTTTGCGTGGGGTTGCCATGCGCCGATTGTTCGACCCGCACGCCGCCGCCTCAACCTCCGGCAGGCCGGATTTGGGCACCGACCGTCCGGGACGGCAGATTCAGTCGGATTCGGGTCCGCCCTGCTGGCGGGCGTACGCGCTCGGGGTCATGCCCGTCCAGCGCTGGAAGGCGCGCGAGAACGCCTTCTCCGACGCATAGCCGACCGCCTCGGCCACCTGGTGCAGGCTCAGCTGCCGGTTCTTGAGTTTCTCGGCCGCCAGCGTCATGCGGTACGAGCCCAGGTAATGCATGGGCGTGACGCCCACGAGCGCGCGAAAGCGCTCGCTGAAGATGGTGCGCGACAGGTAGCTGGCCTGCGCCAGCGTGGCAACCGACCACGGATGCTCGGGCCGCTCGTGCATCAGCGACATCGCACGGGCAATGCTTTCGTCGTCCAGCCCGCGCAGCCTGCCGACCTGTCCCGTCTGGCTCTGCGCCTGCGGCTGGGCATAGAGGTGCTCGCACAGGATGTGCACCAGCAGCAGGTCGGCCATGCGCGCCGCCGACAGCTGCCAGCCCGGGCGCTGGGCCACGGTTTCGTTCACCAGCGATTCCATGGCCTGCGCCAGCGAGGCGGTGGTGGGAATCTGCGCCTGCCGAAGCACGATCAGCGACGGCAGGCTGCCGATGATCGAGCCCAGGCCCTGTGCGGGCATCCACAGGTGCAACGAGAACAGCTCGGTGACCGGGCCGCCGCCGCCATGCGAGAACACGATGGGGTGGTCGCCGTGCCGGCCGATCGAATGCGCCTCGATCTGCTCGCGGAAAGGCATCGCATCGAGCCCCGGCGCGGACGACACGGTGTGCGCCCCGCCTTGCGGCAGCATCGCGATGTCGTGCGGCGCCACCTGCACCGGCTCGGCGCCGTCCACTGCAATCCAGTAGGGTGCGCCGGTGCACATGCGGATCAGCGGACCGGCCACGCCGGTCGAATGCAGCGCCCAGGGAGCAGAGAGCGAAAACCGCGCAGTCACCGCCCTTTCTGACTTGTACGTCGCAAGCACATGGCTGAGTACGTCGCCGCCCCGCTCTGTGTCCATGCTGTTCGTGCCGCCCGGTGGTGTGTCTCGATGGCGGCGATTATCTGGCATGCCAGGCGGGCGATTGCGCCCCGCGCTACCCAAGGCGCCCCGGGATGCAACACAATGGCGTTTCGCAAGAAGACCGCATGAAGACAACGACCTCGCACCCGAAGCCCCCTCGCGCCGCCCCGTTCGACAGCGAAACGCTGCTTCGCGACAACGGCCTGCGCGTCACGCGCGCCGCGCAGACCGTGCTCGAACTGATCGAGCACAGCTCGCAACCCCTGACGCACGAAGAAGTGGCCTCGGCCTACACCGCCGCCACCGGCGAAACGCCCGACCGCGTGACGGTCTACCGCGTGCTCGACCGGCTCGTCGAGGCCGGCCTGTGCGACCGCCGCGTGGGCCCCGACCGCGTCAACCGCTTCTCGCGCCATGTGGAGGCAGAGTCGGGCAACACCTTCGAGTGCGACCAGTGCCACAAGGTGCTGGCGCTGCCGTCCGATCCGGAACTGCCGAAGGTGATGGGCCGGCTGGGGCGGGCCTTGCGCAAGCAGGGCATCGACACCCGCCACACTGCGCTGACCCTCCACGGCACCTGCGGCGACTGCGCCCGCTAGGCTTTTCTCACACGTTCCACGAGGGGAACGGATCCGGAAAGTTCTGCCACCACGAGGCGCCGAAGCGCATCTCGTTTTCCGTGAGCAGGCACTCGTCGAGCCGGGCGCGCAACGCGTCTTCGTCCATGCCGATGCCGATCAGCACCAGCTCCTGCCGCGCGTCACCCGTGGCCGGGTCCCAGTTCTTGTGGATCAGCTCCAGCGCATCCGGCTCGGTCGGCCAGTGCTCGCGCGGCACTGCGGCCCACCAGAAACCCGCCGCGCCATAGCGGCAGGCGCCGCCGGCCTGCGACCACGAGCCCGCACGCGTGGCGCGACTTGCAAGCCAGAAGAAGCCCTTGGAGCGCACCACTCCTTCCCATTCGCTTTGCACCAGCTTCCAGAATCGCATCGGGTGAAACGGAATGCGCGAACGGTAGACAAAGCTGCGAATGCCGTATTCCTCCGACTCGGGCACGTGCTCGCCGCGCAGCTCGGCCAGCCAGCCGGGCGCCTGCTCGGCCTGCTCGAAGTCGAACAGGCCAGTGTCGAGCACGCGGTCGAGCGCCACGCGGCCGAACTCAGACACCTCGATGCGGGCACGCGGGTTCAGGCTGCGCAAGATGGCCATGAGCCGTTCGCGCTCCTCGGGCGTGACGAGGTCGGTCTTGTTGACCACCAGCACGTCGCAGAACTCGATCTGCTCGATCAGCAGGTCGACCACCGTGCGCGTGTCCTCGTCACCGAGCGACTGGCCACGCTGGCCGAGGCTGTCGGGCGAGCCGTAGTCGCGCAGGAAGTTGAAGGCGTCGACCACCGTCACCATGGTGTCGAGCCGGGCCACGTCGGCCAGGCTCTTGCCGTCTTCGCCAGCGAAGGTGAAGGTTTCGGCCACAGGCAGCGGCTCGGAGATGCCGGTGGACTCGATCACCAGCTGGTCGAAGCGCCCTTCCTTCGCGAGCCGGTTGACCTCGATCAGCAGGTCTTCGCGCAGCGTGCAGCAGATGCAGCCGTTGCTCATCTCGACCAGCTTCTCGTCGGTGCGCGAGAGCTCGGCACCGCCGTCGCGCACGAGCGCAGCGTCGATGTTGACCTCGCTCATGTCATTGACGATGACTGCCACGCGGCGGCCCTCGCGGTTGTGGAGGATGTGGTTCAGCAGCGTGGTCTTGCCGGCGCCAAGAAAGCCGGAGAGCACGGTAACGGGGAGGCGGTCAGCCATGGGGCAGGCTCCATATATGCAACAGTATTGCATTATATGGATCAACGCAACATTGTTGCGTTTTACTGCCGAGCCCCGGTCGCCATCGACCGTTCGCCTACCATCCGGAAAATGACCTCCGAACCCCGCACGCCCTTGCAACTCGTCTGGCCTTCGCACGAACACCTCGCCGGCTACATCGCCGCGCTGGAACGCGGCTGGTCGCCCAACAACCTGCGGCCCGAAGCCGGCCAGGAAGAACTGGCGCAGATCCACGCCGACCCCGAACGCTTTCTGGCCAGCCTCGTCGACCCCGAAGCCAAGGGCCCGCCAGTCGCGCTGCCCGGCGGAGGCACCGTGCCCCGCCTGCCAGGCTACCGGCGCTGGATGTGGGACGGCGAGTTCTGCGGCAGCATTCAGCTACGCTGGCAGCCTGGCACCAACGCCCTGCCCATCTACTGCCTTGGCCACATCGGCTACGGCGTGGTCCCGTGGAAGGGCAACCGAGGCTACGCCAAGGCTGCGCTGCGCGCGCTGCTGCCCGAGGCGCGCACCAGGGGCCTCGATCACGTCGACATCACGACCAGCCCCGAAAACCTCGCCTCGCAGCAGGTGATCCGCGCCAACGGCGGCGTGCTGGTGGAAGAGTTCGTCAAGCTACCCGAGCTCGGCGGCACGCCTGAACTGCGCTTTCGCATCGACGTGCGGGAGCTCCGGTAGCGCTACATCTCGAAGGCCTCGACCTGCCTGCCGTCGATGTCGGTAAAGCCGTACTCGCGCGCCAGGTCGGCCACGCGCAGCACCTCGCCGCTCTTGTCCATCACCCGCGCATCGCCGGCCAGCGCCGCGATCGCCCGTCCCAGGTAGCGCGGCGACTCGGTGCGCGCCAGCGCGGGCCGCTCATGCCAGTGCGCCTCATCGGTCTTGTGGCCGGCCAGCACGAACTCCGTGCGCATCCAGCCGGGCGACACGGCAATGGAGGCGACGTTGTGCGACCGCAGGTCTTGCGCCATGCCGAACGCCAGCCGGGTCATCGAAGCCTTCGCGAGGTCGTAGAAGAGGCTGCCGCGCAGATAGTGATCACGGTCCCAGAAGGTGGTGGTGAGGATCAGCCCCTTTTTCTGTCGCACCATCAGCGGCGCGGCACAGCGGCTGGCCACGAGGTGGTTGCGCACGCCGCGGTCGAACATCGAATCCCAGTTCGACAGCGGGTGCTCCCAGAAAGGTGCTTCGAACACGCCATTGAAGGTCTCGTGGCCACCCCAGGCGTTGTTCACCAGCAGGTCGATGCGGCCTGCCTCGCGCTCCACGCGGGCGAAGAGCGCCGCCACTTCTTCCTCGCGGGTGTGGTCGCACTGCACGGCGATGCTGTGTCCGCCCATGCGGGTGAGTTCGTCTGCGGTGTCGTCGATGCTGCCGGGCACGGCCTGCATATCAGACAGGGCCAGCAACTGGCCGTAGGTTTGCGCGGGCCGTTCGCGCGTGCTGCGCCCGGTGACGTACACCGTGGCTCCGGCGGCGCCCAGTTCCAGCGCGATGCCGCGCCCTGCTCCTCGACTCGCGCCAGTCACCACTGCCACGCAATCCTTCAACGGGCGACGGGTGTTTTCGTTCTGCATGTTCGGTTGCTCCTTCGATCTGCCTGTGCAAGAGCGGACGAAGATAGTGCGCGCTCAACACGCCGTCTTGGAAGAACCCGAAACGGCGTGCCCCATGAACTCCGTCGGCGTAACGCCGCAGAGCGCGCGGAACTCGTTGGCCATGTGCGACTGGTCGTAGAAGCCGGTCTCCAGCGCAACATCAGCCCACGCGGGCGACGACTGCAGCCGCAGCGCGCGCAGACAACCATGCATGCGCGCGAGCCGGCTCCAGGCGCGCGGCGAAAGGCCCACATGGGCATGAAAGAGCTGCTGCAGTCGCCGTTCGCCAATGCCGACGGCCATTGCCACCTCGCGCAAGGAGCGACGCCCATCGGATGCGGCGATGAGCTGCGCGGCATGCATGGCAGCGCCTGTGTTGCCTGCGGCGGCGCTGCTGTCGCGAAGCCGGCGTTGCAGAACGGCGTGCAGCAGCGTCACTCGCGCTGCATCGTCCGGCGCCTCGGCCATGCGCCCCAGCAGCTCGGTGCCTTCACCCTGCCACAGCGCATCGAGGTCCACGGCGCTGCCGCCGATCTCGCCCACTGGCAACCCCAGCAGCGCAGCGGCGGCACCAGGGCGCAGGGTGACGGAGAGCCCCTCCACCTTGCGCCGCATGCGCACCACCACAGGCGCGGCCGAAGCGCCAATGGCTTCCACCGCCAGCCCCTCGCCTTCACCGGCGGACGGTGCATCGCCGAGGTTGAACACCAGCCGCACCGCGCCGTCTGGCAGCACGCGTTCGCGCACCTCGTGCCCTTCGGCGAAGGTCTCGCGGTACAGCATGATGTGCGAGACGTGGCCGCGCAGCGCAGCCCCAACCGGGAACGCGCGCAACGTACCCGCAGGCACGCCAGATTCCGGCCCGTGCAAGGGGTCGTCGTCGAGGCGAAGGAAGAGGCGTTCGGCCATGGCAGTCCATTGTGATGAAAACCCCGCCCGGCTGCGAGCCAGCCGCGGTCGCCGAAAATCGACCGCTTCGCCCGCACACACGAATGCCCGCCACCGCCCTCCCCGTCCTCTATTCATTCCGCCGTTGCCCCTATGCGATGCGGGCCCGGCTCGCGCTGATTGCGAGCGGCCAGCGCTGCGAGCTGCGCGAGGTGGTGCTGAAGAACAAGCCAGCCGAGATGCTGGCGGCCTCGCCCAAGGCCACGGTGCCCGTGCTGCTGACCGAAGACGGCACGGTGCTGGAGCAGAGCCTCGACGTGATGCTGTGGGCCCTGCACCGCAACGACCCGCTGCGCTGGCTGCAGCCCGACACCGGCACGCTGCAGGACATGCTCGCACTGGTCGCCATCTGCGACGACGGCTTCAAGCCCCAGCTCGACCGCTACAAGTACCCCGACCGTCATGCGGATGGCGGCGAACCCGCGCGCGAGCGTGGCGCCCAGTTCCTGCGCGACCTCGAAGCCAGGCTGTCGACTTCGCCCCACCTGACTGGCGCGCATGCCACGCTGGCCGATGCCGCCGTCATGCCCTTCGTGCGCCAGTTCGCAATGGTCGAGCCCGCGTGGTTCGATGCACAGCCCTGGCCCCGCCTGCAAGCGTGGCTGTCCGGCTGGACCGCCTCGGACCTGTTCGCACGCGCCATGCACAAGTACGCGCCCTGGAAGACCGGCGACGCCGGCGTCAGCTTTCCGCCGCTCTAGCTAGCCGCCCATCGCCACCGCCGAGGCCCGCTGGATGCATTCGACGAAATGCTGCGCGGCCGGCGTCAGCAGTTGCCCACGGCGCTTGATGACGCTGACGCTCAGCATGGGCAGCTCTTCCTCGATCTCCACTCGCCGGATGCCGTGGCGCTTGAAGGTCAGCGTTGCCAGCGGCTCCACGAACAGGCCGACCAGGTCCATCTGCCCGACCAGCGCCAGCGCCACCGTGACCGATTGCCCCTGGATTACCCGCGCCGGCGGCGGCAGGCCCAGTGGCAGCAGCGGCGACACGGCCTCGCGGCCGCTGAAATGGTCGTCGCCCGGAAGAATCCACTCGGCCTTGTAGAGCTCGCGGATCGAGCGGCTCGCGCGCAGCGGATGACGCTCGCGCAGTCCCACCACCAGCCTCACCGGAAAGAGCTCCATCGCCTCGAACTGCGGATCGAGCCGGCCCGGCACCACATGCGCCACCGCAAAGTCGAGCGAGCCCTCGCGCAGGCGCCCCAGCATCCAGGGCAGCACCGTTTCGCTGAACTGCACGTCGACTGCCGGCAGCCGCGCGTGGAAATCCTTGAACGCGGCCGGCAGCACCGTGAGCGCGAACGAAGTGCTGACGGCCAGCGAGACCTTGCCCGTGAGCCCGTCGCGGATCTGCGCGATCTCGTCGCGTGCGCGCTGCATGTCGGCCAGCAGCAGCCGGGCGCGTGGCGCAAAGGCCTTGCCGAACTCGGTGAGCCGCACGCCCTTGACGCTGCGCTCCACCAGCGGCGCCCCGACTTCGCGCTCCAGCTCGCGCACGATCTTCGTCACGGCCGGCTGGGAAATGCCCAGCACGCGGGCCGCGGCGCGAATGCTCATCTGCTCGACCACCGCCACGAAGGCGTGCAACTGATTGGGTTTCATGACAACCAAAAGTTATCTTTGACGCCCAATTATTGTCTTTTCATGACAGCAGCGAGTCTCTAGCATCCGGCGCGGTCAGTGCGTAGATACCTTCGACCGACATCCTCGAAAAGCAAAGCCAACACTGGAGAGCCATGAGCAACCCAAGCAAGCAGCCCGCGCCGTCCTCGTCCCCCGCTCGCCCCGCACGCAGGCGCCAGACCATCGTGGCCACCACCATCGGCAACGGGCTGGAGTTCTTCGACTTCACCGTCTACGGCTTCCTGGCATTGGTGATCGGCAAACTGTTTTTCCCGACCTTCAATTCGTACGGACAGCTGCTGCTGACGGTGGCGAGCTTCGGCGTGGGCTTCATCATGCGGCCGCTGGGCGGCATCGTGATCGGCGCGTATGCCGACCGCGCGGGCCGCAAGAAGGCCATGACGCTCACCATTTTCCTGATGGCGCTGGGCTGCGCGCTGATCGCCTTCACGCCCACGTACGCGGCCATCGGCGTGGCGGCGCCGGTCGTCATCGTGCTGGCGCGGCTCATCCAGGGCTTCTCGGCCGGCGGCGAAGTGGGTGCATCGACCACGCTGCTGGTCGAGCACGCCACGCCGTCCAACCGCGGCTACATGGCGAGCTGGCAGTTCGCGAGCCAGGGCCTGGGCGTGATGCTCGGCGCTGTCGTGGTGGGCCTGCTGACCTTCACGCTGTCGACGGAATCAATGCAGAGCTGGGGCTGGCGCGTGCCCTTCATCATCGGCATGCTGATCGCGCCGGTGGGCATGTACATCCGCCGCCATCTCGAAGAGTCGCTGCACATCTCGCCGGAAGAAGCCGCCGCGCCGCGCGAGAGCAGCCTGAAGATCGTCTGCACGCAGCACGGCAAGACGGTGTTGGCAGCGATTCTTTCGCTGGTGGGCGGCACCACGGCCGCATATGTCGTCACGTTCTACATGCCGACGTACGCCGTGCGCGAGCTGGGCTTTACGCCGTCGGTGGCGCTGTTCGGCGCCGCGCTCACCGGGCTGATCTCGTTCGCCTTCGCGCCCTTCGTCGGCAAGCTGTCGGACGTGGTGGGCCGCAAGCCGCTCATCGTCTGGAGCCGCATCGCACTGGCGATCCTGATCTACCCGGGCTTCCTGTGGCTCAACGCCTCGCCCACGCCGACGGTGCTGTTCGTCGTGCTCGGCGTGTTCAGCTTCGGCCTGGTGGTGCAGACGGTGCCCGGCATCACGATGCTGCCGGAGATGTTCCCGAAGGCGGTGCGCGCCAGCGGCATGTCGCTGGTGTACAGCGTGGGCGTGGCGCTGTTCGGCGGCTTCGCGCCCTTCATCAGCACCTGGCTGCTCAACGCCACGGGCAGCAAGCTCGCGCCTGCCTGGTACCTTGTGGCGATGACGGTGGTTTCGCTGCTCGGCCTGCTCTGGCTGCGCGACCATACGGGCCGCGACATCGATGCCGCGGGCGCCCACGCAACGGCCTGACGACTTTCTTCACCATTCCACGCACAGGAGTCCCCACCTCATGCCAACAACACAACGCTCCGCCGCCACGCGTTATTTCTCGGGCACGTATGCCGAAGCCCGCGCCAAGTTTCTCGAGGCCGCAGCGCAGCGCGGCGCGGCTGTCGAGTCGTTCGTGCTCGAAGCGCACCTCGGCGCGCTCGGCGAAGAGCTCGCCACCGACGTGGCGTTGATCGGCGCGATCGACGCGAAGAAGCTGCTGCTCGTGACCTCGGGCACGCACGGCCCTGAAGGCTTCTGCGGCTCGGGCACGCAGATCGCCACGCTCAACGATGCCGACCTGCTTTCGCGGCTGGAAAAAGCCGGAGTCGCGCTGCTGCTGGTGCATGCGGTCAACCCGCACGGCTTTTCGCACCTGCACCGCACGAACGAAGACAACATCGACCTGAACCGCAACCACATCGACTTCAATGCGCCCCTACCGGTGAACGCCGAGTACGCGGATGTCGAACCGCTGGTGCTGCCCGCGACCTGGCCACCGACACCCGCCGACGAAGCTGCCGTGGCCGCCTACGTCCAGCAGCACGGCATGACCGCCTTCCGCGCGGCGGTGACCAAGGGCCAGTACACCTCGCCCGACGGCCTGTTCTACGGCGGCACCGCGCCCTCGTGGAGCAACGGAACCATCCGCAAGATCCTGCGCAAGTACGCCGCATCGGCTACCCACATCGGCTGGATCGACGTGCACACCGGCCTCGGCCCCTACGGCCATGGCGAGAAGATCTACCCGGGCCGCAATACGCCCGAAGACCTTGCGATGGCCCACGCCTGGTGGGGCGCGGACGTGTTCGCGCCCTTTGCCGGCGACTCGGCCTCGGCCGACGTGTCGGGCCCGGTGATCTCGACCGCGTACGACGAATGCCCGAACGCGAAGATCGCGCCGATGGGCCTGGAGTTCGGTACGTTGCCCGACCTCGAAGTGCTGACTCGCCTGCGCGCCGACACCTGGCTGCGCCGCCACCCCGAGGCACCGGAAGCGCAGAAGCGCGAGATCCGCGCAGAACTGCGCGACGCGTTCTACTGCGACAACGACGAGTGGAAGGGAATGATCCTCGGGCAGACCCGCGTCGTGCTGCTGCAGACGCTGCAGGGCCTTCGCAAGGCCTGATCGATCAGCTGAAGTTCGGCGCGCGCCGTTCGCGCAGCGAGGCAATGCCCTCACGCACGTCGGCGCCCGCAAAGCCCATGAATTCGAGCGCCAGCGAGGCGTCGAAGGTCGGGCCGGCCTGGCGCAGCCAGTTGTTCAGCGCGTACTTGGTGAGGCGAATGGCGCTCTGGCTGCCGGCCGCGAGCCGGTCGGCCACTTCGTAGGCACGCGGCAGCAGGTCGGCCTCTTCCACCGCGAGCGACACGAGGCCGATGCGCTCGGCCTCCTCGCCGCTCACCGGCTCGCACAGCAGCAGGTGGTACTTGGCCTTGGCCATGCCGCACAACAGCGGCCAGACAATAGCCGCGTGGTCGCCCGCAGCCACGCCCAGTCGCGTATGGCCGTCGACGATCTTCGCGTTCTTCGTGGCGATGGAGATGTCGGCCAGCAGCCCCGCCACCAGCCCCGCGCCCACGGCCGGGCCGTGCATGGCGCTGACGATGGGCTTGTCGCAGTTGATGATGTTGTAGACAAGGTCGCGCGCCTCGCGCCACACGCGCTGGCGCACTGCGTCGTCGGTGGTCATGTCCTGCACCATCGCGAGGTCGCCGCCGCCCGAGAAGCCCTGGCCTTCGCCCCGCAGCACGGCGCAGCGCACCGTGTCGTCGGCGGACACGTCGCGCCAGATCTCGGCGAGTTCTCGGTGGCCGTCATGGCCCGCCGTGGGCAGCTTGCCGTTGGCCGCCCGCATCTGGATGTCGAGCACCGCGCCATTCGCACCACGGCGCGCGATGGCGAGGGTCTGGTAGCGGGCGTAGTCCATGGCGGGTGTCTCTTTCTGTGGCTTGTCTGCCGTCTATTTTTTCGCGGCCACTTCGCGGCAGCGCTGCACGTTGGTGTCGAAACGCGAGGCCAGTCCGGGCTCGCACTCGTCGGACGGCGTGAGCTTGCACATGCCGACGACCACGTAGTCCATGACCGCCGACGTGCACATCGGGTAGGCCGCCAGATCGGGGTTGGCCTTGACCTTGAAGCCCCAGCGTTCGGAGAACTGCACCGTGCGGATCATCGCGCCATGGAAGAAGCTGCGGTCCTTGGCGGCGATGGCGGCTTCCATGCGGGGCAGTTCCTCGTTCAGATAGCCGACCGAATCCAGCGGGAAGCCGGACGGGTCCTGCTGCGCGGTGGCCATCGATGCGGCAACGACCAATGGCAAGGCAGCCAGGAGGCGCAGGACGGGAGAAAGCGAGGGGCGGAGGGGCGTGCGTGGAAGGTGCATGGCTTCGAATTCTGCAACGTTTTGAAGCACTTTTGAAATCGCCGCGGTGCGCCCGCGCCACACCTACTTGCCCTTCTTCTGCTTGTCGAACTTGCGCCAGTACTGGAATTCGTCCTCGTGCACCTCGAGATCGACCTCCGAAATGCGCGACTGCAGGCGCTCCTGCACCTCGGCCACGGCCTTGTTGTAGACCAGCGGGCCGATCTCTTCCAGGAAGAAACCGAGCAGCGCCCCCGCCGCGATGTTGCCGATCGGCTCTTCCATGTTCTCGCGGAAATAGCGTTCGATGGACGTGATGGCCTGCTGGCGTGCTTCCTTCGGTATCTCGATGGTCATGGCGGGGTCTCGGGGGTTGGGTCGATCGATTGTGCCGGGGCACGGGGCCTGGCGACGAAGCTGCCGCTACCATGCGCGCACACAACTACACCGGAGACACACACCATGCAGTTCCGCCCCGCCGCACTCGCGGCCTTGGCCCTGGCAGCCCTTGCCGCTCTCCCCGGCTGCACGAACCTGACCCCCACCGTGCCGCAGCGCCAGCTGATGCTGGTCGCCAATGACGAGAAGCAGTCGTGGAACGACGCCGGCGTCGTGAGCCTCGGCCCGATGGGGCGCGACACCGTGCAGGTGCTCGACATCGGCACCGACCCGCTGGCGCCCAAGGTCGTCGGCACGCTGCAGCTGGACAACACCATCGCCGGCCCGCCGACCAACCTCGCGATCACGCCCGGCGAAACGCTGGCGCTGGTCGCCAACTCGCTCAACGTGGTCGAGGAGAACGGCGCGCGCAAGCAAGTGCCCGACAACCGCCTCTTCGTGATCGACCTGACGACCACGCCGCCCAAGCTGCTCGACACCCTGCAGGTCGGCAAGCAGCCCTCGGGCCTGTCGATCAACCGCACGGGCGACCTCGCGCTGGTGGCCAACCGCGCCGACAACTCGGTGAGCGTGCTGCGCATCTCGGGCAAGAAGGTGACGCTGATCGACACCGTAGCCATGGGCGATTCGGTGGCGCACGTGCGCTTCACGCCCGACGGCAAGCGCGCATTGGCGGCCAAGTTTCCGAGCCACAAGATCGCGCTGCTCGACGTGAACGGAGAGAAGGTCAGCTACAACAAGGTCGACCTCGCGGCGGGCCTGTGGCCCTACAACGTCGACGTGACGCCAGACGGCAAGCTCGCGCTCACGGCCGACAACGGCAACTCGGGCGCATCCGACGGCCAGGTCGACACCGTGAGCGTGATCGATCTCGAAGCCGCGCCGCCGCGCGTGGTCGACAAGGTGGTGGTCGGCGACGGCCCCGAAGGCCTGGCCGTGAGCCCGACCGGCAGGCACGCCGTGGCGGTGATCCTGCGCGGCAGCAACTCGTCGAAAAGCGCCTACTTCTACAACCGCAACGGCTCTGTGGTGCTGCTGAAGATCGACGGCAAGAAGGTCACGCGCGCCAACGAGGTGGTGGTGCGCGGCCTGCCCGAAGGCGCGGTGTGGAGCGCAGATGGCAAGTACCTCTACGTGGGCAACTTCATCGACCAGGACATCACGATCCTGCGGCTCGATGGCGACACGCTGGTGCCTACGGGCAAGTCGTTCCAGCTGCAGGGCCACCCGGCTGCGATGCGCGGGACAATGACGCACTGATCGATCCACCCTCCCCCGAACCCGAACGAAGAATCCATGGCGCAACCCAAACGACAACTCCGCACGCTCGAACGCGGCATCCTCTGCCTCGTGATCGGCGCCGCCGTTCTGCTGGGGCCGCGCTTTCTCCAGGGCACGCGCTGGTTCGAGATGGTCGCGGGCGCCTACCTGGTCGGCTGGTTCGCGCTGGTGCTGGGCGTGGCGCTGATCGTGGTCGAGCTGATAAAGCGCGGCAAGACGCGCCAATAAAAAAACCCGCCTTGCGGCGGGTTTCAGCAGCAGGCTCAGACCTTCTTGCCGCGCAACTTTCCGACCAGCTCCACCACGACCAGCACGATGGCGCCGGCCACGATGCCCACGCCGGCATTCACGCCCATCGAGCCCAACGTACCGAACACACCGCCCGTAGCCGCGGCCCAGCCCTCGACCGCATGCCCCAGCGCCGGCACGCCGTGCACCAGGATGCCGCCGCCCACGAGGAACATCGCGGCCGTGCCGGCCACCGACAGCGCCTTCATGAGCCACGGCGCCGTGGCCAGAATGCCGCGGCCCAGGGCCCGCGCGCCTGCGCTGGCGCGCTGGCTCAGGTAGAGGCCCGCGTCGTCGAGCTTCACGATGCCGGCCACGAGGCCGTACACGCCGATGGTCATGATCAGCGCGATGCCGACCAGCACGCTCAGCTGCGTCGTGAAAGGCTGGCCCTGCACGGTGCCCAGCGTGATGGCGATGATTTCGGCCGAGAGGATGAAGTCGGTGCGCACGGCGCCCTTGATCTTGTCCTTCTCCATGGCAACCACGTCGACCGATTCGTCGGCCACGGCCTTCTCGTGGCGCTCGGTGTCGGCGTCGTGCTCCTTCTTGTGCAGGAACTTGTGCGCGAGTTTCTCGGCGCCTTCGAAGCAGAGAAAAGCGCCGCCGACCATCAGCAGCGGCGTCACCAGCCAGGGCAGCCAGGTGCCGATGGCCAGCGCCGCGGGCACGAGAATGGCCTTGTTGACGAACGAGCCCTTGCACACGGCCCACACCACCGGGATCTCGCGATCGGCCTTGACGCCGGACACCTGCTGCGCATTGAGGGCAAGGTCGTCGCCCAGCACGCCGGCCGTCTTCTTGGCGGCCACTTTGGTGAGGATCGACACGTCGTCGAGAACGGTCGCGATGTCGTCGAGCAGCAGGAGCAGGCTGGTGGCCATGGGCAGGATTCGGGCTGAAAAAGAAGCGGCGAGCTTATCCGCAGCCGCCAACCGCCCTTGCAATAACCGTACGAATCACAGAGCGCTGAGCGCAATGGCCAGCACTGCGGCGAGCGATGCGCCGAACAGCGCCAGCCCCACGCGGCGGCGGCGGTGCGTGAGCATCCACAGCGCCATGCCCGACATCGACAGGAAGATCAGGCTGCCGGCCAGCGTGTCGACCAGCAGGATCCACGGCAGCGGCATGCCGCCGCCCTTGTGCATGTTGGTGAGCGTGGCGACAAAGCCGTTGTGCGTGGTGGTGACGCCGACCGAGCGGTTGCCCTGCCAGTACTCGACCTGCACGATCTCGTTGGGGCCGCCGAAGTTGAACACCCAGCGCGCGGGCTGCGTGAGCACGGGGGCGCTCTTGTCGCTCTTGTCGGCCCAGGCGACGGGCTTGGCGGGCTCGATGCGGCGGGAGTTAGGCGGGCCGCTCATGCGCAGCGCACCCTGCAGCCACTGGCTCATGGCCTCGGGCGTTTCCGGCGCAGGGTCGGGCAGTACCAGCTGGGCGCGCGTGCGCTCCTGGGCCTGCGGCAGCTTCAGCACGTCGCGGTGGTTGAGCCAGATGCCGCTGAAACCGAACAGCAGCCCCAGCACCGCGCCCCAAAGGCCGAACCAGCCGTGGGTGCGGCGGATCCACTGCACGGCGGTCGTGCGGCGCTGGTGCGCGCGCACGCGCGCAGCGTGGCCGAGGGCGGTGCTGCCGGAGTCCATGTCAGGAAACGTCGCGCTTCAGGCGGATTTCCTCGACGCGCACGGTGCCGAAGGCGGTGGTCTTGGCGGTCTTCATCTCGCGCTTGAAACCCGCGAGTTCGTGGAAGCGCATGGCGCGGTCGTTGCGGATCGGCACCCAGATGGTGACCGTGGTGCAGCCCTCTTCTTCCAGGCCTTCGCGCGCGGCGTCCCAGAGGGCCACGCCCACGCCCTTGTCCCAGTGCTCGGGCTTGACGTAGATAGCCCAGATTTCGCCGGTGGTGGGCGGGGTCTTGGGGTCGCGCGAGCGATCGAAGCCGACAAAGCCGACGATTTCGCTGCCCAGCACGGCCACACGCACCTGCGGCTCGCTGTATTCGATGGCTTCGCGCCACTTGGCTTCGCGGGTGGCCGGGGCCAGGGCGCGCAGCTCTTCCTCGGGAAGGATGCCTTCGTAGGCGGCCTTGGCGGCGAGGGAATGGATTTCGGCGACGGCCTTGGCGTCGCGCAGGGTGGCGGGGCGAACTTCGTAATCTGACATGAATGCGGGGAAATCAATGGAACCGCGTATTGTCGCCGCACCGCTAAACTGCTTGCCGCATCCGTCGTAACAACAGGAGAAATCGACATGGCCAAGAGTCAGCAACGCAGCACCAAGGAAGCGAAGAAACCGAAGAAGGACACCTCGCCGCCCAAGCCTGTGGGCACTGGCGGCATCGAGCCCGTTCGCACGATCACGACGGCGGTCATTCCCCGCGGCAAGCTCAAGAACAAGTGACGAACGACGCTCCAGCACCTGCCCCAGCGGCCCCCGCGGCCGCGAAGGCCCAGCCGCGCAACCCGCTGCATGGGGTCACGCTGGAGGCCATCGTCACCGCGCTGGTCGACTACTACGGGTGGGAGCACCTGAGCGAGCTCGTTCCCATCCGTTGCTTCACGCTCGACCCGAGCGTGAGCTCGAGCCTCAAGTTCCTGCGCAAGACGCCGTGGGCGCGCGAGAAGGTCGAGAGCCTTTACCTCTTCATGCTGCGCGAGCAACGCCGCGAACAGCAGCAACAACAGCAAAGCCAGCCACCGCAGCCATGAAGGTCCGACTCGAGCCCTCGGGCCTCGACTTCGAGACCGATGCCGGCACCACGCTCCTGAAAGCCGCCGAGGCCGCCGGCATCGAGCTGCCGAGCTCGTGCCGCAACGGCACCTGCCGCACCTGCATCTGCCAGCGGCTGTCCGGCGAAACCCGCCACATCATCGAATGGCCCGGCCTGAGCGCCGAGGAAAAAGCCGAAGGCTGGATCCTGCCCTGCGTAGCGCAGGCGCTGGGTGACATCACGCTCGACGCGCCGGGCGCGCGCGCCCTGTTCGCAGACTAGGACTTGACCGGCGGCCTGACCGAAGGCGCCGCCACCACCAGCCGGTCCCGCTGGGCCAGCGACGGGAAAAGCCTGAACCAGGTCAGCGCAACCAGCATCGTCCCCACGCCGCCCACCACCACCGAGCCGACCGGCCCCAGCAGCGCCGCCGTGGCGCCCGACTCGAACTCGCCGAGCTGGTTGCTCGCGCCGATGAAGATCGAATTGACCGCGCTCACCCGCCCGCGCATGGCATCGGGCGTTTCGAGCTGCACCAGCGTCTGGCGGATCACCACGTTGACCATGTCGGCGCCGCCCGAGACCGCCAGCGCGATCAGCGAGACGACGAAGCTCTTCGAAATGCCGAATACCACCATGCACAGCCCGAAGAGCCCGATGGCCAGCAGCAGCGTGCGCCCCACGCGGCGCTCGACCGGCCGACGCGTGAGCAGGATCGACATCACCAGCGCCCCCACCGCCGGCGCGCCGCGCAGCAGGCCAAGCCCCCAGGGCCCGGTGTGCAGGATGTCCTTGGCATAGATCGGCAGCAGCGCCACCGCGCCGCCCAGCAGCACCGCGAACAGATCGAGCGAGACCGCGCCGAGCACGGGCTTGCGCTTCCAGATGAAATCGACGCCCGCGAACACGGTGGCCAGCGTCACCGGCTCGCGCGCGGCCGGCGTGTAGGCATAGCGAAGCCGCAGCACCAGCGCGCAGGCGACGACAAAGAAGGCCACGCTGGCGCCGTAGACCACCGCCATGCCCGCCACGAACAGCAGCCCGCCGAGGGCAGGCCCGCCGATGATCGCGCCCTGCATGCCCGCCGAGCTGAAGGCCATCGCACGCGACAGCATGCTGGGCGGCACCAGCAGCGGCGTCAGCGCCTGCTGCGCCGGCATCTGGAAGGCCCGCACGGCGCCCAGCACCAGGGACAGGCCCAGCAGCAGGCCGCGCGAGTCGTGCTTTTCCAGCACCGCCAGCAGCAGCACGAGCGCCACCAGCCCCTGTACCGCGAAACAGGCCGCCACGATGCGCCCGCGGTGGTGGCGGTCGACGACGTGGCCAGCCAGCAGCGCCAGCAGCAGCGCGGGCACGAACTGGTAGAGGCCGACGAGGCCCAGGTCCCAGGCGCTGCTGGTGAGCTCGTACATGTGCCAGCCAATGGCCACCAGCAACATCTGCGAGGCGGCGGTGCCGAACAGGCGCGCCGTCCACATCTGCATGAACGGGCGTTCGCGCGTCAGGTCGGAAAAGCTGGGGGGAGAAGAGGAAACGGAGGCTGGGGCGGGGCCGGACATTCGCTCAAGGATAGCCGAGGCCGGATGAGCGGGGCATGAGGGGCCGGGAACGCGGGTGCGGGCCACCATCGCGCTCTCTACACTCTGCGGCATCCATGACGACCGCGCCGCCGCTCCTGCAACCCGTTCACGAAGACCCGCACCTGCTGGTGCTCGACAAACCCGCCGGCCTGCTCTGCGTGCCCGGCCGTGGCGAGGACAAGCAGGATTGCCTGAGCGCACGCGCCATGCGGCAATGGCCCGACGCGCTGATCGTGCACCGGCTCGACATGGCCACGAGCGGGCTGGTGGTGATGGCACGCGGCATCGAAATGCAGCGGGCGCTGAGCGCGGCCTTTGCCGAGCGCCGGGTACACAAGCGCTATGAAGCCATCGTCGATGGCGCGATGCCGGTGCTGGAAGACTGGTCGCTGATCGACGCACCGCTGATGGCCGACTGGCCGCGCAGGCCGCTGCAGAAGACTGACCCGGCCGGCAAGCCCAGCGTCACGCGATGGAAGGCGATTTCATTGCTGCCTGGCGAGCCTGCCGCGACCCATGTGCTGCTGGAGCCACTGACCGGCCGCTCGCATCAGCTGCGCGTGCACCTGCTGTCGATCGGGCACCCGATTCTTGGCGATGCGCTATACGGTGATGCCGCCTTGCAGGCACGCGCGCCACGGCTGCTGTTGCATGCGAGCGAGTTGGGGTTCGTGCACCCGGTGACGCAGCAGGAGCTTTACTTCAAACGGTCGCCCGATTTCGTCGTGGTTTCCTGACCAATTAGTCAGCCAGTCAGCCGCCCTTGACGACCAGCACGGGCATGTTGGCGTCCTGCAGCACGCGCTGCGTCACGCTGCCTAGCAGCAGTTTCTCGATGCCGCTGCGGCCGTGCGAGCCCATCACGATCAGGTCGGCCGCGATGGCGATGGCCGTATCGACGATGCCTTCGTGCACCACGTGGCCGTCGATCACGCGCTGGTCGCTGTGCAGGCCTTCGGCCGCCAGGGCAGCCACGCCGCGTGCGAGCGCCGCGTTGGCGCTGGCCGTGGCTGCTGCGAGGTATTCGTTCTGGCCGAGCGCATAGTCCGCGCCCACGCCGATGAAGGGGTAGTTGTCGATCACGTGAATGAGCGTGATGCGGCTACCGAAAGCCAGCGCGAGGCCGCTGGCCTTGCTGACGGCGAGCATGGAAGTTTCGGAGCCGTCGATCGGAACCAGGATGTGATTGAACATGGCGGGACCTCGCTTTCGTTCGCAGACAGACACGGCCCACATGGAGCCGGGCCCCGAATTTAACCGCTGTTCCGCGGACGGACTGTAGGACTCGTGCCAGCGACGGCGCACTGCACCGCCGCGCGGCTTCAGTCCCCCTGGAAACCCTTGGCGCGGCAGGTGATCACGAGCGTGTCGCGCCAGCCTTCGCCGCCCTCTTCCAGCGGCTGGATCGGCGTCGATTCGTGGATCACGCGCGCATCGTCGAGCACGAGCAGGGTCCAAGGCTCGGTCATGGTGAAGCGCTCGCCGCGGCGGCCGTTGGCTTCGAACACACGCGTCTCGCCGCCCTTGATGCCGTGCCGGCCGACCAGTGCCACGGCCACGAGATCCACACCATCGCGGTGCGCGCCCTCGGGCGTCGGGCGGCCGATGCCGCCGGCGGTGTCGATGCGGAACTGGTGCGCTTCCACGTACCAGCGCTGCCGCGCACCACGCATGTCGCTGCTGGCCTTGCCGAGCTGCTGCAGCAGCCGCTGCCACACGGGTTGCGCCACGGTGGCCTCGAGCATCGGCGCGAACCAGCGCTGCATGCCCCCGTGCAGGGCGTTGTATTCGACCGGCTGCCAGTGCGCGCGATGCGGCACCTGTGCCAGCGTGGCATGGTCGTCGGCTTCGACGGTGAAGCAGGCATGGCGCCGCGTGCGGTAGCGGCCGCCGTCCTTCAGGTATTCGTCGGGCGGGAGATCGTTCCAGTCCGCGTGCAGCGCATTCAGCTGCGCGAGCGGAACGCCGAGCCATTCGCTGACGCCCTGCGGACTGAGCACCGCATAGCCTTGATCGCGCAATGCGGCAGGCAGCTCGGCGGGGGCGATGAACGGGGGAGTGAAAGCGGCCGTGGTCACTGCGCGCTGACCTTCACGTCCTTCCAGAACGCGACGCGGTCGCGGATCTCTTCGGCTTCGGGCTTCGGGTCGGCGTAGTACCAGGCGGCGTCGGTGTTGAGTTCGCCGTTGACCAGCAGCGAGTAGTAGCTTGCGGTGCCCTTCCAGGGGCAGGTGGTCTTGTGGTTGCTGAAGGTGACTGCGTCGCGATTGAGCGAACTCATCGGGAAATAGTGGTTGCCTTCGACGAGCACGGTGTCGTCGCTTTCGGCGATGGTGACGCCGTTCCAGGTTGCTTTCATGGTCTTGGTCTCCAGGGGGAGGGTTGCGGGCGCTGGCCGTTGCGCTGCCGCACGGGGCTTGGGTATTGTGCCGTTGCTTGGCTTGCCCGCTTTCTTCGGGGCGATATGGGCACTATTGCTTTGTTTGTTTTCCGGGGCCGGGTCTCGGCCCGGCGGCCGACTCACTTTCTTTTGCTTCGCCAAAAGAAAGTAAGCAAAGAAAAGGCGACCCTGCCGTCTGCGTCCCTACGCTTCGCTTCGGGCAACCTGCGGTGCTCGACGTAGACGGGGGTCCGCAGAACTCGCTTCGCTCAAACAGCTGCGGCCCTGATCCCGTCTACGTCTGCGCTCCTCGGCGCAGCCAGAAGGGATGGGGGAGCCCACCAGGCCTTCGCTGCGCTCGGCGGGGTGCGACTGCAGGCGCTGCGCGCCTGCGGTGGCCTCATGGCCGAGCGAAGCAAAGGGCCGAGTTGTCTCCAACCCCTCTGGCTGCGCCGAGGAGCGCAGCGTTTCGCGGATAAGGGCTCGCCCTTGTCTGAGCGAAGCGAGTTTGGGCGAGACCCCGCGAAACGCGAGCACCACAGGTTGCCCCTTCGCAAAGCGAAGGGGTCGCAGACAGTGGGGTCGCCTTTCTTTTGCCTACTTTTCTTTGGCGAAGCAAAGAAAAGCAGGTCGCCCGCCGGGGCGAGTCCCGGCCCCGGAACAAAAACTAGGCAGCCAACCAGTGAACGCTAAAGAGCTTCTCAGGATCCGTCCAAACCGCACCAGGCCGAAACCCAGCCCGAGCAGCCAAAGCCCGAAGCCCTTCAACAGTGAACTTATGCGAGTACTCGGTATGAATAGTCTCGCCCTCCTCAAACCCAAACCGTTCCCCATTCAACGAAACGCTCTGAGCCCGCCGGCTAACAAGATGCATCTCGATCCGCTGCCGAGGCGCGTTGTAGAACGCCGCATGCGCAAACCCATCGACATCGAAGTCCGCATCCAGCTCGGCATTCGCCCGACGCAGCAGATTGAGATTGAACTCCCCCGTAACCCCTTGCGCATCGTTGTAGGCCGCATGCAAGCGCCCCGGATCCTTCACCAGATCCACCCCAATCAGCAGCCCACCCCCACGCAACATCCGCGCAGCCAGCTGCAAAAAGGCCAGTGCCTCCTCAGGCTCGAAGTTCCCAATAGTCGACCCCGGAAAAAATCCGACTCGTCGCCCCGAACCAGCCATAGGCGCAGGCAGCACCAGAGGCATCGTGTAGTCCGCAGCAATGGGCTGCACCACCAGCTTCGGATAGTCCGCCTTCAGCCGCTCGGCCGCAGCCTCCAGGTGCTCCCCTGAGATATCGATGGGCAGATAGCGCTTCGGCGCCCGCAGCGCATCGAGCAGCAGCCGCACCTTCGTGAGCGACCCCGCCCCGAACTCCACGATCTCCGCGTTCGGCCCGATCTGTTCGGCGATCTCCCCGGCGCATTCGCCAAGAATGCGCAGCTCAGTGCGCGTCGGGTAGTACTCCGGCAGCTCGCAGATGCGGTCGAACAGCTGCGACCCCGCCGCGTCGTAGAAAAACTTCGGCGAGATGCTGCGTGGCGAGCGCGCAAGCCCGGCTTGCATCTCCCGCCCGAACTCCGACAACGGCGTCGCGGCCGTGGAAGAAGAAGAAACACGCGGCTTCGCAGCAGGCGCGAACGACAGCGACGAGGAAGAAGTTGGATTGCGCATGATCAAAGGTCTTTCGCGAGCCGCAGCCCCGAGAACTGCCAGCGCGCCGCCGGCGGAAAGAAGTTGCGATAGCTGGGCCGCGTGTGCCCTGCCGGCGTGGCCACGCTGCCGCCGCGCAACACCAGCTGCCCCACCATGAACTTGCCGTTGTATTCGGCCGCGATGCCAGGCATCGGACGGAAGCCGGGATACGGGTCGTACGACGAACGCGTCCACTGCCAGACATGCCCGGTCATCTGCGAGATGCCGGGTGCATCGAACGCTGCTTCCCATTCGAATTCGGTCGGCAGCCGAGCGCCGGCCCATTCGGCGTACGCGGCGGCTTCATAGAAACTGAGCTGCGATACGGGTGCATCGGCCTCCATCGGCCGCACGCCGTGCAGGCCGAACACCTGCCAGCCTGCATTGCCCTGCTGCTGCGCGCCAAGGCCAAGGCGTGGATCGTCCGGTTCGAGCCAGTACGCCGGATGCCTCCAACCGTTCGCCTGCACGGCGGCCCAGCCATCGGACAGCCAGAGCTCGGCCCGTTGATAGCCGCCGTCCGCGATGAACTGCGCGTAGTCGCCGCAGTTCACCAGCCGGTCGGCAATCGCATAGGGCTGCAGCAGGGCTTTGTGGCGCGGCGTCTCGTTGTCGAAGGAAAAGCCCTGCCCCGGGAACCCCACGTCGAGTACGCCGCCGGCTTGCTCGATCCAGCGCACGGCGGGCGGCACGGCAGCCAGCCGCAGCGCGGGCCCGCTCGCGGGCTTGTAGGCGGGCAGCAGCGGGTTGCACGACAGTGCGTGCAGGATGTCGGTGAGCAGCAGTTCCTGGTGCTGCTGCTCGTGGTTCAGCCCGAGCGTGACGATGGGCTCGACAGTGGCCCAGTCGAGCCCGCCCTCTTCGAGCAGCGCGACCACGGCCTCGTCAACGTGCCGGCGGTAGGCATGCACCTCGTCTACCGAAGGCCGCGTGAGCAGTCCGCGCTGCGGCCTCGGATGCCGCGGCCCGAGCGCCTCATAGTACGAGTTGAAGAGGTAATGAAAACGCGCGTCGAAGGGCTGGTAGCCGCCGGAATGCGGCTGCAGCAGCACGGTCTCGAAGAACCACGTGGTGTGCGCGAGGTGCCACTTGGTCGGGCTCGCGTCGGGCATCGACTGGATGCACTGGTCTTCGGCGGAAAGCGGAGCGGCAAGCGCCAGGCTCGTGGCGCGCACCTCGCGAAACCTGTCGCGCAGTGTGCTCGCCGCCTGTGTGATCGGCCGGGAAAGCGTCATGGGGTCTCCAGTCGGGTCAGCCGCAAGTTTTAGCCCATCCGGGCTGCGGCGGCGCGTAGGACAAAACGCCGCCGCCCTGCCGCCGGCACTTCGGCAAAGGGCAGCCACTGTGGCACAAGATTCGAGGCCTTGCAGGCGGCTGCGTATCATCCGTGCGATGCAAACGACCAACCCCTCGGGCAGGCCCAAAGTCGTCATCGTCGGCTGCGGATTCGGCGGACTCGAAGCGGCACGCAAGCTGCAGAGCGCCGACGTGGACGTGACGGTGATCGACAAGACCAACCACCACCTGTTCCAGCCGCTGCTGTACCAGGTGGCAACCGCCGGGCTCGCCGCGCCGTCGATCGCGGCGCCGGTGCGCGCGCTGTTCCGCAAGCAGCCGAACATCACGACGCTGCTGGGCGAGGTGGGCGGCATCGATCCGGCCACGCGATCGGTGCAACTGGCCAATGGGGACCGCGTGCCGTACGACCACCTGATCGTCGCGGCCGGTGCCACGCACAGCTATTTCGGGCACGACGAATGGGCGCCCATGGCCCCGGGCCTGAAGACGCTGGCCGATGCCTTCGAGATCCGCCGCCGCGTGCTGCTGTCGTTCGAGAGCGCCGAGGTCGCGGCCGACCTGGAGCGCCGTCGCGCCCTGCTCACCTTCGTGGTGATCGGCGCCGGCCCCACGGGCGTCGAGATGGCCGGCACGCTGGCCGAGATCGCCAAGCACACGCTGTCGGGTGAGTTCCGCCACATCGACCCCGCCAGCGCACAGGTGCTGCTGGTCGAAGGCGGCCCGCGCGTGCTGCAGGCCATGCCCGAGTCGCTGAGCCAGAAGGCACTCGAACAGCTGGAGAAACTGGGCGTCGAAGTGCGGCTCAACGCGCGCGTGACGTCCATCGATGCCACCGGGCTCGAAGTGCAGACCGGTGGTGGCGCAGACGGTGCACCGGTCGCCAGCTACCGAATCGATAGCAGCTGCGTGGTGTGGGCGGCGGGTGTGGCGGCCTCGCCGCTGGGCCGCATGCTGGGCACGGCCACCGGCGTCGAATGCGATCGCGCGGGCCGCATCAAGGTCGAGCCCGACCTGAGCCTGGCGGGCCACTCCGAAATCAGCGTGGTCGGCGACCTCGCCGCCGCCATGAGCCATGCGCCCGGCAAGCCGCCCAAGCCCGTGCCCGGCGTATCGCCCGGCGCCAAGCAGATGGGGCGCGCAGCGGCCGCCAACATCCTGCGCCGCATTGCGGGCCAGCCCACGGTGCCGTTCCGCTATGCGGACTACGGCAACCTCGCGACCATCGGCCGCAATTCGGCGGTGGTCGACCTGGGTACGCCCTTCGGCCCGCTGCGCTTCAGTGGTCGGCTCGCGTGGCTGTTCTGGCTGTTCGCGCACGCGTATTTCCTGATCGGCTTTCGCAACCGCATCGTCGTGATGATGGACTGGGCAGGCGCCTACTGGAGCTTCCAGCGCAATGCGCGCGTGGTGGCGGATGTGCAGGGCAAGAGCGAGTCCTGAAGAAGGAGATCACGCGAAATGTCGCTGGCCTTGTGGATCGCGGTGCATGCCGCCGAAGCGCTCTTCTGCCTCTGGGTGCTGCGCTGGGGCGGTGCCGAACGGCTCGAAGGCAGTTTCGCCTCGGGCCTTGTCAGCAACTTCGCGCCGCGCTGGAGCGCCGAGGGGCTGCGCATGGCGGCGCTGATCCTGCTGGTCTTCTGCGCCATCACTTTCGTCGTGGGCCTGTTCGTGCCCTCGCTGCGCTGCTGGGTCGGCGGCTCCTGCTGAGCACCGCCAACCCACCCTACTCCATCAGGTCCCGATCACGCCGCCATCGTTCTTCGTGATGGCGATGGTCGCCGAGCGCGGACGGCCCGCGCCGTCGGGCCACTTCGACACGGCGAGCGGACGATCCGGGTCGCTGCGCTCGTTGGCCGGCTCGCCCGGGTGCTGGATGTTGATGAACAGCGTGCGCAAATCTGGCGTGGCCGTGAGCCCGGTGATCTCGCAGCCGGCCGGGCCGAGCAGGAAGCGGCGGATTTCGCCCTTGGTCGGGTCGCAGGCCAGCATCTGGTTGTTGGGCAGGTTGCTGTACTCGCCCTTGCCCAGCGTGGAAGTCGACACGTCGGTCTCGATCCACAGCACGCCGCGCGCATCGACCATCAGGCCGTCGGGGCTGCCGAAGGTGTCGCCCTTGATGTTGCCCTGCGCTTCATAGCGCGTCTGCTTCGGGTCGCCCGCGAGCACGAGGTGGTTCCAGGCGAACTTGGTCGCGTCGAGGTCGCCGGTTTCCTTCCAGCGGATGATCTGGCCCATCGTGTTGTTGGAGCGCGGATTGGCCGCGTCCATGAAGGGCTGGCCGGCGCCGCCGCGGTTGCTGTTGTTGGTCAGCGTGCAGTAGACCTCCTTGGTGAGCGGGTCTACGGTGGTCCACTCGGGGCGGTCCATCTTGGTGGCGCCCAGCAGGTCGCTGGCCTGGCGTGCCTTGATGAGCACGTCGCCTTGCGTGGTGAAGCCCTTGTCGGCCACCAGGCCGTTCTTGCCCTGCACCAACGGCAGCCATTCGCCGGTGCCGTCCACGTCGAAGCGGCCGACGTACAGCGTGCCGTGGTCGAGCAGGTCGCGGTTGGCCGCGGCGCCGCCGGGCTTGACGCTGTCGCGGCTCACGAACTTGTAGATGTACTCGAAGCGCGAGTCTTCGCCCATGTAGATGACGGCGCGGCCGTCGTTGGTGAGCGCGGTGGCGGCGCCTTCGTGCGCGGCGCGGCCGAGCGCGGTGCGCTTGCGCGGCGTCGAGGTGGGGTCTTGCGGATCGATCTCGACCACCCAGCCGTAGCGGTTCGATTCGTTCGGATTCTTCGACACATCGAAGCGCGCTTCATGCTCGTGCCAGCGGTACTTCGCACCATTGCCCTTCCTGATGCCCCAGCGCTTCTGGTGGGCGTCGGGCGTGTCGGTGCCTTCGAAGTAGTCGGCGAAGTTTTCTTCGCAGGTCAGGTACGTGCCCCACGGCGTGTGGCCGTTCGAGCAGTTGTTGAAGGTACCCAGCACCTGCGTGCCCGACGGGTCGGCGGCGGTGCGCAGCATGGCGTGGCCGGCTGCGGGGCCGGTGAGCGTCATCGGCGTCAGGGCGGTGATGCGGCGCGCGAAGCGCGAGGGTGCAAGCTGCGTCCACTTGCCGCCGTCGCGCTGCAGCTCGATGACCGACACGCCGTGCGCATTCATCGACTTGCGCACCTTCTCGGGCGTCCAGGTCTTTGTGCCGTCGGTGTGCAGCAGGCCGTCGTCGACGTATTCGTGGTTCAGCACCAGCAGGCCGCGGTTGGAGCCATCGACCGGAAAGAAGGCCATGCCGTCGTGGTGCATGCCGGCCTGCAGTGCCTGCTCTTCAGCGGTGTTGGAGCCGTCGGTCTTGAAGGCGGGCATGGCGCCCGCGATGCCGGTGGCGTCGCCCCAGCGGTAGAGCACCTGGGTGCTGTAGCCCTCGGGCACAACCACGGTGTCGACGGCGGCCATCGGCACGCTCCTGAAACCGATGGCACGGCCCAGCGAACCCGCCGTGCCGCCTGTTGCCGCACACCCGGCCAGCGGGCCGAACAGCCCCGCAATCGCGGCAGCGAGGCCGCCTCGCACGAGCATGCGCCGCTTCGGGTCGGACACTTCGTGGATCGTGGGGTTGGCGGACGGGTTGGAGTCCTCCATGCGGGCGAAGTCTTTGGCCATGCTCTTGTCGTCGTGGGGTTACAGAGCCGGGCATAGTGTCGCCGCCTCGTGAATTCCGCATGACACGGGCCTGTAACAGGAACTCAGAAGAAGCCGCCCCAATGCGGCTGCTCGCCGCGCTGGCGCTTGCGCCAGTCCCAGGGCGGTGTCGGCTTCGAGTCGGCCCACAGGCCGGCGTGCCGGGCACGCGCGCTGTCCTGCAGCTTGAACAGCCCGCCGCCGCGTTTGGTGGCCAGGTGGTTGTAGTCGTACACCCAGGCCCAGCCTTCGGACACCATGCGGCTGCCGGCGTCCTCGCCGTTGCAGCGCACGTCGGCCACCGTGCGGCCATAGCGGTCGGTGTCGATCTCGGTGATGAGCGCCTGCTCGCGAAAGCAGATGTTGCTCAGCGCCTGCTTGCTGCGCTGGCCGTAGGGCTGGGCTTTTTCGGGCGCGTCGATGGCGGCGATGCGCACCTTCACGCGCTCGTAGGCGCCGATGCGGCCGCAGCGGGCGGTGAGCGTGTCGCCGTCGCTGATGCCCACGACGAGGCAGGTGCGGGGAGCGGCTTGGCTCAGGAAGGGAGAAAAGGCAAGAAGGCAGGAAAGCAGCAGCGTGCGTGAATGCATGAAGAAGCGGGGAGATAGGCAGAATGGCAGGACCGATCGAGGCTAAGTGATCCACCCGGCGGAACCGATCGGTACACAGACTTTTTCTTTTGAACCACGCTTCGAAGGAGAGCACGCACCATGCAAGAACCTACCCAGGACGACTGGTTCCTTGCGGCCAACGACGCATGGGACGCTGGCGCGCACAAGAAGGCCCTCTCGCTGTTCCTCAAGGCCGCAGCCGCGGGCGAGACCCACGCGCTCAACAGCGTCGGCTATTTCCTCGACCATGGCATCGGCGTGAAGAAGAACCCCGCGGCCGCGCGCGACTGGTACCGCAAGGCCGCCAAGGCGGGCGACGTGGCGGGGTGCGCCAACCTCGCCATCTGCTACCGCGACGAGGGCAATTTCCGCTGGGCGCGCTTCTGGTTCGAGAAGGCCTATGCGCAGGGCGACGGCGATGCAGCGCTGGAGCTGGGACGGCTCTTCCTGTGGGAAGGGCCGAACCAGAACCGGCACAAGGTGGTGGACTACCTGGGCAAGGCGGTGGCCTCGCAGTCCATCACTCCGAACGGACGCACGGAGGCGGGGGCGCTGCTGAAGTCTCTGGGCCTCATCAAGTGAAGCGCGCTCACTTCGCCGCGTTCTCGTCCTCCTGCAGCAACCGCCACATCACCTTCCCGCTGCCGCTCTTTGGCAGCGCATCGACGAACTGCACCTTGCGCGGAATCTTGTAGACAGCCATGTTCTCGCGGCACCAGTCGATGATCTGCTGCTCGGTCGTGTCCTTGTGCGTGGCGCGCAGCACCACGACGGCCTTGACCGACTCGCCGCGGTAGTCGTCCTTGGTCGAGATGACGCAGGCCTCCTGGATCGCGGGGTGGCGAAACATCAGCAGCTCGACCTCGGCCGGCCACACCTTGAAGCCGCTCGCATTGATCATCCGCTTGAGACGGTCGGTGATGAAGAAGTAGCCGTCCTCGTCCATGCGGCCCATGTCGCCCGAACGGAAGAAGCGCTTGCCCTCGAATTCGACAAAGGCAGCGGCCGTGGCATCGGGGCGCTTCCAGTAGCCCTGGAACACCTCGGGGCCGTGGATGATGATCTCGCCTGATTCGCCGATGGGCATCTCCTTCAGCGTGTCGGGGTCGACCACGCGCGCGTCGGTGCTCATGAACGGAATGCCCAGGCATTGCTGCTTGGGATGGTCCGACGGGTTGGTGTGCGAGGGCGCGGCGGTTTCAGTGAGGCCGTAGCCCTCCTGGTACTTCAACCCGTACTGCTCGAACAGGCGCTGCGCCACGGCCTGCGGCATCGCCGCGCCACCACCGCCGATGTAGGTCATGCTCGACAGGTCATAGCTCGCGAAGTTGGGGCTGGCCATGAGGTCGATGACCATGGTCGGGATGTTGGTCCAGGCCGTTACCTTCCAGCGCGAGATCAGCCGGCCGGCCACGTCGCGGTCCCAGCGCGGCATGATGATCAGCGTGGCCGCTGCGAGGATGGCCGTGTGCATCATGCTCACCACGCCGGTGATGTGGAACATGGGCACCACGGCCAGCACCACCGTCTCCGAGGTCGACCCGCCCCACATCTGGCCGGAGACCGCGTTGTGCATCAGGCTCGAATGGTGGTGGATGCAGCCCTTGGGCAGGCCGGTGGTGCCGCTGGTGTAGGGCAGCAGCGCCATGTCGTCGGCGCCCACCACGTGCTCGGGCGGCGGATGACCGGCCTCGAGCGCGTCGGTCCAGGCGATGACCTTGCCGCCGTCCAGCGCGGGCAGCGGATGGCGGGTGGTGAGCCAGTCTTTCCAGGCGGGGGCCGGGGCGTCGTCGCCCGACGCGTCGGCGTCGAAGGCGTCGGTGAACTGGGTCACGATCATGTGGGCGAGCCGATGCTCGGGTGGCAGCGCATTGCTGGCCTTGGCCAATTCGGGCGCCAGGTCGCCGGTGATGATGGCCACCTTGGCGTCGGGATCGGTGATGTAGTGCTTGAGCTCCTCGGCCCGGTTCATCGGGTTGACCGGCACCACCACCGCATTGGCGCACAGGATCGCGAAATGCGCGATCACCAGCTGCGGGCAGTTCTGCATGTCCAGGATCACGCGGTCGCCGCGCTTCACGCCCAGCGCATGCAGCGTGCCAGCCAGGCGCTCGGCCTGGGCGGCGAACTCGCGGTAGCTGATCACGCGGCCGAAGAACACGAGCGCGGGCTTGTCGGGATAGCGTGCGGCCGAGGTGGCCAGGTTATGCCAGAGGGAGGTGGCGGGGACGGTAATCGAATGCGGGAGGCGTTTGGGCCAGAACTTGTAATGCGGGCGTTGTTGCATGGTGAGTACAGGCGGGACAAAGAAAAGCGCGACAGCCCGCCAGCCTAAGCCGCCAAGGCCGCCGCTCCCATCGGGGAAGCCCCCGGAGCGTCGCCTAGGTGACGCCATTTCTTCTCACATGCGCAACCTTCTGCTCTCGCGCCTTGCGACTACAGACACGGGCCGCCTTCCGCGCGATACCTGTCAGCCCCCACCTACCGAATGAAGGAACTCACATGGCAGCAGAAAAGCACGCAAGCGTTCACTGGGAAGGTGCCGGCAAGACCGGCAAAGGCCAGGTCAGCACCGAGACCGGCGCCCTGAAAAACTACCCCTACGGCTTCGCCAGCCGCTTCGAGGACGACAAGCGCGGCACCAACCCCGAGGAAATCGTCGGCGCGGCGCATGCCGCCTGCCTCACGATGGCCTTCGCCTTCGCGCTCGAAAGAGAAGGCCTGGCCGCCACGAAGATCGACACCAGGGCCGCCGTGCGGCTGGCCAAGGACGGCGATGGCTTCAAGATCGACCGTATTGCGCTCGAACTCGACGCCTCCGTGCCGAACCTCGACGAAGCCAGGTTCCAGCAGATCGCGGCTGCCGCCAAGGCCGGCTGCCCGCTGTCGAAGGCGCTGGCGAGCGTGCCCGAGATCACGCTGAAGGCCACGCTGGCCGGCTGAACCCGCTGCTTATGATCGTCTCCCAATAAAAAGGAGACGGATCATGAACAAGCCTGCCCGGACCGCGCTCGCGGTCCTTTCTTTCGCCCTCGGCACGGCCGCGATGGCGGCCTACCCCGACAAGCCGATCAAGGTCGTCATCGGCTTTCCGGCCGGCGGCCCGCTCGACCAGCACGCGCGCCTGCTCACCGACAAGCTGCAGGCCGTGCTCGGCCAGCCGCTGATCGTCGACTACAAGCCCGGCGCGGGCGGCTCGGTAGGCGCCGACGCGGTCGCCAAGAGCCCGGCCGACGGCTACACGCTGATGCTGGCCAACACCGGCGTGGCCGTGATCAACGGCGCGCTCTACAGCAAGCTGCCCTACAACACGCAGCGCGACTTCGTGCCCATCGCGCGCACCGCCATGCAGCCGCTGGCGCTGCTGGTCACGCCCAAGCTGCCGGCGCAGAACCTCAAGCAGTTCGTCGACTACGCCAAGGCGCGGCCGGGCCAGGTCAACTACGGCTCGGCCGGCAACGGCGGCATCAGCCACCTGGTGCCCGAGATGTTCAAGACCGCGACGGGCATCTTCATGGTGCACATCCCCTACCGCGGCAGTGCGCCGGCCTTCACCGACCTGATGGGCGGGCAGGTGCAGTTCATGGCCGAGTCGATTCCGCAAGCCGCCAACTATCACAAGCAGGGCAAGGTGCGCGCACTGGCCGTGACCAGCCGCGAGCGCAACCCCGCCCTGCCCGACGTGCCGACCGTGATCGAGTCGGGCGTCAAGGGCTTCGAGGTGGTGGGCTTCTATGGCTTCTTCGCGCCGAAGGACACGCCGAAAGACGTGGTCGCCAAACTCAGCGACGCATTCAGGCAGGTGCTGAACAACCCCGAGGTGCGCGACCGCATGGTGAGCCAGGGCGCAGACCCGGCCTTCCTGGGCAGCGAGGATTTCGCGCGCTTCCTGGCAACGGAAACGCCGCGCTGGGAAAAGGCCGTGAAGGCGTCGGGCGCGCGGATGGACTGATTCCGCACGCCTTCAGCGCGGCTCAGCGCGGCGTGGCCGCATGCCGCTCCAGCTGCGCACGGTCCAGAAGCTCGATGCTGCGGTAGCGCACGCGCAGCGTGCCGTCTTCTTCCCACAGCTTCAATTGCCGGTTCACGCTCTGGCGCGACACGCCGAGCATGAACGACAGGTCTTCCTGCGACACGCCCAGCAGCGTGCCGCCGCCCTCGCCCGGGCTTTGGGCGCGCGCGTCCAGCGTGAGCAGCCGGTGCGCGAGCCGCACCTGCAGCGGCATCAGGATCACGTCGTCGATCCACGCCAGCGCCTGGCGCAGCCGCAGGCAGACCAGCCGGGTGAAGGCCATGTGCACGTCGGGATGTTCGGCCACCAGCCGGTGGAAGTCGGCCGCCGCGACCACCGCCATCTCGGTCGTGTCGGCCGCGCAGGTGTCGTAGACGCGCTCGCGCCCGACCAGCAGCGACACCTCGCCGAACCAGTGGCCGGGTTCGAGCATCGCGATCACCGCCTCGCGCCCGCCCGGCGCGACCACGCTCACGCGCAACGAACCGCTGACCACGCCGAACAGCGCATCGGGCGACGACCCCTTGTGAAAGAGCGACTCGCCGCGCGCCAGCATGCGCCGGTGCGCCACGGCGAGCAGCCGCTGCTGCACGTCCCCGGCCAGCCGCATGTCGCTGTTGTGCACCGGTGACGGCTGCGCGTCCGGCGCGGCGCTGGTGGCGTTGGATGAAGGGGGCGTGCGTGGCATCGCGGGTTTGTCCCGAGCGGCGATTGCCAACACCGGACAGTCTTGTTGCGGGAGCGTGCCGATAGTAAGCAGCGAGCCCGGACCTGCGCATTCGCAGCAACCCGATGTCACCTGTCATCCCTGTCACATGGAGCACACCCCGATGAACGACAACAACACCCCACGCACCGAACTTCAAGCCCGCCGCGAGCGCCTCGTGCTCGACCATTTCGCCGACGAGACCCGGCAGGACTTCGACGCCGTGCTCGGCACCTTCCCGCATCCGCACTACGAACTGATTCCCAGCGGCGAAGTGCACGACGGCATTGCCGACGTGCGCCAGTACTACGCCGACACGCGCCGCGCCTTTCCCGACCAGCGGCACGAGATCATCCAGTTGCGGCACGCCGACGATTCGGTGGTCGTCGAGTTCTGGCTGCTGGGCACGCACCGCGGTCCGCTCAAAGGCCTGCCGCCGACAGGCAACAGCTTTCGCTGCCGCATGAACGCGTTCTTCATCTTCGAAGGCGACCGGCTGGTGTGCGAGCGCGTGTACTTCGACACGCTGACGATGCTTCGGCAGCTGCTGGCCGGTGTGCCCGCGGAGCATGTCGCCGCGCTGGTAGGCGGGTTGCTGGGGCAGCCAGCCGCAACTCGCGCACCCGAGGCGGCGGCTGCATGACTGCGCTGCGCAACGATGCGCTCGCAGGCCGCCACGCCATCGTGACGGGCGGCGCGCGCGGCATCGGCCTTGCAATAGCGCGGCGCTATCTGGCAGCCGGCGCCAGCGTCGCGCTGTGGGACCTCGATGCGTCAGTACTGGCAAATGCGCTGCGAACGCTCGCACCGCTCGGCACCGCCACCTCGGCAGTCGTCGACGTGCGCGACGAAGATCAGGTCGCCCGTGCCGCCGTCCAGTCGCAGGAACGCTTCGGCGGCATAGACATCCTCGTGAACAACGCCGGAGTGCTCGGGCCGACCGTGCCTGCCTGGGAGCACACGCCCGCGCAGTGGCGCAACGTGCTCGACATCAACCTGACGGGCGCGTGGCTGTGCTGCCGCGCGGTCGCACCGGTGATGCTCGCCCGCCGGCGTGGCCGCATCGTCAACATCGCCTCGGTTGCCGGCAAGGAGGGCAACGGCTTCAACGCCGCCTACTCGGCCTCCAAGGCCGGGCTCATTTCGCTGACCAAGTCGCTCGGCAAGGAGCTGGCTGCATCGGGCGTGCTGGTGAACTGCATCACGCCCTCGGCGGCCGACACCGAAGTGTTCGCGGCTGTGCCCGCCGAGCACCGCGAACAGCTGCGCACCGCCCTGCTCTCGCGCGTGCCGATGGGGCGCTTCGTCGAGGTCGACGAGGTGGCCGCGATGGCGGCATGGCTGGCATCGGACGACTGCTCTTTCAGCACCGGCGCGGTGTTCGACATTTCGGGCGGCCGCTCGATGTACTGAGAGCCTGCGCGCCAAAAGCCAAGGAGAACTTCCCATGACCCGAGACCCCGACCCGACCGGCTTCGCACACCTGGCGGATTTCGACGGCACCCGCGACGCCACCATGCCGCAAGACCGCCTGCGCGCCATCCGCCGCTCAGCCGAAGGCCTGCGCGAACGCCTGCTCGATGCGCCGCCGGTGCGCTTCGCGCGCAGCTTCAACCTGCTGCGCATTCCGTACCCCGCATGGTTCGCCTTCACCGGCGTGTATTCGCAGCAGCTGCTCAAGCCGCACATGGTCCACCTGCTGGCGCGCACCGTGCTGATCCAGTACGACGACTTCGAAGGCCGCCTGCGCACACTGCTGTTCACGCCGGCCGATTTCGAGGCCGGCAACGAAACGCCCTACTTCAAGCGCCTGGGCGAGCAAACGCCGAAATTTCTGCACAAGGCCATCGCACCGGTCTACCAGACTGTCCTGCAGGCGCTGGCAAGCTGCGGCGTCGCGCCGGAGCAAGTCGACTTCATCACCTACGACCACCTGCACACGCAGGACGTACGCCGCTGGCTCGGCAGCGCCGCCATGCCGGGCCTGCTGCCGAACGCCAGGCTGCTGGTGCACCGCCAGGAACTCGCCAGCGTGCAAGGCTTGCTGCCGGTGCAGGCCGAGTGGTACTGCCCGCACGGGCTCGAAGGCGTGCCGGCCGAGCGCATCGTGCCCTTCGACGGCAGCATCCAACTGGGCCGCGGCCTTGCGCTAGTGCATACGCCGGGCCACACAGAGGGCAACCATTCGCTGGTCTACCGCATCGCCGACGGCCTGCGCGTGAGCAGCGAGAACGGCGTGGCGGCCGACAGCTGGGCGCCGCTGCAGTCGCGGCACAACGGCATCCGCCGCTACGCGCAGGCTACCGGCGCGGAGGTGATCCTCAACGGCAACACGCAGGAAAGCAGCAACGACCAGTACCTGTCGATGGTGCTGGAGAAGACTCTCGCCGGCACCTCGTCTTCGCACGGGTTCAGCAACGTGGTGCCGTCGGCTGAATGCTCGCCGCACTGGCTGTTTCCGGGCGCGCCGGCCAGCCACCTGTGGGGCGAGACCTGCTTCGGCACGCCCACCGTCGCCTGACAAGCCGCCGCAGGAACAACACAGAAGGAGACACAGACGATGAACACCGCCACCCTCCATGCCGCGGACGCACGCACGCCGGCCGACACCACCGACGCCGCGCTCTTCCGCAAGATCACCTGGCGCCTGATGCCGCTGCTGTGCGCCTGCTACGTGCTGAACTATCTCGACCGCACCAATGTCGGCTATGCACAGCTGCAGATGAAGGACCAGCTGGGCTTCAGCGACGCGGTGTTCGGCCTGGGCGCGGGCATCTTCTTCATCGGCTATGCGGTGTTCGAGATTCCGAGCAACCTGATGCTCGCGAAGATCGGCGTGCGCGCAACGCTGCTGCGCATCATGGGCCTGTGGGGGCTGGCATCGGCGGCGATGATGTCCGCAACCACGCCCACGCAGTTCTACGTGCTGCGCTTTCTCATCGGCGTGTTCGAGGCCGGCTTCGCGCCGGGCGTGCTGTTCTACCTGACGCTGTGGTTCCCGTCGCACCGCCGCGCACAGGCCACAGCGCTGTTCTTCATGGCTTTCGGCGCGGCGCCCATCGTGGCAGGGCCGATCGCCGGGCTCACCATGACCTACCTGGACGGCGTGCTGTCGCTGCGCGGCTGGCAGTGGCTGTTCCTGCTCGAAGGCATTCCGAGCGTGCTGCTGGGCGTGGCGGCGTTCCGCTGGCTGTCGAACAGTCCGTCGCAGGCGGCCTGGCTGTCCGCAGCCGAGAAGCAGCGCGTGGCGCGCCTGCTGGCCGAAGACCAGGCCGCGAACGGCGCCACCGGGCGCCACACCTTCGGCGCGGCCATGCGCGACGCCCGGGTCTGGCTGATCGGCTTCATGTCGTTCCTGATCATCCTGGGCATCTACGCCATGTCGTTCTGGCAGCCCACGATCCTGAAGTCGATGGGGCTCAGCGTGCTGCAGATCGGCTTCTATTCAGTCATTCCGGCGGTGGCGGGCATTGCGGCCAACATCGTCGTGGGGCGGCATTCGGACCGGTGCAAGGAGCGCCGCTGGCACTTTGCGCTGAGCGCAGTGGTGGGCGCCGCCGGGCTGGCGCTGACCACGCTCTTCATGCACAACGCCTTTGCCGCCGTGCTGTGCCTGGCACTGGCGGCCATGGGCATTTCCGCCGCGTTCACAGTGCTCTGGTCGGTGCCCGGCAATTTCATGTCGAAGAGCGCCGCGGCCGCGGGCATCGCGCTCATCAGCACCATCGGCGGGAGCGCAGGGCTGGTGGCGCCGATGATGGTCGGCGCGCTGAAGACGCTGACGGGCGGCTTCACCCTCAGCCTCTACGTGCTGAGCGGGGCCCTGGTGCTGTCGGCATTGCTCATGCTTGTGGCCTTGCCGGCGAGCGCACTGGGCCGGGGACAAGCCCGGCGCTGAGCCCGCGCGCCCCTTTCGGGGTCATGTTCCATTTAGGTGCACAGATCTTGCATACCAGTTGGCACAGAAGCTGCTGGTATGCAGGCCTATGGCCATCTCCGCATCCGAAATCAGTGCACGCATCGTCGAAGCGGTGATGGCGCAGAAGCTCGCGCCGGGTTCGCGCCTGGGCGAGCAGCAGCTGGCGATGCTGTTCGACTGCAGCCGCACCATCGTGCGCGAGGCCCTCACGCGGCTGGCAGCGCGCGGCATCGTCACGGTGAGCGCGCGGCGCGGCTGGTTCGTCATCGAGCCCTCGCAGGACGAGGCGCGCGAGGCCTTCGAGGCGCGGCGCGTCATTGAGCTGGGCCTCATCCGCAGTGCGGGCAGCACCGGAAAGATCGAGAAGACCGCTCTGCGCCAATTGAAGGCGCACCTCCAGCGTGAAAAGGCCGCACTGAAAGAAAGCGACGTCGGCAACCGCAGCTTCCTGCTGGGCGACTTCCATGTGTGCCTGGCCGAATGCCTGGGCAACACGCTGCTGGCCGACACGCTGCGCGACTACACGGCGCGCACCACGCTGATCGCCATGCTCTACCAGTCCACGCACGACGCGGTGCAGTCGTGCGAAGACCACGTGCAGATCGTCGCGGCGCTGGAGCGCGGCGACCATGCCGCCGCCGAAGCATTGATGGCCGCGCACATCGGCACGGTGCAGTCGGCGCTGCGCGTGCAGGCGCCCACCGATCCGCTCGCGCAACTGCGCGATGCGCTGGCGCCGCTGCAAAACACCAATGCCGCCCCGGCGCCCAAGGCCAAAAAGCGCCGCAAGGCTGCCGACGCCGCGTCCCCCGATTCAGATTCTTCGACTTACCTAGGAGCCTTGCTATGACCTTCTCTGCATCCAAACGCCACCTCGCCCTTGCGCTTGCTTCAGTCGCCATGCTGGCTTCGGCCGGCGGCGCGTACGCCCAGAACGCGCTCGACAACGTGCTCAAGGCCAAGACGATCAAGATCGCCGTGCCCACCGACTACCCGCCCTACGGCTCGGTCGACAAGAACATGAAGCCGCAGGGCCTCGACGTTGAAATGGCCGAGCTCATCGCCGCCAAGCTCGGCGTGAAGGTCGAGCTGGTGCCCGTGACCAGCGCCAACCGCATTCCGTACCTGCAGACCAGGAAGGCCGACCTGGTGATCTCCACGCTCGGGAAGAACCCGGAGCGCGAGAAGGTGATCGAGTTCACGTCGGCTTATGCGCCCTTCTTCCAGGCCGTGTACGCCGCCAAGAGCATGAAGCTCACCAGCTTCGCCGACATGGCCGGCAAGACCGTCGCCGTGACGCGCGGCGCGATGGAAGACCAGGAGCTGAACAAAGTGGCGCCGCCGAACGTCGACTATCGCCGCTTCGAGGACAACAACGCGACGATCGCGGCCTTCGTGGCCGGCCAGACGCAAACCCTCGCGACCAGCGCGGCGGTTGCTGGCGACATGCTCGCCAAGAATCCGAAGGTAAGCGCCGAGTTCAAGCTGCTGCTGAAAGACAGCCCCTGCTTCGTCGGCGTAGCCAAGGGCGAAACCTCGCTGAAGACCAAGGTCAACGAAATCATTGCCGCCGCCAAGAAGGACGGCACGCTGGACGCCATGTCGAAGAAGTGGCTCGGCAAGGCAGCCGGCGACCTGCCCGTCTGATCGAACTGCGCGGCCATGAACATCGAGTTTGACTTTGGCGCGGTGCTCGCCGAATGGCCGCTGCTGCTGCGCGGCGTGGCGTGGACCGTCGGCCTCACCGCCGTGGGCACCGTGCTGGGCATGATCGTCGGCACCTTCTGCGCATGGGCGCGCTCGGGCGGCCCGAAGTGGCTGCGCGCCATCGTGGGTACCTATGTGGAGCTGATCCGCAACACGCCCTTCATCGTGCAGCTGTTCTTCATCTTCTTCGGGCTGCCGGCGGCGGGCGTCAAGCTTTCGCCGGAGGTGGCTTCGGTGATCGCGATGGTGATGAACCTGGGCGCCTACTCCACCGAGATCATCCGCGCCGGCATCGAGGCCACGCCCAAGGGGCAGATCGAGGCGGCCGTGAGCCTGGCGCTGAGCAAGTCGCAGGTATTCCTGCGCGTGGTGCTGCCGCCGGCGCTGAAGAAGGTGTGGCCCGCGATGGTGAGCCAGATCGTCATCGTGATGCTGGGCTCCGCCGTGTGCGGGCAGATCTCGACCGAGGAGCTGAGCTACGCGGCCAACCTGATCCAGAGCCGCAACTTCCGCGCCTTCGAGGCTTTCATCATCGCCACGCTGATTTACCTGGCGCTGTCGGTGGCGCTGCGGCGGCTGCTCGACTGGGCGGGTCCGAAGTTCTTCTTCGGCCGCTGACCGAATACCGAGGCCTTTTTCACCATGGCTGATTTTTCTCTCTGGGACATCCTGCGCAACCTGCTGATGGCGTTGCGCTGGACCGTCGTGCTGTCGCTCATCGCCTTCATCGGCGGTGGCCTCGTGGGCGCGCTGCTGCTGTTTTTGCGGATGCGCGGCGGCAAGGCGATCGGCAGGGCCGTGAGCCTTTACGTGCAGCTCTTCCAGGGCACGCCGCTGCTGATGCAGCTGTTCCTGGCCTACTTCGGCATTGCGTTGTTCGGCATCGACGTGTCTGCGTGGACGGCCGCGAGCGTGGCGCTCACGCTCTACACCAGTGCGTTTCTCACCGAGATCTGGCGCGGCTGCGTGGCCTCGATCCCGAAGGGCCAGTGGGAAGCCTCGGGCAGCCTGGCCTTGAGCTTCGGCGAGCAGATGCGCCACGTGATCCTGCCGCAGGCCGTGAAGATCGCCATTGCGCCAACGGTCGGCTTTCTGGTGCAAGTCATCAAGGGCACGGCGCTGGCGTCGGTGATCGGCTTTGTCGAACTCACCAAGGCCGGCAGCATGATTTCGAACGCCACCTTCAAGCCCTTCGTGGTGTTCAGCTGCGTGGCCCTGCTTTATTTCGTGCTGTGCTTCCCCGTGAGCCTGTACGCCAAGAATCTCGAGAGGAAAACCCATGGCCGCCGTGCTTGAACCGCAACAACCCGCCACCTCGGTGGGCGCCCCCATCGTGCGCATCACCGCGCTGCGCAAGTCGTACGGCACCAACGAAGTCCTGAAGGGCATCGACCTCGACGTGAAGCGCGGCGAGGTAATCGCCATCATCGGCAAGAGCGGCTCGGGCAAGAGCACGCTGCTGCGCTGCATCAACGGACTCGAAGTGTTCCAGGAAGGCTCGCTCACGGTCGACGGCAAGCCCCTGCTGCACGAAAGCGCCATGGCCATGCGCGAACTGCGCCAGCGCGTGGGCATGATCTTCCAGAGCTTCAACCTGTTCCCGCACCTCACGGTCGGCAAGAACGTGATGCTCGCGCCCACGCTGGTGAAGAAGCGCGGCAGCCTCGAAGCCGCCTCGCAGGCGCGCAAGCTGCTCACGCGCGTGGGCCTGGCCGAGAAGTTCGACGCCATGCCCGACCAGCTCTCTGGCGGCCAGCAGCAGCGCGTGGCCATTGCCCGCGCGCTGGCGATGGAACCAGCCGTGCTGCTGTGCGACGAAATCACATCGGCGCTCGACCCCGAACTGGTGGGCGAGGTGCTGCGCGTGGTGGAGTCGCTGGCCGACGAAGGCATGACGCTGCTGATGGTCACGCACGAGATGAGCTTTGCGCGCAAGGTCAGCGACCGCGTGATCTTCATGCACCAGGGCCGCGTGCACGAGATGGGGCCGCCGGCGGAACTGTTCGGGAATCCGCAGACGGCGGAGCTCAAGCAGTTCCTGTCGTCGCTGCATGACTGAGTGATTGAGGCCGAGAGGGGTCTTGCGGTCGGTCGGCTATCCTCCGCCACCGCGATGTACATAGAGCAAGCACCCCCCTCCGAAGCGGCCACAGTTGCCGCCGTTCTGAACGAAGCCGCCCAATGGCTCGCCGCCGATGGCCGGCCGCTGTGGTCGGCCGCCGACGTCGGCCTCGAGCGCGTGCAGCGCGACACCGATGCCGGGCGCTACTTCATCGCACGCGAGAACGGCGACGTGGCCGGGGTGGTGCGGCTCGACATGGAAGACCCCTTCTTCTGGCCCGAGATCGAACCGGGCAGCTCGGCGTTCGTGCACAAGCTGGCTGTTCGCCGGGCGTGGGCCGGGCGCGGCGTGTCGACCGCCCTCCTGGCCTTTGCACGAGAGCGCGCCTTCGAGCTCGGGCGCAGGCATCTTCGGCTCGATTGCGTGGCAGACAGGGCGGCCCTGCGAAGCCTCTACGAACGCTTCGGTTTCCTGCTGCACAGCGAGATTCAAAAGGGCACCTCGTCCTTTGCCCGCTACGAACTCCCCTTGGACAACTAGCCAGCCTCGCTCCGCACCATGCAATTCAAATGGATGGAGGACTTCATCGCGCTGGCGCAGACGCGCAGCTTCACGCGCGCGGCCGAGCTTCGCCACGTCACGCACCCGGCCTTCGGGCGGCGCATCCGCGCACTCGAGTCGTGGGCCGGCGCGACGCTGATCGAACGCGGCAGCTCGCCGGTCGTGCTGACGGCGGCAGGCGAGAGCTTCCTGGACAACGCCAGCCAGGTGGTGCGCAGCGTCGAGGGCTCGCGTGAAGAGGTGCACAACGTGGCCGGCCGGCAGGCCCGCACTGTGACGCTGGTCACGGGCCGCACGCTCGCGCGCACGGTGATGGCCGACTGGCTGGTGCGGCTGCAACCCGTGCTGCGCGACGGCGAGGTGCGCGTGCTGACGGGCGCGCTGGCGGAAACGGTGCGGATGCTGGAACACAACGAGGTGGATTTCTCGCTGATCTTTCACCACGCCGCACTCACTTTCCGGCTCGATGGGCGGCAGTTTTCCCATGTGACGGTGGCGTCCGACAAGCTTGTGCCCGTGTCGCGCACCGATGCGCAAGGCCTTGCCAGGCACAGCTTCGACGGCACCGGCCAGGTGCCATTTCTGTCCTATGCCCGCACGCTCGCCATGGGCCGCATGGTGGAAGACCTGCTTGCCAACAATCCGCAGGCGCCGCGCCTCCAGCGTCGCATCGAATGCGATTCGGCCGACGCACTCTACGAGTACGTGCTGAGAGGGCTGGGCGTGGCATGGCTGCCCTGGTCGATGGTGCAGGGCGATTGCAAGGCCGGCCGGCTGGTGCCCGTGGGCGGCCGGCGCATGGAGGTGCGCTTCGAGGTTCGGCTCTATCGGCCGAAGCGCCGGCTGGGTCCGCTGGCCGAGGATGTGTGGCGGGCAATGACGCCGCGCTAGCCCAATCGGCACGGCTTCGTGCCAGCAAGGCACCACGCAGGAATGATCGGCCCCGCAGAATCCTCGGGATTACTACAACTCCGAGGCAACGATGCGTCTTCCCCGTGCTTTCTCCTCCTGTCTCGCCGTGGCCCTGTGCGGCCTTGCCTGGGCCGCCTCCGGCCCGGCCAATGCCCAGGCCTACCCGAACAAGCCCATCACGCTAGTGGTGGCCTACCCGCCGGGCGGCTCTACCGATCTCACCGGGCGTGCGCTCGGCGTCGAGTTGTCCCATCGCCTTGGCGTACCGGTGATCATCGACAACGTGGGCGGTGCCGGTGGCGCCATCGGCGCGCAGAAGGTCGCCAATGCCGCGCCCGATGGCTACACGCTGCTCGCCGGTGCCAGCAACGAAGTGGCAATCAACAGGCTGGTCAACAGCAACGTGAAGTACGAGCCGAAGGACTTCACGCCCATCGGCCTGATTGCCTCGCAGCCGCTGGTCCTGGTGGCCGCCCCGGGCGCCGGCGTGAAGAACACCGGCGAATTCCTCGCGCTGCTGAAGAAGAACCCCGGCAAGTACAGCTACGGCAGCTCCGGCGTCGGAACCTCGCTGCACCTGGCCGGAGAAATGCTCAAGCAGCAGGGCGGCGTCTTCATGACGCACGTGCCCTACCGCGGCGTGGCGCCGCTCACCAATGACCTTCTGGGCGGCAACATCGACTTCGGCGTGTTCGTCCTCTCCAGCGCCCTGCCCTACATCCGCAGCGGCAAGATGGTGGCGCTGGGCACCACCGAGGCCAGGCGCTCGGCCATCACGCCCGACCTGCCGGCGCTCAGCGAGAGCCCGAGCCTCAAGGGCCTGGACATCGGCGTCTGGTTCGCGCTGCTGGGGCCGGCGAAGCTGCCGGAGCCGGTGCTGGCCCGGCTGAAGACGGCACTGAACGAGACGCTGCAGTCGCCCGACTTCCGCAAGAAGATGGAAGCCGCCAGCTCGGTCGTGCCGACGTCGAACGTGGACATCGACAAATTCCTGGTCACCGAGACCGCCAAGTACAAGACCATCGTCAAATTCGCCAACATCAAGGAATGAGCTTGTCCACGCTGTTTCAACTCCCCGCCCCCGACCTCTCTGCCTGGCGCGCCGGCAACACCGGCGTCGAAGGCGTCTGGCACTTCGAAGCCGAAGCGCCCGGCCGGCACGTGATGATCAGCGCACTCGTGCACGGCAACGAAGTGTGCGGCGCCTGGGCGCTCAAGGGCCTGCTGGAGGCCGGCGTGCGCCCGCAGCGCGGCACGCTCACGCTGGCGTTCTGCAACCTGGAAGCCTTCGACACCTTCGACGTGGCCGACCACGATGCCTCGCGCTTTGTCGACGAAGACCTCAACCGCCAGTGGCTGCCCGATCGCATCGAGGCCGGTGGCACGCGGGAGAGGCGTCGTGCCGCGGCGCTGCTGCCCTATGTGACTCAGGCCGACTGGCTGCTCGACCTGCACTCGATGCACGAGCCCTCGGCGCCGCTGACGCTCACCGGCATCCAGCCGCGCAATCTGCGGCTGGCGCAGGCAATGCGCAGCCCGGAGCACGTGGTCATCGACGCAGGCCACAAGGACGGCGTGCGCATGCGCGACTTCGGCCGGTTCGGCGCGCCCGATGCCGACGCGCAAAGCGACGCCCTCGCACTGCTGGTCGAATGCGGATTCCATGGCGACCCGGCCAGCCGCACGGTGGCGCAAGACCAGTGCGCGCGCTTCCTGCGGGCGGCCGGCACGCTGGACGATGCCGCCATCGCGCAGCAACTGCCCGGCTGGCTGCAGCCCGACGCACCCCGGCAGTGGGCGCTGGACGTGACCGGCCCCGTGGTGGCGCGCGGCGAGGACTTCCGCTTCGCGCAGCCCTTCACCGGCCTGGAAGTGATCGAACGCGCGGGCACCGTGATCGGCTGGAACGAGGGCGAGCCCGTGGTCACGCCCTACGACGACTGCGTGCTCGTGATGCCCTCGACACGCCAGGCCAAGCCGGGCGTGACGGTGGTGCGATACGCCCGTCGCCGGCTCCTCTAAGGCCTCCCCGGGGGCGGCTGGCGGGAACCTTTGCGGCTGTGGCAAGCTCGGGCCGGTATGAACCTCCGCACCCCGTCCCCCACCTCCCGTCGCCGGGTGCTGCGCGCGCTGCTGGGCGCCGCGGCCCTGCAGGCGCCCTTCGCGGCGCTGGCCGGCTTCAATTTCTTCACCAGCGAATACACCGCCACCCGCGACGAGCTGCAGACGCAGATCGCCAAGCGCTTCCCGGTGGCCGAGCGCTATGCCGAGATCTTCATGGTCGGGCTGCGCGATCCGCAGTTGGGCCTGGACGCACGCGGCAACCGCGCGGCCATCACGGCCACGCTGACCATCGCCAGCCCGCTGCTGGCGGCCTCGCCGGTGCAGGGCCTGGTGTCGGTCAGCAGTGCGCTGAGGTACGACCCGGCCACGCGCGCGCTGCGGCTCGACCAGCCCAAGGCCGAGCGCCTCGAGCTGCAGGGCGTCGAAGGCCGCGACGCCGAGCGGCTGCAGAAGATCGGCGCGGTGGTCGCGCAGGAACTGCTGCAGGGCCAGGTGCTGCGCAGCTTCACGGCCGACGAACTCACGGTCGGGCGCAAGACCTACGAGATCGGCGACATCACGGTGCAAGACAACGGGATCAAAGTGCAGCTCAAATGAAATACGCCCTTCTCTCTGCTGCCCTTTCCGCCCTGCTCATGGCAGGCTGCGCCGCCGTCCTGCCCACGGCCAAGCAGCACTTCGACCTCGAAGCCCACCGCGGCGGACGCGGGCTGGCTCCCGAGAACACGCTGGCCGCGTTCTCCAATGCCGTCGACCTTGGCGTGACCACGCTCGAACTCGACATCGGGCTCACGGCCGACGGCGTTGTCGTGATCTCGCACGACACCTCGCTCAACCCCGACCACACGCGCGATGCGAGCGGCGCATGGCTGGCGCCGAACACCGGCGCGGCCATCCGCTCGCTCACGCTGGCCCAGCTGCAGACCTACGACGTGGGCCGCCTCAACCCGACGAGCAACTACGGCAAGCAGTTCGCGCTGCAGCAGCCGCGCGACGGCGAGCGCATTCCCACTCTGGCCGCGCTGTTCGCGCAGGTGCAGGCACGCGGCGCCGACGCGGCCACGGTGCGTTTCAACATCGAGACCAAGATCGACCCGACCAAGCCTGAGGAAACCGCCGCGCCCGAGCCGATGGTGCGCGCGCTGCTCGCCGAGATCGACAAGGCGAAGATGGCCGACCGTGTGACGATCCAGAGCTTCGACTGGCGAACGCTGGCGCTGGTCGGCAAGCTCGCGCCGCAATTGCCGCGCGCCTACCTCACAACGCCCCGCACGCTGAAGGACAGCCGCTGGACCGCCGGAATCGATGCGGCCGGCTTCGCCTCGGTGCCGCAAATGGTCAGGGCCGCTTCGGCCAACGCGCCGGGCCCGGTGATCTGGTCGCCGGCCTTTGCCGACCTCACGCCTACCGTCATCAAGGAAGGGCAGAAGCTGGGCCTGAAGGTGCTGCCCTGGACCGTGAACCAGCGCGCCGACATGCAGCGGCTGATGGACTGGGGGGCGGACGGGATCATCACGGACTACCCGGACATCCTGCGCGACCTGATGCGCGAGCGCGGGCTGTCGCTGCCTCCGCCCGGAAAGAACGGCAAGCAATGAGCGCAGCACAGCAACTCGACACCATTGCCGCGCGCATCGCTGCCCTACGCACTAATGACGGCGGCTCCGTCACCACGCTGTCGAACGAAGCCCGCGCCAGCACCGAGCTGCTCGGCGCCCTGCCACCGCGCTACGGCGAGGTACTGCTGAGCCTGCTCGACCGGCTGGAGTCGAGCGCGCTCTTCAGCGAGGAAAGCTGCTCCTTCAGCCAGAAAGACCTGCTCGACAACCTGCAGGTGTGGGTGGACAAGGCCCGGGGCCAGCTGGTGTCTTGAACTGATGTCTTAGGACGCAGGTTTATCATCCCGCCCATGCGCACCCTGCTGCTCGCCCTCATGATCGTCCTGCTGCCCATCCGCGGCTGGCTCGGCGATGCCATGGCGGTCGAGATGGTGCGGCATTCGCTGCCGGCGGCTGAGGCGGCCGTGTCCATGGCGACAACGGCCACCGAAGCCCACTGCCACGAGGCGATGGATGCCGGCAGCAGCATGGACATGCAGATGGACATGGCGGACCACGCCGGTTCGCATGACAACAGCAGCAACGACGGCGCCGGCCATCAAGGCTGCGGCACCTGCACCGCCTGCCAGGTCTGCCATACGGTGGCCCTTGGCGGCATGCCCCTCGTCGACATCGTGCACAGCGCGCCCCAGGCGCCGCCCGCGGCACACGCGGCCCGCTTCGCCAGCGCAGAGCCCGCACAGGGCCTGAAGCCGCCCATTTCCTGATCTCCCTGCCCGTAGTCCGTCCGCAGTGAGCCCTTTCCGGCTCGCAGCGTCCGTCGTATTGCTCATGGAGATCGAGCGTGAACCCCATTGTTCGCCGGCAGCTTGCCGGCCCCCCTTGCTATCGAAGAAGTAGCGCGCTGCTCAAACGCGCCACCGCACTCGCGAGCGTCCTGATACTGGCAGGCTGCGCCAGCCTCTCGCCCGACGGCGGCACCGCCGACGTGCAGGCGCTGGTCAACGGCAACCCGCTGATGGCGGGCACCGCAGCCCAGCGCACGCCCGACGAAGCCTCGCAAAAGAGCGTCGATGCCCTGCTCGCCAGGCCGCTGGACGTCGAAGCCGCGGTACGCATCGCGCTCATCAACGGCCCGCGCGTGCAAGACGCCTTCGCCACCCTGCAACTTAGCGATGCCGACCGTGTGCAGGCCGCGAGCCTGCCGAATCCGGTGCTTTCCTTCAGCCGCCTGGCGCAGGGCAGCGAACGCGAGTTCGAGCGGATGCTCAGCTTCAACGTGGTGGGCCTGGTCACGCTGCCATGGCAGGCCCGATGGGCCGGCCAGCGGCACGAGGCGGCCAAGCTGCAGGCTGCGCAGAGCGTGCTGATGCTCGCCGCTGACACTCGCCGCGCCTGGGTGCGCGCAGTGGCGGCGCAGCAGAGCGTGGTCTACCTGCGCGACGCGAAGGAGGCCGCGGAAGCCGGCGCCGAACTCGCGCATCGCATGGCCCAGGTCGGCAACTGGAGCGCGTTGCAGCGCACCCGCGAACAACTGCTGCTGGCCGACGCGGCCGCGCAGCTCGCGCGTGCCGAACAGGCGGCTGTCGCTAGCCGCGAGCAGCTCACGCGCCTGATGGGCCTGAGCGGCGCTCGCGCCGGCTACACCCTGCCCGACCGCCTGCCACCGCTGCCGCAAGCCGCGCCCGAACTGGGCGACGTGCAGGCGCTGGCGCTGCGCGACCGCCTCGACGTGCGTTCGGCGCAAGCGCAGAACACCGCCGTGGCCGGCTCGCTGGGCCTGACGCATGCCACCAGCGTGATCAACGCGATGGAACTGGGCGTGGTGCGCAACACCACCTTCGACAACGACGCCGACCGCACGAAAAAGACCAAGCGCGGCTTCGAACTCGACCTGCCCATTCCGATCTTCGACTGGGGACAGGCCCGCAATGGCCGCGCCGAGGCGCAATACCTGCAGTCGGCCGCCCGCGTGCGCGACGTGGGCGTGCTGGCCGCGAGCGAGGCGCGCGAAGCATGGCAGGGCTGGAACACCGCCTACGCCATCGCCCGCCGCTACCGCGACGAGGTGCTGCCGCTGCGCAAGAAGGTCAACGAGGAGATGGTCCTTCGCTACAACGGCATGCTCGCGAGCGTGTGGGAGCTGCTTGGCGAAACGCGCGCCAGCATGCTCGCCGTGAACGCAGGCATCGAGGCGCAGCGCGATTTCTGGCTGGCGGACACCGATCTGCAGCTGGTGCTCACGGGCAGCTCGCCCGGTGGAATGACGGCTGCGCAGACCGCGTCGGCCGGCGATGCCCCCGCAACGGGAGGCCATTGAAATGAATCGTCGCAACTTCTTCGCAGGCGCAGCCACCGCTGTTGCCGCAACCACCGTCAGCCGTGTGTCCATGGCAGCACTGCCCGAACCTGTGTCGCAAGGCTCCACCGCCACTGCGCCGCCGCTCGTTCCGCCGAACGGCCGCCCCTACAACCCCGTCGTCACGCTCAACGGCTGGACGCTGCCCTGGCGCATGAACGCCGGCGTCAAGGAATTCCACCTCGTCGCCGAACCCGTGGTGCGCGAGATGGCGCCCGGCTTCAAGGTCAACATGTGGGGCTACAACGGCCAGTCGCCCGGCCCGACCATCGAGGTGGTCGAGGGCGACCGCCTGCGCATCTTCGTGACCAACCGGCTGCCCGAGCACACCACCGTGCACTGGCACGGCCAGCGCCTGCCCAACGGCATGGACGGCGTGGGCGGCATCACGCAGCCGCACATTCCGCCGGGCAAGACCTTCGTCTACGAGTTCACCGCGCGCCGGCCCGGCACCTTCATGTACCACCCGCACGCCGACGAGATGGTGCAGATGGCGATGGGGATGATGGGCTTCTGGGTCACGCACCCGAAGGAGAGTCATCCGCTGATCGAGCCCGTGCAGCGCGACTTCTGCTTCCTGCTCGGCAGCTTCGACGTGGAGCCCGGCAGCGCCACGCCCAAGGTCAACACCATGACCGACTTCAACATCTGGAGCTTCAACAGCCGCGTGTTCCCGGCCATCGACACGCTGAACGTGCGCAAGGGCGACCGGGTGCGCATCCGCGTGGGCAACCTCACGATGACCAACCACCCCATTCACATCCACGGCCACGAGTTCGAGGTGACTGGCACCGACGGCGGCCCCGTGCCGCGCACCGCGCGCTGGCCCGAGGTGTCGGTTGACATCGCGGTGGGCCAGATGCGGCAGATGGAATTCATAGCCGACGAGGAAGGCGACTGGTCGCTGCACTGCCACAAGGCGCACCACACCATGGGGCCGATGGGCCACGACGTGCCGACCATGATCGGCGTGGACCACAAGGGCGTGGCCGAGAAGATCCGCAAGCTCGTGCCCGACTACATGGTGATGGGAGACAAGGGCATGGCGGACATGGGCGAAATGGAGATGCCCATTCCCGACAACACCGTGCCGATGATGACGGGCACCGGCCCCTTCGGATCGGCCGAGATGGGCGGCATGTTCACGCTGCTGAAGGTGCGGCGCGACCAGAAGCCCGGCGACTACCGCGACCCGGGGTGGTTCAAGCACCCGGCCGGCACGGTCGCACGCGAAGTGCCGAACGCGAACGTGCCGCCGGCCACGCGCAAGGAAACACCCGCGCCGTCGATGAAGAACAGCAGCCCCGACGCAACCGTGCGCAAGCCCTCCGGGTCTGGCGCACACAACCACTGATTCCTTTACCCCTTCCTCTCCGGAGCTCAAATCATGAACAAGACACTCATCAAGTCCATCGCCGCGGGCCTCGTGCTCGCGGCTGCCACTACTGCTTCGTTGGCCCACGAGGCCCACAACGGCCCCAAACCCAAAGGCGCCGCCGCGCTCGCGCCCGAGCAGAAGGCCTGGGGCATCGCAGGCAAGGCCAATGCGGTGAAGCGAACCATCGACATCGCGATGGCCGACGACATGACCTTCACGCCCTCGGTCATCGAAGTGCGCGAAGGCGACACCATCCGCCTGCGCCTGAAGAACCGCGGCAAGGAACTGCACGAACTCGTGCTCGGCACCACCGCCGAGATCGAGGCTCACGCGGCCATGATGAAGAAGTTCCCGGACATGGAACACGACGACCCGTGGATGGTGCATGTGCCCGCCGGCAAGACCGGCGACATGGTCTGGACCTTCAACCGCGCCGGCGATTTCGACTTCGCCTGCCTCGTGAAGGACCACTACGAACTCGGCATGGCCGGCCGCATCCGCGTGCTGGCTGCCGCTGGCAAATCCTGAAGGAGAAACCATGCAACGAAGAAACCTGCTGCTGGCACTGGCTTCCACTGCCGTGCCTTTCACTGCGATGGCCGCGGCACCGATGGTCGAGATCTGGAAAGACCCGAACTGCGGCTGCTGCCAGGACTGGGTCAAGCATCTCAACAAGAGCGGCTTTGCCACGCGCGTGCACGACGAAGGCAACACGGCCGCGCGCACCCGCCTGGGCATGCCCGCCAAGCTGGGCTCGTGCCACACGGGCCTCGTCGGCGGCTACGCCATCGAAGGCCACGTGCCCGCACGCGAAGTGCAGCGGCTGCTCAAGGAAAAGCCCAAGGCCGTCGGCCTCGCCGTGCCCGGCATGCCGATCGGCTCGCCGGGCATGGACGGCCCTGCCTACGGCGACCAGCGCGATCCCTACGACGTGCTGCTGGTGCTGGCCGATGGCAGCACGCGCATCTATCAAAGCTATCGCTGAATCAACCGACAACCGAGGAAAGCAAACTCATCATGAAGAAACTGTTCACCGCACTCTGTGCCGCCCTGCTCGCTGCAGCCGCCTTCGCGCAGGCCGCATTGCCGTCCGTCGAAGGCGAGGTCCGCAAGATCGACACCGACGCGAAGAAGATCACGCTGAAGCACGGCGACATTCCCAACCTCGAGATGACGGGCATGACGATGGTCTTCCGCGTGAGCGATCCCGCGCTGCTCACGAAGGTGAAGCCCGGCGACAAGGTGCAGTTCACGGCCGACAAGGTCGACGGCGCGCTCACTGTGCTGTCGATAGCTCCGGCAAACTGAGCTTCGCCCGCAGTGCCCCTTCGAACAGGGCATTGAGTTCGTGCTGGGGAATCTGGCTGCCCGCGTAAGAGACCGTTCCGTGCGCGTGCAGTTCCCGCGCGCTGCGCCTCACGAGCGCCATGACCGAGCGTGCGATCGATCCCCCCACGCTGATCCGCGCGGCCCCTGCATCGATCAGCTCGAAAGCGCTGGCGGACGCCTCGTTCAACCCCACCACGATGTTGAGGGGGCCCGCGATTTCGCGCGCCAGCGTCGCGACCCGGGACAGATCAGTAACCCCGGGCACGAACACGCAGTGCGCCCCCGCCTCCATGAAGTGGTTGGCGCGCCGGATCGCGACGTTCAGTGCATCGTCGCCGGGAAGCAGGAACGCATCGGTGCGTGCGTTCAGCACGAAGCCGCCACCCGCGGCATCGATGGCGGCACGGGCGGCTGCGATGCGGGCGACGGCCAGCCCCTCGTCGAACAGGCGCCCATGCTCGGCATCGGTATCCTCAATGTTGCCGCCCGCCGCACCCGCGTCGATGGCCATGCGAACGGTGTCGGCGACTTGCTCCGGCGCGTCCCCGTAGCCGGCTTCCAGGTCGGCACTCACGGGAATGGCCACCGCCTCGGCGATCTTCCTGACCACGGCGAGCATCTCCTCGCGGCTGACTGAGAGGCGGGCATCCCTGACGTTGTAGTCCGGCTTTCCCAGCGAGAACGCGATGCCGGCGCTGGTGGTGCCGATTGCCTTGAAGCCCTCTGATGCGAGCAGCACCGCGCTGCCCGGATCCCAGGCGTTGGGCATGATGAATCCGCGCTTCGCCCGATGCAGTTCGAGGAAGGTGCGGCCGCGCGCAATGCGTGTCTCCTGGTCCATTTCAACTCCGCCGTGATGGATGAAGGCGCGATGGTGATGTGGAGGTAGATGCGCGTCAAACGCATAATATTTCTTTGATCTATCGATCTCTTGCATGGGTGGCGTCAAATGGATTCAGAAGCTCTTGCCACGTTCCTGACGGTGCATCGGCGAGGCGGCGTGTCTGCAGCTGCGTCTGCGCTTGCACGCACGCAATCGGCAATCAGTCGCCGCATCGCGCTGCTGGAGGAGGAGCTGGGCGCGCCGCTGTTCGAGCGCATCGGTCGCGGGCTCCGGCTGAGCCAGGCGGGCCAGGCCCTGGTGCCCCACGCCGAGAAGGTTGCCGCTGCGCTCGGCGACGCTGCCGCCGCGGTGGAGGCCGCCAAGTCCGGCGCGGCAGGCACGGTGCACATCGCGGCTGTCGGAACGCTCGCAAGCTCCGGCCTCGCTGCCGTGCTCGCCACACTCAAGTCCTCGCTTCCCGACCTCGACATCCGCCTGCAGACAGCAACCAGCGCCGAGGTCAGCGAGAAGGTCCGTGCCGGCGATGCGGCCGTGGGGTTGCGCTACTACGAAGATCCGTCGCCGGACCTCCTGTGCAAGATCATTCACCACGAGCGACTTGTGATCGCATGCGCGCCGACCCATCCGCTCGCGGGCAAGCGGTTGAAGTCGCTCGTCCGTCTTTCGAGGGAACGGTGGCTGGCTTTTCCGCAGCAGCCGCGGCGCGCAGAGCCCTACGCGGAGGCGATCTTTTCGCAGTTCCTCGTGCGGGGCGTGGAGCGGATCGACTGGACCGCCATCGACAGCCTGACCGCTCAGAAGCGCCTGGTCGAAGCGGGATTCGGCCTGGCGCTCCTCCAGGAAAGCGCCATTGCCGAGGAAGTCGGACAAGGCAATCTCGCGCTGATCCGAGTCGCGGATCTCGATGTGAGCGTTCCCGTAGCTTGCGTCGTGCGCCGGTCGGCATTTCTCAGCCGCGCGACGCGCGCACTACTCACGGAGCTGGAGCGCGGCGAACTCTAGGACTTGAAGCGCCCCGGGTCGAAAGGCGCCAACGGTATCTCCGCAGCAACGCCCGTGAGCAACTGCGCCACCAGCCGCCCCGTGCGCGCCGAGCCACACAGGCCGACATGGCCATGCCCGAAGGCCAGCACGATGTCGGCGCTGCCGCCTGACGGGCCGATGCAGGGCAGCCCGTCGGGCAGGCTCGGGCGGTGTCCGAGCCAGTGCTTCACTGAAGGCGCGCCGGGCGCGGGTCGTGCAAGCGACGGAAACATCGATTGCAGATGCTCGTGCAGGATTTCGGCGCGGCGCCAGTCGGGCGCCGCTTCGAGGCCCGCGATCTCGACCTGCCCTGCCGCGCGCAGGCCGCCGTCCATCCAGTGCGCGATGAGCTTGCCGTCGGCCACCATGGTCGGCGTGCGCGGGCCGGCCGTGGCGTCTTCGACGACCACGTGGTAGCCGCGCTCCGACTCCAGCGGCACCGCGGAGCCGGCGGCTGCGGCCAGCGGGCCTGAGCGGGCACCGGCGCAGATGGCGGCGCCGTCGCAGGCGATTTCGCCGGCCTCAGTGCGCACGGCGCGCAGACGGCCGCCCTCGATGCGAAAACCCGTCGCGCGGGCGGCGACACGTTCGGCGCCCGCATCGAGTGCATGCTGCGCCAGGGCCGCCACGTAGGCGCCCGGATTGCGGCAGTGGCCGGCTTCGGGCACGAAGATGCCGAGCGTGTAGCGCGCCGCCAGATCGGGCTCGCGGCGGCGCAGTTCGTCTTCCGGCCATTCCTCCCACTGGACGCCGACGCGCTGGCGCACGCGCCAGCCCAGCGCATCGCCGTCGAACTCGGCGCGCGAACGGTAGGCGTGCAGCAGCCCGCGCCGCTCGATGAGCTGCGGCACGCCGGCCTCGGCGGCCAGTTGCGCATGCAGCGCGGGCGCGTCGGCCAGCAGCGTGCGCAGTGCGTCGGCCGTGCGCTGCACGCGCGCCTCGGTCCAGCCCGAGGCCAGGTAACGCAGCAGCCATGGCAGGGCGCGCGGCAGGTAGCGCCAGCGCAGGGCGAGCGGCCCGAGCGGGTCGGCCAGCCAGCCCGGCACCTTGCGCCAGGCACCCGGCAGCGCGGGCGGCACCACGGAGTGCGACGACAGCCAGCCGGCATTGCCGTAGCTCGTGGCCTGCGGACCACCCGGTTCGCCGGGCTCCACCACCGTCACGCGCAGGCCCGCGCGCAGGGCTTCGATGGCGGTGGCGCTGCCCACCGCGCCCGCGCCGATCACCACGACATGACGGCGGCCGCCGTCTGGGGAGAAACTTCTTGCAACTGTCATGGTGGGGATCGTAGAGGGTGCGGTCTCATAATCGGCCGCCATGTCTGCCCCGTCTTCCACCCCCACTCATTCCGCCGGTTCCATCACCGACGTCGCCGGCATCGAGGTCGGCCACTTCTCCGACACCCGCCGCCCCACCGGCTGCACCGTCGTCATGGCGCGCGACGGCGCCGTGGCCGGCGTGGACGTTCGCGGCGCCGCACCCGGCACGCGCGAGACCGACCTGCTCGCGCCCGGCAACCTCGTGCAGCAGGTACACGCCGTGATGCTCGCGGGCGGCAGCGCCTGGGGCCTGGCGGCGGCCGACGGCGCGATGCGCTGGATGGAAGAACGCAGCATCGGCATGGACGTGCGCTTCGGCACCCTGCCCATCGTGCCGGCCGCCGTGCTGTTCGACCTGCCCATGGGCGACGCGCGCATCCGCCCCGATGCCGCAGCCGGCTATGCCGCCTGCGAGGCCGCGAGCACCGCTGCCCCCGCCGAAGGCAATGTGGGCGCCGGCACCGGAGCGCTGGTGGGCAAGCTCTTCGGCGTGCAGCGCGCGATGAAGGGCGGCATCGGCACCGCATCGGTCACGGTTGGCGGCGTCACTGTGGGCGCGCTGATCGCGGTGAACTCGCTGGGCGACGTGATCGATCACAACACCGGCCAGCCCGTGGCCGGCGCGCGCACCGAAGACGGCAAGGCGCTGCTCGACACCCGCCGTGCCCTGCTGCGCGGCGACAGCCCAAAGCCCCTGCTGGCGGGCACCAACACCACCATCGGCGTGATCGCCACCGACGCGGTGCTGACCAAGGTACAGGCCAACCGGCTCGCCATGGTCGCGCACGACGGGCTCGCGCGCTCCATCAACCCGGTGCACACCATGAGCGACGGCGACACGCTGTTCGCGCTGGCCACCGGCCGCGTGCCGCTGGAAGGCAACGCCCCCGGCATGACGGTGCTCAGCACCATGGCCGCCGAGGCGGTGGCCATCGCCACGCTGCGCGCGGTGCATGCGGCGCGCACGGTGACGGTGGGCGAGCTGCACATTCCCTGCGCGGCGGATCTCGCTGCAGCGCGCGGCTGAACACGAGAAGACCACCATGGCGTTCCCCAGAACCCTGAAGCTGATCCTGCTGTCGATCCGCGACCTCATCGCCTCGGCGGGGCCGATCATTTTCATCGTCATCGGCCTGCTGATCGCCGCCTACTGGTGGCTGCAGCCGCAGCCGCCCAAACACGTGACGCTGGCCACCGGCCCCACGGGCAGCGCCTATGCGCAGTTCGGCAAGCGCTATGCCGAAGCGCTCAAGCACAGCGGCATCGAAGTGGAGCTCAAGCCCACCTCGGGCTCGACCGAGAACCTGCAGCTGCTGCGCACCGGCGGGGCCGACGTGGCCTTCGTGCGCGGCGGCAGCGCCGACCCGGTAGCCGACGAAGAGGCCGGCCTCACTTCGCTCGGCAGCCTGTTCTACGAGCCGATCTGGCTCTTCTACCGTGCCGACTCGGCCCAGAAGATCGATCGCAAGACCGGCACGCTGACCACGCTCGCCCAATTGCGCGGCCTGCGCGTGAACATCGACCTTCCGGGCAGCGGGCTGCCAGACATCATGGAGCGCCTGCTCAAGGCCAACAGGCTGGGCCCCGAAGATCTGCTGCTGTCGAACCTCGAACAGGCGTCGGCCGCCGAGGCGCTGCAGGCCGGCCTTCTCGATGCCATCGTGCTGTCTTCCGCGCCGCAATCGCCGCAGGTGCAACGGCTGCTGCGTTCGGACGACATCAAGCTCATGGACTTCGGCCAGGCCGACGCCTACTCGCGGCGCTTTCCGTTCCTCTCGGCGGTGACGCTGCCGCGCGGCGTGGTCGACCTGTCGAAAGACCTGCCGCCGCACGACGTGGCGCTGCTCGCAGCCACCACCTCGCTGCTGTCGCGTGACGAAACCCACCCCGCGCTGCGCCAGCTGTTCGCGCAGGCGGCGCAATCGGTGCACAGCGGCGCCGGCTGGTTCAACCGGGCGCGCGACTTTCCCAACACCCGCACCAGCGAACTGCCGGTGAGCCCCGAGGGCGACCGCGCCATCAACGGCACGCCGCCGATCTGGCAGCGCTACCTGCCCTTCTGGGCCAGCAACCTGGTCGAGCGCATGTGGCTGGTGCTGGGCGGCCTGCTGGTGCTGATGCTGCCGCTGAGCCGCGTGGTGCCGCCGCTGTACCAGTTCCGCGTGCGCCGGCGCGTGTTCCGCTGGTATGCGCGGCTGCGCGACATCGAGGCGAAGGTCGATGCAAAGACGGAAGTGAAAGAGGCCGAACAGAAGTCCCTGCTCGAAGACCTCGACCAGCTCGACCGTACGGTCAACAAGGTGGCGGTGCCGCTGTCATATGCCGACGAGCTCTATGCGCTGCGCAACAACATCTATGCGGTGCGCAAGCGGGTGCTGGCCCGTGCGCCGCAAGTCAGCAGTGCGGGCGGTGGGGCAGGACCGACGACCGCGGCGAACGATGCCGCCTGATGGCGCCCTGCATTCGACCTTGCGCACGCTGATCGATTTCGCACAGCCGCGCGGCGATGGTGCAAGTCGGCTGCGCCTGTCTTTCGGTGCGCCGTCGCGCGTGCTGGTGGCGCGGACAGCCGCAGAGGTGCTGCCTGTGCTCGAAGCCGTCGAGGCGATGGCGCGTGAGGGGCGCTGGTGCGTGGGGTATCTGCGCTACGAGGCTGCGGCGGCCTTCGACCCCGCGTTCGCGGTGCATGCGGCGGACGGGCCTTTGGCCTGGTTCGGCGTGCACGACGAAGCCCTGCCATGGCCGGAAGCCCGGAGCGACGCTTCGGCAGTGCCTTCGGTCGATTGGCAAGACAGCCTCTCGCGCGCCGACTTCGACCAGCGCATGCAGGCCATCCATCGCGCGATTGCGAACGGCGAGCTCTACCAGCTCAACTACACCGCGCCATTGCATGCCGGCTTCCATGGCCATGCACGCGACTGGTTCCTTGCGCTACGAGAAGCGCAGCCCGACGGCTACACCGCCTTTATCGACACTGGCGAAGAGCAGGTGCTGTCGGTGTCACCCGAACTCTTCTTCGACTGGCATGGCGATCGCATCCTGACGCGCCCCATGAAGGGCACCGCCCCGCGCGGCGCCACGCCCGCCGAAGACGAAGCGCTGGCGCAGCGGCTGCGCACCGTGCCGAAGGAGCGGGCCGAGAACGTCATGATCGTGGACCTGATCCGCAACGACCTCTCGCGCGTGGCCCGGCCTTTCTCGGTCCGCGTGCCGCGGCTGTTCCACACCGAGGCGCTGCCGACGGTGTGGCAGATGACGTCCGATGTCGAGGCCCTCGTGCGCGAAGGCACCACGCTGGCCGACGTGTTCGGTGCGCTGTTTCCGTGCGGCTCGATCACCGGAGCGCCCAAGGTCAGCGCGATGCGCATGATCCGCGAACTGGAGCCCGAGGCGCGCGGTGTGTATTGCGGCGCCGTAGGCGTGGTGCAGCCCGGCGGGCATGCGACTTTCAATGTACCGATCCGTACCGTGACGCTGCGCGGCAGCGAGGCACGCTGCGGCATCGGAAGCGGGATCACGGCCGACGCGCAAGCCGACGCCGAGTGGGAAGAGTGGCGGCACAAGCGTGCCTTCCTGTCGCACGCAAAGCGGCCCGTGAATCCGCCTTTCGAGCTGCTCGAAACACTGGCACTGGCGGAAGGCGAATTGCGCGATGCATCGGCGCACCTGGCGCGCATGGCAAACGCCGCCCGGCATTTCGGCTACGCGTGGAACGAAGCGCTCGTCGCCGCCTGCCTGTATCGTCTTCAGGCACAGCACACGGCCGGCATGTGGCGCGTGCGCCTGCTGCTCGATGCGCAAGGCACGCCCCGCGCCGAGGCGTTCGCGATGGAAGCGCCGCCCACGCGCGTGCAGCTGCAGCTCGCGGACCGCGCGTTCAACGAATCGGGCAGCGACTTCACCCGCTTCAAGACCACCCGCCGCGCCCACTACGAAGCCTTCGCGCCCACCGCTGCGGGCGTGTTCGACACCCTGCTGTGGAACCGCGACTGCGAGATCACCGAATGCACGCGCGGCAACATTGCCCTGCTGCTCGACGGCCGCTGGGTCACGCCGCCCTTGCGCTGTGGTTTGCTGAACGGCATCGGCCGCGCCAACCGCGTGCGCAGCGGCCAGCTTGCCGAAGCGGTCGTGCGGGTGGACGATCTGCCCCGGGTGCAGGCGCTGGCCTTCGTGAACAGCCTGCGCGGCTGGCTGGATGCCGATCTGAATGTCCCGCAAAAATAGTTCGACAAAGCGCTTGACTTAGAGCGCGCTCTAATTTTGAGAATCAACGCCATGGAAACCAGTCTGACCATTGCGGAAGTCGCAGAGCGAACCGGCCTGACGGCCTACACGCTGCGCTACTACGAACGCATCGGGCTGATTGCCGCGGTGCCGCGTGCACCGGGCGGTCAGCGGCGCTATGCGAGCGCCGACATGGACTTGCTGGATTTCCTGTTGCGCCTGCGCGAGACCGGCATGTCCATCCAGGGCATGCAGGCCTTCGTCAGGCTTCGAAGCCAGGGGGACGCCAGCGTCGGCGAACGGCGCGAGATGCTCGAACAGCACCTTGCCGAAGTTCAGGCCCGGGTGGCGGCGCTGCAGCAATCCATGCAGGCGCTGTCGCTCAAGATCGACCACTACCGCGAGGTCGAGAAGACGAAGAAGCGTCCTCCTTTATCGGGCAAAGCCCGGGAAGGAAAGACGAGCAATGACGAACACACAGAACCAGGGCCACAACGACAACCTGCGCTACACGCGTGGCCTGGCCAAGCTCCACGAGATCGACGGTGAAGGCGGCGTCAAGGTGGTCGAGAGCCTGGCCGGCATCGCGCCCGACTTTGGCCGTCTGGTGATCGAGTTTCCGTTCGGCGACATCTACTCGCGCCCCGGCCTCGACCTGCGCTCCCGCGAGATCGCGACCGTGGCCGCGCTCACCGCCATGGGCAATGCCGCGCCGCAGTTGAAGGTGCACATCCACGCTGCGCTCAACGTCGGCGTGACGCGCGACGAGGTGGTCGAGGTCATCATGCAGATGGCGGTATACGCGGGCTTTCCGGCGGCACTGAACGGCCTCTTCGCCGCACGCGAGGTGTTTGCGGCGGACGATGAAAAAAGCGCGCAGCCCCTTGCGGAACCGCGCGCTCTTGCTGAAGCAGACTGAGCTTTTTTCAGAGGCCGTCTGCCCCCACCCAACCCTCCCCGGCAGGGGAAGGAGAAGCGACACGAAGTGCGCGCAGCCTGGGGGGGAGCCTTATTTCAGGGCCTTGTAGCGCATGCGCTTGGGCTTGGCGCCTTCTTCGCCGAGGCGCTTCTTCTTGTCGGCTTCGTACTCCTGGTAGTTGCCGTCGAAGAAGGTCCATTGGCTGTCGCCTTCGGCGGCCAGGATGTGCGTGGCAATACGGTCGAGGAACCAGCGGTCATGGCTGATCACCATGACCGTGCCGGCGAACTCGAGCAGCGCGTCTTCGAGCGCGCGCAGCGTTTCCACGTCGAGGTCGTTCGAGGGTTCGTCAAGCAGCAGCACGTTACCGCCCGCGATCAGCGTCTTGGCCAGGTGCAGGCGGCCGCGTTCACCGCCCGAGAGCGTGCCGACCTTCTTCTGCTGGTCGGCGCCGTTGAAGTTGAAGCGGCCCGCATACGCGCGGCTGGCCATCTGGAACTTGCCGACGTTGATGATGTCGAGGCCGTTCGAGATGTCTTCCCACACGGTCTTCTGGTTGGCCAGCTCGTCGCGGTGCTGGTCGACGAAGGCCATCTTCACGGTCTGGCCGATGACGACCTCGCCCGAATCCGGCTTTTCCTTGCCCGCGAGCAGCTTGAACAGCGTCGACTTGCCGGCGCCGTTCGGGCCGATGATGCCGACGATGGCCCCTGGCGGCACGGTGAAGCTCAGGTTGTCGATCAGCATGCGGTCGCCGAAGGACTTGCTGACGCCGTGGAATTCGAACACCTGCTGGCCCAGCCGCTCCGCCACCGGAATGAAGATTTCCTGGGTCTCGTTGCGCTTCTGGTATTCCATGTCGCTCAGCTCTTCGAAGCGGGCCAGGCGGGATTTGCTCTTGGCCTGGCGTGCCTTCGGGTTCTGGCGCGACCACTCCAGCTCCTTCTTCAGCGCCTTGGCGTGGGCTTCTTCGCTCTTCTGCTCCTGCGCCAGGCGTTCGCCCTTCTGCTCGAGCCAGGTGCTGTAGTTGCCCTTCCAGGGGATGCCGCGACCACGGTCCATTTCCAGGATCCACTCGGCCGCGTTGTCGAGGAAGTAGCGATCGTGGGTGATGGCCACCACGGTGCCCGTGAAGCGCTGCAGGAACACTTCGAGCCATTCGACAGATTCGGCGTCCAAATGGTTGGTCGGTTCGTCGAGCAGCAGCATGTCGGGCTTGCTCAGCAGCAGGCGACACAGCGCCACGCGGCGCTTTTCACCGCCCGACAGCACGCCGATCTTGGCGTCCCAGGCCGGCAGGCGCAGGGCGTCGGCGGCAATTTCGAGCTGGTGTTCGGAATCGGTGCCGGCGGTGGCGATGATGGCTTCAAGCTGGGCCTGCTCGGCCGCCAGCGCGTCGAAGTCGGCGTCTTCGGCACCATAGGCGATGTACACCTCTTCGAGGCGCGCCTTGGCCGCAAACACCGCGCCCATGGACTCTTCGACCGACTCGCGCACCGTGTGCTCGGTGTTGAGCTTGGGTTCCTGCTCCAGATAGCCGATCGTCATCCCCGGCATGGGCAGCGCCTCGCCCTCGAATTCCTTGTCCACACCCGCCATGATCTTGAGCAGCGTGGACTTGCCCGAGCCGTTCAGGCCGAGCACGCCGATCTTGGCGCCGGGGAAGAAAGAGAGCGAAATGTCTTTCAAGAGCTGCCGCTTGGGCGGCACGGTCTTGCTGACACGGTTCATCGAATAGACGTATTGAGCCATGTGTGGGTAGTTACCTTGGGTAGCGGGGATTCAGGGAAAGCGCGGCGGCCGGAATGCGGGCATTCAGGCGCGGCAAACCACCGATTATCGACTCATGCGACAATAGGCCCCGTTGCCGGGTCCAGTTGCCCGCAACACCGGCTCTCTGCCGGGGACGAAGAAAGCCTTTTATCACGACGGGTTTTTCGGCTCCCACCCCTGACCTTCATCTGCCTTGACTGGCTCGGCGTCAACAAGACGCCTGGCGGGCCGATGCCACTGCGCCGTGTATGGCGCTTATTGTTTCCAATGAATTTTGACGAACTGAAGCTGGCCCCCGCCATCTTGAAGGCTGTGCACGAGCACGGCTACGACACCCCCACCCCCATCCAGGCGCAAGCCATTCCCGCGGTTCTCGAAGGCCACGACCTGCTGGGCGGCGCCCAGACCGGCACCGGCAAGACGGCCGCCTTCACGCTGCCGATGCTGCACAAGCTCAGCATGAGCCGCAGCGCCACCAACAAGTTCGGCGGCACCGGTATCCGCGCCCTCGTGCTGACCCCCACGCGCGAACTCGCGGCCCAGGTCGAAGAGTCGGTGCGCACCTACGGCAAGTACCTGCAGCTCGACTCCACCGTGATCTTCGGCGGTGTCGGCATGAACCCGCAGATCAGCAAGCTCAAGAAGGGCGTCGACATCCTCGTGGCCACCCCCGGCCGCCTGCTCGACCTGCAGCAGCAAGGCATGCTCGACCTGAGCCAGGTCCAGATGCTGATCCTGGACGAAGCCGACCGCATGCTGGACATGGGCTTTATCCACGACGTGAAGAAGATCCTGGCCCTGGTGCCCAGGGAAAAGCAGAGCCTGCTGTTCTCGGCCACCTTCAGCGACGAGATCCGCGACCTCGCGGCCACGCTGCTGAAGAACCCGCAAAGCATCCAGGTCACGCCGCGCAACACCACCGTGCAGCGCATCACCCAGGTGATCCACCCCGTGGGCCGCGGCAAGAAGAAGGCGCTGCTCGCGCACATCATCAACGAGAACAAGTGGAGCCAGGTGCTCGTGTTCACGCGCACCAAGTTCGGCGCCAACAGCGTGGCCGAATTCCTCACCAAGAACGGCATCGAGGCGATGGCGCTGCACGGCAACAAGAGCCAGAGCGCGCGCACGCAGGCGCTGGCCGGCTTCAAGAGCGGCGACATCCGCGCGCTGGTGGCCACCGACATCGCGGCCCGCGGCATCGACATCGACGAGCTGCCGCACGTCGTGAACTACGAGATCCCGAACGTCAGCGAAGACTACGTTCACCGCATCGGCCGCACCGGCCGTGCCGGTTCGAGCGGCGAGGCCGTGAGCTTCGTGTGCCTGGACGAAGAAGGCTTCATGCAGGAAATCGAACGCTTCACCAAGCAGACGATTCCCGTGCAGATCGTCGACGGCTTCGGTCCTGAAGAAGGCGAACGCGCCGAACCCATCGCCATGGGCCGCCAGACCATCTGGGGCGGCGCTGGTCGTCCCCCGAGCCGCGACGTGATGCAGGCAGCCGCCAAGGCTGCCCGCACCGAGATGCTGCAGCGCATCCGCGAGAACAAGGCCGGCCAGGGTGCTGGCGGTGGCGGTGGTGGCGGCAATGGCGGCGGTCAGCGCCGCGGTGGCGGCCAGGGCGGTGGCGGCCAAGGCCGCAACGCCAACAACGGCGGCGGACAGGGCCAAGGCCAGGGTCCGCGCGGCCAGGGCGCTCGCCCGCCGCAAGGCCGCGGCCCGCAAGGTCCGGCACGCACGCCGCACCATGCCCCGCAGCACCAACAAGGCCATCTGCCGCATGACGAGCGCCAACCGCGCCATCACGGCAACAGCCACAGCCCGACACAAGCCAACCAGGTCGCGCACCTGCGCGCCGAAGCGGTCGCAGGCGGCGCCGGCCAGCCGGATCCGTTGCGCACGAGCGTTGACCACATGGGTGGCGGCCGCGGACGCGGTCGCCCGGGTGGCGGCGGCGGTGGTGGCTACGGCGGCAATCGTTCGGGCGGCGGTGGCCGTTCGGGTGGTGGTGGCGGCTACGGTGGCGGCGGTGGTGGCAACCGCTCGGGTGGCGGTGGCGGCGGACGTTCGTTCGGTCGCTGACATCCACGGGCAGAGCACCTGCCCCGGAACATGAAGAAAGGGCACCTCGGTGCCCTTTTTCTTTGGTGCATCGGCACAATCGTTCCGCCATGCAATACATCCCACCCAACTACGCCACCCTCTTCGTAGCCACCTGCAACCTCCTCAATCTCGCGGCCCCGAACCGCGTGTACTACGAGAACCAGGACGCCCACACCGAGCGCGAGTACGAGCGAAAGATCGACTGGACCGGCGAGCGCTTTCACGCGCTCAACGCCGACGTGCTGGCGGTGCAGGAGGTGTGGGACGAATCGGCGCTGAAGGCGGCCATCGCGCGCAGCGGCCTGCGCTACGACTTTGTCTCGGTGCCCGGCGCCGAAAACACACCACCGCCCGGCAGCCCCGAGGGCACGCCTGCGAGAACTGGCGCACAAGGCACGCCGCGCGTAGGCATCGTCACGCGGCTGATGGTGGACGAGGTCCGCTCCTTCGTCGACTTTCCGCCGGGCTTCGGCGTCGACGTGCCGGGGCTCGGTGCGCACACACGCTTCGAACGGCCGCCCCTGCTGGTCACGGTGCGCATGAAGCACGGCCAGCAGGTGCATGTGCTCACGGTGCACCTGAAGTCCAAGCGCCCGAAGTTCCTGCAGGATGCGCAGGGCAACCACCTCGAGGACCGCGACGACCGCAAGATCGGCGTGATGGCGTCGCTGCGCTCGCTGCTGATGCGCGGCGCGGAGGCCGCGGCCCTGCGCTGCATCGTCATCGATCTGCTGCAGGGCACGAACGTGCCGCTCGTGGTGATGGGCGACTTCAACGACAACCCGCACAGCGTGACGACGCAGCTCGTGGCGGCTACCTCCGAAGTGGCCTACGACAAGGCCGCGCGCGACGTGGCCTTGTTCAACGCCTACGAGATGCAGGGCGAGTCGGCGCTCAAGAAGGACGTGGCGTACTCGCACATCCACCAGGGCTTTCCGGATGTGCTCGACCAGATTCTCGTGAGCGAGGAGTTCGTCGCCAGCAGCCGGCACAGCCTTGGCGACGTGCGGCGTGTCGACTACTTCAACGACCACCTGCACGAAGGGCGCGACCGCTCGCGCTCAGACCACGGCTTCGTGCGCGCCCTGCTGCGGCTGCGCACGGCCTGATCCTGGCGATTCAGCCCATGCGACGGCCGGTCTGCCGGTCGAACATGTGCACGCTCTCGGCCTCGATGGCCAGCCGCACCGTGTCGTCGGGTCCGGCATCGACGCGGCCATGCACTGCGAGCACCAGCTTGGCTTCGCCGACCTGCACCAGCAGTTCGGTCTCCGCGCCCGTGGGCTCGACCACGATCACCCTGGCCTCCACGCCGTGCGAGCCACCGCCGAGCGTCATGTCGCCGGGACGGATGCCGTAGTGCACCGGCTGGCCGTCTGGCGCCGAGGTGCCGATGGGAACCGGCCAGCGCGCACCCTGCGACTCGACCCAGCAGTCGCCACCCGAACGCCGCACCGTGCCTTCGATGACGTTCATCGACGGCGAACCGATGAACTGGGCGACGAACAGGTTGTCGGGCCGGTCGTACAAATCCAGCGGGGTGCCGATCTGCTCGACGATGCCGTCGTGCATCACGACGATGCGGTCGGCCATGGTCATGGCCTCGATCTGGTCGTGCGTCACATAGACGGTGGTGGTCTTCAGCCGCTGGTGCAGCGCCTTGATCTCGGCGCGCATTGCCACACGCAGCTTGGCGTCGAGGTTCGACAGCGGCTCGTCGAACAGGAAAACCTTAGGGTCGCGCACGATGGCGCGGCCCATGGCCACGCGCTGGCGCTGGCCGCCCGAGAGCTCGCGCGGGTAGCGGCCCAGCAGCGCGTCGAGGTTGAGAATTTTTGCGGCCCTGGCCACGCGCTCGTCGGTCACCGACTTCTCGGCGTTGCGCAGACGGAGGCTGAAGCCCATGTTCTCGCCCACCGTCATGTGCGGGTACAGCGCGTAGCTCTGGAACACCATCGCGATGTCACGGTCCTTCGACTCGAGGTCGTTGACCACGCGGCCGTCGATGACGATCTCGCCGCCGCTGATGTCTTCCAGGCCTGCGAGCATGCGCAGCAGCGTCGACTTGCCGCAGCCCGAAGGGCCGACCAGCACGACGAACTCGCCGTCGGTGATGTCGAAGCCCAGGCCCTTGATGATCTGGACCTTGCCGAAGGATTTCTCGATATTGCGAAAGGATACGGATGCCATGTGTTGTCCCTGAAATCGTTCAGCTCTTGACGGCGCCGGCGGTCAGGCCGCCGACCATGTAGCGCTTGAATGCGTAATAGATCGCCGCGGGCGGCAGTGCGTAGATGAGGCCGGTGGCCATCAGCAGTTCCCACGGCGAATCGTCGGCCGACAGGAAGTTGCCCAGCGCCACGGCCAGCGTCACGCTCTTGTCGTTCGACAGCAGCAGGAAGGCATAGAGGTACTCGTTCCAGGCCAGCAGCAGCGAATACGTGCCCACGGCCACCAGAGACGGCACCATCAGCGGCAGGTACACGAGGCGGAACAGCTGCAGCGGCGAGGCGCCGTCCATGCGCGCGGCTTCGTCGAGCTCGTAGGGCAGCTTGTCCGACGCCTGCTTCAGCACCCAGATGCAGTACGGCGAGGCGATGGTCACCATCGCCAGGATGAGCGCCCACTGGCTGTTGAGCAGCCCGTAGTTGCCCATGGTCTTGTACATGGGCACGGCCAGGAACGCCGCCGGAATGAAGTACGTGAACAACGCCAGGTTCATCACCGTGCGCCCGCCGCGCACACGCAGCCGGCTGATCGCGAAGGCTGCCGTGGTTGCCACGAAGAGCGTGATCGCGCCTACCGACACCGCGATCAGCAGCGAGTTCCACAGCTGCAGCCAGAAGTGGTCGAGGTAGAAGTGCTTCTGCTGGAACACGATGCGGAAGTTGTCCAGCGTCGGGTTCTTGGGCCACAGGTGGCCCGAGGTCGCGGAGTCTTTCGACGAGATCGCGAACAGCACCATGTGATAGACCGGGATCAGCGTCCACAGCAGCACCGGAATGCCGATGAGCAGCAGCTTGGCCTCGGTCGCCACGGCCTTGGGGGTCCAGCGCTTCATTTCGAGAGCCTCTTCATCATGAAGTACACGAGCGGCAGCACGAGTGGCAAGGCCACCACGATGGATGCCATCGACAGGTCGACCTGGTCGAGCCGCAGGTAGCGGATGCCCAGCGTGGCGAGCACGTGCGTCAGGTCGGCGGGGCCACCACCGGTGAGCAGATAGACGCTGTTGAAGTCGCCCAGCGTCCAGATCATCGAGAGGATCAGCGAGGTGATGTAGAGCGTCTTGAGCGCAGGCCAGCTCACGAAGCGGAACTTCTGCCACGACGAGGCTCCGTCGACCGAAGCCGCTTCATATTGCTCGGTGGGAATGGCCAGCCGCCCGGCCACGAGGATGAGCGTCCAGAACGGCAGCGACTTCCACACGTGCACCACCATCGCGAAGCTCAGCGCCAGCGCAGGGTCGTTGAGCCAGTTGGGACCATCGGCGCCGGTCAGGCGAAAGATGGTGCTGTTGATCACGCCCCACTCCGGGTTCAGCATGAAGCGGATCGACAGGATGGTCGGAATCGACGGCATCGCCCACGGGAGGATGAAGATCGCCGAGATGATCTTGATCCACCAGCGAGACGTTACGAAGAAGCCCGAGAGCACCAGCGCCACGAGCATCTTGAGGTTGATCGCCACGACCAGAAAGATGGCCGTGTTGATCACGGAGCGGAAGAAGATCGGGTCTTCGACCAGCTTCACGTAGCTTTGCGGGTGGCGGGCGAGCCAAAGCCCGTAGCCCACCGGGTACAGCACGAACACCACGAACACCAGCAGGTAGGGCACGACCATGACCGCGCCCCAGAACTGCCAGCGCGCATGCCGCGCCCCGAGATTGACGACAGGCGCCGGTGTGGTCGACGCGGCGGCGGTGGCAGTGGCGCTCATGGCATGCAGCTGCTGTTGTTGACGGGTGCCGTGCGTGCGCGGCTTACTGCCCCGCCACCGTCTTGATGCGCGCGATCATCTCGTCCACGGCCTTGTCCACCGGCACCTTGTCGGTCACGACGCGGCTCATGGCCTTGGCCCAGACGTTCTCGTTGTTCAGCACGGTGAACTTGTAGTTCTTGGTGAATTCGAAGGTCACGGTGCCGGCGGCGTACTGGTTGTAGACCGAGAGGCGATGCGGGTCGGCCTTCCAGAAGTCACGCTGCTGCGCGGTCTTGGTCACGGGGAACCAGCGGCCCAGCGAACCCTCGACGTACGGCGTCAGGTTTTCTTCCTGCAGCAGGAAGGTGACGAACTCCTTGGCACGGGCCTTGTTCTTCGCGTCCTTGAACACCACGCCGGTCTTCACGGCCGTGCGGTAGACCATCTTGCTGCCGTCGGGCTTGCTCGGAAAGCCTGCCGTGCGGATGCGCTCGGTGTAGTTCTTGCGCGCTTCTTCACGCTGCTCGGGCGTGAGCGAGGCGTTGTTCGAATCGTCGAGCCACTTGGCGGCAATGGAGATGGTCGCGTTGTGCGTCATCACGGTCGTCTTGTTGTGGAAGGCGACGTTGTTGTCCGGGTCCTTCCAGCTGGTGGAAGAAGGCGGCGTGCAACCCTTGGTGTAGGGCGTGGTGTAGTCGGTCATGGCGCCGATCAGGCCGGTGCGCACCTTCGGGTCGTCGACCAGCAGCTTGCCGTTGTCGTCCACCAGTTTGACGTTGTAGGCGTCCATGAAGGTCAGGAAGGAATAGAACGCATCGCTCGAATCAACGCCCATCGGCATGCCGATGCCGAAGTTGCGCTTGCCGCTTTCCTTGCGGCTGGCGGGCTGCACCTTGTCGCACCAGAACGACCAATACTCCTTCCAGGTGGTCGGGATATCCGACTCCTTGAAGCCCGCCTCGGCCAGCATGTCGCGCCAGTACTCGATGTGCATCGTCTGCTGCTTGATCGGGAAGGCGTAGTAGGCCTTGGTCTTGGTCTGGTCGTTGTAGAGGTAGGTGGTCTCCAGCGTGTTGGGCGCGAAGCGGTCCTTCATGGGCGTGAGCACGCTGCTGATGTCTTCGAGCTTGCCGTCGTAGGCCCACTTGCCGGTGACCTGGAAGTCGTACACGTCGGCGTACGCCACATCTGGCGGGCTGCCCGAGTCGAGCGCGGACACGGTCTTGGGGATCATGTCCTGGATCGGGTACTGCGACAGTTCGATCTTCACGTTCTTGTTCTTCTCCTCGAACTTCTTGATGGCGGCGAACAGCGCGTCGTCCTCCGCCTTGTAGAAGCCCTTGACCCACCATACGGTGAGTTTTTCCTGCGCGGCAGCGTGGCCTGCCGACAGCAGGCCCAGCGCGACCAGCGTCGGCGCAATCAGCGACTTGACGAGTTTCATGGTTGGTGTCTCCTTCTTCTCTTGGGTGGAATTTGCTCGGGGCGCGAGCGTAGGGTGAAAGAACCGGATGCGAACTGCGGACAAACGCGTAGACGGCGCCGATGCGGCCAGCTAACTGGCCTTGAGCCTGGGCGGTGGTCTGCTCAGGCGCGGCAATCGTCGGCGCGAGCCCAGCACGTCCTCGATGTCCTGGCGCGCGCCGTCGATGAGACGGATGATCGCGAGCTCCGCCCTGGCCGGGTCGTGCGCGATCACCGCGTCGAGCACCGCGCGATGCAGCGGCAGCGAAAGCGTGGGGCCGTCGGGCTTGGTGGTCGAGATCTCGAAGCTGGTCCGCAGCAGCGCGTTGAGCACCTTGCTCATCTGCGACAGCATGCGGTTGCCCGCGGCACTCAGCAGGCCGTTGTGAAAGCGCAGGTCGAAGGTGACGTAGTCGCCGCCGTTCTCCACGGCTTCCTTCATGCCCGCGAAGGCGCTTTCTATTTCCTCGATGTCGGTGGCCGTGGCCCGTTCGGCCGCGAGCCTTACTGCCGCCGGCTCCACCACGCGGCGCAAGTCCTGCAGGTCGCGCAAGAACTCGGGCGTGAGCCCCGCGCGCGCCTGCCAGGTAATGACGTCAGGATCGAACCAGTTCCACTTGTCCTTGGGCAGCACGCGCGTGCCGACCTTCGGCCCCGTGACGATCAGGCCCTTGGCCGCCAGCGACTTGATGGCCTCGCGCACCACAGTCCGGCTCACGCCGAGTTCCTCGCCGAGCACGGGCTCGGAGGGGATCGACGCGCCGATCGCATAGCGCCCCGCCACCACGGCTTCACCGAGGAGTTCGAGCGTGCGACCGTGGATGTTCTTGATCATGTGCGATGTGAAATCTGGTATCTCGCCGCTCGAAAACACTAAGGCTCCGGCGCATTGTTCACGCTTATCATATGATGATTGAAACGCTGGATCGGCAGGACAAACCCTGAGGGTCGAGCCCACGCATCGACAACAAAGAGAGACATTTCATGAGCACCGCCCCAAAGAAAAAACCCGGTGAACTTCGCAGTCAGCAATGGTTCGGCCGTCATGACCGCGACGGCTTCATCTACCGCAGCTGGATGAAGGGCAAGGGTGTGCCGCACGATCAGTTCGACGGTCGCCCGGTCATCGGCATCTGCAACACCTTCAGCGAACTCACGCCTTGCAATTCGCACTTCCGCACGCTCGCGGAGCAGGTGAAGATCGGCGTGTACGAAGCGGGCGGCTTCCCGCTCGAGTTTCCCGTGATGTCGCTCGGCGAAACGCTGCTGCGCCCCACCGCCATGCTGTATCGCAACCTCGCGAGCATGGACGTGGAAGAAAGCATTCGCGGCAATCCGCTCGACGGCGTGGTGCTGCTCATGGGCTGCGACAAGACCACGCCCGCGCTCATGATGGGCGCGGCCAGCGTCGACCTGCCGACCATCGGCGTGTCGGGCGGCCCGATGCTCTCGGGCAAGTGGCGCGGGCAAGAGCTCGGCTCGGGCACCGGCGTGTGGCAGATGAGCGAGCAGGTGCGCGCCGGCACGCTCAAGCTGCAGGAATTCTTCGAGGCCGAGAGCTGCATGCATCGCAGCCACGGCCACTGCATGACGATGGGCACCGCGAGCACCATGGCCAGCATGGTCGAGTCGCTGGGCATCGGCCTGCCGGGCAACGCGGCCTACCCCGCCGTGGACGGCCGCCGCAACGTGCTGGCACGGCAGGCGGGCAGGCGCATCGTCGACATGGTGCATGAAGACATGAACATGTCGAAGATCCTCACGCGCCAGGCCATCGAGAACGCGATCAAGGTCAACGCGGCCATCGGCGGCTCGACCAACCTCGTGATCCACCTGCTGGCCATTGCGGGCCGCATCGGCGTCGACCTCTCGCTCGACGACTTCGACCGTCTCGCCTCCGATCTGCCCTGCCTCGTGAACCTGCAACCCTCGGGCCAGTACCTGATGGAAGACTTCTGCTACGCAGGCGGCCTGCCGGTAGTCATCAAGGAGATCGCCGAGCACCTGCACAAGGACATCCTCACCGTCACCGGCCAGAGCCTGTGGGAGAACGTGAAAGACGCCGAAAACTACGGCCCGCAAGTCATCCGCACGCTGGCGGAGCCCTTCAAGGAAAAGGCCGGCATCTGCGTGCTGCGCGGCAACCTCGCGCCCAACGGCGCCATCATCAAGCCCAGCGCGGCCACGCCCGAGCTGCTGGTGCACAAGGGCCGCGCGGTGGTGTTCGAAAGCGCCGAAGACCTGCACAAGCGCATCGACGACGAGAACCTCGACATCGACGAGCACTGCATCATGGTGCTCAAGAACTGCGGCCCCAAGGGCTACCCCGGCATGGCCGAAGCGGGCAACATGCCGCTACCGCCGAAGGTGCTGCGCAAGGGCATCACCGACATGGTCCGCATCAGCGATGCACGCATGAGCGGCACGGCCTACGGCACAGTGGTTCTGCACACCGCGCCCGAAGCGGCCGCGGGCGGCCCGCTGGCGCTGGTGCAGGACGGCGACATCGTCGAGCTCGACGTGCCGAACCGCAAATTGCATCTGCATGTGAGCGACGAAGAACTGGCCGAGCGCCGTGCGAAGTGGGTGGCACCGAAGGCGCCGCTCGACTCTGGTTACTGGAAGTTGTACGTCGATACAGTTTTGCAGGCTGACCAAGGGGCTGACCTGGCCTTCCTACGTGGTCGCCGCGGGGCATTCGTGCCGCGCGACAATCACTGAGATGACAAGACTGGTAGCAATCGACTGGGGCACGAGTTCACTGCGCGGCGCACTGCTGGATGCCGGCGGCAAGGTGCTGGAAGAACGCAGCGATGCGCGCGGCATCCTCACGGTGCCCGAAGGCGGTTTCCCCGCCGTCTTCGAGACGCTGTTCGGCGACTGGATGCGCCTTGAGGGCACGCGCTGCCTGATCTCCGGCATGGCCGGCAGCAAGCAGGGCTGGGTGGAAGCGCCCTACTGCGCCTGCCCTGCGGGCCGTGTCGAAGTGGGCCGCAAGATCATCGACATCGATGCCATTCCCGCAGCCCGCATCGCGATCGTGCCGGGCCTGAGCGACGAGCACGCCGGCGTGCCCGACGTGATGCGCGGCGAAGAGGTGCAGATCTTCGGCGCGATGGAGCTCACCGGCCTGAGCGAAGGCGTCTTCGTGCTGCCCGGAACCCACAACAAATGGGCCACGGTAAAAAAGGGCCGTGTCGCGGGCTTTCGCACCTACATGACGGGCGAGTTCTATGCGCTGCTGAGCCAGCACTCGATCCTGGCGCGCACGCTCGATGCCTCGGCGCCGCTCGACGAAGCCTCGTTCCTCGAGGGCGTGACCCGCTCCGAAAACGGACACGGCCTGCTGCACAACGCCTTCGGCACGCGCACGCTCGCGCTGTTCGAGCGCATGCCGAAGGAAGAACTCGCGAGCTACCTCTCGGGCCTGCTGATCGGCGAAGAGTTGCGCACGCAGTCGCTGCAGGCAGCCGGCGAGGTGATCCTGATCGGCTCGTCCGCCCTCACCCAGCGCTACACACTGGCCTTGCGCGCCACCGGCGTTGCCACGCGCACGCTGGGGGCCGAAGCCACCTGGGCCGGGCTGCATGCGCTGTCCGGCTTTCTCGATTCCGACAGAATTCCCGCATGAGCACCCCCACACCCCTCGACAAATTCGGCGCCGCGATGCGCGAGCTGCCACTGGTGGCGATCCTGCGCGGCCTCACGCCCGCCGAGGCAGCCGATGTCGGCGACGCCATCGTCGAGCCCGGCTTCCGGCTGCTCGAAGTGCCGCTCAATTCGCCTCAGCCGCTGGAAAGCATCGCGCTGATGCGCAAGCGCTTTCCGCAGGCGCTGGTCGGCGCCGGCACGGTGCTCGGCGCGCAGCAGGTGCGCGAGGTTCATGCGGCCGGCGGCGAGCTGATCGTTTCGCCCAACTTCAACGCCGAAGTCATCGCCGAAGCCGTGCGGCTCGGCATGGTCTGCCTGCCGGGCGTCATGACGCCGACCGAGGCCTTCGGCGCGCTCGCGGCCGGTGCCACCGGGCTCAAGCTGTTCCCGGCCGAACTGGCTTCGCCCGCCGTGGTGAAGGCGCTGCTGGCCGTGCTGCCGGCCGGCACGCCGGTGATGCCCGTGGGCGGCATCACGCCCGCGAACATGGCCGAATGGCGCGCGGCCGGCGCGGCCGGCTTCGGCATCGGCTCAGCGCTCTACAAGCCCGGCAAGCAAGCCGCGGCAGTGCGCGACGACGCGAAGAAATTCATCGCGGCCTGGACGGGCACAACCCTCGCCTGATCTACGCCCTTCCTCCGCAACAAGAAAAATGGAGAGCCCCTCGATGTCCGCCGATGCCACCTACGCCAGCCCTGCCGTCCGCAAGCTGCGCGAAGACCTCGCCCTGGCCCTGCGCGCCGCCGCCCATCACGGGCTGTCCGAAGGCGTCTGCAACCACTTCAGCGTGATGCTGCCGGGCGCGCAAGACCGCTACCTCATCAACCCGCGCGGGCTGCACTGGAGCGAGATCGGCCCCGACGACATCGTGCTGATCGACGTGCATGGCGAGGTGCTCGCCGGGCGCCATCGCGTGGAGCCCACAGCCCTCTTCATCCACGGCGCGGTGCATCGCATCACCGGTCATGCGGTCGTGCTGCACTGCCACATGCCGTACGCCACGGCGCTCACGATCACGGTCGACCGCGCGCTGGACCCGACCGCGAGCCAGAACGCCATGCGCTACATGAACCGCATCGCCGTCGACGCCGAATACAACGGCCTCGCGCTCGACGACGCGGAGGGTGAACGCATCGCCCGCGCCATGGCGGGCAAGGACGTGGCCTTTCTGGCGAACCACGGCGTGATCGTGGCCGGCGGCAACATCGCCCACGCCTACGACGACCTCTATTACCTGGAGCGCGCCTGCCTGCACCAGGTGATCGCGCAGTCGACCGGGCGCCCGCTGGTGCCGGTCAACGCGAAGCTGGCCGCGCACGTGGCGGCGCAGATCCAGGGCGAGCGCGAGCAGTCGGACCTGTTCTTCGAAGCCCTGCGCCGCATGCTGCCCGCCCCGCGCGGCTGAACTTCCGGCCGATACGGCCAATGGCCTATCCGCGGGACATGTTCCGCGGTGCAAACTCCATTCACAATTGTGTCTTGGCCTTGCTACGTCCTGCGCGCAAGGCGCTTACAGCTCTTCATCCGATTTCGCTCCAGCCTTACACCAACTTCACACAAGGCCGCGAGGATGGGGCTTCCAACCACAACCGGGGGATCACATGAAACAGCTTTCTTTTGCATTCGGCGCCGCGGCCCTTCTGTCGCTGGCCACGCTCACCGTTCCGGCCCAGGCCCATGCGAGCGGAAACTTCATCCAGGCGCAGGTGTATGTCGTGCCCGCACCGCCGCCTCCGCGCCGCTACTACGCACCGCCGCCTCCGCCGCGCCACTATTACGGCCCCGGTTATCGCCGCGACGGCTACTACGACCGCCGCTGGGATGACCGCCGCCACCATGGCGGCCGCCGGGACAACGACGGTGACGGTGTGCCCAACCGTTACGACCGCCGGCCCAACAACCCCTATCGCTATTGATGAAGACCCGGGCCGCTTGCCCGGGTTTTGCGTTCAGGCCGGGGAACCCGCATAGGGCGGCGTCGCGCTCGACAGGGTCTGCTTGAGCTGCCGCGAGACTTCATCCGCCAGCACCTCGGGCCGCCCCGCCTCCACGCCCGCCAGCGCCTGGCGCGCCACGTCGTCCGGCGAGGACTTGTCGCCCTGCACATGCGCGGCCATGTCGGTGTCCATGTAGCCCACGTGCAGGCTCGTGACCTGCGTGCCCTGCCCGGCCAGTTCGTTGCGCAGGCCGTTGCTCAGCGACCATGCAGCCGACTTGGTTGCGCTGTAGGTTGCCACGCTCGGGAAGGTGGTCCAGCTCAGGGCCGACAGCACGTTGATCACACCTCCGCCGCCGTTGGCCGCGAGCACGGGCGCGAAGGCCTGCGTCAGCGCCCAGGGGCCGAAGAAGTTGGTTTCAAATTCGGCGCGAGCGGCAGCCAGCGCATCGGGCGAGCCGAGGAAGCTGGAGCCGCGCGAGATGCCCGCGTTGTTGACGAGCAGCGTGACGTCGCCGCAGGCACGCACGGCCGCTTCGATCTGCGCCGACTGCGTCACATCGAGCGCCACCGGCGTCACGCCGGGCAAGGTGATGCTCTTGGGGTCGCGCGCCGCGCCATAGACCTTGCGTGCGCCTGCTGCCAGCGCTGCCTTCGCAAAGGCGAGACCGAGGCCGCGATTGGCGCCGGTGATGAAGACCACGGAGTCCTTGATTTTCATGATGAGTCTTTCGTTGATGGAAATCGTTGAAAACTGTTCTCAAGCCTGCGCCACGCGCCGTAGCAGGCCGCTGGTGGTGCGCGGCCAGCCCACGCGGCCGAACCAGGCGCCGCCCGCGATGGCCGATGCGATCACGATGCCGTACACCACGAGTGCCACGCCCTGCGCCGCGAACACGCCGGTGAGCCCGCCGCCCCAGCGCAGCGCCAGCCAGCCGCCCGTGCCGGCAACCGCCAGGCGCGCGATGTTGCCCAGCACCGGCCACAACAGCCGCCCCGCGCCCTGCGACGCGAAATACAGCACCAGCCCGACACCGAAGAAGCCATACAGCGGCCCCACCACGCGCAGGTAGTGCGCGCCGGTTTCGAGCATGGCTGGGTCATTGCCGAACAGCAGCAGCCACGGGCGCGGGAACAGTGCGGCCGCAATGCCGATGGTCTCGGTCAGCGCAAAAGCCAGCGCCGCGCCGGCCCAGGTGGCACGCAGCGCACGCTCGCGCTGCCCGGCGCCCATGCAGGTGCCGACCATCGCCACCAGCGGCGCGCCCAGCCCGAACACCAGGGGCACCAGCAGGTATTCGAGCCGCGAGGCCGTGCCGTAGCCAGCCAGCGCGCCCGAGCCGAAGTGCCCCGTCAGCGCAGTGGCAATACCGATCGACAGGTTGGTCGCCACCGTCGACACCGCGCCCACCAGCCCGATGCGCAGGATGTCGCGGAACAGCGGCCAGCGCAGCTTGAGCGCGGCCAGCGTGGGCCGCAGCAAACTGCGCGGCGAGCGCAGGTAGACGATGAGCGCGATGGAGCCCAGCAGGTAGTACAGCAGCAGCGCCATCGCGCCGCCCGCGATGCCCATGCCCGGCAGCGGCCCGACGCCGAAGATCAGCAGCGGCGACGCCGGAATGAGGAACACCACGCCCACCACCGTCACGTTGGCCGGCACAGACATGTTGCCGGTGCCGCGGATGATGGCCGAGAGCGAGTTGAAGAGCCACACCAGCGTCGCGCCCGCGAACACCCAGTTCGAGTACGTGAGCGCCGCGTCGAGCGCGGCCCCGGTGCCGCCCATGATTCCGTACAACCAGCGCCCGCCCAGCAGCAGCGCCAGCGTGAAGCACAGGCCGAAGCCCAGCGCGATGACGATGGCGTGCCACACCAGCGCGTCGGCATCGGCGCGGCGGCGTGCGCCGAGCGCACGGGCGATCGACGAAGCGATGCCGCCCCCCATCGCGCCGCTCGATGTCATCTGCATCAGCATGACGATGGGGAACACCAGTGCCATGCCCGCGAGCGCATTGGTGCCGAGCTTGCCGACGAAGTAGGTTTCGATGAGGCCGACGGAGGCCTGCGCCACCATCACCAGCACGTTGGGCGCGGCGAGGCGCAGCAGCGTGGGAACGATAGGCGCCTCTAGAAGGCGGCGTGTGCGCGGGTCGAGTTCAGTGGCGCTGTTTGGAGCGGTCATGGCGGGAACCTTGGTGCGTTCAGGCACGGGCCGCGGCGGAAGGCGTGACCGGCGAGCCGGCCTTCGCCGCCGGGCGGCGGATCATCATCACGATCAGCGCCGCCACCAGGCAGGCCGCGCCAGCCGCGTAGAGCGCCGGTGTGTAGGTCAGCAGCAGCGTGCGAGCAAAGCCGGCGCCATAGGCAGCCGTGGCGGCGCCCAGCTGGTGCGCGGCAAAGACCCAGCCGAACACCAGGCCCACCTTGGCGGGGCCGAAGGCGGCGCCCGCGAGCTTGACGGTCGGCGGCACGGTGGCGATCCAGTCGAGGCCGTAGAACATCGCGAAGATGCCCAGGCCGTAGATGGTGAATTCCGAATGCGGCAGCCAGAACAGCGACAGCCCGCGCAGGCCGTAGTACCAGAACAGCAGCTTGCGGTTGTCATAGCGGTCCGACAGCCAGCCCGAGAGGATGGTGCCGACGAAGTCGAAGGCGCCCATCATCGCGAGCACCGAGGCAGCGGGCACCGCGCCCATGCCGTTGTCGCCGCACAGCGAGATGAAGTGCGTCTGCACGAGTCCGTTGGTACTCAGGCCGCAGATGAAGAAGGTGCCGGCCAGGATCCAGAAGGTGCGGTTGGTCGACACCTCCTTCAGCACGCGGAACGGCGTGGCGAAATTCATCACTGGCGCTGCTGCGACGGGCGCTGCCGGCTGCGTGCCGGGCAGTTCGCCGTAAGGCAGCAGGCCGATGTCCGAAGGCCGGTTGCGCATGAGGCACAGCGCCAGCACGCCGATGAGGATGCTGCCGATCACGATCGGCACGATGGCCGAGCGCCAGCCCCAGTGTTCGATCATCCAGGCCGCGAACGGCAGGAAGGCCAGCTGCCCGGTCGCAGAACTCGCAGTGAGCATGCCGATCACCAGCCCGCGCCGCGCGACGAACCACCGGTTCGCCACCACCGCGCCGAGCACCAGCGCCGTCATGCCGGTGCCCAGGCCCAGCATCAGGCTCCACAGCACGAACAGCTGCCACAGCTGCGAGGCCATGGTGACCAGCGCCATGCCCATGCCGACGAGCGCCAGGCCGGTGCAGATCACCGCGCGCAGGCCGTAGCGCTCCATCAGCACCGCGGCGAACGGCCCCATGAGGCCGAACAGCGCGAAGCGCAGCGCGAGCGCCGAGGAGATCTGCTCGGTGCTCCAGCCGAACTCCTTGCCCAGCGGCTGCAGCATGGCGCCCGGCAGGCCCAGTGCGGCCGACATGGTCAGCATGGTCAGGAAGGTGATGGCGGCGACGATCCATCCGTAGTGGATGCCGCGGCGCTGGAGCCATGCGGAAACGGGGGTGGCGAACATGGGACCTCTGCTGTTGGAATGAGATGTGGAGGAGAAGAAAAAAACGGGAGCCGCGCGCGACGGAACGCGTGATGGGATGGGGTCGGGAAAGCGGTTGGAGGCGGGTCAGTCGTCGCCGTCGGGCACGTCTTCGGCGCCCAGCAGTTCCATCGACTCGTCGATCAGCAGGTGCAGCGCCAGCACGCGCTCCACACCCAGCAGCGCATTGAGCTTTTGCTGCGCGGTCTTCCAGTGGGCCAGCGCCTCGCGCCGTTTTTCTTCGCCCTCGGGCGTGACATGCACCAGCCGGCTGCGCGCATCGGCGCCGGCGGTCTGCGCGACCAGGCCCGCGACGATCAGCGGCTGCAGGTTGCGGCTCAGGGTCGAGGCGGTCATCTTGAGTTCGCCCGCCAGGTCGACCGGCCGCGAAGGGCCGAGCCGCGCGAGATTCGACAGCAGCGAGTACTGCGTGGTCTTCAAGCCGCTCTTCGACACCTCGGCGTCGTAGAACTGCGAAAGACGGCGCGAAAGCTGGCGCACCTTGAAGCTGGTGCAGCCGCGTGGCTTGGTGGGGGTGTCCATGGGATATTATTGTATGTGCAACTATTGCATATGCAACTACCACCCTACGCCAAAGCCCCCAGAAGGAACACAGGCATGACACAAAACCCCAACCAGCTCGAAGCCTGGATCGCCGAAGAACGCCGCATTGCCGAGCGCCTTGACGCCGGCCCAGGCCCCGGCCTCGCCCGCCCCGAACAAATCGCGGGCAAGACCGGCCTCGAAGTAATGCAGGCGATGCTGAACGGCGACATTCCCTACGCAGCCATCGCCAAGACGCTGGACTTCACGATCCTCGAAGTGCGCCAGGGCGTGGCCATCTTCCAGGGCACGCCGCTGCCGCAACACCTGAACCCGCTGGGCACCATCCATGGCGGCTGGGTCGCGACGATGCTCGATTCGGCCCTGGGCTGCTCCGTGCACACGATGATGCCGCCCGGGCGCGCCTACACCACGGCCGAGCTGAGCGTGAACTACGTGAAGGGCCTCACGCCCAAGGTGCAGCGCGTGCGCGCCGAAGGAAAGGTGATCCATTGCGGCAAGCAGCTTGCCACCGCCGAGGCCCGCCTCTACGGACCCGACGGCACGCTGTTCGCGCACGCCACGACCACCTGCCTGGTGTTCGAGGTGCTGCCAGCACGCTGAGCCCCTGCGCCCGGATTGCCATCGGGTTGGGCGGGAGAGCGTCAGCAGGAGGAAGCGGACGCCATCACATGCTGTTGAGCAGCGCAGGCACCGCACTTTGCGACGAGGCAGTAGGCCTTCGACCTGTAAGTCCAAAGGCGTCGCAACTCACACCTCCAGTGATAATTATTCTCATCCGAGACCTGCAACAGGCCTCGGAGCTTTCCAGAACACCCGCTCCCGGAGGATTCTCATGACCGAACGCTCAAGCGTCCAAGGCCGCGCCGCGCGCGCATTGTTCGCCACCAGCGCCGCCTGGCTTGCCGTCGCCGCCCTGCCCGCACAGGCTGCCGCAGCCGACGAACTCACGCTCTACACGACGCGCGAGCCCGCGCTGATCCAGCCGCTGATCTCGGCCTTCAGTGCGCAGAGCAACATCAAGGTCAACACCGTGTTCGTGAAAGACGGCCTGCTGGAGCGCGTCAAGGCCGAAGGCGCACGCTCGCCGGCCGACGTGCTGATGACGGTGGACATCGGCAACCTCATGGACCTGGTCGACGGCGGCGTGACGCAGCCGGTGAAATCGGCCGCGCTCGAATCGGCCATTCCGGCCAACCTGCGCGGCGCCGACGGCCAGTGGTTCTCGCTCTCGCTGCGCGCGCGTGTGCTGTATGCCGACAAGAGCCTGCCCCTCACGAGCTTCCGCTACGAGGACCTGGCCAACCCGAAGTACAAGGGCAAGGTCTGCATCCGCGCCGGCCAGCACCCCTACAACACCGCGCTGGTCGCCTCGCTGATCGCGCACGACGGCGAAGCCAAGGCCGAGCAGTGGCTGCGCGGCGTCAAGGCCAACCTGGCACGCAAGGCCACGGGCGGCGACCGCGACGTGGCGCGCGACATCCTCGGTGGCATCTGCGACGTGGGCCTGGCCAACTCGTACTACGTCGGCCAGATGAAGAGCGCTAAGGAAGGCACTGACGCGCGCAAGTGGGGCGACGCCATCAAGGTCGTGCGCCCGACCTTCGCCAATGCAAAAAGCGGCGGCACGCACGTCAACATCAGCGGCGCGGCCGTGGCAAAGAACGCGCCGCAGCGCGCCAACGCGGTCAAGCTGCTCGAGTTCCTGGTGTCGGAACCGGCGCAGTCGCTGTATGCGCAGACCAACTATGAATACCCGGTGCGCAAGGGAGTGGCACTCGACCCGATCATCGGCCAGACCATCGGCGAGCTGAAGGTCGATCCGCTGCCGCTGACCGAGATCGCGAAGTACCGCAAGCAGGCCAGCGCCCTGGTGGACAAGGTCGGCTTCGACCAGTGACATGGATGGCCGGGCACGCCTTGCCGGCGACTGAATGCTGACAGCGCGGCGCCAGCCGCTGGGCCTGCGCGCCGCGGGCCCGGCGTGGCGCTGCGCGTCGTTCCTGATCGCCATCGGCGTGCTCGCGCCGGTGCTCACGCTGGCTTGGCTCGCGTTCGGTTCGGGCGTCGGCCACTGGGGTCCGCTGTTCGCACATGTACTACCGCAGGCGGCGCTCAACACGGCCTTGCTGCTTACGGGGGTGGGCGCACTGGTGCTGGTGATCGGCACCGGCTGCGCGTGGCTGGTAACGGCGCACGACTTTCCGGGGCGGGGCGTGCTGCACTGGGCGCTGCTGCTGCCACTGGCCATGCCGACCTACATCGTCGCCTTCGCGTACCTCGATCTGCTGCACCCCATCGGCCCTGTGCAGGGCGCGATCCGCTGGGTGCTCGGCTTCGACAGCCCGCGCCAGTTCCGCCTGCCCGACCTGCGCTCGATGCCCGGCGCGATCTTCGTGCTGGGCTTCGTGCTCTATCCGTACGTCTACATGACGGCGCGCGCGATGTTCATGACGCAACCGGCGCACCTGATGGAAGCGGCGCGCATGCTCGGCGAAAGCCGGCGCGGCGCGTTCTTTCGCGTGGCGCTGCCGCTGGCGCGACCGGCGCTGGCCGTGGGGCTCAGCCTGGCGCTGCTCGAAACGCTCAACGACATCGGCGCTTCTGAATTCCTGGGCGTGAACACCTTGACGGTGGCGGTCTACACCACGTGGATCACGCGCTCCGACCTGGCCGGAGCAGCGCAGATTGCGTGCGCGATGCTGTTCGTGGTGGTGGCGCTGGTCTGGCTCGAACGCAACGGCCGGCAGCACCAGCGCTTCGGTTCGGCACAACGCATGCGCGCGGTGCAGCCACGGCGCCTGCATGGCGGCGCGGCCTGGGCTGCGACTGCGACAGCGGCGACGCCCGTGCTGATCGGCTTCGTGGCCCCTGCGCTCTACCTCGTCTGGGAAAGCGCCAAGCGGCTGCAGCAGGGCGGTGGCGTTTCCCGGGGTCTGATCGCGAGCCTCGGCAACACGCTGGCGCTGGCTTCAGGCGTCACCGTGGTCGCGGTGGCGGCGGGGCTGGTCGTCGCCTGGGCTTCGCGCAGCCAGGGCTCAAGCCTCAACCGTGCGCGCTGGCAGGCGCGTGTAGCAACTCTGGGCTATGCCGTGCCGGGCACAGTGCTGGCCATCGGGCTGCTCACGCCTGCGCTGGCCTTCGATGCCGCTCTGGCCACCGCGCTCGGCTGGCAGGGCCTGCCGCTGATGGGCGCCGGCGTCGTGCTGGTCGTGGCCTGCGCGATCCGATTTCTCGCGATGCCCGTGGGCGGCATCGAGGCCGGCCTCGCGCGCATTCCCCCCGCCATCGAGCAGGCCTCGCGCCTGCTTGGCGAAACCACCGCCGGCACGCTGCGCCGCGTGCACCTGCCGTTGCTGCGCCCCGCCATGGCTGCGGCCGCGCTGCTGGTGTTCGTCGACGCGATGAAGGAGCTGCCGGCCACGCTGCTGCTGCGGCCCGCCAACTTCGACACCCTCGCCACCTGGCTCTATGCCGAGGCCGCGCGCGGCACGTATGAAGAAGGCGCAATTGCCGCGCTCGCGATCGTGCTGGCCGGCCTGCTGCCCGTCGTGCTGCTTGCGCGCAACCAGCTGGGCACGTCCTCGCTCACACCTGGCCCCGACAAGACATGAGTTCTCCCCTGCACATCGATGCGATCCAGCTCGCCTACGACACGCCGCGCGGCCTGCACACGGTCGTCGATGGCTTCTCGCTGGCATTGAACGCGGGCGACATCGGCTGCCTGTTCGGCCCCTCGGGCTGCGGCAAGACGACGGTGCTGCGCGCCATCGCCGGCTTCGAGCCCGTGCGCGCCGGCACCGTCCGACTCGGCGACGTGCTGCTGTCGTCCGCGCAGAAGCACCTGCCGCCCGAGCAGCGGCGCGTGGGCATGATGTTCCAGGAGTACGCGCTGTTTCCGCATCTGTCGGCCGCGAAGAACGTGGCGTTCGGGCTGCGTCGCCTGGACCGTGCGGCGCAGCAATCGCGCGTCGCGGAAATGCTTGCGCTGGTCGGCCTGGCCGACGCGGGCGAACGCTACCCTCACGAACTCTCCGGCGGCCAGCAGCAACGCATTGCGCTGGCCCGCGCGCTCGCGCCCTCGCCCGCGCTGCTACTGCTCGACGAGCCCTTCTCCAACCTCGACGGCGGCACGCGCGAGCGACTGACGGCAGAAGTGCGCGGCATCCTGAAGCAGGCCGGCCAGACCGCGATTCTCGTTACGCACAACGAGGCCGAGGCGCACGCCATGGCCGACCGCATCGGCGTGATGCACGGGGGGCGCATCACGCACTGGCTCGACACGGCGGCCTAGCACACAGGGGCCTTTTCTCGAATGGGCTTATCGGGAAAAGGTTGTTCGGGATCGCAAGAATCGCGGCGTTCCAGACACACCCATCCCAAAGAACGGAAAGCCCCATGACGCGACAAGCCCTCACCCTCGTCAGCCACCTGCTGTGCCCGTACGTGCAGCGCGCCGCGATTGCGCTGAATGAAAAAGACGTGCCCTTCGAGCGCGTCGTGATCGACCTCGCCAACAAGCCCCAGTGGTTCCTCGACATCTCGCCGCTCGGCAAGGTGCCGCTGCTGAAGGTGCAGCGCCCCGATGGCAGCGAGGCCGTGCTGTTCGAAAGCAACGTGATCTGCGAGTACCTCGAAGAAACGCAGCCCGGCGCGCGCCTGCACCCCGAAGACCCGCTCACCCGCGCCGAGCACCGCGCCTGGATGGAGTTCGGCTCGGCCATCCTCGCCGACCTCTGGGGCTACGAGACCACGCAGGACGCAGCCGTGTTCGAGCAGAAGCGCCTCGCGCTCATCGCCAAGTTCGGGCGCGTCGAGGCTGCGCTGGGCGAAGGCCCCTACTTCGCAGGCCGCAGCTTCAGCCTCGTCGATGCGGTCTTCGCGCCGGTGTTCCGCTACTTCGAAGTATTCGACGCAATCAGCGACTCGCACGTCTTCGATGCCCTGCCCAAGGTCGATGCCTGGCGCAAGGCGCTGGCCGCCCGTCCCAGCGTGCGCAACGCCGTGGTGCCTGAGTACCCGCAGCACCTGATGGAATTCCTGCAGCGCCACCAGGCCCACCTGCTGACCCTGGCAGCTTGATCGCCGCGCCGGGAGGCAGACAATAGCGGCCTCCCTTTCCGATCTATCCCATAACTACACGGCACCACGAGATGCGACTCCTTCACACCATGCTGCGCGTTGGCAACCTCCAGCGCTCCATCGACTTCTACACCAAGGTGCTCGGTATGAACCTGCTGCGCACGTCCGAAAACCCCGAGTACAAATACAGCCTCGCCTTCATCGGCTACGGCAAGGGCAACCCCGACCAGGCCGAGATCGAGCTCACCTACAACTGGGGCACCGAAAGCTACGAACTCGGCACCGCCTACGGCCACATCGCGCTGGGCGTGCCCGATGCATACGCGGCCTGCGAGAAGATCAAGGCCGCGGGCGGCAACGTGACGCGCGAGGCGGGGCCGGTCAAGGGTGGCACCACGGTGATCGCGTTCGTCACGGACCCTGATGGCTACAAGATCGAGCTGATCCAGCGCGACGAAGGCGCCGCTGGCGGCGGCCTGCGCTGAACCTCGGCGGGACAGCCCATGGCAAGCACGAAGAAGCAGGCCACGACAACCCGCCATGTCGCGCTGCTGCGCGGCGTGAACGTCAACGGCATCACGATCAAGAGCGCCGATCTGAAGGCGCTCTTCGTCGAACTGGGCTTCGGCGCGGTGCGCACCGTGCTCGCCAGCGGCAACGTGCTGTTCGACACCAGCGAGAGCGACTCCGCCGCGCTGCGCACGCGCATCGAGCAGGCCCTGCGCAAGCGCTTCGGCTACGACGCGTGGATCGTGCTGCTCACGCAGAAGACCGTGGCCGAAATGGCGGCGGGCTACCCCTTCGAGCGCATCGACGAAGAACGCCATCCCTATATCGTGTTCGGCTCCGACGCCTCAATGCTCGATGAAATCGTGGAGAAGGCCGACACCGTCGATGCCGACGTTGAACAGCTGAAGCGCGGCAAGGGCGTGCTGTACTGGCAATGCCCGCGCGGCGAGAGTCTCGATACGCCGGTGGCCAAGCTGCTCGCCAAGACCCGCTACAAGTCGAGCACAACCACGCGCAACCTGCGCACGGTGGAGAAGCTGCTCACCGACTGATCAGCAGCCCAGCAGGTCGGCCAACTCGTTGATGTCGCGCGCATGCAGGTTGTTGTCCACCTGCGGCGACACATCCTTCGGCCTGGCGCGGCCGAATTCATGCGGGCGCTCGATGTAGGCCGTCTTCAGGCCGCACGTGCGCGCGGCGGCCAGGTCGTCGTGGTGCGCGGCGGCCAGCATCACCTGCCCGGGCGTTGCATCGAACACGCCCGCCACGCCGAGGTAGGTGCGCGGATCGGGCTTGTAGGCCTTGAACACCTCGGCCGACAGCACGCAGTCCCAGGGCAGGCCGGCGCGCTTGGCCATTTCGGTGAGCAGGCCGATGTTGCCGTTCGACAGCGTGCAGATGGTGAACTTCTTCTTGAGCCGCGTGAGCCCGGCCACCGAATCGGGCCACGCCGGCAGTCGATGCCAGGCACGGCTCAGGTCGCGCTTGGCGGCTGCGTCGAGGCGGTCGGCCAGGCTGAAGTCGTGCAGCACCTGTTCGAGCATGCTCAGGTGCAGTTCGTCGAGCAGCGTGAAGCCGCCCTCGCCCGCGGCGATGCGCTCCATCACTGCCTTCATCGCGGGCTGGTAGCCGGCACGCCATGCCAACGCGAAGGCTGCGCCGTCCACGCCCGGCAGTGCGCTCTCGGCCTCGGCGGCAATGCCGCTGTGCCAGTCGACCACCGTGCCGAAAACGTCGAACGCGATGACCTTGAGGTCGCTCGCGTCGAAATCAACGCCGCTCATGGCGATGCTCAGCGCGGCAGCTGGCTCGCGGCGCGTGCCAGTTGCTCGATGCGCGCCCAGTCGCCATCGCGGATCGCGTCGGTCGGCACGATCCACGAACCGCCCACGCAGGCCACGTTCGACAGCGCAAGAAACTCGGCTGCGTTGCCCGCATGGATGCCGCCCGTCGGGCAGAAGGTGACGTCGCCGAACGGACCCTGCCAGGCCTTGAGCATCGGCAGGCCGCCGGCCTGCAGCGCGGGGAAGAACTTCAGCTGCGTGTAGCCGTCTTCCTGCGCCGTCATGATTTCGCTGCCGGTGGCCACGCCGGGCAGCAGCGGCAGGCCGAGGTCGTGGCAGGCCTTGCCGACCGCGCGCGTGTAGCCCGGGCTCACGCCGAACTTGGCACCCGCCAGCGCCGAGGCTTGCGCATCGGCTGCGCTGCGGATGGTGCCGGCGCCGGCCACGGCTTCGGGCACGTCCTTGGCGATGGCCTCGATGCATTGCAGCGCCTGCGGCGTGCGCAGCGTGACTTCGAGCATGCGGATACCGCCGGCCACCAGCGCGCGCGCCAGCGGCACGGCGTCTTTCACGTCGTTCAGCACGATGACCGGAATGACCGGGGCGTCGCGCATCACGTCCAGCGCGGTGAGTTTTTCGTTCATAGCCATGAGCAGGCTCCTTCTTCTGCGGTCAATGCATTGCGGCGCATGCCGGCGAACAGTTCACGGCCGAGGCCGTGTCCGTCGGCGATGCGCTGCGCTTCGGGTTGCGTTGCGGTCTCGCGCGCTGCCCATTCGTCTTCGGGCAGCAACACGGCGAGCGTACCCGCGACGGAGTCGAGACGGATCAGGTCGCCGTCGCGCACCTTGGCAAGCGGGCCGCCCGCTGCCGCTTCGGGCGAGACGTGGATCGCGGCCGGAATCTTGCCCGACGCGCCGCTCATGCGGCCATCGGTGACCAGCGCCACGCGGAACCCCTTGCCCTGCAGCACCGACAGCGGCGGCGTGAGCTTGTGCAGCTCGGGCATGCCGTTGGCCTGCGGGCCCTGCCAGCGCACCACGCAGACCACGTCGCGCTCGAGTTCCCCGGCCGTGAATGCCTTCTGCAGCGCGGCCTGCGAGTCGAACACGCGCGCCGGGGCTTCGATGACGTGGCGGTCGTCGGGCACCGAGGACACCTTGATGACGCTGCGGCCGAGGTTGCCACTCAGCAGCTTCAGGCCGCCAGTGGCGCTGAACGGGCTCGCGACGGTGCGCGTGACGGCTTCGTTCTTCAGGGGCGCGGCGGGGGTCCATTGCAGGCGGTGCTCGCCCGCATCGCCTGCCAGCGCCGGAATGTTCGCGAATTCACGGATGCCACCCGAACGCACCGTCAGCACGTCGGCGTGCATGAGGCCGGCATCGACCAGTTCGCCGATCACGAAGCCGGGGCCGCCCGAGGCCTGGAACTCGTTCACGTCGGCGCTGCCGTTGGGGTACACGCGGCTCAGCAGCGGCACCACGTCGGAGAGCTTGGAGAAGTCGTCCCAGTCGATCAGGATGCCGGCGGCGCGCGCCACGGCCACCCAGTGGATCAGGTGGTTGGTGGAGCCGCCCGTGGCGAGCAGGGCGACCATGGCGTTGACGATGCAGCGCTCGTCGACCATCTCGCCGATGGGCGGGCAATTGAATGCTGCCTCGCCCGCCTTGCCCAGCACCGTGCGCACGGCCTCGCGCGTGAGCGTTTCGCGCATCGCGTCGCCGGGCTGGATGAAGGCCGTGCCGGGCACGTGCAGGCCCATGGCTTCGAGCAGCATCTGATTGCTGTTGGCGGTGCCGTAGAAGGTGCAGGTGCCCACCGTGTGATAGGCGGCCATCTCGGCGTCGAGCAGGCCCTGGCGGCCCACGAGGCCCTGCGCCGCCTGTTCGCGCACCTTCGACTTAGCGCCGTTCGACAGGCCCGAGGGCATCGGGCCGGCCGGCACGAACACGGTCGGCAAGTGGCCGAAGTGCAGCGCGCCGATCAGGAGGCCCGGCACGATCTTGTCGCACACGCCGAGCAGCAGTGCCGCATCGAACATGTCGTGCGTGAGCGCGACCGCGGTGCTCATGGCGATCAGGTCGCGGCTGAACAGGCTCAGCTCCATGCCGGGCGTGCCTTGCGTGACGCCGTCGCACATGGCGGGTACGCCGCCGGCCACCTGCGCGGTGGCGCCGAGGCGGCGAGCCTCCTGCTTGATGATGTCCGGGTAGCCCTGGTACGGCGCGTGGGCCGAGAGCATGTCGTTGTAGGCGGTGACGATGCCGATGTTGGGCGCGCGCTCGGTCACCACGCGGAACTTGTCGTTGGCCGGGATGCCGGCCACGGCGTGCGCCACGTTGGCGCAGCCCATGCGGTCGGAGCCGCGGTCGCGGTCGCGGATTTCGGCAAGGCGGGTGAGGTAGGCGCCGCGCAGCCCCTGGCTGCGCTCGCGGATGCGATCGGTAACGTCGCGGACGGTGGGGTTTGTGCTGCTGCTCATGGGGGTACGTGGCTCTTGCTGCATGTCGCCAGGGCGACTGTGGGCCTGGAGGCCCATGGTAACAAGCCGGGCGCGAAAGCCCGATGAAATCCGGGCGCCAGGCAATACGAATTTACCCATTCGCGCCTTGCAGGGAGGCGCACGCAAAAAAGCCCGGCGTTGCCGGGCTTCTTCTCTGATCTGGCAATCGGGGCGCGTGGCGCTCAGTCGACCAGCTTCACCTCGACACGGCGCGCCTCGGCGTTGTTGCCAGTGCCGGCCGTCACGGCGGGCTTCTGCAGGTCGACCTTGGCCGCCGGAACGCCCAGGCCCACGAGCACGTCGCGCACCATCTCGGCGCGCTTCTTCGCGAGCTGTTCGTTGATGGCGGCGTCGCCGGTGGTGTCGTGGAAGCCCGAGATCACCGCCTTGCGGCCGCTTTCGACGCCCTTGATGACCGCGGCCAGTGCTTCGGCGGCGCCCGGTGCGAGATCGGCGCTGCCGGTCGCGAAGTAGAAGCTCACCACGCCATCGACCACGCGGACGCTGGCGCCGTCGGGGATCGTGACCGTCACCGTCTCTGTGACCTCGGCCACCTTGGGCGCCGCTCCGGGTGCGGGCGCCGAGATTGTCACTGCCGCAGCGGGCTTGGCGGCCGCCGGGTTGTGCCCCTTGTGCCAGAGCACGATGCCCACCACGAAGAAGATCACCAGGGCGATCAGCGCCATGACGAATCCGATGATGAAATTCTGCTGGCTGTCGTCGTCGCTCATTGCGGGTCTTGCTCCGTAGGAAAGAGGTCGGTAAATAATGGTGCGGTGAACCATGATCAGGAAATTGTAGGCGTCGGCCCTGACACCCCCGTGTCGGACCCTGCGCCGAACCCCGGTCCGCCGGGACTCGACCCCATGCCCAAGCCCCTGCGCGACCCGCAGCCGATGCTCGAGCGCGCCATCGCCGACTGGGGCGGACATGAGGACCTCTGGCTCTTCGGCTACGGATCGCTGATCTGGCGGCCCGAATTCAGCTTCACTGAACGCCGACCTGCCTGGGTGCACGGCTGGCACCGCGCGCTGAAGATGTGGAGCCGCGTGAACCGCGGCAGCGTGCAGACACCGGGCCTCGTGTTCGGGCTGCTCTCGGGCGGCAGCTGCCGCGGCATGGTGTTCCGCGTGCCGAAGGCCGAGGGCCTCGAAACCCTGGGCCGGCTCTGGCTGCGCGAGATGCCGACCGGCGTGTACGACCCCAGGTGGCTGCAATGCGGCACGGCTGAAGGTTCGGTGCGCGCGCTGGCGTTCACGCTGTCGCGGCGCAGCCCCAACTTCACGGGCGAGCTCAGCGACGATCACTACCGCCACATCTTTACCCACGCCGTCGGCCGCTACGGCAGCTCGCTCGACTACGCGCAGCAGACGCTGCTGGAGCTGCAGCGGCATTCGATCCACGACGCGGCGCTGGCACGGCTGGTGGCGCTGGCCGCTGCAAAGGAACAGGAGCAGCGCCAGTCAGGGAACGCTGCTGATTGCGATGCACCGCAGGCTCCGGTATATGTTCCGGGGTCTCCAGACAAATCCGAATCCTCCCAACCTTCCGGACCCTCCAAGGAAAACACATGAACCAACGTCGTCTCATCGCCACCGGCGCCGCCCTCCTCGCCTCGGCCCTCCTGGCCGCCTGCGGCAGCATGGGCGGCAAGCCGAGCACGGCCGTCGAACTGGTGCCGACCGCCGCGATCACGCCCAACCCGACGCGTGGCACGGTGACCTTCACCGCCCTCGAGCACGGCGTGCGCGTGTCGGGCGAGGTGCGCGGCCTGGTGCCAGGCAGCGAGCACGGCTTCCACATCCACGAAAAGGGCGACTGCGGCGACAACGGCAATGCCTCGGGCGGCCACTTCAACCCGACCGGCGGCACGCACGGCAAGTTCGCCGCGCCAGGCAGCCATGCCGGCGAACTGCCGAGCCTGCGGGCCGACGCCAATGGCATGGCGCGCTTCAGCGTGGAAGACCACGCGATCTCGCTGACGCCGGGCGCTGCCAACAGCGTGGTCGGCCGCGCGCTGGTGGTGCACCGCGACCCCGACGACTTCACGACGCAGCCGGCAGGCAACTCGGGTCCGCGCATCGCCTGCGCCGTGATCGCAAAGCCCTGAGATCGAATAGAAAAGGCTAGGCGTTCACGCGCGCCAGCCACAGCGCCTCGGCCTGCGCCAGCGCCTCGGGCGTGTCGATGTCGGTGACCACGCCGACATCGTCCACCGCCAGGTCGGCGACCGAATCGATGGCGCGCATCGACCGCAGGATGGACGATGCGCCGAGGCCTCCCTCCAAGGTAGCGAGCTGCGCGCCGCACCCGGCGGCAAAGCCCACCGGATGCCCGCGCTCTCCCCGGTACTGCGGCTGCACGGCATTCACCCGGCCGCCAAGGGCAGCAGCCACGGCCTGCAGCGTCGCGGGCAGCACCAGCGGCAGGTCGCCCGGCAGGATCAGCCAGCCCTGCGCGTCGGACGTGGCACGCACGGCAGCCGCGATCGAGTCGCCCATGCCGGGGTGCCCCGCGTCTTCCACATGCCACGGCAGGCCGCTGGCGCGCACCGCGTCGAGCGTGCGCTCCAGCACCGGCTTGCCGGCGAGCAGAGCCTTCAGCTTCGATCCCGTGCCGCCGGCCGCGATGAAGCGCTCGCCGCGGCCCGAGGCCAGCACGATCACTACCGGGGAATTCGCCTTCTGTGTCGTCATGGGCCGAGTATGTGCGCAACAATCCCGGCATGACTTCTCCTCTCTCCAATGACGCACTGGCGGCACTGCGCAAGAGCTACGAGCGCGCAGAACTCGGCGAGGCCCACAGCGCCGGCGATCCGCTGAAGCAGTTCGAACGCTGGCTCACCGAAGCCATCGACGCGCAGGTGCCCGAGCCCAACGCGATGACGCTGTGCACCGTGGGCAGCGACCTGCGGCCGTCGAGCCGCATCGTTCTCATCAAGGGCTACGACGCGCGCGGCATCGTCTGGTACACCAACTACGAAAGCCGCAAGGGCCGCGAGCTGTCGGGCAATCCGTATGCGTCGCTGCAGTTCCACTGGGTCGAGCTGGAGCGCGTGGTGCGCATCGAGGGCCGCGTCGAGAAGGCGGGCGCCGAAGAGAGCGACGCCTACTTCGCAAGCCGACCGCTCGACTCGCGCATCGGCGCCTGGGCCAGCCCGCAGAGCGAAGTGATCAGCGGACGCGACGTGCTGGTGAAGAACGCGGCCGTGTTCGCCGCCAAGCACCTGCTCTCGCCGCCGCGGCCACCGCACTGGGGCGGCTATCGGCTGGTGCCCGACCGCTGGGAATTCTGGCAAGGCCGCAAGAGCCGGCTGCACGACCGGCTGCGCTACCGGCTCGAAGGCGGCGACTGGGTGCGCGAGCGCCTCGCCCCCTGAGCCGCGTTGTCAGGCCTCGCAGCCGACCACCTTGAATTCGACGCGCCGGTCCAGCGCGTCGCTCGCATCGTCGGCCCCTGTGCCGACGATGTTCTCGCGAAAGCCCATGCCCGATTCGCGCAGCTTCTTCGACAGCGGCGGCGCCTCACCCACCAGCCGGGCCTTCACGCTCACCGCGCGCTGCAGCGACAGCCGCTCGTTCACCGCCTCCGAGCCCGTGCGGCTCGTGTGGCCCGTGACCACCACGCACGAATCGATCTGCGCCGCCTGCCGCGCGATCTGGCGCAGCCACATCGGATAGGCGGTGCTGATCTTCGGATCGGAGAGGAAATCGGTCGAGCCCGGCTTGAACAGGAACTTCACGCTCAGGTTGTTGGTTTCGAGCCCCAGGCGCGCGATGGTGCCGAAGGTCTTCTCGGCATCGGCAGTGCGGCCGAGCTGCGATTGCGTGAGGTACAGCCCGCTGTAGATGCGCAGCTGCTGGCCGTCGGGCCGTTTCGACGCGGCCTCGTAGCGGCTCAGCGCCTCGCTCATGCGGCCGGCCTCGTAGGCAGCGGTGGCTTCCTGCAGCACGGTCGAGGTTGGCAGGCGCTCCAGGTACAGCGCGTCGGCGGCCTGGCCGGGTTGGGTTTCGGCGGTGCGGATGTAGCCCTCCACGCCGCGGTCCTTGCCGTTCACTGGACTGTCGCGGAAGAAGGCGGTGGGCCGCGTGTCGAGCGTGGCATCGCTGATGCGCGTGACCGACTGCGCGATCACCACGCCGCTCTTGATCTCGGTCAGCGCAAGGTTCAGCCGGTACGGCCCGCCAGAGGCGTCCTTGTCGCGCACCAGCGTGCCGTTCAGCACGTACTGTGCGTTGCCGATCTCGCTGGCATTGAACGGCGTAACGGTGAACTGCTTGAACTGCGCCTGCATGCGCTGGACGATGCGCTGCTCGGCCACGCGCGTCACCTCGGTCTGCTGGCCGCTCGCGCCTTCGAGCAGCGGGTCGATCACGATGCGGCGCTGCGTGAGCGTCGACTCCACCTTGGCCAGGAAGGCCGGCAGCTTCTGCGTCTGCACCATCAGGTCGTCCACTGCCTGGTTCACGGCCTGGTCGAAAGGCATGGCGTTGCCGGGCGCGGGGCGGTGCGCGCAGGCGGCGGCAAGCACGGCGGCAGCGCACAGCGCGAACACGCGCAGTGCCACGCGGACTCGTTGGGTGGTGGTCGTCATCAGCATTGGCTCCTCAATGTCTTCATGTCCTGGTCCGACAGCGGCTCGCCGACGGCGGCGCGCATGTTGATTTCGCTGCAGCGCTTCGATGGCGTGGGGCGCGGCGCGGCGGCTTCCCGTTGCACCGGCGGCGGTAGCGGCGGCGCGGCTGGCTGCTGTGCGCGCGTCCTGATCACCGGCTTCGGCTTCAGCGGCGTCTCGTCGGTCTTTTCAGACTTCTCGGCGGGCGACGGCTCGGCCGGCTCGCGCGGCACGTTCGCCGACAGGCACGGCGTGCGGCACGGCTTGGCCGCGCCAGCGGGCTCCGCGGCCTGCGCGGGACGGCCGTGCAGCGCGATCACCGTCGCGACCACCGCCATAGCAAGAAGGGGCGAAGAGCGCGCCGGGTGAATCATCAGCCGGCAAATGTAGGGTGCCGGCGGCCCCGCGCCATCTCGCCAAACGGCCACCCTGCCAAACGGCATAGGCGCGCGGCGAAGCGTTCTAAGGCGAAAGTCCGCTCAACGCCAAGGAGAAGAGACCGAAGGACTCAGGGCAGCCACTGCACACACATCATCACGAGCGTGAGCGTGACGAGCCCCAGCACCGTCGACACCGCGACGCTGGCCGTCACCAGGTCTTCGGACGTGCGGTAGCGCTGCGAGAACAGGAACACGTTGGCGCCAATGGGCAGCGCCGCTGCCACAACCATCACCGTGAGCGGAATGCCGCGCACGCCCAGCAGCCAGCCGATGACAGCCACCAGCAGCGGATGCAGCAGGTTCTTCACCAGCGCCTGCACCAGCGCGCCGCGCCAGTGCCGGCCGATGGGCGTGAGCGCGAGCGTGATGCCCACCATCACCAGCGCGATCGGCCCGAAAGCCTGGCCCAGCAGCTGGATCGGCTTGTCGATGACCTCGGGCATGACCAGCCCGGTCTGCGCGAACAACAGGCCCGCGATGATCGGCATCGGCACGGGGTGAATGATGGCGTTGCGCAGCGCGCGCATCACGGTGCGCGCCATCGACGGCCGCTTGTCTGCGCCAGCGGCGCCGGCCTGCTCGCGCGCGACGGCCAGCTCCAGCACCACCGTGGCGCTCGTCAGCAGCACCAGCGAATGCAGCGAAATCAACGTGAGCAGCACCACCATGCCCTCCTCGCCGTATGCGAGGCCGATCAGCGCGATGCCGATCATCACGGTGTTGCTGTAGGTGTTGGCCAGCGCGAGCACGGCCGCCGTGCGGTTGAACCCGCGCAGCGCCAGCGTGCCCGCGAACAGCAGGCCCGAGGCGATGAAGTACGCCGCCACGGGCTTGAGGCTCAACTGCTCGACGTGCACCGTGCTCATCGCGCGGAACAGCAGCGCAGGCGCGAGCAGCAGGAAGATGAGGTGCGACAGGTCTTTCACCGCATTGCCGCCGATCCAGCGGCGCTTGCCTGCCAGATAGCCGACAGCAATGAGCAGGACGACGGGGAGGAGCGAGGAGATGACGATGGAATTCACTCGGCGAGGATAGCCGAGGGACTCTTTCGTCTTCGCCCGCCCCTTGCGCCCTTAGAACGTCACGCGCAGGCCGACCTTCAGCGTCCGCCCCGGCAACGGCGCGTTCGGATACACCGTCGTCGTCAGGATCGAGGTCGCGCTGTAGGCCAGCTTGTTCGTGATGTTGTCCATGCGCGCATACCAGGTCAGGTTGGCGCGCTGCACCTTCATGCGGTATGTGATGGCCGCATTCCACAGCGTGTATGCATCGGTTTCGCGCGCGCCCACCGACGGAATGCGGTGCTGCGCTGCGTTGTAGTCGAAGCCGAAGCGCGCGCCCCACGGGCCGTTGGCATAGGCCAGCGTTGCGCCCAGGCGCAGCGGCGCGATGCGCGGCAGCGGCTCGCCGGTGTCGAGGTTCTTCGCGCGCACGATGTCGCCGCGCCACTCGAGGTCGAGCGTGCCCGCGTCGCCCATGCGCGCGAAGCCGTCGGTGCCCAGCAGGCGCAGGTTGCCGTTGGCCTCGATGCCGGTGAAGCGCGCGCGCACGCCGCTGTAGACGTACTCAGCCAGCGTGTCGGTGGCGCCGGGCTCGGCCACGTTGCCCTCTTCATCGAGGTTGCGCCCCGATGCCGTCAGGCCGATGTAGTTGCTGAAGCGCGTGACATACGCGTTGACGCGGGCCGTGTTGGGCCCCGACTTCCATTGAGCGCCCAGGTCGAGGCCGGTGGACTTTTCCTTCTTCAGGTTCGGGTCGCCCACTTCCCATGCGGCCGTTGCCACGTGGGGGCCGTTGGCCAGCAGCTCGTAGTCTTTCGGCGCGCGCTCGGTATAGGCGAGGTTCGAAGTCAGCTGCCACTGCGGCGCGAGGTTGACCAGCGCACCGAAGGCCGCACTGTGCGGATTGAAGGTGCGCTCGCCAACAGCAAAGCGCGTGACCGTCGGATCGTCCGGGTAGCCCAGCGAGCGGATGCGGACCTGCTCGGTGCGCGCACCGAAGCTCAGGCGGCCCCATGAAGTGCCGTACTCCTCGTACATGAACAGCGCGTTGGAGCGCGTGCGGCTGTGCGGCGCAAAGGCCTCCTCGCCGTCGGCGGCGAAGCGGTTGGTTTCGCTGCTGAAGCCGACCAGGCCTTCGAAGTTGCCGATCTTCTGGTGGCGCGCCTCGATGCGCAGGTCGTTGCTCATGTTCGAGAACGTGGTGCCGGCTTCGCCGCCCTCGAACTCGGTGTGGCGGTAGTCCGTGTGACTCAACTTCGCGTGGATGCTGCTGATGAAGCCGCCCGGGCGCCACTCGCCTTCGATCGCATAGCGGTCGGACTTCATGCCGATGGTCACGTCGTCTTCAGCCACGGTGCCGTACTTGCTGCGATAGGTGCTGACCGAGGCGCCGATGTAGCCCTGGTCGAAGAACATCGTGCCGCCGACGGCGCCGCCGTGCGCTTCGTTGGCTGAGTTGCAGATCTTGCGCGCAGTCCACGGCGAGCCGGGCTTGCTGCATTCGAGGGTGATCGGCACCGACACGTCCTTCGAGTCGCGGTTGAAGGCGTCGACGTGGATCGCCAGGCGGTCGTTGCCGCCTTCGAGCACCACGCCGCCGTTCTTCTCCTTGTTGCCGGTGGAGTAACCCAGGTCGGCGCGGCCGCCGAAGCCGTTGATCGGTTCCGTCGGAATGCGGTTGTCGATCACGTTGACCACGCCGCCGACGGCGCTGCCGCCGTACTGCAGCGCCGACGGGCCGCGCAGCACCTCGATGCGGTCGGTCACCAGTGCATCGACCGGCACGGCGTGGTCGTAGCTCAGCGCCGAGGCGTCGGGCGCGCCGCCGCCGTTCTGCAGGATGCGGATGCGGTCACCGTCCTGGCCGCGAATGATCGGGCGGCTGGCGTTGGGGCCGAAGTAGCTGCTGCTCACGCCGGGCACGTTGTCGAGCGTTTCGCCGAGCGTCGATTGGGAGCGCAGCAGCAGCTTGTCGCCCGACAGGGTGGTGGTCGGCGCGATCAGGTCGCTGGCGCCAAGCGGGTTGCCGGTGACGGTGACTTCGCGCAGGCTGGTGGCGTCGGCGGGTTGGGCCTGGGCAGCATCAGGAGTCTGCGTCTGGGCCTGGCTCGCGAAAGCGGCGAACGAAAGAACGGCAACGCCAATGGCGTTGCGACGGAAGTTATGGGACATGAATGGACACTCGTTGAATCAAGGGACGACCAGCCGCCACCGCGCAAGAAGCGGGTGCAGCAGTCGGAACACAGGGGATTCAGCGAGTGGAAGGCGGGCCGCGCGCGTCGAACAGCGCGACCCAGCGGGCGATGACCTCGCCCTGCAGGAAAGCAAAGGTGGCCGACGGCAGCAGCATCGGCAGCACCACCAGCGGCACGCCGGGCACGCTGGAGCCGTGCGAGAGCTGGTCGTACAGGCGGCACTCGGCGTCGGTGTGCTCGCCGAACAGCCCGGCCAGGTGGTGGCCCGCATGCTTGTGGGCAACCTGCGCGGCCTGCTCCGCAGCGGCCGGCAGGCCCGGCACATGCAGCGAGCGGTGCATCAGCCCCAGCGTGCCCGCGAACCACACCGCGACCATCAGCGCGATGACGAGCGCGCAGGTCGAACGGGTCCGGGGTTGATGGATGGCGAGGTGCACAGGGCGCGAGTCTTGATGGCCGGTCAGGCCTTCAGGCGCGAGGCGAAGGTCTTCTGGAACTTCTCGACCTTCGGGCCCACGACGAATGCGCAGTAGCCCTGGTTCGGGTTGTTCAGGAAGTAGTCCTGGTGGTAGGCCTCGGCCGTCGAGTAGTTGGCGAGCTTTGCCACTTCGGTGACAACGGGCGAGTGATAGGTCTTGCTGGCCTCGATCTCGCGGATGACCCCTTCGGCCACCTCTTTCTGGGCGTCGCTGGTGTAGTAGATGCCGCTGCGGTACTGGGTGCCGACGTCGTTGCCCTGGCGGTTGAGCGTGGTCGGGTCGTGCACGACGAAGAAGATTTCGAGGATTTCGCGCAGGCTGATCTGCGCCGGGTCGAAATCGAGCTTCACCACCTCGGCATGGCCGGTGCGGCCGGTGCAGACCTGCTCATAGGTCGGGTTGACGGTCTGGCCGTTGCAATAGCCCGATTCCACGTCCAGCACGCCCTGCACCCGGTCGAACACCGCCTCGGTGCACCAGAAGCAGCCACCGCCCAGCACGATGGTTTCGGTCGGCGACGGTGAAGTGGACATGGTGCTGCTCCGGCAGGTTGGAAAAAGACGAACCCGATATTGTCGCGGCTTGACGTGACGGATGCCGGTCACTACATTACTAACCCGCGAGTCATTAACACCATGCCCACGCCCCGCTCCTTCGTCGAAAAGATCTGCCCGGTGCACGCCAAGCGCGAGCGCCGGAAAGAGGCGCGTCCGGGCGAACTGCTGGCCGCCGCGCTCGATCTGTTCGTCGAAAAGGGCTTTGCCGCCACCCGTTCCGAGGAAGTGGCGGCGCGTGCCGGCGTCTCCAAGGGCACCCTCTTTCTTTACTTTCCGAGCAAGGAAGAGCTGTTCAAGGCCGTGGTCATGGAAAACCTCGGCGGCCGTTTCACGGAGTGGAATGCCGAGTTCGAGGCCTTCGAAGGCACCACGGCCGAGATGCTGCGCTACTGCATGAGCGTGTGGTGGGAGCGCGTCGGCAAGACCCAGGCCTCGGGCCTGACCAAGCTCATGATGAGCGAGGGCGCCAACTTTCCCGAACTGGCGGAGTTCTACCGCCGCGAGGTGGTCCGGCCCGGCCACGAGCTGCTGCGGCGCATTTTCAAGCGCGGCATCGACAGCGGCGAGTTCGCGCCGATGGACATCGACCACGCGATCTATTCGGTGGTGGCGCCCATGGTCTTCCTCATGCTCTGGAAGCATTCGGCCATGGTCTGCGTCGACGGCGCATCGGCGCTCGACCCCGAAAAGTACCTCGCCGTGCAGGCCGACGTGGTGATCAACGGGCTCAGCGCGCACCCCGGAAGGCCGAGCGTGCCGCCGGTGTCACCGCCGGCACCTAAAATTGAAGGTTTGTCCTGAGCCCACTAGGAAAACCACGCCATGAACCCCACCCCCACCCTCGAGCGCTTGCGCTTCAACATGATCGAACAGCAGATCCGCCCCTGGGATGTGCTGGAAACGGACATCCTCGAACTGCTGGCCGAAATCCACCGCGAAGACTACGTGCCGGAAGAACACCGCACGCTGTCCTTCTTCGACATGGAGCTGCCCCTGCTCGACGGCTCCGTGCCCGGCGAATTCATGCTGTCGCCCAAGGTCGAGGCCCGCACGCTGCAAGACCTGCACATCCAGAAGCACGAATCGGTGCTCGAAATCGGCACCGGCTCCGGCTTCATGGCCGCCCTGCTGGGTGCCCGCGCCGCCCAGGTGCTGTCGCTTGAAATCAACCCCGTGCTGGCCGCCCGCGCCGCCGAGACGCTGCGCCGCAACGGCGTGACCAACGTCGAAGTGCGCAATGCCGACGGCGCCGTGCCCCTGGCCAGCGGCCCGAGCTTCGACGTGATCGTGCTCAGCGGCTCGGTCGCCCGCATTCCGCAGAACCTGCTGGGTTCGCTCAAGGTCGGCGGCCGCCTCTCGGCCATCGTGGGCGAAGAGCCGATGATGCGCGCCCACTTCGTCACCCGCTCGAGCGAGAGCAAGTGGGACACCATCCAGCCCTGGGACATCGTGGCCCCGCGCCTGCTGAACTTCCCCGAGCCCTCGCGCTTCTCGTTCTGAGCCGCGGTTGACCGAATGATCGACCAAGTCCGCCCCGCCGACCTTGCCGCCTGGTTCGCCCAGAACGCCGATGCCACCCCCGTGCTGCTCGACGTGCGCGAGCCCTGGGAACTGCAGACGGCGAGCGTCGCGCCCCAGGGCTTCACCCTGGTGGCGATTCCGATGAACGAGATTCCCGGGCGGCTGGCCGAACTGAATGGCGGCCAGCCCGAACTTCGAATTGCATGCCTGTGCCATCACGGCGCGCGCAGCCAGCGCGTGGCCGCCTTTTTGAACCAGAACGGCTTTGACCAGCTCGCCAACGTGGCGGGCGGCATCGACGCCTGGTCTTCGCACGACCCCTCGGTCCCGCGCTACTGATTCTTTCTTCAAGGACGTTCAATGCCTTCCAGGCCCCGGCTTTCGCCTCTTTCCGCAGCGCTCGCAAGCATCTTCGCAGCCCTGCTCGCAACGCCGGCCCTGACCCAGGCCCAGACACTGAACGAACTCTATGACGCCGCCCGCGGCTACGACGCCACCTACCAGGGCGCACGGGCCCAGTACGAGGCCAACGTCGCGCGTGCCGCGCAGGCCAAGGCCGGCATCCTTCCCGCCGTGGGGCTCACGGCCGGCGTGACGCGCAGCGACCTCGACATCGACACCCTCACGGGCAGCGGCCGCGGTACCACCACGCCGCGCGACTTCAACACGCAGAACGTCGGCATCAACGCCACGCAGCCGCTGTACCGGCCGGCCAACTGGGCCACGTACGAGCAGGGCAAGCGCCAGGCCGACATCGCTCAGGCGGTGCTCACCATTGCCGAGCAAGACCTGATCGTGCGCGTGAGCCAGGCGTATTTCGACGTGCTCGCAAGCCAGGACAGCCTGGCGCTCGTGCGCGCGCAGAAGGTCGCCGTGGCCGAGCAGCTGGCGTCGGCCAAGCGCAACTTCGAGGTCGGCACCTCCACCATCACCGACTCGCGCGAGGCGCAGGCCCGCTACGACCTCGTGATCGCGCAGGAGATTGCGGCCGAGAACGACCTGCAGGTGAAGAAGATCGTGCTCGACCAGTTGGTCGGCCGCCCCGGCAGCGTGCCGGTGCCGCTGCGGGTGCCGGTAGTGCTGCCCGCCGCCGTGCCCGCGGACATCAACGCATGGGTCGCGCAGGCTGACGAGGTGCATCCCTCGATCCAGCAGGCCCGCCTGGGCCTCGACGTGGCCGGGCTCGAAGTGGACAAGGCCAAGGCCGGCCACAAGCCCACGCTCGACGCCAACCTGGGCTACAACGTCACGCGCAACCCGACGGGCACCAGTACCAGCACCGTGGGCACCCGCGTCAACGCGACCACGGTCGGCGTGACCTTCAACCTGCCGCTGTTCGCCGGCTTCGCCACCGAAAACCGCATCAAGGAAACGCTGGCGCTCGAAGACCAGTCGCGCAGCGTGCTCGACGGCACCCGCCGCAGCGTGGCGCAGGCCACCCGCGCGGCCTACCTCGGGCTCGTCTCCGGCGCGGGACAGGTGAAGGCGCTGGAAGCGGCCGAGGCGTCGAGCCAGAGCGCGCTCGACGCCAACCGGCTCGGCTACCAGGTGGGCGTGCGCATCAACATCGACGTGCTGAACTCGCAGAGCCAGCTGTACCAGACCAAACGCGACCTGGCGCAGGCGCGCTACAACGTGCTGCTTGGCAACCTGAAGCTGCGCCAGGCCAACGGCACGCTGACGACCGACGACATGAATGCGATCAACGCGACGCTGGCGAGCAACGGCAGCGTGCCGGCCGTGCCTTCGGCCACCGGGCCTGATCGCAGCACCTCGGTGCCGCCTGCGACAACCGTGACGCCGCCGAGCATTCCGGTGATCCCGCCGGTGCCGGTGCAGCCGTTCAATCCGCCGGCGCCGACGATGCCGACAGCACCCGTGCCGCCGGTGATCCTGAACCCGCCGGTGCGCTGAACGCGCGCCGCAGTCAGTCCAGCGTGGGCTCGGCCCGCGTTGGCTCTTCGTCCAGCGGCTCGCCTGCCGCCGTCACCGGCTCCGCCGCCTGTGCAATCGCCAGCACAGCGGCCGCGGTGCGCTCGGCAGCCCCGCGGTTCGATGAAGAGAACGCCAGCGCGGCCTGCGCCATCGTGGCGCGGCGCTCTGGGTTCTCGACCAGCTTCAGCGCGGCCGTCACGGCCTGCTCCATGCCCTCGACCCGCAGCGACGCACCGGCTGCCAGCGACAACTGCGCCGCCTCGGCGAAGTTGAAGGTCGACGGGCCCATGATCACCGGGCAACCGCAGGCCGCCGGCTCGATCAGGTTCTGGCCGCCCAGCGGCTCGAAGCTGCCGCCCAGCAGCGCCACGTCGGCAAGGCCGTAGTACAGCGCCATTTCGCCCAGCGAATCGCCGAGCCAGATCTCTGCGTCGGAGGGCTGGCCCGCCGCGCTGCGGCGCGCGACGGCAAAGCCCTCGGCCTCGATCAGCGCTGCCACTTCGTCGAAGCGCTGCGGATGGCGCGGCACGATCATCCATTGCACGTCGTGCACGCGCTTGGCGATCGAGCGGATCGCGCCCTGCTCGGGCGGCACGGGCGAGGTTGCGCCGAAGCGCTTGAGCACCTCGAGCAACAGTCGCTCTTCGCCGTCGCGCGAGCTTGCGAGCACGACCATCGGCTTGGGCAGGCGCTCGCGCAGCGACACCGCCGCGTTCAGCTGGCGCGCATCGGGCGTGGCGTCGAACTTGAGGTTGCCGTAGATGCCGGCCACCTTGGCGCCGAGCGACACCAGGCGGTGCGCATCGGCCTCGGTCTGCGCCCACACGGCCGTCAGGGCCGAGTACGCGGGCCGCGCCAGCCATGCAAGCCGTTCGGCCGAGGCCAGCGATTTCTCGTTGAGCCGCGCGTTGGCCAGCACCAGCGGAATATGGCGCTCGGCGCAGGCAGCGGCCATCTCGGGCCAGACCTCGGTTTCCATCAGCACGCCGATGCGGGGCTGGAACTTGTCAAGAAAACGCGCCACCGCACCCGGCGTGTCCCACGGCTGCCAGACCTGCGTGTCGCCGGGTTCGAGCAGCTTGGCGCCTTCTTCGCGGCCGGTGGCTGTGCCGTGCGTGAGCAGGATCGGAATGCCCGGGTACTGCCGCCGCAGCTCGGCAATCAGGATGGCGGCCGCGCGCGTCTCGCCGAGCGAAACCGCATGCACCCAGCACTGGGCCTGGCCGGTGGTGGCTTCGTCGTAGTGGCCGAAGCGCTCTTCCACAGCCACGCCATAGCCCGGCTCGGCCTCGGCGCGGCGCCGCAGCTTGCGACGCACGAGCGGTTGCACGACGGTGGTGAAGACGCCGTAGAGGCGAAGCAGCAGGGAACGCACGGGCTCAGTTCAATGAGAGGCTTCAGCCAGTTTGGCGTCAGGCTTGACGGTTCTCAACAAAGCCAGCATCTCGGCTTCGATGCGCTTCAATGCGACATCGGTCTGGCCTTCGAAGCGCAGCACCAGCACGGGGGTGGTGTTCGAGGCGCGGATCAGGCCGAAGCCATCGGGCCAGTCGACGCGCAAGCCGTCGATGGTCGAAACCTTGGCGGGGGCCGCGAAGCTCGCGCCCTTCACGAGCTTGTCGACCACCACATGCGGCTCGCCTTCGGCGCAGGCGACGTTGAGTTCGGGCGTCGAGAAGCTGGTGGGCAGCGCGTTGAGCACGTCGCTCGCGTTCGGGCTCTTGCTCAGGATCTCGAGCAGCCGGCAGCCCGCATAGGTGCCGTCGTCGAAGCCGAACCAGCGCTCCTTGAAGAAGATGTGGCCGCTCATCTCGCCGCCCAGCGGCGAATCGATTTCCTTCATCTTCGCCTTGATGAGCGAATGGCCGGTCTTGAAGATCATCGGCACGCCGCCCGCTGCCTCGATGGCCGGTGCCAGGCGCTGCGAGCACTTCACGTCGTAGATGATGGTGCCGCCGGGCACGCGCGACAGCACGTCCTGTGCAAAGAGTTGCATCTGGCGGTCGGGGAAGATGTTCTGGCCGTCCTTGGTGACGATGCCCAGGCGGTCGCCGTCGCCGTCGAAGGCCAGGCCCAGTTCGGCGTCGCCGGTGGCCAGCGCGGCCATCAGGTCCCTGAGGTTCTCGGGCTTGCTGGGGTCCGGGTGATGGTTGGGGAAGTCGCCGTCGACTTCGCTGAACAGCTCGGTCACTTCGCAGCCGATGGCGCGGAAGATGACAGGGGCCGACGCGCCCGCAATGCCGTTGCCCGAATCGACCACGATCTTCATCGGCCGCGCCAGCTTGATGTCGCCGGCAATGCGCTTGACGTAGGCCTCGGTCACGTCGACCTTGCGCACGCTACCGCCCGGGGCGAGCTGAGCGGTGCCAGCTTCCATGGTCTTGCGCAGGCCCTGGATCTCGTCGCCGTAGATCGCGCGGCCGGCCAGCACCATCTTGAAGCCGTTGTAGTCCTTGGGGTTGTGGCTGCCGGTGACCTGGATGCCGCTCTTGCACAGCGTGTGGGCCGCGAAGTACAGCATCGGGGTGGTGACGGCGCCCACGTCGATCACTTCGACGCCGGTGGCCACCAGGCCCCTGATCAGCGCCTCTGCCAGCGCGGGGCCCGACAAGCGGCCATCGCGACCTACGGCCACCGACTTCTCACCGGCGGCGCGGGCTGCGCTGCCGAAGGCCCTGCCGAGCGCTTCCGCCACCTCCGTATCGAGAGTGACGGGCACGACGCCGCGAATGTCATAGGCCTTGAAGATCGACGCGCTGAGCTGCATGAAAGGCGTTTCCCTGTTGGTTTTGTAAACGGGGCATTGTAGGCAAGGCTCCAGATGCCCACATGTCCGAAAACGGCCAGTTGAAACGAGTCGAAACCGTATCATTTCCCCATGCCTACCAGCCACACCCCCACCGAAGCGCTCGAGAGCGACGCCTGCTACCTGGCGATGAAGACGCATGATGCGCGCTTCGACGGGTCGTTCTTCACCGCCGTGACCTCCACCGGCATCTATTGCCGCCCGGTCTGCCGCGTGAAGCTGCCTCGGCGCGAGAACTGCCGGTTCTTCCGCCACGCGGCACAGGCCGAGGCCGCGGGCTTTCGCCCCTGCCTGCGCTGCCGGCCCGAGCTGGCCCCTCGTGCTTCAGGCGCAGCCAGCTGGTCGACCGAAGACGCCTCGCGCATCCTCGCGCTGCAGGCGGCACGGCTGATCGACGAGCCCGACGCCTGGTCGGAAGACGGCCCGGGCGCAGCGCAGATCGCGGCGCGGCTCGGCGTGAGCGACCGCCACCTGCGGCGCATCTTCGAGGTGCAGTTCGGCGTCTCGCCCCTTCAATATCTGCAGACGCGCCGCCTGCTGGCCGCCAAGCAGCTCATCGCCGACACCCGCCTGCCGATGACGCAGGTGGCGCTGGCCAGCGGCTTCGCCAGCGTGCGGCGCTTCAATGCGGCCTTTCTGGAGCACTACGGCCTGAACCCGAGCGCCCTGCGGCGCGCCGGTGGCGCCACCGTCGAAGGTGGCGAAGGCAAGGCCATCGAGGTGCGGCTGGGCTTTCGCCCGCCCTACGACGCCAACGCGATGCTGGGCTTCTTCGCGCGCCGTGCGCTGCGCGGCGTCGAAGTCGTATCCACGGCGGACGGCAAGGAGCCCGCCAAGGGCAGCACGCCCACCTATGTAAAGCTGACCCGCACGCTGCGCGTCCAGCAAGGCGGACAGGCGCATGCGGGCTGGCTGCAACTGCGCTTCGACCTCGAACGCGAGCAACTGCTGCTGTCGGTCAGCGATTCACTGGCCGCGGTGCTGCCCATCGTCATCAGCCGCGCACGCGCCCTGTTCGACCTCGACGCCGAGCCGATGGCCATCAATGCAGCGCTGCATGCGGCCTTTCCGCACGGCGACGGGCTGCGCGTGCCGGGCACGGTCGACGGCTTCGAGCTGGCGGTGCGCGCGGTGCTGGGCCAGCAGATCACGGTGGCCGCGGCGCGCACGCTGGGCTCGCGGCTGGTCGAGGCCTTCGGCGAGCCACTGGCTACGCCCATCGAGGGGCTGAACCGCCTGTTTCCCACGCCCGCGGCCATTGCCGCCGCGAGCGGCGATGCGCTGGGCCAGCTCGGCATCGTGCGGCAGCGGCAGACGGCCCTGCACGCCATCGCCCGCGAAGTCGCGTCCGGCAAGCTGGCGCTGCATGCGGGAGCCGACGTGCCTTCGACCATCGCGGCGCTGCAGGAGCTGCCCGGCATCGGCGCCTGGACCGCGCAGTACATCGCGATGCGCGCGCTGCGTTGGCCCGATGCATTTCCGGCCGGCGACGTGGCACTGCAGAAGGCGCTGGGCGTGACCACAGCGCGCGCAGCCGGCGAGGCCTCGCAAGCCTGGCGGCCATGGCGCAGCTATGCGGTGCTGCGGGCCTGGCACGCGCCCTCCTCCACTCCTGCGAACGCCACCGAAACGGTGGCTGCGGAACTCCCTCTCATCACTACGGCAGGCCTCGCCGCCTGAAACGTCATGAAATTCAAGAGCAAAGTCATCTACACCTCGCACATCGACACGCCGCTCGGCGGCATCACGATGGCGGCCACAGACCAGGGCCTGGCCGGCGTCTGGTTCGACCAGCAGCGCCACTGGCCCGACACCAGCGGCTGGATCACGAAGGACGACCACCCCGCGCTGGTCGAGGCGGCCGCGCAGCTGCACGACTACTTCGCCGGCAAGCGCGACAACTTCGACATGAAGCTCGACCTGTCGCACGGCACCGCGTTCCAGCAGAGCGTGTGGCAGCAACTGCTGGCCATTCCGGCGGGCGCCACCACGAGCTATGGCGCGCTCAGCGTCAACGTGGGCAACCCGGCCGCCGTGCGCGCCGTTGGCGCGGCCGTGGGGCGCAACCCGATCAGCGTGATCGTGCCCTGCCACCGCGTGCTGGGCGCCGACGGCTCACTGACCGGTTACGCTGGCGGGCTCGAACGCAAGACAGCCCTGCTGGAACTGGAAGGCGCGCTGTAAGAACATCCAACGAAGAAGAGACAGAGAGCGAAAGACGCATGACCACAACGAACAACAACATCGCAGCCGCCAAGCCCCTCGCACCAACCGCCTGGCTCATCGACCTGGTGCTGCTGGGCGCGCTCTGGGGCGCGTCTTTCCTCTTCATGCGCATCGGCGCGGCGGAGTTCGGCGCGCTGCCGACGGCCGCGGTGCGGGTGGCCATTGCCGCGCTGTTCCTGCTGCCCATCGCGCTGCTGCGCGGCCAGGGACCGTCTCTCGCCAAGCACTGGAAGGCCAGCTTCGCGGTCGGCGTCTTCAACTCGGGCATGCCGTTCGCGCTGTTCTGTTTCGCGCTGCTGACCATCAACACCGGCCTGGCCGCCGTGCTCAATGCCACGACACCGATGTTCGGCGCGCTCGTGGCCTGGGCCTGGTTCCGCGAGCGGCCTGCGGGTTCGCGCATCGTCGGGCTGGTGATCGGCTTTGCCGGCGTGGCAATGCTCGCCAGCCGCAGCGCCGGCCTGCATGCGGGCGCCAGCGGCAATGCCGCGCTCTTCGCGGTGCTGGCCTGCCTGGGTGCGTGCCTTTGCTACGGCATCTCGGCCAGCGCCACGCGGGCCCACCTGGGCGGCGTGCCCGCGCTGACCACAGCCACCGGCAGCCAGATCGGCGCCACGCTGTTCCTCGCCCTGCCCGCCTTCTGGCTCTGGCCCGCGCAGATGCCCAGCCTGCGCGCGTGGCTCGCGCTGCTGGCGCTCGGCATCGCCTGCACGGGCGTCGCCTACATCCTGTTCTTCCGGCTGATCGAACGCGCCGGCCCGGCGCGCGCGCTGACGGTGACCTTCCTGGTGCCGGTGTTCGCGCTGTTCTACGGCGCGGTGTTCCTCGGCGAGAACATCACGCAGTGGATGCTGATCTGCGCGGCCGTCATCGTCTGCGGCGTGGCGCTGTCGACGGGCATCGTCAAGCTGGGCTCGCCCCGCAAGGCCTCGGCCTGAGCGCGCTTCGGCGGGGCGCCTACACGGCGCCCGCGACGACGTTCACCGAGAGTGCGAGCACCAGCATGTTGAACGCGAAGGCCAGCACGCTGTGCAGCAACGTGATGCGCCGCATCTCCTTCGACGTCGCCTGCACATCGGACACCTGCGAGGTCATGCCGATCACGTACGAGTAGTAGAGAAAGTCGAAGTAGTCGGGGGCGTCGTCCTTGCCCGGAAAGTCGAGCCCGCCGTCGGGCGTGCCGCTCTTCTGGTCGATGTAGTAGCGGTGCGCGTAATGAAAGGCATAGATCGTGTGCATCATCAGCCACGAGCCCGCCAGCGCCACCAGCCCGAGCGCCACATGCGCCGCGCGCTCCCAGCCGCTCAGCGCCTTCACCTGCTGCAGCAGCATGGCGATGGCCACCACGCTGGCGCCAACCACCACCAGCATCGAGACCAGGATCACCACGTTGGGCTGGTCCAGCGACTGTGCCCGTTCGCGCGTACGCTTCGCATCGAAAGTGTCGGCCAGCCACCACGACAGCACCTGGTAGACCACCACGGCCATGCACCACCCGGCCAGCGCGCGCGCCATGCCGCTCATGGGCACCGGCATCAACGCCGCGGCAGTGGCGCAGCCTGAGACAGCGCCGTAGAAAAGACGTTGGGGACCGGTGGTGGTGGAAAGGTGTTTGCGCATGGCGGCACTGTAGCGCCGCGCCGTCGAGAAAGTCCTACACGCACAGCGGCATTCCGCGCATCCGAAAGTCGCGCGGGCGCGACTACCTTCGTCGGCGTTCAAGGGAGTCATGCCCGGAAACATTCCTTTTTACCCCGGGCCACCAAGGATTTCTTCCATGCCGCTCCGCCACTCTGGTGCGCTGCTGGGCGCCGGGCTCCTGCTCGCCGCCTCGCCCGCCTTCGCCGATCCTTCGCCCGCGCTCGACCGGTTCAGCTTCTCGGTTGGCGCTTTCAACTCCGACCCGAAGCTCAACGCCTCGTTCGGTACGGCATATGGCACGCTGCAAACGGGCGATATCAAGCCGGGCCGCTTCACCATGCCGCGCATCACGGCCGACGTGCTGCTCGGCGACAGCCAGGGCATCTCGTTCGACTACTACCAGTACAAGCGCGACTATTCGGGCGGCATTGCGAACAACACGTCCTTCGGCAGTTTCGGCACGCTGAGCACCTTCGGCAGCGCCAACGTCAACACCAAGCTCGACTTCGCCAGGCTCTCGTACAAGTGGTGGCTCGGTTCGGGCAACACCGTGTTCGGCCTGGGCGCCGGCGCGGCCTACTACCGCGCGACGCTCGGCGTGACCGCCCTCGCTGCGGTGAACGGGCAGGTCGGCACGTTGAGTGAAAGCTCCAGCGGCAGCGCCGTGGCGCCCATGCTCGAATTGGGCGTGCGCCATGCCATCACGCCCGACCTGCGGCTGTTCGCCGACGCCTCGGGCGTATGGAAGAGCAGCGGCCGCTTCCACGGAAACATCTACAACGCCTCCGCCGGCGTGGAGTGGTTTCCGATAAAGAACGTGGGCGTGGTGCTAGCCTACGGCGTGACCAACATCGACCTGACGCGCGAGAACAATAGCTTTGTCGATTCTTCGCGTTTGAAGGTCCGTCTGCAGGGGCCTTCGGCTTTCCTCAAGGCGCGCTTCTAGGGCCGTCTCTGCCCTTCTCCGTCCGACAGCAACGCTGCGCGCACTTCCTTCTTCAGCACCTTGCCCACCTTGGAGCGCGGCAGGTCGAGCCACACCTCGATCTGCTTGGGTGCCTTCACGCTGCCGATGCGCGACTTGACGAAGGCCTTGATCTCCTCCACGTCCAGTTGCCGCCCGGCATGCGGTTGCAGCACTGCCACCACGCGCTCGCCCCACTTCTCGTCGGGCAGGCCGACGACGGCGCTGTCCTGCACGTCGGGGTGCTGCATCAGCACCTGCTCGACCTCGGCAGAGTAGACGTTGAAGCCGCCCGAAATGATCATGTCCTTGGCGCGGTCCACGATGTAGAGAAAGCCGTCGGCGTCGAGGTAGCCGATGTCGCCGGTGTGGTGCCAGCCGTGGCGCGAGGCCTCTTCGGTGGCGCGCGCGTCCTTGTAGTAGCCGAGCATCACGAGCGAGCCGCGCACCACGATCTCGCCGCTCTCGCCCGTGGGCAGCAGCGCGCCGTCGCCGTTCATCACGCCCACCTGCACGAGCGGCCCGGGCCGGCCGGCCGATGACAGGCGTTGGTGTGCGATGGCGCCGTCATTGTTGAAGTGGTCGCGCGGCGACATCATCGAGATCATCATCGGCGCCTCTGTCTGGCCGAAGAGCTGGGCCATGACGGGGCCGATCTTCTGCAGCGCCTCTTCGAGCCGCGCGGCCGACATGGGCGCCGCGCCGTACCAGAAGCATTGCAGCGAATCGAGCTTCGCATCTGTCAGCTGCGAGTGCTGCAGCAGCATGTAGATCAGCGTGGGTGGCAGGAAGGTGTGGGTGACGCCGTGTTCTTCGATGAGGCCGAGGAACTCGCCCAAGTCGGGCTTGGGCATGATCACGACCTGCCCGCCGAGCGCCATCACAGGCAGGCACAGCACGCCGGCCGCGTGCGTGAGCGGCGCAAGCGCAAGGTAGACGGGCCGGCCCTCGAAGGGGTAGCCCATCAGCGTCAGCGCCGACATCGCCTCGAGGTTGCGCCCCGACAGCATCACGCCCTTGGGCTGGCCGGTGGTGCCGCCGGTGCCGGCGATCATCGCAACGTCGTCGACCACCGGCACATCGATGGGCGCATCGCCGGCATCCCCCAGCCATTGGTCGAGCGATGGCGCGAAGGGCTGCGCCTTGTCGAGGCAGACCAGCGTCGTCACCTTGGGCAGGTCGGCCCGCATCTGCTCGACCAGCGGTGCGTAGTCGCTGTGGAAGATCAGGCAGCTGCAGTCGAAGGCGTCGAGCACATAGCGGTTCTCGGCAGCCTCGTTGCGCGGGTTGATCGGACACCACACGGCCGCGGCGCGCGACAGCCCGAAGACGCATGCAAAGGCGACCGGGTCGTTACCCGACAGCACCGCCACCTTGCTGCCCGAGGCGATGCCGCTGCGCTGCAGCGCCCGCGCCACGCGGTAGCTGAAGCGCTGCACGTCGCCGTACGACAGCAGCACGGCCCCCATGCGCAGGCAGGGCGCCGCGGCTCCCAGCGAAGCGCCCTTGTCCAGGTAGTCGATCAGGCGCATGGGAGTCAGCCCAGCCGGGTGAGCACGGGCTCCTGCACCAGTCCGAAGCTGCGCAGCGCGCCCAGCAACTCGCGATGCCCGAAGGCCTGGCAACCCGAGGCGAAGCCGGCGCGCCGCGGTGCCTGCTGCAGCAGCGAGGCCGCCGCATAGGCCTGCAACAAGCCGGTCTGCTTGTAGTTGCAATTCCCGAAGATCACGCAGTGCATGCGGCCCAGCGGACCGGAGGCATGCACCGAATCGACGGACTTGTTGATGCGCGGGTTCTCGCGCGGGGGCATGGTGTTCATCACGCCTGCCGCCGTCTGGGCCAGTGCGGCGTAGCGATCCTCGTCGTTCATGCCTTCCGTGGCCTTGAGCGCGGCGGCCACGATGTGCGGCACGCCCTGCATCAGCGCCTTGTTGAAGACCCCGCCGAGCACCTTCACATTGGCCACGCGCGGATCGCGCTTGAACCATACCGGGTGCGAGGTGCCGCCCCAGGGCAGCGCCAGCGCCGCCTCATGCTGGCCGGGAATCGACAGGTGGTACAGGCCCGCGTCGGGTTGCCACTCCACGTACTCGTTCTGCTCCAGGTAGTAGGCCTTGGACGTGGCTGCGTTGACCAGGATGGTCTGAGTGGACGCGATGGTCGGGCTGCCGCCCCAGAACACGGCAATGTCCAGCGTGTCGAGCCCGGGCGTCTCCAGGCACAGCTGCGCCGCGATCTCGCCGGTGGTGTACATCTGCGCCAGGCCGGGCGAGAGCAGCAGCCCCGCGGCGGCGAACTTGGCGCCGTACTTCTGTTCGAGCGTGATGAGCCAGTCCTGCTCGCCGGTGGTGTCGGTGTAGTGGCATCCGGCGGCCAGGCAGGCCTCGACCACCTCGGGGCCGAACTTGGCGAAAGGCCCCACCGTGTTGAGCACCACCGAGGCACCGGTGAAGAGCTCGGTGAGCGCCGCCACCGAATGCTTCACCTCCACTACCTCGTAGCTCGCGGTCTCGATGCCGGGCACGTTGGACTTCATCGCCGCTTCCAGCTTCTGCGCGCTGCGGCCCGCGGCAACGAAGGGGATGTTGTACTCGCGCAGGTATTCGCACACCAGTCGGCCGGTGTAGCCTGAGGCGCCGTAGACGACGACGGGCTTCTTCTTGCTGCTGCTCATGTTGTGTTTCCTTTTTGTGCGCTCACATGCCCATGCCGCCGTCCACCGCGATGCCGGCGCCGGTGATGAACCGGGCTGCGTCGGAGCAGAGGAAGACCACCACGTCGGCCATGTCGCCGACTTCGCCGAGACGGCCCAATGGCGTCTGGCCGATCACGTCGCCCACTGCCGCCTCGACACTGGGCGCGAGCCCCGCAGCGACGATGTCGCTGGCGAGCTTCATGCCCATGTCGGTGGGCACCAGTCCCGGGTAGATGCAGTTCACGCGAACGCCGTAGCCCAGCTTGCCGGACTCCATGGCCGCGACACGCGTGGCGCGATCGACTGCGGACTTGGTCGCCGAGTAGCCCGCAATGGCCGGGAAAGCGATGGTCGCCGCGACCGATGCGATGTTGACCACCGCCCCGCCGCCACCCGCGCCGCCACCGGGACGCATCGCACGGAACGCGTGCTTCATTCCGAGCAGCGTGCCGGCCACGTTCACGTCGAGCATGCGGCGCAGGTCGTCGCCGTCGACGTCGATCACCAGCGAGGTGATCTCGATGCCGGCGTTGTTGACGAGGATGTCGAAGCCGCCGAGCTCCTTGACGGTGGTCTCGGTGGCCGAGGCCCAGTCGCCGTCTTTCGTGACGTCGAGCGGCACGAAGCCCACCTTCGCTCCAGATGCAGACAACCTGGAAGCGGTTTCGCGCCCCAGGTCGGCGAGCACGTCGCCAATCATCACGGAGGCGCCGGCCGCCGCCAGCGCTTCGGCAATGCCCGCGCCGATGCCACGCGCACCGCCCGTCACCAGGGCCTTGCGCCCTTTCAAGTCGAACTTGGCCATCACTTGTCTCCTGTAGATGTGTTGTGAGATGGAGCGGTCATCGTAGAAATCGACTTTACGGGTGTCAAGTTTTTCTTTGACGATTGTCAAAACTTCGTAAAATGACATGCGTGGCGCGCCGGATGCGGGTTCTTCCGCTTGCGTGCTATGGTTTGGAATCACGAAGAACACAGGGGCCGGCATGCGTGCGGTCCGGCTTTCAATGACGACACATCAACGGCTGAAGAAACACGCTGAACGAGTGCCCAAGACGCGGGTCGACAAATTCTCGGAACGGCGCGCCGAACTGGGCGAAGCCGCGCTGACAACGCTGGCAGCACTGGGCTATGCACGCACCAGCCTGCGCGAGATCGCCCAGAACTCGGAGTTCTCGCACGGCGTTCTGCACTACTACTTCAGCGACAAGGTCGACCTGATCATCTGCAGCGTCAAGCAGTACAAGGCGCGCTGCGTCACGCGCTACGACCACGCGGTGGAAAGCGCCACCACCTACGACGAGCTGATGGAGGGCTTCCTGCAGAGCCTTGGAGACACGCTGCGCGACGAAGGCCACGTGCATCGCCTCTGGTACGACCTGCGTTCGCAGGCGCTGTTCGAAGAAGCCTTCCGCGCCGATGTCGTGCAGATCGACAAGAGCCTCGAAGACATGATCTGGCGCATCATGAGCCGCTTTGCCGAGCTCTCGGGCGAAGCGCCCGGCATGCCGCCCTCGGCCACCTATGCGCTGTTCGACGGACTGTTCCAGCAGGCGCTGCTGAAGCACCTGTCGGGCGATGCGAAGGCCATCGACAACATGCAGGCCGATGTGCGCCAGGCCATCTCGCACCTGTTCGCGGCCCCTGCCAAAGCCGCAGCGCCGGCCCGCAAGCGCCGCGCCTGAAACGAAGGGCCGGGCGTCAGGGCCTTGGCCCTTTCGCCGGCGCGACGGCACGCGCGCCCGCCCACTGCCCGCTCTCGCACAGATCGCGCACCACGTCGCCGATCAGCGTGCACACGGCGCGCTTCGCGTTCGTGGTCGGCAGATGCACCGACACGCACAGCCCGAGCGTGCGAAACATCGATGGCGAGTCGATGCGATGCGCGACAAGCCGGCCTTCCTGCACTTCGCGCTGCGCGAGCCCGAACGGCATGATGGTCGGCCCGAGCCCCGCCTCCACGGCCGCCTTCAGCGTGTAGACCGAATTGATCTCCGCGGCCACCTGCGCCGTGGAATGCCCCTCGCGCTCCAGCACCGCATCGACCAGCCAACGCGTGCAGTGGCCGTGCGCATTGGCGGGCCACACCAGCGGCCGCGCAGTAGCCTGCGCAATGCTCACGTCGCCGGGCGGCAGCGCATGCGGGCTCTGCGGCGATTCGAGGAACACGAAGTCTTCCTCCACCAGCGGGACGAACCGGATGTCTTCCGCCGGCATGGCAGGCGAGAACACCGCCACGTCGACCCGGCCGCGCAGCAGCTGGTCGGCCATGTTGCCGGTGAGTTCCTCGTTCAGATGCAGCACCACGTCGGGATAGCGCCGGGCCGCTGCGCGCATCAGCGGTAGCGCGATCATGGGCGACACGCTTTGCGGCAGCGCCGCCACCACCGAGCCCGCCACCGAATCGGCCGCGACATGCACGGCGGCCTTGGCGTCGCTCACCTGCTTGGTGATGCCCTGCGCGTACTCGTAGAAGACCTTGCCTGCCTCGGTCATCGCCACGCCGTTGCGGCTGCGAAGCAGCAGCTGGGTGCCGAGCTCGGCTTCGAGCTCGGCCATCTGCTTGCTCAATGCCGACTGTGCAATGAAGAGTTGCTGCGCGGCGCGCGACAGGCTGCCGCAATCCACGATGGCAACGAAGTACTTGAACTGACGCAGCTCCATCGAAGGGCCTCCGGCCGCGCGCTGCGGGGTGCAGGCGAGGCCGGGGATTCTAGGCCGCACATCTCCGCTCGGGCACTCAGGCTCCGGCCGGAGCAACGACCTTTCCCGGGTTGAAGATGTTGTACGGGTCCAGCGCCTGCTTCACGGCACGCATCAGCGCCACCGTGTGCTCTCCGTGCTCCTCGACCAGGTACTTCATCTTGTGCATCCCCACGCCATGCTCGCCGGTCGAAGTGCCGCCATGGCGCAGCGCGCGCTGCACAAGCCGGTGGCTGAAGGCCTCGGCGGCTTCGTTCTCCGCCGCGCTGTTCGGGTCCACCAGCACCAGGCAATGGAAGTTGCCGTCGCCGACGTGGCCGAACACCGGCACCAGCAGGCCGTGTTCGGCGATGTCGGCCTGCGTCTCCTCGATGCACTGCGCGAGCGCGGACAGCGGCACGCACGCGTCGGTGGTCAGGCTACGGCTGCCCGCCTTCAGCTGCAGGCAGGCGAAGTAGGCGTGATGGCGCGGCGTCCACAGGCGCGAGCGCTCCTCTGGCCGGTTGGCCCATTGAAAGGCGCCACCGCCGTGGTTGCCCGCAATCTCCCGCACGATGCCGGCCTGCTCGTCGATCTGCGCCTGGCTCGCGCCGAACTCCAGGAACAGCGTCGGGTTCTCGCCCAGGCTGGTGTGGCTGTGCGCGTTCACGGCGCGGATGGTCAATGCATCCAGCATCTCGGCGCGCGCCAGGGGAACGCCCATCTGGATCGACTCGATCACGCAGTCGACCGCCGCGCGCACCGACGGAAAGTGCACCACCGCTGCCGCGTAGGCCTCGGGGTGCGGATGCAACCGCACGGTGGCCTCGGTGATCAGCCCCAGCGTGCCTTCGGAGCCGCAGTACAGCTGCGTGAGGTTGTAGCCCGCCGAGCTCTTGCGTGCCCGCGAAGCGGTGTGCGTGATGTCTCCGTTGGCCGTGACCACCGTCAGGCTCACGAGGTTGTCGCGCATGGTGCCGTAGCGAACGGTGTTGGTGCCCGATGCGGCCGTGGCGATCATGCCGCCGATGGACGCATTGGCACCGGGGTCGACCGAGAAGAAAAAGCCGGTGCCCATCAACTCCGCGTTCAGCTGCCCGCGCGTCACGCCGGCCTCGACCGTGGCCGTGAGGTCACCGGGGCGAATTGCCAGCACCTTGTTCATCTGCGAGAAGTCGATGCACACGCCACCCTCGACGGCCAGCAGGTGCCCTTCCACCGACGAGCCCACGCCGAAGCCGATGACCGGCACGCGCTCGCGTGCGCAGGCCCGCACCACGAACGCCGTCTCTTCGGTGCTGCGCACGAACACCACCGCATCGGGCGGCTGCGGCAGATAGGTCGACTCGTCGGTGCCGTGCTGCAGCAGCACGGCCGGGTTGGTGGAAAAGCGCTCGGCAAACTTGCGCTGCAGCAGCGCAACCAGCTCAGGCGACGGGGAACGCCGCGTGTTCGAACTCACGACCGTGTCCATGGGGTTCCTTCAAGGAGGCAGATAAACGGATCAGCGCTTCGGCTTGACGAACAGCACCAGCACCGCGCCAGTCACCAGCAGCCCTGCAAGCATGTGCAGGCCGGCATCGGTGCTCTGCGTCGCATCCTTGATGAGCCCGATGAGAAATGGCGCGCTGAAGCCCGAGAGGTTGCCGAAGGAGTTGATGAGCGCAATGCCCGCGGCCGCCGCGGCACCGCCGAGAAAGGCCGTTGGCATGCCCCAGAAGACCGGAAAGGTCGACATGATGCCCATCGTGGCCAGCGTGAGGCCGGCCATCGCGAGCGTCGCATTGCCGTGGAAGGCCACGCTCAGCACCAGGCCGATGGCGCCGACGATGGCGGCCAGCGCGCTGTGCCAGCGGTACTCGAGCCGGCGGTCGGCGCTGCGGGCCACGAAGTACATCGCGACCACGCCGAAGGTCCACGGAATGGCGCTGAGCAGGCCGATGTCGAGCGCGCCCTTCACGCCGATCGCCTTGATGATGCTCGGCAGCCAGAACGAGATGCCGTACAGCCCCGAGGTGTACGCAAAGTACACCAGCGCCAGCAGCCACACGCGACCATTGCCCAGCACGCTGAGGATGCGCGGCTCGGCCTTGCCGGCGTCTTCGGCGGCGATGTCACGGGCGATGAGTTCGTGCTCGGCGGGCGTGAGCCACTGCACGTCCTTCACGCGGTCATCGAGGTAGCGCCACACCACCAGCCCCAGCGCCACGGTCGGCAGGCCCTGCAACAGAAACAGCCACTGCCAGCCGGCCCATCCGTTGACACCGCTCATGCCCTGCAGGATCCAGCCCGAGATCGGGCCGCCGAGGATGCCCGCGAACGGAATCGCCGCGAGGAACAGCGACGTGGCCTTGCCGCGCCGCGCGGCCGGATACCAGTAGGTGAGGTACAGGATGATGCCGGGGAAGAAGCCCGCCTCGGCCGCGCCGAGCAGGAAGCGGATCACGTAGAACGACATCGGCGAACTCACGAACATGGTGGCCGCCGAGAGCAGGCCCCAGGTGATCATGATCCGCGCGATCCAGCGGCGCGCCCCCACGCGGTGCAGCACGACGTTGCTCGGCACCTCGAACAGGAAATAGCCGATGAAGAAGATGCCCGCGCCCAGCCCGTAGACCGCGTCGCTGAACTGCAGGTCGCCCTGCATCTGCAGCTTGGCGAAGCCGACGTTCACGCGGTCGAGGTACGCCACGATGTAGCAAACGAATAGCAGCGGGATCAGCCGCCATCCGACCTTGCGGTAGACGGCGTCGGAGGTGCTGTCGAAGCGGCCGCTGTAGGGCGGCGTTGCGATGGTGCTGGTGCTCATGGGTGCGTCGCTTTCGTTCGTTCTGGCCCGGTTGCAGCCAATAGTCTCGTTCGCACCCCGCCGCGCCGGTGCGGGTTTCTACGCAAGATTCATATGGATTGAAGATCCGCGTATCTCCGAACGAGATGCGCACGCCGCCGGTTCGCCGAAGTGTTGTTTCATCAGGGCTAACCCTGCGGTCAAGGCCCTGTTCCTTCGCCCCGATGAATGTAATAATTTAGTTACAACATTACCCATCAACTGGAAGAAGGCCTCCATGAATCACCGCACTCTTCGTCCTTCGCTTCGCACCGTCGCTCGCGGTACAGCGGGGTTGCTTCTGGCAGTTGGCGCCTCGGCGCATGCCTTCGTGATCGGTGTCAGCGAAGGCGTGAGCTACAACGTGTCCGACGCGCAGGTCAGCGCCCGCTTCGAGCCCATCGCCGAAGTGCTGTCCAAGGCGCTCAAGCAGCCAGTGACGGTCAAGGTGCTCAACTCGTACAACGGCGCGCGCGACGCGCTGAAGCAGCAGCAGGTCGACTTCGCCTTCGTGCATCCGTCGCACGTGGCGCTCGCCGCCATCAAGAGCGGGCAGTACAGCGCCTTCGCCTGGACCACCGGCTACACCGACTACAAGGTGTCGTTCCTGTGCAAGGAGCAGCAGCCGATCTCCGACTGGAAAAGCGTGGCGGGCAAGCAGCTGGTCATGCCTGATGCCGACTCGATCACCGCGGTGATCACCCGCGCGATGCTGCGCGAGCAGGGCCTGCAGGGGCCGACGGCGGTCAAGGTCACCAACACGCGCTTCCAGGAGGCCGTGCCCTTCTACGTGCAGAACGGCTTCGCGGCCTATGGCGCAACGGCAGCCTCCAGCGTGGTCAAGACCTGGAAGGACGGCGGGGGCAAGGTATGCGCGGAATCGCGCGCGGTGCCAATCAAGCAATGGCTCGCGTCGCGCAAGCTCGACGCGGCCACGGTGAGCGCGGCGCGCGATGCCCTGCTGAGCCTGGGGCAGACCGACGCAGGCAAGCGCGCGCTCGCGGCATCCAGCTATGTTGGCTTCGTCGCGCCTTCGGCCGACGTCGAGGCCTCGCTGATGAGTTGGCTGGGAATCTGAGGGCCAGGCAGAGGGTAAAGCCGCACGCGCACGCCATCTGCCCGACGCGGGCAGAATCCGGCGCTTGCAGTTTCCTCCCTCTCAAGGACTCCCTCCATGACCGATCTCTCGAGCTTCCCCATCACGAAGAAATGGCCCACGCAGCACCCTGACCGGCTGCAGCTGTACTCGCTGCCCACGCCCAACGGCGTGAAGGTGTCGATCATGCTGGAGGAGACCGGCCTGCCCTACGAGCCGCACCTCGTGAGCTTCGAGACCAGTGACCAGATGTCGCCGGAGTTCTTGTCGCTCAACCCGAACAACAAGATCCCGGCCATCATCGACCCCAACGGCCCGGGCGGCAAACCGCTGGCGCTGTTCGAGTCAGGCGCCATCCTCATGTACCTCGCCGAGAAAACCGGCAAGTTCATTCCGCAGGATGCCGCCGGCCGCTATGAAACCCTGCAGTGGGTGATGTTCCAGATGGGCGGCGTCGGCCCGATGTTCGGCCAGCTCGGCTTCTTCAACAAGTTCGCCGGCAAGGACTACGAAGACAAGCGCCCGCGCGACCGCTATGTGGGCGAATCGAAGCGCCTGCTCGGCGTGCTCGACAAGCACCTGGCAGACCGCGCATGGATCATGGGCGACAGCTACACCATCGCCGACATCGCCACCTTCCCGTGGATCCGCAACCTGATCGGCTTCTACGAGGCTGCGGATCTGGTGGGCTTCAAGGATTTCAAGAACGTGGCGCGCGCGCTCGAAGCCTTCGTGGCGCGCCCCGCCGTGGTGGCGGGGCTGGGCATTCCGAAGCGCGGCTGATCCGGTCAGTTCGCGATTAGTTCGCGGACAGGTCCATCAGCATGCGCGAGAGCAGATAAAGCCGCGGCACCACGCTCTCGACCTCCGCGTATTCCTCCGGCGTGTGGATGCCGCCACCCACGATGCCGAAGCCGTCGAGCACCGGCACGCCGACGCCTGCCACAAGGCTTGCGTCGGCCGCGCCGCCGCTACTCTCGATGGTGAGCTTCTTGCCGATCTCGCCGTAGATGCCTTCGGCCATGCGCACCAGCTTGTCTGATGCTGGCAAACGCGGCATCGGCGGCAGGCCGCGAATCAGGCGCACGCGCACTTCGGTCTCGGGAATGAGCTTGTTCTGCGAGATGCGGATCAGGTCTTTCTCGACACGATCGAACTCTTCAGGCGTGGCCACGCGCACGTCGCCCTTGGCGCTGGCCGTCGCGGGAATCACGTTGGTCGGGCCGTTGGCCGTGAGCACCGTGAAGTTGACCGTGGTCTTCTTCGCCGCATCCGCCGTCTTCGACAGTTGCAGCACCTGGTGCGCCACCTCCATCGCCGCGTTGCGGCCCGCCTCGGGCGCCACGCCCGCGTGAGCGGCCACGCCCTTCACCTCGATGAGTGCGGTGGCCGAGCCCTTGCGCTCGACCACGAGGCCGTCGGCCGGTCGGCCCGGCTCCAGGTTCAGCGCCACGTCATGCTGCTTGGCAATGCGCTCGATGAGCGCGCTGGTGCCGACGGAGCCGACCTCTTCGTTGGTGTCGAGCAGGAAGGTGATCTGCCCATAGTCCTTGAAGCCGATCTGCTTCAGGATCTTCAGCGCATACAGGCCGGCCACCACGCCGCCCTTGTCGTCCATCACGCCGGGGCCGTAGGCGCGGCCGTCCTTGATGTAGAAGGGCTTGGCTGCAGCCGTGCCTTCCTTGAAGACGGTGTCCATGTGCGCGAGGATCAGGATCTTCTTCTTGCCCTGGCCGGTCAGCGTCGCGACCACGTTGGTGCCGGGGTGCGGATCGGCCGGAAAGGTCTCGATGCGCGCGCCGAGCTTGCGCAGTTCGTCCACGGCTATCTCGCGGACCTTTTCCAGGCCAGCGGTGTCGGCCGAGCCCGAGTCGATGTTGACCATGCGCTCCAGCATCTTGACCGCCTCGTCCTTGCTTTGCGTAGCTGCGTCGAGCACGCCCTGATGCGGCTTCTGGGCCGCGGCGTTGCCGGCAAGCAGCATGGCGCACGCGAGCACGGCGCCGTGGCAGGCGGTGCGCGCCCAGCGGCGGGTTGATGTGGATGCCGAAGGAACCGGGAAGAGATGGCGCGAATGAATCGTCATGTTGTGCGTTCTGTGCTTTCTGTGGAGGGACGGGGGAAGCGGCGGCAGGCTATCACCCGCTTCGAGAACGGGTCAAGCACGATGCGGGCCGCGGCACACCGCACCGGCACGCACCTCTAGCCGGGGAAATCCTCGCCGCGCAACTCGATCGGCTGGCCATGCGGCGTGCGGTCGGCCGCGTGGTCCCAGGCGTGGCGGTAGCGGGCCAGTTCGTCGTCGGAGCTGGCGCCCTTGCGGGCCACGAGACCTTCGAGCGCGGCGAGCCAGTGGCGGTAGTAGGTCTCGCCGGTGTCGGGGTCGCCTGCGGCCTGTGCAGCGGCGATCTGCCAGGCCAGCGCCTCGGCCCATTCCGGCCAGGTGAACAGGCCGCGTTCATGCAGCACCAGCGTCATCGCGAAGGCCTGCGCCTCCCATGGTGCATTGAACACGGGCCCATCGGCATCGCGCGGCATGCCGGGCGACAGGGGCATGTCGCTCACGACGTGGCCTCCAGATAGCTTTCCCACGCATCGACCGACACCGACAGGTTCTGGCGCGGCGCTTCGTCGCCCCAAAGCTCGGCTTCATCGAACTCCACCGTGTAGAGCCACTGCGGCTGCTCGCCGAGCCCCTGCGCATGACTGTCGGCGAACACATGTGCGCCATGTACGTGCACAATGGTGCCGCGCTTGCCCTGCACATAGCCCGGTAGCCGCGTGTGATGGTCGACCTTGCCGAGGTGGTGCATGCGCACCGGCTGGCCCATGGCGAAGCGCGCCGGGGCCGATGCCGGCCGCTCGGTCGGCGAGCCCTTGGCGAGAACGGCTGGCACGTTGGCCACCTGCAGCACGCGGGCCATGGGCGTGGGCGCGTGGCGCATTTCTCCGCTCGTGAGCTCGTCGGGAAAGACCTGCCCGCGCTGCAGCATCAGTTGCTCCAGTGCACTGAGCCAGATCTGGTAGTAGCTCAGGTCGCGATAGTCCGGCAGCGTCTCACGCACGGCGCGGCTCGCATCGATGTTCCATGAACCGGTCGCACCCATGGCCAGCACGAGTGCCAGGGCGCGTGGCTCCCAGGCCGCATGAAAGAGTTCGCCCTCGGACTCCGGCACCACCTTGCCGAAACCCGGCTGGCCGCCGAGGTCGGCTTTCGTGACGTAGCTCATGCGGCGCTCCCCTCGTCGGCAGGCACCTCGACCAGCCGCGTGCCGATCATCGAATCGCGCGAGACCAGCGCGGCGAGTTCGTCTTCGCCCAGGCTTTCGGTTCCGGCGGGGCGCTGCGGAATCACGAGGTAGCGCACCTCGGCGGTCGAGTCCCACACGCGGATGCGCGTGGCCTCGGGCAGCGTCGTGCCGAAATCGGCAAGCACGCCGCGCGGGTCTTTCACCACGCGCGAGCGGTACGGCGCGCTCTTGTACCAGGTGGGCGGCAGGCCCAGCACTGGCCACGGGTAGCAGCTGCACAGCGTGCAGACCACCATGTGGTGCAGCTCGTCTGTGTTCTCCACCGCCACCATGTGCTCGCCCTGCCGGCCCGTGTAGCCCAGCGAGGCGATCGCCGCCGTGGCATCGGCCAGCAGCCACTGCCGAAAGGCCGGATCGACCCAGGCCCGCGCCACCACGCGTGCGCCGTTGCGCGGGCCGACGCGGGTCTGGTAGGTGTCGATCAGCACATCGAGTGCGGCGGGGTCGATGTAGCCTTTTTGCGTGAGCACGCTTTCGAGGGCGCGGACGCGCAGGTCCATCTCGCCGAGTTCGCTGTGTCCGTGGGAGTGGTCATGGCCGGTCATCGGCCAATGCTAGCGCCGCCCCGTAAAATTCCCAACATGACCTCGCCCACCCGCCCCATCCGCTCCCAGTACGAAGATTTCATGCGCCATGTCGACACTCATGGTGTCTTCAAGAGCGACCGCACGGGTACCGGCACCAAGAGCGTGTTCGGTCACCAGATGCGCTTCGACCTGAACGAGGGCTTCCCGCTGGTCACCACGAAGAAGGTGCACCTGAAGTCCATCATCCAGGAACTGCTGTGGTTCCTGACCGGCTCGAGCAACAACAACTGGCTCAAGGAGCGCGGCGTCACCATCTGGGACGAATGGGCGCGCGAAGACGGCGACCTGGGCCCGGTGTACGGCGTGCAATGGCGCAGCTGGCCCACGCCCGATGGCGGCCACATCGACCAGATTTCCGACGTCATCAAGACCCTCAAGACCAACCCCGATTCGCGCCGCATCATCGTGAGCGCGTGGAACGTGGCCGAGCTGTCGAAGATGGCGCTGATGCCTTGCCATGCCTTCTTCCAGTTCTACGTGGCACCGCCGCAGGCCGAAGGCGAACGCGGCAAGCTCAGCTGCCAGCTCTACCAGCGCAGCGCCGACATCTTCCTGGGCGTGCCCTTCAACATCGCAAGCTACGCGCTGCTCACGCACATGGTGGCGCAGCAGTGCGACCTCGACGTGGGCGACTTCATCTGGACCGGCGGCGACTGCCACATCTACAGCAACCACGCCGACCAGGTCGCGCTGCAACTGAGCCGCACGCCGTACCCGTACCCGACGCTGAACATCAAGCGCAAGCCGGACTCGATCTTCGACTACCAGTACGAAGACTTCGAAGTGCTGGACTACCGGCACGGCGATCCGATCAAGGCGCCCGTGGCGGTGTGAGCGGGATGAACAAGCCCAGCATCAACATCATCTTCGCCCGCGCCGCCAACGGCGTGATCGGCGCGAACAACACGATCCCCTGGCACATCCCGGAGGACATGGCGCACTTCAAGCAGCAGACCGCGGGCGCGCCGGTGATCATGGGCCGCAAGACCTGGGACTCGCTGCCGCCGCGCTTCCGGCCGCTGCCAGGCCGGCAGAACATCGTGGTGACGCGGCAGGCCGATTGGCAGGCCGAAGGCGCACTCCGCGCCAGCAGCCTGCAAGAGGCGCTGTCGCTTTGCGAATCGACTTCATCGAAGCCCGAGGCCGTGTGGGTCATCGGCGGCGCGCAAATCTACGCCGAGGCCGAGCCGCTTGCGCAACGCGCAGTGGTGACCGAGGTTGCGCGCGACTACGAAGGCGATGCCTACGCTCCTGAACTCGACGCCGCCGCGTGGCGCGAGACACAACGGGAATCGCATGTCTCCGCCAAGGAAGGCCTGGGCTTCAGCTTCGTGACTTACGAGCGCGTCGCCCCCACGAAGAAATGAGCGACAGCGCCCCGCACCGCTCGCCCGTGCCGGACTTGCGGCGCCGGTCGCTGGTGGCGGGCGCAGCGCTGCTCGCGGGCCTTGCGCCGCTGCAGGCGGTGCAGGCGGTGCAGGCAGCAGAGCCGCTCGAGCCCGACGAAGAAGCGCTCTTCATGACCGGCACGGCGCGCCCCACCGTCGACGGCAGGCTCGAAGTCGATATCCACGCGTGGATCTTCGAGCGCGAGCATCGCTGGGGGCTCAACACTGCCCTCGCACGCTACCTCGGCCTGAGCCTGAAGAAGCTCTCGCCCGCCGCACGCCTGCGCTTCAACCAGCGCACCGCGCTGTTCCATGCGGAGTCGGAAGAAGACAAGGTGATCGACGTCGACTTCGACGGCAGCCCCGCACGCGTGACGATGCCGCCATCGGGCAAGGACGGCCGCAGCAATCTGCGCATCGTGATCGACGCACCGCGCACGCCACTGCTGCCAACCTCGCCATCACCGCAGGAGTGGGTGCAGTTCCATGGCGTAACCGGCCCGGGTGAGCTGCTGCATCGCTTCAGGGGCCATGCGCTGGTCGTGCCCGCGCAGGGCGTGTCGGTCATCTCGGACATCGACGACACCATCAAGCGCACGCAGGTGCGCGACCGGCGCGAGATGCTGCTCAACACTTTCGCGCGCCGCTTCGAGGCCGCGCCGCGCATGGCGGCCTGGTATCGCGCGCTGGCGAAGACGCCCGACACGCGCTTCCACTACCTTTCGGCGAGTCCGATCCAGCTCTACCCGGCGCTCTCGGATTTCATCCGCAACGCCGACTTTCCCGCGGGCAGCATGCATCTGCGCGAAAGCACCACGTGGCGCACGCTGATTCCCGGCGAGCAGGATTCGCGCGAGCACAAGCTCGGCGTGATCAACCGGCTGCTCACCGAATTTCCGCAGCGCCGCTTCGTGCTGGTGGGTGACTCGGGCGAAGCCGATCCCGAGATCTACGCGCAAACGTTTCACTCGCATCCGCAGCGCATCGACAGCATCGTGATCCGCGACGTGACGGGCGAAGGCCGCACCTCCGATCGCTATCGCGCGACCTTCGAGGGCATCGATCCGGTGCGATGGCACATCGTGATGCCGGACACCACGGCGTGGCCCGTGCAAACGCTCAACTAGCCGCCGAGTTACCGGAAACAAACTGGCGCCTTCGTGGCTCCAGCAGCGCGAAAGGAACACTTCGGTACACCCGAGGAAAGGCATGCGCGGCGCAGGGTTTAGACAGCGCTAATTGTTTGTGCGCACAATGCCGTAAACGCCCTCAACCAAAAGGAGACGGCTCATGTCCATGGAATTTCTACGGGTTATCGCCGAGCAGAAATTGCCATACGTTATTCACACGCCGGCTGACATCGACAGGCTGCGCGTGCTGCGTGCGGCAGAGTTGGTGACTGCATTCATTCCGCCTTCGGACCGCGCCCCTGATGCGCGCGCGATCCGCCAGTTGGCCCAGGTCGAATCGATCACCGCCAAGGGCAAGCTGGCACTCAACAAAGCCACTTCGGCATTCATCGAGCTCTAGCAAGGCGCCCCCGCGGCTTCGCACGAGGCCCGCGACGTTCGCGCCATTGACGCGGCCCCGCGCTGCGCCCACCCGGGTTCCCCGGGTCCTCCATTCCGGTTACACATCGCGCCATCCCGCGCACGCGGGAGCACGCGCGCGATAGCACCGCCCCCGCCTTCCTGTCATTGAACTTTGGTCCGATGCGCCGGCGGGCGCTCTGCCTAGCATTCGGCTGCCTATTTGCGTGACAAAACCCTCATTTATGTAACTTTACAAAGCTCAGGCACTTGTTTTTGTTGAGGTTTGTCCAGCGCATGTGGGACCCCTCCCCAATTCTGGGGATTGTTAGCAAATATCTCGATTTGTATCTTCCATCCGTCTTTGATGCATGCCGGGACTGCAACGGCAACGGACCGCGCACCGCCCCAACCAGGCGACGAGCGTCGAGAAATTTCAACGTGTGTTCTTGTCAATTCAACCTTTTCTGAGAGCGAAAAATGTCGAATAGCCTGCAAAACTGGGTAGGACGCAATCGTCCGCCGCGCGTCCAGATCACCTATGACGTGGAGATCGGCGACGCCGTCGAAAAGAAAGAGCTGCCGCTGGTCGTGGGCCTGCTGGCCGACCTGTCGGGCCAGCCCGCACAGCCGCTGCCGAAGCTCAAGGAGCGCCGCTTCGTCGAGATCGACCGCGACAACTTCGATGAAGTTCTCGGCAACATCACCCCCCGCCTCGACCTCTCGGTGCCCGACACCATGAAGGGCGAAGGCAACCTGAAGATCGAACTGAACTTCAAGGAGTTCAGCGACTTCCACCCCGAAGCCATCGTGGACCAGGTGCCCCGCCTGGCCAAGCTGCTCGAAGCCCGCCAGCAACTGCGCGACCTGCTCGCCAAGCTCGACGGCAACGACGAACTCGACGACCTGCTCGAGCGCGTGCTGCTGAACACCGAAGACCTGAAGACGGTCCAGAGCCAGGCCAGGGCCGAAGCCGGCAGCGCACCAGCGCAAGCCGCCCCGGCCGCAGCCGCAGCCCCGCAAGCGGCTGCGGAAACCCAATCGTCCCCCGAAGCCGAAGCACCGGCAGCGTGATCAACCACGCCGGCCGCAGCCCTTCGGGCGCGACCCGGCAACTTTTGAATGGTGATAGAGATGGCCAACAAATCCAAAGCCGCTGAAGCCGGCAGCGCAGCAACCACCGTCACGACCAGTGACCTCGGTCTGCTCGACAAGATCGTCCTCGAAGGCAACATGACGACCGAGCCTTCGCAGGGCGCCTACGCGAAGAAGCTGATCGGTCAGCTGGCTTCGCAGATCCTCGACGAAGGCATGAAGACCAGCCCCGACAAGGGCGTGGTCACGCTGATCAACGAGCGCGTCGCCGAAATCGACCGCCTGCTGACCGACCAGCTCAACGCGATCCTGCACGCCCCCGAGTTCCAGGCCCTCGAAGCCTCCTGGCGCGGCCTGCACGACCTGGTGACCGGCACCGAGACCGGCAGCAACCTGAAGCTGCGCCTGCTCAACGTGAGCAAGAAGGACCTGCTGAAGGACCTGGAGACCGCCGTCGACCACGACACCAGCGTGCTCTTCAAGAAGATCTACGAAGAGGAATACGGCACCTACGGCGGCCACCCCTATTCGCTGCTGATCGGCGACTACTACTTCGGCCGCCACCCGCAGGACATCGCCCTGCTGGAGCGCATCTCCCGCGTGGCCGCCGCCGCGCACGCGCCTTTCATCGCAGCAGCCGCGCCCGCGCTGTTCGACTTCAAGTCGTTCACCGAACTCGGCATTCCGCGCGACCTGTCCAAGACCTTCGAAAGCGCCGAGCTCGCCTCGTGGCGCGGCTTCCGCGAATCGGAAGACTCGCGCTACGTCTCGCTGGTGCTGCCGAGCTACGCGGCTCGCCTGCCCTACGGTGCCAAGACCATTCCCGTCGAGAACTTCAACTACGAAGAAGACGTGGACGGCACCGACCACGGCAAGTACCTGTGGGCCAACGCGGCCTACCAGCTGGGCCTTCGCATCACGCAGGCTCACTCGCTGTACGGCTGGACCACGGCCATCCGCGGCGTCGAAGGCGGCGGCAAGGTCGACGGCATGGTGGCTCACGCCTACAAGACGGACGAAGGCGACATCGCCCTGAAGCCGCCGACGGAAGTGACCATCACCGACCGCCGCGAAAAGGAACTGAGCGACCTCGGCTTCATCGCCATCGTCAACTCCAAGGGCTCGAACACCGCGGCCTTCTTCGGCGGCCAGACCGTGAACAAGCCCAAGGTGTACGACAAGGATTCGGCCAACGCCAACGCGGCAGTCTCGGCTCGCCTGCCCTACATCCTGGCGGCCTCGCGTTTCGCGCATTACCTGAAGGTGATCGTGCGCGACAAGATCGGCAGCTTCCAGACGCAGGCCGACATGCAGAAGCACCTGAACAACTGGGTTGCCAACTACGTGCTGGTGAGCCCCTCGGCGCCGCAGGCCATGAAGGCCAAGTACCCGCTGAGCCAGGCCCGCGTGGACGTGACCGAAGTTCCGGGCAAGCCGGGCTCGTACCGCGCCATCGCCTTCCTGAAGCCGCACTTCCAGCTCGAGGAACTCTCGGCCTCGATCCGCCTGGTGGCCGACCTGCCGGCTGCCGCCGCCTGATCGCCCCCTTCATTCATCTGCATCGACAGACGAACCAACAGATTTACTGAAAGAACATTCACATGCCTATCTATCTCAAGATCCCAGGTGTCACCGGCCAAACCCAGATCGAGGGCCACAAGGACGAACTGGAAGTCCAGAGCTTCCAGTTCGGCGCCGGCCTCGCCGTGACGGCGGGCACCTCCAACCAGGAACGCACCGCGGGCAAGCCCAGCTTCTCCGAAATCACCGTGACCCGCACCAGCGACTCGGCCACGCCCCAGCTGCTGCAGAAGCTCGCCGGTGGCGAGGTGTTCGCGGGCGACACCATCATCACCTTCCCGCGCGAAGACAAGAGCGGCCTGCTGCCCTTGATGGTCGTGACCCTGACCGACGTCATCCTCAGCGGCCTCTCCGTTTCCAGCGGCGGTGACCTGCCGCAGGAAAGCGTCTCCCTGAACTACGCGGCCATCAAGGTCGAGTACACGAAGCAGAAGGAAGAAGGCGGCCAGGAAGGCATCGCACCGTTCGGCTGGGATCTCTCGAAGAACGTCGCGGTCGCATGACGGCTCGACGCTGACACCCGGCGCCTACCGTGTCCGAACTCATCAAAGGGGGCGTCGCGCCCCTGTTCGACCGGCTGGCGTCGGCGCCGTCCGAGCACGCCCGCGGCGCTGCTCATCTCGAAACGATGGAGTCCTTGCAGGACTCCATTGGTCGTGAGCTGCGCCGTCTGTTCAACACGCGCTCGCCGCTGTCGGCCGCCGACTATGCGCAGGGCAGCGGCACGGTGCTGGAGTACGGCATTCCGGATTTCTCCGCGCTCAGCGCGCAGAACGCCGCCGACTTGCAGCAGCTGGCTGCCACGCTGCGCCAGGCGGTGCAGCGCTACGAGCCGCGCCTGACGGACGTGAGCGTGCAAGTGAGCGCCACGCCCAACCGGCATGAAGTGGCACTGGTGCGCATCGGCGCGCAGGCGCGGGCCGGGCTCGCGCTGCGCCACGTGGATTTCGAAATGCTGCTCGGCACGCCCGACAGCCTGATGAAGGTCGCCTGACGTGTCCGACATCCAGCACAGCGACCTGCTGCAGTACTACAAGCGCGAACTGTCCTACCTGCGAGGACAGGGGTCGGACTTCGCCCAGCGCTATCCCAAGGTCGCCTCGCGCCTCTCGCTGCACGGCGGCGAGTCACTCGACCCGCACACCGAACGACTGATCGAGTCGGTGGCCTTCCTGTCGGCGCGCGTGCATCGCGACCTCGACCAGGAATTTCCCGACGTCGCCTACGCGCTGCTCGACAACCTCTGCCCGTCGCTGGTGCAGCCGCTGCCCTCGATGTCGGTGGCGCAGTTCGGGCTCGATCCGGCGCAGGGCAAGGTCACGGCGGGCTTTCGCGTGCCGCGCCACACCATGCTGCATGCGAGGACGCAAGCCACGCAGTCGCAGGAGTGCCGCTTCCGCACCGCATGGGACACCGTGCTGTGGCCACTGCGCATCGCGCACGCCGCCATCGACGCCGACGCCGTGCTTCGGCTCAGGCTCGAATGCAATACCGAAGCCGACTTCTCCGAGCTGGAGATCGACAGCCTGCGCATCCACCTGCAAGGCGACTGGATGACCACGATGCCGCTGTACGACGCGCTGGTGTCGGGCGTGAAGTCGGTAGGCATCACCCCCGAAGGCGGCACACTGCAGATGCTGCCGGCCGACGCATGGCGCGAGGTCGGCTTTGCCGAAGGCGAAGAAGTGCTGCCGCAGCCCGCCAACGCACAGCCCGCCTACGGCCTGCTGCAGGAGTACTTCGCGTTTCCGCGCAAGTTTCATTTCTTCGACCTGCATCACCTGCGCTCGCGCCTGGGCCGCGGACGCAGCTGCGAGCTGGTGTTCCAGCTCGATCGCACCACCAGGGTGCTGCGGCACATCGACGCCGACAACTTCCAGCTCGGCTGCACGCCCATCGTCAATCTGTTCCCGCGCGTGAGCGAGCCGCTGGTGATGGACCAGCGCCACTACGAATACATGCTGGTGCCCGACCGCCAGCGCGATGCCACCACCGAAGTGCATTCGATCGTCTCGGTGATCGCCTCCGACCCGGACGCCGACAAGCCCGTCGACGTGCCGGGCTTCGCCGCACTGGGCCATGTGGACGGTGCACAGGGCGCGCAGGGCGGCGCGGTGTTCTGGGCCGCGCGGCGCGAGCCCTGCCTGCGCCAGAACATTCCCGGCACCGACGTGTTCCTGTCCTTCGTCGACCAGGGCAAGACGCACAGCCGGCCCGCGCAACCGGTGGTCTACGCGCACCTGCTGTGCACCAACCGGCGGCTGGCCGAGCAGGTGCCCGTGGGCGCGCGCCTTGTGGCCGAAGGCCCGTCGCAGCCCACGCACGTGCGCTGCCTGTACGAGCCCACCGCGCAGCGCGATCCGCCGCTGGGCAGCGAAACGCTGTGGCGACTGGTGTCGCTGCTCACGCTCAACCACCAGTCGCTGGTGGACGGCTCCACCGGCCGCGAGCAACTGCGCGAGATGCTGCTGCTGTTCGCTTCCGACAGCCGGCGCGACCATGCGCAGATCCGCGGCATCGCCGGGCTCTCGGCGCGCGGCGTCACCGCCCACGTGGGCACCGAAGCCTGGCGCGGCTACTGCCGCGGCACGCAGGTCACGCTCGAATTCGAGGACGACGCCTTCGTCGGCGGCTCGCCTCTGATGATGTCGGCCGTGCTCGCGCGCTTCTTCGCGATGTACACCTCGGTGAACTCCTTCGTTCGCCTCGTGGTGCGCAACGGCGAAGAGGTCAGAAAACAGTGGGCTCCGATGACGGGCCGGCAGGTGGTTCTGTGATCGAACAACTCACCGCCCGCCCGCAGGACTTCAACCTGTTCCAGGCCATCAGCCTGCTCGAGCGCGCCGCGCCCGAGGCGGTGCCCGTGGGCCGTTCGCAAGGCCCGCGCGAACGAGAGGCCGTGCGGCTGCATGCCTTCGTCACGCTGGCGTTCGAGGCCAGCGACGTGCGCGAAGTCGGCACTGACGCATCGACCGGCGAGCCCTTCGAGCTCACCACGCCCGCCCTTTCGCTGGGCGGCAGCGGCGGCCCGCTGCCGATGCCCTTCACCGAGATGCTGCTGGAGCGCCGGCAGCAGCGCGACCACGCGACGGGGGACTTCCTCGACATCTTCAACCACCGCTTCCTGGCCTTCCTGTACCGCAGCCGCCGCAAGCACCACGTTGCGCTCAACCCGCAGTCGCCTTCGAGCTCCACGCTGGCGTCCACGCTCGATGCAGCCAGCGCACTGGGCCTGCGCGCCGGCGTGCGCGCACCCGACGGCTCCGCCCTGTGGCTGCGCCATGCCGGTCTGCTCGGCGGCGCGCCGCGCGGCATGACCGCGCTGCTGGCCCTGCTGCGCGACCGGCTCGGCGTGCAGGTGCACGGCACGCAGTTCCGCGGCCGCTGGCTCGCACTGGAACCCGATGCCTCGGCGCGGCTGGACATGCGCACGCCGCTGGGCGGCGGCGCCGTGCTCGGCAAGCGCGTGTGGGACCAGGGCGCCGGCATCCGCCTCACCTTCAGCAACCTGAGCCAGCAGCGCCTGCGCGCCCTGCTGCCGCGCGGCGCAGACCATGCGCTCGCCAAATGGCTGGTGCGCCGCTTCATCCCGCAAGACCTGAAGGTCGAGATGGAGCTGAGCCTCGCTCCCACCGAATTGCGCAGCAGCGTGCTCGGCGCCGCGAACCCGATGCGACTGGGCTGGACTTCATGGGTCGCGGGCCCGACCTTCCGCGGCGCACTGCCGCCCGTTCACCACACCTTGACCAGCGACGGCGGCGACGCGCCCGGCGCCTGACCCGAACACGCCTTATGGACATCGACATCCGCACCCTGCTCGGCCGGCTCAACCCGGAATGCAAGCGCGCCATGGAACAGGCCGCCGAGCTGTGCGTGCAGCAGACGCACTACAACGTCGACCTCGAACACCTGCTGCTGAAGCTGGTGGACAACGACGCCCCCGACCTGCGGCTGGTGTTCGGCCGCTTCGGCCTGCGTCCCGACACCGTGCAGGCGCAGTTGCAGAAGTCGCTCGACACCTTCAAGCGCGGCAACGGCCGCACGCCGAGCCTGACGCCCGACTTCGCGCCGCTGTTCCAGGAAGCGTGGCTCATGAGCTCGATGCTGCTGGGCCAGCAGCACATCCGCTCGGGCACGCTGATGCTGGCGCTGCTCGATGTGGACCGCCTGCGCGGCCGCCTGGTCGATGCCGCGCCCGCGCTGCTGCAGATTCCGCGCGGCACGCTGCGCGACGAACTCGCCGGCCTGCTGCAGTCCTCGCCCGAGGATGCGGCCGCTTCGGCACTGTCCGCCGCGCCGATAGCCTCGGCGCCTGCCGCGAACCAGTCGGCTGCGCCATCGGCGCCAGACGCCGGTGCGCCGCCGCTGCAGATGCCCACCGCGCGCCGCAACAACTCGGCCACGCCCTCGCTCGACCAGTACACGGTCGACATGACGCAGCTCGCGCGCGACGGCGCGATCGACCCCATCCGCGGTCGCGACGGCGAGATCCGCCAGATCATCGACGTGCTGTTGCGCCGCCGCCAGAACAACCCCATCCTCACCGGCGAGGCCGGTGTCGGCAAGACGGCCGTGGTCGAAGGCTTCGCGCAACGCGTGGTGCAGGGCGACGTGCCGCCCGCGCTGCGCCAGGTGTCGGTGCGCTCGCTCGACCTGGCGCTGTTGCAGGCGGGCGCCGGCGTGAAGGGCGAGTTCGAGAACCGGCTCAAGTCGGTCATTGCCGAAGTCAAGGCCTCGCCCACGCCGGTGATTTTGTTCATCGACGAGGCGCACCAGCTCATCGGCGCGGGCGGCGCCGAGGGCCAGGGCGACGCGGCCAACCTGCTCAAGCCTGCGCTGGCGCGCGGCGAGCTGCGCACCATCGCGGCCACCACCTGGGCCGAGTACAAGAAATACGTCGAGCGCGACCCTGCACTGGCACGGCGCTTCCAGGTCGTGAAGGTCGAGGAGCCGAGCGAAGAAGTCGCCATCGACATGCTGCGCGGCATGGTCGAGACGCTGGAGAAGCACCACGGCGTGGAGATCGTCGACGACGCCGTGCGCGAGGCCGTCAAGCTCTCGCACCGCTACATCACCGGCCGCCAGCTGCCCGACAAGGCCATCAGCGTGCTCGACACCGCCTGCGCGCGCGTGGCCATCGGGCAGAACGGGCTGCCTGCCGAGCTCGAATCGGCCGCGCGCGACATCTCCACGGGCGAGAGCGAGCTGCGCGTGCTGCGCCACGAGGCCGCCACCGGTGGCGACCACCAGGACGCCATCGCCGCGCTCACCTCGCGGCTCGACGTGCTGCGCCAGAAGCACAAGCGCCTGTCCGACAAGGTCGACGAAGAGAAGCACGCGGTGATGGAAATCGTCGCGCTGCGCCGCAAGATTTCTGACAGCCTGCGCGACAACGCACCGCCGCCCGACGAGGAGAACGACCCCGCGCTGCTCACCGCCGCGTTGCGCCGCCTCGAGAAGGGCCTGGAGGCATTGCAGAGCGACGAGCCCATGGTGCCCGTGTGCGTCGACGGCGTGATGGTGGCCGAAGTCATCTCCGGCTGGACCGGCATCCCGGTCGGCAAGATGATGACCGACGAGCTGCACACGGTGCTCAACCTGAAGGAGAAGCTCGCCGAGCGCGTGGTCGGGCAGGACGATGCACTCGACGCCATCGCGCGGCGCGTGCGCACCTTCCGCGCCGACCTCGACGACCCCGGCAAGCCCGTGGGCGTGTTCATGCTGGTGGGGCCCAGCGGCGTGGGCAAGACCGAGACGGCCTTCGCGCTGGCCGACCTGCTGTACGGCGGCGAGCGCAACGTCATCACCGTGAACATGTCGGAGTTCCAGGAGGCCCACACCGTCTCCAGCCTCAAGGGCGCGCCGCCCGGCTACGTGGGCTACGGGCGCGGCGGCGTGCTGACCGAGGCCGTGCGCCGCCGCCCCTACAGCGTGGTGCTGCTCGACGAAATGGAGAAGGCCCACCCCGACGTGCTGGAGTTGTTCTTCCAGGTGTTCGACAAGGGCACGATGGAAGACGGCGAAGGCGTGCAGATCGACTTCAAGAACACGCTGATCCTGCTCACCTCCAACGCCGCGCAAGACGTGATCACGCAGGCCTCGCAAGGCGGGCGCAGGCCCGACCCTGAAGAACTTGTGGAGCGGCTGCGCCCCGAGTTGCTCAAGCAGTTCAGCCCCGCCTTCCTGGGCCGGCTGGCGCTGGTGCCTTATCACCACCTGGGCGACGAGCAGATCCGCTCGATCGTGAACCTCAAGCTCGGCAAGCTGGCGCGGCGCTTCGCGCTGAACCACCACGCGACCTTCACGTGGGACGTGCAGGTGGAAGACGCCATTACCGCGCGCTGCACCGAGGTGGACAGCGGCGCGCGCAACATCGACCACATCCTGGCTCATGCGGTGCTGCCCGAGCTTTCGCGCCAGGTGCTGGAGCGCATCTCGATGGCCGCCGCGTTCACCGCGGTGCACATGGGCATGGACGGCGACGGTGCGTTCGCCTTCAGCTTCGAACCGGCAACGCTGAGCTGATAGATGAACATGCGCGAAGGCTTCACCCAGCACGCCGCCTTCCTGGCGGTGAAGACCGTGCTCGGGCCGGACGAACTGCTGCTCGACGCCTTCCAGGCCGCCGAGGGGTTGTCGCAGCTGTTCGCGTGCTCGCTCACCATGCGTTCCCCTTCGAGCGCGCTGAAAGCCGACGACCTGATCGGCACCTCGGCCACGGTTGTGCTGCAGCGGCCCGAGAAGGAAACCCGCTTCTTCAACGGCATCGTCTCGCGCTTCACCTACCTGGGCAGCAACCGGGACTTCGCGACCTACTCGCTCGAACTGGTGCCGCGCATGTGGCTGCTCACGCTGGGGCGCGACCGCGTGATCTACCAGAGCATGAGCACGCCCGACATCCTGCAGAAGGTGCTCGGCGAATTCGGCGTGGCCTTCAGCACGCAGCTGCAGGGCACCTACGCACCTCGCGAATACTGCGTGCGCTACGACGAGACAGCCTTCGACTTCATCTCGCGCCTGATGGAGGAGGAAGGCATCTTCTATTTCTTCACCTTCGCGGACGGCGCGCACACGCTGGTGCTGGCCGACAGCAACTCGGCGTGCATGCCCTGCCCCCACGCGGAAAAGCTCGTCATGCGCAGCAGCGAGGAAGGCTACGCGCACACCCATGCCGTCACCCGCTTCGAGTCGGACGCCCGGCTGGTGACCAAGGACCAGGCGGTGGACGACTACGACTTCCTCACGCCCGACACCGATCTGCGGGAGCAGCACGAGGGAAAGATCGGGCGCGGCCTCGACTACGAATATCCCTCGCGCGTGCCTGCGGCGGCCGGCGCGGCGCGCGCGCGCATCCGCCTGGAAATGCACCAGGCCGGCAGCCAGTCGGGCCGCGGCGACAGCCATTGCCACTACCTGACGCCGGGCACCACCTTCACGCTGGAAGAGCATTCCCGCGAGGATCTCAACGTGAAGCACGTGGTGCACAGCGTGCGGCACCACGCCGAGCGCGAGCACTACAGCAACAGCTTCGAGACCCTGCCTCCCGACCTGCCCTTTCGCCCGCAACGCCTCACGCCGCGACCGGTGGTGGCCGGCAACCATACGGCGCAGGTGGTGGGCCCGGCCGGCGAAGAAATCTGGACCGACGAGCACGGGCGCATCAAGGTGCAGTTTCCGTGGGACCAGCTGGGCAAGAAGAACGACAAGAGTTCGTGCTGGATCCGCGTCTCGCAGATGTGGGCCGGCAAGGGCTGGGGCGCCCTCTTCCTGCCGCGCATCGGGCAGGAGGTGGTCGTGAGCTATGTCGATGGCGATCCCGACCGGCCGCTGGTCTCGGGCAGCGTCTACAACGGGACGAACCCCACGCCGGTCACCCTGCCGGGCATGTCGTCGCAAAGCACGATCCGATCGCGCTCGACCAAGACCGGCGACGCGGGCAACGAGATGCGCTTCGAGGACAAGAAGGGCTCCGAAGAGTTCTACCTGCACGCCCAGAAAGACATGCGCGTGGAAATCGAGAACGACCTGACCACCACGGTGATGGCCGGTAATGAACTACATACCGTCACCAAGGGCAACCGCACGGTCAAGGTCGACACAGGCAACGAAACCCACTCGGTGAAGGGCACGCGGGCGCTGGACGTCACGGGCAACGAGACGCACGACAACAAGGCCAACTTCACACAGACGGTCACCGGCAACTACGAGCTCAAGGTCACGGGCAACCTGGTGATCGACGTGACAGGCACCCTGCTCATCAAGTCGGCCCAGACGCTGGACCTGAAGGCCGGCACCGACCTGGGCGCCAACGCCGGCGTCAACTTCAAGGCCGAGGCCGGCGTGGCGCTGTCGGCCAAGGGCGGCGCCTCGCTGTCGAACGAGGCGCCTTCGATCAGCAGCAAGGCTTCGGGCATGAACGCCGTCGAAGGCGGCGGCATGGTCACGCTCAAGGGCGGGCTGGTGAAGATCAATTGAACGATTGAACGCCATGGCACTTCCTTCCCTCCCAACAAAAGACCTGGCCTCGGTGCCCGAGGCCGTGGTGCGCGAAGCCCTCGACGGCGCCGGCCAGACGGTGGTGCGCGCGTCTTTCCTGGGCGATGTTCCGCACGGGCCGATGCAGGTGTTCTCGGCCGCGGGCAAGCCGGCGATGGAGGCCTCCTACCAGGCCGGCGTGCCGCACGGCGCCATGCGCCTGTTCGACGAACGCGGCCAACTGCTGCAGGAAACGCAGCGCTTCGGCGGCGTGGCCGAAGGCACCACGCGCAGCTACTACCCCAGCGGCAAGCTGATGCAGACACACCAGCACGTGCGCGGCACGCTGCACGGCGATGCCGTGGCGTATGCCGAGTCAGGCGACGTCACGGCACGGTTGCGCTACGTGGCCGGCCGCCTCGAAGGCGAAGCCACCTACTACAACGAAGGCCGCATGGTGCGGCGCGAGCAATACCGCGCCGGCCTGCTCGACGGCGAAGTGCTCGACTACCTGGCAAGCGGCGGCGTGGCGCAGTCGTCCACCTACGTGGCCAGCGTGCTGCACGGCCCGCTGCGGCGCTTCTGGCCCAACGGCCAGCTGATGGAAGAAATCGCGTACCGCCAGGGCAAGCCGCACGGCAACCCGCGCCGCTTCGACCAGACCGGCCACGAGGTCGTGGAGACAGCCGCATCGCCGGGCTTCATGAAGAGCCTGGAAAAACTCGTGAGGGGAGGCTGAGCCATGGGCATGCACGTCTGCATGGGGGCCACGCTGCAGTGCAGCTTCGGCGCCGCGCCTTCCAACCTCGTGGTGCTGCCCGTGAACGCGGTGGTCACCAGTGGCGTGCCGGCGGCCACCATCATGGACAACAAGCCGATCGCCAACATCCTGCCCTTCGGCACCTGCAACAGCATGTCGAACCCGATGGTGGCCGCGGCCACCGCCGCCGCGCTCGGCGCCTTCACGCCGATGCCCTGCATTCCGGTAACGGCCGCGCCCTGGGCGCCCGGCTCGCCCACGGTGCTGGTCGGCAGCATGCCCGCCCTGCAGGACAGCTCGAAGCTCGCATGCAACTGGGGTGGCGTGATCCAGGTCGTCGTGCCGGGGCAGTTCACTTCAATGGTTCCCTGACCGATCCCTACTAACTCATGTCGCAATACGTTTTCACGATGAGCTCCCGCATGGTCGCCATCACGGTGACCTGCCTGGTGCTGCTGTGCGTCCTCCTGTTCCTGATGGGCGTGGAGATCGGCAAGCTGCTGGCACCTGCGCCCATCCCTTCGGCTCCCGCCGCCGTGGCGCCTGCGCCGCTGCAGTCGCCCTCCCCCGCACCTGCCCCCACAGCCGCGCCGGCTCCCGCCGCCTCCACCCAATGACCAAAGTAGATCAAAGCATGTCGAACAACACACGACACCTCACGGGCATGCACAGCGCGCTGCGTCGCCTCGCCCTTCCAACATTGCTGGCGCTGGCCGGCCTCTGCGCGGGTGGCCCCGCTGGCGCGGCAGGCGAACGGCCCGTGGCGCAGGGCGTGATCGCCGTGCCAGCCGCACTCGCTGCGCCCGCCGCTGCGGTGCCTGCGCCCACGTTTCCGGTCGAGCCGGCAGCCCCTGTCGCGCCACCGGCACCCGTGCTCACCAACGGCCTCGTGCGCGTGCCCGACGGCCGCCTGCTCGCGCCCGACATCGCGCGCATCGTGACGCGCGGCGAGCTCGTGGTGGCCATGCTCAAGGTCGACACGCCGCCGTTCTTCTTCTTCGACGACGCCGGCCAGTGGACCGGGCTCGAGGTCGGCCTGGCGCAGTCGCTCGCCAAGGAGCTGGGCGTCAAGCTGCGCTTCAACCGCGAGGCCGGCACTTTCAACGCGGTGGTCGACCTGCTGGCCAACGGCCAGGCCGACCTGGCCATCAGCAAGCTGTCACGCACGCTGGCACGCACGCAGACCATCGCGTTCAGCGACGCCTACCTCACGCTGAACCACTCGCTGATCCTGAACCGCGTGAAGTTCGCGCAGCTCTCGCACGGGCGCCCGCTGCCGGAGGTCATCCGCAACTTCAACGGCAGCATCGGCGTGATCGCCAAATCTTCTTTCGCGGACTACGCGCGCACCAACTTCCCGCACGCCAAGGTGCAGGAGTTTCCGACCTGGAACGAGGTGCTGGTGGCCCTGCACAAGGGCGAGATCGTGAGCGCCTATCGCGACGAGTTCGAGGTCAAGCGCGTGCTCAAGGCCGACCCGACCGTATCGCTCGTGCTGCGCACCGTGACGCTGAAGGACCTGGAAGACACCCTCGGCATCGGCGTTGCCGTGACCGACACCACGCTGCTGGCCTACGTCAACCAGTTCCTCGCCCAGCGCACCGAGAAGCTGGACATCCAGAAGGTGCTGCAGGCACTCGATCGCTGAGCCGCAAAGAACACGCACCCATCATGAATTCCTCCAAGCTCTACGCCTTCGTCCTCAACCCCTGGGTCGTGATCATCAGCCTCGGGGCCGGCGTGGCCTTCGGCATGCTCGCACCCCCGCTCGCGACCACCCTCAGCTTCGTGGGCGACATCTACGTCGACCTGCTGAAGATGATCACGCTGCCCTTCATGGTCTCGGCCGTGATCTTCAGCCTGCAGCGGCTGTTTCGCGACGGCGGCACGGCCAGCCTGCTGGGCCGCGTGGCGCTGGTGTTCCTCGCGTTCTCGGCCTTCGTGGCCATTGCCGGCGCGGCCACGCTGCTGCTGCTTCGCCCCGGCGAGAACCTGCCGGCCAGCACCATGCAGACCTTCGGCCAGATCGTCGGCGGCGACCTGAGCGCCAGCGACACGGCCATGAGCCTGCGCGGCACCGACGAAGTGAAGAAAACCGCCAGCTTCGCCGACATGCTGGTGAGCCTGGTGCCCGCCAACATCTTCACGGCACTGGCCAACGGCGACACGCTGAAGACGCTGGTGTTCGCGCTGCTGTTCGGCCTGGCGGTGGGGCACGTGCCCACGCGCATTTCCGACGGCCTCACGCAGGCGCTCGAAACCGTCTATCACGCCTGCCAGACGCTGATGCGCTGGCTGAGCTTTCCGCTGCCGGTGGTGCTGTTCTGCATGAGCGCGGCACAACTGGGCAAGACGGGCATCGAGCCGCTGCGCGCGATGGGCGCCTTCGTGCTGGCCTTCCTGGTGGTGTCGACGGTGCTGCTGGCGGTGGCGTGCGTGATCATCTGGAAGCGCTCCAACGGCACGCTGGGGCAGACGCTCAACGCCATGCGCGGCCCCTTCGCATTGGCGCTGGCCACGCGCAGCAGCGCCACCTGCATGCCGATCATGATCGAGAGCCTGGTCACGCGGCTGGGCTTCGCGCGCTCGCGGGTTGAATTGCTGGTGCCGCTCACGGTGTCGCTGCTGCGCATCGGGCCCGTCGTGTACTACGTGTGCGCCACGCTCTTCATCGCGCAGATCTACGGGCGCTCACTGTCGCCGGTGGAAATCGGCATCGTGCTCACATCATCGGTGCTCGCGGGCTTTGCCTCTGCGGGCATGACGGGGCTGGTGACGGTGTCGCTGATCGGCATGACCTGCACCTACCTGGGCCTGCCCTTCGAGGCGGCGTTCATCCTGTTCCTGGCGGTAGACCCGGTGTGCGACATGCTGCGCACGCTGGTGCTAGTCATTGGCAACACCGCGGCCGTCGCTGTCGTGTGCCCCCGGCCACTGAAGATCTAGAGGGCACGCACTCATGTCACGCATCGGCGTTCTCGGCGGCATGGGCCCATCGGCAACGGTGGACTTCATGGAAAAGATCATCCAGCTCACTCCCGCCACGCGCGACCAGGAGCACTTGCCGGTGATCGTGGCAAACCTGCCGCACGTGCCGGACCGCTCCAGCGCCATCCTGGGCACGGGGCCCGACCCGCTGGGCGCGCTGCTCGCGGGCATCGACGTGCTCAATGACATCGGCGTGGGCGTGATCGCGATTCCCTGCAACTCGTCGCACCACTGGTATGCGCAGATGGTCGAGCACAGCCGGGCCCCGGTGATCCACATCGCGCAGTCATGCGTGGCCGCCATAGCCACGACACCGGGCGAACGGCCGGTGCGGGTGGCGGTGCTCGCCACGCGCGGCGCGCTGGCCTCTGGCTTCTACCAGCAGGCGCTGCGCGAACGCGGCATCGACTTTCTGGTGCCCGACGCCACGAACGGCCAGGACCATGTAGACGCCTGCATCCGCGCCGTGAAGGGTGGTGACGTGCAGGCCGGCGCGGCAGCCTTCGAGCTTGCGCTGGAAGCGCTGTCCGCCACCGGCGCCACCGTGGTGATCATGGGCTGCACCGAATTGCCGATCGCCGCGAAGGCAGCGAACGCCGCCGGGCACAGCACGCTGATGCTGATCGACAGCTCGCTGGAGCTGGCCCGCGCCACCGTCGCCTTCGCACTCGACAAAGGATGGAACAAGCCGACATGGGTTTCCTGACGCGCATGTCCCACAGCCTGCTCGCCCTGCTTCTGTGCATGGCGGCAGGCGGAGTCGTGGGCGTCTATGCGCCCGTGGTGGGCGACGTGGGGTACACGGCAGCGCAGGTCTACCTGGCCATCGTGAGCATGGCAGCCATTCCGCTGCTGGTGGTCGCCACTTTCTTCGGCCTGCGCCAGACCATGGGGCTGCCCTTTCCGGGACGGCGCATCGCGATGATCGCGGGCCTTGCGCTGCTGCTGGTGATGAGCTGCGCGGGCACCGGGCTGGCACTGGGCTGGGTGAACGCACCGGGCGCGCACCTGGACGCCGAATCGCGCGAGCACCTGGGCGAACTGGTGCAGCAGGCCGGCGACGGCGGCGACCTCGAAATGCGCCTGCACGACAGCAGCACGCAGGCAACGGCCATCGAGCGCCCCCGCGTCACGCTGGTGCCCGACAACTTCTTCCGCGTGCTGGTGGAGGGGCGCTCTCTGGGCATCCTGTCGTGCGCGCTGCTGTTCGGCCTGGCCTTTGCCGCGCTGGCGCGCACGCAGCACGCCGCGCTCAACCACATGTTCGAGGGCATCTACCGCACGCTCGAACTCATCATCGCGCGCGCCAACATCCTGCTGCCGGTGGTGGCCTTCGGTATGTCGGCGCACGTGTTCGCGCAGACCGACGCGGTGACGATCCGCGCCATGAGCGGCTTCCTGCTGCACTTCGTGGCGCTGGTGGCGCTGCTGGCCGCAGGCGCCATCGCGGTGATCCACCAGCGCGGCAACCAGCCGCTGGCCGATGTGCTGCAGCACCTGAAGACGCCGATGCTGGTAAGCCTGATGTCGTCGAGCACCACGGCCAGCATTCCGCACACCATCGAGGCGATGAGCGCGCGCCTGGGCTTCAGCCGCGGCATCGTCGAGCTGGTGGTGCCCACCGCCTCGGTGTTCCTGCGCGCGGGCTCGGCGCTGTACTACGTGCTGCTGGCGCTGTTCGTGGCCAACCTCTACGACCGCACGCTCAGCGCGGCCGACATCGGAATGATCGGCATGGGCGCGACGGTTGCGGCCTTCGCCTCGGCCGGCAACAACAGCCTGACCAACGTGGGCTACGCGGGCATCGTGCTGGCGATGCTGCAGCTGCCCATCGAGGCCGCGCTGGCGCTGTTCCTGGCCATCGACCTGATCTGCGAGGGGCCGCGCAACCTGCTGACGCTGCTGGCCACCTGCGTGCTGATTTCCGTCGTGTCGGCGGGCCTGCCGTCGGAGCGCGTGACGGCGCCCGCCGCCGACGCGGCACCCGCGAAGCCGCTGCGCTTCGTGCTCACGCGCGGCAACGTCATGCTGCTGGCGGGCTGCAGCGTGCTGGCCTCCCTGCTGATTTTGCTGATGGGCATTGCCGTGGGCGCGCGGCAGGCACAGCCCTCCGCCGCGTATGCGACTTCGGCCGCGGCGAACCCTGGAATATCGCGATGAACCGCACAAAGACTCTTCTCTTCAGATGGATCGCCGCCCTGCTGCTGCTCTCGCAGCTGGCCGCATGCGGCAGCCTGTTTCCCAAGGGCACGCGCGTGAACTGGAGCGAGCTCACGCTGTCGGCCTCGCCCGACGCCAACCAGAACAGCCCGGTGGCGGTCGACGTGGTGATGGTGCTCGACGACACCATGCTCGCCCGCATCACCGAGCTCACCGCAGCCAAGTGGTTCGGTGCGCGCGCCGACCTGCAGAAGACCTTTCCGCAGAGCCTGTCTTACCTCTCGTGGGAGCTGGTGCCGGGCCAGACGATTCGCGTGCCCTCCAGCGCCTTCGGCTCGCAGCGCGTGGCGGCCGTGCTCGTCTTCGCGAACTACACCACGCCCGGCGCCAATCGCGTGCGGGTGGAAGACCTCAAGGGCGCCGTTGTCGCCCGCTTCGACGTTCAAAGCTTCGACGTGTCGACCACACGCTGAACAACCCGGACCCTCGCCAGTGAACACCGCATTCCATCTTTCTTCTTCCTGCGCAGGAGCCCGCCATGTCTGACGTGCACAGCGCCGCCCCCATCACCGACCGCATCGAGTGGCATGAAGGCATGCTGCTGTCGCCGCAGCACTTCCAGCAACTCTCGGCGCGCACCGATTCCCTCGTGGCCTGGCAGACGCTGGCCGCCGCGCCCTTCAGCTGGGGCGTGCGCCGCCTGGTGTTCGACCAGGGCCTGCTGCCCGCCGGCCTGCTGCGCGTGCTGGCGCTCGACGCCATCCTGCCGGACGGCACCGCCGTGCAGTACTCGGCCGCCGAGGCCGCGCACGGTGCGCTCGAACTCTCGCTCGCGCCGCATAAAGACCAGCTTGCCGTCGAGCCGCTCGACATCTACCTCACGCTGCCGGTCGCCGGTCCCGCGCGGCATCGCGGCGCGACTGTGCGCTTTCGCTCGGTGTCGGGCGCGCCGGTGGAAGACGCCGTGTCGGACGCCGAGCCCGCGAACATCCCCCGCATGCTGCCGCGCCTGGCACTCAGCGCGGGCGCGGTGCCGCCCGGCACGCACGTGCATCTGCGCCTGGGCCAGGTGTTCAAGGACAACGAAGTCGTGAAGCTCGGCGAGGCGCAACCGCCGCTGCTCGAAGTAGCGCGCGACAACCCGCTGTGGACTGCGGCCGCCGGCCTGCTGGGCCAGCTGCGCGGCAAGGCGGCCTTCGTCGCGAAGCAGACGGCTGTGCCCTCTTCACGCGTGGACGACCGCCTCGCGCACCTCGAACTGAAGGACCGGCTGCGCAGCCTGCTGTCGGGCCTGCCGCATGCCGAGGCCGTGCTGCGCACGCCGCATCTGCATCCGCTGCCGATGTACTGGTCGCTGTGCGCGCTGCTGGCATCGCTGAGCCTGCTGCGGCCCGGCGGCCTGCCGCCGGTGCCGATGGACTATGACCATGCGAACCCCTCGCGCGTGTTCCAGCCGCTGCTGCTGGCGCTGCGCGACGCGGTGTCCGAAGTGAGCCAGGAGTACCGCGAGCACAAGTTCGAGTTTCGCCAGGGCGCATTCGAGACCACGCTGCAGCCGCAGTGGCTGGCCGGCACGCGCATCGTGGTCGGCCTGCGCGGCCAGTCCGACAAGGATCTGCTCGCCTGGATGGACAGCGCCATCGTCGGCGCGCAGTCGGCCTACCCCTCGTTGCGCGAACGCCGCGTGCTGGGCGCGGTGCGCCGCCCCATCGAGTCGGCCGACGAACTCGGCCTGCGTCCCGGCTCGGGCTACCTGCTCTACGCCATCCAGACCAGCACCGCGCTGACAGTAGCCGGCGAACTGCTCGTGATCGCCAACGCGAACGAAGGCGCCACCGCGCAGCCGCCGCAGGAAATCGTGCTGTTCATCAAAGACTGATCGACCCCCATGGCACGCACCCTTCCCGACCTTGCGGTCGACGACCACATCACCAAGCAGTTCCGCGCGTTCTACGACGAGATCGTGAAAGCGCGCGACCGCACCGCCGAATCGCGCGAGACCGACATCGACATGGTGGCGCAGGCGCTGGCCCGCCACCTGGAGAACCTGCTCGAGCTGCAGTCGCTCGAATCGCGCCGCGAGAGCACGCGCTTCGAGCTGGAGAACGTGGCCGACGCGCGCTACCTCAAGGCCGCGCTGGCCGACGAGATCCTGCTGCACACGCCGTGGATCGGCCGCGAGCGCTGGACCGCCCACCTGCTGGAGTCTTCGCTGTTCCGCACCAACATCGCCGGCGACCTGGTGTTCAGCCGCATCGAAGAGTTGCTGTCGGGCCGCGAGCCTTCGCGCCGCGACATCGCGCGGCTGTATCTCTTTGCACTGGCACTGGGCTTCCAGGGCAAGTACCGCGGCGGCGGCGAAGAAGCGCGCCTGCTGGGCTACCGCGAAGAGCTGTTCCAGTTCGTCTACCAGCGGCAGGCCGACTTCTCGGGCCGCGACCGCGTGGTGTCGGAGCGCGCCTATGCGAGCACGCTCTCGCACATCGCTCCGCGCAAGCTGCCCACGCTGAGCCGCTGGACGGTGCTGTTCTTGCTGTGTACCGCCTCGCTGCTGGCGGTGTCGGAGCTGTTGTGGCTGTGGCAGTCGTGGCCGGTGCGGCAGGTGCTGCAGCCGGGTGCGGTCGATGCATCGGGGGCATACCAGCGATGAACGACATGCCGCGCCATTCAAAGAGCCCCAGGAGGTCGTCACCGTGCTGACAGACCAGCTCTTCCTCATTTCCATCGCGGTGCTCACGCTGGTGGTGCTGCTCGTGCTCGGCATGGTGCTGTACTTTGCGGCACGGCGTTCGCACGCCAAGCCGTCGAGCGACCCGAAGGTCGCGCGCATCCGCTTCGACTCGCTGCGCAGTTCGTTCCGCCAGGCCGTGGAGCTGATCGAAGGCAACATCGCCTCGCGCGCCGACCGCTACGGCATTCCGTGGATCATGCTGCTCAACGAGGGCGACGACCATCGCCAGTTGCCCATCGAGCAGTCGGGCGTGGCGAGCGCACTGAGCACCGAGTCGGCTTCTGCCGCGACCACGCAGGGCATCTCGTGGCACTTCTTCGACCGCGGCGTGGTCATCGACATCCAGGGCGCCTATCTCGGCTCGCCCGATGACGACGACGCCTCCGAGAAGCCATGGGACGAGTTCCTTGGCATGTGCCGGGCCTACCGGCCGCAGCGGCCGTTCGACTCGGTGGTCATCACCATTCCTGCGGCGCTGCTGCTCGACGACGGCACCGACGGCCGGCTCGAACTCTCCAAGCGCGCCAAGCTCGCGCACCGCCGCCTGTGGCTCGCGCAGAACCGCTTTGCGATGCGCTTCGCCGTGTATGTGCTGGTCACCGGCGCGGAACACCTCGAAGGCTTCAGCGCCTTCGCGAGCGCCCTGCCCGAGCCGCTGCGCGCGAGCATGCTGGGCTGGTCGTCGCCTTATGACCTGTCGACCACCTACCAGCCGGGCTGGGTCGACGAGGCGGTGGGCACCGTGGTGCGTTCGGTGTCCGACGTGTCGGCCGAGCTCTTCGCCACAGACACCGCGCCGCAGGGCGCCGGCCCGCAACTGCTGCTGCCTTCGCGCATCGAGGCGCTGCGCGGCCAGCTGCAGCTGTATGTCGATGAGCTGATGCGCCCGAGCGCGTACCACGAGCCCTTCTTCTTCCGCGGCATCTACCTGACGGGCGACAGCGGCGAATCGGCACAGGCAGTTGCCGCCATCGACGCCGAGCACGACAGCTACGGCCAGAAGGACCTCGAGCCCATCGGCGGCGACCTGATCGCGCAGCTGATGCGCCAGCCGGCGTTCTTGCGTGACCTGTTCGAGAAGAAGATCTTCCTCGAGTACGGCCTCACGCGGCCGTCGCGCACGCAGACACTGGCGCGCCCGGTGCTGCACCGCGCGCTGCGCTGGACGGCCATCTTGTTCCTCAGCGGCTGGGGCATTGGCCTGGTTGTGGCCACATGGCAGCTGCACCGGCACAACAGCACGCTGGTTTCGGCGCTCTCGCAGCTGCAGCACGATGCGCAATACCGCATGCGCGCACTGCAGCGCGGCGAGACCATTCCGACCGCGTGGTACCGCAACAAGGCGCTGTCGCTGCTGGCCATGAACGAGCGGCTGCGCACCGACGGCACGTACTCCTTCTTCATGCCCGGCTCGTGGCGGCCCTTCGACGACCTGAACGAACGCGTGATAGAGCGCATCGAGCGCGAGTTCGGCGACATCGCCGTGAGCACGCTGCGCCGCGAGCTGATGGCCCGCGTGAGCCAGCTGAGCGGCGTGGAGCAGGACGAGGCTAACGGCGAATTCATCGTCGGCGCCAATTGCAGCCTGCCGCCGAGCTTCAAGACCATCGGCGATGCGCCGCGCAAGAACGGCCTGCTGGTGGAAGACCAGCCCGAGTTCGGCGCCCTGCAACGCTACCTGGGTTCAGCCGAGCAGCTCGACACCGCCCTGCAGGCGGTGGAGCGCCTGCGCCAGCCTTCCACCGGCAATGCGGAAGACCTGCGCGTGGCCGTGCGCTACGCGCTGGGCGCCGAGCTGCCCGCCGACCTGAGCCGCAACCTGCGCTACTTCCGCCAGGCGGCCGAGGGCAATGCACTGGCGATTCCGCTGGCGCCGGTGCAGTCGGCGCTGCGCTGCGCGCTCGACAAGGGCACTGCGCAGCTCGACACGCGGCTGTTCGTCAACAACGAACTGCTGGTGTCCGAGCAGTCGCTGGGGCGGCTGCTGCCATCGCTCGCCAGCGCAGGCACTTTCGCGCGCACCACGGCCAGTTATCGCGAAGTGATCGCCGCCATCAAGGACCAGGAAGACCTGGTCGCCTCGGGCAAAGGCGGCTGGATGCGCCAGCCGGTGCTGGTGCTGGGCGCCTCGTACGACCGCACGATCGCGCGCATCGAACAGAACCGCCTGCTGGGGCAGGAGCCGGCCGATGCGGTGCGCGGCCGCGCGCAAGATGCCTTCCAGAAATTCCGCGCCGAGTTCAACCTGCGCTTCGGTGGCGCGCAGCCCGGCCTCGTGTGGCAGGACAAGGAAGGCCGCTTCGCGCTGGCGCCCGAACGCATCGCGCTGCGCGACGCGCTCACCGCGCTGCTGGCACAGCCCTTCATGGCCGCCGCGCGCGACCGCGAGCTGCCGGGCGCGGGCCTGCGCTCGACGGCCACATGGGACCTCATGCGGCTCGACCAGGCACTGGCCGTCGGCGACATCCGCAAGCGCTACATGACCGACGGCATGACGGCCTTTCCGGCCATGGTTCGCCCGGGCATCGAAAGCGCGCTGAATGCGCACTTCGCGCAGCTCGTGGTCGACCAGGTGGCCGAGGCTGCGACCGGTGCGAACGATGGCATGCGCCCCACGTCGGGCGCGCTCATGGCCACCGACACGCAGGCCGCAGCCTACGAAGCCTCGCGCCAGCGCCTGGCCAAGATACAGGCGCTGCTGTACGAGATGGGCGCCGGTCCGCGCGCCGAAGACCTGCGCGCAATGATGTCGCGCGACGCGCTGCAACGCCTGGAAGGCGTGGACGAAGCCTTCAACCAGTCGGAGCTGTACGCCATGCGCGGGCGCGACTTCCAGGGCTGGCGCGGCGAGCGCGGGCCGATGCTGGTCGCCTTCGGCGTGCCGGACACGGGCTCGCTCGCGGCCTACCTGGGGCAGCAGTTCAACCGCACCGAAACGCTGGGCAAGCTGGCCGACAGCTACATCGCGGCGCTCGACGGCGCGGGTGCGGGCTCGGTGCTCGCGCAGCGCTGGCAGGCCATCAACCGCGACCTGGAGCGCTACCGGCTGAAGAACCCGAACAGCAGCCTGCTGCTGCTCGAACAGTTCCTTGGCACGACCGGCGCCGAGATCGACCGCGAGACCTGCGCCGCCAAGCTGGCCGGCAAGGCGCCGGCGGCGCGCATCGGCGACTACTTTGCCGACCGCCACCAGCAGATCTACAGCGCCCTGCTCGCGCGCTGCTACGAGCTGCAGTTCGGCGACCAGCAGGAGCTGTGGACGCAGTTCTCCACGCGCTTCAACCGCTCGCTGGCGGGCCGGCATCCGTTCGGCGCGGCGACGGGCCGCGCCTTCGACCTGGCCGACCCGGCGGACGTGAACGACCTCGCGCGAGCCTTCGACCCGCTGTCGCGCGCGCTGAAGGACAACCGCACCGACGGCGCCGTGCGCACCTCGGCCATGCCGGGGACGGCCGCGCGCCGCTTCGCGGAGCAGTTCGGCCGCGCACGCGACTTCATGCTGCCGCTGTTCCCGACGGAGGAAGGCGCCGCGCCGGGCTACGACCTGAGCGTGGACTTCCGCGTGAACACCGGCGCCGAGATCGAGGGCAACAAGATCATCGACTGGTCCTTCGAAGTCGGCGACCAGGTGCTCAAGCAGCGCGACCCGCCGCGCACGCTGCGCTGGGAATACGGCATGCCGGTGGCGCTGGTGCTGCGCATCGCGAAAGACTCGCCACTGGTGGCGCGCGCCGACCCGCAACAGCACGCGCTGCTGACCGACGGCCAGACCGTGAGCTTCCGCTTCGCCGACCCGTGGGCGCTGTTCACGCTGGCGCAGCGCCAGCGTGAAGCCGACACGGTGCAACGGCCGGACGGCCGCTCGCAGTTGCTGAAGTTCGAGTTTCCGCTGGTGGCCCAGTCGGCTGGCGACACCGCCCAGTCGCCTGCGGGAGGACGCGCGCGCGTGTTCCTGCGCGTTGCCGCAAGCCCCGCCGGCAAGAAGACCGCCCTGATCTGGCCCGCCGCGTTCCCGATGCGCGCCCCTGAATGGAACACGCCCTGATGGCCGCCGTGCTCGCCCCCCTGAACACCGAGGCCGCCAACGGCTTCGCACCCGACCTCGCGGCCTTCCTCGCGCCGCTGGAAATAGAAGGCGAAGGCCCCGCCGGGCCGCCGCTGCGCTACGACCCGGTGTACTCCCGCATCCGCGATGCGCGCATGGAGGAAGACGCCAGCCTGCCGATGGGCGAATGGACCCGTCCGCTCAAGAAGGCCGACTGGCGCGCCACCGAAATGTTGTGCGCCGAGGTGCTGCAACGGCGCAGCAAGGACCTGCAGGTGGCCGCATGGCTCACCGAAGCGTGGGTGCATCGCCATGCGATCGACGGGCTGATCGCCGGCACGCGGCTGCTCGAAGGGCTGGCGCGCGACTTCTGGCAAGACGTGCATCCATGCATCGGAGAAGACGGCGACGCCGACATGCGCACGGCCACCTTCGTGTGGCTCAACGACACCCTCGCGCAGACCCTGCTGATGCGCGTGCCGCTGCTCGCATGGCCGGATTTCTCCCCGCCCTTCATCAACCTTGGCGACTGGCAGCGCGCGCTGACCACCGAGTTCGGCGCCGGTGCGGCCGCCGCCGCAGGCAACGCCAAGTCGAAGGCAAAGGACGTGGCCGAGGAGCCGAACGCGCAGACGGTATCGCGCCAGGACATCCTGGACCACGCAGCGCGCGACCTGCATGCGCTTGCCGCGCTCGACGACCGGGTGGCGCTGGCCGCCGACATCTGGCAGGAGCTGACAGCCCTGCTCGACGAACGCTTTGGCGCCGATGCGCCCAGCCTTTCGAAGGTGGCGGAGATGCTGGCGCGCATGCGGCAAGCGCTGCGCAGCCTGCTGCAGGAGCGCGACCCGCGCGACGAAGAAGAGCCAGAAGAGCCGGCCATGCCGGTGGAGCCGTCCGCCAGCTGGGCGGCATATGCATCAACTCCCGCTGCGACCTCGATGGACGACAACGACATGAGCGAAGCCCCTCTTTCTCCTTCTCCCATCTCTCCTCCTTCCGGGCCGCTGCCACAAGCCGCGGCGAGCGGGCGCATCGGCAGCCGCGCCGAGGCCTACCAGCTGCTGGAGCTGGCCGCCGCCTACCTGATGCGCGAGGAGCCGCACAGCCCGACGCCCTACCTCGTCAACCGCGCGGTGGCCTGGGGGCGCATGCCATTGCCTCAACTGATGCAGGAGGTGTTGCGCGAGGACGGTGACCTGAACCGCTTCTTTTCGATCATCGGCGTCAGGCCCGATGCATAGAGACGAGGCGGCGATCTTGTTTTTCTGAAATGGGGAAACCCCCTTCTCCACGAAAGGTATCGCATGCCGTTCAAGAGCGCTGACGTCGAAGAGGTCCTGGTCCAGGGTGCCCACATGAGTGGAGACCGCAACTCCATCGCTACGGCCCTCAAGCTGAAGGCGAAGCTGGGGGTGCTGATCATCTACAGCCCGTCCTTGCGCGTCCAGGGACTGGAGCTGGAGAACTTCTACAAATCCATCGTAGATGCGAGCCGCGTGGCCTCTATTCAGATCATTCATTCGTCCGATCCGTCTCTCGCGGCGGGCGAAAAGTGCATGAAGGATGTCTACCGGCTGGTAAGCAGCAGGGATTTCAAGAATCTTCCCGGCTTCATGAAGACGATGATTCCATTCCCTATCCGCATGTGCTCCGCGACCTTCGGCACGGGCGTCATTGCGGATGCCTTCCAGAAAGATGCAGGGAGCACACGAAACAGTACGCGGGCCCTCTGGCGACTGGACAAGGTCCCGAAGAAAACGGGTCCCGGCGTCATCGACAAGCGCCCGGACGTCCGCAAGTTCCTGACGGATCGAGGCTTTCTCCAGAAACGCGCCTATGTCTTCCTGTTCGCGAAGGAGGGCCCGAGAAGGGCCGAGAAGGCGCATCACTTCACGTCGATCCTGACGTGGCGCATGCTGCATGAGGAGATCGGCCGCTCGTCTTCCGTCATTCCCGTGGCCGCAGGCGACTACATCGGCCTGCGTACGCTGCCCACCCTGGCAGAGTTCTGGAAAGACACCGACTGGACCCAGCTGTGGACCGATGTCACGGTCGATCCGCGCTCCGCGCAACTGGGCCTGTGGTGCCTGCTGGCCGAGGAATACACGGGCGTGTCGATCATCGGCATGCGCAGCGGGATGATCGAAGTCCCCGCGCTGCTCGGCATCCGCACGCTCTACCTCGAGGAAAGATTCAACCAGCAGGCGGAACGCATGGCCAAGTGGATCGGCAAGGTGCCCGGATTCGAGCGCCAGGTCGTGGACAAACCGGCCGGCATCAAGCAGCAGCTTTACTGGCGCAACGAGAGCGCAAAGCGCTACCAGCCAAGCGCCGTCTCCAGCCACGCCGCGAGCAACAGCGCACATCTGGCCGGCATGGTGCAGGGCTTCCGGCTGGGAAGGCCATTCAGGGGACAGACGAGGTTTACGCCCGCGCCCGTTCTGAACGAGCCTCAGCGCAAGCCGACAGAGGCACGCACGCGGCCCCAGCCGACCTTGCTGGCAAACACGCGCCTGCCCGCCCCGATAGATGCCGCGAACCTGCAACTCGCCAAGTCGGAGTTCGACAGGATCGTGACTTGGGCCAAGGCCACACCGGTGCCCACCGGCGCGACCACGAGCGTGCACGGTTCGGTCGCCAGAGTGGTCGAGGTCCAGGAGCCGCAAGAAGCGCCAAAGTCAGCCACAAATCTCTAGGAGCCAAGGTCTCGCGAGACCGCGCACCGGGTCCCTTTAGGCAGCGGCGGTCGCCGCGGGACCGAACGCCGTGCCTCAACCCAGCACGTCGTTCACCTGCTCGCGGAACTCGGTCAGGCTCACGGCCGCGCCGATCTCCCTTGGCAGCGCATCGCGCACCGAGAACACGCCGAGGATCTTCGCCCCTGCCGCCAGCGGCAGGTGGCGAAAGCCCCGTTCGAGCATGAGCACCACCGCATCGGACACCAGCGTCTCTGGCGGCACGCAGATCGGGTTGGGCGTCATCACGTCGCGCACCGCCGTGCGATCAGGGTCCAGCCCCTTGGCCAGCACCCGGGTCATCAGGTCGCGCTCGGTCAGAATGCCCAGCAGCGTGTCGGGCAGGTCCATGATGAGCACGCTGCCGCAGTTGGCACGCGTCATCACGCATGCGGCGTCGCGCACGTTCGCCTGCGGACCCAGGCTGATCACGTGCTTGCGCGAGATGGACTGGAAAACAGTGCGCTCGGTCATGATGCACCCTCCGGAAGTGGCGTCGTGGATGGTGCCGCCGACAGCGGCTCAGCGCAAGGAGGCGTTGAGCCGCTCCAGCGCCGTGGCGCCGGGGCAAAGCTGGTCAGGCCCCATCGCGTTGAGCGACTGGTCGCTGGTGTTGAGCGCCGTGTGCAGGTCGGTGGCCAGCGGGTCGACATAGAGCAGGCCGGTCACCACCTCGCCCATCTCGTGGTGCCGCTGCATGTAGGCCATGGCGGCATAGCGGTCGCCAGGGTTGTAGTCGGGGTGCAGGCTGCGCAGGCGCAGCAGCGTGCCGTCGTGCTGGCGCACGTCCATCACCTCGCCCGGTTCGATATCGGCGACGATTTCGTCCCGCCCGCTGATGAAGTCGATGCGGCTCACCGCCTCGTTGTGCTCTCGCACGTAGTCGTAGCTCTTGGTGCTGCCGGGGTGGTTGTTGAAGGCAACGCAGGGGCTGATGACGTCGATGAAGGCGGAGCCACCATGGCTGATCGCCCCTTTTATCAGTGGCACAAGTTGCGCCTTGTTACCCGAAAAACCCCGCCCCACGTAGCTGGCGCCCAACTGCAGCGCCATGGCCACGAGGTCCACCGGGCTGTCTGTGTTGACGACGCCCTTCTTGCTTTTCGAGCCCTGGTCGGCGGTGGCGGAGAACTGGCCCTTGGTGAGGCCATAGACGCCGTTGTTCTCCACGATGTAGGCCATGCGCACGCCGCGCCGCATGGCGTGGGCAAACTGGCCCAGACCGATGGAAGCCGAATCGCCGTCGCCCGAAACGCCCAGGTACAGCAGGTCGCGGTTGGCGAGGTTGGCGCCGGTCAGCACGCTGGGCATGCGGCCGTGCACGGTGTTGAAGCCGTGCGATGCGCCCAGAAAGTAATCCGGCGTCTTCGAGCTGCAGCCAATGCCCGAGAGCTTGGCCACGCGATGCGGTTCGATGTCCAGCTCCCAGCAGGCCTCGATGATGGCGGCGGAGATGGAGTCGTGGCCGCAGCCGGCGCACAGCGTGGAGATCTTTCCCTCGTAGTCGCGTCGCGTGTAGCCGACCTTGTTGGTGGCCAGCGTCGGGTGACGCAACCGGGGCTTGGCAAGGTAGGTCATGCAGGCTCTTTCTTATCGGTGCTGCCGGAGGCTTGCGTCTGTTGTTGCACATGCGCGCTGATCGACTGCACGATGAAGCGCGCGGTGATGGGCGTGCCGTCGAAATGCAGCACCCGTATCAACCGCGCCGGATCGGCGTCCAGTTCGTTCACCAGCAGGCTGCGCATCTGTGCGTCGCGGTTCTGCTCGACCACGAACACCTTTTCATGCTGCGCCAGGAACTGCACCACGCTGTCCGGGAAGGGAAAGGCGCGCAGCCGCAGTGCATCGAGATGGATGCCGCGCTCTTCCAGTGCTTGCAGCGCCTCGTGCATCGACGGGCTGGTCGAACCGAAATAGATCACGCCCAGCTTGGTCTTTTCGGCGGCGGGCCGAAGCACAGGCTGCGGCACCAGCGTGGCCGCTGTCGCGAACTTCTTCAGCAGCCGCTCCATGTTGTAGATGTAGTCCGGCCCGCGCTCCGAGTAGCGGGCGTAGGCGTCGCGCGTCGTGCCGCGCGTGAAGTAGCTGCCCTTGGTCGGGTGCGTGCCCGGCAGCGTGCGCCAGGGAATGCCGTCACCGTCCACGTCCTTGTAGCGGCCGAAGTCGCGGCCCGCCTCGAGCTCTTCGGCGCTCATGACCTTGCCGCGGTCGTAGGCCTTGCTGTCGTCCCAGGCAAAGGGCTCGCACAGGCGCTGGTTCATGCCGATGTCCAGGTCCGTCATCACGAACACCGGCGTCTGCAGCCGGTCGGCCAGGTCCAGCGCCGCCGCCGCATGCTCGAAGCACTCGTGCGGGTCCTCGGGAAACAGCAGCACGTGCTTGGTATCGCCGTGCGAGGCATACGCGCACGAGAGGATGTCCGCCTGCTGCGTGCGCGTCGGCATACCGGTGGAAGGGCCGCCGCGCTGCACGTTGATGAGCGTGACGGGGATCTCCGCAAAGTAGGCCAGCCCGATGAACTCGCTCATCAGCGAAATGCCCGGCCCCGAGGTCGCGGTGAAGGCCCGTGCACCGTTCCATCCAGCGCCGACCACCACGCCAATCGATGCGAGCTCGTCTTCCGCCTGCACGATGGCAAAGCGGTGCTGGCCGGTGGCCGGGTCCACGCGGAACTTGGTGCAGTACTTCTGGAAGGCCTCGGCCACCGAGGACGACGGCGTGATCGGATACCAGGCCGCGACCGTGGCACCGCCATACACGCAGCCCAGCGCGGCGGCGCTGTTGCCATCGACGAAGATCCGGTTGCCAACCCCGTCGGCACGCCGCACCCGCAGCCCCAATGGCTCGTGCAGGTTCTCCCGCGCGAAATCGCAGCCCAGGTGCAGCGCCTGCACATTGGAGGCCAACAGCTTTTCCTTGCCCTTGTACTGTTCGCCGAACAGCTTCTCGACCACCTCCGGCTCTATGCCAAGCAGGATGGCCAGGGCGCCCACGTAGACGATGTTCTTGAACAGCTGGCGCTGCCGCGGGTCCTGATAAACGGCGTTGCAGATTTCGGTGAGCGGCATGCCGATCACGCGAACGTCGCTGCGGAACTTCGATGGCGGCAACGGCCGCGTGCTGTCGTAGAAGAGATAGCCGCCGGGCTCCAGTTCGGCCAGGTCGGCCTCCCAGGTCTGCGGATTCATCGCCACCATCATGTCGGTGCCGCCGCGCCGCCCGAGATGGCCCTGCTCGGTCACGCGCACCTCGTACCAGGTCGGCAGGCCCTGGATGTTGCTGGGAAAGATGTTGCGCGGACTCACCGGCACGCCCATGCGCAGGATGGCCTTGGCGAACAGTTCGTTGGCAGAGGCCGAACCCGAGCCGTTGACGTTGGCGAACTTGATGACGAAGTCGTTGACCGCCTCGATCTGTTTCATGCGGTCACCTCCTGCGCATGCCCTTGCCCGGCGGGCGTCATCTTCAACAAGAACTTCTGCATGTCCCACGCGCCCGTGGGGCAGCGCTCGGCGCACAGGCCGCAGTGCAGACAGACGTCTTCATCCTTGACCATCACCCGGCCCGTCTTGAGCCCGCCGGATACATACAGGTCTTGCGCCAGGTTCAGCGCCGGCGCCTTGAGCCGTGATCGCAACTCGACTTCTTCGCCGTTGTCGATGAAGTTGATGCAGTCCATCGGGCAGATGTCCACGCAGGCATCGCATTCGATGCAGGCAGCTTCGGTGAACACGGTCTGCACATCGCAGTTCAGGCAGCGCTCGGCCTCCTTGAAGGCGGTGGCTGCGTCGAAGCCCAGTTCCACTTCCACGCGGATGCTGGCCAGTGCGGTCTCTGCCTTGGCCCACGGCACCTTGTAGCGCAGGTCGTTGGAGGTGTCGTTGTCGTAGCTCCACTCGTGGATGCCCATCTTCTGCGAGACCAGGTTGGTCATCGGCGCCGGGCGAACGTAGACCGGCTCGGCACGCAGCAGCTTGTCGATCGACACCGCAGCCTCGTGGCCATGGGCCACGGCCGTGATGATGTTCTTGGGGCCGAAGGCCGCATCGCCGCCGAAGAACACGTTGGGCACCGTCGACTGGAAGGTGTTCTCGTCCAGCTTCGGCAGGCCCGACTTGTCGAAGGCGATGCCGCAATCGCGCTCGATCCACGGGAATGCGTTTTCCTGGCCCACCGCGACCAGCACTTCGTCGCATTCGAAATACGCGTCCGGCTCGCCGGTGGGCACCAGCGTACGGCGGCCCTTGTCGTCGTACTCGGCGCGGACGATCTCGAAGCGCATGCCCAAGAGCTTGCCGTCTTCGTGGACGAAGGCCTTGGGCACGTGGAAGTCGATGATCGGAATGCCTTCGTGCTGGGCGTCTTCCTTTTCCCAGGGCGAGGCCTTCATCTCCGCGAAGCCGCTGCGCACGATGACTTTCACGTCGGTGCCGCCCAGGCGGCGGGCCGAGCGGCAGCAGTCCATTGCCGTGTTGCCACCGCCCAGCACGATCACGCGCTTGCCGATGCTGCTGACGTGGCCGAAAGAAACCGAGTTGAGCCAGTCGATGCCGATGTGGATGCTGGCCGCCGCTTCCTGTCGGCCAGGCACATCCAGGTCGCGCCCGCGCGGTGCGCCGCAGCCAACGAAGATCGCGTCCCACTCTTGCGCCATCAGAGCCGTCATCGAGTCGATGCGCTCGCCGCTGCGGAACTCGACGCCCAGGTCGAGGATGTAGCCCGTCTCCTCGTCGATCACCGACTCCGGCAGGCGAAAGCGCGGTATCTGCGTGCGGATGAAGCCGCCGGCCTTGGCTTCGCCGTCGAACACCGTCACTTCGTAGCCCAAAGGCGCCAGGTCGCGTGCGACGGTGAGCGAGGCCGGCCCCGCACCGACGCAGGCAACACGCTTGCCGTTCTTCGGCTCCAGCTTGGGCATGCGCGCGCGCACATCGTCCTTCATGTCGGCTGCCACGCGCTTGAGCCTGCAGATGGCCACCGGCTCGGGCTCCCCCGTGTTGCCCTCTTCCACCCGCCCTCGCCTGCAGGCCGGCTCGCAGGGCCGGTCGCAGGTGCGCCCCAGGATGCCGGGGAAGACGTTGGACACCCAGTTGATCATGTAGGCGTCGCTGTAGCGGCGCTGCGCGATCATGCGGATGTATTCAGGGACGGGGGTGTGCGCCGGGCAGGCGTACTGGCAATCGACGACCTTGTGGAAATAGGCCGGGTTGGCAATGTTCGTTCGCTGCAATGCGTGTCTCCTGCCAGCCGCCAGGGACCCCGGAGGGGCCGACGCGCGGCTCTGGCGCAGTATGCGCCGCACAGGCGGGAGCGCAACCTTGGTGAAATCCCGCAGCTAGCCGGCCTGCCCCTCCAGGGCAACGGCAAAGAGGGCATCGATCAGCGGCCGCTCCCTGCGGATGGAAAGGCAACACAGCGAATAGCTGATCGACAGCTGCTCATCGTCGATTGCCACGGCCGCCAGGCCCGGCAGCGGAATGAACTCCACCTGCGTGACGAAGCCGACGCCCATTCCGTTGGCCACCGCGTGCAGGATGGCCTCGCGGCTGTTGATTTCCATGGCGCAGTGCAGGTTGACTTTCTGCTGCAGGCAGGCGCGCTCGACGCGATGCCGGGTCTTGGAACCGGGCTCGCGCAGGATGACCGTTTCGTGTTCGATGTCGCGGGTGGTGATCGATGCGCGCTTCGTCCACGCATGGCCTTCGGGCACTACCGCGACGATGCGCTCAGCGCGGTAGGGCGCGATGTGCAGGCCCTCGGCCGCCGCGGGTTCGGCGACGATGCCCACGTCGATGGAGAAGTCCTGCAGCCCCCGGAGGGTGGACTCCTCCGACCCGATCGACACCGTCAGGTCCAGCGACGGATGCGCCTCCTTGAAGTTGCGCGCCAGCTCCAGCGCAATGGGCGGCGAGACCGCGCCGACGCGCACCAGCCCCACCTTGAGCTTGCGCGCGCTCTCCAGGAAGAGCATCGCCTCCTCCTCCTGCCCGAACAGGCCCTGCGTGATGGCATAGAGCCGCTCGCCGGCCGCGGTGAGCCGCACGCCGCGCCCGCTGCGCAGGAACAGTTCCACGTTGAAGCGGGCCTCCAGGGCCTTGACCTGGTCGGTCACCGTCGGCTGCCCGATGTGCAGGTACTGCGCCGCCGAGGTGAAGCCGCCCGTCTTCGCCACGGCATGGAAGCATCTGATCGATTTGTAGTACTGGTGGAACATGCATTCGGGCCCCGGCGAAGCCGGCGGCTCCTTCAGGAAGAAAGCCTCTCACAAGCACGCCCGGGCGCGAATGAGCGCTTTCCCGGTCGCGATGCCCGCACGGGCGATCCATCGATTTTCGACCATGCGGACACCGGAAATGCGATTGGACGCGATGGCGGGCCGCTTCGACACTGGCCGCCATACGAGACAACCGAAGCGAAAGACCCGATGCCCCACGCGTACCACAACCCCGTTTCCATCCACTGCGGCCGAGGCAGTCTGGAGCGGCTGCCCACGATCCTCGCCGGCCGCCGCGTCGTCGTCGTCACCTTTCCCGAAGCCCGCGAGCTCGGACTGGTCTCCCGCCTCCGCGAGCTCCTGAAAGACTCGCTGCTCGGGGTGATCGACGACGTGCGCCCCAATCCCGACGTGGCGCACTTGAGCGCCCTCTACAACCGCTTCTGGCAATCGCCCGAAGCATGCGATGCCATCGTCGCCGTGGGCGGCGGCAGCGCCATCGACACGGCCAAGGCGCTGATGGTGGGCACGGCAAGCGGCCAGTTCGACGAACTCGTCGGCCTGCTCGCGACTGGCAAGCCCTTTGCACCCACCAGCGTCAAGCCGCTGATCGCGGTGCCGACGACCGCGGGCACCGGCAGCGAAGTGACGCCCTGGGCCACGATCTGGGATGCCGCCCGGCAGAAGAAGTACTCGCTGCACCTGGACGCCACCTGGCCCGAGGCCGCCATCGTCGATCCCGAGCTGATGCTTTCGGTGCCGGCGGGCACCACCGTGTCGACGGGGCTCGATGCGCTTTCCCACGCGCTGGAGTCGGTGTGGAACGTGAACGCGAACCCCATCTCCGACACCTTCGCCATCTCCGCCGTGCAGGACATCTTCGAATGCCTGCCGGCGCTGCGGGCCGATCTCGGCAACATCGAACTGCGCGAGCGCATGGCGCTGGCCGCGCTCAAGGCCGGCCTTGCGTTCTCCAACACGAAGACGGCCCTGGCCCATTCGATCTCGTACGAGATGACGCTGCGCTACGGCCTGGCACATGGAATCGCCTGCTCGTTCACCCTGCCGATCGTTCTTGAAAAGGCATGGGCCCGCTCTCCCGATCGGGACCGCACGCTGCAGCGCCTGTTCGGGCCGGACCTGGCCGCCGGTGCCCGGCGCTTGCGCGACTTTCTCCAGGGACTCGGCGTGAAGACCGAGTTCGCGGACTACGGCGTGGCGGACAGCGAAGCCGCGGCCATGATCGCGCGCGCCATGGATGGAGCGCGCGGCAAGAACTTCATAGGGGCGGTGTCCGCCCAGTAGTCGGTTAGTCGGTTAGTCGGTTGAATCTGTAGAACGTCGAAAAAAATGCCGGCATTCGAGCCGGTCCCACGGACCCACGTCCGTCAAGAACAGGAGACAAAGACATGCAATTGGCAAATCAAGGCCTGCAGGCCGGGGCGTACGCGCCGCCTCTCGAACATTCATTCCGGCGCGCGCAGTGGCGAATGCTGCTGGCCGCGATGTTCTGCTACCTCTTCTTCTATACCGGCCGGCAGACCTTCGGCTTCGCCATCCCGGGGCTGCAGAAGGAATTCGGATTGTCGAAGGAGGTCTTGGGTTGGGCCTCGGCCAGCCTGCTGTGGTGCTACGCCATCGGCCAGGCGATCAATGGCAACCTCGCCGACAAGTTCGGCGGCCGGCGCGTGATGACCGCGGGCGCCATCCTGTCCTGCGCGGCCAACTGGGTCGTGAGCTTCGCCGTCGGGTTCAAGACGCTCGCGATTCCATGGGGCGTCAACGGCTACTTCCAGGCGCTCGGCTGGGCGCCGGGCAGCCGCCTGCTGTCGAACTGGTGGGGCACCGGGGAGCGCGGCAAGGTCTTCGGCTTCTATACCTTCGCTGCCGGATGCGCGTCGGTCCTGTCGTTCGTCACGTCCATCGTGGTGGTCAACGTGCTGCACCTGGACTGGCGCTGGATCTTCAGGCTGCCCGTGCTGCTGATGCTGGTGGGCGGCATCGCGTTCTACCTGATCGCCCGGGAGCGCCCCGAAGACCTCGGGTTCAAGTCGCCCGACACCGGCATCGCCAACGCGGAAGACGCGAAGGCCGCGTCCCTGCAGCACACCACGCCCGACGAAAGCTCGTGGACGCGCTACAAGGCCGTGCTCTGCAACCCGAAGCTGCTCATCGCGGCACTCGCCATCGGTTTCCAGAATGCCGCGCGCTACGGGCTGATCGTCTGGGTGCCGGTGCATTTTCTCGGCAAGGACTGGAGCAAGATGGCCGACGGCATGATCGATCCCGCATGGATCTCGGTCGCACTGCCGGTGGGCATGGCCTTCGGCGCACTCACCAACGGCTGGATCTCCGACCGCGTCTTCGGCTCGAAGCGCTACAAGGCCATCGTGCTGTACATGCTGCTGGGTGCGGCAGCCTCGGTCGGCATGTACCTGCTGCCCACGAGCATCGGCGGGCTGGCGCTTCTGTTCCTCGCAGGCTTCTTCGTCTACGGCCCCGCCTCTTCGTTCTGGGCGCTGTGCCCCGACCTCGTGGGCGCCAAGCGCTCGGGCACCGCCACCGGCGTCATGAACTTCTTCTCGTACCTGCTGGCGGGCCTCGGCGAACCGCTGATCGGCCGCCTGCTGGACCACTCGGGCAACACCTCGATGGTCTTTCCGATCGTGGCCGCCAGCTGCCTCATCAGCGCCTTCATCGCGGTCTTCATCCGTCGCTGAAAGAGCCCTTTTCTCTTCACCTCCAAGGAATCCCTTCTCATGAAACCCGACTCGCTCGAAGTCAATGCCCGCAGCTACCGCTGGATGAGCCGCCCCGTCGTGGTGGTGTGCGTCGATGGCTGCGAGCCTGCGTACCTGGACGCGGCCATCGCAGCCGGCGTGGCCCCGTACATCGAGCGCATGCGCAAGACCGGAGCAGACCTGCTGGCCGACTGCGTGGTGCCCTCCTTCACCAACCCGAACAACCTGTCCATCGTCACCGGCGCCCCACCGGCCGTGCACGGCATCTGCGGCAACTACTTCTTCGACCGCGAACTCGGCCAGGAAGTCATGATGAACGACCCCAAGTACCTGCGCGCCGGCACCGTGCTCGCAGCCTTCGCCGATGCGGGCGCCTCGCTCGCGGTGGTCACCGCCAAGGACAAGCTGCGCAAGCTGCTGGGCCACCGCATGAAGGGCATCTGCTTCTCGTCCGAGAAGGCCGACCAGGCCACCATCGAGGAGAACGGCATCGACGGCGTGGTCGAGATGGTCGGCATGCCCGTGCCCTCGGTGTACAGCGCGGAGCTGTCGGAGTTCGTCTTCGCCGCAGGCGTGAAGCTCATGGAATCGCGCCGCCCCGACCTGATGTACCTGTCGACCACCGACTACGTGCAGCACAAGGCCGCCCCCGGCAGCCCCGCGGCCAACGCCTTCTACGCCATGATGGACGGCTACCTCGCGCAGCTCGATGCGCTGGGCGCCACCATCGTGCTCACGGCCGACCACGGCATGAACGACAAGCACGACGCCGATGGCGCCCCCAAGGTCATCTACCTGCAGGACGTGCTCGACGACTGGTATGGCAAGGACCAGGCCCGCGTGATCCTGCCGATCACCGACCCGTACGTGGTGCACCACGGCGCGCTGGGCTCGTTTGCCACCGTGTACGCCCCCGACGAGGCCCGCGTGCCGGGCTGGATCGAGCGCATCCAGCGCCTGCCGGGCATGGAGCTGGTGCTCTCGCGCAAGGACGCGGCCGCGCGCTTCGAGCTGCCGCCCGACCGCATCGGCGACATCGTGGTGGTCAGCGAGCAGAGCACGGTCATCGGCACCTCGGCCAGCCGGCATGACCTGTCGGCGCTGGAGGTGCCGCTGCGCTCGCACGGCGGGGTGTCGGAGCAGCGCGTGCCGCTGATCTGCAACCGGCCGGTCACCGGTATCGCCGCCAGCCGCCGGCTGCGCAACTTCGATGCGCTGGACCTTGCGCTGAACCACGCCCAGTAAACCGTCGCCCGGAGCACTCCCCCATGAGCCAAGCCACCCTGAAGCCAGGCACCATTCACCGCGAAGCCCTGCGCATTGCCGGCGAGCGGATTCACCGCGACCGCACGATCGACGTCACCTACCCCTACACCGGCGAAGTGATCGCCACCGTGCCCAAGGCCACGCTCGAAGATGTTCGGGTTGCCTACAAGATCGCACGCGACTACAAGCCCACCCTCACGCGCTACGAGCGCTACAAGATCCTGATGCGCGCGGGCGAGATCATCGCCTCGCGCCTGGACGAGATCTCGCGCGTGATCACGATGGAGTCGGGCCTGTGCCGCAAGGACTCGCTGTACGAGGTGGGCCGCGCCTCCGACGTGCTGCTGTTCGCGGCCAACCAGGCGCTGGTGGACGACGGCCAGGTGTTCTCCTGCGACCTCACGCACCACGGCAAGAGCCGCAAGGTCTACACGCTGCGCGAGCCGCTGCAGGGTGCGATCACGGCCATCACGCCGTTCAACCATCCGCTGAACCAGGTGATCCACAAGGTGGCGCCCTCCATTGCCACCAACAACCGCATGGTGCTCAAGCCCAGCGAGAAGACGCCGCTGACGGCCTTCATCCTGGCCGACATCCTGTACGAGGCGGGCCTGCCGCCGCCGATGCTGTCGGTGATCACGGGGGACCCGCGCGAGATTGCCGACGAGATGCTCACCAGCGCTGACGTGGACCTGGTCACCTTCACGGGGGGCGTGGCCATCGGCAAGTACATCGCGGGCAAGGCGGTGTACAAGCGCCAGATCCTGGAGCTGGGGGGCAATGACCCGATCATCGTGATGGAGGATGCGGACGTCGAGGAGGCGGCCACGCTGGCGGCCAGCGGCTCGTACAAGAACTCGGGCCAGCGCTGCACGGCGATCAAGCGCATGCTGGTGCACGAGGCGGTGGCGGACCGGTTCGTGGAGCTGCTGCTGGCCAAGACGCGGGCGCTGAAGTACGGCGACCCGATGGACCCGGCCACGGACATGGGCACGGTGATCGACGAGGCGGCTGCGATCCAGTTCGAGGCGGTGGTCAACGAGGCGATCAAGGCGGGTGCGAAGCTGCTGTACGGCAATGAGCGCAGCGGCGCGCTGTATTCGCCCACGGTGCTCGACCATGTGGACCCCGGGATGACGGTGGCCAGGCACGAGACCTTCGGGCCGGTCTCGCCGGTGATCCGCTTCAGGACGATCGAGGAGGCGATCCGCATCTCCAACGGCACGGCCTACGGGCTGTCTTCGGCGGTGTGCACGAACCGCATGGACTACATCACGCGCTTCATCCGCGAGCTGAACGTGGGCAGCGTCAACGTGCGCGAGGTGCCGGGCTACCGCCTGGAGCTCACGCCCTTCGGCGGCATCAAGGACTCGGGCCTCGGATACAAGGAAGGCGTGCTCGAGGCCATGAAGAGCTTTACCAATACCAAGACCTACTCGTTGCCCTGGTGAGCTCGAGGCCTGCTCCCGGATACACCGGGAGCCAGGCCCTGGCCGCCCACCGCATCGCGTTCTCCATCGTCTTGCGTCCCTTGCCGGGACGCCGAAGTCGCGCGCGTGGATGCGCCTCGATCTGACGAAAAAGCCGACAGAACTATCGAAATATCCATGGGCTTTCGTCGCTGGCACGTCACCCCGCTCTTCTGTAATTCGACCACTCCCCCCACCAGAGGCAGCCGAAAAAAATGTCAGTCGAGCACTTCATTCCCCAAGCCATTCCCCCAGGCGCCGCCATGCGGGCGCGCAAGGCACCAGACCCGACCGGCACGCGGCAGCGCGCTGCAGGATGGACGCGCGCCTTCGCGCTCACGACCGCGCTCGTTGCCGCACTGAGCGGCTGCGGCGGCGGCAGCGGTTCAGGCGGCGCGGCGCTTGCATTGCCGGCCCCGTCATCACCCGCCCCCACGTCGCCCGAAGCACCATCGACGCCGCTCGCCAACCGCACGCTGGTCATCGACCTCGACGGCGCCACCTACGCCGCAGTGCAAAGCGGCATCGCCGGCGGCACGCTCCCGAACCTCGCCAAGCTCGAAGTGAGGCTGGCCTACAGCGGCGGCATGGCCGGCACGCCCAGCCAGCAACCCACGCTGGACACGCCCGGCTGGGCGACGCTGCTCACCGGCACCTGGGCCAGCCGCCACCAGGTGATGTCGGAAGCACCGAAGCAGGCGGTGCGCGGCGCTACCGTGTTCCAGTTGACCAAGGGCAAGAACACGGGGCCGAACGGCGCGGCCGTCGCTTCGTCGGGGCTGGCCCAATTGCTGTCTTCCGACCACGACAGCGGCTACCTCGACTCGCTCACCGATTGCTCCGGCAATGCGACTGCCACCGACTGCGTGACCACGCAAGCCACGCAACTGATCGGTGGCGACTACGCCACGGTGCTCGCGCAGTACCGCGCGATGAAGGACGCCGCGCTCGACTTCGGACTCGGCTCCACGCAGTACGCGGGCACGCTGGCCAAGCTCGACAAGGCCGTCGGCACTCTCGTCGATGCCACGTCGAAACGCCCGAACACGCGGTGGCTCGTCGTCGTGACCGGCAACCACGGACTCAGCGCCAACAGCCAGGACGACGGCCTTCCGCTGGTGCCCGAGTCGAGCACCTTCATCGGCCTGAGCCAGCCTGCGAACATGGGAACGCAAGGCGTCGGCGCTGCACTGCCGCAGAAGCTGACCGACCTGTATGCGAACGCCGGCATCGCCGACGTTGCGCCGACCGTGCTCGGCTACCTTGGCGCACTGCCGGACGCGAAGACCTACGCGCTGGACGGCAGCCCGCTGACCGGCGCGCAGGCCGTGTCGCAGCTGACCGCATCGGTGGCCGACAACAACTCCTCCAGCGCGAGCGTGGTGCTGAACTGGACGGCTCCGGCCAAGGGCGCGATCACGGTCATGCGCGACGGACAGGTCATCGCTTCGAACCTGCCTGCGGGCACCGCCACGTACACCGACAACCAGCTCTCGCAAGTGCTGAGCGCCAAGGGCACGTACCAGCTCAGCTACACGGTGCAGGCCGGCGACGGCGCGGACGCCGCGTCGAGGGCAGTGCTCTCACCACTCGTGTCCTACGTTCCGCCGGTTCCGCTGGCGCCGACGCTGAAGAACGGACTGGTCTCCTACTACCCGTTCAGCGCCACGCTGCCGCCGGTCGATGCGATGGCGCACAGCACGATGGGGCCCGCCGCGAGCGACCTTCCGCCCGCAGCCGGCCTCGTGGTACCGGGTCCGTTCGCAGGCACCAACGGCCTGCTGGTGGACACGAACTTCGTCAACACCAACGGCGTCGAGGGCTACCGTCTCACGCCGGCCGATGGCTTCGACATCTCCAAGGGCACGGCACCGCAATTCACCATCGGGCTCTGGTTCAAGACGCCATCGTGCGTTGCCACCAACAACGTGACCATCGTCTCCAACAAGAGCTATGTGAGCGGTGGCAATGCCGGCGTTGCCATCGGCCTGTTCGCCAGCTCGGGCAACCAGTGCGGCGTGGCATTCAACATCGGCTCCGGCGGGGGCGTGCGCGCGGACGGGCCGACCAGCCCCTACACGCAGATCACCGTCAACCGCTGGGTGTACATCGCCTTCTCGGTCGACGGCGTGGCCAAGACCATGAACATGTACGTGTTCGATCCGGTGACAAGCACCACCAACCGCGTGGCCGTGGGCAAGTCGACGGGGTCGGTGGACCTTTCCAAGCTCTCGCCGTTTCCGCAGTGGGGCATCGGCGACGACGGCACCGGCACCTTCCTGATGAACAAGTGCAACGGCTCCGTCACGCCGCCGTACTTCGCCGGCAAGTGCGCAACCGCGCCCACGTACCAGCACCACTTCGGCGACCTGGCGATGTGGAACCGCGTGCTGACCGATGCCGAGCTGCAATCGATCTTCCTGTCGAACAAGCCGTTGTCGACGCTGCAGGTCAACTGAGGAGGCACCCATCATGAAATCCAGCTTCTGCCTCTTCCTTGCAGCAGGTATCGCGTGCCTGTTCATCGCCGGGTGCGGTGGCGGCGGCAACAGCGGCGGGGCCAGCCTGCAGTTGCCCATCGCTGCTGCGGCAACCGGCGACGGCGCGGCGCCTGCCGAGATTCCGATCGTGGCGGCGCCATGCGCAAGCTGCGCAGCCGCCGGCACCGACCTGCCGCCAACGCTCCCGAACTCGAAGCTCAACTGCGCGCCCTGAGGGCACGTCGATCGCAACAACCATGACTCCATTCAACCGCCGCTCCTTCCTTCGCGCCGCCGCGGCCGGCGCCGCGCTCGGCCCGTTTCCGCCCGCCATCCAGCGCGCGCTTGCCATTCCGGCGAACAACGCGACGGGCACCATCAACGACGTGGAGCACGTCATCATCCTGATGCAGGAGAACCGCTCCTTCGACCACTACTACGGCACCATGCCCGGCGTACGCGGCTTCAGCGACCGCTTCACCATTCCGATGGCTTCGGGCAACCCCGTGTGGCTGCAGCAGGGCACCGCCGACGCAGTGCAGCCGTTCTATCTCGATGCGACCAAGGGCAACGCGCTGCGCGTCGGTGGCGCGCACGACTGGGGCGACCAGCAGTCTGCGTGGGACGGCGGGCGCATGGCGGCATGGCCGAAAGCCAAGAACACCAAGATCTCGATGGGCTACCTGCAGCAGTCCGACCTGCCGTTCCACTGGGCGCTGGCCAATGCCTTCACCATCTGCGACGCGTATCACACGTCGATCCACACGGGCACCTTCACCAACCGCATGTTCCTGTGGAGCGGCACGAACGGCGCGAACGTGGCCGGCCAGGCCTGCGTGACCAACGCCAACTGGGGCGGCCTGGGGCCCTCCACCGATGGCCTGACCTGGACCACCTACCCCGAGCGGCTGCAGGCTGCCGGCGTGCGCTGGAAGGTCTACAACAGGCCGGGCAACAACAGCAACAACAACCAGCTGGTGGCGTTCGCTTCCTATCGCGCCGTCGACGAGCAGCTGCGGTCGCAGGGCTCGCCGAATGTGGCGTACTCGCCTGCGATCGAAGCGCAGTCGCCGCTGTACAAGGGCTTCGGCAACACCATGCCCGACGGCGGCTACCTGCAGGCGGTGGCCGACGACATCGCCGCGGGCACGCTGCCGCAGGTGAGCTGGATCGTTGCGCCGGGGCCCTACAGCGAGCACCCGAGCATGTCGGTTCCGCAGCAGGGCGCGTGGTACATCCAGACGCTGCTCGACATGCTCACCGCCAATCCGGAGGTGTGGAGCAAGACCGTGCTCATCATCAACTTCGACGAGAACGACTGCTTCTTCGACCACATGCCGCCGCCGGCCCCGCCGTGGCGCAACGCGGACGGCACCTATGCCGGCAAGTCGACGGCGGACATCACCAACGAGTACTACACGATGCCGCCGCCGCCCGGCGACTCGAGCAAGCGCACGCCCGACGGCAAACCCTTCGGCGCCGGCGTGCGGCTGCCGATGCTGGTGATTTCTCCGTGGAGCATCGGCGGCTGGGTCAACTCGCAGGTGTTCGACCACACCTCGACGCTGCGCTTCCTGGAGCAGCGCTTCGGCGTGCGCGAAACCAACATCAGCCCGTGGCGCCGCACGGTGTTCGGCGACCTGATGTCGTGCTTCGACTTCCGCAACCCGAACGCGGCCAAGCCCGCGCTGGTGACGGCGCCGACCAAGGCGCAGGCCGATGCCACGCTGTCGCAGCAGGTGGCCGCGCCCGGCGTGCCGGTGCCCGCGGCGGGTTCGGTGCCGCTGCCTTCGCAGGCGCTCGCCCTGCGGCCTTCGCGTGCGCTTCCGTATCACCTGCACACCAGCGCCAACGTCGACCTGCCCAACGGCCAGGTGTGGCTCACGTTCAGCAACACGGGCACGCAAGGCGCCGTGTTCCATGTGTACGACGAGCTGAACCTGTCGCGCTACCCCAGGCGCTTCACCGTGGAGCCCGGCAAGATGATTTCCGACGCCTGGGCGGCGGTGGCCGACAACACGGGCAAGTACAGCCTGTGGGTGCTCGGGCCCAACGGCTATCACCGGCGCTTCAAGGGCGACATGGGCGCGCTGGCCAGCGGGCCGAACCCGGAAGTTCGCGTGTGCTACGACAGCAGCGGCAACTCGGTGTACCTGACGATCATGAACATGGGCAACGCCCCAGCGACCGTGACGGTCGGCGCCAACGCGTACCGCACAGACGGCCCCTGGACCTACACCGTGGCGCCCGGCATGCAGGTGGAGCCGTCATGGTCGCTCGCAGGAACCAACAGCTGGTACGACTTCACGCTGACCATGGGCACCAGCTTCGAACGGCGCTTCGCGGGGCGGCTGGAGACCGGCAAGGACGGCGTGAGCGATCCGGCCATGGGGGTCGCGGCCACGTAGCCAGCGGCTTACACGCGGCCATCATGATCGCCCGGCATCATGGCGCCCTTTCAGACGACCCAGTGGCCCGGGAGACCCTGCAGTGACGCTCAACCAGATTCGCGCATTCATCGCCGTCGCGCAAGAGGGCGGCTTCACAGCCGCCGCGCGCACGCTGGGCATGAGCCACAGCACACTCAATTCGCAGATCCAGATGATGGAGCGCGAATACGGTGCCGAGCTGTTCCACCGCCGCGGCCGGCGCGTGGAACTATCGGCGCTGGGGCTGGAGATGCTGCCCCTGGCCCGACGCATGATCGCGCTCGAAGGCGACATGAGCTCGCTGCTGGACGACAGTGGCAAGCTGCGGCACGGATCGCTGAAGGTCGGCGCGGTCGGGCCCTTTCACGTCACCGAGATGATCGAGGCGTACCACGCGGTCCACCCTCGCATCAAGATCTCCATCACGCTGGGCAATTCCGAAGTGATCCTCGACGCGCTCGACAAATACGTGAGCGACGTGGGCGTGCTGGCAAGCCGGTTTCCCGACGAGCGCTACTACACGCAGCTCTACGCGCAGTACCCGGTGATCGTGTTCGTGCACGTCGATCATCCGTTCGCCAAGCGCAAGTCGATCGCGCTGAAGGAGTTGTCGGGACAACCGCTGCTGATGCGCGAACCCGCCTCCACGACCCGCAAGGCGCTGGAGGACGCGTTGATCGCGCAGGGCGTGACCGTGCAGGTCGCGATGGAAATCGGAAGCCGCGAGGCGCTGCGCGAAGCCGTGGCCAGGGGGCTTGGCATCGGCACCGTCTCGCAGTCCGAATACGTGCCCGATCCGCGCCTGAGGCCGGTGCGCATCGAAGGCGATGTCGTCTCCACGCACATTCACGTGTGCTGCCTGCGCGAGCGTCGGGAGAGTCGGCTGATCTCGTCGTTCTTCGATGCGATCGACGCCCGCCTGCAGGCTCGCGGAGGATCGATACCGTCGCTTGCCTCCTCAGCGCTCAGGTAGCCGCAGGCTGCAGCCCCTTGCGCAGCTTCAGCGCCACGTCGAAGAAAGATGCGAGCACGCGGCTCTCGCGCCTGATCTGGAGGCAATAGAGGTAGGTGTGCGTCACGGCGGGGTCGCCCTCTATGCGAACGGTGCGCAGGCGCTCGTCCGGAATGAACTCCGCCTCCGAGACGGCACCGATGCCGATGCCGCGCGCGGCCGCTTCACGGATGGCCTCGCGGCTTCCGATTTCCATGGCGAGCTTCGGACGGACGCCCGCGCGCTGGAAAGCCTCGTCGAGCGCGCGCCGCGTGCTCGAGCCGCTTTCCCGCTGGAGCATCGGCTGTCCGTGCAACTCGTCCAGCCGGATCTGGCCGCGGCTCGCGAAGGGGTGGTCGCGATGCACGAACAGGATGAGTGCGTGCCGCGCATACGGCGTGGCACTGAAGCCGGGCGCCTCATGGAAGCGCGCCAGCACGCCGATGTCGACGGCGTATTCCTCCAGGTCCTTGAACACCGAGGACGAATTGCCCATGCGGATAGAGACGTCGAGGCGCGGGTAGCGCTTGCGATAGGCATCGACCATCTCGATGACGTGGAAGGGGCCAACCGCCCCGAGCTTGAGTTCGCCGGACTGGAGGTCGCCGCTGTCGTGAAGGAGGTTGTACGAGTCCTGCTCCAGCGACGCGATCTGCCGCGCGATGGGTAGAAGGCGCTCGCCCACGCTGGTGAGTTCGATGCGGTGACCCTGGCGATGGAAGAGCACGACGTTGTGCTGGCGCTCAAGGGCCTGGACCTGGGTGGTGAGCGTCGGCTGGCTCAGGCCCACGGCACGCGCGGCTGCGCTGAAGCTGCCGTGCTGGGCCACGGCGAGAAAAGCACGGAGTCTGGCTGCTGACATCCATAGATTGTCTCAATAGATACGTGACAAATACGTGATCGATTTGATATTTCGTTGTCACATGGCGTTCTTAGTCTTGCGCTAATTCCCAACCTTCACCCCACCGAGCACCACCCATGAGCCCCCTCTTTCGCCTGCGCCGAAGCCTGATCGCCCTCGCCCTGTCCACCGTCGCCGCCATGCCGGCGCTGGCCGCGCCACCGCTCACCATCGGCCTGATTCCGGCCGAGGACTCGCAGGCCATGATCGAGAGCAGCCGCCAGGTGCTCGACAGCCTGCAGCAGCAACTGGGCATGCCGGTCAAGCCCTTCGTTGCCACCGACTACAACGGCGTCATCGAAGCCCTGCGCTCCAAGAAGCTCGACGTGGCCTACCTCGGCCCGTTCTCGTACGTGCTTGCCAACCAGATCGCCGATGTAGAAGCCTTCGCGGTGGCCGTCACGAAGAAGACTGGCCAGAGCTCCTACAAGAGCGTGATCATTGCGCGCAAGGAAAGCGGCCTCGCCAAGACCGCCGACCTGAAGGGCCGCACCTTCGCCTTCGTAGACCCAACCTCCGCGTCCGGCCACCTGTTCCCCAAGGCGGGCCTGCTGCAGGCCGGCTACGACCCCGAGACCTTCTTCAGCCGCGTCATCTTCTCGGGCTCGCACGACGCCAGCATCCTCGCCGTGGCCAACAAGAAGGTCGATGCCGCAGCCGTGGCGGACCGCATCCTCGCGAGCGCCATCGCCAAGGGCCAGGTGAAAGCGGACGAGCTCGAGATCGTCTGGTCGTCTAACCCGATTCCCGAATCGCCGATGGTCTGGCGCAAGGACCTCGATCCGGCGCTGAAGGCAAAGATCGCGAAGGCCCTGGCCAACGTCAAGGACCTGCCGTGGGGCGACCAGGGCGTGCTGAACGGCTTCCAGCCCACGAACGACGCGGCCTACAACGTCGTGCGCGACACCGCCAAGGTGCTCAAGCTCGATCTGCGGAGCATGAAGTGATCCGCATCCGGCGGCTCACCAAGCAGTACGGCGACAACGCCGTGCTGCGCGGCGTTGACCTGGACGCGGCTGCGGGAGAGTTCGTGGTGGTGCTCGGCGAGTCGGGTGCCGGCAAATCGACCCTGCTGCGATGCGTGAACCGCCTGGCCGTGGCGGACGGCGGCGAACTGAAGGTCGACGGCATGGATGCCGTGCAGTGCGCCGATACGCGCGCGCTGCGCCAGCGTGTCGCGATGATCTTCCAGCACCACAACGTGGTGCCGCGGCTGAGCGCGTTGAAGAACGTGCTGACCGGCCGCCTGGGTGCAGTGTCGACGCTCGCTTCGGTCATGCACTTCTTCAGCCGCGAAGACATCGCGCTGGCGCACGAGTGCCTGGGCCGCGTGGGCCTTGCGCACAAGGCGCATGAACGCACCGATTCGCTGTCGGGCGGCCAGATGCAGCGCGTGGGCATCGCCCGTGCGCTTGCGCAGCGACCGAGGCTGATCCTCGCGGACGAACCGGTTGCCAGTCTCGACCCGCAGACCTCGCGCAAGGTGCTGCAGTACCTGCACGATGCCTCGCGCGACCTGGGGATCACCGTGCTGTGCAACCTGCATCAGGTCGACTACGCGCGCGAGTTTGCCGACCGCATCGTTGGGCTCGCGCAAGGCCGCGTCGTGTTCGATGGCGTGCCGCAGGCCATGGGGCAGGACGACATCGATCGCATCTACAACATGCCGCAACCGGCCGTCGACCGGAAGGACGCAGCCAGCAACCCGGCCGCACTGGCCATGCCCTCGATGGCCGGCACGCAAGGATGAACATGACGAACACGAAACCCGCATCGACCAGATACGCCTGGACCGGCCCGCTGCCCGAAGGCCGCAAGGGCTGGTTCAGCCTGCTCATCGGAATCTGCATCGTGGCCTGGGCGCTGCAGTGGAGCGCCGCCGGAGCCCAGCTCAGCTGGACGGAACTCGCGGCCGGCCTGCCGCAGATCCTGGACTTTCTCGGCCGCACCCTGCCGCCCGACCTGAACATCCTGAGCCGCCTCGTCGCGCCTGCGCTCGAGACCGTGCAGATCGCGGTGTGGGGAACGCTGCTGGCCGTGCTGCCCGCCATTCCCCTTTCGTTCCTGGCCGCGCGCAACCTGCAGAGCAACCGGTGGATCTACCAGAGCACGCGGCAGGCATTGAACGTGGTGCGCAGCATCAACGAACTGATCCTGGCACTGGTGTTCGTCTCGGCTGTTGGCCTGGGGCCGTTTCCCGGTGTGCTGGCGCTGGCGCTCCATGGCGCGGGCATGCTGGGCAAGTTCTTCGCGGATGCCATCGAGGAAATCGACCAGGGCCCGCTCGAAGCCTTGCGCGCGACCGGCGCGCGGCCGTTGCAGGTCATCGTGTTCGGCGTGCTGCCGCAAGTCGTCACTGCGTGGATCGCCGTGGTTCTCTACCGCTTCGAGGTGAACCTGCGCTCGGCGACGGTGCTGGGCATGGTCGGCGCCGGCGGACTCGGCTTCGAGCTGGTGAGCAGCCTCAAGCTCTTTCGCTATCCGGAGACAGCCACCTGCATCATCGTCATCACCGTGATGGTGATTGTTGCGGACACGCTTTCCAGTCAACTGCGCCACCGCATCCAGCGCAGCGGACGGCACTGATCGCGCGTAGTCAGTGCCAGCCTGGCCAGCTGACCAGGACCTGACCACCTTCTGCTGCGCTCTGTCAGTCACCGCCATGTCACGCACGCGCTGAAAGCTCCACCCCTTTCGCTCGTCCGTGACTCTCATGCAGCCTACTTCTCCGCTTCGCCGCGCCCTGGCCCTCGTGCCGGTTTCTTGTCTCAGTCTCTCGGCGCTCCTGCTGGTTGCATGCGGAGGGGGAGACAGCGGTTCTTCTTTCGTCTTGCCTCCGGCCGCCGGGGTTTCCACAACGCCGGGCAGCACAACGACCACCAGCACCAGCGGGGTCGTGGTCGGCAGCTACTTCGTCAACGCCAAGGTCTGCCTGGACCTCAACTCCAACGGCCGCTGCGATGCGGGCGAACCGGCCACCCGATCGGACAAGCAGGGCGGCTTCACGCTTGCCGGCTCGGGCGCGGGCATCGTGGCCGAGATCGGCACCGATGCCACCGAGCTCGATCCGTCCATCCCCTCATCCAAGCCGGTGACTTCAGCGCTCGTGCTGCGTGCGCCGAAGGAAGCGCCGAGCGTTGTCGACTTCGAATCGACCGCGGTGGTCGCGGAGATGGAAGCCAACGGGCTCGACTTCAAGACCGCTGCGGGCAAGGTGGCAATCTCTGTCGGCGTGGTCGCGTCGAAGCTGCTCGGTGACATCAACACCGAGAGCGACCCTGTTGCAAAGGCCGCGCTCAAGGCCGCTTCCGACGAAGGCCTGCAGCGCATCCGCGATGCCCTCGCATCGGCCGCGAACACTGACGACGTCAAGGCGGTGGTAACGGCCGCCGCCCTGACCGACCGCTACTACCAGACCAAGGCGCCGTACCGCCCGCAGCAGGATGTCAGCACCTACGAGGCGGCGCCCGCGGGCTTCTCGCCGGTCTACACCGAGGTGGTTGCGCGCCACGGCTCGCGCGGGCTCTCGGGCCTCAAGTACGACCTTGCGGTCTACAACATGTGGAAGAAGGCACAAGACGACGGCGCCCTCACGCCACTGGGCGAGAAGCTCGGGCCCGACGTGCTGAAGATCATGAAGGCCAACTTCCTGCTCGGCTATGGCGTGGCCGGCATCAGCACGCCCGGCTACGGCAACGAGACGCAGGTTGGCATCAACGAGCACACGCAGCTTGCGGCAAGGCTGGTTCAGCGCCTGCCGGCCTACTGGAAGCAGATCGGCGACAACGCCGGCTCCGCCCCACGCCAGATCGTGACAGTGACCTCCGGCGTCGATCGCGCAGTCGACAGCGGCAACTTCTTCGTGCAGTCGCTCAAGGCGGTGCAGCCTGCGCTGGCGCCGCTGCTGACCTATCCGCCGGCACCGGCGCCCTACCCCGACAACGGCACGGCCGTGAGCCAGCCGGTGGGCACCAACCGCTTCCTGCTGTACTTCCACAAGCTCGTGAAGGCGACCGACCTGGTAACGAACACCACCGATCCGCTCTACACGACCTACCAGGCCAGCCTGGCCTACCAGAACTACAAGAGCAACGATGCCGACCTGCTCGCCAAGCAGAGCGGCCTCACGGTCACGCCCGAGGCCGCGGCCGCCGGCCGCTTGCTGCTGGAGCGCCTGTTCGCCAGGAGCTTCGTCGACAAGATCGCCAACGGCACGTACAGCTTTTCCAACAGCGGCAGCTTCAGCTACACGAGCGACGACGGCAAGTTCGCGCCCAGCCTGAGCGGCGACGGCAAGACATCGATCAAGTCGCCCGGCGACGCAGGCGCGCTACTGTACGAGCTGTATGTGATCGCACCCGCGATGCGCAGCGAGGCCGGCGTCGATTTCACGGCCTACATGCCGGCAGCGCAGGCGAAGTTCTTCGCCGCGCTCAACGACGGCTCCGATTTCTACGACAAGGGCCCCGGCATGACGGAGAAGGGCGACATCACTTCGCGCATGTCGCAGATCCTGGTCGACGACATGTTCAACGAAGTCGATGCAATCGCCAGGGGCGACCGCTCGCACGCGGCCAAGCTGCGCTTCACGCACGCGGAAATCATGATGCCCTTCGCGGTGCGCATGGGCCTGAAGGGCGAGGACCAGAGCGTGCCCAAGGCCTCCAGCTTCAGCTACGACAGCAACACGTGGCGCGGCGACTACGTCTCGCCGATGGCGGCCAACATGCAGTGGGACGTGTTCGCCGACGGCGGCGGAAAACTGCTCGTGCGCATGCTCTACAACGAGAAGGAAACCGACTTCAAGGCGGCCTGCGATGGCGCCAAGGCTGCGGGCACGGCGCACTACTACGACTACACGGGCCTGAAGGCCTGCTACGGGCACGTGGCCCAGTAGCCCAGTAGCCCCGCATCTCCCCGCATCTATTTCCTGGTCTTCCTGGCAGGCGTCTTCACGCCCTGGCGCAGCGAGCGCTGCCTCAGCGTCGCACCCGAGCCCCGCGGTGGGCGCGCCGGGGCCACGTCGTGCTGGCTCGCCCGCAAGGTGAAATCGCATGTCTTCACGGCCAGCTCGACGATGCGCGCCAGCGCGGGGCTGGAGTTGTCGCGCCGGTAGACCGCGCTGTAGACCAGCGGCGGCGGCATGGGGTCGCTCTTCACCACACGTAGCAGGCCACTCTTGATGTCCGGGCGCACATAGTCGAGCGCCTGCTGGCTGATGCCGAAGCCGCTGATCGTCAGTTCGCGCAGAACAGTCGTGCTGTTCGTCAGCATGACCTTGCCGAAGCGGAAGCCGTGCTCCGCGCGCCAGGCTTCGTAGAACCTGTTCTTCGAGGCACCGGCAGGCTGCTCGATCACGGGGTAGTCGGCAAACTCGTGCGGCTTCAATGCCCGCGCGGGAATGTCGAGCCGCGGGCTCGCGATCCAGGCCTGGTCGACCTGCCCCACCTTGATAGATTCGAAGGCCTGGCCCCAGAAGATGCCGGGCATGATGGTCAGGTCGAGCTTGTTGGCTTCGAGGCGCTCGAAGAGCGTGAGCCCCGCGTCCACCACCGGCTCCAGCGTGACCTGGGGGTGCAGCTTCTGCAGCAGCTGGATCAGGCGTGTGAGCCAGGTCATCGCAATCAGCTCCGTCACGCCCACACGGAAGGTGCCGCGCAGCGTCTTGTCGAGGCTGATGTCGTGCTCGATGCGCTGCCAGAGCCGTTGCGCTTCTTCCGCGAGCGGCAGCAGCTCCCGGCCGGCCTGGGCCAGCTCCAGGCCGTGGGAGGTGCGATGCAGCAAGGGGCCGCCGAGCGACTCCTCTAGTTCCGCCAGGCGCTTGGAGATGGCCGACTGCGTGGTATGCAGCTTCACCGCCGCGGCACTGAAGCTCTGGAGCTTGGCGCTGAAGAGGAAGGCCTCCAGCTGCTTGAAAGTGAAGTTCATGCCAGCGGAATGTACGCCCATGGCTCTGCAGGAAAAAAAGGAATACCGCGCTCCTCCGATTTCTCGTTTGTCCTGCGACAGCCGGACTTTGATACTGCGTGCATGCTTCACATCGCACCACGCCTGAATCGAATCAAACCATCCCCCAGTTCCATGGCCGGCCAGAGGGCGCGCGAGTTGCGCGCGATGGGCCGGGACATCCTCGGCCTGACCGCGGGCGAGCCCGACTTCGAGACACCCGGGCACATCAAGGAAGCGGCAATCCGAGCCATGACCGACGGCCAGACCCGCTACACGGACGTGGGCGGCACGCCGGTGCTGAAGGAAGCCATTGCCGGCAAGTTCCTGAACGAGAACGGGCTGGCCTACACACCGGGCGAGATCATCGTGGGCACCGGCGCCAAGCAGGTGATCTTCAACGCGCTCATGTGCACGGTCGCGGCGGGTGACGAGGTGATCGTGCCGGCGCCCTACTGGGTGTCTTACCCGGACATCGCCCTGCTGGCCGGCGGCGTTCCGGTCTTCGTCGACTGCCCGGCGGCATCGGGCTTCAAGCTGCAGCCTGCCGACCTAGAACGCGCCATCACCCGCAAGACACGCTGGCTGATGCTGAACTCGCCGAACAACCCGAGCGGGGTGACCTACACGCGTGCCGAGCTCCAGGCACTGGCCGAGGTGCTGCGGCGCCACCCCCACGTCTGGGTGCTGACCGACGACATCTACGAGCACCTGATCTATGGCGACGTCGAGTTCGCCACCATGGCCCAGGTGGCGCCCGACCTCAAGGACCGCACGCTGACAGTGAACGGTGTTTCCAAGGCCTACGCGATGACGGGCTGGCGCATCGGCTATGGCGCGGGGCCTTCGGCGCTGGTCAAGGCGATGGTCAAGCTCCAGTCGCAGAGCACCTCCGGGCCGAACTCGATCGCACAGGCTGCAGCCGTCGCCGCGCTCACGGGACCGCAGGGCACCATTGCCTCTAACCGGCGCGAATACGAGAAGCGGCGCGACATGGTGGTTGCCTCGCTCAATGCCATCGACGGCATCCATTGCGCAGCGCCCGACGGTGCGTTCTACATCTTCGCGTCATGCAGCGCGCTGTTCGGTCTTCGCACACGCACGGGCGTCGCAATCGAAAGCAGCGACGACTGGGTGATGCACCTGCTCGATTCGCAGGACCTGGCGGCGCTGCAAGGCAGTGCCTACGGCGTGCCGACACATTTCCGCATTTCGTTCGCCGCCAGCACAGAGCAGCTGCTGGAAGGGTGCCGCCGCATTGCGCGGGCGCGCGACGAACTCTCGGGCCAAGCCATCAACCAGGAACTGCAATGAAACTCCAACCTCTTCTGAAGCTGCTGCCGGCCCTTGCCGCGGGCACCGTCTGGCTTGGCGCAACCCATGCGTGGGCTGCAGATGCCTTTCCGTCGAAACCGGTGAAGATCCTCGTCGGCTTTTCGCCCGGCGGTTCCAACGACGTCGTGGCGCGCCTGATTGCGCCGAAGCTGGCGGAAGGGCTCGGGCAGCAGGTGCTGGTCGAAAACCGTCCCGGCGCCGGCGGCAACATCGCGGCATCGGCGATGCTCGGCGCGCCTGCGGACGGGCACACGCTGCTGATGTGCACCACGGGAACCCTGTCGATCCAGCCGTACATCCTGAAGAGCATGCCCTTCGATCCCGAGAAGGACATCGCACCGGTCACGCAAGTCGTCAACGCGCCCTACATGCTGCTGGTCAATTCGACCCTGCCGGTGAAGAGCGTCAAGGAGCTCGTTGCATACGCCAAGCAGAAGCCCGGCGAGATCAACTTCGCTTCTTCGGGCACGGGCACCGGCGGGCATCTTGCGGGCGAGATGCTGAAGAGCCGAGCGGGCATCGACATCGTTCACGTGGCCTACAAAGGCACTGGCCAGGCCATGACGGACCTCATTGCAGGCCAGGTCTCGATGATCTTCGACCAGCCCGTCAGCTCGATGCAGTACGCACGCGCCGGCAAGCTCCGCGCGCTGGCTGTGGCCAGCCCGCGCCGGCTGGCGGCCTTTCCGGACATTCCGACCGTGACGGAGGCCGGCGTTCCCGACTTCGACCCCGTGACCTGGGCAGGCATCTGCGCGGCGAAGAACACGCCACCGGCCGTCGTCGAGCGCGTCCAGCGCGAGGTTGCCAAGGTGCTGGCGATGCCCGAGATCTCCAAGCGACTCGCTGCCGACGGCCTGGAGCCCGTAGGGAGCACCCCCGAGCAGTTCCGCGCCTTCCTGGCTGCCGACAAGCGCAAGTGGGGCCGCGTGGTGAAGGACGCCGACGTCAAGGCCGAGTAAGAAAGAGAACGAGAGACAGACGATGAACCAGCTACCCGACATCATTCGCGACTTCGAGCGCGTTCCCTCCGATCTGGTCCGGCAGGCCTCGGCGTTCCAGCCGGCCATCCTTGCCGACGTGGCAGGCCGCCGGGGCGCCCTGCACGGCCGCATCCAGGCCTTGCGCCACCGGATGACGCTCGTCGGCAGTGCGCTCACGGTCGAAGTGCGGCCGGGCGACAACCTGATGATCCACGCCGCCATCGCGCTGGCAAAGCCCGGCGACGTGCTGGTGATCGACGGCAAGGGCGACCGGAGCGCCGCCCTGATGGGCACGATCATGATGAACGCCTGCCGGCAGGTCGGCATCGCCGGCGTGGTGATCGACGGCGCGGTGCGCGACAGCGTCGAGATCGACGAGATGGATTTTCCCGTCTTCTCGGTCGGCACCAATCCCAACGGCCCGACGAAGCTGGCCTCGGGCCGCATCGGGCATCCGGTGTCCGTGGGCGGCGTGGCCGTGCGTGCAGGCGACCTGGTCGTGGCCGATGCCGACGGCGTGGTGGTGGTCGAGCGGGAAAGAGTCGAGGTGCTTCTTCAGGCCGCAAAGCAGAAGGTCGAGGACGAAGCCGCACGCATCGAGGCCATCAGGAAAGGCGACACGGCGGCCAAGTGGCTGGACTCCGCCCTGCGCAAGGCGGGCGTGCTCAAGGAAAACGAGACGCTGTAGGCAGCATTCGACCGATGGCATCTGCGCCGGGAGGGCGATTGCGCACAGCGGAAATCAGGCGCTCATAATGTCCGCCGGCCACGCCAGAGGCCGCCGTCCCCTCCTCTTTCAGATCCGAGCTTTCTTTTCTGGCGTTCACTGGACGACACCATGAGCTCATTGCACATGTTTCTACCGGTATGCGAACCAGCGCGCAGCGAGGCGCTGGCGCAGTTGATAAGGACACACCACGTGCCCCGCCACCTCGTCAAGGGCGTCGCGATCAGGAACCGCAGTGCATGCGGGCCGACCGCTCCGGTCGGCGCACCGCAGCAACAAAGCCTGCAGCAGGCGCAGGAATCCCAGGCACCCGCTGCTGCGCCGGAGTAGCCGCATCGCATTCGCCGTCCGGGCGCCTATGGCCGAAGAAACCGGAGCACTCCCCGGCGTGCCCGCCTGCCTGCCCCGAACTACTGTTGCGCCCACTTACCTGCCTTGCACTCGGAGAGGTCGAGTGCTTTTGCTAAGCTGACCGGCCAAATGCAGCGCTGCGCCGCGCGCGACGCAAAGATCATTGGCAATCAACAAGTCAGCAAACCCATGAAAATAGCCACCTGGAACGTCAATTCCCTCACTGCGCGCCTGCAGCACGTGCTCGACTGGCTCATCGCCAACCCGGTCGACGTGCTGTGCTTGCAGGAGCTCAAGATGACCGACGACAAGTTCCCGCTCGAGGTGCTGAAGTCGGCCGGCTACGAGGCCGCGGTGTTCGGCCAGAAGACCTACAACGGCGTGGCGATTCTCAGCCTTGCACCGGTGCGCGACGTGGTGAAGAACATCACCGACTTCAGCGACGACCAGTCGCGCGTGATCGCGGCCACGGTCGAGACGCCTTCGGGTCCGCTGCGTGTGGTCAACGGCTACTTCGTGAACGGCCAGGAGCCGGGCAGCGAGAAGTTCGCATACAAGATGAAGTGGCTCGACGCACTGCGCGACTCGCTGCGCCAGGAGCTGGCGGCCAACCCGAACCTGGTGCTGCTGGGCGACTTCAACATCACGCCGGAAGACCGCGACAGCTTCGACCCGGTGGGCCTGAAGGAAACGATCCATCACACGACGGAAGAGCGCAACCACTTCAAGGCGCTGCTCGACCTGGGCCTGACGGATAGCTTTCGCATGTTCGAGCAGCCCGAGAAGAGCTACTCATGGTGGGACTACCGCATGCTGGGCTACCAGAAGAACCGCGGGCTGCGCATCGACCACATCCTGGTGAGCCAACCGCTGGTGCCGCGCGTGAAGGGCTGCATCATCGACCGCGTGCCGCGCAAATGGGAAAAGCCGAGCGACCATGCGCCGGTGGTGCTCGATCTCGAGCAGGGTGCCTGAGCCCATGACCATACGCAACCTCGCAATCGCGGCCATCGCGCTGACGCTCACGGCCTGCTCGCTGCTGAAACCCGGCGACAAGGCGGAAGAAGGCGGCAAGAGCGCTGCAACCTCGCCTGCGGACGAGACCGCGTCCGGACGCGACGTGCCGACGGTGCGGCTGATAACCGCGCAGACGCCGGCCGTGCGGACCTACCGCAAGATCGGCGCGCGCCACATCTACAACAAGTACGCGAGCCGCATCTACAAGGGCAAGATTCCGCCGCTGGTGTATGCGGTGGTGGTGGTCGAAACCGACATCGACGCCACGGGCAAGGTGATCAGGGTCGATTTCAGCCGCACGCCGAGCCACGCGCCCGAAGTGCCGCCGATGATTGCGGAGCTGATCAAGGCAACATCGCCTTTGCCGAACCCCGGCAAGCTCGGCGCCCATACGTACGTGGATACCTGGCTCTGGGACAAGAGCGGAAATTTCCAGATCGATTCGCTGACCCTGGGCCAGCGAAGCCGATAGTCACGCCGCCGGCGTCGCTCGCCTCGCTCAAGTCCAGTTCTGCTGGACCCAGCTGCGCACCGCCGCCCACTCGGGCGAGCTCTCGATGTATTTCTGCGTCGCGCTCACCAGCTCGCCCACGTTCTTGTAGTCGTCCAGGCCGAACGGCTGGGCCAGCGGCACGTTGCCGCGCATGTAGTTGCTGCCGAGCAGCTGGCCGGCCTGGGTCGCCGCCAGCTCCGCGGTGGCATCCATGGTGAGGTTGAGCAGCGCAGTAGCCGGCACCACGCCGTCGCTGAACGGCCACAGCCAATGCGTGACGCCCCAGTCCAGCGGGTTGGACACGGAACTGGGCGGCACACCCACCGGATTGACGCCGGTGCCCAGCGACAGCATCACGATGTCCGACGGGGCGGTGGCGCAGCCCTGGTAGATCGCTTCCACGATCGCCGTCATCGAGGGGTTGTTGGCGAAGGTGCCGCCGTCGGCGAAGTAGCCGAAGTCGCCCATCTGGTACGGCGGGAAGTACGTTGGCGCGGCCGAGGTGGCCAGCGCGGCGTCCACCATGCTGATGCCGCGGTAGGCGTTGCTCTGGCCGTTGGAGATGGTGCACGGCGCCCAGCTGTTCTGGTTCGCATCCCACAGCCGCGCGGAGTTGACGGCCACGAAGCGGCTCGCCGAGGACAGCGCACCGCCGCTACCCACCAGCTGCTGGGCGACTGATTGCAAGCCGGTGTTGACGTACTGGCACTTGAAGATGCCCGGACCGCTGCCCAGCAGGTCTTCTGTCGACTGCGCCGGTGCCCGGTCCTGCTGCTTGGCTTGCGCGTCCAGCAGCCAGCCGTTGGGCTTGAAGATGGTGGAGCCATCGTTCTGGTAGACGCTGACGATCTTGTCGATGCTCACGTTGTTCACCAGGCCCAGCGAGATCAGGCCGCCGGTGGACGTGCCGGCGAAACCATTCGCACTTGCGACGATGCCGAAACTCTTGTCCAGGTCCTGGATCAGCATCGCCGTGATGACGCCGCGGATGCCGCCGCCGTCGCAGCAGAGAATCTTGAAAGACATGGCTACGTTCCTTGCTTGAGTGGACGGTACCCGCGGCGCGCGGGCCCGGATGCCCCTTGGTCTCAGGCCGGAATGTGAGTCAATTGGTGAAGCAGCGCATCACTTGAACGAGGGATGGGCGATCTTCTGCACTGGTACGGCCAGCTGGATAAGTCCGGCCGGTAATAAAAAAGGCCCCAAGGGGCCTTTTCATTCGATGCCGAGTTCCTGGATCTTCCGGGTGATGGTGTTGCGCCCGATGCCCAGTTTCTGCGCGGCCTCGATACGGCGGCCGCGCGTGTTGGCCAGGGCTGTAAGGATCAGCCTCGACTCGAAGCGGCGCGAGAGCACGTCCCACACATCGGTGCGGCCGGCCGCGAGCAAGGCCTGGGCTTCGTGCTCCAGGCCGCTTTCCCAACTACTCACGCCCGCATGGGCTTCAGCGGGCTCGGAGACGGCGTGCGCGGGCGCCGATTCGCTGCCTGCAACTGGCAGCGACGCCACGGGCTGGGCCGCTGCGGTCGGCGCGACGGTCGCGGCTTCGGGCACGTGGAGAGTCTCAGCGCCGGCACCGACGGCCATCACCTCGGGCGGCAGGTCCTTCGCTTCGATCAGCTGGGCCGGCGCCATCACGGTCAGCCAGTGGCAGATGTTCTCGAGCTGGCGCACGTTGCCCGGGAAGCCGAAGGCCGCGAGCTTGGCCAGCGCCGCATCGGAAATGCGCTTGGGCTCGACGCCCAGCTGACGCGCGCTCACCTGCAGGAAGTGGCGCGTGAGCGCGGGCACGTCTTCACCGCGTTCGCGCAGTGCCGGCAGGCGCAGGCGAATCACGTTGAGGCGGTGGAACAAGTCTTCGCGGAAGCCGCCGAGCTTGACGCGCTGCTCCAGGTCCTGGTGGGTGGCTGCGATGACGCGCACGTTGGCCTTGACCGAGTTGTGGCCGCCCACGCGGTAGAAATGGCCGTCGCTCAGCACGCGCAGCAGGCGCGTCTGCAGGTCGAAGGGCATGTCGCCGATTTCGTCGAGGAAGAGCGTGCCGCCCTCGGCCTGCTCGAAGCGGCCGCGGCGCATGGTTTGCGCACCGGTGAAGGCGCCGCGCTCGTGGCCGAAGAGTTCGCTCTCCAGCAGGTCCTTGGGAATGGCCGCAGTGTTGATCGCAACGAAGGGGCCGTTGGCGCGCGGCGAGTGCTTGTGCAGCGCACGCGCCACCAGTTCCTTGCCCGAGCCCGATTCGCCGGTGATGAGCACCGTGACGTTGCTTTGCGAAAGCCGGCCGATGGCGCGGAACACGTCCTGCATCGCAGGAGCCTGGCCGAGCATTTCGGGCGCCGCGACCATGCGTTCTTCGGCGACTTCCTCGCGCTGGCTTTCATCGACGGCACGGCGGATGAGTTCGACCGCACGCGGCAGGTCGAAGGGCTTGGGCAGGTATTCGAAGGCGCCGCCCTGGAAGGCCGAAACGGCGCTGTCGAGGTCGGAGAAGGCCGTCATGATGATGACGGGCAGGCCGGGGTGCTTGGCCTTGATCTTGTCGAGCAGGTCGAGCCCGGAACCGCCGGGCATGCGGATGTCGCTCACCAGAACCTGGGGACCTTGCTGATCGTCGTCGGCGGCCTGTTCGAGTGCTGCCAGCACCTCGCGCGTGTTCGTGAAACTGCGCGTGGGCAGGTCTTCGCGCAATAGAGCCTTCTCGAGCACGAAGCGAATCGATTGGTCGTCATCAACTATCCAGATCGGCTTCATGCATCTCCTCTGTTGCCGGTGGCTGCGCTAGGGCAGCGGTATCAATATCTTGAAATCGGTTCGGCCCGGGACGCTGTCGCACTCGATCACGCCGTGATGCTGTTGCACAAAAGTTTGCGCGAGCGTCAATCCCAGCCCTGTCCCGCCTTCCCTGCCCGATACCAGCGGATAGAAGATGCGGTCCTTGATCGTGTCCGGCACACCCGGTCCATTGTCGATTACATGCAATTCCAGTGCCAGTCGATACCACTGCTTGTTGAAGATCACCTGACGGGCTATGCGCGTCTTGAAAGTGATCTGCGCGTCGCCTGCCGCGCGGCGCTCGGTCAGCGCCTGCGCCGCGTTGTGCGTGATGTTGAGCGTGGCCTGGATGAGCTGCTCGCGGTCGCCGCGGAACTCGGGAATGGACACGTCGAAATCGCGCTCGATGTGCAGGTCGCGCGGAAACTCCGCGAGGATGACCGAGCGCACGCGTTCGCACACCTCGTGGATGTTGACGTCACCCACCACGTGCGGACGGCGGTGCGGCGCCAACAGCCGGTCGACCAGCGTCTGCAGCCGGTCGGCCTCGTGGATGATGACCTGGGTGTATTCGATGAGGTCGCGCGATTCGACCTCCATCTGCAGCAGCTGCGCCGCGCCGCGGATGCCGCCGAGCGGGTTCTTGATCTCGTGCGCGAGGTTGCGGATGAGTTCCTTGTTGGCCTGCGCCTGGTCGATGAGGCGCTCTTCGCGGTCTTGCCGCACCTGCTGCTCGAGCGGCGACATCTCGATGATGAGCTCGCCCTTCTTGTCGCCCTGCGCAAGCGTGACCTGCACGGGCATCAGCTCGTGGTTGACGCGGCGCAGGAAGGCCTCATAGCGCAGCGTTGCAAAGTCGTTGCTGCTCGCACCGTCGATGGCCGTACGCAGCACCTGCGGCTCATGAAAACACGCGCCGAACTGCGAGCCTTCGAGCGTGCGGCGCGAGGTGCCCAGTGCGTCTTCGAGGCCTGCGTTGGCGAACAGCACGGAGCCGTTGCTGTTGACCACCGCGATCAGCGTGGACAGCAGGTCGAAGGACTGGAAGCGCGGATTGGCGCCGGTCGCCTTCTTCCCGAACACCATGACTACTGCGGCTGCTGCTTGTTCGGCAGGCGGCCGATTTCGCGGCGGATGCCGGCGATGTCGCTCTCGTTGCGCGCCAGCTCAGCCTTCATTTCGGCGACGCGATCCAGGTACTTCTGGTAATTGCGGCCTTCGCTGCCCTGCTTCTCGGGCTCGCCGTTGTTGTATTCCTTCTGCAGCTCGGCCTGGCGCGCCTCGGCCTTCTTGAGCTCAGACTCGAGCACCGAACGAGCCTCGCCGTCACGGGCACGCTGGTCGACGCCTTCGACACGCGGGCTGCCCGCCGGCGCACGCGCCGCGGAAGAGCCACCGGACGACGCAGAGCCACCGCCCGAAGACTTGGTGCCTTGCACGACCGTGACGTTGCCGCCTTCCATGACCTTGCAGCCCTTCTGCTGGGCGATGGTGGCGTTGTTGGTGTACTCGTTGCCGCAACGCCAGACGCGTTCCTGCGCGAGCGCCGGCAGCGCGATCAATGAACCGGCCAGGAAAATGAGAGAAGCAGTCTTCATGTGTATCGGTGGAGGGCGGCGACAAAGGTGCATTTTCGTGCAATTCGATGCCACCAGTGACAAGATGTTCCACTCCATTGAAAAAGGACGGCCACGGCCGTCCTTTTTCATTACATCCCCGCCAACGGATTGGTGAGGTTGTACTTCGCGCGATTACAGCGAGTAGTACATGTCGAACTCGACCGGATGGGTCGCCATGCGGAAGCGCGTGACTTCCTGCATCTTCAGATCGATGTACGCATCGATGTACGCATCGGTGAACACGCCGCCCTTGGTCAGGAACGCGCGGTCCTTGTCCAGGTATTCCAGGGCTTGGTCGAGGCTGTGGCAGACGGTCGGGATCAGCGCGTCTTCTTCCGGCGGCAGGTGGTACAGGTCCTTGCTGGCGGCTTCGCCCGGATGGATCTTGTTTTCCACGCCGTCGAGACCGGCCATCAGCAGCGCAGCGAAGCCGAGGTACGGGTTCATCAGCGGATCGGGGAAGCGCGCTTCGACGCGGCGGCCCTTCGGGTTGGCCACGAACGGGATGCGGATCGAGGCCGAGCGGTTCTTGGCCGAGTAGGCCAGCTTCACCGGGGCTTCGAAGCCGGGCACCAGGCGCTTGTAGCTGTTGGTGCCGGGGTTCGTGATGGCGTTCAGGGCACGGGCGTGCTTGATGATGCCGCCGATGTAGTGCAGGGCGAAGTCCGAGAGACCTGCATAGCCGTCGCCGGCGAACAGGTTCTTGCCGTCCTTCCAGACCGACTGGTGCACGTGCATGCCGGAGCCGTTGTCGCCGACGATGGGCTTGGGCATGAAGGTGGCGGTCTTGCCGTAGGCGTGGGCCACGTTGTGAATCACGTACTTCTGCAGTTGGACCCAGTCGGCGCGCTGGACCAGCGTGCTGAACTTGGTGCCGAGTTCCATCTGGCCGGCGTTGGCCACTTCATGGTGATGCACTTCGACCGGGATGCCGAGCGATTCGAGCACCAGGCACATTTCCGAGCGCATGTCCTGGAAACTGTCGACCGGGGGAACCGGGAAATAGCCGCCCTTGACTGCCGGACGATGGCCGGTGTTGCCGTGCTCGTATTCCTTGTCGGTGTTCCACGAGGCTTCTTCGGAGTCGATCTTCACGAAGCAGCCCGACATGTCGTTCTTCCAGCGGACGCCGTCGAACACGAAGAATTCGGGTTCCGGACCGAAGAAGGCGGTGTCACCCAGGCCCGAAGCCTTCATGTATGCCTCGGCGCGCTTGGCGAGCGAACGCGGATCGCGCTCGTAGGCCTTGCCGTCGGCGGGGTCGATCACGTCGCAGGTCAGGATCAGCGTCGTTTCTTCGAAGAAGGGGTCGATGTTGGCGGTGTTCGGGTCGGGCATGACTGCATGTCCGAAGCTTCGATCCCCTTCCAGCCAGCGATGGACGAGCCGTCGAATGCGTGGCCCGAGGTGAATTTGTCTTCATCGAAAGCCGAGACCGGCACGGTCACGTGCTGCTCTTTGCCACGGGTGTCGGTGAAGCGGAAGTCGACGAACTTGACCTCGTTTTCCTTGACGAGCTTGAGTACATCGGCGACGGTCTTTGCCATCAGTTTCTCCTGAGTTGGATGGTGGTTAGGAATACAGGGACGAGGGATGCAGTTTCTGTGCCATTGTCACCTCACTCGATGAGGCTTTAGTGGCCGCCGCAAACCCCAAATGAAGGCGGAATTTCACCAAAATGGTGCTCTCAGCATTAACGCACCAATTCTGGACCAAGCTTGGCATCAAAGGTGTGCAACCCTTCGATCAGCTGGACATAGGCGGCATCGAGCCGGCCGGGGTCACCCTTGACGCCCAGCTCGATGTGGCGGCCGTATTCGGGGTGATCGACGCTCGGCAGGCTGAACACCTTGATGCCGGCGTGGGTGGCCTCGATGGCCTGCATGAGCGGCGTCAGCGTGGCTTCCATGGCACCGAAAACGATCACCGACTTCTCGGCGACGGCATTGCGGGTAAACAGTTCGGCGTAACGGCCGTCGAGCACGGACTCGATCATCGGCCAGGCCATGACGGGAAAGCCCGGCACGAAGTGCACGTCGCCGACGCTGAAGCCAGGGATCTTGTTATACGGGTTGTAGATGAGCGCGGCGCCCTGCGGAAACACGCCCATGTTGAGCCGGTGCACGTTGTCGGAGCGGTTGGGCTCGTAGGGCACGCCCTGCTCACGCGCGGTGTCCTGCATGCGCTCGCGGATCAGCAGTTCGGCCTCGGGGTGCAGCGCCAGCGGCACGCCCAGCGCCTTGGCGGCGCACTGGCGGGTGTGGTCGTCGGGCGTGGCGCCGATGCCACCGGTCGAGAAGACGATGTCGCCCGAGGCGAAGGCGCGCGCCAGCGCGGCCGTGATGCGCGCGGGCTCGTCGCCCACGTATTCGGCCCAGCTCAGTTGCAGGCCGCGCGCGGCGAGCAGCTCGATGACCTTGGCCATGTGCTTGTCGGCCCGCTTGCCGGAAAGGATCTCGTCGCCGACGACGATGAGACCGAATGCGCGTGTCATGGTGAACCCCATTGGGAAAGAGCGGCCTTGCTGGCCTCTTCGGCTTCGAGGGCCGGTGTTGTGCCATTGGTGGCCGATGCCTCGGCCACCGCGCGCTGGGCACGCAGCCGCGCGAGCGCGTCGAGGCAGTAGTGAGCGAACCAGAGCGCCGAGAAGGCGAAGACCAGTGTGTAGATCCAGATGGCGATCGGCACCAGCACGAAGAAGGCGGCGGCGAACAGCAGGCCCGATGCCCAGACGATGCTGGGCGCCGCGCCCAGGTAGCCGCACAGCACGCCGATGCACAGCAGCGGCAGCCGGTGCGCGCGCAGCAGCGCGGCGCGCTCCTCGGGGCTGGCGTGCTCGGCCAGCGCATCGAAGCTCATCACGCGGTAGGTGAGCCAGCCCCAGATCAGCGGCGGCAGGATCAGCACCAGCGGCGGAATGAGCCACAGCGGCATCGACACCACGAGGGCGATCAGCGCCAGGATGGTGACGCCGAGCGAACGCGCGACGCTGCCGAAGAACGAAGCGCCCTTTTTCTGCTCGAGCGAGGGAAAGCGCCGCTCGCCCACGAGCTTGGTCAGCGCAGGCGCCATGAAGCCGGCCACGATCAGCAGGCAGACCACCACGATCAGCGGCGTGGCGGCGAACACCACGACCAGGGACGCCAGCGCGAAAGTGACGTCACCCGAAAAAAGACGGCCGATCCAGGCCCAGAAGCTCGACAGCAGCGGCCAGGCATCGAGCGCGCCGCGTGTCCAGGTCACGGCGGAGTCCCAGTAGAAATAACCGAGCCCCGCGGCCAGCACCACCATCAACCCCAAAGGAAGCAGCGACAGCACGATCACGCGCGGCAGCATGCAATAGGCGACCGCGCGCCAGAAGGAGTCGAGGAGCAGGCGCATTGAGCAGCGAGGATAACGCCTCGGACGAGCCGTTCAGGGGCCGGAGCCCCTCAACCGCGACCGACCATTCGCTTCAGGCCGAGCCACTGCTGGGCCCAGAAACCGCGCCCGTATTCGCGCACGCGGCCGTCGGCGCTGGGTTCGACCTGGTCGCGGATGCCGGTCGGGTCGTAGCGGTTCTCGAAGTTGGCGGTGCGAAACAGCATGTCCCACCAAGGCAGCAGCACGCCGAAGTTGTGGCCGCCGAGCGTGCTCCTGCCGTTCGATTCGTGCCCCAGCCCGATGCTGTGGTGCAGCCGGTGGAAACGCGGGCTGATCCACAGCCGCTCGCCGATGGCGCCGAAGCTCAGCCGCAGGTTGGCGTGCTGCAGGCTTTCGCTGAGCTGCGTGAAGGCGACAAAGGCAATGAACTGCCCCGGCGCGACGCCGATCAGCTGCGCCACGATGACGATCAGCGTGTCGTGGACGATGTCGTCGAGCAGGTGGTTGCGGTCGTCGCTCCACATCGTCATCTGGCGCTGCGAGTGGTGCAGCGAGTGCAGGCCCCACCACCAGTTGAACTGGTGCTGGCCGCGGTGGATCCAGTAACCGACGAAGTCGAGCACCACGAGATAGATGGCGAAGGCGACCACCGGCACGTCGGTCACGCCGGGCCACACTTCGTCGAGGTGGAAGGTGCCCCACCCCGCCGTGCGCAGGCTGCCCATCGCATCGTCGAAGAAGGGCTGCAGCGTGAAGAAGATCGCCAGCCGGAACAGGCCGAGCCGGTGAATCAGCGTGTAGAGCATGTCGATGCGGATCGCGTGGCGGTCGACCACCGGCTCCACCGATCGCCAGCGCTGCAGCGGCCCGATGATCGCCAGCAGCACCAGGATCTGGATGACGCCGACCAGCAGCCAGCCGGTCGCATCGAAGGCATCCTCGGTCCAGCCGCCGAGGCCGACGGCGTAGACCAGCGGCTGCACGGCGGCCTCGAAGAACCAGCCCTGCATGGCGGAAAAAGCGTCTGTCAGCCAATCGATCACGGCGAAAACTCGTTCAGGGGTGAGATGCAATCCAGGCGCGGAAGTCCGGGTGCTGGCGCAGTGTCTGGAAGCAGAAGCCCTTGGCCTTGAGCCCGACGATCAGCGGCTCGAGGTTGGCCGGAGCCCATGGGTCCTTGCGCGACCAGATACCCAGGTGCGCGAGCAGGATGTCGCCGGGGCGAATGGTGTCGAGCGCCTGCGTCAGCAGCTTGGCGTTGCTGAATTTCTCGCTCGGCAGCTCGTCGCCGAGGAAGCCGGCGGGCGCCCAGCCGACGTACTTGTAGCCACAGCCTTCGGCGGCGGCCAGCAGCGCGGGCGAGGTCTTGCCGCCCGGCGCGCGGTACAGCGGGAGCGGCTTCTTGCCGGTGATGGCGGCCAGCCGGTCGGACGACTTGCGGATGTTGGCGCAGTACTCGGCCGCGCTCCAGGTCGATTCCTTGCCGTCCTGCGGGCCGGCCGAGGGCTTGATGCGGAAGCTCGGCGGCGTGCCCTTGACGTCGGCGCGCCAGTACGCGTGGTCGTAGGTGTGCGATCCGAACTCGTTGCCTTCGGCCGCCCTCGCCTTCCACCAGGACGCCCAGTGGTCGTCGAGGCTGTCGCCGTCGGTCTGGGTGCGCTCGGCGGCGGCGAAGAAGGTGACGCGCACGTCCTGCCGCTTGAGCACGTCGGCCACCAGCGGGGCGATGCCCATGTGGCCGGTGTCGAAGGTCAGGTAGACAGGCTTTTCGCAGGTGGCGCCCGGTGTCGCCCCCCAGGCGACGGGAGCCACGACTCCGGCCAGCGACAGCGCGAGGGCCGCGCCGATGCGGCTAGATGCGCTTGGCATGATCGAGCGTCCAGACGCCATGCGGCGAACGGCCGACATTCACCTGCCGCACGACCTTGTTGCTGGCCAGGTCGACCACGCTGAGCTTCTTGATCCAGCGCGAGGTCACGTACAGGGTCTTGCCGTCGGCCGACAGGTCCATGCAGTCGGGACCGCCGGGCACGGGATAGGTCGCGATGACCTTCAGCGTCGCCAGGTCGATGCGGCTGATGGTGTTGGCCACGCGGTTGCTCACGAACACGCTCTTGCCGTCGCCGGCCGAACGGAAGGCGTGGGCGCCCTTGCCGGTGGGGATCTTGCCGACCAGCTTGGGCTCGGCGCCGGCCACGTCGAACACCTGCACGCCGTCGCTGCCGGTCAGGCCCACCAGCAGGGTCTTGTCGTTGTGCACGCCGAAGATGTCGGCAGGCATGGTGCCCGTGGCAACGCGCCACTTGACTGTTTGCGTGGGCAGGTCGACGGCGATCATCTCGTCGCTGTCCTGCATCGTCACGTAGGCGATGGTGCTGGTGTTGTCGATCCAGATGTGGCTGGGCGTCTTGCCGCTGGCGATGCGCTTGGCCAGCTTCAGGTCTTTGCCGTCCCAGCGGTAGATGTCGACGTGGTTCAGGCGGTTGCCGGCCGTGACAAACCACTTCATGTCGCGCGAGAACTGCAGCTGGTACGGATCGATGATGCCGTAGACCACGCGCTGCACTTCCGCCGTGCGGGGGTTCAGGAAAGTCAGCGAATCGCCCGCCGAATTGGCCACGATGACCGACTTTTCGTCCGGCGTCATGTAGATGTGGTGCGGCTCCTTGCCGGTGGCAATGCGCTGTTTTTCCGTCCAGTCGACGGGATTGATCACGCTCACGCTGGCGTCCAGCGAGTTGAGCACGAAGATCGGGGGAAGTTCGGCCGGCGCGGCGGCGGCGGCGGGGAATGCCGCCATGGCCGTCAGACAGGAAAACAGGAAAGCCGCGATGCGGCCGTTCGGTCGAGCAGGGAGTCGCAAGGGAAGGTTCCGGGAGAGAGCTTGGCGAGATTAACGGTCGAGCCTTAGGACTGGCTGACCGTCAGGGGGCGCTTTGTTCCGCTTATTTCGGCGGTTTGGCCGGTTTGGCCGGCGCGCGCAGGGCGGCAACCTGGTCGGCGGTCAGCCAGCGCCACTGCCCCGGCGCAAGGTCGTCGGGCAGCGCCAGGTCGCCGATGCGCGAGCGGTGCAGCCCCTCAACCCGGTTGCCGACCGCGGCCAGCATGCGCTTGACCTGGTGGTACTTGCCCTCGGTGAGCGTGAGCCGCAGGTGCAAAGGGCTGTCGGACTCGCAGGCGGCGGCGCGCACGGGCTTCGGGTCGTCGTCGAGCACCACGCCGGCCAGCAGCTTGGCGATCTGCGCCTCGTCCACCGGATGCTTGGCCGTTACCTCGTAGACCTTGGGCACGTGGTGCTTGGGGGAGCCCATCTTGTGGATGAACTGGCCGTCGTCGGTCAGCAGCAGCAGGCCGGTGGTGTCCTGGTCGAGCCGGCCAATGGCCTGCACGCCCTGCACCGCGCCCTTGTTGGGCCGCAGGCGCAGCGGCGACGGCAGCAGCGTATAGATGCTCGGATAGGTCGAGGGCTTCTGCGAGCACTCGGCGCCGGCCGGCTTGTGCAGCATCAGGTAGGCCTTCTCGTGGTACGCCCACGCGGTGCCCTGGACTGTGTAGTGAAGGCCCTCGGGGTCGAGATCGGCGAAGGGGTCGGTCACCGCCTGGCCCTCGATGGTCACGTGGCCTTGCTGGACGAGGCCCGCGCACACGCGCCGCGTGCCGAAGCCCTGGGTATAGAGGATGTCTTGCAGATGCATGAAAAATGAAAAAAGCGGCCGCGCCGACAAGGGCACGACCGCCTTCTAGTTTGCCGCAGGATCAGTAGCCTGCCGCCAGGCCCGTGTTGCGGCGCGGATCGTTGGCACCGTAGAAGCGGTTGTTGCCGACCGGCTTGCCGCCCAGCGACGGCGCGCCGACGATGATGGCCGCGAGGTGGTTGGCCGGCTGCGGCACACCCAGGTTGTGGCCCATGTCGGTCAGGATCTTGCGCGTGTCAGGGCTCAGCGCGAAGGTCTCGACGTTGGTGACGTCGGGCAGCCATTGCTGGTGGAAGCGCGGAGCGTCCACCGCTTCCTGTACGTTCATGCCGTAGTCGACCACGTTCAGGATGGTGTGCAGCACCGCCGTGATGATGCGGCTGCCGCCGGGCGTGCCGACCACGAACACCGGCTTGCCGTCCTTCGACACGATGGTCGGGCTCATCGAGCTCAGCGGACGCTTGCCCGGGGCGATGGCGTTGGCCTCGCCCTGCACCAGGCCGTACATGTTGGGCACGCCGATCTTCGAGGTGAAGTCGTCCATCTCGTTGTTCAGCAGCACGCCCGTCTTGGCGGCCGTGACCTTGGCGCCGAACCAGTCGTTCAGCGTGTAGGTCACGGAGACAGCATTGCCCCACTGGTCGGTGATCGAATAGTGGGTGGTGTTGCTGCCTTCATGCGGCGCGACACCAGGCTTGATGTCCTTGGAGACGCCGGCCTTCTTCGGATCGATGACGGCGCGGATCTTCTCGGCGTAGCCCTTGTCGAGCAGACGGTCGAGCGGGTTCTTCACGAAGTCGGGGTCGCCCAGGTAGCTGTTGCGGTCCACGTAGGCGTGGCGCATGGCTTCGATCTGGTAGTGCACCGACTGGGCCGAGCGGAAGCCCAGGTCCTTGAGCGGATAGCCCTCGAGGATGTTGAGCATCTCGCAGATGATCACGCCGCCCGAGCTGGGAGGCGGCGCCGACACCACGCGGTAGCCGCGGTAGTCGCACTCGACGGGCGCGAGTTCGCGCGTCTTGTACTGGTCGAGGTCGGCCTGGGTGATGATGCCCTTGCCGGCCTGGCTCGACGCCACGATGGCGTTGCCGACCCAGCCCTTGTAGAAGCCGTCGGGGCCCTTCGCGCTGATTTCCCTCAGCGTCTTCGCCAGGTCTTTCTGCACCAGCTTCTGGCCGACCTGGAAGGGCTGGCCCTTGTTCAGGAAGATCGCGCCGGAGACCGGGTCTTTCTGGAAATCGGCGGTGGAGGTCCACAGCATGTCGATGTCACCCTGCTCCAGCGCGAAGCCCTTGTCGGCCAGCTGGATCGAGGGAGCGATGAGGTCGGCGCGCTTCATGGTGCCGTACTTCTCGCGCGCGTACTCCATGCCCGACACGGAACCGGGCACGCCCACGGCGAGGTGGCCATTGGTGCTCAGGCCCTTGATGACGTTGCCGTCCTTGTCGAGGTACATGTTGGCCGTGGCGGCCAGCGGGGCCTTCTCGCGGAAGTCGAGGAAGGTCTTGCGACCGTCGGCCAGCTGCACGGTCATGAAACCGCCGCCGCCGAGGTTACCCGCAGCGGGATACACCACCGCCAGCGCGTAGCCCACGGCCACAGCCGCGTCGACGGCATTGCCGCCGCGCTTGAGCACGTCGACGCCGACCTTGCTCGCCAGGTGCTGCGCGCTCACGACCATGCCGTGCTCGGCCGCGACGGGCGCCACCGATGCGGCATTCGACGCGCCGGCGGCCGCCAGCGCGAGCACCGCCACCACGGCAGCGCGCAGCTTCGGGGTCCAGTGAATTTGTTGCATGCAGGTATCTCCTCTTTGAGTGTGTTGAAGAAAAACGGTGATGTACGTACGGGTCAGCCCGTGAGCAGCGCCTTGCGGCGCAGGCCGTCGAGCGCCAGCGAGACTTGCTGGCGGGCGAATTCCCTGACTGCCGACGGGTCAGTCAGCGGCTTGTCGTCCTTGACGAAACGCAGGCGATCGCTTCGAACCTCCGCTTCGAGGTGCTCGGCCAGCGCGTCGTGCGAGTGCGTGCCGTCGAGCAGCGGCAGCAGGCTTTGTTCGAGCAGCGTCAGCACCACGGGCTCGTGCCACTGGTTACAGGTGTTGGCGGTGGCGCCGACGCCCGACACAAGACCCGAAGCGCCTCGCACCACGGGCAGCGCTTGCGGCAAACCGGAGACCACGTCGGCCGCGAACACCGGCGTGCGCCGGATGCGCAGGGCGCCGAGGATCAGCAGCTCCTCGAGCATCGCCATCGCGGCAGATTCGATGGCGGCCTGCGGCTGACCCGTGAGCCCGGAGGCGGCCTCGATGAGGGCCGACGCAGAGATCGATGCCGGATAACGCGTATCGAGCAGCTGCGCCACCGCCTTGTGCACCGGCAACCGCAGCGTGACCTTCAGGCCTCGCATGGCGCTGCACGGCTGCTCGCGAGCATCGAGCGTGAGCGCCCCACCGTCGTCGGCCCTGAAGATGCCGGCGAATTCGAGCGAGCGGATGCGCGCGGGGTCCAGCTTGTAGCGGATGTGCGCCGCTTGCGTCTGCTTGACCAGAAGGGTCTGGCGGAAGGTGCGGTTGACCAGGAAATCGAGGTACTGCTCCATCATGATCTGGCTGCCACCGCATTCGCGCAGCAGCGGATCGCGCACCTTGTCGCCGTAGTTCTGCACGAACATCGTGGACGGCTCCGCGTCGCACAGGTAGGCAAGGCCGTGGGCATCCGCTCGCGCCACGAACTCCTTGAAATAGCACGGCGCGTTGCAGGGCTCGAGAAACTCGTGCAGCAGGTACGAGCTGTTGGCGTTGCGCACGATCGGCATCGCCTCTTCGAGCGTCTTCTTGAGCACGCTGTCGGCACGGGCCGACTGCTCGAGAAAGTCGAGCATGCCGCGCGCGTAGGACAGCTTTTCTTCCGGCGTGTCGCGCGGACCGCCGCGCAGGATCATCGCGTCGCGCACGATCTCGCGCGCCTTCCAGCCCGGGTACACGTTGTAGCTCACGTAGGCCACGCCGGTGGGTGCGAGATTTTCGGAGCAGATGCGCAGGATTGCGTCCTGCACCGGACCCGGCACCCAGCTGTAGACGCCGTGGCAGACGATGTAGTCGAACTGGCCGAACGAAGCGTCGATGTCCGCAAGGTTGAAGGCCTTGAGTTCGATGTTCGACAGCCCGGCGCGCCCGATGGCCGCCGTACCTTGCGCCACCTGCACCGGCGACAGATCGATGCCGATTGCATGCGCCTCGGGGTGGCGTGCCGCGAAGGGAATCAGGTTGCCGCCGGCCGCGCAGCCGAGCTCCAGCACACGGGCCTTCGCGGGAGGCGGAGCATCGAGCCCGAAGAGAAATGCCAGGGCTTCCAGATGCTCCATCGCTGACTGTGGGAACGGGTGCGAGTCATAGGGCACCGTGTCGTAATAGCTGGTCAACTCGGAAGTCAGGGAATCCGGCACGGGCGTCCTTATCGGGATCTGGGCAGGCAGCTGGAAACTGCAGTGACTGCAATGTGACAGTGCTGGCCGACTATAGCCCCGCGTTCCGGCGAAAAAAAGCGGGCTTGCACAGGGCCTCGCGAACCGCGCATAAAAAAAGCCCAGCTGTGAGGCTGGGCTTGAAAGCCTATCTGCTTGGCATGCATCAAGGCCCCCGCACAGGTTGACCAGCGGGGGACGGTTTACCCGTCAAGGAGAAATTCGGATGGGTGGAAAAAACGATGTCTTCATGGGCATAGTCTACTGTATATTTGTACAGTCTTTTAACAAAGGATGCCGCCATGTCTCTTACCGAGGAAACAACCACCCCGCCCAATCATGCGCTCAAGGAAGCGCTGGCCTGGATCTCGAAGTTCGCACATGCATGGAAGGCCATCGAGCCTTCCCCGAGGAGCCTCAGCATTGACGGCTTCATCATCTGGGGGCCCGTGCTCTACGAAAAGCACAAGGGCGAAGATCCGGTGCAACTGGCGCGGCAATTGTTCGGCCAGTCCGGTAAGTACTTCAAGTATCTCTATCCCGACCGCGGGCGGAGTTCGAACGATCCCGGTGGTCTTACTTAGAATGCCCCGATGAATTGGCGCACACTGCTTCCGCTTGCCCTGGTCCTCACCGGCTGCTCGACCCCACCCAACGAGGTGACGCAAGTTCGCGAAGGCGTGCTGCGTGCCATGACCTACGTTCAAGCCTCGGACTATTGCGACGCGCGAAGCAAGACGCCGCGTTGGCTTGGCAAGGCGCCTGCGGAGCAAGGTGTTTTGTTTCAGTGCTACTGAGTCCCGGAGCCTGATAACGCAGGGAACGTCTCAGCAGGGATCGCCTTGAAGAATACGGTGAAGCTGAGGGGATTTGAACCCTCGAAGAATCGCCCGCCAGGCCTTTATCCATGCGGGTTTCGGATTCAGGGCCTCGATTCGTGTGAGAAGTGAGTGAAACCTGCGTCGCACCAAAATGCGGCGAGGGCACCAAGGATGTGGCCCGGGCCGGAATTAATACAATAGAATTCACTCCGGTAGCCCGCTGTTTTCTTCCTCCTCCCTCCTTAGGGCTACCCTTGCCCGCCTCGTGCGGGCTTTTTCATGGCTCTCATCCATGGTCGCCAGACTCGGCCCCGAGACGTGGCAGAGCGGCTCAAGGTGAGAGGCATCCCAAGGCCTCTCCTCCCGCTCGCCCCTCGTTCGGGCCCAGTTGGTCTACCTGCGCCGGCCGCCCACGTAGTGGCTGCCCTTGCCGCCACTGCTGCGTCCACCGACGCGCAGGCTGGAGCCAGGTGCAACTGGCAGAAGAAGTGGGCGTGTCCCAAAGCTCGATCAGGAACATCGAATCGGGCTTCAGGCAACGGCCGCGGGAACTCGTATCCATAGCCAGGGCGCTACGCGTCTCCCCGGAATGGCTGGAGACCGGCAAGGGGCCGAAGACCGAGCGGTCGCCGCTCAAGCTCGTCGGAGCTGATGCCGAGCCGTCAGTGCGGGCGCTGGTGGAGTACTTGGCCGAGATCGCCGCTCAGCAGCGGCCGACTCTTCGAAAGAATTTGGCCAACCTGCTGGTCGATCTGGTCGAGCATCCGGAGGACACAGCGCTCATCGAGCAGACCATCGCGGACATCGAGCGGTTCTTCTCTCCTCCCCACAAGTAGCAGGGTTCTTGCTCAAGCAGGCGCTGTAACGAAAAGTTATAGTCAGCAGCCTGAGAGGAGAGAGGAAATGAAGGCATTTGGAATCTTGGCCGCGGTCGTGGCCTTGACAGCATGTACTGCGCCGTTGCGACCCGAGGGGGTGCGGCACCTGGGCAATCAACACGTGCTGAAGAGCAACTACGAGGTTGGCAAACCGCTCACCGTGAATGTCGGCGACCCCATGGTGAAGGTCCAGGACTATTGGGAGGACTCTTTCGAAGAGCCATCCGCCACGCCCAACAAGTCATTCACGATGACCGGCGGCCCGGTGAACCTTGCTTTCCTAGAAGGGCAGAGCTACCAAGTAAAGGGGCGCATGGCTGTTGAGGGGAAAGACTACCAAGTAGTCGCGAATCAATCCAATCCCATCCAATACCAAGCGGCCCTTCTCGGCGATGATGGGAAGCTCCTTCCGCGAGTTGTTGCCACCAATCCCGGTATGAACGGCGATCACGTCATGGTGATCTACACACTGCAGATCTCCCCACCGGATGGCACACTCATTCGCCAGCCCAAGACGAGGGTGAACACCAACAAGGGATTCGTTAACTACGAAATATTGTTCACCGGCATCACGGACAGCGCGATCAACCTTACCTATCGCGAGTTCAGCCCTGAAGGCTTGGCGCGCGTGGCGTTCTTTCAGAACCTCACTTATCCACGCAACGCCTCAACCATCACGTTCCGGAACCTGAAGATGTCGATTGAGCAGGTGTCGGGCGACAACATCACCTTTCGAGTTCTAGAGGACAGGCGCACGTAGCACAAGGGACACCGAGCCCGAAGAATTCTTTACGTCGAGTCCGGCATTGGGTGAGGCCCATAGACCTGCATCCATTTGCCGAAGGAAGGCCGCCTGCGGGCGGCTTTTTTGTCACCGCCCATCCGAGACGATGTTCAAAGCTAGCGACTGGCTCATTGCATCGTGATGAATCCCTCTGTCCACGTTCTCTTGTCAACCTGATACTTGTCGATACTGAAGCCATCAGGCGCTTCCGAGAAACCTGGCAGCTTGCGGGCACTATCGATTGCGAGCGCCGCTTTCTCTTCTGACGAAAAAACTCCAAGCAACTTGACGTCCTCTTCGCCATCAGAAAGTTGATGCACGTGGTGGACAAGAAAAACATCAGTCATTTGCTTCATCCTTTTTCGGCGGATCGATAAATGTGCGGTCGCCCCATTTTCTGATCTTGTTGTGCTCAGATTTTGGACCTGTCTCATACGAGTCCCCGTACTTCCCGCCCAGCAAACGGTCAGCGAAGTCGAGGGGAAGAGGACGTCTTGCCCGCCGGGGTTCGGTCCTACCAGGGATAACCAACGCCCCTGAGCAGTACGCCTCTAGACGCGGTGCGACCAACGTTCGGACGACAGCGCGACATCGAACGACTACCACCGCCCGTCTAGCACGATCCTCGACACCTCCAGTCGCTGCGGCGCCGGGCAGCCATTCAAACTGCACACCGAGCGCTCGAGCCAACTTCGCGACGACTGGGCCGACATCGATCTGCAGGCCGGGACTGTGCGCGTCCACAGGGCAGTCGTCGAGGGCGAGGAAAAAGGCACGAAGACACGTGCCGGCGTGCGCACCATCCCGCTGCTTCTTGCCGCCCGCCAGGCGCTTGAGGACCAACGGCAACGCACTGAGAAAGCCGGTGGCCGGGTCTTCATGAACCCGCGCAACGACAAGGAATGGACGGACCAGTCGCTGCTGCGGCTGTGGCAGCGCACCTGCAAGAAGGCCATGGCCAGCTATCGCAATCCGTACCAGATGCGGCACACGTTCGCGAGCCAACTGCTGAGCCAGGGCGAGAACCCGGCGTACATCGCCAAGCTGCTCGGCCACAAGACGACGGAGATGGTGATCCGGAACTACGGCCGGTGGGTCGAGCAAGGCGCCACTCTGGGCTTCGACCGACCGCAGGTAAAGTACGGTCGGGAGCATCTGCCTGGTCTGCCGGAGGTCGGCGACGCGAGCGATTCAGGTGCGAATCGCGTGTGAGAAGTGTGTGAATCCCGAGACGGTGAGTGACGGTCCGAGACGGAGAGCCTTTTCGTAAGTCCTTGATTTAATTGGACTTGGCTCTAGAAATTTGGTGGAGCTGGGGGGATTTGAACCCCCGTCCGCAAGCCTTCATCGCGCAGTTCTACATGTTTAGTGATCTGATTTAAGTCTCGCTTCCGGAGTCGCGCAGTCACACGCTAAACCGGACGCCAGCACCCTATTTTCTCGCCCCGACCCAAGGTACCCGGATCGGAGCCAGCCCATGTAATTATCCTTGCAGCCGGGAGGTCAGGATTGCTCCAGACCCCCTTGCCCAGCCCATCGGCCAACTGTTGCAAGGCTCACTGGCAATTAAGCAGCGAGTGCGAAACGTTCGTCGTTTGCAGTTAGTTTGTTTGAATCTGTTTTACGAGCGCATTCAGCTCGACATGCCCCGCTGCGACTCCGAACCCACGTCGAAACCAGTGCAGCCCCAAGCAACCCATTTTAGGCGCTATTGAGTAACTTCAAGAGCTCAAGGGGCGAAGAGATTGAAGCATCGGCCTGCCAGAGTGCCGAATCGGCCTGTGTCCCCATGTAGCCGTAGGTGGCTGCGACCGTGCGCATGCCTGCAGCGCGGCCCGCGATGATGTCGCGCTCGTCGTCGCCGACGTAGATGCATGCCCGCGATGCCACGCCAAGCCGGCGCGCAGCTTCATGCAAGGGCTCGGGATGCGGCTTGGCAAACGGCGTGGTGTCGCCGCTCACAACCGCGCCCGCACTCGCGAAAAGCGGAATGGCGCGCGTCAGCGGATCGGTGAAGCGCATCGACTTGTTGGTGACGACACCCCACAAGAGGCCGCGCTCGCGCAGCGCCTCGATGAGCGCTTGGACGCCATCGAACACCTGCGTGTTGAGCAGCATGCGGCGCTCGTAGGTCACGAAGAACTCTTCGCGCAGCTCAGGAAACTCCGGCGATTCTGGCGTGATGCCGAACGCCACGCCAAGCATGCCGCGCGCGCCCGCACCAGCCATGGGACGGTAACGCTCCAGCGGGTACGAATCGAGGCCGCGCTCAGTGCGCATCTTGTCGGCTGCGGCGCCCAGATCGGGCGCGCTGTCGATCAGCGTGCCGTCGAGGTCGAACAGCACGGCTTTCGTCTCGATGCCCATCATCCTTGCGATTCCGACTTCAGTTCGGCCGGCTTCTGCGTGGCGAACATATAGTTGACGCTGGTGTCGCCGCTGAGCCAATAGCGCCGGGTCAGGGGGTTGTGCTCCATGCCGCGGGTGTGCCGCAGGTCCAGACCCGCTGCGCGGCAGTATCCAGCCAACTCGCTGGGCCGGATCAGCTTCGCATATTCATGAGTCCCACGCGGCAGCATGCCGAGAACATACTCGGCGCCCACGATCGCCAGCATGAAGGACTTCAAGCTGCGGTTTATCGTCGAGAAGAACACCCAGCCACCCGGCTTGACCAGCGTAGCGCAGGCCTGGATCACCGAGGCTGGCTGCGGCACATGCTCGAGCATCTCCATGCAGGTGACGACGTCGAAGCTGCCCGGCTGCTCGGCTGCCAGCGCCTCCGCGCTGATCTCACGGTACTTCACGCCGCGGGTACCGGCCTCGAGCGCATGCAGCTGCGCGACCTTGAGCGCCTTGCCCGCGAGGTCGATACCCAGCACGTCGGCCCCCTTGCGCGCCATCGAATCAGCCAGGATGCCGCCGCCGCAACCGATATCGAGTACGCGGCGCTGCGAAATAGGTGCAATACCGTCAATCCATTCCAGGCGCAATGGATTGATTTCATGCAGCGGGCGGAATTCGCTTTCCAAATCCCACCAGCGATGCGCGAGCTCTGAAAACTTGGCCAGTTCGGCCGGATCCGCATTCACGTTTTCTGTCATGCAGCGATTATGAAACGAGCAATGTCCAATAAACACCGCGCGGGCTTTGCCAAAGATCAATCACGAATTCGACAGCCATAAAAAAACCCCGCCGAGGCGGGGTTTTCATGATCGATGGAATCGATTGATTAGTTGGCGCGGGTGCCGACCACTTCGATTTCCACGCGACGGTTCTTGGCGCGGCCTTCCTTGGTGCGGTTGTCAGCCACAGGCTGCTTCTCGCCCTTGCCTTCGGTGTAGACGCGGTTGCGTTCGATGCCCTTCGAGACCAGGAAGGCCTTGACGGCTTCGGCGCGACGCACCGACAGACGCTGGTTGTAGGCGTCCGTACCGATCGAGTCGGTGTGGCCCACAGCGATGATGACTTCGAGGTTGACGCCACGGATCTTCTCGACCAGATCGGTCAGCTTGGCGCGACCTTCAGGCTTCAGAACCGACTTGTCGAAGTCGAAGAATGCGTCGGCAGCGAAGGTCACCTTGTTGGCAGCGACTTGCGGTGCGGCCGGGGCAGCCGGGGCAGCAGCAGCCGGAGCAGCAGCAGCCGGAGCAGCAGGAACCAGAGCACCGTCGCAACCAGCGGCAGCCGTAGCCGGCGTCCAGTTGGCATCGCGCCAGCACAGTTCATTCGTGCCGTTCTTCCAGACCAGTTCGCCGGTGCCGTTTTGCCAGTTGTCGATCGTAGGACCGCCGTCCGCAGCGGTGACACGGGTCTGCGCGCCGGCGGCAGTGGCGAGCGCAGCGACTGCAAACATCATCGCCACTTTATTCAGTTTCTTCATGGTTCTCCTCTTGGGGAAAAAGCCGCAGCCGCGCTGCGAATCAAGGACGCTTTAAGTGACCACCACCCAAAACGTTGAGGCGATTGTGCCATAGGGTCTTTGGCAAACAGGCCGCTGGACGGCCCCGAAGCGTAGGACGGAGGCGGAATAGGCACCTTGTGTTGCGGCGGTGCGACACCCCTCACAGCGTAAAATTTCGCCTTCCTGCCGCCAGCCCCTCGCTCATGACCTCCTTCGCAAAAGAAACCCTGCCCATCAGTCTCGAAGAGGAAATGCGCAGCAGCTATCTCGACTACGCCATGAGCGTGATCGTGGGCCGAGCGCTTCCCGATGCCCGCGACGGCCTCAAGCCTGTGCACCGCCGCGTGCTGTACGCGATGCACGAGCTCAACAACGACTGGAACCGGCCATACAAGAAGTCGGCCCGTATCGTCGGCGACGTGATCGGTAAGTACCACCCGCACGGAGACCAGTCGGTCTACGACACCATCGTGCGCCTGGCCCAGGACTTCTCGATGCGCCATATGCTGGTCGACGGCCAGGGCAACTTCGGGTCGGTCGATGGAGACAACGCGGCCGCAATGCGGTATACGGAAATCCGGCTGGCCAAAATTGCGCACGAAATGCTGGCCGATATCGACAAGGAAACTGTCGACTTTCAGGACAATTACGACGGCTCCGAAAAAGAGCCGAAAGTGCTGCCAAGCCAGCTCCCGAATTTGCTGGTCAATGGCTCCGGCGGTATTGCGGTCGGCATGGCCACCAATATTCCGCCGCACAACCTGAATGAGGTTGTCGACGCCTGCCTGCACCTGCTGCGCAACCCCGAAGCCAGCATCGACGAGCTGATGGAAATCGTGCCCGCGCCCGACTTCCCCACCGCCGGCATCATCTATGGCATCAACGGCGTGAAGGACGGCTACCGCACCGGCCGCGGCAAGGTCGTGATGCGCGCCAAGTGCCACTTCGAGGACATCGACCGCGGCCAGCGCCAGGCGATCATCGTCGACGAGCTCCCCTACCAGGTCAACAAGAAGACGCTGCAGGAGCGCATGGCCGAGCTGGTGCACGAGAAGAAGATCGAAGGCATCAGCCACATCCAGGACGAGTCCGACAAGTCGGGCATGCGCCTGGTGATCGAGCTCAAGCGCGGCGAAGTGCCCGAGGTGGTGCTCAACAACCTCTACAAGCAGACGCAGCTGCAGGACACCTTCGGCATCAACATGGTGGCGCTGGTCGATGGCCAGCCCAAGCTGTGCAACCTGAAGGATCTGATCCAGGTCTTCCTGCAGCACCGCCGCGAAGTGGTCACGCGCCGCACCGTCTTCACGCTGCGCAAGGCCCGCGAACGCGGCCACGTGCTCGAAGGCCTCGCGGTGGCGCTGGCCAACATCGACGAGTTCATCCGCATCATCCGCGAATCGCCGACGCCGCCTGTCGCCAAGGCCGAGCTGATGACCCGCAGCTGGGACAGCAAGCTGGTGCGCGAAATGCTCACGCGCACGCGCGCCGACGGCGGCGTGATCAACGCCGACGACTACCGCCCCGAAGGCCTCGAGCGCAATTTCGGCATGGGCGGCGACGGCCTCTATCGACTGTCGGAAACGCAAGCCCAGGAAATCCTGCAGATGCGCCTGCAGCGCCTGACCGGCCTCGAGCAGGACAAGATCGTGGCCGAGTACAAGGACGTGATGGCCGAGATCGACGACCTGCTCGACATCCTGGCCAAGCCCGAGCGCGTCTCGACCATCATTGGCGACGAACTCGGCACCATCAAGCAGGAGTTCGGCCAGTCGAAGGTCGGCGCGCGCCGCAGCCTGGTGGAGCACAGCGCCTACGACCTATCGACCGAAGACCTGATCACGCCGACCGACATGGTGGTGACGCTCTCGCACAGCGGCTACATCAAGAGCCAGCCGCTGGGCGAATACCGCGCGCAGAAACGCGGCGGCCGCGGCAAGCAGGCTACCGCCACCAAGGACGACGACTGGATCGACCAGCTCTTCATCGCCAACACGCACGACTACATCCTGTGCTTCTCCAACCGCGGCCGGCTGTACTGGCTCAAGGTGTGGGAAGTGCCGGCGGGTTCGCGTGGCTCGCGCGGGCGCCCCATCGTCAACATGTTCCCACTGCAGGAAGGCGAAAAGATCAACGTCGCGCTCGCGCTGACGGGTGAAAAGCGCAACTTCCCGGCCGACCAGTACGTGTTCATGGCGACCTCGATGGGCACGGTCAAGAAGACGGCGCTCGACGAGTTCAACAACCCGCGCAAGGGCGGCATCATTGCCGTGAACCTCGATGAGGGCGACTACCTGATCGGCGCGGCACTGACCGACGGCAAGCACGACGTGATGCTCTTCAGCGACGGCGGCAAGGCCGTGCGCTTCGACGAGGAAGACGTCCGCCCGCTTGGCCGCAATGCCCGCGGCGTGCGCGGCATGTCGCTCGACCCCGGACAGGGCGTGATTGCCATGCTGGTTGCCGAAGATGAGCAGCAAAGCGTGCTCACGGCCACGGAAAATGGTTACGGAAAGCGAACAAGCATTACGGAATACACCCGCCACGGCCGGGGAACCAAAGGCATGATCGCCATTCAACAGAGTGAGCGCAACGGCAAGGTCGTTGCTGCCACTCTCGTGCATGCGGATGATGAGATCATGCTCATCACCGACAAGGGCGTGCTGGTGCGCACCCGGGTTGCCGAAATTCGTGAACTTGGTCGCGCGACGCAAGGCGTTACGCTGATCGGACTCGACGAAGGCGCCAAACTCAGCGGGCTACAACGTATCGTCGAAAACGACGCGAACGGCGAAAGCGAGCCTGACGCGGACGATACTTCCTCATCTTCAACGGAGAATCCTCAGTGAAAAAAATCAAACTCGCACTTCTGACGGTCGCCCTGGCAAGCAGTTCGATGGCCGCCATGGCCCAGGACAAGGCCACGCTCATCAAGCAGTTCATCGACATCCAGCGCCCCGGTATCGAATCGCTGGCACGCGGCTTGGTCGAGCAATCGAGCGCTCCGATCGCGCAAGCGGGTTCGCAATACCTGCAGACGCAAGTGCCTGAAGCCAAGCGCGAAGCTGCCGCCAAGGCTGCCGACGCCGAGCTGAAGAAGTACTTCGACGAGACCTACCCCATCGTTCGCGACAAGGCCGTTCAACTGGCCCCGGGCGCCCTCACCCCGCTGATGGAGCAGAACTTCAACGAAGACGAACTCAAGCAGCTGCTGGCCTGGATCAACTCGCCCCTGAGCAAGAAGTACCAGGACCTGAACCCGAAGATGCAGACCGCACTGACGGAAAAGCTCGTGGCCGACACGCGCACCACGGTCGAACCCAAGATGCGCGCGCTCGACACCGCAGTCGCCAAGGCACTCGGCGCACCGACCGATGGCGCTGCCCAAGGCTCCGCTCCCGCCAAGGCACCTGCCAAGGCCCCAGCCAAGAAGTAAAAGCAACGTGACCCAGCAGCAGACGCCGGCCGGCAAGCGCCCCTACAACTTCTCGGCCGGTCCGGCTGCCATGCCGGAGGCGGTGCTGCAACGCGCCGCCGCCGAAATGCTCGACTGGCAGGGCAGCGGCATGAGCGTGATGGAAATGAGCCATCGCGGCAAGGAATTCGGTGCGATCTGCACCCAGGCCGAAGCCGACATCCGCACGCTGCTGGCCATTCCCTCGCACTTCCAGGTCCTGTTCATGCAGGGCGGCGGACTGGGCGAGAACGCCATCGTGCCGTTGAACCTGTCGCGCGGCAAAACCGCCGACTTCGTCATCACCGGCAGCTGGAGCATCAAGTCGCACAAGGAAGCGCAGCGCTACTGCACAGCGCGCGTTGTCGCGAGCAATGCCGACGACCAGCACACGAAGCTGCCCGACCCTGCGACCTGGCAGCTCTCCAAGGATGCCTCGTACGTGCACGTGTGCTCGAACGAGACCATCAACGGCATCGAGTTCCAGCAGTTGCCCGATCTGGCCGCGCTCGGCAGCAACGCCCCGCTGGTCATCGATTTCTCCTCGCACGTTGCCTCGCGCAGCGTCGACTGGAGCCGCGTGGGCCTGGCCTTCGGCGGCGCACAAAAGAACCTCGGCCCTGCCGGCCTGACCATCGTGGTCGTGCGCGACGACCTGCTGGGCCACGCGCTCGAGATCTGCCCGAGCGCGTTCAACTACAAGACCGTGGCCGACAACCACTCCATGTACAACACCCCGCCGACCTGGGGCATCTACATGGCGGGGCTCACGTTCCAATGGCTGTTGCAGCAGACCGAAGGCTCGCACACCGGCGTGGCCGCCATGGAGCAGCGCAACATCGCGAAGGCAAAGCTGCTGTACGACTTCATCGACGGCTCCGACTTCTACGCCAACCGGATCGACCCGGGCTGCCGCTCGCGCATGAACGTGCCGTTCTTCCTGGCCGACGAAGGCCGCAACGAGGCTTTCCTGGCCGGCGCGCGCGAAGCCGGGCTGCTGCAGCTCAAGGGCCACAAGTCGGTCGGCGGCATGCGCGCGAGCATTTACAACGCCATGCCGCTGGCAGGGGTGCAGGCACTTGTGGCCTACATGCGAGAATTCGAGCGATCGCATGCCTAGGCGCATGCCCAGCTGCTCGCACCGATGACCGCCTCCGCACCCACACCGCCCTCTTCTCCCTCCGACAACTCCGAAAGCCTGGCCGATCTGCGCGTGCAGATCGACTCGCTCGACCAGCGACTGCTCAGCCTGCTCAACGAGCGGGCCCATGTGGCCGAGCTGGTCGGCGAGGTCAAGAAGCGCGAGGGCACCCCGTTCTTCCGCCCCGACCGCGTGGCGCAGGTCATCGACAAGATGCAGAAGAGCAATGGCGGTCCGCTCAAGGACCTCCACGTGGCGGCCATCTGGCGCGAGATCATGTCGGCCTGCCTGGCGCTCGAGTCGCCACAACGCGTGGCCGTGCTGGGCCCCGAAGGCACCTTCTGCGAGCAAGCCGCCATCGAATACTTCGGCGGCGCCGCCGACCTGATCTATTGCGCCAGCTTCGACGAGGTGTTCCACGCCACCGCCGCTGGCAGCGCCCAGTACGGCGTGGTCGGCGTCGAAAACTCGACCGAAGGCGTGGTCACGCGCTCGCTCGACCTGTTCCTGCACTCGCCGACCCATGTCGTCGGCGAAGTCAGCCTGCTGGTGCGCCACCACCTCCTGCGCAGCAGCAATTCGCTCGAAGGCGTGGAGGCCGTGCTGGCCCATCCGCAGGCGCTGGCACAGTGCCAGACTTGGCTGTCCAAGCACCTGCCGAACGCCGAGCGCCGTGCCGTATCGAGCAATGCCGAAGGCGCACGCCTCGCGGCCACCAACCCGGCCTGGGCCGCATTGGCCGGCGAACGCGCTGCCACCCGCTTCGGCCTGCACATCGTGGCGCACGCCATCCAGGACGACTCGTACAACCGCACCCGCTTCTCGGTGATCTGCCTGCCGCAGACGCTGGCCATGCCGCCAGCCTCGGGCCGCGACTGCACGAGCCTGATCGTCTCGGTGCCGAACCGGCCCGGCGCGGTGCACGACCTGCTGGTGCCGCTGAAGGCCAACAACGTATCGATGACCCGCTTCGAGTCGCGCCCCGCTCGCACCGGCCAGTGGGAGTACTACTTCTACATCGACCTCGACGGCCATCCCTCGCAGCCCAACGTGGCCGCGGCGCTGGCCGAGCTGCGCGGTCTCTGCGCGTTCTACAAGGTGCTGGGCGCCTACCCCGTCAAGGCCTGAGCGGCAGGCAGCCCCACAACATGTTCGAACAACTGGGACTGATCGGCTGCGGCCTGATGGGCGGCTCTTTCGCGCTCGCACTCAAGCGCGCGAAGCTGGTGAAACGCGTGGTGGGCTACAGCAAGTCGCCCTCCACCACCGAGCGGGCACGCCAGCTCGGCGTAATCGACGTGGTAGCACCTTCCGCACTGCTCGCGGTGTCGGGCTCCGACATCGTGCTGCTGGCGGTGCCGGTGGCCGCATCGGAAGCCACATTCAAGGCCATCCGCCACGGCATCTCGAACGAGACGCTGGTGATGGACGTCGGCTCGACCAAAGGCGACGTGATCGAAGCCGCGCGCAACGGCCTGCAGCGCCAGTTCGCGAACTTCGTGCCGGCACACCCGATCGCCGGCAAGGAGCTCTCGGGTATCGAGCACGCAGAGGCTTCGCTGTTCACCGGCCGGCAGGTCGTGCTGACGCCCGTGAAGACCACGCTGCGCTCGAACGTGCAGCGGGCCTCGCAGGTGTGGAGCGGCATCGGCGCGCACGTCGTCACCATGACGCACGAAGAGCACGACGCCGCTTTTGCCGCCGTGAGCCACCTGCCGCACCTGCTGGCCTTCGCGTACACCAACGCCATCGCCAGCCAGCCGCAGGGCGACCGCTTCCTGAGCCTCGGGGGACCGGGCTTTCGCGATTTCTCGCGCATCGCCGCGAGCGACCCAGTCATGTGGCGCGACGTGCTGCTGGCCAACCGCGAACAGGTGCTGCAACAGTCGCAGGCCTTCCGCAAGGCGCTGGACGATCTCGAAGCGCTGATGGCTGCGGGCGACCTGCAGGCGCTGGAGCAATCCATTGCCGCCGCCAGCAAGGCCCGCGCGGCCTGGAAACCGGCCACCGACACCTCGTCGCAGCAGCAGGACAACTGAAATGTTCTCGACGACCTTCCTCGATCTCCCGCCCCTCGCGGGCGCGGCCGGTACGGTCCGGCTGCCGGGCTCCAAGAGCATCTCCAACCGCGTGCTGCTGCTCGCCGCGCTCGCGAGCGGCACCACCACCATCCACGACCTGCTCGATTCGGACGACACGCGCGTGATGCTCGACGCCCTGCGCGCGCTCGGCTGCGGCATCGACCCGGACGGAAACACGCTGCGCATCACCGGCCTCGGCGGCCAGCTGAAGCCCAGCGAAACGCTGCTGCCGCTGTTCCTCGGCAACGCCGGCACCGCGATGCGCCCGCTCACCGCGGCGCTGTCGCTGCTGGGCGGCGAGTTCGAGCTGAGCGGCGTGCCGCGCATGCACGAGCGCCCCATCGGCGATCTCGTCGACGCGCTGACCCAACTCGGCTGCCGCATCGACTACCTCGGCAACCCCGGCTATCCACCGCTGCGCATCCATCCGGTGCCACACGGTGATTTGGCGCTCGACGCGCCGATCCGCGTGCGCGGCGACGTGTCGAGCCAGTTCCTCACCGCCCTGCTGCTGGCGTTGCCGCTCGCGGCGGCCGGCGACATCGTGATCGAAGTGGTCGGCGAGCTGATCTCCAAGCCCTACATCGAGATCACGTTGAACCTGCTCGCGCGCTTCGGCATCCAGGTGCGGCGCGACGGCTGGGAGCGCTTCACCATTCCGGCGGGCAGCAGCTACAGCTCGCCCGGCGATATCCACGTCGAGGCCGATGCCTCGTCTGCTAGCTATTTCATAGCATTGGGCGCGATAGCGACAGGTGTTTCCGGCAAGGACGGCATCCGCATCGAAGGCGTGGGCGCCGATTCGATCCAGGGCGACATCCGCTTCATCGACGCCGCCCGCCAGATGGGCGCGCAGGTCGACAGCGGTCCGAACTGGCTCGAAGTGCGCCGCGGCGCCTGGCCGCTCAAGGCCATCGACCTCGACGCCAATCACATTCCCGACGCCGCGATGACGCTGGCTGTGATGGCGCTGTACGCCGACGGCCCGAGCACGCTGCGCAACATCGCGAGCTGGCGCGTGAAGGAAACCGACCGCATCGACGCCATGGCCAACGAGCTGAAGAAGCTCGGCGCCGCTGTCGAGGCCGGCCCCGACTTCATCCGCGTGCACCCGCTGGCGCAGGCCGGCTGGCGCCCGGCGAGCATCCACACCTACGACGACCACCGCGTGGCCATGTGCTTCTCGCTCGCGGCATTCAACCCGGCGGGGGTGCCGGTGCGCATTCTCGATCCGCACTGCGTCGCCAAGACCTTTCCCGATTACTTCGAGACCCTGTTCTCGGTGGCAGAGGCCGCCGAGGTGCCGGTGATCTGCATCGACGGCCCGACCGCTTCCGGCAAGGGCACGCTCGCGGCCGAAGTAGCGCGCCTGCTCGGCTACCACTACCTCGATTCGGGCTCCCTCTACCGCGTGACCGGCCTGGCCATGCGCCGTGCAGGCCTGAGCGCTGACGCCCAGCACGAAACGCAGATCGCTGCACTCGCGGCCGCCCTGCCCCTGCAGTTCACCGAAGGAAAGGTGCTGCTGGCCGGCGAAGACGTCAGCGACGACATCCGCACCGAAGCCGCCGGCATGGACGCCTCCCGCGTCTCCACCCTGCCGGCCGTGCGCGAGGCGCTGCTGGCCCTGCAGCAGCGCTTTCGCCAGCTGCCCGGCCTGGTGGCCGACGGGCGCGACATGGGCACCGTGATCTTCCCTGACGCGACGCTCAAGGTCTTCCTCACGGCCAGCGCCGCCCAGCGCGCCGAGCGGCGGCATAAGCAGTTGATTTCAAAGGGTATTTCGACTACACTCGACAGTCTTCGCTCCGACTTGGAAGCACGTGACGCCCGGGACTCGTCCCGCAGCGTCGCCCCTCTGAAGCCGGCGCAGGACGCTCGCCACCTCGACAACTCCCAGCTGTCCATCGAGCAATCGATCGATCGGGTCTTGGACTGGTGGCAGCAAGTACAGCCTTTCAAGCCCGCTTGAAAAGCTGGCGCCCGACGGAATATCCCGAAATATTCATAAGGCGCATACCGCTCCAGCAGGCTCCTTCCGCGCGACAGCGCACTGGCCTGCTGGTTGTTCAACCAACCCGGGTTTATATCCAAAAAGCCCACAAAACCGCCGTCTACAGACCCACAGCAGCCGCACGCAATTTCGCAAGAGCGCCTGCCAACCCTGCCTGACGGAAGGAACCATAAATGTCTGAATCTTTTGCCGACCTATTCGAAGAGTCCCTGAAGCGTTCCGAAATGCGCACCGGCGAGGTCATCACGGCCGAAGTCGTGCGTGTCGAACACAACCACGTCGTCGTCAACGCCGGTCTGAAGTCCGAAGCGTATGTGCCGATCGAAGAGTTCAAGAACGACAAGGGCGAACTCGAAGTTCAGGCCGGCGATTTCGTTTCCGTTGCCATCGGCAGCGTTGAAAACGGCTACGGCGACACCATCCTCTCGCGCGACACCGCCAAGCGTCTGGCTTCGTGGCTCGCCCTCGAGAAGGCACTGGAATCGGGCGACTTCGTCACCGGCACCACCAGCGGCAAGGTCAAGGGCGGCCTCACGGTCCTGGTCAACGGCATCCGCGCATTCCTGCCGGGCTCGCTGATCGACACGCGTCCGATCAAGGACCTGACCCCGTACGAGAACAAGACCCTCGAGTTCAAGGTCATCAAGCTCGACCGCAAGCGCAACAACGTCGTGCTGTCGCGCCGTGCCGTGGTCGAAGCCAGCATGGGCGAAGAACGCGCCAAGCTGATGGAAACGCTGAAGGAAGGCGCAGTCGTGCGCGGCGTGGTCAAGAACATCACCGAATACGGTGCGTTCGTGGACCTCGGCGGCATCGACGGCCTGCTGCACATCACCGACATGGCATGGCGCCGTGTTCGCCACCCGAGCGAAGTCGTTCAGGCCGGCCAGGAAATCACCGCCAAGATCCTCAAGTTCGACACCGAGAAGAACCGTGTCTCGCTGGGTCTCAAGCAAATGGGTGACGACCCGTGGATGGGCGTTTCGCGCCGCTACCCGCAATCGACCCGCCTGTTCGGCAAGGTCACGAACATTGCCGACTACGGCGCGTTCGTCGAACTCGAACCCGGCATCGAAGGCCTGGTGCACGTCTCCGAAATGGACTGGACCAACAAGAACATCGCTCCGAACAAGATCGTCTCGCTGGGCGACGAAGTCGAAGTCATGGTCCTGGAAATCGACGAAGACAAGCGCCGCATCAGCCTGGGCATGAAGCAATGCAAGGCCAACCCGTGGCAAGAGTTCGCGCAAAACACCAAGCGCGGCGACCGCGTCAAGGGCCCGATCAAGTCGATTACCGACTTCGGCGTGTTCGTGGGTCTGGCTGCCGGCATCGACGGCCTGGTTCACCTCTCGGACCTCTCGTGGAACGAAGCCGGCGAAACCGCCGTTCGCAACTACAAGAAGGGCCAGGAAGTCGAAGCGATCGTGCTGGCTGTGGACGTCGACCGCGAGCGCATCAGCCTCGGTATCAAGCAGCTCGACAGCGACCCGTTCACCACGTTCACCACCGTGAACGACAAGGGCCAGATCGTGACCGGCAAGGTCAAGACCGTGGACGCCCGCGGCGCTGAAATCGACCTCGGCGAAGACATCATCGGCTACCTCCGTGCTTCGGAAATCTCGCGCGACCGCGTCGAAGATGCCCGCAACGTGCTGAAGGAAGGCGACGAAGTCACCGCCATCGTCGTGAATGTGGATCGCAAGACCCGCAACATCCAGCTGTCGATCAAGCAGAAGGACATGGTCGACGAACAAGGCGCCATGGCCAGCCTGAGCCAGCAGTCGGCACGCGAAAACGCGGGCACGACCAGCCTGGGCGCCCTGCTGCGCGCCAAGCTCGACAACAACGACAGCAAGTAAGCTGAGTCGGAAGACAGAGCAGGCCCTGGGGCCGCTCTGTCTTTTTTTTTCGTCCACGTTTTTCGTTTATGTTCGGCCTATGACCCGCTCAGACCTCGTCGAAGAACTCGCAGCGCGCTTTGCACAGCTCACGCACCGCGATGCCGAATACGCCGTCAAGACCATCCTCGATGCCATGAGCGACGCGCTGGTGCGCGGACACCGCATCGAGATCCGTGGCTTCGGCAGCTTCTCGGTCAACCGTCGTCCGCCGCGCATCGGCCGCAACCCGCGTTCGGGCGAGAGCGTGCAGATTCCCGAGAAGCGGGTGCCGCACTTCAAGCCCGGCAAGGCGCTGCGCGAAGCCGTCGATGCACGCACCGCGGAGCTCGACGCCGGCGGCAAGGAAGCCAAGGGCCGCAAGGCCTGACGCACGTGGATGCAAACGTAGAATGCTCCCGGCAACGGGAACGGCTATGAAATACCTCCTGTGGCTGCTCAAGGCAGCCATTTTTTTTACGCTCTTCGCTTTCGCGCTGAACAACCAGCACGACGCGACCGTCTATTTCTTCTTCGGCACCTACTGGCGTGCGCCGCTGGTGCTCGTCGTGCTCGCGGCCTTTGCCGGCGGGCTCGTGGTGGGTGCACTGGGCATGCTGCCGGGCTGGTGGAAGCACCGCACCGCCGCGGCGCAAGTGCCTGCCGCTGCCGAAACCCAGGCTTCCGCACCATCGACCGCCACGACCGCGCCCGCAGCGGCTCCGACCATCTCCGCCACCGACCTCCCCGCCGTACGTCAACATGGACTTTGATCCCAGCTGGCTGCTGATCAGCCTGCCCGTCGCCTTCGTGCTCGGCTGGCTCGCATCGCGCTTCGACATCCGGCAACTCAAGCTCGAGAACCGCCAGGCCCCAAAGGCCTACTTTCGCGGCCTCAACTTCCTGCTCAACGAGCAACAGGACCAGGCAATCGACGCCTTCATCGAAGCCGTTCAGAACGACCCCGACACGCAAGAGCTTCATTTCGCACTCGGCAATCTCTTCCGCCGTCGCGGCGAGTACCAGCGCGCAGTGCGCGTGCACGAGCACCTGCTGGGCCGCGGCGACCTGAGCCGCAGCGACCGCGAACGCGCACAGCACGCACTGGCGCAAGACTTCCTGCGCGCCGGCCTGCTCGATCGCGCCGAAGCCGCGCTGCAGAAGCTCGAAGGCACGCGCTACGAGAACGAGGCGCGGCTGTCGCTGCTGGCCATCTACGAGCGCTCGCGCGAATGGGCACAGGCCGCCGACGTGGCGCAGAAGCTCGATGAATCAGACCAGGCCAGCTACAGCACGCGCCGCGCGCATCACCTCTGCGAGCAGGCGACTGAACGCGTTGCGGCGGGCGACCTGCCCGGCGCCGCAAAGCTGCTCGCGCAGGCCGTCGAACTCGCGCCGCAGGCACCGCGCCCCGCCATCGACACAGCCAACCTGCAGTTGCGCAACGGCGAGGCGGCCGCGGCCTTCGACACGCTCGTGGCCCTGAGCGAGACCGCACCGCTGGCGCTGCCGCTCTACGCAGCCGCGCTGCAGCAGGCTGCCGTGGCCGCGCACCGCGAAGGCGAAGCGCTCGCGCTGCTGCAACGCCGCTATGTGGAGTCGCCGTCGATCGACGTGCTCGAGGCGCTGATGGCGCTCGGCGGCACACCGACCGCCACCGCAGAAGAACCCAACCCCACGCCGCGCGACGGCTACATCGCGCATCTTGCGCAGCAACCCTCGCTGGTTGCGGCCTCGCGCTGGCTCGCAGGCGAACACTTCGAGCACCAGCAGTTCCATCCGCAGGTGCAGCGCGCGCTCGACCAGGCCACCCGGCCGCTCATGCGCTACCGCTGCGCAGCCTGCGGTTTCGAGGCGCACCAGTACTTCTGGCACTGCCCTGGCTGCCAGGCCTGGGACAGCTATCCGCCGCGCCGCGTCGAAGAACTCTGATCACATTTCTGAACAATGGTCACGTAGCAGCCGGCACGGCTTTTACGCGTCAACGCCGTTCTTTCCCTCCTCGTTGAGCCTGGGCCGACGCTTCTGTCGGCTGTCACTCATCAACAAAAAAGAGGGAGTTTTTCATCATGTTCAAGAAGATCCTGGCCACCACGGCCATGCTGTTCGCGGCCGTTTCGTTCGCCGCCGTCGACGTCAACAAAGGCACCGAGGCCGACCTCGATGGCGTCAAGGGCGTTGGCCCGTCGATGTCCAAGCGCATTCTCGAAGCACGCAAGGAAGGCGAGTTCAAGGACTGGCCCGACCTCATGCAGCGCGTCAAGGGCGTGAAGGAGAAGAAGGCGGCCAAGCTGTCGGCCGAGGGCCTGACGGTCAATGGCAAGAGCTTCGGTGGCGCGGCGCCATCCGCATCGAAGGAAGCGAAAGCTCCCAAGGCCGCCAAGCCCTGATTCCGCTCCGGTAGAAATATGCAAAGCCGCCTTCGGGCGGCTTTTTCATGCGCGCCATGGCAGGGAAATGCCTCAGGAAGTGGTCCGGAATTTGCACGTAAGCTTCCTTTCGTTTTGCTTTCAATCCATTCCGGAGTGCGTACATGAATCACAAGTTCGGCATTGCCCTCGCGGGCCTCACCCTCGGCGCCGCAGCCTTCGCGCAGACCAAGTGGGACCTCCCCACGGCCTACCCCGCCACCAACTACCACACGGAAAACATCACGCAGTTCGCGAAGGACGTCGACGCCGCCACGGGCGGCAAGGTGAAGATCACGGTGCATGCCAACGCCTCGCTGTTCAAGGCACCCGAGATCAAGCGCGCCGTGCAGAGCGGCCAGGCGCAAGCCGGCGAGATCCTGCTGGCCAACTACGCGAACGAGAACCCGATCTACGCGCTCGACGGCGTGCCCTTCCTCGCCACCACCTACCCCGAGGCAAGGAAGCTCTACGACGCATCGAAGCCCGCCATGGACAAGTTGCTCGCGGCCCAGGGCATCAAGGTGCTGTTCATGGTGCCGTGGGCGCCGCAGGGCATCTACACAAAGAAGGAAATCGGCTCGGTGGCCGACCTGCGCGGCATCAAGTGGCGCGCCTACAGCCCGGCCACCGCCAAGATCGCCGAACTCATCGGCGCGCAGCCCGTGCAGATCCAGCAGGCCGAGCTCAGCGCAGCGATGGCCACGGGCGTGATCGAGAGCTACATGAGCTCGGGCTCCACCGGCTACGACACCAAGACCTACGAGCACATCAAGAACTTCTACGACACGCAGGCCTGGATTCCGAAGAACGCGATCCTCGTGAACGCCAAGGCCTTCGACGCGCTCGACGCCACCACCAAGGCCGCCGTCACCAAGGCTGCGGCCGACGCCGAGGTGCGCGGCTGGAAGGTCGCGCAGGAGAAGAACGACGAATACAAGCGCCTGCTCGCCGAGCGCGGCATGAAGGTGCACAAGCCCTCGCCCAAGCTCGACGCCGACATGCGCCAGGTCGGCGGCATCATGCAGACCGACTGGCTCAAGGCAGCCGGGGCCGATGGCGCCGCCATCGTCGACGCTTATAAAAAGAAGTAAGCCGTGCGCCGCTTTCTCGACCGCCTGTACGACGGTGCAGGCGCGCTCGGCGCGTTCTGCGTGTTCCTGATCTTCGTGCTGATGATCCTGGCCGGCGTGGGCCGGCAGATGAACTGGCACGTGAGCGGGCTCAACGACGTGGTGGCCTGGCTGTGCGCCGCCGCCGCGTTCTTCGCGATGGCGCATGCATTCCGTCACGGCGACTTCGTGCGCGTGACGCTGCTGCTCGAAGCCGTGCCGCCGAAGGTGCGGCGCATCCTTGACGTGACATGCCTGCTGATCGCGTCGGTGTCCGTGGCCTACCTGACCTACTGGGCCACCAGCTTCACTTATGAGAGCTACGAGTTCGCCGAGATGGCGACCGGCCTCGTCGTCATTCCGATCTGGATTCCGCAATCGACCTTCGTCATCGGCTGCTGGCTGCTGCTGATTGCCATGGTCGACGAGCTGGTGGGCGTGGTGCGCGGCGAGAAGCCCAGCTACCAGCGCGCCATCGAAGAGCGGCATGCTGCCGGCGATTTCTCCTCCGACGTCTGACGCCCATGCTTGAAACCCTGCTCATGGGCGCGCTGCTGCTCGCCATCATGCTGCTCCTGCTCGCGGGCGGCGTCTGGATCGCGATGACGCTGGCCATCGTCGGCTGGGTCGGCCAGGCCTTCTTCACCAACACGCTGCCGGGCAAGAACCTGTTCTCGGCCTTCTGGGAAAGCAACGCCAGCTGGGAGCTCGCGGCGCTGCCGCTCTTCATCTGGATGGGCGAGATCCTCTTCAGAACCAAGCTGAGCGAGGAGATGTTCGAGGGCCTGCGCCCCTGGCTCAACCGCGTGCCCGGCCGGCTGATGCACACCACCATCCTCGGCTGCGGCGTGTTCGGATCGGTCTCGGGCTCGTCGGCGGCCACCTGCGCGACCATCGCCAAGGTGGCGCTGCCCGAACTCAAGCGCCGCGGCTACAACGAGAAGCTGGCCATCGGCTCGCTCGCCACCGCGGGCACGCTGGGCATCCTGATCCCGCCATCGATCACGATGGTGGTGTACGCCGTGGCCGCCGACGCGTCGATCATCCGCATCTTCCTGGCAGGCTTTCTTCCGGGCTTTCTGCTGATGCTGCTGTTCTCGGGCTACATCGGCTGGTGGAGCCTGCGCAATCCCGACCAGGTGCCGCCGGCCGATCCGCCGACCACCTTCATGGAGAAGATCCGGCTCTCGGGCAACCTGATTCCCTGCGCGCTGCTGATCGTCTTCATCGTCTGGGTGCTGGTGGCGGGCTGGGCCACGGCCACCGAGTGCGCGGCCTTCGGCGTGCTGGGCTCGCTGGCCATCGCGGCCTGGGGCCGTAGCCTCACCTGGAAGAACTTCAAGGACGGCATCATGGGCGCCACCCGCACCAGCTGCATGATCATGTTCATCCTGGCTGGTGCCGCCTTCCTCACCAAGACCATGGCTTTCACCGGCATTCCGCGCGAGCTGGCCGAGTGGGTCGACAGCATGCACCTGTCGCCCTATGCGCTGATCGGCGCGCTGGTCGTCGTGTACCTGGTGCTGGGCACGGCGCTCGACGGCATCTCGATGATCGTGCTGACCAGCGCGGTGGTGCTGCCGATGATCCAGAAGGCCGGCTTCGACCTGATCTGGTTCGGCATCTTCATCGTGCTGCTGGTCGAGATCGCCGAGGTCACGCCGCCGGTGGGCTTCAACCTCTTCGTGCTGCAGAACATGACCGGGAAAGACAGCAACGTGATCGCCAAGGCTGCCATTCCGTTCTTCTTCTGCCTGGTGCTGTGCATCGTGCTGATCACGCTGTTCCCGAGCATCGTGACGATCCTGCCCGATGTGGTGATGGGCAAGGAGAAGTAGAAAGAGAAGGGCCGTCCGGCAGCTTGCGGATAATCGCCGGCATGCTGCTGAACGTCCTCGTCATCTGCCTCGCCGCGTGTGTCGGCGCCCTCATGCGCTGGGGCTTTGCCCTGTGGCTCAACCCCGGCGGCATCCTGCCCTGGGGCACGCTGGCGGTGAACCTCATCGGCGGCTACCTGATCGGCGTGGCCATCGGTGTGTTCAACGGGCTACCCCACATCGACCCCGCGTGGCGGCTCATGGTCATCACCGGCTTCCTGGGCACGCTCACCACCTTCTCCAGCTTCTCCGCGGAAGTGGTCGGCATGCTCATGGGCGGCAGGCTCGGCCTCGCGATGGGCACGATCGCGTTGCACCTTGGCGGCTCGCTGTGCATGACCTGGCTCGGGTTGCGCACGGTGCAGGCTTTCTCCTCCTGAATCGAGCGAAAAACTGCCTTATGTCTTGCGGTTATAGATAGGGCCTTCCATAGGGTCGGTCGATAGAATTGCCCGCAATGCCCCTGGTCTTTCTCATCGCCCTCCCCTTCATTGCCAGCGTGCTGGCCGCGTTGATGCCTTCCAACGCACGCAACAGGGAGTCGACGCTGGCGGGGCTGGTCGCGCTGGGCTGCGCCATCCAGGTCGCATGGTTCTTCCCGCAGATCGCGCACGGCAATGTGCTGCGGCAAGAAATCGAATGGCTGCCGGCCCTCGGCCTGAACCTCGTGTCCCGCCTGGATGGCTTCGCATGGCTGTTCTGCATGCTGGTGCTGGGCATCGGCGCGCTGGTGGTGCTCTATGCGCGCTACTACATGTCGGCCTCCGATCCGGTGCCGCGCTTCTTCTCGTTCTTCCTCGCGTTCATGGGCGCGATGATGGGCGTGGTGCTCTCGGGCAACCTCATTCAGATGGTGCTGTTCTGGGAGCTCACCAGCCTCTTCTCCTTCCTTCTCATCGGCTACTGGCACCACCGGCGCGACGCTCGGCGCGGCGCGCGCATGGCGCTCACCGTCACCGGCGCTGGCGGGCTGTGCCTGCTGGCCGGCGTGCTGGTGCTCGGCCGCATCGTCGGCAGCTACGAGCTCGACGTGGTGCTGGCTTCGGGCGACCTCATCCGAGCGCACGCGCTGTACCCGGTCGCACTGGTGCTGGTGCTGCTCGGCGCCTTCACCAAGAGCGCGCAGTTCCCGTTCCACTTCTGGCTGCCGCGCGCCATGGCCGCGCCCACGCCGGTGTCGGCCTACCTGCACTCGGCCACGATGGTGAAGCTCGGCGTGTTCCTGATGGCGCGGCTGTGGCCCGTGCTCTCGGGCACCGAGCAGTGGTTCTGGATGGTGGGCGGCGCGGGTGCCGTCACGCTGCTGCTCGGCGGCTTCATCGCCATGTTCCAGCGCGACCTGAAGGCGCTGCTGGCCTACTCGACCATCTCGCACCTCGGGCTCATCACGCTGCTGCTGGGCCTGAACAGCCCGCTCGCGGCCGTGGCGGCGGTGTTCCATGTGATGAACCACGCGACCTTCAAGGCGTCGCTGTTCATGGCGGCCGGCATCATCGACCACGAGACCGGCACGCGCGACATCCGCAAGCTCAGCGGGCTGATGCGGCTCATGCCCATCACGGGCACGCTGGCCATCATCGCCAGCGCCTCGATGGCCGGCGTGCCGCTGCTCAACGGCTTTCTCTCGAAGGAAATGTTCTTCGCCGAGACGGTGTTCATCCAGTCGACGCCTTGGGTCGACTTCAGCCTGCCTGTCATCGCCACCATCGCGGGCATCTTCAGCGTGGCGTATTCGGCGCGCTTCGTGTTCGACGTGTTCTTCGGCCCGCCCTGCGGCGACGAGGTGCCCAAGCACCCGCACGAGCCGCCGCACTGGATGCGCGTGCCGGTCGAACTGCTGGTGCTTCTGTGCCTGGTGGTGGGCGTAATGCCGGCGTGGTCGGTCGGCCCGATGCTGGCGGCGGCCGCCACGCCGGTCGTCGGCGGCGCGCTGCCCGAATACAGCCTGGCGGTGTGGCACGGCTTCAACCTGCCGCTGCTGATGAGCTTCGTCGCGCTGGTGGGCGGCGCCGCGCTGTACCTGCTGCAGCGCCGTCGTCGCGCACGCGGCGGCCTGGAGCACACGCCGCTGCTGCATCGCTTCGACGGCCAGGTCATCTTCGAGCACCTGCTCGCGCTGCTCAGCGAAGCGGGCCGGCGCAGCCGTCGCCTGTTCGGCACGCGCCGGCTGCAGTGGCAATTGCTGCTGCTGGTGGTCGCGGCCGTGGCGGGCGCCGCGGCTTCCCTGTGGGTCACCCCCGCAGCACCCGGCACGCGCGAACTACTGCCCTTCTCGCCGATGTTCGCCATGACCTGGATCATCGGCGGCACCTGCGCGCTGGCCGCCGCATGGCAGGCCAAGTTCCACCGGCTGGCGGCGCTGATGCTGGCCTCGGGCGCGGGGCTGGTCTCTTGCGTGACCTACATCTGGTTCTCGGCACCCGACCTCGCGTTGACCCAGCTGGTGGTCGAGGCCGTGACCACGGTGCTGATCCTGCTCGGCCTGCGCTGGCTGCCGATGCGCAGCAAGGACGTCATTCAACCTGCACGCGCACGGCTGCGACCGTGGGGCCGGCGCGGGCGCGACCTGCTGGTGGCCACCGTCGCCGGCGGCGGCATGGCGGCGCTGGCGTGGGCCATGATGACGCGCAACTTCCCGCAGAGCATCTCGCCCTTCTTCCTCGAACACGCGCTCACCGAGGGTGGCGGCACCAACGTGGTCAACGTGATGCTGGTCGACTTCCGCGGCTTCGACACCTTCGGCGAGATCACCGTGCTCGGCGTGGTCGCGCTCACGGTGTATGCGCTGCTGCGGCGCTTCCGCCCCGCGATCGAATCGATGGCCCTGCCGGTCCAGCAGCGCCTGCAGGTCGACGACGGCAGCAGCGACCTGCTGAACCCGCGCCGCGCCAAGGACACCGCCGTGGGCTACCTCATGGTGCCGGCCGTGCTGGTGCGGCTGGTGCTGCCGCTGGCGGCGCTGGTGTCGGTCTACTTCTTCATGCGCGGCCACAACGCGCCGGGCGGCGGCTTCGTCGCGGGGCTGGTGATGTCGGTCGCGCTGGTGCTGCAGTTCATCGTCTCGGGCACCGAATGGGTGGAAGAGCATCTGCGCATCTACCCGCGCCGCTGGATCGCCATCGGCCTGCTGCTGGCGCTGGCCACCGGCGGCGGCGCGGTGTTCTTCGGCTATCCCTTCCTGACCACGCACACCGCGCACCTGCATCTGCCGCTGCTGGGCGAAGTGCACGTGCCCAGCGCCCTCTTCTTCGACATCGGCGTGTTCGCGCTGGTGCTCGGCGCCACCATGCTGATCCTGACCGCGCTGGCCCACCAGTCGATACGAAGCCACCGCTGGGCCGACGAGCAGGCCGAGAAAGAAGCCGAAGCCGCCGCAGCTGCCGTCGCCGCCGGGGGAGCCAGCTGATGGAAATCGTGCTCGCACTCGCCATCGGCGTGCTCACCGGCTCCGGCGTGTACATGCTGCTGCGCCCTCGCACCTTCCAGGTCATCATGGGCCTGACGCTGATCTCTTACGCGGTCAACCTCTTCATCTTCAGCATGGGCCGGCTCAAGGTCGACAGCGAGCCGGTGCTCATCAAGGGCCTCACCTCCACGCTGGCCAATACGGCCGACCCGATGCCTCAAGCCCTCGTGCTGACTGCCATCGTGATCGGCTTTGCGATGACGGCGCTCTTCCTCGTGGTGATGCTCGCCTCGCGCGGCCTCACCGGCACCGACCACGTGGACGGTGAAGAGCGGCAGGAGGCAGAGTGAAAGAGATCTTCCACCTGCTCGACGAACTGCTCGAGTTCAGCATGCCGCACCTGGTGGCGGTGCCGATCCTCGTGCCCATGCTCACGGCCGCGCTCATGCTGCTGCTGGGCGAGAACCGGCGGCGCACCAAGTCGGCCCTGAGCGTGGTCTCGGGCCTCGTCGGCCTGCTTGCCGCGCTCGCGCTGCTGCGCTGGGTGAACGCTGCCGACACCGGCGGCGGCCCCGGCTCCATCGGCGTCTACCTGCCGGGCAACTGGCGTGCACCCTTCGGCATCGTGCTGGTGGCCGACCGGCTCTCGACCATGATGGTCGCGCTCACGGGGGTGATCGCCTTCGCCGCGTCGATCTACTCCACCTCGCGCTGGGACCGCGCGGGCGTGCATTTCCATCCGCTGCTGCAACTGCAGCTCATGGGCCTGAACGGCGCCTTCCTCACGGGCGACCTGTTCAACCTGTTCGTCTTCTTCGAGGTGATGCTCGCGGCCTCCTACGGCCTGCTGCTGCACGGCTCGGGCCGGCTGCGCGTGCAGGCGGGGCTGCACTACATCGCGATCAACCTCGCTGCGTCGTCGCTGTTCCTGATTGGCGCGGCCATCCTGTACGGCGTGACCGGCACGCTCAACATGGCCGATCTCGGCGTGCGCATCGCCGAACTCGCGCCGGGCGATCGCGGCCTGGTGCATGCGGCGGCGGCCATCCTCGCGACCGCATTCTTCGCCAAGGCCGGCGCGTGGCCGCTCAACTTCTGGCTGGTGCCGGCCTACAGCGCATCGGTGTCGCCGGTGGGCGCGGTGTTTGCGCTGCTGACCAAGCTCGGCGTCTACACGATCCTGCGGCTGTGGACCGTGCTGTTCGCGCCCGACACCGGCGACTCGGCCGCCTTCGGGCAAGCGGCGCTGGTTGGCGTGGGCCTTGCCACGCTCTTCGTCGGTGCGCTCGGCATCGTCGGCACGCAGCGGCTATCGAATCTCGCGGGCTTCAGCGTGCTGATATCTGCGGGCACCCTGCTCGCGGCGGTCGGGCTCGGCCAGCCGGCCGTGTGGGCCGGCGCGCTGTACTACCTGCTGAGTTCCACGCTCGCGGTCAGCGCCTTCTTCCTGCTGACCGACATGATCGAGCGCTGGCGCAACGCGGGCATGAGCGTGGCGCCGCACGAGGCGGCCGGCAACGCGCCCTTTCTTGCCGAAGACCTGCGCGCACTCGACGACGTGAACCTCGACGACGAGGCGCAGGCACTCTACGGCCGCGCGATTCCCGCCGGCGTGGCCTTCCTGGGCCTGAGCTTCATGGGCTGCACATTGCTGCTCGCGGGCCTGCCGCCGCTATCGGGCTTCATCGGCAAGTTCGCGATGCTCTCGGGCATGCTCGGCGCCAAGGCGATCGGCACCGCCGGCTGGATCTTTCTTGCGCTGCTGATCGCCTCGGGCTTTCTCTCGCTGATTGCATTGAGCCGCACCGGCATCCGCCACTTCTGGACGCAACTCCACCCCACCATGCCCTCGCTGCCCGCACTCGAAGTGCTGCCGGTGGCCGGGCTGCTCGCGGCCAGCGTGGCGCTGACTGTGTGGGCCGGGCCTGTCATGCAGCACGCCAGGGCCACCGCTGAAGGACTGAAGACACCCACGCCCTACCGCAACGCGGTGCTGGGCGCGCGGCAGATTCCGAATCCGGTGAAAAAGGAAGAAGCAAAGGAAGGCACGGCCCCATGAAGCGCCTGATCCCTTCTCCGTCGCTGTCCTTCGCGCTGTTCATCGTCTGGCTGCTGCTCAACCAGTCGCTCGACGCCGCCACGCTGCTGGCGGCCCTGATCCTCGCCATCGCGGTGCCGCTGCTCACCGAGGGCCTGCGCCCGGCGGCGGTACGCATGCGCAGGCCCGGCGTCGCGCTGCGGCTGTCCTTCGTCGTGACCTTCGACATGCTGAAGTCGGCGTACGACGTGGCCCGGCTGCTGCTCACGCGGCGCACCTCGCGGATCGCCTCGAAGTTCGTGCAGATTCCGCTCGACATGCGCGACCCCAACGGGCTCGCGGTGCTGGCCATGGTGATGTGCCTCACGCCCGGCACCGCCTGGGGCGAAGTGTCGTTCGACCGCAGCACGCTGCTGATCCACGTGTTCGACGTGGACGACGAGGCAGCCTTCGTCGCACTGATCAAGCAGCGCTACGAGCGCCCCCTGATGGAGATTTTCGAGTCATGACACCCATCCTCTTCTGGGCCCTGAAGTTCGCGCTCTTCCTGCTGGCCGTGGCCATGCTGTGCGCGCTCTCGCGATTGCTGATCGGCCCGAGCGCACAAGACCGCGTGATGGCGCTCGACTGCCTCTACATCAACGGCATGCTGATGATGCTGGTGCTCGGCATCATCTACGCGAGCAACGTCTACTTCGAGGCGGCGCTGCTGATCGCGCTGTTCGGCTTCGTCGGCTCGACGGCCATGGCCAAGTTCTTGCTGCGCGGGGAGGTGATCGAATGACGGACTTCATCGTGGGCCCGCTGCCGCTGTGGGCCGAGATCATCACCGCCGTGTTCGCGGTGCTGGGCGCGGCCTTCGCAGCCATAGGTTCTTTCGGCCTGGTTCGGCTGCCCACCTTCTTCCGCCGCATCCATGCGCCCACGCTGGGCGCGACGGTCGGCGTGTGGTGCATGACGGTCGCCACCATCGTCTATTTTTCGGTGCAGGGCTTCAGCCTGTTCCTGCATGCGGTGCTGATCGTGCTGTTCATTGCGCTCACTGCGCCGATCACCACTATCTTTTTGATGCGCGCGGCGCTGTTCCGCGAGCGGCAGAAGGGTGGCGACGTGCCGCCCGAGGCGAAGTCGGGCTGACGACGACGAATCAGTCGCTGCCGGGTGCCGGCCGCTGCCAGATTTCCTCGAGTTCGTAGGCAATGGACCGGGCCAGCCCTTCCAGGTCCGGGAACAGCGTGGCCTGCGTGATGTTCATGCGGTACAGCGCATGCATCGCCTCGGCGCGGAGCTCGCCGCCCAGCACCACCTTCTCGATCAGCGGCTGCGCGCTGCGATAGCTGCGCAGCACCTCGTCCAGCGGCATCTCCAGCGTGCCGGGCATGACCAGCAGGCCCGATTGCGCGACCAGCCGCCGGTCCATCTCCGACGGTTCGCCAAACCAGACCATCGGATGCCTGTTGTCGGCGAAATAGCGCTCGAAATTCCCCTGCACGCGGGGATCGATCTCATCGCGCGTCAGCGTCGCATCGTGGCTCGGCGCAGCCGACCACAGCCACGGCGTGTTCAGGGCATACACGGCGGCATCGCCCGCCGCCTGCTCGACCGCGAAGAAAGCGGCCACGAAAGGCGACTTCGTGAAATCGAGCAGCCGCGTCGGCGCCCCGTGATGCTGCATCAGGGCCAGGCAGCGCAGCTCGTCCTGCAGCACCGAGCGGTCGGGAAGATAGACATGCGCCTTGCGGCGAAAGATGCGGATCGCCCGCTCTTCGCGCAGCCGCCATTCCTGGCGGCTCAAGGAGTCGCGCAAGAGGCGCCGGGAAAGCGAACTGAACAGGGCCCACCCCGGATCAGCCTGCCCGCGGAAGGCCCAGCCGTCGCGCCGGTCGCAATGGTCGACGAACTCGGCCCATGACCGCACGCGGATTTCCTGCATGGGAGACGGCACGAGGGAGCGCGTGTTCATTCTGCGGTGAGTCCGATTTTCTTCGACAGGATGGCAAACCGGTCGATGTCGCCATCGACGATCTTCTGGAATGCCTCGGGCCCGTCGTTGGCCGGCGTATAGCCCAGGCTTGCCAGTGTGCTCTTCACGTCGTCACGCGCCATGATCTTTGCAAAGCCCTCATAGAGCCGGTTCTTCACCGCCGGTGGCATGCCCTTGGGTGCCAGCAGGCCGTGCCACTGGCTCAGCTCGTACCCCGGCAGGCCCTGCTCCGCCACTGTAGGCACATCCGGCAGTTGTGCAAACCGCTCCCTGGAGGTGACCGCGAGCGCCCGGAGCCTGCCGGCCTTGATGAACGGCAGGGCGCTGGACATCGTGATGACACCCACCGCCACCTGCCCGCCAATGATGTCGTTCAGCGCGGGGCCGCAACCCTTGTAGGGCACGTGCAGCATGTGGACCTTGGCCTGGATGTTGATGAGCTCCCCCGCCAGGTGCTGGGGCGTGCCGGCGCCGCAGGACCCGTAGGACAACGTGTTCTTCTGCGGAGCGGCGCCCGCCATGACCTCGGCGAATGTCTTGTACGGCGAAGCCACGGGCACGACGATCACGGAGGCGATGTAGGCCACGTTGATGATGGCCGTGAAATCGGACTTGGGGTCGAAAGGCAGTGCCTTGAAAACACCCGGGTTGACGGCGAAGGAGCTGTTCACCATCAGCAGCGAACTTCCATCGGCCGGCCGCCCCGCGACATAGCGCGCGCCGAGATTCCCGCTGGCGCCCGGCCGGTTTTCGACGACGGTCGTCCTGCCCAGGCCTTCGGCAGCGTGGCTTCCGATCAGCCGCGCCAGCATGTCGGTGCCGCCGCCCGGCGGAAAGGTCACCGTGATCTCAAGCGGCGCGCCCGGCCCTGCGGCCTTGTCACCGCCCACGGCCGACGGCCCGGCGAAGACGAGTGCCGCGGCAAGCATGGCGATCCGGACCGTTGGGCTGCAGCGATTCATGCGCGACTCCTTCGTTCATCTCACGGCCGCTTCGTCGGTCGGGTGGAGGGTGGCAGCGGTGTGCCATGGCAATGGAACGGGTGGCGGCTCGAGACGGATGCCCGTGGCGCATTCGGCCTCGCCGCCGCGAAAGTGTCCGGCATGCAGGCGCTCCAGGCAGGCGGCAAGGTCTTGGGCCGAGGCCGCATGAATCCGGTACAGCGGATCGCCGACCCGGACCGTGTCCTCGACCTTGCAGAGCAGGTCGATGCCGGCCCCCTTGTCGTGCGGAGCGCCGGCCCGCCGTGCGATGCCGGCAATCGCCCATCCATCGATGGCGGCCACCCGGCCGTCGCGCGGCGCGACCACGAGGTGCGTGAACGCACCGGGCGCTGCAAGAGGTTCATCGCGGCGCCCCTGCGCGTCGACGATGCGGTCGAACGCCCGCCTCGCCGCGCCCGATTGCAGAAGCTCCAGCGCACGCTTGCGGCCCGCCTCCACCGACCCCACCGCGGGGTCCCAGGAAAGGATGAGCCCGGCGAACAGCAGCGCCTTCTCGCGCAGGTCGGCCGGTGCACGCGCATCGTTGTCGAGCACGCGCTGCGTATCGCGCAGCTCCAGCGCGGGGCCGATGCCGCAGCCGATCGGCTGGCTGCCATCGGTGGCCAGCGCGCGCACCTGCAGGCCGAGCCCGCGGCCGGTGGCCTCGAACAGCGCCGCCAGTTCCAGGGCGGCCTGCTTCGTGCGGATCTTGGCGTGCGGGCCATAGGGCAGGTCGACGATCACATGGGTCGCGCCCGCCGCCTTCTTCTTCGACAGGATGGACGCGACCGACCAGCGGTTCGAATCCATCGCGAGCGGCCGGGTGATGGCGTTCATCACCTCGTCGAGCACCGAGTGGCTGAGCCGGCCGTTCCAGGCAATGCAGGCGCGCGCCTGTGCAACGCAGCGCCGCACGTCCTGCGCGCCGAGGTCCACGCGGGCCACGACTTCCATCACGTCCGCCGTTCCCGCTGCGGAGGTGATCGCGCGCGAAGAGGTCTTGGGCATTGCGAGCCCGTGCGCCGCCACTAGCGGCACGACGATGGGGCTGAGCCGGTTGCCGGGCACGCCGCCCATCGAGTGCTTGTCGACGACGATGCGCTCGTCCCAGTCGATCTGGCGCGCCAGGCTGGCACGCACGCGGGCCAGGCCCAGGACTTCGGCATCCGAAAGATGCTGCGTCGCGGCGACCAGGAACGCCGTCAGGTCGCGGTCGTTGTAGCGGCCTTCGACCACGTCGCGCAGCACCCGGCGGTACTGTGCCTCGTCGAGGGCTTCGCCGCGAATCTTGCGCGTGAGGAGTTCGCGGCTGCGTGGCGGCGGAATCGCGCGCACCATCACCTGGCTGCCCTGCGGCGCGCCCAGCGCATCGAAGGTCTCGCTCGAAAGCCCGATCTCGCCGGCCCGCAGCGCACCGTCAATTGCGCAGACATGGACGCGGGCTTTCAGGCGCGAGACGGCGCCCTCCCCGAGGCTGGCCAGCAGTTCCACGTGGCCGGCCGCGCCCGTCAATGCGTCGGCGGATGGCAGGTAGGCCATGCGGTCCGCGCCGCCATGCATCGCAAGACGGCGAACGGTCCGCCGCCCTCGAAACGATTCGATGGCCTCGACGAAGCGGTCGATGCCTTCGGCCAGCGTCGCATCGTTGTCCACGGTCAGCGACGCCACCGAATCCGGGACCGGTTCGCCGCGCCGCGCCAGGCGTTGCAGCAGCTCGTCGCCGCTTTCGCGCCCGCGGCCTGCGATGCGCGCCGCGAGCATTTCCGGCGGCGCCCCCACCTCGATCACGCACAGGCCCGGCAGCCGGGCAGCCAGCGCGCCAACGATGCGGCGGGAGCCGTTGGCAATGACGTGTTGCCCGTTGTCGAGCGCTCGCAGCAGCGACGACGCCAGGCCATAGCGCAAGCCATGTGCCTGCCATGTCGCCAGGAATTCGCCGGCCGCCTCGCGCTGGCCGAATTCGGTTTCGGACACGCTGTCGTGGTCTTCGCCGGGCGATGCCGCGGGCCGCGTGATGGTGCGCCTGGCAAACACATGCCGGCCCGCGGCCGACAGGCGCTCCCTGGCACCGTCGATCAGCGCGTCTTTCCCCGCACCGCTCGGGCCGACGACCAGAAAGAAAAGGCCGGCATCCATGACGGCGCTCAAGCCTCGTCGAGGCCGATGTCGACGGCCGCCGCGGCCTGCGTGATCTTGCTTGTCGAGATGTAGTCGACGCCGGTTTCCGCAATGGGCCGGATCGTCTCCAGGCGAATGCCGCCCGAGGCTTCGATCCTGGTGCGCCCGTTGACCAGCTCCACCGCCTTCTTCATGTCGGCGACCGACATGTTGTCCAGCATGATCACGTCGACGCCGGCTTTCAGCGCTTCGCCGACCTGGTCCAGGCGGTCGCACTCCACCTCCAGCTTGGTCAGCACCGGCAGCGTCTTGCGAGCCCGCTCGACCGCGGCCGTGATGCCGCCGCAGACGGCGATGTGGTTGTCCTTGATCATCACGCCGTTGTCGAGGCCGAGCCGGTGGTTCAGGCCGCCGCCGCAGCTCACGGCGTGCTTTTCGAGCATGCGCAGGCCGGGCGTGGTCTTGCGGCTGTCGATCAGCCTTGCAGAGGTGCCTGCAATGGCATTCACGTACTTCGCCGTCTCGCCGGCGATACCGCACAGGCGCTGCATGATGTTCAGTGCCGTGCGCTCGGCCGTGAGAATGCTGCGCGCCGCGCCGCGCACCTCGAGCAGGATGGCACCCTTTTCCACGCGATCGCCGTCGGCCACCTTCACCTTGATTTCGAGCGACGGGTCGTAGCGCTGGAACACCCGCGCCGCCACGTCAACGCCCGCAATGATCATCGGCTCGCGCGCATTCATCTGGAACGCGCCGGTCTCGTGCTTGCCGATCATGGCCTGGACCGTGAGGTCGCAGCCTCCGATGTCTTCCATGAGCCATTGGTCGATCAGGCGATCGGTCGAAAACGTGTCGTACATCTTTCGCTCCATTGATTAGCTATCGAAACTTATCGCCAGTCTACGATCGCTGCGCCTGATGTCAATAATAATTTTATATCTAAGTTAAATCAAGGTACCCCGGGAAGAAGCGCACCACCTGCGTGCATCGATGCATTTATCATCGGTTCGCCATGAGAGACCGACCACAAACCCCGCCCGCCGACGCGCCCGAGCCCAGCCAGGAACGGCTGGCGCACATCGTCAAGGACGCGGCACGCGCCTACGTTCGCGCATTGCAGATGCGGCTGGTGTCCCATTCGGTGTCGTATGGCCACTGGTCGATCCTTCGTGTGCTGTGGGACCGCGACGGCCTGACGCAGCGCGAACTCAGCGAGCAGGCCGGCATCGCCGAGCCGACCACGTTCACGGCCGTGAAGGCACTGGAAACGCTGGGCTACATCGAGCGCATGCACCTGCCGGGCAACAACAAGAACGTGCACGTCTACCTGACGAAGTCAGGCAAGCAGCTCAAGCGCAAGCTCGTGCCGCTGGCCGAGGAGGTCAACGAAGTCAGCGTGCGCGGCGTGTCCGCCGAAGATGTGGAGACCACGCGGCGAGTCTTGCTCGCCATCCTCGCGGCGCTGGCCGAAGACGAGGCTGCGGCCGAGGGCACGAAGCGGCGGATGCCCTCGACGCGGGAACTGGGCAAGCGGCTCGCCGATATCGGCATTGCCACGTCCTGAGGCGGCGGCTCAGGGCCTCAAGCCCTGTCTGTGCCCTGAGCGCAGATCAGCTCGGCAGCAGCTGCTGCATCTCCTTGGCCCGCGCCACCTCGACCTCACGCGGCAACGTCACCGCATTCTTCACAGCCAGTATCTCGGCCATCACGCTGACCGCGATCTCCGGCGGCGTCTTGCTGCCGATGTAGATGCCGATGGGCCCGCGCAGCCGCGCGAGCGATTCTTCGGTCTGGTCGAAGTGCTCGATCATGCGGTCGCGCCGCGCGTCGGCATTGCGACGCGAGCCGATGGCGCCGACGTAGAAGGCTTCGCTCTGCAGTGCTTCGAGCAGCGCGAGGTCGTCGAGCTTGGGATCGTGCGTGAGCGCGACCACGCAGCTGCGGCGGTCGGGCTTGAAGGCCAACACCGCGTCGTCGGGCATCTCGGTCGTGATGTGCACGCCGGGCAGCGACCACGCGGTGCGGTACTCGGCGCGCGGGTCGCACAGCGTCACGGCAAAGCCGCTGAACTTGGCCATCGTCGCGAGGTACTCGGCCAGCTGGCCGGCGCCGATCAGCAGCATGCGGTACTCGGGGCCGAAGGTGTTGGTGAGCTCGGTGTCGTTCACGGTGAGCTCGTCGGGGGCTTTCGCCTCGGCGAGCCGCACCGCGCCGGTGGCGAGCGTCACCGTGCGCTGCATGAGCTTGCCTTGTTCCAGCTGCTCGACCAGCAGGTCGAGCGAGCTGGCATCGGGCGCGTATTCGAGCAGCAGCTCCAGCGTGCCGCCGCAGGGCAGTCCGAAACGATGCGCCTCGTCGGCGGTAATGCCGTACTTCACGAGCGCGGGTGGCGCACCCAGCGGCACGTCTTCGCCCTTGCCATGCGCGTGGCTGTAGCGCGCGATCAGGTCGTCCTCGATGCAGCCGCCCGAGACCGAGCCGACCACCGCGCCGTCTTCGGCCAGGGCCATGATCGAACCCACGGGCCGGGGCGACGAGCCCCAGGTGCGCACGACTGTCGTCAGCAGCGCGCGCTTGCCGGCACGCCGCCAATCACGCAGCGTGCGCAGCACCATGACGTCGAGGTTTTCCATGGCGCGGCCGATTCCTAGCTGCTGGCGTCGCCCGGTGCGGGCGCGTCCTTGTTGTCGCTGTTGTCGTCCTTCTTGCCGAGGCCGATCTTCTTCATGAGGCCGGACATCATGCCGGCCTTCTCTGCAGGCGCGTCGGCGGTGGCTTCCACGACGGGCGCGGGCGGCGGGCCGTAGCGGCTCTGCATCTCGGCCTCGAAGCGCTTGAAGAAATCGTCAGCAGTCGACTTGGCGGCGCCGTCGATCAGACGCTGGCCGAGCTGGGCGATCTTGCCGCCGACCTGGGCCTGCACGGTGTAGTCGAGCTCGCAGCCGGGAACGGCAGGAGGCGATGCGGCCTCGGCTTCATGCGCGACGGCAGCCTCGGCCGGTGCAGCTTCGGCCGTCACCGGCTTGAGCGAGACACTCGACGAGCCCTTGGCGAACCCTGCCACGCCGCCCTGCCCTTCGAAGCTCAGCTTGTAGCCATCGGGCGCCACGATGTCCGACAGCATCACCTTGCCGTTGAACTTGGCCGACACCGGGCCGATCTTGACGGCGAGCGCGACGCTGTACTGGTTGTCACCCGTGAGCTCGAACTTGTCGCAACCGGGAATGCACTTCTTCAGCGTCTCGGGGTCGTTGAGCGCTTCCCAGGCCTGTTGTTGGGTGATGCCGAGGCGGCGGTTTCCGAGCATTTCCATGGTGGGTTCCTTTGTCTTCCTTCCCGGGCGACGCTAGCGGCCGGACCGCATCAGGGCGGCCAGGCTCGCTGCGAGCTGTTCGAGTGCGCTGAGATTGTGAACCGCCAGCATCGCGTCTGCTTGCCGGTGCAGAACACTGGCCCCACGCGCCAGAGGGGCGTAGCCCTCGAAGCGCAGCAAGGGGTTGAGCCACAGCAGGCGGCGCGAATGGCGCTTGAGCCACCGCAGCTCCTGCTCCAGCAGCGACGGCTCGCCGGTGTCGAGACCATCGCTGATCACCAGCACCAGGGTGCGGCGGCCGGTCAGGCGGCGGGTGTGGGCTCGACGCAATTCGGTCAAAGAGCTGCCGAGCCGCGTGCCGCCCGCGAAGTCGTCGATGGCGAGGCTGGCGGCGCCGAGCATGGCGTCGGTGTCGGCGAGCCGGAAGGCGGGGGTCAGGTCGGTCAGGCGGGTGCCGAAGGCGAACACGTCGCGCCGGCCCGCGCGGCGAGTGGCGGCGTGCAGGAAAGCCAGCAGCAAGCGCGCATAGCGCTCCATCGAGCCCGACACATCGACCAGCACCAGCAGCGGCAAGGGCTGCTGGCGCCGGGCCAGTTTGGGCAGACGCAGGATTTCACCGCCCGTACGCGCCGCCTCGTGCAGCACGCCCGGCCAGTGCATGCGCGCGTGCTGCCGGCCCGCGTCGCCAGCCACGCGCAGACGGCGCGACGGCAGCTCAGGAATCGGCAGCCTGATGTCGCGCGCAAGCCGCTCGACCAGGCGGTATTCGGAAGCGCCGAGCGCGTTGAAGTCCGCATGCTGCAGGCGCTGGCGGTCGCTCGACGTCATGGCAGCGTCGAACTCGAACTCGATCTCGCGGTCGGGCTTGGCCAGCTCGGCTGGCTTGGCAGGGTTGCGCGGTGCGGTGAGCGCCTCGCGTACGCGAGGCCGGCGCTTCGATGGCTCGGCCTTGCCTTCGGCGCTCGGCAGCATCTGTGCGAGCAGCTTGTTGGCCAGCTCCGGATCGCGGAACCAGGCGTCGAAGAGTTCGCGGAACACCATGCGGTCCTGCTCGCGGCTCACCATCACGGCTTCCATCGCGGCGCTCAGGTCGAGCCTGTCTTCCACGCCCACCAGCGTGACCGCTTCGGCGGCCAGCGCGATGCGCATGGCGTCGGTGCGCACTCCGGCGCGGCGCAGCGCACGGCCGAAGGCGGTGATGTTGCCGGCGAGCTTGCCGCTGCGAACGTCGCCGAGTTGCTGGATACCGGTGGTCGTCATGCCTCGGGCTTGAGCAGGTCCGACGCCAGCTCCCGCGTCAGCGCGGCCACGTCGTCGCGCTGCTTGAACAGGATGCCGGCGGTGTCGACCACCACCTCGGGGTCGAGTTCGACGGTGTCGAGCGCAATCAGCGCCCTCGCCCATTCGACGCTCTCGGCGATGCCGGGTGCGCGCTGGAAGGCGTTGACGAACGGCGCCTCGCGCAGCCGCGCGACGAATGCCGACACCTGCGCCGACAGCTTCTCGCCGGCCTGCGGCACCTGTGCGCGCACGATGGCCAGTTCGCGCTCTCGCTCGGGATAGTCGAGCCAGTGATAAAGACAGCGACGCTTGACCGCATCGTTGAGTTCGCGCGTGCGGTTGCTCGTGAGGATGGTGACGGGCGGCACCACGGCGCGCACCGTACCCAGCTCGGGAATGCTCACCTGGTACTCGCCCAGGTATTCGAGCAGGAAGGCCTCGAAGGGCTCGTCGGCGCGGTCCACCTCGTCAATGAGCAGCACGGCGCCGGGCAGCGGCGTCTGCAGCGCCTGCAGCAGCGGGCGGCGGATCAGGTAGTGCGGCTGGTAGACCTCGGCTTCCACGTCGCGCGCCGCGCCCGTGGCTTCAGCCGCGCGCATGTGCAGCAACTGCGCCGCGTAGTTCCATTCGTAGAGCGCTTCGCGCTGCTCCAGGCCGTCGTAACACTGCAGGCGCAGCAGCTCGCGGCTAAGAGCGGTCGACAGCGCTTTGGCCAGCTCAGTCTTGCCGACGCCGGGCTCGCCTTCGAGCAGCAGCGGGCGCTGCAGCTTGAGCGCGAGGAACACAGCCGTCGCCAGCCGCCGGTCGGCGAAGTAGCCGGCGTGTACCAAAGCTTCGGAGAGGGAATCGATGGTCGGAAAGATCATGGCGAAGCGTAGCGGAAGACGCGAGGGTATCGCGCCTTCCGGTGGGCAATCGGCAGCCCCGGCCTCTTCAGCCCAGGGCCTTGGTGACGGCGCGTTGGGTCAGCACGCTGATCAGGTTCGCGCGGTACGCAGCCGACGCATGCAGGTCGCTGTTGAGATCGCTCGCGTCGATCTTCACCGCTGCAGCGGCGGCTGCGGTGAAGCTCTTGTTGAGCGCGTCTTCCAGCCCGGCATGGCGGAACACGCCGTTGCCCGCGCCGGTGATCGCCACGCGCACGCCGCTGTCGTATTGCGCAAGGAACACGCCGACCAGCGGAAAGTTGGACGCCTTCTGGCGCAGCTTTTCGTAGACGGCGCGCTTCGGAATGGGAAAGCGGATCGCGGTGATCAGCTCGTCTTCTTCCAGCGCCGTGGTGAACAGGCCCAGGAAGAAATCGTCCGCCGCAATCTCGCGTTTCGACGTGACCACGGTCGCGCCCGAGGCGAGCACCGCGCTGGGGTAGCACGCCGCCGGGTCGTTGTTGGCCACCGAACCGCCGATGGTGCCCATCGCGCGCACCTGCCGGTCGCCGATGCGCGAAGCCAGGTCGGCCAGCGCCGGGTAGGCGGCCTTCACGTCGGCGTTGTTCGCCACGTCGAGATGGCGCGACATGGCGCCGATGGTGATGGCGTTGCCGTTTTTCGTGATGCCGGTGAGCTCCTTGATGCCGCTGAGGTCCACCAGCTGTTCGGGCGCCGAGAGCCGCAGCTTCATTGAAGCCAGCAGGGTCTGCCCGCCCGCCAGCGGCTTGGCGCCGGCGGCAACGAGTTTGGCCGCATCGGCCACGGTGGCGGGCCGTTCGAGTGTGAAGGCATACATGGTGTGATTCCTTCTTTGTTCTAGTGTTGGGCCACGGCCTGCATCGCTTCCCAGACGCGGCTGGGAGAGGCAGGCATATCGAAATCCTTGACGCCCAATGGCGCCAGCGCGTCGAGCACCGCATTGATCACGGCCGGCGGCGAGCCGATGGCCCCCGCCTCGCCGCAGCCCTTGGTGCCGAGCGGGTTGTGTGTGCACGGGGTGCACACGGTGTCGAGCTTGAATTGCGGAAAGTCGCCTGCTCGTGGCATGGCGTAGTCCATGAAGCTGCCGGTGAGCAGCTGGCCTGTCTCGTTGTCGTAGACACAGTTTTCGAGCAGCGCCTGGCCGATGCCCTGCACCAGCCCGCCGTGCACCTGACCCTCGACGATCATCGGGTTGATGATGGTGCCGAAGTCGTCCACTGCAGTGAAGCGGTCGACCTTGACTTCGCCGGTCTGCTTGTCGACTTCGACCTCGCAGATGTAGGTGCCGCCCGGGAAGGTGAAGTTGGTCGGATCGTAGAAGGCGGTTTCGTTCAGGCCCGGCTCCAGCTTGTCGAGCGGGTAGTTGTGCGGCACGTAGGCCGTGAGCGCCACCTGGCCGAAGGGGATCTTCTTGTCGGTGCCCTTGACCGTGAACTCGCCGTTGGCGAACTCGATGTCGGCGTCGCTCGCCTCCATCAGGTGCGCGGCGATTTTCTTGGCCTTGGTCTCGATCTTGTCGAGCGCCTTCATGATGGCCGCGCCGCCCACCGAGATGGAGCGCGAACCGTAGGTGCCCATGCCGAAGGGCACGCGGCCGGTGTCGCCATGCACCACGTCGACGTTCTCGACCGGAATGCCCAGCCGCGCCGCGACGACCTGCGCGAAGGTGGTTTCGTGGCCCTGCCCGTGACTGTGCGAGCCGGTGAACACTGTCACGCTGCCGGTTGGGTGCACGCGGATCTCGCCGCATTCGAACAGGCCCGCCCGCGCGCCAAGCGCCCCGGCAATGTTCGACGGCGCAATGCCGCAGGCCTCGATGTAGCTCGAGTAACCGATGCCGCGCAGCTTGCCCTTGGCCTCGGTGGCCGACTTGCGCGCCGCGAAGCCATCGACCTCGGCCAGCACGCGGGCCTTGTCCATGCAGGCGTGGAAGTCGCCCGTGTCGTACTGCAACGCCACCGGCGTCTGGTACGGGAAGGTGCTGATGAAGTTGCGCTCGCGGATCTCGTCCTGCCCCAGCTTCATTTCCCAGGCGCAGCGCGACACCAGCCGCTCCAGCAGGTAGGTAGCCTCGGGCCGCCCCGCTCCGCGGTAGGCATCGACCGGCGCGGTGTTGGTGAACCAGGCGTCGACCTCCACGTAGATCTGCGGCGTGGTGTACTGGCCCGCCAGCAGCGTGGCGTAGAGGATGGTCGGCACCGCGGTCGAGAAGGTCGACAGGTAGGCGCCGAGGTTGGCGTCTGTATGCACGCGCAGCGCGAGGAACTTGCCGTCTTTGTCCATCGCCATTTCGGCGTGGCTCACATGGTCGCGGCCATGCGCGTCAGACAGGAAGCACTCCGAGCGTTCCGCCGTCCACTTGATGTTGCGGTTGAGCTGCTTGGCGGCCCAGGTCAGGCACACGTCTTCTGCATACAGGAAGATCTTGGAACCGAAGCCGCCGCCCACGTCGGGCGCTATCACCCGCACCTTGTGCTCTGGCAGGCCCAGCACGAAGGCCGTCATCAGCAGGCGCTCGACGTGCGGGTTCTGGTTGGACACGTAGAGCGTGTAGTCGTCGGTGCCCCGGCTGTAGCTGCCGATGGCCACGCGCGGCTCGATGGGGTTGGGAATCAGCCGGTTGTTGACCAGGTCTAGCTTGGTGACGTGCGCGGCATTGGCAAACACCGCATCGACCGCCGCCTTGTCGCCCAGCGCCCACTTGTAGCACTGGTTGTCGGGCGCCTCGTCGTGCAGCACCGCGCCGCCGGCCTTCTTCGCCGCGTCGGCCACGCTCACGAGCGCGGGCAGCACGTCGTAGTCGACCACCACCGCCTCGGCCGCGTTCTTGGCCTGCTCGACCGTCTCGGCCACGACCATCGCGACATGGTCGCCCACGTAGCGCACCTTCTTGATCGCGAGGATCGGGTGCATCGGCTCCTTCATGGGGGTGCCGTCGGGGTTGTTGATGAGCCAGCCGCAAGGCAGGCCGCCCATCTTTCCTTCGATGTCCTTGCCGCTGAAGATACCGACCACACCGGGCATCTTCAGTGCCTCGGCAATGTCGATCGACTTGATGGCGGCGTGGGCGTGCGGCGAGCGCACGAAGACCGCATGGCTCTGGTTGGCCAGCGTGATGTCGTCGGTGTAGTTGCCGGCGCCGGTCAGGAAGCGGTAGTCTTCCTTGCGCCGTAGCGCCTCGCCGATGTGCGGCAGGTTCGAGAAGTCGGAAGCACCCATGATGTCGCTCCCTTCATGCCGTTACGGTTGTCTTGACGAGAGTGCCCGAGGCCATTGCCTCGCCGCCCATCTTCACTGCCTTCACGATGTTCTGATAGCCCGTGCAGCGGCACAGGTTGCCGTCGAGCAGTTCGCGGATTTCCGACTCGCTCGACTTGGGGTGGTGGGTGCACAGGTCGATTGCGCTCATGACCATGCCGGGAGTGCAGAAACCGCACTGCAGGCCGTGGCATTCCTTGAAGGCCGCCTGCATGGGGTGCATGGTGCCGTCAGCCTCGGCAATGCCCTCGATGGTGGTGATGTCCGCGCCGGCAGCCTGGGCTACCAGCACATTGCAAGATTTGACGGCCCGGCCATTCACGTGGACGGTGCAGGCACCGCACTGGGCGGTGTCGCAGCCAACGTGGGTACCGGTGAGATGGAGGTGCTCCCGGATGGCATGGACGAGGAAGGTGTTGGGAGGAGCGTCGACCGTGACCTGACGGCCGTTGACCTTGAAAGCGACCTGCATTTGGCTGTCTCCGTTAAAGGTGATGGCTGTTTCAGCAAAAGCATCTTGGATGCCGACCTTTCGCACTATCCTAGGCAAAACCCTTGACACTTGCACAGACCGCGCGAAATTCTCAAAATGAAACAGCTTGCCGTCCGGCGAGCCAGGAAAAGCCGCCCCACACGCGCGAAAAACCACGATGCCCGTCTCTATCGTTTCGCCATCGCCTGAGCGTTCCCTGGCCATTGCCCAAGCCCGCCGCGAAGTGATCGAGGGCGAGTCGGCCGCCCGGGCGCGCGGCGCCGCCTGCGTCGATTCGTGGATCACCCGTTCCTGGCAGCGCTGCATCGAGGCCGGTCGCCGGCCCCAGCAGCGAGTCAGCTTCGACCCGGTGAGCCGCTCGGCCAGCCGCGACGTCGCCGAGCGCAACCGGGCGCTGGTCTCGGCGGCCCGCCCGGTGATAGAGCGGCTGTCGCGCGCCATTGCCGACACCCGTTATTTCGCCGTACTGACCGATGCCGACGGCATCGTCATCGACGTGGGCAACCTGCCTGACGGCGCCGACGCCGCCAGCCGGTATGCACGCGACATCGGACGCGTCGGCGTCGACCTGTCTGAGCGCGCCATCGGCACCAGCGCCATCGGCACCGCACTGGCCGAGCAGGAATCGGTGTGGCTGCACCGTGGCGAGCATTTCTTCGACGACACCGGCGTCTACAGCTGCGCCGGCGCCCCGCTCTTCGGCCCCCGTGGCGACTGCATCGGCATGCTCGACCTGACCGGCGTGCAGGTGGTCGAACGACCCGAGCTGCGCCACCTGGCCACCCTGTCGGCGCGCAGCATCGAGAACATGCTGGTGATGCGCGAGCCCTGCGAACTGCTGCTGCACCTGGCGTGGCCCGGCAGCACGAACAGCGAGGCCACCGAGGGTCTGCTGTGCATCGACGCCACCGGCAGCGTCACGGGCGCCAACGCAGCGGCCCGGCAGATGCTGCACCAGCCGCTGCCGCGCAGCGAGCATGCATTGCACTTCAACGACCTGTTCGCGCTGCCGCTGCACATGATGTTCGACGCGGCCCGACGCGCCGACGCGGTGCTCGAAGTGCCGCTCTGGTCGGGCCTGCGGGTGCAGGTGCGACCCCAGCGCAGCAGCACCAGCGGCACGGCGGGCGCGCTTGCTCCCGACACCCGCCCGCGGCTGCGCGATGTGGAAACCGCGCTGATCCGCAAGGCAGTGGCCGATGCGCGCGGCAATGTGGCGGAAGCGGCGCGGGCCCTGGGCATCAGTCGGGCAACCGTCTACCGCAAACTCTGGCGTGGACGGCCGGCCGGCGCGCCGGATTGAGCGCCGGCGTTCAGCTTTCGTTCAGGCTCAGGCGCCGACCGGCACCTTGTCCAGAAAGCCCGTCACCGAACTGAGCTTGCCTGCATCGAGCCGCACGAAGTCGGTGCCCTGGATCAGGTCTTCCGCCCCGCTCGGCCCCAGCGTCCATGAGAAGCGCAGGTGGTCGCCATGCGCATCGGCCTTGCCCAGCAGGCTGAAGCGAAAGCCTGGGTAGCGCTGGTGCACCACGCCGACCAGCGCACTGATCTGCTCGTGCCCGCTGGCCTGCGCCATAGGGTCCACGTAGCGGGCGTTGGCGGTCCACCCGGCTTCGATCAGCGCGGCGCGGCGCGCGGCGTCGGTTTCGTTCCAGACGGCGATGTAGCGTTGGGCGATCGCGGTGGCATCGTGTGCGGCGGTGTTCATGATGACGATTCCTTTCGAGGGTTTCGACCCGCAACATCGCGGGGTGAAGGAATGGTCGCGTCGCACGCGATTCGCGTCGATGACGTCTCAGGTCATGCTGCAGCGTCCATCGAGGCGTTCGCATCCAGCGGAAACACCGGCCGACGCACCTTGCTGAACGGGAACAGGCTGTAGTCCGAGCTCGTGACGCCCGGGCTGTCGCACTCCACCAGCGCGGCCGACAGCGGCTCGAACACCGGCCGGCAATACATGCGCGACTTGAGCAGCAGAAAGCGCTCCTTGCGCGGATCGAGCCCCGCGCATTCGAAGACGCCGATGTCCCAAGGCTCCTGCGTGCGCTCGGTCACCACGATGCGCGCCGTGTCGATGTCGAACAGCACCGTGCGCCCCATGCTGCTGCGCTGGCCGGTGTAGGTGGGACCGGTAATGACGTACTCGCCGTCGCTGATGGTTCGCACGGTGCCCGTCAGGCGCACCGGCGTCTTCGAGAGGCCGATGCCTTCGAGCGAGACCTTGTTGCCGAGCGCCACCGTCACCTGCGCGCCCTCGCCCGCCGCGACCAGTTGCGCCACCGCTTCGGGGTCGCACAGCGGCCCGACGCCGATGCCGTGCAGCCCCTGCGCCAGCGCCTCCTGCAGAACGTCCATGGTGTCGCAGCTGCCGCCGGACATGCAGTTGTCGCCATGGTCGAGCAGCAGCACCGGGCGCGTCGCGCCCTCGGCAATCAGCTTCGCGCGCCCGATCGACTGCGCCAGCGGTTCGCTGCGGTAGATGAAGGCCTCGCGCTCGCTCCACATCTGCGCGGCGATGCGGTCGGCCGTGGCCTGTGCGCGCTCGGGCGACTGCGCATCGACGACGATCACACTCATGCACGGCGACTCGATGTCCGACAGCGAGAAGCCCGCGAGGATCGACACCGCGAGCGACTCCGACTTCTCGGCCTCGCGCGCCGCCTCGATGGCGCGCTGCATCGCGCCGGTGAACGACGCGCTGCGCAGCGTGTGCGCCATCAACGGCAGCCGGTGCCAGCGCATCGCCGGCTTGCTGCGCCCGGCCAGCAGGTCGAGCAGCAGGCGGCCGGCGTGCTCGCCGGTTTCGTACATGTCGATGTGCGGATAGGTCTTGAAGCCGACGATCACGTCCGCGTTTTCCACCATCTCGGGCGTGACGTTGGCATGCAGGTCGAGCGCCACGCCGATGGGCACGCCCGGCGCCGCCGCGCGCAGGCGCACCAGCAGGTCGCCTTCGCCGTCGGCGCTGTTCTGCGCCACCATCGCGCCGTGCAGGTCGAGCAGGATGGCATCGCAGCCCGCAGCCGCATCGACGATGCGTTGCGTCAGCAGCGTGTAGGCCTGCGCATCGACCGGCCCGCTCGGGTTGGCCGAGGCCGACACCGGCGTGACGAGTTCGGCGCCGGCCGCTTCGACCAGGTCGATGAAGGCCGACATCGCCGTGCGCATGCCCTTGTTGTCACGGTAGGCCTGCTCGCCGAAGGTCGGCCCGTCGGGCCCGAAGGCCGCGAGCGGCGTGGGCACGGGCGAGAAGGTGTTGGTCTCGTGGTTGAGGCGCGCTATCAAGACTTTCATTGAGCAAACTTCCCGCCGCTTGCCAGCATCGTGATGTCGCCGAAATTCGAACCATTGCGGTTGTCGGCCTTGAACGTCAGCATGTAGCCACCCAGGTTCATGGGCGGCGAAGTCTCGATGGTTCGCCTGAGCGATTCGGTGGTGATCGGCCCCTTGACACGCTGCAGCGCTTCCGCAAACGCCTTGGCCGTGATGTAGCCCTCCAGGCCCAGATAGGAGCCCTCGCCCTCGCTGCCCGCGCTCTTGCGCGCGCGCTGGTACTCGTCGACGATCGGGAAGCGGGTCTTCCAGAACGGCGGCATCACCTGCGACAGCACGATGCCGCGGCTCTTCTCGCCGAGCTCCTTATAGAGCAGGAAAGAGCTGGCCACCGAATTCGTGTAGATCTGCGGATGAATCGGCGCGGCGACCAGCGCCCGGATCATGTTGATCGCCGGCATGCCCGCCGCAATGACGTATACGGCCTGCGCGCCGCTGGCAATGACCTGCTGCGCGGCGCGCGTCGGTTCCTTTTCCTGCGGGTCGAAGCGCAGCGCCAGCACCTGGGACAGCCCGTTCTTCTGGAGCGCGTCTATCGCGTCCTTCTCGATGCCCTTGCCGTAGGCGTCGTCGCTGGAGACGATGGCGATACGCGTCAGGCCCACCGTCGCCAGGTGGGTCATCACGCGGCGCACTTCGTCGGCGTACGACTCGCGCACGTGATAGATCGGCACCTTCGGCCCGCGCAGCACCGCGGCACCGGTCAGCCCGCCGAAGATGAAGCTGTCGTACTTCGCCGCCACGGGCGCCATGGCCGCGCCGATGCCCGTGCCCATGGTGCCGAAGAGGCAGACCACGCGGTCGGTGCCCAGCAGCTTCTCGGCGTTGGCCGCGGCCTTGTCGGCCGCATAGACATCGTCGTACGTGATCATCTTGACGGGCCGCCCGCCGATGCCACCGGCCTTGTTCAGCTGGTCGAACAACAGCGTCTGGCCTTCCATGAACGCGAGGCTGTTGGGTGCCAGCGGCCCCGTCAGTACCGCGGACTGGCCCACCAGGATGGGTTCGGCAGCGCCTGCCGGCACCACGGACCATGCGAGGGCAAGCGCCATCAGGGCGCGGCTCCACGCCTTCACGACACGACTCCCGCGCTTTGCAGCATGGCTTGCAGCAGCACGTTGCAGCCGGCTTCGAGATGGTCGGGCTGTGCGTCCTCGATCTCGTTGTGGCTGATGCCGTCGAGACAAGGCACGAAGATCATGGCCGTGGGGCACACGCGTGCGAGGTACACCGCGTCGTGGCCCGCGCCGCTGATCACGTTCATCCAGGTCATGCCCTGCGTCTGCGCAGCTTCGCGCACGGCAGACACGAGCTTGGGAGTGAAGGGCTGCGGCTGGAAGTACACGACCTGCTCCACCGACATCTCGACCTTGCCCTTCGTGGCAATGCGCTGCACGGCTTCTTTCAGTTCGGCGTCCATGGCCGACAGCACCACGTCGTCGGCCGCGCGCAGGTCGACGCTGAGCTTCACGCGGCCCGGGATCACGTTGCGCGAGTTCGGGTAGTTGTCGATCCAGCCGACCGTGCCGCGCCCATGCGGCGCGTGGGCGAGCGCAATGCGGTTGACCTCGATCACGAGTTCGGAGGCGGCCAGCAGCGCGTCCTTGCGCAGCTCCATCGGCGTGGGGCCGGCATGGGCTTCCATGCCTTGCACCACCACGTCGTACCAGCGCTGGCCTAGCGCTCCTTCGACCACGCCGATCACGCGCTCGTTGGCTTCGAGCACCGGGCCCTGCTCGATGTGCGCCTCGAAGTACGCGCCCACCGGCGATGTTGTTGCCGACGCGGGCGTGCTGCCCGCGTAGCCAATGGAGGCAAGCGCGTCGGACACGCTGACGCCGTCGTTGTCGCACTGCGCCAGTGCATGCTCGAGCGTGAATGCACCGGCGAACACGCCGGAGCCCATCATCACGGGCACGAAGCGCGAGCCCTCCTCGTTGGTCCACACCGCCACTTCGAGCGGCGCCTCGGTTTCGATCTTCGCGTCGTTCAGGCTTCGGATCACCTCGAGCCCCGCGAGCACGCCGTAGTTGCCATCGAACTTGCCACCGGTGGGTTGCGTGTCGATGTGGCTGCCGGTGGTGACGGGCGGCAGCGCGTTGTTGCGGCCGGCGCGGCGCGCGAAGATGTTGCCGATGGCGTCCACGCGGACTTCGCAGCCCGCCTCGCGCACCCAGCGCACGAACAGGTCGCGGCCCTGGCGGTCGAGGTCGGTCAGCGCGATGCGGCAGACGCCGCCTTTCTCGGTGGCGCCGAGTTGCGCCAGTTCCATCAGCGAGTTCCAGAGCCGCTGGCCGTCGATGCGGAGTTCAGTGTGTGAGTTCATGGCTTTGCGATAAAGATGAGTGTTGCGGGAAGCCTCAAGCAAGGCCCACGCCCAGATAGCGGTCTTTCACTTCATGGTCGGCCATGAAGGCTGCGTTGCCGGCCTCGTGCACGATCACGCCCTGCTCCACGATGTAGTGGCGGTCAGCCAGCTGCACGCAGACTTCGAGGTTCTGCTCGACCAGCAGGATGGCCACGCCGGCCGCCTTGATGGTCTTCAGCTGCGCGACGATCTCCTCGACGATCACCGGCGCCAGGCCCTCGACGGGCTCGTCGAGGATCAGCAGGCGCGGGTGGTTCATGAGCGCGCGGCCAATGGCCAGCATCTGCTGCTCGCCACCCGAGAGCTGCCCACCGCCGTTGCGCCGCCGCTCCTTCAGGCGCGGAAAGATGCGGTAGATGTCGGCCAGCTGCCAGGGCGATTCGCGCCGCAGGCCGAGCAGCAGGTTTTCTTCTACCGTCAGCAGCTTGAAGACGCCTCGGTGCTCCGGCACCAGGCACACGCCGCGCGTGGCGATGCGGTGCGGCGGCATGCCCGCGATGTCGGCGCCCTGGAAGCGCACACGCCCGCTCGTGGGGGTGACCGCACCAGCAATGCTCTTGAGCGTGGTCGACTTCCCCGCGCCGTTGCGGCCCAGCAGCGTGACGAGCTCGGCCTCGCCCACGCGCATCGAGATTCCCTGCAGCACGTGGCTCTTGCCGTAGTGCGCATGGAGTTTTTCGACTTCGAGGATGTTTTGGGCGCTCATGCCTTGCCTCCGGTGATCATGTTGCCCAGATAGGCCGTGCGCACGCGCGCATCGGCACGGATGTCGCCCGGCAGTCCCTCGGCGAGCACGCGGCCCAGTTGCATCACGGTCACGGTGTCGGAAATGTCCATCACGATGTTCATGTTGTGCTCGATCAGCACCACGGTGTGCCGGTCACGCAGGCTGCGAATGAGCTGCTTCATGTCGTCGAGGTCGTCGATGCCCATGCCCGAGGTCGGCTCGTCGAGGAAGATGGCCTTCGGCCTGGCGGCCAGCGCCATGCCCACTTCGAGGCGGCGCTGCTGGCCATGCGAAAGCTCGCTGGCCGGCGTGTTCGCCAGCCGTTCGAGCCCGACGCGCTGCAGCACCTCGTCCACCGTCTGCGTGCAGGCCAGTTCGCCGACTGGCGCGCGCCAGCAGTTCATGGCCTGGCGCGGCGAAACGCCCTGCGCCGCCACGCGCAGGTTCTCGCGCACCGACAGGCTCAGGAACAGCGCCGTGACCTGGAACGAACGCGCCATGCCGCGCTGCACGCGCCGGTGGTCGGGCTCGCGCGTGACGTCGTGGCCGTTGAACAGGATGCGGCCGCCAGTGGTCGTGCCGGTGCCCGTGAGCATGTGGAACAGCGTGGTCTTGCCCGCGCCGTTGGGACCGATCACCGAATGCACGGTGTTGCGCCTGATCTTCAGGTCGACCCCGCCGAGCGCGGCGAACTTGCCGTAGTGCTTGGTGACGCCAATGGCTTCGATGAGAACGTCGCTCATGCCTTCTCCCCTTGCGCGGCAGGCGCGTTTGGAGCCGGTGGCGCCCGCCGGAAGATGCGTTTCCAGATGCCCTCGCCCAGCCCCCAGAGCCCGCGCTGCATGCCGATGCTCACACCGATCAGCAGCAGGCCCAGCAGCAGCAGCCAGCGCGGCCACAGCGTGGAGAGCCAGTCGGCCAGCAGCACATAGAAGGCCGAGCCCAGCACCGAGGCAAACAGGTTGCCGGTGCCGCCGATCACGGTGATGACCAGGATCATCTCGCTCGTGTGGTACTCGGCGTTCGACAGCGGCGCGATGCCGGTCATCATGGCGTGCAGCCCGCCCGCCAGGCCGGTGACGGCACCCGAGATCATGAAGGCCAGCAGCTTGAAGCGCTTGAGGTCGTAGCCCACGGCGGCGGCCCGGTCCTCGTTGTCGCGGATGGCGAGCAGCGTGCGGCCGAAGATCGAATCGGTCACGCGCAGCAGGAGGCCGAAGGCGATCAGGAAGATCACCGCGACGAAGGCGTAGTACTTCCACGGCGTGTCCATGAAGCCGGGGCGCGGCACGTCGAGCAGGCCGTTGTCGCCGCCCGTGAGGTCGGTCGCGGTGTAGGCAATGAAATAGAACATCTGCGCGAAGGCCAGCGTGAGCATCACGAAGTAGGTGCCGCGCTGGCGGATGGCAACCCAGCCGACCACCGCCGCGCCGATCGCACCCATGGCCATGGCCGCGAGCAATGCGAGCGGCATGGGCAAGTGCAGGCGCGTGAGCAGAATCGCGATGGTGTAGCTGCCCAGCCCGAAGAAGATGCCCTGCCCGAAGGACAGCAGCCCCGTGTAGCCCAGCAGCAGGTTGCAGCCCAGCGCTGCCAGCGCGTAGATGAGCACTTCGCTCGCGAGCGAGCCCGAGCTCAGCACCAGCGGCAGGCCCAGCGCGGCGATCAGCGCCAGGAGGAATGTGATTTTTCTCGGCATGGCGTCGTTCATCCTTTGCGGCCGAGCAGGCCATGCGGGCGCAGCAGCAGCACGGCTGCCATCGCGATGTAGATCATCAGACTCGCTCCCGGCGGCCAGATGGTGCTCATGAGGCTTTGAACTATGCCGATCACCAGCCCGCCCACGAGCGCGCCGCCGAAGCTGCCGAGCCCGCCGATCACCACCACCACGAAGGCCACGCTCAGCGCCTCGACGCCCATGAAAGGCTCCGCACCCCGAATCGGCGCTGCCAGCACCCCGGCCAGCGCAGCAGTGGCCGCACCGAGCGCGAACACCAGGCTGAACACGCGGAACACGTTGATGCCGAGCAGCGACACCATCTCGGTCGATTCGCTGCCCGCGCGCACCGCGCTGCCCAGGCGCGTGCCTTCGAGCACCCACCACAGCAGCACCGCGAGCACGGCGGTGAAGCCGATCACGAACAGCCGGTACTTGGGATAGACAAAGGCGCCCCACATGACCACGCCCTGCAGCAGGTCGGGCGTGGCCACGCTGTTGCCCAGCGGGCCCCAGAACACGATCACGATCTCCTGCACCGCGAGCGCGAGGCCCACCGTCACGAGGATGTGGAATTCGTGCGCCTTGGCATACACGCGGCGCAGCAGCAGCTTCTCGGCCAGCCAGCCCAGCGCGCCGACGGCTAGCGGCACCACGAGCAGTGCGACCCAGAAGTTCAGGCCCCACTGCATGGCCTGGTAGCACAGGTAGGCACCCAGCAGATAGAAAGCCCCGTGCGCGAAGTTCACGAAGCGCAGCAGGCCGAACACGATGGACAAGCCAACGGCCAGCAGGAAATACAGCATGCCGATGCCGATTCCGTTGATGGTCTGGAGCAGGTAGACGGACATGGGCGCGTCGGTGTCCTTGCGTGCTCAGGCCAGCTTGCAGCCGGTCTTGTCGACGGGCAGGAAGGACTTGCCCGAGCTCACCACATCGACGTAGTCGGCAGCGTCCTTCATCTTCGACTTCGCCTTGCCCTTGAGCAGGTAGTAGTCCTTGATGACCTGGTGGTCGGCCTTGCGGATTTCCTCGGTGCCGGTGAGGCCGTCGAACTTCATGCCTTCGAGCGCGGCAATCACCGCCTTCTGGTCCACGGTGCCGGCCTTCACGATGCCATCGATCAGGATCTTGGTGCACACGTACGAGCCCGCGAGGCTGTAGTTGGGCACGATCTTGAGCTTGTCGGCGGTGCGCTTCACCAGGTCCTTGTTGAGCGTGGTGTCGGCCGTGTGCCAGTACTGCGCGCCGAAGTAGACGCCGTCGCACAGGTCGGCGCCCAGCTCGTCGAACTGCTCCAGCCCCGAGGCCCAGGCCATGAGGATCGTCATGTTCTTGTGCATGCCGAAGCTCACCGCCTGGCGCAGCGCGGCCGAAGACTGCGCGCCGAAGTTCAGCAGCAGCAGCACGTCGGGCTTGGCGGCCATGGCGTTGGTGAGGTAGCCGCTGAATTCCTTCTCGTTGAGCGAGTGGTAGCTGTTGCCCACGTGCTCGATGCCCTTCTCCTGGAAGATGTTCTTGGCCGCGCTCAGCAGGCCGTCGCCGAACACGTACTGCGGCGTGATCGTGTACCAGCGCTTGGCCTTCGGCATCGAGGCGATCAGCGGGCGCACCGTCTGCTCGATGGCGCCGAAGGTGGGCACCGACCAGCGGAAGGTGGCGGGGTTGCAGTCCTTGCCAGTGATTTCATCGGCGCCGGCGGTGGTGATGAACAGGCCGCCGGCCTTCTCGGCCTCCTTGCCCATGGCCAGCGCTTCCGACGAGAGGATGCCGCCCGCGAAGAACTTCACGCCCTGCTGCTGCGAGGCTTCCTGCACCTTGCGCACCGCGGTGGCCGGCTTGCCTTCGGTGTCGAGCACCGTGTAGGCCAGCGGACGCTTCAGCACGCTGCCGTACTGCTCGATGGCCAGCTTCATGCCCAGGTCGGCGAACTTGCCATTGGCTGCGAAGGCACCCGACATCGGGACCGGGCAGCCGAAGCGGATCGCGTCCGCCGACTGGGCAAAGGCGGCGCGGCCGCCCAGGAGCGAAGCGGGGGCAGCCGACAGGGCGGCCAGCTGAAGAAGATGTCTGCGTTGCATGAGTTCTCCGGTCGTGGTGGGAAGTAAGGGAAAGGTGGTGCCTGCGATCGCTGGCGAATTTAAGCGGATAAATCGGATTAATATGCTGGTAAAAACCCGCTAGCAATCCTTGTGCCCAAAACCAGACCGCCCCGTCGCACGACGCCGTTTAAGATCGCCCGCTGTTGCGCATCCCGCGCATCTCCCGATGGGCATGGAGCGTGTGAATGAGAGTGGGGCAGAACCGCCCGAAGCGGCAAAAGCTCTCGGACGTCATCGTCGAAGACGTCAAGCGCTGGATCGTGGCGGAGCGCAAGCAGCCCGGCGACCGGCTGCCGAACGAGAAAGAACTGATCGAGCTTTTCGGCTATTCGAAGAGCACGGTGCGCGAGGCCTTGAAGGCGCTGGAAGTGCGCGGCCTGGTCTCCATCCGCACCGGCCCCGGCGGCGGGGCGTATCTGCAGCAGGTGTCGGTGGACCATGCATCGGAGCCGCTGCGCAACTTCCTGCACTTTCACCATCTCGACGGCCATCACATCTACCAGTTGCGCAAGGCGCTGGAGCCCGAGCTGGCCGTGAGCGTGGTGGGCCGACTGACACCCGAGCAGTTCGAGCAGCTGGAAGAAAACGTCCGGCTGTGCACGATCGAGCCGACCAACGAAGACGAACTGCGCACGCAACGCGAGGCCGAACTCGGCTTTCACACGATGCTGGCCGAGAGCTGCCCCAATCCGGTGCTCTCCTTCATGTGCCGTTTTCTCAACGACCTGCTGCGCGACCTCGTGGTCTACAAGAAGGCGCTGGACCACCACCACTTCGGCGAAGCCAACGTCGACTATCACACGCAGCTGCTGGCCGCCTACCGCAAGGAAGACGCCGAAGAAGTGCGCCGGCTGATGTCCGAGCACATGATCGATGCCGAGCAGCACATGCACGAGATGGAGGCGCATATCGGCGCCAAGCATCTGTTGCTGCCGAGCGGGCAGCGCTGACCTGCGTTACCGGTGCGCCTTCTCCAGGCATTCCTGAAACGCCAGCACCGCGCGTGACGGCTTCGGCGAACGCCGCAGCAGGCTGACGAAGCGGCACGCATAGTTGAAGCGCGCCGGCAGCACCGCCTTCATGAGCCCGCGCTGCTCGAACACCTGCGCGTAGTGGTCGGGCAGAAAGCCCAGGAAGCGCCCCGAAAGAATCAGCGTTGCAATCGCCTCCTGGTCGAAGCCGGTGGCCTTGCGCGACAGCTTCGCGCGGTGGCTCAGCTCCATGTTCGGCGAGTGGTAGCCGAGCCCCGCGAAATGATGCTCGCGCAGTTTGGCCCAGGTGAGCCTGGCGTGATCGGCGCCGAACAGCGGGTGCTTCGCGCCGCAATACAGCAGCATCGTCTCGTCGAACAGGTCGGCGTACACAAGGCTCTTGGAGCTGCGGTGCGCCGGGATGATGCCGATCTGGAAATTGCCCTCCAGCACGCCCTGCTCGATGGCGTTGATCGAGCCCACGTGCAGCGCCAGAGTCACCTCGGGTGCGATCTCGGTGAAACGCGCGATGGCCTCGCCGATACGCGCCTTCGGGTTGGTCGCCGTCTTGTCGAACAGCGCCACGTCCAGCTGCCCGCCCATGCGGTTGTGGATGTCGTCGATGCTGCCGCGGAAGGCGTCGACCGAGGCCAGCAGGCGCAGCGTCTCGTCGTACACGCGCTGCCCCTCGGCGGTGAGCGCAAAACCCGCCCGCCCGCGCCGGCACAGCACGAGGCCGAGCCGCGTCTCCAGGTCTTTCACGTGGCGGCTCACGGTGGAGGTGCCGATGTTCAGCTCCAGCTCGGCGGCCGCCATGCCGCCGCAGTCGACCACGCTCTTGAACACCTTGAGCAGGCGCAGGTCCATGTCGCTGAGCTGCCCCAATACGGCGCGGTTGCGGGCACTGTTTTGGGTACCGCTTCGGGCTTTGGCCTTTACTTGCATGAAGTGTCAAGTGAACATTGATATTGCGCCATTCTCCACACTGAAGGCTCTGCCAACAATCGGCACATCCCATCACCCCCGGAGCCCGCCCCGTGCGGGAAGCGCCATGACCCTCGCAACGCCCGCCATCGAACCGACGCCCACCGCGCGCACCGACGCCGCCTGGCTCGACGCGCACTGGATGCCCTACACCGGCAACCGCAACTTCAAGGCCGATCCGCGGATCATCGTGGAGGCCAAGGGCGCCTACTTCACCGACATCGACGGGCGCAAGATCTTCGACGGCCTCTCGGGCCTGTGGTGCTCGGGCCTGGGCCATGGCCGCCCCGAAATCACCGAGGCGGTGAGCCGCCAGATCGCCAAGCTCGACTACTCGCCCGCCTTCCAGTTCGGCCACCCGCTCTCCTTCGAGCTGGCCAACAAGATCAAGGAAATGACGCCCGCAGGCCTCGACTACGTGTTCTTCACCGGCTCGGGCTCCGAAGCCGCCGACACCTCGCTGAAGATGGCGCGCGCCTACTGGCGCACCAAGGGCCAGGCGAGCAAGACGCGCCTGATCGGCCGCGAGAAGGGCTACCACGGCGTCAACTACGGCGGCATCTCGGTCGGCGGCATCGCGGCCAACCGCAAGCTCTTTGGCCAGGGCGTCGAAGCCGACCACCTGCCGCACACGCAGCTCGCATCGAATGCCTTCACGCGCGGCATGGCCGAGAACGGCGCCGAGCTGGCCGACCGCCTGCTCGACCTGATCGCGCTGCACGACGCATCGAACATCGCGGCCGTCATCGTCGAACCCTTCGCGGGCTCGGCCGGCGTGGTGATTCCACCGAAGGGCTACCTGAAGCGCCTGCGCGACATCTGCACGGCCAACAACATCCTGCTGATCTTCGACGAAGTGATCACCGGTTTCGGCCGCTGCGGCGCGCTCACCGGCGCGGAAGCCTTCGGTGTGACGCCCGACATCATGAACATCGCCAAGCAGGTGACCAACGGCGCGCAGCCGATGGGCGCCGTGGTCGCCAGCAAGGAGATCTACGACACCTTCATGGCCGCAGGCGGCCCCGACTACATGCTCGAGTTCCCGCACGGCTACACCTACGGCGCACACCCCGTGGCCTGCGCCGCCGGCATCGCCGCACTCGACGTGCTGCAGAAGGAAGACATGATCGGCCGCGTGCAGGCGCTGGCGCCGCATTTCGAGAACGCCGTGCACAGCCTGAAGGGCAGCAAGCACGTGGCCGACATCCGCAACTACGGCCTCGCCGCCGGCATCACGATCGCCGCGCTGCCGGGCGAGCCTGCACGCCGTCCGTACGAGATCGCGATGAACTGCTGGAAGAAGGGCTTCTACGTGCGCTACGGCGGCGACACCATCCAGCTCGCCCCGCCCTTCATCGCGGAGAAGGCCGAGATCGACCGCATGGTCAACGCACTGGCGGACGCGCTGGCCGAGACGGCCTGAGCCTGCTTCGGCTCCCGGCCTGATCGGAGGCCGGGTCCTACAGGCGGCGCGCCGGCCGCCTCCCAATAATCGGCGGCATGACGGTACTGAGCAGCGACATCCCCGCCCGCCTGGACCGCCTGCCGTGGTCGCGCTGGCACTGGCGCGTAGTGATCGCGCTGGGCGTGGCCTGGGTGCTCGACGGGCTCGAAGTCACGCTGGTGGGTTCCATCGGCGCAGTGCTGGAGCGGCCCGACGCGCTGGGGCTCACGGCCGGCGAGATCGGGCTGTCGGGCTCGGTGTACGTGGCGGGCGCGGTGCTCGGCGCGCTGCTCTTCGGCCGGCTCACCGACCGGCTCGGGCGCAAGAAGCTCTTTCTCATCACGCTGGTGGTCTACACGGTCGGCACGCTGGCCACGGCGTTTTCTCCCAACTTTGCTTTCTTCGCGCTGTGCCGCTTCGTCACGGGGCTTGGCATCGGCGGCGAGTACGCGGCCATCAACTCGGCCATCGACGAACTGATCCCGGCGCGCGTGCGCGGGCGCGTCAACCTCGCGATCAACGGCAGCTTCTGGATTGGCGCGGCGCTGGGCGCGGCGCTCAGCCTGGTGCTGCTCGACGCGCGCGTGATCGGCCCGGTGTGGGGCTGGCGCGCGGGCTTTGCGCTGGGCGCGGTGCTGGCGGTGGCCATCCTGCTGGTGCGGCGCGACGTGCCCGAGAGCCCGCGCTGGCTCATTGCACACGGACGCGCCGACGAGGCCAAACGCATCGTCGACCAGATCGAAGCGGAGATCGAGGCGCAGCACGGTCCGCTGCCCGCACCGCAAGGCTCTGTCGTGAACTACACGGCCGCGCGCGCCAACAGCCCGTCGATGCGCGAAGTGGCGCGCGTGCTGCTCAGGCGCTACCCGCAGCGCAGCATGGTCGCGCTGGCGCTGATGATCTCGCAGGCCTTCTTCTACAACGCGATCTTCTTCACCTATGCGCTGGTGCTCACCCGCTTCTATGGCGTGCCCGAAGGCGACGTGGCGCTCTACATCTTTCCGTTCGCGCTGGGCAATGTGCTCGGGCCGCTGCTGCTGGGCCCGCTGTTCGACAGCGTGGGCCGGCGCCGGATGATCGCGCTGACGTACGTACTCGCGGGCGTCGGCCTCGCGCTCACGGGTTGGGCTTTCATGATGGGCTGGCTCGATGCGCGCGGCCAGGCGCTGTGTTGGTCGGCAGTGTTCTTCCTGGCGTCGGCGGCGGCGAGCTCGGCGTACCTCACGGTGAGCGAGGTGTTTCCGCTCGAGATGCGTGCCATGGCCATCGCGATCTTCTATGCAGTCGGCATGGGCGCGGGCGGCTTCGCTGCGCCGCTGCTGTTCGGCCTGCTGATCGAAACCGGCAGCCGGGGCGCGGTGATGGTGGGCTATGGCATCGGCGCGGCGCTGGTCATCGTCGCGGGGCTGCTGGCCTTGCGCTATGCGGCCGATGCTGAGCGCAAGCCGCTGGAGGAAGTGGCGCCGCCGCTGTCTTCGGAAGCCGGCGGCGAGCGCTGACTGTCTCTACAGCGCGCAGGTTCTGAAGCCGAAAAAGCCGTCATCGCGCTCGGGCAGCGCAAAGGCACGGCGGCGCGGAGAACGCAGGCGCGCACGCGTCGCGAACGAAGCCCCGCGCAGCACGCGGGCCCGGCCGAAAGCAGCCGCAGGATCGAACTCTCCCCCCGCGCTCCACGGGTCGGCCCGATACCCCGGCCACGGCTGCAGCGTGCCCGCCGTCCACTCGTGAACGTCGGCCCACCGGAAGCCACGCCGCCCGGCCGTGTGCGCGGCTATCTCCCATTCGACTTCGGTCGCGATGCGCCGCCCGGCCCAGCGCGCCCAGGCGTCGGCCTCCCACCAGCTCAGGTGCACGGCGCTGTGGTGGCCTGCCGCACGCACTGTCACGCCAAAGCGCTGCTGCAGCACCGAACCGCCCGTGCCGTTGCGCGCCGCGCCAATCTGCTCGACATGGCGCGGCCCGCGCCGGCCCTCGATCTGCGCCCCGAGCCAGCGCCAGCCTTCGCCATGCCACAGCTCCTCGCGGTCGTAGCCGCCGTCGTCAACGAATTCGATGTACTGGTTCCAGGTGACGGGCTGCGCGTCGATCTCGAACTCGGGCACGTCGACCCGATGCGCGCTGCGCTCCTGTGCAAAGGCGAAACCGCCCTCGGGCATGCCCAGCTCCCATCGCGTGGCAGGCAGCAACAGCGGCTCGCGCGTGACGGCGATGGGCGCCTGCTCGACGCCCAGGGGCAGCCCCAGCGTCTGCGCCATCACCACGAACTGCTCGCCGCGCAGGTCTTCATGGAACAGCGCGAGGCGGTAGAAGTACAGGCCGGCATCGGTCTCGGCCGCGTTCTCGAGTAGCTCGAGCGTGCTCTCCAGCGTTTCGAGCAGGTAGGCCTTGGTCTGGGCGAGGTCGGGCAGGTCGGGCGACCAGCGGCGGCCCGGCGTGCTCTGCGACGGGTTCCACCAGTCGTCGGCGCCGGGGTCGATGGGCGCCAGGCGCGTGGGCCGCACCGGGCAGTCGACGCCGAAGGCGCGCTGGGTGTTGCGCCCGATCCACCATTCGGCGAACCAGCCGATGTGGCCGGCCAGCCAGACCGGCGGCACCACGCCCTCCTCCTCGGGCACGGGCGGCACGGCAAGCGCTTCGGCGCCCAGGGCCTCCTCGTAGAGCGACAGCAGGTGCAGCGTGTGGTTGCGCGCGTCGATCAGCGCCAGAGACAACAGCTCGCGGCCCGCGCGGCACATGTCGGGCGAATCGATCGAATGGGGCAGGCCCATGGCGCCCGAAGGCGTCGAAGGCGGCAGGCGCGAAGACATGGACGATTATGGCGACCAGGGCCGCCTCCCACGCCCCGGACAAGACCCGGATTCCGGGTAAACCCCGCCCCTCATGCCAAGTAGATACAAAGGTTCAACGGGGTAACATCTCGGGCTTTGCGCAGCTCCCACCAGGGGCCGGCGTTTCACCTTGGGCTTCGCGGGAGACACCCCCTTGTCTGCATTCCTCAAATTCGCGACCGGCATGGACTGGATCAGCGAAAAACTCGGCAAGATCGCCGGCTACGCCGTGCTGGCGGCCTCGCTCATTTCGGCGGCCAACGCCCTCGTCCGCTACGGCTTCGACTTCAGCAACAACGCGTTCCTCGAGATCCAGTGGTACCTGTTCGCCGCCACCGTGATGCTCGGCGCGCCCGTGGTGCTTCGCTTCAACGAGCATGTGCGCGTGGACATCATCTACGGCAAGCTCAAGGGCTATGGGCCGGTGTACGTCGACCTGTTCGGCCTGATCTTCTTCCTGCTGCCGGTGATGGCCCTCTTCACCTACGTCACCTGGCCCATGTTCTGGAACATGTGGGTCACGGGCGAGATGTCCGGCAACATCGGCGGCCTGATCCGCTGGCCCGCCGCGCTGCTGATGCCCGTGGGCTTCGCCGCGATGTTCCTGCAGGGCGTTTCGGAAATCATCAAGCGCATTGCCTACCTGCGCGGCCTGATCGAGATGGACACGCACTACGAGAAGCCGGTGCAGTGACGGGCGCTTTTCGCATCCCTCGCGCCCCTTCTGGTCTAGCCCTCTCCCGCACCGCAGGATAAGTAGAAATGCACATGGAAAATTTCGCCCCGATCATGTTCGCGGGGCTCGTGGTGATCATGCTGATCGGCTTCCCGGTCGCGTTCTCGCTCTCCGCCCTCGGCCTGATCTGCGGCTTCTTCGCCATCGAGATGGGCTGGTTCCCGGCCGGCTTCATGGCCAACCTGCCGCTGAACGTGTTCGGCATCCTGTCGAACGAGACGCTGCTCGCGATCCCGTTCTTCACGTTGATGGGAGCCGTACTGGAGAAATGCGGATTGGCGGAGGACATGCTCGACTCGATGGGCCAGCTCTTCGGTCCCATCCGCGGCGGCCTCGGCTACTCGGTGATCATCGTGGGCTTCATCCTCGGCGCCATCACCGGCACGGTGGCCGGCCAGGTGATCGCAATGGCGATGATCTCGCTGCCGATCATGATGCGCTACGGCTACGACATGCGCTATTCGACCGGCGTGCTCGCCGCGTCGGGCACCATCACGCAGCTGGTGCCGCCTTCGCTGGTGCTGATCGTCATGGCCGACCAGCTCGGCACCGACGTGGGCCAGATGTACAAGGGCGCCTGGGGTCCGTCGATCCTGCAGGTCATCATCTTCGCGATCTACACCTTCATGGTCGGGCGGCTGCGCCCGCACTACGTGCCGGGCCTGCCGGCCAGCGCACGTACGCTGAACGGCTGGGCGCTGTGGGGCAAGTGCCTGCGCGGCATCATCCCATCGGCCATCCTGATCTTCGCGGTGCTCGGCTCGATGGGCGGCCTGCCCTTCATGGACAAGGCCATCGCCACGCCGACCGAAGCCGGTGCGATGGGCGCGGTGGGCTCGCTCATCCTCGCGCTGATCCATCGCCGCCTGAACTGGCAGCTGATGAAGGACGCGATGGAAGGCACCATGCGCCTCACTGCGATGGTGGTGTTCATCCTCATCGGCTCGCGCGTGTTCTCGCTGGTGTTCCAGGGCGTCGACGGCGCCAAGTGGATCGAGCACATGCTCTCGGGCCTGCCGGGCGGCCAGGTGGGCTTCCTGATCGCGGTGAACATCTTCGTGTTCTTCCTCGCGTTCTTCCTCGACTTCTTCGAGATCGCGTTCATCATCCTGCCGCTGCTGGGCCCCGTGGCCCACAAGCTGGGCATCGACATGGTGTGGTTCGGCGTGCTGCTGTGCGTGAACATGCAGACCTCGTTCATGCACCCGCCCTTCGGCTTCGCGCTGTTCTACTTGCGAGGCATTGCCGACACCCTCTTCAAGAACGGGGCGCTACCCAAGAAGGTGGAGTCGCGCGACATCTACCTCGGCGCCGTGCCGTGGGTGCTGATGCAGCTGCTGCTGGTGGCCATCGTGATCTTCTTCCCGCAGACGGTCACCGTGTTCCTCGAGAAGGAAAAGGTCGTCGACATCGACAAGGTCAACCTCGACATGCCTGCCGACGCAGAGCCGCCGCCCGCGCCCGACAGCAACGGCGTGAACATGGAAGACCCGTTCGGCAACGAGAAGAAGACACCGGAAGAAACACCGGCGACGCCGCCGGCTTCCGGCGAAGCCACCAAGCCGTGAGCGACGACGGCGGCAGCACCCCCTCGCTCGAAAGCCCCGCCTTCCCTGCGCTGCTGCGCACGCTGGCGGTGGTGCTGGTGGTCGATCTCTTCGCCTTCGCGATCTGGAGCCTGCCCTCGCTGCGCAGCACCGCGTGGTCCACGAGCGCCCTCGTGGTGTTCGGCATCGCGGCGCTGTGCGTGGTGTGGGTCGGCTACTGGATCGTCTACAGCCGCACGCGGCTCGAAGGCGACGTACTGATCCAGACCTGGCTCTGGAACAAGCGCGTGAGCGCGCAGGAAGTGGCGCAGCTCAAGCTCGTGCACATCCGCATGCTCGAACGCGTGATCGCGCCGCGGCTGCTGGTGCGACGGCGCTACGGCGGCATGACGTGGTTCCACTCGGCCGATGCGAGCGTGCTCGTGGCCTTTGGCGAACAGGTGGCGAAGCGCTCCATTCCACCGAAGCCGGATACTCCCGAACCCGAGACCGGGTCGACGAAATAAAAAAAGCCCCGCTGGTTCCAGCGGGGCTTTTTTGCATGCAGCGCGCGAGGCGCCTGCTTACAGCTTCTGCTGCTGCATGAAGCGGTCGAAGGTGCCTTCCGTGTAGCGGAACCAGGCGTTCTGGTCGGCCAGGAATTTCGACCAGTCGCCGTAGATCTTCTTCCACTCGGGGTTGGTGTTGTTCAGGTCCGAGTAGATCTGCTGGGCCGACTTGAAGGCGGCGTTCATCACGTCCTGCGAGAACGGACGCAGCTTGGTGCCCGAACCCACGAGCTGCTTCAGCGCGATCGGGTTCTTGGAGTCGTACTTGGCCGTCATCGTGATGTTGGCGTGTGCGGCAGCCGCCTCGACGATGGCCTTGTACTCGGCCGACAGGCCTTCCCATGCCTTGGTGTTGATGTAGAAGTCGAGCTCGGGGCCGCCTTCCCACCAGCCGGGGTAGTAGTAGAACGGCGCGATCTTGTTGAAGCCCAGCTTCTGGTCGTCGTACGGGCCGACCCATTCGAGGCCGTCCAGCGTGCCCTTTTCGAGCGCCGGGTACAGGTCGGCACCGGGAATCGATTGCGGGATCACGCCGAAAGGCTCGAGCACCTTGCCCGCGAAGGGGTTGGTGCGGAACTTCAGGCCCTTCAGGTCGGCGACCGACTTGATTTCCTTGCGGAACCAGCCGCCCATCTGCGCGCCGGTGTTGCCGCCCGGCAGGTTGATGATGTTGTACTTGGCGTAGAACGCGCGCATCAGCTTCAGGCCGTTGCCTTCGTACATCCAGGCGTTCTGCTGGCGGGTGTTCATGCCGAAGGGCACTGCGCAGCCCAGGCAGAAGGTCGGGTCCTTGCCGTAGAAGTAGTACGGGGCCGTGTGGGCCATTTCGACCGAGGCGTTCTGCACGCCGTCGACCACGCCGAATGCGGGCATCAGCTCGCCGCCGGCATGAACGGAAATCTGGAACTTGCCGCCCGTCATGTCGCTGACGCTCTTCGAGAACACCTCGGCGGTGCCGAAGATGGTGTCCAGCGACTTGGGAAAACTCGACGCCAGGCGCCAGCGAACGGTGGCCTGCGCGTGAACCGCGGGTGCGATGCCGGCAGCCAGAACGCCCGCGATGCCGGCGTTTTTGATGAGGGAACGACGATCCATTGATAGCTCTCCGAGTTCTTGGAAAAACAAAACGCGGCTTGTGACCGCGTTGGGGACTTTTGTCTAAGTCCGGACGATTGTAAAAACGCGCTTACAGCCGCCGGCAGGGGTTTACCCTGCGCTCGAAACGAAGCGCTCGCGGATCGATGCCTCGATGCCGATGGCATCCAGTCCGATCGACGCCAGCAGCTTGGCCGGATCGCCGTGTTCGATGAAGCGATCGGGCAAGCCGAGTTGCAGCACCGGCTTCTGCACGTTCGCGGCTTGCAGTGCTTCGAGCACCGCACTGCCCGCGCCGCCCATGATGGCGCCCTCTTCCAGCGTGACGATGGCATCGTGCGTGCCTGCGACCTTCAGCAGCAGCTCGACGTCGAGCGGCTTGGCCCAGCGCATGTTGACCACCGTGGCGTCGAGCGACTCGGCGGCGGTGAGCGCGGGGTACAGCAGCGTGCCGAACGCGAGGATGGCAATGCGCTTGCCTTCGCGGCGAATCTCGCCCTTGCCGAAGGGCAGTGATTCGAGCGTGAGGTGCGGCGTGACGCCTGCGCCGGAACCGCGCGGGTAGCGCACGGCCACCGGGTGGTTCTGCTCGTAGGCACTCGACAGCAGTTGGCGGCACTCGCGCTCGTCGGCCGGGCAGGCCACGCTCATGTTCGGAATGCAGCGCAGGAACGGAATGTCGTACGCGCCCGCATGCGTGGCGCCGTCTGCGCCCACGAGGCCCGCGCGGTCGAGCGCGAACACCACCGGCAGGTTCTGGATCGCCACGTCGTGGATCAGCTGGTCGTACGCGCGCTGCAGGAAGGTCGAGTAGATCGCGACCACCGGCTTCAGCCCCTCGCATGCCAGGCCGGCCGCGAAGGTCACGGCGTGCTGCTCGGCAATGCCGACGTCGTAGTAGCGATCGGGAAAGCGCTTCTCGAATTCGACGAGGCCCGAGCCTTCGCGCATCGCGGGCGTGATGCCCACGAGGCGGCCGTCGTGCGCGGCCGTGTCGCACAGCCACTGGCCGAACACCTGCGTGAAGGTCTGCTTGGCCACCGCGGCGGACTTGACCAGCCCCACCTGCGGATCGAACTTGCCGGGGCCGTGATAGGCCACAGGGTCGGCCTCGGCCAGCTTGTAGCCCTGCCCCTTCTTCGTGACCACGTGCAGGAACTGCGGGCCTTCGAGGTGCTTGAGGTTCTCGAGCGTGGGCACCAGCGAGTCGATGTCGTGGCCGTCGATCGGGCCCACGTAGTTGAAGCCGAACTGCTCGAACAGCGTGGCCGGCACGACCATGCCCTTGGCATGCTGCTCCAGGCGCTTGGCCAGCTCGAACAGCGGCGGTGCGTTGCGCAGCATGCTCTTGCCGACGTTCTTGGCGGCGGCGTAGAAGTTGCCGCTCATAAGTTGCGCGAGGTAGCGGTTGAGCGCGCCCACCGGCGGGCTGATCGACATGTCGTTGTCGTTCAGGATCACGAGCAGCTTGCAGTCGCACACGCCCGCATTGTTCAGCGCCTCGAAGGCCATGCCCGCCGTGAGCGCGCCGTCGCCGATGATGGCCACGGTGTGGCGGTCTTCACCCTTCTGCTTGGCAGCCATGGCCATGCCGAGCGCGGCCGAGATGCTGGTCGACGAGTGGGCAGTGCCGAAGGTGTCGTACTCGCTCTCGCTGCGCTGCGGAAAGCCCGAGATGCCGCCGATCTGCCGCAGCGTGGGCATGCGCTCGCGCCGGCCCGTGAGGATCTTGTGCGGGTAGGTCTGGTGGCCCACGTCCCACACCAGCCGGTCGTGCGGCGTGTTGAACACGTGGTGCAGCGCGACCGTGAGTTCGACCGTGCCGAGGTTGGAGCTCAGGTGGCCGCCGGTGCGCGAGACGTTGTCGAGCACGCTGGCGCGCACCTCGTCGGACAGCTGGCGCAGTTGCGCCCGGTCGTATTTGCGGATCGGCGAGGGGTCGTGAAGTGTGGGAAGCAGCGGAGCCATGGGGAGGTATTTTCTTTTCTCAGTGTTCCATCACGCTTCGTAGGGCCCGCAACGCATGAAACTGCCGCGATTCAGTCGGGAGACACCGCGGAACCGGCTTTGCCGGGCTGCTGGTGTCGCCCCCTGAAAGGGGATTGGCGAAGCGACACGAAGTGCGCGAAGACTGGGGGTAAGTTTCATCCTAGCGGTCGCGGTCGACCACCATGTGGGCCAGCGCGCGCAGGGCTGCGGTGTCGGCCAGGCCGCTCTTCTCCAGGGCGGCGAGCGCATCGGCCAGCAGCTGGCGGGCCTGGGCGCGCGCGCCGTCGAGGCCGAGCAGCGACACGTAGGTTGGCTTGTCGGCCGCGGCGTCCTTGCCGGCGGTCTTGCCCAGGGTCTGCGAGTCGGCCGTGACGTCGAGGATGTCGTCGACCACCTGGAACGCGAGGCCGATGGCGGCGCCGTAGTCGCGCAGCGCGGCCAGTGCCGCGGGAGTGACCGAACCGCAGGCGGCGCCCATCTCGACGCTGCCCTGAAGCAGCGCGCCGGTCTTCAGGCGATGCATTTCGCGCAGCTGCGTTTCGTCGAGCGCAATGCCGACGCTGGCCAGGTCGATGGCCTGGCCGCCGGCCATGCCCTGGCTGCCCGCGGCGCGCGCGAGCAGGCGGCACAGCAGGGCCTGGGTGGAGGCGGGAATCTCGTCGCCATCGGGCGTGAGCAGTTCGAAGGCCAGGGCCTGCAGCGCGTCGCCGGCCAGCAAGGCGTCGGCCTCGCCGAATTTCACGTGCACGGTGGGCTTGCCGCGGCGCAGGACGTCGTTGTCCATGCACGGCAGGTCGTCGTGCACCAGCGAATAGGCGTGAATCAGTTCGGTGGCGCAGGCCGCGCGCAGGGCGGCGGCGCGGTTGCCGCCGACGGCCTCGCTGGCGGCCAGCACCAACAGGGGTCGCAGCCGCTTGCCGCCGTCGAGCACGGCATAGCGCATGGCGTCACCCAACAGCACGGGGGCGTCGACGCCGACCCAGCGCGACAGCGCCGCTTCGACATTCGCCAGACGGGGGTCGCTCCAGCCGGCTAGCGTGCGGGCGTCCCAATGGCTGGAATTCAGCGCGGCGGCGCTCATTCGGGCGTCCAGACCTTCAGGCTGCCCGAATCGAGCACCTTGATCTGGTCTTCGACCGCCTGCAACTTGTCGCGGCAGAAGGCGAGCAGCGCCGCGCCGCGCTGGTAGCTGACTAGCAGCTGGTCGAGGGGCAACTGGCCCGATTCGAGTTCCGCCACCAGTTGCTCCAGTTCCTGGAGCCCGGCTTCGTAACTGGCAGGCAGCGGGCCCGTATCGGGCGTTGCCGCCGGGCTGGACGAGGAAGGGGGGGGCACCTTGGGCATGCAAGCGAAACGTGGGTGAAATCGGGCATTTTAGGACTGGGATCGAAACAACTGGCGACCGCCGCCGGACCGGGTGAAAAGCCGGGGGCACAAAAATGCCCCCCGGGTACAATGCGAACTTCTCTCGTTGACGACGTCAACACATTCTTCGGGCCGCCGACCCTTCCTGGCGGCGCCTTCCGTTCTTTTCTCTTTTTCTCCCTGTGGGGAGCTTGGTCAGGTCCTCCATGTCTGATTTAAGTCTTCAACTGCAGCAGGCCGCGAGCCAACTTCCAGTTTCCGCGTATTTCGACGAGGCGCTCTATGCCCGCGAAATGCAAAACCTTTTCGCGCGAGGGCCCCGCTATGTCGGCCATCGCCTGGCCGTGCCCGAAATGGGCGACTTCCACACCCTGCCGCAGGAGCATCAGGGCCGGGCGCTGGTCCATACGCCCAAGGGCGTAGAGCTGATTTCCAACGTCTGCCGCCACCGCCAGGCACTGATCCTGCAGGGCCGGGGCCAGCTCGACAACCAGGCCGGCGGCAACATCGTGTGTCCGCTGCACCGCTGGACCTACGCCGCGAGCGATTCGCGCACCACCGGCACGCTGATCGGCGCCCCGCATTTCGAGCAGGACCCCTGCCTGAACCTGCACAACTACCCGCTCACCGAGTGGAACGGCCTTCTTTTCGAGAAGAACGCCGACGGCTCGGGCCCCGACGTGGCGGCCGACATGGCCGGCCTCGGCCCGCAGGCCGACCTGGACTTCAGCGGCTACGCGCTCGACCGCGTCGAGCTGCACGAGTGCAACTACAACTGGAAGACCTTCATCGAGGTCTACCTCGAGGACTACCACGTCGGCCCGTTCCACCCGGGCCTGGGCAGCTTCGTCACCTGCGACGACCTGCGCTGGGAGTTCAAGCCCCGCTACTCGGTGCAGACGGTGGGCGTGGCCAACCGCCTGGGCCGCGCCGGCAGCCCGGTCTACCAGAAGTGGCAGGAGCAGCTGCTCAAGTACCGCGACGGCAAGCCGCCGAAGTACGGCGCCATCTGGCTCACCTACTACCCGCACGTGATGGTCGAGTGGTATCCGCACGTGCTTACGGTGTCGACCCTGCACCCTGTGAGCCCGACGAAGACGCTCAACATGGTCGAGTTCTTCTACCCCGAGGAAATCGTCGCCTTCGAGCGCGAGTTCGTCGAGGCACAGCAGGCCGCCTACATGGAAACCTGCGTGGAAGACGACGAGATCGCCGAGCGCATGGACGCCGGACGCCGCGCGCTGATGCTGCGCGGCGACAACGAGACCGGCCCCTACCAGAGCCCGATGGAAGACGGCATGCAGCAGTTCCACGAGTGGTACAAGGCCGCGATGCAGAAACCAGCCTGAGACCGGCCCGCCCCGCACTCGCCGGGGCACTCTTTTTTCTTACCTTAGAGTCGAAACGATGCAAGCGCTGTGGATGGTGCTGGGGGCCTTTTTGTTCGCCACGATGAGCGTGGTCGTGAAAGTCGCCTCGGAGTGGTTCAACAGCGGTGAGATGGTCCTGGGCCGTGGCCTGATCGGCATCGTCTTCCTCTGGCTGCTGGCCCGCAATCGCGGCGTCTCGCTGGCCACCCGATACCCCGGCATGCACGCGTGGCGCAGCACCATCGGCGTGCTGTCGCTGGGCGCCTGGTTCTATGCCATCGCCCACCTGCCGCTGGCCACGGCCGTCACCCTCAACTACATGAGCAGCGTGTGGGTCGCAGCCTTCCTGGTCGGCGGCTCGCTGCTGGCCTGGGTGCCGGTGCCCGGGCGCGACGGCCGCGTGGAGCGCCCGCCGCTGCAGGGCACGCTGGTGCTGACCGTGCTCGCCGGCTTCGTGGGCGTGGTGCTGATGCTCAAGCCCAGCGTCAACGGCAGCGAGGGCTTCGCGGGCATGCTGGGTTTGCTGTCGGGCCTGACGGCCGCGTTTGCCTATATGCAGGTGATGGCGCTGTCGCGCATCGGCGAACCCGAGCTGCGCACGGTGTTCTATTTCGCGGTCGGCTCGGCAGTGGCCGGAGCCTTCGCCACGGCGGCCACCGGGTTTTCGGGCGGTGGCGCCTGGACCTGGCAGCATGCGCTGTGGCTGCTGCCCATCGGATTGCTGGCCGCCCTCGGACAACTCTGCATGACCCGCGCCTACGCCACCGCCAAGACCCAGGCCGGCACACTGGTGGTGGCCAACCTGCAGTATTCGGGCATCGTCTTCGCGGCGTTCTACAGCGTGGTGCTGTTCAACGACCGTATCGATGCCACCGGCTGGGCGGGCATGGCCCTTATCATCGCCAGCGGCATTGCTGCAACCGTGTTGCGACAACGGGCGGTGCCCAAGGCGCCGGCCGAGGAACATTGACTCTTTCTGCATTGACCTGACCAGAGAAGGACACACACCATGTACACCACCCTCATCAGCGTCGAACAACTCCGCAAGCTGCAATCGACGGATACGCCTCTCATGGTGTTCGACTGCACCTTCGACCTCATGAAGCCCGAGAGCGGCGCGCAGCAATACGCGGCCGCGCACATTCCGGGCGCGCTGTACGCCAACCTCGACACCGACCTCAGCGCGAAGCACGGCGCCCCCGGCGCGCACGGCGAGGTGGTCGTGGCGCAGGAAGACGGTCTGCCCGCCTCGGGTGGACGCCACCCGCTGCCCAGCCGCGAGAAGTTCGCGGCCTGGCTCTCGAGCATCGGCTTCGCCAACGGCATGCAGGCCGTGGTGTACGACCGCAACGGCGCCAATTACTGCGGCCGCCTGTGGTGGATGCTCAAGTGGATGGGCCACGACGCAGTGGCCGTGCTCGACGGCGGCCTGCAGGCCTGGCAGGCCGCTGGCGGCGAAGTCACGAGTAGCGAGGAGCCCGCGCGCTTCCAGTCGAACTTCGTCATGGGCGAGCCGATTGCGAAGCTCGTCACCACCGACACCGTGGTGCGCCGGCTCGGCCAGCCTGACCAGAACCTGATCGACGCACGCGCCGGTGCACGTTACCGCGGCGAGGTGGAACCTCTGGACCCGATTGCCGGTCACATCCCCGGGGCCTTCAACCGGCCTTTCGCCGACAACCTCGGCCCCGACGGCAAATTCAAGCCGGCATCGCAATTGCGTGCCGAGTTCGAAGCGCTGCTCGCGGGACGCGACGCGGCGACAGTCGTCCACCAGTGCGGCAGCGGCGTGAGCGCCGTGCCGAATCTGCTCGCCATGCAGATCGCGGGATTCGGGACGACCGCGCTCTATGCCGGCAGCTGGAGCGAATGGAGCAACACGCCGGGGCTGCCGACCCGGCAAGGCGCTGAACCATGACATTGACGACGACGAATCGACGTTCCCGAAGCCTTGGCCGCACCACCGGCCTCGCCATCGCCGCCGCCCTCCTCGCGGCCGCCCCGTTCCTCACCGCACAGGCCCAGCAGCAGCACGCCCACGTGCACGGCCAGCTCAAGCTCGACGTGGCCGTCGACGGCCCCACGGTGGTGATCGACATGGAGTCGCCGCTCGACAACATCGTCGGCTTCGAACGCGCACCCAAGACCGACGCCGAGAAGAAGCTCGTCGAGGAAGCAGTTGCGCAGCTGCGCGCGGCCGACAAGCTCTTCATCGTCGATCCGGCCGCCAACTGCAAGCTCGGCCCGGTCGACCTGCGCTCCGGCGCACTGGGCCTGGGCAACCCCGATCCGAGCGAGCCCGTCGGCCATGCCGACCTCGACGCCACCTTCTCCTTCAATTGCACCAACGCGGCCGCCGCGAAGTTCATCGACCTGAACCTGTTCAGCGTGTTCAAGGGCCTGCGCCAGATCGACTCGCAGATTGCCACGGCGCAGGGCCAGTTCAAGCGCCAGCTCAAGCGCCCGGCCGGCGCGCAGGCAAGCCAGCCCGCCCGGCTCAGCTGGGGCAAGTAACGCTGTGAGTACCCATCCCGAGGCAGAGTCGTCGCCCTTGCGCGTCGTGCTCGCAGCCGAAGCGCTGCGCTTCGCATGGCCCGGCGTGAAAACGCCGTGCATCGACATCGAGGCCTTTCGTATCACCGCAGGCGAATCGGTGTTCCTGCATGGCCCGAGCGGCTGTGGCAAGAGCACGCTGCTGTCATTGCTGGCCGGCGTGCTGGTGGCAGACGAAGGCCGCGTCACGCTGCTGGGACACGACTGGTCCAAGCTCTCGGGCGCAGCGCGCGACCGCAGCCGCGTGGCGCACGTGGGCTACATCTTCCAGCAGTTCAACCTGCTTCCGTACCTGAGCGTGATCGACAACGTACTGCTGCCCTGCCGCTTCTCGCAGCGGCGCGAAGCAAATGCCGCACGCAACGGCAGTTCGCGCGACGAGGCCGAGCACCTGCTCCACCAGATGGGCCTCGACCGCAACCTGTGGAAGCGCCAGGCGCTGCAGTTGTCGGTCGGCCAGCAGCAGCGCGTGGCCGCGGCGCGCGCGCTCATCGGCCAGCCCGAAGTGGTGATTGCCGACGAGCCCACTTCGGCACTCGACGAAGACCGGCGCGAAGCCTTTCTCGACGTGCTGCTGACGGCCTGCGCCGAGAACCACAGCGCGCTCGTGTTCGTGAGCCATGACCAGCGCATCGCGCAGCGCTTTGTGCGACACGTGCTGCTGCCCGAGATCAATCGCGCCGCCACCAGCGCAATGGCGGTGGACGCATGAAAGCACTTTTCTCGATTGCCTGGCGCAGCGCCTGGAACCGCCGCTTCACGCTGGCACTCACGGTGTTCTCGATCGCGCTGTCGACCTTTCTTCTTCTGGGTGTCGAACGCATCCGCACCGAGCTGCGCGAGAACTTCGCATCCTCCGTCTCGGGCACCGACCTGATCGTGGGCGCGCGCACCGGCTCCACGCAGCTGCTGCTGTACTCGGTGTTCCGCATCGGCGCGGCCACCAACAACATCTCGTGGAAGAGCGTGCAGGCGCTGTCGGAGCACCCGGGCGTCGACTGGGTGGTGCCGCTGTCGCTCGGCGATTCGCATCGCGGCTTCGCAGTGCTGGCCACTTCCACCGACTACTTCACGCACTTCCGCTACGGCGACAAGCAGACGCTGAAGCTGCGCGAGGGCAAGCCCTTCAGCGAACTGTTCGATGCTGTAGTTGGCGCCGAAGTGGCCGACAAGCTCGGCTACCACGTGGGCCAGAAGATCACGCTCGCGCACGGCAGCGGCGAGCTCAACGTGGCCGAGCATGCGGACAAGCCTTTCACCGTGGTCGGCGTGCTCGCGCGCACCGGCACGCCGGTCGACCGCACGGTGCACATCGGCCTCGCGGCCATGGAAGCCATCCACCTCGAATGGGTGGGCGGCGCGCCGATGCCGGGCGTGCACATTCCGGCCGAGCAGGTGCGCAAGTTCGACCTCACGCCCAAGAACGTGACGGCCGCGCTGGTGGGCCTGAAGAACCGGGCTGCCGTGTTCGGCGTGCAGCGCTGGATCTCGACCTACACCGGCGAGCCGCTGATGGCCATCCTGCCCGGTGTGGCACTCGACGAACTGTGGAGCGTGATCGGCATCGGCGAGAACGCGCTGCTGCTGATGTCGGCGCTGGTCGCACTGGTAAGCCTTGCGGGGCTGGTGTCTGTGGTGATGGCCGGCCTCAACGAACGCCGCCGCGAACTCGCCGTGCTGCGCGCCGTGGGCGCAGGCCTGCGCCACGTGCTGGCGCTGCTCGCACTCGAAGGCGCAATGGTCACCGTGCTGGGCGTGGCCTTCGGCGTGGTGATGGCGGTGCTCGGCATCGCCCTGCTCTCGCCATGGCTGCAGGCACAGTTCGGGCTGACATTGAGCCTTTCAGAACCTACACTGAACGAATGGTTGCTCATGGCAAGCCTGCTGGTCGCTGGATGGCTGGCAAGCCTCTTGCCTGGCATCCGCGCCTACCGACTCTCCCTTGCCGATGGCCTCTCACCGAGGATTTGAACCATGCCCATTGCACACACGACGTCCAAGAGCAAAGCTTTCATCCGGCTTTCAATGCTGATCGCCGGTGCCGGCCTCACAGCCGCCGCCTGGGCCGCCGAGCCCGCGCCCAAGGACACCACCGCCACCAACCCATTGGGTGGCAAGGCTGCAGCACCCGCCGCCGCCAAGGCCGCACCGGGCCAGCCTCGCCAGATCACCTGGGAAGAACTGGTGCCCAAGGACTGGGACCCGGCCAAGGAGTTCAAGGGCATGGACCTGAGCGCACTCGACGATGGCGACCCGCGCGCCAACGAGCTGCTCATGAAGATGCAGGAGGTGTCGAACAACGCGCCGACCAACCCCGCGATGAATGGCACCGAAGTCAAGATTCCGGGCTTCATCGTGCCGCTCGAAGAGGCCAAGGGCGAAGTCACCGAGTTCCTGCTGGTGCCCTACTTCGGCGCCTGCATCCACACGCCGCCGCCGCCCGCCAACCAGATCCTGCACGTGGTGCCGCAGAAGGGCGCCAAGTTCCGCGCCATGGACACCGTGTGGGTCACCGGCAAGCTGCAGACCCTGCGCAACGACTCGATGATGGGCGTGAGCGGCTACCACGTGAGCGCCGCCAGCGTCACCAAGTACACGGGCGGCGCCAAGTAGCAGCAACGCAGCAGCGCGGGAGGCAGCGGCCTCCCTGCCGTGTGGTTCTGCGCCGACAGGTTTGACGGCGCACCACCGACACAGACCGTTGCATCCACGGCGCAGGCTTTGTCATCGCCTGCTGCCGCGCACCGTTGAAAGAGTTCCGGGCACGACGCCGGCGTCCTCATGGAACTCCAGATGACAAAAAATCTCCCCCTCGCTCCACGACTGCTGACGATCTCGCTGTGCATCGGCGCCCTCGTCCTCGCAGGCTGCGACAAGACCCCCAGTACGCCGGCTGCCGCGCCCATTGCCGCCGCCACCGACCCGGCAACCACCATTCCCGCGCCCTCGGTGCCGCAGACACCGGCCCCTGCCGCAGCTCCGGTGCAGGCTGCCTACACGCCGCCCGCCGCCGAGCAGCTCTACCAGATGGTCGCGCCCATCGCGCTCTACCCCGACAAGCTGGTAGCCCAGATCCTGGCCGGTGCCACCTACCCCGAGCAGATCACCGCCGCGCACGAATGGCTTGCGCAGAACCGCAACCTCAAGGCCGGTCCGCTGTCCGATGCAGCCAACCAGCAGCCTTGGGACCCGAGCGTGAAGTCGCTCACCGCATTCCGCCCAGTCATCGACCAGATGGCCGGCAACATCCCGTGGACCGAGGCGCTCGGGCAGGCCTACTACAACGACCCGGCCGATGTGATGAACGCGATCCAGGTCATGCGCCAGCGCGCATCGAAGGCGGGCCGCCTCAAGAACAACGACAAGCTGCGCGTGGCCAGCGCCGCGCCGCCGCAGAACTACGCGCCCTCGCCGGACATGCAACCCATGTACGCAGGCCCCGCGGTGATCGAGCCGCCGCCGCAGTTCATCACCATCGAGCCCGTGCAGCCTGACGTGGTGTACGTGCCGGCCTATGACCCGCAGGTCATCTATGGCGATCCGCAGCCGATCTATCCCGGCTATGCCTATGCACCGCCGGTCGAGGTGGTGTCGCGGGGCTACAGCGGCGGCCAGGTGGCGGCTGCGGGTGCGCTCGCGTTCGGAGCCGGCGTGATCGTGGGCGCCGCACTGGAGCGGCACGACTGGGGCTGGCACTCATGGAACATGAACTGGGGCGCGCCGCGCGGGCGTGACCGCGATCGTGGCCCCGCCGTGCAGCCAGCCTTCGCCCGGCCGGCCGTGGTCTACAACAACAGTACCTACATCTCGCGCTCGACCACGGTGGTCAACAACAACGTGCGCAATGTCTACAACAACAATGGCGGACCGCGCGGCGCGCTGCCGCCGGGGGCACCGCCACCCAACTTCGCGGCCGGCCCGGGCCCTGCGCAACAGCAGCAAGCCCTGCTCGCGCAGCAACAGCAACAGCAACAGCAACAACAACGCCAGCAGCAACAGCAGCAGGCGGCGCTTGCGCAACAACAGCAGCAACAACAAGTCCGTCAGCAGCAAGCCCTGATGCATCAGCAGCAGGCGCAGCAACAAGCCCAGCAACGTTCGCAGCAGCAGACCCAGCAGTTGCAGGCACAACAGCAACAACAGCAAGCGCGCGAGCAACAGCAGCAGGCACGCCAGGCCCGGCTCCAGCAGCAGCAAGACCCTGCGCGCCGCCAGCAAGCCCAACCAGCGCAACAACAACAGCTGGCCCAACAGCAGGCGCAGCAACAGCAGCGCCAACAGCAGCAGGCGGTACAGGAACAGCAACGCCAGCAACAACAGCGCCAGCAACAGGCCCAGCAAGAGCAGTCGCGCCGCCAGCAGATGCAGCAGCAACAGCAGGCGCAGCAACAGGCCCGTGCGCAGCAGCAGGCCCAACAACAGCAACAGCAGGTCCAGCGCCAACAGGCGCAACAGCAGCAGGCCCAGAACCAGGCCCGGCAGCAGCAGCAAGCCCAGCAGGAGCAGCTACGCCGCCAGCAGCAGGCGCAACAACAGGCACAGCAGCAAGCCGCGCGCGCTCAACAGCAACAGGCGATGCAGCAACAGGCGATGCAGCAACAGCAGCAGCAACGTCAGCAGCAGATGCAGCAACAGCAGGCCCGTGCCCAGCAACAGGCGCAGCAGCAACAACAGCAGATCCAGCGCCAGCAGCAACAGCAGCAGCACCAACAACAGCAGGCCCAGCAGCAGCAACAGCGCGCGGCCGCAGCGGCTGCGGTCGCGGCGCGGCGCCCACCGGGACGGCCCGGCGAGCCCGGACAGCAACAGCAGTAGCGCGCCCGCGCCGCCGGGCGGCGTCTATCAGTTCTTGCCGATCTCGGTCAGCAGCCGCGTGACGAGGTAGAGGCGCGGCACGATCGAGTCGACTTCGATGTACTCGTCGCGCGCGTGGTAGCCGAAGCCCGCGAGACCGAAGCTCTCGACCACCGTCGCCTTGCCCGAACGACCCGCATAGCCCGCGTCGGTGCCGCCGCCGGTCATCGGCGTCAGCGCAAGGTCGCGGTCGATTTCCTTGTAGATGGCCTGCGCCTTCTCGGCCAGCGCGCGGCCCTTGTCGCCCGCGATGAAGGCCGGGCGACCCACTTCCACCTTCACCGTGATCTCGGTGTCGGGAATCAGCTTGCCGGCCGCGATCTTCGCCTGCAGCGCCTCGTTGAGCTTCTTCTCGGCGCCGGGCTGCGTGATGCGGATGTCGCCCAGCGCCTGCGCCTTCTCGGTGATCTGGTTGATCGGGCCCGTGGCGCGCGCCACGGTCCAGTTGAGCGTAACGCCGGGGATGTCCTTGGCGAGATCCTTGGTCTGCAGCATCTGGTACGACAGCTCGTACAGCGCGTTGCGGCCCAGTTCGGGCGCCGCGCCGGCGTGTGCTGCGCGGCCTTTCACTTCCATCGTGGCCTGCGCGATGCCGGCCGCGCCCAGCAGCAGCGACTCGCCCTTGACCACCGACTTCGCCACCGTCGGCTCGAACGACAGCACCGTGTCGTGCTGGTCGGCCATCGTGGCGATCAGCTCGCCGGAGCCGACCGAGCCCACTTCCTCGTCGGGGTTCATCACCACAGTGAGCGTGTCGTAGTCGCGCCAGCCGGCATCGGCCAGGATCTTGAGCGAGGCCATCATCACGGCCAGGCCGCCCTTGTCGTCGGCTATGCCGGGGCCGTAGATACGGTTGCCGTCGACCTTGTAGGGCTGGCTGCTCAGGATGCCCGGTGAATACACCGTGTCCATATGGCCCTGCAGCATGATCTTGCGCTTGCCCGTGCCCTTGATGGTGCCGATCACGAGGTCGGCGCCCGCGCCGGCCGTGGCCTTGCGGCGCTCGGTCTTGAAGCCGGCGGCCTTCAGGCGCCCTTCCACCACGTCGGCCATCTTGAGCAGGCCGTCGACGTTGAGGCTGCCCGATTCGATCAGCACCATCTCCTTGAGGTTGTCGATCACCGCGGGCTGCGCCTTCTCGGCGGCGGCGAGCAGCTTCGCATCGGGCGCGGCGTGCGCGCCGGCGACAGCGCCGAGCGCGAGGCCGCAGGCCAGGGCCATGGAGCGAAGCGGGAAGGAGGACAAACGCAAAGTCATGGTGTTTTTCTCGGGAGTGAATGACGGCACACAGCATAGCCACGCGCTCGTGCCGGGCGAGCAAATCGGAGACACGGCAACGACAGGGTTTGCCCGACTGGTCCGCCGCAGGGCTCCATACGCAAAAGCTACCGCAATGCATTCCGGAAAATGTATTTGTGGATATGCATGGCGGCTCCTAGCATCGGCCGCATCAGCGCCAAAGAGCAGCTGCATCCATCAGGAGACAAGAACATGTCATCGCTTCCACTCGCCGGGGCCAGCCGCCCGCCACGCGCCCTCCCCTACGCCAGCCGCTTCTCGATCGTCGTCTGCTTCCTGATCGCATTGATCGACGGCTACGACACGCTGATGCTGTCCTTCGTCGCACCGCTCATCTCCAGGGAATGGGGCATGCCGCCTGGCGCCTTCGGCAAGGTGTTCGCCGTGAGCTTCGCGGGCGCTGTGGTGGGCGCACTCACCGTGGGTGCGGCGGCCGACCGCTTCGGCAGGCGCCGGCTGCTGCTTGCTTCGATCCTGGTGGCAGGCGGCTTCATCCTGCTGAGCGCGACATCGGCCAGCCCGGAGCAGCTGATGCTGTGGCGCTTTCTCTCGGGCATCGGCCTCGGCGGCGCGATTCCCACCATCTCGGCGCTGGCGGCCGAGCATGCGCATCCGGACCAACGCAGCGCGACGGTCTCGCGCATGTTCCTGGGCTTTCCCATCGGGGCCGTGGCCGGTGGCGCCATCACGGCGGCGCTGATGCAGTCGGTGGGCTGGCGCGGCATCTTCATCGGCGGCGGCACACTGGCGCTGGCGCTGCTGCCGCTGGTGTTCGCAATATCCGAGTCGGGGCGCACGAGCACCACGGCAGCGGACGCAAGCCCCGCCCATGCCAGGCGCCCACTGGCCGAACTCGTCGCCGAAGGACGCGGCCCCGGCACGGTGCTGATCGCCACCGCCGCCTTCATGATCCTGCTGGTCAGCTACTTCCTGCTGAGCTGGACGCCCAGCGTGCTCGCCATGAACGGCATGAGCCCGCAGCGCTCCGCGCTCGCCGGCGTGATGCTCAACGTGGGCGGCGTGGCTGGGGCTTTCGCCATGTCCTTCGTGGTGGCGCGGCGCAGCCCCTTTGGACCGGTGGCGCTATGCCTGGCGCTGGGCGCCGCGCTCGTGCCTTTCTTCGGCTTTCACATCGTCGGCAGCGAGGTCGCCGCCTTCTGCCTGGTATTCGCCATCGGCCTGCTGGTGATCGGCGGGCAGATGAACATCCCCGCGCTGTGCGTGCACTACTACCCGGCGAGCGTGCGCGCAACCGGGGTGGGGCTGTCGATGTCCGTCGGCCGCATCGGCTCCATCGTGGGGCCGCTGGTCGGCGGCCTTCTGGTGGGTGCGAAGTTGCCGTGGGGGCAGCTGTTCTTGCTCGCCGCGATCCCGGCCTTCATCGCGGCGGCCGCCCTGGGCTGGATCGCGTACCGCAAGCCGCGCGGCTGACAGATCGTCATCAGCGCTTGCGGCTCGACGCGACCTGCGTGCCGCGCAACAGCCGCAACAGGCTCTCCAGGTGCGGATTGGCGTCCGCATCGCGGTAGCCCAGGTACAGGCTCGACACCGCGTCCTTGTCGAGGATGCGGCTGTACAGCACCCCCTCGAGCTGGATGCACTGCGTGTCGGCCGGCACGATGGCCACGCCGAAACCCGCCGCCACCAGCCCGACCATGGTCGAGGCCTCGCGCGTCTCGTGCATCACCGCCGGGCGGAAGCCGGCCCTGGCGCACAGCTCCTGCACCTTCCAGTACAGGCCGATGCCCGCGTCGCGCGGATAGACGATCAGCGGCACGTCCTTCAGTTCGCGGATGTGGATGCCCTTGCCGCGCGTGAGCACGTGCTGCTGCGGCATCGCCGCGACCAGCGGCGCCGAGTACCACTCCTCGATGGTCACGCCCACCGGAATGCTCACGTTGGGCTTGCGCAGCACGCCAAGGTCTAGCTCGCGGGCATTGATGGCGTCGAGCTGATGCATCGACGCCATTTCCCGCAACTGCAGCTCGACCGCCGGAAAGCTCGCGCGGTACTGGCGAATGCCCGATGGCAGCGCCGTCGTGAGCATCGACGAAGCGGTGAAGCCCACGTTGAGCTTGCCGACCTCGCCCGCTGCGGCGCTCTGCACTTCGTCTTTCGCGCTCTGCACCGAGGCAAGGATGGTGCGCGCCCGGTCGAGAAAGTGCCTCCCGGCCTGCGTGAGATACACGCGGCGCTTGTCGCGCTCGAAAAGCTGCACCCCCAGCTCTTCTTCGAGCCCCCGAATCTGCGTGCTCAGGGGCGGCTGTGCCATGTAGAGGCGTTCCGCGGCGCGGGTGAAGTTGAGTTCTTCCGCCACGGCAACGAAGTAGCGCAGGTGTCGAAGTTCCACGATATCTCCAGCGTATCGAATGCAATCCGAATCCGGTATTTCCGGATATGACACCCATTCTCTAGCATCCCTTCACACCTTTACAACCACAGAGACAAAGGAAGAACCCGCATGGTGCAAGACAGCGCAACGGCGTCCGCCGACGCCGCATCGACCAACCTCGTCGTGAGCCGCCTGCGCCAGCGCCTGCCGGTGGCGGCACTGGGCATCCGCGCTTCGCGCACGCCCGACATCGCACGCATCGCCAAGGCCAGCGGCCACCACGCGATCTGGGTGGACCTGGAGCACAGCAGCATCGCCATCGACGCGGCCGTGCAGATCTGTGCCGCCGCAATGGACATCGGCCTCATGCCCTTCGTGCGTGTGCCGGAGCGCGAGTACGGCGTGATCGGCCGGCTGCTCGACGGCGGCGCGGGCGGCATCATCGCGCCGCGCATCGAGACCGTGGCACAGGCCGAAGACCTCGTGGCCGCCTGCCGCTTTCCGCCGCTGGGCCACCGCTCGGCCATCGGCACGCTGCCGCACGTGGGCTACCGCAAGATGGCCGCGGCGGATTTCAACGTCGCCATGAACCGGGCCACCGCGCTGAAGGTGCTGATCGAAAGCCCGCTGGGCATCGAGAACATCGAGCGCATCGCCGCGGTGCCGGGCATCGACATCGTGGGCATCGGCACCAACGACCTGAGCGCCGAGCTGGGCGTGGCCGGTGACTTCAAGCACCCGCTGGTACGCGCCGCGCACGAGACTGCGCTGGCCGCCTGCCTGCGCGTGGGAAAGCCGCTCGCCATCGGCGGCATCGCCGACGCGGCCTACTCGGCCGAGCTGGTACATCGTGGTGCAGCACCTTTCCTCATGACCGGCATCGACACCGACATGCTGCTGGCCGCCGCACACGAGCGCGTCGCGAAGGCGTTGAGTTCGGTCGGTGTGGAGAACGGCGATGCGGTCGTGCGCTGAAGCAGTCCTGCGCCGCACAGGCGCCGTGCTCGCGCTGCTGCTCGGAACGCTGGCCTTGCCCGGCCCTGTGCTCGCCCAGGTTGCACAAGGAGCGACGACCCTCGTCGTGCCGACGCCGCCGGGTGGACCCATCGACCGCGTCGCCCGCATCGTGGCGCAGGGCCTGTCTTCCGTGCTGGGGGAACCGGTGGTGGTCGAGAACAAGGGCGGGGCCGCCGGCAAGATCGGCGTGCAGGCGGCTCTGCGGGCCGCACGCGACGGCCACACGCTGATTGCGGTCTCGCCTTCCATCGCATCGGTCAATCCGGTGGTCGACAAGGCGGCGGGCTATGACCCGCTCAAGGACTTCGATCCGCTCGGCATCGTCGCCTTCAACGACGGCGTGCTGGCGGTGCGCGCCGACCTGCCCGTGACCGACATGCCAGGGCTCGTGGCCTATGCGAAAGCACACCCCGGCGCGCTGACATACGGCTCCTTCGGCGTCGGCACCAGCCTGCACCTGCAGACCGAGGAGTTGCTGCACACGCTCGGCATCACGGCGCGGCACGTGCCCTACAAGGGCGAGGCGCAGGCGATGAATGCGCTGATCGCAGGCGAAGTCGACATGATGGCCTACGTCACTTCGCCCATCGTGCCCTTCGTGGCAAACGGCCGCGCGCGGGCGCTCGCCGCCACGGCATCGACCCGCTGGGCTGCGCTGCCCGCGGTGCCGAGCTTTGCGGAGACCGGCATCGACGCGCTGCGCAACTACACCTACCGCTCGTGGGTCGGCATCGTGCTGCCGGCAGGCGTGCCGGCGGCTGCGCGGCAGCGTGCCACTGCGGCGCTGCGCGAGGTGCTGGCCCGGCCCGAGACGCTCAAGGCACTCGAGGCGCAGGGCTTCGCGCCGGTCACGCCCGACGCCGAGACGATGCGCCGCACCGTCGCCGCCGAACTCGAGCGCAACCGCCGGCTGATTGCCGCCGGCGGTATCTCGCTCGAATGAGCCTTCATCGATTTTTTCCTTTCATCTTTTTTCCTTCGAAACCATGAGTTCCCAGATCCTCACTTCCACGCCCATGCGCGCGCCCGAAACGCTGGCGCGCCCCGCCTTCACCGTGCCTGCCGGCGCCTGCGACTCGCACGTGCACGTGTTCGAAAGCGAAGACCGCTATCCGCACGTCGACCAGCCGCACTACACGCTGCCCGACGGCCCGCTCACCAAGCTCGACGCCATGTGCGAGTCGCTGGGCCTGGCGCGCTATGTGATCGTGCAGCCCAGCTTCTACGGCACCGACAACCGCTGCATGCTCGACGCCCTGGACATCGCCGGCGAGCGCGCGCGCGGCGTGGCCATGGTGGACGACAGCGTCACCGAAGACACGCTGCACGACATGCACCGCCGCGGCGTGCGCGCCCTGCGGCTCGACCTGTTCCTGCGCTCGGGCCTGCCGACCGCCGAGCTGGTGCAGTACATCCAGCGCAGCGTGCGCATGACGAAGACTCTGGGCTGGCACCTGCAGTTCTACACGCCGGGCTGGGTGGTGCGCGACCTCATTCCGTACCTGGGCGACATCGATGCCGACTTCGTCATCGACCACATGGGCTACATGCTCGAGAGCGACGGTCTCACGCGGCAGGACTTCGACCGCCTGCTGCGGGTGCTGGCCGACGGGCGCGGCTGGATGAAGCTCTCCGGCCCCTACCGCGTGGCCAAGGACGGCAACTTCGAGAAGCTGCGCCCGCTGGCGCACGCCATCGTCGAGGCGCTGCCCGAACGCACCATCTGGGGCAGCGACTGGCCGCACATTCCCAACGGCGCGCGCGACACCGGCGAGCTGCTGAACCTGCTCGCGCCGTGGGCGCCCGACGCACCGGCGCGCCAGCGCATCCTGGTGGACAACCCGGCGCGGCTGTTCGGCTTTGCGCCGATTCCGCAGTAAGGTGCGCATGCCGAACGAAAGAACGACCGCGATGAAAAACATCCAGGACCTCGACACCTCCGGCGCGCGCGCAGCGGAGACCTTCATTCACGGCGGCACGCGCTACCTCGTGGTGCCGCAGCTCGCAGTCGACGTGCCGGGGCAGCCCGCGATGATCACCGTGGGCAACAGCGATATCGATGCGCTGGTGTACCGCTGGCAGGACGAAACCTTCGTGCCGCACACGCGACTGCCCGTGCCAGGTGGAGAAGACGCGGAGTTCTTCGAGATCGGCGGCCGCGCCTTCCTGGCCACTGCCAGCCTCAAGTCGGGTGCCGGCCCATACGAGCTCAATGTCGACTCGGTCATCTTCGAACTGAAGGACGGCGCATTCACCGAGTTCCAGCGCGTGCCCACTTTCGCGGCCAAGCAATGGACGCACTTCACCATCGGCGAACGCCACTTTCTGGCGCTCGCACAAGGCGTGGCGATGGAAGGCACCGAGGCCCGGAATCCGTCGAAGTCGGCCATCTACGAATGGAACGGCGAGTGCTTCGCCGAGTTCCAGGTCATCGACTCGACCTGGGGCTACAACTTCGCGTCCTTCGAGATCGGCGGGCAGCGCTTCCTGGCCTATGCCGACCACGTGGCGCGCTCGCGCGTCATGCTGTGGAGCGGCACGCGCTTCGAAGACTTCCAGCTGCTCGACGGCAAGACCGGCCGCGCCTTCCAGTTCTTCGAGGCACAGGGCGAGGCCTGGCTGGCCTTCGCCTGCCTGCACGACGACACCGTGCTTCTGCGCTGGAACGGCACAGGCTTCGTCGCGCACCAGACGCTGAGCGGCCCCGGCGGGCGCGAGTTTGTCTGGCGCGAAGATGCGCAGGGTGGCGAGCTGGTGCAGATCAACTTTCTGCTCGGCAGCCGCGAGGCACCCATTACCTCGCTGACCTCGGTTGGCTACCGCTTCGCCGACGGCAAGCTGGTGCCGCAGCGCGAGTTTCCGACCTCCGGCGGCACCGACGCCTGCGCCTTCGAGGACAACGGCCACGCCTACCTGGTGGTGACCAACAGCCTCGGCGCCGACATCCGCTTTCGCACGCCGAGCAAGGTGTACCGGCTCGGCGCATAGACAGGAGCCACCATGACGGCAAACCCGAATTTCCAGAGCCCCGAGTTCCTGCGCCTCTTCGAGACCTACACCGCGAGCGCCGACAGCATCGGCGCGAAGATGACGCACGCCACCGCCGAGGCCGCGCCCGACGCGGCGCTGATCGTTGCCACGGCGGCCGACTTCATCCTGTTTCCCGGCAGGGGCAGGCCGCCTGAGGTCGAGGGCTACCGGCTCACGACGCGCGGCTTCAAGGAGCTGGCAGCGGTGTCGCACCTTGGCCCCGCGCTGGCCTCGCTGGTGCGACTGCGTGAGCTCGACCCCGAAGGCACGCTGTGGCGCGGCGAAACCGAACGCCTGCTCGCCGCCACCGTGGCCGCGCGCGAAGCCAACAGCGTGGCGCTCTGGCGCGACGACATCGCAGTGCCCGCCTATCGGGGCCGCGAGACGGCCATCGCGAACATGGTGCACTACGCCTGCGAAGTCACAGAGCGCTACATCGCGCGTGCCCTCGCCCACCCCGAGACCCTCACTGCCGCCGACCTGCGCACGCACTACCTCGAAGCCACGGGCGATGCCATCGGCGCGAGCGTGCCGATGAACAAGGTGATGATCGCCACCTTCTTCCTTGTCGGCCTGGACACCGGGCACCGCGTGATCGCATGGTTCGAGCGCCACCGCATCGACTGGGCGAACGCAATGGTGCTGATCGTGGGCAGGCAGGGCCGCCCCACCGCGGGCGTTACCTGGAGCACCAACGCCGTGTGCTCGATGATCCTCGCCTCGTCGCACCATGCGCTGCCGCTGGAGCGCGTGTACATCGCACCGCATGCACCGGCGCCCACCTTCACCTACCCCGTCGACCTGGCGGCCGTGTCTGCCCACGAGGCGCCGATGCGCAAGCTCTGGTGGGCCACGCGGGCCATGAGCGACCTGGGGCCGATGATGTACGAGGGCTACCCGCGCTTCGCCCCCGGGCGCGGCGGCCGGCCGGTGCTGCAGCCCGACACCACCGAAGTCAGCGAGATGCCCGCCATCGGCGGACCGGAGGACTGGCATGCGCTCAACACCCGCATGCGCGTGATCCTCGAAGACCCGCGGCAGTTGCTGGCAGGGTGCGTCACCGACTACGCGGCGGACCAGCTGCAGGGCAATGGCAACGACCCGCTGAAGGCGGTAGTGCCGGGCCTGGACGGCACGGACTACCCCGCGTATTTCTCCTGAGGGGCTAGGTGCCCTTTCTGCTTGCTGGCGCCTTGGCCTTCACGGTCTTGGGTGCCGCAGGCTTGGCCGGCGCCGGCGCCTTGCGCGCCTCGCCCTCGCGCGCGGACTGCATGTGCCGGCTCTCGCCGATGGTCATGCCCACGATCCGCGCGAGCTGCCGGCTCACGCTGATGTACGCATGGCCGAGGCGGCTGTCGAAGTACAGCGAATCGCCGCGCGCCATGTGCAGCACTTCGCCGTTGTCGAAGTGCACCTCGATCTCGCCCGACAGCACATAGGCGAACTCTTCGCCCGCATGCCGCACGAAGTCTTCCGGCCCGTGGATGCGCCGCGCATGCACTGTGCCGACGATGGGGCTCATCTGCTTGCCCGCCGCCGTGGTGCCGAGGAACTCGTAGGCAATCGACAGCCCCCGGTACACCACGCCCTTGCCCGCGCGCGTGACCACCGGCCCGTCGAGCTGCGCGGGCTTGACGCCTGCGCCCGCGAACATCGCGTTCATGTCCATCTCGAGCGCACGGCCCAACGCGGTGAAGTTTTCATAACCCAACGCGAGCTGCCCGCGCTCGGCGCGCGAGATGGTGGTGATCGACACGCCCGAGCGCTCGGCCAGCTGTGCCAGCGTCCAGCCGAAACGCTTGCGCGCGCTGCGCAGGCGATGACCGAAAGTGGTGCGGTCCAGCGTGGGCGGCTCGTCCTTCGGCTTCGTTGCCGTCCTAGTCCCTGTGTGTGGATTCACGCTTGGCTTTCTCTTGTGATGCAAGTGGATTCTGCCAGCCGGGCGGTGCGCCATCCATGCCAAACCGCGTGACGCAGGCGCGGAAGTTGCGTATACGCAAATTGCGTTGACGCAAATTTCACCGAAGCGGTGCACCATGGTTTCCCCTTGGTGCCACCAAATCAATTTGCGTATCCGCAAATTTCTACCTACACTTTTTGCCGATGACTTCCAGCACCCCAACGCCCGTCGTGGCAGATTTCCTCGTGATCGGCGGCGGCATCGCCGGGGCTTCGGTGGCCCATTGGCTCGCACCGCATGCCAGCGTGATCCTTCTCGAACGCGAGTCGCAGCCGGGCTACCACTCCACCGGCCGCTCGGCCGCCCTCTTCATGGAAAGCTACGGCACGCCGCAGGTGCGCGCCCTCACCATGGCGAGCCGCGCCTTCCTCGAACATCCGCCCGAAGGCTTCTCGGAGCACCCGCTGCTCACGCCGCGCGGCGCGATGATGGTCGCGGGCGCCGGGCATATGGCCGAGCTCGAAGCCCACTGGGAGGTGCTGCGCGCCATGGACACCGGCGCCTCGCGCCTGAGCGGCGAGCAGGCCCGCGAGATGGTGCCGGCGCTGCGCCCCGAGCAGGTGATGGGCGCGGTGTACGAACCCGATGCGTCCGACATGGACGTGCACGCCATCCACCAGGGCTACCTGCGCGGCATGCGGCGCGCCGGCGGCAAGCTGGTGTGCGATGCCGGTGTCACGGCCATCGAACGCGTGGGCGAACGCTGGCGCGTGGAGGCCGGCGGCACCGTGTACGAGGCGTCCGTGGTGCTCAACGCGGCGGGCGCATGGGTCGACACCGTCGCACGCATGGCGGGCGTGCCGCCGCTGGGTATCGAGCCGCGCCGGCGCTCGGCCTTCATCTTCGCGCCGCCCGAAGGCCAGAGCGTCGCGCACTGGCCCATGGTGTTCGGCGCAGACGAGGGCTGGTACATCAAGCCCGACGCCGGCATGCTGCTCGGCTCGCCGGCCAATGCCGACCCGGTCGAGCCGCAGGACATACAGCCCGAGGAGATGGACATCGCCATCGCCATGCACCGCATCGAGGAAGCGACCACGCTCGCCATCCGCCGCCCCACGCGCACCTGGGCCGGCCTGCGATCCTTCGTGGCCGACGGCGACCTGGTAGGCGGCTTCGAGCCCGGCGTGCCCGGCTTCTTCTGGGTGGCGGCGCAAGGCGGCTACGGCATCCAGACCTCGGCCGCCATGGGCGAGGCCTGCGCCGCGCTGGCACGCGGACTGCCGCTGCCGGAGCGCATCGCCTCCTTCGGGCTCACGGCCGAGATGCTGGGCCCGCAGCGGCTGCGCACGGCCACGGCCTGAGCGCAGCCACACACAGAAAAACATCCCACTCCACGAGACATCACCATGCGCGTTTTCAGTGCCTCCCTCGCCACCGAAACCAACACCTTCGGCCCGATGCCAACCGGCCTCGCCTCCTTCAAGGACCGCGGCTACTTCCCCGCCGGCAAGCACCCCGAAGCGATGACGCTGTTCTCGGGCCCGCTGTGGGCCGCACGCATGCGCGGCGCCGACAAGGGCTGGACGCTCTTCGAAGGCATGGTGGCCGGCGCACAGCCCAGCGGCACCACCACGCGCCACGCCTACGAGACGCTGCGCGACGAACTGCTGGCCGACCTGCGCGCGGTGCTGCCGGTCGACATGGTGCTGCTCGGCCTGCATGGCGCGATGGTGGCCGACGGCTACGACGACTGCGAAGGTGACCTGCTGGCGCGCGTGCGGCAGATCGTCGGGCCCGGCGTGGTGATCGGCGCGGAGCTCGACCCGCACAACCACCTCACGCCCGCGATGGTCCAGAACTCCGACCTGATGATCTCGTTCAAGGAGTACCCGCACACCGACGTGCTCGAGCGCGGGCTGGAGCTGGTGGACATCTGCGCCGCCATGGTCGAAGGCAAGGTCAAGCCGGTGGCCGCGGTGGTCGACTGCGACATGATCGTCACGGTCCACACCTCGCGCCAGCCGGCGCGCGGCTTCGTCGAGCGCATGCAGTCGCTCGAAGGCGAGAACGGCGTGCTGTCGGTCTCGCTCACGCATGGCTTCTCTTGGGGCGACGTGCCCGAGATGGGCACCAAGGTGCTGGTCTACACAGACGGCAACCAGGCCCAGGCCGACGCTCTTGCGCGCCAGCTCGCCGACGAAGTCATCGCCATGCGCGACGGCCTCACGGTGAACTACCCGAGCATCGATGCCTCGCTCGACGAAGCACTGGCCTTCGACGGCGGCCCGGTGGTGCTGTCCGACGGTGCGGACAACCCCGGCGGCGGCGCGGCAAGCGACTCCACCTTCATCCTGCGCCGCATGGTCGAGCGCGGCATCACCAACGCGGCGCTGGGCCCGCTGTGGGACCCGATCGCGGTGCGCATCGCATTCGACGCAGGCGTGGGCGCCAGGCTGCAGATGCGCATCGGCGGCAAGATCAGCCCGCTCTCTGGCGATCCGCTGGACCTCGACTGCACCGTGAAGGCGCTGAAGCACGACCTGGTGATGACGGGCCTGGCCGGCACGCCCACACTGATGGGCGACAGCGCGCTGATCGAGGCGAACGGCATCGAGATCGTGCTGATCACGCTGCGCAACCAGGCAATGGGCACCGACCTGTTCACGCAGCTGGGCTGCGACCTCGCCGCGAAGAAGATCATCGTCGTGAAGTCGTCGCAGCACTTCTACGCGTCGTACTCCAAGGTGGCGAAGCACGTCATCTACGCGGGCGCACCGGGCGCCGTGACGCTCGACCTGAACACGCTGCCGTACCGCAAGGCCCGCCTGCCCAAGTGGCCGATCGGTGTTGCCGCCTGACCTCCTCTTTTTCTTTCCTTCGCCCTCGACCGGAGAACCGACGATGAAACGACGAACGCTTGCCGCCCTCGCTGCCCTGGTGCTTTCTCTCCCGGCGTTCGCCCAGACGCCGCCTCCCAAGACACTGAAGGTGGTGGCGCACGCCGACCTGAAGATCCTCGACCCGACCTTCACCACGGCGTACATCTCGCGCAACTTCGGCTACATGGTCTACGACACGCTGTTCGCGCAGGATTCGAGCGGCAAGCCCCAGCCGCAGATGGTCGACAAGTACACGACCTCGAAAGACGGCAAGCAGTGGAGCTTCACGCTGCGCCCGGGCCTCAAGTTCTCCGACGGCAGCGCCGTCACCTCGGCTGACGCCATCGCCTCGCTGCAGCGCTGGGCCGCACGCGACAGCCTGGGCCGCGCAATGGTGGCGAGCGGCGCCGAGTGGAAGGCAACCGATGCGCGCAGCTTCACGCTCACGCTCAACGAGCCCTTCGGCATGGTGCTTGAGGCACTGGCCAAGCCCTCGGGTTTTCCGCCGGTGATCCTGCCCGAGCGGCTGGCCAAGATGCCGGCCACCGCGCCGCTGACCGAGGTGCTTGGTTCAGGCCCCTTCATCTTCAAGCGCGACGAGTGGGTGCCGGGCAACAAGACGGTGTTCGTGCGCAACCCCAACTATGTGGCGCGCAGCGAACCGCCGAGCGGCCTGTCGGGCAGCAAGAAGAGCAACTTCGACCGCGTCGAATGGCTCTACCTGCCCGACGCCAACAGCGCGGTGGCCGCCCTGAAGCGCGGCGAGGTCGACCTCATCGAACAACTGCCTCCCGACTACATCGCGCCGCTGCGCACCGACACCAGCGTGAAGATCGGCGCCTTCGGCACCTACCAGGGCTTCCTGGTGATGAACCAGCTGCATCCGCCCTTCGACAACCCGAAGGTGCGCCAGGCACTGCTGCAGGCCGTGAGCCAGGAACGCTTCGTGGCGGCCATGGGCTTCCCGCTGGACATGCGCATGGCCTACTGCGCCACCTACTTCATCTGCGGCAGCCCCAACGACACGGCCGCCGGCGCCGACCCCTACCGCAAGGCCGACGTGGCCAAGGCCAAGCAGCTGCTCGCAGCCTCCGGCTACAAGGGCGAAAAGGTGGTGCTGATGGTGCCCAGCGACGTGCCCTACCTCAACGCAGAGGCACTTATGGCCGCGCAGACCATGAAGAGCATCGGCCTGAACGTCGATGCGCAGAGCATGGACTGGGCCTCCATCGGCGCGCGCCGTGCCAAGCGCGACGCGGCCGACGCGGGCGGCTGGAACATGTACGTGACCGTGGCCGGCGAGTTCGACGCCAACTCGCCCATCGCCAACGCCTACCTGGGCGCGGCGTGCGGCAACACGCTGCCCGGCTGGCCCTGCGACAAGCCGCTCGACGAGCTGCGCACCGCATGGCTGAAAGAGACTGTGCCGGCCAAGCGCAAGGAGCTGCTCGACGCCTTCCAGCGCCGCGCCTACGAAGCCGTGCCGTACATCAACGCGGGCCAGTACTCGGCCGCGTTCGCCGCGCGCGCCAGCCTCAAGGGGCTGGACAAACTCTGGGCCGGCCTGCCGACGGTCTGGGTACTCGACAAGTAAGACGAAGCGCAAGCACAAGGCATCGCCATGGGCTACATCGTTCGACGCTTTCTCTCGACGCTCCCCGTCATGGCGGTGGTGGCCGTGGTGGTGTTCCTGCTGATCCACCTGTCGCCCGGCGACCCGGCCGCGCTCATCGCGGGCGACCTTGCAACCACCGAGGACATCGAGAAGCTGCGCACCGCGCTCGGCCTGAACCTGCCGCTGTGGCAGCAGTTCGCGCTGTGGGTCGGCAAGCTCTTCACCGGCGACCTCGGCACCTCGATATTCACGCAGATGCCGGTGGCGCAGCTGCTGGGGCAGCGGCTGGAGCCGACGGTGTCGATCGCCGCGCTGACCATGCTCATCACGCTGGTGGTGTCGGTGCCGCTGGGCACGCTCGCGGCGCATCGCGCGGGCAGCTGGATCGACCGGCTGGTGATGCTGTTCGCGGTGCTGGCCTTCTCGGTGCCGGTGTTCCTCGTCGGCTACCTGCTGGTCTACAGCTTCGCGGTCCAGCTGCCGTGGTTTCCGGTGCAGGGCTATGTGCACTTTGCCGAGGGCCCGGGCGAGTGGTTGCGGTCGCTGGTGCTGCCCTGCGTGAACCTGGCGCTGGTGTACATCGCTCTGGTGACGCGCATGACGCGCGCCACCGTGCTCGAAGTGCTGCACGAGGACTACATCCGCACCGCGCGCGCCAAGGGCCTGGGCGTGCTGCCGGTGCTGGGGCATGCGCTGCGCAACGCGGCCATTCCCATCGCCACCACCGTCGGCGCGGGCATCGCGCTGCTGATCGGCGGCGTGGTCGTCACCGAAACGGTGTTCGCCATTCCGGGCGTGGGCCGGCTCGTGATCGATTCAGTGCAGCGACACGACTACCCCGTGATCCAGAGCGTGCTGCTGCTCTCGGCGGGGGTGTATGTGCTGATCAACCTGCTGATCGACCTGAGCTACCGCCTGTTCGACCCGCGCATCCAGTACTGATGAAGAAGAACCCCACGCAATGTCCACGGTCCTTCCCTTGAACACCATCCAGACACCCGACGCCGCGGCCGACGACGAAGCCCCTTTCGTGCCGCCGCGCTGGCGCTGGGTGCGCAAGCACCCGACGCTGATCATCGGTGCGCTGCTGCTGATTGCGGTGGCCATTCTCTCCATCGCCGCGCCGTGGATCGCCACGCACGATCCGCAGGACATCGACCCGCTCGCGCGCATGCAGCCGCCCTCCGGCGAGCACTGGTTCGGCACCGATGCGCTGGGCCGGGACGTGTTCAGCCGCGCCGTGTGGGGCGGGCGCGTGTCGATGATCGTGGGCGCCGCGGTCGCGGTGCTGGCCACCTTCTTCGGCATTGCGCTCGGACTGGTGTCGGGCTTCGTGCGCTGGGCGGACGGGCCGATCATGCGAGTGATGGACGGGCTCATGGCCATTCCCGGCATCCTGCTGGCCATCGCGCTCATGGCGGTGACGCGCGCCAGCCTGACGACGGTGATCATCGCCATCACGGTGCCCGAGATTCCGCGCGTGGTGCGGCTGGTGCGATCGCTCGCGCTCACGCTGCGCGAGCAGTTGTTCGTGGAGGCAGCACACGCGGTAGGCACGCGGCTGCCGGTGATCCTGGTGCGCCACGTGCTGCCGAACATCGTGGCGCCGTTGGTGGTGCAGGCGACCTTCGTGGCGGCGGCCGCCGTGCTGACCGAGGCCGCGCTTTCATTCCTCGGCGTGGGCGTGCCCTCGCAGACGCCGAGCTGGGGCAACATGATGGCCGAGGGGCGCAACTTCGTGACGGTGGCGTTCCACATCATCCTGTACCCGGGGCTGCTGCTGGCGGCGACGGTGCTGGCGATCAACCTGCTGGGCGACGGCCTGCGCGATGCGCTGGACCCGCGCCTGGCACGGCAGCTGTGAAGGACATGTCATGACGATCACCATGTCCCACACCGCCCTCGCCCCCGGCGAGCCTCTGCTCGAAGTCGACAACCTGCGCACGCACTTCCACACGCTGGCGGGCGTGGTGCGGTCGGTCGATGGGGTTTCGTACACGGTGCGCGCAGGCCGCACGCTCGGCGTGGTCGGCGAATCGGGCTGCGGCAAGAGCGTGACGGCGCTGTCGATCCTGCGGCTGGTGCCTACACCGCCCGGACGCCACATGGGCGCGGTGCGGCTGCGCGGCACCGACCTGATGCAGCTCAGCGAACGCGAGATGCGGCAGATTCGCGGCAACCGCATCTCGATGATCTTCCAGGAGCCGATGACATCGCTGAACCCGGTGCTCACCGTGGGCCGGCAGATCGCAGAGACGGTGCAGCTGCACCAGAAGGCCAGCCGCGCCGATGCGATGAAGCGCGCGGTCGAAATGCTGCGCGTGGTGCAGATCCCCGAGCCCGAGCGACGCGTGAACGAGTACCCGCACCAGCTCTCGGGCGGCATGCGCCAGCGCGTGATGATCGCGCTGGCCCTGGCCTGCAACCCCGAGGTGCTGATCGCCGACGAGCCGACGACGGCGCTCGACGTGACGATCCAGGCGCAGATCCTCGACCTCATCAAGCGCCTGCAGAAGGAGCTGGGCATGGGCGTGGTGATGATCACGCACGACCTGGGCGTGGTGGCCGAAAGCTGCGACCGCGTGGTCGTGATGTATGCCGGCAAGAAGGTGGAAGAGGCAGACGTGATCGACCTGTTCGACCGCCCGCTGCACCCCTACACGCGTGCTCTGATGGCCTCGATGCCCGCGATGAACACCACGAGCACGCGGCTCACCGAGATTCCGGGGCTGGTGCCGGCCGCACACGAACTGGGGCGCGGCTGCGCCTTTGCGGCGCGCTGCAGCCATGCGCGCGAACGCTGCCGCGCCGAGACGCCGCAGCTCGTGCAGCAAGTCGGCGACCATGTGGTGGCCTGCTTTGCAGTCGAAGAACACTGGGCAGGTACCGAGGAGATGGCTGCATGACGACGACCGCTGCAACGCCACTGCTGCAGGTGCGCAACCTGCGCAAGCACTACATGTCGCCCAAGCGCTGGCTGCGGCCGGCCAGGCCTTCGATCCAGGCGGTCGACGGTGTGTCGTTCTCTGTTGCGCGCGGCGAAACGCTGTCGCTGGTCGGCGAATCGGGCTGCGGCAAGACGACCACGGCCAAGTCGGTCATGCGGCTGGTCGAGCCGACCTCGGGCTCGGTGGAGCTCGAAGGCGAAGAGCTGCTGACGCTGTCCGCCGAAGACATGCGCATGCGCCGGCGGCAGCTGCAGATTATTTTTCAGGACCCGTATGCCTCGCTGAACCCGCGCCTCACAGCCGGAGACATCGTGGCCGAGCCGCTGCGAAACTTCGGCATGGGCATGGCAGCGGAACGGCGCGAGCGCGTGCAGTGGCTGTTCTCGCGCGTTGGGCTGCGGCCCGAGGCGGCGAAGAAGTTTCCGCACGAGTTCTCGGGCGGACAGCGGCAACGGCTGGGCATTGCGCGTGCATTGGCGCTGAACCCGAAGCTGATCGTGTGCGACGAGCCGGTGTCGGCGCTCGACGTGTCGGTGCAGGCGCAGGTGGTCAACCTGCTGATGGACCTGCAGGCCGAGTTCGGCATCGCGTATCTCTTCGTGGCGCACGACCTTGCGGTGGTGCGCCACATCAGCCATCGCGTGGCAGTGATGTACCTCGGGCACATCGTGGAGATTGCCGACCGCGACACGCTGTTCTCTTCGCCGCTGCATCCGTACACCGAGATTCTTCTGTCGGCCGTGCCCGTGCCCAACCCACGCACGCCCGCACGCCGCATGCTGCTGCAGGGCGATCCGCCGAGCCCCGCCAACCCGCCTTCGGGCTGCCGCTTTCACACGCGTTGCCCGATGGCGCAGGCCGTGTGCAAGGAGAAGACGCCCGAGCTGAGCGAGCGGCCGTCGTCCGCGAACGGCAGCCACTGGGTTGCCTGCCATTTCCGCTGAAGAAGAAAGAAAGGATTTTTCCGTGTCCGAAAAACCTCCCCACTACGACCTGCTGATCCGCGGCGGCACCGTAATCGACGGCACCAAGGCGCCGCGCTTCGATGCCGACATCGGCATCGTGAACGGCCGCATCGCCGCCATCGGCAAGCTCGCCGGCCACACGGCCGAACAGACGCTCGACGCCACCGGCCGCATCGTCGCGCCCGGCTTCATCGACTCGCACACGCATGACGACCAGGCCGTGCTGTCGCAGGCGCAGATGCCGTTCAAGGTGTCGCAGGGCGTGACCACGGTGGTGGCGGGCAACTGCGGCATCAGCGCCGCACCGCTGCGCGCCGACATGGACCTGCCGATGCCGCTGAGCCTGCTCGACTCGCCGGCGGAAGGCCGCTTCACCACCTTCGCGGCGTACCTCGATGCGCTGCGCGCCACGCCCTCATCGGTGAACGTGGCGGCGATGGTGGGCCATTCGACCTTGCGCGCCGTGGTCATGGCCAACCTCGACCGGCCCGCGAACGACATCGAGATCGCGGCCATGCAAGCGCTGGTCGAAGAGGCGATGCAGGCCGGCGCCATCGGCCTGTCGACCGGCACTTTCTATCCGCCGGCCGTGAAGGCGACGACCGAGGAGATCATCGAAGTCGGCCGCCCGCTCACATCGCGCAAGGCGCTGTACGTGACCCACATGCGCGACGAGAGCGACCGCGTGATGGAGTCGCTGGAAGAAACCTTCCACATCGGCCGCGCGCTCGACATTCCGGTCGTGGTGTCGCACCACAAGGTGCAGAACACGCAGAACTTCGGCAAGACGAAAGTCACGCTGCCTTTCATCAAGGAAGCGATGCAGCACCAGTGCATCGGGCTCGACTGCTACCCCTACACGGCCGGCTCCACCATGATCCGCACCGACCGCGGAATGATGGAAGGCCGCGTGCTCATCGCATCGAGCGTGCCGCACCCTGAATGCGCAGGCCGCGACCTGAAAGACATTGCAGCCGGATGGGGCGTGTCGGGCGAAGAGGCGGCCAGGCGGCTGCAGCCCGGCAGCGCGATCTATTTCATGATGGACGAGGACGACGTGCAGCGCATCCTCGCGTTCGACGAGACCATGATCGGCTCGGACGGCATTCCGCTGGGCGAGAAGCCGCATCCGCGCCTGTGGGGCACCTTTCCACGCGTGCTGGGCCACTACAGCCGCGACATCGGCCTGTTCCCGTTGGAAACTGCGGTGTGGAAGATGACGGGGCTCACGGCGCGCAACTTCGGCCTGCACGAGCGCGGCACGCTGAAGCCGGGCCACCATGCCGACGTGGTGATCTTCAACGCCGCGACGGTGCGCGACACCGCGAACTACGAAACGCCGATGCAGCCGGCAGAGGGCATCGATGCGGTGATCGTGAATGGCGCCGTGACCTGGCGCGATGGGTCGCACTGCGGGGTGCGCAACGGACAGGTGATCACGCGGCGCGAGACTGCCTGAATGGCTTGAGCAGGCTCAGTCCGGAGCGTTCATCACGCGGTCGAACTCTTCGTCGGCCGGCACGTTGTCGGCATCGAGTTCGCTCGCATCGGTGAGATCGATGCCCGTTTCCTCCGACAGGTCGTCGGACACGTCGCTGTCCTGCTCCTCGAAGTCATCGGCGGGCGTGTCGTCCTCATCGTCTTCGGCGGGCGAGGCGGATCGCGCGGTGGCGTCGATGGTATTCATGATCGGTTCCTCGGCTGATTTCTGACAGACCCCCTATGGTGCGCCTGTTTCGGCCGTTCCGGTTCATCCGGCGCGCAGCGTCGGTGTCGGAAAGTTTCCCGCGGGATTCGCTAACCGGCTGACCGACCGTGAGTCCTTGTGCACATGGCCGTGCTCCCCGTGGCCCGGGTCGTCGTGGCCGTGGTCGTGCCCATGCTCGCCATGCGCCAGCCGGCTCACTAGCGTGACCAGCACGATGCCCGCGGCCAGCCACAGGATCTGCGCGGCGGTCTGGCGTGCCGGCAGGCGCTTCTGCAGCTGCGGAATCAGGTCGGCCAACGCCACGTAGACAAAACTGCTGCCGGCCAGCACCAGGAAGTACGGCAGCCAGCTGTGCAGCTGGTCGACCAGCCACCAGCCCGCGATGCCACCCAGCGCGGTCATGGTGCCAGCGAGCGACACCTTCACCAGCGCCGCGCGCTGGTTGGCGGAGCTCTGGCGCAGCACGACGAGGTCGCCGATGTGGTGCGGAATTTCGTGCGCCAGCACCGCGATGGCAGCAACCAGGCCCAGGCGCAGGTCGGCGGTGAAGGCCGAGGCGATCAGGATGCCGTCGCCGAAGCAATGCACGCTGTCGCCTGTGAGCACGGCCCAGCCACCGGTTCGGGGGCCGTGGTCGTGCGTGTGGCCATGCGAGTGCCCGTGGTCATGGTCGTGCCCCTCGTGCGCGCTCTTCTCGTCGCCATGGTGATGTTCGTGCCCGTGGTGCCACAACTCGGCCTTGTCGAGCAGGAAGAAGAACACCAGCCCGAACAACAGCACCGCGAACAGCAGCGCGGGCTCGATGCGGCTCTCGAACGCCTCGGGCAGCAGATGCATGAACGCCGTGGCAAGCAGCGCACCAGCTGCCAGGCTCAGCAGATGCTGCGGGTTCACGCCGCCCGAGCCGCTGCGCACGCCCACCTTCAGCAGGAGGGCCGCGAGCCAGACGCTTCCGATACCGGCAACCAGGGTCGCCGCGATGATGACTATCAAATTCATAGCTGCTTGCGCAAGAGGAGCGGCCGCTGAAACTGTTTCAACAAGGCCGTTGTCCGTTCATAAAAAGAGAAAAGGCCGTCATTCGACGGCCTTCGGCGGGGGTGGCTACAGGGCGCCGCGTTCAGGCGACGCCATTGGCTTTGAACCAGGCCGTGGCACGTTGCCAGCCGTCGTCCGCTGCGCTCTTGACGTAGCTGGGGCGGTAGTCGGCATGGAATGCGTGGCCTGCTTCGGGGTACACGACGAAGCTCGACGCCTTGGCCGCCGGGGTTCCAGTGGCCAGAGCTGCTTTCATCTTATCAACCGTGTCAAGGGGGATCCCCTGGTCTTTTCCGCCGTACAGGCCAAGCACCGGCGCCTGCAGGCTGGCGGCGATGTCGATGGGGTGCTTCGGCGTCAGTTCGCTGGGCTGCCCGACCAGCCGGCCGTACCACGCCACGCCCGCCTTGACCTTGCCGGTGGCGGCATACAGCCACACGATGCGCCCGCCCCAGCAGAAGCCGGTGATGCCGGCCTTGCTGGTGTCGCCGCCGTTGGCCTTGGCATAGGCCAGCGCGCCGTCGAGGTCGGCCAGCACCTGTGCGTCGGGCACCTTGCTGACGATGTCGGCCTGCAGCTTGGGAATGTCGGTGTAGCCGCGCGGGTCACCCTGGCGCGCATACAGCTCCGGCGCGATGGCCAGGTAGCCGAGCTGGGCGAAGCGGCGGCAGGTGTCGGCGATGTACTCGTGCACGCCGAAGATTTCCTGGATCACCAGAATCACCGGCAGGCCGGTCTTTCCGGCGGGTGCCGCAGCGTAGGCGGGCACATCGAAGCCGTTGACGGTGTACTTGATCGGGCCGGCCTTCAGGCCTTCGGCCGAGGTGCTGATGGCAGTCTGCGCGGCCACCGGCAGCACGGCGGCGGCATAGCCCACGCCGATGGCGGCCTTGAGTGCAGTGCGGCGCGTGGCGCCCTGCTCGGTGCTCTCGCCGGGGCGAAGCGAATCGAAGTCTGAACGGCTGTCGTCGAGGGGCATGGGAAGGGCTCCAGTTGGATCGTCGGACAAGGGGCGTTGCGCTATCAAAAACGCACGCCGCAATGTAGGCGAAATCGACTCCTGCCTCTATGTCCCCTGGTTTCAGTGGGGTTGGTAGGCCCGCCGGGCCAGCGCCGCGGCCAGTACCTGCGCGGGGTCGACGAGGTCGAGGCCCGCCACCGCGGCCGAACCCTGCAGACCCAGCGGCACTTCGGTACAGCCCATGATGATGGTGACGGGGCCATGGCGCTCGGCCAGCCGCAGCGCCACATCGGAAAAGCATTGCTCGGCGAGCTGCATGTTGCCGGCCTTCACGCCGTCGAAGATGCCGCGCGTGATGGTGTGGCGCTCCGCCGGCGTCGGCACGTGGCAGCCCAGGCCCGCTTCGGCCAGCGCCTGTTCGTAGAGGCGCACGCGGTAGGTGCCCTCGGTAGCCATCAGCGCGACGCTGGTCGTGCCCTGCCCGGCCAGCTGTTGCGCGGTTTCGCGCGCCATGTGCAGCAGTTCGACCTGCGGAAAGCGCTCCTGCAGGTTGGCGTGCCATGCATGCGCGGTATTGCAGGCGATGGCCACGGCCCGGCTACCGAGCGCGGCCAGCCGGCCCAGCGCCTGCAGCATCGGCTCCAGCGGCTGGTGTGCGCCCTGTTCCGCCGAAGCCAGCGCGTCGGTACGGTCGGGCACCGGCACCTGCGCGAGCCAGTGTTCAGGAAAGGACTGGTCGCGCACCGGCTCGCCGCGCGCGCGCATCTGCTGCGCGCAGGCCTGCACGAAGAGCCGCACGAAGTCGGCGCCCGCCGCGGGGCCCATGCCTCCAAGAATGCCGACCACCTGCGTCACTGCCATGTCCTTTTCTTATCTTCTCGTCGCGCCTGGATCAGGTCGCGGGCTTGTCGCTGAGAGCTTTCAGGTTCTCTTTCAGCTGCGGGCTCATCGGCAGGTTCAGCGGCACGTTCTTCGGCGGGATCGGCTGCATGAACCACTTGTTGTAGAGCTTCTCGAACTCGCCGCTCTTCATCAGGCCGGCGAAGGTGTCGTCGACCAGCTTCTTGAAGGCCGGGTCGTCCTTGGGCAGCATGCAGGCATAGGGCTCGACCTGCAGAGAATCGCCCACCACCTCGAAGTCGGCCGGCGTCTTGGCGTTGGCGATCAGGCCGAACAGCAGGATGTCGTCCATGGCGAAGGCCACCGCACGGTCGCTCTCGACCAGCAGGAACGAATCGGCGTGGTCCTTGCCGAGCACGATGTCCATGCCGAGGTTCTTCTCGGTGTTGTACTTGCGCATTACCAGTGCGTTGGTGGTGCCTGTAGTGCTGGCCACGGTCTTCTTCGCGAGGTCGGCGTAGTTCTTGATCTTCGAAGACTTCTTCACCAGCAGGCGCGTGCCGGTGTAGAAGTGGTTGATGGCAAAGGCCACGTCCTTGCCGCGCGCGGTGTTGTTGGTGGTGGAGCCGCACTCCAGGTCGACCGTGCCGTTGGTGATCAGCGGAATACGGTTCTGCGAGGTGACGGGCATGAGCGCGACCTGCAGGTTGGGCTTGTTCAGTTTTTTCTTCACCGCCTCGACCACGGCGTTGGAGAGTTCGACCGAGAACCCGATCGGCTTGTTGGGGCCGTCGAGATAGCTGAAGGGCACCGACGACTCGCGATAAGAGAGCGTGATCTTGCCGGACTCGGCGATCTTGGCCAGCGTGTCGGCAGCCTGCGCGCCAGTGGCGCTGAAGAGCGCCGTTGCGGCCATGGAAGCCATGAGGACGGAGAGTTTCATGCGAGCCTTCATTCGGTTGGACTGAACATGCGGCCAGTTTAAGAAGCAGCGAAACAAAACAACAATTCCAATTGAAAGCCGACCCATGCCCAAAGGTTATGGGCGGGGGTTCTTTTGGCATTTCCGGCCGGAGCCGCGCGCGCCTACAGTCACGGCTCAAGTTCTCAATCTCCGGAAAGTTGCCTCCATGCATGTGTGTGTGCTCGGTGCCGGCATCGTGGGCCTGGCCACCGCCTGGCAGCTCGAACGCCAGGGCCATCAGGTCACCGTGATCGACCGCGCCGCCCCTGGCGCGGGCGCAAGCGGCGGCAATGGCGCGCAGCTCAGCTACTCGTACGTGCAGCCGCTGGCCGACCCGTCGATCTGGAAGCAGTTGCCCAAGCTATTGCTGTCGCCCACATCACCGCTCAAGCTGCAGCCGCAGCTCGACCCGCTGCAATGGCGCTGGGGCATGGCCTTTCTCGCGGCCTGCAACGCGCAGACTTCGCGCGACACGACGGCGAAGCTGCTGGCGCTGGCCGCATCGAGCCGTACAGAGTTCGAGGCGATGCGCGCCGATATCGCACCCGATTGCGATTTCTCGGCCACCGGCAAGCTGGTGCTGTATGCCAGCTCGGCTTCGCTCGAAGGTGCGCGCGCACAGCTCGAACTGCAGCGCGCCATGGGTAGCGAACAGCGCCTGGTAACGCCTGACGAATGCATCGCCATCGAGCCCGCGCTTGCCAGCTACCGCGGCCAGATGGCGGGCGCCGTGCACACGCCGAGCGAGTGCGCGGCCGACTGCCTCAAGGTGTGCACCGAGCTCATGCGGGCATTGAGCGCGCGCGGCGTGCGCTTCATGCTCGGTGCCGACGTGCATGGCTTTGCACGCAGCGAGAACCGCATCGCGGCCGTGCACACCAGCGAAGGCGACGTGGAGGCCGATGCCTTCGTGATGGCGCTGGGCTCTGCCTCGCACAAGCTGGGCCGCGCGCTGGGGGCCTATCTACCGGTGTATCCGCTCAAGGGCTACAGCATTACCGTGGAGGTCGATCCGTCGCCCGGCGCCGCGCCGCACGTGAACGTGACCGACAGCGCACGCAAGGTGGTGTTCGCGCGCATCGGCTCGCGCCTGCGCGTGGCGGGCATGGCCGAGCTGGTGGGGCACGACGCAAGCATTCCTGCGACGCGCATCGAGACGCTGGCAACGGCGACGCGTGCCCTCTTCCCGCATGCGAGCCGGCTCGAGGAACTGCACCCGTGGACAGGCATGCGGCCCGCCACGCCGAAAGGATTGCCGATCATCGGCCGGCTGGAGAGCGCGCCGTCGAACATGCTGTTCAACACGGGCCACGGCGCGCTGGGCTTCACGCTGGCCTTCGGGTCGGCGCTGCAGATCGGGCAGGCCTTGCGGGCCTGAGCGCAACCTGCCTCCTTCTCAGCTGGTGGTGACCAGCTTGAGCCCGATCACGCCGGTCAGGATGAGCGCAATGCACAGCAGCCGCATCGGCGCGGCCGAATCGCCCAGCACCACCATGCCCACGATCGCGGTGCCCGCGGCGCCGATGCCGGTCCACACCGCGTAGCCCGTCCCCATCGGCAATGTCCGCAGCGAGAGCGAAAGAAGCACCACGCTCGACAGGCCGGCAGCGACCGTGAACAGCGCGGGCACCAGCCGCGTGAAACCTTCGGACGACTTCATCGCAAAGGCGAAGACGATTTCAAGAACGCCGGCAACGCCGAGCAATGCCCATGCCATGGCGTTCAGGCCTTGGCAGCGGCGGCAGTGGCAGCGGGCGTCGAGCGGAACGTGATGCCGAAGCGGTTGAAGGCGTTCATCAGGCCGATCGCGTAGCTGAGGTCGGCCAGTTCCTTGTCGCTGAACTCGGCGGCAGCGGCTTCGTAATCCGCATCGGGAACGCCGGTTTCAGCGACGCGCGTCACGGTTTCTGCCCAGGCGAGCGCGACCTGTTCGCGGCGGCTGAAGACCTCGCCCGCGTCGTGCCACACCGGAACCAGCACGAGCTTGTCGACCGCCAGGCCGGACTTGAGCAGGTCGCGCGAATGCATGTCGATGCAATAGGCGCAGCCATTGATCTGCGAAACCCGCAGGTAGACGAGATCGACCAGTTGCTTGGGCAAGCCGCTTTTCTGGACGGCCATGTACACCCCTCCGAAAGCCTTGTAGACCTCGGGCGAAATCTTTGCGTAGTCGATGCGATTGCTCATGAAGAGTCCTTGTGTGTACTGGTTGGAAAGGACTCCATGGTGTCGAATCTTGGTCCAGCCCAGAAGATCCATAAATGGCATTCGATACTGGGCCATGATCTTCCAGATCACATCAGGCTCAGGATGCGCTTTCCGAGCTTCTCGGCGGTGCGCCGGGAATCGATGTTCGTGAAGTTGACGAGCAGGGCCGAAGCGCCCTCGCCCTCCTTCGTCCAGTCTGACAATGCCTCCGCGTACAGGCCCTCTTCCCGCATGCGCGCCACGAGCTCGCGATCCGATTGCCGGCCTTGCAACCGCAAGATGAGATGCATGCCACCGGGTTGCGCGTCGATTCGCACGTGCTGCCCGAGCACGCTCTGCAAGCCCGCGCTGGTCGCCTCGCGACGCTCGGCATAGAGCCTGCGCATCCGCTGGATATGCCGCGCGAAGTGCCCCTCCGTGATGAAGGCGGTGACGATGGCTTGCGTCAGTTCGGGGCTGCCCCCGGCGAAGGTCTGGATGATCTGCTCGAAGCGCTCGACCTGCGACTCCGGCACGACGAGATAGGCCAGCCGGATGCTCGGGAAAAGCACCTTGCTGAAGGTGCCCGCATAGAGCACGCGTCCGTCGCGGTCCAGGCTCTTCAGCGCAGGCAAAGGTCGGCTGACATAGCGGTATTCGCCGTCGTAGTCGTCCTCGACGATCCACGCGTTGTGCCGTCCGGCCCAGTCGAACAGCGCCTGGCGCCGGGGCAAGGACAACGACACGCCCAGCGGACTCTGGTGCGCCGGCGTAACCACGGCTGCACGCGCGCGTGGCGCCGACTTGATGCCCTCGGAAACGACCATGCCCTCCTGGTCTACACGCACCGGGACAGCCGCGATTTGCATGTGCGCGAGCAGCTCCCGCGTGGGCGGGTAGCCGGGGTCTTCGAGCCAGACGCGGTCTCCCGCCTTCAGCAAGGCGAGGCCGATCAGCTCGATGGTGTGGCGGTATCCCGAGGTCACGAACACCTGCGATGCAGCGCAGTTGATGCCACGCGACACCTGCAGATACGCGGCGATTTCGGCACGCAGCTTTGGCAACCCGTAGATGGAAGGATGCGCCATGTCGGACGGCTGCATGGCACGCACGCAGCGCGCACCCAGGCGGGCCCATATCTTTCGAGGGAATTCGTCGAGGGCGGGCAGCCCCATTTGAAACGGAAGAATCGAATCCGGCCGGAAACCGATCGAAGAAATTCTCTTGTCGAGCGGAGGCTCCGGAATTGCCACGGGCGTTTGCGGCTTGAGGCCCGGCGCCACGATGGTCCCGGCCTGGCCACGTGCCTGGATGTATCCCTCGGCGACCAGCAAGGAGTACGCGGCTTCGATCGTTCCTCTTGCCAGGCCCAATTCCTTGGCCAGTGCGCGGGCGGCGGGTATCCGGTCGCCGGGCTTGAGCAATCCGCTGGAGATGGCATTGCGAAACCGCTCGTAGATCTGCCGGTAGTAGGGCTCGGCCGCTGCGGGGTCCAGCGGTGATACGGGGCTGCTCTTCTTGGCGATCATGGATCAATCACAAGCTCCATTCTTGGCTCTGGAGTGTAGGCCATGCAAATTCTAGGATTGACGCTTCTCCCTTGCGGCCATATCAATCATGAAAATCCTGCACGTCAATTGCAGCTCCCGCGGGCAAGCCTCGGAGAGCTTCAGGCTTTCCCGAAAAATCGTCGATCTTCTGCTGAAGAAGTCGCCCGATGCCGTATTGGTCAAACGAGAAATTGGCGGCGGCGCCCTGAGGCATATCGACGCGAATTACGCGCTCGCCCAGCATTCGTCCACGACAGAAATAAATCAGGAAGGCTCGATTTCCACATCCGAAGAATTGATCCGGGAACTGGAGAACTCGGACGTCGTGGTCATCGGAACGCCCATGCACAACCTGAGCGTGCCCTCTGCGCTGAAGGCCTGGATCGATCATGTCGTTCGAGCACGCCGTACGTTCAATGTGGGCGCTGCGGGCAAGGTGGGCACGCTGCGCGACCGCCCGGTCTTCATCGCCGTGGCTTCGGGCGGGAGATTTTCCGGGGAACATGCACGGCAGCCGGATTTCCTGACGCCATACCTGACGACCATCCTGGGCACCATCGGGCTGAAGGACCTGAATTTCTTCTCAATCCAGGGCACGGGCCTCGGCCCGGATGTCGTCGCGCACGCCAGGGCCAAGACCGACCTGGCGCTGCAGGCGTATTTCTCCTAGAGCGCCTCTTGGATCGCCTGCTGCATGCAGCGCGTGATGCCGCGCACCGCCACCGAATCGGGCCGCGCCGCAAAACGCAGCGCGCGAATCGGCACCGGAATGTGCGGCTCCAGCGTCAGCACCTCGACCTTCGCACGGTCCGCCGATCGCGCCGTGCAACCGTCGACCAGCGCCACGCCGATGCCGTGGTGCGCCATGGCCAGTGCCGCGTGATAGGTCTGCACCGTGACCACCGCCTGCTGGAAGCCCACGCCCGCCTGCCGGCAGGCCTGGCTCAGGCTGGTGCCGACGGGGTCGCGGCTGTCGAGGCCGATCACCGGACGGTTGACGAGATCGTGCAGCGCCACCGAACCGTTGCGCACCAGCGCGCGCGGCAGCATGCCCTTGGGCGCAATGCACACCATGCGGCTGTCGGCCAGCGTCTCCTGCGTGAGCGAGGGATGTACCGCGGGGCTGAAGGCAAAGCCCACGTCGGCTTCCTGCAGCAGCAGCGCCGACATGATCTGCGGCGAGTGCAGCGACTCGACGGTAATTGCATAGCCCGGATGCTTTTCGCGAAAGGCCTTGAGCGCGCGCGGCAGGATGTCGTAGCTCAACGCCAGCACGCTGAGGATGCGCAGCTCGCCTGTATCGCCCGCGGTGCGCAGGTTGGAGGCAAGCCGCTGTACCTCGTCGAGCTGCGCGAACAGCCGTTCGATATGCGGATACAGCGTGAGCGCTTCTGTGGTCGGCGTGAGCCTGCCCTTGGCGCGCTGAAACAGCGGAAAGCCCAGCTGCAGTTCGGCATGCTGCAGCGTGCGGCTCACCGCCGGCTGCGTGATGTTGATGAGCCGCGCCGCCGCGCTCACGCTGCCAGTGAGCATGATCGCGTTGAAGACCTCGATGTGGCGAAGGCGCATCGCGAACGGCGGGTCAGTTGCCCGAAGCGGTCTTGCCTCGTGCGATATCCATGACCATGCGGGTGCCGAGGTACAGCCGCGGTTCGATGGAGTTGACCAGCACGTACTCGGCATCGGCCGAGTGCGCGCCGAAGCCCTGCAGGCCGAAGCGCTCGATGACGGGCGCCTTGGTCTTCAGCGCGGCAAAGGCCGCATCGGTGCCACCACCGGCGGCCTTGTCGTCGGCGCCCAGCGGCAGGCCGAGCTCGTCCTTGTAGATCTGCTGCGCATGGCGGGCCATGGCGCGCGAAGCGTCGGTGGCTTCCAGCGGCGGGCGGCGGCGCTCGAAGTTCATCTCGACCTTGGCCTCGGGAATCAGCTGTTTCTTCACGCGCTCGTTCACCTGCTGCTCGATGCGGTCGTAGTCGCTGACCTTCAGCACGCGCACGTCGGCGCCCGCGGTGGCACTGGCCGGAATCACGTTGCGGTTGCTGCCCGACTTGGAGATGGTCCAGTTCATCTTCAGGCCGGTGGCCGGGTCGGACAGGTCGCGCATCTGCAGGATCTGGTGCGAAAGCTCGTACAGCGCGTTCACGCCCAGCTCGGGCGCCGAGCCCGCATGCGAGGCCTTGCCCGTGACATGCAGCGTGACCGAGGCAATGCCCGCCGTGGCGAGCGAGAGCTTGTCTTCCTTGACGTAGGCGCCCTCGAAGGACAGCACCGCATCGTGCTCGCTGCCCATGCGCGTGATGAGCGCGCGTGCGCCGGGCGAGCTGATTTCCTCGTCGCCGTTGATCAGCACGGTGAGCGTGCCGTATTCCTTGAACTTCATCGCCTGCAGCATCGACACGATGTGCGTGATGACGGCCACGCCCTGCTTGTCGTCGGCAATGCCCAGGCCGTAGGCCTTGTCGCCATCGATGCGGAACGGCTGCTTGTTGAGCATGCCCACGGTGTAGACCGTGTCCATGTGCGCGATCAGCAAGATCTTCTTCTTGCCCGTGCCCTTGAAGGTGGCGCGCACCACGCGGCCCATTTTCTCGGGCGTGTCTTCCATGCGGTAGGCCTCGGCGCTCGGGTCGATCAGCTCGACCTGGCCGCCCAGCGCCTTGAACTTCGCGGCGATGAGGTCGGAGATTTTCTCGAGGCCGTCGAGGTCGCGGCTGCCCGACTCGATGGAGACCAGCTCCTTCAGCGTGTCGAGCAGCGCGGGCTTTTCCTTGGCGGCGAGCGAAGCGACTTGCGCGTCGGGTGCGGCGAAGGCGGTGCCGAAGCAAGCCGCGCAGACAGCGGCGAGCAGAAGTTTGCGGTGCGGAAATTGAGTCATGTGCGTACGTTCTTCTCGGTTGGTTGTCTCGTCTTTTTGTTCATCAATGCGCCTTGTCCCAATTGGGACCGACACCGATCTCGGCCAGCAGCGGCACCTTCAGCGCGGCCACGCCGGCCATGAGACGAGGGATTTCGGTGCGCACCCATTCGATCTCGGCCTCGGGCACTTCGAACACCAGTTCGTCGTGCACCTGCATGATCATCCGGGTGCCGCGCTTCTCCTCGTCAAGCACGTTCTGTACCTTGACCATGCTGAGCTTGATCAGGTCGGCGGCCGTGCCCTGCATCGGCGCGTTGATGGCCGCGCGCTCGGCGCCTCCGCGTCGCGGGCCGTTGGGCGAATTGATTTCGGGCAGGTAGAGGCGGCGGCCGAACACGGTCTCCACGTAGCCCTGCTCCTTGGCAAGCGCCTTGGTCTCGTCCATGTAGGCCTTCACGCCCGGGTAGCGCGCAAAGTAGCGCTCGATGTACGAGGCCGCGGCCTTGGTCTCGATGCCGAGGTTGCGCGCAAGGCCGAAGCTGCTCATGCCGTAGATCAGGCCGAAGTTGATGACCTTGGCATAGCGGCGCTGCTCGCTCGACACCTGGTCGGGCGTGGAGCCGAACACCTCGGCGGCCGTCGCGCGGTGCACGTCGATGCCTTCGGTGAACGCACGCAGCAGCGATTCGTCGCCGCTGATGTGGGCCATGATGCGCAGTTCGATCTGCGAGTAGTCGGCACTGGCGATCACGCTGCCCGCCGGTGCCACGAAGGCCTCGCGCACGCGGCGGCCTTCTGGCGTTCGGATCGGGATGTTCTGCAGGTTGGGGTCGTTGCTGCTGAGGCGGCCCGTGACGGCCACGGCCTGCGCATAGTGCGTGTGCACGCGGCCGGTGCGCGGGTTGGCGAGCTGGCCGAGCTTGTCGGTGTAGGTGCCCTTGAGCTTCGACAGGCCGCGGTGTTCGAGGATCTTGGCCGGCAGCGGATAGTCTTCGGCCAGTTTTTCAAGCACCTCTTCGTCGGTGCTGGGTGCGCCGCTCGGCGTTTTCTTGACCACGGGCAGGCCCAGCTTGGTGAAGAAGATTTCGCCGATCTGCTTGGGCGAACCGAGGTTGAAGGGCTGGCCGGCGATGTCGTAGGCCTCCTGCTCCAGCTCCATGATGCGCTTGCCGAGCTCGTGGCTTTGCGTGGCAAGCGTAGGGGCGTCGATCAGCACGCCGTTGCGCTCGACGCGGTAGAGCGCCTCGCTCGAATCCATTTCGAGCTGGTAGATGAAGCGCAGTTTTTCGTCGGCTTCGAGGCGCGGCCACAGCGTGTTATGCACGTCGAGCGTCTGGTCGCTGTCCTCGCACGAATACTCCGCCGCCTTGGCGATGTCGACCTGGCTGAACGGGATCTGGTGCGCGCCCTTGCCGCACAGGTCTTCGTACGAGATGCCGCTGCGACCCAGATGGCGCTCGGCCAGGCTGGAAAGACCGTGCGGCTTGTGCACTTCGAGCACGTAGCTCTGCAGCATGGTGTCGTGCGCGTAGCCCTGCACCTCGATGCCGTGGTTGGCGAACACGTGGCGGTCGTACTTGATGTGCTGGCCGAGCTTTTTCTTGGCACCGTTCTCCAGCCAGGGCTTGAGCTTCGCCAGCACCTCGTCGATGGGCAACTGCTCGGGCGCATCGGGGTAGTTGTGCGTAAGCGGGATGTAGGCCGCTTCGCCGGGCGTGACGCTGAAGCTCACGCCGACGATCTGCGCGACCATCTCGTCGAGCGAGGTGGTCTCGGTGTCGATGGCCGCGAGGTCGGCAGCTTCGAGCTTTGCGAGCCAGGCGTCGAACTGCGCCCAGTTCGTGATCGTGTCGTACTTGAGGTTGCTCGCGGGCGCGGCGGCCTCCTGCGCTTCGAGCTCGGAGGGCTCGTCGAACAGGCCGCCCTGGTCGCTGTCGGCCTTGGAGGCAGCCTTCTTCTTGATGCTCTCTTCGATCAGCTCGGGCGGCACTTCCTGCGCTTCGAGTGACTTGACCAGGCTCTTGAAGCCGAACTTCTCGTAGAAGGGTTTCAGTTCGGCCGTCTGCGGCGCGCCGACGGGCAGGCCTTCGAGCGACGGCAGGCCGGTAACGTGGCCGTCGAGGTCGCAGTCGGTGCGAATGGTGACGAGGCGTTTGCTCAACGGCAGCTTGTCGATGGCCTGGCGCAGGTTCTCGCCCGCGGCGCCCTTCACTTCGGCTGCGCGTTCGATCAATGCATCGAGCGAGCCGTATTCGAGCAGCCATTTGGCGGCAGTCTTGGGGCCGACCTTCGGGACGCCGGGCACGTTGTCGACCGTGTCGCCGACCAGCGTCTGGTAGTCGATCATCAGGTTCGGCGGTACGCCGAACTCGGACGTCACACCCGCCACGTCGCGCTTCTTGCCGTTCATCGTGTCGATGATGGTGATGTGCTCGTCGACCAGCTGGCTCAGGTCCTTGTCGCCGCTGGACACGATCACCTCGACGCCCTGAGCGGCGGCGACTTTTGCGAGCGTGCCGATGACGTCGTCGGCTTCCACGTCGGGCACGCTGAGCACGGGCCAGCCGAGCAGCTTCACCACTTCGTGGATGGGGTCGATCTGGCTGCGCAGGTCGTCAGGCATCGGCGAGCGGTTGGCCTTGTACTCGGGGTACCAGTCGTCGCGGAAGGTCTTGCCGGGAGCGTCGAAGATGCAGGCTGCGTAGTCGGCGCGCACCTCGCGCCGCAGCGCAGTCATCATGTTGATCATTCCCCGGATGGCGCCGGTCGCCGGGCTCTTGGGATCGCCGGGCACGGCCCGCAGATCGGGCATCGCGTGGAAGGCGCGGTAGAGATAGCTCGAGCCATCGACGAGCAGCAGCGTTTTCTTGTCGGTCATCGGGCCATTTTGCCGTGCCCGCGACGGCGTCCGAAGCCACGACGGCACGAGGTGTCAACCGACGCCCCGGAACCGGGGGCGAGCCTACAATCAAGGCATGCCTAGCTCCACACTCCTGGTCGCCCGCCGCATCCTGCTGGCGCTGGCTTTCGCAGCCCCCTTTGCCGCCGTACAGGCGCAGCAGCCCGCAGCCGCCCCCGCGGCGGCTCCGGCCGCATCGCTACCAAATCAGGAGCAGGACAAAGCCGAAGGCCGACGCAACCAGAAGGTCGAGAACATCCATACCGAGGACAGCGGTGCCTCGGTCGACGAAGTCCGCTACGGCGGCCGCACGCAGAGCATCAACGTCACGCCCAAGGCCAACGTGCCGGGCTACGAAGTGCTGCCCGCCGACGCGTACACGGGACGCCAGGGTTCGTCCGAAACGGGCGCCAATGGCCCCCGCGTCTGGAACGTGATGAAGTTCTGACCGTGCGTTCTTTCGTCCTAGTTTTTGCAGCGGCAACGCGGCGCTGAGTACCGCGATGGCAGTTTTCACCGAAGTCAGTTTCGGCGAGGCAGACGCGCTCGTCCAACGCCTGGGCCTGGGCCCGCTGCGCGAACTGCGCGGCATCGAGGGCGGCATCGAGAACACCAACTACTTCGCGACCACCGAGTCCGGCGAGTTCGTGTTGACGCTGTTCGAGCGCCTGAGTGCCGAGCAGCTCCCGTACTACCTTTGTCTGATGAAGCACCTGGCGGCTGCCGGCCTGCCTGTTCCCGCGCCCGTGGCGGCAGCCGAGCCCGTCGCCGCCGAGAAGCCCAGGAAGAACCAGCCCCCCGTGCCCGCCGAAGCCGCGTGCGACCTGTTGCACATCGTGGCCGGCAAGCCTGCGGCGGTGGTGCAGAAACTCTCGGGCCACAGCGAACTGGCCCCCGGCATGGCGCATTGCGCCGAACTGGGCGCGATGCTGGCACGCATGCACCTCGCGGGGCGCGACTACCCCCGCATCCAGCCGAACCTGCGCGGCCTGCACTGGTGGAACGAGACGGTGCCGGTGGTGCTGCCGTACATCGAGGAATCGCAAGCCGCCCTGCTGCGTGCCGAACTGGCCTACCAGAACCACGTCGCCGAGTCTTCGGCCTATGCGGCCCTGCCGCGCGGCCCGGTGCATGCCGACATGTTCCGCGACAACGTGATGTTCGCGACCGGTGGCGAGGCCGGCGCTGCGCCCCGCCTGACCGGCGTGTTCGACTTCTACTTCGCCGGCACCGACACCTGGCTGTTCGACCTGGCCGTGTGCCTGAACGACTGGGCCATCGACCTGCCGACGGGCCGGCACGATGCCGAACGCGCCGATGCGCTGCTGTCGGCCTACGAAACCGTGCGAAAGCTGAACGCCGCCGAGCGCGCCCTGCTGCCCGCGATGCTGCGCGCCGCGGCGCTGCGCTTCTGGATTTCCCGGCTCTGGGACTTCCATCTGCCGCGCGAGGCGAGCATGCTCAAGCCCCATGACCCCACGCACTTCGAACGCGTGCTGCGCGACCGCGCCACCCACCCGCACGCCATGGCACAGGCCCTCGAGCCGCTGCTGGCTGCCTGACCTCTACACATGAAACTCAACCTCGTGCCGGCGCGAACCGGCGTCGAATGGGTCCGCCTCGGACTCAAGAACTTCTGGCGGCAGCCGCTGGCCTTTGTCTCGCTGTTCCTGATGTTCATGGCGCTGATCACGAGCATTTCGCAGCTGCCGCTGATCGGCAGATTCATTCCGTTCGTGCTGCTGCCGTTCTCCACGCTGGGCTTCATGGTCGCGGCGTCGGTGGCCGACGCCTCGGCGACCAACACCGATCTTCCTGGGGAAGCGGGCGGCGTGAAGAAGCCGACCGGCGCGCTCATGTTCCTGTCGGTGGCCCGTGCCATGCGAACGGAATGGCGCGCTCTGGCTGTACTTGGCGTGATCTCGGCGGTGTATTGCTTCCTGACCGTGTTCCTGACGGCACTGGTCGATGGCGGCCAGTTCATGCGCAGCTACCTGCTGGGCGAAACCCCGACCAAGGAAGTGCTGGAAAGCAGCCGCTTCCAGATGGCGAATCTGCTTCAGATGTGCCTCGCGCTACCGCTGGTCGCGGCGATGTGGCATGCCCCCGCGCTGGTTCACTGGCACCGGGTGGAGCCGGTGAAGAGCATTTTCTTCAGCCTGGTGGCGATGTTCCGGAATTTCGGCGCCTATGCGCTGTACTGGCTCGCGTGGTGCGGCGTGCTGGTGCTTGGCCTGCTGGCGGCGGCGCTGGTCGGCACCATCGTGATCGGCGTGGGCTCTCTGGGCTCGGACACCGGCGCAATGGCCATCGGTAACATCCTGATGGTCGGCACGGTGCTGACGCTCGCCGCCATGGCGCAGGCGTCGAACTGGTTCACCTTCCGCGACACTTTCAATCCGGACTGAGTGCCGCCGCAGCAAGCGGCGCCCTGAACTCAGATCGGCGTGAGCTTGGCCACCGACAGCGCCAGCCACTTAACGCCATGCCGCGCGAACTTGACCTGCGCGCGCGCATCGTCGCCGGTGCCTTCCAGCGCGGTCACCGTGCCTTCGCCGAACTTGTTGTGGAACACCTGCATGCCCGAGCGCAGGCCGTGTGAAGGCGCTGTCTTCTGCGGCGGCACGGGTGGGCTGGCGAAGGTGTCCTTGTCGCGGCTGCTGCCGCCGCCTCCATAGCCACCACCGCTGTAGCCGCCTCCACCGCCGCGCGTGCTCGCGTAGCCTCCGCCATAGCCGAAGGCCGATGGAGTGAAGCCCTGGTTCTTGGGCGTGAGCCACTTCAGCGCGCCTTCGGGCAGCTCGTCGAAGAAGCGGCTCTTGACGTTGTAGCGCGTCTGGCCGTGCAGCATGCGCGTCTGCGAATGGCTCAGGTACAGGCGCTTGCGGGCACGCGTGATCGCCACGTACATCAGGCGGCGTTCTTCCTCGAGGCTCTCGAAATCGCTCATCGAGTTCTCGTGCGGAAACAGGCCCTCTTCCATGCCGGTGATGAACACGCAGTCGAACTCCAGGCCCTTGGCGGCGTGCACGGTCATCAGTTGCACCGCGTCCTGCCCGGCCTGCGCCTGGTTGTCGCCCGATTCGAGCGCGGCGTGCGTGAGGAAAGCGGCCAGCGGGCTCAGTGTTTCGCCGGTCTCGGCGTCGGGCGCGAGCGGCTCGTCGAGCACCGGACGGCTCGGGTCGATGCCCTGGCTCGCGGGCGACTGGCGCAGCTCGTCGACCGGCAGCGCCACGGCGTCGCGGCCGAAGCCTTCCTGCGTGACGAAGCTCTCGGCCGCGTTCACGAGTTCGTCCAAGTTCTCGAGGCGGTCGGCGCCTTCGCGGTCGGCCTTGTAGTGCTCGACGAGGCCGCTGTGGTCGAGCACCAGCTCGATGATCTCGCGCAGGCTCACGCCTTGGGTCTGCTCGCGCAGCACGTCGATCTTGGCAACGAAACCCGTGAGGTTGGCGCCGGCCTTGCCGCCGACGACGCTCACCGCATCGTGCAGCGAACGCCCGGCCGCGCGCGCCGCGTCCTGCAGGGTTTCGAGCGTGCGCGCGCCAATGCCGCGCGGCGGGAAGTTGACGACGCGCAGGAAGCTGGTGTCGTCGTCCTTGTTCTCCAGCAGGCGCAGATAGGCCAGCGCGTGCTTGATTTCGGCGCGCTCGAAGAAGCGCAGGCCGCCGTACACGCGGTACGGCACCGAGGCATTGAAGAGCGCCGTTTCGATCACCCGGCTCTGCGCGTTGCTGCGGTAGAGCACGGCCATTTCCTTGCGCTCGTAGCCGTCGCGCGCGAGCTGGCGCATTTCCTCGACCATCCACTGGGCTTCGGCGAGGTCGGTGGGCGACTCGTACACGCGCACCGGCTCGCCCGGGCCCTGGTCGGTGCGCAGGTTCTTGCCCAGGCGCTTCTTGTTGTGGCTGATGAGCTCGTTGGCCGAGTCGAGGATGTTGCTGTAGCTGCGGTAGTTCTGCTCCAGCTTGATCTGGTGGCGCACGTCGAACTCGCGCACGAAGTCGGTCATGTTGCCCACGCGCGCGCCGCGGAAGGCGTAGATGCTCTGGTCGTCGTCGCCCACGGCGATCACGCTGCTGTTCTCGCTCGGTGTGAACTGGCCCGCGACGGTGTTGCCGGTGAGCATCTTGATCCACGCGTACTGCAGGCGGTTGGTGTCCTGGAACTCGTCGATCAGGATGTGGCGGAAGCGCCGCTGGTAGTGCTCGCGCACCGGGTCGTTGTCGCGCAGCAGTTCGTAGCTGCGCAGCATGAGCTCGCCGAAGTCGACCACGCCTTCGCGCTGGCATTGTTCTTCGTAGAGGCGGTAGAGCTCGACCTTCTTGCGGTCGTCGTCGCTACGCACTTCTACGTCGCCGGGGCGCAGGCCGTCTTCCTTGGCGCCGGCGATGAACCACTGGGTCTGCTTGGCCGGGAAGCGCTCGTCGTCGACGTTGAACTGCTTCATCAGGCGCTTGATGGCCGAGAGCTGGTCTTGCGTGTCGAGGATCTGGAAGGTCGACGGCAGGTTGGCCAGTTTCCAGTGCGCGCGCAGCAGGCGGTTGCACAGGCCGTGGAAAGTGCCGATCCACATGCCGCGCACATTGACGGGCAGCATCGCCGTCAGCCGCGTCATCATTTCTTTCGCGGCCTTGTTGGTGAAAGTCACGGCGAGGATGCCGCCGGCGGAGACCTGGCCGGTCTGCAGCAGCCAGGCGATGCGGGTGGTAAGCACGCGCGTCTTGCCGGAACCGGCGCCGGCCAGGATCAGCGCGTTGCCCTCTGGCAGCGTGACCGCGGCGAGTTGCTCCGCGTTCAGGTTCTGGAGCAGCGGCAGCGCTGGGGGGTGGGCGTCAGCCGCAGGATCGTTAAACAACATCATGCGATTGTAGAAACCACGGCGTATGCGGGTTATATGAAGAACCGGAAGACCTGCCTTTGCGAGACCGCGTAAAATCAATCACCGGGCCCAAGTTTCTTGCGCCCGGTTTTTTGTGGGCGTTTTCCTTGCAGAACGCACCGCGAAAGCCGGCCGGACCAAGCGCTCATTCGTTTCTTTCAACGATTCCTTTCAGGAGCCTGGTCATGCAAATTTTCGATTACGACAACATCCTCCTGCTCCCGCGCAAGTGCCGCGTGGAGAGCCGCTCCGAGTGCGACACCAGCGTCACGCTGGGCGAGCGCAGCTTCCGCCTGCCGGTGGTGCCCGCCAACATGAAGACGGTGGTCGACGAGTCGATCTGCCTGTGGCTGGCGCAGAACGGCTACTTCTACGTGATGCACCGCTTCGACCTCGACAACGTCAAGTTCGTCAAGGAGATGCAGGGCAAGGGCGTGTTCGCTTCCATCTCGTTGGGTGTGAAGAAGGCCGACTACGACACCGTCGATCAACTCGTGGCACAGGGCCTCGTGCCCGAGTACGTCACGATCGACATCGCACACGGCCACGCCGACAGTGTGAAGAACATGATCGGCTACCTGAAGGAAAAGCTGCCCAAGACCTTCGTGATTGCCGGCAATGTCGGCACGCCCGAAGCGGTGATCGACCTCGAGAACTGGGGAGCTGATGCGACCAAGGTCGGCATCGGCCCGGGCAAGGTCTGCATCACCAAGCTCAAGACCGGCTTCGGCACCGGCGGCTGGCAGCTGTCGGCGCTCAAGTGGTGCGCGCGCGTGGCGACCAAGCCGATCATTGCCGATGGCGGCATTCGCGACCACGGAGACATTGCCAAGAGCGTGCGCTTCGGCGCGTCGATGGTCATGATCGGCTCGCTGTTCGCGGGGCACGAGGAGTCGCCGGGCAAGACGGTCGAGGTCGACGGCGTGCTGTTCAAGGAGTACTACGGCTCCGCCAGCGACTTCAACAAGGGCGAGTACAAGCACGTCGAGGGCAAGCGCATCCTCGAACCCATCAAGGGCAAGCTGGCCGAAACGCTGGTCGAAATGGAGCAGGACGTGCAGAGCTCGATCAGCTACGCGGGCGGCCGCGCGCTGATGGACATCCGCAAGGTCAACTACGTCACGCTGGGTGGCGACAACGCGGGCGAGCACCTGCTGATGTAGGCCGCCCCACCCGGGCGCCGGTCAGGCTTCCAGCAACTGCACCGCGTGCCGGTGCAGGGTGTGGGCAGGATCGGCGAGCGCGTCGACCACATCGAAGTGGTTGAGCCCCGGTAGCACCTCGCACACCGGCACGGTGTTGCGTCCCCACGCCTCGCGGATCATCGCGTTGTGGCGGATGAACTCTTCGCTCTCCCCGCCGCCAGCAACGGCGTAGAGCTGGCCGCGTTTGGGCGCAGGCCACCGTGCCGGGCTGGCACGCAGGGCGTCTGCATCGGTCAGCTTCAGCACATTCTCGAGAAATGGCGTGCGCTGCAGCGGGCGAAGGTCGTAAAGGCCCGAGATCGACAGCGCGTTGCGCACGAGCTGCGCGGGCAGATCGGGTGCGACCGCCTTCCAGTCGCAAGCCAACAGCGCCGCCGCCATATGACCACCGGCCGAATGGCCTGCGACGGTGATCCGCGAAGGATCGCCGCCATGGGCCGCGATGTGGCGCCAGGTCCATTCGAGCGCACGCACCATCTGCAGCAGGATGCCGGGCACCGTGACAGGCTGCTCCGGCGTACCGGGGCACAGCGCGTAGTTGGGCTGGACCACGCAGATGCCGCGGTCATTGAACGCAGGCGCAATGAAGGAGTGGTCTTTCTTGTCCATGGCGCGCCAGTAGCCGCCGTGGATGAAGACCAGCACGGGCGCGTCGGGCACCGGTGCGGGAAAGATGTCGAGCGTTTCGTTCACGCCCTGGCCGTAGGGAAGATCGATCCGCGCCGGCAAGGCCTCGCGCACTGCGGCCGATTCGCGCGCCCATCGCTCGAAGTACGCGGGGTGATCTTTCACCCGCGCAAGGTTGTTGTACATGCCTTCCAGCCAGGCGGGGTCGAACGAGGCCATGCGGTCTTTGCTCCGTGTTTCGCGAGGCGCGCATCTTGGCACGGCAGAGTGCGCCAAAACAGGAGTTCCGGTTAAAATTCGCCCTGCGTTGGGGGGGTAGCTCAGCTGGGAGAGCGCCGCGTTCGCAATGCGGAGGTCGTGAGTTCGATCCTCATCCTCTCCACCAACCAATACAGAAAAGGCCTTGGCATCCGCCAGGGCCTTTTCTTTTTTCCGGCTCAGGTATCGAGCGTCAGATGCTGGCCGTGCAGCGCCGCGGCGCCCGGCGATGCAAGGAAGCCGATCGTCTGAGCGGCGACCGAGGTCGAGACCCAGTCAGCCGGATTCGCATCGGGCATCGCCTGCCGGTTGGCCGGCGTGTCGAGCACGCTCGGAGCCACGCTGTTGATGTTGACGCCATGCGGTGCCGCCTCGGCGGCCATGGCTTCCACCAGCCGCTGCAGCGCACTCTTCGAAGCGATGTACGCGGCCATGGCCGGCACGCCGCGCGCTGCGACCTTCGCCGTCACGGCGATGACGCTGCCTGCGCGTCGCTCGATCATCGAGGGCAGCACGGCCTGCGTCACCGCCACGAACGACCATGCGTTGAGATTCATCATCCGGTCCCAGCTCGCGCGCGTGAGCGCATGCGTCGCCTCACCCATCTCGAAGCCGCCTGCGATGTGGACCAGCGTGTCGATGCGACCGAAAGACTTGAGCGCCTGCTCCGCGAGGGCTGCCATCTCGGACGCGGAAGTCACGTCGCCCGCCAGCAAGAGGTGCTGCGAGTTGTCGAGGCCCGGGAAGACCTCCGCAAGACGACCTGCATGATGGTCGACCAGCGCAAGGCGCGCGCCCTGGTCGATGAAGTGCTGAGCCACGGCACGGCCCAGTGCGCCTGCGGCGCCGGTGATCAAGACATGGGGCGTGGTGTTGGCGTCGCTCATCGAAGTTCTCCTGGTTGAGAGGGCCGTGCCCCCGTCGTCGGTAGAGGCGAATCCTAACGCCGCGACCTACAAATTTTTTGGACGGACAGAAATTCTGGGATATACTCGTGGTCTTGCCAGAAAACACCAAACGTTTTCAACGCAAGGGCTCTTAGCTCAGTTGGTAGAGCAGCGGACTCTTAATCCGTAGGTCGAGTGTTCGAGTCACTCAGGGCCCACCAACCAACATCGCGTCATCGCTGGAACGCCCGCTACTCACAAGGTAGCGGGCGTTTTTCATTGTGGCTGCTACCGCATGTACTGAGTGGGAGTGGCACCAAACGTGCGCTTGAACAAGGCAATGAACGCACTGATGTTGCTGTAGCCGAGCTCGAGGGCAACGGTCGTGACGGAGCGTCCCTCAGCCAGGAGCTCCAACCCACGCAGCAAGCGCGCACGCTGCCGCCATGTTCCAAGGCTGTATCCGGTCTCCACGGGAAAGCGACGGTTCAGCGTGCGAGGCGAAATATTCGCCAACCCGGCCCAGGCGTCCAACGAACGATCGTCAGCGGGCTGCGCCAGGAGCTCTTGCGCGATCTTCATCAGCGATGGGCTTGTCGGCATCGGCAGGCTGAGCTCTTCGATCGGCAAGGACCTGATCTCGTTAACCACGACGAGTTCGAGCAAACCTCGCATCACTCCAGCAGGCTCGCTGTTGAGACTTTCAAGCCGCCGCACTGTCTCGCGCAACAGGGCCGAGATACGAAGCGTCGCCGGTCGTTCAGGCAGCCCCTCACCCGCACCGCTCTGAACGTAGATGCTCCACGTGTCGACCTGTCCGTGCGCGCTCGCCCAGTGCAGTTGCCCGGGCGGTATCCACACCGCGTGCACGTTCGGCACGAGCCATTTGCCGAACTCCGTGCCAAGCGTCAGCAGGCCTCGCCAAACACCAAGGAGCTGCCCTCGTCCGTGGCTGTGAGGCTCCACCAGCGAACTCCCTTCGACGCATTGGGAAACAACGATCGCCAACGGCCCCGCGGCGCCATCTTTCAGGTCCGCAAGGTCGGGCTGCTGGGTTGTCGAGGACATGGCGCAAATGAGCTATTGAATGGCCTGAACAGCATAGCAACGCCAGACCCAAAAACCTAGCATCGATCCAACACTTCAGAGCAGATGACCGCCATGCAAGCCCAAGACATCCTTCCCGACAGTGCCGACATGGAAGACAGAGCAAGAGAACGCAACGTCGTTGCACTCGGCGAGCTGTACGCCGAGCCATCCCCGATGATCCAGAAGGCGGTGTCTCGCAGACTGACCGAGTACCACCGCCCCTACCTTGAAGCCGCGACGTTCTTCTGCCTTGCGACGGGGCGCGAGAGTTCGGGCCTCGACGCTTCTCCGCGCGGCGGTCCGCCTGGCTTCGTGCACATGCTCGATGCCCAGACGCTCACGTTCGCGGATTGGCCCGGCAACAACCGCATCGAGTCACTGAAAAATCTGCAGGACGACGACAGGGTTGCAATGCTCTTTCTCTTTCCCGGGCTGGATGTGTTCATGCGCATCAATGGCCGCGGGCACATCTCCACATCGCCGGATCTGCTTGGCAGGCTTGTCGAGCGAGGCAAGCATCCCAAAGCCGCCGTTGTGGTCACGGTCGAGGAAGCCTTGTTCCACTGCGGCAAGGCCGTCAATCGCGCGCGGCTGTGGGATCCCACCGCACTCCTGGATCGCAACTCCCTGCCAACGGTCGGGACAGTGCTGGTCGCACTTGCAGAGCTGAACGACGTCTCTGCGTCGGTCCTTGATGCGAAGTACCAGGACGCGGTCAAACACGATTTGTACTAACACGGAGCAACACATGACATCCAAGGTTTGGTTCATCACAGGCACGTCTCGAGGGCTCGGACGCGCATGGGCACAGGCGGCGCTGGAACGCGGCGACAAGGTCGTGGCAACAGCTCGCTCCATGGAGGCACTACAGCCGCTGGTGGCGAAGTACGGCGACGCCATCCTCCCGGTGACTCTCGACGTCACGGATCGCGACGCAGTATTCGCAGCGATGGACGCGGCGATTGCCCGTTTCGGCCGACTCGACGTCATCGCCAGCAATGCCGGCTATGCGTTGTTCGGCACCATCGAGGAAAGCAGCGAACCGCAGGCGCGTGCGCAGTTCGAGACCAACCTCTTCGGAACTCTCTGGGTCATTCAAGCAGCGCTTCCCCACCTGAGGGCGCAAGGCGGAGGGCACATCCTGGTGACCTCGAGCGTGGCGGGGATCATCACCTTCCCCACTGCCGGGGTCTACAACGCAACCAAATGGGCGGTCGAGGGACTCGTGGAGACGCTCGCATCGGAAGTCGGGGCCTTCGGCATCAAGGTGACGCTCGTCGAGCCCGGCGGCTACGACACGGACTGGCGAGGAGCCTCGGCCATCAGCGCGGAGCCGATGCAGGTCTACGAGGGGCTGCGCCAGAAGATCAAGGCCCTCAGCGCCACCCGAGCGCTGGGCAATCCGGTTGCCACGACTGCGGCGATCCTCGCTGTAGTCGATGCAGAGGAACCGCCGCTGCGACTCTTTCTCGGAAAGGCCTGCTTGCCTGCCGCGAAGCAGGCCTATTCGCAACGCATGTCGACCTGGGAAGCCTGGGCTGCCGTGTCCGAGGGAGCACAAGGCTGACCTGCGGACCGCCGGTGAACCGGACTATCAGGAAGCGGCTCCCTGCCGCGCGATCCAGTCGTCGACACAGCGATCGAGCAGATCGCGCCGCTCACCCACCTCGGCCATCAGATACTGGCGCGCGTGTGTCTGCGCCAGTTCGCTCGACAGGAACCATTGCTCGCGCTCCGGGCTTCCTTGTGCCGGCGGCGCACCCCATGCCGAACTGCCGAGAAAAGCCTCGGTGACGGGCAGTCGCCCATCGGTCTTGCCGATGTCCGACAAGGCGTCTCGCGCGCCGCCGAGGACGATGCGCACCTGCACGACCTCATCGTCCGCCTCGATGGAGGCCGCGAGGCCGCCCGCTTGATGCACGTGCCAGAGTTGCGCTGCAGAAGCATTGCGAACCCAGCTCTCCAGCGCGCGCGTCAAACTTTCAAGAATGATTTCTTTGTTCATACGGGAATATTTCACGGTTTTGCCTATCACTTGCAACCTGCTTCGGCCCCGACCTGCAAAAGACACCCATTGGGCATGGCATCTTGTACCTGCTGTCACGCATCACAACAACAAGAGACACAGGGATATCAACTTCGAAGCCAAAAAGCTCGTTCGGCCCGCTCATGCGGGTATTTTTTTGCCCGGCCGCGGCCAGGGCCAGTGACGATGTTCGGAGGCCACAGAATCTGACCTGCCTCGGACCACGCTTCGGGCGTGAGCTATATTTCCTCCCATGGAAAAGGCGTCCGACATAGGCAAACCCACCGTCCCCATCGACCTGATCGGGCCAGATCACTGGCCGCGCTCGAAGCGCGGTTCCGGTCGTGCCACCAAGGTGATCCTCGCGGTCGTGGGTGGATTGGCGGCCGCAGGCCTGATCGCCTACCGCTTCTTCGGGCGCTGACCACCGATCCCCCGCACAAACAAAAGCCCGCCGTCCGGAAGACAGCGGGCTTTTTTCATGGACATGGGTCAAGGGCACAGCCCTGCCCTTACTGAAGCCGCGAGCCCTTGGGCAGCCGCTTGGCCAGCCACTCGTGCACGTCCGCACGAATGTTGCGGCCTTCAAGCAGAAAGTTCTCATAGCGGCTCGGCACATAAGGCAGATAGACCAGCGGCATGCCTGCTTCCTCCGGCGTGCGCGCGGCCTTGCGGTTGTTGCAGACCGCGCATGCGCTCACGAGGTTGGTCCAGGTCCACGGGCCTCCGCGCGATTCGGGCAGCACGTGCTCGCATTGCAGGTCGCGCTCGTGGAACACGCCCGCGCAGTAGGCGCAGGTGTGACGGTCGCGGCGCAGCAGCTTGCTCTTGGTGACGCTCGGAATCACGTCGAAGAGGTTGATCTTCGACGCACCGCGCAGCGCGATGATCGGCGCCACTTCGACGCGCGACTGCACACCGCGCGCCACGTTGAAGCCGCCACGCAGCGTGGCCAGCGGCAGGTCGCCGTCTTCCCATGCGACCGAGCCGGTCGCGTAGTGCAACACCGCCTGCTCCAGCGAAATCCAGGCTTGCGGCGTGCCCTGAATATCGAGTTGCAGGACGTGAGGGTGCATGACTCGCCTCCTTTTGCGGCGATGGTTGTGAGGTTGAATGAAATGAAACCATGGGGTGCACGAACGGAATCGAACCGTCGTCAGCGGGACCACAACCCGCGGCTCTGCCGTTGAGCTACGTACACCATAAGAAAAAGACGAGCAGCCGACTCACCACTCGCCGACCGCGCGCACGCGCTGGTCGAGATCGAGGCCTTCGAGTGGCGCCTCTCGGCCCGGCGACGTCGGCGCGCGTTCGTTCGCGCGACGTGCATCGGTCACGATGCCGAAGCGTTGGGCCAGGGCCAGCACCATGCGCTTGCGCGGTTGTGCCGGGCGCACGGTGATCATCCGGATCGGGGTGTTGCGCTTGCGCATGGTGGCTCCTTGGTTGTGTGACAGCTGAACAAAGAAAGAAATGGCCCCACGTGCACGACTCGAACGTGCAACCCCTTGCTTCGTAGGCAAGTGCTCTGATCCATTGAGCTAACGCGGGTCAAAAAACAAAAAGTGTCCGGTTACGAGTTCCGGCGCCGCCCAATCTTTGCGGCCGGTTTCCGCGGGAGGGCCATCTGCAATGGCCCGGTCCCGCTCGGGTTCGGTGTTGTTCAAAAAAGCGGTGGCCCGCTTTCCATTTCGGTTGTGTCCTCACGCGACGGACAGCGCGCTGGGCGCTGCCCCGTACGACGTCGCTGCACAGGAGTGATCAATTCCTGCACATCCCGCCAGACCGTCTACGCGGTGGGCTCTGGCGGTGTGGTGAAGGCACACCCGAAATGGCAAACAAGAAGCCAAAAACAAAAAGGCCCGGAACCTTGCGGTGTCCGGGCCTCTGCATGAGAGAGCTTGGAAGATGTGCGCCTATGCGCAACCTCCACCCGGTAGCACCTGATCCTCGACTTTTCCAACGCGCAGGCTGGCTGCAGCTTTTGTGGAATACACGTGGCTCTGGTGCTGATTCAGTCGGAACGACGGCATGCCATCGAAACCACCACACGCCCAGACGCGCACGAGCGATCGGCCCGAGGCGGGTCGAATGCTGGTGAGGTTCAATGCGGTGTTCACGATGGTTCCTGAGTCAAAAATTGCCGCTGTCGGCTGTAAAGGGTTGGAAAAAAGGTACGGCTTTGGGCCGCGATTGAGGGCAACTGTAAATAGTGTTTACGACTGCGTCAACAACCGGGACAATCTTTTTTTGTCTTGTTGTTGTTTTTGAACAGTGCCCAATATCACCGTCGCGCGCCGCCGCAATGCTCTCGCGCTGCACCGCCGCTTTCTCGAAGAGGCCGTTGCCGCGGGCCTGCCTGCCAAGGGGCTGGACCAGGCGTTTGCGAAGAAGATCGAAATCTCCCCCAGCATGTGGAGCCAGATCAAGAGTTCCCGGCCCATCGGCGACAACCTGGCACGGCAGATCGAACGGCACTGCAACGTGGAGCCGGGCTGGCTCGACAAGGAAGATCGCCCCTCCGAGGTGCCCGATGCAGCAGAAGAACGCTTCATTGCCGCCGCGCGCGAGGCATGGCGCACGGCCAATGCCAAGGGCAAGAAAGAGCTCAGCGGCTGGCTGAAGAAGCGCACGCAGGACGCTGCCGGCAACGAGCCCGCGCCCTGAACAAGGATCAGCCCAGTTCGGGCGCGTTGCGCAGGATGGCCACGCGCATGTCGTCCGGAATGGCGACGGCGCGATGCGTTTCGAGCGAAGTCGTCACGATCACCTGTGTCATCTGCATGCGCACTTCGCCCGTCTCGGCGCTGAAGCAGCGCACAGCCAACGTCATCGAACGCGAGCCCAGCCGCTGCACCGTGAGCCCGAGGAGCACCCGGTCGCCCATGCGGCTCACGGCGCGGAAATCGACATCGAGCTTCACGGTCGGCAGGCCGATGCGGCGCTGCGCCACCAGGCCGTGGTAGCTGAGCCCCAAGCCTTCATTGACCCAATCCTCGATCAGCCCGTTGAGCATCACGAAGTACTGCGGATAGAAAACGATGCCCGCCGGGTCGCAATCCGAAAACCGGATCAGCCGCGGCCTGCGGAACTCATTGCTCGCGGCCGCCAGATCGACGTGCGTGTCGTCGCTCATCCTCAGCTCTCCTCGCCCGAAGGCTCGCCGCGCATCACATGCACGCGCAGCAGGCCCAGCTGCGTGTGCATCTGCTTGACCGTCTTCATGTCGAGCCCCGAGAACATCTCGAGGATCCACTGCTCGTGCTCGCTCGCCATCGTCTCGAAGGTGCGGCGCCCCGTGGGCGTGAGGCTCACGATCCACGCGCGGCGGTCGTCGGGGCTGGGCGCGCGCGCCACCATGCCTTCGCGTTCGAGCTCATCCGTCAGGCCCGTGACGTTGCCGCCGGTCACCATCAGGTAGCGCGACAGCACGCGCATCTTGAGCCCATCCTCGTAGCGGTAGAGCTGCGCCATGTAGTCGAAGCGCGCCAGCGAGATGCCGAAGCGCTCGCGCAGCCGGCGCCGGATCTCGGCCTCGATCTGCGTGGTGCTGGCCAGCATGCGCAGCCACAGCTTGAGCATCGCGTGGTCCTCGTGGCCCGCGCGGGCTTCGTGGCCCAGTTCTTCCGCATCGCTCAGCGCGGCGTGCGAGGCATCGTTGTTGCGTGTCATGTCACTTCTCCCCCCGAAACCGAGATGGACTGCCCGGTGACCGACGCTGCACCGGGCCCGCACAGCCAGCGCACGGCATCGGCCACCTCGGACGGTTGCACGATCCGCTTCTGCGGATTGACGCTGGAAAACTCCGCCAGCGCGTCTGCCTCGCTGCGCCCGGTCTTGCCGACCACATTGGCGACGCTGTTGCGAAGGATGTCGGTGTCGGTGTAGCCCGGACACACGGCATTCACCGTGATGCCCTTGCGCGCCACCTCGAGCGCCAGCGAGCGCGTGAGCCCGATCACGCCATGCTTGGCCGCGGTGTAGGCCGCCACGTAGGCGTAGCCCTTCTGCCCCGCCGTGCTGGCGATGTTGACGATGCGGCCCCAGCCGGTGTCGAGCATGTCGGGCAATGCCGCCTGCGCGCACAGAAAGCTGCCGGTGAGGTTGACCGACAGCATTCGCTGCCAGAGCTCGAACGACGTCTTGAGGAAGGGCGCACTTTCGGCCGCGCCGGCGTTGTTGACGAGCACAGCGACCGGGCCTCGCGCGGCGCGGGCCTCGGCGAATGCCGCCTGCACAGCCTCGGGGCTCGCCACGTCGGCGGCCACGACGCCATGCCCGCCGCCCGCGAGCGAATCGGCCACGCGCTGCAGCGCCTCACGGTCACGGCCCAGCAGCGTCAGGACGGCGCCCTCGGCTGCCAGGGTGCGGGCGATCTCGGCGCCGATGCCGCGTGCCGCACCCGTGACGAGTGCGTGGCGGCCAGTGAGTGAATTTGATTGCATACCTGAATGTTTTAGTTCTGAATCATTTTAACGGAGTGAGCCGGCCCGAGTTGTCAGCGCATGAAACGGCCGCCGTTGAGGTCCAGCGTGGTGCCCGTCATGAAGGCTGCTGGCGGCGAAGCGAGATAGACCACTGCCGCGGCCACCTCCTCTGGCAATCCGAAGCGGCCGAGGGGAATGCCCGCCCGCAGCGCCCACTGCTTCGCTGGCTCCATGGCGTCGAGCGCCGGGCTGCGGATCGCCGCAGGGGCCAGCGCATTCACCGTCACGCCGTGCGGCGCCAGTTCCTGCGCGAACGATCGCGTCAGCGCCAGCAGTCCGGCCTTGCTCGCTGCGTAGTGCGCGCCGGTCACCGTGCTGGCCTGCTGCCCCGCCATCGAAGTCAGGTTGACGATGCGCCCCGCGCCGCGCTCACGCATGTGCCGCCCGGCAATGCGACAGCCGAAGAAACTGCCACGCAGGTTGACGGCGAGCACGTCGTCCCACTCTTCAGGTGTGATGTCCCAGAGCGATGTGGTCGGCGTGCGCGCCGCGTTGTTGACCATGACGTCGACAGCGCCGAAATGTGCAACCGCCTTGTGGAAGCAAGCGGAGAACGCCGCCTCGTCGCGCACATCGAGTTGCAAGGCGAGCCCGCCGACCTCCGCCGCAACGGCTTCGGCATTCGCAAGCTCGATGTCGGCCAGGGCCACGCGCGCCCCGGCTTCCGCCAGCCCTCGCGCGATGGCCGCTCCCAGCCCCTGCCCCGCACCCGTCACGAACGCCACGCGGCCGGAAAGCGGGAGCAGCACTGCGCTCGTCATGCGATTCGCCTCAGGCCCTGGCGGGCCGTCCGTCCCAGGTCTGCGGCCCGACACCGCGCTCACGCAGCTTGAACTTCTGCACCTTGCCGTTCTCGGTGCGCGGCAGGTCGGCCAGCAGGTCGATGTATCGCGGCACGGCGAAGTACGGCAGGCGCCCTTCGCAAAAGCGCGCGAGTTCGGCGGGATCGATCGACACGCCCTCGCGCGCCACCAGCGCGGCCATCACCTCGTCTTCGGCCAGTTCGGAGCGCACCGGGTACACCGCGCACGAGGCCACGCCCGGGTGGCTCAGCAGCACCTGCTCGACCTCGAACGAAGAGATGTTCTCGCCACGCCGGCGGATCGCGTCCTTGATGCGGTCGACAAAGCGGAATGCGCCGTCGGCATCGCGCACCACGCGGTCACCGGTGTGAAACCAGAGATTGCGCCAGGCCTCGACCGTCTTCTCCGGCATGTTGAAGTAGCCGCTCGCGAAGGCGTGCGGCTCGTCCGCACGCAGCAGCAGTTCGCCCGCCTCGCCGGGCGGCAGCGCCACGTCGTCTTCATCGGCCACGCGCGCCTGGAAGCCCGGGCGCAGCCAGCCCATGACACCGCCGCGCGGCGAATCGGGCGTGGTGGCGATGGCGAAATTGGTTTCCGTCGAACCGTAGCCTTCGAGCAGCGACACGCCTGTGCGCGCCTTGAACGCAGCGCCTGCGGCAGACGGCACGCCGGGCCCCAGCCCGATGCGCACGCGGTGGTCGCGCTCCCCAGGGCCTTCCGGCTGCGCGAGCAGGATCGGCACCATCGCGCCCAGCAGATACACCACCGTCGCCCCGCTCGAGCGCATCGTCGGCCAGAAGCCCGAGGCCGAGAAGCGCGACTCGAACACAACTTGTGCGCCCGTCAGTGCGGCCTGCGCGAAGGTGTTGAGCGCGTTGATGTGAAAGAGCGGCAGCGTGGTGCACAACACATCGTCGGCGCCGACGCCGAGCACCTCCGCGCTGTTCACGCCCCACCAGAAATACTGCGCGTGAGGACAGATCACACCCTTGGCCGGCCCCGTAGTGCCGGAGGTGTAGAGGATCGCGAGCGGGTCGCCGGGCTGCACCGCAGCCGGATCAACGGGCTCCCCGCCCTCGGGATACGCCACGACGCGCACACCTTCAGGCGCTCGCCACGCGCTGGGTGCCGCTTCGCCAACCACCCAGACCTCGCGCAACGCAGTGCGCGTCAGGTCTGCCGTCGCGAGCCGCTCCAGAAAGCCCGCCTCGATCACCAGCAGCTTCGCCTCGCTGTTCGCCAGGAAGTATTCGATCTGCGGCCCCATCGACGCCGTGTTGACCGGCACCATCGATGCCCCCAACCAGCCTGCACCGAGAAAGCTTTCGAGAAACTCGACACGGTTTCCGCACATCACCGCAATGCGGTCGCCGCGTACCAGGCCAGCCGCCGCCAATGCCCCAGCACGCACAGCCGCAGCCCGCGCCGCATCGCCATGCGTCCACTCGCTCCCCGCGATCCGCAGCAACGCACGCGAGCCGAACAGCCCGGCCTGCCGCCGCAGCATCGCCGGCAGCGTGCGCAGGGCGGGCGGTACGGCGCGCGGGTCACTCGTCATCGTGCGTGCCTCCGCCGAGGTAGGTGGCCTGCACCCGCGGGTCGCTGGCCAGCTCGGCCGAAGCACCCGACAGCGCAATCTCGCCCGTCTCCAGCACATAGCCCTCGTCCGAGCTTTCGAGCGCGGCGCGCGCGTTCTGCTCCACCAGCAGGATCGACACGCCGTCTTCCCGCAGCTTGCGCACGATGGTCAGAATGTCGCGCACGATCAGCGGCGCCAGCCCGAGGCTGGGCTCGTCGAGCATCAGCAGGCGCGGCGCCGACATCAGCGCGCGCCCCACCGCCAGCATCTGCCGTTCGCCACCCGACAGGGTGTCCGCGCGCTGCGAGCGCCGTTCGGCCAGCCGCGGAAAACGGTCGTACACCGACTGCAGCCGCTTCTTCATTGCATCGCCACGCAGCCGCTTGGCGTACGCGCCGAGCTGCAGGTTGTCGAGCACCGTGAGCTCGCCGAACAGCTCGCGCTTCTCGGGCACGAGGCACAGGCCGCGCTCCACACGCGCTTCCACGTCCAACCCCTGCAGGTCTTCGCCTTCGAAGCGCAGCGTGCCCTTGCAGGGCAGCAGGCCCATGGCTGCGGCCAGCAGCGTGGTCTTGCCCGCGCCGTTCGGCCCGATCACCGAAATGATCTGGCCCGGCTGCAAGTCGAGCGACACCCCGCGCACCGCCTCGACCTGCCCGTACGACACATGCAGATCGCCGATCTCCAGCATCGCGGTCATACAACGCTCCCCAGGTAAGCCGCCTGCACACGCTCGTCCGCGCGCACCGCCGACGGCACGCCCTCCACGAGCTTGGAGCCGAAGTTCATCACCACCAGCCGGTCTACCAGTTTCATCACGAAGTCCATGTCGTGTTCGACGATGAGGATGGTCACGCCCTCCTCGCGCAGCTTGCGCAGCAAATCGCCGAGTGCCATCTTTTCCTTGCGGCGCAGGCCGGCAGCCGGCTCGTCGAGCACCAGCAGCACGGGATCGGCGGCCAGAGCGCGCGCAATTTCCAGGATGCGCTGCGTGCCCAGCGGCAGGCTGCCCGCCAGTTCGTGCGCGCGGTCGCCCAGGCCGATGCGGTCGAGCTGGCGCTGGGCCTCCTGCAGGATCTGGCTTTCTTCCGTGCGATCGAGCCGCAGCCCCGCCTTCAGGATGCCCGAGCGCGTGCGCGAGTGCGCACCCAGCGCCACGTTGTCCAGCAGGCTCATGTGCGGGCGCAGCTTCACGTGCTGGAAGGTGCGCGCCAACCCCAGCCGCGCCACCTCGCGCTGCGGCATGCCCGCGATGTCGTGGTCCAGGAAGCGCACCTGGCCCGCGCTCATCGGCAGCGTGCAGGTCAGCAGGTTGAACATGGTCGACTTGCCTGCACCGTTGGGCCCGATCAGCCCGACGATCTCGCCGGCCTTTACATCGAAGCTCACGTCGTTCACCGCAACCAGCCCGCCGAAACGCTTGACCGCACCATTCACTGACAACACCTGCGAGCCGCGTTCGGGCAGCGTGCGATGCGGCAACGGTTCGACCGGCGGCGCCTCGTGGCGCGACGGTCCTTGCGCAGCACCGCGACGACGCGTCCAGCGTCGCAGCAGGCCCATCACGCCGCCGCGCGCAAAGTGCAGCAGCAGGATGAACAGCGCGGCGAAGGCCACGGCCTCCAGCTGGCCGGCGCGTTGCGTGAGCATCGGCAGCACGTCCTGCAGGCCGTTCTTCAGCACCAGCACCAGCGCGGCGCCCACCAGCGCACCACCCAGCTGACCGAGACCGCCGGCCACCGCCATCAGCAGATACTCGATGCTGGCGCGCACGTCGAAGGGCGACGGGCTCACGAAGCGGTTCATGTGGGCATAGAGCCAGCCCGCTAGCCCCGCGAACAGCGCGGCTGTGACGAACAGCGACAGCCGCACGCGGTACGCATCAGCCCCCACGCTCGCCAGCAGCGTCGCACCGCCGCGCAGTCCGCGAATCGCGCGACCCGGCCGCGACTGCAGCAGGTTGTAGCTGAACAGGCAGGCCAGGCCGACCACCACCCAGATCAGGTAGTACATCGCGCGCGGGTCGGCCAGTGACCATCCCGCGACCTGCAGCGCCGGAATGTTCGACAGCCCCGTGTGCCGACCGAGCGCATCGACGTTGCCGAACAGCATCGCGATCGACAGCCCCCAAGCGATGGTGCTCAGCGGCAGAAAGTGCCCGCCGAGCCGCAGCGTGAGCATGCCGATGGCAAGCGCCGACAGCCCCGTGAGCAGCAGCGCGAACAGCAGCCCGATCCAGGGCGATATGCCCTGCGTGGTCGTGAGCCACGCCGTCGCATAAGCCGCGATGCCCACGAAGGCCGCCTGCCCGAACGATGTGGCGCCGCCCACGCCCGTGAGCAGCACAAGGCCCAGCGCCACCAGCGCGCCGATGCCGATGTCGTTGAGCAGCGAAACGGTGAAGCTGCCCGCCAGCACCGGCACCAGTGCCAGCACGACGACGAGCCCGGCGACCCGCGCCCGGCGCTTGTTGCGGTTGGCGTTCATTGGTCCACCTCGTCTTCTTCCTCTTCGGCGTGCGTGGCCATGAAAGACCGCAGCATGAGCACCGGAATCAGCAGGCTGAACACGATCACGTCTTTCAGCGCACCGCTCCAGAACGAGGCAAAGCTCTCCACCACGCCAACCGCGAGCGCACCAATGGCCGTCATCGGGTAGCTCACGAGCCCGCCGATGATCGCGGCCACGAAAGCCTTCAGGCCGATGATGAAGCCCGAGTCGTAATACATCGTCGTCACCGGTGCGATCAGCACGCCGATCAGCCCCGCCAGCAGCGAGGCGCAGCCGTACGCCAGCAGCGCCGTGCGCACCGGGCGAATGCCCACCAGCCGCGCGCCCACCCGGTTCACAGCCGTGGCGCGCAGCGCCTTGCCTGCCACCGTGCGCTCGAACACCAGGAAGAACAGCCCGCTCAACACGATGGCCGCTCCCACCATCAACACCACCTGCCCGCTGACCGTGAAGCCATCACCCAGCGTGAACACGGCGCTGGTCAGCGGCGTGGTGCGCGAACCCTCGGGCCCGAAGAACAGCAGGCCCAGCCCCGACAGCAAAAAGTGCAGCGCCAGCGACACGATCAGCAGCACCAGCACCGATGCATCCGCGATCGGCTGGAACACCACCCGCGCCAGCAGCGGCGCGATAGGCACCACCAGCAGCACCGCCACCGCGATGTGCACCGCCACCGGCACGCCCGGCCGCGCCGCCAGCCATGCGAGCACGCACGGAATGGCGGGCAGCACGCCCCACATCAGCACCGCCTTCGGAATGCGCGCGGCCTCGCCGCGACGCAGCAGGCTGCCGATCTCGGTGGCAAGGGCCAGCGCGGCCAGCACCGCGACCATGCCGATGGTCGGCGGCACGCGGTCGGTTTCGAAGGCCGCGAGCGACAGGGCCGCAAAGGCCGCGATGTCGCCGAACGGCACGAACACCACCCGCGTGACGGAAAAGATCAACACCAGCCCGAGCCCGGCCAGCAGATAGACGGCCCCGTTGGCCAGGCCGTCGGTGAGGAGAATCAGCGCCACGTCCCATGTCATCGCGCGGCCCTCCGGAAAGACAAAGGCGAGAGGTTCAAGGTGCGAGCTTCCATTGGCCGTTGTCGAGCTTGACGATCACGCGGGCGCGTTCGTCCACGCCGTAGAGACTGCCGGGCTTGAAGGTGTAGACGCCGTGCGTGCCCACCACTTCCTTCGTGCTGAAGATGGCATCGCGCAGCGCCACGCGAAACTCGGGCGTGCCCGGTTCCGCCTTCTTCATGGCGCGCGAGGCGGCATCGACGAACACCAGCCAGCCGTCGAACGAGTAGGCCGAGAAGGCGTCGCTGGTCGGTGCGTTGTTGACCTTCTGGAACACGGCGCGAAAGTCGGTCGCGATCTTCTTGGTCGGGTAGCTGTCCGGCAGTTGCTCGGCCACGATCACCGGGCCGGTGGGCATCAGCGCGTTCTGGCCGGCCGCGCCGACCACGCGCACGAAGTCGGGGTTGATCAGGCCGTGCTGGCCGTACACGCCGCCCTTGAAGCCGCGCTCCTGCAGCGCAAGGAACGGCAGCGCCCCCGGCGTGCCGGCGCCGCCGGTCATCACCGCGTCGGGCCGCAGCGCCACGATCTTCAGCACCTGCCCCGTCACCGAGGCGTCGGCACGCGCATAGCGCTCGTTGCTCACCACCTTGATGCCTGCGCCGGGCGCGGCCTTCATCAGCGCGTCGTAGACCAGGTCGCCCCAGGCGTCGGAGAAGCCGATATAGCCCACGGTCTTCACGTTGTTGCGCTTCATGCGCTCGACGACCGCATCGATCATCAACTGCGTCGGCTGCGCCACCGTCATCACCCAAGGGTTCTCGTTGGGGTCGAGCAGGATGGGCGTGAGGCCGATCATCGGCGTCTTCGCCTCCTTGCCCACCTGCGCCATCGCAATGGCGGCCGGCACGCCCGATGTGCCCATGAGCACGTCGACCTTCTCTTCCTCGATCAGCTTGCGCGCGTTGCGCCCGGCCGTGGTCGGGTCGGAGCCGTCGTCGAGCACGACGAGCTGGATCTTGCGGCCGTTCACCTCGCCCTTGTAGGCCAGCGCGGCCTGCATGCCCTTGGCATAGGGCACGCCCAGCGAGGAGTTGGGCCCCGACAGCGACACGCTGAGGCCGACCTTGAGGTCGGCCGCGAACGCGCTCGCTATGCCACAGGCGGTCAGCGCCGCGGCGAGGGTGCCGCGCGTCAGGATCTGCATCAGGCTCTTCATGTCGTAGCTCCGGTGAGGATTGTTGGAATGGACAGGTGGGTAACTCAGATGAACAACTGGATGGCCGGCAACGCGCGCGGGGCGTTGAGCAGGTCGACGCGCTTCTCGCGGATCAGCCAGCCGGTGGAGATGCGAACAAGGTGATGGCGGGCGGTGCCGCTCAGCAGGATCTGGTCTTCGCCGCGCGCCTCGACGTAGAGGAACGGCGTGCGCAGCCATGCCTCGTCGCCCTCCTCGCGCTCGATGCGAGAAGGCTGCAGCACATGCTGGCTATGGCTCGCAGGATGCTGCGAATGCGCGCGCGGGTTCTTGAGGCGGTCGACGCGCAGCTGCAGCAGCAGCCGGTCTTCATAGGCCAGCGAGTTGTGCGAGAACGGGTCGGCCTGCGCCGCACCGAGCAGCGGCACCCAGTAGTGGCCGTCTTCGGCGAACAGGGCCAACCAGTCATCGAGCCGCCGCTCGTCGAGCAGCGCCGCCTCGTGGGCGACGAAATCGCGCGGGTCCGTCATGTCGCAGCCTCCATGCCCGCCGCCATGGACTTCGCCCAGGCGCGGAACTGGTTGCGCATCAGCAGTTCGTTGGTGCCGTTGGTGGTGACCGTGGTTTGCTGCGTCTCGGCCGGGTCGTAGTTGCGGTGCAGGCTCACCCACTCGTTGCCGGCGGCGCTCAGGCCCTGCTGGATGCTCTCGAACAGGTGCACGTCGTCGTGCGCGACCACCGACATCGGCGAGAACACGAGGCGGTTGTAGCTCATGGCGCGTTCGAACAGCAGCGCGGGCGCACCCGCCGCACAGAAGCTCCAGGCCTCGATCAGCGTGCGGTTGGCCGCCAGCGGGCGAATCACGCGAATGGCCTGCGGCGAGCCCTTGACCGACAGGCTCGGATAGAAGACCGAGTTCTGCGGCGAGCGCTGCAATATCTCGGTGGCCCGCGCCTCGCCGTGCGCGGCGCGCATCGCGGCTTCGTACTCGGGCAACTGCGCGTAGTTGGAGTGGATGCTGAAGTTCACCCCCAGCACGCTGTGCCCGTTGGCGAACACGCGGCCGCCCATCTTGTCGAAGAACTCGTAGCCCGAGCCGAAGGGCAGTATCTGCTCCATCGCCATCGGCTTGGGGTCCGTGGGCGCATGGCCTTCCCACAGCGCCTCGGCCGCCTTGGTGGCCGACTCGTGCGTCGACATCGGGTGCACCGTGTCGTTGATGTTCTCCAGGTACATCTTCCAGTTGCAGTGGACGATGTTGCGCAGCACACCTCCGCCCACTGTCAGCCTGCCTTCGGGCGAGCGGTCGACCATGTTGTCGATGGCGCCCAGCACCTCGCCGAAGTAGTCCTCGAACGAAGGCCCGGTGTCAGACAACCGCACGAACACGAAGTCGCGGTACACCTTCACGTGCTTCACCACCGACAGCCCCTGCCCCGACTCGCAGGCCTTGAGCTGCGTGCCCTCGTAGCCGTTCTTCAGCGGCAGCCCGAGGGGCGTGCCGTCGAGCTTGTAGGTCCACGCGTGGTATGGGCAGCGGAAGAACCGGCCGGTGTTGCCGCATTCGTCCGTCACCAGCTGCGTACCCTTGTGGGCGCAGCGGTTGTAGAGCACGTGCACATCGCCATCGGGCTGGCGCACCATCAGCAGCGGCCGTCCCGCGATGTCCTGCGTGACGAAGTCGCCGGCCTCGGGCACCTGGCTCGCGTGGCCGAGGAAGACCCAGGTGTTGGCGAACAGGTTCTCCTGTTCCAGCGCGAAAAGCTCTTCGCTGAGGTACAGGTCGCGGTGCACCCGGTCGTCCTGCACCAGCGCCGCGACGAGATCGGGGCGGTTGCGATAGATGGTCATGGCGATGTGCTCGGTGGTTCGGCGAAGACTACGGAACCAGCTTCCACTGGCCCTTTGTCATCTGCACGATGACCACGCCGCGCTGGTCGGAGCCATAGCGGTCGTCGGGCTTGAAGGTGTAGATGCCGTGCGTGCCCACCAGATCCTTCGTGCTCACGATGGCGTCGCGCAGCGCCGTGCGGTACTGCGGCGTGCCCGGCTCGCCCTTGGTGCGCGAGGCCGCATCGGCCAGCAGCAGGTAGGCGTCGTAGGTGTACGACGAGAAGGCATCCGTCGGCACCGCGCCATTGACCTTCTGGTAGGCGTTGCGAAAGCCCATCGACACCTTCTTGATCGGGTTGCTGTCGGGCAACTGGTCGGCCACCAGCACCGGTCCGCTCGGCACCTGCAGGCCTTCGATGGAAGCGCCGCCCACGCGCACGAAGTCGGCGTTGATGAGGCCGTGCGTGCCGTAGATCTTGCCCTTGTAGCCACGCTCGGCCAGCGCGATGTAGGGCAGCGCGCCGGGCGTGCCCGAGTTGCCGGCGAACACCGCATCAGGCCGCGACGCGACAATCTTCAGAACCTGCCCGGCCACGGACGAATCGCTGCGCGCATAGCGCTCGTTCGCCACCACCTTGATGCCGGCGGCGTCGGCGCTCTTCACCAGCGAGTCGTAGGCCAGGTCACCCAGTGCGTCCGAGAAGCCGATGAAGGCCACCGTCTTCACGCCCGACTTCTTCATGCGCTCGACCACGCCAGCGACCATGAGCGGGAACGGCTGCGACACCGTCACCGTCCACGCGCCCTCGGGGCCGGCGATGGTGACCGGCGTGGGCGAGATCAATGGCGTGTTCAGTTCCTTGGCCACCGCTGCGATGGCCATGGCGCCTGGCACGCCGGAGGTTCCGATGAGCACGTCGACCTTGTCCTCGGTCACCAGCTTGCGTGCGTTGCGCCCGGCTGTGGTGGGATCAGAAGCGTCGTCGAGCACGATCAGCTGTACCTTGCGACCGGCAATCTCCGGGTGCTCGGCAATGGCGGCGCGGATGCCCTTTTCGTAAGGAATCCCGAGCGCGGCCACGGGGCCCGAGAGCGAGCTGATGAAGCCGATCTTCAGGTCAGCCGCCATGGCCTGCGAAGCTGCCAGCGCAAGCGCTGTTGCGCCAAGAATGTGGGTTAGCTTGTTCTTCATCTCAGGGCACCAGCTTCCATTGACCCTTTTCGAGCTTCACGACAACGCGCGAGCGGTCATCCGAACCATAGCGGTCGGTCGGCTTGAAGTTGTAGACCGAATGCGTGCCCACCAGCTCCTTGGTGCTCACGATGGCATCACGCAGCGCCAGCCGGAATTGCGGAGTGCCAGGCTCAGCCTTGCTGGCCAACGCGCGTTGCGCAGCATCGAGATAGATCAGCCACGCATCGAAGCTGTAGGCCGAGAAGGTGTCGGTGGGCGCTGCGCCGTTGGCCTTCTGGTAGGCGGCGCGGAAGTCCATCGCGATCTTCTTCATCGGGTTGCTGTCGGGCAGCTGCTCGGCCACCACCACCGGGCCCGTGGGCGCCAGCAGGCCTTCGACCGACGGGCCACCAACGCGGATGAAGTCGGGATTGATCAGCGAATGCATGCCGTAGATCTTTCCCTTGTAGCCGCGCTCGGTGAGCGCGAGGTACGGCAACGCACCGGGCGTGCCCGACGCACCGGTGATCACCGCGTCGGGCCGCAGCGCCACGATCTTCAGCACCTGGCCGGCCACCGACGAATCGCTGCGCGCATAACGCTCGTTCGACACCACCTTGATGCCCGCCGTGGGCGCTGACTTCATGAGCGCGTCGTACACCAGGTCGCCCCAGGCGTCGGAGTAGCCGATGTAGGCCACCGTCTTCACGCCGGCCTGCTTCATCTTCTCGACCATCGCGCCCATCATCAGCGGCGCGGGCTGCGGCAACGTCACCATCCATGCACCTTCTTCGCCTGCCAGGTCGGCATTGGCGATGGAGATCAGCGGGGTCTTGGTTTCACGCGCCACGCCGGCAATGGCCAGCGAGCCCGGCGCTCCGGCCGTGCCGATGATGACGTCGACCTTGTCTTCCTCGATCAGCTTGCGCGCATTGCGCGCCGCCGTGGACGGGTCTGACGCATCGTCGAGCTGGATCACCTGGACCTTGCGGCCTGCGACCTCCGACTTGTAGGCGACTGCCGCCTTCATGCCCTTGTCGTACGGAATGCCGAGCGACGACACCGGCCCCGACATCGAAGTGATGAAGCCGACCTTGAGATCGGCGGCCCACGCGCCCGCGGCACTCAGCGCGCCGAGGCCCGCGGCAATGGCCGCGAGTGTGCGAATTCGGTTCAGGACTTTCATGGCGAGGCTCCAGAGGTGGTTTTGGATGAACGTGAGGAAAGCAAAAAACTCAGAGGGCGAGACTTCCGACGCTGGTGCCGCCGCACACATACAGCACCTGGCCCGTGACGAAGCTGTTCTCGGCATCGGCGAAGAAACGCACGGCGCGTGCCACATCGGCCGATTCACCGAGGCGCTTGACGGGCACCGAGGCTGCGAGCGCGCGTTCCTTCTCGCTGCCGGCTTCGACCACGTCGTAGAACATGTCGGTGCGGATCGGCCCCGGCGCCACCACGTTCACCGTGATGCCGTCGGCCGCCAGCTCCAGCGCCCAGGTGCGCGCCATGCCCAGCATGCCGGCCTTGGTGGCCGAGTAGCTGGTGCGCGTGGCCAGCCCCAGCGCGGCGCGTGACGACAGCAGCACCACGCGGCCGAAGCGCTGCGCACGCATCGCGGGCAACGCACCTTGCACGAGCTGTATCGCACAGCCCAAGTGCAGGTCGACCAGTGCGTCCAGGTCGTCGAGCTTCACTTCGGGCAACAGCGCGGCGCGGATGACGCCTGCGTTGTGGACGATGGTGGTCGGCGCGAAGCGTTCGACCAGTTCGCGCACCGCCTCGCCGGTGGCGGCGCGGTCGCTCAGGTCGACCTCGATGCTGTGCAGCTTCGGATGGTCGATTTCGGCCTTGCGGCGCGCGAGCGACACCACCTCGTAGCCCTGCGCGAGCAGGTCCTCGCAGATCGCCTTGCCAATGCCGGCGCTGCCGCCGGTGACGGCCGCGACCTTGGGCGCCGCGCTCATGCCGAGGCTCCCACCAGGGCCAGCACGCGCAGCGGGCTGCCGCTGCCCTTCTCGATCTTCAACGGCGGGCAGATCAGCACCGCGCCGGCCGGTGGCAGCAGGTCGAGGTTGCTCAGGCACTGCAGCCCGTAGCGGCCCGCGCCGTGCATGTAGTAGTGGCACGGGTACGGTGGCCGCAGGTGATAGCCCTGCCCCGCATCGGTGCCGATGGCTTCGGAGCCGAAGCCCAGCACGTCGCGCTGCTCGACCAGGAAGCGCACGGCCTCGGTGCTCGGGCCCGGCGTGTGCTGGCCGGTTTCGTCGAAGTTCTGGTACGCCTCGGGGTCGCTGCGCTTGGACCAGTCAGTGCGCATCAGCACCCAAGCGCCTTTCGGGATGCGGCCATGCGCCGCCTCGTAGCGCTCGATGTCGGCCACGCTCAGCAGGTAGTCGTCGTTCGACTGCACATCGGCCGAACAATCGATCACGCAGGCCGGCGCCACGAAGTGCTGCACGGGAATGGTGTCGACCGAGTTGTTCGGCAGGTCACGGCCCGAGATCCAGTGGATCGGCGCGTCGAAGTGCGTGCCGGTGTGCTCGCCGCAGGAAAAGTTGTTCCAGTACCAGCCCGGGCCACGCTCGTCGTACTTCGACACTTCCTCGATGCGGAAGGGCCAGCACTGGCCCATCTCGGGCGGCAGCGCGATCTGCGGGAACTCGGGCGTGAGCGTCTGCGTGAGGTCGATCACGCGGATGCGGCCACTGGCCATTGCGGTCACCAGGCCGCCGAGGATTTCGGCGGCGGACATCAGTTCGGTTGTCGTGGTCATTCGTATGGCTCCTGTCTCAGCCGCCCGCCGCGAGCTCGCGCTCGAGCACCTTGGGGTTGTCGCGCCAGCGCTCCAGCCACTCCTGCGCCACGTCACCGGGGTAGACGTCTTCCACGCCGTCGCGCAGCGCCTTCACGATGGCGTTGGCCAGCGCTGTGGGTGCGAGCTTGGGTGGTGGCGTGTGCTGGTTCCATTCGTCGTCGATGGGCCCCGGGAACACATTGATCACGCGGATGCCGGCCGGCCGCATCTCGGCACGCAGGCACTGCGCGAGCGAGTGCGCTGCGGCTTTCGACGCGCTGAAGGTGCCGTGCGGCGGGAAGTTGCTGAGCGCGTAGATCGACAGCAGGTTGACCCAGGCTGTCGCGCCGGTTACGCCGTCGGCCGAGCGGCCCTTCAGCGCGGGGCCGAACTCCTGCGCCAGACGAAGCAGGCCGAAGTAGTTGATGTCCATCTCGGCCTTGGCCACGTCGGTGCCGCGCCGCGCTCCGATGCCGAAGGTGCGGTGCACCTCGGCGTTGTTGATCACGATGTCGACCTTGCCGCCGATGGAGCCCGCAAGCTCGGTCACCTGGCGGCCGTTGGTCAGATCGAGCGGCACCAGCGTGACCTGCGGCAGCGCCGAGATGTCGTCGAGCCCGTCGCCCATCTTCTTCCAGGGCTCGGCATGGCCGACCCAGACGATGTCGGCGCCAGCCTTCACCAGCGCGCGCACGATGGCCTGGCCGGTCTCGGTCTTGCCGTCTGTCACCAGCGCCTTGCGGAACTTCGGATCACTGGTCATTTCGCGAAGCATCTTGTCGTCGGCCATATGGGCACTCCCTTCATTCGGAAAACCAATGAGAACGGCCTGGCCCGCGCGGTCGAGCCGGGCGCCGACACGCACGCGTTGCGGCGCATCGCCGACCTCGCCATGCAGGTGGACCATGAGCGTTGGCCCGGCATCGAGATGCACCAGGCCCAGCCGCCAGGGCAGCCGCTCGCGGAAGAACAGGTCGTTGCTGTGGTGCAGCGTGGTGCTGCCGAGCAGCTCGCCCTCGCCGCTCTGCTGGCGCCAGCGCAGCGCAGCCGAGAGGCATTTGTGGCAGACCTCGCGCGGCGGGTACTGCACCGTGCCGCAGTCCTCGCAGGTCTGCAGTTCGAAGCGGCCTTCGGCGGCAGCAGCCGTAAGGCCGAGCGCCACGCGGCCACGCGCGCCGGGCGGCAGGTTCATCTGCCGGGTGCGCAGCACCGGGTTCTTGCGCGGGGGGCGCATCATCGGCATGGTCATAGCGCCTCCGCCGGGCCGCCCCAAGGCAGGCGCGCGGCCCCCTCGGGGGGCAGTGCAGCCGCGAAGCGGCAAACGTGGGGGTACATCATTCCGGTCTCCCCAGGATGACGGCGCCTGTGCACAGGCAGCGGTCGTAAGTCACCATGCCGAAGCCGGCGACCAGGCCCAGCTGTGCATCGGGCACGGTGCGTGGGCCTGCTTGATCAGTCAGCTGGCGGATCGTCTCGACCATGCCGAGGAATCCGCCCGCCGCGCCGGCCTGCCCTGCCGAGAGCTGCCCGCCGCTCGTGTTGTTCGGAAAGCTGCCGTCGAAGGTCATGGTGTGCGACTGCACGAAGGCCGGGCCCTCGCCCTTCTCGCAGAAGCCCAGGTCCTCGAACTGCATCATCACGATGACGGGGTAGTCGTCGTAGGTCTGCACGAAGTCGAGTTCGGTGGGCTGGATGCCGGCCTGCGCATACAGGTCGTCGCGGTCCTTGCGCCATCCGCCCTGCACCATCACGGGATCTTCGGCGTAGGCGTTGTGGCGCTCGATGGCGCCGCGGATCACGACGTGCGCCAGGCCCAGGTCGCGCGCGCGCTCCTCGCTCATCACGAGGAAGGCATCGGCGCCCGCACAGGGCATCACGCAGTCGAACAGGTGGATCGGGTCGGAGATGGGCCGCGCGGCCATGTACTCGTCGAGCGTCAGGCCCTTCTTGAACATCGCGTTCGGGTTGCCGAGCGCGTTGGTGCGCTGGTCGACGCAGATGCGGCCGAAGTCTTCGCGCTTCGCGCCGTAGGTGCGCATGTAGTTGGCGGTGATGAACGCGAAGATCGAGTTCGGGCCGCCCGAGCCGTAGGGGTAGCTCGCATCGCGCGCGAAGTTGCTGAAGCTGCCCAGCGTCTGGCGAAAGGAGTCGACGTGGTTGGTGTCGGCACCCACGCAAGCCACGATGTCGGCATCGCCCGCCTGCACGGCCCGCGCCGCGCGGCGCAGGCACATCACGCCAGATGCGCCGCCGGTAGGCACATGGTCGAGCCAGCGAGGCGACAGGCCCAGGTGCTGCGTGACACCCACGGCCGTGTCGGGCGCGAGCGAGAAGCTGCTGAGGCACAGGCCGTCGATCTGCTCCTTGGCCACGCCGCTGGCATCGACCAGCGCCTCGATGGCCTGGCCGACGAACCAGTGCGCGGTGCGCGTGGAGTAGCGCACGTAGGGCACGGTCACGGGCACCGCGACCGCGACGCCTTCGTAGGAGAGCCGTCGTTTCGTCGTCATGCCTGCCTCTTCTTCATGGCGCGTGTGTCGACGCAATGGCCCTGGCCCGGCAGCGACTGCGCCATTTCGCGCAGCTGGCCGCGCTGGATCTTCTGCGAAGGCGTGAGCGGCAGCGCATCGACGAAGGCCACGTAGCCGGGTGCCTTGTAGTACGCCAGCTGGGCCAGTGCGTGTTCGACGATGCTGGCGGCGACTTGCGTGCGCTGCGAGGCGTCGATGTCTTCGCGCATCACGATGCAGGCCAGCACCTCGTCACCACGCACCGCATCGGGCGTGGCGGCAACGGCGGAAGTCTTCACCGCCGGGTGCTGGTTGAGCACGCTCTCGACCTCGACGGCGGAGATGTTCTCGCCGCTGCGGCGGATCACGTTCTTCTTGCGGTCGACGAAGAAGAAGTTGCCTTCGGCGTCGCGGCGCACCAGGTCGCCGGTGTGAAACCAGCCATCGGCCCAGGCTTCGCGCGTGGCTTCCTCGTCCTTCAGGTAGCCGGAGAAGAAATAGCGCTTCGGGTCATTGCCGGCCGAACGCACCAGCAGTTCGCCCGGTGCATCGACGCCGACGTCGCTGCCGTCCTCACCCATGAGGCGGATCTCGACGAAGTCTTCCTGCCGCCCGAAACAGCTGGTGCCCACGAGGCGCGGCTCGCGGTTGGCCATGATGCAGGCGGCCGCGCCGGTCTCGGTCATGGCCCAGGCCTCGACCAACGGGAAACCGAAGCGCTCCTCGAAGGGCGCATGGTTCTTGCGGTCGACACCGGCGCCGAAGCCCCAGCGGATGGCGTGATCGCGGTCGGCCGCCGATGCAGGTGCGGACAGCAGCATGGCGGGCATCACGCCGAGGTAATGCACGATGGTCGCGCCGCTTTCCTTCGCACTGGCCAGCCAGGTCTTCGGATGGAAGCGATCAAGCTGCACCAGGCAACCGCCCGCAACCAGCACCACCATGGTGGAGAAGGCCATCGCGTTCATGTGGTTCAGCGGCAGTGGCGTGATGACGCGTTCCTTGTCAGGCCGGATGCCGCACACACCATCGAGCGCCGCATACCACTCGCCCGCGCGCAGAAAGTAGGCGTTGCTCAGGATGCAGCCCTTGGGCCGGCCCGTGGTGCCCGAGGTGTAGAGCAGGCCGCATTCGGTGTCGGCGCCCACGGGCTCATGGGCGCGCGGTGCGGCGGTCTTCGCTGGCGGCACGGCGTCTTCAGGCCCCATCGTCTCGAACGCCACGCCCGCCTGCGCCGCCGCGGCACGCAGGTCGGCCGCGCGCGCCGGCAGCGTCACGGCCAGGCCGATCTCGCTGTGGCCGATCAGGTAGACCAGCTCGGCCGAGCGCATCTCGGCGTTGATCGGCACCACGCTCACGCCCAAGGCATTCAGCGCGAGCCAGTGGAAGATGAAGGCAGGCCGGCTCTCCAGCAACAAGCCGACGCGGTGGCCGTGCCCGTAGCCGGCTTGCGCATAGGCCGCGCGCAGGCGTTCGATCTGTGCGGCAGCCTCGCCCCACCGGATGGCGCCTGCTTCGATGCCATAGGCGGCCGCAGTCACCGATTCGGTGAACAGGAATTCGGCTTGCGGCGTGCGCGCCGCGGTGGCCGCAAAGACTTGATGGACGGTGGCGTGTGACATCTCGTCCCTGTCAGATGAAGAGCTGAACGGCCGGCAGGGCCGCGTCGCAGTTGAGCAGGTCGACGCGCTTGAGCGTCATGCGCAGCGCGCCATCCTGCACCGTGAGGTGGTGGAAGAAGGTGCCGACGTAGAACTGCAGTTCGTCACCCTGCGATTCGGTGTAGTGGAACCCGGTGCGCACCACGTAGCGGTTGGCCTCGGCATCGAACTGTTCGACCACCGGCACTTGCAGCAGGTGGTGGCAGCGGCTCGGCGGCTGCTGCGAGAAAGCGCGCGGGCTCTTCAAGCGCTCGATGCGCAGGTCGCGCAGCAGCTTGTCTTCGTACAGGTGCGAGGTGTGGTTGAGGCCGTCTTCCTGGTCGGGCACGAGCGGCACCCAGTAGAAGGCGTCGTCGGTGAAGAGCGCGTTCCACTCTTCGTAGCGCCGCGTGTCGAGCAGGTGTGCTTCGTTCACGACGAAGTCGATCAGGTCCTGGCGGGTGACTTCGGTGCCGGCCATTACATGGTCTCCGTCATGCGTTGCACCCAGCTTCGGTACTGGTTGCGCATCGGCAGTTCGTTGGTGCCGCCCGTGGTGATCTCGCCGCCTTTCAGCTCCGAAGGGTCGTAGTCGCGGTGCAGGCTCACCCACTCGTTGCCGCTCGCGTGCAGGCCGGCCTGCATGCCTCGGTAGGCCTGCAAGTCGTCATGCCCCACCACCGAGAACGGCGAGTTGATGAGCCGGTTGTACATGGTGGTGCGCTGCAGCAGCTCGGGCGGCGCCCCCTTGAGGCGGAAGGTCCAGCTCTCGATCAGCGTCTTGTCGGCCGAGATCGGCTTGACCACGCGGATCGCCTGGATCGCGCCCTTGATCGTGAGGTTCGGGTAGTACACGGTGTTGTGCCGCGCCATGCCGAGGATCTGCGCCGTCTTCTCCTCGCCGTAGCGCGCCTTCATGGCGTCGTCGTACGCGGGGATCGCCTTGTATTTGCTATGGATGCTGAAGTGCACGCCCGTGAAGCTGTGGCCGTTGTCGTAGGTGCGGATGCCCATGTCCTCGAAGAACTTGTAGTCGGACATGAAGGGCGCGAACTGCTCGACCGCCATGGGCTTGGGCTGGTCTTCGGGCTTGTCGGCCCACATGCGCTTGGCGGTACCCGCAGAAGATTCGTGCGCCACCATGGGGTGCATGGTGTCGTTGAGGTTCTCGACGAACATCTTCCAGTTGCACTGGTGCATGAAGCGCAGGCACCCGCCCGCAATTTCGAGCTCGCCTTCGGGCGAGCGGTCGGCCATGTTGTCGATGGAGCTCAGCGAGTCGCCGAAGTATTCGTCGAAGTCGGGGCCCGCGTTGTTGATCTTCACGAAGATGAAGCCACGGTGGCTGCGCACGTGCTTCACGGTGGTGAGGCCCTTGCCCGACTCGCACTCGTGCAGTTGCGTGTGCTCATAGCCCGTCTTCAGCGGAATCGCCAGCGGCGCGCCGTCGGTCTTGAATGTCCAGGCGTGGTACGGGCAACGGAAGAATTTGCCGGTGTTGCCGCAGGGCCCGTTCACGAGCCGCGAGCCCTTGTGGGCGCAGCGGTTCATCATGGCGCGCACGCTGCCGTCGGAGTGGCGCACGATGATCAGCGGGCGGCCCGCGATCTCGTTGCTGATCCAGTCGCCGGGCTTGGGCAGTTGGCTTTCATGGCCGACGTAGTTCCAGGTGTTGGCGAAGAAATGCTCCTGCTCCAGCTCGAACAGCTCCTGGCTGGTGTACAGGTCGCGGTGCACGCGATCATGCTGCACCAGCGCGCGGATGGCATCGGGGTTGTCTCGGTACGAGGTCATGGTTCTCATGGCTCCTTGCTTCATCAGATGTCCAGCACCAGGCGCGCACCCTTGGCGCGCGAGATGCAGATCTGCATGACGTTGCCTTCCGCCTTCTCACGGGCGGTGAGCACGTAGTCGCGGTGGTCGATCTCGCCTTCGAGCACCGGCACCGCGCATACGCCGCATTCGCCGCGCTTGCAGTCGAACATCGGGTCGCAGCCGTTTTCGATCAGGCAGTCGAGGATGCTCTGGTCGGCCGGCACAGTGAAGCACTGGCCCGACTGGGCGAGCTCCACCTCGAAGGGCTGATCGCCTTCTTCCGCGACCGGCTCGGTAAAGAGTTCGAAGTGCACGCGGTCGTGTTCCCAGCCGCGCGCCTGGGTGTGTTCGAGCACGGCGTCGAGCATGACCTTGGGGCCGCATACATAGAGGCGGTCGCCGGTGGGAACGCTGTCGAGCAGCGCGTCGATATCGAGCGGCGTGCCAGCCTCGGCGTCCGCGTGCACGCGCAGGTCATCGCCGAGCAGGGTTTGAAGCTCGGGCAAAAAGGCCATCAGGTCGCGGCTGCGGCCGGCGTAGTGCATGCGCACGGCTGCACCTTCGGCGCGGCGGCGGGCGGCCATGGTGGCGAGCGGCGTCACGCCGATACCACCGGCCACCAACACGGTGCCGCCGGGGCCGGTGTGCAGCGGGAAGTCGTTCTTGGGCGCCTCGATGGCGAGGGTGTCGCCCTCTTGCAGCTGCTCGTGCATGAAGCGCGAGCCGCCCCGGCCTTCGGCCTCCTTGCGCACTGCGATCACGTATTCAGCCGGCGCATTGGTGGCATTGCGCGCCGTGTCGAAGTTGATGAGCGAGTAGTGGCGCCAGTCGGTCTTGCCGTCGGGCAGCGACACCTGCACGCGGATGTGGGCGCCGGCTGCAAAGCCGGGCAGCGCGCGGCCATCTTCGGCGCGCAGGCGCAGCATGCGGATCAGCGGATTCAACGCCCGCGCCTCGACGACGCGCAGTGAGAGGGTGGCTGAGGGTGCGGTCATCTTCGTTGTCTCTTCAGGCCAGTGCATGCTGTGCCAGTGCGGCCTGCAGCTTGTGGCCGTGTTCGTCGGCCAGGGCCGCATCGCGCAGTTCGCGCAGCGTGGCCGGTGCCAGCGCTGTGCCGGCGCGCTCGACAGCACGCATCACGGTGTCGTAGTTGCGGATGCCGCGTTCGTGCGTATCGCTGTAGCCCTTGACGAGGCGCTGGCACTGGGCCAGCTCGACGGCCAGTTCGGGGTTGCGTTGCGCGGTGGCGGCGATGCGCTGCAGCCATTCCTCGATACGGCGGTTTTCCTCGGCATAGCGCATCGTCGACAGGCGCCAGCGCTTGCATGCCGCCACGATGCGCAGCATGAGGTAGCCGCGCAGTGAGCTGGTCTGGATCACGCGGCCGTGCTGCGTGAAGCGCTCGACGAGCTTCTTGGGCATCGTCGAGTTCATGAGCCAGCGGCCGATGCCGCCAGGCAGCGTCTCGCAGATTTCCTGCAGGCGCGGGTGCATGTACTCGTTGATGGCGAGCACCTGGCCGGGCTGCACGCTTGCCTCACCGCGCACGCGCTCGAAGCGGGTGGAGCGGGTCTTCAGGGCTGCGACGCGGGCAGTGTCTTCGTAGGACATCCAGAGCGCGAGGTGGCGCGCGGTTTCGCGCAGCAGGCGATGGTCGTCGTTGCCCGGCAGCGCGGCGATGGCAGCCATGCGGTCGAGGTACAGGCTGGCGTAGGCCGGGTCCTGGTAGTCGATGAGACGGCGCACGCCTTCGAGCAGGAAGTCTTGCGCTTGCACCGGGAAGTCGTGTTGCACCCGCTCAACCAAAGCCCGCACGGCCGGGTGGCGCGGTTGCGGCGCCGGCGCGGCGATAGGCACTTCTTTCGCAGGCTCGCCGTCGTCACCGCCCTGTACGCGAGCGAATGCAGCGCCAAAGGCCTTGAGGCTGGGCTTCACGCCCACGCCGCCTCGCTCGATGGTTGCCTCGAACTGCGCGCGGCTGAATGGCAGCACGCCCGAACCTGCCAGCGTGCCGAACAGCACGGCGCTGATCACGCTGCCCGAAGCTTCGGCTGCCTGTGCCATGTCGAAGCGGATGAAGCGCTTGGCTGCCTTGGCGGTGTGTGCGAGAAGCTGGTCGCTGTCGACGCGGCCATCGCCCAAGGCGCTTTTCTCCGCGATGGAGAAGACGCGGTGCGTGGATGCGATCAGCGTGGTGCGGTCGCGCGTGACGAGGCCGCGCTGTACGGCACGCCCTGCCTCCATGAGCTCCGACGCCAGCACCACGTCGACGTCGCCCGGCAGCGGCATCAGCGCGAGCACCGGCAGGCCGCCATCGGCCTCGGCCTGCGCCGTGGGGTACAGCTCGACGTAGTAGATGGTCGCGCCGGTGCGCTGGGCCACGCCCGGCACCGAAGTGGTCTGGGCGACGTAGCCGTTGGCCTCGCCCATGTCGACGATCCAGTCGGCCAGCACGCCGCCGCCCTCCCCGCCCATGGCCAGGATCGCGATCTTGATGGGTTGTGCGTTTCTCGTCATTGCTTCAGAAGGCATAGGCTTCACGGCGGCGCGCCTCGCCGCGTTGCAGCCAGCCGATGACGGCGGCGCGCACACGTTCGCGCAGCACGTCCCAGCGGCTGGGGTTGCTCACGATCTGGGCCTTGTAGAACGATGGGCACAGCACGGCTGCATGCGAGACCTCGCCGCACACGCCGCAGCCCACGCAGCTGTCGAGCACGGTCGCGACGGGGTCGGTGCGCAGCGGATCGGGGTTGGGCTTGATCGACAGCGACGGGCAGCCCGACAAGCGAATGCAGGAATGGTCGCCGGTGCATGTGTCTGAATCGACGCCGAACTTCTCGCGCACCATGCGCTTGCCGTCGGCGATGGCCTTGCGCACCAGCGGCTTCTCGCGGCGCTGCTTGTTGAGCATGCACTCCGACTGGGCGATCAGGACCTTGGGGCCCTTCTTCGTGGTGGTGAGTGCGTCTTTCAGCGCGTCGCGCATGCCTGCCACGTCGTAGGTGCGGCGTAGCGTCTTGACCCACTCAACGCCCACGCCGCGCACGGCGCGCTCGATTTCGTGGCCGGTGCTGCGCGTCTTGTTGACGGCGTGCGACGACAGGATGTCCTGCCCGCCCGTGGCCGAGGTGTAGTTGTTGTCTACGACGATGGTGAGGTTGTCGCTCTTGTTGAAGACCGCGTTCGCTACACCGCTGGTGAGGCCGTTGTGCCAGAAACCACCGTCGCCCATCATCGAGATCGCGCGCTTGCCGGCGGGTGCATTGAGCGCCGCGGCACCTGCGCCGCCCAGGCCGTAGCCCATGGTGGTGTTGCCGATGTTGAAGGGCGGCAGGATCGAGAACAGGTGGCAGCCGATGTCGGCGCTCACGTGGTGCGCTCCGAGTTCGCGCTCGACCAGCTTCATGGCGCTGAAGATGGGGCGCTCGGGGCAACCGGTGCAGAAGCCTGGCGGACGGGCGTGGACTACCTCGCCCAATGCTGTCGACGGCTGCGCGGGCTCGGGTGCGGCATCGACGCCGATGGCCGCCACTTCCTTCAACGGAATCACCTTGCGCACCGGCACTGGCACCGGCAGCGGTGCCAGGCGTTCGTAGCGCTCGCAGAAGCTGCGCGCGCCTTTGAGCAGTTCGGAGGCGGTGTACTCGCCGGCCACCGGCAGTACGTCCTTGCCGTGCAGCGCGGTGGTCGAGCCGGCCTGGCGCAGGATGGTTGCCAGGTTCTGCTCGACGAAGTTGGGCTGCCCCTCTTCCACGACCATCACGGCGCGCTTGCCTTCGCAGAAGCGGATCACCTCGCTCTCGATGACGGGGTAGGCCACGTTCATCACATAGAGCGGCACCTGCGTGTTGCCGTACACGTCGGCCAGGCCCAGGCGCTCGAGGGCGCGCAGCAGCGTGTTGTAGCTGCCGCCCTGCACGATGATGCCGATGTCGTCGGCGTCTTCGGAGAAGAACTCGTTGAGCTTGCGCTCCTCGATGAAGCGCACGGCAGCGGGCCAGCGGTCTTTCACCTTCTCTTGTTCATGCACGAAGCTCGCGGGCGGCAGCACGATACGGCTGACATCGCGCTGCGGGTTCTCGAGCGCGTCTTTCAGCGTGAACTTCGGGCGGCGGTTGTCGCCTGCAATGAAGTGGCCGTGCACGTGGCAAGCGCGAATGCGCAGCTGCAGCATCACCGGCGTGTTGCTGGCCTCTGAAAGATCGAAGCCCTGCTTCACCGCATCGACGATGCTCGGCAGGTTGGGGCGTGGATCGAGCAGCCAGATCTGCGACTTCATGGCGAAGGCATGGCTGCGCTCCTGCATGATCGACGAGCCTTCGCCGTAGTCTTCGCCGACGATGATGAGCGCGCCGCCGGTGACGCCGCCGGATGCCAGGTTGGCCAGCGCATCAGACGCGACGTTGGTGCCCACGGTCGCCTTGAAGGTGACGGCGCCGCGCAGCGGGTAGTTGACGGAGGCGGCCAGCGTGGCGGCGGCGGTGGCCTCGCTCGCGCTGTTCTCGAAGCGGATGCCCTGCTCGGCAAGGATGTCCTGCGCGTCGGCCAGCACGTCCATCAGGTGCGAGATGGGTGCACCCTGGTAGCCCGCCACATAGGAAACTCCCGATTCGAGCAAGGCCTTGGTAACCGCCAGAATGCCCTCCCCACGGAAGACTTCCCCACCAGAAAGCCGCAGCTTCTTGACTTCTTCAACGAATGAACGCTCGGCCATCTGGGTCCTTGTTGTCTATCGTGGGACGATGAGCTTGGGGAGCTGCATCGCGGTTCATATAATGTTGACAAATGAATGTATCCACAATCATGAATTACCCTAGACATGCAAACAGCGTGCCCGCGGCGACTGTGAGGTGCCTTCATGGCTGAAGAACAACCCGTCGAATCGCATCGCTTCGTCGATGACTACCTGCCGGCACTGCTGGCGCAGGCCAGCCAGCTGATCTCCTCGGAGTTCCACGAGGTTGCGCGGCAGCAGGGCTTCTCCGTATCGGAGTGGCGCGTGATGGCATCGCTCGCCGGCAGCGAGCCGATCAGCATCGGCCAGCTCGCGCAGGTGACAGTGACCAAGCAACCCACGGTGACGCGGCTGCTGGACCGCATGGAATCGCGCGGACAAGTCGAGCGCCTGCCCCACGAAAGTGATCGCCGCATCACGCTGGTGCGCATCACGCGCAAGGGGCTGAAGGCGGTCGAGCACCTGATGGAACTGGCACGCGACCACGAACGGCGCGTGCTCGAACCCTTCGGGCTGCGACGCGCCGAAGAGCTCAAGCAGACGCTGAGGCAGATGATCGACCTGCACGTACATGTGCCGGTCGAGGAGCCGCAAGAAGACTGAGCTTGCTTGCTCGCTCGCCTCTCCGCTCAGAGGCGGGGCACGAGGACGGCGCGGCCGCGGTGGCCGCGCTGTGCGATCCATTCAAGCGCGTGGGCTGCATCGGCAAATGCGAACGGCTGCACGTCGAGGTGCAGGCGGCCATCGGCCAGCCTCGCGAGCAATTCGGGCGCCGCTGCACGGCCGGCGGCTTCACGTCGAATCATGTTGAGAGGCAACAGCGCAACGTCGCGTTGCAGGAAGTGCGCGATGTCGAGCTGCAGCGTCGGGCCGGCGGTATAGCCGACCAGCACGGCACGGCCGCCTGGCCGCACCGAAGGCAGCACCTTGGCGAGCACATCTCCGCCGACCGTGTCAATCAGCAGATCGGCGCCGGCAGCGGGTGGCGGCGCGGCGTTCGGATCCACTGCCGTCACCGTGCAACCTGCGTCGCGTGCGAGTTGCATCACGAGCGAGCCGACGGCGCCGCTCGCGCCGGTCACCAACACCTGCTCACCGGCCTGCAGCTTCGCGACTTCGTGCAGCGCCACCCATGCCGAGGTCGTGGGCGAGAAGAAAGCAGCGCCCAGCGCCATCGGCACAGCGTCGGGCAACAGGCCCAGCGCTTCGTCGGGCGCATCGATCTGCTCGCACCAGGTGCCGTCGAAGAGCGTGCCGAGTCCGCTGCCGCGCAGCCACACGCGCTGGCCGACGGCATACCGTTCGCTTGCCATCACTACACCTGCAGCCTCCACGCCAGGCGTGTAGGGCAACGGCGGATGGCGAAGGAAACTCCCGCGCCACACTGTGCGGTCGATGTGCCCGACCGTTGCGGCTTCCATGCGCACCAGGGTGCGGCCCGGCCGCGCGACAGGGTCGGCAATCTCCTCCAGCACGGGGATCGCATCGAATCCGTGAATGCGCACTGCCTTCACGGCAGCGTCTCCAGAAAATCGAGCACTGTGCGTGCGAAGGCTTCAGGCATCTGATCGGGCAGCGGCACCATGCCGCCTTCAATGTCGACGATGCGCGCTTGCGGCAGGTGGTGCTGCAGCTCCTCGGCATGCGGCGCCGCGAACGGGTCGGCGGTGGCGCGAACGATCAGCGTGGGCTGCGTGACGCGACTGATGCGCTCTTCCATGCGATACGACGCGACGGCGCGATGGCCCTCTTCGACACGCTTGACCTTCAATGCATCGAGCACGAAGGCTTCGAGCAGATCGGGACGTCCTAGCGGATAGAAACCCTGGCGCTTTTGCCACAGCGCTGCGAGGTGAGAGCCGTCTTCGCTCGGCGCGACTTCGTCGATGGGTGGACGTTGTGCCCGTGCCTTGCGAAAGGGCTCGTCGGTGTACGGCGTCGAAGACAGCACGAGGCTGCGAACGCGCTCAGGAAACGCTGCCGCGAGCTCGACTGCGATAACGCCGCCTGTGTGATGCCCCACCACGTCGGCCTGCGCGATGCCCATCGCATCCAGCAGTTCGCAGGCCACGCGTGCCCATTGCCCGATGCTCGCCGGCACTCCGCCGTCGGCCGAATCGCCGAAGCCGGCTGTGTCCATCGCAATGGCCCGACGATGCGCGCCGATCAACGGCAGCACTGCGCGGTACTCGGCCCAGCTGCGCGGCGACTGATGCAGCAACAGCACGGCCGGCGCCTGGTGGTCGCCGCACGCCGCGTAGTGCACCTGCCCCACCGACAGATCGGCAAAGGCGCGGCGGATGCTCATGGCAAGGTCTCGTCCGCAGGCGCGCGCCAAAGGCCCGCATGCCGCAGTTCGCCGAGCGTGCGCGAGAGCACGTCACGCCGGTAGGCCGCGATGTCGCGGCCTTCGTAGTCATAGAAGCCGCTGCCGCTCTTGAGGCCCAGCCGGCCCTGCTCGACCATGCGGCCGACGATGGCAGGCGCGGTGTAGCGGCCGGCGTCGAGCGAGGCCGACATCTCGCGGCTCGCGTGATGCAGGATGTCGCAGCCGCCGAAGTCGATGAACTCGACCACGCCCAGCGCGGCGAAGCGCAGGCCCAGGCCGTAGCGCGTGGCCTTGTCGATTTCTTCGGCGGTGGCGGCACCCTCTTCGATCATTCGCGCGGCTTCGTTCATCACCAGCGCCTGCAGGCGCGGCACGATGTAGCCTGGCGAGGCACCGCAAACCACGGGCAGCTTGCCGATCTCTTCCATCAGCGTCTTGGTGCGGGCGAGCACGGCGGCGTCGGTGCCGGGGTGGCAGCTCAGCTCGACCACGGGGATCACGTAGGCCGGGTTGAGCCAATGCATGTTGAGGAAGCGCCCGGGCAGCCGCACCAATGACGCCAGCTGCGTCACGAGGATGCTGCTGGTGGTCGAGGTGAGGATCGCGTCGTCGCGGCAATGGCGGTTGAGCTGCTCGAAGGCCTCGCGCTTGGCTTCCATGGTTTCGGGGACGCCTTCGAACACGAGTTCGGCTGCGGCCAGCGCCTGCGGGGCGGCCGCGGCGTTGACGAAGTCCACGCGCGCGGCGATGCGCTCGATCTGCGATGCGTCGATCACGCCGAGCTGCGCGAGACCCGAGAGGCTGGCTTCGATCTCGGCCTTTGCTTCGTCGCGCAGGCGCTGCCAGGCTTCGTCGCTGCGCGAGCGCAGGTCGATCAGCGAGATGCGGTGGCCGGCATAGGCGAATGCGATGGCGATGCCGCGCCCCATGCGGCCCGCGCCGACCGCCGCGAACCGGGGGAGCGCGGCGTCATTCGCCATCGTGCAGCCTCTGCTTGAGTTGCGCCGCGCTCAGGTCGGCGAGGCCCAGGCTTTCGAAGGTGCGCGGCCCGCGCCGCAGGTCGCGCCCGAGAAAGCCGCCGACGATGGCCAGCAGGCCGTGGGCGATGGGTGCATCCACACCCGCGTGGCGCGCGGCCGAGGCCAGGAAGGCCAGGCCGAGCTCGGTGTCTTCCGTGATGTAGCGGTGCGTGTGCAGGTCGATGTTCTCGCGCCAGTCGCCCGATTTGACGAGCTGCTTGTGCGCGTCGCCGTACATCCACTGGTCGTTGTTGTAGTGGTCGGCCAGCGGATAGTGCGGCGCGCCCTGCCCGAAGGCTTCTCGCACGGCAATGCGTTCCTGGTCGAGCCGATCGGTCACGTCGCGCACGGCGCGTTGCGTGCCTTCGTTGTGGATGTCCCAGCGCTCGAAGTGCTGCAGCGGCGCGGCATTCATCACCATCAACGGCGGGTGGATGACTGGGCCTGCATTCATCAGTGCACCCGAGAGCGCATCGCCGCAGCCGTGCACGGACGGATAAGCCTTGCGGATCACCTCGATGGCTTGCGCCTCCTTGCGGGCCGGGTAGACGCCGGTAGGCAGGCGGATGGCGCGGATGGTGAGGTTGACTTCGCGCTCGCCGTGCTTGCGCGCCAGGTAAGGCAGGGTGCCGGTCTCGGCCCAGGCGACGTCGGCACGGCTGCCGGCCTCTTTCACCGTCTTCGCCATCACGTAGCTGCCGAAGGTGCCCGGCGGCAGGAACACGACCTGCCCGTCGACCAGGTGCGGTGCCATCGCGAGTGCGATGTCGTGCTGGGCGATCGCGGGGGTGGGAATGACGATCAGCTCGGCGCCCTTCAGGGCTGCGCCGATGTCGGCGGTGGCCAGCGCAATGGGCACCTCGCGTGCGCCGTCGGCGTCCTTCAGCGTGATCGAGCCGGCACGCGCCAGCGGCTCGAGCGCCGCGGCGTCGCGGCGCCACAGGCGCACTTCATGGCCGGTTTCAGACAGGTCCGCAGCGGCCGCATAGGCGCCGTGGCCACCCCCAAGAATCGCAATTTTCATGTCGAAAGTCGAAAAGCAGGTGTCGATGAACCGGCGGCCGCAGGACGGACCCGGGGAAATAATGCCTTATTACATTACTTTTCATCGATTCAGATGTCAATCAAATTCAATGTCACCTGACTGCTCGGAAACCCGAAATGAAAAAGCCCGCGTTCGTTAGAAGCGCGGGCTTTCTGGGGGCGAGGCGGCCGTCAGGCCGCCCGGGAAGCAGGATCAGCGGCTGGGCTTGAACGCGCGCTTTTGCGCGTCGCGGGGCACGAACACCTTGCCTGGGCCGCCATGACCGGCAGCGCCATTGCCGCGGGGCGCGAAGCCCTCGCGCGGTGCGAAGCCGCCGTCGCCGCGGCCACCGCCGTGACCGTGGCCGCCGCGCGGAGCGCTGTCGCCCCAGCCCGGCTTGCGGCCGTAGCCGGCACCGCCGCCGTTGCCGCCTTCGTCACGGCCGCTGCCGAAACCGGCATTCTGGCCGCCCTGGAAACCACGCGGGCCCGGTGCGGCCGGACCACGCGAGTTGCGGTCGTTGAAGCCGCTGGCGCCGGCATAGCCGCCGCCGTTGCCGCCACCATTGCCGCCGCGGTAGCCACCGCCACCGCCGCCACCGAACTTGCGGTCGCGCGATTGGTTGTCGCCACGGCCGCCGCGGAATTCGCCTTGCGGCGGACGCGATTGCGGCATGCGCTGTTGCGGCTCCATGCCCGGCACCACTTCGGCCTTGAACTGCTGGCGGCTGTAATGCTCAATGTCCATGATTTTGCGGCGATCGCGGAACTCGGCGAACGTGACGGCCAGGCCGTCGCGGCCGGCACGGCCGGTGCGGCCGATGCGGTGGGTGTAGTCCTCGGCCTTCATCGGCAGGCCGAAGTTGAAGACGTGGGTGATGGTCGGCACGTCGATGCCGCGGGCGGCAACGTCGGTGGCCACCAGGATCTGCACCTGGCCCTGGCGCAGCGCCATCAGGCGGCGGTTGCGCAGGCCCTGGCTCAGGGCGCCGTGCAGCGCCACGGCGCTGAAGCCTTCTTGCTGCAGGTCGTTGGCGAGGCCGTCGCACTCGACTTGCGTGCTCGCGAACACGATCGCCTGGTTGATGCTGGTGTCGCGCAGCCAGTGGTCGAGCAGCTTGCGCTTGTGCTGGCTGTTGTCGGCCCAGAACAGCACCTGCTTGATGTTGGCGTGCTTTTCCTGCGGGCTGTCGATGGTGATGCGCTGCGGTTCGCGCATCACGCGCTGGGCCAGTTGCTGGATGCGCGGCGCGAAGGTGGCGCTGAACATCATCGTTTGCTGGCGCTCGATAGTGAGCTGGTTGACTTCGGCCAGGTCGTCGGAGAAACCGAGGTCGAGCATGCGGTCGGCTTCGTCGACCACCAGGAACTTGACCTGGTCGAGCTTGAGCTGCTGCGAGCGTTGCAGGTCGAGCAGACGGCCGGGCGTGGCAACCACGAGGTCGGCGTTCTGCAGCTTGGCGATCTGCAGTTGGTAGGGCATGCCGCCCACCACGTTGGCGATGCGCAGGCCGCGGCAGTGGCGAACCAGTTCGATGGCGTCGTGCGCGACTTGCTGCGCGAGTTCGCGCGTCGGGCACAGGATCAGGGCGCCGGGCGTGGCAGCCTTGAAATGGCGGGCGTTGGTCGGGTCCTTGCGCTTCGGCTTCTTGGGCGGGGCTTCGCCGCGGGCAGCAGCTTCGGCGGCCAGGCGCTGGAACTCGGCCTTGGCTTCGGCTTCTGCCTCGGCCTGGCGCTTGAGCAGCGTGTGCAGCACGGGCAGCAGGAAGGCGGCGGTCTTGCCGGAGCCGGTCTGGCTCGAAACCATCAGGTCGACGAAGCGGGCAGCGCCCTCTTCGCCCATGGCGATCGGCACGACCTTTTCCTGCACGGTGGTGGGCTGGGTGAAGCCCAGGTCAGCCACGGCGGCGATCAGCTCGGGCGCGAGGCCCAGCTTGATGAAGCCGTTGGGCTTGGCGGGCTCTTCGGCCGCGGCAGCTTCGGGGGCAGCCGCATCCAGCGCCTCGAGGATGGGCGCCTCGGACATGGTGTCCGTGGCGGCGGTGAATTCGTTGTGGGTAGCGGATTGCACAGGCGCGAACTCGCCCTGCGCTTCAAAAGCGTCGGTCATGAATATCAATCTCAAACGCGAGCGCTGCCGTAGGCGGCGCCCCGTTGGTGGTTAAAAACATCAACCATCCAACGACATTCAACTTCGGGCTGGCGCCTGAGGTTGCGGCCCTTTTTGATCAGCGAATGCGATCGGGCGCGGTGTGCAAGATAGGGAGATGCAAGAGACGCTGGCCGGGCTTGAAATACCTTCCCGATCAGCGAAGCCTGCGATTATGGCATGGATTCGGGTTTTTACCTAATCCCCAGCTTTGCTCAATCCGTCAGGCGCAGAAAGGTCTCGCGGTAGTGCGCCAGTTCCTCGATGGATTCGTGCACATCGGCCAGCGCGGTATGCGCCTGCTGCTTCTTGAAGCTGCTGTAGGCCGTGGGTTTCCAGCGCTTGGCCAGCTCCTTGAGGGTGCTGACGTCCAGGTTGCGATAGTGGAAGTACGCCTCCAGCTTGGGCATGTACCTGACCAGGAAGCGCCGGTCCTGCCCGATGGTGTTGCCGCACATGGGCGAACCGCTGCGCGGGATGTATTTGGCGATGAATTCCAGCAGTTGCTGCTCGGCGGCGGCTTCGTCGAGGGTGGATGCCTTGACCTTGTCGATCAGGCCGCTGCGGCCGTGGGTGCCCTTGTTCCAGGCATCCATGGCGTCGAGCACGGCGTCGCTCTGGTGAATGACGAGCACGGGGCCGTCGATGACGGGCGTGAGGTCGGGGCCGGTAACGACCACGGCGATTTCGAGCAGGCGCTCTTTTTCGGGGTCGAGGCCGCTCATTTCGCAGTCCAGCCAGACCAGGTTCTGGTCGCTTTTCTTCAGGGTGGGCGCAGCTGCGGGGGGCGTCGGGTCAAGGGATTCAGGCATCGCAGGATTGTCGTCGAAGGGCTGCGCCCCCAGATAGCGGGGACTAAACTCGCCGCTCCATGTCCTATTCGCTCATCTTCACCATCGCCTTTGCGGCCGCATTGGTTGCAGGCCTGCTCGTGAAGTTCTGGCTGGCCACGCGGCAGGTGCGCCATGTGGCGCAGCACCGCGGCACCGTGCCGGCCGCTTTCGCGCAGACCATCGCCCTCGCCGCCCACCAGAAAGCGGCCGACTACACCATCGCCAAGGCGCGCTTCGGCCTGGTCGAGATGGCCTGGGGCGCAGCGCTGCTTCTGGGCTGGACCTTGCTCGGCGGCCTCGACGTGCTCAACAAGCTTCTGCTGGCGTGGATCGGCGGCGGCATGGCGCAGCAGCTGGCATTGCTGGCAGCCTTCGCGGCCATCGGCGGCCTGCTCGAACTGCCCTTCACGCTCTGGCAGACCTTCAGGCTCGAAGAGCGCTTCGGCTTCAACAAGATGACCTGGAAGCTCTGGCTGGCCGACACGCTCAAGTCGACGCTGCTGGGCGCGGCGATCGGCCTGCCGATCGCGGCGTTGATCCTCTGGCTCATGGGCGCGGCCGGGCAGCTGTGGTGGTTGTGGTCCTGGGGCGCGTGGATGGGATTCAACCTGCTGCTGATGCTGATCTACCCGACCTTCATCGCACCGCTGTTCAACAAGTTCAAGCCGCTCGACGACCCGACGCTCAAGGAGCGCGTGACGGCACTGATGAAGCGCTGCGGCTTCGCGGCCAAGGGCCTGTTCGTGATGGACGGCAGCACGCGCAGCGCCCACGCCAACGCCTACTTCACCGGCTTCGGCGCCAGCAAGCGCGTGGTGTTCTACGACACGCTGCTGCGCCAGCTCAACGCCGGCGAGGTCGAGGCCGTACTCGCGCACGAACTGGGACACTTCAAGCACCGCCATATCGTGAAGCGGCTGGTCGCGATGTTCGCCCTGAGCCTGGCTGGCTTCGCGCTGCTGGGCTGGGTGTCGACGCAGGTCTGGTTCTACACGGGCCTGGGCGTGCAGCCCAACATGACGGCGCCCAACAGCGCGCTGGCGTTGCTGCTGTTCATGATTGCCGTGCCGGTGTTCGGCTTCTTCGTTGCTCCGCTGCCCGCACGACTGTCGCGCAAGCACGAGTTCGAGGCCGACGCCTACGCAGTGGCGCAAACCAGCGGCGCCGACCTGTCGGCCGCCCTGCTCAAGCTCTACCAGGACAACGCCTCGACGCTCACGCCCGATCCGGTGTTCGTCAAGTTCTACTATTCGCACCCGCCGGCTTCCGAGCGCCTCGCGCGCATGACGGCCGCCTGACCCGACTCCCCTCATTTCGAAGAAGCCCATCATGAGCAGCATGTTCAAGCCCAAGGACTGGAAGAACCTCCCTCCCCGCAAGGCGCTGAGCGCCACCGAGATCGTGGCCGGCCTGGCGCGCCTCGACGGCTGGATGCTCACCGGCGACGGCGCCAACGTCGCCATCGAAAAAACCTTCAGCTTCGCCAACTACTTCGAGACCATCGCCTTCGTGAACGCGCTGGCTTTCGTGGCGCACACGCAAGACCACCACCCCGACCTGGCGGTGCACTACAACCGCTGCGTAGTGCGCTTCAACACGCACGACGTGGGCGGCCTGTCGGTCACCGACTTCGACTGCGCCCGCCAGGCCGACGCGCTGGTCGCGCCCCCCGCCGCATGACGGAACGAGCCCTTGGCTAAGCCCGGCCGCGCCGCGCCCGCAGCCGCTGCTGCGAAGGCACTCCACGACGGCCTCGTCGTTGCCAGCCACGGGCGTCATTGCCTCGTCGAAACGCCCACGGGCGAGCGGCTTATCTGCCACCCGCGCGGCAAGAAGAGCCAGGCCGTGGTCGGCGACCGCGTGCACTGGCAGGCCAGTGAGGACGAAGGCACCATCGAGCAGGTGCTGCCGCGGCGCAACCTGTTCTATCGGCAGGACGAGATTCGCACCAAGTCGTTCGCTGCCAACCTCGACCACGTGCTGATCCTGATCGCGGCCGAGCCGGAGTTTTCCGAACATCAACTGGCTCGCGCGCTGATCGCGGCGGAGGCCGAGCGCATTACGCCGATCATCGCGCTCAACAAAAGCGACCTTGTCGAGCCCTTCGAGCGCGCATGGACCAAGCTGGCACCCTACCGCCGCATGCACCACGGCGTGCTGCCCCTATCGCTGAAGGCGTCAGGCGAGGCGGACTACGCCTCGCTGATGAAGCTTCTGGCCGGCAAATCCACGCTGGTGCTCGGTCCGTCCGGATCGGGCAAGAGCACGCTGACCAATCTGCTGGTGCCGGGCGCGACCGTGCTGACCCAGGAGATTTCGCAGGCGCTTAATTCGGGCAAGCACACCACCACGAGCACCACCTGGTACTGGATCGATGAAGCCCGCACCACCGGCCTGATCGACTCGCCGGGCTTCCAGGAGTTCGGCCTGAACCACATCGCGCCAATGCAGCTCGCCGGGCTCATGCCGGACATCGCCGAGCATGCGAACGACTGCAAGTTCTACAACTGCACGCATCTGCACGAGCCGGGCTGCGGCGTGATTGCGAACGTGGAAACAGCAAGCAGCGGACCAGGCGCCATCAGCGCGAGCCGCTACAAGATTTATGGCGAGCTGTTCGCCGAGTTGAGCCAGAAGCGGTACTGACCGAAAGGCAGCTTCAGCCGAGCCAGATGCGGTAGGACTTCCAGGTCGGGTCGAAGACGAGATCGAGCGTCACCGGCAGGTCCATGTCGTCCTGCAGCGATTGCGCATGCGAAATCGCTGCCTCAGGGTCGGACACCTGGAAGTGGACGGTGCGAACGCCCTCCTCCAGTACCACGTGCGTGCAGCAGCCTGCTTCGTGCGTCTGCAGCCGCGCCGTCAGCCGGTCTTCGTAGACGCGTGCCTCTTCCAACTCCTCACCCGATTCGACCGGCACTGCCGTCGACAGGCGATGGCACAGGTCGGCGCGCCCCACCAAGGCAGTGGCCGCGTCATTGCGCATGACGATCACCTCGATCTCGCGGTCGTCCTCGGCCGTGCGCGTCGCGTTCATGCCCGACCAGGCGTGTTCACCCTGGGGAAACACACCGGTGTGGCCGAGTTCGTCGCGCCAGCAGGCGTCGAACACGGACACGAAATCGTCGAGCGGCACGCCATCGAAATCCGCGTGCGCGTCGGCCTCGACGTAGTCGACCGCCCCGACCTTCACCGCGAAGTCGTACTCGCCCAGGATATGGTCGAGCATGATGAGGCTCATGTGGCGCGCATGGTCCTGCATGTCCATCGGGATGGGCTTGGCGAAGCCGATCTCCAGCGCCACCCGCCCCCGGTAGAGCTCGTGCTTCACAAGGACTTCGGAGCTTGCCAATTCGAAGTCGTTCATGCGCATGCCGAAGCCATCGCTCGAACGGTGACGAAAGGCTTCCACCTCGACCTGCGGCAGCTTGGGGCTGCTTTGCACCAGCGCCATCAGATCCTCGAAGTCGTCTACCGAACCGTGCGCCGTCAGCACCAGCTTGAACTCGGGCGGCTCGCCAGCCACTTCGGCCGCCAGCCGCGGAAAGAAGGGTTCGAGCAGTTCGTTCAACCCTTCCATCAATTCGCGAGCGGGCAAGGCGCGCAGGCTCTCGAGCCGGGCGCTCACTGCTTGCCAGAAGCCTGAGCAGGCCGCTGTGCGCGGATCGGTGTCGTGGGTCAGCATCGCCAGGGGTTCCTTCAGGGGTTTGGAGTGAGGATGTCCTGCAGGCGCTGGACCAGCGTGCTGCATTGCTCGCGCGTGCCGATGCTGATGCGCAGGTACTGCGCGATGCGCGGCTGTTTGAAATGCCGCACCAGCACCGCACGCTCGCGCAGCAGGGCCGCCAGTTCGGCAGCGTCGCGCTGCGGATGGCGTGCGAAGACGAAATTGGCCTGCGACGGCAGCACCTCGAAGCCCAGGTCTTCGAGCTGCAGGCCGAGGCCCTCCCGGGTGTCGACGATCTTGTCGCGGGTGCTGCGAAACCAGTCTTCGTCTTCGAGCGCGGCGACGGCGCCGGCCGAGGCCAGCCGGTCGAGCGGGTACGAGTTGAAGCTGTCCTTGACGCGCACCAGCGCGTCGATGAGGTGCGCCTGGCCGCAGGCAAAGCCGACCCGCAGGCCAGCCAGCGAACGCGACTTGGAGAGGGTCTGCACCACGAGCAGGTTCGGGTGCTTGTCGATCAGCGGCAACGCACTCTCGCCACCGAAATCGACGTATGCCTCGTCGACCAGCACCACGCGATCGGGGCAGGCTTCGAGCAGTTGCTCGATGCGCGACAGCGGCAGGCCGATGCCGGTCGGCGCGTTCGGATTCGCGATGACGATGCCTGCGCAACCTTGGCGGGCACGCGCTGCAAGGGCGTCGACATCGATGCGCAGGCCCTCGTCCACCGGCTGCTGCTCGCAGACGATGCCGTACAACTGCGCGTAGACCTTGTAGAAGCTGTAGCTCACGTCGGGCATCAGCAGCGGCTCGGCCTGCTGGAAGAACGCGAAGAAGGCGTGCGCGAGCACTTCGTCCGAGCCGTTGCCCGCGAACACTTCGTCGACCCGCAGGCCATGCCGCCGCGCTACGGCTTCACGCAGCGCGAGCGAGGTGGGGTCGGGATAGCGCTCCAGGCCGTTCTCGGCCGCACGCCGGATGGCCTCGATGGCGACTGGCGACGGCGGATACGGGTTCTCGTTGGTGTTGAGCTTGACAAGGTTCGCGATGCGCGGCTGCTCGCCGGGCACGTAGGGTTCGAGCGCGCCGATGCGCGGGCTCCAGAAGGCCGGCACTGGATGTGTCATGGTTCGTTCGCCGCTTCGCTCAACCGAGCAGGCGAGCCAGGGTGAGCAAGGCCAGCAGCACCATCCACATCACGACCGAGCGCCAGACCAGGCCCACGACACTTCGCAGGTGGCCGGGCTCGGGCTCGCGCCCCGGCGTGCTGCCGGTGTCGGTGCGACGGCCGTCGGCCAGCGATTCGCCGGCCTGGGCGCGCGGCAGCGGGTCGGTGACCGGAATCGGGCGCAGCGAACCGCCGCCCAGGCGCACGTTGACCGCACCCGACGTGGCCGCGAGGATCACACCGTCGTTCTCATTGGGAAAACGCTGTGCGTCATTGCGCCAGCAATCGATCGCTTCCTCGAAGCTGCCGACCACCGCGAAACCCAGCGCCGTGATGCGCGCGGGCAGCCAGTCGATCATGTGCCAGGCGCGATCCGCGGCCTGTTGCACAGAAACACTCGACGGCTGCACGGCAGCGCCGTTCTTGTGCGCCCAGTAGCGCGAGACGAACTCGCTCATGCGATAGAACACTGCGCCCGCAGGCCCAAGACCGATGGCCGCAATGATCGAGAACCACGCGAGCACGCCGAACACATGGCGATGCGCTGCGATCACCGAATGCTCGATCACGTGGCGCACGATCTCGCTGCGCGGCAGGTTGGCCGCATCCACGCCCTGCCAATGCGCGAGCAGCGAGCGCGCGAGCGGCTCGTCGCCTTCGTCGAGCGCATCGCGGATGTCGGTGAAGTGGTGGCTGAACTGCCGGAAGCCCAGCGTGACGTAGAGCACCGCAATGCTCCAGAGCACTGCGAACGGCAGGCCGAGCGTGAGCACCAGCAGCCAGTGCACACCCAGCGCGCCGAGCGTGGGCACGAACACCGCGAGGCCCCAGGCGATCCATCCGTGATGCGGCTTGCCCGCGTCGAAGTTGCGGCTGGTCCAGCGTGTCCACGCCAGCACCGCGCCGTACACGGGGTTGTGCGGGCCCAGGGGCCGCACCTGCTCGATCAGCAGCGCGCACAGGATGGCAAAAAAGCTCATCCTTCGATGATAGCGAGAGCGCCTGAAGGTTCAGGCCATCTTCATTCGAGCTACGGATTCAGTCAGGCCGCGAGGAAACGATAGAGATTGCGCAGCATGCCCGCGGTCGCGCCCCACACGAAGCGCTCGTCGGGCCCGTCCTGGTAGGGCATCGAGTACCACTGGCGCCGGGTGCCATCGGGTGCGGGCACGGTGTGGTGACGGTGATTGGCCGGGTCCATCAGCCATGCGAGCGGCACCTCGAAGGCTTGCGCGACCTCATAAGGATTGATGGTGAGTTCGAAGTCAGGTTGCACCAGCGCAACCACCGGCGTCACGATGAATGAGGTCACCGTCGTGTAGGTCGGCAGGTTGCCCAGAACCTCGATGTATTGCGCCGAGAGGCCGACCTCCTCCCAGGCCTCGCGCAAAGCGGCAGCCGCGATGTTGGCGTCCTCCGGGTCGACGCGGCCACCGGGAAACGCAACCTGCCCCGAATGCGTCGACAGATTCGAGGTCCGCTCGGTCAGCAGCACGGTCGCGCCCTGGGGGCGTTGCACGATCGGCACCAGCACCGCAGCCTGCGCGGGGACACGGTCGGTCATCCGCGGATCACGCCGCAGCTCCGGCGTCCAGGCAGGCGGTGTCGCGAAGCGGGCTCGCAACGCCTGTGCCGTCAGCTGCACGGCCGACACCGCCGGCAATCCCTCGACTCCTCCGGCCACAAACGGCACTTTGCGCGGGTCGAACTGCAGCAGCGTGGGCGGCGCCACGGCGTTGACGGGTTCGACGGATACGGCCTGCGGAGGAATGGATGAGTTGGTCAAGAGATGAAACGTACCTGAGGCGGAGGAAAGAAAGAAGTAGAGCGGAAAAAAGGAAGGTTGTCGCTGAGCGGGGGCAACAATGCAAAAAGCCGCCAGAGCGGCGGCTTTTTTGCACGACAGGCGAGCTGCTTACTTGGCAGCCGCTGCAGCCGTCGACTTGCTCGGCAGCTTTTCCTTGATGCGTGCCGAACGGCCGCTGCGGTCGCGCAGGTAGTACAGCTTGGCGCGGCGCACATCGCCACGGCGCTTGACTTCGATACCGGCGATCAGCGGGCTGTAGGTCTGGAACGTACGCTCCACGCCTTCGCCGCTGGAGATCTTGCGCACGGTGAAGCCGCTGTTGAGGCCACGGTTGCGCTTGGCGATCACAACGCCTTCGTAGGCCTGCACGCGCTTGCGGGTGCCTTCGACGACGTTCACGCTGACGATGACCGTGTCACCGGGCATGAAATCGGGGATGGTCTTGCCGAGACGGGAGATTTCTTCCTGCTCGAGGGTCTGGATGAGGTTCATGATTTCCTGAAAGTCGATCGTGTCGGGCTACACAAAAGGCGCCTTTGGCTTTCACGGGATGACCGGGAAAAGACCGGGCGCGGCCGGGCAGAGGATCGGGGAACCGGGGATTATAGCTTTTTTTTCAGCGCGGCCTCATCGGCTTTGCCAAGACGACCCGCCGCGCGGGCGGCGTCGATCAGGTCGGGGCGCCGTGCGGCCGTGATGGCCAACCGCTGATCGCGTCGCCAGCGCTCGATCTGGGCGTGGTGCCCCGAGAGCAGCGGCGCCGGCACGCCCTGCCCGCTCCATTGCTCGGGCCGCGTGTAATGCGGGCAGTCGAGCAGGCCGTCGAGTGCGGGGTTGAAGCTGTCCTGCACGTGGCTGGCCTCGTCGCCGAGCACGCCCGGCTGCAGCCTGGCCACAGCGTCGAGTAGCGCCATGGCTGCAATCTCGCCGCCGGAGAGAACAAAATCGCCGAGGCTGATCTGGTGGGTGACGCGCGCGTCGATGAAGCGCTGATCAATGCCTTCGTAGCGGCCGCAGATCAGCACCGCGCCTTCGCTGGCCGACCACTTCTCGACCGCCTCATGGCGCAGCGCCTCCCCGATCGGAGAAAACAACACGACGGGCGCCTCTGCGCCGCGTGCAGCCAGCGCCGCATCAAGGCAGGCCGCCAACGGCTCCGCCATCATCACCATGCCTGGACCGCCGCCAAAGGGGCGATCGTCCACGCGCTTGTAATTGCCCTGCGCAAAATCGCGCGGATTCCAGAAGACGACTTCGACCTGCTTCGACTCGTAGGCACGGCGCGTCACGCCGCTGGCCATGAAAGGAGCGAACAGTTCAGGAAAAAGCGTGAGGACGTCGAAGCGCATGCGCGCAAGGTCCAGATCAGAAATCGGGTTGCCAGTCGACCGTGATGAGACGGCCGGGCAGGTCGACCTTGTCGACGAAGACCGAGACGAAGGGCACCATGCGCTCGATGGCCTTGCCGTCTTCTTCGGCGGTGAGCACCAGCGTGGTCTGCGGGCCGGTTGCGAGCAGCTCGCGCACGGTGCCGAGCACCACGCCTTCGCGGTTGACCACCGACAGGCCGATCAGGTCGACCCAGTAGTACTCGTCGTCGCCGGCCGTAGGAAAGCTCGAGCGCGGCACGAACACGCGCGCGCCACGCAGCGCCTCGGCCGCATTGCGGTCGGGCACGTCCTCGGATGTGGCGACGATGCAGTCGGAATGTTCTTTGGCCTCGCGGATCGCGAGCCGGAAAGCGGTGCTTGCCGAGGCTCCGGGAGCCTGCAGGAACCAGCGCTTGGAAGAAAAAAGCGCCTCGGGCTGGGCGCTGTGGGGCAGGACCTTGAACCAGCCCTTGATGCCCCAGGCATCGGCGATGCGCCCTACTTCAATCGCATCCGCCGGCAATTCGGCGGTTTCGAGTGCGGGCAGCATCGCCGTGCGGACGGCTTAGGCCGCCGCCTTGGGAGCTGCCGAGGCAGCTTGACGGATCAGGCGCAGAACGGTGGGCGAAGCTTGTGCGCCGACGCTCTTCCAGTAGGCCAGGCGGTCCTGGGCGATACGGATGCTTTCTTCGTTTTCCTTGGCGGTCGGGTTGTAGAAACCCAGGCGCTCGATGAAACGGCCATCGCGGCGAACGCGCTTGTCCGACACGACGATGTTGAAGAACGGACGGCCTTTGGAGCCGCCGCGGGAGAGTCGAATGACGACCATGATTTATCCTTGGGTGGTCAGCAGGCCTTATGGATGAAGAAGAGGCCCGCTCACAATGTTCTTCCAGCGTCGAGACACGCGACATGGCCACCCGGCCAGCGACACGCTGAAAAGCCCGCGATTATAGCCCGACCCGCGTTTTCTCCGAATTCCGGCCTTGCGCCATCCGTTTCCACCGCATGCCCCTCACCATCCGCCCCAGCCGCGACGAAGACGTCGAGGCCATCGCCGCCATCTACGCCCACCACGTGCTGCACGGCACCGGCACCTTCGAAACAGAGCCTCCTTCCCCCGCCGACATGGCCGCCCGCCGGGCCGACGTACTGGGCAAGAACCTGCCGTATCTGGTTGCCGAAGAAAATGGCGAAGTGTTGGGTTTTGCCTACTGCAACTGGTTCAAGCCGCGCCCGGCCTACCGTTTTTCGGCCGAAGACTCGATCTACATGTCGGAGTCAGCACGCGGCAAGGGTCTGGGCGCCAAGCTGCTGGCAGCGCTGTCGCAGGCTGCCGAGGCGGCCGGTGTGCGCAAGCTGATCGCGGTGATCGGCGATTCGGCCAACGCCGGCTCCGTCGGCGTGCACCGCAGCCAGGGCTTCACGCACGTGGGCGTGCTGAAAGACTGCGGCTGGAAGTTCGGCGAATGGCGCGATGTCGTATTGATGGAAAAAGTGCTCGGCGAAGGCAGCACCACCAAACCCGAATGAAAAACAAGACTGTTGCCGCCTGGCTCTCCTTCCTCGGCGGCCCGCTCGGCCTGCACCGCTTCTACCTGCGCGGCATGGGCGACTTGCTCGGCTGGCTGCTGCCCATTCCCACGGCGCTGGGCATCTACGGCATCGAGCGCGTGCGCATGTACGGCGTGGACGACGGCGTTAGCTGGGCGCTGATCCCGCTGCTGGGCTTCACCATCGCAGGCTGCGCGTTGATGGCCATCATCTATGGCCTCATGACGCCCGAGAAGTGGAATGCCCGCTTCAACGCCAGCGCGCCGGCCGACGCGGAACCCGGCCGCACGAACTGGTTCACCATCGGTGCCGTCGTGCTCTCGCTCTTCTTCGGCAGCACGATCCTGATGGCCAGCATCGTGTTCAGCTTCCAGCGCTACTTCGAGCACCAGGTCGAAGAGGGCCGGAAGATCTCGCAGTAGCCGTCAGAACAGCTGGATGCTGATCCAGTAGGCAATCGCCGCCACGAACGCCGAGGCCGGGATCGTGAAGATCCACGCCCATACGATGTTCCCCGCCACGCCCCATCGCACCGCGCTCGCGCGCTGCGTCGAGCCGACACCGACGATGGCGCCCGTGATGGTGTGTGTGGTCGACACCGGAATGCCCAGCGCCGTCGCCAGGAACAGCGTTAGCGCCCCGCCCGTCTCGGCGCAGAAGCCGCCCACGGGCTTGAGCTTGGTGATCTTCTGGCCCATCGTCTTCACGATGCGCCAGCCGCCGAACATCGTGCCCAGCGCGATCGCGGCGTAGCAGCTCACGATGGTCCAGGTCGGCGGGCTCGCGTCGCCGGCATTGGCATAGCCGGTGGCGATCAGCAGCATCCAGATGATGCCGATGGTCTTCTGCGCATCGTTGCCGCCATGGCCCAGGCTGTAGGCGCCGGCCGAAACCAACTGCAGTCGCCGGAACCAGCGATCCACGCGCGACGGCGTGGCGCGCCGGAAGCCCCAGGCCACCACGACCATCATCATCGAACCGAGCAGGAAGCCCAGCAGCGGCGACACGAAGATGAAGGCCACCGTCTTCCAGATGCCCGAGGCCACCAGGCCACTGGTACCGGTCTTGGAGATCACCGCGCCCACGATGCCGCCGATCAGCGCGTGCGACGAGCTGCTCGGAATGCCGTAGTACCAGGTCACGAGGTTCCAGCTGATGGCGCCGACGAGCGCACCGAACACCACGTGCACGTCGACCACCCCCGGCTGGGCGATGCCCTTGCCCACGGTGGCGGCCACGCTCAAATGGAAGATGAAGATCGCGATCAGGTTGAAGAAGGCCGCAAACACGACGGCCTGCCCCGGCTTGAGAACCCCGGTGGACACCACCGTCGCAATCGAATTGGCGGCGTCGTGGAACCCGTTCATGAAGTCGAACAGGATCGCCAGCGCGACCAGCACTATCACCACCCAGAGGGCGACCTGAACCGTTGCCATCAGCGCTGCCCGCTCAGGAATTCTCGAGGACGATGCCCTCGATCACGTTGGCCACGTCCTCGCACTTGTCGGTGATCGTCTCGAGCAGCTCGTAGATCGCCTTCAGCTTGATCACCTCGCGCACGTCGGGCTCCTCGCGGAACAGCTTGCTCATGGCGCTGCGCATCACGCGGTCGGCGTCCGATTCGAGGCGGTCGATTTCCTCGCAGGTCTTCAGCGTGGCCTCGGCCACGGCCGGGTCGGCGATCTTGCCGAGGAACTTGACGGCATCCTTCAGGCGGTCGCAGCACTTCACGCTCAGTGCCGTGAGGCGAACGATCTCGTCGGTCATGTGGCGCACGTCGTACAGCGCCATGGTCTCGGCCGAGTCCTGGATCAGGTCGGCCACGTCGTCCATCGTGTTGATGAGCTTGTGGATCTGCTCGCGGTCGATGGGCGTGATGAAGGTCTTGTGGATCAGCCGGTTGACGTCGTGCGTCACGCGGTCGGCGGCGCGCTCGGCGTTGTCGACGTCGCGGTTGTACTGCTCGCGCAGGTGCACGTCGCTGTAGTTGGCAACGAGCTGCTCGAAGGCCCTTGCCGCCTCCACGATGCGCTCGGCGTGCTGGTTGAACATCTCGAAGAAATTGCCCTCGCGGGGCAGCAGCTTGCCGAACATGAAAACTCCAGGGGAGCGCCAATCACAGTTTCATGACGCCTTGATGAAAAACCGGCGAAGTTTAACGGGCGCGCGACCCCTGCCCGGCCCGGCCGGCTTTTCGGGGCCGCCGGAACCCCCTCAATTCAGGCTGGCAAGCGCAGCACCGGCAGGTGCCAACCGCCGTAGATTCCGCCCAGGCGGAGCGCCACGATCAGCAGCACGCCGGCGTGAAAGGCCCAGCGCCGCGGCGTTCCAGCCGCCTGCAGCAGAAGGTAGGCCGCGATGCCCGCGATGGCGGCCGAGCCGTAGATGCCGCTGCTCAGCAGCAGCGGAACGCGGGCGGTGAACACATCGCGCAGCAGCCCGCCGGCCGCACCGGTCATGGTGCCGACCAGCAGCACGATGACGGCCGGCAGGCGCCGCTCCTCGGCCACCTGCGCACCGGTGATGGCGAACAGGCCGAGCCCCAGGGCGTCGGCAACGGCCAGCGCATGCTCCGGCACTGGCAACAGGTGCACCCAGACGATGGTGAGCGCCGCAGCCGCGAGGATCACGTAGACATACCGGGTGTCGCGGATCCAGAACACCGGATGGCGGTCGAGCAGCAGGTCGAGCAGCAGGTCGCGCAGCGTGCCGCCGCCCACCGCGGTGACCGAAGCGATCACCACCACGCCCAGCCAGTCGAGGCCCGCATGGCCGGCCCCCCAGCGCCCCACTGACCGCGAAGACCGCCACGCCGGCGAGATCGAGGACGTAGAGCAGCACGGCCTTCAGACGATGCGCTTGACCACCTGGCCCGTAACGCGTGCCAGCGCCGCGCGCGGCACCTTGTCGGGCGCGATTTCGGCGAGCGGCTTCAGCACGAAGGCGCGCTCGCGCATGCGGGGGTGCGGCAAGGTCAGCGTGGGCGTGTCGATCACCGAGTTGCCGTGCATCAGCAAATCGAGATCGAGCGTGCGCGGCGCGTTGGGAAACGGCCTTTCGCGGCCAGCCAGCGCCTCCAGGCGCTGCAACGCCACGAGCAGTTGCTCGGCATCCAGGCCGGTGCGCACCGCCACCACGGCGTTGATGAAATCGGGGCCTTCGGCATCCACCGGCTCACTGCGATAGAGCGACGAACGGGCCGTCACCACGGTTCGCTGAAGTGCGCCGATGTCCGCCATGGCGGCCTTCACGGCTGCCTCGGCATCACCCAGGTTGGCGCCGATAGCGATGAAGGCCTGTGCCGTGGGGTAATCCTCCCGCGGACCGCGTGGGCTGCGCGACGGTGCACGGGTGGGCGCGCGGCGCGCGGGCGGTCCGCTCTTGGCGCCTGCAGACGGTGGCTTGGCACCACCGCCCGCACGCGGCGGTGCAGCCTTGGCCTTGGGGCCTGGCTTGCCGTCCTTCGGCCGGTTGGGCGTGCTCATGCGCCTCCGGCGCTCCCGCCGCCCCCACCACCAGCACCGCCACCACCTCCGGTGCGGGGCTTGCGGCGACGCCGGCGCTTGCGCGGTACCGCCTCGCCATCGGGCGGCACGGCGCCGGCTTCTACTTCAACCTCTTCGACTTCGTCGTCCTGCTCCGAATCGGGGGCCTGGCTCTTGCGCGCAGCCGGTTCACCGCCGCGCGGCTTCGGCGCCGGGGTTTCGCGCACCCGCACGCGCTGGCGCACCTTCTGCTCCTCGCGCACCTGCTCCAGCAGGTCCTGGCGGCGCACGTCGTCGGCGGTGCTGAATTCCTGCCACCACTCGGCAATCGCCTCGCTCACCTCGCCCACGTCGGCGCGCAGGCGCATGAAGTCGAAGGCGGCGCGGAAACGCGCCTGCTCGACCAGGCTGTAGGGCGTGGATCCGGTGCGCTTGTCGAAGCGCGGCTGCATCATCCAGATCTCGCGCATGTCGGCGGCCAGCTTGCCGCGGCCCGAGACATCGCCGATGCGGGCGTTGAACACGTCGTCGATCGCGTCCTGCAGCGCCGGGAACGGCGGCTGCGGGCGCTGGCCGTGGCGGCCTTCCTGGCGCTGGGCCCAGCCGTCGCGCACGTCGGCCCACAGCACGCATGCCAGCAGGAAGCTGGGCGCCACGGGCTTGCCTTCGCCCACGCGGCGGTCGGTGTCCTGCAGGGCGGCCTTCACGAAGGGCTGGTCGGCGCGCTCCACCACCACGTCGAGCAACGGATAAATGCCACGGGCAAGGCCGAGCTTGTTCAGCTGCTCGACGGTCGCAATCGCGTGGCCGGTCTGCAGCAGCTTGAGCATTTCGTCGAACAGGCGGCTTTGCGGCACGTCAGCCAGCAGCTTGCTCGACTCGATCAGCGGGGCCACTGTCTTGGCTTCCATCTTGAAGCCCAGGGCCGCGAGCTTGGCCGAGAAGCGGATGGCGCGAATGATGCGCACCGGGTCTTCGCGGTAGCGCGTGGCCGGGTCGCCGATCATGCGCAGCGTGAGCTTCTGCGCGTCCTTGATGCCGTTGTGATAGTCGACCACGACCTGGTTGGCCGGGTCGTAGTACATGGCGTTGACGGTGAAGTCGCGGCGCGCCGCGTCTTCTTCCTGCGGGCCCCAGACGTTGTCGCGCAGCACGCGGCCGCTGGCGTCCACGGCGTGCTTCATGCTGGCAAGCTCGCCCTTGCTGGTGCGCTCGTTGCCCGCCACCTGCTCGGCCGCGGCGTTGTCCATGTAGGCGCGGAAGGTCGAGACCTCGATCACCTCGTGCTCGCGGCCGCGGCCGTACACCACGTGCACGATGCGAAAGCGCCGCCCGATGATGAAGGCGCGGCGAAACAGCGACTTGACCTGCTCGGGCGTGGCGTTGGTGGCCACGTCGAAGTCCTTGGGGCGCAGCCCCAGCAGCAGGTCGCGCACCGCGCCACCCACCACGTACGCCTCGTAGCCGGCCTGCTGCAGCGTGGTGACCACGTTCTTCGCGCGTTCGTCGACCAGGGCCGGATCGATCTTGTGAACCTCTGCCGGCACCTCCTGGCGCTTGCCGAAGCGGCTCTTGCCCTGCGTGCCGCCGGCGGTCTTGCCGAGCAGCTTGTCGATGAATTTCTTGATCATTGTTGGTTGAAAGCCTAGTTCGCTCTTTTATTCGTTCTCGAGCATGGAGCGGATCAGCGGAATGGTGATCGCGCGTTGCGTCTGCAGGGCATAGCCGTCGAGCTGCGTGAGCAGCTCCATCAGGCTGCCGAGGTCGCGGCTGAATCGGTGCAGCATGTAGTCGAGCACGTCGTCGGACAGCATCACGCCGCGCGCATCGGCGGCCTGGCGCAGCACCGCGCGGCGTTCGCTTTCGCTCAGCACCTGCAAGTGGAACACGTGGCCCCAGCCGAGGCGGGTGCGCAGGTCTTCGCGCAGCGGCAGGTCGGCCGGCGGCAAGGCGCCGGCGGCGACCACGCCACGCTGCAGGGTCTGGGCGTTGACGAACCAGTTGAATGCCGCATGCTGCTGCACGGCGGTGTAGAGGTGCACGTCGTCGAGCAGGACGGCGCCCCAGCGCTCGTCGAACTCGGGCGGCTCCAGCAGGCCGGCGTGCAGCCAGCCCACGCTGGCGCCCTGCTCGCGCAGTGCGACACGCACCGATTCGAGCAGATGGCTCTTGCCGCTGCCGCCTTCGCCCCACAGATAGGTTGGCACCGGCGAGTGCAGCGCGGGGCTGCCGGCGCCGCCCACCCACACTTGCAGGTGCCGCAGCGCCGCCTCGTTGGGGCCGGCAAAAAAGGCGTCGAAGCTGGGGCCCGTCGCAATGCCGATATCGAGCGCGAGCTGTTTCATCCCGGGAAGGTTCATGGAGGGGGCCGCGAGGGCCCTTAAAATCGTGAGGAATTCTATCGGCCCGGCCACCATGGTTACCGGCGCCGCCTTCCGCTCCTACTCTTCGCGTCCTTCCCGACCTCGACCACCCATGACTTCCCCTACGCCCACTCCTCTCAGCTACAAGGATGCCGGTGTCGACATCGATGCCGGCGACGCGCTGGTCGACCGCATCAAGCCCCTGGCCAAGAAGACCATGCGCGAAGGAGTGCTGGCCGGCATCGGCGGCTTCGGCGCCCTGTTCGAGGTGCCCAAGCGCTACAAGGAGCCGGTGCTGGTGAGCGGCACCGACGGCGTGGGCACCAAGCTCAAGCTGGCCTTCGAATGGAACATGCACGACACGGTCGGCATCGACCTGGTGGCAATGAGCGTCAACGACGTGCTGGTGCAGGGCGCCGAGCCCCTGTTCTTCCTCGACTACTTCGCCTGCGGCAAGCTGGACGTGGACACGGCCGCGGCCGTGGTCGGCGGCATCGCCCGCGGCTGCGAACTCTCGGGTTGCGCTCTCATTGGCGGCGAAACCGCCGAAATGCCCGGCATGTACCCGGCCGGCGAGTACGACCTGGCGGGCTTTGCGGTCGGCGCCGTCGAAAAGTCGAAGATCCTCACGGGCCAGAACGTCAAGCCCGGCGACGTGGTGCTGGGCCTGGCCTCGGCCGGCGTGCACTCCAACGGTTTCAGCCTGGTGCGCAAGGTGATCGAACGCGCCGGCGCCGACCTGCCCGCCACCCTCGACGGCAAGCCCTTCCGCGAAGCCGTGATGGAACCCACCCACCTCTACGTGAAGCCCGTGCTCGAAGCGCTGGGCAAGCACCCGATCAAGGCACTGGCCCACATCACCGGCGGCGGCCTGCTCGAGAACATCCCGCGCGTGCTGCCCGAAGGCACCGCCGCCCACCTCAAGAAGGGCAGCTGGCCGCAGACCGAGCTGTTCGCCTGGCTGCAGAAGGTGGCCGGCATCGACGACATCGAGATGAACCGCACCTTCAACAACGGCATCGGCATGGTGGTCGTGATCGACGCGGCTGAAGCCGCCGCCTGCGCCGCTACGCTGCGCGCCGCTGGCGAATCGGTGCACGAGATCGGCGTGATCGCCGAGCGCGGCGAAGGCGCCGCGGTAGTCGTCGGCTGAGCGCCGGCTGCCCATCCACAATGTCCTGAACTGAGCACGCGACGCCCCGGATGGCCAAGAAGCCACAACCCATCAGCCCCGCCGTGACAACGGCCCCCGTCCACCGCCCGGCCGCCTCGCGCGGCGTGATGATCGCAAGCTACCTGCTGATGCTGGCCGCCTTGCTGCTGGTGATGTGGGAACACCTGCTGCCGGGGCTGCTGTGCGTCTGCATCGGCTTCCTGGCCACGCGGTGGTTCGCACGGGTGCTGAGCGCGGGCATGCGGCGCATTCCGGCACTCGGCGGCCAGCGCGCCGATGGCTGGGCCGGCGTGCTGGCCGTCATCCTCGTGCTGGTGGGGCCGATCGCGCTGATCACGCTGCTGCTGTCGCAGGCCCGCGAATACATCGTCGACGCGCCTGACCAGTACCGCGAATTGCTCGACTACACGGCGCGCACGGTGCTGGAGCTGCGCTCCAAGCTGCCGGTCGAAATCGCTGTCTACCTGCCCGAGGGCGCCGCCGAGGTGCAGCGGGTGATCGCCAATTACCTGCGCGCGCAGGCCGGCTCGCTGGCCGTGGCCGGGCGTGCCTGGCTGCACGGCATTCTCTTTTCGTACGTGGGCCTGATCGTGGGCGGCCTGGCCGCCGTGGCGCACGCGCCGCTGCGCCGCCTGCCGCTGGCCGACCAGCTGCACCAGCGCGTGCGGACCTTCGGCGAAGCCTTCGGCCAGATCGTGGCGGCCCAATTCTGGATCGCTGCCTTCAACACGCTGCTCACGGCGATCTTTCTGCTGTTCATCATGCCGACGTGGGGGGCTCACCTTCCGTACACGCCGGCGCTCATCACCCTCACCTTCCTGGCGGGGCTGGTGCCGATCGTGGGCAACCTGGTCTGCAACTCGGTGATCACGCTGGTGGGGCTGTCGGTGTCGCCGGTCACGGCGGCGGCGTGCCTGATCTTCCTGATCGTGATCCACAAGGCCGAGTACGTCATCAACGCCAAGGTGGTCGGCGCACGCACGCAGATGAGCGTGTGGGAGCTGCTGGCCGTGATGTTCGTGGCCGAGGCGGTGTTCGGGCCGGCTGGGCTGGTGGCGGCGCCGCTGTACTACGCGTACCTGAAGAAAGAGCTGCAGGCGGCGTCGCTGGTCTGAGGCAACCGTCGGGCAGCAATGTCCTGATCTGATCGGTTTTGGTCCGGCCGCGAGCGGACTGCGGGCTGGCAAGGCAGAAGAATAGGCGGCATCATCCACTTTGCCTCTGCGAGCCCCGCCATGAAAACCTGTCTGATTGTGATCGACGCCCAGGAATCGTTCCGCCAGCGCGCGTACTGGTCCGAGAGCCAGGCCACTCCCTACTTCGCCGCGCAGAACGCGCTGATCGAAGGCTGCGCCGCCGCCGGCGTGCCGATCGCGCGGGTCTTTCACACCGACGAGCCCTCCGATGCGGGCAACCCGTTTGCCGTCGAATCGGGCCACGTGCGCCCCATCGGCGGGCTTGCCGACTTTGCCGCAGCAGCCACCTTCACCAAGCACCGCCACAGCGCGCTGGTCAACAGCGGGCTGGACATCTGGCTCACGCAGAACGGCATCGGCCGGCTGATCGTGAGCGGCATCCGCACCGAGCAGTGCTGCGAAACCACAACCCGCCACGCCTCGGACCTGGGCTGGGAGGTCGACTACGTGACCGACGCCACGCTCACCTTCGACATGGTGCAGCCGAACGGCCAGCCGCTTTCGGCCGCCGACATCAAGGCCCGCACCGCCACCGTGCTGCAGGGCCGTTTCGCCACCGTCTGCACCGTGGCGCAGGCGCTCGAACGGGCCGTGGCGTGAGCGGCATGAGCTTGCGCGTGCTCATCCTCGCCTTCGACGGCGTCGAAGCGCTGGACTTCGCCGGCCCCTTCGAAGTGTTCACCACCGCGAGCCGGGTCAGCCAGCGGATGCAGCCGGGCACCGCGGCGCCGTTCGATGTCGCATCGGTGGCCCACGCTGCACACGGCCAGTCCGTGCAGGCGCGCGCCGGTCTGCGGCTGCTGGCCAACCACACGCTGGCCGACAACCCGAAGGCCGACGTGCTGATCGTTCCCGGTGGCGTGGTCGACGCGCCGATGGCCAGCCCCCACACCCTGCGATGGATCGCCCACAGCGCAGCCGGTGCGCAGGTCGTCGCCTCGGTCTGCACCGGCGCCTTCCTGCTGGCCGAAAGCGGCGTGATCGCGAACGACACCGTCACCACCCACTGGGAAGACATCGCCGACCTGCGCGAGCGCTTTCCTTCGCTCGACGTGCGCGACGGCGTGCGCTGGGTCGACAACGGCCGCATCGTCAGTTCCGCGGGCATCAGCGCCGGCATCGACATGAGCCTGCACCTCGTCGAGCGGCTGGCCGGACGCGAACTGGCCGAGCGCACCGCGCGCCAGATGGACTACGCATGGACCCGCAACCCCAGCCACGACCCATCCGCGTAGTCTTCGTCCTCCTGCCCGGCAGCATCGTGCTCGACTGGGCCGGCCCGGCCGAGGCGCTGCGCATCGCCAACCAGCGGCTGTGCGCAATGGGCCAGCCCGAGCGTTTTGCCATCGAGTTCGCGAGCCCCCGGCCGACCACGATGGGCTCGGTCGGCGTCGCGCTGGCCGGGCTCTCGCCCTTGCCGACGCAGTGGGACGGCCCCGGCTGGATCGTGCTGGTCGGCCTGCCCGGCGACACCATCGCCATCGACAACCCCGAGACGCAAGACCTGCTGCACTGGCTGCGCGGCCTGCGCTTCGAACGCGACCGGCTGGAGCTGCTGACGATCTGCGCCGGCGCGGTGCTGGCCGCGCATGCCGGTGCGCTGGCAGGCCGACGCGCCACCACGCACCACCAGCACCTCGACGAACTTCGTGCCGTGGAGCCGCGCTGCGACGTGGTCAGCAACCGCGTGTTCGTGATCGATCCGCCGCTGTACAGCAGCGCGGGCGTGACGACCGGCATCGACCTCGTCCTGCACCGCATCGCCAGGCTGTGCGGCGAAGCGCTCGCGGCGCAGGTCGCGCAGACCATGGTGGTGGCGCTGCGCCGCGGCCCGCACGACCCGGAGCTGTCGCCCTTTCTCGCCTACCGCAACCACCTGCATGCCGCGCTGCATCGCGTGCAGGACGCGGTCAGCGAGCAGCCGCAGGCCGACTGGAATGTGCCGCGCATGGCCGAGGTGGGGCACACCTCGGCGCGGCATCTCACGCGGCTGTTCGTCGAGCATGCGGGCGTGGCGCCGCTGGCCTATCTGCGGCGGCTGCGGCTCGCAGCTGCGCAACTCGCGCTGGCCTCGGGCACGAGCGTGACGCGGGCGGCGGAGCAATCGGGCTTCGGCTCGGACACCCAACTGCGCCGCGCGTGGCACCAGTTCGGGTTGCCGGGCTCGCCTTCGGAGGCGGGCCCGGCCTTCAAGGCCTGAAAACGCTCAGTGCCAGACGCCGACGGGCACCGGCCCGGGCACGCGCAGCAGCCTGTCGTCGCCGATCTCGAGCAGCCGGTTGGCCGCATAGCTGTTCTGCGAGTCGGGCTCCAGCGCCGCGCTGACCAGCGGCGACAGCGGCTGCGCCAGCGACACGTAGAAGCTCCCCGGCTGCACCACCGCGCGACCGGCCCGCGGCCGCACGCGGAAGGCGCGGATCGCCTCGCCGTCCTCGATGGCGCCGCGCGCATCCTGCCGCTGGCCGTCGGTCTGCGACAGGATCTCGTAGCGCTCCACCTGCCAGGGCGCCGCGCTGTCGATGCGCTCTACCCGCACGCCCAGCATCTGCAGGCGCTGCACGGCCGTGGTCTCGCTCGCCGCGAGCAGATAACCGCAGGGGCGCGGGCGCGCATTGGCAATCTTGAGCGGCTCGGCGGCGCGCCATTCGACGTCGACGGTCTTGTCTTCCCCGGTCTTCGCGTCGAGGAATTCGAGGCGCTGCCGCGTCGGCGTCTGCCAGGCCTCGACCACCAGATCGCCATGGCACGCCTCGGCCTTGGCGCGCTGGCCAGCCTGCGCGGTGAGCTGCATCAGCGCCGGCCCCTGCTTCGCGGCCGTCTCGATGACGGTGGTGGCGGCCAGTACCTGCGTGTGCACGCGGCGCGCGAAGTGCGCACGCCCGAGCCCCACGCCGCGCACTTCGAGCAGCAGGCTCACGGCCTGGCGCAGCGCGCTCACGTTGCGTCCGGTGTCGGGCTGCACGCCGCCCATCGACACCGTGCGGTCCTCGCTCTTGCCGCCGGAGGTGGTGTGGTACTTGAAGCCCTGCAAGCCGGCCTGCGTGAATGCGGACTGGATGGCGTCGACATAGTCGCGCTGCGCACCCACGGCGATGGCGGAGTCGAGATTGCCCACGGTGGCAGGCTGCAGCAGGCCGTCGTACTTCATGACCGCGCCGAACTTCTCGATCCAGCGGCCGCCGACGGTGAACTCGTGCAGGTCGAGCACCACCTGCGGCTGGTAGCGCAAGGTGGCGGCCGCGAGCATGCGCGCCTCGGGGGTGCGCAGCAGCAGGTGGTCGCGATTCACGTCGATGCCGTTGGCGGTGACGCGGGTGAAGCGCTCGGCGCCGTCCGGGTTGCCGCGCGGCACCAGCACCAGGTTCACCTTCTTCAGCAGCGCGGCGCCGGGCTCGCTGGCGAACTGCTGCGCCAATGCCAACACCGCTTCGCCACCGGCCGGCTCGTTGCCGTGCTGCTGGCCGATCACCATCACGGTAGGCCGCGCGGGATCGATTCGCCCCTGGTCGGCCAGCACCACCAGCGGCATTTCGCGTCCCTGCTGCGTCAGGCCCAGGCGCTCGACGCGAACGTTCGGCGACTGGCGCGCAAGGTCGCTCAAAAAGGCCAGCACCTCGGCATGCGAAGGAAAGTCGGCGCGCCCGGCGCGAAAACCCGGCGTGGCGTAACTCACCGGCGGATCGGGGAAACGCGCGGCGATGGCCTGCGGCTCGACCCACGCCTTGGCGGGGTCGAACTGGGCCTGGGCCGAAAGGGCCGGCAGCAGGGCCAGGCAGGAAACGCACAGGAGGCGGAGGGAGGGGGTGCACAGCATGGCGCGCATTTTCTCCCGGCACCGGCCGCGCGGGCCAGCGCAGCTTCAGCAGGCGCTCAGCTCACCCGCCGGGGCCATCGAGGAGGCAGGCGCGCGCACGCGCCAGCAGCAGCGCCCGCTCGCGCGTGTTGCGCGTGAGCGCCGCGGCGCGGTCGAATTCCTTGCGCGCCTCGTCGCGGCGGCCGAGCTTGAAGAGCAGATCGCCGCGCACGGTCGGCAGCAGGTGGTAGCCCTTCAGCGAGGGCTCGTCCATGAGCGCATCGACCACCTCCAGCCCCGTCGCCGGCCCGAAAGCCATCGACAACGCGACCGCCCGGTTGAGCTCGACGATGGGCGACGGCGTGAGCTCGGCCAGCGCGTCGTAGAGCGCGGCAATGCGGCCCCAGTCGGTTTCGTCGGCGGTGCGCGCGCGGCCGTGGCAGGCGGCGATGGCGGCCTGCAGCGCATAGGGGCCTAGCGCGCCGCCGAGTGCTTCGGCACGCGCGAGCGCCGCGAGGCCGCGACGGATCAGCATCTGGTCCCAGCGCGCGCGGTTCTGTTCGAGCAGCAGCACCGGCTCGCCGGAAGGCCCCATGCGCGCGGCGGTGCGCGAGGCCTGGATTTCCATCAGCGCCACGAGGCCGTGCACCTCCGCCTCCTTCGGCACCAGCTCGGCCACGATGCGGCCCAGGCGCAGGGCCTCGTCGCACAGCGTGGGGCGCATCCAGTCGTCGCCGGCGGTGGCCGAGTAGCCTTCATTGAAGATCAGGTAGATCACTTCGAGCACCGAGGCGAGCCGGGCTTCGAGCTCGTGCCGGCGCGGCACCTCGAAGGGCACGCGCGCCTCGGCCAGCGTGCGCTTGGCGCGCACGATGCGCTGCGCCACGGTGGCCTCGGGCACGAGAAAGGCGCGCGCGATTTCGTCGGTGGTGAGGCCGCCCATCAGCCGCAATGTGAGCGCCACGCGGGCCTCGGTCGACAGCACCGGGTGGCAGGCGGTGAACACCAGTCGCAGCAGGTCGTCGCAAATGTCGTCGTCCAGCGCGGCATCGATCGCCTCGGCGAAATCGTCCTGTGCCATTTCGTGCTGCGCGTCGATCTCGCGGCCGATTTCGCCGGCCTTGTGCTCGGCCAGCTGCAGGTGGCGCAGGCGGTCGAGCGCGCGGCGCTTGGCCACTGCCGTGAGCCAGGCCGCGGGGTTGTCGGGCACGCCGGATTCGCTCCATTGCTCAAGCGCCGAGACCAGCGCGTCCTGGGCCAGCTCTTCAGCCAGGCCCACGTCGCGCACCATGCGCGCGACGGTGGCGATGATCTTCGCGGACTCCATGCGCCACACCGCCTCGATGGTGCGGTGGATGGCGGCGACGTCCGCGCGACCCTCTTCCCTGATCACAGCTTTACGGCTCGGTCTTCTTGACCGTCTGCATCGACGCGAACTCGCTGGTCAGCGCCTGCACGTCGGGTGGGTAGTCGCCGATTTCCTGGATCTGGCGCACCTCGATGACTTCGTTGTCGGAGCCGGGGCAGCGGGCAGCCCATTCGATGGCGGCGGCGCGCGAGGGCACGTCGATGACCCAGAAGCCGCCGAGCACTTCCTTGGCCTCGGCGAAGGGGCCGTCGACGATCTTGGGCTTCTTGTTCTTGAAGCTCACGCGCGCGCCCATCGAGGGCGGATGCAGGCCGTCGCAGCTGATCAGCACGCCGGCTTTCTGCATCGATTCGTTGTAGGCCATCATGGCCGACACCGCATCGACGTCTTCGGGGATGGTGCCGGGCGCGGCGGTTTCGTAGCCGTGGGGAATCATCAGCAGCATGAATCGCATGGTGGATCTCCTTGGGTTCGATTCGGTTGCGGCTGCTTCAGCTGCCGGCCTTGGCGCGGGCCTCGGTCTCGGCGCGCAGGCGGTCTTCCTGGGCGAGCAGCTCGGGCGTCATCGAATCGCCGAAGTCGGCAGCCTCGAACACCTGGCGGATCTCGATCTCGCCTTCCTGGAAGGGGCTGCGCTTGATCCACTCGATGGCTTCTTCCTTTGACTTGACCTGGAACAGCCAGAAACCAGCCAGCAGCTCCTTGGTTTCAGCGAAGGGGCCGTCGATGACGGTGCGCTTGGTCGGGCCTTCGCAGCGCACGCGCACGCCCTTGGAGCTGGGGTGCAGGCCTTCGCCCGCCAGCAGCACGCCGGCCTTGACCAGTTCCTCGTTGAACTTGCCCATGGCGGTGAGTATTTCGGTGCTGGGCATCACACCGGCTTCGGAATCGGCGTTGGCCTTGACCAGAATCATGAATCGCATGTCGTTTCTCCTGAAGGTTGATGAGACTGGGAGCGGCTGACGAATGAAATTTGCCTGCTCCTGTTCACACGTCGGACGAGCGGAAGACGGATCGACACGATCGCATCGATCTATTTGTAATTTTGTGTTTCTGAAATCGAGGCTTCAGGGCAGATAGCCGCAGAAGCGCAGCACGTGGCCGTCGGGCTCCCGGATCGCGAATTCGCGCAGTCCCCAGGGCTGGGAGGTCGGCGGCTCGATGACCGTCACGCCGCGCTTCACGTAGGCGGCGTGCAGGCCGTCGATGTCCTTGCCCACGTGGATCACGATTTCACCGCGCCAGGGTTTGGCCTCGCGCGAGTTGCATTGCCACAGCCTCAGGTAGACCGGGTCGCCATAGCTTCGGTCGCCCTTCTTCACCCGGGCGTAGCTGGGCGGCTCCCCCGCGATGAAGTCGAGCTCGAAGCCCAGCACGTCGCGAAACCAGCGCGCGGCGCGCGACACGTCCGACACCGGCAGCACCGGCTGCACGCCGTGGAATTCATGCAGGGTGCCCAGGTCGGGCGCCGGGCTCACACCGGCCTTGGTGTTCATTTTCAGCTGGCCATTCGGCGCAACATGGCGACGCGCTCGGCGATCGCGTCGATGTCGAGGGCGTCCTCGGCCTTCCCCAGATAGGTTTCCAGGTCGCGCACGGCCTGCGCCGTGTTGCCCTGCTCGGCGTGCGCGATGCCGCGGTCGCGGTACTCGCCCCAGGCACTGGGCAGCAGGGCGATCAGGCGGTCCTGCACGGCGATGACGCGCTGCCAGTCTTCCTGCGCGTGGTGCACTTCCTTCAGGTTGCGCAGCATGCGCGCAATGATTTCGCGCGGGCTTGCGGGCTGCAGGTACAGGCCCAGCGGCACGTCGAAATCGCCGACCAGGCCATTGCTGCGCTTGTAGGGCTCGAGCCGCTCGCCGAGTTCCTCGCGCGACAGCGACTTGCCGGTGAAAGGATCGATCACCACCTGCCCCTTGGGCAGCGTCACCTTGAGCATGAAATGCCCCGGAAACCCGATGCCGCGTGCCTGCAGGCCCAGGCCCTGCGCCAGTTCCATCCACAGCACGGCCAGCGAGATCGGAATGCCGCGGCGGGTGCGCAGCACGGCGTTCAGGTAGCTGTTGTCGGGGTCGTAGTAGTCGTTGACGTTGCCGCCGAAGCTCAGGTCATTGAAGAAGAACTGGTTCAGGGCGCGCAGGCGGGCCAGCGGTGCGGCGTCGGCCGGCAGGCGGCGCTTCAGGCGGGCCAGGAGCTGGTCTACATCGCCAAGCACCTGCTGAACGTCGAGATCGGGGTATTCGTCCTGCGCCAGGCTGGCGGCAGCTTCGAGCAACGGAAATTGATCGTCGCTGCGAACCAGCGATTCGAAATACTCCAGTGCGGTAGGAACCTGAAAGCTGAACGTCATGTGTCTTTGTAGAGGAGCATTCAGGGAGCGTCAAGGCGGGACACGTGCGTATTGCCAACGCCCTGCGCGCTGGCTTCAGCGGCGCAGGAAGCTGCGCAACCGCACGCCGACGGCCGCCAGCACGGCGAAATAGAGCAGCGCCGAGCCGGCGATCAGCGCGGCGAGCAGACCGATGCGCAGCAGGCGCTGCTCGCGCAGGCCGACCCAGTCGAAATGGCCCGAGCCCCAGAACAGCAGGCCAGCCAGCACCAGCGTGCCCGCCAGCACCTGCAGCGCGAACTTGCCCCAACCCGGTTCGGGCTTGTAGCTGCCGCGGCGCATCAGGCCGACAAGCAGCCAGGTCGAATTGACCAGCGCGCCGATGGCGATGGTTAGGGTCAGCGCTGCGTGCTGCAGCACCGGCACCAGGAAGATATTGAGCACCTGCGTCAGCACCAGCACGCCGACTGCGATGAGCATCGGCGTGCGCGTGTCGTGCTTGGCGTAGTAGCCGGGCGCGAGCACCTTCACGGCCACGATGCCGACCAGCCCGACTCCGTAGCCCATCAGCGCCAGGGTCGTGCGGCCTACGTCCTCGCCGGTGTACGCACCGTTGTGGAAGAGCACCGCCACCAGCGGCTTGGCAAACAGCAGCAGCGCGATGGCGCAAGGCGCCGAAAGCAGCACGACGAGACGAAGGCCCCAATCGAGCAGCGACGAATAGCGCGCGTCGTCCTTGGCGGCGCGGGCGCCGGCCAGCTGCGGCATCAGCACCACGCCGAGCGCGACGCCGAGCATGGCGGTGGGGAATTCCATCAGCCGGTCGGCATTGGTGATCCAGGTGACGCTGCCCACTGCAAGGTGCGAGGCGATCTGCGTGTTGATGAGCAGCGAGATCTGCGCCACGCTCACGCCCAGCAGCGCGGGCAGCATCAGCTTGAGCACCTTGCGCGTGGCAGGGTCGGTCCATGCGGTCCGCAGCGCCCGGAAGCTCGCGCCGACACGCGGCATCAGCCCGAGCTTGCGCAGCGCCGGAATCTGTAGCGCCAGCTGCAGCACACCGCCCACCAGCACGCCCACGCACTGCGCATAGATCGGCTCGATGCCCCAGCGGCGGAACAGCGGCGCCCCGACCACGATCGCCAAAATCAGCGCAATGTTGAGCAACACCGGCGACGCCGCCGGCACCGCGAACTTGCGCCAGGTGTTGAGAATGCCGCCCGCCAGCGCCACCAGCGACATGAAGCCGATGTACGGGAACATCCAGCGCGTCATGATCACGGCCGGGTCGAAGCCGGGCAGTCCGCTCGCCATGGCCCAGACCAGCAGCGGCGCGCCGGCCACGCCGGCCACGCACACGACCAGCAGCGTCCAGGTGAGCAGCGTGGCGACATGGTCGATCAACTGCCGGGCGCCCTCTTCCCCGTCTTCGGCCTTGCGCGCGGCCAGCACCGGCACGAAGGCCTGGCTGAAGGCGCCTTCGCCGAAGACCCGACGGAACAGGTTGGGAATGCGAAATGCGACGTTGAAGGCGTCGGTCAGCGCGCTGACGCCGAAAACCGAGGCAAACAGCACGTCGCGCACAAGGCCCGTGATCCGCGAAGCGAGAGTCAGCAGGGAGACGGTGGAGGCGGATTTGAGCAGGGACACGGGGGCCGAGTGTAGGGCCCGCGAAGGTGCCGAAACGGGCCGATTCGGGCGCGAATTGGGCAAAAGGGCCAACCCGGCCTATAATGGAGGGCTTTGCTGCATCATCCTCAGACACCTAAGGAACATTAAATATGGCATCCGCCAAGCCCAAGAAGAAGAACCCGCGCCTCGCCTCCGGCCGTAAGCGCGTCCGCCAGGACACCAAGCTCAACGCTGCGAACACCTCGCTGCGCTCCAAATACCGTACCGCTGTCAAGAACGTCGAAAAGGCTGTTCTGGCTGGCGACAAGACCAAGGCAAGCGAACTGTTCGCGAAGGCCCAGAGCATCGTCGACACCGTCGCCGACAAGGGCATCTTCCACAAGAACAAGGCAGCCCGCGACAAGAGCCGCCTGTCGGCCAAGGTCAAGGCCCTCGCCCTCGCGCCTGAAAAGGCGGCCGCCTGACACCTGTCAGGCAAGCCCGGACCGGAATTCTCCAGTCCGCCGTTTGATCGGGGTGCGCTGCAGCAAAGTGAAAACCGCCTTCGGGCGGTTTTTTCATGCCCGTTCGATTTGCGCCCCAGGGCGACGGGCAAGAAAAAAGGCCGCTCAGGCCTTCTTGGGGGGGATGGGCGTGTCGGGCACCAGGCAGGCCTCGGCCACCTGCAGGTCGTTGTCTCTCGCGAAGTTCACGCAGAAATCCCAGGCCATCGGCTCGGCATCGCGCAGCTCGCGGTTCACGATCACGCACTTCACGCCGTTGATGGTCGTCGGAATGCACCAGGGCGAGTAGCTCAGGTGGCTGCCCGGATAGGCGCCGCCGGGGCGAAAAGAGCACATCACGCCGGCCAGACGCTCGGCCCAATCGCTGGGGCGGAATGTCCGGCCATCCTTGGTGATGCCCTGGATGAAGATTTCTTTGGCAGTGGGGGAAATCATCGTTGAATGAGGCGACCGGAGCGGGTGCTGCGGTGCAGCAAGCGATTCTATCCGCGGCACTTTTTGCATCCTGAACATGGGGCATTGCTGTAATGCGGAATCCTCAACGAAGCCGTCAAACGGCACGCCTAGAATCCGCCTTCCCTATCTGGAGAACCCGAATGAGCGCTACCGCCCAGCCCACCTCGCCCCACGTCATGAACACTTACGGTCGCCTGCCGATCGCACTGTCGCACGGTCAGGGTTGCCGAGTCTGGGACACCACGGGCAAGGCCTACATCGACGGCCTCGGCGGCATTGCCGTGAACACGCTGGGCCACAACCACCCCGAGCTGGTGCCCGCCCTGCAGGACCAACTGACCAAGCTGATCCACAGCTCCAACTACTACCACGTGACCGGCCAGGAACAGCTCGCCACCAAGCTGACCGAGATTTCGGGCCTCACCAACGCGTTTTTCTGCTGCACCGGCCTCGAAGCCAACGAAGCCGCCCTGAAGCTGGCGCGCAAGTTCGGCCACGACAAGGGCATCGAGCGCCCCGAAATCGTCGTCTACGAAGCCGCCTTCCACGGCCGCAGCATCGCCACCCTGTCGGCCACCGGCAATCCCAAGGTGCAGGCCGGCTTCGGCCCGCTGGTCGAGGGCTTCATCCGCGTGCCGCTGAACGACATCGAGGCGCTGAAGAAGGCCACCGAAGGCAACCCCAACGTGGTCGCCGTGTTCTTCGAAACCATCCAGGGCGAAGGCGGCATCCACCCGATGCGCGTCGAATACCTCAAGCAGGTGCGCCAACTCTGCGACGAGCGCGACTGGCTCATGATGATCGACGAAGTGCAGTGCGGCATGGGCCGCACCGGCAAGTGGTTCGCCCACCAATGGGCGGGCATCAAGCCTGATGTGATGCCGCTGGCCAAGGGCCTGGGCTCGGGCGTGCCGATCGGCGCCGTGGTGGCCGGCCCCAAGGCCGCCAACATCTTCGGCCCGGGCAACCACGGCACCACTTTCGGCGGCAACCCGCTCGCCATGCGTGCCGGCGTCGAAACCATCCGCATCATGGAAGAGCACAAGCTGCTCGAAAACGCCGCCACCGTCGGCGCCCACCTCAAGGCCGCGCTGGAGCGCGAAATCGGCGGCCTGCCCGGCGTGAAGGAAATCCGCGGCCAGGGCCTGATGCTGGGCATCGAACTCGACCGTCCCTGCGGCGTGATCCTGAACCGCGCCTGCGACGCCGGCCTGCTGCTGAGCGTGACGGCCGACAAGGTGATCCGCCTCGTGCCGCCGCTCATCCTGAGCATTGCCGAGGCCGACGAGATCGTTGCCATCCTCGCGCCCATCGTCAAGAACTTCCTGTCGGAGCCTGCCGCCCAATGACGACCGCCACGACGACCGCACCCGCCGCCATCCGGCACTACCTGCAGTTCTCGGACTTCACGGCCGACGAGTACGCCTACCTCTTCGATCGCATGGCGATCATCAAGAAGAAGTTCAAGACCTACGAAAAGCACCAGCCGCTGGTCGACCGCACGCTGGCCATGATCTTCGAGAAGGCCAGCACGCGCACCCGCGTGAGCTTCGAGGCCGGCATGTACCAGCTCGGCGGTAGCGTGGTCCACCTGACCACCGGCGACAGCCAGCTCGGACGCGCCGAGCCCATCGAGGACAGCGCCAAGGTCATCAGCCGCATGGTCGACATCGTGATGATCCGCACCTACGAGCAGACCAAGATCGACACCTTTGCCGCGCACTCGCGCGTGCCGGTCATCAACGGGCTGACCAACGAGTTCCACCCCTGCCAGATCCTCGCGGACATCTTCACCTACATCGAGCATCGCGGCTCCATCCAGGGCAAGACGGTGGCGTGGGTGGGCGACGGCAACAACATGGCCAACACCTGGCTGCAGGCGGCCGAGATCCTGGGCTTCACGGTGCACGTGAGCACGCCCAGCGGCTACGAGGTGGACCAGTCGATCGCCGGCATCCGCTCGGGCGACAGCTACAAGGTCTTCAAGGACCCGATGGAAGCCTGCCGCGGCGCCGACCTCGTGACCACCGACGTCTGGACCAGCATGGGCTACGAGGCCGAGAACGAGGCGCGTCGCAAGGCCTTTGCCGACTGGTGTGTCGACGAGGACATGATGCGCATCGCCCAGCCCGGCGCCCTGTTCATGCACTGCCTGCCTGCCCACCGCGGCGAAGAAGTGCAGGCCGAAGTCATCGACGGACCGCAGTCGGTGGTGTGGGACGAGGCAGAGAACCGCCTGCACGCACAAAAGGCGTTGATGGAGTTCCTGCTCCTCGGCAGGCTCTGACTCCCTGAAGCACAAGGCGCAGCCGCATGTCCGATTGCCAGCAATGCGGCGCCTGCTGCGCCAGCTATCGCGTCGACTTCAGCGTGCATGAGCTCGACGACAACGGCGGCAAGGTGCCCTCGGGCCTCGCCGTCGAGGTAAACGACGCCATCTGCCGCATGCGCGGCACCGACCACACGCCCATGCGTTGCGCTGCGCTCACCGGCAAGATCGGCCAGTCCGTGGGCTGCGGCATCTACGAATGGCGCCCCAACCCGTGCCACGAGCTTCAAGCTGGCAGCGACGCATGCGAGCGGGCGCGGGCACGGCACGGGTTGCCGGCGCTGTCGTCGTTGCACTGATCCGTTCAACTCGTCACGTTTGGTGTTGGAAATAACCGACACCACGACCCCTCGCCCGGCGCTAACTTCGCGCCATGGCTTCATCACATCAGCAACGCATCTGGGACATCTCGCCGCCCGTGCATGAAGGCGCGCCGGTCTTTCCCGGCGACACGCCCTACCAGCAGCGCTGGGCGGCGACCATTTCACCGGACTGCCCGGTGAATGTCAGCGAGATCAAGCTCTCGCCCCACGTCGGCGCGCACGCCGATGCGCCGCTGCACTACGACCCCGAAGGCCAGACCATCGGCAACGTCGACCTCGCGCCCTTTCTCGGCCCCTGCCGCGTGATCCACGCGATCGACAAGGGCCCGCTCGTCGAGTGGGATCACATCGCCCACGCCGTCGACAGCACCCTGCCCCCGCGTGTGCTGGTGCGCACCTACACCACCATGCCGGTCGGCCACTGGGACCCGCAACTTGCGGCCTACGCCCCCGCCACCGTCGAGCGCCTCGCGGCCATGGGCGTGAAACTCATCGGCATCGACACCGCCAGCATCGACCCGGCCGACAGCAAGACGCTGGAAAGCCACCAACGCATTCGCCGCCTCGACCTGCGCGTGCTCGAGAACCTCGTGCTCGACGACGTGCCCGAGGGCGACTACGAACTCATCGCGCTGCCGCTCAAGCTGGTCAGCGCCGATGCCTCCCCCGTTCGCGCCGTGCTGCGCGAACTCCCCCGCTGAAAACTCCACCATGACGACCCTTGCAGACTGCCGCGCGCTCGACGCGCAAGACCCGCTGCGCGCCTTGCGCGACCAATTCACCATTCCCGAAGGCGTGCTGTACCTCGACGGCAACTCGCTCGGCGTGATGCCCAAGGCTGCACCGGCACGCATCGCCGAAGTCGTGACCAAGGAATGGGGCGAAGGCCTGATCCGGTCGTGGAACACCGCGAGCTGGTTCGACCTCCCGCAACGCCTGGGCGACAAGGTGGCCCGACTGATCGGCGCCGCGCCCAGCGAAGTGGTGTGCACCGACAGCACCTCGGTCAACCTCTACAAGGTGCTGTTCGCTGCCTTGTCCCAGCAGAAGGACAGCGGCCGCAAGCTGGTGATCAGCGAGCGCAGCAACTTCCCGACCGACCTGTACATCGCCGAATCGCTGTGCCGCGAGCGCGGCTTCACGCTCAAGCTGATCGATGCGAGCGAATTGCCCGGCGTATTGACCGACGAAGTGGCCGTGCTGATGCTCACGCACGTCAACTACCGCACCGGCGCCATGCACGACATGAAGGCCATTACCGCCGCCGCGCATGCCGCGGGCGCGCTGACCGTGTGGGACCTCGCGCACAGCGCGGGCGCCGTGCCGGTCGCGCTCAACGACAGCGAGGCCGACTACGCCATCGGCTGCGGCTACAAGTACCTGAACGGCGGCCCCGGCGCGCCGGCGTTCGCATGGGTGAACACGAAGCACGCAGGGCAGTTCGAGCAGCCGCTGTCCGGCTGGTGGGGCCATGCGGCGCCCTTCGAGTTCACGCCGCACTACCGACCTGCCTCGGGTGTAGGCCGCTACCTCTGCGGCACGCAGCCGATCATCGCGCTGGCCGGGCTCGAATGCGGGCTCGACACCGTGCTCGCGGCTGAAGCCTTCAACGGCACGAACGGCGCGATGGCCGCGCTGCGCACCAAGTCGCTCGCGCTCACCGACCTGTTCATCGCACTGGTCGAAGAGCGCTGCGCCGGACAAGGCCTCTCGCTCGTCACCCCGCGCGACCACGCACTGCGCGGCTCCCAGGTCTGCCTGAGCCGAGAAGAAGGCGCCTACGCCATCGTGCAGGCGCTGATCGCGCGCGGCGTGATCGGCGACTACCGCGCCGGCGACTCGCAGATGCCCGACATCCTGCGCTTCGGTTGCACGCCGCTGTACCTGAGCTTCGAGGACGTGTGGAACTCGGTCGAGCACCTGGCGCAGGTGCTGGAGACGGGCGAGTGGAAGCGCGAAGAGTTCAACCGCAAGAACGCCGTAACCTGAGACGAAGCCAGCCATGAAATCCCGACTGATCATTCTGTACACCGCCTTGCTGATGCTGGCGGCACCCGCCCTTGCACAGCAACCGGCGTTCACGCTGCCGCAACTGAAAGCCTTCGCCGAACTGACGCCCGACGCCTTTCGCCAGCAGATCAAGAGCCAGGGCTTCTCGTATGCCGACAAGACCGTGACCGACGAGGTCAGCATGATCGAGTACGAGAAGTTCGTCGACGGCCAGACCACGCACCTGATGAAGTCCACCTACGTGGAAAGCCGCCGCAGCGAGGACGGCGTGCAGCTCTCGCTGACCGACAAGGCCGCCTTCGAGCGCCTCGTGAAGGAGGCACGCGACACCGGCTACAAGCCGGGCGAGAAGGGCCGCATTCCCGGCGGCGAGACCTACCAGGAATACAAGCGCAAGAACGAGGTCGTGCGCTTCGTCTATCCGAAGAAGGAGTCCGGCATGGGCCTTCCTTCCTACACCGCCGTGGTCTGGCGATGACCCGCCAGCAAACATCATGAGCACCGACAAGTCCCCCGAGAAAATCGTCCACGAGGAAAAAGCGCAGCTGGACTTCAGCAAGTCCATGAGCTACGGCGACTACCTGCACCTCGACGAGATCCTCAACGCGCAGCACCCGCTTTCGCCCGCGCACGACGAAATGCTGTTCATCGTGCAGCACCAGACCAGCGAGCTCTGGATGAAGCTGATGCTGCACGAGCTGCGTGCCGCCACCGCCCACATCGCCGAAGAGAAGCTGGCCGACGCATTCAAGATGCTTGCGCGCGTGAGCCGCATCATGGAACAGCTGGTAAGCGCATGGACCGTGCTCTCGACCATGACGCCGCCCGAGTACACGGCGATGCGCCCCTACCTCGCGAACTCCAGCGGCTTCCAGAGTGCGCAGTACCGCTGCATCGAATTCGCGCTCGGCAATAAGAACGCCGCCATGCTCAAGCCGCATGCGCACCGCGCCGATCTGCTGGCGCAGGTCGAAGCGGCCTATCGCGCGCCTTCGCTGTACGACGAGTCGCTGCGCCTGCTGGCACGCCACGGCCTGCCGGTGCCCGCCGACCGGCTGGAACGCGACTGGACACAGCCCTACGAATCGAGCGATGGTGTCGAAGCGGCGTGGCTCACGGTCTACCGCAATCCGCACGATCACTGGGACCTGTACCAGCTCGGCGAAAAGCTCACCGACCTGGAAGACGCGTTCCGCCTCTGGCGCTTTCGCCACGTGACGACGGTCGAGCGCGTGATCGGATTCAAGCGAGGCACCGGCGGCACGGGCGGCGTTAGCTACCTGCGCAAGATGCTCGACGTGGTGCTGTTTCCGGAAATCTGGAAGCTGCGCACCGACCTGTAGCCCACGAGGCCGCGCGCGAAGTTGGCTCCTACAATCCGCGCGGCACCGGCACTTCAAGACTCGACAAGGCTCTGCGATTCGTCGCCTGGTCTTGTACTGCGGGGGAACCCCGTGGTGGATGGATGGCTACACATTCCGGCGCGTGAGCGGACCTGCGCTACCGCGCAGCCCAGCTAGCGCATCACCGGCTGGTTGAAGGGCTGGTTGCCACCCACCTTCACAGGCCTCGCCATCTTCATTCATGACGCGTGAACTGAGCTACAGCGAATGGATCGCCCAAAGCCTAGCGCGCGCATTGCTTGCCGATGCGAGGCAACCCGGCGGCACCGCGCCCGGTGCGTTACGCGCGCGGGCTGCGGCAACGCTGGGCGCCGACGCGCCCTGGCTGAAGCCGCTGGCGGAAGCGCTCGGCAACCGGTCGCGAGCCACTTGGCGGCGCACCGACCTGCCCACGCTGGCGAAGGCGATCCATGAAATGCCTGAGTTCGATGCGGCCTTCGAGCAGGACGAGGAGCCACGCGTGCGGCGAATCATCCTCCGGCCTGCGGAGATGTTCCCCCGCCCGATGGGGCTGGACCATTTCGCGCTGCCGAACATCCCGACGCTCGCCGACCTCGCGCAGTGGCTGGAGCTCGACGCGGACCGGCTGGCCTGGCTCACATCACCGGCACAGGCTTTTCGCGCACCCAGCGATCCCGGCGTGCAGCCCGCATCGCACTACCGCTACCAGTTGCAGCCCAAGCGCCTCGGCGGCCTGCGCCTGCTCGAGATTCCCAAGGCCGACCTGAAGCGCGCGCAGCGCCGCATCCTCGACGACCTTCTGCAGCACGTGCCCGTGCATGAAGCGGCGCACGGCTTCGTGCCGGGCCGCTCGGTCGCGAGCCACGCGGCCGCCCACGCCGGCCAGGAGGTCGTGATCGGATTCGACCTGCGCGACTTCTTCCCCGCCGTTCGCGCCTCTCGCGTGCATGCCACGTGGCGCACGCTGGGTTACCCCGAAGGCGTGGCGCGCGCCCTCACCGCACTGTGCACGCACCGCACCGATGCCGCTGTGATCGAGCGCCTGCGCGACGACGGCGGGCTCGACTGGATGGGCGCCAAGCGCCTCGCCGCGCCGCACCTGCCCCAGGGCTCGCCCTGCTCGCCCGCGCTGGCCAACCTCTGCGCATTCCGGCTCGACCTGCGGCTCGAAGGCCTGGCGTGGGTCTTCGGCGCCACCTACACGCGCTATGCCGACGACCTGGTGTTCTCCGGGCCGGCCTCGCTGCGCGCGCGGTTCACCGCCTTGCGCGCCTGGGTCGACGGCATCGCGGCCGACGAGGGCTTCGAGCTGCACCCGCGCAAAGTGCGCTGCATGCCGCAGCACCGCCAGCAGCGCGTGACCGGCGTGGTCGTCAACGACAAGGCAAACGCGCCGCGCGAAGACTTCGACCGGCTCAAGGCCGTGCTGCATCGCTGCACGCTCGACGGCCCCGCCAGCCAGAACCGCGCGAAGGCAGCTGACTTTCGCGCCCACCTGCTGGGCCACATCGCATGGATCGGCCAGTTCAGCCCGACGCGCAAGGCCCGGCTGATGAGGCTTTTCGACCGCATCGACTGGACGGGTACCACGCAAACGCCCTCATGAAGCTGGGGTGGACCTGATTGTTCCGTCGGCGCAAAGCGCTACAGTTTTGAAAACAACGGAGGCCCCCGCCATGCACGACATCCGGTTCACACCCGACGAGCTCTCCACCCTGCGCGAACATGGCGTCGTGCTGTTCGCCGACCGCGTGATCTTCGACGCGCAGCCGCCGATGCCCCGGCAGCAGATCGATGCCGTGCAGGCCCTGTGCGCGGGCCCCGTTCCCGAAGGGCTGCTCGCGCTGTGGCAGCAGACGGCGGGCGGGCGGCTCGACTACGACCTGTCGCTCGAGATGAACGGCAACCTCGAAGCCATCAGCTGGAACGAGCTGTTCTGGAACGGCAGCGACGGCTACCACGACCTGCAGGGCTGGATCGAGCACGAACTGGAACTGGCCAAGGAAGCCGCCGAGGACGGCGGCAAGCCATCGAGCGGCAAGCTCACACACCTGCCCTTCGGCGGCTTCGAGTACACCGACCGCGTCTACGCGGTGGTCGAACCCGGTGCCGGGCACGGGCAGATCGTCGCGTGGAAGAAGGGCCTGCCACCGGCCTGGACGCACGCGCTGCATGAAGACAGCGTGAACACCATCGCGCCCGACCTGCGCGGCGCATTCGCGGCGCTGCAGCTCGACGAAGACCCGCTGGCGCCCACGAGCGACTACTTCTCGGGGCAGACGCTGCTCGGCTACCTCGACGATCGCCACCAGGACCACGGGCTCGACCTCGACCTGATGGACAAGCTGGTGACCTTCTATTGCCACGCCGTGGTCGACTGGCACACGCCGCTGGCCGAAGGCACGCTGCGCCACCATCCGTCGATCGCGCGCGTGGCCTTGCGCCATGCCATCGCGGCCGACGACGCCGGGCTGGTCGCCGAACTCGCCGCCTCGGGCGTGGGCTTCGACGGGCCGCATCAGGGCAGCGCGCTCGCGACCGACGTCGCAGTGGAGCACGGCGCCTTCGCCGCAGCCGCGGCGCTGGTGCGCGCAGGCGCGCCGGTGGCTGCCGACGCCCTGCGCAACATCGACGGGCAGATCGCTCCCGAACTCACGAGCGCCCTGCTTGCCAACGGCGCGGAGCCCAACGTGACGGCCATCGTCAAGTGCGCGGCGTGCGGGGCGCCCGCAAGCGCGCACCTGATTGCTGATGCCTGCGCGCAGGCGGGCATCGATGTGGCGCCCGCATTCGTTGCTGAGCGCGATGCGATGCTGCTCGAACTGGAGACCACGCTCGCGCAGATGCAGGACGGCACGCACGGGCACTACCTCGGGCAAGAGGGGCTCGCGGAACGCATCGAGCACCTTCAGACATTCCGGCTCTGAAAGGCGCCGGCGCGCCGTTCGCTCAGCCGCCGTACAGCCAGGGCTGGTCGAGCAGCTTTGCGCCCAGCAAGCGCATCGCCATGTCGCGGCCCAGGCGCACGGCGCCCGTGGCATGGAAGATCTCGCCGTTGCGGCGCGCACGTGCCTGTACCTGCGCGTTGCGCGCCCAGCGCGCCTCGGCATAGCGCGCGAAGGCAGCGGGCACATCGGCCGCACGGCCGTCGGCTAACGAATCGGCCAGCGCCACCGCGTCTTCGATGGCCATGCCCGCGCCTTGCGCGAGGTACGGCACCATCGGATGCGCGGCATCGCCCACCAGCGCGACACGCTCATGCGCCATCTCGGCTGCGCTGGTCATGGGGGCGCGGTCGCCGAGCGACCATGCGCGCCAGCCGGGCATGGCATCGAGCAACGACTGCAGTCCGGCGCAACTGCGGCCCATGGCCTGCTTCAGGGCGGCGATGCTGCTGGACTGGTCCCAATCGCGCGCGTCGCCGGCCGGGGCCGATTCGGCGATCACCACCACGTTGAGCCAGTCGCCGCCGCGCACCGGGTACGCCACGGCATGCAGGCGTGGGCCGAGCCACACATCGACCCGCTTGCGGCGCAATGCGGCGGGCAGGCGCGATTGCTCGATCAACGCGCGCCAGGCCGTGTGGCCGGTAACGCGCGGTGGCTGCGCGGCAGACGCGCAATCGAGCTGCCGACGCACCATGCTCCAGAGGCCGTCGGCTCCGACGATGGCTTCGCCCTCCCAGGCGCGTGCGTCGGTGCTCGACAGGCAGACGAGGTCGTCGCTGGTTTCCACCTGCCTTATCTGCGCGCCAGTCACGAGCGTGCCGGTGCCGCGCGCACGCACGGCATCGAGCAGCAGGCCGTGCAGGTCGGCGCGATGCACGCAGAAGTAGGGGGAGCCGTAGCGCTGCTGCATGGCATCGGCCAGCGGCATGCGGGCGAGTTCGGAGCCGCTTTCGGCGCTGTGCACCACCAGCGCATCGGGCCGCGCCGCGATGGCTGCGAGCCCGGGGCCCAGGTCGAGTTGCTGAAGACGCCGCGTGGCATTGGGCCCGAGCTGCACGCCGGCACCGATTTCGCCGAAGACGGCGGCCTGCTCGAAAACGTCGACCCGGTGCCGGCCCTTGGAAAGCGCCAGCGCAGTGGCCAGCCCCCCGATGCCGCCCCCGGCGACGAGGATGTGCGCGGGCATCGGTCTCAGCGGCCGTGCATGGACGGGCTGATGGTGGCCTGGTCGGCTTCCGGTTGTTTGAGAGGTGTCTTGGGGGCGCAGCTTCCGCAGCTGTCGCACGAGCCGCAGCCCGAGGTCTTGGCGAGCGATGCAGCCAGTTCCTTGGCGCGTTCTTCGTCGACCCAGCCCGCGCGATGCGTGCCGGCCGCGAGCTTCTGTGCCGCGCCGCGGCGCCAGCCTGCGGGCATCCAGCGCCAGACCGCGTAGAACGCGGCGGCCGCGACGATCAATCCGACGATCAGTTGCTGTGCCATTTCTTCTTCAAACCTTTCATGACAGGTTTTAACCCGCTCCGAGTGCCACCGCAACGCGGTAGGTGATGAAGCAGGCCATGTAGGCCAGCGCGAACAGGTAGCCAGCCATGATCCAGACGTACTTCCACGAGCCCGTCTCGCGCTTCACCGCAGCCAGCGTCGAGATGCACTGCGGCGCGAACACGTACCAGACCAGCAGCGACAGCGCGGTAGCCAGCGACCAGCTGCCGGCGATGAGCGGCTCCAGCTGGCCTGCCACGTCGTCGCCCGTGGCCGACAGCGCGTACACCGTGCCGAGCGCACCCACGGCCACTTCACGCGCCGCCATGCCGGGCACCAGCGCGATCGAGATCTGCCAGTTGAAGCCGATGGGCGCGAAGATGTGCTCCAGCCCGCGGCCGATCATGCCGGCCAGGCTGTACTGGATGGCCGGGCCGGTCGCGCCCTCGGGCGGCGACGGGAAGGTCGAGAGGAACCACAGCAGGATCGTCAGCGTCAGGATGATCGTGCCCACGCGCTGGATGAAGATCCATGCACGCTCGTACAGGCCCAGCGCCAGGTTGCGCGGGTTCGGCCAGCGGTAGGCCGGCAGCTCCATCAGCAGCGGCGAATGCTGCGTGTTGTCGCGGAAGCGCTTCATCACCCAGGCCACGGCCATCGCCGAGACGATGCCGAACACATACAGCGCGAACAGCACCACGCCCTGCAGGTTGAACACGCCGCCCACGGTGCGCGCCGGAATGAAGGCCGCGATGAGCAGCGCATAGACCGGCAGCCGCGCCGAACAGGTCATGAGCGGCGCAATCATGATGGTCGTGATGCGGTCGCGCCAGTTGCTGATGGTGCGCGTGGCCATCACGCCCGGAATGGCGCAGGCAAAGCTCGACAGCAGCGGAATGAACGAGCGGCCCGACAGGCCCACGGTGCCCATCACGCGGTCGAGCAGGAAGGCCGCGCGCGGCAGGTAGCCCGAGTCTTCCAGCGCAAGAATGAACAGGAAAAGAATCAGGATCTGCGGCAGGAAGACGATGACGCCGCCCACGCCTGCGATCACGCCGTCGACCAGCAGGCTCTGCAGCATGCCCTCGGGCATGGCCGTCTTGAGCAGGTTGCCCAGCCCCTCGGTGCCGGCCTTGATGGCGTCCATCGGCACGTTGGCCCAGCTGAACACGGCCTGGAACATCAGGAACATGGTGACGGCCAGCACCAGCATGCCCCACACGGGGTGCAGCACCACGCGGTCGATGCGGTCGCTGGTGGCAAGGCTGCCGACCGGCTCCTTCACCGTGAGACCGAGGATGCGGCGCACCTCGCGCTGCGTGGCCAGCACGTCGTCGAGGCCCGGCGCCTGCCAGGGCTGCGGCGTGGCGGCGGCCACTGGCGTGTCGAGCGCTGCGAGCAGGCCTTGCGCGCCGCCGGTGTGCACGCCGACGGTTTCGATGACGGGCACGCCCAGTTCGCGCGAGAGCACGGCCGTGTCGACCACGATGCCCTGCTTCTTCGCCATGTCGGTCATGTTGAGCGCCACCACCATCGGCAGGCCGAGCCGCTTGGCTTCGATCACCAGCCGCAGGTTCAGGCGCAGGTTGGTGGCGTCGGTGACGCACACCAGCAGGTCGGGCAGGGCTTCCTTGCTCTGGCCGGTGACGATGTCGCGGGTGACGGCTTCGTCGGCGCTCAGCGCGTTCAGGCTGTAGGCGCCCGGCAGGTCGAGCACGAACACGCGGCGGCCCGAGGGCGTGCGCAGCGTGCCCTCCTTGCGCTCGACGGTCACGCCGGCGTAGTTGGCCACCTTCTGGCGGCTGCCGGTGAGCAGGTTGAACAGTGCGGTCTTGCCGCAGTTGGGGTTGCCCAGCAGGGCGATGCGGCCCGGCTGAGCGGTGGCGGCGAGGCGGCCGGGGCCCTGGATGACGGCTTCAACCATGGTTTGCGGCTCCCGGCGTGACGTGGATCAGCGCGGCCTCGTGGCGGCGCAGTGCGAAGGTGGTGTGGCCGAGGCGCACCGCCAGCGGCTCGCGGCCCGGAATGCCGCTGGCGACGATGCGCACGGCCTCGCCCGGCACGAAGCCGATTTCGGTCAGGCGCAGGACGAGTTCCCGGTCGTCGGCGTTGTCGGGGCGCGCCACGTCGAGCACGGTGGCCCACTGGTTGTTCGGAAGCTGGTCGAGGCGCAGGGCGACGGCGGTGGTCGGCGCTGCGCCGAAATCGTTGGTTCGCACGGTGAGAGGACGCCCGGGATATCGGGCGCGCCGGTAAGCAAAACCTAGATGCTAGCAATTCTCACTCACAAATACCTGACCAACCCCTCGAAATCAGGCTCTATCGACCCAGAAACACCAAGAAACCGGCTCAAGGCCGGGTCTCAGGTGCCTCCCCCGGTAGAGGGAAGACCACCCTGCGGGTCGATCGAGACGACGCGCGCAGTCACTGACGCACCGTCGATAACGAGTTCGGCGACGGAAATCGGCAGCTTGAACCGTCGCGGGCCCGCACTGCCCGGATTGACGTAGAGCACACCATCGCGCTCTTCGACTTTCGGCTTGTGCGAATGGCCCGAGACGACCACGCGCACGCCGGCTGCGGGCGGGTCGATGTCGAGCTGCGCAAGATCATGAATGGCATAGAGGTGCACGCCGCCGAACTTCACAAGTTCGGTTTCCGCAATGGCATCTGCCCAGGGTTCGCGGTCGTTGTTGCCTCGCACGACCGTCAACGGCGCAATGGCCGCGAGCGCTTCGAGGATGCCGGCGCTGCCGATGTCGCCACCGTGCACGATGAAGTCGCTGCCCTTCAGGAAGGCGAGGGCCTCGGGCCGCATGAGCCCGTGCGTGTCGGAGATCAAACCGATGCGAAGCATGGGCAGAAGAAGAAAGTTATTCAGGCAAACCCGGGGCGACAGCCAGCAAGAAGCACGGCCCCCAAGGGCATGATCGACGACATGCCCGAAGACATCATCGCACCGCAGCAGCCTCCCGAGAACACCGAAGAAGCATCCGCTTCGCCTCCGCCCACGCAGGACACCCCGCCGCGCGCGAGCCTGTGGCACTGGCTGGTCGGCGGCCTGCGCGCCTCGCTCCTGCTGGAGCCGCGGGTCGATGCACGACCCGCGCCCTGGCAGTTGCTGCTGCTCGTGCTGCTGCCCGAACTCGTCTGGACTGGCTTGGCGCGCCTCGAAATCGCCGGCCCCGCACGGCTCTACGAAACCGTCGGCCTCAACACGCTCTGGGTGCTCGGCGTGCTCGCGTGGCTGGGCTGGTTCGCGCTGTCCGGGCGGGCCCGCGGCGGCGGACTGGCGCGCTGGTTCGTGCTGGCCACCTGGGCGATGTTCCCGGCCAACCTGGCGCTCGGCATGCTGGCGCTGGGCTACACACGCGGCTGGTTGCCGTCGGCGATCGCCACCTCGCCCGGCTACTGGGTCGTCTTCGGCCTGGGATGCGCGTGGATGGTGCTGGCGCTGGTTCGGTTCACCGCGCGCGAAGCCGGCGCGCGCTGGCGGCTCGCGATCTTCGCGCCCGCGTTCGTAGCCTTGCTGACGCTGACTTTCTGGCAATCGCTCAACACACAGGACCGCATGTGGCAGCCCGATGCCACCAGCGCATCCACCCAGCCCGAGCGTCCGCGCATGCAGCTGACGCAGGAACTCTTCGAGGAGCAACAGGCGCTGTGGGAGCGCACGGTCGCGGCCCTGCCCGCCGGCAAGCCGGGGCAAACCAACGTCTACGGGCTGGTGTTTGCGCCCTACGCGTCTGAAGACGTGTTCCTGCGCGAAAGCAACATGGTCACCCAGTTGCTGGAGGAACGCTTCGACGCCAAGGGCCGCGTGATCCACCTGATGAACCACGCAACCACCGCCGAGACGCTGCCCTGGGCCACCCCGCTCAACCTGCAGCGTGCCATTGCCGCGCTGGCCGAGCGCATGGACCGCGAGAACGACGTGCTGATCGTCTACCTCACCTCGCACGGCGCGCGCGACCACCAGCTGGCCGCCGCGCATTGGCCGCTGGCCGTGCCCTGGCTCACGCCGGAAGAACTGCGCGAAGCGCTCGACGAAGCCGGCATTCGCCACCGGGTGGTGGCGGTGTCGGCCTGCTATTCAGGGGGGTGGATCGAACCGCTGGCCAACGAAAACACGCTGGTGATGACCGCCGCCGACGCCACGCACACCTCGTACGGATGCGGCCGGCTGTCGGAGCTGACCTTCTTCGGCCGCGCGATGTTCAACGAGGAACTGCGCAAGACCCGCTCCTTCGAAACCGCCTTCGCAGCGGCCGTACCGCTGATCAAGCAGCGCGAGATCGAGGCCGGCAAGGAAGACGGCTTCTCGAACCCGCAGATCAGCGTCGGCGAAAAGATCCGCCCGCTGCTCGACCAGCTTGCGCAGCGACTCGACGCCGCCTCGAAGTAGCAGCGCGGACGGGCCTGCTCCCGGGAGTTATTCCAGGAGCTGTCGCAGCACGAACGGCAGGATGCCGCCGTGCTTGTAGTAGTCGACCTCGATAGGCGTGTCGATGCGCAGGCGCACCGTCACCTCCTGGTGCGTGCCGTCGGGACGGTGCACCACCAGCTTCACGTCCATCTGCGGCTTCAGCTCGCTGCCGATCACCACGTCGATCTGCTCGTCGCCCGTGAGACCCAGCGTCTGCCATGAATCGGCGCCGCGGAACTGCAGTGGCAGCACGCCCATGCCGACCAGGTTGGCGCGGTGGATGCGCTCGAAGCTGCGCGCCACGACGGCCTTGATGCCCAGCAGCTGCGTGCCCTTGGCGGCCCAGTCGCGCGAGGAGCCGGTGCCGTACTCTTCGCCGCCGAACACCACCGTGGGCACGCCCTGCTCCATGTACTTCATGGCGGCGTCGTAGATGAACATCTTCTGGTTGCCCGGCTGGAACAGCGTGACGCCGCCCTCTTCCTGCGTGCCGTTGGCATCCGGCGGAATCATCAGGTTCTTGATGCGCACGTTGGCAAAGGTGCCGCGCATCATCACGTCGTGGTTGCCGCGGCGCGAGCCGTAGCTGTTGAAGTCGGCCTTGGGCACGCCGTGCGCCTTGAGCCAGATGCCCGCGGGCGAACTTTCCTTGATGGAGCCGGCCGGCGAAATGTGGTCGGTGGTGATCGAGTCGCCGAACAGCGCCATCACGCGCGCGCCCTTGAAGCCCGCGTCCGACGCATGCGGCTTCATCTTGAAGCCCTCGAAGAACGGCGGCTCGGCGATGTAGGTCGACTTCGGCCAGTCGTACACCTGACCATTGGTGCCCTTGATGCTGCTCCAGAACTTGCCCGGGTCGGTCTTGACCTTGTCGTAGTTGGAGCGGAACGACTTGGCATTCATCGCGTAGCGCAGGTTGTCGTCGATTTCCTTCGGCGTGGGCCAGATGTCGCCGAGGTACACGTCCTTGCCTTTCTTGCCCTTGCCAACGGGTTCGGTCATCAGGTCGGTCATTACGTTGCCGGCGATGGCAAAGGCAACCACCAGCGGCGGCGAGGCCAGGAAGTTGGCCTTCAGGTTCGGATGGATGCGCGCCTCGAAGTTGCGGTTGCCCGACAGCACGGCCGCGCCGATCAGGTCGTTCTTGGTGATCGCCTCGTTGATCTCAGGCGTGAGGTCGCCGGCGTTGCCGATGCAGGTGGTGCAGCCGTAGCCCGCAAGGTAGAAGCCGAGCTTTTCGAGGTACGGCAGCAGGCCTGCCTTCTCGAGATATTCGGTCACGATGCGCGAGCCTGGAGCCAGCGAGGTCTTGATGTGCGGCTTGACCGTGAGGCCGGCCTCGACGGCCTTCTTGGCCAGCAGGCCGGCGGCCAGCATCACGCTCGGGTTCGAGGTGTTGGTGCACGAGGTGATGGCCGCAATCAGCACGTCGCCGTTGCCGATGGTGACTTCGCCCTTGGGCGCCGAAGGCGCGGTGGCGCTCACGTGCGCGGCGGCGTTGGTCGAGCGGTTCGCCACCATCTCGACCACGTCGAGCGGCGCGCCTGCCGGCGGCGGGGCGGCTTCTTCGTCACCGGCCTTGCCGGCCGCGACCAGCGGATAGCGCAGCTTGAGCCTGTCGGCCGGCTGGTTGAAGCCGTTGGCGTCGTTGGGCTTGCTGTAAAGCTCCGAGAACTTGGTGGAGAGGTGGCCGAGGTCGATGCGGTCCTGCGGGCGCTTCGGGCCGGCCAGGCTGGGCGAGACGGTGCCCAGGTCGAGCTTGACGATCTTCGTGTAGTCGATGTCGCCCGGGTTGGGCATGCCGTAGAGGCCCTGCGCCTTGTAGTAGGCGGCGAAGCGCTCGACCTCTTCCTTGGTGCGGCCGGTGCCTTCGAAATACGCCACGGTCATGTCGTCGACCGGGAAGAAACCCATGGTCGCGCCGTATTCAGGCGCCATGTTGCCGATGGTCGCGCGGTCGGGCACGGCAATGGATGCGGCGCCGGGGCCGAAGAATTCGACGAACTTGCCGACCACCTTTTCAGCCCGCAGGATGGAAGTGACGTACAGCACCAGGTCGGTTGCCGTGACGCCTTCGCGCAGCTTGCCGGTGAGCTCGAAGCCCACCACGTCGGGCGTCAGCATGTAGACCGGCTGGCCCAGCATGGCCGCCTCGGCCTCGATGCCGCCAACGCCCCAGCCGACCACGCCGATACCGTTGATCATGGTGGTGTGGCTGTCGGTGCCGACCAGCGAGTCGGGGTAATACGTTGGTTTGTCGCCCTTGTCGCTCGGGCTCTTGTAGACGCCGCGCGCAAAGTATTCGAGGTTGACCTGGTGCACGATGCCGAAGCCCGGCGGCACGACGCGGAAGGTGTCGAAGGCCTGCATGCCCCACTTCATGAACTGGTAGCGCTCGTTGTTGCGCTGGAATTCCAGCTTCATGTTCAGGTCGAGCGCCTTGGACGTGCCGTAGTAGTCGACCATCACCGAGTGGTCGACCACCAGGTCGACGGGCACCAGCGGCTCGATGGTCTTGGGCGACTTGCCCAGCTTGGCGGCCACGCTGCGCATGGCGGCCAGGTCGGCCAGCAGCGGCACGCCGGTGAAGTCCTGCAGCACCACGCGAGTGACGACGAAGGGAATTTCGTCTACGCGCTCGGCGTTGGGCGCCCAGTGGGCCAGCTCTTCGACGTGCTTGGCCGAGACTTTCTGCCCATCGCAATTGCGCAGCACCGATTCGAGCACGATGCGAATGGAGACGGGCAGGCGGTCGATGGTGGGGTATTGCTTGGCCAGTTCCTTCAGGGACCAATATTTGCCGGACTTGCCTGACGGGGTCTTGAAGGTCTTGAGGGTGGACGCAAACGCATGCGCCGGGGCTTTGGCCATGGAGAGACTCCTGTTTGTTCGTGGAAGCCTCTCAAAGATATCAGGGATCAATGTCAGCCGTTGTAGTCGGTCTTCTCCGATCCCGCCTTCTGCCGCCCTGTTCCTCATCGCGAAAAATGCCGGGTAAAGGGGTGTCGCCGGCATTTGCGCGAGATCGGATCACCAACGACCGGCCGGCGTCAGCCCGGTGACCGCGCCTGCACTGCCGCGGGTGCGGCGCAGGCCAGTCCATTGCAGCTCGGCCAACACAACCACGCACGCAACCTGCGCCAGCACCCATGCCATGCCCAACACAGTGACCGCAAACATGCCGCTCACCAGCAGCGCGATGCACGCCACGGCCCAGCCGAAGTTGCCGGCGACGACCAGGCCGATCAGCGTGCGCGGCGGAGTGCTGCGGCTGGCCATGAAGGCCGCGGCGGCGGCATAGACCAGCAGGAACACGCCCGTACCCATGAGCAGCGGCGCCGACAACCCGGTCAACCCGGCCAGTGCGCCGGTGAATGCCACCTGCAGCGCGCCGGTCGCGGCGCAGGAGGCGGCGTCGGCCCACATCACGGCGGGCAGGAAGCGGGGGGATGCGAAGACGGACATGAGGATCTCCTTGGTGGTTACGCGGCAAGCCAGTCCTGCCGCGTTGGAGCCAATGATTCCGGCCAGCGTGGATCGCGTCGATGACCTCGGAGGTCATGGCGCCGCGCCGCCGCCACGCCAGAATGCGCCTCATGAACACCACCCGCTCCCACCCGACCAAGGCCAGCCAGCCCGGCGCGCGCGACCCGTTCGGCGCCCACCTGCGGCACTGGCGCACCCACCGCCGCCTGAGCCAGCTCGACCTGGCGCAGGAGGCCGAGGTCTCGACCCGCCACCTGAGCTATGTTGAAACCGGCCGCGCCGCGCCCAGCCGCGAGATGGTGCTGCGCCTGGCCGAGCGGCTCGAGGTGCCGCTGCGCGAGCGCAATGCGTTGTTGGTGGCCGCCGGCTTCGCGCCGATGTACCGGCAGCGCTCGCTCGATGATCCGGCAATGGCCGCCGCACGCCGCGCGGTCGATCTGGTGCTGAAAGGCCACGAGCCCTTTCCCGCGCTGGCCGTGGACCGCCACTGGAACCTGGTCGCGCACAACGCGCTGGTGCCGCTGCTGATGGAAGGCGCCTCGCCCGAGCTGCTGAAGCCGCCCATCAACGTGCTGCGCCTGAGCCTGCACCCCGACGGCGTGGCGCCGCGCATCGCCAATCTTGCGCAGTGGCGCAGTCACCTGCTCGAACGGCTGCAACAGCAGATCGCCGCCACCGGCGACGCGGTGCTGCAAGCGCTGCACGATGAACTCGCAGCCTATCCCCCGCCCGCCGTGAGCCATGACGCGCCCGTCATCGACACCGCGCTGTCGGCGGTAGCCGTGCCCTTTCAAGTGGTCATGCCGAGCGGCGTGCTGAGCTTCATCAGCACCATCACGATCTTCGGCACGCCGGTCGACGTCACATTGCAGGAACTCGCGGTGGAGTCGTTCTTTCCGGCGGATGAGCAGACGGCGGCAGCGCTGATGGCACTGGCTGCGCAGCAGCAACAGGCGGGCTGAGGTCGGCCCTGCCGTCTGCATCGCGCGGCGGGCCTTCGAAGTCGTCCACCTGGATGACCTTGTCGGCCGCTTTCAGATAAGCGAGCGCCAGTTCGGGGTCGGGTGCCGAGCGGGCCGCCTCTTCGAGCGAGTTCGTGCGGCGTAGCGCCTTGTTGAGCGCAGCCGTGGCATCGCCGAGCTGCGCGCCCAGTTCCATCGCGTACATCAGATCGCGCAGGCCACCCGCGGCGGGCTCGCTCAGGTCAGGCGCCAGGCGTTCGATGATGCGCGGGTCCTTGCGCAGCAGGTCGGCCAGTTCGAGCAGTTGCACGTCGCGCAGCGGCGCCAGGTGCGCGGTGCGGCGCAGCACCAGCGCACCGATCACGCGCCGGCCCGCCGTCGGCAGGTTGGCATACAGATCGCGCAGGATCTTGCCGGCCTCGTCGATCTGCAGGCGGATCGCAGCCCGTGCGAAGGGCAACAGTTCGGGCGCACCATCGACGCGATAGCGCCAGATGCACGAACTGGCCAGGTACAGGTGCGCGAGCACGTCACCCAGGCGCGCCGACAGCAGCTCCATGCGCTTGAGCTTGCCGCCGAGCATGCCCATCGCGAGATCAGCCGTGAGCGCGTACTTGGCGCTCATGCGCGCGAGGAGCCGCGCTTCGTGCATCAGCTCATCGGGCGGCGCGCCGAGCACCGGCGCGCCGAAGAGGCTGCGCCACAGGTTCACCGCCACATGCCTGCCGTGCGCCATGAGCGCCTTGCCGAGCGCGGTCTCGTCCTTCGCTTGCACGGCAGCCATTTCGTCGAGCACATGCGGATGGCATCGCACCGCGCCCTGCCCGAACACGATGAGCGCGCGCGTGAGGATGTTCGCGCCCTCCACCGTGATCGCGATCGGCGCCTGTCGGTAGGACACGCCGAGCAGGTTTGACGGGCCGGAGATGATGCCCTTGCCGCCGAGGATGTCCATGCCGTGGTTGACCGCGCGGCGTCCGGCTTCGGTCAGCTGCACCTTGAGGATGGCACTGGCCACGCTGGGCCGTTCGCCCTTGTCGAGCGCGGCCGCCGTGAAGCGCCGCGCCGCATCGGTCGCATACAGCTCGGCCGACATCTGCGCCACCAGCCCGGCGACCGCGTGGAACTTGCCGACCGGCATGCCGAACTGTTCGCGAATTTGCCCATAACCATTGCTCACGTAGAGCGCTGTCTGCTGCATCGCCGAGCCCAGCGCCGGCAGCGAGATCGCACGGCCCGCGGCCAGGCACTCCATCAGCATGCGCCAGCCCTGCCCGACCTGCTGCTCGCCGCCGATGATCCAGTCCATCGGCACGAACACCTGACGGCCGTGGATCGGGCCGTTCATGAAGGCGCTGTCCATCGGGCGATGGCAGCGGCCGATCTCCATGCCCTCGTGCGGCACTGGAATCAGCGCGCAGGTAATGCCGAGTTCGCGCTCGCCCTCGGGCCTGCTTTCGTCGATGGCGTGGAAGGCCAGCCCGACCACGGTGGCGACCGGCGCGAGCGTGATGTAGCGCTTGTCAAAATCGACCAGGAAGCCGCGCGTCATGCGGCCGTTGAATTCGCGCTCGACCACCACGCCACGGTCGGGAATCGACGCCGCATCCGATCCCGCATACGGCGATGTCAGGCCGAAGCACGGCAACTCGCGACCGTCGGCAAGGCGCGGCAGGTAGTGCTCTTTCTGCGCATCGGTGCCGTAGCGCAGCAGCAGTTCGGCAGGCCCCAGCGAGTTGGGCACCATCACCGTGACAGCCGTGGCCACGTTGACGGTGGCGATGCGCGCCACCACCGTGGCGTGTGCATGGTGACCGAAGCCGAGGCCGCCGAATTCCTCTGGAATGATCATTCCGAAGAAGCGCTTTTCGCGCAGGTAGCGCCACACCTCGGGCGGCAGGTCGTGCGCCTGGTCGATGGCGTGGTCGTCGAGCATGTGGCACAGCTCGCGCACTTCGTTGTGGAGAAAGGCCTGCTCGCGTTCGGTGAGCTGATTGGGGCCCATGGCCGCCAGTGCATCGAAGTCCGGGCGGCCTGCGAAGAGCTGGCCTTCGAAGCCGACGGTGCCCGCCTCGAGCGCCGCGCGCTCGGTGTCGCCCAGCGGCGGGAGCGCCTTCGAGAATGGCTGCATGGCCCATCGGCCGATCAGTGTCGCCAGAGGCATGGTGCGTCTCCTTCCGCGACGAATGCGCGCGGATTGGCACCATTCTTGAGGCTTGTGGCTGGCCCCGAGGGCCGGTCAAGGGCTCCCCGGCCTGTCGGAGACGGACGCGCCTACCGCTTCTTCGGAGGCTGGGCCGCAGCAGCGGCGGCTGGATCCCGCCAGCCATATTCGACATAGCGCCGGATGACCAGGCAGCCCGGCGGCGAATCGATCAGCGAGACCGACGAGGTCGGCTCCTTCTCGTCGGTGTAGACCGCGTAGTTGGGCAGCAGCCGCGTCATCTTGTAGCTCGCCAGCTCCTGCTGGCCGACGCTCGCGCAGGTGAAGGGCGCGACCGAGATGCGCTCGGCCGACACGGTGCAGGCGCCGCTTTCATCGGGAATGGCGGTGATCGAAGCAGCTACGCCAGCGTTCGGAAACTCCATGCCGATCAGCGAGAACATCGGCCCTGCGTCGGGGCGCTTTCGGTCCCAGTCGAGCAGCACGTCGTGGCTGCGAGCCCCCTGCACGGTGAGCGTGGAAAGCCGCGTGATGGCCGGCAGGCAGCGCTTGATGCCCACGCTGGTGGCAGCGCGCGTGAGCGTGTCCTGCGGCGCCGCGGACGGGGCCTGGGGCACCAGCACGCCTTGGGCAAGCGCGGCGCCGGCAGCGGCCCATGCAAGGGAGGCAATCAGCAGGCGGGGAAATCGTTGGGTCGGCTTCATCCCGGTCCTCATGCGTAAAGGTTTTCGATGGCGGCGGTGTAGGCGCGCACGTTGTCCTCGCCCTCGGGGTCGAGCGTGGCGATGAAGCGGCGCGCGCGCTCGCGGTAGGCCGGCAGGTTGGCGTCGTGCTCGGCAAAAGCGCGCTGCAGGGCGCGGCCGCCCTCCTCGCAGTCGAAGCCGTGGTAGCGGTAGCCGCAGTCGCCGATGAGGTGCGAGTTGTGGACGAGCGGGTAGCCGCCGTACAGCGCCTCGTAGTAAAGGTAGTTCTGCGCGTTCTCCCAATGGTGCGCGAACACGGCGTCGATCTTGCCGGGCATCACCTGGTACATCGGAAAGCGCCCCTCGAAGGTGGCCAGGCCGTGCTGCACGAGGTCCAGGCTCTGCGCGAAGCCGATGAACAGCGGCTTGTCCTTCAGGTGAAAGCTGTTGTAGACCCACATCTTCTCGATCAGCCGCGGCTGCGCGCGGTGCGCCGCCTCGCAGCCGAGCATGGGAATGAAGCTGGTCTTCACCATGCAGATGTTGGGCTCGAAGATGGCCACGCGCCATTGCTTGCGGCCGGGCTCGTAGGCAAAGGGCGGGCTGTCCGCCGGCGCGCGGGTCATGGCGCGCTCCAGCACCATCGGGCTCCAGAGATGCGGCATGAGCCGCACCGGCGCGCGGAAGGTGCTCTCGAAGTAGGGCTTGCACGACACCTCGTACTCGGGAATCGTCCAGACCTCGTCGTAGGGCGCGCCCGAGATCAGCAGGCCGTGCGGCTTGTCGAAAATCATGCGCTCGATGTCGATCACGTAGTCGTTGCCCACGCGCATCGAGACGATCTTGCCGCCGCGCTCACGGAACGCCACGGACCACGGCATGGCCAGCTGGGCGCTCATCTCGATCATGAGGTCGAGCTCCTGCGCTGCCGTGGCCATGTCGATGATGGGCACCGGCGAATCGGCGAGGAAGTTGGTGGCGTCCGCCGGGCCGCCGTCGCCACCGCCGGCCACCAGCACGGCGCTTTCCACGCGCGGCGAACGCAGCAGCAGCATCACGAGGAACAGGCAGTTCTGGTAGACGCCGTTCTCCCACAGGCTCTGCTCGCCCTTGCGGATGAAGATGGAAACGCCGACCTTCAGCTTCGCCGGCATGGCGTTCTTTTGTTGCTGCGCCTCGTTCATGCGGCAGCCTTCACGCCGTCGGCACGGAATGCGGCATTGCCACCCACCAGGTTCAGCAGGCGCTGCGCATAGCCGTCGACGTTCGCGGGGTTGAGCGGATCGACCGCGTCGAAGACGCGTTGCGAGCGGGCGCGGTAGTCGTCCAGCTGCCGGTCGTGATTGCACACGGCCTGCTGCAGTTGCGCGGCGCCGGCGGCGATGTCGAAGTCTGGGTAGTAGTAGCCCGCATCGCGCAGCCAGGGCGAGTTGTGCACCAGCGGGTAGTTGCCGTAGAGCGCATCGAGGTAGCTGTAGTTCTGGTCGTTCTGCCACTGGTGCGAAACCACCGCGTCGGCAAACTGCACCATGAAGCCCGCGAAGTCGTGCCGGCCGTGGAAGATCGCCTTGTGCTGGCGCACGATGTCGAGCGAGTTCGCCAGGTACAGCATGGTCGGGTGGTCCTTGATGTGCAGGGTGTTGAGCACCTGCATCGAGGTCACGGCCGCCGGGTCTGCGCGATAGGCCCCGTCGCAGATCAGCATGGGCACGCTGCTGGACTTCACCACCGAGATGTTGGGCTCGAAGATCGCCACCCGAAAGCCCGGCTGCTGCGCCGTGCGCGGCGTGTAGCCGAAACGATGGCCCGCGGCCTCGACCTCCGCGACGCGCTGGGCCAGGAACTGCGGCGACCAGAGGTACGGCACCTCGAACACCGGGCAGCGGTGCATGGTGCGCATCATGGGCGTGAACACCGCGTCCTTGGGCAGCAGCCACACCTCGTCGCAGCGCTCGGGCTTGCTGAAGTGGCCCTTGTCGGTGAACACGATCGGCTCGGCCAGCGCCGCGAAAGGCTGGCCCACGCAATGGAACACCACGCGGCCGCCGCATGCGCGAAAGTAGGAGAGCCATTGCACGTCGAGCGCGCCGGCCATCTCGATGACCACGTCGAGCGCATCGGTCAGCTCGCGCGCCCGCCCAAAGGCCAGGCCCATGGCAGCAAGGTCGACCTGGGGCGGCATGCTCGGCTGGTCGCCGGCGTCGATCAGGGTGACGGACTCGACGAACCCGATGCGTTGCAGCAGCCGGGCGAGGAACAGGACGTTCTGCCCCATCCCGTTCTCCCAGATGTTCTGCCCCGCGTGGGTGAGGACTGAAATACCAATGCGCATGGGGGCGAAGTGTGTACCAAAAGAAAAGGCTCCCGCACCATCACGGCGCGGGAGCCGGCCGGTCGCTGGCCGATTCAGTGGCTTATTTCCACTTCCAGCCGATGCCGGCGTTGACACCCCACTCCTTGCCCGTGGTCGTCAGGCCCGCGCCCCAGGACATCTTGCCGTCGTCGGACAGCGCCTTGAAGGTCAGCGCCACGGCGCTGTAGCCCTTGTAGCTGCCGAGGCCCACGCCCACCGTCTTCTCGCCGGGGTACAGCGTCGGCAGGTAGGTGCCCGACATCGCGAAGGCCATGGCCGTGCCCGAGTAGGCAATGCGGGCCACGTCACCGACCTGGCTCTGCACCTGGTTCAGCTGGCTCATGTTGACCGCGTCGCCCGGCAGGATGCCCGGCGCCACGTTGCTGATGCGCGTGCCGCCAGTTGCCTGGCCGTTGCCCAGCGTGATCTGGTTGTAGTTGACCGAGCCGTCCGGGTTGGTCGCGTACTGCACGCTGCCGGCCTTCGCGGCGGCTGCCGATGCCTTGAGCTGCGCCACGTTGGTCGCGTCGCTGTCGGCCGTGCCTGCTGCCACGCCCGTGATCTGGCGGTACTGCCCGTTGGCCGCATCGCCCACCGACACCGCGGCCTGCGTGCTGGTGGTTGCATTGACGGCTGCCTGCTGCTGTGCCGACGCACCGCCCGGCACGTAACCGGCCACGCCCGCCGCGGTGGAAGCCACCGAGCCCGAGCCCAGTGCGACGCCGCCGCTTTGCGTCACGATCGCGCCGAAGCCGATGGCCGTGCCCTGCGAGATGTTCTGTGCCTTGCTCAGCTGCGTGCCGCCGGCATCCGCGTTGTCGCCCAGCGCCACGCCGCCGCCGCCCGCGCGGGAGTTCACGCCGATCGCCTGCGAGCCCGTGGCCAGCGCCCCGGTGCCGATGGCGATCGCGTTCGCACCCGTGGCCTGCGCGCCGAAGCCCACCGCCACCGCGCCGTCGGCCGTCGCCTTCGCACCGTTGCCGGCCGCAAAGGAGTTGGCGCCGCTGGCCACCGACTGCGGGCCGATCGCCACTGCTTCCTGGCCGGAGGCGTCTGCGTCTGCCGCCGTCGAGTTGGCGTGGAAGTACTTGGTGCCGGTGTTGTAGATGTTGTTGACCGACGTGCTCAGGCTGTTGACGTTGACATTGGTCGTGCTCAGGCTGGTCGACAGGCTGCCGACGCCGGTCGAGAGACTGGCGATGTTGCTGGTCGCAGTGCTCAGGCCCGACGAGGTCGACGTGGACAGGCTTGCGAGGCTGCTGTCGGTGGTGCTCAAGCCGGTCGACAGGCTTCCGATGCTGCTTGTCGCGGTGCTCAGGCCCGTCGAGGTCGACGTGGACAAGCTGTCGATGCTGCTCGTGGCAGTGCTAAGCCCCGTGGAAGTCGAGGTCGACAGGCTCGCAACGCTGCTGTTCGTCGTGCTCAGGCCGGTCGAGGTCGAAGTCGACAGGCTGGCAATAGCGCTCGTCGAACCGCTCAGGCTCGTCGACAGGCTCGCCACATTGCTGTTCGTCGTGCTCAGGCCGGTCGACAGGCTGCTGATGCTGCTGGTCGCCGTGCTCAGGCCCGTCGAAGTCGAAGTCGACAAGCTGTCGATGCTGCTCGTGGCAGTGCTCAGACCCGTGGAGACCGAGGTCGAGAGACTGGTCACATTGCTGTTCGTCGTGCTCAGGCCGGTCGACAGGCTGCCGATGCTGCTGGTCGCCGTGCTCAGGCCCGTCGAAGTCGACGTGGACAGGCTGTCGATGCTGCTCGTGGCGGTGCTCAGGCCCGTGGAGGTCGAAGTCGAGAGGCTGGAAACGTTGCTGTTGGTCGTGCTCAGGCCGGTCGACAGGCTGCTGATGCCCGTCGAAGTCGATGTGGACAAACTGCCGATGCTGCTTGTGGCGGTGCTCAGCCCTGTGGAGGTCGAAGTCGACAGGCTGGAGACGCTGCTGTTCGTCGTGCTCAGACCGGTCGACAGGCTGCCGATGCTGCTGGTCGCGGTGCTCAAGCCCGTCGAGGTCGACGTAGACAGGCTGTCGATGCTGCTCGTGGCGGTGCTCAGGCCCGTGGAGGTCGAGGTCGACAAGCTCGAGACGTTGCTGTTCGTCGTGCTCAGGCCGGTGGACAGGCTGCCGATGCTGCTCGTTGCAGTGCTCAAGCCAGTCGAGGTGGAAGTCGACAGGCTGGCAATACCGCTGGAAACCGAGGTCGACAGCGAAGTCAGTTGGCCGAAGTTCACCGCGTCAGTGGGGTTCACACCCGCGGCAACGTTGGTCAGGATGACCGGCGATGTCGCACCAGCGCCGCCCAGCGTGACCTTGGTGTGAGTCGCATCGTCGTACTGGACCGAGTTCGCGACGCCCGTGGACAGGCTGCCGATGCTGCTGTTGGCGGTGCTAAGGCCGGTGGACAGGCTGCCGATGTTGCTGGTGGCGGTGCTCAGGCCGGTCGACGTCGAGGTCGACAGGCTGGTCACATTACTGTTCGTCGTGCTCAGGCTCGTGGACAGGCTGCCGATGCTGCTTGTGGCTGTGCTCAGGCCAGTCGAGGTCGAAGTCGACAGGCTGGTGACATTGCTGTTCGTCGTGCTCAGGCCAGTCGACAGGCTACCGATGTTGCTGGTCGCGGTGCTCAGACCCGTCGACGTCGAAGTCGAGAGGCTGGTGACATTGCTGTTCGTCGTGCTCAAGCCAGTCGACAGGCTACCGATGTTGCTGGTCGCGGTGCTCAGACCCGTCGACGTCGAAGTCGACAGGCTGGTCACATTACTGTTCGTCGTGCTCAAGCCGGTGGACAGACTACCGATGCTGCTCGTCGCAGTGCTCAGACCAGTCGAGGTCGAAGTCGACAGGCTGGTCACGTTGCTATTCGTCGTGCTCAAACCTGTAGACAGGCTACCAATGCTGCTCGTCGCAGTGCTCAGACCGGTCGACGTCGAGGTCGACAGACTGGTCACATTGCTGTTGGTCGTGCTCAAGCCGGTAGACAGGCTGCCGATGCTGCTCGTCGCTGTGCTCAGACCGGTCGACGTCGAGGTCGACAGACTGGTCACATTGCTGTTGGTCGTGCTCAAGCCGGTAGACAGGCTGCCGATGCTGCTTGTCGCTGTGCTCAGGCCCGTGGAGGTCGAAGTCGACAGGCTAGTCACATTGCTGTTCGTCGTGCTCAAGCCGGTCGACAGACTGCCGATGCTGCTCGTCGCCGTGCTCAGACCGGTCGACGTTGAAGTCGACAAGCTGGTCACATTGCTGTTCGTCGTGCTCAGGCCGGTCGACAGGCTGCCGATGCTGCTGGTGGCTGTGCTCAGACCGGTCGACGTCGAGGTCGACAAGCTGGTCACATTGCTGTTGGTCGTGCTCAAGCCGGTAGACAGGCTGCCGATGCTGCTTGTCGCTGTGCTCAGGCCCGTGGAGGTCGAAGTCGACAGGCTAGTCACATTGCTGTTCGTCGTGCTCAAGCCGGTCGACAGACTGCCGATGCTGCTCGTCGCCGTGCTCAGACCGGTCGACGTTGAAGTCGACAAGCTGGTCACATTGCTGTTCGTCGTGCTCAGGCCGGTCGACAGGCTGCCGATGCTGCTGGTGGCTGTGCTCAGACCGGTCGACGTCGAGGTCGACAAGCTGGTCACGTTGCTGTTCGTCGTGCTCAAGCCGGTCGACAGACTGCCGATGCTGCTCGTCGCCGTGCTCAGACCGGTCGACGTTGAAGTCGACAAGCTGGTCACATTGCTGTTCGTCGTGCTCAGGCCGGTCGACAGGCTGCCGATGCTACTTGTCGCTGTGCTCAGACCCGTCGACGTCGAGGTCGACAGACTGGTCACATTGCTGTTCGTCGTGCTCAGGCCCGTCGAAAGGCTGGCAATGCTGCTCGTTGCGGTGCCGATGCTGCTCGACAACGAAGCTGTGACGGTCTTGACTTGCAGGACGTTGACGGCGTCCTGGTCCGCGCTGCCCGGCGCCACGCCTGTGATCTGGCGGTTGCCCACGTTCACTTCACCCGATGAGCTTTGCTTGCTCGTCAGGCCGAACGCGTCGTAGTTGGCCAACGCACCCACGCTGGCCACCGAGTTCGCACCCAGCGCCACGCTGTCGGGCTTGGTGGTCTGGGCGTTCTTGCCGACCGCCACGCTGTTGTCGCCGTTGGAGATCGCGTTCTGGCCGATGGCCACGCTGTCGGCGCCGTTGGCCTGGCTGTCCGCGCCGGTGCTGTTGGCGTGGAAGTACTTCGTACCGGTGTTGTAGATCGAGCTGACCGACGAGCTCAGGGTGCCAAGGTTGCTGTTGGTCGTGCTCAGGCTAGTCGACAGGCTGCCGATGCCGCTCGTTGCGGTGCTCAAGCCGGTGGACAGGCTGGAGACGTTGCTGTTCGTCGTGCTCAGGCCCGTTGACAGGCTGCCGATGCTGCTCGTCGCAGTGCTGAGACCTGTCGACGTCGAAGTCGACAGGCTGGTCACGTTGCTGTTCGTCGTGCTCAAGCCGGTAGACAGGCTGCCAATGCTGCTCGTGGCGGTGCTCAGACCCGTCGAGGTCGAAGTCGACAGGCTCGCAACGTTGCTGTTGGTCGTGCTCAGGCCTGTAGACAGACTGCCGATGCTGCTGGTCGCGGTGCTCAAGCCGGTCGAGGTCGAGGTCGACAAACTCGCAACGGCGCTGTTCGTGGTGCTCAAACCAGTCGACAGGCTGCTCACGTTGCTGTTTGTGGTGCTCAGGCCGGTCGACAAGCTGCCGATGCTGCTCGTCGCTGTACTCAGACCGGTCGACGTCGAGGTCGACAAGCTGGTCACGTTGCTGTTTGTGGTGCTCAGGCCAGTCGACAAGCTACCGATGCTGCTCGTCGCTGTGCTCAGACCGGTCGACGTCGAGGTCGACAAGCTGGTCACGTTGCTGTTCGTGGTGCTCAGGCCAGTCGACAGGCTGCCGATGCTGCTCGTCGCTGTGCTCAAACCGGTCGAGGTCGAGGTCGACAGGCTGGAAACATTGCTGTTGGTCGTGCTCAGGCCAGTGGACAGGCTGCCGATGCCGCTAGTCGCCGTACTCAGACCCGTGGAGGTCGACGTGGACAGACTGGTCACGCTGCTGTTCGTGCTGCTCAAGCCGGTCGACAGGCTACCGATGCTGCTCGCCGACGCGCTCAGGCCAGTGGACAGGCTGCTGACGGTGCTGTTGGTCGTGCTCAAACCAGTCGACAGGCTGCCGATGCTGCTCGTCGCAGTGCTCAGACCGGTCGAAGTCGAGGTCGACAGGCTGGAAACCCTGCTGTTGGTCGTGCTGAGCCCGGTCGAAAGGCTGCCGATGTTGCTCGTCGCAGTGCTCAGGCCCGTCGAGGTCGAGGTCGACAGACTGGTCACATTGCTGTTCGTTGTGCTTAGGCCCGTGGACAGGCTGCCGATGCTGCTCGCGGTAGTGCTCATGCCCGTGCTCAACTGAGCTACGGTCACAGCGTCCTGGGGCGCCGCGCCATCGGCAACGTTCGTGATTCGCCGCAGGGCGGAAGACGAACCCACCGAGACCTCGGACGCAGGCGCGTTGGTGTTGGTGAGGAACCCCTTGCCGGTAGGCGCCGCGGCGCCGGTCACGCTGCCCGCGCCAATTGCGACGCTGTTTGCATACGCTGCATTGGCGCTGTCGCCGACAGCAATGCCGGACGCGCCATTGACGGCTGATCCACGTCCGACGGCAATGCCGGAGGTTGCCGTCGCAGCGACAGCGGACTGCCCACCAATGGCGATCGAATCGTTCGCAAGCGCCTTCGCCCCGCCAACGGAGTTGGAGCCAATCGCGGTGGATCCGTCAGCGAACGAATTCGCTGTCCGGCCAAGGGCCACGGAGTAGGCGCCTGTGGCGTTGGCTCCCGAGCCAATGGCGGCGCTGCGGTCACCGATGGAAGACGCATTGGTGCCGACCGCCAGGCCGTTTGTTGCACCGGCGCCGGTCTGCGCGGCATAACCGATAGCTGCGGAGGTGGCGCCCTGGGCATTCGAAAGGGTCCCGAATGCCGTGGAACCGCTGCCCGTGGCATTTGCGCTGTTGCCGAAAGCGGTCGAAGGTGCCAGTCCCGATGCATCGCCAACGGCACGCGCGTTGGTGCCGAAAGCCATGTCGTTGCCGAAGGCTGCATTGGCGTTGTTGCCGAAGGCCGTCGCGCCGCCGCCATTGGCCTTGGCACCGGCGCCGACCGCGACTGCGTTGGCGCCAGAGCCAATGGCAGAAACGCCGAGGGCTACCGCGTTGAGGGCCGACGCATTGGCGCCATCGCCAACGGCAACACCGGCTGTGCCGCTGACGATCGAGCCGCGCCCGACCGCGATACCGGAGTTGGCGGCAGCCACCACCGAAGACTGACCGCCGATGGCGATGCCGTCGACGGCCGCCGACTTGGCCACGTCGGTGGTGTTGCTGCCGATCGCGATGGAGCCGGTGTTCGAAGCCAGCGTGCCATTGCCCGCTGCCAGCGAGTTCTGGCCCGTGGCTTTGGCTCCCACCCCGAAGGCGGTCGCGCCGCTGGCAGAAGCCGTGGTGCCGTTGTTGCCGATCGCCAGCGTGTTCAAGGCACTGGCCGTGGTCTGGCCGCCGACGGCGGTCGAATCCTGGCCGGTGGCCTTGGCACCCGTGCCAACGGCGGTGGAATCGCCCAACGATGCAGCCGTACCCGTCGCCACGGCGCCCCAGCCGATCGCAAGATTCGAGGCGCCGGTAGTCGCAGCATTGGCATTCGTGCCGATGGCGATGGCATTGCTGCCGATCGCGTTCGCGCCGTCACCGAGCGCAATCGCACTGGTACCCGCGACGTTGGCGCCGCGGCCGATGGCTACGCCCGAAGTGGCCCCGGAACTGACAAAAGCCTGGCCGCCGATGGCGATGGAATCCGTCGCGGTCGCCTGCGCGCCCTTGGTCGCGTTGCTGCCGATGGCCACCGCCCCGCTGCCCGAGGCGGTGGTCGAGTTGGCAACGGTCAGCGGGGTGGTGCCGTCCCCGCCCGCGCCGCCGATGGCTACGGCATTGAGCGCGGCAGCGTTGCTGCCGAAGCCCATCGCGATGCTGGAGATGCCGCCCGCGCTCGACTCCAGCCCGTAGGCGCTGCTCCACTTGCCGCTCGCGTTGCTGAGGAAGCCGAATGCGGAAGCCCCGGTTGCCCGGCCCTGGGCGAACGCGCCGTACACGGTCACCGCGGTCGAGCCCGTACCGGTCGCGTTGCATCCCGCCACCAGCGAGTAGGTGCCGGTACCGTCTTGCGTCGGTGCACCGGTCGCTCCACTGGTGCTTCCGGGATTCACGCGGCCGACGATGCCGCTCGATCCCGTCACACAGGTGCCGTCGGTATTGATGACGTTGGCGTACGCCACCCCGGCTCCGCCCTGCATCACCCCATAGATGGCCGCCACGGCCAGGAGACGGAATGTCGACCGCTTCGCGCTACCGCTTCGCTTGCCGCGCGCCGAGGTGAGCTCGGAAGCCGCCACCCATGCTCCCAGGGCTTCGTTCCATATACTTCTGTATGACTTGTTCATTTGCTGTTCGGCTCGCGGTGAATGGATTGACGGGTTCAGATCGACAAAAAAATGCGATGCCCCTGCGTCAGGTTCCATCGCTGAAGGCACGCGCTTGGGAGTGCCTCGATTACAGGAATGCTGGAATGTACGGACTTGTTTACATTTCAGTTCGCATGCCGCAATAGGGAAATTTCGAACCAATGATTTAGTTCACAAAAATGAAATATGAGTGAACTCATTCAGGCCCGAGGGTTGCCGACAAGCCACTGAAAGCGGGAGGCCACATAGAATCCAAAGCGCGGCTTCAGCGGACTTTTTTCACACAACTTCGCCGATAAGCCCCCTTTCTCCTTCTTCTCGCCGCCGGCTCAAAGAACAGTACGTCTGCTCTTTGCAAGCCTCGAAGAATGACAAAGCCCACTGAAATAGGAATTTCGTCACATAGCAGTTAATTAATTGCCAATCCCAGAAAGCGATCTCCAATCGCCGCGGATGGCAATTAACATTCTTGAAACAATTAAATGAGGTCCGCCATTCAGCTGCGCATCGGCATCACCATCGGCCTCCACCACGAGGCCGAAACCCTCTGGAACAACGGCATCAAGCAGAACGCCGTGTTCCTGGCGGAAGCACTGAAGCACTGCCCGGATGTGGCGTCGGTGGTACTGGTCAACACCACGGCGACCCCGATTACCCCGGCCCTGCCCTGGGACCAGACACGCTGGCCTACCGTGACCTTCGAGGCGGCCAAGGACAACGTGGACGTGCTGATCGAGCTCGGCGGCCAGATCAACCCGGCGCAGACCGACTACCTGAAGCAGCGTGGCGCGCGGCTGGTGTCCTACTGCTGCGGCTTCGAATACGTGCACGCCATGGAGTCGATGCTGTTCAACAAGCCGCTCTGGGGGCAGAACCTGTTCGTGAACCAGCGCTACGACGACATCTGGATGGTTCCGCAGGTGGCGAACATCAGCCAGCCGTACTTCGAGGTGCTGCGCCGGGCCGAGGCGCGCCCCGTGCCTTTCGTGTGGAGCCCGGTATTCCTGGACGAACGCACGCGATCCCTGCCCGACGCCGGCGTCTACCAGCCGCACGCCGGGCCGCGCCGCCTCAGCGTGATGGAGCCGAACATCAACGTGGTGAAGTTCTGCCTCTACCCGGTACTGATCGCCGAGCTGGCCTACCGCGCCCGGCCCGAAGCCATCGCGCTGCTGCAGGTCACCAATGCCGAACGGCTGGCCAGGGAGAACATGGAGTTCATCACGCTGATGAACCAACTCGACCTGGTCCGAGAGCACAAGGCGGTCTTCCTGGGCCGACATGAAACGCCCGTGTTCCTCGCGCAGAACACCGACATCGTGGTTTCGCACCAGTGGGAGAACCCGCTCAACTATTTCTACCTGGAAACCTGCTGGCAGGGCTATCCGCTGGTGCACAACGCGCACCTGTGCGCGGACCTCGGCTACTACTACCAGGGCAACGACGTGGCCGGCGGCAGCGCCCGGGTGCTCGAAGCCATCGACACGCATGATGCGCAGGCAACCGCCTATCGCGAGCGCCAGCGCAGCCTGATCGACCGCTACCTCCCCGGCAACGCCGCGGCCACCGAGGTCTACAACAACCTGCTGCTCGGCCTGATGCAGCGCCCCGCCCGATAGACAGGCACACGGAGCCCGAAATGCTTGACCCGTCCGAACTCCGGCAGTTCTTTCCCGTGGTCGTGACACCGAGCCACGACGGCAAGTTCTTCCAGAACTACGTCGCCTCGATGCTGAACTTCACTGTCCAGGCCGAGCGCGCCGGCATGCGCATGCAGGTGCTGATGCACCAGGGCGAGAGCCTGGTGACGCGTGCGCGGAACAACTGCGTGGCCCAGTTCCTCGCCAATCCGCAATGGACCCACCTGTTCTGGATCGACGCCGACATCGGCTTCTCGGCGCAGGCGGCCTTCCGGTTGCTGCTGTCGGGCTACGACATCGCGGCCGGCGTCTATCCGCTCAAGCGGGAGAACTGGCCCGACGACGGCGTGGCCGCGGGCACGACACAGCAGCAGTTCGAGGCCACCTTCACCCGCTACACGGTCAACGCCAAGGCCTCGGAGACCACTTCGCAGGTCGAACTCAAGATCCAGCCCGACGGCTTCATGGAGATGACCGAGGCACCGACCGGATTCATGGTGATCAAGCGCGCCGTGTTCGAGCGGCTCATGGCGAGCTACCCCGACCTCGCCTACGTGCCCGACAGCATCGGCGAGGCCGACCTGGGCCTGCACTACCGCTTCTTCGACGTGATGGTCGACCCGCAGACGCGCCGCTATCTCTCGGAGGACTACGGCTTCTGCCGCCTGTGGTCGGGGCTGGGCGAGTCGATCTACATCGACGCCAATTCCAACCTGACACACCAGGGCGCCAAGCTGTACCGCGGCGACTTCGCCAACTCGCTGCTGACCTCCCTGCCCCATGCGGTGGGCGGCCCGGTCGGAGCAAAGATGGTGCTCACGGGCCAGGAGTACCTGCAGCCCAACGCGCCCTCGCTCTGAGCTGAACGAAGGCACATCGCCCACAAAAAAGCCCCGCCGAAGCGGGGCTTTCTGGTTGGAGCGATCCGAAGAAGATCAGGCCGCGACCGTGTCCGCCACGCCCTTGTAGTCTTCGATCTTGTCGAAGTTCAGGTACTGGTAGATCTGCGCGCTGGACGCGTCAAGCACGCCGGTGGCGGCCATGTACTCCTCACGGGTCGGGATGCGACCCAGGCGCGAGCAGATGGCGGCCAGTTCGGCCGAGCCGAGGTACACGTTGGTGTTCTTGCCCAGGCGGTTGGGGAAGTTGCGCGTGCTGGTCGACATCACCGTCGCGCCTTCGCGCACCTGTGCCTGGTTGCCCATGCACAGCGAGCAGCCCGGCATTTCAGTGCGGGCACCGGCATTGCCGAACACGCCGTAGTGGCCTTCCTCGGTGAGCTGCTGCGCGTCCATCTTGGTGGGCGGAGCGATCCACAGCTTGACCGGGATGTCGCGCTTGCCTTCGAGCAGCTTCGACGCGGCGCGGAAGTGGCCGATGTTGGTCATGCACGAGCCGATGAACACTTCGTCGATCACGGCGCCTGCCACGTCGCTGAGCGTCTTCACGTCATCGGGGTCGTTCGGGCAGGCCACGATGGGTTCGTGGATCTCGGCCAGGTCGATCTCGATCACGGCGGCGTAATCAGCGTCGGCATCGCCCTTGAGCAGTTGCGGGTCCGCAAGCCAGGCTTCCTGCGCGGCGATGCGGCGTTGCAGCGTGCGGGCATCGGCGTAGCCTTCGGCAATCATCCACTTCATCAGCGTGATGTTGCTGTTGATGTACTCGATGATCGGCTCCTTGTTCAGGTGCACCGTGCAGCCGGCGGCCGAGCGTTCGGCCGAGGCGTCGCTCAGCTCGAAGGCTTGCTCCACCTTCAGGTCGGGCAGGCCTTCGATTTCGAGGATGCGGCCCGAGAAGATGTTCTTCTTGCCCTTCTTCTCGACCGTCAGCAGGCCGGACTTGATGGCGTACAGCGGAATTGCGTTGACCAGGTCACGCAGCGTCACGCCGGGTTGCATCTTGCCCTTGAAGCGCACGAGCACCGATTCGGGCATGTCCAGCGGCATCACGCCGGTGGCGGCCGCGAAGGCCACGAGGCCCGAGCCCGCCGGGAAGCTGATGCCGATGGGGAAGCGGGTGTGGCTGTCGCCGCCCGTGCCCACGGTGTCGGGCGTCAGCAGGCGGTTGAGCCACGAGTGGATCACGCCGTCGCCGGGGCGCAGCGACACGCCGCCGCGGTTGGCCATGAACTCGGGCAGTTCGTGGTGCATCTTGACGTCGACCTTCTTGGGGTACGCCGCCGTGTGGCAGAACGACTGCATCACGAGGTCGGCCGAGAAGCCCAGGCAAGCCAGGTCCTTCAGCTCGTCGCGCGTCATCGGGCCGGTGGTGTCTTGCGAGCCGACCGAGGTCATCTTGGGTTCGCAGTACGTGCCCGGGCGAACGCCCTGGCCTTCGGGCAGGCCGCAGGCGCGGCCGACCATCTTCTGTGCCAGCGAGAAGCCCTTCTTGGTGTCGACGGGGCTTTGCGGCAGGCGGAACAGCGTCGAGACCGGCAGGCCCAGCGCCTCGCGCGCCTTGGCCGTCAGGCCGCGGCCGATGATCAGCGGAATGCGGCCACCGGCGCGCACTTCGTCGAACAGCACGTCGCTCTTGACCTGGAACTCGGCGATGACCTTGCCGTCCTTCAGCGCCTTGCCTTCATAGGGACGCAGCTCGACCACGTCGCCCATGTTCATTTGCGCCACGTCGAGTTCGATCGGCAGCGCGCCCGAGTCTTCCATGGTGTTGTAGAAGATGGGAGCGATCTTGCCGCCGAGGCAGACGCCGCCGAAGCGCTTGTTCGGCACGAAGGGAATGTCTTCGCCGGTGAACCAGAGCACCGAGTTGGTGGCGCTCTTGCGCGAAGAGCCGGTGCCGACCACGTCGCCGGCATAGGCCACGAGGTGGCCGCGCGCGCGCAGGTCTTCGATGAACTTCACCGGGCCGCGCTTGCCGTCTTCTTCGGGAACGATGCCCGGGCGCGCGTTCTTGTGCATCGCCAGGGCGTGCATCGGAATGTCGGGACGGGTCGTCGCGTCGGGTGCGGGCGACAGGTCGTCGGTGTTGATTTCGCCGGCCACCTTGAAGATGCTGACGGTGATGCTCTCGGGCACTTCGGGACGGCTGGTGAACCACTCGGCATCGGCCCAGCTTTGCAGCACGCCCTTGGCGTTGGCGTTGCCCTTGTCGGCCTTTTCCTTGACGTCGTGGAACTGGTCGAACATCAACAGGGTTTTCTTCAAGCCTTCTGCTGCCACAGCGCCGACTTCGGCGTCGTCGAGCAGGTCGATCATGGGGCTGATGTTGTAGCCGCCGAGCATGGTGCCGAGCAGTTCGGTCGCGCGGGCACGCGAAATGAACTCGCTCTTCTCGGTGCCGTGGGCCACGGCCGCGAGGTAGCTCGCCTTGACCTTGGCGGCGTCGTCGACGCCGGCAGGCACGCGATAGGTGAGCAGGTCGAGCAGGAAGGCGCCGTCCTTGGCGTTCGCGCTCTTGAGGAGCTCGATCGCTTCAGAGGTCTGCTTCGCGCTCAAGGGCAGCGGCGGGATACCGAGCGCGGCGCGTTCGGCAACATGGTCAACGTAGGCTTGCAACATCTTCTTTTCTCCGGAAACTGAGCTGGCGGGCGTGCAGTACGGCAAGCAAGAGCCGCGCCGCACGCCGTTTCGTTACTTACTTCTTTTCGCCGTCGGCGCCTTCGAACAGGGCCTTCGGCGGGTTCTTCTTCATTTCTGCGGCAAATGCGACCTGGGCGTCGGTCTGGCATTCATCGGCAATGCGCAGGCCGGCCTTCTGGTTCATCAGCATCGACTTGTTGCCGAGCTGGAGCCACATGGCGCCGGCACGCGGGTCTTCGAGGCGGATGGCACCGGTGCGGCTTTCGACCGGGTGCATGCGGTACTTCAGGCCCTTGGTGGTCACGGTGAAGAAGCCGGGCTTCTTCTCGTCGGGCGTGACGGTCACGTCGGCGCCGAGTTCGCACTGGGCGCGGCCGATCGACACGCGCTGGGCGACAGCCAGGTCGGCATCGGTGAGCACGACGTTGGTGTCGTCGGCGATCGGCGTGACTTCCTCGACAGCCTTGGCCGCCTTGCGGGTGACCTGGCGCTTGGGAGGTGTCTTCTTGGCTTCGGCCTTTGCCGCAGGCTTGGCCGCGGGCTTGGCGTCCTGCGCGACTGCTGCAAGCGGCAGGGCCAGGGCGACGGCGGCGATCAGGGCAATTTTCTTCATGTGTGGGTTTCCTTGAGGCTGGATTCAGAGAGTTTCAGGAGGCCGCGAGCGCAAACCAGGCTTTCGCCTCGGGGGGCAACGCGCGCCCTGTTGCGTGGGCGCGCGTCAAGACCTGCCAAAAGTGGCGGTAGCTCGCGCGGTCGTGCAATGTGCCATCAATTTGTGTCGGAGCCCAATCAGCAAGCGCCGCTTTTGCAATGATTTGTGTGGCAACCTGAATCTGCGCCTCGTCGGGCGCAAAGGCCTCGAGGATGGGGCGGATCTGGTTCGGGTGGATGCTCCACATGCGTGTGTAGCCGAATTCGGTGGCCGCCTTGCGGGCCGCCGTGCGCATGGCATCGGTGTTGCTGAACTCGGTGACCACGCAGTGCGAAGGCACCTTGCCGTAGGCATGCGCGGCCGATGCGATGGCCAGCTTGGCGCGCACCACCAGCGGGTGGCTGAACTGCCCTGCCGCACCCATGCCATCGGCAGGGATCGCGCCGGCGTGGGCCGAGACGAAATCCATCAGGCCGAAGCTCAGCGACTGCACGCGCGGATGGGCGGCAATCTCGAAGGCGTTGTGCACGGCGAGCGGCGACTCGATCAGCACGTGCAGCGGCAATGCATCGGCATCGGCCGCTTCGAGCGCCGCGACAGCCTGCAACACATCGGCCACCGATTCGACCTTCGGCACCATCAAATGGCTCAGGCGCTGGGCGGCACGGCCGGCAATGGTGATCACGTCGCCGGCAAAGGCGGGATGGTCGACGGGGTGCACGCGCACGCCGACGCGCATGCCGGGTTTGGCGGCCAACGCTAGTTCGGTGACTAGCGCGGCATGCTCGGCTTCGCCGCCCACCGGGGCGCCGTCTTCGCAATCGAGGGTAACGTCGAACACGCAGGCGCCGAACTCCTCGGCCATTTCGGCCTGGAGCGCGAGGCTCTTCTTCATGCGCGCCTCGACGCCGCTGTAGTGGTCGCACACGGGCAACGTCACAGCGCCGGCTTGCGCGCCGAGCAGTACTTCAGCGGGATGCGCGGTCTTCGTCATGCCTTTTTCTGGGCCACGATGAACATGCGCGGGAAGGCGAGCAGCCGCTTGCCGTCGGTGCGCGCCGGATAGGCTTCGTTCACTCGACGCTCGTACTCGGCGAGGTAGCTCGCCTGCAGGTCCGGCGGCAGTCGGTCGACGAAAGGCTTCAGCCCCGTGCCGCGCACCCATTCGACGATGGATGCGGCATCGGCCATGCGGTGCTGGTAGATCGTGTGCCAGACATCGACGTGAACCGCACGCGGCGCCAGCAGGTCGTAGTAGCCACCGAGGTCGAGCAGCAGGGTGCGCAGCTTGTCGGCGTCGCCGATGCGTTCGGCCCACGGTGCTTCAGCGGCCAACGCACGCATCAGGCGATGCGTGGGCTCCTGGCGGTTGTCGGGCATCTGGATGGCGAGCACGCCACCCGGGGCCAGCGCGTCGAACAGGCGCGGGATCAGCTTTTCGTGATCGGGCACCCACTGCAGGGACGCGTTGGCATAAATGAGGTCAGGAGCTTCTTCCTGGGATTGCGGCGCCCAGGTCGCAATGTCGCTCAACTCGAAGCGCGCCTGCGGCAGGCGCTCGCGCGCGCTGACAAGCATGGCTTCGGAGTTGTCGGTTCCGAGGACTTGCGCCTTCGGAAACCGGTTGACCAGCAGCTCGGTGGAGTTGCCCGGTCCGCACCCGAGGTCGACCACGCGGGCGGCCTCGGTCAGTGGCACCCGCGCCAGGAGCTCCTGTGCGGGTCGGGTGCGCTCGTCCTCGTAGCGACGGTAGAGCGCGGGGTTCCAGTCGAGCATGCTGGCTGGTCGTGCTTTAGAGCAGGTGAGCGACGCCGGCGCGTTCGCCTTCCAGTTCTTCCAGGGTCTTGTTGATGCGTTCCTGGCTGAATGCATCGATCTCGAGGCCTTCGACCAGCTTGTATTCACCGTTTTCGCAGGTGACCGGGAAGCCGAACATCACGTCCTTCGGAATGCCGTACTGGCCGTCCGACGGAATGCCCATGGTGACCCACTTGCCGTTGGTGCCCAGGGCCCAGTCGCGCATGTGGTCGATGGCGGCGTTGGCAGCCGAGGCAGCCGACGACAGGCCGCGTGCTTCGATGATGGCAGCGCCGCGCTTGCCGACGGTCGGCAGGAAGGTGTTGGCGTTCCATTCCTGGTCGTTGATCATCTTGGCGACGCTTTCGCCGTTGATGGTGGCGAAGCGGTAGTCGGCGTACATCGTGGGCGAGTGATTGCCCCAGACGGTGAGCTTCTCGATGTCGGCCACGGCCTTGCCGGTCTTGGCGGCGATCTGGCTGGCGGCGCGGTTGTGGTCCAGGCGCAGCATGGCGGTGAAGTTCTTGCGCGGCAGGTCGGGGGCGCTCTTCATGGCGATGTAGGCGTTGGTGTTGGCCGGGTTGCCGACCACCAGCACCTTGACGTTGCGGCTGGCGACGGCATTGAGGGCCTTGCCTTGCGCGGTGAAGATGGCGCCGTTGACGGCCAGCAGTTCGGCACGTTCCATGCCGGGGCCGCGGGGACGCGAACCGACGAGCAGTGCGTAGTCGGCGTCCTTGAAGGCGGTCATCGGGTCGCCGTGGGCTTCCATGCCGGCCAGCAGCGGGAAGGCGCAGTCGTCGAGTTCCATCATCACGCCCTTGAGCGCCTTCTGGGCCTTCTCGTCGGGGATTTCGAGCAGCTGCAGGATGACCGGCTGGTCTTTGCCGAGCATTTCACCGGAGGCGATACGGAACAACAGGGCGTAACCGATTTGACCGGCGGCACCGGTGACGGCAACGCGGACGGGCTTTTTGCTCATGGGAAGACTCCAGAAGGTAATGAAACGGTGTCGGCGCTCTCGTGGGGCGCCAGGGTTCTGCGGGCTGGGAATACTTCCCGCAGCGCGAGACCGGCCGCATTTTAAGCCGATTCAATGAGCCTCGTCTTATGTCTTATATAAGATATCCTCCAGGGGTCCGCCAAGGCGCACCCCACCGCTGCCATGAACACGCCCACCACATTCGACGAGCCCGCGACGCCGTCCTTCAGTCCGCTCTACCAGCAGATCAAGACATTGATCCTGCAGAGCCTGCAGGCGGGCGAGTGGAAGCCTGGCGAGCCCATCCCGAGCGAGATGGACCTGGCCGTGCGCTATCGGGTGAGCCAAGGCACGGTGCGCAAGGCCATCGACGAACTCTCTGCCGAAAACCTCGTGGTGCGCCGCCAGGGCAAGGGCACCTTCGTCGCCACTCATGCCGAGCAGCATGTGCAGTACCGCTTCCTCAAGCTCGTGCCCGATGCGGGCGACCCGAACACCGAGGGCCCGGCGGTGCGCACCATCGTCGACTGCAAGCGCCAGCGCGCATCGGCCGACGTGGCGCGCGCGCTCGGCCTGCGTACGGGCGACGCGGTGCTGCAGGTGCGGCGCGTGCTCGCCTATGGCGGCGTGCCCACCATCCTCGAAGACCTCTGGCTGCCCGGCGCGCCCTTCAAGGGGCTCACCGCCGAGCGGCTGCGCGCATGGCCCGGCCCGATGTACGCATTGTTCGAAACCGAGTTCGGCGTGCGTATGGTGCGCGCAGAAGAAAAAATCCGCGCCGTGCTGCCCGATGCCGAACAGGCCGCGCTGCTCGAGGTGACGCTGCAGATGCCCCTGTTGAGCGTGGAACGCGTGGCGCACACCTACCATGACATGCCGATGGAGTTGCGTCGCGGGCTCTATCGCACCGACACGCACCACTACAGGAACCAGCTGGGCTGATCCCGATGCAGACGAAGGCCGAATACCGCCGCGCCGATGTGCGCATACAAGCTGCGCATTGCGCTACGAAGTCAATAGCATCCGACTGCAACGGTGCGCCGACTCGTGCATGTCCGCTGCGCGATGGTGCATTGCAATAGAATTTTGCGTTGTTTGCATTTCCGCAGAAGAAACAAAAGCGTTCGCTCTCAGAACAAGCCAACAAGTCACAAAAGCCACGAAAGCACTTCCCCCAATGACAGAGCTTGCAACTCCCCCCCGGCCTCCGCGTCGCGAATTCCGCAACATCAATGCCTTCACCGACCTCACGACCTACCGGCTGCCGCCGGCCGGCATCGTGTCGATCCTGCATCGCGTCAGCGGCGTGCTGATGTTCCTGCTGCTGCCGTTCATCATCTGGATGTTCGACACCTCGCTGTCTTCCGACTATTCGTTCGCCAAGTTCAAGGCCGCCTTCAACAGCGGCCTTGGTTTCGTTCCGGGGTGGTTCTTCAAGCTGGTCGCGCTCGCGCTCATCTGGGCCTACCTGCACCACTTCATCGCCGGCCTGCGCCATCTCTGGATGGACGTGAGCCACGCTGCCGTGACCAAGGAATTCGGCCATACCTCGGCTGTCGTCACGCTGGCACTGAGCATCCTGCTCACCGTGGTGCTCGGCGCCAAGCTGTTCGGCCTGTACTGAGAAGGAGCCAACCATGTCTGTGAATTACGGCTCCAAGCGCATCGTCGTCGGCGCGCACTACGGTCTGCGCGACTGGCTCAGCCAGCGCATTACGGGCGGCCTGATGGCGCTCTTCACGATCGTGCTGCTCGCGCAACTGATCTTCACCCGCGGCCCCATCGGCTACGACCTCTGGGCCGGCATCTTCGCCGCGCAGTGGATGAAGGTGCTCACGTTCTCCGTGATCGTCGCCCTGCTCTACCACGTGTGGGTCGGCATGCGCGACGTCTGGATGGACTACGTCCAGCCCGTCGGCATCCGTCTCGTGCTGCAAATTTTCACCATCGTCTGGCTTGTCGGTTGTGCGGGTTGGGCCATTCAAGTGCTTTGGAAGATCTGACCCCACCATGACCTACACAAAAGAAAAAATCACCAAGCGCAAGTTCGACGTCGTGATCGTCGGTGCCGGCGGCTCCGGCATGCGCGCCTCGCTGCAACTCGCCCGTGCCGGCCTCAACGTGGCCGTGCTCTCCAAGGTGTTCCCGACCCGTTCGCACACCGTCGCCGCTCAAGGCGGCGTGGGCGCATCGCTCGGCAACATGAGCGAAGACAACTGGCACTACCACTTCTACGACACGATCAAGGGCTCCGACTGGCTCGGCGACCAGGACGCGATCGAGTTCATGTGCCGTGAAGCCCCGAAGGTCGTGTACGAGCTCGAACACTTCGGCATGCCCTTCGACCGCAATCCCGACGGCACGATCTACCAGCGCCCGTTCGGCGGCCACACGGCCAACTACGGCGAGAAGCCCGTGCAGCGCGCCTGCGCCGCGGCCGACCGTACCGGCCACGCGATGCTGCACACGCTCTATCAGAAGAACGTCGAAGCCCGCACCCAGTTCTTCGTCGAATGGATGGCACTCGACCTCATCCGTGACGACGAAGGCGACGTGGTCGGCGTGACCGCGCTCGAAATGGAAACCGGCGACCTGCACATCCTGCAGGCCAAGACCGTGCTGCTGGCCACCGGCGGCGCAGGCCGCATCTTCCAGGCCTCGACCAACGCCTTCATCAACACCGGCGACGGCCTCGGCATGGCGGCCCGCTCAGGCATTCCGCTGCAGGACATGGAGTTCTGGCAGTTCCACCCGACCGGCGTGGCCGGCGCAGGCGTGCTGCTGACCGAAGGCTGCCGCGGCGAAGGCGCGATCCTGCTGAACAGCAACGGCGAACGCTTCATGGAGCGCTATGCGCCCACCCTGAAAGACCTGGCGCCGCGCGACTTCGTGTCGCGCTCGATGGACCAGGAAATCAAGGAAGGCCGAGGCTGCGGTCCCAACAAGGACTACGTGCTGCTCAAGCTCGACCACCTGGGCGCCGAAACCATCCACAAGCGCCTGCCCTCGGTGTACGAAATCGGCGTCAACTTCGCCAACGTCGACATCACGAAGGAACCGATTCCGGTCGTGCCCACCATCCACTACCAGATGGGCGGCATCCCGACCAACATCCACGGCCAGGTCGTCATCCAGAAGGGTGAAGAGAACAGCGCAGTGGTGAACGGCCTCTACGCCGTGGGCGAATGCTCCTGCGTGAGCGTGCACGGCGCCAACCGCCTGGGCACGAACTCGCTGCTCGACCTGCTGGTGTTCGGCCGCGCGGCCGGCAACCACATCGTCGAGTTCAACGACAAGCTCAAGGAACACAAGCCCCTGCCCAACGATGCGGCCGACCGCACGCTGGAGCGCCTGAACCGCCTCGAGTCGACCACCACCGGCGAATACGCCCAGGACGTGGCCGGCGAGATCCGCGCCGTCATGCAGCAACACGCGGCAGTGTTCCGCAAGCAGGCTTCGATGGACGAAGGCGTGACCAAGATCGCCGCCGTGCGCGAGCGCGTCAAGGCCATCGGCCTGAAGGACAAGTCGAAGGTGTTCAACACCGCCCGCATCGAAGCGCTGGAAGTCGACAACCTGATCGAAGTGGCGCAGGCCACCATGGTCTCGGCCGCCGCCCGCAAGGAATGCCGCGGCGCCCACACGGTCGAAGACTACGAACGCCCGGCGGACGACCCTGTCGCACCGCTCGGCCGCGACGACGTCAACTGGATGAAGCACACGCTCTGGTACAGCCAGGACAACCGCCTCTCGTACAAGCCGGTCAAGCTGCAGCCGCTCACCGTGGCCTCGGTTCCACCCAAGGTCCGCACGTTCTAAGAGAACGGCTCACAGTCAGCTCATACAAAGCATTCACAAGGTCACTACGATGAAGCGCACATTCCAGATTTACCGCTACGACCCGGACAAGGACGCCAAGCCCTACATGCAGACGGTCGAGATCGAACTCGACGGCCACGAGCGCATGCTGCTCGACGCCCTCATGAAGCTCAAGGCGCAAGACCCGACGCTGTCGTTCCGCCGCTCGTGCCGCGAAGGCGTCTGCGGCTCCGACGCGATGAACATCAACGGCAAGAACGGTCTGGCCTGCCTGACCAACATGAACACGCTCAAGGGCACCGTCGTGCTCAAGCCGCTGCCGGGCCTGCCCGTCATCCGCGACCTGATCGTGGACATGACGCAGTTCTTCAAGCAGTACAACTCGATCAAGCCGTACCTGCAGAACGACACCGTGCCGCCCGAAAAGGAACGCCTGCAGTCGCCCGAAGAACGCGAAGAGCTCAACGGCCTGTACGAGTGCATCCTGTGCGCGAGCTGCTCCACGAGCTGCCCGAGCTTCTGGTGGAACCCCGACAAGTTCGTGGGCCCCGCCGGCCTGCTGCAGGCCTACCGCTTCATCGCCGACAGCCGCGACGAAGCCACCGCCGAGCGCCTGGACAACCTGGAAGACCCGTACCGCCTGTTCCGCTGCCACACGATCATGAACTGCGTGGACGTGTGCCCGAAGAGCCTGAACCCGACCAAGGCCATCGGCAAGATCAAGGAATTGATGGTGCGCCGCGCCATCTGACCCTGATCCATTTGTTCGAGAAGCCACCATGCAACCCGCCGCCGACTCCGCCGACCTGCTCAGTGAACGTGCGCTGAGCAAGCTCAAATGGCGCTGCCGGCGCGGACTGCTCGAGAACGACCTGTTCATCGCCCGCTTCTTCGAGCGGCACGAATTCCGCATGACCGTGGGTCAAGCGGGAGCGATGGAGACACTGATGGACCTGTCGGACAACGACCTCCTTGACCTCCTTCTGCGCAGGAAGGAGCCCGAGCCCGCATGGGCCGGGGCCGAGGTGGTCGCATTGCTGCAGCTGATGCGTACCGACGGCGCGCAGCGTCCCGCAATCTCTCCTTCGTCCTGAATCCACCTCTGAAAGTAAACCGAAATGAAAGCATCCGATACCAAGGCCACGCTGTCGTTCAGCAACGGCGGCGACAGCGTCGAACTGCCGATCTACAAGGGCACCGTGGGCCCCGACGTGATCGATATCCGCAAGCTGTACGCACAGACCGGCATGTTCACCTACGACCCGGGCTTCATGTCGACCGCCGCCTGCCAGTCGGCCATCACGTACATCGATGGCGACAAGGGCGAGCTGCTGTATCGCGGCTACCCCATCGAGCAGCTTGCGACCAACTGCGACTTCATGGAGACCTGCCACCTGCTGCTGTACGGTGAACTGCCGGACACGGCCAAGAAGGCCAACTTCACCAAGCTCGTGACCAACCACACGATGGTGAACGAGCAGATGCAGTTCTTCCTGCGCGGCTTCCGCCGCGACGCGCATCCGATGGCCATCATGACCGGCCTGGTGGGCGCCCTGTCGGCCTTCTATCACGACAGCACGGACATCAACAATCCCGAGCACCGCGAGATCGCCGCGATCCGCCTGATCGCGAAGATGCCCACGCTCGTGGCCATGGCCTACAAGTACACGATCGGCCAGCCGTACATGTACCCGAAGAACGACCTGAGCTACGCCGGCAACTTCCTGCACATGATGTTCGCCACGCCGTGCGAAGAGTACAAGGTGAACCCGGTGCTCGAGCGCGCGCTCGACCGCATCTTCATCCTGCACGCAGACCACGAGCAGAACGCCTCGACCTCGACGGTGCGCCTGTGCGGCTCGTCGGGCACGAACCCCTTCGCGGCCATCGCGGCCGGCGTGGCCTGCCTCTGGGGCCCCGCCCACGGTGGCGCCAACGAAGCGGCGCTGAACATGCTCTACGACATCCAGAAGGAAGGTGGCGTGGAGAAGATCGGCGAGTTCATCAAGAAGGTCAAGGACAAGAACTCGAACGTCAAGCTGATGGGCTTCGGCCACCGCGTGTACAAGAACTACGACCCGCGCGCCAAGCTGATGCAGGAAACCTGCAACGAAGTGCTGACCGAGCTGGGCCTGGAACAAGACCCGCTGTTCAAGCTCGCCAAGGAACTGGAAAAGATCGCCCTGGAAGACGAGTACTTCGTGTCGCGCAAGCTGTACCCGAACGTCGACTTCTACTCGGGCATCGTGCAGCGCGCCATCGGCATCCCGGTGCCGCTGTTCACCGCGATCTTCGCGCTGGCCCGCACGGTCGGCTGGATCGCCCAGCTGAACGAAATGATCGGCGACCCCGAGTACAAGATCGGCCGCCCGCGCCAGCTGTTCGAAGGTTCGCCAAAGCGCGACGTGAAGCCGATCACGGCTCGCTGAGCTTCCGTCGAATCTCGATGATCAGAAAAGCTGCCTTCGGGCAGCTTTTTTTTGGCCTGTAAATTGCGATCTCTTTGGGCTCAAGAAGGAGAAGGCGAATGTCAGTTTTTCAACGCGTGACCTGGTTTGGCGCGAAGGCGGCATTCATCGCCTTCGCGACAACGCTGCTGTTCGGCTGCGCTACCGACGCTCCCGGCGCAAAGCCGCCGCAGCAGATTGCAGTGAAGGTTCTCATCATCAGCATGTTCAAGCCCGAGGCACAGGTGTGGTTCGAGCCGCTGAAGCTGACCCGGGAGATCAAGGTGCCGGGCCTGTCCGCCGACGATCCGCAGGTCAGGTGCAACGCCGATTCGGTGTGCCAGGTCACCACCGGCATGGGCCACACCAATGCGGCGGCTTCCATCACGGCACTGGTGTTCAGCGGGAAGTTCGACCTCTCGAAGACTTACTTCCTGGTGGCCGGCATCGCGGGCGTCGACCCGAATGTCTCGACCATCGGTTCTGCCACCTGGGCCCGGTTCCTGGTCGACTTCGGCATCGCGCACGAGATAGATGCGCGTGAAATGCCATCGACCTGGCGCTCTGGCTACTTCGGCATCGGCGCCAAGGATCCGGACTCGAAGCCCAAGTTCGAGTACCGGACCGAGGTCTTCCGCCTCAACGAGAAGCTGCTGCAGAAGGCCCTGAAGCTGTCGGCCAATGCGCCGCTGGCCGACAACGACAAGGCACGCGCCTACCGCGCCAGGTATTCGCAGCCAACCGCGAAGGCCCGCCCGTCGGTCCTGCAATGCGACACCGCGGCTGGGGACACCTACTGGCACGGCAGGTTCCTGGGCGAAACCGCCACGCGCTGGGTTTCGCTCGTGACCGACGGGCAGGGCAAGTACTGCACCACCCAGCAGGAAGACAACGCCACCTACGAGGCATTGAAGCGAGGCGCCAGCGCGGGGCTGCTCGACCTGCAGCGCGTGGCGGTTCTTCGCACGGCATCCAATTTCGATCGGCCCTACCAGGGGCAGACCGCTTACGCCTCGTTGAATGCCGAGTCGGGCGGGTTCCCCATCGCTACCGGCAATCTCCTGATCGCAGGACGCCCTCTGGTGGATGCGATCGTGGGCAACTGGCCTGCCTGGAGCGCGGGGGTTCCCGCGGACTGATCCGCTCCGGGCTCAGCCTTTCACCACTTCACCCGCACGCCGATCGACCCGTTGATCGAGCTCTTGACCTTGGCGTCGCCACCGCTGGCCCAGAGCTTGCCGATTTCGCCGTAGAGGCTTGTCGTCTGGCCCAGCGCCAGCGTGAAGCCACCTGCCAGCTCGGTGCTTGTGCCGCCCGTCGGCGCCGAGATATCGGTCGTCGTCGCCCCGTTCACGAAGCGCGCGATGTCCGCGCCGCTCGATGTCCTGTAGACGTTGAAGCGGCCGTACGGCTGAAGCGCGCCGATGCCCGTGTCGATCTGGCCCTTCACCCGAACGCCCGCACGGGCGATCCAGCCGCCGTCGGCCTGCGGCTGAGCGATGGCGCCAGCGATGGCGGAGTTGTTCAGATCCATGTGCTGGTGAATCAGCTGCAGCTGCGGCTCAACGCTCCAGCCACTGCCGCCCAACGCAAAGGCCTGGCCCACCTCGATCGAGCCCAGCAGGCTGTTGCCCTTGCCGCCGACACCCGGGCTCAGGAATGGCTCGACCGTGTAGCGGTGACGGCCCGACTGCACCACCGCATCGGCGTAGAAGCCGCTGTCGCTGGTGTAGGTGCCGTACACGCCCAGGTACTGGCTGCGCAGGTCGTTGCGGCCCACGGCCAGGTTCTGGATGCCGCTGGCGAAGCCTCTCACGCGGGCATCGCCGTCGAGCTGGCCGACGTAGAGGCCTGCTCGCCAGTTCGGCATGACCAGCAGGTCTGTGCCGGCCTGGAAGCCGGTGAGGCGCCCTTTGCTGGATGGCGAGACGGCACCGCCCTGCTGGATGTCGATGTCGGTGGAGAGCACGCGGGCCCAGGCTCGGCGATCAGAACCGGTCGGGGTGGTCGCGGTGCCCTTGACGTCGTCATCTCCCACGCGCTTGCGCAGGTCGCCCAGCATCGCGAGGTTGCCCTGTCGCAGCTGGCCCGCCAGCGCGGCGTAGAGCGAGGCTTCCGCGCGGTAGGTGACCACGGGCGCAGAGGGCGTGGGCGCACCTGGCGATGCTGTGGTGCTCGAACGCAGGAACCAGTTCTCGCCTGCGCCGTTGGCATCGGCCGCGTACAAGCGGTACTCGTAGGCGCCGGCATCCACGTGGCCATTGGCCAGCGAGAACGCATCCTTGGTCGTCTGGGCAGTGGTCGTCGCGCCGTTCTGCGCGGTGATCACCTCGATGCCGTTGCCGCTGGTGAGCGCACCCAGGCCGCCGAGGTTGGTGATCTGCACCGTGGTCTTGCCGCTGGCCACCGCAGTTGCGCCGTTGAGCACCAGACGATCCGACGGCCCCGTGCCGTTGAGCGCGGTGCCGAGCCTGAGCACGCCGTTGTTGCCGACGTACGCGCCCGTCACCGTCAGCGTGGTGCCTGCGGTCGCACCCACCAGCGAGACGGTGCCGCTGTTGGCTAGCGAGGCCACGCTCTGATTGAAGCCCGCCAGATCGAGCGTCGCGCCCGAAGCCACGCTGTGCGCCGAAGCCGCGCTGAAGGTGTTGGCGGCGCCCGCCTTGAGCGTGCCCTGCGCGACGTTGGTCGCGCCGGTGTAGTTGTTGGCGCCCGACAGCGTCAGCGTGCCCGTGCCTTCCTTCGTGATGAAGCCGCCGCCGCTGATCGCGCCGCTCAAGATCGCGTTGAATGCGCCGGTGTCGATGACCGGATCGTTGTTGCCCGTGAGCTGGATCGCGTTGGCGATCGTCAGCCCGTCGGCGCTGAAGCCCAGCGTGGTGTCGTCGTCCATCAACAGCGTGCCAGTGCCCAGCGCCAGGTTGTTGCCGAGGTTCAGGCGCCCCTGGCGCAGCGCGGTGCCGCCGGTGTAGGTGCTGGCGCCCGAGAGCGTCAGCGTGCCGGTGCCTTGCTTGACGAGGCCGCCGCCGGTGCCGGTCAGGCTGCCACCGAAGGTTTGCGATGTGTTGTCGGTCAGGGTCAAGGTGTTGGCACCCAGTGCCACCAGGCTGCCCGCCGCGCCTGACAGGTGCGCCACCGACTGGCTGCTGCCGGTCGACAGGTCGAACACCGCGCTGGCCCCCGTCAGCGATACCCCGGTTGCCCCGGCCAGGGTGCCCGCGCCGGCCAGCTTCAGCGTGCCGTTGCTGATGGTCGTCTCGCCCGTGTAGCTGTTCGCGTTCGTCAGCGTCAGGATGCCGGCGCCCGTCTTCGTCAGGCCGCCGGTACCGCTGATGCCGCTTGCCAGCGTCACGTCGTTGCCATTGGTGTCGAAGGTGCCGCCGCTTGCACCCAGCGCATTCAACCGGCCGGAAATGTCCGTCGTGTTTGCCGCGGCCCATTGCAGGCTGCCGCCGTTCAGAGTGATGCGGCCGGTGCCGAGGTTGCCGCCGTTGCTGAAGTTGATCAGGCCGGCGTTGACGATCGTGGCGCCCGAATAGGTGTTCGCCCCGGTCAGGAAGGTGATGCCGCTGGCGTTCTGCACGACCGCGCCGGTGCCGGCGATGGCCGTGGCAAATGTGTAGGCGGCATCGGACTGGTTGAAGTTGATCGTGCCCGCATTGGTGATGCTGCCGACCAGCCCGGTGACGGTGCCGGCGGTCGTGCCGTTGGCCGTGGCATTACCGATGTTGAGCGTGCCGTTTCCATTGATGGTGAAAGCGGCGCCGGTCAGGTTCAGCGTGCTGCCATCACCCAGGTTGAAGACACCCGCGCCGCCCGCCCCGCCGTTGCCGGAACAGCCGCAGTTGCCGCCCGTGCCACCCAGGCCGCCGATGTACAGCTGGGTGCCGACCGTGATGGTCGCCCCGCCGGTGGCAGTGAGCGTTCCACTGCCGCCCGTGCCGCCATTGCCGCCCCGTGTGAAGGGGGCTCCGCCCGAACCGCCACCGCCACCGGCACCGCCGATCAGCAGCGTGTTGGTGACGTTCAGGGCCGTGCCGTTGAGATTGAGTACCCCCGCACCTCCGTCGCCTCCATTCATGCCGCCCAGGTTGGCACCGTCCCCGCCGCCGGCGCCGCCCCCGATGCCGACGTAGTCGTAGATCGGCAGGAGGCTGCTGCCGCTGGCCGGGCTGGGGAGAGTCTGCGTCGGAGCGGGAACACCACCCGCACCACCAGCGCCTGGAAGGTAGAAGTCTGCCCCGCCACCGCCGCCGCTGATGCTGCCGTTGCCGCCGTCACCGCCGCCCGTGCCGCCGGCGCCTATGAGGAGCACGTCGGCCGCGTGCGCTAGCGGCGCGGCCAGGCCCAGCGACACCGCGAACATCGCGCTCGCCGCGGCGCGACGCCGTGCGCGGCGCTTCCCGCCCGCGCCCGCTCCTTTGACGGCCGACACGGCCAGTTCAGATACAGCCTGCCAGACGCCCAGACTCCCGTTCCAGACGACCCTGAAAGTGCGATTCATCCTGTTGATCCCGTTCTGTTTTGTCGGATCCGGCTACGTGGTCGCAGCCGCGTTTCACGGAACGCCACTCGAGGCACTTGCTCGCGATGGAGCGATGCCGGGCATCCGGGAGACTTGAAGGAGCCAATGTAAGATTTGCAACAGGACGATTCAATTACCCGAAAGAGTAGTCATGAACACCGACCCGATCCTGTTGCAGGAAATCGTGCGCCTCTACGAGGCCGAACCTGACCTGCTGACGCTGCCGCAGCTTCTCTTCGAGGGTGTGGTCCGCCTGACGGACTCCGACGTGGTCGGCTGGACGGAGGTCCACCATCGCAGCGGCGAGCTGCGCGCGCTGCTGTCGGTCGAAGACGACCCGGATCGGCGCCAGGCGGCGTTCCAGGCCTACGCACGTCACGCGGGCAGCCACCCTTTCTGGCAGAAGGATCCCGCCTTTTACGGCGAGCGCGCGGTGCGTGAATCGGATGTCTTCACCGACGAGGAATTCATGGCGCTCCCCATGGCTCGCGATGTCTTCCTGCCATCGGGCGCCCACCGCATCATGGGCGTCCTGATTCAGCACGGCGAATACGCGTTGGATCTGAGCGCGCATCGGGTCATCGGGCGACCGGCATACAGCGATGCGCAGCGCGACCGGCTCCAGATCTACCGAGGGCACGTGCTGCGCGTATACCGCCAGGCGCAGCAGCGTACCGTCGACAACCTCCCCCCAGCCGACCGTCTTCGCTACGCCTTTCCGGAGTTGACGCAGCGTCAGGTCGAGGTTGCCGTGTGGATTGCCCAAGGCAACTCGAACGAGGCCATCGCCAGTGCCATGAACGTCACTCTGGATACCGTCAAGGCGCATTTGAAGGCGATCTTCAGCAAGATCGGCACCGACAGCCGGCTCGCCCTGGCCAAGCTTGTCCACACCGTACCGCCGTTCTCGCAGATGCCGCCGCTGTGGAAGCTGCCGATGGGAACGTGGAAAACGCAAACCAGACCAGGGTGACGCGCACGGCGAAGCCGTGCAGCCGCAGGGCATCCCGTCGCCACCCGGCAACGATGCCATCGTGCATCGCGATGGATACGGGGCAAAAACAAGGGGAAAATGGCAATCTCATCGCAAAGCGCGATGACTCCCCACAGCCCCATGAGCACATCCGAACGCAACTTCGCCCGCCGCATCGACCTCACGTCGCTGCAGCTGTTCGTTGCCGTGTGCGAACTGGGCAGCATCGGCCGCGCTGCCGAGCGCGAGTTCATCGCGGCCTCGGCCATCAGCAAGCGGCTGTCCGACCTCGAGGCCACGCTCGGCACCACCCTGCTCTACCGCCACGCGCGCGGCGTCGACCTCACGCCCGCCGGCGAAAGCCTGCTGCATCACGCCCGCTCGGTGCTCTACAGCCTGGAGAAGATGCAGGGCGAACTCAGCGAATACGCCGACGGCGTGCGCGGCCACGTGCGGGTGCACGCCAACATCTCGGCGATCGTGCAGTTCCTGCCCGAAGACTTGGGTGTGTTCACACGCGCCCACGAGGCCATCAAGATCGACCTTGAAGAACACCTGAGCAGCGAAGTGATCCGCGCGGTGCAGGAAGGCGCGGCCGACCTCGGCGTGTGCCACGTGGCCGGCGGCGCGAGTGAGTTGCAAAGCCTCTCGTACCGGCACGACCGCCTCGCGCTCATCGTGCCCACGGGGCATGCGCTGGCGGCGCAGGGCGCCATCGATTTCGTGGATTCGCTCGACTTCGATCACGTCGGCCTGCACACCAACAGCTCGATCTACGTCGCGATGCACGAGGCCGCGCTCGACGCCGGCCGCAGCATCAAGCTGCGTATCCACGTGACGGGCCTCGACGCCATGTGCCGGATGATCGAGAACGGCCTGGGCATCGGCGTGATGCCGCAGCGCGCCTTCGAGCTCATGCAGAACGGCATCGGCCGCGGCCTCGTGAGCGTGGCGCTCAACGACGCCTGGGCGGCACGCGAGATCCGGCTGGTGGCGCGCGACTTCTCCACCCTGCCGGTGGCGGCGCGCTCGCTGGTGAATCACCTGCACGCGGCTGCGGACGCTGCAGAACAGATCGCGGCCTGAACCTCGAATTCACGGCCGCAACGACAGACAATCCATTTCCCCACGAAAGACAAGAGACCGACATGGCACGCACGCTCTACGACAAGATCTGGGACGAACACGTCGTCCACACCGAGGAAGACGGCACCGCGATCCTCTACATCGACCGCCACCTGGTGCATGAAGTGACCAGCCCTCAGGCCTTCGAAGGCCTGCGCGAAGCCGGTCGCAAGCTGTGGCGCATCAGCTCGGTCGTGGCCACCGCCGACCACAACACGCCCACCACGGGCTGGGAGCGCGGCTACGAAGGCATTGCCGATCCGACCAGCAAGGAACAGGTCACCACGCTTGACCACAACATCGCCGAATTCGGCGCGGCCGCGTTCTTCCCGTTCCTGAGCAAGCGCCAGGGCATCGTGCACGTGATCGGCCCCGAGTCGGGCGCAACGCTGCCGGGCATGACTGTCGTCTGCGGCGACTCGCACACCTCCACGCACGGCGCGTTCGGCGCGCTGGCGCACGGCATCGGCACCAGCGAGGTCGAGCACGTGATGGCCACGCAGACGCTGCTTGGCAAGAAGGCGAAGAACATGCTCGTGAAGGTCGAGGGCAAGCTGCCGCTCGGCTGCACCGCCAAGGACATCGTGCTGGCCATCATCGGCAAGATCGGCACGGCCGGCGGCACGGGCTACACCATCGAGTTCGCGGGCTCGGCCATTCGCGACCTGAGCATGGAAGGCCGCATGACGGTCTGCAACATGGCCATCGAGGCCGGCGCGCGCGCCGGGCTGGTGGCGGTCGACGAAAAGACCATCAGCTACGTGAAGGGCCGTCCGCTCGCGCCCACCGGCGTGGAGTGGGACCAGGCAGTGATCTACTGGCGCACGCTGCAGTCCGACCCTGGCGCGACCTTCGACGCCGTGGTCGAGCTCGACGCCGCGCAGATCCAGCCGCAGGTGACCTGGGGCACCTCGCCCGAGATGGTGGTCGATATCAACGGCCGCGTGCCTGATCCCGACAAGGAAAAAGATGCGAACAAGCGCGGCGCCATCGAGCGCGCGCTGGTCTACATGGGCCTGGAGCCGAACAAGGCCATGAACGACATCTTCATCGACAAGGTGTTCATCGGCTCTTGCACCAACAGCCGCATCGAAGACATGCGCGAAGCCGCCGCCGTGGTGAAGAAGCTCGGCCAGAAGGTCGCGAAGAACGTGAAGCTCGCGATGGTCGTGCCCGGCTCGGGCGTGGTGAAGGAACAGGCCGAGCGCGAAGGGCTCGACCTGATCTTCAAGGCCGCTGGCTTCGAATGGCGCGAGCCCGGCTGCTCGATGTGCCTCGCAATGAACGCCGACCGGCTCGAGCCCGGCGAGCGCTGCGCATCCACCAGCAACCGCAACTTCGAAGGCCGCCAGGGCGCCGGCGGCCGCACCCACCTCGTGAGCCCGGCCATGGCTGCCGCTGCTGCCGTGCACGGCCACTTCGTCGACGTGCGCACCTTCGCCTGATCTGGAGACAACACATGCAGAAATTCACCGTGCACAAGGGCCTCGTGGCCCCGATGGACCGCGAGAACGTCGACACCGACGCGATCATTCCGAAGCAGTTCCTGAAGTCGATCAAGAAGACCGGCTTTGGCGTGAACCTGTTCGACGAATGGCGCTACCTCGACGCAGGCTTTCCGGGCCAGGACCCGGCCAGCCGCAAGCCCAACCCCGACTTCGTGCTGAACCAGCCGCGCTACGCCGGCGCTTCGGTGCTGCTGGCGCGCAGGAACTTCGGCTGCGGCTCGTCGCGCGAGCATGCGCCGTGGGCGCTCGACCAGTACGGCTTTCGCGCGATCATCGCGCCGAGCTACGCCGACATCTTCTTCAACAACAGCTTCAAGAACGGCCTGCTGCCGATCGTGCTGCCCGAAGCGCAGGTGGCCCAGTTGTTCGACGAGACCTTCGCGTTCCCGGGCTACCAGCTGACCATCGACCTGGAACGCCAGGTGGTCGTGAAGCCCGATGGGCAGGAGTTCGCGTTCGACGTGCAGGCCTTCCGCAAGTACTGCCTGATCAACGGGCTGGACGACATCGGCCTCACGCTGCGCCACAAGGACAAGATCAAGGCCTTCGAGGCCGAGCGCCTGGCGCAGAAGCCGTGGCTCGCGCACACGATGATCTCCTGATCGCGCGCATTTCCGTTTTCAAAAAACCTCAGACCAATTTATGAAAATCGCAGTTCTCCCGGGTGACGGCATCGGCACCGAAATCGTGGCGGAAGCCGTCAAGGTGCTCGACGTGCTCGACCTGAAGTTCGAGATGGAGTCGGCGCTGGTCGGCGGCGCGGCCTACGAGGCGCACGGCCACCCGCTGCCTGAATCGACGCTCAAGCTGGCGAAGGAATCGGACGCAGTGCTGTTCGGCGCCGTCGGCGACTGGAAGTACGACAAGCTCGACCGCCCGCTGCGGCCGGAGCAGGCGATCCTGGGGCTGCGCAAGAACCTCGGCCTGTTCGCGAACTTCCGTCCCGCCATCTGCTACGAGCAGCTGGTGGATGCATCGAGCTTGAAGCCCGAGCTGATCGCGGGCCTGGACATCCTGATCATTCGCGAACTGACCGGAGACATCTACTTCGGCCAGCCGCGCGGCCGCCGCATCGCGACGGACGGGCACTTCCCGGGCGCCGAAGAGGCGTTCGACACGATGCGCTATTCGCGCCCCGAGATCGAACGCATCGCCCGCGTGGCCTTCGAGGCCGCCCGCAAGCGCAGCAAGCGCGTGACCAGCGTCGACAAGAACAACGTGCTGGAAACCTCGCAGCTGTGGAAAGACGTGATGCTCGACATCGCGAAGGAATATCCGGACGTCGAACTCGACCACATGCTGGTCGACAACGCGGCCATGCAGCTCGTGAAGGCGCCCAAGAAATTCGACGTGGTGGTCACCGGCAACATGTTCGGCGACATCCTCTCGGACGAGGCCGCGATGCTCACCGGCTCCATCGGCATGCTGCCCTCGGCATCGCTCAATTCGAGCAACCAGGGCCTGTACGAGCCCAGCCACGGCAGTGCTCCCGACATTGCCGGCAAAGGGGTTGCCAATCCTTTGGCTACAATCCTGTCCGCTGCCATGATGCTCCGCTTCTCACTCAACCAAGCCGAAGCTGCCGACCGTATCGAGTCGGCGGTCAAGGACGTGCTTGCCTCCGGGCTGCGCACGGGCGACATCTGGTCAGAAGGTACGAAGCGCGTCGGCACCCGCGAAATGGGCGACGCGGTCGTTGCAGCAATCACCAAAAAGACGATTACCGGCTAACCGCAGCCCGCTTCGTCACGCCCCTCCCCGGCTCGACGAGTCGGGGGCAAGAAAAGACAACTTTTTCTTTTTTCATAAGGGCAAACTGAAATGGCGAACGCATCTCAACCTCTGGTCGGCCTCGTGGGCTGGCGCGGCATGGTCGGCTCGGTCCTGATGGACCGCATGCAGGCCGAAGGCGACTTCGGTCTCATCGAGCCGGTCTTCTTCTCGACCTCCAACGCCGGCGGCAAGGCCCCGGCGATGGCCAAGAACGAAACCGCGCTGAAGGATGCGAACGACATCGAGGCACTGAAGAAGTGCGACATCGTCATCACCTGCCAGGGCGGCGACTACACCAGCGAGGTGTTCCCCAAGCTGCGCGCCGCCGGCTGGAACGGCCACTGGATCGACGCCGCCTCCACCCTGCGCATGCAGGACGACGCGATCATCGTGCTCGACCCGGTCAACCTGCCGGTCATCGAGAACGCGCTCGCCAAGGGCGGCAAGAACTGGATCGGCGGCAACTGCACCGTGAGCTGCATGCTCATGGGCGTGGGCGCCCTCTACAAGGCAGGCCTGGTCGAGTGGATGACCAGCATGACCTACCAGGCGGCCTCGGGCGGCGGCGCGCAGCACATGCGCGAGCTGCTGACCCAGTTCGGCACCCTCAACGCCGAAGTGCGCGCCCTGCTGGACGACCCGAAGTCGGCCATCCTCGAAATCGATCGCAAGGTGCTGCACAAGCAGCAGACCCTCAGCGCCGCTGAAACGGCCAACTTCGGCGCGCCGCTGGGTGGCTCGCTGATCCCCTGGATCGACAAGGACCTGGGCGACGGCATGTCCAAGGAAGAGTGGAAGGGCGGCGCCGAGACCAACAAGATCCTCGGCCAGGGTCCGGGCTTCAGCACCGCTGCCACGCCGGTCGACGGTTTCTGCGTTCGCATCGGCGCGATGCGCTGCCACAGCCAGGCCCTGACCTTCAAGCTCAAGAAGGACGTGCCGGTCGCCGACATCGAAGCGATGATCGCCGCCGACAACCCCTGGGCGAAGGTCGTGCCGAACACGCGCGAAGCCACCCTGAAGGACCTGACGCCGGTGGCCGTGACGGGCACCATGGACATCCCAGTCGGCCGCATCCGCAAGCTGGCGATGGGCCCGGAATACGTTGGTGCCTTCACCATCGGTGACCAGCTGCTGTGGGGCGCCGCGGAACCGCTGCGCCGCATGCTGCGTATCCTGCTCGAAGCCTGATGCGGGCTGCTCAGGGCCTTTTGAAACATGAATTGTTGCCTTACGGCAACATCGAATGTGTGCGTAAGTATGCGCGCACTGGGTAGAACAAGCGCATTGCCTTGTCAGTGCCCGGTGATGGTGCTAACGTCCTCTTACAAATTCTGGGCCTGAGCCGCCCCCTATCAGCATGACAAGACATCTGTTGCCTGCGGCCAGCCCATCGGCCGCTCGCCCGCCTCTGCCATCGAATGGCTGGCGCCTTTCCATCCTCGGCGCGGCGGCAGCCGTGGCCCTGGGCATCGTCAGCACCGACGCCAGCGCATTCGCGCTGGGTCAGCTGAAGGTGCAATCGGCACTGGGCGAACCCTTGCGCGCCGAGATCGACGTGACCGAAATCGCCGCCAACGAGGCGGACGGTCTGAAGATCAACATCGCCACGGCCGAAGCTTTCAAGAGCGCGGGCGTTCCGTACAACTCGGCACTGAGCGACGTCAAGGCGACGCTTCAGCGCCGCGCCGGCGGCCAATACGTGGTGCGCTTGAGCGGTAACCGCCCGTTGAACGACCCGTTCATCGACCTGTTGCTCGAGGCCAACGGTTCGTCGGGCCGCATCGTGCGCGACTACACCGTGCTGCTCGATCCGCCGGCCACGCGCCAGGCGGCGGCACCGGCCACGCCCATTTCGCCCCAGATCGCCACGCCGACCGAACGCGTTGCCCCGGCAGCCCGTGCTCGCCGCGAGCGCCCTCCGGTGGTGCCGGCTGCGCCTTCGGCAGCCCCCTCTGCACCTGCGGCAGCTTCACCGGCGCCTGCGCCCGCTGCGGCAGCACCCGCCCCTGTCACCGCAGCCGCTCCGGCGGTTCGCAGCGGTGGCGGCGAACAAGTCACCGTTCAGCGCGGCGACACCGCCAGCAAGATCGCCGGCGCCCACAAGCCAGCCGACGTGTCGCTGGACCAGATGCTGGTGGCGCTGCTGCTCTCCAATCCCGATGCATTCGTCGGCGGCAACGTCAACCGCATGCGCGCCGGCGCGGTGCTCGACCTGCCGAGCGGTGCCGAGGCGGCCGCCATTCTGCCGGACGAAGCCCGCCGCACGGTCACGGCACAGAGCCGCGACTTCGGCGCCTACCGCCAGCGCCTGGCCGACAACGCGCCGACCTCGAACGTGGCCGCCGCCAGCCGCAAGGCATCGGGCAAGCTGCAAGCCAACGTCGAAGACCGCAATGCAGCGGCCAGTGCCCCCGACAAGCTCACGATCTCGCAAGGCAACGCGGCCACCCGCGCCGCCGACGAAAAGGTCGCGCAGACCCGTCAGGCACAAGACAACAACAACCGCGTTGCGGAACTGTCGAAGAACATCAACGAGCTGAACAAGCTCAAGGCTGCAACGGGCACCGGTTCGTCGGCACCTGCCGCAGCCGCTGCGCCGGCAGCACCGTCGACGCCGGGCATCCCGGTTCCGGCACCGACCACCAGTGCCACGACCGCTCCCCCGGTCGCAAGCCCTGCACCAGCACCTGTTGCTGCACCAGTTCCGGCTCCCGCCCCCGTTGCGGCAGCCGCACCGGCCGCTCCCGCCGCAGCAGCACCGAGCCCCGCGCCCACGCCCGAGGCAACGGCAGCGGCCCCTGCTGCTGCACCGGCTCCGACGGCCGAGGCCGCAGCCGCTGCCGCGCCAGCTGCAACCGACGCCGGTGCCGCTCCCGCAACTGCGGCAGCCAGCGCCGCAGTGGCCGCCGCTGCACCGAAGCCAGCCGTGAAGAAGCCCGCTCCGCCGCCCCCGCCGGAGCCCACCTTCCTCGAAGAACTGCTGGACAACCCGCTGATGCTGGCCGGCGCGGCGCTGATCGCGCTGCTGATCGGCTTCCTGCTGTACCGCGTGCTGGGCCGCCGGCGCGAGGAAATGAGCGAAAGCGTGTTCCTCGAAAGCCGCATCCCGAAGGATTCATTCTTCGGCGCCAGCGGCGGTGAATCGGTCGACACCAAGCATCGCGGCGACTCCACCGTCTCGTCGCTGTCGTACTCGCCGAGCCAGCTCGACGCGGGCGACGTGGACCCCGTGGCCGAAGCCGACGTGTACCTGGCCTACGGCCGCGACCTGCAGGCCGAGGAAATCCTGCGTGAAGCGCTGCGCCTGAACCCCGACCGCACCGCCATCCACCTGAAGCTGCTCGAAATCCACGCCAAGCGCCGCGATGTGCGCGCCTACGAAGGCCTGGCTACCGAAGTGCACAAGCTGACCGGCGGCCTCGGCTCCGACTGGACCCGCGTGGTCGACATGGGCAAGGATCTCGATCCGGGCAACCCGCTGTACGAATCGGGCGCTCCCCGCAGCGGTGGCGGTGCCAGCGCTGCCGAGACGGCCGCCTTCGCAGGCGCCCTCGCTTCGGCCGCCAAGCCGGCAGCAGTTCCGCCTCCCGCAGCACCGCCAGTGGCCGTTGCACCGCCTGCCTTCGTGCCCTCGGTGGCACCGCTGGACTTCGACCTCGACCTGACCACGCCGCCGGCACCCGCCCCTGCGCCGGTCCAGCACGCACCGGTCGGCGCCAGCCTGCCGAAGTCGGTCTACGCGCCCGCTCCGACGACAGCACGCCCCGCGCCGCCCCTGTCGAACGGCCACGCCGCAACGCCTGTCGATCTCGAGAACGACTTCGACACCGCCCCCGGCGCGCTGTCGGCAGACACGCTCCCCAGCTCGCTGAGCGATGCGGAACACAACACCCGTCCCGCCGCACTGCGCAATGCGCTGCCGGCCGACTCGGGTTTCATCGAATTCGACATGAGCGCGCTGGCAGGTCTGCCCGCTGCCCGCTCGGCCGAAACTGCAAGGTCTGCGGCTACCGCGCCTGACGACGAAGGCGACGACAGCCCGCACGCCGTCAAGCTGTCGCTCGCTCGCGAACTGCAAGCCATCGGCGACGTCGAAGGCGCCCGCTCGCTGGTCGAGGAAGTCGAAGCCGAAAGCGCCGGCGACCTCAAGTCGCAAGCCCGTCAACTGCTCGCAGAACTGCGCTGAGCGATTGCCGCTCCTGTCGTTCTTCCTGAATTCGTGAGGCTGGCGCTCGGCATCCGGTACAACGGCCAAGCGTACGAGGGCTGGCAAAGCCAGCGCTCGGGCCTCACGGTGCAGGACAAGCTCGAAGCGGCCCTCACGAAGTTCGCCGCGCAGCCCATCGGCACGCTGTGCGCCGGCCGCACCGATGCCGGCGTGCACGCGCTGATGCAGGTGGTGCACTTCGACACCACCGTCGAGCGCGAACCCTTCTCCTGGATGCGCGGCACCAACCGCTTTCTGCCCGACGACATCGCGGTGCAGTGGGCGCAGCCGGTGCCCGACGAATTCCATTGCCGCGCCAGCGCCCTGGCGCGCCGCTACCTCTACGTGCTTTCTCAATCGCCGGTGCGGCCCAGCCTCGATACGGGCCGGGTCGGCTGGTCGATGCATGCGCTCGACGGCGATGCGATGCGCGCCGCGGCCGCGCTGCTCGTTGGGCGGCACGACTTCAGTTCGTTCCGCGCCTCGGCCTGCCAGGCGCGCTCGCCAGTCAAGGACCTGCGGCGCATCGAGATCACGCGCGTGGGCGACGGCGAACGCTGCCGCTGGCATTTCGAATTCGAAGCCGACGCCTTCCTGCACCACATGATCCGCAACCTGATGGGTTGCCTCGTGCGCATCGGCCGTGGCGACGAACGGCCCGAGTGGATTTCTGAAGTGCTCGAGGCGCGCAGCCGCAAGGTGGCGGCGCCCACCTTCTCCGCGGACGGCCTGTATTTCCTGGGCCCGTTGTACGACGCCAAGTGGGGTCTGCCGGCGGAAGCCACGCTGCAGGCCGGCGGGGCTCCGTATGATGGCCCGCCATGACCGCGCCTCCCGTTCCCCGCACCCGCATCAAGATCTGTGGCCTGACGCGTGAGGCCGACGTGGATGCGGCAGTCGAAGCCGGCGCCGACGCCATCGGCTTCGTGCTCTACGCGAAGAGCCCCCGCGCCGTGACACCCGAGCGCGCCGCCGAACTGGCCTCGCGCCTGCCCCCGTTCATCACGCCCGTGCTGCTGTTCGTGAACGAGGATGCTCCCAAAGTCATAGCAGCACTCAGCCGCGTGAAGGGCGCCATCGCGCAATTCCACGGCGAGGAGACGCCCGAACAGTGCGAAGAAGCCAGCGGCCCGGGGCGCTTTCGCTACATGCGCGCCGCCCGCATTCCGCTGGGGGCTGCCGGGGCCGGCTTCGACCTCGTAAAATACGCGTCCGATTACTCCCACGCCCAGGCCATCCTGCTCGACGCGCACGTCGAAGGTTATGGCGGTGGCGGCAAGGCATTCGATTGGTCACTTCTTCCACCCGCCGTCGACGCTCACCTCGTCTTGAGTGGTGGGCTCACACCTGCAAACGTGAGCGATGGCATTCGCATCCTGCGGACGCGCTGCAAGACGCTGTCCGTTGATGTGAGCTCGGGCGTCGAAATCGACGGTCCCGGGAACAAGGGCCTCAAGGACGCCGGAAAGATCCGGCAATTCGTCGCAGCCGTCAGGGCTGCCGACGCGTCCTTCTCCAGTTAGCCGCCGCAGCCGATCGTTGTCGGGCTGCGGCTCACCGATCGAGAACCATGCAAAGCCAATTCCAGGACTACCAGCAACCCGATGCCACCGGCCATTTCGGCAACTACGGCGGCACCTTCGCGAGCGAAACGCTCACCCACGCGATCAACGAACTGCGCGACGCGTACGCCAGGTTCAAGGACGATCCGGCGTTTCTCGCCGAATTCCACTACGAGCTGAAGCACTTCGTCGGCCGCCCCTCGCCGATCTACCACGCCGCACGCACCAGCCGTGAAATGGGCGGTGCGCAGATCTACCTGAAGCGCGAAGACCTGAACCACACCGGCGCGCACAAGATCAACAACGTGATCGGCCAGGCGATGCTCGCGCGCCGCATGGGCAAGCCCCGCGTCATTGCCGAAACCGGCGCCGGCCAGCACGGCGTGGCCACCGCCACCATCTGCGCGCGCTACGGCCTCGAATGCGTGGTCTACATGGGCAGCCAGGACGTGAAGCGCCAGAGCCCCAACGTCTACCGCATGAACCTGCTCGGCGCGACCGTGGTACCCGTCGAATCCGGCAGCAAGACGCTGAAGGACGCGCTCAACGAGGCGATGCGCGACTGGGTCACCAATGTGGAAAACACCTTCTACATCATCGGCACCGTTGCCGGCCCGCACCCCTATCCGACGATGGTGCGCGACTTCCAGAGCGTGATCGGCACCGAGTGCATCGAGCAGATGCCGGCCATGCTCGCGGCCGACGGCATCACCGGCGAGGCCGAGGGCAAGCAGCCCGACGTGGTCGTCGCCTGCGTGGGCGGCGGCAGCAACGCCATGGGCATCTTCCATCCCTACATCCCGTTCGCCGGCACTCGCCTGATCGGCGTCGAAGCGGCTGGCGAAGGGCTCGACAGCGGCAAGCACTCGGCGTCGATCCTGCGCGGCAGCCCCGGCGTGCTGCACGGCAACCGCACCTACCTGCTGCAGAATGAGGACGGGCAGATCACCGAGACCCACAGCATCAGCGCGGGCCTCGACTACCCAGGCGTGGGCCCCGAGCACGCGTACCTGGCCGACATCGGCCGCGCCGAATACGTCGGCATCACCGACACCGAAGCGCTCGAAGCCTTCCACTACCTGTGCCGAACGGAGGGCATCATCCCCGCGCTCGAATCCAGCCATGCCCTGGCCCATGCAATGAAGCTCGCCAAGACCATGCGCCCCGACCAGTCGATCCTGGTGAACCTCTCGGGCCGCGGCGACAAGGACATCGGCACTGTCGCCGACCTGTCGGGCGTCGATTTCTACGACCGGCCCTCGATGCGCGGCCTGAGCGTGAAGGGAGGCAAGTGATGAGCCGCATTGCCGCCACCTTCGACGCGCTGAAAAAAGACGGCCGCCGCGCCCTGATTCCCTACGTGACCGCCGGCTTCCCCTTCGCCGACATCACGCCCGAGCTGATGCACGGCATGGTCGAGGCCGGCGCCGACGTGATCGAGCTGGGCGTGCCCTTCTCCGACCCCATGGCCGACGGGCCCGTGATCCAGAAAGCCGGCGAAGCCGCGCTGGCATTGGGCATCGGCATGAAGCAGGTGCTCGCCATCGTGGCCGCCTTCCGCCAGAAGGACACGACCACGCCCGTGGTGCTGATGGGCTATGCCAACCCGGTCGAGCGCTACGACCTCGTGCATGGCAAGAAGGCCTTCATCCGCGATGCGGTCGCCGCCGGCGTCGACGGCCTGCTGGTGGTCGACTACCCGCCGGAAGAGTGCGAAGACTTCGCCGCCGAGCTGAAGGCTGCCGGCATCGACCTGATCTTCCTGCTGGCCCCGACCAGCACCGACGAGCGCATGGCGCAGGTCGCGCGCATCGCCAGCGGCTACGTCTACTACGTGTCGCTCAAGGGCGTGACCGGCGCTGGCCACCTCGACACCGAGGCGGTCGGCCAGATGGTCCCGCGCATCCGCCAGCACTTGAGCATCCCGGTCGGCGTGGGCTTCGGCATCCGCGATGCGCGCACGGCGCAGGCGGTCGGATCGGCCGCGGATGCGGTCATCATCGGTACCAAGATCATTCAACTCATCGAAGACCAGCCCCGCGAGCGGGTGGTGCCGGCGGTGCGCGAATTCCTTGCGGGCATCCGCGAGGCGCTCGACGCGCTGCCTGCCGCCACGGCCAAGAACGCGGCTGGTCGATAATCACCGCCAACACAAGGAGCCCCTTATGAGCTGGCTTGAAAAACTGCTACCCGCCAAGATCGCACAAACCGACCCGTCCGAGCGCCGCCAGGTGCCCGAGGGCCTGTGGATCAAATGCCCCGCCTGCGAGACCGTTCTGTACAAGACCGATCTCGAGCACAACCAGAACGTCTGCCCCAGCTGCAGCCACCACCACCGCATCGGCGCCCGCGCACGGCTCGACGCGTTCCTCGATGCCGAGGGCCGCTATGAAGTCGGCCAGGAAGTGCTGCCGGTCGACGCCCTGAAGTTCAAGGACAGCCGCAAGTACCCCGAGCGCCTGAAGGAAGCCCTGGAAAACACCGGCGAGACCGATGCGCTGGTCGTCATGGGCGGCTCGGTCCACAGCATCAGCGTGGTCGTGGCCTGCTTCGAGTTCGAATTCATGGGCGGCAGCATGGGCAGCGTGGTCGGCGAGCGCTTCGTGCGCGGCGTCGAGACCGCCATCGAGCAGAAGGTGCCCTTCATCTGCTTCACCGCCACCGGCGGTGCGCGCATGCAGGAAGGCCTGCTCTCGCTGATGCAGATGGCCAAGACGAATGCCGCGCTCACGCGCCTGGCAAAGAAGGGCCTGCCCTACATCAGCGTGCTGACCGACCCGACCATGGGCGGCGTGTCGGCAGGCTTCGCCTTCGTGGGCGACGTGGTGATCGCCGAGCCCAAGGCGCTGATCGGCTTTGCCGGCCCGCGCGTGATCGAATCGACCGTGCGCGTGACGCTGCCCGAAGGCTTCCAGCGCGCCGAGTTCCTGCAGACCAAGGGCGCCATCGACTTCATCAGCGACCGCCGCGAACTGCGCAAGACCATCGCCAGCACGCTGGCCATGCTGCTGCGCCAGCCGGCCGACGCGGTCAGCTGAGCGAAACAGGGCAAAAGCAAAAGGGCCCGGGTGCGATGCACCCGGACCCTTTTTTTATTGCCGCTTCAGAAAGTCAGTTGATAGGCAAACACCAGCAGGTTGCCCAGCACGATCGCGATCACCTGCAGCACGACGATGGCGGCCAGCGGCGACAGGTCGACCCCGCCGATCAGCGGAATGAAGCGGCGAAACGGCCGCACCAGCGGCTCGGCCAGGCGCGAGATCAGGTCGAGCAGCATCGGCGAGGCATTTGGAATCCACGACAGCACCGCATAGACCACCAGCAGCGCGGTCAGGCCGGAAACCGCCAGTTGCATCAACCCGACCAGCGACACCAGCGGCAAGGTCGCGATACGCCCAAGATTGCCCACCAGCAGCCACAGCAGCAGAAACTTCAGCATCACCAGCAACCAGGCCGCGATCAGGCTTGCCATGTCCCAGCGCTTCACCGCGGGCACGATGCGCCGCAACGGCAGCACGATCCAGTCGGTGATGGCGAACACGAAGCGCCCGAGCGGGTTGCCGAACGGCACCCGGTGGTACTGCATGTAGAGCCGCAGCAGACATGCGCCGCCGAGGAGGCCGACGATCACGTCGAGAAGGAACGAGGGAATCTGATAGAGCATGGGGCGTGGCCGTGAGCGGAATGCGATGATAGCCACGCAAGGCTCTTCGATGACGACACAACCCTTTTTGCATTCACTGCCATTGTTCCCGCTCGGTACGGTCCTGTTTCCGGGTGGCCTTCTTCCACTGCGCATCTTCGAGGTTCGTTATCTCGACATGATCGGCAAGTGCCGCAAGGCCGACGCGCCCTTCGGCGTGGTGAGCCTCACCAGCGGCAGCGAAGTGCGCAAGGCCGGCGCCGATGCGGAAAGCTTCGCCGCCATCGGCACGCTGGCCATGATCCGCGAGTTCGAATCGCCGCAGAGCGGCCTGCTGCAGATCGAATGCGTGGGCACGCAACGCTTTCGGGTTCGCAGCAATGAGCTGCAGAAGCATGGCCTGTGGGTCGCCGAGGTCGAGGCCGTGAACGACGACGTCGCGCTTGAAATCCCCGACGACCTGCGGCACACCGCCACCGCGCTGCAGCGCCTGATCGACACGCTGGAAGAGCGCCGGCGTGCGCAAGGCGAAGCGGTGCGGCTGCCGATCGGCGCGCCCTATCAGCTCAACGATTGCGGCTGGGTGGCCAACCGCTGGTGCGAACTGGTGCCGATGCAACTCGAACTGCGCCAGCGCCTGATGGAGCTCGACAGTCCGTTGATGCGGCTCGAACTGGTCAGCGATCTGCTCGCACGCACGGGCATCACTGAATAGGCTGCTACTTTTTTTGTAGCACATTGCGCAGGATTGACGGGCGCTAGGCGCAGGTTTTATTCAAACCCGATGGGCTAAAATGCCAGCCCCGCGCACGCTCCCGGATGCGCGCCACCCGCCTCCCATGTCCGATCACCTGACCCCTCACCTTCCCACGCCCGCTGCGGCACCGGCCGCGACCACGCCTGCCGCCGACGACAACAAGCTCATCGCCGAACGCCGCGAGAAGCTCAAGCTGCTGCGCACAGCGCAGGCTGAGGGCAAGGGTGTCGCGTTCCCGAACGACTTCAAACCGGGCCATCGTGCGGCGGCACTCATCGAGGCACATGACGCCACCGAAGCCGAAGCCCTTGAAGCTCAAGCCGTCGCCGTGAGCGTGGCGGGCCGGATGATGCTCAAGCGCGTCATGGGCAAGGCCAGCTTCGCGACGCTGCAAGATGCCACCAGCCGCATCCAGCTCTACGTAACGCGCGACGCGGTCGGCGAAGAGGCTTATGCCGAATTCAAGCGCTGGGACCTAGGCGACATCATTGGCGCCGAAGGCACACTGATGAAGACCAAGACCGGCGAGCTGTCGGTCAAGGTCACGAAGATTCGCCTGCTGACCAAGAGCCTGCGGCCTTTACCCGGTGACTTCTACGGCATGGCCGACCAGGAGCAGAAGTACCGCCAGCGCTACGTCGACCTGATCACCGACGAATCGGCGCGCGTGCGCTTCACTGCGCGCAGCAAGGCCGTGAGCGCGCTGCGCGAGTTCATGGTGGCCAACGACTTCCTCGAAGTCGAGACGCCCATGCTGCATCCGATTCCGGGCGGCGCGAACGCCAAGCCCTTCAAGACGCACCACAACGCGCTCGACCAGGAGATGTTCCTTCGCATCGCGCCCGAGCTGTACCTCAAGCGCCTGATCGTCGGCGGCTTCGAGCGCGTGTTCGAAATCAACCGGAGCTACCGCAACGAGGGCATCTCGGTGCGGCACAACCCCGAGTTCACGATGATGGAGTTCTACGCGGCCTACTGGAACTACCGCGACCTGATGGACTTCACCGAGACGCTGATCCGCACCATCGCCGACAAGGCCGTGGGCACGCTGCAGCTCACCTACCAGGGCAAGCCGGTCGACCTGACCCAGCCCTTCGAGCGCCTGACGATCCGCGAGGCGATCCTGAAGTACACCGACGCCGGTGATGGCGTCGACGACGCCGCCTGGCTCATCAACGCCCTGCGCAAGATCGGCCTGAGCGAAGAGAAGGACAAGCTCTCGCAGCGCAGTTTGGCCAGCCTGCAGGTGATGTACTTCGAGGAGACTGTGGAAGAGAAGCTCTGGCAGCCGACCTTCATCATGGAGCACCCGACCGAGATCTCGCCGCTGGCGCGCGCCAACGACGAGCGCCCCGAGGTCACCGAACGCTTCGAGCTGTACATCACCGGCCGCGAGTTCGGCAACGGCTTCAGCGAGCTGAACGACGCCGAAGACCAGGCCGCGCGCTTCAACGCGCAGGTGGCCGCCAAGGACAGCGGCGACGACGAAGCCATGTACTACGACCACGACTTCGTGCGTGCGCTCGAATACGGCATGCCGCCCACCGGCGGCTGCGGCATCGGCATCGACCGGCTGATGATGCTGCTGACGGATTCGCCGAGCATTCGCGACGTGATCCTGTTCCCGGCGCTGCGCAGGGAATCTTGAGCGTGTTGTCACCGTCGTCGCTGCCGACGATCGGCATCGACTTCGGCACCTCCAACTCCGCCGTGGCCTGCCGGGTCGATGGCGAGGCCCGCCTGTTGCCCATCGAAGGCGCGGCCACCACCCTGCCCACCGCGATCTTCTTCAACGCCGAAGACCGCACGACCCACTTCGGCCGCGACGCCATCGGCCAGTACCTCTCGGGCACCGAAGGCCGCCTGATGCGCTCGCTGAAGAGCCTGCTCGGCAGCGCGCTGATGCAGGAGAAGACTGCGATCTACGACGGCCTCGTGAGCTTCGAGGACATCATCGCGCGCTTCCTGCGCGAACTGGCCGTGCGCGCCAGCCGCGAGCTCGGCCGGATGCCCGAGCGCGTGGTGATCGGACGGCCCGTGCATTTCGTGGACGACGATGCCAGGCGCGACGAGCGTGCCGAAGAGAGCCTGCGCCACGCAGCGCGCGCGGCGGGGTTCCGCGAGATCGCCTTCCAGCTCGAACCTATTGCGGCCGCCTTCGACTACGAGCAGCGCATCGTCAAAGAGTCGATCGTGCTCATCGTCGACATCGGCGGCGGCACCTCTGACTTCACTGTTGTGCGCGTCGGCCCCGAGCGTGCCGCGCGCGAGGACCGCAGCGACGACGTGCTGGCCACCAGCGGCGTGCACATCGGCGGCACCGACTTCGACCAGCGCCTGAACCTCGAGCGCGTGATGCCGCAATTCGGCTTTCGCCACCACGGCCCGCAGGGACGCGAAGTGCCGAGCAAGGTGTTCTTCGAGCTCTCGTCCTGGCACCTGATCAACTGGCTCTACGCTGCCAAGGCGGTGCGGCAGGCAAAGGATTTGCGCACGAGCTACAGCGACACGCGGCTGCACGACCGGCTGATGACCGTGCTCGAAGAGCGGCACGGGCACCGCATCGCGAGCGCGGTGGAAGCGGCCAAGATCGATGCCTCGGTGACCGATGCGGCGACGGCGATCGACCTCTCCTGCGCCGAACACGGGCTGGTGGCCTCGCTCACGCCGGACGACATGGCACAGCAGCTGGCCGGACCACTCGAGAACGTGATTGCGTGCGCCCACGCCTGCGTCAAGCGCGCGGGCTTGCGCAGCGGCGACCTCGACGCGATCTACCTCACCGGCGGCTCTTCGGCGCTGCGACCGTTCCAGCACGCCCTGCGCAAGAGCTTTGCGGGCGTGAACCTGGTCGAAGGCGACCTGTTCGGCGGCGTGGCCACGGGGCTGGCCTGCGCGGCGCGCACGGAGCGCCGTCGCGCATGAAATACCTGGCGGGCTATCCGGCGCCCCTGCTGGACCAGGTCCGTCAGCTGATCGCCGAGGACAAGCTCGCTGCGCTGCTCGGCAAGCGCTATCCGGACGGAGTGCACAACGTGCAGACCGACCGCGCGCTCTACGAGTACGTGAACGAGCTCAAGAGCGAGTTCATGCGCAAGGCCGAACCGCTGTCGAAGGTGATGTTCGACAACAAGCTGCACGTGATCCGCAACGCGCTGGGCACGCACACCACGGTGTCGCGCGTGCAGGGCGGGAAGCTCAAGGCCAAGCGGGAGATCCGGGTGGCGAGCCTGTTCAAGGGCATGCCGCTGGCCTGGTTGCGGATGATCGTCGTGCATGAACTGGCGCACATGAAGGAGCGGGAGCACGACAAGGCCTTCTATGCGTTGTGCACGCACATGGAGCCGGACTACCAGCAGCTTGAATTCGACCTGCGGCTGTATCTGACGCACCTGGATATGAACGGCCGTCGGCTCTGGGACGCCAGCTCCCGGCCCTGATCAGTCGGACGCGAAGAACGCGGACAGCTCGCGCGCCAGCACCTCGACCTCTTCCTGGGACATGGTCTCGATGGCATGCGACGCACGCAGGTTCTCGGTGCCATGAAGGCTCTCGATCAATTCATTGCGCGAACCCGAATCGTGGTGCAAGTGGAAAAGGGGCACGTGCATCGAGTGCCAACGCAGACCCAGCCGCCCTGCCCTGCGCAGCAGTTCATCGTCCTCGCCGCCCCATCCTTCCAGGCGTGCGTTGTACCCGCCGACTCGGATGTACTCGCTACGCTTGAACAGCACGATGCCCCCATTGGCATTCGAGTACAGCACGCCGGCATCCGGAGGCAGTTGCTCCACGTCGATCGATGCGAATCGGGCGTAGTCGGGCAACTGCATGAAATCGCGCTTGAGTTCACCCGTCACGTTGATGACGCTCCAGTAGGGGCACAGCACCTCGCTGCTGTCCCGGTCCAGCAGCACATCGACACAGCCACGCAGCGTTGAAGGCTGGGCAATGGAATCGGCGTCGTGGAAGCAGATCACAGGGCTGCGGGCCAGCCGGACGCCCGTGTTGTAGAGCATCGACTTGGGAAACGGCCCATCGTGATGGATGAAGACATGCCGGATCTTCGGATCGCACAGCCGCTGCCAGTCGAAGCGCGGCGCCGTCGCCGCCTCCATCAACCACAGCCGGTAGTCGGTATAGGTGTAGGCCAGATGCGCCAGCACGGCATAGAGGTTCTCGCGCCGCTCTTCGGTCGCCTCCCTGTACGAAACGATGATGTCTATATCGCGAAGGGAGATCTTGTCGGTTGCCGTCATGAAACAACGTCCGTCAGAAGGGGCGGTACAGCACGACGTTGTGTTCGTCAGCCGGCTCCTTGTAGCGCGTGTCATGAATCGTCAGGTTGACCGCCTGCTTCTTGTCGCTGGAATGGTCGTTGAAAATTCCCGCTCCATTGACCGCACTCACTACCTCTGCCAGACCCGGCCCAGCCCAGTTGTCGTGCCCCCTGAGCAGATAGAAGTGCATCACGCCGCACTGCTGGTGCGCCCAGTAGTCGTGCCAGCCGAACGAATCGGGACGCCACAGCGAGTTGTGGCCTTCGAAGAAGATGGGACGGCTCATCGGCATGCATTCCGGCGTGGAAACGATGAGATAGCGGGAGCGGTAGTTGAGAAATTCCAGCAGGTCGCGGCCTTGCGAATGGAGCATGTGCTCGATGACATCGCCCAGGATCACTACGTCGTAGAGATCGCCGCTGCGTTCATAGAGCTTGTCGGCCGTGATCGGAAGAATCTGGTGGTAGCCGACCTCGCGCAGTTGAGGAAATGCCACTTCGTCACACTCCAGCGCGGTCAGCTCGCATTCGGGCACGACGTTCTTGAGCAAGGCTCCATATTTGCCGCCCCCGGCACCGATGTCCAGGATGCGCTTGGGATTGATCGTCTTGACGACGTGCTGCGTCAAGCTGTCGAAAGTCAGCCAGGATTCGCCGATGTGCGCCATGAGAAATGCCCCCCGAAACTGCCTGATTCAGAACATTTGACTCTATAGGACGGCGCGGCTGACTTATCTGGCGTATTTGCCAGCTTGTTCACAAATGCGCCAATTCCGGATCGGCTGGACAGCCTTCAAACGTCCGTCATCCGCCTCGCATCGCGGTACCCGCGCGAAGCGACGAGCGTCGACCAATCGGGTGCAGCGCCCTGCGGCAGCAGCGCCTGGCGGCGCGCTTCGCTGCTCGCGTCCGGCAGCCATCGGCCCGCGCGCGCGGCGGCCTCGAAGCCCTCGAGGAAGTCGTCGAGCAGGCTCCCCTCGCCGATGCTCTGGTTGCACAGCAGCGCCATGTCGCATCCGGCTTCCAGCGCGGTCAGCGCCGCATCGGTATAGCTGAGCAGCCGGCCATCGATGTAGCGGCCCGCCTCCATGCTCAGGTCGTCGCTGAACACGGCGCCGTCGAAGGCAAAGCGCTGCCGCAGGATCGCCTTGAGCCATTTCGACGAAAACCCCGCCGGCCGCTTGTCGACCTTCGGATAGATCACGTGCGCCGGCATCACCGCGCCGAGCGTGCCCGACAGCCAGTCGTACGGCCGTGCGTCGTCGTCAAGGATGGCCTTGAGGCCGCGCTTGTCCACCGGGATCTCGACATGCGAATCGGCCTGCACGAAGCCATGCCCCGGAAAATGCTTGCCGCAGTTGCGCATGCCCATCTGCAGCATGCCGTGCATCACGCTCTTGGCCAGCAGCGCCACCACGCGCGGATCGCGATGAAAGCTGCGGCTGCCGATGACGCTGCTGCCGCCGTAGTCCAGGTCGAGCACCGGCGCAAAGCTGAAGTCGACGCCGCAGGCGCGCAACTCGCCCGCCAGCACCTGTCCGACCGCGGTCGCGGTCTGGGTGGCGCGCATGGCGTCGCGCATCCACAGCTCGCCGAGTGCGCGCATCGCCGGCAGGTGCGTGAAGCCGTCGGTGCGAAAGCGCTGCACGCGGCCGCCCTCGTGGTCGACGCAGATCAGCAGGTCGGGGCGGATCGCCTTGATCTCGGCATTGAGCGCAGTCATCTGCGCGCGGTCCTGCCAGTTGCGGGCGAAATGGATCACTCCGCCGACCAGCGGATTGGCGAGACGACGGCGGTCGGCGTCGTTGAGCTCGGTAGCCGCCACATCGATGATCAGCGGCGCATGGGGGCGAGCGGCGGGCCCGGCAGTCATAGCTTCTCCACCACCACGAAGCTCGCGGCGTATTCGGTTTCGTCAGTCACGGTCACGTGGGCGGTGAGGCCCTGCGCCTCGAACCAGTCCTTCAGGCCGCCATGCAGCACGATGACGGGCTTGCCACTGCGCAGGTTGGCGATCTCGCACAGGCGCCAGCTCATGGGCATGCGCATGCCCAGGCCGATGGCCTTGCTGAAGGCCTCCTTGGCGGAGAAGCGGGTCGCCAGATAGCTCAGGCCGCGCTTGGGCCAGCGTTCGCTGCGGGCCTTCCAGACTGCGAATTCAGCGTCGCTCAGCACCTTGCGGGCAAAGCGTTCGCCCTGGCGCTCGAAGGTCGCGGCAATGCGACGCAGGTCGCAGATGTCGGTGCCAATGCCGTAGATCATGCGGCGCGGGCGCTCATTGCGCCTCGTTGATGCAGCGCAGGTAGTCGCGCGTGGCGGCCGTATAGCCGAGCTCCAGCGCGTCGGCCACGAAGGCATGACCGATCGAGACCTCCTGCACGCCAGGCACGGCACGCAGGAAAGCCGTCAGGTTGTCGCGGCTCAGGTCGTGGCCGGCGTTGATGCCCAGGCCTGCGGCATGGGCCGCACGCGCCGTGTCGGCATAACGCTGGAGCACAGCCTTCTCGTCGGGCGTTCCGCGCGATGCGGCATAGCCTTCGGTGTAGAGCTCGACGCGGTCGGCGCCCACGGCCTTGACCGCCGCCATCATTTCGGGAATCGGGTCCATGAACAGGCTGACGCGCACGCCCAGCGCCTTGGCTTCGGCGATCAGGGGGCGCAGGCGCTCGGCGTCGTCGGGGAAGGTCCAGCCGTGGTCGCTGGTCGACTGGGTTTCGCTGTCGGGCACGAAGGTGGCCTGGTGCGGCCTCAGCGTGCGCACGAAGTCCATCAGGTTCTGGAACGGGTTGCCTTCGATGTTGAACTCGATGGCCGGCCAGTCTTTGGCGAGCAGCGCCGACAGGTCGCTCACGTCGTGTGCGCGAATGTGGCGGGCATCGGGCCGCGGGTGCACTGTGATGCCGTGCGCGCCGGCTGCCAGGCAGGCCTGGGCAGCTTTCACCACGCTCGGGATGCCCAGGTGGCGCGTGTTGCGGACCAAGGCGACCTTATTGAGGTTGACGGACAGCGAGGTGGTGGTGCCTGAAGTGCTCATAGTGCTTGCAGATCTCTCATCATTTGCCGCGTGCGCAGCGTGGACACGCCGCAATGGTAGTTGAGCAAGGTGCGCAACTGGTTTCGCAGGGCACTGTTGCTGCCGGCGTTCATGGTGGCAATTTCACGCAACGTGGCGGTAAAAGGGGCGCGGTCGTCGAGAACTGCCTGCAGAGCCTGCCAGTCGGCGCCATTCAGCGCGGCCTCGTCGTCGGCGGCTTGGCGCAGGCCGGCTTCCGGCACGAGGCTGTAGCGCTGCTCGGCAGCAAGCGGCTCCAGCGTGAGGGTCTGCACATCGAGCGACGGCAGCAGGCCGACCTCGCGCAGCAGCAGCAACTCGAAAGCACGTAGCGCAGCAGCCTGGGTCGCGGCCTGCGCGCCGACGTGATCGCCTGCCAGCACCTGAACGACCCCGGCGTAGGCATCGAACAGCGCTTCATGGGCATCGTCACGCGCCAGCAGGCGCAGCAGCAGCTCGTTGACGTAATAGCCCGACAGCAGCGCCTCGCCGGTCGGCATCACATGGCCGCCCATCCATTCGGCGCCCTTGAGCGTGCGGATTTCGGCGTCGCCGCCGTAGTTGAGCTGCAGCGGCTGCAGCGGCAGCAACACCGGCCGGAAGTTGGAACTAGGCCGCTTCGCCCCTTTGGCCACGAGCGCAATGCGCCCGTGGTGGCGGGTGAAGACTTCGAGAATCAGGCTCGACTCGCTCCAGTCGTAGCGATGGAGCACATAGGCCGGTTCGTGCGAAACGCGGTGGGCAGCGGCCACTTCATTCGTAGCCGAACGAACGGACACGGGCTTCGTCGTCGGCCCAGCCCGAACGCACCTTCACCCACAGTTCGAGAAACACCTTGGCGTCGGCCAGCTTCTCGAGCTCGACGCGGGTTTCCATGCCGATGCGCTTGATGCGCTCGCCCTTGTCTCCGATCACCATGGCCTTGTGGCCGTCGCGTTCGACCACGATGGTGGCGGCAATGCGCAGCAGACGCTTCTGGCCCTTCTTCTGGGGCGGCTCTTCCTCGAATTTGTCGATGATGACGGTCGAGGTGTAGGGCAGCTCGTCGCCGGTGAGGCGGAACAGCTTTTCGCGCACGAGTTCGCCGGCAAGGAATTTCTCGCTGCGATCGGTCAGTTCGTCCTCGTCGTAGAACCAGGGCTGTTCGGGCAGGTACTTCTCGCAGATGCCGAACAGGCGCTCGACGTCCTTGGCATTCTTCGCCGACATGGGCACGAACTCGGCGAAGCTGTGCTTTTCCTGCATGGTCTTCAGCCAGGGCGCGATGTCGCCGCGGCGGTGCACGTTGTCGAGCTTGTTGGCCAGCAACACGGTCGGAATGCCCTTGCCAAGCAGCTTGAGCACGCGCTCGTCGGCCGGCGTGAAGCTGCCGGCCTCGACCACGAAAAGAATCAGGTCCACATCGCCGACCGCGCCCTGCACGGTCTTGTTGAGCGACTTGTTCAGCGCGTTGGCGTGCAGGGTCTGGAAGCCCGGCGTGTCGACGAACACGAACTGCGTGGCGCCCAGCGTGCGCATGCCGGTGATGCGGTGACGCGTGGTCTGCGCCTTGCGCGAGGTGATGCTGATCTTCTGGCCGACCAGCGCATTGAGCAGCGTCGACTTGCCCACGTTGGGCTTGCCGACGATGGCGATGAGGCCGCAGTGTTGGGGTCCGGTGGCAGGCGCATCGCCTGCAGTGTCTTCGGGTCCCGCTACGGGATTGATAGCATCGTTCATTCTGGTTTCACGCGGTGCCGCGTGCCTTGAGCCGGATCAACATGGCGGCCGCAGCCGCCTGCTCGCCGGCGCGGCGCGAGCCGCCGATGCCGCGTTCGCGAAACCCCAACTCGGGCACCTCGCACTCGACATCAAAAGTCTGCTTGTGCGCTGCGCCCAGTGTGGCGGCCACGCGATACACCGGCAGCTTCATTTTGTGACCCTGCAGCCATTCCTGCAATTCGGTCTTGGGATCCTTGGCTGCGGCTTCCATGCGCGGATTGATTTCGACCGCCTCGTAGAGCCGGTGCACCAGCGACTGTGCGGCCGCAAAGCCGGCGTCGAGATAGACGGCGCCGATCAGCGCCTCGAGCGCGTCGGCCAGGATCGACGGCCGGTTGGGCCCGCCCGAGCGCGCCTCGCCTTCGCCGAGCCGCAGCAGCGGCGACAGCGCCAGCCCTACCGCCAGGCGGTGCAGGGTGTCCTGCTTGACCAGGTTGGCCCGCACGCGCGACAGGTCGCCTTCGGGCAGAGCCGACAGGCGCATGTAGAGCAGGTGCGAGACCGCCAGGTTCAGCACCGAGTCGCCGAGAAATTCAAGGCGCTCGTTGTGTTCGGCCGAGAAGCTGCGATGCGTGAGCGCGAGCTGGAGCAGCCGCGGATCGGAGAAGGTGTGCTGGAGGCGCGCCTGCAGCGCGGCAAGGCTGCCCTCCACCTTTTTGGGCGCCGTGTTCAGCGGGATTCGCCCTTGTACTTGAGCGTCAGGTAGGCCGGGCCGAACAGGGGGATCTCACGCTCGTACGAGTACGACACGACCACCTTGTCGCCGACCTTCTTGATGTCGAGATCCTTGCCGCTGACCGACTTGAAGTCGTCGATGGCCTGGGCACGATCGAAGATGGCGCGCACTTCAGGCACGGTCGTGCCTTCCTTGGCCTTGTTGACCGCCTTGTCGATGGCCTGCCATTCGATCAGCGTCGGGATGACCTGCGCGACGACCACGCCCAGGCACCCGAGCACGACCGCGACAAACACCAAGCCGATGAACGAAATGCCGCGTTGTTGCGCAGCCCTGCTGCGAACGAACCGATGTGTTCTCATGCCCTCATACCCCTCGAACTGAACTATTCAGATGAATGCTTATTGAAACGGACCGATGCGACCCAGATCGCCGAAGTTCATCCAGACGAAGAACGCCCTGCCCACGATGTTCTTGTCCGGCACGAAGCCCCAGAAACGCGAGTCCGCCGAATTATCGCGGTTGTCGCCCATCATGAAATAGTTGCCGGCCGGCACCTTGCAGACCACGCCCTCGACCGAGTAGCGGCAGTTTTCGATGCCCGGGAAATTGAAGCCACTGGCACCGGGAACGTAGGATGGCGTGGTTTCGTCGTTGAGGATCTTGTGCTGCTTGCCGCCGAGGTTCTCGGTGTACTGCTTGAGCAGGCGCATCGATTCGCCGTCGAGGTAGTCGGCATCCGACTCCTTGGACACCGGCTGACCGTTGATCGTGAGCTTCTTGTTCAGGTAGGCCACCTCGTCGCCCGGGACGCCGACCACGCGCTTGATGTAGTCCATGCTCGGCTTGGGCGGGTAGCGGAACACCACCACGTCGCCGCGCGCCAGCGGCGTACCGTCGGTGATCTTGGTGTTGATCACGGGCAGGCGCAGACCGTAGGTGAACTTGTTGACCAGGATCAGGTCGCCGGTCAGCAGCGTGGGCATCATCGAGCCCGATGGGATCTTGAAAGGCTCGTAGAGGAACGAGCGCAGCAGGAACACCACCAGGATCACCGGGAACAGACCGGCGGTCCAGTCGAGCCACCAGGGCTGCATCAGCAGCCGTTCGCTCGCCTTCGCGTCGGCCGTGTCGACCTGCTTGATACCCTGCTCGGACAGGCGCGCATTGCGCTCGGTCAGCGAAGCTTCCAGCTTGGCGGCGGCCTGTTCGCGCCGGGGCAGGAAATAGAAGCGCTCGGCCAGCCAGTAGAGGCCGGTGACCACCGTCGCCAGGAACAGCAGCAAGGCAAAGTTGCCTTCGATCGCGTTGAAATACCAGGCGCCGACATAGGCGGCGAAGGCCGCGAGGACCAGGGTGGTGATGAATGCCATTTTTTTGATCAGTCTTCGACTTGCAGAATGGCGAGGAAGGCCTCTTGCGGGACCTCGACGGAGCCGATCTGCTTCATTCTTTTCTTGCCCGCCTTCTGCTTCTCGAGCAGCTTCTTCTTGCGGGTGATGTCGCCGCCATAGCACTTGGCCAGCACGTTCTTGCGAAGCGCCTTGATTGTCTCACGCGCAATGATGGTGACGCCGATGGCCGCCTGGATCGCAACGTCGTACATCTGGCGCGAAATGATCTCGCGCATCTTCGACACCACGGCCCGGCCGCGATACTGCGACTGGCTGCGGTGCACGATGATCGACAGCGCATCGACCTTGTCGCCGTTGAGCAGGATGTCGACCTTCACCACGTCGGACGCGCGGTACTCCTTGAACTCGTAGTCCATCGAAGCGTAACCCCGGCTCACCGATTTCAGCTTGTCGAAGAAGTCGAGCACGATCTCGCCGAGCGGCATCTCGTACGTCAGCATGACCTGGCGGCCGTGGTAGGCCATGTTCATCTGCACGCCACGCTTCTGGTTCGCCAGCGTCATGACGGAGCCGACGTATTCCTGCGGCATGTAGAGATGAACGGTGACGATCGGCTCGCGGATCTCCGCCATCCTGCCGACGTCGGGCATCTTGGACGGGTTCTCGACCATGATCACTTCGCCGTCGTTCTTGACCACCTGGTAGACCACGCTCGGCGCGGTCGTGATCAGGTCCTGGTCGAACTCGCGCTCCAGGCGCTCCTGCACGATTTCCATGTGCAGCAAGCCGAGGAAGCCGCAGCGGAAGCCGAAGCCGAGCGCCTGGCTCACCTCGGGCTCGTAGCGCAGCGACGAATCGTTGAGCTTGAGCTTTTCGAGTGCGTCGCGCAGCGAGTCGTACTCGCTCGCTTCGGTCGGGTACAAGCCCGCGAACACCTGCGGCTGGATTTCCTTGAAGCCGGGCAGCGCCTCGGTCGCCGTTGCCGCGGCACCACCAGTGCCGGCCTTGATCAGCGTGACCGTATCGCCGACCTTGGCCGCCTGCAGCTCCTTGATGCCCGCGATGATGTAACCCACCTCGCCCGCTTCGAGCGAATTGCGGGGTTCGTTGGCGGGCGTGAAGACGCCGACGCTGTCGGCGTTGTACATCGCACCCGACGCCATCATCTTGATGCGATCACCCTTCGCGAGCCGGCCGTCGACCACGCGCACCAGCATGACGACGCCGACGTACGGGTCGAACCAGCTGTCGACGATCATCGCGCGCAGCGGGCCGTCGGGGTTGCCGCGCGGCGCGGGCATCCTGGCAACGATGGCTTCGAGAATGTCGTCGATGCCCACGCCGGTCTTTGCCGAGCACGGGATCGCATTGGTCGCGTCGATGCCGATCACGTCTTCGATTTCGGTGCGCGCGTTGTCGAGGTCCGCGTTGGGCAGATCGATCTTGTTGAGCACGGGCACCACTTCGACTCCGAGGTCGAGCGCGGTGTAGCAGTTGGCCACTGTCTGCGCTTCGACACCTTGCGATGCATCGACGACGAGCAGTGCGCCTTCGCACGCCGACAGCGAGCGGCTCACTTCATACGAGAAGTCGACGTGGCCCGGCGTGTCGATCAGATTGAGGTTGTAGACCTGCCCATCGAGTGCCTTGTAGTGCAGCGCAGCGGTCTGCGCCTTGATGGTTATCCCACGCTCTTTTTCGATGTCCATCGAGTCGAGCACCTGCGCTTCCATCTCGCGGTCTGCGAGGCCGCCGCAACGCTGGATCAAACGGTCTGCGAGCGTCGACTTGCCATGGTCGATGTGCGCAATGATCGAAAAATTTCTGATGTGATTCATCAACGGGAACGCTTAAGTACTTGAATTGGCTCGTGCGCAGAGTGCGACAGGCAAGAAAAAAGGGCGCGTCTTCTGGAGACGCGCCCTGAACCAACAAGCAATGGCAACTGCAGTAGTTGGAACTTCATTGTAGGCAAAAAGGGAAGCGCGTACATCCGGGAACGGGGTCCAAAGGGGTCGTTGCAGGTCCACAACATGAAAGATATGAACAGGTTATCAACAGGATCGGTGGAGCAGTCACTGAACAACTTGTGGGCGATCTGTGGAGCACCGGTGGACTGCTGTCTGACATCTCGCATGGTGAAGGTCAGGGCACTCCTTATGCGCCGACCGACCGCCGAGAGCGCCCTATTCTACCGAAATCCGTCCTTAGCCTCTTTAAAAGTTAGTGAGCACAAACAAAAATCGGCATTTCCGAGCCCTCAGATTTTTTTAGGGGCCGGCGCCTGAACGTCGTAAACACCTCAAAAAAACGGCCCCAAACCCGACTGCCGGGTGGGGCCACTTGACGCCAGAGCCAGATCAGCGTGCAGGGCGAATCAGCGCGTACTGCGCCCAATCGCCACGGCGGAACAGCACGCTGAGCGCCTTGCTCTTGTCGGCCTTGCCGATGGCGGACTCGAATTCGCGCGCATTCGACACCTCGACATTGCCCACCGACAGGATGATGTCGCCCTCGCGCAGGCCTGCACGGGCTGCGGCGTCACTGGCGGCATCGACCTTCACGCCGCCCTTCAGCTTGAGCTCTTTCTTCTGCGCGTCGGTGAGATCGCTCACAGCCAGGCCGAGCGACTTGGCGGCTGCAGATGCGGGCGGCTTCGGCGCCGGCTCGTCGCGGTCGCCCGCACGCTTGCCCGGCTTGTCGGGCTCGATCTCGGCAATGGTCACGCTGAGGTCGCGCGAAGCGCCGCGGCGGAATACGGTGAGCGTGCTCTTGGTGCCCGGCTTGGTGTTGCCCACCAGGCGCGGCAGGTCGCTCGGCTTCTCGATGGGCTTGCCGTCGAACTTGGTGATGACGTCGCCCGGCTCGACACCGGCCTTTTCGCCCGGCGAGCCGGCTTCCACGCCGCGCACCAGCGCACCCTGTGCCTTGCCCAGGCCGATGGCCTCGGCCACGTCCTTGGTGACCTGGTCGATCTGCACGCCGATGCGGCCGCGCGAGACGCGGCCCGAGGTGCGTAGCTGATCGCTCACGCGAATCGCCTCGTCGATCGGGATCGAGAACGAGATGCCCATGAAGCCGCCCGAGCGCGAGTAGATCTGGCTGTTGATGCCGACCACTTCGCCGCGCATGTTGATCAGCGGGCCGCCCGAGTTGCCGGGATTGATGGCCACGTCGGTCTGGATGAACGGCAGGTACTCACCGGTGTCGCGCTGCTTGGCGCTCACGATGCCGGCCGTGACGGTGTTCTCGAGGCCGAAGGGCGAACCGATGGCCATCACCCATTCGCCGACACGCAGCTTGGAGATGTCGCCAACCTTCACCGCTGGCAGGCCGGTGGCCTCGATCTTGACGACCGCGACGTCGGTGCGCTTGTCGGCGCCAACGATCTTGGCCTTGAACTCGCGCTTGTCGGGCAACGTGACCAGCACTTCGGAAGCGTCTTCGACCACGTGCGCATTGGTCATCACGTAGCCGTCGGCTGTCAGGATGAAGCCGGACCCGACGCCACGCGGACGCTCTTCTTCCTGCGGCTGCTGCGGGCGCTTCGGGGTCGGGCCCTGACGCGGTTGGCCAGGCAGAGGCTGGCCGAAGAAACGGCGGAAGAACTCCTGCATCTCCTCGTCCATCTCGCCATTGCCGCCGCGCTGGGCGACCTTCTCGACGGTGCGGATGTTGACGACGGAAGGGCCGACCTGGTCGACCAGATCGGTGAAATCGGGCAGCGTGCGCGTTTGCGCATGGACCGGCTCGACCGGAAGGAATGTGGCGCTTGCAGTCAGTGCGAGCGCGCAAGCCAGCAGACCGGAACGAAACTTGTGTCCCTCGACTTTGAAGATCATCGGTTTTCTTTCAAAAGAACAGAGCGGCTGAAAACAAGTGCTATGAGTTTGCGCTGTGTGCTTGGTTCAGCGCAATTGGCGCCTATTTGGCCTGTCAGCGCGTGCGCGCGAGGCTTTGGGCGAATGCATTGAGCGTCTGCTGCGGCACCTCGCCGACTGCGGTCAGCCACCAGTCGCTGGCCGGCTCGGGCAGACGCCGACGGATGGCGTTGGTCGCTCCGATGGTCAGCACGCCGTCGCGGGGCGCGCGCGCTGCGTCGTAGCGCTCGATGAAAAGCGACACCGAGGCCAGGCCATCGGAGAAGGTCCACTGGACCGTGGCCGCGTCCTGCTTCGACTTGCCGCTGCTGTCGCCATCACCACCCGCTGTCGGGCGACGGAAGAAGCTTCGGGGCTTAAATCCGGCCACAGGCGTGCGCAGCGTCCAGCCTTCGTCCTGCGCATTGCTGCGCTCGAGCTCCAGCTTCTCGATGCGGTAGCCGGAGGTGTTGGACATCATCTGCGAAAGCGCCTGCGCCTTCACCGGCGCGTCGAGCTGCAGCTCGGAAAACGCCGACTGCTCCACCACGCGGGAATCGCCGTCAATGGTCTGCAGCTTCACCACCAGGCCCGAGCGGCGCTCGCTCCAGATGCGATAGCCGAAGCGCAGCGCGTCGTGCGGCACCAGTTGCACCACGTCGGCATCGAAGCCGGCCACGCGGTCCTTGCCGATCGCGCGCACGTCGTAGAAATCGCCAATCGACGAATCGGGCTTGTCCGGCAGGTTCGGGAAGAGATCGAGGTTCTCGCGCTTCTCGACCTTCACCACCTTCGCCTCCGGCAGGAAGGTCATGACATTGCGGTTGCGCCGGAAGGTCGAGCGCGGCGGCCCCGAGAGAGCTTCGATGCGTTCGATCTGATGCTCGCCGTCGCGCACATGCCAGATGCGTGCGCTCGACAGGTCGCCGCCCGGCGCCGACACCACGAAGGTGCCCACGTAATTGCGCTGCCGGGCGCCCGCGTGCATGCGCTGCAGCCACTCGGTCACGCTCATGGCCGGTGGCTCGTCCGTCTGCGCAGTCGCCGCGCTCTTCGTATTCGCAGCGCCCGAGCGGGTCTGCGCGGTGGCAGTCTGCGCAAGGCAAAAAGCAGCAAACACAAGCACGAAAGCGCGCGCGGAGATCGGCATCGGAACGGTCATTACGGGCAGCTAGGGGTGCGCGCACTCAGCGCGTCGGGCCCTCGAAAGTGGCATTGCGCAGGAAACCGGAAGGCATTTGCGAAGCACCGCCAGCTTGCTGATGCGCTTCGAGCAGTTGATCGAGCCGCGGGTCACGCAGCATGACCTGCGGATTGCCGTTGCCCACGATCACGCGAGTCGGGGTCAGCGTGTTGCTCGCGGGTTGCGGGCTGTTGACCGCAGCCGCCGCCAACACCGAATTGACCGCCGGCTGCTGTTGCTGCTGGACCGAAGCCAGCTGCGCGCCGCCCTGCGGCACCGCCGTGCCGTTGCCGACCAGGGTCCAGCTGATGGCAGCCACGGCCATCAGCGACGCGGCACCAGCCACAAGCTTCCAGCGGAACACAGGCTCGTTGGCCGCTTCCGCCCTGCGCTGCGCGGGCAGTGCCACCGGTGCGGCGACCGGCACCGGCATGGGGGCGACCATCACAGGCTCCGCCGCCAATCGCTGCTGGAAGCGCGCCAGGAATGCCGAGGTATCGCTGCACGGCGAATGAGAGCCCGAACGCAGCACATCGCCCACCACGTGGTAGGCCTGCCATGCCGCGCGCGATTCGCCTTCGGCGCAGACAGCTTCGATCGCCTGCGCGAACGCCTCGCCCTGCAAATGACCATCCGCAAGTGCGGACACCTGTTCCCGAACCGTCATCGTCTGATTCATTTCATTCACCTGCTTACTTACCAACGCTTGCCGGACTGGTTGTCCAGCAGCGGCTTGACCCTGGCCGAAATGGCCTCGCGCGCCCGGAAAATACGCGAACGCACCGTGCCGATAGGGCAATCCATGACCTCGGCAATCTCTTCGTAACTCATGCCCTCGATTTCGCGCAGCGTGACCGCCTGGCGCAGCTCGGCAGGGAGTGCTTCCATGGCCGCCTCGACGGCACTGGCGATTTCATTCGCCGCCATGACCGATTCGGGGGTTTCGTCGGTGGTTGGTTCGTTTCCGGGACGGTAAGTTTCATCGTCGTCCTCAGAAGAAGGCCTGAGAGCGGCCTCGGAGACAGTCGGATCGCGCTTCATGTCCACCAGCGCCTTCTTGGCGGTGTTGACCGCGATCCGGTAGAGCCAGGTGTAGAACTGCGCCTCACCGCGGAACTGGTGCAGCGCGCGATACGCGCGAATGAAGGTTTCCTGCGCAATGTCCTCGACCAGGTCGACATCGCGCACCATCCGCCCGATCAGGCGCTCGATGCGGCGCTGGTACTTGATGACCAGCAACTCGAACGCCTTCTGGTCACCCGCGACGGTGCGCTGGACCAGCTGGAAATCGACCTCACCCGGACGCACCACGGCGGGCGCATCGTTCAGACCGGAATCCGGCGGCACAGGCGGAGAAGTGGTCATCGACGGAGGATCAGGGCGCGTCGGCGGGAGCCGTCGCGCGCCAGGGGTCGCCCGCAGGTGCTGCGGACGGGGGGCGCGAATATACCGCACGGCGCACGTCGCGCCAGCGCTCAGGCATGGCCCGCTGCTCGATCCAGACCCAGCGGCGGGCGCGGCCCGGCTCGCTGAGCCGCACCAGCATCAGCGACTGGAAATCGAGCGCCACGAACGCCCTGGCAGCATGCACGGCCCGGGAGGCATGACCTCCCGTCAACGACCAGTAGAGGCCGTCGAAATGCAGAACGCCCGCGCCATCGCGTCGCAAGCCGAAGCCCGCGGCGACACCTGCAAACACGACACTGAGAACCAGCAGCAGCTGGCGCCATCCGGCGCTATCGAAGAGATAGCAAGATGCGCCCGCACAGCAAGCGCCCAGGGCCCAGAGGACAACGAGAATCCGGGTTGCGCCACGCGAGCGCCCCACCGGATAGGTCACCGACGGTGCGCTGTGCATGAAAGAGCAGTGCTCAAGCGCGCTTGAACACCAGCGTGCCGTTGGTGCCGCCGAAGCCGAAGTTGTTCTTGACCGCGACGTCGATCTTCAGATCGCGCGCCTCGTTGGCGCAGTAGTCGAGATCGCATTCCGGATCCTGATTGAAGATGTTGATGGTCGGCGGGCTCTTCTGCTCGTGCAGCGCCAGCACCGTGAACACCGATTCGATGCCGCCCGCGCCGCCCAGCAAATGGCCGGTCATGGACTTGGTCGAATTGACGACGAGCTTCTTCGCGTGATCGCCGAATGCCAGCTTGACCGCATTGGTCTCGTTGACGTCGCCGATCTGCGTCGAAGTGCCGTGCGCATTGAGGTACTGCACCTGATCAGCATTGACACCGGCATTGGCCAGCGCCATGGCCATCGAGCGGCGCGGGCCGTCGACGTCGGGCGCGGTCATGTGATACGCGTCGCCCGTCAGCCCAAAGCCCGCGACTTCCGCGTAGATCTTGGCGCCACGTGCCTTGGCGTGTTCGTACTCTTCGAGCACCAGCACACCAGCGCCCTCGCCCAGCACGAAGCCGTCGCGGTCCTTGTCCCACGGACGCGAGGCCGTGGCGGGATCGTCGTTGCGCGTGCTCAGCGCGCGAGGCGCGGTGAAGCCACCGATGCCGAGCGGAGAGATGGTCGACTCCGCGCCACCCGCGATCATCACGTCGGCATCGCCGTACTCGATCATGCGTGCCGACGTGCCGATGGCATGCAGGCCGGTGGTGCAGGCGGTCACGACCGCGATGTTCGGGCCCTTGAAGCCGTACTTGATCGAGACGTGGCCCGAGATCATGTTGATGATCGATGCCGGCACGAAGAACGGCGAGACGCGGCGCGGGCCGCGGCTCATCAGTTCGCCGTGCGTCTCTTCGATCATCGGCAGGCCGCCGATGCCGGAGCCGATGTTGCATCCGATGCGCACGGCTTTTTCATAGGACAGCGCTTCGCCGGTCGGCAGTCCGCTGTCCTGCACCGCCTGGATGGCGGCGGCGAGACCCAGATGAATGAAGCGGTCCATGTGGCGCGCTTCTTTCTCCGAGATGTATTGGGTGATGTCGAAACCCTTGACCTCACCGGCGAACTTGCAGGCGAAGGCGCTTGCATCGAACGCGGTGATGTTCGCAATACCCGATTTCCCGGCCAACAGGTTGGCCCAGGATTCGGTTGCGGTGTTTCCGACAGGAGCGATGCAACCGAGTCCGGTCACGACGACGCGGCGTTTGGTCATGCCGGCAAACCTTTCTGGAAGCGCTGAACAGTTGCCTGTCGGCGCGTGCGGTTTTTAAAGGAAAAGCCGCCGGCCGCAGTTGCAGTGTTGTCAGCTGGCCTATCAGGCCTTTTGATTCTTGGTGGCGTAGTCGACGGCGTTTTGCACCGTGGTGATCTTCTCGGCATCTTCGTCGGGAATTTCGATGCCGAATTCGTCTTCGAGTGCCATCACGAGTTCGACCGTGTCGAGCGAGTCAGCGCCGAGGTCGGCCACGAAAGCCTTTTCGTTCGTCACTTGGGACTCTTCCACGCCGAGCTGCTCGGCGATGATTTTCTTGACACGTGCTTCGATATCGCTCATTTGGTTCCCTCTGAGGGTTGTAGGTAATCGGTGGATTTTAGCCGGGCGCATTGTGGCATTTGCCGCGCGTCCGGTACGGGAAAAACTTGCGCCTTGCGGCTACATGTGCATGCCGCCGTTGACGTGCAGCTCTTGCCCCGTGACGTAGGACGCCTGGGGCGATGCGAGGTAAGCCACCGCGTGCGCGATGTCGGCCGGCTTGCCCAAGTGGCCTAGCGGGATCTGCTGGAGCAGCGCCTGTTGCTGGGCTTCGGGGAGGCTGGCCGTCATGTCGGTTTCGATGAAACCAGGTGCGACGCAGTTGACGGTGATGTTGCGGCTGCCCAGCTCGCGGGCCAGCGCACGGGTCATGCCCGCGACGCCTGCCTTGGCAGCGGCGTAGTTGGCCTGGCCGGCATTGCCGGAGGCGCCGACCACGCTGGTGATGCTGATGATGCGGCCGTAGCGCTGCTTCATCATCGGGCGGATCACGGCGCGCGAGAGGGAGAAGACGGCCTTGAGATTGGTGTCGAGCACCGCGTCCCAATCACTGTCCTTCATGCGCATGGCGAGCGTGTCGCGCGTGATGCCGGCGTTGTTCACCAGCACGTGGACGGCGCCGTAGGCCTGCACGATCTCGTCGATCAGGGCCTCGACGGCGGCGCCGTCGTTCACGTCGAGCGCACGGCCGCGACCGCCGTAGGCGCTCAGGGCCGAAGTGATCTTGGCCGCGCCGTCGTCGGTGGTGCCGGTGCCCACGACCTTGAGGCCACGCTGCGCCAGCTCCAACGCGATCGCCGCGCCGATGCCGCGCGTTGCGCCGGTGACCAGGGCGACTTGCCCTTCAAATTTGGGAATGCTCATAAGAAAAAGTGTCGGAGCCTTGCGCCGGTCAGCCGGCGAGCGATTGTCGGGTGTCCGCGAGCGTGGCCGGGTCGTACACCGACGCGGCTTCCAGATCGGGGGAGATGCGCTTCACCATGCCGGCCAGCACCTTGCCGGGACCGCACTCGATGATGGCGGCTACACCGCGCAGTTTCAAGGCCTGTACGCTCTCGACCCAGCGCACCGGGCCGGCGGCCTGGCGCACCAGGGCGTCGCGGATGCGGTCGGCATCGGTCTCGATGGCGACGTCGATATTGTTCAGCACCGGAATTTGCGGCGTGGCCAGCGTGATGGAAGCCAGCTTCTCGCGCAGCGCTTCCGCGGCAGGTTTCATGAGGCTCGAATGGAACGGCGCCGAAACCGGCAGCAGCAGCGCCCGCTTGGCACCGTTGGCCTTGAGCAGTTCGCAGGCCTTGTCGACCGCGGCCTTGCTGCCGGCGATCACGGTCTGCATGGGGTCGTTGAAATTCACCGCTTCGACGATTTCCGCACTGCCAGAGCCAAAGCTGGCAGTGGCTTCCGCGCAGCCTGCCACCACCTTGCCCGACTCCATGCCGAGCACCGCAGCCATCGCGCCGACACCGACGGGCACCGCCTGTTGCATCGCTTGCGCGCGGAAACGCACGAGCGGCGCAGCCTGCGCGAGCGTCAGAACACCCGAAGCCACCAGCGCCGAATACTCGCCGAGCGAATGACCAGCCACCACAGAAGGCGCGGCACCACCCTCGGCCAACCAGGCGCGCCATGCAGCAACACCAGCCACCAGCATCACGGGCTGAGTGTTGGTGGTGAGCGCCAGCTCTTCCTTGGGGCCGTTCTTGATCAGCGCGCCGACGTCTTCGCCGAGCGCTTCGGAAGCTTCGCGCAGCGTTTCAGCCACGGTCGGGTGATCACCCCAGGCGTCGAGCATGCCGACCGCCTGCGAGCCCTGACCCGGAAAGACAAAAGCAAAGGATTTCATTGTTGTATGCGCCATCTCGCATCGCGGCCGCCCTCTTCCAGGGCGCCGCAACGCACTACAGATTCAATAGCACCGCGCCCCAGGTGAAGCCGCCACCCACGCCTTCGAGCATGAGCGTTTCGCCTTTCTTCACCTTGCCGGAGCGCACGGCCTCGTCGAGTGCCAGCGGAATCGAGGCGGCGGAAGTATTGCCGTGCTCGTTCACCGTGACGATCAGCTTCTCGCGCGGAAGCTTCAGCTTCTTCGCCGTGCCTTCCATAATGCGGATGTTGGCCTGATGTGGAATGAGCCAGTCGATGTCGGTGTCGACCTTGCCGGCCTTGGCCAGCGTGGCGCGCGCAGCCTCTTCGAGCACGCGGACCGCGAGCTTGAAGACGGCCTGGCCGTCCATGTGCAGCAGCGGCGTGCCCAGCACATTGCCGCCTGAAACGTGGCCCGGCACACAAAGAATGCCGACGTGCTTGCCGTCCGCATGCAGGTCGCTGGCCAGAATGCCGGGCTCTTCGCTGGCTTCAAGCACCACCGCGCCCGCGCCATCGCCGAACAGCACGCAGGTGGTGCGGTCGTTGAAATCGAGGATGCGGGAGAACACTTCGGCCCCCACCACCAGCGCGCAACGCGCTGTGCCCGTGCGGATCATCGCGTCGGCGACGGTCAGTGCGTAGACGAAACCACTGCAAACCGCCTGGACGTCGAATGCCGGGCAGCCGGCAATGCCGAGCTTGTTCTGGAGAATGGCGGCCGACGACGGAAACACCATGTCGGGCGTCGAGGTCGCGACGATGATCAGGTCGATGTCGCCGGCTTTACGGCCGGCAGCCTCCAGGGCGTGTCGGGCCGCTTCAAGACCAAGGTCGCTGCTCGTGACATCCGGCGCGGCGAAATGCCGCGCGTGGATGCCTGTGCGCTCGACGATCCACTGGTCGGAGGTTTCGATGCCTCGCATCGCCAGGTCTTTGGCGAGATCGTCATTGGTCACGCGGCGTGGGGGCAGATAGCTGCCGGTGCCGGTAATGCGTGAATAAGAAGGGGTCATCAAACGTGAAGGGCCGTCGCGTCGACCGGCGCCGCCGGTTCCTGTCGCGCTAGCAAAGGCGCGGCGTGGGCGATGCGGGCCCGCACGCGATCGAGCAGGTTGTTGCGAGCGGCATCATAAGCGCGATCCAGCGCATGGCCGAAAGCCACTTCGTCAGCCGAGCCATGGCTCTTGAAAACCAGGCCACGCAGCCCCAGCAAGGCTGCACCGTTGTAGCGACGATGATCCAGGCGGCTTTTGAACGCTTTTAGAACCGGATAGGCAACAATTGCCGCCATCTTGGTAAAAATGCTCCGAGAGAATTCGACGCGAATGAATTCGCCGATCATTGAAGCCACGCCCTCGCTGGCCTTCAGAGCCACATTTCCGACGAAGCCGTCACAGACGACGATGTCGGTCGTGCCCTTGAAGATGTCGTTGCCTTCCACGTTCCCGTAGAAGTTCAGATCCTTGGAGTTGGCAGCTGTACGCAGCAGTTGGCTCGCTTTTTTGATCGTTTCGCTGCCCTTGATGGCTTCCTCGCCAATATTGAGCAGGCCGACCGAGGGCGCCTCATTGCCAGTCAGCGCCGACACCAGGGCCGAGCCGAGCACGGCGAACTGGAGCAGGTCTTCGGCGTCGCAATCGACGTTCGCACCCAAATCGAGCACGGTCGTTGCCCCGCCCTTGGCATTGGGAAGCTGCGGTGCGATCGCGGGGCGATCAATGCCTTCGAGCGTCTTGAGCAGGTAGCGCGCAATCGCCATGAGGGCGCCGGTGTTGCCGGCGGAGATGGCGGCTTGGGCGGCGCCGTCCTTGACCTGCTGGATCGCGACGCGCATTGAAGAGTCTTTCTTCTTGCGCAGGGCGATTTCAACCGGGTCATCCATGCCCACCACTTCGCTTGCAGCGACGATGCGGGCACGCGGATGCGCGGCAAACCCCGCCAGTGCGGCCGGCGCGCCGACCAGCAACAACGAGGCTTCGCTGTGCCGCTCGAGAAACGCGCGGCAGGCCGCGAGCGTGACGCGCGGCCCATGATCGCCTCCCATGCAATCCACGGCGAGCGTGATTGCAGAAGGCGCAGCAGTGATTTCGGGGGAAGAAGGCGTAGCCATCAAAACAAAGGCCCGACGCTACAGCAGAAGTAGCTTCGGGCCTTGGCCTTGGAATGCGAGATCAGGCTTCGGACTTGTTCTTGAGCACCTGACGGCCACGGTAGAAACCGTTGGGGCTGATGTGGTGGCGCAGGTGCGTTTCGCCGGTGGTCGGTTCCACGGCGATGCCGGGCACGACCAGCGCATTGTGGGAACGGTGCATGCCGCGCTTGGAAGGCGACTTCTTGTTTTGCTGGACGGCCATGATGGCTCCTGGACTGTTAGGTGAGTGATTGGATGCGGGCTCAAGCGGTGGCAATACAAAAAATTTAACGGCATGTATGGAATGCCTTTATCTGTACTGCTGCTCACGGCGGCGCGCGCGAAGCCCATGATTATAGCCCAGCCTGCGGGAAAGGGCTACTTTCCCTCTTCGGGCTTGCGCGAACGCAACGCGCCGAGCACTGCGAAGGGGTTCGGCTTGGCCTCTTCGGCCGCCTTGAAGTCCTCGTCGCTGGACGAAAGCTGCACCGGCGTGGGGCAGACATCGTGAACGGGCATGACGGGGATTTCCATCAGCAGCTCGTCCTCGATCAGGGCACGCAGGTCGAAATCCCGGCTCACGACGAGCAGGTCTTCCTCGGATTCCTCGTCTTGCACCTCGGCAGTGGCCTCGTCGGCCACGAAACGGAACCAGCGATCCACGGAAAGCAGCGTGTCGACCGGCGACAGGCAACGCTGGCAGACCAGCGGCACGGTGGCTTCAGCCTCCAGGTGCAGCCAGGGCGCGGCCTTGCCATCCGCACCGGGGCGCTCTTCCCCGTGAGCCTCCCATCGGACCACCGCGTCGGGCGCCGGGACGGCCAATTCGGCGACCAGGCGTACATAGTTTGGAACCGGATCGGCGGCTTCCAGGGTGGCGGCAGCGGCGGTAAAGCCGGGCACATTGAGCCGTTCGGGGGCAAATTCTCTCTTCATCCACGCCAGTCTAGCGTGCCGGCCATCTCACCGGCTTGGGGCATACCTGAGAGTTCTGGGCGGCTCACGCACAATCGTCACCATGCAACGCACCGTGATCCTCGCCTCGACCTCGCGCTACCGCCGCGAACTGCTCACCCGCCTGCGCCTGCCCTTCGATGTGCACTCGCCGGAAGTCGACGAAACGCCCCAGCCCGGCGAAACGCCGCACGACCTGGCCGTGCGCCTCGCGCTGGAAAAGGCCAACGCCGTGGCCACCCGCTTCCCAGAAGCCGTGGTCATCGGTTCGGACCAGGTGGCCGACCTGGCCGGCGAGGCGCTGGGCAAGCCCGGCGACCATGCCCGCGCCACTGCCCAATTGCGCCGCATGCGCGGCCAGACGCTGATCTTCCAGACGGCCGTGGCCGTCGTCTGCAAGGCCACCGGCTTCGTCCAGCGCGACATCGCGCCCGTGCGCGTGGTGTTCCGCGACCTCAGCGACGCCGCCATCGAACACTATCTGCAGGCCGAGCAGCCCTATGACTGCGCCGGCAGCGCCAAGAGCGAAGGCCTCGGCATCGCGCTGCTGAGCGCCATCGACAGCGACGACCCGACCGCACTGGTCGGCCTGCCGCTGATCCGTACCTGCCAGATGCTACGCGCCGCGGGGGTCGATCTGCTGTGACACAACAAAAAGGCAAGCTCTACCTCGTTCCCGCGCCGCTCGACTTCGGCTGCGACGTGCAAGCCCCGCTGCAAGACGCCCTCCCGCTGGGCACGCTGCAGACGGCCGCCGGCATCACCCACTGGATCTGCGAGAACGCGAAATCCGCGCGCGCCTACCTGAAGCGCATCGACGAAGTGGCGCCACTGGCCGCTGCGCTGCAGGCGCAGAACATCCAGGAACTGCCGCGCGAAGTGCACAAGAAAGGTGATCACGCAGGCCAGTTCGACGCCCGCCCCCTGCTGGCCGCTGCGCTCGAAGGCCATGACATCGGCCTGTTGAGCGAGGCAGGCATGCCAGCGGTGGCCGACCCGGGCTCCTCGGTGGCGCGCGCCGCGCACGACCTGGGCCTTACCGTGGTGCCGCTGACCGGCCCGGTCTCGTTGCTGCTCGCACTGGCCGCGAGCGGACTCAACGGCCAGAACTTTGCCTTCGTCGGCTACCTGCCGCAGGACGCCAGCGAGCGCCAGACCCGCATCCGCGAGCTCGAAGCGCTCGCGCTCAAGTCGGGCCAGACGCAGCTGTTCATCGAGACGCCCTATCGCAACGCCGCGCTGCTGCAGGCCCTCGTGCAGACCTTGCAGCACAACACCCGGCTCGCCGTGGCGCGCGGCCTGACGCTCGCCTCCGCCCACGTACGCAGCGAAACGGTCAAATCCTGGCGCGCCAAGCCACAAGCCACCACAGACGAACGCCTGCCCGCCGTGTTCGCGATCGGCCGCTGACGATGGTGGGTGTTACCGCAGCCACGCGCTGGGCATCGCGCGCGCAGTTCTTTGCCGCCGGCTTCATCTTCGCGACCTGGGGCGTGCATGTGCCCACGGTCAAGGCGCACTACGGCATCGACGAAGCCCAGCTCGGGCTGGCGATGCTCGCGGCCGGTGCCGGTGCGATGTTCGGCCTGACCAGTGCAGGCCGCTGGATCGGCCGCCACGGCCCGCGCCGTGTAGCCAGCATCTGCGGCTGCATTTATGCACTGCTGCTGGCCGGCCTGATCGCGATGCCCGGCTATGCCGCGCTGCTGGTTCTGCTGGCGGCTTTCGGCCTCGTGACCAGCGTGTTCGACGTCTCGATCAACACCGAAGCCGCCCAACTCGAACTGCACGGCGACACGCCCCTGATGAGCGGCATGCACGGCATGTTCAGCCTGGGCGGCATGGCCGGTGCCGCGAGCGGCAGCGCCGCGCTGGCGGCCGGGCTCGGCGCGCAGGCGCACCTGCTGCTGGTCTCGGCCGTGATGGTGCTGCTCGTTGCCGTAGCCTCGACACGCATGCTGCCCCGCCCCGCCACCAGCGGCGCCACCGAGGCCGATCACGGCTTCCTGCTGCCCCGCGGCACGCTCGCGGTGCTGGGCGTGCTGGCCGCGCTGGGTCTGATCGCCGAAGGCGCGATCTACGACTGGAGCGTGCTCTATATGCAGCAGGAAATCGGCAGTCCCCAGCAACAGGCGGCTCTGGCATATGCGAGCTTCTCGGCCGCGATGGCCGCGGCGCGCTTCGGCGGCGACGCGCTGCGCGCCCGCTTCTCGCCGAGCACGCTGCTGCTCGGCAGCGGCCTGCTGGCCGCGGCGTCGATGGCGCTGGTGCTCATCACCGACCTGCCCTGGCTGGCGCTGGTCGGCTTCGCGGGCGTGGGGGTCGGCTTTGCGAACGTGGTGCCGATCCTGTTCTCGGCCTCGGCGAAAGTTCCAGGCATCGAGCCCGCACGCGGCATTGCGTCGGTCTCGGCCCTGGCCTATCTGGGGTTCATGGCAGGCCCGGCAGTGATCGGGCTGCTGGCGCGGGCGACCTCGCTGACCGCCGCGCTCTATGTCGTCGTGGTCTTCGCCGCGGCGCTGGCGGCATCTGCGCGATACACCGCCAGCGGCGAAAACAAATAAGAGATCAGCGCAGGGCCGGCGCGGTGTGCATCAGCCGCACCGTGGTTTCAGCCATCGCCGCGCCGAACTTCTTGGCCAGCTTCTCGGCCACGTTGTCGCGCCGCGTGTAGTCGATCACCTCTTCGGCCTTGATCACTTCGCGGGCCACGTAGTCGACGTTGCCCAGCTGGTCGGCCAGGCCGTATTCGACAGCCTGCTCGCCGCTCCAGAACAGGCCGCTGAACAGGCCGGGGGTGTCGAGCTTCAGGCGGTCGCCACGGCCGGCCTTCACCACATTGATGAACTGCGTGTGGATCTGGTTGAGCATCGTCTGCGCGTGCGCGCGCTGCGCATCGCTCATCGGGCTGAACGGATCGAGGAAGCCCTTGTTCTCGCCGGCGGTCAGCAGGCGGCGCTCAACGCCGACCTTCTCCATCACGCCGGTGAAGCCGAAGCCGTCCATCAGCACGCCGATGCTGCCGACGATGCTGGCCTTGTCGACATATATCTTGTCTGCGGCGGCGGCAATGTAATAGGCGGCCGAGGCGCAGGTCTCCTCGACCACGGCATAGACCGGCTTCTTGTACTTGGCCTTCAGGCGCTTGATCTCGTCGTTGATGATGCCGGCCTGCACCGGGCTGCCGCCGGGCGAGTTGATCAGCAGGACCACGCCCTTGGCGCCTTCGTCCTCGAAGGCCGTCTTCATCGCGGCGACCACGAACTCTGCGCTCGCATCCCCGCCATTGGCGATTTCGCCCTTGATCTCGACGACGGCGGTGTGCGCCGTGGTCTTGGCCGTGCTCGGCGCGCTGCGCGAGAGCGCGAACCACGCCAGGAAGACGAAGAAGGCAAGCCAGGACAGCCGCACGAAGGTCTTCCAGCGGCGCGTGGCCTTCTGTTCGTTCAACGAAGCGAAGGCGAGCTTTTCGAGGGTGGCGCGCTCCCAACCGGGGCGCTGCGTGGGATCTTTGGCCATATTCGTGGGAGGGGCCGGCTCAAATGGTTCGAACCCGGCGGGTTCCGTTCGGTTCGGGTCGGTCATGTCAGAAGGTCAGGGGGTGAAGGTTCCAGCCAGTATGCCAGTGCACTACGCCGTCATGCTCGCTCAAGGCGATCTTCACGAGGCCGCCGCGGCACGGCCCGCCCGCGCACTCGCCGGTGTCGGGCTTGTAGACCGCGCCGTGCGTCGCGCACAGCAGCCACTGGCCGGTGTCGTCGAAGAAGCGGTCGGGCTGGAAGTCGAGTTCCATCGCGACGTGGCTGCACCGGTTGAGAAACGCATGCGGCTGCCCCTCGAAACGTATCGCGAAGGCGCGGCAGGTTTCTCCGCCATAGACCACGTCGAAGGGCACGGCCAGGCTGCCTTCGACCAGGTCCGCGGTATTGCACAACGGGATGCGTTCTTCGTCGCTCATGGCGGGACTTTTTCAGGCGTTTCCGAGAAGCCACGCTTCGAGATCGGCCACCGAATGCGCAATGTGCAGCGGCTTGAATTCGTCGAAGCTGGCGGGTTCATGCGCGCCGTAGCTCACACCCACGTTGGCGCAGCCGGCGTTCTGCGCAAGCTGCAGGTCATGCGTGGTGTCGCCGATCATCAGGGTGCGTTCCGGCGGCACGTCGAGTTCTTCCATCAATTCCAGCAGCATGCGCGGATGCGGCTTGCCGAAGGTTTCGTCGGCAGTGCGAGAGGCATCGAAGCGGTCGCGCAGCGCGACCGACTTGAGCGCCTCATTGAGGCCGCGGCGCGACTTGCCGGTGGCCACGGCCAATTTGTGGCCGCGCGCGCGCAGGGCATCGAGCATCTGCAGCACGCCATCGAACAGCACGAGGTCGTCCTGGTGCTGAAGATAGTGGTAGCGGTAACGGGCGCCAAGCTCCGGGTATTTTTCTTTCGGCACGTCGGGCGCCGCACGCGCGAGCGCCTCGGCCAGGCCGAGGCCGATCACCCAGGCGGCGTCGTTCTCGCTCGGCTTGGCACCGCCGACGTCGATCACCGCGGCCTGGATGCAGCGCACGATCAGGCGCGTGGAGTCATAGAGCGTGCCGTCCCAGTCGAAGGCAATCAGGTCGAAGCGAAGAGGTCTGGAAGAATCAGTCATGGGCCGTGGGAGTGGGATGTTGGGCCAGTGCCTCGAGGGCAGCGGGCGGCATCAGCGCGTGCAGCTCGGGCGGCAGGTCGGCCTGCAGCGCCACGCGGTCGCCGCTGGCCGGATGGTTGAATTGCAGCCGCCAGGCGTGCAGGAACATGCGCTTGAGGCCAAGTTTCTGAAATGCGCGCTGGCGTTCGGACTCGCCGTACTTGTCGTCGCCGGCAATCGGATGCCCGGCCGACGCGAGGTGAACGCGAATCTGATGCGTGCGCCCGGTCTTGATAGTCACTGCCAGCAACGACAGCGGCGCGGCATCGCCCGGCAGCGAGAGCCGCGCCAGCACCCGCACCAGCGTGACGGCGCGCATGGCGTCCGGATGGTCCTTGGCGACCACGCGCACGCGGCGCTCGCCGGCGCCAGCGCCGGAACCGTCGGGCAGCAAATACTTGGCCAGCGGCGCGTCGAGCACCTTCTTGTTGGCCGGCCAGGCGCCTTCGACCAGCGCCAGATAGGTCTTGCCGGTTTCGCGTTCGCGGAACTGGTCCTGCAGCGCGACCAGCGCGCTGCGCTTCTTGGCGACGAGCAGGATGCCGGAGGTTTCGCGGTCCAGCCGGTGCACCAGTTCCAGGAATTTGGCGGCGGGCCGGGCCGTGCGCAGTTGCTCGATCACGCCAAAGCTCACGCCGCTGCCGCCATGGACGGCCACGCCGGCCGGCTTGTCGATGGCCAGCACGGCTTCGTCTTCGAGCAGCACCGGAAATTCGCGCGCCGGTGCCGGCGGGGTGCCGCCCTCTTCAGCGCGCGGCGAGATGCGGATCGGTGGCAGTCGCAGCACATCGCCCGCCTCGATACGGGTTTCGGCCTGCACCCGGCCCTTGTTGATGCGCACCTCGCCCGACCGGATGATCCGGTAGACGTGCGTCTTCGGAACGCCTTTCAGATGGCGGAAAAGGAAGTTGTCGAGCCGCTGCCCGGCAGATTCGGCGTCGACCGTGAGGAATGTGATGGCCGAATGCGGCGCCCCGGCTTCGCCTGGGGCTTTTTGGCCTGCGGGATTTGGAGCAGCCGCGGGGCCTTGCTTCGCACCTATAATGTTTTTCACCAGCGCGGTCATGTAAGTGCTTGATTAGACAGAAGTTTAGTCCACTGCCATCAAATACCCAGGACGGCGCTGTGAGGTCGATGCCGCTTTGGCGCCGAGCTGCAAACCCCGCGCAATTGCGCAAAGTGGCAGACCAGGCACCCAAGTCAAGCCGACACCCACGAAACACCGATACGGAATACCCAGCCTGCAGCTTCCAAGCTGCCGGCGGATCGAAGCGAGTCCCTTGTTGTGTTGATGCTGCTGATTCAAATGTGCCTGCGCTGGCCAACCTGGTTTCGACCAGTGGCCTCAGGCATTGAATCGTTGGCAGCGTGCGCCACTCTTGCGCAACCAGCTATCAAAAAGATAGCTGGCCAACACCGAATCTGGCTCGCGCCCATCCACGCGCCCCCACCCCGGCTGTCTTCTTGAGCTAACGCTCGAGAGGCCTGCTCGCGCCTGGCGCGGCAGTGAACAGCATCCGGGGCCCAAGCGGCAATTCCCTGGTTTCGCGGGCGTCGTCCGTGCATCGTTGGCCCATCAAGGGCCGGTAGAACGATACATATAAGGACAACGCATCATGAAGCGGATGCTGATCAATGCCACGCAGGCCGAAGAACGCCGCCTGGCCATCGTCGACGGGCAGAAACTGCTCGACTACGAAATCGAAATCGAAGGGCGCGAACAGCGCAAGGGCAACATCTACAAAGCCGTCGTGACGCGCGTCGAGCCCTCGCTCGAAGCCTGTTTCGTCGACTACGGCGAAGACCGCCACGGCTTCCTGCCGTTCAAGGAAATCTCCAAGCAATATTTCGCCGAGGGCGTGTCTGCCAGCCAGGCCCGCATCCAGGACGCGATCCGCGAAGGCCAGGAACTCACCGTCCAGGTCGAAAAAGAAGAACGCGGCAACAAGGGCGCGGCCCTCACCACCTTCATCTCGCTGGCCGGCCGCTACGTCGTGCTGATGCCGAACAACCCCCGTGGCGGTGGCGTTTCGCGCCGCATCGAGGGTGACGACCGCGCTGAACTCAAGGAGGCGATGGACCAGCTCGAGTACCCGAAGGGCATGAGCATCATCGCGCGCACCGCCGGCATCGGCCGCATCGCGTCCGAACTCCAGTGGGACCTGAACTACCTGCTCAAGCTCTGGACCGCCATCGACGGCGCGGCCAAGGGCGGCAAGGGTGCCTTCCTGATCTACCAGGAATCGTCGCTCGTCATCCGCGCCATCCGTGATTACTTCAATCACGACATCGGCGACATCCTGATCGACACCGACGACATCTACGACCAGGCGCAGCAGTTCATGGCGCACGTCATGCCCGAGCATGCCGCCCGCGTGAAGCGCTACCGCGACGACGCGGCCCTGTTCAGCCGCTTCCAGATCGAGCACCAGATCGAATCGGCCTACGCCCGCACCGTGCAGCTGCCTTCGGGCGGCGCCATCGTGATCGACCACACCGAAGCACTGGTCTCGGTCGATGTGAACTCGGCCCGCGCCATCAAGGGCGGCGACATCGAAGAGACCGCCACCCGCACCAACCTCGAAGCCGCCGACGAAGTGGCCCGCCAGATGCGCCTGCGCGACCTGGGCGGCCTGATCGTCATCGACTTCATCGACATGGACGAGTCGAAGAACCGCCGCGAAGTCGAAAGCCGCCTGCGCGACGCGCTGCGTCAGGACCGCGCCCGCGTGCAGTTCGGCTCGATCAGCAAGTTCGGCCTGATGGAAATGAGCCGCCAGCGCCTGAAGCCCGCACTCTCCGAAGGCTCGTCGATCCCCTGCCCCCGCTGCGGCGGCTCGGGCCACATCCGCGACACCGAATCGAGCGCGCTGCAGATCCTGCGCATCATCCAGGAAGAGTCCATGAAGGACAACACGGCCGCCGTGCATGTGCAGGTGCCCGTGGAAGTCGCCTCATTCCTGCTGAACGAAAAGCGCCCCGAAATCGCGAAGATCGAGCTCAAGCAGCGCGTCACCGTGCTGATGGTGCCCAACAAGACGCTCGAAACGCCGAACTACAAGCTCGAGCGCCTGAAGCACGACGATCCGCGCCTCGACCACATCGAAGCCAGCTACAAGATGGCCGACGAGATCGAAGACCCGACCTCGGTCACGCGCCGTTCGCAAGAGCCCACCAACAAGCAGACGCCGGTCATCAAGGGCGTGCTGCCCGATGCGCCCGCGCCCGTGGTGCCGCCCAAGCCCGAAGCAGTGCGTGCGCCTGTCGCAGCAGCACCCGCACCGGTCGCACCGCCCGTGGTGAGCGCACCGGTTCCGGCGCAGACCGGCTTCTTCGCCTGGATCAAGAACCTGTTCGGCGGCACGCCGGCCCCCGCTGCGGCGCCTGCGCCGTCCGCGATCCCGGTCGAGGCACCGAAGCCCCGTCGCGACGGCCGTCCTGGCCGCGACGGCGAAGCACGCGGCGGCGCACGTGACGGCGAACAGCGCCGTGGCGGCCGCGGCGGCGAAGGCCGCGGCGAGAACGGCGGACGCTCCGGCGGTCGCGACGGCGAACGCCGTGGCGGCCGTGGTGGCGAGCGCCGTGAAGGTCGCGAAGGCCGTGAAGGCCGTGAAGGCCGCAGCAGCGAACTGCGCAACGACGCCGCCAACCAGCCGCGTGAACAACGCGAACCGCGCGAGCAGCGTGAGCCCCGCGAGCCGCGTGAAGCGCGCGCACCGCGCGACGGCGAACAACGCCGCAACGGTCGTGGCGAGCGCCGCGAAGGCGAAGGCCGCGAAGGTCGCAACAACGCACCGGCCGAAGCACTCGACGGCAACGTCAACCTCGAAGCCCAGCAACTGGCGCCGGGCGCCGTTGCAGGCGATGAAGGCAACGCAGCAGAACGCGCACCCCGCGCCCGCGGCGAACGCCGTGAACGTGGCGAGCGCGGTGAACGTGGTGGCGAACGCAATGGCGCCGACAACAACGGCGCCCGCGAACGCAACAATGCCGAAGCCGGCGAAGGCGCCGCACAAGGCGAGCAACGCCAGCCCCGCAACGGCCGCGACGAGCAGCGCGCACCGCGTGGCGACCGCAACGACGGCCGCCGCGAACGCCGCAACGACGCGCCTCAAGCCGAAGCGGATGCACGCGGCGCCGAAGCCGCAGCAGCCGATGTCGATCAAGGCGGCGAAGCCAGCATCAACGGCAGCAACGAGCAGGCACCGCGCCGCGAAGGCGACGAGCGCCGCGGCCGTTCGCGTGACCGCTACGGCCGTGACCGCCGCGAACGCGGCCCGCGCGATGAAGCCGAAGCCACCGCCGAAGGCGCCGCAACGGAAGCCACGGGCGATGCACAGCAGCAAGCCCCGCAGCAGCAACTGCCGCTGGCGTCGGAACGCTTCGAAGCAGTCGAAGCCGCTGCGGCACCGGAAGTCCGAGAACCCGTGGCAGCACCGCAGCATGTCCGCACCGAGCGCCCTGCGCCGGCACCGGCTGTCGTGGCAGCAGCTGCGCCGATCGTCGTCGAAAGCGCCAAGGCACCTGTCGCTGCCAACGGCCGCGCACTGCCCAAGGTCCAGCCTTTCGAACTGCCGCTGAACGAGCTCGCGCAGATCGCCGAGAGCTCGGGCCTGCAGTGGGTCAATTCGGATGCCGAACGCATCGCGCAAGCACGCGCCGCCATCGAAGCCGAGCCGAAGCCGGTGCACGTGCCGCGCGAACGCCCACCGGTGGTTGTGCTCGACGAGGGCCCGCTGGTGCTGGTCGAAACCCGCCGCGACCTCGGTTCGATGTCGCTGCCGTTCGAGCAAGAGCGGCAACGCAGCCTCTGAGCGACACACGCTCCTAAGTAAAAACGGCGCCAGTGGCGCCGTTTTTTTATGCCTTGTCGTGCGCCGGCAGTTCCGGCATCTCCAGGATCAGCTGGCCGAACCGGCAGGCGCATTCCGTCTTGCCGCCCTCGCTCCAGATAAGCGAAAAATCCACGTTCGGCAAAGGCGGCAGGCCATAGCGGCCGTCGACGATCTTCATGCCCGGCTCCACGTCCTCGCGCGTGAGCACCGTCACGGCCAGCCCCGCCAGCACGGCCGCGCGAATGCCATGCTGGCTCGCGGAGGTGAACACGACGTGCCAGTCGACCGGCGTCGCATCCAGCGCTGCGCCGGCCAGTTCACGGTTGACGCAGGGCTTCGGAAAGTACGCCAGCGGCAGCGACGCGCCGGCGGGCGGCTCGAAAGTCTCAGCCGCCACCCACACCAGTTGCGTGCGCCGCAAGCGCGTGCCCTCCTCGCAATCGGCCGGCGACATCACCACCGCGAGGTCGAGCTCGCCCGCCTTGATCATTGCGCGAAAGTCGAGGTGCATGCTCACGCTGACTTCCATGCGCGTGGCGGGGAACGAGCGCGCGAACTGCGAGAGCAGCGGCGGCAGCCGGTCGCCCATGAAGGTGTCCGGCGCGCCGAAGCGCACCACGCCCGAGATCAGCGAGGGTTGAAAACGCCGCGTCATCGTGTCGAGCGTGTCGAGGATCTGCTGCGCATAGCGAAGAAAGTCTTCGCCGTCTTCCGTCACCGTGAGGCGGCGTGTCGTTCGATGCAGCAGCGGCCGGCCCACCTGCTCTTCGAGCCGCCGGATCTGGTGGCTGATGGCCGACTGCGTCAGGTGCAGCCGCTGGGCGGCGCGCGTGAAGCCGCCGGTTTCCTTGACGGCCACGAAGGCTCGCAGCAGCGCAGGGTCGAAATCCATGGCAATCACCCAATCAATGATGAATCGTCATGGATTCTAGGAAATTAAATCATTTCCATCATGAAGAGGCCTTCCCCAGAATCGCCCGAACCTCTTTGCCAAAGACTCCCGAAAGACTTCCGATGCCTCTCTCCCATACCGGCAAGAACCGGGTCGCGCTGGCCGCGATCTGCCTCATTGCCCTGATGTTCGGCCTGGAAATCTCCAGCGTGCCGGTCATTCTTCCCACGCTCGAACAGGCACTGCACGCCGACTTCAGCGACATGCAGTGGATCATGAACGCCTACACCATCGCCTGCACCACGGTATTGATGGCCGCGGGCACCCTTGCCGACCGCTACGGCCGCAAGCGCCTCCTCGTCGTCGGCGTGGTGCTCTTCGGCCTCACCTCGCTGGCCTGCGGGCTGGCGCAGAGCGCGCCGGTGCTGATCGTCAGCCGCTTCCTCCAGGGCCTGAGCGGCGGCGCGATGCTGATCTGCCAGCTCGCCGTGCTCTCGCACCAGTTCCAGGAAGGCAAGGAACGCAGCAAGGCCTTCGCCATCTGGGGCGTGGTCTTCGGCATGGGCCTGGGGTTCGGGCCGATCATCGGCGGTGCCATCGTGGCGCTGTCGAACTGGCAGTGGGTGTTCCTAGTCCATGTGCCGCTGGCGGCGGTGGCCGCTGCCCTGGTGCTCGGCAGCGTGGAAGAGTCGAGCGACCCCGATGCGCAAAAGCTCGACCTGCCTGGCATCGTCACGCTGTCGCTTGCGGTGCTGGGCCTGACGTACTTCATCACGCAGGGGCCGGGTCTCGGCTTTGCGAGCCCGCTGGCCATCGGCGTGATCGCGGCGTCGGCCGCGGGCTTCGCGCTCTTCCTGTGGGTGGAAAAGATCAACCCGCATCCGATGTTCGACTTCTCGGTCTTCAAGATTCGCAATTTCTCGGGTTCGATCATCGGCTCCATCGGCATGAACTTCAGCTTCTGGCCGTTCATGATCTACCTGCCGATCTACTTCCAGGGCGCGCTGGGCTACGACGCGGTCACGGCCGGCTCGGCACTGCTGGCTTACACGCTGCCCACGCTCGTGCTGCCGCCGCTGGCCGAGCGGCTGTCGCTGCGCTACCGGCCCGGCGCGGTCATTCCCGCGGGCCTGTTCGTCATCGGGCTCGGCTTCATGGCAATGCGCTATGGCAGCGGCATGGCCCACGCAGGCTGGATGACGATGCTGCCCGGCTGCCTGCTGGCCGGCATCGGGCTGGGCCTGACCAACACGCCCGTCACCAACACCACCACAGGTTCGGTGCCGAGTTCGCGCGCAGGCATGGCCTCGGGCATGGACATGAGCGCACGGCTGATCACGCTGGCCATCAACATCGCGCTGATGGGCTTCATCCTGCTCGAAGGCGTTCATGCGCATCTGCGCGGCGCGTTGTCGGCATCGCTGGACGCAATGCAATTGCGCGCGCTGGCGGAAAAGATCGCGGCCGGCAACTTCGCATCGCTTGCCGAAGGCTTTCCGGCGCTGTCGCAGGCGGACCCGTCCGGTGCCGTCGTGCATGCGGCGCTGGTGAACAGCTTCGGACTGGTGATGCTCTACGGGGGAGTCGGCGTCTGGGTGCTGGCCGGCGTCAGTCTGCTGATCTTCGGCAGTGGCAAGCCACTGGCGCGGTCATCGGGCCTGCACGCCGAGAGGTCCTGCCCCTGAAAACGCTCAGGTGTTCTCGATCTGCGCCGCGCGCTTCCACGCCTCGGCGGCTTGCTCTGCATCGTCGCGGTCTTCGGCCAACTGGGCCAAGGCGAGCCAGGCGCGACGGTACAGATCGGTGTCCTGCAGCCCAAGGCCGGCCTGTGTCAACAGCTGCTGGGCCTTGCCCCACAGCTGGCGCTTCATGCAGGCCATGCCTGCGAGGTACTGAAGGTTCGGGTCGCGCGGGTTGTTGCGCTGCGCGCTTTCGATGCGCGCCAGCCAGTCGGCATCGACCGAGTCGAGCCCCGCTTCGAGCGCACGCGCCAGCTTGACGCGCAGCGCATCGCCGAGCGCGCGCGGATTGGCCACCATGCGCTCCCAGGCCGGCAGCAGCCAGCCGCGGGCCAGAGCAAGGTCGCCACGCAGCGCGACCATGCGTTGGGCCGCGTGAATCGCCACTTCGGGCATGTCGCGCTCATTGGCATCGAGCTCAGTCCACGCGCGAAGCAGCTGTGCCGGATCGTGCGCGCCCGTCAGCAGCTCGGTCGCCAGCCCGCGCACGATGCTCTGTGCCGCGGCATCAGAGAAGGCGCGGTGCTTGGCCAGCAGGCGCGCGGTTTCGAGCGCTTCGAGCGTGCGGCGATCCTGCCGTGCCGCCTTGAGCCGCAAGCGCAACGCGAGCGTGCGGCGTTGCGCGCCCTGCGGCAGTTCTTCGAGCCGCGCGAGCGCTGCGGCTGCATCGCGGTCTTCGAGCGCCCAACGCGCCGCGCGCAGTTGCACGCCTTCGCGCGTCTCCGGGCTGGCGAGCACGGCGCGGTCGGCGCTTTCGTTGAGGGCCTGCTGCAGATGCGCGTCGCGTGCTGGCTTGTCTTGCAGGGCCTGTGCGCTCTCGGCCGCCAGCAGGTGCGACAGCACGCGCACCTGCTGCGCCTGCGGCAGGCTGGCGCCGAGCGCCGACAGCGTTTTCTCCTGCGTGAGCGCGGCCTGCGCGGCCTTGCGTGCACGCGAGAAGCGACCCGAGATCAGCTGCACCATCGCATCGAGCAGAGCTGCATGCAGCGTGCGCTCCTTCTGCTGCAGCCGCCACTGGCGCGCCTGCGTCGGCAGCGAGAACAGTGCTGCCAGCGCACGCAAAGCCACGTGCATCAGCACGAAGGCCACCAGCAGGATCACGAGCACGAGATTCAGCGACAGGTCGACACGCCAGGGCGGCCAGAACACGGTGATCGTGCCCTGGTTGTTGCCTGCGAAAAGAGCGACTGCTGCTGCAACAGCGAACAGCGCGAGGAGCCAGATTGCGGCGCGCATGTCCGATCAGCGTCCTGCTGCGGCGGTGGCCAGTGCCGCGAGCGTGTCGTCGATGCGGACCGGCTCGGACGTCTTCACCAGCGCCTGCAGCTGCTGCAGCTGCGTGGCGGCGGCCTGGGTGCGGCGCGATGCGGGATCGAAATAGCGGTTGAGCGAGGCAGTTACCTGCGACAGCTCGCCGCGCGTGGCCTCCATCTGCCGCGACAGCAGCGACAGGCGCGCATTGAGCAGCTTGAGCTTCAGGTTCTCGCGCAGGAAGTAAGACTGCTCGGGCGCCAACAGGATCGCCTCCGGGCTCTGGATGCGGCCGACGCGCACCAGCGAGCGGGCCTCGCCGCGCACGGTGAGCAGCACGCGGCGCCACCACGGCGCGTCGGCGGGAATCGGCTCGGGCTGCCAGGCGTTGGTGCCGGTGCCGCGCACGGCAACGGCGTTGAGCGTGGGCAGGTCGTCCACGCCGCGCATCAGTTCGTCGAGCTTCTGCAGCGCTTCGGCGCTGTCGGTGCTTGCAGTGCTGCGCAGGCGGTCGGCATCGCGCTGCATGGACCTCTGCAGTGGCGTCAGCCGCGGCTGCGCGGCTCGCGCGATGCGCACGTCGCCGGCCTTCAGCGCAGCCAGCAGCGGCTCGACGCTGCCGGTGACCTGTGCCTGCTGCAGGGCAAGGCGCACGGCCGACTCGATGTCGACCACGAGGTTCTCATCGCGCGAACGCGAGAGGCTTTGAATGAGTTCTTCGAGCTGCGAGCGCTGCAGCGCGACTTCAGCCACGCGGGTTTCGACCAGAGCCACGCGGGCCGAGGCCTCGCGAACGGTGTCGCTTGCCTGGCGGGCCAGCGTGCGCGCCTCCATCGATTGCGCGATGGCATCGGCGCTCTGGCGTGCCAGCTGTTCCTTCATGCCGCCAACCTTCTGCCACAGCGCGATCGCCATCAGCAAGGCGGCCAGCGCCACGAGGGCCACGAGGCCGAATGCGATGCGAGAGAGGATCAGCGCCCCTGCTGCCTGTGCGGCCGGCGTCTGGTGCGGTGCCAGCGTGGCGGGCACCGGCGCCGTGGCAGCGGTTGGGGAAGGAGAGGAAAAATCGTCTGACGGGGACGCGGCGCTCATGCCAAGGATTCTATAGACGCGATCAGCGCATCCCGCAGTGGTGTGCATACACGCAACGCCCCGAAACCCGCGGCCCGCGCGGCTTCGCCGATTCGTGCATGCGTGGCGACCGCACTCGCGGCATGCCATTGCACACCGGGCATCGCACGCTGCAGATTGCCGATGGCCTCTGAGCTGCTGAAGAGCCAGATCGCGCGGCCTTCGGCGCCATCAATGGCCAGCCGACGTTGTACGACATCCAGCGACGGCGGCAACCGGCGATAAGCCACCACGGTGTCGCGATGGCCGCCCGCGACATCGATTTCATTGGCGAGCCAGTCGCGCCCTGTGGGGTGCCCGGCTTCGTCGCCGCCACGCACGATCAGCACGCGCACGCCGGCAGACACCTGGGCCTGCACCCGCTCCCACAGCGCTTCGGAGTCGAAACGCGTGGCCTCAGGAGGTGGTGCGTCGATGAGCTCCGACGGCACGCCGGCGCGAAGCAAGGCGCGCGTGGTGCCTGGGCCCGTGGCCCAGAAGCGGCGCCCTGCCAGCGTATCGGCAGCGTTCTTGTGCTGGAAGAAATGCTCGACGGCCGTGGCGCTCACGAACATCAGCGCCGCGTAATTCACCAACTGCCGCCACGCCGTGCGCAGCGGTTTGGCATCGACCACTGGCGCGATCACGATGAGCGGCAGCGTCACCGCATCGAGCCCAGCGGCGCGCAGGTCACTCACCCATTGCGCCGCCTCGCGCGCCGGCCGCGTGACGATGACGGGGCGGGCGGTCATACGATGACCACCGATCTCAGTGGGCCCCGGCGTCGCGCAGCAGCGCCGCGGCGCGCTCGCCGAGCGCATCGGCCTGCGCGAAATCGCCGGCCTGCGCCAGCGCATGCACCTTCACCAGCGGCGCGTTGCCCTCTGGATCGCCCCAAGCGGCGTCGATGCGCAGCGCGCCGTCGGCCTGCCAGCGTGCATGAGCCGCCAGCGGCATGGAGCAGCTGCCGCCCATCGCGCGACTCACAGCGCGCTCGGCGGCGGTGGAAAGCCAATCGCCCTGGTGGGCCAGCGAGCGCAGCAGTTCGATGAGTTCGGCACGGTCCGCGCGCACCTCGATGCCCAATGCGCCCTGCCCGGCGGCCGGCAGCATGGTGTCGGGATCGAAGGCCACGCGGATGCGGCTTTCCAGCCCCAGCCGCTTGAGCCCGGCCGCAGCCAGCACGATGGCGTCGTACTGCCCTTCGTCGAGCTTGCGCAGGCGGGTGTCGAGGTTGCCGCGCAGCGGTTCGATGCGCAGGTCGGGCCTCAGCGCGCGCAGCAGCACCACGCGGCGCAGGCTCGAAGTGCCGACGACCGCACCCTGCGGCAGCGCGTCGAGCGATTCATAGCGGGGGGAGACGAGCGCGTCGCGCGGGTCTTCGCGCTCCAGCACGCAGGCCAGCGCGAAGCCTTCGGGCAGGTCCATCGGCACGTCTTTCAGCGAATGGACCGCGATGTCGGCGCGCCCTTCTTCGAGCGCGAGTTCGAGCTCTTTCACGAAGAGCCCCTTGCCGCCCACCTTGCTGAGCGTGCGGTCGAGGATCTGGTCGCCGGTGGTCGTCAGGCCGAGCAGGCTGACCGTATGGCCCTTTTCTTGCAAAAGCGCCCGGACGTGTTCGGCTTGCCACAGTGCCAGGCGGCTTTCGCGCGTGGCGATCACGATATTGCTCAAGACCGGTTCCAAAAGTACATGTTCTAAACCGCCGGAATGCTAGCATGTTGCGCCGCAACAACGCAGGCGGCGCATCCATTCAAGAAGTCAAAAAGTCCAGGACAAACATCGAATGAAAGCCAGCAAGACCCCTGCTCCCCCCAAGCGCCGCCAGACCGAAGACCAGCCACTGATCGACGACATCCGGCTGCTGGGCCGGATCCTCGGCGACGTGATCCGGGAGCAGGAAGGAGACGAAACCTACGCGCTGGTCGAAAAGATCCGCACCTTGTCCGTGGCTTTCCGCCGCGATGCCGATCACGCCGCCGACCGCGCGCTGAAGAACCTGCTCAAGGGCCTGAGCGCGGCCGAGACGGTGCGCGTGATTCGCGCCTTCACCTACTTCAGCCACCTGGCCAACCTCGCGGAAGACCGCCACCAGATCCGCCGCCGCACGGAAACGGAACGCGCTGGCGAAAGCGTCGAAGGCGACCTGCAGACCGCACTCGCGCGCATCCGCAAGGCCGGCGTGAAGCCCGACGACATCGTCGCCTCGCTGGCCCACAGCTACGTTTCGCCGGTGCTCACCGCGCACCCGACCGAAGTGCAGCGCAAGAGCATCCTCGATGCCGAGCGCGCCATCGCGCAACTGCTCACCGTGCGCGACGAGATCAGGCTGCGCCAGAGCGCCTATGCGGGCGGCAAGGACGCGCTCTCGCCGCTCGAATTTGCCGAGAACGAAACGCAGATGCGCACCCGCGTCACGCAGATCTGGCAGACGCGCATCCTGCGCTTTTCCAAGCTCACGGTGGCCGACGAAATCGAGAACTCGCTGAGCTACTACGAGGCCACCTTCCTGCGCGAGATTCCGCGCGTGTACGCCGACCTCGAAAAAGCCCTCGCCCAGGGTGGCCACACGCCATCGGTCGCGCCCTTCCTGCGCATGGGCCAGTGGATCGGCGGTGACCGCGACGGCAACCCCAACGTCACCGCCCAGACGCTCGAATACGCCCTGGGCCGCCAGTGCGAGCTGGCGCTGCGCCACTACCTCACCGAAGTGCACTACCTGGGCGGCGAGTTGTCGCTGTCGGCCACGCTGGTCGATGTGACGGTCGAGATGCAGGCGCTGGCCGAACGCTCGCCCGACACCAACGAGCACCGCAAGGACGAGCCCTACCGCCGCGCCCTCACCGGTGTGTATGCGCGCCTTGCGGCCACGCTGCGCGAGCTCACCGGCGGCGAGGCCGCGCGCCACGCCGTCGCGCCGCAGAACCCGTACGCCACGGCCGAAGAGTTCCTGGCCGACCTGCGCACCGTGGCCGAATCGCTCGAAGAAAAGCACGGAACCGTGCTTGCCGCGCCGCGCCTGCTGCCGCTGATTCGCGCGGTAGAAGTGTTCGGCTTTCACCTGGCCACGGTCGACCTGCGCCAGAGCTCCGACAAGCACGAGGCGGTGATCGCCGAGCTGCTGGCCACCGCGCGCATCGAGCCCTCGTATGCATCGCTCGCCGAAGAGGCCAAGCAGACGCTGCTGCTCAGGTTGCTCGACGACGCCCGCCCGCTGCGCGTGCCCGACGCCGACTACTCGCCGCTTGCGAAGAGCGAGCTGGCCATCTTCGCCGCCGCCCGCGTTTCGCGTGCGCGCTATGGCGCCGCGGCCATCCGCCACTACATCATCAGCCACACCGAAACGGTGAGCGACCTGCTCGAAGCACTGCTGCTGCAAAAAGAAGTGGGCCTGCTGCGCGGCGCGATGGACAGCAACGCAACCTGCGACCTGATCGTGGTGCCGCTGTTCGAAACCATCGAAGACCTGCGCAACGCCGCGCCCATCGTGCGCGCCTTCTATGCGCTGCCGAACATCCAGGCGCTCGTCGAACGCTCGGGCGCCGAGCAGGACGTGATGCTCGGCTACTCCGACAGCAACAAGGACGGCGGCATCTTCACCAGCAACTGGGAGCTGTACCGCGCGGGCATCGCGCTGGTGTCGCTGTTCGACGAGCTCAACAAGAAGAAGGCCAACCCCATTCGCCTGCGCATGTTCCATGGCCGCGGCGGCACCGTGGGACGCGGCGGCGGCCCGAGCTACCAGGCCATCCTCGCGCAGCCGCCCGGCACGGTGCGCGGCCAGATCCGCCTGACCGAGCAGGGCGAAGTCATCGGCTCGAAGTACGCCAACCGCGAGATCGGCCGGCGCAACCTCGAAACGCTGGTGGCTGCCACGCTCGAAGCCACGCTGCTGCCGCAGGGCAAGTCGGCGCCCGCCACCTTTCTCTCCGCTGCGGGCGAACTGTCGACCGCCAGCATGGCCGCGTACCGCAAGCTGGTCTACGAAACCCCGGGCTTCGGCGACTATTTCTTCGGCTCCACGCCGATCCGCGAAATTGCCGAGCTCAACATCGGCTCGCGCCCCGCCTCGCGCAACCCCAGCCACAAGATCGACGACCTGCGCGCGGTGCCGTGGAGCTTCAGCTGGGGCCAGTGCCGCCTCACCATTCCTGGCTGGTTCGGCTTCGGCTCGGGCGTCGAACAGTTCCTCGCCGCAGCGGGCACGGCTGCGGGGAAGAAGGAGCGCCAGGCATTGCTGCAGCGCATGTACGAGCAGTGGCCCTTCTTCCGCACGCTGCTGTCGAACATGGACATGGTGCTGGCAAAGAGTGACCTTGCGCTGGCTTCGCGCTACGCCGAGCTGGTCACCGACCGCAAGCTGCGCCAGAAGGTGTTCTCGATGATCGATGCCGAATGGCACCGCACCTCCGACGCACTCACACTCATCACCGGCGCGAAGCAGCGGCTCGAAGGCAATGCCGAGATGCAACGCTCGGTGCGCCACCGCTTTCCGTACATCGACCCGCTGCACCACCTGCAGGTCGAGCTGATGCGGCGCTACCGCGCGGGCGACGGCGGCGAGCGGCTGCAGCGCGGCATCCACATCTCGATCAACGGGGTGGCGGCGGGGCTGCGCAACACGGGCTGACCACACCCATTCCGACCACGGCAAAGGGCGCTTCGGCGCCCTTTCCTACGTCTGGCATCGGCAATCAGGCACCTGTAAGGTCATTTAAAAGGGTACGGTCGGACACGTTCACAGTTCTCGCAATCGCGCGGCAGCTCGAAGTCGTTACAAGGAGCCCGTTGCCATGCCAGTCCCGCAGTCCCTCACCCATTCGCCCATCGACTTCGTCGGCAACGACGCCGAGGCGCTGGCCTCCCACATGCGCCACTGCGCGCGCGCTCACGGGCGCTGGTTCTCGCTGCGAAGCCACATGCAACGGGTGCGCGCGCTCGCTGCGGGCCGCATCGTCACGATCGCCTGCGTGGCCGTGGTGCTGGGTATCGGTCTCTTCGCCATCGCTTGAGCGCCGCAGCCGTCGTCGACCGTCTCCAGGGACTCAGTCCGTACGCCCGGGCGCTGCTGCTCGGCCCGCATGATCCGGTAGCCGCACCGATCCGCGCCGAACTCTTCGGCATCCAGCGTTTCGAGCAGCACGGCCACAGCCTCGCCCGCGCCCAGGTGGTGGAAGAAGACCGCCGCCTCGCGCGCGAGGGCGCGCCCTTCTTTCCGCGCGTGGACGAAAACCTCGCGTCGCTGCGCAACGCCTTCGACTACATCGCGCTGATCTCGCTCAGCGGGCGCTACGTGTCGCCCGCGGCCGAGTGGCTGCTCGACAACTTCCACCTGGTCGAGGCGCAGCTCCAGCAGATTCACGACGGCGTGCCGCGCAGCTACTACGCGCGCCTGCCCAAGCTCGCCGCGCCGCCGCTGGCGGGGCTGCCGCGCGTGTACGGCATTGCATGGGCCTACGTGGCCCATACCGACAGCGTGCTCAACAAGACGCTGTTCACCGCCTTCCTCAATGCCTATCAGGACATCGACGAGCTCACGCTCGGCGAGCTGTGGGCGCTGCCCACCACCCTGCGCGTGGTGCTGCTCGAAAACCTGCGCCGCGTGGCCGAGAGCATTGCCGAGAACAAGGTGGCGCGCGAGATCGCGCATGCCGCATGGGACGCCGCGCCGCACCTTTCGGTGCAAGACCTCGACGTGCTCTACCGCGCGCTGCAAAGCCACGGCCTGCAGGACAACTACCTCACGCAGCTGTGGCAGCGCCTGCCCGTCGAGCACGGCGAAGACATGCCCGCGCTGGTGCGCTGGACCGAGCAGCACTGCCCCAACGGGCCGGCACTGATCGGCGAAGCGCAGAACGCACAGGCCGCCGCCAATCTCACGGTCGGCAACATCATCACCACGCTGCGCATGATCGGCCAGGTCGAGTGGAGCGACCTGATCGAGCCCGTGAGCCGTTCGCTGCGCGTGCTGCGCGAACTGCCGAGCTTCGCCAACGAGAGCGAACTCACGCGCCAGCAGATCACGCATGCGATGGAGCAAGTGGCGCGCAGCAGCGAACAGCCCGAGCGCGCCATCGCGCAAGCCGTGGTGCAACTGGCCGCCAGCGCGCCGGCCGACGACGCGGGCGCGGAGACCGACCGCGCCGACGGCACCGCCGGCTACTACCTCTTCGGCCAGGGCCGGCCCGCGCTCATCGCGGCGCTGCAATCGAACGGCCATGCGGGCCGTGCCGGGCGGGCGCCTGACACGCGGCAGGCACGCAGCCATCGCGGCTGGCGATTGCCCGTCTACGTCGGCTCCGTTGCGCTGGGCACCGCGCTGCTGCTGTTCGCCGTGGTGCACAGCCTGCCGCACCGCGAAGACTGGACCACCGTGCTGGCGCTCGTCCTTCTGGCGTGGCCGCTCTCTGAAGCGCTGCTCGCGCTTGCGCAACGCATCATGGCCGAGTCGGTGCGAGTGCAGGGCCTGCCGCGCCTGGACTTTGCGAACGGCATTCCTGAGCGGCACCGCGCGCTCGTCGTCATGCCCACGCTGCTGGGTTCGACCGCGAACAACGCGCAGCTCGCGCACCGGCTCGAACTGCACTGGCTCGCCAACCGCGAAACAAATGCGCAGTTCGCGCTGCTCACCGACTGGGCCGATGCACCGCTGGCCTCGCTGCCCGAAGACGGCCCCCTGCTCGACGACGCCCTGCAGCGCATCGCTGCGCTCAACACCAAATACCCCGTGGCGCCAGGCGAAGCGCCACGCTTCCTGCTGCTGCACCGCCCGCGCAGCTGGAGCGACACCGAGCAGCGCTGGATGGGCTGGGAGCGCAAGCGCGGCAAGCTCGAAATGCTGGTGCGCCTGCTCGCAGCCGGTGACGCCAGCGGCTTCCTGCCGCTCGCACCGGGCCTGCGGCTCGCCGCCGGCCGCACGCCGTATGTGCTGACGCTCGACAGCGACACCGGCCTGCCGCCGGGCGCCCTGTGCGACCTGGTGTCGATTGCCGCGCATCCGCTCAACGCGCCCGAAATTGACGTGCAACGCCAGCGCGTGGTCGCCGGCTTCGGCATCCTGCAGCCGCGCATCGTCACGCCGTTTCCGCAGCGCCACGAGCGCTCCTTCTTCCATTGGGTGTTCGCCGGCCAGTGCGGGCTAGACCCCTACGGCAGCGGCGCCTCCGACATCTACCAGGACGTGTTCGGCAGCGGCTCCTTCACCGGCAAGGGCCTGCTGAACGTGCGTGCGCTGCACGCCACGCTCGATCGCCGCCTGCCCGACGGCGCGGTGCTCAGCCACGACCTGCTCGAAGGCACGGTCGCGCGCTGCGCGATGGTGAGCGACGTCGTACTTGTCGAGGACCATCCGCACCATGCCGGCGTTGCGGCGTCGCGCGTGCACCGCTGGGTGCGCGGCGACTGGCAGCTGCTGCCGCTGATGTGGCGCGCGCGCCGCTTCGGCATCGATGCGCTGGGCCTCTGGAAGATGAGCGACAACCTGCGCCGCTCACTGGTGGTGCCAGCTTCTTTCGCGCTGCTGGTGCTGGTGATCTTCACGCAGGCCATGCCGCTGGGCTGGGCGCTGGCGGCCGTGGCGTCGGCGCTCACGCTCGGGCCCTTGCTCGGCGCGCTGGCCGGGCTGGTGCCCACGCGCCGCGCCATCGAGCTGCGCCACTTCTTCGACGTGGGCGCGGTCGAGCTGCTGCGTGCCATGGCCGGCGCGGCCTGGCAGTTCGTTCAACTCGCGGCGCAGACGCGGCTGCTGCTCGACGCATGGTTCCGCGCGACATGGCGCCTCGTGGTCAGCCGCCGGCATCTGCTCGAATGGACCACGGCCGCGCAGGCGCAGGCGCAATCGAGCGGTCGCCTCGCATCCTTTGTGCGCAATGCCGCCGCGAGCAGCGTGGCGTGCCTCGCGCTCGCCGTGGCGGCGCACTGGAGCGCATACCCCGTGATCGGCACGCTGCTGTTCGTGCTGTGGGCGCTGGCGCCGGTCGCGGCCTGGTGGGGCAGCCGTTCTGAAGCAAAGGCACCTGACCCGCTCAGCACCGACCAGCGCACCTACCTCGAGAAGCTTGCGCACGACACATGGCGCTTCTTCGAGCACGTGGTGGGCCCGGACGACAACCACCTGCCGCCCGACAACCTGCAGCTGGAGCCGCAACCCACCGTCGCGCATCGCACCTCGCCGACCAACATCGGCATGTACCTGCTGGCCACCTGCTGCGCGCGCGAGTTCGGGTGGATCGACACCACCGCCCTGCTCGCCCGCATCGCCGCCACGCTTGACAGCGTGGACCGCATGCAGAAGCACAACGGCCACCTGTTCAACTGGTACGACACGCAAACGCTGAAGCCGCTGCCGCCCGACTACGTGTCGAGCGTGGACAGCGGCAACTTCGCGGGCCACCTCGTGGCCGTAGCGCAGGCCTGCCGCGCCTTCGCCGCCGAAGGCTGCCAGCCCCATGAAGCGCCCGCGCTCGAAGCACTTGCCGTGCGCTGCGACGCACTGCACGCCGGCATGGACTTCAGCGGCCTCTACGACCCCAAGCGCCACCTGTTCCATATCGGCTTGCGGGTCGAGGAAAACGTGCTCGACGCAAGCTACTACGACCTGCTGGCTTCCGAATCGCGGCTGCTGAGCTTCCTGGCGATTGCCAAGGGCGACGTGCCGCGCCGCCACTGGATGGCGCTGGGCCGACCATTCCTTCTGGTGGGCTTCCAGCCCAGCCTGAAGTCGTGGTCGGGCTCGATGTTCGAGTACGTGATGCCCGCGCTGGTGATGACCGAGCCTGCCGACGGCCTGCTGCAAGTGGCCAATGCCGCCGCCATCGCCGAGCAGCAGGCCTTCGGGCGGGCGCAGAACCTGCCGTGGGGCGTTTCCGAATCAGCCTACTTCGCACAAGACCACTCGCTGGCCTACCAGTACTCGCCCTTCGGCGTGCCGCGCCTCGCGCTGCGGCGCACGCCGCCCACCGACCGCGTGGTGGCGCCCTATGCGAGCGCCATGGCCGCGCCGTTCGCGCCCGGGGCGGCGGTGATCAATCTGGAACAGCTCGAATCGCTCGGCGCGCGCGGCGAGTTCGGCTTTCACGACGCAGTCGACTTCACCGTCTCGCGCCAGCCCGAGGGGCAGGACTTCACCGTGGTGCGCAACTTCATGGCGCACCACCAGGGCATGTCGCTGGTGGCGCTGTGCAATGTGCTGTGCGCCGATGCGCCGCGCCGCTGGTTCGGCAGCGCCGCGCTGGTGCAGGCGCACGAGTCGCTGCTGCACGAGCGCACGCCGCGGCAGATCATCGGCAGCGCCGATCCGCGCACGCCGCCCGAGCCCAGCCAGGCCGAGCTGGCGCCGCTGTTCCAACCCCGCCTTGTCGACCCGATGGCGCCCGGCTTCCAGCCCACGCACCTGCTGTCGAACGGCCGCTACACCGTTGCCCTGCGCGCCAACGGCGCCGGTGTGAGCCGCTGGCATTCGTTCAACGTGACGCGCTGGCGCGACGACCCGCTGCGCGACAGCTACGGCACCTTCTTCTTCGTGCGCGACGAGGGCACCCAGGAACTCACCTCGCTCACCGCCCTGCCCGCGCCGGGCGACGGCTGGCGCTATCGCACCCGCTTCCTTGCCGACCACGTGCAGTTCGACGCGACCGGCCCCGGCCTGCAGGTGCGTACCACTGTGCTCATCAGCCCCGAGGACGACACCGAGCTGCGCAACATCACGCTGCACAACTCGGGCGAGGAAACGCGCACGCTCGAACTGGTCTCGTACTTCGAGCCTGTGCTGTCGAACCCCAAGGCCGACGAGGCGCATCCGGCCTTCGCCAACCTGTTCGTCGAGTCGCGCTGGGAGCCCGCATGGCGCGCGCTGCTGATGTCGCGCAAGCCGCGCCTGCATGGCGACGCGGTGATGGCCGCCGCGCACTTCCTGGCCTCGGCGGACGCGCAAGTGCTCTCGGTCGACTGCATGACCGACCGGCGCGCCTTCATCGGGCGCAACCGCACGCTGGCCAACCCCGCGCTCGACGCACAGCCGCTCACGCCCAACGGCAAGCAGGTCAACGGGCTCGACCCCATCGCCTGCCTGCGCGTGCGGCTGTCGATTGCGCCCGGTGCCACCGCGCGCCTGAGCTTTGCCACCGCGGCCGACAAGAACATCGATGCGCTGATGCCCGGCATCGACCGCTACATGCAGCCGATGCACGTGGAGCGCGCCACCCGCATGGCCGCCACGCTGGCGCAGGTGCGGCTGCGCGACCTGAGCATCGCGCCCGCGCAGAACCTGGCGCTGCAGGACCTGACGACCATCCTCACCTACACCACGCCGCGCGTCATGCGCGACCGCGGGCTGATCGACCTGCGGCAGATCTGGCGCTTCGGTATCTCGGGCGACAAGCCCATCGTGCTGGTGCACATCCACTCGATGATCGGCATGGGGCTGATCAACACGCTGCTGCGCGCCCAGCCCTGGTGGGGCTTCGGCGGCGTGGCCTGCGACCTGGTGGTGCTCAACAGCGAGCCCAACTCGTACCTGATGCCGCTGCAGCGCGAAATAGAAAGCCTGCGCGCGCGCGTCGCGCAGCAGACGCAGAACAGCTTTCCGCGCAACGACACGGCCGGCTTCTACCTGCTGCGCGACCAGGACGTGGTGCCCTCGGAAAAGGCCGCGTTCTCCAGCCTGGCGCGCGCGGTCTTCACGGCCGACGGGCGCCCGCTCGAAGTGCAGGTGGCCGCGCTGCACGAGGCCCGCAATGACACGGCATCGATGGTCAATGACGTCGCCGCACCGCCGGGCGTGCCCCTGCTGCCGCGCCCTGCCCCGACGCCATCGGCTACCGCCCCGACCGGCGACTTCGACGCCGGCACCGGCGAGTTCCGCTTCGAGGTCGGCGCGGGCCGGCGCACGCCACGGCCGTGGATCAACCTCATCGCCAACGCGGGCTTCGGCTTCCAGGTGTCCGAGTGGGGTACGGGCTTCACCTGGGCCGGCAACAGCCGCATGCACCAGGTGACGCCGTGGTCGAACGATCCGGTGCAGGACCCGGCCTTCGAGCACTACCTGCTGCAGGACCTTGCTTCGCGCGAGATGCTGCCGCTGACACCTGCCGGCGGCAGCGCGGGCAGCGCACGCCACCGTGTGCGACACGGACAGGGCTACACGGTGTTCGAGCACAAGGCGAATGATCTCGCGCTGGAAACCACCTTCTTCGCGGATCGCGACGAGGCCGTCAAGCTCGTGCATGTGCGCGTGCGAAACGGCGGCACCGGCACGCGCCGCCTGCGCGCACTGGCCATGGCCGAGTGGCAGCTCGGCGACGCGCGGGGCACGCGGCGCACCGTGCATTGCTGGAAGCCGGAAGACCAGCCGGCAGTGTTCGGCCAGCAGCGCGAATCGGGCGCGGGCTTCGGCGGCAGCACGGCCTTCCTGCTGCTGGCGGGGCTGCAAGGTGCCACGCAATGGACCTGCGACCGCAATGAATTCTTCGGTGATCGCGGCATGGTCGAAGTACCCGACACACTCGCACGGCGCGCCGGCAGCGGGCTCGACGCCTGCGCGGCCATCGGCGGCGAGTTCGTGGTGGCGGCCGGCGGCACCGCGGGCTTCACCTTCGTGCTGGGCCACGCGGGCAGCGCAGACGCCGCACTCGAGCTCGCGCGCCGCTGGCGCCAGCGCGACGTGCCCGAAGCATTGGCGCAGGTGCGCGGCTTCTGGGACGAGCTGCTCGGCCGCCTGCAGGTGCGCACGCCCGATCCGCTGTTCGACGCACTGGTCAACCGCTGGCTGATTTATCAGACGCTGGCCTGCCGCCTCTGGTCGAAAGCGGGCTTCTACCAGGCGGGCGGCGCCTTCGGCTTTCGCGACCAGCTGCAGGACGCGATGGCCTTCGCGCTCACCGACCCGGCGCGGCTGCGCGAGCAGATCCTGGTCAACGCAGCGCGGCAGTTTCCCGAAGGCGACGTGCAGCACTGGTGGCACATGCCCGGCGGTGCCGGCGTGCGCACGCATTTCTCTGATGACCTGCTGTGGCTGCCGTACGCGTCGGCGCACTATGTCGAGGTGACGGGCGATGCATCTCTGCTCGACGAGATGGCCGGCTTCATCGAAGGCCCCGCCATTCCCGACGGTGCCGAAGACGCCTACTACGCGCCGCAGCGCAGCGGCCAGATGGCCAGCGTGTTCGAGCACGGCGCGCGCGCCATCGACTGCAGCCTGAAGACCGGCGTGCACGGCCTGCCGCTGATGGGCACCGGCGACTGGAACGACGGCATGAACCGCGTGGGCAACGAAGGCCGCGGCGAATCGGTGTGGCTCGCGTGGTTCCTGTGCAGCGTGGTCGCGCAGTTTGCGCCGCTGGCACAGGCACGCGGCGAGCACGAACGCGCCGCGCGCTGGACCGCGGCACGCACCGGCTGGATCGCCGCGCTGCACGACGCGGGCTGGGACGGCGCGTGGTTCCGCCGCGCCTTCTTCGACAACGGCGCGCCGCTGGGCTCTTCGTCCAACGACGAATGCCGCATCGACCTGATTGCGCAGGCGTGGTCGGTGCTGTCGGGCGCCTCGGACGCGGCGCACACGGGGCCGGCCATGGAATCCGTCAAGAAACTGCTGCACGACGAGCCGGCCGGACTGATGCGCCTGCTGACGCCGCCGTTCGCGCGTTCGGGCAACAACCCGGGCTACATCCAGGCCTACCCGCCCGGCGTGCGCGAGAACGGCGGGCAGTACTCGCACGGCGCGGTGTGGGCGCTGATGGCGCAGGCGCTGCAGGGCGACCACAAGGCCGCGTGGCGGAGCTTCGAGGGGCTGAGCCCTGCCCATCGCGCACAGCACCCCGAGCGCGGCCCGGCCTACGAGCTGGAGCCCTACGTGATGGCGGGCGACATCTACGGTGCCGCGCCCTACGTGGGCCGTGGCGGCTGGAGCTGGTACACCGGCTCGGCCGCGTGGCTGCACCGTGCGGCGGTCGAAACGCTGCTGGGCCTGAGCGTGAAGGGTCGCCAGCTCTCGCTGACGCCGCGCGTGCCTGCGCACTGGCCGGGCTTCGAGATCGCACTGCGGCTCGGCGCGCGCAAGCTCACGCTGCAATGGGGCGATGTGCAAGGCGCTGCCGCCTCCACGCATCAGCTGGCGGTGGGCGAATGGATCGACTGGCAGGCGCTGCCGGCCGATGCGGTGCTGCGGGTGGGATGAGCCGACACTCGCGGTGGCCCTAGACTCGCAACCAGACCTCGCATCAGAAGTCGTGACTCGATCACGCATCCGACATTCCATCGCTTCCCGAAGCGGCGCCACCCAGAACATGAGCACCACCAAGATCCAGTTCCGCCGCAAGGTCATCGTCATCGTCCTGCTGTGCGTGGCCGTCGGTGGCGCCGTCGTCCGGCATTACGCGACACCCGGCACCACCACGCGCGACATCGCCACGCTGCTGATGGTGCTGTGGGTGCCGATCATCGGCAACGTGATTGCATGGCTCATCAGCAAGCGCCCGCGCCGTGCGCCGAGTGCGCCGGCCGTCATGCCGCCGAGCTTCGACACGGCAGGCGCCTTCACGCCGCATGCGCGCGTCGAGCTCACCTTCCGCAAGCCCGCGCTGCCCTCGCAGGACCTGCCGATTGCGCCGGGTGAATACCGCTGCGCACTGGTGATCGACAAGGAAGGCTTCTCGGCGCGCTGGGTCGTGCCGCCGGGCGATGCGCTGGAGCGCGGCAAGCCTGCGGCGCTGGAGGTCGAATTTCTCTCGCCGGCCGTGGCGCAACCGAAGTTTGCGCAGGGTGCGGTCTTTCGTGTACTGATCGGCGACTCGTTCATCGCCGACGGCCGGGTGCTGTAGCTGCGGGCCACGCCAGCAAAGCCAGCAAATACGGATACGCGGATGGCTACAGCCATCAAAAGGGTCGATTGTTCGCCCCAGGGAAACTGACTACTGCTCCCCGGCGTCTTTGTCGCGGAGGCGACGGCTCGCACACTCCAATGCCTCTTCACCAGCATTGGCCCACGCGTCGCCGATGCTTCCAAGGACCGCTTCCCATGATGAATTCCCCAAGCAGCAACCCGTGCATCGACGACCTCGCTGCACCGGCGCCGGTCTCCGCACCGGTGCCTGCGTCCCGCTCCGCATGGCTCGCCGTCAGCTCCATCGCCGTCGGCACCTTCGCGATGGTCTCGACCGAGTTCATGCCCATCGGCCTGCTGACCGACATTGCGCGCGGGCTCAACGTGTCCGACGGCACGGCCGGCCTGATGGTCACCATGCCCGGCGTGCTGGCCGCATTCGCCGGCCCGGCTTTGATCGTGGCGTCGGGCAAGCTCGACCGCCGCACCGTGCTGATCGCGCTCACCACGCTGCTGATCGCCTCCAACCTGCTCGCCGCCTTCGCGCCCAACTTCGGCACGATGCTGGTGGCGCGTCTGCTGCTCGGCCTGTGCGTGGGCGGCTTCTGGACTTTTGCGCCCGCCGCCGCCACGCAGCTGGTGCCGCATGCTTCGCAGGCGCGTGCCATGTCGCTGGTGCTGGCCGGTGTGTCGGCCGCCACGGTGCTCGGGGTGCCGGCAGGTTCGCTCCTCGGCACGCTGTTCGGCTGGCGCGCCTCGTTCGCGGTGACCGGTGCACTGGCGGCCATCGTGCTGCTGGTGCAGCTGTGGCTGCTGCCCGCGATTCCGCCGGTGCGCGCCATCGGCGCACGCGACCTGCTGACGCCGCTCACGCGCCGCATGGCGCAGGTCGGCCTGCTCGCGGTGCTGTTCTTCATTGCCGGCCACTTCGCGGCCTACACCTACCTGAAGCCGCTGCTGCAACAGGTATTCGGCCTGGCGCCCAACTCGGTCTCGACGCTGCTGCTGGTCTACGGCGCGGTGGGCTTCGTCGGCACCTTCGTCGGCGGCAGCCTGGTGGCGCGCAGCGTGCGCGGCACCACCCTGCTGGCGGCGTTGATGCTCGCCACCGCCCTGCTGCTGACGACGGTGATCGGCTCCGGCTTCGTGCCCGGCGCGGTGGTGGTCGTGATCTGGGGCGTGGCCTTCGGCCTGATCCCCGTGGCGCTCACGGGCTGGATGATGGAAGCGGTGCCCGACGCACCCGAAGCCGGCCAGGCCCTGCTGGTGAGCGGCTTCCAGGTGGCGATTGCCTCCGGCGCGCTGATCGGCGGCGTGACGGTCGACAACTTCGGCATCTCCAGCGCGATGGTGCTCAGCGGCGTGCTGGTGCTGATCGCTGCGCTCATCGTCGGCACGCTGGGCCGGGCACGCGGCGGTGCTTCGCTGGCTGCGGTTCCGGAATAACGCGGCACTGACCCTTCAGCGGCGGCCGGGCTTCTTTCCGGCCGCCACGATCGCATCGAGCACCACGCGCAAGGCCTTGTTGACGGGCTTGTCCCGCCGGATCACCACGGCCAGCGTTCGGTGCATGCGTGGATTCAGGCGGCTGGTCTTCAGCTCGGGGTGGGCGCCGCGGCCCACCATCGACATGCCGGGCACGATGGCATAGCCCAAGCCCGCGGCCACCATCTCCTTCATCGCCTCGACGCTGCCCAGCTCCATCACGGGCTGCGGCTGCAGGCCACCGGCGGCGAACCAGCGGTCGACCAGCTTGCGCGTGTTGGCGGCGGGCTCGAACAGCACCAGCGGCAGCGCGCCCAGATCGGCCGGCGCCACCCTCGCCTTCAGCGGTGCGAGGTCTGCCCGGCCGATGGCGACGAACTCGTCGTCGAGCACTGGCATCACCGTCAACGAGCGCCCAGCCGCCGGCAACGTGACCAGCGCGAGGTCGAGGCTGTTCTCTTCCACCTTGCGCGCCTGGTCTTCGGTGTTGCCGGTGCTGACCACCACGCCCAGCTCCGGAAACTGCTCGCGCAGTCCGCGCAGCACGGCCGGCAGGAAATGCAGGCAGGCCGTCGCGCCCGTGCCAAGCCGCACACGGCCCGCGATGCCGCTGGCGTGGTCGGCCAATGCATCGACGGCGTTCTCGACCGCGGTCTCGATGTGTTGCGCGTGGCGCAGCAGCTCCATGCCCGCGGGCGTGGCCTTCGCGCGCTTGCCGACCCGCTCGACGAGGCGCACCGCCAAATGGCGCTCCAGCTGGCGGATCTGCAGGCTCACGGCCGGCTGCGAGATGCCGAGCCGGTCGGCGGCTGCCGAGAAGCTGCCGCTTTCGATCACCAGCCCGAAGGACTTGAGCTGATCTAGGTTCAGTGATTTATCCAAAGTATTTCTTATGCCTTGCATAGGTCAGCGAAGCTTCACTTATCAAGTGTGGATCGTCAAGATCGGGCCATGTCATCTCCATGCCTCACTTCCGCCACCGTTGAAATCCTCGACGCCGAGCCGCATCACGTGGCCGCCGTGCAGGCCATCTACAGCCACTACGTGCTGAACGACCTGTGCTCCTTCGAGGAAGAAGTACCCACCGTCGACCAGATGCAGGCGCGCCGCGCCGATGTGCTCCAGCGCGGCCTTCCCTACCTCGTCGCGCTGAAGGACGGCGAGGTCGCCGGCTATGCCTACGCCACCGCCTACCGCGCCCGCTCCGCATACCGGCACACGGTGGAAGACTCGATCTACGTCGCGCAAGGCATGCACGGCCATGGCATCGGCAAGGCGCTGCTGCGCGAAGTGATCCGGCGCTGCACCGACGGCGGCTTCACGCAGATGGTGGCGTGCGTGGGCAACAGCGCCAACGCAGGCTCGCTGCGGCTGCACGAAAGCCTGGGCTTCGAGCAGGTCGGCGTGATGCGCGACATCGGCTTCAAGTTCGGGCAGTGGGTCGACACCGTGCTCCTGCAACGTGCATTGCGCTGAGCCCGCCCCGCAGCGCGGCTGGCTGGCACTGCTGTGCACGAGCCGGCTGCTGCAGGCGATGATCGTCACCGCCTATTCCGGCGTGCTGCCGTTCATGATGGCCGACTGGCACATGACGGCCGCGCAGGCCGGCTCGATTCAGAGCGCCTGGCACGTGGGCTACATGAGCTCGCTGTTCGCCGTGGGCCTGCTGGCCGACCGCTACGGGCCGCACCGCATCTTCTTCGCCGGCAGCGCCATCAGCGCGATGGCGGCACTGGCCTTCGCCATCTTCGCGCGCGACCATCTCTCGGCGATGCTGCTCTACGGCCTGGCCGGGCTGTGCGCGGGGGCCTCGTACACGCCGGGCCTGCAGCTGCTGGCGCGCAACACCGAGCCCGCCGTACGTGGGCGTGCGATGGGCCTTTTCATCGGTTCGTCGTCGATGGGCTATGCGCTCTCGCTCGCGGTAGTGGCGGCATTCAGCCATCTGCAGCACTGGCGGCTGGGCTTGCTGGTTGCGGCGGGCTGCACCGTGGCGGGCGCATTGCTGACGCTGCAGGCGCTGCGCCGCATGCGGCCGCCTTCGGCGCCCGTGCCTGGCGCGGTCCGCGAAGGCACCTGGCACGCGCTGGCCGCCACGGTACGCGACAAGCCCGCGATGGCTGGCAACTGGGCCTATGCCTTCCATTGCTGGGAGCTCATGGCGCTGTGGGCGTGGCTGCCGGCCTATCTGGTGGCGTCGTCGGGCACGGCGACATCGTGGCAAGGCGCGGGCATCGCGCTTGCCGCGCTGGCGCACCTCGTCAGCGTGTTCGGCAGCGTCGCAGGCGGCGCAGCCTCCGACCGGCTTGGCCGCGCGCGGGTGATGATGATCGCCACCGTCGCAAGCCTGTGCATGTCCTTCGCCTTCGGCTGGATGTGGAGCTGGCCGCTGTGGCTTCTGGCTGCGGCCGCCGCCATTTACAACCTGCTCGCCATTGCGGATTCGTCGGTCTACTCGACCGCGCTGGCCGACGTGGTGGCGCCGCACCGGCTGGGCGTGGCGTACTCGGTGCGTTCGGTGATGGGCTTCGGCGCGGGTGCGCTCAGTCCGTGGGTGTTCGGCCTCGCGCTGGACTGGGGGCAGACGCGCTTCGGCCTGGGCAGCACGCACGGCTGGGTGGCGGCGTGGAGTTCGGTCGGGCTGGGCGCGCTGCTGGGGCCGTTGATGATCGCGCGCTTCTCACGGCTGCACCGTGCGCACGCGGCTGCTGCTCACTGAGCTTCTTCGCCCTCGGACCACTCGGGGCTGTAGCCGCCGAGCGTCGGGTGGTACATCTCGTCGCCCGAATGCTGGGTGAACTCGACATTGAGCCGGTCTTCGCGCAAGCCCAGGATCTCGATGCAGTCGCGGCACAGCGCCTTGGCCACTTCGAGCCGCAGTTCGGCCGATCGGCCGCGCCGGATGTCGCACATGAGCACCGACACCTCGGCGGGCTCGCCGTCCACCATGCGCCACACGCCGCCCTCGCCCACTTCGCGGATTGCGATGCTGATGCGGCGGATGTCGACGCTCATCATCTGCGCGTAGGTTTCGCTGAGTTTCTTGGCGAGGCGTTTCTTGTCGACCACGGGGTGGCGGCCGTTCACATCGAGTTGGAGATAGGGCATGTGGGGATTCCTCCAGGCTGATCCTAGCCATTGCGGTTTTACTCTGCAACCGAATGGCCATTGCGATCTAAACTCGCGCCCAACGCAGGAAGAAAAGCCATGGCCCGAAGAAGAAGCCTCAAAACCGACGCATGCCCAATGGCACGCGCGCTCGAGATCGTCGGCGACCAATGGTCGCTGCTTGTCATCCGCGATGCGTTCGACGGCATGAAGCGCTTCGGCGAGTTCCAGCAGAGCCTGGGCGTCGCGAAGAACATCCTGTCGGACCGGCTGAAAAATCTGGTGCAGGAAGACGTGCTCGACCTCGTGCCCGCCTCCGACGGGTCGCTCTACCAGGAGTACGTGCTGACGGCCAAGGGCAAGGGCCTGTTTCCCGTGGTGGTGGGCCTGCGGCACTGGGGCGAAGCGCACCTGTACGCCAAGGGCGAGCGGCATTCGGTGCTGCTCGAGCGCGACAGCGGCAAGCCGGTGCCGAAGATCGATCTGCGCACGCGCGATGGAAAGCCGCTGGACCCGGACCTCACCTTCGTGAAGAAACTGCCGGCAACAACAGCGACTAAAGCAGGCTCTCGCTGATGAACGGGAAAAGCAGCCACAGCTGCAGCCGCGTACCGAAGTCGACGCCGGGGTCGCTCTCGTAGACGGTCTCGGCGCCGTTCACGTTCCCCACCCACTGCAGCCGGTCGCCCGATTCTCGGCGCTGTCTTCGCTGGTGGGTGCAGTGTCGCTGTCGCGTGCGGTCAACGACGAGGCGCTTTCGCGGGAAATCCTCACGGCTGCGGCTGGCGAGTTGAAGGCCCTGCTGGGCTAGGCCTACTCCCCCAGCAGCTCCCCGATCGGCTGCAGGTCTTCCACCCGGTCGCAGATCGACTTGATCACCATCGTGATCGGAATGCCCAGCAGCAGGCCCCAGATGCCCCAGAGCCAGCCCCAGAAGATCACGCCCACGAACACCGCCACCGGGTTCATGCGGCTGGTGCGGCTGGTGAGCCAGGGCATCAGCAGGTTGCCGATGATCGTGTGGATCGCCAGCGACACGCCGCCCACCACGATGCCCATCTGCAGGCTGTTGAACTGCAGGAAGGCCACCAGCCCCGCGGCCGCCAGCACGATCACCGAGCCGATGTAGGGAATGAGGTTGGTCACTGCCGCGATGATTCCCCACACCGCCGCGTTCTCCACGCCGAGGGCCCAGAACGCCAGCCCGGTCGCCACGCCCACCACCCCGCTCACCAGTATCTGCACCAGCAGGTAGCGCTCGATGTTGCGGGTGATGTCGTCCAGCACGTGCACCGTGACCTTCTTCTTCTGCAGGCTCGACCCGGTGATCTTGATGAGCTTGCGGCGGAAGGTGTCGCCCGAGCAAAGCGCGAAGTAAGTGAGGAAAGCCACCAGCGTGAGCTGCCCCATCGCGCTCAGCAGCCCGACGGTGCCGCTCAGCAGGTAGTCGCGCACGTTGAAGCCCGGCCGTTCGATGACCACGCGCGCCACGCCCTTGCGCGCTGCAACGCGGGCGGAGTTTTCTTCGGCGGCTTTCTCGAGCTGCGCGGCGGCCTGCTGCACGCTTTCGAGCGGCGTGGCGCTGGCGCCCTTGTCGCGGCGCATGGCCTGGCCGAGCTTCTGCGCGGCCACCGGCAACGAATCGAGCAATTGCGAGGCGCTGCCCGACAGCGAATAGCCGGTCCAGCCCAGCCCGCCGAACAGCCCCACGAGGATCAGCGCCGCGCCAATCCAGCGCGGCAGCTTCCAGCGATGGAGCAGGTCCACCAGCGGCGAAAGCGCGTAGGTCAGCAGCAGGCTCAGCATCAGCGGAATGAACACGGCCTGGCCCCACTGCAGCGCGAACACGCTGGCCAGCACGGCGAGCACCACCAGCGAGGCGCTGCGCACGTCGACGGGCATGTGCAGCAGCAGGCGGTCGCGCGCGGGTGCGGGCGGCTCCGGTTCGGGCTCGGTGACCGGTTCGGGCTCTTGCGCCTTGGGCACAGGTGCGGGCTCGACCGCTGCGGCCTGCGGTGGTTCGGCAGCCGGTTCCGGCTTTGGCTCAGGCGGCGGTGCCTCGGCAGCCGCGGGCTTGTCGTCGCTCATCGCGCTTCCTTGAGCACTTCGCGCACCGCGGCAAGCTGGCGACGCGACACGGCCACGGGCTCGGGAATGGCGTCCAGCCGCAAGGCCCAGCCTTCGGCGTCCTCGCCGTCGTCGTATTTCTCCAGCGCGCGAATCGCCGAGCGCGCCACCAGCGCATTGCGGTGCACGCGCAGGAAGCGGTTCGGATAGCGCTCCTCGAACTCGTTGAGCGAGCCGTCGAGGATGTGGCTGCGCGTGGCGGTGCGCACGGTGAGGTACTTGTATTCGGACTTGAGGTAGAGCACTTCAGACAGCGGCACGCGCTCGGCTCGGCCGCGGTCCTGGATCAGCACCGTCTCGGGCACGGCCTCGGCCTGCAGCGCGCGGCGCTCCTTCAGGAAGCGTTCTGCCTTCTGCAGCGCCTGCTGCAAGCGCTCGGCGCGCACGGGCTTGGTGAGGTAGTCGACCGCATCGAGGTCGAAGGCCGTCACCGCGTGGGTCGCGTGCGCGGTCACGAACACCACGGCCGGCGCATCGGAGCGGCTGCGCAGCGCGCGCGCCACCTCGATGCCGTCGACGCCGGGCATGTGTACGTCGAGCAGCACCAGGTCGAGCGCCATCGTCGTCAGGTGCTGCAGCGCCTCGGCACCCTGCGAAGCCTCGGCCACCACTTCGGCGGCGGGCGATGTGCAGTCGCGCAGCAGCGTGCGAAGGCGCGATCGCGCCAGGGCTTCGTCGTCAACTATGAGTGTCTTGAGGGTCATGATTCGGCGGGGATCGCTATGCGCACCCGGTAGCTTTTCTGGTCCATGCCGGCGCTGAACTGCATCTGCATGTCGTGCAGCAGCCGCAGCCGGTCGCGCACGTTGGCCAGCGCAATGCCGTGGCCGCGCGGCAGCGGCTCGTCGGCCCAGCGCAGCGGCGGCAGGCTGTTGACCACCTCGATCACCACCATGGAACCGCGCCGCTCGGTGCGGATGCGCAGCCTGGCGCCCTCGGGGCTGGGCTCCACGCCGTGCTTGATGGCGTTCTCGACCAGCGGCTGAAGCAGCAGGGGCGGCAGGCGCGCGTTGCTGGCGGCGGCGTCCAGGTCCCAGCGGATGCGCAGGCGGTCGCCGAAGCGCACCTGCTCGATGGCCAGGTAGCGCTCGGCCAGCGCGATCTCGTCGGCCAGCGTGCACGATTCGCCCGGGTCGGCCAGCGCCTGGCGGAACAGTTCGGCCAGGTCTTCGAGCATGGTCTCGGCCTTGGCTGGCTCCTCGCGCACCAGCGCGATGGCGCTGTTGAGCGTGTTGAACAGAAAGTGGGGGCGGATGCGCGATTGCAGTTCTTCCAGCCGCGCGGTGGTCGCCGCCGGCGTCTGGCCCCGGGCGCGCAGCACCATCGCGGCCATCACCAGCCCCGCGAACAGGGCGCCGGTCAACGCACTGGCCAGCCACGGCGCACTGGCAAGAACACCCGTCAGCCGCAGCAGGCCACAGCCATACAGCGCCGACACCGCGCCGAGCACGGCCCCGGCCGCGTACTGCCCCTGTTTCGGCAGGCGCCGCAGCGGCTTCTTGAGCCCGCAGGCGCTCACCAGCCACATCAGGGTGGCTGGCAGGGCCCCGCCAGTGACGGTGGCCGTCTGCACCAGCCATTCGCCGGGCGTGGAGGCCACGAACAGGGTGGCGATAGCCACCACCGCCTCGACGAACACCACGGTGCGCAGCACCACGCCGATCTGGCAGGCGTCGAAGATCGACGGGTCGCCGCGCAGGGGCGTGCGAGCCCTTTCCGACGATGACGGGGGCGTGGGGGTAGAGCTGGCCGATAAAATCGCCGGGTTGCGCATCGCAGACATCAGATCCATCGGGTGACCAACCCATTATTGCCTCCTGGACGGCTCCCATGACCCAAAACCAATTCGACAAGAAATCCGAAGCCTGGTCGGCCCTTTTCTCCGAACCGATGAGCGACCTGGTGAAGCGCTACACCTCCAGCGTCTTCTTCGACAAGCGCCTGTGGCAGGCCGACATCCAGGGCTCGCTGGCCCATGCCGGCATGCTGGCCGCACAGGGGATCATCGGCGTGCAGGACCACGCCGCCATTGAACGCGGGATGGCGCAGATTCGCGCCGAAATCGAATCCGGCGCCTTCGAGTGGAAGCTCGACCTCGAAGACGTGCACCTGAACATCGAGGCCCGCCTGACCCAGCTGGTCGGCGACGCCGGCAAGCGCCTGCACACCGGCCGCAGCCGCAACGACCAGGTCGCCACCGACGTGCGCCTGTGGCTGCGCGGCGAAATCGACCTGATCGGCGACCTGCTGGTCGAGCTGCAGAAGGCGCTGGTCGACATCGCCGAGAAGAACGTCGACGTGATCCTGCCGGGCTTCACCCACCTGCAGGTGGCGCAGCCGGTGAGCTTCGGCCACCACATGCTGGCGTATGTCGAGATGTTCAGCCGCGATGCGGAACGCATGGGCGAGGTGCGCAGGCGCGTCAACCGCCTGCCGCTGGGCGCCGCCGCGCTGGCCGGGACCAGCTACCCGCTCGACCGCGAGCTGGTCGCCAAGACGCTGGGCATGGACGGCGTGTGCCAGAACAGCCTGGACGCCGTGAGCGACCGCGACTTCGCGATCGAATTCACCGCTGCGGCCAGCCTGTGCATGGTGCACATCAGCCGCATGAGCGAAGAACTCATCCTGTGGATGAGCCAGAACTTCAGCTTCATCCAGATCGCCGACCGCTTCACCACGGGCTCGTCGATCATGCCGCAGAAGAAGAACCCCGACGTGCCCGAGCTGGCGCGCGGCAAGACCGGCCGCGTGGTCGGCCACCTGATGGCGCTCATCACGCTCATGAAGGGCCAGCCGCTGGCCTACAACAAGGACAACCAGGAAGACAAGGAGCCGCTGTTCGACACCGTCGACACGCTCAAGGACACCCTGCGCATCTTTGCAGAGATGATCGGCGGCATCACCGTGAAGCCCGAGGCCATGGAAATGGCCGCGCTGCGCGGCTATGCCACCGCCACCGACCTGGCCGACTACCTGGTGAAGAAGGGCCTGCCCTTCCGCGACGCGCACGAAACGGTGGCGCATGCCGTCAAGGCCGCCACCTCGCACAAGGTCGACTTGGCCGAGCTGCCGCTGGCCGTGCTGCAGCAGTTCAACCCGGGCATCGAGAAGGACGTGTACGACGTGCTGAGCCTGCGCGGCTCGCTGAACGCACGCAACATCCTGGGCGGCACCGCCCCGGCGCAGGTGAAGGCGCAAGTGGCGCGCCACCGCGCCCGCCTCGGCTGATCGCACCGGCGGCCACACCGTGTTCTACGCCATCCCGCTCGAGAACAAACCGAGCTGGCGCAACCCACCGTGGATGACGGTGCTGCTGATCCTCCTGAACATGCTCGTGTTCTGGGGGCCGCAGCGCAGTGAAGAGAACACGCGCGAGCGTGCCGCCAACTACTACACGAAGAGCGTGCTGCCCGAACTGGAGCTGCCGCCCTTCGTCGAATGGCTGGAAAAAACCGACCCCAAGCGCGGCAAGCTGGCCCGGCGCATGCTGCCGCACGAAGAGGCCTATGCGCAGTTGCTGGAAGGCCTGCAGAACGACAAGAAGTTCCTGGCAAAGCTGCGGGCCGACGAGGTCATCAAGCCCACGAACCCGCAGTACGGCGAATGGAAGCGCGACCGCCAGCAGTACGAGGCGATGCTGCCGGCGCCCTTCACCGAGCGCTGGTCGCAGGACTACAACAAGGACGCCGAGTTCAAGCCCTGGACCTGGATCACCGCCGCCTTCCTGCACGGCAGCACCGGCCACCTGCTGGGCAACATGCTGTTCCTCTTCCTGTTCGGCTTCTCGGTCGAGCTGGCGCTGGGGCGCGGCACCTACCTGACGTTCTATCTGCTGGGCGCCGTCGGCTCCTCCCTGCTGGCCGGCTGGGCCTATGCGGGCAAGGAGGGCTACGGGCTCGGCGCCTCGGGCGCCATCTCGGCGCTGATGGGCATGTACGCGGTGATGTACCGGCTGCGGCGTATCCGCTTCTTCTACCAGCTGTTCTTCTATTTCAACTACGTCACCGCACCGGCCTTGCTGCTGCTGCCGGCCTGGATCGTCAACGAGCTGATGCAGCACTGGCTGGGTGGCCAGGGCATCGCCTACATGGCCCACCTGGGTGGCCTGCTGACCGGCGCCGCGCTGATGACCGGCGCCATGCTGCTGGGCCGCGTGAAAACGCCCGAAACCGTCAAGTCGGAAATGACGAACGACGACGACCACTTCGATGCGCACGTGGCCGCCGCACGCCGGCTGGCCGCCGCAATGAAGTTCGAGCCCGCCTGCGCCGAGTGGCGCGCCGCCGCCGCCCTGCGCCCCAACGACGCCGACACCCTGCGCGCCTGGTTCAACACCGCGCGGCTGCAGCCCGCGAGCGACGACTTCCACCAGGCTGCGCGCCGCATCTTCCGCCTGCCCGGCACCGACCCCGAAACGATTGCGCTGCAACACGCCAGCTACAAGACCTACCTCGACCAGGCCAAGCCTGGCCCGCGCCTGAAGCCCGACGACATGGCCCGGCTCGCGCGCCGCTTCGCCCGCATCCGCGAGTTCGGCGATGCCGACATGCTGTGCCGCATCCTGCTGAAGACCGCGCCCGACCATCCGCAGCTGGCCGACACGCTCTCCGTGTGCGCCAACGGGCTGCTGCATGCCGGCGAACGCGAAAAGGCATTGGGCCTGTTGCCGCACCTGCTGCGGCTGGCGCCGAACGACATGGTGACGCGCGCCCTGCAGCGCGCCTGACAAGCGCCTGAGCGGGCGTCAGCCGCCCGGCATCGGCTCTTCGAAATTCGACAGCAGCCGCGCCCGGCCAGCCAGCACATGGCGTTCGGCGGCAGAGCGCGCACGCGCGCGGTTCGACGCCACGATCGCCTCGAAGATCGCGCGGTGCTCGATGTTCGAGCGGCGCATGTTGCCTGGCGCGTTGAAGTACTTGCGCCGCACCAGGTGCAGCTCCTTCACGTAGTCGTCGTAGGCCTGGTGGGCGCGACGGTTGTTCGATAGCGTGAGGATCAGCGCGTGGAACTGCAGGTTCAGCTCGTAGTAGAGCGTGCCGTCTTCCGCGTCGCAGGCGGCGTCCATTGCCGACAGCAGCGACTCGAACTGCTTCTTGTGCTCTTCGGTGAGGTGCTCGCAGGCGCGGTCGGCCGCGTAGCCGAACACCAGTGCGCGCATCTCGTAGATCTCCAGCATCTCGCGCAGCGAAAGCTGCCGCACGTACACGCCGCGGTTGGTTACCGCATTGACGATGCCCAGCCCCGCCAGCACCTTGATGGCCTCGCGGATCGGTCCGCGGCTGGTGCCCATGCGCAGTGCCAGCGCCGCCTCGTTGAGCCGCTCCCCCGGCTTGAACTCCCCGGTGTAGATCAACTGCTTGAGTTCATTGACGATGGCATCCGACAGTGCGGAACCACGGGTGCTGGAAGATGGCGGAGGCATGCGGCAATCCTAACTTCAGACCAACAGCGCTCCGCCCAGCCTCGCCCCGGCCGGCGGCTAGGGCCTGTTAACACAAACGAAGTCCGTCGGCGATCAGCGCGAAGCTGATGAAGCCGACGAACATCACGTCGAGTTTCTCGAAGCGAGAGAAGATGCGGCGATAGCCCTTCAGGCGCCGGAACAGTCGCTCCACCTCGTTGCGGCGTTTGTACATCTCACGGTCGTACTCCCAGGGCTGGAGCCGGGTCTTCAGCGGCGGCACGACGGGGATGAAGCCCAGATCGAGCGCGAGTTGCCGGGTCTCATTGCCTTCATAGGCGCGGTCCATGAGCAGATGTAGCGCTCGATCCGGCGCGCCCAGGCGGCTGAGCAGTGCGCGCCCTGCAGGCGCATCGTGCACTTGGCCCGGTGACAGCGAGAACGTTACGGCCGTTCGAGCATCCGCGGCAACCATATGAATCTTGGTGGTCCACCCGCCTCTGGATCTTCCGATCGACTGGGGGCCGTTTTTTTTAACGCCCCCGTGCCATCGGGATGCACCTTCACGATGGTGCTGTCCAGCGACACGGCCTCGATTCTGATACGCACGACTTGGGCTTGCTGAAGCTCTGCGAAGACGCGGTCCAGCACGCCGCTCTTGGACCAGCGGTTCATGCGCGTGTAGATGGTGTGCCAGTTGCCAAAGCGCTTGGGCAGGCCGCGCCACTTGCAGCCGTGCTCGGCGACATACAGGATTGCGTTCAACACACTCAGATTCGACAGGCTGACATTGCCCCGCTGAAGGGGCAGGCAGTGCTCGATCTGAGCGAACTGGGCTTGAGTGATCTCCATGCATGAAGTGTCTTGCATCCCTCATGGTTGGCTCAATTAGTGTTAACACGCCCTAGTCGACCTTGACGTTCGCGCTCTTCACCAGCTTCACCCAGAACTTGCCGTCCTCCGCCAGGAAGCTGCCGAACGCCTCGGGCGACGCGGAGACCGACACCTCGGTGCCGTCTCGCGCCAGCGAGGCCTTGACCGAAGGCTGCTGCATCGCGGTGACGGTCGCGTCGTAGACCTTCTTCACCACGGCCGGCGGCGTGCCGGCGGGCACGAACATGCCGTACCAGAACTCGAGGTGGTAGTCGGGCAGGCCCGCCTCCTTCATGCCCGGCAGCCCGGGCACCAGCGGCGAGCGCTCGCGCGTGCTGACGGCCAGCGCGAGCAGCTTGCCGCCGCTGGCCATGGGCAGCACCGAGGGCGAGGTGCCGAAGGTCAGCTGCGTGTCGCCCGCCATCACCGACTGGATCGCCAGGCTGCCGCCCCGGTAGGGAATGTGCGTCATCTCCGCGCCGGTGATCTGGCCGAACAGCGCCGCGCCCAGGTGCGGCGCCGAGCCGTTGCCAGAAGTCGAGTAGTTGAGCTTGCCCGGGTCCTTCTTCGCCGCCGCGACAAGGTCTGCCACCGAGCGGATGCCTGTCGCGGGGTTGACGGCCAGCACCAGCGGCGAGGTGGTGATCTTGGTAACGGGCGCGAGGTCGCGCGCCGAGTAGGCCAGCCTGGGGTTGAGCGCCGGGTTCACCGAGATGCTGCTCGGGCTTGCGATCAGCAGCGTGTAGCCGTCGGGCGGTGCCTTGGCCACGATTTCCGCGGCAATGCTCGAGCCGTTGCCGGGCTTGTTGTCGATCACCACCGGCTGACCGAGCGCCCTGGCGAAGGCATCGCCCATCGCGCGGGCCACGTAGTCGGCCGCGCCGCCCGGGGCGAAGCCGATCACGAGACGCACCGGCTTGCTCGGGTAGTCCGCCGGTTGCGCCCAGCCGGTACTCGCGAAGGCGCACAGCCCGAGGGTCATGACGAGGTTTCTGGTGTTCATGCGCTTGTCTCCTTCATTGTGTTTTTCGTCGCGCGCTTCGGGACGGATCGATCAGCCCGCGGGCGGCATTCGCAGCACGATCTTTCCGACATGGCCTCCGGCTTCCATCCGGTCCTTCGCTTCCTGCAGCCTGGCGAAGTCGAAGACGCGGTCGACGTGCGGCTTGATCCGCCCCGCGGCAATGTGCGGCAGCACGTCGGCCACGAAGGCGGGCAGCGCCGCTGCGCGCTGCGCCTTGCTGCGCAGCTTGTTGGACACGCCGAACACGGCCAGCCGCTTCGCATGCAGGGCCGCCAGGTCGAGCTCGGCCTTCACCACGCCGTCGACATAGCCCACGGTGGCGAGCCGGCCTTCGAAGGCCATCGCGCGGATGTTTTCGGCGAACACCGTGCCGCCGACGGTGTTGATGACGATGTCGGCGCCGTGGTCCTGCGTCACCTCCAGCACGGCGACCGCGAAGTCAGGTGTGCGCGTGCAGATCGCGACATCGAGCCCCAGGCTTTGCAGCAGCGCCAGCTTGTCGGCCGAGCCCGAGGTGCCGATCACCTTGGCGCCGAGCGCCTTGGCAAGTTGAAGCGAAGCCACGCCCACGCCGGAAGACACGCCGTTGATCAGCACCCAGTCGCCCGCGCGCAGTCGGCCTTGCAGCACGAGCATGTCGTACGACACCAGGAAGGTCAGCGCGACGCTGGCGGCCTCTTCCCACGACAGGCTGGCCGGCATGGCCATCGCCTCGATGTCTTCCATCAGCGCGTATTCGGCAAAAGCCCCTGCGCAGCGGCCCATCACCCGGTCGCCCGCGCGAAAGCGCGTGACCTCCGCACCCACGGCAACGACCTCGCCGGCCCCCTCCCCGCCGATCGCCTTCCAGCTCCCGGCCTGGCCGTGCAGGCCATGGCCCGACACGAACTCGCCGCGGTTGAGCGACGCGGCCCGCATGCGCACCAGCAGCTGGTTCGCTCCCGGCTGCGGCACGGCCGTGTCGCGTATTTCGAGGACCGTGGCCTCGTCGCTCATCTGCATCCAGTACGACTGCATGGTGTTTGTCTCCTTGCTTCTTCTCAGCGTCCGGTGAAGACCGGCTTGCGCTTCTGCATGAAGGCGGTGCGGCCTTCGGTGTAGTCGGCGCTTTCGAAGCAGCCGCGGATCAGCGAGTTGCACAGCGCCAGGTCAAGTTCCGGCGAGGGCTTGAGGATCTCGCGCGTGATCGCCTTGCCCGCCGCAATGGTGAGCGGCGCGTTCTCCGCCATCGCGCCGGTGTATTCGGCGAGCAGTTGCTCCAGCCCATCCGGCTCGCTCACGCGCGTTACCAGGCCCAGTGCCTTGGCTTCGGCTGCATCGATGCGGCGGGCCGTGAAGAACAGGTCTTTCGCCGCGCCGGGGCCGATCAGGTCGACCAGGTTCTTCATCGCGGAGTAGCGGTAGCCCAGGCCGAGGCGCGCCGCCGGAATGGCGAACACCGCGTCCTGCGCCGCGATGCGGATGTCGCAGCTGATCGCCACGTTCACGCCGCCGCCGATGCAGTAGCCGCGGATGCAGGCGAGCGTGGGCTTGGGAAAGTCGTGGATGCTCATCAGCGCGTCGTCGGCCATGGCCTCGTAGCGGGCCACGGCCTCGCGCGCCGCGCGCATGTCCTCGAACTGCGAGATGTCGGCGCCCGAGACGAAGGCCTTCTCGCCCGCGCCCGAGAAGACGACCAGGCGCACACGGTCGTCGTCCTGCGCCACGCGCAGCAGCTGCGGCACAGCCTCCCACATGTCGACCGACAGCGCGTTGTGCCGCGCGGGGTTGTTGAAGCGGATGTGCAGCGTGCTGGCGTCGAGCCAGGTCTGCACGCGTTCAGTGCTGGATGCGTAGGTGGGGTTGATCATGCTCTTCTCTTCAATAGACTCCGGTCGCCTTCATTCGGGCAAGCTCGTCCGGGCCGAGGCCCAGTTCGCCGAGGACTTCTTCCGTGTGTTCACCTCGCCGCGGCGCTGCGCGGGCGATGGTGCTGGGCGTGCGTTCGAGCTGCATCGGCTGGCCGACCAGCCGCTGCGGGCCGAGGCGCGCCGAGACCACGTCCTTGACCATGCCGAGGTGCCGGATCTGCGGCTCCTCGAACACTTCGCGCATGTCGCTGATGAGGCCGCAGGCCACGCCGCCGGCATTGAACTGCTCGATCCAGTGGCTGCGGTCCTGCGCGGCCAGCCGGTGGTTGATCTCGGCGTTGAGCGTGTCGCGGTTGACGGAGCGCGAGGCCTTGTCGTGATAGCGCGGGTCTTCGATCCATTCCGGCGCGCCGAGGATCTGGCAGAAGCGCTCCCAGATCTTGGAGCCGAACACGGCGATGTTGAGATAGCCGTCGCGCGCCTTGTAGACGCCGGTCGGAATGCTGGTCGGGTGGAAGTTGCCCGCCTGCGTGCCGACTTCGCCGTCGATCAGGTAGCGCGAGGTCTGGAAATCCATCATGTAGACCATCGCCTCCAGCAGCGAGGTGTGCAGCCACTGGCCGCGGCCCGATGCTTCGCGCTCCAGCAGCGCGACGAGGATGCCCTGCGCCGCGAAGATGCCCGCGCAAAGGTCGGCAATCGGGATGCCGACGCGCACCGGGCCGTCGCCCGGCAGGCCGGTCACCGACATCAGGCCGCCCATGCCCTGCGCGATCTGGTCGAAGCCCGGTCGCTTGGCAAGCGGACCGCTCTGGCCGAAGCCCGAGATGCTGGCGTAGACCAGGCCCGGGTTGTCGGCCGAGAGCGTTTCGTAGTCGATGCCCAGGCGGAACTTCACGTCGGGCCTGAAGTTCTCGACCACCACGTCGGCACTGGCGATCAGGCGCTTCAGGGTGGCGACGCCCTCTTCTTCCTTCAGGTTGAGCGTGATCGAGCGCTTGTTGCGGTGGGTGTACTGGTAGTCGGAGCCGTCCTGCCCGCCAAGCGTGTCGTCGCCGCGCATGTGCTCGGGCATCTGCACCTGGATCACGTCGGCGCCCCAGTCAGCGAGCTGCCTGCAGGCCGTGGGCCCGGCGCGCACCTGGGTCAGGTCGATGACGCGAAAGCGTTGCAGGGCGGAAGAGGCAGGCAGATGGGGCATGCGGGCTCGATGAACAAGGACCTTGAACGGGCCAGATTGTTTTCATCGACAACCCAAAGTGTCAACACTTTTATAGAAACAGTGGACATTAAAGGCGAAAATCGTATACGATATTTCGGCAAACAAAGGATCTCCGCATGCTGCCCTGGCTCGCCGAACAGGCCTCCGATCACCTCTCGACCGTGCGCGACACCCCGCTCGCAAAGCTGGTGCGAGACGACATGCTGGCGATGATCCTGCGGGGCGAATTGAAGACCGGCCAGCGCATCAACGAGCCCGACGTTGCCGCCCGGCTCGGCGTTTCGCGGGTGCCGGTGCGCGAGGCCCTGCGCGAACTAGAAAGCACCGGACTCGTGGTCGCGCGCAAGCACGCCGGCGTCTTCGTGCGCGAGCCGACCAGCGACGAAGTGCACGACCTCTACGAGATGCGCGGCCTGCTCGACGGCTTTGCCGGGCGCCGCGCGGCGCGGCTGGCCGAGCCGGAACGCATCGCGCTGGCCGATGTGCTCGACGCCTCCATCGCCGCCATGAACGCGGCCTTTGCCGCCCACGACGTGCAGCGCTACTACCGCGAGAACCTCGCCTTCCACTGGGCCATCGTCGAGGCGGCGGGCAACCACGCGCTGGCCCAGACCTACCGGACGATCGTGCAGAAGCTGCACCTGTCGCGCCTGAAGAACCTCTCGCAGGACATGGGCATGCGCGCGTCGATCGCCGAGCACACGCGCATTGCCCGCGCGCTGCGCAAGGGCGACATCGCCCGCTGCGAAGACCTCATGGCGCGCCACGTGAGCGACGCCTACGACCGCCTGCAGAGCCGTCGCCACTGAACGCGCGGCGCAGCCGCTCTTGCCCGAACAACTACCAGGAGACATTCATGCAACGCCGCGCCTTCACACTGGCCATTCCTACTTCCGCATTCCTCGGGATGCACGGTCTTGCGCGTGCGCAGGACTTTCCGAACAAGCCCATCCGCTACATCGTGCCGGTCGCGGCCGGCGGCGGCAGCGACATGGTGGGCCGCACCGTCACCGAACGCTGGGGCAAGCTGCTCAACCAGACCTTCATCGTCGACAACCAGGGTGGCGGAGGCGGCGTGATCGCCTCGCAGAACACGGCCCGCGCCCCGGCCGACGGCTACACGCTGATGCAGGGCTACGTCGCCACGCACGGCACCAGCCCCGCGACGCGCCAGGTGCCCTACGACCCCGTCAAGGACTTCACGCCGATCGGCATGATCGGCGGCACGCCCAACGTGCTTGTGGTCAACGCCGACCTGCCGGCCAAGGACTTCAGGCAGTTCGTCGAATACGCGAAGGCCAACGCGGGCAAGCTCAGCTATGGCTCGGCCGGTGCGGGCTCGCTGACGCACCTGACGATGGAGCTCTTCAAGCAGCAGACCGACCTGCAGATGACGCACGTGCCGTATCGCGGCGTGGCGCCAGCCTTCAACGACCTGATGGGTGGCCAGACGCAGGCCATGTTCCCCGGCCTGGCCGCGGCAATGCCGCACATCAAGTCGGGCCGCGTGCGTCCGCTGGCAGTGACCGGCAAGGCGCGCCACCCACAGATCAAGGACGTGCCCACGCTCGAGGAGCTGGGCTTGAAAGGCTTCGACGCGATGCAGTGGTACGGCGTGGTCGGTCCGGCCAACATACCGCTCGCGGTCGTGAAGCTGCTCAACGACACGCTCAACACCGTGCTCAAGGCGCCCGATCTCAGCGAGAAGCTGGCGATCGAGGCCGTCGAGCCCATGCCCATGAGCGCGCAGCAGTTCGGCGACTACATCCGCGCCGACGTCGCGCGATGGACCCAGCTCGCGCGCGACCGCAAGATCGAGCTCACGACCTGAAGCCCGCCACAGTTTTCCTTTTTTCCCTTCCCAGCTATCCACCAAAGGCTTTCACACACATGGCCCGCAATACCCAGGTCGCCGCAGACCACAACGCACCTCCCATCACCCGCATCCTTGCCGAGTACGTCGCGGGCCATGCCTCGCGCGGCTGGAGCGACGCGGTGGACCACGAGGCGCACCGCACCTTCCTCAACTGGCTGGGCTGCGCCGTGGGCGCCGCGCGGCACGAAGCCGTCGAGGCCGCATTGGCCGCCGTGCAGGTGCTGCAACCCGCACCGCAGGCCACCGTGCTCGGCCGCACGGAGAAAATCGACATCGCGAACGCGGCGCTGCTCAACGGCATCAGCTCGCACACCTTCGATTTCGACGACACGCACCTGAAGACCATCATCCACCCCGCCGGCCCGGTGGCCTCCGCCCTGCTGGCGCTGGCCGAGCACACCGGTGCGAGCGGCCGCGCGGTGCTCGATGCGCTGGTGCTGGGCATCGACGTTGCCTGCCGTCTGGGCAACACCGTCTACCCCGAGCACTACGACCGCGGCTGGCACATCACCGGCACCACGGGCATGTTCGGCGCCGCGGCGGGTTGCGCGCGCCTGCTCGGCCTGGATGCGGACCGCACGGCGATGGCGCTCGGCATCGCCGCATCGCAGCCGGTCGGCCTGCGCGAGCAGTTCGGCACCATGACCAAGCCCTTCCATCCAGGCGGCGCGGCGCGCGCCGGCCTGATGGCCGCGCTGATGGCCCGGCACGGCTACACCGCGAGCCCGAAGGCGATCGAGGCGCCGCGCGGCTGGGCGCAGGTGGTGTCGACCAGGTACGCATGGAACGAAGTCACCGACGGGCTCGGCGAGCGTTTCGAGATTTCATTCAACAGCTACAAGCCCTTTGCCTGCGGCATCGTGATCCACCCGAGCATCGACGCCTGCGTGCAGCTGCGCGAGCGCGGCATTGCACCGGAGCAGATCGAGCGCATCGAGCTCAAGGTGCACTCGCTGGTGCTCGAACTCACGGGCAAGAAGGAGCCGGCCGACGGGCTGCAAGGCAAGTTCAGCGTGTACCACGGGTGCGCGGCCGGCCTGCTGTTCGGCCGCGCGGCCGAGGAAGAGTTCGCCGACGACATCGTGACGCGGCCCGACGTGGTCGCCCTGCGTCGCAAGGTGGTGGCCACGGTGGACGACAGCATCGACGAAGCCAGCGCCGACGTGACCGCGGTGCTGACCGATGGCCGCCGCGAGCACGTGTTCATCGAACACGCGATTGGCTCGCTGCAACGCCCCATGAGCGACGCGGACCTGGAGCGCAAGTTCCATGGACTGTCTGACGGCATCCTGGGCGCGGAGCGCACGAGCGAGCTTCTTGCGGCCTGCTGGCCGCTGGGCACTGCCGCCGATGTGCGCAGCCTTGTGGCGCTGGCCCGGCCCTGATACGGAGAACGGAGGCACGCATGAAACCGTCCGACCTTTCCCGCGCCATCGACCGCCGCGCCTTCTGCGCCGCGGGCGGACTCCTGCTGACGGGCTGCGCCGGCACCAGGGCGGGCTCGCAAGCAGCCGCGGCGGCGGAACTCGGCGGCACCGGCAAGCTGCGCGCCGCCATCAACTTCGGCAACCCGATCCTCGCCAGCCGCGGCGCGGGCGGCGTGCCGAGCGGCGTCTCGGTGGACCTTGCGCGCGAGGCGGCGCGCCGCCTCGGCCTGGCCGTCGAGCTGGTGCAGTTCAACTCCGCCGGCAACGTGGTCGAAGCGGTCAAGGCACGGCAGGTCGACATGGCCTTTGTCGCCATCGACCCGGTGCGCGCGGCGGACATGGAATACACCGCGCCCTACGTGATCATCGAAGGCGCCTACCTGGTTCGCAACGGCTCGCCGCTGCAGCGCAACGCCGATGTCGACCGTACGGGAACCCGCGTCGTGGTGGGCCGCGGCAGCGCCTACGACCTGTTCCTCACGCGCGAGCTGAAGGCCGCCACGCTGGTGCGCGCGCCGACCTCGCCCGAGGTCACGAACCAGTTCCTGGCCCAGAACCTCGACGTGGCCGCCGGCGTGAAGCAGCAGTTGGAAGCGGATGCCACGCGAGTGGGCGGCGTGCGCCTGCTGCCGGACCGCTTCATGGTGATCGAGCAGGCCATGGGCGTGCCGAAGGGCCGGCTCGCTGCGCAGGCGTGGCTCAGCGATTTCATCGAGGAGATGAAGGCATCAGGCTTCGTTGCCGAGGCGCTGAAACGGCACGGCATCGAGGGCGCCGCCGTGGCGCCGCGCCGCGCCTCGTAATACCGCGCGCTAGGCCGCCGGAGTCGGCCGCAGCAACCAGCGCACTTCCTGCGTCTGCTCGCTGTCGGGGTAGCGCGACTCCATCGTGGTGAGGATGGGCTGCGCCATGTCGGCCCGGCCCAGCCCCTGCACCAGCGCGCGGGCGGCCAGCTCGTAGGCCTGCGGAATCGCCTCGTTGCCGCGAAAGCGCTTGTCGAAGCCCGACAGCAGTGCCAGCGTGGCGTGCGCATCGCCGTTGCGCCATTCGGCGCGCGCCATCGCGATCACCATGACGGCATCGTCGAGCGCGAAGGCCTTGTCCTTTTCCTTACAGACCTTGAAGACCTTGAGCGCCTCCGAGGCCAGATCGCGCCGCATCAGCAGCGGGATGAAGCGCCGCGCCTGATCGAGCATCGTGTCCTTCTTGTCGGGCATCAGCGCCAGCACGCGGTGGTAGCGGCGCTGCGCCGCGAGGTCGTCGGACGCGGCCGTGCGCTGGGCCTCGTAGGCCGAGCCCAATGCGGCCGCAAGGTCGCCCTCGGTGATCAGCTGCGCCACTTCTGCGTCCATGCGCTGCGCGGCGATCTGCTCGGGCGTGCGGCGGTCGACCGTGGCGCTGTCGCCCAGCTCGCTGCCCGGCACAGCGTCGAAGCCGAAGGCGTCGTGGTGCTGGAACATCACGTAGCCCAGCAGGCTCGCCATGACCCAGCCGAAGTAGATGAAGGCGAAGTTGATCACCGGCAGCGCGATGCGCCCGTCGAACATCGGCAGCAGCATCGACAGCGCCACCTGCGCGCCCGTGCTCAGCAGGAACAGGAAGAAGCACAGCAGCGCATACGGCCAGCCGATGATGCGCATCGCGTCCATCACGTTGCCGGGGTTCATCGCCTGGAAGAAGCTGGCCGACTGCACCAGCACGATCACCGCCGCCGGGAACGTGAACGACATGACGAACAGCCCCACCGTGCCGAGGATCGGCGCGTACCAGGCAAGCCAGCCGATGAGAAAGGCCTGCACCATCGTGATCGCGAACAGCTTCCACGGCAGGTAGGTCCAGTCGTCGCTGGACTCGCGGCCGAAGTCGGCTGAATCGCGGATGCCGCGCGCGCCCAGCGCAATGATCTTGAAGCCGTAGCGGCTGGCCGCCAGCATGATGCCGACCTCGATGACGAAGAGCGCCAGCGCGTCGGGCAGGAAGAAGATCGCGTCGAAGAACAGGCTGCAGAACGACAGCAGCAGCCCGTAGGCCAGCGGCCGCATCTGGAACGGAAAGGCGAAGAAGCTGTTCAGGCGGTGCCAGAACGGCGGTGGCGGCGGCGCCGCATCCTTGACGACGATCATGGCAACGACCCCCTGTTTTTATGGATTCGCTTACTTGCGGAAGAAATCGCTCTGGCTCATGGCGCCCCGGCCGCCCAGGCGCACCACGGTGGCCTCTTCGGCATGCACCAGGCGCATCTGGCCCAGCTCGCTCTCCAGACGCTGCGTGAAGCTGGTCTTGAGCTGAATGACCGACTCGCCCATCTGCAGCACGCTGGTGCCCTTGACGATGGCGCTCTTGCGGTTGGGCGCCACTTCGACGGAATCGATGTGGTAGTCGTAGTCGAGAGTGAGGATGCCGCCCATCTGGTCGCCGACGCGGCGCAGGATCTCGAAGGTCTTGTGCTGCGCCTCGCAGGCCTCGTCACGGTTGTGCGAGGTCTCTTCCGTGCGGCCCATCATGGTCGTCTTGCTGTCGATGACGGCCTTGCGGCTGAGCTGCTTGCACAGCTTGTCGGCGTCGCGGGCGGCAATGGCGCGCGCTTCCTTCTGGTAGTAGTCGCGCACCATCGGCTCGTCGAGCTTGCGACCGCCGATAAAGAAATACCACGCGCCCACGCAGAGCACGATCGCAATCGCAATTTGCTTCATTTCCCCGCTCGCGCGTGTGCGCGTCCCTCTAAATTTTGCGGGCAGTATACGTTGCCGAATGTTTCCTAAAGACTGCATTCGACCTGAAATCGGGCCTGCAGCATGAATCCGGCCACCCCGGCGCCCCGTATATCTGGCATGTGCATCGATGCCCCACAATCCGCGGATGCCAGCTCCCAGCCCCGACGCCGAACTGATGGCGCTGATCGACCGCATCGGCCATCGCGACGAAGCCGCCCTGCGCCAGCTCTACGACCGCACCTCGCCCAGGCTGATGGGCCTGGCGATGCGCGTCGTGCGGCAGCGCGAATGGGCCGAGGACGTGCTCCAGGAGGCCTTCCTGACTGTCTGGCGAGTCGCCGGCGACTATCGCGCCTCGCTCAGCCCGCCGCTGGCGTGGCTCGGGCTGATCGTGCGCAGCCGGGCGCTCGACCTGCTTCGCCGCCGCACCGCCGACCGCGCCCAGCTGACCCAGGAATTCGACGAGCTCATGGCCGACCAGCTCGAATCGGACGCGCCCAACCCGGCCGACACCGCCGATGCGAGCGAGCAGGCCTGGGCGCTGCACCAGTGCCTGAGCCAGCTAGAGGGCCGCCAGCGCGAGGTGGTCAGCCTGGCCTACCTGCGCGACATGAGCCACGGCGAGCTGGCCGAGCAACTGAAGCTGCCGCTCGGCACGGTCAAGACGTGGATCCGGCGCGGACTGGAAAAGCTGCGCGTCTGCATGGGGCGCTTTGCGTGAGAGCGACGATGAACAAGGCAGCCTCCCAATGAACCTCATCGCCCACCCCGAACTGCTCGAACTGCTGGCCGCGAGCCATGCGCTCGGCACGCTGCGCGGCGGCGCCCGACGCCGCTTCGAAGCCCTGGCCCGCGAACAGGCACCGGTGCGCGCCGCCGCGCTGGTCTGGCAAGGCCGGCTCGCGGGCATGACCGAACTGCAAACCTCGGTCGCGCCCGACCCGGCCGTGTGGACCCGCATCCGCAACATGATCGACGCCGAGCAGTCGGCGCTGGCCATCGAACGGCAACGCGATGCCGCCAATGCCAGGGCCGACAGCGAGCCGCGCCAAGGCGGCTGGCTCCGAAGCCTCGCGCTGTGGCGCGGCGCCACCGCCGCCGGCGCGCTGGCCACGGTGCTGGCCGTGGCGGTCGGCCTCAACCTGCGCGACCAGTTGCACAACGCCCCGGCGGTGCAGTACGTGGCCGTGCTGAGCGACGATAAGGACGCAGCCTCGATGCTCGTGACTTTCGACCCCAAGAAAAAGCAGCTGGTGCTTCAGCGCGTGGGCGGCTTCAATGAAGGCAACGACAAGTCGCTGCAGCTCTGGGCCCTGCCGCCGGGCGGCGCGCCGCGATCGCTGGGTGTGCTCGACAACGCCCCGGGCCTGCGCCTCGCGGCATCGGAGTCCGACGTGCATGCCGTGCCTGCGCTGGCCATCACGCTCGAAGCCAAGGGCGGCGTCCCGCCGGGCAGCGGGCCGAAAGGACCGGTCCTGTTCAAGGGCGCGCTCATCGAGAAAACCATCTAGGCGAGACCCGGCTGTCAACGGTCACGGCCACTGGAGCGTCGTGATGGAAAATCCGCCTACCGCTCGCTCCCAGCCCTTCTTCCGTTCTTCCGATGCATTCGATGAAAACCGCGCTGGCCGCGATCGCCCTGCTCGCCGCAGCGCTCACAGCGCACGCCCAGTCCAGCTTCTTCCCCCAGGAATCCGAGACGGCCGCTGCCGAGGCCGCGGCCGCGCGCGACTACCTGGCCGCAAAGGACCGCTGGCACAACGAGCTCGCGGCTTTTGCGCGCGCCGACCAGGAACGCTTTCCCGCGCCCGGCGGCGTGGTGTTCGTCGGCAGTTCCACGGTGCGCATGTGGACCCGCCTGCAGCAAGATTTCGCGCGCGTGCCCGGCGGCGTGATCAACCGCGGCTTCGGCGGCTCGACGCTGCAAGACTGCAGCCTCTTCGCGCGAGACCTCGTGGTGCGCTACAAGCCCCGGCAGGTGATGGTCTATGCGGGCGACAACGACCTGGCCGAGGGCCGCACGCCGCTGCAGGTGCTCGACAGCTTCGCGCGCTTTGCCAACGCAGTGCGCGCCGAGCTGCCGGATGCGCGCATCAGCTTCATTTCGGTCAAGCCCAGCCCCTCGCGCGAGCAGCTGATGCCGCAGATCCGCGAGACCAATCACGTGATCTCGGCCTACCTGAACCTGCTGCCCAACAGTGAGTTCATCGATATCTACACGCCGATGCTCGGCGCGGATGGCCGCCCGCGCATGGAGCTTTTCCGCGGCGACAGGCTGCACATGACGGACGAGGGCTACCGGCTCTGGCACTCGGTGATCGCGCCGCACCTGCCTGTTCCGCCCGCGCCGCCGACGGCCAGCCTGCCCTGAACCTGGGCGCTCAGGCCGGCGCGGGCTCCGACGGCACGTCGTCGGCCGGCGGCGGCACGTCCGCCCCACGCGTGAAACGCGCCACGAAGTACATCCCCGAGAACACCGCCAGCAGCAGCAAGCCGTCGCCCCACCATGGCCGTGCCGTCTGGCTGTCGCCGTAGAAGGCCAGCACCAGCAGCACCGCCACCAGGTGCGCGCAGAACACCGGCAGCGAGGCCGAGCCCATTGCCTCCAGCCAGCGTAGCCGCGGAATGCGCCGCATCAGCCAGGGCCCGAAGCGCACCGCCAGGATGCCCAGCGCCACCAGGTTCACCAGCCGCAGCGGCCCGAGCTGCCATTTGTCGAACAGCAGGTTCAGCTCCACGTCGCCGCCGAACGGCGCCTGCCCGTTGATGCCGGTGTGACGCCAGTAGACGCCGTACAGCGCGATGCCCGCCGCCAGCACCAGCAGCCACGCCGGAAAGCGCAGCGGCCGGGCTTCCGGCCCGTTGCGGGTAGCGCCGATGCACAGCCCCGCGAACCACAAAAACTGCCAGGCATAGGTGTTGAACGCGCCCATCTCGTGGAACGGCACCGGCACACCCAGGTAGCGCTCTGCCAGCCCGTACACCCATTCGCTGAGCCCGAACTGCGCCGCCGCCCACACGGTCGCGCTCGCCACCATCACCCAGGTCCAGCCATGGCGCATGGCGAAAGCCAGCACCCAGGGGCTCAAAAGCATGAAAAAGATGTACATCGGCAGGATGTCGAGCAGCGCCGGCTCGTAGATGAGCAGCAGCCCGAACAGGAAGCCCTCGCGCGGCTCCGCCAGGTAGTACGACACCAGGTTCTTCACGGCCGGCTGGTCGATGTGCAGCCCCACCGCCGCGATCACCGTGAACAGGAACAGCAGGATCGCCGCCTGGCACAGGTAGACCTTCAGCACGCGCCGCCAGAAGGCCTGGCGCATCGAATCGACCCCGCGCAGATAGCCGATGCGGCTGTACACCAGCCCGGCCACGAAGGCCGACAACAGCACGAAGCCCTCTGCCGCCGAAACGAACCCGAAAGGCTGGCCCAGCGGATCGGTCAGCCGGGTGGGAAGGTGGGTGACGGTCATCAGCACGAGCATCAGCCCGCGCAAGGCGTCTATTTCCCAGTAGCGTTTCATCGGTCGGCGGCGAGGTCTTGGTGGCGGTCCGCGCGGCGCACGCACGACAGCGGCTGATTGTAAGAAGGCCGGTGTAAAGACGTTCCGGGGTGCGCGCGAATGACACCGTCGTAGTGAGCGCAGCTCCGGACAGCGCCAACAGCCTATGACTGTTGGCACTGCCGAAGCGTCGCGCAAATCGGCTACGCTGCGCGCTGCCTCAAGGTGGAGATACAAAAAAGTGAACCGTTTCCTTCCAACATTGCTCCTGGCCGGCGGCGTCCTCATGGCCGGCCCGGGCTTTGCCCTCCAGATCACCAGCCTCACGCCCCAGGGCGAGGTCGCGCGCGTACGCCAGGTCGTCGCCAAGTTCGACCAGGCCGCCGTCAACTTCGGCGACCCCAAGGCTCCCGCCCCGCTCACGGTGAGCTGCACCGACGCGCAGGCCGCCAAGGGCACGGGCCGCTGGACCGACGCCAAGGCCTGGGTCTACGACTTCGAGAACGACCTGCCGCCCGGCGTGCGCTGCACGGTCACCCGCATTCCCACCTTCAAGCCCGCCAGCGGCGAGCTGACCGGCCCCGAGCGCTACCAGTTCAACACCGGCGGCCCCTTCGTGCGCAACTACATGCCGGGCAGCTACAGCCGCATCGACGAACAGCAGATGTTCGTGCTCGAGCTCAACGGCGCGGCCACGCTCGACAGCGTGCGCCAGAACATCTGGTGCGCCGCCGACGGCGTGGGCGAGCGCATTCCCGTCAAGCTGCTCGACGGCGAGCAGCGCGCAGGCCTGCTCAAGGCCTTCGGCCGCGACAAGGCCGCCGAGAAAGACCCGCTGCGCTTCGTCACCATGCAGTGCAACCGCACGCTGACGCCCGGCGCCAAGGTGCAGGTCGTCTACGGCAAGGGCGTAGCCACGCCTTCCGGTGTGCCCAACAACGTGGAACGCCGCCTCGACTTCCAGGTGCGCGAGCCCTTCGCCGTCTCGTTCACCTGCGAGCGCGAGAACGCGCAGGCCGCCTGCCTGCCGCTGCGCCCGATGCAGCTGACGTTCAATGCACCGGTCACGCGCAAGCTGGCCGCGCAGATCCAGCTCAAGGGCGACAAGACCATCAAGGCCAAGCTCGAGAACGAGGGCGGCACGCAGAGCGACGATGACGTGGTCAACGGCGTGAGCTTCGAGCCGCCGCTGGCCGAGAGCACGCAATACAGCATCGAGCTGCCCTCCAAGTTCGAGGACGCCTCGGGCCGCCCGCTGGCCTCGCCCGGCACCTTCCCGCTGAAGGTGGCGACCGGCATGATGCCGCCGCTGGCCAAGTTCGCCGCCTCGCCCTTCGGCGTGGTCGAGCGACTGGCCGAGCCCGACACCCCGGCCATGATGCCGGTCACCGTGCGCCGCGTGGAGCCGAAGCTGATGGTGAACGCCCTCACGCCCGGCAAGGTGAGCGACATGAACCCGAAGACCGACGCGGAAATCATCGCGTGGTTCCGCAAGGTGCGCCGCTACGACAGCTTCACTATCTCGCGCGAGCAAGCCCGCAAGGACGTGAAGGGCCCGCTGCCGCCGGTCATCGACAAGGACGACCGCACCAGCCTGCAAACGCGCATGCTGTCGCTGCTGGCGGGCCAGTCGGGCGTGAAGGCGCTCGACATGCCCAAGTCTGACGCCGGCGATCCGCGCCCCTTCGAAGTCATCGGCATTCCGCTGACTCCCGGCTTCCACGTGCTGGAAATCGCCTCGCAGAAACTCGGCGAGGCGCTGCTCGACGAGCGCTACAACGCCGGCCGCACGATGTACGTGCGCACCACCGCGCTGGCCACCAACCTGGCCGTGCACTTCAAGCTGGGCCGCGAGAACTCGATGGCCTGGGTGACCACGCTCGACAAGGGCAAGGTCGTGGCCGGCGCCGAAGTGCGCGTGTCCGGCTGCGACGGCAAGGCCGTGGCCAGCGGCACCACCGATGCGAACGGCATCGTCATGCTGAACGGCGTGTCGCCGCAGCCGCCGTCGTGCAACGGCCCGAACGAATACGAAACGGGCGCCTGGTTCGTCAGCGCCCGCGCCAAGGACGACAAGGGCGTCGAAGACCTCGCCTTCACCTGGAGCGACTGGCAGCGCGGCATCGAGCCCTGGCGCTTCAACGTGCCGACCAACCTGCAGGCCGAACCCGATCGCGTCGCCCACACCATCTTCGACCGCACGCTGCTGCGCGCCGGCGAAACGGTGTCGATGAAGAGCCTGATCCGCACGCAGACCAGCAAGGGCTTCGGCCTGCCGGAGAACCGGCCCGACACCCTCGTCATTACCCACACGGGCAGCGGCCAGCGCTTCACGCAGCCGCTGAACTGGCGCAAGACCGCCACCGGCGGCCTGAGCGCGGAGAACACATTCCCCATTCCGCCCGCGGCCAAGCTCGGCGTGTACGAGGTGATGCTGCGCACCGGCAAGGGCAAGGACGCTAACGGAGAAGGCGAGTCCGACGGCGACGAGGACTACGCCCGCAGCTTCAGCACCGGCATGTTCCGTGTCGAGGAATTCCGCCTGCCCGTGCTCGAAGGCCGCATCTCGCCCACCGAGAAGAAGCCGCTGGTGGCCGCAACGAGCGTGCCGACCGACGTGCAGATCAACTACGTGGCAGGCGGCGGCGCCGCCAACCTGCCGGTGCGCGTGTCGGCCATGGTGCGCGGCAAGGCCCTGAGCTTCTCCGACTACGACGCCTTCAGCTTCAACCCGCCGCGCGCCACGCAGGGCGACGGCACCGAGGCCGCCACACCGGCCGCGGACACGAGCGCCGGCGAGGAAGACCTCAACAGTGTGAACGACACCCGCGTGATCGCCGACAAGCTGCCGCTCACGCTGAACAAGGACGGCGGCGGCAAGGTCACGATCGACAAGGTGCCCAAGGTCAAGGCCGCGCGCGAGCTGCTGCTCGAAGCCACGTACGCCGACCCGAACGGCGAGGTGCAGACCATCCGCAGCACGCAGACGCTGTGGCCCGCATCCGTCATCGCCGGCATCAAGACCGAGGGCTGGGTCTCCACCGCCCAGAAGCTGAAGTTCCAGGCACTCGCGCTCGACCTCACGGGCAAGCCCCAGGCCAACGTGACGCTCAACGTGCGCGCCGTGGCGCGCATCACCACCACCAGCCGCAAGCGCATGGTGGGCGGCTTCTACACCTACGACAACAAGACCGAGACCAAGGACATCGGCACCGTCTGCAGCGGCAAGAGCGACGCGCGCGGCCTGCTGCTGTGCGAGTCGGAGCTGAAGGAAGCCGGCGAAGTCGAGCTCATCGCCAGCGCCACCGACAGCGACGGCCGCGACGCCAAGGCCGTGAGCTCCGTCTACGTGACGAAGCAGGGCGAGCTCTGGTTCGGCGGCGAGGACAACGACCGCATCGACGTGCTGCCCGAGAAGAAGAGCTACCAGCCCGGCGAAGTCGCCAAGTTCCAGGTGCGCAGCCCCTTCCGCTTCGCGACCGCGCTGGTCGCGGTGGAACGCGAAGGCATCATCGAGACGCACGTGGTGCAGCTCGATGGCAAGGACCCGACCGTCACCCTGCAGGTCAAGCCCGAATGGGGACCCAACGCCTACGTGAGCGTGCTCGCCCTGCGCGGCCGCCTGCGCGAAGTGCCGTGGTACAGCTTCTTCACCTGGGGCTTCAAGTCGCCGCGCGAGTGGTGGACCGCCTTCTGGTACGAAGGCAAGGAATACGTGGCGCCGACCGCCATGGTCGACCTGAGCAAGCCGGCCTACCGCCTCGGCATGGCCGAGATCCGCGTCGGCACGCGCGCTCATCAGCTCGACGTGACCGTCACCAGCGACAAGCCCAGCTACCCGATCCGCAGCAAGGCGCAGGTCACCATCAGCGCGAAGCTGCCCGACGGCAAGCCGGCGGCAGGTGCCGAAGTGGCGCTGGCCGCGGTCGACCAGGCCCTGCTGGAGCTGATGCCCAACGACAGCTGGAACCTGCTCAACGCCATGCTGCAGCGACGCAGCTGGGGCGTGAGCACCTCCACCGCGCAGATGGAAATCGTCGGCCGGCGCCACTACGGGCGCAAGGCCGTGCCCGCGGGCGGCGGCGGCGGCAAGGGCCAGACGCGCGAACTGCTCGACACCCTGCTGGTGTGGAACCCGAAGGTGGTGCTCGATGCCAACGGCCAGGCCGTGGTGACGGTGCCGCTGAACGACGCGCTCACCACCTTCAAGATCGTGGCGGTGGCCGATTCGGGCACCAGCCTGTTCGGCACCGGCCAGGCCAGCATCCAGGCCACGCAGGATCTGCAGATCATCAGCGGCCTGCCGCCGCTGGTGCGCGAGGACGACCAGTTCCGCGCGCAGATCACGCTGCGCAACACCACGCAGAAGCCGATGAAGGTCGAGGCCACGCCGCGCGCCACCCTGCTCACGCTGGAGCCGCAGACCGTGGACATTCCGGCCGGCGAGGCGCGTGAAGTGGCATGGACCGTGACCGCGCCCGCGCAGCTCGCGCAGACGCGCGCCGAAGCCATCCTGTGGGAGATCGAGGCGAAAGACATCATCGGCGGCGCGCAAGGTGCGAGAGATGCGCTCAAGGTGCGCCAGCGCATCGTGCCTTCGGTGCCGCTCACGGTGCAGCAGGCCACGTTGGTGCAGGTCGATGGGCCGTTCACGCTCGACGTGGCACCGCCCGCCGACGCCCTCCCCGGCCGCGGCGGCCTCAAGCTGTCTCTGCAGCCCAAGCTGGCCGAAGGCCTGCCAGGCGTGCGCGACTGGTTCGCGAACTACCCCTTCATCTGCCTCGAACAGAAGACCAGCAAGTCGGTCGGCCTGCGCGACGCGAAGATGTGGCAGGGCGTGCTGGCCCAGCTGCCGACGTACCTCGACAGCGACGGCCTGGCCAACTACTTCCCGCCGCGCGACGGCGAGGCCAACCGCGGCAGCGACATCCTCACGTCGTACCTGCTCGCGGCGACGAACGAGGCCGCGCAGCTCAACCCGGCCTTCGCGCTGGCCGACGACGTGCGCGCACCGATGGAGTCGAGCCTGATCGCCTTCGTCGAAGGCCGCATCACGCGCGAGTTCTGGAGCCCGCGCAAGGACCTCGACGTGCGCAAGCTCGCCGCGCTCGAAGCGCTCTCGCGCTACGGCAAGGCCAAGGGCAGCATGCTCGGCAGCATCACCATCGCGCCGAACCAGTGGCCCACCAGCGCGGTGATCGACTGGCTCAACATCCTCAAGCGCGTGAACGACGTGCCGCAGCGCCAGCAGCGCCTGGACGAAGCCAACAACGTGCTGAAGGCCCGCCTCTCATACCAGGGCACCAAGCTGATCTTCAGCACCGAGCAGGACGACTACTGGTGGTGGCTGATGACCAACGGCGACGTCAACACCGCCCGCCTGCTGCTCAGCGTGATGGACGACCCGAGCTGGAAGGACGACATCGGCAAGCTCGCCAACGGCTTCATCGGCCGTCAGCAGAACGGCGCGTGGCACACCACCACCGCCAACCTGTGGGGCGGGCTGGCGCTGGAGAAGTTCAGCAAGGTGTTCGAGAGCACGCCGGTGGCCGGCGTCACTGCCGCCACGCTCGGTGCAGTGAAGGCCCAGGTCAACTGGAGCCAGGTCGAACGCGTGAAGACCAGCGACCCGGCCGGTGCACCGAACCAGACCACCTTCTTCGGCGCGCCCGCATCGCCGGGCAACCTGAAGAACAACACGATGTTCCTGCCGTGGGCGGCATCGCCGTCGGGCGCACCGGTGCGCGACACCCTGCTGGTAACGCAGCAAGGCACCGGCAAGCCGTGGCTCACGCTGCAGTCGATTGCCGCCGTGCAGCTGAAGGCGCCGTTCGCGGCCGGCTACGCCATCAAGAAGACCATGACGCCGGTCGAGCAGGCCACCGCGGGCAAGTACACGCGCGGCGACGTGCTGCGCGTGACGCTGGAAGTGAACGCCAGCGCCGACATGACCTGGGTCGTCATCAGCGACCCGATTCCTGGCGGTGCCACCATCCTCGGCGGCGGCCTCGGCCGCGACTCGCAGATCGCCACACAGGGCGAGAAGAAGTCGGGCGCCGGCTGGGCCGCCTTCGAGGAACGCAGCTTCGAGGCCTTCCGCAGCTACTACGAGTACCTGCCCAAGGGCGTGGTGAAGATGGAATACACCGTGCGCCTGAACAACGTCGGCGACTTCGCGTTGCCGCCAAGCCGCGTCGAGGCGATGTATGCGCCGGAGATGTTCGGCGAGGCGCCGAATGCGCGGGTGAAGGTGGAGGCGACGAAGTAACAATTTAGCGGTCATCGCTTCTTCACCGGCGGTCGTCACCATCGCGGCGAACCAACAACCTGGAGGAAAGATCATGGGTCTGGCTGTCTGTGTCGGCATGCTCGCCGAATTGCTCGAAGACGATCCCGAAAGCGCCGAGGGCTTCGAGGAAGAACTGGCCGAAGCCAACCGCGTACTGGCCGCCGCGGGGCTTCCCCAGCACACGGAGCCACGCGAGCCGATGGAGCTCGACTCGCGCGCTTCCATCGACGGCTTCCCGTATTCCTTCATCCACTACCTGCGCCGCGCCTACGCCCACCGACTGCTCTCGCCCGACTGGGTGGCGACGCCGCTGCCGGACGACGTCGACCCCACGGCCGACCCGAAGATCCAGGCGCTGCTCGACGGCTCGGCAAGCCACCTGCTGTGCCACTCGGATGCGGAAGGCTTCTACGTTCCCATCGATTTCAAGGATGTGCTGTTCGACGGGGATGACAGCTGCGAAGAGGATGATGAGGACGACGAAGACGAGGAGGAAGAGGAAGCCGGCCTCCCCGGCGGCATGCTCGGCTCGTCCTACCGCCTGCTCGAAGAACTCGTGTTCGTGGCCCCGGCCCTGGGCATCCACCTCGACAACGGCAAGCTCTCGGACGAGGAAGCGGAACGCATCGACGCGCTGATCGAGGAAGACGGCGGCCTGTACCGGGAATACGTGTCTTGGCTGCTGCTGTATGAATCGGCGCGGCTGAGCATTGCGCACAAGACGGCGATTGTTTTCTGCTGACGCCGTCACTCCACCATGACCCGGCTGCTCGAAATCCGCACCTACAGGCTCAAGCCCGGCACGCTCGCCGACTTCCACGAAGCCATGCACACACGGGCCGTGCCGATGCTCCGAAGCAAGGGCATGGACGTCGTCACCTACGGCAAATCGGACCACGAGGAAGAGACCTACCACCTCGTGCGCGCATATGCGAACCGGCAGGCGCTGGAAGCGGAACAGGCCGCGTTCTACGGTTCGGCCGAATGGCGCGAAGGCCCGCGCAGCGCGCTGGTCGACCGTATCGAGACCTACCTCAACACGCTGCTGTGGGCATCGGACGAAACGGTGGCCAGCATGCGTTCGCTGAACCCCGGCTGACCGCGACGCAGGCAGTGTTGAACGCCCTCTGACGCGCCCATCGGCCTAAACTGCTTTCCCACCCGCCCCTTCCCCAGGAGACAACCATGACCACGCTCGAAATCGCGAACAAGCTCGTCGCGCTGTGCAGAGAAGGAAAGTTCGAGGACGCGAAATCGCTCTACGCCGATGACGCGGTGAGCGTCGAGGCGGGCGCCCCGCCCGGCCAGCAGCGCGAAGCCGTCGGCCTGGCAGCCATCGAGGCCAAGGGCAAGTGGTGGAGCGACAACCACGAAGTGCATTCGTTCAAGATCACCGGCCCCTGGCCGCATGACGACCGCTTCATCGTCGGCTTCGATTTCGACGTGACCATGAAGCCCACGGGCCAGCGCTTCCAGATGGAAGAAGCAGGCCTCTACACCGTCAAGGACGGGGCCATCGTGCGCGAAGAGTTCTTCTATTCGATGGGCGGCTGAGGCGCCCCGGGGGCACGAACACCGGCAAAATGCCTGCAGGTGCCCCCATGAACACACGATTTGTAGAAGCCTTTCTCTGGGCCGCACGGCTCGGCAGCTTCCGCGCGGCGAGCGACCGGCTCCACATCACGCAGGCGGCGGTGTCCAACCGCGTCGCCTCCCTCGAGGAAGACATCGGCGCGCGCCTGTTCGAACGCGATGCGCGCGAGCTGCGGCTCACGCCGGTGGGCGTGCGGCTGATGGACTACGGCGAGCGCCTGCTCGAGTTGCGCCGCGAGATCGTCTCGCTCGGCCGTCCGCGCGAAGACATCCTCGGCCTGGTTCGCATCGGCGCCATCGAGACCGTCGTCCATACCTGGCTGCTGGGCTTTCTCACCAACCTGCGCTCCACCTACCCGGGCATCGAGGTGCAGTTGACCTCCGAGACCACGCTGGCCCTGCACCGAGGCCTGCGCGAAGGCGCGCTCGACATCGCGCTGCAGACCGACCACATCGCCGGCGCCGGCATCGTGAGCACGCCCTGCCTGCCGATGCCCATGGGCTGGGTCGGGCCGCCCGGCGCCGAGCCCATGCAGACGGTCGAGCAGTTGCTGCGCCAGCCCGTGCTCACGATGAGCCCCGGCTCGCAGCCACACGAGGCGCTGAAGAACCTGTTCCGCGCGGCGGGCATTCCTCTGGGCAAGGTGCACTGCGTGAGCTCAATCTCTGCATTGGCGCGGCTGGTGAAGGCGGGCTTCGGCAACGCGCTGGTGCCGCTGCCGCCCTGCTATGAATACGTGGCCATCGGCGACGTGCGGATCATCGAGTGCGACGCGCTCATCTCGCCGCAGCGCATCGTGGTGAGCCACCTCGAAGCCGCAGACTCCGACGCCATCCGGCTCGTGGCCGAGCTGGCCTGCCGCGCTTCCGACCAGTTCACCACGTCGGCAATCGCACCAACCTGGAGCGCATCGGCAGAGGGTTAACCCTCAAAACAGCGCATTTCGGCCCCGAAAAGGGGCCAGTAATTCTTGTGGCTGTAGCCCAGAAAAACTCGTTTGTGACAGTTCGCCCCTGCGACGGAAGATCGCGCCTTCATTTTTCGAAGGCCCGCCTGCTCTTCCGCCGCCATGAACACACCTGACCTTTCTTTCCCCGCAGCGAACGCGAACGGCCTGCTGTTCGTCGCTTCCGATGTCGAGTCGGCCGACGATGCCGACTTCAACCGCTGGTACGACCAGGAGCACGTGGAAGAGCGCGTGCGCATCCCCGGCTTTCTCTCGGGCGCGCGCTACTTCTCGCTCGAAGGCGGCCGCAAGTACCTCGGGCTGTACCGCACTGAATCGTTGGCGGTGTTCGGCTCGCCGGGCTACCGCGCCGCTTTCGAGAAGCAGACGCCGTGGTCCATCGCCAACCTCGACCGCATGCGGCAGCCGATCCGTCGCGTCTGCGCCGTGCGCGCAGTCACGGGTTTCGGCAGCGGCAGCCACGTGGTCGTGCTGCCCCTGCCGGTGCCCGCCGACGCTGAAGCGCTGGTGCAAAGCGCAGAGCGCATCGGCCTTCAGCTGAAGAAAGAGCAGGCAGGCTTCGTGCAGTCGTACCTGCTCGTGCCCGACACCGCGCTCAGCACGCCGCTGCCGCGCGAATCCACCGAAGGCCGCGTGCTGCAGCCGATGCTGGTGATCGAAACCAGCAGCGCCGCTGCCGCACGCACCGCACGTGCCACGGCCGCCGGCGCCTTCGATGCCGACCCCACCACAGGCTGGCTGCTCGCTCTCGGCTGGAAGCTGAGCGCGGCCGAGCTGGGCTGACCCGACTTCCATCTCCTCCCTGAACAAAGGTATTCCGATGACCGAACATGTTCTCCCCGCTGCGGCCACCGCAGCCACGCCGCCCACACCCGGTTCCAGTTCCGGGTCCGCCAAGATGGGCCGCCTGGCCATGGCCAGCTCCATCGGCACCACGCTGGAGTGGTACGACTTCACCGTCTACAACATCATGGCCGCGCTGGTCTTCAACGCGGTGTTCTTCCCGTCGTTCGACCCGCTCACCGGCACCATCCTCGCGTTCTCGACCTATGCGGTCGGCTACATCTCGCGTCCGCTGGGCGGCATGGTGTTCGGCCACCTCGGCGACCGGCTGGGCCGGCGCTTCGTGCTGGTGGCCACGCTGGTCATCATGGGTGTGTCCACTGGCCTGATGGGCCTGCTGCCCACCTATGCGACCTGGGGCATCTGGGCGCCGGTGGCACTGGTTGCGCTGCGCTTCGTGCAGGGTGTGGCGCTCGGCGGCGAATGGGCCGGCGCGGTGTTGCTGTCGATGGAACACGGCAAGCCCGACGAACGCGGCCGCAACGCCTCGTTCACGCAGGTCGGCCCGTCGTGCGGCACGCTGATCGGCACCGGCTTCATCGCCATCGTGTCGGCCTGGCTGAGCCCGGAAGAGTTCCAGGCCTGGGGCTGGCGCCTGCCGCTGATCTCCAGCGTCGCGCTGGTGCTGTTCGGCCTGTGGCTGCGCCGCGGTGTTGACGAGACTCCCGTGTTCCGCGAGATGGAAGAGAAGAAGGCCACCGCCAAGACCCCCATCAAGGAAGTGTTCACCCAGCACTGGCGCAGCCTGCTGGTCGCCGGCGGCTCGCGCATCGGCTCCGACGTGCTGTACGCGCTGGTGGTGGTGTTCACGCTGACCTATGTGACGACGGTGCTGCACCTGTCGCGGCCGCTGGCGCTCACCGCCACGATGATCGGCGCGGCCTGCAACGCGATTGCAGTGCCGTGGTTCGGCAGCCTGTCTGACCGCATCGGCCGCCGGCCGGTCTACATTGCCGGCGCGCTGCTGGGCATGGTGTGGGCCTTCGTGTTCTTCGTGCTGATGGACAGCGCGCAACCGGTCGCCATCTGCGCGGCGGTGGTGGTTGGCCTCTTGATCCACGCAATGATGTACGGCCCGCAGGCCGCCTTCGTGACCGAGCAGTTCCCCGGCCGCGTGCGCTATGCGGGCGCCTCGCTGGCCTACACGCTGGCCGGCATCGTGGGCGGTGGCTTCGCGCCGCTGATCATCGCGAGCCTGTTCAAGTCGTGGGGCACCACGGTAGCCGTGTCGCTGTACGTGGTGGCCGCGCTGGGCCTGACGCTGATCGCCCTCGTGGTGGCCCGCGAAACCGCCAAGCGCCCACTGGAGAACTGATGACGACGAGCATGCATCATTCCCTGCGCTTCGCCTGCGAGAGCATTGCCGACGACGGCACGCGTTCCACCGCCCTGCACAGCATCGCGCCCCGTGCGCTCGTGGTGGCGGGCTGGACCGGCCGCGACATCGCTGCCATCGAGCACCACATCGAGGAGCTGGCGGAGCTCGGCGTGCCGCGCCCTTCGAGCGTGCCGCTGTACTACCGCGTCGCGGCCCAGCTGCTGACGCAATCGCCGGCCATCGAGGCGCTGGGCGACCAGAGCTCCGGCGAGGCTGAGCCCGTGTTCTTCTTCTCGCAGGGCGAGTGGTGGCTGAGCGTGGCCTCTGATCACACCGACCGGCATGTCGAGAGCTATTCGGTGGCCGTGTCGAAGCAGATGTGCGCAAAGCCCGTGGCCGAGACCGCATGGCGCTGGCGCGACGTGCAGGCGCACCAGGACTCACTCGAACTGCGCTCGCGCATCTTCGAGGATGGCCGCTGGACCGACTACCAGCGCGGCACGCTCGCGTCGATCCGGCCGCTGGCCGCGCTGCGCGACGGCATGCCCGGCGCCGGCAGCGCACCCGAAGGCCTGTTCATGACCTGCGGCACGTTGGGCGCACTGCCCAACGCGAAGGGCGAAGGCATCCGGCCCGCCGGGCAGATGGAAATCGAACTGCACGACCCGAAGCTGCGGCGCCGCATCGTGCATCGCTATGCGGTGGAAGCACTGCCGGTGGTGGCGTGATGAAAAACGGCTTCACCATCGCAGCCCTGCGCGAACGCATCGCGCGCGGCGAGCTTTCGCACGAGGCGCTGATCGAACAGATGCTCGAAGCGGCCGCACAACCCGCCGCCGAGCACGTCTTCACGCGGCTCTACGCCGATGCGGCTCGTGCCGCAGCGCGCCATGCCGATGCCGCGCGAAAGGCCGGCGTCGAACTCGGCCCACTCGCCGGCCTGCCCGTGTCGGTCAAGGACCTCTACGACGTGGCCGGCGAGACCACCATGGCCGGCTCTGCCGTCTGCGCAGGCGAGCCGCCGGCCACGCGCGACGCAATCGCCGTGACGCGGCTGCGCACGCAAGGCGCTGCCATCGTCGGCAAGACCAACATGACCGAGTTCGCGTTCTCGGGCGTGGGCATCAACCCGCACTACGGCACGCCGCGCAATCCGGCCGACGCGGCCACGGCGCGCATTCCGGGCGGTTCGTCGTCGGGTGCTGCGGTGTCGGTGGCGCTCGGCCTCGCTGTCGCGGGGCTGGGCTCGGACACGGGCGGCTCCATCCGCATTCCCGCCGCGCTGTGCGGACTCGTGGGCTTCAAGAGCACGCAGTCGCGCGTGCCGCGCACGGGTGCCTTCGAACTGGCGCGCTCGCTCGACACGGTCTGCGCCATGGCCCGCAGCGTGGAAGACTGCCTGATCGCCGATGCGGCCATTGCCGATGCACCGCTCGCGGTGCGCCGCCGCCCGCTGCAGGGCATGCGCCTTGCCGTGCCGCGCACGATGATGTTCGACGATATCGAGCCCGCAGTGGCGCACGCCTTCGACCGCGCGCTGCAGGCCCTCTCGGCCGCTGGCGCGCAGATCGTGGACATCACGCTAGCCGAACTCGCCGAGATCGCGACCGTCAACGCGCCCGGCGGCTTCTCGCCGGTCGAGGCCTCTGCGGTGCACCGCGAGCGCTTCGCCGCAAAGCGCAGCGGCTTCGATTCGCGCGTAGCCGCCCGCATCGCGCTCGGCACCGAAGTGCGCGCCGCCGACTACATCGCCATGCAAGACCGCCGGCGCGACTGGATCGGCCGCGTCGAACGGGCCATCGAAGGCTTCGACGCCCTCGTGTGCCCGACCGTGCCGATCGTCGCGCCGCCCATTGCGGCGCTGGCGGAAGACGCGGCCTTCTTCAAGGCCAACGGCCTGCTGCTGCGCAACACCTTCGCGATCAACCTGCTCGACGGCTGCGCCTTCAGCCTGCCCTGCCATGCGCCGGGCGAACTGCCGGTGGGGCTGATGCTGGCCTCGGTGCGCGGCGACGATGCGCGGCTTGCGGCCGTGGCGCTGGCTGTGGAGGCTGTGCTGTAGAAGCCCGGAACGTAAATCAGGGGCTGACGAATCTCGGGTCGAGTTGCGCCACGGCGAACTTGCGCACGTGATCGACGAAGGCGCTCACCAGCAATGACGAGCTCCGCCGTACCGGCGTGAGCACGGAAAAATCCGTCACCATTTCCGGCTCGAAGGGCAGGAAGCTCAGGCCCTGGCCGGCGTGCTCCAGCGCGGTGATCGGGTCTACCAGCGACACGCCGAGGCCGGCAGCCACCATGGCGCAAACGCCGGCCGACACCTGTGTCTCGACCTGCAGCTTGCGCTCGATGCCGTAGGACGCAAAGAGCGCGTCGACGTGCAGCCGCGATTCGATCACATGCGGATGCGAGACGAAGTGCTCGCCAGCCAGGTCTGGAGGACGGATCACCTTTTTCTTCGCGAGCCGGTGATCGCTGCGCATCACGCAAACCATCCGGGTCGCGATCAGCCGCTCACCGTGCGTGCTCGAATGGCTTACCGGCAGGATGACGAATCCGACGTCGCAGCGCTCGCCCACCACCAGGTCCACCACCGTGCGCGAGGAATGGTTGGCGAGCGACACCCGGATGTCGTTGTGCTCGGCCAGGAAGCCCGCAATTGCGCGCGGCAGGAAAGACAGCGCCAATGCCGGCGCGGCGGCAATGCGCAGCGCGCCGCGCTGCAGCGACCGGATCTCCTCGGCGGTTCGCGCAATGCGCTCCATGCCGAGCAGCGAGCGCTCGACCTCCTCGTTCAGCGCCTCGGCCTCCGCGGTGGGTTGCAGGCGCCCCCGCACACGCAAAAAGAGCGGGAAGCCCACGCTTTCCTCCAGGTCGGCAATCAACCGCGTGACGGCGGGCTGCGACACGTGCAGCGACTCGGCCGCGCGTGTCACCGTTTGCCACAGCATCACGGCGCGAAAGGCCTCCAATTGACGAATCTTCATGTCTGGCACTCCATACATGAATGTTATGGCATTCCGAAAAAAAACGATTGTTCAGCGAACGAACGCATCGTTAATCTGCATTCTTCAAGTGAAACGAACTGCGGAACCCATTCTGGTGCGCCATAAGAGAAACGCATCACGATAGGGAAAACCCGGACTTTTTGGTGCGCAACAAAGGAAATCCCATGATGCTTCGTCCCGTTTCCGCGGCCGTGAATGCGGCGCTGTCCACCGTGCTGGCCTTCTGCGCCCTTGCCGCAGCAACCATCGCGTCAGCCCAGCAGCCGACCACGCTCTACGTCGGCTCCTACGGCGGCTCGACCGAGAAGGCCTTCAAGGAGAAGCTGATCCCCGCGTTCGAGGCCAAGCACAACGCCAGGATCGTCTACGTGTCGGGCAACTCGACCGACACGCTGGCCAAGCTGCAGGCGCAAAAGGGCAAGCAGGAACTCAACGTCGTGCTGCTCGACGACGGCCCGATGTACCAGGCCGTGCAGTTCGGCTTCTGCGACAAGCTGGGCAACCAGCCGGTGCTGAAAGACCTGTACCCCGTCGCACGCATGACCGACAGCGCAGTCGGCGTGGGCATCGTCGCCGCCGGCATCGCCTACAACACCGAAGCCTTCAAGAAGGCGAACCTGCCTCCGCCGGATTCGTGGGAGGTGCTCACCGACAAGCGCTTCAAGCAGAAGGTCGCGATCCCGCCGATCAGCAACACCTACGGCCTGCAGACGCTGCTGACCTTCGCCAAGCTGCGCAAGGGCGGCGACAAGAACATCGACCCGGGCTTCACGGCAATGGCGCGCGAAGTCGGGCCCAACGTGCTGGCGTGGGAACCGTCGCCGGGCAAGATGACCGAGCTGTTCCAGAACAACGACATCATGCTGGCCGTGTGGGGCAGCGGCCGCGTGCAGGCGCTGAAGGACACGGGCTTCCCGGTGCAATTCGTGATTCCGAAGGAAGGCGCGCCGGCCCTGCTGATAGCTGCCTGCCCGGTGGCGCAGAACACCGCCCCGGCGCTCTCGCAGGCCTTCGTCAACTACCTGCTGACGCCTGAAGTGCAAGCCATCCTCGCCGACACGCAGGGCTGGGGCCCGGCCAACTCGACCACCAAGCTGGCACCGGCAGTGGCGGCCAAGGTGCCGTACGGCAAGGAACAGATGGACAAGCTGCTGCCCACCGACTGGACGCTGGTCAACGAGAAGCGCGCCGAGTGGACCAACCGCTGGAACCGCACCGTCGAACGCTGAGCAAGCATGACCTTCCTTCAACTCGATCAACTCGGCAAGACCTTCGGCGACTTCCGCGCCGTGGAGAGCCTGAGCCTGGACGTCGAGCGCGGCGAGTTCATCTCGCTGCTCGGCCCCTCGGGCTGCGGCAAGACCACCACCCTGCAGATGGTGGCGGGCTTCGTCGAGCCGACGCGCGGACGCATCCGCCTGAACGGCGCCGACATCACGGCCATGCGGCCGGAGAAGCGCGGCATGGGTGTAGTGTTTCAGAGCTATGCGCTGTTTCCGCACATGACCGTGGCCGACAACATCGGCTTCGGCCTCGAGATGCGCGGCATGCGGGGCGCCGAGAAGTTGAAACGCATCGACGAGACGCTCGAGCTCGTGCGGCTGCCGGGCCTGGGCAAGCGCTATCCAAAGGAACTCTCGGGCGGCCAGCGGCAACGCGTTGCCATCGCCCGTGCGCTGGCGGTGCGCCCCGAGGTGCTGCTGCTCGACGAGCCGATGTCGAACCTCGACGCGAAGCTGCGCGAGGACATGCACGTCGAGCTGCGCGGCATCCAGCGGCACCTTGGCATCACCACGATCCTGGTCACGCACGACCAGGTCGAGGCCATGACCATGAGCGACCGCATCGCGGTCATGCACGGCGGGCGCATCGTGCAGCTCGCCACGCCCTTCGAGGCGTACGAGCGACCCGAATCCGCATTCGCCTCGTCCTTCCTCGGCAAGACGAACGTGCTGAAAGGTGTCGTCGAAGCCCGCAACATGCGCTGCTGCGAAGTGCGTGTCGGCGATTCGCTGCTGCACGTGCCGCACCAGGAAAAGCCGCTTGCGCGCGAGGTCAACGTCTATGTTCGGCCCGAGAAGGTGAAGCTTGCGCCGGCCTCGGCCGCGAACGGCATTCCGGCCACCATCCGCACGAGGCTCTTCCTGGGCAACCACTGGCTGGTCGAGGTCGACAGCGCGCTCGGGCCGATGCGCGTAAGCCATCCCAACATCGGCGCGGTGCCACCGGCCGAAGGCGAAGCCGTCGCGCTGCACTGGCTGGACGACGACCTGCGCCTGCTCGACACGGAGGCCGCGAATGGCTGAGGCAGCCTCCGGGCCGCGCGCGAGTTCTGCGCCCTGGTTCCTCAGCGCGCCCGCGCTGCTGCTGTTTCTCGGGCTGCTGGTGATTCCGCTCGCGCTCACCGCGGTGTTGTCATTCCATTCGTTCGACGGCACGCGCGGTGTGCTGCCGGACTTCACTGCTCGCAACTACCTCGAGGTTTTCTCGGACCCGTACTACTACGAGATCTTCCTGCGCACGGCCGGCCTGGCGCTCGCGGTCACGCTGCTGTCGGTGCTGTTCGGCGTGCCGGAAACCATCATCCTGTCGCGCATGAAGGCGCCGTGGCGCGGCATCTTCCTGATCGTCATTCTTGGCCCGCTGCTGGTCTCGGTCGTGGTCCGCACGCTGGGCTGGGCCATCCTCATGGGCAACAACGGGCTCATCAATGCGGGCCTGCGGGCGCTCGGCCTCACGGACGAACCGGTACGCCTGCTGTTCACGATGACCGGGGTGGTCATCGCGCTCACGCACGTGCTGATGCCGTTCATGGTGATCTCGGTGTGGGCCTCGCTGCAGAAGCTCGATCCGCAGGTCGAGAACGCGGGGCTCTCCTTCGGCGCGGCGCCTTTCACGGTGTTTCGCCGGGTCATCCTGCCGCAGATCCTGCCAGGCATCCTGTCGGGCGGGATCATCGTGTTCGCGCTGGCGGCCTCGGCCTTCGCCACGCCGGCCATTCTTGGCGGGCGCCGGCTCAAGGTGGTGGCCACGGCCGCGTACGACGAGTTCCTGAGCACGCTGAACTGGCCGCTGGGCGCGTCGATCGCGATCCTGCTCCTGGTGGCCAACGTCATCGTCATCGCCGGCTTCAACCGCTGGCTCGAGCGGCGCTACGCACAGGTCTTCGAAGGCTGAGAAAAAGAGGCACGACATGCGCAAGAACGGACTGCTCTCCCTCGTCTACCACGCGATCTTCATCGCCTTCATCCTGGCGCCGCTGGTCGTAGTGGTGCTGGTGTCGTTCACAGGCAAGGGCTACATCTCGCTGCCGACCGACGGCTTCTCGCTGCGCTGGTTCCGCGCGATCGGCGGCGCCACCGAGCTGGTCAACGCGTTCTGGATCTCGCTCTGGCTCGGCCTTGCGAGCGCGACCGTCGCCGTGGTGCTGGCAGTGCCGGCCGCGCTGGCGCTGGTGCGCTACCGCTTTCCGGGGCGCGGCGTGCTCGCGGCCTTCTTCATGTCGCCGCTGATGATTCCGCATGTGGTGCTGGGCGTGGCGTTCCTGCGCTTCTTCACCACGGTGGGCGTGTCGGGGTCGTTCGCGTGGCTCGCGCTGACGCACGTGGTGGTGGTCATGCCCTACGCACTGCGGCTGGTGCTGGCCTCGGCCACGGGCCTCGATCGCGATGCAGAGAAGGCCGCGCTCTCGCTCGGCGCGAACCGCATGACCGCGTTCCGCCGCATCGTGCTGCCGCTGATCCTGCCGGGCGTGGTCGGCGGCTGGATGCTCGCCTTCATCCAGAGCTTCGACGAGCTCACCATGACCGTGTTCGTCGCCACGCCGGGCACCACGACTCTGCCGGTCGCCATGTACAACCAGATCGCGCAGACCATCGACCCGCTGGTGGCGTCGGTATCGACCGTGCTCATCGCCGGCACGGTGGTGCTGATGGTGCTGCTCGACCGCCTCGTCGGCCTCGACCGCGTGCTGATCGGCAAGGGCTGAGCGCGCCCTGCCCGCCTCTGCCCATCTGCTCGCATCCGGGCATTTCTTTTTCTGCATTCCATGAACACAAGTGATTTGATCGTCGTCGGCGGCGGCCTGGTCGGCACCGCGCTGGCCTACGGCGCGGCGCGCAACGGCACTCGCGTGACCGTCCTCGACGAGGGCGACGATGCCTTTCGTGCGTCGCGCGGCAACTTCGGACTCGTATGGGTCCAGGGCAAGGGCTTCGGCATGACGCCGTATGCGCGCTGGACGATGAGGTCGGCCGCGCAATGGCCGCAGCTCGCCGAGGCACTGAATACCGACACCGGCATCGACGTGCAGCTGCGCCAGCCCGGCGGCTTTCATTTCTGCTTTTCCGACGAGGAGATGCAGGCACGCGAAGCGCGCATGCGCAGCATCAGCGACGCGCTCGACGGCAACTACTCCTTCGAAATGCTGGACCACGCATCGCTCAAGGCACGGCTGCCCGGCATCGGGCCCGCGGTCGCCGGCGCGAGCTATACGCGGATGGATGGCCACGCCAATCCGCTGAAGCTGCTGCGGGCGCTGCACGCGGCCTGCCGCCATCACGGCGTGCGCTTCGCGCAGGGCAGCCGGGCGACGCGGATCACGCCGCAGGCCGGCGGCTTCGAGATCGAGGCCGGCACGGCCATATGGCACGCGCCGCGCGTGGTGCTCGCGGCCGGCCTCGGCAACCGCGAGCTGGCGCCGCAGGTCGGCCTCTTTGCGCCAGTGCAACCCAACCGGGGCCAGGTGCTGGTCGGCGAACGCGTCGCCCGCTTTCTCGACCATCCGACCACCTACGTGCGCCAGACGGACGAAGGCACGATCCAGCTCGGCGATTCGCTCGAGGACGTCGGCCTCGACGACGGCACGACCGCCGACGTACTGAGCACCATCGCGCGTCGCGGCGTGCGCAGCTTTCCGGCGCTGGAGAGCCTGCGGCTGGTGCGCGCATGGGGCGCGCTGCGGGTGATGACGCCCGACGGCTTTCCGATCTACCAAGCATCGACGCAGTGCCCTGGCGCATTCGTCGTGACCTGTCACAGCGGCGTGACGCTGGCCGCCAACCATGCGTTCTCCATCGCGCCGTGGATCGCCGGCAGCGCCGGGGACGGCGCACCGGCCGGCATCGAATCTTTCAGCGGTGACCGCTTCCTCAACGGCAACGAGACCTTCCAACATGCCCACTAACGTCCGCTTTCGCTCCCTGGTTCCGGCCGATGCTTCGCCGCGCGGCGAGCCGATGGTCAACCTGTTTTTCGATGGCCGTGGCCTGCAGGCTCCGGCCGGTTGCAGCGTGGCCGCGGCCCTGCTCGCCAACGGTGTCTCTACCTTCCGCACCACGCCCGTGAGCGGGGCGCCGCGCGCGCCCTACTGCATGATGGGCGCGTGCTTCGATTGCCTGGTCGATATCGACGGCCAGCCCAACCGGCAGAGCTGCCTCGTCGCGGTGGCCGAAGGCATGCAGGTAAAGACGCAGGCCGGCCTGCGTTCCTTCGACGGCGCTGATGCCGTGATAGCCGAAGAGGCCGCGCATGTCGAATGAACGTTGCGACATCGCCATCGTTGGCGCCGGACCGGCCGGCATGTCGGCCGCCATCGTTGCCGCGCGGCTCGGCGCCAGCGTCGTCGTGCTCGACGAGCAACGCGGTGCGGGCGGGCAGATCTATCGCGCCATCACCGACGCGCCGGCGCGCCGGGTCGACCTGCTCGGGCCGGACTACGCCGCCGGCCGCTCGCTCGCCGATGCCTTCGCTGCAAGCGGCGCCCGGCACCTGACCAACGCCGCCGTCTGGCAGGTGACGCCCGAAGGCGCTGTGCATTACCTGCGCGACGGCGCGACCTCAACGCTGCAGGCCGGACGCGTCGTGCTCTGCTCGGGCGCCATGGAGCGTCCGTTCCCGATCCCGGGCTGGACGCTGCCGGGCGTGCTCACCGCTGGCGCTGCGCAAATCCTGCTGAAGAGCGCCGACGTGGTGCCGGCCGAGCCCGTCGTGCTCGCGGGCTGCGGACCGCTGCTCTACCTGCTCGGCTGGCAGTACGTGCGCGCGGGCGTGCCAATTCGCGCGCTGGTCGACACGACGTCGATGGAAGACTACCGCCGCGCGCTCTCGCACCTCGGCGGCGCGCTGGCCGGCTGGCGCTACCTGAAGAAAGGGCTGTCGCTCATGCGTGTGCTGAAGCGCGCCGGTGTGCCCTTCCACACCGGTGCCGAGAACCTCGCAGCGGAAGGCGATGACGGCGTGGAGGCGCTGCGCTTCACGGCCGGCGGCAAGGCGCATCGCATCGAAACCTCGACCCTTCTGTTGCACCACGGCGTGGTGCCGAACACGCAATTCACCTGGTCGCTGCGGGCCGGGCACACCTGGGACGACGCGCAACTGTGCTGGCGGCCCGAGGCGGATGCCTGGGGTGCGCTCGACGTGCCCGGCATCCACGTCGCCGGCGATGGCCTCGGCATCGGTGGTGCGCTGGCGGCGGCGCAGCAGGGCGAGCTTGCGGCGCTCGGCGCGATGCACGGGCTCGGCCGGATCACCACCGCGGAGCGCGACAAGCTTGCCGAGCCGCTTCGCGCGGCGCTGCGCGAGCACCTGCGCATCCGCCCCTTCCTCGATGCGCTGTACCGGCCCAAGAAGGCCAACCGCATTCCGGCAGACGACGTGATCGTGTGCCGCTGCGAGGAAGTCGCTGCCGGCGCCATCCGGCATTTCGTGGCGCTCGGCTGCGACGGACCGAACCAGGCGAAGGCCTTCGGGCGTTGCGGCATGGGCCCGTGCCAGGGGCGCCAGTGCGGCCTGACCGTGACTGAGCTGATCGCGGACGCGCGCGGCGTGACGCCGGCCGAAGTGGGCTACTACCGCATCCGGCCGCCGATCAAGCCGATCTCGCTGGGCGAGCTCGCGGGCGCGGAATGAAGCGATCGGCGGATGTGATCGTCGTTGGCGGCGGCCTGCACGGCCTGTCGAGCGCGCTGCATCTTGCGCAGCGCGGGCTGGCGGTCATCGTGCTCGAGGCCGAGTTCTGTGGCCGCCATGCTTCCGGCGTGAACGCGGGCGGCGTGCGAACCCTCGGGCGCCACGTCGCCGAGATTCCGCTCGCGCTGGCGTCGCGAACAATGTGGCACCGGCTGGCCGAACTCGTCGGCGATGACGCGGGTTTTGCGCCCAGCGGCCAATTGAAGGTTGCCGAGACCGATGAGGAACTGCAGACGCTGCGCGACACCGTTGCGCGTCTGCATTCGCTTGGCTTCGGCCATGAAGAATTCGTCGACGCCAAACAGGTGCGCGAACTCGTGCCCGCCATTGCGCCGCACGTCGTCGGCGGCATCTGGGTGCGCGATGACGGCCATGCCTTGCCGTACCGCGCCGTCACCGCATTCCGGCTGGCATCCCAGCGCGCCGGCGCAGAAGTGCACGAGGAGACGCGCGTCGAACGCATCGACCATCGCGCCGGCCGCTGGCACGTGGCAACCACGCGTGGCAGCTTCGATGCCACCCATCTGGTCAACGCCGCCGGTGCCTGGGCCGGCACGCTGGCCGCGCAGGCCGGTGACCCGGTGCCGGTCGAAGGGGGCGGGCTGATGCTCATGATCACGCACCGTGCACCGCCCTTCGTCACGCCGGTGCTCGGCGCGACCGGCCGGCCGCTGTCCTTCAAGCAGTTCGCGAACGGCACGGTGCTGATCGGCGGTGGGCTGCGCTGCACCGCGGACCTCGACGCGCGGCATGGCATCGTCGACATGCCGAAGCTCGCCCGCAGCGCGCGCACGGTGACCGACTTGTTCCCGCACCTGAAGCCGCTGGGCGTCAACCGCGCCTGGGCCGGCGTCGAGGCCTTCATGCCCGACGGTATTCCCGTGATCGGCCCGAGCCGCGCGGCGCCGAACCTCGTGCATGCCTTCGGCTTTTCTGCGCACGGCTTCGAGCTCGGGCCGATCGGCGGGCAGATCGTTGCCGAGCTCGTGACCGAAGGCCGCAGCACGCTGCCCATCGAAGCCTTTGCCGTCGACCGCTTCGCGCGTCGAGCGGCCGCAACTTTTCAACCACTCCAGCAAGGACAACCATCATGAGCGACATCCAGCGCTACGACTCCAACGCACGCCTTTCCCGCATCGTCGTGCACAACTCGGTGGTCTACGTCGCAGGCGTCACCGCGAACGACCGCAGCGGCGACGCCCAGGCGCAGGCCGCGGACATCCTCGCCAAGATCGACGGCTACCTTGCGAGCGTCGGCACGAACAAGTCGCGCCTGTTGTCGGTGCAGATCTGGCTGCAGGACATCGACCGAGATTTCGCCGGCCTGAACGCCGCCTGGGCAGAGTGGATTCCCGCCGATGCCATGCCCACGCGGGCCACCTGCGAGGCCAGGCTGGCAGCACCCGACCTGCGCGTCGAGATCATCGTGACGGCGGCGCTGTAGGGCGTCGCGTCAGGGCGCTTCGCACTCGTCGATGAAGTTCTCGAGCAGCTTCTTGAGCTGGCTGGTCTTGCGCGGCCCCAGCGCTTCTTCGATGACATCGTGGTGCGCGTCCACGCTTTTCTTCAGGCGCGAGACCGTTTCCAGGCCCAGGTCGCTGATGTAGACCAGCACCCTGCGGCTGTCGGTGGCGTCGGCTGCGCGCTGCACCAGCCCGCGGCTCACCAGCTTGTCGATGTTCTTGGTCAGCGCCGGGTGGTTCAGCAGGACGGTTTCCGCCAGGTCGCCCATGGAACGCCCCTGCTCGTCGGCCAGCACCTGCAGGATGCGCCAGTGCTCTTCCGTCACCTCTTCCGCGGCGATGGATTGGGCCAGGCCGATGCGCATGCGCCGGTTGGCGGAGGCCAGCAGGTAGGCCAGGTACTGGGAAATGTCTTGCTCGGGCATGGGCGGCGGGGCGGTCTGCGTCGGAATCGGATGCGGGTGAGTCTACGCAGAATCGTTTGCCTTGGAAAGTATTGGCGCGATTTTTGCAGCATGCTCAGCCCCAGTCGCCGTCCTTCCATCCTCCGCACCGGTCACTCGTCCCATGCCCGCCCTCTCATCGAACAGGATTGCGGCCCGCGCGCAACGGCCGCGGCCCCTGCTTGCGCGCCAGGAACTCAACATCGCGCTGTGCGTGCCGCTGGGCGGCACGGCCGGCATATGGGCTCCCTCTTCCCTCGCCTGCGCCAAGCTGGCGCAGGCCGAGCTCAACCGCGACGCGGGCATCGGGGGCCGCTCATGCCGGCTGCTGACCGTCAATGCCGCGGGCGATTCGGCCGACATCGAAGCCACGCTGACCGAACTGGTGCAGGCCGGCGACATCGACGCCATCATCGGCATGCACACCAGCGCCGTGCGCCATCGCATCCTGCGCGCCGTGGGGGGACAGATCCCGATCGTCTATACGCCGCTGTACGAAGGCGGGGAATCCACGCCAGGCGTCTTCGCGATCGGCGAGACCGCCGCACGCCAGCTGCAGCCGGCGATCGGCTGGCTGGGCCGCCACAAGCACCCGCGGCGCTGGTTCGCGGTCGGCAACGACTACATCTGGCCGCACATCTCGCACCGGATGGCGCGCGGCTACATCGCGCAAGCCGGCGGCGAGCTGGTCGGAGAGACGTACGTTCCCTTCGGAACCACGGATTTCTCGCAGGTGCTCGACGCGCTCCACAAGGGCAGCGTCGACGCCGTCCTGCTCTCGCTCATCGGACAGGATGCCATCGAGTTCAACCGGGCCTTCGGCCGCACGAGCCTGTCGCGCGCCATGCTGCGGCTGTCCTGCGCCATCGGGGAGAACGAACTCCTGGGCATCGGCGCCGACAACGCGGAAGACCTCTACATGGCCTGCGGCTACTTCGCCACGCTCGACACGGAGGCCAACCTGGCCTTCAAGGAGCGCTACCACGCGCATTTCGGCGAGCGCGCGCCGACTCTCAACACCTTCGGCCAGTCGACCTACGAGGGCATGCATTTCCTGGGCGCGCTGTTCGCCGGGAGCAGGCAGCCCATGGCCTGCCTGGAACACCTGGGCGGCACGCCGATCCACTACCGCAGCGCGCGGGAAGCCGACTACCAGGGCGATGGAGTGAACCGCACGCCGATCTATCTGGCCCGGGCCGAAGGCAATGCGTTTCGCGTCATCACGCGACTTTGAGTGAGCTGAGAACGGTTGTGTTTTATTTTCCAAGGAAAATAAAATCCTTGACTTGGAAAATATCGGCACACAGAATAAAGCCGTGACGAGCCTGTAGGCGCCCGCTGCTTCGCACGGTGCGGCAAGGCCGACGCAACGCCGATCCGGCCGCCTCTTCGGGGCTGCCGGCGCCCACTCAACGAAGAACGCGGAGCCCGCTCATGGCCATCAAGCGCCCCACCCTCGACCAGCTGCAGGACGTTGCCCTGGGCCTGGGCATCCATCTGTCCGAAGCGCAGGCCAGCAGCTACAACGCGCTGCTGCAGGCCAACTTCGACGCCTACGACGCAGTCGACGCGATGCCCGACTACCTGCCTGTCGTGAGCTATGCGCGCACGCCCGGCTACCGCCCCCTGGGCGAAGAAAACAAGTACGGCGCCTGGTACGTCAAGACCACGATCAAGGGCAAGGCCGAGGGCAAGCTCGCCGGCAAGACCGTGGTGCTCAAGGACAACGTCTGCCTCGCCGGCGTGCCGATGATGAACGGCGCCTCCACGCTCGAAGGCTATGTGCCGAACGTCGACGCCACCGTCGTCACCCGGCTGCTCGATGCCGGCGCCACGGTGGTGGGCAAGTCGGTCTGCGAATACTTCTGCTTCTCGGGCGGCTCGCACACCAGTGCCTCCGGGCCGGTCCACAACCCGCACCGCATGGGCTACTCGGCCGGAGGCTCCTCGTCGGGCAGCGCGGCGCTGGTGGCAGCGGGCGAGGTCGACCTCGCGATCGGCGGCGACCAGGGTGGCTCCATCCGCATGCCGGCGTCCTACTGCGGCATCTACGGCATGAAGGCCACCCACGGCCTGGTGCCCTACACCGGCGTGATGCCGATCGAACTCACCATCGACCACACCGGCCCGATGACGGCCAACGTGACCGACAACGCGCTGATGCTCGAGGTGCTGGCCGGCCCCGACGGACTCGACCCCCGCCAGCATGCGGGCCAGGTCGCCAAGCCCTACAGCGAACTCATGAAGGACGGCGTGCGCGGCCTGCGCATCGGCATCGTCAAGGAAGGCTTCGGCTGGCCCCAGTCGGACCCCGCCGTCGGTGCCAAGGTGCGCAAGGCGGCCGAGGTGTTCACCCGGCTGGGCGCGATCGTCAGCGAGGTGTCGGTCCCCATGCACTCGGTCGGCCCGGCGATCTGGCTGCCGATTGCCGCCGAGGGCGCCACCCAGCAGATGATGAAAGACAACGGCCACGGCTTCAACTGGAAGGGGCTCTACGTCACCAGCATGGTCGACTTCCACGCCGGCTGGAAGCACCGCGCCGACGAGCTCTCCGAAACGCTCAAGCTCACCATGGTGCTGGGCGAGTATTTCATCAAGCACTACCGCGGCCACTACTACGCCAAGGCGCAGAACCTGGCCCGCCAGCTGACCGCGGCCTACGACAGCGCCCTGTCCGATGTCGATCTGCTGCTGATGCCCACGCTGCCGATCACGGCCACGCCGCTGCCGGCGCCCGGCGCCAGCATCGAGGAGGTGGTCACGCGCGCCTTCGAGGTGCTGCCCAACACCTGCCCCTTCGACGTCACCGGCCATCCCTCGATGAGCGTGCCCTGCGGGCTGATCGACGGCCTGCCGGTCGGGATGATGCTCACCGGCCGCTGCTACGACGAGGCCACCATCTACCGCGCCGCCTATGCCTTCGAGCAGGCCGGCGACTGGAAAGCCATCTGACGCTTTCGCCCGCTTTCTTCTGTTCCTGCCCTTCCCGACAACACAGTGGCGGCTGCGCCCGCCGAGCAACGAGGAGTTAGTTCCATGGATCGTCGTTCCTTCATCCAGTCTTCGGCCGCTGCCCTGGCGGGCACCGCGGTGCCGCTGTTTCCGATGGCAGCCATGGCCGCCGACGAGATCGTCGTCGGCAGCATCGTCGACATGTCGGGCGGGCTGGACATCTACGGCAAGCCGATGGCCGACTGCATGACGCTCGCGGTCGAGGAGCAGAACGCCGCCGGCGGCCTGCTGGGCAAGAAGATCAGGCTGGCCACCTACGACCCGCAGTCGAACATGCAGCTCTATGCGCAGTTCGCGCAGCAATCGGCGCTGAAGGACAAGTCGACGGTCGTGATGGGCGGCATCACCTCGGCCTCGCGCGAGGTGATCCGGCCGGTGCTCACGCGCAACAAGACGCTGTACTTCTACAACACGCAGTACGAAGGAGGCGTGTGCGACCGCAACACCTTCTGCACCGGCGTCACGCCCGGCCAGACCGTCGCCAAGCTCATTCCCTACGCGATGAAGAAGTGGGGCAAGAAGGTCTACGTGGTGGCGGCCGACTACAACTACGGCCAGATCACCTCGCAATGGGTCAAGAAGTTCGTGCAGGAGAACGGCGGCTCGGTCGCCTCCATCGACTTCTTCCCGCTCGACGTGACCAACTTCGGCCCGACCATCTCGAAGATCGAGGCGGCCAAGCCCGACATGATCGTCTCGGCGCTGGTCGGCGGCGCGCACATCTCCTTCTACCGCCAGTGGGCAGCCGCGGGCCTGACGAAGAAGATCCCGCTCGCGTCCACGACGTTTGCGGGCGGCAACGAGCACATCGTGCTGTCGCAGGCCGAGGCCGACGGCTTTCTCATCTCCTACAACTACTTCCAGAACCTCGACACGCCGCAGAACAAGGCCTTCAAGGAGCGCTTCTACAAGCGCTTCGGCACCGACTATCCCAACATCACCGAACTCGCGATGGGTACCTACCAGGGCTTCAAGCTCTGGGCCGAGGGCGTGAAGAAGGCCGGTTCGCTGGACCGCGAGAAGATGATCGCCGCCCTGGAGACCGGCATCAGCATCGACGGCCCGAGCGGCAAGGTCTCGCTCGACCCGGCAACCCACCACTGCGTGCTGAACGTGAGCATCGCAGAGGTGCGCAACAAGCAGCTCAACATCGTCGAGACCTTCCAGCAGCAGCAACCGGTGGACACCAGCGCGGTCTGCAACCTCGTGAAGAATCCGAAGGACAACCAGCAGTACGTGATCAAGGTCTGAAGGCAAGGCACCGGCATGGATCTCGCACTCGTCGTTCTCATCCAGGTGCTCTACGCGGTGGCGAGCCTGGTCATCGTCTCGGCCGGGCTGGCCGTCATCTTCGGGATGATGAAGGTCATCAACCTCGCGCACGGCGAGTTCATGATGCTCGGTGCCTATGCCGTCATCGCGGCGCTCAAGATCGGTATCAACCTGTGGATCGCGATGTTCATCGTCGCGCCGATCGCGGTGGGCCTGGTCGGCGTGGTGCTGGAGCGGCTGGTCATCCGCCGCCTCTACGGCCGCATGGTCGACACCATGCTGGCCACCTGGGGGCTGTCGCTGCTGCTGGTGGGCATCGTCACCTCGGTGGCGGGCAACACCACGGCCGGCGTCTCGGCGCCGCTGGGCAGTTTCTCCGTCGGCGCCTATTCGGTCAGCGGCTACACGCTGGTGATCATCGCGGTTGCCGTGGTGCTGTCGCTCGCGATCCGCTTCGTGCTCACGCGCACGCAGCTGGGCCTGATCGCACGCGGCACCATGCAGAAGCCCGACATGGCGAACGCACTCGGCATCAGCCCGAGCCGCGTGTACTCGGTCACCTTCGCGGTGGGCGCCGCGCTCTCCGGCCTGGCCGGCGGGCTGCTCGCGCCGCTGACGGGCGTGGTGCCGACCATGGGCGCCGCCTTCGTGGCCAAGGCCTTCATCACCGTGATCGGCGGCGGGCCGGCCATCCTGGCAGGCCTGATCGGCGCATCGACGCTGTTCGGCGCCATCAACCAGCTCGCGACCTTCGTGACCACGCCGGTGCTGGGCGAGGTGGCGCTGCTCGTGGCCGCGATCGTGATGCTGCGGCTGCTGCCGCAAGGCATCACCGGGCGTTTCTTCAAGGGGTCCCTGTGAATCGTTTTGCCAAGTCCTGGGCCAGCGCGGCGATCAGCCTGGCCGTTGGCGTCGCGCTGCTCTTCGGCCTGCCCGGCGTGATGGACGACTACACGCTGATCGAAGTCACGATCTACGCCGTCATGTCGATCCTCGGCGTGAGCCTGGCCTTCATCTGGGGCTTCGGCGGCATCCTGTGCTTCGGGCAGGCAGCCTTCTTCGGGCTCGGCTCGTACACCTACGCGATCGCGATGATGAACATGGGCGACAGCACCGTGCCCTTCCTGCTCGCGATCGTGGTCCCCGCGCTGTTCGCCGCGCTGCTGGGCTACGTGATCTTCTACGGCCGGCTGTCGGACGTGTACATGGGCGTGATCACCCTCACCGTCACGCTGATCCTGTTCAACCTGATCAACTCGACCGCCGGGCCGGAGTGGCGCATCGGCAGTGCGCCGCTGGGCGGCTTCAACGGCATCCCGGCAATACCGACGCTCAACTGGCCCGGGCAGCAGGACGAGGTGCTCACGCCGAAGGACCTGTTCTACGTCACCTTCAGCTGCCTGCTGCTGGTCTACCTGGGGCTGCGCGTGCTGATCAGCTCGAAGATCGGCCGCGTGATCGTCGCGGCCAAGGAGAACGAGCAGCGCGTGCTGCTGCTGGGCTACGACGCGCGCGCCTACAAGCTCTTCAGCTTCACGCTGGGCGGCGCCATCGCGGGCCTGGCGGGCTGCCTGTTCGCGAACTGGGGTGCATTCACGAGCCCCACCATCTTCGGCCTCGGGCAGTCGGCGCAGATCATCATCTGGGTCATCGTCGGCGGCCTGGGCACGCTGGTCGGGCCGATCGTCGGCTGCATCGCCATCCAGTGGCTCACCTCGCAGATCGGTACGCAGCAGACCTTCAATTCCAACCTGGTGCTCGGCGGCATCCTGGTGGTCTTCGTGCTGCTGGTGCCACGCGGCATCGTGCCGACCCTCGGCGACCTGATCGACATGGCCTGGCGGCGCCTGCGCAAGACGCCGGCCCATGCCCCGAAGGCGGCCTCGCCCGCGGCAGCCCCCAAGGCCCCGGTCGAAGCGCCGCCGCACGCGCTGGCCGCAACGGAGACGGCCCCATGACGACACCCCTGATCGAGACCCGCAACCTCAACGTGCGCTTCGGCGGCGTGCACGCCACGCGCGACGTGAACTTCACGCTGGCCGAAGCCGAGCTGCGCTGCGTGATCGGCCCGAACGGCGCCGGCAAAAGCACCTTCTTCAAGCTGCTGACCGGCCAGGTCAAGCCGACCTCGGGCCAGATCCTGTTCCGCGGCCAGGACATCTCGAAGATGCAGCCGCACGACCCGGGCCGCCTGGGCATCGGCATCAAGACCCAGGTGCCGAGCCTCTTCAACGGGCTGAGCGTGTGGGAGAACGTGTGGCTCTCGGCGCGGCGCCTGAACAGCACCGCGCAGGCCGACCGCATCACGCGCGAGACGCTCGAACGCGTGGGCATGCATGCCTACCGCGACGTCACGGCCGGGCTGCTGGCGCACGGCATGCGGCAGTGGGTCGAGATCGGCGTGGTGATCGCGGCCGATCCGCCGCTGATCCTGCTCGACGAACCGGCCGCCGGCATGAGCGACGCCGAGGTGGCGCGCACGGCCGAACTCATTCTGGAAATCAACCGCCAGCATGCGCTGGTGGTGGTGGAACACGACATGAACTTCATCCGCATGATCGCCAGGAAGGTCACCGTGCTGCACCAGGGCGCCGTGATCAAGGAGGACACGCCGGACCGCATCATGAGCGACCCGCTGATCCAGCAGATCTACCTCGGCAAGAAGCCGCACTGACCCCGAAGGCGCACCACAACATGCTGGACGTATCGGGTCTTCACGCAGGCTACGGGGCCATCCCCGTGCTGCACGACATCTCGCTGAAGATCGCACAAGGCGAATCGGTCGGCATCCTCGGCCACAACGGCATGGGCAAGACCACCATGCTGCGCACGCTGATCGGCGCGCTGCGTGCCACATCGGGCACCGTGCGCTTCGGCGATGCCGACGTCACGCGCCTTGCGCCACATACGCGAGCCCGCCTGGGCATGGCCTACGTGCCGCAGGGGCGCGAGATCTTTCCGACGCTGAGCGCGATGGACAACCTGCGCATGGGCCTGGTGAAGACCGGCGAGCGCACGCTGCACACCATCGAGGCGCTGCTGGAGGACTTTCCGCGCCTCAAGCCGCTGCTCGAACGGCCCGGCGGTTCGCTCTCGGGCGGCGAGCAGCAGTTGCTGGCGCTGGCCCGCGCACTGGCCGGAAAGCCCACGCTGCTGCTGCTCGACGAGCCCACCGAAGGCATCCAGCCTTCGATCATCGAGGAGATCGCCGAAACGCTGGCGGCGCTGCGCGACCGCATGAAGCTCACGATCGTGCTGGTGGAGCAGAACCTCGAGTTCATCGCCGCCGTGTCGCAGCGAGTGCTCGTCATCAAGCGCGGCCAGATCGGCGGGGAGATCCCGCGCGAGCACCTCGGCGATTTCGAAATCATGAGTCAATACACAGGAGTCCATGGATGAGCAACGAACTGCATTACCTCGAGCTGGTGGACATCGGCCAGCGCATCCAGCGCAAGGAGCTCTCGCCGGTCGAGGTTACGCAAGCACAGCTCGACCGCATCGGCAAGGTCGACGGCGCGCTGAAGAGCTATGCGATGGTGACGGCCGATCAGGCGCTGGCCGAAGCGCGCCGCGCCGAGGCGGAGATCGCAAAGGGCCAGATTCGCGGGCCGCTGCATGGCGTGCCGGTCGCGGTAAAGGATCTGTGCTGGACCGAAGGCGTGGCCACTGCCGCCGGCATGACACTCTACCGGGACTTCGTGCCCACCGAGGACGGCACGGCCGTGCGCAAGCTGCGCGAGGCCGGCGCCGTGATCCTCGGCAAGCTGCAGCTGACCGAGAGTGCCTATGCCGACCACCACCCGACGGTCACGCCGCCAGTCAATCCGTGGAATGCGGCGCACTGGTCGGGCGCGTCGTCGAGCGGCTCGGGCGTCGCGACCGCGGCGGGGCTTTGCTATGGCTCGCTGGGCACCGACACGGGCGGCTCGATCCGCTTCCCCAGCGCCGCCAACGGGCTCACCGGCCTCAAGCCGACCTGGGGCCGCGTGAGCCGCTACGGTGCCTTCGAGCTGGCCGCGACACTCGACCACATCGGCCCGATGACGCGCAGCGCCGCCGATGCGGGCGCGATGCTCGGCGCCATCGCGGGCGCCGACCCCAAGGACCCGACCGCGAGCCTGGCGGCCGTGCCCAACTACCTGGCGGGCATGCAGCGAGGCCTGCGCGGCTTGCGCGTGGGCATCGACGCACGCTGGAATGGCGAGGGCGTCGACGCGCAGACCTTGAAGGTGATGCAAGGCGCGCTCGCGGCCGTGCGCGAGCTGGGCGCCGAAGTGCGCGAAGTTGCCTTCCCCGACCCGGCGCAGGTCATCGCCGACTGGTTTCCGCTCTGCGGCATCGAGGCGGCCGTGGTGCACGAGTCGACCTACCCCGCACGCAAGGACATGTACGGCCCGGCCCTGTCCGGCCTGCTCGACCTCGGCCGCGCACAGAGCGGCATGGACTACCAGAAGATCGTGCTGAACCGCCATGCCTTCAGCGGCCGGGTGCGGGCGATGTTCGAGGGCATCGACCTGCTGCTGGTGCCGGCCCACGGCGTGGCGTCGCCCACGCTCGCGCGCATGGCCACCTTCGGCGAGGACGCCGCGCTGATGTCCGCCATGCTGCGCTACACATGCCCCTTCGACATGAGCGGCAGCCCCACGATCACGCTGCCGGGCGGCTTCACCGAGGCCGGCACGCCGGTTGCCTTCCAGTTCGTCGCCCGCCATTTCGAGGAAGAACTGCTTGTGCGCGCGGGCTGGGCCTTTCAGCAGGCGACCGACTGGCACCAGCGGCATCCGGCGCTTTGAAGGCGTACGACACGATCATCGTGGGCGCCGGCACCGCAGGCTGCGTGCTGGCGAACCGGCTGTCGGCCGATCCGGCCCGCAAGGTGCTGCTGCTCGAGGCGGGCAGGGCCCCGCCCCGCGCCTCCAGCATTCCGGCGCTGTGGTCGTCGATGCTGAACACCGAGGTGGACTGGAGCTTTCATACCGAGCCGCAGCCAGGTTGCAAGGGAAGGCGCCTGTACTGGCCCAGAGGCAGGATGGTCGGTGGATCGGGCGCCCTGAACGCGATGATCTACATGCGCGGCGTGCCCTCCGACTACGACCGCTGGGCAGCGGCCGGATGCAACGGGTGGAGCTGGAAAGAGGTACTGCCGTTCTTCAAGCGGTCCGAGCAGAACCTTCGGCTTGGCGCTTCGCCCCTGCACGGCAGCGAAGGGGAGCTGGTCGTCTCCGACATCGCGCACGTCGACGCGGTGGAACGCCTCTGGCTGCAGGCCGCGCAGGCAGCCGGCTTGCCGGCGAACGAAGATTTCAATGGCCCGCGCCAGGAAGGCGTCGGGCTGTTCCAGGCCACGGTGAAGGACGGCGCGCGCTTCGGCACCGGCAGTGCGTTCCTGGCGCCCGCGCTGGCGCGTCCCAACCTGTCCCTGCACACCGGCGTGACACTCCTGCGCCTGATCTTCGAAGGTACGCGGGCGACCGGCGTGGAGTTTCTTCACAACGGGATTCCCGGACGCATCACCGCCTCTTCCGAGGTGGTGCTCTGTGCAGGCGCCGTGGGCTCGCCTCACCTGCTGCTGAACTCGGGCATCGGTGCGGCCGACGAGCTTTCCCGCGTCGGCATACGCCCGCTGATCGACCTGCCCGGCGTCGGCAAGAACCTGCAGGACCACGTCAATGCCTCCATCACCTGTGCCACGCACGAGCGGTTCGGCATTGCACAGGCTGCGGACGAGGAAGCGGCGCTCCACATGAAGCTGTGGGAGCAAGACCGCAGCGGACCGCTCGCCTCGAACTGGTCTTCATGCGGGGGCTTCGCGCGCGTCGGGCCCGGCACCGGCGACCCCGACCTTCAGCTCTATTGCATCCCCAGCGCCAACCGCGACCACAACCGCCATCTCTCGGCAGGCCCGGGCATCACGCTTTTCTCGGTCCTGCAGCGACCGCAGAGCCATGGCGAGCTGCGCCTGCGTTCCGCCGATCCGCTCGAGGCGCCGGCCATCGACCCTCGGTACTTCAGCGACGCGCAGGGTAGCGACCTGCAGCTTCTGGTGGAAGGCATCCGCCTGAACCGGGAGATCTTGCGCCAGGCGCCCATCGCCGAACACCTCGGCGATGAGATTTCAGCCAGTGCGGGCGCAGTCAGCGATGCGCAGCTGCGCGATTTCGTTCGCGGCCACGCATCCACCCTGTATCACCCGACCAGCACCTGCAAGATGGGCATCGACGACCTGGCAGTCGTGGACCCGACGTTGAAGGTTCATGGCATCGAAGGCCTCTATGTGGCCGATGCCTCGGTGTTCCCTTGCATGGTTTCGGGCAACACGAATGCACCGACGGTGATGGTGGCGGAGCGTGCGGCGCACTTCATCGCCCCCTGAGCCGCCCGTTACCGGCTCAAGGCAATGAGGCTCCACACGATCGCCACGAGCTGGGCGAGGTTGATCAGGATTGCGGTGATGTGAGTCCTGCGGAATCCCGGGATCGCATCCATGTAGTTGGACTGGATCTGCGCCCCGAGCGCGTCCATCTTGGGAATGACCTTCTTGCGCAGCGCGACGGCAATCAACGCCAGCGCCGCAGCACCCACCGCGAGCCCCGGGCGACCCGCAAATGCAAAGCTGACGGCCGTTGCAGCCGCGGTAACGAATGCGGCGCGGTAGTAGATGTTGAAGAAGCCCCGCACAAAGCGGGCGTCGAGCGGCGTGTCGTGCTTCAGCACCAGGAGCGGGATGGAACCCATGATGAAGTAAGCCGTCGTGACGAGAAGTGCCACCGTGAAGAACAGGGCGGCAAACATGGCAGCAGACATCTTGGTTTTCCTCCACGCCATGGGGCTTGGGACGACCGGCACATTATGGGCATTGGCCCGCTGCCGTCCACTGGTGGCTGCCCTGCCCCGGGGTCATCGGCTATCGTCCTGTTCATGTCGCTCGCGCAACCCTCACTCACCGGCCCTCGCCTTCTGCTGCGCCCGCTGCTCGCTTCCGACGCAGCGGCGCTCGCCGAGGCAGCCTCTGACGGCGAACTCTGGAGCCTGCCGTTCACCGTCGTGCCCTCGGCCGAAACCGTCGATGCCTACATCGGCAACGCCCTCGCCGGCCGGGACGCCGGCACCGTGATGCCCTTCGCCACCGTGCTGCGCGAGACCGGCAAGGTCATCGGCTCCACGCGCTTCTGGAAGATCGACCGCATCAACCGCAAGCTGGAAATCGGCAGCACCTGGATCGCGGCCTCATGGCAGAAGACCTTCGTCAACACCGAGGCCAAGCTGCTGATGCTGCGCTACGCTTTCGAAGAACTGCAATGCGTGCGCGTGCAGCTCACGACCGACGAGATCAATGCCAAGTCGCGCGCGGCCATTCTTCGGCTCGGTGCGAAGCAGGAAGGCGTCGTGCGCAACGAACGCATCATGCCGGACGGCCGCAAGCGCAATTCGGTGCGCTTCAGCATCATCGACGACGAGTGGCCGGCGGTAAAACAGCAACTGGAAGCGCGAATCCGTGCATGAATGTCGCGCATGAACCAAATGGAGAGTGCCCATGTGCCGCAGCATCAAGACCCTCTACAACTTCGAGCCGCCGGCCACCGAGCAGGAGATCCGCGCCGCCGCGCTGCAGTTCGTGCGCAAGCTCAGCGGCTTCAGCGTGCCGTCCAGGGCGAATGAAGAAGCCTTCGAACGCGCGGTCGATGAGGTGGCCGCCACCGCGGCGCGGCTGATCGACTCGCTGGTCACCACGGCCGAGCCGCGCGATCGGGCCATCGAGGCCGAGCGCGCCAAGGCCCGCGCCGCCGTGCGCTTCGGCAGCACCCCCGCCGGATAACCTGCCGCCAGCGTCGCGGCATCGCCTTTGATATGGTGCTCTCCAGCACCACCATGCGAATTCCGAGCGTATGAAAAAGACCTACACGGGCGGCTGCCATTGCGGCGCCGTTCGATTCGAAGCCGATATCGACCTGAGCCTGGGCACCCTGCGCTGCAACTGCTCGATCTGCACCAAGACCCGCTTCTGGCCCGCCATCGTCGCGACCGATGCCTTCCGGCTGATCGAAGGCGAATCCGAACTCAGCGAGCAGATGCTCGACACCCGCAACAGCCACTACATCGTCTGCAGGCATTGCAGCGTGCGCTCCTTCGGCGTGGGCCATTCGCCCGAGACCGGCGCGAGCGCCTATGGCGTGAACGTGACCTGCCTGGACGACATGGACCTCGACGACCTCGCCAACTCGCCGATAAGCTACGTGGACGGACACCGCGGCACCTGGCACGTCGCGCGCACAGCCATCGGAATCTGACGAAGAGAACCGCTTCCCGCACAAACCACCATCTGGAGATATGCACATGCCCATCGAACTCTGGCTCGCCTTCGTCGCGGCCTCCGCCGTCATGCTGATCATTCCGGGGCCGACCATCCTCACGGTGATCAGCTATTCCATGTCGCACGGCCGCCGCGCCAACGTGCCGCTGGTGGCGGCCGTGGCGCTCGGCGACTCGACGGCGCTGGTGGTGTCGCTGCTGGGGCTGGGCGCGCTGCTGGCCACATCGGCCTTCTGGTTCACGGTAGTCAAGTGCGTGGGCGGGCTGTACCTGCTGTACCTCGGCATCAAGCTGCTGCGCGCGGGCATCTCGTCCACCGAGGTGGCCGCGCCGGCCGCGCCCGCATCGCGGCTGCGGCTGTTCGCCAACACCTACCTGGTGACGGCGCTGAACCCGAAGGGCATCGTGTTCTTCGTGGCCTTCCTGCCGCAGTTCATCAGCCCGACGGCCGACGTGACGCGCCAGCTCTGGGTGCTGGCCGTCACCTTCGTGGTGCTGGCGGCGACCAACGCGACGCTCTATGCAGTGTTCGCTGGCTCGGCGCGCAAGCTGCTGTCGTCGCCGCGCGCGCAGCGGCGCTTCAACTTCGCGGGTGGCTCGCTGCTGAGCGCGGCGGGCATCTGGGCTCTGATGGCACGCCGCCCGGTGTAGCCGCCCCGCGCAGCCCCATGAAAAAAGGCCGCGAAGCGCCATGCTTCGCGGCCTTTTCTTTCGTTGCCGCTCAGTTGCGGTACGGGTTGTTCGGATTGCGGTCGTAGCGGTTGGGGACGCCGTCGTTGTCACGGTCCCTGTCATAGCGGTTCGGCACGCCGTCGCGATCGCGGTCGCCGTAGTGCTGGCCGCGCGGCGGTGGCGGACGGTCGTAGGGTGCGACCACACAGCCGGCCAGGATGGCCGATGCGGCCAGCAGGATCGCCAATGTCTTCGTCATGTGAGTTCTCCTTGGAGTGTTTGTGAAACCGGGGTTCGCCTCCTGCGAGCCGGTACTGCATTGAAGGCCACGCCGGTACGCGTTGGGTTTCCGCATTGAAGCCCCCGCGTGAAGTTCGTTACCGGATGTGGAACCTGCAGAGAACTCTGAGCCGGAGTTCCAGCTCCGGCAAGGCGGCGGGTCGCCCGTCCCCAAGTAGGCGAGGTTCCCGTGGTGCATCGCCGAGAATGTCGTGGCCTCACGCCTTTCGGACACGAATCTTTTCGATGCAGCTCGCGCCCCTCATTCCCGCCCGCAAGACCCTCGCCGCTGCCCTGCTGGCCGTGGCTTGCGCGCACCCTGCCTGGGCTCTCGTCAGCTTCGAGGAAGTGAAGCGCGATTTCCGCTCGTCCGACACCGCGGTGCTCGACCGCAACGGCGAGCTGCTGCAGCGCGTGCGCACCGACCCCACCGTGCGTCGCGGCCAGTGGACCGCGCTGGCCGATGTGTCGCCCGCGCTGCGCACGGCCATGGTGCTGAGCGAGGACAAGCGCTTCTACGAGCACAGCGGCATCGACTGGCGCGCGGTCTCTGCCGCCGCCTGGGGCAACTTGTGGAACACGCGCACACGCGGCGCCTCGACCATCACGATGCAGCTGTCGGGCCTGCTCGACGAAGACCTGCGCCGCAACTCGAGCGGGCGCAGCTTCACGCAGAAGATCGGGCAGACGGTGGCGGCCGCGCAGCTGGAGCGCAACTGGCGCAAGGACCAGATCCTGGAGGCGTACCTCAACACCGTGCCGTTCCGCGGCGAGATCGTGGGCATCGACGCGCTCTCGCGCACGCTGTTCGGCAAGGCGCCGAGCGGGCTCGATGCGCGCGAGGCGGCCGTTGCGTCGGCGCTGGTGCGCGCGCCGAATGCCAAGCCCGCCGTGGTGGCGCAGCGCGCCTGCGAGGTGCTGCGCGCGATGGAGCCGCAGCAGAAGACCGACTGCGAGGCGCTCGACATGTTCACCAGCGCGGCGGTGCAGCGAAAGGCCTTCGAGGCGAACGAAGGGATTGCGCCGCATGCGGCGCGGCGTGTGCTGCGGGAACTGAGGGACGCGAATGCGGGGGCAGCCCCCGCCCCGCCCCTCGCCCAGCGGCCGAAGGAGAAAGACAGGGAAGTCGGCGTGCGAACGACGCTGCGCGCACCGCTGCAGCGCTTTGCGCTCGACTCCCTGCAGCGCCACCTGCGCGAATTGCGCGAGCGCCATGTGGAAGACGGTTCGCTCGTCGTGCTCGACAACGCGACGGGCGAAGTGCTCGCCTGGGTCGGCTCCTCCGGTCCGCTGAGCCAGGCGGCCGAGGTCGATGGCGTCACCGCCTTGCGCCAGCCTGGCTCCACGCTCAAGCCACTGCTCTACGGCCAGGCGATTGCCGAGCGGCGCATCACCGCGGCCTCGCTGATCGAGGATTCTTCGGCGCAGATCAGCACCGCCAGCGGCCTCTACATTCCGCAGAACTACGACCGCCGGTTCAAGGGCCCGGTATCGGCGCGCACCGCGCTGGCTGCGTCGCTCAACGTGCCGGCGGTGCGCACGCTGGTGATGGTGTCGCCCGAGGCCTTCGCGCGCGAACTGCGCGCCGCCGGCCTGCCGCTGCGCGAGAGCGGTGACTACTACGGCTACAGCCTCGCGCTGGGCAGCGCCGAGGTGTCGCTGCTGTCGCTCACCAATGCCTACCGCATGCTGGCCAACGGCGGGCGCTACGGCACGACGACGCTGACCGCGCGGCCACCTGTGCCTGCGGACAAGACGAAGGCAGGCGCCCCGCCGCTGCTCGACCCGCGCGCCGCCTTCATCGTCGGCGACATCCTCTCCGACCCGAACGCGCGCACGCGCACCTTCGGCCTCGACAGCATCCTCTCCACCCGCTTCTGGACGGCCGTGAAGACCGGTACCAGCAAGGACATGCGCGACAACTGGGCCGTGGGCTGGTCGCAGCGCTACACGGTGGGCGTGTGGGTCGGCAACGCCAGCGGCGAATCGATGTGGGACGTGAGCGGCACCAGCGGCGCAGCGCCGGTGTGGGCCGAGGTAATGCGCTTCCTGCACGCACGCGAGCCGAGCCGCGCGCCCGCGCCGCCGCCGGGCCTCGTCGAAACGCGCGTGAGCTTCGGCCCCGGCGTCGACGGCAACCCGCTCGAAGCGGCGCGCAGCGAATGGTTCCTGCAGGGCACCGAGCAGCCGCTGTTCGCGCTCGACACCGGCATGGCGGCCGACACCGTCTCGGCGCGCATCACCGCGCCGACCGACGGCACCATCATCGCGCTCGACCCCGACATTCCGCCCCAGCGCCAGCGCGTGCGCTTCGACTCGGAAGGCCGCGGCGTGCAGTGGCGCGTCGACGGCAAGCCGTTTGCGCGCGGCAACAGCGTGCAGTGGTTTCCCTGGCCCGGGCGCCACGTGATCGAACTGGTGGACGCCAGCGGCAAGGTGGTCGACCAGCGCCGGCTCGAAGTGCGCGGCGCGGGCGTGGTGACGAAAAGCGCGCGCCGGTAATTGGCCCGGTTGCCGTCCGGGCCAATCACCGGATGTACAGTCCGGGCTTCGGACGGCAAAATTCGTCCAATCATTGAATGACTAGGCCCACCTGATGCTCGCCCAAGCCCCTCGCACCTCTCTGGCGGACACCGCTGCCGACAGCATCCGCGCCGAAATCTCCGCCGGCCGCTGGGCCGTCGGCTCCCGCATTCCCATCGAGCCGCAGCTCGCGCAACTGCTGGGCGTGAGCCGCGGCACGGTGCGCGAGGCGGTCAAGACGCTGGTGTCGCGCGGGCTGCTCGAAGTGCGCCAGGGCTCGGGCACTTACGTTCGCTCAGGGTTCGACCCGTCGTCCAGCCTGCAGAAGATGCGCCTGGCCAGCCTGCGCGACCAGTTCGAGGTGCGCCGCGCGCTCGAAGTGGAGGCCGCACGGCTCGCGGCGGTGCGCCACACGGCGCGCGACCTGCGCCGCCTGCACACCCTGCTGGACAAGCGCGGCACCTTCGACGCCAGCGACAACGGCGCGGGCTTCATCGAACGCGACCTCGCCTTTCACCTCGCCATCGTCGACGTGTCGGGCAATCTCGCGCTGGCCGAAACCTGCCGCTTCATCACGGGCTACATCAAGGAAACCATCGCGAGTTCGCTGGGCAGCAGCAACCTGCCCGAGCCCGACGAGGCCGCGCACCGCGCCATCGTCGAAGGCATTGCCAGCCGCGACCCCGACGTGGCCGCCGCGGCGGTGCGCACCTTCATGGCGCCGATGATCAACGCGCTGGCGCTGGGCTCGTGATGAGTTCGGCCACTTTCGCGCAGGGCAACGGCGCCACTACGCGCCACGCAAGCAACGACCTGCTGATCGACGCCGAAGCCGACAGCCTGCCCATGCCGCGCCCCACACCCGCACCAACACTCGCCCGCCGAATCCTGCTCGGCGCGAGCGTGGTGCTGATCGCCTTCAACCTGCGCCCGGTGTTCGCCAGCCTCTCGGTGGTGCTGCCGGAAATCATCAAGGCCACCGGGCTCTCGTCCACCGCCGCGAGCCTGCTGACCACGTTGCCGATCGTCTGCCTCGGCGTGTTCGCGCCGCTCGCGCCCAGCCTGGGCCGGCGCTTCGGCACAGAGCGAACGCTGCTCGCGTGCATGGTGCTGATCCTGGTCGGCACGGTGCTGCGCGGCACCGGCAACATTCCGCTGCTGTTCCTGGCCTCGGCCATCGCGGGCAGCGGCATCGCGGTGTCGAACGTGCTGCTGTCGGGCCTGGTGAAGCGCGACTTCGCGGCGCAGGCGGCGCTGATGATGGGCCTGTACACCATGGCCGTGTGCGGCGGCGCGGCCAGCGCCGCCGGCCTCACGGTGCCCATCGAGCACGCGCTGGGCGGCGGCTGGACCATGGCGCTCGCTATGTGGGCGCTGCCGGCCGCGCTGGTCACGCTGATCTGGGCGCCGCAGGCGCTGCCGCTCAAGCCTGTGGCGAGCGAATCGGGCTTCACGGTGCGTGGCCTGTGGCGCGACAGGCTGGCGTGGCAGGTCACCTTCTTCATGGGGCTGCAATCAGCCCTTGCCTACATCGTGATGGGCTGGCTCGCGCCGATATTGCGCGAGCGCGGCCTCGGCAGCGAAACAGCCGGCTACGTGGTGTCGCTGTCGGTCATGACGCAGGTGGTCACCTGCCTCGTGGTGCCGGCGCTGGCGGTGAAGCTGCGCAACCAGCGCGGGCTGGCCGTGGTGCTGGCGATGCTCACGGTGGGCGCCATGCTGGCGATGCTGTTCGCGCCGCTCGGTGGGGTATGGGCCTGGGCCGTGCTGCTGGGCATTGCGCAGGGCGGCACCTTCGCGCTGGCGCTCACGATGATCGTGCTGCGCTCGCCCGACTCGCACGTGGCCGCGCACCTCTCGGGCATGGCGCAGGGCGTGGGCTACATGGTGGCGGCCTTCGGTCCGCTGGTGGCCGGGCTGCTGCACGGCTGGACGGGGAGCTTTCGCGCCTCGTCGTGGCTCTTCATCGGGCTGGGCATCGCGCTCGTCGTCGCGGGGCTGGGCGCCGGCCGCACGATGCACGTGGGCACGACGACCGTGCCCCGGCACTGAGCAGGTCTGCTGCCTTACTGCGGCCCGCCGCAGAAATCCGCGCGTTCGGTGGTCTTCGCGGTGAAGCGGATGCGCGTGCTGCTCGCTGAGCTTTTCGGCTCGTTCTGCGGCCACTCGCTCTGCAGCCAGGTGTATTGCCACTCATACGGCGCACCCGGCTTCGCGGCTTCGCCGTAGGCGATGCGCAGGCTGCCGTTGCTTTCGTCGTGGCAGTGCTTCGAGGTCTTGTATTCCTTCTCACTGAAGCAGGCGCGGATCATCTTGAAGCACGAGAACGGAATGCCTTCTTGCACGGCCTTGCCGCCTTCGAGCGGGATGAAGTCGGCCGTGTCGAACGAGGCGCCACCGCCGGAGTACCCCTCGAACACGGTCTGCAGCACGGCCACGGCCCACTTGCCTTCAGCCAGCGGGTAGAGCGCGGGCGCAAGCGACAGGTGCGTGTCGGGCCGGTCGGCGTCCTTCTTCAGGCCCTGCGCGTAGTCCGAGAAGTCATGGAGGCGATCGAGCTGCCAGCTCTTCGCATCGATGCCTCGCTTGATGCGCGCCATGACCAACGGCTCGCCAGAGAGCACCACGTAGTCATTGGGCGAAGCGCCGCGCGGGCGGTACAGGCCGAGCTCCTGCACGTCGCAGGGCTGCGGCAGCAAGGCACAGAGGTGCGCTCGCCATTGCGCATCGAGCGACTCGGGCTTCTTCACGGCATCGAACACCTGCGCGGACGGCGCGGCGAGCACGGGGGCGGTGAACGGCAGGGCGAGCAGCAGCGGCAACAGCTTTTTCATGGAGCCGAATGGTAGCCACGGCCTGGGCGTTGCGCGAGGGTCGCTTGCTAAAGTCGGCCCGACCATGAATCTTTCTTCTCCTCCCCTTCTCCGGATCGATGCGCTGCGCTTCGCGTACCCCGACCAGCCTGCGCTGGTGTCGAACTGGAGCGCATCCATCGGCCCGGGCGTCACGCTGCTCTATGGCGACACGGGCACCGGCAAATCGGCGCTGCTCCAGGTGATTGCAGGCACGCTGCCCGCCACCGGGCGGCTGACGGTGTCGGGGGTGAGCCTCGATACCGCGCCCGAGGCCTATCGCCGCCAGGTGTTCTTCGTCGATCCGGTGACCGACCGCTTCGACCAGCTCACCGCACGCGAATGCACGGCCTCGCTCGTCGAGGGCGACGCAGGCTTCAGCGACGCGAAGTGGCAGGCCATTGCCGACGGCTTTGCGCTCGCCCCGCATCTGGACAAGAAGATGTTCATGCTCTCGACCGGTTCGAAGCGCAAGGTGTGGATGGCAGCCGGGCTTGCATCGGGCCGCCCGCTCATCCTGCTCGACGAGCCGACGGCCGGGCTCGATGCGCCGTCGACCCGCTGCCTGTGGGCCACGCTCACCGGCTTTGCGGACCAGTCGAAGCAGGCGGTCATCGTGGCCAGCGCGGCGCGCATCGACACGGTGCCGCTCGCGGCCACCATCGAGCTGCCGCTCGACTGAAGCGTCTCTTCAGGCCGCGTCGAAGTTCGTGCTGCGGCTCACGGCCTCCCAGGCCTCCATGTCCTTGAGCAGCGCCTGCGCATGCGCACGCACCGCATCGACCGAATCGTCGCCCAGTTGCAGGCGCAGCGGCGTGTGTTCGGCGTCCAGCGCCTTTTCGATGGCTGCCGCGGCCTTGCGCGGATCGCCGGCCTGCGTGTTGTGCATGGTGTGCGCGAACTCGCGCGTGGCGCCCACCACCGGCTGGTAGGCCTCGATCACCGGCATGTGGCGCATGCCGCTGCCCGCGAGCTGCGTGCGGAACTGGCCCGGCTCGACGATCAGCACCTTGATGCCGAAGGGCGCGACCTCCTGCGCCAGCGCTTCCGAAGCGCCCTCCAGCGCGAACTTGGAGGCCGAGTACGCGCTGAAGCCCGAGAACGACAACTGCCCGCCCAGGCTGGAGATGTTGACGATAGCGCCCGACTGCTGCGCGCGCAGCACCGGCAGCGCGGCGCGGGTGACGGCCATGGCGCCGAAGAAGTTGGTGTTTATCAGGGCGCGCAGCTCGGCGTCGGGGGTTTCTTCTAGCGCGCCGACCACGCCGTAGCCGGCGTTGTTGATGAGCACGTCGATACGGCCGAAGCGCGCGACCGCGGCTTGAACGGCGGCTTCGGCTGCGCCGGCTGCGTCCACGTCGAGCGGCGTGGCCAGCACGCGGTCGGGCGCCAGCGCCACGAGATCGGCGAGGCGGCCGGCGTCGCGGGCGGTGGCGACCACGTTGTGGCCCTGCGCCAGCGCGTGTTCGGCAAAGGCGTGGCCGAAGCCGGAAGCAGCGCCGGTGATGAACCACGTCTTGCGGGTTTCGGGAGTGTTGGCGGTGGTGGACATGAGGGTGGCTCCTTCGGTATTTGCGGGTTGTTGGAGAGGCATGGCGTGACTGTTCCAGCAATCGCATTCATCGACTAGACGGTTCAAATCGAATGCACCTTGCGATACGATGCATGAATGGACCGCACCCTGCTCCCGCACCTCGCGATCGTGCTGGCGGTGCACCGGCGCGGCGGCTTCGCGGCTGCCGCGGCCGAACTGGGCATGAGCGCCTCGGCCGTGAGCCACGCGGTGCGCGCCGTCGAAGACCACCTGGGCCAGCCGCTGTTCGCACGCACCACCCGCAGCGTGCGGCTCACCGAGGCCGGCGCCGGCTTCATCGGCATGCTCAGCCCCGCCATGGGCGAGATTGCCGATGCGGTCGACCGCTTCGGTGAAGCATTGGGGCGCGTGAGCGGCGTGCTGCGCATCAACGCGCCGCACGTGGCGCTGCCGCTGGCCATGACGCCGCTGGTGGCCGAAATGTCGCGCCGCCACCCCGAACTCACGGTCGAAATTACCTGCGACGATGGCTTGGCCGACATCGTCGCCGGCGGCCACGACGCGGGCGTGCGTCTGGGCCACACGGTGGCGCAAGACATGGTCGCCGTGCGGCTCACGCCGCCCTTCCAGGCCATCATGGTGGCCACGCCGCGCTACCTGGCTGCGGCCGGCGAGCCGCGCAACATCGACGCGCTGCAGCAGCACAACTGCATCGGCTTTCGCTTCGTGACTTCGGGCGGCGTGTACGCCTGGGACCTGCGCGACAAAGCAGGCGCCCACGTGTCGGTCGAAGTGCCGGGCACGGTGCGCGTCACCGACGCGCTGTATGCCCGCGATCTGGCACTGGCCGACGTGGGCATTGCCTACATCTTCGAGCCGCTGGTGCGCGCCGAACTGCGCGACGGCCGCCTGCGGCAGCTGCTGCCGCGCACGGCTTTCGACGAACCGGGGCTGTTTTTGTACTTTCCGCGCCGCGCGGCGCAGGCACCCAAGCTGCGCGCTTTTGTCGACCTGGCGCGGGAAATGCTGAAGCCTTAAAGCGCCCGCCGAAGGGGGGTCATCGGGCCCCATCCGGCCAAACCCGGCCCCAGCCGGGCGACAATCGGGGATTCCGGCGAAAACACCCCTATCCCCGTTCCGCCGGAAGTTCCAGCCAACCCGACAACCCAGGATCTACGGAAGCAAGCGCATGAGCTCGAAGCAACCCACCATCGTCTACACCCTCACCGACGAGGCGCCCCTGCTGGCGACCTACGCGTTTCTGCCCATCATCCGCGCCTTCACCAACCCGGCCGGCATCAACGTGGCCACCAGCGACATCTCCGTGGCGGCCCGCATCCTGGGCGAATTTCCCGAGCTGCTGAGCGACGACCAGAAGGTGCCCGACAACCTGGCCGAACTGGGCAAGCTCACGCTCAAGCCCGAGGCCAACATCATCAAGCTGCCCAACATCAGCGCCTCGGTGTCCCAGCTCAAGTCGGCCATCAAGGAACTGCAGGGCAAGGGCTACAAGATCCCCGACTACCCGGAGAACCCGACCTCGGACGAGGACAAGGACATCCGCGCGCGCTACAACAAGTGCACCGGCAGCGCGGTGAACCCGGTGCTGCGCGAAGGCAACTCCGACCGCCGCGCGCCCAAGGCCGTGAAGGAATACGCACGCAAGAACCCGCACAGCATGGCCGACTGGAGCCAGGCCTCGCGCTCGCACGTCTCGCACATGCACGGCGGCGACTTCTACCATGGCGAAAAGTCCATGACGCTGGACCGCGCGCGCAACGTCAAGATGGAGCTGATCACCAAGAGCGGCAAGACCATCGTGCTCAAGCCCAAGGTCGCGCTGCTGGACCGCGAGGTCATCGACTCCATGTTCATGAGCAAGAAGGCACTGCTGGCCTTCTATGAAAAGGAGATCGAGGACGCGCACAAGACCGGCGTCATGTTCTCGCTGCACGTCAAGGCCACCATGATGAAGGTCTCGCACCCCATCGTGTTCGGCCACTGCGTGAAGATCTTCTACAAGGAAGCCTTCGAGAAGCACGGCAAGCTGTTCGACGAGCTGGGCATCAACGTCAACAACGGCATGATCGATCTCTACAACAAGATCGCCACGCTGCCGCAGAGCACGCAGGACGAGATCAAGCGCGACCTGCACGCCTGCCATGAGGGCCGCCCCGAGCTGGCCATGGTCGACTCGGCCAAGGGCATCACCAACTTCCATTCGCCCAACGACGTGATCGTGGACGCCTCGATGCCCGCGATGATCCGCAACGGCGGCAAGATGTGGGGCGCCGACGGCCGCCTGAAGGACGTGAAGGCCGTGATGCCCGAATCGACCTTCGCCCGCATCTACCAGGAGATCATCAACTTCTGCAAGTGGCACGGCGCCTTCGACCCCAAGACCATGGGCACGGTGCCCAACGTGGGCCTCATGGCCCAGAAGGCCGAGGAGTACGGCTCGCACGACAAGACCTTCGAGATCCCGGAGGACGGCGTCGCCAACATCACCGACCTGGACAGCGGCGAAGTGCTGATGAGCGAGAACGTGGAGCAAGGCGACATCTGGCGCATGTGCCAGGTCAAGGACGCCGCGATCCGCGACTGGGTCAAGCTGGCCGTTACCCGTGCGCGCAACTCGGGCATGCCGGTGGTGTTCTGGCTGGACGCCTACCGCCCGCACGAGGCGCAGCTGATCACCAAGGTCAAGATGTACCTGCACGAGCACAACACCTCGGGCCTGGACATCCAGATCATGAGCCAGGTGCGCGCCATGCGCTACACGCTGGAGCGCGTCGTGCGCGGCCTGGACACCATCAGCGCCACCGGCAACATCCTGCGCGACTACCTGACCGACCTGTTCCCCATCATGGAACTGGGTACCTCGGCCAAGATGCTGTCGATCGTGCCGCTGATGGCCGGCGGCGGCCTGTACGAGACCGGCGCGGGCGGCTCGGCCCCCAAGCACGTGCAGCAGCTGGTGGAAGAAAACCACCTGCGCTGGGACTCGCTGGGCGAATTCCTCGCGCTGGCCGTGAGCCTGGAAGACCTGGGCCTGAAGACCGGCAACAAGAAGGCCGCCATCCTGGCCAAGACGCTCGACACCGCCACCGGCAAGCTGCTCGACAACAACAAGAACCCGTCGCCCAAGACCGGCCAGCTCGACAACCGCGGCAGCCAGTTCTACCTGGCCATGTACTGGGCGCAGGAACTCGCCGCGCAAACGGACGACAAGGAACTGCAGGCCCAGTTCGTGAAGCTGGCCGGCACGCTCGCCAGCAACGAGCAGAAGATCGTCGACGAACTCTCGGCCGTGCAGGGCAAGCCGGTGGACATCGGCGGCTACTACCTGGCGGACCCCGCCAAGTTCGAAGCCGTGATGCGCCCGAGCGCCACGCTCAACGCGGCGCTGGCGTCGGCCCAGGGCTGATGGGTATCGAGCGGGTGGCAGCCATGAAGCCTTGGCTCGCAATGCTTCCCGCCGCGCTGGCCCTGGCTGGCGCGGCAGGCACTGCGCACGGGGCCGAAGACTGCGAAGCCCTGCGCACCCGCGTCGAATCGAAGATTGCCGCGGCCGGCGTGGCGCGCTTCACCGTCACCGTCATCGATGCCAACGCATCGGCGAACGGCCAGGTGGTGGGCAGCTGCGAGCTCGGCAGCAAGAAGGTCGTGTACCTGAAGGACGCCGGGTCCGGGCCGGGCTCGGCCCCGGCGGTCCCGCCCATATCGTCGGGCGAACCGATCCTCACCGAATGCAAGGACGGCACCGTGTCCGTCGGCGGCGACTGCAGGAAGTAGACGGGGCAGCGCTCAGCGCTTCCCCACCACCCGCGCAATCCAAGCCAGCAACACTGCCTCGACTTCCTCACGATTGACCTCGTTCAGCGTCTCGTGTCGCGCGCCGCCGAACACGTGGCACGACACATCGCGCAGCCCCGCCTCGCGGTAGCGCTGCACCAGCGGATAGAACCACTCGGCCTTGTTGCTGACCGGGTCCTCATCACCGATGAACAGATAGAGCGGCAGCTCGGGCCGGATGTGCTTGCGCATCGCGGCAGGCGTCAGGTCGGCGAGATTCGCGAACATCGAACCCAGCCCCTCGGCCGATACCGTGAAGCCGCACAGCGGATCGGCAATGTAGGCATCGACCTGCGCCGGATCGCGGCTGAGCCAGTCGAAGGGCGTGCGAACGTCTGGCAATGCGGCGTTCATGTCTTCCAGCTTGAAGCCAGACTGCAATGCGGCACCCAGCAAGTCGAGCGCCGAAGTGCCCGAGAGCACCGCGCCCGCCAGCAGTGCGCTGTGTTTGACGAGGTAGTACTGCGTGGCGAACGAGCCCATGCTGTGGCCCACAAGAATCAGCGGCAGGCCGGGATGCACGCCGCGCACGTGATGGCTCAGCAGCGCCATGTCGTCCACCAGCCCGGCGAACGCGCGCGGTCCGAACTCGCCCAGTTCGCCGCGCTCTGAGGCTCCCTTGCCATGGCCGCGGTGCTCGTTCGCATAGACCACGTAGCCGGCCTGCACCAGCGCATCCGCCAGATGCCGGTAGCGCAGCGAATGCTCGCCCATGCCGTGCGCCAGCTGGATGACGGCACGCTGCGTCGCGCCCTGCCAGCGATGGACCTCCACCGTGACGCCGTCGTGGGCGGTCAGTTCGAAGTGGGTCTCGGTGGTGGGCATGCGGTGCTCCGATTTGAAGGGAGCACCATCCTAGGTGCTGATGAACGGAGCTTCGATCAGGGGTTTCCAGCCTCTGTCGCGTGGCGGACAGCCAGTAGCGCGGCCATCTTCTTCAACGCAGCTTCCGGCGTCGGCTCGATGTGGATCGAGCAGGCCAGCATCAGGTTCAGCGGCTGGCCGAAGTCTTCGACCGCGATGCCGGTGCCGCTTTCGCGCAGCACGTCATTCGCGTCGACCTCGCACTGCAATGCCGCCCGCGCGCGGTCTGCATAGCTGCCTTCGGGCACGCCGTAGGCCACCACCGGAATCCCCAGCGCAATCGCCGCGCCAACTTCGAACACCGTGCCGGAATCGGGCTCCATGCCTCTGAAGCACTGGAGGTTGGCAACGACGCCGTCTGCGCTGCGAAGGCGCTGCATGTTGGCTTTGTAGATCTGCATTTCCGGGGCGTCGGAGGTTTGCTCCTCGTTGCCGTCGGCGGGTAGCAGTGCCGCGAGGCCGGCCGCATCGCACGCGGCAGTCAGCCGGATGAAGTGATCTCTCGCGTCGGGACGGAAGACGTCCGGGCCCGCCAGGTAGATGCGCGGGCGGGCCGGGATCTCGGGAGATTTGTCCATCGACGGAGCATCATCGATTTCCGAGCTCGGCTCAATCTCGGCAACATGGTGTGAAGCGACTTACCGATGGATGCATCAGGCGTACGGCACCAATCCCCGGCCTTCGGGGAATCAGGCAAGAAACTCGCATAAAGCGACTACCGCCCGACCCGCGCCTTTTTCAAGAATGGACGCTCCTTCCATTCACGACCCAAGGCGCACCATGAACACCGCACATCGCACCGGCGCAATCACCGCGCTCTCGCTGTCCCTCGCCATGGCCTCCGGGCCTTCGCAGGCCCAGGCGCAACGCCCCAGGCTGCTCGAAGACCCGAACCGCTACGTGGGCATGTGGGTGACACAAGACGGTCATATCCGCCACGAACTGCTTCCAAACGGCCGCTACGACGAAGCCCGCGGCACGCGCCAGAGCGCCTACCAGGGCCGCTACACGCTCACCGGCAATCACATCGACTACGTCGACGACACCGGCTTCACAGCGGACGGCGAGTTCCGCGAAGGCGTGCTGTACCACGCCGGCATGGTGCTCTACCGCGAAAGCAAAAGCACTACGCGGCGCTGAACGGCGGCCGGGTCGGCCTCGCGTTTTGCAGGATCAGGCAAAAACCACGTTCGATTCGGATACCACCTCAAGCACCTCGGAAGCGAAACTTCTTTCCATGCCCGGCTCACGCTCTTTTCTGTGTGAGCCCCACGGCAACCAGACCAGCACGAGGAGTTCTCCATGACCGCAATCCAGGAAAAAGTCGTTCTCATCACCGGCGCGAGCAGCGGCATCGGCGAAGCGACCGCGCGGCTGCTTGCGCGGCGCGGCGCCAAGGTGGTGCTCGGTGCGCGCCGCACCGACAGGCTCGCGGCACTCGTGGCCGAAATCGAGGCCACGGGCGGCACGGCGAGCTTCCAGCGGCTCGACGTGACGCACCGGCCCGACGTGGAAGCCTTTGCCGAATTCGCCCTCGAGACGCATGAGCAGATCGACGTGCTCGTCAACGCCGCGGGCGTGATGCCGATGTCGCCGCTGTGGAACCGCAAGATCGAGGAATGGGAACTCATGATCGATGTGAACCTGCGCGGCGTGCTGCTCGGCATCGCGGCCGTGCTGCCGACGATGCAGGAGCAGGGCTGGGGCCACATCGTGAACGTGGCGCCGGTGGCGATGCAGGGCGTGTCGCCCAACTCGGCCGTGTACCACGGCACGCAGTACGCGGTGAACGCGATCTCCGAGGGGCTACGGCAGGAGCATGCCGGCCGCCTGCACGTGACGGTGGTGAGCCCCGACGTGAACGGCCCGAGCGACCCGCTGGCCGAGCGCATCGCGGCCAGCTACGCCCGGGAACGCATGCGCACGAACCGGCGGCTTGCAGTGCCGGTGGATGCCGTGGCCCGGTCGATTGCCGGGGCCATCGAAGGCTACGGCATCACGGCCGGAGCGATGCGGCCGCCCGGCAGGCAGAAGCCGCATCCCTCCGTGTACGTCCAGTAATTCAATAGGTCTTGTACGGCAGGAACTTGCCCGACAGCACCACGTTGACGCGGTCGCCCTTCGGGTCGGCCTGGCGCTGGATGTCCATGCTGAAGTCGATGGCGCTCATGATGCCGTCGCCGAACTCTTCATGGATCAGCTCCTTGATGGTGGTGCCGTACACGCTCACCACCTCGTACCAGCGGTAGATGAGCGGATCGGTCGGCACGGGCGTGGGCAGCGAGCCCTTGTAGGGCACCACCTGCAGCCACTTCTGTTCCTCGACCGTGAGGCCGAAGATCTTGCCGATGACCTTGGCCTGCTTGTCGTCGAGCGTCATCTGGCCGAGGCAGGCGGCGGTGGTCCACTCTTTCGAGAGACCGACCTTCCTGGCCACGTCGGCCCACTGGATGCCCTTGCTCACCTTGACGGTGATGATTTTCTCGGTGACGTCGTTGCGGTTCATGCGGGTTTGCTCCTGATTGGATTGAAGAAAAGCGGAAGGCTCACGACGCCTTCGCGCGCGTGACGAGAAAGTCGACGATGTGATTGCGCAGCGCGTAGTAGCCGTCGAGGTGGTGCAGCGAGGCGCGCGTGCGCTCGCGCGGCAGCGGGTTGACTACCGTTTCGACGATGTTCCCCGCACGGTAGCCGCCCTGCGGCAGGTCGGCGCCATTGGTCATCAGCAGGATGCGGTCGGCCAGCAGGATGGCCTCGTCCACGTCGTGCGTGATCATGAAGACGGTCTGCTGCGTCTGCCGCACGATGGCCATCAATTCATCTTGAATGGTGCCGCGCGTGAGCGCATCGAGTGCGCCGAAGGGCTCGTCGAGCAGCAGCATCTTGGGCTGGATGGCAAAGGCACGCGCAATGCCCACGCGCTGCTTCATGCCGCCCGAAAGCTGCGACGGCTTCTTGTCAATGGCCGCCTGCAGGCCGACCATGGCAACGAAGCGCTCCACCTGTGCATCGACCTGTGCGGCCGACCAGTCGGGCCAGCGCGAAACCACGGCGAACGCGATGTTCTTGCGCACGGTGAGCCACGGCATGAGCGCATGGCTCTGGAACACCACGCCGCGCTCCAGGCTGGGGCCCGCCACCTCGCGCCCGTCCATGAAGACGTGGCCTGCGCTAGCCTGGTCGAGGCCTGCCAGCACGTTGAGGATGGTGGTCTTGCCGCAGCCCGAGTGGCCGATGATGCAGACGAATTCGCCACGGTCGAGGGTGAACGACACGTCCGCGAACACAGGCCGTGTTGACACAAAGGCCTTGGCGAGCCCTTCGATGCGCAGGAAGCCGCGGGCGCCTGGCGCCTCCACGGCGGCAGTGGGTGCAACGGGTTGAGTCATGACTTCGCCTTGGGTCGCAAGATCGGTGCGCTCACTCCACATACGTCACCTTCCGCTGCAGGCCCGCGAAGGCCTGGTCGAGCAGCATGCCCACGACACCGATCAGCAAGATCGCGAAGATCACGTTGGTGAGCGACAGGTTGTTCCACTCGTTCCACACGAAGTAGCCGATGCCCGTGCCGCCCACCAGCATCTCGGCCGCCACGATGACAAGCCACGCAATGCTCATGCTGATGCGCATGCCCGTGAGGATGGTCGGCGCTGCCGCCGGCAAGATCACGCGGAACGCGCGGCGCAGCGGCTTCACCTCGAGCGTGCTGGCCACGTTGAGCCATTCGCGCTTGACCGAGGCCACGCCGAAGGCCGTGTTCAGCAGCATCGGCCACACCGAGCAGATGAAGATCACGAAGATGCCGCTGACCGACGAGTCCTTGATGGTGTAGAGCGCCAGCGGCATCCACGCCAGCGGCGAGATCGGCTTGAGCACCTGTATGAACGGATCGAATGCCTTGTGCAGCAGCGGCGACATGCCGATGACGAAGCCCAGCGGCACGGCAACCAGGCACGCCAACGCAAAGCCCAACCCCACGCGTGCCAGCGAATAGGCCAACTGGATGGCAATGCCCTTGTCGTTGGGCCCGTTGTCATAGAACGGATTCGACAGGTGCTTCCACGCGGTGGCGCCCATCTCGGCCGGCGTGGGAAAGCCCGAACTCTTCACCTGGCCCTGCGTCGGGTCCTTGCCAAGCATCTTCTGGTATTCGATCTGCTCGGCTGTCATGCCAGTCGCGGCGGAGACACCGGTGATCGGTGCGGTCGCCAGCTGCCACACGCCGACCAGCAGCAGGAACATCAGCAGCGACACCAGCGCCGCCTTGAACGAGAGGGCCTTCTTCGGCATGGCTCAGGCCATCTTCGCAATGGCGAAGCTCTTGACGTAGTCGTCGGGCTTCGCCGGATCGAACACCTTGCCCATGATCGTGAACTTGGGGTAGGCGCCATCGGGCACGGCCTGGCCCAGGTCCTTCATGCGCTTCTTCGCGTCGGTGAGCAGGAAGACTTTTTCGGCGATCTGCTTGTAGTTGATGTCGCCTTTCACGTAGCCCCAGCGCTTCATCTGCGTGAGCATCCAAACGGCCATCGACTGCCAGGGAATAGGGTCGAAGTCGGCCCGGTCGGGCACGGTGCGGATGTTGCCCAGCCCGTCGGCAAACTTGCCGGTGAGCACCTGCATGAGCACGGTCTCGGGCTGGTTCAGGTACTGCGCGGGCGCGATCACCTTCGCGATGAGCTCGCGGTTCTTCGGGTCGCGCGCCATGGCCGATGCGGTGAGCACCGAGCGCACCAGCGCGGCGAAGGTGTTGGGGTTCTTCTCGATGAACTCGGTCGAGGAGCCGAAGGCGCAGCACGGGTGGCCGTTCCACAGCTCTTTGGTGAGCAGGTGGATGAAGCCGATTTCCTCGAACACGGCGCGCTGGTTGAACGGGTCGGGGCCGAGGTAGCCGTCGATGTTGCCGGCGCGCAGGTTGGCCACCATCTCGGGCGGCGGCACCACGCGGATCTGGATGTCGGTGTCGGGGTTCAGGCCCGCTTCCGCCACGTAGTAGCGCAGCAGGAAGTTGTGCATGCTGTACTCGAAGGGCACGGCGAACTTCATGCCCTTCCAGGTTTTCGGGTCACGCTTGTCCTTGTGCTTGTTGGCCAGGGTGATGGCCTGGCCGTTGGTGTTCTGGATGGTCGCGACGTTCATGGGCACCGCGTTGGAGCCCGCGCCCATCGAAATGGCCAGCGGCATGGGCGACAGGAAGTGCGTGGCGTCGTACTCCTTGTTGAGCATCTTGTCGCGGATGAGCGCCCAGCCCGCCGTCTTCACCACTTCCACGTCGAGGCCCTGCTTCTGATAGAAGCCCAGCGGGTGCGCCATGATGAGCGGCGTGGCGCAGGTGATTGGAATGAAGCCGATCTTGAGCCTGGTCTTCTCGAGCGGCGCTTTCTCCTGCGCCATGGCCTGCAGCGCGCCGAGCGGAAATACCGAGGCGATGGCGGCGCGCGCGGTGTTGGCGCCAACGGCGCGCAGGAAGCCGCGCCGCACGCTGTCGACAGGGAACAGCGCCTTCATGAGGCTGGCTTCGAGCTTGTCTTCTGGCCGCACACCCGCGCCGTGCACGCGCCCGCAGGCGCAGCGCATCTTCAGTGGCCGGTCGGCATCGTAGGGATCGCAGGCGGTCTGTTCGCGCGGGCTGGACATGGTGGTGCACCTCGTTGGAAAGATGCAGCAGCCGTTGCAAGCGCCGGGCCGGAAATGCGCCGCAACTCCCTTTCGACGCGTTGCGGCTCCAGATCGTGCCGCCGATGTCGAGGCCTTGTAGGGCTGGCACTACAAGCCGGTGCACACCGGCCGTGTTTTCAGCCAGTCGCACCCTGCTTGCCGTGGCGTTCGGCATACAGGGCCAGTTCCACGTCGTTCTTGGTGCCGGTCTTTTCGAGGATGCGCGCGCGGTAGGTGCTCACGGTGTTGGGCGCCAGGCCCAGCTGCGCACCGATTTCGCTCACGCTGTGCCCGGCGCTGAGCAGGCGGTACACCTGATGCTCGCGGTGCGAGAGCATTTCGGCGCCCTGCCCGGCGCCACGGCCCACGGCGGTGGCCAGTGCCTCGGCCGTGGCCGCCGACACATACAACCCACCGGCCGCCACCTTGCGCACCGCACCGACCATGTCGTCGGCGTCGGCGCTCTTATTGAGATAGCCCGAGGCGCCGAGCTTGATGCAGCGTACGGCGTACTGCTTCTCGGGGTACGTGCTGAGCATCAGCACCGGGAGCGTGGGCCACTGCTTGCGCAGGGCCTGCAGCACGTCGAGGCCGTCGCGGCCCGGCAATGCGATGTCGAGCAGGACCACGTCGAGGCCTTCCTGGCCTCCGAGCGCCTGTACCATTTCCAGCACTTCGGGGCCTGTTTGCGCCTCGGCACGGACGGTCATTGCGGGCAGGCCGTTGGAGAGGTCGCCGAGCATCTGCTTGAGGCCCTCTCGCACGATGCGGTGGTCGTCGGCTATCAGTACGCGGATGTCGGTCATCTCATTGGTCCGTGTTTTCTTGTCCTTGTTCGGGGTGCGTGCGGATGACACCGGGTGCTCCCCTCCGCGATGTTTCCCCGTCGGCATGATCGCGCCCCGAACCGACGCAGCAGATCGAAAGACAGGGGCTCATGGCAGCGGCAAGTGCAGACAGAAGGTACTGCCCTCACCCACCCGGCTTTCGATGTCGACGCGCCCGCCGAAGTGGCGTGCACGTTCCCGCATGCCGAGCACGCCATAGGAAGTGGCAGCCTCGAAGGCCTGCGCCGGTGCGCCGACACCGTCGTCGCGCACGCTGATGCTCAGTTGCTCTTGTTCGACACCGATGCGGATCTCGAGACTGCGCGCCCGCGCATGCCGGCCGACATTACTCAGCATCTCCTGGAAGATGCGAAACACCGCAATGGCAGCGGGCTCGGGCAGCTCCACGCCAAGCGGCACGTCGAAGCGCCAATCCAGTTCGAGCTCCGCCGCCTGCACGAACTCGTGCGCCTGCCATTCGAGCGCGGCCCACAGGCCCTGATGGTCGAGGATGCTGGGACGCAGGTCGGTGATGATGCGCCCCACGTTGTCTACCGCGCGTTCGATGAGCTGGCTCATGTTCGTGCACTTGCAGCGCATCTGGTCGCGCATGGCTTGTGCCGCGTCGGGCGTGCGCTCCTGCTGTTCGCCCAGGCGCTTGCCGATCCAGTTGACGTCCATCTTCAGCGCCACCAGCAGGCTTCCGAGCTCGTCGTGCACCTCGCGCGCGATGCGGGTTCGCTCGTCCTCGCGCACCTTGTCGAGCCAGGCAGAGAGTTCACGCAGCTGCACCAGCGCGTCGCTGAGCTCACGGGTGCGCTCCTGCACGCGCAGGCCGAGTTCGTCCTTTGCCTGCTGCAAGGCCTCGGCCTGGCGGCGGCGTTCGGTGATGTCGACGAAGGTGATGACGGCGCCGCGCACCTGAGCGCCATCCATGATGGGGTGGCTCGAATATTCGACCGCGAAGGCGGTGCCGTCGCGGCGCCAGAACACCTCGGTGTCGATGCGGCACGGCAGGCCGCGTCTGAAGGCGTTGAAGATGGGGCAGTCGGTGTCGGCGTAGTGCGAACCGTCGGGGTGCGAGTGGTGCGTGAGCTCGTGCATGTTCGAACCGAGCACGTCGCGCACCTCGTAGCCGAGCATCTGCGCGCCGGCCCGGTTGATGAACATGCAATGACCGTCGAGGTCGATGCCGAAGATGCCCTCGCCCGTCGACTCAAGCAGCAGGCCTAGCTGGTGCTGCCAGAGCGGGTGGCTGGCGGTCGGGTTCAGTACGGGCGTCTCCATGCACCAAAAGCAAGCAACAGCCGTGCCCGAAGCACCCCGGCCGGGTCAGGTGCGCGCCCAGTGGAACTTTCGATCCGCCTCCTTGATGGGCTGGTCGTTGATGCTCGCAAAGCGCCTTTGCATCAGGCCGTTCTCCGCGAACTCCCAGTTCTCGTTGCCGTGGCTGCGATACCACTGGCCCGCGTCGTCATGCCATTCGTACTCGAAGCGCACCGCGATGCGGTTGTCCATGAAGGCCCATAGCTGCTTCTTCAGCCGGTAGTCGAGCTCGCGCACCCACTTGCGCGACAAGAATTCGACCACCTGCTCGCGGCCATTGACGAACTCGGCGCGGTTGCGCCATTCGGTGTCGGGCGTGTAGGCCAGGCTCACGCGCACGGGGTCGCGCGAGTTCCAGGCGTCTTCGGCAGCCTGGACTTTCCTGGTGGCCGACTCAAGGGTGAAGGGCGGCAGCGGCGGGCGGGATTCCATGAGGGTCTTTCGTTGAAGTGGTGAAGGGGAATGCGCCGCAATGTGCCACATGTAGACAGACCTGTCTACATGCCTACAATCGCGGCATGGACATCTCCATCATCTCTGCGCTGCCTGCGCGCGAGCGCATCCTTCTCACCGCGCACGACCTCTTCTATGCCGACGGCATTCGCGCCACCGGCATCGACCGCGTCATTGCCGCGTCGGGCGTCACCAAGGTCACCTTCTACCGGCACTTTCCTTCGAAAGACGATCTGGTGCGAGCCTTTCTCGACCACCGGCACGGGCGATGGATGGCATGGTTCATCGATGCGCTGGGCCGGCGTGGCGCGCAGCAGCGCATCGGCGATGCACAGGCGCTGGAGATGCTGGCCGACGTGATGGCCGAGTGGTTTGCCGACCCGGTGTTCCGCGGCTGCGCGTTCATCAACTCGGTGGTGGAAGTGGGCACGAGCGTGGCCGGTGCCAGCGACATCGCGCGCGAGCACAAGCGCGAGATGGTCGAGGTGATTGCCGGGCTGTTGCCCGATGGACCGCAACGCACGGCCATCGCACAAGCAGCCGCGCTGGGCGTCGATGGCGCCATCGTCAAGGCGCAGATGGGCGACGCCGCACTCGCGCGCGAAGCGGTCGACGACCTGCGCCGCTTGCTTCAGGCGCTGACAGCCGCGCTCGTCACTTCACGACCATCAGCGTGAACGGCCACACATAAGCCTGCAAGGTCACGTAGAAGCCCACGAGGCAGGCCAGCGCGATGGAGTGGAAGAAGACGTAGCGAAGGATCTCGCCTTCGTGGTTGAACCAGCGCGTGGCGGTGGAGGCAACCACGATCGACTGTGCATCGATCATCTTGCCCATCACGCCGCCCGAGCTGTTGGCCGCGCCCATCAGGTTCGGGCTCAGGCCCAGCTGGTCGGCCGCCACCTTCTGCATGCCGCCGAAGAGCACGTTCGACGCCGTGTCGGAGCCCGTGAGCGCCACGCCCAGCCAGCCCATCAGCGTGCCGAAGAACGGGTAGAACATGCCGGTGTTGGCAAAGGCCAGCCCCAGCGTGGTGTCCAGCCCCGAGTAGCGCGTGAGCGTGCCCAGCGCGAGCATCAGCATGATGGTGAGCAGCGAGAACTTCACCAGCCACAGCGTGCGACCATAGGCGGCCACGAGCTGGATGGGGTTGTACTTCATCACCAGCCCGCCCACGATGGCCGACACCAGGATGCCGGTGCCCGTGGCCGAGAGCAGCAGCAGCTGGTACACCGCACCCTCCTTCGTCGGCTTGGGCACCACGGGCGCCACCTTCTCGATCATGTTGTGCAGCCCGTCGATGGGGAAGTTGGGCGCGAAGATGCCGTTGAGCCAGGTCTTCACCACAGGCAGGCCCCAGATGAACACGAACACGGTGAGGATGAGCCACGGCGTCCAGGCGCGGATCACGGCGGCGCTCGAATGCTTCGCGGGCGCAACGGCCGGGCCGGCGTCGCCGCCGTCGGTTTCGTGCCCCTTGAGCGACACCGAGGTCCAGATCTTCTTAGGCTTCCACACGCGCAGGAACAGCACCAGGCAAACCATCGACACGATGGCTGCGATGATGTCCACCAGCTCGGGACCGATGTAGTTCGACACCAGGAACTGCGGAATCGCAAAGGACACGCCCGTCACCAGGATGGCCGGCCACACCTCCATCATTCCCTTGCGCCCCGCGAAGGCCCAGATGAGCCAGAACGGCACCAGCAGCGAGAAGAACGGCAGTTGCCGCCCGATCATCGCGGTGACCGCCATCAGGTCGTAGCCGTGCACCTTGGCCAGCGTGATGACCGGTGTGCCCAGCGCGCCGAAGGCCACCGGCGCCGTGTTGGCAATGAGCGAGAGTCCCGAGGCCGCGAGCGGCGAGAAGCCCAGCCCGATGAGAATGGCCGCCGTGACCGCCACCGGCGTGCCGAAGCCGGCCGCACCCTCGAAGAAGGCGCCGAAGGCAAAGGCGATGAGCAGCAGCTGCAGGCGCCTGTCTTCCGTGATGCCGGCAATGGAGTCCTGCAGTATCTGGAAGCTGCCGTTCTGCTGCGTGAGCTGCTGCAGGAAGATGATGTTCAGCACGATCCAGCCGATGGGCAGCAGGCCGGTGATGCCGCCCAGAAAGGCCGCCTTGCCCGCCATGTCGGCCGGCATGCCGAAAGCGAACACCGCGATGACCACCGCACTCAGCAGGCCGAGCCCCGCCGCGTAGTGCGCCTTGACGTGAAGCAACCCGAGGCATACCAGCATCACCACCACCGGTATCGCGGCCAGTGCCGTCGATACGATCATGTTGCCGAACGGGTTGTAAACCTGTTGCCAGACCATGCGCTTGTCTCCTCTTTGTTGGAATCTTTTTGAGTCGGCAACACGAGGCGGGAATGGTCCTGCCACGAGCGGCCGAAAGCGTTCGCTACCATCCTAACCCGCTCCCCTCGCCAGCAAAAGATGGTTTCTCCGCGTCTCCCCTCGACCCAGGGCCTGCAGGCCTTCGAGGCCGTTGCACGCCTGCGCAGCGTGAACCTCGCCGCCGAAGAGCTCAGCGTGACGCCCAGCGCGGTGAGCCACCGCATCCGCCAGCTCGAACTGCTGCTGGGGCTGAAGTTCTTCGTGGGCAACGATTTCAGCCTCAGCGCCGACGGCATGGTCTACCTGGCGCGCGTGCGCGAGGCCATTGCGGCGCTGCAGCAGGTGCCGGGCCGCGAGCCCGAGTCGCAGGTGCGGCGGCTGCGCGTGGCGGTCACGCCGACCTTCTCGCGGCAGATGCTGCTGCCGCGGCTCGCGCGGTTTCGCGACGCGTACCCGAACATCGAGCTGATGCTGCAGGTGACCATGCCGGTGCGCAACGTCACGGTCGAAGAGGCCGACATCGAGTTGCGCTTCGGCACCGGGCCCTTTCACGATCGCGAGTTTGTCCAACTGCTGGCCGACGAGGTCTCGCCGGTGTGCAGCCCCGCCTACCTGAAGCGCCACGGCCCCTTCGACGGCTTTGCCACCGATGCCGAGGTGTCTCGCGCGCAGTTGCTGCGCACGCCGCTGGAGTCGTGGCGCACCTGGTTCAAGGCCTGCGGCGTGGGCCTGCCCGAGCCGGCCACGGGCCACCAGTTCAACGACCTCGGGCTGGCGCTCGACGCGGCGGCTGAAGATTTCGGCGTGGTGCTGATGCACCTGCGGCTGGGCAGCGCCTGGCTGGACAACGGGCGGCTGGTGCGGCTGTCGCCGCGCAGCGTGCCCTCGCCGAACGCCTACTTCCTGTGCTGGCGGCCCGGCGCCATGGAGCGCTGGGAGTGCGCGACCTTCGTCGAGTGGCTGCGCGAGGCCCTGCGCAAGTGAAGCGACCGATCTGAATTTTTTTCAGTTGCGAGCCCGGCTTTTTTCAGATGGCGCACCGGAGCGCCTGCCGATAATGGCCGGTTCGCCTTCGTCAACCCACAAGAACCAGCCAGGAGACAGCCCGTGTCCGACCTTTCCAAGATCACCAGCATCGAAGACCTGCGGGTGATCGCCAAGCGGCGTGTGCCGAAGATGTTCTACGACTACGCCGACTCCGGCGCCTGGACCGAGGGCACCTACCGCGCCAACGAGAGCGACTTCCAGAAGATCAAGCTGCGCCAGCGCGTGGCCGTAAACATGGAAGGCCGCTCCACCCGCACCACCATGGTCGGCCAGGAGGCCGCAATGCCCGTGGCCATTGCGCCCACCGGCCTCACCGGCATGCAGCACGCCGACGGCGAAATCCTCGGTGCGCGCGCGGCCAAGGCCTTCGGCATTCCGTTCACGCTGTCGACCATGAGCATCTGCTCGCTCGAAGACATTGCCGAAGGCACCGACCGCCATCCCTTCTGGTTCCAGCTCTACGTGATGAAGGACCGCGACTTCATCGAACGCCTCATCGAGCGCGCCAAGGCCGCCAACGTCACAGCCCTGCAGCTCACGCTCGACCTGCAGATCCTCGGCCAGCGCCACAAGGACATCAAGAACGGTCTCACGGCACCGCCCAAGCCCACCATCAAGAACCTGATCAACCTGGCCACCAAGCCGCGCTGGTGCATGGGCATGCTGGGCACCAAGCGCCGCACCTTCGGCAACATCGCGGGCCATGCCAAGGGCGTGAAAGACCTGTCGTCGCTGTCGTCGTGGACCGCCGAGCAGTTCGACCCCGCGCTGAGCTGGGCCGATGTCGAATGGATCAAGAAGCTCTGGGGCGGCAAGCTCATCCTCAAGGGCATCATGGACGTGGAAGACGCGCGCCTTGCAGCCTCGAGCGGCGCCGATGCGCTCATCGTGTCGAACCACGGCGGCCGGCAGCTCGACGGCGCGCCATCATCCATCGCGGCGCTGCCCGCCATCGTCGACGCGGTGGGCACCGAGATCGAGGTGTGGATGGACGGCGGCATCCGCAGCGGGCAGGACGTGCTCAAGGCCCGCGCGCTGGGCGCACGCGGCACCATGATCGGCCGCAGCTTCCTGTATGGCCTGGGCGCCTACGGGCAAGAGGGCGTAACGCGCGCGCTGCAGCTCATCCACAAGGAGCTCGACATCACGATGGCTTTCTGCGGCCGCACGAACATCGACGAAGTCGATTCGAGCATCCTGCTGCCGGGTACGTTCTAGGCTTGCCTGAAGGCCTCCCGAAGGCCACTTCGGGGGTAGGCCGATGCGGCGTTGACCGACACGCCGCAGCCTCTTGCCGGCGCAGAATGTTTTGGCAACAACAACATTGCCTGCACGGCACAAGAAGGCACCATGAGCGCAGTCACGCCTGTTCCGGGAGGCCCAGCGGCCTCTGCTTCGCCACTCCCGCACTACACGGCAGAAGAAAAGCGCCACCGCGTCTTCGCGATCATGGCGGCCTCTTCCGGCAACCTGGTCGAGTGGTTCGACTTCTATGTGTATGCGTTCTCGGCGCTGTACTTCGCGCCGGCCTTCTTTCCCAAATCGGACCCCACCGCCCAGTTGCTGAACACCGCCGGCGTGTTCGCGGCCGGCTTCCTGATGCGGCCCATCGGCGGCTGGCTCTTCGGCCGCGTGGCCGACCGGCTGGGGCGCAAGACGTCGATGCTGATCTCGGTGACGATGATGTGCGCCGGCTCGCTCGTCATCGCGTGCCTGCCGACTTACGCGCAGATCGGCGCGTGGGCGCCCTTCCTGCTGCTGATCTGCCGCCTGTTCCAGGGGCTGTCGGTCGGCGGCGAATACGGCACCACCGCCACCTACATGAGCGAGGTGGCACTGCGCGGCCAGCGCGGCTTCTTCTCGTCATTCCAGTACGTCACGCTGATCGGCGGGCAACTGCTCGCGGTGCTGGTGATCGTGGTGCTCGAACAGCTGCTGACCGAGGCCGAACTCAAGGCCTGGGGCTGGCGTGTTCCGTTCGTCATCGGCGCCATCGCAGCGGTTGTCGCGCTGCTGCTGCGCCGCACGCTGCATGAAACGCAGACCGACGAAGCCAAGAAGAACAAGGAGGCCGGCAGCATGGCCGGCCTGTTCAGGCATCACACGCCCGCTTTTCTCACGGTGCTGGGCTACACGGCCGGCGGCTCTCTGATCTTCTACACCTTCACCACGTACATGCAGAAATACCTGGTGAACACGGTGCACCTGCCCATCAAGACCGCAAGCTATGTGATGACCGGGGCGCTGTTCGCCTACATGTGCATGCAGCCGGTGTTCGGCGCGCTGTCGGACCGCATCGGGCGGCGCAACAACATGCTGCTGTTCGGCGGGCTCGGCGCGCTGACGACCGTGCCAATTCTTACTGCGCTGCAGCACACGACGAGCCCGGTGATGGCCTTCGTGCTGATCATCGTGGCGCTGGCCATCGTGAGCTTCTACACGTCGATCAGCGGGATCGTGAAGGCGGAGATGTTCCCGCCTGAAGTACGGGCGCTGGGCGTAGGGCTGGCCTATGCCGTGGCCAACGCGATCTTCGGTGGCTCGGCGGAATACGTGGCGCTGGGACTCAAGTCACTGGGACACGAGTCGGCATTCTTCTGGTACGTGAGCGCGATGATGGTGATCGCGTTCCTGGTGAGCCTGCGCCTGCCGAGGCAAGCGAGCTACCTTCATCACGATCACTGAACCAACACTGGCGGCTGGCTACTCGGCTTCCAGACGCTGCGCCACTTCGTGCTTGCTCAGCCCGCGCACCGAAGCAAGGTTCTCGAGTTGCGCTGCCCTGGGCCGGGCCTTGCCCTGTTCCCAGTGGTAGATCGTCTGGCCCGACACGCCCACCAGCTTTCCATAAGACGCGGCGGAAATACCCAGCTTCGTGCGATGCGCAGCCAGGCGCCCGGCACTGAAGCGGCGCTTGGTTCCGCCTTCATCCGACTCGTCGGGTTCGCTCGCGCGTGCGCTGCGGGCCGTGCCTTTGGCAACGTTGCGCAGTTCCTTCTCCAGCGAACTCACCTGGCGGCGCAGTGCCGCTATGGCCGCGCGGTGATGAACCGATGCCTTCTTGAGGGTTTCCATTTCTGCGCGGACTTCCTTGCGGGCGACGCGCGAGATTTCAGATTTAAGGATGGATGCAATGTTTGGCATGCCGGCATTGTGCCCAGCAAATGTAAACACGGGACAAGAATGTCAAATCTTGGATCAAATTTGAATCTTTTGATTACAAAGCGAAGATCCGCGTCATTGCGACCCACTTCTCCCCTTCAGGCGTCCAGGGCGTGGGCGCCTGGAACTTCCACATCAGTTCTTCCCACTCCCTGATCTTTGGATTGCTCCGCGTGGCAAGCGCCATGGCATCGGCGTTGTAGCAGGCATCGTCCGTCTCCATCAGCATCACCATCCGCGTACCGAGCCGGTAGATTTCCATGGCCGTTATGCCGTGCGCATTCAGGTGCTCGCGCACCTCGGGCCAGATGCTGCGGTGATAAGCCTCGTACTCGGCGATCAATACAGGGTCGTCTTTCAAATCGAGGGCCAGGAAATGGCGCATGGCTTGTTCCGATCAAAGCAGGGAATCAATCAGGTCAGCGCCCGATCCAGATGCGTATATCCGCCGTCCACAAACACCCATTGCCCGGTGGTGTGCGCGGCACGCTCCGACAGCAGGAACACGACGTTGTCCGCAACTTCCTGCGGCGTCGTCATGCGGCGGCCAAGCGGGATCTTGTCGGTGATCTCCGCGAGCTTGCGATCGGGCTCGTCGAACGCGGAGATCCAGCGCTGGTACAGCGGCGTCATCACCTCGGCCGGGATCACCGCGTTCACGCGAACGCCGTCCTCCAGCAATGAAGCAGCCCACTCACGCGTCAGCGACAGTTGCCCGCCCTTGGCTGCCGTGTAGCCGCTGGTGTTGCCCTGCCCCGTTATCGCTGTCTTCGATGAGATGTTGACGATGGCACCGTGGCTGGCCTTCAAGTGCGGCAGGCAGTAGTGCGCCATCACGTAGCAATGGACGAGGTTGCGTTCGAGTGAACGTACGAAGGCCTCGCGTCCCGCCTCCAGCCCCACGCTGTCGTTCACACCTGCGTTGTTGACCAGGCCATCGATGCGACCGAACTCGGCGGCGGTATCGGCAATGGCCTTGGCACAAGCGGTTTCTTCCATCAGCTCGAACTGGAAGAACCGCGCACGCGGCTGCAGCGAACGCAATGCCTCTTCAAAAGGCGCTTCGAGCGGATTCTTCCCGCAGATCACAGGCACCGCGCCCTCCTGTGCCAGCGTCATCGAAATGGCCGCACCGATTCCGCTGCCGCCACCGGTAACGATCACCACCTTGTCCTTCAGATTCAGGTCCATGCTGTGCAGTGCCTTTCCTTATCCACGAAAGAGGTATTTCTCCAGCGACTCCGGCTTCATCGTGATCGAGAAGCCCGCGCCCTTCGGCGGCATGTAGGCCGCATTGCGAATCTCGCAGGGCTCGACGAAGTGCTCGTGCAGGTGGTCGACGTACTCGACCACGCGGCCTTCGCGCGTGCCCGAGATGCAGAGGTAGTCGATCATCGACAGGTGCTGCACGTACTCGCACAGCCCCACTCCCCCTGCATGCGGGCACACGGGCAGTTTGTACTTCGCGGCCATCAGCATCACCGCAAGAATCTCGTTCACGCCGCCTAGCCTGCACGCGTCGATCTGCACCACGTCGATGCCGCCGCGCATGATGAACTGCTTGAACATGATGCGGTTCTGGCACATCTCGCCCGTGGCCACTTTCACCGGTGCGATGCCCTCGCGAATCTTGCGGTGGCCCTCCACGTCGTCGGGGCTGGTGGGTTCCTCGATGAACCACGGCTTGGCAAACGCCAGCTGGCGCACCCAGTCGATGGCCTGGCCCACTTCCCACACTTGGTTGGCGTCGATCATCAGGTGCCGCTCGGGCCCGAGCACCTCGCGCGCCACGCGCAGGCGGCGGATGTCGTCCTGCAGGTCGCGCCCCACCTTCAGCTTGATGTGGTTGAAGCCCGCATCCACAGCCTCTTGCGCGAGACGCCGCAGCTTCTCGTCGGAGTAGCCCAGCCAGCCGGCCGATGTGGTGTAGCAGGGGTAGCCCTCGGCCTGCAGCGTGGCGATGCGTTCGGCCTTGCCAACGGCCGCCGCGCGCAGCAGGGCCAGTGCCTCGTCCGGCGCGATGCAGTCGGTGATGTAGCGGAAGTCGATGCATCGCACCAGCTCCTCGGGGCTCATGTCGGCTACCAGCTGCCACACGGGCTTGCCTTCGGACTTGGCCCACAGGTCCCACATCGCGTTGACCACCGCGCCGGTCGCAAGATGAATCGCGCCCTTGTCGGGGCCGATCCAGCGCAGCTGGCTGTCCGATGTCACGTGCCGCCAGAAGCGGCCCATGTCCTCGGCCACCCACGCCAGGTCGAGCCCCACGACCAGATGCCGCATCGCCTCGATGGCCGCGCAGCAGATCTCGTTGCCGCGGCCGATGGTGAAGGTGAGGCCGTGGCCTTCGAGCCCCGGCTGGTCGGTTTCGAGCACGACGTATGCCGCCGAATAGTCCGGGTCGGGGTTCATCGCATCGGAGCCGTCCAGATGCTGCGAGGTGGGAAAGCGCACGTCGAGCACGCGCATGGATCGGACGATGGTCATGGGACTTTGCGGGCGAGCGATCAGTCGTACAGCACCGAGGCGATCTTCGGATCGGCGATGTTGGTTTTGTCGTACCAGAAGAACCCGGTGTCGACCACCTTGGGCAGCTTCTCGCCCTTGATCGCCTTCACGGCCATTTCGACGGTCTTGTAGCCCATGCCCACGGGGTTCTGCGTGATGGCGCCGGCCATGCTGCCGTCCATGATGGCGTTCTTCTGCTGCTTGCCGGAGTCGTAGCCGATGATCACGACCTTGCCGTTGCGCTTCATCTCCTTCACGCCGTTGACCACGCCGATGGCAGAGCCTTCATTGGCGCCGAAGATGCCCTTGAGGTTGGGCGAGGCTTGCAATATCGACTTGGTGATCTCGGTCGACTTCAGCTGGTCGCCGCCGCCGTACTGCACGCTCACGATCTTGATGTTCGGGTAGGTCGACTTGATGCGGTTCACGAAGCCGTCGCGCCGGTCGACGCCCGTGCGGCTGGTCTGGTCGTGCACCACCAGCGCGACTTCGCCGCTCTTGCCGATCAGCTCGGCCATCTTGTCGGCTGCGAGCGCGGCGGCAGCCTTGTTGTCGGTGGTCGTGGTGGTCACGGGAATGTCGCTGTCCACGCCCGAGTCGAATGCCACCACCGGGATCTTCGCGGCCTGCGCCTTCTTCAGCAGCGGAATGGCCGCCTGGCTGTCGAGCGCGGCAAAGCCGATGGCCTGCGGCTTCTTGGCGAGCGCGGCAGAAAGCATGTCGATCTGCTTGTCGACCATGGCCTCGGTCTCGGGGCCTTCGAAGGTGACCTTGACCTTGTAGTCTTTCGCAGCCTGCTCGGCGCCCGACTTCACGGCCTGCCAGAACTGGTGCTGGAAGCCCTTGGACACGAGCGGGATGTAGACCTCTTGCGTCTGTGCCTGCGCGATGCCGGCAAGGCCGATGAGCGCCGCGCCCAGCGTGCACGCAACGGCTGTTCTTCTCTGGATCATGCGAAGTCTCCTGTGGTTGTAGAACGAAACGAAATCGAGGGGAATCAATGCGTCTTGCTGCCGCGGCGGCGCAGGATGTCGGCATACACGGCCAGGATGATGATCACGCCCGTGACCACCGTCTGCCACTCTTGCGCAACCGAAAGAATGCGCAGGCCGTTGGTGAGCACGCTCATGATGAAGGCGCCGATGATCGTGCCGACGATGGTGCCGGTACCGCCGCTGAGCGACGTGCCGCCGATGACCACGGCCGCGATGGCGTCGAGTTCGTAGCCCTGCCCCAGCGCGGGCTGCGCCGAGTTCAGGCGCGAGGCAATCAACAGCCCCGCAATGCCGCAGATGCCACCGCTCACCGTGTACACCACGATCTTCCAGAAGTCGGTGTTCACGCCCGAAAGGCGCACCGCTTCTTCATTGCTGCCGAGCGCGAAGGTGTAGCGGCCCAGGATGGTCTTGTTGAGCACGATGCTCGCGGCCACCGCCACCAGGAACAGGATCAGCACCGCATTTGGAATCGGCAGCGCCGGAATGAAGTAGCCGATGAGCGAGTCTTGCGAGATCGCCGGAAAGTCCGGCGTGTCGTTGAAGTAGATCGGCTTGGTGCCCGAGATCACCAATGACAAGCCCTTGAGCAGCATCATCATGCCCAGCGTCGCGATGAAGGGCGGTATCTTGAGCTTGGCGATCAGCACGCCAGAGACAAAGCCTGCCAGCGCCCCGAAGAGAATCGCGGCCGCAATGCCGAGTGCGAGCGGCATGCCCATGTAGGTGAGCACCACGCCGGCCATGACGGCGCAGAAGGTCATCAGCGTGCCAACCGACAAATCGATGCCCGCGGTGATGATGACGAAGGTGCAGGCAATGGCCAGCACGCCGTTCACCGCTGTCGACTGCAGGATGCTCACGAGGTTGTCGGCCTGCAGAAACTGCGGTGACGCGACGCTGAAGAACACCATCAGCGCGACGAGGCTGGCAAAGGCCAGCAGCTTCTGCCTGGTGGCGGGGCGAAAAAGCCGTGCCCTCAGCGAGAAGCCGGGCGTGACAGCGGTGGTGGCGGTGGGGGTCGTCAAAGGGTGTCTCCAATCGTCATGCGGTGGCGGCAGCAGCAGCGGTGGTTTCACGCCGGGTGGCGAGCTGCATGATCTTTTCCTGCGAGGCTTCGCGCGCCGGCAGCTCGCCGGTGATGCGGCCTTCGCACATCACAAGCACGCGGTGGCTCATGCGCAATATCTCGGGCAGCTCCGAAGAGATGATCACGATGGCCTTGCCCTGCGCGGCAAGCTCGTTGAGCAGGCGGTATATCTCGGCCTTGGCGCCCACGTCGATGCCGCGCGTGGGCTCGTCGAAGAAGAGCACGCCGCAGTCGCGCAGCAGCCACTTGGCGATCACGATCTTCTGCTGGTTGCCGCCCGACAGCAGCCGCACCTGCTGGCGCACCGAAGGCGTCTTGATGCTGAGCTGCTTCACGTAGCGCTCGCCCGCCGCCTCGATGGCGCCCTGGTCGATGAACAGGCCCATCGACAGGAACTTCTTCATGCTCGGCAGCGCGATGTTGGTTTCCACGTCCATGCCGGTGGCCAGGCCGAAGTGCTTGCGGTCTTCCGACAGGTAGCCGATGCCGTGGGCCACCGCGTCCTCGGGCGACTTGATCGACACCTTCTTGCCGTGCACGAAGACCTCGCCCGCGTCGATACGGTCGGCGCCGAACACCGCGCGCGCCAGCTCGGTGCGGCCCGCGCCCATCAGGCCCGCAAAGCCGAGGATCTCGCCGCGGCGCAGCATGAAGCTCGCGTTGCGCACCATCGTTCCGCGGCAGATGCCCCTGGCCTCGAGCACGATCTCGTTGCCCGAGGTGTCGGGCATGTCGGTTTCCACTTCCGCGAGCTGGCGGCCCACCATCATGGCGATGAGCGAATCCATCGGCGTTTCGGCCATAGGCACGGTGGCGATGTACTGGCCGTCGCGCATCACGGTCACGCGGTCGGCGATGCGCTTGAGCTCGTCCATCTTGTGCGAGATGTAGACGATGGCCACGCCCCGCGACTTCAGCCGGCCGATGATGCGGAACAGGTCGGCCACCTCTTCGTTGTTCAGCGCGGCGGTGGGCTCGTCCATGATGAGCACGCGTGAGTCGAACGACAGCGCCTTGGCGATCTCCACCATCTGCTGCTTGGCCACCGTGAGCTCACCGACCGGCGTGCGCGGGTCGAGCCGCAGGTTCATGCGCTCGAAGATGCGTTGCGTCTCGGCGCACATGGCTTCTTCGTCGATGAAGAGGCCGAAGCGCCCGCGCGGCTCGCGGCCGATGAAGATGTTCTGCGCGGCGCTCAGGTGGTTCATCAGGTTGAGCTCCTGATGGATGATGCCGATGCCCAGGGCCTGCGCAGCGCGCGGGCTCGCGATGTCCACGGGCTGGCCGTCGAGCAGCACCTCGCCGGAGTCCTTGCGGTACACGCCCGCCAGCACCTTCATCAGCGTGGACTTGCCCGCGCCGTTCTCGCCCATGAGCGCATGCACCTCACCGGGCAGCAGATCGAACTGCGCCTTGTCGAGCGCGCGCACGCCGGCGAAAGACTTGCTCAGGTCGCGAAGGGTGACGATGGGTTGCGTCATGAACTTTCCCTGTCAGTGCAACGGCAGGTCGTAGAAGCGCTGCGCGGTGCCGTGCCACACGCTGGCCTGCTCGCTCGGCGAAAGGCTGCCGATGCAGGCCTCGCTCACTGCGACCCAGCCCGCGTAGTTGCCGGCCAATGTGAGCACAGGCCAGTCGCTGCCCCACATCAGGCGATCGGGCCCGAACACGTCGAGCAGGTGCTCCCACACCGGGCGCACGGCGCGCACGGCCGCATCGACGTCGCCGTGCGTGGACGGCGGAGCCTCACCCCACAGCCCCGAGAACTTGCAGCACACCTGCGGCAGTGCCGCGACCGCTGCAATGCTCTTGCGCCATCGCTCGAAGTCTTCGCTGCCGTGCGCGCCGACGGGTGGCTTGGCCCCATGGTCGACCACCACCGGCAGCTCCGGCCATTGCTTCAGGAAGCGCAGCAGCGGCGGCAAGTGCCGTTGCTTCACCAGCGCATCGAAGCGCAGGCCGAACCGCAGCAAGGTGCGCAGCGCATCAGGACGCGGCCGGTGCGCGATCCAGTCGTCGTCGGGCAGGTCTTGCAGCATCGGCCGCACGCCCTTGAACCTGGGGTGCCGCGCCATCCGCTCCAGCGAAGCGACGGCACCGGGCCGGCTCAGGTCGACCCAGCCGACCACGCCGCCGATGACGTCGTGCGCCGTGGCCAGGTCGAGCATGAAGTCGGTTTCGGCCTTCGATTCGGCGGCCTGCACCAGCACGGTCCGGCCCACGCCGTGAGCCTGCAGCAGCGGCGCGAGGTCTTCGGGCAGGAAGTCGCGCACCAGCGGGGCCAGCGTCGGCACGCTCGCGCTCAACCACGTGTAGTCGCCGCGTGCGGGCCGCCAGAAATGCTGGTGCGAGTCGATGCGCTGGATCATGTCGGGTCGCGGGCAGCGGTATGCTGCCGAACGCCTTGCCTCTCTAGTCCATGTGTGAACAGAGTATTTACATACGAACTTTTAGCGTCAAGCGCACTTCATGAGTGCTTACCCGTAGAACGAAACTTGCAAAAAGCGATGTCTGCTGTTGAAATTCATCAGTGAACAAATCGATTCAAACCGACATCCTGAGCAAGCCCGCCGAAGACCCTGAGCGCTACCGCGCGCCCGCGCTGGACAAGGGCCTGGACATCCTCGAACTGCTGGCCGACCAGCCCGAGGGCCTGACGCGCGGCGAGATCGTGAAGGCGCTCGACCGCGGCCCGAGCGAGATCTACCGCATGCTCGAACGGCTGGTGGCGCGGCAGTACGTGCTGCGTTCGCTCGCGGGCGACCGCTACAGCCTGAGCCTGAAGATGTTCGACCTGGCGCACCGCTACCCACCGAACCACAGGCTGGTCACGCAGGCGCTTCCGGTGATGGACCGCTACGTGAAGGAGGCCGAGCAGTCGTGCCACCTGGGCGTGTACGACCGGGGCAACGTTCAGATCGTGGCGCAGGTCAACAGCCCGGCGGCGAGCAACATGACAGTGCGGCCCGGCACACGCGTGAACCTGCTCGACACCGGTTCAGGCCAGGTGCTGCTGGCCTGCGAATCGGACGAGCGGCGCAAGCAGATGGTGGCCGAGCACGTGGCGCTCGACGGCGAGGTGCAGATACCGCCCGACGAGCTGGAGCACATGCTCGAAGCCGTCCGCGCCACCGGCTACCGGCAGCGCGAGAGCATGCAGTACTTCGGCGTGATAGACATCTCGTGCCCCATCCTCGGCCCGCACGGGCATGCGCTGGCGGTGCTCACCACGCCGTACATCCGGCGCATCGACCGCCATGCGATTCCGTCGCTGGACCGCGCGCGCGAACTGATGCTGCAGGCTGCGCGCGACCTTTCGCTGCTCGCGAACGCCTAGTTCCCGGGAGGCTTGGGCGCCTTCTTCTTTCGCCCGCCGATAGCCCCGGACGCCGCAGCCCCGAGGATGCGGCGAAAGGTGGGGCATTCCATGTGACTGGGCGCGCGGCACACAGCAGCGTGCCGCAGGCCGTCGCGCATGGCGCTCAGGCTGCGGATCGTCCTGTCGAGTTCTTCCGCCTTGGCTGTGAGCATCAACCGGTCGATGCGCGGCTGCCCGTTGGGCCCGAACATGCGCGCGATCTCGTCCAGAGAGAAGCCGGCGGCGCGCCCCAGCGCAATGAGTGCGAGCCGCTCCAGCACGCCCGCATCGAACAGGCGGCGCAGGCCTTGCCTTCCGGTCGAGGCGATCAGCCCCTTCTCGTCGTAATAGCGCAGCGTCGAGGCGGGCACGCCGGAGCGCTGCGCAACCTCGCCGATATCCAGATGTTTCATTACCCTCTTGACCTCAAGCCGACTTGAACTTGCATAGTGCGGTTTCCGCCTCATGAAGGCAAGCCAAAGGAAACGACCATGGACGACACCACCCCGCAGGCCGGCGACGAACAGGCAAGGCTCTGGAACGGCTCGGCCGGACGCGCCTGGGTCGACACGCAGGCAACGCTCGACCGCCTGTTCCAGCCCTTCGAAGACCTGCTCGTCGAGGCTGCGTCCACCCGACCGGGAAGCCGCGTGCTCGACGTGGGCTGCGGCACCGGCAGCACCACGCTCGCATTCGCACGGCTGCACGGCGCCGAAGGCGGTTGCGTCGGCATCGACATCTCGGAGCCGATGATTGCCGTCGCCCGCAGCCGCGCCGAGCGCGAAGGCTCGCCGGCAAGCTTCATCTGCGCCAACGCGCAGACCCACGCCTTCGAGCCCGCGAGCTTCGACAGCATCATGTCGCGCTTCGGCGTGATGTTCTTCGACGACCCCGTGCGGGCCTTTGCCAACCTGCGGACTGCCGCAAGGGACAACGCCGAGCTACGCTTAATTGCCTGGCGCAGTGCGGCAGAAAACCCGTTCATGACCACCGCCGAGCGTGCCGCCGCGCCGCTGCTGCCGAACCTCCCCGCCCGCCGGCCGGATGCGCCCGGCCAGTTCGCCTTCGGCGACAAGCGCCGGGTCCACGCCATCCTCGAAGAGAGCGGCTGGGCCGACATCGACATCCAGCCCATCGACGTGCCCTGCACCATGCACGAGAAGGAACTGCCCGGCTACCTGAGCCGGCTCGGCCCTGTCGGCAATGTGCTTCAGCAGGCGGACGAGCACGTGCGTGCACAGGTAATCGACACGGTGCGTGCCGCCTTCGAGCCTTTTGTGCATGGTGACGAAGTGCGCCTGACCACGGCTTGCTGGACGGTCGTTGCACGCGCACCTTGAAAGCACCGGAGCGCGCCGCACGAACTCCTGCAAGCCTTGCACACGTATCGCCTCCCTTACACTGCCCTTCATGAGTACGCAGGGCTCACCCTCATCCGCGCCAGGCAACACGATCACAGGCGCAGATGCACCGCCTGGCCCCGGCGACTCCCATGCCCAGCTGGTTCGCGAACGCCTGTTGCGCCGCATGTTCGTGATGGGTCCGCCCACGGTGCTCACAGCGCTGGCCGCGGCCATCGCGATGGCCGGCGTGTTCTTCTGGATGACGCGCGGCCTCGGCGCATTGATATGGGGCTTCGTGATCTGCGCGCTGCTCGGCCTGAGGCTGGTGTTCATGCGCTGGAACGCGCGTCTGTACCCGGAGCCCGAGTTCACCTTGCGCCAGCCCGACGGCGCGTGGCGCTTCATGTGCCCGCTGGGCGCCTACATGTCCATGTGGACGCTGGCGCCCTGGGCGCTGATGCCGCCGGGTACGGAATCGCCCATGCGAATCCTGATACTGCTGCTGGGCATGTTCGCCGTGCTGATGGGCTCGGTGCCGGTGATCGCCACATGGCGCGCCATGGTGCCTGTGGTCACCATTCCGCTCACGCTGGGCGTAGTGACGCGCTTCGCGTGGATGGGCGGCACGGACGGCTGGTTCACCTGCGTGGTCGGCCTGCTGTTCGGCGGCTCGATGGCGCGCTACGCACTGTCGCAGCACCAGCTCATCCGGCGCAGCCTGTCTGACCAGATCGACAAGGAACTGCTGAGCGAGCAGCTGCTGCGCCAGTCGTTCGAGCTGCAGCGGCTCAACCGCGAGCGCAGCCGGTTTTTCGCGTCGGCCAGCCATGACCTGCGCCAACCCGTGCATGCACTGGCGCTGTTCTCGCGCTCGCTGGAGCGCGACCTCGCGGACCACCCGCTTGCCCCCGTGGCCGGCCGCGTCGTGCAGGCGACCGACGCAGTGAGCGGCCTGCTCAACGCGATGCTGGACATCTCCAAGATCGATGCGGGCACTGTGGTGCCCCAGCCCATGGAGATCGCCGTGGACCCGCTGTTCCTGCGACTGTCGCAACTCTTCGAGCCGCGTGCCCAGCAGGCGGGGCTCTCGCTGCGGTTCCATACCGGGCCCGAATGGCTGAAAACCGATGCCGACCTGCTGCTGCGCGTGCTGACCAATTTCGTCGATAACGCCCTCAAGTACACACGGCACGGCGGCATTCTTGTGAGCGCGCGACCACGCGGCGACCGTTTGCGCCTGGCCGTGTGGGACACAGGCCTGGGCATCGCACCCGAGCATCTGCCTCATGTGTTCGACGAGTTCTACCAGGTCGACAACCCGCAACGTGATGTCGCGCGCGGCCTGGGCATCGGGCTGGCCATCGTCAAGCGCCTGGTCGACCTGCTCGGCGGTGAAGTCGGCGTGCGTTCCCGGCAGGACCATGGCAGCGTGTTCTGGGTCGACCTGCCGCGCCGACCACCGGCACCGGCAGCCCCGGCCCTCGCGCCCACGGCTACACCCGCTCCCGCCGCGATCGACACCATGGAGCTACCGCTGGTGCCGCCACGCGTACTGCTGCTCGACGACGAGCAACCTGTGGGTGAGGCGGTGCGCATGTGGCTGGCACCCTACTGCGAGCGCATCGAAATCACCACCCGGCTGTCCGATGCCTGCGCACAGGTGCGGGCAACGCCGGAAGACTTCGACGCTTTCATCGTCGACTTTCGGCTTGCTGACCCGCAGGACGGCATCCAGGCGACCGCGGAACTGCGCCAGCTTGCCGGCCGTCGCGTGCCCACGATCCTGGTCACGGGCGATACCGACCCCGAGCGTGTGCGTGCCGCTTACGCCAGCGATCTGGTCGTGATGTTCAAGCCGGTTCAGCCGGAGGTGCTGCTGCGCACCCTGCACCAGATCATCCGCAGCGAGGAAAGGGAGCCAGCCCTCAGTCCGCGTAGACGCCAGCCGCCTTGATCACAGGCGTCCACTTGGCGATCTCTTCGATCACGAACTTCTTGTGACCTGCGGGCTCGATGCGTCCGTCGGTGGCCACCACGGCGCCCAGCAGCTCTTCACGATGGATGAAGTCCGGGTCTTTCAGCGCAACCTTCAGCGCGTCATTCAGCTTCTTCAGCACCGGCGCAGGCGTGCCCTTCGGCGCATAGAGACCGTGCCAGATGGTGACCTGGAAGTTCTTCAGCCCGGCTTCGTCAAGCGTCGGCAAGTCTTTCAGCATCGGCAGCGCAAGCCGCTTCGATGTGGTGACGGCAAAGGCCTTCACCTTGCCGGCCTGGATCTGCGGCGTGGTGTTGGTGGTCTGGTCGCACAGCAGGTCGATCTGGCCGCCGATCAGGTCGGTGATGGCCGGGGCGGTGCCCTTGTAGGGCACGGGCGTCATCTCGGTCTTGGTGGCGCTCTGGTACAGCAGGCCGCACAGGTGCGAGGCGGAGCCCACGCCGGCATTGCCGATGTTGATCTTGCCCTTGTTGGCGGCGATCCAGGTGCTCAGCTCCTTGTAGTTGCTGGCGGGAATGCTGGGCTTGGAGATGAGCGTCATCGGCACGTCGTTGACGATGCCCAGGTATTCGAAATCGGTTTCGACCTTGAACGGCACATTGCGCACCAGGCTCGGCACGGTGGCCATCGCGATATGGTTCAGCAGCAGCGTGTAGCCGTCGGGTGCGGCGCGCGCCACCTTGGCCGCGCCGATGGAGCTGCCGGCACCGGGCACGTTGTCGATGATGACGGTGTTGCCGCCGAGCGGCTTGCGCAGCGCCTCGGCGAGGTCGCGCGCCACGCGGTCGGTCGGGCCGCCGGCCGCGAAGGGCACGACGATGGTGACGGGCTTGCTGCCCGGAAAGTCCTGCGCGTGGGCAGCGACGGCGGCAGCGGCGATCGCCGCGAGGGCGAACAGTTTCTTCATGGAGTCTCCGGGACGTTGGAAAAAAAGAGGATGAAAAAAGTAGATCAGGGCGCGCGTGATGGCACGCGGCTTTCGAGCGCGGGCGGCTGCCAGGTGGGCTGGATGTGGCAACCGTTCTTGCCGTCGGCATCGTAGCGAGGCATCAGCGACTTGCAGCGCTGCGCGAGGCTTTCGGGCGTGGGCTTCTCGCCCTTGTCGATCCAGTCGAGCAGCGCGGCAAAGAGCGCGGGATATTCCGAATCGCTGAGGTAGCTGTGCTCGCGCTCGTTGCTGAAGCTCTGCACCAGCAGGTCACCGGTGCCTGCCGCATCGCGGATGCGGCGATAGGAATTCTCCAGTTCGACGAAGGCGGTTGGATCGTCGATGGCATGCAGGCCCACGGTGGGCAGCGCGGTGCGGCCGGTGGGCTGGCTGTCGGCCGCCAGTGCGCCCTTGGCCTGCGGGTCGGCCGCGTAGCGCGCCACGCCGGCATTGAGCGCAGCATCGTCGGCCGAGCCGCTGTAGACCACGCCGATGTTGCCGAAGGGGTTGCGGCCGTTCAGCCGTTTCTGCACCAGGTCCTGGAACAGCCAGGTCGCCCATGTGAGGTGCCCCACCAACGAGCGCTCCTGGATCTTCACGACCGAAAGAATGGTCTTCAGTTTCGCCGCCTGCTCCGGCGTGCGCTGCGCGGCGGGCAGGCCGACGCCGGTGCACTCCTGCACGCGCGCGGCGAGGTCGGCGCGCGTGAGCTTCGAGTCCATCGGCAGGCCCATCCACAGCGGGTACTGCGGCTCGTCGGGGCGCGGGTGGTTGCGGCAGACGTACTGGTACACCACGCGCAGGTCGAGCCGGAAGTCGTAGGCGCTGTTGCCGCCGCCGAGCACGCCGCTGGTCAGCAGCAGGCCGTCGTACGGGCTCTTCGCGCCGCCGGCCGGCGCATACAGCTCGGCCGCTTTCGCCGCCACGCCGGCGCCGTAGCTCTGCCCGTGCAGCAGCGTGCGGCGCGGCTGGCCGAAGTGGCGCACGAAGATCTGGCGCAGGCGCTCGGTGTCTTCGGCCGACATGGTCACGCCGTAGCCGCCGCGTCGGTAGGTGGAACCGGCCCAGGCGTAGCCGGCCTTCACGGTGACGGCCCAGCGCTTGAGGTCTTCCGCGCTGCGCTCGAGCTTGGGCGGTCCGGTCTCGGGGCCGCCGTGGGCGTGCATGACGAGCACGCCGCGGTTCCAGTCCTTCGGAATGGCGATCCAGTAGAGGGCGCCCGTGCCGTCCTCACCGGTGTAGCAGCGCGCGGCCTCAGGCACCGGCGCGGGGCAGGTGGTGGCCTTGGGTGCGGTCGCCGCCGCATGCGCGGACAACATCGGCGCAGCGCCGATCAGTGCGAATGCCGCGAGGCTGGACAGTCGTTTTTTCAATGGCGTACTCCGAATTCGAGCGCCGCGTTCGCTCCCGGGTCGGAGACGAAGGCGAGAACGCCGCTGTTGAAGATGAAATTGCCCGGTCGGCCCGCATCGGCCTGCACCACGCCCAGCACGGGCGCGTCGTAGCTCAGCACCGCGGCAGCACCCGCCAGATTGAAACCGTTGCCGGCCACCGTGGCATCGTGGTTCTCGCCCTTGACACTGACCAGTGCATAGCTCCCGTCGGCCGTGCCGGGCGTCAGGCTCTGCTGCAGGCCGAACACACGCAGCCCCGCATTCGCGGCCGACTCGCGCACCAGGTGCACCGGTACGGCCACGCCGTTGACGAGGCCGATCACCATCGAGCCGGTGAGCGTGCCGCCGGTGGTCACGGCGCTGCCCGTGGGCGAGGTGGTGAACAGGTCGAACGAGGCGCGCGTGGTGTTGTAGGCGACGTAGCCCTTCTCGGTCTGCGTGCAGTTGGCGTCGTAGATCATGAAGCCGCCGGACACCGGATCGCGGCAGTACTGGAAGGTGCCCGCATTGCGCAGCCGCACGGCCAGCGACTGCGCACTGGTGCCGCCCGTGCCCTGCTGCACGCCCACCGCGTTGAAGATGTTCGCCACCGACTTGAAGTCGCCCGACACCGGCGCCGTCGCGAAGGTGCTCTGGAACGCCACCAGGGGCGCGAAGCCGCCGCCGCTGGGCGCGTTCACGCCGCCCGACACCACGCCGCCGGGCCCGAAGCTGAACACCGCGCCGCTCTCAGCGCTCGAATAGCTGCAGTTGCCCTCGGCAATGAGCGAGCCGGTGCGCTGCGTGCCCACGGTGCGCTGCAGGCTGGCGTCGATGGTTATGGCGTAGGTCATGGCGGCGGGGTCGATCTGCACGCGCAGCTCTTCGCCGAAGCTGTTGCCGCCCTTGTAGCTGGTGACGGAGGCGGGCAGGTTCGGGCAGGCCAGCGGGTCGCCGACCTCGGTCACGCAGCTGTAGTTGACGGCCGCGTCCAGGCTGCCGCTGCCGCGGTACTTGGGCCATGCCGGAAAGCGGCACAGCGGGCGCGTGCGGCCATAGGTGCCGGCCACCGCGTCGGCCGCGATGCCGGTGGCGGGCGCGAGGCCGCCTTCCACCCAGCCTTCGAGCGCGGCGAGCGAGTCCCAGTTGGGAATGAAGCTGCCGGTGCCATGGCCCATGCCGGGCACGGTGTAGAAGCGCATGCCCTGATCGACCGCCGCCTGGCCCAGCGTGGCGACGACCTGCTTGTAGTAGTCGATGGTCGAGTTGTTGCTGATCACCTCGTCGGCCAGCCCGTGCAGCATGATGAGCCGGCCGCCATGGCCGAAGAACGGTGCCAGGTTGGGGTTGGTCGCGTCCGTGAGGTTCGATACCGCTGTCACGCGTGCGGTGTAGGCGCCCGGGTCGAGTGGGTCGAAGGTGAGCGAATCGAAGGCGTCGATGCGCGTGACGAAGTACTTCACCCACTGGTCGCCGGTGACGTACATGTTGGCGTCCAGCGAGGTCGCCGGGTTGCCCGGCACGGCGCGCGTGCCGAGGTCGCGCGTGGTGTACGGGCCGGCCACCAGCGTGCCTTCGAGGATGTTGTAGCCGCCCGCGCGCTTCACGCCGTTGGCCAGCGAGTAGGTCGTGAAGTCCAGCGGGTTCTCGATGGCGCGCACGGTGTCGAGCTGCGCGTCCGACAGGCAGGTGTTGCCCGTGTCCGTGCCGCCGGGGCAGCGCAGCGAGGCCAGGATCTGCGTGTTCAGCAGGCGGCAGCTCTCCACGTTGCTGATGAGGTTGTCGGCTGCGCCGTCGAGCTTGTCGCAGGCGTTCATCACGGTCTTCTGCACCAGCAGCGTCTTGGTCACGTTCATCCAGCCCACGCCGCCGTTGCGGTACAGGGCGCGGCCCACGGCCACGTTCGACAGGCGGGTGCCGGTGTAGTTGAGCGCGGGTTCGTTGGCGATCACGCCGTCGTAGTCCAGCGGCCAGCGCTGGATGTAGCTCAGCGCGTCGCGCCCGCCGGTCGAGGTGCCGAGAAAGTAGGCGTGCTTGGGCGCCATGCCGTAGCGCGCGAGCACCAGCGCCTGCGCCACGTCGCGCGTCTTCTTGAGCGAGAGGCCGCCATAGTTGGCCAGCTGCTCGTCGTTGGCCGCGAACTTGCCGTCGGTGATGCTGCCCGACTGGTGGCCCGAGTCGTCGCCGTAGGTGGCGTAGCCCAGCGCCAGCGGCGCGGGCTTGTCGGCGGGGCCGAAGCGGATGACCTCGGTGCCGTCGATGAGCACGCCGTCGAAGCCGCCGCCGCCGAAGTGGATGGTCTTCTGGTTCCACTTCTCGGGCAGGTTCACCGCGAAGTTGATGACTTGCGAAGCGGGGTCCACCGGCTGGATGGTGCCGCGCACGCGGCAGTAGTCGCCGAGCGTGTTGCCCACGTCGCCCGCGGCCACGGGCGTGGCGCTGGTGACGGTGGCGCCTTGCGTGGGCAGACTGATGAGCGAGGCGGGCAGGCTCTTGCCCGACAGGTCGGCACACGAGACAACCGGCTGCACGGGCGGGGGCGGCGGGTTGTCGGGCGGGCCGTCCGGCGGGTTGTCGGCGGGCGGGTTATTGCCGTCGCTGGCGGGCGGGGTTGTAGGCAGGATCGGGAGGAAGCCGGCACCGCCGCCTCCCCCACCGCCGCCACCACAGGCGGCAAGGATCAGCGAAATACCGATCGCGGAAACGACGGCACGAAACATCGAGGCAGGGCGCGTTTTGCGCATGGATTTGTCTCCGGCATGCGGCCTCGGTGGGCCACTTTTTGAATAGGCGGCCGGACGATAGATTCAGGGTGACTTAGGGTCAAATAAAATAACAAGGCACTCTTCATACGAAAAAAATATGGACATACGGGCACTGCGCTACTTCGCCGCCGTCGCGGAGACCGGCCACATGACACGCGCGGCCGAGCAACTGGGCATCCAGCAGCCGCCGCTCAGCCAGCAGATCAAGGCGCTGGAACGCGAGCTGAGTGTGCTGCTGTTCCGCCGCCATCCGCGCGGCGTGGCCCTCACCGACGCGGGCCGCCTCTTTCAGACCGAGGCGCTGCGCATGCTGCAGGACATGGACGCCATGAAGCAGCGCATGGTGCGTGTAGCCAAGGGCCAGGCCGGCACGCTCGCAGTCGGCTTCACCAGCTCGGCCGCGGCGCACCGCTTCATGCCCGAGGCGCTGCGCGAGTTCCGCCGGGCGTACCCGGCGGTGGAGCTTCAGCTGCGCGAAGACAACGCCGCCGAACTCACCGAGGCGCTGGCCGCGGGCCGACTGCACTGCGGCCTGTTGCGCGTGCCGGTCGCGCGGCCCGAGGGGCTGGTGTTCGAGACGCTGCTGCGCGAGCCGGTGCTCGTTGCCATGCCCAGCGACCATCGCTTTGCCCTCGGCCGCAACAAGGCCTCGCGCCCGCTACCGCTCGCGAAGCTGTGCGAGGAAGGCATCATCCTCGTGCGCCGCCCCGGCGCGCCCGGCCTCTATGCCGACCTGCTAGCGCTGTGCCACGCCAAGGGCCTGCGCCCGCGCGTGGTGGCCGAAGTCGATCGCATGATGACCAACCTGAACCTAGTGGCCGCCGGTGTCGGCCTGTCGGTGGTGCCGGCCTCGATGACCGGCGTGCACGCACACGCCATCGCCTATGCGCGGCTGGCCGATGGCGGCCAGCTCGATGCGCCGCTCACGCTGGTGTCGCGCGTCGAGGAAGACAACCTGCCCGCGCAGCATTTCGCGGAGCTGCTGCGCAGATTGGCTGTCGAAAATCCGGGGTCATGAGCTTGCTGCGGCGTCGTCATTTCATCCAGCGCGCGGGCGGCGCGCTCGCGACGGCGATGTGCGCGCTGCCGGAGGTGTCGCATGCCGCGCCATGGCCAAGCCGCCCGGTGCGCCTGATCGTGGTCTACCCGCCCGGCGGCGTGAGCGACGGCATGGCACGCGTGCTGGCAGAGCCTCTGGCGCAGTCGCTGGGCGTGCCGGTGCTGATCGAGAACCGTCCCGGCGCGGGCGGCAGTCTCGGCATGGATGCGCTCGCGCGCGCAACACCCGATGGCTGCACCCTGGCCTTCTCCGCCATCAGCCCGCTCACGCTGCACCCGCTGCTGGCGCGCGTGCCCTACGACCCGCAGCGCGCCTTCGTGCCCGTGGCCAGCGTGATGCGCACGCCGGTGCTTGTGGTGGGCACGCCGGCCTTCACAGGGCACGGCTTCGGTGAGCTGATCGCGCAGGCGCGCAGGCAACCGGGCGAGGTGCGCTGGGCCACCTCGGGCGTGGCGACCATCGGCCACCTGGTGCTGGCGCAGGTGCGCGTGCAGAGCCGCACCGACATCACGCACATCCCCTACCAGGGCGGCGGGCCTCAACTCAACGATGCGCTGAGCGGACAGTTCGAGGTGCTGTCGACCAACGTCGCGGCGCAGCAGCTTCAGTACATCGAAGGCGGGCGCTTCCAGGCGCTTGCAGTCGGCGCGCCTGCTCGCATCGAGGCACTGCCCGCGGTTCCCACGCTCGCGGAGCTGGGCTTCGAGAAGGCGAACCGCGATTCGCTCTTCGGCATCTTCGCGCCGGCACGCACGCCTGCGGCGGTGGTGCAGCGGCTCAATGCGGAGATCAATCGTGTGCTGGACAGCAGCGTGGTGCGCGCACGGCTGCGTGGGGCATACAACCTGCCGGCCGGTGGTGGCACCGACGATTTTGCGCACGAGATTGCGGTTGATCGACGGCGCAATCGCGAACTGGTCGCGGGCGACCGCTCGCAGTTCGACTGATTACTTCTCGGCGACCCAGAGCCTCGGGTAGTCGCGCACGAAGCCGTCTTCCGTCACGCTCAACGTCGCCGCATAGTCGAAGCGCTTGGCCTCGTAGGCATATTCGCTCTCGCTACGCCGCTCGTAGCGCTGCGCCAGCTCGCTCAGCACGCCACCACCATCCAGATCGACCCAGGCCGCCGGAGCATCGGCGCCCTCGCCCTTCGCCAGGTTGAGCCGTCGCAACTGCAGCAGGTTGGTTGCAGGCGTGAAGCCCAGGTCGAGATCGACGCAGTGCGACAGGTCGGGCACCGCCTCGTCGTTGAGCTTCCAGTGGCCACGCGGGTCGCGGGCAATCGACAGATCGACGGCCACGTCGCCCAGCCAGCCGCGCACGGTGCCCCATTGGGTGTGCCAGTGCAGGTCGCAGCGCACGCGGTAGTGCAGTTGGCCGATGCGGCCGTCTTCCTGTCGGAACACGGCCGCGCCATCGAGCTGCCAGGCCGAGGCATTGCGTTCTAGACGGCAGGCGTCGTGGCCCGGTACATCGAGCCTGCGCCAAAGGATGGAGGCGACTGTTTGCATGGCGCGGATGATGGCACCGGCATGCTGCACCGCGCAAGCAATGACCCGCGCGGCCGCAGGTGGTGGTCAGGTTCCGGGAAGACTATCGGCGTCGCATGACGCCGCCATCTGCCGATCTTCCAGCCCCTCCCCCGCCGCCGGCCCCGCGCTGGCTCGACTGGATCGACCGCGCGGCGATGCCCTTTGCCATCGCAATCGCCCTGCTGCTGTTCGCCCAATGGCCGCTGCGCGACCTGGCCGGCTCGGGCAATGGCCCCACGCAGGCCAACGACCTTGCGCAGTGGCTGTTCGCGCTGTACGTGGCCGTGGCGCTGCGGCACGCCGGGCGCCGCGGCGCGCACCTCGTGGCGCGGCCCGACCTGGCTGCCGACACCAGCGGGCGCTTTGCGCGGCTGCGCCGCATCGGCGCGGCGCTGTGCGTGCTGCCGTGGGCGCTGTTCCTGATCGTGACGGCCACGGTGCCGGTGTGGCGCTCGGTGGCCGCGTTCGAGCTGTTCCCCGACACTTTCAACCCCGGCTATTTCATGATCAAGGTGGCGCTGCTGCTGCTCGCGGTGTTGCTGGCGGTGCAGAGCGCGCTCGATCTCCTGCGCGAACTGCGCCATCCACGCGGGCACTGAATGGCCTGGCTCGGACTCGCCCTGCTCGCGCTGGCCCTGGCGCTGATGATGACCACCGGCTGGCCGACTTATGCCGTGCTGCTCGGCGTGTGCACGCTGGGCGCGCTGGCTGGACTGGCGCTGGGTGCGTTCGATGCGGCGCTGCTGCAGAACCTTCCGTGGCGCATCATCGGCCTGCTGGAGCACGACCTGCTTCAGGCGCTGGCGCTCTACGCGCTGGTGGGCGCGCTGCTCAACCGGCTGGCGCTGGCCGAGCACCTGTACAACGGTTTGCGCAAGGCGCTGGCCTTCGTCGCGCCGCGCGCCGCATCGGAGCTGGCCGGCATGGTGCTGGGCCTGATGCTCGCGCCGATGAACGGCTCGGTCGGCGCCAGCCTGCTGACGCTGGCGCGCACGGCCGGCAAGGGCTGGGCAGCCGAAGGCCTGCCCGCTGCACAACGCACCGCGCTCGTGGCCGTGACCAGCACGCTGGGCGTGATCGTGCCGCCATCGCTTGTGCTTCTGCTGCTCGGCGACGCGATGCTGCGCGCCCACACCGAGGGCGTGAACATGGCGCGCACGCTGGCCTTGCCCACAGCCAATGCCAACCGCATCGTCAACACACAGGACATCCTCCAGGCCGCGTTGATGCCAGCAGCGGCGCTGCTGATCGGCTGGCTCGCGGTCGCGTGGTTCGGCGCCCGGCGCAACAAGCCCGCCGCCACTGCAGCGCCGCGCGAGCCGATGCAGCCGCGCGAAGGCTGGACGCTGCTGCTCGTGCCCCTGCTGATCGGCGCTTTGCTCGTGCTGGTCACGCTGGGCAGGGTGCGCGCGGTCGAGGGCGCGGCCGCCGCCTGCGTGCTGCTGCTCGGCTGGGGCCTGGTGTCGCGCCAGCTCACGCGAGCGGTGCTGTGGCAGGTGCTCGACGACGCGATGGCGCTCACCGGCGCACTGTATGCGCTGCTGGTGGCGGCCACCACTTTCTCGCTGCTGCTGCGCGGCTTCGGCACCGACGGGCTGATCGCGCGGCTCATGCTGTCGCTGCAGGGCCACCCCATGGTCGGGCTCATGGCGGTGCTGGCCGTGCTGCTGGCCTGCGCCTTCGTTCTCGACGCCTTCGAACTGATCTTCCTCATCGTGCCCATCGTCATGCCGCCGGTGCTCGCCCAGCTCGACGACGCCGCATGGATCGCCACCCTGACCCTGCTGGTGCTGCAGGCCGGCTTCCTGCTGCCGCCTTTCGGCTATGCGCTGGTGCTGGCACGCGGGCAGGTCGCGCCGCGCCCGCCGGTGGCTGCCGTGGCGCGGGCGCTGGCGCCTTACCTGGCGGTGCTCGCCACCGTGACAGCACTGGTGATGGCGCTGCCCGAGACCACGCGCTGGCTGCGCAGCTCGCCCACCGCGCTCGCGCCCGCCGAGCCGATGAACGATGAAGCGGTGGACCGCCTGATGCGCGAGATGGCGCCGCCCGACACCGGCGACAGCGCCGCTCCACCAGAGGAGAAATAGCGCCGCGGCGTGCCGCACAATGCGCGGCGTATGACATTCAAGCTCCCCGTCGCGCTCGCACTCGTCCTGTCCTTCAGCGCCAGCCACGCGGCGGCAACGCTGAAAGACGGCGACATCATCTTCCACACCTCGCGTTCGGCGCAGAGCATCGCGGTGCAGCGCGCCACCGGCTCGCGCTACAGCCACATGGGCATCGTGCTGTTGCGGGGCGGCAAGCCTTATGTGTTCGAGGCGGTGTCGACGGTGCGCTACACGCCGCTTGCGCAATGGACCGCGCGCGGCAACGGCGGGCACTACGTGGTGAAGCGGCTGCGCAATGCCGACACGCTACTGACACCAGGCGCGGTGGCCAAACTGCGCGCGGGCACCTCTGACTTCGAAGGGCGGCCCTACGACCTGACCTTCGAATGGTCCGACAAGCGCATCTACTGCTCCGAACTCGTGTGGAAGCTCTACCAGCGCGCGCTGGGCGTGCGCATCGGCGAGCTGCAGAAGATCCGCGAATTCAACCTGGGCGACCCTGCGGTGCGCGCCAAGATGCGCGAGCGCTATGGCGACAAGGTGCCGATGGACGAGCCGGTGATCTCGCCGGTGGCGATGTTCGAATCGCCGCTGCTCGTGACCGTCGAAACCCGCTGACCGGATCTCCCCCGCGCGGGCACACGCCGCCCGACCGCGAGACAATCGTGACCGTGAGTTCACAGACCCAGCCACCGTCACCTGCGACACCGCCGATCCGCCGCATCGCGCACCTCGACATGGACGCCTTCTACGCGTCGGTCGAGCTGCTGCGCTATCCGCAGCTCAAGGGCCTGCCGGTGGTGATAGGCGGCGGGCGGCGGCGCGTGGACGAAGCCATCCGCAACCTGCCCGAGGGCGGCACGCTGGCCGACATTCCGGTCGAGTCCTTTCCGCTGCTGAAGGACTACACCGGCCGCGGCGTGATCACCACCGCCACCTACCCGGCGCGGCAGTTCGGCGTGGGCTCGGCCATGGGGCTCATGAAGGCGGCCAAGCTGTGTCCGCAGGCCATCATCCTGCCGGTGGACTTCGACGAGTACCGGCGCTATTCGCGCGCCTTCAAGAACCTCATCCTGGAGGTCGCGCCGCTCATGGAAGACCGCGGCGTGGACGAGGTGTACATCGACTTCACCGACGTGCCCGGCGGCCAGCGCGACGGCGGGCGCTCGCTGGCGCGGCTGCTGCAAAAAGCCATCTTCGATGCCACCGGCCTGACCTGCTCCATCGGCGTGGCGCCCAACAAGCTCATCGCCAAGATGGCGAGCGAGTTCAACAAGCCCAACGGTATCTCCATCGTCTACGAGGACGATCTCGAATCGCGCATCTGGCCGCTACCCTGCCGCAAGGTGAACGGCATCGGCCCCAAGGCCGACGAAAAGCTCAAGCGCTTCGGCATCGAAACGGTGGGCCAGCTCGCGGCGCGCGACCGCGACTGGCTCATTGCCACCTTCGGCAAGGCCACCGGCGCATGGATGCACGAGGTGGCCTGGGGCCGCGACAACCGCCCGGTGGTGACCGAAAGCGAGCCCGTGTCGATGAGCCGCGAGACCACCTTCGACCGCGACCTGCACGCGGTGCGCGACCGCGCCGAGCTGGGCGCGATCTTCACGCAGCTGTGCGAGCAGCTCGCCGCCGACCTGCAGCGCAAGGGCTACGTGGGCAAGACCATCGGCATCAAGCTGCGCTACGACGATTTCAAGATCGCCACACGCGACCAGACCATCGACCGCTTCACGGACGACGCGAAGACCATCCGCCACACGGGCGGGCTGTGCCTGAAGCGCGTGCCGCTGGAGCGCCCGCTGCGCCTCCTGGGCGTGCGCGTGGGCGCGCTGGCGAAGGCGGGCAGCCCCGAGGCGCTGGCGCCCGCCGGGGCCAGTGCGCATCGCGCCGCGTCGGAACCGGCGGCGACCACCGCGTCGCTGTTCTGAACACGCCATGGTGCTGAAACGCTGGCTGCGGCGCGTCGCCTTCACGCTGCTGGGCTTCGTTGCGCTGGTCGGCCTCTACGTGGCCACGGCCTGCGTGCTGGTGTTCTGGCCGGCCAATGCGAAGCCATCGAACGATGCGACCGCCGACGTACAGGCCTGGGTGCTGAGCAATGGCGTGCACACCGACTACGTGTTCCCCATCCGATCGGCCACCGTCGACTGGCTGCAGGTGTTCCCGCTGAAAGACTTCAAGGCGCCGCCGCCCGATGCCGAGTTCATCGCCATCGGCTGGGGCGACCGCGAGTTCTACCTGAACACGCCCACCTGGGGCGACCTGACGGCGGCGCGCGCTTTCGGGGCTCTGTCGGGCGGCAACCGCGCGCTGATGCATGTGAGCTACCTGCGGCGCAACCAGCTGGGGCGCGGCGCCTACAGCCTGCCGCTCTCGCAGGCGCAGTACGCGCAACTGGCCGGCTACGTGCGCGCCGCGCTGCCCTCGGGCCAGGCCACGCCCATTGCGGGCGCGCACTACGACAGCCAGGACGCCTTCTACGAAGCCGAAGGCGGCTACAACCTCTTCGAGACCTGCAACACCTGGACTGGGCGCGGGCTGCGGCGCTCGGGCGTCACCGTCAGCCGCTGGACGCCCTTCGACTTCACGGTGACGTGGCACCTGAAGCCGGTGCGGCCCTGAGCGACGAAGCTCAGGGCTTGGGCACGCCGGCCGACCACTGCGGCCAGTTCGCAACGATGTGATCGACCACGCGGCTGCCCACCAGCTCGATGTTTTCCACCGTCTCGGCAAAGCCGCCGGCCGTTTCGCCCGGTGCAGGGTCCAGGTGCTGCAGCGTGGTTTCCTTCGGGCTGCCCTGGTCGAAGTTGACGGCGCCGCGCAGGCTCATCACGCGGTCGGTGCCGTGGGTACGCTTGATCACGAGGGTGATGGCGGCGGCTTCCATTTCGGTGATGACGTAGTCGTCGGCGCCGTAGAGCTTGGCGATGTACTGCGCCTGCTTCGACATGCCGGGGCCGTGGAAGAAGGTGTCGCCGGTCATGTGCGTGCCGGTACCTACGAAGGGCGCGCGGCGGGCCGCGGCATCGGGGTAGCGCAGGCGGTACTTGCGGGCCGAGTCGGCGTCTTTCAGCGGCGTGTCGGCCGAGAGCTTCATGGCCCAGCCCACGAGGTCGGGGTTGAGCTTGAAGCGGCGGTATTCCTCGTAGCCCTTGCGCGGCATGAAGGTCGGTTCGCCGGGCTTGTTCTCTTCGGGTGCCCAGCGGTGGCCCAGGTCGTAGTCGACCAGCCAGGTGGCCCAGCTCACTTCGCCGATGGTGCCGCGCGAGGGCGGAGTGCCGGCCACGCCCGAGATCACGTAGTAGCTCTGCGAGAAGTCGAACTGCGGGTTCAGCAAGATGGCCTGCATCGACGACGACGAGTTGACCTTGCCCATGCCGAGCACCGCGCCGCACACGCCGTCGGTGTTGCAGTACACGGGCTGCAGTGCGCCGGGCACCGCAATGGGCCTGGCGCCCTTCCAGTAGCGCTCGTACCAGTGCTGGAACTCGCCGGCACGGTCACCGGTGTTCTGGCCGATCTCGAACATGGCGGCGACGAAGACCTTGACCTTCACGGGCGCAGCCGGGGCAGATGCGGTCGGGGTCGAAGTGGAAGCACAGGCCGTGAACAGCAGCGCCGCGGCGGGCACGGCCAGCCAGCGGGCGGTGAAAAAGGAGGACTTGAAAGAAGTCATTCTGGAACCCGTTAAGAAGGACAAGGACGGCAGGACAAGGACAACAAGCGCGCCCGGCGTCCTACAACCGCCGATTGTCGGTGCTGGCAAAAGCGCGATGTAACGCCATCACGCAAACACCATGCCGGACTCTTCCACTCCTGCAAAGCCTCCGACGAGGCCTCCTTCGAAGCCGACGCCCATCGCCAACGGCCTCGTCTACGTGAACCCCGACATGCCCGGCATCCGCCGCCTGAAGCACGGCGAGCGCTTTCGCTATCGCGATGCCAAGGGGCAATGGCTGCGCGACGTGGACGAGATCTCGCGCATCCGCATGCTGGCCATTCCGCCGGCCTACACCCAGGTCTGGATCTGCCCGCTGCCCAACGGCCATCTGCAGGCCACCGGCATCGACGCGCGCGGGCGCAAGCAGTACCGCTATCACGCCGACTGGCGCTCGATGAAGGACGAGACCAAGTTCGACCGCCTCGAAGCCTTCGCGCTCGCGCTGCCGCGCATCCGCGCCCGTGTGGCGCGCGACCTGCAATTGCCAAGGGGCCAGAAGGCGCCGGGCCGCAGCCAGGTGCTCGCGGCGGTGGTGCGCCTGCTCGACACCACGCTGCTGCGCGTGGGCAACGAGGAATACGCGAGCAGCAACGGCTCCTACGGCCTCACCACGCTGCGCAACCGGCATGCGGCCGTGCAGGGCCAGGCCCTGCGGCTGCGCTTTCGGGGCAAGAGCGGCGTGATGCACGAGGCGAAGCTCGACGACCCGCGCGTGGCCAGGGTGGTGCGGCAATGCCAGCAGTTGCCGGGGCAGGCGCTGTTCCAGTACGTGGACGAGGATGCAGAGGGAGGCGGAAATGGCGAACTGCGCAGCGTCTCGTCCACCGACGTGAACGACTACCTGGCCGAAGCCGCGCAGGGTGAGCGCTTCACCGCGAAGGATTTCCGCACCTGGCACGGCACCGTGCAGGCGCTGGAACTCACCCGGCTGGCCTGCGAGCCGGGCCGCGCCGCTGCCGACGGCACTCGCTACAGCGCAAAGGACATCCTCGCGGCCGTCGCCAGGCAACTCGGCAACACGCCAGCAGTCTGCAAGAAGGCGTACGTGCACCCGGCCGTGCTGGCGCTGGGCAGCGCGCTCTCGGAGGGCGACGAAGCCACCGGCGCACTGTTCGAAAGGATCGCCGGGCACGGCACGGCCAGGCCATCACGTGGGCTGCATGCGGCCGAACGGCGGCTGCTGGCCTTCCTGCGAGCGCCACGGGGGAGGCATGCGGCGCGAGGCCGCAGCAGCAAGACTCAGTTGCCGGTCGCGAGCACGAGGCGCACGCTGTCGCCATCCAGCGCCACGGCGTAGCCAAGGTCTTCAGCCAGGTTCTGCAGCGCGACGGCATCGATGGCCAGGGCGCGCGGTGCGCGGTGCGCATCGAGCACGGCGGGCGTGCCACCGGGTTCGCGCGGCAGGGCCGTGAGGCGCAGTGCATTCGCACCATCTGCCTCGACACGGATCGCCCCCGCCTCGGCCGCACCGTCGTGCAGGTACCCCAACGCCCCGAGGAACAGATAGCGCAGGGCCGCCGCGGCAGGCCAGCGGTGCTCGTCTTCCTGCGGATCGAGCGAGGCATCGGCGTCGAGCGACACGCCGTGCAGGTCGAAGGCCGAGCGCATCAGCGCCACGCATTGCGCCACCAGCGCGCTGCGGGTGATGCCGTCGTCGGTGGTGGCCAGTTCCCAATCGCGCAGCGAGCGGACGGCTTCGATCAGCTCCGACACCTGGTTGTCGATCAGCGCCACCCGCTCTTCGCAGGCCACGGCGTCGATGGTGGCGGCGCCAACCTGCCGCTTGAGCATCAGCAGCGCCATGCGGATCACCGAGACGGGCGCCGCCATGTCGTGCCGCAGGGCGGGCAACGCACGTGTGAGCAGTTCGTGGCGCACGCCGGCGGCGATCCAGCTGCGCGCACTGGGCGAGGCCTTCATTGCGCAGCAGCCACGGGCGTCGGGTTCATCGGCACGGTCACGAGGTACTTCCTGAAACGGGGGAGTTAACAAGTATCGTGCCCGACCCCGGGTGCGGGTGTAGGAGCGTGCCTACGATGGCCCCGCCCACCGGTTGGGAATGTCCGGAAACGGCGCGCCGACGCTCGGCCCTGCCTCTACCTTCGTGCCTCCGTCCACCCCCCGCCCCGATCGATCCTCATGACCCCAGAGCAGAACAAGCGCGCCGTCACCGAAGCCTGGAAGGCCTTTGCGAGCCGCGACCCGCAGCGCATCCAGGCCGTCTTCACCGAAGACGCCGAATGGCTGGCGCCCAAAGGCAACGCGACAGCGGTGGCGCTCGACGTACCAGACCACATGATCGGACCGGCTGCGATCGCGCATTTCCTGGTCGAGGCCTTTCCCAAACTCTTCGTCGCAGACGTCGCGGTGAGCTTCTCTCATCTGTACTGCGACGGCGACACCGTGATCCTCGAAGAGCGCATGCAGGCCACGCTGGCCAGCGGCAGGCACTACGACAACGACTACTGCTTCGTCTTCGAGCTGCGCGAGGGCCGCATCGCCCGGGTGCGCGAGTACATGGACACGCAGAAGGGCCGGGCCGCGATCTTCGGTTGAATCAGCCGACCGGCGCGCAACGCGCCTGCAACTCGCGCTTGAGCAGCTTGCCGTTGGCCGTGGTCGGCATCGCGTCGATCACCTCGATGCGGGTCGGGCGCTTGTAGGGCGACAGGTGCTCGACAAGGTGCGCGCGCAGAGCCGCCTCGTCGAGCATCGCGCCAGGCTTCAGCTCGACGAAGGCGACGACCTGCTCGTTGCCGTCGGCCTCGGGCACGCCGACCACAGCGCACAGGTGCACGCCGTCGAAGCGGCCGATGACCGCCTCGATCTCCGCCGGGTATACGTTGAAGCCCGAGCGGATGATCATTTCCTTCAGCCGGCCGACCACGAACAGCGCACCGTCGCTGCCGAAGCGCCCGAGATCGCCGGTGGCGTACCAGCCGCCGGGGCGCATCACCTGCGCCGTGGCGGCGGCATCGCGGAAGTAGCCGAGCATGAGTCCGGGGCCGCGCAGCCAGATCTCGCCGGTATCGCCGGGCGCGGCGTCATTGCCGTCGAGGGTCACGATGCGGGCTTCGCCGCCTTCCACCGCGTAGCCCGCCGAAGTGTCCGCGCGCGGCGACTCGGTGCGCGTGAGAAACACCGAGCCCGCGTACTCGGACAGCCCGTAGCCATAGTGCAGCGGCTGGCCGAACAACTGCTCCACGCGCTGCTTGAGCGCGGGGTCGAGCGGCGCCGAGCCGGTGTAGACGTAGCGCAACTGCGGAAAGCGCGGCGCCACGCCCTCCGCCTCGATGTGGGCCAGCAGGCGCGCATACATCGTCGGCGGCCCGAGCAGGTTCGACACCTGCTCATGCGCCAGCGCCTGCAGCATGTCGGCCGGCGAGAAGCTGCCGCGCAGCACCAGCGCGGCACCGCCCGTGAGCGCGGCCATCAGCACCGTGCCGATGCCGAAGATGTGCGTCATCGGCAGGAAGGCGTAGGCGCGGTCGCGCTCGCTCAGGGCTCGCACCTGGGCCGAGACGCGGCCGAAATGCAGCAGGCCGCGGTGCGACACCATCACGCCCTTGGGCGTGCCCGAGGTACCGGAAGTGAAGATGATGGCGGCCGTGTCGGCCAATGCCGGGTCGGGCTCGGTGCGCGCTTCGGCACGCACGGCCGAGCGCATCACGCCTTCGAGTGCGGAAGGCTCTGCACCGGCCCTCTGCGCATGCTTTTCAGCGGCTTCGGATACCCCGGTCGTGAAGTAGCAAAGCCGTGCATCCGCACGCTCCGCAATGGCCGTGATCTCGCCCGGCGACATGCGCGCATTCACGCCGCACGACCAGGCCCCGACGCGGCTGCAGGCCATGAGCAGCGCGATGTGCGCGGCACAGTTCTCGGCCACCAGCACCACGCGGTCGGTCGGCCGCACACCGGCGGCCAGCAGGTCGTGCGTGGCGGCGTCGACCATCGATTGCAGCGCCGCATACGTCGTCGTCCCAGCGGGTTCGAAAATAAAGACAGCCTCCGGCGTGCGAACCGCGCGTGCCTCCAACAGCTGATGAATCTTCTGCATCGCCTATTCCGCCTCGATGCCCTTGGACGCCGTCGCCCAGAGCTGGCGATCTGACTTGCCCTTCGTCGCCAGCAGGTCGGCCGCACCAGACCACACGTCGTAGCCCTGCTCGCGCAGCCGGTGCGCGATGTCTTCGCGCGCCAGCATCTTCTGCGCCGCGGCGTTCATGCGCGCGACCAGTGCCGGGTCCATGCGCGCCGGGCCGTAGAGGCCGAACCAGCCACCCACGTCGTAGCCGGGCACGCCCGACTCGATCATGGTCGGCACATCGGGCAGCATGCGGTTGCGCTGACGCGAGGTAACGGCCAGTGCGCGCACCTTGCCCGTCTGGATGAAGGGCTTCGAGGTGGCGATGATGTCGAACATCATCGTCACGGTGCCGCCCATCACGTCGGCGAGCGCCGGTGCACTGCCCTTGTAGGGCACGTGCGTCAGCTGCACGCCGGTCATCTTCTCCAGCAGCGCGCCGCTCAGGTGGTTTGAGGCGCCCACGCCCGCCGAGCCATAGAACACCTTGCCGGGCCGCGCCTTCGCGTAGGCCAGCAACTCGGCGAGGTTGCGCACCGGCACTTCGTTGTTGACGACGAGCACGTTGGTGTAGTCCACCAGCGGCGCGATGGGCGTCAGGTCCTTCATCGGGTCGAAGGCCATCTTGCGCTGCACGTTCGGGTTGATGGTGATGGTCGGGCTCGCGCCGAAGAACAGCATCGTGCCGTCAGGCGCGGCCTTGGCGACCGCGTCGCCGCCGAGCGAGCCGCTGGCGCCGGGACGGTTGTCGACGATGACCTGCGTGCCCAGCTCCTGGCTCAGCGCGGGCGCCAGCAGGCGCGCGGCGCCGTCGACCGGGCCGCCTGCGGAATAGCCGACGACGAGCTTGATGAGCGGCGGCAAGGGCTGCTCCGCGAAAGCACGGTGCGGCAATGCGGCCAGCGCCGCGCTGCCTGCCATCGCGGCCATGAGGTGTCGGCGCGAGAAGTGAGTCGATGTCATGAGCGTTGTCTCCTGTTGTGTATTTCTTCGTCGGCTGCATCGCTCAGGCCGGCAGGTCGAGCATCTGCCGCGCGAGGATGTTGCGCTGTATCTCGTTGGTGCCGCCGTAGATCATTGCGGCGGTGGAGCCGATGAGCGGAGAGAGCACGTTGAAGCTCTGCCCGTCGAGCAACTGGTCGCCGGCCACGGCACCCTGCTCTTCGCCCGCCTCGACCAGCAGCGCGCCGATGCGGTGATAGGTCTCGCTCGCCCAGATCTTCAGCAGCGACACCGAAGCCGGCAGCGGCTTGCCAGCGCGCACGATGTTCGCGAAGCCCGTGTAGGCGGCCGACAGGTCGAGCACGTCGAGCCGCAGCGCCGCGAAGCGCTGCGCGAACACCGGGTCGGCAAACAGGCGCCGCGCCTGTGCCAGCCGCGCCAGCTGGCCCAGCGCGTACTGCGACTGCTTGGGGCTGCCCAGGAAGATGCGCTCGAAGCCCAGCAGCGCCTTCGCAATGGTCCAGCCGCCATGCAGCTTGCCCACGAGGTTTTCTGCCGGCACGCGCACGTTGTCGAAGAACACTTCGCAGAACTCGGGCTCGCCGGCCAGCGTATGAATCGGCCGGATGGTGATGCCCGGCGTGCGCAGGTCGCACAGCAGGAAGCTGATGCCCTCCTGCTTGCGTGCGTCCTTGTCGGTGCGCACGAGCATGAAGATGTGGTTGGCGTCCTGCGCGAGCGTGGTCCAGATCTTCTGGCCATTCACGACGAAGTGATCGCCCTGCGCATCGCGCGCAGGCAAGGCCTCGGTGCGCAGGCCCGCGAGGTCGGAGCCGGCATTGGGCTCGGAGTAACCCTGGCACCAGACATGCTCGCCGCTCAGGATGCGCGGCAGAAAGCGTTGCTGCTGCTCGGGCGTGCCATGCTGGATGAGCAGCGGGCCGATCATCACGATGCCCTGGTCGGGCGCGCGCGCCACGCCGTGCTGCTCCAGCTCCTCGATCCACGCGATGAGCTTGTCCGCCGGCAGGCCCATGCCGCCATGCGCCTGCGGCCACGCGGGCGCGATCCAGCCTTGCGCCGACAGCGTGAGATACCACTCGCGCATCTCGCTCCAGCGCGCGCGGTGCGAGAGATAACGCAGTTGCGGCGGATAGCACTGCTGCAGGAAGGCGCGCACCATGCTGCGGAAGTCGGCCTCGGGCATGGCGGACCAGTCGGCGGTGCGCGGGAACTCACCCTGCCACTCGGCCGCACCCGCCGTGGCTTCCGCATAGCCCGACAGCGACGCATGCCGGCGCTGATGCGCGCTGACGTTACCCAGCCAGGCCGAGAGACACAGCACACGCTTGTAGAACAGGCTCAGGTCGCACTCCTGCGTGTAGCCGATGGCGCCATGCAACTGCACCGATGCTCGCGACGCCTGCAGCGCAGCGGCTGTGCAGCGCGCGTTGACGCGACTAGCCTCGGCTTCGATCCGGTCCGCCGGCAAGCCCTGTGCGGCCAAGGCCAGCACCTCGTTCAGCGTGGCCTGCGCCACTTCGAGGTGGATGAACATGTCGACGCAGCGATGCTGCAGCGCCTGGAAGCTGCCGATGGGCTTGCCGAACTGCGAGCGCGTGCGCAGGTAGGCCAGCGTCTGCGCCAGCATGGCCTGCCCCGCGCCCAGCAGCTCGGCTGATTGAAGGATCTGGCCGGCCGCAAGGGCATGGCGCAACGCATCCTGCGCGGCCGGGCCTTCGGCCAGCACTGCGCCGGGCGGCAACGCCACTTGCTCGAAGCGCAGGTTCGAGGCCTGGCTGCCATCGACCAGTGGCACCAGCGTTTCGGTCACGCCTTCGGTGCCGCGTGGCACCCACAGCAGCACCGCATCGTCCTCTCCGCGCGCCGACACCAGCCAGCCGCTGGCAGCCGCGCCGGGCAGCACCATGAGTTTTTCGCCTTGCAGCAGCACGCCGCCTGTGTGCCCGGGCCGTACTTCGCAGCCGCAGGCCAGCGGCACCGCACTCAGGTCGCCGGCGCTTTCCTGCCATGCCAGCGCGGGCAGGCTGCGGCCCGCGACCAATTCAGCGAGCAGGGCATCCGCGCCCGGCGTGCCGAGCCGCGCCAGCAGCAGCGCGCTGAGGCCGGCCACGGCCAGCAGCGGCTCGGGCGCCACATGCTCGCCCGCAGCCCGCAGGATCTCCGCCGCGCCGTCGAGGCCCAGCGCGAGACCGCCGGCCGATTCGGGCGCCAGCATGCCGGGCCAGCCCAGCGCGGCGATGCCGCCCCAGCCTTCGGCCTCGTCGGCACCGGGTTGTTCCAGGCATGCGCGCCGCCGCTGGATAGCGCGGCTGCGAACGAAGTAGTCGAGCGCCGATTCGCGCACTGCCGAAAGTGATTCAATATCCATCGCCGCAGCGTGCCTGAAGACCCCGCGAGCGAGCATTTGCATTTGCCGAAGGGAGGGTTTCGCAATCAGAGAACCACCCCGCGCGAGGGCGGGCTAGATTCGCTGCCATGACGAAAATCAAGAAATCCCTGCACACCGAACTGGGCCACAGCACGCCCGACAAGATCACCGTGCGCGGGCGCGACCTGCCTTCGGAAATCCTCGGCCACCTGAATCTCGGCGACATGGCCTTCCTGGAGCTGACAGGGCGCATCCCGACGCCGCAGGAATCCGTCACCTTCAACGCCATCGTCGTCACGCTGGTGGAACACGGCATCACGCCCAGCGCGCTGGCTGCTCGCCTCACTTATGCGGGCGCACCCGAAGCACTGCAAGCCGCCGTGGCTGCCGGTCTTTGCGGCCTGGGCACGGTGTTCGTCGGCAGCACCGAGGGCGCCGCGAAGATGCTCTACGAGGCGATTCCCTTCGGCGAGAAGCCCACGCGCCCGCTCGCCGACATGGCGAAGGACATCGTGGCCGACCACCGCGCGCGCAAGCAGATCGTGCCGGGCCTTGGCCATCCGCTGCACAAGCCCATCGACCCGCGCACGCCGCGCCTGTTCCAGATCGCGGCGGAGAACGGGCTCTCCACGCACTACGTCGCGCTGATGCAGGCGGTGCAGGAAGAAGCCGAGCGCGTGTCGGGCAAGTCGCTGCCAATCAACGCGACCGGGGCCATCGGCGCCATTGCGGCCGAGTTCGGCTTTCCCTGGAAGATCATTCGCGGCTTCGGCGTGATGGCGCGCGCCATCGGCCTCGTGGGCCACATCCTGGAAGAGATCGACGACCCGATGGCCATCGAGATCTGGCAACGCGTGGAGAAAGAAGCCGGCGGCCCCCGCCAGGACTGACTGAGCAACGACCGATGAACAACGCCAACGACAAGAGCTTTCCCGACATTCGCGACGCCGTGCGCGACCTGTGCGCGCAGTTCCCCGATGCCTACTTCCGCAAGATCGACGAGGCGCGCGGCTACCCCGCCGAATTCGTCGACGCGCTCACCAAGGCCGGCTGGATGGCCGCCCTGATCCCGCAGGAGTACGGCGGCTCGGGCCTGGGGCTGACCGAGGCCTCGGTGATCATGGAAGAAATCAACCGCTGCGGCGGCAACTCCGGCGCCTGCCACGGCCAGATGTACAACATGGGCACGCTGCTGCGCCACGGCAGCGAGGCGCAGAAGCGCAACTACCTGCCGAAGATCGCCAACGGCGAGCTGCGCCTGCAGTCGATGGGCGTGACCGAACCCACCACCGGCACCGACACCACGAAGATCAAGACCACGGCGGTGAAGAAGGGCGACCGCTACGTCATCAACGGCCAGAAAGTGTGGATCTCGCGCATCCAGCATTCGGACCTGATGATTTTGCTGGCGCGCACCACGCCGCTGGCGGACGTGAAGAAGAAGTCCGAAGGCATGTCGATCTTCATCGTCGACCTGCGCGAGGCCATCGGCAAGGGGCTCACGGTACAGCCCATCCTGAACATGGTGAACCACGAGACCAACGAACTGTTCTTCGAGAACCTCGAGATTCCGGCCGAGAACCTGATCGGCGAGGAAGGCCAGGGCTTCAAGTACATCCTCGACGGACTCAACGCCGAGCGCACGCTGATCGCGGCCGAATGCATAGGCGACGGTTACTGGTTCATCGACCGCGTGACGGCCTACACCAAGGAGCGCGTGGTGTTCGGCCGGCCCATCGGGCAGAACCAGGGCGTGCAGTTTCCGATTGCCGAGGCGTTCATCGAAGTGGAAGCAGCCAACCTGATGCGCTACGAGGCCTGTCGCCTATTCGACGCGCACCAGCCCTGCGGCGCGCAGGCCAACATGGCGAAGTACCTTGCGGCCAAGGCGAGCTGGGAGGCGGCGAACGCGTGCCTGCAGTTCCATGGCGGCTTCGGCTTTGCGTGTGAATACGACATCGAGCGCAAGTTCAGGGAGACGCGGCTGTATCAGGTGGCACCGATCTCGACCAACCTGATCCTGAGTTATGTGGCAGAGCACATGCTCGGCCTGCCCCGTTCGTTCTGAAGGAATGCACATGAACCCAGTCGACCATCCGAGCAAGGTGCTCGCGACCTTCGCCGCTGAACTGCAGTTCGCTGACATCCCCGCCCCCGTGCTGCGCCGCACCGAAGACCTGATGCTCGACTGGCTGGGCTCCGTGCTCGCGGCCCGCACCGCACGGCCGGTGCGCAGCATCGAACGCTTCGCGCAGATGATGGGCCCCGCCGACGGACCCAGCGAGATACTGACCTCGCGCCGCACCAGCTCGCCAGTGTTCGCTGCGTTGGTCAATGCAGCGGCCTCGCATTTCGTGGAGCAGGACGATGTGCACAACGGCTCGGTGTTCCATCCGGCCGCCGTGGTGATTGCGCCTGCGCTGGCCGTGGCGCAGAGCCTCGGCGCGAGCGGCGCACAGCTGCTGACGGCCGTGGTCGCGGGCTACGAGGTGGGCATCCGCGTCGGCGAATTCCTCGGCCGCTCGCACTACAAGACCTTTCATACGACCGCGACTGCAGGCACGCTCGCAGCCGCCGCTGCGGTGGGCCGTTTGCTGGACCTCACGCCGCAGCAGATGCTGCACGCCTTCGGCTCGGCCGGTACGCAATCGGCCGGTGTGTGGGAGTTCTTGCGCGACGCGGCCGATTCCAAGCAGCTGCACTGCGCGCATGCGGCAGCGAGCGGGCTGATGTCGGCCTACCTCGCGCAGGACGGCTTCACCGGCGCCGCGAAGATCCTCGAAGGCGCGCAGGGCCTGGGCGTGGGCATGTCGAGCGACGCCGACCCGGCCAGGCTTACTGACGGCCTCGGCACGCGCTGGACGCTGGCCGAGACCTCCTTCAAATACCACGCCTCCTGCCGCCACACCCACCCTGCCGCCGATGCGCTGCTGCAGGTAATGACGCAGAACAGGCTGAAGCCCACCGACGTGTCTCACGTGACCACGCACGTGCATCAGGGCGCCATCGACGTGCTGGGCCGCGTGACCGTGCCGGCCACCGTGCACCAGGGCAAGTTCTCGATGGGCACGGTGCTGGGCCTGATAGCAGTGCACGGCCGCGCGGGCCTAGGCGAGTTCGATCGCGACTTTCTCGCGCCCGAGGTCTCGGCCTTCCGCGACAAGGTGGCGATGCAGCTCGACGATGAAGTCGACACTGCCTACCCCGCACGCTGGATCGGCAAAGTCAGCGTGCAGACCACCGACGGCCGCACGCTGCAGGGCCGTGTGGATGAACCGAAGGGCGACCCCGGCAACAGCCTGGACCGCGCGGAGATCGAAGACAAGATGCAGCGCCTGGCGCACTACGGCGAAGGCGTGACGGCAGAAGAAGCGAAGGCGCTGTGCGAGCGCATCTGGCAGCTGGCCGACACGCCACGCGTGGAACGCTGGCTGGCCTGAAAGGGCTCAGACGAGGCTCCAGGCAAAGAGCCGCCCCCAGCCCGGCGAACGCGCATCGAGCCCCGCGGTGCGCACCAGATCCCAGAAGCCTGCGGGCGAGCTGGACACAACGGGCACCTGCAGTCGCGCTTCGACCTCGCGTACAGCGTCGAGCGTTACGAGCCCGCCGCACGAGATGAGGATACCGTCGGCGCCGGGTTGTGCTTCGAACACCTTGACGCACAGACCCACCAGCTCCCGTGTCGGCACCTTTCCAACCGCCTGCACGTCGGAGATGGAAAGGCCCTCGAGCGCCAGCGGCTCGAAATCGCTCTGCTCAAGGTACTTCCGCAAGTGCACGTTGACTTCATCGATGTAGGCCGTGGCCACAGCCACGCGTCGCACCTTCAGATGGCGCAACCCATTGACGATGGCGTTGCTCATCGTGGTGCAGGGCAAGCCGGTGGCGCGTGCCATTTCTGCTTCGAGCTGCCGGTTGAACGCGGCGCCGCGAAAGAAACTCAGCGATGTGCCCATGAGCGACACAGCGCTCGCGCCCTCATCCTTGAGCGCCAACGCCTTCTCGACCACCGAGTCGATAACTTCCGTGTAGCCGCGTGTGGAGATTTCTCCAAGGCCAAGGCCGCGTGCGCTGAAGCGGATGCGGTCGCCGTAGAGCAATGGGCCGTCTACCGGAACCTCTCCGGCTGCCGGCGGAACAATCAGGCCCAGGTGCGGTTGCTTCATTTCAGTTGCTCCGTGGAGTGATGTGTTGCTTGTGTTCGGGGTGCGTGCGAATGACACCGGGTGCCTTGCGCAGCGAAATAAAGGAGGAGGCCGAAGGCCGGGGGACATTCGCGGAGCAAGGCACTCCGTCGGCGTGAGCGTGCCCTGAACAGCAAGCCTCAAGACGCACCCTAGCCCCCTTCCGCCACGATGCGCTGCTCGCTGATGATGCGTTTCCAGCGTGCGGTCTCGTCGGCCATGTCCTTGCCGAGCTGAGCAGGTGCAACGTAGGCGCGCAACGTACCCAGGGCAGCGGCCGCGGTGCCGGCCTCGGGCGTTTCGAGCACGGCCTTTATCGCAGACGAGAGCTTCTCGACGATCTCGTTCGGCGTACCAGCCGGCGCGAGCACGAATATGCGCGGTGCCACGTCGAAGCCCGGTAGCGCATCGGCCAGCGGCGGAACGCTCTCCACGCCTTCGAGCTTCGCAGTGTTCATCAACGCCAGCGCGCGCAGCTTGCCCGCCTTGGCCTGCGCCATGCCGGCCGTGGCGCTCACAACGCCGATGGGAATCTGCCCGCCGATCACGTCGGGCACGATCTGCGCGGCGCCGCGGTACGGCACGTGCACCACCGAACTGCCGGTGGCCTGCTTGAGCATCTCGAAGCCCAGGTGCTGCACCGTGCCGACGCCCGAGGTGCCGAAGGAATAGCTCGTCGGGTGGGCCTTGAGCTGCGCGACCAGTTCGGCCGGCGTCTTCGCGGGAAAGTCGTTGCCGGTGACGATCATCAGCGGCGCAATGAATGCACCCGCCACCGGCTTGAAGCTGGTCAGCGGATCGATCGGGATCTTCGGCTGCAGCAGCTTGGCGATCAGCAGTGCGCTCTCGCCCATCATCAGCGTGTAGCCGTCGGGCGGCGCCTTGGCGACGAAGTCGGCGGCAATGATGCCGGTCGCGCCAGTGCGGTTCTCGACCATCACCTGCTGCCCCAGTATTGCGGGAAGGCGCGCGCTCAGCAGCCGCGCGGCGGCATCGACGCCGCCGCCGGCCGAGTAGCCGACCACGAGGCGGATGGGCTTGTCAGGGTACTTCTGGGCCCAGGCCATGGGCGCTGCGAGCAGCGCGCCGGCAAGGCCCAGAGCCACTGCCGCGCGAATCGCTTGTCTGGCTTTCATCGTGTCTCCGTTTTATTTTTTGATTCGCAGGGCGGCTCAGGCCTTGCCCTTGCCGTGCGAGGTCGGCAGTTTCGCCAGCTCTCGCACGCGATCGGCATTGGGCGCGAAGCCCAAGCCCGGCGTCTCGGGCAGAGTCAGCCAGCCCTGCTCGGGCACCGGCAGGCCGTCGAAGATCTGCTTGAGCATCTGCACCGCGACGTAGTGATATTCGACCAGCCCGCCATTCGACACGCCCGCATGCAGATGCATGTTGTGAAAGGGCCAGGCGCCACCGTTGTCGATGGGCACGTTGAAAGCCTGCGCCATGCCCGCGATCTTCAGGCACTGCGAGTAGCCGCCCGAGATGGTCACGTTGGGCTGCAGCACGTCGGCTGCCTGGTTCACCAGCAGGTCGCGGAAGCGGAAGGCCAGCCCCTCGTTCTGGCCGCAGGCGAGCGGAATACGGGTGCGCGCGCGCAGCTGTGCCATCTGGCGCACGTCGTTCTGCGTGAGCGGCTCCTCGAAGAAGCTGATGCCGTAGGGCTCGATGCGGTGTGCGAGTTCGGTGGCGTGAAACAGGTCGAGACCGCAGTTGGCGTCGACATACAGCTTCACGTCGGGGCCCACGGCCTCGCGCACAGCGGCGACGCGGCGCACGTCTTCGGCGATGACTTCGTCAAGCGGACGCGGCTCGTCGCGGCGCGCGAGTGCGTGGTTGCCGACGGTCATCTTCAGGCGCTGGAAGCCCTGCGAAACCCACAGCTTCGCGGCGGCCGCGAGCTGGTCGCGCTCGAAGAAGCCGAAGCCGAAGGTGGCGTACACCGGCACCTTGGCGCGCGCGCCGCCGAGCAGGCGCCACAGCGGCTGGCCCAGCGCGCGGGCCTTGATGTCCCACAGCGCGATGTCGAGCGCTGCGATGGCATGACTGGCGTAGCCGGTCTGGCCGCGCGGCGAGAGCAGCCAGTAGAGCTTGTCCCACAGGCGTTCGGTGGCCATCGGGTCTTCGCCGATCAGCGCGGGGCCCGCCACCTCGCGCACGGCTGCGGCAACGATTTCTTCCTCGGTGATGGCAGTCATGCCGTGGCCGACGAGGCCGGTGTCGGTCTCGATCTCTGTGAGGCACAGCGACAGCGATGTCTGCTTGTTCAGGCCGACCACGTCGATGGTGACGGGAATGTTCAGCGGCGTGGCGCTGACGCGAACGATCTTCAAGGGTGTCTCCTTTGGTTTGCGCGATCTTTGCGCGCGGGCCGCGAGAGAACAATTCGTTTTTGGCGGGCGCGAGGCTTCGCGCGGCGCGAAGCCTCGTGCTCAGTCTGGCCGGCCTAGGTGCTCCAGCACCGAGCGCGCAGCCACGGTCAAATCTTGCTGCCTGCGCACGCACAGCAGGTGGCGACGCATGGCCCAGGGCGCATCGAGCTTCAGGCAGCGCAGCTTCAATATCTGCAGCTGCGGCAGGATGGCCGCATAGGGCAGCACGCCGATGCCCACGCCCTGCTCCACCATGCGGCACACCATGTCGAAGCTGCCCACCTGCATGCGCACCTTGAGCGGCACCTGCGCCTCCAGCGCAGCGGCCAGCAGCACGCGGTGCAGGGCCGTGCCTTCGCGCACCACGATATGGTCGTGGCGCAGCACCTCGTCCACGCCGATGCGCTTGCGCCGGGCCAGTGGGTGGTCGCGTGCGATCACCACGGCCAGCTCGTCGTTGCGGTAGGACAGGCATTCGAGACCGTCGGCGGGCGTGTTGCCCTCGATCACGCCGATGTCGGCCAGGCCTGCCTGCACGGCCTTCACCACCTCGGTGCTGGCGCGCTCCTGCAGGTCGATCTTCAGCACCGGGTGCAGCCGCAGGAAGGAGCCGATCTGCGCCGGCAGAAACTGCGCGATGGTCGATGCATTGGCCGTGATGCTGACCACGCCCGCCACGCCGTTCTGGAAATCGTCCAGCTCGGCGCCGAGCCGGTCCATGGCCGAGAGCACCGCGCGCGCATGCAGCAGCAGGCCATGCCCCGCCGACGTGAGCGTGACGCCGCGTGCATGGCGCACCAGCAGAGGCAACCGCGCGCGGGCTTCAAGATCGGAGATTCGTTTGCTGGCCGCCGCGAGCGCGATATGGCAGCGCTTGGCGCCCTCGCTGATGCTGCCGTGATCGGCCACGGCCACGAACAGGCGCAGCGACTTCAGGTCGGCGGACATGATGGCCGCGCCCTCAATGCGCGACGAGGTGGTCGAACAGCTCGCGCGCCGAGGCCGGCAGCTGCTCGCGGTTGCGCGCGATCAGCTTCAGCTCGCGCTCGGCCCATGCATCGCTGAGCGCCACGGTCGAGATGCGCATCGCCATCGATAACCGCTGCGCAGAAGACGCAGGCAGCACGCCGACCCCCACGCCCGCTTCGATCATCAAACAGATGGCCTCGAAGCTGCTGACCTGGATGCGCGGGTTGAAGCCCCGTCCCGCGAGCTCGGCGCGGCGCTGCAGGAAGCGGTGGATGGCGCTGCCGTGGTGCAGGCCCACGTGCTGCTCGTCGAGCGTATCGGCAAAGGCCACCGAAGACGCGCCCGCGAGGTGGTGCGTGGTGGGCACGACCAGCACGAGCTGGTTGCTGCCGAACGGCCGTGCATCGAAGTCACCCGTGTGCACGTCGCCGGCGAGGATGCCGATGTCGGCCTCGCCGTCTGCCACCGCGCGCACGATTTCTTCGCTCAGGTATTCGCGCAGGTCGACCTGCACGGCCGGGTGCTGCGTGAGAAAGCCCGCGAGCTTCTGCGGCAGGTACTCGGTGATCGAGGTGGTGTTGGCGAACACGCGCACATGGCCCTTGATGCCCTTGCCGAAGTCCTGCATGTCGCAGCGCAGGTGCTCCATCTGCTGCATCACGCGCTTGGCGTGGTACAGCACCGCCTGCCCCGCGGCAGTGAGGCTCACGCCCTGCGCGCTGCGGTGCAACAGCTTGCCTCCCACGGCCTCTTCCATCTGCTTGATGCGGGTGGAGGCGGCGGCCAGCGAGATGCAGGCCTTCTCGGCGCCGCGCGTGAGGCTGCGCGCGTCCGCCACGTAGACGAACAGTTTCAGGTCGAACAGGTCGAAGTGCAGGTTCACCGGGCGCGGGCATCAAAGAGGAAGGGAACGCGCATTGTCCGGCGAATGGTGCCGTGCGTACCCTCTTGCGGGTTTCTCCTCAGACCGGGTCCCAGCTGAACACGTCGGCCGAGCGGTCCAGCGGGAAGAAGCTGGCGCGCATCGCGGGCATGGCGTGCTCGGCGATGCTCTGCGGCGTCCAGCCTTCGGAGCGGTGGATGGAGCGCACCGGGCGCGGCTGGCTGATGAGCGAAATTTCGTTGTTGCGCACCGAAAAGATCTGGCCGTTGACCGCGCCGGCCGCATCGCTCGCGAGATACACCGCAAGCGGCGCGACCTTGGCTGGCGTCATCTGCTTGATCTTGTCGACGCGGGCGCGCTGCTCGTCGGTGTCGGTAGGAATGGCGCCGATCATGCGGCTCCAGGCAAAGGGTGCGATGCAATTGGAGCGCACGTTGAATTTCTGCATGTCGAGTGCAATCGACTTCGACAGCGCCACGATGCCGAGCTTGGCGGCCGAATAGTTGGCCTGGCCGAAGTTGCCGATGAGGCCCGAGGTCGAGGTCATGTGCACCAGCGCGCCCGAGTTCTGCTCCTTGAAATGCGTGGCTGCCGCGCGGCTCACGTAGTAGGAGCCGTACAGGTGCACCTTGAGCACCGAGTCCCACTCGTCGACCGACATCTTGTGGAAGAAGCGGTCGCGCAGGATGCCGGCGTTGTTGACCACCGCATCGATGCGCCCGAAGCTGTCGACCGCGCACTGCACGATGCGCGCCGCGCTGGCGGCGTCTGCCACGTTGTCGGCGTTGGGAACAGCCTGCCCGCCGGCCGCGCGGATCTCGTCGGCCACCTGCTGGGCCGGGCCTGCGCTGCGGGTTGGGCCGCCGCCTTCGGCGTCGAGTGCGCCATCGAGCGCGGCGCCGATGTCGTTGACCACCACCTTCGCACCGTGGGCCGCCATGGCCAGCGCAATGTCGCGCCCGATGCCGCCGCCCGCGCCCGTGACGACGACCACTTTTCCTTCAACCATGTTTGTCTCTGCTCCGGATGTTCCGCTCGCGGGTTCGCGGGCGAATTTCAGAATGCCACAGGCGGGGCAGGAGCGGGTTTCGGGTTTCCGAAGAGGGGCTTAAGGGCTGCTTCGGCTTACTGCCGCGCCGTGCGGATATTCAACGGCAGCGCCTGCGGCCAGCTCGTACGGAACGGATTGATGTCCAGCCCGCCACGACGCGTGTAGCGCGCATACACCATGAGCTTGGTCGGCTTGCAGCGGCTCCAGATGTCCGTGAACATGCGCTCGGCGCAGGGCTCGTGGAATTCGTTGTGGTTGCGAAAGCTCACGATGTACGCCAGCAGCCCGGCCTGGTCGATGGGCGGGCCGCTGTAGCGGATCTGCACGCTGCCCCAGTCGGGCTGGCCGGTGACGAGGCAGTTGCTCTTGAGCAGGCGGCTGGTGAGGGTTTCGTTCACGTGCACCTGCGTGGCGTCGCTGCTCAGCAGCTCGGGGGCGGGCTGGTAGTGGGTGCACTCGATGTCGAGGCGGTCGAGGTCGAGGCCGTCGAGTTCGTGCACCGGCTCGCGGTCGAACATGTCGGGCGCCAGCAGATTCACGCCGATGCCGGCCGACTGGTCGCTGCCGCGCCATGCGGCCTCCGACAGGTCGGCGCGCAGGCGCTCGCGCACCGCGTCGATGCTCGCGAACTGGCTGTTGTTGAAGCTGTTGAGGTAGAGCTTGAAGCTCTTGCTCTCGATGATGTTGGGCGTCTCGCACGGAATGGTGAAGTGCGCGATGGCCAGTTGCGGCTTGCCGCGCAGGTTGAGCCAGCTCACTTCGAAGGCGGTCCAGAGGTCGGCGCCGAAGAACGGCAAGGCGCCGGCCTTGATGCCCATGGCCTCGCGCTGCGTGGCGCGCGCGATGGGAAACAGCAGCGTGGGGTCGTAGTGGTCGGCGTAGGCCGAGGCGCGGCCGAGCTGCGATTGCTCGGGCGTGTTGGGGTTCGTCGGGTCGTGGCTCATGGCTTGGCTTCTCTGGATTCCGCCGCGTGCGCGAACGGAGCAATGTGGTTGGCGAGGATGGTGCACACCTCGGGCGGCAGGTCATGGCCCATGCCGGGAACGGGGACGAATTTCGAGCCCGGAATGCGTTTGGCAGTGTCCTCGCCGCAGGCGATGGGTACGAGCGCATCGGCCTCGCCGTGCAGCACCAGCGTGGGCGACTGGATGCGCGGCAGCACCTGGGGGCGGTCGGCATCGGCGCCGATGGCCAGCATCTGGCGCATCAGGCCGGCCGGGTGGTACGAGCGCCGCATACTGAAGGTGAGGCGCTCGGCCAGGTCTTCATCGCTTTGCGGATAGGCGGGGCTCTGGATGAGCCGCAGCAGCCTGATGCTGTGCGCGACCAGTTCGGGCTCGCTGCTGCCCGACGGACGGCGCATGAGCATGGAGGTGACTTCGCGGCGCGGCCCGGGCAGGCCGCGCGCACCACTCGAACTCATGATGCTCACGAGGCTGGTCGCGCGTTGCGGCGCGCTGGCGGCCAGGCGCTGGGCGATCATGCCGCCCATGGAGGCACCGACGATGTGGGCCTTGGCTATGCCCAGTGCGTCGAGCACGCCGAGCGAATCGAGGGTCATGTCCTGCAGGGTGTAGGCCGAGCGCACCTTCAGGCCGAGGCGGTGGCGAATCGTTTCCCACACCAGGTTGCCGACGCCCGCGTGGTCGAAGCCCTGGCTCAGGCCGATGTCGCGGTTATCGTGGCGCACCACGCGAAAACCTGCCTCCACCAGTTGCTGCACGAAGCCGGTGGGCCAGGCCACCAGCTGCATGCCCAGGCCCATGATGAGCAGGATGACAGGGCGCCCTTCGCCTCCGGTGTCGTCGACTTCGATCTGCAGCCCGTTGGCGGTGACTTTCATTGGTTCCCCTGGTCTTCTTTCTCTGGTCTTCTACTTGAACTCGCGCTCGCGCAGCCACTTGGTGGCGACCCACTTTTCGCCCGCCAGCACCGGCGCGCCGCCGTGCAGGGTGCGGGTGACGGGGTCGGGCCGGTCGTAGCTGAAGAACACGCCGCAGCCGCGCACGGGCGCCACTTCGAGGCCCACGTCGGGGAAGGTGGTGGCACCGCCGCCCTCGGGCTCCTGCAGGTACATCACGAGCGTGGCGACGCGCTGGCCGCCGCGCTTGAGGATGGTGGGCGTGCCCGGCTCGTTCGGGTCGAAGTAGTCGTAGTGCGGGCGGTACTGCGCGCCGGGGGCATAGCGCAGGATCTGCAGGCCTTCGCCGAATTCGAGCGGCCAGCGCAGCAGCGCTGCGATGCGCTGCTCCAGGCGCGCGACGATCTCGTTCTCGCCACGTTCGAAGAACATGCCGTCGCTGGTGCGATCGACGTTGAGTACCTCGCCGCCGGTGCGCGTCTCCACGGTGAGCGAGCGCGCGAGCCGCACGCGCGCAGCGGCAATCAGGCCTTCGCACTCTTCGCCAGACAGCAGGTTGCCGAAGACGATGACACGCGGATGCCGCATGGTCTGCAGCACCTGCACGCGGCGGTCGCCTGCGTCGAGGTGCAGCGGCGCGCCATCGAGATCGGGGCCGGGCATTTCCGTGTGCACGGGCGGCAAGGCCACTTCCACGTTGGGGAAGCCGGCTTCGAGCTGGGCCAGCGCCGTGTCGGCGGCGGCATCGTGCCAGCCGGCCGCGCGCATGGACGCACGCAGCGCCGGCACCGAGTGCCCGGCCGCGAGCTGGGCCACCAGCCACTCGCGCAGTTCCGGACTGATTGGTTGGGACATCAGACTTTTCTCCTGAACACCAGCCTTTCGGCGGTTGACACCTGAGCGTCGAAACCATAACCCTCGAGGTCGAACTTTTCCAGTGCCTTGGGCGTGGCCGCCTTGTGCTGCACGGCCCAGCGCGCCAGCAGCCCGCGAGCACGCTTGGCGAAGAAGCTCACGATCTTGTACTTGTCGCCCTTCCACTCCTCGAACACGCATTCGACCACACGGGCCTTGAGCACCTTCTTGTCGACCGACTTGAAGTACTCCTGCGAGGCGACGTTGACGACCACCGGGGTGCGATCGGCCGCCAGGCGCTCGTTCAGGTGCTCGGCGATGCGCGAGCCCCAGAAGGCGTACAGGTCCTTGCCGTGGCGGTTGGCCAACTGGGTGCCCATTTCGAGGCGGTAGGGCTGCAGCAGGTCAAGCGGGCGCAGCAGGCCGTAGAGGCCGCTGAGGATGCAGACATGGTCTTGCGCCCAGTCGAGCTGCGCCCTGGTGAGGGTGCGGGCGTCAAGGCCGCCGTAGACGTCGCCGTCGAAGGCGAAAGCGGCCTGGCGGGCGTTCTTCGCGCTGCTCTTGCTGGACCAGGCCTCGTAGCGGGCCACGTTCAGGGCCGAGAGCTTGTCCGACAGGTGCATGAGTTCAGAAATCTGCTGGGGCGACTTCTCGCGCAGCAGCTTGATCAGCTCGACCGAAGGGCCGCGCGGAGACTCGAAATGGGGTTGGGTGGCGGGGAGTTCGGAGGGGAGCGGGGTGTCGTAATCGAGCGACTTTGCAGGGGAAAGCAGGAAGAGCATCCCGGAATTATCAGTGGCTGCCGTGACGCCAGGCCGCCCCGGTAAAATCGCGGGCTATCCCACCCTGTCCCCCAACGGCTCCCTGAAGGGCCGTTCTGCATTTCCCATGAGCGAACCCATCACCCCTTCCGCCCAGCCCGGCCTCGACAGCCTGTCGAAATCGTTCGAACCCGCCGCCATCGAGGCGCACTGGGGCCCGGAATGGGAGAAGCGCGGCTATGCCAAGGCCGGCTTCCGCGGCACGCAGCAACCCAAGGAAGGCGCCGAGTCGTTCGCGATCCAGCTGCCGCCGCCCAACGTGACGGGCACGCTGCACATGGGCCATGCGTTCAACCAGACGATCATGGACAGCCTCACGCGGTATCACCGCATGAAGGGCGACAACACGCTGTGGGTGCCGGGCACCGACCACGCCGGCATCGCAACGCAGATCGTGGTGGAACGCCAGCTGCAGGAGCAGAAGGTCAGCCGCCATGATCTGGGCCGCAAGAACTTCGTGGCGCGCGTGTGGGAGTGGAAAGAAAAATCGGGCAACACCATCACCGAGCAGATGCGCCGCATGGGCGACACGGTGGACTGGAGCCGCGAATACTTCACGATGGACGACGACCTCTCGGCGGTCGTGACGCAGACCTTCGTGAAGCTGTACGAAGAGGGCCTCATCTACCGCGGCAAGCGCCTGGGCAACTGGGACCCGGTGCTCAAGACCTCGGTGAGCGATCTCGAAGTCGAGAGCGAAGAAGAAGACGGCTCGCTCTGGCACATCGCCTACCCGCTGGAAGACGGCAGCGGCACGCTGACCGTGGCCACCACCCGGCCCGAAACCATGCTGGGCGACACGGCCGTGATGGTCCACCCGGAAGACGAGCGCTACAAGCACCTGATCGGCCAGCGCGTGAAGCTGCCGCTGGTGGACCGGCTGATTCCGATCATTGCTGACGACTACGTCGACAAGGAGTTCGGCACCGGCGTGGTGAAGGTCACACCCGCCCACGACTACAACGACTACGCAGTCGGCCAGCGCCACAAGCTCGAGATGATCGGTGTGCTGACGCTGGACGCGACCATCAACGACAACGCACCCGAGAAGTACCGAGGCCTCGACCGCTTCGTGGCGCGCAAGGCCATCGTGGCCGACCTCGACGCGCTGGGCCTGCTGGTCGAGGTGAAGAAGCACAAGCTGATGGTGCCGCGCTGCGCGCGCTCGGGCGCCATCGTCGAGCCGATGCTCACCGACCAGTGGTACGTGGCCATGACGCGCCCCGGCGCCGACGGCCAGTCGATCGCGCAGAAGGCCATCGACGTGGTGAAGTCGGGCGAAGTGCGCTTCGTGCCCGAGAACTGGGTCAACACCTACAACCACTGGATGGAGAACATCCAGGACTGGACCATCTCGCGCCAGCTGTGGTGGGGTCACCAGATCCCGGCCTGGTACGACGAGGACGGCAACGTTTACGTGGCCGAGAACGAGGCCAACGCACAGGCCAAGGCGCCGGGCAAGAAGCTCGTGCGCGACGAGGACGTGCTCGACACCTGGTACTCGTCGGCGCTGGTGCCCTTCTCTTCGCTCGGCTGGCCCGCGAAGACGCAGGACCTCGACCTGTACCTGCCCTCGACCGTGCTGGTGACGGGCTACGACATCATCTTCTTCTGGGTCGCCCGGATGATCATGATGACCAAGCACTTCATCGGCAAGGTGCCGTTCAAGCACGTGTACATCCACGGCCTGGTGCGCGACGCGCAGGGCAAGAAGATGAGCAAGTCCGAAGGCAACGTGCTGGACCCGGTCGATTTGATCGACGGCATCGAGCTGCCCGAGCTGCTCGACAAGCGCACGCAAGGCCTGCGCAAGCCCGAGACGGCGCCTGCGGTGCGCAAGAACACGCAGAAGGAGTTTCCGGACGGCATTCCGGCCTTTGGCGCCGATGCGCTGCGCTTCACCTTCGCTTCGCTGGCTTCGCTGGGCCGCAGCATCAACTTCGATTCGAAGCGTTGCGAGGGATATCGCAACTTCTGCAACAAGCTGTGGAACGCCACGCGCTTCGTGCTGATGAATTGCGAAGGCCAGGACTGCGGCCTGCTGGAGCATACGAAGGAAGAGTGCAAGGTCGGCGGCCCGGCGCATGGCTACCTGAAGTTCAGGCGCGCCGACTACTGGATCGTGTCGCAACTGCAGCGCGTGGAGGCCGAAGTGGCCAAGGGCTTCGAGGAATACCGCCTCGACAACGTGGCCAATGCGATCTACCAGTTCGCCTGGGACGAGTTCTGCGACTGGTATCTGGAAATCGCCAAGGTGCAGATCCAGACCGGCGACGATTCGCAGAAGCGCGCCACGCGCCGCACGCTGATCCGCACGCTCGAAACGCTGCTGCGCCTGGCACACCCGGTGATTCCGTTCATCACGGAAGAGCTGTGGCAGAAGGTGTCGAAGGTTGCAGGACGTGAGGGCGAGTCGATCATGATCGCGGCCTATCCGAAGAGCCAGCCGGAGAAGATCGATGAAGCGGCCGAGGCATATGTGGCGCGGCTGAAGGCGCTGATCGATGCGTGCCGCACGTTGCGCGGAGAAATGAAGCTGTCGCCCGCATTGCGCCCGCCGCTCTATGCCGTGGCCGACGATGCGGAAAGCGCGGCTTTCCTGCGCGACGCCGCGCCAGTGCTGCAGGCCCTGGCAAAACTCAAGGAAGTGAAAGTGTTCGATGACGAAGCTTCGTGGGTAAAAGCCGCCGAAGCTGCGCCTACGGCTGTCGTCGGAACTGTGCGTGTTTGCCTGTTCGTGCCGATCGACAAGGAAGCCGAGTGCGCGCGACTCAAGAAGGATATCGAGCGAATCGAAAGCGAGAAGGCCAAAGTCGAGGCCAAGCTCGGCAACGAAGCCTTCGTCGCAAAGGCTCCACCGGCCGTGATCGAGCAAGAACGTAAACGTCTGACTGACCTCACGGCCACTCTGGAGCGTTTGCGCGACCAGCTTGTGCGCCTCGGCTGACAGACGCAGGGCTTTGAGGGCGTTTAGGATTCCAGGAGCGGCTGCGCGCCGCTGCGCCTCCTAACTCCCCTCTTCAAGAAAGACGCTGAGCTGCCCATGTCCACTTCCTCGACCCGCATCCGCAAGGCCGTATTCCCCGTTGCAGGCTTTGGTACTCGCTTCTTGCCAGCCACCAAGGCGCAGCCGAAGGAAATGCTGCCGGTGGTCGACAAGCCGCTGATCCAGTACGCCGTCGAAGAGGCGTACGCCGCGGGCATCCGCGACATGATCTTCGTGACCGGCCGCAACAAGCGCGCCATCGAGGATCACTACGACACCGCCTACGAGCTCGAAAGCCAGCTCGAGGCCAGCGGCAAGACCGCCCTGCTCAACATCGCGCGCTCGGTCATGCCCGACGACATGACCTGCTCCTACGTGCGCCAGCCGCGCATGCTGGGCCTGGGCCATGCGGTGCTGTGCGCCGAACACCTGGTGGGCAACGAACCCTTCGCCGTGCTGCTGGCAGACGACCTGATGGTCGGCCCCGATGGCGGCGAGCCCGTGCTGGCGCAAATGACCGCAGCTTTCGCCCGCCTCGGCGGCTCGCTGCTGGCAGTGCAGGAAGTGCCGCTCGCGCACGTCAAGCGCTACGGCATCGTGGCCGGCGACGCGGTCGAAGAAGGCCTGATAAAGGTCAACCGCATGGTCGAGAAGCCTAAGCCCGAAGACGCGCCTTCGCGCCTGGGCGTGGCGGGCCGCTACATCCTGACGCCGGGCGTGTTCGACGAAATTCGCAACCAGCCAAAGGGCGCTGGCGGCGAGATCCAGCTGACCGACGGCATCGCGGCGCTGATGAAGAAGGAATCGGTCTACGCCTATTCGTACAAGGGCATCCGCTACGACTGCGGCAGCAAGGAAGGCTTTCTGCAGGCGTCGGTGGAACTGGCGCTGGCGCACCCCGAAGTGGGCGCGGAATTCCGCGAATACCTCAAGAGCCTGAAGCTGTAATCGCCTCGTCTCTGCTTCGAGGTGCCATCACGAACAAAGGGCCGCTGCTGCGGCCCTTTTCTTTTGTTTCTTTTGCTTCGTCAGCGGCGCTTGAGCACGTGGATGAAGTCGCTGCCGACGGTTTCCTGCTCCATCAGCTCGTTGCCCGTCTGGCGCGCAAAGGCCTGAAAGTCGCGGATCGACCCCGGATCGGTCGACACCACCTTCAGCAGTTGCCCGCTCGCCATTTCGTTGAGCGATTTCTTCGCCTTGAGAATGGGCAATGGGCAGTTCAGCCCGCGCGTGTCGAGCTCGCGGTCAACTTGCATTGCCCGGCTCCGGCGGCAGGCTCAGGCCGCGGCGGCGCTCTTCGTTTTCCGCGGCGGTGAAGAACACGGGCTCGTGCCCGCGCGTGCGCAGCCAGTCGGCCAGCGCATAGCCGGTGCCGGCGGGCCAGCACCGGAGATCGGGCAGGTCGTAGAGGCGGTAGTCGACCAGTTCGGGCGAGAGCTTCACGTCGCCATCGGCCACCACGTGGTACGCGATGATGATCTGGTTCATGCGCTGGAAGTCGTACGCACCGACGAGCTTGGTGGCGCTGACGTCGAGGTTGGTTTCTTCTTTCACCTCGCGCGCAACGCCCACTTCGGGCGTCTCCCCGGCTTCCATGAAGCCGGTGATCAGCGCGAACATCTTGCCCGGCCATGCCGCATTGCGCGCCAGCAGCACCTGGCCGCGGTACTCGACGATGGCCGCGAGCACGGGGGTCGGGTTGTTCCAGTGGGTGTGGCCACAGTTGGGGCAACGCAGGCGCTCCTTGGGGCCGCCGTCTTCCATCAACGCGATCCACTCGAGCGGCGTAGCGCAGACCTGGCAAAACTTGGGATGGGGCATGGGGGTCTCTTTTCTTTTTTGTGGCTGCCTGAGCGCCTTGAGCGGGCGCTGCTGCCAGTCGTTGCTTATGCGGGAAAGACGCCCGTCGAAAGGTAGCGGTCGCCGCGGTCGCAGACAACGAACACGATGGTGGCGTTCTCGACCGTCTTCGCCACTTCGAGCGCGGCCCACAACGCACCTGCGGCCGAGATGCCGCCGAAGATGCCCTCTTCGCGCGCGAGGCGCCGGCACATTTCTTCTGCGTCGTCCTGGCTCACGCTGATTTCCTCGTCGACCCGGCTCGGGTCGAAGATTTTCGGCATGTACTCCGCAGGCCATTTGCGGATGCCCGGAATGCGCGAGCCTTCGGCCGGCTGCGCGCCGATGATGCGCACTGCCGGGTTCTTCTCTTTCAGGAAGCGCGAGACGCCGGTGATGGTGCCGGTGGTGCCCATGGCGCTCACGAAGTGCGTGACCTTGCCCTTGGTGTCGGCCCAGATCTCGGGGCCGGTGGTCTCGTAATGGATGCGCGGGTTGTCGGGGTTGGCGAACTGGTCGAGCACCCGGCCCTTGCCCTGCGCAACCATCTGCTCGGCGAGGTCGCGCGCGTATTCCATGCCGCCGCTCTTGGGCGTGAGCACGAACTCGGCGCCGAAGGCCTTCATGGTCTGGGCGCGCTCCACCGAGAGGTCCTCCGGCATGATGAGCACCATGCGGTAGCCCTTGATGGCCGCGGCCATGGCCAGGGCGATGCCGGTGTTGCCGGAGGTGGCTTCGATGAGGGTGTCGCCAGGCTTGATCTCGCCGCGCTCCTCGGCGCGCCGGATCATCGAGAGGGCCGGCCGGTCTTTGACCGAACCAGCCGGATTGTTGCCTTCGAGCTTGCCGAGAATCACGTTGCCGCGCTTGGCGTTTTCTGCGGCGTTGATGCGTTGCAGGGCGACCAGGGGGGTCTTGCCAATGGCGTCTTCGATCGTCGGATAATTCATGGCAGCCACTGTGCCATAATTTTGGGCTTCGTTCAGAACCCTGCCCGGGTGGTGAAATTGGTAGACGCAGGGGACTCAAAATCCCCCACCGAAAGGTGTGCCGGTTCGATTCCGGCCCCGGGCACCACACTTTGGCTCGCCCCCAGGCTACGCGCACTTCGTGTCGCTTCGCCTTCCCCCTACCGGGGGCGACACCGGTGGCCCGGCGAAGCCGGTTCCACGGTGTCCCTGGAATGGGCCCCTTCCCCCTTCCCCCTTTATCTTGGCTCGGTCTGCTCGCGCAGCCCCGTATGCACCGTCGGGTGCGCAAGCCGTACCCGCAGTTCGCGCTTGAGCCGGGTGTTGTCGAGCCGGCGCGATTCCCCCATGAAACTCAGCAGTTGCAGCGGCAGTTGCCGCTCAGCCTCGCCACGGGCCACTCGCGGCGGGCGGGGCATGCCGTACATGTCGGCGGCCAGGTCTACGTAGTCGCCCATGCGCAGTTCGGTGTCGTCCGAGGCATGCACGATGCGCTGCGGCTTGCCTCGAAACAACGCGGCGATACAGGCGCGCGCAAGGTCGTCTGCGTGGATGTGGCTGGTGTAGACGTCGTCTTCGTGCCTCAGCACGGGCGTGCCGCGCTGCAGGCGGCCGCGCGGGGTGCCGTTTTCGCGGTCGGGGGCGTAGATGCCCGGAATGCGCAGGATGCTGGCGCGCACGCCTGCGCTGCGGCCCAGCCAGCGCACGGCTCGTTCGGCGTCCACGCGGCGGTGGGAGCGTGGGGTGTCGGGGCGCACGACGCGGGTTTCGTTCACGCGGGCGCCGCCGCAGTCGCCGTATACGCCGCTGGTCGAGCCGTAGACGAAGGCGGAAGGCACCGACCGCAGCCGCAGTGCCCGCGCCAGCGCAGTAGTGCGCTGGTCGCGCCACCAGGCGGCGCCACCGTCACGGGCGGGCGGTGCCAGGTGCAGCACCCGCGTTGCGATGCCCGCCAGGCGGCGCAGGGTTGCTGCGTCGTCCAGATTGCCCACCAGCGGGCGGATGCCGGCCGTGCGCAGGGCGCCCACGCGGTCGGCCGACGAAGTAAGCGCCACCAGTTGCATGCGGCCGCGCAGGTCGCGCGCCACGCGCTGGCCGACGTCGCCGCACCCGACGATCAGCAGGCGTTCGCGCCGGAAACGCGCTGGCAGAGCGCCGGAGGGGCTATTGATTGAAGGCAAAATCCTGTTCCTGTCCCAATTCAGTTGCTCACCGGGTCTTACGCACGGCCCGGGCAGAGTTCACCCTCGAAGAATACCGATGACTGCTACAGCGCCGCATGAAGCGGGCTTTTCCATCCACGTCGAACCCAGCGGACGCCATTTCGTGGTCCACGGCGACGAAACCATCCTGGCGGCCGGCATTCGCCAGGGCATCGGCCTTCCCTATGGCTGCAAGGACGGCGCCTGCGGCTCGTGCAAGTGCAAGAAGCTCTCGGGCGAGGTCACCCTCGGCCCGCACCAGAGCAAGGCCCTGAGCGCCGAGGAACAGCTCGCCGGCTACGTGCTGACCTGCTGCGCGCACGCCAGGAGCGACGTGGTGCTCGAATCGCGCCAGGTCACGGAGGCCGGAGCGCTGCCGATCCGCAAGATGCCGGTGCGGGTGCTGGCCCTCACGCGCCAGTCGCACGACGTGATGATGGTGCGCCTGCAACTGCCGGCCGGCGAGCCGCTGCAGTTCTACGCTGGCCAGTATGTGGAATTCATCCTGCGCGACGGCGCGCGCCGCAGCTACTCGATGGCCAATGCGCCGCACACGCTGGGCGAGCCGGGCACGGGCATCGAACTGCATCTGCGGCACCTGCCCGGCGGCAAGTTCACCGACCATGTGTTCGGCACGATGAAGGAAAAGGAAATCCTGCGCATCGAAGGCCCCTTCGGCAGCTTCTTCCTGCGCGAGGACTCCGCCAAGCCGATGATCCTGCTGGCCTCGGGCACGGGCTTCGCGCCGATCAAGGCGCTGCTGGAGCACATGCAGTTCAAGGCCATCGACCGGCCCGCCACGCTCTACTGGGGCGGCCGCCGGCCGGAAGACCTGTACATGGACACATGGGTGCGCGAGCAGATGACGCAGATGCCGAACCTGCGCTACGTGCCCGTCATCTCCAACGCCACGCCCGAAGACAACTGGACCGGCCGCACCGGCTTCGTTCACCAGGCCGTGCTCGAAGACTTCGCCGACCTGTCGGGCCACCAGGTCTATGCCTGCGGCGCACCCATCGTGGTCGACTCGGCCAAGCGCGACTACGTGGCGCTGGCGGGCCTGCCCGAGGAAGAATTTTTTGCCGACGCGTTCACCACAGAGGCTGATAAAGCCCTTCCCTGAGACAAAACCAAAAAGAGAATCCCAAGAAAAAATGAAAACGAGACACTTCCTCCTCACCCTGATCGCAAGCACCACCGCCCTGCTGGGTGCCGGCCACGCCATGGCGCAGCAACAGCGCCCCATCCGCCTCGTCGTTCCCTACGCCGCAGGCGGCCCGATCGACAACACGGCTCGCATCCTGGCCGAACGCGTCAAGGACACGCTGGGCCCGGTCATCATCGACAACAAGCCCGGGGCGGGCGGCAACATCGGCGCCGATATCGTGGCAAAGGCGCCCGCCGACGGCCTGACGATCGGCATCGCGGCCACCGCCACCAACGCGGTGAATCCGTGGCTCTACAACAAGATTCCGTTCAACGCCGCTACCGACTTCGCACCAATCACGCAGATGGTCCGCGTGCCCAACGTGCTGGTGATGAACGCCGACACGGCCAGGCGCCTGAACATCAACAGCGTGGCCGACCTGATCCGCTATGCCAAGGCCAACCCGGCCAAGCTCAACTACGGCAGCGGCGGCAACGGCAGCGCGGGGCACCTGGCGGGCGAGCTGTTCAAGAAAGAGGCGGGCATCTTCGCGCTGCACATTCCGTACAACGGCGGCAGCCCGGCGCAACTGGCGCTGATCTCGGGGCAGGTCGATTTCAACTTCGACAACCTCGCCACCGCCGCGCCGAACATCCGCTCGGGCAAGCTGAAGGCGATTGCGGTGACGACGCTGCAGCGCAGCGCTTCGCTGCCCGATGTGCCGCCCATCGCCGACACGCTCAAGGGCTTCTCGATCGACACATGGTGGGGCCTGGTCGCGCCGGCGGGTACGCCGCACGACGTGGTCGTGAAGCTCAATCAGGCCTTCGTGGCAGCCTTGAACGCACCGGAAACGAAGACGCGCTTCGCCGGACTGCTGGCAGAGCCGGTGACCAACTCGCCGGAGCAGTTCGGTGCGTTCATGAAGAGTGAACTGGCGAAGTACGAAGCCGTCGTCAAGGCCACTGGCGCCAAGGTCGACTGAAGACGCCCCTCGGGGGCCCTTGTTTATTCGCCCAAGTAAGCGGCCCGCACGCGCGGGTCGCTCAGCAGTTCCTTGGCATCGCCGTTCATCGTGATGAGGCCAGACTCCATCACGTAGCCACGGTCGGCCAACTGCAGTGCGCGGTTGGCGTTCTGCTCCACCAGCAGGATCGTGACGCCCTGCGAGGCCACGGTCTGCACCACCTCGAAAATCTTGTCGCACATGATCGGCGACAGGCCCATGGTGGGTTCGTCCAACAGCAGCACCTTGGGGCGCGCCATCAGCGCGCGGCCCATGGCCAGCATCTGCTGTTCGCCGCCCGACATGGTGCCGGCCAGCTGGTCCTTGCGCTCGCGCAGGCGCGGGAAGGTGACGAACACGCGCTCCATGTCGCTCGCGATGGCGGCCTTGTCCTTGCGGATGTAGGCGCCGATCTGCAGGTTCTCGGTGATGGTCATGCGCGTGAACACGCCACGGCCTTCGGGCACCATCACGAGGCCCTCTTCCACCAGGTCCCACGCGCCGCGGCCCTTGATGCTGCGGCCCAGGAACTCGATGTTGCCGGCCCCGGCCGGCAGCGTGCCGGTGATGGCCTTCATGGTGGTGGTCTTGCCGGCGCCGTTGGAGCCGATCAGCGACACCAGTTCGCCTTCGCGCACCTCGAAGTCCACGCCCTTGACGGCCTGGATGCCGCCGTAGCCGACCTTCAGGCCGGAGACCTTCAGCAGCGTCTTGCCGGTGGCCTTGGCTTGTGCGGCATTGGCCCGGGTTGCTTCTTCAGCGCTTGTCATGGTTGCGGTGCTCATTTCAGTGGCCTCCCGTGCCGAGGTAGGCCTCAATCACTTTTTCATTCTTCTGCACGTCGGCGGGCGTACCTTCGGCAATCTGCTTGCCGTAGTCCAGCACGGTGACGCGGTCGCACAGGCCCATGATGAGCTTGACGTCGTGTTCGATGATCAGGATGGTGCGGTCGTCCTTGCGGATGCGGTCGATCAGTTCGCGCAGCAGCACCTTCTCGGTGGAGTTCATGCCGGCGGCGGGCTCGTCGAGCGCGATGAGCTGCGGGTCGGTGGCCAGTGCACGTGCAATTTCGAGACGGCGCTGGTCGCCGTACGACAGCGTGCGCGCCTTGTAGTCGGCGAACTTGCCGATGCCCACGTAGTCGAGCAGTTCCTGTGCGCGCTTCGCAATGGCCTTCTCTTCAGCCTTGAAGCTGCCCGTGCGCAGCATGGCGCCGAAGATGCCCGACTGCGTGCGGATGTGGCGCCCGACCATCACGTTCTCCAGCGCCGTCATTTCGGCGAAGAGGCGGATGTTCTGGAAGGTGCGTGCAATGCCGGCCTTGGCCACTTCATGCACGGCCGTCGGCTGGTAGGGCTTGCCCGCGAGCTCGAAGGTGCCGCTGTCGGGCGTGTACAGCCCGGTGATCACGTTGAAGAAGGTGGTCTTGCCTGCGCCGTTGGGGCCGATCAGGCCGTAGACCTGGCCGCGCTTGATGGTGATGCCCACGTCGGACAAGGCTTGCAGCCCACCGAAGCGCTTGGAAATTCCACGAACGTCGAGGATGGTGTCTGTCGTCATGTTGATTTTTCCTTCGGCGTTCAGGGATTGATCGACATGGGACGCGAAGCCGCACCCGGCACTTCGTCGGCAGGCGTATCGATGCCCGGCGCGTGCGTTTGCAGCGATCCGGGGGCCACGGCCGCATGGGCCGGGTCGACGGGCACGCCGCCCTTCTTCGTCAGCGTCTTGCCGTGCTCCGGCGAGGGCCAGAGGCCGCGCGGACGCACCAGCATGATGATGATCATGGCGAGCGCAATGAAGAGCTGGCGCAAGATGGACGCATCGAGGCGGCCACCGGTCAGCGACTGCAGCGGGCCGGCAACGTAGCGCAGCACTTCGGGCAGCGCTGCAAGCAGCACGGCACCGAGAATGACGCCAGGCAGATGGCCGATGCCGCCGAGCACGACCATGGCCACGATCATCACCGACTCCATCAGGCTGAAGGACTCGGGCGACACGAAGCCCTGGAAGGCCGCGAACATCGCGCCCGACACGCCGCCGAAGCTCGCGCCCATGCCGAATGCCAGCAGCTTCATGTTGCGGGTGTTGATGCCCATCGCCTTGGCGGCGATTTCATCTTCGCGGATGGCCATCCATGCGCGGCCGATGCGCGAGACCTGCAGGCGGTGCGAAATGATCACAGTGGCGATCACCAGCGCAAGGAACAGGTAGTAGTACAGCGACACCGACGAGATCGAGAAGCCGTCGAACTTCCATGCCTTGCCGAGGTCCAGGCCCCAGAACTTGATGGAGTCGATGGCCGTGATGCCCTTCGGACCGTTGGTGATGTTGACCGGTTGGTCGAGGTTGTTCAGGAACACGCGGATGATTTCGCCGAAGCCCAGCGTGACGATGGCGAGGTAGTCGCCGCGCAGCTTGAGCGTGGGCGCACCGAGCAGCACGCCGAGCACGGCGGCCACCACCAGCGCCAGCGGTATCACGATCAGCAGCGAGGTGTGCATGCCGTTCGGGAACATCTGGGCGAACCACGGGAAGGTCTCGGTCAGGTGCGACGAGCCCATGAGCGCGAAGAGGTAGGCCCCCACCGCGAAGAAGGCGACGTAGCCCAGGTCGAGCAGGCCGGCGTAGCCGACCACGATGTTCAGGCCCAGGGCCAGCAGCACGTAGAGCAGTGCGATGTCGGCGATGCGCACCCAGGCGTTGCCCTGCATCTGCAGCAGCAGGGGCAGCGCGAGCACCGCGATGATGCCGATGACGTAGAGGGCGAGGTTCTTGCTGTTCTTCATGTCTCGCTCCTTACGCACGGTCCGCCACGCGTTCGCCGAGCAGGCCGGACGGACGCAGCGTGAGCATGACGATCAGCACGATGAACGCGAAGATGTCGCTGTAGTTGCTGCCCAGCACGCCACCCGTGATGGTTCCGATGTAGCCCGAGCCGATGGCCTCGATGAGACCGAGCAGGATGCCGCCGACCACCGCACCGGCCAGGTTGCCGATGCCGCCGAACACGGCAGCCGTGAAGGCTTTCAGGCCGGGCAGGAAGCCCATCGCGTGTTGCGCGATGCCGTAGTTGGACGCATACATCACGCCGGCGATGGCAGCGAGCACGGCGCCGATGATGAAGGTGGCCGAGATGACCATGTCGGGGCGGATGCCCATGAGCGCGGCGACGCGCGGGTTCTCCGCGGTGGCGCGCATTGCGCGGCCAAGCTTGGTGTAGTTGACCAGCCACATGAGCACCACGAGCGAGAACGCCGTGACGCTGAGGATCATCACCTGCGTGGGCGAGATCACCGCACCGCCCACGTGGATGGGGTCGGTCGACAGCAGGTTGGGATACGCCTTGTTGGTCGGCTTCCAGATGATCATTGCCAGCGTCTGCAGCAGGATCGACATGCCGATGGCGGTGATCAGCGGCGCGAGCTTGGGGCTGTTGCGCAGCGGCCGGTAGGCCACTTTCTCGATCACGAAGTTGAGGGTTGCCGCGACAACGCAGGCAATGATCAACGCGATGAGGAGGATCAGCCAGCCCGGTGTGTTGGGCATGCCGTCCTTCATGAGTCCGATGATGGTCCAGCTCGTGAGAGCCCCGACCATCAGCACTTCTCCGTGCGCAAAGTTGATCAGATTGATGATGCCGTACACCATGGTGTAGCCCAAGGCTATCAAGGCATACATGCTGCCGAGAACCAGACCGTTGATGATCTGCTGCAGCAAAATGTCCATATCGCGATTCCCTATGTGTTGCACCGTTGCGGGGTGCCATTCACCCACCAGGGCACCGGTTTGGCGCCCCTGAGCTGACAAGCAAAAAACCAGCCAACATGTGTCGCTGGCGGATTTGTGGGCGGGATTGTAAGCACGCACCAGCGCTGATTTGGTGCGCTTGGACCGGGGTTTACCCGCTCACGTCATGCTGTATGCGCGTGGGGTCATGCACGCTTTGCGCGCATGCTGCAAGACGGTATCGATGCGGGTATCGACGATCTTGTCAGCCGTTGCCTTCGGCGTTCCGGCGGCGCAGTTCGCGCAGCTTTTCCGCGATGCGGATCTCGAGTCCACGCTCTACAGGTTCGTAGAAAACCTGGCCTTCCAGCCCGTCGGGAAGGTAGCGCTCGCCGGCGGCGAAACCGCCCTCCTCGTCGTGCGCATAGCGATAACCCTTGCCGTAGTCGAGCTCCTTCATGAGCTTGGTGGGTGCATTGCGCAGGTGCATGGGCACCGGGCGTGTGCTGTCCGTCTTCACAAGGGCACGCACCGCGTTGTAGGCCTTGTAGACGGCATTCGACTTGGGCGCGATCGCGAGGTAGACCACGCATTCGGCCAGCGCCAGTTCGCCCTCGGGGGTACCCAGGCGTTCGTACACCTCGGCCGCATCGAGCGCCAGGCGCAGCGCGCGCGGATCGGCCAGGCCGATGTCTTCGCTGGCCATGCGAACCAATCGGCGCGCCATGTAGCGCGGATCGGCACCGCCGTCGAGCATGCGCACGAACCAGTAGAGCGCGGCATCGGGGTCGCTGCCGCGCACGGATTTGTGCAGCGCGCTGATGGTGTCGTAGAACTGTTCGCCGCCCTTGTCGTAGCGCCGCATGCGCTCGCCGAGCACGCGCAGCAGCCACTCGTCGGTGATGTGGTCGAGCTTTTCGGCACGGGCCGCGACGGCGAGCGTTTCGAGCGTGTTGAGGAGCCGGCGCGCATCGCCGTCGGCATAGGCCACGAGGCGGTCGATCGCTGTGGCGTCGATGGCGGGCACGGCCTGGATGGCCTGCGCGCGCGCCACGATCTGCTTGAGGTCGTCTTCGCCGAGCGACTGCAGCACGTAGACGGCTGCACGCGAGAGCAAGGCCGAATTGACTTCGAACGAAGGGTTCTCGGTTGTCGCGCCGATGAAGGTGAAGAGGCCCGACTCCACGTGCGGCAGGAAGGCGTCCTGCTGGCTCTTGTTGAAGCGGTGCACCTCGTCCACGAAGATGATGGTGCGCCGCTGCTCCAGCCCGTCGCGCGCAGAGGTGGCACGGTCGACGGCTTCGCGGATGTCCTTCACGCCACCCAGCACCGCGCTGATGCTCAGGAACTGTGCGTCGAAGGCATCGGCCATGAGCCGCGCAATGGTGGTCTTGCCGGTGCCTGGCGGCCCCCAGAGGATGCAGGAGTGTGGCTGACCTGACTCGAAGGCGATGCGCAACGGCATGCCCGGGCCGAGCAGGTGCTGCTGGCCGATCACCTCGCCCAGCGTCTTGGGACGCAGGCGCTCGGCAAGGGGTTGATGAGCAGTGTTGGCCAAGCCTGTGGCTTATTGCTTGACGACGTCCGCGCCGGCCGGCGGCTTGAAGTCGAACACGCTGGCCGGCAAAGAGGGGTTCACCTCGACCTTGCTGAACTTGAGCACCGAGCGTTGGCCGAAGCTGTCGAGGATTTCAAGCGCCGCCAGCGCATCGCCCTGGAAGCCGACCTGCACGCTCTGCAGTTGGCCGTCCTTGTTCTTCGGCGTTGCCTTGACCCACTGCAGGCCGTCGCGCTCCGGCGCGGCTTCGAGCGTGAAATCGGCCTGCAAGGCTCGCAGATCGGGTGCGGCGGCAATCAGCGCCGCGGGCGTGGAGCCCAGCGCCTGCGCCTGCGCGCGCTGCGTGACCTGGTTCAGGTCGGCGTCGTAGAGCCACAGCGTCTTGCCGTCGGCCACGATGTTCTGCGCAAAGGGCTTCTGGTAGTCGAACTTGAATTTGCCGGGGCGCTGGAATTCGAAGGTGCCGGTCGATGTCTTGGTGCGGCCCGGTTGCCCTTCGCGTGCCGGGGCGGTCACGGTCTGGGTGAAATCGGCGCGGCCGGATTTGACCGTCTTCACGAAGGTTTCAAGGCTTTCGAGCCCGCCGGCCCAGGCGTTGGCGGAACTCAGGAGGCCGATCAATAGCCAATGACGCAATTTCAATTTGGATTCCTCTGAATAGCTGTGGCACTGGGCTTCGACCCTACCCGCCGCGAATTGCGGCAGGTGTAGGCCTTGATGAAGATTTGCAATGCTGAAAGGCGCTTTTGCAAATTGCCTTTCAGCACGTAACCTGAATTTCGAAAGCCCTGCGGCGAATTACTCCGCTGCGCGTGCCGGCACCAGGATTTCTCGCTGGCCGCTGCCGCTCATGGCGCTGACGAGGCCGGCCTTCTCCATGTCTTCGACAAGGCGCGCGGCGCGGTTGTAGCCGATCTTCAGGTGACGCTGCACCAGCGAGATGCTGGCCTTGCGGTTCTTGAGCACGACCTCGACCGCCTGGTCGTACATCGGGTCTTTCTCGCCATCGCTGCCACCCAGCAGGTCGCCTTCACCATCACCATCGACCGTGCCGCCTTCGAGCACGCCCTCGATATAGTCGGGCTCGCCCTGGCTCTTGAGGTAGGCCACCACGCGGTGCACTTCCTCGTCGCTCACGAAGGCGCCGTGCACGCGGATCGGCAGGCCCGTGCCGCTGGGCATGTAGAGCATGTCGCCCATGCCGAGCAGCGCTTCGGCGCCCATCTGGTCGAGGATGGTGCGGCTGTCGATCTTGCTCGACACTTGGAAGGCGATGCGGGTAGGGATGTTGGCCTTGATGAGGCCGGTGATCACGTCGACGCTCGGGCGCTGCGTGGCAAGAATGAGGTGAATGCCGGCGGCTCGCGCCTTCTGCGCGAGGCGGGCGATCAGCTCTTCGATCTTCTTGCCGACCACCATCATCAGGTCGGCCAGCTCGTCGATCACGACGACGATGTGCGGCTCACGCTTGAGCGGCTCCGGATCGTCGGGCGTGAGGCTGAAGGGGTTGTAGATGAACTCCTCGCGCGCCTTGGCTTCATCGATCTTGGTGTTGTAGCCGGCCAGGTTGCGCACGCCGAGCTTGCTCATGAGCTTGTAGCGGCGCTCCATCTCGGCCACGCACCAGTTCAGGCCATGGGCCGCCTGTCGCATGTCGGTGACCACGGGCGCCAGCAGGTGCGGGATGCCTTCGTAGACCGACATTTCGAGCATCTTCGGGTCGATCATGAGCAGGCGAACGTCGCGTGCCTCGGCCTTGTAGAGCAGCGAAAGAATCATCGCGTTGATACCGACCGACTTGCCCGAACCGGTGGTACCAGCCACCAGCACGTGCGGCATCTTCGCGAGGTCGGCCACCACAGGGTTGCCGATGATGTCCTTGCCGAGGCCCATGGTGAGCATCGACTTGCCTTCGTTGTAGATCTGCGAGCCCAGGATTTCGCTGAGCTTGATCGACTGGCGCTTGGCGTTCGGCAGTTCGAGCGCCATGTAGTTCTTGCCCGGAATGGTTTCGACCACGCGGATCGACACCAGCGAAAGCGAACGCGCCAGGTCCTTGGCCAAGCCAAGAATCTGCGAGCCCTTGACGCCGGTGGCGGGCTCGATTTCGTAGCGGGTGATCACCGGGCCGGGCGAGGCCAGTACCACGCGCACCTCGACGCCGAAGTCCTTGAGCTTCTTCTCGATCATGCGCGAGGTCATCTCGAGGGTGTCGGCCGAAACCGTTTCCTGGCGCGTCTGCGCGGCATCGAGCAGGTCGACCTGAGGCAACTTGCTGTCGGGCAGTTCCTTGAAGAGCGGCTTCTGGCGCTCCTTGACGACGCGATCGCTCCTGGGCACCTCGGTCATCGCGGGCTCGATCTGCACCGGCGGCGAAGGGGGACGGCGCTTGGGGCGCGGCTCGATGCGGATTTCTTCTTCGTCGTCGTCGAAGGCGCCGGACGACGGCGCCAGCGAGGGCTCAGAGCGACCCTGATCGCCACCGCGCGTGAATGCCGGTTCGTCAGCCTCGGCACGCTCGCGGGCGGCCTGCTTGCCCATGGCGATGTCGGCGGCCAGTTCACGCTTCTCGCGACGCGACTCGAACAGCGAGTAGGCGCGCGCGCCGATGCGCTCGGCGATCAGGCTCCACGAGAAGCGGAACACCAGCGCCGAGCCGATCACGCCGCCTGCGATGGCCACCAGCGCCGAACCAGTGAAGCCCATCCAGCGCACGCTGGCCGGACCCACGAGGTAGCCCAGTGCGCCACCACCAGAGCCCGGCAGGTGGGCTTCAAGCCGGTACAGGCGCGACCATTCGAGCACGGTGCTCGCACACAGCAGCAGGATGAGGCCGAACCAGAAGGCGAGACGGCTGCGGTTGAAGCGACCGCGCGGCGCCGGTTGTTCGCCGGACGACGGCTCGCCGCCGCGCAGCCAGTTTGCCAGCGACGACAGCCAGGCGCGCAGCCCGGCGAATAGGCACCACCAGACGGAATAGCCTGCAACGTAGTAGCTGCCATCGGCCAGCCAGGCGCCAATGCGGCCGCCCCAGTTCTTGATTTCGCCCCCGGTGCCCGAAGTCGACCAGGCGGCATCGGAAGGCGTGAAGCTCAGCATTGCGAGCAGCCAGAACAACAGCGCTGCGAATCCTGCGATCAGCGTGATTTCGTGAGCGAAGCGCATCGCGCGCATGCGCACGGGTTGCCCCTCGGCAGCAGAAGAAGATTGAAGCGTATTGAGCGAATAGGTCATGAAAAACACGGCACCCGGCCCGGGAAATCAGGGGCCGGAGGCACGAACACTACAACAAAAGGCCGGGACCGCCGGTAACGGCGGGCCCGGCCCCGGAGGCTCAAGCCAGTGACAGGAGCCGTTCCTTGACGATCATCGATCCGTCATCCATGGTCTGCACGAAACCGCGCTCTTCGAGATCCTTCATCACGCGGCTCACCATTTCGCGTGAGGCACCGACCATCTTGGCCAGGTCCTGGCGGGAGATCTTGTCGCGCACCTTGAGATTGCCGGCACCGTCGTCGATGGCGAATTCGAGCAGCGAGCGGGCCACGCGTCCGTAGACATCCATCAACGCCAGCGACTCGATCTTGCGGTCGGCATGGCGCAGGCGCTGCACCAGGCCGCGCATGATGTTGTAGGCCATCGAGGAGTTCTCGGGCAGGCAACGCGCGAAGGCGTCGCGGCCCAGCATGAGCACATCGCACTGGATTTCGGTGCGCACGGTGGCCGAGTGCGGCTCGTCGTCGATCAGGCTCATCTCGCCCAGGTAGTCGCCGGGATGCAGCGTGGCAAGGATGACCTCGCGCCCACGGCTGTCGGCGCTGGTGACGCGTGCGCGCCCGGTCAGGATGATGTACAGCGCATCGGACTTCTTGCCCTGCTCCACGACGACTTCTGCGCGCTTGAAGCGCTTCTTGATAATCGCGTCCGCGATGCTGGCGGACTGCGTGGCCGTCAGCGACGCGAACAAAGGAACGCGCCGAAGCAATTCGAGGTTGGACAGCATCGACATTTATCAATCCCTGAGACAGCGCACGGAGCGACCCAGAGGGCAAGCCAATGGATTACTACAATCGCGCGCATTGAAAACACCGTTCACCCGGTGTTGAACCGGGCAGTGATACTCCATATATATCGCTACCACCCTGAAAATGTACACGCTGACGCAGCGCATATCCTAGGTTTTCTACCCATGTCCGCTTCCCAACACGCCAAGGTTTTGATTCTCGGCTCCGGTCCAGCCGGCTATACCGCCGCCGTCTACGCAGCCCGCGCAAACCTTCAGCCCCTGCTCATCACTGGCATCGCCCAGGGCGGGCAATTGATGACCACGACCGAGGTCGATAACTGGCCGGCCGACGTTCATGGCGTGCAGGGCCCCGACCTGATGCAGCGCTTCCTGGAGCACGCCGAACGCTTCAAGACGCAGATCGTGTTCGACCACATCAACAAGGTCGACCTGAGCAAGCGCCCCTTCACCCTCACCGGCGACAGCGGCACCTACACCTGCGACTCGCTGATCATCGCCACGGGTGCTTCCGCGAAGTATCTGGGCCTCGATTCCGAACAGAAGTTCATGGGCCGCGGCGTCTCCGCATGCGCGACCTGCGACGGCTTCTTCTACCGCGAGCAGGAGGTCTGCGTGATCGGCGGCGGCAACACGGCCGTTGAAGAGGCACTCTATCTCGCCAACATCGCGAACAAGGTGACGCTGGTCCATCGCCGGGACAAGTTCCGCGCCGAACCCATCCTGATCGACAAGGTCAAGGAGAAGGTCGCCGAAGGCAAGATCGTGCTGAAGCTGCACAACGAACTCGACCAGGTGCTAGGCGACGACTCGGGCGTGACGGGCATCCGGATCAAGAACACGCAAACCGGCGCTACCGAGCAGATCGACCTCAAGGGCTGCTTCATCGCCATCGGACATCACCCCAACACCGACATCTTCCAGGGCCAACTGGAGATGAAGGACAACTACATCCTGACCCGCTCGGGCCTGCAGGGTTTTGCCACGATGACCAGCATTCCGGGCGTCTTTGCCGCCGGCGACGTGCAGGACAACGTGTACCGCCAGGCCATCACGAGCGCTGGTACCGGCTGCATGGCGGCACTCGACGCCCAGCGCTTCCTGGAGCAGGACGGCACCCTGTAGCCAATGCGGCCCCCAAAAGGGCTATAATCCGAGGCTTTGCCGAAACAGGGCTCTCTCACGAGCCGCGGCAAAGTCGGGGTACCGCCACCCGTTTCTGGCGAGGTCAAGCTGCAAAACACCCTGCAATCGCCCTGATTGCGCCGGTGCCAGCTGTTCAAGAAAGAGTGTCCTCATGGCACGCGTATGCGACGTAACGGGCAAAGGCCCGATGGTCGGAAACAACGTTTCCCACGCCAACAACAAAACCAAGCGCCGGTTCCTGCCGAACCTGCAATACCGCCGTTTCTGGGTCGAGACTGAAAACCGCTGGGTTCGCCTGCGTGTTTCGAGCGCTGCACTGCGCCTGATCGACAAGAACGGCATCGACGCCGTGCTCGCAGACCTGCGCGCACGCGGCCAAGCTTAAGGAGCTGAAACATGGCAACGAGCAAAGGCGGACGCGAAAAGATCAAGCTGGAATCCACCGCGGGTACCGGCCACTTCTACACGACCAGCAAGAACAAGAAGACGATGCCTGAAAAGATGTCGATCATGAAGTTCGACCCGAAGGCGCGCAAGCACGTCGAATACAAGGAAATCAAGCTGAAGTAATTCGGCTCCGGTTTTCCCAATAAAAACCCGCTGCTAACCCAGCGGGTTTTTTGTTGCCCGTCGATTTGCAATGCAAGAACGGCGGACACAAAAAAGCCGACCCTGGGGTCGGCTTTTTCATTGAGCGCGGAACCGTCAGGCGCGGGCAGCGCGCAGGCGGGTCGAGAAGTCGCGCAGCCCGGCAATGCCGCTGGCTTCCGCCCGATGGCACCAGGCCGCCAGATCGGCCGCCAGCTGCTCGCGCGATTGCGAGGTGTTCAGCCACAGCTGACGCAGCTCTTCGCGCATCGTGACCATCTTGTCGAGCACCGGGTGGGCAGCGCGGGCCTGCACGACATGCGAGCGAGCCGAAGCAGGCACCTTGTCGTCGTCGCGGTGCAGCCAGCGCTTGGCGGCCTTGAGCACCGACAGGTCGGCACCCTTGGTCTTCAACGCATCCAGTTCCTGGCTGGTGGCGCGGCGCATTTCGCGCGCATAGCCGGCCATGACCTCATAGCGGTTGGCGATGACAGCCTCGAGCGTTTTCTCGTTGGCCACGGGCTGGATGTCGCCCATCAACATCTTCGGCGGCACCTTCTTGACCTTGGCCCAGCCGAGCTTCTGGAGCGCCTGGATGTAGATCCAGCCGATGTCGAACTCGTACTTCTTGACCGAGAACTTGGCCGAAGTCGGGTAGGTGTGGTGGTTGTTGTGCAGCTCTTCGCCGCCGATGATCAGGCCCCAGGGCATGATGTTGCGGCTGGCGTCGGGCGCCTCGAAGTTGCGATAGCCCCAGTAGTGACCAATGCCGTTGATAACGCCGGCAGCGGTGATGGGAATCCAGAGCATCTGCACAGCCCACACGGCCATGCCGAGCGTGCCGAACAGCGCCAGGTTGATCACCAGCATCAGGCCCACACCTTGCCAGCTGTAGCGCGAATACAGGTTGCGCTCGATCCAGTCATCGGGCGTGCCGTGACCGTAGCGCTCCATCGTTTCCTTGTTCTTCGACTCGGCGCGATACAGCTCGGCGCCGCGCCAGAGCACTTCGTCGATGCCCTTGACCTGCGGGCTGTGCGGGTCGTCCTGCGTTTCGCACTTGGCGTGGTGCTTGCGGTGAATGGCGACCCATTCCTTCGTCACCATGCCGGTGCCGAGCCACAGCCAGAAGCGGAAGAAATGCGACGGGATCGGGCCCAGATCCATGGCCCGGTGCGTTTGCGTGCGGTGCAGGAAGATCGTGACCGCGGCAATCGTGATGTGCGTGGTGACGAGCGTGTACAGCACGACTTGCCACCATGCGATGTCCCACAGGCCGTGTCCGAGCCATTGGATGGCCGCGTTCAAAACGGCGGAGTCAGGAAGCAACATTGAGTCAGGTACTCCATGGCCACACGAAGGTGCAGCCTTCAGATAACCCGCGATTTTAAAGCGGCAGGCCTAAAACAAAGCCTTTAAACCTTCAAGAAAAGCGCAGATTAACCCTAGTTTGGAGTCCCGCCCCTATTTGCGGTTCCACACCGCGGCAAAGAAACCGTCGGTCGAATGGCGGTGCGGCCACAGGCGCAGGTAGCGCTTTGCGCCCTCCCCGCCGGCGCAAAGCGCCTCGAAACCTTCGATTTTCAGGCCCTGCAGCAATTCCGCCACATCCACGGGCACGAAATCGGGATTGGCGGCGCCGAAGGCCTCCGCAATCGCCTCGTTTTCTTCCGGCAGCACGCTGCAGGTGGCGTAAACCAGACGGCCGCCCGATTTCACGAGCCGCGCCGCGCTTTGCAGGATGGCGGTCTGCTTGACCGTCAATTCCTCGACCGACTTGACCGATTGGCGCCATTTCAGGTCAGGATTGCGCCGCAGCGTGCCCAACCCCGAGCAGGGCGCATCGACCAGCACGCGGTCGATCTTGCCCGCCAGGCGCTTGATACGGTCGTCGCGCTCATGGGCAATGGCGGCCGGATGAACGTTCGACAGCTTGCTGCGCGCCAGCCGCGGCTTGAGCGCGTCGAGCCGGTGCGCCGACGTGTCGAAGGCATACAGCCGGCCGGTGTTGCGCATCGTCGCGCCAATGGCCAGCGTCTTGCCGCCCGCGCCAGCGCAAAAATCGACCACCATCTCGCCGCGCTTGGCATCCAGCAGCAGCGCCAGCAACTGCGAGCCCTCGTCCTGCACCTCGATGGCGCCACGGACAAAGGCATCCAGCTTGGTCAGCGCCGGCTTGCCGTCGATGCGCAAGCCCCAGGGCGAGAACGGAGTCGCTTCCGCTTTGATAGCAGCCTTGGCAAGCTCAGCCTTCACATCCGCGCGCTTGTCGGTCAGCGCGTTGACGCGCAGATCGAGCGGCGCAGGCTGTTGCAGGGCTTCGACCAGCGGCCAGAAACCATCGCCCAGTTGCGCCTTCAGCGGGGCCACCAGCCACTCGGGCAGGTTGTGGCGATGACGCTCCAGCAGATCATCCGGCTTGACGGCGTCGCAGTTGTCGAGCCAGCGCTTCTCGGTGTCGTTGAGAGCGCTCTTCAAAAAGTCGCGCGGGCCGTGAAAGCCCAGGATCGCCATGCGGCGCTCCTTCGAGCCACTGCCCGAGGGCGAGAGGTGGTCGAACAGCAGCTTCTTGCGAAGCACGGTGTAGACGGTTTCGGCAAGCGTCGCGCGCTCGCGCGGACCGAACTCGCGGTGGTCGCGGAAGAACCGCGAAACGACCTGGTCGGCCGGGTGATCGAATTTCAGGACAAGGCCGACCAGATCGGCGGTGGCCTCCAACAGGGCTTTGGGGTGCATCCCCCGATTGTCTCAGCCGCCGCCCTGTCCGCCCCCGAAGGGCTATGCGCCGCGCGTCCAGACCGCCCCGAAGGCTTCCCGTTCGATGTCTTCCAGCTTCGGCGAATGACCAGCCCACAGCACCAGCGCAGCCCCCGGCAGCGTGAGGGTCTGTTCCAGCTGGCGACACAGGTTCCAGCGGTCTTCGTCGTCGAGCCCCGGCAGTTCGACGAACACGATGTAGGCACGGCGCCACGGGAATTCGCGCAAGTTCTTGCGCACCAGCCAGGCCCGCGAGGCGGGCAGGCAACGCACGAGGTCAGCCCGCAGTTCGCCCAGCTCGTAGTCGTTGAGGTCGTGCCGCGAGATCTGGCTGAAAAACGGCGTGCCGGTGATCTCTTCCCAGGCGCGCTCCTCGGCCTCTTCTGCTTCCTTGAGGCGGCCTCGCCACAACTTCAGCGCCTCTTCATCGTGCGGGCCCGCGTCTGGATCTTCGAGCGAGGCCACGGCGCTCCTGGCCGCCCACCACCGGCTGGCCGCGCCGGAGCCATGCAAGCGCTCGAGCACGGCAAGGCGCGCCTCGCGATCGCTCGCGGGCAGCATCTGGGCCAGTCCCCGCAGCGCGCCGGGATGCTCCGGCGCGATCTGCAGGGCGCTCTCGTAGCGCAAGCGCACAGGAGCTGCCGGGTCAAGCCGCCGCTCGGAATCGGCCCATTCGACCATCTCGTCCGGCGTGTTGCGCTCGCCTCGCGCGGCCAGCACCGCGATGCGCTCGCGGATGCGCGCCCGGTGCGCGTGGTGCTGCTTCCAGTCGGCGGCATGGGCGCGGCGCCACTGGCTGTCGAAATACTCGATCCACTTCTTGCGGTCGGCCAGCAATTCGAGCGCCGGACGCATCGACCACTCGGGCATGGCCGCCTTCTGGCCGAGCGCCTCCAGGCGGTCCCGCAAGACCGGGTGGGTGTCCTCCAGGTCGCTGACGCGGCGCATCGCCTCGCGCAACGCCTGGCGCGCGAAGTCGTCGCCGGGCGGCGTGCGCACGCGCTTGCGCAGGGCCGCGAACGGGCCCGGCGGCTGCGGCTCGTGCTCGGCGCGAGCCCAGTGCCACGGCCAGAATTCGTTGGCGTACCAATTGCCCTTGATCGCGATCTCGGTCAGCGCGGCCGCCGCCACGGAACTGCCCAGCAGCCGGCCCGAGATGCGGTCGGCCTCGTACTCGTCCTGGCGGGCCAGCGCGAAAGTCTTGGCCGCGAAGCGCGGGAAGTACCAGCGGAAGAAGGCCTGCGAGAACAGCGCCATCACGCCTTCGTTGCGCTGCAGGTTGGCGTCGAGCTTGAGCCACGACAGCCGGGTGCGGTAGATCCACGCGCTCAGCTTGCCGTGGTTGCCGCGGAGGTGGCCGTACTCGTGCGCCAGCACCGACAGAAGCCGCCGCCGGTCGAGCATCATCAAGAGCGGCAGGCCGATGCTCAGCGAGTTGACCGCGCCGCCGAACAGCCCGAAGCGCGGCACCTGCCGGATGCTGGCGTTGAATTCGTCGTCGAGATAGACATGGTGGACCGGCGGCCCCTTGATCTTGCTGCGAATGCGGTCCAGCGCCTCGAAGAGTGCCGGCGCGTCTTCCCGATGGAGCTCGATGCCCTCAGGCTCGTCGAAGCGCACCCAGAGCGCACGCAACGTGGCCCACAGCAGGCCCGCGGCGAACAGCAGCAGCCAGCCCCGTGTGAAGTTGAATCGCACCTCCCCGATCGAGGAGAGCACCCAGACGATGAGGCCCACCGAGAGCCCGAGGCAGCCCAGCACCCACAGGTAGCCGAGCGCGGCAAAGGCCGCGACGCTGCGTCGATAGCGCGCACTGTCGTCCGCACTGGCATGCTCGCTCAGTCGAACCAGGTGAACAAAATCAGCGCGATCCATCCGACTCCCGTCAAATCAAGCCCCGACAGTTTTTGAAGAAAGAAGCCCCGTTGAACGACGAAGACCTCCCTCCCCTGATCGAAACGCCCCTCGGCCGCTACCGCCATTACAAGGGCGGCGAATACGAAGTGCTCGGCACCGTGCGCCATAGCGAGACGCTGGAGCCGATGACGCTGTACCGCGCCCTGTATGGCGCCCATGGCCTCTGGGTCCGGCCAGCCGCCATGTTCAGCGAAACCGTCGAGATTGACGGCGTGCCCCGGCGAAGATTTATTCCGATCTAGCCAGCCAGGCTGCGCACGCCCGTCCTGACTCAAAAGATTGCTACCTTTTCAGTAGCAATCCGCATTCCATCAACCGCAGCGGACGTCCGTTACGCGCCCGCGGGCGTCGACATCGAGATTGAGCCGTCCACCATTGAGTTCCATCGTGGCCGCATCGCCAGGCTTCAGCACTCGCACGATTCCGGCGCCCGAGCGCACGCGGGCGGCGGCTTCGAGCTGGGGCGTCAGCGGCTGGCCTACGGCAAAGCGGGCGCCATCTGCGTTGCATTGGTAGACCGGTTCAGGCGGCGGCGCAGGTGCCGGGGCGGGCGCGGGCGCCGGAGCGGCACAGCCCGCCATCAGGGCAGCGCCGGCAACGGCCAACAGCAACGATTTGGTTTTCACTTTCTGGACTCCCGAAAACCCGCGAATATAAACAACTTTAAGGTTTGTGACTCAATGTATCTGACAACCATCCGGCGATGGCACGCGGATACAACAGATGTTCCTGCGCCAGGACTCGCCCGGCCAGGGTGGCGGCGGTGTCATCGGGCAGCACCGGCACGACGGCCTGCGCCAGGATCGGCCCGTGGTCGAGTTCGGTGGTCACCTGGTGGACCGTCACGCCCGCCACCTTGCAGCCCGCCTCTATGGCGCGCTGGTGCGTATGGAGCCCCGGGAACGCCGGCAGCAGCGAGGGATGGATGTTCACCAGCCGACCTGCATAGCGGCCGACGAAGCCCGGCGTCAGGATGCGCATGAAACCCGCCAGCACCACCAGCGCTGGCGCATAGCCGTCGATCACCTTCGCCAGCGCCTCGTCGAAGGCCTCGCGGGAGGCGAAATCCTTGTGCGGGACCACCGCGGTGTCGATGCCGTGGGCCTTGGCGATCGCCAGCCCGCCGGCCTCGGCCTTGTTGCTCACTACTGCGGCAATGCGAGCGCCGAAACGCTCGGCCCAGCGGTCGCGCTCGGCGGCGCGCACGATGGCCGCCATGTTGGAGCCGCCGCCGGAGATCAGGATCACGATGTTCTTCATGGGAGGCGGGATTATCCGTGGCGCGTGTCTTGTCGCCGCGCGGACACCGATTCACAGCACGACCGTGCTAAAACTCGCAGTTCCGGAGACACACCGCGTCTGCGGTGAACCGATCAACACAGCGAGGCACGCATGGATTTGAGCTTCACACCCGAAGAACAGAAGTTCCGCGAAGAGGTTCGCGCCTGGGTCAAAGAAAACCTCCCCAAGGAGATTTCGCACAAGGTGCACAACGCGCTCGAACTGACGCGCGACGATCTGCAAGGCTGGGCCAAGATCCTCGGCAAGAAGGGCTGGCTGGGCTACGGCTGGCCCACCGAGTTCGGCGGCCCGGGCTGGACCGCCGTCCAGCGCCATCTGTTCGAGGAAGAAACCGCCCTCGCCGGCGCACCGCGCATCGTCCCGTTCGGCCCCGTGATGGTCGCACCGGTGATCATGGCCTTCGGCAATGCCGAGCAGCAAAAGCGCTTCCTCCCTGGCATCGCCAGCGGCGAAGTCTGGTGGAGCCAGGGCTACAGCGAACCCGGTTCGGGCTCCGACCTGGCGTCTGTCAAGACAAAGGCCGAGCGCAAAGGCGACAAGTACATCGTCAACGGCCAGAAGACCTGGACCACGCTCGGCCAGTACGGCGACTGGATGTTCAACCTCGTGCGCACCAGCAACGAAGGCAAGCCCCAGACCGGCATCAGCTTCCTGCTGCTCGACATGAAGTCGCCCGGCGTCACCGTGCGCCCGATCAAGCTGCTCGACGGCGGCCATGAAGTGAACGAAGTGTTCTTCGACAACGTCGAAGTGCCCGCCGAGAACCTGATCGGCGAAGAGAACAAGGGCTGGACCTACGCCAAGCACCTGCTCTCGCACGAACGCACCAACATCGCCGACGTGAACCGCGCCAAGCGCGAGCTCGAGCGCTTGAAGCGCATCGCCAGGAGCGAAGGCGTCTACGAAGACCATCGCTTCCGCGACGAGATCGCCAAGCTAGAAGTCGACATCGTCGCACTCGAGATGATGGTGCTGCGCGTGCTCTCCGCCGCCACCTCGGGCAAGAACTCGCTCGACGTGGCCGGCCTGCTCAAGATCCGCGGCAGCGAGATCCAGCAGCGCTACAGCGAACTGATGATGCTGGCCGGCGGCCCCTATTCGCTGCCGCTGATCCGCGAAGCGATGGAAGCCGGCTGGCAAGGCAACTTCCCGGGCGGCAACCCGGCGCTCGCGCCGCTGACGTCGACCTTCTTCAACATGCGCAAGACCACCATCTACGGTGGCTCGAACGAAGTGCAACGCAACATCGTCGCGCAGACGGTTCTGGGCTGAGGAGACACGCACATGGATTTCAATTTTTCCGACGACCAGGAACAACTGCGCGACGCCGTTCGCAAGTGGGTCGACAAGGGCTATGACTTCGAGCGCCGCCGCGGCATCGAGGCCAAGGGTGGCTTCTCTCGCGAGGCCTGGGACGAACTGGCCGAGCTCGGCCTGGGCGGCCTCTACATCAGCGAGGACGACGGCGGCCTGGGCATGGGCCCGGTGGCCGGCATGGTCGTCATGGAAGAGCTGGGCCGCGGCATCGTGCTGGAGCCCTTCGCGCAGACGCTGATCGCCGGTGCCGTGCTCAGCGGCTATGCCGCTGCCGACACCAAGGACAGCTGGCTGCCGCGCATCGCGGGCGGCCAGGCCATCGTGGTGCTGGCGTACCAGGAACGCAAGGCACGCTACCGCCTCGACGTGTGCGACGCGCACGCAGCAAAGACCGGCACCGGCTGGTCGCTGAACGGCGCCAAGAGCGTGGTGCCCGTGGGCGACGAAGCCGACGCTTATCTCGTGCCCGCCAAGGTCGACGGCAAGATCGCCCTCTTCCTGGTCGAGCGCAGCGCCAGCGGTGTCGAAGCCCGCGGCTACGGCACGCAGGACGGCGCCCGTGCCGCCGAAGTGGTGTTCGACAAGGCCGACGCCACGCTGGTCACACTCGACGGCCTGGCCGCGCTCGAGTACGCCGTGGACGTCGGCATTGCCGCCACCTGCGCCGAAGCCGTCGGCGTGATGGACAAGACCGTGGCCGTCACCATCGACTACATGAACCAGCGCAAGCAGTTCGGCGTGGCCATCTCCACCTTCCAGGCGCTGCGCCACCGCGTCGCCGACATGAAGATGCAGCTCGAACTCGCGCGCTCGATGAGCTACTACGCGACGCTCAAGCTCAACGCCCCGGCCGACGAGCGCCGCCAGGCGCTGGCCCGCGCCAAGTACCAGCTCGGCGTGTCGATGCGCTATGTGGCCGCCAACTCGGTGCAGCTGCACGGCGGTATCGGTGTGACCGACGAATACATCGGCAGCCACTACTTCCGCAAGCTCACGCAGATGGAAATGACCTTCGGCGACACGCTGCACCATCTGGGTGAAGTGTCGGCCCGCATGCAGGACACGGCTGGCGTCTTCGCCTGACGGACTTTTTCCCCTAGCATCCAACGCCCGCCCGCCTTCGCGCCGGCGGGCGTTTTCACTTGGAACCCAGAACTCCAGGAACCCAGGAACGAAACATGCAATCCCGCCGCACCCTTCTTCTTGCCATGGCCGTCACAGGGACAGCCGCCACAGCCATGCTGACCGCCTGCGCCACCTCCCCTACGCCTTCGTACACCGAGCGCCCACCCATCGTGTTCATGCACGGCAACGGCGACTCGGCCGCGCTCTGGCAGACGACGATATGGCGCTTCGAGTCGAACGGCTGGCCGCGCGACCGGCTCTTCACGGTCGACCAACCCAATCCGGTCGCGCGCGACGACGACGCCGTGGCCCAGCCCGGGCGCAGTTCGACCGGCGAGTCGGCGGTGTTCCTCAAGGCTGAAGTCGACAAGGTGCTGAAGGTGACGGGCGCCAGCAAGGTCGTGCTGATCGGCAACTCGCGTGGCGGCAACACCATCCGGAACTACGTGCAGAACGGCGGCGGCGCAGCAGTCGTGAGCCACGTTGTGCTGGGCGGCAATCCGGCGCACGGCATCTGGGCGGTGAAGGGCTTCCGCGAGAACAACGAGTTCTCGGGGCTGTCAGGTTTCATGCAGCAGCTCAATGCGCCGAAAGGAGCGAACGGCGAAGAAGTCACGCCGGGCGTGAAATGGATGACCCTGCGCTCCGACAACAACGACAAGTACGCACAGCCCGACGGCGTGTGGATCGGCGCGCCCGGCAAGCCGACCAACATCGGCTTCGACGGGCCGGCGCTCAAGGGCGCGACCAACATCGTGCTGCCGCGTGTCGACCACCGGGAGACTTCGTTTTCGCCCGCCGCATTCGCTGCGACGTGGCAATTCCTGACCGGGCAGGCGCCGCGCAGCACGGATGTCGCGGCGGAGGCAGATGTGGTGCTCAACGGCCGTGCGATCGGCGCGGAAAACCTTTCTCTGAACGGTGCGAAGGTGACCGTGTACGCCATCGACCCAGCTACTGGCGCGCGACTCGGCGAAGCCGTCTTCACCAAGTCAGTCGGCGCCGATGGTCGCTGGGGCCCTTTCAAGGCGCGCGGCGACGCAGCCTACGAGTTCGTCCTGGCCACGCCCAGCTACGGCACCACGCACATCTACCGCAGCCCGTTCCCGCGCAGCAGCAGCGTCGTGAACCTGCGGCCGGAGCGCGTCATACCCGCCGACAACGGGGCCAGTGCCGTCGTCGTGTTCACGCGCCCGCGCGGCTACTTCGACGCACAGCGCGACACCATGCGCTTCGATGGCAAGAGCCCGCCGGCCGGCGTGCCGCCGAAGGGGTCGGGCGTGTCGACATCGCGGCTGCGCATCGAGGGCGGCGGCGCGCCGCGCGCTGTGAGCGGCGAATTCAATGGCGAGCGCATCACGGGCCTGACCTGGCCGGCCGCGAGCGAACACACGACCGTGCTCGAGCTGACCTACTGAGGCACAGGCGGCCATGACCGACACGGACACCCCCTTCGTCCTGCAGGCGCGCGACGAGCGCGGCGTGGTCACGCTGACGCTGAACCGGCCGGCGTCGTTCAACGCACTCTCGGAAGGCATGCTGGGCGCGCTTGAACAGGCGCTCGGCGAGATCGCGGCCGACGAGACCGTGCGCGCCGTCGTCATCGCGGCTGCTGGCAAGGCTTTCTGCGCCGGCCATGACCTGAAGGAAATGCGCGCCGAGCCCTCGCTCGACTACTACCAGCAGCTGTTCGAACGCTGCGGCGCGATGATGCTGTCGATCCAGAAGCTGCCAGTGCCGGTGATCGCGCGCGTGCACGGCATCGCGACGGCGGCAGGCTGCCAGCTGGTCGCGGTCTGCGACCTGGCTGTGGCGTCGAGCGAGGCGCGCTTTGCGGTCAGCGGCGTGAACGTGGGGCTGTTCTGCGCCACGCCGAGCGTCACGCTCTCGCGCAACCTCGGCCGCAAGGAAGCCTTCGAGATGCTGGTGACGGGTGAATTCATCAGCGCGCAGGAAGCGCGCGAAAAGGGGCTGGTCAACCGGGTGGCACCGCCCGGAGAACTCGACGCTGCGGTCGAGACGCTGGTGGCCAGCATCGTTGCCAAGCCCCGCCAGGCGCTCGCTTTGGGCAAAGCCCTGTTCTACCGCCAACTGGAAACCGGCATCGAGGCCGCGCTGGCCGACGCCAGCCAGACCATGGCCTGCAACATGATGGACGAGAGCGCGCTGGAAGGCGTTCAGGCCTTCATCGAGAAGCGCCCGCCCGACTGGAAGCGCTGAAGCTAGGTGTCGTGCAGCCGCGAGCTTTGCGGCAGGTGCGCCATCAGGAACTCCATCTGGTCGGCGAGGATTCGCCTGTTTCGCAGAATGAAATCTTCCCAGAGGCTGGGCACGTAGGGCGCGTACAGCAGCGGCATGTTCGCCTGTTCGGGCGTGCGGCTGCTCTTGCGGTGGTTGCACGGCTTGCAGGCCGTGACCACGTTCATCCAGGTGTCGATGCCCTTCTGGGCGAACGGAATGATGTGCTCGCGCGTGAGCTCGTCTTCGTGGAAATGCCCGCCGCAGTACGCGCAGATGTTGCGGTCGCGCGAAAACAACTTGCTGTTGGTGAGCCCGGGCCGCTGCGCGAAGGGGTTGATGCGTGGCACGCCCTTGGTGCCGATGATGCTGTTGATCGCAATCTGCGACTGCTCGCCCGTGATCGCGTTGTGGCCGCCACGGAACACCGCCACCTGCGCGCCCACTTCCCAGCGAACTTCGTCCGCCGCATAGTGGATCACCGCCTGTTCCAGCGAAATCCATGACTGGGGCAGCCCTTGGGCCGACAGCTTCAAGACCTTCACACACGCCTCCTCGAAAAGTGAGAGAACACGGAAAGACCAGGGACACGGAGCGCATTGAAGACCGACGCCAATCAACGCACTACGTCACAATATACCGGCTTTGTGACAAATCGGCCTGATTCGCCCATTTGACGGGCGAAAGGCGCTATCAAAAAGATACTCACCAATGCAGGTTTTTCGCGGCTTCCGGCACCCGGGCGTAGCTCCTGCCTGCGCCCTCACCATTGGCAATTTCGACGGCGTGCACCGTGGCCACCAGGCCATGCTCGCGCTCTTGCAGACCGAGGCCCGCCAGCGCGGGCTGCCGAGTTGCGTGCTCACCTTCGAGCCCCACCCGCGCGACTATTTCGCCGCCATCACCAAGAAACCCGACCTTGCGCCGGCACGCATCGGCACGCTGCGAGACAAGCTCAGCGAGCTGGCTGCCTGCGGCGTGGCGCAGACCATCGTGCTGCCATTCGACGGCAGGCTGGCCTCCCGGTCGCCCGAGGAATTCATCCAGGAGGTGCTGGTCGACGGCCTGGGCGCGCGCTACGTGCTGGTGGGCGACGATTTCCGTTTCGGCGCCAAGCGGGCCGGCGACTACGCCATGCTCGATGCGGCCGGCGATGCCCGCGGCTTCGACGTGGCACGCATGAACAGCTACGAAGTGCACGGCCTGCGGGTTTCGAGTTCCGCCGTGCGCGAAGCGCTGGCCGAAGGCCGCATGGCCGACGCCCAGACACTGCTCGGGCGGCCGTACACCATCTCCGGCCACGTGGTCCATGGCCGCAAGCTCGGCCGGGCGCTAGGCGCCTCGGCACCGGGCAAGGACGACGGTTTTCGCACCCTCAACCTGCGCTTCAAGCACTGGAAGCCGGCCGCCAGCGGCATCTTCGCGGTGCTGGTGCACGGCCTGGCTAACCAGCCGCTGCCGGGCGTGGCGAACCTCGGCGTGCGCCCCTCGCTGGACGCCAACGACGTCAACGCCGGGCGTGTTTTGCTGGAGACCCATTGCCTGGAGTGGCCCTCCCATCTGGGCGCCGAAGGGGCCTACGGTAAAATCGTCCGCGTGGAACTTCTGCACAAACTGCACGACGAATTGCGCTACACCAGCCTCGAGGCCCTCACTGCGGGCATCGCGAAGGATGGCCGCGACGCGCGCGCGTTCTTTGCATCGACCCACGCCGAAACCCACCGCCAGACCACGCGCGACCGAATTTAGCCCTGCACGCACCGTGCTGCCGCCCTTCGACAAGCTCAGGGCGAACGGCTTTACCTCCCGCACCGACACGCTTCATGCAGTTCGGGCTGAGCCTGTCGAAGCCCCCTGTTTCGCACCCCAACATGTCTGACGCTGCTTCCCCCAAAGATTACCGTTCCACGCTGAACCTGCCCGACACCCCCTTCCCGATGCGCGGCGACCTGCCCAAGCGCGAACCGGGCTGGGTGAAGGAATGGAACGACGAAGGCCGCTACCACCGCCTGCGCGACGCTCGCCACGGCGCGCCCAAGTTCATCCTGCACGACGGCCCGCCGTACGCCAACGGCCAGATCCACATGGGCCATGCGGTGAACAAGATCCTGAAGGACATGATCACCAAGGCGCGCCAGCTCGAAGGCTACGACGCGCTCTACGTGCCCGGCTGGGACTGCCATGGCCTGCCGATCGAGAACGCCATCGAAAAGCAGTACGGCCGCAACCTGAGCCGCGACGAGATGCAGGCCAAGAGCCGCGCCTTCGCCACCGAGCAGATCGCCCAGCAGATGGTCGATTTCCAGCGCCTGGGCGTGCTGGGCGAGTGGGACCATCCCTACAAGACGATGGACTTCGCCAATGAAGCCGGCGAGCTGCGCGCGTTCAAGCGCGTGATCGAGCGTGGTTTTGTCTATCGCGGCCTGAAGCCGGTGTACTGGTGCTTCGACTGTGGCTCCTCGCTGGCCGAGTTCGAAATCGAATATGCCGACAAGAAGAGCCAGACCGTCGACGTGGCCTTCAAGGCGCACGAGCGCGAGAAGGTGCTCAAGGCCTTCGGCACCGACCACACGATCCTCGGCGACGTCTTCGCCGTGATCTGGACCACCACCGCGTGGACCATCCCGGCCAACCAGGCGATCAACCTGAACCCCGACCTCGAGTACTCGCTGGTCGACACCGAGCGCGGCCTGCTGATCCTTGCCAACTCGCTGGTCGAGATGTGCATGACGCGCTATGCGCTCGACGGCAAGGTGCTGGCCACGGTCAAGGGCGAGAAGCTCGGCGGCCTCGAATTCGAGCACCCGCTGTACGACGTGGATGCCGGCTACAAGCGCCTGTCGCCCGTGTACCTGGCCGACTACGCCACCGCCACCGACGGCACGGGCCTGGTGCACTCCTCGCCCGCCTACGGCGTGGACGACTTCAACTCCTGCATCGCCCACGGAGTGGCGTACGACGACATCCTGAACCCGGTGCAAGGCAACGGCAGCTACGCGGCCGACTTCCCGCTGTTCGGCGGCCAGAACATCTGGAAGGCCGTGCCGGAAATCATCGCCGCGCTGCGCGACGCCAACCGTGTGCTGACAAGCGAGACCATCACCCACAGCTACCCGCACTGCTGGCGCCACAAGACGCCGGTGATCTACCGCGCCGCGGCGCAGTGGTTCATCCGCATGGACGAAGGCGAAGGCGTGTTCACCAAGGACAAGGCGCCCAAGACGCTGCGCCAGACCGCGCTCGACGCCATCGAGCAGACCAGCTTCTATCCGGAGAACGGCAAGGCGCGCCTGCACGACATGATCGCCGGGCGTCCCGACTGGTGCATCAGCCGCCAGCGCAGCTGGGGCGTGCCGATCCCGTTCTTCCTGCACAAGGATTCGGGTGAACTGCATCCGCGCACGATGGAGATCATCGACCAGGCCGCCGACATCGTCGAAAAGGGCGGCATCGAGGCCTGGAGCCGCGCCACAGTCGAAGAGATCCTCGGTGCCGAAGACGCGCCACACTACACGAAGAGCACCGACATCCTCGAAGTGTGGTTCGACTCGGGCTCGACCTTCTCCCACGTGCTGCGCGGCACGCACCCCGCCGTGCACCACGACACGGGGCCTGAAGCCGACCTGTACCTCGAAGGCCACGACCAGCATCGCGGGTGGTTCCACTCGTCGCTGCTGATCGCCTGCGCGCTGGAAGACCGCGCGCCGTACCGGGGCCTGCTGACGCACGGCTTCACGGTCGATGCCAAGGGCATCAAGATGAGCAAGTCGCTCAAGAACGGCATCGATCCGCAGGAAATCAGCAACAAGCTGGGTTCGGAAATCATCCGCCTGTGGGTGGCCGCGAGCGACTATTCGGGCGACATCGCTGGCGACGACAAGATCCTGGCGCGCGTGGTCGATGCGTACCGCCGCATCCGCAACACGCTGCGCTTCCTGCTCGCGAACACGAGCGACTTCGACGCTGGCAAAGATGCGGTGCCGCTCGACCAGCTGTTCGAGATCGACCGCTATGCGCTGTCGCGCGCGGCGCAGTTCCAGGCCGAGATCCTCGCGCACTACAAGGTGTACGAGTTCCACCCGGTGGTGGCCAAGCTGCAGATCTACTGCTCGGAAGACCTGGGCGGCTTCTACCTCGACATCCTGAAGGACCGGCTCTACACGACGGCCCCGGGCTCGCTGGCTCGCCGCAGCGCTCAAACGGCGCTGTGGCACATCTCGCAAGCCATGCTGCGCTGGATGGCGCCGTTCCTCAGCTTCACAGCCGAGGAAGCCTGGAAGTTCGTGAGCACCGGCAAGCCGGGCGAATCGATCTTCGCGCAAACCTACAGCCAGTTCGCCGCGCCCGACGAAGCCCTGCTCGCCAAGTGGAGCCGCATCCGCGAGATCCGCGATGCGGTGAACAAGGACATCGAAGCGGTGCGTGCCGAAGGCAAGGTCGGCTCGTCGCTGCAGGCCAATCTGCAGCTGACGGCGCCTGCCGACGACTTCGCGCTGCTGGGCTCGCTGGGCGATGACCTGAAGTTCGTCTTCATCACCTCGGCCATTGCACTGGCCGCCGGTGAAGCGCTGTCGACGGTGGTGACGCCGAGCGCCGCGCAGAAGTGCGAGCGCTGCTGGCACTACCGCGACGACGTGGGCCACGATGCGGCACACCCGACGATCTGCGGGCGCTGCACGAGCAACCTGTTCGGCGCCGGCGAATCACGGAGCGTTGCCTGATGGCCGCCACCCGCTCCATGTCTTCTGCATCGCGTTCGCGCGGCGGCAGCATCTGGCCGTGGCTCGGGCTGGCGGTGATCATCGTGATCATCGACCAGTTCACCAAGACGCTGATCCTGGGCTACTACAAGCTCGGCGACGCGACCTACGTGACGAGCTTCTTCAACGTCGTGCGCGCGCACAACACGGGGGCCGCCTTTTCATTCCTCGCGGATCACTCGGGATGGCAGCGCTGGCTGTTCACGATCATCGGCGTGGCGGCTGCGGTGTTCATCGTGTGGATGCTGAAGTCGCACGCGGGGCAGAAGCTGTTTTCGTTCGCCATGGCCTGCATCCTGGGCGGGGCCATCGGGAACGTGGTCGACCGGATGATGCACGGCTATGTCGTCGACTTTCTGAGCTTTCATGCTGGGAACTGGTACTTCCCGGCTTTCAATGCTGCGGACAGTGCGATCACGCTTGGGGCGATCTGTCTGATCCTGGATGAGATCCGGCGGGTTCGTCGGGGTAAGTAAGTTTTCTCAGGGGCCCGATGGGCCCCTTCTTCTTTGGGTCCGCGCCCACCCTCACAAAGCCCCCTCGGGTTTCTCCCGCCTTCTTCCGATGTCATAACAAAGTCATACTGCTGCAGTTCAATGTAATCGATTACATGAACACCGCACGATGAGCATTCAAGCCGTTGCAGCCAAAGCCGGGGTCTCCGTGGCCACCGTCTCGCGCGCCTTCAACTTTCCCGGCAAGGTGACGCCTGCCACGCGCGAGCTGGTGGAGCGTGTGGCGCGCGAACTCAACTACGTGCCGAATGCCAGCGCGCGCACCTTGCGCACCCAGCGCAGCCGTGTGCTCGGCGTGGTGCTGCCCACGCTGCTGAACCCGACCTTCGCCGAGTGCCTGCAAGGCATTGCGCGCGCAGCCGTCGCGGGTGGCTACGCGATCATTCCCGTCACCACGGGCTACAAGCTCGACGAAGAAGAGCGTGCCGTTCATCTGCTGCTGGCAGGCAATGTCGACGGGCTGATCCTCGTGGTGTCGAACCCCTCCACTTCGGCTGCCCTGCTCCGCCTGCAGGCAGCCGGCGCGCCCTATGTGCTCGCCTACAACCGGCACCCGGACCACCCTTGCGTATCGGTCGACAGCGAAGGCGCGGTGGCCGACGCGGTCACGCGCCTCGTGCTGCTGGGCCACCGCCGCATCGCCATGGTCAGCGGCACGCTCGCCGCGTCGGACCGAGCGCAGCAGCGCTACCGCGGCTACCTGAAGGGCATGGCCGAAGCCGGGCTCGCCGCACCCGCGCTTATCGAAGTGTCCTTCGTCGAAACGGCCGTCGATGCGCTCTCCAGCCAGCTGCAGGCGCGCAACCGCCCCACCGCGCTGATCTGCTCCAACGACCTGCTGGCCATTCGCAGCATCCGCGCCGCGCACCTCAGCGGCCTGTCGGTGCCCGGCGACCTCAGCGTCGTCGGCTTCGACGGCATTGCGCTCGGTGAAGACCTCACGCCTGCGCTTACCACCATCACCCAACCCAACAGCGACATCGGCCGCCACAGCGTAGAGCTGCTGATCCAGGCCATGGCCAGCGGCGCCACGCTGCAGGCCGATGCGAGCCTGCTGCTTCCCCATGCCTTCCGAGACGGCGAGTCGTGCGCTTCGGTGCACGAAGACAACAACGCCGCCATTTCACGACCCTGACCACTTCTCGTTCTTTGCCTACATCCATCCAAGGAGCTTCTTCATCATGTCTCTTCGCTTCCACCGCATGGCCCGCCTCGGCCTGCTCGCCGCCACGCTCGTCGCCGGCAGCGCCATGGCGCAGACCGCCATTTGCTACAACTGCCCGACCGAATGGGCCGACTGGGGCACGCAGCTGAAGGCCATCAAGGCCAGGACCGGCGTCACCGTGCCGCCCGACAACAAGAACTCGGGCCAGTCGCTCGCCCAGATGGCGGCCGAGAAGGCCAGCCCCGTGGCCGACGTCACCTACCTCGGCGTGACCTTTGCGGTGCAGGCAGCCAAGGACGGCCTGGTCGAGCCCTACAAGCCAGCCGCCTGGAAAGACATTTCCGACGGCCTGAAGGACCCGGCCGGCAACTGGTTCACCATCCACTCGGGCACGCTCGGCTTCATGGTCAACGTCGATGCGCTCAAGGGCAAGCCGATTCCGAAGTCGTGGGCCGACCTGCTCAAGCCCGAATACAAGGGCCTGATCGGCTACCTCGACCCCGCCTCGGCCTTCGTCGGTTACGTCGGCGCGGTCGCGGTGAACGAAGCGCGCGGCGGCACGCTCGACAACTTCAAGCCGGCCATCGACTACTTCAAGGCGCTGCAGAAGAACGAGCCCATCGTGCCGAAGCAGACCTCGTACGCGCGCGTGCTGTCGGGCGAAATCGCGATCCTGCTCGACTACGACTTCAACGCCTACCGCGCCAAGTACAAGGACAAGGCCAACGTCGCCTTCGTGATCCCGAGCGAAGGCACGCTGGCAGTGCCCTACGTGATGAGCCTGGTCGCCAAGGCCCCGCACGCGGCCGACGCGAAGAAGGTGCTCGACTTCACTCTGTCCGACGAAGGCCAGGCGATCTGGGCCAAGGCCTACCTGCGGCCGGTGCGCGCCAATGCGATGCCCAAGGACATCGAGGCGCAGTTCCTGCCTGCGAGCGAATACGCCCGCGCCAAGAGCGTGGACTACGGCCGCATGGCCGCAGCGCAGCGCGCTTTCTCCGACGAGTACCTGAAGGAAGTCCGCTGAGCGGACGCCACGCGCGATGACGCAAGCCACCCTCTCCAACGCTTCCAACGCCTGGAACCCGCGCTGGCGCCTGCTGGCCTGCGTCGCGCCCGCGGCCGCCTTCTTCGCGGCCTTCTGGCTGCTGCCGGTGGTGCGCCTGCTCACGCTGCCGGCCGACAAAGGCTGGGCCACCTACTTCGCGGTGCTGACCGATGCGCGCTACCTCACGAGCATGGCCAACACGGTCGCGCTCTCCGTGGCCGTGACGCTGGCCACGCTGGTGCTGGGCGCGGCCGTCGGCATCTACCTGGCGCGCCATGCCTTTATCGGCAAGCGTGTGCTGCTGTCGCTGCTCACGCTGCCGCTGTCGTTTCCGGGCGTGATCATCGGTTTCTTCGTGATCCTGCTGGGCGGGCGGCAAGGCGTGGTGGCCGACATCGGCGACAGCCTGTTCGGCGAGCGCATCACCTTCGCCTACGGCCTGCTCGGGCTGTTCCTGGCGTACCTGTATTTCTCGCTGCCGCGCGCCATTGCTACCTATGCAGCGGCGGCCGAGTCGATGAACACGCAGCTCGAAGAAGCCGCGCGTTCGCTCGGCGCCTCGCGGCTACGCGTGGCGCGCGACGTGTGGATGCCCGAACTCGCGCCCACCACGCTGGCCTGCGGCGCGATCCTGTTCGCCACCTCGATGGGCGCCTTCGGCACGGCCTTCACGCTGGCCAGCAAGTTCGAGGTGATCCCGATCACCATCTACAACGAGTTCACCAACTACGCCAACTTCGCGCTCGCCGCGTCGCTGTCGATCTCGCTGGGCATCGTGACCTGGCTGGTGCTGTTCGTGGCGCGCCGCTTCGGCGCGAACCCCGTCGCACGTTGAGACCCACGCACATGCGCAAGAACACCCAAGCCAAAGCGCCCTTCCTGCTCGCCGTCACGGTGATCGTGAGCCTTTTCATGATTGCGCCGATGTTGCTGTCGGTGATGGCGGGGCTCGTCAACAACTACAGCGCCGGGCTCAAGAGCGGCCTTACGCTGCGCTGGCTCGGCGAGGTGTGGGAGAACTACGGCGGCACCGTCGGCTGGTCGCTCGCGCTGGCCGTGGCCTGCGTCGTCGGCACCGTGCTGCTGGGCGTGCCCTGCGCCTATGCGCTGGCGCGCAGCCGCTCGCGCGCCGCGCGCATCTTCGAAGAGCTGCTGACACTGCCGGTCGCAGTGCCGGGCCTTGCGACGGCGCTGGCTTTGATCCTCGCCTACGGCCAGCTCACCGCCTTCCGCCAGAGCTTCGCCTTCATCCTCGTCGGCCACATGATCTTCACGCTGCCCTTCATGGTGCGCACCGTGAGTTCGGCCTTCCAGCGCGACGACCTGCTTGCGCTGGAAGAGGCCGCACGCTCGCTGGGCGCCAACTTCCGCCAGCGCTTCATGGGCATCCTGGTGCCGGCCGTGTTCCCGGCCATCGTGGCCGGCAGCCTGATGGTGTTCACGCTGTCGGTGGGCGAATTCAACCTCACGTGGATGCTGCACACGCCGCTCACCCGCACGCTGCCCGTGGGCCTGGCCGACAGCTATGCCTCGATGCGCATCGAGATCGGATCGGCCTACACGCTGGTCTTCTTCGCCGTCATTCTTCCGGTGCTGTGGGGCCTGCAGTACCTTGCCAACCTGATGCAGAAACGCCATGGAACTTGAACGCATCCCCGTCGACATCACGAACTGCGCAAAGACCTACGCAGACGGCACGCGCGGCCTGCAGCCCACCGACCTGAAGGTCGAGGCTGGCGAGGTGCTCGCGCTGCTGGGCCCTTCGGGCTGCGGCAAGACCACGCTGCTGCGGCTGATCGCGGGGCTCGAAGCACCCGACGCGGGCAGCCGCATCGTGTTCGGCGGCCAAGACGTCACGCAGCGCCCGGTCGAGCACCGCGGCGTAGGCATGGTGTTCCAGAGCTACGCGCTCTTTCCGCAGATGACGGTGGCGGCCAACATCGGCTACGGCCTGCGCATTCGCGGCGTCTCGCCCGATGAGGAAAAGCGCAGCGTCGGCGAGCTGGTCGACCTGGTGCGCCTGGGCGGCCTGGAAAACAAGCGCCCCGCCGAACTCTCCGGCGGCCAGCGCCAGCGCGTGGCCCTGGCGCGCGCCGTGGCCGTGCGCCCGCGCGTGCTGCTGCTCGACGAGCCGCTGGCCGCGCTCGACGCCAAGCTCAAGGAATCGCTGCGCGACGAGCTGGCCGAGCTGCTGCGTCGCCTGCACATCACGGCCATCCACGTCACGCACGACCAGCAGGAGGCGCTCGCCATCGCCGACCGGCTCGCGGTAATGCGCGCCGGCCGCATCGTGCAGGTGGGCCGTGGCGAAGACCTGTACCGCGCGCCCGCTCACCCCTTCGTCGCCGAGTTCCTGGGCCGTGTCAACCGCCTGGAGCGCGAGGCCGATGCCATCGCGCAAGGTGTTGTCCGACTCGGTGGATCAACCGTGCCCTGCCCGGGCGCGTGGCAAGGCCATGCGATGCTGCTCGTGCGGCCTGAAGACATCGAGGTCGGCGCGCCGCAGCCAAACTGGGGCGCCGCCATCGTCGAGCGCCGCACCTTCCTCGGCGACCGCGTGCAATTGCACCTGCGCCTGCAAGACCAGCCCGTGCTGGTGGCCGATGTAGGGCGCGACAATCCTTTTGGGCCGGGCGACGCGGTGGGTCTTCGCATCTACCCCGACCGGCTGATGACGTCGCAGGAGACAAGCGCATGACGACAACTCAGAGCAAGAACACCGTCCTGGTCCAGCTGACCGACCTGCACATCCGCGAGCCGGGCCGGCTGGCCTACGGCCGCATCGACACCGCGCCGTACCTCGAACGCGCCGTGCAGTCGGTGCTCGCCTTGCGCCAGCAGCCCGACGCAGTGGTCGTCACCGGCGACCTGACCGATTTCGGCCGCGCCGGCGAGTACGAGCACCTCGCCCGCCTGCTGGCTCCGCTGACCATGCCGGTCTACCTGATGCCCGGCAACCACGACGACCGCGACCAACTGCGCCGCAGCTTCCCCGGCCATGCCTACATGGGCACCGGCGCCGATACAGACGGCTTCATCCAGTACTCGGTGCGCGTCGGCGACCTGCGCCTGCTCACGCTCGACACCTGCGTGCCCGGCGCCAGCCACGGCTCGCTGTGCGAGAAGCGACTGGCCTGGCTCGAGGCACAGCTCGACGCCTGCCGCGACGAGCCCGTCGTCGTCGCCATGCATCACCCGCCCTTCGAAACGCTGATCGGCCACATGGACGAGATCGGCCTGCTGCAAGGCGCCGATGCGCTCGAAGCCCTGCTTGCGCGCTACAGCAACGTCGAGCGCGTCATCTGCGGCCACCTGCACCGTGCCATCGACGTGCGTTTCGGCGGCACCATCGCCTCGACCTCGCCGGCGCAGGCCCATCAGGTCTGCCTCGATCTGGCTCCGGACGCGGACTCGGCCTGGACACTGGAGCCGCCTTCATTCCGGGTGCACGCGTGGTCAGCGCGCGGACGCCGGCTCGTCACCCATCTCGCGACATCAGGCAGCTTCGAAGGCCCCTATCCTTTCCACGACAACGGAGCGCTGATCGACTGAAGCGCTCACTTGTGGAAAATGGGGTCGAAACGAAGCAAAACGAAAAGGATAGAACCCGACCCCCATGAAGCATCTCCTGAATCTGCTGGCGGCCGTGGCCCTGCTGGTATGGGGCACGCACCTGGTCCGCACCGGCGTGCTGCGTGTGTTCGGCGCCAACCTGCGCAAGATCCTCGTGCAGAGCATGCGCAACCGCTTCACGGCCGCCCTCTCGGGCATCGGCGTGACAGCCCTGGTGCAGTCGAGCACGGCCACCTCGCTCATGACCTCGTCCTTCGTCGGGCAAGGCCTGGTTACGCTGCCGGCGGCTCTGGCGGTGATGCGGGGCGCCGACGTGGGCACTGCGCTGATCTCGGTGCTGTTCTCGGCAGACCTGTCGTGGCTTTCGCCAATGTTCATCTTCGTGGGCGTGGTGCTGTTCATCACGCGCTCGGCCACCGTGGCGGGGCGCGTCGGCCGGGTGCTGATCGGGCTCGGGCTGATGCTGCTGGCGCTGCAGCTGGTGGTGGAGGCGACCGAGCCGCTGTTCTCCTCGCCGGCCGTGCGCGCGCTGCTCGCATCGATCAGCAGCGACGTGCTGCTTGAAATCACCATCGGCTCGGTGCTGGCCATCGTGGCCTATTCGAGCCTCGCGGTGGTGCTGCTGGTCGCGGCCATGGCCACGTCGAACGTGGTGCCGCTGGACGTGGCGCTCGGCCTGGTGCTCGGCGCCAACCTGGGCAGCGGTCTGCTGGCGGTGCTGACCACGGCCAAGTCGGCGGTGGCGGTGCGGCAGGTGACTGTGGGCAACCTGCTCTTCAAGGCACTGGGCGTGGCCGTCGTCGCCCCCTTCATCGGCCTGTGGATCCGCTACGTGCAGCCGCAGCTGCCCAACCAGACGCACGGGGTCGTGCTGTTCCACCTGGCGTTCAACATCGTGATCAGCGTGGGGTTCATCGGCCTCACGCAGTGGGTCGCCAAGCTGGTAACGCGCATGCTGCCGGTGCCGCAGCAGCCGGCCGGCACATCACGGCCGCATCACCTCGATCCATCGGCGCTGTCGACGCCCTCACTCGCCATTTCGAATGCCGCGCGCGAGGCGCTGCACCAGGCCGACATCGTGGAGACCATGCTGATCGGCACGCTCGACGTGATCCGCCACAACGACCTGCGGCTCGCGCAGGAACTGAGGCAGCTCGACGACACGGTGGACGAGCTGTACTCGGCCATCAAGTACTACATGACCCGCATTTCGCGCGAGGCGCTGGGCGAAGAGGAAAGCCGGCGCTGGACCGACATCATCAGCTTCACGATCAACATGGAGCAGATCGGCGACATCATCGAGCGCGTGATCATCGACGTGGAAGACAAGAAGATCAAACCGCAGCGCAACTTCTCGGAAGCGGGCATGGCGGAAATCGTCGAGCTGCATGGGCGGCTGGTGGCCAACCTGCGGCTGAGCATGAGCGTGTTCCTGAACGGCAACGTGCGCGATGCGCAGAAGCTGCTCGAAGAGAAGGTGCGCTTCCGGAACCTGGAGCGGGCCTACGCCACGACCCACCTGGACCGGCTGTCGGACCGCACCACGCTGAGCATCGAGACGAGCTCGCTGCACATCGACCTGATCAGCGACCTGAAGCGAATCAACTCGCACATCTGCTCGATTGCGTATCCGATCCTGGAGTCGGCCGGAGCCTTGGCGCCCAGCCGGCTGAGAGAGTCTCGACTGGGAAAGATCGAGGGCTGACCGACTAGTCGGCCTGCTCGGCCGTCTTCAGCACGGAAGCCTCGCGCCCCCGCCGCGCATAGCGTTGCGCCAGCACAGCGCACACCATCAGCTGCATCTGATGGAACAGCATCAGCGGCAGCACGATCGCGCCCACCGCGTGCGAAGCGAACAGCACCTTCGCCATCGGTATGCCGCTGGCCAGGCTCTTCTTGGAGCCACAAAACACGATCGTGATCTCGTCCTCGGTATCGAAGCCCAGCTTGCGCGCCAGCAGGGTCGTGAGGCTCAGCGCCAGCCCCAGCACCACCGCGCACACCACCAGCAACCCGACCAGCGCATGTGCGGGTACCTGCTTCCACAGGCCTTCGATCACGGCCGCGCTGAATGCCGTGTAGACAACCAGCAGGATCGAGCCCTGGTCCACGAACTTCAGCACCGCGGCGCGGCGCTGTATCCACTTGCCGATCAACGGCCGCAGCAGATGCCCCGCCACGAACGGCACCATCAACTGCAGCAGGATGCGTCCGATCGAGTCCAGCGACGAGCTCGCATGGCCGCCGTTCGGCAGCACCACCAGATTGACCAGCACCGGCGTGATGAACACGCCCAGCAGCGTGGAGGCCGATGCACTGCAGATGGCGGCGGGCATGTTGCCTTTAGCCATCGCCGTGAAGGCGATAGCCGACTGCACCGTGGCGGGCAGCACGCACAGATAGAGCACGCCGGTGTAGAGCTCTGGTGTCACCAGCGGCAGGAGCAGTGGCTTGAGCGCCAGCCCGAGCATGGGAAACAGCACGAAGGTGCTGCCGAACACCAGCAGGTGCAGCCGCCAGTGCGTGAGCCCGTTCAAGATCGCCTCGCGCGACAGCTTGGCGCCATGCAGGAAGAACAGCAGCCCGATGGCGGCGGTCGTGAGCAGCTCGAAGAAATGCGCCACCTTGCCGCTTGCAGGCAGCAGGCTGGCAAAGGTCACGACCGAGAGAAGCGCGAAGGTGAAGTTGTCGGGAAGAAAGCGGGGGCGGGACATGTTGCAACTTGGGGCGCTGCGCGCGTTGCAGGCGCGCAAGCCGACTCAGCAGGGGAATGTGTGATTTCCGCGCATGAATCTCGTCGCCAATTTGCGGAGCCCGGCGCGTGCTCCTCGCGCCTTTGGGGTGCATTTTCGGCGAAGTCCGGCTCGGTTGCCGGTCGGCGAAAAATGCCCCTGCCTCAGTGTGCGGCGGGCGAACTGAACTGCGCCTGACGATGGCGCAGGCAGTAGTCGATCAGGTCGTCGATTTCGGTGGCCTTGTCGAACACGGCATCGGCACCGAGGTGCACGCATTTGCGCCGCATGTCGGGCGTGGCGTAGTTGCTGAGCACCACCATCTTCTGCGACGGGCCGCGGTGGCGACACGCTTCGAGCACGCGAAAACCGGTGCCGTCCTTCAGGAACAGGTCGACGATGGCCAGGTCCCACTGCGACAGGTTGTCTGAAAGCCAACGCGAGCCCTCCTCCTCCGACTCGGCCTCGCCGACCGGATCGACTCGCGCCACCTCGCGCAGCGTGCCCACAAGGCTCTTGCGGATGGTCGGGTTGTCTTCGACGATGAAAGTGCGAACTGTGGTCATGGGCTGGCTCGTCTCTACGCTGTGTTCACAGGCTACAAAGTGCACCCGGCACAAGTCGAAGGCATGACACCCCACCGCCGGTAGGACAAGACTGTCGACGCTCAGAGCGTCAGGATCGTGCAGCCCGTGGTCTTGCGCGCCTCCAGGTCGCGGTGCGCCTGCTGCACGTCGGCCAGTGCATAGCGCTGGTCGATCGGGATCTTCACCGCGCCGCTTCGCACCACCGCGAACAGGTCGTCGGCCATCGCCTGCGTGCTTTCGCGCGTGGCCATGTGCGTGAACAGTGTTGGCCGCGTCACATAGAGCGAGCCCTTGGACGCCAGCAAGCCGAGGTTGACCGGCGGCACCGGGCCAGAGCCGTTGCCGAAGATGGCCAGCAGGCCGAACGGGCGCAGGCAGTCGATCGAGCCTTCGAAAGTGTCCTTGCCCACCGAGTCGTACACCACCTTCACGCCCTTGCCGCCGGTGATCTCTTTCACGCGGGCCGCGAAGTTCTCGGTGCTGTAGTTGATGGCGTGCGCCGCGCCGTGCGCCAGCGCGAGCTTGCACTTGGCATCGCTGCCGGCCGTGCCGATCAGCTGCAGGCCCAGCGCCTTGGCCCACTGGCAGGCGATCAGGCCCACCCCGCCGGCCGCTGCATGGAACAGGATGAAGTCGCCGGCCTGCAGGCCTTCGGCCGGCAGCGTCTTCTTCAGCAGGTACTGGGTGGTCAGGCCCTTGAGCATCATGGCCGCGCCGGTCTCGAAAGAGATGTCGTCGGGCAGCTTGCACACGCACTTGGCCGGCATCACGCGCAGTTCGCAGTAGGCGCCCGGCGGCGGGCTGGCATAGGCGGCGCGGTCGCCGGGCTTCAGGTGCGTCACGCCCTCGCCCACCGCCTCGACGATGCCCGAGGCCTCCATGCCCAACTGCAGCGGCATCGCGAACGGGTAGAGCCCGCTGCGCTGATAGGTGTCGATGAAATTCAGGCCCACGGCCTTGTGGCGGATGCGGATCTCGCCGGGGCCGGGCTCGCCGACTTCCACGTCGACGATCTTCAGTTCTTCGGGGCCGCCATGGCGGTCGATACGGACGGCTTTGCTCATCATCGTTGCAGTCTCCACACACAGGAAAAGAAGAGGGATGGGCATCCTGCCACGTCTGGGTTTCCCGTGGCGGCGCGGGGCATCATTGCCCGGTAGAGTCGGCGGCCATGCAGACACAGCCGCAGCGCCTCGCTCCCCTTACCGTTCTCCTGCTCGTCGTTCCGCCGCTGCTCTGGGCCAGCAATGCCGTGGTCGGCCGGCTGGTGCGCGACATGGTGTCGCCGCTCACGCTGAACTTCGTGCGCTGGGTCATCGCGTTCGCACTGCTGCTGCCGCTGGCCGCGCCGGTGCTGCGCCGCAACAGCCCGCTGTGGGAGCACTGGAAACGCTACGCGGTACTCGGGCTACTGGGCATCGGCCTGTACAACGCGTTCCAGTACCTGGCGCTGCAGACCTCCACGCCCATCAACGTGACGCTGGTCGGCTCCAGCCTGCCGCTGTGGATGCTCGCGACCGGGGCGCTGTTCTTCGGCGCACGCATCAGTGCCCGCGAAATCGGTGGCGCGCTGCTGTCGATGGTGGGCGTGCTGCTGGTGCTCAGCCGCGGCGAATGGCAGCAACTGCTCGGGCTGCGGCTGGTGCCGGGCGACCTCTACATGATTTTGGGCACCATCGCCTGGGCCTTCTACAGCTGGCTGCTTGCGCGCACGCACGAGCCCAAGGCCGTGCGGCAGGACTGGGCCGCGTTCCTGATGTCGCAATTGGTGTTCGGTGTCGCATGGTCGGGCGCGCTGGCCGCCGGTGAATGGACGCTGACACCCGCCCACATCGACCTCGGCTGGCCGCTCATCGCCGCGATGCTGTTCATCGGCATCGGGCCCGCGGTGGTGGCGTATCGCTGCTGGGGCACCGGCGTGCAGCGCGCGGGCCCGCAGGCGGCAAGCATCTTCATGAACCTCACGCCGCTGTTCGCGGCGGTGCTGTCGGCGGCCTTTTTGCGGGAGCCGCCGCATTGGTACCACGGCGCGGCGTTTCTGCTTATCGTGGGCGGGATAGTGGTGGCGTCCCGGCGCTGAAAACACCGGGCCTCGCGCAGCCTGGGGGCGAGCTCAGTACGTGCCCGGGTAGGCCCCGCCGTCGGCGAGCACGTTCTGGCCGGTCATGTAGCCGGCCTGCATGCTGCACAGGAAGGCACAGATGGCGCCGAACTCGGCCGGCGTGCCGAAGCGCTTCGCGGGAATGTTCTTCTTGCGGGCTTCCCACACGGTATCGAAGTCCTGGCCCGACTTCTGCGCCGCGCCGGCCATCGTGCCCTTGAGGCGGTCGGTGTCGAAGGAGCCCGGCAGCAGGTTGTTGATGGTCACGCCCTGCGCTGCGATGGGCGTGCGCGCCACGCCGGCCACGAAGCCGGTGAGGCCGCTGCGCGCGCCATTCGACAGGCCCAGGATGTCGATGGGCGACTTCACCGAGCTCGACGTGATGTTCACGATGCGGCCGAAGCCGCGCTTGGCCATGCCGTCGACCGTGGCCTTGATCAGCTCGATGGGCGTGAGCATGTTGGCATCGACCGCCTTGATCCACGCCTCGCGGTCCCAGTTGCGGAAGTCGCCGGGCGGCGGGCCGCCCGCGTTGGTGACGACGATGTCGAAGTCATGGCCCAGCGCGAACACTGCGGCGCGGCCGGCTTCGGTCGTGATGTCGGCGGCCACATGCTTGACGAACGGGCCCGATGCGCCCGCGGCCTCCGTCAGCTTCTTCGCAGCCGCTTCCAGTGCCTCGGCGCCGCGCGCCACGATCACCACGTTCACGCCTTCGCGCACCAGCGCCTCGGCGCAGCCGTAGCCCAGCCCCTTGCTCGCGCCGCACACCAGCGCGGTCTTGCCCGCAATACCCAGATCCATGTTGTTGCTCCAGTGAGTAAGTCAGTACGGCAAGGGGCTTCAGCGCCCCTTGCGTGTGAAAACGAAAATGCCCGCGATGACGAGCACGGTGCCGGCCGCGATCCACGGCGTGAACGGCTCGCCCAGTATGACCACCCCCATGAGGATGGTCGACAGCGGCCCGATCATGCCGGTTTGCGCGGCCACGGCCGGGCCGATGCGTTCGATGGCCATCATCACCATCAGCACGGGCACTGCCGTGCAAAGCGTTGCGTTGAGCACCGACAGCCAGATCACCTCGGGCGCCACCTGCATCGCCACGCTCATCGGCCGCGTCAGCACGAACTGCAGGATGCACAGCACGCAGGCCACGGTGGTGGCCAGTCCCACGAGCCGCAGCGACCCCAAGCGCTTGACGAACTCGCCGCTGTAGACGAGGTAGCCCGCATAGCTCACCGCGCTCAGGAACACCAGGAACGCGCCCCACGCCGCCGCCCCGCCGCCCTTGCCGCCGCCCCCGGTCCACAACTCGTGGCCGAACACCAGCAGCACGCCGGCATAGCTCACGACCATGCCCAGCACCTGCTGGCGCGTGGCGCGCCGCCGGTACATCAGCCAGCCGAACAGCAGCACCAGCGTGGGGTTGAGATACAGGATCAGCCGCTCGAAGCTGGCCGAGATGTACGCGAGCCCCGCAAAGTCGAGAAAGCTCGCAAGGTAGTAGCCCGAGAAGCCGAGCCCGATCACGCCGATCCAGTCGCGGCCGGTGAGCGCGGGCTTGCCGCGCCCCGCCCACCATGCCATCACGGCAAAGAGCGGCAGCGCGAACAGCATGCGCAGCATGATGAGCGTGATGGCGTCCACGCCGTAGCGGTACGCCAGCTTGACGATAATGGCCTTGCCGCTGAACGCGATGGCGCCCAGCGTGGCGAGTATCAGACCGGACGCATAGCCTTTTCTTGCGCCGTCGTGAGAGGGGATGCCGAGCGATGCGGCTGTCTTGTTCATCCCCCGATCATCGCGGGAACCTCGAGACCTTGCTCAATACCCTGCAGCCAGGCCGTCGCGGCGCGGATCGCTGGCAGCCACGTAGCCTTCGACCGAAGGCTCGCCCGCGCGCCAGATGAACTGGCCGGCGCCGAAGTCCTGGTACGAGTCGTTGATCACTTCCAGGTGGTGGCCCAGGTCGCGCAGGCCCTGCACCGTGGCCGGGTTCATCGCAGCCTCGACGTTGATCTCGAGCCCCGCGTTGAAGCGCCAGCGCGGCGCGTCGCAGGCGGCCTGCGGGTTCTGCTTGTAGTCGAGCATGCGCACCAGCGTCTGCATGTGGCCCTGCGGCTGCATGTTGCCGCCCATCACGCCGAAGCTCATCACCGGCTGGCCGTCCTTGGTGAGGAAGGCCGGAATGATGGTGTGGAACGGGCGCTTGCCCGGCGCCACCACGTTCGGGCTCTCGGCCTTCAGGCTGAAGCCGTGACCACGGTTCTGCAGGCTGATGCCGAATTCGGGCTCCACGCAGCCCGAGCCGAAGCCCATGTAGTTGCTCTGGATGAAGCTCACCATCATGCCGCTCTCGTCGGCAGCCGTGAGGTAGATGGTGCCGCCCTTCACGGGGTTGCCGGCCTTGAAGTCTTGCGCCTTCTTCGCATCGATGAGGCGGGCGCGCGAGGCGAGGTACGCATCGTCGAGCATCTGCTCGGTCGTGACTTCCATCGTCTTGCGTTCCGACACGTAGCGGTACACGTCGGCAAAGGCCAGCTTCATCGCTTCGATCTGCAGATGCTGCGATTGCACCGAGTCGACCGGCAGCGAGGCGATGTCGAACTTTTCGAGAATGCCGAGCGCGATCAGCGCGGCAATGCCCTGGCCGTTAGGCGGAATCTCGTGCAGCGTGTGGCCGCGGTAGTCGCGCGAGATCGGCTTGACCCACTCGGGCTGGTAGGCCGCGAGGTCGGCCACCGTGAGCGCACCGCCCTGCTCGGCCGAGAACTTCGCCAGCGCCTCGGCGATCTCGCCGTTGTAGTAGGCCTCGCCCTTGGTGCGTGCAATGGCCTTGAGCGCACGCGCGGCGGCCGTGAAGCGGAACAGCTCGCCCACCTCGGGCGCGCGGCCCCACGGCAGGAAGGTCTGCGCAAAGCCCGGTTGCGAGCCCAGCAGCGGCGTGGCCGCAGCCCACTTGCCCTGCACCACCGGCGGCACAAGATACCCGCGCTCGGCGATGTCGATGGCCGGCGCCAGCAGGTCGGCGAACGGCAGCTTGCCGAAGCGCTCGCTCATGGCCACCCAGCCGCGCACAGCGCCCGGCACCGTGACCGAGTCGATGCCGCGCATGGGCGGATTGGCCGCGTCGGCACCGTACTTGGCCTTGAAGTACTCGGGCGTCCAGGCCTTGGGCGCCGGGCCCGAGGCATTGAGGCCGTGCAGTTCCTTGCCGTCCCACAGGATGCAGAAGGCATCGCTGCCCAGGCCGTTGCTCACCGGCTCGACCAGTGTCATCACGGCGGCAGTGGCAATGGCCGCATCGACCGCGTTGCCGCCCTGCTGCAAGATGCGCAGGCCGGCCTGCGAGGCCAAGGGGTGCGAGGTCGACACCACATTGCGCGCGAAGATCGGGATGCGGGTCGAGAGGTAGGGGTTGTTGAAATCGAAGTTCATTTAGGCGTGCTCTTCTTTCTCTGCGTCATTCGTTGGTGATCTTGCGGTCGACGACGATCTTCTTCCACTTGGCAGCGTCGGCGGCGACCATCTTCGCGAACTGGTCGGGCGTGCCCGGAGTCGCGGTTTCGATGCCCAGGCGCGCGAGTTTCTCTTTCACTTCAGGATCGGCCAGCGCTTCGTTGGCCGCCTTGTTGATCTTCGCGACGATGTCGGCCGGCAGGCCCTTCGGGCCGTAGAAGCCGAACCAGGTGTTCGACTCGTAGCCCGGCAATGTGTCGGCAATGGGCGGCAGTTCGGGCGCCAGCGGGCTGCGCTTGAGCGAGGTGACGCCCAGTGCGCGCAGGCGGCCGTCACGGACGTGCGGCATGCCGGTGGGCAGTGAGTCGAACAGCACGTCGATCTTGCCGCTGATCAGGTCGGGAATGGCCAGCGCCGTGCCCTTGTAGGGAATGTGCGTGACGAACACGCCGGCCTGCGCCTTGAACAGCTCGGCCGTGAGCTGCACGATGGTGCCGTTGCCGCTCGATGCATAGTTGAGCTTGCCGGGGTTCTTCTTCGCGTAGTCGATCCACTCGCGCACCGTTTTCGCGGGCGAATTGACCGGCACCAGCATGATGCTGGCCGCGTCGCCCACGTGCGCGATGGGCGTGAAGTCGCGCACCGTGTCGTAGGGCAGCTTGCTGACGGCCGGGCCGATCGAATGCGTGCTGGTGGTGGCCAGCAGGATCGTGTAGCCATCGGCCGGGGCCTTGGCAGCCTGGTCGGAGCCGATGGCGCCGCCGGCGCCGGGCTTGTTGTCGACCACCAGTGTGGTGCCGAGCTTCTCGCCCATCTTCTGCCCCAGCGTGCGGGCGAAGAGATCGGTGGCGCCGGCCGCCGGGAACGGCACGATCAGGCGGATCGGCTTGTTCGGGTAGCCCTGGGCCAGGCTGGCGGACGAGGCGGCCACGCCGAGCGCAACGGCGAGCACCTGGAGGAACTGGAGGCGTTTCATGTACGGAATTCTTGCCTGTGAACGAAAAAAGGATGCTATGCAGCGGCAGCGCATCAAGCCAGATAATTCTGCTTATTCAACTATCAAAGCTGTTTATGGCAAGGAACACCGCTGAAGAGATCTCGCTGCAGCAGTTGCGAGCGCTGACGGCGGTGGCCGAAACGGGCAGCTTCACACTGGCGGCCGAGGCATTGCAGCTCACGCAGCCGGCCATCAGCCATCTGGTCAAGCGCCTGGAAGAAGAGCTGGCGCAGCCACTGGTGGTGCGCGGCCGCCGCATCCGCATGACCAATGCGGGCCAGATGATGGTCGACACGGCCGTGCGTGCGCTGCGGCTGATCGATGAATCCGTCGATGCCTGCCGCTCGCAGTCGCAGCTGCGCGAAGGCCGCATCGTGCTGGCGGTGGGCCATCTGACTGCAGGCGCCCTGTTGCCGCCGTTGCTCGGCCGTTTTTCGCAGAAGCACCCGACGCTCGCGACCACGCTGCTCGACAGCACCGCGGATCAGATGATCTCGCGCATCCTCTCGCAGGAGGCCGACCTGGGCTTCGGCTCCGACATCGGCCAGAAGCACTCGGAGCTGGCGACGGAGCCGCTGTTCTCCGACCGCATGGCCCTCTTCGTGCGGGACGACCATCCGCTGGCGCAGCACGCCGTGGTCGAGGCCCGGCACCTGGAGGCGCTGCCCTTCATCCACGTCAACCCCGACGCCAATGTGTGGCGTGCCGTGAGCCGCCAACTGTCGAGCATGGCCAACGTGTACCCGCGCGTGGTGCATCACGTGTCGATGCTGTCGACAGCCTTCGGTCTCATCCAGGCGGGTGCAGGGGTAGCGCTGCTGCCGCGCTATGTGGAAGTGCTGATGCCGGCCAACCTGCGGGCGTTGGGCGTGGTGCGGCCCACGCTGGAGTACCCGGTGGTCGCCATCCGGCTGGCCAAGCACCCGCTCAACCCGGCTGCCATGGCTTTTCTGGCGATGGCTCGGCAGCATATGAAGCCGCCCCGAACGCGCACCTAAAGAGTCGTCGCATCAACGAAAAACGGCGCCCGAAGGCGCCGTCTTGAAGGGGAGCAGAACGCCGTCAGTCTTCGACGAAGGCCTCTTCGCGCTTCGACTTCACAGCCGGCAGCAGCACGATGATCAGCAGCAGCGCAGCAGCAGCCAGCAGGCTCGCCGAGATCGGACGCGTCACGAACACGCTCCAGTCGCCGCGCGACAGCAGCAGCGAACGGCGCAGGTTCTCTTCCATCATCGGCCCGAGGATGAAGCCCAGCAGCAATGGTGCAGGCTCGCAACCCAGCTTGAAGAAGGTGTAGCCCACCAGACCGAAGATGCCCACCATCCAGATGTCGAAGGTGTTGTTGTTGGTCGAGTACACGCCGATCGCGCAGAACAGCACGATCGCGGGGAACAGGTACTTGTACGGCACCGACAGCAGCTTGATCCACATGCCGATCAGCGGCAGGTTCAGGATGATCAGCATCGCATTGCCGATCCACATCGAGGCGATCAGGCCCCAGAACAGCTCGGGGTTGCTGGTCATGACCTGCGGGCCCGGCTGGATGTTGTGGATCGTCATTGCGCCCACCATCAGCGCCATCACCGCGTTGGGCGGAATGCCCAGCGTCAGCAGCGGGATGAAGGAAGTTTGCGCACCGGCGTTGTTGGCCGACTCGGGAGCCGCCACGCCGCGGATGTTGCCCTTGCCGAAGGGCACTTCGCCCGGCTTCAGCTTGGTCTTCTTCTCGATCGTGTAGGCCGCGAAAGCCGCCAGCAGCGCACCGCCGCCAGGCAAGATGCCAAGAGCCGCGCCCAGTGCCGTGCCGCGAAGCACCGCGGGAACCATGCGCTTGAAGTCTTCCTTGGTCGGGAACAGGCCCGAGACCTTGGCAGTGAACACTTCACGCTCGTCATCGGGGCGCGAGAGGTTGGCAATGATTTCGCCATAACCGAACACGCCCATGGCGATGGCCACGAAGCCGATGCCGTCGGTGAGCTCCGGAATGTCGAAGCTGTAGCGAGCGACACCCGAGTTCACGTCGGTACCGACCAGACCCATCAGCAGGCCCAGCACGATCATCGCGATGGCCTTGAGCAGCGAGCCCGAAGCCAGCACCACGGCGCCGATCAGGCCCAGGATCATCAGCGAGAAGTATTCGGCAGGGCCGAACTTGAAGGCCAGCTCGGTCAGCGGCGGTGCGAAGGCGGCCAAGATCAGCGTGCCGACGCAACCAGCGAAGAACGAGCCCAGGCCGGCGGCAGCGAGTGCCGGACCCGCACGGCCCTTGCGCGCCATCTGGTAGCCGTCGATCACGGTCACCACCGACGATGATTCGCCCGGCAGGTTGACCAGAATCGCGGTGGTGGAGCCGCCGTACTGCGCGCCGTAGTAGATGCCGGCCAGCATGATCAGCGCCGACACGGGCGGCAGCGCGTACGTGGCGGGCAGCAGCATCGCGATGGTCGCGACCGGGCCGATGCCCGGGAGCACGCCGATCAGCGTGCCCAGAATGCAGCCGACGAGGCAGTACAGCAGGTTGGTGAAGGTAAAGGCAACGCCAAAACCCATCGAGAGGTGTTCAACCAATTCCATGATGTGAGCAGCTTTCTTCTCAGCCGGTGATGAAGGTCGGCCAGACCTGGATCTGGAGCTTCAGCGCCCAGATGAACGCGACATAGCTGCCCACGGCCAGCACAGTGGCCAGGACGAGCACGCTGGGCAGCTTGAACTCATGGCCCGCAAGGCTGGAGATGATCACCAGCGCGTAGATGGCGATGATCATGCCCATGGCCGGCACGCCGATGCTCGGCAGGCCGCCGAGCAGGATGCCGAATGCGAGGTTGGCGCCCAGGATGAACACCACCTGCTTCCAGGCCCACTTGCCGATCTTTTCGCCGTCGGTGGTTTCAACGGTGAGCCCGCTGAACATGATCCCGAGGCCGATGAGGGCCATCAGGATGCCGAGCATCAACGGGAAATAACCCGGACCCATGCGGGCCCCGGTGCCCACGGTGTAGGTGGTGGCGCCCCATGCGAACGCCACACCCACCACCGTGAACATCAGACCCGAGAAAAAGTCTTTCTGACTCTTGATCTTCACGAACAGTCTCCTCGAACAAATTTCGATGCGGGATTGTCGAGTCAGCTTCCGGTCAGACTGATGTGGATTCCACTAACCAAAGGCCTAGGGATAACCCGAAAGGTCTCAGCGGCCTTCCGGATGTCGAACTGCCGGATTATTCCAGCGGCGGCGTGGCGCTCAGCACCTCTTCGATGGTCGTCACGCCTTCGGCCACGCGCAGCGCGCCGGCCAGCCGCAGCGGCCGCATGCCGTCGATCACGGCCTGCCTGCGCAGCCCGCCCAGGTTGGGCTCCTTCGTGACCTGCGCCTTGAACGCCTCGCTGATGCTCAGCAGTTCGTACAGCCCCATGCGGCCCATGTACCCGGTCATGCGGCAATCGACGCAACCCACCGGCTTGTAGGCGCGCACCGAGCCCGTGATCTGCCACGGCTTGACGATGGTCTCCAGCTTCTCGCGGGTGACGGTGTCGTCGGGCTGCTTGCAGTTGGGGCACAGCGTGCGCACCAGCCGCTGTGCGAGCACGCCCAGCATCACCGCATTGATGAGGTACGAAGGCACGCCCAGTTCCATCATCCGCGTGATGGCGCTCGGCGCGTCGTTGGTGTGCAGCGTGCTGAACACCAGGTGGCCGGTGAGCGCGGCCTGCACCGCCATCTCGGCGGTGGCGAGGTCGCGGATTTCGCCGACCATGATGATGTCCGGGTCCTGCCGCATCAGCGCGCGCAGGCCTTCGGTAAACCCGAAGTCCAGCTGCGGCTGCACCTGCGTCTGGTTGAACGAGGGCTCGATCATTTCGATCGGGTCTTCCACCGTGCTCACGTTGACCTCTTCGGTCGCGACGCGCTTGAGCGTGGAATACAGCGTGGTGGTCTTGCCCGAGCCCGTGGGCCCAGTCACGAGAATGATGCCGTTGGGCCGCGTGACCAGCTGTTCCCAACGCTGCGCGTCGTGCTGCGCAAAGCCCAGCGCGTCGAGATCTTTCACCGCCGTGTCGGGGTCGAAGATCCGCATCACCATCTTCTCGCCGAAGGCGGTCGGCAGGGTCGACAAGCGCATTTCGACTTCGTCGCCGCGCATGTTGCGGGTCTTGATGCGGCCGTCGAGCGGGCGGCGCTTTTCCACCACGTCCATGCGGCCCAGCAGCTTGATGCGCGCGACCATCGCGTTCATCACGCCCATCGGCATCTGGTAGGCCGGATGCAGGATGCCGTCGATGCGAAAGCGGATCACGCCCTGCTCGCGGCGCGGCTCCAGGTGGATGTCGCTCGCGCGCTGGTCGAAGGCGTATTGCCACAGCCAGTCGACCACCTGCACCACGCTCTGGTCGTTGGCGTCGAGCTGCTTGTTGCTCTTGCCGAGCTCCACCAGCTGCTCGAAGCTCGCGCCGCCGGTGTTGCCGCCGGCCTTCTGCGCGGCGCGCACCGACTTCGCGAGCGCGAAGAACTCGGCCGTGTAGCGCTGGATGTCGGCCGGGTTGGCGACCACGCGACGCACCGAGCGGCGCGCCTGGCGCTCGACCTCGGCGATCCAGTCGGTGAGGAAGGGCTCGGCCGTGGCCACCACCACCTCGTTGGGCAGCACCTGCACCGGCAGCACCTTGTGGCGCTCGGCATAGGCGGCGCTCATGGTGTCGGCCACCTTGCCCACGTCGACCTTGAGCGGGTCGATGCGCAGGTACGTGAGCCCGGCGCGGCCCGCGAGCCATTGCGTAAGCATTTCAAGGTCCAGCGGCTTGTTGTCGCTCTCTCGCGTCATGGCCACGTTGGCCAGCCGCACCAGCGGTGCCTGCCGGCTTTCGGCCTGCGCGCAACGCGCGATGGTGCGCTTGGCTTCGACCGGGGAAATCACGCCATCGGCGGCGAGCCATTCAATAAGGCGCCGCAGGTCGAGCGGGCCTTCGTGGCGGGCGGTCAGGGGGGCGGGAGCAGAAACAGCGGGAACAGCGCTCATGAGCCGGCAGGTCGAGTGATTGAAATATTCAGGGGCTTGAAGACTCGCAACCATTTCGGCGCGGGCAAGCCCCAGCGAGTCTGGATCGTTTGGGCGCGCTCGGCAAGCGCCTCGCGCTTCGGACGGCTCGGCGTGCGCTGCGCGAGCACCACCGTGTTGCCTTCGCGCGTCGGCTTGAAGGCCCAGACGGCGTCGGCGCCGAATGCACCGGCGATCTTTTCGAGGCTGCGCTCGTAGCTCGACGAGCGGCCGAAGAGGTTGACCGTCATGCAGCCCTCTTCGGTGAGCAGCGCGCGGCAGTCGGCATAGAAGTCTTCGCTGTCGAGCACGGGCGCGGCGGCCTCGTGGTCGTACAGGTCGACCTGCAAGGCATCGACAGTGCCGTGCCATTCGGGCTTGCGGATCTCGGCGGCCGCGTCGGCGATCACCACGCGCAGCTTCGGGTCGTCGGGCGGCAGCTTGAACCAGCCGCGGCAGGCCGACACCACCTGCGGATTGAGCTCGATCGCGGTGGTGCGCATGCGCAGGATCTTGCGGCTGAACTTGGTGAGCGTGGCCGCACCCAGGCCGAGCTGCATCGCATGGCAGGTGGCGACGGTCTTGCCGTCGGCAAACAGCAGCCAGGCCATCATGCGCTGCACATATTCGAGTTCGATCTCGAAAGGCGCGTCGAGCTTCATCGAACCCTGGACCCATTCGGTGCCCAGGTGCAGGTAGCGGATGTCGCCCCAGTCGGAGAAATTGACTTCGGGGAGAGAAATAGAAGTTTTGCTCGATGCCATCGATGCCGTCAGACGACTAGTTTGTGGGTGGCCAGCACCTCGCGCCACGCCGCAAGCTTGCGCTCGAAGCTCCACGACGCATTGGCAGGACTGGTGGAAGGCAGCTGGTAGACCGGCACGCCCAGGGTGCGCGTATGGCGCGCGTGCTTGAAGCTCTCGCCGCCGTTGTGGGCGATGGCGGCGAGCTTCGGCAAGTGCAGCCCGGCGATGTCGTTCGCCACGGGCGCGCGGATGGCCGAGTCGAGGCTGCCCTCGCGCTCGCAAGACGCGTACACGTCCCACACGCCCAGGCCGCGGTCGAGCAGCCAGCGGCAGCGCTGCGCGTAGCTGTCTACGCCCGACGGCAAAGGGACTTCGGGCCAGACAGCTTGCAAGATCTTCCAGAACTGGTTTTGGGGGTGTGCATAGTACTGCTGCCGCTCGAGCGACTTGACCCCGGGGAAGCTGCCGAGGATGAGCACGGCCGTTGCAGGCGAGACGATGGGCGCCAACCCCGTGAGCATGGAACTGGCGGCATCGGATGCGGCGGGTGGATTCATGGGCGGCAATCGTGCCACCGTCCCGCACGCACTTGCGCGGCCCATGAAAAAACCCGCCGAAGCGGGTTCTTTCGCGAAAGCCGAAGCCGGCTTGTCAGCTCTTACTTCTTGGCGGCTTCGTTCTCGGCCGTGCCGGGGATCTTCTCGCCGATGGCCTTGCCGGTGCTGCGCATGCCGTCGGCCGTCTTGTGGCCGGCGTTCTCGACGACTTCGCCGGTCTTGGTGGCTGCATGCTTGGTGGCGGTGGTGGCCTTCTTGGTGGTGCGCTTGGTGGCGCTCCAGGCCTTCTTGGTGCCCTTTTCGGTGGCGGCGACGGCCTTCTTGGTGGTGCGCTTGGTGGCGTCAACGGCGTCCTTGCCGGCTTCCTTCACCTTTTCAGCGGTGGAGGGCTCGGCCGGGGCCGGGGCGGTTGCAGCAGGCGCGGTGGTCTGGGCCACGGCCGACACGCCGATGGAGGCGAGCGCCAGCGCAAGGACGACGGGCACGGTGCGAATGAAAGACGTGGTCATGTAAAGCTCCTTGTTGGATGAAGTTTTGAGTGACTGACTTGCCACTGAACCAGCAACGAACTGGTGAAGTTCAAGGATGACAGCAAATCCACGCCATCTGCACGCATCCGGGCAGGTCGGGGCATTGGCCTACGCGGGTTGCGGCGGGCGTTCCGACATGGCCATGAGGTTTTCGAGACGCGGAAGCGTTTCGAGCGCGTTCCGGGTGGTAGCCGCGGCCAGTTCGTCGATGCCCATGCCCCGCAGGCCGGCCACCACTTCGGCGATGCGCGGCAGCTCGGCCGGCTCGTTGCGGCCCTGCGGTTCGCCGGCGTCGCGCTGGGCCTGCGTGCGGTACAGCCAGTGCGGCTGGATGTCGGGCGCATCGGTCTCCATCACGATCGATTCGATTGGCAGCGCGGTTGCCAGTCGCCGCAGCTGCAGGGCCCGCTCGAAGGTCACCGCGCCGCCAAAGCCGAGCTTCAACCCAAGATCGATGCACGCATGGGCCTGCTGCTCGCTGCCGTTGAAGGCATGGGCAATGCCCTGCCACGGCCTGCCGCCCGCCGTCTGGCGAAGATGCTTGAGCACCTTGTCGACCGAGCGCCGCACGTGGATGAGCACGGGTAACCCATGCTTGCGTGCCAGTTGCAACTGAGTGTGAAAAAAGCGCTCCTGCTTCGGGCCGTCGAGCCCCTCGACGAAGTAGTCGAGCCCGATCTCGCCGACCGCCACGAGCCGCGGGTCGCCGCGCCGTGCGGTCAGTTCGGCATCGAGGGTTTCAAGGTCTTCGTCCTTCGCCTCGCCGGTGCACAACGGGTGGATTCCCAGCGCGTAGGCATCGCCCTGCGCGTGGGCCAGTTCGCGCACGGCGGCGAAATTGAAGACGGCCACCGCCGGGATCACGCACATCGCCACCCCCAGCCCGGCGGCGCGGGCGCGAAGGGCCGGCATCTCCGCACCGAATTCGGGCGCATCCAGATGGCAGTGGGTATCGACGAAGGTAGCCATCGCACGATGATGCCTGATGGGATGCGCAGGCGCGGAAAGCGTGCTACTGTGAACTCCTTCACGCGATTTTTTAGCCGGAGGTGCTCCGATGCGCAGGCCCGCTTTCTACAGCCGTTCGCCCCGCACGCTGCCACCGGCCGCAGACGAGGCGGCCGAACGGGCGGATGCGCCAGCATCGGCTGAAAACGCCGGCGGGGGCCAGTCCCTGCAGGCTGCTCCCGCGAAAAAACCCGGCTGGCAACCCGGTCGCCGCAGCTTCGCGCTGCTCTTCCTGCTGTCGGCCGCGCTGGTCACCGGCGCCGCCCTGTGGATGCCGCGCCCGGGCGCCAAGGCACTCACGCAAAAAGACATCGACGCGGCCGTGCTGCGCACGCTGCAGACCAACACCCTGCCCTCGCCCGCGGCCAAGGCGGCCGACATCATCCGGCCCTCGGTGGTGCGGGTGGTGAGCTACGGCGAAGAAAAGCACACGCCCGAAGCCAAGACCCAGAAGCGCGGACGCAACATCGCCAAGGGCAAGCCGCCCGAAGCCCCCAACGACGGCGAAGCCCCGGGCGAGGTCGAGCGCGGCGTGGGCACGGGCGTGGTGATCGTCGACAAGGGCGTGATCCTCACCAACCTGCACGTGGTCGCAGGCGCCGACAAGATCAAGGTCACCTTCTACGACGGGCTGGAAGCCATCGCCACCATCACCGGCGTGCAGCCCGAGAACGACCTCGCGGTGCTGCAGGCGCAGAAGATTCCCGACGACCTGATCCCCGCCACCATGCGCTCGACCGCCGACCTGCGCCCCGGCGACCAGGTGGCGGCCGTGGGCTTTCCGTTCGGCATCGGGCCATCGGTGTCGGCTGGCGTGGTGTCGGGCCTGAAGCGCTCGTTCCGCTCGCCCGAGGGCAAGCAGGAGCTGGGCAACCTGATCCAGTTCGATGCCGCAGCCAATCCGGGCAATTCAGGCGGGCCGCTGATCAATATGGACGGCGAGGTGCTCGGCATCGTCACCGCCATCCTCAACCCGACGCAGCAGCGCACTTTCATCGGCATCGGCTTCGCGGTGCCCATCGAGAACGCCGCTTCCGCCGCGGGTTCGCCACCGTTCTGACCGATCCTTCTTCGAAAGTCCTTCGCATGAGCACAGCAGAGACCGTCAACCCCACGCCCGCCGGCACCGCCGAACTGATGGAACAGATCCTCTACGAGGTGAAGCGCGTGGTCGTGGGCCAGGACCGCTTTCTGGAGCGCGTGATGGTCGGCATGCTTGCGGGCGGGCACCTGCTGGTCGAAGGCGTGCCGGGCCTTGCGAAGACGCTCACCATCAAGACGCTGGCCGACACCGTGCGCGGCCAGTTCAAGCGCATCCAGTTCACGCCCGACCTGGTGCCGGCCGACCTCGTGGGCACGCGCATCTACAACCAGAAGACCGGCGAGTTCAGCACCTCGCTGGGCCCCGTGTTCGCCAACCTGCTGCTGGCCGACGAAATCAACCGCGCGCCGGCCAAGGTGCAGAGCGCGCTGCTCGAAGTGATGCAGGAGCGCCAGGTCACCATCGCCGGCGAAACGCACAAGGTGCCGCGCCCCTTCCTCGTGATGGCCACGCAGAACCCCATCGAGACCGAGGGCACCTACCCGCTGCCCGAGGCGCAGGTCGACCGCTTCATGATGAAGGTGCTGGTCGACTACCCGAGCGACGAGGAGGAATTCGTCATCGTCCAGCGCGTGATCGGCCCGCCCGTCAACGCCACGCCGGTCGCCACCACCGAGCAGCTCGCGGCGCTGCAGGCCGAGGCGCGGCGCGTGTACGTCGACCCTTCGCTCATTCAATACGCCGTGAAGCTGGTGTCGGCCACGCGCACGCCCGAGAAGCACGGCCTGAAGGACCTGCGCCGCTTCATCACCTTCGGCGCCAGCCCGCGCGCCAGCATCAGCCTGACCGAAGGCGCGCGCGCCCTGGCACTCTTGCGCGGTCGCAGCTATGCGCTGCCGGAAGACATGACGGCGCTGGTGCCCGACGTGCTGCGCCACCGCGTGACGCTTTCCTACGAAGGCTTGTCCGAAGGCCTGACGCCCGATGGCCTAGTCGAGAAGATCATGCGTGCAGTCCCCGCCCCACCCAAACCGCTCGAACATGAAAAGCTGGTGGCCTGAAATGAGCACACCCCCAGTCTTCGCGCACTTCGTGTCGCTTCGCCAACCCCCTTGCAGGGGGCAACACCAGCGGCCCGGCAAAGCCGGTTCCGCGGTGTTCCCTGAAATCGCATGAAAAGCTGGTGGCGTAAGGCCCCCGCGGCCGCAAACGACGAACGGCTCGCCGCAGAAGCCGGCGGGGCCGAACGCGCGCTGCGCCGGCTCGAATGGACCGTGATCCGCCGCCTCGACGGCCTGTTGCAAGGCGACTACCGCACGCTGATGCGCGGCACCGGGCTCGACCTGGCCGACCTGCGCGAGTACCAGCACCACGACGACGTGCGCCACATCGACTGGAACGTCACCGCGCGGCTGCAGACGCCGCATGTGCGCGTGTTCACCGAAGACCGCGAAATGGCCGCGTGGTTCGTGCTCGACCTGAGCCGCTCGGTCGACTTCGGCTCGGGCCTGAAGGCCAAGCGCGAGATCTCGGCGGGCTTCGTCGGCGTGCTGGCACGGCTGCTCACGCGGCACGGCAACCGGGTCGGTGCGCTGGTCTACGGTAGCGACCTCGAAGCGGTGATTCCGCCGCGCAGCGGACGGCGCCATGTGCTGCACCTGCTGCATGCGATGGAAAAGCGCGCCGGCAAGGCCGAGACCGCCCCCACGCAGAAAGGCATGACGCGCCTGGACGGCCTGCTCAAGTCGGCCGCCATGCTGATGCCGCGCCGCTCCACCGTGTTCGTGGTGTCCGACTTCCTGAGCGAACCCGGCTGGGAGCGCCCGCTGGGCCAGCTGGTGCAACGCCATGAAGTGGTCGCCGTGCGCCTGTTCGACCCGCTCGAACTCGAACTGCCCGACCTCGGCCTGGTGCCGCTGCGCGATGCCGAGACCGGCGAGCAGCTGTGGGTCGACACCCATGACGCCGGTTTTCGCAAGCGCTTCGCGCGCCTGGCGTCCGAACGTGAAACCGCACTGCGCGAGGCGCTGGCAAGGGCAGGCGTCGACGCACTCGAGCTCTCGACCCAGGACGACCTGGTGGAAGCCATCGTCCGTTTCGCCGATATGCGCAAGCGCCGCACGCGCATCGGAGGCCCAGCAGGCATGAAGGCGGTGGCAGCATGACTTTTCTCTGGCCTCAATTCCTCTGGCTGCTGGCAGCCCTGCCACTGCTGATCCTGCTCTACCTCTGGCTGCTGCGGCGCAAGAAGAAGCTGGCCGTGCGCTACGCCAGCCTGTCGATCGTGCGCGAAGCCATGGGCGCCGGGCAGAGCATCCGGCGGCACATTCCGCCCTTGCTTTTCCTGCTGGCCATGGCTGCGATGCTCGTGGCCGCAGCGCGGCCAATGGCGGTGGTGGTGCTGCCGTCGAACCAGCAGACCATCATCCTGGCGATGGACGTGTCGGGCAGCATGCGCGCGGCCGACGTGCAGCCCAACCGGCTCGTGGCGGCGCAGGAGGCAGCCAAGAGCTTCATCAAGGACCTGCCGCGCAGCGTGAAGGTAGGCATCGTCGCCTTCGCGGGCAGCGCGCAGGTGGCGCAACTGCCCACCACCAACCACGAAGACCTGGTGACCGCCATCGACAGCTTCCAGCTCCAGCGCGCCACCGCCACGGGCAATGCCATCGTGGTGTCGCTGGCCACGCTGTTCCCCGATGCGGGCATCGACGTCGAACAGTTCAGCGCGCCGAGCCGCCAGCGCGGCATGCCGATCGACCAGAACGAGAAGAAGCTCAAGGACTTCACACCCGTGGCGCCGGGTTCCTTCACCTCCGCCGCGATCATCATGCTGACCGACGGCCAGCGCACCACCGGTGTCGACCCGCTCGATGCGGCCAAGGCTGCGGCCGACCGCGGCGTGCGCATCTACACGGTGGGCGTGGGCACCGTCGATGGCGAAACCATCGGCTTCGAAGGCTGGTCGATGCGCGTACGGCTCGACGAAGACACGCTCAAGGCCATCGCCAACAAGACGAACGCCGAGTACTTCTACGCCGGCACCGCGAACGACCTGAAGAAGGTCTACGAGACACTGAGCTCCAAGCTCACGGTGGAGAAAAAGGAAACCGAAATCTCGGCGCTGTTCGCGATGTGCGCGGCAGTGCTGACGCTGCTGTCGGCGGGGCTGTCGCTGCTCTGGTTCAACCGGATTCTTTAGCAGGCCTTCGCGGCTTGGCAGCCGGCGCATCGGGCGTCTTGACCGCCCCGATGCCCCCCAGGAACAGATCGGCCACGATCGGCGCAATGGCCGCGTGGTCGAGCCGGCCGCCGGGCTTCATCCAGGTGAACATCCAGTTGATCATGCCGAACAACAGCATGGTCAGCGGCTTGGCAAGGTCGTCACTCGGCGCACCGGGGCGCAGCGCAGACACCGCACGCGCAAAGCCCGCGACCACCTCGCGCTCCTTGTCGAGCACGCGTTCGCGGTCGGCTTCCGCGAGAAAGCGCACGTCGTCGGTCAGCACGCGGTGCGCGTCCTGCGCGCCGGCGTATTCCTCGACGATGCGGTAGATGAAGCGGCGCAGGCGCTGCTCGTCGGTGTGCGTCGAGGCCTCTTCCTCGGCTACCAGCGCCGCGAGCTTGGAGACGTGCGTCTCGGCAATGCTGATCAGCAGGCTGCTCTTGTCCTTGTAGTAGTGATAGAGCGTGGCCTTCGAGAGGCCGCAGGCCTCGGCCACCTGGTTCATCGAGGTGGCGGGATAGCCGCTGCGCGCGAACAGCTGGGCGGCCTGCGCGAGGATCAGTTCACGCTGATCGTCGTAAGTGGCGGATCTTCCACGCGGCATCGGGTCGGTTTCCTGGGTTGGACTGTTGGGGACAACGCGCGATCTTGCACGAAGCGCGGATGAGGTCAGCCCCGCTTGGTGGCAATGAGCGAACGCACCTCGGTAGCCGGCAGGCGCGGACGGCCTGCCTCCACCTGCGCGAGCGGCGCCACCTCATGCAGGCTCGCGAGGCTGCGCACCGTGAGGTCCTGGTAGGTCTGCGTGCCTTCGAGCTTCCACGCGATCTCGTCCTCGCTCAACTCGCGCTTCACCTTTGCTGGAATGCCCGCGACCAGCGAACGTGCCGGCACCTTCATGCCGGCCGGCACGAAGGCACAGGCCGCGACGATGGCCTTCTCGCCGATCTCGGCCTCGTCCATCACCACAGCGTTCATGCCCACCAGCGCGTCGCGCCGCACGATGCAGCTGTGCAGGATCGCACCATGGCCGATGTGGCCGTTGACCTCGATCACCGTGTCGTTGTCGGGAAAGCCGTGCACGCAGCAGTGGTCCTGCACGTTCGAGCCCTCCTCCAGCACGATGCGGCCGAAGTCGCCGCGCAGGCTGGCGCAGGGGCCTACATAACAGTTCGGGCCGACGATCACGTCGCCGATCAGCACGGCAGTGGGGTGTACGTACGCGCTCGGGTCGACGACCGGAATTACGCCGTCGATGGAATAGCTGGGCATTCGGTCTCCTTTGTTTTTCGCGTGACTCAGGGTTTGCCCTGAATAGCTCCCGCTTGTGCCGGTAGCAGGCTCGATACTAAAATCAACCGAACGGTCGGTCAATAGTGTTTGCACTCCGATCCGCTCCCACAAAGGATGAAAGAGACACGCGATGACTGAGCCTTTGGTACTCACCGGCAACGCCGGCGCCGTGCGCACGTTGAGCCTCAACCGCCCCGCGGCGCTCAACAGCTTCACGACGCAGCTGCACGCCGAACTCATGGCGGCGCTGGAGCTGGCGGCCCAAGACGCGAGCGTGCGCTGCGTAGTGCTCACGGGCGCAGGCCGCGCCTTCTGCGCAGGGCAGGACCTGGCCGACCCTTCGGTCGCCCCCGACCCGACGCCCGGCGCCGCGCCCAAGGACCTGGGCCACGTCATCTCCACTTACTACGCCCCGCTGGTCGCGCGCCTGCGCTCGATGCCGGTGCCGGTGATCGCAGCCGTCAACGGCGTGGCCGCCGGAGCGGGCGCCAACCTCGCGCTGTGCTGCGACCTCGTGGTGGCCGCCCGCTCGGCCAGCTTCATCCAGGCATTCACCAAGATCGGCCTCGTGCCCGACACCGGCGGCACCTGGCTGCTGCCGCGCCTCGTGGGTTCGGCTCGCGCACTCGGCATCGCGCTGCTGGGCGACAAGCTGCCGGCGGAAGAAGCCGCTCGCATCGGCCTGATCTGGCAATGCGTGGACGACGCGGCGCTGACCGAAACCACGGCGGCGCTCGCACTGAAGCTGGCCGGCATGCCGACCCGCGCCCTCGTCGCCACGCGCCAGGCCATGGCCTCCGCGCAAGACATGGACCTCGATGCGGCACTCGCCGAAGAAGCCCGCCTCCAGCGCGACATGGGCAACGCCAACGACTACCGCGAAGGCGTCGAAGCCTTCCGCGCCAAGCGCGCCCCCGTGTTCAAGGATCGCTGAGCCATGACCGACACCACCCGCACACCCCAGCAGACGGCCGAGTACGTCCGCGACGGCATGTTCGAGAACGACAACGCCAGCAAGGGCCTGGGCATGCGCATCGTCGAGGTCGGCCCCGGCCAGGCCACCATCGAGATGCGCGTGCGCGCCGACATGCTCAACGGCCACGCCATCTGCCACGGCGGCTTCATGGCCACGCTGGCCGACTCGACCTTCGCCTTTGCCTGCAACTCGTACAACGAGCTGACCGTGGCCTCGGGCTTTGCCATCGACTTCATCGCCCCGGCGCGCGAGGGCGACCTGCTCACCGCGCGCTGCCACGAGGTGTCCAAGGCCGGCCGCACCGGCGTGTACGACACCGAAATCATCAACCAGCGCGGCGAGCGCATCGCGATGTTCCGCGGCCGTTCCTACACAGCCAAGGGCCGCCCCGCCGTCCCGAACGCCGCTGCCGCCTGAGGAGACAACAGACATGACCGTGAAACGCCCCGCCCCCGGCGACCTCGACCCCATCGAAACCGCCAGCCGCGACGAGATCGCCGCGCTGCAGCTCACCCGCCTGCGCGCCACGCTGCAGCGCGCCTACGACAACGTGCCGCACTACCGCAAGGCCTTCGACGCCAAGGGCGTGCACCCCGACGACCTGAAGTCGCTCGCCGACCTGTCGAAGTTTCCGTTCACGGTGAAGAGCGACCTGCGCGACAACTACCCCTTCGGCATGTTCGCCGTGCCGCGCGAAAACGTCGCGCGCATCCATGCGTCGTCGGGCACCACCGGCAAGCCGACCGTGGTCGGCTACACGCTGAAGGACATCGACACCTGGGCCAACCTCGTGGCGCGTTCCATCCGCGCTGCGGGCGGGCGGCCCGGCGACATGGTGCACGTGTCTTACGGCTACGGCCTCTTCACCGGCGGCCTCGGCGCGCACTACGGCGCCGAGCGCGCGGGCTGCACCGTCATCCCGATGTCGGGCGGCCAGACCGAGAAGCAGGTGCAGATCATTCAGGACTTCAAGCCGGACATCATCATGGTCACGCCCAGCTACATGCAGGTGATCATCGAGCAGTTCGAGCGCCAGGGCCTCGACGCCAAAGACAGCTCGCTGAAGGTCGGCATCTTCGGCGCCGAGCCATGGACCGAAGCCATGCGCCGCGACATCGAGGCCAAGGCCGGCATCGACGCCGTCGACATCTACGGCCTGAGCGAAGTGATGGGCCCCGGCGTGGCCAGCGAATGCGTCGAGAGCAAAGATGGCCCCGTCATCTGGGAAGACCACTTCTACCCCGAGATCATCGACCCCGAGACCGGCGAGCTGAAGGCCGACGGCGAAGAAGGCGAACTGGTCTTCACCTCGCTGAGCAAGGAGGCCATGCCCATCGTGCGCTACCGCACGCGCGACCTCACGCGCCTGCTGCCGCCCACTTCGCGTTCGTTCCGCCGCATGGGCAAGATCGTCGGGCGCAGCGACGACATGATGATCATCCGCGGCGTCAACGTCTTCCCCACGCAGGTCGAAGAAATCGTGCTCGCGCACAAGGCGCTGTCGGGCCTCTACCAGGTGCACGTGAGCCGCGCCGACAAGCTCGACCAGGTCGAGGTGCACTGCGAGCTCAACCCCGCCGACGCCGCCTCGGCGGATCGCACCGCCATCGGCGAATGGGTGCAGCACCGCGTGAAGACGCTCATCGGCATTTCCACGCGCGTCGTGGTTCACGCGCCCAACGAGATGGAACGCACCCAGACCGGCAAGGCACGCCGCGTGATCGACACGCGCCCGCGCTGAGCCGCCCCTCACACCCCACCGAAAGGACACGCACATGTACACCCAGGCAATGGACACCATGGGCAAGGACGCAGGCGACGGCAAGCAGAAGGCCGTGCGCTCCGCCGAGGAAATGCAGCTCGAAGAGCGCTTCGACGCGCACATCGATGCCGGCGACTTCATCGAGGCAAAAGACTGGATGCCCGAGCACTACCGCAAGACGCTGGTGCGCCAGATCAGTCAGCACGCGCACTCCGAAATCGTCGGCATGCTGCCCGAAGGCAACTGGATCAGCCGCGCGCCCACGCTCAAGCGCAAGGCCATCCTGCTGGCCAAGGTGCAGGACGAAGGCGGCCACGGCCTCTACCTGTATGCCGCCGCCGAAACGCTGGGCACCTCGCGCGACCAGATGTTCGACGCGCTGCACAGCGGCAAGGCCAAGTACAGCTCGATCTTCAACTACCCCACGCTGACCTGGGCCGACATGGGCACCATCGGCTGGCTGGTCGACGGCGCGGCCATCATGAACCAGGTGCCGATCTGCCGCTGCTCGTACGCGCCGTACGCCCGCGCCATGATCCGCATCTGCCGCGAGGAGAGCTTTCACCAGCGCCAGGGCTACGAGGCCCTGCTCACCATGATGACCCACGGCACCGACGCGCAGAAGGCGATGGTGCAGGACGCGGTCGACCGCTGGTGGTGGCCGTCGATCATGATGTTCGGCCCGCCGGACGACCAGTCGCCCAACAGCGCGCAATCGATGCGCTGGGGCATCAAGCGCTTCAGCAACGACGAGCTGCGCCAGAAGTTCATCGACGCCGCCGTCGAGCAGGCAGCCATCCTCGGCGTGACCCTGCCCGACCCCGACCTGAAGTGGAACGAAGAGCGCCAGGCGCATGACTTCGGCGCCATCGACTGGAGCGAGTTCTGGCGCGTGATCGCCGGCGACGGCCCCTGCAACCGCGAGCGGCTGCAGGCGCGCGTCGACGCCTGGGAAGACGGCGCATGGGTGCGCGAAGCCGCGATGGCCCACGCCAACAAGCAACCAATGAAGGAGGCCGCATGAGCGCCCCAAATACCCAAGACAGCAAGCAAGAGTGGCCCCTGTGGGAAGTGTTCGTTCGCAGCAAGGCCGGTCTCGACCACAAGCACTGCGGCAGCCTGCACGCGGCCGATTCGAAGATGGCGATCCAGATGGCGCGTGACGTGTACACGCGCCGCCAGGAAGGCAGCAGCATCTGGGTGGTGCGCTCCGAGCAGATCGTGGCCAGCGACCCGGGCGACAAGGACATGTTCTTCGACCCGGCGGAAGACAAGGTGTACCGCCACCCGACCTTCTACGCGCTGCCCAAGTCGGTCGACCACATGTGAGCAAGGCCAGGACCATGCAAGCATCGATCGAACTGAACCGCACACCCGCCGTGCAGTACCTGCTGCGCATCGGCGACACCTGCCTCGTGCTCGCGCAGCGCCTGGGTGAATGGTGCGGCCACGCGCCTGTGCTGGAAGAAGACATCGCGATGGCCAACATCGCGCTCGACCTCGTCGGCCAGGCGCGCGCGCTGCTCACGCATGCCGGCAAGCTCGAAGGAGCCGGCCGCGAGCACGACGAAGACCAGCTGGCCTACCTGCGCGACGAGCGCGACTACTTCAACCTCACCATCGCCGAACTGCCGCGCGGCGACTTCGCCTTTGCCGTGGTGCGCAACACGATGGTCTCGACGCTGCTCAAGCTGCTGTGGCAGCGCCTCGCCGCATCGAACGACGCCGAAGTGGCCGCCATCGCCGGCAAGGCCGTGAAGGAAGCGCGCTACCACCAGCAGCACTCGGGCGACTGGGTGGTGCGCCTGGGCGACGGCACCGACGAATCGCGCCAACGCACTGAAAAAGCGCTGAAGCAGCTGTGGCTCTACGTGCCGGAGCTCTTCGAGAGCGACGCGGTGGATGCCGAAGCCAGCGCCAGCGGCCTCGGCCCGGCGTGGAGCGAGTTGCGCGACCCTTGGCTCGGCGAGATGCAGCAGGTACTCGACGCGGCCGGCCTCGCCATGCCCAAGGAAGCTGCCTTCCGCAGCAACGGCAAGCGCGGCGTGCACAGCGAGCACATGGGCTACATCCTCGCGGAGATGCAGCACCTGCAGCGCAGCTACCCCGGGGGCGTGTGGTGACCACGGCCGACCTCATGGCAGCCTCGCGCGCCGATGCCGCGTGGGCCGTGCTGCACACCGTGCTCGACCCCGAGGTGCCGGCCGTGTCGGTCTGCGACCTCGGCATCGTGCGCGACGTGATCGAGCACGACGACGGCCTGGAGATCGTGCTCACGCCAACGTACTCCGGCTGCCCCGCGACCGAAGCCATCGAGCACGACGTGCTGGCCGCAATCGAGCAGGCCGGCCTCGGCCGCGCCCGCGCCACCCTGCGCCGCGCCCCCGCCTGGAGCAGCGACTGGATCAGCGACGAAGGCCGCGCCAAGCTCAAGGCCTACGGCATCGCGCCACCGGCCCACCTCACACCCGAAGCCGCGGCCAACACCGCAATGCCGATCAAGCTCTTCGGCCGCATCGCAGGCGAACGCATCGCCTGCCCGCGCTGCGCGAGCGAGCGTACCGAACGCCTTTCGGCCTTCGGCTCGACCGCCTGCAAGGCGCTCTATCGCTGCATGGCCTGCCGCGAGCCTTTCGAACATTTCAAGCCAATCTAAAAAAGCGCCCCAAGCGATGAGCACCCTCTTCCACCCCTTGCGCGTGAAGGCCATCGAGCCCGATACGGCCGAGGCCGTCATCGTCTCGTTCGAAGTGCCGGGCGACCTGCAGCAAGTCTTCGGCTTCACGCAGGGCCAGTACCTCACCCTGCGCCACGACATCGACGGCCAAGACCTGCGCCGCTCCTATTCGATCTGCGCCGGCCTCGACGACGGCGAGCTGCGCGTCGGCGTGCGCAAGGTGCGCGGTGGCGTGTTCTCCAACTGGATCAACGCCAGCCTGCAGCCCGGCGACACCCTGCAGGTGATGGCGCCGCAGGGCCGCTTCTTCGTGCCCATCGAGCCGGCTTCGGCCCGCCATCACGTGGGCATTGCAGGCGGCAGCGGCATCACGCCCATCCTGTCGATCATGAAGACGGTGCTGGCCCGGGAGCCCGCGAGCCGCTTCACGCTGATCTACGGCAACCGCCAGCTCCAGTCCACGATGTTCAAGGAAGAAATCGAGGACCTGAAGAACCGCTACATGACGCGCCTCGTGCTGCAGCATGTGTTCTCCGACGAGCACACCGATTCGCCGCTGGGCTTCGGCGTGATGAACCGCGAGAAGATCGGCGAGTTCCTCAAGAGCGTGGTGCCGGCTGCGCAGATCGACCACGTGTACGTGTGCGGCCCGTTCCAGATGAACGACGAAGCCGAGGCCGCGCTGCTGGCAGCCGGTGTGCCCGAAGACCGCATCCACATCGAACGCTTCGGCGTCGCCCTGCCCTCGGCCACCCAGGTGGGCGCGGTGGTGCACGAGGCGCAGCCCGGAGACGCCAAGCAGGCGCGCATCGTCATCGTGCGCGACGGCCTGCAGCGCGAGATCACCTACACCGAAGGACAGCCCAGCATCCTCGACGCGGCATCGGCTGCGGGCCTTGAAGTGCCCTTCTCGTGCACCTCGGGCGTGTGCGGCACCTGCCGCGCAAAGTGCGTTGACGGGGAAGTCCGCATGGAAAGAAACTTCGCGCTCGACAAGAATGAAGTAGCCGCGGGATTCATCCTGACCTGCCAGGCCCACCCCCTGACCGAACGAGTAACGCTCTCATTCGACGAGCGCTAGCACTTCAACGTTTTTTTCAACCCGGAGACAAGACCAAATGAAATTCTTCTTCAAGCCCCTGCTGATCGCCGCGCTGTGCGCCACCGCCGCCGCATCGTGGGCCGACGTCACTGTCGGCGTGACGGTCTCGGCCACCGGCCCTGCCGCCTCGCTCGGCATCCCCGAGAAGAACACCATCTCGCTGATGCCCAAGACTCTCGGGGGCCAGAAGATCAACTACATCGTGCTCGACGACGCATCGGACACCACCGCAGCCGTGGCCAACACGCGCAAGCTCATCACCGAGAACAAGGTCGACATCGTGCTGGGTTCTTCCACCACGCCCACCTCGCTCGCCATGATCGACGTGGTCAGCGAGGCCAAGGTGCCGATGATCTCGGTGGCCGCCTCGGCCCGCATCGTCGAGCCGGTGGACGCCAAGAAGCGCTGGGTCTTCAAGACGCCGCAGAACGACATCATGATGTCGCTCGCCATTGCCGAGCACATGGCCTCCAACGGCGTGAAGACCGTCGCCTTCATCGGCTTTGCCGACGCCTACGGCGAAGGCTGGTCTGAAGAATTCGCCAAGGCCGCCGCGCTGAAGAAGATCACCGTGGTCGCCAACGAACGCTATGCGCGCACCGACACCTCGGTGACGGGCCAGGTGCTGAAGATGATGGCCTCGAAGGCTGACGCCGTGCTGGTCGCGGGTGCGGGCACGCCGGCCGCGCTGCCGCAGAAGGCGCTCAAGGAGCGCGGCTACACCGGCAAGATGTACCAGACGCACGGCGTGGCGAACGCCGACTTCCTGCGCGTCGGCGGCAAGGACGTGGAAGGCACCTTCCTACCGGCCGGCCCGGTGCTCGTGGCCGACCAGCTGCCCGCCAGCAACCCGGTGAAGAAGTCGGCCCTGACCTATGTGACAGCCTACGAAGCCGCCTACGGCAAGGGCACGGTGTCGACCTTCGGCGCGCACGCCTGGGACGCCGGCCTGCTGATGAGCTCGGCCGTGCCGGTCGCGCTGAAGAAGGCACAGCCTGGCACGCCCGAGTTCCGCGCCGCACTGCGCGATGCGCTGGAGCAGACCAAGGAAGTGTCGGGCGCACATGGCGTTTTCAACATGACCGAGAAGGACCACCTGGGCCTGGACCAACGCGCCCGCGTGATGGTGAAGATCGAAAACGGCGCCTGGAAATACCAGCCCTGATCAACTGGGCTCGCCCCCAGGCTTCGCGCACTTCGCGTCGCTTCTCCTACCCCCTACCGGGGGCAACACCGGAGGCCCGGCAAAGCCGGCTCCTCGGTGTTCCCGATCTGACTAACGGGCGCCGCCCGAAGGCTGTTGTTATATGGATTCGCAGATCGCCCTTTTGCTGGGGCAGGACGGCATCGTCAACGGTGCCGTCTACGGTTTGATGGCGCTCGCGCTGGTGCTGGTGTTTTCAGTCACGCGCGTCATCTTCATTCCCCAGGGCGAGTTCGTCGCCTTTGGGGCGCTCTCCATGGCGATGCTGCAGGCCGGCCGCGTGCCGGCCACGCTGTGGCTTCTGCTGGTGCTGGCTGTCGCGGTGCTGCTGGTGGAGTTCTGGCGCTGGAAGCGCGGCGCGGTGGTCGACTGGGCCTCCGCGCTCGCGTGGTGCGTGGTGCTGCCGGTGGCGGCGGCCGCGCTGGTGCTGCTGCTCAAGCCGACCTCGATGGCGGGCCAGACGCTCGCCACGCTGCTGCTCATCATGCCGCTCGGCCCGCTGCTCTATCGCCTGGCCTACCGGCCGCTGGCGGATGCCAACGTGCTGATGCTGCTGATCGTCTCGGTCGCGCTGCATGGCGTGCTGGTCGGCCTGGGCCTGCTGTTCTTCGGCGCCGAGGGTTCGCGCACCACGCCGTTCTCCGAGGCTCGCTTCGACATCGGCGGCATTCCGGTCAGCGGGCAATCGCTGGTAGTGGTTGGCGTCACGCTGCTGCTGGTGATCGCCATGTTCCTGTTCTTCGGCCGCTCGATGGTGGGCAAGGCGTTGCGCGCAACCGCCATCAACCGCGTAGGTGCACGGCTGTCGGGCATTCCGACCGAACTGTCGGGCGACCTGAGCTTCGCGCTCGCGGCGCTCATCGGCGCCATCTCGGGCCTGCTGATCGCGCCGATCACCACGGTGTATTACGACACCGGCTTCCTCATAGGCCTGAAGGGCTTCGTCGCCGCCATCGTCGGCGGGCTCGCAAGCTATCCGCTGGCACTGGCCGGCGCGCTGCTGGTCGGCCAGCTCGAATCGTTCGCCTCTTTCTGGGCCAGCCCGTTCAAGGAAGTGCTGGTCTTCACCCTGATCATTCCCGTGCTGTGGTGGCGTTCGCTCAACAGCCATCATGTGGAGGACGAAGAATGAGCGCGTCTTCTCCGAACAACATTGCCGTGCCCGCACAACCCGAAGGCAAGCCGCTGGTCACGCCGCGCCAGCTCACGCTGGTGTGCGTGGTGCTGCTGGCATTGGCCTGGGGCTTCCTGCCCGAATTCACCGTCTCGGTGCTCAGCAACATCGGCCTGTATGCGCTGGTCGCTGCCGGGCTGGTCATGCTGACCGGCGTGGGCGGCATGACCTCTTTCGGCCAGGCCGCCTTCGTGGGCATGGGCGCCTATGCCACGGCGTGGATCTGCACGTCGCCTACCGCCGCCGCGTGGCTGGGCGGCGCGGTCAGCCCGGCCTTGCTGCCATGGGCCGGCCTGCTGCTGGGACTGGTGTTCACCTTCGCGCTGGCCTGGGCGCTGGGTTCGGTCACGCTCAAGCTGCAAGGCCACTACCTGCCGCTGTGCACCATCGCCTGGGGCCTGAGCCTGTACTACCTGCTGGGCAACATGGACTTCCTGGGCGGGCAGACCGGCATCACCGGCGTGCCGCCGCTGGTGGTGGCCGGCGTGTCGCTGGCCACGCCGCGCATGCTGGGCGTGGTGATCTGGGCGGCGCTGCTGCTGGCGCTCTGGGCGCTGCACAACCTGCTCGATTCGCGCGAAGGCCGCGCCATCCGCGCGCTCAAGGGCGGGCGGCTCATGGCCGAGTCGATGGGTGTGGACACGGCACGCCACCGCATCAAGCTCTTTGTGCTGGCCGCGCTGCTCGCAGCGGTGTCGGGCTGGCTCTACGCGCACCTGCAGCGCTTCGTGAACCCGACGCCCTTCAACCTGAACATCGGCATCGAGCTGCTGTTCATGGCGGTGGTCGGTGGCGCGGGCCATCTGTGGGGCGCGGTGCTGGGCGCAACGCTGATCACGCTGCTGAAGGAAAAGCTGCAGGACATCCTGCCCGCGTTGCTCGGCAGCAGCGGCAATTTCGAAGTGATCGTGTTCGGTCTGCTGATGCTCTTCGTGCTGCAGCGCTTCTCCGATGGCCTGTGGCCCACGCTGGCGCGCATCGTGCGCCGCTGGGTGCGCGATGACTCGGCGGGCAAGGCCGCCGCCGCAGCAGCGCTCGCCAAGACTCCCTCTACCGTGCAGCTCGCACAACGCGCCCTGCCCCCTAGTGGCGAACTGCTGCTGCAAGCCAGCGACGTGAGCAAGCGTTTCGGCGGCCTCGTCGCCAACAACTCGATCTCGATGACGCTCAAGGCCGGCGAGATCCACGCGCTGATCGGCCCGAACGGCGCTGGCAAGAGCACCTTCTTCAACATGATCTCGGGCGTGGACGATCCCACCTCGGGCGAGGTGAAGCTCGCGGGCCAGTCGATGGCAACGAAGCCGTCGCGCGCCTTTGCCGCACTGGGCCTGGGCCGCACCTTCCAGCACGTGCGCCTGCTCGGCCAGCGCAGCGTGGTCGAGAACGTCGCGCTCGGCGCCCACCTGCGCGCAAAGCGCGGCTGGCTCGCGGCAATGCTGCGGCTGGACCGCGCCGAAGAAGCCGCGCTGATGGCCGAAGCCCGCAAGCAGATCGAACGCTGCGGCCTAGGCCCACATGCCGACACGCCCGCCGCATCGCTTTCTTTGGGACAGCAGCGCGTGGTCGAAATCGCCCGCGCACTCGCTGGCCAGCCTTCGGTGCTGCTGCTCGACGAACCCGCGGCTGGCCTGCGCCATCTTGAAAAGCGAGCCCTCTCTGTGCTGCTGAGCCAGCTGCGCGCCGAGGGCCTCGGCATCCTCGTGGTGGAGCACGACATGGAGTTCGTGATGAATCTCGCCGACCGCATCACGGTGCTCGAATTCGGCACCGTCATCGCCACCGGCACGCCCGCCGAAGTGCAGGCCAACCCGCGCGTGCTCGAAGCCTATCTGGGCGGCGCTGACGACGAACTGCTGGAAGACGCACGATGAGCCACCCTCTGCTTCAACTCGAGGACTTCTGCGTTGCCTACCGCACCGTGGAGGCGGTGCACAACGTGCGCCTGCAGGTGAACGAAGGCGAGATCGTCACCGTGATCGGCCCCAACGGCGCCGGCAAGACCACGCTGCTGTGCGCTGCCATGGGCCTGCTGCAGTCCACCGGCCGGCTCTCGCTGGGCGGCGAGCGCATCGCTCGCCCCGGCGTCGAAACGATGGTGGCGCGAGGCGTGGCGCTGGTGCCCGAGCGGCGCGAGCTGTTCGGCGAGATGTCGGTCGAAGACAACCTGCTGCTCGGCGGCTTCTACCAGTGGCGCAAGGGCAAGCGCGACCAGCGTGCGCGCATGGACGAGATCTTCGAGATCTTCCCGCGCCTGCGCGAACGCCGTCCGCAGATGGCATCGACGCTCTCGGGCGGCGAACGCCAGATGCTGGCCATCGGCCGCGCGCTGATGGCGCGGCCCCGCCTGCTGATGCTCGACGAACCCTCGCTCGGCCTTGCACCGCTGGTGGTGCGCGAAGTGCTGCGCGTGGTGTCGCAGCTGCGCAGCCATGGCGTGTCGGTGCTGCTGGTGGAGCAGAACGCGCGCGCCGCGCTGCAGGTGGCCGACCGCGCCTATGTGCTCGAAATGGGCGCCGTGGCGCTCGAAGGCAAGGCGCGCGACCTGCTGCACGACCAACGAATCATCGACACCTACCTGGGCATCGGCAAGAAGGACTGACCCAGTCTTCGAGCCGGCGCCATTGACCAAAGGACACGCACCATGACCACCACCCTCCAAAGCTACATCGCCGGCCGCTGGATCGGCCAGCAGGCTGCGCAGCAACTGCGCAGTGCCGTCAACGGCCAGCCCGTGGCGAGCACGCACGCCGAGGCCATCGACTTCGCCGAGGCGCTGCAGTACGCGCGTCGCACCGGCATTCCCGCGCTGATGGCGCTCGACTTCCAGCAGCGAGCCGAACGCCTGAAGGCGCTGGCCAAGTACCTGGCCGCGAACAAGGAAGCGCTCTACGCCGTCTCGACCCACACGGGTGCGACGCGCGCCGACAGCTGGATCGACATCGAGGGCGGTGCGGGCACGCTGAGCGCTTACGCCGGCATCGGCACCAACGAGCTGCCCTCGGGCAACCTCGTGCACGAAGGCCCGGCCTTCCCGCTCGGCAAGAAGGGCGGCTTCGCGGGTACGCACATCCTGGTGCCGCGCGGCGGCGTGGCGGTGCACATCGACGCGTTCAACTTTCCCATCTGGGGCCTGCTCGAGAAGTTCGCGCCCAGCTTCCTCGCGGGCATGCCCTGCATCGGCAAGCCGGCCACGGCCACCAGCTACCTCACCGAGGCGCTGATGCGCCTCATCGTGCAGTCGGGCATCCTGCCTGCGGGCAGCCTGCAACTCGTGATCGGCAGCACGGGCGACCTGCTCGACCGGCTCGAAGGCCCCGACGTGGTGACCTTCACCGGCTCGGCCGATACCGCTGCCAAGCTGCGCGTGCACCCGAACATCGTGCGCCAGTCGATCCCGTTCAACGCCGAGGCCGACTCGCTGAACTGCGCGATCCTCGCGCCCGACGTGACGCCCGACGACGAGGAGTTCGATCTCTTCGTGAAGGAAGTGGCGCGCGAGATGACCACCAAGGCCGGCCAGAAGTGCACGGCCATCCGCCGCGCGATCGTGCCGCGCCAGCATCTCGATGCGGTGGCCGAGCGGCTGCGCGCGCGGCTCGCGAAAACTGTCGTCGGCGATCCGTCGCGCGAAGAAGTGCGCATGGGCGCCCTCGCCTCGCGCGACCAGCAGGCCGACGTGGCCGAACGCGTGGCCACGCTGCTGAAGGGCGCGGAGCTGGTGTACGGCGAGCGCGACGGCTTCTCGCCGGTGGGCGACGGCGTGAGCGAAGGCGCGTTCTTCGCGCCCACGCTGCTGCTGAGCCGCAAACCGCTCGAACACGACGCCGCGCACGACGTCGAGGCCTTCGGCCCCGTCAGCACGCTGATGCCCTACGACGGCATCGATGAGGCGCTGGCACTGGCCGCGCGCGGCCGCGGCAGCCTGGTGGGCACGCTGGTCACGCGCGACCCGGCCATCGCGGCCAAGGCGATCCCGGTTGCTGCCGCATGGCACGGCCGCCTGCTGGTGCTCGACCGCGAGGCCGCGGCCGAGTCGACTGGCCACGGCTCGCCGCTGCCGCAGCTCAAGCACGGCGGCCCCGGCCGCGCGGGCGGCGGCGAAGAGCTCGGCGGACTGCGCGCCGTGAAGCACTACCTCCAGCGCGCCGCGGTGCAGGGCTCGCCCACCATGCTGGCCGCCATCACCGGCGAACACGTGCGCGGCGCGGCCGTGCGCGAGAGCGATGTGCACCCCTTCCGCCGCTACTTCGAAGACCTGCGCATCGGCGACTCGCTGCTCACGCACCGCCGCACCGTCGGCGAGGCCGACATCGTGGCCTTCGGCGGCATCTCGGGCGACTACTTCTACATGCACTTCGACGAGGTGGCCGCGAAGCAGTCGCCCTTCGGCAAGCGCATTGCGCACGGGTACTTCGTGCTGTCGGCCGCGGCCGGGCTGTTCGTGTCGCCATCGCCGGGACCGGTGCTGGCCAACTACGGCCTCGACACGCTGCGCTTCACCAAGCCCGTGGGCATCGGCGACACCATCCAGGCGCGCCTGACCTGCAAGCGCAAGATCGACCGCAACAAGAAGGACGCGAGCGGCCAGGGCCAGGGCGTGGTGGCATGGGACGTGGAAGTGACGAACCAGGACGGCGAGCTGGTCGCCAGCTACGATATCCTGACGCTCGTTTCCAAGAAACCCGAAACCACCTCCACTCCAGCCTCTACCTGATGTTCGATCTCACTGGCAAAGTCGCGCTCGTCACGGGCGGCAACGGGGGCATCGGCCTCGGCATGGCTCAGGGCCTTGCCAAGGCCGGTGCGCGCGTCATCGTCGCCGCGCGCAATGCACAGAAGTCGGCCGCTGCCGTCGAAGCGCTGAAGGCGCTGGGCAGCGACAGCTTCGCGCTCGAAGCCGACGTGAGCGACGAAGCTTCGGTGCAGAAGCTGTTCGACGACGCCGCCGCGCGCTGCGGCCGGCTCGACATCCTGGTCAACAACGCCGGCACCAACATACGCAAGCCGGTCGACCAGCTCTCGCTGGACGAGTGGCACCAGGTGATGAACACCAACCTCACCAGCGCCTTCCTGTGCAGCCGCGCCGCGCACCCGCACCTGAAGGCCGCGGGCGGCGGCAAGATCATCAACATCGGCTCGATGATGTCGATCTTCGGCGCGCCCTATGCGCCGGCCTATGCCGCGAGCAAGGCCGGCATCGTGCAGCTCACCAAGTCGACGGCGCTCTCATGGGCGGCCGACAACATCCAGGTCAACGCGATCCTGCCGGGCTGGTTCGAGACCGAACTGACCGATGGCGCGCGCAGCCAGGTTCCGGGCCTGTACGAGCGGGTGAAGGCCCGCGCCGCCGCCGGCCGCTGGGGCCAGCCGGCCGACATTGCCGGCACCGCCGTGTTCCTCGCGAGCCCCGCGTCGGACTACGTGACGGGCACGGCCATTCCCGTCGACGGCGGGTTTTCCATTTCGGGCTGATGCCCGCGGGCCGTGTAAATTCGCCCGCCATGCTCTTCTGGATTCAGCTCTTCCTTTTCGTCGCCGGCACGGCCGCTTTGCTGTACGTGTCGCGCGGCCCGCTGAGCCAGCCCGGCTCGCACGGTTTCTACCGCTTCTTCGCATGGGAATGCATGCTGGTGCTGATCGTCGTGAACCTGCCCATGTGGCACGACGATCCGTTCTCGCCCAAGCAGATCGTCTCGTCGCTCTTCTTCGTGCTGTCGATCTGGCTGCCGATCCACGCGGTGCGACTGCTCAAGGCGCAGGGCAAGCCGACCGAGGCGCGCAGCGACGACCCCGCGCTGTACAGCTTTGAAAAAACCTCAACCATCGTCAGCACCGGCGCCTTCCGCTACATCCGCCACCCGATGTACACGGCGCTGATGCTGCTGGCGTGGGGTGCTTTTCTCAAGCAGTTCACATGGCTCACGCTGGCGCTGGTTGTTGCGGCCACGGTGCTGCTGTTTCTGACGGCGCTGCGCGACGAGCAGGAGTGCATCGCGCACTTCGGCGATGACTATCGCGCTTATATGCGGGGCACGCGGCGGTTTATTCCGTTTTTGCTTTAGCGGGCGGCCGAAGCTCGTCTCCGCGTGAGCGTCGTTCAGCAACGGCGTGGTGATGCCGAAGGATCGATCCGCTCGAGAGAGTGAGGGTCGAGTTCGCCAGGCCAGTCAGCAGGCGATAGCGCACTCACGCGGCCACTGCCGGGGTTGAAGGCGGGCAGGCGGCCAAGCATGTGACCCAATGGAACCAAGGCCAAGCGCAACAGTTGTGCGCCCGTTTCCTTCAGGTCGTTGTGCCGCACCGCGACACCGAGCATCGCCATATGAACGCGCAGATGCAGAAGGAAGCGCGACTGCCCGATGACGTGTGCAAGTTCGAGCGCACGCCACCCTTGTGCGGTGTCGCCGTTTGCCAGTGCGGCGCGCGCGAATGACATTTCACGGTCAAAAGCCTGATGCTGAAGAGCTGGATTCATGCAGGCGATTGAAAGCCCCAAAGCCACTCCAGGGTCAAGAAGCAGCCTTGCGGCACGAGGGGTCGATGAAGCAGCCCACGAAGGCCTTTTCACACGCACGTCATCCTCAACCTTGCGGGATGCTGACCCGCCCGATCAGGTTCTGTTCACACGAGCCTCCTAGCATTCGTGCATGCTGCTCGCACGCATCCGTCGTTTTGCTGAGGCGCACTACAAGGCGTGGTGCGTTGCCGGCATCCTGCTGATCTTTCTGCAGCCCTTCATCGCGGTGCATTTCCGCTGCGACGGGCTGGAAGACGAGCCGATGCTGCGTTTGCGCAGCCTCAGCGAAACCACGCAGTTCGAAGCCGACGACCGTGCGGATCATCCGTCCGACCGCGAGACCACCGTGTTCACCCAGGCGCCGGCGAGCATCGACCACCCCGATGCCTTCAAGCTCGGGCTGAACACGCTGATGGCGATGGTGCTGGCACTGCTGCCGCTGGCCGTGGCTGTCGCACGGCTGGTGATGCCCATCGTGCGCGAAGCGCCCGAACACGTGCCGCCGCACGGCGGTGCCCCGCCTCTCTCGCAGCCCTGGCGGCTTCTGCCGCCCACTGCTGCACCACCTTCCGGGATCTGAGACACGACGCCTCGCGCGTCTGGTGGTCCGCTGCTTCGCGCTGCGGGCTCCTGCGTCCCTCTCGAAAGGTTTGACCATGTCCGGATTTTTCTGGTGCGCGCGCCGCACCGGGTGCTGTCGCACGCCCATTGTTTTCTCCAGCTTGCCGAAGAAGGTGGCGCCATGAATGCGCTGAACCTCACACTCTTTCAATGGCTCACGGCCGGCAGCCAGCCGACGCCGTGGGTGCTGTCGGTTGCATCGGCCTTCGCGCTCTGGGGCAGTTGGCTGTGCGCGGGCGTGCTCGTTGTGGCGCTGTGGCGACATCGCGCCGACCGGGCCTACCTTTGCATCGTGGCAGCGCTCGCGGGCTTCGCATCGATGGCCTCGCACGCGATTGCGCTGTCGCTCAACGCGCCGCGGCCCTTCATGCTGGGGCTGGCGCCGTCGTACATCGAGCATGCGGGTCGCGGCTCGCTGCCCAGCACGCACGCGACGGTGATGTTCATGGTGGCGCTGGCCTTCCTGCTGCGCCCCAGCCTGCGCAGGCTGAGCGTGCCGCTGCTGCTGCTGGCCGCCATCACCGGATGGGCGCGCGTCTACGTGGGTGTTCATTTCCCGCTCGACATCGCAGCCGGCCTGCTGCTCGCGGTCGCGATCGCAGGGCTGCTCGCCGCCGCGCAATGGATCGCGCACCGGTTCATTTCTTTTCCGGCGTCGCACGCTGGCCGCGCGCGCGACGACAAGACAGCGGCCGCTTCTTTCTGGAGGCATCCATGATCTCCCCGAGCAACGCCAGCAGGCATTCGCGCGCACCGGCCAGGCTGCAGCAGGCCGAGGCGCCCGCACCACGCGCAGCCACGCCTTTCACTCCGCCGACCGGAGCGCGCAGCATCTCCTGTGTGATCCCCTGCTTCAACGAGGCGGCCAACCTGCGGCACCTGCTGCCACTGCTCGAGGACATCCTCTGGGCCACGCACATGCGCTGGGAGATCATCGTGGTGGACGACGGCAGCACCGACGACACCGCCGCGGTGGCCGAGGCGTGGTGCGAGCTCTCGGGCTTTCGCTGCATCTCGCTGTCGCGCAACTTCGGCAAGGAGGCCGCACTCACTGCAGGCCTTGCCGCTGCCACGGGCGATGCGGTGGTGCTGCTCGACGGCGACCTGCAGCATTCGCCGCAACTCATCCACACGATGGTCGCGCAGTGGGTGGCCGGCGCAGAGGTGGTGTATGCGGTGCGCGAAGAGCGCAGCGACGAGAGCCGCTTCAAGCAGATCGGCAGCCGGCTCTTCTACAGCCTCGTCAATTCGTCGGACCGCTTCGCCGTGCCCAAGGATGCGGGCGACTTCCGCCTGATGGACCGCAAGGTGGTCGATGCGCTCATGAGCCTTCCGGAGCGCAGCCGCTTCATGAAGGGGCTGTACGCCTGGGTGGGGTTTCGCGCAGTGGCGCTGCCTTACACGCCCGCACCGCGTGCGGAAGGCCGCAGCACTTTCAACGTACGCCGGCTGGTGCGCCTGGCCATCGACGGGCTCACTGCCTTCACCACCTGGCCGCTGCGCATGGTCAGCGTGGTGGGCCTGCTGCTGGCGTTGCCGGCCTTCGGCTATGGCGCCTTCGTGGCAATCGACCACCTGTTGTTCGGCAATGCCGTCTCGGGCTGGACCACCATCGTCGTGAGCCTGATGTTCTTCATCGGCATCCAGATGATCTCTACCGGCATCGTGGGCGAATACATCGCGCGCATCTACGAGGAGGTCAAGGGCCGCCCGCTGTATGTGGTGCGCGAAGAGCGCGGCACGGGGATCGAGACCGGCAAGCCATGAAGCAATTCGACTCTGCATGGCGGACCGTGCCCCGGCCGCTGTGGCTCATTGCCGCGCTCTTCGCGTGGCTGCTGGCCACCGCCTGGCTCCGTCCGCTGATGGCGCCTGACGAGGGCCGCTACGGCGGCGTCGCGCTCGCGATGCTGCACTCCGGCGACTGGCTGGTGCCTCGGCTCGACGGCCTGCCCTTCTTCCACAAGCCGCCGCTGTTCTACTGGATCGGCGCCGCCGCGATGGCGGTGACGGGGCCGGTGGAATGGGCGGCGCGGCTGCCGTCCGTCCTGGGTGGTGGCGCAGCGGCGGCTTCGCTGTTCTTCTTTCTGCGCCGATGGACGACAGTGCCGCAGGCGCTGCTGTCGGCGGTGGTGCTGGTGACCACGCCCTTCTTCTTCCTGGGCGCGCAGTTCGCGAACCTCGACATGCTGGTGGCTGGCTGCATCTCTGCCACGGTGCTGCTGGCGGCCGGCGCCGCAATGGCGAAGGAGCGCGGGGAACCATGGCGGGCGCTGCTGGCTGGCGCCTACCTGTTCGCCGCGGCCGGCTTGCTGGCCAAGGGCCTGATCGGCCTCGTGCTGCCCGCGATGGTGATCGCGATCTGGTGCGCGGCAACGCGCAGGCTCGCAACACTGCGGCTCGCGTTGTGGCTGCCCGGCTGGGCAATCGTGCTGGTAGTGGCCGGCCCGTGGTTCGTCGCGATGCAGATGAAGTACCCGGAGTTCTTCGACTACTTCGTCATCACGCAGCACTTCCGGCGCTTTGCTTCATCGGGCTTCAACAACGAGCATGGCTTCTGGTTCTACCTGCCGGTGCTCGCAGGCTTCACGCTGCCTTGGTTCGCGTGGGTGTTCGTGCCCAGGGGCAAGGACGGCACCGCGCACGCCCGGCTCAGCGATGTCGACTGGTTGATGTGGATCTGGCTCGCAGTCATCGTGGTGTTCTTCTCGCTGCCGCGCTCCAAGCTCGTCGGCTACGTGCTGCCTGCCCTGCCGCCGCTGGCGTACCTGATCGCGCAGCGCGTGCTCGCCGGCCGCGTGCTGGAGACGCTGCTACCCAAGGTGCGCGTAATGGCGCTGGGGGCCGCCGCCGTGTGCATCGCCTGCGTGGTTGCCATTTCGATCCTTTCATCGCCGCCGGGCACACGGCTGCGGCTGCCGGTCGGGCAGGCGGTGGCGCCCGGCGACCAGGTGCTGATGCTCGACAGCTATTACTACGACATTCCCTTCTACTGGAACCTGCGCGGGCCGGTATTGGTGTCGGACGACTGGAAGGCGGCAGCGCTGGACACCCGCGACAACTGGCGCAAGGAGATCTCCGACGCCGGCCGCTTCGAGCCGGAGCGCGCGGCCCGCACGCTGATCGACCGCACGCAACTCGCGGCCACGCTGTGTCTGCCGCGCACCACATGGCTCGTCGCTTCGAATACGGCGCAGCTCACGCACCCTTGGCTCTTCCGCGCGCAACTGGTGGCGGTGAACGACGGCGTCGCCGCATGGCGTTTCGCAGGCAGCGCCACGAGCGACCCGCACTGCCTTGATGCCGCACCCGCCCCAACCTCCGGGACGAACGGCGATGAGTGAGGCCTTGCGCTACCTCTGCATCTGCGCGGACGACTTCGGCATGAGCGCGGGCATCAACTCCGCCGTGTTCGACCTGGCCGAGCAGGGAAAGATCTCCGCGGCCAGCTGCATGGTGCGACGCGATGCCTGGCTGACCGGAACGAGGATGCTCCGGCGCATCGATCCGGCGCGGTTCGATGCCGGCCTGCATCTGGACCTCACGCGGCCCGCGCGTGCCGGTGGCACCGAGCCCGGGCTCTTGGGGCTGCTCGCACGGACGTACACGCGCACGGTGTTCGCACCGGGGCTGCAGGCCGACATCCGCGACCAGCTGACGCGCTTCGAGGATGCCATGGGCCGCGCGCCCGCCTTCGTCGACGGGCACCGGCACGTGCACCAGTTCCCGGTCGTGCGCGATCTGCTGGTGGAGGAAATCGCGCGGCGCTATGCCGCGTCGCCGCCCTGGATCCGCAGCACGGCGCCGGGCTTGCGCCAGGGCCCCGAGCGGCTGAAGGCCCGGGTCATCCACGCACTGGGTGGCCCGCAGTTGGCCGCACTGGCCGCGCGGCGCGGCATTCCCGTGAGCACCCACCTGCTGGGCGTCTACGATTTTTCGGGCGACATGCAGCAACACGAGCAGCGCCTGTCCGAATGGATCTCGGCATGCAATACCGGCGACGTGCTCATGTGCCACCCCTCCGCCGGGATCGAGCCGGGCGACCCGCACGGCGCTGCCCGGTTGCGCGAGTACGCATTGCTGCGCGAACTGGTGCTGGCGGCGCAGGACGGCAGCAGCGGGATAGCGCTCGCGCCGCTCTCGCAACACCTGCAGCGAGGCTGACAAGCCGGTCGCGTAACATCCGCGCCACCCTCCCTCCGCGCCCCGCCCAATGCCCTCCCCGAAAAGCGCCGCCTTTCCCTCGGTGGCGCAAGCCGCCCTCCTGTTCGTGGCGCTGTTCCTCTGCGAGTTCGTCATTGGCGCAGCGCTGCGCGACGCCAACGGATGGCTGGAGCTCAACACCATGCAGATCGGTGTGCTCGCAGCCGTGCTGGGCAACGGCTGCGTGTTCGCGGTGGTGATGCACGCCCAGAAGCTCACGTACCGCGAGCTGTTCCACCAGTCGCCGGCTTCCGCCGGGGCAGTGCTCATGCTCGTGGTGCCGCCGGTGCTGCTGCTGGTGCCCGCGCTGCTGCTGACGATTACTTCCGCGCTCAACCTGCTGATGCGCGTTGTTCCGCTGTCGGCCTGGGAAGAATCGATGTTCAGCCGCATGGCCGACGGCAGCATCGCCGCCGTGCTCGCGGTGTGCGTGCTGGCGCCGCTGCTGGAGGAAATGCTGTTCCGCGGCATCGTGCTGCGCGGCTTCCTGCAGCGCTATCCGCGGGGGCAGGCAATCTTCATGTCGGCGCTGTTCTTCGGCGCGGCGCACATGAACATCTACCAGTTCGTGGTCGGCTTCGTGATGGGCACCGTGCTCGCGTGGCTGTACGAGCGCACGCGCTCGCTCATTCCGTGCATTGCGCTGCACGCCGCCTACAACATCACCACCTTGCTGCTGGCCGACTGGCTGGACGCTGCATCGCCCTCGCGCCTGCTCTGGGCCGTGCTGCTGGCACTGGCGGCAGCCGTGTGCGGCGTACTGGCCTTGCGGGCGATGCTGGTGCCCCGCGCGGCGCGGGGCACTTCGGCCTGAACTTCTTCTAGCGAGACAGCGGCGGCAGTGGCTGCGCGTCGACCGCATCGCCATCGACGATGAAGTGCCCGCCCGCCACGTGGTGCAAGGTGCGCAGTTCGTCGTGCCCGGTGAAGTTCCAGCGACCGTTGGCAAACACGCGCTCATCGGCCTGCGCGGCGATCACCTCGCCAAGGAACAGGTCGTAGCGCTGCTGGATCGAGGGCTCGGGCAGCAGCCGGCATTCGAGCCAGGCCGCGCAGCCTTCGAGCAACGGCGCATCGGTGGCCGTGCCTGTGAAAGTCTCCAGCCCATAGGCGGCGAACTTGTCCTGCCCCGACTTCTCGACGATCTCGCGGCCAGAGCTGTTGCCCAGCGCCTCGGTCAGGTCGAGCTGAGCACGCACCGGCACCTGCAGCGCGAAGGTGCCAGCGCCTTCGAGCAGCACACGCGTCCAGGTGCTCTTGTCGAGCACCACCGCCACCTTGGGCGGATCGAAGTCGAGCGGCATGGCCCAGGCCGCTGCCATGATGTTGCGCTGGCCGCCATGCGCGGCGCTCACTAGCACGGTGGGGCCGTGGTTCAGCAGGCGGTAGGCTTTGTTCAGTGCAACGGGCTGGCGGTGGGAGGCGGTCATGGACGAGGTTGCTCGGGTTAGGGGCATACGCGGGAGGAGACGGTGGCCGTGTGGATGCGGCCACGGCGAAATCGTACCTGTCATGGGCTTGGCTTGTATCGCACTGCAGCATTCCACCGAAGCAGGTCCAACTCCGGGGCTGTGAGGCGCAGGACCATCCCGCCCCTCCTCGAATCACAGGTATCTGCGTGGCTATACTGCGCGCCGTCACGTCAAAAACAGGCGTGATCGGGATTGGCGTCCCGTGCAATCACTGCGACGCAAGCCGCAGTTTCTCCGCAGAGTCTGCGGCTTTGTCGTTCGTGCCTCCAGTTTTGGCGGCTCGACGGGAGGGCTCGCGCCCTGCCGGTTTCACGCAAGTGATTGCCCGGTACGCCAACCCGTCGAGCTGCCGCCCTCAATTGGCGTTGAGTGCGTCGGTTTCAGCAAACCGCAATCACTTGGAGGCCATTCATGGCTGCATCCGCTCGTGCGTCCGCGCACCTTCACTCACTTCCCGAATCTTCTGAAGCCGCCAGCGTTGAATCGCTTGCGCTGCAAGCATGCGATGACATCGACAGTCTTCACGAGGTGCAGCGTGCGTACGTGGGTCTCGAAAAGCTCATCGTTCCACAGGGGGTGAACGATACCGAAGAGGTTTATCCGACCCGCACCGAACTCGGCGCGCTAGTGCGGGTGGTTAATGAAGAATTGCAGCGGCGGATCGAAACAGCCGACACCACGATGCAGTCGTTGCGTGTCGCCTTGAGCGAAGGCGGTACGCGCTAGATGTGAAACGCCGCCAACCCACCCACCACAAGCCCCGCAGCCGCCACGCCGAACATCGCCCGCTCAAGCCATTTCTTCTTCGTCAGCAGCGCAATGGCAGCCAGGGCAATCGACACCTGCAGCACAGTAGTCGCCTGAGCCCACCGATGGTGTTGGTGCATCTGCTCATCAGACTGCGCATCCCACCGGCTCGCCTCCGCCTCCAGCTTCTTCGCCTCGGTCTGGATCTCAGTCTTCTCCTGCTCGTAGCGCGCCACCTTGACCTGCCAGCCCTGCTTGCGAGCATCGTCGGTCGCGGTGTCACGCGCAAACTCAGCCAGCGCCTGCTTGGTGCTCTTCGACTGGAAGTAATTCCACTGGTTCGAAGCCTCGGTCTTCTTGATGGCGGCGTTGTTCTTGTAGAGGCCGGCGTTGGCCTGCGTGGCCCCGCCCATATACGAGAAGATCGCGCCGACGGTGGCGATCACGGCGGTGCACACCGCGATCTTGCTCGTCATGCTCATGCCGCCGGAATGCGCTGCTGCTGTGTCGTCATGGCCGCTGCCATGGCCGCCTGATGCAGCGTGTTCCAGTTCGTGGTCGTGCGGGCCGTGCACGTGAAAGCCGTGTCCTGACATGGGATCCTTGCTGAAATATGGTTTTTAGGGCGCGCGCGAGTATGCACGGTCGCGCGCCGGTATCCCCCTGCGCCGTCAGGTTCCGGTCCGCTACCCATTGCCAGCATGAAGCGACAACAACAAACTTGCCCATGACCGCAGAAACTCCCCCGATGCCCATGCCCACGACCGCCCCACGCCGCCCCGGCCTTGCCGACGTCGTCGCGGGCGTCTCCATTGCGGGCCTGCTGCTGCCCGAAGCGGTGGCTTATTCGGGCATTGCAGGGCTGCCACCCCAGGCCGGCGTGATCGCGCTGTTCGCGGGGCTGCTGGTGTACGGCCTCTTCGGCAGCAGCCGCTTCGCGATCGTCTCGGCCACTTCGTCTTCCGCCGCGGTGCTGTTCGCGGCCACGATGTCGGTGACGGGTGTCGATGCGGTCACGCGGCTGGCGTTGGGCGCGGGCATCGTGCTGCTGGCCGGGGTGTTCTTCGTGATTGCGGGCATCGCCCGACTCGGCGCTGTGTCTAGCCTGATCGCCAAGCCGGTGCTGCGCGGCTTCGCACTGGGGCTGGCGCTCACCATCGTGGTCAAGCAGTTGCCAAAGGTGCTCGCGGTGCAGCCGGCGCACAGCGATTTCTTCCGGCTCGCCGCCGGGCTGGTGGCCGAATGGCGGCACTGGAATCTTGCGGGCGCGGCCATGGCGCTTGTCGCGCTGGTGCTGCTGCGCGGACTGGCGCGGTGGCGCGCGGTGCCGGCTGCCCTGCTGGTGATCGTGGCCGGCATCGTGCTCGACGTGAGCGGCCTGTGCCATGCCTGGGGCGTGGCGGCGGTGGGGCCGATCTCGCTCGACTTCTCGCACCCGGGCGTGCCGCAGCTCGACCGGGAGCAGTGGCAGAGCCTCGGCGGGCTGGCCTTCGCGATGGCGCTGATCCTCTATGCCGAGTCTTACGGGTCTATCCGCACCTTTGCGATGCGTCACGGCGACAACGTGTCGGCCAACCGCGACCTGCTGGCGCTCGGCGGCGCGAACCTGCTGTCGGCGCTGTTCCAGGGCATGCCGGTGGGCGCGGGCTATTCGGCCACGTCGGCCAACGAATCGGCCGGTGCGAAGACTCGCACGGCCGGCATCGTGGCGGGGCTGGTGGTGCTGGTGGCGGTGCTCACGCTGCTGCCGTGGATCGCGCACACGCCCGAGCCGCTGCTGGCGGCCATCGTGATCCACGCAGTAAGCCACACACTGAGCCCGGCGGCGCTGCGGCCGTACTTTCAGTGGCGGCGCGACCGGCTGGTGGCGCTGGTGGCGATTGCCGCGGTGCTGCTGCTGGGCGTGCTCAACGGGCTGCTGGCTGCCATCGGCGTGAGCCTGCTGTTGCTGCTGCGCGGCTTCTCGCGCACCACGGTGAGCTGGCTCGGCCGGCTGGGCCAGAGCCACGACTTTGTAGACACGGCCCGCCACCCCGAGGCCGTGGTGCCGCCTGGCGTGCTGATCGCGCGGCCCGATGTGCCGCTTTTCTTCGGCAATGCGGATGCGGTGTTCGCATCGATCCGTGCGCGTATCGACGCGACGCCGGGCCTGCAGCGCATGGTGCTGAGCCTGGAAGAGTCGGCGGACCTCGACGCGACCAGCATCGAGGCGCTGTGCGACTTCGCTGCATACGTGCGGGTGCGCGGCCTGCGCCTGTCGCTGGCGCGCGTGAAGGACGACGTGCGCGATCTGCTCGCGAAGGTGAATTCGCCCGACCTGCATGCCGAGGTGTACGCGCCCTGGAGCGTCGACGATGCGGTGCAACCAGAAAACAGGACACCACGGTCTTCTTGATCACCTGCCGTCGGAGGCAGCGTGTTCAACCGTGTGGATTTCAGCTCTTGGGGGGTGGCTTGGGCTCGCGGCTTTCCCGCAGAGTTTTAAGCCGTGGTTTCGCCTGACCTGGTGGAATCCGACCTTCTGCCTCCAGTCGCTTGAGGCGCCGTTCATCTGCCCGATTGAGAGCATCTTTGAGCAGTGCCATCTTGCGATCGTTGCAGGGTTCGCAGTCGTAGTAGCTTCCGGGATCAGTCGTGGGCCCAAGCGCCTCGTCCAACTCCGCGGTACTGATTCTCCCCGTGGGCTCAATGCCGATAGCGAGGATTTTTCCGTTCTTGAATGTAACGAGCGCACTGCCCTCGCATCCGGTTTCTTGCGCCTGCGGCACGAGATACGACCTCTTTGAGACCCTCCGCATATGACGTAGCGCATAGAACACATCTTCGACGGTCAAAACAACATCCTGACAATCTAGAAAATCTTTGTTCTCCCACGCTGTTTTCCCCGACGGGTTGTCGATCTTGATCGACTTTACGAAGGCTGCCGGATAGCGCTTGTCTGCCGCGTGAACTGACAGGGCCATAGCTACGGTAGCCAGCGTTACCGCAAGAACGATGACTTTTCTCATGGCGTCGGGGCCACCAGATTCCAATTCGCACCTTGTGCCTCGGTCGTATTTTTTCTGCTGGCTTCTGGATGTCGAAATATCTCGCTCGGTGCGATCTGCATGGAGTCTTCGAGCGCCTTGACAAGCCACGAGAGTGCTTGGTTCTGGGCGGTGGTCGGCGTGTCGTATACACCGTACCGTCCTCTCAACTCATCCGTGGAGAGTTTGTTGTTTCGTGGTACCTGGAACCCTGCTGGTAGTCTGGCCCTGCCCACCATCTCGATACCAATGCCCTCCATGTTGCCTGGATACCGGTCGCTAGGTGCCCTGCGCATCTCGATGCGATGCATCGGATCCACCGCGTTCACGCCCGCAGGGTAGTCTCGCGGAGAGCACTCCCGGTGATCAGGCACCTCGCCTTCAGTGGCCCGACATGGTTCGTGCGCTGGTAGATCGCGGCGGTCTGGTAAATAGTTCCATCGGTGTCGACAAGAAAGTGCGCGCCATTGGCCTTTGGGCGTTTGTAGCTGTTCAGCGAGGATGCTGAAGTGTCCGCATCGGTCTGGTGCACAACGATGCCTGTGATCGTGCTCGTACGTCTACCGCGTTCGATCGCAGGGCTGCGCGCATTGCGGACTTTCGCGTGAATGATCATTCCATCCGTGTCAATTTGAATTGCCATACGGCCTCCCGGAAATTAATTTCTCGTTGTTGATGTGGGTACCCCGGAACATGCAAGTCATCGACCTGCAGGCTTGCTTCGATGCACCCGCCCAGGATGATATCGACCCGAACATTGATTTGTTGCGGCCCGAGTTGCCGCTTTTCTGCGTCACCGCAGACGCAGTATTTGCGTCAATCAGCGCAACGCCGCCTGCCGCCTGAATTCGCTCGGGCTGCCGCCCGTGTGCTCGCGGAACACTCGGCTGAAGTGCGAGAGGTTGCCGAAGCCCGAAGCCAGCGCGATGTCGGTGATCGACCTTGCTGCGTTCGCCGGGTCGAGCAGTTCGCGGATGCTCGCAGCCAGCCTCTGGTGCTGGATGTAGCCGTTCAGCGTTTCATCATCGTCGGCGAAGGCGCTGTGCAGCAGGCGCTTGCTGCAGCGCAGGGCCAGCGCCATGCTGTCTATCGACAAGGCCGGGTCATGCAGGTTCTGCGCAACGTGGCGGCGGATGCGGTCTTTCAGGGCCTCGCGCTGCGTCTGCGGCGTTTCCTGCCCGGCCAGCTCCATCAACGAAAGGCGCACCAGCTGTATCAGCAGTTCGCCCGCACCGCGCGCCGCTGCCTCGCTCATGAAGGGCAGTTCGAGGTACGTGCTGCGCATGGTCTCCAGCGCCACACGCGAGATGCCGCTGCCACCGCCGATGCGGCGCGCCACCAGGTCGTTGAGCGGCAGCGCGGGCGATGCGATCTGGTCTTTCGGCAACATCACGATCAGGTGGTCGCTGCGCTCGGGGTTGGCCACGGTGTAGTCGGCGGTGGTGTCGTAGAGCGTCCATCCACCCGAGCGCACGGCGGCGGCGCGGCCGCGCTGCGTGACCTCGGCTGAGCCCTGCCAGGGCGCGACGATCTTCAGGTACGGAACTTCGCTCAGGCGCGCCATCTGCGTCGTTCTGAGCACGCGGTGCCGATTCGCTTCGAGCCGTGTGAGGATCACGTCGCCCGCATGCGAGGCCGCGAGGTGACCGTCGAATTCGCTGTCGTTGTAGAGGTCGGAGCCCAGGCCGCCGAAGTGGCGCCACACCCATTCGCACCACAACGGCCCGCGCTCCTTGGGCGGGATCTCGTCTGTGGACAGGAGCAGGGACGCGGTCATCTCGTGCAGTGAAGGGCGAAAACGAAAGAGTGCAAGGCAACGCCGGATTGCTGCGCATTGTGAAGCGCATGCAAGGCCCCCGGCTTTGCGGGTTAACCACTAGGCGCGTGCACGCTGCGTCAAGTGCTTTGTGCACGGCGGGCACAGCGGCCGAAGGCGCCCGTTTCTACGATTCCGGGCAGCGGGCGCATGTCGACGCCCGGCAGGAGACTTCCATGCACCACCACCCCAATCGCCGCCGCTGGATACAGGGCACCGCCACCGCCCTGGGCGCCGCCGCCGTCGCGCCGCAGCTGTTCGCACAAAACAGTTCGGGCGGCCCCGTGAAGATCGGCTACGCCATCGCGCGCACCGGCCCATGGGCGGCCGGCGCGCAGGTGAGCCAGGAGCCCAACTACCTGCTGTGGGCCGAGCAGGTCAACGCGGCGGGCGGGCTCTCGGTGAAGGGTGCGAAGCGCCCCATCGAGCTGATCGGCTACGACGATCGCAGCGAGACCGAGACCTGCGTGCGCACTTTCGAAAAGCTCATGGGCAGCGACAAGGTCGACCTGGTGCTGCCGCCCTGGGGTTCGGGCGCCAACTTCGCGGTTGCGCCGCTGGCCAACCGCTTCGGCTATCCGCTGCTGGCGCCCACTGCCCTGTCGCGCAAGTTGATCGACATGCGCCTGCCCTTCTTCTTCTCGCTGCTGCAGCAGCCCGACAAGATGATGGGCGCATTGGTCGACATGTTGGTGGCCAATAGCGTGAAGACCATCTCCATCGTCTACATGGACGACCTGTTCGGGCTGGAGAACTTCGCGGCGCTGAACAACGCTCTGAAGAAGACGAGCATCCAGGTGCTCGAACGCAAGAGCTACCCGCTGGGCGTGAAAGACCTGGCGCCGGTGCTGCGCGCCATGAAAGACCTGAACCCCGATGCCTTCATCGGCATCACCTACCCGCCGGACACCATCCTTGCGAGCCGGCAGGCGCGCGAAGTGGGCTTCAACCCGAAGTACTTCTATGCCTCGGTGGGCACGGCCTTCCAGCTCTACAAGAACGTGATGGCGGCCAACACCGAAGGTGTGATCGGCATGGGCTCGTGGAACAGCAAGACCAGCCCCGAGGCCAAGGCGTACTTCGACGCACACACGAAAAAGTTCGGCAAGGAGCCCGACCGCTGGGCCAGCGGCCACGCGTGGGCGGGCCTGCAGATTCTTCAGCAGGCCGTGGAGAAAGTGGGCCTCGACCGCAAGGCGCTGCGCGAGCAGATCGCAAAGAACGAGTTCAAGACCATCCTCGGGCCGATCCGCTTCGAGGGCAGCGAGAACGCGTCCATTCCGGGCACCGTGTCGCAATGGCAGGGCGGCGAGTTCGAAGTCGTGTGGCCCAAAGACCGCGCCACCGCGCAGCTGATGCCGAAGCCGGCCTGGAAGTAAGCACGTGTCTTTCTCTGGATGGGCCGAACTCCTCGCCGGCGGGTTGATCACGGGCGGCATCTACGCGCTGGTCGCCATCGGCCTGAACCTGCAGTACGGGCTGATGCGCATCATGAACATCTCGCACGGCGAGTTCCTGATGCTGGGCGCCTTCGCGACATGGTGGGCGCACAGCACCTGGGGCATCTCGCCGCTGCTGTTCATGCCGGTGGCCTTCGTGCTGCTGATGGCGCTGGGCATGGCGGTGCACTGGCTGTGCTTCCGGCAGGTGGCGGCGCGCGCACCGAACGTCGACGTATTCGAGGCACGCAGCCTGATGGTGGGCTTCGGCCTGATGTTCCTGGTGCAGAACACTGCACTGCTGGTGTGGGGCGGCGACCTGCGCGGCTACGACTACCTGGCCGACCCGGTGCAGCTGGGCGAGATGCGCTTCACCGCCAACAAGCTGGTGCTGTTCGGCGTGGCGCTGGCACTGAGCCTTGTGCTGATCGCGCTGCTCAAGCTCACGCTGCTGGGCAAGGCGGTGCGCGCGCTGATGCAGTCACCCACCGGCGCGCAACTCGTGGGCATCAACACGAAGCGGCTGCATCCGCTGATGTTCGGCATCGGCCTGGGCCTGTCGGGTGTGGCCGGCGCGCTGCTGTCGATGACCTATGAAATCTCTCCCTCGATGGGCGAGCCCTACACGGTGACGGCGCTGATCGTCATCACCCTCGGCGGCTTCGGCAGCATCGCAGGCAGCCTTGTCGGCGGACTGTTGCTGGGCGTGGTGGAAGCGCTGGGCATGTACTTCACGAGCCCCTCGCTCAAGATGCTGCTGTCGTATGCCGTGTTCATCGGCGTGCTGATCTGGCGGCCCAACGGACTGTTCTCCAGAAAATGATTCCTTCCCTTTCCCGAAACAAGCCGTGGTGGGTACTGTGCATCGGCCTCGTGCTGGCGGCCGGCGTGCCGTGGGTCGCGTCGGAGTTCATGGCCTCGGTGGCGCTCGGCTGCCTGATGTACATCGCGCTGGCCACCAGCTGGTCGCTGTTCTGCGGCGCCACGCGCTACCTTTCGCTCGCCACCTCGGCCTTCTTCGGGCTCGGCGCGTATGCGAGTGCGACGCTGCTCGACTTGCTCCCGTGGCCGCTGGTCATCCTCAGCGGCGCGGCCATCGCGAGCGCGGTCGCGGTGCTGATGGGCGCGGCGGTGCTGCATCTGCGCGGCACCTACTTCGCGGTGCTGACCTTCGGCATGACGGAGCTGATCCGCCATGCCGTGACCTTCGTCGAGAAGCAGGTGTCGGGCACGGTTGGGCGCGTGCTGACCGTGGTGCCGTCGAACGAGACGGTGTACCTCACGGTACTGGCGATTGCGGGTGCGGCGATTGCCACTGCCCTGCTGGTCAAGCGCAGCCGCTTCGGGCTCGCGCTGTCTGGCATCGGTGCGGACGAGCAGCGGGCGCAGACACTGGGCGTGGACACACGGCGCGTGAAGATCATGGGCTTCGCGCTCACCGCCGCTTTCGCCGGCGCAGTCGGCGCGGCCATGGCGGTGCGCTGGACCTACATCGACCCGCCCGCAGTGTTCAGCCCCTTCATCGGCTTCCAGACGGTGCTGATCGCGATGATCGGCGGCGCGGCCAGCATCGGCGGTCCGGTGGCCGCGGCCATCGTGTTCAGCCTGCTGTCGGAAACGCTGCGCCTGCAGCTGCCCTACGGCTACATGATGGTGCTCGGGCTGCTGCTGATCCTGTGCGTGATGTACCTGCCCAACGGCCTCGCGTCGCTGTGGCAGCGCAAGGCGATGGTGTTGCGGAGGCACGGCCATGAGTAGCCGGCAGCTCCTGCTCGAAGCCCGCGAACTCACGGTGCGCTTCGGGGGCCTCACAGCCGTGGATGCGGTCAGCGCCACGCTGCATGCGGGCGAGATCGTCGGAATCATCGGACCGAACGGCGCGGGCAAGACGACCTTCTTCAACGCGATCTCGGGCGTGGTCATGCCGACATCTGGCACGCTGCTGGTCGAGAACGGAATCGACCTGACGCGGCGTGGCCCGCATCTCTACGCCGCCCACGGCATCGCGCGCACCTTCCAGACGCCGCGCGTGATGGCCGACATGACGCTCGAAGACAACGTGCGCTTCGGCATGCAGTTCGCGGGGCGGCATCGCGCGCCCATCGCGGGACTGGGCAGCACGGGAGAGATTCTCGACATGCTGGGCCTGGGCGGCCTGGCTCAGAACATCGCCGCCGACGTGACACCGTCGCAGCAGCGGCTGCTCGAAATCGGCATGGCGCTGGGCACCCGGCCGCGCGTGCTGCTGCTTGACGAGGTGGCTGCGGGCCTCACCGAAGCCGAGGTCGACGCGATGGCACGGCGCATCCACCGGCTGCGCGACGAGCACGGGCTCACGGTCGTGTGGATCGAGCATGCGGTCACCACGCTGCTGAAGTACGTCGAGCGCGTGCTGGTGCTGCACCAGGGCCGCAAGATCGCCGACGGCACACCGGCCGAGGTGGTGCGAAATGCGGAGGTGGTCGAGGCCTATCTGGGCGACGAGATGGAGGCGACAGCATGAGCACCAGCCAGATGAGCGTGCGCGGGCTGTTTGCCGGCTACCACGGCTTTCAGGTCATTCAAGATATGAGCCTCGACGTGAAGCCCGGCATCACCGTCGTGCTCGGCCCCAACGGTGCGGGCAAGACCACGCTGCTGAAGGCGCTGGCCGGCCTGCTGCCGCGCTCGGGTGAGGTTTTGCTCGACGGCGCGGCGCTGCCATCGAACGAGGCCACCGCTTGCGTACGGCGTGGCCTCGCGCTGGTCGCCGAGGGTCGGCAGCTCTTCGCGCAGATGACCGTCACAGAGAACCTCGAACTCGGCGGCTGGCTGCTGCCCGCGCGGCTGCGCACCGAACGCCTCGCGCGCGCCTTCGATGACTTCCCTCGCCTGAAGGAACGCGCCACGCAGCTCGCCGGCACCATGAGCGGCGGCGAGCAGCAGATGGTCGCGGTGGCGCGCGCCATGATGAGCGGACCGCGCCTGCTGATGCTCGACGAGCCCTCGCTGGGCCTCGCACCGCGCATGGTCGACGAGCTGCTGGCCATCGTGCGACGCATCGCCTCGCAGGGCGTAACCGTGCTGATGGTCGAGCAGAACGTGCGCAAGGCGCTGCAAGCCGCCGACCGCGGCTATGTGCTCGAACGCGGCCGCGTCGTGGCCTCGGGTGAGGCGCAGGCGCTGCTGCATTCCGACGCGGTGCGCCAGGCCTACCTGGGCGTCGCCTGAACAACCCCTCCCCTCTTTTTGCAAAGGACACCCATGACCGACATCTCCATGCTCATCGATGGCGAACGCCGCGCTGCCACAGGCGGCGCAATCTTCGAGCGCCGCAACCCGTTGGACGGCGGCATCGCCACGCGCGCACCGGCCGGCACGCCAGCCGACGCAGTCGCTGCCGTCGAGGCTGCGCACCGCGCCTTCGCCGCATGGTCGACAGCCGGACCCAACGAACGCCGTGCATTGCTGCTGAAGGCCGCGCATGCACTCGAAGCGCGCGCCGGCGCCTTCGTGCAGGCGATGGCGCGCGAGACCGGCGCTTCGGCGCTGTGGGCCGGCTTCAACGTGCACCTCGCGGCCGGCATCCTCACCGAAGCAGCCTCGCTCACCACGCAGATCGCGGGCGAGGTGATTCCGTCCGACGTGCCCGGCAGCCTGGCACTGGGCGTGCGGCAGGCGGCCGGCGTGGTGATCGGCATCGCACCGTGGAATGCACCGGTGATCCTCGCCACCCGCGCCATCGCAACGCCGCTGGCCTGCGGCAACACGGTGGTGCTGAAGGGCTCGGAGCTGTGCCCCGAGACGCACGCGCTGATCATCGAAGCGCTGAACGAGGCCGGGCTGCCTAAGGGCGTCGTCAACTTCGTCACCAACGCGCCTGCCGATGCCGGCGCGGCGGTCGAGGCGATGGTGGCGCACCCGGCCGTGCGGCGCGTCAACTTCACGGGCTCGACGCGCGTGGGACGGCTCATCGCGCAGACCTGCGCCAAGTATCTGAAGCCCGCAGTTCTCGAACTCGGCGGCAAGGCGCCCTTCGTGGTGCTGGACGACGCAGACATCGACGCGGCCGTGAACGCTGCCATCTTCGGCTCGTTCGCCAATTCGGGGCAGATCTGCATGTCGACCGAGCGCATCGTGGTCGACAACGCGGTGGCCGATGAATTCGTCGCGAAGTTCGCGGCCCGCGCGCAGGCACTGCCGCTCGGCGATCCGCGCGAAGGCCCGGTGGTGCTCGGCTCGGTGGTCGATATGAGCACGGTGAAACGCTGCAATGCGCTCATCGACGACGCACTGTCCAAGGGCGCGAAGCTGGTGTGCGGCGGCAAGGCCCAGAACACGCTGATGCCCGCCACCGTGCTCGACCATGTGACGCCCGCAATGGAGATCTACCACGAGGAATCCTTCGCGCCGGTGAAGGCGGTGGTGCGCGCGAGCGGCGTGGAAGAAGCCGTGGCCATTGCCAACGACAACGAGTTCGGCCTTTCATCGGCCGTGTTCGGCCGCGACGTGGCGCGTGCGTGGAACGTGGCGCAGCGCATCGAGTCCGGCATCTGCCACGTCAACGGCCCCACGGTGCACGACGAGGCGCAGATGCCCTTCGGCGGTGTCAAGGCATCGGGCTACGGGCGCTTCGGCGGCCGGGCCGGCGTGGAGGCCTTCACGGAACTGCGCTGGATCACGGTGCAGACGACGCCGCGGCACTACCCGTTCTGAAAGAGCGCTTCAACCCGCCAGGAAGTCCGGCTGGCGAAACTTCTTTTCAAGAAACTGCCCGTTGGCCACCAGCGCGGCCGCATCGCTCGAAGCCACGTTGGCGACGATCTCGCGCAGCTTTGCATCGAGCAGGCCCAGTTGCTCGCCGAGCAACTGGCGCGCGGTCTTGCCGTCCTTCACCGCATGCGTGATGCGAAAGGCCGGCGGCAGCGCGACGTAGTTGGCGAGCGTTTCGGGCAGGTAGCGCAGCACGGTCTCGCGCACGGTGAACAGGTCGTCGCCATGCGAGCCCGTACCGACGAGGCGCGGCAGCACTTCGCCCACCGAGCCGCGCACGTTGTCCAGGCTCTTGCGCATATCTTCGGTGAGATGCGGCTGCGCCTGCGCGACCACGCGGTCGAGGCGCTCCAGCGTCTGCTCGACGCTGAGGCTGTCTTCGATGCGGCGTTCGAGTTCGGGTGCCCTGCGGCCCAGCAGCCAGCCGGCCACGTACAGGCCGGCGGTGATCGGCAGCCACCCGGTGTCGATGACGCCGGCAAACAGCAGTGCCGGCCCCAGCAGCGCCAGCGCGCAGCCAAGGATGTTGCCGTTGCCGTAGAGAAACAGCAGCGCGCGCAGTTTGAGCGAGCGCTCCGGCATCACTGGTAGCCCCGGATTTCCTTGAACACCTGCCCCAGCTGCAGCTTGCGGCCGTCGAACTCGCGCCCGCCAGAGAGCTGCGCGATCTCCTGCATCTCGCTCACGTTGGCCTCGCCGAAGAGGATGGGGAAGATGCGCGCGGGCAGGCCGCCCGCGGCATAGCGCTCGCGGAACTCGCGCGGCTTCAGGCCCGCGTTGTTCTCGCCGTCGGTCAGCAGCACGATGCTCACGAAGCGGTCGGGTTCGCGCTGCTGTTCCTTGCGCGCCACTTCTTCAGCGACGGCGAGTGCCGAATAGATGGCCGTGCCGCCGTTGGCCGTCATCGCGTCGGCCTGCTCGCGCAGCGTGGCGCGGGCCGCATCGATCCGGTCGGCATCGAAGCGCACCCACACCGGCTCCTGCACCTCGGTTGAGAAGGTGATGAGCACCACGCGCTCGCGGCTCTGGAAGGCGCTGTAGCGAGCGCTTGCGGTGGTGGCCTCGTCGGCGCCCGAAAGCAACTTGAGCGCCTCGCGCATCGACGCCAGCCGTTTGCCCGCCATCGAGCCGCTGAGGTCGAGCACGAAGATCGATGTGGCGGGTTTGCGCCATTTCGACTGGTAGGTGCCGAGCACCGCGTCGATCACCTCCAGCCGGTTGGGAAAGCCCAGCTCGGCCACGGCGGCGGTGGGCAGGGCACTGGCGGCGGCAACCTCGGGGTTGGCGGGGCGCAGGAAGGCAGTCGAGAGTGCATCGCGCTGGAACGGCGCGGCCTTCAGCGTGGCGACGAGCTGGGTGTAGGCCTCGCGCTTGTCGGCGTTGAGCAGCATCAGCGGGTAGTCGGCCGAGATCATGCCGTCGCGCGGGTAGATCAGCGTGAGCTGGTCGGCGGCGGGCAGCTTCTCGTTGGCGCGCAGGATCACGGCTTCGTAGTTGACCATCGCGTCGATGGCCGACGGGTCCTTGATGTAGGCATCGGCCAGCCAGCCCGAGCTGCCGGCGGTGAGCTTCTGGCCGGAGAGAAAGGCCTTCAGCGTTTTCTCGTCCACGTCTTGCGCGGTCAGGTCTTCGGTCTTGCCCGCGAGCGCGGAGGCCACGGCGAACAGCGCGCTCATGCCGGTGTTGGAGCTGGTGGCGTTGGTCATGCCGTAGCGCAGTTGGCCGGCGCCTGCGGCCTTCGCGATTTCGGCCCAGCCCGGCGGTTTCTTGTTCCACCCGAGCTGCGCGGCCTTGGCGCTCTTCACGCCGAGCGCGATGCGCGAATAGAAGAGCTTGTCGCGCGCCAGCGGCTTGGCCTGCAGCGCGAGCGCGGGATACGCACCGTTGGGCGGCAGGATCGCGTCGAAGCGCTCGCCAGCGTTGATGCGCTCGACGATGTCGAGCGTGCCGGCGTATGAGAGCTTCACGTCCACGCCGGCTGCCTTTGCGGCGGCGACGATAGGGGCTTCGAGGTCCTTGAGTTCGGAGCCCGCGAGGATGGTGAAGGTCGCGGTGGCTTGCGCGGCCGGCGCGGCGTTCATCGCCTGTGGCGGCTCTTCCTTGCCACAGGCCGCAAGGCCCATCACCAGAGCCAGAGCTAGCAGCCGGGACAACAGGCTCACAGCGCGACCTCGCCGCGCGGCGATTGCAGCGCCTCGGTCGTTTCCTGGCGGCGCACGCGGTCGAGATAGGTGCGGCTCTTCGCGACTTCATTCGTCAGCGTGTCCACCGTGGTCTGCATGGAGTCGAGCGCCTTGCTCTTGAAGTCGGCGATCGTGTCCATGGTCTGGTAGATGTTGGCGAAGGCCTGCTGGAGCTTGGCGATCTCGATGGTGCTGGAGGCTGCCTGCTGGTGGATGGCGCTGCTCTGGTCGCGCAGCATCTCGCTGGTGCTGGCAATGAGGTTGCCGGTGGTGGCGTTGAGCGCGCTGATCTGGTCGAGCACCAGCTTCTGGTTGGACAGCGCCTGCGCCACGATCACCGCGGTGCGCAACGCGGCCACGGTGGTGGTGGTGGCGCGGTCCACTCCCTTCATCAGCTCCAGGTTGTTCTTGCGGATCATGTCCAGCGCGAGATAGCCCTGGATGTTCACCGCGAGCTGCGTGAGCAGGTCGGTGACCTTCTGGCGCGAATAGAACAGCATTTCCTCGCGGATCACGCGGGCCTTCTCGGGGTCGGTGGTTTCCAGCGCGCGGGCCTTGGCGTCGAGCTGGCCGTCAAGGGCCTTGCCGATGTGCACGTATTTCTCGAGCCGCTCCATCAGCGTCCAGAGGTTGACCTTTTCCTGTTCGATGGCGGTGTTGTCGCGCAGCAGCTCGTCCTTGCCGCGCTTGAGCGATTCGATGATGGCGTTCAGGTGCGTCTGCGACGACTGGTAGCGCTCGAAGTAAGCGAGCAGCTTGTTGCCCAGCGGAATGATGCCGAGCAGCTTGCGCGCCGAGAACAGGTCGCCCTGCTTCGAGGGGTCGAGGTCTTCCACCTGGTGGCGCAAGTCGATCAGCGACTGGCCGATCTGCGCGCCCTTGTCGAACAGCCCGTTGCGCAGCGAACCCACGGGCCGGTCGAGCATGCGGTTGGAGACCGATGCAGAGGCCTCGATGTCCTTGTTGCCCATCGAGTGGATGCGCTCCACGGCCTCTTTGAACTGCGGATGCTGGCTGTCGTGTGCGGTGATGTCATCGATGAAGCGCGCCACCTGCGCGTCGAGCTCGGCCACGTCCTCGGGCTTCAGGCGCACCTTGCCGCTGGCCGACTCGACCGGCACCAGGGCAACGGGCGCGGGCGGTTCGAGCGTGAAGGCCTGCGGCGGCTGCAGGTCGATGGGCGCGGGGGCCGTTGCGGTGGTGGTGGTTGCGGTGACAGGCGCGTTCATGGATGCGTTCCTTGGTTCAGTCGTTCGGTCGTTCACTTGAAGCGGGCTTCGATGCCCGTGGTCATTCGCTCGAGCCACTCGAAGCTCGGCGGGTCGATCACGTCGACCAGCACGTCGGGCACCTTCACGCCGCGCGCGGCCCAGGTTTCGGGGCCCTTGGCGTCGCCGCCGGTGCGGTAGCCGTATTCGTGCGCGAGCTCGCGCAGGGCCGGGTCGTTTTCCAGCGCCGCGCCGAGCCGCGCGCCGCCGGGCGTGTAGGGCACCAGCACGTGCTTCGAATAGACGGTGGGCTTGGGGTAGAGCAGCACCATGTCGCTCTTGAGCCGGTCGGGGTTCTTCAGCCAGAACTCGATCATTTGCGACTCGTAGGCCACCAGCAGCGGCGCCTTGCCCATGCCGAGCGCGAGATAGTCTTCGAACGGCCCGGCCGACGATTGCTCCTGGAAGCCCTGGCGCAGGAAGAGCGGTGCAACCACGGGCATGACGCGATCCACGTCTTCCTGGCTCTGCACGATCTGCTGGCTGTTGGCGAGGTAGCTCGCGAGCGCGAGGTACATGGCCGCCGAGTTGGAGGTGCGTACGTCGGTCGAGTTGATGAGCAGCGACTTGCTGGTGGAAAACGCGCTGCTGGCCTTGAGCTCCTTCCAGCGCGTGCCCTTCTCGATCATGGCCATCAGGCCCGGCAGGTCGACCACGTAGTAGAAGTCGCCCTGCTTCTGCGCGATGCCGTTGGCCACGAGGATCTCGGCAATCGGCCGCCAGCTGGCCAGCACGATGGGCGTGTAGAACGGGTTGAAGACGTTAGGCGCCTTGGCCAGCGTCTTGAGCTGCGCCGCAGCGGGCGCGCCCGAGGGAAAGCCGAAGTCGAACTTGGTGGCGTCGTAGCGGCTGGCAATGGCACGCGAACCTGCCTTCTCGACGGTGACAGTGATGCCCTGCGCGGCCAGCGCCTTCTGCACGCGCGGGTCGGCAAAGAAGGTTTCTTTTTCGGAGCCGATCAGGCCGCGCAGCGTGACCTGTTTCTGCTGCTCGATGCGCGCGGCGGCGGCGGTGGCCGATTCATCGTGCAGGCGGGTGTTCGAGTACCAGACGCCGGACCCGACCGCGGCCAGCAGGACGACGGCCAGCGCTGGTGCGATCAGCTTGCGGATTTCCAAATCTCATGCTCCTCTCCCCCTGTGAACGGGGGTAGAGAAACATACTAACTACCGAATATGACGGTTTATGACAATCCGATGTCAGCCGCGATGTCCTGGGTGATCCGCAGGAATTTCTCGATGTCGGCGACGGAATTGCAATGCAGCGGCGACACCCGAACGGTGCCCGCGAGCCCGAAGGATTCGAGCATGCGCTTCGAGTAGATGCTGGTTGCCACACGCTCGTAGACGGTCACGCCGCGCTTGCCGTACTCGACCACCGCCTGCGTGCAGTCGATACGGTCGAAGCCGATGCCCAGGATCAGGTCGCGCTTCGTCAGGTCTTCGTGATCGAGAAAGACGTTGACGCCCTTCATCTCCCGCATGCCGGTGGCGTTCGCGTTGCCGTCGAGCAGCAGCGCCAGCAGCGCGCGCTCGTGCAGTTCGATGTGCGTGATGCCCGCAACGAACAATGCGCGCCGGTCGGTGGCGTCGCTGAAGTGGCCGCCCAGCCAGCACACGTAGTCGACGATCTCCGTGAGCACCGCGAACTGCCATGGCGCCGCGCTGCCCAGGTCCCAGTAGTCGGGCTTCTTGCCCGCCAGCTTGTGGTGCGGCAGCACGGCCGCGCGCTCGGACACCCACGAGAGCCCCGAGCCCCGGCAGCCGAAGAACTTGTAGGGCGCGAGGTTGATGCCGTCCACCGGCGTCTTCTGCAGGTCGATGAGGCCGTGCGGCGCGTGCTGCACGGCGTCGACCAGGATGTACAGGTCGGGCTTGATCTCGCGCGCGCGGCGCACGATTTCGGCCATGTCGAGCTTGGCGCCGGAGATGTTCGACGCGTAGATCACGTTGAGCAGGCAGGTATCTTTGTCGACCAGCCGCACGATCTCTTCCACGTCGACGCCACCGGTGACGGGGTTGCTCTGCGCCACGCGCAGCTCGCAGCCGAGGCGCTGGGCATAGAGGCTCATCGCGTCGAAGGCCGACGGGTGTTCGAGCACGGTGGTGACCATGTTCGTGCCCGGCACGTTCTCCGCGATGGCGCGCACCATGTCGAACATGGCGCCCGAGGCGCTGAACGAGGCGTACACGCTGCCGCCCGTGGCGTTGAGGATGGTGCGCAGGTCGGCGCTGCCCTTGGCCTGGATGTTCTGCAGCTCGACGGCCGTGGCGTGGATGCGCTCGGCGTTGTCGGGAATGGCATCGACCTGCGCGAAGCGCTCGACCGCGGCCTTGAGGCGGAACGAGCCGCCGGCGTTGTCGAAGTACAGGCGCTCGCGGCCGTGGTGGTCATGGTCGACCTGCAGGAAGCGTGCTTTCACCTCGCGCATCAGCGCATCGGAAAAGGCCTGGCCGCGGTCGAGATCAGGAAGCTGGAGAGTCATCGCTCAGACGCCCTTGTTGTTCGGGTTCTTGTAGATCTCGCGCACCGCATCCGTCATCGGGAAGTTGAGGTTCGCGTTCTTCGGCGGGATCGGCGACATGAACCACTTGGTGTAGAGCTGCTCGATGGCGCCCGACTTCATCAGGCCCGTGACGGTCTCGTCGACGAGTGCCTTGAACTGCGGGTCGTCCTTGCGCAGCATGATCCCGTAGGGCTCCTGGCGCAGCGATTCCTTCAGGATCTTGTAGTCGCCCGGGTTGGTCGCGCTGGCGATCATGCCGGCGAGCTGCACGTCGTCGAGCACATAGGCGTCGGCGCGGCCGGTGGACAGCAGCAGGAAGCCGTCGGAGGTGTCCTTGCCGGCGATCTCGTTCACTTCGATGGTGCCGCTCTTGCGCGCGCCGCGCAGCAGCTGGATCGAGGTGCTGCCCGAGACGGTGGCCACGTTCTTGCCGTTGAGGTCGCCCAGTGCATTGATGCCCGAAGCCTTCTTCACGGCGGCGGTGATGTTGGTGACGAAGTGGCTGGGCGCGAAGTCGACCTGCTGCTGGCGCTGCGTGGTGTTTGTGGTGGTGGCGCAGTCGAGGTCGACGGTACCGTTCTGCAGCAGCGGAATGCGGTTGGTCGAGTTGAGCATGGTGTAGCGCACCTCGATCTTGGCCAGGCCCAGCTTGGCCTTTACGGCGTCGACGATCTTCAGGCAGATGTCGTTGGTGAAGCCGATGGGCGCGCTGTCGGCGCTGAGCTTGTACGAGAACGGGATCTGGCTGTCGCGCGCGCCGATCTGGATCGTGCCGCTCTCCTTGATCTTCTGCAGCGTGCCGCCGTCCTGGGCGCTGGCGGCGCCGCAGGTGAAGGCAAAGGCAAGTCCGAGCGCGAGGGGCAGTTTCTTGAAGTCCATGGAGAGTTCCTTGAAGAGTCGATGACGTTGGTCGAACGCGGTGGTTTTGGCGAATCTTCTGCCTCGCAATGAATTTCTAAAAGCGATTTTTTGTGATCGAATCGCATGAATAAAAGCGTTCTTTCAGTCAGCCTTCACAGGAGCAACGCACCGTGATGACCTTCAAGCAACTCGAAGCCCTGTACTGGATCGCCCGGCTCGGCGGCTTCGCGCAGGCGGCCAACCAGCTCAACACCTCGCAGTCGGCCATCTCCAAGCGGGTGCACGAGCTGGAGCAGCTGTTCGACACCGAGCTGTTCGACCGCAGCCAGCGCGCCGCGCGGCTCACCGAGAAGGGCGAAGAGATGTTCGTGCTCGCCCGGAAGCTGCTGGAGCAGCGCGACGCCGCCGTCGAGCAGTTCGGCAAGCCCGGTGTGGTGGAGCGCCGCATACGCCTGGGCGTGACCGAGCTCACCGCGATGACGTGGCTGCCGCGGCTGGTGGGCCTCATCCAGCAGCACTATCCCAAGGTGATCCTCGAACCCGACGTGGACGACAGCCTGCAGCTGCGCGACAAGCTGCTGGCCGACGAGCTTGACCTGGTCATCGTGCCCGACACCTTTGCCGACTCGCGCCTGCCGCACAAGGTCATCGGCCAAGTGAAGAGCGCGTGGATGTGCAAGCCCGGCGTGGTGCCGGCCGGCGGCACCGTGCGACTGCACGAACTGGCGCGCCATCGCATGCTGGTGCAGGGCAACAACTCGGGCACGGGCCGCGCCTACGACGCGTGGATGAAAGAACAAGGCGTGCAGCCCGCCAACGTGATCGTGGTGAGCAACCTGGTGGCGCTGACCGGGCTCACCGTGTCAGGGCTGGGCGTGAGCTACCTGCCGCGCGAGTGCCTGCAGCCGCTGGTGGCGGCGGGGATGCTTACGGTGATCGACGTGACGCCAGCCTTGCCCGTGGTGCGCTACGTGGCGATGCACAAAGGCGAGCACCGCAGCGCGCTCACCTCATCCATCGTGATGCTGGCGCAGGAATGCTGCGACTTCACGCGGATGTTCCAGGCGCAGGCGGAGGGGGAAGAAGAGGAGCCGGCGAGCAACTGAGCGCGAGCTTCGTCCTAGCTGTTGTCGTCGACGGGGGACAGGTCCGGATGCAATTGCCGCAGCGCCAGAGACAACCGGAGCACTCGCTCCCGCGCACCCGGCTCACCCCGGGCCAGTGCGCCCAATGCTGCTTCATAGTCGTCAGTGAGCTGCTGCCACAGCTCGAAATCGGCGCCAAGGCCTTCAGCGTCCTTGTCCATCTTTGCTCCAAGTCGGAATTCGACGGCCGGTGAGTGCGTCAGTTTGACCGATTTTTGCCGGGAGCGTTAGAACTTTAGGGGTCGTGGGGTCATATTCAACTGGATACGACGCAGTGCCGGTACCGCGGCCCCTGACTTTGAGGACCACCGATTCGGGGTTGTCCTTATGAAAATATCTTTCAAACAATCCAATAATTGACGTCAATATAGGCGGCGTAGCGCGATATTTTCGTCAAATCAAGGAAATTAAGAAAAAGTCTTTCATTTCAGGCGCCTGCTTCCCGCTCACCGTCGCAAGACGTCCATCAGAAAGTGCCCATGACCATCACCGTGACACGCCAGGATGCTCGCTACAACACCCTGAAAAAGGGTTTCAACCTGCGATGGCCTGCAACGGAGTCGGACGCCGCTTCGCGCATCGAGCTGGCGGAGAACGCCGGCGATGCCGCCGCCGCCCTGCAGCGCATCGTCGATGCTGGCCTTCGGCCCACGTTGCGCAGTGGTGGGCATTGTTATGAAGACTTCGTCTCCAACAACCCCGACGGCGCGATCCTCGACCTGAGCCTGCTCAACCAGGCGAGCCCCGCCAGCGGCGACGGGCGCTACCGTGTCGGCCCCGGCACGCAGAACTGGAACGAATACCTCGACCTGTACAAGCGCAGCAACGTCACGCTGCCCGGCGGCTCCTGCTATTCGGTCGGCGCGGGCGGGCACATCTGCGGCGGCGGCTACGGCCTGCTGTCGCGCCTGCAGGGGCTGACGGTCGATTGGCTTTCCGCCGTCGACATCCTCACGGTCGACTCCCGCGGCAAGGTGGTGCCGCGCACCGTGGATGCGCGCCGCGAGCCCGATCTGTTCCGCGCATGCCGTGGCGCGGGCGGCGGCAACTTCGGCGCGATCACCAGCTACGTGTTCGACACCCTGCCGCCCGCGCCGCGCGAGGTTGCGCTGGCGGTGGTCGCCTTCGACTGGGCCACCATGACGCCCGAGCGCTTTGCCACCCTGCTCTCCACCTACGGCGAATACTGGGCGACCCGCGGCAAGTCGCCGGACACCTGGGGCATGTTCTCGCTGCTCAAGCTCACGCATCGCTCGTCGGGCCAGATCGTGATGCTGACGCAGTTCTGCAACCCCGACGGCACCTGCAACGACCTGACGGTGCTCAACGAATTCCTCGATCGCTTTCGCGCCTGCGCGCCGGTGCCCGCCAAGGGCCGGCCGCCGGGCGTGGGCCCGGCCCCGCAACGCGACGCGGGGCAGTTGCTGTGCTCCAAGCCGCACACGGTGACGCGCTACGACTGGCTAACAGCCACGCAATACCTCAACGGCTCGGGCGACAACCAGCGCGGCAAATACAAGTCGGCCTACATGAAGCAGAACTTCAGCACCCGAGAGGCGCAGCGCATCTACACGCACCTGACGCGCGTGATACCGGGCGTCGATCTCAGCCAGTCGCTGGTGCAGGTGGATTCGTACGGCGGCGCCGTCAACAAGCCCGAGCGCATCGCCGACACGGCGGTGCCGCAGCGCGCTTCGATCATGAAGCTGCAGTACCAGACCTACTGGCGCGATGCGAAGGACGATGCCGGGCATCTGCGCTGGATCGGTGATTTCTTCCGCGACGTGTACGGCACACCCGACGTGCCCGAGCGTTACGCCGGCACGCCCTACCCCGGCGAGCGCTACGAGGGCTGCTACATCAATTACCCGGACAGCGACATGCTGGCCTACCCCTTCTGGTCGCAGCTCTACTACGGCGACCAGGGGCTCTATGACTTCCTGCGGAAGGTGAAGCGTCGGTATGACCCGAACAACATCTTTCACCATGCAATGTCTGTACGGCCTTGAGATGAGCCCTCGCTCTTGTTTGGAGCGTGATCGGTCAGCGCAGCGTTTGATCGGCCCGCACAACGACTGCGTCCATGTGCGAATGGCATCGGGTGCTCCCCGCAGCGAAATAAAGGAGGAGGCCGAAGGCCGGGGGACATTCGCGGAGGGGAGTACCCGGTGGCATTCGTACACGCCCTGAACAAAAACCATCGAGCCTAATCACAAGAGGAATCCCATGACACATCGCCCCCAACGCCGCACAGTCATGCAATGGATCGGCGGCACCTCCGCCCTCGGTGCCTTGACGCCGTGGCTACCTGCCAACGCACAAACCCCAGACGCCGCAGCCACCACTCGCAGCACACCCGCACCGCGCTTTGCATATGTCGGCACCTACACCAGTGACGCCCCGGGCGGCACCGCTGGCGGGCCAGCGTCGAAGGGCATCTACATGCTCGCCATTCAGGACAGCGCCTGGACACAGGTGCAAGCAGTCACCAGCGCGAACCCTTCGTTTCTAGCGGTGCACCCCAGCCAGCGCTTCCTGTACGCGATCAACGAGATCGACACCTACCAGGGCCTGCCCACCGGAACGGCCGAAGCCTATGCCATCGATGAGCGCAGTGGCCGCCTGACGCTGATCAACCGCCAGCCGCTGTCGCTGTCAGGCGTGATCCCGGCGCACTTGGCAGTGTCGCCCGACGGGCGCGCCCTGGTCGTGGCGCTGTATGGCGGCGGCGCCTACAACGTGCTGCCGATCGGTGCATACGGCAAGCTCGGCAAGGTATCGAGCATTGAGAAGGAAACCGGCTCCGGCCCCGACACAGAACGACAGGAGTCGCCACACCCGCACATGGTGCAGTTCGACGCCTCGGGCCAGCGCGTGCTAGCCACCGACCTCGGCAGCGACCGCATCAACGTCTTCACGCTCACCGACGGCAAGCTGGCACTGGTCGGCCGCACTGCCACGCAGCCCGGCAGCGGCCCGCGCCACCTGGCGCTGCATCCGTCGCAACGCTTCCTGTACCTGGTGAACGAACTCGACGCCACAGTCGCCTGCTTCGGCTACGACGCGGCCAGCGGCCTGATAGACGGACAACGCCAGCGGATCTCGACAGTGCCGCAAGACTTCACCGGCCAGAAAAACTCGGCGGCCCTGGTGATGCATCCCTCGGGGCAGTTTCTCTACGCGAGCAACCGCCGGCTGAAGTCGGAGCATCCGCTGGCCGACAGCATTGCAGCATTCCGCGTCGATGCAACCAGCGGCACGCTGACACCGCTGCAACACTGGAGCGAAGGCCTGCGCTTCCCGCGCGCGCTCGCGATGGTGCCCAGTGGCAGTCACCTCTACGCGCTCAGCCAGAAGGGCGACACCATCCTGCGCCTGCGCATCGACCCCGCGAGCGGCAAGCTGGACCAGCCGGTGCAGGTGGCACAAGTGCCGACGCCGGCCTGCCTGGTGTTCGCCTGATCAGCTCCCGCGCGTGAGCATCCGCCCCGCGCGCGCCAGCACCCGTGCTTCGGCCTCGCCACCGCGGTAGGCCAGCACACCATTCACGAACACGCGCTCCACGCCCAGACTCACGCCGTGCGGCTGGTCGTAGGTCGCGGTGTCGGCGATGGTCTCGGGGTCGAACACCACCACATCGGCCATCGCGCCGGTGCGCAGCAGGCCGCGGTCGGCGATGCGCAGGTTGCGCGCGGTCATGCCGGTCATCTTGTGCACGGCCTGCTCCAGCGTGAACAGCCTGCGCTGGCGCCAGTAGCGCGCAAACACGCGAGGAAAAGCCCCCCACAGGCGCGGATGCGGATGCCGGTCGTGCGGCAGGCCGTCGCTGCCTATCATGGTGAGCGGATGCGCGATGACGCGCTCCACGTCTTCCTCCTGCATCTGGAAGTAGCAGGCGCCGCCCGGCTTCAGGCGCAGGCAGGCCTCCTGCTCGGTGACGCCCCATTCGCGCGCGATGTCGGAGACAAGGCGCCCCGTCATCTCCGGATGCGGGTCGGACCAAGTGAGCAGCACGTCGATCACGCCATCGACAAGATCCTCGCGCAGCACGGTCGAGCCGGCCACGTAGGGGTACACGTCCATCGCGATCTTCTGGCGCTGCGCCAGCGATTCGATCAGCGGCAGCGTCTCCTTCGTGCGGCCCCAGTTGGCGGGGCCGGCGCACTTGTGGTGCGAGATGACGAGCGGCACGCCGGCATTGAAAGCCGAGTCGCCGGCCTCGTGCAGCGCCTCGATGATCTGCTGCATCTCGCTGCGCAGGTGCGTGGCGTACACGCCGCCATGGCGGGCCACGACGCGCGCCAGCGCCGTCACTTCTTCGGCGGGCGCCGCGAAGGCTTCTTCGTAGAACAGGCCCGACGACATGCCGTGCGCACCGTCGGCCATGCAGCTGTCGAGCAGCGCTTCCATGCGCGCCATCTCATCGGCGCTGGCGGGGCGGTCCAGCGCTTCCATGGTGGCGAAGCGCAGTGTGGTGTGGCCGACCAGCGCTGCCACGTTGAGCGCGGGCTGCGTCGCATCGACCGCCGCGCGGTACTCCGCCATGGTCGCGTGCTTGAACGAATCGGCGCCCAGCAGCGTGAGCGGCGGCAGCGACTGCGGCGTGCGGTACGGCGCGAGCGAGATGCCGCAGTTGCCCGTCACCACCGTGGTGATGCCCTGCGACACCTTGGGCAAGCACAGCGGGTCGCGCAGCACGATGGCGTCGTCGTGCGTGTGCGCGTCGATGAAGCCAGGGGCGATGACCTTGGCGCGGCAGTCGACGATCTCGACGTCGGCCAGCGCGAGGCCATCGGGCAGCCGCTCGCGCAGGCCTTCGCCGAGCGCGACGATGCGGTCGCCCTGCAGCAGCACGTCGCCGGGCCACGAAGGGCCGCCCGAGCCGTCGACCACCAGGCCAGCTTCGAGCAGGATGGCCTTGCCTGTCGTCGCACTCACGATGCGGCTCCCTTGTTGCTGTTGATGCCGCCGCCGTCCCAGCTTTGCAGCGGGTGCGTGGTGGCGTCGATGCCGTGGCGCTGGAAGGCTTCGCGCGCGCGCTGAAGGCGCTGCACGGCGGGCTCGCCGCGGCGCTGAGCCACGAGCACGGTAAGGATCTCGATGGCAGTGAGGTGCGTCAGGTAGGCATCGATGCCCACGTGCATCACCGCATCGTCGGGCACCGACAGGCCGAGCAGAAAGTCGGCCTTGGCCGCGAGCGCCGTTCCCGGCCGCGTCAGCGCAACCACCTTGGCGCCCTGCCCGCGCGCGATGTCCACCGCGTCGAGCAGCGAGGGCATGCCGCCCACGTGCGAGATGGCGATGACCACGCCGCCCGGCCGCTGCGCCGCGCCGGCCACCTGCTGCAGGTGGTAGTCGGCCCAGGCATTGGCCGACAGGCCGAGCCTGAAGAGCCGAGCCTGCAGGTCGTTGGCCATGAACCACGAGGTCGCGCCCGCACCGTACAAGTCCACGTGCGGCGCGGCCGCAATCGCCGCCACGGCGCCGTCGAGCACCTGCATGTCGAGCTGGCCGCGCACGCCCGAGACCGATGCCGCCGCGCTGCGCGCGATCTTGCCGACCACTTCGTCGGCCGCATCCTCGATGTTCACGCGGCGGTGCAGCGGCGAGCCGCCGAGCGCCAGTTCCTGCGCGAGCGCGAGCTTGAATTCGCGCAGCCCGGCAAAGCCGAGGTCGCGGCAGGTGCGCATGATGGTGGGCACCGAACTGCGCGAGCGCTCGGCCAGCTGTTCGAAGCTCTCTTCGAGCACGCGGTCGGGGTCTTCGAGGATCAGGTCGAGAATCGCGCGCCGCGTCGCCGGGGCGTCGCTGCGGATCTGCGCGATTTTCTGAAGCAGGGAGGGTGTCATCGCAGCGTGCTCAGAAGTGCATGGCGACGGCGTCGCTCACGCGGTAGTCGTTCTCGACCACGGGCATCCAGTGCCATTTGTCGAAGGTGGTGCAGGGGTGCGAAATGCCAAGGCCGACCCGGTCGCCGACCTTGGGCGCTTCGGCTTCCTCGCTCGCGTCCCAGCGCAGGTAGGCGTGCTGGTCGTTGAGCGCGGTGATCTTCCAGCCCGCGGGCACGGCCTGCGGCTGCAACACGCAGCGCGCCGCGCGCGCGATGGGCACGGGCAGCGAGAGATCGAAGGAAATGTCGCGCTTGCCGACCGCAAGAATCGCCAGGCCCGGCTCGGGGCGCGATTGCACCGTGGCCCAGACTTCCATCGCCGGCACCAGGCTCTCGCCACAGCCGCAGCCCAGGCGCTCATCGACCGCGCTCACCATGCGCTTGTAGAAGCCATGGTCGTGCGTGACGTAGCAACCCGAGCGCAGCAGGCCGCGCACCGGCGCGCCGAGCGCGGGCTTCAGGCGCCCTGCCACGAGGTCGAAGATGGCCGAGCCACCGGCCGAAACCAGCACCTCGTCGGTCTCGAAAAGCTTGTTGGTGTCGCAGTGGCGTGCCACAGCTTCCACACGGTCCATCAGCGTCTTCGCGTAGGCCGCATCGGGCTCGCTCTGGCCGGTGGCGCCCTGCCCTTCATAGCACTCGATGCCCACGAGCTTGACCGCATCGCTCGCGCGCAGCCGTGTGGCCAGCTCCACGGCTTGCTCGTGCGTACGGCAGCCGGTGCGCGCGCCGTCGACGCCGATCTCGATCATCACCTCGAAAGGCACGCTCGCGGGGTGGCGCTTCGCCCAGTCCTCTATCAGCGCGAGCTGCGCCAGCGAATCGACCAGGAACACGATGCGCAGGTCGACATGCTCGCTCAGCAGCATCTGGATGCCCGCGAGGTCTTCGTCGCTCACCACCTGGTTGGCGATGACCGTGCGGCGCGCGCCGGCCGCCACTCCCACGGCCAGCTGCGTGACGGTGGCGAAGGTCAGGCCCCAGGCACCGGCGTCGAGCTGGCGCTGGAAGAGCTGCGGCGACATGGTGGTCTTGCCATGCGGCGCGAGGTCGATGCCCCATTCGCGCACGCGCGACTGCATCCAGGCGAGGTTGTGTTCGAGCGCCTCGCGCTTGAGCACGGCCAGCGGCAGCGGCAGGTCACCGGCGAGCACGTTCCATCCGGCAGCGCCGATCTCGCTGCGGCGGCGCGGCGCCTGGGTGCGCGGGTAGCCCTTGAAGTTGCTGCCCAGCAGCGGGTCGTTGAAATCGTTGGCGGCGACGGCTTTGTCGGTCATGGTCATGCGGCAATGTTGGAGAGCAGTTCTTTGCGGATGCAGGCGCTGTAGTGTCCTGCCGAAATTTCTTCGAGCGGCGGCACAGTCTGCGCGCAGGCCTCGATGGCATGCGGGCAGCGCGTGCGAAACACGCAGCCCGAGGGTGGCGAGATGGGGCTCGGGATGTCGCCTTTCAGCGCAATGCGCTCGGTCGCCACCTCGGGGTCGGGCTTCGGGCTCGCGGCCAGCAGCGCCTGTGTGTAGGGATGCGAGGGCCGCGCGAACAGCTCTTCGGTGGTGGCGACTTCCATCACCTTGCCCAGGTACAGCACCACCACGCGGTCGCACAGGTACTCGACCACGTCGAGGTCGTGCGAGATGAAGAGCATCGTCAGGCCCAGCCGCTCGCGCAGGTCGGCCAGCAGATTGATGACCTGCGACTGAATGGACACGTCGAGCGCCGACAAGGGCTCGTCGGCCACGATGAATTCAGGCTCCACGGCCAGCGCGCGCGCCACGCCGATGCGCTGGCGCTGCCCGCCCGAGAACTCGTGAGGAAAGCGGCTCGCATGCTCGGCGCGCAGGCCCACGGTCTCGAGCAGCTCGGCAATGCGCTTGTCGCGCGCCGCCGCGCCCTTGTGCAGGCCGTGCGTGGACAGCGCCTCGCCGAGGATCGCGCTGATGCGCATCTTGGGGTTCAGGCTGGCGTACGGGTCCTGGAAGATGATCTGCAGCTTGCTGCGCAGCTTGCGCATGCGCTCGCCCGACAGCGTGCCGATGTCGTCGCCGCGGTACAGCACTTGCCCGCTGGTGCGTTCGAGCAGGCGCAGCACGGTGCGGCCGATGGTGCTCTTGCCCGAGCCCGATTCGCCCACCAGGCCCAGCGTTTCGCCGGGCTGGATCGCGAACGACACGTCGTCGACCGCACGCACCGGACGGTCGCTGCTGCCGAAGTATTTCTTGAGTCCGCGGACTTCGATGAGTGGAGAAGAGGAAGAAACAGCGGTCATGCGACCCTCACGAGTGGTTGCGCCGGCTGCACGCGGATGCAGCGCGCCTGGCGGCCGTGGTGCGTTTCGATCAGCGGCGGCATCCCGGCGGTGCAGCCGGCCAGCGCGAGATCGCAGCGCGGCTCGAAGGCGCAGCCCGGCGGCGGTGCCAGCGGGCTCGACACCTGGCCGCGAATGGCGAACAGGCGCTTGGGCTTGGGCTGGCCGGGCAGGCGCGCCTTGCCCGGCAGGCAGGCCAGCAAGCCCTGCGTGTACGGATGCTCGGGCTGCGCGAACAGCGGCCGAACCGGTGCGCTTTCGACCACGCGGCCCGCGTAGAGCACCACCACGTCGTCCGCATGGTGCGCGACCACGCCGAGGTTGTGCGTGATGAAGAGGATGCTCATGCCCGTCTCGGCCTGCAGCCGGCGCATGAGCTCGAGGATCTGCGCCTGGATGGTCACGTCGAGCGCGGTGGTGGGCTCGTCGGCAATCAGCAGCGTCGGGTCGCAGGCCATGGCCAGCGCGATCATCACGCGCTGGCGCATGCCGCCAGAGAGCTGGTGCGGGTACTCGTGAATGCGCTGCGCTGCGGCCGGTATCTCGACCAGCTCCAGCATGCGCAGCGCATGGGCCAGCGCCGCCTTGCGGTCGAGGCCCTTGTGCAGGCGCACGCTTTCCGCGATCTGCTCGCCGATGGTGAACACCGGGTTCAGGCTGGTCATCGGCTCCTGGAAGATCATCGACAGCTGGTTGCCGCGCAGCGAGCGCATCTCGCGTTCGCCGATCTGCAGCAGGTCGAGCGTCTTGCCTTCGCGCGTCACGAAAGAGGCGCTGCCGCTGACCTGCGCGTTCGCGGTCTTGGGCAGCAGGCGCATCAGCGTGAGGCTGGTGACCGACTTGCCCGAGCCCGATTCGCCGACCAGCGCGGTCGTCTTGCCGGGCTGTATGGAGAAGCTCACGTCGGCCACCGAACGCACGAGGCCGTCTTCGGTGGGGAAGCTGGTGCTCAGGTTGCTGACCGTGAGACGTGGTGTTTGATTGGCGTTCGTCATCACGATGTCTTCTTGAGCTTCGGGTCGAGCAGGTCGCGCACACCGTCGCCCAGCAGTTGCAGCGACAGCGCCGTGAAGATGATCGCGAGCCCCGGGAATAGCACAACCCAGAAGGCCTGGTGCGCGTACTGCTGGCTGCCCGCGACCATGGTGCCCCAGGTCGGGATCTCGGGCGGCACGCCGACGCCGAGGAACGAGAGGCCCGCCTCCGCCAGGATCGCGTACGCGAAGATGAACGACACCTGCACGAGGATCGGCGACATCAGATTCGGCAAGATGTGTCGCCACAGGATGCGCGAGGTGCGCACGCCCAGCGCGCGCACGGCCTCGACGAACAGCAGCTCTCGCACCACCAGCGTCGAGGCCCGCACCACCCGCGCCACACGCGGCGTGTAGACCAGCACCAGCGCCAGCACGGTGTTCATCAGCGAGGGCCCGAGGATGGCCACCAGCGCGATGGCCAGCAGGATGTCGGGGAAGGACATCATCGCGTCGACCACGCGCATCAGCGGCGCGTCGAGCCGGCGGAAGAAGCCGGCCATCAGGCCCAGCACCGTGCCGGCGATGACCGCGCCCAGCGCGGTGAGCGCCGCGATGGCCAGCGAGTAGCGCGCGCCGTGCACGATGCGCGAATACAGGTCGCGGCCCAGTTCGTCGGTGCCGAGCAGATGCTCGGCGCTCGGCGCCTTCAGGCGCTCCAGCACGGCCGTGTCGTTGGGGTCGATGGAGGCGAACAGCGGCGCGCCGATCGCGAGCACCGCGATCACCAGCAGCACCAGGGCGGAAACCATCACGATGCGTCGATGCATCAGCTGACGGAGCATTCGGGGCATACGCATCGCTCAGACCTTCACGCGCGGATCGACCACCGCGTACAGCAGGTCGATCGAGAAATTGATGAGCACATAGATCGCGGCGATCACGAGCAGCGCACCTTGAATGACGGGGTAGTCGCGCCGCAGCACGGCACTGACCACGAGGTTGCCCACGCCGGGCAGGCCGAACACGGTCTCGGTGATGACGGCGCCGCCGATCATCAGCGCGACCGTGAGGCCGATCACCGTAACGATGGGCACCAGCGCGTTGCGCAGCGCGTGCTTGAGCACCACCGTGCTTTCGCTCAGGCCCTTGGAACGCGCGGTACGCACATAGTCTTCGCCGAGCACGTCGAGCATGGAGGCGCGCGTGAAGCGGATGATGAGCGCGGAGTTCAGCAGGCCCAGCACCGTCGCCGGCAGCACCAGCGAATGCAGCCGCTCGGCCAGCGCCGCATCGGGCGCGCCATAGCCCGACACCGGGAACCAGCCGAAGGACACGGCAAAGATCTGGATCAGCACGATGCCGAGCCAGAAGCTCGGGATGCTCGCGCCCAGCATCGCGATGCCGGTGAACAGCTGGTCGACCGCGCGCCCGCGGAACACGGCGGAGACGATGCCGCACGGCACGCCGATCAGCGCCGCGATGGCCACGGCCATCAGCGCGAGCAGCGTGGTGGGTTCGGAGCGCTCCCACAGCGCCTGCGTCACGGGGCGCTGCAGGAAGATCGAAGTGCCCAGGTTGCCCTGCAGCACCTCGCGCAGCCAATAGCCGAACTGCACAGGCAGCGGCTTGTCGAGGCCGTACTCCTTCTGCACGCGGGCGATGTCGGCCGCGGTGGCCTGGTCGCCCAGCAGCACCGAAACCGGATCGCCCGAGGCCGCACGCGTGAGCACGAAGACGAGCACCGCCACGATGGCGAGCACGACCAGCATGCCCGCGGCGCGGGAGGCGATGTAGCGGAACATCGATTTCTTCATCGCGCGGAAAACTCGATGGCGGCGGCGCTGCCCACTGCAACGTACTGGCCGGTGAACTTGATGTCGCCACCCTGCACGCGGAAGACGGTGACGTTGTCGCCCTGCTTGTTGTGGCACACGTAGAGGAACCTGCCGCTCGGGTCGAGCGTGCAGCTGCGCGGGTAGTTGCCGCGCGACCATTCCTCGCGCACCAGCGTGGGCGCGCCGGTGCGGGCGTCGATCTTGAAGAGCGAGATCGAATCGTGCAGGCGGTTGAGCGACACGAAGTGCTGGCCGTCCGGCAGCATGCGGATGCCCGATGCGTAGCTGGTGCCCTTGAAGCCCTTGGGCAGCGCCGAGGTCTCGCTCACCAGCGTGAGCACGCCGGTGGCGCTGTCGTAGCGCATGAAGGCGATGGTCGATGCCTCTTCGTTCACCAGGTAGAGCCACTTGCCGTTCGGGTGGAACACGAAGTGGCGCGCGCCCGAGCTTTCCGACACGGCCACCGTGCTCGGCTGGCTCAGCACGCCGGTGATGCGGTCGAAGCGGTAGGAGATGACGCGGTCCAGCCCCAGGTCGGCCACCAGCACGAAATTGCCCTTCGGGTCGGCGTGCACCATGTGCGCGTGCGGGCCATCGTGGTCGCTGGTGGCAAAGCCTTCGTGCGAGCGCGCGGCTGCCGGCACCACGTCGGCGCCGGGCTTGCAGGGCGTGGATGCGCCGCAGGCCTCGACGTCCTTGTAGACGACTGCAGGGGTGCCGGCATCGGGCGTGCCGTCGGCGCGCAGCGCGATCACGCTGACGTCGCCGCTGGCGTAGTTGGCCGTGAACAGGAAGCGGCCATCGGGGTGCACGCTGATGTAGGCCGGGTCCTTGCCGCCGCAGGCCGTCTCGGAGACGAACGACAGCGCGCCATCTGCACTGATGCGGAAGGCCGAGACCGAGCCGGCCTCGAACTCGTTGGCCGCATAGAGCATCGGCAGCTTCGGGTGGCGCGCGAGCGACGCGGGGTTGCGCAGTTTCGCGCCCTCGCCTGCACTGGTCACGGCCGGCGGCGCGCCGGGGATGGGCTTGAGCGCGCCGGTGGCGCTGTCGAGCACGAACTGGTGCACACCCAGTCCGCGCCCGCCGCGCCACGGCTTGCCGCCGTCGCTGTAGGTGCCGACGTAGGCGTAGACCGGGCCGGAGGTTGCGGCTTGAACGGTGGAGGCCGTGAGGCCGAGGGCTCCGAGGCCGGAGGCCAGTGCGCTGGCTTGCAGAAGTTGGCGACGCGATGGCATGGCTGGTATCCCTGCCTTACTTGATCTTCGCGTTCCAGAAGAACGGCCAGGTCGCGGGCGTGTAGTTGTCCAGCGCCGGGCTCTTGGCCGAGAGGCCGTTGAACTTGCCGACGTTGATGTACGGCACTTCGTCATAGACGACCTGCTGCACCTTGCCCCACAGCGCGCCGCGCTTGGCCGGGTCGCTCTCGACATTGAAGGCCTGCAGCGCCGACTTCTTCGCGGGCGTGTCCCACCAGCCGGGCGCGCCGTCGCCGAGTTGCGGCGGCGAGAGCATCGGCTCGGGGAACTGGCCCGAATGGGTGACGTAGATGTCCCACAGCTTGGCGTCGTTGCGGCGCTGCACCAGCGTGGCCCAGTCGACCACGTTGAGGTCGACCTTGAAGCCGGCGCGCTTGAGCTGCTCGGCCATCAGCAGCGCCATGTTGTAGTGGAAGTCGTACTGGCGGCTGGTGAGCACGCGGATCGGCTCGCCCTTGTAGCCGGCCTTGGCCGCGGCTTCCTTGGCCTTGGCGGCGTTGCGCTGGTTGTACTGGTCGGTGCCGGCCGTCGAATAGAACGGCGAGCCCTTGGGGAAGTGGTTGCCCTCGGCCACGAAGAAGCGCGTGTCGCCGAAGCCGGCCGCGAGCATTTCGCCTTCGCCCAGCGCGGTCTGGATCGCCTGGCGCACCGGCTGGCTGGCGGCCACGCCTTCCTTGGTGTTGAGCACGAGGTACGGGAAGCCGAACGAGGGCGTCATGATCGGCACCGTCTTGCCGCCGGACTTCTCCAGGCGCGGCAGTGCTTCCACCGGCAGCAGGTCGGCAAAGTCGTACTGGCCGGCCAGCGCGCCTTCGACGCGCGTGCTGGCGTTGGGCACGGGCACGAAGCGCAGCTCCTCGATGGCCGCTTCGCGCTTGCCGCCGTAGCCGCTCGCGGGCTCCTTGCGCGCCGTGTACTTGTCGAAGCGCGTGAGCAGCACGAACTGGTCGGGGCGGCGCTCCTTGAACTTGTAGGGGCCGGTGCCGACGAAATCCTTCAGCGGCGAGGCGATGGAGTCCTTGGCCATGATGGCGGCCATGCCGCTGGGCAGCGCGAGTTGCGAGAGCAGCGGTGCATAGGGTTCCTTCAGCACCACCTCGACCGCCAGCGGGCCCTTGGCCTTGAGGCTGTCGACTTCCTTGCCCACGGCCTTGCCGCGCGGCGACTGTTCCATCCAGCGCTGCAGGCTGGCCACCACATCGTCAGCCGTGAGCTCGCGGCCGTTGTGCAGCATGACGCCCTTGCGCAGGGTGATGGCGTAGGTCTTGCCGTCGGCCGAGATCTTCGGCATGCCTTCGGCCAGCATCGGCACCACGTTCCACTTGGCGTCGAAGGTGTAGAGCGTCTCGTACACGTGCTGCATGATGGTTCCGACCAGGTCGGCGGTCGAGGCCATCGGGTCGAGCGTCTGCGGCTCGGCCACCATCGCCAGCGTGGCGAAGTTGCGCGGGCCCTGGGCCTGGGCGCTCTGGTAGGGCAGCGCGGCGCACAGCATCGCGAGCAGGGAAGCGCCCAGCAGGCTGCGCTTCGACAGCATGGGCAGGCGCTGGACAAGACCGACGTGGGGCATGGGGAACTCCTTCATGGGGCGGGCGAGTTTGTGAAAGAAAATTTCTCTTCGGCCCGGACTTTGAAGCAGTATTCATGCCAAATCATCCGTGTTAACCCTCGATAAAGGGTTTTTCTGAAATAGATTTTCAGATTGGATGGATACTCGCCAATCCCCTTCCATCGTTCACTTCAACCCCAGGAGCCCTCCCATGCCTCTCGAATACCTCGGCGCCCCGCCCCTCGCCTCCGACCGCCAGGTTCGCCCCTTCTCCCCGGCCGTGCGCGCCGGCGACTTCGTCTATGTGTCGGGCCAGGTGCCCGCCAACAAGGACGGCGAGATCGTGGTGGGCGGCATCGAGGCGCAAACGCGCCAGGTGATGGAAAACCTCAAGACAGTGCTCGCGCTGGCCGGCGCCACGCTCGACGACGTGTGCAAGAGCACCGTCTGGCTGCAGGACGCGCGCGACTTTGGTGCCTTCAACCGCATCTACATGAGCTACTTCGGTGAAAACAAGCCGGCGCGCTCGACGACCGAGGCGCGGCTGATGGTCGACGCCAAGGTAGAGATCGACGTGGTCGCCTACAAGCCCAAGGCCTGATCAGGCCTGCAGTTCGGTCTTGCGCTGGATGATGCGCGAGACCAATCCATATTCGACGGCCTCCGTGGCCGACAGCCAGCGGTCACGCTCGATGTCGGCCAGCACCACGTCGATGGGCTTGCCGGTCTCGCGCGCGATCTCGTGCGCGATGCGCTGGCGGGCCTTGATGATTTCCTGCGCCTGGATGGCGATGTCGGTCGCCTGCCCGCCCGCGCCGCCGCTGGGCTGGTGGATCAGGAAGCGCGTGTTCGGCAGGCACACGCGGCGCTCGCGCGGCGCCGCCAGGAACAGGTGCGTGGCCGCACTGCCGACCCAGCCGGTGCCGATCATGTTCACCGGCGCGCTGATGAAACGCACGATGTCGTGGATGGCATCGCCCGACTCCAGATGCCCGCCCGGCGAACTCACGAGGATGTCGATGGGCTTGTCGGGGCTGTCGGCGTCAAGTGCGATGAGCCTGCGCGTCACATCGGCCGCCACTGAGTCGCTGATGGTGCCGAAGATCAGCAGCGTGCGCGACTTGAACGCCTTCTCCTCCAGGTAGGAGTTGCGCGGCTCGGCGGTGGCGGCGGGCTTGGTGTCGTCGTCGGATTCCATTGAAAACATGGGCTGCATGGAGAAAGCTCCTGTGGTTGAACTGTCTTGACGAACAAGCCCACAGTTTCGTGACATTGCGCGCTATGGCAAGCTGCGGCGATGCTCGATGAACGCTATCTCTCGCAATTCCCGGCGCTGCGAAGCCGGCTGGTTCGCGCGGCGGCGCGAATGCTGGGTGGCCCGGCGGATGCCGAGGACGTAGTGCAGGAAAGCTACCTGCGCGCGCTCGAGGCTGGCGGCATGCCCGAGCCCGCCTCGGTGCAGGCCTGGCTGACGACGGTGATGCAGAACCTGGCCATCGACAAGTTGCGGCGGGAAAACTGGATGCAGCGGTGGCTGCGGGATGCCGGAGGGCTTGCGCCCGAGGCACCTTCGGCGGGAGTGGATGCGGCGCAGGCCGAATCCATCGAGCGGGCGCTGCGTCTGATCGCCGCGAGGCTGTCGCCAGCGGACGGCGCCGCGGTGCTGCTGCGCGAAGTATTCGAAGCCAGCTTCAAGGAAATTGCCCAGGCCAGCGGCAAGACCGAGGCGGCTTGCCGGCAGCAGTTGCATCGGGCGCTGCTGCGTCTTCGGCAGGACAAGGAGGGAACAGAAAGCGCCTCGGAAGCGGCCTTCCATGTGTATCGGCAGGCGCTGAGCGACTGCGATGCACGAACGCTGTTTGCGACGCTGCGGCAGCCACCGACGCGTGCTGTCGCAGTGTCGGCAACGGCTGCCCCAAGACCTGATGCTCCGCGCGTGGTCTGCCAGGTGATGCAGATTGGCGGCCGGCTCGGCCTTGTGCTCACGCTGGGTGGAAAGGTGTTGTGCGTGCTGCCGCTGGATGTGCGGCAACAGGAAGAAATGACCGAACTGCTGGCTGTCTAGCCCGCCAGCCGCCCCGCCACCAACTGCAACACCCGATCGCACCGCTTCGCCAGATCCTGGTCATGCGTGACCATCACGAACGCAGTGCCATGCCGGTGCGCAAGTTCGAGCATCAGCTCGAACACCGTGTCCGCCGTGCTGCGGTCGAGGTTGCCAGTAGGCTCGTCTGCCAGCACGCAGGCCGGTTTCGTGACCAGTGCGCGCGCGATCGCAACCCGCTGGCGTTCGCCGCCCGACAGCTCGGCCGGCCGGTGATGCAGGCGCTGGCCCAGCCCCACGCTTTCGAGGATCTTCGTGGCCGACTGCGCGGCCGCATGGGGCTCCACGCGCCGGATCTTCAGCGGCATGGCCACGTTGTCGAGTGCGCTGAACTCGGGCAGCAGGTGATGGAACTGGTAGACGAAGCCCAGGTGCTGGTTGCGCAGCCGCCCCTGCTCCGCCGCATCGGCGTGCGCGATGTCCTTGCCCAGCAGTTCGACCTTGCCGGCCGTGGGCTCGTCGAGCCCGCCCATCAAATGCAGCAGCGTGCTCTTGCCGGAGCCTGAGGCGCCGACGATTGCCAACGTTTCACCGGCATGCACGTCGAGGTCCACGCCGTGCAGCACGGTCAGGTCGAGCCGGCCTTCGTGGAAACGCTTGGTCAGGCCTCGGGCCTTCAATACAACTTCACTCATAGCGCAGAGCCTCGGCCGGGTTCACGCGGCTGGCGCGCCAGCTCGGGTACAGCGTGGCCAGGAAGGCCAGCACGAGGGAGATGATTGCAATGGGCATGATGTCGCTGCGCTGCGGATCGCTCGGCATCTTGCTGATCAGGTAGATGTCCTTGGGCAGGAAGCTCGCGTGGAACAGCTGCTCCAGGAAGGGCACGATCACGTCGATGTTGTAGGCAATGCCAAGCCCCAGCAGCAGCCCGGCCACGGTGCCGATCACGCCCACCATCGCGCCCTGCACCACGAAGATGCCCATGATGCTGCGCGGCGAGCTGCCCAGCGTGCGCAGGATGGCGATGTCGGCGCGCTTGTCGGTCACGGTCATCACCAGCGTAGAGACGAGGTTGAAGGCCGCCACCGCCACGATCAGCGTGAGGATGATGAACATCATGCGTTTCTCGACCTGCACGGCCGCGAACCATGTCTTGTTCTGGCGCGTCCAGTCGCGGATGAGGAACTCGCCCGGCAGGGTCACTGCCAGCTGGTCGGCCACGTCGCGTGCCTCGTTGAGGTTCTTGAGCTTCAGGCGGATGCCGGTCGGCCCTTCGAGGCGGAACACCTTGGCCGCGTCCTGCTCGTGGACCATGGCCAGCGCCGAGTCGTATTCGTAGTGGCCCGAGTCGAAGGTGCCGACCACGGTGAACTGCTTGAGCCGCGGCACCACGCCCGCCGGCGTGACCTGCCCGCCCGGCGCCACCAGCGTGACCTGGTCGCCCGGCTGCACGAAGAGCGAGCGCGCCAGCTCGGCGCCGAGCACGATGCCGAATTCGCCCGGCACCAGCTTGTCGAAGGTGCCCTTCGAGGCGATGCCGTTGATGTCGGTGACTTCGGGTTCGAGCTTGGGATCGATGCCGCGCACGATCGTGCCCTTCATGTCCTCGCCGCGCGCAATCAGCGCCTGCGTATTGATGAAAGGCGCCGCGCCGACCACTTCGGGGTGCTTGCGCGCTGCGGCCATGATCTGGTCGAGGCTTTGCAGCGCCTGCCCGTCGCGCGAGAAGATCTCGATGTGCGACACCACGCCGAGCATGCGGTCGCGCACCTCCTTCTGGAAGCCGTTCATCACACTGAGCACAATGATCAGCGCCGCCACGCCCAGCGCGATGCCGAGCATCGAGACACCGGAGATGAAGGAGATGAAGCCGTTGCGCCGCGTCGCCCGGCCTGCGCGTGTGTAGCGCCAGCCGAGCTGCAGTTCATAAGGAAGTCGCATAGGGGCGGAATTGTGGCATTCCGGATGACCTTGGGGCTTCCCGGACAATACGGGAATGGCCGAAACCTCCCCACGTCACTTGTTGATCCCCTTTGCCGGCCGCGGTTCCCCGGCATGCCGCGCGGCGCTGCCGACGCTTCGGCTCCCCAATCTCGAAACCCTGCTGCAGCGGCTCACCCTCGCGGACACCGACACGCAGGACGAAAGCACGCGCTCGCCTCCGCATGAACGCGCGCTGGCTCAGGCGCTGGGCATCACGGCCGCCGACGGCTGCATCCCCTGGGGCGCGCTCGATGCGCGGCGGCTGGGCATCGCCACACCCGGCGATACCGAAGGCTGGGGCGTCGTCATGCTGTGCAACTGGCAGGTCGGCATCGACGACGTGGTGCTGGGCGACCCCGCCGCCATCGAGATCGACGCCGACGAATCGACCGCCCTGCTGGAAGCCGCGCGTCCCTTCTTCGAGGAAGACGGCATCGTGCTGCACCCCTCCCCCGTGCCCGGCCGATGGCTGGCGCGGGCGCGCATCTTCGACGGGCTGGCCACCGCCTCCATCGACCGCGCCGTGGGCTACCCGATCTCGCAGTGGTCGCCGCTGGCCGATGCCGCGCGGCCGCTGCGCCGGCTGCAGAACGAAATGCAGATGCTGCTGTACACGCAGCGCGTGAACGACGACCGCGCCGCGCGCGGCGTGCCGCCCATCAATTCGTTCTGGCTCAGCGGCACCGGCGCGCTGAACAAGGAAGCCGCACCTGCCGCGGCACCGACAGTGAGCGACGCCCTGCGCATCGCCGCCCTGCGCGACGACGGCATGGCCTGGGCCGCCGCCTGGCAAGAGCTGGACGCGGGCCCCCTCGCCGCGCTTCTGGCCGACTACACGCGCGGCGACGCCGTGTCGCTGACGCTGTGCGGCGACCGCACCGCCCAGCGCTACACCGTGCAGCCACGCGGCCTGGCCGGCTGGGCCAGGAGCCTGTTCGACCGCAAGCGGGCCGCCACAGTGCTGGAGGCGCTATGAAGATCATCGCCAGGGAGATTCCCCCGCGCACCGTCTGGGCGCTGGAGCAGGCCGGCGTGCATCCGCTGCTGGCAAGGCTCTTCGCCGCCCGCGGTGTGCGCGCCAAGGAAGAACTCGACGACGGCCTCGCACGCCTGCTGCTCCCCGACACGCTGCGCGGCACGCACGAGGCCGCAGTGCTGCTGGCCGACGCCATTGCGCAGGACAAGCGCCTGTGCATCGTCGCCGACTACGACTGCGATGGCGCCACCGCTTGCGCAGTCGGCGTGCGCGGCCTGCGTCTGCTGGGCGCCAGGCACGTGAGCTACCTCGTGCCCGATCGCGTGGTCGACGGCTACGGCCTCACGCCACCCATCGCCGAGCGCGTGGCCGACAGCGGCGCCGACATGCTGATCACCGTCGACAACGGCATCGCCAGCGTCGAAGGCGTGGCGGCCGCCAAGGTGCGCGGCCTGCAGGTGCTGGTGACCGACCACCACCTGCCCGGCCCCGAGCTGCCCACGGCCGACGTGCTGGTCAACCCGAACCAGCCCGGCTGCGAGTTCGAGAGCAAGAGCATCGCCGGTGTCGGTGTGATGTTCTACGTGCTGCTCGCACTGCGCTCCGAGCTGCGCAAGCGCGGCGTGTACGACACGGCCACGCAGCCCAAGCTCGATGTGCTGCTGCCGCTTGTGGCGCTCGGCACCGTGGCCGACGTGGTGAAGCTCGACGCCAACAACCGCCGCCTTGTGGCGCAGGGCCTGCGCCGCATCCGTGCCGGCACGATGCCCGCCGGCGTGGCGGCACTCTTCAAGGCCGCGGGCCGCAATGCCTCGGCCGCCACCACTTTCGACTTCGGCTTTGCACTCGGCCCGCGCATCAACGCCGCCGGCCGGCTGGCCGACATGACGCTGGGCATCGAATGCCTGCTGACCGACGACGCAGGCCGCGCCGAAGAACTTGCGCGCATGCTCGACGGTATCAACCGCGAGCGGCGCGACATCGAGGGCGGCATGCGCGACCAGGCGCTGCTGCTGGCCGAATCGCTGTTCGCCACCGATGGCGAAGGCATCGAAGCCCCGCCGCCTGCCATCAGCGTGTTCGATGCGGGCTTTCATGAAGGCGTGGTGGGCATCGTGGCCTCGCGCATCAAGGACCGCTTTCACCGCCCCACTTTCGTCTTCGCCGCGAGCGGCGCGCCGGGCAAGGAGCAGGAGCTGAAAGGCTCGGGCCGCTCGATTCCAGGCTTCCATCTGCGCGACGCGCTCGACCTCGTGGCCAAGCGCCATCCGGGCGTGCTGCTGCGCTTCGGCGGCCACGCGATGGCGGCCGGCTGCACGGTCGCGCGCGAGCACTTCGAGACTTTCGAAAAAGGCTTCGCGCAGGTAGCCGGCGAATGGCTGGCCGAGGCCGAGCTCACGCGGCAGATAGAAACCGACGGGCCGATAGCTCGCGAGTACATGCGCATCGACCTCGTCGACACGCTGCACCGCGAGGTGTGGGGCCAGGGCTTTGCGCCACCCACCTTCAGCGAAGAGGTGGAAGTGGTGTCGCAGCGGTTGGTGGGCGAGAAGCACCTGTCGCTCAAGCTCAGGCACCAGGGCCAGCCTATCGACGCGATCTGGTTCAGCCACACCGAGCCGCTGCCGCCGAAGGTCAAGCTGGCGTTCCGGCTCGATGCCGATGAATGGCAGGGCGTGCGCAGGCTGCGCTTCCTGGTCGAAGGCGCTGAGTTCTAAGGGGCCTCGATGTTCGACGGCGTGAGCTACGGCCTGCTGGCCGGCCTGACGACCTGCGGCCTGGTGCTGCTGCTGGTGTTCGGCACGAAGATCCACGGCTGGTACGCGTTGAGCTGCGCGTGCGCGCTGGCAGCCTTCGCCGGGTTGAACAGCCTCGCGCCTTCCACGCAATTCGCGCAATGGCCCGCGGCGGCGCTGGTGCTGTGGACGGCCTGCCGGCTGCAGTTCGTGCGGCACTTGCTGCGGCTGGAAGATTTCTCGCCCCGGCTCGACCGGGTCGCGCGGGCAACGCTGGTCATCTTCGCGATCGCCACGCTCTATGCCACGCTCGAGACGCAGCGCCTGTGGACGCTGCGCATGGTGCAGGCGCTGGCGGTGGCTTCCACCGTGATCCTCGCGGCAGGCGCTGTGAAGGTGCTTCGCCGCCAGCCGTGGCCGGCGGCGCTCTTCCTGGCCGGCGCGGCACTGCTGCTCGGCGGCCTCTCGACCGCGCGGATGTCGGCCTGGATCGGGCCGGCGTGGGCGCCGCCCCAGCCGAACCTGGTGCAGGCCGCAGTGATCGCCGAACTCGTGGTCTTCGTCCTCGCGCTCGGCATGCGCCTGCGGGGCGATGGCGCTGGCGAGGCACGCGTGCAGCAGAAGGCGGGAGACTCGGGCACCGACGCTCTCACCGGCGCCGCCAGCCGCGCCGGCTTCGAGAGCCGCGCCGAGGAATGGCTGCGGGACGGCCGGCCTTTCTCGCTGATGCTGATCGACCTGAACGGCTTCAAGGCCGTGAACGAGCGGCATGGCCGCGCGGGCGGCGACGCGGTGCTGACCGCCATCGCCCAGCGCCTGCGCGAGCAGGTGCGCGCCGACGACATGGTCGCCCGGCTCGGCAGCGACGAGTTCGCGATTCTTCTGGTCGGCAGCCCGCCGCGGCAAAAGCTCGCGGAGATGGCCATCCGCATCGAGACCGCAGGCGCCAGGCCGGTGGCCTACGAAGGCCGGCTGCTCGCAGGGGGCGAGCTCAGCATGGGCATTGCCTGCCACCCCGCCGACGGCGACACGCTGGCCGGCCTGCTCGAATCGGCCGGCCGCGCGCTTCAGCATTGCAAGCGGCAGCGCATGGGGCCGGCCTATGCCTTCGCGGGGGAACATGCGGGCGGCGCGGTGGCACGTGAATGATTTCTTCGTAAGCGTTGTCGCGCGGAGCGAAATCTTCTTGCTATAGAGGGGCCGAGCTTTCACGCAGGCCCTTTATCCTCTGCGGCGAACTCACAGGAGGATGTTTTTTCCATGCGCCGCTTTGAACTCATCGAGGGAACCGCCAGCAAATTCTGGGAAATCGAGCAGGCAGACACCGAGCTCAACATTCGCTGGGGCCGCATCGGCACCGCGGGCCAGAGCCAGACCAAGTCGTTCGACGACGCCACCAAGGCTGGCACCGCGCTGACCAAGCTGGTGGCCGAGAAGACCGGCAAGGGTTACTCCGAAGTGGGCGTGGCCGCCAGCGCGGCCATCGGCAAGACCGAGGCGAAGCCGAAGGTGGAGAAGCCAGAGCCTGCGGAAAAGCCCCCTACGCCGACGGCCGTCGCCGCCAGCACCACGGCCGCGGATGCGGCGCCCACCGAAGGCATCGACAGCCAGGCCGACCGCGTGTTCGAAACCGTGCGCGCGCAGATCGAAGCCGGTACTCTGACCTCCAGCGACACGCTCTCGGCCGGCACTCTCAAGCGCCAGCACGGCGTGAGCGAGCAAGGCGCGGCGCTTGCCTTCAAGCGCCTCAAGAACGAGGGCCTGCTGTCAGGCTGGGGCACCAGTTGCACGCCAGCCAAGGACGCCCAGGCCATCGCGAAAGCACTGGGCGCCGCAGCGCCAGGCGCATCGCACGCAGTTCCCCCCGCGACCAGCGTCGAAATACCCGCAAGCGCCGACACCCCGCCCTGGCTCGCCGCCGGCACGCCCATACGGCTCTCGCCCGACATGCAGCGCGAAGCCTTCCCGTCGCGCCGCTTTCCGCCAAAGCCCTCCGACGAAGCGGTGAGCGTGGCCGCAGCCTGGCTGCCGGTGCGCCGCAAGCTCGAGCTCAACGTCAACATGACCGGCACTGACGCGGCCCTACGGGCGGCCACGCAGCGCATGGTCGACCGCAGCACGCAGCCCGACCCCGCGGCCGACGCCGAGGCCGACACCGTGCTGCTGGCACTCGCGCTGGGCACCGGGGGCCGCTACAACGTGCACGAGATAGGCAACGTGCTGGTGAACTACCTCGTGAAGCAGTACGGGCTGCCAGCCACCATCGACATGGCGCTGGCCGCGCAGCAGATCGATGTGCAGACCGCCTACGACCGCGCAACCCAGAAGCACCAGAGCAGTTTCGGCACCGCCGTCGCCCGCCAGATGGGCGACTCTTACTACGGCCCGCTGGGGCAAGGCGAACAGACGCTGCGCGCGCACCTGGCGTTGGCCACCCCCGATGTCTGGCAGGACTGCCGCGACCGCATCGAAGCCGGCCTGCCCAAGGTGCACCCCAGCCGTCAGCCCGCGCTGGCAATGCTGCTGCCCGATGCGCCCGAGATCTCGAACACGCTCGTGCACACGCTCGCGGCCGACAAGACCACGCCCGAAACCATGCACTGGCTGCTGCTGACAGCCACCGACCCCGACGCCATCGCGCTGGCCGCGAAGGTCCGCCTGAGCTACTCGACCGGCTTCTGGGGCAGCGGCCCCATGACGAGCACGCTGGTGCAGGAGCGCGGCCTTGACGCGGTGCCGGTGCTGGAGCGCGGCGCCGCCACTGACGATGCGGGCGATGCGCTGGCTTGCATCGGCACGCCCGAAGCCGTGCAGGCGCTGGCCCGCGTGGCGAGCAATTCGAAGGGTGCGCTGGCGCGGCTGGCGCTGGCCGTCGACCGCTGGCCGATGGCGGCCATTCCCGCGCTGTCGCGGCTGGTCGCGGCGGGAGGGAAAGACGCCAACCTCGTCACGCCCAGCCTCACGCGCCTGCTGCGCGCGCACAGCGCGTCCCTGCCGGCCTTGCGGCCCTGGCTCGATGCCGGCGCGCAGGCGGTGATCGACCGGCAACTGGCGCTGCTGGCCGGCCCCACCGAAGTGGCCGGCGCGAGCGAGCTGCCCGGCGTGCTGGCAGCGCCGCCGTGGCTCGCCAAGGTGCAGAAGAAGGCGGCCGGCGCGCTCGTGCTGGAGCCGCTGGCGCTGGCGCCGGTGGAGCAGTGGGGCGAAGGCGAGCGCGAGAAGGCGCTGCGCCTGAACTCATGGCAAACCGGCCGCTACGACGCTGCGCGCAAGAACACGGAGGCGCTGCTCGACTCGCTGGGCTTCGACAAGGGCAGGATCAGCCTGGCGCCCTTCGCCAAGACCGCCGCGGCGGCCATCGCGGCCGGCGACGCCGACGGCCTGACCGCCAGCTGGCGCGCGATGGTGGCCGAGCGCAAGAAAGACCGCTACTACTGGTTCACCTTCAATGCAAGCTTCTCGGCGCTGCTGCCGGCGGCAATCGGCGTGCCGTTCTGGAATGCGGTCGCAGGCGAAGCCGAGAGCGACAGCATCGGCATGATCCTGGCCACGCACGGCCTCGCCGTGCTGCCGGGGCTGGTGGCCATGGTGCGCTCCAAGCCCACCGACAATCTCTCGTACGCCCTGAACTACGGCGCCGCCGAACTGGCCATGCCGGCCGCGCGCGCCTTCGCCAAGCTCAAGACGCTGCGCGCCGAAGGCCGCGAATGGCTGCTGAAATATCCAGAGCACGCCGCCGCCGGCCTGATTGCGCCCGCGCTCGGCAAGGCCGGCGAAGCACGTGACTGCGCGGGTTCGGCGCTGCGCCTGCTGCAGGCCAACGGCCACGAAGCGCTGCTGCTCGACGTGGCCGGCCGCTACGGCAAGCCCGAGGTGGTTGAAGCGCTGCGCGCCGTGCTCGACGAAAGCCCGCTCGACCGCTTTCCCACCAGGCGCGCGAAGCTGCCCGAGTTCTGGCAGCCGCGCGGCTGGCGCCGACCCACGCTGAAGAACGGCAAGGCCCTGCCCGACGACGTGCTCGACAACCTCGGCCAGATGCTGACCTTTCCGACCAACGAGGAAATCTACGGCGGCATCGCCGTGGCCAAGGAGGCTTGCGACACCGACTCTCTTGCCGAATTCGCCTGGGACGCCTTCACCGCCTGGCTCGAAGCCGGCGGCCCGAGCAAGGAAGGCTGGGCGCTCACCGCACTCGGCTTCTTCGGCAACGACGACACCGCACGCAAGCTCACGCCCTTCATCCGCGCCTGGCCCGGTGAGGCCGCACACGCGCGCGCCGTGACCGGGCTCGACGTGCTCGCCACCATCGGCAGCGACGTCGCGCTGATGCTGCTCAACGGCATTGCGCAAAAGGTCAAGTTCAAGGGCCTGCAGGACAAGGCGCGCGAGAAGATCGATGCCATCGCCGAAGCACGCGGCCTCAGCACCGAGGAACTCGAAGACCGGCTCGCGCCCGACCTCGGCCTCGACGAGCAGGGCACGATGCGGCTCGACTTCGGCCCACGCGCATTCAAGGTCGGCTTCGACGAAACGCTCAAGCCCTACGTGCGCGAGACCGGCGCCGACGGTGTCGACGGCGCGCGCCTGCCCGACCTGCCCAAGCCCAAGAAGACCGACGACGCCGAACTGAGCAAGGAAGCGGTCGAACGCTTCAAGCTGCTGAAGAAGGACGTGCGCACCATCGCCAGCCAGCAGCTGCTGCGCCTCGAAGTGGCAATGTGCGCGCGCCGCCGCTGGACGCCCGAGGTGTTCCGCATGTTCCTGGTCGAGCACCCGCTGGTGCGCCACATCGTGCAGCGGCTGATCTGGGGCGTGTACGCGGTGCAGGGCAGTGCCAGCTACGGCGGCACGCTGCAGGCCTGCTTCCGCGTGGCGGAAGACGGCAGCTACACCACGGCGGAAGATGATCCATTCGAACTGCCCGAGGGCGAGAACATCCGCATCGGCGTGCCGCATGCGCTGGAGCTGCCAGCCGCCGACGCAGCGGCCTTCGGCCAGGTGTTCGCCGACTACGAACTGCTGCAGCCCTTCGCGCAGATCGGCCGCGACATCTACACGCTGACCGACGAAGAGAAGAAGAGCCTGAAGCTGGAGCGCTGGAAAGACGCCAAAGTGCCCACCGGCCGCGTGCTGGGGCTGGCCAACAAGGGCTGGCGCCGCGGCCAGGCGCAGGACGGCGGCTGCATCTGGTATTTCAGCAAGCCGCTGGGCACGGACCGCGTGATCGAGCTGAGCCTGGACCCCGGCATCATCGTCGGCATGGTGGACGAATACCCCGAGCAGACGCTCGGCCAGGTGCAGGTGGGCAAGCCCTCGGGCTGGGGCGACATGCGCGATGCCGAGGCGCTGCACCAGCTCGATCCGATTTCCGCCAGCGAACTCATCCGTGACATGGAAGGCCTCAGGGCATGAGGCTGCGCTGCTGGATGTTGGCCACAGGGCTCGCTCTGGCTGTGACCACGGCCGCAGCCCAGGGCATGGCGCCCGAGGTGCCGACGCAGGTCCGCACGGTGGCAACAGGCGGCGAATGGCTCTCGCCGAAAGGCGGCGGCGTGCTCCGCGTCGTGATTGCCGACGAGGGCTTCGAGCATGTGCACTCGCGCCTCTGGATCGAATGGCTGACCATTGGCGAGCGCGGTACGCCACGGCGAACGGCCCGAGTGCTCGTGAAGGAACTGTCGAACGGCATGGCTGTGCTCAGGCTGGACGACCGGGGCGAGGCTTTCCAGGGCAGCAAGATCCGGCTGAGGTCCACCCACACCTATTCTCAAGACACCACGGACATCACGATCGAGACCGGCAAGCCCGGTCACTACAGGATCCTCTAGCTTCACCCGCACCCATCATGGCCACTTCCAGCAAGTCCTCCCCAGACACCGGCGCATCGAACCTGCAGCGCCCGCCAGCCGAGATCCTGTACGCCGCACAGCTCGCGCGGCTGCAGGCGCAGGACAAAGACCCGCGCCCGCCCGGCTGGGTGCTCGGCCTGAAGGCCGCACGCTCGTTCATCCTCGGCGACGCGGCGCTCGACATCGCACCGAAGATCGTCGCGCCCGTGGCCAGCATCGAGCGCATGCTCGTCACGCTCGCCACCGGCCGCGGGCTGATGCTGGTGGGCGAGCCGGGCACGGCGAAGTCGATGCTGTCGGAGCTGCTGGCCACGGCCATCTCTGGCATCTCGACGCTCACCATCCAAGGCGGCGCATCGATCACCGAAGACCAGATCAAGTACGGCTGGAACTACGCGCTGCTCATCAACGAAGGGCCGAGCCCGCGCGCGATGGTGCCGGCGCCGCTGTTCCTGGGTATGCAGAAGGGCCAGGTGGTGCGCTTCGAAGAAATCACGCGCGCACCGCTCGAAGTGCAGGACTGCCTGCTCGGCATGCTGTCGGACCGCGTGATGGCGGTGCCGGAGCTGTCGGGCGAGCACGGCATGCTCTACGCGCGCGAGGGCTTCAACATCATCGCCACCGCCAACACGCGCGACCGCGGCGTGAACGAAATGAGCGCGGCGCTGAAGCGGCGCTTCGACTTCGAGACGGTGTTTCCCATTCTCGACTTCGACCGCGAACTGGCGCTGGTGCAGGAATCGTCGACGCGGCTGCTTGCGCAGAGCGGCATTCCGAAGACGGTGCCCGCACCTGTGCTGGAGCTGCTGGTGTCGACCTTCCGCGACCTGCGCGGTGCGCCCGCGAAGGGCGACAACGGCAATGCGGGCAGCGATGCGGCCATGGACCGGCTCACCGCCGTGATGTCCACCGCCGAAGCCGTGAACGTGGCGCATGCGGTCGGCGTGCGCGCATGGTTCCTCGAACAGCGCGAAGGCTCGCCCGCAGACTTGGTCGACTGCATCGCCGGCACGGTGGTGAAGGACAACGCGGACGACCGCGCAAAGCTGCGCCGCTACTTCGAGCAGAAGGCCGCCAAGCGCAACGGTGCCCACTGGCGCGCGTACTACGAAGCACGCCACCGCCTGCCCTGAACACGCGCCGATGCAGCAACCCCACATCGTCGGTGTGCGCCACCACAGCCCGGCCTGCGCGCGGCTGGTGGCCGAGCGCATCCGCACGCTGCGCCCGGCATACGTGCTGATCGAAGGCCCAGCCGACTTCAACGAACGGCTCGACGAGCTGTACCTGCCGCACCAGTTGCCGGTGGCGATCTACAGCTATCTCTCGGGCGACCAGACGCACCGCGGTTCGTGGTCGCCCTTTGCCGAGCATTCGCCGGAGTGGCAGGCGCTGCAGGTGGCGCGCGAGGTCGGCGCCGCCGTGCGCTTCATCGATCTGCCGGCCTGGCACGACGCCTTCTCGCGCATGGAGAACCGCTACGCCGACGTGGCCGACCACGAGCACGAGGAGCGCGCCGAAGCCTACGAGCGCGCGCTGACCGAAAAGCTCTCGGTGCAGGGCCGCGATGCGCTGTGGGACCACCTGTTCGAGGACGGCTGCAATGCGGCCGAGCTGGCGCAGCGCCTCTCGACTTATTTCGACAACCTGCGCGGCGAGGACCGCGGCTCGCAAGGCAACCAGGCACGCGAACAGATGATGGCGCGCTGGATCGCCTGGGCGATGGCGCAGCCGGGCGAACCGGGCCGGGCGCAGGCGCTGGTGGTGTGCGGCGGCTATCACGCGCCCGCGTTGGCGCGGTTGTGGCAAGGCCTGCCGACTGAACTGCCCGCCACGCCACAACCTTCGCTCGAATCCTCAGACGATGAAGAAGCACCGGGGACGCCCGACCCCGAGGCCACGCTGCGCTTCGGCTCCTACCTCGTGCCCTACACCTTCAAGCGCCTCGACGCCTTCGCGGGCTATGCCTCGGGCATGCCCTCCCCGGCCTACTACCAGTGGGTCTGGGACCACGGCCCCGAAGGCGCCGCGCGCCGCGCGCTGCAACACGTGATGCAGCGCCTGCGCGAGAAGAAACTGCCCGCCTCCACCGCCGACCTGATGGCTGTGCACCTGCGCGCACAAGGGCTCGCGCGGCTGCGCGGGCACGAGAAGCCGCTGCGCTCCGACTGGCTCGACGCACTGGCCGGCGCGCTCGTGAAAGACGCGCTCGATGCGCCCCTGCCCTGGACCTATCGCGGCGCGATCCGCCCCGGCACCGACCCTGTGCTGGTGCAGGCCATGGACGTGCTGGCCGGCGACACCGTCGGCCGCCTCGCGCCCGGCACGCCGCAGCCGCCGCTGGTGGCCGCCGTGCAGGCCGAGCTGGCGGCACACGGCATCGTGCTGCGCGGCCAGCTCAAGCTCGACCTGCTGCTCGAAACCGACCGCGCGAAGAGCCGCGTGCTGCACCGGCTGTCGATCCTGCGGCTGCCCGGCGTACGCCGCACGCAGGGGCCGAAGCTCGCGATGTCGGGCGAACGCACCGAACTCTGGTCGCTGAGCGAGCCGCTGGAGCAGCAGGCTGCGCTGATCGAGGCCGGCGCCTGGGGCGCGAGCCTGCACGACGCGGCGCGCGCCCGGCTCGAGGACGATCTGCGCCAGGCCCACGGCCGCATCGGCCCGCTGGCCGACGGACTCAACCAGGCCGCGTGGGCAGGGCTGTCGGCGCTCAGCGATGCGCTGCTGCGCGAGTTGCGCGGCGCGATTGCCAGCGAGCCGCGCTTCGAGGCACTGGGCCCTGCCCTGTCGGTGCTGCACACGCTGCTGCGCCACGGCCAGATGCTCGGCATGGCCGATGCGCCGGTGCTGCGCGTGGTGATCGAATCGGGCTTCGACCGTGCGCTGTGGCTGCTGGAGCCGCCCGCCGCCATCACGCCGGCAGACATGCAGGCGCATCTCGAAGGCCACCTCGCGCTGCGACGGATCGTGGCCGACGTGCTGGCCCATGCGCAGGACAACGCGCACGATGCGCACGCACCATCGCTGCTCGACGTGGAGCCGGCCCGCGCGCTCGCCGTGTGGCAGCGCAAGGCCGCCGACACCAGCGCCGCGCCCGTGAGCCGCGGTGCGGCGCTCGGCGCAACGCTGAGCCTGGCTGGCCGGATTGCCGATGCCCGAACGCACAGCGATCACGGTGTGAGCGAAGCCATGCAGCTGCTGCACTCGCTGCCCGCGCCGGTGCTCGGCGACGCGCTCACCGGGCTGCTGGCGCTGGCACGCGAAACGTTGTCGTCCGAGCCCGCTTTCGTCGCCGGCATGGACCGCACCGTGCAGGCGCTGGACAACGCCGACTTCGTGCGCGCCATGCCCAGCCTGCGCGCCGCCTTCGCCTGGCTGCCGCCGCAGGAGCGCGGGCTGCTGGCCGACCAGGTGCTGGCGCTGCACGACGCCACGCACCTGTCGCGCCGCGCGCTCACGGCCCACCGCGCCGGCGAGGCCGCGCCCGAGCAACTGGCCGAGGCCCGCCACGTGGAAGACGCCGTGCTCGCGCGCCTCGCGGCCTGGGGCGTGACGCTGGAAGACGCGCAAGGAAGGCCTCACCCATGAGCCTCGACATTCCCGATCCGCTGCAGCGCTGGCGCCTGTTGCTGGGCGACCCCGCCGAATCGGCCTGCGGCAGCCTGAGCGCCGAGGCGCAGGCCGCCGATGCCGCGCTCGACTGGCTCTACGGCCGCGACGGCGACCGTGCGACCCGCGGCGAACGCAGCGCGGGCCTGGGGCCGTCAGCGCTCAGCACGCCGGACTGGATCAACGCCATCCACACGCTCTTTCCGAAGGAAGTGATCGAGCGGCTGGAGCAGGACGCAGTCGAGCGCTACGGCATCGACGAGGTGGTGACGAATCTCGAAGTGCTGGAGCGCATCGAGCCTTCGGAATCGCTGCTGCGCGCGGTTCTGCACACCAAGCACCTGATGAACCCGCAGGTGCTGGCGGCCGCGCGCAAGCTGGTGGCCGAGGTGGTGCGGCGCATCATGGAAAAGCTCGCCACCGAAGTGCGCCAGGCCTTCAGCGGCAGCCGCGACCGGCGCCGCCGCTCGCGCATGAAGGTGGCGCGCAACTTCGACTTCAAGCAGACGCTGGCGGCCAACCTGCACCGCTACGACCCGGAACGCCGCAAGCTCTACGTGGAGCGGCCGGTGTTCATCAGCCGCACCAAGCGGCATGCGGAGCCATGGGACATCATTTTGCTGATCGACCAGAGCGGCTCGATGGTCGACTCGGTGATCCACAGCGCGGTGATGGCCGCCTGCCTGTGGCAGCTGCCCGGCATGCGCACGCGGCTCGTGGCCTTCGACACCGCGGTGGTCGACCTGACTGCCGACGTGTCGGACCCGGTAGAGCTGCTGATGAAAGTGCAGCTGGGCGGCGGCACCGACATCGCCAAGGCTGTGGCCTATGCGCAATCGCTCGTCGCCAATCCGCGCAAGAGCATCGTGGTGCTGGTGAGCGACTTCTACGAAGGCGGCAGCGAGCATGAACTGGTGCGCCGCGTGAAGGCGCTGGTCGAGTCCGGCGCGAAGGTGCTGGGGCTGGCCGCGCTCGATTCGAAGGCCGAGCCCAACTACGACCGCGAGATGGCCGCCCGGCTGGTGCGCGAAGGCGCGCAGATCGGCGCGATGACGCCTGGCCAGCTCGCGGGCTGGCTGGCCGAGAAGGTGCAGGGATGAGTGGCTCCACGACAACATGGCGCGCCGATCTGCTGGAGCTGACGCCAGAGGCGCTGACAGCGCTGGCCAATGCGGGCTTCGTCAAGCGCGCGCAGAAAGACGTGGCAGCGGGCCTGCTGCCGAAGATGGAGACCGGTGCCGATGGCGTGGTGCAGGCGCAGTTCGACGACGGCGTGCGCACCAGCCTGCCACCGGGCCGCACGCTGCGCGACGCGCAATGCAGTTGCCCGGCAAGCGGCATGTGCCGGCATCGGGTGATGCTGGTGCTGGCTTACCAGGCGCAGGCGGCGTCGGCAAAGGCCGATGCGCCGGACACGCCCGACGAGGCTTCGGCAGAGCCTGACGGCGCATGGAACCCCGCGCAGTTCGACGATGCCGCGCTGGCCGCGAGCCTCGCGCCCTCGGTGCTCGAACAGGCGAACAAGCTCGCCGCCGCGCGCCCTGTGGTCGGCGTGCAGGCCTGGCGCAGCGCCAGCGCGCCGCCCGTGGCGCGGCTGCCGATGTGCAGCGTGCGCTTCTTCTCACGCAGCTCGCTGGTTCATGCGCGCTGCGACTGCAAGCAGGGCAGCGGCTGCGCGCACGTGGTGATCGCGGTGTGGGCCTTCCGGCAGGCCGGATCGCTGGTGCCGGGTTCGGCGGAGGTGATGGTCGAGGTGCAACCGTCCACATCCGCGGGCGTGGACGCGGCGGAACCCGCGCCGCTGCCCTCAGCCATGCAGGGCGAAGCCGCGCTGGCCCTGCGCGCGCAGATCGACGCCCTGCTGCTGTCGCTCTGGCTCGACGGCTCCAGCCAGCCGCTGATGGCGCTTGCGGCCCGCTTCGAGTCCGTGCGCAGCCAGGTCCGCGCGCTGGGCTGGAACTGGATCGACGACGCGCTCGACGAACTCTGGCAGCTGCTGCAGGCCCAGCAGGCGCGCAGCAGCCGCTTCGAGCCGCTGAGGCTGGTGCGCGTGCTGACCGAACTGTGGGCGCGGCTGCAGGCAGCGACGCATGCCGGGCGGCCGCAGAATGGCTCTGCACGGCCCGCGCTGCCGGCCAGCCAGATCCTCGGCATCGGCGTGAAAGGCGAGGTCGCGCTCGATCATCTGCGGCTGGTGTCGCTCGGCGCGGAGCTCTGGTCCGACGAGACGGCCGAGGGAGCGAACATTCTCTTTGCCGACCCCGACACGCAGAACGTGACCGTGCTGGAGCGCCAGTGGTCGCGCGAGGCCGATGCGGCGGCCGGCGGCGCGGCGCCCAACCTGCTGAACCGGCGTGTCGCGGGCTTTCCGCTGCGGCAACTGGCGAGCGGACAGGTCGTCACAAAGACCGCGACGCGGCGCGCCAACGGGCTGGTCGACATCACGGCGGGCGCGCGGCAAACGGGCGTGCTGCCGCTGTCGCCGAAATCGTGGGACGACCTGGTCGCGCCGCTGCGACAGGACAGCGTGGCGGGGCTGGTGGCGCATCTGAAAGAGGCCCAGCCCGATTTCGTCCGGCCGCGGCAGGCTGCGAGCGGCGCGTCGGCTGGTGCCTCAGGGCAGCTGCATGTGGTGGCGTTCGAACGCATGGAGGTGGCGTCTTGCCATTGGGATGCGGCGGCGCAGGTGCTGCATGCGCGGCTCGGACAGGCAGCGGCGGACGAAGCGAACGAGGCCAAGACCGAAGACGCGCAGCTGCACCTGGCGTTGCCGCATCGCGCGGCCACACCTGGCGCGGTCGATGCGCTGGCACGCACGCTCGCCGGCGAATACGGCGCGCTGCGGGCCGTGGCGGGCACGGTGCATCTGCAAGGCAGCCAGGCAGTCATGCAGCCTCTGAGCCTGCTGACGGCGCAGCGCGCCGTGGTACTGCAAGTCGAAGCGGTCGCGCCGAAGCCGCTGGATCTGGAAAGCGACGCCGAAGAAGTACCGGCGTTGAACGCGCTGGCCGGCGACACGCTGGAGCTGCTGGCGCTGTGGCTGCGCCAAGGCCTGCGCCATCAGGGCGGCGGCGCAATGTCGAAAGCGCAAGCGCAGGTGCTGCGGTTGAAGCAGGCCGGGCTGGGGCGAGGCGCAACGCTGCTGGAGGCCGTGCTCGAGAATCTGCGGTCAGCGCAACGGCCGGCGCTGGTGGCGCAACTGGCAATGCTCGGCTTGCTGATGCAGGGCGTGGCGCAATCGGCCTCGGCATGAAAAAACCCCTGAGCCGGTTCAGGACTCAGGGGTTCTTTGCATGGTGCCGCTTGTCGGAATCGAACTGACGACCTTCCGCTTACAAGGCGGGTGCTCTACCAATTGAGCTAAAGCGGCGAAATTCCAGTGCGTGATTCTAGTAGCGCCAGCCGGCATGCCCGGCTGCTCGCTCCTGCCACTGCTACTTGATGCGCTTGAGCGAGGGCCTGGTGCCGCCACCGGCCGGCGGGCGCGGCGGCTCGTCGACCGGATCGGCGGGCGAGCCCGCATCGACCGTTTCGTCGCCGTCCTCGCCCGTCACCAGGTGAACGATCTTGCCGGCATCGCCTTCGGTGCCGCGCGAGGCGTCACGCAAGGGCATGCGGGCAGGGCCCTGGGGCGAAGGCGCGGAGACCGGGCCATCGCTGCCGTCGTGCTCCGCAGGAACCGACGGCGCCGGCGCGGGAAACGCCATGCCCTGTCCGTTTTCGCGTGCGTAGATGGCAATCACGCGCCCAACCGGCACGCTGATTTCACGCGCCGTGCCCGCAAAACGGGCCTTGAACTCGATGAAGTCGTTGCCGAGCTTGAGCGAGCTGGTCGCGTCGAAGCTGATGTTGAGCACGATCTCGCCGTTCTTCACGTACTCGCGCGGCACCTGGACGGTGTCGTCGACCTGCACCGCGACATAGGGCGTGAACCCGTTGTCGGTACACCATTCGTACAGCGCCCGGATGAGGTACGGGCGGGTGGAAGACGACTCGAGCGCGTTGATCATGAAAAGCGACGGAAAACGATGGAAGCAGGCACGAAGCTTACTTACTTTCGCATGACCTTTTCAGAAGGCGTGAGTGCTTCGATGTAGGCCGGGCGCGAGAAGATGCGCTCGGCGTACTTCAAGAGCGGTGCCGCGTTCTTGCTGAGGTCGATGCCGTAGTAGTCCAGGCGCCACAGCAGCGGCGCGATGGCCACGTCGAGCATCGAGAAGTTGTCGCCCAGCATGTACTTGTTCTTGAGGAACACGGGTGCCAGCTGCGTGAGGCGGTCGCGGATGTGCGAGCGGGCCTTTTCCAGCGCCTTCTCGTTGCCCTTGGTGGTGCGGTTCTCGAGCGTCGAGACGTGCACGAAGAGTTCCTTCTCGAAGTTGAGCAGGAACAGGCGCACGCGGGCGCGGTCGACCGGGTCGCCGGGCATCAGCTGGGGATGCGGGAAGCGCTCGTCGATGTACTCGTTGATGATGTTCGACTCGTACAGGATCAGGTCGCGCTCGACCAGGATCGGCACCTGGCCGTACGGGTTCATCACGCTGATGTCTTCGGGCTTGTTGTAGAGATCGACGTCGCGGATCTCGAAGTCCATGCCCTTTTCGAACAACACGAAGCGGCAGCGGTGGGAAAAGGGGCAGGTCGTTCCTGAATACAAGACCATCATGGCGAGAGACTCCTAAAAATCAAAAAGAGTGGGTCGCGTTGGCAACCCACTCTGTGGGACCGGATGCCCGAGGGTATCCGGTCGGCGTGGACGGAACTACTTGACGTCTTTCCAGTACGAGGCGTTCAGTCGCCACACGAATACCACCGACATGGCCAGGAACAGCAGCACCCACACGCCGATGCGGATGCGGGTGTTCTGTGCCGGTTCGGCCATCCATTGCAGGTAACTCACCAGGTCGCCGACCGCATTGTCGTACTGCACGGGCGTCAGGGTGCCGGGAGTGACTTGCTCCCAGCCCTTGAACACTTCGGTTTCGTGGCCGTGCTGTTCGACCTTGGTGTAGACCGGGCGGCGTTCGCCTTGCAGTTCCCACAGGGGGTTCGGCATGGCGACGCTCGGGAACACGAGGTTGTTCCAGCCGGTGGCCTTGGTGTCGTCGCGGTAGTAGGTGCGAAGGTACGTGTAGAGGTAGTCGGCGCCGGTGCCGCCGTGGCCGGCGCGCGAGCGGGCGACCAGCGTCAGGTCGGGCGGCGTGGTGCCGAACCATTCCTTGGCCTGGCGCGCATCGATGTTGGCCTTCATGGTTTCGCCGACCTTGTCGGTCGCGAACAGAAGGTTGTCCTTGATCTGCTGCTCGGTGATGCCGATGTCCTGCAGGCGGTTGTAGCGCATGAAGGCTGCCGAGTGGCAGTTCAGGCAGTAGTTGACGAACAGCTTGGCGCCGTTCTGCAAGGCGGCCACGTCGGTCGTCTTGTTGGGCGCCTTGTCCCACGCGATGCCTTCGGACTCGGCCGATGCCGCCGCGGAAAAGGTCAGGCCCAGTGCGAGACCCAGGACCGCGAGCCAGCCGGAAATGCTTTTCTTCATCGTGTTTCTCTCAGCTCTCTTGCGCTTCTGGTTCTCAATGAGCGGCGAAGACCACGCGCTCGGGCACGGTCTTGAACTCGCCCTTGCGGCTCCACCACGGCATCAGCAGGAAGAAGCCGAAGTAGAAGAGCGTGCCGATCTGCGAAATGGTCTGCGCGATGTCGAGGGCGAAAGAGCCGATGACCAGGTTGCCCCAGACGCCGGGCGCCTGGATGCCCAGGTAGCCCAGGATCAGGAAGAAGAACACGAACACGCCGTACACATACTTGTGCCAGCCCGGACGGTAGCGGATCGACTTGACTTCGCTGTGGTCGAGCCACGGCAGGAAGAACAGGATGATGACCGAGCCGCCCATGATGACCACGCCCCAGAACTTGGCGTCGAAGTTCTTGAGCAGGAAGATCACGACAGCCGCCACGACGACGCCGGCAATCTTCAGGCCCATGCCCGACTTGCCCTTGACGAGGTTCCAGATGGCGGCCGCGGCAACGATGAGCGCGAACACGTTGACCATGTCGTCGGTGGTCGCACGCAGCATCGAATAGAAGGGCGTGAAGTACCAGACCGGAGCGATGTGGTTTGGCGTCTTCAGCGAATCGGCCGGAATGAAGTTGTTGTATTCGAGGAAGTACCCGCCGGCTTCAGGGGCGAAGAAGATCACCGCCGAGAAGATCGTGAGGAACACCACCACGCCGAAGATGTCGTGCACCGTGTAGTACGGATGCGACGGAATGCCGTCCAGCGGATGGCCGTCGGGACCGCGCTTGGCCTTGATCTCGATGCCATCGGGGTTGTTCGAACCCACTTCATGCAGTGCGATCAGGTGGGCCACCACCAGGCCGAGCAGCACCAGCGGCACGGCGATCACGTGGAAGCTGAAGAAGCGGTTCAGCGTGGCGTCGCTCACCACGTAGTCGCCGCGGATCAGCAGGGCCAGGTCAGGGCCGACGAAGGGAATGGCGGCGAACAGGTTCACGATGACCTGGGCGCCCCAGTAGGACATCTGGCCCCAGGGCAGCAGGTAGCCCATGAAGGCTTCGGCCATCAGGCACAGGAAGATCGCGCAGCCGAACACCCAGATCAGCTCGCGCGGCTTGCGGTAGCTGCCGTACATGAGGCCGCGGAACATGTGCAGGTACACCACGATGAAGAACGCCGAGGCGCCCGTCGAGTGGATGTAGCGGATGAGCCAGCCCCACGGCACGTCGCGCATGATGTACTCGACCGATGCGAACGCCTGGTTCGCGTCGGGCTTGTAGTGCATGACGAGGAAGATGCCGGTGACGATCTGGATCACCAGCACCAGCATGGCCAGCGAGCCGAAGATGTACCAGAAGTTGAAGTTCTTCGGCGCGTAGTACTTGCCCCACTGGTCGTTCCAGAGCTTGCTGAGCGGGAAACGGTTGTCGACCCAGTTCAGCAGCTTCTCGCTGGCAGGAGCGTTGGGGGAAATCTCGTGGAATTCAGCCATGTTCTTCTTCCGCCTCAGGCCTTCTTGGAGTCTTCACCGATCAGGAGCTTGGTGTCCGACAGGTACATGTGCGGCGGCACCGGCAGGTTGTCGGGCGCGGGCTTGTTCTTGAAGACCCGGCCAGCCAGGTCGAAAGTGGAACCGTGGCAGGGGCAGAGGAAGCCGCCTTCCCAGTCGTTCGGCAGCGAAGGCTGCGGACCGGCCTGGAAGCGGTCGGTCGGCGAGCAGCCCAGGTGGGTGCAGATGCCGACCACGACCAGCACGTCGGGCTTGATCGAGCGGTGCTCGTTCTGCGCGTACTTGGGGGTGAATTCGTCGGGATGACGCTTGGAGAGGGGGTCGGCCAGCTGGCCGTCCAGCTTGGGAAGTTCGGCGATCTGCGCGGGGGTGCGCTTGAGGATCCAGACCGGCTTGCCGCGCCATTCGACGGTGATTTTCTCGCCGACCTTGAGGCCCGAGATATCGACCTCGACCGCGGCGCCCGCGGCCTTGGCCTTCTCGGAAGGCTGGAAAGTGCTCACAAAGGGAACGGCGGTTGCCACGCCGCCCACCACGCCGGCGCAGCTGGATGCAATCAACCACGTCCGCTTGCTGGTGTCGATCCGGGGCGAGCCGGAGGTCATGTCACTCATGGGGATCCTCTTGTCTTCTTCGCTGGAGCAGGAGTCAACCCGAGATTGTAGCGGGGCGCTCAAGGGATATTCAATGGCCGCCATGCGCGTGGCCGGCGAACGACGGCAAGGCGCGCCGCATTCGCGGGGCGCCCGCCGGGGGCGACAAGGGCTGTCGCCGCGGGGACTTCAGTTCAGAAGACCGTGCTGCATCGCCTCGTGGACCGCCTGGGTCCGCGACTTGACGGAGAGCTTGCGATAGATGCTCTTCGCATGAAACTCGATGGTGTTGACCGACAGGTAGACCGCGTCCGCGATCTGCCGGTTGCTCCAGCCCTGTGCGATGAGGCGCAGCACCTTGAGTTCCCGTGGCGACAGCAGGCCCTGCGGCAGCCTGGCGGCAGAAGCCTGCTCCGACGACGACGACGGCACCGGGGCCTGGACGCGGATGGGTTCGATCGTGCGCGCCTTCGCGTAGGCGGCAATCGAACCGAGGATGCGCCGCGCGATGCGCGAATCCATCGGCGAGCCGCCGCGCTCGATGGAGCGCAGCAGATAGGCGAGTTCGGCGTCGTCGGCTTCGGTCAGCAGATAGCCGATGGCGCCGGCAGCGATTGCTGCGTTCACGAGTTCCTGGTCGTCGGTTGCCGACATGCCGATGCTCTCGATGCGCGGATAAGCCTGGCGCACATGATGAAGCAGCGCGGCGCCGTCATTGCCCGGCAGCCGCATGTCGACCAGCACGAGGTCATAGGGCAATGCCGCCAGCAGGTTGAGCGCCTCGGCCCGGCCCGACGCGATCACCACGCGGCGATGCGGCGCGAGTTCGGCGAGGATGCGCCGCATGCGGTCGGCGGCGATGGAATCGTCAGCGACGATCAACGCTGCGTGAAAAACGCCGCCATACAACTGCGCGGCCGATGGCACATGCCGCACGGCGGCGGCGTATTGCATGCTCATTTCCATGACCGCTCTCCTGCCGGCACGCAGCGGACTTCGCCCGCGCTGCATGCGTTTTCAATGCCCAAGAAAAAATTGATCACGCGACGTCCTCTGGCTCTGTGTCTACCCGCAGGTAGCGACGAAATGTTGACTTTCGTTTCAGATACCGCAGGAACGATGCCCGCGCGGAGGAACACCGGGGCGCACGGCGCGCCAGCGCATGTAGTACTTTGATTTCATTGAAGAAATTGCCTCGAACGACCCGAAAAACGAGGGCTTGAGGAGGCCTTGAAAAGGCCGTTTTTTCGCCGTTGTTACGTGCGGGTTACTGCGTGTGTTACGTAGCACCGCGCCACACGAAACGCACTCCGGAACGCGTATCGAAACGTCACCACGCGATTTGCGCGATGTCTGCGAAGCCGCATGGGCGTTGGCTTTACGAGCACCTCGTTGATTTTCCGATGCGTCGTCAAGCTGCGTGCATACATCCAGAACTACGGATCCCGGTGATGTTCATCGAAGACCTCGATTCCTAGCATCAGTTGCATTGGGTAACGCAATGAAACCCAACCCTGCTTCCACGCGACGAGGGCGCTTGGAAGACCAGAAATGGCAACTGATTCTTCAAGGAAAAAAGTCCAAATGACTACATCCAAGCGCTCCAGCGTTCGCTCGTTCATCGTTCATCGCCCAGGCGTCAGCCGCCTTCTCGCTTCGGTGCTCGTGGGCGCCGGCTATGTGATGACGTTGCCGGTGGCATATGCCCAGGTCCAGGTGGGCGGAAACAACGTCAATGTGGTGGGGGGGCCGAACAACGGGGTCCTGACCTCCGCAGACGGAATATCTACGCCCACGCTGACCGCAACGAGCGTCAGTGCGGGCAGCGTGACTGCCAACAGCGGCACCATCAATACGTTGAGTTCGGGCAGCATCACGGCCGGCACAGTCGCCGCAGGCAGCATCACCGCAACTCGGGTGACCACAACCAGCCTGAGCGCAACATCGGCAACGGCCACCAACCTGACCTCGACCAGCATCAGCACCGGCACGATCACCGCAGGCACCGTGTCCGCAGGCAACGTCAGTGCCGCGACCGTCACGGCCGGCACCGGCACGATCACCAACCTGACATCCACCAGCATCAGCACGGGCACCCTCACCGCAGGCACTGTGTCTGCAGGCAACGTCAGCGCCGCGACCGTCACGGCCGGCACCGGTACGGTCACCAACCTGACCTCCACCAGCATCAGCACGGCCACTCTCACCGCAGGCACCGTGTCTGCCGGCAGCGTCAGCGCCACCAACGTCTCGGCCGCCAACGGCACGATCAACAACCTGGCCACGACCAGCATCTCGGCAGCCAACGGCACGATCAACACGCTGAGCGCGAGCAACGTGACCACGGGCAACCTGTCGTCGGGCAACGGCACTATCCAGTCGCTGACCTCGACCAACATCCTGACGACCGGCATCACCGCGACCAACGTGCAGGCAACCAATGTCGATGCCACCAGCGTCGTCACGACCAACCTGACGTCGAACACCGGCAGCATCTCAACGCTCACGTCCACCAATGTCAGCACCACCAACGTGACGGCGTCGAACGGCACCATCAACACGCTGAGCTCCGCCAATGTCAGCACGACGAACCTGACGGCGTCGAACGGCACGATCAACACACTGAGCGCAACCAACGTCAGCACCACGGACCTGACTGCTGCAAACGGCACCATCAACACGCTGAGCGCGACCAATGTCAGCACCACAGATCTGACGGCCAACAACGGCACCATCAACACGTTGAGCGCAACGAACGTCAGCACGACGGATCTGACTGCCAGCAATGGCACCATCAACACGCTGAGTGCCACCAACGTCAGCACCACGGACCTGACTGCCAACAACGGCACCATCAATACGTTGAGCTCGACCAATGTCAGCACGACGAACCTGACAGCCAGCAACGGCACGATCAACACGCTGAGTGCTACCAACGTCAGCACGACGGATCTGACCGCCAACAACGGCACCATCAACACGTTGAGCGCCACCAACGTCAGCACCACCAACCTGACGGCCAACGCCGGAACGATCAACACGCTGAGTGCTACCAACGTCAGCACGACGGACCTGACCGCCAACAACGGCACCATCAACACGTTGAGCGCCACCAACGTCAGCACCACGAACTTGACGGCCAACGCCGGCACCATCAACACGCTGAGTGCCACCAACGTCAGCACCACCAACCTGACCGCCAACGCCGGCACCATCAACACGCTGAGCGCCACCAACGTCAGCACGACGAACCTGTCGGCGAGCCGCGGCACGATCAACACGTTGAGCGCAACCAACGTCAGCACCACCAACCTGTCGGCAGCCAGCGCCACCATCAACGCGCTGACCGCCAACACGGTGAGCGCCACGACGGTGAATGCAAGCACGGTGAACGCCACCACCGGCAACTTCCAGACGGTCACGGCGGCCAACGGCAACATCACGGTGCTGAACACGCAGACCGGCAACATCACCACGATCAACGCCGTGACCGGCAACGTCACGACACTGAACGCGGGCACGGTCAACGTCACCGGCAACGTGACGGCGGGCGGCACCATCACGGCGGGCAACGGCGTGGTCGCCAACGGCCGCGTGCAGAACGTGGCTCCCGGTGTCCTGCCGACGGACGCCGCGAACATGTCGCAGTTGAACCAGGTCCGCAACGAAGTGCAGGACATGCGCAAGACCAGCAGCACCGGTGCGGCCATCGCCCTGGCAGCAGCCTCGGTGCCGGCGCTCGAAGCGGGCAAGAGCTTCGGCATCGGCGTGGGCGTGGGCTCGTACGACGGCCGCTCGGCCCTCGCTGCGGCGGCCAGCTTCCGCATCGGCGAAGGCGCGCAGATCAAGGTGAACATCGGCAGCGGCAGCAGCGGCAAGGTCGGCGGCGGCATCGGCGCCTCCTGGTCCTGGTAATCCGGCCCGGCGTGCCTGCGGCGCCCCTGCGCTGCGGGAACGCCCGCTGATGAAACGGAAGGCCGGCCCCTATACTGGGTTGCCGGCCTTTTTCACTTGCATGAAGGCCGGCATTTCCTGCAGCGGCCGACCTTCTGACCCGTCCATCACACGGCTTCATGAACTCACCTTCTCTCGCCCCCGCACCCTCCACATCGGCAGCAGATGCCGGCAGCCTTCTGGAACAGGGATTGGTGCTGCACCGGGTGGGCCGTTTCGCCGAGGCCATCCAGGTCTACGAAGCCCTGCTGTCGCGCTTTCCGGAGCATGCCGACGCGCTGCACCTGACGGGCGAGGCGCTGTACCGGCAAGGACGACCGAAGCTGGCACTGAACTACGTGAACCGCGCAATCGCGCGGTCGCCGCACCACTTCTACTTCAACACCCGCGCGACGATCTTCATGCACATGGGCCTGCCGGCCGAAGCGCAGCAAGACCTTCGCCGTGCGATCAAGGCGCTGCCGAACTACCCCGAGGCCTACGTGAACCTGTCGGCGGTGTACCGCCAGCAGAAGAAGTTCCGCCAGGCCCACGAGGCCGCGGCTGAAGCCACGCGGCTCGCACCACAGGCGCCCGCGGCATGGAACAACGCCGGCGCAATCGACATGGAGCAGGACCGCTTCGACGAGGCGATCGTGCAGTTCCGCCAGGCGCTCGCGCTCGATCCTGGCTATGCGGCCGCGCACAAGAACATCGGCAAGATCCGCGCGCATCAAAAAGACTGGGCCGCCGCGCTCGACTCGTACGAGCGGGCCGCGGCCGACCCGCAGGATTGCGAGGCCGCCTTCATGCTCTCCAGGGCGCTGCAGAGCTGCGGCCGCACCGAGGAGGCCATCGCACCCATGCAGCGCGCCATGCGCAACTGGCCGGCCGAGGAGCGCCACAAGGCGCTGTCCGACCCCGAAGGCGTGGCCGCGCTCTACGGCGTGTGCGGCGCGCTCGAAGGCGTGTCGATGCGCTTTGCGGAATCGGCCGAGCTCTACAAGCTGGCGCTGGAAAGCCTGCCCGAGCACGAGCTCCTGCTGAACAACCTGGGCACGGTGAACTTCCGCCTCGGCCATTTCGACACCGCCATCGAAGTGCTCAAGAAGGCGCTCGAAGTGCATCCGCGCCAGGTGCTCGCACGCTGCAACCTGGGCGTGACCTATGTGATGGCCGGCCAGTCGGAGGCGGCCATTGCGGAGTTCGAGCAGTGCCTGCGCGACGACCCCGACTTCATGCCGGCCATGGTGTGGATGCTGGGCGAAAAGGCGCACATCGCCGACTGGAACGGCGTACCCGAACTGCGCGCCAGGATCGCGGCGCTGCTGGACAACCCGAACAACGACCAGACCGTGTCGTCGTTCATCCTGATGTCGAACTACGACGATGCGCGCCGGCTGATGAACTGGACCCAGCGCTCCGCCACGCTGGCCGACCGGAACACGGGCATCAGGCCTTTCGCCGATGCCGGCGCGCGCCGCACGGCGCCGCGCATCCGCGTGGGCTACTACTCATTCGACTTCCGCAACCACCCGGTCGCGCACCTGACCGCCGAGCTGTACGGCCAGCATGACCGTAAAGATTTCGAAGTCTTCGTCTACTCCTACGGTCCGGACGACGGCCATCCTGCGCGGGCGCGCATCGCCGCGTCGGCCGAGCACTTCGTCGACATGCACGGCCAGTCGATCCAGCAGATGGCCGAGCGCATCCGCGAGGACGAGATCGACATCCTGATCGACCTCTCGGGCGACACGCGCGGCGCCAAGCCGCAGGTCATGGCCTATCACGCGGCGCCGGCGCAGCTCATGTGGCTGGGCTACATGGGCACCAGCGGCACGCCTAACTACGACTACCTGGTGTCCGACAACTTCCTCTCGCCGCCGGGCACGGAAGACTGCTACACCGAGAAGCTGCTGCGCCTGCCCGAGACCTTCCAGGTGATCGACACGAAGCGCCCGGTCAATCCGCAAAAGGCCACGCGCGCCGAGCACGGGCTGCCCGAAGACGCCTTCGTGCTTTGCAACTTCTCGCAGTCGTTCAAGATCCAGCCCGAGACCTTCGAGGCGTGGGTGCGCATCGTGCAGGGCATTCCGAACTCGGTGCTGTGGCTGGCACAGGGCCCGCACGGCTTCGAGCACAACCTGCGCGCGCAATGGGACAAGGCGGGCCTGCCGGCCGAGCGCCTGATCGTGTCGCCGCGCATGCCGGTCGACCAGCATCTGGCGCGCATCGGCCTGGCCGACCTGTTCATCGACACCTTCCCCTACAGCAGCGGCGCCACCGCGAACGACGTGCTGTGGTCGGGCGTGCCGCTGCTGGCGCTCACGGGCACGACGATGGTGTCGCGCATGGCAGGCAGCCTGCTCGGCGCCATCGGGCTGCCGGAGCTGGTGGCTACGAACCACGGCGAGTACGTGCAGAAGGCCATCCACTACGCCACGCACCCGGAGGAGCTGGCCGCATTGCGCGCGCGGCTCGTGGCGGCCAAGGTCGCGCGCCGCGGCTACTTCGACACGCCGCGCTTCGTGCGCCATCTCGAGGACGGCTTCAGGCAAATTGCCGCGCGCAGTCGTGAAGGGTTGCCGGCCGCGCATGTCGATGTTGCGCCACGCTCGCTGGAGAAGTGAGCAATCGCGGGCATACTCGACTTTCCTTCAACAGCAGAGCTCCAGCAGCCTTTTGAATCATGAGCATCCTCAGTGAATTCAAGGAATTTGCCGTCAAGGGCAATGTCATCGACCTCGCGGTCGGCGTGATCATCGGTGCAGCGTTCGGCAAGATCGTCGACTCGCTCGTGGCCGACATCATCATGCCGCTGGTCGGCGTGGTGTTCGGCAAGCTCGACTTCTCCAACCTCTATGTGGTGCTGGGCACGGCGCCCGCCGGCGTGGCGAACACGCTGGCAGACCTGAAGAAGGCCGGCGTTCCGGTGCTGGCGTATGGCAACTTCATCACCATCGCAGTCAACTTCGTGATCCTGGCCTTCATCATCTTCATCATGGTCAAGCAGATCAACCGCCTGAAGCGCAACGAAGAGCCTGCACCGGCCGCGGCCCCTGAGACACCCGAAGACGTGGTGCTGCTGCGCGAAATCCGCGACAGCCTCAAGCGCCCCTGATCAAGCGCCCTTGAGCACTTGGGCCATGCGCAGCGCCTCGACGAGGCTCGACGCATCGGCCAGCCCCGTTCCCGCGATGTCGAACGCGGTGCCGTGATCAGGGCTGGTGCGCACAAGCGGCAAGCCCAGCGTCACGTTCACACCCTTCTCCACGCCCAGGTACTTGACCGGGATCAGGCCCTGGTCGTGGTACATCGCCACCACCACGTCGAACTCGCCACTGGAGGGCACGCCGTGCCTGGCGCGTGCGCGCATGAAGACCGTGTCGGGCGCATAGGGCCCGCTGGCGTCGATGCCTTCGGCGCGCGCGGCCTCGATGGCCGGCGCGATGATCTCGCGCTCTTCCGAACCGAACAGACCGCCCTCGCCCGCATGCGGGTTGAGGCCCGCCACGCCGATGCGCGGCGCGCGGCCCAGCGCATGCGTCAGCGCGCGATGCGTGATGCGCAGCGTTTCGAGCACGCCTTCGAAGCGCACGGCCTCGATGGCATTGCGCAGCGACATGTGGATGCTGACGAGCACGGTGCGCAGCTCGTCATTGGCCAGCATCATGCGCACCGGCACGTCGGCCACGGTGCGGCCCAGATGCGCGGCCGCCTCGGCCTGCAGCAGCTCGGTGTGGCCGGGGTACGGAAAGCCGGCGGCCGACAGCGCTTCCTTGTGCAGCGGTGCGGTCACGATGGCGCCGATCTCGCCGCGCAACGCGGCCCGCGCGGCCCAGATCACGCATTCGCCCGCCACGCGGCCGGCCTCTGCGCTGATACGGCCCGTTTCGATGTGCGATGGCGGCGCGATCACCTGCAGCACGGGGATGCAGCCCGGCGGTACGGTCGCGGCTTCGGCGACGGATTCGATCTCGAGCACAGGCCAAGCCAGCTGACCCGGTCCGGCCAGGGCCTGCGAGGCCTGGCGCATCGTGCCCACGTCGCCGGCGACGAAGGCGCTGCGGGTCGCATCAGGTGCATCACGAAACGCCTTGGCGATGATCTCCGGCCCGATACCCGCGGGATCGCCCAGCGTGATGGCAATGGCCCCGCTCATTGAAATACCTCCGCGCTTCGCACTGCGGTGCGAGCTTGCTTGGGGCGGCCCGGCGCTGCGCTCATGCCGGGTTGTCGATGTCGATGAACTCGTGCTTCAGCCCGAGCTGCGCCGCCACATGCCCGGCCACCGCCGGCGCGCCGTAGCGTTCGGTGGCGTGGTGCCCGCAAGCCAGGAAAGCCACGCCCATCTCGCGCGCGTAGTGAGCCTGGGGCTCCGAGATTTCGCCGGTGATGAAGGCGTCGGCGCCGGCCGCGATGGCGGCTTCGAAATAGCCCTGCGCGCCACCCGTGCACCAAGCTACGTTTTTGATAGCACGATGCGCCGTATCGACGAGCGTGACCGGCCTTTTAAGCACACCTTCGACGTGCATGGCGAGCGCCTGGGCGTTGGCAAAGCTCTCGCCGCTTTCCTGCATGCCGAGAAAGCCCAGCTCCTGCTCGCCGAAGCGCCCGGTCGAACCGGCATGGGCCACGAGCCCCAGCTTCAGGCCGAGCTGCGCGTTGTTGCCGAGTTCGGGATGCGCATCGAGCGGCAGGTGGTAGGCGAACAGGTTGACGTCATCGCCCAGCAGCAGGCCCAGGCGCTGTTTCATCCAGCCGGTGACGCAGCCGTCCTGGCCGCGCCAGAACAGGCCATGGTGAACGAAGATGGCATCGGCCTCGGCGTGGATCGCGGCCTCGATCAGCGCGCGGCTGGCGGTCACGCCCGAGACGATCTTGCGGACCACGGTGCGCCCTTCGACCTGCAGGCCGTTGGGTCCGTAATCCTTGAAGCGCCCGGGGGCCAGCAGCAGGTCGAATGCATGGAGCAGTTCGTGGCGGGTGGTGCTCATCGCGCCATTGTCGCGCCGCCCGCGGGGGCCGCGCCATCCCGCATGGCATGGCCGCGCGCGGCCAGGGGCAGGAACGCCAGCAGGAAGCCCAGCCCGGCCAGCACTGCGACGTAGTGCGCCGGCGCCATCGTGTCACGCTGCAGCCAGAGCGTGAGGATCACCGGCGTCAGCCCGCCGAAGACCGCGTAAGACATGTTGTAGGCGAACGAAAGCCCGGTGAAGCGCACCGGTGCCGGGAAGGCGCGCACACCTGCGATCGGTACGGTGGCGATGGTGCCCACGAACAAGCCCACCAGCCCGTAGTGCCAGAACAGCGTGGCCGGCGTGCCGGGCAGCCCGCTGTAAAACAGGTAGGCCGTGACGAACAGGCCGCCCCAGCCAACAAGCATCACAGTGCGCGTGCCGATGCGGTCGCTGGCCCAGCCAGCCAGCATGCAGCCAATGGTCAGCGTGAGCGTGGCGAGCGCGTTGGCCTCGAGCGCCAGCGCAGCGGGAATGTGGTGCACCTTCTGCAGATACGTGGGCGTGTACAGCACCACGACCACGATGGCGGCAGACAGCACCCAGGTCAGCAGCGCGACGTACACGCAGGCCAGGCGGTGCTCGCGCAGCACGGTGCGCAGCGGCATCTCGCGCGCCACGCTGCGGCGGCCAGCCAGCTCCTTGAAGACCGGCGTCTCGTGCAGGAACCGGCGTAGGTACACCGACACCAGCCCGAACACGCCGCCCAGGATGAAGGGAATGCGCCAGGCGAAGTCGCTCACCTGCTCGGGCGAATAGTGGCGGTTGATGGCCACCGCGATCAGCGAGCCCAGCAGGATGCCGCCGGTGATGCCCGAAGTCAGCATGCCGATGCCTAAGCCGTAGCGCTTCGCCGGTACGTGCTCGCCCACGAACACCCAGGCGCCGGGCATCTCGCCGCCGATGGCCGCGCCCTGCAGCACGCGCATCGCCAGCAGCAGCAGGGGCGCGGCGACGCCGATGCTCGCGTAGGTCGGCAGCAGGCCGATCACCAGCGTGGGCGCAGCCATCAGGAAGATCGACAGCGTGAACATGCGCTTGCGGCCGAAGATGTCGCCGAAATGCGCGATGACGATGCCGCCCACCGGGCGTGCGAGGTAGCCGGCCGCGAAGATGCCGAAGGTCTGCAGCTGCCGCAGCCAGTCGGGCATGTCGACCGGGAAGAACAGCGCGCCCAGCACGGTGGCGAAGAACACGTAGATGACGAAGTCGTAGAACTCCAGGGTGCCGCCGAGAGCGGACAGGCCGAGGGTCTTGTAGTCGCTCGAGTCGAGCGTGCGTGCCGGCGCCGGCTGCGCGCCGTCCGGGAAGGTTGCTTCTGAAGTCATGGCTGGCAGGGAGATCGTGATCGCGCGCCAGCCCGCGGGACCGGGTGACAAAACGGAAAAATGGCGCGCTGGCGAAATGCCTGGCCGCTTCCACCGGGTGGGCAGCGCGGGAGGCCTGAAAAACACGGGCCGGATGGGACCGACCTGCGATGCTAGGTGTTAACCCGGCTTTACGTACGCAGGAAGTCTTAATCTCGACCTCTGCGAGCGGTTTCTGCACCAGGCGGTTGAGGGACAATTGACAACATTGCTGCGTTGCACTGCAGCCTTCCAACGTCTTTTTCACCAATCTTTCATGAAACGCACCTGGCTGCTCTTCGCCCAAGCCGTGACCGTCCTGCTCGCGGCCTACTTCGTCGTCGCGACGCTCAAGCCCGAGTGGATCAACAAGCGCGCAACCTCGCTGGGCGGCGTGGTGTCGATCGTCGAGGCACCGGCCGGCAACCCGGGCGTGACAACGCCTGGCAGCCTGAGCGTGCCGGCCAAGAAGGCCTCCCCGGCGGTGGTGAGCATCAACACCAGCAAGGCCGCGCAGCGCCACCCGCGAAGCAACGACCCGTGGTTCCGCTTCTTCTTCGGCGACCAGGACGACCAGCCCCAGGTGGGCCTGGGCAGCGGCGTGATCGTGAGCCCCGACGGCTACATCCTCACCAACAACCACGTGGTCGAGGGCGCCGACGAGATCGAAGTGACGCTCAACGACAGCCGCCATGCGCGCGGCAAGGTGATCGGCACCGATCCCGACACCGACCTGGCCGTGCTGAAGATCGAGCTCGACAAGCTGCCGGTGATCGTGCTGGGCGATTCAGACGCGCTGCAGGTGGGCGACCAGGTGCTGGCCATCGGCAACCCCTTCGGCGTGGGCCAGACCGTGACTAGCGGCATCGTCTCGGCGCTGGGCCGCAACCAGCTAGGCATCAACAACTTCGAGAACTTCATCCAGACCGACGCGGCCATCAACCCCGGCAACTCGGGTGGCGCGCTGATCGACGTCAACGGCAACCTGCAGGGCATCAACACCGCGATCTACTCGCGCTCGGGCGGCAGCATGGGCATCGGCTTCGCCATTCCGGTGTCGATGGCCAAGATCGTGCTCGAAGGGATCGTGAAGGAAGGCCAGGTTCGCCGCGGCTGGATCGGCGTGGAGCCGAGCGACCTGTCGCCCGAACTCGCCGAGACCTTCGGCGTGAAGGCGGACGCGGGCGTGATCATCACCGGCGTGCTGCAGAACGGCCCGGCCGCCAAGGCCGGCATTCGCCCGGGTGACGTGATCACCTCGGTGGGCGAGAAGAAGACGGACAACGTACAGGCGCTGCTGACCGCCGTGGCCGGCCTGAAGCCGGGCAGCACCTCGCGGTTCGCGCTGCAGCGCGGCAGCGACAAGATGGAGCTGGATGTGACGCCGGGCCTGCGCCCGAAGAGCCCGGTCCGGCAGGTACCGCCGAGTCAGCCCGAATAACGGGCTGTCAGGTCGGTCGATCAGGATTGCGCTGAATCAGCGCTTTCCTCTTCCTCTGGCTTCTTGCCGGAACTGGCGAAGTACCTGGCACCGATGATGCCCACTTCGTACAGCAGGCACATCGGCACCGCCAGCGCCAGCTGCGACACCACGTCGGGCGGCGTGAGCACCGCGGCAACGACGAATGCGACCACGATGAAGTAGCCGCGGAAGGACTTCAGCTTCTCGATGGTCACCATCTCGAAACGCACCAGCAGCATCACGACGATCGGCACCTGGAAGGCCACGCCGAAGGCGATGTAGAGCGACAGGATCGCCTCGACGTACGAGGAAATGTCGGGTGTTGCCTGCACCGCGGACGGTGCGAAGCGCTGGATGAAGCTGAACATCTTGTCCAGCACGAAGAGCTGCACGAACGCGATGCCCGCATAGGCCAGCAGGCTGCCGAAGAAGATCAGCGGCAGCGCGAATTTCTTTTCATGGCTGTAGAGCCCCGGCGCAATGAACATCCACGCCTGGTACATGAGCCAGGGCAGCGCCAGCAGCACGGCGGCCATCATCAAAACCTTGAGCGGCACGAAGAACGGCGAGAACACGCCGATGGCGATCAGCTTCGCGTCGTGCGGCATGTGCGCCTTGATCGGCATCGCGATCAGGTCGATCAGCCCGCCCGGGCCGGGCCATATGGCCAGCAGGATGCCTGCGACCACGAGGCCGTAGACGCAATAGAGCAGGCGGTCGCGAAGCTCGACCAGGTGCGCCACGAACGGCTGTTCGGTGCCCGCCAGCTCGTCTTCTTTGTCTTTGTTCTTGTTGTCGGAATCAGCCATTGGAAAAGAAGATAGCGTGACGTCGGCCGGCGTGCGGCGCGCGCAGAACGCAGTGTTGTGGATGCGCTAGTTGATCTTGTTGATCGTGTGCGGGCGGAAGCGCGCAACGCGCGCCGCGCCCGACAGCGCCTTGGTGCGCACGCCGTTGCGCGCCTTGTACCACTGTGGCGTGGCGCCCTGTTTCAGGCGCCAGTTCTTGCGGGGATGCTTGTATTCGGGCGGCGACGGCTCGGGTTCGGCCAGCGCCGAGAGGGTTTCGCCCGAACCGCTGAACTGCTTCTCGAATTCGCTCGCGCCCGTGTGGATGCTGTGCTCGACGTCGCGCGCCGCATCCTCGACGGTGGTCTTCATCTTGCGGAGCTCGTCGAGCTCCATCGAGCGGTTGACTTCGGCCTTGACGTCGTTCACGTAGCGCTGCGCCTTGCCAAGCAGGGTGCCGACGGTGCGGGCCACGCGCGGCAGCTTTTCCGGGCCGATGACGATCAGCGCCACGACGCCGATCAGCGCCAGCTTCTCAATGCCGAGGTCGAGCACGTGCGGTCCGCGCTCAGGACTTCTGACGCGCTTCGACGTCGATCGTCGGCTTGTCGCTGTTGGCCGGCTGGCCGGTCACTTGCTGGGCGGGGGCCGACGAAGCGGCGGCATCGGACGAGCTGCCGTCCTTCATGCCGTCCTTGAAGCCCTTGACGGCGCCGCCAAGATCCGAACCCATGTTCCGCAGCTTCTTGGTGCCGAAGATCATGACCACTACGAGCAGCACGATCAGCCAGTGCCAGATGGAAAAAGAACCCATGGAGAACTCCTAAGAATGTGTCCGATTTTAGTCGGGCGGAATGTGACAGTTTGGCTTAATGCCGCTCAGCCGCGAAGCCACGGCCGGGGACCACCCATGACATGGACATGGAGATGGTGAACCTCCTGCCCACCCTCGGTGCCGGTATTGACCACGACCCGGTAGCCGCCGTCCGGATAGGGCCTGCAGCCCTGCTCCAGCGCCAGCTTGGGCGCCAGGATCATGATCTTGCCCATCAGCGCCTGGTCGTCGGGCGTCAACTGGGCCATCGAGGCGATGTGCTTCTTGGGCACCAGCATGAAATGCACCGGCGCCCAGGGCGCGATGTCGTGGAAGCCGAACAGGTCTTCGTCTTCGTAGACCTTGCGCGAGGGAATCTTGCCCTCGATGATTTTGCAGAAGATGCAGTTGGGATCGTGTGACATGGAGGTTGTTCGTTAGACAGCCATGGGCTTGCGTTCGCTCCAGTTCAGCCAGCCCTTGACCAGCCGGTAGATCATCCACACGGCAGTGACGAAGAGAATGGGGAAGCCGATCAGGATCCAGATGGTGATGAACCCCAGGATGGACCAGACCAGGCCCCACCAGAAGGTGCGGATCTGCCAGGTGAAGTGGCTTTGATAGAGCGTGCCCTCCGTATCCTCGCGCTTGAGGTAGTTGAGCACGATGCCCACGATCCCCGTGAGGCCGCCCGTGAACCACGAAAGCGCATAGAGGATGTACACCGCCAGCGTGATCTGGCGCAGGCTTTCCAGCTGCTCGGGCGTCTTGCCGGAGATGTCGTCGATCGCGGTGATTTCGCTCATTCGGAGGCCCGGCCTTTCTGCTGCTCTTCGATGCCGCGTTGCTGCACCTTGCGCAGCGCTTTTTCCTCGATGCCGCTGGTGCCCTCCCGGCGCTCGAGTTCCGCGGTGACGTCTGACGGGGAAAAACCGTAGTGCGCCAGCGCCACCATGGTGTGGAACCACAGGTCGGCCACTTCGTTCACTATTTTCGAACGGTCGCCGCCGTGGTCGGCGTCCTTGGCGGCCATCACGACCTCGGTGGCTTCCTCGCCGATTTTCTTGAGGAAGGCGTCGGGGCCCTTGTGCAGCAAGCGCGCGACGTAGCTCTTCTCGGGATCGCCGCCGCGCGCGGGCAGGCGGCTTTCGATGACCGCGGCCAGGCGTGCGAGGGCGTCGGAGGTGTTGCTGTTCACTGTGGCCGTCATTTGTAGATCGACTCCGGGTCTTTCAAGACGGGTTCGACCACCGTCCACTGGCCCTTTTCGTACTTGCTGAAGAAACAGCTGTGGCGCCCGGTATGGCAGGCGATGCCGGGCTCGTGGCCGAGCTGGGTGACCTTGAGCAGCACCACGTCGTTGTCGCAGTCGAGGCGGATCTCGTGCACGGTCTGCACGTGGCCCGACTCCTCGCCCTTGAACCAGAGCTTGTTGCGCGAGCGGCTGAAATACACCGCGCGGCCCAGCTCGGCGGTCTTTTCGAGCGCCTCGCGGTTCATCCAGGCGAACATCAGCACGTCGTTGCTGCCCTGTTCCTGCGCGATGACCGGCACCAGGCCGTTCGCGTCCCACTTCACTTCATCGAGCCAATTCATGGAAGTATTGTCGGGGATAGGAAAAGACCCTTTGGACACGCTTCAAGCATCGATCCGCACGGGAATGCCGCGCGCAGCCATGCGGGCCTTGGCCTCGCCCACCGTGTGCTCGCCGTAGTGGAAGATGCTGGCCGCCAGCACGGCGTCGGCGCCGCCGGTCTGGATGCCGTCGGCCAGGTCGTCGAGGCTGCCCACGCCGCCCGAGGCGATCACCGGCACGCTGACGGCATTGCTCACCGCGCGAGTCAATTCCAGGTCGAAACCGCTCTTGGTGCCGTCCCGGTCCATGCTGGTCAGCAGGATCTCGCCGGCGCCGCGGCGCGCCATCTCGGTCGCCCATTCGACGGCGTCGAGGCCGGTGTTCTTGCGCCCGCCGTGGCTGTACACGTCCCAGCCCGCGCCGCGGATGGCGGCTTCTTCGGGACTGCGGCGCTTGGCGTCGATGGCGACCACGATGCATTGCGAGCCGTACTTCTGCGCGGCGTCGCTGATCACCTGCGGATCGGCGATGGCGGCCGAGTTGAAGCTGGTCTTGTCGGCTCCGGCGTTGAGCAGCCGGCGCACATCGGCCACCGTGCGCACGCCGCCGCCCACGGTCAGCGGAATGAAGATCTGCGAAGCCACCGCCTCGATGATCGGCAGGATCAGGTCGCGGCCATCGCTGGTGGCGGTGATGTCGAGAAAGGTCAGTTCGTCGGCGCCCTGGGCGTTGTAGCGCGCGGCGATCTCGACCGGATCGCCGGCATCGCGCAGTTCGAGGAAGTTGACGCCCTTGACGACGCGGCCGCCGGTGACGTCGAGGCAGGGAATGATGCGTTTGGCAAGCATGGGATGTTGAACAACCGGTAGGGAATCAGAGAACGCGGAGCTGTTGCCAGCCCTGCCATTGGGCGCCAGGCATCAGCAGCACGGGCTCGTCGATGCGGGCGGCCTCCACGCAGAGCATGTGGCGAAAGCCATCGGCAGGCATGTCGGCGAGTTTCGCACCGAGCACCGCGCCGGGGTTCCAGACCACGGTTTCGCTGCAGCTCGCGCTTTGGGAGATTTCGAGCTTGCCGCCCGGCTGAACCAGCCGCAGCGGCTGGGCGGGCGCGGCATAGACGCTGTCGAACTCTGCATCGAAATGCAACGCCGCCGCGGTTTCCACCCAGCGGTCGTCGCGCAGCGAATCCCAGCGGTTGGCGCCCTGCAGGCCCTCAAGCCGCACGTTGGCGATGTCGTCGACGCGCAGGTAGGTGTGCAGCGCGGCGGCAAAGGTCCAGGGCGCGCGGTCGATATTGACCAGCGTGAGCGTCGTGCGCAGCTGGCCGCCGGACAAAGCGGCTTCCAGCCGCGCCTCAAAAGCGTGCGGCCAGAGCTTTCGGGTGGCTTCGGAGTCGCGAAGCGTCAGCCTCAGCGTTTCGGGCGCATCCGAAACCTCGTGCACCCAAGGCAAATTGCGCATGAATCCATGCTTGGGCAACATGCCGCGCTGGTTGAATTGGGGGCAGCAAATGGGCACGCCGCCGCGGATGGCCGTATGCCCGTCGAACACTGCCGAAGGGCTCAGGTAGAGCCTTTCCACCCCGTCAGCCGCGGTCCAAGAGAGCACTTGCGCCCCATGCAAGGCCACCGTGAGGGTGCTCCCATCGATGCCGTTGGCACGCAGAGCGGGCTGGCCGCGAAACTCGATCGGGGTGATTTCCATGGCGAGAATTGTAGGCAGCACCCGCACCGTGGCACGGAATTGGCATCAAGGGCCATTGCGTGCCCGGGGCCTTCTTGGATACCCTGTGATCGCTTGCATCGAGGGACAACGTGCAAGTCGGTCCCGTGCACTCGGAAAAACTACTCTCACACGACAAGGGGATACGCATGAAGAAGCTGCCGATGGCCGCCTGGATCCTGATCGCGATGGTGCTCGGCATCATCCTGGGCTACATGATCTTCTCCAGCTTTCCGGACAAGAAAGCCGCGAAAGAAATCGCAGACTACGTCTCCATCATCTCGGATGTGTTCCTGCGCCTGATCAAGATGCTGATCGGCCCGCTGGTGTTCTCCACGCTGGTGGTGGGCATCGCGCACATGGGCGACGCCAAGTCGGTCGGCCGCGTGTTCGGCAAGGCCATCGGCTGGTTCCTCACCGCCTCGCTGATCTCGCTGGTCATCGGCCTGGTCATGGCCAACCTGCTCAAGCCCGGCGAAAACCTCGGCCTGCCGCTGCCCGACATCGGCGCCTCGGCCAACCTGGCCACCTCGAAATTCACGCTGAAAGACTTCGTGAGCCACACGGTGCCGAAGTCCTTCGTCGAGGCCATGGCCAACAACGAGATCCTGCAGATCGTGGTGTTCTCGATGTTCTTCGGCGTGGCGCTCGCCTCGCTGGGCGACAAGGCCAAGACGCTGGTCGCCGCCATCGAGGAGCTGTCGCACGCCATGCTCAAGATCACCGGCTACGTCATGAAGCTCGCGCCGCTCGCGGTGCTGGCCGCCATGGCCGCCACGGTGGCCGTCAACGGCCTGGGCATCCTGCTGAAGTTCGCGGTGTTCATGGGCGACTTCTACCTGGGCCTTTTCGTGCTGTGGAGCGTGCTGGTGCTGGCGGGCTTCCTGTTCCTCGGCCCGCGCGTGTTCAAGCTGCTGGTGCTCATCAAGGAAGCCTTCCTGCTGTCGTTTGCCACTGCCAGTTCGGAAGCGGCCTACCCGAAGATCCTGCAGGCGCTCGACCGTTTCGGCGTGAAGCGCAAGATCTCCAGCTTCGTGATGCCGATGGGCTACTCGTTCAACCTCGACGGCTCGATGATGTACTGCACCTTCGCCGTGCTCTTCATCGCGCAGGCCTACAACATCCACATGCCGATCAGCACGCAGATCACCATGCTGCTGATCCTGATGCTCACCTCCAAGGGCATGGCCGGCGTGCCGCGCGCCTCGCTGGTGGTGATCGCAGCCACGCTGAACCATTTCGACATTCCCGAGGCCGGCCTGCTGCTGATCCTGGGCGTGGACACCTTCCTCGACATGGGCCGCTCGGCCACCAACGCAGTGGGCAACTCCATCGCCACCGCGGTGGTTGCCAAGTGGGAGGGCGAGCTGATGTCCGAGAGCGATGCCGAGGTCAACGCCAAAGCGCTCGACGAGGAAGCCAGCGCCACCCTCGCCCACCCCGCCCACGCGTGAGGCGCGCCATGAAGCCCAAGGCCACGCTGTCGGTTTTCCTCGCCGGACTGCTGGCGGCCGCCGTGTTCGTGCTGGCGGCACCGGCACAGGCGCAGGAACAGGCAGCGCCCACCGCGCTGACCGGCACCCTCGCCAAGGCCCGCGAAACCGGCGCCATCACCATCGGCTACCGCGAGTCGTCGGTGCCGTTCTCGTACCTCAATGCGCGCAAGGAGCCGATCGGCTATTCGATCGAGCTTTGCCGCGCGCTGGTAACGGCCATCGAGGACGCGGTGAACAGGAGCCTCACGATCAAGTGGGTGCCCGTCACGTCGGACTCTCGCATCGACGCGGTCGCGAGCGGCAAGGTCGACCTGGAATGCGGCTCGACCACCAACAACCTCGAACGCCAGAAGCGCGTGAGTTTCTCGCCCACGATGTTCGTCTCGGGCACCAAGGTGCTGGTGAAGAAGGGCTCGCCGATCAAGTCGTTCCGCGACCTCGCGGGCAGGAAGGTGGCCGTCACTGCCGGCACCACCAACGAGAAGACGCTGCGCGACCTGTCGGAGAAGTTCAAGCTGAACATCAACCTGCAGGTGACGCGCGACCATGCGGAGTCGTTCGGGCTGGTGAAGAGCGGCCAGGCCGATGCCTTCGCGACCGACGACGTGCTGCTCTACGGCCTGATCGCGCAGGACGCCGCCAAGGCCGACTACGAGGTGGTCGGCGACTTCCTCTCCTACGACCCCTACGGGATCATGTACCGCAAGGGCGACCCGCAGCTGAACAAGGTGGTCGTCGACACCTTCCAGGTGCTGGCGGAGGACGGCGAGATCGAGCGGCAGTACAAGCGCTGGTTCCTGCGCAAGCTGCCGTCGGGGGAAAGCATTAACCTGCCGATGAGCGCGCAGCTGGAAACGATCATCCAGACGATGTCGGTGAAGGCCGAATAAGCCCTCATTCAACTGCTACCGCGCTGGCCACTCCCAGCGCGGTATTTCGCTCATGTCGAGGTTGGCGATGCGCGTCTCGCCGAACTGCTTTTCGAGCACTACCGGCTGCAGGCCTTCGCTGTCGTCCAGCGCGGCAATCAGCCGGGCGGCGTGCGACACCACGATCACCTGCGACTGCCGCGCGGCCTGCGCAATCAACCGCCCCAGGGCCGGCAGCAAGTCGGGGTGCAGGCTGGTCTCCGGCTCGTTGAGCACCAGCAGCGCAGGCGGGCGGGGCGTCAGCAGCGCCGCGATCCACAACAGGTAGCGCAGGGTGCCGTCGGAGAGTTCGGCGGCTGTAAGGGGCCGCAGCAGGCCGTGCTGGCGCATCAGCGTCTCGAAGCGGTCGCGTGTCATCTGGACCTCGATGCTTGCGCCGGGGAAGGCGTCGTCCACCGCGCGGTCGAGTGCTTCGCCGTCCCCGATCTCTCGGATGGTCTGCAACGCCGCGGCCAGGTCGGCGCCGTCGTTGGCCAGCACCGGCGTGTAGGTGCCCAGTTGAGGCTGGCGAGCGGGCGCATCGGCGTCGGAGCGGAAGTGGTCGTAGAAGCGCCAGGAGCGCATCTGCTCGCGCAGCGTGAGCATCTCGGGTGCATCGCGCGGGTCGGCGTGCTCCGTCATCATGCTGGCGAAGGCCGGAATCGGCCGGCCGACAGCCTGCCAGCTTTTGCCCTCGCGCAGGCGCAGCGCGGCGCCCTTGCGGTCGACTAGGTGCGTCGAGGGGCGCAGCAGCGGGCCGCTCCAGATGGCCTCGTGCTTGATCTGCGGGTCGCTCGAAAAGGCCGTCGATGAACTCGGTGGCGGCAGGCCGATGTCGATGGCGTAGCCGAAATCTTCAGCCTCGACGCCAGCGAACCCCAGCTTCAGCGCGACCGGCTCGCTGCGCGATGTGCCCTGCACCGGCACCTCGCCCCGCAGCATGGCCGCCGAGAAGCGCTCGGGCCCGGCCCACAAGGTCGATGAAAGCCCGCCCTCGCGCACCAGCGAGCGGATCACCCCGCCATTGGCGATGTCCGCCAGCAGACGCATCGCCCGGTACACGCTCGACTTGCCACTGCCGTTGGCCCCGGTCACGACCGTGAGCCGGCCCAGCGGCACGGTCAGCTGCCGCAGCGAGCGGTAATTGGCGATGGCGAGCGCGGAAAGCACGCGCTGCGCGGTTAGAGCGTCAGGCGCCGGCCAGTTCGTCCGCGCGGGCCTGCGCGGCGGCGAAGTCGAGGTCGCCCGAATAGATGGCGCGGCCGCAGATCACGCCCTCGACGCCATCGGACTCGACTGCGCAAAGCTTGTCGATGTCCGCCATGTTCGACAGGCCGCCCGAGGCGATCACCGGAATGGTCAGCGCCTGCGCGAGCTTGACGGTGGCTTCGATGTTGATGCCCGAGAGCATGCCGTCGCGGCCGATGTCGGTGTAGATGATCGATTCGACCCCGTAGTCCTCGAACTTCTTGCCCAGGTCGGCCACCTCGTGGCCCGTGAGCTTGCTCCAGCCGTCGGTGGCGACCTTGCCGTCCTTGGCGTCCAGGCCCACGATGATGTGGCCGCCGAAGGCGCTGCAGGCGTCTTTCAGGAAGCCGGGGTTCTTGACCGCGGCGGTGCCGATGATCACGTAGCGCAGGCCGTCGTCAATGTAGCGCTCGATGGTGTCGAGGTCGCGGATGCCGCCGCCGAGCTGCACCGGAATGTCGTCGCCCACCTCTTTCAGGATCGCCTTGATGGCCGCGTGGTTCTGCGGCTTGCCGGCGAAGGCGCCATTCAGATCGACCAGGTGCAGCCGGCGCGCGCCGGCCTCGACCCACTTGCGGGCCATGGCAGCGGGGTCTTCGCTGAAGATGGTGGACTGGTCCATGTCGCCCTGCTTGAGGCGAACGCAGTGGCCGTCTTTGAGATCAATGGCGGGAATGAGGAGCATGGAAGTGACGCGAGTGTGCGGAATCCGGGCTGTGAGAGGTTCGGCCCGGTCGGAAAAATGGGTTCAGGGATTCCAGTGGAGGAAGTTGCGATACAGCTGCAGCCCGTGGTCCGCACTCTTCTCCGGGTGGAACTGGGTTGCAAAAATGTTATCGCGTGCGATGGCTGCGGTAAAGCTCGCGCCATATTCCGCCTCGCCCACGCTGTGTTTGGGGTCGGTCGGGCGGGCGTAGAAGCTGTGCACGAAGTAGAAGTAGCTCTGGTCGGGCACCCCTGCCCACACGGCGTGCGGCTGGGCCTGGCGCACCTGGTTCCAGCCCATCTGCGGCACCTTGAAGCGGCTGCCATCGGGCTGCAGGCGGCCAGCCAGGTCGAACTTGACGACCTCGCCCGGAATGAGGCCCAGGCCATCGGTGGGGCCCTCGTCGCTGCGCGACAGCATCATCTGCATGCCCACGCACACGCCGAACAGCGGCTTACTCGCCGCGGCTTCGAGCACCGACTCCTGCAGGCCGGAGTCGCGCAGCTCGCGCATGCAGTCGGGCATGGCGCCCTGCCCCGGCAGCACCACGCGGGTCGCCTTGCGAACCACGTCGGGGTCGGAGGTGACGAACACCTCCACGCCGACCTGGTCAGCCGCATGGCGCACGGCCTGCGACACGGAGTGCAGGTTGCCCATGCCGTAGTCGACCACGGCAACGGTATTTGCTACAGATTTCATAGCTGATGGGCGAACGCGTTCAGAGCGAGCCCTTCGTCGAGGGAATGACGCCGACGGAACGCGGGTCGAGTTCGAGCGCGCCGCGCATGGCGCGCGCAAAGGCCTTGAACACCGTCTCGCACTGGTGGTGCGCATTGACGCCCTTGAGGTTGTCGATGTGCAGCGTGACGAAGGCGTGGTTCACGAAGCCCTGGAAGAACTCGTAGGTGAGCTGGCTGTCGAAGGTGCCGATCATGCCGCTGGTGAACGGCACGTGCATCACGAGGCCGGGGCGGCCCGAGAAGTCGATGACCACGCGGCTCAGCGCCTCGTCGAGCGGCACGTAGGCGTGACCGTAGCGGCGGATGCCCTTCTTGTCGCCGATAGCCTTGGCCACGGCCTGGCCCAGCGTGATGCCGACGTCTTCCACCGTGTGATGACCGTCGATGTGCAGGTCGCCCTGGCAGTCGATGTCGAGGTCGATCAGCCCGTGGCGGGCGATCTGGTCGAGCATGTGGTCGAAGAAGCCGATACCGGTAGCAAGTTTGGCCTTGCCGGTGCCGTCGAGGTTGACGCTGACGGTGATCTTCGTCTCGGCGGTGTTGCGGGTGACCGTCGCGGTGCGATCGGTGCTGCCCGGGTTGGTGGGGGTGGTCATAGTGAGGCTTCGAGTGCCGCGAGCATCCGCGCATTCTCGTCGGCCGTTCCGACGGTGAGGCGCAGACAGTTTGCGAGCAGTTCGTGCATTTTAGAAACGTTCTTGATCAGAACCCCGTGTGCCTTCATGCCCTCGAAGGTCTTGGCGGCATCGGGCACGCGCAAAAGAATCATGTTGGCGTCGCTGGGCCAGGTCTTCACGCCGGGCAGGCGGCCGAGGCCCATCATCAGGCGTTCGCGCTCCTCGCGGATCTGCCGGGCCTGCGCCTCGAACACCTCGGCGTGCTCCAGCGCGAACAGCGCGCACTCGCAGTTGAGCACGCTGATGTTGTAGGGCGGGCGCACCTTGTCGATCTCGGCGACCAGCGCGGCCGGCCCCATCATGTAACCCAGGCGGATGCCGGCCAGGCCGAACTTGCTGAGCGTGCGCATCAGCAGCACGTGGCCGTGCTTCGCGAGCTGGTCGATGTAGCTGCGGGCGGCGAAGGGCTGGTAGGCCTCGTCGATCACCACCAGGCCGCCCTGCGCGCCCTGGGCTTCGACGATCTTCTCGACGACGGCGTCGTCCCAGAGGTTGGCGGTCGGGTTGTTCGGGTACGCGAGGTAGACGATGGCGGGCTTCTCGCTCGCGATGGCAGCCAGCATGGCGGCTTCGTCGAGTTCGAAGTCGGCCGTGAGCGGCACGCCGACGAACTTCAGGCCCTGCAGCTTCGCGCTCATGGCGTACATGACGAAGCCGGGCACGGGCGCCAGCACGGTGGCACCGGGCAGGTCGCAGGCAATGGCCAGCAGCGAGATCAGCTCGTCCGAGCCGTTGCCCAGCATCAGCCTGAAGCCCTCGGGCATCTGCGCGTGCGCGGCCAGCGCGCGCTGAAGGTCGGCGCCGCGCTCGCCCGGGTAGCGGTTGAGCGCCAGCGCACCGAGGCGCGCGCCGAGTTCGGCCTGCAGCGCGGGCGGCAGGCCGAAGGGGTTTTCCATGGCGTCGAGCTTGACGAAGCCGCGCGCGTCCTGCACCGCGTAGGCATGCATGGACCGCACGTCGTTGCGGATGCGGTCGAGCGGCGGGCGGGCGGATTGGGGAGCAGCGGTCATCGGGTGCAGCGGTAGCTGTTTCGGAGGGCGCCGGCCATGACCAGTTGCACTGGCATGTCGGCTTCGTAACTGTCGGCGTTGCGGGTCAGTTCGGTCTGGTAGAGCGAACGCGCCATGGAGGGTTCGAGGCGGCGGCCCTCGACGCAGAACACGGGCTTCTGCCCGTTGCGCTGCGACGATTCGACACCTTCGCGCAGGCCTTCGAGCACGCCGACCAGGTAGTAGCTGGCGTAGGCCTTGCCGTCTTTCTCGCTGGCTTCGAGCGTGCGCAGTTCGCGGATGCTCATGGCCTGCGCGCCGGTGGCGGCCGCCAGCGCGAGCAGCAGGAAGGCGGCGGCACGCTTCATCGGCATCACTTGCGGTAGCGCGGCGGCGGCGCGTAGGCGCCGTCGGCCGGGAAGGCGCTGGGCTGCGACGGGGTGGCGTCGCGGCGCTGGCGGCGCGGTGCGTCGCGCTCCTCGAGTTCGAACAGCGCGGCGCCGATCACGCCGATGTTGCGCAGGTCGCCCGCTTCGGTGTTCGCTGCGTAGGCACGGCCGGGCGCGGAAAAGCGGAAGGCCGCGACCTCGTTCTCGCTCTTGCGAAAGCCTTCGATGGTCAGCGCCTGCAGCGGGCGCAACACATAGCCGCCGTTGCGCAGGCTGCCGGGCTTGCCGTTGAGCACGTCGAGGCCGTCGACCGTGGCGATCACCTCGTAGCTGCGCTCGCTGAGGTTGCGAAAGCGCAGCGTGTAGCGCGAGCCCTGCACGCCGGCAAGGCGGAACATGTCTTCGCCGCCACTGCCCCGACGGGCACGCTGCAGCGGCAGCGGGCGGCTGTCTTCGCCGAGCACCGACCATTCGACGTCGCCGTCGGCCAGCATCAGGCTCAGGCGGCTCTCAGGATTGCTGCCCACGGAGCGGCGCACGGCAGAGGCCTCGTTGTAGCCCAGCGAGGCCACGTCGTCCGGCTGGTCGGACAGGCGCTTGGTGATGACTGTGCGGGTCTTCGATTCGAGGCCCTCGCCCCATTGCGTGCCGAGTTGCGGGGCAGGCGCTGCCGGCGCGGCGCTGGGCGTAGCGCTGACGGCAGCCGACGTGCGCGGCGCCTGCGGCATCTGGCTGCAGGCGGCCAGCAGTGCGGCGCCCGCAACGAGGCCCGTGGCGAATCGAAAAAGACGCGAATGACGGAGACGATCGATCATCTTGCTTGCCCCTCCCGGTGACCGGTTGTTTGAGCTCAGATCTTACGCAGCCGCATGCGGGCAGCTTCGGCGTGCGCCTGCAGGCCCTCGCCTTCGGCCAGCGTGACGGCGATCGGGCCCAACACCTGGGCGCCCGCCTCGCTGACCTCGATCAGACTGGAGCGCTTCTGGAAGTCGTACACGCCCAGCGGGCTGGAAAAGCGCGCCGTGCCGCTGGTGGGCAGCACGTGGTTCGGGCCGGCGCAGTAATCGCCCAGGCTTTCGCTGGTGAAGGCGCCCAGGAAGATCGCGCCGGCGTGACGCAGCAGCGGCTCCCAGCGGTTCGGTTCGCTGCTGCTGACTTCCAGATGCTCGGGGGCGATGCGGTTGCTGATCTCGCAGGCCTCTTCCATGCTCTTCGTGTGAATCAGCGCGCCGCGGCCGTTGAGCGAGGCGGCGATGATTTCCGCGCGCGGCATGGCCGGCAGCAGGCGATCGATCTCGGCCTGCACGCGGTCGATGTAGGCGGCGTCGGGACACAGCAGGATGCTCTGGGCCAGCTCGTCGTGCTCGGCCTGGCTGAACAGGTCCATGGCCACCCACTCGGGCGGCGTGGTGCCGTCGGCCAGCACCAAAATTTCGCTCGGGCCCGCGATCATGTCGATGCCCACGGTGCCGAACACGCGGCGCTTGGCGGCCGCCACGTAGGCATTGCCGGGGCCGGTGATCTTGTCGACGGCAGGAATGGTGGCAGTGCCGCAGGCCAGCGCTGCCACGGCCTGCGCGCCGCCGATGGTGAAGCCGCGCGTCACGCCGGCCACGTAGGCGGCGGCGAGCACGAGCTGGTTCTTCTCGCCCTTCGGGGTGGGCACGACCATGATGATTTCGCCCACGCCCGCGACGTGCGCCGGAATGGCGTTCATCAGCACGCTCGACGGATAGGCGGCCTTGCCGCCCGGCACATAGATGCCGACGCGATCGAGCGGCGTGACCTTCTGGCCGAGCAGCGTGCCGTCTGCATCGCGGTAGCTCCAGCTTTCGCCGCTGGCCTTCTTCTGGGCCTCGTGGTAGCTGCGCACGCGGCGCGCGGCGGCTTCGAGCGCGGCGCGCTGGGCGGCGGGCAGCGCCTCGAAGGCGGCCTTGAGTTCGGCTTGCGTCAGCTCGAGTTCCGGCAGCGTCTTGGCGCCGAGCCTGTCGAAGCGGTTGGTGTATTCGAGCACCGCGTCGTCGCCGCGCTTCTGCACGTCGGCGAGGATGTCGGCCACAACCTTCTCGATGGCCGCGTCGTCGTCCGCGGACCAATGCAGCCGCGCCTTGAATTCAGCGTCGAAGCTGGCTGAAGTCGTGGACAGACGGGCGGGGGCTGCTTTCAGAGTCATGTGCTTGAGGTTCAGGCGGTGGGAATGGCTGACGCAAACGCGTCGACGATGCGGCGGATCGGCTCGCGCTTGAGCTTGAGTGCGGCCTGGTTCACCACGAGGCGCGCGCTGATGTCCATGATGCGCTCCACCTCGACGAGATGGTTGGCCTTGAGCGTGTTGCCGGTCGAGACCAGGTCGACGATGGCGTCGGCCAGGCCGGTGAGCGGCGCCAGCTCCATGCTGCCGTAGAGCTTGATCAGGTCGACGTGCACGCCCTTGCTGGCGAAGAAGTCGCGCGCAAGGCCGACGTACTTGGTGGCCACGCGCAGGCGCGAGCCCTGCTTCACGGCCGAGGCGTAGTCGTAGTCGGCGCGCACGGCCACGCTCAGGCGGCAGGCGGCGATGCGCAGATCGAGCGGCTGGTACAGGCCCTGGTTGCCGTGCTCGAGCAGCACGTCGAGGCCGGTCACGCCGAGGTCGGCGCCGCCGTACTGCACGTAGGTGGGCACGTCGGAGGCGCGCACCAGCACCACGCGCACGTCGGGGCGGGTGGTTTCGAGAATCAGCTTGCGCGACTTCTCGGGGTCTTCGGTGACCTCGATGCCGGCGGCGGCCAGCAGGGGCATCGTCTCTTCGAAGATGCGGCCTTTGGAGAGGGCTAGCGTGATCATGCGGCGGCAGCTCCGGTCAGTCGTTCGATGTCGGCGCCCAGGCCGCGCAGCTTCGACTCCATGCGGTCGTAGCCCCGGTCGAGGTGGTAGATGCGATCGACCAGCGTCTCGCCCTCGGCCACGAGGCCGGCGATGACCAGGCTGGCCGAGGCGCGCAGGTCGGTGGCCATCACGGTGGCGCCCGAGAGCTGCTGCACGCCCTCGACCATCGCCACCTTGCCCTCGACGTGGATGCGTGCGCCCAGGCGCACCATCTCGTTCACGTGCATGAAACGGTTCTCGAAGATGGTCTCGGTGACCATCGAGGCGCCACGCGCGATCACGTTCAGGGCCATGAACTGGGCCTGCATGTCGGTCGGGAAGCCCGGGTACTCGGTGGTGCTGAAGCTCTGCGCCTTCAGGTGTTCGTAGGCAGGGCCCTTGGAGCTGATGCGCACGCCGTCTTTTTCGGAGGCGACGGTGCAGCCCGCGTCGCGCAGCTTGTCGATCACGGCGTCGAGGTGGTCGCCGCGCGCGTGGCGCAGGAAGGCCTCGCCGCCCGTGGCAGCTACGGCGCACAGGAAAGTGCCAGCCTCGATGCGGTCGGCCACCACGGCGTGCTCGCAGCCGTGCAGCTTCTCGACGCCCTGGATGCGGATGTGGCTGGTGCCGTGGCCCTCGATCTTCGCGCCCATGCGGATCAGCATTTCGGCGAGGTCGACGATCTCGGGCTCCTGCGCGGCGTTTTCGAGCAGCGTTTCGCCCTCGGCCAGCGCGGCTGCCATGAGGAAGTTCTCGGTACCGGTGACGGTGACCATGTCGGTCAGGATGCGCGCGCCCTTCAGGCGGGTGCGGCCTTCGGGCAGGCGCGCGACCATGTAGCCGTGCTCGACCACGATCTCTGCGCCCATGGCCTGCAGGCCCCTGATGTGCTGGTCGACCGGCCGCGAGCCGATGGCGCAGCCGCCCGGCAGCGACACCCTGGCATGGCCGAAGCGCGCCAGCAGCGGGCCCAGGGCCAGCACGGAGGCGCGCATGGTCTTGACCAGCTCGTAGGGCGCCTCGGGGTTGCCGAGGTCGCCGGCATTCAGGCGGACGGTGCCGCCGTCCTTCTCGTTCGGATCGCGCTCGGCCGTCACGCCCATGTTGCGCACCAGCTTGAGCATGGTCGACACGTCCTGCAGGCGCGGCACGTTGTGCAGCGTCACAGGCTGGTCGGTCAGCAGCGCCGCGCACAGCTCGGGCAGCGCGGCGTTCTTGGCGCCGGAAATGAGTACTTCGCCGCGGAGCTCTCGCCCGCCGCGAATCAGAAGTTTGTCCATCGAAGTTCCAGCGAAGTCAGGAGGCCACGAGGGGCCGGGAGTTATTTTTCCACTGCCGCCCATTCGGCCGGCGTGTAGGTCTTCATCGAAAGCGCGTGCACCTCGTCGGTGTGCATTTTCGCACCGAGGGTGGCGTAGACCCGCTGATGGCGCTGGATCGAGCGCTTGCCCTCGAATTCGGCCGAGACGATGGTGGCGTACCAATGTCGGCCATCGCCCTCGAGCGTGATGTGCTCGCACGGGAGATGGGACTGGATCAGGGCCTGGAGTTGTTCGGCGGTCATGGGGTGTGGGAAGAGGCTTTGTTCAGCCCCGGATTTTGTAGCCGATGCGAAGCAGGTGGACGGCAATCGCGCTCACCACCAGCCAGGCGGTGCCGACGATGCCCAGGCTCAGCCAGGGCGAGGCGTCGCTCACGCCGAAGAAGCCGTAGCGGAAGCCGTCGATCATGTAGAAGAACGGGTTCAGATGGCTCACGCTTTGCCAGAACGGCGGCAGCGAGCCGATCGAATAGAACACGCCCGACAGGAAGGTCATGGGCATGATCAGGAAGTTCTGGAACACCGCCATCTGGTCGAACTTCTCGGCCCAGAGACCGGCGATGAGGCCCAGCGTGCCCAGCATGGCCGAGCCCAGCAGCGCGAACACGATGATCCAGACCGGCGCAACGAAACTCGGCTGCGCGAACAGCACCGTCACGACGAACACGCCCAGCCCCACGGCCAGCCCGCGGATGATCGACGAGCCCACATAGGCGAAGAACCAGCCCCAGTGCGACAGCGGCGTGAGCAGCACGAAGACCAGGTTGCCCATGATCTTGCTCTGGATGATCGACGACGAGCTGTTGGCAAAGGCGTTCTGCAGCACGCTCATCATCACGAGGCCGGGCACCAGGAAGGCCGTGTAGCCGACCGTGCCGTAGACCTTCACGTGGTCTTCGAGCACATGGCCGAACACCATCAGGTACAGCAGCGCGGTGAGCACCGGCGCCCCCACGGTCTGAAAGCCGACCTTCCAGAAACGCAGCGTCTCCTTGTAGAGCAGCGCGCGCCAACCGGTGACGGCCATCATCGCGCCACCTCCAGCGGGGTTTGCTCGCCCGCCATCAGGTCGATGAACACGTCTTCCAGGTCGGCCTTGCGCATTTCCACGTCTTCCACCGCGACACCGGCTTCGCGGATCGCGGCCAGCAGTTGTTCGACTTCATGGGCGTTCTGCGCCGGCAGCTGCACGATGCGCCCGGTGATGCGCGCGTGCTGGGCAATGGCCCAGGGCAGCATGGCGTCGGTCTTGAAACGCAGCACGTTGCTCGCGGCCGATTTCAGCAGTTCGCTGGTGCGGTCGAGTGCGATCACGCGGCCCTGCTTGAGCATCGCGATGCGGCTGCACAGCGCCTCGGCCTCTTCGAGGTAGTGGGTGGTGAGCAGCACGGTGCTGCCCTGCTTGTTGAGCCGGGCGACGAACTGCCAGAGCGTCTGGCGCAGTTCGACGTCGACGCCGGCCGTGGGCTCGTCGAGCACGATCACCGGCGGCTTGTGCACCAGCGCCTGTGCCACCAGCACCCGGCGCTTCATGCCGCCCGAGAGCTGGCGCATGTTGGCCGTGGCCTTGTCGGCGAGGCCCAGGCTTTGCAGCAGCTCGTCGATCCAGGCCTCGTTGTTCTTGATGCCGAAGTAGCCCGACTGGATGCGCAGCGATTCGCGCACGTTGAAGAAGGGGTCGAACACCAGCTCCTGCGGCACGATGCCGAGCTGGCGGCGCGCCTGTGCAAAGTCGCGCTGCACGTCGAAGCCGTGGACGCTGATGGCGCCGGCCGTGGGCCGCGACAGGCCCGCGAGCATGCTGATCAGGGTGGTCTTGCCCGCGCCGTTCGGGCCGAGCAGGCCGAAGAACTCGCCCGGTTCGATCTGGAAGCTGACCTCGTCGACGGCCTTGAGCCCTGGCTTGCCCTGGGCTTTTTGCTGTCTGGAGGGGGGGTAGGTCTTGGAGACCGATTGAAATGAAATCGCGGGCATGGGAGCCCGCGATTTTAAGGGGCCGTTACTTTTTCAGGGCGCGGCGGGCAAAAGGCCCGCAATGCCATACAGCGCCGCGAGTTCGCGCAGCCTGGGCGACAGACCCTTGACCGAAAAACCGCGGCCCAGCGCGCTCGATTCGCGCCGGCATTCGAGCAGCACGGCCAGCGCCGAAGAATCGAACTGGGCCAGTGCGGTCGCGTCGACCACGGTGGACGATGAGTCGCCCTGGCCTTTCAGCCCCTGCTGCAGCATGCGCATGCAGGCGGGGGCCTCGTCGTGGGTGAGTCGGGTGGGCAGGACCAGCATCGCGTGCGCCCGGTCAGCCCTTGCCGTTGCCCTTGTTGCGCGCGGCCAGCGCGGCGATCAGGCCGTCGATGCCGCTCTTGTTGATTTCCTGCGCGAACTGGGTGCGGTAGGTGTCGACCAGCCACACGCCCAGCACATTCAGGTTGTAGACCTTCCAGCCGGCGCCCTGGCCGGGGGTCTTTTCAAGGCGGTAGTCGAGCTGCACCGGATCGCCGCGGCCTTGGACCTCGGTGCGCACCAGCACGTCCTTGTCGTCGGGCGAGCCGCGGAACGGGCGGATGGTGACGGTCTGGTCGGTCACCTGGTCGAGCGCGCCGGCATAAGTGCGCACCAGCAGCGCCTTGAACTCGTCCTGCAGGCGTTTTTGCTGTTCGGGCGTTGCAGTGCGCCAGGCCGGGCCGACTGCCGAGGCCGTCATGCGCTGGAAGTTGACGTTGGGCATGATCTTGCTGTCGACCAGCAGCATGATCTTGTTGACGTCGCCCGACTTGATGGACGAGTCGGCCTTGATCGTTTCGAGCACGTCGGTCGAAAGACGCTTGACGAGCGCATCAGGCGCTTCATCGGCGGCACGGGCGGGCTGGACGAAGGCGACAGCCGCACCGAACAGCAGGGCGCCGGCCAGCACCAGGCGGCCGAGATCGCGACGTTGCAAGGTCTTGTTGTTCATGAAGAGTCCCTCATTCAAGTTTGAAAATCTGCAGGCACCCGAAAAAACCGGGTGCTGAGACAGGAACGGATTCGAGCCCCCTGGGGCCGACCGGGTTCCTGTCCGGGAGGTGAAGCCTTGCAACCGGATGCAAGCAGCGCCCCCTCCTCTTGCGGCTTACTTGTCGCTGCCACCACCGTCACTGCCACCGCCGTCGTCCGGCGGATTGCCGTCGTAGACCTGGCTGCGGCGGCGCTGCAGGAACGCATCGCGCGTGAACGAATACTTGTCGAGCGCCGCATCGCCCAGCAGACGGCTCGCGCGCAGGTATTGCGAGCGCGTGTCGACGATGCGCAGCACGGTCAGCGAATTGCGCCAGGGGATGTCTTCCACATAGCCCAGCGGGTCGCCGTACATGTCGAGCGGCTTGGCCGCGGTGTCGCGCAGCGTCGAGGAGCCCAGCAGCGGCAGCACGACGTACGGACCCGGGCCCACGCCCCAGTAGCCCAGCGTCTGGCCGAAGTCTTCCTCGTGGCGGGGAATGCCGGCCTCGGTCGCAACGTCCAGCAGGCCGCCGAGCCCGAAGAAGGTGTTGACGTTCAGGCGCATGAAGGTCTCGGCGCTGTTCTGCAGCTTGAGCTGGGCCACGTTGTTGGCCAGGCTCCAGACATCGCCGATGTTGCCGAAGAAGTTGTTCACGCCGGTGCGCACCATCGAAGGCAGCGCCTTCTGGTAGGCCGTGGCCACGGGAACGAGCACTGCGTCGTCAACGGTGTCGTTGAAGCGCGAGACCCCGCGGTTGAACGGCTCGAGGGGGTCGGCCGGATTGGCGTTGGGTCCGGTGGCGCAACCGGCCACCAGTGCAAAAAAAGCTGCTGCGCCCACCCAACGGGCGCGAATTGCTACGTTATTCATAGCAGAAGACAAAAAAGATCGTGTTTTCATTTCTTGTTGGCTGTTCCAGGCGTCGAATTGCCTTCGGCTGCCTTGCTGTACAGAAACTGGCTGATCAGGTTTTCAAGCACCACGGCCGATTGGGTCGAGGTGATGGTGTCGCCGGCCTGCAAGTTCTTGTCCTCGGCGCCCGCCTCGATCCCGATGTACTGCTCGCCGAGCAGGCCACTGGTCAGGATCTTGAGCGAACTGTCCTTGGGAAAACTGTAGCGGTTTTGCAAAGCCAGCGTGACGTCGGCCTGAAAGGACTTGTCGTTGAAGGAGATGGACTCCACGCGGCCGACCACAACCCCCGCGCTCTTCACAGCGGTTTGCGGCTTGAGCCCGCCGATGTTGTCGAAGCGCGCGGTCACCGAATAGGTCTTCTGGAAGTTCAGGCTCAGCAGGTTGGCCGACTGCAGCGCGAGAAACAGCAGCGCCGCAGCGCCGATCAGGACGAACAGGCCGACCCAGATGTCGTTGTTGGAACGTTGCATGGTTTGACTCTCTGTCTAGAACGATGGAGGCCGAGCCTCTTTTAGATACTGAACATCATGGCGGTGAGCAGGAAGTCCAGCCCCAGCACTGCCAGCGATGCCGACACCACGGTTCGCGTGGTCGCACGCGACACGCCTTCGGGCGTGGGCTGGGCTTCGTAGCCCTGCAGCAGCGCGATGAAGGTCACGGTGAAGCCGAAGACGATGCTCTTGATGACACCGTTGCCGACGTCGCGCCACACGTCGACGCCGCCCTGCATCTGGCCCCAGAACGCGCCCGGGTCCACGCCCAGCATCAGCACGCCCACCACGTAGCCGCCCATGATGCCGACCGCGCTGAACACCGCCGCCAGCAGTGGCATGGTGATGACGCCGGCCCAGAAGCGCGGCGCGAGGATGCGCTGCACCGGGTCGACCGCCATCATCTCCATGGCGCTCAGCTGCTCGTCAGCCTTCATGAGACCGATCTCCGCGGTGAGCGACGTCCCCGCGCGCCCGGTGAACAGCAAGGCCGCCACCACGGGCCCGAGCTCGCGCACCAGGCTCAGCGTGACCAGCAGGCCGAGCGCTTCGGAAGAACCGTAGCGCTGCAGCGCGTAATACATCTGCAGCCCGAGCACGAAGCCCACGAACAGCCCCGACACGCCGATGATCGCGAGCGAGTAGTTGCCCAAAAAATGGATCTGGTCACGCACCAGTCCGAAGCGGCGCATGATCTGCGCGCCCGGGCCGACCAGGCGCATGAACAGCTTCGCGCCATAGCCCAGGTTGGCCAGATGGCGGCGCACGCCGAAGCCGACGTCGGCAGGCTTCCACCAGCTCATGAGCGCCCTCCTTCGACATTGCCGAAGTCGTCCTCGATGCTGACGCCCGGGTAGTGGAAACGCACTGGCCCGTCGGGCAGCGCATTGACGAACTGATGAACCAGCGGGTCGGCGCTGTGGCGCACTTCGTCGGGCGTGCCCTGCGCGGCGATGCCGCCGTTGGCCAGGATGATCACGTGGTCGGCGATGCGGAAGGTTTCTTCGAGATCGTGCGACACGATGATGCTGGTGAGCCCCAGCGTGTCGTTGAGCTGGCGGATCAAACGCGCGGCGGTGCCGAGCGAGATCGGATCGAGCCCGGCGAAAGGTTCGTCGTACATCACGAGATCTGGGTCGAGCGCAATGGCACGCGCCAGCGCCACGCGCCGCGCCATGCCGCCCGACACCTCGCTGGGCATCAGGTCGCGCGCGCCGCGCAGGCCGACGGCGTCGAGCTTCATGAGCACCACGTCGCGCACCAGCGCTTCGGAGAGTTGTGTGTGCTCGCGCAGCGGGAACGCCACGTTGTCGAACACGGTCATGTCGGTGAACAGCGCGCCGAACTGGAAGAGCATGCCCATGCGACGCCGCGCCGCGTAGAGCGCGCTTGCATCGAACTTGCCGACATCCTGGCCGTCGAAGAGCACCTCGCCGCGCTGGGCCTTCTGCTGTCCGCCGATCAGGCGCAGCACCGTGGTCTTGCCACCGCCCGATGCTCCCATCAGGGCCGTTACCTTGCCTCGCGGCACGGAGAACGAAACGCCGTCGAGGATGGCGCGTGCGCCATAGCCGAACTTGACGTCGCGGAACTCTACGAAGGGATGTGGCAGTGGTGCGGCTGGGTCCATCTCAATAAAAAAGCCGGGGCGCTTTTTCAAGCATCCCGGCATGCGGTTTGACGCGGATGATAACGGGGCCGTGACCGGCCCCGCGAAATTGAAACAAAATTCAGCGCGGCAGGTCGCTGAACCCCATCAGGAACTCATCCACCGAGCGCGCGGCCTGACGGCCTTCACGAATGGCCCACACCACCAGTGACTGTCCGCGGCGGATGTCGCCGGCGGCAAAAACCTTCGGAATGTTGGTGACATAGCCGCCGATGAAGTCGACCGTGGCCTTGGCGTTGCCGCGGGCGTCCTTCTCCACGCCGAAGGCGTCGAGCACGGTGGCCACGGGGCTGATGAAGCCCATCGCGAGCAGCACCAGGTCGGCCTTGAGGATCTGCTCGCTGCCGGCCACTTCCTGCATCTTGCCGTCCTTCCATTCGACACGAACGGTCTTCAGGCCGGTGACCTTGCCCTTTTCGCCGATGAATTCCTTGGTGGAGATCGCGAACTCGCGCTCGCAGCCCTCTTCATGGCTGGAGCTGGTGCGCAGCTTGATCGGCCAGTACGGCCAGGTCAGCGGGCGGTTTTCTTCCTCGGGCGGCTGGGGCATCAGCTCGAACTGCGTGACGCTGACCGCGCCATGGCGGTTGCTGGTGCCCACGCAGTCGGAGCCGGTGTCGCCGCCGCCGATGACGATCACGTGCTTGCCGTCGGCGCGCAGCTGACCCTTGACCTTGTCGCCCGCGTTGACGCGGTTTTGCTGCGGCAGGAACTCCATCGCGAAGTGGATGCCGTCGAGGTCGCGGCCGGGCACCGGCAGGTCGCGCGACTGCTCTGCGCCGCCCGTGAGCAGCACGGCATCGAATTCTTTTTGCAGTTGCTCGGGCGTGACGGTTTCCTTGGCCAGGTTCGTGACCTTGGAGCCCTTGCCCAGCGGGTCCTTCGCGGCGCCGACCATCACGCCGGTGCGGAAGGTCACGCCTTCGGCCTTCATCTGCTCGACGCGGCGATCGATGTGCGACTTCTCCATCTTGAAGTCGGGGATGCCGTAGCGCAGCAGGCCGCCGACGCGGTCGTTCTTCTCGAACAGCGTCACGTCGTGGCCGGCGCGCGCGAGTTGCTGCGCAGCCGCCATGCCGGCCGGCCCCGAACCCACCACCGCCACCTTCTTGCCGGTCTTGTGCTTGGCGACGCGCGGCGCCACCCAGCCTTCGTCCCAGGCGCGGTCGATGATCGCGTGCTCCAGCGACTTGATGCCGACCGCGTCGTCGTTCACGTTGAGCACGCAGGCTGCCTCGCAGGGCGCGGGGCAGATACGGCCGGTGAACTCGGGGAAGTTGTTGGTCGAGTCGAGCACCGCGAAGGCGTTTTGCCAGTCGTTGCGGTACACGAGGTCGTTGAAGTCCGGAATGATGTTGTTGACCGGGCAGCCGCTGTTGCAGAACGGCGTGCCGCAGTCCATGCAGCGCGCGCCCTGCACCTTGGCCTGTTCGGCGTTCAGGCCGACGACGAATTCCTTGTAGTGCTTGACGCGCTCTTCGATGGGCTTGTAGCCCTCTTCGACACGCTCATGCTCCATGAAGCCGGTGATCTTTCCCATCGTGCTTTCCTTTGTTCTCTGTACTCGTGGGCGCTCAGACCGAAGCCGGGGCCGTTTGCGGTGCAGGGGCCAGCGCGTGCGGCTCGAGGCCGATGTGCGCGTTGTTGCCGCTGCTGGTGAGTTCGACCTTGCGGTCGTGCAGCTCGGCCAGCGCGCGCTTGTATTCGTTCGGGAACACCTTCACGAACTTCGTGCGCGACACGGCCCAGTTGTCGAGCAGCTCGCGTGCGCGCTTGCTGCCGGTCCAGCGGTGGTGCTCTTCGAGCAGCTTCTTCAGCTGCGCCTCGTCGGTGACGCCGCCGTGCCAGATCTTGCGATGCACGCTCGCGGTCTGCTCGGCCGAGGTCAGCACCTTGTCGAGCGAGACCATCGAGAGGTTGCAGCGCGTGGCGAACTGGCCGTCTTCGTCGTAGACGAAAGCAACGCCGCCGCTCATGCCGGCCGCGAAGTTGCGGCCCGTCTTGCCGAGCACGGCCACCGTGCCGCCGGTCATGTATTCGCAACCGTGGTCGCCGGTGCCTTCAATGACCGCCGTGGCGCCCGACAGGCGCACCGCAAAGCGCTCGCCGGCCACGCCGCACAGGTAGGCCTCGCCGGTGGTCGCGCCGTACAGCGCGGTGTTGCCGACGATGGTGTTGCGCACCGCTTCGCCGCGGAAGTCGAGGCTGGGGCGCACCACCACGCGGCCGCCCGAAAGGCCCTTGCCGGTGTAGTCGTTGGCGTCGCCGATCAGGTACAGCGTGATGCCGCGTGCCAGGAAGGCGCCGAACGACTGGCCGCCCGTGCCTTCGAGCTGGATGCGGATCGAGTCGTCAGGCAGGCCCTGCGGATGCACCTTGGTCAGCGCGCCCGAGAGCATTGCGCCCACCGAGCGGTTGACGTTGCGCGCCACCTCGATGAACTGCACCTTCTCGCCCTTGTCGATGGCGGGGCGCGACTTCTCGATGAGCTTCACGTCCAGCGCCTTGTCGAGGCCGTGGTCCTGGTTCTCGACATGGAAGCGCGGCACGTCGGCCGGCACGTTAGGCAGCGCGAACAGGCGGCTGAAGTCCAGGCCCGAAGCCTTCCAGTGCTCGATGCCCTTGCGCATGTCGAGCAGGTCGGCGCGGCCGATCAGGTCGTCGAACTTGCGGATGCCGAGCTGGGCCATGATCTGGCGCACTTCTTCCGCAACGAAGAAGAAGTAGTTGACGACGTGCTCGGGCTTGCCCGAGAACTTCTTGCGCAGCACCGGGTCTTGCGTGGCCACGCCCACCGGGCAGGTGTTCAGGTGGCACTTGCGCATCATGATGCAGCCCTCGACCACCAGCGGCGCGGTGGCAAAGCCGAACTCGTCGGCGCCCAGCAGCGCGCCGATGGCGACGTCGCGGCCGGTCTTCATCTGGCCGTCGGCCTGCACGCGGATGCGGCTGCGCAGGCGGTTGAGCACCAGCGTCTGCTGCGTTTCGGCCAGGCCGATTTCCCACGGGCTGCCCGCGTGCTTGATCGACGACCAGGGCGAAGCGCCCGTGCCGCCGTCATGGCCGGCGATCACGACGTGGTCGCTCTTGCACTTGGCCACGCCGGCCGCGATGGTGCCGACGCCGATCTCGCTCACCAGCTTGACGCTGATGCTGGCGTGCGGCGCGGTGTTCTTCAGGTCGTGAATGAGCTGCGCCAGGTCTTCGATCGAGTAGATGTCGTGGTGCGGCGGCGGTGAGATGAGGCCCACGCCCGGCACGGCATAGCGTTGCTTGCCGATGTACTCGGTGACCTTGCCGCCCGGGAGCTGGCCGCCCTCGCCCGGCTTGGCGCCCTGCGCCATCTTGATCTGGATCTGGTCGGCCGAATGCAGGTACTCGGCCGTGACGCCGAAGCGGCCCGATGCCACCTGCTTGATGCGCGAACGCAGCGAGTCGCCGTCCTTCAGCGGCAGGTCGACCTCGACGTTCTCGGCACCGATCACGCTCTTGAGCGTGTCGCCCAACTTGATCGGGATGCCCTTGAGCTCGTTGCGGTAGCGCGCCGGGTCTTCACCGCCTTCGCCGGTGTTGCTCTTGCCGCCGATGCGGTTCATGGCAATGGCGAGCGTGGAGTGCGCCTCGGTGCTGATCGAGCCGAGCGACATCGCGCCGGTGGCGAAGCGCTTGACGATGTCAGCGGCCGACTCGACTTCGTCCACCGGAATGGCCTTGGCCGGATCGATCTTGAACTCGAACAGGCCACGCAGCGTGAGGTGGCGGCGGTTCTGGTCGTTGATGAGCTGCGCGTATTCCTTGTACGTGTTCCAGTTGTTGGAGCGCGTGCTGTGCTGCAGCTTGGCGATGGCGTCGGGCGTCCACATGTGCTCTTCGCCGCGCGTGCGCCAGGCGTATTCGCCGCCAGCGTCGAGCATGTTGGAGAGCACGGGGTCGTCACCGAAGGCGGCCTTGTGCATGCGGATGGCTTCCTCGGCGATCTCGAAGACGCCGATGCCTTCCACGCGGCTGGCGGTGCCGGTGAAGTACTTGTTCACCGTCTCGCTGTTCAGGCCGATGGCTTCGAACAGCTGCGCGCCGCAGTAGCTCATGTAGGTGCTGACACCCATCTTCGACATGATCTTCGACAGACCCTTGCCGATGGCCTTGACGTAGTTGTAGACCGCCTTGTCGGCGCTCAGGTCGCCCGGCAGGTCGGCGTGCATGGCCGCCAGCGTTTCCATGGCGAGGTAGGGGTGCACGGCTTCGGCGCCGTAGCCCGCCAGCACGCCGAAGTGATGCACTTCGCGCGCCGACCCGGTTTCGACGACGAGGCCGGCGGTGGTGCGCAGGCCTTCGCGAACGAGGTACTGGTGCACGGCCGACAGGGCCAGCACGGCGGGAATGGCCACCTGCGTCGGACTCACGCCGCGGTCGCTCACGATCAGGATGTTGTGACCGCCCTTGATGGCGTCCACCGCTTCGGCGCACAGCGAGGCCAGCTTGGCCTCGACGCCTTCGTCGCCCCAGGCGAGCGGGTAGGTGATGTCGAGCGCGTAGCTCTTGAACTTGCCCTGCGTGTACTTGCCGATGTCGCGCAGCTTCGCCATGTCGGCGAAGTCGAGGATCGGCTGGCTCACTTCGAGCCGCATCGGCGGGTTGACCTGATTGATGTCCAGCAGGTTCGGCTTGGGGCCGATGAAGGACACCAGCGACATCACGATGGCTTCGCGGATCGGGTCGATCGGCGGGTTCGTCACCTGCGCAAACAACTGCTTGAAGTAGTTGTACAGCAGCTTGTTCTTGCTCGAGAGCACGGCCAGCGGGCTGTCGTTGCCCATGGAGCCGATGCCTTCTTCGCCGGCCTGGGCCATCGGGCTCATCAGGAACTTGATGTCTTCCTGGGTGTAGCCGAAGGCCTGCTGGCGATCGAGCAGCGCGACCTGGCTCAGCGGCGCGGAGACCGGCTCGGCCTTCACGCTGTCGAGCTTGATGCGCAGGTTCTCGATCCACTGCTTGTAGGGCTTGCTGTTGGCAAGGGTGGCCTTGACCTCCTCGTCGTCGATCATGCGGCCCTGCTCCAGGTCGATGAGGAACATCTTGCCGGGCTGCAGGCGCCACTTGCGCACGATCTTCTGCTCGGGCACGGGCAGCACGCCCGATTCCGACGCCATGATGACCAGGTCGTCATCGGTCACGCAGTAGCGCGACGGGCGCAGGCCGTTGCGGTCGAGCGTGGCGCCGATCTGGCGGCCGTCGGTGAAGACGATGGAGGCCGGGCCGTCCCACGGCTCGAGCATGGCGGCGTGGTATTCATAGAACGCGCGGCGGCGCGGGTCCATGGTGGCGTGCTGTTCCCAGGGCTCGGGAATCATCATCATCACGGCCTGGCTGATGGGGTAGCCGGCCATCGTCAGCAGCTCGAGGCAGTTGTCGAAGGTGGCGGTGTCGGACTGGCCGGCGAAGCTGATGGGGTACAGCTTCTGCAGGTCGGCGCCCAGAACCGGCGACGACATCACGCCTTCGCGGGCCTTCATCCAGTTGTAGTTGCCCTTGACCGTGTTGATTTCGCCGTTGTGGGCGACGTAGCGGTACGGGTGGGCCAGCGGCCACTCGGGGAAGGTGTTGGTCGAGAAGCGCTGGTGCACCAGGCCCAGGGCCGAGACGCAGCGCTTGTCCTGCAGGTCGAGGTAGTAGGTGCCGACCTGGTCGGCCAGCAGCAGGCCCTTGTAGACCACGGTGCGGCTCGACATGCTGGGAACGTAGTATTCCTTGCTGTGCTTGAGCTTCAGGCGCTGGATGTTGGCGCTGGCGGTCTTGCGGATCACGTAGAGCTTGCGCTCCAGCGCGTCCTGCACGATCACGTCGTTGCCGCGGCCGATGAAGACCTGACGCAGCAGCGGTTCCTTTTCGCGCACGGTGGGCGACATGGGCATGTCGCGGTTGACCGGCACATCGCGCCAGCCGAGCAGCACCTGGCCTTCGGCCTTGATGGCGCGTTCCATCTCCTGCTCGCAGGCTTCGCGCGAGGCGTGTTCCTTCGGCAGGAAGATCATGCCGACGCCGTATTCGCCCGGCGGGGGCAGCGTGACGCCCTGCTTCGCCATTTCTTCGCGGTACAGGTGGTCGGGCAGCTGGATCAGGATGCCGGCGCCGTCGCCCATCAGCTTGTCAGCGCCCACTGCGCCGCGATGGTCGAGGTTTTCGAGGATCTTCAAGCCCTGCAGCACGATGGCATGGCTTTTCTCGCCCTTGATGTGTGCAACGAAGCCGACGCCGCAGGCATCGTGCTCGTCGGCACCGGAATACAGACCGTGTTCTTGGAGATGTTGAATCTCGGCAGCCGTCGTCATGGGCGCGCTCCTTCAGTTTTCGCAGGGAAAGGGAGCATATTGCGATGCACAAAGAATGCCAAACACTTTAATAGGGGTCAGATTCTTATTAAATGTTGAGTTTTCTTCTCGGAATTAAATTAGGGACATATCAAAAACAGGAGCAAAAAGACCACACGGCACAACAGATTGGCGCCGCTTTTCAGCTCAGGATGAGGTGTTCGAAGGCGGCCGGCCGGCCTTGGCTTTGACCACGCGGCGGTCGGTGGACTTCTGCAGACCATCGAGAAAATCGTCGTCACCGGCAGCCCAGCCGCGCAAGGTGGCTTCGGTCAGCGCGCTCTGGTCGGCCGCGCGTACCCCGCCGCGCACCAACTCGACATACGCAGCCTCCCGCGCGAACGGCGTGTTGCCGAGCTCCCAGTACAGCGGATGGGGCGTCAGCAGCCGGTCATGCCGCAGGCCGGCGTAGTGGCCGTGGCTGGACCATGGGAAGTCGCGCGCATCGGCCGCCATGCCCGCCCGCACCGGGTTGAGGTCGATGTAGGCCATGCAGGTCAGCAGGTAGCGGTCGGTCTGGATCAACGTCGACCGGTAGCGCCCCTCCCACAGCGTGCCGCTGCGGCCGTGGCGGTCGTTGAAGTAGCGCACGTAGCTGCGGCCTACCGATTGCATGAACTGCGGCAGGCCGGTGGTGCTGCTGGGCGTGGCCAGCAGGTGGAAGTGGTTGTCCATCAGCACATAGGCGTGCAGCGCGATACCGAAGCGCGTGGCGTTTTCGGCCAGCAGCGCGAGCAGCTTCTCGTGATCCGCGCGGTCCATGAAGATCGGCTGGCGGTTATTGCCGCGCTGGATCACGTGGTGCGGCATGTCGGCCAGCGTGAGGCGGGGAAGACGGGCCATGGGGTCTGCGGACGCGAGTTGCGCGCCGGCGCTCAGGCGAGACGGAAGCGCGTGTCGCCCAGCGTGTCGAGCCCGAACTGCGCCAGCAACTCGCGCAGCCGCGTCGCTGCGCTCGCCTTGCGCTGGCCGGTGTAGCGCGCCAGGATCAGTTCGTTCTTCATGCTGTGCTCCCAGCCGACCAGTTCGGTCACGGTGACGCTGTAGCCGTTGGCTTCGAGATACAGGCAGCGAAGCACGTTGGTGAGCTGGCTGCCGATTTCGCGCGTGTGCAGCGGATGGCGCCACAGCTCGGCCAGCGGGGTGCGCGAAAGCGCCAGCGCCTTGGTTTCGCGCAGGCAGGCGGCCACTTCGGCCTGGCAGCAGGGCACGAGCACCATGCAGCGCGCCTTCTTGGCCAGGCCGAAGGCGATGGCATCGTCGGTGGCGGTGTCGCAGGCGTGCAGCGCGGTGACCACGTCGATCTGCTCCGGCAGCTCGCTTGCCTGCGCCGATTCGGCCACAGTGAGGTTCAGGAACGACATGCGGTCGAAGCCCAGCCGCTGCGCCAGCGCGCGTGAGCGCTCGACCAGTTCGCCACGCGTCTCGATGCCGTAGACATGGCCGCTGCTGCCCTGCCGCGCCCGGAAGAACAGGTCGTAGATGATGAAGCCGAGGTACGACTTGCCCGCGCCATGGTCGGCCAGCGTGGCGCCTGCGCCCTCTTCCGGCAGCTCGCGCAGCAGTTGCTCGATGAACTGGAACAGGTGGTAGACCTGCTTGAGCTTGCGCCGCGAGTCCTGGTTGAGGCGCCCCTCGCGGGTGAGGATGTGCAGTTCCTTGAGCAGCTCGACGGACTGGCCAGGGCGCAGGGCATCGGCCAGTTCGGCATCAGCCTTGGCGGCCTTGTTCGTCTTCGTCACCGGTTTCGATGCGGCTTTGGTGTTCATGGCCTGGCACTCCCGGGGCCGACGTCGAGCGCCGCCCAGCCATCGGACCCCAGCGCTTCGAGCGTGTCGATGTTGCGCTCGAAGATGGCCTCCGCCTCGGGGAACGCCTCGACCGCGCGGCTCACGCTGTCCTCGCGCAGCAGGTGCAGCGTGGGGTATGGCGTGCGGTTGGTGGCGTTGCCAATGTCGTCGGCTTCGGTGCCAGCGAACTGGAACTGCGGATGAAAGCTCGCCAGCTGGAACACGCCGTCGAAACCGGCGCGCGCAAGCCGGCGTTCCGCACGCGCCGTGAAATCGTTGAAGTCCAGGAAATCGGCCAAGGTGTTCGGTGCAATCAGAAGTGTGGTGTCGCGCACGGCGGCGTCGAGCGCCGCGAGGTCTTTGGCTTCGGCCAGCAGCGCGTCCATCAGGTCGGCCGCTTCGGCGGGTTCGTACACGGCGTAGTGGATCTGCGCCTTCACGTGCACAGCCTTTGCGAAGGGACACAGGTTGAGGCCGATCACCGCACGTTCGAGCCAGCGCCGCGTGTCGGCTTCGGCCTGGGCGGCTGCAATTGTCGTCGGATGGGTCATGCCATCTCCGCCACAGGGCGAATCCGCCCCAGGCGCCGAGCGATCGCCATGCCGGCCAGCGAACAGGCCAGCGTGGCCGTCCAGGTCCAGTGCCAGCCGCCTACACGATGGGCCAGCCACGCCACCGCGGGTGGGGCCAGGAACTGGCCGAGCGAGGACGCCTGCTGCATGAGGCCGACGGTCGTCGACACGGTGGTGGGCCCGGGCGCCAGACGCACCCCCAGCAGGAACAGCGTGGCCGGCACCATGCCGCCGCCCAACGAGAAGGCGCAGACGGCGATGTAGCGCAGCGCGGGCGGCAGGCCCAGGGCATCGGTGCCCTGCCCTGTTTGCGCGAAGGCGGCCACGCCGCCCAGCGCCATCGTCAGGAAACCGAGCTGCAGCAGGCGCTCCGGCGCCACGCCGCGCTGCAGCCAGCGGCCACCGGCGATGTTGCCGACGATATTCATGGCGGCTGCGATCGCGGTGAGCACTGCGTTCCAGGCAGCCGGCACCCCCGCACCCGCATAGATGGCGGGCAGGAAGCCGATGACGGCCATCCACTGCGACGAGTACACGGCGAACGTCAGCGCAACCAGCCAGGGCGCGCGCGCACCGACAGTGGCGCGCAGGCGCGATGACCAGCCTTCGCTGGGCTGGCCTGCCGCTGCCTGACGAGTCCGATCAGCAGGCACGACCGTCCACACCCAGAGCGCCGCACCGGCCGACACGACCGACAGCGCCCACCACCAGCCCGTCCAACCGCCCCAGGCGATCAGGGCGGGCCCAAGCAGCAGCGCCAAGGCCACGCCGAGCGGCATGTAGGCGCCCCAGAGGCCCAGCGCAGCCTTGTCCGCGCCCGGCGGGGTCAAGGCGCGGATCAGCCCCGGTCCCGGCATGACCGCCAGCAGGAAGCCGATGCCTTCGATGCCGCGCAGCAGAAGCAGCCATTGCACGGCGTGCGCGCCGCCATCTGCGCTGGTGCCGACCAGGCCACCCAGCAGGCTCGCGACCGTCAGCACGAACAGCCCCGTCAGCATGCTGCGGCGCAGACCGATGGTGTCTGCCGCAAGCCCGACCAGCAGCCCCAGGGTCATGCTCGCGACCTGAACCAGCGACAACAGGAATCCCGCCTCGACCAGGCCGATGCCGAGCGATGCCTGCAGCGCCGGAACGGCCGGCGGCAATTTGCCCAGATGCAAGGCCCCGCTGACGCCGCCCAGCAGGACGGCGAAGGCCGCGGCGGGAACGCGCGGACGTGCTGCGACGGAACTCACGCGATCCCCCGGCGGCCGGTGAGCCGCTCGTGCTCGCGCACAGCGAAACGGTCGGTCATGCCGGCGATGTAGTCAGCCACGGCTCGGTGCCTGTCACCGCGCTCGGCGAAGGAAGTTGGCATTTCGGCACCGCGCTCGAGATAGGCCTCGAACAGCTCCCGCACCACGTCACGCGCCTGATCGGTGGTCTGGGTGACCTGCGGGTGCCGGTAGAGGTTGTGGAAGAGAAAACGCTTGAGGTCTTCCGACTGGGCCTGCATGGCGCCGCTGAACGCGACGACCGGCGGGGCCTTGCGCACCGCGTCGGCATCGACCGGCGCGAGGGCTTCGAGCGCCGCGCGCGTCGCGTCGATCACGTCGTAGACCTGCGCGCTCAGCATGCGCCGGATGGTTTCGTAGAGCACGCGCCGGCCCTGCAACTGCGGATGCTCGGCAAGCGCCTCGCGGCGATGGCGCTCGAACAGCTCGACCTCGGACAGTTGCTCGACGCTGATGAGCCCCGAGCGCACGCCGTCGTCGATGTCGTGGGCGTTGTAGGCAATGGCATCGGCGAGATTGCACAGCTGCGCCTCGAGCCCCGGCTGCGTGCGGTCGAGAAACCGCCGGGCCACGCCGTTGGGCTCAGCCGCCTCCAGACGCTCCGCATTCGCGCGGGAGCAGTGCTTGAGGATGCCCTCGCGGGTCTCGAAGCTGAGGTTCAGTCCGTCGTACTGTGGGTAGCGGTGCTCCAGCGCATCGACCACGCGCAGGCTCTGCAGGTTGTGCTCGAAGCCACCATGCCCGGCCATGCAGTCGTTGAGCGCGTCCTGGCCCGCATGGCCAAAGGGCGTGTGGCCCAGGTCGTGCGCCAGGGCAATCGCCTCGACCAGGTCTTCGTTGATGCGCAGGGCCCGGGCAATCGAACGGCCCAGTTGGGCGACTTCCAGCGAGTGCGTGAGCCGGGTGCGGAACAGGTCGCCCTCGTGGTTCAGGAACACCTGCGTCTTGTAGACCAGCCGGCGAAAGGCCGTGGAATGCACGATGCGGTCGCGGTCGCGCTGGAAGGCATCGCGCGTGGGTGCGGGCGGCTCGGCATGCCGACGGCCGCGCGACTGCGCGGGCAGGCAGGCATAGGCCGCGAGGCTCATCCCGCGCAGCACTGCGCGAGCACTTCGCGCACCAGCGCGTCGGGCGCGCTGCGGACCACGGCGGAGCCGGGTCGGTCGATCACCACGAAGCGGATCTCGCCGGCTTCCGATTTCTTGTCGACACGCATCAGCTCCAGATAGCGCTCGGCTCCCAGCGCGGGGCCGACGATGGGCAGACCGGCGCGCTCGATCAGGCGCGCGAGCCGCTCGACGAAGGCAACATCGACGCCGCCGAGCCGCTGCGACAGGTGCGCTGCCATGACCATGCCGCAGCCGACGGCCTCGCCGTGCAGCCATTCGCCATAGCCGAGGCCCGATTCGATCGCGTGGCCGAAGGTGTGGCCGAAGTTGAGGATCGCGCGCAGGCCGGTTTCGCGCTCGTCCTGGCCGACCACCAGCGCCTTGATCTCGCAGCTGCGCTTGACGGCGTAGGCCAGCGCGGCCGGGTCCCGCGCAACGAGGGCGTCGATGTTCGCCTCGATCCAGTCGAAGAAGGCCATGTCGTGGATCGGGCCGTACTTGATGACTTCCGCCAGGCCGGCGCTCAGTTCGCGCGGGGGGAGCGTCTGCAGCGTGGACAGATCGCACACGACGAGTTGCGGCTGGTAGAACGCGCCAATCATGTTCTTGCCAAGCGGGTGGTTGATGGCCGTCTTGCCGCCGACCGAGGAATCGACCTGCGCCAGCAGCGTGGTCGGCACCTGCACGAAAGGCACGCCGCGCATGTAGCTGGCGGCGGCGAAGCCGGTCATGTCGCCCACCACGCCGCCGCCCAGGGCGAACAGCACGGTCTTGCGGTCGCTGCCATGGCCCAGCAGGTCGTCGAAGATCAGGTTCAGGGTCTGCAGGTTCTTGTAGACCTCGCCGTCGGGCAACTCGAGCAAGTGCACGGTACGGAAACGGCCCGCCAGGGCAGTCTGCAGCGCCTTGGCGTAAAGCGGCGCCACTGTGGTGTTGCTGACGATCAGGGCCGTGGCCGCGGCGGGCGTGACGGCAAAGCTCTCGGGGTCGTCCAGCAGGCCGGCACCGATCAGGATCGGGTAGCTGCGGTCGCCGAGCTGGATGTCGACGCGTTCTGGCGGAGCGGAAAGTACGGGCAGGGACATGGGCAGCGAGTTTAGGCGCTGCGGCCCGGGCGGGCTCAGGCGGGGGGCTCTTCGGGGTGGGCACCCGGCTCGACGACACCTGCCAATTCGAGCTGCATCACGATGATGTTCACCAGCATGGCGATCGACGGGCGACCGGTATCGACCACGTCGTGGGCCGTTTCCCGGTAGAACGGGTCGCGCGCATCGTGCAGTTCGCGCAGCCGACCCAACGGGTCGGCCACCTGCAGCAGGGGCCGCTTGACGTCGTGGCGCAGGCGCCGGAACAGGTCTTCGGGGGAGGAGCGCAGGTAGATCACGTGGAAGTGATCGCGCAACTGGGTGCGGTTGGCCTCCCGCAGCACCGCGCCGCCTCCGGTCGCCAGCACGCCCTGGGCATTGGCGGCCAGGTCGGCGATCACGGTTTGCTCGAGGTCCCGGAAGGCCACTTCGCCCTCGCGCTCGAAGTAATCGCGGATCGAGCAGCCTATGCGCTGCTCGATCACGTGATCGGTGTCGATGAACGGCAGGTCCAGCCGCATCCCCAGGCGCCGGCCCACTGCGGATTTTCCGGCGCCGGGCAAGCCGACGAGTGCGACCGCCACGCGGTGGCTGCTACGCCCGCGCGTCAGCGCGCGGCGTTGCGGTCGGTAATCATCTTCGGGGTGATAAAGACGAGCATTTCGGTCTTGTTGGCAACGCGTTCGCGCTTGCGGAACAGTGCCCCCAGGTAGGGCACTTCACCCAGCACCGGCACGCGCGATTCGTCATTGGTTTCGGTGAGCTCGAAGATACCACCGATGACGACCGTGCCGCCGTTCTCCACCAGCACCTCGGTCTGCACGTGCTTGGTGTTGATTGCCGGACCTGCCGAGGTATTCACGCCGCGGGCGTCCTTGCTCACGTCCAGCGTCAGGATGATGTTGCCTTCCGGCGTGATCTGCGGCGTGACTTCGAGCTTCAGCACCGCCTTGCGGAACGAGATCGAGGTAGCACCGCTGGACGTGGCCTGCTGGTACGGGATTTCTTCACCCTGCTCGATCAGCGCCTTGGTCTGGTCGGCCGTGATGACGCGGGGGCTGGAAACCAGCTTGCCCTTGCCGTCGGCTTCGAGCGCCGAGATCTCGAGGTTCAGCATGCGCGAGAAGCTCGAATTGAAGAGCGAGATCGCGAAGGTGCCTGCCGCGTTGCCGGTACCGCCCGCATCGCCTGCCGGGAGGTTGATGAAGTTGGAATTGGTCCAAGTGGTGGTGGCAGTGCTGGCGCCACCGTTGGTGCCCGCCGTGACGACGGGCATTACGCCAACGTTGCCATAGGCCCGATTCCCAGCGGACGAGGCAAAGCGCTCGCCCGAGATACCGCCGCCCAGTCGCACACCGAGCGACTTGCCGAAGGTGTCAGAGGCTTCGACGATCCGGGCTTCGATCAGCACCTGGCGAACAGGGATGTCCAATTTCTGGATCAGCTCGGTCACCTGAGCCAGGCGCGACGGGATGTCCGACACGAAGAGTTGGTTCGTGCGCGACTCGGCGATGACGCTGCCGCGGGGGCTCAGGATACGTGTCGTCGCACCTCCACCACCGCCACCGCCACCGCCCGATGAAGCACCGGTGCCCGTCAACCCCTGCGCGATGGCGATCGCCTTCGTGTAATTGAGCTGGAACGACTGGGTCCGCAGTGGCTCCAGATTCTCGATCGCAGCCTTGGCCTCGAATTCGAGCTTTTCCTTGGCGTTGATTTCATCCTTGGGCGCGATCCACAGCACGCTGCCGTTCTTGCGCATGCCCAGGTTCTTCGCCTGCATGATGATGTCCAGGGCCTGGTCCCAGGGCACGTCCTTCAGTCGCAGAGTCAGCGCGCCGCTCACCGAGTCCGAGGTCACGATGTTGAAGTTCGTGAAGTCGGCAATCACCTGCAGCAGCGAACGGATTTCGATGTTCTGGAAGTTGAGCGACAGTTTCTCGCCGTTGTAGCCGACGCCTTGCGTCAGCTTGGTCGGATCGACCTTGCGGGCGCGGACTTCGACCACGAACTGGTTCTCGCTCTGGTAGGCGCTGTGCTCCCAGTCGCCCTTGGCTTCGATCGTCATGCGGACGCGGTCGCCCGATTGCTGCGAGGTGATCAGCTGGACCGGCGTTCCGAAGTCGGCCACATCGAGGCGGCGGCGCAGCCCCTCTGGCAGCGTCGACTTGGTGAACTCCACAACGAGGTTCTTGCCTTGTTGCTTGACGTCGACACCGACCTGGTTGTTCGGAAGATCGACGATGACGCGGCCCGTGCTGTCGGCGCCGAGGCGAAAATCGACGTCGCGCAACGGCAACATGTCCCGGTTGCGGTTTTCCGCGAAAGTCGTGGCGGCAGACGTGACAAGCGCCGAACCGGCCACCGGTTCGAGAATGACCAGCAGCGACTTGCCCTGGATCTCGGCCTTGTACGCAGTCGCCTGCTTCAGGTTCAGCACCACCCGGCTGCGTTCACCGGCCTGGACCACGTTCACCGAGCGCAGGTTGCCCTGGTTCACTTCGATGGCAGAGCGGCCGATGGCGTTCGTGACACCCGGGAAATCGAGCGCAATGCGAGCCGGCGTTTGCACGGCAAACCCGGCGGGCACCGCGGTGAGCGGCTGCGCAAGGTCGATGCGGATCACTTCCGCACCGGACTGTGTCGAGCTGGTCACGGCCTCGATGGCGTTTTGCGCATGGGCCACGGCCAATGCACCGAAGGCCAGCAGACCCAGGCCGGCAGCGCGCAGCCACTGTGCCATCGTTGATTTGTTTTGGTTCATTTCGCACTCTCTTGCAGCTGCAGCGTCGCGACGCGTTCGATCCATTCACCGGCGGCGTCTTGCACGATTTCACGCAAGGCGACTTCGGTTTCGTTGATACGGGTAATGCGCCCGTAGTTGAGTCCCAGGTATTCGCCGACGCGCACCTTGTAGAGCAGCTTGTCGACACGGACCAGCGCCACCGGCTGGCCGTTGCGGTTCATGCTGCCGACCATCGCCATCGAGTCGAGCGGGAAGGCTTCGAGCGCCTCCTTGCGGCGAGCCAGTTCGGGTGCGATCAGCTCCGACGTGCTCGGCTGGTTCGAGTCGCGGCGCAGCGCCTGCGTCAGCTTCAGGATGTTGAAAGGTTCGAACGACGAGGCTTCGGTGTAGGCCTGCGGCGTGAACTTCTTGGGCTCCGAAATGGGGGGTACCGAGGGCTTCACCTGAGCGCGTTGCTCGGCCATCCAGCGTTGCAGGTCGTCCTGAGCCGAGTCGCAGGCGCTCAGCCCCAGCGCGGCCATCGTCAGCCACAGTACTTTGGCGGCGATCTTCATTTCTTCGCCTTCGGCGCAGCGGCGCGCTTCTGTGCAGCCCGCTCGTCATCATCGAGGTAGCGGAAGGTGCGTGCGGTGGTGTCCATCGTCAGCACGTCCTTGTCCTTTTGCGGGGTGACGGTGATGTTGTTCAGCGTCACGATGCGCGACAGGCCGGCAACGTCGGCTACAAAGGCGCCCATGTCGTGATACCGCCCAGTCACGCGGACGGCGATCGGCAGTTCGGCGTAGTAATCCTTGACCGACACCGTGCCAGGACGGAACAACTCGAATTGAAGGCTGCGGCCAAGGCCTGCCTGGTTGATGTCCGACAGCAGAGCGTCCATTTCAGCCTTGCTGGGCAGCTGCTTCTCGAGCAGGGTCACGTACTGCTGGACCTGTTCGCGCTGCTTCTTAAGCAGTTCGAGGTTGGCCGCCTGGGCCACCTTCTTCTGGTAGTCGGCCTTGAGCGCAACTTCCTTGGAACGCTCGCTTTCGAGTTCGTCGTTCGAATTGGTCAGCCAGACGAACCACAAGGCAACCAGTACCAGCGCGGTGACCGCCAGGCAGAGCGCGTACCGGGGCACCGGCGGCCACATCGACGGGTCGTTCGGATTGAGCCCGCGGAACTGTTCGCCGAAACGCTGCAGCGCAGCGCCGACATCTATTTTTTGGGAGGGGCGATTGCTTGCCATGATCGGTTACCCCTTGGATTGCGCCGTTGCGGCCAAGGCCTTTTCGGCAGCGGCCTTTTGAGCATCGGTGGGGCGTTTCAGGCCAATGCGCATCGTGAAGTTCGCCACACGGCGCTGGTCGCGCGGATTCAGGTTCACGTTTGCCGACGTGATTTCGACCAGCTCCGGCTTCACGAGCCATGGGCTGTTGTTGCCCAGGTTGCGCAGCAACTCCGAGACCCGCTCGTTCGACTGGGCCATGCCTTGCAGCGTGACCGTCTGGTTGTCCTGCTTCATGCTGGTCAGGTAGACGCCATCGGGCAGTTGCCGGACCAGTTCGTTGAGCAGGTGCACAGGCAGGTTACGGTCGCCCTGCAGGTCTTCGACGGCCTGCTGGCGCGCGCGCAGCGCTGCGATTTCTTCCTGCAGCGTCGAGATTTCCTTGATCTCGACCTCGAGCTTCTTGATCTCAGCCGAGAGAAAGCTGTTCTTCGATTGCTGCGCCGCGATCTGGGCTTCGAACCAGAGGTAGCCCAAGCCAGCAATCAGAAGACCGAGCACCGCTGCGGCGCCCAATGTGCCAAAGAAAGCCTCGCGCCGCCGCTTGCGTGCAGCTTCGCGGTGCGGAAGCAGATTGATGAGGATCACTGCAGGAACCTCCGCATGGCCAACCCGCAAGAGGTCAGATAGGACGGCGCCTCGCGACGAACCTTCTTCTCGCGGATGTTCGAACTGAAGTCCATGCCGTCAAAGGGATTCAGGAGCGAGCAGGCGAACGAGGTCTGTCGCGTCACGGCGTTGGTCAGGCCCGGCAGCGATGCCGATCCACCCGCCAGCAACACATAGTCGACACGGTTGTGCGGCGTGCTCGTGAAGAAGAACTGGAGCGCACGCGCGATTTCCTGCGCGATGCCTTCCACGAAAGGCTTGAGCACACCGGAACCGTAGTCGTCGGGCAGATCGCCGCTGCGCTTCTTGGCTTCGGCTTCTTCAGCGGAAAAACCGTACTGGCGCACGATCAGTTGCGTAAGCTGGGCGCCGCCGAATGCCTGATCGCGGTCATACAGCACTTCCTGGTTGCGAAGCACCTGCATGCTGGTGGTAAAGGCACCCACTTCGAAGAGCGCCACGATCGAATCCACGCCCTTGCCGGGTAGTTGCTCGATCAGGCGGGCGGTTGCCAGGCGCGATGCATAAGACTCGACGTCGAGGATCATCGCCTTCAGGCCGGCGGCTTCCGCCAGGCCTTCGCGATCCTGCACCTTTTCTTTGCGGGACGCGGCAATCAGCACTTCCACGTCGCCGGCGGACGTGGCGCTCGGCCCCGTGACGCAGAAGTCGAGACTGACTTCGTCCAGCGAGAACGGGATGTACTGGTTGGCCTCGGACTCGACTTGAATCTCGAGCTCCTGCTCGCTCATGCCGCCCGGAAGAATGATCTTCTTGGTGATCACGGCCGACGGCGGCAGTGCAAGCGCCACATTGCGCGTGCGCGTGCCGCTCTTGCGGACGACGCGCCGGACGGCTTCCGCCACCTCGTCGAATTTCTCGACGTTGCCGTCAGTGATCCAGCCACGTTCCAGGGGCTCGATGGCACAGCGCTCCAGGACCAGCTTGCCGCTGGCCTCACGGCCGAGCTCGACCAGCTTGACGCTGGACGAACTGACATCCAGCCCAAGCAGGGGAGCGTTCTGACGACGAAACAATGATCCAAGAGCAGCCAAGTTAAGTCCCTCTCCCCCTGTATTTGTAACCAATAGAAAAATGTGCGTTCGGTTGCATGCTAGCAGCAGGCGTAGCGGCAACCAAGCAGCGCTGGGGGGCAAAACCCTGAAGCGTTGTCAAAACCTGACGTCAAATCCGCATTTTGTAACTTTTGAATTATGGCGATGCAAGGGCAGCAAAGATCGGATCGTGAAAAGAGGACGGCTTTTTATAATGTCCGGTGACTCTCCGGCCCCTCATGCAAGAAACTTCAAGCCCCAAAGGGCCAGCCAAGACCCCTCCCCCCAAGCGCCCGACCTGGCTGAAATGGCTGTTGCGCTTTTTCTTCTGGGGCTTCGGCATTGCCGCGGCCGGTGTGCTGGCGGTGCTTTGCGTGGTGGCGGTGGCTCTTGCCGTCGCGTATCCGAACCTGCCGGACATCAGCGAACTCTCCGACTACCGGCCCAAGCTGCCGCTGCGGGTGTTCTCGGCTGAAGGCACCCTGATCGGCGAATTCGGCGAGGAACGCCGCAATCTCACGCCGATTTCCGCCATTCCCAAGGTCGTGAAAGACGCCGTGCTCGCGGCCGAAGATGCACGCTTCTACGACCACGGCGGCGTGGACTACAAGGGCATGGTGCGCGCGGGCCTGGCCAACATGAATCGCGTGAAGAGCCAGGGCGCGTCGACCATCACGATGCAGGTGGCGCGCAACGTCTACCTGAGCTCGGAGAAGACGCTCACCCGCAAGATCTACGAAGTGCTGCTGACCTTCAAGCTGGAGCACCTGCTCACCAAGGATCAGATCTTCGAGATCTACCTGAACCAGATCTACCTCGGTAACCGCGCCTACGGCTTCGCCGCCGCCTCCGAAGCGTATTTCGGCAAGCCGCTGCAAGAACTCACGATCGCACAGGCCGCCATGCTGGCCGGCCTGCCGAAGGCGCCGGGTGCGAACAACCCAGTCAACAACCCGCAGCGTGCACGCGGCCGCCAGTTCTACGTGATCGACCGCATGCAGGAGGCCGGCTTCATCACCGCCGAACAGGCGGCCGAAGCCAAGAAGGAAGAACTGCACCTGCGCGATGCCGCCGACCCGAACCGACTGCACGCCGAGTACGTCGCGGAAACCGTGCGCCAGCTGATGTACGCCCAGTACGGCGACAGCACCTATACACGCGGCCTGAAGGTCTACACCTCGCTGGTCGCGGCCGACCAGGCGGCAGCCTACAAGGCGCTGCGCAAGGGCATCATGGACTACGAGCGCCGCCAGATCTATCGCGGCCCCGAGAAGTTCGTCGATCTGCCGAACGACGCCAAGGAACTCGACGAGGCGGTGGACGACGCACTCAGCGACCACCCCGACAACGGCGACGTGATGGCAGCGGTCGTGCTCAAGGCCACTGCCAAGCAGATCGACGCCGTGCGCGGCAACGGCGACCCCGTGCAGATCACCGGCGACGGCCTCAAGCCCGCGCAGTCCGGCCTCTCCGACAAGGCCCCGCCCAACATCAAGATCCGTCGCGGCGCGGTCATTCGCGTGGTGAAGACGCTCAAGAACACCTGGGAAATCACGCAACTGCCCGAGGTGGAAGGCGCCTTCGTCGCCATGGATCCACGCGACGGTGCCATCAAGGCACTGGTCGGCGGCTTCGATTTCGGCAAGAACAAGTTCAACCACGTGACGCAGGCCTGGCGCCAGCCGGGTTCGAGCTTCAAGCCTTTCATCTATTCCGCGGCGCTTGAAAAGGGCTTCACCCCGGCCACCGTCATCAACGACGGCCCCCTCTTCTTCGACGCCGGCACCACCGGCGGCCAGCCCTGGGAGCCCAAGAACTACGGCGGCGGCTACGACGGTCCGATGTCGATGCGCACCGCGCTGATGAAGTCGAAGAATCTCGTGTCGATCCGCATCCTGCAGTCCATCGGCACGCGCTACGCGCAGGAGTGGATCACCAACTTCGGCTTCGACAAGGACAAGCACCCGGCCTACCTGCCAATGGCGCTCGGCGCGGGCTCGGTCACGCCGATGCAGATGGCGGTGGGCTATTCGGTGTTCGCCAACGGCGGCTACCGCGTCAATCCGTATCTCGTGACCCGCATCACCGACCACAAGGACAAGGTGTTGGTCGACAAGCAGCCGCCGCTGCTCAACGAGTCGCTGCGCGCCATTCCCCAGCGCAACGCCTTCATCATGGACACGCTGCTGAATTCAGTGGCCCGCGCCGGCACCGCTGCCAAGGCACAGGCCATGCTCAAGCGCCCCGACCTGTACGGCAAGACCGGCACCACCAACGACTCGCTCGATGCCTGGTTCGCCGGCTTCCAGCCGACCATGACGGCCATCTCGTGGATCGGCTACGACACACCGCGCAACCTGGGCGACCGCGAAACCGGCGGCGGCCTGAGCCTGCCGATCTGGATCACCTACATGGAAACCGCCATCAAGGGCGTGCCGGTGACAGAGCTGTCGGCCAACCCGCCTTCAGGCATCGTGAGCGTCGGCGGCGAGTGGTACTACGACGACTACGCGCCGGGACGCGGCGTGGCAAGCCTGGGCGTGGAGTCCACGCCTGCGGCGCCAGCGGAAGCCCTGACCGGCGCCCCGGTGAGCCCGCCGGCCCCGCCCGAGGAGCGCAACCGCATCCTCGATCTTTTCCGCAACTGACGGCGGAGACGCAGAATCAGGCAGCCGCGAACGCCAGCGGCTGGCCTGCCTGCAGGGTCGCCTCGCGCGACAGGTTGCCGAAGAATTCTTCCCCGGTCTTGGTATCGACCCAGACCTGGCCGTTATGGCGGTAGTGGTAGCCGCCAGAGCGCGCGGCAAGCCAGATTTCCTGCAGGGGCTTTTGCAGATTCACGATCAACTGACTGCCGTTGCGAAATGAAATCGTGATCATCCCGCCCACCCTCTGGTTGTCGATGTCAGCGTCGGTCGCATCGTTGATGCGGTCGCAGCCTTGCTCGATGGCGGAGAGCGCGGCTTCGGCGCGGTCCATGTACTCGGTGTCGGTCATTACAGTTTTCGAATGCGGGCGAGCGCCTTCGTAAGCGCTGCCTTTGCTCGTTGTCCTTTAGGGGTGTCTAAGTCGATGCCCGCTATTACGCCCTCAAGTGCTTCTTCTGCGGGGTCCTTCCCTGCGATGTCCGCGAGAGCGGCACGGTCTGTCGGGCTGCACGCGCGCTTTCCCGTCTTCCATGCACTGATCGTTGGCTGCTGCATGCCCAGAACCTGAGCGAGCTTGTATTCGCTTCCAGCAATGGAGGCAGCTTTCTCGATAAGAAGATTCAATTGGTTCATAGTTAGCACCTTAGCTAATACTTCGCTACCTTAGCAATATTGCTAAGCGTTAGCAGGTTTAGTAATTCTGTCACTAGGAGCCGCCATGCACCAGCCTGACCTTCTCGATTGCGTACCTCCCGCCGATAGCGGCTCGTCTGGCAGCTTGGCGGCTCTGGGCGAGTCCGTGCGGGAGGTGCGCTCCGGCCGCCGCGCGATCCACGCTGACAGTGCCGCTCGCGTGCGTGCTCATCGCGCCGCAAAGGCCCGTATCGACTTCACCGACGATCCCAAGATCAAGCAGACCATCTCCGAGATTGCCGATGGTCTCGGCTGCTCTGAGGCTGATGTGCTGCGGTCGTTTACCCGCTTCGCGCTGACCAATCGCAATTGGAAGCAGGTGGGCCTGTACGGCTCGAAGGGGCTGTGATGAGGCCCGATTGTGTTGAGTTCCGCTGACCTCTGACCCTGGGGGGGTGCGGATAAAAACTTGGACTGGTTTTATGTCGAGAGTCCGAGACTTTGTCGGTATTCGATGGGGCTGCGAGAGCCAAGGGAGATCTTGATCCGCTTCTCGTTGTACCAACGGATGTAGGAATCAACTACCTCGATGAACTGCTCAATGGTCGTGGCCTTCCAGTCCCGAGGGTAGAACATTTCCGTTTTGAGCCGGCCGAAGAAGCCTTCGCACGCCGCGTTGTCAGGCGAGCACCCTTTGCGGGACATCGAGCGGATGAGCTTCGCTTCTCCGATACGCGACAGCCAGCCTGGCCAGCGATAGTGGGCGCCGCGATCTGAGTGGACAACGGGCCGGTCGTTGGTATCGACCACCGTCTCGATGGCTGCGTCCAGCATCGTGTTGACGAGCTCAGCGTCTGGATGCGTCCCAATGGACCAGCTGATGACCAGGCCATCGAAGCAGTCGATGACGGGCGAGAGATACACCTTGCCGGCCGGGATCTGGAACTCGGTGATGTCGGTGAGCCACTTCTCATTCGGCGCTGCGGCGTGGAAGTCGCGATTGATGAGGTTCTCGGGCGCTGGACTGATCTCCCCCAGATAGGAGCCGTACCGACGCCGCTTCGGCTTGGAGACGACCAGGCTCTCCTGTTTCATCAACCGCTGCACAACCTTCTCAGAGATGGTGACGCACTGCCTTGTCAGCGAAGCCTGCAGCCTGCGGTAGCCGTAGCAGCGGTGATTCATCTCGAAGATATCGGTAATGCTGCGACGCACAGCGAGGTATTTGTCTGCCACCTTCACACGGGCTCGATGGTAGAAGTACGAACTGCGCGCCAGATCCAACTGAGCAAGGAGCTCTGGCAGGGCATAGAGCTCTTTGAGGGCGTCAACCACCAATGTCTTCTCCCGGTTGGTCAGGAGTTGCAGATCGACGCCCAGGCCTTTTTTTACTATTTCATTGGCCTTCTTCAAAAGGTCGCGCTCGAGTTGCAGATGCCGGATGTCACGCTGCAGCGATTCGAGTTGTCGCTCCAGCTCTGCCAGTTCTGGTACTGGCGGTGAGTTGTTCTTGCGTTTCATGGATGCGGCAGCCTCCGGGCCGAGTAGCTGGTTTTTCCAGTTGTACAGCGTTGGCCTGCACACGCCCAGCCTTTCAGCCACCGCCTGCGCATTTTCTTGTCGACTGCAAAGCCCGATGACTCCGGCCTGCTTCAACGCCTCGGGATACCTTGGGCGAGCAGCCCTCCCAACCATGGCTTTCCTGGCCTCAGGCAGCGCCTCGCGAACCCATGCGGTCAACGTCCCACGACCCGGATAGCCCAAGGCTCTCATCGTTGCGGCAATGCAGCGATCGTGAGTGATGTAGTGCTCGACAGCCGCCTCCTTCTGCGCCTGCGAGTACTTGGGGACTCGGCCCGCATAGCCCACAGGCAAATCGAGCCGCTGCTCGTATTCGCGGTGCCAGCCCTTCAGGGCATTCTTGGTTGGATAACCCAGCTGACGAATGGTCGCCCTGACGCGTTTGCCGAGCTTGATATACAGCTCGACCGCTCGAATCCTGTCTTCGTATGAATACATGAACTACCTCCTGGTAGTCCAAGTTTTTGTCCGCATCCCCGTTTTTACGTGGGTCAGTCTTAGAGACGGAAATTACTGCGTTTAGAGGGTCAATTTTCGACGGCAATCAACATCGAGGAGAAGCGATCAGCTGTTAAGAGGCGTCCAGTGCTCGAGGACGTGCTGCAGCGCATTGGTCCGGGCGATACATTGGTGGTCTACAAAATGGATCGACTGGCGCGGTCGTTGGTGCATCTTCTGAGCGTCCTAGAGCATCTACAGGACCGTTCCGCTCGGTTTCGGTCTTTGACTGAGCCTATCGAGACGGAAACCCCTGTTGGGCGTCTGTTCATGCAGATGCTGGGGTCATTCGCCGAGTTTGAGCGTGCGCTCATTCGTGATCGGTGCGTGGCTGGCCAGATTGCGGCGCGTGCACGTGGGCAGGTGTGGGGTCGGCCGCGTGTGTTGGGGCCAGAGGATGAGGAGGGAGTAGTTGAGATGTATCGCTCTGGCTTCTACACGGTACCGCAGATTGCGGTCATGCTCGATGTTGGCCTTGGTGCCGTTCGTGGGCCGCTCTGCAGGGCGGGGCTGTTGTCGGCGCGGTATCTACGCTGACAGTGTTTCACGTAGCCGGAGTAGCTCAAATGTCGAAGCCATTGGTTTTGTTTGCCTTAGCGAGCCTGATGATGGCACCGGCGTATGCGCGTAGGAGAGGCGGTGGTGGCGGCGATATGGACCCGTGGCTTTCCGACGTAGCGTTGTATGTGTTGGTCGGGCTTGCTGCTTTGGCCGTTATTGGCGTTTTGCTGCGCTATTTGGGCCGGCGTTCTGCTGCAGATATGGCACGAGAACGAAGCATGAAGCGACAGGCACGAAGGCAGTCCAGTCAGAAGCGATAGCGATATGCCCAGTTCTTCCGAACGTTGAAATGCTGTGAACCTGTCGAAATATGCCATTATGCGATTGGGCGCCGCTCCGCAGTATCGAAAAGTACTTTAAAAATGCACCTAACTCGTTTAATCCTGCTCGCAACATTAATTCCATCAATCTCGTGGGCATCCCTTAGCTCGGAGCAAGCTTTTAAGCAGTGCGAACAAGGGCGTGGCTCTCTAGAACAGCAGCTTGCAGCTTGCGACCCAGCTTTGAGTTCCCGCGATATATCCGCTCGACTACGCGCACGCGTACACTTAATTCGCGGCAATGCATTCAGCTCGGCAGGTGATCTTCAGACCGCGATGGGAGAGTATGACAAGGCTATACGCGTAGATTCCACCTATGCGATGAGCTACAACAATCGCGGGACCATTTGGAATCAAGTAGGCGAGCCGCGAAAAGCCATCGCTGAGTTTGACAGGGCCATCAACCTAGATGCGAAGAATGTCATGTTCTATCAGAACAGAGGTTCGACTTGGATTGATTTGAATGCACCAGATAAATCAATAACAGACTACGAAAAGGCAACACGTCTCGCTCCTGGACGTTCAGGGGATCATCAAATGTTGGCTGTCGCTTGGAATGCAAAGGGAGATTGGAAAAAGGCAATCGAGGAGAACAATGAGGCATTGCGACTCGACCCGAGAAATTTTCAAGCACTTAACAACCGCGGCACCATTTGGCTGATGCGAGGGGATGCAGGTAAGGCGATGACGGACTTTGACGCGGCCATCAAGATTTGGCCGGGATTCCCGATGGCGTTGGTGAACCGTGGCAATGAGTGGAACCGAATCGGAAAGTACGACCTCGCACTCGCCGATTTCGATCTCGCGCTGCGAGGCGCACCTGCGTTCCCGCAAGCATTACACGGCCGGGCAGTTGCATGGAAGAACAAGGGGGATTTGGACAAGGCGCTTGCCGACCACAATGAGGCGATTCGCCTGCGGCCAACCGATGCCATGGAGTACTTGTACCGCGCCGAAGTGTGGCGCCGCAAAGGAAACAATGATCGCGCTGAGGCCGACAAGGCTGAGGCCTATCGGCTCGACCCAAAGCTTAAGCCGGCAGTACCAAAGTAGCGCAGCTTAAGCGCTTAGAAATGCAGGCAGACGGCCTGCGCTTGTGACCAGACGCGAGCTACCGATCCCTCCAGCGTCGAAAAGTACAATTTCGCTATGTTGAACGTTCGCCAAATTCTAGTGAGCACTCGCGCCCGCGCTGCGCTCATGGTCTGCCTCGTCGCAGGCGCTGCCGGTCTGGTTGCTTGCGGACAGCGCGGTGCGCTGTACCTGCCGACCGATCCTGCCGCCGCCGGACGAGCCACGTTGCCGCAGCTGATGACGCCCGAAAGCTTGCGGTCGTCATCCTCCTCCAGCGAGGCTGCGCCCGCACCAGCGGCTGCCGCAAGTGCACCGGCCAGCAACAGCACGGAACCGCGCAAGTGAGCGCCGATATCACATCCCCCGCCCTCCCCGGCCAGCCGCACATCGCAGAACGCGATGGCGCACTGCACGTCGAAGGCGTTGCGCTCGACGCGCTGGCCCGCGAGCACGGCACCCCTCTTTTCGTCTACTCGAAGCAGTGGATGCTGGATGCCCTGGCGGCCTACCAGCGCGGCTTCGAGGGTCGCGATGCGCTGATTTGCTATGCGATGAAGGCCAATTCGTCGCTCGGCGTGCTGCGCGTTTTCGCGGAAGCAGGCTGCGGCTTCGACATCGTCTCGGGCGGCGAACTGGCTCGCGTTCTGGCCGTGGGCGCCGATCCGAAGAAGATCATCTTCTCGGGCGTCGGCAAGACCCGCGCGGAAATGCGCGAAGCCCTCGCTGCCGGCATCGCCTGCTTCAACGTCGAGAGCGAAGCCGAACTCGACGTGCTCAACGAAGTGGCGATGGCCGAAGGCAAGCGCGCGCCCATCAGCATTCGCATCAATCCGAACGTCGATCCGAAGACGCACCCGTACATCTCCACCGGCCTCAAGGGCAACAAGTTCGGCATCGCGCACGATCGCGCGGTCGAAGCCTACCGGCATGCTGCAAGGCTGCCGGGCCTGGAAGTGGTCGGTATCGACTGCCACATCGGCTCGCAGATCACCGAAGCCTCGCCCTACCTCGACGCCTGCGATCGCGTGCTCGACCTGGTCGAGGCAATCGAAGCGGCCGGCGTGCCGATCCATCATCTGGACTTCGGCGGCGGCCTGGGCATCGACTACAACGGCGAAGTGCCGCCCAAGGCCGATGCGCTGTGGCAGCAGCTGCTCGCCAAGCTCGACGCGCGCGGCTTCGGCCAGCGCAAACTGGTGATCGAGCCCGGCCGCTCGCTGGTCGGCAATGCCGGCGTGTGCGTGACCGAGGTGCTCTACACCAAGCCCGGCGAGGACAAGAACTTCTGCATCGTCGACGCGGCCATGAACGACCTGCCGCGCCCCGCGATGTACCAGGCCTTCCAGCGCATCGTGCCGGTGCGCAGGCGCGCTGGCGACGCGCCGACCTACGACGTGGTCGGCCCGGTCTGCGAAAGCGGCGACTGGATCGGCCGCGACCGCGCGCTCAACGTGGTGGCGGGCGACCTGCTGGCGGTGCTGTCGGCGGGCGCGTACTGCATGAGCATGTCCAGCAACTACAACACGCGCGGCCGTGCCGCCGAGGTGCTGGTGAGTGGCGCCAGCGCCAGGCTGATCCGCCGCCGCGAGACGATGGAAGACCAGCTGCGCAGCGAGATCGACGGCTGATTGCCGTCCGTCAGTTGGTGCGCAGCGGCTTCTCGCTGTTGCGCACCGCGCCCGTTGCCGCTGCTGTCGGCTTCGCCTTGCGCTTGCTCGCAAAATTCCACACGCGCCACGCAAGCAGCACCCCGATGATCGCAACGTAGATGAACACTTCGGCGAAGTTGTTCTTGCCCGCGCGCATCCAGAAGAAGTGCAGCAGGCCCAGGCCCGCGATCACGTAGACCAGCTTGTGCAGCATCTGCCAGCGCTTCGCGCCCATTGCCTTGATCGCGCGATTGAACGACGTGGCCGCCAGCGGCGTCAGCAGCACGAAGGCCGAGAAGCCCACCAGGATGAACGGCCGCTTCGCGATGTCCTTGGCAATGTCGCCCCACTCGAAACCCATGTCGAACCAGCTGTAGCACAGCAGGTGCAGCACCACGTAGAAGTAGGCGAACAGGCCGAGCATGCGCCGGTAGCGCGCAAGCGCGTTCCACTTGCTGATGACGCGCAGCGGCGTCACCGCCAACACGATGCAGATGAAGCGCAGCGTCCAGTCGCCGGTGGCGCGAATCAGGAACTCGGCGGGGTTGGCGCCGAGGCCATCCGTGAACGCGCCGTAGGCCAGCCGCGCGAACGGCAGCAGGCACAGCAAGAAGATGACCGGCTTGGTCGCCGGATGCATGAGCAGCTTGTTCATGGAGCGATGGCCGGGTGCAGAGGCAAGCTCAGTAGTTCTTCTTCAGGTCCATGCCCGCATAGAGCTGGCCGACCTGGGCTTCGTAGCCGTTGAACATCTCGGTCTTGCGCCGCTTGGCGAACAGGCCGCCGCCGTCGCCGATGCGGCGCTCGGTCGCCTGGCTCCAGCGCGGGTGGTCAACGTTCGGGTTCACGTTCGAATAGAAGCCGTACTCGTTGGCCGCAGCCTTGTTCCACGCCGTGCTCGGTTCCTTTTCGACGAAGCGGATCTTCACGATCGACTTGGCCGACTTGAAACCGTACTTCCACGGCACCACCAGGCGCACCGGCGCGCCGTTCTGGTTGGGCAGCACCTCGCCGTACATGCCGAAGGCAAGCAGCGTGAGCGGATGCATCGCTTCGTCCATGCGCAGGCCTTCGGTGTAGGGCCAGTCGAGCACGCGCGAGCCCACGAAGGGCATGGTCTTGGGGTCGGCCAACGTCACGAACTCGACGAATTTGGCATTGCCCTGCGGCTCGACCTTCTTGATCAGCTCGGCCAGCGAATAGCCGACCCACGGAATGACCATCGACCAGCCTTCGACACATCGCAGGCGGTAGATGCGCTCTTCCTGCGCGCTGAGCTTGAGCAGGTCTTCGATGCCGTACTTGCCCGGCTTCTTGACCAGGCCTTCGACCTCCACGGTCCACGGCCGCGTCTTCAGCGTGCCGGCGTTCTTGGCCGGATCGGCCTTGTCGGTGCCGAACTCGTAGTAGTTGTTGTAGGTCGACGCGTCCTTGTAGTCGGTGAGCTTTTCCATCGACATGGCCCCCGGCACCGCCGACTTGGCGCCCGGCAGCGGCGCGAGCTTGTTGGGGCGCTCGGCCTGAGCCCACGCTTCGCGCGAGGCAAAACCGGCCAGCGCCGCCCCTGCCGCGCCACCAGCCATGAGCTTCAGCATGTCGCGCCGGCTTTCGTAGGCGGCGCGCGGCGTGATCTCGCTCGACAGCGGGTGGGTGAAGCCGTTGTCGCTGCTGCTGTTGCGACGGATCGGGCGGGAATGGAACGACATGACAGGCCTTTCGCGTGAATCGTTGTGCTCAGGGTAGTTCGTGACCAACCCTGATTTGGTTACGCGCCGTCGCGGCGCGCGGTTTCAATTCTTCGCGAAAGACCGCAAGCTTGCGTCTACAGCGTGCCGTAGCTGTGCAGCCCGCTCAGGAACATGTTCACGCCAAGGAAGGCGAAAGTGGTGACCGCCAGCCCGCCCAGTGCCCACCAGGCCGCCACGGTGCCGCGCAGGCCCTTCACGAGCCGCATGTGCAGCCAGGCCGCGTAGTTGAGCCAGACGATCAGCGCCCAGGTTTCCTTCGGGTCCCAGCTCCAGTAGCCGCCCCAGGCATCGGCGGCCCACAGGGCGCCCAGCACGGTGGCGATGGTGAAGAAGGCGAAGCCGACGGTGATCGACTTGTACATGACGTCGTCGAGCACGTCGTTGGCCGGCAGGCGCGCCGCGATGCGCTTGCGCCCCAGCAGGATGCCCGCCGCAATCAACGCCGAGATGCCCGCATAGACCACCCAGTAGCTGCCGCCAGCTTCCTGCACGCGCTGGCGGAACGCCACCGGCACGAAGCACAGCGCCACGCCCAGCAGCCAGATCGGCGTGAGCTTGTACCAGCGCGTCTCGTTGGCCTGCTCCTTGATGAGGTAGGCGAAGGCGACCATGGCCGACAGCGCGAAGGTGCCGTAACCGATGAAGTTGGCCGGCACGTGCAGCTTCATCCACCAGCTCTGCAGCGCAGGCACCAGCGGCTGGATTTCATGCGCCTCGCGCACGATCGTGTACCAGAGCAGAAAGCCGACCGCCGCGCTCACCACCAGCATCACGAAGGCGCCGAGCGCGCGCGTGTTGTAGCGCTCTTCGAAGTAAAGGTAGAACGTGGCCGTCAGCCAGCAAAACAGCACGAACACTTCGTACAGGTTGCTGACCGGGATGTGGCCGATGTCCGGGCCGAGCAGGTGGCTTTCGTACCAGCGCACCATGGTGCCGATCAGCGCCATCGTCACTGCAGCCCAGGTCAGGCGCGAGCCGATCATGTCGAAAGCATCCGACTGCTTGCCGCCGAAGAAGCCGAGCCAGTAGAACAGCGTACCCATGAAGAACAGCACGCTCATCCAGAGGATGGCCGACTGGCTCGACAAAAAGTACTTGAGCCAGAACACCGTGTCGGCGCGTGCCAGGTCGCCCTGGTAGGACGCGATGGCCAGCAGCGACGCCGCGGCCACCACGATGGCCAGCACGCGCAGCGGCCGCCAGAACCAGCCGATGGAGATCATCGCGATCACCGCGGCGACGAGGATCGGCTTCTCGTAATAGTCCATCGACCCCGCATAGCGCGCGAACGCGAACAGGCCGCCAGCCAGCACCAGCGCCGCGAACACCCAGTCGAACAGGTTGCGGCGCGAGAGCCAGCTTTCATTGAGCGTGAGGGTCGTGGTGTTCATGGTGTCTCGGGTTCTGTCTTGTTCAGGGCGAGCAGCTTGTGCTTGAGGTGCTCGAATTCGCGGTCGCTGTCCATGGTCTTGCGATTGACCGAGAACGCCATCGTGGCGGCGGTCTCCAATTTGTCGCCGTCGGTCCCGTTGCCATCGGGCGTCAGCCACACCCAGAGGCGCCGCTCACGCACGTACAGCATGGCAAAAATCCCGACGATCAGCAACAGACAGCCCAGATAGACGACGTTCTTGCCAGGGGCGCGCGCCACCTGGAACACGCTGGCCTGCACCTGGGTGAAGTCAGTCATCATCATCGCGACCGGGGCCGGGTAGAAGTGCGCGTCGCTGATGGCCAGCACGGCCTGGGTCAGGTAGGCCTGCGACTTCTCGTCGTTCGGCAGCGCGGCCAGGCCGGCGCCTTCGCGGCTCAGGTTGAGCACTTCGAACAGCACATCGTTCAGGATGCGCACCAGCACGCCGCCTGCGCGCTCGCGCTCGGCCTCGGGCACGTTGACTTCCATGAACTCTGCAATCGCCTGCCAGCCGCCTGCGGTGGTGGCGTCGGCCTTGGCACGCTCGCTGCCCGAGAACAGCGCCAGCGCGCGCGTGGCTGACACGCGCAGCTGCTCGGCCATTTCAGGACGCTTGGGGTCTGTCGCCTTGGCGATGTAGCGCTCGACGGCACGCGCGCGGGTGTCGGCGTCGCCGAGTGCAGCGCGCATGCGCACGAAACCATCCATCGAGCCCTGCTCGTCGGCCGGCACGCGCAGGTAGCGGAACGGGTCTTCGGGCTTCTCGCGCATGCCGAGCAGGAACACCGGCTGGCCGTCGCCGGTGTCGACCGGCACCATGTAGTTCTGGTACTCGCGCGCCTGGCCGGCGGCATCGCGCAGCTTGTAGCCGATGCTCGGGCCGATGTTGCGCAGCACCTTCGGCTTGTTGGTCTTGTTGGCGGCGCCCAGGCGCGATTCGATGTCGTGGCGCAGGTCGACCTTGCGCACGTCGGCGCCGCTGCCCATGGCGCCGGCGTCGGCGAAGTTCTCGACGTTGATCACCCGCAGCGCGGCGTATTCGAGCGTGAGCTTGTCCTTGCCGTTGGTGATCTCGGTGCTCGGGCCTCCGATGATGCCTTCCACTTCGAAAGACTTGGCGGCGGCCGCCATCGGCACCGCCTTGAGCTTCACCTTGGAGCCGCCATCGTCGAAGCTCGACTGGTAGATCTCCACGCCCTTGTAGCTGGCCGGGTGGTTGACCTCGATGCGCGCCGGCACCTGCTCGCCGGTCTCGCGGTCGTGCAGCACCACCTCGCTCGCAAACAGCTTGGGCATGCCGGTCGAGTAGTAGTCGACGATGAACTTCTTCAGCTCGATGGAGAATGGCAGCTCCTGCAGCAGCACGCCGTCGGACTGGTTCAGGATGGCCACGCTGCCCTGCCCGCCTTCGGGCACGAGGATGTTGCCGCGGAAGGTCGGGTTGCTGGCGGACAGGCGGTGCTCCGGTGCCACGTCGGCGATCATGCCGCCGCCGGTGAACACGCTCTTGCCGTTGAACCAGGTCTGCGCGCGCACCACGAGGTCGCCGTCGAGCAGGCCGCCGATGCACACCAGCACGATCGCGCTGTGGGCCGCGATGTAGCCGAGCTTGTGGGCGCCGCCGGCGCGCGCCGCGACCATCCAGCCTGCGGAGGTCGGCCGGCTGCCATCGACGGCCTCGCGCTGCTGCAGCTTGACCTTCCAGCCGCCGCTCACCAGCAGTTGCCCGATGCGGTTGGCCGCTGCTTCGGGCGTTTCACCGAGCCGGTTCTCAGCACGCTGGCCGAAGGCCTTCAGGCTCTGCGCACGGATGTCTTCCTTGAAGGTCTTGAGGTCGACCAGGATGCGCGGCGTGTTGCGCGCAATGCACAGCGTGGTGCTGATCACGAGGAACAGCAGGATCAGCAGGAACCACCAGGCGCTGTAGATGGAGTCGAGCCGCGCCGCGCGGAACAGCTCGGCCCAGAACGGCCCGAACTGGTTGATGTAGTTGTTGATCGGCTCGTGCTGCTTGAGCACGGTGCCGATGATCGACGCGATGCAGATGATGGTGAGCAGCGCGATCGCGAAGCGCATCGACGAAAACAGCTCCACCGCAGCGCGAAGCATGTGCGGGCCGCGATGAACGCGAAGGCCATGGGTGGAGACGGACATCGGGCGAAGGTAAGGGAAGAAGGGAAGAAAGCAAAAAGGCGGGCCATCCTGCTGGATCGGCCCGCCCTTTGTTTGGGGTTGTTGTCGGCGGTTAGTTCACGCTCTGAAGCGCATCGTCATCAGCGCAAGCCGGCGATGTAGTCCGCCACGGCGGCAATTTCGCGGTCGTTGAGCTTGGCAGCGACGCCGGTCATGGGGCCGCTGTTGGTACGCACGGGAGTGCCGTCGCCACGGAAGGCCTTGAGCTGGGCCACGGTGTAGTCGGCGTTCTGGCCGCCCAGGCGCGGGTATTGAGCGGGCAAGCCGGCGCCGTTGGGGCTGTGGCAGCCGGCGCAGGCGGGGATGGAGCGCTCACCGATACCGCCGCGGTAGATCTTCTCGCCCAGGGCCACGGTGTCCTTGCTCTTCGAGAAGCCGGTCTTGACCTTCTTCGAGGCCACGAACCAGGCGATGTCGCGCATGTCCTGGTCGCTGAGGTTCGCGGCCATGGGACTCATGACGCTGTTCTTGCGCTTGCCGGACTTGAAGTCTTCCAGCTGCTTGAGGATGTATTCGGGATGCTGTTGCGCCAGCTTGGGGTTGGCCGCGATGGTCGAGTTGCCGTCGGCGTTGTGGCACGAGGCGCAGCTCTGCACTGTCGGAGTGCTCGCATTGAACAGCGTGTCCCCCTTGGCGGGGTCCGGCTTGGCCGGTTTTGCAGGCGCCGCGGCCGGAGCAGCCGCGTGTTCATCGGCTGCAAAACTCGCGCTGGATGCGATGCCCACGAGGGCTGCAAGCAGAATATTGGCAAACAACTTCATATCGGGGGCTTCGAATTTATGGCGCAAAACCTCACGATTCTACAATGTGGGTCTTGTTTCGAAAGTCCGTAGATGCCCTCCCCGCGCGCCAAGCCCGCTGCCTATCCTCCCCGCGCGGCCCCCGCCGCGGACCCCCAGGTCGCTGAACGCGAGCGCGTTGCGCTCGGCTGGCTGCACACCGCCCACTTCCTCACCAGCGCCCCCCAGCTGGAGCATCTGCCCCCCGTCGACCTGCCCGAAATCGCCTTCGTCGGCCGCTCCAACGCCGGCAAGTCGACCGCCATCAACACCCTCACGCAGCAGACGCGCCTGGCCTTCGCCTCCAAGACGCCGGGCCGCACGCAGCACATCAACCTGTTCGGCATAGGCAAGCAGAAGGTAGACGACGCGGTGCTGGCCGACCTGCCCGGCTACGGCTATGCGGCCGTTCCGCGCGAAGCCAAGCTGCGCTGGCAGCGCGTGATGGGCAACTACCTGATGACGCGCGAAAGCCTGCGCGGCGTGGTGCTGATGTGCGACCCGCGCCATGGCCTGACCGAGCTCGACGAGATCCTGCTCGACGTGATCCGCCCGCGCGTGGAACAGGGCCTCAAGTTCCTCGTGCTGCTGACCAAGTCCGACAAGCTCACGCGCAGCGAAGCCGCCAAGGTGCTGTCCATTACGCGACTGAACGCCGGCGGCGGCGAGGTGAAACTGTTCTCGGCTTTGAAGAAGCAGGGCGTTGGCGAAGCAGCCGAACTGCTGTGGCGCTGGGTGCATCCGGATGGGGCTGCCGCACCGGCAACGCCATCGGAGCCACCGGCGGAGCCAGAAGAGGCCTGATCACAAAACAGGCTGTACCGACCGTCCCATCTGCGCAGTTCACTATCAAAACAATAGCAACAGTCAACCCAAGGAGACAAGAAGCATGATCGAGACCTTCCAACGCAGCCTGCCCAACGGCACCACCCTGAGCTGCCGCGCCGCCGGCAAGCCGGGCCAGCCGCTGATGGTGTTCCTCCACGGCTTCCCCGAGGCCGCGTTCATCTGGGACGAACTGCTCGACTACTTCGCGGACCCCGCCCACGGCGGCTACCGCTGCGTGGCGCCCAACCTGCGCGGCTTCGAAAAGTCGAGCGCGCCGACGGAAGTAGCGGCCTACAAGGCTCACCTGCTGATTCAGGATATCCAGCAACTCGTCGCGACCGAAAGCGCCGATGGCACCATGGCCGCGCTGGTGGCCCACGACTGGGGCGGCGCCTTCGCCTGGGGCTATGCCAACGCTTTCCCGCAGCAGGTCGGCAAGCTGGTCATCATCAATTCGCCGCACCCGGGCACCTTCACCCGCGAACTGCGCAACAGCCCGGAACAGCAGCAAGCCAGCGCCTACATGAACTTCCTCGCGCGCCCCGACGCCGAGGGGCTGCTCGCGGCCGACGACTTCAAGCGCATGTGGCCCTTCTTCCTGCTGATGAAGGCCGGCCCGGACGGCTTCGGCTGGCTCACCGAAGAAGTGAAGCAGAAGTACCGCGAAGTCTGGAGTGCGGGCCTCACGGGTGCCTGCAACCTCTACCGCGTGACGCCGATGAAGCCGCCGCTGCCGGGCCAGACCATCGACAGCATCCCCGTGCTGCCGCGCGAACGGCTCACGGTGGACGTGCCGACCTTCGTGTTCTGGGCGCTCGACGACGCGGCGCTGCTGCCCGGGCTGCTCGAAGGGCTGGAAGACTATGTGCCGAAGCTCGAGGTGAAAAAGGTGCCGAACGCGACCCACTGGATCGTGCACGAGCAACCACAACTGGTCGCCCGCGAGATCGAAGGCTTCCTGCAGCGCAATCAGTAAATCGGAGGCTCGCCTTCGGGGCGGGTCTTGAACCGCCGATGCACCCAGTAGTACTGGGCAGGCATCGTGTCGATGTAGCCCTGCAGCCGCGTGTTCATGAGCGTGGTGTCGGCCTCGACGTCGTCGGTCGGAAAGTTCTGCCAGGTCGGCAGGATCTCGATCTCGTAGCCCCCGGGCGTGAGCTTCGACACCACCGGCACAACCTTGGCCTTGCCCAGCCGCGCGAATCGCGACAGCGAGGGCACGGTGGCCGCCTGCACGCCGTAGAACGGCACGAAGATGGTCTGGTCGCGCCCGAAGTCCATGTCGGGCAGCAGGTACAGCAGGCCGCCCTTGCGCAGGCCCTGCAGCACCGGCTTGATGCCGTCCACCCGGTTGAGCGCCGCCACGTCGCCGAAGCGGGTGCGGCCTTCACGGATCCAGGCATCGACCATGGGGTCGCGCTGGGTCGTGTAGATGGTGGCCGAGGGGCGCGCCGTGTGCATGGTCAGCGCGGTGGCCGCGGCGTCGAGGCCGTAAAAATGCGGCGCGAACAGGATCATCGGCTCGTCGCCGTCGGCGATCTCGCGGATCTCCGAAGCGGCCCCGACCACCTTGAGCCGGCTCGCCACCACCTTTTCGGGCGCATGCCAGAGCCAGCTGCGGTCCAGCCAGGACTGCGCCACGTAGACGAAGGTCTCGCGCGCGATGGCGCGCCGCTCGGCCTCCGATTTCTCGGGGAAGCACACCGCCAGATTGGTATCGACCACGCGCCGCCGCGGCACGGCGACGGTGTGAAGGATGCGGCCGAGGAATGCGCCGAAGCCGCGTACGAGCGGCAACGGCAGCGGCGCAATCACGCGCATGAAGCCGATGCCGAGTCGGGAACCGAGGCTCATGCGGCCTCCCCGGCGGCAGCAGCCACGCGCTCGGCGCGCGGCTCCTTGTAACGGGCGTAGTCCCACACGTACTGGCCCGGCAGGCTGTGGATCAGCCGGCCGATGGCGTCGTTCATGGCCGCGGCCGCGTCCTCGATGGAAGCCGACGGGTCGGTCAGCGCCGTGCCGACGATGGGTTCGAAGCGGATCACGTAGCCCGCACCGTTCGGCAGGCGCTCGCACACGCTCAGGAAGCAGGCCGCGCCGGTCTGTTGCGCGAGGCGGGGAAGCAAGGTCATGGTGTAGGCCGGGCGCCCCAGGAACGGCGCCCATACGCCCTGCCCCAACGGCGGCACCTGGTCAGGCAGGATGCCGGTGTAGCCCCCGCCGCGCAGCGTGCGGATCAGGCCGCGCACGCCGCTGTTGTTGGTGGGCAGCGTCTGCAGGCCGGGCCGGTCGCGCGAGCCGGCGGCGATCAGGTCGGCCATCCATTTCTTGCGCGCGGGGCGAAACAGCGCCGTGATCGGCCCGTAGGCCGCGAGAAAGCGCTCGCCGATGGCCTGGCCGCACATCTCCCAGCTGCCGAGATGCGGCGCCACCAGGATCACGCCCTTTTTGGCCTGCATGGCCGCCTCGAAGGCCTCGACGCCCTCCCAGCGCACCACACGGTGCAGCACGGTCTGGCCCTGAGGGCGCAGCCAGAGCCAGGGCAGCTCGGAAGCCATCTTGCCGGCGGCGGCAATGGCGGGACGGTACTGGTCGGGGGCGAAGCCCGCGCTCTCGGCGTTGGCCTTGAAGCGGCGGCGGTAGTCCGGCGCGCTCCACCAGACCAGCCAGCCCAGCATGGCGCCGAGTCGATGCATCAACGGCATCGGCACGCGGGCAAGCAGGCGGAACAGGGTGATCATTGAAAACGGGAGGGGGTCAAAAAACGGACGCGCGCGCATGGTATTGCGCGGCTCGAATAGAATGCAAATTGTCGCCGAGTTACGGAACAACTTGCAGGGCGACAAACACAAGCGCGAAGCGATTGTGCCCCCGCCGATTCATCGGCATCTGCTAAAGCGTTCGCCATGGCTCCGCAGAGTTGGCAACGCGCCAACCACTTCAAGGAGTTTGAACAAATGGCGAACGATTTCCTCTTCACTTCCGAATCGGTTTCCGAAGGCCACCCCGACAAGGTAGCCGACCAGATCTCGGATGCCATCCTGGACGCGATCTTCGAGCAGGACCCCCGCAGCCGCGTGGCCGCCGAGACGCTGACCAACACCGGCCTGGTCGTGCTAGCTGGCGAAATCACGACCAACGCGCACGTCGACTACATCCAGGTGGCGCGCGACACCATCAAGCGCATCGGCTACGACAACACCGAGTACGGCATCGACTACAAGGGTTGCGCCGTGATGGTCTGCTACGACAAGCAGTCCAACGACATCGCCCAGGGCGTGGACCATGCCAGCGACGACCACCTGAACACCGGCGCCGGCGACCAGGGCCTGATGTTCGGCTACGCCTGCGACGAAACGCCCGAGCTGATGCCCGCGCCCATCTACTACGCGCACCGCCTCGTCGAGCGCCAGGCCCAGCTGCGCAAGGACGGCCGCCTGCCCTTCCTGCGCCCCGACGCCAAGAGCCAGGTCACGATGCGCTACGTGGACGGCAAGCCGCACAGCATCGACACCGTGGTGCTCTCCACCCAGCACAGCCCCGACCAGAGCGAAACCTCGACCAAGATGAAGGCCTCGTTCAACGAAGCCATCATCGAGGAGATCATCAAGCCGGTGCTGCCCAAGGAGTGGCTCAAGGACACGCGCTACCTGATCAACCCGACCGGCCGCTTCGTCATCGGCGGCCCGCAGGGCGACTGCGGCCTCACCGGCCGCAAGATCATCGTCGACACCTACGGCGGCGCCTGCCCGCACGGCGGCGGTGCGTTCTCCGGCAAGGACCCGTCGAAGGTCGACCGCTCGGCTGCCTATGCCGCGCGCTACGTGGCCAAGAACATCGTGGCCGCCGGCCTGGCGCGCCAGTGCCAGATCCAGGTGGCGTACGCCATCGGCGTGGCCCAGCCGATGAACATCACGGTCTACACCGAAGGCACCGGCGTGATCCCCGACGACAAGATCGCCGAACTCGTGCGCGAGCACTTCGACCTGCGTCCGAAGGGCATCATCCAGATGCTCGACCTGCTGCGCCCGATCTACCAGAAGACCGCCGCCTACGGCCACTTCGGCCGTGAAGAGCCCGAGTTCACCTGGGAAGCGACGACGCAGGCGCCCGCACTGCGCGCAGCTGCCGGCCTCAAGTAAGAAGCAAGAAACGGCGGTGGGTCAGAAGCGGTAAGCGCCGCTCAAACCCACCGTCCAGTTACGGCCCGGCGCAGGCTCGTAATAGCGCGCATTGCCCTCGTTGACGATGACCGAGCCCACGTAGCGCCGGTCGAACAGGTTGTCGACACGCGCGAAGGCGTTGAACTCCCAACGCTCCCATTTCTTCAGATAGCCCGCATACATCGCCGCGACGGCATAGCCCGGCGCGCTCGCGGTGTTGACGTCGTTGGCCTGCATTCGGCCCAGCGCACGCATCTCGACACCGGCACGCCAGCCCTCGGGCGGCACCCACCCCAGCGATGCAAACAGCGACTGCCGTGCAATGCCCGGAATGCGATTGCCCGCGGCCACGGTGTTCGCAGCCGCGCACGGAGACGGTGAACAGAAGACATCGCGATACGTCGCATCCAGCCATGTGTAGGCCAGCTGCGTGCGCCAGTGATTCGCAGTCTCGTGCTGCCAACCCAGCTCGAAGCCGTTGCGCCTGGTGCGGCCCGCGTTCTGGAAGGTCGCGCGGCCGCCGACGTTGGTGTCCGTGACGATCTCGTCGCGCGTGCGGGTCTGGAACAGCGCCGCCGTCAGCAGGCCGCCCGCAAGCCGCGCCTTGGCCCCGACCTCGATGCTGTCGTTCACCGACGGCCGCAGCGCGAAGTTGAGCCCGCTCGCGCCGTTCGCCCGATAAGAAAGCTCGTTCAGCGTCGGCGTCTCGAAGCCGCGCCCGATGGAGCCGTACAGCGCCAGGTCCGGAGTCGCCTGGTAGCGCAGCGAAGCCACGGGCAAGGTCTTGCTGTAGCGCGCACTGCCGCTGTCGTCGCGGTTCGCGCCGACGATGTAGCGGTCCTGCGAACTGAAATGCACGCTGCTGCGGCGCACGCCGGCTTCGAGCGTCCAGCGGTCGGTAAAGCGCCAGGTGGCTTGCGCGTAAGGATCGAGGTTCCAGGCTTCGTTGAGCTCGTTGCGCCTGAGCCGCCCCTGCACGCCGAGCACCGGCGCTGAAACCGGCCCGAGGTAGTTCTCATAGCCACGCCGCTTTTCGCGCAGGCTGTCATAGGCAAGGCCCGCCACCACGTCGAGTGGCCGGTCGGCCAGCGTAAGCGCGGCGCTCCAGCGCAGGTCCACGCCGCCGTACTGCCGCGACAGGTCGATCACGCCGCCCGCGTGCAGCGGGCTCTGCTGCGCAGATGGCGGGATCGACTGGAACTGCGTGGTCTTGCGCTCGCCGCCATAGACCATGAGGCGCAGCCCCTGCTGCGCGTTGATGCGGTGCTCGTAGAGCAGACCGGCCTGCGTCTGCTCCACCGTCTTGCGGGTGTCGTACTGCGTGGCCAGCGGGGCGTTGCGCGGTGCCAGGGCGTACTGGTCGGCCGTGAGGCCCAGCGGATCCTGCGCGTCGATGCGCACGCTGTTGAAGATCAGCGTCAGCTTGTCGCCGTTGTCCAGCGCGATGCCGAGCTTGCCGTTGGCGATGTCGCGCCGCGCCGCGCTGTGCTCGCGCCAGCCGTCGGTGTGGAAGCGGCTCGCGTCGAGCAGATAGTCCACCGCCCCCTGCGATCCGCTCAGTTGCAGCGACTGCCGCCAGGTGCCGAAGCTGCCACCCGCGAGCGAGTACGCCAACCGCGGCGCGCCCTCGCCCGAAGCGGTGAATGCCTGCACCACGCCACCCGACGAGTTGCCATACAGCGCCGAGAACGGCCCGCGCAGCACTTCGACCCGGTCCAGCGAGCCGATGTCGATGTTCGAAGTCTGCCCCTGGCCATCGGGCAAGGTCGCGGGAATGCCATCGACATACAGCCGCACGCCACGCACGCCGAAGGTCGAGCGCGCGCCGAAGCCACGGATCGACAGCTGCAGGTCCTGCGCGTAGTTCAGCCGGTTCTGCACCTGCAGCCCCGGCACCGCTCCGAGGCTTTCCGAAAGATTGACCTGCAGGCGGCTGTCGCGCATCTCATCGCCATCGACACGGTCTACCGAGCCTGGCACGTTGAAAGGCGCGACTTCGCCGCGTGGCGTGGAGACAGTGATCTCGCGCAGACGCGCGCCGCTGGTGTCAGGATCGGCCGATGGCTCCTGCTGGGCCTGCGCGGCCAGCGGAACACCCAGCAAGAGAAGGCAGGCGGCGGCGGCAACGGGCGCAGGTTTCATCGCGCCGATTCTGCTTCGGCGCACCAGCTACGCGTGTCGCGGTGGCGCGACTCTCAGGGAAAACTAGCGCTCCGGCGCTTTGCGCCAGCCATACCAGGCGCCCACCACGCACGGAATGCCCAGTGCGATCCAGGCCAGGATGTCCCCCAGCCCGCCATCGCTGAAGAGTGCCGAGATCAGCCCGAAGGTGGTCAGCAGGCCGAGCACGATCGGCCAGCCCCACATGCGCCAGAAGCTTTGATGGTGTTGATGCGGCTTCATGCCTGAACCTTCATCGCCGGAGCCGGCTCGCCCTGCGGGGTGGCAGGCGCATGCTGCTCATGCGCAGCCGTCTTCTTGCTGGACGCAGGCACGGGGTTGCCCCGCTTGAGCCAGAGATACAGCCCGCTGCCCAGCACGATGATGGTCGCTATGTCGAGCAGCGCCCAGATGATCTGCATCGGCATGCCGCCGTAGTCGCCGAAGTGCAGCGGCTGCGACACCAGCAGCGCCCAGAGGTACCAGGGCAGCTTCGGCGACGCGGTCACCTGCGCCGTCTTGGCGTCGACCAGCACCGGCTGGAAGAGCTTCGAAGTGAAGGGCTCGTTGCCGCGCAGGAAAAAGGTGGTGTGATGCGGGCTCGAGAACGACGTGCCCGGGAACGCGATGAACGACAGCTTCGTGCCGGGCGCCTTCTGCATCGCGGCGTCCATCGAGCGCTGCACCGAGCCGCGTTCGTTCACCGCCACGATGGGCTCGTTCTTGTAAGGAGTGAGAAGTGCGCTGAGCTGGTCGTATTGCCAGTACTTGATGAGCAGGTCGGCCCACGTGTTGATCATGCCGGTGGCGCCCACCACGAACACCCACACCAGCGTGACGATGCCCAGCAGGTTGTGCAGGTCGAGCCACTTCAGGCGTGGCCGCTTCTCGCGCCGCACCGTGCCGAAGTCGAGCTTGCGCATGAAGGGCGAATACAGCACCACGCCCGAGACGACGGCCACCAGCAGCAGCAGGCCCATGAAGCCGAGGAACAGCTTGCCCGGCAGCCCGGCAAAGAGGTCGACGTGCAGCTTGAACATCACGTACATGAAGCCTTCGTCGAACTTGGGCTGCGCGAGCACCTCGCCCGTGCGCGCATCGACCGCGACCGACTTGAAGTCGTCCGTGGCTTCCGGCGTGGGCGTGAGCGTGACGAACCACAGGCCGTCGTCGTCCTCGGGCTGCGAGGCGAACTGCACCACGCGGTCGGGGTGCTTCGCCTTCGCGATGTCGAGCACGCGATCGAGGCTGATGTGCGGCGTGCCCGCCGGCATCTTCGGCGCCTCGACCTCGGTGCCGAGCAGGTGGCCGATCTCGTGGTGGAAGATCAGCGGCAGCCCCGTGATGCACAGCAGCAGCATGAACACCGTGCACACGAGGCTGCTCCACTTGTGCACCCAGGCCCAGGTCTTGATCTTTCGGCTGTTCATGTCGTGGTGGCTCTGATGGAGAAAGGGATTCTAGAAACGGTAGGTGGCGCTGGCGACGATGTTGCGGCGCGAGCCATACCAGCAGTCACCACGCGACAGGCAGGTGCTGAAGTAGACCTTGTCCGTCACGTTGTTGATGTTGAGCGCATAGCGCCAGGCGGCGGTCTCGTAGGCGAACACGAGATCGGCCAGCGCAACGCCCGGTATGCGCGGACCCACGCCCGACTGCATGTCGCGGAACGAGCTCATCATGCGCAGCCCGGCGCCGGCCGAGAAGCCGCTCACGCCGCCGACCGAGAATTTGTACTTGGCCCAGACGCTCGCCTGGTGCTTTGGCAGGCCCTCGATCAGCGCGTCGGCGTCGGTGTAGTTGTAGTGGGCAATGAGGTCGAGGTTCGGGCCGATCGATCCCTTGGCCTCCAGCTCCACGCCGCGGGTCTTGGTTTCGCCGAGCTGCGTGAACACCTTGGGCTGCGGCTCGCTGATCTGGTTCTTCTCGCGCAGGTCGTACACCGCAGCGCTGAAGGCCAGGGCGCGGTCCTTGGGCTCGTATTTCACGCCCACTTCCCATTGCTCGCCGCGCAGCGGACTGAAGATGCGGCCTTCGCGCGCAGCCTGCGGCGTGAACGACTCGCTGTAGCTCAGGTACGGCGACCAGCCGGAGGGCGAGGCGTGCATCAGGCCGAGGCGCTTGGTGGTGGCGCTGCTCTTCTCGTCGTTGCTGCCCGCAGCGCTGGACACGGCCCTGTCGTGCCGAAGGCCCGCCACCAGGATCCAGTTGTCGAGCTTGATCTGGTCCTGCAGATAGACGCCCGTCTGGCGCTGGCGGGTGCGTGGCCGCGCGTCGCGCACGGGCTCGTCGAGATGGCCGTAGACCGGCGCATAGACGTCGATGGTGTCGAAAGTCGTTCCGACCCAGACGTTCTCGCGCTGGCGTGCGAAGTCCGCACCCACGAGCAGCGTGTGCTTCAGGGCGCCGGTCTGGAAGTGGCCCTCGACGTGGTTGTCGAGCGTCTGCGTGCGGTTGCGCGTGAGCGAGCTGTCGTAGTAGCGGCCCAGCACGCGCTTGAAGATCGGGTCGGTGGCATCCCAGCTTTCGGCCCCCACGAACGCGCCGCCGTAGTGGTAGCGGTTGTCGTTTTCGTTGCGCGCGTAGCGGAAGTTCTGGCGCAGCGTCCAGCTGTCGTTGAACTTGTGCTCGAACTGCCAGCCGAAGGTCTTGCGCTCGCTGTCGTAGTAGTCGCCCGGCTCGCCGATGAAGCGGCTGCTTGGAAGACGTCCGTTCGGGTTCGGCAGCAAGGTGCCCTCCCAGGGCAGAAACTGCGAGCTGCTGCCGCTCTTGTCCTTCTGCCAGAGGCCTTGCAGCGTCAGCGAGGTCATGGCGTTGGGCCGCCAGGTCAGCGAAGGCGCGATCACGCTGCGGTCGTCGGGCACGTAGTCGACCTGCGTGTCGGACTTGCGCTGCAGCGCGATCAGGCGGTACGACAGGGAGCCGTCAGCGTTCAGCGGGCCGGTGAGGTCGGCCTGGATCTGCTTGCGGCCGAAGCTGCCGAACTGCACGCCCACTTCGCGCTGGGCCTCCTGCAGCGGCCGCTTGCTGACCATGTTGACCACGCCGGCGGCCGTGCCGGCACCGAACAGCATGCCCGAGGGGCCGCGCAGCACTTCGAGCCGCTCCAGCGTGTAGGGCTCGGTGCGGGTGGTGCTGGTGTAGTAGCCGTAGGCCTGGCGCAGCCCGTCGAGGTAGACGTCGGGGGTGGAGCCTCGCACCCGCACGGAGTCGGTTCGCGAATCGAGGCCGTAGGCGTCGGAGCGCACGCCGGCCGCGTAGTTGAGCGCGTCCTGCACGTTGATCGCGCCCTGGTCGACCATCTGGTCGCGCGTGATCACGGTCACGGACTGGGGCGTTTCCGACAGCGGCGTGTCGGTCTTGGTGGCGGTGACCGCATTTTTCGCGCGGTAGCCGATCACCGGCGTGGTCGCCGTCTCGGCTTCGGCATTCGCGTCGACCCGCACTTCGGGCAACGAGCCCGCATTCGTCGTCTGGGCCAGCACCTGGTGCTGTGTGGAAATCGCCAGGCACCCCATCAGCACCAACCTCTTCATTCCCGCTCCACTCCTCGAAATTTTGATTAATACGAACGATTCGCATTTTAGTCGTGACAAATTTCCGCTTCCTCCAATCACCGCCCTGAGTGAAGGGCGTTGCGTTGCGAAATTGCGTCTTCGGGTTAGGGGTGAACCGGCTACCATGCCGCCCGCACGCTTCCCGTGCGTTGGCAGCCCTCATGCTCAAGCTCATTGCCTTTCTGTTTCCCGCGCTGCGCGGTCCGGCTTTGCGGCTGATGGTCCTTGCGACTGCCATTGCGCTGACCGGCTGCGCCGGCCTCCCGCCGCGCACGCCCGAACCGCCGACGCTGGCCATTGCGGCCTCGCCCACCACCGAGCTCGGCCGCGCGGCCGTCAGCCTCAACTCCCCGCCCGACGGCCTGACCAGCATGCGGCCGCTGATCGAAGCCTCCTTCGCGCTCGATGCACGGCTGGAGCTGATGCGGCGCGCCAAGTCATCGCTCGACATCCAGACCTACCAGCTCGGCAACGACAAGACCGGTCGCCTGCTGCTGCGCGAAATGCGCAATGCCGCCCGGCGCGGCGTGCGCGTGCGGCTGCTGCTCGACGACTTCTACACAGCCGGCATGGACCGCCTGCTGCTCGGCCTGGCCGCCGAGCCCAATGCCGAGATCCGGCTGTTCAACCCCTTCGTGAACGCGCGCGACCATTCGTCGGGGCGCTGGCTGGAGTTCTTCTCCGACTTCAGGCGGCTCAATCACCGCATGCACAACAAGCTGTTCGTGGCCGACGGCGCCATGGCCATCGCGGGCGGCCGCAACCTGGCCGACGAATACTTCCTGCGCAGCGAGAGCGCGAACTTCATCGATTTCGAGGTGCTGCTGGCCGGCCCGGTGGTCCCCGAGTCCGCCGCCATCTTCGACACCTACTGGAACAGCGACGTGGTCTACCCCCTGCAGCGGGTGGCCAGCACCAGCCGCACGCCGCAGCAACTCAAAGCGGACTTCGAAGAGGCGACCTCTCCCGCCCATGCACCGCCGCCCGACCCGCTGGCCGCCACCGACCTGCTCGGCGACCCGCCACTGGCCGCCCAGCTTGCCAACATCGACGAGGCCAAGTGGATGCGCGCCGAGGCCCATGCCTCCGCCGACAGCCCCAACAAGGCGCTGGGCGTCATGGCTCATCCCACGGAGTCGCTGGCGCAGCGCTTTCACGAAATGCTGGCCACGGCCCAGTCGAACGTGGTGGTGATCTCGCCCTACTTCATTCCCGGCGACGAGGGCATGGAACGCATCCGCATGGGCCGCGACCACGGCGTGAACATCACCGTCATCACCAACTCGCTGGCCGACAGCGACGAGCCACTGGTCAACATCAACTACAACCGCTACCGCGTCGACATGCTCAAGCTGGGCGTGAACCTGTACGAGGTCAGCACCCAGCAGCTGCGGCGCAGCGGCCAGTTCCGCGACCTGCTCAAGAAGGCGCGCGGCCGCCTGCACGCCAAGCTGGCACTGGTCGACCGGCAGTGGGTGCTGCTCGGCTCGATGAACCTCGACCCGCGTTCCGCCCGACTGAACACCGAGTTCGGCGTGCGCGTGCGCAGCTTCGACCTGACACAGGCACTGCTCTTCGCCTACCAGCTCGACGACATCGAGGGCGTCTACCGCGTCACGCTCAAGCCCGATGGCCAGAACGTGCAATGGGTCGGCACCGGCGACGTCGACAACGAGGTGCTCGACAGCGAGCCGGACTCGAGCATGCTGACACGGCTGCAGCTGCTGCTGTTCTCGTGGTTCGTGCCCACGGACCAGCTGTAGGCAGCGCCCGGTTCAGAGCAAGCGCTGCAACAGGCGATAGCCCTCGGGCCAGTCGCCGAGGCCGCTGGCAGCGTTGATGTGCCAAAGCGCCCCCACCTCGACTAACTCACTGCCCCAGGCGCGTGCGCGCTCGCTCGCGTAAGCCGTGCTGCCATACGGATCGTCATTGCTGGCGACCACGATGCTCGGAAACGGCAGTCGGGCGGACGGCAGCGGCTCGAACCCCAGCGACGTTTCCGCCGGATAGGCAGCCGCCTGAGGGTCGGGGACTGCGACGAGCAATGCGCCTCGAATCCGGGGCGTGCACCGCATCGCCCAATGCACCACGGCCAGGCAGCCCAGGCTGTGCGCCACGACCACGAGATCGCGGCCCAACCCGCCAGCCTGCTGCTCCAGCGCCGAGACCCAGTCGTCGCAAACCGCCCGATCCCAGTCATCGACCTGCAACCGGAGCCATTCCGGTCGAGTCGACTGCCAGATGCTCTGCCAATGCGCAGGTCCTGAATTGCCGTGCCCAGGCACGACAAAGACTGGATTTTTCATTCGCGGTTCTCCCGTTGAGCGATGCGCTTCAGTCTATGAAGCACGACCGCCCGAGCGGAAGAGCAAGGCATTCGAAGGCGCAGCCGAAAACCTTCAAGTCATCGGCAATGCGGTCTGCTACACGACCACCACCAGCTTGCCGGCCGCACTGTTGCTCTCCATCTTCGTGTGAGCTTCGACGATCTCGTCGAAGCCGTACACATGGTCGATGGGCACGCTCAGCTTGCCCGCGCTCACGCCGTCGAGAAAGTCCTGAAGCACCGAGGCAGGCAGGTCGGAGGCATCGCCGGAGTACGCGCAAAGCCGCACGAGGTTCTTGAGGTAGCCGATCGGATAGAAGTCCTTGACCAGCCACTCGTTCGACAGCATTCCGGTGAAGCAGACGACGCCTCTGGGCCGAACCGCCCGCAAGGTGTCGGGCAGCGCAGGCGTGCCGACCAACTCCAGTGCGAGATCCACGCCGCCCGGCAGGATCTTCCGGACCTGCGAAGCCGCATCGCCGTCATCGACGATCACGTGGTCGACCCCGGCAGCCGTGAGCACATCCCGCTTTGCAGCGTTGCGCGTTGTCGAGAAGACCACGAGGCCGCGCTGCCTGGCCAGAATGGCAGCCGCCAGGCCAACCGACGAAGTCCCGCCCCGCACCAGGATCGATTGGCCAGGTTGCGCATCGAGCGCGTTGACCAGCGAGCCATAGGCCGTCTGCAGCATCTCGGGGACGGCGCCGAGCGTGCCCCAGGGCAGAGTACTCTTGAACGGAATCACCTGGCTTGCCGGCACGCAGGTGTACTCGGCATAGCCGCCGTCGTAGGTGCGTCCCATGTTCCCCATCACCGCAACCACTTGCTGGTCGACCGCGAACTCGCCTCCGGGGCATTCGGCGACCTGCCCGCAGGCTTCGATGCCGAGCACCCGGGGAAATGTCACGCCTTCCGCCAGCCCCAACCGCGTATGAAGCTCTGATCGATTGAGCCCGAACGCGCGGACCTTGATGAGCACCTGCCCCTTGAGCGGCGTCGGTATGGGCAGCTCGCGATAGTGCAGCGCTTCGGGCGGCCCGGGCGCATCCAGCACGATGGCTCGCATGGTCTTGTTCGCGGATTCGCTCATCGTCTTCTCCTGCGATGGCATCGAGGGCGCCACCGCGTTGCAGTGGCGCATCTTATTGGTTTGATCTCAACGACGCCTGGGCATCAACGTCGGCACGCCGCAGGCCAGCAGTTCGCCGCGCCCCTGGTGCGAATGAAAGCTGCTGCCGTCCCACACCACCTCGCCGCGGCTCAGCGTCACGCCCGGCCAGGCTTTGAGCGGCATGCCTTCATACGGCGTGTAGTCGACCTCATGGTGAAGCTGCTCGTTCTTCAGCACGAAGTCGCGTTCGTCCCAGATCACGATGTCTGCATCGGAACCCACTGCGATCGTTCCCTTGCGCGGATGCAGACCGTAGGCCTTGGCCGGGCCCGTGGCCGTGAGTTCGACAAAACGGTTGGCCGTCATCCGGCCCGAGAGCACGCCTTCGGACCACAGCAGCGGCATGCGTGTCTCGATGCCCGGAATACCGTTGGGAATGTGGCGGAACGCGACCTCTTCGCCACCGGGCTTCTTGCCTTCCGGTGCGTCGTACTTGAACGGTGCATGGTCAGACGAGAACACGGTGAAGAGCCCGTCGTTGAGTCCGTCCCAGATCACCTGCTGGTTGGCCTTGTCGCGCGGCGGTGGGCTGCACACGCACTTCGCGCCCTTGTAGCTGTCGTCGATGCCCAGGTCTTCAGCGGTGAGGAACAGGTACTGCGGGCAGGTCTCGGCGAACACGTTCAGGCCATGCGCACGCGCCCAGCGAATCTGCTCGACGGCTTCGCGGCCCGACACGTGCACGATCAGGATCGGCACATCGACCAGTTCGGCCAGCGCGATGGCGCGGTGCGTCGCCTCGCGTTCCACCAGCATCGGCCGCGCATGCGCGTGAAAGCGCGGCGCGGTGCGGCCTGCGGCCTCGAGCCGCTTGGTCAGCCACTCGATGCAGTCGGAGTTCTCGGCATGCAGCATCGCCATTGCGCCGTGTTCACGCGCCACCGCCAGCACGTCGAGGATCTGGCCATCGTTGAGCTTCATGTCGTCGTAGGTCATGTAGATCTTGAAGGACGTGAAGCCTTCCTTGATCAGCGCCGGCAACTCTTCCTTCAGCACCGTGGGCGTCGGGTCGCTCACGATCAGGTGGAAGGCGTAGTCGACGTGGGCCTTGCCGGCGGCGCGGTCACGATAGTCCTCGACCGCAGCGCGCAGTGACTGGCCCTTCTGCTGCGCGGCAAACGGAATCACGGTCGTCGTGCCTCCGCAAGCCGCCGAACGCGTGCCGGTGTCGAAGTCGTCGGCGTTGCGCGTGGGCGGTGGCATCGGCTGGTCGAGATGGCAGTGGGCATCCACGCCGCCCGGCGTCACGGTGCGGCCCGCCGCATCGATCTCGCGCGCGGCGGGGCCGAGCTTCGCTCCAAGCTGCACGATGCGCCCTTCGCTGATGCCGATATCGCAATCGAAGGTGTCTGAAGCGGTGACGACGCGCGCATTGCGCACGACAAGGTCGAAGTCGGAGGTTGAAGTGGACATGGTTCAGATGAATCCGGTTCAGGCCGCGCCACGCGCAGCCGCATAGCCCCTGCCGTAGTGGCGCTCCAGCCGCACCTGAACACGGTCCCAGAGCGTGGTCAGCACCAGGTAGAAGCAGGCCGCAACGCAATAGAGTTCGAGCACTTCGAATTTTTCCTGCATGAGCACCTGGGCGCGGCGCATCAGCTCTTCCATCGAGATCACCGACGCCAGCGAGGTTGCCTTGAGCAGCCCGTTCACCGAATTGCCCAGTGGCGGAATGATCACCCGCAAAACCTGCGGCAGGGTCACCAGCCGCAAGGTCGCGAAGCGCGAAAGGCTCAACGCCTTGGCCGCTTCGATCTGCCCCTTCGCGATGGCGGAGAAGCCGCCGCGAATGGTCTCCGACAGGTACGCCGCTTCGTTCAGGCTCAGCGCCAGCACCGCGGAGGTCAACACGTCGAAGCGAAGGCCCAGCTGCGGCAGCCCGGTGTAGATGATGACGATCTGCACCAGCAGCGGCGTGCCGCGAAACACCCAGATGTAGAAGCGCGCCGGCGCCGACAACAATCGATGCGAAGACATGCTGCCCAGCGCCAGTGGCAGCGCCAGGGCCAGGCCGATCACGATGGTCGCGATGGTCAGTCCGATCGTGATGCCCACGCCCCCGAGGAGGAACGGGTTGACGAAGTAGGACAGGAAGGCATCGAAATTGAACACGGCCGGACCCTCTTCAACCTGCTTACTTCGGCGACGGGCCGGGGCCGCGGATCGCGAACTTCGTGGTGTCCTTCAGGCGCGTCATGCGGAACTTGTCGAACAGCTTGTCGTAGGTGCCATCGGCCTTCAGGTCGGTCAGGGCCTGCGCCACGGCTTCGGCAACCGCGCGGTCGCGGAACGACAGCGTGATGTCGGTGCCGTAGAGGCCGCTCGCGCGGATCTTGACGATGCCGCGCTCCTCGAAGGCAATGGCCGTCTCGTCGATGTTGATGCCCGCTTCCAGCTGGCCGGCACGCAGCGCGGCCGTGGTTTCGGAAGCCGTTGCAAAGGTGCGGAAGTCGATAGGCGCCATGCCCTTGGCGACCATGGCCGCATTCGATTCGCGCGACTTGCGCTCGGCATACGTACCGGTCTCGATACCCACGACGTGCCCCGAGAGGTCTTCGAACTTGTTCAGCGCCAGCTTGCTGTTCGGCACGGTGTAGATGCTCATCGATTGCTGGCCGTACGGCACCTGGAACATGAGCTTGGAGCGCTCCTCGGTCCAGAACAGGCCGGTGTTGATCACGTCGAAGCGGCCGGCCTGCAGCGCGGGCACCATCGGCGGCATGTCCATGCGCATGAAGACGGGCTCAAGGCACAGTTGCTTTGCGACAGCGCGGCCGAGTTCGATGTTGAGCCCCTGCAACTCGCCCTTGCTGTCGACGAACTGCTGCGGCGGCAGTGTCGGGTTGGTGGACATCTGGAGCTTGCCGGGCGCGGTCAGGTGTTCGGCAGAGACCTTGGGCGTACAGGTCTGGGCAAGGACCGAGCCGCTCAGCACGAGGCCGACGATGAAACCCAGGGATAGTTTGATCATGTGCATGAGATGCTTTCGTTGAAGACAGGGAGGAAAGAAAGAGAAGAACTCGGGCAATCGAAGTCAGGCCGTCTGGGTCGCTTTTCGACATGCAACCAGCGCCACGTGCACGGCTTCGATCACGGGCTCCGCGCGCTGGTTGACGAGCTGCAGGCTCTCGGTCACCACGCCGCGGCCACCGCGCGACGAAAGACGTTTGTCGGTGAAGCGGAACACCACGTGCACCGCATCCCCTGCAACAACAGGTCGCAAGAACCGGACCTGATCCCATCCGAGCGAAGCGATGGAACTGTTCTCGTAAATCTTCAATGCGGTCTTCAGCCCCTCCATCAGCGAGAGACCGAACAGCCCGTGCGCAATGACGCCCGGAAAGCCGCGCGACTGCGCGTAGTCCGCATCGGTATGCAATGGATGGTGGTCGTGTGTGAGATCGCAGAAGCGGCCGATGTCCTCGGCACTCACGACGTGGCTTTCGCTGCGCAGTTCTGCGCCGATCACCACGTCTTCGAAATACACATCACTCATGCCCGCTCTCCTTGCGCCGCGTTGCCAGCGTGGCGTGGTGCCTTCGCAATGAACTCGTCGTGCACGCCCATGGGGCCGTTGCGGAAGATGCGTGCGTCCATGGTGCGCAGTTGCTCGCTGACGCGCACCTCGAAGCCGATCTTCTCGAGCACGTCTTCCTTCAGTCGCACGCCTGGCGCAACCTCGGTGAGCACGAGCCCGTCGGCTTCGAGTTCGAACACGGCGCGGTCGGTCACGAAGCTCACTTGCTGGCCTCGCTCTCGCGCGAGCCGCCCCGAGAAGCTGATCTGATCGACCGCCGGCACGAACTTCTTGAATGCCCCGTCACGCCGGATCTTGAGTTCGCCGTCGGCCACGCCGATGTCGAAGTCGCCCCCAGTGAGCGAACCGTTGAACACCAGCCGCTGCGTGTTCTGCGTGATGTTGATGAAGCCGCCCGCGCCGTCGTAGCGCTTGCCGAAACGCGTGACGTTGACGTTGCCTTGCGGGTCGACCTGCGCGAACGAAAGAAACGCGCAGCTCAGGCCGCCACCGTCGTAGAAGTCGAACTGGTACGACTGGTCGAGGATCGCGCGCGGGTTGACCGAAGTGCCGAACTCGCGCGCATGACCGGGCACGCCGCCGACCACGCCCGACTCGACCGTGAGCGTGATGAGGTCGGCAATGCCCTCTTCCGAGGCCACGTTGGGAATCATCGCGGAGATGCCCACGCCGAGGTTCACCACGTCGCGCGGGCGCAGCTCGAAGGCCGCGCGCCTTGCCACCACGCGGCGCACGTCGAGCGGGTCTGGCGCGATGCTCGAGGCCGGCACCACGATCTCGCCGCAGCGCGCCGGGTCGTAGCGCGTGGTGTAGGTCTGCATCTGCTCGGGCTCGACCACGAAGTGATCGATCAGGAAGCCCGGGATCTTCACCATGTGCGGATGCAGCGTGCCGCGCTTGACGATGCGCTTGACCTGGCAGATGACGATGCCGCCGGCGTTGTGCACGGCCTGCGCCATCGAGAGGTCTTCGCGCGCGGTGGCTTCGTGCTCCATGCTCACGTAGCCGTCTTCGTCGGCCGAGGTGCCGCGGATGAGCGCCACGTTCGGCACGCCGGGTGCGCGGTAGAACAGCCAGTCGCGGTCGGCCACGTGCACCAGCTCGACCAGCGCCTCGGTGGTGCGGGCATTCATGCGGCCGCCGTCCTGGCGCGGGTCCATGTAGGTTTCGAGGCCCACGTGCGTGAGCACGCCGGGCTGGCGGCCCGCCATCGCGCGGCACAGGTGCGTCATGACACCCTGCGGGAAGTTGTAGGCCTCCACGTCCTGAGCGAGGATCATCTTCATGAACGGCAGCTGCATGCCGAAGTTGCCGCCGATCACGCGGCGCACCAGGCCCGGGTGCGCGAAGTGGCACATCCCCTTTTCGGTGAGTGCGCCCACGCCGGTAACGTGGAACAGCGTGAGGTCGTGCGGGCCGTCGCCGGCGGTGAAGCGCCGCTCGATGGCTTCGAACACGGCTTCGGGCACGCCCGAGCCGCCGTTGCCGCCGGCCAGCACCATGTCGCCATCGCGCAGCAGCGCGGCGGCGGCGTCGGGGGTGATGCAGTCGATCATGGCTGCGTCCTCAAGCCAGTTCTTTCACGACCTGGCGCGAGATGATCAGGCGCTGGATCTGGTTGGTGCCTTCGTAGATCTGCGCCAGGCGCACGTCGCGGAAGATGCGCTCGATGCGGTAGTCGCGCGAGTAGCCGTTGCCACCGTGGATCTGCAGCGCGTTCGACACGTGGCGCATCGCCATGTCGGTGGTGAAGAGCTTGGCCTGCGCGCCTTCCTTGGCGATGGAGTGGCCGGCGTCCTGCAGCCGAGCGCCGTGGTGAATCAGCAGGCGCGCCGCGGCGATATCGGTCGCCATGTCGGCCACCATGAACTGGATGGCCTGGAAGTTCATGATCGGCTCGCCGAACTGCTTGCGCGTGGTGGCGTAGGCCACGGCGTCTTCCATCGCGGCCTGCGCCATGCCGAGCGCCATGGACGACATCAGCAGGCGGCTGAAGTTGAAGTTGCCCATGGCCGTCTTGAAAGCCTGGTTCTCGGCGCCGATCAGCGCCGTCCTGGGCACGTGCACGTCCTGCAGCACGATCTGGCAGTCTTCCAGGCCGTGCATGCCGAGCAGTTCCTCGTTCTTGCCGCGGCTCACGCCGGCCTGGTGCGCATCGACCATGAAGCAGCTGATCGACTTGTGGCCGGCCTCCTTGCCGGTGCGCGCGAACACCATGATGCGATCGGCCACGCCGCCGAGCGTGACCCAGGCCTTGGTGCCGTTGAGTACCCAGCCGTCTTCCACGGCGCGCGCGGTGGTGGTGATGCTGGCCACGTCCGAGCCGAAGTCGGGCTCCGACATGGCGGTGGCCATGACGACGGAGCCGTCGAGGATGCCGGGGATCAGCGCCTTCTGGCTCTCGTTGCCGTGGTGGTGCAGGAACAGCGCCGCCTCGACGGGAATCGCGAACGCGTTGCCGATGGCGCCCGAGCAGCGCGCCAGCTCTTCCATCACGAGGCAGGTGCTGACGGTGTCAAAGCCCGAGCCGCCGGCCACTTCGGGCAGGCTCACTCCGAACAGTCCGAGCTCGGCCATGCCGCGGTACAGCACCCGGTCGAACTTGTCTTCACGGTCGATGGCCGCGGCACGCGGCAGCACTTCGCCCTCGGCGAAACGGCGCGCGGTGTCGCGCAGCGAGATCTGGTCTTCGGTGAGGAAATGGGTCATGGTCTTCAGGCGGTGTGATCGGGTTGCTGCTCGGCTTCGTCGCTGGCCAGGTGGCCGTCGTGCGCGACTTCGTCCTGTTCGCGGTCGAGGAAATAGACGGCCACGTTGTGGCTGCCGGTGGCGAAGCAGGTAGCCAGCGCGGGCGTGATGGCGGCGGCCAAGGCGCGACGCTGGGCCGGCGTGCGGCGGTAGGCGTGCACCTTGACGAACACGCGCGTGCCCTCTCCCCCGCCGTCGTGGCCCAACTGGCCCTCGTGGGCATAGTCGTGGGGCGCGATGGGCATGAAGTACAGGGTCACGGTCGAGGGCTCGACGCCGAACGACGTGACGACGCCGTCGGTCAGCGCGCGGCTGGCGGTGCGCTTGCGGGTTTCGGGGGCGCTCGGCGCCAGGATTTCGAGATAGGGCATGTCGGTGAGAGGTTGTTTCAGTTCGGCGCGACAGCGCGGCAGGAGGCGCGCTGTATCAGCCGCGAGCCGACGCGGTATTCGCGCCCGCTGTTGGCCACGCCGGAGAGGCGCTGCACCAGCCGGTCGACCGCGAGGTTGGCCATCTCAAAGGCGCCGCTGTCCACCACGCTGATGGCGGGGCGCTGCCACTCGAACCACGGCGAGTCTTCGTAGAAGAGCAGCGAGAGGTCGTCGGGAATCAGCAGCCCGCGCTCCGACACCACGCGCAGCACGCCGAGCGATGACTCGTGGTTGGCCACGAACAGGGCCGAGGGCGGCGTGGGCATCGACAGCAGCGCGTTGGCGGCCACCACGCCTGTTTCGGGCGCATAGCGGCCGGCCTGGATCAGCGCCGGATCGATGGGCAGGCCCGCTTCCTGCATGGCCCGCTTGTAGCCCGCGAGACGTTCCTTGCCGGAGGTGGTGTCGCTCATGCCCACGATCAGGCCGATGCGCCGGTGACCGAGGTCGAGCAGGTGCTTGGTGCCGGCATAGGCGCCGTCGAGGTCGCCCGCGAGCACCGATTCGAGCGTGGCGCCCTCGACGCGGCGCACCGCGCAGATCACCGGGATGTCGGCGTGCTCCATGGCCAGCAGTTGGGCGCCGTTGGCACCGTTGGGCACGGCGATCAGGCCGTCGACGCTGTGGTCGACCAGGGTCTTGAAGATGTCGCGTTCCTGCTCGGGGTCGTCGGCGCTGATGCTCAGGATGACCTGGTAGCCGAGCGCCTGCATGCGCGTCTGCACCACCGAGGCGAGCACCTGGAACGAGGCGTTCTCCAGGTTGTGCACGGTGAGGCCGATGAGCCGCGAGCGCTTGGTTTTCAGCGCCCGGGCGAAGGTGTTGGTGCGGTAGCCGAGGGCGGCGGCGACCTGGATCACGTGCCGCTGCGTCGCATGGTTGGTGAGGCTGGAGCCGGCCAGCGCACGGGAGGCCGTGGCAATGGAAACGTCGGCGGCACGGGCCACGTCGCGCAGCGTTACCGCCATGGCTTGGCCTCATGAGAGCAGTTTCTTGTAAACGTTTGCATATTTTTATCGTAGGTTTTCATAAGGACTGTAGTCAAGAAGAAAACTGCAACCCATGCGGTCTGGTCGGGATTATTGCAATCGTTTCCAATTTTCTTGCATACTGCCGGCTTCAGCGACCCAACCCAGGATGGCCATGCACATTTCCGGAGTCGGCGGCATCTGGCCCGCCACGCTCACCCCCTTCACCCCGGACGGCCGCGTCGACGACGACGCGCTGGCCGCCCATGTGCGCGACGTGGCCGGCACGCCCGGCGTGCGCGCGGTGGTGGTCAACGGGCATGCGGGCGAGGCGACTTCGCTCGATCGCGCGGAGCGCGCCCAGGTGGTGAGCGTTGCGGTGGCTGCGGCCGGCAGCGTGCCCGTGGTGGCCGGCGTGGTGGCCGACGACACCCGCTACGCCTGCGCGCTGGCGCAAGACGCGGCGCAGGCCGGAGCCTCGGCCCTGTTGCTGTTTCCGCCCGCGGTGTTCGCGCAGGGCGCGGGCGCGCGGCCCGACATGGCCCGTCGCTTCGTGAGCGAGGTGGCCGGTGCGAGCAGCCTGCCCATCGTGCTGTTCCAGCTGTCGCGCGCCTCGGGCCTCGCGTTCTCCACCGAGACGTTGGCGCAGCTTTGCCTGGACGTGCCTGCCATCGTGGCAGTGAAGGAAGGCAGCGACATTCCCGAGCTCTACGAAGACAACCTCCGGGCCCTGCGCGCGCTGCCGCGCCCGGTCACGCTGCTGAGCAGCAGCAACAGCTGGCTGTTCGCTTCCCTGACCTATGGCGCCGATGGCATTCTTTCGGGCCTGGGCAGCGTGGCCGCCCCGCTGCTGGTGGCGCTGCACGAAGCCGTCACACGCGGCGACCTGGCTGCCGCACGCGCAGTCAACGATCGGCTGGTGCCGCTGTGCCGGGCCTTCTATCGCGCGCCATACCTCGACGCCCACAACCGCATGAAGACTGCGCTGCATCTTCTCGGCCGGCTGCCCCATCCGGACCCACGCCCGCCGCTGCTGCCCGTGCCGGCCGACGACACGGCGCGCATCCGCGCGGCACTGGTGGCCTCGGGCCTGCTGCTGCCTTCCTCCACCCATTGACCTACTGAACAACCTGTCCCATGGCTGATTTCCGCGGCACCTACACCATCATGGTCACGCCCTTCGACGCCGACGGCGCGGTCGACGTGCCCACGCTCGAGCGCTACGTCGACTGGCAGATCGAATCCGGCATCCACGGCCTGATCCCGCTCGGCTCGACGGGTGAATTCATGTCGATGTCCGACGACGAGATCGAGCTCGTCGCCAAGACAGTGATCGACCGCGCCGCCGGCCGCGTGCCGGTGCTGATCGGCACCACTGCCGAAGACACGCGCGCCGCCGTGCGCCTGAGCCGCCGCGCCGAGGCGCAGGGCGCCGACGGCGTGATGGTGCTGCCGCCCTTCTACTGCACCCCCACCGACGACGAACTGTTCCTGCACTACAAGACCATCTCCGACGCCATCGGCATTCCGATCATGGTCTACAACAACCCGGCCGTTGCCAACGTCGACCTGAAGCCGCCGCTGGTGGCGCGGCTCTCGCAGATCGACAACTGCCGCTACATCAAGGAATCGACGCTGGAAGTGACCCGCGTGCGCGACATCATGCGGCTGTCGGACGGCCGCATGGCGGTGTTCGGCGGCATCATGGGCTTCGAGTCGTATGTCGAGGGCGCAGTGGGCTGGGCCGCAGTGCCGTCCAACGGTGCTCCGGGCGAAATGGCGCGCCTGTACGACCTCGTCATGGCCGGCCAGCTGGCCGAGGCGCGCGAGCTGGCGTTCAAGCACTTTCCGATGATCGACTTCGTCGCCGGCCAGTCGTACGTGGCGGGCACCAAGGCCCTGCTCGCGGCCATGGGCCTGCCGGTCGGCGCGCCGCGCCCGCCGCGTCTGCCTATGGGCGCCGAGGGCATCGCCGCGGCGAAGCGCCTGGTCGACGAACTCGGCCTGAAGATCCGAACCACCACCGCCTGAGGTATTCCCATGAGCGCCTTGCAACCGGACACGCCCGCGTCGACCACAGACAACCGGGCCGAACTCGTCATCCGCATGGTCGGCGTGCAGAAGTGGTACGGCGACTTCCAGGTGCTGCGCGACATCGACCTCGAAGTGCAGCGCGGCGAACGCATCGTGATCTGCGGGCCTTCGGGCTCGGGCAAGTCGACGCTGCTGCGCTGCATCAACCGGCTCGAAGAGCATCAGCAGGGGCAGATCGTGGTGAACCGCGCCGAGCTCACCGCTGACATGCGTCGCATCGACGCGGTGCGGCGCGACGTCGGCATGGTGTTCCAGCACTTCAACCTGTTCCCGCATCTCACCATCCTCGAGAACTGCACGCTCGCGCCGGTGTGGAGCAAGAAGTACACGCCAAAGGAAGCGAAGGAAGTGGCCATGTCGTACCTGGAGCGCGTGCGCATTCCGGAGCAGGCCAACAAATACCCGTCGCAGCTTTCAGGCGGCCAGCAGCAGCGCGTGGCCATTGCGCGTGCTCTGTGCATGGGCCCCAAGGTCATGCTGTTCGACGAACCGACCTCGGCGCTCGACCCCGAAATGGTCAAGGAGGTGCTGGACACCATGGTCTCGCTCGCCGACGACGGCATGACCATGCTGTCGGTCACGCACGAGATGAACTTCGCGCGCCAGGTTGCCAACCGCGTGATCTTCATGGACCAGGGCACCATCGTCGAGCAGGCAGAGCCGAAGGAGTTCTTCAGCAACCCGAAACACGAACGCACCCGGCTCTTCCTGAGCCAGCTGCTGCACTGATCAACCCTTACTTACTTTCCTTCAATCACTCATGGCAAGAATTGGCATCGAAGCGGCGGGCTTGCGCTTCATCGCGGAAACGAATCCCGAAGCACCCAAGACCGTGGAGGCGTTCACCAGGCTGCTGCCCTACAGGCAGAAGATCATCCACGTGCGCTGGAGCGGCGAGGGCTGCTGGATTCCGCTGGGCGACTTCGAACTGGGCGTCGGCTTCGAGAACCACACCAGCCATCCTTCGGTCGGCGACATCCTGTTCTACCCCGGTGGCTACAGCGAGACCGAAATCATCCTGGCCTACGGCAGCTGCAGCTTCGCCAGCAAGATGGGGCCGCTTGCGGGCAACCACTTCCTGACGATCGTGGAAGGCAAGGAGCAGCTGCGCGCGCTCGGCAGGAAGGTGCTGTGGGAAGGCGCGCAGGACATCGCGTTCGAGCTGCTTTGACTTGAGCAGCCGCAGCGGTCGTCAGATGTGCGCGTCTTCGACCGCATCCCCGTCTTCCGGCACGAACACCATGCCGGTCTTGGCGTTGTAGTCCATCAGGCCCGCGTAGCGACCCCAGGCGATCATCGTCTCGAAGATCTTCTCCGGGTTGTCGTACGGCAAGGCGCTGCCGATGTCCTTGATGACGCGCTCGGCCTCGACTTCTTCGTATTCCTTGAGCAGGGCGATGATGATGTGGAACAGCCGCAGCTTGAAGACCTGCTCCTCGAAGATTGCGCGCTTTCCGAGCCGGTCGGCAGCAACGAACTTCCGGCCGAGCTCGGTGAAGCGCACCTCCTGCCGCGGCGTATCGATCAACTCGAGGATCTCGGCCGCCTTGAGAATGGCGATCGTCTCGCCGAACTCCTTGCCGATCTCGTCGGAAATGTCGTAGATGTTGGACAGGTCCGGCGAGTCGCTGAGGATGCTCATCAGGCCCAGGATCTGCCCCACCGGCACCAGCGGAATCGATTCCATCCGGGTGCGCGCACGTGAGATGGGCTCCCCCTTCACGGGCGTCTCCGGCGGCAGGTCGGGCAGCGTCATCGTGGTGATGCACTCGTGGATCACGCTGACCAGGCGCTGGAATTCGGGGTCCTTGCTGTCGCGTGGATAGGGCAGCTTGTTCTCCAGCACGAGGCCGATGCGCCCCGGGCGCGGAAACACGACCACGATGCGCGTGGCCATTTCCACCGCCTCTTCGATGTTGTGCGTGACCATGAAGACCGAGCTGAGGTCGCCGCCCGGGTCGCGCCACAGGCTGATCAGCTCCTGCCGCAGGTTCTCTGCGGTCAATACATCCAGCGCACTGAAGGCCTCGTCCAGGCACAGCAGCTTGGGCTGCGAAACCAGCGCACGCGCAATGCCCACCCGCTGCCTCATGCCGCCCGACAGCTCGCGCGGAAAGGCCGAGTGGTAGTTGCCCAGGCCGATGAGCTCGATCGCCCTGTCGACGGCCGCGTCGCGCTCGGCGCGGCCGATCTTTCTGGCCATCAGGCCCACCGCCACGTTCTGCTCGACGGTGAGCCACGGGTAGAGCGCGAAAGTCTGGAAGACTACCGAGGCATCGGGGTTCACGCCGTTGAGCGGCTTGCCGTTGGCCAGCGCCCGGCCCGAGGTCGGCACGATCAGGCCCGTGAGGCAACGCAGGATCGTCGACTTGCCCGAGCCGGACTGTCCCAGCAGCGCAAGGAACTCGCCTTCGCTGACGGCCAGGTCGATGTTGTCGAGCACCTTGAGTTCATGGTGTCCTGCAGTCATGAACGTCTTGGTGACGGCACGGAGCTCGGCCACCGGCACGGGCGGCTCCTTCAATGAGGGCGTGGGAGTGTTCATGTTCAGTCCAATCTGAATCGGCGCTCGGCAAAGGCATACAACCGGCGCCAGATGAGCTTGTTCATCAGCACGACGAAGATCGACATCACGCCGATGCTCGCGATGATCAATGGCGTATCGCCCGTCTTGGTGACGTTGGCGATGTACGCGCCAAGACCATCCGCCTGCAGGCTCGTGCCGCCCCATGTGGCGAGCTCGGCCACGATGCTGGCGTTCCATGCGCCTCCGGCGGCCGTGCAGGCGCCCGTCACCCAGAACGGGAAGATCGCCGGGAGGATCAGGGTGCGCCACAGGCTCCAGCGGCGCAGGCCGTAGACGCGCCCGGCTTCCTTCAGGTCGTTCGGAATCGCCATGGCGCCGGCGATCACGTTGAACAGGATGTACCACTGCGTGCCCATGGCAATGAGCAGGATGCTGCCCCAGTTGAGGCTGATGTGGCTGGCCACGAAGAAGCCGACGACGATCGGGAACGTCATGTTCACGGGAAACGACGCACCGATCTGCGCCAGCGGCTGGGCGAATCGCGCAACGCGCGGCTGGAACCCGATCCACACGCCGACCGGCGTCCAGATCAGCGTGGCCAGGACTGTCATGGCGGCGACGCGCAGGGCCGTAAGAAAGCCAAGCCAGACGATGTGGCCAAAGTCGGCCAAGGACAGCGCACCGTGCAGCGCGGCAGTGGCCGCCGCCACGGCCCTGAGAAGCTCGATGCCGATCCAGATGGAAAGCACGATGCCCACCACCCGCCAGAGCAGCTTCTTCCATGACGCCTTCAGCCTCACCGGCATTCGCGCCATCGGAGCCCGCGCCTGGAACACCCTGTCCAGCAGCGGGCGCCAGAGGCGCTCGCTGATCCAGGTGAACAGGTAGGCGCCGCGCAGCAGGTTGTAGACCCACGAGGTCGCCGGGGTCGTCGACCCCGTCAGCTCGATCTTGAACTTGTCCGCCCACGCCAGCAGAGGGCGCCAGACCAGCTGGTCGCTGGCCAGGATCAACACGATCATGGCCACCACCGCCCACAGCGCGGCCGTTTTGTCGCCGTTCGAGATCGCCTGCACCATGTACGAGCCCAGGCCCGGCAGCTTGATGTCCTTGTTCATCACGCTGATGGCTTCGCTCTGCGCGACGAAGAACCAGCCGCCGCCGAAGGACATCATCGAATTCCAGATCAGGCTGTGCGCCGATGCCGGCAACTCGACCGTCCTGAAGCGCTGCCAGCGGGTCAGGCCGTAGGTCGACGCGGCCTCCTGCATGTCGGTGGGAACGGTGACCATCGAGTGATAAAAACCGAAGGCCATGTTCCACACCTGCCCGGTGAAGATGGCGAAGATCGCCGCGCACTCCACGCCGAGCAGGCTGCCGGGGAACAGCGCCATGAAACCCGTCACCGTTGCCGACAGGAACCCCAGCACCGGCACCGACTGCAGCACGTCGAGCGCCGGCAGGATGAAGGCGCGCGCAGTCCGGTTCTTTGCCGCAAGGTAGCCCACGAAAATGGCGAAGAACAGCGAGAAGCCGAAGGCGATCCACATGCGCATCAGCGTGCGGCCCGCGTAGTACGGAATCAGGCTCGGCGAGTTGTCGACCTGCGGCACCGCGGTCGGATCGAAATGCACCAGCATGCCCTTGCCGAAGTGCAATGCGCTCCAGAACAAACCCAGCAAGGCCAGCATGACCAGGGCATCGACCCAGCCGAATGCGCGGCGTTCTTCAGTGACGGTGAGCTGCGGGGCGGTGCTTTTCATGCAGGGCGGTAACTCTTGTCAATGAAAGGGTTGCCGGCCATTCTCGTGCCTGGACGATCAAACGGGAATCGGATCATGAGCGGGAAGCCTATCGCGCAGCGCGCAAAAAAGGCGCAAATTCCTGGACGCGACTCCCTGATCAGCGCGCGGCCGGCGCGCGCGTCGACTTGCGCACCACCAGCTCCGGCCGCAGCACCACGGTCGACGCCGACATCGCCGCCCCGTCGATCTCCGCGAACAGCATCTCGGCCGAGCGCCAGCCGAGTTCGCGGTGCGGCAGGCGGATGGTGGTGAGCGGCGGATCGACCATGTCCACCAGCGGCATGTCGTTGTGGCCGGTGATCGAAATGTCCTGCGGCACGCGCAGTCCCGCCTCGCGCAGCGCGTCGAAGGCGCCCAGCGCGACGAGGTCGTTGCAGCACACCACCGCCTGAGGCACGGCACCGGCTGCGAGCATCTGCTTCATTGCGGTCGCACCCGCCTCGCGGCTGTAGCTCGCGCACTCGACCACGCGGAACGGCTTCATGCGGTGGTCGCGCAAGGCCTGCTCCACGCCCAACGAGCGGCCCACGCCGGTGGGAATGTTCTGCGGCCCCGCGAGATGCGCGATGCGCTTGTGGCCCAGACCGACGAGGTGGTCGACCGCGAGCTTCATCGCGAGCCGGTCGTCGCTGACCACGGCCGGCAGGCGGCCGGTTTCGTCGGCGCGGTTGACCAGCACCGTGGTCAGGCCGGCCTTGACGACGAAGTCGACCAGCGGGTCGTCGCGCGTGGCGGTGGCCAGGATCACGCCGTCGACGCGCTGCGCCAGCATGCGTTCGAGCACCGGCCGCGCCAGCGCGGGGTCGACCACATTGGTGACGAAGACGAAGTAGCCACGCGCCGCCGCGCTGGCTTCGATGCCCTGGAGGATCGGCGGGAACACCGCGTTCGTGATGTCGGGCACCAGCACGCCGATGGTGTGGGTGCGCCCGGTGCGCAGCGCGGAGGCCGCGCGGTTGGGCCGGTAGCCCAGGCGCTGCGCCGCTTCTTCCACCACGCGCAGCACCTCGTCGCTGATCAACGAACGCTTCTCGGGGCTGAGCGCGCGCGAGACGGTCGACACATGCACGCCGGCGGCACGGGCGACATCGCGGATGGTCACGGGGGAGGAAGTCGGGCTGGTGCTCATGGATTTGTGCAAACGATTGTCGTGCGTGTCCGGTGCTTGGGGGGGCTTTTCCTATTCATGACCTGCGGAATGTGGTCATTTTACTTTTCGACGATCTGGCGTAATATCGTGCAAACGATTGCATGAATCACGCAGATTGCACGAGACCCACCATGAACATCGCCACCTCCCCCGACTCGGTGCTGGGCTTCGCGCTCGACGCCATGAAGCGAACGCCCGACCCACGGCTGCGCACCGTGATGGATGCGCTCACCCGCCACCTGCATGCCTTCGTCCAGGAGGTGAAGCTGACCGAGGAGGAGTTCGAGCAAGCGCTCGAATTCATCGTCGCCATCGGCCAGGCCACCGGCGAAACCAAGAACGAAGTGGTGCTGGCGGCAGACATCCTCGGCGTCTCCACCGTGGTGGCGCTGCAGAACAACCAGGACCCGCACGGCGAATCGCCGGCCGCGCTGCTTGGGCCCTTCTGGCGCGCGAACTCGCCGGCCTGCGCACCGGGCGACAACATCGCGCGCTCCGGCACACCGGGCATTCCGCTCGCGGTGACAGGCACGGTGCGCGACGCAAAGGGCCAGCCTGTGGCCGATGCCACGGTCGACGTGTGGCAGGCCTCGCCCATCGGGCTCTACGAAAACCAGGACCCCGAGCAGGAAGACATGAACCTGCGCGGCCGCTTCAGCACTGATGCCGAGGGACGCTTTCACTTCCGCAGCGTGCGGCCGGCCGGCTACCCGGTGCCTACCGATGGCCCCTGCGGCGTGCTGCTGCGCGCGCAACAGCGCCATCCGAACCGGCCCGCTCACCTGCACTTCATGGTGAGCAAGCCGGGCCACAAGGTGCTGATCACGCAGGTGTTCGCCGATGACGACGAGAACCTGGAGAGCGACCCGACCTTCGGTGTCACGCGCCGGCTGATCGGCCGCTTCGCGCTGGCGCCCGACGGCAAGACCGCCACGCTGCAGTACGACTTCCAGCTCGAGCCGGGCGAGATGAAGTTCCCCCGGCCGCCGATTCCTTGATTCCTCAACTCCTCTTCATCCCATGAGCTTCGATCCTGTTTCCAGACTCGACGGCAAGGTCGCCGTCATCACCGGTGGCCTCGGCGCCATCGGCTACGCGACGGCCACTCGCCTCGCAGCGCTCGGCGCTACCTGCGTGCTGCTGCACCGCAAGGGCGACGATGCGACTGCGCGTGCTGCCGCCCTGCCCTCTGCGCAAGGACAGCGCCACGGCGCGATCCGCGCCGACATCGTCGACACGCCAAGCCTGCAGGCCGCGGCCGCAGAGGTGAAAGCCACGCATGGCCGCTGCGACATCCTGGTCAACAGTGCGGGCCATACGCAGCCCGTGCCGGCTGGCGACCTCGACGCGCTGACCGACGAGCTCATCGACGACATCGTGCGCGCCAACTTCCGCGGCGTGTTCGCGACCATCCGCGCCTTTGCACCGATGCTCAAGGCCAGCGGCGATGGGCTCGTGGTCAACATCTCGTCCATCGCGGGCTTCACCGGCGTGGGCAGCAACCTCGCGTATGTCGCAGCGAAGGCCGGGCTGGACGTAGTCGGCGACGCGCTGGCCAAGGCACTGGCACCGGCGGTACGCGTCGTTTCGGTGTCGCCGGGCGCGGTCGAGTCGGGCTTCGTGCCCGGCCGCGGCGCGGAGTTCGCGCACAAGATGGCGAGCACCACGCCGCTCGGGCGCATCGGCAAGCCCGACGATGTGGCGGCCACCGTAGAAGCGCTCGCAACGACGATGCGCTTCGTCACCGGTACGCGCATCGTGGTCGATGGAGGGCGTCACCTGTGAACCCGAAGACCCTCATCACATGCGCCGTCACGGGCAACCTCGTGAAGCCGGAGCAGACGCCGCACCTGCCGATTACGCCGGTGCAGATTGCCGACGAATGCCTGGCCGCAGCCGAGGCTGGCGCGGCGCAGGTGCACATCCATGTGCGCCATCCCGAAACCGGCAAACCCTCGATGGAAATCGAGCTCTACCGCGAGGTGGTCGACCGCATCCGCCGCGGGAACCGCGAGCTGATCATCAACCTCACGACCGGCCCCGGCGGGCGCTTCATTCCAAGCGAGGACGATCCGAAGATCGCCGCGCCCGGCACCACGCTGCTGCCGCCGGAAAAGCGCGTGGAGCACATCGCGCTGATCAAGCCAGACGTGTGCTCGCTCGACCTCAACACCATGAACTCCGGCCCCGACGTGGTGATGAACACGCCGAGGAACGTACGACGCATGGCGAAGGTGATCCGCGAGGCCGGCGTGAAGCCCGAGCTGGAGATCTTCGATTCGGGCGACATCAACCTCGCACTCGACCTCATCGCCGACGGCACGCTCGACGGCCCCGCGATGTGGACCTTCGTGCTCGGCGTGAAGTACGGCTTTGCGCCCACGCCCGAGACGCTGCTCTACGCCCGCAACATGCTGCCGCGCGGCGCCTTCTGGAGCGCCTTCGGCATCGGCCGCATGGAGTTTCCGATCGTCGCGCAGGCCTGGCTGCTGGGCGGCCATGTGCGCGTGGGCATGGAGGACAACATCTACCTGGAGAAGGGCGTGCTGGCCGAGAGCAATGCGCAGCTGGTGGCGAAGGCGCGCAACATCCTGCTGAGCCTGGGCGGCGAGATCGCCAACCCGCGCGAGGCGCGCACCATGCTGGGCTTGCCGGAAGCGAGAGGCTGAACGATGAGCGTCGCAGCCATGCACACCACCCACGCATCCCGCGCATTGCGGGTGAGCGAGAAGGCCGCCAACCTCGACACGCTGCGGCTCGAGGCCGCGCCGCAGCCGGAACCCACGCCCCCACCCGGCCACGCCGTGGTGCGCATCGCCGCCGCCGCGGTGAACCCGAGCGACGTGAAAGCGACGCTGGGCATCATGCCGCAGGCTGTCTGGCCACGCACCCCGGGCCGCGACTTCGCGGGCACCGTGGTGAGTGGTCCCGCCGAGTGGATCGGCCGCGAGGTCTACGGCTCGGGTGGCGACGTGGGCATCACGCGCGACGGCTCGCATGCGCGCTACCTGGTGCTGCCCGAAGCGGCGCTGCGCGCAAAGCCCCGGGGCATTTCGATGGACGAAGCCGGCGCGGTGGGCGTGCCCTTCGTCACCGCCTACGAAGGCTTTCGCCGCAGCGGCATGCCGCAGGCGGGGCAGACTGTGCTGGTACTCGGCGCCAACGGAAAGGTCGGGCAGGCGGCGGTGCAACTCGCTTCGCAGGCTGGCGCGCGGGTGATCGCAGTGCAGCGGCACGCCGGGCCCTTCGAGGGATTCGCGAACGGGCCGGTCGACGTGATCGACGCGCGCCAGCATGCCGACGTGGGCGCGCAAGTGCGCGAACTCACCGACGGGCGCGGCGCGCACATCGTCTACAACACCGTGGGCAGCGCCTACTTCGAGGCCGCCAACAAGGCGATGGCCAAGGGCGCGACGCAGATCTTCATTGCCACGCACGACCGCGCGGTGCCCTTCGACATCTTCGCGTTCTACCGCGGCATGCACACCTTCGTGGGCATCGACTCGCTTGCGATGGACTGCGTTGCCTCCACCGCGCAGCTCGACGCGATGCGCGAGGGCTTCGAGCGCGGCACGCTGAAGCCCTTTCCCGTGGCGCGCCACTTCACGCTTGACGAAGCCATCGATGCTTACCGGCTGGTGCTGTCGGGCAGCACCGACCGCGTCGTGCTGCGCCCCTGAAACCGCAAGGAACACCCGCCATGCACGTGACCCGTTTCAACGAAGCGCCGCACTACGAGGCGCCCAACCACTTCGACATGCGTTGCCTGCGCCTGCAGGGCAAGGAAGCCGGGCCCTCCACGCAGATGTGGATGGGCATGAGCCAGATCCTGCCCGGCGGCCACACCGGGCTCGACGGCTCGCCGATGGAAAAGCTCTACCTCGTGCTCGAAGGCCAGCTGCATGTGGTCGGTGAGACCGACGGCGTGCACCAGGAAGACGTGCTCGAGCAGTACGACAGCTGCCGCTTCGCACCCGGCGAGAAACGCCAACTCGAAAACCGAACCAACCGCCCGGTGCTGGTCGCGCTGGTGATGCCGAACGCGCCACCGGCCTAGCGCTCGCACCCCCTTCGGTCATTCATTGCTCATCGAACAAATCAACGGAGACAAGACGCATGATGAAGAAGACATTCCCCTGGAGCCGCCGACAGGCACTCACCGTGGCCGCAGCGCTCGCGGCCTGCACGCTGGGCAGCAGCGGCGCGCTGGCGCAGGGCGCATGGCCGGGCACGCAGCCGATCAAGCTGGTGGTGCCGTTCACGGCAGGCAGCGGCACCGACATCGTCGCGCGCCTCGTGGCCGAGAAGCTCGGGCCGGCGCTGGGCACGAGCGTGATCGTCGACAACAAGCCCGGCGCGGGCGGAACCCTGGGCGCGGCCATCACGGCCAAGTCACCGGCCGACGGGTACACGCTGCTGGTGCATTCAGCGGGGCACCTCGTGAATCCATGGATCTACAAGGGCCTGTCGTACGACACGATCAAGGACTTCACCGGCATCACGCCGATGGCCAGCCTGCCCAACGTGCTGGTGACCGCGCCCGCGCATTTCACGAACGTGCAGGACCTGGTCGCGAAGGTCAAGGCAAAGCCGGGCAGCTTCAACTACGGATCGGCTGGCAACGGCTCGGCCACGCACATGAACGCCGAGGTGTTCCGCCTCGCGGCCGGGCTCGATGCGCAGCACGTGCCCTTCCGCGGCACGCCCGAGGCGATGACCGAAGTGATGTCGGGCCGCGTCGACTGGTTCTTCGCGCCGATGGTGTCGGCGCTGCCGCTCATCAAGAGCGGCAAGCTGCAGGCGCTGGCCGTGGGAACCGCCCAACGCTCGCCCGCCTTGCCCGCTGCCCCAACCACCGTGGAAGCCGGCGTGCCGGGTTCGGCGTATTTGTTCTGGGTCGGCCTCTTCGCCCCGGCAAAGACGCCGCAACCCGTGGTGGAGCGGCTTCAGGCCGAGGTCGCGAAGATCATGGTGTCGCCCGAGCTGAAAGAGCGGCTGGAGAAGCTCGGCGCCGAGCCGTTCACGATGCAGTCGGCACAGTTCAACAAGTTCATCGTCGACGAAACCGCCAAGGCGCAGCAGGTGGTCAAGGCTGCGAGCATCAAGGTGGACTGACACAGAAATGCCATTGATGAGCCCGATCGATCCCGCGATACTCCCGCGCGGGAGGCGGCCGTGGCCAGCGCACTCTCGAAGTCGACATCCAATCGGCCGCTACCGGAACGTGGAGGGGACTCATGCAGAACGCCGTGGCTTTCGCCAACAACGAGGTGATCATGGTCGCGTGGAGCTACGGCAAGAAGCCGGATGGCTGCATGGGATTCGCGGTCTACCGCATCGACCAGCACGGCCGTGAGACGCCCCTGCCAGGCCAGGCGAGGTTCAAGGGCATCACACCCAAAAAATGGACCACCGAGGAACTTCCGATCCAGAAGTTCTACTGGAAAGATCCTTACGCGCGTCTCGAAGCCGAGAAGAACAAGAACAGGATCTTCCGCTACAAGATCGTGCCGCTGGAGGGCGCCCCGGGAAAGCTCCAGCCCATGGCGAAGCTGCCGATCCTGCTGACTAACGAGGTGGAGATCACCCCGGTGATCGACGACAAGCTGAGCGTCTACTTCAACCGCGGATTGATCTCCACGCAGCGCGTCGCGCGCGCGCTCGGCTCCAAGGACATGAAGGACTCGCTGATCGAGAGGGTCTTGGACCCCGGCGACAAGAGCAAGCTCCGCGAGAGCCTCTCGGGCGACATGATCGAGGCCATCCAGGAGTTTCTTGCGCGCGCCGACGGCAAGGGCAAGATCTACGCGGCGCTCTACGAACTCAAGGACCCGCAGCTGATCGGCTGGCTCGCAGGGCTGGGCGAACGCCTCCACATCGTCCTGGGCGACTCCAAGGAAGACGAGGAAGTGCTGGGCGAAGACGGCAAACCGGTGAAGGTGACCAGCCCCAAGACCGGCAAGACCAAGATCAAGACCGTGAAGGTCGATGGCAACGAGCAAGCGCGCGAAACCCTGACCGGCACCGCTGCGGAGATTCACAACCGCATCATGTCCAACGGCCATATCGCCCATAACAAGTTCCTGGTCTACGTCGACTCCAAGGGCAAGCCGAAGGCGGTGTTCACCGGCTCCACCAACTGGACGGCCACCGGCCTGTGCACCCAGACCAACAATTCCATCGTCATCGACAACGATGCGCTCGCCAAGCGCTATCTGGCGTACTGGAAAGAGCTCGCCAAGGACACCGACGAGGCCGCGGACGATCCGAAAGCCTTGCAGGGCGCCGCGCTTCGCAAGTGGGCGTCGAAGGGCTCGGCGCTGACACTGGACGACGGCGCGGCGGCTCACAGCTGGTTTTCGCCGAACACGCCGAAGGCGCGCGGAAAGAACCCGGCAACCGAGAAGCGCCCGCCGGACATGGAGGACCTTGCCCAGCTGATCGCGGGCGCCAGCCACTCCGTGCTCTTTCTCGCCTTCTATCCGGGCAGCCCGAGCATCGCGAACTGGACAGCCCAGGCCGCGAGCAAGAACAAGAAGCTGTTCGTGCGCGGATGCGTGACGAACAAGTCGGCCTCGGAAGGCTTCTATTACGAGCTCAAGGGCATGACTCCGCCCGCCAGGAAGAAGGGCGAGAAGAAACCGCCCGTGCTCCAGGACCCGCGTGTTTTCGGAGCCGAGGCGTTCGACTTCAAGGTACCCGATGGCTGGAAGAAGGAAATCCTCAATGCCGGCTTCGCGATCATTCACGACAAGGTCGTGGTGATCGACCCCTTCGACGACGACTGCGTCGTTGCCACCGGCAGCCACAACCTGGGGCACAAGGCATCGTTCGACAACGACGAGAACCTGCTGATCGTGCGCGGCAACAAGAAGCTCGCGATGGCCTATGCGACCCGCATCCTGGACGTCTACGACCACTTCTCCTCCCGCTTCTGGTTCAAGCAGCTTGGCGGCCAGAAGGACGCGCTGGAACTCAAAAGCACGCCGGAGGAATGGCTGGGCAAGTACTACGACAAGAAGGGTCGGCTCAAGAACCCGCAGCTCAAGTTCTGGATGGACGCGGCGGTGCAGTAGCAGCAAGCGTCTGCTCGCGGCGCACCTCGGTGATCGTGCGGCCGTGCTGGCCCCAGTTGTCGGTGTCGTATTCGTCGATCACGACAAAGGTCGAGGCAGGATCCTTGTTCAGGACGCGCACCATCATCTCGGTGGCCTCGGCGATCAGCTGCTTCTTCTGGTCGAGCGTGGTGCCTTCGCGGGTGATTTCGATGCGGATGTAGGGCATGGCGTTCTCCGGGGTTCGTTGTCGATGCTTCGCTCACCACTTGCCGGTGCCCATGCCGCCGTCCACGGGCAGCACGATGCCGGTCGTGAAGCTGGCGTCGCTCAGGTAGAGAACCGCGTCGACGATTTCCTGCACCGTGCCGATGCGGCCTGCCGGCTGCAGCGTGTTGAGGAAGCCGTGCATTTCCTTCGTGTACATCGGCGTGTCCACGATGCCCGGCGCCACCGCCGTCACCTGGATGTTGTGCGGCGCCAGTTCCAGCGCCAGCGCCTTCGTCGCCTGGTTGATGCCGCCCTTGATCAGCAGCGGCAGCACGGCCGGCACGGCCTGGTTGGGCTGCGAGGCAAGGCTTGCCGTGATGCTGATGATGTGGCCCGCCTTGCGCTCGACCATGTGGCGGACTGCCGCCTGCGACGGATAGACGAAACCCTTCAGGTTGGTGCTCACCAGGGCTTCCAGCTCGTCCGGCGTGTACTGGATGAACGGCTTGGCGTTGAAGAATCCGGCGTTGTTGACGAGCACGTCCACATGCCCGAAGCGCTCGATGGCACGCCGCACCAGCAGATCGCCAACGGCCGGGTCGGCGACGTCGCCGGCAACGCCCAGGAAGTTGTCGGGCGAACCAAGCGATACGGATGCCTGTTGCAGGCGTTCGGCGCTGCGGGCGTTGCCGACGACGTTGTCGCCGCGCTGCAGGTACGCGCCGGCCAGGGCCAGGCCGATGCCGCTCGAGGCGCCGGTGATCACGATCGTCTTGGGTTGGGTCTTCATGATGGTTTCCTTTCGGGTGGTCAAAGCGGAGGCAGTTGGTTCAGGTTCATGGAGGCTCTCGCCTCTGGGATCAACTGTATTGACGACCTTCAAGTTGATAAAGATGATAGGAGCATCTTTAGTATTTACTCCATGTAATCAATCATGAATCGCCAGTTCGACGACCTGCTGCTGGGAAGCCTGGAGCTTTTCTGTCTTGCAGCCGAGCAAGAGGGGTTCACCGCCGCAGCCACCATTGCGGGCGTGACGCCCGCCGCCGTAAGCAGGACGGTGGGCAGGCTGGAAGAACGCCTCGGGGTGCGCCTCTTCCTGCGCACGACACGGCAGATACGGCTGAGCGAGGCGGGCCAAGCCTATTACGAGCAATGCCGCCAGGCGCTCAACCAGCTGGTGGAGGCCGAACGCCAGGTCAGCGGCCAGCAGATCACGCCAAGCGGCCTGCTGCGGATCAGCGTTCCCACCACCTACGGGCACTACCGGCTGCTGCCGCTGCTGCCGGAGTTCAGGGCTCGCTACCCGGACATCCGGGTCGAGGTTCACGTCAGCAACCGCAACATCGACTTCGCCGCGGAGGGGTACGACCTTGCCGTGCGTGTGCGCGCGCCAGCCGACTCGACCCTGGTTGCTCGCCATCTCGAGGACGCCGAACTCGTGCTCGTCGCAGCCCCGGACTACCTGCGCCGGCACGGGGAACCCCGGACCCTGGACGACCTGCAGACCCACGAATGCATCCAGTTCGAGCTGCCCAGCAGCGGCCGCACCATCCCCTGGCTGTGCCGTCAGGACGGCCAGGACATCGAAATGCTCACCTCCGGCGGCTACGCCTGCTCGGACGACGTCCTGGCCGGGGTTACGCTGGCCCGGCATGGCGCGGGCATCTTCCAGGCCTATCGCTTCGTGGTCGAGGAAGACTTGCGCCGGGGACGACTGGTCGAAGTGCTCAAGCCCTTCGGCGGCCGGTCCCGGCCCTACAACCTGCTGTATCCCAAGCTGCGGTTCGCGCCGCTGCGCGTGCGCACCTTCGTGGACTTCCTGATGGGCCGCCGGGCGGATGGGGCGGGCGTGTCTGGCAGCGGCTTGGCCGGCCGGGCGTGAAATCCGTTACGCACCGGCGGCAGCCCCTGTCACTTGAAAGCCCACCGATTGCCCTTATGATTAGCACTCGCTGCTGATGAGTGCTAACAGCCCTCGCTTCCAGTCGATGGGCTGCCGGCCTCCGGTCCGGCACCCGACCACAAAACCCGTTTCTTATCCATACATCCAGGAGATGCAATGAAACTTCGTCCTTTGGCCGATCGCGTGATCGTCAAGCGTGTTGACAGCGAAACCAAGACCGCCTCCGGCATCGTCATCCCCGACGCAGCCGCTGAAAAGCCCGATCAGGGTGAAGTCCTGGCCGTGGGCCCGGGCAAGCGCAACGACAAGGGCGAACTGGCCGCACTGACCGTCAAGGTCGGCGACCGCGTCCTGTTCGGCAAGTACAGCGGCCAGACCGTCAAGGTCGGCGGTGACGAATTGCTCGTCATGAAGGAAGACGACCTGTTCGCGGTCGTCGAGAAGTAATTCAAACATCCCATTCGGAGTAAACAAACATGGCAGCAAAAGACGTAGTCTTCGGCGGTGAAGCCCGCGCACGCATGGTCGAGGGTGTCAACATCCTGGCCAACGCAGTCAAGGTGACCCTGGGCCCCAAGGGCCGCAACGTGGTGCTCGAGCGCTCGTTCGGCGCCCCCACCGTCACCAAGGACGGTGTGTCGGTCGCCAAGGAAATCGAACTCAAGGACAAGCTGCAGAACATGGGCGCCCAGCTCGTGAAGGAAGTGGCTTCCAAGACTTCGGACAACGCCGGTGACGGCACCACCACCGCGACCGTGCTGGCACAAGCCATCGTTCGCGAAGGTTTCAAGCTGGTGGCTGCCGGCATGAACCCGATGGACCTGAAGCGCGGCATCGACAAGGCTGTCACGGCCCTGGTCGCCGAGCTGAAGAAGGCTTCCAAGCCCACCACCACGTCGAAGGAAATCGCTCAAGTCGGCTCGATCTCGGCCAACAGCGACGAAACCATCGGCAAGCTCATCGCTGACGCGATGGACAAGGTCGGCAAGGAAGGCGTGATCACTGTCGAAGACGGCAAGTCGCTGGACAGCGAACTCGACGTCGTCGAAGGCATGCAGTTCGACCGCGGCTACCTGTCGCCCTACTTCATCAACAACCCCGAGAAGCAATCGGCGCTGCTCGACAACCCCTTCGTGCTGCTGTTCGACAAGAAGATCAGCAACATCCGTGACCTGCTCCCCACGCTGGAACAAGTCGCCAAGGCTGGCCGTCCGCTGCTGATCATTGCCGAAGAAGTCGAAGGCGAAGCCCTGGCTACGCTGGTCGTGAACACGATCCGCGGCATCCTGAAGGTCGTGGCTGTCAAGGCTCCTGGCTTCGGCGACCGCCGCAAGGCCATGCTGGAAGACATCGCCATCCTGACGGGCGGCAAGGTCATCGCTGAAGAAGTGGGCCTGACGCTCGAAAAGGTGACGCTGGCCGACCTGGGCCAAGCCAAGCGCATCGAAGTGGGCAAGGAAAACACGATCATCATCGACGGCGCCGGTGCCGCTGGCGACATCGAAGCCCGCGTGAAGCAAGTGCGCGTGCAGATCGAAGAAGCCACGAGCGACTACGACCGTGAAAAGCTGCAAGAGCGCGTGGCCAAGCTGGCCGGCGGCGTTGCAGTGATCAAGGTTGGCGCTGCCACCGAAGTCGAAATGAAGGAAAAGAAGGCTCGCGTCGAAGACGCCCTGCACGCTACCCGCGCTGCAGTGGAAGAAGGCGTCGTGGCTGGCGGCGGCGTGGCTCTGCTGCGTGCCAAGCAAGCCGTGGGCGAGTCGGTCAAGGGCGACAACGCCGACCAGGAAGCCGGCATCAAGCTGGTGCTCAAGGCCATCGAAGCTCCCCTGCGCGAAATCGTGAACAACGCCGGCGGCGAAGCCTCGGTGGTGGTGAACGCTGTGCTGGCCGGCAAGGGCAACTACGGCTTCAACGCTGCGAACGACACGTACGGCGACATGCTCGAGCTGGGCATCCTGGACCCGACGAAGGTCACCCGCACCGCACTGCAGAACGCCGCTTCGGTGTCCTCGCTGCTGCTGACGACCGAAGCCATGGTCGCTGACGCGCCCAAGGACGAGTCTGGCGCCGGCGGCGGCATGCCCGACATGGGCGGCATGGGCGGAATGGGCGGCATGGGCATGTAATGCCCGGCTGAGCACTGCTCACCAAAAGAAGAAGGGCCGCGAAAGCGGCCCTTTTTGTTGCCTGTGTCAGTTACTGAAACTGGTCTCGCAGCGCCGCATAGAGCACCTGAAAGCGTGTGTGGCGCGCGCTATGCACAGCGGCTCCTTCGGTCGACGGAATCAACTGCTGCTGCACCGGCGGCAGCTTGCACACCTCGGCCACCGCGCCTCCATCGGCCAGCCACGCCAGCCGCGCCGCGCCGAGCGCCCCGCCTGTCTCGCTGCCCGCATAGAGCGTCAGCGGCACCTGGAAGATGTCGGCCAGCAACTGGCCCCACCACACGCTGCGTGCACCACCGCCCACCAGCGCCACTTCGCGCAGCGGCATGTCGGCCGGCAGCCGCAGGGTGTCGAAACCATCGCGCAGCCCGAAGCTCACGCCCTCGACCACGGCGTAGGCGATTTCCGCCGGACCGTGTGCATGCGTCAGCCCGAATAGCACGCCCTGCGCATTGGGGTTGTTGTGCGGCGAGCGTTCGCCCGAGAGATACGGCAGGAACAGCGGGCAGCGCTCGCGCTGCGCCAGCGAGATGGACGCCGCCGCTTCGAGCAGCGCGGCTTCGTCGGCGAACCGGAAGGTCTTTGCCGCCCAACTCACCGCGCTCGCGGCCGAGAGCATCACTGACATCTGGTGCCAGCGCTTCGGCAACGCATGGCAGAAGGCGTGCATCGCCTGCGCGGGGTTCGGCAAGAAGCGGTCGGTCGACACGAACACCACACCCGATGTGCCCAGCGACACAAAACCCTGCCCCGACTCGACCAGCCCCATGCCGACCGCGCTGGCCGCGTTATCGCCCGCGCCGCCGGCAATCAGCACCGCACCACCGCCACCCACACCCCAGCGCGCCGCAAGCTCGGGCTTGAGCTGCGCCGACACCTCGCTGCCCTCAACCAGGCGCGGCATGTGCGCACGCGTGAGCCCGGTGGCAGCGAGCAATTCGTCAGACCAGTCGCGCGCCCCCACGTCGAGCCACAGCGTGCCCGCCGCGTCCGACATCTCGCTGACCGCCTCGCCGCTGAGCATGAAGCGCAGCCAGTCCTTCGGCAGCAGCACGCGCGCAACGCGGCGGAAAACTTCGGGCTCGTGCTCGCGCACCCACAACAGCTTGGGCGCCGTGAACCCCGGCATCGCGAGGTTGCCCGCGATCTCGCCGAGCCGCGGTACGGCACGCGCAAGCGCTTCGCACTGCGCGCCACTGCGTCCGTCGTTCCAGAGAATCGCGGGGCGCAGCACCTGGCCCGCTTCGTCGAGCAGCGTGGCGCCGTGCATCTGGCCCGACAGGCCGATCGCACGCACCGCCGCAAGCTCTTCGGGATGCGATTTGCCGAGCGCGCGCATCACTTCTTCGAGCGCATGCCACCACTGCTGCGGCGCCTGCTCCGACCACAACGGTTGCGGCCGTTCGACCGTGAGCGGTGCGCGGGCCACGCCCACGATGCGGTGGTCGTCGGCGAGCAAAAGCGCCTTGAGCTCGGACGTGCCGAGGTCGAGTCCCAGATACAAGATGAGCCCCCTGGTTTTCTGCTGCGTGCTCAGGAAGAGACGCCGCTGCCGAAGCGCGTGTCGGCCTGCCGGCGGAATTCGCTCGGCGTCATGCCCTTGATTTCAAGGAAGCGCCGGTTGAAGTTCGCCACGTTGTTGAAGCCCACCTGGTAGCAGATGTCGGTCACGTAGTGATCGGTCTGCATCAGCAGGTGGCAGGCGCTGTTGATGCGCACGCGGTTGACGAAATCGGTAAAGCTGTTGCCGGTGGAGCGCCTGAAGAAGCGGCTGAAGCGGCTCTCGCTCATGCCCAGCTCGGCCGCCACGTCCGACATCGAGATCGGGTCGGCCATGTTGTTGGTGATGCGGTTGACGATGCCGTTGATCTGGTCGACCTGCGCGTCGCCGTCCGCGCCCTGTGCGCCCTGCATCTGCACGCTCGACAGCAGCCGGTAGTCGGTGCACTGCGCCAGGTCGGCCATGAAGTCGAGGAACAGGCTCAGGCGCCGCACGCCGCGCGCGGCCTTGATGCTGTCCCAGTGCGCCTGCGCGTTCTCCGACATGCCGAAGAATTCGATGCCGTGGCGCGCCCGCTCCAGCAGGTGCATTACCTCGCGCAGCTCGGGAATCTGGGATGCCGCGTGCTCGATGGGCTCGTGTCGGAACTGGATCACCCGGTCGCGTCCCGCGGCGCCGCCTTCGGGCACGTCGAGCGAGATCCAGTTGTGCGGCAGCCGCGGCCCGCACAGCACCAGGTGCCCGGGCTGGAACGGCCCGATCCAGTCGCCGATGAAGGCCTTGCCCGATGTCTCGGTGATCAGGTGCAGCTCGTAGTCTTCATGGAAGTGCCATCGCACCAGCGGGCTCGGAAAGCCGTGCGCGAGGCAGCGCACCAGGCCGGTTTCTTCGGGAGTCTCGTAACCCAGCGAGGGGGAACGCGTGAAGTCGCGCTCCAGCTCGGGCTGGCGCTGACGGGGAATCGAACGCTTTCGGGTGGACGTCGTCATGATGGCAGCCCGGCTCAGGGCCGGGAAGCAGCAGCAACAGCGGTATTTTGTGCCTTCGCCAAGGCGGCGTGAACCGCCTCCAGCGTCGGTGGATCGGCACCCTCGCGGGTGCAGTTGAGGGCGGCGGCGGTGGCGGCGAAGCTCATCACTTCGCGCCATGCATCGTCGCCCAGCTCGCCGAGTTGCGCCGGCCGCTCCACGCCATGCGCGAGCAGCGACACGGACAACCCGGCCGTGAAGGTGTCTCCCGCGCCGATGGTGTCGACCACGGTGACGCGCGGCGCGGCCACGGTCAACGGCTCGTGCCCCGTGCGCCAGAGCGTTGCGCCGTCGCCGCCGCGCGTGACGATCACGGCGCGCGCGCCGGCCTTCAGGCACTCGGCGGCCAGCGCATCGACCTGCTGGCCGGGCGCGAGCAACGCCGCGTCTTCGTCGCTGAGCTTGACCAGGTCGGCCATGGCGAACCAGCCGGTGACGCGCGCGCGGTACGCCGCCATGTCCGGGATCAGGCTGGGCCGTACGTTGGGGTCGAACACGATCACGCAGCTCTCCCGGTTCGCTGCGACGAGGTCGGTGATACGCGTGGCGGCCGGGTCCTGCAGCAGCGAGATCGAGCCGAAGTGCAGGAAGCGGCATTCCGCCGGCAACCGCGGCAGCGGCTCGGGCGCCCAGGTGGCGTCGGCACTGCCGCGTGTATAGAAGGCGTAGCGGTTGGTCTGAGGCGTGCGCTCGACAAAGGCCAGCGTCGAGGGTGCGTTGCTTCGCAGAATGAAGCTGGTGTCCACGCCGTTGCGTTGCAGGAAGCCCATCAGCCGTTCGCCAAAGAGGTCTGTCGACAACTGCGTGAGAAAACCGGTCGGCTGCCCGAGCCGCGCGCAGGCCACCGCGGTGTTGAGCGGCGAGCCGCCCTCGTGCCCGAGGAAAGCCAGGGTGCCCGCCTCGCTGGCGGTGAAATCGATGAGGGCTTCGCCCGTGAGTGCAATGCGCATGGTGTCTGGATTCTGGATCACGGCAAGGCGCGCGCATCGGCCAGGAAGCCGCGTTCGGCGGCCAGCGTGGCGGGATGGTCGAGCAGCTCGGCAAAAAGGCTCGGCGGGATGGTGATGGCCCCCACGCCGAGCCCCAGCAATGAAAGATAAGCCTCGCGCGAGCGGATGCTGGCCACCAGCAGCCGCGTGCCCGACGAGGGCCGCCGCGCGACCAGCGACTGCATCTGCCCGATCAGCGCCAGGCCGTTGATGCCGGAGTCATCGAGCCGCCCGAGGTATGGCGCTGCGTAGGCCGCACCCAGTTGCGCCGCGAAGTGCGCCTGCTCCGGCGCATACACGGCAGTGAAGGTGACGGACACGCCCTGCGCGATGAGCCGCGCGCCGGCGTCGAGGCCCTGGCGCGTGGCGGGAATCTTGATGACCAGTTGGCCGCTGTCGAATTGCGGGAGCAGTGCTTGTGCGTCTTCGAGCATGCCGTCGACTTCGCCCGAATACACCTGCGCCTGCACCTGGCGTGCGCCCAGTTCGATGCAGCGCTTGAGCAGGCCTGGCACTTCGGCGCGGCCGATGCCTGCGCGTTGCAGCAACGTCGGGTTCGTTGTCACGCCGTGCACTACGGGGTGCGGCAGGCAGGCCTTCAGCTCTGTCAGGTCGGCGCTGTCGAGGTACAGGTGGAAGTCTTCGCTCATCTCAGCTCATCACGTTACCGCCATCGACATTCAAAGTCTGCGCCGTGATGTAGCGCGCCTCGTCGCTGGCAAGAAATACCGCCGCCCCCGCGATGTCGCTCGGCACGCCCATGCGCCCGAGAGGCACCGCCAGCCCGACCTGCCGCTTCTTCTCTCCGGGCGGCAGCCCTTCGGCCTTGGCGAACAGGCTGTCGACATGGTCCCACATCGGCGTATCGACCACACCGGGCGCAATGCCATTGACGCGGATGCCGTGCGGCGCCATGGCCAGCGCGGCGCTCTGCGTGTAGCTGATGACGGCCGCCTTGGTCGCGCAGTAGTGCGACACCAGCGCCTCGCCGCGGCGCCCTGCCTGCGATGCCATGTTGATGACCGATGCACCCTGCGTGCCGGCCTCGACCATGTGGCGCAGCACGGCCTGCATCACGAAGAACATGCCCTTCACGTTGACCGCGAAGAGCCTGTCGAACGAGGCTTCGTCGCTGTCTAGCAGCGGCGCAAGGTCGAACACCGCTGCGTTGTTGAACAGCGTGTGGATCGGCCCGAAGGCCACCTGCGCCTCGGCCAGCATGTGCGCAATGGCCTGGGTGTCGGTGACGTCGGCTGCGATGTAGGCGAGCTTGTCGGGGTGATCCTGCTGCAGCGCTCGCACGGCTTCGGGCGCGGCGGTGGCGCGATCGATCACGGTGCAGCGCGCGCCTTCGGCGATGCAGGCCTGCGCCACGGCCAGGCCGATGCCGCCACCCGCGCCGGTCAGCAGCACATGCCGGTCCTGAAGGCGCCCGCTCGTCATGGTCGACTTTCCGCGGCGACGAAGCGCGCGACGCGTTCGCCGGCCCGCCGCACGGCATCGATCAGCCGGGCGTCGGCGGCGATGTTTCCCCACAGGCCCGCGTCCGAGCACAGTGCAACGACCGGGTCGGCCGCATCGCAGATCGCATGAGCCACGGCCTCGTCCATGCCTTGGTCCTGATAGGCGTAGGGCAGCGCGCCCTTGTGCCAGCGCTGCAGGAACGCGAGGAACAGCGCCGGCAGCATCGCAACGCTGTCGACGGGCTGGCCCGCCGCCAGCCGCTCACGCACCGTCGGCGCGATGAAGCCCGGGATCTTCGAGAAGCCGTCCGCCGCCACGCGCTGGTTGGTGTCGCGGATGGCGGGGTTGCCGAAGCGGTCGAGCACCACGTCGCGGTACACCGCAAGGTCGATAGGGCTCGGGCTCAGGCAGGGGATGACGTCGTCGGTGACGTAGTCGAACGCCATCTTGCGAATGGCCGCGTTGTGCGTGCCTTCGTGGATGAAGTTCAGCCCCACCAGCGTGCCCGCCCAGGCGATACAACTGTGCGTGGCGTTGAGGATGCGGATCTTGGCCTCTTCGTAAGGCTGCACCGATTCGACCAGCTCCACGCCCACGCGGCCCCAATCAGGGCGCCCGGCCGCGAAGTTGTCTTCGATGACCCACTGGATGAAGCTCTCGCCGGTAACGGCTGCCGCATCGTCACGGCCCGTGGCGGCCTTCACACGTGCGCGCAATTCGGGCGGCGGGCGCGGGGTGATGCGGTCGACCATCGCGTTCGGGCAGCGCGTGTTCGCGTTGACCCATGCCAGCAGATCGGCATCGCCCGCCAGTTCGATGAACTCCAGCAGCCCGGCGCGGAAGCGGTCGCCGTTGTGGCGCAGGTTGTCGCAGTTCAGCAGCGTGACCGCGCCAGCATTGGCGGCCTTGCGCGCGCGCAGGATCGCGCAGACGGCGCCGTAGATGGTCACTCCGTCGCCGCCGGCCTCGCCACGGCGCGCGCGTTCGACATCGGCCGCCAGGTCGCCGAATGACAGGTCGAGCTTGCCCTTGTCGTCGAGGTAGTAGCCCGCCTCGGTCACGGTGAACGACACGATGCGTGTTGACGGCGCCGCACCGCGCGCGATCACGTCGGCCAGCGAGCGCTCCCACGGCAGCACTTCGCGGATGGCTTCGATCTCTTCGTAGCGGTACTCGCCTGCCGGCGACACGGTTTCGAGCGTGTAGCGCCCGCCCTGCGCCTGCAGTGCAGCAACCACATCGGCCATGTCCGGCCGGATGTTGGCGCCCGAGAGCGACCAGCGGGTGTCGCCCGCGTCGATCAGCCTCTGCAGGTACACCGCCTGGTGGGCGCGGTGGAATGAGCCAAGGCCCAGGTGAAGCACCGTGAACTCCGTGAGAGCCGGTGGAATTTGCGCGATGGTCACGGGAATGTCCGTTGAAAAGACGGTAGAAGAAAAATGAAGGTCACGCGGCGACCGAACGGCCTTCGCGGTTGAAGAGATGCAGCACCGACGGGTCGAACTCCACGGCCACGTCGTCGCCGGCCTGCAGCGGCGTGCGGTCGTTCTGCCTCGCGATGAGCGGCACGCCGCCCACGTCGACGTGGATGAGCGTGTCGGCGCCCAGCGCCTCGATCAGCTCGACGCGGCCCTGCACGTCGCTCACCGGCGCGCCCTGCTTCGGATGCACGCGCAGGCCCTCGGGCCGCACGCCCAGGAAACCGTCGGCGGGCAGCCTGCCGCCGGTGGCGGCCGAGAAGCTGGGAATGGCATTGGCGGCCACCATGTTCATCGACGGCATGCCGATGAACTGCGCGACGAACTGGTTGGCCGGGTGGTCGTACAGCTCCAGCGGCGTGCCGACCTGCTCGATGAGCCCGTCTTTCAGCACCACCACGCGGTCGGCCAGCGTCATGGCCTCGACCTGGTCGTGCGTCACGTAGATGGTGGTCGCACCGAGTGCGCGGTGCAGCTTGTGGATTTCGACCCGCGTGTTGCCGCGCAGTGCCGCGTCGAGGTTCGACAGCGGCTCGTCGAACAGGAACACCTTGGGCGCGCGCACGATGGCGCGGCCGATGGCCACGCGCTGGCGCTGGCCGCCCGACAGGTCCTTGGGCGTGCGGTCGAGGTACTGAGTGAGGTTGAGCGTCTTCGCCGCATGATCGACCTTGGTCTTGATCTCGCTCTTGGACACACCCGCGAGCTTCAGCGCGAACGACATGTTGTCGTACACGCTCATGTGCGGATAGAGCGCATAGCTCTGGAACACCATCGCAAGGTCGCGCTTGCCAGAAGGCGCCCAGGTGATGTCCTTGCCGTCGAGCAGCAGGTTGCCGCTGGTGATGGGCTCGAGCCCGGCAATCAGCCGCAGCAGCGTCGACTTGCCGCAGCCCGAAGGCCCGACGAAGACGATGAACTCGCCCTTCTGGATCTGCAGGTCGACGCCCTTGATGATGTTGACTTCACCAAAGCTCTTCTTGATGTTCTTGAGTTCGAGGTAGGCCATGAGATGTCTCCCTTTCTTTACTTGACGGCGCCGAAGGTCAGGCCTTGGACGAGTTGCTTCTGGCTGAACCAGCCGAACACGACGATGGGCGCAATGGCCATCAGCGAAGCCGCCGACAACTTGGCCCAGAACAGGCCCTCGGGGCTGGAGTACGAGGCGATCAGCGTGGCCAGCGTGCCGGCCTTGGCGGAGGTGAGGTTCAACGCCCAGAAGGCCTCGTTCCAGCTCAGCACCAGGCACAGAAGGCCGGTCGATGCGAGCCCGCCCACCGACAGCGGCATCACGACGTGGCGGAACTCGGTCCAGAGGTTGGCGCCGTCCATGCGCGCGGCCTCCAGGATCTCGGGCGGGATGTCCTTGTAGGCGCTGTAGAGCATCCACACCATGATCGGCAGGTTCGACAGCGTGAACACGATAGTCAGCGCGGTGAGCGAATCCAGCATGCCCGCTGTCTGCGCGATCACGTAGATGGGCACCAGCGCGCCCACGGCCGGCATCATCTTGGTGGAGAGCATCCACATCAGGATGTCGCGCGTCTTCTTCGTGCGGAAGAAGGCCATCGAGTACGCGGCGGGCGCCGCGATCAGCAGGCCGAGGATGGTCGAGCCCAGGCTGGTGATGAGCGAGTTGCGCGCGTACAGCAGGTAGTCGCTGCGGCGCTGCACTTCGCTGAAGTTGCCGAGCGTGGGCTCGAAGATGAACAGCGGCGGCACGTGGATGGCCTGCAGCTCAGTCTTGAAGGCCGTGAGAAACAGCCAGCCGAGCGGAAAGAACAGCAGCAGCGTGACGGCCCACGCGCCCACGGTGCGAATGGCCTGGGGCAGGAAGTTGCTGGGGGCTTGTTGTTGTTGCATGGCGTGTTGCTCCTCAGTCGAGGTTCTTGCCGATGATCCGGATGAGGAACACGGCCACGATGTTGGCCAGCACCACCGCGAAAAGCGCGCCGGCCGAGGCCACGCCCACGTCGAAGTTCATGAGCGACTGCTTGAAGATCATGTAGGTCATGTTCGTGCTCTCGTTGCCCGGGCCGCCATTGGTGGTGATGGCAATCTCGGCGAACACGCTGAGCAGGAAGATCATCTCGATCATGATCACCACCGCCATGGGGCGCGCGAGGTGCGGAATGGTGAGATAGAAGAAGCGCTGGAACGAGCTCGCGCCGTCCATGCGCGCGGCTTCCATCTGCTCGCGGTCGAGCGACTGCAGCGAAGTGATGAAGATCAGGCAGGCAAAAGGCAGCCACTGCCAGGCCACCATGATGATCACCGACAGCAGCGGCACGTCGGTGAGCCAGTCGACCGGCTGTGCGCCGAAGGCGCGCCACACGTCGGCCAGCACGCCGTAGATGGGGTTCATCATCATGTGCTTCCACAGCAGCGCATTGACCGCGGGCATGACGAAGAACGGCGAGATCAGCAGCACCCGCACGATGCCGCGCCCCGGAAAGGGCTCGTTCACCAGCAGTGCGAGCAGCACGCCGAAAACCACCGTGATGACGATCACGCTGCCGATCAGCAGCAGCGTGTTCCACGTGGCCGGCCAGAAGTCCGGGTCGGTGATGAAGTAGTGAAAGTTCTCGATGCCCGCGAAGGTGCGTTCACCGGGCTGCATGAGGTTGTAGTTGACGAACGAGAAGTACAACGTCATCACGAGCGGCACGATCATCCAGAGGAAGAGCGTGAGCACCGCGGGCGCCATGAGGGCGCGGGGCAGGAGTCTTTTCATGAGGTATCCCTTCTTGTGGTCCCTGGCTCCTTCCCCGCTGGGGAAGGCTGGGATGGGGGCTGCCCGATCAGGCGCGGCACCGAACGATGCGCCGCGAGCCCCCACCCCTACCCTCCCCCAGCGGGAGAGGGAGCAAGCCCGAAGACTTACTTGTAGTACCCGGCCTTCTTCATCTCACGCTCAGCGGCCGTCTGCGAAGTCTTCAGCGCCTGGTCCACAGTGACCTTGCCCGACAGCGCCGCGCTCATCTGCTGGCCCACCGCCACGCCGATGGCCTGGAACTCAGGAATGGCCGCGTACTGCACGCCGACGTACGGCGACTTCGGCAAGGTGCTGTCGGTGAGGTTCGCGCTGTCGATCGCCTTCTTCTCTGCAGCGGCGAACTTGGCGACCTTCTGGAACTCGGGGTTCGCGTAGGTCGACTTGCGCGTGCCTGTCGGCACCGAGGCCCAGCCGGTTTCCTTGGCCACGAGGTTGATGTATTCCTTGGAGGTGGCCCACTTGATGAACTTCTGCGCCGCGTCGTCCTTGGTCGAGCTGGCCGGAATGGCGAGGTTCCACGACCACAGCCAGTTGGCGCCCTTCGGCGTGGAGGCGGTCGGTGCCTGCGCGAAGGCCACCTTGTCGGCCACCTTCGACTGCTTCGGGTCGCTGATGAACGAGGCCGCGATGGTCGCGTCGACCCAGGCCGCGCACTTGCCTTCATTGAAGAGAGCGAGGTTCTCGTTGAAGCTGTTGGCCGATGCGCCCGGAGGGCCGTCCTTCTTCATCATGTCGACGTAGAAGGTGATCGCGTCCTTCCAGGCCTTGGTGTCGATCTGCGGCTTCCACTGCATGTCGAACCACTGGCCGCCGTTGGTGTTGACCAGCGTGGTCAGGAAGGCCATGTTGTCGCCCCAGCCCGGCTTGCCGCGCAGGCACATGCCGTACACGCCCGCCTTCGGGTCGTTGGCCTTGTCGGCGAACTCCTTCACCTGCGCCCAGGTCGGCTGATCGGAGAACTTCACGCCCACCTTGTCGGCCAGGTCCTTGCGGTACATGAGCATCGAGCTCTCGCCGTAGAAGGGCGCGGCGTAGAGCTTGCCGTCGGTCGACAGGCCGTCGCGGATGGCGGGCAGCAGGTCGTCGATGTCATAGGCGGCATCGGTGGCAATGGGCTTGAGCCAGCCCTTCTTCGACCAGATCGGCGTTTCGTACAGGCCGATGGTCATCACGTCGAACTGGCCGCCCTTGGTGGCGATGTCGGTGGTCACGCGCTGGCGCAGCGTGCCTTCTTCCAGCGTGACCCACTTGAGCTTGATGTCGGGGTTCGCTTTTTCGAAGAAGGGTGTGAGCTTCTGCATCTCGATCATGTGGCCGTTGTTCACGGTCGCGATCACGAGTTCGGTGGCGGCCTGGGACACGACGCCCGAGCCGATGAGTGCGAGGACGAGGCCCGCTTTCAGAAAACGCTTCATGTTGTCTCCTAGAGGTGAGCGACGCCCTCTTGTCGGGTCGCCGTGGCCGGATTCTGGAGAAACGCGCTTGCAGTTTTGGTACTTCGACAGCCACCACCAGTACTTTCATGCGCCAGTTGGCTAGTGAATTCCCTAGTTGATGCAATACAGCATGGAAAACGGCATCCCAAAGGCCTCAGGCGCCGCCCAGCAGCTGACGGCGGAACTGTGCGGCCGCCGGCGACAGCGCCCGGTCTTCCCGCGTGATCAGGCAGATCGGCGGCACGCGCACCGGCAGCTCCACCGGCACGGTGCGCAGCACGCCCAATCGGGCGTAGTGGTTGGCCTGCGAGGCGGGCATCACGGCCGCCATATCGGAGTTCTCGAGCAAGGCGGTAATGGCGATGGGCGATGCCGTTTCGATGATGTCGAGCCGCGCCTGGATACCGGCCTCGCGCATCGCCGCCTCGAAGCGCCCGCGCTGCGGCGAGCCCGGCGGCTGCAGCACCCACGACCAGTTCGCCATGCCGGCCAGCGTGACGGTGGCGCGCTCGAACACCGGGTGCGCGGTGCGCACCACGACCACCATCGACTCGCCTAGCAGCGGCACGCTCGCGTACTTCGCCTCGTCATGGCTCTCGGTGAGACGGCCCAGCACGAGATCGACGTCGCCCTGCTCCAGCTGCGCCTGAATCACGTCGCTGGTCTCCACCACCACCGAAACGGCCACCTGCGGGTGGCGGCGGCGGTACTCCACCAGCGCCGGCGCCAGCAGTTCGGGCACAGCACCCGGCACGCTGCCCACGCGCAGAGCGCCGCTCAGGCCCGAGCGCAGAGCCAGCATCTCCTCGCGGGCGGTGCCGAAGTCGCTGAGCACGCGGCGCGCGTAGCGGATGAGGATGTCGCCATAGGGCGTGGGCTCCATGCCGCGCGCCAGGCGCTCGAAGAGCTTCTCGCCGAGTGAATCTTCGAGTTGCTGCAGCAGCTTGGTGGCGGCAGGCTGGCTGATGTTCATGGCCTCGGCCGCCCGGCCGAGGTGGCGATGGGCATCGAGCCGGGCCAGCAGCAACAGCTGGCGCGGCCGCACGTGGAGCATCAGCGAGGCATCGGTCAGTCCGGAAGTCATATGCAAAAGTATATGGAGCTTCAGGCTTTTACGATTGGATCGCGAGGGAGAAGCTCCGTACGCTCGGGCTCATTACAAGCAGGAGACACCCGATGAAATTTCCCTCTCTCGCCCGCGCGGCGGGGCTGGCTGCAGCCGCCCTGCTGGCCGTGTCAGCGGCCGGTGCGCAGTCGAGCTACCCCGACAAGCCGATGCGCATCATGGTCGGCGCCTCTCCCGGCGGCGGCACCGACATCCTGGCGCGCGTGCTGGCCGACAAGTTCTCGCCCGCGCTCAAGCAAACCGTGGTGGTCGAGAACCGGCCCGGCGCCTCCAACACCATCGCCGGCGAACTCACAGCCCGCGCGCCGGCCGACGGCGCCACGCTGCTGCTGGCCACCAACACGGCGCAGGCGGTGGCGCCCCACATCCTCAAGCTCAAGTACGACCCGCTGAAAGACCTGCAGCCCGTGGGCCTGGTGGCCGTGATGCCCAACGTGCTGGTGGTGTCGGCCAGCTCGCCCTACAAGTCGGTGAAGGACCTGGTGACGGCCATGGCGGCCAAGCCGGGCGGCTTCAAGTACGCCTCGTCGGGCATCGGCAGCACGCAGCACGTGGGCGGCGAGGCCTTCAACCTGGCCACCGGCATGAAGTCGATCCACGTGCCCTACAAGGGCAGCTCGCAGGCGCACATCGACATCATCGCGGGCGAGGTCGACATGATGTTCGACAGCACCTCCTCGGCCATGGGCCAGATCAAGGCCGGCAAGTTCCGCGCATTGGCCGTGAGTGCGCCGCAGCGCTCGCCCGAGCTGCCCGACGTGCCCACGCTGGCCGAGCAGGGCGTCAAGGGCGCTGACGTGTCCACCTGGTACGGCCTCTACGTCACCGCCGGCACGCCGCGTCCCGCGGTCGAGCGGCTGAGCGCCGAGCTCACGCGCACGCTGAAGCTGGCCGACGTGCAGACGCGCATCAAGGCCCTGGGCGGCGAGCCCGGCGCGCTCACCGGCGAACCCTTCGCGGCAATGAACAGGCAGGAGTTCGACCACTACGGCCAGCTCGTGCGCGACGCCAACATCAAGGCCGAATGAACCGGCCCGCTCCCTTTTCATTCAACTTGCATCCGAGCCACACCATGTCCACCACTACCAAGACCTCGAGCGTGATCTCCGCCAAACCCCGCATCGTCGTGCTGCTGGGCGACCCCAGCGGCGTCGGCCCCGAAATGGCCGTGAAGCTGCTGGCGCGCCAGCGCAACCTGGACGCCGCGCGCGTGCTGCTGATTGCAGACCCTATCGTGCTGGCCGCCGGCGAGCGCGCGGCGGGCGTGAAGCTGGACCCGCTGCAAGTCGAGAACCTCGACACGCTGCGCTTCGAAGACGGCCGGCCCAGCCTGCTCACGCGCGACTGGATGGAGGGCCTTGAGCCGGTGCTGGGAGAGTCGAATGAACAGTCGGGCCGGGCCTCGTTCGAGGCGCTGGAGCTGGCCACGCTGGCGGTGCGGCGCGGGCAGGCCGAAGGCATTCTCTTTGCGCCGCTCAACAAGCATTCGCTGCGCCTGGGCGGCCTCGTGCATGAAGACGAGCTGCGCTACATGCAGGAGCGCTTTGCGGTGACGGGCTTCGTCTGCGAGTTCAACCTCACAGGATCGCTCTGGACCTCGCGCGTGACCTCGCACATTCCGCTGAAGGACGTGGCGCGCCACATCACCGTGCAAGGCGTGAGCGACGCCGTGAAGATCATCTCGTCGGCACTGCGCCGCGCGGGCGTGGCGCATCCGCGCATCGCGGTGACGGGGCTCAACCCGCACGCGGGCGACGGGGGCTCCATCGGCATGGAAGAAATCGAGATCATCGCGCCCGCCGTCGAACAGCTGCGCGCCGAGGGCTTCGACGCGCGCGGCCCGTTCTCGCCCGACACGGTGTTCATCGGCGCGCGGCGCGGCGACGTCGATGCAGTGGTGTCGATGTACCACGACCAGGGCCAGATCGCGATGAAGCTCATGGGCTTCGAGCAGGGCGTGACGCTGCACGGTGGCCTGCCGGTGCCGGTGGCCACGTCGGCCAGCGGCAGCGCGTTCGACATCGCGGGCCAGGGCATTGCAAAGATCGAAGGGCTGCAGCAGGCCTTCGACCTGTGCGTGCGCATGGCGAGCGGCGCGCCGGCGCGCACGGCCGCACAGGCAGTAACTGCGTGAGTCTCTCGGCAGGACCAAACAAAAAGGGCCGCTTGCGCGGCCCTTTTTTAAAAACTCAGGCGGTCGGTGGTTCGCCGTAGCTGTTCGACTCGGGTTGCGTCGGCTGCACGTAGAAATAGATCAGCACGAGGTTGACGAGCGGAATGAGCGCCAGCAGCAGAAACCAGCCGCTCTTGCCGATGTCGTGCAGGCGGCGCGCTCCCACGGCCAGCGCGGGCAGCAGCAGGGCCAGAGCCGCGATGCCGTACACGAACCGATGGATCAGGCTTGCCACGATGAGAATAACCAGCTGTCCAAGCACGAACCACCAGAACTCCGAGCGCGAGGCGCGCCCGCTGAAATCCACGTACTTGTTCAGACAGGTCTTGACCGCTGTTTGAAAATTCATTGATCGACTCCTCTTGATTGGTCCCAGGGAAATTTCCCCGGGCCATCATATAGATGCGTCTTTCAACGGCAAACTCGGCTAGAAGCGATAGCCGGCCTGCAAACAAACGGGTTATGAATTGGCTTGCCAGCGGCCCGATTCAGCTGCCCAGCCGCTTCAGCAGGCCCGCGGTCGATGCATCGAGCCCCATGACATCGCCCGATGCGAGGCGCGGTTCGATGTCCTTTGCGAGCACCTTGCCGAGCTCCACGCCCCACTGGTCGAAACTGTTGATACCCCACAGCGCACCGCTGGTGAACACGCGGTGCTCGTACATCGCGAGGAAGGCACCCAGCGATTCGGGCGTGAGCTTTTCGAACACGAAGAAGGTGCTCGGCCGATTGCCCGGAAAGTTCTTGTGGCCGCCCTCGTCGAGCTTGCCCACCATCAGCGCCTGCGCCTGCGCGAGCGCATTGGCCAGCAGCTTGGGGTGATGGCCTTCGAGGTCGTGAGAGGCATCGCGCACCGCCACGAATTCGAGCGGGATCACGTCTGTGCCCTGGTGCAGCATCTGGAAGTAGGCGTGCTGCCCGTTGGTGCCGGGCTCGCCCCACAGCACAGGCGAAGTGCCGAAGGCCACCGGCTTGCCGCTGGCATCGACCTGCTTGCCGTTGCTTTCCATCTCGAGTTGCTGCAAGTAGGCCGGCACGCGCTTCAGCGCGCTGTGGTACGGCGCGATGCTGCGGCTCGTGAACTTGTGGAAGTTGCGATACCAGACGTCGAGCAGGCCCAGCCGCACCGGAAGGTTCTGCGCGAGCGGTGCCGTGCGGAAGTGCTCGTCCATTGCATGCGCGCCCGCCAGCAGCCGGCGGAAGCCGTCGGCGCCGATGGCCAGCGCAATCGGCAGGCCGATGGCCGACCACAGCGAATAGCGGCCGCCCACCCAGTCCCAGAAGCCGAAGGTGGTGTCGATGCCGAACTTCTTCGCCGCTTCCACATTGGTGGTGAGCGCCGCGAAGTGGCCCGCGATGTCGGTGCCGCCCGATTGCTCGTACCAGCGCTTGGCAGAAAGCGCGTTGGTCATCGTCTCGGCCGTGGTGAAGGTCTTCGAGGCAATGAGGAACAGCGTGTGCTCGGGCGCGAGGCCCTGCAGCACGCCCGCCAGCTCATGGCCGTCGACGTTCGAGACGAAGTGAAAGCGCTTGCCCGGCGCGGCGAATTCGGCCAGCGCCAGCACCGCCATCTGCGGGCCGAGGTCGGAGCCGCCGATACCGATGTTGACCACGTCGGTGATCGTGTGGTCGGCGCGCACCCTCTCGGCATAGGCCAGCATCGCGTCGAGCGTGGCGTGCACTTCCCGCAGCTCGTGCGCGGTCTTCGGGCCGGTCTGCGCATCGGCCGGCGCGCGCAGCAGCGTGTGCAGCACGGCGCGGTCTTCAGTGTTGTTGATGTGCTCGCCGGCGAACATGGCGTCGCGGTGAGCCTCGAGGCCGCACTCGCGGGCCAGCTCGAGCAGCAGCTCTTCGGTGCGCGCGTCGATCAGGTTCTTCGACAGGTCGGCGAAGACATGCGGCGCCTCCTGGCTGAAGCGTGCGAAGCGGCCCGCGTCGTCCACGAAGGCATGGCGCACGTCGAACTGGCGGCCTGCGGTTTCGAAGCTGGACTGCAATTGCGCCCAGGCCGGCGCGCGATCGCAGCGAAGGGTCATGGCCATGTTTACTTGCCGCTTTCCTGCATGAGCTTTTCGAGCTTCACGGCGTCGGCCGCGAAGGCGCGGATGCCTTCGGCGAGCTTCTCGGTGGCCATGGCGTCTTCGTTCAGGGCAAAGCGAAAGCCCGCCTCGTCGTAGCTGACCTTGGCGACGTCGCCGCCGGCTGCCGCCTTGGCGTCGAGCGCGTGCTGCAGCGGCTCGTTGCTGGCGGCCAGCTCGGCCAGCAGCTCGGGGCTGATGGTCAGCAGGTCGCAGCCGGCGAGCGCCTGGATCTGTCCCACATTGCGGAAGCTCGCGCCCATGACTTCAGTCTTGATGCCGTGCTGCTTGTAGTAGTTGAAGATTTCGCGCACCGACTTCACGCCGGGGTCGTTCGCGCCAGCGCTCGCGGCCTCGTCCCACTTGGCGCCGGCCGACTTCTTGTACCAGTCATAGATGCGGCCCACGAAGGGCGAGATGAGCTGCACGCCCGCAGCGCCGCAGGCCACGGCCTGCGCGAACGAGAACAGCAGCGTGAGGTTGGTGCGAATGCCCTTCTGCTCCAGGGCACGCGCCGCCTCGATGCCTTCCCAGGTGGAGGCGACCTTGATCAGCAGGCGCTTTTCGGTGTCGATGCCTTCGGCCTTGTAGAGCGCCACGATGCGCTCGCCGCGCGCAATGGTCGCGGCCGTGTCGAAGGACAGGCGGGCGTCGACTTCAGTGGACACGCGGCCCGGGATGATCGAGAGGATTTCGGTGCCGAAGCGCACGAGCAGGCGGTCGATGACCTCGTCGAGCGGCTTGCCCGCGTGCTTCTTCACTGTCTCGTCGAGCAGCGGCCGGTATTCGGGCTTCTGCACGGCCTTGAGGATCAGCGAGGGATTGGTGGTCGCGTCCTGCGGCTTGGAAACGCTGAGCTGCTTGAAGTCACCGGTGTCGGCGACGACGGTGGTCCATTGGCGGAGGGCATCGAGTTGGTTCATGAAATCATTATCCAGTGCGGGTTGTGACAAGTCCTGCACGCAGTTGCGCGTCGGCCGATGTTTTCATGCGCACCGTAGCACGGGTTTTCACGCGGCTCCATCGGCCTGATGCCCGTGTGGTTGTCGCCGCTGTCCGGCCTCCCCGCCCTACACCGCCTGTGGTCCGTGGCTGACGGGCGCGTGCCGTGCCCTTGGCTAGCCTGAGTTTTACGCCGAATGTCTTCATCCCTCAGGAGTGCCTCATGACCCCTCGCACGCGCGCCGACGCCACCACCGTCCGGCCTTTCGACGACCGCCGCACCAGCAATGCGATCGGCGCAATGGCCACGGCCTTCGTCGTGGGCGGCGTGGCCACCTGGTTCGCCATGGACGCGGCGCGCACCGCACGCGCCCGGCCGGCCGGCCCGGCTGACGGCGCACCGCTGATGCGCGCGCCGCTGCAGGTGGTGGCGCCGGTCGATCTGCAGCGCTATGCGGGCATCTGGCACGAGCAGGCCCGCCTGCCGAACCGCTTCCAGAAACAATGCGCCGGCCCCGTGGTCGCCGAATACACCCCGCAGCCTGGGGGCGCCGTGCAGGTGCTCAATCGCTGCGTGCGGGAAGACGGCAACTTCGACGAGGCCGTCGGCGCTGCCCGCGTGGTGCCGGTAGCAGGCCAGCCTGGCGCAGGCCGCCTCCAGGTGCGATTTGCGCCAGCGTGGCTCGGCTGGCTGCCGATGGTCTGGGGCGACTACTGGATCCTGAAGCTCGACCGCGACTATCAGGTTTCGCTGGTCGGCACGCCCGACCGCCAATACCTGTGGGTGCTGTCGCGCGCGCCACGCCTCGACGAGGCCGTGCTGCGCGCGGAACTGGACTACGCCCGCAGCCTGGGGTTCGACACCGACAAGGTGGTACTCACCGGCAGGTAGCGCTGCAGCTGCGATGGCAGCACGGCCGGCGCGGTGCAGTGGATGGCGTGCCAGCCGAAGGCACGCGCCGCCTCCACGTTGGCGGCCGAATCGTCGATGAACACCGTCTGTGCCGGATCGAGGCGGTAGCGCATCGCCAGCACTTCGTAGATCTCGCGTTCGGGCTTGAGGAACTTCACGTCCCCCGAGAACACGCCGCCGTCGAAGCGCTGCATGAAGGCGTGCTTGCGCTCGATGGCGCGGGCGTACGGCGCGGGCATGTTCGACAGGTAGTACAGGCGCAGCGGCTGGCCGGCTTCGCGGTGGGCAATCAGCTGTTCGAGCATGTCGACTGTTACGCCGATGGGCTCCAGCCGCTCGCCCAGCCCTTCGAGCATGGTGTGAAGCGGCTCGGCCGGTAGCGAAAGCCGCGCCGTCATGCGGGCGATGGCGTCGTCCAGCGTGCGGGTGCCGCAGTCGAAACCCGTCCAGTCGTCGTGATGGAAAAGCGCCCTGCCCAAGGCGGCCGCGGCGGCTTCAGTGGGTGCGTGTTGGGAGAGATGGGCCTGCACCAGCCGTGTGGGCTCCCATGCGAACAGCACGGCGCCCAAGTCGAAAACCACGTTCATGGCGCCATTGTTTCATGCGCCGGGCACCACGCTCACGCCATGGGCTCCCAGGGACAGCGTGGCCTGCGCGCCGGCAGCCAGCGGGCGGGACAGGTCGGTCGACACCACGAAGACCGGCCCCAGTGTGGTGTCGAAGCCGTATTCGTAGAAGCTGCCGAGGTAGGCGGCCTTGCGCAGCGTGGCCGGAAGGCCGTCCGCCGCGCCGCTGGCGCCGATCTGCCAGGCTTCGGGCCGCACCGCCACCTTCACCGTGCCGGGCGCCACCGCATAGCGCGGCTGCAGGCGCAGCGGGCCGAGCGCCACGCTGCCGTCGGCTTGCGCCGTGGCGGGAAACACCATCGCCTCGCCCATGAAGCCGGCGACGAACTCGCTGTCGGGTCGCCCGTAGAGTTGCTCGGGCGTGCCGCGCTGGGCAATCACGCCGTGGTCCATCACGATGATCTGGTCGCTCACGGCCAGCGCTTCGCTCTGGTCGTGCGTGACGTAGGCCACCGTGAGCTTCAGCCGCTGCTGCAGCGAGCGGATTTCCTCGCGCATCTCGCGGCGCAGCCGGGCATCGAGGTTCGACAGCGGCTCGTCGAACAGCAGCACCGCCGGTTCGAGCACCAGCGCACGCGCCAGCGCCACGCGCTGCTGCTGGCCGCCCGAAAGCTCGCTGGGCAGCCGCTCGTCGAAGCCGACCAGGCCCACGCCCCGCAGCGCCTCGCGCGCCCGCGAAGTGGCCTCGTCTTTCTTCACACCGCTCATGCGCAGGCCGTAGCTCACGTTCTCGATCACGTTCATGTGCGGGAACAGCGCGTAGCTCTGGAACATCATGCTGACGTTGCGCTCGGCCGGGCCGAGCGTGGTGACGTCTCGCCCGCCCATGAAGATCGAGCCCGAGGTCGGCGATTCGAGCCCAGCGATCATCCGCAGCGTGGTCGTCTTGCCGCAGCCCGAGGGCCCGAGGATGGTGGTGAGCGTGCCTACCGGTACTTCGAAGCTGATGCCCTTGACGGCCAGCGGCGCGTTCTTGTCGGCGCCGTAGCGCTTGGTGACGTTGCGGAATTCGATGCCGTTGCTCATGGATTCTTCTCTCGTTTCAATGCACGGGCGCGGGCACAACCGGCACACCCGCCTTGCGCCGCCCAAGCTTGCGCTCCCCAACCACCCACTGCACCAGCGCAATGGCCAGCGACATCAGGATCATGAGCACCGTGCAGTACGCGAGCGCGATGCCGTAGTCGCCGTTGCCGACGCGGCCGATGATGTAGGTGGTGGCCAGTTCGTTCTCCGCCGTGACCAGGAAGATCACCGCGCTCACCGTCGTCATGGCGCGCACGAAGCTGTAGACCAGCGCGGCCACCAGCGCGGGCTTGAGCAGCGGCAGCACCACCTTGAAGAGCGTCTGCGAGGTCGAGGCGCGCAGCATCAGCGAAGCCTCGTCGAGCGAGCGGTCGAGCTGCTTGAAGGCCGCCGTGCCGGCCCGCACGCCCACCGGCAGGTTCCGGAACATGAAGCACAGCACGATGATGAGCCCCGTGCCCGTGAGCTCGAAAGGCGGCACGTTGAAAGCCAGGATGTAGCTCACGCCCAGCACCGTGCCCGGAATCGCAAAGGCCAGCAGCGCGCCGAACTCGAACAGCCCCTGCCCCCTGAACTCGTTGCGCGCCAGCAGCCACGCAATCAGCAGGCCCAGCGCCGCGGTAATGGGCGCCGAGATGCCTGCCAGCTTGAGCGTGGTGATCAGCGAGTTCCACGCCGTGCCCGCCCACACCAGCCCGAACTGCCCCCACTCCAGCGCAAAGGCACTCTTGAAGTGGTTCAGCGTGAAGCTGTAGTCGCGCCCCCAGGTCTGCACGAAGCCGCCCGCGAAGGCGAACAGGTACACCACGGCGGTGAACGCGATCCAAGGCAAGGCGATGCAGTAGATGGTGCGGCGCACGCCGTCGGGCAGCGCCATCGCGATGCCGGCGTCGCCCTTGCCGCTCACGGTGGTGTAGTTCCGCTTGCCCAGCACGCCGCGCTGCAGCGCGAACACGCCGAGCGCGAACAGCGTGAGCACCCAGGCCAGCGAGGCCGCGCGGCCCTGGTCGTACTGCGCGCCGACGATGGCAAAGAAGATGTCGGTCGACAGCACCGAGAACTGCCCGCCCACCACCACGGGGTTGCCGAAGTCGGCAATGCTCTCGATGAAGCCCACCAGGAAGGCGTTGGCCAGCCCCGGCTTCAAGAGCGGCAGCGTGATGGTGAAGAAGGTGCGGCGGCGGTCGGCGCGCAGCATCTGCGCGGCTTCCTCGAGGCTGGGCGCAATGCCCTGCACCACGCCGCGCATGATCATGAAGGCGATGGGCGTGAACGCGAACAGCTGCGCCACCAGCACGCCCGGCATGCCGTAGAACCAGCGCGTGGGCTCGATGCCGAACACGTTCTCCAGCACCTGGTTGACGATGCCGGCGCGGCCGAACAGCAGGATCAAGCCGAGGCCCACCACGAAGGGCGGCGTGATGATCGGCAGCAGCGCCAGCACCCGCAGCGCGCCCTGCCCGCGCTTGCTGCCGCGCTCGGCCATCAGCGCCATCAGCGTGCCGAGGAAGGTGGTGCCGGCCGCCGTGAGCAGGGCCAGCACCAGCGTGTTCCACGCCACGCCGCAGCGCACGCCGCCGGAGAGGCAGCCAAGGCCCCAGATGCGCTCGGTGAACACGCGCGCGACGAACGCGGTGATCGACCACTGCCCGTCCTCATTGAAGAACGCACCGGACAACGCCTTGCTCACCGGATAGGCAATGAACAGCGCCATCAGCACGCCGCAGCCGATGACCGCGGCAGACACGAACAGGTCGCCCTTGAAGAGGCCCAGCCGCGCAATGCCGAAGGCCGCCAGCAGCACCAGCGCGGTGAGCGCCACGAAGCCGCCCGCGCCGATGCCGAACTGGTTGATGGCCAGCTCGCCGAACTGCGCGTTGAGCGCCGCAAAGCTCCAGCCCCGCGCGCCGATGGCAAAGCCCGTGACGGCAAGCCCGATGGCACCGATCGCGCCGCCCGCCAGCAGCCAGCGCCCTTGTGCCCTCCCCGCCGGCATCCACGCGCCTACGGCGCACATCACAAGCCCCGCAAGGCCGATGAAGAGCCAGATGCGGCCCTGCGTAGCCGCCTGCATCAGGCCGTTGGCACCCTCCGCCTGACCGAAGACCTGCGGAACGGCCTCGTACCAGGTGGCATCCTGGATCGCATACCAGGGCAGCAGCAGGTACGCCGCAAAGCCCAGCGCGACCCACGCCCAGATCCAGCGCCGCGAGCGCCGGATGGCAGCCAGCGACGCCGGATTGACCGGCGCGCCTTCAGCGACTGAACGCGCTTCCACTTAGCGCGGCAGCGAATTGACGTCTTTTTCCCAACGCGCAATCAGGCGGCGGCGCTCGGCGCTGGCACCGTACTTGGCGTAGTCGTAGTTGATGAACTTGATCTTCTTGAAGTCCGGGATGCGCGGGTCGAGCTTTGCATTCACGTTGCTCGGCAACTGGAACTGCTTGTTGGCGGCGCCCAGCTCCTGCGCGGCGGGCGTCAGTGCCCATTCGTAGAACTTCTTGGCGGCGTCGAGGTTGCGCGCGCCCTTGATGATGCTCATGGAGCCGATCTCGGCGCCCGTGCCATCACTCGGCGTGATGGTCTCGACCGGAAAGCCCTGCATCTTCTCTCCAGGGCCGTCGTGCACGAAGCTGATGGAGATCGCGGTTTCGCCGCGTGCCACCGCCTTGATCGGGCCGGTACCCGAGCGGGTGTACTGGCCCACGTTCTTGTGCAGCGCCTTGAGGTAGTCGAAGGCCTTGTCCTCGCCCATCATCTGAACCAGCGTGGCGATCATGGTGTAGGCCGTGCCGCTCGATGCGGGGTTGGCCACCTGGATGTCGCCCTTGTATTCGGGCTTGAGCAGGTCGGCCCAGGTCTTGGGCACGGGCAGCTTCTTCTTGGCCAGCAGCTCGGGGTTGTAGCCGAAGCCCAGCGGGCCCGAATAGATGCCGACCGTCTTGTAGCCCGACTGCTTGGCTTGCTGCTGGGCCCAGGGGTGCAACTGCGACAGCGTGGGCGACTTGTATTCGAGCGTGAGACCCTGCTCGGCCGCCTGCAGGTGCGGGTCGCCGGTGCCGCCGAACCAGATGTCGGTCTTGGGGTTGTCCTTCTCGGCAATCAGCTGGGCTAGCGCTTCGCCCGAGCCCTTGAGCGCCATGTTGATGCGCACGCCGGTGGTACGGGCATAGACGGTGGAAATCACGTTGCACCACTCGGCCTGGACCGAGCAGATCACGTTGACGGTCTGGGCCGACGCGGCGGCCGACAGGCCGAGCAGCGCGGCTGCGGTGAGAATCTTGCTCTTCATTGGGTCTCTCCACCTCTGTGCAATAAAAAAAGGCCTCGCGGCCATGGGGCAGCGTAGCTTTAGTACAGGTCTCTTGAATCGGTACAAGTACCATCGCGACTGGCGCATGTCGCATCAGCGACGCATGCAGCCTGCCTCGGCACTCAGACAAAGGAAAGTTTTCTCATCATGAGCTTCGATCTCGTTCTGTTCGGCGGTACTGGCGATCTCGCGTGGCGCAAGCTGATGCCCGCGCTGTTCCAGGCATTCCGGCACGGCAGCCTGCCACCTGACGGCCGCATCGTCGGCGTGGCGCGGGACGACTTGTCGGACGACCAGTACCGGGAGCTGATCCAGTCGCGCTTCAAGGCGGTCGAAGGCGCCAAGCGGCCTTCGCCGGAGGAATTCGAGAAGTTCGCCTCCATGCTGCACTACCTGCGCATGGACCTCTCGAAGCCCGACGACTATGCCCGCCTGGCGAGCCTGCTCAACCAGCGCGACGCCAAGACGGTGGTGATGTACGTGGCCACGGCGCCCGCGCTCTTCACCCAGGTGGTCGAGCAGATCGCGGCGGCCGGGCTCAACGGTTCCAGGACCCGCATCGTGCTTGAGAAGCCGCTGGGCCACGACCTGGCTTCCAACCGCGCCATCAACTCCGCCGTTGGCAAGGTGCTCGAAGAAAAGCAGGTCTTTCGCATCGACCACTACCTCGGCAAGCCTTCGGTGCAGAACCTGTTCGCCATGCGCTTCGGCAATGCGCTGTTCGAGCCCATCTGGCGCCGCGAGCACATCTCCAACATCCAGATCACCATTGCCGAAGACCTGGGCGTGGAAAAGCGCGGCGCGTTCTACGACCAGACCGGCGCACTGCGCGACATGGTGCAGAACCACGCGCTGCAGCTGCTGTGCGCCGTGGCCATGGAGCCGCCGATCAACTCGCACGCCGACGCCATCCGTGACGAAAAGCTCAAGGTGCTGCGCGCCCTCAAGCCCTGGACGCCCGAGAGCCTGGGCCTGCACACGGTGCGCGGCCAGTACACGGCCGGCACGGCCTACGGCGAGCGGGTGCAGGGCTACCGCGACGAGCCGGGCGTGAACCCCGACAGCCGCACCGAGACCTTCGTGGCGCTGCGCACCGAAATCGCCAACTGGCGCTGGGCCGGCGTGCCCTTCTACATCCGCACCGGCAAGCGGCTGGCTTCGCGCGACGCGCGCATCGAGGTCAACTTCAGGCCCACGCCGCATGCCATCTACCGGGCACCGGCGGGCAACGTCAACAAGCTGGTGATCAACCTGCAGCCCAAGGACGGGCTGGAGCTTCACATGCTCGCGCAGGCGCAGGACAACCGGCAGCGCACCAACGGCAACCAGAGCGCGGCCGCGCAGCTGGCGCCGGTGCAGCTCGACCTCGACTTCGACAAGCGCTTCGGCGCCGAACGCGTGGGCGCCTACGAGCGCCTGCTGCTCGACGTGATCGACGGCCGCCTGAACCTGTTCGTGCGAAGCGACGAGCAGGAAGAAGCATGGCGCTGGGTCGAGCCGCTGATCGACAGCTGGGAATCGGACGGCGGCCCGCGCCCCTATGCGGCTGGCACCTGGGGCCCGAGCGCGTCCAGCGCGATGATTGCGCGCGACGGCTTCGCCTGGGGCGAAGAGCAGTAACGCCCGCTTCGGTCGCGCTCAGCCGAACTGCAGGCAACGCATGCTGAGCGTGCCCGACTGGAATCCCTCGTAGATCGTCTTCGCGCGCTCGCCGCTCCCGGCGGCGCCGAGGGCGTAGAGAAACGGGTAGTAGTGATCGGGCATCGCCACGGCGGTCGATGCGCCTTCCAGCTTCGCGTAGTCGACCAGTGCGCGGTCGTCGCGGCCCGCAAGTGCAGACTTCACCGCATCGTCGAACGACTGTGCCCATGGCCGGCTTGCGCTGGGCCCGTCGGGCGTTCCGCGGTCGGTGGCGCGCAGGTTGTGCACCACGTTGCCGCTGCCCATCACCAGCACGCCCTTGTCGCGCAGCGCGGCGAGGTCGCGGCCCACCGCATAGTGGAAGGCGGCCGGCTTGTCGTAGTCGATGCTGAGCTGGAACACGGGAATGTCGGCCTTGGGGTACAGGTGCTTCAGCACCGACCACGTGCCGTGGTCGAGGCCCCATTGCTCGGTGGCGATCACCGGCGTCTGCTTCACCACGTCGACGGTCTCCTGGGCAAGCGCGGGGTGACCCGGCGCCGGGTATTCGATGTCGAACAACGCCTGCGGGAAGCCGCCGAAATCGTGGATCGTCTTCGGCCTCGCCTGCATGCCGACACCGGTGGCGCCGCGGCTGAGCCAGTGCGCCGACACGCTGAGGATGGCCGACGGCCGGGGCAGCTCGCGGCCCCATGCCGAGAGCCGGCGCGTGAAGGCGTTGTCGCTGATGGCGTTCATCGGCGAGCCGTGGCCGATGAAGACGACCGGCATGCGGCGCGAAGGCGCTGCGCCGGCGGCTTGCACGCTGCAGGCCAGCGAGGCCAGCACCGCAGTCGCGCCAAGGGCGGTGCCCATCAGGAAGCCGCGGCGGCCCAGTTCGGAGGTTGCAAGCGTTGTCGTCATTGGCATGGCGGCACTCTGCAACAGTTTCCGGCGCAAGGCGGTGCCTTTGCGCACACTTTTTCGAAGGCGCCCTACTCTGGCCTACCTCCTGGCGAGCACAGGCGCCTCGCGCAGCGGCGCTCCCTTGACCACGAGTTGCACCACCACCGCGACCACGATGTTGAGCACCAGCGCCGCCAGCCCGGTGTAGAGCGTGTAGCTGCCATCGCCGATCACGAAGGTGTGCACAGGCTTGATGCCGTCCGAGAACGCCAGCCAGCTGCCGCCGAGCAGCCCCACGGCCCAGCCCGCCAGCAGCGCCGGTGCACGGAACCAGCCGAAGAACAGGCCAAACACCACCGCCGGGAAGGTCTGCAGGATCCACAGGCCGCCCAGCAGTTGCAGGTCGAGCGCGAACTGCGTGGGCAGGAACAGGATGAACACCAGCGCCCCCAGCTTGACCACCAGCGACACGATCTTCGCGACCTTGGCCTCGCCCGCCGGCGTGACGTCGGGCCGCACGTAGGCCTTCCAGAAATTGCGCGTGAACAGGTTGGCCGCACCGATCGACATCACCGCCGCCGGCACCAGCGCGCCGATGGCGATGGCCGCGAACGCGAAGCCCGCGAACCACGACGGGAACAGCGCATTGAAGAGCGCCGGCACCACGTCGTTGTTGCTCTTCACTGTGAGATGGGCCGCATAGGCCATGTAGCCCAGCAGCGCGATGAGCCCCAGCAGCACCGTGTACGCCGGCAGGAAGACGGCATTCTTGCGGATGGTGTTGGCGCTCTTGGCCGCGAAGATGCCGGTGAGCGTGTGCGGGTACATGAAGGCCGCGAGCGCCGAGCCCAGCGCCAGGCTCGCGTACGGCAGGTACTGCGCCGGCTTGAGCGTGAGCCCCGTCGCGCCGCCCTTGGCCGCGAAGGCATCGCCGGCCGCGTGGAACACGCTGCCGTAGCCGCCGAGCTTCATGGGCACAAGCACCACCGCCACCAGCACCACGATGTAGATCATCAGGTCCTTCACGAACGCGATGAGCGCCGGCGCGCGCAGCCCCGCCGAGTAGGTGTAGAGCGCCAGGATCACGAAGGCGGCCGCCAGCGGCAGCTCGCCCGTGAGCCCCAGCGCCTTGATGACCACCTCCATGCCGACCAACTGCAGCGCGATGTAGGGCATGGTCGCGACCACGCCGGTCACGGCAATGGCCAGCTCCAGCGCGCGCGAGCCGTAGCGGCCGTACACCACGTCGGCGGCAGTCACGTGCCCGGCCTTGTGCGCGGCATGCCAGAGCTTCGGCATGATGATGAAGACGATGGGGTACACGAGGATGGTGTACGGCAGCGCGAAGAAGCCGTAGGCACCCACGGCGTACACCAGCGCGGGCACGGCAATCACGGTGTAGGCGGTGTAGAAGTCGCCGCCCACCAGGAACCAGGTGATCCAGGTGCCGAAGTTGCGGCCGCCCAGGCCCCATTCGTCGAGGTGCGCGCCCTTGCCCTTGGCGCCACCGCTCTGCCAGCGCGAGGCCCAGAAGCCCATCACGGTGACCAGCACGAAGAAGAAGACGAAGACCGACAGCGCGGTCCAGTTGATCTGGCCGTCCATCATTCGTCTCCCTCTTCATACCCGCTGCGGTAGACGATCCAGATCAGCAGCGCGGTGATCGGCACCCACAGCAGCTGGTACCAGTAGAAGAAGGGAAAACCGAACAGCTCCGGCAAGGGGTTGTTGTAGAACGGCAGCCACAGAAGCCCGATGAAGGGCAACAAGAGCAAGGCCCACATGTGCTGTTCTCCTTGGTGTGATTTTTACGAAAGCACCAAGGAGTTATAGACCTGAAGCCGAACACGCGGCGCCGACCCGGATTAAGCGGCCGTGCTAGATGCGGCCCTCCTCGGCCGCATGGCAAGCGACTTGCACGCCCTTGATGCTCAGCAGCTTTGGGCGCTCGGAAGAACAGCGCGCATTCGCATGCGGGCAGCGCGGATGAAAGGCGCAGCCCGTGGGCGGGTTCAGCGGGTTCGGCACTTCGCCCTGCACCGGCGTGCGCTGGCGCCCCGTGTGCTTCATCTGCGGAATGGCATCGAGCAGCATGCGGGTGTATGGATGCTGCGGCGCCGAGAACAGCTTCTGCTTGTCGGCCACCTCGACCAGCCGGCCCAGGTACATCACGCCGACCTGGTCGGCCACGTGGCGCACCACGGCGAGGTTGTGCGAGATGAAGAGATAGGTCAGGCCCTGCTCGCGCTGCAGGTCCTTCATGATGTTGAGCACCTGAGCCTGCACGCTCACGTCGAGCGCCGATGTAGGCTCGTCGCACACCAGGAACTCGGGCTGCGTGGCGAGAGCGCGCGCAATCGAGATGCGCTGGCGCTGGCCGCCCGAGAACTGGTGCGGGTACTTGCTCATGTCCAGCGGCGAGAGGCCGACCGACTTGAGCAGTTCGCCCACGCGCTCGCGCAGCGCGGCCTTGTCGCTGATGATGTCGTGCTCGCGCAGCGGCTCGCCGATGATGTCCTCGACGATCCAGCGCGGGTTGAGGCTCGCGTAGGGGTCCTGGAAGATCATCTGAATGCGGCGGCGCAGCTTGCGGCCCTCGGGGGTCTTGAACGCGGCGTGCGCGTTCTGCCCGTCGAACTGCAGGCCGCCGCGCGTGGGCGCGTAGAGGCCCACCAGCAGGCGCGCCACGGTGCTCTTGCCGCAGCCCGATTCGCCTACCAACGCCAGCGTCTTGCCGCGCTCGATGGAAAAGCTCACGCCGTCGACCGCGTGCAGCAGCACGCGCGGCTTGCGTTCGAGCACGCGGTTGAGCCAGGGCGGCGAGACGTCGAAGGTGCGGGCGAGGTCGTGCGCGACCACGAGAGGCTCGCTCATCGCGTCACCTCCACGACGGGTTCGGCCGCTTCGGGCGCGGCGCGTTCGCCGGCCGCCAGTGCGTCGTGATGCCTTGCCGCGATCTCGGCCTGGCCGGCATGCGGATCGGCGGCATCGTGCAGCCAGCAGGCAGCGCGCGTGGCACCGGCGTGCATGAGTTCGGGCCGCTCGACGAGGCAGCGCGCAAAGGTGCGCGGGCAACGCGGGTTGTAGGCACAACCCGTGGGAATGGCGTTGAGCCGCGGCATCGCACCGTCGATCTGGTTGAGCCGCTCGCGGTCGCTCGTCATGTCGGGAATCGAGGCCATCAGGCCCGAGGTGTAGGGGTGCGCAGGCTGGTGGATCACTTCGTGCACCGGGCCGATTTCGGCAATGCGGCCCGCATACATCACGGCCACGCGGTCGCAGGTTTCGGCGATCACGCCCATGTCGTGCGTGATCAGCATCACCGCCGCGCCGCGGTCCTTGCACACCTGCTTGAGCAGCTGGATGATCTGCGCCTGGATCGACACGTCGAGCGCGGTGGTCGGCTCGTCGGCCACGATGAGCTTGGGCTCGGCCGCAAGCGCCAATGCGATCACCACGCGCTGCCGCATGCCGCCCGAGAACTGGTGCGGGAAGTGGTCGATGCGCTGCTCGGCGGCGGGAATGCCGGTGTCCTGCAGCAGGCCGATGGCGCGCTTGCGCGCTTCGCTCTCGGTCACGGGCAAGTGGGCGCGAATGGTCTCGATCAGCTGCCGGCCCACGGTGTAGAGCGGGTTCAGCGAAGTCAGCGGGTCCTGGAAGATCGCGCCGATCTTGCGGCCGCGAATGGGCCGCATCGCGTCGAAGCCGAGGTTGTCGATGCGCTGGCCCTCCAGCAGGATCTCGCCGCCGGCCACGCGGCCCGGCGGCTCGAGCAGGCCAATGATGGCCGCGCCCGTGAGCGACTTGCCAGCGCCCGATTCGCCCACCACGCCGAGGATTTCGCCGGGCGCGATGTCGAATGAAATGCGGTCGAGCGCACGCAGCGTGCCGCGGCGGTGCGGAAATTCGACGACGAGGTCTTTGACCTGGAGCAGCGTCATGGTGGCGTTCTCCTTATCTTTCTCTTCAGCGCAGACGCGGGTTGAGCGCGTCGCGCAGCCAGTCGCCGAGCAGGTTCACGCTGAGTGCGATCAGCACCAGCATCAGGCCCGGAAACACCGTGATCCACCATTCGCCCGAGAACAGGTACTGGTTGCCGATGCTGATGAGCGTGCCCAGCGAAGGCGAAGTCGGCGGCACGCCGACGCCGAGGAACGACAGCGTGGCCTCGGTGATGATGGCCGTGGCCACCTGGATCGTGGCCAGCACCATCACCGGCCCCATCACGTTGGGCAGCACGTGGCGCAGCATGATGCGCATCGGCGCCACGCCGGTAACGCGCGCGGCCTGCACGTATTCCTTGTTGCGCTCCACCAGCGTGGAACCGCGCACCGTGCGCGCGTACTGCACCCAGCCGGTCAGCGAGATGGAAATGATCAGCACGCCGAAGGCCAGCGACTCGTGCGCGCCGGGAAAGAGCGCGCGGCCGACGCCGGCAATGAGCAGCGCCACCAGGATGGGCGGAAACGACAGCATCACGTCGCACACGCGCATGAGGAAGGAGTCGAGCCAGCCGCCGAAGAAGCCGGCGAGCAGGCCCAGCACCACGCCGACCACCACCGACAGCACCACCGACACCAGGCCGACGATCAGCGAGATGCGTGCGCCGTAGATGACGGCCGAGAGAATGTCGCGGCCCTGGTCATCGGTGCCCAGCAGGTATTTGGACGAACCTTCGGCGCTCCATGCGGGCGGCAGGCGCGCGTCGCCGAGTTCGAGGGTGGCGAGGTCGAAGGGGTTGTGCGGCGACACCCATCCGGCGAACACCGCACAGACCACGCAGACCAGCGCGATCAGCGCCGCGCCAATGGCCACGGGCGATGTGCGAAAGCTGTAGCCGACATCGCTGTCGAGCCAACGGGCGAGTGTTTTTTTCATCGTGAGGCAAAAGGAATGGGCCCGCAAGAAGCGGGCCCATGGTCAGGCCGCCTTGCGGGCGGCCAGCGGGATCACGGCTTGATGCTCATCCACTTGAAGTACATGAAGTTGTCGGCCAGCTGCACCAGCTCGACCTTCTTGCTCACGCCCCAGGCCAGCGACTGCTGATGCAGCGGCAGGTGGCCGATGTCGTCGGCGTGCATCTTGAACGCCTCCTTGATCAGCTCGTTGCGCTTGGCCTTGTCGCTCTCGGACTGGATCTTCTTGGTCAGCTCGTCGAGCTTGGGGTTGCAGTACGCACCCAGGTTGAACTGCCCGGTGCCCTTGTCATCGGGGCAGGAGGTGAGCGAGCTCAGCGCATTGTGCGAATCGTAGGTGGTCGGGGTCCAGCCCAGCATGTAGAAGCTGGTGTCGCGGCGCAGCACCTTCGGGAAGTAGGTGCCCTTGGTCTCGGCCACGAGATTGATCTTGACGCCGATCTTCGCGAGGTTGGAGGCAACGCTCTGGCAGATCTGGCCGTCGTTCACGTAGCGGTCGTTCGGGCAGTTCAGCGACACCTCGAAGCCGTTGGGGTAGCCGGCTTCGGTCAGCAGCTTCTTGGCAGCCTCGACGTCGTAGGGCAAGCGCTTGTCCTGCTCGGCGGTCCAGCCGTTGATGCCGGGGCCGACCAGGAGGCCGGTGGGCTTGGAGGCGCCGCGCATCACGGTCTTCTGGATGCCGACGATGTCGATGGCCTGGTAGAAGGCCTGGCGAACGCGCTTGTCCTTGAACGGGTTCTTGCCCTTGATGTTCGAGTACTGCAGTTCGTCGCGCTTCTGGTCCATGCCCAGGAAGATGGTGCGCATCTCGGGGCCGGTGATCACGCGGGCATTGGGCGCGGCGTTGATGCGGGCGATGTCCTGCACCGGCACGGGCTCCATCACGTCGACTTCACCCGAGACCAGTGCGGCCACGCGGGTGGCCGGGTTGGCGATGGGCGTGAAGATGATCTCCTGCGCGTTGCCGTCGATCTTGCCCCAGTAGGTGCCGTTGCGCGTGAACACGGTGCGCACGTTGGGCTGGCGTTCGCGCACACGGAACGGGCCGGTGCCGTTGGCCTTGAACGAGGCGGTGTTCTCGATGCCCTTGCGGCGATCCACCGGCTTGGTGGCCTGGTTTTCCTCGCACCACTTCTTGCTCATGATCATGGTGAGCGAGATCACGTCGGGCAGGATCGGGAAGGGGCCGTTGGTCTCGATCTCGACGGCAAGGTCGCCGACCTTGCGCACGGCCTTGATGTCGCTCAGCGTGGCGCGCAAGTCGGAGCCGTCGCCCTGGGCGCGCGCAAAGCTGAACACCACGTCGTCGGCGGAGAACGGGGTGCCGTCGTGGAAGGTCACGCCCTTGCGCAGTTCGAAGCGCCAGACGTTCGGCGAGGTCTGCTTCCAGCTGGTGGCCAGCAGCGGTGCAAGGCTCAGGTCCTTGTTGCGGCCCACGAGGGTTTCATAGACGTTGGCGGTCACGCTCAGCTGTAGCGATTCGTTGAGCGAGTGCGGGTCCAGCGATAGCGCGTCCCCCTGGTTCGCGATGCGGATGGTCTGCGCGCCGGCGACCATGCTGACGGCGCTCAGGGCGCACAAAACGGCGGCCGCAGCCACACTTTTCTTGAAACTCATGGGAACACTCCTCGGGTTGGAATCAAACACATCACGTCGCCGCGGTAGCGGCGGCTCTCCCTGGCTGCGCACCGCGGGTAACGGCAAGCGGCATGCCCTGCTCGATCAGGCCGGCATGCAGCGCGGCGCCAAGCGGCAGGATCTCGTCATTGAAGTCGTAGCGGCTGTTGTGCAGGTAGGCGCCGTCGCGCACGTCCTGGCCGATGCGCAGGTAGGCGCCGGCTTTCTTCTGCAGCATGAAAGAGAAGTCTTCGGCGCCCATGCTGGGCTCCATGCTGCGCTCGACATTCTTCGCACCCACCAGCGACTCGGCCACATCGGCCGCGAACATGGCCTCGGGCGCGGTGTTGATGGTGGCGGGATAGATGCGCTCATATTTGATGCTGGCGCTGGCGCCGAAGCCCGAGGCAATGGCCGCGCACAACTCGTTCAGCCGCTGCTCGATCTGCGCCTGCACGCGCGCGCTGAAGGTGCGCACGGTGCCGACCAGCGTGGCCTCGCCCGGCACCACGCTCATCGCGCCGAGGTCGCCGGCCTGCATCGCGCAGATGCTGATGACGGCGGCGTCGATCGGGCGCACGTTGCGCGAAACGATGGTCTGGGCGGCCGTAATGATGTGCGCCGCGACGATCACGGGGTCGACGGTCTGGTAGGCGTGCGCGCCATGGCCGCCCTTGCCCTTGATGCTGATGGTGATGCGGTCGGCCGCGGCCATCATCGCACCGCGGTTGATGCCGACAGTGCCGGCCGGCATGGCGGGCCAGTTGTGCATCGCGTAGACGGCGTTGACCGGGAAGCGGTCGAACAGGCCGTCCTCGATCATCACGCGCGCGCCGGCGCAGCCCTCTTCGCCGGGCTGGAAGATGAGCACGGCGGTGCCGTCGAAGTCGCGCGTCTCGGCCAGGTAGCGCGCGGCGCCGACCAGCATGGCAGTGTGGCCGTCGTGGCCGCAGCCGTGCATGAGGCCCTCGCTGGCGGAGCGCCAGCCGAAGTCGTTGTCTTCGCGCATGGGCAGCGCGTCCATGTCGGCGCGCAGGCCGATCATGCGGCCGCTGGCCGTCGAACGACCGCGGATGACGCCGACCACGCCGGTCTTGCCGATGCCCTCGTGAATCTCGTCGACACCGCAGGCGCGCAGGGCCTCGCGCACGCGGCCGGAGGTGTAGACCTCCTCGAAGCCGAGCTCGGGGTGTGCGTGCAGGTCGCGGCGGAAGGCCGTGATCTCGGGATAGAAGTTCGCGATGTGCGCGAACGCACGGCCGGAGGCCTTGAGGCGCGGGGCCTCTGCTGTCGCTGTCGTCATGTCAGTGCCCTCCCGCCTTGCCAACGCGCAATCGCGGATCGACCACGAAGTACAGCAGGTCGACCACGAGGTTGATCACCACGAAGATCAGGGCAATAAGACATAGGTAGGCTGCCATCACCGGAATGTCGGCGAAGGTCACGGCCTGGATGAACAGCAGCCCCATGCCGGGCCACTGGAACACCGACTCGGTGATGATCGCGAAGGCAATCAGGCCGCCGAGCTGCAGGCCAGTGATGGTCATCACGGGCACCAGCGTGTTCTTGAGCGCGTGGCCGAAATGAATGGCGCGGTTCGTCAGGCCCCGCGCACGCGCGAACTTGATGTAGTCGGTGCGCAGCACCTCGAGCATCTCGGCGCGCACCAGCCGCATGATCAGCGTGAGCTGGAAGATCGCCAGCGTCACCGCTGGCAGCACGATGTGCTGCCAGCCGTCGGCGCTGAAGAGGCCGCTGGTCCACCAGCCGAGCTTCACGGTCTCGCCGCGCCCGAAGCTCGGGAACCACCCCAGCGTCACGGCGAAGACGAGGATCAGCAGGATGCCGATCAGGAAGGTGGGCAGGGACACGCCGAGCAGCGACACGGTCATGAACACCTGGCTCATGAAGGTACCGCGGCGCAACGCGGTGTACACGCCCATCGGAATGCCGATGAACAGCGCCAGCACGGCCGCGACGAGCGCGAGTTCAAGCGTGGCGGGGAAGCGCTCGCCGATGAGTCGCGACACCTTCGCGCCCTGGCGCAGGCTCAGGCCGAACTCACCTTGTGCAGCGTTGACGAGGAAGTGCCAGAACTGCACGAAGAAGGGCTGGTCGAGCCCCAATGCGGCGCGCAGCTCGCGGATCTGCTCAGGCTTGGCGTCCTGCCCCAGCAGGAACACGACGGGGTCGCCGACGTATTGGAAGAGGAGAAAGGCGATGAACGCGACCGCGATCATCACGATCACGGCCTGGATCAGGCGGCGCAGTACAAAGGCAATCATTCATCGAGCGGAGTGAACGGGGCATGCTAGCAGTGCAAGGTGCGTGCCCGCACGGTGGTTCCCCGGGGGTGCGCCTCGTGGTTTCCCCAAGAGTGTCCAGACGAAAAAAAGCCACTCGACTTTCGTCGAGTGGCTTTCGAGCTTTTGATTCGAAGCTGGCTTACGCCAGCGTCAAATTAGAAAGCGTGACGGATACCGAAGTCGTAGCCGGTGGAGGTCTTCGGGGTGAAGCCACCGGTGGTCACGAACGAAGCACCGCCAACGGTCAGAGCTGCGCCGTTCTTGTTGCTGACGCGAGCAACCGTAGCGTACAGAGCCGTGCGCTTCGACAGGTTGTGCACGTAGCCCAGAGCCAGCTTGTTGGCCTTGGGATCAGGCGTGTTCAGAGCGAACGGGTTGAACGGCAGGTTCTGGTCGTACTTGACGTGCGACCACGAAGCGCGGATCAGGCCAGCACCGACCGGCACGGTAGCGCCGAGCAGGTAACCGGTCACATCCACGTCAGGACGGCCACCAGCCAGCGGCGTCACTTCGTAGTCAACCTTGTTCTTGACCTTCGACAGTTCACCGAACAGCTTCACGGGACCGAAGTCATACGAAGCGCCCAGGTTCAGCGTGTTGGTCTTGGTGGTCGTGCCGGCGTAGTAGTCGTCACCCACGGTGCTGCTGCCATAAGCCAGCGCAACGTCCAGAGGACCGTTCGCGTAGCCGAAGCGGCCGCCGACGTAACGACCTTGACGTTGGCTGTTGGCAACGTTAGGCGTAGACAGACCAGGGCTGTACTTGTTCTTCTCTGCGAAGCCGTACTGCACTTGACCGTAGAAACCACCCAGGTTCGGCGGCAGGAAGTAGCCGACGACGTTGCTTGCGCGAACGTAGTTGCTGGAGCCGACGTTGGTGGCGGCGCCAGTCGAGGCTGCGGGGGTGCCGAAGGCGCCGAGCAGAGCGCTGGACGAGAAGATCAGGTTGGTGCCAACGCCGTTGGTGCCGAACGGATCGAACACGGTGTCGTTCCAGAACGTGGCGGTGTAGTCACGACCCAGGCGAACTTCACCGAAACCACCCGACAAGCTGACGGTCGAGCGGCGTGCGAACGTCGCGATACCTTCTTGGCCGTTGTCATTGCTGATCGGAGCTTCGAGCCAGAAGCTGGCTGCCAGGCCGCCACCGAGGTCTTCCGTACCACGGAAGCCCAGACGGCTCGAGTTGTAGCCCGAGTTAGCCAGTTGCGTGCTGCTGACCTTGCGGCTGCCTTGGTTCAGGTAGAACGGGTTCAGGAGCGTGGCACCATTCAGGTCACGCGAGGTGCTCGAATAGCCGCTGATCGACGCGTCGACCACACCAAACAGCGTGACGGACGACTGAGCCGAGGCAACACCGGCAACAGCCAGGGCAGCCAGAGCAACTAGAGATTTTTTCATTGCAAGTTTCTCCAAGGTTAAACATAGGGCTCCGGTGCGAAGGGCTCACCGTGACTGGCACTTTTGTGCTCCCACCGGACCCCGGGCCAACCTCCTTTTGGGAAGTTGATGCTATTGCACCAGAGCCGCTGCGGCAGGGCAAAACAATTCGCCCGAAATCTTGGATGGCTCGCGCGTTTCGTTGCACGCTTGCAACAAAGGACTTAGACCCCTCTGCGCACCACTATGTGAAATATGACGAGGCTCCGGCGTGGCATTTCTCATGTGCGTTCAAATAGGCGCATGACGCTCATGATCGACCCTGTTCTGACCGCGGCAGACGCTGCATTGCGCACGCTTTTTGCCCGCCCCCATGCCACGCGGGCGACGCCCGTCCCCTCACAGGCACCGGGTGAAATGAGTGAAGCGGAACGTCGGGAAGCCGGCGCGCTGATGCGGGTGAATCATGTGGGTGAAGTCTGCGCACAGGCGCTTTACACAGCCCAGGCAGCGGTGACACGCGATCCTGCGCTGCGCGCCCATTTCCTCGAAGCGGCGCACGAGGAAACCGATCACCTGGCCTGGACCCGGCAACGGCTTGACGAGTTGGGGGCGCGCCCGTCGATCCTGAATCCTCTCTGGTACGCAGGCGCTTTCGGCCTCGGCCTCGTCGCGGGCCGCCTCGGAGACCCATTGAGTCTGGGATTCGTCGCAGAGACGGAGCGTCAGGTGGAGGCCCACCTGGACAGCCACCTCGATCGCCTTCCGTCCGGAGACAGCGCATCCAAGGCAGTGGTCGAGCAGATGAAGCTAGACGAAGCCCGTCATGCGTCGCAGGCTGTCGACGCCGGCGCGGCGGAGCTCCCGGCGCCGGCCAAGGCCCTGATGCGCGTGGCCTCCCGCGTGATGACCACGCTGGCGCACCGCATCTAGGCCACTTGGCTCAGGTTTCGATCAGGTCGAAACTGGTGGTGATTTCGGCTGTCTTCGCCAGCATGATGCTGGCGGAGCAATACGTTTCGTGACTCAGTGCGATTGCGCGCTCCACGGCAGAGGCCGGAATTCCCTTGCCCGCCACGGTGAAGTGCATGTGGATCTTCGTGAAGACCTTGGGGTCCTTTTCGGCGCGCTCGCTGGTCAGCTTGACGCTGCAGCGCTCGACGCGATGGCGTCCGCGCTTCAGTATGAGCACGACATCGTAGGCAGTGCATCCCCCGGTGCCGGCAAGAACAGTCTCCATCGGCCGCGCCGCGAGGTTCTGTCCGCCGTTCTCGGGCTTCGCGGCATCCGGTGCGCCATCCATCATCAGGACATGGCCGCTGCCCGTCTCGGCAACGAAGCCCATGGCCGATCGCGTGCCTGCGTCACCGGTCCAACTTACTGTGCATTCCATGGTTTTCGGAGTTCCAGGTCTGGGATGTCGGGCAAAAATGCACGCCGACATCCATTTGTGTGTGGGAAAAGCATCACTCGCTTGTTGCAACGCAACAAACAGTCGATATACTTTATTTCATTGCGCAAACGTATGCGCACCCAGTTGTCTCCTCCACCCTTCCAATTGGTGGATTTAGCCCCGAGCTGCAAAGCTCGGGGCTTTTTTCTTTCCAGGCCACCCTCACCGGCCTTGCCGCCACTCTAGTTTTCGCACCGAAAGGGCAGTTGCTCTGGCTGCCCTGGCTGTTGCCGGTGTTGCCTCGGCTCAGTCGTCCGTCACGCTGTTTGGTGTGGTCGACGCGTCGATCAGCGGTTACTCGTCCAGCTCGCGTGACCTGAGGCCCACGAATCTGGGCAGCGTGAAGGTCAGCCGCACGGCGCTGGCCAACTCTGGCTACAACACCAGCCGCCTCGGCTTCCGTGGTACGGAAGACCTCGGTGGCGACCTGGCAGCCAGCTTCCGGCTCGAAGCCCCCATCACCAATGACGACAGCGCCACCGGCCTCGCAACCTTCGTTCGTCGCTCGACCGTGAGTCTGTCGGGTGGGTTCGGTGAACTCCGCCTGGGTCGCGACTACACCCCCACGTTCTGGAACGACTCCGTGTTCGATCCGTTCGGCACCAACGGCGTTGGCTCCAACCTGATCAACACGGCCAACGGCTTCAACGCCGTGACCTACGGCGCCAAGGACACTGGCGGCTTCGGCGGCAACCAGAACTACTCTCGCGCCAGCAATTCGATCGGCTACTTCCTGCCACCGAACCTTGGCGGCTTTTACGGCCAGGTGATGTATGCGTTCCACGAGAACGACAAGCACAGCAACGGCGGCTTCATCCCGGCGGACAGCTCGACCTCGAAGAGCCGCGCAGGCCGTTACATCGGTGGTCGCTTCGGCTACGCAAACGGCCCTCTGGACGTCGCAGTGGCCTACGGCAACAGCACGGTTGGCGATCAGTACTACGCTGGCACCACCGACTCGGTAAACATCTTCAACCTGGGTGCCTCGTATGACTTCGGCCCCGTGAAGCTGTTCGGCGAACTTTCGCGTGCCGAGAACTCGCGTGACTACAAAAACCGGCCGATCGCCGGCGGTCGTCCCGACGTCGATCTGAACGGCTATCTACTTGGCCTGACTGTGCCAGTTGGTGCAGGCCTGATCCGAGCGTCCTACTCTGCTGTCAAGTACGACGACAACCTGTCGGCCACCCGACGCGACCCGAAGGCCAACAAGCTGGCACTCGGTTACGTGCACAACCTGTCGAAGCGCACGGCCCTTTACGCCACGGTTGCTCGCGTGAGCGACAAGAACGGCGCGGCATTGAACGTGGGTGGACCGGCTTTCTACAACGCGGCTGCTGGCGTGTTCACACCGAAGACCTCGACGGGCTACGACTTCGGCATTCGTCACGCGTTCTGATCTTCCTCGTTTGATCCCGATGCTGGCTCTTGCCAGTTCGAATCAGCAAAGCCTCAAGTCGCCCGGCTCACGCCGGGCGGCTTTTTGTCCTTGCTCTCCTTCTTTCTCTTTCTCAGCTCGCCCGGCTACGCCGGCTTTGCAGGAGTCCCACATTCATTTCTCCGCTCAACACCGATGCGTAGAAACGCTCGACCATGTTGACGCTCGTGCGCGCATTGCGTGCCAAGGTCAGCATGTCGATCCCTTGCCCGTACAAGAGCCGCAGCGTGATCGCGGTATGGCGCAGGCAGTAGAGCGTCCTCGACTGGCCCAGTGGCCCTTTCTCAAGCCCCGCCTTTTCGAGCACCCAGTGAAAGAAGAAGTTGAGCACTGCCAGCGCATGCTCGCGGTTCTTCAACTGCGGCAGGAAGATGTAGTCCTCCGCCCCGCCATACCCATGCTCGCCGCGATTAGCGAGCAAGCATTCATAGACCCGCACCGCAGGACGCAGGCTCACGATGGGCTGACTGTGCCGCTTGGTCTCCGGCAGGTTCATCCGCAGATAGACGTGCTTGCCGCGCACGACCTCGATGTGCTTGTGCTTCATGAGCTTGATGTCGCTCGGACGCACGAAGGTGTTCACCATCCAGCGGATCAGCCAGGGCAGCTCGTCCGGCATGACGAGCAGTTCGCGCGCAATCCAGAAACGTTCGCCGGCCGCAAGTTGATCGAGCACCGGATGCGAGTGCCCGCGCAAGCTGCGCGCGGTCTTGATGATCGTCCGGTACTCCGCAACGCTGAAGCTGCCGCGCGGCTGGCTGCGCACCTTGACCTTCGGAAAAGGAGGCGCATCGCGAAGTACACCGATGTGCACGCCGTGCATCACCACCTTGCGCAATAGCACCAGGTACTGGGCAATCGCCGTGCTGGTGAAGCCCTGCTCTCCGAGGTGATCGATCAAGCGTTGCGCGTCGGCGGTTGCAAACGACTGCGCCGAAACATCGCCGAGCAGCGGAACGATGTGCGCACGCAATCTGTTGCCCATCGCCTGCCATGTGGCACACCCAATTTCTTTTCGCTGAACGCGCGCGACCTCCGCCTGCATCAGCCCTTTCGAAAGGTGGCTGACAGAAATTGATAACAGATTCCGCTCATTTGTAAATTGATTGGCGGTCGGATGAATCGCGGGATAGGTGCGTCCAAGAAATCCCGAATCATTTGCAGCTGGGGCTTTGCCGAAGAGGTTTATGACATTTGTGTCCATGTCATATCTCGCATGCAATCCCGATGCCTCTTATCATCAACAGTTAGCAAATGAAAACTCCCATGGAAAAAATCGTGCGCAATGCGCCTGTTGATCCGGCGCTCACGCCCGCCGACTATCTCAGAAAAATACTCAACGCTCGGGTCTACGACGTTGCCGTCGAATCTGCGCTCGAGAAGGCGCGCGCGCTCAGCGAACGGCTGGGCAACACCGTGCTGCTCAAGCGCGAAGACCAGCAACCGGTCTTCAGCTTCAAACTGCGCGGCGCCTATAACAAGATGGCGCATCTGAGTGCTGCGCAATTGGCAAGCGGCGTAATTTGCGCATCGGCTGGAAATCACGCGCAAGGCGTTGCATTGGGTGCACGCAAGCTCGGCACGCGCGCGGTGATCGTGATGCCGGTGACCACGCCCAAACTGAAAATCGATGCGGTGCGTGGTTTCGGCGGCGAAATCGTGCTGCATGGCGACAGCTATTCGGATGCCTATCTGCACGCGCTCGAATTGCAGGCGCAGCAAAACCTGACCTTCGTGCATCCCTTCGACGACCCCGATGTCATCGCAGGCCAGGGCACCATCGCAATGGAAATCCTGCGACAGCACCAGGGCCCGCTCGATGCAGTGTTCGTCGCAATCGGCGGCGGCGGGTTGATCTCCGGCGTGGCCAACTACATCAAGGCCGTGCGACCCGAGATCAAGGTGATCGGCGTGCAGATGAACGACTCCGACGCGATGATGCAATCGGTCGCGGCCAATCAGCGCGTGAACCTGCCCGACGTCGGCCTGTTCTCCGACGGCACGGCGGTCAAGCTGGTCGGCGAGGAAACCTTCCGCATCGCCAGCGAGCTGGTCGACGAATACATCGCCGTCGACACCGACGCCGTGTGCGCCGCCATCAAGGACATCTTCGTGGACACGCGCAGCATCGTCGAGCCGGCCGGTGCGCTGGCGGTCGCGGCCATCAAGGAATACGTTGCCCAGCACGGCCGCCACGGCGAGACCTATGCAGCCATCCTGTGCGGCGCCAACATGAATTTCGACCGGCTGCGTTTCGTCGCCGAACGCGCCGAAGTCGGTGAAGAGCGCGAGGCATTGTTCGCCGTCACCATGCCCGAAGAGCGCGGCAGCTTCCGCCGCTTCTGCGAGCTGATCGGCGAGATGCCCGCGAGCGACGCCGAAGCCACGGGCGGCGGCGCACCTCGCAACGTGACCGAGTTCAACTACCGCATAAGCGATGCAGCCAAGGCGCATGTGTTCGTCGGTCTCACGACCTCGGCGCGCGGCGAGTCGGCCTTCATCGCACGGACCTTCGACGAGCACGGATTCAACACGCTCGACCTCACCCATGACGAGCTTGCGAAGGAGCATCTGCGACACCTCGTGGGCGGACGCACTGGCCTCGCGCATGACGAGCGCCTGCTGCGCTTCGTGTTTCCCGAGCGTCCCGGCGCGCTGCTCAAGTTCCTGAGCCTGATGCAGCCGAACTGGAACATCAGCCTGTTCCATTACCGCAACCAGGGCGCCGACTACGGCCGCATCCTCGTGGGCCTGCAGGTGCCTGCCGGCGAAGGTGCCGAGTTCGACGCCTTCCTCGAAACGCTGGGCTATCCCTACGTCGAGGAAACGGCCAACCCGGCGTACCGGCTCTTTCTGCAGGCCTGAAAAAGCAGAAGCCGGCTCCAGGCCGGCTTCGATCGTTCAACTGTCCGCTGCTACTGCGCGGGCGCCTGTTGCGGCGGCGGTGCCATAGCAGCAGGTTGCGACAGCGGGCCACCCGGTTGCTGCTGTTGCTGCGGCAACTGCGGCGGGGCCACCACGGCTGGCATCGTCGCAGGCAGGGGCCCGGTCGGCGCAGACATCGGCACTGCCGGCAACCCGGGGCTGGAAACGCTGATCGGCGCACGCACCGGCAATTGCAGCGTGAACGCCGCCGGGCCGTCGGCCTGCGTGCCGATGGTCGCCGAGCGCAGGCCCACCGACTGCAGCACATAGTTGTCGCCGATCACCGAGCCGACACGGAACGGCCGCGGCGGCTTGCCGTCGATGGAGATCAGCGCGGCCCCCTGCTTCGAAGGGTCGGCCACCACACCCGACAGCGCAAAGCGGCTGGCCGCCTCGGGCGCCACCTGGGCCGTGCGTGACGCCGGCAGCACGCCCAGCAGCCGGGCCACCGCATCCGAATCGGCCGTCACCGAAGGCCGCGGCATCGTCGCGGCCGCCGCCACGGCGTCGGTCGGCGAAGCCAGGCGCAGCGCCCAGAACACCGCGGCACCGGCCGCCAGCGCCCAAAGCCCCGTCGTTGCAAGTGGGGCATGCCAGCGAGCGGCTGAGTAGGGACTTGTCATGGCTGCGGATTATCATGCAGCGCGCTTTCCGAATCATGTCCGCCCAAGCTATGAACAAATTCCTCCGTGCCGCCACCCGCACCGCCCAACGCGGCTTCACGCTGATCGAACTGATGGTGGTGCTGGTCATCATCGGCGTGCTGGCGGCGCTCATCGTGCCGAACGTGATCGAGCGCGCCGACGACGCCCGCGTGACGGCCGCCCGCACCGACATCAACAACCTGATGCAGGCGCTCAAGCTCTATCGCCTGGACAACCAGCGCTACCCCACCGCCGAGCAGGGTCTGCAGGCGCTGCTCACGCGCCCAACCACCGGTCCGGCCGCACCCAACTGGAAGGCCTACGTCGAGAAGCTGCCCAACGACCCCTGGGGTCATCCGTACCAGTACATGAACCCGGGCATCAAGGGCGAGATCGACGTGCTCTCGTTCGGCGCCGACGGCCAAAGCGGCGGCGAGGGCAAGAATGCCGACATCGGCAGCTGGCAATAGCGGCTCGGGCGCGCTGCGCCGCAACCGGTATCCACGCCCCCACATCCACCCGGCCCGCGGCTTCACGCTGCTGGAGCTGATCGTGGTGATCGCCATCATCGCGATCGCCACCGCCGCCGTCAGCTTCGCGATACGCGACACCAACGCCGCCAAGCTCGACCGCGAAGCCGACCGGCTCGCCGCCCTGCTCGAATCGGCCCGCGCCCAGTCGCGCGCCAGCGGCATCGTGGTGCGGTGGCGGCCCGTCGAGGGCAGCTTCGTGTTCGACGGCCTCCCGCCTGGCGCACTGCCCGCCAACTGGGCCGCCGAAGGCATCACAGCGCAGGCCTCTCTCGCCAACGGCACGCTGGTTCCCGCGCTGCAGCTCGGGCCCGATCCGATCATCGCGGCGCAGCAGGTCATGCTCTATTCCGCCGGCCCGCCCGCGCGCGCATTGCGCATCGCGACCGACGGGGTGCGCCCCTTCACCGTATCGGCCGTGCAATGAGCGCGCGACGCCCTGCCCCGTCCTCTCGCATCGCCGGCTTCACGCTGATCGAAGTGCTGATCGCGCTCGGCATCGTCGCGCTGGCGCTGGCCGCGGGTTCGCAGGCCACGATGTCGCTCACGCGCAATGCGCAGCGCCAGTCCGATCTCGTGCTGGCCGACCTGTGCGCCGAGAACGAACTCGCCAAGGCCCGCCTGTCGCGGCAAATGCCGGCAATCGGCGACTCGGGCTCCATCTGCCTGCAGGCCGGCGTCTCGTTCAACGTGACCACTTCGACCACGTCCACGCTGAACCCGAATTTCCGGCGCGTCGACGTGCAGGTGCGCGACGAAGCCGACGCGCCGATCCTGCGCATCTCCACCATCGTGGGGAGGTACTGATGCTCGTCTCCAGGTCCCGCGGCTTCACGCTGATCGAGCTGCTCGTCGCCATCGCGGTGATGGCCCTGCTCTCGCTCATCAGCTGGCGCGGGCTGGACAGCATGTCCCGCGCCACCACGCAGAACCAGCAGCGCGCCGACGCCGTCCTCACGCTGCAGGCCACGCTCGCGCAGTGGGGCGCCGACCTCGACGCCGTGACCACGCTCGCGCAGACCCGCCCGATCGACTGGGACGGCCGCGTGCTGCGGCTCACGCGCCGTGGCAGCGACGACGCGGCGCCGTCGGTGCAGGTGGTGGCCTGGATGCTGAAGTCCGGCTCCGACGGCGTGCGCTGGCGGCGCTGGCAATCGCAGCCCTTCACCACGCGCGGCGAATGGCAGCAGGCCTGGAACTTCGCGGCCGCCTGGGCACAGGACGGCGGCGCGAGCGCGGCCGGAGGCGGCTACAACGACGTGCCGCTGGTGCCAGCCAGCAACTGGCAGCTTTATTTCTTCCGCGACAACACCTGGGTGCCGGCCAGCCAGCTGCCCACCGTCGTGCCCAACCCCAACAACCCCGCGGGCCCCGTCGTCGCCATGCCCGACGGCGTGCGCCTCGTCATCACGCTGCCGCCCGGAGACGGCCTCTCGGGCACGCTCACGCGCGACTGGGTCAAGCCGACCGTCGGATCGGCGAAATCATCATGACGGCAACAAAGAAGCGCCAGTCCGGCGCCGCCCTGCTCGCCGCGATGCTGACCGTGATGCTCGTGGCCACCTTCGCCGCCGCGGCGCTGTGGCAGCAGTGGCGCGCGGCCGAGGTCGAAGGCGCCGAGCGCGCGCGCGTGCAGGCTGCCTGGGTGCTGGTCGGCGCGCTCGACTGGTCGCGCCTGATCCTCAGCGAAGACGGCCGCACCGGCGGCCCCGACAACCTGGCAGAGCCCTGGGCCGTGCCGCTCGAGGAGGCGCGGCTCACGAGCTTCCTGGCGGCCGACAAGAACGTGTCGAGCGACAGCCTCGAAGGACTGCCCGACGCCTTCCTCTCGGGCCGCATCGTCGATGCGCAGTCCAAGCTCAACGTGCTGTCGCTGGTCGACAACGGCAAGCCGGTGCCCGCCAGCGTCGCCACCTTCACCCGGCTGTTCAACCTGCTGGGCCTGCCGGCGTCGGAGCTCAGCCGGATGACCACGGGCCTGGTGGCCGCCCTTGCCACGGGCACCGCGACCGACGGCAGCGACGGCGGCGACCCCAGCGCCGCGCCGCTGATGCCGCAGCAGGTCTCGCAGCTGGTGTGGCTGGGCCTGTCGCCCTCGACCGCCGCCGCGCTCGAACCGTACGTGACGATCCTGCCGGTGAAGACCACGCTCAACCTCAACACCGCGAGCGCCGAAGCCATCAGCGCCAGCATGGAGTCGCTCAACATCGCCAGCGCGCGCCAACTTGTGGAGCGCCGCACGCGCGCCTTCTTCAAGGACATTGCCGCCGCCAACGCCGCGCTGCCCAGCGGCAGCGCGCCCTTCAATGCGGCGCAGCACGGCGTGGGCACGCAGTACTTCGAGGTCTACGGCAGGCTGCGGCTGGAGCGCACCTACGTCGAGGAGCGCTCGCTTCTACAGCGCAACGGTGTCACGGCAACGACGATCTGGCGCACCCGCGGCGCCGGCGCAACGGACACTACGGTCAAACCCTGATTTCGATGCCCTATTTGTAGACAAAAAGCCTTCGAACGCGCATGGCGTCTGCGCAACACGCTATCGAAACAAGAGCGTCAGCCTGTCAGACGCGCACCTACAATCACCGGCTTTTCCAAGATCCACATGACTCCCCTGCTGCTCATTGCCCCCCTCCCTCCGGCCGATGCCGCGGGCGAGTACGACTGGGCCCAGGCAGGCGACGACGGCATTGCATTGCGCAACCAGGGCCGCGCGTTGCTGGCGCTCCTGCCCTCGAGCGCCGAGGTCATGCTCGGCATTCCTTCCGTCGCGCTCTCGTGGCACCGCGTCACGCTGCCCAAGGGCAGCATGGGCAGCGCGTCGAAGCTGCGCGCCGTGCTCGACGGCCTGCTCGAAGAACACCTGCTCGACGAACCCGAAGCCCTGCACTTCGCGCTCGAACCCGACGCCAAGGCCGGCGCGCCCGTGTGGGTCGCGGCCTGCAATCGCATCTGGCTGCGCAGCGTCGTGCAAGGGCTCGAAGCGGCCGGCCGTCGCGTGGTGCGCATCGTCCCTGAATTCGCGCCGCAGCCGGTCGACGGCCCGCCGCTGCTGCTGGTCACGGGCGAGCCCGAGGCGCCGCAGCTCACGGTGTGCGACGCCGACGGCGTGGTCTCGCTGCCGCTGGCCGGCGCGGGGCTGGCCCTGTCGGGCGGCCTGCCGCTGGACACCGCCGTCATCACCACCGAACCCGCCGTGGCCGAAGCGGCCGAGCAGTTGCTCGAGCGCCGCGTGCCCATCGTGCAATCGCCGCAGCGCTGGCTGCAGGCCGCGCGCACGCCCTGGGAGCTCGCGCAGTTCGACCTCGCCGCAACCGGCCGCGCACGCGCCGGCAAGAAATTCGCATCGGTCCTGCAAACGCTGCGCTATGCGCCCGAGTGGCGCGCCGCGCGCTGGGGTGTGGTCGTGCTGCTGCTGACCCAGCTGATCGGACTCAACGCCTGGGCCTGGAAGGAACGCAGCGCGCTCGAGTCGAAACGGCAGGCCGCCAAGGCCATGCTGACCCAGACCTTCCCCTCGGTGAAGATCGTGGTCGACGCGCCGGTGCAGATGCAGCGCGAAGTTGCCGCATTGCAGCAGGCCGTGGGCGACGTGGCGGGCAGCGACTTCGAACCCATGGTCGGCGCGCTCGCCGCCAACCTGCCGCCCGGCAAGGTGCCGAGCGCGGTCGACTACGGCGCCGGGCAGCTGCGCCTGCGCGGCCTCGGGCTGCAGCCGTCGGAGGTCTCGCAGATCACCGGCGCGCTGGCGCCGCGCGGCTACAACGTGCGTACCGAAGGCGACCTCCTGCTGGTGCAGGCCGAGGCCAACCGATGAATTTCAGCGAACAGCTCAAGGCCCACTGGGCCACCCTGGAGGTGCGCGAGCGCCGCATGGTCTATGCCGCCGCCGCGCTCGTGGCACTGGCCTTGCTTTGGTGGATTGCGCTCGCCCCCGCGCTGCGCACGCTGGCCGCGGCACGGGCCGAACATGCGCAACTCGATGCGCAGTTGCAGCAGATGGCCACCTTGCAGAACCGCGCCAAGGCACTGCAATCGCAGCCGCGCCTGAACCGCGACGACGCGCTGCGCGCGCTCGAGACCTCGGTGCGCGACAGCTTCGGCGCCGGCAACGCGCAGCTCGTGACGACCGGCGGCGATGGCGCTGCCGCCGTCTCGCTGCGGTCCGCGCCCGCGGCCACCGTCGCCCAATGGCTCGGCCAGGCACGCGGCAACGCGCATGCCGTGCCGCGCGAAGTCCATCTGACCCGCGCGCCGACCGCAGCGCCGGCCACACCGTCGCCCGGCGCAAAGGACGCGTCGAAGACGCCGCAGGTCCGCTGGGACGGCACCGTCGTCATGGCGCTGCCCGCGGCGCGATGAGCGCGATGAGCAACAGGCCCGCATGCTGACCCGCCCTCCGATCTCCGAACCCCGGCCGCGCCGCGGCTGGCGCTGGGCCCTGCTCGGCATCACGGTCGGCGCGCTGCTGGCGGTGGTGCTGTTCGCGCCGGCGCGCTGGCTGTCGGCCGCACTGTCGAACTGGAGCCATGGCCGCCTCGTGCTGGCCAACCCGCGCGGCACCGTCTGGAACGGCACAGCCGCCGTGGTCTTCGCCAGCGGCGCCGGCGGCGCGCAGGCGGTGTCGCTGCCCGGCCTGCTGCACTGGCGCATGCGCCCGGGCTGGAGCGGCATCGCCGCCAGCCTCGACCTGCCCTGCTGCGCCGCGCAGCCGCTCGAACTCAAGGCCAGCCCACGCGCCGGCGGCATGCAGCTCGCATGGCAGGACAGCCGCTCGCGCTGGCCCGCCACCCTGCTCACCGGCCTGGGCGCGCCCTGGAACACGCTCAAGCTCGAAGGCGCGCTCGACCTGTCCACCAAGGCCTTCTCGATGCAGTGGGACGGCCCCGCGCTGCGCGTTGCAGGCCAGGCCACGCTCGACGCCACCGATGTTTCCTCCAGCCTGTCGACCCTGCGGCCGATGGGCAGCTACCGGCTCTCACTCGAAGGCGGCACCCGCCCCACGCTGCTGCTCAGCACGCGCGAGGGCAGCCTCGAACTGAACGGCAGCGGCAGCTGGAACGGCACTTCCTTCCGCTTCAACGGCGAAGCCAGTGCCGCCCCCGGCCGCGAAGACGCGCTTTCCAATTTGTTGAACATCATCGGACGGCGCGAGAACGCGCGTTCGATCATCACCCTGGGTTGATCCTCATGATGAAGCCACTGTTTTCGACCGGCACCGTCGCACTCGCCGTGCGCGTGCTGATCGCCGCCACGTTCCTGCAGGGTGCCCCCGCCGCGTTCGCGCAGACCGGCGATGCGCCGCGCCGCGGCGAGCCGATCACGCTGAACTTCTCCAACGCCGACATCGAGGCCGTGGCCCGCACCATGGCGGTGGTCACGGGCCGCGACGTGGTGGTCGACCCGCGCGTCAAGGGCACGATGAACCTCGTCACCGACCGCGCCATCCAGCCGGCCGCCGCCTTCAACCAGTTCGCCTCGGCGCTGCGCCTGCAGGGCTTCGCGGTGGTGGAAGCCGACGGCCTCTACAAGGTGGTGCCCGAGGCCGACGCCAAGCTGCAGAGCAGCACCGTCAACACCTCCATCAGCGCCACGGCGTCCAGCGGCAGCAACCAGATCGTCACGCAGATCTTCCGGCTCAACTACGAGTCGCCGAACAACCTGCTGCCGGTGCTGCGCCCGCTGATTCCGCCGAACAACACCATCAACGTGAACCCGGGCAACAACTCGCTCGTGATCACCGACTACGCCGACAACATGCGCCGGCTGGCGCGCATCATCGCGTCGCTCGACGTGCCGAACGCTTCCGACATCGAGGTCATCCAGCTCAAGCACTCGGTGGCCACCGACATGGTGCCGCTGGTGCAGCGCCTGGTCGACGGCGGCGGCTCCGGCGCCCCGGGCGGCGCCGCACCCGGTGCGACCGATGCGTCGTTCCGCACCACGCTCATGGCCGACCCGCGCAGCAACTCGTTGATCTTGCGCGCGGCCAACCCGGCACGCGTGGCGCTGGTGCGCACGCTGGTCGAGAAGCTCGACCGCCCGCCGACGGAAAGCAGCAACGGCCTGGCCGGCAACATCTACGTGGTCTACCTGAAGAACGCCGACGCGGTGCGCCTCGCGGCCACGCTGCGCGCCGCGATGGCGGCGAACCAGCAGAACACCACGCCAGGCGCTGCCGGCGCTGCGGGTGGCGGCGCGGCGCCCCAGCAGAGCGCGCCGCAGGCCATGCAGGTGAACCTGAACAGCGGCGGCAACCAGAGCGGTGGCTCGGCCGCCGCCAACGCGCCGCTCAACAACGCCAACCAGCCCTCGACCGGCGGCCAGATCCAGGCCGACCCGACGACCAACTCGCTGATCATCACCGCGCCCGAACCGCAGTACCGCCAGATGCGCGCCGTGATCGACAAGCTCGACGGCCGGCGCGCGCAGGTCATGATCGAGGCGCTGATCGTCGAGGTCAACGCCACCAAGGCCGCCAAGTTCGGCGTGCAGTGGCAAAGCGCGCTGGGCAACAACGCCGTCATCGGCACCAACTCCACCCTCAACGGCGGCAACATCCTGGCGCTGACCCAGGCGCTGGCCACCAAGGATGCCTCCGGCCTTGCAACGTCGATCCAGCCCGGCCTGAACCTCGGCATTGCCGGCAAGATCGGTGGCCAGTACATCCTGGGCGCGGTGGCGAATTTCTTCAGCAACGACAACGACGCCAACGTGCTCTCGACGCCCAACCTGCTGACGCTGGACAACGAAGAAGCCAAGATCGTCATCGGCCAGAACGTGCCGTTCCCGACCGGCTCCTACGCCAGCACCTCGGGCTCGGTGGGCGTGAACCCGTTCACCACCGTCGAGCGCAAGGACGTCGGCCTCACCCTGCGCGTGCGTCCGACCATCAACGAGAACGGCACCGTGAAGATGACGATCTTCCAGGAGATCTCGAACGTCGCGCCCGGCACCACCACCGACCCCAACGGCCCCACCACCAACAAGCGCTCGCTCGAATCCAGCGTGCTGGTGGAAGACGGCGGGCTCGTCATGCTCGGCGGCCTGCTGTCGGACACCTACGGCACCAACACTGAAAAGGTGCCGTTCGCCGGCGACATCCCGGTGGTCGGCAACCTGTTCAAGAGCGAGAACCGCTCGCGCGTCAAGAACAACCTGATGATGTTCCTGCGCCCGGTGGTGATGCGCGACGCCACGGCGACCGAAGCCTTTGCATTCGATCGCTACGACCAGATCCGTGGCCTGCAGCAGGCGACCCAGCCCAACACCGACAACGTGATGCTGCGCAACGTGAATGCCGCGCCCGTGCTGCCGGAGTCGCCGCCGTTGGGCACCAGCAGCAACAGCCGGGGCGGCCTGCGCGAGCAAGGCACACAACTGATCCCGCCGCCCGCGCTGCCCGCCGACAACCGCAAGCTGGCGCCGAGCTCCCTGCGCGGCGCACTGCCGCCGACCGCCGACCCGGTGACCTCGCGCGAACTGCCTTGATACTGCCTTGATGTCCATGCGCTACCCCCTGCCCTACGCCTTCGCACGCAGCCAGCAGCTTTTGCTCGAGGAGACCGACGACGGCCACTACACGCTGTGGATGTCGAGCCACCCGGCACGCAGCGCGGTCGGCGAGGTGTCGCGCAAGTACGGCGTGCAGGCCTTCGAGGTGCTGGCCGACGGCGCGCTGGCGCAGCGCATCAGCGCGGCCTATGCGCAGGGCGAGTCGAGCGCCGCCGCGGTGGTGAGCGAGGTGCAGAACGACGCCGACCTCTCGCGCATGATGCAGGAGCTGCCCGCGGTCGAAGACCTGCTGGCAAGCGCTGGCGACGCGCCCATCATCCGCATGCTGAACGCGCTGCTCACGCAGGCCGCGCGCGACGGCGCGAGCGACATCCACATCGAGCCCTACGAGCGCACCTCGTCCGTGCGTTTTCGCATCGACGGCACGCTGCGCGAGGTGGTGCAGCCCAACCGCGCGCTGCACGCCGCGCTGATCTCGCGCCTGAAGATCATGGCCGACCTCGACATCTCCGAAAAGCGGCTGCCGCAGGACGGGCGCATCTCCTTGCGCATCGGCACGCGCGCGGTCGACGTGCGGGTGTCGACGCTGCCGAGCGCGCACGGCGAACGCGCGGTGCTGCGCCTCCTGGACAAGAGCGAATCGAAGCTCACGCTCGAATCGGTGGGCATGCAGGGCGACACGCTGGAGCGCTTCGAAAAGCTCATCTCGCAGCCGCACGGCATCATCCTCGTGACCGGCCCCACGGGCTCGGGCAAGACCACCACGCTGTACGCCGCGCTGGCCCGGCTCGATGCGAGCCGCAGCAACATCATGACGGTGGAAGACCCCATCGAGTACGAGCTGCCGGGCGTGGGCCAGACGCAGATCAACGCCAAGATCGAACTCACCTTCGCCAAGGCCCTGCGCGCGATCCTGCGGCAGGACCCTGACGTCATCATGATCGGCGAAATCCGCGACTTCGAGACCGCGCAGATCGCCATCCAGGCCTCGCTGACCGGTCACCTGGTGCTCGCCACGCTGCACACGAACGACTCGGTCAGCGCCGTCACGCGCCTGACCGACATGGGTGTGGAGCCTTTTCTTCTCAGCTCGTCACTGCTCGGCGTGCTCGCGCAGCGCCTCGTGCGCAAGATCTGCACGGTGTGCGCCGGCGCGGGCTGCGAAGTGTGCGGCCAGACCGGCTACCAGGGCCGCACCGGCATCTTCGAGCTGCTGGTGGCCGACGAAACCGTGCAGGGCCTGATCCACAGCAAGGCGGCCGAGAGCGAACTGCTCAAGGCCGGCGCGCGCGGCGGCCTGCGCCTGATGCGCGAAGACGGCGAACGGCTGGTGCAGGCCGGCGTCACTTCGCGCGCCGAACTGCTGCGCGTCACGCGAGACTAAGCCGCCCCGGCGCTCCCCATGCCCGCCTATTCCTTCGAAGCCATCGACGCCAGCGGCCAGAGCCGCGAAGGCGTGCTCGAGGCCGACACCGCACGCAGCGCGCGCAGCCTGCTGCGGGCGCAGGCGCTCATTCCGCTGTCGGTCAAGCCGGTCGGCAGCGACCACGTCAATGGCACCGGCCAGCGCAGCACCCTCAGCCGCTGGCTCGGCGGCGGCAAGCGCGTCTTCAATTCCACCGGCCTCGCGGTGTGGACGCGGCAGCTCGCGGGCCTCGTCTCGTCGGGCCTGCCGCTGGAACGCGCGCTCACGGCACTCACCGACGAAGCCGAGTCCGAGCAGCAGCGCAACCTGGTCGCGTCCCTGCGCGCCGAAGTCAACGCGGGCTCGCCGTTCGCGCGTGCGCTGTCGGCGCATCCGCGCGAGTTCTCGCCCATCTACACGGCCGTGATCGGCGCCGGCGAGCAGAGCGGCAACCTCGGGCTCGTGCTCGACCGCCTCGCCGACGACCTCGAGGAGCGCCAGGCACTGCAGCAGAAGCTGATCGGCGCGGCGCTGTACCCGGCCATCGTCACGCTGGTGGCGATCGTGATCGTGATCTTCCTCGTGAGCTACGTGGTGCCGCAGGTGGCGCAGGTTTTTGCGGGCACCAAGCGCTCGCTGCCCTTTCTCACCACCGTGATGCTCTCGCTGAGCGCGGGCGTGCGCAACTACGGCTGGTGGATGCTGTGCGCCGTCGTGCTCGCGGCCATTGGCGCGCGGCTGGCGCTGGCGCAGGAGGCCTTCCGCCTGAAATTCGACGCAGTCTGGCTCAAGCTGCCGCTGGTCGGCAAGCTCGCGCGCGGCTACAACGCAGCGCGCTTCGCGAGCACGCTCGCCATGCTGGCCACGGCAGGCGTGCCGATCCTGCGTGCGCTGCAGGCGGCTTCCGAGACGCTGAGCAACCGCGCGATGCGCGCCGACGCGCTCGACGCACTGGTGCTGGTGCGCGAAGGCGCACCGCTGGCCTCGGCGCTGGCGCAGAAGAAACGCTTTCCGGGCCTGGTGTCGATGTTCGCGCGCCTCGGCGAGCAGACCGGCACCCTGCCGCTGATGCTGCAACGCGCGGCCAACCAGCTCAGTGCCGAAGTGCAGCGCCGCGCGATGCACCTGGCAACCATCCTGGAGCCGCTGCTCATCGTGGCGATGGGCGGGGTGGTGATGCTGATTGTTCTGGCCGTGATGCTGCCTATCATCCAGCTGAACCAGTTCGTGAAATGAAGCACACCCCCAGGCTTGCCCACTTCGTGTGGCCTCCAACCCCCTTGCCGGGGGCGGTGCGGCCGCTTCGGGCGGCCGTGCGCGGCGCACCTGCTGGAATAAGTCAGGTCCATGGGGAAACGCCATGCCTGTGACTCTCGAAGACAAGCTCGTGGTCGCGATCTCCTCGCGTGCCCTGTTCAACCTCGAAGAAGAAAACAAGATCTTCGAGGCCGGGGACAACGAGGGCTACATGAAGCTGCAGCTCGACCGCATCGACGTGCCGGCCGCGCCGGGCATCGCGTACTCGCTGATACGCAAGCTGCTGCGCTTCAACGAAGACGGCGTGCAGCGCGTCGAGGTGGTGATTCTTTCGCGCAACGACCCGGTCTCGGGCATGCGCATTTTCAAGTCGAGCGCTGCGGCCGACATCAAACTGCAGCGCGGCGTGTTCACACAGGGCCGACCGCCGTTCGGCTACCTGCGCCCGCTGCGCGCGCACCTCTTCCTCTCGGTCAACGCGCAGGACGTGCGCGAGGCGCTCATCGCGGGCTTTCCGGCCGCGCGCGTGCTGGTCGAATCGGTAAAGGCCAGCGACGCCTGGCCGAACGAAGTGCGCATTGCCTTCGACGGCGATGCAGTGCTGTTCTCGGACGAGGCCGAGCGCGTGTTCCAGGCCGAAGGGCTCGACGCCTTCCAGGCCCACGAGCTCAGCAAGGCCGACCTGCCCTTGCCTGAAGGGCCGTTCAAGCCGCTGCTGATGGCGCTGCACCGGCTGCAGATGGCCGGCAATGCGCAGATGCGCATCCGCACCGCGCTCGTCACTGCGCGCAGCGCGCCGGCGCACGAGCGCGCGATCCGCACGCTCATGAAGTGGAACATCCGCGTCGACGAGGCCATGTTCCTCGGCGGCCTGCCCAAGGGCGAGTTCCTGCGCGAGTTCGAACCCGACTTCTTCTTCGACGACCAGACGGGTCATGTCGATGCGGCCTCGCGCCACGTGCCCGCCGGGCATGTATCCAGCGGTATCAGCAACGAGCCCTGAGCGCTGCGCTTGAACGCGGCGCCAGGCCGCGCCACGCCGTCATTCCACTGATTTGACGCCGCCACTTGGACGGGGCGCTGTCACGCGCCTGACTTCTCTTCGTCACCCCGAGTTAACCAGTCGGTAACGGGTTCTCCCTAGTCTCGTGGCCCAGGTGCGCCCCCTCACGCACCTTCCAGAACCACATAACAAAGGACCGATCCATGCGACTTCTTTTTCTCCGCACGCGGCTTGCGCCCGTGCTGTTCCTGGCCTGCGTGCTCTCTGCGTGCGGTGGTGGCAGCAGTGGCGGCGGCTTCTTCGGCGGCACGCCGACGACGCCGACCACACCCGCCCCGCCCGACAACACTCCGAAGCCCGAGATGCGCTGCGCGCCCTGAGCGCCGCCAGGAACCACTCAATGACCTCCCGCCGCAAATTCCTCACGGGCACAGCCACGACTGGCGCTGCCGCCCTCGCGCTCTCTGCCTTTCCGCCGAGCATCCGCCGCGCGCTCGCCATTCCGGCCAACAACAAGACCGGCACCATCCAGGACGTCGAGCACGTCGTGATCCTGATGCAGGAGAACCGTTCGTTCGACCACTACTTCGGCATGCTCATGGGCGTGCGCGGCTTCGGCGACCGCTTCGCCATTCCGCTGATCGGCGGGCGCCGCGTGTGGGAACAGAGCGACGCCGACGGCAAGGTGGTGCTGCCGTATCACCTCGACCAGACCCTGGGCAACGCGCAACGCGTCAGCGGCACGCCGCACAGCTGGCTCGACGCGCAGAACGCCTGGGACGGCGGGCGCCTCAACCAATGGCCGAAGTACAAGGCCACCGGCACGGCGCCCTTCACGCAATCGATGGGCTATCTGCAAGAGGCTGAACTGCAGTTCCAGTACGCACTGGCCAACGCCTTCACCGTGTGCGACAGCTACCACTGCGGCATGCACACCGGCACCAACTCCAACCGCCTGTTCCACTGGAGCGGCACCAACGGCCCCTCGGGCCAGACCAGCGCCGGCGTGGCGGGCGTCGCCTCGGTGGACAACACCTGGGAGAACCTGCGGTTTCCATGGGACCCCACCGACAACCCCGGCGTCGATTCGACCACCTTCGGCTGCAACTGGAAGACCTACCCGGAGCGCCTGCAGGACGCCAAGGTCAGCTGGATCGTCTACCAGAACCTGCCCGACAACTTCACCGACAACCCGCTGGCCGGCTTCCAGCAATACCGGGTGGCCAACAAGGCTTCAGGCAAGAACAACGAGCGCTACGACGGCGACGCCAGCCCGCCCGTGGGCACGACGCTGCCGGCCTACGACCCCGCCAGCGACGACGCGGGCAACCCGCTCTACAAGGGCATCGCCAACACCATGCCCGACGGCGGCCTGCTCGGCGCGTTCAAGCAGGACGTGGCCAGCGGCAAGCTCGCGCAGGTGTCGTGGATCGTCGCGCCCGCCGACTACTCCGAGCACCCCGGACCTTCGAGCCCCGTGCAGGGCGCCTGGTACATCCAGCAGGTGCTTGATGCGCTCACCGCATCGCCCGACGTGTGGAGCAAGACGGTGTTCATCGTCAACTTCGACGAGAACGACGGCTACTTCGACCACGTGCCGTCGCCTTCCGCGCCGTCGATCAACCCCGACAAGAGCGCGGCGGGCAAGACCACGCTCGGCGACGCCGATGTCGCGTTCGAGCGCTACAACCACCCGCTGGTGACCGGCACGCCCAGCGGCGTGCCCCAGCCGGACGGCCGCGTCTACGGCCCCGGCCCGCGCGTGCCGATGTACGTCATCTCGCCATGGAGCCGCGGCGGCTGGGTCAACTCGCAGGTGTTCGACCACACCTCGGTGCTGCGTTTTCTTGAAGCGCGATTCGGCGTGAAGGAAACGAACATCTCGCCGTTCCGCCGCGCGATTGCCGGCGACCTGACCAGCGCCTTCAACTTCGCAACGCCCAACAGCGAAGTGCTGCCCACGCTCGCGGGACGCAAGACCCAGGCCGAAGCAGATCAGTTGCGCCTCGACCAGGAAGCACTGGCGCAGGTGCCGCTGCCCTCCACGCCCGCGCTGCCGCGCCAGCCCACCGGCACCCGCCCCTCGCGCGCCCTGCCGTACGAACTGCACACCAGCGCCAAGGCCGACGTGGTCAACGGCATGCTGCAGCTGCTGTTCTCCAACACCGGCAAGGCCGCGGCCGTGTTCCATGTGTACGACAAGCTGCATCTCGATCGCCTGCCGCGCCGCTACATGGTCGAGGCCGGCAAGATGCTCGACGACACCTGGGCCGCGATGACCGACGACGGCGGCGCCTACGACCTGTGGGTGCTCGGGCCCAACGGCTTTCATCGCCACTTCAAGGGCAACCTCAACGCACTGCGCACCAGCAATGCAACGCCCGAGGTTCGCGTGTGCTACGACGTCGCCAACGGCAATGTCTACCTGAGCATGCGCAACGACGGCAAGACGGCGTGCCGGTTCACCATCAACGCCAAGGCCTATCGCAACGATGGCCCATGGACCGCGACGGTGAACGGCGGCGCCAGCGTCGACCAGCACTGGGAGCTTGCGAGCAGCGGCCAGTGGTACGACTTCGCAGTCACGTGCGATGCAGATCCGGCCTACTACCGCCGCTTCGCAGGCCGTGTCGAAACGGGCAAGCACACGGTGAGCGACCCGGCCATGGGCATGGCCGACCTCTGAGCGCCGATACATTCCGATGAGAGGATGAGCGCAAGCACCTCGTGCCTGCGCTCATCATCACGGCCTGTGCCCCTGACCCCGTCCATGAAGAACCACAACAACACACCCATGACATCACGCCGCAAATTTCTCACCAGCACCGCCACCACGGGCGCCGCCGCCCTCGCGCTCAGCGCGTTCCCACCCAGCATTCGCCGTGCGCTGGCCATACCGGCCAACAACGCCACGGGCACCATCAAGGACGTCGAGCACATCGTCATCCTGATGCAGGAGAACCGCGCCTTCGACCACTACTTCGGCACGCTCATGGGCGTGCGCGGCTTCGGCGACCGCTTCACCATTCCGCTTCCTGCTGACCGCAAGGTCTGGCAGCAGCTCGACGACGCCGGCAACGTGGTGCTGCCCTACTACCTCGACAGCACGAAGGGCAGCGCCCAGCGCGTGTCGAGCACGCCGCACACCTGGGTCGACGCGCACAACGCCTGGGATGGCGGGCGCATGTACCAGTGGCCGCGCTACAAGAAGGCCGGCAAGACGCCATACCTGCAGTCGATGGGCTACCTGAAGGAAGCCGAATTGCCATTCCAGTTCGCGCTGGCCAATGCCTTCACGATCTGCGACGACTACCACTGCGCGATGCACACCGGCACGCACGCCAACCGCTCCTTCCACTGGACCGGCACCAACGGCCCCACCGGCGCCAACGTGGCCTACGTGAACAACGTCAATGCCTGGAGCTCGACCGGCCCGTCGACCGAAGGCTACGAATGGAAGACCTACGCCGAGCGGTTGCAGGAGGCCAAAGTCAGCTGGATGGTCTACCAGAACATTCCCAACAACTACGGCTGCAACCCGCTGCTGGGCTTCAAGCCCTACCGCAAGGCCAACGAAGCTTCGGGCAAGCCGGTGAGCACCTCGCTGCCGCAAGGCGCGTCGCCGGCCTACGCGCCCGGCGACGACGTGGGCAACCCGCTCTACAAGGGCACGGCCAACACGCTGCCGGTGGCCGATCAGGCCGCCTTCGACGCGGGCGCGATCATGGATGCGTTCCGCGCCGACGTGAAGAACGGCCGGCTGCCGCAGGTGTCGTGGGTGATTCCGCCCGACGTGTACTCCGAGCACCCCGGACCTTCGAGCCCGGTGCAGGGCGCCTGGTACATCCAGCAGGTGCTGGACGCGCTCACCGCCGTGCCCGAGGTGTGGAGCAAGACGGTGCTCTTCGTGAACTTCGACGAGAACGACGGCTACTTCGACCACGTGCCCTCGCCCTCCGCGCCTTCGCCCAACCCCGATGCATCGACGCTCGCGGGCAAGAGCACGCTTCCTGCGCAGGACATGAGCTACGAGTACTTCACGCACCCCGCGCCGCCCGGCATTCCCACCGCCCAGCCCACGCCCGACGGCAACGTGTACGGCCCCGGCATGCGCGTGCCGATGTACGTGATCTCGCCGTGGAGCCGCGGCGGCTGGGTCAACTCGCAGGTGTTCGACCACACCTCGGTGCTGCGCTTCGTCGAGGCGCGCTTCGGCGTGAAGGAGGACAACATCAGCCCGTTCCGCCGCGCGGTGTGCGGCGACCTCACGAGCGCCTTCAACTTCGCGACGCCCAACACCGAGGTGCTGCCGGTGCTGGCGGGCAGCCGCACCAAGGCCGAGGCCGACAAGGTCCGCGCCGACCAGGACGTACTGCCGCAGGTGGTGCCGCCGGCCAACGCGCAATTGCCGCAGCAGGCCACGGGCACGCGGCCCTCGCGCGCCTTGCCATACGAACTGCACACAAGTGCCAAGGTCGACGCGACCGGCGGCAAGCTGCAGCTGCTGTTCGCCAACACCGGCAAGGCCGCAGCAGTCTTCCACGTGTACGACAAGAAGCATCTCGATCGCCTGCCGCGCCGCTACATGGTCGAGGCGGGCAAGACGCTCGACGACACCTGGACGCCCGCCGCCGGAGACAACGGCCTCTATGACCTGTGGGTGCTCGGTCCCAACGGCTTCCATCGACAGTTCAAGGGCAATGTGAATGCGCTGGGCACGAGCAACGCTGCACCCGAAGTACGCGTGTGCTACGACATCACCAACGGCAATGTCTACCTGAACATGCGCAACGACGGCAAGGCGACTTGCAAGTTCACCATCACCGCCAAGGCCTACCGCACAGACGGCCCGTGGACTGCGAGCGTGAACGGCGGCGCCAACGTAGACCAGCACTGGGAGCTTGCGAACAGCGGCCAGTGGTACGACTTCGCAGTCACCTGCGACGCCGACCCGGCCTACTACCGCCGCTTCGCCGGCCGCGTGGAAACCGGCAAGCACACGGTAAGCGATCCGGCGATGGGCATGGCCGACCTCTGAGCCTCGCCATGCATCGATGACGAGGCGTGAAGCGCGCGCAATGCGCGCTTACACCTCGGCATCGAAGGGTTCATCTCGATGTCACCCAGGCTTCCTAGCCTCGGCGCACAACATCGAGAGGATCTCCCCATGCGATTCATCACTTCGCGCACGCATCTCGCGTGCGCGCTGCTCTTCATTGCCTGCACGTTCTCCGCATGCGGCGGCAGCGACGGTGGCGGCTTCGCCGGCCTGCCCACACCGGACACCACGACACCCCCACCGGATACGGGCGTCAAGCCCGAAAAGCGCTGCGCTCCCTGATCGCCCGAAGAACCACAACAAGCTGCCCATGAATTCACGCCGCAAATTCCTCACCGGCACGGCCACCACCGGCCTTGCCGCCCTCTCGCTCAGCGCCTTCCCACCCAGCATCCGCCGCGCACTCGCCATTCCGGCCAACAACAAGACCGGCACCATCCAGGACGTCGAGCACATCGTCGTGCTGATGCAGGAAAACCGCTCCTTCGACCACTACTTCGGCACGCTGCCGGGCGTGCGCGGCTTCGGTGACCGCTTCACCGTTCCACTGCCGGGCGGGCGCAACGTGTGGCAGCAGAGCGATGCCGATGGCAAGCTCGTGCTGCCCTACCACCTCGACCAGACCAAGGGCAACGCCCAGCGCGTGAGCGGCACGCCCCACGAGTGGCTCGACAGCCAGGAAGCATGGGACGGCGGCCGCCTCTCCCAATGGCCGCGCTACAAGACCAGCGCAGCCATGGGCTACTTCATGGAAGCCGAAGTGCCGTTCCAGTTCTCGCTGGCCAACGCCTTCACGCTCTGCGACAGCTACCACTGCGCCATGCACACCGGAACGGACGCCAACCGCTCCTTCCACCTGACGGGCACCAACGGCTCGACCGCGCAGAACGTTGCCTTCGTCAACAACGAGTGGGACTGGCTCGACGGACGCGCTTCCGCCGTGAACACCGGCTACACGTGGAAGACCTATGCCGAGCGGCTCGAAGACGCAGGCGTGAGCTGGATCTGCTACCAGAACATGCCCGACGAATGGGGCGACAACATGCTCGGCGCCTTCCGCCAGTTCAGGCGCGCCAACCGGGCATCCCCTTTCCCGGTCTCCAGCGGCGGCGCTCCCAACGCGCCCTATTCCAACAGCGGCCAGGCAACGCCCTATCACGCCTACGACCCCGCCAGCGACAACCCGGGCAACCCGCTCTACAAGGGCATCGCCAACACCTTGCCGGGCAACAAGCCGGAGGAGTACCTGGATGCGTTCCGCAGCGACATCAAGGCCGGCCGCCTGCCACAGGTGAGCTGGATCAACGCCCCGTCCATCTATTGCGAACACCCGGGCCCATCCAGCCCGGTGCAAGGCGCCTGGTTCCTGCAGGAAATACTGGACGCGCTGACAGCCGTGCCGGAGGTCTGGAGCAAGACCGTGGTGCTGGTCAACTTCGACGAGAACGACGGCTACTTCGACCATGTGCCGTCGCCGTCCGCGCCGTCGCTGATCAACCCCATCGACTCCAGGAGCGCCGCCGCGGGCAAGACGACGCTCACCGATGCCGACCTTGTGCACGAGTACTTCACGCAGCAGCCACCGGAAGGCAGCCGTTCGCAGCCTGCACCCGACGGCCGCGTGTTCGGCCCCGGCCCGCGCGTGCCGCTGTACGTTCTCTCGCCATGGAGCCGCGGCGGCTGGGTCAACTCACAGGTGTTCGACCACACCTCGGTGCTGCGCTTCATCGAAGCGCGCTTCGGCGTGAAGGAGCCCAACATCTCGCCCTACCGCCGCGCCGTGTGCGGCGACCTCACGAGCGCCTTCAACTTCGCGACGCCCAACAGTGAGGCTCTGCCCACGCTCACCGGCCGCAAGAACAGGACCGAGGCCGACAAGCTGCGCCTCGACCAGGAAGCGCTGACGCAGGTGCCGCTGCCGCTCGATCCGCAGTTGCCGAAGCAGCCCATCGGCACGCGCCCCTCGCGCGCCCTGCCGTACGAACTGCACACCAGCGCCAAGGCCGACGTGGTCAACGGCAAGCTGCAGTTGCTGTTCCTCAACACCGGCAAGGCGGCTGCCGTGTTCCACGTCTACGACAAGCGCCACCTCGACCGCCTGCCGCGCCGCTACATGGTCGAAGCGGGCAAGAAGCTCGACGACACCTGGGCCGCAATGGCCGACGACGCCGGCCTCTACGACCTGTGGGTGCTCGGTCCCAACGGCTTTCACCGTCACTTCAAGGGCAACCTCAACACGCTGCGCGCGGGCGATGCGGCGCAGCCCGAGGTGCGCGTGTGCTACGACATCGCCAACGGTAATGTCTACCTGAACATGCGCAACGACGGCAAGGCAACGTGCAAGCTCACCATCGTCGCCAAGGCCTACCGTACAGACGGGCCGTGGACCGCGACGGTGAACGGCGGCGCCAACGTAGACCAGCCCTGGGATCTCGCAGCCAGCGGCCAGTGGTACGACTTCGCCGTCACCTGCGATGCCGACCCGGCCTACTACCGCCGCTTCGCCGGCCGCGTCGAAACCGGCAAGCACACGGTGAGCGATCCGGCCATGGGCTTGCCCGACCTCTGAGCCCCGGCAAGAATGCCGGCATGCTGATGATTCTTCGACATGCCGACGTTCTGCTCACCATGGACGCCGCCCGGCGCGAGATCGCCGATGGCGCCGTGGTGTGCGACGGCCCCGCGATCGTCTGGGCAGGCCCCACGGCCGACCTTCCCATCGCGTATCACGACGCCCTGCGCAACGGTCAGGCCGAGGCCATCGACATGCACGGCCATGTGGTGATGCCGGGCCTGGTCAACACGCACCACCACATGTACCAGAGCCTCACGCGCGCCGTGCCGGAGGCGCAAGACGCCGAACTGTTCGGCTGGCTCACCAACCTGTACCTGCTGTGGGCGCGCATCACGCCCGAGATGATCCGCGTGTCGACGCAAACCGCGATGGCCGAGCTGATGCTCTCCGGCTGCACCACCACCAGCGACCATCTCTACCTGTTTCCCAACGGCTCGCGGCTCGACGATTCGATCGAGGCGGCGGACGCCATGGGCATGCGCTTCCACGCGGCACGCGGGAGCATGAGCGTGGGCCGCAGCGCCGGCGGTTTGCCGCCCGACGAGGTGGTCGAGACCGAGGAAGCGATCCTGCGCGACAGCGAACGGCTCATCGGCCGCTGGCACGACGCGTCGCGCCATTCGATGCGCCGCATCGTGCTCGCGCCATGTTCGCCGTTCTCGGTGTCGCGCGACCTGATGCGGCTTTCAGCCGAGCTGGCGCGTGAGCGCGGCGTGTCGCTGCACACGCACCTGGCCGAGAACGACAACGACGTGGCCTATTCGCGCGAGAAGTTCGGCATGACGCCGGCCGAGTACGCCGAAGACCTGGGCTGGGTCGGCCGCGACGTGTGGCACGCGCACTGCGTGAAGCTCGACGAAGCCGGCATCGCGCTGTTCGGCCGCACCGGCACCGGCGTGGCGCACTGCCCTTGCTCCAACATGCGGCTGGCCTCGGGCATCGCGCCCATCGGCGCAATGCGCCGCGCGGGCGTGCCCGTGGGGCTGGGCGTGGACGGCAGCGCGTCGAACGACGGCGCGCACATGCTGGGCGAAGCACGGCAGGCCATGCTGCTGCAGCGCGTGGGCTACGGCCCGGCGGCGATGACGGCGCGCGAGGCGCTGGAGATCGCCACGCTGGGCGGCGCGCGCGTGCTGGGGCGCGACGACATCGGCGCCATCGCGCCCGGCATGTCGGCGGACATCGTCGCCTTCGACATGCGCGGGGTGGCGCATGCGGGCGCGGGGCACGACCCGGTGGCGGCGCTGGTGTTCTGCACGCCGGGTTCAGTGTCGCTGAGCGTGATCAACGGGGCGGTCCGCATCCGCGACGGCGGCTTTACCGGGCTGGAGCTGGCTCCGCTGCTGGCAAGGCATCGCGACCTTGCACGCACGCTCTACGACGGCGCGCGGCACCCGCACACGGCCTGAGCTCCCCGGCAGCGCCGGTTGAGTGCCTTCGAGCCCTAGGCACCAACCCTTATTGCCAACGCCAGAGCCCCTCCGCAGAATCCGCCCACTGAATAGAACGACCGTTCTATTCAGTGGCCGAGCACGCCATCGGCCTTCCCAAGATTCACAACAACAGGGAACTCCCCGATGAAGCGCAGAGACATCCTCAAATGGTCCGCCTCGGCGGGCGGCCTGGGCCTGCTGGCCGGCAAACCATCCACCGCATCGGCCGCCCTGCCGGTGCTCAAGCCCACGCTGCCGCAGAAGATCGACCCGATCAGCGCCACGCTGCGGCGGCTCGAACTGGTGGGACGGCAGACAACTTACCTCTGGACCGAATCGCACATCAACCTGGCCGGCGTGCCGATGGGCGCGGTGGTGCCCCCGGGCGAACTGCCGGCGCTGGAGCACCAGCTAAAGACCATCGCGAAGGCGCTGGAAGCCGTTACCAATTTCGCGGCCTCGTTCGCCACCAGCGCGCTGGCCTCGGGCAGCCTGCAGTCGCTCGACAACCTGCGCACGCGCCTTGCGGGCCTGCAGGCCAGCTTCGACCAGCTGCTGGCCGCCAACGGCGGACTGGCGACGCTGCCGGCCGCGGTGCTGAGCCTGCTGGGCACGCTCACCGGCACGGCGGGCGACATCGCCACGCAGCTCAAGCAGATACACCACGATCTGCTGTCGCAGGGCCCGCTGGGTGCGCTGAACGGGCCGAAGACGGTGGCGCAGTACGACGCGCTGTTCGTCACCATCGAAAAGCCGGCCATCTCGCAGCTGCTGCACGACAACGACCTGTTCGCGGCCATGCGCGTGTCCGGGCCCAACCCGATGCTGATCCAGAGAGCGACGGCGCTGCCGGCGAAGTTTCCGCTGAGCGACGCGCAGTACCGGCAGGTGATGGGCGCCGGCGACAGCCTCGCCGATGCGGCCGCCTCCGGCCGGCTCTACCTGCTCGACTACGAAGGCCTGGGCGACATGGCGCCGGCAGGTCCGCAGGTCAAGCCGCTCACCGGCACTGCCTACATCCATGCGCCCATCGCGCTGTTCGCCCGACCCAAGACCGGCCGCTCGCTGGTGCCGGTCGCAATCCAGTGCGGACAAGACCCGACGCTGAGCCCGATCTTCCTTCGCGTGGACGACACCGCCAACGCCGAGGCCTACTGGGCATGGCAATCGGCAAAGACCGCGGTGCAGGTGGCGGACTTCAACTACCACGAGATGTTCGTGCACCTGGGCCGCACGCACCTGATGTCGGAGGCCTTCGCGATGGCCACGCAGCGCCAGTTCGCGACCGCGCATCCGCTGAGCCGGCTGCTGTCGCCGCACCTGGAGGGCGCGATGTTCATCAACGAGTTCGCGACGCTGATCATCATGGCGCCGCTGACCACGGGCGACGTGATCCTCACCGCGCCCATCGATACGCTGCAGCGCGAGTGCGGCCGTGACCGGCTGGCCTACGACTTCTACGACCGCATGATGCTGCCCAACGACCTGCGCACGCGCGGCGTGGACGACACGGCGGCGCTGCCCGACTACCCGTACCGAGACGACGCGCTGCTGGTGTGGAACGCCATCGCGCAATGGGTCGGCGACTACGTGGCCACCTACTACCTGAGCGACGCCGATGTCACCGGCGACTACGAACTCAAGGCCTGGGCCACCGAGCTCGCGACCAGCGGCAAGGTGCACGGCTTCCGGCCGATCACCACGCGCGCGCAGCTCATCGACGTGCTGACCGCGATCATCTTCAACGCCAGCGCGCAGCATGCGGCGGTGAACTTCCCGCAGTACTCGGTGATGACCTATGCGCCCTTCAGCGCTGGCGCGGGCGGTGTGCCGGCGCCGACAAGCAGTGCGGGTCAGAACGAAGCAAGCTGGTCGCAGATGCTGCCTTCGCGGCTGGCGGCGCAGGAGCAGATCCTGCTGTTCCACATCCTCGGCGGCGTGTACTACCGGCCGCTGGGCGAGTACAAGGACAACGTCTTTCCGCACCTACCGGTGCTGCTGGACCCGGCCATCGCCGGGCAAGGCGGGCCGCTGGAGCGCTTTCGCAACGCGCTCGTCGGCATCGAGAACACCATCCGCCAGCGCAACACCACACGCGCGCGGCCTTACGAGCACCTGCTGCCGAGCCGCATTCCTTCGAGCACGAACATCTGAAGCGGATGCGGGCGCCGCTCAGCGGCGCATGGTGTCCAGCTGCGTGACGGGCGCGCTGTCGTTGCCCCACGAACCGCGCACGTAGGTGAGCACGGCCGCGACCTCGGCCGCATCCAGCGTCTGGCCGAACGGCGGCATGCCGTAGGATCGCGGATTGCCGGGGGTCGAGGGCAGGAAGCCGCCGTGCGCGATCACCTGGATCAGGTTGGTGGGCCGCGCCATGTTGACTGCGCGGTTGCCCGCGAGCGGCGGGTAGGCGCCTGCCGCGCCCTGTCCCTGGTCGCCATGGCAGTAGGCACAGCGCTGGTCATAGATCTTCGCGCCGCGCGTCATGGTGCCGGCATCGCGGCGGATGGGGGCCTTCGCGATAACGGCGTCGGCCTCGGGCTTCGGCGCGTCGGGCAGGTCCTTCAGATAGCTCGCCATGGCCGTCAGGTCGGCTTCGCTCAGGTACTGCGTGCTGCGGAACACCACGTCGGCCATCGGACCCATGACCGAGCCGCGCGGCGCGACACCGCTCTTGAGCAGCGCCACCACGTCGGCCGCGGGCCAGTCGGCCACGCCGGCTTCATGCGGATCGTTGAGCGAAGGTGCGTACCAGTTCTCGACGGCGATGAGACCGCCCGAAAGGCCCAGCTTGGTTTCGGTCGCACCCAGCGAATTGCGGCTGCCGTGGCAGGCGATGCAATGGCCCAAACCGTTGACCAGGTAGGCACCCCGATTCCATTCGGCCGGCTTGCCGGCATTGGCCACGAAGGGCTCGGGCTTGAACGACAGCACGCGCCACACGGCCAGCGCCGCCTGCGTGTCGTAGGGGAAGCGCAGCCGATGCGCCTTGTTGGGCTCCGCTGCGGGCGGCACGCTGCGCAGATAGGCGTAGATCGCGTCCGAATCCTCGCGCGTCACCTGCGTGAAGTTGGGGTACGGAAACGCCGGGTACAGCAGCCGCCCGTCCTTGCTGCGGCCGTTGTGCATCGCGCGCCAGAAGTGCGCGCTGCTCCAGCCGCCGATGCCGGCCTTGTCGTCGGGCGTGAGGTTGCTCGAATAGATGGTGCCGAAGGGCGTTTCGATCGGCAGGCCGCCCGCATAGGGCTGGCCGCCGCGCGTGGTGTGGCAGCCCGCGCAGTTGCCGGCCAGCGCGAGGTAGCGTCCGCGCTCGACCAGTTGCGGCGTGGCGGCGAAGGCTTCGGCTTGCGCGGGCAGCGGGTCTTCGCCGCGCAGGTTCATGGCCACGATGCCGCCGGCGGCGGCTGCGCCGAGAACGATCAGCGTCAGCAGCGTCCAGACCAGGTGTCGGAGTTTCATGGGCGCGGCTCCGTCACTTCGGCATGCCGCCGCAGGTCACCGGCAGCGGCGCGGGCAGCGAGGCCGCGGGCTTCGTGTCGGCCGGCATCGGCTGCACCGCCAGCCAGCTCGCAACGGCGTTGATGTCGGCGGTGCTCATGCGCCGGCCGATGTCAGCCATGCAGTCGGGCGGTAGCGCATGCCGCTCGTTCGTGAGCCATGCGCCGAGCTGCGACGACACATAGAGCCGCGGCAGCCCCAGCAGCCCCGGAATGGCCGGCTGCACGCCCGTGAGCGCCGCGCCGTGGCACTGCACGCAGGCGGGTATGCTGCGCGCCGCATCACCTTCGCGCACGAGCTGGCGGCCGCGCTGAAGCTGTTCGGGCGTTGCGTCGCTGGTGGGGGAAATCGGCGGATAAGGCAGCTGCAGCCCGGCAAAGTACTCGGCCATCTCGCGCAGGTACGCATCCGACAGGTGCTGCACCATGTACGCCATGTCGCTGTTGAAGCGCCGGCCGTCCCTGAAGCTCACGAGCTGGTTGAACAGGTAGCCAGCCGGCTTGCCCGCCAGCCGCGGAAAGTAGCCCGCGTTGGTGGTCGCGCCCTCGCGGCCGTGGCAGGCGATGCAGGCGGCCACGCGCTGCTCGATGGTGTCGGGCACCGTGGCCGGCGTCGCGGCGCCCGCCATGCCCTGCACGGCGAGCAGCAGCCCGGCAACGGCGAGGCGAATGTGCAGCTTCATGTACCGGCAGCGTAGTGCGCCAGCGCCAGCAGCCCCGCGATCAGCAGCAGCACCATCACGAATGCCACGCCGATCAGCGGCAGGATGCCGACTTGCGCAGTCCGCTTGTCGGCGTCGGCACGGCGGCCACCCAGCCCGATGAAACTCCAGAGAACGGCGCGCACCGCGCGCATGAGATTCGACATGGGGTCGAGTGTGGCCCAGTCGGGCCAGAAAAAACAGATGCAGATCCGCACCAATTGACCGGTGCAGATAAAGTGCTGCCGAATGAAGAACACCCCACGATGAAGCGATATGAAGCCCTGGCCGCAGACATCGAGGCCTCGATCCGCAACGGCACCCTGAAGACCGGCGACCGCTTGCCCTCCGTGCGCCACACCGGGCAGAGCCGCGGGGTCAGCGCATCGACCGTGTTCCAGGCCTACTACCTGCTGGAGGCGCGCGGCCTCGTGCGCGCACGCGACCGCTCGGGCTACTACGTGGCTGGAGGCGGCCTTCGCGATGCGCCGCCCGAATCCACCCACACCTCGCGCCCGGCAGATGGGCCGCTGTCGCTCGACGTGAGCGACAAGGTGTTCGACATCCTCGAGGCCAGCATGTCGCGCAAGGTCGTGCCCTTCGGCTCGGCCTTTACGAGCCCCTTGCTGTTTCCGCTGGCGCGACTCGGGCAGTTCATGGCCGCCAGCGCCAAGTCGCTCGACCCATGGAGCACGGTGGACGACCTCACGCCCGGCAGCGCGGCGCTGCGCCGGCAGATCGCGCTGCGCTACCTGGCCGACGGCATGCCAGTGCCGGCCGACGAGATCGTCATTACCAACGGCGCGCTCGAAGCGCTCAACCTCTGCCTCGCGGCGGTCACGCGGCCGGGCGACGCGGTGATCGTCGAGTCGCCCACCTTCTACGCGGCGCTGCAGGCGCTGGAGCGCATGGGCCTGCGGGCCATCGAGGTGCCGACGCATCCGGGCGAAGGCATCGACCTCGAAGCGCTGGAGCTGGCCATCGCGGCGCACAAGCCCACCGCGTGCTGGCTCATGACCACCTTCCAGAACCCGCTGGGCAGCCTGATGCCCGATGCGAAGAAGAAGGCGCTGGTGGAGCTGCTCGCGCGGCACGAACTGCCGCTGATCGAGGACGACGTGTATGCCGAGCTCTACTTCGGCGAGCGGCGTCCCGCGCCAGCCAAGGCCTTCGACACACAGGGGCTGGTGCTGCACTGCTCGTCGTTCTCGAAGTGCCTGGCACCCGGCTATCGCATCGGCTGGACCTCGGCCGGCCGCTTCGCGCGCAAGGTCGCGCGGCAGAAGCTCACGACCACGCTCAGCACCTCGGCGCCCGCGCAGCTGGCGCTAGCTGGCTATCTCGAAAAAGGCGGGCTCGACAAGCATTTGCGCAAGCTGCGGCAGACGCTGGCGATGCAGCAGGCCACCTTCGCGCAGGCCGTGGGCCATTACTTTCCGCCGGGCACGCGCGCCACGCGGCCGCTGGGCGGGTACTTCCTGTGGGTCGAGCTGCCGGCGCGCGCGAACGCGCTGGAGATTCATCGCAAGGCGCTGGAGCTCGGCATCAGCGTCGCGCCCGGGCCGATCTTCTCGGCCACGCGCGCCTTCACCAACTGCCTGCGGCTGAACTACGGCCACCCGTGGAGTGCGCTCAGCGAGCAGGCGATGCAGACACTCGGCCGGCTGGCTGCCGAAGCGTCCTGAACAGCAGGAAGGCCGCGATGCTCACGTTCACCAGGTTCCAGCCGATGCCGTTCAGAAAGGCCGCGTGGTAGCTGCCCGTGAGGTCGAACACCTTGCCCGACATCCACCCGCCCAGCGCCATGCCGAACAGCGTGAACATCAGCACCGTGCCCACGCGCGCGCCCGCCTCCTTCGGCGGAAAGTGCTCGCGCACGATGATCGCGTACGACGGCACGATGCCGCCCTGGAACAGCCCGAACAGCGCCGAGATCACGTAGAGCGGCACCAGCCCGTCGAAGGGCAAAAACAGCAGCAGCGCCACGCACTGCAGCAAGCCGCCAAGCAGCAGCGTGCGCAGCCCGCCGATGCGGTCGCAGATGGCGCCCGACACCAGCCGGCTCACGATGCCGAAGCCCAGCATCAGCGACAGCATCATCGCCCCTTGCGCCGGCCCGTAGCCCAGGTCGCCGCAGTAGGCCACGATGTGCACCTGCGGCATTGCCATCGCCACGCAGCAGGCCACGCCGGCCACGCACAACAGGCTCTGTGCCGCACCCATGCTCAGGCCGAAAGGCCGCGTCATGTCGCGCACCGCGGCCCTGTTCGAAGCGTTGGCGGGCGGTGCATCAGCCAGCGCTGGCGACCGCGCGCGGAAGAACAGGGCAAGCAGTGCCATCGTCAGCCCGCAGAAGATGCCCATGCCGATGTAGGTCTGGCGCCAGCCCACCGTTTCGACGAAGTGCTGCGCGATCGGTGGCCACACCGCGCCCGCGAGGTAGTTGCCGCTCGCGCACACCGCCACCGCGATGCCGCGCCGCTTGACGAACCACAGCGAGGTGTCGGCCACCAGCGGCGCAAAAGCCACCGAGCTGCCGAGCAGGCCGACCAGTAGCGCCTGCGCGATGGTGAAGGACACGATGCCGCCAGAGAAGCCAGTCGCGATGTACCCCGCACCGAGAAACACGGAGCCCATCAGCAGCGGCCGCATCACGCCGACGCGGTCGGCCAGCTTGCCCATCAGCACGCCGCCGAAGCCGAAGCCCAGCATCAGCAGCGTGTAGGGCAGCGAGGCGTCGGCACGCGCGACGCCGAACTCGGCCTGCACCGCGGGCAGCATCACCGACACCACGTACATGCCGCTGCTGCCGACCGTCATGACCAGCAGCGTGAGGCCCAGGCGCACCATGGCGTAGCGTGAATCCGCCTGATGGGTGGTTGTCTCGTTCGTCTTCATTTTTGTCTCCGCGACGAGGATACCCCGTGACGCGGAAACGCGAGGCACGCGCAGAGCCCGGTGGTGTCAAACCACCTTCAGGCTCGGCATTGGCTCAGTGTGCGAATGGCGCGGGTGTGGCGACAAAGCTCATCGAAGCCTTCGGCATGGGGCCACCCGGCTTCGGCCTGTCGTCGCACGCGGCCGTCAGCAGGCCCACGCAGAACAGAAGAAGAACAAGGCTTGTGCTTCTCATCATGGCGGGCATGCTATGCCCGCGAAGGCGTGCGTCAAGTCGGACGCTGCCGCTTCTGGCTACAGGTCAGGCGACGACAGGCCGCTCGCCGCGCTGCAGCCGGCGTTCGATGTCTTCCAGCACCTGCGGCAAGTCGGCCACGCTGTCGATCACGTAATGCGCGCCGGCCGCTTCGAGTTCGGCGGTGGCGCGTGCGCGGCGCTCTTGCTGCTGGCCTTCATCGAGCGCATGCCATTCGGCCAGCGTGAGACCGTTCACGTTGCCGCTGACGGCCACGCCCACGGCCCAGGTGCCCGCGTTGAGCCCTTCCTCCAGGCCGACGCCGGTGTCGTCGACCTTCACCACGGTGTGCGGCGGCCACACACCGAGGTCGGCGAAGCAGCGATACATCATCAGTGGCGACGGGCGGCCTTCGGCGAGGTCGCCGCCGCACACGAGGTTGTCGGGCGCATAACCGCCGGCCGCGGCGATGGGCGCGACCACTTCCATGATCGGGCGGTTGTAGCCGGTGGTCGAGCCGATCTTCAGGCCGCGCTGGCGCAGCACGCCGACGGCCTCGAGCGCGCCCGGAATGAAGTCGGCATGGTCGCGTGCGCTGGCTGCGTTCATGGGCGTGAAGATTTCATACAGCTTGTCGGCATCGGCGTCGTTGAACGCATGGCCGTGCTTTGCCTCCCACTGGGCATTGATGCGCGGCAGCGTGCCAAGCGCCTTGATGTGGTCCCACTTGGCCACGCCCATCGGTCCGCGCGCCTCGGCGATGGTGATGTCTATGCCGAACTGCTCGAACAGCTTCACGAAGGCGCCCATGGGGGCGCAGGAACCGAAATCGAGGATGGTGCCGGCCCAGTCGAAGACGACGGCCTGGAGTTGGGAGTGGTTGTGGGCGTTCATGGCGGCTGAGATGAAGAGGTTCGGAAGGAAGGCAACGGCCCTGCAGCCGTCACCAGGCGTTGAAGACGTCGTGCGCGATGCCGAAACCGGTGCTCGCCCCGCTGCCGCTGGTGACCAGCACCACGCGCGTGGCGTCGTCGGGCACGTCGATCACGCAGGGCGTAGTCTTCGATGAGGGGTACACGCCGGTCCAGCGCTCGGTGACCTGCGCGGCCTCGAGGTTCAGCGTGCTGCGCAGGTGGCGCAGGATGAGCTGGTCGACCTCCTCCATCGCGAAGGGCTCGGGTGCGTCGGCGTAGTGGTGCGAGTCGCCGACCACCAGCGAGCCGTCGGCGCTCTGCACCACGATCAGATGGATGCCGTGAGCGAGCGATGCGGCCTCTTCCTGCTGCAGGCGCGCGCGCAACGCGGCGGCCTCTGGCAGCGTGCTGTAGCCCTCGTAGCGCACGAGGCTCAGGTCCGACATTACCGAGCCGGGCAGACGGAAGCCCGCCTCGGGCTTCACACGCAGCATCTGCAGGCGGCACAGCGTGAGGTCGTGCGCGGCAATGCGGCCAGCGAACAGGCCGTGCAGGTCGGTGTTGGTGCAGACCACCACGCGCTCGGCATGCAGCGTGCCGAGCGAGGTACGTACGCGGGGCGTTTCGACTTCGAGCACGGCTTCGCTGAAACGGAAGGTCACGCCGTGCGCCTCGGCCAGCCATTTGGTCAGCAGGCCGATGGCGGTGCGTGATTCGACGCGCAGTTCGTACGGGCTGAAAAGCACCGAGCGCGCATCCGCCAGGCTCAGCGCTGGCGCCTTGGCCTGCGCATCGGCGGCGTCGAGCAGTTCGCAGCCCTTGCCCATCGGCGTGCGCATGAAGGCTTCGAGCACGTCGTGCGCCTCGGGGCGATAGGCCGCGAGCCAGAGGTTGCGGTGCACGACCTCGATGCCGGCCTGCGGTGCGACCTCGTTCCACACACCGCGGGAATGCATCGCGCGGCGCCACATGTCGCCCGGCGCCTGGCCGGTGACGGTGATGAAGCCGAAGTTGCGGATCGAAGCGCCGATGCAGGCTGCGTCGCGCTCGATCACGCAGACCTTGAGGCCGCGCTGCACGGCGCTGTAGGCGTGGGCCAGGCCGACGATGCCGGCACCGACCACGATGAGATCGAAGCTGTCGGGGTCGTGTGCGGGGGTGGTGATCACCGTTGTCTCCAGGCCTGGGTGCGCTTGAGCGCCCACTGCCCGGCCAGCGCGAACACGCCCCGGCCGATGGCGGCGGTGAGCATGATCAGCGAAGCCATGGCGGCGGCGGGCGCGACGTCGCCGGCGTCGTCCATGTTGAGCACGGCGATGGCGGCGAGCGTGGTCTGCGGCGAATAGAGGAACACGACGGCCGACACGGTCGTCATCGCGTTGACGAAGAAATAGCCGCCCACATTGAGCACGGTCGGCAGCGCCACCGGCAAGTGCACGCGCCACAGCGTGCGCCAGAACGGCACGCCCATCGACTCGGACACCAACTCGTATTCGCGGTCGAGCTGGCGCAGCGCCGTGAGCGAAGTCAGGTGCGCCACCGAGAAGAAGTGCGCCACCGTGCACACCACGAGGATGGTCATGCTGCCGTAGATGGCACGCAGCGGGTTCGAAGGCGAGATGAAGAAGAAGATGTAGCCCACGCCCAGCACCAGCCCCGGCACCGCGAGCGGCAGGTTGGCCAGCAGGTTCAGCAGCTCACGCAGCAGGCCGAAGTGGCGCGGCTTCTCGACGAAATAGGCCGAGATGAAGGTGATGAATGCGCCCGCCACCGCCGCGCACACAGCCAGCCGCAGCGAGTTGAAGTAGCTGCCCCAGCCGCCCCCGTCCATGTTGCTGAAGTCGTAGTTCTTGAACGACGGCACAAGGTTGTAGGGCCAGAAGGTGGCCAGCGAGGCGAACACCGCCATGCCGATCATCACGAGGATGCCGCAGGCCGTGAGCACGCAGAAGGCCAGCAGCGCGCGGTCGCGCACCTTCACGGGCTCCGGCTGGTAAGGCGTGGCACGCGCCGACAGCGCCGCCGCCTGCTTGCTGCGCACATGGCGCTCGACCAGGAACGACAGCACCGCCGGAATCAGCAGCACGAGGCCGACCACCGCGCCCATCTGGAAGTTCTGCTGCCCGACCACCTGCTTGTAGATGTCGGTCGCGAGCACGCCGGTCTGCCCGCCCACCACCTTCGGCACGCCGAAGTCGGTGATGACCAGCACGAACACGACCATCGCGGCCACGATGAGGCCATAGCGCGAGGCCGGCAGCGTCACCGTGCGGAAGATGCGCCAGCGCGAGGCGCCCAGCGTCTGCGCGGCCTCGTAGAGCCGGCCGTCGGAGGTGGCCATGGCGGTGGTGAGGATCAGCAGCGCATGCGGCAGCGTCCAGAACACCGAGCCGAGCACGATGCCCAGCGGGCCGTAGATTGACGCCCCCCCCAGCAGCCCCTTGAACAGGCCCTGGTTGCCGAACAGGTAGACGAGGCTGATCGCGGGCAGCAGCGAAGGCGCCAGCAGCGGCACCAGCGCCACCGCGCGCAGCAGGCCCTTGGCCGGCATGCACGACAGCGTGAGCCCGTAGGCGTACACGTAGGCGATGCCCGTGCAGATCACGGCGCTGAGGGCCGCGAGCCCCAGGCTGTTGAAGGCCGACTGCACCAGCGCCGGGTTGTCGAGGTAGCGCGCGAAGTTGGCAAGGCCGACGAACGCGCCCGCGCGGTCGAAGAAGCTCTGGCCGACCAGTGCCCCGACCGGCAGCGCCACGATCACCACCAGCAGCAGCACGGCCAGCAACACGGCCGCGCCCGTCAGCCAGCGCTCGCGGTCGAATGCGCTGCCACGCGCCACCACCACCGGCACAACGGCGATGGCGTCGGGAAAACTGCTCATGCTCAGTTCGCCAGGACCGACAGCGCGTTCAGGGGCAGCTGGATATGCACCATGCTGCTCGGCACCAGCGGATCGCTGCCGCCGCCGCGCGCATCGGCGGGCAACTCGGCCTCGATCTCGATGCCCAGCGGCTCGCAGGTCAGGCGGGCCGAGGTGCGGTTGCCGAAGAACTCGGTGTCGAGCAGGCGTGCCGCAAAGCTGTTGGCACCGAGCTCGGTGCCGAAGCGCTTCACGACCACGTGCTCGGGCCGGATGCCCACGGTTGTCTGCGAACCGACGCTGAGGCTGCCGGGCGCACAGAACAGCTCGCTGTCGCGCACGCGCACCTTGCCGTCGGCCAGCACGGTGGCCGGCAGCATGTTCATGCGGCCCACGAAGCCCGCCACGAAGCGGGTACGCGGCTGGCGGTACAACTCGTCGGGCGTGCCCGCCTGCTCGATGCGGCCGTTGTGCATCAGCACCACGCGGTCGGCCATCGAGAGGGCTTCTTCCTGGTCGTGCGTGACCATGATGGTGACGATGCCCAGGCGCTTCTGCAGCGCGCGGATTTCGCTGCGCAGGCTGGCGCGCACCTGCGCGTCGAGCGCGGAGAGCGGCTCGTCGAGCAGCAGCAGGCGCGGGTTGGGCGCAAGCGCACGCGCCAGTGCAATGCGCTGCTGCTGTCCGCCCGAGAGCTGGACGGGGTATTTGTCGGCATGCGCGGCCAGACCGACGAGGTCGAGCATCTCGCGCGAGCGCTTGGCCATCTCGCGGGCCAGTGCGCCCGTGGGGTGCAGGCCGTAGGCGATGTTCTGCGCGGCCGTCAGGTTGGGAAACAGTGCGTACGACTGGAACACCACGCCGAAGCCGCGCGCCGCGGGCGGCAGGCCCGCGATGTCCTGGCCGCCGAGCAGGATCTGGCCGCTGTCGGCGCGCTCGATGCCGCAGACGATGCGCAGCAGCGTGGTCTTGCCGCAGCCCGAGGGGCCGAGCAGGCACACGAACTCGCCGGGCTCGATGTCGAGATCGATGCCGTCGAGCACGCGTGTGGCGCCAAAGGACTTGCCGATGCCGCGAAGGGAAAGAAAGCTGCTGCTCGTCATGACCGGGTACCGCTTGGTTTCAACGACAGGATCAAAGCGGCTTCTTTTCCGACTTGGACTCGTAGCGCTTCGACCATTCCGTCAGGATGCGATCGCGGTTGGCTGCCGCCCAGCTGAAGTCGTTCTTGGCGAGCAGCTTCTCGACGTCGCCCGGCACGAATTCAAGCTTTTCCTGGATGCCCGGCAGCGCGAGCACCGCGAAGTTCTTGGCATACAGCTCGTTGGCCTGCTTGGTCACGGCCCAGTCGGCCAGCGCCTTGGCGGCGTCCTGCTTCTTGCTGGTCTTCATGATGCCGGTGGCTTCCATGTCCCAGCCCAGGCCTTCCTTCGGCAGCACGATGTCGATGGGAGCGCCATCGCGCTTGGTCTTGTTGGCGCGGTATTCGAAGGACATGCCGAGCGCGAACTCGCCGGCGCCGGCCTGGCGGCAGGGCTTGCTGCCCGACTGGCTGTAGATGCCGATGTTCTGGTGCAGCGCGTCCATGTACTTCCACGCCTTTTCTTCACCCATCATCTGGATCCAGCCCGACACCATCAGGTAGCCGGTGCCCGACGCAGCCGGGTTGGGCATGGTGATCTGGCCCTTGTAGACCGGGTTGGTCAGGTCAGCCCAGCTGGTGGGCTTGGGCAGGTTCTTCTTCTGCGCTTCGGCGGTGTTGAAGCAGATGGCCGAGGACCACACGTCCATGCCGACCCACTTGGGCGGGTTGGCCGCATCGCGCATGGTCGGCTTGATGGCGTCCAGGCCCTTGGGCGCATAGGGCTGGAGCATGCCTTCCTTGTCGAGCAGCATCAGCGAGGTGGCGGCCAGGCCCCACACCACGTCGGCCTGCGGGTTGGCCTTTTCGGCCAGCAGCTTGGCGGTAACGATGCCGGTCGAGTCGCGCACGAACTTCAGCTCGATGCTCGGGTTCTCCTTTTCGAATGCGGCCTTGTAGGCCTGCACCTGGTCGGCTTCGAGCGCGGTGTAGACCAGCAGCTCGGTGCGGCCCTGGGCCGATGCGGCAAAAGCCAGCGAGAACAGGGCGGCCGGCACGAAGGCCCAGCGGAGTTGACGGTGCAGCATGGTGGAGGTTCCCCTTGGGAAAAGTAGAAAAGACGCGATGCGGGACACACGGGCAGGCAAGCGAAAGTACGCAAGTGCCGTTCAGCGATGCGGGCGATGCTGGCACCGGCATGTGACAGGAATTTGTCAGATGCCCCAGAAACACCCAAATACCCAGAAATACACCCGAGGCCGGCGATGTCGCGGCGGCTTCGTCATCCGCATGTCATTGCGTCGCGTCAAGCTGCCGGAGTTATTCCCTGTGTTTTCGCTTCGCTTTCATGACACTCGACCTTGCCGAGATCGCCCGCCTGTTCGCTGAACGCGGTGGAGTCGCGTACGCGGGCGAGCCCGTGTCCCAGCTGGAACATGCGCTGCAATGCGCCTGGCTTGCGGAACAGGCCGGTGCGAGCGATTCACTGGTCACCGCCGCGCTGCTGCATGACCTGGGCCACCTGCTGATCGCCGAGCACCAGACGCTTTCGCACTCTCCTACCCAGCTGGGCATCGACGACCGCCATCAATACATCGCACTGCCCTTGCTGCGCGGCGCCTTCGACATCGAAGTGCGCGAGCCGATCCGCCTGCATGTGGACGCCAAGCGCTACCTGTGCGCGACGCGACCCGACTATTTCTCGAAGCTCTCGCCCGATTCGGTGCGCAGCCTGGCCCTGCAAGGCGGCGTGATGGACGCGGAAGCGGCGCAGCGCTTTGCCACGCACCGCTGGTCGGGCGACGCCGTGCGGCTGCGGCTGTGGGACGAAGAGGCGAAGGCGCAAGGGCTGCAAACGCCGCCGCTGGCGCACTTCCTGGCAACGGCGGCCAGGGTCATGCTGCACTGACGGGCCTGTTTTTCGGAGGCTGGGCAAGGTTTCAGGCCGATTTCAGGCCGGATTAAGAAACTCTTGTCTACGATGGTTTCTTCATGATGACCGGCGCCGCACGGGCGCCTGCGAGGAAACCACATGTCTTCATCCGTCACCGCGCGCGCAAGCACGTTCATCCAGGTACTGCGCCGCGTCTTCTCGCTCGCGGCGCCCTACTTCCGGTCCGAGGAGAAATGGCGCGCGCGCGCCATGCTGCTGACCATCGTCGCGCTCAACCTCTTCTATGTATATGTGGCGGTGCTGGGCAACCAGTGGTACGGGCGCTTCTACGACGCGCTGCAGAACAAGGACGTGACGACCTTCTGGCGCGAAGTGCGCGTGTTCGGCTGGATCGCCTTCTTCAACATCGCGGTGCAGGTGCTGAAGTTCTACATAACCCAGCTGCTGCAGCTGCGCTGGCGCACCTGGATGACGCGCAGCTACCTGTCGCGCTGGATGGCGGACCGCACCTTCTATCACCTGGAACTCGCGCGTTACGCCAACAAGGACGGCCACACGCCGGACAACCCCGACCAGCGCCTCCAGGAAGACATGCAGATCTTCACCAGCTCCACGATGACGCTCTCGATGGGCCTGCTGAACGCCGTCGTCACGCTCCTGAGCTTCATCGGCCTGCTCTGGGGACTGTCGGGCAATTTCTCGTTCACCTTCAGCGGCACCACCTACCAGATCGTCGGTGCGATGGTTTGGCTGGCACTGGGTTATTCCATCGTCGGCACCGTCGTCACGCATTTCATCGGCCGTCCACTGATCGGCCTGAACTTCAGGCAGCAGCGCTACGAGGCCGATTTCCGGCACCACCTCGTGCGCGTGCGGGAGTACAGCGAAGCCATCGCGCTGGACCACGGCGAGAAGGTCGAGCGCGGCCAGCTCGACCTGCGCTTCGGCGATGTGCTGCGCAACTACCTGAAACTGATCAAGCAGCAGAAGAACCTCGTCACTTTCACCTCGTTCTTCGGGCAGGCAGCAGTGATTTTTCCGTTTCTCGTGGCGGCGCAGCAATACTTTGGTGGCGCGTTCCAGCTCGGCCACCTGATGCAGATCGGCTCGGCCTTCGGCAAGGTGCAGGAGTCGCTCAGCTGGTTCGTCGACAACTACGACAGCGTGGCCGTGTGGCGCGCCACCACCGACCGTCTCACCAGCTTCGACGACAGCATGACGGCCCATGCCTCGCGGGACGACGCCCTGCAGCGCGCGCCCTCGGAGATGCTGCAAACCGACGACCTCGCGGTCGCGCTGCCGAACGGCACACCGCTGCTCGCCGGCGCCGCGCTGGCGGTGAAGCCCGGTGACAGCGTGCTGCTGCAAGGACCCTCGGGCAGCGGCAAGTCGACCCTCTTCCGCTCGTTCGCGGGCATCTGGCCGTTCTCGAAGGGCAAGCTGCAGGTGCCCGACAACGTCGCCTTCATGCCCCAGCGGCCCTACGTGCCCGACGGCAAGCTGCGCGATGCGCTGACCTACCCCAACCCCGCATCGAACTTCAGCGACGACCAGCTGCGCCAGGCCCTGACCGACGCGCTGCTGCCCGACCTCGTGAGCCGCCTGGACGACAGCGACGCCTGGAGCCAGAAGCTCTCCGGCGGCGAGCAGCAGCGCCTGGCCATCGCGCGGGTACTGCTCAAGAAACCGGCATGGCTGTTCGCCGACGAGATCACCAGCGCGCTCGATGCGCAGGCCGAGAGCGTGCTCTACAAGCGGCTCGCCGCCACGGTGCACGCCGCCGGCGGGGCGATGGTGTCGATCGCGCACCGCGCGGCCGTGGGCGACTTCCACAACCAGCGATGGACGCTGGTGCCGCAGGAAGACGGCGCCGCCGGCGGCGCACGCTACCGGCTGAACACTTCGGCGGGGGTTCAGCCCGCCGCGGCGTAGCGCTCCCAGCCCTTCTTGCGCAGGTCGCAGGCGGGGCACTCGCCGCAACCGTAGCCCCAGGCCTGGCGGTGCACGCGGTCGCCGAGGTAGCAGGTGTGGGTCTCTGCCACGATCAGGTCGACCAGCGCCTCGCCGCCCAGGCGGTGCGCCATGGTCCAGGTCTCGGCTTTGTCGATCCACATGAGCGGCGTCTCGATGACGAGGCGGCGCTCCAGCCCGAGCGACAGCGCAAGCTGCATCGCCTTCATGGTGTCGTCGCGGCAGTCGGGGTAGCCCGAGAAGTCGGTCTCGCAGACACCGGTGACGATCACCTGCAGCCCGCGCCGGTAGGCCAGCGCGCCGGCCAGCGTGAGAAACAGCAGGTTGCGCCCGGGCACGAAGGTGTTGGGCAGGCCGTCGGCCTGCATGGCGAAGGCGACCTCTTCGGTGAGCGAGGAGCCGCCGAGCTGCGCCAGCGCGGCGAGCGTGAGCACATGGTCTTCGCCCAGGCGCGGCGCCCAGTCGGGGAAGCGCTCGCGCATCTTCGAGAGGATGGTGCCGCGCACATCGAGCTCGACGCGGTGGCGCTGCCCGTAGTCGAAGCCCAGGGTTTCGACGCGCTGGTACTTCGAGAGCGCATCGGCGAGGCAGGTGGTCGAGTCCTGGCCGCCGGAAAACAGAACGAGGGCGGTGGTGTGCAGGGGCATATCCGTCAACGGCGGGGCCGTTGTAGTCCAAATGTGCGATTTTCGCAGGTGCCCCGGGGACGTGGATACGATCTCCCACATGAACGCCAAACACCTGCTTGCATGGGTCGCCACTTTCGCGGTGCTGCTGGCGCTCGACGTGCTCTGGCTCGGCTTCGTCGCCAAGAACATGTACCAGCAGGCCATGGGCGATCTGATGTCGCCGAATCCGCGGCTGGGCTTCGCGGCCCTGTTCTACCTCACCTACCCCGTCGGCCTGCTGGTGTTCGCGATCGTGCCCGGCCTGCGGGCACGCGGCGTGACGCGGGCGGCGCTGCTGGGCGGGCTGTTCGGCCTGTTCTGCTACGGCACCTACGACCTCACCAACCTCGCCGTCATCCGCAACTGGCCGCTGGCGCTGTCGTTCATCGACATCGCCTGGGGCAGGCTGGTGAGCGGCGTGGCTGCTGCAGCCGGCGCAGCGGCGCTGCGCTGGCTCGCGCCACGCTGAGTCGCCTCCGCCAGCCGGGCGTGCATGACACGCCGAAGACAGATCGCGCATTTATTTCAAGAAGAAGGCTGAACTTTCATTCTGCTTTCAACTCGTCACGGCCGGGTCATCTGACGTCTTTAGATTTCACCTCCAGAAATGGTGCACGCCCGGTGCACCGGTCAAACAACCACCCGAGGGAATCATGACCCAACGCTTCATTGCCCCGGCGCTGCTGGGCGCCTCACTACTGCTGTCCGCTTGCGGCGGCAGCAACAACAACGGCGTCGTGTTGCCGTTCATTCCGCCGACGACCACCGCGCCGCCGGCCGCGCAGGCACCCAAGAACGTCCTGTTCTTCCTCGGCGACGGCATGGGCATCACCACCATGACCGCCGCACGCATCTACAAGGTCGGCGAAGACGGCGACCTCACGATGGACACGCTGCCCGAGACGGCCTTCGTCCACACCTATTCGAACGACGCGCAGGTAACCGACAGCGCCCCTTCGATGTCAGCCTACATGACCGGCGTGAAGATGAACAACGAAGTCATCTCGATGAGCCCCGAGACCAAGGCCGCCGACGCCTCGGGCAAGGCCTACCAGGTCAACTTCGACAGCACCTGCCCCTCGGGCAACGGCCAGGCCGTTGAAACGCTGCTGGAGCAGAGCAAGGCCAAGGGCTACGCAACCGGCGTGGTGACCACCACCCGCATCACGCACGCCACGCCCGCCGCCACGTACTCGCACGTGTGCCACCGCGATGCGGAAAACACCATCGCCGCCGCGCTCGTGCCGGGCGGCGCGGGCTACAACAGCAAGCTGGGCGACGGCGTCGACGTGTTCTTCGGCGGCGGCACCGACTACTTCATCGCCAAGGAAGCCGGCGGCAAGCGCAACGACAAGCGCGACCTCATCGCCGAGCTGAAGGCCGCCAAATACAGCTTCGCCGCCAACAAGACCGAGTTCGACAAGCTGCCGGCCGACGGCGCCACCAAGATCGCCGGCCTCTTCACCAAGAGCCACATGGCCTACGACCTCGACCGCGACGCCACCAAGGAGCCGAGCCTGGCCGAGATGACCGGCAAGGCCATCGACGCGCTGGCCGCGCGCAAAAAGGGCTTCTTCCTGATGGTGGAAGGCGGGCGCATCGACCACGCGCTGCACGCCACCAACGCGCGCCGCGCACTGCAGGACACCGGTGCCTTCGACGACGCCATCAAGCTCGCGCTCGACAAGATGCAGGCCATCGATCCGGGCCTGAAGAACACGCTGGTGGTGGTCACGGCCGACCACGACCACACGCTGCAGCTCAACGGCTATGCCGCGCGCACCGGCAAGACCGAAGCGGGCAAGCCCGGCGTGCTCGGCCTCGTGAAGGACTACGTCGACACCAGCAAGACCAGCAAGGACGTGGATGGCAACCCCTACACCATCATCGGTTTCGGCAACGGCCCGCGCCGCCTCGCCACGCGCGGCCCGATCTCCGACGCCGAGCTGGAAAACAAGGACTACCGGCAGGAAGCCGTGGTGCCGATGGATGCGGCCAGCGATTCCGAAACCCATGGCGGTGCCGACGTGTTCCTCGGCGCGCAGGGCCTGGGCGCCGACAACTTCGCCGGCGTGATCACCAACACCGACGTGTTCGGCCTCATCAAGAAGGCGGTCGGCCTGTGAAGGGCAGCGAGCGCTCATCGACGAACACAACCATGAACACGACCATGAACCGCATCACCCGCAACACCCGCCTGGCAGCCGCCCTCGTCTGCGCCGCCGCCGGCACCCTGGCCGGCACCGCGCACGCCGCCGGCGAAGCCAAGAACGTCATCTTCTTCCTCGGCGACGGCATGGGTCCCGTCACCGTGACCGCCGCGCGCATCTACAAGGGCGAGAAGCAGCTGGCCGCCAAGCCCGGCTCGCTGGTGAGCCCCGAGCGCGCCAACCTCGTCATGCAGTCGCTGCCGTACGCAGCGCGCGTGAAGACCTTCTCGCTCGACGGCCAGACCACCGACAGCGCGCCCTCCATGGCCGCCTACATGACCGGCGTGAAGATGCGCAACGAGGTGATCTCGATGTCGGGCGACACCACCGCCGTCGACAGCACCGGCAAGCAGTACATCAACGGCGAGGACACGACCTGCCAGCCGACCAACGGCAAGGCCGTCGACACGCTGCTCGAACTCGCCAAGGCCAAGGGCCGCGCGGTGGGTGCGGTGTCGACCACGCGCGTCGGCCATGCCACACCGGCCACCACCTACTCGCACATCTGCAATCGCAACGGCTACAACACCATCGCCGAGCAGAGCGTGCCGGGCCATGCCAACTACAACCCCAAGCTGCTCGACGGCATCGACGTGCTGATGGGCGGCGGCCAGCGCAACTACCTGCCGGTCGCGGCCAACCCCAGCAGCAAGCGCACCGACGGCGCCGACCTGGTGGCTGCAATGAAGGCCAAGGGCTACACCTACGTCGACACCGGCACCAAGCTCAAGACCGTCGACACGGCGGCCACCAGCAAGCTGCTGGGCCTGTTCTCGCAGAGCGAAATGGCCTACGAGCTCGACCGCGTGAAGCAGAGCCTCGACCAGCCCAGCCTGTCGGACATGACCGAGAAGGCGCTCGGCGTGCTCAGCAAGAACGACAAGGGCTTCTTCCTGATGGTGGAAGGCGGCCGCATCGACCATGCGCTGCACGGCACCAATGCCAAGCGCGCGCTGGAAGACACCCTGGCCTTCGACGCGGCCATCCAGGCCGCGCTCGACTACATGGGGAAGAAGGACCCGGGCCTGAAGAACACGCTGGTGGTGGTCACGGCCGACCATGACCATGCGATTGCCTTCAACGGCTATCCGAAGATCGGCAACCCGATTCTCGGCAAGGTCAACAGCTACTCCGACGGCAAGCTGGCAAAGGCGACCGATGGCAAGCCCTACACCACGCTGGTGTTCGGCAACGGCGGCCGGCCCAACGCGACGGGCTCCAGCCAGGTCAACGCGGAAGACGGCAACAAGCCGTGGATCGCACCGGCACGCGCGACTTCGCGCGACGACCAGACCGCGATGGACACCGAGGACGACAACTTCCTGCAGGAAGTCGGCATCAACCTCGGCACGCCCGGCGCGGAAACCCATGGCGGCGGCGACGTGATGCTGTTCGCCGGCGGCGCGGGCTCGAAGATCTTCAAGGGCACCGTGGAGAACATCAAGGTGTTCAACAAGGTCAAAGAGGCGGCCGGCCTGTGAGCGTTCCCTCGACGCTCAAGGCGCTGCTGGCGGCTGCGGCCCTCGCAGCGATTCCGCTGGCAGCCAGCGCCGCGGGTGACGCCGCGGCGCCCGACCAGAACCTGCGCATCCAGCACCATGTGCTGACGATCGGCAAGGACGGCGTGCAGCGCGAAAGCCGCTATGCCGACCTGATGTTCCGCCGCGCCGGCACGGTGTGGATCGAACGCGAGCTGCCGCCCGCGCTGCGCGCCGACCACGACCACGAGGCCAGCGAAGGCAAGGTGCACATCGGCCACTCGCACGCCGACAACACCGCGGCGCCGCTGTGGCTGCGCCGCGATGCGGCCGGCAAGGTGCAAGTGGGCATGGTGCTGCGCCAGCAGCGCAAGCTGATCGAGGTCGACAAGGCCAACTTCGGCAACGTGGGCTACGGCGGCTCGTGGGCAAATGCCTACTGGCTGGTCGACCCCGCCAGCCTGCCGCACATGAAGGCGCTGGGCACGGCCGGCAACAAGGGCGTGCAGCGCTACGAGATACAGCAGGGCGAGAGCACGCTGCGCATCGACTGGGACGTGGCAGGCCGCTACGCCCGCAAGATCGAGCAGCGCAATGCGCACGGCACCTCGCTCAACGTGATGACGGCTTCGGCCATCCCGGCGCCGAAGACGCTGCCGTGGCAGATCGCCGACGCCTATGAGCGCGGCGAGTACTCCGACCTGCTGGACTGATCGAACCGGGCCGGGCGCCTCAGAGGAAGCGCTCGAGCAGCTTGCGCGAGGCCCGGTCGAGCATCTTCACATCGGGAATGCGGAACTGCACGCCGTGCGCGCTCGCAATGAGCAGCGCACCGCCTTCGAGCCGGCGGATGTCTTCCTCGGCCTTCAGCACGAAGGTGGTGTCGCCGCGGTCGGTGCTGACGGTCCAGGTGCTGGGCACGCCGAAGCTCGACACGCCGTGCAGGCGCAGCAGCGTGGGCGCGAAGTCGCGCACCGCGAGTTCTTCTTCCAGCAGCGTCCTGGCCTGCGCCGGCAGTTGATCGACGCTGTCGATCCAGACCAGTTCGCGCCCTTCGCTGCCGACCAGCGAAATGCCATGGCCGGGCGCGCTCAGCGGAAAGGCCCGCACAGGCACGACGCCCACATGGCGCTCGCCCTGCGCGTCGGTCAGCACGAGGCGGCCGAAGGCATCGCGTTCGAGTTCGAAAGATGGGGTGTTGTGCTCGGTCATGCGTCCCCCGCCGGATGGGCTGCGTGGCTGATGGCCAGCGGCGCCTGCGCGTTAGCGCGCTCGTCGGCGGCTCCTTCGCTCGCGTCGTCGTCGCCCTGGCGCAGTTGCGCCTGGTAGAGCCGCCAGTAGGCGCCCTGCTTCGCCATCAAGGCGTCGTGCGGTCCCACTTCGACCACCTCGCCGCGGTCCATGACCACGAGCCGGTCGGCCTTGCGCAGCGTCGACAGGCGGTGCGCGATGGCGATGGTGGTACGGCCCTGTACGAGGTTGTCGAGCGCCTTCTGGATTTCCTTCTCGGTTTCGGTGTCCACGGCCGAGGTGGCCTCGTCGAGGATCAGGATGCGCGGGTCGATCAGCAGCGCGCGCGCAATGCTGATGCGCTGGCGCTCGCCGCCCGACAGCCCCTGCCCGCGCTCGCCGACCAGCGAGTCGTAGCCGTGCTGCAGCCGCAGGATGAAGTCGTGTGCGTGGGCCGCACGGGCTGCGGCGACGACTTCCTCGCGCGTGGCGTCGGGCTTGCCGTAGGCGATGTTCTGCGCGATGGTGCCGAAGAACAAAAACGGCTCTTGCAGCACCAGCCCCACGTGGCGCCGGTAGTCGGCCACGGCGAAGCGGCGGATGTCGGTGCCGTCGACCTTGATGGCGCCGTCGGTCACGTCGTAGAAGCGGCAGATCAGGTTGACCAGCGTGCTCTTGCCCGAGCCGCTGTGGCCCACCAGGCCGATCATCTCGCCGGGCTCGATCACCAGGTCGAGGTCGTGGATCACCGCGCGCGAGCCATAGCGAAAGCCCAGCCCGCTCATCTCGATGCGCCCCTGCACGCGCTCCACCTTCACCGGGTTGGCCGGCTCGGGCACGTTGCTCACGTGGTCGAGGATGTCGAAGATGCGCTTGGCGCCGGCCGCGGCCTTCTGCGTGACCGAGACGATGCGGCTCATCGAGTCGAGTCGCGTGTAGAAGCGGCCGATGTAGGCGATGAAGGCGGTGAGCACACCCACCGTGATGCTGCCGCGCGCCACCTGCCAGATGCCGAAGGCCCAGACCACGAGCAGGCCGATTTCGGTCAGCAGCGACACGGTCGGCGTGAACAGCGACCAGGTGCGGTTGAGCTTGTCGTTCACCTGCAGGTTGTAGGCGTTGGCAATGCGAAAGCGCTCGGCTTCGCGGCGCTCCTGCGCGAAGGCCTTGACCACGCGGATGCCGGGAATGGTGTCGGCCAGCACGTTCGTCACCTCGGACCAGACGCGGTCGATCTTCTCGAAGCCGGTGCGCAGGCGGTCGCGCACGACGTGGATCATCCAGGCGATGAAGGGCAGCGGCACCAGCGTGACCACGGCCAGCAGCGGGTTGATGGAAAACAGGATGGCCGCGGTCATCACGATCATCAGCACGTCGTTGGCGAAATCGAGCGCGTGCAAAGACAGGAAAACGTTGATGCGGTCGGTTTCCGAGCCGATGCGCGCCATCAGGTCGCCGGTACGCTTGCCGCCGAAATAGTCCAGCGGCAGGGTCAGCAGGTGTTCGTAAGTGGTGGTGCGCAGGTCGGCGCCGATGCGCTCGGACACCAGCGCCAGCAGGTAGGTGCGCGCCCAGCCCAGCCCCCAGCCGACCAGCGCCGCGATCAGCAGGCCGCCCAGGTACAGGCCCACGCGCATGGTGTCGATCTTCTGCCCGTTCTGGAACGGAATCAGGATGTCGTCCATCAGCGGGATGGTCAGGTACGGCGGCACCAGGGTGGCGGCGGTGGAGATCAGGGTCAGCAGAAACCCTGCAATCAGCTGCTTGCGGTAGGGCTTGGCGAAGCGGCCCAGGCGCAGCAGCACCCAGGTCGAGGGGGGGGTCTGGAGCTCGGTGTCGGCGGGTTCGTCGCCATCGGCGACCTCGATGACTTCGGGTGTCTCCTTGGCGACACCGGCCATGCGCTGGCCGAAAAGCTTGAGCAGCCGCAGGGCCGCGGCCTGCCCGGCCAGGGTGTAGCGCCAGCGGCCCAACCGGCCCGCAGGCCCCGTCAGATCTAGGGTTCCAACGCCTGAGTGGTCGGACAGGCGCAGTTCGAGGGCCGCGTCTGTTAGTGGCCACTCACGCCATTGACCGCCCGGTTCGAGCGCGATCAGCCTCTGGTCAGTCAGGGCCACTAGGCCGGAAGCGAAGCGAAGTTGGTCGTCGAGGTCAACCGACAGTATTACCAGAACGTTTTCCGCGACTGCGAGCCGGTTTTTCAGCGCGTCTGAAGCCGCCTCTGTTTCACCCTCCCGGGTGCCGACTGGATCGTGATGTTGCATTGTGTTTCTTTGACTCTTGCCCGTCGCGGGCCGCATGGACCGCGTCATGGCGCCCTTCGTCGGGCGCCGATTCTGACTGATCGCCATGGGCGCGCTTGAAGGCGCCGTGGTGCTCGGCCAAAGCACATCGAACGTTTGCATGACCCGTTTCGACGACATCCGACTGCTGCGCATCAACTATTTGCGCGGCCCCAACCTCTGGACCTACCGTCCGGTGCTCGAAGTCTGGCTCGATCTGGGCCAACTGGAAGATTACCCCTCCAACAAGATCGACGGTTTCACCGACCGCCTGACCGGCCTGCTGCCGGCGCTCATCGAGCACCATTGCGGCGTGGGCGAGCGCGGCGGCTTCATCCAGCGCCTGACCGAAGGCACCTGGTCGGGCCATGTGCTCGAACACGTCGTCATCGAACTGCTGAACCTGGCCGGCATGCCGACCGGCTTCGGGCAAACCCGCAGCACCTCGGAGCACGGCGTCTACCGCATGGTGTTCCGCGCGCGTGACGAGCAGGTCGCCCGCGTGGCGCTGGCCGAGGGCCACCGCCTGCTGATGGCGGCCATCAACAACGACCCATTCACCGCCGCCGACGTGCAGAAGGCGGTCGACGCGGTCAAGGCCAAGGTGGAAGACTGCTACCTCGGCCCGAGCACCGCCGCCATCGTGGCCGCCGCCACCGACCGCGGCATTCCGCACATGCGCCTGAACAGCGGCAACCTGGTGCAGTTGGGCTACGGCGCCAACCAGCAGCGCATCTGGACCGCCGAAACCGACTACACCAGCGCCATCGGCGAATCGATCGCCAGCGACAAGGAACTGACCAAGTCCCTGCTCGCAAGCTGCGGCGTGCCCGTGCCCGAAGGCCAGGTGGTCGCCAATGCCGAAGAAGCCTGGGAAGCCGCCGAGGACATCGGCCTGCCGGTGGTCGTGAAACCTTCCGACGCCAACCACGGCCGCGGCGTGTCGCTCGAACTGACGACGCGCGAAGAAGTCTTTGCCGCCTTCGCGGTCGCCGAGCCCGAGGGCAGCGACGTGATGGTCGAGCGCTTCATCCGCGGCCACGAACACCGCCTGCTGGTGGTGGGCGGCGAGGTGGTGGCGGCCGCGCGCGGCGAGATCATCACCGTGACCGGCGACGGCCAGGCCACGGTGCGCGAACTGATCGAGAAACAGCTCAACAGCGACCCGCGCCGCGGCGCCGAAGAAGAGTTTCCGCTCGACGTGATCGTGATCGACACCGACGCCAAGCTGCAGCTCGAACTCAAGCGCCAGGAGCTGGACGCCAACGCCGTGCCGGCCGCCGGCCGCGTGGTCACGATCCAGCGCAACGGCAACATGGCCAACGACTGCACCGACCAGGTCCACCCCGAAGTCGCGCACGCCGCCGTGCTGGCCGCGCGCGTGGTGGGCCTCGACATCGCCGGCATCGACCTCGTGGCGCAAGACATTTCCAAGCCGCTGGGCCCGCAGCGCGGCGCGATCGTCGAAGTCAACGCCGGCCCCGGCCTGCTGATGCACCTGAAGCCGGCCGTCGGCTCGCCGCGCCCGGTGGGCCGCGCCATCTGCGACCACCTGTTCCCCAACGATGCGCCCGGGCGCATTCCCGTGGTCGGCGTGGCCGGCTCGCGCGACACCGCCGTGCTGGCGCGCCTCGTGGCCTGGCTGATCGGCCTGGGCGGACGCCACACCGGCCTCGCCTGCCGCGACGGCCTGTTCCTCGAACGCCGCCGCGTCGATGCACGCGACAGCGCCAACTGGGACGCCGGCCACCGCCTGCTCGTGAACCGCGCCGTGCAGGCCGTGGTGATCGAGAACGGCGCCGAGACCATCCTGCGCGACGGCCTTTCTTATGACCGCTGCGAAGTCGGCATCGTCACCGACCTCGAAGGCTCTGAAACGCTGGCCGACTACGACATCACCGAGAGCGACCAGATGGTCAAGGTGCTGCGCACGCAGGTCGACGTGGTGCTGTCCGAAGGCACCGCCGTGCTGAACGCGGCCGACCCGCGCGTAGCCGGCCTCGCGCCGCTGTGCGATGGCGCCGTCATCCTGTATTCGGCCGACTCGCAGGCCGCCGACCTCACCGCGCACCAGACCGCCGGCGGCAAGGCCGTGCTGGTGCGGCAAGACCGCGTGGTGCTGGCCAACGGCAGCAGCGAATCGTTCCTGCCGGGCCTCGGCCGGCTGACCGTGTGGCGTGCCACCCATGCCGGCGTGAGCCTCGAAAGCCTGCTGGCCGCCGTGGCCGCGGCCTGGGCCATGGGCATTCCGCTGAACCTGATCGGCGCCGGCGTGGAGGCCTTCGAGGCCGACCTGCAGGCGGCGCTGGCCTCGCTGCAGCTGTCTCAGACCCAGCCCCTCCAAACCCAATTCGCCTGAGCGTTGCACCCGCATCGCCTCGCTCCCGCCTCGTCAAGACCGTAGCCCTCGCAGCCCCATGAAAGTCACCCGCATCCGAGCCCTTCGCGGGCCCAATCTCTGGAGCCGCCACACCGCCATCGAGGCAGTCGTGGCCTGCGAAGGCGACGAGAACGCCATCAGCAAGCTGGCCGGTTTCGAGGCGCGCCTGCGTGCGCGCTTCCCCACCATCGGCGAGCTGCACCCGATGGTGCTGGGCCAGCCGCTGGCGCTGGCCCACGTGCTCGAGAACGCCGCCGTGGCGCTGCAGGCCCAGGCCGGCTGCGCAGTCAACTTCGGCCACACCTCGCAAACCGTGGAAGACGGCGTCTACCAGGTCGTGTTCCAGTACAGCGAAGAAGCCGTCGGCCGCCGCGCGATCGAAGTGGCCGAGCAGCTCATCGCCGCCGCCCTGACCGACTCCGCCTTCGACGCCAACGCCGCCATCACCGAGTTGCGCGACCTCGACGAATCCGAGCGCCTGGGCCCGAGCACCGGCTCCATCGTCGATGCCGCCGTGGCACGCGGTATTCCGTACCGCCGGCTCACCAGCGGCAGCCTCGTGCAGTTCGGCTGGGGTTCGAAACAGCGCCGCATCCAGGCGGCCGAAGTCGACAGCACCAGCGGCGTGGCCGAATCGATCGCGCAGGACAAGGAACTGACCAAGCAGCTGCTCAACGCCGCTGGCGTGCCCGTTCCGCTGGGCCGGCCCGTGAGCAGCGCCGAAGACGGCTGGGCCGCCGCCAACGAGATCGGCCTGCCGGTCGTGGTGAAGCCGCAGGACGGCAACCAGGGCAAGGGCGTTACGGTAAACATCAACTCGCGCGAAGAACTGTTCGCGGCCTACGACTCGGCCGCCGCCTACGGCGAGGTGATGGTCGAGAAGTTTCTCCCCGGTTTCGACTTCCGCCTGCTGGTGGTGGGCGACCGCCTCGTGGCCGCCGCGCGGCGCGACCCGCCGCAGGTGATCGGCGACGGCAGCTCCACGGTGCGCCAGCTGGTCGATACCGTGAACCTCGACCCGCGCCGCGGCGAGGGCCATGCCACCTCGCTCACCAAGATCCGCCTCGACGACATCGCCATCGGCCGGCTCGAAGCCCAGGGCCTCGCGCCCGACAGCGTGCCCGCGCGCGGCCAGCGCGTGGTGCTGCGCAACAACGCCAACCTTTCCACCGGCGGCACCGCCACCGACGTGACCGACACCGTGCACCCTGAAGTTGCGGCGCGCGCCGTCGATGCGGCACAGATGGTCGGCCTGCACATCTGCGGCGTCGACATGGTGTGCGAGAACGTGCTGCGCCCGCTCGAAGAGCAGCACGGCGGCGTGGTCGAAGTGAATGCCGCGCCCGGCCTTCGCATGCACATCTCGCCTTCGTTCGGCCGCGGCCGCGCGGTCGGCGAAGCGGTGATGGACACCCTCTTCGCCCATGGCGACGACGGCCGCATTCCCGTGGTTGCCGTCACCGGCACCAACGGCAAGACCACCACCGCGCGCCTCATCAACCATCTGCTCGCGTCAAGCGGCCTGCGCACCGGCATGACCAACACCGACGGCGTGTACGTCGACGGCCGCCAGACCGACAGCGGCGACTGCAGCGGCCCCAAGAGCGCGCGCAACGTGCTCATGCACCCCGACGTGGATGCGGCCGTATTTGAAGTGGCCCGCGGCGGCGTGCTGCGCGAAGGCCTCGGCTTCGACCGCTGCCAGGTGGCCGTGGTCACCAACATCGGCAGCGGCGACCACCTGGGCCTGAACTACATCACCACCGTCGAAGACCTCGCGGTGCTCAAGCGCGTGATCGTGCGCAACGTGGCGGCCGACGGCTACGCGGTGCTCAACGCGGCCGACCCGAACGTCGCTGCCATGGCGGCCGGCTGCCCCGGCCACGTGATCTTCTTCACTGCCGACCGCATGCACCCGGTAATGGCCACGCACCGCGCGCAAGGCAAGCGCACCGTGTACGTCGACCAGGACACGCTGGTCGCAGCCGAGGGCTCGTGGCGCGAACGCATCGCTCTGCGCGACGTGCCCATCACACGCGGCGGCACCATCGGCTTCCAGGTCGACAACGTCATGGCCTCCGTGGCCGCGGCCTGGGCCGTGGGCCTGGACTGGGACACCATCCGCAGCGGCCTCGCGAGCTTCATGAACGACGCGGCCGGCGTGCCCGGGCGCTTCAACGTCATGGACTACCGCGGCGCCACCGTGATCGCCGACTACGGCCACAACACCGACGCCATGCGCGCACTGGTGTCGGCCGTGGACACGATGCCGGCGAAGAAGCGCTCGGTGGTGATCAGCGGCGCGGGCGACCGGCGCGATTCGGACATCCGCGACCAGACAGCCATCCTCGGCCAGGCCTTCGACGACGTGATTCTTTATCAGGATGCGGCGCAACGTGGCCGCGCCGACGGCGAAGTCATGGCGCTGCTGCGCCAGGGCCTGCAGGGCGCGGCTCGCACGCGCTATATCGACGAGATCCGCGGCGAGTTCGTGGCAATCGATACGGCATTGGCGCGGCTACAGCCCGGCGACCTGTCCTTGATCCTTGTCGACCAGGTCGAGGAAGCGCTCGCTCACCTGGCACAGCGCATCGCAGCGGGCTGAAGCCCCGCTTGCCGGACACGTCCCACATGCAGGGGCGCGTCCGGCCCAGTCCATGGGTGCGGCTGTCCCACAGACCGCAGGCCCCGACCGGCACCAGACTGTGGCTCCGGTCACGCACCTCCCGGAGGGCGTGGCTTCACCAGGAGCCCGCATGACAACAACAGTTCGTTCGATCCTCTCTGCCACGGCCCTCTTCGCCGCCAGTGGTTTCATCGTTTTCGGCGCACAGACGGCCAGCGCACAAGCACCGGGCTCCGAAGCCCGCATGCAAAAGGAACGCGCCACCTGCGACGGCGTGCAGCAGGATCGCGCCGCATGCCTGCGCGAAGCCGGCGCAGCCCGCCAGGAGGCCGGACGCAGCGGCCTCACCAGCCCCAGCCCCGCCCGCGAACAGGTCAACGCCCTCGCCCGCTGCAGCGAACTACCCGCCGTCGAACAGCCCGACTGCGAAGCCCGCATCAAGGGGGGAGCACGCACCACCACCGAAGGCAGCGTGATGGGCGGCGGCGTGATCCGCGAAACCGTGACGCCCCTGCCGCCGCAGACCCTGCCGGCACGTTGACTGAACCCGGCCTCCTGCGGGAGGTCGAACATTTCCCTGGTTTTTCAGCTCGCTTCAAGGAGTCATCCATGAAAAGCACCACTCGCAACACTCGTTCAATGCTCTTCGCCGTGCTCGCCGTTGGCGCTCTGGCGGCCTCCACCGCTGTCTCGGCCGCGTCGCCGCGCCGTGGTGAAGCACCGGGTATCTATCAACAGGAACTGGCCGTCTGCGGCCACAACCAGCAAGACCGCGCTGCCTGCATCCGCGAAGCCGGCGCCGCACGCCAGGCAGCCGCCCAGGGCGGCCTGACCAGCGCACCCGACTACCGCGCCAATGCGCTCGCGCGCTGCGGCCTGCAACAGCAGCCGGACGACCGCGCTGCCTGCGAGGCCCGCGTGCTCGGCAGCAGCGGCAACACCCAGGCCAGCGTCGACGGCAGCGTGATGGGCGGTGGCGTGATCCGCGAGTCGGTCACCACCATCGTGATGCCCGCGCCGGCCATGGCACCGGAGCCGATGCCCATGCCTCGGCCAATGCCTCGTCCGATGCCCCAACCGATGCCCGCGCCCCTGCGCTGAGTGAGCTTCTTTCCCGAGGCATTGCCAGACCCGCGCGGTGGGCTGGCGATGCCCCTACTGTCACAGTACTGTCACAAAAGGCAGTTGCACGCTAGCTATAGTTCTCGGTCCCTGCCTACCGAGGAATCCTTTCCCATGAATGCCATCAAGGTCGCTCGCCGATTCATCGAAACGGACCCGGCCAACGAATCGGCCAAGATCCTGGCCCAACTCGTGTTGGCTCTAGAGTCCGAACGCAGCTTCGAACTGGTCACGCTTTACAACCTCGACTACAAGAGCTTCCAGCTCGCAATGGACATCCTGAAGGAATGGCGGCTCGACCGCTACTACGCCAGCAAGTCCAAGCTGTTCGATCTGTCGCTGCAGGTCAGCGAACTCGAAAAGAACAGCAGCACCCCCGAGGCCTGAGCGGCCTCTTTCCCCGTCCCTACTTCCCCCAGCGCAGCACCATCGGATCGAGCCGCTTTGCGGTTTCGATCAGGCCGGCACGCGTGTCGGGGTGCATCGCCGGCAACGGGTGACGCGGCGCTTCGCAGGCGATCACTCCGCCCTCCTTCATCAGCGATTTGCAAGCCAGCAGGCCCGCCTGCCGGTTTTCGTAGTTGATCAGCGGCAGCCACTGCTGGTACAGCGCGAAGGCCTTGTCGCGGTCGCCTGAACGGTGCGCCTCGATGATCGGCCGGATGCCGTCCGGGTAGCCGCCACCGGTCATCGACCCGGTCGCGCCGGCGTCGAGGTCGGGCATCAGCGTGATGGCTTCTTCGCCGTCCCACGGGCCTTCGATGGCGTCTCCGCCCAGGCGGATCAGTTCGCGCAGCTTCGCGGCCGCGCCGGCGGTCTCGATCTTGAAATACGCGACATGCTCGATCTCCTTGGCCATGCGCGCGAGGAACGGCGCCGACAGCACCGTGCCGCTGGCCGGCGCGTCCTGGATCATGATCGGAATGCCCACCGCGTCCGACAGCCCCGCATAGAACTCGAAGATCTGCGGCTCGGGCACGCGGAAAGTCGCGCCGTGGTACGGCGGCATCACCATCAGCATCGCGGCGCCCATGTCCTGTGCACGGCGGCTGCGTTCGGCGCACACCTTGGTGCTGTAGTGCGTGGTGGTCACGATCACCGGCACGCGGCCTTTCACGTGTTCGAGGATGGTTCGCGTGAGCACTTCGCGCTCTTCGTCGGACAGCACGAACTGCTCCGAGAAATTGGCGAGGATGCACAGGCCGTCCGAGCCCGCGTCGATCATGAAATCGACGCAACGCTTCTGGCTTTCGAGGTCGAGCGCGCCCTGTTCGGTGAAGGTGGTGGGCACCACCGGGAAGATGCCGCGGTATCTGGGTGTCATGGTGAATCAGTGTGAATGGCGGGGAACGGCCGAGCCTCTGCAGCCGACCAGAAAATCGAAGTCGCAGCCTTCGTCGGCCTGCAGCACGTGGTTGACGTAGAGCTTCTGGTAGCCACCGCCGCGTGTGCTCATCGGCTGCACATCGGAAGCAGACAGCGAAGCCAGGCGCGACGCCAGTTCTTCGTCGCTGATGTCGAGATGCAAGCGCCCCGCATCGCAATCGAGCTCGATCCAGTCACCGTCGCGCACCGCCGCAAGCGGCCCGCCGTCCGCCGCTTCGGGCGCAACGTGCAACACCACGGTGCCATAGGCCGTGCCGCTCATGCGCGCGTCCGAGATGCGCACCATGTCCTTGATGCCCTGGCGCAGCAGCTTCGGCGGCAGCCCCATGTTGCCGACCTCGGCCATGCCGGGGTAGCCCTTGGGGCCGCAGTTCTTCATCACGAGGATCGAGCTGGCATCGACGTCGAGGTCTTCATCGACGATGCGCGCCTTGTAGTGCTCCAGGTTCTCGAACACCACCGCCTTGCCGCGGTGCTTCAGCAGCTCCGGTGTCGCGGCCGAGGGCTTGAGCACCGCGCCGCGCGGCGACAGGTTGCCGCGCAGGATGCGGATGCCGCCGTCGGCGATCAGCGGGTTGCTCAGCGGGCGGATCACTTCGTCGTCGAGACTGGGCGCCTCGCGCACGTTGTCCCAGATCGACTGGCCGTTGACGGTGAGCGCATCGGGGTGCGGCAGCAAACCGTTCTCGCCGAGCCGGCGCAGCACGGCGGGCAAACCGCCGGCGTAATAGAACTCTTCCATCAGGAAGCGCCCCGAAGGCATCAGGTCGACGATGGTCGGCGTGTTGCTGCCGATGCGCGTCCAGTCTTCCAGCTCCAGATCGACGCCGATGCGCCCCGCGATCGCCTTCAGGTGAATCACCGCATTGGTCGATCCGCCGATGGCCGCATTCACGCGAATGGCGTTCTCGAAAGCCTCGCGCGTGAGGATCTTCGACAGCGTGAGCCCCTCCTTCGCCATCTGCACCGCGCGCATGCCCGACATCTGCGCGAGCACATAGCGCCGCGCATCGACGGCCGGAATGGCAGCGTTGTGCGGCAGCGAAGTGCCCAGCGCCTCGGCCATGCAGGCCATGGTCGAGGCCGTGCCCATGGTGTTGCAGGTGCCCGCCGAGCGCGACATGCCGCCTTCGGCCGAGAGAAACTGGTGCAGGTTGATCTCGCCCGCCTTCAGCGATTCATGCAGCTGCCACACGGCCGTGCCCGAGCCGATGTTCTTGCCTTCGAGCTTGCCGTTGAGCATCGGTCCGCCCGTGACCACGATGGCCGGGATGTCGCAGCTCGCCGCGCCCATCAGCAGCGCGGGCGTGGTCTTGTCGCAGCCCGTGAGCAGCACCACCGCATCGACCGGGTTGCCGCGGATGGCTTCTTCCACGTCCATGCTCGCGAGGTTGCGCGTGAGCATCGCGGTGGGCCGCAGGTTCGACTCGCCGTTGGAGAACACCGGAAATTCGACTGGAAAGCCGCCCGCCTCCGAGATGCCGCGCTTCACGTGCTCGGCGATCTTGCGGAAGTGCGCGTTGCACGGCGTCAGCTCCGACCAGGTGTTGCAGATGCCGATGATCGGCCGGCCATCGAACTCGTGGTCCGGAATGCCCTGGTTCTTCATCCAGCTTCGGTACATGAAGCCGTTCTTGTCGGCCGACCCGAACCATTCGGTCGAGCGCAGTTTCTTCGGAGGGGTGTCCGGCATGCGAGGTGTCCTGGGAAAAATTGAAAGTCAGCGCCGGGGTGCGCGCGAGGTAAAGAAGCGTTGCAGCAAACAGAAGACGAACAGCAGCGCACCGACGACGATGCGCGTCCACCACGAGCTCAGCGTGCCGTCGAATGAAATGAGCGTCTGGATGATCCCGAGCATCAGCACGCCGAACAGCGTGCCCGCCACATAGCCCACACCGCCCGTGAGCAGCGTGCCGCCGATCACCACCGCTGCGATGGCGTCGAGCTCCAGCCCTATCGCGTGCAGGCCGTAGCCAGAGAGCATGTAGAAAGTGAAGATCACGCCCGCCAGCGCCGAGCAGAAGCCCGAGAGCGTGTACACGCCAATGAGCGTGCGGCGCACCGGCAGGCCCATCAACATTGCCGAATGCTCGCTGCCGCCAATGGCGTAAACCGCGCGGCCGAAGGGCGTGCAGTGCGCAATGAAAATCGCCGCCAGCAGCACCACGATGGCGATCACCGCGCTGATCGACACCGAGGCCTCGCCCCAGATGGGAATGCGGATCTGCGAGACCTCCGAGTAGAACTCGTTGGTGATGCTGATCGAGTCGATGCTGATGAGGTAGCACAACCCGCGCGCCAGGAACATGCCTGCCAGCGTGACGATGAAAGGCTGCAGCCGGAAGCGTTCGATGAGCAGCCCCATGAATGCGCCGAAAGCCGTGCCCATCACCAGCACCAGCGGAATCACGATGCCCGGGCTCCAGCCGTGCTTCTCGACCAGTGAGGCAGACACCATGGTGGTGAGCGCGATCACCGAGCCCACCGACAGGTCGATGCCGCCCGAGAGGATCACGAAGGTCATGCCCACGGCAACGACGATCAGGAAGGCGTTGTCGATCAGCAGGTTGAGGAACACCTGCGCCGAGAAGAAACCGTCGTAGAAAACAGACCCCAGCGTCGCCACCAGCACGAACAGCGAGATGGTCGCCGCCAGCGGCAGGTACTTCGGGTTGAGCCTCTTGCTCCCTTTCCCCTGTGTCCCGCGCGCGGGAGAGGGCTGGGGTGAGGGTGTCGCGTCGATCACCGCACTCATGACCGGGCTCCTTCATGCGCCGGCCGCTGCACCAGCGACCGCACTTCCGCCCTGAACTCGGGCGACTGCAGCAGCATCACCGCGAACACCACGCCGGCCTTCACCACCAGGTTGATCTCCGGCGGCACCCCCAGCGAATAGATCGCATAGGTCAGCGTCTGGATGATGAGCGCGCCGATCACGCTACCCACCAGGCTGAAGCGCCCACCAGTCAGCGCAGTGCCGCCCAGCGTCACCGCCAGGATCGCATCGAGCTCGATCAGTTGACCTGCGTTGTTGCCGTCAGCGCTCTTCACGTTGGAGCTGATCAGCAGCCCCGCCACGCCCGCGCAAGCACCGCAGAAGGCATACGCGCCAACAATCAGCCGCCGCGCCTGCACGCCCGCCACACGCGCCGCCGTCGGGTTGATGCCCACAGCCTGGATGAACAGCCCCAGCGCCGTGCGCGTGATCGCCAGATACAGCAGCACGAACACCGCCGCCACGATGAACAACGAGAACGGCAGCCCCAGCAGATAACCACTGCCGAGGAAGAAGAAGGGCTTGTAGTAGATCGTGATGATCTGCCCATCGGCAATCAGCTGCGCAATGCCGCGCCCGGCCACCATGAGGATCAGCGTCGCGATGATCGGCTGCATGCCTACCTTGGCCACCAGCAGACCGTTCCACAGCCCGCACAGCAGCGCAATGCCGATGGCCGCGAGGATCGCGAGCGACATCGGGAACCGGCTCACGTCATTGGCCACCGAGCCGCCGATCATCCAGGCCGCGAGCGCCGCCGCGATGGCGACCACCGCACCCACCGAGATGTCGATGCCGCGCGTGGCGATCACCAGCGTCATGCCCAGCGACACCAGCACCAGTGGCGCGGCGCGGTTGAGGATGTCGATCAGGCTGCCGTAGAGATGGCCTTCTCGCCATTCGAGATGCAGGAAGCTGGAGTTGAAGGCTGTGTTGACTGCGAGCAGGAGCAACAGCGTGATCAGTGGCCACGCAAGTCTGTGGCGCATTGCGTTCGCCAGGCGGTTGTGGTTTTTGTCGGCCATGGTCAGTTGCTCCGGCACGCGTTGTATTCGGGGCGTGTGTGAATGACACCGGGTGCTCCCCTCCGCGAATGTCTCCCGTCGACGTGATCGCGCCCCAAGGACAGGAGGTTGTTCATGCCGCAGCAATCATTTCGTAGACCTCGTCCTCGGAAGAGCCGCCCGGCAGCTCTCCTACCTTCTTCCGGTCCCGCAACACCACGATGCGATGCGCCACCCGCACCACCTCGCTCATCTCCGACGAGATGAAGATCACCGCCATGCCCGCCTTCGCGAGCCTCAGAATTTCTTCCATGATTTCCTGCTTGGCCGCCACGTCGATGCCGCGCGTCGGCTCGTCGAGAATCAGCAGGCGCGGCTCGGTCGCGAGCCAGCGCGCGATCATCGCCTTCTGCTGGTTGCCGCCGGAGAGCAGGCCGATGGGGGTCTCGACACTCGCGGTCTTGATGCCGAGCGACTTGACGAAGCGCTCGGCCATCTCGGTCTGCTCGGCGTGCGACAGGAAGCGCCGCGTGCCCAGGCGTGCCTGCAAGGCAAGCGCAATGTTCTCGCGTACCGAGAGTTCGGCGACGATGCCATCGGTCTTGCGTTCCTCAGGACACAGCGCAAGGCCTTCACGGATTGCGTCGGCTGGATTCGAAAAGCTGACAGCGCGGCCGTCGACCTTGAGCACACCACGGTCCGGCGACTCCAGCCCGAACAGCAGCCGCGCGAGTTCCGTGCGTCCCGCGCCCAGCAGGCCCGCGATACCAACGACCTCACCGGCACGCACGCGCAAGTCGGTCGCCTGCAGTTGCCCGGCCTGCCCCAGACCTTCGGCCTGCAGCAAGGCCGGCGCAGCCTCGTCGAACGCAGGCAGCGCAGCAGGCCGTGCCGATTGCGCCGCCAGCTCACGCCCGAGCATCGCGGCAATCAGCGCCTGCGGCCCGAGATCGGCCACGCGCCACTCCCCGATCCAGCTGCCGTTGCGCAGCACCGTGATGCGGTCCGACACCGCGTACATCTGGTTGAGGAAGTGCGTCACGAAGACGATGGCCAGTCCCTCGCCGCGCAGCCTCCGCAGCACTTCGAACAGCTTCTCCACTTCGTCGTCGTCCAGGCTCGACGTCGGCTCGTCGAGGATCAGCACTTTCGACGACACGCCCAGCGCCCGCGCGATCGCCACCATCTGCTGCACTGCCACCGAGTAGCTCGACAGCAGCCGCGTCACGTCGATGTCGAGCCCGATGCGCGCCAGCAGTTCTTCGGCGCGCCGGTTCACGCAAGCCCAGTCGATGCGAAAGCCTTGTGCCACGCCGCAGCGCGGATAGCGCCCCGCGAACACGTTCTCCGCCACCGACAGGTTCGGGCACAGGTTCACCTCCTGGTAGACCGTGCTGATGCCCAGCTTCTGGGCCTCCAGCGGCGAATGCGGGTGAATCTGCTGGCCGTCGAGGAATATCTCGCCACCGCTCGACGGCAGCACGCCCGTCAGCACCTTGATCAGCGTCGACTTGCCCGCGCCGTTCTGCCCCATCAGTGCGTGGATCTCGCCCGGGTACAACCGCAACTGCACATCGCGCAGCACCGGAATGCCGCCGAACTGCTTGTGGATACCCTTGAGCTCCAAGACGGGCGAGAGAGTGTGGTCGTCAGCCATGTACAGCCGTCACTTGTTCTTGTTGTAGACGTCGATGAACACCGCCGCCAGCAGCACCAGCCCCTTGATGACCTGCTGGTAGTCGATGCCGATGCCCAGAATCGACATGCCGTTGTTCATCACGCCCATGATGAAGGCGCCGATCACCGCGCCCATCACCCGGCCCACGCCGCCCGAGGCCGATGCGCCGCCGATGAAACAGGCCGCGATCACGTCGAGCTCGAAGCCCAGGCCCGCCTTGGGCGTGGCCGTGTTGAGCCGCGCCGCGAACACCAGGCCCGCCAGCGCCGCCAGCGCGCCCATGTTCACGAAAGTGAGGAACGCAAGCCGCTGCGTCTTCACGCCCGACAGTCGCGCCGCCTTCTCATTGCCGCCCAGCGCATAGATGCGCCGGCCGATGGTCGTGCGATTGGTGACGAAGTCGTACACCACGATCAGCACCGCCATCACGATCAGCACATTGGGCAGGCCCTTGTAGGTCGAGAGCAGGTAGCTGAAGAACAGGATGATGGCGGCGAAGAACAGGTTCTTCACCAGGAAGAAGGCATACGGCTCCTGCTCCATGCCGTGCGCCGCCAGCTTGGCGCGCCCGCGCAGCTTGAAGAACACCAGCGCCGCGGCGGCCAGCGCGCCCACCACCAGCGAGGTGGTGCGCAATGCATCGCCACCCAGCGGATCAGGAATGAAGCCCGAGCTAAGCCGCTGGAACTCCACCGGGAACGGCCCCACCGACTGCCCCGCCAGCAGCGCCAGCGTGAGCCCCTTGAACACCAGCATGCCCGCGAGCGTGACGATGAACGAAGGGATCTTGCGGAACGCCACGAACCAGCCCTGCGCCGCACCGATGACTGCGCCCGCAAGAATGCTCACGATGGCCGTGGGCACGAAGTGCCACTCGTACTCCACCATCAGCACCGCAGCCAGCGCCCCGATGAAGCCGCACACCGAGCCCACCGACAGGTCGATGTGCCCCGCCACGATCACCAGCAGCATGCCCAGCGCCATGATGACCACGTAGCTGTTCTGCAGCAGCAGGTTGGTGAGGTTCAGTGGCCGCAACAGCGTACCGTCGGTCAGAACCTGGAACAGCACCATGATCGCGACCAGCGAGATCAGCATGCCGTATTCGCGCAGGTTGTTCTTCAGGAAACCGACATGCAGCTTCGGCGCTTCGGAAGCGGGAATGGCGGCCTTCACCGCGTTGACTTCAGGCTGCGACATGAACCGAACTCCCCGCACTCACGATGGCATGCATGATGCGTTCCTGCGAGGCCTCGGCGGCCGGAAACTCGGCGACGAAGCGCCCCTCGTTCATCACGTAGATGCGGTCGCACATGCCGAGCAGTTCCGGCAGTTCCGAAGAAATCATGAGAATGCCTTTGCCCTCGCTCGCGAGCTGGTCGATGATGGTGTAGATCTCGTACTTGGCGCCCACGTCGATGCCGCGCGTGGGCTCGTCGAGAATCAGCAGCTCGGGCTTGGTGAAGAGCCACTTGCTCAGCACCACCTTCTGCTGGTTGCCGCCAGACAGGTTGACCACCAGCTGCTCGACGCCCGAGCAGCGGATGTTGAGCGCCTTGCGGTACTCGTTGGCCACCTTGAATTCGCGCCCGTTGTCGATCACCGAAGACTCGGAGATCGCATCGAGATTCGCCAGGCTGATGTTCTTGCGGATGTCTTCCTCCAGCACCAGCCCCAGGCCCTTGCGGTCTTCGGTGACGTAGGCGATGCCGTGGTCGATGGCCTTGCGCACCGTGCTCACGTCCACCTGCTTGCCATGCATGAACACCGAGCCGCTGATGCGCTGCCCGTAGGACTTGCCGAACACGCTCATGGCCAGCTCGGTGCGTCCCGCGCCCATGAGGCCCGCAATGCCGACGATCTCGCCCTTGCGCACGTTCAGGCTCACGCCCTTGATCTGCTCGCGGTCGGCATGCAGCGCATGGTGCACGCGCCAGTCGCGCACCTCGAACACGGTCTCGCCGATCTTCGGGTCGCGCTGCGGATAGCGGTGCGCCATGTCGCGCCCGACCATGCCGCGGATGATGCGGTCTTCGCTGATCGCCTGCCGCGCGCAGTCCATCGTCTCGACCGTGGCGCCGTCACGCAGCACGGTGATCGAATCGGCCACCTTGGCGATTTCGTTGAGCTTGTGCGAGATGAGGATCGACGCGATGCCTTGGCGCTTGAGCTCCAGCAGGAGCATCAGCAGCGCATCGCTGTCGTTCTCGTTCAGGCTGGCGGTGGGCTCGTCGAGGATCAGCAGCTTCACCTCCTTGGCCAGCGCCTTGGCGATTTCCACCAGCTGCTGCTTGCCCACGCCCAGGTCGGTCACCAGCGTGGTCGGCGGCTCCTTCAGGCCCACCTTGGCGAGCAGCTCGCGCGTCTTCGCATAGGCCGCAAACCAGTCGATCACGCCGCCGCTGGCAATCTCGTTGCCCAGGAAGATGTTCTCGGCAATGGACAGCAGCGGCACCAGCGCCAGTTCCTGGTGGATGATGATGATGCCCAGCTTCTCGCTGTCGGCAATGCCCCGGAAGCGGCGCAGCTCGCCCTCGAAATGGATCTCGCCGGTGTACGAGTCGCACGGGTAGACGCCGCTGAGCACCTTCATGAGCGTCGACTTGCCCGCGCCGTTCTCGCCGACCACTGCGTGGATCTCCCCGGCGCGCACGCTGAGGTTGACGTTGCTCAGCGCCTTCACGCCGGGAAACGTCTTGGTGATGCCACGCATCTCGAGGATTGCACCAGCATCGGCGATGCTGCTTTCGATGCTCACTTGATCTGGCTTTCCTTGTAGTAGCCGCTGTCGACCAGCACGGTCTTCCAGTTCGATGCATCCACGCTCACCGGCTTGAGCAGGTACGAGGGCACGACCTTGATGCCGTTGTTGTAGGTCTTGGTGTCGTTCACCTCGGGCGTCTTGCCCGAGAGCATGGCGTCGACCATGGCCACCGTGACCTTGGCCAGCTCGCGTGTGTCCTTGAACACGGTGGAGGTCTGCTCCTTGCGCAGGATCGACTTGACCGAGGGCACCTCGGCGTCCTGACCCGACACGATGGGCATCGGCTGCGAGCCCGAGCCGTAGCCCACGCCCTTGAGCGACGACAGGATGCCGATGGACAGGCCGTCGTACGGCGACAGCACCGCGTCGACACGGTCCTTGGTGTAGTAGGCCGACAGCAGGTTGTCCATGCGCGCCTGCGCCACCGCACCGTCCCAGCGCAGCGTGCCGACCTTGTCCATGCCCATCTGCTTGCTGCGCACCACCAGCTTGCCGCTGTCGATGTAGGGCTTGAGCACCGAGAGCGCGCCGTTGTAGAAGAAGAAGGCGTTGTTGTCGTCGGGCGAGCCACCGAACAGCTCGATGTTGAACGGGCCCTTGCCGCTCTTCAGGCCCAGCGCCGCTTCGATCGACTGCGCCTGCAGCACGCCGACCTGGAAGTTGTCGAAGGTGGCGTAGTAGTCGACGTTCTTCGAACCCTTGATGAGCCGGTCGTACGCAATGACCTTCACGCCCTTGTCGGCCGCCTTCTGCAGCACGTCGGACAGCGTGGTGCCGTCGATGGCCGCAATCACCAGCACCTTCGAGCCCTTGGTCACCATGTTCTCGATCTGCGCGAGCTGGTTCGGGATGTCGTCGTCGGCGTACTGCAGGTCGGTCTTGTAGCCCTTGTCCTTGAAGTACTTGACCATGTTGGCGCCGTCGGCAATCCAGCGGGCCGACGACTTGGTGGGCATCGAGATGGCGATCAGGCCCTTGTCCTGCGCGTTGGCCAGCGGCGTGAAGCCGACGATGGCGAACGCGATGCCCGCGAGAGAGGCTTTGAGGAATTTGCGTTTCATGGGTGTGGGCTCTCAGTACTTGCGATTGGGAAACTCTTTCGCGGCAACTTCCATCGGGAAGATGCCCTCGACCGTCACGATGCGCTTGGGCAGCGTCTTGCCGTCCTTGATGTCTTTCACGGCCTGCATCAGCTGCGGCCCGAGCAGCGGGCTGCATTCGACGGACACGTTGAGCTTGCCGGCGATCATGGCTTCGAAGGCGCCCTTCACCCCGTCGATGGAGATGATGGTGATGTCCTTCGCCGGCTTCAGGCCGGCTTCCTCGATGGCCTGGATCGCGCCGATGGCCATATCGTCGTTGTGCGCGAACAGCACATTGATCTTCTTGCCCTCGGCCTTCAGGAAGGCTTCCATCACTTCCTTTCCCTTGGCGCGCGTGAAGTCGCCGGTCTGCGAGCGGATGATCTTGAACTTCGGGTCGGCCTTGATGATTTCCTCGAAGCCCTTCTTGCGGTCGATGGCCGGGGCCGAGCCCACGGTGCCCTGCAGCTCGACGATGTTCACTTCGCCCTTCTGGTCCTTCATCTTCTCGACCAGCCAGCGGCCCGCCTTGCGGCCTTCCTCGGTGAAGTCGGAGCCCATGAAGGTCACGTAGAGCGAGTCGTCCTTGGTGTTGACGGAGCGGTCGGTCAGCACCACCGGGATCTTGGCGGCCTTGGCCTCGCGCAGCACCGTTTCCCAGCCCGACTCCACCACCGGCGAGAACGCGATGACGTCCACCTTCTGCGCGATGTACGAGCGGATGGCCTTGATCTGGTTTTCCTGCTTCTGCTGCGCATCGGAGAACTTGAGATCGATGCCCGCCTCCTTGGCCGACGACTTGATCGACTCGGTGTTGGCGGTGCGCCATTCGCTCTCGGCCCCCACCTGCGCAAAGCCGAGCACCAGTTTTTTCTGCGCGAGCGCAGAGATGGGCAGCATGCCACTGAGGGCAGCGGCGGCGAGCGCGGTGTTGAGGGTGCGGCGATTCATGGTCATGGAATGTCTCCTTCTGTTGACTTGCTTGTTGAGAACCGGTTTTCGTCGCGGCTCAGGCCAGCATGTAGCCGGTCTTCACCGTCGTGTAGAACTCCGCGGCGTGGCGCCCTTGTTCGCGCGGCCCGTAGCCCGACCCCTTGCGGCCGCCGAAGGGCACGTGGAAGTCCACCCCCGCGGTCGGCAGATTGACCATCGTCATGCCGACCACGGCATGGCGCCTGAAATGCATCGCGTGCTTCAGCGAATTGGTGCAGATGCCCGCGCACAGGCCGAAGGGCGTGTCGTTGCACAGCGCGAGCGCTTCGTCGTAGTCGTCGGCGCGCAGCACGCAGGCCAGCGGGCCGAAGATTTCCTCGCGCGCGATGCGGTGCGAGGGCTTGGCCAGGAACAGCGCGGGGCTCATGTAGTGGCCGACGGTGGCGCGCTCCAGCGCCTCGCCGCCCCACACGTGCTCGGCGCCTTCTTCGCGCGCCACGTCGACCCAGGCGAGGTTCTGCGCCAGGCGTTCTTCGTCGGCCACCGGGCCGATGTCGACGCCGCGCTCCAGCGCGTGGCCGATCTTCAGTGTCTTGAGCCGCTGGCGCAGCTTTGCGACGAAGGCGTCGTGCACCGCCGCTTCGACGATGAGCCGGCTCGACGCGGTGCAGCGCTGGCCTGCCGAGAAGTACGCGCCCTGCACCGCGCAATCGACGGCGCGGTCGAGGTCGGCGTCGGCCAGCACCACCAGCGCGTTCTTGCCGCCCGTCTCCAGCTGCACCTTGGCGCGCCTCGCGGCAGCGGCCTGCAGGATGCGCTCGCCGTTGGCCATGGAGCCCGTGAAGCTCAGCGCATCGACCAGCGCGCTGTCGACCAGCGCCTGCCCCACTTCGCGGCCGCTGCCCATCACGAGGTTGAAGGCACCGGCCGGCAGGGCCGCGCGGCTGATGATCTCGGTCAGCGCCCAGCCGCAGGCCGGCACCAGTTCGGCCGGCTTGAACACCACGCTGTTGCCATGGGTCAGCGCGGGCGCGATCTTCCAGGCCGGAATGACGAAGGGCGAGTTCCACGGCGTGATGAGCCCCACCACGCCGACCGGCTCACGCGTGACGTCGACCTGCACGCCCGCGCGCACCGAGGCCACGTTCTCGCCCCCGCCGCCACGCAGGGCTTCACCCGCGAAAAACTTGAAGATCTGGCCCGCGCGCGCCACTTCCGCAACGGCCTCGGGCAGGGTCTTGCCCTCTTCGCGCGCCAGCAGCAGGCCCAGGTCGTCCTTGCGTGCGAGCAGCTCGGCGCCGATGCGGTCGAGCACGTCGGCGCGCCGCTGCGGCGTGCTGTGGCTCCAGTGGGGAAAGGCCTCGGTGGCCGCGCGGATGGCGGCCTCGGCCTGGCGGCGATCGGCACGTGCGTACTCGGCCACCACTTCGCTGGTGTCCGAGGGATTGGCGCTCACACCCGTGGTCGCGCTGGTTTCCCAGCGGCCATTGATGTACTGCCGCACGTTCTGATGGAGCTCGCCGTGAATCACCGGGGCGCGGACCTTGTCTCTGTTGTTTTTGGAGTGCTGCGAGTCTATGAATAGATTTGATATCAATCCAATCGTTTTTTAAGCAAAATGGATATCGATCATCGGATTCTGGAAAACCCGATCAGTCCTTCGTTTCAAGAGACGACATGACCAACTACAACCACTGGTTCATCCGCGCCCGGCTCAAGACCCGGCAACTGCTGCTGCTCGTGGCCCTGGCCGAGGAAGGCAACATCCACCGCGCGGCGCAGGTGCTCAACATGACGCAGCCCGCCGCCTCCAAGCTGCTGAAAGACCTGGAAGACGTGCTGGAGGTGCCGCTGTTCGACCGCCTGCCGCGCGGCATGCGCCCGACCTGGTACGGCGAGACCATGATCCGCCACGCCCGCGTCGCGCTCGCGAGCCTGAACCAGGCGCACGACGAACTCACCGCGCTCAAGGCCGGCCGCTTCGGCCAGGTGAGCGTGGGCGCCATCACCGCGCCGGGCCTCACGCTGATGCCGCCCGCCGTGGCCATGGTGAAGCGCGAACAGCCCGACCTGCGCGTGTCGCTGGAAATCGAGACCAGCCCGGTGCTGATCGAGCGGCTGGAGCAGGGCAAGCTCGACATCCTGGTGGCGCGCCTCTTCGCCGAGCACGACAAGTCACAGCTGCGCTATGAGGCGCTGACCGAAGAGCCCGTGTGCGCGCTGGTGCGCCCCGGCCATCCGCTGCTGGGCGTGAGCGGGCTCACGCTGCGCGACGTGGTGAGCGCCGGCTGGATCGTGCCGCCCGCGGGCAGCGTGCTGCGCCACCGCTTCGAGCTGATGTTCCAGGAAGAAGGGCTCGCGCCGCCGACCAACACCATCGAGAGCTCGGCCCTGCTCTTCATCACACGCATGCTGCAACAGAGCGACATGGTGGCCGTGCTCGCAACCGACGTGGCGCGCTACTACGCCGCGCACGGCATCGTGTCGCTGCTGCCGCTGGACATGCCCTGCCACATGGACGCCTTCGGCATCATCACGCGCACCGACCGGCTGCTGTCGCCGGCGGCGAAGGTGATGATGAAGGCGCTGAAGACGGCCAGCATGAGCGTCTACGGACGCAAACTCGAGATCGATTGACCGGATTCATTCGCGGAATGCCGCGGAACCGGCTTTGCCGGGCCGCTGGCATTGCCCCCGGCGAGGGGGTCGGCGAAGCGACACGAAGTGCGCGAAGCCTGGGGGAGTGCCTGATTACGTCCAGCCAGCGTCGACGGTGAACTCTTGCGCCGTGCACATCTTCGCGTCGTCAGACGCGAGGAACAGCACCATGCGCGCGATGTCTTCCGGCATCAGCTTGTCGGGCAGGCACTGGTTGCGCTGCAAGGCCTTCTCGCCCTCTTCATCGAGCCACAGCTTCACCTGCCGCTCGGTCATCACCCAGCCGGGCGACACGGTGTTGATGCGGATGCGGTCGCGGCCCAGGTCCACCGCGAGCCCGCGCGTGAGCCCGTTCACCGACGACTTGGCAATTGCATAGCAGGGGTAGCCCGATCCCTTGGTCTGCCAGCCCGTCGAGCCCAGGTTGACCACCGCCCCGAAGCCCAGCCGCTTCATACCCGGCATCACCGACTGGATCGCGAACAGCGCGGGCCGCTCGTTGATGGCCATGCGGTTGTCGTAGTAGTCGGGCGTGACCGATTCGAGCGTGTGGCGGTCGTCGCTCGCCACGTTGTTGACCAGCACTGCGAAGTCGCCGAGTTCGGCGGCCGCGTCGGCAATGGCTTTCTGCAGCGCGGCGATGTCGCGCACGTCGCAGGCGCGCCACCATGGCGCCGCGTGGCCGGCCTCTTTGATCTGCTGCGCGAGCGCCGCGCTGGCGCCCTCGGCAATATCGACGAAGGCTACGCGCGCGCCCTGCGCAGCAAAAGCAGCGACGATGGCCGCACCAATGCCGCTGCCGCCACCGGTGACGAACACTGTGCGGTCCTTCAGGCTGGGATGAATGGAAAGCTGGGGGGAATTCAAGAAAAGTCTCCGAGGTACGCATCACATGACATTGCAATATGAATATCAGTTGATGCCAGTATTTTCAATTTCCGTTATCAATATGCCTTGATACGATCCGCCGCGTCAAGAAGACATCACAAGGAAAGAACAAATGAAAGAGACAAGCCCCCTTCCCTCATTGCCCGCGCCTTCGGTCGCAGGCGAGCCCGAATGCATCTGGCCCGCCGGCGCCGAGCTCGGCGAGGGCACGCTCTGGTCGCAGCGCGAACAGGCGCTCTACTGGATCGACATCCTCACGCCGCGCCTGTTCTGGTTTCGCCCCGCCGACGGTGCACGACGGGCCTGGCAGTTCGACGAAGAGATCACCGCGATCTCCGAGCGCGCGACGGCACCGGGCCTGATCCTCACGCTGCGCCGCGGCTTCGCGCTCTTCGACACGACACAGCTGCCGGGTGCCGGCGCGAAGCCGCACTACCTGCACCAGCCCGAACCCGAGCGCACCGGCAACCGCTTCAACGACGGCAAGTGCGACAGCCGCGGCCGCTTCTGGGGCGGCAGCATGGACTTCGACTGCAAGGCTCCCACCGGCGCGCTCTACCGCTACGACGCCGACGGCCACTGCACGAAGCACGACGACGGCTTCGAAGTGACCAACGGCCCGACGTGGTCGGCCGACGGCCGCACCATGTATTTCAACAACACGGTGCTGAACAACCTGTACGCCTACGACTTCGACATGGAAGCGGGCACCGTGTCGAACCGGCGCGTGTGGCACCGCTTTCCGAAGCCCGATGGTCTGCCCGACGGCATGACCACCGACGCAGCCGGCCGGTTGTGGATCGCGCACTGGGGCGGCTCGTGCGTGACCTGCCATGACCCGGTGAGCGCAGCCGAGCTGTGCCGCATCGTGCTGCCCGCGAGCCACGTCACCGACTGCGCCTTCGGCGATGCCGACCTGCACACGCTCTACATCACGACCGCGCGCAACGGGCTCACGGCCGAACAGCAGGCGGCCGAGCCGCTGGCGGGGGGGTTGTTCAAGGTGCGCATCGACAGCCCGGGTGTGCCGGCGGCACTGTTCGCGGGCTAGTTCAGCCGATAACGCCGAAACGATGTTCCGTCGAACTGCGAAACACCTCCCCCGGCCGCAGCACCGTAGACGGAAAGCCCGGCTGGTTCGGTGAGTCGGGATAGTGCTGCGTCTCCAGGCACAGCCCATCTCCCTGCCGCAGGCTGGCACCCGCGCTGCCCATCAGGCTGCCGTCGAGAAAATTGCCTGAATAGAACTGCACCCCGGGCTCGCTGGTATGCACCTCCATGACGCGGCCCGTGGCCTCGTGCTCCAGCCGCGCCGCAAGCGCGAGGCCGCGATCGCCCTGCGCGCGGTCGAGCACCCAGTTGTGGTCATAGCCGTGTGCAAGCAGCAACTGTTCGTGGCCTTCGCGGATGCGCTCGCCAATATTGGTCGTAGTGCGAAAGTCGAACGGCGTCGAAGCCACATCGGCCAAGCCAGTCGGAATCAGCGTCGCATCCACCGGGCAGTAGCGGCTCGCAGGAATCATCAGCCGGTGGTCCATCACCGAGCCGCTGCCTGCGAGGTTGAAGTAGTCGTGGTGGCTCAGGTTCAGCACCGTGGGCTTGTCGGTCAGGGCGCTGTAGTCGATGCGCCATGTGTTGGCACTCGCGCTCAGCGTGTAGCGCACCGTCAGCTGTACCTCGCCGGGGTAGCCTTCTTCGCCGTCGACGCTGGTGTAGCGCAGCTCGATGGCGATGTCGTCGCCGGCCTCTTGCGCCGACAGCGGCACGATGTCCCAGAAGCGCGTGCCGAATCCCTTCGCGCCGCCGTGCAGCGAGTTGACGCCATCGTTCAGCCCCAGCTGATGCGCCTTGCCGTCGAGCGTGAAGCGCCCCGCCGCAATCCGGTTCGCATAGCGTCCGACGATGGTGCCGAAATGCGGATGCGGCTTGAGGTAGTCGGCGAGCGTCGGCAGGCCCAACACGATGTTCGCGCTGCGCCCATCGCGGTCGGGCACGCGCAGCGCGGTGACGATGCCGCCGAGGTTGATGGCGCTCAGGCTCAGGCCGCGGCCGTTGCCCAGGGTGTATTCGGTGACGGCGCGGCCGTCGGGCGTGCGGCCGAACTCGCGCGATGTGATGCTGCTGCTCATGTGTCTCCTGCCTGCCGGAATTGTTTAGGGGAACAACGCCTCGCGCGCGCACTGCGAAGCGGTGCGCAGCGCGATGCGGTCCTTGAGGTCATGGTAGTCGGGCGGCTCGGCGGCGTGCGTGCGCAGTTCGATGCGATGACCGGCCTTGGACACAGCGTCGGCAAAGCGCTCCTGCAGCGCGAAGGGCGTGTTCCTGTCGTCGCGGTTGCCGATCAGCACGATACGCCGTGCCGGGTCGCGCACGATGCCGCCCACGTGGTCCAGCGGGTCATAGAACTGCGCGCTGCCGGTGGTGTCGGTCCGGCCGTCTTTGGAGCGGCCCAGCAAGCGCGCGCGCTCCAGCAGGCCATAGGCACCCGAAGTCAGCACCGCGCAGGCCACGCGCGTGCGGCCCAGCGTGAGCAGCGCGGCGCCCGCGGTGGCACCGCCGCTGTGGCCGACGATGACGATGCGCTGCAGCCTGTGGCGCTGCATGAGTGCGTCGAGCGCGGCATCGAGCGCGTGGAACTCCACCAGCTGGCGGCGCTTGCGGTGGTCACCCGAAGAGCCGTACGTGCCGGGCCGCGCCACGAAGATCCACGGCACGCCCGCGCGGTCGCGGCTGCGCTGCGCATCGAGCATGCGCAGGTCTTCGGTGTTATCGGGAATGCGCGTGGGCGCCTGGTCCATCACGCTGTCGCGGTCGCCCGAGAACTGCACGATGGCGATGCGCGCGCCCTCGATGTCGTCGCTCGCGAAGTAGCGGATGCAGGCGGGGCCCTCTGGGGTCTGCACCCACAGGTAGCTGTTGCGGTCGGGGCAACCGGCGCGGTCGGCGGGCTGGTTCCAGTGCAGCACTTCGTCGTTGGCCGCGGCGAAGGGCCGCGGCACGTCGGGGCCGGTGCGCTGCGCGCAGGCTGCCTGCGCCAGCGCGAGCAGAACGAGGGCGCAGCGCGCATATCGACGGAAGAGGCTCGATGCAGTCATAGCCGTTGCAGCAGTGCGGGGATGCTACCGAAGTCGGATCGGTCGCGGTCGCCCTTCACCAGCACCAGGTCGCCGTCGCGCAAAAAGCCTTCGAGGTAGTTCGCGAGCTGCACGGCGTTGTCGAAGTGCGGGCCGAGCAGATCGGCGGGCACTTCCTCGCGCAGCCAGCGCATCTCTTCGCCGTGCGTCACGAGATGCTGGATGCCCGAGGCCAGCAGCGGCCCGGCCAGGCTGCGGTGCATGGCCTCGGCGTCGTTGTCGAGATTCACGATGCGCCCCAGCACGCCGATCTTGCGCATCACAGGGCCGCTGCTCTCCGCGCGCTGCCAGGTGCGGACGAACTCCATCGCGTTATGCATCGACATGACTTCGGCGTTCCAGCTGTCGTCGATCAGCGTGGCCTGCACGCCGGCCTGCGTGCGCAGCGCGCGCACCTGCATCACCGAGGCCGGCAGGCGCACGTGCGGCATGCGCGCGCAGGCGGCCTCGCCATCGAATCCCATGGCAAGCAGGGCCGCGAATGCGAGCGCCGAGTTGCGCACCAGCCCCGCGCTCTCGACCGGAAACAGGTACTCCAGCGTGCGCCCTGGCACGGCAATACGCACGCGGCAGCCGCCGCCGGGCTCGGGCCGGATGTCCACAATGCGCAAGTTGGCCTCGGGCCCGGCGCCGACCACCCAGACGGCGCCCGCCGTGCGCGCAGCCGCTGCCACCACCTGCTGCAGGCAGGGAATGTGATCGGGCACGATCGCCACGCCGCCAGGCTCCAGCCCCAGGAAGATGCGCGACTTGTATTCGGCCGTGAGTTCCAGCGTCGAGGCCTGGCGCGTCTGCGACAGGCCGATCTCGGTGATGAGTGCCACGTGCGGCCGCGCCACCAGCGAGATCGGGCCGCGGTCCATCCATAGCCCGCTCTGCGCCATCTCGAGGATGCACACGTCCACGTCGGGCCCGAGGTTGGCCAGCATGGCCGGCACGCCGACACGCGAGTTGTAGTTGTCGATGGTGGTGTGCACGCGCGCGCGCTCGGGCAGCAGGTCGCGCAGCATCGCGATGGTGGACGACTTGCCGACCGTGCCGGTCACGCCCACCACGAAGCCCTTGTAGCGCGACCGCGCGGCGGCGCCCATGGCGAGCATCGCAGCAATGGGATCGTCCACCTGCAGCAGCGGAAAGGCCGGGTCGAGCCCGTCCACCGCATGCGCGACCACGGCGCCGGCCAGCTCGGAGTGCAGGCGGGGCAATTCGAGGTGGCGGTCCCAGTTGTCGGTGCGCGGCTTGCTGTAGCTCTCGTGCACGGCCAGTGTGCGGTAGTCGGAGGCGACGAAGAGCGAGGGCTTCGGCAGCAGCTCCATGTGGACCGGGCCGCGCACCACCGAGTTGGCGAACCAGCCCGGCGGCGGCTCGACGAGCCATCGGCCGCGCGTGGCCTTTTGCAGTTGCTCGGCGGTCCACACGGGCGCGGGATCGGGGCCCGCGCCGGGGCGGTCGGCCATGAGCACTGGCGCGGCGCGTTCCGGCAGCGGCGTGGGAGCGTCCGGCACGCGCAGGCCGCACCACAGCGCGAGACGGCGCGCGGGTGGCAGGTCAGGCAGTGCGCCGCGCACGCTCACTTCGAGCTGCAGAACGTCGCTTTCCAGCAGGCCGCCGCGCGGCGGGCGCAGGCCGTAGCGGTCGCGGTAGATGCGGCCGGGCTCCCAGCGGCTGGTAGGCCACATCCAGTCGCAGGGGTCGTGGTCCATGCTCTCGCCCCAGGGCGGCATGCGGGTGCTGCGCATCGGCATCGCGCGGAAGTACAGGCGCAAGTCGACTGCGACGGGCTCGTCAGCGGTCCAGAAAGATTCGACCCACAGCATGCGGCGCCCGACGATCTGCCGCGGCGTGCAGCGCAGGCCCACAAGGCGCAGCGGGCCGATCTGCAGTGGCGTGATGCGCGCGTCGTCGGGCACGGCGTCGACCAGCCATTCCGGCCGCGGCGCCTGGACCGGGCCGACGACGGGCGACTGGCGGAAAGCTGGTGCGGCCGCAGAGGCCAAGTCGGGCCGAAAGGCAGGCCGCTCGGGCGGCGACAGTCGCACCGCGCAACGGCCGCCAGACACCAGAACCATTTCCGTCCCGAGCGCGCGGCATTGCGCCGCAAAGCGTTCGCTCAAGGCCTGCGCCTTGTCGCCTTCGAGCTGCCTCGAGAAACCGAAGCCGACGCCAATGGGTGTGAACATCACCTCCTCGACACCGCGCGGCCCCAGCGTCAGCGAGAACACGCCCGAGTCGCCGAAGTCGTTGCGCACCGAGTCGAACAGCAGGTCGCCGGCGTCGTGCAGGATCGGCCGGCCGCGATAGATCTCAATGCCCTGCAGCACATGCGCCGAAGTACCGAGGATCGCGTCCGCGCCGGCATCGACGATGGCATGGCCGACTTCGATCTCGGCCTGCGTGGGTTCGGTCTCGAGGTTGGCGCCCCAGTGCACAGCCACCAGCACTACATCGGCCTCGCGGCGCGCGGCCTCGATGCGCGGCGCGAGCGTGGCGGTCCACTCGGCAGGGTCGTCCAGCGACAGCCAGGCGGCGCCCGCACGCTCGGCGGTGGCGGCAAATTCGGGCTGCGTGGCGTCGAGCGAGAACAGCGCCACGCGCACGCCGCCCGCGCGCCGGAACGCCGGGCGCAACGCGGCCTCTGGCGTACGGCCGGTGCCGGCGTGGGCGATACCCGCCGCGTCCAGCAGGCCCTGCTGTTCCATGAGCGCATCGGGGCCGTAGTCGCCGCTGTGGTTGTTGGCGGTGGTGACCATGCCGATGCCGGCCTCGGTCAGCACCGCGAGCATTTCGGGGCGGGCGCGGTAGTAGTAGGGAGCCGTCTCGTCCTTGTCGACGCCCTGCTCGCCGATGGTGGCAACCACGCACTCGAGGTTCGCGATGCGCAGGTCGGCTTCGCGCAGCGCGGCGATGTCGCCGAGCATCTTTTTCGCGCCGCCGAGTTCGTGCAGCCGGTAGTGCTGGCGGCGCGAGAGATTCACGTCACCGCCCCAGGCAACGACACCGGTAGCTGTCGGCGCCTGCGCGCTCTGCTGCGCCTCGCGCTCCTTCAGCATCCGGTGATACGCCACGTACCCCGAGAGGTAGTGCTCCACGTCGTCGATGCGCACGCGAAAGCTGTGGTGCTTGATGAAGAACGAGCCGGCGATGCGCGCCGGATTGCGGAAGAACATCGCCAGCTCGGGCCAGAAGTGGCCGTTGGCGAGGTAGCGCGCGCGGTATGCCAGCGCACGGTCGAACTTGTCGCGGTCGAGCCCGGCCAGCAGCGGGCGCAATGCGGGATCGGCTTCGAGCCGCAGCACCATGTCGCGCGCGGCCATCATCAGTTCGAGCAGCGTGGGAAAGGTGGTGATGCGCTCCAGCACGAAGTCGAGATAGCCCGCCACGTTCTGCAGGCCGAACTGGTAGTAGCGCGTCTCGGGCCGGTAGCGCGTGAGCTCGTTGACGCAGTAGCTCAACCAGTGGTCGTGCGCGCGCCAGTGCTCGGCGGCAATGAAATGATCGAAGGCTTTCTCGACGACCGCGAGCCAGCGTTCATCGCGCGTGAGGCCGTACAGCCGCATCAGGCCGAAAGCGGCCTCGCCGTCGTAGTAGATGACGCGGAACCTGTCCTTCACGTCGAGCGCGGGCGCATTCAGCACGTGCACGAAGCTGCCCGTCTCCGCGTCCTGCATGTGGCGGATGCCGAGCGCGAGCTGCTCCAGCAGCGGCAGGTATTTCCTGTCGCCGGTGAGCTCGGTGTACTTGACCAGCGCGAGCAGGCACACGGCGTTGCCGCCGAGCTTGATCTCGCTGCCGATGTCCAGCAGGTAGGCGGCGCGTGTGCCGTCCGGCAGATGGGCCGGGCGGATCAGCGTGCCGGTGAGGAAGGCCAGCGAGCGGTCGATGGCGGCCTTGAGCGTGTCGCTGCGCGTGAGCTCCCACGCTTCCAGCATCGCGTAGGTGGAGCTGGCGTGGCGCAGCGTGTTGTAGGTGGGGATAGCGCGGTCGAAGCAGGGAAACCAGCCGTAGTGGAACTCGCCCGTTGGCTTGACCTGCTCGGCGAGGTAGTTGCTTGCGTTGTCTACCAGCGCATGGACTTGCTGCGCGTTCCATTCGCTCAGTTCACGAAAGCCGGCCGCCTGGCCTTCGGCGGTGATGGGCCATGCGCCCTTTGCATCCACGTACACGGCCCGCGTGGTGAAGCACCAGACGGGCGCTGCGTCGTCAGTCGGAAAGTCGATCTCGCGGCCGAAGCGCCGCTTGCAGTGCAGGCGCAGGTTGCCGGTGTTGGGCTCGGAATGCTCCACGTCGCCGTTGTAGAGGATCGCGCTGCCGTGCATTTCCTGCGCGAGCAGCGCGAACTCGAAGCGCGCGTCGAATGCGATGCCCTCGTTGAAGTAGTTGCGCTTGGTTTTGGCGAGCTTCGCCTTCAGCGCGGCCCAGCTCATGGGCGTGACCTTGTCGACCACCTCGGCGCGCAGGCGCTGTGGTGCCTGGCCGGTGCGCCTGGCTTTCTCGGCGGCGGCGCGCCATGCGGCGTCGATGTCGGCGCCGCGCCCCGAGACCACGCGGGCCCGGCTGTCGTCTTCACCAGTGGCAAGGAACACCACGCACCCTGCTTCGCCGGTGGCGGGCGTTGCCGCGGGCAGCACACCCGCCGGGTCCGCCAGGGCTTGTCTGGCGCGATTCAACAGATCGGCAAGAAAATTCTTCGAGTCGTTATTCATGCAGCCGCGAATGATGACAGGCCCAAGCGTGGCCTGCCATCCCGGCAATCCATGGAAACCGACTGCAAGCCGGCCCCGATCTGACGACCGTCAGCTGACCGCCGACTGACCGCGCGGCTACAGCCGCAGCAGCTCGACGCGACGGTTCTTCGCGCGGCCTTCTTCGTTGGTGTTCGGCGCCACCGGCTCCTTGGAACCGGCGCCGCGCGAAGTGAAGCGCCGCGCATCGAGCCCCGTCTTTGCAAGCGCCGCAATCACCGACACGCTGCGCCGGCGCGAGAGGTCGGCGTTGTGCGGCTCTTCGCCCTGCGCGTCGGTGTGGCCCACCACCTGCACGCGCAGTTGCGGGTTGCTGCGCATGAGCTTGGCGATCTCGTCGAGCGTGGGCTGCGAGTCGGGTTTGATGCTGTCCTTGTCGAGGTCGAAGTGAATGCCGTAGAGGCTGATGCGGCCGTTCTCCGCCAGCCCCTTCTGCATGGCCGTGGCATCGACGAAGACGATCTTGTCGCTCTCCATCGCCTTGCTCTCGACCACGCGCACAAAGGCGAAGTTGCCGCGGCTGTTGCCTTCGGCGAGCGCGATGCTGGCGTAGACCTTGCCGTTGGGGCCGTCATATTGCGCGAGCAGGTAGCGGCCGCTGTTGTCGAAATAGTTGCTCACGAACTGGCGCCCGCGGCCGATCATCGGCCACTCGGGCGTGTCGATGGTGTTGGCCAGCACCGAGACGTCGGTGAACGGCGTTTCGCGGTCGGGGTCTTTCTTGTAGCAGCTGCTGTCGGTGGTGGTGCACGCGAACAGTGTCTGGAAGCCCTTGGCCTTCAGGCCAGCCTCGTAGTTGCGTTGCACTTCGAGCAGCGAGCGACCATCGGGCAGGCGGTAGTAGTAGAGCGAGACCTTGCCCGCGACTTGCAGCAGGCGCGGCTTGGGCACGGGGTCGCCCCAGTTCTGGATCGGTTCGCGCAGCAGGCCGGATTCGTCGTAGTCCTTGCTCTGGAAGGCGTCCATCACCGAGCCTTCGTAGCGCCCGACCAGCGGATGGTCTTTGGCAGGCTCGGCGGCCGATGTGACGGTGGCGGCCGCGAGCAGCGCGGCACACACCAGTAGTTGTTGCAGGCGCCGGCCGAAGTTGGGCCGGAACGCGGGGAGTGAATGAGCCATTGTGGTTGTCCGTTTTCCATGCGAATCGCGCCTCGGATGAGGCGCGATTCGAAGGTATCGGCGGCTCGTTGTGCGGGCAATAAGCCGTTTGGCATGCCTGTTAAGAAGAAGCTTTTAAGAATGAGCACTGGGTGGTGAAAATTTGTCCCTGCTCGCTGAACGATCACGCCGATGGGGTGCCTTGCGCAGCGAAATAAAGGAGGAGGCCGAAGGCCGGGGGACATTCGCGGAGCAAGGTACCCCGTCGGCGTGATCGCGCCCCGAACGAGCCACGCCAACACTTCAAGCCCACGCCTCCATCACCGCACTGCGCACGGCATCAACCGCCACAGGCCGCTTGCCCTCTGCCGGCGCAACCCAACACAGCCACGTGTGCGAACGCCATCCGTTCCAGATCGCGAGTTCGCCATTACGCTCGCCCTGCTCTGCCTGATCGAGCCGCATCAGGCCCGCGCCCATGCCGCTTGCGACCATGCTGCGGATGGCGCTCTCGCCATCGGCCGTGCGGCCCTGGCGGTATTCACGGCCTGCGCCGGCGAACAGCTTTTCGAGGTGCACGCGCAGGATGCACGAAGGCGGCGTGCCCACCCATGGCAGGTTCGTAAGCTGGTCCAGCGAGAGGTCGGGATGCGCTTCGGCCACCGGCAGCGGCAGGGTCACGACGAGGTCGATCGCGCCGAGGCGGTGCAGCTCCAGCCCATCGATCTGCTCGCCGTCGCTGAGAACGTAAGCGCAGTCGAGATCGCCGCGCTGCACTGCCGACAGCGTTTCGTACGACAGGCCCTGCTTCAGCTGCAGCGCGACCTGCGGATGGCGCTCCGCCAGCTTCACCAGCACCTCGCCGAGCCGCAGCGCCACCGGATCGACCACGGTGCCGAAGCGCACCACGCCCTGCGCCGCACCGCGCAGCTGGTCGGCCGCCGAGCGCATGCGCGATGCGGAGGCCAGCGTGCGCTCGGCCTCTTCCAGCAGGCTGAGGCCGGCCTCGGTAGGCGACATGCCCTTCGGCGTGCGCTCGAACAGCTTCACGCCGAGCTCGTCTTCCAGCGCCTTGAGCTGTGCGCTCACCGCCGGTGCGCTGGTGAACACGCGCTCGGCGGCGCGGGTCAGGCTGCCTTCCTTGGCGATGGCGACGAAGGTCTTGAGTTGGTAGAGCTCCATGGGAGCGGATTGTGAGCTTGGCGGCCGCTTCAGTCTGTTCGCTTTTTTGGAGACCCCTGTCCAAAGAAGCGAATGGCATTTGCGGGCCCCAGCACCGATTCTTGGGGCATTGATTCATTGCAAGAAAAGGCTTCCCCATGTCCCATCGCCAACGCCTGCTCGGCATCGCCGCGCTGCTGCTCGCCACCTCCGGGTGGGGCGGCATGTTCCTGGTCAGCAAGGGCGTGCTGCACCACGTCGAGCCGGCGTGGTTCACGCTCATCCGCTACAGCATGTCCGCACTGCTGTTCGTGCTGCTGATCGTTCCGCGCGGCGCGGCGCCGTGGCGCAAGCTGCGCCAGCATGCCGGGCCGCTGGCAGTGCGCGGGTTCGCAGGCTTCGGCATCTTCAGCGTGATGCTGCTGGCGGGCCTGGCGCACTCGGTGCCCTCGCACGGCGCGGTGATCATGGCGACCACGCCCATGACCACGCAGCTGCTGCGCTGGGCGCTCGACGGCGTGCGGCCGAGCCACTCCACGCTGCTGACCACGGCGCTGTCGCTGCTGGGCGTGGCCATCGTGTCAGGGCTGCTGTTCGGCGCCGGGGCTTCGGGCGAATCGACGCTCTTCGGCGACGCGGTGGCCTTCGTCGGAACGCTGGGCTGGGTCTGGTACACGCGCGGCGCCGCGCGCTTTCCGGAACTCGATGTGATCGAGTACACGGCGCTCACGGTGCTGGCCTCGTGGCCGCTGCTGCTGGCCATGGCTCTGGTCGGCACGCTGCTGGGCTGGGCGCATGCGCCCAGCATGGAAGGACTGCGGCTGTCGTGGCAGGCATTGCTCTACGTCGGCCTGGTGTCTTCGGCCATCGCGGTGCTGGCTTTCAACTACGGCGTGCGCACGCTGGGCGCGGTGACGGGCACGGCCTTCATCAACTTCGTGCCGGTGTCGGCGCTGCTGATGAGCGCGGCGCTGGGCAGGCTGCCCACGGTGAACGAGGCGGTGGGCATGGCGATGGTGGTCGGCGCGCTGCTGATCCATACCGCCCTGAGCCGCAAGGCTTCCGCGCCGGTCCCGGCACCGATCGCGAAGACCCCGCAGAATTCGCGCAACTACAGCCCCTGTGGAGCCGCATCGTCATGAGCACCAGCACGCCCCGTCTCTTCGAGCCCCTGCGGCTCGGCCCCCTGCAGATCGACAACCGCATCGTCATCGCGCCGATGTGCCAGTACTCCGCCGTCGACGGCACGCCGGGCGACTGGCACCTGATCCACCTGGGCCATCTTGCGCTCTCGGGAGCGGGGCTGCTGATCCTTGAAGCGACGGCGGTGGAAGCCGAGGGGCGCATCTCGCCCGGCGATCTCGGGCTGTATTCCGATGCCAATGAAGAAGGCTTGGCGCGCGTGCTGCATGCGATGCGTGCGCACTCGCCCATCAAGGTCGCGATGCAACTGGGCCACGCCGGGCGCAAGGCATCGAGCCGTGCGCCATGGGAAGGCGGCAAGCAGATCCGGCCGGACGAGCCCGGCGGCTGGAAGGCGTATGCGCCCTCGGCCGTACCCCATGCGCCCACCGAAGACCCGCCCATCGCGCTCGATGCCGCAGGGCTCGCCCGCATCCGCAACGCCTTCGTCGAAGCCGCACGGCGCGCGGCGCGGCTGGGCCTCGATGGCCTGGAGATCCATGCGGCGCATGGTTACCTGCTGCACCAGTTCCTCTCGCCGCTGGCCAATCACCGGGAGGACGAATACGGTGGCAGCCTCGAGAACCGCATGCGCTTTCCGCTCGAGGTGTTCGATGCAGTGCGCGAAGTCTTCCCCGCCGACAAGCCGGTGTGGGTGCGCGTCTCGGCCATCGACTGGGTGCCGGGCGGCTGGGACCTCGACGGCACCGTCGCCTTTGCCAAGGCGCTCGAAGCGCGCGGCTGCGCGGCCATCCATGTATCGAGCGGCGGCGTGTCGCCGAAGCAGGCCATCGCGCTCGGCGCGGGCTACCAGGTGCCGTTTGCCGAGCGCGTGAAGTCGGAGGTCGGCATGCCGGTCATTGCCGTGGGGCTCATCACCGAGCCGCGGCAGGCGGAGGAAATCATTGCCAAGGGGCAGGCCGATGCGGTGTCGCTCGCACGCGCGATCCTGTACGACCCGCGCTGGCCGTGGCATGCCGCCGCCGAACTGGGCGCGCAGGTAAAAGCGCCGCATCAGTACTGGCGCTCGCAGCCGCGCGAGTTCAAGGATCTGTTCGAGAACGCGGCGTTCGGGGCGCGCTAGCAGGCTGCAGGCCGCGCAGCCTCCGCGCGGTGGCGTGCTACTTGCATGGTGTCCCGCGCCATGCCCGCCACGCTCCTGACCCCGCCGGTGCCGCTGAATCTGCGGCAGATCGAAGTCTTCCACGCCATCATGATCGCCGGCACCCTCAGCGGGGCGGCACGCATGCTGTGCGTTTCCCAGCCGGCCGTCAGCCGCGTGCTGGCCACAACGGAGAGCCGGCTGCGCATGCTGATGTTCGAGCGCGTGCGCGGGCGCCTGCAGCCCACGCCCGAGGCGCGCCGCCTGTTCTCGGAGGTGGAAAGCATCCTGGAAGGCGTGCGTCGCTTCAATGCACTGGCGGCCGACCTGGTCGGCGGTTCGCAGGGCGAGCTGTCATTGGTCTCCAGCCCCAGCTTCAGCGAGTGGCTGATACCGGTGGCGATCAAGCGCTTCCGGGCCCGCTATCCGGGCGTGCGCATCAAGTACAGGCCATTGCCGTTCGACCAGTTGCTGCCGCATGTGCTGCTGGGGCACGCGGACCTGGCGATCTCCTCGATGCCGCCGCCGGCCAGTGCCAACGCGGCATCGCGGGCGATCGGCCACAGCTTCATCGAGTGCGCGGTGCCCGAGCGTCATCCGCTGGCGCAGGCCGAGGCAATCAGCGCAACCGACCTGCTGGGCCAGACCTTCATCGGCTACGGGCGCGATACGCCCTTCGGCCGGCTCACGGCCGACTTCCTCGCCGCGTCGGGCCTGCCCTTGCGCGCCGACGTCGAGATCCGCTCCACGCCCGAGGCGATGGCGCTGGTGCGTGAAGGCGTCGGCGTGGCGCTGATCGAGGCCTTCGGTGCGCGGCGCTCGGTGATGACGGATGGCGTGGTGCTCAAGCCGCTCTCGCCCACGCTTGCGCACCGCATCTACCTGATCCACACCAACGTCAGCCCGCTGTCGGCCATGGCCAAGGAATTCCTGACCGTCTTCAAGCGGCTGCTGAAGCAGGAGGGGCGCGACAGTGCGCTCGCCCTCACGCTGCCGGAGCACCCGGGCGAGGATGCGCCCGTGCGTGCGCCTGGCCCCTGAGCCGGGCGATTCGTTGCGCGCCATTGACAGCGCGGGCCGGACGTCCATCACCTTTTGTCCCCAGGGCATAACGCGCGGTTATCGACGAGCGGGTCGGGGCGCCTTGGGCGCCACGAGTTTTGTGTTTGAAATCAATCACTTGCGGCAGATCCGAAGCATGCCCTCGCGGCCTGCCGGGGCGGTTCAGGCGCAGTTGGCCGCAGGGGCGGCGGGCCAGATCATTTGGCTCAGACCAACTTTTCTGCCGCCATGAACCGCTTGATCACCGTCGCCGCCGCCCAGCTCGGGCCCATCCAGAAAGCCGAAGGCCGCGATGCCGCCGTGGCCCGCATGGTGCGCCTGCTGGAGCGCGCGCATCAGCGCGGCGCCAATGTCGTGGTGTTTCCCGAGCTGGCGCTGACCACTTTCTTTCCGCGCTGGTACGTCGAGAACCTCGACGAGGCCGACGCGTGGTACGAGGAGGCGCTGCCCTCGCCCACCACGCAGCCGCTCTTCGATGCCATCCGCCGTTACGGGCTGACCTGCTACCTGGGCTACGCCGAGATCGCCCACGAGGCCGATGAGACCGGCGTGGTGCGCAAGCGGCGCTTCAACACCTCGGTGGTGATCGCGCCTTCGGGCGAGATCGTGCTCAAGTACCGCAAGGTGCACCTGCCGGGGCACAAGGAGTTCTCCACCATCCGCAAGGTGCAGCACCTGGAAAAGCGCTACTTCGAGGTGGGCAATCTGGGCTTCCCGGTCGTGCGCGCGCCTGTGGGCCAGGTCGATGGCGTGAACCTGGGCATGCTGATCTGCAACGACCGGCGCTGGCCCGAATCGTGGCGCGAGCTCGGCCTGCAGCAGGTCGAGCTGGTCATGCTGGGCTACAACACGCCGGCGGTGAACCAGGAAAACCGCGGCTTCGAGGCGCACCACCTGCGCAACTTCCACTCGCAGCTTTCCATCCAGGCCGGGTGCTACCAGAACGCCACTTTCGGCGTGGGCGTGGCCAAGGCCGGCAACGAGGACGGCTTCGAGCTGATGGGCCACTCCATCATCGTGAACCCCCAGGGCGAGATCATGGCCATGGCCACCAGCTGGGACGACGAGCTGGTGGTGGCCGACTGCAACCTGGACATGTGCCAGTTGGGCCGCAACACCATCTTCAACTTCGCCCAGCACCGCCGCCTGGAGGCCTACACCCGCCTCACCAGCCAGACCGGCAGCACCGAGCCCCCCGTGTGGCAACCGGCGTGAAGGAGGCCTGCGCGATGACGAGCACCTCCTCCACTTCTTCTGCCGCGGCGCTGCCGGACCACATCGAGCACGCGATGCTCGGCACGATGCGCGTGCCCCGTTTCGACGACGTGCTGCGCGCGGCACAAGCCATTGCGCCGTACGTGCAGCGCACGCCGCTGCTGCGCTCGCCCGCGCTGGACGCGCTGGTGGGCGGCACCGTGTGGATCAAGCCCGAGAGCCTGCAGGTCACCGGCTCCTTCAAGGCCCGCGGTGCCTTCAATGCCCTGCTGGCACTCACGCCGCAGCAGCGGGAGCGCGGCGTGGTGGCCTACTCGACGGGCAACCACGGCCAGGCGATTGCCTGGGCGGCGCGGCAACTGGGCGTGTCGGCCACCATCGTGATGCCGGTCGATGCCCCCAAGACCAAGGTGGCGCGCGCGCTCGCGCAGGGCGCGAAGGTCGTCCACTACGACCGCGAGAGGGAAAGCCGCGAGGACATCGGCATGCGCCTGCTGACCGAGACCGGCGGCACGCTGGTTCCGCCGGGTGACCACCCCGAGGTGCTGGCCGCGCAGGGCACCGTGGCGCTGGAGGCGCTGCAAGACCTGCCGGCCGATGCGCGGGAAACCCTGGGGCTGTTCGCAGCGCCCTGCGGCGGCGGCGGCCTCATGGCCGGCTGCTGCCTGGCCCTCGATGCGCTGAGCCCCGGCGCGCGGCGCGTGGCCGTCGAGCCCGCGGGCTTCGACGACACCGTGCGCTCGCTGCGCAGCGGCCGGCGCGAGACCAACGCACCCGGCGCGCGCACGCTGTGCGATGCCCTGCAGGCCGTCACGCCCGCAGAGCTGCCGTTCGCCATCAACCAGCCGCTGCTGCACGAGGCCGTCGCCGTGACGGACGCGGAAGTGACCCGCGCGATGCGATTCGCGCTGGAAGAACTGCACCTCGTCGTCGAGCCCGGCGGCAGCGTGGCGCTCGCGGCAATGCTGGCCGGCCATGTCTCGCTGCGCGGGCAGAGCGCCGTGCTCGTTCTCTCGGGCGGCAACGTCGACCTGCCGGTCCTGCAGTCCGTGATGGCGTAGCGCCCATCTCATCCATTCCCATAGCAACGAGGCCGACGCCGCCATGCCCCGGCGCAGCGTCGCCCAGGAGACCGCAAGCCCCTCCATCGATCTTCTTCAGAAAGCCTTGACCATGTCGTTCTTCAACGTCCGTTCCTTTGCCTCCCGCCGCTGGCTCTTGAATGTGCTGGCCGCGCCGCTGGCCGCACTGGCCCTGTGCGGCTACGCGCAAGCCGCGTACCCAGACAAGCCGATCACCCTGATCGTGCCCTTCAACGCCGGCACCACGCCCGACATCGTCTCGCGGCTGCTCGCCGATGCGGTGGGCCGCGACCTCGGCCAGTCGGTGGTGGTGATGAACCGCGTCGGCGCCTCCGGCATCATCGGCACGCAGGCCACCATCGCCGCCCCCGCGGACGGCTACACCATCGCCTACGCCAACGTGGCGACGCTGGCGATCAACCAGTCGCTCTACAAGAAGCTACCCTACGACGCCGACACGCAGCTCGCCCCGGTGGCACTGACCGGCTTCGTGCAGAACGTGCTGGCCGTGCGCAGCGACCTCGGCGTGAAGGACGTGGCCGGCCTCATCGACATGGCCAAGAAGCAGCCCGGCAAGCTCACCGTGGCCTCGGGCGGCAACGGCACAACCGGCCACCTGAGCGCGGAGATGTTCAAGTCGATGGCCGGCGTGTCCATCGTGCACATCCCGTACAAGGGCGGGCTGGAAGCCGACATGGCGCTGATGCGCGGCGAGGTGGACCTGGTGTTCGAGAACATCACCTCCATCGCTCCGCACCTCAAGGGCGGCAAGATCACGCCGCTGGCCGTGACCGGCGCCGCGCGCGACAGCCGCCTGCCCGATCTGCCCACCATCGCCGAGACCGGCCTGAAGAAATACCAGGCCGTGGCGTGGACCGGCTACGTTGCACCGGCCGGCGTCGATCCGAAGATCCTCGACGCTCTCAACGCCGCTTTCAACAAGGCGTTGAATTCGCCCGCGGTGAAGCAGCAGCTGGCCGCCCAGGCCTATGAGGTCCACACCGGTCCGCGCCAGGATCTGTTTGACCTCGCCAGGAAAGAGCGCCCCGTGTGGGCCGACGTGGTCAAGCACTCGGGCGCCAAGCTCGACTGAAGCGCGCACGTACATGGCTGACTTCGACCTCGTGGTGCGCCACGGCATGCTGATCGACGGCACCGGCAGCGCACGGCACCAGGCTGATGTCGGCATCCGCGGTGCGCGCGTGGCTGCCGTCGGCGACCTGTCGGCGCTGCGTGGCACGGTCGAGATCGACGCCAGCGGCCGCATCGTGGCGCCGGGCTTCATCGACTCGCACACGCACGACGACCGCTACCTCCTGCTCGAGCCGGACATGCCGGCCAAGCTGAGCCAGGGCGTGACGACGGTCGTCACCGGCAACTGCGGCATGAGCCTCGCGCCCTGGGGCGCGCCGGCCGGCGCCACCGTACCGCCACCGCTGAACCTGCTGGGCCACGACCCGGCCCTGTTCGGCGACGCCACCTTCGCGGCCTACCTCGCGCGCCTGGAGGCTGCGCCCGCGGCGGTGAACGCGGCCTGCCTGGTGGGCCACACCACCTTGCGCGCGGCGACGATGGAGCGCCTCGACCGGGCCGCCACACCGGAAGAGATCGTGCGCATGCGGGCGCTGCTCGCCGAGGCCATGGCCAGCGGCGCCATCGGGCTGTCCACCGGCGCGGCCTATCCCACGGCCATGCCGGCCACGACTGAAGAGATGGCGCGGGTCGCCGAAGTGATCGGCCCCTACGGAGGCGTGTACGCGAGCCACATCCGCGACGAGGGCGACCATGTCTTTGCCGCGCTGGACGAGGCTTTCGCGATCGGCCGTGCGGGGCAGGCACCGGTGGTGGTGTCGCACCACAAGCTCATCGGCCCGCGCAACCACGGCCGTTCGGTGCAAACCCTGGCCCACGTGCGCGAGGCCATGGCGCACCAGCCGATCGCGCTCGACTGCTATCCCTACTGCGCGGGCTCCACCATCCTGCGCAAGGACCGCATTGCGGTGTCGAGCCGGATCATCGTCACCCAGTCACGGCCGCACCCCGAGTTCGCGGGCATGGACCTCGACGCGATCGCGCAGCGCCTCGGTGTGTCGATGGAAGATGCGGTCGACCTGCTGCAGCCGGCCGGCGCCATCTACTTCCTGATGGACGAGGCCGACGTGCGGCGCGTGCTCGCCTTTCCTCAAACCATGATCGGCTCCGATGGCATGCCGCACGACGCGTCACCGCATCCGCGCCTGTGGGGCACTTTTCCGCGCGTGCTGGGCCACTACTGCCGCGACGTCGGTCTGTTCTCACTCGAACAGGCGGTGCACAAGATGACGGGGCTGACGGCCAGGCATTTCCGCCTGCCCGGCCGCGGCGTGCTGTGCGAAGGCGCCTTTGCCGACATCACCGTGTTCGATGCCGACCGGATTGCCGACCGCGCAACCTGGGAGGTCCCTACGCTGCGCGCGGAGGGCATCGACGCCGTCATCGTCAACGGGCGACCTGCGTGGCGCAATGGCGAATCGCTGGGCGTGCGCAACGGGCGCGTGGTGCGCCTGACCGACTGACCGACCGGCCGCGCATGGCAACTCAGTTGTCCGACGCGGCACGCACCCAGCGTTGCGTCTTGCCGAACAGCGGCAGCCCGACGTACGCACGCAGCAGCAGCTCGCCCGCCGGATTGCCGGCGGTGCTGACCGACATGTTGCAGCTGTAGGTCTTGCCGTTCTCGCGGTTGTAGATCTGCCCAGTCCATTCGGTGGGTGGCCGGGACGGATCGGTCGCATCGACTGGCGTGAAGTCTTTCAGCAGCGTCATGCCGAGGGCCGGCCGGCCGTCGGCGGGTTGCATGTCGCCGCCGCCGGGCGCCATCGATCGATTGCCGAGGACCTTGGTGACGGTGCCGCACAGCGCGGTGCCGCACGGTGCGAGCTCCACTTCGAGGTTGCCGTTCGCGGTGATCCAGCGGCCGCGTGGATCGGTTGCCGCGGAAGACGACTGCGCCTGCGCGGCGAAGGCTGCGGTCAGCATCAGGACGGCGGCCAGCGCGCGGCCTGATGGACGATGGAACGAGTGCATGGTCATGGCGGGCTCCGTGTCGAGTGGATGAAGCACCCATTGCATCGCAGCACCTGCCTTCGCAGTGTGTCGGGGCAGGCACTGAATGGTCGCGCTCCGTATCTGGCCGCGTGCCAGACAAGGTGCGATACAAATCTGTTCGGCTCAGCCTGCCGCCGGTGTCTGTGCGCGGGCCTCCAGCGCGCGATAGAAGAAGGTGGTGCTGCACGGTTCGCCCTCCGGCAGCAATGCGAACCCGGGGATCACGCCCACGCGCTGCCAGCCCATGCGGGCATAGAGCCGCTCGGCTTCGGCGCTCGACGTGTCGAGCACCAGCAAGGTCTTGCCGTGCGCATGCGCCTGGTCCTCGGCCGCCTGCATCAGCAGCGCGCCGATGCCCCGGCGCCGCGCCCTGCGGTACACCAGCATCTTCGAGACCTCTGCGCGGTGAGGCTGGTTCTCGGGCTGGTCGAGCACGAGCTGCACTGTTCCGAGGAGGCCCTCGGCGTCTTCGGCCACGAGCAATGCACGTTCGCCGCGCGCCACGCCGTCGGCCACCTTCCGCCAGAACGCAAGGGCGCGCTCGCGGGCCAGCGGGAGCATGAAGCTGACAGACGCGCCGCCCTCGACGCAATCGATCAGCAGGTCGGCCAGCGCCTGGACCTGGGCATCGCTCACCGTAGGAAGGACATGGATGCGGGGCGCTTCGAAATTCGTCATGTTGTTCATCTCCACGAAGAGGGCACGGTCGCGATCACGACGGCGTAGCGGGTGGTAGTGCGCGAGGGGTTGTAGTAGCTCATGGGGCGGTCGAGCACCATCGCCAAGCAATCGCCGGTGGCGAGCCGATGCTGGTCGTCGCCCAGCGTGAGTTCGATGACGCCGTCGAGCACCCACACCTGCTGGTGGATGACCGGCTCGCGCGCCGCGGTTTCGTAGGCCACGCGGGCCTTGGGCGGAAACAGCACCTCGACGATCTGGATGGGCGATGCAAAGCTGCCCGGCGACACGTTGCGCCGCACATAGCCGGAGTGCGGGTCGCGCCACTGCAGCTGGCTGGCCAGGCGCGACACCGGATCGGCGGCGGGCGCGGGCGCCTCGAACAGCGAGGCCAGCGACACGCCAAGGCCGGTCGCGAGTTTTTCGAGCAGCACGGCGGTGGGGCTGCTTTCGCCTCGCTCGATCAGCGAGATCATGGAACGGCTGACGCCGCAGTGCGTGGCCAGCGCATCGAGCGAGAGGCCGCGTTGCGCACGCAGGTCGCGCACGCGCTGCGCGATGCGCTCGTTCAGGCCGGACGGTGTTTCTTTTATTTCCTTCATATTGGATTAAATATCCATCATAAAGGAAATTGCGTCAAGCCTCCCGGCGAACCGCCCTCAGCGCGGAGGGCCGATCAACGCGGCACGCGCCGCTTCTGACGGAAAGACGCACGCCACGTCATGCGCGCAGCCCGGCACCACCACGACCTCGCGGCGCTTGGCCGGCGCGAGCAGCGTGCGGTCGTACTGCGCATAGGCCAGCCCGCGCTGCAGGCGGAACGGGCCTTGCGCGGCGGCCGCGCAGGACTTGTCGAGCACGCGGTAGGCCGTGCCCCGTGCGTCGTTGCTGTCCAGTTCGCCTTCGAGGTAGCTGATGTCGGCCTCCGCATACTGCCGGCGCGCCTGCGCGGCACTGCGCCCGAGGTGTGCTGGCAGGTCGTCGGTGCCGTACTTCCAGCGGTTCATCGCGGGGCAAGCCGTGGCATCGGGCGTCGGCTGCGGACGAAACGGATCGAAGTAGAGCCACGTACCCGGATCGGCGACCACGTAGCGCACGGCCACCGTGCCCCCGTTCTGCGCGAAGCCGATGTAGTGCTGCACCATCTGCGCGCCAGCCGAGAAGCCGGCGATGGTGACTGTGCGCAGGCTCGGCCAGCGCTGCGTCAGCTCGGTCACGAGCGCGTCCATGGCAGCGAACGAGGTGATGCGGCCGCCCTCGCCCTCGCCCGCACGGCCGCCTTCGAGCCAGGAGCCGCAGGTCCACAGCAGGTCGCCGGGCTGCGCAGCGGGCACGCCCGGGGTGCTGCACTTGCCGGCTTTGTCCGCTGCGACCTGGAAGACCGGCGCGACGACCAGCGTGTCGCCGAGCGCATCGGCATTGCGGACGGCGCGCAGTGCCGCGTCGAAGGTCTTGTTGGCGTCGCGCGGATGGCCGTGCACGGCGATGAGCGCCTTCATCGGGCCGGCAGTTGCCGCCGCACCGGGAGCGAGCGAGGCGTAGTAGTTCAGCGTGCCGCCGGCTCCGGTCGGCTGGAAGCTGCGGTAGCAATCCAGGGAAGCCGACGCTGTGCAACCGGCAGGATCGGCCGCCGCATGCGCCGACCAGAGCGACAGGCACGCGGCCGCAAGGCAAAGCCATCTGTTGTTGTGCATGTTCGTGCGGCTCCCCGGGGCTGGTGGTTGGAACACGGATTCTCTCGCGCAGCACACTTGCTCGTCTTAGCGATTTACTCTGCCGAATCGCCATTCTTCGAACACAAATTCGCCATGGAGACGCGGATCATCCAACATATCACCAGCACGAGCCCCTCATGAGCACCACCAGCGCCGACCCTCTGCCCTCTTCCTTCGCGGCGTTTGCCGATGGTTTGTCCGAGCCCTCTTCGGCGCTGCGCGAGCAGATCACCGCAGCCTGGCGCCGGGCCGAACCGCAGGCGCTGCCGCCGCTTCTCGCACAAGCGCGCCTGCCGAGCAATCAGGCCGAGGAAGCCCAGGAACTCGCCTACCGCATCGCCCAGCAGTTGCGCGAGCGCAAGAACGCAGGCGGCCGTGCCGGCCTCGTGCAGGGCCTGCTGCAGGAATACGCGCTGTCGTCGCAGGAAGGCGTGGCGCTGATGTGCCTGGCCGAGGCGCTGCTGCGCATCCCCGACGCCGAGACGCGCAACGCGCTGATCCGCGACAAGATCGCGCACGGCCAATGGCAGGCGCATGCGGGCCGCAGCCCGTCGGTGTTTGTCAACGCCGCGACCTGGGGCCTGCTGCTGACGGGCAAGCTCGTGGCCACGCACAGTGAGACAAGTCTCTCGGCCGTGCTCACGCGCCTGATCGGCAAGGGCGGCGAGCCGCTGATCCGCAAGGGCGTGGACATGGCGATGCGGATGATGGGCGAGCAGTTCGTCACCGGCGAAACCATCGCGCAGGCGCTGGGCAACGCGCGCGAACTGGAGGCCGGGGGCTTTCGCTATTCGTACGACATGCTCGGCGAGGCTGCGCTCACCATGGAAGACGCCAAGCGCTATCGCGTCGCATACGAAGAGGCGATCCACGCGATCGGCAAGGCATCGAACCATCGCGGCGTGTACGAGGGGCCGGGCATCTCGATCAAGCTGTCGGCGCTGCATCCGCGCTACAGCCGCGCGCAGCATTCACGCGTGATGGCCGAGCTGTACCCGGTGCTGCGCGAGCTTGCGCTGCTGGCGCAGCAGTACGACATCGGCCTGAACATCGACGCAGAGGAGGCCGACCGCCTCGAACTCTCGCTCGACCTGCTGGAGCGCCTTTGCTTCGAGCCGGCGCTCGCGGGCTGGAACGGCATCGGCTTCGTGATCCAGGCTTATCAAAAGCGCTGCCCGTTCGTGATTGACTTCGTGATCGACCTGGCGCGCCGCAGCCGGCACCGGCTGATGGTGCGGCTGGTGAAGGGCGCCTACTGGGACAGCGAAATCAAGCGCGCGCAGATCGACGGTCTCGACGGCTACCCGGTCTACACGCGCAAGGCCTACACCGACGTGTCGTACCTCGCCTGCGCACGCAAGCTGCTCGATGCGCCGGAGGCCGTGTACCCGCAGTTCGCCACGCACAACGCGCACACGCTGGCCGCCATCTACACGGCGGCCGACCCGTCGCGCTACAAGCCGGGGCAGTACGAGTTCCAGTGCCTGCACGGCATGGGCGAGCCGCTGTACGAGCAGGTGGTCGGCCCGCTCGGGCGGCCGTGCCGCATCTATGCGCCGGTGGGCACGCACGAGACGCTGCTGGCCTATCTTGTGCGACGCCTGCTGGAGAACGGCGCGAACACTTCCTTCGTGAACCGCATCGCGGACCCGACGATCTCGCTCGATGCGCTGGTGGAAGACCCGGTCGCCACGGTGGAACGCATGGCGCAGCAGGAAGGCACGATGGGCCTGCCGCATCCGGCCATTTCGCTGCCCGCGGCGCTGTATGGAACGCAGCGTGCCAACTCGCAGGGGCTCGACCTGGCGAACGACGACAGCCTGCGCGCGCTGGGTCACACGCTCGCCGGCGGTGCCGGTGAAAAATGGAGCGCGGCGCCGATGCTCGCCGCGGCCGCACCAACCGGCGAAGCGGTCAGCGTGCTGAACCCCGCCGACCATCGCGACATCGTCGGGCGGGTGCAAGAGGCCACGCTGGCCGATGTCGAATCGGCCATTGCCCATGCCCATGACATCGCCCCGGCATGGGCCGCCACGCCGCCTGCCGAGCGCGCCGCCCTGCTCGACCGCGCCGCCGGCAAGCTCGAAGAAGGCATGCCCCGGATGCTCGGCCTGCTGACGCGCGAAGCCGGAAAGACCTATGCCAACGCCATAGCCGAAGTGCGCGAGGCGGTCGACTTCCTGCGCTACTACGCGGCGCAGGCACGCAGCGATTTCTCGAACGACACGCACCGCGCGCTCGGCCCCATGGTGTGCATCAGCCCATGGAACTTTCCGCTGGCGATCTTCACCGGCCAAGTGGCGGCCGCGCTCGCGGCGGGCAACCCCGTGCTGGCCAAGCCCGCCGAACAGACGCCGCTGGTGGCGGCCGAAGCGGTGCGCGTGCTGTGGGAGGCCGGCGTGCCGCATGCCGCCGTGCAGCTGCTGCCCGGCCGCGGCGAAACCGTCGGCGCCGCGCTGGTGGCCGACGCGCGCGTGCAGGGCGTGATGTTCACCGGCTCGACGGAGGTTGCGCGCATCCTGCAGAAGACGCTCTCGCAGCGGCTCGGCGCGCATGGTGCACCGGTGCCGCTCATCGCGGAAACCGGTGGGCAGAACGCGATGATCGTCGACTCGTCCGCGCTCGTGGAACAGGTCGTCACCGACGTGATGGCCTCGGCCTTCGACAGCGCCGGCCAGCGCTGCTCGGCGCTGCGCGTGCTGTGCGTGCAGGAGGAAGCGGCCGACCGGCTGCTGGAGATGCTCAAGGGCGCGATGGCCGAAGCCTGCATCGGCAACCCCGCGCGGCTGGCCGTCGACATCGGGCCGGTGATCGATGCCGACGCGCGCGACGGCATCGAGCGCCACATCGCGACCATGCGCTCGAAGGGCCGCAAGGCCTTCCGCCAGGGCCGCGAGTACGCACACGACACGCGCAACGGTACCTACGTGATGCCGACGCTGATCGAACTCGACAGCATCGCGGAGCTGCAGCGCGAAGTGTTCGGACCGGTGCTGCACGTCGTGCGCTACCGCAGGCGCGACCTCGGCGCGCTGATCGGGCAGATCAACGGCACGGGCTACGGGCTGACGCTGGGCGTGCACACGCGCATCGACGAAACCATCGCGCAGATCGTGGCGCACGCCAAGGCGGGCAATGTCTATGTGAACCGCAACATCGTCGGCGCGGTGGTGGGCGTGCAGCCGTTCGGCGGCGAAGGGCTGTCGGGCACGGGGCCGAAGGCGGGTGGTCCGCTGTACATGCTGCGCATGCTGTCGGCGCGGCCGGACGATGCGATGGAGCGCGCGGTGGCGGGTGGTGCTTCTGCTTCGCGGGCCGCACTGTCGGCACTCGCGCGCTGGGCGGAGGCAACCGACCGCCCCGCGCTGACGGCGCAATGCGCGCGCTTTGCCGAACAGTCGCGCTCAGGCATTTCGCGCACGCTGGCCGGTCCGACCGGCGAGCGCAACGTCTACACGCTGGAGCCGCGCGAGGCGGTGCTGTGCCTGGTTGACTCGGGAGCGGATACGGAAGCCGACCGGCTGGTGCAACTGGCCGCAGTGCTGTCGGTGGGCAGCACCGCGATCTGGCCCGCCGATGCCGCCGCGCAAAGTCTTCGCGCATCGCTGCCGGCCGAGGTGCAGCAGTGTGTGGCCATCGCGAATGACTGGGCCTCCGACACGGTGATGTTCGACGCCGCACTGCACCACGGCAGCATGCAGAGCCTGTCGGGTGTGATGCAGCGTATCGCAGCGCGACCGGGGCCGATCGTCGGCGTGCGCGGCTTCGCGCCCGGCGATGCGGACATTCCGCTCGAAAGCCTGGTGGTGGAGCGTGCGCTCAGCATCAACACGGCGGCCGCCGGCGGCAACGCGAGCCTGATGACGATCGGCTGATCGGTTTTACTTGTCGAAGGCCGGATCGATCGGCACGCGGTAGCCATTGACGAGCCGGTTGGTCTCGTTGGCCATGCCGACCACGCTCATCAGCTCGGCGAACATCGCGGGCGTCATGCCCGCCTTCTCGGCGCCGGCGTGATGGCTCGCAATGCAGTAGCCGCAGTTGTTGGTGACGCTCACGGCAAGGTAGACCATCTCCTTCACCACCGGGTCGAGCGCGCCCGGTGCCATCACTTCCTTCAGGCTGCTCCACGTGCGCCTGAGCGCGACGGGGTCGTTGGCCAGGTACTTCCAGAAGTTGTTGACGTCGGGCACGTTGCGCGAGGTCTTGATGTCGTCGAAGACAGCCCTGACTTCGTCGGAGGCGTTGGCGTATTCGATGGGCTGGGGTTTCATGGAAGCTCCTGTTGTTGAAGGCCGATAGCCGTTACCGACAACAGTAGCAGCCTCCACACCGCGCCCGTCAGTAGGTCTCCAGAAACCTTGCGTGCTCCTGATGCATGTGCGAGCGCGCGAGCAGCCACTTTCTCAGCGCGGCCTGTGTATCGGGCGACAGGTCTTTGGAGCACTGATCGAACGCTTCGCCCAGGAGCTTGAATTCGACGTCGAGATGGCGGCGCGACGGCGATGCGTCCGGCATCTGGTTCTTCGCGAAGGCGAGAAGTCCGGCCTGGCCGAATGCTTCTATCTCCTTGACGAGACGCCATCGCTCCTGCATCAGGCGACGGAATATGGCAGAGCGCCGGCGCACGCCGAAACGGCGAAGGATGGGATTGGTGTCGTCGGTTTGCACCGTCGCCAGGATGATGTCGAGCTGCTCGAGCAGATGCATCCACTGCTCGGGCTGGAAGAATTCCATCGACTCCGCAGGCGCCTTCTTCACGACTAGCATGGTTGTCTCCTGCTGTCATTTTTTTGGATGCACCCCGGCCTGGTTCGGGATCATCCGAAACCAGGCCGGGGCTGCACTGCTGCCACTCACTCGGCGGCGACCGGAACCGGTCGCCTCCAATCACCGCCCGATCACTTCTTGAGGTCGAAGCGATCGAGGTTCATCACCTTGGTCCAGGCGGCCACGAAGTCCCGTACGAAGGCCTTCTGCGAGTCGCTGGCCCCATAGACTTCCGCGAGCGCGCGCAACTGCGAGTTGGAACCGAACACGAGGTCGACGACGGTGCCCGTCCACTTGAGTTCGCCCGTCTTCCGGTCGCGGCCTTCCAGCACGCCTTCAGCCGTCGTTGACTTCTTCCACCCGGTGTTCATGTCGAGCAGGTTCACGAAGAAATCATTGCTGAGAGTCTCCGGACGCTTGGTGAACACACCGTTCTGCGACTGCCCGACGTTCGCGTTCAGGGCGCGCAGGCCACCGACCAGGACCGTCAGCTCGGGCGCGCTCAGGGTCAGCAGCTGCGCCTTGTCGAGCAGCAGGCCGGCAGCGGTGGCCGAGTCGATGCCCTTCTTCAGGTAGTTGCGGAACCCGTCGGCCTGCGGCTCCAGGGGCGCGAAGGATTCAACGTCGGTCTGCTCCTGCGAAGCGTCCCCGCGCCCCGGCGAGAAAGGCACCGTCACGTCCTGTCCGGCCTTCTTCGCCGCGGCCTCGACCGCTGCGTTGCCGGCCAGCACGATCAGGTCGGCGAGCGAGATCTTCTTGCCGCCGGACTGCGCGCCGTTGAATTCCTTCTGGATACCTTCGAGCGTCGAAAGCACCTTCGACAGCTGGGCCGGCTGGTTGACTTCCCAGTCCTTCTGCGGCGCGAGGCGGATGCGCGCACCGTTGGCGCCGCCGCGCTTGTCGCTGCCGCGGAAGGTCGAAGCCGAAGCCCAGGCGGCGCCCACGAGCTGCGCAATGCCCAGGCCCGAGGCGAGCACCTTGGCCTTCAGGGCCGCGACGTCCTTGTCATCGACCAGCGGGTGGTTCACGGCGGGAATCGGGTCCTGCCAGATCAGTTCTTCCTTCGGCACCAGCGCGCCGAGGTAGCGTGCGCGCGGCCCCATGTCGCGGTGCGTCAGCTTGAACCAGGCGCGGGCGAATGCATCGGCAAACTCCGCCGGATTCGCCATGTAGCGGCGCGAGATTTTTTCGTAGGCCGGGTCCATGCGCATGGCCATGTCGGCCGTGGTCATCATCGGGGCATGGCGTTTGCCCGAATCGTGCGCGTCTGGCACGGTGCCCGCACCCGTGCTGCCCTTGGGCTTCCACTGGTTCGCGCCCGCCGGGCTCTTGGTGAGTTCCCATTCGTAGCCGAACAGCGTCTCGAAGTAGCTGTTGTCCCATTTCGTGGGCGTGGGGGTCCAGGCGCCTTCGATACCGCTGGTGGTGGCATGCACACCCAGGCCGCTTTCGAAGCTGTTCTTCCATCCCAGGCCCAGCTCCTCGATGTCGGCTCCCTCGGGTTCGGCACCGACCAGGCCCGGGTCGCCCGCGCCGTGGGCCTTGCCGAAGGTGTGGCCGCCAGCGGTGAGCGCCACGGTTTCCTCGTCGTTCATGGCCATGCGGGCGAAGGTCTCGCGGATGTCGCGGGCCGAGCCGAGCGGATCGGGGTTGCCGTTCGGTCCTTCGGGGTTCACGTAGATCAGGCCCATCTGCACGGCGGCCAGCGGGCCGGCCAGCACGCGGTCGCCGCTGTAGCGCTCATCGGCCAGCCACTTGCCTTCGGGGCCCCAGAAGATGTCGTCCTCCGGCTCCCAGATGTCGGGGCGGCCGCCGGCGAAGCCGAAGGTCTTGAAGCCCATGGACTCCAGCGCAACGTTGCCGGTCAGGATCATCAGGTCGGCCCACGAAAGCTTGCGGCCGTATTTCTGCTTGATCGGCCACAGCAGCCGGCGCGCCTTGTCGAGGTTGCCGTTGTCCGGCCAGCTGTTCAGGGGCGCGAAGCGCTGAGCGCCGTGGCCACCGCCGCCGCGGCCGTCCGCAATGCGGTACGTGCCGGCGGAGTGCCAGGCCATGCGGATGAAGAGAGGTCCGTAGTGGCCGTAGTCGGCGGGCCACCAGTCCTGCGAATCGGTCATCAGGGCATGGAGGTCCTTGATCACGGCATCAAGGTCGAGGGTCTTGAATTCCTCGGTGTAGTCGAACGCTTCGCCCATGGGATCGGACTCGGCGGAATGCTGGTGCAGGAGCTTCAGGTTCAACTGGCTGGGCCACCAGTCTGTATTCGCAGGAGCGCCGGCAAAGCTGTGTGTACGCTGGTGGCCCGGGAAGGGGCACTTTGTTTCATCGGACAAGGGGTTCTCCTTTGGTTGGTGATCGCACGTGGGGTCCGAGACCAGTCTAGGTTTGGATCTCTCGTCAATCAACCCAATTGAGTGAATTGAATTCATAGCGGCGAACTATGATTTCTGCTTCACTCAACCCTTGGCCAGCGCACCCGGCAACCGGTCATGGTTGACGTACTGGCGCCCTGCTTCCAGGAGTCTCGAAGGGTTCTCGACCCGCAGTTCCATCAGATGAATGCCTGACCGCTTGGGCACCCAGCATCGCCACGTCAGATAGACCGTCGCCAGATCGGAGTTCAGATCCACATGGACGCCGTCGAGCATCATTTCCTGAGGGGCAGTGCCTCCATCTTTCCAGTGCGCCATGGCGGACAGCTGCACGCCAGGCAGCCAGACCTGAATGTGGGTGTGGTCCGGATGCATGTGAAGAAGCTGCAGCTCTTCGTCGCCGTTCAGGCGCTCCCGATGAATGAGGTCCGGCGCCGCGTACTGGTAGAAGCGGTAGTCGAAATCGTCCGGCAGCAGAGGATGTTTCGACGCGAGCCATGCATCGTCGAAAGTGCCCGTGTATTGCTGGCGGGAACGCCAGACCGGCGGAAGCGGAGCGAAGCCTTGCGGCACGTAGTCACGGCGACGCCAATCGAGAACGGGATCGGCAGGATCCTCGATGCAGGGCGCGGGAATGTCGACATCCGAAGGGCTGTGGTCTTCATCGACGATGCCGCATCCGATCGGGTTGAAGCGATGCACGTCGGTCGGCGTCTCATCATCTCCCGAGCCGGGTATCGGGCCTCCGAAGGCCCCGCGCCAGTCGAGTGCGACGGCCTTGACGGGATGGGCCTGCGAGAGTGCCCAGCCCTTGCTGGTCGATCTGTCTTTTTCCTGTTCCTGCGTGGTGGCGCAGCGCCAGACTCTCGGCCCGTGGACCCTCAGAATCTTTTCGAGCTTGCCCAGACGCACGCCGGTGATCCACGAGCGGGCTTCCACGCCCCGAGGCGCCCAGCTCGCGCCCAGGATGGTGAGGTCGGCCGCCGGCTTGAAAGGCACGATGTCGCAGGTCCGCACCAGCAGGCCGTTGGCAGCGTCGCCTTCATAGCGGTCGGCAAGTTCGAGTTCGTCCTGTCGGGGCGCGAGCACCAGCGGAGCGTTCGGCACGACATGGAAGCTGCCCCGCACTGCCAGCACGGCCATGTCGGTGCCATCGCTGTGAAACTGCGAAAAGGCCAGAGCGGAAAAAGGCGTGCGATTCTCGAGGTGTGGCGCCATGACTGTTGGGTTGAAGACCGTCGAAGCTTGCCTGCCGTCACTGCCGCAGCACGGTGAAGATGACGCGATCACCTTCGCGGCGAATGGCAAAGAGTTGGGCCGGGAGCGAGGCCATGGCCTGCGGAATATCGGTGAACGCCGCAGGATCGTCCGTGGTGAGGATGAGCACCTGCCCCGGTGCGCTGCGGCTCAACGCCTTGCGCAATCGCAATATGGGCACCGGGCAGCGCGTGCCGCAGGCATCGATCTGAAGGGCGTCGCCGGTTTCGGACTCGGCCGGGGCTGGCCGTGCGGGCAGAAAGGGAATGATCGACGGGTCCGGCGACGGGCTCGTCACGGTGTTTCCATCGTGCGGAAGTCGGGCGTGGTCACGATGCGCTGCAGGTGCAGGCTCTCGATGCCCACCAGGGTGGGTCTGAATCCGACGCCGACCACGCGGCCATCGGACAGGTAGTGGACGACGCGGTAGTTGCCATCGCGGAAATCGACACTGCGGCCGAAAGCCGTGTCGGCGCTCAACTTGCGTTGGGTGCTCCGAGGCGTCTCAGCGCCGACGTTGAGACCGAAGGGCAGGGGAAGCCTGGAGGCATCGATTTCGAGGTCATGGAGCACCCACGCTTGCGGATCGGCTGATGCGGCGCGTTCGGCGAACGGGTAGAGCAGCGTCATCCTCAAGCCGTGCGAGACGCTGGCGTACTCGACCTTTACCGCGAGCCTCGAAGGCGGGCATTCGGCCGGCATCAATCCGGCCCACGCAGCGAAGTCGGGGAGCCATTCGGCAAGCCCGCAGCAGCCTATGCGCTGTGCTGCCTCACTGACCCAGTCCACTTCGCGCTTCCACAATGCCACGGCGATTCACCGGATCGGTGGATTGCCTGGGAACGCAATACGCTCCCAACGCGTTCCGTCGAAGCGCACGATGTCGGCATAGCCGATGGACCACAGGACGCCGTCAACCACCTGCAATACGTGACCATCGCGGTACTCCGGCACGAGACCCGTGACGACGGGCTCGATGATGCCGTTCTCATGGGCAAACAGTCCCTCGGGAGTGGCAAGGTAGACCCTCCCACCGTAAATCTTGACATCGCTGTAGTTCCTCGAATCGTCCAGCTGAGAGACGTCCGCAAATCCGGTTGACTGATTGCCGTGCAGCAATACGCCGTTGTGACCGCAAATCCAGATGGAATCGCTGCTCTCGATGCACAGCCCGGTGAGTTCCGCCGTATCGACGGCAATGGGCTTCCAGGCACCATCCATGCGAAAGAACAGCAGACCTCCATTGGTGTCTGAATTCCAGCCTGCGGCGTAGAGCGCGCGCTCATCGGTACCGTCAATCACATTCAGGAACAGGTTGTGTTCGCCCTCAGGTTCTTGCAGCAGGCCGTGATCGGCATGCTCCCACGCGTCTTCGCCAAGGCGCTGGTAGATTTGTCCGCCGCCTCCGCAGGCATATAGATGCCCACCGATCTGACGCAATGCGTTCAAGTAGCCCCAACCTTCGGAGTCGTCGTCCCACAGGCCTGAGCCGACCACGCGCTCCATCTCTGGCGCCTTGCCAATCGGCAGATGGACGATGTCACCGTTTTCCGAAGCGAAGACGAAGGAGGCAGCCTCCGATGGAGAAGGATGATGCAGGGCACCGGCTCGTATCGTGAGAGGCAGATCGAAATAGTTCCATTTGACCGGCTTGTCCGCATTGAATATGCAGAGGCGGGCAAAACCCTCGAAGCGATCCTCGATCTTCGAGCATGAGATGACCAGACGGTTGCGCGTCGCAGCGACACCGGTTTCGATCCTGAGTTCGGGAGCTGACGGGGTGGTGTTGAACTGTTCCATGGATGTGTTGATTTCACTCTATTCAATGGGCCATCCCGCGGACTTCAGAGCTTTGCGGGCGGCTTCCTTCACGGCCTTCGATGCCGTCTTGTAGGCTCGAACCAATGCATCCTGCGAAATCTTCTGGAAGTACTCGTCTGTAGCAGCTTCGAACTTCCCCTTGCAGTCCGGCTTGGCCTTGGCCAAGGCATCGTAGGCAATCTGCTTGACCTTGTCGAAGGAGACGGTCCCGGTGGCTCCGCCGGCCGCCTTGATCGCGCCATCCATCAACTCGTGAACACGGGCATGTTCCGCATCGGTGAGGCAGATCGCTGGGCCTTCGCTGAGCGACGGAGCTCCCGGCAAACGCGCGCCGGGTTCAGTCCGCGTGCCGATCCGCAGGATGTAGTCCGCGATGATGTGGTGCGATTGCTGATTGGGTGGGCATTCGTTCTTGCCGTGGGCACCTGGGTTGCAGGGGTCGGGCTTGCCTTCGACGCGTACACCTGCGTCGGGCTGGGGCGTCGTGTTAGGCGCGGCCTGGGGTTGCGGCTGCGGACTGGCGGCCTCCACTTTCGAGGTCCGATACCGCTCCAGTTCGGCATCTCTCCATGCCCTGATCTGCTGCCGTGCCTCGGTGCTCTGGTTGGGGCCGAGTGCATCACGGGCCTTCTGGTCGATTTCTCGTTCGATCGGATCCGCATTCGGGCCAGGGCGCGGCCCCAACAATCGGATGTCGACCGGTGTATCACCCTCCATGCTGAGGATGACCATGAGGATGCCGACCCAGCCCGTCATCTTCAGCAGGCTTGGCTCATAGGGGCTCTTTACATCCGGCGGCGTGGATGGCTTGAACGTGTTGTCGTTTGCCGCCGGCCCTGGCTGAAATGCCGGGTTCGGCCGGGTTTCCGGGAACATGGGATTGGGCACATCCGTCACCGGTGCATTGGGCAGCGGCTGGGCCTGCGCCAACAGGATCGGCTTTTCACCCAGCGCAGTGCGCACCAGACTTGCATACCCGGTGGCACTCGCGGCGGTGGTGATGCGGGCTTTCCCCGTTTTCTCGCGCTCGGTTTCGTAAGTTTCGATGATGGCGCCCTGCGCTTGCGCCTGGGCCAGCAGCGCCTTGATCTCGCTGTCGTCAACGTCCTCTGCGTCATCGGGCGGCCAGTACTTGCCGCGATCTTTCTTGTAGATCAACTCGCCAACGGTGTTGCGCTTGTTCATCCAGAAGGTGTCGCCATCGCGCACCAGCCACTGCCCGTTTACACGCACGACGGTGGAGGCTGTCTTCGGTTCTGCGATATCTCCGACTGTCCCCGACTTGATACCCTTGGCCGCCCCGGGTTCGTCACCCGTGACATTCGTGACGACGCTATCGAACTTGAATGCCTTGAGACCTGTGAGGAAAACGTTCTGCGACGTGTTTGCGTCGTCACCGAGCTTGCCGGTGATCTGATAGGGGATTGGCGGTGTCGACGAGCCAATGGGTGTCTTGCACACATCGGGTGTCGTGCACACCACGAGTGCCTGACCCACATCGCGCCCAGCTTCGGGTGGGGCCTCACTGGCAGGCGTCTTCGGTCCTGGTTTGCCCAGAATCACCGCGACGCGCACTATTCGGCCACCCCCTGAACTGGCGGACAGCATCCCGCCTGGAGTTCCGAGAGCAGACGCCGACGCACCGGCCTTAGGGTCCAACGCCATGAAAGAGGCCCTCGCTGCCTCAGCAGAGATCGATGACCTTGCCGTTGATCCGCACCGCGCCAGTGGCGCGGAAGTCGAACCTGGCACCGGTGAGCGTGACCTGTCCGTCCTTCGTCATCTCGAGCCGGCTCTTGCCAACCGTGATGACGAGCTTCTCGCCCACGTCAAGCGAAAAGTCTTCGCCGATGGTTTCGTTCTTGCTCTTGCCGACAGCCACCGTCTGGGTAAGGCCGACCAGCGAGGTCTTGGCTATGCCCACCTCCTCCGACGAGGTGAGCGCCACGAAGCGATTCATGTTCTGCAGCACGGTCAACAGTTCGTTGGCCTTGATCGTCTCCATGCGGTTGTTGCCGATCGTGATGGTCTCGTCATGGCCCACGGTCTCGGTGCGGTCGTGCCCGACGTGAACCGTCTCGTCGTGGTCGATGGTCTTGCTGCGGTCGTGGCCTACCCAGTGGGTTTCATCGTTCTCGACCTCGATGTCCTGGTTGCGCTCGGCATGCAGCCACACCTGTTCCTGGCCCTTCTTGTCCTCGAAGCGCAGCGCGTTGGCGTTGGCATCCGTTGCGCCTTCGGAACTGCGCGTGAGCAAACCGCTTTGCGTGGCGTTGTCTGGCAAGGTCCACGGCGGCATGTTGTCGGCGTTGTAGACCCGGCCCGTCACGATGGGGCGGTCGGGGTCGCCGTTCTCGAAATCGACGATCACCTCCTGGCCGATGCGCGGAATCTGGATGGCGCCGAAATTGGTGCCGGCCCAGGGCGAGGACACGCGTACCCAGCAGGAGCTGTTTTCGTCCTTCGTGCAATAGCGATTCCAGTGAAAGCTCAGCTTCACGCGGCCGTACTGGTCGGTCCATATCTCGCGGCCCGCCGGGCCTGTGACGATCGCGGTTTGCGGCCCCGTGGTTCGTGGCCGCGGCACCGTTGGCGTCGAGGCCCTGTAGACCTTGCTGGTTGGAATGACCTCGAACTCCACGCGGCACTCGAACTCCTGCTGCGAACTGGCGTCGCCCACGTCCTGCAGCCGCAGACTCGTGTTCGTCACAAGGTACTGCCGGTTCGATTCGTTCTGGGGATACCGCTCCAGCGTGATCAAGTACCCCGGCACCACGGCCCGCAAGTTGCCCGCACCGTCGGCGCGCTCGCCCTGGCTGCCCGTCTCTTCCATGCGCGTACGCACCAGTTGCTCGCCTTCGGACTCCACGACGTAGTCACCCGGCCAGTCGTAGCGCTCCCATGTGTTCTGCGCGGTCTTGCGCGGCATTGCGCTGACCTGCTGCAGCTCGGCCTTGGGGCGCTTGAAGTCGAAGTCGTCGGTGATCCAGCGGCCGCTTTGCAGTTCCTCGCAGGCGTTGAAGCGGTCGCAATGCTCCTCCCGCACGGTGGCATCCGCCGCGTGGAAAGGAATGGTCTGATAGCCCGCGTGGGCGAACGGCTGGTGCGAAGCCATGTCATCGACGATGACCAGCCTGTGATTGTTCTCTTCGTGTTCGAAGTAGTAGTAGAGCCCCCATTCGTGCAGCAGCCGTGCGATAAAGTCGTAGTCGGTCTCGCCGTACTGCACCTGGAATTCGCGCGGCGGGTAGCTGCGGGTGGCCCGCACATCGAAGGGAAGGCCATATTTGCCGAGAACATCCTTGACGATGTCCAGCACGGTCTGGTTCTGGAAAATTCGGTAGTCGCTGGTGCGCGTGGCCAGTGTGAGCCAAGGCTCGATCACCGCTTCGTACAACGCACGGCGATTCTCCAGGTGCAGGAACCTCACACGCGTTACCAGGCCCGAGATGTGACGCCGGTTGGGGCCTGCGCCGGGACGACCGTCCAGCACGACATGCGCGGTGAGCGCCTCGCCGACCAATTGCTTGATGGCCACATTGGCCGCCTGGCGCTCGTTGTAGCCAGGCTGCTCGGGCGTGGCGAGCGTGAGGGTGTAGCGGAACAACCCGCGCAGGCCTTCGCTGCCTTCGATGGCCACCGGCTCCAGGGCCGGCTCACCGCCGAGTGTGGGCATGGCAGCCGCAGAAACGCTCAGAACGCGCGCGACTTGCGTAGAGCCTGTTGGCATGAGAGATCTCCCTGATGCTTGAACTTGCAAGGCAGGACGGGGACCGTGATGCCCGTGGTCCCGTCGAAACTCGTTCGCTACTTTAGTAAGGACCCGTTACCCATATATGACCTGAAAACCGTCCAAGTCATTTTTCTCATGCGTTTGCGAACTTCTTCTGTAAGAAATACAGCCTCTACTCCGGCGGCCCCTTTCTTTTCTTAATTCTTTTTTGGACACTGGACGCGGCTGGCTGCAGCAGGGCAAGAGAAACTTCATCGAGCCGTTTCGGCGGATGTCCGCAGCCGCGTCGCGCAGACAACCGGCTCGATGGAAGCTGCATCCACATGCTCCTTTCTCGCAAACCGAAGCCGCCTCCTTCGAGGCTCATGCAACTTCACGAGTACATCGACCTGCTCCATGGAGGCACCGAGGATCACGCCGCGAACGATGCAATCAAACGCAGTGCAGTGGAGCTTGCCGGCAGCCTTTACGAACCCCCTGCGATTGAATGCATGGACGGCTCCCGGGCTGGCGCAGGTTTTTGCCCGCCGCTCGAAGGCGCACGATGTGTTGCTGGTTCATGTGCCGCTCGGCATTCCTGATTGCTTCTTCATCGCCATGTTCAGGAACGGTGCATCCTCCGCGCAGGAACACCTTCTCTTCGACATCGGCGCGGAGTTCGCAGTCAACGAGCGGCGCGGCGAAACGTACATGCAGGTGTTCGCCGACGCCAAGGGCTTTCAAGCGCTGGGAGTGGTTCGAGCTGCAGGCGACCTCGGGGCAAGGCCAACTCAGTCCAGGCCCTTCCGCGCGAGAAACCCGGACATCAGATCCGCAACCTGCACATTGTTGAGATCGGAGAACGGGAAGTGCGTATTGCCGCGGATGCCGAGCTCCGGCAGATGCACCAACGTTGCGTCGCCACCGTGGCGGTTGATCGCTTCCGTCCACAGCCGGGCCATCGCCAGCCGCACACGCCAGTTGTCCTCGCCGAAGTTCTTCGAGGGCTCCTCGGGGATGTTGTCGCCGTAATAGACGACGATCGGAATCCGCGTCAGCTTCGCAAACTCCGCCTTCGGCACGGCGACTCCTTCGAGCGAGCCCGTCATGCTCTGCATCGGCGGCGGCACCTCGCCTTCGGGAAAGACGAAGCCGCTGCCCGGCTCATAGGACACGACTGCGCGCACATTGGGGTTCTTCATCGCGGCGATCCATCCCAGCCCGCCGCTCTGCGAATGGGTGACGAGCACCCCTGGACCGATGCGGTCGAAGAGCGCCGAAACGGCATCGGTCGCGACCTTCGCGTCGAACGGCCCGGTGTCCGGAACCATCTGCCTGAAGTACTGGTTCAACGCCTCAGGGTCTCGCGAGAACTGCGCGCCCGCGAAGAAATCGGGCCAGCGGCCCAGGCGGAACATGTTGAACCAGCGCTGATCGTCCGGTGCCGCGCTGATGGTCGTGCCCACCGTGCTTCGCGCCGCACCGCCGCGCCGGGGCTGGTCGACCAGGTAGACCGGGAAGCGGCGCCGCAGGAAGATGGTCTGGTAGCCCTCCCGGCCATCGGCGGTGGTCTCCCATGTCTTGCCGAACTGCCCGAAGCCATGCCACATCACGAGCGGAAGCTTGCGGGCGTCGAGCGGCACCTGATAGAAGACACGCGCATGGTCGCCGTGCAAAGTCTGGCCCTCTGCGCCGGGACTGCGGATCACCGTGCCGCCGACGGCGAAGCTGCCCTGTTCCTTGATCATCAGCGCAGCCGGCTGCGCGTTTCTGTCGTCGGCCGCATGGGCGGGCACGGCGGGCACCACGCATGTCGCGAGCGCCAGCGCAGCGGCAATGAGCACGCCAGTCACTGGCGAATTGTTCTGCCTGGAATGCATCTCAGACGCCGAGCCGCCGTTCGCTCATCCACTTGACGATTGCCGGATCGCGATGCGAGAAGAAGCTGCTCGTGCCGGTTTCGAGTTCTGCGATGCGGAGCATGTCCGAGTCGTCCAGCTGGAAGTCGAAGATGTTCAGGTTCTCCGCCATCCGCTCCTTTCGCACCGACTTGGCGAGCGCCACGATGCCGCGCTGAACAAGCCAGCGCAGCACGACCTGCCCGACCGACTTGCCGTACTTTCCGCCGATGTCCAGCAGGGCCTCGTTGCCGAACAGGTTGTTGCGGCCCTCGGCGAACGGTGCCCACGCCTCGGCTTGCACCCCGTTGTCGTGCATGAACGTCGCGCTGTCGGTCTGCTGATGGAAGGGGTTCACTTCCACCTGGTTCACCGCGGGCGCCACTTCGTTGAAAACCTTGATGTCCATCAGCCGGTCGGGATGGAAGTTGCTCAGGCCGATAGCGCGGAGCTTGCCGGCCTTGTGGGCGGCTTCCATCGCCCTCCACGATCCGTGAACGTCGCCGAAGGGCTGATGGATCAGGTACAGGTCGAGGTAGTCGAGCTGGAGGCGGCGCAGCGACTTGTCGATGGCTTGCAGGGTGCGCTCGTAGCCGTTGTCCTCGACCCAGAGCTTCGTCGTAACGAACAGCTGGTCTCGCGCCACGCCGCTGCGGCGCAGTCCCTTGCCGACAGCCTCTTCGTTCATGTACGAAGCTGCCGTGTCGATCAGGCGATAGCCGGCTTCGATGGCATCGACCACGCTTTGCTCGCACTGCGCCGGGTCGGCAATCTGGAAGACGCCGAAGCCGAGGATCGGCATCCGCACGCCATTGTTCAAAGTCACGTACTGCATATCGAGTCCTTCCATCAAGGCCGCGTCGCGAACACTTCGCGGGCAACGCCGGTTGCCGTCACCGCGTTGGGCCAGCCGGCATAGAAGGCGAGGTGCGTCAGTGCCTCGGCCAGCTCGTCTTTGGACAAACCGTTGTCGAGCGCGCGGGCCATGTGCGAGCGCAGCTGGTCGGGCCGATTCATTGCGATGAGCGCGCTCACGGTGACGAGGCTCCGATCGCGCGGCGAAAGACCCGGCCGCGCCCACACGTCGCCGAACAGCACGTCGTCGGTGAGCTGTGCCAGCTTCGGCGCGACGTCGCCAAGCAGGCGCTGGGCCTGCGACGGCCCGGCGGCCGCAGCAGCCTGCGGCGCTCCGTACTGCGCATCGCTGACCTGCTCCAGCCAATCCACCGCCTTGCCATCGAGAGCTTCCGTGATGGCGATGTGCGTCATCGCACTGGTGGGAGCGGCCCCATGCCAATGCTTCATGCCCGGCGGAATGTGCACGACGTCGCCTGCCTTGATCTCTTCGATCGGGCCGCCGAGGCGCTGCACGCGGCCAACGCCGGCGGTGACGATCAAGGTCTGCCCCAGCGGATGTGTGTGCCACGCAGTGCGCGCACCGGCGGCGAAGCTCACCGAGCCGGCGGAGGTGCGCTCAGGCCCGGCCGGCGTGTAGAGCATCTCGACACGCACGCTGCCGGTGAAATTCTGTGCAGGCGCACTGTTCGCCGTGCGTGTGCCGGCCCGGGAAATCTGCAACTCGGGCTCGGCGGCTGCCACGGGCGGCAACATCGAAAGAGCCAGCGCGGCTGCGGCGAAATGCTTCATCGGGTTCTCCTAGGTTGGCTGCGCGGACGCAATATCCACGCAGTCTAGGAGCCGCACCCACACCCGAATAGACGGCAAACGCTTGTTGGATTGACAAGCCGGAACGGACAATCGGCGCTACCGCGCCTGGCTTCAAGCCAGCTTCATTTCTTGCGATGCTGGTAGATCTGGATCAGGTTGCCGCACGTGTCCGCGAAGATCGCTAGCCTGACCGCCCCGCTGTCCATCGGGTCCATGCTGAAACGCACGCCGTGCTCCTTCAGGCGCTTCACGTCTGCCTCGAGGTTGTCGCTCTCGAAGGCCGTCGATGGGATCCCCTGGCTCATCAACGCCTGCTGGTACGCGAGGGCCGCGGGGTTGGCATTGGGCTCCAGGGAAAGCTCCGTGTCGCCGCCCTCAGGAGACCGTACCGAGAGCCACTTGTATGCCCCGAGCGGGATCTCCTGGCTCTTCACGAAGCCGAGAACCTGCGTGTAGAAGGCCAGGGCCTTGTCCTGGTCGTCGACAAAGATGCTCGTGAGGTTGATGCGCATGATGAATGGGATCAGTGAGGTGTGAGGCCACCATCCTGCCCGACATGGCCGGATTTGACTTCGCCGAAATTGAGGTCGCCCGCATGGGCCTGGTTCATCAGCGCGATGCACCCTGCAGGCGCAACGATGAGCTTGGCCGTCCGACGGTATGCCCGTGGAGGCACACCGAAGCGCCTGCTGAACAGGCGCGAAAAACTCCCCGGGTTGTCGAAGCCCAGCGCCAGGCCGATCTGCGTGGCGGGCTCGTCAGTGGCAAGGAGCATTTCGCGCGCGCGGTCCAGGCGTGCGCGCGTCCGGCATTGCAAGGGCGTCTCGCCGAAGAGCGCGCTGAACTGGGTGATGAAATGCGAAGTCGACAAGCCAGCCTCTTGCGCCAGATGCGCCACGCTTGCCGGCGGCTCCAGTTCGAACTGGAGGCGATGGCGGGCGTCGCACATTCGCTTCAGAAGGTCGGGCGAGATCATGGGCAAGCGGCGGCGCGTGATGCTCCGCATTGTCGTTGCGGCTGGCACGCCTCTACCTTGCGGCTGCCTTGGGCCAACCGATATGTGCGGCGCGACGAAGACTGGCTTTCACAACCTGGCGATGAAAAGGAGCGATAACCAATATGTAGGCTCGGCCCAGGAGGTTGTGGCAGTGGACGACGGTTGAGACCGTCAGTTGGCCACCGAGCGTTGAAGACAAGTCGGGGGTGTGGAGTACCGACAGTCTGAAATCGAGGTGCTTGTCGTCCTCGCCCAAGACGATCTCGGTTTCGCTTTTGGCGTAGACCTTGAAGATGCCAATGCGGTCGGCGTTGGCTTCGCTGGAGAGAGTCGCAAGGTGTTTGGCAGTCTTCAGCCCAAAACACGCAACGATTGCATCCCGGGCGTTGGTGAGCCATCCGATCCAGGATGGCTGCTGCGAAATAAGGAATCGCCACAGGACCTCTGGATCGCTGGAGGCGCCAAAAGGAAGTTGAACCGCAAATGCGTCTGCGAGATTCGTTGATTCATAAATAGTAGCGACGGCAGACTGCCTGGGGAGAGCAACCGGCTTTACTAGTGTGAGTTCGCTTGGCATGAACGGCGCTCCTAGGCCTAACGGATGACATGAGGGGCGGGCGACGGCGGGCGAAGCCAGATGCTGCACGTCTCCCTCGCTGGAAGGGATGGAGGCATCAGCGCACAGGCTTGGATGGCCCGGCGAAGACCTTGACCACTTCATACATCCCGGGGTCGAACTTGGCTATGGCGGTTCCCTGTTCCACGTATGGTGACGTGACAGGGTTTGAACGCATACGCTGATGAGCGTGACGAAACCTGTGTTCTCGGCAATCGTAGTCATTGGAAGACTCCAGCGTCTCAAAGAGAAATCGCTCCCGACCCTCGCATCTTATGCGTGGCAGGTCGCACTGGACTCCATAGTGGGCACAAATGGAAATGCTCGGCCTCCTGCCCGTCGCGGTATTCGCGGCGGCGACTGTGGAAGCTACAGTGCTCTCATGACCGACACAAACATGCTCCCTCCTGACCTGCAAGCCGCCATGCGTGCACGAGACGAAGCCTTCTACGCCGTCGATGCGGCACAGTGGGGCAAGTACACCGCAAGCGACTTCACGACTGTCCAGCAGAACGGCCAGTTCATGTCTCGGGCCGAACGGATCGGCCACCTTCAAACGCAGAAGCAGCGGCCCTATGTCCCACGCGAACGCGAGCAACACGAACAGCAAGGCGACCTTGTAGTCACTCGCTTTTTCAGCGGCGGGCTATGGGTAGTGGAAGTCTGGAAGCGCATCGACGGTGCATGGGCCACCGTGATGACTCAAGCCACCACGGCGACTTCCACCACGCCCTGACCCGCCGTTCATGGAGTGTCCGGTTCTGGCCGGGAGCACGAACTCACGCCGCTCCTGTTTGCTCATTCAGCGGCCGGCAAACCTCCAGCACCACTGCGCGCAGCCACCGATGCGCGGGGTCCCGGTCAAGACGCGGATGCCACATCTGCGACACGGTGATCTGCTCCGTGGGCATCGGCAGCGGGAACGAGCGCAGCGTGCCCCGCGCCCTCAAGTGTTCGAAGTACGAAGACGGTATCAGCGCCACCAGGTCAGTCGCGGCCGCTATCGACAAGGCGGTGCTGAAGCTGGGCACGACGACTGCGGTATTGCGCACCAGGCCCATCGCTGCGAGAGCGTCATCCACCGGTCCCACAGTCCGGCCGTGGCGTGAAGTGACCACGTGGTCGCAGGCGGCGTAGCGTTCGGCAGTGATCCCGGACTCGGCGAGCAGGGGATGGCCCTCGCGCACCGCAGCGACAAAGCGGTCGCGGTAGAGCGCCTGAACGCGCACCTCCGGGCCCGCCTCGCCGAGAACGCCGACATCCAGATCGATCAATCCCTCGCGCAGGGGACGAACGTCCTTGTCGGGCTTGGGCGCGAAGCGCAGGCGAACGCCGGGCGCTTCGTGCGCCGTGCGAGCCACGAGCCGATGCGCGAAGCCCTCGATGAAGCCGTCGTTGGCCCGTATGGTGAACAGTTGCTGGAGCGTGCGAGGGTCCATGCTCGCGCCGGCGGGCTGAAGCGCCGCGCGCGACTCCTGCACCAACTCCCTGACGCGGTCGCGCAGTGCCAGCGCATGCGGCGTGAGCACCATCGCACGACCCGCGCGTACGAGCAACTCGTCCCCGGTCGATTCCCGCAATCGCGCGAGCGCCCGGCTCATGGCCGATTCGCTCAGGCCCAGGCGCTCGGCGGCTTTCGCGACGCTGCCCTCGGAAAGAAGCGCGTTCAACGCAAACAGCAGGTTCAGGTCGGCATCTGTTGGCATGCCCGAAACCTAGCACGGCTGCGATGGTTTCGACAGGCGCCGCATGCAGGAACAAGCTGCGCCCCACGCGCTGGGCAAGCCGTGTGTGCAGTCCTAAGCTGGCTTGGCGCAATAGAGCGTGCCTCTCCCAGTTGCCCAATCATGTTGTCCTCCACGCTTCGACCGAACTCTTCTTCCACCATGGCCCGCACCGCCGAAACCCAGGAGGTGAACGCGGTGCATGACGCCGATGGCTTGCCTCTGCCGCGGCGCTTCGCAGCCGTCGCCGCGATCCTGGGCGCGGGCGTGCTGGTGGTGCTCGACGGCGCCATCGCCAACATCGCGCTGCCAGGCATCGCCCAGCAACTGCAGGCGACACCCGCCGATGCCGTCTGGATCATCACGGCCTACCAGCTGGCCGTGGTCATGTTCCTGTTGCCGGCTTCCGCTGTCGGGGAGCGGTTCGGGTATCGGCGCGTGTTCGCTGGCGGCGTCGCGCTGTTCACCGCGGCGTCGGTGTTGTGCGCGTTGGCCCCGTCGCTGCCATGGCTCGTGGCCGCGAGGTGCCTCCAGGGCCTGGGCAGTGCGGCCGTGATGCCTCTTGGGCTGGCGTTGTTGCGCTTTACCTATCCGCGTCGATTGCTGGCGCGCTCGATCGCCTGGAATGCGCTCGCCGTCGCGGCCGCTTCCGCGTCGGGGCCCACCCTTGGCGCTTTCATACTCTCCGCGGCAAGCTGGCCGTGGCTCTTCGCGGTGAATCTGCCGATCGGTCTCGTCGTGCTCGCCGCCTGTGCGGGGTTGCCGAGCCCGCCGCGCTCGATGCGCCGCATCGACGTGTGGAGCATCGCGCTCAACGCGGTCATGTTCGCCGCCTTCGTGCTCGGGAGCGACCGGCTCGTGGTGCATCCGTTGCACGGCGGCGCGTTGCTCGTGTTGTCGGCCGTTTGCATGATCCTGCTGGTACGGCGCGAGATGCCGAAGGCGGCGCCGTTGATCCCGCTCGACCTGCTGCGCGTGCATTCCTTTCGGGTCTCGGTCATTGCCTCCGTGTGCTGCTTCACCGGCCAGATGGCCAGCCTTGTCGCGCTGCCGTTCTACATCCAACACGAGTTGGGCCAGAGCGCGGTGACCGCCGGCCTCTTGATGACCCCCTGGCCTCTGGCGGTGATGCTGGCTGCGCCGCTGTCGGCACGCCTGGCCCAGCGCGTGCCGAGTGCATGGCTGTGCGCGGCTGGAAGCGCGTGTTTCGCAAGCGGCCTGGCGCTGTGTGCCTTGTGGCCGCTGCACGGCAACCCGGTCTTGCCGATCGCCGTGTTCACGAGTCTCGCCGGCCTGGGCTTCGGGTTCTTCCAGACGCCCAACAACCAGAACATGCTGCTTTCGGCACCCAAGGAGCGCAGTGGCGCGGCCGGTGGCGCGCAGGGCACCGCCCGACTCACGGGGTTGACGCTCGGCAGCCTGTTGATGAGCCTGATGTTCGGGTTGCTGCCGTCCCACAGCGCAGTGCACTGGGCTCTGGCGGTGGCGGCCCTGGCTGCATTGGCCGGGAGCGTGGCGAACTTGCTCAGGATTCCCGCAAGGGCTGGGGTCACCCATGCCCGAGGTCTCGTCAGATGAGCCCTCTGGTCGCCGCCTTCAACGTCGCGGCCGCTCGCGTCGAACATTCGAGCTTGAGGAACAGACGTTCGACATGCGTTCGCACCGTGCGCGGACTGATGCCCAACGCACGAGCAACCTGCTTGGTGCTTTCGCCCCGGCTGATGCAGCGCAAAACCTCCAGTTCGCGCTCTGACAGAGACTGCTCGCCGCGCGCCGACGCCACAGGTTTCGCGGGCACATGCGACAGAACACTGGCAAGCAAAGCAGCGACGACTTCCTGGTCGAAGCGGCCCGCCTCGGCCTCTTCCTTCATGCGATCGAGCGCATCTGCTTCGGTGAACTCCGCTCGCCACGGACGGCGGGTTCGAAGAGAAACCCACTGCTCGGCTGCGGCAACGATCTGTCCTTCCTGCGGCATCGCCGCACCCGATCGGCCGCGGAAATAGCCGGAGCCATCGCGCCGCTCGAAGGCGAAGGATGCGATTTCTGCTTCGAGCGCGAGCCCGTCGATTTGCCCGGCGGCGCGGGAGGTCCAGTAGGGCACGAGCCGCAGGCGCTCCAGTGACGAGGCCGGCAACGGTTCGGGCGCGTTCCAGATGGCGTTGGGCACCGATGCCCGCCCGATGCCGTGGATCAGTCCAGCCTTGTACGTGCGGCTGCACAAGGCCTCGTCCAGGCCGGCACGCGCGCTGCAATCGCGCGCCAGTTGGGCCACGCGACGCGAGTAACCCGTCATCCAGGGAAGCTTGAGATCGATCACGTCGCCCACGAACTCCAGCCCGACCCGTCGAAGCATCGAAGCGGGCTGGTCGGCAGCGTCGGTCCACGGCGGGGCGGCGGAATCCAGCGCATTCATCCACGTCGAGACCCACGGTGCGCTGGCGTCGACAAGAGCGCCGGGGTAGACGCTGTTCGCGCGTCCGCGGGCCAGCGCGAGCGCTTCGTCGAGCCCGTACAGGCGGCTGAAAATCTCGAGGTCACTCGCCAGGGCCACGACGTACGTCGCAAGCGGCACGTCGTTGCCTTGCAGAAGGCCGGGCACGCCGCCGCCGTCGTAGGTCTCGAAGATGGCGCGCAGCGCAGCTTCGGTATCGGAACCCAGGCCCAGCGTGTTCGCGATGTCGCCGGCGATTTCGCAATGGATGTTGGCCATGGCGAGCATGGCGTTGGGAATGGGCACGCTGTGGGGCGGCTGCTGCGCCGTTCGCGGCTTTTGCGATGCAAGAAGGGCGCTTCGCCCCTGCACGTCGTCTTCCAGAAAGTCCGCGAACTCCTGGGCATTGGCAGTGCAACCCGACCAGCGCAGCAGCGCGACGTGCCGGGCGGCCTCGACCTGCGATGGGTCGCAGCGGGCCCGCGTCGCGATCATGCCGGCGAGCCACGCGGTGCGCAGCGAATGGTCGGTCGGCTGGCCCATGCTCAGGTCGCCGATGAAAGCAAGCGCGCGGACTGCGTCGAAAACGGCAATGGTCGTGTCGTCGGACATGAAATGGCTGAGGCAAAAGCCCAGCATCGCACAGTCGCTCTTTTTCGGGGCCTGTCGGTCATTCGACCGATACCGCGCATGGTGCCGCCGAAACAGAATCTCCCGCACCGGCCCCTCTCAAGGGGCTGCGACCTTCCTTCCTACCCGATCTCGCGGTCTTCACCGCCAATGCCATGTCCAACACCAACCAGTCTCCTCTTCAGCGAGCCGCGTGGCTGCGCAAGCTCTACTTCATTCGCGCCGCCTTTTCCTTCGCGTGGGTCGCGCTGGCGTTCACCGCAGCCAAGGGGTCGCCCGCACTCGCAAGCGGCCTGCTGATCGTCTATCCCGCATGGGATGCGCTGGCAAACCTGCTGGACGCGAGGATGACATGGGGCGCAAAGGCCAACCCCACGCAGGTCCTGAATGCCTGGATGAGCGGGCTGGTCACGGTTGCCGTGGTAGTTTCGCTCGTGCTCAAGCTGCAGATCATCTTGGTGATCTTCGGGGTGTGGGCCATCGTTGCGGGGCTGCTTCAGCTGGCGACGGCCATCCGTCGTCGCAAGAGCGATCGAGGGCAGTGGGTGATGATGCTGAGCGGGGCGCAGTCTGCGCTGGCCGGGGGATTTTTTGTGGCGCAGCAAGGCAGTGCAGCTCCCGTTGTGCAGACCTTTGGCGGTTATGCGGCGGTCGGGGCTGTGTACTTTCTGATTTCCGGACTTGTCATCCTGCTTCGGCAGTCCAGAGCCAAGGCCGGCGCATTGGCTCCCGAGAAGGCTTGATGCCGACCTTCCACCCATACGTGCGGATGGGTACTATCGGCCCCAAGCAAGGAGCCCCGAATGAGAAAGCTCAAGATCATGGAGCACGTGTCGCTGGACGGCGTGATCCAGTCCTCCGGCGAAGACGACTTTCCCTACGCTGACTGGACCGCGCCCTATCGGACGCCCGAGGGCCGGGATGAAGTCTTCGCCGCGCACGGCGGGCGCTTCGATCTGCTGCTCGGCCGTCGCACCTACGACATGTGGTCGGGCTTCTGGCCAAAGGCACCGAGCAGCCCGATGGCGGACGGCTTGAACGCGGCCACCAAGTATGTCGTTACCCACCGTCCGGAAAGTCTTGAGTGGGGCCCGTTCGAAGGCCTTGGACCGGACATCGTCGAGGGCATTCAACGCATCAAGTCGCAAGCTGGCCCGGACCTTGTCCTCTGGGGCAGCTCCACGCTGACATCGACGGTGCTCGAACATGGGCTTGCAGATGAAGCCATGCTGATCGTCTATCCGGTCCTGCTGGGCACCGGGAAGCGTCTCTTTGCGGAGGGAACGCCACCGCGCTCCTTCGAGCTCGTCAGCACGAAAACAATGCCGTCCGGAATCATCCTCAGTGCTTACAGGTTCAACGGGCCTCTGAAGACCGGATAGTCGGGCGCCGCGACATCGGCGCCGGTTTCGCCGACATCTCCTTTGCCAGCGCCACCGCATCGACACAATCACCCGCAGCCCAGCTGCTGCGCAGCGTTTCCCGAAGATCACGAAGCTCGCGGCGCTGCGACCTCAGCGTCGACATGAGCCCGTCGATCTCGGCGAGTCGAACGTCGAGGTTGCGCATCAACTCGTCCTTCCTGAATCCTTCGGCGCTTGCGAAGACGCCCCCAAGCGCGTCGAGCGAGAAGCCGAGCGATTGCGCGACCTGGATCAGCCTGAGCCGTTCGATCGCATCGTTCGAGTAGCTCCGGTAGCCGTTGCTGCCACGCTGTGCCGCCGGCAGCAGGCCACTCTTTTCATAGAACCGGATGGCGGACGGGGCCACGCCCGTTGCCGCGGCAAGTTCACCGATCTTCATGGCGCTTGACCTTCAAGTTGACTTCAAACTTAGCATCACCCGCATTCTTCTCTTCGTGAGTACGGAAGGCCAGCGCAACGTGAACAGTCCCCTCTTCTCCAGCTTGACCCTGCCCAACGGCAGCGTCGTTCCCAACCGCATCGCCAAGGCGGCCATGGAAGAGAACATGGCCGCCGTCGGGCAGCTGCCCGGGCCCGCGATCTTCGAGCTTTACAGGGCGTGGGCAAGCGGCGGCACCGGCCTGATCATCACCGGCAACGTGATGATGGACGGGCGGGCGTTGACGGGGCCTGGCGGCATCGTGCTCGACGCCGGAACGGCCATCGAGCCGTTCACCGAGTGGTCGAGGGTCGCGCGCAGCCGCGGTGCGCAGGCGTGGATGCAGATCAACCATCCAGGCCGGCAGGTGCGCGCCAACATGGGCGAAGAGGCGTGGGCGCCGTCTGCGGTTGCGCTCGATCTTGGCAAGCACAGCAAGCTGTTCGCCATGCCGAAGGCAATGAGCGAGGCCGAGATCGCCGAGATCATCACCCGCTTTGCCGACACTGCGACGGCGGCAGAACGCGCGGGCTTCACCGGCGTTGAAATCCACGCGGCGCACGGCTACCTGATCTCGCAGTTCCTGTCGCCGTTGACCAACCGGCGCGACGACCGTTGGGGCGGAAGCCTCGCCAACCGTGTGCGATTGCTGCTCGAGGTCGTGAAAGCGGTTCGGACGCGTGTCTCGCCGGGGTTCTGTGTCGCGGTGAAGCTCAATTCGGCCGACTTCCAGCGGGGCGGGTTCTCGGAAGACGATGCGCGGCAAGTCATTCTCTGGCTGAACGAGTTGCCAGTCGATCTGGTCGAGTTGTCCGGCGGCAGCTACGAAAGCCCTGCAATGCAAGGCGCCACCGCCGACGGCCGCACGCTGGCCCGCGAGGCGTACTTTCTCGAGTTCGCATCGAAGCTCGCGGCCGTGGCGAAGATGCCGCTGATGACGACGGGTGGCATCCGGAGCATGGCGGTGGCAGAGAAGGTCATCGCAGGCGGCGTGGCCATTGCCGGCATGGCCACCGCGCTCGCACTCGTGCCCGATCTGCCCGCGCAGTGGCTGGCAGGCAAGCACCCGACGGGCGACACCACCCCTGTGCGCTGGAAGGACAAGACCATGGCCGCACTCGCATCGATGGCAATGGTCAAGCGCCGGCTCTGGGCGCTTGGTGAAGGGCGATCGAATCGGCGGGCCTATTCGCCGCTGGTCAGCACGGTCTTGATGCTTGCAAGAACGCAGCGGCTCACGCGCCGCTACCGGCAATGGCGAGGCGAGACAAGAGCAAGTCGACCTGGCTTTCGTCCGTTGCCCATGAGGTGACCAGGCGGATCACGGAGTGGCCGTCGCCCGCCCTTCCCCACAGATAGAACGCGAAGTCTTTCTGTAACGCAGCGATCACCGGGTCCGGCAGGATGGGGAACACCTGGTTGGTCTCGGTATCCGCAGCCAGTGCGTGGCCCGCCGAGGTGATGCCGGATGTGAGCTTTGCCGCCATGGCATTGGCGTGCTGCGCCATCGACGTGAACAGACTGGCGGCGCCGAACAGCTCCCGGAACTGGATGCCCAGCAACCGCCCCTTCGCCAGCATGCCGCCGCGCTGCTTCAGATGAATTGCGAAGTCTTCCTTCAGCGCGGGGTTGCAGACCACGATGGCTTCTCCCAGCAGCGCCCCGACCTTGGTCCCGCCAATCCAGAAGATGTCTGCCAGCGCTGCTATGTCAGCAAGGCTCGCGTCATTCTTGTGCGAAGCCAGTGCTGCCCCAAGGCGCGCACCGTCGAGAAAAAGTAGAAGGCCCCGCTGCCTGGCAAGGGCGGAGATCTCCTGCAGTTCCGCGAGGGTGTAGATCGTGCCCGTTTCCGTCGCGTTGGAAAGATAGATGAGCCGCGGCCTGGCCATGTGCGGGAAGTGCGCGTTGGAGGCAAGCGCTTCTTCGATCGCCTGCGGGGTGATCTTTCCATCGACCGCCGGAACCACGATGAGCTTGTGCCCGGTCGCCTCGATAGCGCCGGCCTCGCGCACGACGATGTGCCCGGAGCCCACGGCAATCACGGCTTCATGAGGGCGAAGGCAACTCGATATCGAGACGATATTTGCCATGGTCCCGCTGGCGACGAAGTGGATCGCGCCATCGAAGCCCTCGCCCAGGCGCGACCTGATTTGCGCCTTGGCCTGTGCAGAGTAGGCGTCGTCCCCGTAGGGCGCTTGCTGCACCATGTTGGAGTCGGTGAGCGCGCGCAGGATGTCGGGATGCGCGCCCTCGCTGTAGTCGTCGAGAAAACTGAAGGTGGTCATTCGGTGCCGTGCAGTTGGATGGATGCCAAGACACGGGAGACTACTGACCGGTGACGAAGTCGCCTTGTAAAAAATTGACGCCGGGCCGCTGAAAGCGCGCCGGGGTCACACCGTAGGCACGGCTGAACGCGCGGGTGAAATGGCTCTGGTCGAAGAACCCGACGGCGTGCGCAACATCGGTGATTGCCATGTCGCGGTTCACCCGGATCAGCTCCACCGCGCGCTCGAGCCGCAGTCGCAGCAACCAGGCATGGGGCGTCATGCCGACTGTGCGCTTGAAGAGCTTCAGGAACCGAAACCGCTCCAGGCCGAGCAGGACGGCCAGATCCTCCAGGACGATCTTGTCGGCAATGTTCGCCTCCATGAAGTCCCGGGCAAGTCCGAACTGCTGCGGCGACAAGGCCCCGGCGACGATCTGGGGCGCGGGGCGCAGCAGGCGGGAAAAGATGGACTCGAACAAGTCCAGCACGCGGGCTTCGTTCAGCAACGGATCGGCCGATGCGTGCCGAAGGCTTGCATGCGCCCTCAGCAGCTCGTTTGCAAGGCGAGCGTCACGCAGCACCATGGCGGGTTGGGAGGGAAGGTAGTGCCTGCCGGTGACCTCTTCACCCAGGCCTGCCAGCAATGCAGGCGAGATGCGGAAGGTGTGCAGCGTGTATGACTCATCTGCGCCCGCCGTTCCGTCATGAACCTCCCCCGGGGGCATCAGCTGGATTGCCCCGCGTGAAAGCAGCAGCGACTCGCCCTGGTAAGTCTGGCGCTGCACGCCATCGGTGACGAGCGCTATGTGGCAGTCCAGGTGGTAGTGAGGCTCGAACCGGAACTCGGCAAACCGGGCCGTGCTCAGGACGAGGCCGGGTATGTCGATGGCGCGGTCGTATTGGACTTCTTCACGCACGAACGGCTCCAGTTGTTCTTTGCCAATAATGTCTGAGACACGATCACCAGCGAAATGTTCGGAACGACGACTTCGCCCCGATGCTCCGAAGTCTGAGACAACCGCGCGAGTCGACTCCGTACGGCGCAAACCGCGAGCAACAAAGTCCGAGACAACCACCCGGGCTACATAAGTCGTGCTGCTTTGCCGGATAAAGTTGGGTTTGACGCGCGGCAGTTACTAGAGTTGTCCCGGATTTCCGTCTTTTACCCACCAAGCCGCTGTCTCCTTTTGTGCACCGACACTCATGGCTTGCAGCGCGCATTGACCTAGGTAGAAGAAGGACGGCTGGCATTTTAAGGCGCGCCCTCGCGGCGGGGGCACTGTGCACCTCGCGAACGGGTGCGTGTGAATGCCACGCTCCACCCAAGCAACATTGGATCCAACAAGTCGTTCGCCGATAGGCCCAGCTGACAGATCGTCCCGTTGTTGCGAACTCACGCGACGTCCGAGGCTTGTGCGAGGCGCCATTCGATCCGAGAGGATCCAGCTGTCGCGCTTTTCAGCTTGAGTTGCTTACTGCTATGGGCCCTGAAGCCGACGTTTGAATCAGTGCATCGACTGCCGGCTTAGCAGCGGTAGCGGTCGCTCGGCTCGATAGATGCGAATGACCGCAAGCTGCCGCTCTGAGGCCACTCCCAGCGAGGCTGGATCTTGTACCTTTAGCTCCGCTTATCGCGTGCACGAATCGCGGCTCCACAAAATGAGCGGCACGAGAGGCGCCGGAACTGTCCGCGCATTTTTACAGAGAGATCTAGTGCAGATTCCCCAAAACATGTGATTCCAGGACAGCGGTCGCCAGCGCTAGCATCACTCACATGTCTAGATGCACAGCACCAGTCGAGGGCCATCGCTCAGCGAGCGCTGCAGCGGCTTGCCCTGCATGCCGTGGCCGGTATGGCCGCTCCAGCGGCTACAGCAGCTACGGTTCGTACTCGTCCCCGTCCTACTCGTCGTCGGGCAGCAGCGGGGGAGGCTATAGCAGCGGCGGTGGAGGTAGCAGGTCCAGCGGCGGAGCAAAGCCACGTTGGTCGCGAGCCGGTTCGTCCGTCTCGTACACGCCTGCCCAAGTACAGTCGTTGACGCCAGTCCGTAATGCCGTTGAGACGAAAGCAGCGGAGCAGCCTGACCTTCGCGACGTCTTCCTGTGCCATGCGTGGGACGACCGACAGGGGGCCGCCAAGCAGCTGCACGATTTGCTCGAGGCGGCGGGTGTCAAAGTCTGGTTCAGTGAGAAGGACCTTGGCCTAGGCGTGCCGATGATGCGCGCCATTGACAAGGGCTTGGCGGCCTCGCGCATCGGGCTCGTCCTAGTGACCCCTGCGCTCCTGGCCCGCCTCCCTAAAGAGAGCGTCGCCGACAAAGAGCTTTCGGCCCTCCTTGCGGGTAACCGGCTCGTCCCCATCGTGCACAACACGACGTATGAGGCTCTCCGCAATCTCAGTCCCTTGCTTGCCTCTCGAAGCGGCCTAGACACTGCAGAAGACTCAATGGCAGTAATTGCCACCAAAATTGCCGAGCTGGTCGCCGTTGAACCGGTCGCGAGCTAAATACGGCTGGTTTCAACCGCCTGTGGCCCCCTCAACTTGAAGCTGGGTCACACGATCCGTCGGCCCGTCGGCCCGTCGGCCCATCGGCCCATCGGCCCATCGGCCCATCGGCCCATCGGGGTCGAGTCTGGGCATGGCGGCGCCTATGCTAATGGGCCGGCGGTGCTACTAGCGCAGGTAGCATCCCTGTGTACTTAGCCGACCTGGGCAATGCTGTGACCCTGCCGAGAAACCTAACTGTTGAACTGCCATTGGCAGATCGTTTCGCCGAGCTCTATCGAGAGGCCGGGCGGTACCCGCTAGCGGCAGTGCCCCACCACCGCTACCAATGGCTTTTTGGGATAGTTCGATCGATCTTGGTGCCGCACACGATGCCAACTGGGCCAGACGACGACGGCCTCCAGGGTTGGCCGAGAGCGTCAGTGTTGCGGCGTGACTTGCTGACGCAGCTAGTCTTCGCGGAAGTACTGCGCACTGAGGATACGGCTCCGCTGCGCTTGGCTGCACCGCTGCTCTTCGATGCGCTGCGAGACACCCGCCACTTCGTAGATGCGTTGGTCCCGATGGAAGAGGGGCAGGTGCCTTGGATCGAGGCGATTCGGTATATCCGGGCCTATGAAACGCAGACGTCACCGCACTGGTCCCCACGGCACGTCAGCAGAGCGAACGCCGCTAGGTTTTTCGCGAACAAGGGCATCCCAATCCAAGTTAGCGGAACGGAAATAGGAACGCCGGACGTCCAGGGGAGCCGAAGCATCGCTCAGACCGTACGTGTGCCTTTTGGTCGCCTCGGCTCCCTGGCGATGGAGTTTCTGCAGCAGACGTTCGAGCGACGCTACGATCCTGTGCGGAAGCATGTCAATCTCCACCCCGAGCTCTCAATGATGAGCGAGAGGATCGAGCCGTCGATCCCGCTCGGCTATCTATATCGCATAGCGCTCCAACACCTTCACGTGCCGCCTGCGCGCATGGGGCGAAAGCAATTGCTCGATAGCGCGCTCACCGCGTCTCGCCACTTGGGCGCCCTGGTCGACGCGGAGCCGTGGTCACCCTTCGAATCTCTGGGTGACCACTATCCCGCCGACGTCATCCGTTCGCTTGGACGGGTCGTACTCTATGACCAAGTTTTCGCGTTGCCTCAGATGCGTCAGCCAGTGGTCGAGGCATTGCTTCGCGACGTGGTCGTGCCGGTAGCAGACCAACTCCCTGGCGGGCCAGTTTGGAGACCGGACCATATCCTGGCCTTGTTATTGGTGCTGCGAGGCATGGCAGAAAACCCCTGCCAAGGCACCGTTGTGCAACGCAGTGAGGTCGAAGCGCGACTCGCCGCGCGGCTGTTCGACCGACACGCGGCAGAGATGCTGGTGCATACCTTTTCCCTGGACCGACCTTGTCGGAACTACTACTCGCCAGGCCATGGCAGCGACGCCGAGGCCTTGGAAGCGGCGCTAGTCCAGCTCGACGGCAGCAGGCTGTGGATTCCTCCGGCGGCTTTCCTGGGGGCCGCGTTCTACCAGCGGGCCTTTCGCCTACTGGCCAACGGCAGGTCCAACTTCAACACCGAAGTCGGCAGGAAGTTCGAACTGCACATGGCGGAGCGCCTCGCGCAGCGAGGCATTCTGTGCCTGTGGGGTGTTATGAAGCGCGGCCGCCAAGTCACCGGCGACGTAGACCTTGCTATCGAGACAGACCGCCACATCGTGCTGTTCGAGATGAAGGCCAAAGCCTTGCGCACCGAGTCAAGGGCGAATGACACAGCCACCTTTTTCATCGACATCGCTGAAACACTGGTGCATGGTGTGACGCAGCTCTCGAAATGTGAACTACGCCTCCTTCAGGAAGACTCGATAACGCTTCCCAACGGCGTCCTTGAGTTGCGCGGGCGCGAAGTGCTCAAAGTGGTCCTTACCATCGCGGATTTCGGTGGTCTCCACGACACGATGACGATGCGTCGCGGGCTTGAGGCACTAGCGGGCGTGGAGATTGCCCTGACGAATGCATCAAGTTCCAGTCAAACGCGTCGTGTTGGAGCAGGCAATCGGGACCTCGTTGGCCTACGGTCGGTTCTGTCAAAACTGGTCGCGGTTGCCCACAATCCGTACCGCGAACACCCCTACGACAATATCTTTTTTCACAACCTTGGCTTCATCGAAGAACTGCTACAGCATTCCGCCACGGGCGAGGAGTTGGTCGAGAATCTACGATCCGTCAGCCGCATCAACTTCTCGACTCGCAACCCGGGGTTCGAATTTGAGCAACTGCGCAGGATCCGTGCCCAGGCCACCGCAGAGCAGCAGCTAAGTACGATGCCGACTTATCCGGTATCACCGACGGTGTAGCCGGGCATCCTGGCAGCAGTCATTCATCGCTGAAGGGGTGACTGGCCGCTTCCAGCACCAGCGGTCGTTCGCGAACCAAACTCGAGAGACCGCAACCAGTCGAGGCTGTGTGAAAACGCATTGAATCCGTGAATACCGTCGCCTAGATTGAGACAACGCCACGAACTGGGTTGCCACATGAAGCGATTCATCGAGCCAGGGGATCGAAGCCAGACCACGCTGCTGCCAGAGTGCCTTGACGACTACATCTCAGAAGAGAACCCCATCCGCGTAGTCGATGTCTTTGTCGATGAACTCAAGCTCTATCAGCTCGGCTTTGAAGGCGCGGAACCTGCGGCCACCGGGCGGCCGTCGTATCACCCCTCAGTGCTGTTGAAGATCTACATCTACGGCTATCTGAACCAAGTGCAATCCAGTCGACGCCTGGAGCGTGAGGCACAGCGCAATGTGGAGTTGATGTGGCTGACCGGGCGCCTGGCCCCTGATTTCAAGACTATCGCGGACTTCCGCAGAGATCATGGTGACGCTATTCGTCTGGTGTGCCGAGAGTTCGTTCTTTTGTGCCGCCGGCTCAAGCTATTTGCCGACGGCGTCATCGCCGTGGACGGAAGCAAGTTCAAGGGCGTCAACAACCGCGACAAGAACTTCAACGAGCACAAGCTCCAGGTGCGGATGCAGCAGCTCGAGCAGAGCATCGGCCGATACCTTGCCGAACTTGATCGAGCTGACCGAGATCCAGCGATGGTTCTCCCCGAGCGTGTTGCGCGCCTCCAGGAAAAGGTAGCCAAGATCAAAGGACAGATGCGTGAAATCTCTGCCATCGAGCGGCAGCTTCAGTCCACGCAAGAGCGACAGATCTCGCTGACCGATCCGGATGCCCGCTCGATGGCGACCACCCGACTTGGCTCAGCAGTCGTAGGCTACAACGTCCAGGCCGCGGTCGATGCAAAACACCACATGATCGTCGCCCATGAGGTGACCAACGCAGTAACCGATCGAGGCCAACTGGCCGCCATCTCCAAGGCGGCTCAAGAGGCCATCGAACACCCCAAACCAATCGTGCTGGCGGATCGAGGCTACTTCGAAGGCTACGGGATTCTGGAGTGCGAACGTGCGGGCATTGCGACACTTGTCCCGAAGCCCTTGACGTCGAACAGCAAGTTCGAGGGCAGATTCGACAAGCGAGACTTCGTCTATGACAAGCGACGGGATGTGTACCGGTGTCCGGCGGGCGAGATCGCAATCTACCGCTTCACCGCCATTGAGGACGGCAAGGCGTTGCGCAAGTACTGGACATCAAACTGTGGCGGCTGTCACTTGAAGCCGCAGTGCACCCCGGCGCCAGCCAGGCGCATCAGTCGATGGGAGTACGAGGAGGTCCTGGAAAAGGTCCAGGCACGTCTAGATGCTGCGCCCGAGGCCTCAAAGTTCAGGCAACGAACGATCGAACACGTGTTCGGCACCCTGAAAGCGTGGATGGGGGCCACGCACTTCCTGACGAAGACCTTGCCGAACGTGAAAACCGAGATGAATCTGCAGGTTCTGGCCTACAACCTCAAGCGAGCAATCAAGATCCTCGGCGCAAGTACCCTGATTGCAGAGATGAAGTCGTAGGTGCCGACTCGCGTCTTGTCGAGACGGCCGAGAATTCCGGTAGGAACTGAGTCCGCCGGTCCAACGGATCTTGCGCGCCCCTTCAATGCAGCTGTTTCCACACAGCCTCAGTCTAGACCGGCCGTAGCGAATGGCCAACCGTGATTGTCGGCCTACCTAAGACCTGGCAGCAGAGCACCAAGCCGCTAGCGCTCCCCCGACCGATGGGCATGTCTCAGACATTAATGCGCTGTCTCGGACTTTAATGCGCTGTCTCAGACATTAATGGCAAAGAACACCAGTCGATGCGCTGTCTCCGGATCACTCCACAGTCACGCTCTTGGCCAGATTACGCGGCTTGTCCACATCGGTCCCCCGCGCACACGCCGTGTGATACGCCAGCAACTGCAGTGGCACCACGTGCAGGATCGGCGAGAGTGCGCCGTAGTGCTCGGGCATGCGGATCACGTGCAGCCCGTCGCTGCTCTTGATCTTCGTGTCGCCGTCGGCCAGCACATAGAGCACGCCGCCGCGCGCGCGCACTTCCTGCAGGTTGCTCTTGAGCTTTTCGAGCAGTGCATCGTTGGGCGCCACGGCCACCACGGGCATCTCGCTCGTCACCAGCGCGAGCGGGCCGTGCTTGAGTTCGCCGGCGGCATAGGCCTCGGCGTGGATGTAGGTCACTTCCTTGAGCTTGAGCGCGCCTTCGAGTGCGATCGGGTAGTGCAGCCCGCGGCCGAGGAACAGCGCGTTGTCCTTGCGCGCGAAGTCTTCGGCCCAGCCGATGATCTGCGGCTCCAGCGCCAGCACCGACTGCAGCGCGACAGGCAGGTGGCGCATTTCCTTCAGGTAGCGCGCCTCGTCGGCGTCGCTCAGGCGGCCCTTGGCCTGCGCGATGGCGAGCGTGAGCAGAAAGAGCCCCGCGAGTTGCGTGGTGAAGGCCTTGGTCGATGCCACGCCGATTTCGACGCCGGCGCGCGTGATGTACGCCAGCTTGCACTCGCGCACCATCGCGCTGGTGGCGACGTTGCAGATGGTCAGCGTCTGCTCCATGCCGAGCGAGCGCGCATGCTTCAGCGCGGCCAGCGTGTCGGCCGTTTCGCCCGACTGGCTGATGGTGACGACCAGCGTCTTCGGGTCGGGCACGGAGTCGCGGTAGCGGTATTCGCTCGCGATCTCGACCTGCGTGGAAATCTTCGCGATGCCTTCGAGCCAGTACTTGGCGGTGCAGCCGCTGTAGTAGCTGGTGCCGCAGGCGAGGATGAGGATCTTGTCGATGTCCTGGAACACGCGGTAGGCACTGGCGCCGGTCGCGCCGTCCTGGCCGATGCCGTCGAACAGCTCGGGCACGATACCTGCCACGCCTTCGAGCGTGTCGCCGATGGCGCGCGGCTGCTCGAAGATTTCCTTCTGCATGTAGTGGCGGTAGGGGCCGAGCTCGGCCGCGCCGCTGTGGGCGAGCACCGTGCGCACCTGGCGGGTGACCGGCTTGTGGTTCTTGTCGACGATCCAGTACTTGCCCGGCTGCACGTCGATCACGTCGCCTTCTTCCAGATAGACGATCTGGTCGGTCACGCCGGCCAGGGCCATCGCGTCGCTGGCGAGGAAGTTCTCTGCGCCGTCCTTGCCGGCGCCGAGGATCAGCGGCGAGCCCGCACGCGCACCGACCACGCGCTGCGGCTCGTCGCGGCAGATCACGGCAATGGCGTAGGCGCCGTGCAGTTGCAGCACGGCGGCCTTCACGGCTTCGAACAGGTCGCCGTCGTAGAGGCTGTCGACCAAGTGGGCGATGACCTCGGTGTCGGTCTGGCTCTCGAAGGCGTAGCCCTTGGCCTCGAGCGCGGCGCGCAGCGTTTCGTGGTTTTCGATGATGCCGTTGTGCACCAGCGCGATGCGGCCCGGCCGCGCGGTCTGCGCATCGGTGCCGGGGCCGTGGCTGAAATGCGGGTGCGCGTTGTGCACGGCCGGCGCGCCGTGCGTGGCCCAGCGCGTGTGGGCAATGCCGGTGAGGCCCTCGACCTTGTCGTCGCGCACCTGCGCCACGAGATCGGCCACGCGCGAAGTGGTACGCGCCCGCGTCAGGCCACCGGCATGCACCGCCACGCCGCACGAGTCATAGCCGCGGTATTCGAGCCGCTGGAGGCCCTGGACCAGGACCGGAACGATGTTGCGATGGGACGCTGCCCCGACGATGCCGCACATGGTGAGCTGCCTTTGAATGAAGAAGAGCCTCGATGGTAGGAAGGCATGAAAGAAATATGCATTCGAAATTTTGTTGATTTCGGACTTTTATTTCTCCATTTCATGGATTTGGACTTTTATTCCATAATTTCTTCCAATATGGAATCAGTTTCCCTGGATTCAATCGACCTGCGCCTGCTCGACGCGCTCCAGCGCGATGCCTCGCAGACCAATCAGCGCCTGGCCGCCGACGTCGGCATCTCGCCGCCCACCTGCCTGCGCCGCGTGCAGCGGCTGCGAGAAGAAGGCCTGATCGAACGCCAGGTCGCGCTGCTGTCGCCCGACCGGCTCGCCACAGTGCTGGGTCACGGCCTGCAGGCGGTGATCGAAATCTCGCTCGACCGGCAGGACGCCGCGTCGCTCGACGCCTTCGAGACGCGCGTGATTGCCGACGACGCAGTTCAGCAGTGCTGGCGCGTGTCGCCGGGCCCGGACTTCGTGCTGGTCGTGGCCGCGCGCGACATGCCCGACTACGGCGCACTCACGCAGCGCCTGTTCACAGCCGACGCGAACGTGCGCAACGTCAAGGCCTTCTTCAGCCTCAAGCGCGCCAAGTTCGAGCCCCGGTTGCCGCTGGCGCCCGGGGCTTGAAGACCGCTGTCAGGCCTTCGGTTTCTTCTGGGGGCGCTTCCAATTCGGGAAACTCACCTGCTTGCCCCTTGCCACGGTCAGCGCCCCCGGCTCGGTCGACTTGTTGATGGTCGAGCCGCCGCCGATGGTGCCGCCCGCACCGATGGTGATGGGCGCCACCAGCACGCAGTTGCTGCCCACGTGCACGTCGTCGCCGATCACGGTGCGGTGCTTGTTGGCGCCGTCGTAGTTGGCGGTGATGCTGCCCGCCCCGTAGTTCACGCGCTCGCCCACGGTGGCATCGCCCAGGTAGGCCAGGTGATTGGCCTTGGCGCCGGCAGCCAGCGTCGAGTTCTTGACCTCGACGAAGTTGCCGATGTGCACCTCGGCACCCAGCTGTGCGCCGGGCCGCAGCCGAGCGAAGGGGCCGATGAGCGAGCCCGCGCCCACCGTCACGCCGGCCTTCTCGCCCTCGATATGCGTGAACGGATGAATCACCGCGCCTGTCTCGATGCGCGCATTGGCAATGACGCAGTTCGCGCCGATGCGCACGCCCTCGCCCAGCGACACCATGCCTTCGAACACGCAATTGACGTCGATCTCCACGTCGGCCCCGCAATCCAGCGTGCCGCGCAGGTCGAAGCGCGCCGGGTCGGCCAGGCGCACTCCCTGCTCCATCAGCGCGTTCGCCTGGCGCAGTTGCCAGGCGCGCTCGAGCGCCGCGAGCTGGGCCGGGCTGTTGATGCCGGCCACCTGCAGTGCGTCGGTGGTGATGTGCGCGACCACGGGCACGCCGTCGGCGGCGGCGAACTTCACCACGTCGGTCAGGTAGTACTCGCCCTGGGCGTTCTTGTTGTCCAGCCGCGCAAGCCAGCCCTTGAGCAGGCGCGCGGGCACGGCCATCACGCCGCTGTAGATCTCGCGCACGGCGCGCTGCGCTTCGGTAGCGTCCTTGTGCTCGACGACGGCGGTGACCTCGCCTTGCCCCGCTGCGCGGATGACACGGCCGTAGCCGCTCGGGTCGTCGAATTCGATGGTCAGCAGTGCCAGCTTGCTGCCCGCGCTGGCCGCGATGAGCGCGCGCAGCGTGTCTTCGCCGATCAGCGGCACGTCGCCCGACAGCACGACCACCGTGCCGTCATCTGGCAGCAGCGGCGCGGCCTGCTGCACTGCGTGGCCGGTGCCGAGCTGCGGCTCCTGGCGCGCAAAGCGCAGCGTGGCGCCCTCGATGCCGCTGTTCAGCGAGGCCTCGACTTCGGCCGCGCCATGGCCGGTGATGACCACCACGTCGCGCGCGCCGATGCGTGCGGCGGTGCCCGTCACATGGGCCAGCAATGCGCGGCCGCCCAATCGATGCAACACTTTGGGCAGTCTGCTTTTCATGCGCGTGCCCTTGCCGGCCGCCATGATGACGACGTCGACCGGCCCCCGGCTGTCTTGTTGCGGAGTCTGATTCATGCGTTTTTCTTCCCGATTTCGTTGCGCTGCAGTGGCCCGAATTATCGGCGTGCTGCTCATCGCCGCCGCCCTGGGCGCCTGCAGCGCGATCAAGCTGGCTTACAACAACCTGCCCACGGTCAGCTACTGGTGGCTCGACGGCTACCTCGACTTCGACGGCGCGCAGACCCCGAAGGTGCGCGACGAACTTGACCAGCTGCTGGCCTGGCACCGGCAGAACGAGCTGCCGCGCATCGCCTCGCTGCTGCAGGAAGCGCAGGCGCTGGCGCCGGGCGAGGTGACGCCGGAGCAGGTCTGTGCCATGGCCGAGCGCGTCCGCGAGCGCCTGCTGGCCGTTACCGAACGCGCCGAGCCCGCCGGCACCGAGCTGGCGCTGAGCCTGACCGACGCGCAGCTGCAGCAGCTGGAGCGCAAATACGCGAAGAACAACGCCGAGTACCGCAAGGACTGGCTCGACCGCACCCCGGCGCAGGTGCAGGAAAAGCGCTACGACCAGTTCCTCGACCGCACCGAGGACTTCTACGGCCGGCTCAGCACGGAGCAACGCGAACTGTTGAAGCAGCAGGTCGCGCAGTCGGTGTTCGACCCACGGCTGGCGGACGCCGAGCGCCGCAAGCGCCAGCAGGAGGCGCTGTTGCTGCTGCGCGGCTTCGTGGCCAGCAAGCCGTCGCCGGCCGAGGCGCGCGCGGCGCTGCATGGCTACATCCAGCGCATCGCCGAACCACCGCCTGGACCCTGGCGCGACCAGCAGCAGGCCTTGCTGCAGGAGGGTTGCCGCAACACGGCGGCGCTGCACAACGGCACCACGGCCAGCCAGCGCGCGCAGGCGGTGCGCCGGCTGCAGGCCTACGAGAGCGACCTGCGCCAGTTGGTGGCCACGCGCTGAAGGCCGTGTGGCGGATCAGATCAGCGGCGTAGGCCTCATCGGGCGCTCGAAGTAGTCGCCCAGCGTTTCCAGGGCGTGCGGCTCCATGATGCGCAGCCAGCCGGCGTCGATCTTGTAGAGCCCCAGCCGCTGCAGCCGCCGCAGCGTCTTGTTGGTGTGCACCAGCGACAGTCCCAGCGCATCGGCGATGTGCTGCTGGTTGAACGGAAACTCGACCCAGCCGTCGCGCACCATGCCCACGCGCTGCGCTCGGCGATACAGGTGCATCAGCAGCATGGCCACGCGCTCGCCAGCATTGCGCCGGCCGGTGGTGACGAGGTTGTCATCGACCATCTTTTCCTCGCGCGCTGCAAGCCAGGTGATGTCGTAGCCCAGCTTGGGCTGGGCATGGAACAGGTCCCACAGCCGGTCGCGCGAGAAGGCGCACAGCGTGACGTCGGTCACCGCCTCGACGCCGTGCGTCTGGCCCTCGGCGAACTCATCCTGCAGGCCGAGGAAATCGCCGGGCAGCAAAAAGCTCAGTATCTGCCGCCGGCCGTCGCTCAGCGTCTTGTAGCGGAAGGCCCAGCCTGAATAGAGGGTGAAGAGCTGCGGGCTCGGCCGGTGCTCGTCGATGATCGAACTGCCCGCCTCCACGCGCCGGGTGCCGACGCGGAAAGACTGGATGGCCTGCAACTCCTCGCCGGAAGGCGGCAGGAAGGCATCGAGCCGTCGCAATGCGCACTGGTCGCACGAATTCACGCCCTGGGGAGGCGCTGCAGCAGCGGGGTAGTCCTCGAATTTCACGCTTCACTATAGGCGCTTCGCCTGTGTCTTTTGACATTTCGCGGCGTCCCGGGACTGCCTACACTCCGCACCGCTTTCCTCCCCAAGACGCATGACAGAAGAACCAAGGCTCCCGCTTTACGAAGTGCTTTACTGCAGCACGCTCGCCCAGGACCTGCCCCCGGGCACCGTGGGCTCGATCACCTCCCGGGCGCGCATGCGCAACGCGGAGCGCGACATCACCGGCCTGCTGGTGTTCGACGGACAGCGTTTCTGCCAGCACCTGGAAGGCCCGCCCGAAGCCATCGACGCGCTGATGCAGCAGATCGAGGAAGACCCGCGCCATGTCGATGTCAGGGTGGTCTACGAAGCTCCGCTGGCGGCCCGGCGCTACAGCGGTTTCGGCATGGGGCTGGCCGAATGCGAGGGCCCCGACCTGATGGCCGGCGTGCATGTGCTGCTTGGCGAGGCGGCGCTGCGGCACTTTCTGGCCCTGGTGCCCAGCTTCGACATCAACGGCTGAATTGAACTGAATGGGCGGCCGCCCGACGGCCCTACCCCCAAAGACGCTTCAAAAAGAAAAAGGCGGCCGAGGCCGCCTTTTCAGCACTTGGAGGGAAAACAATCGCTCAGGCGTTGTCCCAGCTGTAGGTCGCGCCGTAGCCGTCCCACGCCTCCATCACGATGCGCTGGCCCGCGGCCACCGTCAGCGATTCGCCGGGTGCGAGCACCAGGTCTTCGCTGGGGTTCTTGAGCGTGGCATCGGGCGTGATCCACACCCGGCCCTGCTTGACCCGCAGGATGCTGGCCGCCCGCGCCTTCAGGCTCATCGCCTCGCCGGGCGCGATCTGCCAGGCACCACGACGCACGGCCGGCGGAACGGCGGCGGTGCGGGCGGGAACGGACAGGGACGAGAGCGATTCGGTGGTGCAGACGGCGGTGGACATGATGTAACTCCTTGGCTTTGCCGAAGCGCTTGTCAGAAAGTGGCAATAGCGCAGTTCGGGAATGAATGATCGTTTCTATGGCGTTGGCGGTCCAATGAAAACGAGGTAGCCTACTGATGCGCGTTTCGCATCAATCGATCCAAACGCCGATTCGCCCTCCAAAGTCATATCCATGCAACATTCGCAAACCCATCTGCGCTCCCGTCCGATCTCCGCCGGGCACCTGCGCGCCTTCGAGGCGGTGGCCCGGCACCTGAACTTCCGCGCCGCGGCTGAAGAAATGGCGCTGACCCAGTCGGCCGTGAGCCGCCAGATCCAGTCGCTGGAAGAAGAGGTGGGTGTGGCCCTGTTCCTGCGCCATACGCGCGCGGTGGAGCTCACGAGCGCGGGGGCTTTGCTGCTGCTGGCGGTGCAGCAGTCGCTGCCGCGCATCGACACGGCTGTGCGCCAGATCCGCCAGAGCGCGGGGCGGCAGAGCGTGTCGCTGACCACTTTTGCCTCTTTCGCCTCGATGTGGCTGATCCCGCGGCTGGAGGCCTTCCAGCGCGACAACCCCGAGATCGACATCCGCATCGACGCCAGCGACGTGGCGGTGGACCTCGAAGTGGCCGACGTCGACATCGCCCTGCGCTACGGCCCGCGCGAGTCCATGACGGCCGGCGCGGTGCGCCTGTTCGGTGAAACGCTGACGCCGGTGGCCAGCCCCTGGCTGCTGAAGAGCAGCCCGCCCATCAGGAAGCCTGCCGACATCACCCAGTTCACGCTGATCGAGGCCGGCGACGCACACCGCACTCACCTGGAATGGCTGACCTGGCGCCGCTGGTTCGAGGTGAACGGGCTGGAGCGCGCGCAGCCCAAGCGCTGGCTCTACTTCAACTACGCCTACCAGATGGTGCAGGCCGCCCTCACCGGGCAGGGCGTGACGCTGGCGCGAAGCTCGCTGATTGCCGAGAGCCTGGCCAACGGCGATCTGGTCGAGGTGCTGCCACAGCACCGCATGGATTCGCCGATGTCCTACTGGCTCATTGCCGGGCCGCGCAGCGCGCTGCGGCCGGAAATCAGGGCCTTCTGCGACTGGCTGCTGCTCCAGTCCGAGACCACGCGCCAGACCATCGGCGAGGTGCCCGACCCGGACACGGTCGACAACATCGACTGACGCTGGCAGCTCAGCTGGTCGGCCAGACGACCCCGTTGTCGTTGAGGATGGCGTCGAGCGGCAGGTCGTGCGCCTCGGGTTCGAAGTCTTCGAGAAAGCCGTGGGTGAAGCCCAGACCCACCGTGAACGGCCGCGGCTCGAGCGCCGCCAGCGTGCGGTCGTAGAAACCGCCGCCGTAGCCCAGCCGGTAGCCGCCCGCGCTGTAGCCCACGCAGGGCACGAACAGCAGGGTCGGCACGATCAGCTCGGTGTCCTTGGGCTTGGGAATGCCGTAGGCGTCTTCTTCCATCTGGCAGCCCGGGTACCAGGCATGGAAGGTCAGGGTCTTGTGGACTTTGTCGATCACCGGCAGTCCGATGCGCCGGCGCTGCGTCTCTTCCATGAGTTCGCCGTCTTCCTTCCAGCGGTGCAGGGCGGGCAGCGGATCGAACTCGCCCTTGATGGGCCAGTAGGCGCCGATCACGGTGTCGGGCCGGCCGACCAGCCAGATCCGCATCACGCGCTGCAAAAGGTCTGCGCGTGTCAGCCGGTCGGGCATCGCAAGACGTTGCTCGATGAGTGCCTTCCTCAACTGTTCCTTAAGAAAACTCGCCGTTGCCGAAGTGTCGGCACCCTTTGACTTGTCCATAATCCCCCGATGCAGTTCCCAAGCATTTTGGCACCCAAGCGCCATCGCCCGCGCGTCAACCCGCGCAACGCGGCACCCGCACTCGTTTTTTCCACGGTTCTTGCCCTCGGCGCGTTGCTCTCGCAGCAACCCGCAGCAGCCCAGAGCAACACCAACGACGACGTGCTGATCCAGATGAAGCAGGCCTTCCAGCGCGGCGACAAGGCCCGCCTGACCGCCCTGCTGCCGCAGGCCCGAGGCCATGCGCTGGAGCCCTGGGCCGCCTACTGGGAACTCAAGGCGCGCCTGCAGGACGCCCCCGCCAACGAAGTGCAGGACTTCTTCGCGCGCTACCCCGGCACCTACCAGGAAGACCGCCTGCGCAACGACTGGCTGCTTCTGCTCGGCCAGCGCCGCGACTGGGACAACTTCACCGCCTCCGTAGACGGTTTCCGCATGGGCGACGACGCGCAGGTGCGCTGCTACGCGGTCCTGGTCGACTCGCTGCGCACCGGCACCGCCACGCAGGCACAGGCCGACGAAGTGCGCCGCAACTGGTTTGCCCAGAAAGACCTGGACGACGGCTGCCTCACCGCCGCCGACCGCATGGTCGCCGCCCGCCTGATCTCGACCAACGACGCCTGGAAGAAGGCGCGCCTGGCCATCGAGGCCAACCGCCCGCAGGCCGCACGCGCCGCCGTCACCATCGCCGCGCCCGACGCGCTGCCGCTGTTCGAGGAGCTCAACGCCAGCTCGGCCAAGTTCCTGACCGGCCGCGCCTTCGTGGCCGCCAAGTCGCGCAAGGAACTGGTGGTGCTCGCGCTCATCAAGATCGCCATTGCCGACCCCGAACTCGCCGCCTCGCAGCTCGACAGCAAGTGGGGCCCGATGCTCTCTGCCGAGGAGCGCAACTGGCTCTGGGGCACCATCGGCCGCGCCGCCGCGCTGAAGCTCTGGCCACAGGCCGGCACCTATTACGCCAATGTCACCAAGAACAGCGACCTGTCCGACGACATGCTCGGCTGGCGCGTGCGCGCCGCCCTGCGCGCCGGCCAGTGGAAAGAGGTGACGCCCGCCATCAACGCCATGAGCGAAACCGCCCAGCTCGAGCCAACCTGGGTCTACTGGAAGGCCCGCGCCCTGGCCAGCGCCGGCGGCGACGAACGCCGCGCGCAGGCCCGCGACCTCTACCAGAGCATCGCCGGCTCGCGCGGCTTCTACGAGATGCTGGCGCTCGAGGAACTCGGCCAGCGCACCGTGGTGCCCACGCGCCCCGACCCGCTCACGCCCGAGGAAAAAGCCGCCGCGCGCAGCAACCCGGCGCTCGCCCGCGGCCTCTACGCCATCGCCATCGGCCTGCGCCCCGAAGGCACGCGCGAGTGGAACTACGCCACCAACCTGCACGACAAGGGCGGCATGGACGACCGCGCGCTGCTGGCCGCGGCCGACTTCGCCTGCCAGCGCGAGGTGTGGGACCGCTGCATCAACACCAGCGAGCGCACCAAGGGCGTGGTCGACGTCGAACAGCGCTTTCCCATGCCCTTCCACGACACGGTGCTGCGCAAGAGCCAGGACATCGGCCTCGACCCGGCCTACGTGTACGGCCTGATCCGCCAGGAAAGCCGCTTCATCATGGACGCGCGCTCGGGCGTCGGCGCCTCGGGCCTGATGCAGGTCATGCCCGCCACCGCGCGCTGGACGGCCCGCAAGATCGGCATGAACGACTTCTCGCCCGGCCAAATCAACGACCGCGAGACCAACATCACCATCGGCACCAACTACCTGAAGCTCGCACTCGACGACTTCGACGGGTCGATGGCGCTGGCGGCCGCCGCCTACAACGCCGGCCCGGGGCGCCCGCGCAGCTGGCGCAACGGCCCGGTGCTCGACGCCGCCATCTGGGCCGAGAACGTGCCGTTCAACGAGACACGCGACTACGTGAAGAAGGTGCTGGCCAACACCACCAACTACGCGGCCATCATCAGCGGCCGGCCGCAGTCGCTGAAGGAACGCCTGGGTCGCATTGGCCCGCGCGATGCGGCTGAGCCGGAGCCCAACAAGGACCTCCCCTGAGATGAGCTGGCGCGACGAGGTGCTCGACACCCTCGCATCCGAGTTCTCGGACGTGAGCGACGTCGCGCAACTCACCCGCATCGTGCTGCGCCTCACGCTCGCTGGCGCTCTCGGTTTCGTGCTCGGCTTCGAGCGCGAGCAGCAGGGCAAGGCGGCTGGCGTGCGCACCCACATGCTGGTGGCCATCGGCTCGGCGATGTTCGTGCTGATCCCGCAGCAGACCGGCATCGTGCCGGCCGACATGAGCCGGGTGATCCAGGGGCTGGTGGCGGGCGTGGGTTTCCTGTGCGCCGGCACCATCCTCAAGCAGGGCAAGGACGAGAGCCATGTGCAGGGCCTGACCACCGCCGCGGGCCTTTGGATGACGGCCGCCATCGGCATGGCCTGCGGACTCGGCCGCGAAGTGACCGCCGTGGTCAGCGCGCTGCTGGCGCTCGCCGTGCTGGCACTGGTGCCGCGCCTCGTGAGCGTGATCGAGCGCGTGGCCGGTCCGAAGAAGAACGACGACACCCGCGAGCGCTGAACGCGCTCCCGCATCAATTCGCGCTGCCTTCGGCATCAATCGCGGCACCGCGCCCGGCTAGCATCGAAGACCCCCCTTTTTGAACCACCGCAACGGACCGGAGATCCCTCTCATGCGCAAGCTCTATGTCGGCAACAAGAACTACTCGTCGTGGTCCATGCGGCCCTGGGTACTGATGAAGCAGGCCGGCATCGATTTCGAGGAAGTCGTGGTGCGCTTCGATTCGTTCGAGGCCGATTCGCAGTTCAAGCACACCATCGCCGCGCTGAACCCGGTGGCCAAGGTGCCGGTGCTGGTGGACGACGGCCTCGTCGTCTGGGACACGCTGGCCATCGCCGAATACCTCGCCGAGACCTTTCCCGAAAAGCAGCTCTGGCCCCGGTCCGCGGCTGACCGCGCGCGCGCGCGCAGCGTCTGCGCCGAGATGCACTCGGGCTTCGGCGGCCTGCGCAACCATTGCGGCATGAACATCGAAGCCTCGCTGCCCGAGGTGGGCGCTCGGCTGCTGAAGGAAGTGCCCGAAGTCGCCAGCGACCTCGCGCGCATCGTGCAGATGTGGAGCGGCCTGCTCGACACGCATGGCGGCCCGATGCTGTTCGGTGCCGAATTCGGCATCGCCGATGCCTACTTCGCGCCCATCGGCACACGCATCAAGACCTATGGCCTGCCGGTGCCGGCGCATATCACGGCCTACATCGAGCGCGTGCAGGCGCTGCCGGGCGTCAAGGCCTGGATCGACGATGCACTGGCGGAGAAAGATTTCCTGCAGTTCGAAGAGCCCTATCGCACGGGGCGCTAGGGGCTTCGAAGCAGGTGGGGCGGATCAGAACCGGTAGGTTGCCGCCACGTAGGTGACGATCGGGTTCAGCTTCAGGCTGGCTTCGCTATTGGCCACCGGCAGGCCGTAGATCGAGGTCGTCGTCAGCTTGGCCTTGGTCTTCAGCGGGATGTACGACACCGAGAACGAGATGCCCCAGTGCTTGTCGAACTGGTAGGCCGCGCCCACGTTGATCACCGGCGCGAACTTGCTGTCGAGCTTGGCTGTGGTGTTCACCGCGAACGGCGACTGGTGAAACTGGCCGGCCAGTGCGCTCTGCAGGTTCGAGGTCAGCTTGACGTCGCTGTACCAGACATAGGTGGCGCCCAGGCCCACGAACGGCCGGAAGGCGTCGGTGCCCTCGTTGAAGAAGTACTTGCCCAGGATCGTCGGGCTCCACTGGCGCGCCTCGCCGAGCTGTCCGACGCGGCCGAGGGTGCCGGTGCCGTTGAGCTTGAACTTCGGCGGCACGCCGAACACGCCTTCCACCGCCCAGTGGCTGTCGAGGAAATAGGTGGCGTTGAGACCCAGGGTGTCGGAATCGCTCACGCTGGCGCCCGAACCGGCCAGCACGCTCGGAATGGGCGAGGTCACGGTCAGCGGCTTGCTGGAATCCTGTGGTGACAGATGGAACCAGCCCGCGCCGACGACCCAGTCGCCCGCCTGCTGCGCCATCGCGCTTCCGGATGCCAAGGCACCCAGAGCCGCCAGCGCAAACATTGTTTTCTTCATGATGTGAATTGCTCCTTTGGTTGACATATCCCTCTGCGGATGCGGGCGTCGACTTGTGACTGCCGCTGAATTTCGTCCGATGAACGAACGATTTCCCGGTCCGCTCCGGGGATTATCGAACGACCGTTCTATTTTTTGGTACCGGGAGTATCCCTACACTGCACTTATGAAAATTTTTCTCGTTGGAGGTGCACTTCGCGACCGCCTGCTGCAGCGGCCGGTGTCCGACCATGATTGGCTGGTGGTCGGCGCCACGCCCGAAGAAATGGTGGCCCGCGGCTACCTGCCCGTGGGGCGCGACTTTCCGGTGTTCCTGCACCCCGAGACGCGCGAGGAATACGCGCTGGCCCGCACCGAACGCAAGAGCGCGCCTGGCTACCGCGGCTTCACGGTGCACGCCGCGCCCGACGTCACGCTGGAGCAAGACCTCGCGCGCCGCGATCTGACCGTCAACGCCATTGCGCTGCCGGCCGAGCTGGTGAGCGCCGACGGCCGCTTCGACCCCACGCCCGCCACGCTGGCCGACCCCTTCCACGGCCAGCGCGACCTGCGCGACAAGGTGCTGCGCCACGTGACCGACGCCTTCCGCGAAGACCCGGTGCGCATCCTGCGCGTGGCGCGCTTCGCCGCCCGCTTCGACGACTTCAGCGTCGCCCCCGAAACCATGGCGCTGATGCGCGAGATGGTCGCCGCCGGCGAGGTCGATGCGCTGGTGGCCGAGCGCGTGTGGCAGGAGCTGTCGCGCGGTCTGATGGAAACGCGCCCCTCGCGCATGTTCGAGGTGCTGCGCGAATGCGGTGCGCTGGCCGTGCTGCTGCCCGAGCTCGACGGCGGCACGCAAGCGACGATGGCCGTCATCGATGCCAGCGCCCGCCTGCAGGCCTCGCTGGCGGTGCGCTTCGCCTGCCTCATGCGCAACGAGAGCGTCAAGCAGCTGCAGCAGGTGTGCGACCGCTGGCGCGTTCCGGTGGACATCCGCGAGCTGGCCGAGGTGGTGGCGCGCGAGCATGGCCACATCGACGGCAGCGACGCGCTGGACGCCACGGGCTTGGTGCGCCTGCTGGAGCGCTGCGACGCCTTCCGCAAGCCCGCGCGCTTCGCCGAGGCGCTGTTGGCCTGCGAATGTGACTCGCGCGGCCGGCCCGGCTCCGGCGATGCGCCCTACCCGCAGCGCCAGCGCCTGCTCGCCGTGCTGGCGACGGCAGCGGCCGTGGCCACCGATGTGGTGGCCAAAGCCGCCCAGCAATCCGGCGCCACCGGCCCGAAGATCGGCGAGGCGATCCACCAGGCCCGGGTCGAAGCCGTCGCGGCGTCGCTGTCCGCCAGGGCATGACTTCTGGCACTTCCCGGAGCAGACCCGGCCGATAGCATCGACCGGGTGAATGCCACCGCGCCGAAGCCCGCACTCGAATCCGACGCTTCCCAGCATCCGACCGATCCATCCGCCGGGCCGGACGACCTGAGCCTGCGCGTGCTGCGCGAGCACGTGGCCTCGGTGTACGCGGCCTACAACGCATCGGTGTTCGTGCACTTCGGCCTGGGCGCGGCGCTCGGCGCCGCCATGTACGTGCACCAGCCCCGCCTGTGGATCCTGGCCTGGATGGCGGCCCACCTGTCGTTCGGCCTCGTCCTCTTCTTCATGCCGCGCTGGCACGAGGGCGTACCGCTCGCGGACACGACGCGCTGGGCGCGCCGGCATTCGCGCACCGTCACTGCCGTGAGCATGGCCACGGCCACCGCGCCGCTGCTGTTCATCTCGGCCGGTGACCTGCCCGTGACCTCGGTGGTAACGGTGGTCATCATCGGCAGCTGCGCCCGGGCCATGCAGCTGCTGTGGCCGCTCAAGCCCGCGCTGTACGGCTACACCCTGCCGATGATGCTGAGCCTGATCGCCGCACTGGCCTGGCAGGGCGACGCCCTGCACTTCTTCCTCGCGGTGTTCAGCCTGGGCTACCTGCTGTTCACGCTGCGCGTGGGCGACCAGCAGCACAAGCTGCTGACCGACTCGCTGGTGCTGCGCTTCGAGAACGAGGCGCTGGCCGCGCAGCTCGGCAAGCAGATTGCCGTCGCCGAACGCGCCAGCGCCGAGAAGACGCGCTTCCTCGCCACCGCCAGCCACGACCTGCGCCAGCCGCTGCATGCCATCGCCCTGTTCGGCGCCGCGCTCGAAAACGAGCTGCGCGAGCACCATGGCGGGCGCAACGCGCAGCGGCTGATGCGCGCGGTGAATGCACTGGGCAATTCGCTGGACACCATGCTCGACGTGTCGCGCCTCGACGCTGGCGTGGTCATGCCGGCCGTCGGGCCCGTGTCGCTGGATGCGCTGTTCCGCTCGCTCAACCACATGTTCGCGGCGCAGGCCGAGCAACGGCAATTGCAATTGCGGGTGCGCGCCAGCGGCCTGTGGGTGCGCAGCGATCCGCAGCTGCTGTACCGCATGCTCTCGAACCTCGTCGACAACGCGCTGAAGTACACGGCACGCGGCGGCGTCGCGGTGCGGGCCCGTTCGCGCGGCGACATGGTGTGGATCGAAGTGCTCGACACCGGCATCGGCATCGCGCCCGAGCAGCACGAGCGCGTGTTCGAGGAGTACTACCAGGTGCAGAACCCGGGCCGCGACCGCGCGCAGGGCCTGGGCATCGGCCTGTCGATCGTGCAGCGGCTCTCGCGCCTGCTGCAGCATCCGGTGCAGGTGAAGTCGCGCCTGGGCGGCGGCTCGCGCTTCCGCATCCAGCTGCCGGCCGCGGCGCCCCTGGTGGCCGACGTCGAGCCGGCCGCAGCTTTCCGCAGCACCGCTGCTTCGCCCGAGGCGATGATCCATGCGACACGCGCACGCATCCTGCTGATCGACGACGAAGCCGAGATCCGCGAGGCCATGACCGGCCTCTTCCACGCCCACGACCTGGCCGTGGACGCCGTGGCCGACGAAACCGAAGCCGTCGAGGTGCTGGGCCGGCCCGATGTGCAGGAGCGGCCCTTCGCACTGCTGATGTGCGACTACCGCCTTTCCAACGGCGACAACGGCCTCGACGTCGGCCTGAGGCTGCAGCGCCGCTTCGGGCTGCAGGCACCGCTGATGCTGGTGACCGGCGAGACCTCGCCCGATCGGCTGCAGCACGTGCGCGCCTCCGGGGTGCCGGTGCTGTTCAAGCCGGTGAACGCCGCGGCGCTGCTGCGTGCGCTTGCCGATGTGGTGCCCAAGGCCGCCTGATTCACGGCCCTGACCCCGACGCACGTCCGGTTTTGGCCGACACGCGCATGCTTCGACGCGTGTTAAGGTTTTTACCGATGCCAAAGTCCTCCAGCAACTTGCAGTTGCCTCCTCCGTTGGGCCGGGATGCAGCCCTCTTCCTCGACTTCGACGGTACGCTGGTCGGGCTTGCGCCCACGCCTGAAGCCATCGAGATTCCACCTGCCCTCGTGCCTCTGCTGAGCGACCTGAGCGACCAGCTCGGCGGCGCGCTTGCCGTGGTGTCGGGCCGCCAGATCGACTCCATCGACCGCTTTCTCGCACCGCTGCGGCTGCCCGCGGCCGGCGAGCACGGCGTGCAGCGCCGCAACGCCAGCGGCCACACGCAGGAGCAGCGCCCGCCCGATCTCATTCCCATCCTGGAAATTGCCAACGAACTCGCACGCGTGCACGAAGGCCTGCTGGTGGAGCGCAAGCACGCCGCCATCGCCCTGCACTACCGGCTCGCACCGCAGCTCGAGACGGTGTGCCGCGACGCGATGTCGCGCGCCATCGAAAACCATCCACAGCTCGAACTCATGCACGGCAAGTTCGTGTTCGAGGTAAAGCCCACGGGCGTCAACAAGGGCATCGCCATCGACGCCTTCATGACCGAGGCACCGTTCGCGGGCCGCACGCCGGTCTTTCTGGGCGACGACACCACCGATGAAAGCGGCTTTGCCGTGGTGCAGCCGCGCGGCGGCATCGCCATCAAGGTCGGCTCGGGGCCGAGCCTGGCGCTGCACCGGCTCGAATCGCCGCGCGCGGTCTACGAATGGCTGGTGCAGGCACGCGACATGCTGGCGACGCAAAAACCCGCAAAAACCAACGAAGAATCCCCGAGGAGCCCCCGATGAGCGAACAACAACTGCCGGTGGCGCCCGCGGATCGCGCCGGCCAGGCGCTGGCAGGCGCGGCCGGCCCGGACGACCGCGCACCGGCCGACATGCAGGCAGCCGCAGCCCCCGGCCCGCGCGGCTTTGCACCGCCGGCCGAGCCTTCGCTCAACGTCGGCGTGATCGGCAACTGCGCCTACAGCGCGCTCATCGACGCGCGCGGCCGTGCCGTGTGGTGCTGCCTGCCGCGCTTCGACGGCGACCCGGTGTTCAACGCCCTGCTGCACCCCGGCGAGGATGCAGGTGCCTGGAGCATCGACATCGAAGACTTCGCCGAGGCCAAGCAGTGGTACGAGCCGAACACGGCCGTGCTGCGCACGCAGCTGTTCGACAGCGCGGGCCAGGGCGTGGAGATCACCGACTTCGCACCGCGCTTCTACAGCCGCTCGCGCTACTTCCGCCCGCTGATGATGGTGCGCCGCGTGCGGCCGATTGCCGGCGCGCCGCGCATCCGCGTGTCGCTCGACCCACGCTTCCAGTGGGGCGCCTCGGCGCCGGTGGAGGTCACGCGCGGCAGCAACCACATCCGCTACGTCGGGCCCGACGTGACGCTGCGGCTGAACACCGACGCATCGATCTCGCACATCCTCTCGCGCCAGCCCTTCGTGCTCTCGCGCGAATACAACTTCATGTTCGGCGTGGACGAGACGCTGCTCGACGGCATTGCCGACACCGCGCGCAAGTTCGAGCAGGAAACCATCTCCTACTGGCGCACCTGGAGCAAGCGCCTGGCCATTCCCTTCGAGTACCAGGAGGCGGTGATCCGCGCGGCCATCACGCTGAAGCTGTCGCTGTACGAGGACACCGGCGCCATCGTCGCCGCCATGACCACCAGCATTCCCGAGGCGCCGGGCAGCCAGCGCAACTGGGACTACCGCTACTGCTGGCTGCGCGACGCATTCTTCGTGGTGCGCGCGCTCAATTCCCTGAGCGAAGTGGGCACCATGGAAGACTACCTGCGCTGGCTCGCCAACGTGGTGATCGGCTCGCACGGCGAGCACATCCAGCCGCTGTACGGCATCGGGCTGGAGCGCGAGCTGCCCGAGTCTTTTGTCGAGAACCTGGCGGGCTATCGCGGCATGGGCCCGGTGCGCGTGGGCAACCAGGCGCAGGAGCATTTCCAGCACGACGTGTACGGCAACATCGTGCTCGGCGCGGCGCAGGCCTTTCACGATCACCGGCTGCTCAGCCGCGCGGGGCTGGCGGAGTTTCCGCACCTCGAGGCGGTGGGCGAACAGGCGGTGCGCGTCTACGGCACGCCCGACGCGGGCATGTGGGAGCTGCGCACGCGCGCACGCGTGCACACCAGCTCGGCGCTGATGAGCTGGGCGGCCTGCGACCGGCTCAGCAAGATCGCCCGCGCGCTGCACCTGCCCGAGCGCGCCGCCTACTGGCACGGCCATGCCGCGCGCATGAAGGAAGAGATCCTCGCCAAGTCGTGGTGTGAAGAGCGCCAGGCTTTTGCGGAGAGCTTCGGCGGGCACGAGCTCGACGCGAGCATCCTGCTGATGGTGGAGGTCGGCCTGATCGACGCGCGCGACCCGCGCTTCATCTCCACCGTCGACGCAATGGAAAAGTCGCTGTGCGACGGCCCCTACATGCGCCGCTACGAGGCCGCCGACGATTTCGGCAAGCCCGAGACCGCCTTCAACATCTGCACCTTCTGGCGCATCGACGCACTTGCCAAGATCGGCCGCAAGGCCGAGGCGCGCCAGATCTTCGAGACCATGCTCGCGGCGCGCAACCCGCTGGGCCTGCTGTCGGAAGACACGCACCCGGTCACGGGCGAGATGTGGGGCAACTTTCCGCAGACCTATTCGATGGTCGGCATCATCAACGCGGCCGTGCGCCTGTCCGCTCCCTGGGATTCGTGCATATGAGCCGTCTAGTCGTCGTTTCCAACCGCGTGGCGGACCCACGCAAGCCGGCAGCCGGCGGACTGGCCGTGGCGCTCGGCGAAAGCCTGCAGCAAAGCGGCGGCATGTGGTTCGGCTGGAGCGGGCAGGTCATCGAAGGCGGCCCCACGGGCGAAGGCGAACTGCACCGGCAGCAGGCCGGCAAGGTAACGCTGGCCACCATCGACCTGAGCCGCGAGGACCACGATAGCTACTACCTCGGCTACAGCAACGACGTGCTCTGGCCGGTGTTCCACAACCGGCTCGACCTGGCGCACTTCGACGCCGGCTTCATCGGCGGCTACCGGCGCGTGAACCAGCTGTTCGCACGCAAGCTGCTGCCGCTGCTGAAGGAAGACGACATCATCTGGGTGCACGACTACCACCTGATCCCGCTGGCAGCCGAGCTGCGCGCCATGGGCTGCAGGCAGCGCATCGGCTTCTTCCTGCACATTCCGCTGCCGCCGCAGATCATCACCGCGGCCATCCCGCAGCACGAATGGCTGATGCGCTCGCTGTTCTCGTACGACCTGATCGGCTTCCAGGCGCAGCAGGACGTGCAGCACTTCGAGCACTACGTGCGCAACGAGGCCCACGGCGAGTACCTGGGCAACGACATGTACCGAGCCTACGGTCAGACGGTGCGAAGCAGCGCCTTTCCCATCGGCATCGACGTCGACGAATTCGCGGCGCTCACGCATGCGAAGGAATCGCGCGACATGTACGAGACCATGAAGCGCGAGTATTCGAGCCGCCGGCTGTTGCTGGGCATCGACCGGCTCGACTACTCCAAGGGCATTCCGCAGCGCGTGCGTTCGTTCCGCGAGCTGCTGGCCAACTACCCCGAAAACCGGCGCAGCGCCACGCTGATCCAGATCGCCTCGCCCACGCGCGAGACAGTCGATGCGTATGGCGACATCCGGCGCGAGCTCGAATCGCTGTGCGGTGCCATCAACGGCGACTACGGCGAACTTGACTGGATGCCGGTGCGCTACATCCACCGCATGGTGGCGCGCAAGCGTGTGCCGGGGCTGTGCCGCGCGGCGGCAGTGGGCCTGGTAACGCCGCTGCGCGACGGCATGAACCTCGTCGCAAAGGAATACATCGCGGCGCAGGACCCGGCCGACCCGGGCGTGCTGGTGCTGTCACGCTTTGCGGGAGCGGCCGAGCAGCTGAAGGAAGCGTTGCTGGTGAATCCGTACGACACGCACGGCACGGCGGAAACTGTTCAGCAGGCGCTGCAGATGCCGCTGGAAGAGCGGCGAGAGCGGCACCAGAAGTTGTTGTCGCGTATTCGTGAGCAGGACATTCACTGGTGGCGGAATAGCTTTCTCGAGGCGCTGCGGGAAGCGGCCAGCGAACGTTGATTGTTCGGAGCGCGATCACGCCGACGGCGTGATCGTTCAGCGCAGCGCTTAAACCTCCGGCACAACGGCAGCGCCCATGTGCGAATGGCACCGGGTGCTCCCCGCAGCGAAATAAAGGGGGAGGCCGAAGGCCGGGGGACATTCGCGGAGGGGAGTACCCGGTGTCATTCGCACGCACCCCGAATGCGGGTCGTCAGCCCTCACCAGCCGGTAAGCAAGCGCACAAAGCGCATCACAGGCCGCGCCTCCACGGCCGAAACCTGCGCAACCAGCGGCACGTGCACCCGCAAATGCACCGGCGTCAGCGCAGACACTTCGATCCAGCCGCCGTGCGGCAGCCGATGCACGTCACCCTCCTCGAGCAGCGTCTCGGCCATGAACACAGTCTCGCCGAACCATCCGGGCGGCGACACGACCCGGGCGCGGCCCTCGGCCAACTGGAGCCAGGCCCCGGCATCGACCAAGGTGCGCAGGGACTGGCCGGGTTCGAGAACGATGGAATCGGGCGCTTGGGAGAGGGTGGTGATCATGGCGAACCTCGGGTGAATGAGGGTTCATCGTAGAAATTCCGCCGCCCAGAAAACAGGCACACGCCATGGCTATTGCGACCGTAACAGCGGTGCCGCCAACGCATCTGTTATGGTCGTTTTCCCTAGCAACTGCATCTGTTTTCGGATGCCCGATACGGGGAACATCGACCCCATGGACTCGCTACCGCTCTACCGCCAGCTCTCCGCGCACTACGTGGACGCGATCCACACCGGCTCGCTCAAGCAGGGCGACAAGCTGCCCTCGCTGCGCAGCCTGATGCGGCTGCACGACATCAGCCTGTCGACCGCGCTGCAGGTCTGCCGCGCGATGGAAAGCGACGGCTGGGTCGAGGCCCGCGACCGTTCGGGCTACTTCGTGCGGCGGCCACAGCGGCTGGCCATCGCGTCGATGGAAGAGCCGATTGCCGACGTGCCGCCCGACCCCGCGCAGTTCGTCAGCATGCGCACACGCATGGCCAACTTCATGGCGCGTGGCCGGCACACGGGCGTGAAGCTCAACTTCGCCATCGCCCGCGCGGCTCCCGAGCTGTATCCCGCCGAGGCCCTGCGCAACTCGATGACGCGCGCACTGCGCCAGCGGCCCGAGCTGCTGACGACCGCCTCGTCGCAGAAAGGCCACGAGCAGTTCCGCGAAGCGCTGGCACAGCGCAGCCTGCGCGTGGGCATGACGGTGCCGCCCGACGAAGTGCTCGTCACCAACGGCTGCATCGAGGCGCTGAACCTCGCGCTGCGCGCCATCGCCAGGCCCGGCGACACGGTAGCCGTGGAGTCGCCCACCTTCTACGGCCTGCTGCAGGTGCTCGAAAGCCTGGGGCTGCGCGCGCTGGAGATTCCGACCAGCCCGCAGACCGGCATCTCCCTGGAAGCGCTCGACCTCGCCATCCACACCTACGACGACATCAAGGCCGTGGTGGTGGTGCCGCACCTGCAGAACCCCATCGGCAGCGTGATGCCCGACACCCACAAGCAGCGGCTGGTGCACCTGTGCGAAAGCCACGGCATCGCGCTCGTCGAAGACGACACCTACAGCGACCTCGTGGAAAGCGACGCGCCGCTGCGCGCGGTGAAGTCGTGGGACCGCACGGGCAACGTGATCTATTGCGCCTCGCTGCACAAGGTGCTGGCGCCGGGGCTGCGGCTGGGCTGGATCACCGCCGGGCGCTGGCACGCGCAGGTGGAAATGCTCAAGTACGCGCAGACCCGCAACAACGAGGCGCTGGCGCAGATCGCCGCGGGCGAGTTCGTCGCGAGCGGCGGCTACGACCGCCACCTGCGCCGGCTGCGCGAGCGGCTGCACGTGCAGCGCGACCAGACGGCGGATGCCATCGCCAAATACTTTCCGTCGGGCACGCGGCTGAACCTGCCGCGCGGCGGGCTGCAGCTGTGGGTCGAGCTGCCCGGGCAGCGCTCGTCGGTGGACGTGTTCGACGCGGCGCTGCGCGAACACATGCTGGTGGCGCCGGGCGCGCAGTTTTCGAACTCCGGGCGCTTCGACAACTACCTGCGCATCAACTGCGGCTGGCCGTATTCGAAGGCGGTGGATGCGGGGCTGCGGCGGCTGGGCGAGATCGTGTCGGCCGTGCGGCCGCCGCACTAGCAGCCAGCCGGCGATTCAGACGATGTAGAACACGACGGCGTCGCGCCTTGCGGCCGCGCCGGCGAAGAAGCGCTTCACACCTTCCATGAAGCCCTCGAGGTCCCGAGCGCCGTCCTGCCAGACCTTGGCCCAGTAGAGCTCGCTGAACTTCGCCGGCTCGCCGGTGAAGCGGCCCATCAGTTCCGCCACGTCGCGCTGCGCGAGCCGGGCCGCGGTGCGCTCGACGTGGGCGGCCGTGAGATAGATGCAGCCCAGCCCGTCGGTGCCGTCGAGCTCTTCGCCGTCCACCGCCTCGGGCAGCAGCGTGCGCACCACGTCCCAGGCCTGCTCCACCGTCTGGCTGTCGTGCGGGCCGCCCTGCGCGGCCGGCGCATGCAGGAAGCCCGACACGGTGGACGGATCGATCACCAGCGCGCGCAGCCGGTAGCGGTCCAGGGCGTAGAAGGCGCCGCCGATGCTCATGTGCTGGGTTCCATGCGTGCGGCGCGGGCCACCGTGGCGAGCACCATGCTCACGCTGTCGATGTTGCGCTGCGCGTTGTCGATGTTCCTGAAGTGGTCGGGCGCGCAGATCTGGTTGAGCAGCAGCGTGCGCTTGAAATGCATCAGCGCCTGGCGCAAGTCGCCCTCTTCCTGCGCGATCAGGCCCAGGTCGTTGTGGGCGGTTGCAGCCGCCTGGGAAATGCCCCGGCAGCTGCCCTGCTGGATGTCGAGCGAACGCTCGAACAGCGGCCTGGCCTTGTCGAATTCGCGGCGCGCCATGAACAGGCTGGCGAAGTTGTTGAGCATGTCGGAATGCAGTTCGGCGTCGCCCTTGCCCGGCGGGAGCTTGTCCAGATGCACGAGGGCGCGCGCGTAGCAAAGCTCGGCTTTGGCGTCCTGGCCGGACTCGGCATAGAGAAACGCCAGGTTGTTGAATGCGCGCACCACGCCATCGCTGGAGCCGCCCCGGGCTTCGGCCACCGCCATGGCGATGGTCTTCTTGTAGAGCGCTTCGGCCTCTTCGGCCCGCCCGGCCGCAGCATGCAGCAGCGCCAGGGTGTTGGTCGGCCCGCGCCGCCAGCTGTCGTCGAGGCCGAGCAGCCCGATCATGGCCAGGGCTTCGTCCGCCGAGGCCTGTGCCTTGTCGTACCACTGCAGCCGGCGGCACAGTTCCGCATAGCTGGCCAGCTGGAGCACCACGGCCCTGTCCGCGCCGCCGTACAGCCGGCGACTGGCGGCGACGGCTTCGGCGCAGAACTTCTCGGCCCGGGGCAGGTCGCCCTGGGCCAGTGCGTCGCGGTAGCGCGCGTCGCGGTCTTCGAGCAGGTTCAGCAGCGCGCCTTCTTCGTCGGACGCGGCGCCGTGGGCCTTGCGTTCGGCGATGCAGGTCAGGGTCAGGTCCAGTGCCTTGCGGGCGATGTCCATGTCTTCCGCCGGCATGCCGATCTTGCGGCCGATGGAAAGGCTTTCCTCCAGGCTGGCCCGGGCCCTGTCGAAGGCCTTGAACTGGTAGCAGGCCTGGCCGAGCATGCACAGCGTCATCGCGAGGTTCTGGTGCGGGCCCTTGAACACGCGGCGCGCGGTGGCGACGATCTGCTCGGCGATGGCAACGGCTCCGGCCCAATCTTCGGCCTCGGCGGCGGCCACGAAGCGCTCCTGCAGCTTGTTGGCTTCGGCGAGGGCGGCGAGGTCGTATTCCTTGGCCTCCCGTGCCCCGGCGCGACGCGCGCGCTGGCGGGGCGGAGCTTCTTCACCATCTTCGACAGCGGCCCCTTCCTGCTGCTTCATCCGCCGGTAGATCCAGTAGACGTCGAACAGCATCCACGGCAGCACAAGCGCCAGGCCGAAGCGCGACCCCGGCAGGCCGGCGACGCCATACAGCAGCAGCGCCAGTTGCGCCGCGCCGCCCAGGTAGCTCCCGAGATAGAAGCGATGCGCCCCGACAAAGCCGCCTACCAGCCACAACAAGTAGGCATAGGAGCGACGGCGAGGCAACAGGGTCATGGTGTTCGCCGGATCGTACGGTGGCCGTTCAGTCGAGCAGCGCCAGTGCGGCGTAGTCGCCGACCTTGTCACCCAGGCCGGCGGGCACGAGGCGCACGCCTTGCGTGAGCGGCGGCAGTTTGCCGTCTACATGCGCCTGCAGCCTCGGCAGCAGAAAGTCGCGGTGGTGCCAGAACACGCTGCCGCCCAGACTGATGCGCTGCAGGTCGAGCGTGGCGATCAGGTTGTAGAGCATGCGGCCCATCACCCTGCACAGCGCGTCGACGATTTCCAGCGAATGCGGCTCGCCGGCCGCGGCCGAGCTGAACAGATCGGCCGCGGGCTGGCCGAAGCGCCGGGCGATCGAGTTGCCGGCAATCAGCCCTTCGACGTCGCCGACGTTGCCGCAGCCGCACAGCGCCCCGCTGGCGTCGTCCACCACGAAGCTGTGGCCCGCATGGCCGGCGTTGCCGTTCTTGCCGCGCAGCGCGCGGCCGTCCACGCACAGGCCGACGCCAACGCCGGTGCTCCACGTGACGTAGGCGCAATCGTCCAGGCCCTTGAGCGCGCCCCAATGGCGCTCGGCCTCCAGCGCGGCCACTGCGTCGTTCTCGACCCGCACGCGGGCGAAGCGCTTTGCCAGCGGCGCCTCGACCAGAGCGGTCATCCATGTGTTGGGCAGGCCGCGCGCCGGGCCGGCGATGCCGCCGCAGATGTTGGGCGTGGCCAGTTCGACCTTGCCGTCGCGCAGCTCGAAGGGCCCGGCCGACGACACGCCCACGCGGTCGATGGTTGCGGCATCGATGCCTTGCTCCGCGCAGACCTCGTCGATCATCCGCATGATCTGCACCGCCACCGCGTCGTTGTCGCCGGTCTTGGCCGTGGGCTCGCTGCGGCGGCCGATCAGCGGCGCGTCGCTCGAAGCGGAAAGGCTTACGGCCACCTTGGTGCCGCCGATGTCTACGCAGGCTCTCATTGATGTTTGTCTTTTCTCTACAGAAGACGCGCGACCAGCGCCGCGATCATGCTGAGCACCACGGTGCTGGCAATCGGCAGTTGCCACTCGCGGCCAAAGGCGCGGAACTCGAAATCGCCGGGCAGTCGTCCGAAGCCGAAGCGGCGCAGCCAGGCGGTCAGGCCGCTCATGAGCACCAGTGCGAGGACGACGACGATCAGCCAGCGGAACATGTTCGACAGTCTAGGCCGAGAGGATGGCCATCGCTTGCCGGTGGAGTTCGGGCGTCGCCGCCGCAATCACCCGCCCGTCGGACTTCAGCCCCAGCGGCTGGCCCTGCCAGTCGGTGATGACGCCGCCCGCGGCCTCGATCAGACCGGCGGGGCCGAGGTAGTCGTAAGGCTGCAGGCCGGTCTCGACCACGAGATCGATGGTGCCGCCCGCCAGCTGGGCGTAGCCGTAGCAGTCGCCGCCGAAGCGGCGCATCGCGCACTGGCGGCTGAGCCGGTCGAAGGCAGTCCAGTCGGCCGGCGCGAAGATGTCGGGCGAGGTGGTGACGATGCGGGCCTTGACCACCTCGGTGCAGCTGCTGGCGCGCACGGGCTGGCCGTCGCGCGTGGCGCCCTTGCCGGCCTCGCCGATCCAGCGCTCCTTGAGCACCGGCATGTCGACCACGCCCAGCACGATGCGGCCGCCCTGCAGCACGCCGATCAGCGTGCCCCACAGCGGCGAGCCGGTGATGAAGCTGCGCGTGCCGTCGATGGGGTCGAGCACCCAGACGCGCTCTGCGTCGAGCCGCTCGGGGCCGTGCTCCTCGCCGTAGATGCCGTCGGCCGGCACCCGCGCACCAAGGATTTCGCGCATGGCCGTCTCGGCGGCGCGGTCGGCCAGCGTGACCGGGCTTTCGTCGGCCTTGGTGATGATGTCCAGCGGCGTACGGAAGTAGTGCATCGACTGCGCTGCTGCGGCATCGGCCAGCGCCTGGGCAATCGACGAAAGATCGGGGGTCGAGGAGCTCATGGGAGAGTGGTTAACACATGCCAAAACCTGCGATTAGACCCGAGCCGGGCCGGGTTTGACACGGCGGGGGCGCCAGTCCTAGCATGGCCCGAAAATTGCCAGGAGACAAAACAAATGGCCTCGCTCAAATTCCTGCGCACCGCACTGCTCGCCCTCCTGCTCGGCGCCTCGGCCCTGCTGGCGCACGCCACCCCTTCCGACGCCGAGGACAAGCTGATCGACACGCTGATCCAGCGCGTCTCGAAGATGTCGGCCATGGTCTTCCTGCGCAACGGCAACGAATACACCGCCGCCGACGCCGCCAAGCACATGCAGGCGAAGTACGACTACTTCAAAAAGGAGCTGGTGACGGCCGAAGACTTCATCGAGCGCTGCGCCTCGCGCTCGGAGATGACGGGGCAGGCCTACAAGGTGAAGCTCAACAACGGCACGGTGCGCGACGCCAACGACTTCCTCAACAGCGAGCTGCGCACGATGCGGCAAGCCGCGAAGAAGACCAGCGGCTAGCTAGCGCTGCTGCCCCCAGCGGCGCACCGTGAGCCGCTCCAGCGTCTTGAAGCCCAGGCTCTCCACCAGCAGGCCGATCAGCACCACCATCGCAAGGCCCGCGAACACGCGGTCGGTGTACAGCTCGTTGCGGTTCTGGAAGATGTACCAGCCCAGCCCGCCCTTGCCCGACGAGGCGCCGAACACCAGTTCGGCCGCGATCAGCGTACGCCAGGCAAAGGCCCAGCCGATCTTCAGGCCCGACAGGATCGACGGCAGCGCAGCCGGCACCAGGATCTGCAGCACGTAGCGCAGGCCCTTCAGCCCGTAGTTGCGCCCCGCCATGCGCAGCGTCTCGGGCACGCCCTGGAAGCCCGCATAGGTGTTGAGCGCCAGCGGCCACAGCACCGAGTGGATCAGCACGAACACGAGGCTGCCGCGCCCCAGCCCGAACCACAGCAGCGCCAGCGGCAGCAGCGCGATGGCGGGCAGCGGGTTGAACATCGAAGTTAGCGTGTCCAGCAGGTCGCGGCCGATCTGCGTCGACACGGCGAGCGTGGTGAGCGCGAATGCCAGCAGCACGCCGGCGAGGTAGCCCTGAAGCAGCACGGCCAGCGAGATGCGCACCTTCTCGATCAGTTCGCCGCTGGCAAGCCCTTCGAACAGCGCGCTCGCCGTGGCGGTGAAGGTGGGCAGCAGCAGGTCGTTGTTCTGCCAGCGGGCCGCAAGCTCCCACAGCAAGGCGATGGCGGCGAGGATCAGCCCCTTGCGCAGCCAGGCCTGCGACCAGATGCGCGCGCCCAGGGGCAGCGTGCGTTCGACCGGCAGCTCGGTGAAGGGCTCGAGCGTGCGCTCGTATTCGGGGCGGATGGGAGGAACGATGGCACTCATGCCGCGGCCTCCTCGTGCTCTTCTTCGAACAGCATGTCGTGGATGCGCTGCGCCGTGCTTTGGAATTCGGCACCGCCCAGGCTCGCAAGCGAAAAGCCGTGGCTGTTGATTTCGGCGCGCATGCGCCCCGGATGCGGCGAAAGCAGCGCGATGCGGTTGCCCACCACCAGAGCCTCTTCGATCGAGTGCGTGACGAACAGCAGCGTGAAGCGCACCTCGTCCCACAGCTCGAGCAGTTCCTGCTGCATCTTGCGGCGCGTGAGCGCGTCGAGTGCGGCAAAGGGTTCGTCCATCAGCAGCACGCGCGGCTGCATCGCGAGCGCGCGAGCAATCGCCACGCGCTGCTTCATGCCACCCGAGAGCTGGTGCGGATGCACATCGGCAAACTTTGCAAGGCCGACCTTGTCGAGGTAGTGCAGCGCGCGTTCGGCGGCTTCCTTCTTGCCGAGCGTGCGCGAAGCCAGCAGCGGGAACATCACGTTCTGCTTCACGGTCTTCCACGGCGGCAGCTGGTCGAACTCCTGGAACACGACGATGCGGTCGGGGCCGGGCTGCGTCACGCGCTGGCCTTCGAGGCGGATCTCGCCTTCGACCGGCGGGATGAAGCCCGCCACGGCCTTCAGCAGCGTGGACTTGCCGCAGCCCGAGGGGCCGAGCAGCACGAAACGGTCGGCGGCGTGGACATCGAATCTCACGCGGTGCGTGGCGCGGACGACTCGCTCGGGGGTGCGGTATTCGAGGCTGACGCCATCCACCTGCAGCAGCGGTGCGCTTTCTTGCCCCCTCTCCCGCTCGCGGGAGAGGGTTGGGGTAAGGGCAGGTGGCGATGCCAGAGGCTCCCCCCTCACCCCTGCCCTCTCCCGATGTGAGAGGGAGTCACCCCGGGAAGGCAAAGCCGCTGCCGTGCTCATCGATCAATTCCCCGACGAATTCTGCGCATCGTCGAAGAAGTAATCCTTCACCGAAGCCGGCTTGTTCTTGATCGCGCCCACACGGTGCATGAACTCCGCCAGCGGATACGTGTTCTGCGGCGTGGTCTTGAACTGCACTTCGGGGTTCTTGATGATCTTCAGCAGCAGATCGCGGTCGAGCTTCGCGTTGCTCACCTTCAGGTAGATGTCGGCAGCCTTCTCCGGGTTGGCCGTGACGAACTTCGCCGCCTCGTCGAGCGCATCGACAAACGCCTTGTACGTCTTCGGGTTCTCGCTGCGAAATTTTTCCGTCGCGTAGAGCACCGTCGCCGACGACGGACCGCCCAGCACCTGGTACGAGTTGAGCACGATGTGCGCATTCGGATTGCCCGCCAGCTCCTGCTCCTGGAACGGCGGATTGCCGAAATGCCCCGTGATCTCCGTGCCGCCCTTGATGATGGCTGCAGCCGCATCGGGGTGCGGCAGCGCCACGCTGATCTTGTCGAGCCGGTTGAACTCCTTGTCGCCCCACAGCTTGGCCGAGGCGAACTGCAGCACGCGTGACTGCACCGACACACCCACGGCGGGCAGCGCGATGCGGTCCTTGTCGGTGAAGTCGGCAATCGTCTTCACGTTCGGGTTGTTGCTCACCAGGTAGTACGGAAAGTTGCCCAGCGAGGCCACGCCCTTCACGTTCTGCTTGCCCTTGGTGCGATCCCACAGCGTGAGCAGCGGACCCACGCCGGCACCCGCGATCTCGATGTTGCCGGACAGCAGCGCGTCGTTGACGGCCGAGCCGCCCGAGAGCTTGACCCATTCGACCTTGGCATCGACGCCCGCGGCCTTCGCGTGCTTCTCGATGAGCTTCTGCTCCTGCGCCACGTTGAGCAGCAGATAGACGATGCCGAACTGCTCGGCGATACGGATCTGGCCCTCAGCATGCGCAGCGAGGCTGCCGGCGAGAAGGCCGAGGCCGGTGACGAGCGCGGCGGCTTTGCGGGTGAAGCGGTTCATTGACGGGGGTCCGGAAGAAAGATCAGAAAGGCGTGTCGCCGACGATGGTGGTGCGGTTGAGGCGACGGCGCAGGTGGTCTGGCGTGCCGGCTGCGAGGTGCATCAGCGAGCGGTTGTCCCAGAACACGAGGTCGTGCGGCGCCCACTGGTGGCGGTACACGAACTCGGGCTTCACGCTATGCGCGAACAGCTCGGCGAGCAAGGCGTCGCTTTCGTCCTGCGGCAGGCCGACGATGCGCGTGGTGAAGTGCTCGCTGACGAACAGCGCCTTGCGGCCTGTCTCGGGGTGCGTGCGCACCACGGGCTGGACGGCTGGGGCGACCTGATCGATCTGCGCTTGCGAGAGCTTGGGGCGCCACGGGTTCTTCGCGCGCAGCTCTTCGTACTTGGCGAGGTAGCTGTGCTCGGCCTTCAGCGGCAGGACGCGCTGCTGCAGCTCGGGGCTCAGCGACTCCCATGCGAGATGCTGGTCGGCGAACAGCGTGTCGCCGCCTTCGCTCGGCAGCTCCTGCGCGTGCAGCAGAGAGCCCAGGCTGGGATTGGGTTTGTACGAAATGTCGGAATGCCAGTAGACGCCCGCATCGCCGAGGCCGATGGGCTCGCCGTTCTCCTTGATGTTGGAGACGATGAGGATCTCGGGGTGGTTCTTCAGCTGGAATTGGTGCAGGACGTGGATTTCGAGCGGCCCGAAGCGGCGGCTGAAGTCGATGTGCTCCTGCGGGGTGATCTGCTGGTCGCGGAATACCAGGACGTGGTGGTCGAGGTGGGCTTTGTGGATTCGGACGAAGTCTTCGGTGCTGATTGGCTTCGAGATGTCGAGGCCGATGATTTCGGCGCCTACGGGGGCGTCGAAGGGGCGCACTTCGAAGTGCTGTGCGGCGGGCTCGGGCCTGCTGCTGGAAAGAACGGCTGTCATGCCGGGAATGTAGGGGCCGGTTTGTTGTTTCCCAACGAACTCTTCGTTGATAGCTTATGACTTTGGATGTTTGGGACGGGGGCCGGGTCTCGGCCCGGCCTCGGAAAAACAAACAACCACAGTCACTCAAAGCGTATGACTGCGATCCCCTTCAACAAACCCCATCGCATCCCAAGCCCCCCCAACAGCAAACCCGACAACCTTGAACAGTTCCCCCATCTCATGCTCATGGATCAACCGCGCAGCCATCGCCCGCTCGGCAACAGACCCGGCTTCCATCCGAGCCAACAACCCACAGTTCAGCAGAAACCGCGCCTGACTCGTATAGCCCAGCACCTCAAGCCCCGCGTCCTGCCCAGCCAGCGCAATACCCGTGAAGTCGACATGCGCAGTGATGTCCTTGTAGCCCACATCAGACAGCGGATCGCCATCAGCCTGGTGCGCCCGGTGGCACATCACCGTGCCCATGTGCCGCTGCGGGTGGTAGTACTCGGCCTCGGGAAACCCGTAGTCAATGAGGAAAGCCGCGCCCTTCCCAAGCCGATCCGCCAGCGTCGCAATGAACGCCCGAGCCTGCGGATGAATCTCGGTGAGGTAGTCGTGTTCGCCGGGCACTTCGATCGGCGGGCGAAGTTCGGTGGAACGGTCCGCCCATGCCCAACCGTCGTCGCTCACATTGCGCACCACGCCGCGTTCGAGCCACTGCCCGCCCACACGCGCCAGCAATTGCACCGGCATCGCATCGAGCACTTCGTTTCCGACCACCACGCCTTCCATCGACTCAGGCAGCTCGTTCAGCCACTCGACACGATCCGCATACCGCACCAGCGCCTGCTGCTGCCGCTCCCGCAGCGTGCCGGACAGATCGACGATGCGATAGCGCACATCGGTGCGCCCCATCTCGTCGAGCGCATGCAGCAGCTGCACCGCCAATGCACCAGAGCCAGCGCCGAATTCCCACACCGTGTCGGTCCCCGTCTTCTCCAGCGCCTCGGCCACCTGAGCTGCCAGTGTCTGCCCGAACATCGGCGTGAGTTCCGGCGCTGTCACGAAGTCGCTGCCCGAAGAAGGCATGTGCCCGAACTTGGCGGAAGTGTTGGCGTAGTAGCCCAGGCCGGGCGCATACAACGCGAGCGCCATGAAGCGGTCGAACCCGATCCATCCACCCGCGCGCTCGACGGAACGCGCGATGAGGTGGTCGAGGGCGGTAGGTAAACTGCTGGGGGTCGTCTTTGTCGTCACAGCGCCATTCTCCCTCTCCCCGCATGAGCCCCGTTTCCCAAGCCCCTGCCTCCCGCCGCACCGTTCTCGTCACGGGCGCAGGCCGCAGGCTGGGCCGCGAGATCGCGCTGGGGCTTGCCGCAGGTGGCTGGCAAGTGGCGGTGCATTACCGGAGTTCGCTGGCCGAGGCCGAGCAGACGGTGGCCGACTGCGCCGCGCTCTCGGGCGACTCGGCCCTGTTCGCCGCCGACCTCGAAGACGAACAGGCCACGCGCGCCCTGCTGCCCCGCGTGGTCGCGCGCTTTCGCGGCGTCGACGCCGTGGTGCACAGCGCAGCGCTGTTTGAGCACGACGAAGCCGCCACCTTCGGCTATGCGCTCATGGAACGCCATGCGCGCAGCAACACCGGCGCGGCCATCCTGCTGGCGCAGGCGCTGCATGAACACGTGACGGCGCGCGACGCGCAAGGCGCGGTTATCCATCTGCTCGACCAGAAGTTGTGGAACCCGAACCCCGACTTCCTGAGCTACACGCTGTCGAAGGCCGCGCTCGAAGCCGCCACGCCGATGCTGGCACTGGCCCTCGCGCCACGCGTGCGCGTGGTGGGCGTGGCGCCCGGCCTCACGCTGGCGAGCCACATGCTGGACGACGACAAGTTCGCGCAATTGCACAAACTGTCGCCGCTGGGCCGCTCTTCCACGCCGGATGACGTGGTCGCCACAGTGAAGTTCGCGCTGGAGAACCGCTCGATCACCGGCACCACGCTGCTGGTGGACGGCGGCCAGCACCTGATGAAATTCGAGCGCGATTTCTCGCTCATGTGAGCACCACCACCATGTCCACTCCCTCGCAAGGCCACCAGACACTCACCCTCCAGGGCCTGCGCTTCGACGCCAACCTGGGCATCCTCGAACAGGAGAAGACGGCGCCGCAACCGATCCTGGTCGATGCCGAACTCAACCTCGGCCCGCAGCCGCTGCTGCCGCAGGACGACGACATCTTCCACGTGCTCGACTACCGCAAGGTGCGCCGCATCATCATCGAAGAGTGCACCGCCGAGCACGTCAACCTGCTCGAAAGCCTGATCGGCAAGCTGGTGCAGCGCCTGCTGCAGCTGCCCGGCGTGGTGGGCGTGCGCGTGAAGATCGCCAAGCTCGAAATCTTCGACGACTGCGAAGTGGCGATCCGCATGGAAGCCGGCGAGTGGTGAGCAACAGCCCCTCAGGCCGCTGAACCACAAGCCACGGCAGGCTTGACGGCCACGGGCCACATCCGCACGGCAAGCGCACCCAGCCCCGACACCGCCCCCAGCAAGGCCACGGCCGACCAGCCCCACTGCGCCAGCACCAGGGCGCCGAGCGCGGAACCCGTGGCCATGCCGATGAACACGCCGCTGAAGAACACCGCATTGAGCCGGCTGCGCGCACCGGGGTCGATACCGTAGACCACGGTCTGGTGCGCGATCAACGCGGCCTGCAGCCCGAAGTCGAAGCCGATGGCGCTGGCCACGATCAGCCCCAGCCGAGCGGCGGGCGCCATCAGCGGTGCAAACAGCATGGCCGCGAACGACACCACGACCAGCACGGCGCCCATGCGGATCACCAGTTCGGGGCCGCGGCGGTCCGCCAGGCGCCCGGCGAGGGGTGCGGCCAGCGCACCCGCGGCGCCGGCCAGGCCGAAGGCGCCGGCAGCCGCGCTGCCCAGATGAAAGGGCGCGCCGTGCAACATCACGGCCAGCGTCGACCAGAAGGCGCTGAAACCCACCGACAGCAGGGCCTGCGCGAAGGCGGCGCGGCGCAGCGCGCTGTGGCGCTTCCACAGATCCGCCAGCGAGCCCAGCAGCGCGCCGTAGCCCAGCTGTGTGGTCGGGCGCAGGTGCGGCAGGCCGCGCGCCGCGGCAACGCCAATGAACGCGATGCTGGCCGCCGCGACCATGAACATCGTGCGCCAGCCGAAGTGCTCGGCCACGAAGCCGCTGAGCACGCGCGACAGCAGGATGCCCAGCAGCAACCCCGTCATCACCGTGCCGACAATCTTGCCGCGGTGCGCTTCGGGCGCCAGCGTGGCGGCGGCCGGCACCACGTCCTGCGCCATGGTGGCGGCAAGGCCGATGACGAGGCTGGCCGCCAGCAGCGGGCCGACCGAGGGCGAAAAAGCTGCACCGAGCAACGCCAGCACCAGCACCGAGGCCTTGACGAGGATGATGCGGCGGCGGTCGAAGCGGTCGCCCAGCGGGGCGAGCAGCAGGATGCCGAGCGCATAGCCCAGCTGCGTGAGCGTGGGGACGAAACCCACGGAACGGGCCGAGGCGCCGATGTCGGGCCCGAGCACGCCCAGCATGGGCTGGCTGTAGTAGAGCGCCGCGACACCGAAGCCGGCGCTGGCGGCCAGCAGCAGGATCAGCGAGCCGGGCAGTCGCTCATGCGTTGATTGAATGGAAGACATGGTGTTAACCCTTAGAACCAGAAGCAAGGGCCGGAGTTTGCAGGGCGGTGGCGGTCAAAGGTAGCCTCCCGGGTCGAACAATTGATATACGCTCGACGCATGGAAAAGCCCGCTCCCGCCGACCGCATCGAGCTGATGCAGACCTTCGTGCGCATCGTCGAGGCCGGCAGCCTGTCGGCCGCAGCCACGCAGATGGGCACCACCCAGCCCACCGTGAGCCGCCGCCTGCAGGCGCTCGAGCGCTCGCTGGGCGTGCGGCTGCTGCAGCGCTCCACGCACGCGATGAAGCTCACGGAGGACGGCGAGCGCTGCTTCGACCGCGCCAAGGAGCTGCTCCAGAGCTGGGGCGCCTTCGAGGCCGAGCTGCGCGGCGTCGGCGACCAGCCCGAGGGCCGGCTGCGCGTGGTGGCGCCGCATGCCTTCGGGCAGCAGTTGCTGGTCGGCCCGCTGGCCGGGTACCTGCAGCGCCATCCGCAGGTGACGGTCGAATGGCTGCTGCACGACAGCCCGCACGACCAGACGCCCGACTTCATCGCCGAGGGCGTCGACTGTGCGATCCGCGTCGGCGAAGTGACTGACCCGGCCGTGGTGGCGATCCGGCTGTCCGAGGTGCCGCGCATCGCGATTGCCGCGCCTTCTCTTTTCGAGGGTGCGGCCGCAGTGCCCACCCACCCCCGCGAGCTGGAAGCCTTGCCCTGGCTGGCCGCGCGCAACTTCTACCGCACCGAGGTCGTGCTCACGCACGAGACCACCGGCGAGGTGTGCCGCGTGCCGATCCGCCCGCGCCTGATCACCGACAGCCTCTACGCCCTGCGCAGCGCCGTCGTGCTGGGCCTGGGCGCGGGCGTGTCGTCGACATGGATGCTGACCGAGGAGATCGCCGCGGGCCGGCTGCTGCATCTGGTGCCGCAGTGGCGCGGGACGCCCGCGCCGGTGTACCTGGCGTACCCGTATGCGCGCTTCTACCCGGCGAAGCTGCGGCTCTTCGTCGAGGCGATGCGCACCGCCTTTCCCGCCGCGTAGCGTGCGGAATGGGGATCGGGGACAATCACCCCCTTCCCCCGACTCCCCGAAGTAGCCTGCCCATGAACGCCGTCTGGATCGACGAGGCGCCCGCCGCCGCCGACGCCACTGCCAATTCCCTGAAGATCGAGCGCGAAACGCACAAGCTCGAAAAGCGCCTGTGCCGCCAGGTCGGGCAGGCCATCGTCGACTACAACATGATCGAAGAAGGCGACAAGGTCATGGTGTGCGTCTCGGGTGGCAAAGACAGCTACGCGCTGCTCGACATCCTGCTCAAGCTGAAGGCGCGCGCGCCGATTCACTTCGACATCGTCGCGGTCAACCTCGACCAGAAGCAGCCCGGCTTTCCCGAAGAGGTGCTGCCCAAGTACCTGAGCGACCTGGGCGTGGACTTCCACATCGAGAACCAGGACACCTACAGCATCGTCAAGCGCGTGATCCCGGAGGGCAAGACCACCTGCGGCCTGTGCAGCCGGCTGCGCCGCGGCATCCTGTACCGCGTGGCCGACGAGCTGGGCGCCACCAAGGTCGCGCTGGGCCACCACCGCGACGACATGCTGCAGACCTTCTTCCTCAACATGTTCTTTGCCGGCAAGCTCAAGAGCATGCCGCCCAAGCTGGTGAGCGACGACGGCAAGCACATCGTGATCCGCCCGCTGGCCTACGTGGCCGAAAAAGACACGGTGCGCTGGGCCCAGCACCGCGAGTTCCCGATCATTCCGTGCACGCTGTGCGGCAGCCAGGAAAACCTGCAGCGCAAGCAAGTCGGCGAAATGCTGCGCGAGTGGGACAAGAAGTACCCCGGCCGCGTGGAGAACATGTTCACCGCGCTGCAGAACGTGGTTCCTTCGCACCTGCTCGACGGAACGCGGCACGACTTCAAGGGTCTGAAGGCGACGGGCGTGGCGGATGACGACGGCGACAAGGCCTTCGACACCCCTTCCTTCGATCTGCTCTCCCAGGCACCTGCCGCCCTGCGCATCGTCCAGGGCTGACCGGGCAACCCAGGGGAATTTGGGGCTTTGCGCCCGGAGACCCTCATGAAACTTGCGTTCTCTGCTCTTCTTCTTGCAGCAAGCCTGACGGGTTGCGCCACCTCCTGGGTGGTCGACAGCGACGTCAAGAGCTTTGCCTCCCCCGGCACCGTGGCGCCCGGCGCCACCTACCGCTTCGATCGCCTGCCCTCGCAGCAGGCCGACGGCGCGCGACAGGAATCGCTCGAAGCCATGGCCGCCGCGGCGCTCGACAACGTCGGCCTGCGCCGCGACGACGCCAAGCCCCAGTACACCGCGCAGATCGGCGCGCGCGTGACGACCGGCCTCTCGCCCTGGGCCGATCCGTGGCTCTACAACGGCCCCTGGGGTTATGGCTACGGCGGCTATGGCTACTACGGCCGGCGCTGGTACGGCGGCGGCTGGTATGGCGGCCCGGCGTTCGCGCCGCCAGCCAACCCCTGGTACGAGCGCGAAGTGAGCGTGGTGCTGCGCGAGGTGGGCTCCAACCGCGTGGTCTACGAGACCCGCGCCCGCAACGATGGTCCCTACACCTCGAGTGCGGCGATCCTGCCGGTGATGTTCCAGGCCGCGCTGCAGGGCTTCCCGAACCCGCCGCAGGGCGAGCGCCGGGTCAATATCGAGCTGTCAACGGCCAAAAAGTAGCGCTTCTAGAATCCCGCGAATGGAAGAAGCCACCCGCCTGATCGCCGTTCGCCACGGCGAAACCGCCTGGAACGTCGACACCCGCATCCAGGGCCAGCTCGACATCGGGCTCAACGAGACCGGACTCTGGCAGGCGCGGCGCGCCGGTGGTGCGCTGGCCGACGAGCCGATTGGTGTCGTCTACGCCAGCGACCTCTCGCGCGCTTGGCAGACCGCAGAAGAAATCGCCAAGCCCCATGGCCTGGCCGTGCAACCCGAGCCGCGCCTGCGCGAGCGTGCCTTCGGGCATTTCGAGGGCCTGAGCTTCGCCGAGATCGAAGCCACGCTGCCGGTGCAGGCCAAGCTCTGGCGCGAGCGCGACCCCGAGTTCGAACCCGACGGCGGCGAGAGCCTGCTGGTGTTCCGCGACCGCGTGACAGGCGTGGCCTCCGAGCTGGCGGCACGACATCCGGGCGAGCTGGTCGTGCTGGTTGCGCATGGCGGCGTGATGGACGTGCTGTACCGCGCCGCCACCCGGCAGGCACTGCAGGCGCCACGCACCTGGCAGCTGGGCAATGCAGCCATCAACCGCATGCTGTGGACGCCGGAAGGTTTCAGCCTTGTGGGCTGGAGCGATACCGCCCACCTGGCGGCGGACACGCCGCTCGATGAGCCCACGACCTAGCGCGACGGCACGATGGGCCGCTTGCCTTTCTCCGACCCGGGCAAGACGCTCCCATGAAAAGAACAAATTCGCCCCCCTCGGCGTACGCCAGTTGGGATGCATCCCAGACGCTGTCTGCGCCGTGGACCGACGCCACGCATCTGGGAAGCTTCGTCACCCTGGAGGCCGGCGACACCATTGCGCGCGAAGGCGAACGGCACGACTACTTCTATCTTTTGCGATCGGGGTTCGTTCACTCCACGATCCAGCGAAGCAACGGCTCGGAGTTCCTGCTCGAGATCTTCGGACCGGGTGCGATTTTTGGCGAAGGCCCGGCGTTTGCCGACAGTCCTCGGCCCACGACGACCCGGGCGGTCGCGCCGGCCATTCTCAGCCGCTATCGCCCGGCGGATGTCGCGCAGCAATTTTCGGAGCTTCCCGAACTCGCGACCTCATTGATCCAGCTGCTCGGCTTCAAGAATCACATGATCGTCGCCAAGCTTGCCGGGGTGGCCTCGGCGGCGCCCAAGGAGCGGGTCATCGATTTGCTGCTGCGTGTGGCACGCCTGCCATCGGCGCAGGCATCGAAACAACTCACCGTCGATCTGACGCATGAGCAGATCGGCGCCATGACGGCATTGAGCCGCGTCACCGTCACCCGCACGTTGAATGCGCTGGCGGGACACGGGCTCATTGAAACGCGGGCCCGGCAGGTCAGCATCCCGAATGCGCCGGCCTTGCGGCGTTTCCGCGATGCGTCACCATAAGAAAAAAGCCCACTTCCTGTATCGCTGGATACCGTGGAGCCCTTCCCCCATCGCCATCATTCACCCCGTCACACACATGGATGGGAAGAGCGGAGGAGGGAACGGGAGGAGCCGTTGAAGAAGAGGCCCGCCTTCAATTGGCGATGGCCCGGGTGTGACGTTTCGCAGGACTGCCAAAGTCCTTTCTGGCCGGGTGGCTCACGCTCATGACCATCCGGCATCTTTTGGATCGCCGTCAGGCGTGCGAGGCGGCGTGACCGCCCGCTGCAGCTTCGGCCTTGGCCTCTCCCGGCAGATCGACCATCGGCCCCGTGCCGCTGTAGCGGTCCAGCGCCAGGTAGATGGCCGGCGTGATGTACAGCGTGATCACCTGCGAGAAGATCAGCCCGCCCACCACGGCCACGCCCAGCGGCTGGCGCAGCTCGGCGCCGGCGCCCAGGCCCAGCGCCAGCGGCAGCGCGCCCATCAGCGCGGCCAGCGTGGTCATCAGGATCGGGCGGAAACGAAGGCGACAGGCCTCGCGGATCGCGTCCACCGGCTGCATGCCCTCGGTGCGCTGCGCGTCGAGCGCGAAGTCGATCATCATGATCGCGTTCTTCTTCACGATGCCGATCAGCAGCAGGATGCCGATGGTCGCGATCAGCGTCAGGTCGAAGCCGAAGAGCTTCAGCGAGATCAGCGCCCCCACTGCCGCCGAAGGCAGCCCCGCCAGAATCGTCAGCGGGTGGATGTAGCTCTCGTACAGCACGCCCAGCAGCACGTAGATGACGAGCACCGCCAGCACCAGCAGCACGGCCTGACTCGACTGCGAACTCTGGAACACCGCCGCATCGCCGCCGTAGGTGGTGATGATCGACTGCGGCATCTTCAGTTCGTCCTTGAACTGGTCGATCTTCGCGGTCGCGTTGCCCAGCGGCACGTCGGGCGCGAGGTTGAACGACACCGTCACCGCCTGCAGCTGGCCCTGGTGGTTGACCGAAGTCGGCCCCACCGTGCGCTTGACGGTCGAGAAGGCCGACAGCGGCACCAGCCTGCCCGTGGTGCTGCGCACCGACAGGCGCGAGACGTCTTCCTCGAACTGGCGGTCGTTGTCGGCGGCCGAGAGGATCACCTGGTAGGTGTTGCTCGAACCGTAGATGCTGCCGATCTGCCGGTCGCCGTACGCGTTGTAGAGCGCGGTGCGCAAGTCGCCTACCGCCACGCCGAGCACGCCGGCCTTGTCGCGATCGATGTCGAGCGTGGCCTGCAGGCCGCGGTTCTGCGAATCGCTGGTCACGTCGCGGAAGGCCGCATCAGCCCGCATGCGCTCCATGAGCCTGGTAGACCAGGGCACCATCTCGCCCGCGTTCACGCTCTGCAGCGTGTACTGGAAGCGCGCCTTGCTCTGGCGGCCGCCCAGGCGCAGGTTCTGCACCGGCTGCATGTAGACGGCGATGCCCGGGATCTCGCGGAAGCGCTGGCGCAGCGACTCGAGCACCTTCGCCATCTGCGGGCGCTCGCTGCGCGGCTTGAGCACCGCGAACAGCCGGCCGGAGTTCTGTGTGGCGGTGGGTCCGCCGACGCCGACGAAGGAACTCACGTAGTCGACGCTCGGGTCGTCCTTGAGCGTTGCGGCCACGCGGTCCTGCAGCGCCTTCATGGCGGTGAATGAAATGTCTTCGGCGGCCTCGGTCGTGATCTGGATCTGGCCGATGTCTTCTTCTGGGAAGAAGCCCTTCGGGATGGTCGCGAACAGCCAGCCCGTGATGACGAAGGTCAGCGCCGCCATCATCAGCATCACCTTGCGATGCCCCAGCGTCCAGTCGAGCGTGCGCATGTAGCCGCCGTGCACCGCGCGATAGCCACGCTCGAATGCGCGGCCGATGGCGGTGCCCGGCTCGGGATGTTCTTCTTCGTGGTCGAGCGCGCCTTCCTTGCGCGGCACCTGCTTGAGCAGGCGGCTCGCGAGCATCGGCACCAGCGTGAGCGACACCACGGCCGACACCAGCACCGCCAGCGCCACCACCACCGCGAACTCGTGGAACAGCAGGCCGATCACGCCCGGCATGAAGAAGATCGGGATGAACACGGCCACCAGCGAGATGGAGATCGACACGATGGTGAAGCCCACCTCGCGCGCGCCGCGCAGCGCCGCCGCGAACGGGTCCATACCCTTCTCGACGTAGCGCATGATGTTTTCGAGCACCACGATGGCGTCGTCCACCACCAGGCCCACCGCCAGCGTGATGCCGAGCAGCGAGATGTTGTCGAGGCTGTAGCCGAAGGCGTAGAGCAGCGCCACCGCGCCGATCAGCGAAATGGGAATGGTCGCGGCCGGAATCAGCGTGGCCACCAGCCGGTGCAAAAACAGGAAGATCACCAGCACCACCAGCGCGATGGTGCCCAGCAACGTGAGCTGCACGTCGTGCACGGCCTCGCGGATCGACAGCGAGCGGTCGTTCACCATCTGGATTTCCACCGACTGCGGCAACTCGGCCTTGAAGCGCGGGATGAGCGCGCGCACCGCGTCCACCACCTGCACGGTGTTGGCGTTCGGCTGGCGCTGCACGGCGAGCGAAATCGAGTCCTGCCCGTTGAAGCTGCTGGCGGTCTTGACCGACTCGAAGCTGTCCTCGATGGTCGCCACCTCGTCGAGCCGCACCGGCGCGCCATTGCGCTGGCCGACGATCAGCTTGGCGAAGTCGGCCGCCTTCATGAGCTGGCGGTTGGCCTGGATGGTGAGCGTCTGGCGCGGGCCGTCGAGCACGCCGACCGGCGTGTTGGCATTCGCCGAGTTCACCGCCTTGGCGAGTTCATCGAGCGTGATGTTGCGCGCGTTGAGCAGGTCGGCGTTGGCCTTGATGCGCACCGCAAAAGCCTTGCGGCCATACACGCCCACTTGCGCCACGCCGTCGATGGTCGAGAGCGTGGGCGAGATCAGGTTCTCGGCGTAGTCGTTGAGCTCCGACGGGTTCATCGACGGCGAGATCAGCGCGATGAACAGCACCGGCGCATCGGCCGGATTCACCTTGCGGTAGGAGGGCAGCTGCGTGAGTTCTTGCGGCAGCTGGCGCTGGGCGCGCAGCAGCGCGGCCTGCACGTCGACGGCGGCGGCGTCGATGTCGCGGCTGCTCACGAACTCGAGCGTGAGCGAGGTCACGCCCTGCGTGTTCACCGAGCTGATGGTCTGCAGGCCCGGGATGGTCGAGAACTGCTTTTCGAGCGGCAGCGCTACAGACGACGCCATGGTGTCCGGGCTGGCGCCCGGCAGCTGCGCGTTGACGTTGATGACCGGCGTGTTGTAGCTCGGCAGCGCGGCCACGGGGATGCTGAAGTACGCAAAGATGCCGATGACCACCACGGCCGCAGACAGCAGCACCGTCATCGCAGGACGACGGATGCAGAGCTCCGAAATGTTCATGCGCGTTCCTGCTTCGGCGGCTTGATGTCGGCGCCGTCCGAAGAGGCCGCGCTGCCCGGCGTGACGCCGGTGGTGCCGTTGGCGGGCGCTGCAGGCTCGGCGGGCGTACCCGGCGCCTTGACGTCAACGCGGACCTTGCCGCCCGGGCGCACGTTCTGGCTGCCCTCGATCACCACCTGCTCGCCTGGCTCCACGCCGCTGACCGCGACCTTGGTGCCGAAGGTGTGCAGCGTCTTCACCTTGCGGCGCATGGCGGTCTTGCCCTCGTCGACCACATAGAGCGAAGTGCCCTCGGACAGCATCATCAGCGCCGCGGCCGGCACCACGGTGGCGCCATTGAGCGTGCGCACCGTGATGCGCGTGCCGACGAACTGGCCCGGCCACAGGCTCTGGTCGGCGTTGGCGAACACGGCCTTGGCGCGCACAGTGCCGATCTGAGGATCGACGGTGTTGTCGACGAAGTCGAGCGTGCCGCTCAGCGGCGCCTTGCCGCCGGTGACGACGGCTTCGACCTTCGAACGCGAGCGCGCGGCCTCCAGCAGGTCTTGCAGGTTGCCTTCGGGCACCGGGAAGCTCACGGCGATCGGGTCGAGCTGCGTGATGGTGACCAGCGACAGCGTCGGCTGCACCAGCGTGCCCGGGTAGATGTTGACGGCGCCGATACGCCCCGCAATGGGCGCGCGCAGCGTCGCATAGCCCAGCGCCACCTGCGCCGACTGCACGGCCGCGCGGTCGGCGGCCACGGCGGCGCGCTGTGCCTCGAGCTGCGAGAGCGTGGCGTCGGCAGCGCTCTTGGCGATGAAGTTCTGCGCCACCAGGTCCTGGCTGCGCTTGTACTGGCGCTCGAGGTCGGCCATGGTGGCCTCATCCTTTTGCTGCTGTGCACGGGCGCGGGCGAGGTTGGCCTGGTCGTTGCGGTCGTCGAGCGTGAACAGCAGCTGGCCGGACTTGACGAACTGACCTTCCTTCACGTGCACCGCGCTCACCGTGTTGGTCACCTGCGGGCGCAGGTCGACGCTGTTGAGGGACACCACGCTGCCGTTGACCTGCACGGTCACCGGCACGTCCTGCTTCTGCGCCGTGGCCAGCGTCACGAGCGCGGGGGCACCGCCGCCGGAAGCAGCGCCGCCGTTGGCTGTCGGCGCCTTGGCACTCTTTGTGGCGGACTTGTCGCCGGACATGCTCCACCACCCGCCCGCGACGGCTACGATCAACACGCCCGCAAGGGCGACCGCGACATTTTTCTTCATGGGTTCTTTGTGCACTTTGGGCTGACAGCGACTATTGGATCAGCGGCTGACTCTCGGTGTTCATGGGGCCTGTAAAGAAATGTAAAGCAGGTCAACCCAAAGCCCCGCATAACTGACTGTGGCCGGCGCGAGAGAACCACACCCCCTCGCTAAAATCGCCGCTCCACAGCCTCTGGATAAACCCCATGAACCGCTGCAAGACAATCACGAATGCTCTCACTTTCATAGCAGTTTGCACAGCAGCCATTGCTGCTGCAGGCTTTTTCCCGCTCACCGCCAGCGCCCAGGACGAAGTGCCCCGGCCGCAGACCCAGAACGAATCGCTCGTTGGCGGTCGCACTTTCCCTATCGGCACTTTGCGCGGCAAATTCATGGTCACCAACGCACCCGAGGTCGAACTCGACGGCAAGCCCGACCGCCTGGGCGCCGGCGCGCGCATCCGCAGCGGCCAGAACATGCTGGTGATGCCCGGTGCCATCGTCGGCCAGAAGTACCTCGTCAACTACACGCGCGACGCCGCCGGACTGCTGCGCGAGGTGTGGATCCTCACGCCAGACGAAGCCATGGCCAGCCGCGAGTCGCTGGACAAGCCGCTCCTGAACATCTGGCCGTTCACCTCGAACGACACCGTCAACACGCAATAACGCAGCGGCGCGCCGCGCGCACCTGCAGCCCTCCACCCTCGGAGGGCAGAGAGAGTTCCCCATGAAAAAAGTATTCATCAAGACCTTCGGCTGCCAGATGAACGAGTACGACTCGGACAAGATGGCCGACGTGCTCAACGCAGCCCAGGGCTACGAGCCCACGCAGAACGTGGACGAGGCCGACCTCATCCTGTTCAACACCTGCTCGGTGCGCGAGAAGGCGCAGGAGAAGGTGTTCTCCGACCTCGGCCGCGTGAAGCACCTGAAGGCCAAGGGCGTGAAGATCGGCGTGGGGGGCTGCGTGGCGAGCCAGGAGGGCGAGGCCATCATCGCGCGCGCTCCCTACGTCGACATCGTGTTCGGGCCGCAGACGCTGCACCGCCTGCCCGAGATGCTGAACGACCGCGAGCGCCTGAACCGCCCGCAGGTGGACATCAGCTTCCCCGAGATCGAGAAGTTCGACCACCTTCCGCCCGCGCGCGTCGAGGGCGCGACGGCCTTCGTGTCGATCATGGAAGGCTGCTCCAAGTACTGCAGCTACTGCGTGGTGCCCTACACCCGCGGCGAGGAAGTGAACCGCCCGCTCGACGACGTGCTGGTCGAGATCGCCGGCCTGGCCGACCAGGGCGTGCGCGAGATCACGCTGCTGGGCCAGAACGTGAATGCCTACCGCGGCAAGATGGGCGACACCGCGGAAATTGCCGACTTCGCGCTGCTGATCGAATACGTCGCAGAAATTCCCGGCATCGAGCGCATCCGCTACACCACGAGCCACCCGAACGAGTTCACGCCGCGCCTGATCGAGGCCTACGCGAAGGTGCCGCAGCTCGTGAGCCACCTGCACCTGCCGGTGCAACACGGCAGCGACCGCATCCTGATGGCGATGAAGCGTGGCTACACCGCCATGGAATACAAGAGCACGGTGCGCAAGCTGCGCGCCATCCGCCCCGAGCTCGCATTGAGCAGCGACTTCATCGTCGGCTTCCCCGGCGAGAGCGACGACGACTTCAACAAGATGATGAAGCTGATCGACGACTGCCAGTTCGACGCCAGCTTCAGCTTCATCTTCAGCCCGCGCCCCGGCACGCCCGCCGCCGCGCTGCATGACGACACGCCGCACGAGGTGAAGCTCGCGCGCCTGCACACGCTGCAGGCCGTGATCGACGCCAACGTGAAGCGCTTCGGCCAGGCGCTGGTCGGCACCACGCAGCGCGTGCTGGTGGAAGGCGCCTCGCGCAAGGATGCGAACGAACTCATGGGCCGCACCGCCTGCAACCGCGTCGTCAACTTCGAGGGCGACGCAAGGCTCGTTGGCCAGATGACCGATCTGCGCATCACCCGCTCGCTGGCCTACACGCTGCGCGGCGAGGTGGTCACGAGCGAATCGTTGATGCCGGCGCTCGCCCACTGATGGCGAAGCGACCTTCCATACGGGGCTCGTTCCAGCAGCTCCTGCTGTTTGCCTTCTTGCTGATCACCGCGCTGCTGGTTGGCGTGGCGCTGCGCTCGGTGCTGCAGTACGACGTACTGATGACGCAAAGCCGCGACGCGGCCGCGCGTGCGCTGCGCCTGTCGGGCGCGTCCCAGTCGCTGGCCGAACGCAGTGCGGCCATGGAGCGCGCGGGGCGCCAGTCGCTGGTGCTCAACGACGCGGTGCTGCGCCGCCGCTTCGACGACGCGGCGCGCGAAGCGCATCAGGTGCTGGAGCGGCTGGAAAAGAACGGCCTCGCGCCCGCCGGCATCGAGATGTGGCGCACCCAGCTCGGCGTGATCGAGGGCCTGATGAGCGGCAACGCCGACAGCGCCCTCGCCCGCGAAAGCACGATGGCCATGCAGTTCCGCGAGCTCGACGCGCTCAACACCAACCTCGCGCAGCAGGCGCAGTTCTTGATCGAAACGCAGAACGATGCGCTGGCCAAGCGCATCGAGAACGCGCGCCGCCGGCTGATGCGCGAAGTGGTGGCCGCCAGCGTGCTGGCCGTGTCGCTGGCGCTGGCCTTCGGCATCTGGCTGGCGCGGCCGTTCAAGCGGCTGGAGCACGCCATCGTCGGCCTCGGCCAGAACCGGCTCGACGAGCCCATCGACATCCGCGGCCCGGCCGACGTGCGGCGCGTGTCGCAGCAGCTCGAATGGCTGCGGCTGCGCCTGACCGAGCTCGACGCCGACAAGGCGCGCTTCCTGCGCCACGTATCGCACGAGCTGAAGACGCCGTTGGCCGCGCTGCGCGAGGGCGTCTCACTGCTCGAAGACGGCGTGACCGGGCCGCTGAACCCGGCGCAGCTCGAAGTCGCGCAGATCCTGCAGCAGAACACCGTGGCGCTGCAGGGCCAGATCGAGGCGCTGCTGCGCTTCAACGCCGCCGCCTTCGAGGCGCGCGAATTGCGCCGCGAACGCACCGAGCTGCTGCCGCTGATCGAGGAACAGATCGAGGCCCAGCGCCTGCAGTGGCAGTCGCACGGACTGCGCGTGCGCGCCGAGGGCGAGCCCATCGCAATGACGGTCGACCGCACCAAGCTCGGCACCGCAATCGCCAATCTGTTGAGCAACGCCATTCGCTTTTCGGTAACGGGCGGTGTCATCACCCTGGCGGTGTCGGGGACGCCCGAGGCGGTGCACATCGACGTGAACGACGCCGGCCCCGGCATTGCCGAGGGCGACCGCGACCGGATCTTCGAACCCTTCTTCCGCGGCGAACGCCAGCCCGAGCACACGGTGAAAGGCACGGGCATCGGACTTTCCATCGTGCAGGAGTACATTGCAGCCCACGGGGGCCGCATCACTCTGCAGCCCGGCGGTCCCGGTGCTCGCTTTCGCATCGAACTGCCGCGCACGGCCTGACCACCCCGGCTTCCCCTCTCCAACACTGCCTGACCGCCTCGCGTCCTTTCTTCGACCCATGTCTTTTTCGTTCGTCCGCCGTTCCTCCTTCGCCGGGGCGATGACCGTGCCTTTCGTCCTGCTGCTGGCCGCCTGCGCCACGCAGCCCAAGCCGCCCGCGGAGGCCGATGCGCTGCCGCCGCCCCCGGTCGTGCCGCGCGTGATGCCGGTCGAGGCCGAGCCCAAGGCCCCGGCCACGCAGCCCGCCTCGTCGCTCTTCACGTTGATGACGCAGGGACCGCAGGCGGCCATGCTGTCGTATGCCGACAGGGTGCGCCCGCTGAATGGCGCCGACCTGAACACGGAAATCGCACGCATCGGCGACCCCGGCGATGCGCCCACGGCGCAGATGCAACTGGCGCTGCTGCTCTCGCAAACCCGCGTGCCAGCCGACCTGGCGCGCGCGCTGGGCCTGCTGCAGCGCGTGATCGCCAACCCCGCGCCCGAGGCGCAGGCCCTGCATCCGCTGGCACGCGCCCTGGCCGCGCGCTATGTAGAGCAGCGCCGCGTCGAGGACGACCGTGACAGGCAGGTGCAGCAGCTGCGCGACAGCCAGCGCCGCATCGATCAGCTGAACGACCGCATCGAAGCCCTGCGCGCCATCGAGCGCAGCTTTGCGCGGCCCAACACCACCCCGGCCGCAGCCACCCCTGCGGCGCCGCCTACCGGAAGCAAGCCGAACCAATGAGCACCTCTGGCGCCCGTCTTCTCGTGGTCGACGACGACCCGGACATGCTGCGGCTGCTCTCGATGCGGCTGAGCTCGGCGGGCTACCAGGTCACGGCCGTCACCTCGGCAGAGACGGCGCTCACGCAGCTGGAGATCGAACATCCGCAGCTCGTGCTGAGCGACGTGCGCCTGCCCGGGCGCGACGGCCTCCAGCTGTTCGACGAGATCCGCAAGCGCCACCCTTCGCTGCCGGTGATTCTGCTCACCGCGCACGGCACCATTCCCGACGCGGTCGAGGCTACAGCGCGGGGCGTGTTCACCTACCTCACCAAGCCCTACGACGGCCGCGAGCTGCTCGACAAGATCGCGCAGGCGCTGGCGCTCGGCGCCCCCGCCACCACGCCGAGCAAGGCCGGCGACGACAGCTGGCGCGCCGAGATCGTGAGCCGCAGCAACCGCATGGCCGAGCTGCTGGCCGAAGCGCGCATGGTTGCCAAGTCAGATGCTTCCGTGCTGCTGCGCGGCGACTCCGGCGCCGGCAAGGAGCTGCTGGCGCGCGCCATCCACAAGGCCAGCGCGCGCGCCGACAAGCCCTTCGTGGCCGTGAACTGCGGCGCCATTCCGGAAGCGCTGCTCGAGTCGGAACTGTTCGGCCACATGAAGGGCGCCTTCACTGACGCCCACGCCAATCACAAGGGCCTGTTCCAGCAGGCCGACGGCGGCACGCTGCTGCTCGACGAAATCGGGGACATGCCGCCTGCCCTGCAGGTCAAACTGCTGCGCGTGCTGCAGGAGCGCGCGGTGCGGCCGCTGGGCGCGAGCCAGTCGATCGAGGTCGACGTGCGCATCGTCTCGGCCACCCACCGCGACCTCGACGCCGCAATGGAAGCCGGCCAGTTCCGCGAAGACCTGTATTACCGCCTGAACGTGGTGACGCTTACGCTGCCGCCGCTGTCGGCACGGCGCGAAGACATCCCGCTGCTGGCCAATCACTTCCTGCAGCGCCTGTCGACCAAGTACGGCAAGCGGCTGTCCGGCTTCGCGCCCGAGGCGCTGAAGGCGCTGACAACGGCAGCCTGGCCGGGCAATGTGCGCCAGCTGTTCAATGTGGTCGAGCAGGTCTGTGCGCTGTCGAGCTCGCCGCTGATTCCGCTGGCGCTGGTGCAGCGGGCGCTGCGTGTGCCGACGGTCGAGGTCCAGACCTACGCCGAAGCCAAGCAGCGTTTCGAGCGCGATTACCTCGTCGGCCTGCTGAAACTGACGGACGGCAACGTGGCCGACGCGGCCCGCCTGGCCGACCGCAACCGCACGGAGTTCTACCGGCTTTTGCAGAAGCACGAACTCACGCCTGGCCACTTCAAGGCCGACGCTGTCGCTCCGGGCGGGGACCCTGTCGCCGAGTAGCGACGCACCTAAGTCGTTGATTTATATGGCCTATCCCCACCAGCCCAGCAGGCTTGTCGGGATTCGGCGACAAAAACAGGGGTTTTGGGGCCTTCCCGCAGCCTTCCCCCGCCAAAAACACCTTCAGATCGCTCCAAGCTGTTGATCTGAAAGCGTTTTTCCAGCCTGGCACAGGGTTTGCCCCTGTACAGGCATGACAGCACTCACCAGCCCATCTTTCGCACTGCGCCAGCAGCGCGACGGCCTGCGTCAAAAGCAGTTTTCCCCCTCGCGGCCCCGTGCCGCGGGTCATTCGCTGGCCGCGCTCGCAAGCGCTGGCGGCGCTGAGCCGGATTGCGTGATCAAGCGCTTTCCTGCCATTGGCGACACCCCTTCCCTCGACAAGCAACGTTGGTAAATCACATGAAGCCGAACGACTTCTCCCAACTGAATGTGCTGGCCGATACCGATTTTTCGCGCCGTAGCCCGGTTCGCGAAGAACGCCATCCCAACTCGGTCACCGCTCCCCCCGTCAACCGCGGTTCCATGGCACCCCGCCCCTGGCGCGGTTTCTGGAACAGCCTCGGCACCGCCGCGCTGGTCAAGCTCGGCGCGGGCCGTGATGCCGAAGCCGGCGTCCACGACGCCCGGCAGGCCAAGCAACCCTGGCAGCGCGCCGCCGCGCAGCGCCGCTTCGCTTTCATGATGCTCACGCTGCTGAGCACCGTGATCGCGTCGTCGCTGTTCGCCAGCGTGCAACCCGACTACGACAACCTCTGGCTCGAATACGGCCAGATCGGTCTCTACGGCCTGCTTTCGGGCTGGGTCGTGACCGGCTTCGTGACCGCGCTCATGGGCTTCTACGTTTCCGTGCGCGGTGACAAGCACGCCCTCTCGGCGAAACAGGTGGTCAACCACCCGATGAATCCCGAGGCACGCACCGCGATCATCATGCCGATCTGCAACGAGGACGTGGCCACGGTGTTCGCAGGCCTGCGCGCCACCTGCGAATCGGTCGCGGCCACCGGCCACGCCAAGCAGTTCGACGTGTTCGTGCTGTCCGACAGCTACAACCCCGAGACCGCCGCCGCCGAGCGCGCCGCCTGGGAAGACCTGCGCGCCGCGCTGGCCGAGAGCCCGAACCAGCCGCAGGTCGAGGTGTACTACCGCCTGCGCACCCGCCGCACGCACCGCAAGGCCGGCAACGTGGCCGACTTCTGCCGCCGCTGGGGCAAGGACTACCGCTACATGGTCGTGCTCGACGCCGACTCGGTGATGAGCGGCGACTGCCTGACCTCGATGGTCAAGCTGATGGAAGCCAACCCCACCGCCGGCATCATCCAGACCGCGACGCAGGCCATCGGCCACGTCACGCTGCACGCCCGTGCACAGCAATTCGCTTCCCGCGTGACGGGCCGCCTGTTCACGCTGGGCATGCAGTTCTGGCAACTGGGCGAATCGCACTACTGGGGCCACAACGCCATCATCCGCGTCGAGCCCTTCATGAAGCATTGCGCGCTGGCCCCGATCAAGGGCACCGGCGGCATGTCGGGCGGCATCATGTCGCACGACTTCGTCGAAGCTGCGCTGATGCGCCGTGCCGGCTACAACGTGTGGCTGGTGTCCGACCTGGTCGGCAGCTACGAACAGCAACCGCCGGACCTGCTGGCCGAACTGCAGCGTGACCGCCGCTGGTGCCAGGGCAACCTGCAGAACGCCCGCCTGATGGCCGAGCCCGGCATCCACCCGGTGCACCGCGCGATGTTCGTGACCGGCACCATGGCTTATGTCTCGGCTCCGCTGTGGCTCGCATTCCTGACGCTGGGCACCGCCCTGTGGCTGAGCGGCTCGAGCCTCGTGTCGAGCTGGAGCGTGCTGCCCGCCGAACTGGCCGGCCTGTGGGTCTGGACCCTGTGCCTGCTGTTCCTGCCGCGCGTGCTGGGCATCGCTGCCGTGCTGATGCGCGGTGAGCAACGCCAGTACGGCGGTGCGTGGGGCCTGGTGAAGAGCTCGGTGATGGAAAGCGGCCTTGCCATCGTGCAAGCCCCGGTCCGCATGCTGGCCCACTCGCTGTTCGTGCTGGTCGCCCTCACCGGCATCAAGCTCGACTGGAAGTCGCCCCCGCGTGAAGCCGCTGCCGTGCCGTGGAAGGTCGCTGCCTCGCAGCTGGCCCCCATGACGCTGGTGATCGCCATGCTGGCCGTCGGCGTCGCGATGATCGACCCGAGCGCTCTGATCTGGCTCATGCCCGTTGGCCTGCCGCTGCTGCTGGCGATCCCGCTGACCGTGCTGACCAGCCAGATCGCGCTGGGCACCACGCTGCGCGACCGCGGCTACCTGCTGATTCCCGAAGAATCGCGCTCGCCGGCCGTGCTGCGCCGGGCATGGATGCATGCGGTGCGCCTGGCACGCCCCGCACTGGCAACCGCCTGATGCGCTGAAGACACAGCACCTCGAAAAGCCGGCCTCAGGGTCGGCTTTTTTCATGGCGCGTGGCTAGAATCGCGCCTTCCTTTTTTTCAACCCACGGATCCCTCGATCCCCTGGAGCGCCAAGTGCCCCGATTCGCCGTCATCACCCTCTGACGCCGACAACGCCACTTCATTGCTGGTCAAGTCGGGCGCCTGGCTGCGCTTTCCGCTGACTGCACTCTTTACAGCTTCGCTCCCGCACGTTGTCGGTTCTTCCTGATTTCCATCTGGAGAGCAACGTGTTCCCTCTCTCTTCTTCTCTTTCATCGATTCCGCTGCTCAAGTACCCGCGTACTGCGCATCTGGAAGGCTCGCGCCTGCAGGCCGGCGACACCGACGACGGCCAGACGCCACTGTCGGCACTGCATGGCCGGCACGTGGTCATCGAGGAAAAACTCGATGGTGCCAATGCGGCCGTGTCGTTCACTTCGGCAGGCGAACTGCTGCTGCAATCGCGCGGCCACTACCTCGCAGGCGGCGCGGGCGAGCGACAGTTCAACCTGTTCAAGCACTGGGCCGCCGCCCATGAGGCGGCGCTGCTGGAGCGCCTCGAAGACCGCTACGTGATGTACGGCGAATGGTGCTTTGCCAAGCACAGCTGCTGGTACGACCGGCTGCCGGCCTTCTTCCTGGAGTTCGACATCTACGACCGGCAGGCGCAGCGCTTTCTCTCGACACCGGCGCGGCATGCACTGCTCGCCGGCGGCCCCGTGCTGCCGGTGCCCGTGCTCTACGAAGGCGAGATGCCGCGCCATGCCAAAGCACTGCGAGCGCTCGTGCGGCCTTCGCTGGCGCGCAGCGCGGACTGGAAGACGGCCTTCGAGGACGCGGTGGCGCACGAAGGCCAGCCGCTCGATCTCGTGCGCCAGCAGACCGACCTGTCCGATCTGGCCGAGGGCCTGTACCTCAAGACCGAATCGGATGGGCAGGTGACGGGCCGCTACAAGTGGGTGCGCCCGGACTTCGTCCAGACCATCCTCGACTCGGGCTCGCACCACAGCCGCCGGCCGGTGCTGCCCAACCGGCTCACGCCCGGCGTGGACCTCTACGCACCGACACCGCCGGTGAGCTGGCAAGACCTGGGGCTGCGCACCTTGCGCGACCCCGCCGAACTCACCACCCAAGGGAGGCCGCGATGACATACGACGATCTGCGCGCCCTGGTGCCCGCGCCCGGCAAAGGCACCGACTGGGCGCAGTGCTGCGACCTGCTGCCGGCCTTGCTGCGCCTCGAAGAGACGCCGCAAGACCCGTACTACCACGCCGAAGGCAACGTCGGCATCCATACGCGCATGGTGCTCGACGCGCTGATGCAGGACGCGCACTACCAGCGCGCCGATGCCGACGGCCGCTTCGTGCTGTTCATGGCCTGCCTGCTGCACGACATCGCCAAGCCCGACACCACGGTGATCGACGAAGCCAGCGGCCGCATCGGCCAGCCCGGCCACTCGCGCCGCGGCGCGGTCGACGTGCGGGTGCTGATGTGGAAGGCCCGCGTGCCTTTTGCGCCGCGCGAGGCCGTGTGCCGGATCATCGCCGTGCACCAGGTGCCGTTCCACGCCTTCGCCTCGCGCAAGGGCGTGCGGCCGGAGTGGCTGGTGCACAAGCTCTCATGGGAGCTGAGCCTGCCCGACCTGTGTTGCGTGGCGCGCTGCGACATGCTCGGCCGCCACTACGAGAAGCGCGCGGACAGCATGGCCGACATCGCGCTCTTCGAGGAGCTGGCACAGGAAGAAGGCTGCTGGGACGGCCCGCGAAAAATGGTCGATGCCCACACGCGCCTGGCCTACTTCCGCGGCGCCGACACCAGCCCCGACTACCCGCTGTTCCAGACGCCGGGCTCGCGGGTAACGGTGATGTGCGGCCTGCCGGCCAGCGGCAAGAACCACTGGGCGGCACAGCACCGCAAGGGCTGGTCGGTTGTGTCCTTCGACGATGCACGCGCCGAACTGGGCCTGAAGCACGGCGAGAACGACGGGCTCGCGGCACATCACGCGGTCGATCAGGCGAAGGCGTTGCTGCGCAAGCAGGAGCGCTTCGTCTGGAACGCCACGCACCTGAGCCAGCAGATGCGCACCAAGACGCTCGACCTGCTGTGGGCCTACCACGCGCAGATCGAACTGGTGTACCTGGAAGCGCCGCACGCAGAGCTGATGCGCCGCAACCGCGAGCGCGACACGACGCTGTCGAACGCGGGCATCGAGCGGATGCTGCATCGTTGGGAGTTGCCTGCGCCAACCGAGGCACACGAGACGGTCTACGACGTGCAGACCTGAAAGCACAAAGGCCCGCCGGGACGAATCGGCGGGCCTTCTTATATATGGAGGGGCGAGGCGTTTGCCTAGAACGGCAGCTTGGGGCCGCCGGGGCCACCCATTCCGCCCATGCCCTTCATGCCGCCCATCTTCTTCATCATCTTCATGAGGCCGGCGCCCTTCATCTTCTTCATCATCCCCTGCATCTGCTCGAACTCGTTGAGCAGGCGGTTCACTTCCTGAACCTGCACGCCGGCGCCGGCCGCGATGCGGCGCTTGCGCGTGGCCTTCAGCAGTTCGGGCTTGCGGCGCTCCAGCGGCGTCATGCTGTTGATGATGCCCTCCTTGCGGCGGATGTCGCGCTCGGCGCGGGTCATGTCGGCTTCGGTGGCCTTGGCGGCCATCTGCGCGGGCAGCTTGTCCATCAGGCTGGAGAGGCCGCCCATCTGCTTCATCTGCTGCAGCTGGCCGAGGAAGTCGTTGAGGTCGAAGCCCGCGCCGCTCTTGACCTTGGCGGCGAGCTTCTGGGCCGCCGCCACGTCGACGCCGGCCGTGACCTGCTCGACCAGCGCGACGATGTCGCCCATGCCCAGGATGCGGCCCGCATGGCGCTCGGCGTCGAACACCTCCAGGCCGTCGATCTTCTCGCTGGTGCCCGCGAACTTGATCGGCACGCCCGTGACCTGGCGCACCGACAGCGCCGCACCGCCGCGCGAGTCGCCATCGGTCTTGGTCAGGATGATGCCGGTGAGCGGCAGCGCTTCCTTGAAGGCCTTGGCGGTGTTGATCGCGTCCTGGCCCTGCATGGCATCGACCACGAACAGGGTTTCGACCGGGTCGAGCGCCGCATGCAGCTGCTTGATTTCGGTCATCAGCACTTCGTCGATGGCAAGGCGGCCGGCCGTGTCGACCAGCAGCACGTCGAAGTAATGGCGCTTGGCGTGGTCGAGCGCGGCGCGTGCGATGTCCAGCGGCTTCTGGTCGGGCGTGCTCGGGAACCATTCGGCGCCGGCCTGCTTGGTAACTGTCCTGAGCTGCTCGATGGCGGCAGGGCGATACACGTCGCCCGACACCGTGAGCACCTTCTTCTTGCGCTTTTCGATCAGGTGCTTGGCGAGCTTGGCGGTGGTGGTGGTCTTGCCCGCGCCTTGCAGGCCGGCCATCAGGATCACCGCCGGCGGCTGGGCCGCGAGGTTGATGTCGGACACGCCCTCGCCCATGGTCGCGGCGAGTTCCCGATTGACGATGCCGACCAGCGCCTGGCCCGGCTTGAGCGAGCCCAGCACTTCCTGGCCGAGCGACTTCTCTTTCACGCGGGCGACGAAGTCGCGCACCACGGGCAGCGACACGTCGGCCTCCAGCAGCGCCATGCGCACTTCGCGCAGCATGTCCTGCACATTGCTTTCGGTGATGCGGGCCTGGCCGCTCATCGTCTTGACGAGGCGGGAGAACTTTTCTGTGAGGGCGGTGGCCATGAGCGGAATGCCTTGCTGCCCGCTGCTGCGGGCCGGATGGAAAGTCTTGGAGACGAGGAGAGAACTTGAAGTCGGGCGCGGGGAACGCAAGGGCGAGCCGGTACACTCCGGCCGATGATTTTAGCGATCCCCTCCCCGCTCGGCGTGGCGCTGGGCATCGCCACTGCGGTTGCCTACGGATTTGTCGCTGCGGCAGGTGCCCGAATGAGCCGACAGGCGGCCCAGTGGGGCCTCGGAATTGCATGGATTCTGCATGCCGCCGTGCTGGCCCACGGCCTCATCGGCAGCGAGCCGCGCTTCGGTTTCGCACCCGCCCTGTCGGTCACCGCGTGGCTGGTGCTCACCGTCTACGCCGTCGAAAGCCGCATGTATCCCCAATTGAAGGTGCGGCGGGCGCTCGCCTGGCTGGGCGCGGCCGCGGTGCTGCTGGCCATCCTGTTTCCCGGTACGCCGCTGCACGTCACGGCTTCGCCGTGGCTGCCGCTGCATCTGGCGCTGGGCATCGCCTCGTACGGCCTGTTCGGAGCCGCTGTCGTGCACGCCTGGCTGATCACCCGTGCCGAAAAGCAGATCCGCCTGGCCACCGCCGAGCCGCAGGGCGGCGTGCCGCTGCTCACGCTCGAACGGCTCACCTTTCGCTTCGTCACCGCTGGCTTCGTGCTGCTGTCGGCCACGCTGCTGGCTGGCCTGCTGTTCAGCGAGCAGCTGTACGGCGCCGCCGGCCGCGTCTGGAAGTGGGACCACAAGACCATCTTCTCGGTGCTTGCCTGGATCACCTTCGCGATCCTTTTGATCGGCCGGGCCCGCTTCGGCTGGCGCGGCCGCACTGCGCGCCGCGTGCTGTACGCCGGCTCGGCCCTGTTGCTGCTGGCCTACGTGGGTTCACGCTTCGTGCTCGAAGTGGTGCTTGCGCGTCCTCCCGTCTGAAATGAAATACCTCCTCGTCCTCGCGGTGCTCTGGGTCGCGATCTGGCTCTGGCGCAAGAACCGCCGCGAAGAAATGCGCGACGCCATGCGCGAGCGCGCGGCCAAGGCGCAGCAGCGCCCCTCCGCGCCAGCCGGCCCGCCGCAGGCCATGGTGCGCTGCGCCCATTGCGGCCTGCACCTGCCGGCGACCGATGCCATCGCCGGCCCCGGCGGCGCGGTCTATTGCAGCACCGCGCACCGCGAAGCCGCAACGCCCCAATGAGCGCCCCCCTCTGGTCGCGCGGCGAGCCGGTCACCGACTGGGACGTGCTCGACCAGGGCACGGGTGAAAGCTCGGCGCTGATCCGGCTCTGGCGTGGCTTCATGGCCGCACGCTGCTTCATCGCGCTGGTGCTGATGCTGCTGCAGGGCGTGGCCTTTGTCATCGGGCAGACGATGCAGCCGGTGGCCATCACCATCTCGGCGCTCTACCTCGCCGCGACCTGGCTGGGCATGCGCTACACGCGCGTGCAGCCGCCGATTCGCGGTTTTGCCGCGCTCTGGCTGCTGACCATCGGCATCGATCTGGCCGCCTTCACCGCCTTGCAGGTGCTGCAGGGCGGCAACGTCAACTACACGCCGCTGTTCGCGCTGCCGGTGCTCATGAGCGCGGTGCTGGGCACCATGATCGTGAGCCTGGGCACCACCGCCACGGTCACGCTGCTGCTGCTGGCGGACGCGGGCTGGCACTGGCTGCAGCAGCCGGGCGATTCTTCGCCGCGCTTCGTGCAGGCGGCACTCACCGGCACGGGTCTCTTCGTGGTGGCGCTGCTCGCGCACGAAATGGCCCGCCGGCTGGCGCGCGAGGAAGCCGTGGCGCAGCGCAGCCGCAGCAGCGCGCAGATGCAGGCGCAGGTCAACGACCTGGTGATCGAGACGCTGAGCGAAGGCGTGCTGGTGATCGACGCCGAAGGCCTGGTGCATGCGGCCAACCCGGCCGCCGACGCCATCCTCGGGCAGGGCCTCGCAAAGCTGACGCTGCCGTTCCCGCTGCATGCCCAGCCTGCCTGGCATGCGCTGGCCGCGCTGGCGCGCCAGACCTTCGCGCGGCGGGCGCCGCAGACGGAAGAAATCCCGGTGGCGCAGGTGCGCGGCGCGGCGCGCGAGGTGCGCGTGCGCACGCGGCTCACGCCCACCAGCGAAAAACGCATCGACAGCCTGTGCGTGATGTTCCTGCAGGACCTGCGCGAACTCGAAGCCCGCATCCGCACCGAGAAGCTGGCCGCGATGGGCCGCATGTCAGCGGCCGTGGCGCATGAAATACGCAACCCGCTGGCCGCCATCACCCAGGCCAGCGCGCTGCTCAACGAAGACCTGACAGACCCGGCGCACCGCAAGCTCACGAGCATGGTGCAGCACAACGCGCAGCGGCTCGCGCGCATCGTGGACGACGTGCTCGACGTCTCGCGTGCCCGCCAGCAACGCGTGCTGTCGCTCGGCGAGCAGGTCGTGCTCGACCCTGCGGTGCAGGTGCTGGCCGAGGAATGGGTGCGCCAGACTCAGCGCAAGGGCGTGCTGGTGTCGCTCGATGCGCCCAGCAGCGAGGTGCGCTTCGACGCCGAGCACCTGCGCCGCCTGATCGTGAACTTGCTGGACAACGCCTCGCGCTACGCCGGCAAGCGCGAAGACTCGATCCAGGTGCTGACCGCGCTGCAGCGCAGCGGCACCAACCGCCCCAGCCTGATGGTGTGGAGCGACGGTGCGCCGCTGGAGCCGGCGGTGCAGCGGCACCTGTTCGAGCCTTTCTTTTCTTCCGAAAGCCGCTCCAGCGGGCTCGGCCTGTTCCTGTGCCGCGAGCTGTGCCGGCGGCATGGCGCCACCATCGGCTACGAGCGGCGCGCGCTGGTGCCGGGCGGGCCCGAGGGCAACGAATTCTTCGTCAGCTTCGCCCCCAGCGAAAACCGGCTGACACAATAGCGCCGTGAGCACTCCCCCCCCTTCCACCCAGCGACCGGCGCAGATCCTGGTCATCGACGACGAACCCGACCTGCGCACGCTCTATGAATTGACGCTGCTGCGCGAGGGCTATCGCGTCGAGGCAGCGGGCAGCGTGTCGGAAGCCTGGCAGCACCTGGAGGCCGGCCGCTTCGACGCCGTGATCACCGACATGCGGCTGCCCGACGGGCAGGGCATGGAGATCATCCACCGCATCCAGAAGGCCCAGCGCAGCGAGCGATGCGTGGTGATGACGGCCTACGGCTCGGCCGAGAACGCGGTGGAAGCGCTGAAGGCCGGCGCCTTCGACTACCTCACGAAGCCGGTCGACCTGAAGCAGTTCCGCGCCGTCGTGGCTTCCGCCGTGCAGGCGCGGCTGGCGCCGCAGCCGGTGGCCAAGCCCGTGCAGGCGGCACCCGCAAGCAACAACAGCGCCGACGCAACGGTGGTCACCTCCGGCACCGGCATCGCCGCGCTCGACCGCCTCGTGGGCGAATCGGAGCCCATGCGCCTCGTCAAGTCGCGCATCGCCAAGGTGGCGCGCGGCATGGCGCCAGTGCTGGTGCGCGGCGAATCGGGCACCGGCAAGGAACTGGTTGCGCGCGCGGTGCATGCCTGCAGCCAGCGCAGCGAAGGCCCCTTCGTCGCGGTGAACTGCGGCGCGATTCCCGAGAACCTGCTCGAAGCCGAGTTCTTCGGCGCGCGCAAGGGCTCGTACACCGGCTCCTCGCAGGACCGCGACGGCTATTTCCAGGCCGCGCGCGGCGGCACGCTGTTTCTCGACGAAATCGGCGACCTGCCGCTGGCCATGCAGTCGAAGCTGCTGCGCGCGATCCAGGAGCGCAGCGTGCGCTCGATCGGCTCGACGCAGGAAGAAGCTGTCGACGTGCGCATCGTCAGCGCCACCCATAAAGACCTGCACGCCGAAGTGCAGGCCGGCCGCTTCCGCCAGGATCTTTTCTACCGCCTCAACGTGATCGAGATCGCGGTGCCCGCGCTGCGCGACCGCCGTGAGGACTTGCCCGCGCTGTGCGCCGCGCTGCTCTTGCGCATCGCACAGGACGGCGGCCTGCCCGTGCCGCATCTGTCGAACGAACTGCTGCGCCGCCTCGCGCAGCATCCGCTGAACGGCAACGTGCGCGAGCTCGAAAATCTGCTGCACCGCGCGGTGGCGTTGAACGACGGCGACGAACTCCATCTCGACCTGATGGGCGGCTTCACCGCTGCGGCCGAAGCCGCGGCGTCCGCGCCGGCGCCGCTGTCGCCCGTCGCCGACGCGCCTGTCGCGCTGGCTCCACTTCCGAGCGTGCCGGTGGCGCCGCCCAAGGCCGCGCCGCCGCCGCTGCCCTCCGACCTGCAGGCCTATCTCGATCAGCAGGAGCGCGAGATCCTCGTGCGTGCGCTGCACGAGAGCGGCTTCAACCGCACCGCGGCCGCCGCGCGGCTCGGCATGAGCCTGCGCCAGATCCGCTACCGCATCGCGCGGCTGGGCATCACCACGCCCAACGGCGACGATGGCGCGAGCAGCCATGTCGACGACTGAAGCCAACGACAGCGGGCTCTGGCAAGCCGGCTGGTACCGCTTCGCGAAGGCGCTGCGCTCGCCGAACTTCGGGCCCCGCCCCACGGGCGCGCAGACCGACCTCATCGTGCTGCACTCGATCAGCCTGCCGCCCGGCGAATATGGCGGCGACGCGGTGCAGCAGCTGTTCACCAACCAGCTCGACTGGGACGCGCACCCCTACTTCCAGTCGATCCGCGGGCTCGAGGTGTCCTCGCATTTCTACGTGCGCCGCAACGGCGAACTCTGGCAGTTCGTGAGCTGCGACGACCGTGCCTGGCATGCCGGCGTGTCGTCGTGGCGCGGCCGCGGCAACTGCAACGACGACTCCGTCGGCATCGAGCTCGAAGGCCTCGAAGGCCAGCCCTTCGAAGAGCCGCAATACGAGACGCTCGCGAGCCTGTGCGCCGCCATCGCGCAGCACTACGCGATCGCGCACATCGCCGGCCACGAGCACATCGCGCCGGGCCGCAAACAGGATCCGGGCGCGGGCTTCGACTGGCGCCTGCTGCGCGAACAGCTCGGCTGGAATCCACAGATGTTTCCGCCGCAGGTGGTGCAGCGCTAATTTTTTCAATCGTGCGGCGTCTCGTGATGCGTCGTTCTTGCGGCGCAGCAATGCGAAAATAGCAACCGCGCGATTCAGCAACCATGCGGCCTGCAGGCCCAAATCGGCTTGCAAGCCAAGCCCCATGCGGGTTGAGAGACCATAGGCCAGTATTCAAGCGGCATCGCTGGCCGTGTCCTATGGCGGAAGTAATACCGGCAATCCTTGTATCCATAGGAAAACGCTACATCTAGTGGGTTGTACACCCCCCGCACCCTAGATATAGTGTCCCCTGTCCGGTCATCCACACCGGCGCAGCGCCCGGCCCAGGCGCCGCCATCCAACAAGAATTGCCAACCGAGAGGAAGCGAATGCAAACTGCCCTGAACCCCCAATCGACCCCGCGTGCCGTTCCCTCGACGCCACCGCAGCAGCAGCGAGACACTGCTGGCTCCCCCACCGGCCAGAACCTGGCCCACTACCAGATCATCCGCCGCAACGGCGCTGTCGTGCCCTTCGAGCCGAACAAGATCGCCATCGCGATGATGAAAGCCTTCCTGGCCGTGCACGGCACCCAGGGCGCGGCTTCGGCCAGCGTGCGCGAAACGGTCGACGTGCTCACGCAGGGCGTGATCCGCGCGCTGGTGCGCTCGCGTCCGGGCGGCGGCACCTTCCACATCGAAGACGTGCAAGACCAGGTCGAACTCGGCCTGATGCGCGGCGGCCACCATGAAATTGCCCGCGCCTACGTGCTGTACCGCGAACGCCGCACGCAGGAGCGCTCGAAGCAGGGCGAGCAAGACGTGCCGGTCGCGCCCGCACTGCACGTGCTGGACAACGGCGAGCTCGTCACCCTTGACCTGAACGAACTCAAGGGCCTGATCGAGTCGGCCTGCGAAAACCTGGGCGACAGCATCACGTCCGCCCCCATCGTCGCCGAGACGATGCGCAACCTGTACGACGGCGTGCCGCTCGACGAGGTCTACAAGGCCTCGATCCTGGCGGCCCGCACGCTGATCGAGAAAGACCCCGACTACACCTTCGCCACCGCGCGCCTGCTGCTGCACACGATCTTCAAGGAGATCATCGGCCGCGAAGTGATGCCGGCCGAGCGCGCCACCGCCTACGCCGACTACTTCCCGCAGTTCATCAAGAAGGGCGTGGACAACGACCTGCTCGACGAAAAGCTGCTGCAGTACGACCTGCCCCGCCTGGGCGCGGCGCTGAAGGCCGAGCGCGACAACCAGTTCGACTACCTCGGCCTGCAGACCCTGTACGACCGCTACTTCCTGCACGTGCGCAAGACCCGCATCGAGCTGCCGCAGGCCTTCTTCATGCGCGTGGCCATGGGCCTGTCGCTGAACGAAATCGACCGCGAAGCCCGCGCCATCGAGTTCTATGAAGTGCTGTCGTCGTTCGACTTCATGTCGAGCACGCCCACGCTGTTCAACGCCGGCACGCTGCGCTCGCAGCTGTCGAGCTGCTACCTGACCACGGTGCCCGACGACCTCGACGGCATCTACGAGTCGATCAAGGAAAACGCACTGCTGTCGAAGTTCGCCGGCGGCCTGGGCAACGACTGGACCCGCGTGCGCGCGCTCGGCAGCCACATCAAGGGCACGAACGGCGAATCGCAGGGCGTGGTGCCGTTCCTGAAGGTGGTGAACGACACGGCAGTGGCCGTGAACCAGGGCGGCAAGCGCAAGGGCGCTGTCTGCACGTACCTCGAAACCTGGCACCTCGACATCGAGGAGTTCCTGGAGCTGCGCAAGAACACCGGCGACGACCGCCGCCGTACGCACGACATGAACACCGCCAACTGGATCCCCGACCTGTTCATGCGCCGCGTGATGGAAAAGGGCACCTGGACGCTGTTCTCGCCCTCCAACGTGCCCGACCTGCACGACCTGTTCGGCGCCGACTTCGAGAAGGCCTACGTGGCCTACGAAGAGAAGGCTGCCCGCGGCGACATCAAGCCCGCGCGCACCATCCAGGCGACCGACCTGTGGCGCAAGATGCTCACGATGCTGTTCGAGACCGGCCACCCCTGGATCACGTTCAAGGACGCCTGCAACGTGCGCTCGCCGCAGCAGCACGCCGGCGTGGTGCACTCGTCGAACCTCTGCACCGAGATCACGCTGAACACCAGCGACACCGAAACCGCCGTCTGCAACCTGGGTTCCGTGAACCTGCTGCAGCACCTGAAGGACGGCAAGGTCGACCAGGAAAAGCTGAAGAAGACGATCTCCACGGCGATGCGCATGCTCGACAACGTGATCGACATCAACTACTACGCCGTGAAGAAGGCGCGCGACTCGAACCTGCGCCACCGTCCGGTCGGCCTGGGCCTGATGGGCTTCCAGGACGCGCTGTACGAACTGCGCATTCCGTACGCCTCGCAAGAAGCCGTGCAGTTCGCCGACGAGTCGATGGAAGCCATCTGCTACCACGCCTACTGGGCCTCGACCGACCTGGCGCGCGAACGCGGCAAGTACTCGAGCTACAAGGGCTCGCTGTGGGACAAGGGCATCCTGCCGATCGACTCGCTCGACCTGCTGGAAAAGGCACGCGGCGGCTACGTCGAAGTCGACCGCTCGGCCACCCTCGACTGGGACGCGCTGCGCTCGAAGATCAAGGCCGACGGCATGCGCAATTCGAACTGCGTGGCCATCGCACCGACCGCGACCATCTCGAACATCATCGGCGTGGACGCTTCGATCGAACCCTGCTTCGGCAACCTGTCGGTCAAGTCGAACCTGTCGGGCGAATTCACCGTGATCAACCACTACCTGGTGCGCGACCTGAAGCGCCTGGGCCTGTGGGACGACGTGATGGTGATGGACCTGAAGCACTTCGACGGTTCGCTGCGTCCCATCGACCGCGTGCCGCAGGATGTGAAGGCGCTCTACGCCACCGCGTTCGAAGTGGAGACCACGTGGCTGGTCGAAGCCGCCGCGCGTCGCCAGAAGTGGATCGACCAGGCGCAGTCGCTGAACATCTACATGGCCGGCGCATCGGGCAAGAAGCTCGACGACACCTACAAGCTCGCGTGGCTGCGCGGCCTGAAGACCACGTACTACCTGCGTACGCAGAGCGCGACGCACGCCGAGAAGTCGACGGTGCAATCGGGCCGTCTCAACGCGGTGTCGTCGGGCAACGACGCACCCTCGGGCATGAGCGCACTCGAAGCCGCCGCTGCTGCAGCGAAGGCACAGATGAGCGCGATGCCCGCCACCGACATCGCGTTCTGCGGTGTGGACGATCCGACCTGTGAAGCGTGCCAATAACGCGTCGATGCTCGCGACAGTGAGTCAGTGAGGTGCATGCAAAAAATCGCGCGACGTTCACTCAATGAAGGCATTGACTGACATCGCGCGATGCATGCGAGCAACATAACAACCACATAAATGGCGTGCGATGTGAACGAGCACTTTGCAACTCACATCGTTACTCCGATAATTTGAGCATTGGATTTTTCTATGTTGACCTGGGACGAAGAAGTCAAGCCCTCCTTACCAAAGGATATGCAACAAGGATTGCAGCACCACAACGCATCGACCAGCGGCTTGCCCGCAGGCCGTTCGGTGGACGCTCCGACTTCGTCGATTGCGCAACCCGCGCTCCGCGCGCTCGATGACGGCGCGGTCGTGCGCCCAGTTGCCGCCGCCGCAGCAGCAACGCCTGCTGCCACCCAGCGCGTCAAGGCTTCCGACAAGCGCATCATCAACGGCCAGACCGACGTCAACCAGTTGGTGCCGTTCAAGTACAAGTGGGCGTGGGAAAAGTACCTCGCCACCTGCGCCAACCACTGGATGCCGCAGGAAGTGAACATGACGCGCGACATCGCGCTCTGGAAAGACCCGAACGGCTTGACCGAAGACGAGCGCCGCATCGTCAAGCGCAACCTCGGCTTCTTCGTGACCGCCGACTCGCTGGCCGCCAACAACATCGTGCTGGGCACCTATCGCCACATCACGGCGCCCGAATGCCGCCAGTTCCTGCTGCGCCAGGCCTTCGAGGAAGCGATCCACACGCACGCGTACCAGTACATCGTCGAGTCGCTCGGCCTGGACGAGAGCGAGATCTTCAACGCCTACAACGAAGTGCCGTCGATCCGCGAGAAGGACCAGTTCCTGATCCCGTTCATCGACGCCATCAGCGACCCGAACTTCAAGACCGGCACCCACGAGACCGACCAGACGCTGCTCAAGTCGCTCATCGTGTTCGCCTGCCTGATGGAAGGCCTGTTCTTCTACGTCGGCTTCACGCAGATCCTCGCGCTGGGCCGCCAGAACAAGATGACCGGCGCCGCCGAGCAGTACCAGTACATCCTGCGCGACGAGTCGATGCACTGCAACTTCGGCATCGACCTGATCAACCAGCTCAAGCTCGAGAACCCCGGCCTCTGGACCTCCGAGTTCAAGGCCGAGATCAAGGCGCTCTTCATGCGCGCCGTCGAGCTCGAATACAAATACGCCGAAGACACCATGCCACGTGGCGTGCTCGGCATGAACGCCTCCATGTTCAAGGGCTACCTGCGCTACATCGCCAACCGGCGTGCACAGCAGATCGGCCTCGAAACGCTCTTCCCGAACGAAGAAAATCCGTTCCCCTGGATGAGCGAAATGATTGACCTGAAGAAAGAGCGCAACTTTTTCGAAACCCGCGTGATCGAGTACCAGTCGGGTGGTGCGCTCTCCTGGGATTGAATCTTTCGACAAGAATTAATGAATTCAAGAATTGCCCTTGCCACCGATCGCGCCAAAGAGCGCGGCATGGACTGGGGCTCAGGTGTTCATGGTGCTGGGGCTCAGATCTCAACGCCATGAATCGCTTCACGCTACCCAACGTGCGTGGAGTGCTTCAATAGGTTGATTTTTTCAACTTGATCAAGGAGAAATAGAAATGGCAACTGCAAAGAAAGCGCCGGCTAAGAAAGCCGCTGCAAAGAAGGCTCCGGCAAAGAAGGCTGTGGCCGCTAAGAAGGCTCCGGCAAAGAAGGTAGCCGCCAAGAAGGCACCGGCCAAGAAGGTCGCTGCCAAGAAGGCTCCTGCGAAGAAGGTAGCCGCCAAGAAGGCAGCACCGGCCAAGAAGGCCGCTGCCAAGAAGGCTCCTGCGAAGAAGGCCGTAGCGAAGAAGGCGCCTGCGAAGAAGGCTGCTGCCAAGAAGGCGCCGGCAAAGAAGGCCGCCGCCAAGAAGGCGCCTGCGAAGAAGGCTGCTGCCAAGAAGGCGCCTGCGAAAAAGGCTGCGGCCAAGAAAGCCGCGAAAAAGCCTGCTGCCAAAAAGCCTGCTGCGAAGAAGGCTCCCAAGGCTGCTGCGCCCGCCAAGGCCGCAGCCGTAGCGCCTGCCCCTGCGGCGCAAACGACGCTGAATCCCCAGGCAGCCTGGCCGTTCCCCACGGCCAGCAAGCCCTGAGTTTCTCAGCGGCCTTGAAGGCGCAAAGCCCGGCACCTCGCGGTGTCGGGCTTTTTTATTGGCGCTTCTGCGGGAAGAAGATCAGAGGCCCAGGGCCTTGCGGTCGATCTCGTAGTTCTGCGGGCCACGCTGCGCGATCTTGATCGCACCGACCTTGTTGCCCAGCGCTGCGCACTGCGCCAGCGGCCAGCCCTTTTCCAGACCGAACAGCAGCGCGCCACGCCATGCGTCGCCGCAGCCCGTGGGCTCGACCACTTCGGTGGCCACCACGCCCGGCACGTGCTCGCGCTCGCCGTCGGTCCAGATCTCGCAGCCCTCGGCCGCCAGCGTGACCACCAGGCCGCGCACGCGCTTCGAGATCTCGGCCAGGCTCCAGCCGGTGCGCTGCGACAGCATCTTTCCTTCGTAGTCGTTCACCACCACCCAGCTCGCGAGATCGACGAAATGGCGCAGCGCCTCGCCGTCGAACATCGGCAAGCCCTGGCCCGGATCGAACACGAACGGAATGCCGGCAGCAGCGAACTGCTCGGCGTGCTGCAGCATGGCGTCACGGCCATCGGGCGCGATGATGCCGAGCTTGATGTCGTCGCGTGCGGCCACCTTCGTGATGTGCGCCTGCTGCATCGCGCCGGGGTGGAAGGCGGTGATCTGGTTGTTGTCGACGTCGCTCATGATCATCGCCTGCGCGGTGAAGGTGTCGTCGAGCTGGCGCACGAACTCGGTGTCGATGCCCAGCGAGCGCATGCGCTCGAGGTACGAGGCGCCGTCGCTGCCGAGCGTGGCCATCGGTAGCGCAGTGCCGCCCAGCGCATTGAGGCTGTAGGCGATGTTGCCTGCGCAGCCGCCGAAGTCGCGCCGTAGCGTCGGCACCAGGAACGACACATTGAGGATGTGCAGCTGGTCTGGAAGAATCTGGTCGGCAAACCGGCCCTCGAAAGTCATGATGGTGTCGAACGCGAGGGACCCGCAAATCACTGCTGCCATGGTTGAGCCGTTGGTTGAATGGTGGATGGAAGAGAAAAGGACGCGTGCAGGCAGGCGCCCCGCTCAGGGATAGAAAGCTTCGACGCGGTAGCCCGCGATCGGCGGTAGCGCTGCGGCTTCCGAAGCGGACAAGGTCAGTGGCAGCGAGGCCGCGCGGTCGGCGCGGGCCTGCAGCACCGTCGGTGCACCGTAGTCCGCCGGCGACAGCACGCGGCGCACCACGGCGCGCTCCTGCGTGTCGAGCAGCGAGAGTTCGACGGCAGGCATCGCGAGCGGCACGGTGGCGCCATTGCGCAGGGTGAAGCTCAGGCGGTAGTCGTTGCCCCCGCTCTTCTCGCGCGCGAAGGCCGCGCCTTCGATCACGATGTCGCCGATCTGGCGCAGGGCCGCGAGTTCGCAGCCTGTGTATTGGCACAGTGCCGCCAAGGCGGGCCGCAGATTGGGCTGGCGCGCGGCAATGCCGTCGCGCTCGTGGCGGATGACCTGCAGGATGAGCAGCAGCACGGCAACCACCGCCAGCAGGACCAGCACGATGCGCACGCCCTTGCGCTGCCAGAAGCCGGTTGCCTTCTCGAAGGGCTCGTCGTCGTCCGCGAAGGGATGCCCTATTGGCAGTTCGAAATCCGGGGAGAGCGCAAGGTCGGACTCGCTTTCGGCCTGCACCACAACAGGCGAAGCCTTCGCAGCCGCACGCTCCTCACGCGCCTTGGCGCTCGCGATCTTGGCCGACTTGATGCGGGCGCGGCGCAGCGCCTTCTGCATCTGCACCTGGTCGTGGTCCTTTTCTTCCTGCTCGCGCTCCCCTTCAGCGCCGTCGTCGCTCGCTCGCTCGATCATCAGCCCGCGCATCGCCTTGATGCGCGGGGCGACGGGCAACGGCGGCGCCGGGGGTGGCGGCGCGGGCGGCGGCGACGCGAGATTCAGGTCGATGTTCGGGAACGGCGGCAGCGTGCTCGGTGGCGGCTTCCACGCGGGTTCGCTGACGTCGAGGTCGGACCATGGCTCGTCGGCGACGATGCCGTGTTCGGGCAATGACAGCGAGAACTCAAGCGCTGCTGGAGGTGGTGGTGGCGACGCCGGCGTCGGTGCAGGCGCTGAAGCCTCCGGGGGCGGCGCATGCCGAGGTTGCTGCTCGGGCTCGTCGTCGAAGAAGTCCGCATCTTCGGCCGGCGACGAGGGCTCCAACTCGAGCGGCGGCGGTGGCGCAGGAGGTTCGGGCGCGACCTTGGGCTCCGAGGCGGACTCGACCAGCCCCGGCATGTAGCCACCACCCTGCACCGGCGGCGCTGCACCATCGGGCGCCTCGTGCAGATCGAGCGTGGCGTCGAACACATGGCTGCATCGGCCGCAGCGCACCCAGCCATCAGAGATGCGAAGCTGGTCGCGCACCACCTTGAAGGTGGTGGTGCAGGCGGGGCAGCGCGTGACGAGACTCATGACCGGGCGATTGTAGGGTCGAGCCCTCGCCACGGGAGGGGCGCAAGGCGGCTCAGCAGCGCGCGGTCATGAGGATCCAGCCGTCCTCGGTGTCGCTGACTTCGAGCGTTGCGTACGGCGCGTAGGCCTCTTTCAATTCATCGGCCTGGCGCTCGAGGATGCCGGCCATCACCAGCGATCCGCCCGCCTTCACATGGCTGCGCAGCAACGGCGCGAGCACCTTGAGCGGCGTGGCCAGGATGTTGGCGAGCACGGTGTCGTAGTGGCCCTTCGCCGCTTCGGGCAGGCCCGCGTTCAGCCGGACACCGTTGGCCTCGGCATTGAGCCGGGTCGACGAGACCGCGGCTTCGTCGATGTCGACAGCGTCGATGTCGGTGGCGCCGAACTTCGCCGCGCCGATGGCAAGAATGCCGGAGCCGCAGCCGTAGTCGAGCACGCGCTGGTTGGCCAGCACGCCGTCGCCCTGCGTCGCAATCCACCGCAGGCACATGCGCGTGGTGGGATGCGTGCCGGTGCCGAAGGCCAGGCCCGGATCGAGCCGGATCACCTGCCTTGCCTGCTCGGGTGGCTCATGCCACGTCGGCACGATCCAGAACTCGGGCGTGATCTCGACGGGAGCGAACTGCGATTGCGTCAGGCGCACCCAGTCCTGCTCGGGCACCGGCGCAATGCCGAGCACCTCGCAGCCTTCGAAGAAGTCCTGCAGCGCGAGCACCGACGCGGCCTCTTTGGCGAGCGCCTCGTCGGGGAACAGCGCGATCACGCGCGAACGCTGCCAGCCCTCCTTCGGCGGCGGCATGCCCGGCTCGCCGAAAAGCGCCTGCTCTGCGTCGGTCTGCGCGTCAGCGTCTTCCACCGACACGCTCAATGCATCGAGTGCATCGAGCGCTTCACCGAGCGTTTCGACCCGGTCTTCCGGCGCCATCAGGCGGAGTTCGAACATCGCGGCGTCCCGGGTCAGCGCTTGTGCGCCGCCAGCCACTCTTCGAGGTAGTGGATGTTGGTGCCGCCGGTCATGAACTTGGAATCGACCATCAGCTCGCGGTGCAGCGGGATGTTGGTCTGGATGCCTTCGATCACGGTTTCGTTGAGCGCCGTGCGCATGCGGGCCATGGCCTGCTCGCGCGTGTCGCCGTAGACGATGATCTTGCCGATCATGGAGTCGTAGTTCGGCGGCACGAAGTAGTTGGTGTACGCATGCGAGTCGACGCGAACGCCCGGACCACCCGGCGGGTGCCACATCGTGATGCGGCCCGGCGACGGCGTGAACTTCCACGCGTCTTCGGCATTGATGCGGCACTCGATGGCGTGGCCGTGCATCTGGATCTGGCGCTGTGTGAACGGCAGCTTTTCGCCGGCCGCGACCATGATCTGCGTCTTGACGATGTCGATGCCGGTGGTGAACTCGGTCACCGGGTGCTCCACCTGCACGCGCGTGTTCATTTCGATGAAATAGAACTCGCCGTTCTCGTAGAGAAACTCGAAGGTGCCGGCACCGCGGTAGTTGATCTTCTTGCAGGCGGCCGCACAGCGCTCGCCGATCTTCTCGATCAGCTTGCGCGGAATGCCCGGCGCGGGCGATTCCTCGATCACCTTCTGGTGGCGGCGCTGCATGGAGCAGTCGCGCTCGCCCAGGTAAACCGCGTTCTTATGCTTGTCCGCGAGGATCTGGATTTCGATGTGGCGCGGGTTCTGGAGAAACTTCTCCATGTACACGGCCGGATTGTTGAAGGCCGCGCCGGCTTCCGCCTTGGTCATCTGGATCGCATTGACCAGAGCCGCCTCGGTGTGCACCACGCGCATGCCGCGACCACCGCCGCCGCCCGCAGCCTTGATGATGACCGGGTAGCCGATGGCACGCGCGATGCGCTTGTTGGTGGCGGCGTCGTCCGAGAGCTCACCCTCGGAGCCGGGCACGCAAGGCACGCCGGCCTTGATCATGGCCTGCTTGGCCGACACCTTGTCGCCCATCGTGCGGATGTTGTCAGGCGTCGGGCCGATGAACTGGAAACCGCTCTGCTCCACGCGTTCGGCGAAGTTCGCGTTCTCGCTCAGGAAGCCGTAGCCGGGGTGAATCGCTTCGGCATCGGTCACTTCGGCCGCCGAAATGATCGCCGGCATGTTGAGATAGCTCTGCGCCGAGGGGGCCGGGCCGATGCACACGGCTTCTTCGGCGAGCTTGATGTACTTCGCGTCGCGGTCGGCTTCGGAATACACCATCACGGCCTTGATGCCGAGCTCGCTGCAGGCACGCTGAATCCGGAGGGCAATCTCCCCCCGGTTTGCAACCAGGATCTTCTTGAACATGGTCACTCGATGATGAACAGCGGCTGTCCGTATTCGACCGCCTGGCCGTTTTCGCCGAGGATCTGGGTGATCGTGCCGGACTTGTCGGCCTCGATTTCGTTGAGGATCTTCATCGCTTCGATGATGCAGATGGTGTCGCCTTCGTTGACCTTGCTGCCAACCTCGACGAACGCAGCAGCGCCCGGGCTGGACGAACGGTAGAAGGTGCCGACCATGGGCGACTTCACCGCATGGCCGGCCGGAGCGGCTTCGGCCGCCGGTGCGCTGGCCGCGGCGGGTGCCGCGGGAGCGCCGGCTGCGGCCGGTGCGGCAGCCGCCTGAGGCGCCGCCAGGGTTTGCACATACTGCACCGGAGCGGCGCCGCCGCCCTTCACGATGCGAACCTTGCCTTCGGTTTCGGTGATTTCCAGCTCGGAAATATTCGATTCGGACACCAGATCGATCAGTGTCTTGAGTTTGCGCAGATCCATGGGACTCCAGTGCCGGCTGAGCCGGTCTTCAGGACATAACTTGTTCGAAAATCGTTGATTTTCGGCGTTCGGCGTCTAACGCCAGCGTAAGGAACTGATTCTAACCATGAACCAGTTCGCGTCGCCAAGTGTCCAGGTCGGTGGTCTCGAGCTTGCCCATTTTACGGGCGGCCACGGAGCCGTTCGCATTCAGGACCAGCGTGAAGGGCAAACCGCCACCCGTATTGCCCAGATTCTTGACCAGCTCCGTACCCTGAAGGCCGGCCAGGCCGGTCGGGTAGGTGACGGGCGTGCGCTGCAGGAACTTGCGCACGGCGCTGGGTTGATCGATGGCCAATCCAACCACTTGCCAGCCGTTGACGCCATTTGCACGGAAGAAAGCGTCGATCATCGGCATTTCTTCAACGCAGGGCGGGCACCACGTCGCCCAGAAGTTCAGCAGCAGCGGCTTGCCGCGCAGGCTCGACAGGACGAGGTCACCGCCCTCCGGGCGCTCGAAGCTCTGGGCCCAGAAGGCCGCGTCGAGCATCTCCCCGCCCGCTGCGCCACTGCTGCTGCGCTCCTTCCACCATGCGCCGCCGAGCCCGGCGGCCGCAGCCGCTGCCGCCACGCCGGCATAGAGCATGCCGCGTCGGGTGGGCGAAGAAGTCATTCACTTGTCCTTTTCTCGTTCAATCAGTCGGCGCAATGCGGGCAGATCGCCACGGGGCACGCGCCCCTGCGCGTCGGGCTTCAAGGCCCCGCGCAGGTCGTCGAGGTCGTAGACCAGCAGGTGCACGCCGATTTCCTCGCCGAGCGCACGGCTCGGGGCGTGCACGCTCAGCGCCTCGACCTGCTCGCCATGAAAGCCGGTCACCATGCGCGGCTCGTAGTCCACGTGGTGATCGATCAGCGCGATTTCGGCCGATTTGGAATCATCGCAAAACAACTGAATATAAATGTCTGACAACCGGGTGGCCGTTCCGTGCCACACGGCACCGCCCACGTGGGGGCGGAAGACGGCCATGCGCTCCATCCATTCGAGCGCAAGCAGCCGCAATGCATGCAATTCCTGCGGCTGGGTGTCGGCGCAGAAAAGCTCGATGTACTCGCGCACCTCGGCCTCGACCTCGTCGTTGTTGGGCAGAGCGGTGCGCGCCGAAAGGCCCAGGTCACGCAAGGCCCGGCGCTTGGCCGGACCATATTCCAGTCCCTCCTCGACGACGAGACGGGCTGCAGTGGCGGCAATTTCACGCTTGGACGTGTCCATCAGGGCATTTTGCCCGCAGTACGCGCCCCACACATCAACATCAGTACGAAGCGCGGGACAAACACGCGGCCCAGGCACGGGCGCGGCACATCGCTTCCCTAGAATCGACCGATGCACATTCATATTCTGGGTATCTGCGGCACGTTCATGGGTGGCGTGGCCGCCCTGGCGCGCGAGGCAGGCCACCGGGTCACGGGCTGCGACGCCGGCGTGTACCCCCCGATGAGCGACCAGTTGCGCGCCCTCGGCATCGACCTGATCGAGGGCTTCGGCGCCGACCAGCTTTCCCTGGCGCCCGACATGTTCGTGGTCGGCAACGTGGTGTCCCGCGCGCGGCTGCCCGACGGGAGCCCCAAGTTCCCGCTGATGGAAGCCATCCTCGACGCCGGCAAGCCCTACACCAGCGGTCCGCAGTGGCTGGCCGAGCATGTGCTGCTCGGCCGCCACGTGCTGGCGGTGGCCGGCACGCACGGCAAGACGACGACCACCTCGATGCTGGCCTGGGTGCTGGAAAAGGGCGGCAAGGCGCCCGGCTTCCTGGTGGGCGGCGTGCCGCTGGACTTCGGCGTCTCGGCCCGGCTGGGCGACGGCCCGGCCTTCGTGATCGAGGCCGACGAGTACGACACGGCCTTCTTCGACAAGCGCAGCAAGTTCGTGCACTACCGGCCGCGCACCGCCGTGCTGAACAACCTCGAGTTCGATCACGCGGACATCTTCGACGATCTTGCCGCTATCGAGCGCCAGTTTCATCACCTCGTGCGTACTGTGCCGAGCACGGGGAGGCTGGTCGTGAACGCCACCGAAGAAAGCCTGCAGCGCGTGCTGGCCCAAGGCTGCTGGAGCGAACTCGCGCGCTTCGGCACGAATGGTGAATGGCAGGCGCGCGGCACGCACGACGCCTTCGACGTGCTGCAGCGGGGCGAAGTGGTGGGCCGAGTCGAATGGGAGCTCTCGGGCCTGCACAACCAGATGAACGCGCTGGCCGCCATCGCAGCGGCCGAACACGTGGGCGTGGCGCCGGCCGAGGCAGCCCGTGCGCTGGGCAGCTTCCGCAACGTGCGCCGGCGCATGGAGCTGCGCGGCACGGTCGAGCAAGTCGGCGGCGCGATCACGGTCTACGACGACTTCGCCCACCACCCGACAGCCATCCGCACCACCCTCGACGGCCTGCGCAAGAAGCTGGATGCCGCTGGCAAGCAAAGTGAGCGCATCCTCGCGGCCTTCGAGCCGCGCAGCAACACGATGAAGCTGGGCGTCATGGCGGCGCAGCTGCCCTGGAGCCTGGAGGCGGCCGACCTGTCGTTCTGCCACACGGCCGGCCTCGACTGGGACGCCGCAGCAGCGCTCGCGCCGATGGGCGACCGCGCACAGGTGGCCGGGGCCATCGAGCCGCTGGTGAAGCAGATCGTGGCCGCGGCCCGCCCGGGCGATCACATCGTCTGCATGAGCAACGGCGGCTTCGGCGGCGTGCACGACAAACTGCTTGCGGCGCTGCGCACGGCGACGGCATCATGACCGCCATGCCGCTCACACGCGCCCACGAACTGATCGAGACCCTGAAGCTGCAGCCCCACCCCGAGGGCGGCTGGTACGGCGAGGTGTTCCGCTCAGCATCGAGCGTCACGCCCACCGACGGCCGCGCGCCGCGCAGCGCGCTGACCAGCATCTACTTTTTGCTCGAAGCGAGCCAGCATTCGCGCTGGCACCGGGTGCTGTCCGACGAAGTCTGGGTGCATCTGGAAGGCGTACCGCTCACGCTGTGGACCTGCGACGCCGCAATGCGCACGGCGCCGGCCCATGTGCGGCTGGGCCCGGTCGATGCGCACGGCACGCGTCCCCAGCATGTGGTGCCCGCCGGCCAATGGCAAGCGGCCCGGCCGATCCAGGGCCACAGTTCAGGCGACTACACACTGGTCGCCTGCATGGTCGGGCCGGGCTTCGATTTCGCCGACTTTTCGATGGTGCCGCCCGACAGCGACGAAGCTGCGTCGATGCGGCACCATTGGCCTGACCTGGCCAGGATGCTCTAACCCGGGCTTCAGCCCCGGCGCTGCTTGACCGCCTTCGAGAGCGTGTCGAGCACCTGTACCGAATCGTCCCATCCCAGGCAGGCGTCGGTGATGCTCTTGCCGTATTCGAGGCCCGACAGCTGGTCCTTGCCCGGCGTGAACTTCTGGGCGCCCGGCTGCAGGTGGCTTTCGACCATCACGCCGAACACGCGGTTCGAGCCGCCGGCGATCTGCGCGGCGATGTCCTTCGCCACCTCGATCTGCTTCTGGTGCTGCTTGGAGCTGTTGGCATGGCTGCAATCGACCATCAGCGTGGGCGGCAGCTTGGCGGCCTCGAGGTCCTTGCAGGCGGCTTCGACGCTGGCGGCGTCGTAGTTCGGCGCCTTGCCGCCGCGCAGGATCACGTGGCAGTCGCGGTTGCCGTTGGTCTGCACGATCGCGACCTGGCCATTCTTGTGCACCGACAGGAAGTGATGGCCGCGCGCCGCCGCCTGGATGGCGTCGGTGGCGATGCGGATGTTGCCGTCGGTGCCGTTCTTGAAGCCGATGGGCGCCGACAGGCCCGAGGCCAGCTCGCGGTGCACCTGGCTTTCGGTGGTGCGCGCGCCGATGGCGCCCCAGGAGATCAGGTCGCCGATGTACTGCGGCGAAATCACGTCGAGGAATTCGCTGCCCGCCGGCAGGCCGATGCGGTTGATGTCGATCAGCAGCTGGCGCGCGATGCGCAGGCCTTCGTCGATGCGGAAGCTTTCGTCGAGGTACGGATCGTTGATGAGCCCCTTCCAGCCGACAGTCGTGCGCGGCTTCTCGAAGTACACGCGCATCACGATTTCCAGCGTGCCGGCGTATTTCTCGCGCTCGACCTTGAGGCGGCGGGCATATTCGAGCGCGGCAGCCGGGTCGTGGATCGAGCAGGGACCCATGATCACCAGCAGCCGGTCGTCCTTGCCGGCCATGATGTTGTGGATGTTGCGGCGCGTGCCTTCGATCAGGGTTTCGACAGGCGTGCCGCGGATCGGGAAAAAGCGGATCAGATGTTCGGGAGGGGGCAGCACGTTGATGTCCTTGATGCGTTCGTCGTCGGTCTTGCTGGTTTTTTCGACGCTCGCATACCAGCTGTCGCTGGCGGGGGCTGTGTTCGTGCTCATGGTTGCTTCCTTGTCTGTCGGGTTTGAGTGGATATCGCAGGGGCAAAAAAAAACCGCCGGGGCTCAGGGCACCGGCGGTTTTGGGAGGGTGTTCGTTTGCTTTACGCGCTCGCCTCTCGTCCGCCGGAAACCGGGAACCAAAAGTAGGCAAAGAAATAAGCGCGGAGGGCGGACATGTGCGCGAAATGTAGCACGGAAAGCAAAAACCCGGTCAAGCGGCCGGGTGCGGTGTTGTTTACCGGTAGCCCGACTCGTTGGCGTTGTGGATGATCCAGATCAGGTTGCCGCTGGTGTATTCGCCCATGCCGCCGCCCGCGAAGATGAGGCGGCCCTGGCCCTTGTAGGTCATCTCGAAACGATGGCGGTCGCTGCCGAAATAGAACGGAATGAAGGCCTTGCCCGTCACGTACGCGCCCTGATCGGTCGGCGGCCCCGCGAGGTCGGTGACCTGCCTGGCGCTCATGCCGATCTGCAGGCGCGCGAACTTGCTGTTGCGCGCCGGGTTGCCGGTGATCTCGCCTTCGTAGCCGTTCAGGCCCTTGACGGTGCGGCCGCTGCCGGCTTCGACCTTCGACGAGTCGACCACGTTGCCCTGGGCATCCATGCCGGCTTTCGCGCCGCCGCGCGCCGGTGCCGCGGGGGCGGCTGCGGGTGCCGGCGCAGCCGCGGGCTGGCTGCCGCCGGAACCGCCGCGCGACGCGCAACCTGCGCTTGCCAGCACCACCACGGCAGTCACGGCCCACAGAGCCGCGGACGAATTGATCCTGATCCTCATCGAACGCTCCTTGTTGTGAAAGGAGCGCAGCTTAACAAGCCCTCAGGCCGTACCGCCTACGGTCAAACCATCGATGCGCAACGTCGGCTGGCCGACGCCCACGGGCACGCTCTGGCCTTCCTTGCCGCAGGTGCCGACGCCCGAGTCGAGCGCCATGTCGTTGCCGATCATGGTCACACGGGTGAGTGCGTCGGGGCCGTTGCCCACGATGGTCGCGCCCTTCACCGGGTACTGGATCTTGCCGTTCTCGACCCAGTAGGCCTCGCTGGCGGAAAACACGAACTTGCCGCTCGTGATGTCGACCTGCCCGCCGCCGAAGTTGGTGGCGTACAGGCCCTTCTTGATGCTCGCGACGATTTCCTTCGGGTCCTTGTCGCCGCCGAGCATGTAGGTGTTGGTCATGCGCGGCATCGGCACGTGGGCGTAGCTTTCGCGGCGGCCGTTGCCGGTGGGCTTGACCTTCATGAGGCGCGCATTGAGCGCGTCCTGGATGTAGCCCTTGAGGATGCCGTCCTCGATCAGCACGTTGCGCTGGCTGGCGTTGCCCTCGTCGTCGACGTTGAGCGAGCCGCGGCGGTCGGCGATGGTGCCGTCGTCGAGCACCGTGACGCCCTTGGCCGCCACGCGCTGGCCGATGCGGCCCGAGAACGCGCTCGAGCCCTTGCGGTTGAAGTCGCCCTCGAGGCCGTGGCCGATGGCTTCGTGCAGCAGGATGCCGGGCCAGCCGGAGCCGAGCACCACGGTCATTTCGCCGGCCGGTGCCGGGCGTGCGTCGAGGTTGGTCAGGGCGGCCTTCACGGCATGGTCGACGTACTCGGCGATCTGCTCGTCGGTGAAATAGGCCAGGCCGAAACGCCCGCCACCGCCGCCGGAGCCGATTTCGCGGCGGCCATTCTGCTCGGCGATCACGGTGACCGACAGGCGCACCAGCGGACGCACGTCGGCGGCCAGCGTGCCGTCGGCACGTGCCACGAGCACCACGTCGTACTCGCTCGCCAGGCCCGCCATGACCTGCGCCACGCGCGGATCGCGCGAGCGGGCCAGCTTTTCGACCTTTTCGAGCAGCTTCACCTTGGTGGTGCTGTCGAGTGTGGAAATGGGGTCGATGCCGTCGTAGAGCGAGCGGCTCGATGCGATCTTGCGGGCCGGCGTCTTCACGCGGCCCATGCGGCCTGCGGAGGAAATGGAGCGCACCGTGCGCGCCGCGTCGAGTAGCGAGGCCTCGGAAATGTCGTCCGAATAGGCAAAAGCGGTCTTCTCGCCACTGACCGCGCGCACGCCGACGCCCTGGTCGATGCTGAAGCTGCCGGTCTTGACGATGCCCTCTTCGAGGCTCCAGCCCTCGCTGCGCGTGTACTGGAAGTACAGGTCGGCGTCGTCCACCCGGTGCGCGGTGATCTCGGCCAAGGCCTTGCTCAGGTGCGATTCGTCGAGGCCGAACGGCGTGAGAAGGAGCTGTTGCGCCGTGGCGAGGCGCTCGATGGTGGGTTCGCGAGAGATCATCGCGACATTCTAGGCAGCCGCCCTCTTCCGCGCTGCCCCAAAGGGCACTCGGGCGCTACTAGTTCTGCGCCAGCTTCCTTGCCCGGGCGATCGACATCAGGATCCCCAGCCCCAGCCCCAGCGTCACCATGGCCGTGCCGCCATAGCTGATGAACGGCAGCGGCACCCCCACGACCGGCAGGATGCCGCTCACCATGCCCATGTTCACGAAGGCATAGGTGAAGAAAATCATGGTGACCGCCCCCGCCAGCAGGCGCGAGAACAAGGTTGCCGCATTGGTCGCGATCACCAGTCCCCGGAAGATCAGCAGGATGAAGGCCGAAATCAGCGCCAGGTTGCCCATCAGCCCGAATTCCTCGGAATAGGCGGCAAAGATGAAGTCGGTGGTCCGCTCGGGAATGAATTCGAGGTGCGTCTGCGTACCCTGCATGAAGCCCTTGCCGCCCACCCCGCCCGAACCGATGGCGATCATCCCCTGGATGATGTGGAAGCCCTTGCCCAGCGGGTCTTTGCTCGGGTCGAGCAGCGTGCACACGCGCTGCTTCTGATAGTCGTGCAGCACCCGCCAGTCGACCCCGTCGGCGCACAGCCTCGACTCGAAACCCACGATCAGCGTCACGGCCACCGCGCCGATCAGCACCGGCGGCACGATCAGCTTCCACGGCAGCCCGGCAAAGAAGATCACCGCCAGCCCGGCGGCCAGCACCAGCAGCGAGGTGCCCAGGTCGGGCTGTTTCATGATGAGCCCGACCGGCACCGCCAGCAGCACCGTCGCCACCACGAAGTCGAGCGGCCGCAACTGGCCTTCTCGTCGCTGGAACCACCAGGCCAGCATCAGCGGCATCGCGATCTTCAGGATTTCGCTGGGCTGGATCACCACGCCCACGTTGATCCAGCGCTGTGCGCCCTTCTTGGTGATGCCGAACAGCGCCACCGCCACCAGCAGCGCCACGCCCATCGTGTAAAGCGGCACGGCGGCCAGCATCAGCCGCTGCGGCGGCACCTGCGCCACCACGAACATGATGAAACCGGCCAGCAGCATGTTGCGGCCATGGTCGACGAAGCGCGAGCCATGGTCGTAGCCCGAGGAATACATGGTCAGCAGCCCGGCGAACGCGAGCAGCAGCACGGCGAAGGCCAGAAAGCCGTCGAAGCCCTGGAAGATGGGCGCAATGCGACGCGCCAGGGAGGGCTGATTGAACACGGCAGACATGGGGGCGGATTATCCCCGCCCTGCCTGCGACCTCAATCGAATTCGAGTTGAACGACCGTGCGTCCAGGTCGGCTTTCAACCGTCAGCCGGGCCCCGATGGCCCCCGAGCGCTCCGCCAGCGACCGCGGCCGATGCTTCACGGCGTCGAAGCCCTTGCCGTTGTCGATCACCCGCAGTTGCACCGTCGTGCCCTGCATCCCGGCCTCGAATCGCAACACTGTGGCCTGGGCGTGCTGCAGCACGTTGGAGATCGCCTCGAACAGCAGGAACTGCAACTGCCGCATGCCTTGCGCGCCGAGCCGCTCTACCGGCTCCACCTCGTCCACCGCCCATTCGAACTCGATGCCCGAAGACGCCAGGCGGGGTTCCAGCCGGTAGCGCGCCGCCGCCAGCAGCGCACCCACGTCGCCCGGCGGCAGGTGGATCGAATCGATCTGCAGCTTGAGCTGGTCCAGCGAATCGCGCAGCGTGCGCAGCAGGTCGCCCGAGCTGGTCTGGCCCGACTGCAGCTGCCGGATCGCCGAAGTGATGTGCGAGCCCATGCCGTCGTGCATTTCGCGCAGGATGCGTTCGCGCTCGTGGGTGCGCGCCTGGTCGCGCGCCGCGGCCTCGAGTTCGGCATACGTGGCCGCCAGCTCGCGTTCGCGCTGGGCCACCCGCTCGGCCAGGGCCGCGACCGATCCGCGCGCCAGCACGCTCGCCGCACGAAAGCGCCGCAGCACGATCAGCAGCAGCGCCACGCCGAAGAACACCGACGAATAGCGCACCCAGGTGGTCTCGCCATAGGCATCGCTGAGGCGGATCACCAGCCAGTCGCGCACGCCGAACATCACTGTCACCAGAGCGGCGCCGGCCACCAGCAAACGCTCGGCGCTCGGTTTGCGCAGGGTGTCGACGGCGAAGGCGCTGACGAAGGCCAGGACGAACACGATCTGGACGGCAAGCCAGCCGGTGAGCCACATCGGCTCCTCGCGCTGCAGCGACAGCGCGCTGAACAGCACCGTAGCGACCACGATGCCCGCAATAGGCCAGCGCACCCACTGGTAGCGGCGGTCGCGCCCCCACCCCGCGAGGTGGTAGACGAACATCATGGAAGAGGCAGCCCAGCCCGCATAGCAGGCGGCCATCAGCACGCCCCATGGCCCCCAGGACAGGGGCGGCTCGGCGATGACGCCGTCGGCCACCCGCACCGCCCAGCAGAACTCCGCCAGCGCGGCCCAGAAGTAGATGCCGTCGCGCCGCTGGGCGCCCTTGGCATCGGCGTCGACCTGCGTCAGCCACAGCGCCAGCGCGATGCCGCCGACGATCAGGCTGAACGCCATCAGCAGCACCGAGCCGGTGAAGCGCCATGCATAGGCGCTCTCGAAGAGTTCGGTGCGAACCGGCGCGGCCGGCCCGATGACCACTTGAGACAGCCCCGCGCGCCGGGCGGTGTCGGCGTGCAGGCGGATCTGCAGGAGGTTGTCACCCTTTCGCAGCAGGCGCCCGGGCACCGGCACGTAGATGGGCGCCTTGGCGTAGTCGGCGTCGTTGCTGCGGTCCAGGTCGCCGTAGACCTGCAGCAGCGCGTCGTTCAACTGCACCTCGAAGACGTTGCCGACGCGCGGAATGAAAATGCCCCAAGGCGTCTCGGGCTCGGCCTCGAGCGTGAACGGCAGGTCGAAGCTCGCCATGCCCGGGCGGCCGTTGTGCTGGCGGTCCCAGTGGTAGGACAGCTCGACCGGCTCGGTGCGCGTGACGCCGCCGACCGTGGTCGTCACGGTGCCCTGGCGCAGTTCGATCGGCGCCTCGGACGCGGCCGTGGCCGCGCTGGAGGCTCCGGCAATACCCGCGAAGAGCATCGCCAGCCATAGCATCAGCAGCGACGCCCATTTTGGTCGCATCTGTGCTCAGCCCGGATGAGACAACAGGCCGAGCCGCGTCGCTTCGAAAACGGCCTCGCTCTTGGAATGCACGGCGAGCTTTCCGTAGAGATTCTTGATGTGGGTCTGCACGGTGTGCACGCTCAGGCCCTTGAGCCGCGCGATCTCCGCGTACGAAAAGCCACGCGCGATCAGCGTCAGCACCTCGTGTTCGCGAGCCGACAGCAGGCCGCGGTCGGATTCGTCCGCGGCTGCTTCGGGCGCAGCACCCGGCGGCGCGCCGGGAACGGCCGCCGATTGCAGGCTGCGGTACTTCGCGAGCACGCGCCGCGCGATCATGGGCGAGATCGGCGAGGCACCGGCCTTCATCTCCACGATGGTCTGCGCGATGTCCTCCGGCGCGGCGTCCTTGTGGATGTAGCCCACGGCACCCGCCTCGATGCTGGCGAGCACGTTCTCTTCGTCGCCGAAAACAGACACTACCAGCGGCTCGCAGCCTGGAAAGCGCGCAACGGCGTCGCGGATCACGTCGAGCCCGGTGCCGTCGGGCATGCCGAGATCGACCAGAAGCACGTCGGGAATGGTGGTGGTGCGGGACAGCCAACCCAGCGCTTCCTGCACCGTGCCCGCACTGCCGAGCCAGAAAAGGCGCGGGCTGCGCTGCACGCTGGCCTCGAAAAAGGCACGCGCGCGGCTATCGTCTTCGACGACCAGCACACCCCAGCGGCGTAGCGTCGCGTCGTCCTGAGCCTCAGTGTTCATGGGCATGAGCATAAGCCCCGGCGCGCACCGGGAATCCATACACGCCTCCCCCGTTCATGGGATGCCCACGATGAAGCATCGCCGCGAAACTTTCGCCGCTTTTTTGCAGGGCATATCCCCCTTCCCATGCAAATTAAGTAACCCGAACGTAGGCCATTCATGCCGCAGTGGTCAAGGCCTTAGTACTTTTGAATTCCCGACGCACGGCACACCCCGAACCGGGGCACGCGAAATGCCGGCGCGCCTCGGGCTCTCAGTAAGCTATGGCCTTACCGAAGAACCTCGTCCGGCGGGTTTTTTGTATGTTGGAAGCGGCCTCGCGAGAACAGACCTCATGCAGAATTACCCGTTCCCGGCAAGCGAGGTGCGACGCCCGCACCTCCCGTCTTTTCCTCGCATGGATCCGCAAACCACACACCTGCTTTACCTGCACGGTTTCCGTTCTTCGCCTCGTTCGACCAAGGCCCGGATCGTCGCGGAGCGCGTGGCGCGGCAGCATCCGAATCTGCAGTGGTGGTGCCCGCAATTGCCACCGTCGCCGCACGATGCCATCGACATGGTGATGAAGGGCATCGCGCACTGGCCGCGCAAGTCGATGGCGGTGGTGGGCTCGTCGCTCGGCGGCTACTACGCCACCTACGTGGCCGGCATGACGCGTTGCCGCGCGGTGCTGCTCAACCCGGCCGTGCATCCCGCGCGCGACCTCACGCGCTACATCGGCGACCAGACCGTCTGGCACGACCCCGCCGAGCATTTCTACTTCCGTCCCGAATACATCCACGAGCTTCGTGCGATGGAAGTCGGCCCGCTCACGCGGCCCGAACGCGTGTTCGCGATCATCGCCAAGGGCGACGAGGCGCTCGACTGGCACGAAATGTCCGCGCGCTACCCCGACAGCAACATCAAGCTGCTCGAGGGCAGCGACCACGCCCTGTCGGATTTCGAAAAGGCCCACCTGGACGACGTGATGGCCTTCATCAACCCGGTCTGAGCACAGCCGGGCCGAGCGGGCCCATCCTGCATGGGACAATCCGCGCCATGTTTGTATTGTTTGAAGAAGCCGGCAAGTACCTCGGCGGCCGCGTGCTGTCGGAGGCCGAAGCATCGGCACAAGTCGAGCTCGAAACCGGCAAGCGCGTCAAGGTCAAGGGCGCCAACATCGTGCTGCGTTTCGAGAAGCCGTCGCCCGCCGATCTGATCGCCGAGGCGCGCTCGCTCGCCGCCGCCCTCGATCTCGACCTCGCCTGGGAGTTCGCGCCCGAGGGCGAATTCGCCTTTGCCGAGCTGGCCGCCGAATATTTCAGCGAAAAGCCCTCGCTCGCCCAGCAGGCCGCAGCCCTGTTCGCGCTGTTCGAGGCGCCGCACTACTTCCGCCGCGCGGGCAAGGGGCGCTTCAAGAAGGCACCGGCCGAGATCGTGCAGCAGGCGCTGGCCGCCATCGAGAAGAAGAAGGTCATCCAGGCGCAGATCGCCGAGTGGGCCGCGCAGCTGGCCGAGGGCATTTGCCCCGCGCCCGTGCGCGAGCAGCTCTACAAGATCCTGTTCCGCCCCGACAAGAACGCCCCCGAATACAAGGCCGTGGTCGACGCCGCGCGCGCCACGCAGCGTCCGCCGCTCGACCTGCTGGAGCGCGCCGGCGCCATCGACTCGCCCTACCAGTTCCACTGGCGGCGCTTCCTGTTCGAGAACTTCCCCAAGGGCACCGGCTTCCCCGCGCTCGCGGCGCCCGCCATCGTGGACGACCTGCCCGTGGCCTCCGAGGTGCAGGCCTTCTCGATCGACGATTCGCAGACCACCGAGATCGACGACGCCCTCTCCGTGCAGGGCCTCGGCACCGGCACCGTCACCGTCGGCATCCACATCGCCGCGCCGGCCCTGGCGCTCACGCCGGGCAGCGCCATCGACAACGTGGCGCGTGCGCGCATGTCGACGGTCTACATGCCGGGCTACAAGATCACGATGCTGCCCGACGAGGTGGTCAACACCTACACGCTGCTCGAAGGCGGCGACCGGCCGGCCGTGTCGCTGTACGCGCGCTTCGACGAAGCCACGCTGGAGCTGCAAGGCACCGAAACGAAGCTGGAACGCGTGCCCATCGTGGCCAACCTGCGCCACGACCAGCTCGACACCGTCGTCACGCAGCCATGGCTCGAAGACGCGTCCTTCCAGAGCGACAACACGCCCGCAGCCGCCGCCAGCCTGCGCGCCCCGCTCTCGTTCCTGTTCCGCCTTGCCAAGCAGCTGAAGGCGCAGCGCGAAGTGGTGCGCGGCAAGCCCGAGAACTTCAACCGGCCCGACTACAACTTCCGCCTCGTCGGCAACGAGGGCGAGCCCACCGGCAGCGAGCAGGTGCAGATCAGCACGCGCCAGCGCGGCGCGCCGCTCGACCTGATCGTGTCCGAAGCGATGATCCTGGCCAACAGCAGCTGGGGGGGCTGGCTCGGCGAGCTGGGCGTGCCCGGGCTCTACCGCAGCCAGGCCAGCCTCGCGCCCGGCATCAAGGTGCGCATGGGCACGCGCGCACTGCCGCACGCGGGCCTTGGCGTGAAGAGCTACGCCTGGAGCACCTCGCCGCTGCGCCGCTACACCGACCTCGTGAACCAGTGGCAGATCATCGCGGCCGCGCGCCACGGCAAGACCGCCGCGCTGGCCGCGCCCTTCAAGCCGAAGGACGCCGACCTGTTCTCGATCCTCTCTGGCTTCGACGCGGCCTATGCCACGTACAACGCCTACCAGGGCGGCATGGAACGCTTCTGGACGCTGAAGTACCTGCAGCAGCAGGGCATCACCGAGCTCGAAGCCACCGTCATCAAAGACCTGCCGAACGGCGCGCTGGTGCGGGCCGAAACGCTGCCGCTGGTATTCCCCGTGGCCGGCCAGCAGGAACGCGGCGCCCGCCTGCGCGTGAAGCTCGGCGAGATCGATGAGATCGCGCTCGACGTGAGCGGCACGGTGCTCGAACGCCTCGACACGCCGAAGACCGATGCGGCCCTCGCGGACGAAAGCGATGAGGGCGACGAAGAAGAAGTGGTCGCAGGCCCGATCGCCATTGCCGTCGACCTGAGCGACAGCGAGGCTGCTGCGCCCGAAAACACACCCGCATGAATTTCGGCGGATCGTCCGAAGAAATGCGGCCCCTGGAGGAGTTTCGAGAATGAACTTCAAGGACCTCAGCACGCTGCAGATTGCACTGGGCGTGTCGGTCATTGCGCATGCCGCACTGCTCGCGGTGCGCTTCGTCGATCCCGAATCGTTCAACAAGGTCTTCAGCGACACACCGCTCGAAGTGATCCTGGTCAACAGCAAGACCAACGACAAGCCCGACCCCAGCGCCCGGCTGCGGGCCCAGACCTCGCTTGCAGGCGGCGGCGACCTCGACAAGGGCCGCGCAACCAGCCCGCTGCCACCGTCGAGCTTCACCACCGTCGGCGATTCGTTCGAAGATGCGCAGCGCAAGGTCGACGCGATGCAGACCGAGCAGATGCAGATGCTCACCCAGCTCAAGCGCGACCTCGCCGCAATGCCCGCGCCCGACCCGCGCAACCCCGGGGACCCGACCGAGGCCACGGCGCAGGAAGAAAAGCGCCGCCAGATGATCAATCTGCTGGCCGAGATCGAGCGGCGCGTGAACGAAGAAAACGCACGCCCGAAGAAGCGCTTCCTGAGCCCCTTCACGCGCGAAGCGGCCTTCGCCACCTACGTCGATTCGCTGCGCCGCCGGGTGGAAGCGCAGGGCACTGCCAACTTTCCGACGCTCGCCGGCAAGAAGCTCTACGGCGAGCTGACGATGACCATCACGGTCAACTTCGACGGCCGCCTGCTCTCGACGGTGGTCGATGAAAGCTCGGGCATTGCGCTGCTGGACAAGCGCGCCCAGGCCATCGTTGCCAGCGTCGGCAACTTCGGCACCTTCACCGACGCGATGCGCAAGGAGCACGCCGACCAGATCGTGATCCGGCCGCACTTCCGGTTCGCGCACGACGGGTCGGTCGAACTCTCCTCGCAGTAGAAGCAGACGCAACAAAAGAAGGCAGACGCCATGGACCTGTACTGCGTCATGGGCAACCCCGTCGAGCACAGCCGCTCGCCGCGCATCCACGCGCGTTTTGCCGAGCTCTGCGGCCAGCAGATGGACTACGGCCGGCGGCTGATTCCGCTCGGCGCGTTTGCCGAAGGCATTGCGGCCTTTCGCAGCGAAGCCGCCGAACGCGGCGACACCGCGCGCGGCTGCAACATCACCGTGCCCTTCAAGTTCGAAGCCGCTGCGCTCGCGCAGCACACCAGCGAACGCGCCCTGCTCGCGCAGGCGGTCAACACGCTGCGCTTCGACGCCGACGGCAGCATCCATGCGGACAACACCGACGGCATCGGCCTGGTCAACGACATCGTTCGCAACGCGGCCGTGCCGCTGCAAGGCAAGGCGCTGCTGCTGATCGGCGCGGGCGGTGCGGCGGCCGGCGTGCTCGGCCCGCTGCTCGACGCGGGCGCTTCGCGAGTCGTGGTGGCCAATCGCACCGTGGGCAAGGCCGTCGAGCTGGTTCGCCGCCATGCGGCCATTGCGCTGCGCCACGGCGCGTCGCTCGAAGCCTGGGCGCTCGACGAAGTGCCGGGCGCCTTCGACGTGGTGGTCAACGCCACCGCCTCCAGTCTCGCGGGCGATGCAGTGCCCGTGAAGGCCCGCGTGCTGCGCGCCGGCGGACTCGCGGTCGACATGATGTACGGCCCTGCGGCGGCGGGCTTCATGGCCTGGGCCGAGGCGCATGGCGCGGTCGCGCGCGACGGACTCGGCATGCTGGTCGAGCAGGCTGCCGAGTCCTTCGAAATCTGGCGCGGCGTGCGGCCTCCTTCCGCGCAAGTGCTGGCTGAAGTTCGAGCCGAGCTGAAATGAAGGCAGTGCTGCGCCTGATCGCCTGCCTCGTGGTGGCGGGCGTGGCACTCGAGTTGTTCTTCGTGGTGCGCATCGCGGCGATGACCGTGCTCGATCCGCAGAGCACCGCGTTCCAGCGCTCCGAGGCTTTTCAGATCGCCATTCATCAGGGCAGCGGAGCCGGCTGGCGGCAGGAGTGGGTGCCCTACGCGCAGATCAACGACACGCTCAAGCGCGCCGTCATCGCGAGCGAGGACGCCGGCTTCGTCGACCACAACGGCGTGGAGTGGGAAGCCATCGAGCGAGCACGCCAACGCAACGCCAGGGCCGAAGAACTCGCCGCCAAGCGCGCAGCGCGCGCGGTGGCGCGCGGCAAGCCGGTACAGCCGGTGCGCCTGCGCGGCGGCTCCACCATCACGCAGCAGCTTGCGAAGAACCTGCTGCTGTCCGGCGAGCGCACCTTGCTGCGCAAGGGCCAGGAGCTGGTGCTTGCCACGCTGCTCGAAGTGCTGCTCGACAAGCGGCGCATCCTCGAGATCTATCTCAACAACGTCGAGTGGGGCGAAGGCGTGTTTGGTGCCGAGGCGGCCTCGCAGTACTACTTCCGCAAGCCGGCCTCGCGCCTTGGTACCAACGAGGCCGCGCGCCTGGCGGTGATGCTGCCCAGCCCCAAGTTCTTCGAGCGCCGGATCGGCTCGCCCTACCTGAGCGGGCGGGCGTCGACGGTCATGGCGCGGATGCCTGCGGCCGAGCTGCCCTGACGACCGCATCGCGCAGGCCCTCGATGGCCAGCACGGCAGCAAAGCCGATCACGTAGGCCAGCACGTCCCACCAGTCGGCCGTGCTGCCGAGCACGATGCGCAAGGCGCGGTTCGGAATGTGCAAGTGCCACGCCGCCGCAAGGTACTGCCCGAGCTCGACCGCGAGGCCCACGCCCAGCGCAGCCAACGCCAACGGCAGCACGCGCGCGCCGATCACCGTCCTGAAGACGAAGTAGACCCACACCACGGCCAGCACGTCGCCGAAGAAGCTGCGCAGCCAGCCCCAGCGCGCGCCGACGGTGGCCAGCAGCACGAGAACGAGAAACAGGGCCACCGCCCACACGAGTGAAAGAGGATCGAAACGCCATCGCATGGCCCGTATCATCGCGCCCATATGCTGGCAAAGCTCACGGGTTGGTTGTTGTTGGGAATCGTCCGGTTGCTCACTGGCGCGCAGGCGCGCTGGTATGGCTGTCCGCCGAAAGCCGAGCAGCGCATCTATTTCGCCAATCACCAGAGCCACGCCGACCTCGTGATGATCTGGGCGGCGCTGCCCGAAGAGTTGCGCAGCATCACGCGGCCCATCGCGGCGCGTGACTACTGGGCCAACACGCCGGTCAAGCGCTGGATCACGACGGAGGTGTTCAACGCGGTGTACGTGGAGCGACAGGCGTCGGCGCCTGCTGCAGCGGCGGCACCTCCTGTACCCGCACCCGTGATGGCCGAAGCCCTGCCACCGCAACGCCCGCCGATGCCTGCCGAGCGCATCGAGCCCTCGATGGAACCTCTGCTGCCCTTGACGCCGCCGGCACCACCCGCAGAGACCGCGCCCGAAGCGCAGGGCCGGCTCGACCTTCCCGAGCCGCCCGCTCCGCCACCGCCTCCTCCTCCAGAGCCGCCACCGCCCGCGGCGCCCGAAGAAGTCCCGGTCGCTGCACCGGCCCCAGCCGTCGATCCACTCGCCCCCCTCGTCGAAGCCTTGCGCAGCGGCGACTCCATCATCATCTTCCCCGAAGGCACGCGCGGCCACACGGGCGAGCCGCAGAAGTTCAAGTCGGGCCTCTACACGCTCGCCACCATGTTCCCCGACGTGGTGCTGGTGCCGGCATGGATCGACAACGTGCAGCGCGTGATGCCCAAGGGCGAGATCGTGCCGGTGCCCATCCTCTGCTCCGTCACCTTCGGCGCGCCGATCCGCGTCGAAGAAGACGAAGAACGCCGGCCCTTCCTCGACCGGGCGCGCGCCGCCGTGATCGCCTTGCGCGACGTCTGACGACATGAACCAGTTCCTGCGCAACCTCACCCCGACCCAGCAAGTCGCGGCGCTCTTCCTCATCATCTTCGGCGTGCTCGTGATCGTGAGCACCACCGCCTTCTTCCTGAGCTTCAGGGAAAAGCGCAACCCCGTGCACGACGCCACCTGGCAGGCCGAGCTCGCGCACTTTCGCGCGCTGCTGGGCACCACCTGGTTCATGGTCATCATTTTCTGGATCGGCTGGGCGCTGGGCGAAACCGTGGCCACGGTGCTGTTCGCGCTGATCTCCTTCTTCGCGCTGCGCGAGTTCATCACGCTCTCGCCCACGCGGCGCGGCGACCACCGCAGCCTGATCCTCGCCTTCTTCGTGGTGCTGCCGATCCAGTTCTGGCTGGTGGCCACGGCGCGCTTCGACCTGTTCACCGTGTTCATCCCGGTGTACGTGTTCCTCGCGATACCGGTGGCGAGCGCGCTAGCCAACGACCCGAGCCACTTCCTGGAGCGCAACGCCAAGCTGCAGTGGGGCATCATGGTCTGCGTCTACGGCATGAGCCACGTGCCGGCGCTGCTGCTGCTGAGCTTTCCGGGCTACGAGGGCAAGAGCGCGTTCCTCGTGTTCTTCCTGGTGTTCGTGGTGCAGACCTCGGTGCTGGTGCAGCACCTGATCTCGCGTCGCACCCAGCGCGCGCCCTTCGCGCCCAACGTGAGCCGCAGCTTCAACTGGACCAGCTGGGGCATCGGCATCGTGGTGGCGAGCCTGGTGGGCGCGCTGTTCTCGTTCATCACGCCGTTCAAGTTCGGGCAGGCGCTCGCGGTGTCGGTCATTGCCTGCATCGCGGGGTCGATGGGGCACCTGGTGATGAAGGCGCTCAAGCGCGACCGGGGCATTCCGAACTGGGGCCAGAAGGGCGTCGGCGTGACAGGAGCCAATGGCCTGCTCGACCGGGTCGACGCACTGTGCTTCGCCGCCCCCATCTTCTTTCACTCCATCCGCTGGTACTTCAACGCCTGAGCCTCATCAGGCCTTGCGGCGCACCACGCGGTCGAAGGCCTGCTTCGCCGCGCGCCCGAAGGCCTTGGCCTTCAGCGCCTGCAGCTCGCGCGTCAGCCGCGTGCGCTGCTCGGCCGACAACGCCGTGCCGAAACGGCCCAGCGCGGCTTCGAGCGCCGCGCGCTGCGCCTCCACGCGCCCCTGCCGGCCCTCGGCCTCGGCCAGCCATTCGCAGGCATTGGCGACGCGTTCGCGCAGCGCGGCATCGCCTGTATCGCCGAAGCGCGCAATGAGCGCGCGATAAGCCTTGGCCTGCCCCACGGGATCGCCGAGCTTGTCGAGCGCCTTGGCCTTGTTGATCATCGACTTGGCGGCCCACAGCTGCAGCGTGCCTTCCCTCGCGCCGGTGGTGCGCGCGATGGCCTCGTCGTAGCAGGCCACGGCCGCCTTGAGCTGGCCGGTCTGGCGCAGCGTGGCGCCCTTGCGAAACAGCGCGCCGACCACCCGCCCGCGCAGGTCCGGCAGCTCGGAGTTGCCCCAGCGCGCGACGATCTCGTCGTGCACCCGCATCTCGTCGTCGTGCAGGCCGAGGCGGTCGAGCGCGGTGCTCTTGTACTGCAGGCACAGCGCGACCGTCTCCTGCATCTCCGTCGATGGGTCGGCGCCGTAGCGCGCGTCCATCGCGTCGGCGGCGGCCATCACTTCGGCAAAGCGGTCCAGCGCGACCAGGCAGAAGGCCTTGTGGACGAGCGCCCGCGCGCACTGGCGGCGCAGCTCCGGGTGGGGCGATGCGGAATACGCGGCCAGCACTTCGTCGAACAGTGCGATCGCCTCGCGCGACTCGCCCGCATCGCCGTGCTTGCGGCCCTGTTTGACCTTGTCGCGTACCTCGTCGCGCAGCTCGGGCGGCAGCTCCGTATCGGCCTTGCGCAACCGCTTCAGGCAGGCCTGGCGGCCAGCGTTGGCCTTGGACAGGGTGTCCTGCAGCTCGGGCGTGGGCGTGTCCTTCAGCTGCTTCGCGAGTTGCTCGTACACCGCGAGCGCTTCCTCGGGCCGGTTGAGCCGTTCGAGCAGCACGAAGCCCTTGTTGAGCAGTGCGCTCGCCACGGTGCGCTGCACGCCGGCGTCGGTGTCCGCACCGAAGGTGGCGAGCAGCCGCTCGCAGGCGGCCAGCGCAGCCTCTCCGTCGTCCTGCTCGCGCAACCCCACCGACCAGTCGTAGGCACGGCGCACGGCCATGCGGCGCACCTGCGACGACTCGTCGCGGCCGTAGCGGTCGAGCAGCCAGCCGACCAGCTCGGCGCGGTTCGCGTGCTCGTCGATGCCGAAGCCGTCGAAGAACAGCGTCAGCGCCCGCACGCCTTCGATGCGCAGCTCGGGCGCCGCGTCGGCAAGGCCGGCCTCGATCTGGTCGGCCACGGCCAGGCACATCACCTGGGCCTGCGCGTGCTGCGCCAGTTCGCGCAGGTTCAGCACCGAGGCCAGGCGCGCACGCGCCACGCGCAGCACCACGCCGGGGTCGGTGCTGCCGTCGAAGCGCTCGATCACTGCTTCCAGCGTGGCGAGCGCGTCTTGCGGCAGGCCGCGATGGTGTTCGATCTCGGCCTTGAGCAGCCGGGCCTCCACGCGCCACGCGTCGAGCGCGGCATCGGGCTGGCTGTCGAGCAGATCGCTCATGGCATCGCAGGCTTCGCAGCGCGCCTCGGGCTCGTCGATCCACCAGGTGCGCTGATACAGCGCATGGGCGATGTGCTCGCGGATCGCAGGCTCGCTGCGCTGGCCGTGCGCGGCGATCAGGCGGTCGAGGGTGGCGAGCGCGTCGGCGGGGCGATGCATCTGGCGCAGCATGTGCGCCAGCAGGCGCAGCGCCTGGCAGCAGGGCACGACCACGCCGACGTCGGGCCTGGCTGCGTACTCGTCGAGCAGACGGGTACAGGCGGCCAGTGCCTCGTTGCGGCGGCCCAGGTCGTTGAGCAGTTCGATGCGGCGGAAGCTCGCGGCCGCGCGCTCGGCGGGGTGCTGCTGCAGGCGTTCGATCAAGGCTTGCGCCTCGTCCAGTTGCCGCTGCGCGGAGGACTCGACTACATTCACATTCGCTTCCTTGTGTGGCGCGCCCTGCGGAAAGCGGGGCAGACTGTACGAATCGGCACGGATTCTGCCCGCGATAGCACTGCTTTCGAGCGATAGTTCGGTCCCTTCTCTCTCCTCTTTGCACTGGCGTAAGCCTTTTCGCTTCCTTTCATGCGCATTCTTGGCATCGACCCCGGCTTGCAGACCACCGGCTTCGGCGTGGTCGACGCGGACGGCCATGCGCTGCGCTACGTGGCCAGCGGCACCATCAGTACCCGGCACCTGGGCACCGGCAACCTGCCGGCGCGCCTGAAGGTGCTGTTCGACGGCATCGCGGAGATCACCGCGCGCTACCAGCCCGATGCGTCGGCGGTCGAAATCATCTTCGTCAACGTCAACCCGCAGTCGACGCTGCTGCTGGGACAGGCACGCGGCGCCTGCGTGACCGCGCTGGTGAGCAACAACCTCTCGGTGGCCGAGTACACCGCGCTGCAGATGAAGAAGGCGGTGGCCGGCCACGGCCAGGCCGCCAAGGCGCAGGTGCAGGAGATGGTGCGGCGGCTGCTCGAGCTGCCAGGCTTGCCGGGCGCCGACGCGGCGGATGCGCTGGGCATTGCCATCACGCATGCGCAGGTGGGGCGGTCGATAGCGCGGCTCGCTGAAGCGGCCGAACTGTCGAAGACGCATGCCGGCACCTACCGGCAAGGGCGCTCGCGCTGACTCAGCGCACGATGTAGCGCAGTTCGCCGAGGCGCTTGCGGCGCTCTCGCACTTCAGCGGCGACGGTGGCCGCATCGCCTGCCAAAGCTCGCGCGATCCAATCGGCCAGCTGCGGCATGTCGTCGGGCGTGAAGCCCAGGCGCACGATCTCCGGCACGCCGAGCCGCAGGCCGTTGATGTCGCCGTCCACGGGTGCGATCGGCAGGCCGATGCCGCAGGCCAGCAGGCCGCCCTGCGCGAGCTTCTTCGCCGCACGCTGCCCGCCGCCCCAGTGCGCCGCTTCGGCCGCGAGCTGATGCGACTGCGTGAAGCCGCGCGCCTTCGCGAACACGGGCAGGCCTTGCGCATCGAGCGCACGCGCCAGGGCCTGCGCGGTCTCGCGCATCGCGGCCGCATAGGCAACGCCATGCACCTTCCAGTCGAGCAGCCCGCGGGCCAGCGCGGCGGTGCGGCCCGCATCCGAGTTGGCCGTGAGGCCGGGGTAGGCGATGGCGTCGATGCGCTCCATCAGCGCCGCGTCGTTCGACACGATCAGCCCGCCGGCCGGGCCGCCCAGGCTCTTGTAGGTGCTCATGGTGATCGCATGCGCGCCCTGCTCGAGCGGCTGCGGCCACGCCTTGCCGGCCACCATGCCCGAGAGGTGCGCAGCATCGAACAGCAGCTTCGCGCCCACGCTGTCGGCGATCTCGCGGATCGCGGGCACCGGGTGCGGGAACAGGTTCAGGCTGCCGCCGATGGTGATGAGCTTGGGCTTCACCTCGCGCGCCAGCTTCGCCAGCGCAACCACATCGACCGTGTAGCCGTCGGCATCCACCGGCGCGGAGACAGGCTTCAGGCCATAGAGCCCGGCCGCGCCCGCCGCATGGTGCGTGACGTGGCCACCGATGCTGGGCGGCGGCACGATGATCGTGTCGCCGGGCTGGCAGGTCGCCATGAACACGTAGAGATTCGACAGCGCGCCGGAGCTCACGCGCACTTCGGCGAACCTCGCGCCGAACACCTCGGCTGCGAGCTCGGCCGCGACGACCTCGATGCGCTCGATGGCTTCCAGCCCCATCTCGTACTTGTCGCCGGGATAGCCGAGCGACGGGCGCGAGCCGAGCCCGCGCGACAGCAGCGCTTCGGCGGCCGGGTTCATCACGTTGGTGGCGGGGTTGAGGTTCAGTCCCTCGACATCGTGGATGCGGTGGTTGTCGGCCACCAGCCGTTCGATCTCGGCGGCGACGCCCACCGCGTCGCGCGCAGCGGCATCGGCGGCAATGGAGAGCACGTGGTCTTCGCTGGCGGCGGGAACCCAGGGGCGACGTTGCAGGGCGGCTGGCATGCGGTGGATCTCGCTGGAAGTGGTGAATGGCCGCATCGTCGCCTGCCGCCGCCGGACGGGCAAACCGGATAATCTGGGCCTGAGCCCTAGAAAAACTTGGCCTGAAGGATTGCTCCGATGCCGCTCGCACCGCCCCGCCCCCGCCTGCCGCCGCACACGGCCGTGCGCGCCTTCGAGGCAGCTGCGCGCCACGGCAGCTTCGCGCGCGCAGCCGAAGAACTCTTCGTCACGCCGGCCGCCGTCGCACAGCAGATCAAGACGCTGGAGACATGGGCCGGCGGCGCGCTGTTCGAGCGGCACAGCCAGGGCATCCGCCTCAGCGCACACGGGCGGCGCGCGCTGCCGGCGCTCAGTGCGGCCGTCGACCAGCTCGGCCTGGCAGTGCAGGCGCTGCGCCACGAGACGCAGACCGCCGCACGCCGCAGCACGCTGCAGGTGGCCGCCCTGCCGGCCATGGCGCAGCTGTGGCTGTCGCCACGGCTCTCGCGGCTGAAGGCCGCGCTGCCCGGCGTGCAGGTGTCCGTCACCGCGTTGGAGCAGCCGCCGAACTTCCGCCGCGAGCCTTTCGATCTCGGCTTGTTCTATGCGCGGGCCGGTGAGCACATCGAGGCTGCCGTCGGTGCGCAGGCGATTCCGCTCGTGCGCGACCGGCTGCTGCCGGTGTGCAGCCCGCGCCTGCAGCAGCCGTTGCCCAGCGGGCGTCCTCGCTCGCTCGATGACATGGCGGATCTGCTCGCGCGCTGCGGCGGTTTGCACGACACCGTGTGGCGCGACGATTGGCCGCGTTGGCTGCAGGCTGTTCGCCCCGGCTTCACGGCAGCCGAAGCCGAAGCGATGGCTGCCGGGCCGGACTTCTCGCTCTACAGCCTCGCGCTGCAGGCCGCGCTCGATGGCGAAGGCGTGTTGATGGGCCGTGAGCGGCTCGTTGCGCCATTGCTTGCGCAAGGCAAGCTGCATGCGCCTTGGGGACGGCCGAAGGCACTGGGAGACACGGTCATGCTGCTGGTGCCTGCGCACCGCAAGGGGCCGCTGCTCGCACAGCAAGTGCAGGCCCTGCAGGCACTCGCCGCAGCCTGAGCAGCCCTATCGCCGGAAATCCAATCGCCCGTTGGGCCAGCGGCCGTCGATCCGGCGGTTGTCGACGATCAGGCCCACCCAGGGCTGCGTGATGGCCGGATTGCTCAGGTTGATGTAGCGGCCCACAAGCATGTCGGGATCGACATAGCGGACATCGAGCAGGGCCTGCCGCGCGCCGCCATCCCAGTCGAACAGCAAATAGAACCGGCTGCCGGCCACCCGCACGGTGGCCTTGCCCTGCTTCCACGCAGCTTCGGAGTCACCGGGGATCGTCGGATCGGCGCCGCCATTCCAGCGGCTGGACCATGCGCCGACGATCGAGGACGACGCGTCGTTCACCGGCGTGCCCCACGCAGGCGCGTTCGGGTCATCGGGCCCGCCGTGCAATTCGATGCTCTCGGCAAACGCTTCGACATCTGCGCCCTCCGGGTCGGGCGCATCTTCAACGCCGAATGGATTCCGGCTGGGGGATGTGTTGGTGTTCATGGCGCCATCGTGCGCCGGAGTGTGCTGCCACGCATGCCGTTTCCGGACATGCGAACGAAGACGCAAAGGCTACGCGACGCGCTCGGCGATCAGCACCGCGAAGAAGCCGAACGCCGCCAGCAGCGTCCACTTCAACACGATCCACCCGATGCGCCGGTACTTGGCCTGCCCCGTGCCCGCATAGTACGCAAAGCACACGCCTGCCACCAGCAGAAGCAGCAGGATGGCCCAGCGGAAAAGAAGCATGTGGGACTAAAAGCGGACGTGGCCTACCAGGCGCGGGCGACTTCGCCGAAACCGCGCGGTGCGCGCTTCTCGTCCTCGAAGGTCACGACTTCATAGGCGTCGCTGTGCGAAAGCAGTTCGCGCAGCAGCTTGTTGTTGAGCGCATGGCCCGAGCGGAACGCGGTGTAGGCCGCCAGCAGCGGCTTGCCGATGATGTACAGGTCGCCCATGGCATCGAGGATCTTGTGCTTCACGAACTCGTCGTCGTAGCGCAGGCCGCCCGCATTGAGCACCTTGGTGTCGTCCATCACGATGGCGTTGTCGAGGCCGCCACCGAGCGCGAGGCCCTTGCTGCGCATGTACTCGACTTCCTTGGTGAAGCCGAAGGTGCGCGCGCGCGCGATGTCGCGGCTGTACGAGTCGGTGCCTAAATCGAACTCCACGCGCTGGCCGGTGGAGTTGACCACGCGGTGGTCGAAGTCGATCTCGAAGCTCAGCTTGTAGCCGTGGTACGGCTCCAGGCTCGCCCACTTCTCGTTGGCGCCCTCGCCTTCGCGCACCTCGACCTTGCGGGTCACGCGGATGAAGCGGCGCGGCGCCTTCTGCAGCGCGATGCCCGCGCTTTGCAGCAGGAACACGAAGGACGAAGCCGACCCGTCGAGGATCGGCACTTCGTCGGCCGTGATGTCGATGTAGAGGTTGTCGATGCCCAGCCCAGCGCAGGCCGACATCAGGTGTTCGACGGTCTGCACCTTGGCGCCGCCGGTGGAAACGGTGGATGCAAGGCGCGTGTCGGTGACCGCCTCAGCGGTCATGCGGATCTCGGCCGGCTCGGGCAGATCGACACGGCGGAACACGATGCCCGTGTCGGCCGGGGCCGGCCGCAGGGTCAGCTCCACGCGTTGGCCGCTATGGAGCCCCACGCCCACGGCGCGGCTGATCGACTTGAGGGTTCGTTGTTGCAGCACGGCCGGGATTTTAGGCGCGCGACGGGCATGGCGCCCTATGCCCCTCGCTATGGCACCGATAGACATGGGTTCTATGCAATCCCGCCAAAATGGCGCGAAATGGACGCAAAGGGCACGAGGTGAGCGCAGCGCCTAGAGCCAGCAGACGTCCCTTTCAGGTCGTCCCTGTGCCCCTTGCGAACCCTCGTGCCCTCTGCGTCTGGTCGAGTTCACCCCGCGATGGTCTCCAGCGAGACCATCGAATGGGGTGTCCTCTTAATCTGCCTGGCGGCGCAGGAAGGCCGGGATCTCGAAGTCGTCCATGCCGCCCGAAGACAGCGCGTCCACCTTCGCTGCAGCCATCGTGCGGTTGGTGCGCCACACGCTGGGAACGGCCATGCCGTCGTAGTTGGGCTGGCTGTGGCCGCCACCACTGGCGTGCCCCGTACCACCGAGCGTCGGCACGTTGAACGGGATGTTGTCGGTGCCGGTGCGGATCACTTCCAGCGTCGGTGCCTGGCGGCGGGCATCGGCACGCGACAGGCCGGTGGCCACCACGGTCACGCGCATCTCGTCGCCCAGGCTGTCGTCGTAGGCAGCCCCGTAGATCACGTGCGCATCCGGCGAAGCGTAGGCACGGATGGTGTTCATCGCGAGCTTCGATTCGTTCAGCTTCAGCGAGCCCTTCGACGCCGTCACCAGCACCAGCACGCCCTTGGCGCCCGAGAGGTCGATGCCTTCGAGCAGCGGGCAGGCCACGGCCTGCTCGGCTGCGATGCGCGCGCGGTCCGGTCCAGCTGCGGCAGCGGTGCCCATCATGGCCTTGCCGGGTTCGCCCATCACGGTGCGCACGTCTTCGAAGTCGACGTTCACGCCGCCGTACTCGTTGATGATTTCCGAGATGCCGCCCACGGCGTTCTTCAGCACGTCGTTGGCTTGCGCAAAGGCTTCGTCCTGCGTGACGTCTTCGCCCAGCACGTCGAGCAGCTTCTCGTTGAGCACCACGATCAGCGAGTCGACGTTGGCTTCGAGCTCGGCCAGGCCGGCGTCGGCGTTAGTCATGCGGCGACCGCCTTCCCAGTCGAAGGGCTTGGTCACCACACCCACGGTGAGGATGCCCATTTCCTTCGCGACGCGCGCGATGACCGGAGCAGCGCCGGTGCCGGTGCCGCCGCCCATGCCGGCCGTGATGAACAGCATGTGCGCGCCGTCGATGGCCGCGCGGATGTCGTCCACCGCGAGCTCGGCCGCTTCACGGCCCTTGTCGGGCTTGCTGCCCGCACCCAGGCCGCTGGTGCCGAGCTGGATGATCTTGTGCGCGCTGCTGCGCTGCAGTGCCTGTGCGTCGGTGTTCGCGCAGACGAACTGAACGCCCTGCACACCGCGTTCCATCATGTGGGCGACCGCATTGCCGCCGCCACCGCCAACACCGATCACCTTGATCTGCGTGCCCTGATTGAACTCTTCGACTTCGATCATTTCGATGGTCATTTTTAACTCCTTGAATCTTGCAGTTGCCGTTTTGTGTCTATGAATAATTCTTGTGCCGTGACGAGATCAACGATGCGTCCGTCACGATGGTGGACCTGTTCGTCGCCATCGCTCGTTGAAATGCAATGGGGGGCTGCCACGCGCGAGCCAGAGTGGAGACTTGATCATGGCTAGAAATTCCCCACGATGAAGTCTTTGAAACGTCCGAATGCAGTCTTTACCGACCCATTCTTCTGCGCGACCTTGAAGCCACGCATGCGCGCGAACCGTGCTTCTTCGAGCAGGCCCATCACCGTCGCTGCGCGAGGCTGCGCGACCATGTCTGACAGCGCGCTCGAATACTTCGGGATGCCTCGGCGCACGGGCTTCAGGAAGATGTCCTCGCCGAGCTCGACCATGCCGGGCATCACCGCGCTGCCGCCCGTGAGCACCACGCCCGACGACAGCACCTCTTCGTAGCCCGACTCGCGCACCACCTGCTGCACCAGCGAGAAGATCTCTTCGATGCGCGGCTCGATCACGCCGGCCAGCGCCTGCTTGCTCAGCATGCGCGGGCCGCGGTCGCCGAGGCCCGGCACTTCGACTTGCGTGTCGGGGTCGGCCAGCAGTTGCTTGGCATAGCCGTTCTCGACCTTGATGTCTTCCGCGTCCTTCGTCGGCGTGCGCAGCGCCATGGCGATGTCGCTCGTGATGAGGTCGCCCGCGATCGGGATCACGGCCGTGTGGCGGATCGCGCCGTTGGTGAAGATCGCCACGTCGGTCGTGCCCGCGCCGATGTCGACCAGCACCACGCCGAGTTCGCGTTCGTCCTCGGTCAGCACCGCCTGGCTCGAGGCCAGCGGATTCAGCATCAGCTGGTCGACTTCGAGGCCGCAGCGGCGCACGCACTTGATGATGTTCTCGGCCGCGCTCTGCGCACCGGTCACGATGTGCACCTTGGCCTCGAGCCGCATGCCGCTCATGCCGATCGGCTCCTTCACGTCCTGGCCGTCGATCACGAACTCCTGCGGCTCCACCAGCAGCAGGCGCTGGTCGCTGGAGATGTTGATGGCGCGCGCCGTCTCCACCACGCGGGCCACGTCGGCGGGCGTCACTTCCTTGTCCTTCACCGCCACCATGCCGCTCGAATTGATGCCGCGGATGTGGCTGCCGGTGATGCCGGTGTAGACGCGGCTGATCTTGCAGTCGGCCATCAGCTCGGCCTCTTTCAGGGCCTGCTGGATGCTCTGCACGGTGGCGTCGATGTTCACCACCACGCCGCGCTTCAAGCCGTTGCTCGGCGCAATGCCGAGGCCGGCCAGCTTGAGCTCGCCTCCGGGCAGCACTTCGGCCACGACCACCATCACCTTGGCGGTGCCGATGTCGAGTCCTACGACCAGGTCTTTGTATTCTTTAGGCATTGAGATATGTCCTCGATTTCTCGATGAGCGCTACTTGATTTTTCTTGGGGCCTCTGGCGAGACCGTGGTGACGCCGCGCAGCCGCAATGCATACGCGTCGTTGTGTCGCAGGTCGGCGCCCTCGACGTCGGCCATCGTGCGGCGGTACTGGCCCGCGACCTGGGTCACGGTCTTCAGGAACCGCTGCAGTCGTGCCGTCACCTCCTCGCTCTGGCCGCGGCCGAGCTCTATCTCGGCACCGCTGTCGAGCACCACCTTCCAGCTGCCCCGGCTCGACAGCGTGAGCTCGTCGATGCTCATGTCGTAAGGCTGGAACTGCGGCTGCAGCACGCGGTACATCCCCAGCACCTGGCCGGCCTGTTCGATCGGGCCGTCCAGGCGCGGCAGGTTGTCGTCCACCTCGGCCACGTTGGCCTCGAACACGTCGCCGAAGCCGTTGATCAGCTTCGAGCCCGCGTCGTCGCCCCAGTTGGCCACCGGCACCTGCTCGGTCAGCGTCACGCGCAGCTTGTTCGGGAACTCGCGCCGCACCACCGCGCTGCGCACCCACGGCACCGACTCGAAGGCGGCGCGTGCGCGCCCCAGGTCGATGGTGAAGAAGTTGCCCGTGAGCTGCGGCGCCACATTGGCGCGCAGCGTGACTGCGTTGTTGTGCGTGACCTCGCCGTCCACCTTGATGCCGCCGATGGGGAAGAAAGGCTGCCGCAGCACCCACCACGCACCCGCCGCCAGCAGCATGAGCGCCACCATCGCGAAGGCAATGTTCGCGACGATGTTCATGAGCTTGACGTCGAAGGGAGCGGGGATGCTGTCGGCCATGGCTATAGCGAGCCTCCCGTTGCGTCGAGCGCGGCCGAGGCCAGCACCCGCAGGCACAGGTCTTCGTACGCGATGCCCGCGGCGCGGGCCGACATCGGCACCAGCGAATGGCTGGTCATGCCGGGCGAGGTGTTCATCTCCAGCAGGAAGGGCTTGCGGTCGCTGGCGCGGATCATCACGTCGGCGCGGCCCCAGCCGCGGCAGCCGAGCGTGCGATAGGCAGCCAGCGTGATGCGCTGGATCTCGTGCTCTTCCGCTTCGGGCAGGCCGCTCGGGCACTGGTACTTCACGTCGTCGGTGAAGTACTTGTTCTGGTAGTCGTAGGCGCCTTCGGGTGCGGAGATGCGCACCACCGGCAGCGCGCGCGCGTCGAGCCCGTGGCCGAGCACCGCGCAGGTCACTTCCTCGCCTTCGATGAATTCCTCGCAGAGCACGTCGGCGTCGTACTTGGCCGACAGCGTGATCGCGTCCTGCATCTGCGAGTAGCCCTCGACCTTGGTCACGCCGATGGAGGAGCCCTCGCGCGGCGGCTTCACGATCAGCGGCAGGCCGAGCACGTCGGGCACGGCCATGATCTGCTCGCGGCTTTGCTGGTCGAAGGCCAGGCGCACGTACTTGGGCGTCGGCAGGCCATCGGCCTGCCAGATGCGCTTGGTCATGACCTTGTCCATGGCCACGCTGGAAGCCATCACGCCCGAGCCGGTGTAGGGAATGCCGAGCAGTTCGAGCGCACCCTGCACCGTGCCGTCCTCGCCATGACGGCCGTGCAGCGCGACGAAGCAGCGCGCGAAGCCTTCGCGCTTCAGGTCGGCCAGATCGCGCTGCGAGGGGTCGAAGGCGTGCGCATCGACACCGCGCGAGCGCAGGGCTTCGAGTACGCCGGTGCCCGACATCAACGAGATTTCGCGTTCGGCGGAACTGCCGCCGAACAGGACGGCAACCTTGCCGAAGAGTTTGGGGTCCTGAAGGCTCATGAGGCCCTCCCTTTGCGCAAATCGCGCTGCGATGTTGAGGGTGCGACGGCGGTGACAGCCGCTGCGCCGAGTTCGACGACCTTGCCCGGTACCGCGCCGATGGAGCCGGCGCCCATGGAAAGCACCACGTCGCCCGCGCGGGCGTTGTCGAGAATGGCTTGCGGCATGGCGGCGATGTCGTCGACGAACACCGGCTCGACCTTGCCGGCCACGCGCAGCGCGCGCGCCAGTGTGCGGCCATCGGCCGCCACGATGGGCGCCTCGCCCGCGGCGTAGACCTCGCCGAGCAACACGGAGTCGGCCGTGCCGATGACCTTCACGAAGTCTTCGAAGCAGTCGCGCGTGCGGGTGTAGCGGTGCGGCTGGAAGGCCAGCACCAGCCGGCGGCCCGGGAACGCGCCGCGCGCGGCGGCGATGGTGGCCGCCATCTCGACGGGGTGATGGCCGTAGTCGTCGATCACGGTGAAGGTGCCGGCAGCGGCGTCGCCTTGCACAGCCACGTCGCCGTAGCTCTGGAAGCGTCGGCCCACGCCCTTGAAGCCCGCAAGGCCGCGCTGCACGGCTTCGTCGGGAATGCCGAGCTCCACAGCCACCGCGATCACCGACAGCGCATTGCGCACGTTGTGCTCGCCCGGCAGGTTCAGCACGATGGGCAGGTCGGGCAGCGTCACGCCGTTGCGGCGCTGCGCGGTGAAGTGCATCTGGCCGCCGACGGCGCGCACGTCGATGGCGCGCACCTGGGCATCCTCGCCGAAGCCGTAGCTGGTGACCGGGCAGGTCACATCAGCCACGATCTCGCGCACCGCCGGATCGTCGGTGCAGAGAATGGCCACGCCGTAGAACGGCATGCGGTGCAGGAAGTCGACGAAGGCTTTCTTGAGCTTCGCGAAGTCGTGTCCGTAGGTTTCCATGTGGTCGGCGTCGATGTTCGTGACCACCGCCATCACGGGCAGCAGGTTCAGGAACGAGGCGTCCGACTCGTCGGCCTCGACCACGATGTAGTCGCCGCTGCCGAGTTGCGCGTTGGCGCCGGCGCTGTTGAGGCGACCGCCGATCACGAAGGTCGGGTCGAGCCCGGCGGCGTCGAGCACGCTCGCCACCAGGCTGGTGGTGGTGGTCTTGCCGTGCGTGCCGGCAATGGCAATGCCCTGCTTCAGGCGCATCAGCTCGGCCAGCATCAGCGCGCGCGGCACCACGGGAATGCGCTTCTCGCGCGCGGCCAGCACTTCGGGGTTGTCCGGCTGCACGGCGGTGGAGGTGACGACCGCGTCCGCGCCGTCGATGTGCGCGGCGGCGTGGCCCACGAAGGTGCCGATGCCCAGGCCCGCGAGCCGGCGCAGCGTGGCGCTGTCGGACAGGTCGGATCCGGTGATCTTGTAGCCCAGGTTCAGCAGCACTTCGGCGATGCCGCTCATGCCGGAACCACCGATGCCCACGAAATGGATGTGACGAATAGCGTGCTTCATTTGGCAAGCTCCTCGCAGGCGCGGACGACGGCCTCGACGGCTTCGGTCTTCTGCATGGTCTTGGCCTTTGTGGCCTTGTCGATCAGCGCGGTGCGCTCGGTTTTCTGTAGCAAGTCAGCCAGCAATTCAGGAGTGAGGTCGGCCTGCTGCACGAGCCATCCGCCGCCCGCGTCCACGAGGAAGCGCGCGTTGGTGGTCTGGTGGTCGTCGACCGCCGAGGGGAAAGGCACGAACAGCGCTGCTGCGCCGACGGCCGCGATTTCTGTGACGGTGCTGGCGCCGGCGCGCGCGACGATGATGTCGGCGTCGGCATAGGCCCGCGCGGTGTCTTCGATGAAGGGCGTGAGCTCGCCTTCGACGCCGGCCGCCGTGTAGTTGGCGCGCAGTTCGTCGATCTGCTTGGCGCCGCTCTGGTGCAGCACCTGCGGGCGCGTGGCCGGCTCGATGCGCGCCAGGGCCTGCGGCACAACAGTGTTGAGGCCGCGTGCGCCGAGGCTGCCGCCCACCACCAGCAATTTCAGCGGACCGGTACGGCCCGCGAAACGCGTGGCCGGATCGGGCTGCGAGGTGAAGGCCGCGCGCAGCGGGTTGCCCACCCATTGCGCCTTCTTGATCACGTTCGGGAAAGCCGTGAACACGCGGTCGGCCACGCCCGCCAGCACCTTGTTGGCGAGGCCGGCGACCGAGTTCTGCTCGTGCAGCACCAGCGGCTTGTTGAGCAGCACGCCCATCATTCCGCCCGGAAAAGTGATGTAGCCGCCAAGGCCCACCAGCACGTCGGGCTTCACGCGGCGCACCACGCGCAGGCTCTGCCAGAAGGCGCGCAGCAGCTTCAGCGGCAGCAGGAACAGCGTGAGCGGGCCTTTGCCGCGCACGCCGCCGAACTGCACGGGCTCGAAGGCAAAGCCGCGCGGCGGCACGAGTTTTTCTTCCATGCTGCCGGGCGCGCCCAGCCAGTGAACCTGCCAGCCGCGCTCGCGCAGGGCCTCGGCCACCGCGAGCCCCGGGAAGATGTGGCCGCCCGTGCCGCCTGCCATGACCAAAGCGGTACGCGTCATACGCGACCTCCGCGCATGAGCACACGGTTTTCGTAGTCGATGCGCAGCACGATGGCCAGCGCCACGAGGTTCATCAGGATGGCCGAACCGCCGAAGCTCATCAGCGGCAAGGTCAGGCCCTTGGTCGGCAGCGCGCCCAGGTTCACGCCCATGTTGATGAAGGTCTGGAAGCCGAGCCACACGCCCACGCCTTGGGCCACGAGGCCCGAGAACACGCGGTCCAGCGCAATCGCCTGGCGGCCGATGTGCATGATGCGGCGCGTGAGCCAGAGGAACAGGCCGATGATCAGCAGCACGCCGACCAGGCCGAACTCTTCGCCGATCACGGCCAGCAGGAAGTCGGTGTGCGCCTCGGGCAGCCAGTGCAGCTTCTCGACGCTGCCGCCCAGGCCCACGCCGAAGATCTCGCCGCGCCCGATGGCGATCAGCGAGTGCGACAGCTGGTAGCCCTTGCCCAGCGCGTGCTCTTCGCTCCACGGATCGAGGTACGCAAAGATGCGCTCGCGGCGCCACGGGCTGCTCGCGACGATGGTGCCGAAGGCCACCACCACCAGCGCGGCGATCACGAAGAACATGCGCGCGTTCACGCCGCCCAGGAACAGGATGCCCATGGCGATCACGGCGATCACCATGAACGCGCCCATGTCGGGCTCGGCCATCACCAGCATGCCGACCACCACCACCGCGATGCCCATCGGCAGTACGGCGCGGAAGAAGCGCTCCTTGATCTCCATCTTGCGCACCATGTAGCTGGCGGCGTAGAGCACCATCGCGAGCTTGGCCAGCTCCGAGGGCTGGAAGCGCATGAAGCCCATCGGCAGCCAGCGGCGCGCGCCGTTCACGTTGATGCCGATGTGCGGAATGAGCACGGCCACCAGCAGCAGCAGCGAGGCCACGAAGAGCCAGGGCGCGGCGCGCTCCCAGGTCTTCATCGGGATCTGGAAGGCGAGCAGCGCGGCGATGAACGCGAAGATCACCGAAGCCGCGTGCCGCGTGAGGAAGTACGAGGCGCTGTAGCCCGCGCGTGCGAAGCGCGGGTTGTCGGGCAGCGCGATGGAGGCCGAATACACCATGATCAGGCCCCAGGTCAGCAGCGCGACCGTGACCCAGACCAGCGCCTGGTCGAAACCCAGCACGCGCATCGGCGTGGCTTTTGTCTGCGCGATGCCGGCGCCGCCCAGCCGCACGGGCAGGTGCACCGGCAGCGAGTCGATCCCGCTGCGGGCGCGCCTGAACCAGCTGCCGAAGCGGCTGGTGGATGCGTTGGGCGTGGCGCCTGAGGCGGCAGAGTTCAAACCGTGTCCTCCGTCGTCGAACCGCCCATGCCGCGCGGGCTGTCCTCGTAGGCCTGCACGGCCTCGCGGAACACCTCGGCGCGGTGCGCGTAGTCCTTGAACATGTCGAAGCTCGCACAGGCCGGTGACAGCAGCACGGCGTCGCCGGGGTTGGCGCGCGCGGACGCGAGCTTCACCGCCTCGTCCATCGAGGCGGCATGTAGCAGCGAGACGCCGGTCGATGCCAGCGCGGCTTCGATGAGCGGTGCGTCGCGGCCGATGAGCACCACGGCGCGCGCGTACTGGCGCACGGGTTCGGCCAGCGGTTCGAAGTCTTGTCCCTTGCCATCGCCGCCGAGGATGACGACCACGCGGCGCTCTTCGCCCAGGCCGATCAACGCGGCCACGGTGGCGCCGACGTTGGTGCCCTTGCTGTCGTCGAAGTACTCGACCTCGTCCACGATGGCGATCGGCTCCACGCGGTGCGGCTCGCCGTGGTATTCGCGCAGGCCGTAGAGCATGGGGCCCAGCGGGCAGTCGGCGGCGCTGGCCAGCGCGAGTGCGGCCAGTGCGTTCATTGCGTTGTGGCGGCCGCGGATGCGCAGCGCGTCGGCGGGCATCAGGCGCTGCAGGAAGATTTCTTCTTCCACCACGGCGCCGCGCTTGCGTTTCTGCGTTTCGTCGGCTTCCAGCGCGCGCACCAGCCAGGCCATGCCGTTGACGCGCTCGATGCCGTAGTCACCCGGGCGCAGCGGCATGGCCGCGCCGAAGGTGACGTGCGTGCGGATCTGCGGGCGCTGCAGCTTGACCCTGACGGGCGCGGGCAGCATCGCCATCACGCCGGCATCGTCGCGGTTGAGGATCATCAGCCCGTGCGCGCCGAAGATACGCGCCTTGGCCGCCGCGTAGGCCGGCATGTCGCCATGCCAGTCGAGGTGGTCCTGCGTGAGGTTGAGCACGGTGGCGGCCGTGGGCTCGAAGCCCTGCACGCCGTCGAGCTGGAAGCTGGACAGTTCGAGCACCCACACGTCGGGCAGCGTGTCGGCATCCATGTGCGCCGAGAGCGTGTCGAGCAGCGTCGGGCCGATGTTGCCGGCCACGGCCACAGTCTTGCCCGCACGCTCGACCAGCTGGCCGGTGAGCGAGGTGACGGTGGTCTTGCCGTTGGTGCCGGTGATGGCGAGCACCGCGGGCGCATAGCCCTTGGGGGCTTCGGGCTCGACGGTGGGCGCCAGCTCGAGCTGCGGCGATTCTTCTTCGACGGCGGCCGAGGCCGGGTTGGTGGCGGAGATTTCGGCGATCTTGGCGACGAACTCCGCGGCTTCCCTGGCGGCGGTCGGGACGTAGGGCTTGCCGGTGACGGGCAGGCGGGAAGCGGTGGCGGATGCAGGAGCCGAAGCCTCGGAGGACTCGGGGACAACGGCGGGCACTTCCGGCGCGGGCTCGGCCGCCGGCTCGATGACTTCTGCGGCCTCGGGCGACAGCGGCACGGCGACACTCATCGACGGATCGCGCGGCATCGCTTCAGCCTGCGCGGGCACGGTCGGCTCGGGCACGGTTTCGGCGGGGACTTCGGGCGCTTCGGCTTCGACAGGCTCGGGCGGCTGTGGCTGTTGTACCGGCTCGGCCACGGCTTCAGCCTGCTCGACGTGCGCGGGCTCGTCCAGCGGCAGTTGCGCCTGCGCCTGCGGCTCGGCGGCTTCCACGGGCGCTTCGGCTGCCGGCTCGATGGGTGCTTCCGCCTCGGGTTCCGGCTCGGCCTCGACCACCGGCACTTCCACCGTCCGCAGGTCCAGCAACGCACGCGCGAACAGATCCAGCTCGCCACCGACCGGCAGGCCGACAGCACGCGCCGCTTCCACCACCGGCGCAATGGTCGCGGGCGACAGCCCCGGCGAGCGATACACCGCGCGGATCGGCGTGCCTTCGACCAGTGCAGCCGTGAACGGCCCGCCGACGAACGTCACCCCGGGCAGCTCCGCCTGCAGCGTCGCGAGCAATGCCGGCGCCTCGCGCGTGTCGGCCACGGTCACGACGGCGCCGTGGCGCGCGCACCAGCGCGTCATCGCCAGCCCGGACGCACCGAGGCCGAGGATGAGAACGGGGAGGTCTTTCAGATGCCGCATGGTTCCGTTACCGCAGCTTCAGCGTCGAAAGACCCACGAGGCACAGCAGCATCGTGATGATCCAGAAGCGCACCACGACCTGCGTCTCGCGCCAGCCGCTCTTCTCGAAGTGATGGTGCAGCGGCGCCATCTTGAGCACGCGGCGGCCTTCGCCGTAGCGCTTCTTCGTGTACTTGAAGTACATGACCTGCGCCATCACCGAGATCGCCTCGACCACGAAGATGCCGCCCATGATGAAGAACACGATCTCCTGGCGCACGATGACCGCGATGGTGCCCAGCGCGCCGCCCAGCGCCAGCGCGCCCACGTCGCCCATGAAGACCTGTGCCGGGTGCGTGTTGAACCAGAGGAACGCGAGCCCCGCGCCGGCCATGGCCGAGCAGAACACCAACAGCTCGCCCGAACCCGGGATGTTGGGGAACAGCAGGTACTTGGAGTACACCGCGCTGCCCGTGACATAGGCGAACACGCCCAGCGCCGAGCCCACCATCACCACCGGCATGATCGCCAGGCCGTCGAGGCCGTCGGTCAGGTTCACCGCATTGCTCGCGCCCACGATCACGAGGTACGTGAGGATCACGAAGCCGATGCCGCCCAGCGGGTAGCTCACTTCCTTGAAGAACGGCACCAGCAGGTTGATCTTGGGCGGAAAGTCGAGGTCGAAGCCCGACTGCACCCACGCGAAGAACAGCTGCACCACGCGCCAGTTGGAGCTCTCCGAGATGCTGAAGAGCAGGTAGAAGGCCGCAATCAGGCCGACCACCGACTGCCAGAAATACTTCTCGCGCGAGCGCATGCCTTCCGGGTCCTTGCGCACCACCTTGCGCCAGTCATCGACCCAGCCGATGGCGCCGAAGCCCATCGTGACCCACAGCACGATCCACACGAACCGGTTCGAAATATCGAACCACAGCAGCGTGGCGAAGGCGATGGCGAACAGCACCAGCACACCGCCCATGGTGGGCGTGCCGCTCTTGGTCAGGTGCGTTTCCATGCCGTAGCCGCGAATCGGCTGGCCGATCTTGAGCGCGGCCAGGCGGCGGATCACGTACGGGCCGGCCACCAGGCCGACCACGAGCGCGGTCAGCGCAGCCATCAGCGCGCGGAAGGTGAGGTATTGAAAAACGCGCAAAAACCCGAACTCGGGCGAGAGCGTCTGCAGCCATTGGGCCAGGGTCATCAGCATGTGGTTTCGCGCGGCTCATGCGTCATGACCGGCCTCCTTTTGTTGTTGTGGTTGTGCTTGCGCCTCGACGACCTGCACCACGCGCTCCATCTTCATGAAGCGCGATCCCTTGACGAGCACGCTGCCGAGTTGCGGCAGGCGCGCGAGCACGGCCGCGCCGAGCGCGTCGAACTCTTCGAAATGGCGTCCGTCGGCACCGCCGAAGGCAGCGGTGGTGTGCGCCGTCGCGGCGCCCAGCGTGTAGACGGACTCGATACCGCGCTGGCGCGCCCACTCGCCGACTTCGGCGTGGAACTCGGGCGAGCGGTCGCCCACCTCGCCCATGTCGCCGAGCACCAGCAGGCGCGGGCCCGGCAGGGCGGCGAGCACGTCGATGGCGGCAATCACGGAATCGGGGTTGGCGTTGTAGCTGTCGTCGACCAGCGTGAGCGCATGGCCACCGGCCAGCACGATCTCGTTGGCGCGCGAACGGCCCTTGACCGGCTCGAAGGCCGACAGGCCCGCTGCAATGGTCTCGACCGACACGCCGGCCGCGAGCGCACAGGCCGTGGCGGCCAGCGCATTGACGACGTTGTGCCGGCCCGCGATGTGCAGGCGCGCATCGAAGGCGCCGATCGGCGTGCGGATGCGCACGGCCCAGGCGCCCTGCTTCCATTCGGCGCTGTCGAGCGAGATGTCGGCATCTTCCGATTCGCCGAAGGTCATGCAGCGGCGCGAGCCACCGGCGTGCGCCATGTCGGCCCACAGCGAGGTGAAGGCGTCGCCGTAAGGGAACACGGCCGTGCCGCCTTCGGGCAGCACCGCGAACACGGCGGCGTTCTCGACGGCCACCGCCTCGACGGTGGCCATGAACTCCTGGTGCTCGCGCTGGGCGTTGTTGACGAGTGCGATGGTCGGGCGCGAGATGGCGGCCAGCCGCGCGATCTCGCCCGGATGGTTCATGCCCAGTTCGAGCACCGCGCGCTGGTGCTGCGCACGCAGGCGCAGCAGCGTGAGCGGCACGCCGATCTCGTTGTTGAAGTTGCCGGCGGTGGCCAGCGCGCGTTCGGCGCGGAAGGCGAACAGCACGGCCGCGATCATCTGCGTGACCGTGGTCTTGCCGTTGCTGCCGGTCACGGCGATCAGCGGCAGTTCGAACTGCGCGCGCCAGCCCGCGCCGAGTGCGCCGAGCGCGGCCAGCGAGTCGGGCACTTCGACGCCGCTGAGGCCGGCGGCCTCGAGGCCCTGGTGCGCAATGGCGGCCACGGCGCCGCGCTTCTTGGCGTCCGCCAGGAAGTCGTTGGCGTCGAAGCGCTCGCCCTTGAGCGCGACGAACAGGTCGCCCTGCGCGAGCGTGCGCGTGTCGGTGTGCACGCGGGCGATGACGGTCGAAGCGTCACCCACCAGGCGCGATCCCGGAATCCATTGCTGCACCTGGGCCAGCGTGATGTTGAGAGGCGTCGTGTCGGTCATGCCGCGGCCCCCCGCTTTGCCAGCGCCTGCAGCGCATGGGTCTTGTCTGAAAATTCGATGCGCTGGCCGGCGATTTCCTGCCAGGCCTCGTGGCCCTTGCCGGCGATCAGCACCACGTCTTGCGGGGCGGCCTGCGCGAGCGCATCGGCGATGGCGGCTGCGCGGTCGGGCTGCACCTGAGCGGCTTCGGGACTGGAGAAGCCGCGCAGCACCTGGCTGATGATCGCGTCGGGCTTTTCGCTGCGCGGGTTGTCGCTCGTGACGACCACGCGGTCGGCCTGGCGCTCGGCGACGGCGGCCATCATCGGGCGCTTGATCGGGTCGCGGTCGCCGCCGCAGCCGAACAGGCACCAGAGCGCGCCGCCGCGCTGCTTTGCCAGCGGGCGCAGGCCGATCAGGGCCTTGTCGAGCGCGTCGGGGGTGTGGGCATAGTCGACCACGGCGAGCGGCGCGCCTTCGCCGCTGCCTGCGCGGTCCATGCGGCCCGGCACGCTGGTGAGGTTGGCGCAAGCGGCCACGGCCTGGGCGAGCGTGAGGCCCAGCGCGCGCAGCGTGCCGAGCACGCCCAGCAGGTTGGCCACGTTGTACTGGCCGATCAGGCCGGTCGACAGGCGCTCCACCGCGGCGGTGCCGTGCTCTGCCACCGAGAACTGCAGGCCCTGCGCGTCGTAGCCGACGTCGCGCGCCACGAGGCGGGCCGGCTTGCCGCCGGCCGAGACGGTCCACACGTCGAGCGCGCCGATGCCGGCGTCGATCAGGTTCGCGCACAGGCTGGCGCCGTGCGTGTCGTCGATGTTGATCACCGCCGCGCGCAGGCCGGGCCAGCGGAACAGCTCGGCCTTGGCTTGCCAGTAGGCGTCCATGCTGCCGTGGTAATCGAGGTGGTCCTGCGTGAAGTTGGTGAACACGGCCACGGCGATCTGCGCGCCGTCGAGGCGGCGCTCGGCGATGCCGATGGACGAGGCCTCGATGGCGCAGGCACCGAAGCCGCGCGTGACCAGCGAGCGCAACTCGCGCTGCATCATCACCGGGTCGGGCGTGGTGAGGCCGGTGTAGGTCAGCTCGGGCGGCACGCCGATGCCGAGCGTGCCCATCACCGCGCAGGGCGACGGCGCATCGCGCTGCATGGTGCCGTCGGGCCGCATCGCGCGCACGCCACCCGCCGCGCGCAGCGTGGAGAGCGATTCGGCCAGCCACCAGGCGGTGGAGGTCTTGCCGTTGGTGCCGGTCACGGCCAGCACGTCGAGCAGGGCCGAGGGGTTGTCGTAGAAGGCCGAGGCGATCGGGCCGGTGGCGGCCTTCAGGCCGGGGTAGCTCACGATGCGGTCGTCGCCTTCAAAGCCGAAGGCGTCGACGCCCTCGCGCTCCACCAGGCAGACCGCCGCGCCACGCGCCAGCGCGGCCGCCACGTGCTTGCGCCCGTCGGTGGCGGCGCCGGGCCAGGCGATGAAAACGTCGCCCGCGCCCACGGCACGGCTGTCGGCGTGCAGCGCGGCCTGCGGCACGCGCTCCTTGAGCCAGGCCGCGGCGAGTTGAGGTGAAGTGAAGGTCAGCATGTTCAGAAACTCTCGTCGACGCCCTGCGTCATCACAAGCGGTTTGACCGCCAGATCGGGCGGTACGTTCATCATGCGCAAGGTCTGCTGCACGACTTCGCTGAACACGGGCGCCGCGGCGACGCCGCCGAAATACTGGCCGTCGCTGGGCTCGTCGATCATCACGGCGACGATGATGCGCGGCTTGTCGATGGGCGCCATGCCGGTGAACCAGGCGCGATATTTGTTACTCGCGTAACCCTTGCCGACCTGCTTGTGGGCCGTGCCCGACTTGCCGCCGACCGAGTAGCCGACCGTCTGCGCGCGCGTGCCGGTGCCGCCGGGGCCGGCGGCCATCTGCAGCATCTTGCGCACCGCCAGCGCGTTCGACGGCGAGAACACGCGCACGCCGACCGGCGGCTCGGAATTCTTCAGGATGGTGACCGGAATGATCGAGCCGTCGTGCGCGAACGAGGTGTACGAATGCGCCATCTGGAACAGCGACGCCGACAGGCCGTAGCCGTAGGCCATGGTGGCCTGCTCGACCGGCTTCCAGGTCTTCCACGGGCGCAGCCGGCCCGTCACGGCGCCGGGGAACTGGATCTGCGGCTTCTGGCCGTAACCGAGCGCGGTGTAGGTGTCCCACATCTCGTGCGGGGTCATCTTCTGGGCGATCTTGAGCGCGCCGACGTTGCTCGACTTCTGGATCACGCCTTCGACCGTCAGCGTGCCGTAGTTGTGGGTGTCGCTGATGGTGAAGCCGCCGATCTGGAATCGGCCGGGGCCGGTTTCGATCAGGGTCGAGGGCTTCACGCGGCCGGCTTCGAGCGCCATGCCCACCGTGATCGGCTTCATGGTCGAGCCGGGCTCGAAGGTGTCGGTGAGCGCGCGGTTGCGCAGCTGCTCGCCGGTGAGGTTCTGGCGCTTGTCGGGCACGTAGCTCGGGTAGTTGGCCAGCGCCAGCACTTCGCCGGTGACGGAGTCGAGCACCACCACGCTGCCAGCCTTGGCCTTGCGCGCGGTCACGGCATCGCGCAGCTTCTGGTAGGCGAAGAACTGCACCTTGCTGTCGACGCTGAGCTGGATGTCCTTGCCGTCAAGCGGCGGCACGGTTTCGCCCACGCCCTCGACCACGCGGCCCAGGCGGTCCTTGATGACCCGGCGCGACCCGGCCTTGCCGGCCAGCTCCTTGTTGAATGCGAGCTCGATGCCTTCCTGGCCGTTGTCTTCCACGTTGGTGAAGCCCACCACGTGCGCGGCGGCCTCGCCCTCGGGGTACTGGCGCTTGTATTCCTTGCGCTGGTAGATGCCCTTGAGGTTCATGGCCGCAATCTGCTTGGCGATGGGCTCGTCGACCTGGCGCTTGATCCAGACGAAGGTCTTGTCCTCGTCTTCGAGCTTCTTGTCGAAGTCCTTCTGCGACATCTCCAGCAGCTTGGCGACCTGCTTGAGCTTGGCGCGCACCTCGGGGTCGTCGCGCTCGATGTCTTCCGGAATGGCCCAGATGCTGGGCGCCACCACGCTGGAAGCCAGGATGAGCCCATTGCGGTCGAGGATGCGGCCGCGGTTGGCCGGCAGCTCGAGCGTGCGCGCGAAACGCACTTCGCCCTGCCGCTGGAAGAAGCTGTTGTTGAGCACCTGCACATAGGCCGCCCGGCCCGCCAGCATGACGAAGCCGAGCGCAATGCCCGCGACGATGAACTTGCTGCGCCACACCGGCGTCTTGCTCGCGAGCAAGGGGCTGGTGGTGTAGCGCACGCTGCGGTTGCCCCGGTTCATCGTGCGGCCCTCGCTGCGGTGACTGGCTTGGCCGCCGGCTTGGGCGCGGTCGGCGCAGGCGCCACCGGCGCGACCGCGGGGATCACCGTGCCGTCAGGGCGCACGTACTGCGTGATCGCCGGCGAAGTGGTGCGCATCTGCAGCTGCTCCTTGGCGAGCTTCTCGACGCGCAGCGGCGTGGCCTGTGCGCGCTTCTCGACCTGCAGGCGGTCGCGATCGGTCTCCAGGCGACGGGCTTCCTGCTGCACGCGGTCGAGCTCGGTATAGAGCTGACGCGACATGTACTGCGTGTGCACGAGGTACAAAGCCGTCGCAATGACGGCCAGCAGCAGCAGGATGTTGAGGCGGGCCATGATCAGCTGGCCCCGGTGCGTTCTGCGACGCGAAGAATGGCGCTGCGCGAGCGCGGGTTGCCGCCCACCTCGGCGTCGGACGGCTTGATGCGCTCCAGCGCGCGCAGTTTCATGACCTTCGGGGCGGCAAACGGCGCGCGGCGGTCGTAGACCTCCTTCGAGTGCTTGGCGATGAACTGCTTCACGATGCGGTCTTCCAGCGAGTGGAAGCTGATCACCGCGAGCCGCCCCTGGGGTTTGAGCACGGACAGACTCGCTTCTAGCGCCTGTTGCAGCTCTTCAAGCTCGGCGTTGATGAAAATCCGAAAAGCCTGAAATGTGCGCGTTGCAGGGTTCTGGCCCTGCTCGCGGGTTTTGACCGTGCCAGCCACGAGCTCGGCCAGTTCGGTGGTGGTTGAAATTGGGCCCCGTTCTTGTCGGCGAGCAACAATCGCCTTTGCAATCTGAACAGCAAACCGTTCTTCGCCATAGTCACGGATCACCTCTGCAATCTGCTGAAGTTCGGCCGTTGCCAGCCATTCGGCCACGCTCTCGCCGCGCGTGGTGTCCATGCGCATGTCGAGCGGGCCGTCGAAACGAAAACTGAAACCGCGCACCGGGTTGTCGATCTGCGGCGAACTCACGCCCAGGTCCATCAGCAGGCCGTCGACGCTCGCGTCGGGCAGCTCGCCCAGCGAGCGGAATCCCTGGTGACGGATAGAAAAACGCGCATCGGAGATGCGCGCTGCTTCGGCCACTGCTTCCGCATCCTTGTCGAATGCGATCAGCCTGCCTTCCGGCGCCAGCCTGGAGAGGATTGCACGCGCATGCCCTCCCCGCCCGAAGGTGGCGTCCACGTAGGTGCCGGTTGCCGCCGTGCTGCCGGAAAGAAGGGCTTCCACCGCTTCGTTCAGCAAGACGGTCGTATGGGTCCATGGGGTGTTCACTTGGGTCCTCAGAACGCAAAGTCCTGAAACACATCCGGCATCTCGCCCTGGGTGGCCTCGGCCTCCTTGGCCTCGTACGTGGCCTTGTCCCAGAGTTCGAAGTGGTTGCCCATGCCCAGCAGCAGCGTCTCTCGCGTGATGCCGGTGGCCGCGCGCAGTTCGGGCGACACCAGGATGCGGCCGGTGCCGTCCATCTCGACGTCCATCGCGTTGCCCAGGAAGACGCGCTTCCACCACTGCGCCGACATCGGCAGCGCGGCGATGCGCTCGCGGAATTTTTCCCATTCGGGACGGGGGAACACCATCAGGCATCCGTGCGGATGCTTGGTGATCGTGAGCTGGCCGCCTGCCGTCGCGCTCAGGACGTCACGATGCCGGGTCGGCACGGAGAGCCGCCCCTTGGCATCCAGACTGAGCGATGAAGCGCCTTGAAACACGACCACGAACCCCTGTGTTGGGAGTGCTGCGGCACCCGAAAGGGGCGCTACCCGCACTTTTTCCCACTTAACTGCACTTTTTTGCACTGTAGCAGGAAACACTTCGGAAGCAACTGGCCGTTTGGGCTATTTTTTGTAATGGAATCAACGACTTAGCGCCGATTCCAAAACCATGGAATCGGCGAATTTCGTTGAAAATGAAGTACTTAGCTCACGCAATGAATGTGATGCGTGAAGGATTCCCCCGTTACAGGGGGAAGGAGAAGCGGCTTCAGAGAATGAAGCGCGAAAGGTCTTCGTCGTGACTTAGTGCCGCAAGGCGCTGGTCGACATAAGCGGCATCGATGCGGATCGATTGCCCTTCGAGGCGGGTCGCGTCGAAGCTTACCTCATCCAGCAGGCGTTCCATCACGGTCGACAAACGGCGTGCGCCGATGTTCTCGGTGCGCTCGTTCACCTCGAAGGCGATGGCGGCCAGCCGGTTCACGCCTTCGGGCGTGAATTCGAGCGTCACGCCCTCGGTGGCGAGCAGCGCCTGGTACTGCTTCACCAGCGACGCGCGGGTCTGCGTGAGGATGCTTTCGAAGTCCGCCACCGAGAGCGACTGCAGCTCCACGCGGATCGGAAAGCGCCCCTGCAGCTCGGGGATCAGGTCGCTCGGCTTGCTCAGGTGGAAGGCGCCGCTCGCGATGAACAGCATGTGATCGGTGCGCACCACGCCGTATTTGGTGGTGACGGCCGTGCCCTCCACCAGCGGCAGCAGGTCGCGCTGCACGCCCTGGCGCGACACGTCGGAGCCCTGCGCTTCGCTGCGCGTGGCAACCTTGTCGATCTCGTCGATGAAGACGATGCCGTTCTGCTCGGCATTGGTGATCGCCTGCGTGCGGATCTCGTCCTCGTTCACCAGCTTGGCCGCTTCCTCGTCGATCAGCAAGCGCAGCGCCTCGGCGATCTTGAGTTTGCGCGTCTTGCGCTTGCCGCCGCCGATCTGGCCGAACATGCCGCGCAACTGCTCGGTCATTTCCTCCATGCCGGCCGGGCCCATGATTTCCAGCGGGGTGCGGGTCTCGGCGAGGTCGAGTTCGATCTCCTTGTCGTCGAGCTGGTGCTCGCGCAGCTTCTTGCGGAAGGCCTGGCGGGTGGCGTTGCCCGTGTCGGCCACCGCGCCATCGGCACCGCGTGCGGGGGGCAGCAGCACGTCGAGGATGCGGTCTTCGGCGGCGTCTTCGGCACGCGCGCGCACCTTGGCGCTTTCCGATTCGCGGGTCTGCTTGACGGCGATTTCGGCGAGGTCGCGAATGATCGAATCGACGTCCTTGCCCACGTAGCCGACCTCGGTGAACTTGGTGGCCTCGACCTTGATGAAGGGCGCGTCGGCCAGGCGCGCGAGGCGGCGGGCGATTTCGGTCTTGCCCACGCCCGTGGGGCCGATCATGAGGATGTTCTTCGGGGTGATCTCGTGGCGCAGCTTGTCTTCGACCTGCTGGCGGCGCCAGCGGTTGCGCAGGGCAATGGCCACGGCGCGCTTGGCGGCGGGCTGGCCGACGATGTGGTTGTCGAGCTCAGAGACGATTTCCTGGGGGGTCATGGACATGGTCAGAGCGCTTCCACCGTGTGGTTCATGTTCGTGTAAATGCAGATTTCTCCGGCGATCGCCAGCGATTTGCGCACGATCTGCTCGGCCGAGAGGTCGGTGTTGTCGATCAGCGCCTTGGCCGCCGACTGGGCATACGCCCCGCCCGAACCGATGGCGATCACGCCGTCTTCGGGCTCCAGCACGTCGCCATTGCCGGTGATGATGAGCGAGGTGGTAGCGTCGGCCACGGCGAGCATGGCCTCGAGCTTGCGCAGCACGCGGTCGGTGCGCCAGTCCTTGGTGAGTTCGACTGCCGCGCGGGTCAGGTGCCCCTGGTGCTTTTCGAGCTTGGCCTCGAAACGCTCGAAGAGCGTGAAGGCGTCGGCCGTGGCGCCGGCAAAGCCAGCCAGCACCTTGCCGTGATAGAGGCGGCGCACTTTGCGCGCCGTGCCCTTGATGACGATATTGCCGAGAGTGACCTGCCCGTCCCCGCCAATGGCGACCTGGTCGCCTTGGGGGGTCTTGCGGCGCACGCTCACGATGGTGGTGCCGTGAAACTGTTCCATCGCAGCCATCTGGGGGTGCGCCGCGGCAATGCAACCGCCATCGGGCGGCGCAGGTTTTAGTTTTTCCTAACCGTCACTGTCGAATGATCGGCAATGCCTACCAGGTTGAACAGCGCAGCAATCAACCGGTGCGCATCGACGAACTGCACGCGCTCGCCATTGGCATCGCGTGCGCGCACCCAGCTCAGCAGCGTGCCCACGGCGGCCAGGTCCATACGCAGCAGCGCGGCACACGAAATGACCGGGGCCGTGGTGTGGCGCAGGTCGTTGTCCAGCCGTTGCCAGCTCGACAGCGACTCGCCCCGCAGATCGCCCGCCAGCGCGGCAAAACCGCTGTCGGTGGACGGAAAGCTCTCCGAATCGCCACCGACCGACAGCAGCGACCACACCGAGCTGGGCCGGCTCGCGGGCGGCGCGGCCAGCGTGGTGCACTCGCCCTTCGGGTCCTGCCAGGAAGGCGGCGACACCTCGTAGGTGATGCAGTAGTTGAGCGCCACCAGCTCGAAGTCGTCGGGCAGGTGCATCAGGCGCAGCGCCGCAAGGTGCAGCTGCCACCAGATGTCGTCGGTGCCACGCTCGTTGTTGGGTGCGGCCTCGGACAGCACGGCCAGCAGCTGCGCCGAGCCCATGAAGCGCAGCTGCACCGGCGAATCGGCCCAGTGGGTGAACAGCACGCGCAGCGGCGCGGCAGCCTCAGGCTCGACGGCGTGCAGCCCGCGCCAGTCCAGCGTCCACACCGAGCCCGCCTTCGACAGCGCACGGGTGAGCTCCATCAGGCCTTCGCGCGCCAGGCGCGTAGGACAGGTCCAGTCGGCATGGGCGCTGCTGCCCTCGGCGGCGGCCCCGGCCGCCTCTTCGCTGGCAGTGACGGCCTTGACGCTGCGGGCCAACTCATCGAGCGAAACCCAGTCGGGGCCCATGCGCCGCATGCGCTGCGCATAGCGCATGCGGGCGGCTGCGAACTTGGCGGCGTCACCGGTTGCGCGGTACAGATCGAACAGGGCGCGCCAGCGGTTGTCGTCGCGCTCGGCCGCGGCGTCGTGCCCGCCCTCGGTGGGCGTCGTGCCTTCGGTGGAGGCCAGGGCCTGCAGCAGGATGGCTTCGGCGCCGGTGTCGTCGCCGTGCGCGAAGCGGATCACCGCCTCTTCCAGCGCGCCGTCGTGCGCAAGGCGCGACGACAGCAACGGCACGCTGGCGGCCACCGCCGGGGCATCGTCACCAGCCTCGGCTGCAGCCGCTGGCGGGATGACGGGCAACACGGCGGGCTCGGACAGCAGATCGTCGGTATGCACCGGCGGCAGCGTCTCGGCGCCGGCGTCAGGCGGCGGGTTGACCAGCGTTTCGCCGTTCGGGCCCCGCCCCTTCCACCACTGCTGCGACATCTGCTGCTCGATCTCGTCGATCTTCTTGAGCGTGAGCGCGCGGCCTTCCGATTTCTCGGAGGTGCTGTTGATGTTGAAGGAAGACGGCGTGACCGTCGCCTCGAAGGCGTGGGCGGCGGCCTCGCGCTGGCGCAGCTTGCGCAGCATGTCGAACTCGCGCCGGCGCACGAAATCGTTGCGCTGGCGCCGCTCGATCATCTCCTTCAGCATCTCGCGGCTGTAGGTCTGCTGGGCGGGCAGCGAGGAGTCCGAGGTCGAGGCGGAGGCAGGGGCATCCAGCTCCGACCAATCCTTCAGGGGATTGCGGACAAATTTGGCCACCTTGGAAAAAAGGCGGCCCGATTCTTCCTTAGGCATTCGGCGAAGGCTATCGAAGTCGCTGGGTTCTATCTACCTTGACCCTGTTTCAATCCCCGAACATCTTTTGCTTGAGTTCGCGGCGCTGTTGCGCTTCGAGCGACAGCGTGGCCGTCGGGCGGGCCAGCAGGCGGCCGACACCGATGGGTTCGCCGGTTTCGTCGCAGTAGCCGTAGTCGCCGGCGTCGATGCGCTGGATCGACTGCTCGATCTTCTTGAGCAGCTTGCGCTCGCGGTCGCGGGTGCGCAGTTCGAGGGCGTGTTCTTCCTCGATGGTGGCGCGATCGGCCGGATCGGGCACGACCACCGTGTCTTCACGCAGATGCTCGGTGGTCTCGCCGGCGTTCTCGAGAATGCCGCGCTTGAGTTCTTCGAGCTTCAGGCGGAAGAACGCCATCTGCTTTTCGTTCATGTACTCGTCGTCGGGCATGGCGATGACTTCAGCGTCGCTCAGCTCGGAAGGAGTCTTGGTCTTCCAGTTGTTGGCCAGCTTCGGGTCTTTCTTCACGGCCAGGGGCGGCGGCGGCACCAGCGCGGTGGAAGGCGCCTGCGAGAAGCTGGACTTGGCGGCGGTCGATGCGACAGATTGCGGCATCGAGGGCACGGTCAGTTGCGACAGCCGGGACACGCGGCCACCACGCGCGGCGGGTGCGGGCGTGGGGGTTTGAACGGGCATCGAGGGTGTCGCCGGGGCGGAAGTGGAGGCGGCAGCCGTTTTTTTCATGGGGATCGAGGGGGCAGAAGGAACGGCAGCAGGGCGGCCGACGGGTTTGGATGACGATGAGCCCGCGCCTGCGGTCTTGGTGGCGGCAGTTGCAGGCTTGGCGGACTTCTTGGTCGCAGCGGTCGCGGCCTTGGCCGGTGGTGCTGCGGGCTTTTTGGACGGCGCGCTTTTCTCCTTCGCTGCGGGGCCATGTGCGGTGGCGGAAACCTTTTTGGCCGCAGGTACAGCCTGCTTCGCAGCCGGCGCCTTCTTTGTGGCGGGCTTGGGTGCTGGCGTGGCCTTGGCGGCGGGTTTCTTCACGGTGACTGGCTCCTTGGTCGAACTGGAACGCGCTTTCACTGGGTGTCTCCTCCCATGGGAGCCACTTGCGGCTTTCAGACCACGCAGGCTCCCCGTTGTCGGGGTGCTCGCCAGTGGCGAACCCCGGGGTTATACCCCCGAAAGCCCACCAGGAACGTGCGGCGCCCCGTGCCGGAAGTCACATCTTGTCCACGAGAACTGGACATGGCTGCCGGAACAGGCGCGCGATTGTATAGAGAACTCGCAGGCGCGGGCGATGTCCAGGCGTGCCGGCCAACTCCGTTAGCATCGCGCGGCGCTGTCTGTGGGAGCAGCGCGGCCCCGGGCCTTTGTCCATATGGCGCAGGGGGCCTATCCGTTCATTCGCAAAAAGAAAGCAAGTCTTGAACAAGAAAGTAGTTTTGGGAGTCCTGGCCGCGGCTATCGCCGTCGCCTACGGCGGCAGCACCTGGTGGGCCGGCACGCAAATCAAGTCGCGCTACGACATCGCCTTCGACGAGCTGCCGAAGCAGACCGCGCTGGTGCGCGTGACCGAGCGCAAATATGAACGCGGCTTCTTCGGTGCCGTCAGCACCGTGACGCTGGAAATCGGCTGCGCAGCCGATGCCGCCGCCCCGGCAGCAGCAGCACCCGCCGCCGCCGACAAGCCCGCCGAGGGCGAGGAAGCCGAGGCAGACGAAGAGGAAGACGCAGGCGGCACCAAACCGCCCAAGCAGCTGCGCCTGACCATCCGCGACACCATCCATCACGGCCCGCTGGCCGGCGGCACGCTGGCAGCGGCCACCATCGACAGCGAACTGGTGCTCGACGAGAAGACGCAGGCCGCGGCGAAAAAGCTGTTCGGCGACGCCAAGCCCCTGAGCGCGCGCACCAAGGTCGGCTTCAGTGGCGCCTTCACGACCGACCTCACCGTCGCCCCCGCCAAGCTGGTCGAAGAAGGCAAGGGCCGCCTCGACTGGCAAGGCGTGCAGGCCCGCCTGGAAGTCAACGCCGCGCGCACCCAGGCGCGCTACGACCTGACCGTGCCCGGCCTGGACTTCAGCGAAGCACGCAGCGGCGTGACCATGAAGATGGGCAAGCTCGCCGCCAAGGCCGACATGGACATGAGCGCCGGCTGGTTCCTGGCCACCGGCAAGACCGAAGGCCGGCTCGACACCCTCGAGTTCGCCGTCAAGAAGAAGGCTGCCGAGGACGGCGCCGCACCGGCAGAACCACCAAAGGCGCTGCCGGCAGTCGTGCTCCAGAACATCGAACTGGTCGGCGAAGCCGGCACCAAGGACGGCCTCTATGCGTCGAGCGGCACGTTCAGGGGCACCGGCAAGATCGGCGAGACGAAGATCGACAAGTTCGAACTGACCAGCAGCGCACGCCGCATCCATGCCGCCGGCTACAAGAAGCTGGCCGACGCCTGGATGCAGTCCAGCGCCGCCAGCGGCTGCGGCAAGGGCAGCAGCAAGGCATCGCAGGCCGCCATGCAGGCGCTGGCCGAGCAGCTCGCCCCCGACCTCAAGGCCATGGCGAAGTACGGCCCCGAGGCCGGCCTCGACAAGATGCTGGTCGAAATCGACGGCAAGCGCGCCGAAATCGGCTACACGGTCAGCATGGCCGGCGTGACCGACGAAGACCTGCAGATGCCCGGCACCGCGCTGCTCATGAAGCGCGGCGTGCTCAAGGCCCACGCGCGACTGCCCATGAAGTGGATCGAGAAGCTGGCCGAAACCGGTGCAGAGAGCGGCCAGACGCCGCCGCCCGAAATGGTGGCCGGCCTGGTCGAGCAAGGCGAGCAGAGCGGGTTCGTCAAGCGTGACGGCGACGACGTTACCGCCCAGGTCGAGTACAGCGAAGGCAGCCTGAAGGTCAACGGCAAGCCGCTGGGCGGGATGGGCGCAACCGGCAAGTAAGCCGGCCCCGGCCCGAATGAAAAACGGCGCTGGCCTTTTGGGGCCAGCGCCGTTTTTATTTCAGCAAGCCTTCAGCTCAGACCAGGCACTGCTCCAGCCCCTGCTCGAGAATTTCGCGCGGCAGCTCGATGCCGATGAACACCATGCGGCTCTGGCGCGCCTCGTCCTTGCCCCACTCGGGGCCCAGGTCGCTGCCCATCAGTTGGTGCACGCCCTGGAAGATCACCTTGCGCTCGGTGCCCTTCATGTTCAGCACGCCCTTGTAGCGCAGCATGCGCGGGCCGTAGATGTTGACGATCGCACCCAGAAAGTCTTCCAGCTTGGCCGGATCGAAGGCGCGGTCAGCCTTGTAGACGAAGCTCTTGACGTCGTCGTCCGTGTGGTGATGGTGGCCGTGGCCCTCGTGCTTGTGCGAGGGGTGGTCGCACGCCTCGCCATGCGCGTGGTCATGGTCGTGATGGTCGTGGTCGTCTTCCTTCAGGAAGTCGGGGTCGATGTCGAGCTTGGCGTTCAGGTTGAAGCCGCGCAGGTCGAAGATGTCCTTCAGCGGCACGTCGCCGAAATGCGCCTTCTGCTGCGGCGCGCGCGGATTCATGTGCTTCAGGCGATGAATGAGCGCGTCGGTCTCTTCGGCCGACACCAGCTCGCTCTTGCTGATGAAGATCTGGTCGGCAAAGCCCACCTGGCGGCGCGCTTCCTGGCGGTCGTTGAGCTGCTGCGGCGCGTGCTTGGCGTCGACCAGCGTGAGGATCGAGTCGAGCAGGTAGCTCTCGGCGATCTCGTCGTCCATGAAGAAGGTCTGGGCCACGGGGCCGGGGTCGGCCAGGCCCGTGGTCTCGATCACCACGCGGTCGAAATCGAGCAGGCCCTGGCGCTTCTTGGCGGCCAGCATTTGCAGCGCTTCGCGCAGGTCTTCGCGGATGGTGCAGCAGACGCAGCCGTTGCTCATCTGCACGATCTGCTCCTTCGATTCGGTCACGAGGATGTCGCTGTCGATGTTCTCTTCGCCGAACTCGTTCTCGATGACCGCGATCTTCTGGCCATGGGCCTCGGTCAGGATGCGTTTGAGCAGCGTGGTCTTGCCCGAGCCGAGAAAGCCGGTGAGGATGGTCGCGGGAATGAGGGCCATGGGGATAGTGCTCCGGAAGCGGAAAACAGGAGATGGGGGCGGGAAATGGGACGAAAAGGGGACGAAAAGGCGTGGCCCGGCAGTTTAGCCAATGCCACTGAGTTGCGTTGGCGGCAGGGTCAAGAAGGCGTCAGGCGGGCTTTCTGACCACCACCAGGCCCTTGAGGTACTCGCCCTCGGGAAACTCGATGGTCATCGGATGGTCGGGCGCGGCGCCCAGGCGCTCGGCGATGTAGCCGTCCACGCCCGCATCGAGCCCCGCCGAGGCCACGATCTTGTGGAACAGGTCGGCGCTGATGCCGCCCGAGCACGAGAAGGTCAGCAGCACGCCGCCCGGCTCCAGCAGCTTCAGCGCCAGCCGGTTGATGTCCTTGTAGGCCCGCGCCGCGCGCTCGGCGTGCGCCGCCGTGGGCGCGAACTTGGGCGGATCGAGCACGATGGCGTCGAAGGTGCGGCCCTGGTCGATGAACTCGCGCAGCACGGTGTTGACGTTGGCATCGAGAAACTCGGTCTGTATGCCCTGCCCTTCGAAACCATTGAGCGCAAGATGACCACGCGCCCGCTCCAGCGCGGGCAGCGACGAATCGACCGACACCAGCTGCACGCCTTCGAGCGCGCCCGCGGCCTTCAGCCCCGCCAGCGCCGCGACGGTGAAGCCGCCCGTGTAGCAGAAGCAGTTCAGCACGCGCCGGAAGCGCCGGTGCTGCGCCAGCTCGGCAAAGCGCTGGCGGCTGTCGCGCTGGTCGAGGTAGAAGCCGGTCTTGTGGCCGGTCGCGATGTCGAGCGAGAGCTTCCAGCCGTGCTCGCGAATGATGATTTCGGTGGGGCCATCGCCGCGCAGCCAGCCCGTGACGGGCTTCAGGCCTTCGCGCTCGCGGCCGCTGGCGTCGGAGCGTTCGTAGAGCTTGCCCAGGCCCGTGGCCTTGAGCAGCGCGTCGGCCAGAACATCTTTCCAGCGCTCGACGCCGGCCGAGAGAAACTGCGCCACCAGCGTGTCGCCATAGCGGTCGACGATCAGCCCCGGCAGGCCGTCGGCCTCGCCGTGCACCAGCCGCACGCCGTCGCTCTGCAGGTCGAACAGGCCGCGGGCGGCCACGGCGCGGGCGCACACCGAGGCGAAGAAAGCAGCGTCGATGCGCTGCGTTTCGATGAAGCTCCAGGCCCGCGCGCGGATCTTGGAGATGGGGCTGAAGGCCGCCCATGCGAGGAAGGCGCCCTCATGCGACTCGACACGCACCGTCTCGCCGGAATCGGCGCCACCGCGCGCGATGGCCGATTCGAAGACCCATGGGTGGCGGCGCTGCATCGAGCGCTCTTTGCCGGGTTTGAGGCGAAGTGTTTTCATTGTTCTTTGCTTACTTGTCGTTCTCTGGCTTGGCCTTGGCACGTGAGGACTCGGGGCGCGCCTTCGCGCGCGGATGTGCCGCGTCGTAGACCTTGGCCAGGTGCTGGAAATCCAGCCGCGTATAGACCTGCGTGGTCGCGATGTTGGCGTGGCCCAGCAGCTCCTGCACCGCGCGCAGGTCGCTGCTCGATTGCAGCACGTGGCTCGCGAAGGAATGGCGCAGCATGTGCGGATGCACCGGCGCCGCGAGGCCGGCCTTGAGGCTGCGCTCGCGCAGCAGCTTCCACACCGCCTGCGACGACATCCGCATGCCCTTGGCGCTGATGAAAAGCGCAGCCGCCGCTTGCGGGTCGCGCAGCCGGGCGGTGGTCAGCCCGGCGCAATCGTCGCGCACCGCGAGCCAGTCGCGCACCGCCTCGGTCGCCTTGCTGCCCATTGGCACGATGCGGCGCTTGCTGCCCTTGCCGAGCACGCTGGCTTCCATCGCATCCAGATCGACCCAGCCCCGCGCCGTGTTGCTCGCCTGCGCATCGAGCCCCGTGAGCTCGCTCACACGCAGGCCGCAGCCATAGAGCACTTCGACGATGGCGCCATCACGCGCTTCGGTCCATGGGTCGGCCTCGGGGTCGTACAGTTCGGCGAGGCGCACCGCGTCGTCCACGCCCAGTGCCTTGGGCAGCGGCCGGCCGGCCTTGGGTGCGTGCACGTCCTGCACGGGATTGAAGCCGATCAGCCCTTCATTGCCCAGCCAGCGGTAGAAGCTGCGCCAGCACGACAGCACCAGCGCAATGCCGCGCGGCTCGCGCCCGGCGCTGTGCAATTGCGCCATCCAGCGGCGGATGTGGGCGGTCTGCACGCGGTCCAGCGGCAGCTTTGCCTCGGCGGCACGCTCGCGCAGGGCCTGCAGGTGAAAGGCGTAGAGCTCGACCGTGCGCGCCGCGAGCCGGCGCTCGACGCGTACATGCTCCAGGTATTTTTCGATCCAGTCCGGGGGAGTGGATGCGACCGGCTCAGAAGAGATAGCCATGGCCGGCATTGTTGATTACTGCCGCCGGCTCGCGCAATGCGCCTTTCGAGAACGGGCCCAAGGCCCGCCAGCACGACGTGGGCGCCGCCGCGTACTGCACGTCGAAGCTCTGGTCGAAGCCGCTCTTCTTCACGAGCCGCTCGATGCGCCACAGATGGAAGGGCTCCGACACGATGACCACGCTGCGCACGCCGGCTGCCAGCAGCAGCGGACGCGACAGCGACAGATTCAGCCGCGTGGAGGTCGATGCCGGCTCGAGCACCATCGGCCCCGCAAAGCCCGAGGCCACCGCGTGTTCCCCCATCGTGATGGCCTCGATGCGGCTGTCCTCGGAATCCACGCCACCCGAAAAAGCCAGCTGCCTGACCAGGCCGGCTTTCGCCATTGCCAGGGCCACGTCGACCCGCCCCGTGAGGCACGGATGCGGCTTGCCGTCGAGGTACGCGCGGCTGCCGAGCACCAGCGCCGCATCGGCCGGGCGCTGCGGCGGATGCGCCAGCAGCTCTTCGGCATGCCAGCAGAGGAAGGCTCCGATGGCCGCATACACCACCGCCACGGCCAGCACCCCGCCGGCCAGCACGACCTGCCAGGGCCGCCGCAACCAGCGCGGGCGCTTCAAGGACGAAGCCGCGAAAGTCCGCCCGAGGCCAGCTCGGCGATGCGCTCGAGAAAGTCGGTGCCCATCTCGGCGTTGAAGCGCTGCGCGTCGGGCGACGCCAGCACCAGCATGCCGAAGGCCGGCGACTCGGCATCGGGGCGCAGCGGAATCAGCGCGATCGACATCGCGGCCTGCGGCTCGGGCAGCCAGTTGGCCGCCTCGAAGCCCGAATTGAGCCCGCAGTACGGCGAGGTCAGCGAGGTGGCCAGCGCCTTCACGTCGTCGCTCACCCACTGGGCATAGGCCTCATTGAGGTATTCGCTGCCGCAGTCCCACACCTTGATGGCGGTCTGCGGCACCAGGAACAGCGACTGCAGGTCGACCGCGATGCGGTACGGCAGGCTGCGCGGGTCGCGCGTGGTCAAGAGGCCCTTGGTCCAGCGCTGCAGGCGGTCGGCAATGACGACGTTCTCGGTGCCGTGGCGCACCATGTCCATCAGGCGGTGCTCCAGCGCCTTGATTTTTTCGCGCAGCATCTCGGCCTGGCGCTCCTGCAGGCTCACGGCACGGTTGCCGTGCGGGCTGGTGAGCTGCACCTGCGCCAGCAGCTGGGCATGGCGCTCGAAGAAGTCGGGCGTGTTCGCCAGGTAGTTGGCGATGTCGTCTTCGGTGATCGGGTTCATGGCGTTGGCGTCGTTGTTGTTCGTGAAGTTGGTCGTCATGGCAGCTCCGGCACCTCGATGTCGCCTTCGAAGACTGTGGTGGCCGGCCCGGTCATCAGCACCGGCTGCCCTTCTCCCTGCCACTCGATCGTGAGAATGCCGCCGTGCGTCTGCACGTCGACCCGGCGCTCCAGCAGGCCAAGGCGAATGCCCGCCACCACCGCCGCGCAGGCCCCCGTGCCGCAGGCCAGCGTTTCGCCGGCGCCGCGCTCGAACACGCGCAGCCTGATGTGCGAGCGGTCGACCACCTGCATGAAGCCCGCATTCACCCGCTGCGGAAAGCGCGGATGGTGCTCGATCTGCGGGCCCTGCTCGGCCACCGGGGCGGTGTCGACGTTGTCGACCACCTGCACGGCGTGTGGGTTGCCCATCGACAGAACCGCTACCGAAACGATAGCGGTGCCCGCGCGCGTGCCAAGGGCAAGGTGCCACTTGTGCCAGGCGCCTTCGGGCTGCGGGTCGAGCCCGGCGATGTCGAAAGGCACGCGCTCGGTTTCGAAGACGGGGGCGCCCATGTCGACCGTCACGCGGCCATCGGCGCCCATGCGCGGCTCGATCACGCCGGACAGCGTCTGCACGCGCACTTGCGTCTTGTCGGTCAGGTGGTGTTCGTTGACGAAGCGCATGAAGCAGCGCGCGCCGTTGCCGCACTGCTCCACCTCGCCGCCGTCGGAGTTGTGGATCACGTATTGAAAGTCGATGCCTGCCGCAGGCGAAGGCCGCACGGTCAGGATCTGGTCGGCGCCGACGCCGAAGTGGCGGTCGGCCAGAAAGCGGTATTGCGCGGCACTGAGGCCCAGCGTGCCGCGTGTTTCGTCCAGCACGACGAAATCGTTGCCGGCTCCCTGCATCTTGGTAAAGCGGATTCGCATCCCGGGATTATCGCCACCGGCACTACCCTTGGCGACCACGGGCCCAAGCCCGTGGCCACGAAGACGGAACGATCAGGCCTGGATGAACGCCAGCAGATCGGCGTTCACCTGGTCCTTGTGGGTGGTGCAGGTGGCGTGCGGCGCACCTGCGTAGACCTTGAGCTGGCTGCCCTTGATCATCCCGGCCGCAAGCTTGCCGGTGGCCTCGAAGGGCACGACCTGGTCGTCATCGCCGTGGATCACGAGCGTGGGCACGTCGATCTTCGCCATGTCGGGGCGGAAGTCGGTTTCCGAGAACGCGGTCACGCAGTCGATGGTGGCCTTGATCGAGGCCTGCAGCGCGATCTGCAGCGTCTGCTTGAAGACGCCCTGCGACACCTTGGCGCCGGGGCGATTGGTGCCGTAGAAGAGCGTGCTGAAGTCGTCGAGGAACTGCGGGCGGTCGGCGGCCAGGCCGGCGCGGATGCCCGCGAACAGCGAGGCGTCGGGCCCCACGGGGTGGTCGGCCGTCTTCATGAACAGCGGCGTCACGGCGCTGATGAGCGCGAGCTTGGCCACGCGAGCGCTGCCCTTGCGCGCGATGTAGCGCGTCACGTCGCCGCCGCCCATCGAGAAGCCCGCGAGGATCACGTCCTTCAGTTCGAGTTTTTCGATCAGCTCGGCGATGTCGTCGGCGAAGGTGTCATAGTCGTAGCCGGTCCAGGGCTGGCTCGAGCGGCCGAAACCGCGGCGGTCGAACGCGATGGTGCGGTAGCCACGCTCCGCGAAGAACAGCATCTGGGCGTCCCACATGTCGGCGCTGAGCGGCCAGCCATGGCTGAAGAGAATGGGCTGGCCCGAGCCCCAGTCCTTGTAATAGAGCTCGGTGCCGTCGCGCAGTGTGAGTGTGGTCATGGTTTTCCAGTGGAGTGAAAAAAAAAGAAAGAAGGAAGGAAGGGAAGGAAAAATCAGATCGCAAGAAAGTGATGCACCTCGGGCTTGCCCGGCCCGATGTGAAAGCGCAGCGCCTCGCCCTGCAGGTCGGCATCGGCCTTCGACACGCGATGGTGCTGGCGCAGATGCTCCGCCCACGATTCGACGAGGAACCACTCCATCACCCGCTCGGGGTCGGCCGTGTGCTCGTGCACGCCCCAGGCATAGGCGCCGTCGCGGCGGCGTTCCAGAGACAGGCGCTTCATCGCATCGAGAAACGCAGGGCGGTCTTCCTTGCGGATGCGGTACTCGACCTGGATCATCACCGGCCCGCGGTCGTTCGCCACCGGTTCGGCGAGCAGCGGCTCAGGCCAGTGGTTCGATGCCTGCAGGTCAGCCTCGCCGGCCGGCAGCCGCACGCGATGGAAGACCAGCCCGGCCACCACGAGCCCCACAGCCCCCGCCACCAGCGTGGCCGGCACGCCGATCTGCTGCGCCACCAGGCCCCAGCCCAGGCTGCCCGCAGCCATCGCGCCGTTGAACACCGTGAGGTACACGGCCAGCCCTCGCCCTCGCACCCAGTTCGGCAGGATCGACTGGGCCACGCCGTTGAGCGTGGTCAGCGCAACGATCCAGCCCAGGCCCAGCAGCAACAGCAGCAGCACCGCCAGCCACTTCGGCGGCGCGAAGACCAGGCTGCCCATCACGGCCGCGGTGAGCAGCGCGGCCAGCAGCAGCATGCCGTCCGCGTCGAGCCGGGCGCGCAGGCGCGGCAGCACCAGCGCGCCGCCAATGGCGCCCGCGCCCACGGCGCCGAGCAGCACGCCATAGAAGCCCGCGCTGCCGCCGAGCATCTGCCGCGCCACCAGCGGCAGCAGCGCCCATACCGAACTGGCGAACAGGAAGAACACCGCCGCGCGCAGCAGCACCACGTGCAGCTCCTTGCTGGCGCGTGTGTAGCGCAGGCCGGCGCGGAAGGCGCCGAAGAAGTTTTCCGACAACCCGCTGTCGACCGGCGCTGGGCGCTTCCACCACAGCAGCGCCGCGATCACGAACACGTAGCTCAGCACGTCGACGCCATAGGTGGCGGCCGCGCCGAAGCTCGCAAGAATCAGCCCGCCCGCAGCCGGGCCGATGGAGCGCGCGATGTTGATGCCCAGCGAGTTCAGCGCCACCGCGCTCTTCAGATCGCTGCGCGGCACCAGCTCCGGCACGATCGATTGCCAGGTCGGCCCCATCAGCGCCGCGCCGATGCCGCCCACGAAAGTCAGCGCGATCAGGTATTCGACCGTCAGCGCGCCTGTGTGCGAAAGCACCAGCAGCGCACCGCTCACGGCCGCGAGCACCACCTGCACGAAGATCAGGAAGCGCCGCCGGTCGAGGATGTCGGACAGCACCCCCGCAGGAATCGCAAGCAGGAAGATCGGCAGCGTGGCCGCCGTCTGGATGAGCGCCACTGCCGTCGGGTTGGCCGACAGGTCCGTCACCAGCCACGAGCTGGCCACGTCGCGCATGAAGCTGCCGATGTTGCCGAGCACGGTAGCAGCCCAGAGCACCGCGAACACCGGCTGGCGCAGCGGCGCGAAGGCGCCGGGTTGCGGTGCCGGTGCGACCGCACTGTGCGAAGGTTCAGACATGGGCGCGCTCCTTCAGGTCATGCCAGGCGACGAGCAGAAAGCCGCCGACCAGCCCGAGATGTTCGAAGAAGGAGTTTGCCGCCATGAAGCGCTCCTGCCCGATCGGCATCTGCCAGAAGCGCAGCGCCACGAAAGTCGCCATCAGCGTGAAGCCCGCAAGCGCCAGCGCACCGAGCCAGCGCAGGCGACCGGCGAGGATCAGCGCCGAGGCCCCGAGCTCCAGCACGATGACCGCCACGGCCAGCGGGCCGGCGGGCGACAGGCCGAAGTGGTTCATCTCCGCGAGGGCCGAGTTGAAATCCATCGCCTTGTTCAGCCCGCCCTGAAGATAGGCGGCGCACAGCAGCAGCAAGGCGATCCAGCGAATCGCAGGCGAAGTGGTCCAGCGCATCGTCACACCGCCCAGCAGGCGCAGCCGAGCGCGCCCCAGAAGCTCTTCAGGTCGGCAATGGGCAGCTTGCTGCTCCAGGCCGTGGCGTGCTGGTGGCCGTGCACGTTGCAGTTGTTGGCGCAGGCGCAGGCCGCGGCCGCGTTGCGCAGAACCTTCTGCATCGGCGCGCCTTCGGCGGTGTCGGCCCAGCCGGCATAGCCGCCGAAGGTGCGCGCGGGCGACCAGTCGGGCATGGCCGGCGGCGGCGCGCCTTCGTCGTGCGCGGCGAAGGCGCCGGCGCCGTAGACCACCTTGCCGCCCACCATCGTGAGCAGCGCGGTGGTGTCGGCAATCTCCGATTCGGCGCAGGCGAAGAAGTCGCGGTCGGGCACCACGAGGTCGGCGAGCTGGCCGGCCTGGATGCGGCCCTTCTTGCCTTCCTCGTTCGAAAACCATGTGACGTTCTCGGTCCACATGCGCAGCGCCTGTTCGCGGTCGATCAGGTTGCGCTGCGGCGTGATCTGCAGGCCGCCCACCGTCTTGCCCGTGACCAGCCACGACAGCGACACCCACGGGTTGTACGAGGCCACGCGCGTCGCGTCGGTGCCGGCCGACACCTTCACGCCCTTCTCGAGCATGCGCTTCACCGGCGGCGTCGCCTCGGCCGCGCCCGGGCCGTAGCGCTCGACGAAATACTCGCCCTGGTAGGCCATGCGGTGCTGCACCGCGATGCCGCCGCCCAGCGCCGCGATGCGGTCGATCGACTGGTCGGAGATGGTCTCGGCGTGGTCGAAAAACCAGTTCAGGCCGGCCAGCGGCGTGTCCTGGTTGACGCGCTCGAACACGTCGAGCGAACGGCTGATGGTCTCGTCGTAGGTGGCGTGCATGCGCCAGGGCCAGCGGTTCTGCACCAGCACGCGGATCACTTCCTCCAGCTCGCCTTCCATCTCGGGCGCCATGTCGGGGCGCGGCTGGCGGAAGTCCTCGAAGTCGGCGGCGGAAAACACGAGCATTTCGCCGGCACCGTTGTGGCGGAAGTAGTCGTCGCCCTGCTTGTATCTGGATGTCGCGGTCCAGTTCAGGAAGTCCTGCTTCTCCTGCTTGGGCTTCTGCGTGAACAGGTTGTAGGCCAGGCGGATCGTCAGCTGCCCGTCGTCGGCCAGCTTCTGGATCACGGCGTAGTCGTCGGGGTAGTTCTGGTTGCCGCCGCCCGCGTCGATGGCACCGGTCACGCCCAGCCGGTTGAGCTCGCGCATGAAGTGGCGCGTGGAATTGAGCTGGTAGTCGAAGGGCAGCTTCGGCCCCTTGGCCAGCGTGGCGTAGAGGATGGCCGCGTTGGGCTTGGCCAGCAGCAGGCCCGTGGGGTTGCCGGCGCTGTCGCGCACGATCTCGCCGCCGGGCGGCGCGGGCGTGTCCTTGGTGTAGCCCACCGCGCGCAGCGCAGCGCCGTTGAGCAATGCGCGGTCGTACAGGTGCAGGATGAAGACCGGCGTGTCGGGCGCGACGGCGTTCAGCTCCTCGATGGTCGGCAGGCGCTTTTCCACGAACTGGTGTTCGGTGAAGCCGCCCACCACGCGCACCCATTGCGGTGCCGGCGTGTTCGCAACCTGCCGCTTGAGCATGCCCATGGCATCGGCCAGGCTGCGCACGCCGTCCCAGCGCAGCTCCATGTTGAAGTTCAGGCCGCCGCGAATGATGTGCAGGTGGTTGTCGATCAGCCCCGGCAGCACGCGCTTGCCGTGCAGGTCGATCACGCGGGTGGCGCTGCCGGCCAGCGGCAGCACGTCTTCGGCGCGGCCGACGCGGGTGAAGCGGCCGTCCCTGATGGCCACGGCGTCAGCCACGGGGTTGGCGCGGTCCAGCGTGGTGAAACGGCCGTTGTGCAGGATCAGGTCTGGGGTTTCGGTGTTGGTGGTCATGTTGTCGGAGAAGGAGGCGACGGCAAGGCCGGGGGCTGCGAGGGTGGCGCCGAGCGCTCCGAGGAGGCGCCGGCGGCTGGGGTCTGCGGACGGCTTCATGCGTCGCGCCTGCCGGAAGACTGGGCTTCGGCGGCGTTCACCGCCGTCGGCTGCGCACACTTCGGCAGTTCGCCGAACACGTGCGGCTTGACCTGGTGGTGCAGCCACGAGGTGGCCACCGCATCGGGCTTGATCACGCTCTTGATGAGCGGCGGGATCTGCTCGCCGAGCAGGATCCCGAGAAGCCCCACCAGGGCGATGACCGGCGGCGCCGGCGAGCGCACCTGGAACAGTGCGTAGATCACGCCGACCAGCAGGCCGAGCGCGAGCGACAGGACATAGGGCTTCATGATTTCGTTCGCCTCGGCGTTGTCGATCAACCTTCGTGTGCGCCGAACATGGTCTTGGCGTAAGTCACGCCAAGGCCGTAGGCGCCGCCAACCTTTTTCGCGATGCCGGTGGTCAGCTCGTAGGTGTCGCCGCGGGCCCAGTCGCGCTGCAGCTCGAGCAGGTATTGCAGCGAGGTCATCGGCTGCGCGCCGGCCTGCACCATGCGTTCCATCGCGCGGTTGTGCGCCTCGGCCGACACGTCGCCGCAGGCGTCGGCAATCACGTACACCTCGAAGCCCTGGTCGAGCGCCGACAGTGCCGGCCCCACGATGCACACGCTGGTCCACAGGCCCGCCAGCACGATGCGCGGCTTGCCGATCTGGTTCACGCGCTCGATCACGGCGGCGTCTTCCCAGGTGTTCATCGAGGTGCGGTCGAGCATCTTCTGGCCCGGGAAGGCGTCGGTGATCTCGCTGAACATCGGGCCCGAGAAGCTCTTCTCGGCCACCGTCGTGAGAATGGTCGACACGCCGAAGCCGGCGGCCGCCTGCGCCACCAGCGCGGCGTTGTTGCGCAGGTTCACGGCGTCGATCGAGTGCGTGGCAAAGGCCATCTGCGACTGGAAGTCGATCATGACCAGCGTGTGGTCGGTGGGGGTGAGCAGCTTGGCGCCGGCGGTGGGGGTGGCCTTGATGGACATGTGAAGCTCCTTGCGGTTGAGTGGATATTCGATTGAATTCACAATTGCTTTCGGAGGGAATCTCCTTGGCATGGGCTGAATCATCGGGTCCGCATCAACTGTCATCGACGAAACTTTTCACAGGCAATGATCGAAGTTTTCGATCATTCCTTTTTCACCCCTTTCTCACCCCTTTTTTCTTCTTCAAGGAACCGCAGCGTGCTCAAACTCAGCCTGGAAGCCATCGAGGTCGTCGACGCCATCGCCCGCCACGGCTCCTTCGCCGCCGCCGCCACTCGCCTGAACAAGGTGCCCTCCACCATCTCGTACGCCGTGGGCAAGCTGGAGGAGCAACTGGGCATGCTGCTGTTCGAGCGCAACGGCCCGCGCGTGACCCTCACTGCCGCCGGTGAAGAAATGCTCAAGGAGGGCCGCTGGCTGCTCAGCGCCGCGAGCGATCTCGAATCGCGCATGCGGCTGATCGCCACCGGCTACGAGTCGGAGCTGCGCCTCGTGCACGACTCGCTGATTCCCACGCAGGCGCTCATCGACGACATCCGTGCCTTCGAAGACCTGCGCTGCGGCACGCGGCTGCGCATCGGCTGCGAGGCGCTCACCGGCAGCTGGGAGGCGCTGCGCGAGGGCCGCGCCGACATCGTCATCGCCGCGGGCGAAGGCCCGGCCGGCGGCGGCTACCAGGCCGTGACCGTGGGCAGCCTCGACTTCGCCTTCTGCGTCGCGCCTTCGCACCCGCTCACGCGGCTCGGCCGGCCGCTGCAGCGCGGCGACCTGCTGGAGTGCAACGCCATCGTGGTGGGCGACAGCGCGCGCACGCTGTCGGAGCGCACCGTCGGCCTGCTGGCCGGCCAGCCGCGCATCACCGTGCCGTCAATGCCCGCGAAGATCGCCTGCCAGGTGGCCGGCCTGGGCCACGGTTTTTTGCCGCGCGCCTGCATCGTGGGTGAGCTGAAGCGCGGCACGCTGGTCGAACTGCCCACCGAAGAACCGCGCCCGCCCGAGGCGTTCTGGCTGGCCTGGAAGACCGGCGCGCAGGGGCAAGCGCTGCGCTGGTGGCGCGAGCGGATGAATCGCACGCTGGTGCCGGCGCTGCTGCCGCGATCGGCCTTCTGAGCCGCCGCGGCAGCGCCTTGCGGACCTACCCGGCCGTGCCCGGATAGTCGGACACGAAACCGCCGCCTGTCGGATATCTCGTGAAGAACCACATGGAAGCCTCGTCATCCAGACGGATGCAGAACAGCTTCTCGTCGCGCTCAGTCAACCTCAGCCCGTAGGCGTAGATCCGTTCCTCGACCTCATCGAGCAGCGAAAGCGCGCCTTCATCGACGAGGCTGTTGTACTCATCGATGAGCGCGACCAACCCCTGCGGGAACCGGTTCTCAAGAATCCGGGCGGAGAAACAGTACGGGATGTCTTCGTCAGCCCTGTAGTCGATGACGGCGATGACCTCTCCGTGCTTCGACAGGATGCGGTCGATCATCGAGCCGGCCTTTGCAGGAGCGCTCAGCCCGCCGCGCGCAGCTTGTCCAGCGCCCGGTCGAGGAACGCCAGCCGGTCCTGCCCCCAGAACCGCTCGCCGTTCAGGATGAAAGTCGGCGCCCCGAACACGCCTGCCTCCACCGCCTCCGCGCTGTAGACCCGGTAGGCCGCCAGCGTCTCGGCCGCCTGCTCCAGTGCCTGCAGCGAAGCGCCGTCGTAGCCGGTCTCGTCGGCCACCGCGATGCGCACCTCGGCCTGCGAGGTGTCGCGCTCCTCGGCCCACAGTGCGCGCAGCAACGCATGCGACAGCGGCTGCGCGTCGAGCCCCTGCAGCTGCGCGGCGATCACCATCCAGCCCGGGTACTTGTTCCAGTTGGGGTCGGTCGGCGCGCCCTTGGGGTAATGCGCGGGCGCCAGGTTCATGGGCATGCCGAGGTAGTCACTCCAGCGGGCGAGCTCCAGCGCGTGGTAGGTGCGGCGCGGCTCGGGCCGGGTCTTCAGCGGAATGCCGCCGGTCTGCGGCACCACGGCCTGGAAGTCGTACGGTTTGAGCGTGAGCCGCACATGGTGGCGGCGCACGATGTCTTGCAGTTGCGGGCCGCCGAGGTAGGCCCAGGGGGAAGAGAGGCTGTAGTAGCAGTCGAGCGCGATCATGTTTCGATTATCTTCAGCGCATGCCCGACGCCTCCGCGCTCCCCACCCTTCTCCCCTTGGGGTTTGCGCAGGCCATGCCGGCGCGATGAAGTTCCCCGCTTTTCTCTTCTCGCTGTTTCTCTCCAGGCTGGCCGACCAGATCCTGCTGTTCCTGGTGCCGCTCGTGGTGTTCCAAGTGACGCAGGACGTGGCTTGGTCGGGCTACGCCTTCGCAGCCGAGACGCTGCCGCGCTTTCTCTCGTTTCCCGTTTGCGGCGCGCTGTGCGACCGGGTGTCGCCGCTGAAGCTGCTGCGCGGCAGCCAGATCTTTCGGGCACTGGCCTGCGTGCTCGGCGTGCTGGCCAACGAAGCCATGGGCGGCATCTGGTGGCTCGTGGGGCTGTCGGCCGTGTGCGGCGTGCTCACCACGCAGGGAATGATGGCCCGCGAGGTGATGCTCCCGCAGATCGCCAGCGGAACCCGCGGCCTGGGCTTCGACAAGGTGCTGGCCTATGCGCAGACCGCCGACCAGACCGGCATGGTGCTCGGCCCCCTGCTGGCGGCTGCGCTGATTGCCGTGTGGCCGTGGCAGGCGGCAGTGTGCGCTGCGGCGGCGCTGTTCCTGCTGGCCGACGTAGCCACTGCCTGGTGGCGGCGCGGCAACCCCGTCGAGCTGCACGAGCCGCAGGGCGAGCCGGGGCAGCATCTGCTGAAACCCATCGCCACCGCACTCGGCCATCTGCTGCGCCTGCCGGGCCTGCTGCGACTGACCATGCTGACTGCAGGCGTGAACCTGATGCTCGGCACCACGCTGGCCTCTTCCGCCGCGATGGTCACCGGGCTGCACCAGCGCTCTGCCACCTACTACGCGTGGCTGCAGACACTGGGGGCCGTGGCGACCATCGTGATCCTGCTGGCGATCATCCGGGGATCGATCGCGCTGAAGCACATGGGCATCACCGCCTACCTGCTGATACTGGCCGGCGGCCTGCTCACGGCCGCAAGCACCAATCACTGGGGCTATGCGGCCGGCTTCCTGCTGGTCATCGGGTTCGACAAGATGTTCAGCATCTACATCCGCATCCACCGGCAGCGCATCATTCCGACGCAGGACTACGGCAAGACCACCGGCGTGATCGTGCTGCTGAACAACCTGACGCAGCCGCTTGCGGGGTTGATCGTCGGTGCGTTTGCCGATGCGACGCAGACGCGTGGGGTGATCTTTTCGGTATGTTTGCTGGTGGGTGCGATCGGCGTTGCTTCAGCCGTGGCCGCCCGCAGGAAAGCCGACGCCACGCAAACCTGACGGCGGCCCCGCCGCTCAGGACGCCTTCCAGAAGATGTAGTCAGCCTGGTACTGCACAACCTGCTTCTGCCCCTTGGTGGCCGGCGTGCACGGCACGGTCGCTGGCGCTGTGCCGCCTTGCAACGCCACCCGCTGGATGTAGGTCACGCCAGTCATCGCACCGGTGCCCACGGCCGGATTCGCCTTCACGAGCTGGAACGGCAGGCTCGTCGGCCCCGAGGGCGCCACCGCCAGCTGCGTGGCCGTGAGCCTGGAGCCATCGTTCGACTCCCAGGTGGCCGGCGGACCGTAGTACTTGCCGACCTGCTTGCCGCCGCGATCCCACAGCTTGGCATCGGGGCCGACGAACACCCACTCGGTCTGCCCGGGCACGTTGGCCTTGTCACGGCATTCGTAGGTGATGTCGCCCTTGCCCACGGTTTCCATGGCGACCTTGTTGCCGGCCGGCACCTGGATTGTCGGCGGCAGGCTGGACTGGTTGAACGCGGGGGCCATCGGGCCTGAAGACATGGAGCCGCATGCGATGAGCACGGCAACGGCCGGGACGACGCCGAGCGCGGCGATGAGACGGGTGGTGTGCATGAAAGTTCTCCTGGTTGTAGATAGGTAGACGGACAGCAGCTCCTCGCTGCTGGGGCGTTTACGCACCGGAGATGGATTTGGATGTGGAGGAAGAGATTTCACCTTCTCGCGGTGGGGGCAAGCCACGGATCGAATACGCGTCTCGCCGTGAAATACGAACGGGCGACTGACGATAGACAACCGTGATTTCCGTCCTGGCCGCGTGCACCTCCCGGGTCATCAACTCAGGAGGTAATGGATGAATCGAGAAATTCGCGGCCTGCATCGCAGGCGTTACATGAGAAAGCGCCGAGCAACTGCCTGGCACTTGGCTGCAGCGCTAGCGACGTTGGTCACTTCAGCCGCTCATGCATGCAGCCCAATCAAGAGCATTGGCATCGTGTTCGATTGGAACTCTGCAGAAGTTCCAGCCGAACAAGTTCTCAAGCTTGCCAGCTGGACCTCCATGCTTCGCGTGATCCTGTCCCGATCCGGGGCCCAGAGCAGTGACGCAACACCCCCTACCTCCGCCCGAACCCCACCCCCTGGGCCAACAACGTCAACACCGCAAACCCCAATATCACCCCCACCCCCGGATAAAGCATCGCCAGCTCCGTCCCAGGCGCAATCGCCGCAGTCAGCACTGCCAGCCCACAAGCCCCACCCACCTGCAGCGAACTGTTCAGCAGCCCAGCCGCCAGCCCTTGCTCATGGTCGGCAACACCATTCGTGCCGGCCACCATCAACGCCGAAATGCTCAGCGCAAACCCCACGCCCCACAGCACAGAAGCCGGCAGCAGCACGCCCCACAAATCAGGCTCAGGCCCGATGCGCAGCATCAGCAAATAGCACGGCACAAAAGCCACCAGCCCGACCATCAACACACGCGTCACGCCAAAGCGGCTGATCAGCGCACCGATCTTCGGGCCGATGACGACCACCATCAGCCCCGCCGGCAGCAGCACCAGCGCCATCTGCCATGGCTTCCAGCCTTGCAGGTTCTGCAGGTACAGGGCAATCAGAAACTGGAAGCCCATCGCGCCGCCGTACAGCAGTGCGGCACTCACGTTCGCCGCCACCAGCCCACGGTTGCGGAAGATGCCCAGCCGCACCAGCGGTTCTTTCACCGTGCGCTCGATGACGACAAAGCCGGCCAGCAACGCCACCGCCGCCACGAACCCGCCAACCGTGCGCAGCGAAGCCCAGCCGGCCTCTTCCGCCGACACCACGGTGAACACCATCAGCAGCATGCCCGCCACCAGCGTGACGGCGCCGCCGATGTCGAGCCGCTGCTGTCCCCCTGCCTTGGTGTTGCGCGGCGGGTCGGGCGGCAGGTAGCGCAGCGCGGCCAGCAACAGCAGCACCGCGACCGGAATCGGCAGCACGAAGATGTAGCGCCAGTTCAGCGCTGCCAGCAGCCCGCCGATGAGCAGGCCCGACGAGTACCCCGAGGCCTCGAACAGATTGAAGATGCCGAACGCCTTGTTGCGCGCCGGCCCTTCGGCAAAGGTGGTGGTCAGCAGCGACATCGCGGCCGGCCCGGTGAAGCCCGCGGCCATGCCTTTGATGAAGCGCGAGACGATCAGCAGCCCCGCGTCGGTGGCAAACGCGCCGCCCAGCGACACCAGCGCAAACACCGCCAGCCCCGCCACCAGCACGCGCCTGCGGCCGAACAGGTCGGCGCAGCGCCCGCCCAGCAGCAGAAAGCCGCCAAAGGCCAGGATGTACGCGCTGACCAGCCATTGCGCCGTGACCGCGCCAATGCCGAAGGCGTGCTGGATCTCGGGGATTGCCACCGCAATCATCGAGATGTCGAGCCCATCGAGCAGAATCACGCCGCTGAAGATGAGCAGCGCAATCCACATGCGCGCGGGCCAATGCAGGGGGTCTTTGTTTCTCTCCGCTGCGACAACAGCAACGCCTTCATCGTCAGGGCGCGCGTCGCACGGGTTCAAGCTGGCAGACATTTTTCAATTGCTCCAATCAATCCATGGTTTCTTTTGATTCGATTGGCTCGATCGTCCCGCGCCGCTCGCGCCTTGCAAAACGAGTAGTTCTCAACGAACCGTCAAATGGAGCTTGAAGATCGATGGCACTGACGACGACGCCGACGCCGATGAACAACCGCATGCTGCCTGGCACTCGCGCCCTGCGAACCTTCGAGGCGGCCGCGCGGCACCTGAACTTCACGCGCGCGGCCGACGAGGTGGGACTCACGCCCGCGGCCGTGAGCTACCAGATCAAGGAAATTGAAGACCAGCTGGGCGTGGTGCTCTTCACGCGCACCAGCCGCAGCATTCAGCTCACGCCGGCCGGCGCCGTGCTGTTCGAGGCGACCGCCGACGCGCTAGACACCCTGCACCGCGCCGCAGGCCGCGCCCGCAAGCTCACGCGCAATGCGGCGCACCTGCGCGTGTCGCTGAGCGCGCGCTTTGCCACCAACTGGCTGCTGCCGAGGCTGCCGCAGTTCAGGGCCGCCAACCCGGGGCTGGAGCTGACCTTCGACATCACCGACACGCTGCGCGACTTCGAGGCCGATGACATCGACATTGCCATCCGCTTCGGCACCGGCAGCTATGAAGGCGCGCGCGCTGACCGGCTGTTCGACACCCTCATCGTGCCCGTGTGCAGCCCCAGGCTCATCGAGACCGGGCCACCGCTGAACGAGCCGCGCGACCTGTTGCACCACACGCTGTGCTATGTCGACTGGAAGACCGACACCATGACCTGGCCCAACTGGCGCATGTGGATGGCCGCGGCCGGCGTCGACGACAACTTCGACGACAGCCGGTGCGTGGGCTTTGCCGATTCGAGCTACGTGGTGCAGGCCGTGGTCGAAGGCGGCGCAGTGGGGCTTGCCGACCTGGACATGATTGCGGGCGACCTGGCGCAGGGGCGGCTGGTGCGGCTGTTCGACGTCGGCGTGCGCATGGCGCCGCCGTATGCGTATCACCTGGTGTATCCGCAGGGGAGCGGGGAGGATGCGCGGGTTGTGGCGTTTCGGGAATGGCTGCTGAGGGAGGCAGGCGCACCGCCGACTGCCTGATTGATCGCCCTCACCCCACCGCGCTGCATCAAAGCTCGTTGCAATAGCTACTGACAGGCGCCCCAGCCAGCTCAGCCGCCATCGTGTCCCAAGCACCGGACGACACCACGCCCGCGATATGAGCCTGATGGTGGCTGCGTGACTCCCACGACTCAACCAGCGTGAACACGCAGTCGTTGTCGGCGCGCCCGAACAGCTGCACGCCACGGCATCCATCCGCCGATGGCAGCGACTGCTTGACCTGCTGCATGAGTTCGGCGAACGCGGATGCGCGCTCGGGCTTGGCTTCGAAAGTGATGATGACGTTGATCGGGTTCATGGGAGTTTCTTTGTCGTTTGCTTGAAGAAAAAGGCAGACGGCAGGTTAGCCAGCGCCCTCCCCCACGCCAAGGCGCGAAGCTGCGAAGAAATTGACCATGGCTGCGAAAGACGCAGCCGCCCCCATGTCGGTGAGTCAGTCAATCAGCCCGACTGAACGCGCCGCACGTACTCGGCAGGCGTTGCCTCGAAGCGCCTGCGAAACGCGCGATTGAAATGCGCCGCGCTCTCGAACCCCACCTTCGCAGCCGCATCGCCCGGCCGCAGCCCCGCGCCCAGCATCAGCATGCGCGCCTCTTCCAGGCGCAGGTCGCGAATGCAGCGCATCGGCGTGACCCCGGCCACCTCGCGAAAACTGTGCGCGAAGTGCGAAGGGCTCATGTGCACGTGGCTGGCAATCTCGGCCACCGACAGTGGCCGGCCCAAATGGCGACGCATGAAGGCGATGGCCGTTTGTATGCGTGCACCGGCCTTGGTAACGGCGCCCGCGCTGCGGATGGCGGCCGCGGCCTCGGCCTCGGAGCGCAGCAGCCGCAGCACGATTTCTTCAACTGCCAGCGGCGCGAGCGTGCGGCGATCCACCGGGTCGTCGGCCGCCAGCAGCAGGCGGGCAAAAGCCTCGACCACCTCCGGCCCCACCGCAGCCGTGAAGTTCTCGGTCACGCGGGCGGGCTCGGCCAGCGTGCCGCTTTCTGCCAGCGCGACAAAAGACTTGACCAGCATGTCGGGCGGCAGGTCGAGATGAATCGCGAGGTACGGATGCTCGGCGCTCGCCCCGACGACCGTGCCGAGGCACGCGACCTCGGCCCCGAGCACCAGGCACTGCGTGGCGCCGTAGTCGAGCGAACGACGGTCGCCGAGGTACGCGGTCTTGCGGCCCTGCAAGACCACCACCACGCCCGGCGTGAGGCGCTGGGTTTTCTCGTAACGCACCGGGCGCGAGAACCGGTAGCAGCGCAGCCCTGGATACAGCGCATCGGTGCGGCCATCCGCAGGGGTTCGCGCCGCGACCATGTCGCGCAGACGGGCCCAGGCGGCGGTAGGAATGGCCTCGGGCTTGTTGTCGGCAACGGGCGCAGTTGGCATCGGTTTTGTTGTGGGGAGAAGAAGAAAAGCGAAATGCGCAGCGCTGCCGGTTGGCGCGCGCCCGTTGCCGGGGCGCGCGGCCGGTGCTATTGGGTGCTGCCGATGTTCTGTCGCAGCGCTTCTACTTCCCAGTCAAACGAGTGGTGCGAGAAAATGAACCAGCAGAAGATCTGGACTGGCGGATGGAAGATGTGGCCGCAGTCCGCAAAGTATTCACGCTGTTAGATGCAGAGGTAAAGCAGGCTCGAGGTCGCATACAAGTAATTGTGCTCAACCACGCGGATGAAGAGGTTGGGGCAGATTGTCCAATGTTCATCCAGTTGAAGAATGGCGAGGAAAGGCAAAGGCCCTCGTACCTCCAGCGTGGCTACGCTCCCGTCCTCCTGAGACCTGACCTTTAGAGTTGTTCGGTATTGAAATGCTTTGGCGTCGCCTCGACGCAGTCCGGTTAGCGATGAGAGCATCTCGCCGGACCCCGATAGCTCACGGAGCTTAATAATTGCTTCTGAATCAACTATCTTCTGCCCCAACCCCCATTTATCCGCAAAGGTAACCGCTAGACACTCCTCTACATCCAAGAAGGAGTGCCCTCATGCCAATCGCCTTACTCGCGCTGACCCTCAGCGCTTTCGCCATCGGGACGACCGAGTTCGTCATCGTTGGTCTCATCCCCACTGTGGCCGCCGACCTCGGCATCGGCCTTCCCTCGGCCGGCCTGCTGGTCAGCCTCTATGCGCTGGGCGTCGCCATCGGCGCGCCGGTGCTCACCGCCCTGACGGGCAAGCTGCCGCGCAAGGCGCTGCTGCTCGGGCTGATGGCGCTGTTCACGGTCGGCAATCTGCTGGCGTGGAAGGCGCCGAGCTATGAATCGCTGATTGCCGCCCGCGTGCTCACGGGGCTGGCGCACGGGGTGTTCTTCTCCATTGGCTCGACCATTGCCACCGGCCTGGTGCCGAAGGAAAAGGCGGCGAGCGCCATCGCGATCATGTTCACGGGCCTCACGGTGGCGCTGGTCACGGGCGTGCCGCTGGGCACGTTCATCGGGCAGCACTTCGGCTGGCGCGAAACTTTCCTGGCGGTGTCGGCGCTGGGCGTTATCGCCTTCATCGGCAGCTGGATCTTTGTGCCCAGCAACATCCGCCACACGCCGCCGGCCTCGCTGGCGCAGCAAGCCAAGGTGCTGGCCGAGCCGCGCCTGTTGCTGGTGTATGCGAAGACGGCCATCGGCTATGGCGGCTCGTTCATTCCGTTCACGTTTCTCGCGCCGATCCTCACCGACGTGTCTGGCTTCAGCGCCGGCGCTGTGGGCTGGGTAATGCTGGTGTACGGCATCTCGGTAGCGGTGGGCAACATCTGGGGCGGCAAGCTGGCCGACCGCATGGGCCCGATTCCGGCGCTGAAGATCATCTTCGCGCTGCTGGCCGCGGTGCTGCTGGTGTTCAACTTCGCGGCGCCGCACAAGTGGCTGGCCCTGCTGGCGGTGCTGATGTGGGGCGCGGTGGCTTTCGGCAACGTGCCGGGGCTGCAGGTGTATGTGGTGAAGCAGGCCGAACGCTTCACGCCGCAGGCGGTAGACGTGGCCTCGGGCCTGAACATCGCGGCGTTCAATCTGGGCATTGCCGGCGCGGCCTGGGCCGGTGGGCTGATCGTGACGCACCTTGGGCTGATGCACACGCCGTGGATTGGCGCACTGGTGGTGCTGGTGTCGCTGGCCCTCACGCAGTGGAGCGGCACGCTCGACCGCCGTGCCGGCATTCCGGTTCGCGCTTCGGGGCCGGTGCCGGTCGGTCACTGAACCCCCTCTTTTTTCAACACACAAGGACAACACACATCATGAACACGAACAACATCATTCCCGCCTTCGGCCTCGGCACCTTCCGCCTGAAGGGCCAGGTGGTCATCGACTCGGTGAAGAACGGCCTCGACGTGGGCTACCGCACCATCGACACGGCGCAGATCTACGGCAACGAGGCCGAGGTGGGCCAGGCCATTGCCGAAAGCGGCGTGGCCCGCGACAGCCTCTTCATCACCACCAAGATCTGGACCGACAACTACGCCAAAGACAAGCTGGTGCCCAGCCTGAAAGACAGCCTCGCCAAGCTGCGCACAGACCATGTCGACCTGACGCTGATCCACTGGCCCTCGCCCGGCAACGCAGTGCCGGTGGCCGAGTTCATGGGTGCGCTGGCCGAGGCCAAGGCGCAGGGGCTCACGAAGCGCATTGGCGTGTCTAACTTCAACATCGCGCTGATGAAGGAAGCCATTGCGGCCGTGGGCGCGGAGCAGATCGCCACCAACCAGATCGAGCTGCACCCCTATCTGCAGAACCGCAAGGTGGCTGAATTCGCGAAGAGCCAGGGCATTCACATTACTTCTTACATGACGCTGGCTTACGGCAAGGTGCTGGGCGACCCGGTTGTCGAAGCGATTGCCAAGGCGCACGGCGCGACCACGGCGCAGGTGGTGTTGGCGTGGGCGATGCAGCTGGGCTATGCGGTGATTCCGTCGTCCACCAAGCGTGCGAACCTCGAGGGCAATCTGAAGGCTCTGCAGTTGAAGCTGACGGACGAGGAAATGGCGCAGATTGCGGTGCTCGACCGCAATGAGCGCCTGACAGACCCGGCCGGTCTGTCGCCGGCCTGGGACTGAGCTCCCGACGCTCTTCCTCTCAACCCGCGCTGCCCACGGGCTTGAACCCCCAGGCCTGCGCCCGGAACCCGGTGAAGCTGATGGGGCCGGCCACGGCGCTGGCTTCCACCTTGTTGTCGGCGAGCCCGATGACCAGCGGCGCATTCGAATTGCTCGCCCCGGACTTGCACTGGATGTACCAGTAGCCGGGCTCCTCGGTGGACAGCAGGCTCCAGAGTTGCCTGTCGGCATCGGACAGGCCGACGGGCATCATCACGACGGGCGTGGGCATGACCGTGGAGCCGGGCTGCAACGTCAAGACGAACCCGGTGCCCATCTTTGTCTGCAGGTACCACCAGCCCGGTGCCTGGGGTGCGGGAACGAACAACCATTGCTGGTTGCCGACCTGCGGCAGCTTGAGCGTGTACCCGATGACCCCTGCGCCCTTGGCGGGGTTGTTGCCGCTCACGTCCAGCACGTAGTGGTCGCCTGGCAGGTACTGGATGTTGTAGGGCCCGAGGTTCAAGTTCTCCACGGGGATGGCGGGTGCTGGCGCTGCAGCACCTGTTGCGGTGATCGACATTGTCGTTTCTCCTTTCCTGGAATGCGTTTGCTTGCAGGTGATGCTCAGGTCCGCACCGAGCCGAGCGCGTGTTCGACCCAGTACAGCTGCAGCAGGGCTTCGGCGTCCGCGGTGTCCGCGTTCGCGCCCTTGTCCTGCAGCAGCTGCAGGGCCTGCGGGTAGACCGTGTTCTCCGGAATGAAGAAGGGCAGCGTCGGGTTGATGTTGGTGTAGCGATCGCCAAGCAGCATCTTGGCGAGCATCGGCATGAGTTCGGTCGAAGTTCCGTTCAGGCTCATGTCGAGCACCGGCGACGACTTCAACTGGTTCATGAGGAACGGCGGCGAATTGTTGAAGGGATTCGCATCGCCGTTCATCCACTGGTCCGCACCCCAGCCGTGGGTATCGCTGGCAACCCAATCGGGCATGTAGCCAGTGCCGAAGGTGATGGCGGTAATGTCCTCGAGTGCATGGCCCGCCTTCACCGCCAGGGCGATTGCCGCGACCGTGGGATCGTGGTTGAAGAAGCAGCCGTCGACGTTGCCGTCGAGCGAGCCCAGTTGCCCGGGCATCGCGCCGCTCGACGTGGCCGCCTTGGCGATGGTCACGTCGCCATGGTCGGGGATCATGTTCGTGTACATGACCGGCTGCCACGGTATGGCCGTCTGCACAGAGTTCTTCACTTCGAGCCCGCCGACATTGAAGGTCACGAAGAGCGCTTTCTTCATCAAGATATCCTGGACCTTCGCGTCGCCATGCAGCGCAAGCTGCGAGGCGTAGACCTCATCGATCGAATACGCGGGCGCCTTCGGATCGGTGTTCATCTTTTGGTAGAACCCGATCTCCCCGTTCTGGGAGGTGAAGAGATTGATGATGTCTTGCGGCGTCTTTCCCGCCAATAGCTCGCTCGTGATGATCGAGCCCGTCGAGCATCCCGCGATGAGGTCGGTGTTGTCGATGATCTGAGGGAACTTCGCGTACAGCTTGTTCAAGACCGATACCGGCATCAGCCCTCGTATGCCACCGCCGACAAACGAGAGGATGGTGAATTTCTGCTTTTCCGCCATTGCCAACTCCTTTCAAGAGAAATGACTTCCATGAAATAAATCCCCGGCCGGGGAAGCGGAGTCTGGGCGCTGGTTGCGTTTGTCGCTACGAGTGAAATCCCGTTCAATCCATCAGCGTAATTCCGAAGGCCGCGCAACGATTCGGAACGCACCACAGTGGGACAGAAGTTGCGCGAAGGTACTCGTCTTCATGCAGCTGAGTTGCGAAATTCGTCGAGCGCGTACCTAAGTTCGCGCTCCTCTTCGAGGGTCAGCGCAAGTGCCAGTTCGCGAAAGCTGGATTGGTAGCAGGGCAGCATCAGCGCTGCGGTGAGTGCGTTGGCGCTGCTGCTGCTGTTGTTTGCGATGTGCGCGTGGCACGCGGCGATGCTTCGATAGATGGCGAGCGCCTGTGCAACCAGTGCGCAGGGTTGCGTTGTCGCGGTGTTCCTGATGCTGCTCATGCCGACTCCTCATCGCGCGCTTCGTATCGCGCCGTGAGGCAACTCTATTCACGCTGGTTTGCAGCGGGGAGTAACAACATCGTCGTGAATCGGGGCGGCTGCCGCGCCCTCAGCCTCGATCGCGCGGGCTCAGGAACCCCGTCGCGTCGCAGCCCAGTCCGAAAGAATCTGCACGGCCTCACGGTCGAGCTTCTGCTCCGCAGGCAGGCCGCGCTGCGCAAGCGCGGCGCCGGCTTCGGCGCGAAGCGCATCGACATCGATGGGGTGCCGCGCCGCCACAGTCACACCCTTGAATGCCTCGCCCGACTGCGCGAGCGAGGCCGCGTAGTACAGCTTGGCGATGCCCGCGATGTGCATCGCCGCCACGCACATGGCGCACGGCTCGCACGAGGTGTAGAGCTCGCAGCCCGACAGGTTGACGGTGTCGAGCTTGCGGCAGGCGTCGCGGATGGCTTCGACTTCGCCGTGCGAGGTGGGGTCGGAATGGGCGACTGAATGGTTGAAGCCTTCGCCGACGATCACGCCGTCTTTCACGACGACGGCGCCGAAGGGCTCGGTGCCGGGCTCCTGGAGCGCTTGTGCCGAGAGGGTCAGTGCGCGTTGCATGAATTGCTGTTGGTACATGGTGTTCAGGCCTTTCTGGCGCTGCTGTCCAGCGCCGTGAGCGTGTTGGTGGCGTGGTGCGCTTTCGGCGAGAAGAGCCCAGCCGTTGCCGCGGCATAGCGACGCGGGTCGAAGCACAGCATGAGCGGCAGCAGCACCACCACGACTACGGCAAGGTAAGCCCATGCGAGCGTGAAGCCGCCGGTGTGCTCGCGCACCCAGCCGGTGACGAAGGGCGCGAGTGCGGCGATCATGAAGCCCACGCCCTGCATGAAGCCCGCGAGCGCGCCGGCCTGTGCGGGGTCGGGCAGGTGATCGAGCGCCAGCACCATGCACAGCGAGAACGCACCGCCGAGGCCGAAGCCCAGCACGACGGCGATGGCGACGGCCGGCACGGGCGCATCGAAGGTCAGCGCGCAGAAGCCCGCCAGTTGCGCAACCAGCGTGAGCACCAGCCAGGGCCGCAGGTCGCGCCCCCGGCTGCGCGCGATGGCGGGCATGGCGAGCGCGGCGACCACCTGCGCGGCCGTCATCAGCGCGAGCACCGAGCCGCCCTGCTGTGCGGTCCAGCCCTGCTGGGCATAGAAGTGCGGCAGCCATGCGACGAGGCTGGTGTAGCCACCGTTGATGAGGCCGAAGCACGCCGCCAGCAGCCATGCGCGGCGGCTTGCGAAGCAGCGCAGCCACGAGAGGTTCTGGCGCGGCGCATCGGCGACTGTGAATTCCATGCGACGCATGTTCAGCCAATACAGCAGCGCGAAGGTTGCGAGCAGGGCCCATATCGCGAGGCCCGCGTGCCAGTCGGGCTGCGCTCCGCCGATTGCATGCGCCACCCACGGGCTGGCCATGGCGCCGAGCCCGCCGCCGCCCATGATCGCGGCGGAGTACAGCCCCGTCATCACGCCGATGCGCGTCGGGTAGGCCTGCTTCACCACGCCGGGCATCAGCGCCTGCACCAGCCCGACACCCGCTCCCGCGAGCGCCGCGCTCCACAGCAGCGCGGCCGCACCGCCCGCCACATAGCGGCTCGCACAAGCGAAGGCAATGGCCCCGAGCCCGAGCGCGACACCGCCGCGCGCGCCGATGCGCTGGCCCACTGCCGCGCCGCACAGCGACGTGGCCCCCATCGCGAACATCGGCAGCACCGTGAGCAGCGCCACCGCATGAAAGCCGATGCCGGTCGCAAGGCGTATGGGTTCGAGCAGCGGGCTGCTCGACGTGAGAAAGGCGCGCAGGTTCAGCGCCACCAGCACGATCACGACCGCGAAGGCGACGCCTCCGTCACGACTGCGCCCTGCCCTCACAAGGCAGCCACGTCGGCCTGCAGCACGCCGTTGCGCGCCACGATGCGGCCGCCCGCCACCACCAGCTTGCGCACGGGCCGCGACACCACGGCCTGCGCGACCGTTTGCGCATCGACCAGCACGAGGTCGGCGCGGTTACCGGGCACGAGGCCGTAGGCCTCGAAACCGCAGCCGCGCGCGCCGGAGTGCGTGACGGTGTCGAGCGCGACTTCGATCTCGTCGTCGCGGCGCAGGTTGTAGCGCAGGCCGATGATCATGGCGCGCTCGAGCATGTCGGGGTTGCCATAGGGCGACCAGGTGTCGCGGATGCCGTCGTTGCCGCCGAGCACGCTCACACCGGCCTGCCGGCAAGCCATGAGCGGCGGCACGGTGCGCGAGGGCGGCGCGCTGGTGACGAGCACCACGCCGAGCCTGGCCATGCGCGCGAGCAGCGCATCGCGCTCTCGTTCGCTCACGTCGCCCAGGCAGAAGCCGTGGCTGATGGCCACCCTGCCCTGCAGGCCCAGCGCCTCGGTGCGCTGCAGGATGAGGTCGAGCGAGAACGCGCCCATGGCGCCGGGCTCGTGCAGGTGGATGTCGATGGGGCGCTGGTGCTTGTCGGCAATGCCGAACAGCACGTCGAGCGACTTCACTGGGTCGCCGTCGATGGCGCAGGGGTCGAGGCCGCCGAGCACGTCGGCGCCCTGCGCCAGCGACTGGTCGAGCAGCTCGGCCGTGCCGGGGCGGCCCAGCAGGCCCGATTGCGGGAAGGCGACGATCTGGATCTGCTGCACGTCGCGCAGCGCCTCGCGCGTGCGCAGGGTGCCTTCAAGGTGGCGCAGGCCGGCCTGCGTGTCGACGTCGACGTGCGTGCGCAAGCGCGTGGTGCCGAGCGCGAGAAAGGCCTTGGCGAGCACCAGCGACTGCGCGGCCGCGTCGTGCCCGCTGGAGTGGCGGAAGGCGCGCTCGTTCTCGATCTTGTCGGTGAGATTGGTGCCGACCTCGTTGCGGTACCAGTCCATCCCCCACATCGTCTTGTCGAGGTGGGTGTGGCCTTCGACGAGGCCCGGCAGCAGCAAGGCGCCCTGGCCGTCTTCGATGGTGGCGCCGGCCGGCGCAGCAAGCGCGGCGCCGATCTCGGCGATGCGCCCGTCCTGGACCCGCACGTCGACCGGGGAGGCGCCCATGGGGCGCACGTTGCGGATCAGGAGCGATGGCATGTTGAGAGTCCGTTCGTTGAAAGCATCAGGCAGGTTGCGCTGCAACGGTACGCGGCACGATGCGCGCCGTGAAGAGCGCCACGATCACGAACACCAGTGCATTCGTCGCCAGCGCCACGAGCCCGATGTTGAGCGACTTGAAGACGACCGGTGCAGCCGGGAACAGCGTACCCAGGTTCGAGCTGGTGGTCATCATGAAGGCCAGCACCGCGCCGCCCGCCAGGATGCCCGCGAAGGCTGCGTGCTTGTTGCCGAAGGGCTTCTTCATGAGGCTGAACAGCAGCGAGGGCAGCAGCTGCGTGAGCAGGCTCGACGCGAAGATGGCCACCGACACGATGGTGGTGCCGCCGCGCAGCACGAAGTACACCGCCACCAATGCAAACAGAGGCAGCACGCCGCGCGCCACGCGCGACACCTGCTTGTCAGTGGCGTTGTGGGCGAAGCCTTCCTTGTAGACGTTCTTGCCGATCACGGTGGAGGCCGTGAGCAGAATCATCGAGCCCGGCACCAGTGCGGTGAGCACGCCCGTGCCGCCGATCACGCCGACGAACCATGGGTCGAAGGTGTGCTTTGCCAGCCCGAACAGCGCAAGGTCGACCTCCGAGCCCTTGAGCCCAGGCACCTGCAGGATGGCCGCGAAGCCGACGAGGAACAGGAAGGCGATGACCACCTGGTACAGCGGCATCAGGATGGTGTTGCGGCGCACCGCGCTCGCGCTCCTGGCGGCATACACCGAGGTGAGGTTGAACGGGTACAGGTAATAGCCCAGCGCCGTCAGCAGGATGGTCGAGTTGTACCAAGTGAGGTTCAGGCCTTCTTTCGGAAACTCGAAGAAGCTGGGGCTGGCCGCGTGGATGGCGGTGAACATGGCCGTGACGCCGCCGTAGTAGTGCCACGGCAGGTAGATGCCGAGGAACACGGCGAGCGCGAGGATGAGCACGTCTTTCACGATGGCGATGCTGGCCGAGCCATGGATACCCGAGAACAGGATGTAGCTCACCATGACCACGGTGCCGATCCAGATTGCCACCTGCGGCGCGATGGAGCCGTATGAAGCTTCCGACACGATGATGCCGAGCCCGCGCAACTGGATGGTCAGCAGCGCGACCATGCCCATGAGCGCGACGATGGACACCAGCACGCCGAGCGGGCGGCTGTCGTACTTGTGCGCGAAGAAGTCGGAGAACGACACCAGCTTGTGCGCGGTGGCGTAGCGCCAGATGGCAGGCAGCATCCAGAAGGCCATGAGATAGGCCAGCCCGCCGTAGGCCAGGATGTAGAAGGCCGGCGAGCCCTTGCTGTAAGACCAGCCGCTGGCGCCCAAAAAGGTGAAGGTGGAAAACGATTCACCCGCCATCAGCAGGAACACCATGATCGCGCCCAGCCCGCGCCCGCCGAGCGCCCATTGCTCCAGGCTCATGGTGCGGCCGCGCCGCGCGAGCACCGCGAGGCCCAGCGCACCGACGACGAACAGGGCAATCACGCCGAGTGCGGCGTTCATCGGGCTTCTCCGTTGGCCGCTGTGGGCGCATCGAGGTCGCCTTCAGCGCGGTCGATGACCACCATGAGCAGCGAGGTCAGCACCAGCCAGCTGACGTTCCACACCATCAGGAAGGGCATGCCGAACACGAAGGTGGGCGCGATGGAGGACAGCCATCCCCCGCTGAAGAAAGCGGCTGCCGGCAGCGCGGCCAGCCATTTGGCGGATTTCATGGGTTGCCTCGATTCCTGTTCTGGTTGAGATTCGAATTCAGTTTTGGTTAACCATATACAATTATTTTGGTTAACCAAACGAGGCGAATGGTACGAAGCGGGAGGGGCCGAGTCAATCCGGGGGATTTCCCGGAGGCGACACGGCGCGGGCAATAATCCCCACGCCTATGCCTTCCACCGCACGCAAATCCCCCACTTCCGCCGCCCCTGCAGAGCCCACCGACGCCAACGAAGCCAACGTGGACGAGCGCGTCTACGCCGCCGTGTCGAAGGCGTTGCTCAGCGGCAAGCTGCGCCCCGGCACGCCCCTGCGCGAACGCGCGCTGGCCGAGGCGCTGGGCTGCACGCGCGGTGCGGTGCGCAAGGTGCTGGCGCGGCTGGGGTCGGAAAAACGGCTGGTGCTGGAGCACAACCGCGGCGCCTTCGTGCCCAACCCGTCCATCGACGACATGCGCGGCATCTACCGCGCGCGCCGCATCGTCGAAGCCGGGCTGGTGACCACGCTGTTCGGCAACCTCGAACGCGAGCAGGTGGCTGCGCTGCGCAAGCACGTGCAGGCGGAGCAAAAGGCGTTCAAGGAAGGCAGGCGTGAAGACTCGATCCGCCTGGCGGGCGACTTTCACCTGCTGCTGGCGGAGATGGCGGGCAGCGACGAGCTGCTGTCGTACATCCGGCGGCTGATTTCGAACACCGAGCTCTACAAGGCGCTGTACGACTCCGCCGAGGCCGCAAGCTGCGCGCCGCGCGAGCATGAGCAGATCATCGAGGCGCTGACGACGGGCAAGTCGCTCGACAAGGCGCTGGCCGTGGCGCTGGAGCACCTCGACGAGCTGGAGCAGCGCGTCATCGCAGGCGCGGCGGCCGAGCAGGAGGTGGACCTGGCGACGCTGCTGAACGGCGGCGGCACCACCGCGCACGGGCACAGCCACTGAGGCATCCACGCTTCGCTCGCGGGCGAAGTGTCGGTTGGCAGGGCTCGCGATGATCGGCGCCATGCACACACTCTCCTGCGCCAGCAAGCCCCGCACCAACGCCGCCTTCGAATGGGCGCTGCTCGCGCTGCTGGCCACCTGCTGGGGCGCTTCGTACACCTTCATCAAGATCGGCGTGGCGACGATCCCGCCCGTCACGCTGATCGCGGCACGCACGCTGATTGCCGGCCTGCTGCTGCTTGCGGTGCTGCGCATGCGCGGCGTGAAGCTGCCGAAGGAGCCGGCGATGTGGTGGCGCTTCGCACTGCAGGCCTGCCTGAACAGCGTGCTGCCCTTCACGCTCATTGCGTGGGCTGAACGCAGCGTGGATGCGGGCCTGGCGACCATCCTCAACTCGACCTCGCCGATCTTCATCTTCCTGCTGGGGCTGGGCCTTGGCGGCTCCGAGAGGCCCACGCTGCGGCGCCTGTTCGGCGTGGGCGCGGGGCTGGCGGGCATCTGCCTGATCGTCGGCTTCGAGGCGCTGAACGGGCTCGGGCATTCGCTGCTCGCGCAACTCGGGCTGGTGGCCGCCGCCGTCTGCTACGGCTGCGCCGCGATGTTCGGCCGCGTGTTCAAGGGGCTGGACCCGATGGTGCCGGCCGCCGGCTCGCTGCTGAGCGGCACGGCGATGCTGCTGCCCGCGAGCCTCGTGATCGACCGGCCGTGGACGCTCGCGCCGTCTGCCGCTTCGATGATGGCGGTGCTGGCGCTCGCGGTGCTGTCCACCGCGCTGGCCTTCACGATCTACTTCCGGCTCATCAAGACGCTGGGGCCGATGTCGACGGCTGCGCAGGCTTATCTGCGCGTGCCTATCGGCGTGATGATCGGCGTGGTGTTTCTTGGCGAGGCACCGGCGCCCACGGCGTGGGCCGGCCTTGCATGCATCATGGCCGGCGTGATCGCGATGACGATGCCGGCGCGCCGGGCGTGAACTGAACCCCGGCCCGTAGCTGGCAACTCAGTCGATGCTGATGTTCGCGGCCTTCGCGACCTCGGCCCACTTCACGCGGTTGTCGTGCACGGTCTTCTTGAACTGTGCCGGCGACTCGATGCGCACGGTGTTGCCCTGGCTCTCGAAGCGCTCGCGGATCTCGGGCTGCTCCAGCACCGCCTTCACGGCGGCATTGAGTTTGTCGACGATCTGCGGGTCGGTGCCCTTGGGCGCGAAGATGCCGAACCAGATCGAGCTGTCGAAGCCCTTGGTGCCCGGCAGGCCGCTCGATGCGATGGTGGGCACTTCTTTCACTGCCGGCACGGCCGCCGCGGTGGTCACGCCCAGCAGGCGCACCTTGCCGGCCTTGTAGTGCGGAAGAATGGTCTGCACCTGGTTCATGATGCAGCAGGTCTCGCCGCGCACCACCGAGGTAATGGCCTCGGGGCCGCCCTTGTAGGGCACGTGCACCATGTTCAGGCCCAGGCGCGAATTGAATTCGGCAAAGGCCATGTGCGTGCCGGCGCCGTTGCCTGTAGACGCATAGTTGTACTTGCCGGGGTTGGCCTTGACCAGCTCGACGAATTCCTTCAAGGTCTTGACGTTGATCACGTCGGGATTGATGGTGAGCACGTTCGACACGTCGAGCACCGGCGCCACCGGAATGAAGTCGGCTTCCACATCGAAGGGCAGCTTCTTGTAGAGCGCGGCGTTGCTGCCGTGCGTGGCAGCTGTGCCGAAGGCAAGCGTGTAGCCGTCGGGTTTCGAATGAGCCACGTAGTCGCTGGCGATGTTGCCTGCGGCGCCAGACTTGTAGTCGATGACGACGGGCCGCCCGAGCTGCTTTGCCAGTGGCTCCTGGATGACGCGGGCCACCACGTCGACGCCCGAGCCGGCCGGAAAGCCCATGATCAGCGTGACGGGTTGTTGCGGCCAGTCCTGTTGAGCGAGGGCGGCGGGCACGACGAGCGAGGCCGCTGCCAGCAGCAATACACGGCGGGCAAGACGAGTGAGTGGAGAATGGGCCATGACAGTCTTTCGGTCGTTCAGTCTTTTGTCTTCAATGCAGACGGTGCAGGCGCGAATTGTGGCGCGCCGCTGATGCCCGATTCCATATGAGCTTATGCGCGTCGACATGCATGTATCGCGCCTGCTCCCCATAATTGCCCCATGGTCCGTTCCTCCCAACAACTACACACCCCACGCGAGCCCGCGCCCCTGCGCGCGGCCGCCACGGTGCTGCTGCTGCGCGACAGCGCCGCCGGCGTCGAAGTGCTGATGACCCGCCGCTCGGCCACCGCCAGCTTCGCGCCCGGCGCCTACGTATTTCCCGGCGGCCATATCGACGACGCCGACGAAGCGGCCAAGCGCATCGCCACGCGCCGCCCCACGCAAAGCCGCGTGCAGCGCACGCAGGCCATCGCGGCCATTCGCGAGGCTTTCGAGGAGCTGGGCATCCTGCTGGCGCACCATGCCGACGCAAGCCCTGTCAGAGCCGAAGAAGTCGCCGCCATGGACCGCGGCGACACCGCCGGCACCGCCTTTGCCGACCAGTGCGCGGCACGCGGACTGGTGCTCGACTCGGACCGCGTGTTCACCTTCGCGCACTGGATGACCGACCGCGACCTGCCCAAGCGCTTCGACGTGCCCTTTCTGGTGGCGCGCATGCCCGAAGGCCAGACGCCCACGGCCGACGAGAGCGAACAGTTCGAGCCCAGCTGGGTGCATCCGGCCGATGCGCTCGCGCGCCATGAGGCCGGCACCTTCTTCATGATCTTCCCGACCGTGCGCACGCTGCAGCGCATGGCCGCATACCCCACCGTCGATGCCCTGCTCGCGGCCTGTGCCAGCGAGGCCCCGCTGTGGACCAGCTGCCCGCGCGCCGGCCTGCTCAAGGGCGAGGACGCGCGCTACATGGAACACGAGTCGCCCTATGGCGAACTCGCGCTGGTGTGCCCCGACGGCCAGCTCCTGCACGCGCTCGACTGGCAGAGCGAGCACCCGGTGCCGCTGCTGAAGAACGTGATGCGCCTCACCGCACCCAACCCGAGCGCGATGACTGGCCCGGGCACCAACAGCTACCTCGTGGGCGACGCGGCGACGGGCTACATCGTGATCGACCCGGGCCCGAACGACTTCGACCACATCGGCCGGCTGTGGCGCGCCACGAAAGGCGACATCCGCATGATCGTCTGCACGCACTCGCATGCCGACCACTCGCCGGGTGCGGCGCCGCTGCAGGCGCTGTGCAAGAACGGCAAGCCGCCGATCCTGGGCCTGGCCTCGAAGCCGACCGCGCGCGCCACCGCGCGCTTCACGCCCGAGCGCGAACTGGCCGACGGCGAACGCCTCGTGCTGTCGGGCGCCAACGCTGCCGGCGAAACCGTCACCCACACGCTGCACGTGATACACACACCCGGCCATGCGGCCAACCACCTATGCCTGGTGCTGGAAGAAGACGGCCTGCTGTTCTCCGGCGACCACATCCTCAACGGCAGCACCACGGTGGTCGATCCGCCCGACGGCGACATGAGCGCGTACCTCGATTCGCTCGACACGCTCGATGCGGCCTGCGAGGCCGGCGGCATCGACTTCATCCTGCCCGCGCACGGCTACGTGATCGGTTTTGCCCGCACCGCCATCGGCATGCTGAAGGCGCACCGCCTGAAGCGCGAAGCCAAGATCGCCGCCGCGATGCAGAAGCTGCCCGAAGGCACGCCCGAAGAATGGCTGCCGCTGGCCTACGACGACGTGCCCGAACGCATGTGGCCGGTGGCGGCCCGCTCGCTGGCCGCGCACGTGGCACGCATCCGCCAACTGGCGGCGCCCCGATGAACATGAAGACTGCTCCCGTCGAAGACGAAGGCATCCGCCTCGCCAAGCGCGTGGCCGCAATGGCTGGCGTGTCGCGACGCGAAGCCGAACTGCTGATAGAGAACGGCGCAGTGCGCGTCGATGGCGTGCCGCAGATGCTGCCGCAGTCGCGCGTGCTGCCGCACCAGCAGGTCGAGATCGAGGCGGGTGCCAAGCCCGAGCCGGTAGTGCCTGTCACATTGCTTCTGTACAAGCCTGCCGGCATGGCAACCGACACCGCGCACCGCCTGCTGGTGGCTGCGAATCATCACGAGCCCGAGCGCGCCGGACAGCGCTTTCTGCCGGCGCATGCAAAGGCGCAACGCTGCATGACGCCGCTCGAAACCGGCGCCAGCGGGCTGGTCGCGTACACGCAGGAATTCCGCATCGAACGCAAGCTGCAGGAAGACGCCGGCATCCTCGAACACGAGGTGATGGTGGACGTGGCCGGCCCGGTGAGCGCCGAGGTGCTGGCGCGGCTGGAACGCTCGCCCGCGCGCGTGAGCATCGGCCGCCAGAGCGACGAGCAGACAGGCCTGCGCTTCGCGCTCAAGGGCGCGCGGCCTGGGCAGATTGCCAACATCTGCGACGGCGTAGACCTGCGCATTCTGGCGATGCGGCGCATCCGCATTGGCCGCGTGCCGCTGGCGGGGCTTCAGCCCGGGCAGTGGCGCTACCTTGCACCCCACGAACGCTTCTGAAAAACAACAACGAAGAAATAAAGAAGAGAAGAGAAAGAGGACGACAACGACGATGCACCGCATGTTCGCGGCCTGCAATTTTCAGCCAGCGGCCCCGATGGGCCGCCGTCAGGGAGACTGAGCCATGAAGTTCGGACCACCGAGCACCGCCCTGGCCTGCACCGTGCCTCTGGCACTGGTGGCGGGCTGCACGCTTTTCGCGCCACCACCGCCGCCCGCGCCACCGGCACCACCGCCTGCCGTGGTCTCGAAGGACGGCCTGGCGCCCATCACAGAAGAACAGGTCGAGCGCATCCGCGAAGCCATCGGCGGCAAGCCGCCCAGCCCGGCCGTCGGCAAAGTGGTGCGCAGCGCCTCGCCGACCATCGAGTCCTTCGTGCGGACCGAGGGCTGCATCACCGCGCGCAACGGTGCGGTGCTCAACCCCTTTGCCGCGCCCGGCCGCCTGTTCGACGGCACGGGCTTCCAGGGCGGCCCGATGTCGGAAATGCAGTACCACGACAAGACCGCCTGCGTGACGGTGAAGCGCATCCAGAACTGGAAGATGGTCACGCCGAAGCTGTTGCGCTTCGAGGTGGTCTACGTGGGCGACGACGGCGAGGAGCGGGCCGTGAAACGCCATGAGCTGATGCGCCAGCCCAAGGGGGGCTGGCTCTTCACGCGCTGATTCCGCCCCCCTCGCGCAGACTGGGACAAACCCGAGGGACAGTGCTTTTCCGCACAGTCCGGGCACCCGGGCGCGCGACAAATGTTGCACAAAGCGTAACGGCATGTACGATCCCTGCCGGCCGAAAGGTGGCAGACCTTGGCCGAGGCTTCATCGCTGCAGACACCCGACATAAACAGGGGGCGCAGCGATGCATTCGAATCACATGTCCGAGGGAGAAACTCATGTTCGCTATCCGCAGCGCCGTTATTCCGGTGTTGGCATCGTTCGTCTTCGCCGGTTGCACGCACCTGCCGGCCACGCAGCCGGTCAAGCCTGAAGTGCTCGGCGCCCTCCAGCCCGTCGAGGTGAAGGTCGGCATCACGCAGGCCGAGCTGTATGCGGCCTTTGTCCGTTCGAATGCGGCTGCCACCGGCGCCGCGGCATGCGGGGCCGTTCCGGGGTTGGGCATTCTGCTGGCCGCGGCCTGTGGCGGTGCGATGGGCGCGGTGGATGCAAGCGTCAACGCCACGCGGGCCAAGGCGGCCGAAGAGAGCGTTCGCCCGCTCAAGGACGAACTGGTCGACGTGAACTTTGACCAGCTCATGCGCGAGTCGCTCACGCAGTCGCTGCAGTCGGTGCCCAACATGCAACTCGCGGACGTGGCCGTTACCAAGACCGTCACCACGGAGGCGTACGAGAAGACGTTCAAGGGCTCGACGTCGAACGCGGTGATGTTCATCAACCTCGACTACCACCTGTCGCCCGACTTCTCCACGCTGGAAGTCTCGGCGCGAGGCCTGATCTATCCGCGCGGGGCCACGGCGCGCAAGGCGGCCAAGCTGCCGACCGCGCTGTCGGCAACGCCTTCGGAGCCGGCACTTGCGCTGCAGAACGCGACCTACCGCAGCAACATCATCTACCGCGCGAAGCACCCGGCGTCGGGTGACGACGCCACGAAGAACATCGCGGCCTGGAAGGCCGACAACGCTCGCCTGCTGAAGGTGGCGCTGCTGGACGGCATCGCGCAGTCGACGGCGCTGCTGGCCTCCGATCTGCAGAGCAAGCACCCCATCTATGCAGCCGCGACGGCCAATGTCGACACCCCGCTCGGCCTGAAGGCCAACCTGGTGTCGCAACGCAATACCGGCAAGCTGCTTCGCTACCCCGACGGTTCGCTTTACTTCGATGCGGCACTGGCCAACGTGGCGGCCGCAGCGCCGGCGGTTGTGGCTGCGTCCCCAGCTACTCCTTCGGCCGATGCAGCCGCCCCGGCAGCGGCAGTGTCCGCCGTGCAGGCCGTCGCGGACACGGCTGCGAAGTGACCCGCATGGGTTGGCGCCGCGCAGCCTGCTGCGCACTGGCGGCGCCGCTGCTCCTGGCGGGCTGCGCGTCGGACAAGGTTGCAGGCCTGCATCGCCGGACTGCAGCTGCACAGCTGCCCCCCACAGCGCCGGCCTGCGCGTTCTCCCTCGGCGGCATCGACGACCAGCGCGACGCGCAGAGCCTGGGCCAGATGGGCCGCACGCACATCGACGGCGCGGGCTTCGACGGATGGTTCAGGAGCGGCATCGCATCGATTCCCGGCTACACGCGCGATGCCGGCGCACCGGCGATCCGGGTCACGGTGCTGAAGGCCTATGTGCACGGCCTCGTCACGCTGAAGTCGGCCAACCTCGTCGTGCGCGTGCAGTTTCCGCCGGAGGGTTCGGGCGCCACAACGACGACGAAAACCTATCGCGGCTTCGACGACTCGATGAACTGGTCCACGTCCGAGAGCGAAATCCAGGAGGCCTTCAACACGGCACTGGACAGCCTCACCGCGCAGATCGGCACGGACCTGAAGAAGCGCTGCAAGGGCTGACTCACGCCGTGAGCGTGCGGGCCTTCTGCGCGCGCAGCGCCACCGCAAACGACAGCTGCGCCACGATGCCCGCCCCCGCCAGCACGATGGCCGATGCCAGCGCGGGGTTGCGGTGGCCCATGCCCGCGAGCGCCGTGCACAGCGCGCCCACGGCCATCTGCGTGAAGCCGTAAAGGCCCGAGGCCGAGCCGATGACCTGCGGGTTCACGCTGATTGCCTGCGTGAGCGCGGCCGGCGAGGCCATGCCGGCGCCGACCGTGAACAGGAACATGCAGGCGACGATGAGCGGCACCGAAAGATGATCGGTCAGCGCCGCGCCCAGCAGCACGAAGGCCGCGGCCACGCTCAGCGCATTCGAGCGGACCATGAGGCGGTCGACGCGTACGCGCGAGATCAGATGGCTGGTGAGGAAGCTGCCGAGCCACACGCCCGACACCAGGATGGCGAGGTAGATGCCCGCCTCGTGCGCCGGCCGGTGCAGCTGGTCCACGAAGATGAAGGGCGCCGAAGCGATGAAGGCATACATCGACGTGGTGGCGCAACCGCCGCCGACCGAGAAGCCGAGAAAGGCCGGCGAGGCCAGCAGCTTCCTGTAGTTGCGGGCGAGCTCACGCGCATTGACGGCCGCGCCGGGCGCGCCGGTTTCGGGCAGCAGGCGCCAGGTGAACAGGAAGCCGATGACGCCGAGGGCAAAGAGCGCATAGAAGATCGAGCGCCAGCCCAATGCGGTGGCGAGCGCACCGCCGAGCAGCGGCGCGAGGCTCGGGCCGATGGTGACCATCAGGTTCATCAGCGCGAGGCGACGCGTGGCCTCTTGCGGCTCGGCCGTGTCGCGCACGATGCTGCGGCCGAGCACGAGGCCGGCGCAGCCGCCGACTGCCTGGAACAGGCGCGCCGCGATGAGCGAATGCACTTCAGGCGCGACCGCGGCCGCAAGCCCCGCCACGCAATACAGCCCCAGCCCGAACAGCAGCACCGGCCGTCGCCCGTAGCGATCGGCCAGCGGGCCGTACACCAGCTGGCCCACTGCCAGGCCGAAGATGTAGAGGCTCACCGTCATCTGCATGGCGCCGATGCCTGCGCCGAGGCTCTTTGCGGCGATGGGCAGCGCGGGCACGAAGATGTGCATGGCCAGCGTGCCGCTGAAGGTGACCAACGCCAGCAGCCACAGCGGCGCGTGGGGGCGGCGCTGCGGCGCGGAGGTGATGGCTGCGGTCATTGCTTGGTGATGGTTGCGCCGCCGGTCAGGTTGCCTTGCGCAAGGTTCGTATCTTCAGGCTCCCAGCCGCCGCCCAGCGCCATGAAAAGCATGACCTGGTCGTCGGACAGCTGCGCTTCGCTGGCGGCCAGCGCGGACTCGCTCGCGGCCAGCGCGCGCTCGGCGTCGAGCGAATCGAGGTAGCCGGTGCGGCCGTTCTGGTAGAGCTGGCGCGCCTGCCGCGCGACGATGGCGCTCTGGTCGCGCGAGGCTTCCAGCGCGGCCCGGCGGTCGAGTTCGCGGGCGTAGTTGCCGAGCGCGGTCTCTGTCTCGCGCAGCGCGGTGAGCACGGTGCCGTCGAACTTGGCGAGCGCGCCGCGCGTGCCGGCTTCGGCCTGCGCGATGCGCGACTGGACCACGCCGGTGTTCGGGATCGTCCACGAGATCAGCGGGCCGAGGCTGTAGCTCATGCTGTCCTTGCGCCCGAAATCAGCGGCGGTGCTGGCCGACATTGCCGACAGGCCGATCGACACGTGCGGGTACAGATCGGCCGTGGCCACGCCGATGCGCGCGGTGGACGCGGCCAGCGTGCGCTCGGCCTGGCGGATGTCGGGCCGGCGGCGCAGCAGCTGCGCGCCGTCGCCCACGGGCAGCACGCCGGCCACGCGCGGCGGCGTGGTGCAGCGGGCCACCTCGCGCGGAAAGTCTTGCGGCAGCGCGCCGGTGAGCGTGGCCAGGCGGTACAGCGCGGCCTGGCGGCTGGCCTGCAGCGGCGGCAACGCGGCGTTGAGCGATTGCAGCTGCGCACGCGCGCGGCCCGCATCGATGGCGCCGGCGCGCCCGGCCTTCTGCAGGCGCTCGGTGACGTTCACCGCGTCTTTCTGCAGGTCGGCGGACTTCTGCGCGATCTCCAGGCGCAAGCCGGTGGAACAGGCTTCGGCATAGGCGCGCGCGGTGCCCGCTGCGACGTTGACGCGCACCAGGTCGAGCGCGGCTTCGGCCGCTTCGGTGTTGGCGGCCGAGGCTTCGATGGCGCGGCGCAGCTGGCCGAACAGGTCGACCTGGTACGACAGCGAGGCGCCCAGGCCGTAGTTGAAGGTGCTCGGCGGCTCGTAGCCGCGCTGCAGCAACTGGATGCCCGACTGGTGGCCGAACGACGGGCCGCCGTTCACGCCGATGGTGGGGTACCTGCCGCCGGCCACTTCGTCGTCGATGGCGCGCTCGCGCTCGAGGTTGGCGACGGCCTGGCGCAGGTCGGTGTTGTGCGCGAGAGCCTGCTCGACGAGCTTGTCGAGCAGCGGGTCGTGGTACAGGCGCCACCAGTGCGCAGGCAGTGGCGCGGCGTTGGCGGGCGCCTCGGCGAAGGGCTTGCCGGCAGCGCTCTGGCTGGCGAGCGCCTCGGGCGGCTGCTTGTAGTCGGGGCCGACCGCCGCGCAGGCCGCGAGCCCGGCGGCGACGGCCAGCGATGCAAGGCGAAATGCGAAGCGGGTCATGCTGTTCATCCCTTCTGCGGCGCTGGGGTCGTTGCCGCCGTCTTCTGCGCCGCCTTGTTCTCCAGCACCTGCACCGTCACCGTCTGGCCCGCAACAAGGCGCGCGCCCTGCGGCAGCGGATCGAGCTTGATGCGCACCGGAATGCGCTGCGCGAGCCGCACCCAGTTGAAGGTCGGGTTCACACTGGGCAGCAGGTTGGCGCTGGTGGAGCGGTCGTGGTCGGCGATGCCGGCAGCCACGCTGTCGACCGCGCCTTCGAACACCGCGCCGCCACCCATCGGCGTGACGCGCACGCGGTCGCCGAGATGGATGCGGGGCAGCTTGGTTTCTTCGAAATAGCCTTCGACGTAGAACGACTGCGCATCGACCAGCGCGAGCACCGGGCGGCCCGCCGCGGCGTAGCTGCCCTGGCGCAGGTCGAGGTTGGTGATGAGGCCGTCGGTGGGCGCGCGCACTTCGGCGCGCTGCAGGTTGAGGCGGGCCGAATCGAGCGCCACCTCGGCTTGCGCAACCGCGGCCTGCATCTGCTCGACGCGCGAGCGGGTCTGTTCGCGCGACTCCTTCGAGATCAGGTCGTCGAGGCCAGTGTTCCGTGCGTTCTCGCGCTGCGCCTGGGCGCTCTGGGCGCGCTGCGCGGCGAGCACGGCCTGGGCCTGGCGCACGGCGAGGTCGTAGCGCGCGCGGTCCACCTCGAACAGCAGCGTGCCGGCGGCGACCGGCTGGTTGTCGCGGATCGGCACTGCCGTGACGAGGCCCGACACGTCGGGCGCGATCTGCACGACGTTGGCGCGCACGCGGCCGTCGCGCGTCCACGGTGCGAGTTCGTAGTGGTCCCACAGTCGCAGGCCGGCCCACACGGCGGCGGCCACCACGACCACGGTGAAAAGAACGCGCCCGAGGCGCTGGGCCCACGGGTTTTCTGCGGAAGGACTGGTGGCTTTCATGGAGATTTCGTTGTCTGTTTGTTTATTGGAGGTAGGAGGTGACGCGGCTCAGCGCGTAGAGCAGCAGCAGGTAGAGCGCCATGTCGAACAGCGCCGGATGCCACACCCAGCGGTACACGCCGGTGGCCGCGAGCAGGCGGCGCACGCCCCACAGCGCGAGCAGCGCACCGAGGGCCAGCACCATGATCCAGGGCAGGTAGAGGCCGTAGAAACTGGCTTCGCCGATCATGCGGAAGCTCCTTGCCTGGACGCGCCCAGCATCGGCGGTGCGTCGGGAAAAAGATTGCGGCGCAGGCCGACCAGTGCGGTAACGGCGGCGCGCGAAGTCGATGAAGCGGCGGTGTCGCGCGCTTCGAGCATTGCGTTCAGCGCCTCGTCGATCTGCGGCAGCAGTCCCGGCGGACGCGGGTTCATGCGGCCTTCCGAACGCTGGCGGAAGAAGCGCGAGATGCCGCCCAACAGCGCGGCCGATGTGGCCAGCGGCAGCTGGGCGCGCACGCGCTGCAGCACGGCGATGTCGGCGCCCATGCGCAGGTCGCGCAGCGCATCGTTGGCGGCCACGCCTTCAACGGTGCCGCCGGCCTGCGCGATGCGCGGCGCGAGCAGGCCGATGCGGTCGAGCATGCGCACGGCATAGGTATCGCTCTGCGCGTACTGCGGTTGAGAAGACGCGGCCATGTCGCCGAGTTCGCGCCATGTGGCGCGCTGGATGCGGCGCGCGCTCCAGTCGGCGCCCACCGAACGCACCAGGCGGGTGACGCGCGCAGCAACGACCACGCCGACGATCTGGCCGATCATGCTGTTGAGGAAGCTCACGAGATCGGAGCTGGCCGTGTCGTGCAGCGCGAGCGTGCCGGCCACGCCGAAGATCAGCGCCATCGCGGGCATGAAATGCGTCGGGCGCGGCAGGTAAAGGCCCAGCAGCAGGAAGAGCGGCGCGCAGATGACCACGAGCATGCCGAAGTCCTGCACCGTGGGCATCAGCACCAGCACATAGAGCGCCGAGATCGGAATGGACAACAGCGTCCACTTCAGGAAGCCGTGGATCGCCGGCACGGGGTCGTCCATGGTGGCGAAGAAGCAGCAGAAGACGGCGGCCATCATGGTCGCGGCCGAGCCCATGGGCCAGCCGGTGACGATCCAGAACGCGCCGCACAGGCAGATGGCGATGACGGCCGCAAGCGCGGACAGCAGCGCCATGCCGTAGTCGCGGTGCAGCACGCGGCTGCCGAGCGCTGCCGTGCGGCGCAGCGGCGCGGCGCCCTTGAGGCCCTCGTCGATGTCCAGGCGCAGCTGGGCGCAGGCGGTCCAGCCGTCGACGAGTTCTGCGAGACGGCCTGCGAGGCCGATGCGCAGGGCGCGGCCCCATGGAGTCTGTTGCTCCGCGCTCGCGGGTGTGGCGCTCATTACGTCGATGGCGCGGCGCAGGGCTTGCAGGCGTTCGGCGCGGGTTGCTGCGTCGCCGGTGGGTTCGGCTTCTTCGCGCAGCCACTGTGCGGCCTGTGAGAGCACGGCAGCCACATCGGGGGCCAGCTGGCCTTCGGCCTGCTCCAGCGCCTGCAGGCGGTCTTCGACGGCCGACAGGGCCGGAGTGAGCGCGGCGACGCGGTCCTGCATGGCGCGGATGGCGCCGGCGGTCCAGCGCAGGTGCGTGGTGTCGAAGGGTACATGGGTGGAGAGCAGGCGCAGCTGCGTGATGTCGCCGGCGAGGCGGCGGCGGTCGTCGTCGAGGCGTTTCGGATCGGCGTTGCTGCTGCGGCCGGCGGGCTGCAGCAGGTCGCCGAGCCACTTGCGCGCATCCTGCAGCGTGCGGTCGAGCAGGCCCAGCACGGTCGGCGCAAGCCCCGCGGGCAGCACCAGGCTGTGGACCAGCGTGGCGCAGAAGATGCCGAGGCCGATTTCTTCCACGCGCGCCACGGCGGTGTCGAACAGCGCGAGCGGCGTCTGCACCGACGGAAAGCCGATCAGTGCCGCCGTGTAGCCCGCGAGCATGAACACATACGAGCGCGGCGTGCGGTCGAGCAGCGAGATGCACAGGCACAGCCCGACCCACAGCGCGAGCACCAGCGTCAGCAGCTCGGGCGCGTTGGACAGCGCGGGCACCAGCATCACAGTGGCGGTGCTGCCGATGAGCGTGCCGCAGAAGCGGTACACCGCCTTGGAACGCACGGCGCCGGCCAGCGGATGGGCAACGATGTAGGTGGTCATGAGCGCCCAGAACGGACGCGGCAGGCCGGCGCGGCTGGCAAGGTACATCGCCAGCATGGCCGCGGCGAAGCTCTTGCCGGAAAAGAGAAGCTCCGCGCGGCTGAAGCGCGGCAGGCTGAGCGCGGCCATCTACTTGCGCCCTTCTTGCGGCGGCTGCGCGGCGCGGCCCAGGCGCTCTTCGAGCACGGCAAACACGCGCAGGCAGGCGGCGATGTCTTCGTCCGGCACGCCTTCGAACATAGCGGTGCGCATCAGGCTCAGCGCGGCCTCGATGGGCGCGCAGGCGGCCTTGCCGGCTTCGGTGAGATGCAGGGTCTTGGCGCGGCGGTCGGACGGATCTTCGTGCCGCTCGACGAAACCGGCCTCGACCAGCTGATCGAGCGAGCGCACCAGCGAAGGGCCTTCGATGCCCAGCGCCTCGGCCAGCACGCCCTGGCGCACTTCGCCGTTCATGCGGCCGAGCATCACGATCGGCCAAGCCAGCGATTGCGACACCCCGACGTGCGCCACCGCCTTGTCTGCATGGGCGCGGTAGCCGCGCTGCAGCACCGAAAGCGACATGCCGAGCCGCATCAGCGCGTTTTCGCGTGTCGGTTGGGAGTTGTCGGAGTCGGTCACGGTAGCCGCCTATTAGTTAGCATGCTATCGATTGTAAGGGTAACTACCAATCCCTGCTGGCGGCAAGGCTGTCGCCCGCCTTCAGGCCGAAGGCGCGAAAAAAGAAAAACGGGAAGAAGAAAAGTGTGAAGCCCGCCGATAAGCCGGATTCTGTGCATCGAGGGCCTCTTGCGAAGCCCTCGACGTGACCGCCATTACTCTGGGCCGCCTGTCACCAGACGGCTCGATGCCACCTACCCGCCAGCTCAGCGGAACCACCTCAATACTGGCCTACTTGGTGTTGCTGCGCGCAGAGATTGCCCGTTTCACCCGAACTTAATCGGCTCGTCTCTGTTGCTCTGATCCTCACCTCACGGTGGAGAGTCGTTAACTCCTGCGCTGTCCTATGCAGTCCGGACGTTCCTCCAGTGCGCTCTTTCGAGACTTGCACCAGCGGCGGTCTGGCGTGCTTCACGGGGCGGATTATCGCCTCACGGGCGAAAGCGCCTTTTCAGGCGATGCTGCGCCGCCATTTGTAACCCGCCGCCTCGCCGGCCCGAACTAAGGGCATGACGCAAAACACCAGACGCCGCTTCGCCATTGCCGCGGGCACTTCGACCCTGGGGCTGGCCATTGCCCAGGTCTTCGGCTGGGGCACACGCCCTGCGCAGGCGGCGGAGAACGAGAAATTCGAAGTCACGCACACCGAGGCCGAATGGCGCAAGCTGCTCACCGCGAGCCAGTTCTCGGTGCTGCGCCAGGAAGGCACCGAGCGGCCCTACACGAGCCCCCTCAACGACGAGCACCGGGCCGGGCGCTTCAGCTGCGCGGGCTGCGCGCTCGACCTGTTCTCCTCGAAGACCAAGTTCGACAGCCGCACCGGCTGGCCGAGCTTCTGGCAGCCGCTCGACAAGGCCGTGGGCGAGCACCAGGACCGGTCTTTCGGCATGGCGCGCACGGAAGTGCACTGCCGCCGCTGCGGCGGCCACCTGGGTCATGTGTTCGACGACGGGCCCAAGCCCACCGGGCTGCGCTACTGCATGAACGGCGTGGCGATGGCCTTCACGCCTGCAGCGGCATAGGGGCCGCAGGGGTCATGGGCTGGTCTCACAATGCGCGCTGTCCGTCCGACAAACGCATTGACCCAAGGAGACTCCGTCCATGAAGGCCCAGAACATCCTCGAGACCATCGGCAACACACCGCACATCCGCATCAACCGCCTGTTCGGCAATGCGAAGCAGCAGGTGTGGATCAAGTCGGAGCGCGCCAATCCCGGCGGCTCCATCAAGGACCGCATCGCGCTGTCGATGGTGGAAGACGCCGAGAAAAGCGGCGCGCTCAAGCCCGGCGGCACCATCGTCGAGCCCACCTCGGGCAATACCGGCATCGGCCTTGCCATGGTGGCGGCCGTCAAGGGCTACAAGCTGATCCTGGTGATGCCCGACAGCATGTCTATCGAGCGCCGCCGCCTGATGCTGGCTTACGGCGCCTCATTCGACCTGACACCGCGCGCCAACGGCATGAAGGGCTCCATCGCCCGCGCCGAGGAAATCGTGGCCGGCACGCCCGGTGCGTGGATGCCGCAGCAGTTCAACAATCCCGCGAATGTCGAAGTGCACGTGCGCACCACGGCAGAGGAAATCGCGGCCGACTTTCCTGATGGCATCGACGTGCTGATCACCGGCGTGGGCACGGGCGGCCACATCACAGGCGTGGCGCAGGTGCTGAAGAAGAAGTGGCCGAAGCTGCAGGTGTTCGCGGTCGAGCCGGTGGCTTCGCCGGTCATTTCCGGTGGCGCGCCGGCGCCGCACCCCATTCAGGGCATCGGCGCGGGCTTCATTCCGAAGAACCTCGACACCTCGCTGCTCGACGGCGTGCTGCAGGTCGATGCCGAACCGGCGCGAGAAATGGCCCGCCGCTGCGCGCGCGAGGAAGGCATGCTGGTCGGCATTTCGTCGGGTGCCACGCTCGCTGCCATCGCGCAGAAGCTGCCCTCGCTGGCACCCGATGCGGTGGTGCTGGGCTTCAACTACGACACCGGCGAGCGGTACCTTTCGGTCGAAGGCTTCCTGCCCGCCTGACCCGCTATTCCTTTCATAGCGCCCCGGGCGCTTAAAATGCGCGGCCTGCTTGATAAACACAAGCCCTACGCCGCCATGCTGAGAATCTCCGAACTCAAACTCCCGCTCGACCACGCGCCCGACGCGCTGGTCACCCTGATCGCCAGGACGCTCGACGCTCCGCTCGACGCGATCGCCTCCCACACCGTCTACAAGCGCAGCTTCGACGCGCGCAAGGTCGAGCTGCTCACGGTCTACATCTGCGACGTGCAGCTGGCCGATGCGAAGCTGGAAGCCGCGCTGCTCGCCAAGCACGCGGGCCATCCGCACATCCAGGCCGCTCCGGACATGCGCTACACGCCGCCGGCCAATGCGGCAGAAGGCACTGCCCGGCCGGTGGTGATCGGCTTCGGCCCCTGCGGCATCTTCGCGGCGCTGATGCTCGCGAAGATGGGGTTCAAGCCCATCGTGCTCGAGCGCGGCAAGACCGTGCGCCAGCGCACCCGCGACACCTGGGGCCTGTGGCGCAAGAGCGTGCTCAACCCCGAGTCGAACGTGCAGTTCGGCGAAGGCGGCGCCGGCACCTTCTCGGACGGCAAGCTCTACAGCCAGATCAAGGACCCGCGCTTCCTCGGCCGCAAGGTGATGGAAGAGTTCGTGAAGGCCGGTGCGCCGCCAGAAATCCTTTACGTCGCGCATCCGCACATCGGCACCTTCAAGCTGGTGAAGGTGGTCGAGAACATCCGCGAGCAGATCGTGGCGCTGGGCGGCGAGATCCGCTTCGAGCAGCGCGTGACGGACGTGCACATCGAAGACGGCCACCTGCGCGGCCTCACCGTGCTCGACCAGACGACCGGCCAAAGCAGCGAACTGCACGCCGACCACGTGGTGATGGCGCTGGGCCACAGCTCGCGCGACACGTTCGAGATGCTGCACAAGCGCGGCGTGCACATCGAGGCCAAGCCCTTCTCCATCGGCTTCCGCGTGGAGCATCCGCAGGGCCTGATCGACCGCGCACGCTGGGGCCGCCATGCGGGCCACCCGCTGCTCGGCGCGGCCGACTACAAGCTGGTGCACCACGCGAGCAACGGCCGCTCGGTCTACAGCTTCTGCATGTGCCCCGGCGGTACCGTGGTCGCGGCCACCAGCGAGCCGGGCCGCGTGGTCACCAACGGCATGAGCCAGTACTCGCGCAACGAGCGCAACGCCAACGCGGGCATCGTGGTGGGCATCGACCCGCGCGATTTCCCAGGATGGGAATCCAATTCCTCTGGCGATGCGCTCGCGGGCATCGCACTGCAGCGCGAACTCGAAAGCAATGCCTTCGTGCTCGGCGGCGGCGACTACCGCGCGCCGGGCCAGCTGGTGGGCGACTTCATCGCCGGCAAGCCCTCTACGGCGCTCGGCAGCGTGACGCCTTCGTACAAGCCGGGCGTGACACCGACCGACCTGCACAAGGCCCTGCCCGCCTACGCCATCGAGGCCATGCGCGAGGCCTTCCCCGCCTTCGGCCGCAAGATCAAGGGCTTCGACACGCACGACGCGGTGCTCACCGGCGTCGAGACGCGCACTTCGTCGCCCATCCGCATCACGCGCGGCGACGACTTCCAGAGCCTCAATGTGCGCGGCCTCTACCCCGCCGGCGAAGGCGCGAGCTACGCGGGCGGCATCCTGTCGGCCGGCGTCGATGGCATCAAGGTGGCCGAGGCCGTGGCGCACGGCGTGCTGGCCGAGGCCGAACGCGAACGCACCGCGAGCGTCTGATGCACTTCGAGCGCCCCACCCTCGGCCAGCTGACCGCCGCCACGCTCGCGATGGCAGCCGTGGTGCTGGCTTCCAACATCCTCGTGCAGTTCGCCATCAACGACTGGCTGACCTGGGGCGCCTTCACCTACCCGGTGGCGTACCTCGTGAGCGACCTCGTCAACCGGCGCTTCGGCCCCGGCATGGCGCGGCGCGTGGCATGGGTCGGCTTTGCCGTCGCCGTGGGCAACTCGCTGCTGCTCGCGCCGGCGCGCATCGCGGCCGCCTCGGGGCTGGCCTTCATCGCTTCGCAGCTGCTCGACATCGGCGTGTTCGACCGGCTGCGGCGCGGCCTCTGGTGGCGCGCGCCGCTGGTGGCCACGGTGATCGCAGCGGTGCTCGACAGCATCGTGTTCTGGGGCATCGCCTTCGCGGGCACCGAAGGCCCGTGGTTCACGTGGGCGCTGGGCGACCTCGCCGTGAAGCTCGCCGTCGGCGTGCTGATGCTGCTGCCGTTCCGGCTGCTGATCGGCCGGCAGGCGGCGCGGGCTTCGGCCCTGGGCCACTGAGGACATCGATGGCGAACGACGACTTCCACTTCTACGAGCCCACCAAGGGCCACGGCCTGCCGCACGACCCGTTCAACGCGATGGTCGGGCCGCGCCCCATCGGCTGGATCTCGTCGCAGGACGCGAACGGCGTGCTCAACCTCGCGCCCTACAGCTTCTTCAACGCCTTCAACTACACGCCGCCCATCGTCGGCTTCGCCAGCATCGGCGCCAAGGACAGCCTGCACAACATCCGCCAGACGCGCGAGTTCGGCTGGAACCTGGCGACCCGGCCGCTGGCCGAGCAGATGAACCGCTCGTGCGCCGCCGTGCCGCCCGATGTGAACGAGTTCGAGCTCGCCGGGCTCACGACCGCCGCCTCGCAAACCATCGCGGTGCCGCGCGTAGCCGAAAGCCCCGTGTCCTTCGAATGCAGGCTCACGCAGATCCTGCAGCTAGAAGGCGTGGACGGCACGCCCGTGCAAACCTGGCTGATCCTCGGCGAAGTGGTGGGCGTGCACATTGCGCGCCACCTGCTGAAGGACGGCATCTACGACACCGCCGCGGCGCAGCCCATCCTGCGCGGCGGCGGACCGGCGGACTATTTCGAAGTCAGCCCCGACAATCTCTTCAGGATGTTCCGGCCGCGCTGAAGGCGCCAAACCGGACTTCATTTCTTTCCCTTTCATTCCACCGCGACCCTCGCCGCGCCCCCCGCATGACCGACGCTTCCACCGCCACCCCGAAGACGAACGCGCGCCCGCCCCGGCGTCAGCAACTGGACATGGCCGATCAGCTGAAGCAGCTGCAGGCCGGCCCCGATGCGGATTCGGGCACGAGCAGCAGCGCGGAAACTCCCGCGCAGCAGCCTCGCCAGTCCCGCCCACCCCGCCAGAACAACCAGGGCGCAGGCAACCAGCGCCCGCAGCGGCAGCAACAGCAGCCGCGCAAGCAAGGTGCGCAAGGCCAGGCACAGGGCCAGGGCCAGGCAGCGGCTCAACCGCAGCGCGCGCCGCGCAAGGTCAACCCGGTGCTCGAGCGCCTGTTCGAGCTGTACCCGCAGCTCTTCGGCGCGCGCTTCGTGCCGCTGAAGCTCGGCGTGTACGAGGAACTGCTCGCGCGCCACCCCGAAGACTTCAAGGCCGAAGACCTGAAGATCGCCATGGGCCAGCACGCGCGCTCCACGCGCTACCTGGAGGCCGTGGCCGCCGGCCTGGCGCGCCACGACCTCGACGGCAACGCGCTCGACCCGGTCGCGCCGGAGCACGTGCACCACGCCATCCTCGAGCTGCACCGCCGCCGCCTGCAGCGTGCCAACGGCGAAGACCTGCGCCCGCAGCTGGTCGCGCGCATCGCCAAGGCCGTCGAGGCCTCGGGCCTGGATCGCGAGGCCTATGCAGTGCTGGTGCGCTCGCGCGACGAGAACAACAACGCCGTGGTGGACGAGGCGCTGGCCGAACTCGCCCAGCAGGCCGCCAAGCGCGAGGCGCTGCTGCGCGCCTTCGAGGCCAGCGACCGCAGCGAGCAGGAGTTCGCCGACATGTACGGCATGAAGCACGGCGAGGTGACGCGCACGCTGCAACGCGCGCGCGCCGATCGCAAGGCACCTGCGGCGCCGGCCGTCGAAGCACCCGCAGCAGACTGAACACGCCACACAAACAAAAAAGCCGCCACAGCAATGTGGCGGCTTTTTTTCATGGCGCCGCGGACTTGCCGCGACCGACTCTGATCAGCGCTGCGCGTTCTGCAGCGCAGCAATGCGCTCTTCGATCGGCGGGTGCGTGGCAAACAGCTTGCCGATGCTGCCGGTGATGCCCATGGCTTCCACGGCCTTCGGCAGTTCGCCGGCCGGCAGGCCACCCAGGCGCGCGAGCGCGTTGATCATTGGCTGCTTCTGGCCCATCAGCGCGGCCGCACCGGCGTCGGCGCGGAACTCGCGATGGCGCGAGAACCAGGCCACCACCATCGCGGCGGCAAAGCCGAGCACAATGTCCAGCACGATGGTGCTCACGTAGTAGCCGATGCCGGGGCCCGACGAACGGTCGTCGCCGCGGCGCAGGAAGCTGTCGACCGCATAGCCGATCACGCGCGACAGGAACACGACGAAGGTGTTCATCACGCCCTGAATGAGCGTCATCGTGACCATGTCGCCGTTGGCGATGTGGGCCACTTCGTGGCCGATGACGGCCTCGACCTCTTCGCGCGTCATGCCCTGCAGCAGGCCGGTGGACACCGCCACCAGCGACGAGTTCTTGAACGCGCCGGTCGCAAAGGCATTGGGCTCGCCTTCGAAGATGCCGACCTCGGGCATGCCGATGCCGGCCTTGTCTGCGAACTTGCGCACCGTGCCGACGATCCAGGCCTCGTCGGGCGACTGGGGGTTGTCGATCATGTGCAGGCCGGTGGTCCACTTGGCCATGGGCTTGCTGATGAGCAGCGAGATGATCGCGCCGCCGAAACCCATCACCAGCGCGAAGCCGAGCAGCGCGCCCAGGTTGAGCCCGTTGGCCGTGAGGAAGCGATTGACGCCCAGCAGGCTGGCGACCACGCCGAGCACCGCGACGACCATCACATTGGTCAAAACGAACAGAAGGATACGTTTCAAGTTGAATTCTCCGTGGGGAAACCTGCCACCTAGATGAGGACCCCGGGGCCCTCTTCAAGCCGTGCGCGGCATGGAGGCCCTGGGTGTTGTAGTGCGTTCTGGGCGCTCCGGTCGGCGGCAGCCGGTAGAGCCATGATAGGAGCAAAAGTTCTATGCCCCTGGTATTCCCCGGCCCGACAAGGGCCTGAAAACCTGCGAGTCGGCATAGAACGCCGCCGCCTCGTTGCCGCCCCACCAGCCGGGCACCCCGAGCACCGGCAGCGGCACGAAGGGCTTGCGTTCGAGCTGCCGCGCGTCGAGCGCCTGCGCCATGCGCGCGTCATCGAACGCCGCCGGGCCGCTCGCGTCGTGCGTCAGCAGCACGTGTGCGGTGATCGGCTTGCGCGGCGTGACCAGTTTTTCGAGCAGCGCATGGCCGAAGAGCAGCAGGCGCGCCTCGCTCCACAGCCCGCGTTGCGTGACGAACAGCGTGTGCCAGTCGCGCGCGATCAGCGCCTGCCAGAGCGCGGGTGGCGCATCGAGCACCGCACCGTTCTCGTCGAACAGCGTGAGCGCATCGCGCAGCGGGCCTCGCACGGCGGCAACGCCGCTGCGCGCGATCTCGGCCGCTTGCAGTTCGTTGAGCCGGCGCTTGGTCTGCGGAAAGGCGAGCCACACGAGTCCATTGAAAAGATCGTGCAGGTTGTCGCGCGTGGGGACGGTGCGGGTCTGGAAGATGTGGGCCTCGTAGGCCTGGCCTGCGGGCAGCGCGTCCTGATGTACGAAATCGGGCGCCTGCGCGGGCTTGACTGCCTGCAGGGCGGCCGCCACCCCGGCGTGCCGTGCGGCCTGCTCTACCGCGACGCCGCTCGAACGATAAGGCGCCAGCCAGGGCTGCGCCCAATCAACCGCCGGCAGGGTCAAGGCGCGGACGCGCCCGTCCAGCGGATGCGGTCAGGGTGCTGCATCACGGCGAACTCCGACGTGAGCTTGTCGAAAAGCTTGAGCGAGCTGCCGTGCTTGCCGAGCAGGCCGGCCGTGCGCAGGGCCTTTGCCACGTCGTTGAGCGGCACGTCGTTGCCGCTGCGCAAGGCCGGTGCAGCCTGCAGGATGAATTCGGCCGCTTCGGAGATTTGCGGTTGCTGTTGCTGCTGCGGTGGCGGCGCGGCCTTGACGGCCTTCGCCGTCTTGCGGGCCGGCGTCTTGGCCGCGGCCTTCTTGGCAGCAGGCGTCGCCTTGGCCCGCGCGGTCTTCGCGGGTGCAGACTTGGCCGCAGCCGCCTTCTTCGCCGGCGCGGTGCGCACCGCGGGCTTCGTGCTGGCGTGGTGCGCGAGGTCCATGAAGGCGTCGTACACGCCGACCGTCTCTTCGCCCGTCTTGCCCTGCTGGCCGATGCCGCAGACGCGGCAGCCCTTTTCGCGCAGGCGGATCACGAGCGGCGCAAAGTCGGAGTCGGAAGACACCAGCACCACCACGTCGGGCCGCTCGTTGATGGCCAGGTCGATGGCGTCGACCGACAGCGCGATGTCGGTGCTGTTCTTGCCGGCCGACAGGTTCACCATCGGCCGCACCGACAGCCGCTTGAACATCGCCTGCCGGTTCACCGCCATCTCGGCGTTGCAATACGCGCGGCGCACGTGAATGGCGCCGTATTCATCCATCGTGCGCTGCACGGCCTGTTCGATCACATCGGCCGAGACGTTGTCGGCGTCGATCAGCAACATCACGCGCAGCGTCGGTGTCATGAGAGCTTCCAGTTGATCGTTTCGCCGCCGCGCAAGGGCTTGAGCGTGGCATCGCCGTAGGGCACGGTCTCCGGCACGGTCCAGCTTTCGCGCTTGAGCGTGATGGTGTCGGTGTGGCGCGGCAGTTCGTAGAAGTCGGGGCCGTGGAAGCTCGCGAAGCCTTCGAGCTTGTCGAGCGCATTCACGCTGTCGAAGGCCTCGGCGTACAGCTCGATGGCCGTGAGCGCGGTGTAGCAGCCGGCGCAGCCCAGCGCATGCTCCTTCAGGTGCGCCGGATGCGGTGCGCTGTCGGTGCCCAGGAAGAAGCGGTCGCTGCCGCTGGTGGCTGCCTCGACCAGCGCCACGCGGTGCGTCTCGCGCTTGAGCACGGGCAGGCAGTAGTAGTGCGGGCGAATGCCGCCGGTGAAGATGGCGTTGCGGTTGTACAGCAGGTGGTGCGCCGTGATGGTGGCTGCCGTGAAGCGATCAGCGTCGCGCACGTAGTGGGCGCCTTCCTTCGTGGTCAGGTGCTCGAACACCACCTTCAGCTCGGGAAAGTCGCGGCGCAGCGGAATCATCACGCGGTCGACGAACACGGCTTCGCGGTCGAACAGGTCAATGGCGGGGTCGGTCACCTCACCGTGCACCAGCAGCAAGAGGCCGTGCTTCTGCATGGCTTCGAGCGTCTTGTAGGTCTTGCGGATGTCGGTCACGCCGGCATCGCTGTTGGTGGTGGCGCCGGCCGGGTAGAGCTTGAGCGCGCGCACGCCGGCTTCGGCTGCCAGCGCGATCTCTTCGGGCGGCAGCTTGTCGGTGAGGTAGAGCGACATCACGGGCTCGAAGGCCGCGCCCTCGGGCACGGCGGCGCGGATGCGGTCGCGGTAGGCCACGGCCTGTGCGGCGGTGGTCACGGGCGGGCGAAGGTTGGGCATGATCAGCGCGCGGCCGAACTGGCGAGCGCTGTGGGGAACGACGGCTTCGAGGGCGGCGCCATCGCGCACGTGCAAGTGCCAGTCGTCGGGGCGGGTGATCGTGAGGGTGTCTGTCATGGCGCTGGGATTGTCGCATCGCCCCCCTGGCGCCCTCCCACCGGGCTACGGATGCGAGAACACGCGACAGGCGTTCCGGGCCACCTGCTGACTCCACTTGACGTGGTTGACCGAACTGCGCGCCCCCTTGCCCGGCGGCCAGGGGTCGAAGATTCGCAGCGTGGTGCCACGCCCGCCGGGATCGTCGTCGCCGCGAATACCCACGACAAGCACCATGTGGCCCGGACGGCCGACACCGGCGGCATACCCCCTCGCACCCCACGGCAGATCGAACATCAGCGGCCCGTGCTGCAGTGCGGCACGCAGCTGGCCGACCGACCAGGGCACCGGCGGGCGCACCGCCAGGCCGTGCGCGGACGCAAAGAGCGCATCGGCCGTCATGGCGTCGTCGGCATTCGCGAAGGTCCGCAGGCCGCCGTCGTCGCCGATCAGCTCGGCTGGCGTGCGCGCCACCACCGCCTGCACGTTGGAGCGCGTGATCATGGCCGTGCAGGCGGCCCAGCATTGGCCGGGCGTGGGCTGCGGAATCAGCGCAACGGGGTGCAGGATCGGCGCGTGGCACTCGTTGCCGAACACCAGGTTCTGCGTGCAGGGGCCGGCCTCGCCGTCTTCGGCGAGCCAGTTCGCGGCCTGCAGGCGGCGCACCGCAATCCGGGTGATCGGGCCGTAGTCGCCGTCGAGCACGAGCCCGGGGTTCGGCTGGAGCTTCCGGTTCAATGCCTCTTGCAATCTGCGAACGTCGGCGCCACGCGCACCCTGCGTCAGTGTTGTCATCGGTTCTGTTCCCTTCGCCCCACAGACTTTCGGTGCAATCGGTTGCATTGTCAAAAGCGGTGCCGCCGCGTCCATCGGTCGGACGGCATATACGGGATGGCGACCCCGTCTGCCCCGGGGCACGCCCGTTGCTTGACGTGCTGCGCCATTCGGCCGAAGGTTCGGCCGGCCCAGGCCTTGCGAGAACAAGAAAACAGGAAACCGCCATGCTGTCCACGGCAATGCTTTACTTTCGCGAGACCGCCAAGGCCGGCTCGCTGCGCCGCGCCGCGGAGCAACTGGGCGTGGCGCCGAGCGCCATCAGCCGCCAGATCGCCAAACTCGAAGGCGAACTGCAGACCGCCCTGCTCGACCGCCGCGCCAACCGCACCACCCTCACGCCGGCCGGCGAGTTGGTGCTCGCACACGCCGACCAGGTGCTGCAGAACAGCGAGGCGCTGCGCGGCGCGTTGCAGGAGCTGATCGGCCAGCCCGTCGGTACAGTGCGCATCGGCAGCATCGAGGGCATGGTCAGCCACTTCCTTGCGAACAACCTGGCGCGCTTCCAGAAGCGGCATCCGCAGGTGAAGCTGCAGGCCTCGGTGGTGGGCTCGCGCGCGGTGCTCGAAGCGCTGCAGGAAGGCCGCATCGACATCGCGCTGGCCTTCAACCTGCCCGAGCGCCACGCCTTCCGCGAACATGCGCGGCTGGAGCAGCCGCTGTGCGCCATCGTCGCGCCCACGCATGCGCTGGCGCGGCGGCGCAGCGTGTCGTTCCGCGAACTCGAAGGCCACCGCGTGGCACTGCCCGACCGCTCGTTCCAGATCCGCCACCTGGTCGACCGCATCGCATCGAAGACGCAGGTGTCGCTCGACCTGGTGATCGAGACCAGCACGCTCGACATGGCCAAGGGCGTGGTGCGCAACAGCGATCTCATCACCTTCCTGCCGCGCTATGCGGCGCTGCACGAGGTGTCGAACGGCGACCTGTGCGCCGTGCCGCTGCAGGAGCGCGACTTTGCCGCCACCGCGACCAGCCTGCTTACGATGCCGGGGCAGCGCCAGTCGCCGGCATCGCGCGCACTGCTCGAAATGCTGGCCACCAGCATGGGGCGCTACGGCTCCAACGCGGTGCCGCGTTCTGATTCCGGCAACACGCGCGTGCAGAAATGAGCCTTCCCGTCGGCCTCGTCGCTCCCTACATTGGGCGCTGACGAGGAAAGACGGCATGACAACCACAAGCACCGAAACCATTGCGTTCCCCGAAGGCGGCTACCGCTACGCGAAGGGCGTGTTCCAGTATTCCGCCGGCGTGGCGGCGCTGCCCGGCTTTGCCATCGAGCGGGTGCGCTTCCAGCAGGCCGTGCCGCTTGCCGACGGCTTCGACGCCATCGCGGCGCACCTGCGCGCCATCGGCCGGCCGCTCACCGCGCTGTGCGCCTGCGAACTGCGCTCGCCCGCGCCGTTCTCCGAACGCGGCTTTCACGACTTCAACCGCATCTATGCCGGCACGCTCGAGCGCTGGCAGCTGCTGCGCGGCGACCACAACCCGGTGGCGCGCACCAACGTGTGCCCGCGCGTCGGCGCACCGGCCACGCCGGCCTTCCAGGCCTTCTCGTACACCGTGCCGGCCGACGACGATGCCGGGCCGCCGAGCTTCGTGGTCTCGGGCGGCGGCGAAGCGCCCGACGGCCACGCCAGCTACCGCGAGGTGATGGTCCGCCTGGGCGACACCAGCCCCGACGGCCTGCGCGCCAAGCTCGGCTACGTGATGACGGAAATGGAACGCCGCCTGGCCGTGCTGGGCTTCGGCTGGCGCGATGCCGCGACCGTGCAGGCCTACACGGTGCATGACATCGGCGCGCTGGTGTTCGACGAGATCGTGCAGCGCGGCGCACTCACCACCGGCCTGACCTGGCACCTCGCGCGCCCGCCGATCGTGGACATGGAAGTCGAGATGGACCTGCGCTGCGCAAGGCGCGAGATCGCGCTGTCATGGCCCTAGGCCAGGCAGGGACTGACCGCCTGCTGGCACATGTCGTGCTTGAGAGTTTCCTTTCGTCCTTTCCGCCATTCCACCCAACGGAGTTCCATGTGAAGCGTGCTGCCCCTGCCCTGTTCCTGAAGCCCCTGGCCGCCTGCGCGGCACTCGCCATCCTGGCCCTGGCCGCGCCCCATGCGATGGCCCAGGAAAAGACGCTGCGCATCGCCATGACGGCAGCCGACATTCCGCGCACGCTGGGCCAGCCCGACCAGGGCTTCGAGGGCAACCGCTTCACCGGCATTCCGATCTACGACTCGCTCACGCAGTGGGACCTGTCGAAGGCCGACGCACCGAGCGTGCTGATTCCCGGCCTCGCCACCTCGTGGGCAGTGGACGCCAAGGACAAGACCAAGTGGGTCTTCAAGCTGCGCCCCGGCGTCAAGTTCCACGACGGCTCGGCCTTCACCGCCGACGCCGTGGTGTGGAACGTGCAGAAGGTGCTCGACAAGGAAGCCGTGCAGTTCGACCCCAGCCAGGTCGGCGTGACGGCCTCGCGCATGCCCACGCTCAAGTCGGCGCGCAAGATCGACGACACGACGGTCGAGCTCACCACCAGCGAGCCCGACGCCTTCCTGCCGATCAACCTCACGAACCTGTTCATGGCCTCGCCCGCGCACTGGCAGAAGAAGTTCGATGCCGCCGCCGGCGCCACGCCCGCCGACAAGGCCAAGGCCGCCTGGACGGCCTTCGCCGCCGACCCCGCCGGCTCGGGCCCGTTCAAGGTCACGCGCTTCGTGGCGCGCGAGCGGCTGGAGCTGGCCGCCAACAAGACCTACTGGGACGCCAAGCGCGTGCCGAAGATCGACAAGGTCGTGATGCTGCCGATGCCCGAGGCCAATGCGCGCACCGCTGCGCTGCTGGGCGGCCAGGTCGACTGGATCGAGGCGCCCGCGCCCGATGCCATGGCGCAGATCACGCAGCGCGGCTTCAAGATCTATTCGAATGCACAGCCCCACGTGTGGCCCTGGCAGCTCTCGTTCGCCGAAGGCTCGCCCTGGCTCGACAAGCGCGTGCGCCAGGCCGCCAACCTGTGCATCGACCGCGGCGGCATGAAGCAGCTGCTGGGCGGCATGATGGCCGAGCCCAAGGGCACGGTGCCGCCGGGCCACCCGTGGTTCGGCAAGCCCACCTTCGACATCAAGTACGACGTGAAGGCCGCGCAGGCGCTGATGACGCAGGCCGGCTACTCGGCCGCCAAGCCGATCAAGGTGAAGGTGCAGATCTCGGCATCGGGCTCGGGCCAGATGCAGCCGCTGCCGATGAACGAGTTCGCGCAGCAGTCGCTCAAGCAGTGCTACTTCGACGTGCAGTTCGACGTGATCGAATGGAACACGCTGTTCACCAACTGGCGCAAGGGCGCGAAGGACCCGTCGGCCAACGGCGCCAACGCGGTCAACATCAGCTTCGCGGCCATGGACCCGTTCTTCGCGATGGTGCGCTTCGTGAGCACCAAGGCCTTCCCGCCGGTGTCGAACAACTGGGGCTACTACGGCAGCCCCGAGGTCGACAAGCTGGTGGCCGATGCGCGCACCAGCTTCGACGACAAGGCACGCGACGCCGCGCTCGCGAAGCTGCACACGCACATCGTTGACGACGCGCCCTTCGTGTGGATCGCGCACGACGTCGGTCCGCGCGCCATGTCGGCCAAGGTCAAGAACGTGGTGCAGCCCAAGAGCTGGTTCATCGACATCGCCACGATGACGATGGACTGACCGCCTTCTTCCAGCCAGCCCATCAGCCAGCTATCCAGCCAATGTTCGCCTACCTCCTGCGCCGCGTGATCTACGCCGTGCCGATCATGATCGGCGTGGCCCTCGTGTGCTTCCTGCTCGTGCACATCGCGCCGGGCGATCCGCTGGTGTCGATATTGCCGCCCGATGCGTCCGCCGACCTGCAGGCGCAGCTGCGCGAGCTCTACGGCTTCAACCGTTCGCTGCCCGAGCAGTTCGCGATGTGGCTGTGGCGCGCGATGCATGGCGACCTGGGCGTGTCCATCGCCAGCAACCGCGCGGTGGCCGGCGAGGTGTTCACCGCCGTGGGCAACACGCTGCGGCTCGCGGTGGTGGCAACCTTCATCGGCTTCGTGCTGGGCTGCCTGTTCGGCTTTGTGGCGGGCTACTTCCGCAACTCGTGGGTCGACCGCCTGGCCTCGATGTTCTCGGTGCTGGGCGTGAGCGTGCCGCACTACTGGCTGGGCATGGTGATGGTGATCGTGTTCTCGTCGCAGCTCATGTGGCTGCCGGCCACCGGCGCAGGCCCCAGCGGCTCCGACGACTGGGCCTGGGACTGGGAGCATCTGCAGTTCCTGCTGCTGCCGGCGCTCACGATGTCGGTGATTCCCATGGGCATCATCGCGCGCACCGTGCGCGCACTGGTGGCCGACATCCTCGACCAGGAGTTCATTGTCGGGCTGCGTGCCAAGGGGCTCACGCACCTCGGCGTGTTCCGCCACATGGTGAAGAACGCGGCGCCCACGGCGCTGGCGGTGATGGGCCTGCAACTGGGCTACCTGCTCGGCGGCTCGATCCTCATCGAGACCGTGTTCTCGTGGCCGGGCACCGGCTTCCTGCTGAACTCGGCCATCTTCCAGCGCGACCTGCCGCTGCTGCAGGGAACGATCCTGGTGCTGGCACTGTTCTTCGTGCTGCTGAACCTGCTGGTCGACGTGCTGCAGACCTTGCTCGATCCGCGCATCGCGCGCGCCTGAAGAAGAAAGCCGCCAAGCCATGTCCACCGTGCTTCCCGCCTCTTCATCTTCCGCAATCGCAGTCGAACCCTTGCCGGCCCAGCGCTCGCGCGGCTACTGGGCCTCGGTGTGGCTGCGCTTCCGGCGCGACCCGGTCGCCGTGGGCGCGGCCATCGTCGTGCTGCTGCTGATCGCGCTCGCAGTCTTCGGCCCCTGGCTCGCGCCGTCGGATCCCTACCAGTCGTCGATGCTCAAGCGCCTGAAGCCCATCGGCACCGAAGGCCTGCCCTTCGGCAGCGACGAGCTGGGCCGCGACATGCTCTCGCGCCTCATCGTCGGCGCGCGGCTGTCGCTGTTCATCGGCATCACGCCGGTGCTGTGCGCCTTCGTGCTGGGCACGATCATCGGCATCGTCGCAGGCTACGCGGGCGGTCTGACCAACACGCTGATCATGCGCACCATCGACGTGTTCTACGCCTTCCCATCGGTGCTGCTGGCCATCGCGCTGTCGGGCACGCTGGGCGCGGGGGTGGTCAATTCGCTGATCTCGCTGACCATCGTGTTCATTCCGCAGATAGCGCGCGTGGCCGAGAGCGTGACCACGCAGGTGCGCACCCGCGACTACGTGGAAGCGGCGCGCGCTTCAGGCGCCAGCCCCTTCACCATCGTGCGCGTGCATGTGTTGGGCAATGTGCTCGGCCCGATCTTCGTGTACGCCACCAGCCTGATCGCGGTGTCGATGATCCTGGCTTCGGGCCTGTCGTTCCTCGGTCTCGGCGTGAAGCCGCCGGAGCCCGAGTGGGGGCTGATGCTCAACACGTTGCGCACCGCCATCTATGTGCAGCCATGGGTCGCTGCGCTGCCGGGCGCGATGATCTTCATCACTTCGATCTCTTTCAACATCTTGTCCGACGGGCTTCGGTCCGCCATGGACAACAAGGGCTGAGGCAAGTCAATGGACACACTCGTAGACATCGGCGGCCCAGCCCAACCGCTCCTGACAATCAAGGGCCTGGTCAAGCACTTCCCCTTGAAGAAAGACCCACTGGGCCGCGGCGGCGGCGTTGTGCGCGCAGTCGACGGCGTGGACTTCGAAGTGCTCAAGGGCGAAACGCTAGGCGTGGTCGGCGAGTCGGGCTGCGGCAAGTCGACCACCGCCCGCCTGCTGATGCAGCTCATCGAACCCACACGCGGCGAAGTCGTGTTCGACGGCCGCGAAGTCGGCAGCCGCGACCTGCCGCTGAAAGAATTCCGCCGCCAGGTGCAGATGGTGTTCCAGGACAGCTACGCCTCGCTCAACCCGCGCCTCACCATCGAAGACTCGATCGCCTTCGGCCCGCAGGTGCACGGCGTATCGCGACGCGAATCGGTGGAACGGGCGCGCGACTTGCTGGCTCGCGTGGGCCTCTCGCCGCAGCGCTTTGCCGAACGCTACCCGCATGAGCTCTCGGGCGGCCAGCGGCAGCGCGTGAACATCGCGCGGGCACTGGCACTGCAGCCGCGCATGGTGATCCTCGACGAAGCCGTCTCCGCGCTCGACAAGTCGGTGGAAGCACAGGTCATCAACCTGCTGCTCGACCTGAAGACCGAGTTCGGGCTGACCTACGTGTTCATCAGCCACGACCTCAACGTGGTGCGCTACGTGAGCGACCGCGTCATGGTGATGTACCTCGGCCAGGTGGCCGAGATCGGCCCGGCCGATGCGCTGTACGACGCGCCCGCTCACCCCTACACGCGTGCGCTGCTGTCCTCCATGCCGTCGATGGACCCCGACCACCGCACCGAAGAAGCGGCGCTTGCGGGCGATCCGCCGAACCCCATCAATCCGCCCTCGGGCTGCCGCTTTCATCCGCGCTGCGCGCTGGCCGCGCCGGTGTGCGCCAAGGTCGTGCCCGAGCGCATCGTCACCGGCTCGCAGCATGCGGTGAGCTGCCTGATCCACGAGGCGGGCAGCGGGCATCCGATGGCCACCGAAGCCCGGAGAGAAGCGGCATGAGCGCCGCGCCGGGCCGCCCCAAGCAAGCTCGCACCGCAGTGCGAAGCACGAAGGTACCCCAATGAGCGACAACAACGAACCGATGGTCCGCCTGCGCGACCTCAGCGTCACCTTCAGCGGCGGACGCAAGCCGGTGCACGCCGTCAGCGGCGTGAGCCTCGAAGTGCAGCGCGGCGAGGTCGTCGCGCTGATCGGCGAATCGGGCTCGGGCAAGAGCGTGACCATGCGCACCCTGCTGCGCCTGCACCCCGAGCGCCGCACCCGCATGGGCGGCACGGTGCAGGTGGCCGGCCGCGACGTGCTCGCGATGTCGCAGCGCGAGCTGGCCGACTTCCGCGGCAAGGTCGCGTCGATGATCTTCCAGGAGCCGCTGCTGGCGCTCGACCCGGTGTATTCGGTGGGCGCGCAGATCGTCGAGTCGATCCGCCGGCACGAATCCGTCACGCAGGCCGAGGCGCAACAACGCGCGCTGGCGCTGTTCGAGCGCGTGCGCATTCCAAGCCCCGAACGGCGCCTGCAGGCCTATCCGCACGAGATGTCGGGCGGCATGCGCCAGCGCGCCATGATTGCACTGGCACTCGCCTGCAAGCCCCAGCTGCTGCTGGCCGACGAGCCCACCACTGCGCTCGACGCCACGGTGCAAATTCAGATCTTGCTGCTGCTGCGCGAGCTGCAGCGCGACCTGGGGCTTTCGGTGATCTTCGTCACGCACGACATCGGCGCCGCCGTCGAGGTGGCCGACCGCATCGCGGTGATGTATGCCGGCCGCATCGTCGAGGAAGGCACTGCGCGCGAGCTGATCCGCTCGCCGCGCCATCCGTACACGATCGCGTTGCTCAAGAGCCGCGCGCATGGCGCACTGGCGCGCGGCACGCGGCTCGAAACCATCGGCGGCGCGCCGCCCGACCTGTCCGCGCTGCCGCCCGGCTGCGCCTTTGCCGAACGCTGCGCGCTCGCAAGCGATGCCTGCCGCGCCGCTCGACCACCGGTGGTCGAGCTTGCGCCGAACCACCGCGTGCGCTGCATCCACACCGATGCCGCGGCGGCCATTGCGCCGGTGCTCGTCGCCTGACAGACAACCTCTTCAACATCTTTCATCGCCATGCCTCTGCACGACCCCGCCCACGCCTTCGTCCCTTACCCCGATGCGCCGGTGCCGCGCGCCCCGACCGGTCCGCTGGCCGACCTGAGCTTTGCGGCGAAAGACCTGTTCGACGTGGCCGGCTACCCCACGGGCGGCGGCAATCCCATCGTGCTGGCGATGTCGGGCATCAAGACCCACACCGCGCCGACCGTGCAGAAGCTGCTCGATGCCGGCGCGCGCTTTGCCGGCAAGACCGTGACCGACGAACTTGCGTTCTCGATGAACGGCAACAACGCGCATTTCGGCGCGCCGATCAACGGCGGCGCACCCACGCGCATCACCGGCGGCTCGTCGTCGGGCTCGGCCTCGGCCGTGTCGTCGAGCCTGTGCGACTTCGCGCTGGGCACCGACACCGGCGGCTCGGTGCGCGCGCCGGCCAACCACTGCGGCCTGTACGGCCTGCGCCCTACCCACGGCCGCGTGAGCCTCGAAGGCGCGCTCGACCTCGCACCCAGCTTCGACACCTGCGGCTGGTTCGCGCGCGACATCGGCATCTTCGCGCGCGTGGCCGATGTGCTGCTGGGCGCCGACGCCACGCCGCTGCCCGAACGCGTGCGGCTGCTGCGGCCCGACGATGTCTGGGCATTGGCCGTGCCCGCCGCGATCGAAGCGCTGAAGGGCGCTGCCGATCGCGTGCAGGGCCTGCTCGGTGCCGCCAAGGGCACCACGGTGGCGCTGGAATCCTTCGACACGATGTACTGGAACTTCCGCTACCTGCAGTCGCGCGAGGCCTGGCTCACCGATGGCCCATTGATCGAACGCTACGCGCCGCCGCTGGGCCCGGGCGTGGCAGAGCGCTTTGCGTGGTCGCGCGAAGTGACCGATGCGCAGGTTGCAGCGGGCCGCACCTTCCGCACCGCGTTTCGCGAGCACCTGGCCGCACTGCTCGGCACCGACGGCGTACTGCTGATGCCGACCATGCCCGACATCGCACCGCTGCGCAGCGACAGCGAAGCCGCGCTGGAGGACTACCGCAACCGTGCGATCCGCATGCTGTGCATCGCGGGCCTGGCGGGCTTTCCGCAGCTCTCGATGCCGCTGGCCTCGCGCGACGGTGCGCCGCTGGGCATTTCGCTGCTCGGACCGGCGGGGTCGGACCGGTCGCTGGTTGCGCTGGCGCAGCGCATCGTGGGCTGAGGCCGGGCAAGCCTCAGAACTGCACGCTGCCGCTCTGCCGAAGAAAGCAGACGTCGCAATCGACGCCGCCTCCCGCACGCTCGATCACCACGAAGTCGCCCGCATCCACCGCCAGCAGCGCGTGATGCCAGGTGCCGGGCGCGAGCACCACGCCCTGGCGCCCGTCGGTGACGAAAGCCGCGAGTTGCTGCGCCGAGGTGGGCGCCTCGCCCGCGCGGGCGACCACGATCACGAAGCGCCTGTCGCCCAGCGGCACGAAGGTCTGGCTGCCGAGCGCGTGGCGCTCCATCTCCGACACCTCGTGCGGAAAGTGCCGCGCCTGCGCACGGAACAGCGCGAGCATCGGCCGGCCGCCTTCGGCGTCGAGTTGCAGGTCGTCGAGCAGGTCGAAGCGCTGTGCATTGCCTCCGTTGATGGGCCGGCCCTCGCCGGTGGGTGCCTCGATCACGGTGCCATACGGGGCAAAGGCATGGGAAGTCAGCGGCTGTGCGACGAGCAACGCTGCGCTGGCGGGAGAAAAATCGTTCATGCCGCAATTGCAGCAGAAAGCATGCCTTCCGCTACGCGAGGGATACTGTTCACCATGAGCACGACAGAGCCCCAGTTGATCGCCCCGGCGCTTGCCGACGGCGGCCTCGCCGCCATGTTCACGGCACCGGGCGGCGCCCAGGCCTTTGCCGTACGCTGGCAAGGCAGCGTGCACGGCTATCTCAACCAGTGCCCCCATGCAGGCGGCCCGCTTGATTTCGAAGGCCAGGTGCTGGAAAGTTCAGGCCGCTTCCTGATGTGCGCGCGGCACGGCGCCATCTTCGAGCCCGACACTGGTAAATGCGTCGGCGGCCCCTGCCGCGGCGCACGGCTCACGCCGCTGGCGGTGCATGAAAAAGCGGACGGCAGCGTGTGGCTCGGCCAGGCCGAATGAAGACGAAGACAACCCTCCAGGAGAAAAAAGATATGCGCAGCAACAACAGGCTTCACCCCCTCACCCTGTCGGTCACGGCCCTCGCCTTCGCCGGCCTCATGGCGGGCTGCACCGGCATGTCGCCCGGCAGCGGCAAGGCCTTCACGGGCATGAAGGTCACGTCGAGCGCCTTCGGCGACAACGGCGTCATTCCGGCCGACTACGCCGGCGCGGGCGACTGCGGCGGCAAGAACGTGTCGCTGCCCGTGGCGTGGAGTAACCTGCCGGCCAAGACCAAGTCGGTCGCCGTGCTGGTGTTCGACCCCGATGGCGCGGCCGGCCTCGGCGTGTCGCACTGGGTGGCCTACAACATCGCGGCCGAGCGCGGCGAGCTCAAGGCGGGCGAAGGCCAGGCGGGCTCCAACTTCAACTTCACCATGGGCCCGAACGTGGCCGGCGCACCCGCTTATCGCGGCATGTGCCCGCCGGTGGGCGACCGGCCGCATCACTACGTGATGACCGTGGTTGCCACCGACTTCGCACCGGGCAGCCTGCCGGCAGGCCTTGCGCGCGACGCCCTGCTGGCCGCGCTCAAGGGCCATGCACTGGGCGGGCAGAGCGTGGTGGGCCTCTACAGCCGCTGAATGCAGCGGGTGCGCAAGTAATAATTAAGGTTTCAGTTCGCCGGCATTCGTCAGCCATGGCTGCAGCCGCTTCTTCGAAAGCTTCATCGATGGCCCAGCCCGCTGCCGCGTCTTCCCCCTCTTCGGCCCCACCGTCCATCGGCGACCTCGACGCCATGTTCGACCTGGCGCCCGTCTCGCTCTGGATCGAAGACTACGGCGACCTCAAGCGCAAGCTCGACGGCTGGCGCGCCGAGGGCGTGACCAACCTGGTGGCGCACCTGCATGCAGACTCGCAGCGCGTGAGCGACTGCATGGCGCTGCTGAAGGTGCTGCGGGTCAACCAGCACACGCTGAAACTCTTTGCCGCCGACAGCCAGGAGACCCTGCTGGGCGCGCTGGACCGCGTGTTCCGCGGCGACATGTCGGCCACCGTGGTGCACGAGCTCGACCAACTGTGGCACGGCCAGCTCACCTTCGAGAGCGAGACCGTCAACTACGCGCTCGACGGCCGGCGGCTCGACGTGCGCGTGCGTGCCCGTGTGCTGCCGGGGTACGAAGACAGCTGGAGCCGCGTGCTGGTCTCGCTCGACGACGTTACCGAGCGCGTGGCCGCGCAGCGCCTGCGCGACGAGAGCGCCATGTACGCGCGCAGCCTGTTCGACCGCTCGCCCGTGTCGCTGTGGGTGGAAGACTTCAGCGCGGTGCGCTCGCTGCTCGAGAGCATCCGTGCGCGCGGCATCACCGACTTCGCCACCTTCATCAAGGTGCACCCCGACTTCGTCGCGCGCTGCATGCAGGAGATTCGCGTCATCGACGTGAACCACGAGACGCTGCGCATGTTCGGCGCGCCCGACCTGCCCACGCTGCTGGGCAGCATCTCGCGCATCTTCCGCGACGAGATGCGCGAATCGTTCGCCGAGCAATTGCAAGACCTGTGGAACGGCAAGACCGTGCAGCATCGCGAGGTACTCAACTATTCGCTGTCGGGCGAGGTGCTGAACATCCACATGCAGTTCGCGGTGCAGGAAGACCGGCAGGGCACCTGGGACCTGGTGCTGGTGTCGCTGGTCGACATCACCGCGCGCAAGAAGGCCGAGGCCTATCTGGAGTACCTCGGCAAGCACGACGTGCTCACACAGCTGTGCAACCGCACCTACTACACCGAAGAGCTGAACCGCCTGTCGCGCAAGGGCCCCTGGCCGGTGTCGATCGTGGCCATCGACCTCAATGGCCTGAAGCAGATCAACGACCATGAAGGCCACGCCGCCGGCGACTCGCTGCTGCGCCGCATGGGCGAGGTGCTCGACAAGGCCGTCGACCCGCCGGCCTGGCCCGCGCGCATCGGCGGCGACGAATTCGCAGTGCTGCTGCCGATGACCGACGAGCGCGGCGCCGAGGCAATGCGCGAGCGCATCCTCACGCTGCTCGAAATGAACAACCAGTTCCATGCGGGGCAAAGCGGCCATGCCTTGAGCCTGGCCATCGGGCTCGCGACCTGCCACGGAGACGAGTCGCTGGAGGTTGCGCTGCAGCGGGCGGACCGGGCGATGTATGTCGACAAGTCACGGCACTACGAGAGTACAGCGGCAGAGCGGCGACAGCTGTAGCCATCAACACCAGGATGGCCAGACCGACAGTGTGTGAAAGTTGCGATTGCTGAAAAGAACCGATGCCCATTGAAGGCCTTGCCGAAGCCCTGATCCGACCCGTGATCGAACTGGTGCTGCAGCCCGTCGCGGAGGCCGTACTGCACCTGGCCGGCTACGTCACCGGATTCATCGTCGTTCCGGTCGCCACACTGGGACTCGTTGTCGTCGAGCAGCCCGAGGAAGGCGTCGACGCGATGACCTCGCGCTGGCTCAGAGCGCCCAGCGGGCGCATCGTGCTCAGCATGGACTGGGGCAGCGTAGTCGGCTTTCTTACCTGGCTGTTGATCGGCGTAGTGGCTCTATTGATCTACTTCACGTCCGGGCCTTCATAGCCAGGCACCCGAACCCTCTCCAGAATGAAATCGATGAACGTCCGGATCGCCCGCGTGTGCTGGCGGTTCGGCATGTAGAGCATGAACATCTGCGTGCCGAAGATGCTCAGGCGCCAGTCGTCGAGCGTGGTCACGACGTCGCCTTTGCGCACGTCTTCCTGCACCACGTAGTCGGGCACGAGCCCGATGCCCAGCCCCGCGAGGATGGCCTGGCGCAGGAACAGGAAGTTTTCCGAGATCAGCGTCGGCTCCAGGATCACTTCACGCCTCGTCTCGCCTTGGTAGGCCGACACGCGCAGCTGTCGCCCGATGACGGCGGCGGTGACCACCGGCGCGCCCTGCAGGGCGTCCAGCTGCACCGGCAGCGGGTTCTTCGCCGCGTAGTCGGTCGAGGCGCAGGCCACATAACGCACCGGCCCCATCTCGCGCGCCACCAGGTTCTGCGGCGGCTCGGGAATCACGCGGATCGCGATGTCGACTTCGTCGCGCAGCAGGTCCTCGATGCGGTTCTCGAACACCACGTCGAGCACGATTCCGGGGTACTGGCGCTTGAAGTCGATCAGCCAGTCGGCCATCACCAGCTGGCCGTAGCCGCTGGGCACGCTCAGGCGCACGCGGCCCTGCAGGCCCTGCCCCAGCGTCGTTACCGATTCGCGCGCCGCCAGCAGCTCGCCCTGGATGGCCACGCCGTGCTGGTAAAGCCTGAGGCCAATTTCAGTCGGCTCGGCGCGCCGGGTGGTGCGCCGCACCAGCTGCGCGCCCACCGAGCGCTCCAGCTGGTTCAGGTGGTAGCTGACGTTGGCGCGGCTCATCTTGAGCCGGCGGGCCGCGGCACTCAGGTTGCCTGCGTCAAGAATTTCCACCAACAAAGTGAGCGACTGGAGGTCCATGGGCCGATTGTGTCAAAAATTCTTTGACAGTCTGTCAACCGCCTATGCAATTGTCAAAGCGGCGCAGCGGGCAAAGAATGCTGGGTTCACCCCCAGAGCCTCGAACCGCACGGTTCGCAACGCAAAGAGACAAGCAAGCACATGGCCACCACAACTCCCAGCCCCTCCACGTCCAACGGTCCCGTCACCTTCCAGCGTCGAGGCGACGTGTTCGTGGTGACCATCGACAACCCGCCCGTCAACGCCCTGGGCGTGGATGTGCGCCGCGGCCTCGTGGCCGCCATCGACGCAGCCGAGGCTGACAGCGCTGCCGCGGCGGTGCTGATCGTCGGCGCGGGCCGCAACTTCATCGCGGGTGCGGACATCCGCGAGTTCGGCAAGACGCCGCAGCCGCCGTCGCTGCCCGAGGTCTGCCTGAAGATCGAGAACTGCACGAAGCCGGTTGTTGCCGCCATCCACGGCGCCGCGCTCGGCGGCGGGCTCGAAGTGGCGCTGTCGGCGCACTACCGCCTCGCCTCGCCCACGGCCAAGCTCGGCCTGCCTGAAGTGGCACTGGGCCTGTTGCCCGGTTCGGGCGGCACGCAGCGTGCGCCGCGCCTCATCGGCGTGAAGCCCGCGCTCGAGCTGATGCTCAGTGGCCGCCATGCGGGCGCGAAGGAAGCGCTGTCGCTCGGCCTCGTCGACCGCCTCGGCACCGATGCCGACGCGCTGGCCGAAGGCCTCGCTTACGCGCAGGAGCTGGTCGCAGCCAAGGCCCCGGTGCGCCGCACGCGCGAAGCCGGCGCGCTGGCCGACAAGGAAGCCAGCCGCGCCGCCCTCGAAGCTGCGCGCGCCGACACCGCGAAGAAGAGTCGTGGCCTGTTCTCGCCGATGAAGATCATCGAAGCCGTCGAAGGCGCGCTCGCGCTGCCCTTCGACGAAGGCATGGCGCTGGAGCGCAAGCTGTTCCTGCAATGCATCGACAGCCCGCAGCGCGCCGGACTGATCCACGCCTTCTTCGCCGAGCGCGAAGTGCTGAAGGCGCCCGAGACCAAGAGCGCGAAGCCGCGTGCGCTGGAGTCGGCCGGCATCATCGGCGGCGGCACCATGGGTGCGGGCATCGCGGTGGCGATGCTCGACGCGGGCATGCCAGTGACCATGATCGAGCGCGACGACACCCAGCTCGCGCGCGGCCGCGCCAACGTGGAGAAGGTGTACGACGGGCTCATCAAGAAGGGCCGCATGACGCCCGAGGCCAAGGCCGCCGTCATGGCACGCTTCTCGGGCTCCACGTCTTACGACGCGCTCGCGCAGGTCGACATCGTGGTCGAGGCCGTGTTCGAGGAAATGGGCGTCAAGAAGGCCGTGTTCGCCGAGCTCGACCGCGTGTGCAAGCGCGGCGCGGTGATCACCACCAATACCTCGTACCTCGACATCGACGAGATCGCTGACAGCATCTCGCGCCCGCAGGACGTGGTGGGCCTGCACTTCTTCTCGCCCGCCAACATCATGAAGCTGCTGGAGATCGTGGTGCCCGCCAAGGTGAGCGCCGACGTGGTCGCCACCGGCTTCGAGCTTGCGAAGAAGCTCAAGAAGGTGCCGGTGCGCGCCGGCGTGTGCGACGGCTTCATCGGCAACCGCATCCTCGCGGTGTACCGCCAGGCCGCCGACCACATGATGGAAGACGGCGCCTCGCCCTATCAGATCGACGAAGCGGTGCGCAACTTCGGCTATCCGATGGGCCCGTTCCAGGTGTCCGACCTGGCCGGCGGCGACATCGGCTGGGCCACGCGCAAGCGCAAGGCCGCCACGCGCGACCCGCAGGCGCGCTACGTGCAGGTGGCCGACCGCATCTGCGAGCGCGGCTGGTTCGGCCAGAAGACGCAGCGCGGCTACTACCTGTACCCCGAAGGCGCCCGCACCGGCCAGCCCGACCCCGAGGTGCTGGCCATCATCGATGCCGAGCGCGAACGCGCGGGCATCAAGCCGCGCGCCTTCACCGAAGAAGAAATCATGCGCCGCTACATGGCCGCAATGATCAACGAGGGCGCCAACGTCGTGCTCCAGCGCATCGCGCTGCGCCCGCTCGACGTGGACGTGACCTTCCTCTACGGCTACGGCTTCCCGCGCCACCGCGGCGGCCCCATGAAATACGCCGACACCGTGGGCCTGCCCAAGGTGCTGGCCGACATCCGCGAGTTCGCCAAGGAAGACCCGATCTTCTGGAAGCCCTCGCCGCTGCTGGTCGAACTGGTCGCGCAAGGCGCCGATTTCGCCAGCCTCAATCAATCCGAGTAATCAGAGTCCATTCCAGTCAGCCGTCCAGGAGACATTCCCATGCGTGAAGCCGTCATCGTTTCCACCGCCCGCACCCCGCTCACCAAGGCGCACCGCGGCGAATTCAACATCACCCCCGGCCCCACGCTGGCGGCCTTCGCGGTGAAGGCTGCGGTCGAGCGCTCGGGCCTCGACGCTGCGCTGATCGAGGACGCGATCCTCGGCTGCGGCTACCCCGAAGGCACCACCGGCCGCAACATCGCACGCCAGGCCATCATCCGCGCGGGCCTGCCGATCAGCATCGCCGGCACCACGGTCAATCGCTTCTGCGCCTCGGGCCTGCAGGCGATTGCGATGGCCGCGGGCCGCATCGTGGTGGACGGCGCGCCGGCCATGATCGCGGGCGGCGTCGAAAGCATCTCGCAGATCCGCTCGCGCAGCGCCACCGATGCTGGCGACAGCGGCATGGACCCGTGGATCGTCGAGCACAAGCCCGAGCTGTACATGGCGATGATCGAAACCGCCGACATCGTGGCAAAGCGCTACGGCATTACCCGCGAGGCGCAGGACCGCTTCTCCGCCGAAAGCCAGCGCCGCACCGAAGAAGCGCAGATCGCCGGCCGCTACAAGGACGAGATCGTCGCCTGCACCACCACGATGGCCGTGACCGACAAGGAGACGAAGGAAGTCACCTACCGCGAAGTCACCGCCACGGAAGACAACTGCAACCGCCGCGGCACCACCTACGAGGCGCTCGCCAAGCTGAAGCCCGTGATGGGCGAGGACAAGTTCGTCACCGCAGGCAACGCCTCGCAGCTGTCCGATGGTGCATCGGCCTGCGTGCTGATGGAAGCCAAGGACGCCGAGCGCGCCAACATCAAGCCGCTGGGCGCCTTCCGCGGCCTGGCAGTGGCCGGCTGCGAGCCCGACGAAATGGGCATCGGTCCGGTGTTCGCAGTGCCCAAGCTGCTCGCACGCCACGGCCTCAAGGTGCAGGACATCGGCCTGTGGGAACTCAACGAAGCCTTCGCCTCGCAGTCGATCTACTGCCAGGACAAGCTGGGCATTCCGTCGGAGCTTCTGAACGTGAACGGCGGCGCAATCTCCATCGGCCACCCCTTCGGCATGACCGGTGCGCGCCTCACGGGCCACGTGCTCATCGAAGGCAAGCGCCGCGGCGCGAAGTACGCCGTGGTCACGATGTGCATCGCCGGCGGCATGGGCGCGGCCGGCCTGTTCGAAATCTATTGAGGAGCCAGCGATGGACCTGAACTTCACCCCCGAAGAAGAAGCCTTCCGCAGCGATGTGCGGGCCTTCCTGGCCGACAAGCTGCCCGTGCGGCTGTCGGAGAAAGTGCGCGGCGGCAAGATCCTCGAGAAGGCCGACATGCAGGAATGGCACGCCATCCTCAACGAGCGCGGCTGGCTGGCCAACCACTGGCCCGAGCAGTACGGCGGCCCGGGCTGGACGGCGGTCGAGAAGTTCATCTTCGAGAACGAGTGCGCTCTGGCCTTCGCGCCGCGCATCGTGCCTTTCGGCGTGAACATGCTCGGCCCGGTGCTCATCAAGTACGGCAACGAGGCGCAGAAAAGCTACTGGCTGCCGCGCATCCTGAACGGCGCCGACTGGTGGTGCCAGGGCTACTCGGAACCCGGCGCAGGCTCCGACCTGGCGGCAGTGAAGACCTCGGCCGTGCGCGGCATCGACGCGCAGGGCGACCACTACATCGTGAACGGCCAGAAGACCTGGACCACGCTGGGCCAGCACGCCAACATGATCTTCTGCCTGGTGCGCACGAATCGCGAGGCGAAGAAGCAGGAAGGCATCAGCTTCCTGCTGATCGACATGACTTCGCCCGGCGTGGAAGTGCGCCCGATCATCACGCTCGACGGCGAGCACGAGGTGAACGAGGTGTTCTTCTCCGACGTGCGCGTGCCTGCCGAGAACCTCGTGGGCGAAGAGAACAAGGGCTGGACCTGCGCCAAGTACCTGCTGACGTACGAGCGCACCAACATCGCGGGCGTGGGCTTCTCGGTGGCCGCGCTCGAACAGTTGAAGGGCATTGCCGCCACGCAGACGAAAAACGGCAAGCCGCTGGCCGAAGACCCGGCTTTCGCGGCACGCATGGCGCGCGTCGAGATCGACTTGGAGAACATGAAGACCACCAACCTGCGCGTGATCGCGGCGGTGGCCGGTGGCGGCGTTCCAGGCGCGGAAAGCTCGATGCTGAAGATCCGCGGCACCGAGATCCGCCAGGAAATCTCTTCGCTGGCCCGCCGAGCGATGGGCGTCTATGGCCGCCCCTTCATTGCAGAGGCGCTGAAGGACGGCTTCACGGGCGAGACCTTCGGACCGGCTTATGCATCGGCTGCCGCCTCGCGCTACTTCAACAACCGCAAGCTGTCGATCTTCGGCGGCTCGAACGAAATCCAGAAGAACATCATCAGCAAGATGATCCTGGGCCTGTAAGGAGACATGCAATGAACTTCGAACACACCGAAGACCGGCGCATGCTCGCCGACAGCCTGAACCGCTTCATCGCCGAGCAGTACGCCTTCGACGCACGCGACCGCATCGCGAAGTCGGAGCACGGGTTCAGCAAGGAAATCTTCCAGCAGTTCGCCGAACTGGGCGTGATCGGCGCGCTGTTCAGCGAGGCCGACGGCGGCTTCGGCGGCGGCGGCTTCGACATCGCCGTGGTCTTCGAGGCCCTGGGCCGCGGCCTGGTGATCGAGCCGCTGCTGGGCGCGGTAATGGTCGGCGAGGCGATCAGCGCCGCCGGCAGCGACGCGCAGAAAGAAAAGCTCGCAGACATCATCAACGGCGTGACCGTCGCGGCCTTCGCGCACGACGAGGCCGACACGCACTACGAACGCACGCGCGTGGCCACCAAGGCCGAGCGCAGCGGCGATGGCTGGGTGCTTCACGGCGCCAAGGCCGTGGTACCTCAGGGCGAGCAGGCCGACCTGTTCCTCGTCTCCGCCCGAACCTCGGGCAAGGTGGACGACGAAGCCGGCATCTCGCTGTTCCTCGTGCCCGCGAAGACGGCAGGCCTCACGGTGCGCGGCTGCCCCGCCATCGACGGCGGCCGCGTGGCCGAACTTGCATTCGACGGCGTGAAGCTGGGCGCCGATGCACTGCTGGGCACCGAAGGCCAGGGCCACGCTACGCTGGAACGTGCCATCGGCCGCGGCGTGCTCGCGCTGTGCGCCGAAGCGCTGGGCGCGATGGAGGCGGCCAAGACCGCGACGCTGGAGTACCTGCGCACGCGCAAGCAGTTCGGCACGCTGATCGGCAGCTTCCAGGCCCTGCAGCACCGCATGGCCGACCTGCTGCTCGAGATCGAACAGGCCCGCTCGGCCGTCATCAACGCAGCGGCAGCCATCGACACCGGCGACCGCCTGACGCGCGAGCGTGCGCTGTCGGCCGCCAAATTCAGCATCGGCCGCATTGGCGCGCTGGTGGCGGAAGAAAGCATCCAGATGCACGGCGGCATCGGCATGACGTGGGAGCTGCCGATGCCCCACTACGCCAAGCGCCTCGTGATGATCGACCACCAGCTGGGCGACGAAGACCATCATCTGCAGCGCTACATTGCCCTGGGCAAAGAGTCCGGCAAGGAGCTGGCGGCATGACGGACAAGACGGTTCTGATCTCGCAGGAAGGCGCTGTCCGCATCCTGACCAACAGCAACCCCGGCGCACGCAACGCGATCACGCCGACGCTGTACGCCGAGCTGTCGGCCGCGCTCACCGACACACAGAACGACCCCGAGGTCGGCGCCATCGTCTTCACCGGCGCGGGCGATTTCTTCTGCTCTGGCGGCGACCTCAACCTGCTGGCCAAGCGCCGCGAGCTGCCCGCGTCGGAACGCCGCGAAAAGCTCGAAGGCCTGCATGACCTGATCCGCGCGATCCGCGATTGCGGCAAGCCCGTGATCGCGGCGGTCGAAGGTGGCGCTGCCGGCGCGGGCCTGTCGATGGCGCTGGCCTGCGACATGCTGGTGTCGGCGCGCGATGCGTTCTACACGGTGGCTTACGTCAAGGTCGGCCTCACACCCGACGGCGGCGCCACGGCCTTCCTCTCGGAATTCGTCTCGCGCCAGGTGCTGACCGAGATGTGCCTGACCGGCGACCGCATGCCGGCCGAGCGCCTGCACGCGCTGGGCGCCGTCAACCGCCTGACCGACAAGGGCGCGGCGCTGGCCGAAGCCATCGCGCTCGCAGCCAAGGTGGCAAGCGGCCCGCAACGCGCGAGCGCCCGCATCAAGACGCTGTGCCGCCAGGCACACCGCGCCACGCTGGAAGAACAGCTCGACGCCGAGGCCGTGTTCATGGTCGAGTCGCAGGCGGATGCTGAAGCGGCCGAAGGCATCGGCGCGTTCCTCGGCAAGCGCAAGGCCGACTTCGTCGCGCTGCGCCGACAGAAGCAGGACGCGTCCTGACACGCGCCGTACTCACCCTTCCAACCTCTTGCACGCGGGTGCAGAGGTTTTTCGTCTTTCTGGAGCTGCCATGTCTTCGCTGAATTCCTCGCTGCCGCTTGCCGGCGTGCGCGTCCTCGATCTGTCCCGCATCCTGGCAGGCCCCTGGTGCGGCATGGTGCTGGCCGACATGGGTGCCGAGGTCATCAAGGTGGAGCACCCCGGCCGCGGCGACGACACGCGCGACTGGGGCCTGCGTGTCGGCAAGACCGAGACCGCTTACTTCAACAGCGTGAACCGCAACAAGCGCTCGGTCACGCTCGACCTGCAGACGCCCGAAGGCCAGCAGCTCGCGCGCGACCTCGCGAAGCAGTGCGACGTGGTGATCCAGAACTTCAAGTTCGGCGGCATCGACAAGCTGGGCCTGGGCTACGAGCAACTGAGCAAGGAGCAGCCCGGCCTCATCTACTGCTCGATCTCGGGCTACGACCGCACCGGCCCCGAAGCCGCACGGCCGGGTTATGACCTCGTGGTGCAAGGCGAAGCCGGCCTGATGGCACTGAACGGCGAAGCGAACCAACCGCCGCTGAAGTTCGGCGTGGCTGCCGTCGACCTGTTCACCGGCATGTACTCGGCGCAGGCCATCCTGGCCGCGCTGTACCAGCGCGAGAAGACCGGCAAGGGCCGGCACGTCGAGATGGCGCTGTTCGACTGCGGCCTGATGATCACCGCCTACTACGGCCTCGAAGCGCTGCTGATGGGTGAAGACCCGCCGCGCTACGGCAACTCGCACCCGTCGATCGTGCCCTACGGCGTGTTCGATGCGGCCGACGGCCCGCTGGTCATCACGGTGGGCAACAACGCGCAGTTCGCACGCTTCTGCACCGACGTGATCGAACGGCCCGACCTCGCTGCCGACGAGCGCTTCAAGACCAACATCCTGCGTTCGGCGAACCGCGCGGTGCTGCTGCCCGAGCTGCACGCCGAGCTGACCAAGCGTCAGCGCGCCGACCTGCTCGCGAAGCTCACCGCCTCGGGCATTCCGTGCGGCGAAGTGCTGGGCCTGCTCGAAGCGCTGCAATCGAAGCGCGCAACCGATGCCGGCCTGGTGACCACGCAGCCGCACCCGGTGGCCGGCACGGTCAACGTGCTGGCGCCGCCCTACCGTTTCGACGGCGAGCGCCTGCCCGTGCGCAGCGCGCCGCCTACCCTGGGCGAAGGCACACACGACGTGCTGCAGTCCCTGCTCGGCCTGTCGGATGAAAAGCTGGCCGCGCTCAAAACAAGTGGCGTCGTCTGAAGAAGACAGACGCCCGCATTTCCAAAGTAGACAAGACCCAATGGCATCCCTTTCTTCCCTTCGCAGTCCCGTTCGCCGCGCCCTTCTCGCACTCGCCCTGCCCCTGGTGGCTGGCACCGCCTTCGCGCAGGCCTGGCCCGCCAAGCCGATCACGCTGATCGTGCCCTTCCCGCCCGGCGGCCCGACCGACGTGGCCTCGCGCATCGTGGCGCAGAAGATGTCGATCGCGCTCAAGCAGAACATCGTGATCGACAACCGCAGCGGCGCATCGGGCACCGTGGGCGCTGCTGCCGCGGCCCGCGCCGCGCCCGATGGCTACACCTTCGTGATGCTGGCCACGCCCACGCTGCTGGCCTCGCATCTGTACGGCCCCACCGGCTACGACATCTTCAAGAATTTCACGCCCGTGGGCAGCGTGTACGACCTGCCGATCGTGCTGGTGGTCAACCCCAAGTCGCTGCCCGACGTGACCGGCGTGCAGGGCCTGATCGCCAAGGCCAAGGCCGAAGGCGGCAAGCTCAACTACACGAGCGCGGGCGCCGGCAGCTTCGGCCACCTGACGACCGAGCAGCTGAAGACCATCGGCAAGTTCGACATGCAGCACGTGCCCTACCGCGGCAGCGCGCCGGCCGTCACCGACCTGATCGGCGGCCAGGTGCCCGCGATGTTCTCCGACCTCGTGGGCGTGCTGCCGCACATCAAGGCCGGCAAGCTGCGCGCCATCGCGGTCGGCTCCGGCCAGCGCGTGAGCCTGCTGCCCGACGTGAAGACGGTGGCCGAGCAGGGCTTCCCGGGCTTCGACGCAACTTCGTGGGGCGGCCTGCTGGCGCCGGCCGGCACGTCCAAGGACGTGATCGACCGCATGAGCGCCGAACTCAAGACCGCGCTGGCTGACAAGGAAGTGCAGGACAAGCTCCAGAGCGTCGGCACCTTCTCGGCCTACCGCACGCCCGAACAGACGGGCGTGCGCATGCGCGAGGACTTCGAGCGCTGGGGCAAGGTCATTCGCGACAACCACATCACGAACCAGTAAAACTGGCCGCGCCGGCAGGGCGACAACACCAAGGAGACAAGACATGACAACCAGGCACGACAACAACTACAGCACCCCGGTCGGCGCGCCGTTTCGCCCCGCCCTTCCCGTTCGCAGCCTCGCCGACATCCGCAAGCTCGAAGAGACGCCGCTGGAGCAGGCGCTCACGGTGCGCAGCACCTACGAGATCTTCCGCAACGCGGGGCATGCCTTCGGCGGCAAGACGGCGCTGACCTTCCTGCGCACCGGCAACCCGGCCGACGAACCCATCCGCTGGTCGTACGCCGAGCTGCTCGCGCGCATCCACCAGACCGCGAACATGCTGCACACGCTGGGTGTGGGGCCCGACGACGCGGTGGCGGTGCTGCTGCCCGGTTGCCTGGAGTACCACCTCGCGCTGTGGGGCGGCGAGGCCGCCGGCATCGTGCAGCCGCTGAACCCGCTGCTCACCGACGAGAAGCTGGTCGCGCTGATGACCGCGGGCCGAGCCAAGGTGCTGATCGCCTACGGCTCGGACAGCGAATCGGGCATGTGGTCGAAGGCGATGCGCTTGCGCGGCCAGGTGCCGACGCTGACCACGGTGCTGCGTGTGGCGCCGCATGACGAAGCCCCCGGCACTGCCGGTGCGCTGCCCGAAGGCGTGGCCGAGTTCGACGTGCTGCGCGCTGCGCAACCCGACGACCGCCTCGTGAGCGGCCGCGACATCGCGCCGACCGACATCGCCGCCTACTTCCACACCGGCGGCACCACGGGTGCGCCGAAGCTCGCGCGCCACAGCCACGGCGCGCAGGTGTTCACGGCCTGGGCCAGCGTGCAGGTCGCTGGCATGAACGAGAACGGCATCTCCATCAACGGGTATCCGCTGTTCCATGTGGCGGGCGTGCTGCCGGCCTCGCTGTCGTCGCTGTCGGCGGGCGTGGAAGTGATCATTCCCACGCCCTCGCTGCTGCGCAACAAGGAGGTGCTGGCCAACTACTGGAAGCTGGTGGCGAAGTACCGCCCGACCTCGCTGTCGGCCGTGCCCACCGTGCTCGCGGCGCTGGCCAACGTGCCGCTGGACGGCGCGGACATTTCATCGATCACCTACTGCCGCACCGGCGCCGCCGTGCTCGCGCCCGAGCTGGCCGCGCGCTTCGAGCGCCTGTTCGGCCTGCACGTGCACGAGAGCCTGGGCATGACGGAGATGGCCGGCATCTCGACCATCACACCACCGGGCGTGGACGGGCCCGCGGGCTGCGTGGGCTTTCGCCTGCCGTACATGCAGATGCGCGTGGTGGCGCTCGACGAGAACGGCAACGCGAGTGACCGCGAAGTGGCGCCCGGCGAGCAGGGCATGGTGCTGTTCAAGTCGCCCAATGTGTTCTCCGGCTTCGTGGACCCGGCCGACAACGCCAAGGCCTTCACGGCTGATGGCTGGCTCGCAACCGGTGACCTGGGTTGGATCGACAGCGAAGAGCGGCTCAACCTCACGGGCCGCTCGAAGGACCTGATCATCCGCAGCGGCCACAACATCGACCCCAAGACCATCGAGGACGCGCTGGGTGCGCACCCGACCGTGCAGCTGTGCGCCGCTGTCGGTGCGCCCGATGCCTATGCGGGCGAACTGCCGGTGATCTTCGCGACGCTGGTGCCCGGCGCCTCGGCGACCGAAGAAGAGCTGCTGGCCTTCACCGCCGAGCGCGTGGACGAAGCGCCCGCCAAACCCAAGTGGGTGTCGGTGATCGAGACGATGCCGATGACCAACGTCGGAAAGATCTACAAGCCCGAGCTGCGCGCGATGGCCGCGCGCCAGGTCGTGAGTGCAACGGTCGTCGAGGTGTGCGTGTCGCTCGGCGTGCCCGAGGCCGCGCGCCCTGTGGTGAAGACCGAAGGCGAAAGCCTCGTGCGCGTGCTGATCGATGGCGCGGCAGCGGGCGCACTCGCCGCATCGCTTCAGGAGCGGCTGCAGAAGGCGCTGGAGCCGCTGCCCTTCAAGACGCGCATCGGGGCGCAGTGATTTTTGAAACCGAGACAGAGAGACAGAGACAAGCCATGACCATCCGCCTTCCGAACCGCCGCGCCCTGCTGTGCGCCGCCGCTTCCGTCGCCACGCTGTGCGCGCTGCCTGCGGCAAATGCCCAGACCGCTTACCCGAACAAGCCGATCCGCCTGGTCGTGCCCTTTGCCGCCGGCGGCGCCACCGACGTGCTCGCGCGCGTGATCGGCCAGAAGATGTCGGCCGGCCTGGGCCAGCCCGTCATCATCGACAACAAGCCCGGCGCGGCCGGCATCATCGGCACCGACGCGGTCGCCAAGGCCGCGCCCGATGGCTACACCATCGTGCTGGGGCTGAGCAATTCGCTGATGACCAACGAGTTCCTGTACGAGAAGCTGCCCTACGACACGCAGCGCGACCTCACGCTGGTCTACCAGATCGCGATGGCGCCGCTGGTGCTGGTGGTGCACCCGAGCGTTCCGGTGAAGACCGGCCCCGAGCTGCTGAAGTACGTCACCGCCAACAAGGGCAAGGTGGCCTACGGCTCGTACGGCGTGGGCGCATACCCGCACCTGGCCGGCGCGCACATGAGCCTGGCCACGCAGTCCGACATGAACCACGTCGCCTACAAGGGCGAGGCGCCGATGATGCAGGACCTCATCGGCGGCCAGATCCAGATGGCGTATGCGAGCGCGCTGGTGGCCAAGCCGCACATCGACTCCGGGAAGATCCGCGCCATCGGCGTGAGCGGCGAGCGCCGCATGAGCACGCTGCCCAACGTGCCTACGCTGGCCGAGCAAGGCCTGAAGGACGAGGCCTACCGCGTGACCGGCTGGCTCGCCATCGCGGCTCCTGCAAAGACACCGAAACCCATCGTGGACCGCATCGCCGAAGAAGTGCGCAAGGCCACGCAGCAGCCCGACGTGCGCGAACGTGTGGCAGCCATGGGCTTCGAGATCAAGGACAGCTCGCCCGAACTCTTCGCCACCGCCTGGAAGGCCGAGCGCCCGGTGTGGGAGCGCCTCATCAAGCAGTCGGGCGCCAAGCTCGAATAACCCATTCACTCATTCATTTCTTCGTCATTCAAAGGAACAGCCATGAAGGTTCTTGTACCTGTCAAACGGGTCGTCGACTACAACGTGAAAGTGCGCGTCAAGAGCGACGGCACCGGAGTGGACATTGCCAACGTCAAGATGAGCATGAACCCCTTCGACGAGATCGCCGTTGAAGAAGCAGTTCGCCTGAAGGAAAAGGGCGTTGTGACCGAAGTCATCGCCGTCTCCTGCGGTGATGCCAAGTGCCAGGAAACCCTGCGCACCGCCATGGCCATCGGTGCCGACCGCGGCATCCTCGTGGAAACCACCGAAGAACTGCAGCCCCTGGCCGTCGCCAAGCTGCTCAAGGCGCTGGTGGACAAGGAACAACCGTCGCTCATCATCCTTGGCAAGCAAGCCATCGACGACGACGCCAACCAGACCGGCCAGATGCTGGCGGCTCTTGCTGACCTGCCCCAGGCCACCTTCGCCTCCAAGGTCGAAGTCGCTGGCGACAAAGCCACCGTCACCCGCGAAGTCGACGGCGGCCTGGAAACCATCTCCCTCACGCTGCCGGCCGTCATCACCACCGACCTGCGCCTGAACGAGCCGCGCTACGTCACGCTGCCCAACATCATGAAGGCCAAGAAGAAGCAGCTCGACGTCTTCAAGCCCGAAGATCTGGGCGTCGATGTGAAACCCCGCCTGAAGACCCTGAAGGTCTCGGAACCTCCGAAGCGCGGTGCCGGCATCAAGGTGCCTGACGTTGCAACGCTGGTGGACAAACTGAAGAACGAAGCGAAGGTGATCTGAACATGACCGCACTTGTTATTGCCGAACACGACCACGCGACCGTCAAGCCCGCGACCCTGAACACCGTGACTGCCGCGCTGGCTTGCGGCGGCGATGTCCATGTGCTGGTGGCCGGAGCCAATGCTGCCGAAGCCGGCAAGGCCGCCGCACAGATCGCCGGAGTCTCCAAGGTCATCGTGGCCGACAGCCCCAGCCTTGCGGAAAACCTGGCAGAGAACGTCGCAGCCCAGGTGCTGGCGATTGCTGCCAACTACAGCCACATCCTGTTCCCCTCGACCGCCAACGGCAAGAACGTCGCGCCTCGCGTGGCTGCCAAGCTCGATGTGGCCCAGATCAGCGACATCACCAAGGTCGACAGCCCAGACACCTTCGAGCGCCCGATCTATGCCGGCAACGCCATTGCCACCGTGCAGAGCAGTGATGCAACCAAGGTGATCACGGTTCGCACGACCGGCTTCGATGCCGCAGCCGCCACGGGTGGCAGCGCAGCAGTTGAAACCGCCGAAGGCGTCGCAGACAGCGGCAAGAGCAGCTTCGTGGGCCGTGAAGTCACCAAGAGCGAACGCCCCGAGCTGACCGCAGCCAAGATCATCGTCTCGGGTGGCCGTGCCTTGGGCAGCGCCGAGAAGTTCACCGAAGTGATGGCCCCTCTGGCCGACAAGCTCAACGCGGGCCTGGGCGCCAGCCGCGCAGCCGTCGACGCGGGCTACGCCCCCAACGACTGGCAAGTGGGCCAGACCGGCAAGATCGTCGCGCCGCAGCTGTACATCGCAGCAGGCATCTCCGGCGCCATCCAGCATCTGGCCGGCATGAAGGACTCCAAGGTGATCGTGGCGATCAACAAGGACGAAGAAGCCCCGATCTTCTCGGTGGCCGACTACGGCCTCGTGGCCGACCTGTTCACGGCTGTGCCGGAACTCGTGAAGGCGCTGTAAGAGGCCGCCGCATGAAGACCCGCATCACCGAACTGCTCGGCATCCGCTACCCGATCATCCAGGGCGGCATGCAATGGGTGGGCCGCGCCGAGCTGGCCGCGGCCGTGTCGAACGCCGGGGGCCTCGGCATCGTTACCGCGCTGACGCAGCCCACGCCCGACGACCTGCGCAACGAAATCGCGCGCACGCGCACGCTGACCGACAAGCCCTTCGGCGTGAACCTCACGATCCTGCCGGCGGTGAAGCCGCCGCCGTATGCCGAGTACGTGCAGGCCATCATCGACAGCGGCGTGAAGATCGTGGAGACCGCGGGCAACAGCCCGAAGGACTTCATCGAGGCGCTGAAGCGCCATGACGTGAAGATCGTCCACAAGTGCACCTCGGTGCGCCATGCGCTCTCGGCCGAGCGCAATGGCGTCGACGCGGTGTCGGTCGACGGCTTCGAGTGTGCGGGCCACCCGGGCGAGGACGACGTGCCCGGCCTCGTGCTGCTGCCCATCGCCGCGCGCAAGCTGCGCATTCCGATCATCGCGTCGGGCGGCATTGCCGACGGGCGTGGCATGGCCGCCGCGCTGGCGCTGGGCGCCGAGGGCGTGAACATGGGCACGCGCTTCTGCGTGACGAAGGAAGCGCCGATCCACGACAACATCAAGCAGGCTCTGGTCGCGGCAACCGAGCGCGACACGAAGCTGATGTTCCGCACCCTGCACAACACGGCGCGCGTGTTCCGCAATGCCATCTCCGAAGAGGTGGTGGCCACGGAGAACCGCCCGGGTGGCTGCGAGTTCGAAGACGTGCGCCCGCTGGTGGCTGGTGCACGGGGCCGTGCGGCGCTGGAGTCTGGTGAGGTGCACAACGGCGTGGTCTCGGCCGGGCAGTGCATCGGGCTGATCGACGACATTCCGACTTGCGCCGAGTTGCTCGAGCGCATGGTGCGTGAGTGCCGCGAGCATCTGGACCGGGCGCGGTCCTGGATGGACTGAGTCTTTCTGTTCGCATCCGGGGGACGCTCACGCCGACGGGGTACCTTGCTCCGCGAATGTCCCCCGGCCTTCGGGCTACCGCACCTCCCCCTTTGTTTCGCTGCGCACTGCCCCACTCATCGAGCGCAGAGCATCGGGTGCTCACCGCAGCGAAATTGAGGGGAGGCCGAAGGCCGGGGGACATTCGCGGAGGGGAGTACCCGGCGCCCTGTGCACACGCCCTGAAAGCCGCTCTGCAGGCCCCGCAGCTAAGGAAACCCCCGATACATGAGTGGTCATCGACCACCTAGCATCGAAGGCTGTTCCCTGTCGAGGTGTACCGGACGCGTCCCGCCGTTCGTGCCTCACTGACCATCCCGCGATGACAACTCCACCCGAGTCCGGCCCCACGCTGGACGCCGCCAGCCCCCTCCCCCTCGACATCGAAGCAGCCGACGAACCGACCAAGGTTCCCCTTGCCATCGAAGACTGGCTCACGGTCATCATCATGGGAGCGCTGGCGCTCATTACCTTCGCCAACGTCATCGTTCGCTACTTCACCGACTCGTCCTTCGCGTGGACCGAAGAGTTCTCGGTGTTCCTCATGATCATGCTGGCGCTGGTGGCCGGCTCGGCCGCTGTGGCGCGCGACCGGCACATCCGCATCGAATACTTTTCCGAAAGCGGCTCGATGGCGCGGCGCAAGCGGCTCGCGCAGTTCGGCGCGCTGATGATCGCCATTCTGTTCACGCTCATCGGCGCACTCAGCATCCGCATGGTGTGGGACGACTTCCGCTTCGAGGAGACAACGCCCGGCATCGGGCTGCCCGCGTGGTGGTATTCGATCTGGCTGCCCATCGTGTCGTTCGCCATCGCGTTGCGTGCGGTGGGCCTCATGATCCGGCGCGGACGCAAGACGAACTACGGCTCAGACACCAAAGAGAGCAAGGACGACGCCAAGTGATCGCCACCCTGCTCTTCGTTGCCTTCGTCGTGATGATGCTGGTGGGCGTGCCCATTGGCGCCGCGCTGGGCCTGGCGGGCGCCGCCTGCATCGCACTGGCCAACAGCGACGCACAATGGTTCGGCCTGCTCGCCGTGCCGCAGAACTTCTACGCAGGCCTCGGCAAGTACCCCTTGCTGGCCATTCCGATGTTCGTGCTGGTCGGCTCCATCTTCGACCGCTCGGGCGTGGCGCTGCGGCTCGTCAACTTTGCCGTCGCCATCGTGGGACGCGGCCCCGGCATGCTGCCGCTGGTGGCGATTGCGGTGGCGATGTTTCTCGGCGGCATCTCGGGCTCGGGCCCTGCCAATGCGGCTGCAGTGGGCGCGGTGATGATCGCAGCCATGTCGCGCGCCGGCTACCCTGCCGCCTTCTCGGCCAGCGTGGTGGGCGCTGCAGCGGCCACCGACATCCTGATTCCGCCATCGGTTGCCTTCATCGTGTACTCGGTGCTGGTGCCCGGTGCTTCGGTGCCGGCGCTGTTCGCGGCCGGCATGATCCCCGGCGTGATGGCAGGCCTGGCGCTGATGATTCCGGCCGTGCTGCTGGCGCGCAAGCACAAGATGGGCGCGCTCGAAGCCACGCTGCCGCGCCCGCCGTTCTGGAAGAGCTTTCGCGAAGCGACCTGGGGGCTGGCCGCGCCCGTGCTCATCCTCGGCGGCATGCGCGCGGGCTGGTTCACGCCGACCGAGGCGGCAGTGGTGGCGGTGTTCTACGGCCTGTTCGTGGGCATGTGCATCCACCGGACCATCAAGGTGCGCGACCTGTTCGTGATCTTGCGCGAGTCGGGCGAGCTCTCTGCCGTGATCCTGCTGGTGGTGTCGCTCGCGGGCATCTTCGCGTACTCGCTGTCGACGCTGGGCGTGATCGATCCGGTGACGCGCGCGATCGTGAACTCGGGCCTCGGTGAGTACGGCATCCTGGCGCTGCTGATACTGCTGCTCATCACGGTCGGCATGTTCCTCGACGGCGTGTCGATCTTCCTGATCTTCGTGCCGCTGCTGCTGCCCATCGTGCAGTACTACAAGTGGGACCCGGTGTGGTTCGGCGTGATCCTCACGCTGAAGGTGGCGCTGGGGCAGTTCACTCCGCCGCTCGCGGTCAACCTGATGGTGTCGTGCCGCATCGCCAAGGTGCGCATGGAAGAGACCGTGCGCTGGGTGGGCTGGATGCTGTTCTCGATGTTCGTGGTGATGGTGCTGGTCATCATCTTTCCCGAACTCGCACTCTGGCTGCCGCGCAAGCTCGGCTACTGATTTTTTGTCCCGTCGCAGAACCATAAGGAGAGCCCTCATCATGAAATTCCGCCGCACCCTTCTCGGCCTCGCCGCCGCAGCAACCGCCCTGGGCATGTTCTCGACCGGCGCCATGGCGCAGGCCGCCTACAAGCCCGAATACAAGATGTCGCTGGTGCTGGGCCCGCCCACGCCCTGGGGCCAGGCCGGAAAGATCTGGGCCGACATGGTGAAGGAGCGCACCCAGGGCCGCATCAACATCAAGCTGTACCCCGGCGTGTCGCTCATTCAGGGCGACCAGACGCGCGAGTTCAGCGCGCTGCGCCAGGGCGTGATCGACATGGCCGTGGGCTCGACCATCAACTGGTCGCCGCAGGTCAAGCAGCTCAACCTGTTCTCCATGCCCTTCCTGATGCCGGACTACGCGGCCATTGACGCGCTCACGCAGGGCGAAGTCGGCAAGGAAATGTTCAAGACGCTCGACAAGGCCGGCGTGGTGCCGCTCGCCTGGGGTGAGAACGGCTACCGCGAAATCACCAACTCGAAGCGGGCGATCAAGTCGCCGGCCGACGTCAAGGGCATGAAGATCCGCGTGGTCGGCTCGCCCATCTACTCCGACATGTTCACCGCGCTCGGCGCCAACCCCACGCAGATGAGCTGGGCCGACGCACAACCCGCACTCGCGAGCGGCGCGGTCGACGGCCAGGAGAACCCGCTGTTCCTGTTCACCGTGCTCAAGATGCAGAACGTGGGCCAGAAATTCTTGACCGCCTGGGGCTACGTGGCCGACCCGCTGGTGTTCGTGGTCAACAAGGAAATCTGGGCCTCGTGGACGCCGGCCGACCAGGCCATCGTGCGCCAGGCCGCCATCGACGCGGGCAAGGAAGAAATCGTCATCGCGCGCAAAGGCCTGATCGAAGCCGACAAGCCCCTGCTGAAGGAAATCGCAGGCATGGGCGTGACGGTGACCAGCCTCACGCCGGCCGAACGCGATGCCTTCGTGAAGGCGACGCGGCCGGTGTACGACAAGTGGAAGTCGACCGTGGGTGCCGACCTGGTGGCGAAGGCCGAGCAGGCAATTGCCGCACGCAAGAAGTAAGAGCAGGCACGGCGCATTGCGGGCGCATCAACCTCGGTAGCGGCTCGGGTTCGCGCCCGCCATCTTCTTCATCAGGCGCCGCAGCGCCGTGGCGTCCTGGTAACCCACGGCGCTTGCCACTTGCTCGACAGTCATCCGGCTCGACTCGAGCAGCGCACGGGCGCGCCGCAAACGCACGCTTTGCACCAGCGCCTGCGTGCTCCTGCCGGTGGCCTTCTGGATGTGGCGCGACAGCGTGCGCTCCGACATGCAGAACTCGCGCGCCAACACACTGACCGCGGGCGGATCGGGCAACGCCGATTCGACCCGCGCCGCCAGTCGCGCCACAAGGTCGTTGCCGTTGGCCAGCACCTCCGGCACGATGAATGGTGCCTGCGCCTGACGTCCGTCGATCAGCAGCATGCGCGAGACAAGATCGGTGAGCGCGCTGCCGCAACGCTCGCGCAGCAGATGCAGCATCAAGTCGGTCTGCGCGAACGCAGCGCCTGCCGTGACCACGGGTCCGTCGGAGCACACCATGCGGTCGACGTCGACGATGCAGCCCGGCGCCATCTGCTTGAGCAGCGCTGCGTACCACCATGAAGTTGTCGCGCGCCGCCCCTGAAGCAGGCCCGCGGCATTCAGCAGGAACACCGCCGAGCACGAGGCCGCGACCTGCCCTCCGGCCTTCGCATGACGCACGAGGCCCGCGATGGCCTTGGTCGCGTCATCGCTGTCGAGGCACCGCCGGATCTCGCCCGGCGTGTTGAGCCCGAGCCCCGGCACCACCCACGTCGAGCGGTCGTCACGCGGTCGCACGGGCAGGCGCACAGTCTCCAGGCTCATGCCGGCCTGCAACCGCACCGGACCGCCCTGCACCGAGCACAGCCTCCAGCGCGGCGGCGCCACGCCGGCACGAGCGGCCACGGCCTGCGCGGCGCCCAGGATGTCGAGCGTGACCGCCACGCTGGAATTGAAGGCGCCGGGCAGCACCAGGACGGTGAAATCGTGCATGTCTGATTCAGCCCTGAAACGGTCAAATTTGACACTGCCATTCTGGCGACGCAGGCGGCCCAATACAAGCTCATCCGCTTTCCCCGTGCCGTCCACGGCCGCACTCACATGACATCGACCCGCTCCCTGAACGAAGACGATCCGCTCGACGACTTCACCCCGCGCCAGATCACGCTCGATGGCATCGAGAAGAAGGTCTACCTGATGGGCCAAGGCCCCGCCGTGATCGTGATGACCGAGATGCCGGGCATCAGCCCGCATGTGGCGCGCTTTGCACGCTGGGTGCGCGACGCGGGCTTCACTGTCTACATGCCTTCGCTGTTCGGCCGCGACGGCGCGGTGCCGCAGGCCGAGGAAGGCGCCGCCGTGTTCAAGCGGGCCTGCGTGAGCGCGGAGTTTCGCGCCTTTGCATCGAACGCATCGAGCCCCGTGACGCAATGGCTGCGCGCGCTCGCGCGGCTGGCGCATGAGGAATGCGGCGGCCCTGGCGTGGGCGCGATCGGCATGTGCTTCACCGGCAACTTCGCGCTCTCGATGATGATGGAGCCGGCCATGCTCGCGCCGGTGGTGTGCCAGCCATCGCTGCCGCTGGACGACCCTGCCGGCACAAACGTGGCGGCCGACGAACTCGCGGCCGTGCGCCAGCGCCTGGAGCGCGAGGACCTGAGCGTGATGGCCTATCGCTTCGACGGCGACAGGTTCTGCAAGGCCGAGCGCTTCGCTGCGTTCTCTCAAGCACTGGGCGAGCGCTTTGTCGCGCGCGTGTTGCCCGACGGCGCAGCCAACCCGAACACGCCGCCCTTCTTCGCGCAGGTGGTGGCCAGCCCGCACAGCGTGGTGACGGCGCACCTGATCGATGAGGCGGGGCAACCGACGCTTGCTGCAAGGGACGAGATCCTGGCGTTCTTTGCGCTGCGGCTGCTGGATCGTCGGCGCTGAGCAAGCGGCGTTTTCACAACAGGCGGCCGACCTCTTCCTGGGCGTGTTTGCGCACTTTCCACTTCGGCCGCCCGCACGCGCTAACCCCTTGGTATGCGCACCGTTGCGAGCCCGTGCATCGCCACCGACAATGCACCCGCGATCCGATGCCGCGCCGCGAGATGCTCTGGCAGACTGACTTGCACAGCGCACTTCTTCGCGCAGCAAGGAGCCTCCTTCACCATGCATCTCAGGTCCACCGCATCGACCGTCGCAACAACACGGCCATCGCGCTTCGCGATCTTTTCGGTTCTTCTCGCAGCACTCGTTTTCTTGACCACCAGCTTCATCACCCCGAAGGCACATGCAGCCGATGCCACCGTGCACACGCTGATCATCGACACCGACCCCGGCGCCGACGACGTGATTGCGCTGCTGTTTGCCATGGCCTCGCCCGAGCAGTTGAAGATCCAGGCACTGACCACCGTGGCCGGCAACGTGCAGCTCGCCAAGACCTCGCGCAATGCACGCCTTGCGCGCGAGTGGGCGAAGCGGCCCGACATTCCGGTCTACGCCGGTGCGCCGCGCCCCCTGCTGCGCACGCCCATCTATGCAGCCGACATCCACGGCAGCGAAGGCATCACCGGCGTCAAGGTGCACGAGCCGAGCCAGCCGCTGGCCGATGGCAATGCGGTCGACTACCTGATTCGCACGCTGCGCGCGGCGCCCGAGAAAAGCGTGACGCTCGCCATGCTCGGGCCCGAGACCAACCTCGCGCTGGCACTGACGCAGGCTCCCGACATCACGCGCGGCCTGCGCGAGCTGGTGCTCATGGGCGGCGCGCATTTCAACGGCGGCAACATCACGCCGACGGCGGAGTTCAACGTGTTCGCCGATCCGCATGCGGCAGAGATCGTGCTCAAGAGCGGCGTGCCGATCACCATGCTGCCGCTCGACCTGACGCACAAGGTGCTGACCAGCCCCGAGCGCATTGCCAGGCTGCGCGGCATCGGCAACCAGGCAGGCAAGACGGTGGCCGACATCCTCGATGCCTATGTGCAGCACGACATGCAGTACTACGGCCTGCCCGGCGGCCCGGTGCACGACGCCACCGTGATCGCCTACCTGCTGCAGCCCTCGCTGTTCAGGGGCCGGAAGGTGAACGTGGAAGTCGACAGCCGCGAAGGGCTGGGCTTCGGCCAGACGGTGGTCGACTGGTACGGCGGCTTGAAGAAGCCCGCCAACGTGAACTGGATTGCCGAGGGGGATGCGCAGGGGTTCTTCGATCTGCTGACGCAGCGCATTTCCCGCCTGCCTTGAGCTGCATCGCCCCAGAACGACGTTGACGGCGGTGGCATGCGGGGCCACCATGGGGCACCGTCGCCAATGCCCGGCTAGGCGGCGGACTCGTCGGGGAGGCCTGCCCGCTCTGGAATAGGTGAGCAAACGCGCCATTTCAGGGCATTCGAGGAGGTCTCATGGCTGAAAGCGACAAGGTGTTCGCAGGCTCGATCCCGAAGTTCTACGACACGCTGATGGTCCCCCTCATCTTCGAGGCCTACGCCACCGACATGGCAGAGCTTGTTGCGGCCTCCTCGCCCGGCTCGGTGCTTGAAACGGCGGCCGGCAGCGGTGTGGTTACGCGGGCGCTTGCGCCAAAACTCGGCGCCGGCGCGCGCTACGTGGTAACCGACCTCAACCAGCCCATGCTCGACTACGCAGCCACCCGGCAGGGGCCCGATGGCCGTATCGAGTGGCGGCAGGCGGACGCGCTCGCCCTGCCGTTCGAAGATGCATCGTTCGACGTTGTTTGCTGCCAGTTCGGCGCGATGTTTTTCCCCGATCGGGTCGCAGGCTATGCCGAGGCGCGTCGCGTGCTGAGGCCAGGCGGGCGCTTTGTCTTCAGCGTCTGGGACCGCATCGAAGAGAACGCCTTTGCCGACGACGTCACGAACGCCGTTGCCACGGTGTTTCCGCATGACCCTCCGCGATTTCTCGCCCGCACTCCGCACGGCTATCACGACACCGCACTGATCCGCGAGGATCTGGGCCGCGCAGGGTTCACCAGCATCGGGATCGAGACGCGCGAGAAGCTGAGCCGCGCCCCCTCGGCACGCGACGTTGCCACCGCCTATTGCCAGGGAACGCCGCTGCGCAATGAAATCGAGACGCGCGACGCCACCCTGCTTCAGCTCGCTACGGAGCGCGCAACGGAGGCGATCGCCAGCCGCCATGGCAAAGAGGGCCCGGTGGCCGGCAAGATTCAGGCACATGTGATCGTGGCGGCGGGATAGCGGGGTTCCGGCGCGCGCTTCATCCGGTCATCTCGCGCCGCCTTTGGCGCACTTCATCGCATTCGCATGGCAGTTGCGCCGCGGCGCGGCAACCATGCGCACTCCATAACCATGTGATGGAGATCCGCGATGCGCACTGCCTTCTTCTTTCGCCAGACCCTGCTGCTTGCCTCGGGCCTGCTGCTGTCCTTCCAGCTCCTGGCCGCCCAGACCGGCTGGCGGCAGCTGCGCATTCCGGGCGACACGCCCGACGCCGCACCCACGGTGGTCGCGCTCTACTACCCGACGAAGGCGACCGAGCGCACGACGGCCATGGGCCCGTTCACGGTACAGGCGGCCATCCAGGCGCCGCCCGAGGACAAGTTCAAGGGATTGATCGTGCTGAGCCACGGCATCGGCGGCACCGAACTGGGCCACAGCAGCCTCGCCGAGGCCCTCGCGCGGGATGGCTACATGGTCGCGGCCCTTCGCCATCCCGGCGACAACTGGCAGGACGGGTCGCTGCTGCAGAAAGGCGGCAGCGTCTACTTCACCGAACGGCCGCGGCAGGTATCGCGCGTGATCGACGCCTTGCTGCAAGACCCGCAGTGGAAGGATCGCATCGCCAGCGACGCCCAGGGCCTTCGCATCGGTGCGGTGGGGCATTCGGCCGGCGGCTATACCGTGCTGGCACTGGCGGGTGGGCAGGTCGACCTGTCGCGCATTCGCAGGCACTGCGAGAGTGAGCGCGAGGCCGATCCGGTTTTTTGCGGCGTGGGCCGGAACGCGCCAGCGACGGCTGGCTCGCCTGCTGCATCAGCATCGGTGCTGCCTTCGCTGCGCGACCCGCGGGTGCGCGCGGTCGTGCTGCTGGCGCCGGCGGGTGTTGTCTTCACGGCGTCTTCGCTGGCGGAGATCAGGATCCCGACGCAGATCTATGAGGCGGAGCTGGACCGGTTCCTCGTCCCGCGTTTTCACGCCGAATGGATTGCGCAGAACATGCCCCGCGCCGAACTCCACCGGGTTCCCAACGCCTGGCATTTCGCATTCATGGACACCCCGGCCAGCGCCATTCCAAGCGACGATGGAGACATCAGGAACGACCCGCCGGGCTTCGATCGAAAGGCCTTCCTGGCGCGGCTGGGCCGTGAGATTCCGGCCTTCTTCGACAAGGCATTGCCCGGTCGAGAATGAAAAAAGCCACGCTGCAGAACAGCGTGGCTTTTTGACTTTCTTGCGCGGCAGCAGCGGATCAGTGCTGCAGGATCTTGTTCAGGAAGTCCTTGGTGCGCGGCTGGCGATTTTCCGGGTGGCTGAAGAACTCGTCCTTCGGGCAGTCTTCCAGGATCTTGCCGCCCACGTCGATGAAGATCACGCGGCTCGCGACCTTGCGGGCGAAAGCCATTTCGTGCGTGACCACCATCATGGTCATGCCTTCCTTGGCCAGGCTCACCATCACGTCGAGCACTTCGCCGACCATCTCGGGGTCGAGTGCCGAGGTGGGTTCGTCGAACAGCATCACGATCGGGTCCATCGACAGCGCACGGGCAATGGCCACGCGCTGCTGCTGGCCGCCCGATAGCTGGCCCGGGAATTTGTCCTTGTGCGCCATCAGGCCCACGCGGTCGAGCATCTTCAGGCCACGGGTCTTGGCTTCATCAGGCGTGCGGCCCAGCACCTTGATCTGCGCGATCGTGAGGTTCTCGGTCACCGACAGGTGCGGGAACAGCTCGAAGTGCTGGAACACCATGCCGACCTTGGAGCGCAGCTTGGGCAGGTTGGTCTTGGGGTCGTGCAGCGGAATGCCGTTGACGGTGATCTCGCCCTTCTGGAAGGGCTCCAGCGCATTCACGGTCTTGATGAGAGTGGACTTGCCCGAGCCCGAAGGCCCGCACACCACCACCACGTCGCCCTTGGAAATGCTCACCGAACAATCGTTGAGCACCTGCACCGGGCCATACCACTTGGATACGTTCTTGATTTCAATCATTTTTTCGGACATTTCTTTCTCTCCGGTTCAGCCACTCAAACAATCAGCGAATGATGGCGATCTTCTTGTGCAGGCGCTTGACCAGCCAAGAAAGGGCGTAGCACATGACGAAGTACACGACGGCCGCGAGCAGGTAGGCCTCGATCGGGCGGCCGAAGTTCTTGCCCGCGGTCTCGAAGCCCTTGAGCATGTCGTAGGCACCGATGGCGTAGACCAGCGACGTATCCTGGAACAGGATGATGGTCTGCGTGAGCAGCACCGGCAGCATGTTGCGGAAGGCCTGCGGCAGCACGATCAGGCGCATGTTCTGGCCGTAGGTCATGCCGACCGCCTGGCCGGCATTCACCTGGCCGCGCGGGATCGACTGGATACCGGCACGCATGATCTCGCTGAAGTACGCGGCCTCGAACGCCACGAAGGTGATCACGGCCGAGATTTCGGAGCGGTAGTTGGAGCCGACCGAACCGAACAGCGAATAGAACGACGCCGGCACGAGCAGGAAGAACCACAGGATCACCATCACCAGCGGGATGCTTCGCATGCCGTTGACGTAGATGGCCGCCGGCGCATCGAGCCACTTCTTGCCCGACAGGCGCATGAGCGCCAGGATCGTGCCGAAGATCACGCCGCCGATCGTGGCCACTATCGTCAGCATGATGCTGAAGTAGAAGCCCTTGACGACGAAGTTGCTGATGACGTCCCAGTTGTAGAAGGACAGGTCGAGATTCATCATGTCAGTGTCCTCCGCCGCCCGCGCTTGCAGACACGATGAAGCCCGGCACGCGGGTCTTCTTCTCGATGAATGCCATGAGGCGGTTGATGATGAGGGCCGAGATCACGTAGCAGCCCGTCACCGCAAGGTAGACCTCGATGCCGCGCGAGGTTTCTTCCTGCGCCTGCATGGCGAACATGGTGAGTTCGGTGACCGACACGGCGAACGCGACGGACGAGTTCTTGAAGATGTTCATCGTCTCGCTCGTGAGCGGCGGGATGATGATGCGGTAGGCCATCGGCAGGATCACGTAGCGGTAGTACTGCACGGTGGTGAAGCCCACCGCCATGCCCGCATAGCGCTGGCCCTTGGGCAGCGCCTGGATGCCAGAGCGCACCTGCTCGGCGATACGCGCGGAAGTGAAGAAGCCCAGCGCCAGCACCACGAGGATGAAGCTCGGCACGCCCTTCATGACGGGGATGAGCGCCGGGATCACGTGGTACCAGAGGAAGATCTGCACCAGCAGCGGAATGTTGCGGAACAGCTCGACCCAGGCATTGCCCAGCCGCACCAGCCACGGGCTGTCGGGCAGCGTGCGGATGATGCCGATGAGCGAGCCCAGCACCAGCGCCACGATCAGCGCCAGCAGCGCGACCGACACGGTCCAGCCCCACGCCGAGAGCATCCATTGAAGGTAGCTCGGATATTCCCCCCCGGGGTCTTGCAGGAATACCTGCCAATCCCAGTTGCCCATTTGTGTTTACTCCTTCTTCACCGTCTCTTCGAAAACCAGTCCCTTGAAAAGAAACGCCCACCGCGAAAGGTGGGCGTCATCACGCAGCGACGCGGCGCTTATTCCTTGGTGACGTAGTCTTCAGCAGGCTTGTCGTTCGGGTTGGCCCAAGCGTTCTTGGTGGCTTCGCCCAGCGGCAGGCCGATGGTCACGCCTGCGGGCGGAATCGGCTTGAGGAACCACTTGTCGTACAGCTTGGCGAGTTCGCCCGACTTGGCCTGTGCCTTGATGCTGTCGTCCACGGCCTTCTTGAAGGCGGCGTCGTCCTTGCGGATCATGATGGCGATGGGCTCGACGGCCAGCACGTCGGACAGGATCTTGTAGTCCTTGGGCGACTTCGACTTGGCGGCCAGGGCAGCCAGGATCGAGCCGTCCATCACGAAGGCGTCGGCGCGGCCGGTTTCGAGCAGCAGGAAGCTGTCGGAGTGGTCCTTGCCGTAGACCTCCTTGAAGGTCAGGTTCTCGGCGCGCTTTTGCTTGCGCACGGTCTGCAGCGGCGTGGTGCCGGTGGTGGTTGCAACCGTCTTGTCCTTCAGGTCGGCCAGCGAGTTGATGCCCGAGTTGGCCTTGACGACGATCTTGGTTTCTTCGACGTAGGTGGTCACGCCGAAAGCCACGTCCTTCTGGCGGGTGGCGTTGTTGGTGGTCGAGCCGCACTCGATGTCCACGGTGCCGTTCTGCACGAGCGGAATGCGGTTCTGCGAGGTCACGGGCTGGAACTTGACTTCGAGCTTCTTGCCGGCGGCCTTCTCGAGGTCCTTGATGATGTTGGCGCAGACGTCGTAGTGGAAGCCCGTGTATTGACCATTGCCCAGTGTGTACGACAGGCCCGACGATTCACGCACGCCTTCGGTGATGACACCGGAAGCCTTGATCTTGGCCAGCGTGTCATTGGCTTGCGCCATCGCGCCGCCAGCGGCCAGTGCCGCGACTGCCAATGCCAATACTTGTTTTTTCATACGGAAAACTCCTGAGGGTGACTGAAACAGATACAACTAAATTCTAGACATTTACATTTTGCGTGATACCCGGACCAACCCGGTGCATACACACACACGCTGCACCGGGCATGCGCATGGCAGCGCCAGCCTGGTGCGATCCTGCCTCCTGGCATTGTCCGACTTTCACTAAGCAGCCTTTATGCCCGAAGCCTGGCCCGAAGGCTCGGCAGCCGGCGGAACCGGTGCGGCCGACAGGCGCACCGGCTGCGTCAGGTTCTCGGGCACGAGCAGCGCCTCCATCTCGGCGCGCGTCATGATGCCCAGCGATTCGGCCACCAGGTCGATCGGCCCGCCGGTGGCGAGCGCGGTCTTGGCGATGAGCGCGGCCTTTTCGTAGCCGATGAGCGGGTTGAGCGCAGTGACCAGCGTGACCGACTCTCGCACCCTCTTCGCAAGGAACTCGCGGTTGGCCTCGATGCCGTCGACGCAGTTCACCTGCAGCGTGATGCAGGCCCGGCTCAGGTGCTGGATGCTCTTGAACAGGCTCCAGCCCATGATCGGCTCGAAGGCGTTGAGCTGCAGCTGGCCGGCCTCGGAGGCCATCGTCACGGTGACGTCGTTGCCGATGACCTCGAAGGCCACCTGGTTCATGACTTCCGGAATCACCGGATTGACCTTGCCCGGCATGATCGACGAGCCCGCCTGCCGCGCCGGCAGCCGGATTTCGCCGAAGCCGGCCTGCGGGCCGCTGGACAGCAGGCGCAGGTCGTTGCAGGTCTTGCTGAGCTTGGTCGCCACGCGCTTGAGCACGCCCGACAGCTGCACGAAGGCGCCCGTGTCCTGCGTGGCCTCGATGAGGTTGGCGGCCTGCTTGAGCGGCACGCCGGTCTGCTCGGCGAGGTACTGGCAGGCCAGGTTCGCGTAGCCGTGCGGCGCGTTGATGCCGGTGCCGATGGCTGTGGCGCCGAGGTTGATTTCTTCGATGAGCGCGCGGGCCTCGCCAAGGCGGGCCTCGTCTTCCCCGATCATGATCGCGTAGGTCAGGAACTCCTGGCCCAGCGTCATCGGCACCGCGTCTTGCAGCTGGGTGCGGCCGATCTTGAGGATGTCCTTGAACTCGAGCGCCTTGGCCTCGAAGCTGCGACGCAGGGTGGCCATCGATTCGAGCAGCCGGCCGATAGCGAACCACAGCGCCAGCCGCACTGCCGTGGGGTACACGTCGTTGGTGCTCTGCGAGGCGTTGACGTGGTCGTTGGGATGCAGCACGTCGTAGCGCGCCTTCTCGTGGCCCAGCTTTTCGAGCGCGAGGTTGCAGATGACCTCGTTGGCGTTCATGTTGGTCGAGGTGCCCGCGCCGCCCTGGATGACGTCGACCACGAACTCGTCGAGCAGCTTGCCGTCGATGATGTCTTCGCAGGCCAGGATGATGGCCGCCGCGCGGTCTCGATCGATGGCGCCGAGGTCGGCATTGGCGCGCGTGGCGGCCTTCTTCACGTAGGCCAGCGCTCGCACCAGGTCGGGCATGGCCGAGATGCGCGTGCCGGAGATGGGGAAGTTCTCGACCGCACGCGCCGTGTGCACGCCCCAGTAGGCGACGGCAGGGATCTGCTTGTCGCCGAGGAAGTCGTGTTCAGTCCTGAAATTGGGGCTCATACAGGTTCCTCGGCTTAAAAAAAAGCACGCGCAGGGCGCGTGCCGGAGATGTTGCTGTGACAGCGACTAAAAGCAGCCGCGACTGTAGAGGCGCCGGGTTCGGGGCGCCAATGCCGTTTGCGGGGAGTCCTATGCGCGGCATTTATAGATTGTGCGGTGCACAAATCTCCGTTGTCAGCGGTGCGGCTGGGTGCCGACCAGGTAAGACCATAGCGCATCGGCGGTGCGTTTGGGTTGCAGGCTGTCAGCGGCCGCGGCCTTGCTGGCGGCACGGCTGGCGCCGGCCTTGACCGGCACCGGCGCACCGGGCCGCTCGCGGTAGGCGCGGATTTCCATGGTCGCCTCGAGGCTGTCGATTTCGGGCGGCAGCGCGCTCACGAGCTTGCGCGCCTTGATCTCCTTGCGCACCGCACTCTGCGGCAGGAAGGCGATGCCGTGGCCTTCGAGCGCCATGACCTTCAGACCTTCGGCCATGTCGGTTTCGTAAACGCGGTCGAGGTGAATGGCAGTGCCCGACTCTTTCAGTAACTGGTCGACCACGCGGCCCAGGTAGGCGCCGGGCGCATAGCCCAGGTAGGGCAGCGGCTGGCCGGGACGCCCCGGCAGCCGGTAGCGCGGCGCGCCTTCGGCATCGGCCTTGACCCAGGGGGCCACGGTTTCCTCGCCGAGGCTGACCATCTCGTACTTGTTGGCATCGAGCTGCAGCGGCTGCGAGGGGTGGTGGTAGGCGATCAGCAGGTCGCAGCTGCCTTCGACCAGCCGCAGCACCGCGTCGTGCACGTTGAGCGCGATGAGGCGGCTCTTGATCGGCCCGAAGTGCTCGCGCAGGCTGGTCACCCACGAGGGGAAGAAGGTGAAGGCCAGCGTGTGCGGCACGGCGATCTCGATCACATCCTGCCCGGCGGCCGAGTGCCCGCGCAGCATGGCCCGGGTGCTCTGCAGCGATTGCAGCATCTCGATGGCCTGGCTGTAGAGCGTCTGGCCCGCTGGCGTGAGCCGTGTGGGGTAGGAGCTGCGGTCGACCAGGTCAGTGCCGGCCCAGCCTTCGAGCGCCTGGATGCGGCGCGAGAACGCCGGCTGGGTCACATGCCTCAATTGAGCCGAGCGGCTGAAGCTGCGGGTTTCCGCCAAACTGATGAAGTCTTCGAGCCACTTGGTTTCCATACGCGGCGATTATGCGAGCGCCGCGCCATACTGGGCGCCCCCTCCTTTTCCCGCACTCGCCATGCCTTCAGCCGACCTGCTCGAACTCAGCGCCACCGAACTCTCCCGCCGCGTCGCCAAGCGCGACGTGTCCTGCCGCGAGGTGATGCAGGCCTCGCTGGCCCGCATCGAGGCGCTGAACCCGCGCTTCAACGCCATCGTGTCGCTGCGCGATCCGGCGCAGTTGCTGGCCGAGGCCGATGAGCGCGACGCCGAACTGGCGCGCGGCGAACGGCGCGGCTGGATGCACGGTTTTCCGCTGGCAGTGAAGGACCTGAGCCACGCCGCCGGCCTGCCGACCTCCATGGGCTCGCCGCTGTCACCGCATTCACCGGCGCGCACCGACAGCCTGCACGTGGCCCGCGCCAGGGCGGCCGGCGCAGTCGTCATCGGCAAGACCAACACGCCCGAGTTCGGGCTTGGCTCGCACACCTACAACACGGTGTTCGGCATCACGCGCAACGCCTATGCGCCCGAGCGCAGCGCGGGCGGCAGCAGCGGCGGTGCCGCAGTGGCGCTGGCCCTGGGCATGCTGCCCGTGGCGGACGGCAGCGACATGATGGGATCGCTGCGCAACCCGGCCGCCTTCAACAACGTGATCGGCATGCGGCCATCGCGCGGGCGTGTGCCGGGCAACCCCGACGAGGAACTGTTCTTCCAGCAGCTGGGCTGCGAAGGCCCGATGGCGCGCACGGTGGAAGACGCGGCGCGGCTGCTGGCCGTGCAGGCGGGCTTCGATGCGCGCGTGCCGCTGTCGTCGCCGCACGCCCTGCCCTCGCCCGACGCGCTGCAGCTGGACGGCGACGGCAAGGGTCTTCGCATCGGCTGGCTCGGCAGCATCTGGCCCGACCTGCCGCTGGCCCCCGGCATCCGCGAGCTGGGCGAGAAGGCGCTCGGCACCTTCCGCACCATCGGCTGCGAGGTCGAGCCCTGCACGCTCGACGTGCCGCGCGAGCACAACTGGAGCGCGTGGCTGCGGTTGAGGCAACTGCTGGTGGGCGGCAAGCTCGGTGCCTACCTCAGCGACCCGAAGCTGTTCGGGCAGCTCAAGCCCGAGGCCCAATGGGAAATCGAGCAGAGCCGGCACCTCGATGCGGCTTCGCTGTACCAGGCATCGGTGTACCGCTCGAACGTGTACCGCGCGTTCCTGAAGCTGTTCGAGCGCTTCGACTTCGTGCTGGCACCGACCGCGCAGGTGTTTCCGTTCGATGCCGAATTGCACTGGCCTGCCGAGGTGAACGGTGTAAAGAGCGACACGTACCACCGCTGGATGGAGATCGTCACGCCGTTCACGCTGGCCGGGCTGCCGACGCTGAATGTGCGCGCCGGCTTCGGCGAAGGCGGGCTGCCGATGGGGCTGCAGCTGGCGGGGCCGATTCATGCGGACCTCGACGTGCTGCGGCTCGGGCATGCCTATGACCAGGCCTGCGGCTGGGCGGCGCACCGCCCCTCCGCATTGGGCTGAGGCCTCAGATCGGCGTCAACACGCCGCGCCCCGCGAAGTGCCCTTCGGCATTCGCGAGGAAATGGTCCACCGACTTCTGCGTCGCCTCGGGCGACCAGCCGGCCATGTGCGGCGTCAGCAGCACGTTGTCGAGGCCGACCAGCGGTTCGGGCCGCTTCGGCTCGCTCTCGTACACGTCGACGCCGGCCCCGGCGATGCGGTTCTCGCGCAATGCGGCCGCCAGCGCCTCGGTGTCAACGACGCTGCCGCGCCCGATGCTCACCAGGTAGCCCTGCGGCCCCAGCGCGTCGAGCACTTCGGCGTTGACCAGATGCTTGGTCGCGGGCCCGCCCGGTGCGGCCAGCACCAGGAAGTCGGCCCACGCGGCCAGCGACTTCAGGTCGTCGAAGTAGCGCTGCGTTGCGCCTTCGCGCGGCTTGCGGTTGTGATAGCCGACCTCCATGTCGAAGGCCGCCGCCCGCTTCGCGATCTTCTGGCCGATGGTGCCCAGCCCCAGGATGCCCAGCTTCTTGCCCGACACGTTCGGCGGCTGCGGAATGGCTTCGCGCCACACGCCTTCGCGGCACAGCCGGTCGAGCTTGCGGAACTCGCGCACGATGCTGATCAGCAGGCCGAAGGCGTGATCGGCCACGCAGTCGTCGTTGGTGCCTGCGCCGTTGGCCGTCGCGATGCCGCGAGCGCGCGTCACTTCGAGCGGCACGCCTTCGTAGCCCGCGCCCATGCAGCAGATCAGCTCCAGCGCCGGCATCGCCGCGATTTCCTCGGGCGTGATGCCGATGACGCCGATGGTCAGCACCGCGCGAAACTTCTTGCCGTGCTCGGCGATGGCGGCCGCGCGCAGGGCGGGGTCGAAGGCGTAGGTCATGTCATAGACCTCGGCAATCTGGGCCTGGTGGGCACTCGAGAGGCCGCTGAGCACCAGCAGGGGAATCTTGGTCGACACGTCTGAACTCCTGAGATCGATAAAAAGGAATGAATGATCGCGCTACATCAATGGAGTTGCTTCGCTCTTCTGCAAAGCCCACATCTGGGCGTAGCGGCCCTGCTTCGCGAGCAGCTGGGCGTGCGTGCCGCGCTCGACGATCACGCCCGACTCCAGCACCAGGATCTCGTGCGCATCGACCACCGTCGACAGGCGGTGCGCGATGACCAGCGTGGTCTTGTCCTGCGCGGCGCTCTTCAGCTCGGACTGGATGGCGCGCTCGTTGGCCGAGTCGAGCGCCGAGGTGGCCTCGTCGAAGATCACGATCGGAGGGTTCTTCAGCAGCGTGCGCGCGATGGCCACGCGCTGCTTCTCGCCGCCAGATAACTTGAGGCCGCGCTCGCCCACGGTCGTTTCATAGCCCTTGGGCGTGGCGGCAATGAAGTCGTGGATGCGTGCGGCGCGCGCGGCGGCCTCCACTTCTTCGCGGCTCGCCCCCGGGCGGCCGTAGGCGATGTTGTATTCGACCGTGTCGTTGAACAGCACCGTGTCCTGCGGGACGATGCCGATGGCGCGGCGCACGCTGGACTGGGTCACTTCGCGAATGTCTTCCCCGCCGATGGTGATGCGGCCGTGCTGCACATCGTAGAAGCGGTACAACAGCCGCGCGAGCGTGGACTTTCCCGAACCCGAGGGCCCGACCACCGCCACCGTCTTGCCGGCCGGAATCTCGAAGCTCACGTGCTTGAGGATGGGCCGTGCGGCCTCGTAGGCAAAGCTCACGTCCTCGAAGCGCACAGTGGCGTCGGCACCGGCCAGCGGCTGCGCGCCGGGCGCATCGCGCACCTCGCGCTCTTTTTCCATCAGCACGAACATCTTGTCGAGATCGGTCAGGCTCTGCTTGATCTCGCGGTAGATCACGCCCAGGAAGTTCAGCGGAATGTAGAGCTGGATCATGAAGGCGTTGACCATCACCAGGTCGCCCAGCGTCATGCGCCCTTCGACCACGCCCGAGGTGGCGCGCCACAGCATCAGCACCAGGCTCACGGCAATCAGCAGTTGCTGCCCGGTGTTGAGCATGCTCAGCGTGCGCTGGCTCTTGATGGCCGCCTTGCGGTAGCGGTCGAGACTGGCGTCGTAGCGGCCGGCCTCGAAGTCTTCGTTGTTGAAGTACTTGACGGTTTCGTAGTTCAGCAGCGAATCGACCGCGCGGCTCTGCGCCACCGAGTCGAGCTCGTTCATGGTCTTGCGGAACTGCGTGCGCCACTCGGTCACCGTCACGGTGAAGGTGATGTACAGCACCAGCGCCGCCGCCGTGATCCAGACGAACAGCGAATCGAACTTCACGCCCAGGATGGCGAGCACCAGCACCAGCTCGATGATGGTCGGCACGATGCTGTAGAGCGACATCGAGATGAGCGAATGCACGCCGCGCGTGCCGCGCTCGATGTCGCGCGTCATGCCGCCGGTCTGGCGCTCCAGGTGGAAACGCAGGCTCAGCGCGTGCAGGTGACGGAACACCTCCAGCGCGATCTGCCGGGCCGTGCCCTCGGTGGCCTTGGCGAAGATCAACTCGCGCAGTTCGCCGAACAGCGAGGTCGAGAAGCGCAGCAGGCCGTAAGCCAACAGCAGGCCGATGGGCACGATGAGCAGCGCCTGCGCCATGTCCGGCTTGGGCGTCATCGTGTCGACCAGGTTCTTCAGCAGCACCGGCACGCCGACGTTGGCCACCTTGGCACCCACCATGAAGGCCAGCGCCGCGGCCACCCGCCACTTGTACTGCCAGAGGTAGGGAAACAGGCGGCGCAGCGTCGCCCAGTCGGAACGGTCGCTGCGCTCCGGCGGGTGGCCGGAGACGGAGTGGGAGGGGGGAAGGGCTTCGCCGCTGCGGCGCATGGGAGACAATCGTGGTTGCTTGTTTGTTCCAGATTGTGCCCATGTCAGATACTTCCAGCGCTGCCGCTGCCGCCATCCTCAAGAGCCTGCCCACCGACATGGAGCTGGTGCTCAAGGTCATTCCGATGCCGGCCGACTGCAACGCCAACGGCGACATCTTCGGCGGCTGGGTCATGGCGCAGTGCGACCTGGCCGGCTCGGTGATCCCCGCGCGCTACGCCAAGGGCCGCCAGGCCACGGTGGCGGTGAACGAGTTCATCTTCAAGCAGCCGGTGCGTCTGGGCGACATCCTGTCGTTCTATTCGAAGCTGGTGCGCATCGGGCGCACCTCGGTCACGGTGACGGTCGAGGTGTTTGCCGAGCGCTTCCGGGCGCAGGGCGAATACATCAAGGTGACGCAGGCCACATTCACCTATGTGGCCATCGACGACAACGGCCGCCCACGGCCCATCGAACAGCAGCCCTGAGCAACGCCCCCGGGCTCAGACGCCCGGGTCGCGCACGCGCTCGAAGCGCTCGAATTCGCGGTTGACCCAGCGCCCGTCGCGCCGCTCGACGCGGCGGATGTACACGGTCTGCACGATGTCCCGGGTGTGGGCGTCAATCTCTACCGGGCCGCGCGGGCTGTCGAGCTTCACGCCCCGGAACGCGTCCACCAGCCGCTCCCCGACCACGCCGCCGCGCGCCATGGGCGAGCTCATCGCCGCATCGATGGCGGCAAGCGCATCGTGGGCCGCGACCGCGAAATACCCCGGGCGCAGATGGCTGCCGTACTCCGTCTCGAAGATGCCCGTGAAGCGGCGGTTGGCCGGCGATTCGTGGGCGAACGAATAGTGGTGGCTGGTGACGAGGCCATCGGCCAGCTCCCCGATGCCTTCGAGGTAGTGGTCGTCGGTGGCGTCGCCGGTGGCCAGCAGGCGGATGCCGGTGTCGGCCATGCCACGGTCGCGCCAGAACTTGAGGAAGGTGGCCGGCATCTGCCCCGAGGGCAGGAAGAAGAACACCGCCTGCGGCTTGAGTTCGCGCAGCCGCAGCATGTAGGCCGAGTAGTCGAGCGTGTTCAGCGGCACCCGCAGCATCGCGCCGACCCGGCCGCCGCCCGCGGTGATGCCCGAGACAAAGGCGCTTTCAGCATCGACGCCCGAGGCGTAGTCGGCCACCACGGTGCAGACGTCGCGCAGCCCCTGCTGGAGCGCCCATCGCGCCAGCGGCAGCGTGACCTGGCCGATGGTGAAGGACACTCGCACCGCGAACGGGCAGCGCGCCGTGATGCCCGAAGAGGCCGCATTCATCACCACCAGGGGCAGCTTGGCCTGCGTGGCGACGGTGCCGACGGCGTAGGCGTTGGAGCTGAAATCCAGGCCCGCCAGCAGGTCGACGCGCTCGCTTTCGACGAGGTCTTGCGCATGGCGGCGTGCCTGCTCGGGCGCGCTGCCGGGTACATCGCGCCGCAGCAGCTCGACCGGCCGGCCGGCGATGTTCTGGTTGTGCGCCGCCAGCCAGACGGCCATGCCGGCATCGAACTGCCGCCCGCCGCCCGCGTAAGGGCCCGACCATGAACCGATGACGCCGATGCGCAGCGGTCGCACACGCGCCAAGGCCAGCGAAGGCGCTGCCAAGGCACCCGCCAGCAAGCCGAAAGTACGCCGGCGCGTGAGGTCGATTGCTACTTTTTCAGTAGCATCATTCGCCCGCGGGACGGGCGTTGTGAGCGTTCTTGTCTCTGAAACTTGCACGGCGGCCAGTGTACGCGTGCAAGCCCCGAAAACGCATCAGACCTTGGAGAAGTCCGGCTTGCGTTTCTCCATGAAAGCACCGAAAGCCTCGCGTGCCGCCGGCTCGCGCAGCATGCGACCGAAGCTCGCGCCCTCCTCACCCATGCGTTCGAGCACGGCGGGCATCTGCGCCTTCTTCAGCAGACGCTTGGTTTCCACCAGCGCACTCAGCGGCTTGGCGGCCAGCTTGCGAGCCTGCGTCTGCGCGATGGCGTTCGCTTCGGTCGGCGGCACCACGCGGTTGACCAGGCCCACTTCGAGCGCGGCCTCCGCCATGAAGGGCTCGCCCAGCAGCAGCGCCTCGGCCGCGCGGTGGTAGCCCAGCATCTGCGGCACCAGCAGGCTCGATGCCGCCTCGGGGCACAGGCCCAGGTTCACGAAGGGCATCGAGAAAGCGGCGTTGTCACCCGCATAGACGAGGTCGCAATGGAACAGCATCGTGGTGCCGATGCCCACAGCCGGGCCGCACACAGCCGCAACGATCGGCTTGGGGAAGGTCGCGATGCCGCGCAGGAAGCGGAACACCGGTGACTCTTCCGTCGACGGCGGACCGTTGAGGAAGTCGCCGATGTCGTTGCCCGCGCTGAAGATCGTCGGGTCGCCCTGGATCAGCACGCAGCGCACGGCCGCTGCGCTTTCGGCTGTAGCCAGCGCGTCGGCCAGCTCGGCGTACATGGCGCTGGTGATGGAGTTCTTCTTGTCGACGCGGTTGAAGGTGATGGTCATCACACCGGCTTCGGTGTGGACGAGGATGTCGCTCATGGATGGTAGTCCTTGGATGAAAAAGATTGGCGCCGCGGTCAGGCGCAAAGGGCTTCGCGGACGAAATCGAGGCGGTCTTGCCCCCAGAACATCTCGCTGCCGACGAACATGGTGGGAGCGCCGAACACGCCGCGCTCCACGGCTTCCTGCGTGACGGCCTTGAGGCGGTCCTTGGTTTCCTGAGCACCGGCCAGCGCGAGCAGGCCCGCGGCGTCGAAGCCCGCATTTTGCAAGACGGCACCGACGGTTGCCGGGTCGTTGAGGTTCTTCGGATCGACCCACATCGCGTGGAAAACCGCATCGACGTACGCACCGAAACGCGCCGGCTCCTTCATCTGGACGCCCGTGGCGCCGCGCATCAGCAGCAGCGTGTTGATCGGGAAGTGGGGGTTGTGCACGAAGGGCACGCCGTAGCGCTTGGCAAAGCGCTTCAGATCGGTCGTCATGTACGGGCCCTTGGGCTTGATCTCGGCGGGCGAATGATTGCCGGTCGCCTGGAACACACCGCCCAGCAGCATGGGCTTCCACACCAGCTCGGCGCCTGTATCGGCGCAGATGTGCGGCAGTTGCGTCGCGGCCAGGTAGGCGGCTGGGCTGCCGAAGTCGAAATAGAAGTCGACGGATTTCGCCATGGGGTTGTCTCCTTCTCTCAGAATTTCTCGGACCAGGGCCGCAGGTCGAGTTCGTGCGTCCACGCGTCACGAGGCTGCGAATGCAGCATCCAGTAGCTGTCGGCAATGTGCTCCGGGTTCAGGATGCCGTCGCTTTCCTTCAACGCATAGCGCTCGGGGAAATTGCTGCGGATGAATTCAGTGTCGATGGCGCCATCGACCACCACGTGCGCAACGTGAATGCCCTGTGGCCCCAGCTCGCGTGCCATCGACTGCGCGAGCGCACGCAAAGCCATCTTCGCGCCCGAAAAAGCGCCGAAGTTCGCCGCGCCACGCAACGAGGCCGTCGCGCCGGTGAAGATGATCGTGCCGCGATGGCCGCCCTTGGGCAGTTCGCGCGCCACCATCCGCTTCGCCACTTCGCGTCCATTGAGAAAGCCCGAGAAGCAGGCCATCTCCCACACCTTGAAGTACTTGCGTGCGGTCTCGTTCAGGATGCTCTCGGGCACGTTGGCGCCGATGTTGAACACCATCACCTCGATCGGCCCGATGGTCGATTCGATCTGCTCGACAAGCGCGACCACTTCCTCTTCCTTGCGCGCATCACAGGCGAAGGCGTGCGCACGGCCGCCGTCGGCCTCGATCTGCGCGACCAGCGGCTGCAGCTTGTCGAGGCTGCGGCGCGTGACGCAGGTGGCAAAACCTTCGCGCGCGAAGCGGCGGGCAATGGCACCGCCGGTGGCATCGCCGGCACCGACGATGAGTGCGGCTTTCTGCAGGGTGGTCATGTCTCTTTATTCCTTGTAGTAGACGATCTGGTTCGAAGTGGCCAGCAGCACGCCCTTCTCGCTCCACAGATGCGCCGTCTGGTCGAAGAAGCCGTTGAAGAACTGCTGCCCCGCCGCGCGGCCCAGGAGATAGCCCGTGCCGACCTCGGCCAGCTGCGCCGGCCCGACGTGGAAGTAGGTGGTGATCGACACCGTGCCCGCGGGCACGTGCTTCGCGCGGCGCAGCCACACGCGCGGGTAGAACATGTCGCTCATCGCGGCGAGCGAGGCGAAGTCGAGCGGCCGTGGCTGTGCGTCGCGCAGCCAGATGCGGGTTTCGCTGTGGTGCAGGCTCTCGTCCCACTTCGCGGGAATGCCACCGCTGAAAGGGCGCATCTCGTACTGGTTGATCCACGCCACGCCGGACGGGCCGATGCTCATGCGGTCGACCGTCTCGGGCCTTGGCGCCTCGGGCATCGGCATGTCGCTCTCGCCCCAGGTGTCGCGGCGCGCGGCCGTCACCACGGTGGCGGTGGTCGTCATGTTGGGCGCGCCGCTGGGGCCGGCCTGCGTGATCTGCACCGTCCAGTGCTGCGTCGAGCGGTTGGTGCGCACGGCAGTGGCCTGGATGTCGAACGCGCCGGCTTCGATCGCCGCCGCGTAGTTGACGGTGAGCGCGATGGGCGTGCCCAGCACGTCGGGGTGCTGCATCACCGACTGCAGCACCAGGGCCGCAGTGGTGCCGCCGAAGGGCCCGACCATGTTCCAGTAGTCGGGGCTGGTCATGCCGGTGAAGTGCCCCACGCGGATGTCGCTGTGGTGGATCGTCAGGGCTTTGTCGAAGGGGTGCTGCGTGCTCGTCATGATCGGCAGTGTGCCTCCGGAGGATGGCGTCACGCAGTCGTGTGCGGGACGTTGGCGTGCTGCACCGCAGTACGTTCGGTCAACGCAGCCAGCCGGTGCAGCTTGTCGACCGTGCTCGGCCACAGGCTCTGGCTGAACTGCTCGCGGAAGAAGCCGAAGTGGCCGATGCGCCGGGCCTGCACGTCCGCCGGCGCGATGCGCTCGACCGCGCTCGGTGCGCCGGCATAGAAGCTCACCAGGCTTTCGGTGCCGGCGAGCGTCATGAGCTCGTCGTCGGTGATCGACAGCGCGAGCACTGGGAAGCGCACGCGGTTGTAGCTCTGCGATGCAAGCTCGCCCTCGGCACCCACGCTGTAGCGCGGGTTGAGACACCAGCGCCGCCATTGCAGGATCACGCCGCGCGGCAGGTCGCCGACCTTTTTCAGCTTGCGGCCCGGAAAGTAGCCGAACAGTCGCGTGACCAGCGGCACGAGCACGAACCAGAAGTAGAGGATGCTGCGCCTGAGCTTCGGCGCGTTCTCGCGCCAGTAGCCGCTGCCGGCCGCGATGCTGACGAGGCCGTCGACTTGTTCCGGGCGCTGCAGGAAGCCCGGCAACTGCGCGCCAAGGCTGTGACCCAGCAGGTAGAGCGGCTGGTCAGGCAGTGCGGCCTTGGCGGCATCGATCACCGCTTCATAGTCGCGCGCCCAGTCGAACAGGTCGGCCTTGAAGCCGCGCAGCGACGCATCGCCGCGCGAATCGCCCGAGCCCCGGTAGTCGAAGGTCCAGACGCGCAGGCCCTGCTGTTCTGCAAGCCACTGCGCGAAGGGTTCGTAGAACGACTGGCGCACGCCCATCGCGCCGCCGATCACGATGCTGGCGCGCGGTGCGCCGGCGGGCTCGTAGCGGCGCACCGCCAGTTGCTGTGCGCCGCCATCGACCTTCAGAACTTCCTGTTGCATGCTCGTTTCTCCAGAACGGTCACGGTCCATTCGCGGAACACCGCGGAACCGGCTTTGCCGGGCCGCAGGTGTTGCCCCCCTGCAAGGGGGTTGGCGCAGCGACACGAAGTGCGCGAAGCCTGGGGGTTTGCTCAAACCCTTTCGAAGATACCGGCAGCGCCCTGGCCCATGCCCACGCACATCGTGACCATGCCGTATTTCAGGTTCTCGCGGCGCAGCGCATGCACCACGGTCGCCGAGCGGATGGCGCCCGTAGCGCCGAGCGGATGGCCCAGCGCAATCGCGCCGCCCATCGGGTTGACCTTCGACGGATCGAGCCCCAGCGTGTTGATGACGGCCAGCGACTGCGCGGCAAAGGCTTCGTTCAGCTCGAACCAGTCGATGTCCTCGTGCTTCAGGCCCGCATAGCGCAGCGCGGCCGGAATCGCCTCGATCGGGCCGATGCCCATGATGTGCGGCGGCACGCCCTTGCTGGCGAAGCTCACGAAGCGTGCGAGCGGCGTGAGGCCGTACTGCTTCACGGCCTTTTCGCTCGCCAGGATCAGCGCGCCCGCGCCGTCCGAGGTCTGCGAGCTGTTGCCGGCCGTGACCGTGCCGCGCGCGGCGAACACGGTGCGCAGCTTGGCGAGGCCTTCGATGCTGGTGTCGGGGCGCGCGCCTTCGTCGAGGTTCACGGTGCGGGTCTTGGCAATCGACTCGCCGGTCTCCAGGTTCGGCGTGCGGTCGGTCACTTCGATGGGCGTGATCTCGTCGGCGAACTTGCCGGCCTTCTGTGCGGCCAGTGCCTTCTGGTGCGAGGCGAGCGCGAACTCGTCCTGCGCCTCGCGGCTCACCTTCCACTGCTGCGCGACCTTCTCGGCCGTGAGGCCCATGCCGTAGGCAATGCCCACGTCGCCCTCGCGCTCGAAGATCGAGGGCGACAGCGAGGGCGAGTTGCCCATCATCGGCACCATGCTCATGCTTTCGACACCGGCTGCGATCATCACGTCGGCCTCGCCGACGCGGATGCGGTCGGCCGCCATCTGCACGGCCGACAGGCCAGATGCGCAGAAGCGGTTGACGGTGATGCCGCCGACGCTGGTCGGCAGGCCCGCCAGCACCGCACCGATGCGCGCGACGTTCAGGCCCTGCTGCGATTCGGGAATCGCGCAGCCGCAGATGATGTCTTCGATGGCCTTCGGGTCGAGGCTGGGCACGGCGGCCAGCGCAGCGCGCAGCGTGGTGGCCAGCAGGTCGTCAGGACGGTAGTTGCGGAAGTAGCCGCGGTGCGACTTGCCGATGGGGGTGCGGGTGGCGGAGACGATGTAGGCGTCTTGTACTTGCTTGCTCATGAAATCTGTCCTTAGTTGCGCACTGGCTTGCCGGTGCTGAGCATCCCCATGATCCGCTCCTGCGTCTTGGGATGCACGATGAGCGAGCAGAACGCCTTGCGTTCCAGCGTCATCAGGTATTCCTCGGTCACGAGCGAACCCGCGTCCACGTCGCCGCCGGTGACCACGTTCGCGATCAGGCTGGCAATGTGGAAGTCGTGCGCGCTGATGAAGCCGCCGTCGCGCATGTTCACCAGCTGGCCCTTGATGGTCGCGGCGCCGCTGCGGCCCGCCACGCGGAAGGTGCGGCGCAGTGGTGCGCGGTAGCCGGCGTCGGCCATGGCCTTGGCCTGCTGCAGCGCCACGTACAGCAGCTCGTCCTTGTTCGGCACGATCACGTCGCTGTCGAGCAGGTAGCCCAGCTTCTTCGAATCGAGCGCGCCGGTGCCGACCTTCGCCATCGCAGCGGCGGTGAAGCCTTCGGTGAGGAACGGCAGCAGGTCGCTACCCGTGGAGGCCGCTGCGTTCTCCGCGGCACGACGCGCGATGTAGGTCAGGCCGCCGGCGCCGGGGATCAGGCCCACGCCGACTTCGACCAGGCCGATGTAGCTTTCCATTGCAGCCACGCGCTTGGCCGAATGCACGGCCAGCTCGCAGCCGCCGCCCAGCGCCATGCCGCGCACGGCCGAGATCACCGGCACGCTGGCGTAGCGGATCTTGAGCATCACGTTCTGCAGCTCTTCCTCGGCACCTTCGACCGCACCGATGCCCGCGACCACGAAGGCCGGCAGCATCGCCTGCAGGTCGGCGCCGACCGAGAACACCTCGTCGGGCGACCAGATCACAAGGCCCTTGTATTCGGCCTCGGCCAGCTCCACCGCGGCGCCAAGCGCCTCGGCCACGTCGGGACTGATGGCGTGCATCTTCGAATGGATGCTGGCGATGAGCACTTCGCCATCGAGCGTCCACACGCGCACGTCGCCTTCGTCGCTGATGGTGGTGCCGGCGGTGTTGGCGTCGGCTGCGTTCGCGCCGAGCACGCTCTCGGGGAACAGCTGGCGGTCATGCACCGGCAGCCTGCGCTGCGGCACGAACTTGTTCTGCGATGCGCTCCACGAGCCTCCGGGCGTGTGCACGCCGCCGGCCTCGGCCACCGGACCTTCGAACACCCACTTGGGCAGCGGCGCGCTGCTCAGTGCCTTGCCGGCGTCGATGTCTTCCTGCACCCACTTGGCGACCTGCGCCCAGCCGGCCTCTTGCCAGAGCTCGAACGGGCCCTGCTTCATGCCGAAGCCCCAGCGCATGGCGAAGTCGATGTCGCGTGCGCTCTCGGCGATGTCGCCCAGGTGCACGGCGGCGTAGTGGAAGCCGTCGCGCAGGATCGCCCAGAGGAACTGGCCCTGCGGTCCTTCGCTCTCGCGCAGGAGCTTCAGGCGTTCGCCCGCGGGCTTCTTCAGCATGCGGCCATACACCTCGTCGGCCTTGGCGCCGGCGGGCACGTACTCGCCGCTCTTCAGGTCGAAGCGCAGGATGTCGCGGCCGACCTTCTTGAAGAAGCCGGCCTTGGCCTTCTGGCCCAGGTTGCCCAGCTCCAGCAGCTTGGCGAGCACCGGCGGCGTCGCGAAGTTGGCATAGAACGGATCGGTCTCGGCGTTCAGGTTGTCCTGCAGCGTCTTCACGACGTGGGCCATCGTGTCGAGGCCCACCACGTCGGCGGTGCGGAAGGTGCCCGAACTCGCGCGGCCCAGCTTCTTGCCGGTGAGGTCATCCACCACGTCGGGCGTCAAGCCGAACTTCTCGACTTCCTTCAGCGTAGCCAGCATGCCGGCAATGCCGACGCGGTTGGCGATGAAGTTGGGCGTGTCGTGCGCGCGCACCACGCCCTTGCCGAGCGTGCTGGTGACGAAGGCTTCGAGGTCGTCGAGCACCTGCGGCTGCGTGGTGGGCGTGTTGATCAGCTCCACCAGGAACATGTAGCGCGGCGGGTTGAAGAAGTGAATGCCGCAGAAGCGCGGCTTCAGCGCTTCGGGCAATGCCTCGCTGAGCTTGGTGATCGACAGGCCCGAGGTGTTCGAGGCCAGGATCGAATGCTTGGCAACGTGGGGCGCGATCTTCTTGTAGAGATCGAGCTTCCAGTCCATGCGCTCGGCAATGGCTTCGATGATGAGGTCGCACTCGCCGAGCTTGGCAAGGTCGTCTTCGTAGTTGGCCTGTTCGATCAGGCCCGCATCGGCCACGTCGCCGAGCGGCGCGGGCTTGAGCTTCTTGAGGTTGTCGATGGCGCGCGTGACGATGCCGTTCTTCGGGCCTTCTTTTGCGGCCAGGTCGAACAGCACGACAGGCACGCGCACGTTGACGAGGTGGGCCGCAATCTGCGCGCCCATCACGCCGGCGCCGAGCACGGCGACCTTCTTCACTTGAAATCGGGACATGTTGCTTGGTATTTCTTGGATTGGTTGCGCGCAGGCTTGTTACTGCACGCGGTTCCAGGTTTGGGTACGCCAGAAGGGGCCCAGGTAGCCGCGCACTTCGAGCTTCTTGCCGCCGTCGACGGGCGTGTAGCTCGCGCGGTATTCCTTGCCGTTCTCGGGGTCGAGGATCTTGCCGCCTTCCCAGACGTCCTTGCCTTCGGCCTTCTTGCCGCCGCGGATGATGTCCAGGCCCACCATGGGCTTGCCCTTGCGGTCGTCGCTGCATTCGTCGCAGGTGGCGCCGGGCTTGGCGTCCTTGCCCAGTGCCTTTTCGATGCGGCCGAGCAGCGCACCGTTGGTTTCATCGATGCGGATCTCGGCCTTGACCTCACCGGTCTTGTCGTCAACGTTGCGCCACAGGCCGACCGGCGTGACCTGGGCCATGGCCGAGGCTGCGGTGACGGCGAACAGAACGGCGGCGAATGCTTTCTTCATGCGTGTCTCCCGGCGAAGTGAAGGAAAAGGCAAAGGGCTTGCTTCAGGCCAGTGCCGCGTCGGTGTCCATCAGCACCTTGCTGCCGGCGCGCGCGGTGCGCATCAGCGTCGCGGTCTCGGGGAACAGCTTGGCGAAGTAGAAGCGTGCGGTCTGCAGCTTGGCGACGTAGAACGGGTCGGTGTTGCCGGCGGCGATTTCGCGCAGTGCAACCTGCGCCATGCGGGCGAACAGGTAGCCGAACACGAAGTGGCCGGCCACGCGCAGGTAGTCGACAGCAGCGGCGCCCACTTCGTCGGGGTTCTGGAAGCCCTTGAAGCCGATCTCGGTCGTGAACTTGGTGAGCTGGTCGCCCAGGCCCGCGATGGGGTTGATGAACTCGGCCATCTTCTCGTTGACGCCCTCTTCTTCCACCAGCTTCGCAACCAGCTTGCCGAACTTCTTCAGCGACGCGCCGTTGTTGCCCAGCACCTTGCGGCCCAGCAGGTCCAGCGACTGGATGGTGTTGGTGCCTTCATAGATCATGTTGATGCGGTTGTCGCGCACGAACTGCTCCATGCCCCATTCCTTGATGAAGCCGTGGCCGCCGAACACCTGCATGCAGGCGTTGGTTGCAACGTGGCCGTTGTCGGTGATGAAGGCCTTGACGATGGGGGTCAGCAGCGCGACCAGTTCGCCGGAGTCCTTGCGCACCTTCTCGTCGGGGTGGTTGTGTTCCTTGTCGAGCAGCAGCGTGCAGAAGATCTGCAGCGCGCGGCCGCCTTCGGCATAGGCCTTGGCAGTGAGCAGCATCTTGCGCACGTCGGGGTGCACGATGATGGGGTCGGCTTCCTTGTCCTTGGCCTTCACGCCGGAGAGCGAACGCATCTGGATGCGGTCCTTGGCGTAGGCCAGCGCGTTCTGGTAGGCCACTTCGGTCAGGCCCAACGACTGGTTGCCCACGCCCAGGCGCGCGGCGTTCATCATCACGAACATCGCGGCCAGGCCCTTGTTGGGCTCGCCCACCAGCGTGCCGGTGGCGCCTTCGATCACGATCTGCGCGGTGGCGTTGCCGTGAATGCCCATCTTGTGCTCCAGGCCGGCGCAGAAGATCGGGTTGCGCTCGCCGAGCGAACCGTCGGCCTTGACCTTGAACTTCGGCACCACGAACAGGCTGATGCCCTTGCTGCCCTTGGGCGCGTCAGGCAGGCGGGCCAGCACCAGGTGAATGATGTTGCTCGTCATGTCGTGCTCGCCGGCCGAGATGAAGATCTTGCTGCCGCTGATGCGGTAGGTGCCGTCCGCCTGCGGCTCGGCCTTGGTGCGCAGCAGGCCGAGGTCGGTGCCGCAATGGGGTTCGGTCAGGCACATGGTGCCGGTCCATTCGCCGCTGGTGAGCTTGGGCAGGTAGGTCTTCTTCTGCTCGTCGGTGCCGTGCGCTGCGAGCGCCTCGTAGGCGCCGTGCGAGAGGCCGGGGTACATGGTCCAGGCCTGGTTGGCGCTGTTGAGCATCTCGAACAGGCACTGGTTCACAACGAAGGGCAGGCCCTGGCCGCCGAAGGCCGGGTCGCACGACAGCGCGGGCCAACCGCCTTCGATGTACTTGGCGTAGGCGTCCTTGAAGCCCTTGGGCGTCTTGACTTCATGCGTGGTCTTGTCGAGCGTGCAGCCCTCTTCATCGCCGCTGATGTTGAGCGGGAAGGTCACTTCGGCGGCGAACTTGCCGGCCTCTTCGATCACCGCGTTGATGGTGTCGGCATCGGTCTCGGCATGTGCCGGAAGCGCCTTGAGTTCCTCGGCGACGTTGAGCACTTCGTGCAGCACGAACTGCATGTCGCGCACGGGTGGGTTGTAGGTAGGCATCCGGAACTCTCCTGGTCGAAGCTAGATAGAAAAAAGAAAAAGGGGGAAAACGAAAACGGGGCAGGCCGCGCGCTTCTTCAGCGCACGGTCTTGAGGCGGCGGCGGCCGGCCGGCGCGGCCGTGTCGGCCTTGGGCGCATCGGGCGTGGCGCTGCGCGCGAGGATGTTGTCGAAGCCGACGTTGGCGCGGCCGATGGAGCCGGGCACCTGCAGGAAGCGCGCTTCGTAGTGCAGCGCGAGGATCAGGCCGTGAATCTCGAACGCCACCTGGCGCTCGTCGGCGTCGGCGCGCAGATGGCCTTCGCTCTGCGACTGCACGATGGCGCGCAGCACTGCCGCCTGCCAGATGCTGACCGACTCGACCAGCGCATCGCGCACCGGGCCTGGGCGGTCGTCGAATTCGGAAGCGCCGCTGATGTAGATGCAGCCCGAGTCGATTTCGGTCGAGGTGCGCTTCATCCAGTTGGCGAACATGGCGCGCAGGCGCGGCAGGCCGCGCGGCGCCTTCAGGGCGGGGAAGAATACTTCCTGCTCGAAGCGTGCGTGATACTCGCGCACCACCGAGATCTGAAGTTCTTCGCGCGAGCCGAAGTGGGCGAACACGCCCGACTTGCTCATCTTGGTGATTTCAGCCACCGCACCGATCGACAGGCCCTCGAGCCCGATCTGCGCGGCCAGCGCCAGCGCGGCGTCGACGATGACGGCCTTGGTCTGCTGGCCCTTCTGGGCGGCACGAGCGGGCTTGGCGGGAACGGCTGCTGCGGTCATCGTGGAATTTCCATGCAAAAACGAACGGTCGTTCTATTTTGCAGGGCTTTACCACTTTCGCCCGCAAGAAACCTTCGGGTATTGAAGGTTAATTGATGCGGGACGGGGCGCAATCGGCCCCATCCCTACCCCTCGGAAGCTCTGTTCAGAACTCCTGCGACACCGGCCGCAGCACGACTTCGTTGATGTCCACGTTCGCCGGCTGCTCCACCGCGTAGACGATGGCGCGCGCCACCGAATCGGACGGGATCTGGTTGGCGTCGTAGAACGCCTTCACGCCCGCCGCGGACTCGGCATCGCTGCTGCCGAACTTCAGCTCCGACTCGACCGCGCCGGGCGACACGATGGTCACGCGCACGCCGCTGTTGCCCACTTCCACGCGCAGGCCCTCGGAGATGGCGCGCACCGCGTGCTTGGTCGCGCTGTAGACGGTGCCGATGGGCGTGAACACCTTCAGCCCGGCAATGGATGCGACGTTGACGATGTGCCCGCTGCCCTGCGCCTGCATGCGCGGCAGCACGGCGGCAATGCCGTAGAGCACGCCCTTGATGTTGACGTCGATGGTGCGGTCCCACTCGTCGACCTTGAGCTTGTCGAGGGGCGACAGCGGCATCACACCGGCGTTGTTGACCAGCACGTCGATGCGGCCGAAGGCCTCGACGGTGGCGGCGGCGAGCTTGTTGAGGTCGGCGCGCTTGGCCACGTCGGTGGCCACGGCGATGGCCTCGCCGCCGGCTTCGCGGATTTCGGCGACGACCTTGTCGAGCCGGTCGGTGCGGCGGGCCGCGAGCACCACTTTGGCGCCGCGCGCGGCCAGGTGGCGCGCCGTCGATTCGCCGAGCCCGCTGCTCGCGCCGGTGACGATGGCGACCTTGCCCTTGATGTTGTCTTGAACGGATGTCATGGGAAATTCCTTTCGGGTGTGTGGAAGAAGTGCCTCCAGTGTGGAAAATCCACATGTTCCCGTAAATGAAACTCTGGCGACTTCAGAATTCCTCACAAAGGAACTCTCAACACCATGTCCAATCGTCTCGAAGCCCTGCGCGTGTTCTGCGCCGCCGCCGATGCCGCCAACTTCCGCGACGCGGCGGCGCGGCTTTCGGTGTCGCCGCAGGTGGTGACGCGCGCGGTGCGCGAGCTCGAAGACGAGCTCGGCGAGCCCCTCTTCCACCGCAGCACGCGCGGCGTGCAGCTCACCGACTTCGGTCGGCAGCTCTCGGAGCGGGCGCGCACCGCCCTGAGCGGAGTCGACGAACTCTTCCATCGCACCGACCGCCGCGCACTGTCGCAGCACCAGGGCACGGTGCGGGTCACGGCACCGGGCATCTTCGGGCGCCAGCTCATCCCGCAGGCGCTGGCGCCGATGCTCGCCGCGCACCCGGGCCTGGTGCTCGACCTGCGCGTCTCGGAGTCGCATGCCGACGTGGTCGGCGAGCAGATCGACATCGGCGTGCGCGTGGGCCCGCTGCGCGACGCCCGCTTCGTCGCGCGGCCGGTCGGCCGGATGGCGCTGCACGTGGTGGCCGCGCCCTCGCTGATCGCGCGCACCGGCGTGCCGAAGAAGATCGAAGCGCTGGCCTCGCTGCCGCTCACCGCATTGATCGACCGCAAGTCGGGCCGGCCCTGGCCGATGATGTTCCGCAAGGAGCGCCAGCTGGCCGTGACCTCGCCGGCCTTCGTCACCGACGACTTCGACACCGAGTGCGCCGCGGTGCTCGCGGGCCTGGGCTTCGCCCAGTTGATCGGCTCGCTGGCCGAGCCCTGGATCGAGCGCGGCGCGCTGGTGTCGGTGCTGGAGGCCGAGGCGCCCGAGCCGTGGCCGATTTATGTCTACCGCTCGCAACGGGCGCCTGTGCCGGCGCGCGTGCGGGTGGTGTACGACGAGTTGATCCGCGTGCTGCGCTGAGCGCTACGCCCGCTGCCAGGCGCCGGGCGTGAAACCGAAGTGGCGCGTGAAGATGCGCGTCATGTGGCTCTGGTCCGCGAAGCCGCTTGCGGCGGCGGTGTTCGCCAAGCTCGTGCCGCGTCGGATCAAGGCGCGTGCGCGTTCGGCGCGCTGCAGCAACAGCCACGCGTGGGGCGGCACGCCGTAGGCCTTCTGGAAGCGGCGCAGCAGCTGGAACTTGCCGAGGCCGGCCATCGCTGCAAGCTCATCGAGCGTGGGCGCGGCAAGCAGGTCATCGGCGAGGCGCTCGCGCACCAGCCGCACGTCGCCATCGATCTCGGGCTGCGGCACGGCGGTGGAATGGCCGCCAAGCAGCAGGCCGCAGACTTCGACCAGCGACTCTTCGCAGGCGAGGGCTTCGGCGCTTGCAGAGGCGCTCGCGGCGCGGTTACGCCAATCGTCGAGACGGGTGAACAGGCGGCGCAGCGCCTGTAGCAGCCGCAAGTCCTTGAGCACGGGCCGCGTGAATTCGACGCTGCCATCCACAATGCCGCCCAGCATGCCCGCCATCACGGCCGCGTCGAAATACACCATGCGCCAACGCCGCGACGGCCCGCCAAGCGGCCGGCCGTCGTGCACTTCCCCGGGATTGGTGGTGATCAGATCGCCCGCATAGGCATCGACCTTGCCGCGGCCGCTGGCCGAGCTTTGCGCGCCATGGTCGAGCAGCCCGACGCCGTAGGTCGCGTGCCAGTGGCGGCCGTAGTGGCGGGCACTGTCCATCGCGGTGCCGTGGACGCCCTCCCAGGGCGTTCCAAAGACCTGCGAGCGATGGTCCGGCGGCGTCTTCATCCGCCGGATGATCTCAGAGAACCGCGTTCAGAGCTTGAACGGAATCACTTCCTGGCGCTGCTCGCCCAGGCCTTCGATGCCCAGCGTCATCACGTCGCCCTTCTTCAGGAACAGCGGCGGCTTCATGCCCATGCCGACGCCGGGCGGCGTGCCGGTGGTGATGACGTCGCCGGGCATCAGCGTCATGAACTGGCTCACGTAGCTCACGATCTTGGCCACGCTGAAGATCATGGTCTTGGTGCTGCCGGTCTGCACGCGCTGGCCGTTCAGGTCGAGCCACATCGAAAGCTTCTGCGGGTTCTCGATTTCGTCGCGCGTCACCAGCCAGGGGCCGAGCGGGCCGAAGGTGTCGCAGCCCTTGCCCTTGTCCCAGGTGCCGCCGCGCTCGATCTGGTATTCGCGCTCGCTGATGTCGTTGATGGTGCAGTAGCCGGCCACGTAGTCGAGCGCGCTCTTTTGCGACACGTAGCGTGCGCGCGTGCCGATGACCACGCCGAGCTCGACTTCCCAGTCGGTCTTGACCGAGCCCTTGGGCAGCATCACCGGATCGTTCGGGCCCTGGATGCAGCTGTTGGCCTTGGTGAACACCACGGGCTCCTTGGGCACCGGCAGGCCCGATTCGGCCGCGTGGTCCGCATAGTTCAGGCCGATGGCGATGAACTTGCCGACGTTGGCCACGGGGCTGCCGAAGCGCGGCTTGCCCTTGACCAGCGGCAGCTTGTCGATCTTCTGCTTGCGCAGCTTGGCAATGGCGGCATCGCCCAGTTGCTCGGGGCCGATGTCCTTGACGACGGCGCTCAGGTCGCGCAGCTGGCCCTTGTCGTCGATGAGGCCGGGCTTTTCCTTGCCGGGGTTGCCATAGCGGACGAGTTTCATGCTTTCCTTTCAGTGCATTGAATTGAATTGATCAGTACGTGGAGCGGCCACCGGAGAGGTCGAAGACCGCGCCGGTGGAGAACGAACAATCTTCGGTGCAGAGCCAGCCGACCATCGCGGCCACCTCCTCCACCGTGCCGAAGCGGCCCATGGGAATCTTCGAGAGCATGAAGGCGATGTGCTCGGGCGTCATCTGGTCGAAGATAGCCGTCTTCACCGCTGCGGGCGTCACGCAGTTCACGCGGATGCCGGTGTCGGCCAGCTCCTTGCCGAGCGACTTGGTCAGCCCGATGACGGCCGCCTTGCTCGCGCTGTAGGCACTGGCGTTGGGGTTGCCCTCCTTGCCGGCCACCGAGGCGATGTTGACGATGCGGCCATAGCCACCGCTACCGCCAGTGCCCTGCTTGCGCATCTGCGCGACCACTTCGCGGCAGCACAGGAACACGCCGTTGATGTTGACGTCCATCACCTGGCGCCAGTCGTCCACGGGGTAGTCCCACAGCCTGGTGTTGGGGCCGGTGATGCCGGCGCTGTTGACCAGCGCGTCGATACGCGGCGCGTGCGCCAGCGTGGCGGCCACGGCCTTGGCGACAGAGGGCTGCTGCGACACGTCGACCTTCAGCGCAAAGGCCTTGGCGCCAAGCGACTCGGCCGCCTTCGCGGCGGCGTCTTCATCGCGGTCCCACAGCGTGACGCTGCCGCCCGAGGCCACGAGCCGCTGCGCGATGCCGAAGCCGAGCCCCGTGGCGCCCCCGGTGACGACTGCGTGGCGGCCCTTGAAATCGAGCTGGTTCATATGGTGATGCCGCCGTCGACGGTGAAGGCCTGGCCGGTGGCGAAGACCGATTCGTCGCTCGCGAGGAACACCACCACCGGCGCGATTTCCTCGGCCTGCGCGAGCCGGCCCATGGGCTGGCGCGCGATGAAGGCCTTGCGCGCGGCTTCGGGGTCGGCATTGGCGTTGATGCGGTCGCCAAGCGATGGCGTGTCGACCGTGCCCGGGCACACGGCGTTGCAGCGGATGCCGCGGGCCACGTAGTCGGCCGCCACGCTCTTGGTGAGGCCCAGCACCGCCGCCTTGGTGGTGCCGTAGACAAAGCGGTTGGGCAGCCCCTTCATGCTGGAGCACACGCTCGCCATGTTGATGATGCTGCCGCGCCCGGCCGCCAGCATGCCGGGCAGCACGGCCTGGATGGTCCACATCTGGGCGCGCACGTTGAGGCTGAAGGCGAAGAGCAGCTCGTCGTCGGTGGCTTGCTCGATGGTGCCGTTGTGCACCACGCCCGCGCAGTTGAAGAGGACGTCGAGCGCGGGCAGCTTCGCCACCAGCGCGCCGATGGCGGCCTTGTCGAGCACGTCGAGCTTGAGCGCGGTGACGTTGGGCACGCCCGCGTAGCGCTCGAGCAGCTTCTCGTTGACGTCGGTGGCCCAGACCTGCGCGCCCTCGGCGGCCATGGCCAGCACGCTGGCGTAGCCGATGCCCTGGCCGGCGGCGGTGACCAGCGCGGTCTTTCCCTGCAATCTCATCGGTGTCTCCTCGGGTCGTGTCTTCGGGTTAGGCCCGATGATGGCGCGGGCGGTGTATCGTATTCTGAATTGGCCTTACCACTTGTCCAATTCAGGACAACCCTTAAGCCCCTCGACCTCCTTTTTTCGCTCCCGTGCCGATCCAGACCCTCGAACCCCAGCGCCTCTACCGCCAGATTGCCGAACAGCTGCGCGTGCTCATCGGCAAGGGGGAGTTCGCGGCGGGCGCGCGCATTCCGGCCGAGCGCGACCTGGCCAAGCAGCTGGGCGTGAGCCGGCCCTCGGTGCGCGAGGCGCTGATCGCGCTGGAGGTGGAAGGCTGGGTCGAGATCCGCACCGGCTCGGGCGTGTACGTGCTCGACCGCTCGCACCGCACGGCCCCGCCCGCCAACGGAGCAGCCGGCGCCGAATGGGGGCCGCTCGAAATCATCCGCGCGCGCCGCCTGGTGGAAGGCGAGACCGCCGCCACGGCGGCCCAGTACGGCAAGCGCAAGGACGTGGACGCCATCCGCCGCGCCATCCAGATGATGCGCGAGATGGCCGCGCGCAGCGAAGTACCGCACGAGGGCGATCGCGCCTTCCACCTGGCCATCGTCAACGCCTGCGGCAACGTGGTGCTGACCGAGACGGTGCAGGGCTTCCTGGAGTCGCGCCACGGGCCGATCTTTGCGCGGATGATCGATTACTTCGAGACCATGGACTCGTGGCAGGCCGCCATCGGCGAACACGAAGCCATCCTCGACGCCGTCGCTGCGCGCGACCCGGCCGCGGCGCGCGAGGCAATGCACCAGCACATGGACAAGTTCCACCAGAGATTCAGCGCGAGCTGGCGCCGCGCGAAGACCTCCTGACAAACAAACAAGCGCCGACAGGCACTCACGATGACTCCCTACATCCGACTCCACCCCGCCGATGACGTCGTCATCGCGCGCTCGCAGCTGCTCGGCGGCACCGTCGTCGAAGGCGTGGCCGTGCGCGGCCTGATTCCGCCGGGCCACAAGATCGCGATGCGCGACATCGCCCAGGGCGAGCCGGTGCGGCGCTACAACCAGATCATCGGATTCGCGAGCAAGCCCATCGTCGCCGGCGAGCACGTGCACACGCAGAACCTGAACATGGGCCCGGACAAGGGAGACTTCGAACGCGATTACGCCTTCGGCGCCGACGTGAAGCCCGCCCCTGCGAAGCGCGAGGCCACCTTCATGGGCATCAAGCGCGCCGACGGCCGCGTGGCCACGCGCAACTACATCGGCGTGCTGACCAGCGTGAACTGCTCGGCCACGGCCGCGCGCGCCATTGCGGACCACTTCTCGCGCAAGACCAATCCGCAGGCGCTCGCGGCGTTTCCGAACGTGGACGGCATCGTCGCGCTCACGCACGGCACCGGCTGCGGCATGGACACGCAGGGCATGGGCATGCAGATCCTGGAGCGCACGCTGACGGGCTACGCCACGCACCCGAACTTCGCGGGCGTGCTGGTGGTCGGGCTCGGCTGCGAGGCCAACCAGATCAACGCCTGGCTCGCGACCGGCCACCTGGCCGAGGGCGAGAACTTCCGCACCTTCAACATCCAGGACACGGGCGGCACCCGCAAGACGGTCGAGAAGGGCGTGGCGCTCATCAACGAGATGCTGCCGCGCGCCAATGCGGTGAAGCGCGAGCCGTGCAGCGCGGCGCACATCACCATCGGGCTGCAGTGCGGCGGCTCCGACGGCTACTCGGGCATCAGCGCCAACCCGGCGCTGGGCGCGGCGGTCGACTTGCTGGTGGCGCACGGCGGCACGGCCATCCTCAGCGAAACGCCCGAGGTGTACGGCGCCGAGCACCTGCTGACGCGGCGCGCGGTGAAGCGCGAAGTGGGCCAGAAGCTGGTGGACCGCATCAAGTGGTGGGAGCACTACACCGAGATCAACGAAGGCGAGATGAACAACAACCCCTCGCCGGGCAACAAGGCGGGCGGACTCACCACCATTCTCGAAAAGTCGCTGGGCGCAGTGGCCAAGGGCGGCACCAGCAACCTCGAGGCGGTGTACGAATACGCGGAGCCCGTCACCGCGCACGGCTTCGTCTACATGGACACGCCGGGCTACGACCCGGTGAGCGCCACGGGCCAGGTGGCCGGCGGCGCCAACCTGATCTGCTTCACGACCGGGCGCGGCTCGGCGTATGGCTGCGCGCCCTCCCCCTCGCTCAAGCTCGCGACCAACTCGGCGCTGTGGCAGCGGCAGGAGGAAGACATGGACATCAACTGCGGCGAGATCGTGGACGGCACGGCGTCGATCCAGGAGATGGGCCAGCGCATCTTCGAACTGGTGCTGGCCACCGCTTCGGGCGCGCAGTCGAAGAGCGAGCAGCACGGCTACGGGCAGAACGAGTTCGTGCCGTGGCAGGTCGGCGCGGTGATGTGACGTGATGTGAATCCATCGACAAGGAACAGCATGGCCAACCTCCCCTTCGGATTTCTCGAGGGCACCGGCTTCGAGCACCGAGACCCTCGCTTCAAGTCCTGCATTCCCGGCCCCGAGCGCGTGCAGCGGCTGTGGACCGGTGCGCGCTGGTGCGAAGGCCCCGTGTGGTTCGCCGCGCACCGCACGCTGGTGTGGTCGGACATTCCGAACAACCGCATGCTGCGTTACGACGAAGTCAATGGCACGGTCGGCGTGTTCCGTGAACCTGCGAACAACACGAACGGCAACACGGTCGACCGCCAGGGCCGCCTCGTGAGTTGCGAGCACCTCACGCGGCGCGTGACGCGCACCGAGCATGACGGCACGATCACCGTGCTGGCCTCGCACTGGCAGGGCAAGCGTCTCAATTCGCCCAACGACGTGGTCGTGCATTCGGACGGCGCCGTGTGGTTCACCGACCCGAGCTACGGCATCCTCTCCGACTACGAGGGCCTGAAGGCAGACAGCGAGATCGGCGCCTGCCATGTCTACCGCATCGACCCGGCGAGCGGCGAGGTCGAACGCATGGCCGACGATTTCGTGAAGCCCAACGGCCTGGCGTTCTCGCCCGACGAATCGACGCTGTACATCGCCGACACGGGTGCGAGCCATGCGGCGGACGGGCCGCGGCACATCCGCCGTTTCAGTGTCGGCCCCTATGCCAGGAGACTGGACGGCGGCGAAGTGTTCGCCGAATGCACCAACGGGCTGTTCGACGGCTTCCGGCTCGACACCGAAGGCCGCATCTGGACCAGCGCACTCGACGGCGTGCACGCCTATCACCCCGACGGCACGCTGCTCGGCAAGATCCTGATCCCCGAGCGCGTGGCCAACGTCTGCTTCGGCGGGCCCAAGCGCAACCGCCTTTTCATCTGCGCGACCACGTCGCTCTATGTCATCACGCTGAACGCGAAGGGAGTCTGATCCATGTCCAGAACACTGGAGGCCAACGGCCTGCAAGCCACCGTCGCCCGCATCCTCAAGGCCGCGGGCAGTTCACCGACCGAAGCGCAACAGGTGGCCGCCAACCTCGTACTGGCGAACCTGAGCGGCCACGATTCGCACGGCGTGGGCATGCTGCCGCGCTACGTGGATGCGGTGGCCGAGGGCGGGCTGAAGCCGAACGCAGCGGTGCGCGTCAACCTCGACATCGGCACGCTGATGGGCCTGGACGGCCAGCACGGCTACGGGCAGATCGTCGGCGTGCAGGCGATGGAACTCGGCATTGCGCGGGCGAAGCAGCACGGCAGCTGCATCTTCACGCTCTCGCACGCGCACCATCTGGGGCGCATCGGGCACTTCGCGGAAATGGCGACGTCGCAGGGGCTGGTGGCCATGCACTTCGTCAACGTGCTGTCGCGGCCGGTGGTCGCACCCTGGGGCGGCGGCGACGGGCGCTTTGGCACCAACCCGTGCTGCATCGGCATTCCGCTCGCGGGCGCCGAGCCCTTCGTGCTCGATTACGCGACCAGCCGCGTGGCGCAGGGAAAGATGCGCGTGGCGCACAACAAGGGTGAGCGCGTGCCCGACGGCTACCTGATCGACGAGAACGGCGCGCCGACCAACGACCCCGGCGTGGTGGTGGTGCCGCAGGGCAACGGGCTCTTCGGCGCACTCATGACTTTCGGCGAACACAAGGGCTACGGGATGGCGGTGGCGTGCGAGCTGCTCGGCGGCGCGCTCACTGGCGGCGGCACGTGGCACCGGCCGGCGGACACGGCGCGCACGGTACTGAACGGCATGCTGACCGTGCTGATCGACCCGGCGCGGCTGGGCACGCAAAAGTCCTTCGACGAAGAGGCGCGGGAGTTCGTCGACTGGCTGCGGCAGAGCCCGCCGGGGCAAGGCTTCGACGAAGTGCAGATTGCCGGCGAGCCGGAGCGCAAGGCGCGCGCGGCGCGCCGCAAGGATGGAATCTGGGTGGACGACGCGACGTGGGGAGAAATCGTCGCGGCGGGAGCCAAGGTAGGCGTGGCCGTCGCGTAGGGCTTTGGCGCCGGCGGCTATCGGCGGGCACTTCGCGACTTCTGGCTCAGCACCAGCGCGATGCCTCCCAGAATTGCCACCGAAGCAGCCGCCAGCCGCGGCGTGATCGCCTCCGACAGGAACAGCACGCCGCCGAACGCAGCCAGGAGCGGCACCGACAACTGCACGGTGGCCGCGCGCATGGCCGAAAGGCGGCTCAGCGCGGCATACCAGACCGCGTAGCCGAGGCCCGAAGTCAACGCGCCGGAAGCCACGGCAAGCACAAGGCCGGTCGCGTCCACGCGAGCGCTGGCCGCAAACACCAGGCTCAACGCCAAGGCAAGCGGCACGGCCCGCGTGAAGTTGCGTGCCGTAGCGGCCAGCGGGTCAGCCACCCCACGGCCGCGCAAGGAATACACGCCCCACGCCACACCCGCGATCGCCATCAGCACGGCGCCGAGAAGCGGCGGCGCGGCGATGCCCGGGGACACCAGGTAGACGAGTCCGCCAGCCGCAAGGACAAAGCCGAACCATGCGAGAGTCCCGAAGCGCTCACCGCCGGAGCGCAAGCCCACGCCGAACATCGTCAGCTGGACCGCGCCGAACAGGATCAGCGCGCCCGTGCCCGCCGGCAGGCTGAGGTAGGCGAAGGAGAAGAACGCGACATAGCCGAACAGCATGACGGCGGCCAGCCAGTCGACGCGGGCGGACGAGGCCGGCGGCTGCGCCCTGAAACGCACGATGAGCCCCAGCATGAGCGCTCCCGCCACGAGCCTGACGCTGCCGAAGCTCGCTGCATCAATGCCTTTGTGCTGCAGCGCGAGCCGGCACAGCAGCGAATTGGCCGCGAACGCGAGCATGGCCACCGCCGTGAGGAGGATCGTCTGCAGCGTGGGCTGCCGGTTGTCGCGCGCGTCATCGGGCATGCGCCCTCCGTCGAGGAACCTGCGCAAACATGGGCCTGCCACCGAGGCCCGGCGGCAAGGGGCGCGTTGATGCTACTCCGCTCGAAGACTCAAGGCGAGCCGGCCGACGCCCCGCAAGGGACGAGCGCGAATCAAACGATCAATGCGATCGTGGCTTCGAGGTGCTCAGACGGTGCGCGGCGGAAACCCGAGCGCGCAAAGCGCTGCAGCTGGCCCACGACGAAGGCCGTGAGCGCCGCGGCGCGCACCTGGGCGTCGACGCTGGGCGTGGCCGAGCCGTCGGCCGCGGCAGCCCCGCGCAACACCTGGCGCAGGGTGGCCTCGATCTTGTCGAAGAACTGGTTCATGCGCTGCTGCAGGCGTTCGTTCTCGTAGACCAGCGCGTCGCCCACCATGACGCGGGTCATGCCGGGGTTGCGCTCGGCGAACTGGACCAGCAGCGTGAGGATCTTGGCGGCCTGCTGGGCGCCGGTGGCACCCTCGCGCTCGAGGATCTGGTTGACCAGCGTGAAGACGCTCTGCTCGATGAAATCGATCAGGCCCTCGAACATCTGGGCCTTGCTGGCGAAATGGCGGTAGAGCGCGGCCTCGCTCACTTCGAGACGGGCGGCCAGCGCGGCGGTGGTGACCCGCTCGGCGCCGGGCTGCTCGAGCATGGCGGCAAGCGCCTGCAGGATCTGCACGCGCCGCTCACCCGGCTTCGGGCGCTTGCGCGCCGGGGGAGTGAGCGTGTCCGCAGGGGTCTCTACGCCGGAAGCACTGGTCGTCTCTTCGTTCTGCATGGGAGCGCGTGCAAAGATGTAATCAATTGATTCTCGCACAGCGCAGTGAGCACGCGCCTTCCACGCAGCTTGGGGCTCAGCGGGCGCGGATCATCGTCCCATAAGCCTGGTCGGTCAGGATCTCGAGCAGCATCGCGTGCGGCACCCGGCCGTCGATGATGTGCACCGCGTTCACGCCGCTCTTGGCGGCGTCGAGGGCGCCTTCGATCTTGGGCAGCATGCCGCCCGAGATGGTGCCGTCGGCGAACAGGTCATCGATTTCGCGCGCACTCAGGTTGGTGAGCAGCTTGCCGTCCTTGTCGAGCACGCCGGGCGTGTTGGTCAGGAGCATGAGCTTCTCGGCCTTGAGCACGGTGGCCAGCTTGCCGGCCACGACGTCGGCGTTGATGTTGTAGCTTTCGTTGTCCTCGCCGAAGCCGATGGGGCTGACGACGGGGATGAAGGCGTCGTCCTGCAGCGCCTTGACCACGCTGGGATCGATGGAGACGATGTCGCCGACCTGGCCCACGTCATGGTGCACGTTGGGATCGGCGCGGTCGGCCAGCTTGAGCTTTTGCGCACGAATCAGCCCGCCGTCGCGCCCCGTGAGGCCCACCGCCTTGCCGCCGGCCTGGTTGATCAGGCCCACGATGTCCTGCTGCACCTCGCCGGCCAGCACCCATTCGACGACTTCCATGGTCTCGGCGTCGGTGACGCGCATGCCCTGGATGAAGCTGCCCTTCTTGCCCAGGCGGTTGAGCGCCGCTTCGATCTGCGGGCCGCCGCCGTGCACCACCACCGGGTTCATGCCGACCAGCTTGAGCAGCACCACGTCCTCGGCAAAGTCGGCCTGCAGCGCCGGATCGGTCATGGCGTTGCCGCCGTACTTGATGACGATGGTCTTGCCGTGGAACTTGCGGATGTACGGCAGCGCCTGGGCCAGGATCTCGGCCTTGTCGCGCGGGGGGATGTTGAGGACGGGGTCGGTCATGGGCGGTCAGGCTCCAAAGCGAAGGACGGAAGGAAATTCTCGCAAAGAAAGATGTCGTCAGGGGCGCAGCCAGCGCGGGACCTTGAAGCGAACGATCATCAGGTAGGCGCCCACATAGGTGGTGACGAACAGCAGGCAGAAGAACATCAGCATGATCGTGTTGTTCCAGAACAGCACGGCCGGCACCACCGACAGCGCGGCAAACATCCACAGATACGGCGAGGTGCGGTTGTTGCGCGCCAGCAGTTGCCGGGCCTCGTCGTCCGCGAAGGCCACGCGCACGATGCGCCGGAAGATCAGCTGGTGGAAATGCAGCGCATCGGCCGTGCCGGGCGACTGGCCGCGCGCCAGCTTGCGGTAGATGGAGAACAGCGTCTCCCACACCGGATAGATCAGCAGCAGCATCGGGAACCAGGGCGACACCACCCGGTGCCGCTGCACCAGCGTCACGCAGGCCACGGCGATCACCATGCCCCAGACGTAGGCTCCGCCGTCGCCGGCGAAGATCTTGCCGCGCGGGTAGTTCCAGACCAGGAAGCCGAAGGTGGCGCCGACCAGGCAGATCACCATGGCCGCCAGTTGCCGGTCGCCCACCTGCAGCGCCACGTGGGAAATTGCCAGGCAGACCAGCACAGCGACCGTGCCCGCGAGCCCGTTGTAGCCGTCGATGATGTTGAAGGCATGCGGCAGGCCGCCGATGGCCAGGGCCGCGAACAACACGGTGGCGTACGGAATCATCGCCAGCCAGCCGTCGACCGTCTCGAAGCCGGTGCGTGCCACGCCCAGCCCCAGCAGCCAGCACACGAGCAGCGCCGAACCGATGGTGAGCCCCAGCCGGTAGCGCACCTTCACGTTCTGGGTAACGTCTTCGACGATGCCGCCCAGCACCGCCGGCAAGATGCACAGCAGCGTGAGCATCGAGGTCTTGACCGGCCACGACACGTTGAACGGATCGGTGCCGGTGATGCCGGCGGCCAGCCAGGCCACCCCCATGCCCACCAGGATGCCCGCACCGCCCAGGCGCGGCACGTGGCCTTTGTGGAAGCGCTGGGGCATGTCGGCGCCGTAGAGGCGGGCATGCCTGCGCGCGCGGCGCATGAACAGCTGGACCGAGAAGGCAGCGACGAAGAAACTGATGACGATCAGAGCAATCATGTGTGGGGGTTGGGGAACCCTAGAATTCCCGAGCGAAATTAGACCATGCCCACGCCCCCCTCCCCCCGCCCCCCGATCACCATTTCAATCGTGAGCCACGGCCAGCTCGCGCTGGTGCTGCCGCTGCTCGAGCAGCTGGACCGGCACAGCCGCGAAGTCATCGACAAGGTTTTGCTCACATTGAACATTCCCGAGCCCGATGTGCTCGCTGGCCGCAACTGGGGCTTCGAGGTGGAGCGGATCGAGAACGCGAGCCCCAAGGGCTTCGGTGCCAATCACAACCAGGCCTTCGAGCGCTGCGGCACGCCCTGGTTCCTGGTGCTCAACCCGGACATCCGCTTTGACAGTGACGTGCTGACGCCGTTGCTCGCGCAGGCCGCGGCCGACGCCGGCCTGCTGACGCCGCGCATCCTGGAGCCCGGCAAGGCCGAGCCGGAGCCGCACCGGGCGATGCTCACGCCGCTTGAAATCGCAGGAAGAAGGAAGCCCGGCTATGTGCGGCCGACGGTGCCGGCGTGGATTCCGGGGCTGTTCATGCTGTTTCGCAGCGAGGTCTACCGGCAGCTCGGTGGCTTCGACGAGAAATTCTTCATGTACGGCGAAGACTTCGACATCTGCGCCCGCACCCGGCTCGCAGGCTGGAAACTGCAGGTCGGCGAAGACCTGGTCGCCCGGCACGACGCGCAACGAGAAAGCCACCGGAGCAAGAAATACCTGTACTGGCACGTGACCAGCCTGCTGAAGGTGTGGCTGTCGGGGTCGTTCTGGCGGTACTGGCGGCTTCGCGGTTGACCGATCAAGTCTGTCAGCCGCGTTCGAGCAAGTCTTGCGCGATGGCGTGCCCGCCGCGGCCGAAACGCGCATAGCGGCCGCGGGCCGCCTCGATCAGGATCAGCAGCAGACGCAGCGGCCGCGCCGCCGGAAGCTCGGCCCGGAACCGCTGATGCTCGACCTTGGCGCGCTGTGCCTCCAGATAAGCGGCCGGCACCCGGGCGCCCAGCTGCTGCAAGCGCAGTAGCAATGCCTCAGCCCGACGCAACCGCGCCACGTGCTTGTCGCCGCGTTCGGCAAAGGCCTTGGCCATCTTCTCGGACAACGTGAGCCGCCGTGCGCCGATCTGGTTGCTGGCGTGCTGGCGGTAGTCGATGGTCGGCTCGGGCAGCACGTCCACGCGGCCGATGGCTGCCGCCACGGCGGCCAGCCATTCGTCGTGCACCCACTCCGGCGCGAACGGCAGCGCTGTGTCGAGCAGGGTCTTGCGGAACATCGTGGTGGCGCCGGTCACGAGATTGCGCCGCAGCAGCACACCGAAGGCCTCGCCATTCGCGATCGCTGCCAGTTCGGCTGGCTGCACTTCGAGCGCGTGGAAGAGCGTGGAGCCCAGGGGCTTGAGTTCGGCATCGACGAGGCGCGCGTCGGTGTGCAGCAGCAGCAGGTCGGGCCGCGCCTCGAACTGCGCCACCATGCGCGCGAGCCGGCCTGGGTGCCAGGCGTCGTCCTGGTCGCACAGGGCGATGAGCTCATGGCTGCAGGCGCGCGCGGCCTGCTCGAAGTTACGCGTGACGCCCAGCGGCGGCGTATTGCTGAACACGCGCAGCGCGACCTGGTCCGCCACGCCGCACTGCGCGAGGGTGTCGCGCACGACGGCCAGGGTGTCGTCGGTCGAGCCGTCGTCGGACAGCACGATCTCCCGCGGCAATGGCGTCTGCGCGCAGATGCTGCGGACCTGCTCGGGAAGATAGCGCGCGCCGTTGCGGGTGCAGAGCGCGACGGAAACGTCGAGGGCCATCAGACCGGAGGCAGGCGGGGCGGCCAGGCGTAGCTGAAGTCTTCGCGGGCCAGCATGAGGTTGGGGCTGTAGGCGGGGTCGTTCTGGATGATGGCGCCCCAGCGTTTGTGCATGTAGGCGGCTTCTTCCTGGAACTGTGCCTGCTTCTGCGGCGAGACATCCTTGGCGCGGGTGGCAGACTCGTAGTGGAACAGCTCCGCGTAGGGCGTCCAGACGTTGCGCAGGCCCGCTTCGCGCAGCCGGAGGCAGAAGTCGATGTCGTTGAAGGATTCCTTCAGGTGCACCTCGTCGAGGCCGCCGACTTCGAGGTAATGACGCTTCTGAATCACGAGGCAGGCCGCGGTGACCGCGGAGAGCGTCTGGATCAACGCCGCGCGGCCCGCATAGCCTTCACGACCCATCGGCATGCGGCGATGCGAATGCGCGGCAATGCCCCCCACGCCCAGGATCACACCGGCGTGCTGCAGGGTCTTGTTGGGAAACCACAGCCGCGCCCCCACGGCGCCCACGCCCGGCTGCACCGCAAGGCTCACCATCTCACCGAGCCAGTCCGGCGTGATGACCTCGATGTCGTTATTGACCAAGGCCACCAGTTCGCCATTGGCCGCGGCAACCGCGCCGTTGTTCAGTGCCGCGTAGTTGAAATCGCGGTCGTCGCGCAGCACGCGGACATTCGGCTTCTCTGCGGCAATGCGCTTGAACCAGGCCAGCGTGTCCGGATCATCGGAGCCGTTGTCGACGATGATGATTTCGTAGTTCGAATAGCTGGTTTTCTCCAGAATCGATTCGACGCATTGCCGAGTCAGCCGCAAGGCATTGCGCGTCGGGATGATCACGGAAACCAACGGTAAGACATCGGGCAAGGCGTAATGCACGCGGTACCCGAAGTCGAGGTGTTCGGCGGTGGCGCGTACACCGGTGCGCATGAAATGCTCATTCAGCGCGCGCTCACCTGCAAGGGCCGCATAGGGCTTGGCGCTCATCGAACGGGCCGTGCTTTCGACGTGCACGCGCCAGTGGTACAGCACGCGCGGAATATGCTGGATCTGATTGGACTGTATCCGCTCCATGCAGCGCAGCACCAGATCCCAGTCTTGCGAGCCTTCCATGCCGACGCGGAAGCCCTCGACAGAACGCATCAGTTCGGTCGAAAGCACGCCCAGATGGCTGAACATGTTCTGCGAGCGGAAAAGATCGACGTTCCAGTCCGACTTGAAGTAGGGCCCGAACCGGTGGCCGCCTTCGTCGACCTTGTCTTCGTCCGAATAGATCAGTTTCACGTCAGGGTGGGTCGCGATGCAATCGGCCACCCAGAAAAGCGCATGGGCTGGCAGCAGGTCGTCGTGGTCCATGAGCGCGACCCAGGAACCCGAGACCAGTTCCAGTGCGCTGTTGGAAGCGGCCGAGATATGACCGTTTTTCGGGCGGAATACCATCTTGATGCGCGGGTCGCTCTCGCTGTACGACTTGAGGATCTCGCGCACCTCGGCCGAAGGCGATGCGTCGTCGGCGATGCAAAGCTCCCAGTTCGGATAGATCTGGCTGCGCACCGACTCGATGGCCTCGCGCAGCCACGCGGGGTTGGGGTTGTAGGTGGGCATCACGACCGAAATCAGCGGCCGGTCTTTCATGGCGGCGACGCGCTGGGCGATCTTGTCGCGCAATTCGGGAGTCAGGGTGTCATAGCGCTGCACCCACTTCGTATAGTCGTTGTAGCCGCCGAATCGCCGGCCCAACTCCCAGCGAATGCCCGCCCACCCCGACTTCTTGAACATTCGCCATGCCCGCTGCACGCGCCCCATCATTCCGGGGCCTTGCCAGAGTCCGGCCAGGCCGAGGATGAATCGATAGACAGATTTCATAGATTGCGCACCCGCGAGGCGGATGAGGCGGAGCTTGTGAGGAAATACCTGAAATAGACAGGGCGATGCCGAAACATGGCGTCGCTGACCTTGCGGGAGGGGATTATCTTCGCAACCAGTCGCCACAAAGGACGGCGCCAGCCGTTTCACTCCTACGCCGGCCGTGGGAGGGCTGCCCGTAAAATTGATCGGTTAAAAAGCTAAAGGAAAACAATGAGGCTACTCTCTGTGGTGCTCTCGGGAGGCGCCGGCTCCAGGCTCTGGCCTGCTTCGCGTCAGGCTTTTCCCAAGCCATTCATGAAAATCGGCGACTCCACGCTGCTTCAACAGGCTGTCGAGCGTGGACAGGCCTGCGGGACCGGCGACCTGATGGTCGTGACCAACAAGGACCATCTGTTCCTCACGAAGGACGTGCTCGGGCAGATGAGCGACCCGCCCACCACCACCTTTCTCCTTGAGCCCAAGGGGCGCAACACCGGTCCGGCCATTGCGCTGGCAGCGCTTCAATGTGCGCGCCAGTTCAGCGGCGACACCGTGATGCTTGTCCTGTCCGCGGACCACCTGGTGCCGGACGTGGAAGCTTTCGTCGCCAGTGCAACAGAAGCCTTCCGCCTTGCCCAGGAAGGCAATCTCGTGGTTTTCGGCGTGAGCCCGACGAGCCCCGACACGGGCTTCGGCTATATCGAGGTCGAGCATGTCTCGCGCGAGAGCCAGGCGGTCAAGCGCTTCGTCGAGAAACCCGACCTCGAGACGGCGCAGAAGTATCTGGCCACCGGCCGCTACTACTGGAACAGCGGCATGTTCGCGTTCACTGCCGACACCATCATCGCGGCGCTCGAGAAGCACGCCCCCGATGTGATCAGGGCGGCAAGGCGTGCACTCGAGACTGCGAAGACCTCCGGCGCATCCGTCAACTTCGATCTGCATGCGTTCGGCCTGCAACCGGACATCAGCATCGATTACGCGGTGCTGGAGCACGCCTCGAATGTCCACGTGGTGCCCGCCAAGTTCAGTTGGAGCGACGTGGGTTCGTGGCCTGCGGTGTCCAATGCGCTGACGCCAGACGCCAGCGGCAACACGCTTCCCGACGATGTCGTCGCCCTCGACACGACGGGCACGCACGTGCAGGTCGAAAGTTATGGCCCGAAAGTCGTCGCCACCGTAGGCGTCCATGACCTCGTGATTGTCGACACGCCCGATGCGCTGCTGGTTCTGCACAAGGACAGTGCGCAAAAGGTAAAAAAGGTCGTCGACGTGCTCAAGGCTCGCAAGCACGACACGGTGCACCTGCCGCCGGTGGTCCACCGTCCGTGGGGCACGTATGCCTCGCTCAAGGAAGAGGAAGGCTACAAGGTCAAGCGCATCACCGTCAGACCTGGCGAAGCGTTGTCGCTGCAGTACCACCACCAGCGCGCCGAACACTGGGTGGTGGTGCAGGGTCAAGGCATCGTGCAGATCGGGGAAGTCGAGCACGAGACCTTTCCTGGTCAATACCGCTACATTCCCCTCAAAGAAAAACACCGACTGACCAACACTGGCGACGAAGAGCTGGTGCTCATCGAGGTTCAGTGCGGCGGTTACCTAGGCGAAGACGACATCGTCCGCCTCGCAGACACTTACGGCCGTACATGAGTCAAGTCCACTCCAATCTTCACCGAAGCGCCTTGTCCGACTGGTGGCAAGGCACCCGCCGCACCGATATCTGGTGGACCCTCGCCTGGTTCGACATCGTCCTGCGCTATCGCCGCTCCATGCTCGGCCCGATGTGGCTCACCCTGAGCATGGGCGTGATGATCGGAGGCATGGGGCCCCTGTACAGCTCGCTGTTCGGCACCGAGCTCTCGCGCTTCTTTCCGCACCTGGCGCTGGGCATCATCTTCTGGGGCTTTTTCTCCAGCATCGTGACCGATGCCTGCAACGCCTTCGTCGGATCGTCGAATTACCTGAAGCAGGGTTACTTTCCGATCAGCCTGTTCGTCTGGCGCAGCCTGGCGCGCAACCTGATCCAGTTTGCACACCAGATCGTGCTCTACATCCCCGTGGCGATCTGGGCCGGCATTTCGCTGTCCTGGTCGGTGCTGCTCGTGCTGCCGGCCTTCGCCATCCTGATCGTCAACGCGCATGCACTGGGCCTGTTGCTGGGGCTGATTTGCACCCGCTACCGCGACGTCACGCAGATCGTCACCAGCGTGATGCAGATGCTGATGTTCCTGACACCCGTGTTCTGGCTGCCCGAAAGCCTCCCAGGCCGCGCCAAGTACGTGCTGTGGAACCCGTTCGCGCAGATGCTGGACCTGCTGCGCACGCCCCTGATGGGCGGCGTGGCGCACATCCACAGCTGGATCGGCATCCTGGTCTGGACGGTGCTGTGCCTGACCCTTGCCGTCCTTCTGTTCTCGAAGTACCGCCGCCGCGTCGTCTACTGGCTCTGATCCATGGCATTCATTTCACTCAAAAACGTCGCCGTCAACTTCCCGATCTATGGCGCTGGCGCCAACTCCCTCAAGAAAACACTTGCGGCCTCCGTGACCGGCGGGCGCTTCGGCAAGGAAACCGGCGTGACGGTGGTGCAAGCGCTCAGCGGCATCAACCTCGAGCTCAAGAGCGGTGACCGGCTCGGCCTGGTGGGCCACAACGGCGCGGGCAAGTCGACATTGCTGCGCACGCTGGCCGGCGTCTATGAGCCGTCCTCGGGAGAGTTCGCGCGCCAAGGCTCGGTCGCCAGCCTGATCGACCCTTCGCTGGGCATCGAGATGGACGCGACGGGTGTGGAGAACATCATGCTGCGCGGCCTCGTGATGGGCATGAGCAAGAAGGAAATCGATCGCCTCACACCTGACATCTGCGAATTCAGCGGCTTGGGCGAGTATGTGAACATGCCCGTGCGTACCTACTCGACCGGCATGATGATGCGCCTGGCGTTCTCGATCTCTACCAGTGTCGAAGCCGACATCCTGCTCATGGACGAATGGCTCTCGGTGGGCGACGCGGAATTCACCGAAAAGGCTGAGAAGCGGATGCGGGACGTGGTCTCGAAGTCCGGCATCCTGGTGCTCGCATCGCATTCGCCGGAACTCATTGCCAAAGAGTGCAATCGTGTGATTCACCTGGAGCACGGGCGGATCGTCGAGCAGTAATGTTTGGCGCGCAAGCTCAGCGCCTTGTGCGCCGCAGCACGTCGATCTCTTCTAGACGTGCCTTGATCCTTCGCCCTGCGGCCTCCAGAGAGAGGTTGGCCTCGGCGCTCGCCTTGGCGCGAGCGCCGAGGCCACGCGCCCATACCTGATCGTCGTAGAGGCGACGCATGAGCCGTGCAGCGTGCTCAACCGACGGCTCCGCCCACTCAAGGTCGGCGTCGTAAGGAGGAATCGGCTTGCCGAGCTTCACGAGTTCATAGGGCACGAGCAGGCTGTTGCCGTCGTCCATGAAATCGACGTTGCCCGAGAAGTTGGTGGCGATCACGGGCTTGCCCATGAGCATGGCTTCCGCCATCGTGAGGCCAAGGCCTTCGCTGCGGTGGAGCGACACGTATGCGTCACAGGCATTCATGAGCGAGAGCACTTCATCGGGGCTGAACACTTGGTCGATGACCGTGATGTTCGCGCCGGCAGCGGCATCGCGCAGCTTCTGCAGCTCCGCCGGATGCCGGTCGCCGAACGAGGTTTTGAGGACCAGCGAGACCTTCTCGTCCTCACGAAAGGCGGCCCTGAAAGCGCGAATCAACCCCAACGGGTTCTTGCGCTCCATGACGCTCATCATGTGAAAGGTGAACAGGAAGGTGTAGCGGTCCTCATCCAGACCGAAATCGCTGCGCTTGCGCACCTCGAAAGGCGTCAGCCGCACCCCAGGAAATAAGGTGCGAACCGGCACGGACAAGCGCTCGCGCAGGCCGCGTGCGATGAATTCCGTGGCCGTCCAGACCTCATCGACCTGTTTCGCGCTTTCGACCCAGGCATCGGGGATCGAGTCGAATTCCCAGTACCAGTAAGCGATCCTGTAGGTCCGGGGCGAGCGTTCTGCAAGGTCGGCCCTCGCGTAGGCCTCCGGAAAAAAGGGTTCAGGCTGCGTATGTATGACCGTGACGTCGTACACCTCAAGGCCGTCGAAATCGACATGGTGCGGATCGTCCTTGGCGTCCGTTCGCAGGTCGCGCAGCGAAGTGTCGAGGCCGACCTGCCCAAGTGCCTCCGCGATCGACTCGACGGAGACTCGCAGGCCAGACGGATAGCAGAAATGGCCGATGATGTTCACGCCCGGCGTGAGCAGCGCCGACGCCACCGCCTCGACATCCAGTGCCTGGCACCATCGACGAGCCTCGGCGCTCAGGCCGACCTCCTCCGCGGAGGCCAGCCACTCGAGCAATGCGAGAGCTTGTGCGGGCTCCGAAAGGGCCTGCGGATGTCTGGCCTGCCAAGACACCTGAACACCATAGCCAAGGCGAACCTGCTGCGCCGGCTCATACCGCTCGGGAGCAGCGTCCACACCAACCCATTGAGAGTCGGCGCCGTAATGACGCGCGAACCAGGAAGCGAATCCGGACCAGCCGAAAACGGTTAATGCATCAGGAAACTGCCGCTGCCAATCGGGCGTGAACAAATAGGCGCGAGCCAGTTCTGCCCGCGGGTTCTCGGCCGCCTGCATGAAGAGCCAGAGAATCTCTTCACGCCGCAGGTTGGCCTCGGCCTCGTTCCATACATGCTGCATGAACCACCCGAACAGACTGTGCTGGCCGGCCGGGGTCAGCCCATGGGGCAGCACCTGCCGGATGCGCGGCTCAGCCATGAAAGCCTGCCGCGCCCGCGCGGCGAAGTCCGTGGAGAAAAGTTCGACGATATGCGCCAGCGAAGCAGGAGTCAGGCCAATGTTTTGCACTCCTTCGTCGCTTTGAAGCCACACCAGAAAGGCATTCTTGTCGGCCAACTCCGACAAAGCATAGGGAAACCTCGCATACAAGTCCTTACGACCACGCAACAAGGACATGCAAAACCGCGCCGCCGTCCCTATGTCGATCACTGCCCCAGGATCAACGGAAGACCCGGCAACCGACACCAGTGGCAGGCCCGCTGCCTCGGACAGTGCGGCGTCGCTATGCAAGTCCAACGTCGGCATGCGCGCCGCAACATTACCTTGCGCCAGTGCCTCCAGACGAGAGCGCTCCCTCTCGATCAGCCCCCCCAGCAGCTGCTCTCTCTCCTGGCTGGCCGCACGCTCCCGCAGGAAACGAAGCCGCTCGGGCATGCGCCATGGCGTCATCAACCAGAACGCGGCCTTCGGAACCCTTCGCGCGTTTCGGCGCAGCGCATCGAACCCTGTCATTTGTTATTTACTTTCTCTCGCAAACGTAATTTCTTCCGGATCGTGGGGCAATCGACGAGGAGATCATGCCCAAGAATGGGCGCTTTCACCTCGTAAAATGCGAAACATCCGCCCATCTGAGTGCATGTTTCCCAGGAACGTCCGCAGTCTTGCCGGCTGGTCCTTTTTGCACTTTTTGTTAACGACCCATGACGTTTATCTCATACGCGCAGAATTTCGAAGACGTCATGCTCTGGCGAGCACTCAAGCACGTGCCGGCCGGAAAGTACATCGACGTGGGCGCCCAGGACCCCGTCGTCGACTCGGTCAGCAAGGCGTTCTACGAACACGGCTGGCGCGGCATCCATGTCGAGCCGGTCCCTCGCTATGCGGACATGCTGCGCCGCGATCGCCCCGATGAAACGGTGTTGCAACTGGCGTTATCGGACGAAGCGGGCATCCTCGAACTCAACGTGTTCGAGGACACCGGCCTGAGCACCGGCGTCAAGGAGTTTGCGGACAGCCACCGCACACAGCACGGCCTCGCGCACCGCACCGTTGCGACGCCGATGCTGCCGATGCGCACCGCTTTCGCATCGCTCGCGGGGCAGCCGGTGCACTGGCTCAAGATCGACGTCGAGGGACTCGAAGAGGCAGTGCTGCGCGGCTGGGACAGCGAAGTGCTTCGGCCCTGGATCATCGTCATCGAAGCGACCGTGCCGATGTCGACCGAAGTCCGCTACCAGGGCGCGGAAGACATCCTGTTGGACGCCCGCTACGAATTCGTCTACTTTGACGGCCTCAATCGCTTCTATATCGCGGCCGAGCATTCTGAGCTGAAAGCGGCCTTCTCTTCACCGCCCAATGTGTTCGACGGGGTGCGCCTCAGCGGCTTGGCCAACTCTGAGCTATGCAGAGGGTTGCTGGAGGCCCATCGCGCCGAGATGGACAAGCTCGGCGAAACCATCCGAGTGCAGCGAAGCGAGGCCCTCGAAGCACTGGCCGAGGCAAGGGCTCAGGCTCAACGAAGGCAAAGCGAAATCGAGGCACAGGCCCAGCGCGACGTGCAGATCGCGTCCGCCGCACTACAGCTGGCCGAATTGCAACGCAGCGCGGTTCAGCATCGGCTCGATGCCGTCCTGCACAGCTCGTCCTGGCAAATCACCGCCCCCATGCGCTCGGTTGGCACACTGTGCCGACGGCTACTTTCCGCGTTCCGTGAGGGCCGGTTGACCAGCGGCATCAAGCGCCGCATCAAATCTGTCCTGCGCATCTGCGCCCTCGCCGTGATGCGGCACCCGACGCTCAAGAGTGGCCTGCTGGCCGTCCTGAAGCTCGTGCCCCCCCTGCACCGGCGGCTGCGCGCCATGCTCGCGCCTCCGCCCGCCGCACCACAGGGTGGCTCGCTGCCAGGCGACACCCTGTCGGCGATGTCGCCCGCCACGCGCGCCGTATACCTGGCACTGAAGGCAGCCAACGGACGCGAATGAGAGCGCCGCGCGCGCCGGTTTCCGCGCTGCCCCCGACCCCACATCACAAAGCCAAACGCTCGGAGTACTGCAAATGATCATCGTCACTGGAGCGACAGGCTTCATCGGATCGAATCTGGTCGCCCATTTGAATCAACTGGGCCACACCGACATCGTCATCGTCGACTGGCTCGGTACCGGCGAGAAATGGAAGAACATCGCCAAACACCGCTTCGTCGAGTTCGTCTTTCCGCAGGATTTTCCGGCCTTTCTCGAGAAGAGCAGCGGCGCAGTGGAGGCCGTGTTTCACCTAGGCGCCATCTCATCGACGACCGCAACGGATGGCGACGAAGTCGTAAGCAACAACATCCAGTTCTCGATGAATCTTTGGAACTGGTGCGCCGCCCGGCAGGTGCCCTTCTTCTATGCATCGTCGGCCGCGACCTATGGAGACGGCGATCAAGGATTCGACGACACGCAGGACATCGCCCCGCTTCGCCCGCTGAACCTGTACGGCTGGTCCAAGCAGGCGTTCGACCGCTGGGCGCTCGGACAGGCGGAAAAGGGCGCCGCCCCTCCTCGCTGGGCCGGCTTCAAGTTCTTCAACGTGTACGGCCCGAACGAATATCACAAGGCCGACATGATGAGCATCGTCGCGAAGAACCACTCCCGCGTGATGGCCAAGGAGCCCATCCACCTCTTCAAGTCGCATCGCCCCGACTTCAAGGACGGCGAGCAACTGCGCGACTTCGTTTACGTGAAGGACTGCTGCAAGGTCATGTCGTGGTTCATGGCCGGCGCGCGCCAGAACGGCGTCTACAACCTCGGCACGGGTTCAGCCCGCTCGTTCCGCGACCTCATCGAGGCTGTGGGCACGGCATGCGGCATCAAGCCGGACATCCAGTACGTGCCCATGCCCGAAAACCTTCGCGGCAAGTACCAGTACTTCACGCAAGCGGCCATGCAGAAACTTCGCGCAGCAGGGTACGACGACGGCTTCTACTCCCTCGAAGAGGGCGTGGCCGACTACGTCCAAGGCTATCTCAACACGCCCGACAAGTTCGCCTGATATGCAGCAGCCTTCTTCCTCCTCCGCAAAGCCGCGCATCCTAGTCGTCGGCGACATCATGCTCGATCGCTATGTGATCGGCGAGGTGTCGCGGATCTCGCCGGAAGCGCCGGTTCCGGTGCTGGCCGCCACGCACGACGAAAATCGCCCAGGAGGTGCCGCGAACGTTGCGGCCAACATCGCAGCCATGGGCGGGGATGCAACGCTGCTGGCCATCGTCGGCGAAGATGGAGCATCGGTTGAACTTGAACGTTCGTTGCAGTCCTATGGCGTCACTGCGCTCTTCGTGAAAGATCCGCTGGCAGCCACCACACAGAAGACTCGACTTGTTGTTGGCACTCAGCAGATCGCGCGCGTCGATCGAGACGTGCGCCCGACCGCGTTAACCCAAGCGAGACTGCTCGAGGAGTTTCTTCGGCACGCTGCCGGGTATGACCTGATCGTGTTTTCCGACTACGCCAAGGGTGCGCTCGATCGGCTGCCGGAGTTTTTGAAGGCTGCATCGCAGCGCAGTATCCCGACGCTGGTGGATCCCAAGCGCAACGCGAGCGAGTTCTACCGTGGCGCCTCGCTGCTCAAGCCGAACAACAGCGAATTCATCGGCCTTTTCGGTGCCTACGACTCCGACGAAGATCTGGCGATCAAGGGACGTCAAGCGCTGCAGGATCTCCAGCTTCAGCATCTGGTGATCACCCGGGGCGCGAGAGGCATGGTGGTCGTAAGCCAAGAGGGCGGAACGAGCTTCATGCCGACGCGCGCTCGCGATGTGTTCGATGTCTCCGGTGCCGGCGACACCGTGCTGGCCGCGCTTGCACTTGAGCTCGCGGCGAAAAAACCCATCGCAGAAGCGGTACATGCAGCAAATATCGCAGCAGGCATCGCGGTATCCCACTCCGGCACCTACGTTGTCAGTCAGCAGGACATCGCAGCCGAAATCACGGAAATGGATGCCGATCGCCCCAAAATATTGAGTGAGCAGGTACTGAAAGCTGCAATTGCGCAGAAAAGGCTTCAAGGCAAGAAGATCGTCTTCACCAACGGATGCTTCGACATTCTTCATCCGGGTCATGTCCGATTGCTGAAGGCAGCACGAGCCCTTGGGGACGTGTTGGTCCTGGCCATCAACTCGGACGACTCGGTCCGGCAATTGAAAGGTCCCAAGCGCCCCATCAATCCGTTTCTTCACAGGGCCGAAGTGCTCGCCGGTTTGAGTTCCGTGGACTACATCGTCGAGTTCGACGCACCAACGCCGCTCGAAACAATCAAGCTCGTGATGCCGGATGTGCTCGTGAAAGGTGGGGACTACCCCGTCGCTGAGATCGTCGGCTATGCAGAAGTCACGGCTCGGGGCGGACGAGTGCTAGCGCTCGACTTTCACTCAGGCTTCTCGACGACTCGTATCGTCGAGGAGATCGAGAAGGCCAAGAGTTCATGAAGCAGGCCCGGAGCTTCGATGAACTGAGAGCCTTAAGTGGGAACTGGCTGAGCCGCGAGGCGCTGCCAGCATGGATCGAAAACGGGTACGACCAACGGTTGGAGCTGTTTCACGAACGATTGAGCTTCTCGGCCCAGCCCTTGTCCGACCTGCCGCGGCGACTGATGGTGCAGTGTCGGCAACTCTACGTTCTCGCTCAACTCACTTGCCGCGGCATGCGCGACGATCGCGCACTCATCGCGCAGACTTGGGAAAGCGTAAAGCGATATTTCTATCGTCCGGCGCTTTCTCACCGCTGGGCCTTTTCCATTGATCCCGATGGAGACGTTGCAGATCCACGTTGCGATACCTACACGCTCGCTTTCCTGCTGTTCACGCTGGCATGGCTGTATCGCGTTCAGCCGAACCAGGATTACCTCGATCGGGTCGACGAGGTGCTGACATTGCTCGACGGGCCACTGGCCGCATCAAGCCATGGATTGATCGACGCGGTGCCAAGGCCCGATGGATTTTTGCGCCAGAACCCACATATGCATCTGCTGGAGGCATTCCTCGAACTGCATGAATCCACGGGCAGGGCAGATTATCTCGACCGAGCATGCGCGCTCCATGCACTTTTTTCATCGCGCATGCTGTGGCGCGCTCAAGAAGCGCTGCCAGAACTGCATGACGACGACTGGCAACCGGCCCGTCCGGACGACAACTGGTATGAACCGGGCCACCATTTCGAGTGGGTATGGCTACTCCGACGTTTGTCAAAGGCAACAGGTATTGATGTCGACCAAGACGTCCGTCTGCTCTTGTCCCGGGCGATTGCCGAGGGCATCGATGCCGAAGGCTTTGCGATCGAGCGCGTCGGAATTCACAACCAGTCGGCGTGGAACAGCCGGCGATTGTGGGGGACCTGCGAGTATCTGAAGGCCTGCGCGGCCGAGGCTGAAGCCGCACCAAGTGAATCCGAAGCGTGGCGCAGCCGCGCGAACTCGGCACTGGCAGCGATACACGACCACTTCTTGCAAACGGCGTACCACGGCCTCTGGAACGACAGACTCGACGCCGATGGCAGCAGGCTTTCGGCCGACGTCCCAGCCAGTAGCCTCTACCACCTGGTTCTCGCAATCATGGAATGCGAGCGCGTGTTCGGCCGCGTCGTCCCCCCTTCCCGTCCCGAGCCTGGGCGGATGCGTGCACTTTTCCTCGACCGGGACGGCGTCATCAATGTCGATACCGGCTATCCGCGCAAACCTGCAGATATCACCTTTGTCGAAGGCGCCATGGAAGCGATCCAGCAGGCCCAGACATATGGTTATCGGGTGGTGGTCGTGTCGAACCAGTCGGCGATCGCACGGGCCTATGCGACGGAAGCTGAAGTCATGCAGCTGCATAGCTGGATGGCGAAACAACTCGAAGCCCAAGGCGCCGTCGTTGATGCTTGGTACCACTGCCCGTTTCATCATGAAGCACAAAACCCGGTTTACTTGCATCCGGATCATTTCGACAGGAAGCCCAATCCAGGGATGATTTTGCGTGCGGCGCAAGATCTGAACATCGACCTCACACGATCTCAAATGATCGGAGACAACCCGTCCGATGTGGAGGCGGCGCGCCGCGCCGGCGTGTCAGGCCACCTTTTCACTGGCGGTAATCTTGCGTTGTTTGCAAGGGAAGTTCTGATGCCTCGACCGATCTCCGAGGCCTCGAAATAGAGCGGTTCGAATAATTTCAAGCGATGCGAATAATCATTGACATGCAGGGAGCCCAGACCGAAAGCCGATTCCGTGGAATCGGCCGATACAGTCTGTCTTTGGCATTGGGGATCGCCCGAAATGCTGGAAAACATGAAGTCGTGCTGGCCCTGAGCGGGCTTTTCCCCGATTCGATCAAGCCTATCCGGGACGCCTTCCGCGGCATCGTGCCGCAGGAGAACATTCGAGTTTGGCAAGCTTCCGGGCCTACGCGCGAACTTGACTCGCGAAACACAGGGCGCCGCCGTGTCGCAGAGAAGATCCGCGAGGCATTCCTTGCATCCCTGAAGCCCGATGTAGTCTTGATCACAAGCCTGTTCGAAGGGCTGGGGGACGATGCGGTGGTCAGTGTCGGGGCGTTCGGCTCAAATATTCCGACCGCGGTCATCCTCTATGACCTGATTCCGCTAATCAATCCCGACATCCATTTCCGGTCCAGCCAGCTGCATCAAAGCTACTACGCGCAAAAGATCGAATATCTCAAGCGCTGCAAGCATCTGCTGGCAATCTCGGAAAGTGCCCGGCAGGAAGCTTTGACCGCACTGGCGGTAGGCTCCGAGCACGTCACAAATATCTCTGGGGCGTGCGACAAGACTTTCGTGAGGATGACGTTGTCTGCCGAGCAGCAATCCGCGCTTCGCACCCGCCTGAATATCTCGCGTCCTTTCGTCATGTATACGGGTGGCGCGGACGAACGAAAAAACCTGTCGCGCTTGATCGAGGCGTACGCGGCGTTGCCCCGGACAATTCGCGACGTGCACCAACTGGTGTTCGCGGGCCGCATGCCTGCCGAGGAAGTCCAAAAGCTGCAGGCTCGAGCCAGCCGGAGCGGCATCGCTCCCGGCGAGCTCGTGTTCACTGGCTACATCTCCGACAGCGATCTGCTCGCGCTGTACAACATCTGCCGACTCTTCATTTTTCCCTCGACACACGAAGGCTTCGGCCTGCCGCCGTTGGAGGCAATGACATGCGGTGCAGCCGTGATCGCGGCGCATAGCACGAGCCTTCCCGAAGTGATAGGCATGCCGGAGGCCATGTTCGACCCCCTGTCGATCGCCGGCATCAGCGACAAGATGCGGCATGCGCTGACCGACGAAGCGCTGCGCCAACGTCTGCTTCAAAACGGCGCCCGTCAAGCCGAGGTGTTCTCATGGGACAGAAGTGCACTCAAGGCACTGGAAGCGCTCGAGGCCTTTGATACGAAGAAGAAGGAGCAAGGTCCGCTCTCGCTGGTCCGCGTTGAGAAGACCGGACTCTTTGGAGGCACCAAGAAACGGATCCTGCTGCTCAAACTGGATCATTTTGGCGATCTGATCCTGGCCGCACCCGCCATTGCCAAGCTCAAGGCGCGCTATCCCCATGCGAGCATCGATATTGCCGTTGGAAGCTGGAACGTGGAGCTTGCGAAGAAGTTTCCATTCTTCGACCGCGTCCATGCGCTGGACTATTTCAAGAAAAAATCTGCCGATCAAGCGTCTATCGCTGCGAATGAACTCCAATCCTTTGCGGAGGGACTCGATCGTTATGACATTGCCATCGATTTACGCCGGCAAGGTGATACACGGTTCGTACTTCAGAGCGTCCGCGCCGATTTGAAGGTTGGCTACAAGACTTTCAACGATGCCATTGACCAGCAACTGAGCATTGTGCTCGATGCGGCACGCGATGATGCCTTCGTCGAGACGTGGATGAATCGCACGCATATCAGCTTGCAGATGATTGCGCTGATCGATGCATTGCCCAGCGATCCCAACGATTTCATCAAGCTTCCTCCACTCACGGAGCGGGCTTCGGGCTGGCACGGTGGCATCGCTTTGTTCCCCTATGCAGGCAATGACGTAAAGGAATGGAGTGTCAACCGTTATCGCGCGCTTGCAGAAAAACTGGCGGCCGATGCGCGCGTCGAGGCCGTCAACATTTTCTTCGCATCAACGCCTGAGGCCAAGCGGTATGCATTTGGCGGCTCGAACAAGATCAAGGTGCAGGCAGGACTCAGCATTCCCGACCTTCTGACGTCGCTGGCAGCGAATTCCATCTGCATCGCAAACAATTCCGGGGGCGCTCATCTGGCCGGCTACCTCGGTTTGGCGGTCCTGGGGATCTATGGCGGCCACGAGACTTTTCAGGAATGGGCGCCAGCATTTGGAGAGAGTTACGTAATCCACAGGGACGTTGAATGCTCACCCTGCCACCTCGCAAGAAAAGCCGACTGCCGCAACGCCTTCATGTGCCTGGACGACGTCACAGTCGATGACGTTCACGGATGCGTCATTGAGGCAATCGATGCGCTGTCCTCGGGACAGGCACACGGCGAGCACGATGTGATCGCGCCGTCTCCACGCGTGGAGTCGAACAGGTCCATAAAACAGCGCCTGATCGAAGAGATAGGCAATTTGGCCGACGGGCTGGAAGAGCACGACATCGCGGCAACTGCGCAGTGCATCACCGCCAGCATCAAGCCGGACGGCTTGGGCAAACGGCTGTTCGTCGACGTCTCTGAACTGGTCAATCGAGACTCCAAGACAGGCATTCAACGCGTCGCGCGAAGCATTCTTGACGAGTTGCTCAAGAACCCACCCGTAGGCTACGAAGTCTTGCCGGTGTACGGAACGATGGACAAAACCGGGTATTTTCTGGCGACCGAACTCAAATGCAGATTCTTAGGGAAAGAAAATGCGTTTGGCGTGGAAGATGAGGCGATCGATTTCTACAACGGGGACGTCTTTCTGGGCCTTGACTACCAGCCGGAAATCGTTCCTAGGCAACAAGCCACCCTGGATGAAATGCACCGCAGGGGAGTTGGCGTTGTGTTCGTCTTGTATGACTTGCTGTGCGTTCGACTGACGCAATATTTCTCCGAGCCAGTGAGCCACGCATTTAAACAGTGGCTGAAGACAATCACACGATATGACAAAGTCTTGTGCATTTCCAAAGCGGTGGCCGACGATCTGACATCCTGGATCAAGGAACAAGGAAATGAAGGCAGCAATGATCGGCTGAATGTCGGCTGGTTCCATTTGGGAGCAGACATAGAAAACTCTCAGCCCACGCTCGGCGTGCCTGCGGATGCCGAACAAGTTCTAGACGCACTGAGGGCACGCCCGTCTTTCCTGATGGTCGGAACCGTCGAGCCGCGAAAAGGGCACATCCAGACCTTGAAGGCATTTGAATTGCTCTGGCGCCGAGGCGTTGACGTCAATCTGGTATTGGTTGGCAAGCATGGCTGGCTGTCCGAGGAGGCAACTAGGCAAATTCGCAACCACGATGAGATCGGCAAGCGCTTCTTCTGGCTTGATCGTGCAAGCGACGAGTACCTGGAAAACATCTATGGCGCGTCGGCCTGCCTGATCGCTTCGTCGGAAGGCGAAGGCTTCGGACTTCCCCTCATCGAAGCCGCGCGCCATGAGTTGCCCATCATTGCAAGGGACTTGGCTGTGTTTCAGGAAATTGCCGGGGACCACGCTTTCTATTTCAGTGGAGCTCTCCCGGACGATCTCGCTCAGGCTGTGTCAGCTTGGCTAGAATTATTCAAGGATCAGGCCCAGCCCAAGTCGGCAGGTATCCCGTGGCTGACATGGCAGCAGAGCACACAGCAGCTTTTGACCTTCGTACGCCAACCGAGCTCGGACGTTGATGCGCAACGCCACTCCACCAACCCACAGGCTGTGCGTGAGCACCCTATTTCACTTCAAAACCATTGAGAAGAGTTGACCTATGAGCAAGCGTGCTGTTGTTACCGGAATCACAGGCCAGGACGGCGCTTATCTCGCCGAGTTGTTGCTGTCCAAAGGCTACACCGTCTACGGCACGTATCGCCGGACCAGTTCGGTGAATTTCTGGCGCATTGAAGAACTCGGCATCGAGAGCCATCCCAATTTGCAGTTGGTCGAGTACGACCTGACTGATCTGGGCAGTTCGTTGTCACTGATCCGCGATACCGCGCCTGACGAGGTCTACAACCTTGCCGCACAAAGCTTCGTAGGTGTCAGCTTCAACCAGCCCGCCGCCACGGCGCAAATTACTGGCGTGGGTGCACTCCACCTGCTCGAAGCCATTCGCCTGACGAACACCAAGATCCGCTTCTACCAAGCCTCGACCTCTGAGATGTTCGGCAAGGTCCAGGCTGTTCCGCAGATCGAGGACACGCCCTTCTATCCACGCAGCCCTTACGGCGTCGCCAAGCTCTATGCGCACTGGATGACGATCAACTACCGCGAGAGCTACGACATCTTCGGCTGCAGCGGCATCCTGTTCAATCACGAGAGCCCGCTGCGCGGTCGCGAATTCGTGACCCGCAAGATCACCGACAGCGTGGCCAAGATCAAGCTTGGCAAGCTCGACGTGCTGGAGTTCGGCAACCTTGACGCCAAGCGCGACTGGGGCTTCGCCAAGGAATACGTCGAAGGCATGTGGCGCATGCTGCAGGTCGATGAGCCGGATACCTACGTGCTCGCAACCAACCGGACCGAAACGGTTCGCGATTTCGTGAGCATGGCGTTCAAGGGTGCAGGCATCGTCGTCGAGTTCAGGGGAACCGGCGAGGGTGAGTCGGCTGTGGATACCGCAACCGGCAAGACAGTGATGCGCGTGAATCCGAAGTTCTACCGTCCGGCCGAGGTCGAGCTGCTGATCGGAAACCCGGCCAAGGCGCACGAAAAACTCGGCTGGAAGCCACAGACCACACTGGAACAGCTGTGCCAGATGATGGTCGAGGCGGACCTCGAGCGGAACAAGAAGGGCTTCTCGTTTTGAAGATCTTCCTGACCGGTGCCGAGGGGTTCACCGGCCGCCACTTCTCCGAGCGCGCTGCCGCGGCAAGGCACGAGGTAGTGCCTATGCGAGCCGACCTGACGAACCGGGAGGCGCTGGAGCGCGAAGTGCTCGCAGTCGAACCTGAGGTCGTTGTGCATCTGGCAGCCATCAGCTTCGTTGGCCACGCGGACAGTAGCGCGTTCTATGCAGTGAATGTGGTCGGCACGACGAACCTGCTCGAGGCTCTCACGCGGCTGCCTTCGGCTCCGCATCGCGTGCTGCTGGCCAGCAGCGCCAATATCTATGGCAACAGCGAACTATCACCGCTGACCGAGAGCCAGCAGCCCGCGCCGGTCAACCACTATGCGATGAGCAAGCTGGCCATGGAGCACATGGCCAGAACCTTCGCGGAGCGACTGAACCTCGTGATCGCGCGGCCATTCAACTACACCGGACGCGGCCAGGATATCAACTTCGTGATTCCCAAGCTCGCCAAGCATTTCGCCGAACGGGCGGATTGCATTGCGTTGGGTAATCTCGACGTGGAACGTGAATTCAACGATGTCCAGATGGTGTGCGACGCATATCTGTACTTGATGGAGTACGGCCGCCCCGGTGAAGCCTACAACGTGTGTTCGGGCCAGCCACACACGTTGCGGGAAGTCATCGGGTGCTTCGAGCGACTCACCAACCACCACATGGACGTCGAGGTCAACCCCGCGTTCGTGCGGAAGAACGAAGTGCACAGGCTTTGCGGAAGTCCCGATAAGCTCAACGCGCTGCTACGCGACTGCGGCTTCGACCTGGCCCCTCCGACACTGGAAAACACGCTGGCTCGGATGCTCTGACCCTCCCTCATCACGGCGGAGAAAGTATTGCGCGCCGCATCCGCAACTTGTCCACAAATTTCCGTAAGCCGCCAATAAACCATGCCCTTACGCGTAGTGCCGGAACCGGTGTGCGCGGGGCGGTCTACAGTCTCTTGGAGGTATGCCTAGTCTGGTGAGAGTGCTGGATTGCGCCAGCCCTGAACACCATCGACGCTGATCAGTGGCTTCCCGTCGATGAGTCCTAGGATGGCCGCGCGCTCCATCTCCAGCCGCCATCCTGCGCCAAGAAGGGTCTCATAGAGACGCCCTTCGATTTGCTTCGAGTGCGTGCCAATGAGCATGTAGGCAATCTTCTCGTTGAGGATTGGCAAGCAACCATCTACGAGGTCTGCTTCCCCGCCTTGAATGTCGATGTGCAGCAAGTCGATACGCCGGTAATTGGCGGCCAACCGTGAGATCGGGACCATGGGTAGCGCCTCGTGGCTGCCAGATTCGACCGCTTCGCGTTCTTGTGATTCAGTGGCGCCGAACACGGGCTCCAAGCCCCACTTTTCACCAGCAAGGGATTGGCGCGGAAAGAGAGCAATGCCTGACTGTGCCGCTGCGATGCCATGATGCAGCTCGATTTGCTCTGGGCTAAATCCGTTAGTTGCAAGCGATTCTTCAGCGAAGCCGATGTGACCTTCATCGCCTTCGGCACCGATAAGGTGTACTTTACGGCTGACTCTTCGGGCCGCGACCCCGGTGTTGTTCATCCAGCATCCCCATCCGCAACCCAATTCGATCATCGTGAAGGTATCGCGCGAAAGATCCACCGCACGAAGCGCCGCCCCCCATTCGGCCACGTCTGCATGCCAATTTGCAGGGATTGGAATCCCCTCCACTTCGCCGGCACGATCTTGAAGAATGCCAGGAAAGAACTTCGGGTTTATGCGCACGCCTAGGAAATTGGTCAGGTGTCCGGGCATCGGTTCGAGGTCGTGCGCGGCGTAGCGATGCATGGCGTCAACGGCATCGAAGGTTGATGAGTAATGCCAAAAGGGGCTGCGTGCAGCAACTGCCTCTTTCTTTGCGGCCGCCAGTTCGGCCTGATAGGTGGCTTTCTCAACTTGAGCAAGGTCGTATGCCATCTGCAGAGATTTTCTGCTGTCATACAGACGCCGTAGCGGCGGCAACTGAAGCGCCAGGTCTTTGAGCATGTACTTGTCCTTCTCCAAAGTTATGGGTCGGCGAAGATCCGGCTACAAAGGTTCGACGCTGAATTGGTCGGAGTGTATGCCCCGCAGGTACGCCTCACTCGTAGAGCGCATTAGGCGGGATGGGCGTCAGGGTTGAACGGATTTCTTGCCGCTGCTGGCAAGCTGCCCGACCAACTCGCCGCCTTCATTGCCGCAGTCCGCCGAACCAGCCACGTGGTCGAAAGTTTAGCTTCTTGCTTTTTTCGGCCTGAATCGGCCGGATTTCACATTTGTTGCAAGAAGAGAACGCGGCGTCTTGTGTCAGTTGCTTAAGAATGCGTACGCATGAAGGTTTCAGAAGCAGCAGGGACGAACTTGGACTATTTGGTGGCGAAGGCGGAGGGGTTGATGCCGAGCATCGATCTCTACGGCGGAGAGTTCACTTGCCTTGCAAGAAGATCGGTGTATGACCGTGCAACTCCATTTCAGCCATCTTCAAGTTGGCAAGACGCGGGGCCAATCATTGATCGCGAACGCATCTGTTTACGATGGCTGGGGTGGGGCGGCAGTTGGAAATGCATCGCTATCAAACATGGAATAGAGCTTGTCGAGGCGACTGGAGAGAACTCGATGATCGCAGCCATGAGGGTCTATGTTATTTCTCTGTTTGGCGACATGCCGCTTGCGCCTCCGATTGCTCCTGCCAGTTCAGAGCAGACCGTATTCCAACATTTGATTGGCAAGACGGGAAAGTAGTGCGCACTTGGCCGTCGATGGTGGTCCTGTCCGCGCAAGATCGCTGATCAATGCCCTGCCTTGGCTGGACTCACCCCAAAGCGCTCTCGGGGTGCGACAATCAAAAAAAACCAGAGGGTGATGATCGATGAAGAACTTGGCGAAGGCTGCGTTGCGTCCAGTGTGGTGGCGCATCCGGGACAAGCTCGAGACTATCTCAGTTTCCAGATCGCAAGCCCTGGAGCGGCAGATCAAGGTGTTGGATCGGGAGGTGAATGCATTGCGGCACCAGGTGCATCTTCAGTCGCTTCGGCTGGACGAGTCCTCCCATTTCATGTTCGCCTCTGACCCCAGCCTTTCGCCGAGCGCTCCTGATAAGCCGTTCATGGCTGTGTCAAATTGCCAAGGAGTCGATTTCCACCACCCGCGCTACCTGCAGCTGTGCAAGCTGCTTGCGATGCGTCCGCAGTTTCATCGGAAGCAATGGGAGTGGGTCTACGTACTGCATCAGCTACTTGAGGCTGGAGTACTCAAACCAGGAGCGCGTGGCTTGGGATTCGGTGTGGGTAAGGAGCCCTTGCCAGCCGCATTCGCTTCGATGGGTGTTGATGTGACTGCGACCGACGCGCCGATGGATGTGAGCCGGGTGGAGGCATGGAGCGCGACAGGGCAGCACAGTGGGTCAGTCGATCAGCTACTGAACTCCAACATCGCACCCGATGATCTTGTACGTTCGAAGGTGTCGCATCGGGCATGTGACATGAATCACATCGACCCCGCACTTCAAGGCTACGACTTCAACTGGTCGTCGTGCTGTTTCGAGCATCTGGGCAATATCGAACTGGGTCTGCAGTTCGTTGTCAATGCGGTTGAAAAGACACTCCGAGTCGGTGGAGTGGCTGTGCATACAACAGAGTTCAATGTGTCTTCCAACGAAGACACGGTCACTGAAGGCGACACGGTGATCTTCCGCTTGCGAGACATGGAAGAACTCGTCAGGCGTCTCCGCGATCGCGGACACGAAGTGCAGCCGTTCATCATTGGGCCCACCGCGCACGCACTGGACTATCACGTCGACGTGCCGCCATATGCCCAAGATGTCCACCTCAAGCTTCGGATCGCGAACTACGTTGCTACGTCCGCTGGAATTGTTGTTCGTCGCGGCGGCACACACTGACTCTCACGTTAACGAAACTGCTTTATCGCCAGCTGTCCATTTGTGATGCCACCGAGTGAATCACCGATGGACGGTAGCCCGCCAAGTAAGTTGCTTGCTCTGTATTGAGCGTCGCCTTGTCCTCCGCCCGGGGGATTTTGTCGTTTCAGAGCCTCTTGCGAGTAGCGATATAGGTCACGCCCATTGCGTTATGAAAGTCGTGCTTCTCAACGTCCCAGCCAAGCTCGTCGAGTAGGTCGAGGATGTAGCTCTCGCGAAACGAAAGTTCAAGCCAGCCGAACTGCCGGATGCAATAGATCGCCTGGCTGTCAGGGTTGATGCCCCATGGATATGGCAACGCGTTGTTGATGGTTTCCCCTGCCAGTACGAGCTTCCCGCCTGGCTTGAGGATCTTGGGAATGGCCTTTAGAAGCCTGACATGGTCTTCGCAGTGATGGAAGCATTCGAAGAAGAGCACAGCGTCGAACTGCTGATCGATCGTTTCGGCGTCAAAGAAGCTGCCAACTCTGAGCTCTGCTTCCAGGTCGAGCGCCTTGGTTCGTCGCCGAACCATTTCAACGAAGTTCGGCGCGATGTCGATGCCCGTGACCTTGTACCCAGACATTGCCAGTTGCACCGTTGTGTTGCCCCAGCCAAAACCGAACTCGAGAACAGTCGATCCTGGTCTCAGATCCATCGCATGAATGACGTGGCCGAGGGCCATTAGCATGTTGCCGATTGCTTTGGCGTTGCCTCCTGCATAGGGGACTGGTTTTCGAGTGTAGCTTTCTAGATCGTAGTCAGTCTCTTCGCTGCTGACGTTGTACGAAGGGCGGTTTGCTATTTGGGCGTACGTGTCCATGACCCAGCGCATATATTCTTCAGACTCAGGCGCTGCTGCAGTGGGTTGAATATCAAGCCAGAAGTCGCTCAGCGCCCGATCGTAGTCTTCTGACTTTGCCTCCCAGAGTCGATGGATGCAGGCAACTTCCGCGTCGACCTCCAATAGCTGAATTTTTCGCTTCTTGCTAAATGTCTGGATGGCTTGGAACTCTTCGGATTCACGCACGGAGTTCTCGAACTCTTCGCTTGTCCGGTGTGCCGCAAGCTGAGAGGCGATCACTTCTTCATTTCCCGGTTTGCGTCTCAACAGGTCATGATAAATTTTGATCAGCTGATCCCGGGTAAAGGTTCGCGGCGCTTCTGCCCGGTCAACCGGCCGTGTTGCCGCCTCTTGGCGCAGCCGATATTCCTCTGATCCTCGGAGTGACGCGATAAGCGCGGCAGCGCTTTCGTGAGCCGAGCGATGCGAACTAATTACCGCCTCTGATTCCGGCTCTCTGCCCAAGAGGGCCACATAGGCATTAACTATCTCTTCTCGAGTCAACATGGGTCCAGTCCTTTTGCGTTGCATGTTACTTGCTGAGGCTGAAGCAATGCTTCGGGACGAGGCAGTTTTGAGCATGCGAATGAGTGCGACACGCACCTCATCGCCGCGCGCGGAGCCTCAGGCCAGCCAAGATCCTGCAGCTGCCGCCCGAAGCACGAGTACGCTAGGCGCCGATCCCCTCGATCTGCTCGCTTAGTCGACTGATGAAGCTGCAGGAGCGATCGGCAGTCGAGCTAGGGAAGGTCTTATATGGGCGCCTCCCGGATCGCAAGGACGTTGATGCGTGATGGGGCTGGAGGCTGGGCTGCAGTCTTATATCCGGCCTGTTCTGCAGGCTGGCAAGCCTGCTGGCCCTGATGGCATTCGCTGACGAGACTCCCATCTGAACATCGAGCTCAAGGCTCAACTTCCCTACCGGAGTGCTCCCGTCCCGGTCCGACCTGTCTGGCCCATCACACTGTGGCGTCGCTCGCTCTCCTAAACTGTGTCAGTCAATCGGTTACGCGGCTTGCCATGATGCGGCTCGCCATTCCTGTCCACGAGCGAGTACGGCCCAGATCGTTCGAGCGATCTTGTTGGCTGCGTATTTCGGGGCATCGTGACCGCCGATTTCGGCATCGTGACCGGTCATTCCGGCGCATCGTGACCGGTCCGCGTTTCGGACCATCGTGACCGGCCGTTTCGGCGTTCATGACCGCCGGTCCGGAGCCTTCCTGAGGAGGCGCCCGGGCGTCGGCGGCGCTGCGTAGAGAACTCAACCCCTGGGCACCGTAGCCTCGGCGGCTTTGCCGTCGAAGGAGCGGGATGCCCAAGCAACGAATGTCTCTACCCATGATCAAGGATGTCATCCGCCTGAAGTGGCACGCCCAGCTCTCTTACGAGCAGATCGCCACTACCCTCAAGGTCTCCAAAGGCGTCGTCGCCAAGTACGTCAGCCTGGCCACAGTCGCCGGCCTGGACTGGGAGAGCGTGCAGCATTGGAACGAGCGGCAGCTCTCGAGCGCGCTGCTTCCCCGGGCCTCCACCTCGCAGCCCTTCGTCGAACCCGACTGGGGCCGCATTCATCGGGAGCTCGACCGCAAGGGCATGACGCTCATGCTGCTGTGGCAGGAGTACGTGGCCGCCCATCCCGATGGCCGCACCTGGCGCTACACGCAGTTCTGCGAGCACTACAAGGAGTTCGCCCGCACGCTCAAGCGCTCCATGCGCCAACACCGGCGCGCCGGCGAGAAGCTGTTTATCGACTTCGCCGGCCCCACCGTGCCACTGAGTGACGGCGCCCGCGCCCAGGTGTTCGTCTCGGCCATGGCCGCCTCCAGTTACGTCTTCGCCTGCGCCACCCCGGCCCAGCGCCTGGATGACTGGATCGACTGCATGGTGCGTGCGTTGCACTTCTACGGCGGTGTGCCGCAGTTGATCGTGCCGGACAACGCACGCGCGGTCATCGCCTCGCCCGACCGCTACGAACCACGCGCTAACGACACCGTGCTCGACTTCGCCCGCTACTACGGTACCTCGGTGCTGGCCGCCCGCCCACGAACCCCAAGGGATAAGGCCACTGCCGAGTCTTCAGTGCAAGTCGTCACCCGTTGGGTGCTGGCGCGGCTGCGCCACCATCGCTTCGACACCGTCGCCCAGGTCGATACCGCCATCACCGAGCTGCTATCGAGCGTGAACGACCGGCCGTTCCAGAAGCTGCCCGGCAGCCGCGCCAGCGTGTTCGCCGAACTGGATGCGCCGGCTCTGATGGCGCTGCCGCGCCAACCCTATGAGCTTGCCCGCTTCAAGACGGTGAAGGTCCACATCGACTACCACGTCGAGCTGGAGGGCCACCGCTACAGCGTGCCTCACGCGCTCGTCGGCCAGACCCTGGAGGCGCGCCTCACCCGCCACGGCGTAGAGCTGCTGCTGCGCGGCCAGCGCGTGGCCGCCCACGCCCGCAACGAGCGCCGCGGCGGCTACACCACGGTGGAGGCCCACATGCCCGCTGCCCACCGCGCCCACCTGGAGTGGACGCCTCAGCGTCTGATCGATTGGGGGCAACGCATCGACATGGCCTGCGGCGAACTCATCACCCGGCTGCTGCAGACCTACAAGCATCCCGAGCACGGCTACCGCTCCTGCCTGGGACTGCTGAACCTGTCGCGCCGATATGGCGAGGCACGGCTGGAGGCGGCCTGCGAACGGGCCCTCGCACTGGGCGCCTTCCGCTACCGCCATGTGCGCGACCTGCTGGCCAACAACCGTGACCAGGTGCCGCTGAATGCCGAAGCCGAATGGACCAGTCCGACGCACGCCAACCTGCGCGGACCGGGCTACTACCAGTGAGGACGACCGACCTCACCAGCCCAGAGCCCACCATGAACTCATCCAATCCATTGCACCCACACGCCATGCTCAACAACGCCACCCTGACCCAACTGCGCGCACTCAAGCTGCAGGGCTTTGCCGACGCCTTGCAGCAGCAGCAAGAACAGGCCGACTGCCTGAACCTGTCGTTCGACGAGCGACTGGCCCTGCTGGTCGAGCGCGAGGTCTATGCCCGAGGTGACCGCAAGCGGGCCCGGCTGCTGCAGCGTGCCCAGCTGAAGTACCCCACGGCTACCTTGGAGGACGCCAGCTTCGAGGCGGTGCGCGGCATCGACAGGTCCACCTTGATGGGCGTCGCACTGTCGACCTGGATCGAGCGGGGCGAGACGCTGACCTTCGCCGGCGCCACCGGGCTGGGCAAGACGTGGTTGGCCTGCGCGCTGGCCCAGTACGCCTGTCGCCAGGGGCACTCGGCGCTGTACTTGAGGGTGCCACGTCTGGCCGAGGAGCTTCGCATCCTCCACGGCGCAGGCACCTTCCGACGTTGGCTCGAACAGCTTGCCAAGGTCGACGTGTTGATCCTGGACGATTGGGGAACGGGTCCGATGGACAGTGTCACCCGGGGTGACCTGCTGGAGGTCATTGATGACCGGGTGGGCCACCGCGCGACGATCATCACGCACCAGTTGCCCATCGAGCATTGGCACGCCTGGCTGGGCGACGCCACCATCGCAGACGCCATCCTCGACCGATTGATGCAAAGCTGCCGGCGCTTCAATCTCGAGGGCGAGTCGCGTCGCACAGGCAAGGCCGCGCGGGCAGCAGCCAAGTCAACAAAGGCAGTTCAGGAGGCCAGCCAATGATCTGATCGAATCTGACCCCCTAAACTCTGCCCCCTGCGCAGCACCGCCATCGACCTGGGCGGTCACGATCACCGAAACGCGTGGTCACGTTGCCGAAATGACGCCGAATTCACCCCTCGGCGTGCCGGTCACGATGGGCCGAAATGGGCGGTCACGTTCGCCGAAATACGCATTGGCCACTGCAGCGACCACAACGCTGTAGGGCCTTCGCTTGAGCAGCGCAGCAAGCCACGGCCATGTGGTTGCTCGATCCGACCGGACGATCGCTCGGGCTCCGTGCATCAACAGAGTTCGCAAGTAGATGTCGCCTCGCTTGCTTATTCCAAGCTGCCGCACATGCCCGCCCGTGCCGGTTTGCCGCGGCACCAGACCGATCCAGGCAGCGAACTCCCGACCATCTTTGAACGCCGTTGGCGAGCCCATGCTGGAGACGACCGCCGTGGCCGTCATGAGCCCGACGCCGGGAATCTCGGCCACTGCCTTGCAGGCACTACTCTGGCGAAGCTGCTGCGCGAGGCGACGCTCGATTGCTCCGATGTCGGCCTGCAGTTGCCCGATGCGCCGCACTTGTTCATGCAGGCTGTCGATCAGTATCGAAGGCAATCGTTGTTGCGCCTGCTCTAACGCTGTCGGCAACTCCTTCATCAACGCCTGATGACCTTCGGGCAACACGATTCCGAACTCATAGAGAAGCCCGCGCAGCTCATTGGTCTGCATGATGCGTATCTTCATCAACTGCGCTCGCACACGGTGCAGCGCCAGAACCACTTGCTGCGCCTCGCTCTTGAGAGCGACGAAGCGAGCGCCAGGCTGGCGAGCGGCCGTCCAGATCGCCTGCGCATCAGCGGCATCGGTCTTGTTCCGTTGCACGAACGGTCGCACCATCTTCGGCGGCAACAGTCGGGCCTCGTGTCCGAGCTTTACCAACTCGCGACCCCATTCGTGCGCGCCGCCACACGCCTCCATTGCAATTAGTGCGGGTTGCCTGGCGGCGAACCACTCGAGCATCTGCGAGCGCTTCAGCTTCAACCGCTCGATGCTGCCGGTGTCGGCATCGACCCAGTGCAGCTGGAACACCTTCTTGGCGATATCGATTGCAATGACGTTAAGCTCCATGATGGATCCTCCGATCAGTGGTTGAACGCAACCTCCACTCTGGCACAACGATGCCGCTGCGGAGGACCCACCTCCTCGCGGCGCTCGCTGGTCAGCCAAAGAGGGAGGCGCCCATGCCATCTGAGCAGGTCACAAATTGGCGTGCGCTGAGGGCCGATGGTGTGCATGGTGATGAACCGCATCGCCGGATGCCTCGAAGCGACAAGACCTGCCCCTCATCCAGCGCCCTCAGACTGAGGCTGTGTGAAAACGCATTGAATCCGTGAATACCGTCGCCTAGATTGAGACAACGCCACGAACTGGGTTGCCACATGAAGCGATTCATCGAGCCAGGGGATCGAAGCCAGACCACGCTGCTGCCAGAGTGCCTTGACGACTACATCTCAGAAGAGAACCCCATCCGCGTAGTCGATGTCTTTGTCGATGAACTCAAGCTCTATCAGCTCGGCTTTGAAGGCGCGGAACCTGCGGCCACCGGGCGGCCGTCGTATCACCCCTCAGTGCTGTTGAAGATCTACATCTACGGCTATCTGAACCAAGTGCAATCCAGTCGACGCCTGGAGCGTGAGGCACAGCGCAATGTGGAGTTGATGTGGCTGACCGGGCGCCTGGCCCCTGATTTCAAGACTATCGCGGACTTCCGCAGAGATCATGGTGACGCTATTCGTCTGGTGTGCCGAGAGTTCGTTCTTTTGTGCCGCCGGCTCAAGCTATTTGCCGACGGCGTCATCGCCGTGGACGGAAGCAAGTTCAAGGGCGTCAACAACCGCGACAAGAACTTCAACGAGCACAAGCTCCAGGTGCGGATGCAGCAGCTCGAGCAGAGCATCGGCCGATACCTTGCCGAACTTGATCGAGCTGACCGAGATCCAGCGATGGTTCTCCCCGAGCGTGTTGCGCGCCTCCAGGAAAAGGTAGCCAAGATCAAAGGACAGATGCGTGAAATCTCTGCCATCGAGCGGCAGCTTCAGTCCACGCAAGAGCGACAGATCTCGCTGACCGATCCGGATGCCCGCTCGATGGCGACCAGCCGACTTGGCTCAGCAGTCGTAGGCTACAACGTCCAGGCCGCGGTCGATGCAAAACACCACATGATCGTCGCCCATGAGGTGACCAACGCAGTAACCGATCGAGGCCAACTGGCCGCCATCTCCAAGGCGGCTCAAGAGGCCATCGAACACCCCAAACCAATCGTGCTGGCGGATCGAGGCTACTTCGAAGGCTACGGGATTCTGGAGTGCGAACGTGCGGGCATTGCGACACTTGTCCCGAAGCCCTTGACGTCGAACAGCAAGTTCGAGGGCAGATTCGACAAGCGAGACTTCGTCTATGACAAGCGACGGGATGTGTACCGGTGTCCGGCGGGCGAGATCGCAATCTACCGCTTCACCGCCATTGAGGACGGCAAGGCGTTGCGCAAGTACTGGACATCAAACTGTGGCGGCTGTCACTTGAAGCCGCAGTGCACCCCGGCGCCAGCCAGGCGCATCAGTCGATGGGAGTACGAGGAGGTCCTGGAAAAGGTCCAGGCACGTCTAGATGCTGCGCCCGAGGCCTCAAAGTTCAGGCAACGAACGATCGAACACGTGTTCGGCACCCTGAAAGCGTGGATGGGGGCCACGCACTTCCTGACGAAGACCTTGCCGAACGTGAAAACCGAGATGAATCTGCAGGTTCTGGCCTACAACCTCAAGCGAGCAATCAAGATCCTCGGCGCAAGTACCCTGATTGCAGAGATGAAGTCGTAGGAGCCGACTCGCGTCTTGTCGAGACGGCCGAGAATTCCGGTAGGAACTGAGTCCGCCGGTCCAACGGATCTTGCGCGCCCCTTCAATGCAGCTGTTTCCACACAGCCTCGACTGTTTGCGGACGCACCTGCTCCATCATCGCAATCAGCTTTCTGCGGGCCATCCACAGGTTCGACAGCGCAAACAGCGTGATCACATGCGCCGTGTTCTTGGCCAGTCCCTTGAACCTCACCTTCACGAGCCCGAACTGCCGCTTGATCACCCGGAACGGGTGCTCCACCTTCGCCCGGATGCTCGCCTTCTGATACTCCAACTTGCGTGCCCTGGCCTTGGCGCGGCCCTCTGGCATCTTCGCCATGTCGCTGGGTCGGCCCGCGATGTGCCATTGCACACCCCGCTTCACACGGCTCTGCGCTCCCCGGTAGCCCGAGTCCGCCCATACCGCGTCCTCTTTGCCGTGAAGCAGGTCGCCCACCTGTTCCACGTCGGCCTCGTTGGCCGCAGTGGTCGTCACCGTGTGAACCAGCCCCGAGTCCGCATCCACACCGATGTGCGCCTTCATCCCGAAGTGCCATTGGTTTCCCTTCTTCGTCTGGTGCATCTCAGGGTCTCGCTCGCCGCTCTCGTTCTTGGTGGAACTGGGCGCCGAGATGATCGTGGCGTCGACGATGGAGCCTCTCTTCAGCAGCAGCCCCTTCCTGGTCAGGTGGGCGTTGACCTGCTTGAAGATGTCTTCGGCCAGATCGCTGGCTTCCAGCAGGTGGCGGAAGTTCAGGATGGTCGTCTCATCGGGGATAGCCTCCAGACCGAGTCCGGCGAACGTGCGCAGCGAGGCGATCTCATACAGCGCTTCCTCCATCGCCGGGTCGCTCAGGGCGAACCAGTTCTGCATCAGGTGCACGCGCAGCATGGCTTGCAACGGGTAGGGTCGACGGCCTCGGCCTGCCACTGGGTAGTGGGGTTCGATGACCTTGAGCAGCGTCTTCCACGGCACCACCAGTTCCATCTCGCCAAGGAAGACTTCGCGCCTCGTCTTCTTCCTCTTGCCCGCTTGCTCGGCATCCGCAAAACTGATCTGGCTCATCGCTCTTGCTCCTTTGCAGGGTTCAGCCCCTCATGCAAGAAACGTGCTCTTGATCAGATGGCATGGGCGCCTCCCTCTTTGGCTGACCAGCGAGCGCCGCGAGGAGGTGGGTCCTCCGCAGCGGCATCGTTGTGCCAGAGTGGAGGTTGCGTTCAACCACTGATCGGAGGATCCATCATGGAGCTTAACGTCATTGCAATCGATATCGCCAAGAAGGTGTTCCAGCTGCACTGGGTCGATGCCGACACCGGCAGCATCGAGCGGTTGAAGCTGAAGCGCTCGCAGATGCTCGAGTGGTTCGCCGCCAGGCAACCCGCACTAATTGCAATGGAGGCGTGTGGCGGCGCGCACGAATGGGGTCGCGAGTTGGTAAAGCTCGGACACGAGGCCCGACTGTTGCCGCCGAAGATGGTGCGACCGTTCGTGCAACGGAACAAGACCGATGCCGCTGATGCGCAGGCGATCTGGACGGCCGCTCGCCAGCCTGGCGCTCGCTTCGTCGCTCTCAAGAGCGAGGCGCAGCAAGTGGTTCTGGCGCTGCACCGTGTGCGAGCGCAGTTGATGAAGATACGCATCATGCAGACCAATGAGCTGCGCGGGCTTCTCTATGAGTTCGGAATCGTGTTGCCCGAAGGTCATCAGGCGTTGATGAAGGAGTTGCCGACAGCGTTAGAGCAGGCGCAACAACGATTGCCTTCGATACTGATCGACAGCCTGCATGAACAAGTGCGGCGCATCGGGCAACTGCAGGCCGACATCGGAGCAATCGAGCGTCGCCTCGCGCAGCAGCTTCGCCAGAGTAGTGCCTGCAAGGCAGTGGCCGAGATTCCCGGCGTCGGGCTCATGACGGCCACGGCGGTCGTCTCCAGCATGGGCTCGCCAACGGCGTTCAAAGATGGTCGGGAGTTCGCTGCCTGGATCGGTCTGGTGCCGCGGCAAACCGGCACGGGCGGGCATGTGCGGCAGCTTGGAATAAGCAAGCGAGGCGACATCTACTTGCGAACTCTGTTGATGCACGGAGCCCGAGCGATCGTCCGGTCGGATCGAGCAACCACATGGCCGTGGCTTGCTGCGCTGCTCAAGCGAAGGCCCTACAGCGTTGTGGTCGCTGCAGTGGCCAACAAGATCGCTCGAACGATCTGGGCCGTACTCGCTCGTGGACAGGAATGGCGAGCCGCATCATGGCAAGCCGCGTAACCGATTGACTGACACAGTTTAGGAGAGCGAGCGACGCCACAGTGTGATGGGCCAGACAGGTCGGACCGGGACGGGAGCACTCCGGTAGGGAAGTTGAGCCTTGAGCTCGATGTTCAGATGGGAGTCTCGTCAGCGAATGCCATCAGGGCCAGCAGGCTTGCCAGCCTGCAGAACAGGCCGGATATAAGACTGCAGCCCAGCCTCCAGCCCCATCACGCATCAACGTCCTTGCGATCCGGGAGGCGCCCATATAAGACCTTCCCTAGCGGACTCACGGTCCGTGGTCGCACCTGCGAGCGCAGTGGCGACGGACTACAGCTTCCGACCTGACAAGCTGCCCGCCGCGCGCTGACCATCTCCTCCCGGCGTTTGTGCGGGGGGATTGGGGGGGCGTCGAAAACCTAAGGGACAATGCAACGCACCTCTTGCCGCTCGCTCAATGTCCTTCAAAGAAGTAAAGATCCCGACGTGGGTGACTCTTTCGTTTGCGCTCTTCGCATACTGCGTCTGCTATCTGTCGATCAATTCGTTGCCGGGCAACGGCGACCTGAAAGGGTGGTGGGGCTGGTACGACCAAGGCGAATATCTGCGAAGTGCCAAGGCTTTCACCGAATGGGATTTCTTTTGGAAGAAGCACCAGTACCCACCCTTGTATCCGGTGATGGGCGCGCTGTTCGTCAAGTTCGTTCCCACTCACCCCTTTTTCTTTTTCAATGTCGCGGCTTTCCTGGCGTTTGTTTTCGTCTTCGAACGGGTTGCGCGACAGTGCTTATCACAGATTGAGGCGCTCGCTCTTGTCATCTTGGGGGTGTTTTTCAACGCGACAGTGATGGACAACTTCGCGATCCCTTGGACCACGACAGGGACCGCGCTGATCTATTCGTTCACGATCTACCAGCTGATGAAGCGGTTGGACAGTGCGTATCGGTTGAAGCCACTGTCGCGTGAACTTCGGGCGGCGTTCGTGTTTTCTGCAGTCTTCGGGTTGGAGGTGATTTGTCGGCCTGTGGATGCTGGCGCAGCTACGATTTTCTATCCGGCTTACCTCTACTCCACCTTCGTGAAGCTACGGGAGGCGAAGGCGCCTTCAGTGACTCGCTGCCTCTTCTTGCAGTGCGTTGTGATGGGAGTGGGACTGTGCGTTGGTCTTGCCCTGTTCATGCTCTTCAATTGGACCCTGAGCGGAAGGGTGTTGGGCGGCTACTTGCAGAGCACGGCGTCTTACAGCGGCTATTTTCCGTTTGATATTCCGCGCAGAGCCTTCTTCCTTTTCTTTGATTCGGAGACGGTGTTCCTGGCGCCGCGGAGCTCGATTGCCGACAGATTCCCTTGGTTGGTGCTGAGCGTCGCAGGGCTGTTGCTCGCGGTGTTCAAAGGAAATGCACTCTTGAAGGTGCTTGCTGCCGCGCTGGTGTGGCAGTTCTTTCTCTACGCGGCATATGGCGATCTAACGCCGATCAGCATGTGGCGTTGGCTGAACGTCCATTACTTCAAATGGATGTTCCCGTACCTCGCACTATTCGCATGGCTCGCAATTCGTTGGACAGTGCAGTCGCTTTCATGGAGAGCGCCTGGCCGCGCGGCGGGCAGCGTCGCTGCATTGGTCCTTGCAGTAGCGATCATCCTCAGCGTCAAATTCAGGGTCGCGACGTCACAAATGGAGGCCACGATGGTTTCCGGCTACACCCAGCAGATCCAATTCAAGCCTCACGGGACGAAACTCGACTTTCTCGACATCCGCGGCATCACGGGCAGCTTCGACGAGGTCTACAGCGGCGGGCACGTCATGGTGGCCGACGGCCGCCTGTTGAAGAACGGACGCGACTTCCGAATGCTGCAAGCGCCGTGGGGTGCGCGCATCCAGTTCAACAGGACAATCCATCCCAGCGAGATGCTGCTGATTCCCGACGAGCGCGTTCAGATCCAGCCGGTTGGTTTTGGCGTCGTCGGGTCCTCCTATCGACTCGGGTTCGGTCGGCCTCGATGGCGGCTCGACTGAATCGGTGCGCTGGCTAAGGGGCAAGGTTCTCGGCGCCGTAAGCCCCACGAGCCGATGGTATAGCTGATCCTTCATGCGCCTGGCGGAGTTGACCGGGCTCGCTCCACGGAACAAGACCATTCAGATACCAGTAGGTACTTTCAATACGTGCAAGTTGCTCGTGGTGAACCAAGCAAAAGGAATCCCTGCCACCAAGGAGCAAAAATGGATTGCGGCCGAAGGATCATTTCGCGGGCACGAGTTGAAATGGGGTAGTCCCGATAGCGACGATAGCTGAGTTGTCGGAGATATCGTCTACACGCCGAAATGAATCGTTCTTTTGCCGGACACATTCGACCCTGTTAGGAGAAATGACTCCTCGGGGTGGACAGGTCATGCGAAATGCATTGACATAGGCAACCTTCGTCAGTTCTCTCCAAACAGATCACGCGTGTACACCTTGTCCTCCACGTCGGACAGGACGTCAGACATTCGATTGCTGATGATGACATCGGCTTGTTTCTTGAATACCTCGAGATCCGTGATGACACGGGATCTGAAGAATTCGGACTCGTGCAGACTAGGCTCGTAGATGATCACTTCCACCCCCTTCGCCTTGATTCGCTTCATGACGCCCTGGATCGACGAAGTTCGAAAATTGTCCGATCCACTCTTCATGATCAGTCGATAGACGCCAACCACTGAGGGCTTGCGACGCAGCACCTCATCGGCGATAAAGTCTTTGCGCGTGGTATTCGAATCGACGATGGCCCGGATCAAATTCTGGGGGACATCGTGATAGTTGGCCAGTAATTGCTTGGTATCTTTCGGCAGGCAGTAGCCTCCATAGCCGAACGACGGGTTGTTGTAATGCGACCCGATGCGAGGGTCCAGGCTTACGCCTTCGATGATCTGTCGGCTATCGAGACCATGCGTCGCGGCATAAGTGTCCAGCTCGTTGAAATAGGAGACGCGCATCGCGAGGTACGTGTTCGCGAACAGCTTGATGGCTTCTGCTTCCGTAGAGTTCGCAAACAGAACGGGTACGTCCTTCCTGATCGCACCTTCCCTCAACAGATCGGCAAAGACGCGTGCTCGCTCGGAGCGCTCACCAATCACGATCCGCGACGGATACAGGTTATCGTGGAGCGCGTGGCCTTCGCGCAAGAACTCGGGGGAGAAGAACACATTGCTCGTTCCGAGCATCGTGCGAAGCTTTTCCGTATAGCCCACCGGAATGGTCGACTTGATCACCATGATCGCATCCGGATTGATACTCATGATGTCCTTGGCCACCATTTCGATCGACTCGGTGTTGAAGTAATTCGTCTGCGGGTCGTAGTCCGTGGGCGTAGCGATGATGACGTACGACGCGCCAGCGTAGGCCTCGTTCTTGTCGAGGGTCGCGCGGAAATCGAGCTGCTCATGCTTCAGGTAGTGCGTCAGCTCTACATCGTCGATCGGCGACTCCTTGCGATTGAGCATGTCGACCTTTTCGCGCACCACATCCAAGGCCACCACCTCATGATGCTGCGAAAGCAGTATGCCATTGGAAAGGCCGACGTAGCCGGTACCTGCGACTGCAATTTTCATTCGAGTTCCCTCACATCTTTCCCTTGATTCTTACTTCCACACATATCGCGCGGTCGGCACCCCGATGTCATGTGCCCAAAATTCACCTTCCTGCACCAAAGACACTTCGAGCGTCCCGCCTTCGATCTGCATCGCGGACTCGATCGGAATCCGCACACGAGCCTCGCCGTGCGCTGGCACGTCGAACTGCAGGTCCCGGCGCTTTTCGAAGTTTGAAGCAGGATTTCCGTTGGTGTCCAGAAACCGCCAAGAGAAGCGAAGCGGTCGGCCGACGGCCGAGCGAGCGGAAAACACGTTGTCTCCGTTGTTGTCAATCCGGACGTCCACATAGGTGCCGTTGTCGTCGCGGTTACGCCCCGTGATCTCATAGTGCAGTTGGCGCAACTCTTCCTTCGTGTAGACGCGCGTGGCGGCCGTCAGTGGCGGTGGTCCCGAGAACCACTTCGTATCGCATCCTGCGAACCCAACAGGCACCACGCGAGACATCAGAGCCTTGTACAGAGAGACATCTGTCGCTGCGTGCTTGAAGGTCATATACGCAATCACCCGCCTGGGTGCTTCCGCACAGTCGTCACCGTATTCCACGGCGAAGCCGGGGGGCAAGCCCCCTGAGTACCCGTTCAGCGTCTTGACGCCTCGGCGCAGCGCCACCCACATGGCATCCAGCTCGTCCGAGGAAAAAGAATCGGACCTCTGCGACATGAACAGGATCGCGTCTTTCGACAACAGTTGCTGGATACGCGCGTCAGCTTGAGACAACCGCTGTCTCCAGACCGTCTTCGAACTCACGTCTATATTGGTCGATGAAAACTCGAACACGACCAGTGGAAACAGAACGAAAAGGATCAGGCTCTTTCCCCCTATGCGAGCACGTAGCCAATCGATGGCCAAGGCTGCCAGATAGGCGACAGGAAAGAGGATCGCGAGATCGAACCGGCTCATCGCGCGGATCGCAGACGCGAGCGGAAGCTTGTGGAACAGATACCACAGGCTGTACCCACCGATATACAGGGTCGCCGCAATTGCGACAAGAAGGCTGCCGCCGAGCAGCAAGACACGTTGACGCTCAGTGGATCGCAAACCCACTACCAAGCCGCACAAGGCCAGAAGCAGCGGCACCATGCCGACGAACATCTGATGCTCGTGGCGCATGGGGATGCCGGAAAACACCGTGCTGTTCGGGCTCGCCCACAATCTCGATGCATCGGCCAGAAAATAGCTTTGCGGCCGAGGCAACATCGTGCTGATCTCATCCCATGTGCGCTTGGCCTCGTACATGCGAGAGACCCTAAGATAGGGATAGAACAGAACCAGCAGCAGCCCGGCCAGCACAAGCATGCCAAGGAAGAACGCCACCCTATTCCACCCACCTTGGGCCGTCCACGACTGCCGGAAGCTGCTCCAAGTGGCGGCAGAAACGCCCTTCGCAGAGGTCAGCTGGATCAGAAGGTAGACCACTGACTGTGCCGCAAGCAGCAGCACGGTAAAAAACCCTATGTATATCCCGCAGTAGAACTGCCAAGTGGTCCATGCACAGGCAGCCAGCAGAAGCCGCCATCGCTTCTCGACAAGGAAGTTCGCGAAGAACGCGAGCGCAAGCGGAAGCCCGAATCGGTAGTGCAACTGGGCGTGTCCCGCATGCGCCGTGACAGGCAAGGCGAAGGTGAAGATCAGCGCCCCCAGCGATGCGCCGAGATCGCTGATTGCAAGCCGCTTGAGCGCATAGCGCGCTGAAACGAAGTTCGCCAGATAGGCAAACAGGAACCACACCTGGAAGGCCGTATCCGGCTCACCGCTGATCCAGCGCGCAATTGCATAAACCGGGGCGGCGCCGAACAGGTTGTCCGAAAAGCCCAGGACATATGGGAAGGGATAGAAGAATGGCGGATTCCAAAGGGATGTCGAGCCCGCCGAGAAGAACAGATAAATGTTCTCAAGGAAGTAATTGTTCAACCTCGCGTCACCGACGTTGCCCGGCATCAATGTGAGATGGCCAAGCGTCCCGAACGGCGATGCAAAAAAGGCCACTGCAAAAAGGACAAAAGGCAGCGCCATCGCTGCCGTCACTCGGGCCTTCATCTTCCGCTCAGCGAGGCTGGCATTCGTAGTTCACGTCGGCCACGCTGTGGCGGAACGGATCGGTAAGATCGTCGCTGTATTTACCCATCAGCAGTCGCTGCTTGGGCAGCCAGTGCGTTCTGAAGTAGCGTCCGAAGCTGGCAATCGTCTTTCCTTTTTCCGTCAGGGTCACGCAGCCGTCGCGGACTACGATCGTGCCGGATTCGAGTTGCTCTGTCAGGCGCACATCCACGAGGTGGTGCTCCTTGACATATTCCTGGGTGAAGACCTGCTCAAAACTGTCCTGCTTGATACCGCCGCCGCGCTGCTGCAACTTCTCGAGGATGTAGAACGACAACGAACGATCGATCACGGTCGGAACCGAGATGGCGAAGGCGTACCCGACCAACAGCCAGATCACAACCAGTTGGAATTTCTCAAAGCCGCCCAGCACGCGGAAGTACCTGAAAACAACAAGAATCACGCTGGTGGCCAGAGCGGCCACGATGCCGTCAACGATCGCGGCGTAGAAAACGACATTGACCTTCAGAAAATTGACGTTGAAATAGTAGATGCCGATCAGGATGGCAACGAAGAACGTCGACGCGACAAGAGCACGAGTCAGCTTCATTTCTTGAACACCAGGAATTTGTTTCCAAAAAAACTCAGCGCAACCTGCATAGCTGTCGCCAAAAGAAATCCGAGCCGAAAATCGCCCGGATAGACGTCGGACCACACGAACAGGATCAGGCCGTGCAAGACGGCGATCGCACCATACAAGCCGCTGAACTTCACTGCTTCGTAAAGAAGCGAGCGGCCGGTCGGTGGGAAAACGAAATAACGACTTCCCAGAAAAGAAACGGCGATGCCGAAGATCGCCGCAGACATGTTCGCCAGCCCGGCCGAGGAAAAGTGAAGGACCTTGAGATTGAAAGTCAACACGCCATAGTGCACTGCCGTTGCAACAAGGCCATTGATTCCATAGCGGACGATCTGGAGTCCGTCTCGCTTCATGCGACCGGCAATGACTTGGACGTCTCGATCACTTCCTCGACGAAATCGTGATAAGCGATGAACGTTGTGACAGTTCCACCACGCACCACGCCAGTCAGCATCAGCGTCATCAACGTCAAAGTGCCGGTCTGCAAAAAGACCAAGACGAGAATCCCCAAGGCGACCGAAAACCAGCCAGGCGTCGAAAAGCCCATCAGCTTGAGAACGACCGCGACGCAAGCTGCCGCGACCGAGAAGCCTGCGATGAGTGCGCACAGAATGCCGACGCGCACGAGCACGTCCTCCGCAAAGACCATCAGCCCTTTGAATCCATGCAGCACAAGGCCCACGAAGTTCATCTTCGATTGCCCTGCATATCGGGGACCTCGGTCCAGCAAGCAGCTTCCGGTGCGAAGCTTCGAGGCGAGCACTGCACCCGCCACATGGATCGACAGTTCCTGCATCACCACCAACCGCTTGACGGCGTGTGCCTTGAGCGCCATGAAGTTACCGAAGCTGATGGCGCGACCGGTCAGCAGGCTGAAGAAACGCTTGTAGACGGCGTAGAAGGCCTTGAATCGCATGGTCTCAACACGACTCTTGCGACGCGCCACCACGACGTCAATCTGATCCGACTCCAGGCTGCTTAGCAAGGTCGGAATCGTCGAGGGCAGGTCTTCCCCGTCCGAGTCCATGACCACCACGCGTTGCCCAAGTTGGATATGTTCTGCAACGTAGCCCAGGCCGATGGCGATGGCTCGCTGGTGCCCAACATTTCGCCGCAGTCTCAGGACCACACCGTCGACAGGTGCTCGCTCGAGATTGGCGATTTGCAGCGGCTGCTTCACTGACCCGTCATCCACCGCGACGACGAAGACATCGTTCCCGAACTGCAACGCGAGTTCGCTGAACAGGCGACTGCTGGCCTCCGTGTCTTCGTAGACCGGCGTGACGATGATGAGGGTGTGCTCTCCGATGCTCATAGGGCCAGGAAGTTGCGGAAGTACGCAACCGTCCGCTCAAGGCCGTCTTGGAGCTTCACTTTCGGTTCCCAGCCCAGCTTTTCCCGAGCCATGGTGATATCGGGCTGGCGCTGCTTCGGGTCATCCTGGGGCAGAGGCTTGAAGATCAATGTGGACTTGCCCCCGATGCTCTTGAGAACGGCTTCCGCAAGTTCCTTGATCGTGAACTCGACGGGGTTTCCCATGTTGAACGGCCCCGTGACGTCGCTCGGGGTGGCCATCATGCGAACGAAGCCCTCGATCAAGTCGTCGACATAGCAGAAGCTGCGCGTCTGGGAGCCGTCGCCGTAGATCGTGATGTCCTCGCCGCGCAGGGCTTGAACAATGAAGTTGCTGACAACGCGACCGTCGTTGGGGTGCATCCGCGGACCGTAGGTGTTGAAGATGCGAACGACCTTGATCTCCAATTGATGCTGCCGGTAGTAGTCGAAAAAGAGCGTCTCGGCACATCGCTTGCCCTCGTCGTAGCAGGACCGGATACCAATGGGGTTCACATGGCCCCAATAATCCTCCCGCTGGGGATGCACCTCGGGGTCTCCATAGACTTCGCTGGTCGATGCCTGAAGAATCCTGGCCCCCGTACGCTTGGCCAATCCGAGCATGTTGATTGCGCCGTGGACGCTCGTCTTGGTCGTCTGGACCGGGTCACGCTGGTAGTGAATGGGCGACGCCGGGCAGGCCAAGTTGTAGATCTCGTCAACCTCGACGTACAAGGGAAAGGTCACGTCGTGGCGCATCAGTTCGAAATGCGGGTTGTTCATGAGATGAACAACATTGTCGCGAGTCCCGCTGTAGAAGTTCTCCACACACAGCACATCGCAGCCATCGTTAAGCAACCGCTCGCACAGGTGAGACCCCAGGAAGCCGCCCCCGCCGGTCACCATCACTCTTTTTCTATTTGAAACGCGCACGAGGTCCCCCATCTATAGATGAAAACTTAAAGGCGAAATTTTAGTCTGCGAGTCCCCTCCCCTCAGCAGAAAGCTGACCGCAGGCACCACCAGCCCCCAAATCCGCATGCAGGCGAAGCCCCGGCCATCGTAGTCATTTCACCGAACATGACACGAACCTTACAACGCTACGGGTAAAGCTCTGCCGTGGCCAGACTTGCTCCCACCGCATCTTTGGCCGACAACGTCGGCGCGACACCTATATCTGGCCAATCGATGCCGATCGACGCGTCATCCCAACGGATGCATCGCTCATGCATCGGCGCGTAGTAGTCAGTGGTCTTGTAGAGGAAGTCTGCAGTCTCGCTGAGCACCAAGAAACCATGGGCAAAACCCGCAGGCACCCATAGCTGCTTGTGGTTGGCATCGGTCAGTTCGACACCAACCCAACGCCCGAAGGTCGGCGAGGAGCGACGAATGTCGACGGCGACATCGAACACCGCGCCGCTGACCACACGCACGAGCTTGCCCTGAGCCTGCTGCATCTGGTAGTGCAGCCCGCGCAGTACGCCCTTTGCCGACCGTGAATGGTTGTCCTGCACGAAGTCGACATGCCGGCCAACGGCCTCGTCGAAAGCCTTCTGGTTGAAGCTCTCGAAGAAGAAGCCGCGTGCATCGCCAAAGACCTTGGGTTCGATCACCAGGACGTCGGGAATGGATGTAGATGTTGCTTTCATGGCTGGGGAATCAGAGAGTGATGGATCAAACCACGCGCTTGAGGTAACTGTCCGGCGCAACGCGTAGGGCATGAGCCCATCGTCATCGCCGAGCACCGTAACGTATTCGCCGCGCACCTGGCTCAAACCGCGCTCCTAATTGGCGCTCATTGCCAAAGGGCGTTCAGGTGGCAAATACCGGATGCGCGAAGAGGCTGCCACGGCGACGATCTCGGCCACCTGCGCCGCTGCGGCCGGATCGCTGTTGTCGCAGACCAGAATCTCGTAGTCATCGAAATCCTGATCGAGACAGGTCGCCAGTGAATGGCGCAGGGTCTCGGGACAGTTGCGCGTCAGTACGACGATGCTGAACCGTAGAGTGGCGAGCATCGAGTACTTCGACATTAAGAACGGACTTCTTCGCTCAGCAAATGCCTGAGGTACTTGCCATATCCGCTCTTGGCCAGAGGCGTCGCCAGCTTCTCGAGTTGCTCACCCGTGATGAATCCATTGCGCCATGCGATTTCTTCGGGGCAGGCGATCTTGAGCCCCTGCCGATGCTCCAGCGTCGCAATGAACTGCCCCGCTTCCAGCAGGCTGTCGTGCGTGCCTGTATCCAGCCATGCGTAGCCTCGCTGCATGATCTGCACATTCAACTGGTCGCGGTCGAGATAGGCTTGGTTCACTGCGGTGATCTCCAACTCGCCTCGCGCGCTTGGCTTCACAGCCTTGGCGATGTCGACCACCTGGTTGTCATAGAAGTACAGCCCCGTCACCGCATAGCTGCTCTTGGGCTTGAGTGGTTTTTCCTCGATGCTGCTGGCCTTGCCCTCGGCATCGAAGGCAACCACGCCGTAGCGCTCGGGATCATGGACGTGATACGCGAACACCGTGGCTCCGGAGGTCTTCGTATCTGCATCGGACAGCAGATGCACGAAGTCGTGCCCGTAGAAGATGTTGTCCCCCAGCACAAGTGCACTCGGAGAGTTCCCGACGAACTTGTCCCCGATGATGAACGCCTGCGCCAGCCCGTCAGGGCTCGGCTGCACCGCGTACTGCAGGTTGATCCCCCACTGGCTCCCATCGCCCAGCAACTGCTGGAAACGCGGCGTGTCCTGGGGCGTGCTGATGATCAGGATGTCGCGCATGCCGCCCAGCATCAAGGTGCTCAGCGGGTAATAGATCATCGGCTTGTCGTACACCGGCAGCAGCTGCTTGCTGAGCGCCAGGGTCGCGGGGTGCAGGCGGGTGCCGGAACCACCGGCCAGGATGATGCCTTTGCGTTGCGTCGTCTTGGTCATGTTCTTTTTCTCGTGAAAGTTCAAAGAATCTCGCGCAGCATGCGCGCAACGCCTTCCTGCCAGGGCGGCAGGCGCAGGCCGAACGTGGCCTGCAGCTTGGTGGTGTCCAGGCGCGAGTTGTGCGGGCGCTTTGCCGGGGTCGGGAAGGCACTGGTCGGCACGGCCTCGACGGCCTCCGGGCCGGCCTTGAGCTCGACACCCGCCGCCTTGGCTTGCTCGATCACGAAGCGCGCATAGCCGTACCAGCTGGTCTCGCCACCAGCGATGGCGTGATAGAGGCCGGCCTTGGCCGGGTCCTGCAGCGTCGCTCGGATGGCATGCGCCGTCACGTCGGCCAGCAGCTCTGCCCCCGTGGGGGCACCGAACTGGTCGTCGATGACCGTCAGCTTGTCGCGCTCCTTCGCCAGCCGCAACATCGTCTTGGCGAAGTTGCCGCCGCGCGCGGCATACACCCAGCTGGTGCGGAAGATCAGGTGACGGGCGCAGTTCTGGGCCACCAGTTGCTCGCCTTCGAGCTTGGTGCGGCCGTACACGCTGAGCGGGCCGGTCGCGTCGTCTTCCTTCCAGGGCCTGGTGCCGCTGCCGTCGAAGACGTAGTCGGTCGAGTAGTGAACCATCAGCGCGCCGATCTGCTGCGCCGCCTCGGCCACGATTCCCGGGGAAGTGCCGTTGAGCTTGCGCGCAAAATCAGGTTCGCTCTCGGCCTTGTCGACGGCCGTGTGCGCCGCCGCATTGACGATCACGTCGGGGCGCACCTTCAAGACTGTCTCGGCCAGTTGCTCCGGCCGGCTGAAGTCAGCGTTGAAATCCGTGCTGTCAAAGTCGAGCGCGACCAGTTCACCCAGGGGCGCCAGGCTGCGCTGCAGCTCCCAGCCGACCTGTCCGCCCTTGCCCAGCAGCAGCAACTTCATGCCGCGGCCTTCGCAGGTGCTGCGTCGTATTGCTTCTCGACCCACTCGCGATACGCGCCGCTTTGCACATTGCGCACCCACTCACCATTGGCCAGGTACCACTGGACGGTCTTGCGGATGCCGGTGTCGAAGGTCTCGGCGGGCTTCCAGCCAAGCTCGGCCTCGAGCTTGCGCGCGTCGATGGCGTAGCGGCGGTCGTGGCCGGGGCGGTCGGTGACGTAGGTGATCTGTTCCTTGTAGGGCTTACCGTCGGCCCTGGGGCTCAGCTCGTCGAGCAACGCACACACGGTGTTGACGATCTCGATGTTGGGCTTCTCGTTCCAGCCGCCCACGTTGTAGGTCTCGCCCAGCTTGCCGCCTTCGAGCACGCGGCGGATGGCGCTGCAGTGGTCCTTCACGTAGAGCCAGTCGCGCACCTGCATGCCGTCGCCGTACACGGGCAGGCTCTTGCCGGCCAGTGCATTGACGATCATCAGCGGGATGAGCTTCTCGGGAAAGTGGAAGGGGCCGTAGTTGTTCGAGCAGTTGGTGGTCAGCACCGGCAGGCCGTAGGTGTGGTGCCAGGCGCGCACGAGGTGGTCGCTGGCGGCCTTGCTGGCCGAATACGGGCTGTTGGGCTCGTACTTGTTCTCTTCGGTGAAGGCCGGGTCGGTCTTGGAGAGCGAACCGTAGACCTCGTCGGTGGACACGTGCAGGAAGCGGAAGGCCGTCTTCTGCTCGGCCGGCAGCGCGCTCCAGTGGCCGCGCACGGATTCGAGCAGGCGGAAGGTGCCCAGCACGTTGGTCTGCACGAAGTCTTCGGGGCCGTGGATGGAGCGGTCCACGTGCGATTCGGCGGCGAAGTTCACAACTGCGCGCGGCTTGTGCTCGGCCAGCAGGCGATCGACCAAAGCGCTGTCGCCGATGTCGCCCTGCACGAAGATGTGCCTCGGGTTGTTCTTGAGCGACGCGAGGGTCTCGAGGTTGCCTGCGTAGGTCAGCTTGTCGAGGTTCACGACCGGCTCGTCGCCGTTGGCGATCCAGTCGAGTACGAAATTGGCGCCAATGAAGCCAGCGCCGCCGGTAACCAGGATCATGAAGTCCCCTGCTGATATATGGAACGATCGCCTTGCGGCAAATCAACAGGCGATTATCCCATTCGGCCAGAGGAGAGATATCAAAGGTTGGCGCCCGCGCAAGCCCCGCCTACAATCGCCCCACTGCAGGAGAGCGGGCCACCCCGGTGGCCCTACCGAAGGCGCAAACTCCCATAAACGCTCAGGTCGGTCCAAAACAAGGGACCTGTACTGCACCAACTGAAACGCCGTCTGGAGAGCCATCGCACCGCCCAACGTGGTCGTGATGCACCGAAGGAGCAAACCCTCTGCGGGCGCAGCGGGTGAATCTCTCAGGTACCGAGGACAGGGGGAGCGGCAACTTGGACAGCGGTCGTCCGGTTGCTTTGCTATTTATTCAATAGCACACCACGCCCGTCGTTCAAGCGCTGCAACCTCAAAGGTACTTGAAATGCGCGTGATCGTTCTTGGCGCCGGCCTGCTCGGCGTGACCTCGGCTTACTACCTCCAGCAACTCGGCCACGAAGTGACCGTGATCGACCGGCAGGCCACCCCGGCCGCCGAAACCAGCTTCGCCAACGGCGGGCAGATTTCCGTCAGCCATGCCGAGCCCTGGGCCAACCCAAGCGCACCGCTCAAGGTGCTGCAGTGGCTGGGCAAGGAAGATGCTCCGTTGCTCTTCCGCATCCGCGCCGACATGCGCCAGTGGCTCTGGGGCCTTCAGTTCCTGCGCGAATGCACATCGGCGCGCACCCGCCACAACATCGAGCAGATCGTGCGTCTCGGAACATACAGCCGCTCGATGTTGCAACAGTTGCGCCGCGACACCGGCCTGAACTACGACCAGCGCACGCAGGGCATCCTGCACTTCTACACGACGCAAAAAGAGTTCGACGGCGCCCTCGCGCCCGCCGAGCAGATGCGCGCCCTGGGCTGCGAACGCCAGGTCATCTCGGCCGATGAAGCCGTGAAGATCGAGCCCGCCCTCGCCCACATCCGCCCGAAGCTGGCCGGCGCCACCTACACGGCCGAGGACGAGTCCGGCGACGCCAACCGCTTCGCGCGCGAGCTCGTGGGCCTGGCCACCGCGGCGGGCGTCAAGTTCCTGATGAGCCACACCGTGACCGCGCTGCGCGAAGCCGGCGGCAGCATCGATCACGTCGAAGCCACCGACAGCGAAGGCCGCTTCCAGCGCATCCGCGGCGACGCCTTCGTGCTGGCGATGGGTTCGCTGAGCCCGCTGTATGCCGCCCCGCTGGGCATCCGCCTGCCGATCTACCCCGCCAAGGGCTATTCGGTGACGCTGCCCGTCAAGGACGCGACGAAAGCCCATCAGGTCTCGCTGACGGATGACGAATTCAAACTCGTGTTCTCGCGCTACACCTCGGAGTCGGGCGACCGCCTGCGCATCGCCGGCACAGCGGAGCTCAACGGCTACGACCGCGACCTCAACCGCGTGCGGTGCGAAGCCATCGTGCGCCGCGTCGAAGAGCTGTTCCCCGGTGCCGGCGACACCACGCAGGCCCAGTTCTGGACCGGCCTGCGCCCCGCGACGCCGAGCAACGTGCCGCTGATCGGCAAGACCAAGCTGCCGAACCTGTTCCTCAACACGGGCCACGGCACGCTCGGCTGGACGCATGCCTGCGGCTCGGGGAAGTCCATCGCGCGGATCGTGAGCGGGCTGGCGCCTGAGGTGGATTTCGCGTTCAGGGGTATCGCTCGCGCGAGCCGCACCGGTGCGGCTCGCGCTCACTCCACAAGCGCATCCTGAAGCGAGACGCTCGCAGCCTCACTGTCATTCGCCACGACCACTTCGGCCTTCAACAGCCGAAGTCCGAAGCCGAGGCAGCGGGCGTCGGCGCTTTCGGATATGTCGCAAGGCCGGTGGGCGCCGCTCACGACAAGCTCGACAGCCAGGAACGGCCTGGCGCGCAATTGCTGCACATCCAGATCGCAGGACAAGGTCAGTGAATCGCCCGCCCTGGCAGCCTGGCAAGCCCTGCCATTGATTTGGACCTCCAGTGCAACCCGCGCGCTCCCGCTCGGTTGATAGAGTGCACCCGCCACGCTAATTCGTAGCTGCCCGGTTGCAGGGAGCTTCGTGGTGTCGAGCACGAACAGCAAGGCAGCTTTCTCCCCCGAACTCCAAACACCCCAGACTTCCGGCTCGTGCCAGCCGGACAACAGCCCCCCCGCATAGGGGCTCCCGCGCCCGAACTGGACATCTTCGCCCAGCGCCACCTTCGGGCTCGAGCGCAGTCCCGCGGCGTCGAGCTGAAGGCCCCAGCGAAACCCGAATGCCCGATCCACCATGTCCGCGTTTGCAGCCGACATGACTGTGGAATAGCGCTTCCGGGGCATCAGAAAGAACGGCAGGCGCACTCGGCCGACGATGTCCCTCATCACAGGAAGGGAGGCAATTTCGCTTCCAACGGGAATCCAATCCGTACATCCATCTGGAAGATGCGCGGCGTTATTTCTATCTGGCTCGGCGAGCATTTCTTTTCGGCGACCAAAATACTCCGCTTCAGTTAATGCGCCCGATGAAATCCCTGCGAAGAATTCAATATTTTCGGCACAAAACATTGCGTAGATATTGGATTCGATTTTTATCGCGTTCGGTATGCGCCTCAACAGGTCGTCGAGCAGCACCGTATTTTCTTGATACGGATGAGGCTTGATTGCCAGGACGTCCACTTCAGCCGCGAGATCCGCAACCCTCTCAGCGACATCCGCTGGACGCACAAGTCGGCCATTGCTGACGAGGGCCAGGTCAACTTCCGTCTGCCCCAGAAAAACGCCCACCCTGGAATCGCGGCAAAGCAAGGCACCGTCGCCTCGCCGCGAGAACATCGCCTTCATTCCAATCGCTGCGCTTTGAAATGCCTCATCCGGAGTTTGGATTTTCGAAAGAATGCGGGAAATCCGCCGGCTATTGGTTCGCACGCCCAGTTGGAGGTGCCTGGAAAATCGCAGCGGATGCACCTCCACATCAATGAATACCGCGCCGCGGGAAGCGATGTATTTCAACAGTGAGGGAGGCATTCCCCATCCAATGACCAGGCTCCGTTCGCCAAATCCGCGAACTTCACATCCGTTGAATGCAGGCTGCAGATCGGCAATGGCGGCGCTCGCCCACCCTTCCACCGCTCGGGGCAAACCCAGCGAATCCATCATGAGCCCGACAGGAATTCGCCCTCCATTGGAGGTGGGGTACTCCTCGCGCATTGGAATACCGAGAGATTGGCCCGCGAAATCAAAAAGCCCCCGAAGAAAGCGTCTATTGGATGGATGAGATTGAAGCCCAGCCTCTTCCGATCGAAAGAAATCATCCAGAAAAATTACCTCATCAAAAGACAAATAGCTCATCGCGCGGGGAAATTCGATCTCGACTCGGGTAGAAGGATGACATTAAAAAATAACGCCAAAGTATTATCTTTCATGCACCAGCTTTCGCGCGCAGCACTTCGCCAGCGGTCTTTATGACAACTTGATTACATCAAATAACAATTACCCCTTCGTTAGGCGACTGAATTCGCGCCAACCAAGACCCGAAGTTGGGGGAGCATCTTGCTGCTGGCGTACTGTCTCGCCGCGACTTGGGCCAAGTCGATTTCAGGGGGCGCCTCGGTGGTCAGGGCCCGAGGCAAGCGAACGGACGACCGCGCGTCGCCTGTCAATCCGCCGCAGTGAACACCGTCAACACCCCGGTATAGCCATACAGGTGATGCCGGGCAATCTCGCCCGCAGCGAAGAACCCGACCAGCGGTACATCGCCCAGCGCGTGCCGCACGATCTGCAACTCAGCGCCCGGTGCGCCGAAGTGCGGCCCGCCGCGCCCCGAACAGCTCACGTACACCGCCCCCGCGATGCGCCGTGCCGGATGCGGCGCCGCCTCGGCCTCGCCCGCCGCCACGGCGCGCGCGGTGGCGAGCGTCTGCTCTTCGGGCTCCAGCTCCTCTCGGATTTCCGCGCAGATGCGCATCAGGTCGGCCCGCGCGGCCTGCGCGTTGCGGCGGCAGAAGGTCAGCCGCATGCCGGCCTCGGCCACATCGGCAATGGCGATGCCGCGCCGCGTCGGGTCCAGCCCGATGATGTGGCGCACCAGCACGTCGGCGCCCAGGTCGCCGGTGCGGCGGATGCCGTCGCTACCGGCATCGGCCAGGCCGACCAGCGTGTTGCGCACGGCGTCGATGGCCTCTTGCGGCCGTTCGAGCGACACCTGCAGATCGGCCAGCAGCACGTCGAGCGCCGGCTCGCCGTCGAGTTTCAGCAGCAGATTGCCGTCGGCCTCGGTGATCTCGCGCTCGCGCACTGCCCCCGAGCGCAGCGGCTGGCAGCCCTGCGTGACGCGCGACACCAGCCGTACGCCCTCGCCGAACACCACGCCCGACAGGCCGCCCGAAAACACCCCACCCGCCGCCCCGTGCCCGCGGATGTTGCCGTTGCCGCCGACTGCGAACTGCAGCGCGCTGCCGCGCCCCGAAGACAGCCCGCCGAACAAATAACCCGTGTCGGTGCGCCCCGCCATCTCGGCGATCAACTCGGCCAGGTCCGGCGTTGCCGGGTCGGCGTGCACCAGCGCCGTGTGCGCCTCGAAGCCGCTCATTTCGGAGTTGCCCAGCGGCGCCACGCCCGAGAACACGCGGTACTGGTCGCTGGGCAAAGCGCAAAGCATCAGGCTCATGCCGGGCTCGTCGAAGTACTCGGCGTTGTTGGCCGACACGCCGATGCCGACAGTGCCCGACCAGTCGGTCACCTCGGGCAGTTCGGCGCTCAGGTGGTCGAGGATGTCCTGCGCCTCGCTCGCATAGTGGTCGGTGATGTAGAGCAGCCCCAGCGTCGGCGACGCGGCGTAGTCGGGCAGGGCCATCTGTGCGCGCAACTGGGCCAGCACGAGGCCGGCCGCCATACGCCATTGCGGATGGGTGGCGTGACCGGAGGGAAACAACTTCATGATGCGTGCCAACCCGTTCTCTTCAACAAATGGATGTGTATGACGTCAGCGCCGGGCGGAGGTTCGCTTGCGCGCGGCGGTCGACGTCTTCTTTTTGGCAGCCGGCGCTGCAGCCTTCTTGGCCGCAGCAGGCTTGCGGGCTGCCGTTGTTGCCGGCTTGCCCACGACCTTGCCGACCGCATCGGCCAGCGGCTGGGCCATGGCCGGCACCTTCAGCTGGGCCGCGTCCTGCAGCGCCGAGCTGGCGATCTGCTGGAACTGTTCGGTGAGCGAGCCCCACCACTGCATGGGATCGACCACGCCGGCGCCATCGGCCGCCGCGGTCTTTGCCTTGGCCGAAGCCGGCCTGCTGCGCGGCTTCGTCGGTGCCGGAGCTTCTTCCTCGGGCACTTCGTCCTCTTCCTCAAATTCCTCGACCTCTTCGGGTTCGGGCTCCGGAGCTGCCGCGGCAGGCGCGGGCTTCATGGCGGCCGCCTGCTTGGTGAACGCGCTGGCGATGTCTTCCATCCGCACGTTCATGCCGCGCAGCGTCGACAGCGTCATCTTCTGTACTTCGAGCGCCTGGATCGTGGCCTTGAGGGCATGGCCGTTCTGCTCGAGCCAGTACTGCACCGTCTTGAGTTCCTGGATGCGCTTGTCGACCTCTTCCACACTCAGCGTGGGAGCCACCCAGCTCGCAAGGCTCGGAATCCCTGGCACAGAACCGGCTCCCGTGCCCGCTGCGGCGCCACCGGCGAGGTTCTTCAGGAAGTCGAATCCGGGGACGAACTGGCTGAAGTCGAAGGGCTTGCTGGCGGTGCTCATGCGGGTGGTCTCCTGGGTGGGTTTTCTTGTGTTGCCAGCTTACTCCAAGCCTCCGGCCTTTTGGCCCGGACCTCCCCCGCCTTTTACCTGCCATCAGAGCTCGCTTCGGACCTTGCTGAACACCTTCCAGAAGGTCGCGTCCTGCGAGGTCGCGAAGTTGATCCGCATCATCGTGCTCGGCGGCCGGCGCGCATGGAACAGGGAGCCCGGCGCCAGCAGGTAGCCCTGGTCGAGCATGCGCTGCGTGAGCGCGTCGGTGTCCACGCCCGTATCGACCCAGCCGAACAGCCCCGCCGGCTCCGAGGCGAAGGTGCAGCCGTGCGACATCGCCAGCTTCACTGCCCGCCCCCGCGCCCCGTCGAGGCGGATGCGCACGCGCTCCGAATGCCGGCGCAGCTGCCCCTGGTCGATGCACCACGACAACGCCCGCTCGAACAGCGTGGGTGAGGTCAGCGTGGCCAGCAGCTTGGTTTCGAGCAGCCGCTCCTTCAGCGCCGGGGGCGCGGCCAGGAAGCCGATGCGCCAGTTGGGCGCCAGGATCTTGGCAAAGCCGCTCACGTAGATGGTGCGCTGCAGCCCGTCGAGCGCGCTGAGCCGCGTGGCGTGCTCGGGCGCGAGGTGGCTGTAGGTGTCGTCCTCGACGATGTGGAAGTCGTATTCGTTGGCCAGCTTCAGCACGCGGTGTGCGCTGCCCGGCGTGAGGCTGTAGCCGGTCGGGTTGTGCAGCACGCTCACGCTGACGAAGAGCTTGGGTTGGTGCAGCGCGCAGTACTGCGCCATCACCTCCAGGTCGGGCCCGTCGGCGCGCCGCGGCACCGGCAGGATGCGCATGCCCAGCGCCTCCAGCCGCGCGAACTCCAGCGCCCAGCCCGGCTCCTCGACCATCACAGGGTCGCCGGCGCGCAGCAGCGTGCGGCTCACGATGTCCAGCGCATGCGTGGCGCCGATGGTGGTCACGATCTGGTCGGGCGACGCCGGCACGTTGATGCCCACCAGCTTCTGCGAGAGGCTGCGCCGCAGGCTCATGTCGCCGGCCGGCTCGCCGTACTGGAGCGACAGCTCCTGCAGGGCGGCTGTACTGGTCATGCGCCGCACGGCCGTGGGCATGAAGGTGGACGACATCCAGTCAGGCGGAAACACGCCCATGCCCGGTTGCGGCTTGTCGCTCGGGCGGTGGAACATGCTGCGTATCAGTGAGCTCGCGTCGGCCGGTATGCGCGAGGCCATCATCTGCACCGCCATCGCCGCCGGCATGCCGCTCGCGCCACCGGCGTCCGCGCCGTGGTTCGGACGGCCGTCCTGTACCGGTGCCGAATCCCGCACATAGAAGCCGCGCTGCCGGCGGGCCTCGACCAGCCCCTGCGCCAGCAGTTGGTCGTACGCGGCGACGACGGTGTACGGGCTCACGCCCTGCTGCCGCGCGCATTCGCGCACCGAAGGCAGGCGAGCGCCGGGCGGCAGCAGGCGGGTGCGGATGCGCTCGGCCAGGCGGTCGGCCAGTTGCCCCGTCAGCGACTGGGTGGAGGTGCGTGTCAGCATGCGTTGTTTTGGGCTGTGCCGGCTTCTGTGTCGAAGGAGTGGCCAATACAGATTGCCTGATTGTTCGACCAACTGTACTGGAACTGTAATGGTCTCAAGTTTAGAGTGTGTGTCATGAACTGGCAAGAATTCACCGCGCTGCTGGTGCTGGCCACGGCGATGAGTTTCTCGCCCGGTCCCAACACCACGCTCTCCACCGCCCTGGCGGCCAACGGCGGCCTGCCGCGCGCCATGCGCTTCGTGGTCGCGGTGCCCGTGGGCTGGACCCTGCTGCTTGCGCTGTGCGCCGCCGGCATCGGCGCGCTGGTGGTGGCAATGCCTTCGCTGCGCCTGGCCATCAAGGCACTGGGCATCGGCTACCTGCTGTGGCTCGCTTACAAGCTCAGCGGCAGCGCCACGCTCGGCAAGGCCGACGGCGCCAAGCTGTCTGTCGGCTTCGGCCAGGGCGTGATGCTGCAGTTCGTGAACATCAAGGCCTGGCTGCTGGCGCTCACGCTGGTGGCCGGCTGGATCGCCGGGCAGCCCGATGCGCTGCGCCGCTTCGCCATCGTGGCGCCGGTGATGCTGACCTATGCCTTCATCAGCAACTTCGCCTACGCACTGGTCGGCGCGCTGCTGCGCGAATGGCTGGCCAAGGGTTCGCGGCTGCTGTGGTTCAACCGCGCGATGGGCCTGGTACTGGTGCTGACAGCCTGGTGGATGGTGAGCGTATGAAGCTCGCCGTGAAAGACGAGACGCTGGGCATGTGGCTCGGCGTTGTAGGCGTGGCCATGTTCGCCGTCACGCTGCCGATGACGCGCCTGGCCACCGGCACGCAAGACGCACCGCAGCTGTCGCCGTGGTTCGTCACGCTCGGGCGCGCGGCGCTGGCGGGCGTGCTGTCGGCCATCTTCCTGCTGGCAACGCGCTCGCCGCGGCCTGCAGCGCACCAGTGGAAGCCGCTGGCCTTCGCGGTGCTGGGCAATGCCATCGGCTTTCCGCTGCTGCTGGCCTATGCACTGCGCGTGGTCACGGCCAGCCATGCGGCGGTGGTGACTGCCCTGCTGCCGCTGGTCACGGCTGCCGTCGCGGCCCTGGTGCTGCACCAGCGCGCACGGCTCGGCTTCTGGCTCTGCGCCATTGCGGGCAGCCTGCTGGTGGTGGCGTTCTCGGTGCTGCGCGCGAGCCAGAGCGGCCATGGCTTCGGCTTCGAATGGGCCGATCTGCTGCTGCTCGGCGCGGTCATCGCCGCCTCCATCGGCTACATCTACGGCGCGCAGGTCACGCCGTCGCTGGGCGCCGAGCGCGTGATCTGCTGGGTCTGCGTGATGGCGCTGCCCTTCACGCTGCCGGTCGCGCTGGCGCTGTGGCCGCAGCAACCCGTCGCCACGGCCTCGTGGCTGGGCTTCGTCTACGTCGGCACGTTCTCGATGTGGATCGGCTTCTTCGCCTGGTATCGCGGCCTGGCCCTGGGCGGCGCGCTGCGCGTGAGCCAGACCCAGCTGCTGCAGCCCTTTCTCTCGATCCTCGCGTCGATCCCGCTGCTGGGCGAGCCGCTCGACATGGTCACGCTGGGCTTCGCCGTCGCGGTGGTGGCCACGGTGGTCATCGGCAAGCGCCTCTCGCAGCCGCAAGACAACAAGGCCCGCGTCGTATACCGTGGCGACATCCAGCCGGATTGAGCGGCGCCGCGCCTGCCCGCATCATTCGAATCTCACCTCACCGCCTGAAAGAAGAAAGCCATGAACTGGAAACTCGCCGCCCGCGCCGCCAAGATGAATCCCTCGGTGCTGCGCGAAATCCTCAAGGTCACCGAGCGCCCCGGCATCATCAGCCTGGCCGGCGGCCTGCCCTCGCCCAAGACCTTCCCGATCCAGGCTTTTGCCGACGCCTGCGCCGAAGTTCTGCACAACGACGGCCAAGCCGCCCTGCAGTACGCCGCCAGCGAGGGCTACGCGCCGCTGCGCCAGGCCGTGGCCGACATGCTGCCGTGGGACGTCGACGCCTCGCAGGTGCTCATCACCACCGGCTCGCAGCAGGGCCTGGACCTGGTCGCCAAGGTGCTGATCGATCCGGGCAGCAAGGTGCTGGTCGAAACGCCCACCTACCTCGGCGCGCTGCAGGCCTTCGGCCCGATGGAGCCGCACCCCGTGGGCGTGGCCAGCGACGATGACGGCGTGATCGTTGAAGACCTAGTGGCCAAGGCCAAGGACGCACGCTTCGTCTACCTGCTGCCCAACTTCCAGAACCCCACCGGCCGCACCATGACCGAGGAGCGCCGCGCCGCGGTGTCGGCCGCCGCTGCGGCTGCCAACCTGCCGATCGTCGAGGACAACCCCTACGGCGAACTCTGGTTCGACGAAGCCCCGCCGCTGCCGCTGGCCGCGCGCAACCCCGAAGGCGTGATCTACCTGGGCTCGTTCTCGAAGGTGCTGGCCCCCGGCCTGCGCCTGGGCTTCCTGGTGGCGCCCAAGTCCATCTACCCGAAGCTGCTGCAGGCCAAGCAGGCGGTCGACCTGCACACGCCGATCTTCACGCAGCGCATGGTCTCGGCCGTGATGAAGGACAAGTTCCTCGACCGCCACGTGCCCACCATCCGCGCCCTCTACAAGCGCCAGCGCGACGCGATGATCGCCGCGCTCAAGCGCGAGATGGCCGGCCTGGACGTGAAGTTCAACGCGCCCAAGGGCGGCATGTTCCTCTGGGCGCGCCTGCCCGAGGGCGTCGACACCGTGACGCTGCTGCCCAAGGCGGTGGAGCGCAACGTGGCCTTCGTGCCCGGCGCGCCGTTCTACGCGGGCGAAGGCGATCCGCGCACGCTGCGCCTGTCGTTCGTGACGGCCAGCGTCGAAGAAATCGACACCGCCATCGCCGCGCTGGCGCAGACGCTGCGCGAAGAGCTGGTGCTGCTGGGCGACAAGAAGCTGGCCGCCGCGCAGGTCTGAAAGCACAAACCAGGAGCCTTCCCGTGATCGGCCTTGCAACGCTGTCGCTCTTCCTGCTCGCGGTCCTGGCGCTGTTCCTGTCGCCCGGCCCGAATATGGCTTTCGTGCTCTCGCACGGCGTGGCCCATGGCCCGCGCGGCGGTCTTGCGGCGGCCATCGGCATCTCGGCGGCCGACCTGGTGCACACGCTGTTCGCGGCCACCGGCGTCACCGCGCTGGTGGCGGCCTGGCCGCCCTCGTTCGATGTGCTGCGCTACGCGGGCGCGCTGTACCTGGTGTGGCTGGCGGCGCAGGCGCTGCGCAACGGTGGCGGACTTCGCATCGGTGCGCAGGCGCAGCCCGCCGGCTTCGGCCGCATCGTGCGCATGGCGCTGCTGAACAACCTCGTCAATCCGAAGGCGCTGCTGTTCTTCATGGTGTTCCTGCCGCAGTTCGTCGATCCCTCGCGCGGCAGCGTGCCGCTGCAGCTGGTGCAGCTCGGCGTGGTGCTGTCGATGGCCGCGCTGGCCTTCAACACGCTGCTGGGCGCGTGCAGCGGTCAGGTCGGCCGCTGGCTGCACAACCGGCCCGGCGCGGCACGGTTCCAGAGCGGCCTGCTGGCCGCCGTGATGCTGGGGCTGGCCGTGCGCCTGCTTTTCCTCGATCGTCCTTCACCTCGCTGAAGAAGGTTTTCCATGAACGTTCTGAAGATCGCGGCCTTCTCGGATCGCGAGACGGGCGGCAACCCCGCCGGTGTTGTCATCGCCGATGCGCTGCCGCCCGCGGAGCAGATGCAGCGCATTGCCGCGGAAGTCGGCTTTTCGGAAACCGCGTTTGCCGCCCGCGCCGATGACGGCGGCTGGCGCGTACGCTACTTCGCGCCGCAGTCCGAAGTGCCCTTCTGTGGCCACGCGACGATCGCGCTGGGCGCTGCGCTGGCAATGCAGCAAGGCGACGGCGTATTCCCGCTGACGCTCAACAATGCGCAGATCACCGTGGAAGGCCGGCGCAGCGGCAGCCTGGTCGAGGCCGCGCTGCAGTCGCCGCCCACGCGCAGCGCCGCTGCGTCGCCCGAGCTGCTGTCCGAGGCCTTGGCCCTGTTCGGCTACGCGCGGCAAGACCTGGATTCGCGCATTCCGCCGGCCGTCGCCCATGCGGGTGCCGACCATCTGGTGCTGGCCCTGAAAAGCCGCGCGGCGCTGTCGGCGATGCACTACGAGCTGGAAGCCGGCCGCACGCTGATGGCCCGTGCCGGGCTCACGACCATCGTGCTGGTCTTCGCCGAGACCGCTCAACTGCTGCACACGCGCAACCCTTTCGCATCCGGCGGCGTATACGAAGACCCCGCCACCGGCGCCGCCACGGCCGCGCTGGCCTGCTACCTGCGCGACATCGGCTGGCCGCACGGCGGCGCCATCGACGTGGTGCAGGGCGAGGACATGGGCATGCTGTCGCGCCTGCACGCCGATATTTCGCCCACACCGGGCAGCTCGATCCGCGTGTCAGGCACCGCGCGCATCATGCGGGCCTGAGTCGCCGAAGCACCAAGGAAAGAAAGAACCAAACCATGCTCAACATCTGGGGCCGCATCAGTTCGATCAACGTCCGCAAGGTGGTGTGGTGCGCGCAGGAGCTCGGGCTCGACTTCCAGCGCACCGAGGCCGGCGGCAAATTCGGCGTGGTGCAGACGCCCGAATACCTGGCGCTCAACCCGAATGCGATGGTGCCCACCATCGACGACGGCGAGGGCGCCGAGCGCGTGACGCTCTGGGAGTCGAACGTGATCGTGCGCTACCTCTGCGCGAAGCATTCGCACGGCAACTTCTACCCGAGCGAGCTGCCCGCGCGCTTCGACGCCGAGCGCTGGATGGACTGGCAGCAGACCACCCTCAACCGCACAAGCCGCGACGCCTTCATCCAGTGGGTGCGCACGCCGCCGTCGGAACGCCAGAGCGCGCTCATCGAGGCGTCCGTCCGCGACAGCGAAGCGCTGTTCTCGATGCTCGACGCGCATCTTGCGAGCCAGCCGTACATGGCCGGCCAGCGCTTCACCATGGCCGACATCCCGGTCGGCTGCGAAGCGCACCGCTGGTTCAACCTGCCGGCTGCCGAATACCGCAGGCCGAACTGGCCGAACGTCGAACGCTGGTATTCAGAGTTGCTTTCCCGCCCGGGCACGCGCGGCGTGCTCGACCTCCCCCTCGAATGAACCCGATGAAATCCCGCCCCTTCAAGCAAGTCGACGTCTTCACCGCCACCGCCTACTACGGCAATCCGCTCGCGGTGGTGATCGATGGCCAGGACCTCGACGACGCCGCCATGCAGCGCTTTGCGCAATGGACCAACCTGTCCGAAACCACCTTCCTGCTGCCGCCCACCGATCCGGCCGCCGACTACCGCGTGCGCATCTTCACTCCCGGCGGCGAGCTGCCCTTTGCCGGCCACCCGACCATCGGCAGCTGCCATGCGTGGCTGCAGGCCGGCGGCAAGCCCAAGGCTGCAGGCCTGGTGGTGCAGCAATGCGGCGCCGGCCTCGTGCCCCTGCGGCGCGACGGCGAGCGCCTGGCATTCGCCGCGCCGCCCCTGAAGCGCAGTGCACCGAGTCCCGCACTGCTGGCCAAGGTGGCCGGCGCGCTAGGCCTGAAGGCGCAGCAGGTCATCGCGGCGCAAGTGCTCGACAACGGGCCGGTCTGGTTCGGCCTGCTGGTGAACGACGCCGACGCCGTGCTGGCGCTGCAGCCCGATCACCGCGCCCTGAAGGAGCTGGGCGTGAAGGCCGGCGTGGCGGGCGTGCCCGCGGCGCACGACACCGCGCTGCTCATCGGCCGCTCGAACCGCGAGGCGCGCGCCTTCGGCAACCGGCCCGCGACCCCGAACGAAGACGGCGCGAAGATTGACCTCGAGGTGCGCGCCTTCGCCGAGCCCATCGGCGTGCAGGAAGACCCGGTCACCGGCAGCCTCAACGCCAGCCTGGCCGAATGGCTGATCGCCGACGGCCACATGCCCGAGCGCTACCTTGCCGCGCAGGGCCAGTGCCTGGGCCGCGCGGGCCGCGTCTACATCGAGCGTGACGCCGAAGGAAAGATCTGGGTCGGCGGCGACGCCGTGACCTGCGTCGACGGCCACGTCACGCTGTAAGCGCAACGCCTGAGGCCCGCCATGCACGCGCAACTCGACCACCTCGTGATTGCCGCCGCCTCGCTCGCCGAGGGCGTGGCCTGGTGCGAGGCAACGCTCGGCGTCACGCCGGCCCCGGGCGGCTCGCATCCGCTGATGGGCACGCACAACCGCCTGCTGAACATCGCGAGCGACGCCTTCCCCGCAGCCTACGCGGAAATCATCGCGATAGAGCCGGGCAAGCAGCCCTCGCGCCCCAAGACGCATCGCTGGTTCGACCTCGACGACGCCGCGCTGCAGGCCGGGCTCGCACAGCATGGCCCGAAGCTGATTCATTTCGTCGCCCGCGTGCCCGACGCGCATGCGGCAACGCGAGCGCTCGCACATGAAGAGCACGCGCACATCGACCGCGGCCAGTTGCTCGAAGCCTCGCGCGACACGCCCGCCGGCCGGCTCGAATGGCAGATCACCGTGCGCGACGACGGCCAGCGGCTGTTCTATGGCGCACTGCCCACGCTCATCCAGTGGGGCCCGGTGCATCCCACCGATGCCATGCCGAAGTCTGGCCTCGCCATGCGCTCGCTGCGCGCCGTGCACCCGCGCGCGCCCACGCTGGTCGCCGCGCTGTCAGCCATCGGCATGACCGGCATGGAGGTCGATGCCGGCCCGCCCAATCTCATCGCCGTGCTCGACACGCCGCGCGGCACCGTCACGCTCGAATCGCAAGGACTCTGACCCGATCATGCTGAGCCTCACCGAAATCGCCTGGTTCGCCCTCGCCTCGCTGCTGCTGGCGCTCACGCCGGGGCCGAACATGATCTATTGCGTCTCGCGCACGCTGGTGCAGGGTCGACGCGCCGGGCTCATCTCACTCGGCGGCGTGCTGCTGGCGTTCCTGGCGCATCTGTTCGCCGCGGCGCTCGGGCTCACTGCGCTGCTGCTGGCAGTGCCGCTGGCGTTCGACGCGATCCGCATCGCCGGCGCGGCCTACCTGCTGTGGCTCGCGTGGCAGGCGGTCAGGCCCGGCGGCAATGCACCCTTCGAGGCGCGCGCACTGCCGGCCGATCCGCCGGGCAAGCTGTTTCGCATGGGCTTTCTCACGAACCTGCTGAACCCGAAGGTGGCGATGTTCTATCTCTCGTTCTTTCCGCAGTTCATTCACCCAGAACGCGGCTCGGTGCTGTTGCAGAGCATGCAACTGGGCATCGCGCAGATGGCGACCAGCGCCGTGGTCAACACGGTGATGATCGTCGGCGCCGCCAGCATCACGGCCGTGCTGTCGCAAAGCGCGGGCTGGCTGCGCGCGCAGCGCTACATCATGGGCAGCGTGCTGGCCGCGCTGGCCGTTCGCGTGGCACTCACCGAACGCAAGTAAGGACATCCCGTGAAATTCACCCGCGAAGAAATCGAAGCCGCGCAGCGCACCGTGCATGCGGCCATGCCGCCCACGCCGCAGTACGCCTGGCCGCTGCTTTCGCAGCGCCTGGGCGCCACCGTGTGGGCCAAGCACGAGAACCACACGCCGGCTGGCGCCTTCAAGATCCGCGGCGGCCTGACCTACTTCGAAACCCTGGCGCGCGAGCAGCCCGGAGTGCGCCATGCCATCAGCGCCACGCGCGGAAACCACGGCCAGTCGGTCGGCTTCGCCACGCGGCGCCACGGGCTGGCCGCGACCATCGTGGTGCCGCACGGCAATTCGACCGAGAAGAACGCCGCGATGCGCGCGCTCGGCGTCACGCTGGTCGAGCACGGCGACGACTTCCAGGCCGCCTCCGAGCATGCGGCCGCGCTGGCCGAACGCGACGGCCTGCACCGCGTGCCTTCGTTCCACCGCGAACTGGTGCGCGGCGTGTCGACTGCGTATGCGGAGTTCTTCGACGCGTTGAAAGACACGCCGCCCGACGTGCTGTTCGTACCCATCGGCCTGGGCTCCGGCTTTGCCGCCGCGGCGGCGGCGCGCGCGCATTGCGGCGTGTCGACCAAGCTCATCGGCGTGGTGTCGGCGCATGCCACGGCGTATCGCGATTCCTTTCGCGCCGGCAAGCCCGTCGAGTCGCCCGTCACCACGCGGCTGGCCGACGGCATGGCCTGCCGCGTCCCGGTGCCCGAATCGGTCGAAGTGATCCTGCGCGAAGCCGACGACGTTGTCACCGTCACCGATGACGAGATCGCCGAGGCCATGCGCATCCTTTTCAGCGACACGCACAACGTGGCCGAGGGGGCCGGCGCAGCCGCACTGGCAGCCGCGCTCCAGCAGCAGGAACGCTGGCGCGGCAAGACGGTGGGGGTGTGCGTGAGCGGGGGCAATGTCGATACCGGCATGTTCGCCGGCGTGCTCGGGCGCAACGCGTCTTGACGCTCCTCTACAGCATCGACTCGGGAATCACGAGCGACTGCAGATAGAGCTTCGCGCGCGTCGCCAGGTCCGCGCCGGGCTCCTCGTCGGTCACCTTGACCGGCTGGTCGCCGTCCACGCGCCACCATTCCAGCTCGCTGTCGCTGCCTGGCTTGAGGCGCACCTGGAAGGCCGAGTGCTGCATGAGTTCGCCGAAGAAGGCGCGCGCCTCCTCGGCCAGCGCGGGGCAATCGATGCGCAGGCCGAACTCGGTGTTCAGCGCGTCCGAGCGCGGGTCCATGTTGACCGAGCCCAGGAAGAGGGTCTTCCTGTCGATCACAAGCGCCTTGGTGTGCAGCCGCACCTGCGTGCCTGCGCCGATGCTGCCGACGAACAGCGCCCGGCCCGCGTTCGGGTGGATCTCGTAGATCTGCATGCCGTCGCCCAGCAGCCGGGCGCGGTAGCGGCGGTAGCCGGTGTGGACTACCGGCTCGTCGGTCGCGGCCAGCGAGTTGGTGATGAGCGTCTGGCGAATGCCCCTCGCCGCATTGCGGCGCATGCCGTCGAGTGCCACCGGACCCGGCACGAAGTACGGCGACGACGTGATGATTTCAACCTGCGCCTGTTGCGCCGCCTCGCCCAGCAGGCGGCGGCTGGTGTCGATGAGCGCACCGCTCGGCAGGCGCTGCGTCTCCGCCTGGCCCCAGGCCTTGGCCGGCGAATCGGCAAAAGCCTGCGCCGTGCCGAACGCAAGCTTCACGCGGCCTGCCCCCAGTTCGTCGCCGAGGGTGACGCGGCCCAAGGGATCGACGGTGCGGAACGGCACCGGCTCGGGCGTGTCGGCGCCATCCACCCGCGCATCGAAGCCCCGGCGCGCGGCTTCGGTGTCGCCCGACGGGCGCAGCACCGACGCTGCGGTGCGCACCTGCGGCGCATTCCAGTACTCGTCGAAGATGCTCGCCATCTGCGGCAGCACCGCGCCCGCCACCAGCACGTCGTAGTCGAAGAAGTTGTCGTCGGTGTCGCGCATGAAATAGACGTCGCCGAGGTTGCGTCCGCCGGCCACGGCCAGCACGCCGTCCGCCACGAACAGCTTGTTGTGCATGCGGCGGTTGACGCGGGCAAAGTCGAGCAGGGCGAAGCCGAAGCGGGTGGCCATGCCGCCGCGCGTGGGAAAGGGATTGAAGATGCGCACTTCCACGTTCGGATAGGCGCCCAGGCCCTCGAGCAAGGGCCCGATGTCTTCCGTGTACAGATCGTCCACGAGCAGCCGCACGCGCACGCCGCGCTGGGCCGCGTTGCGCAGCTCCCGCAACACCAGCCGGCCGGTCGCGTCGTCGTGCAGGTGGTAGTACTGCAGGTCGAGCGAGCGTTGCGCGCCGCGCAGCAGCACAAGGCGCGTGTCCATGCTGGCAAGGCCCAGCATCAGGCGAAAGCCGCTGGCTCCGGGCTCTGCCCCCTCCATCGACGCGGTGGCGATCCGGTCGAGCGGCGTGGCGGGGCCCTGTACGGGCAGCGAGGTGCTGGCGGTGCGCGGCCCTTCGTCGGGAAGCGTTGCGCATCCGGCGAGCGACAGGGCAACGCAGGCTGCAGCGGCCAGCAGGAGCTTGCGAGTCAGTGCGACAAAAGAGGCTGCGGCGGGCATGGCGGCGCCATTCAAGCACGCATCGGCAGCCCGGGCAGCAGTTTGTCGAGCGTGATCGGGTAGTTCCGCACGCGCACGCCGGTGGCGTTGTAGATCGCGTTCGCCACCGCCGCGCCCGAGCCGCAGGTGCCCAGCTCGCCGATGCCCTTCGACTTGATCGGGCTCGCGAGATCGTCGGCGTCCTGCAGGTAGATGGCGTCGATGTCCGGAATGTCGGCGTGCACCGGCACGAGGTACTCGGCCATGTCGTGGTTGACGAAGTAGCCGTGGTGCACGTCGACCACTGCCTCTTCCGTGAGCGCCGCGCCCACGCCGAACACCATGCCGCCGATGGCCTGGCTGCGCGCGGTCTTCATGTTGAGGATGCGGCCCGCCGCGAACACGCCGAGCATGCGGCGCACGCGCGTCTCGCCGGTGTCGATGTCCACCCCCAACTCGCAGAAGTGGGCGCCGAACGCGGCCTGCGCATAGCGGCGGTGCAGGTCGCCGGGCTCGACGTTGCCGAGCACGCTCAGGCCTTCCGCGCCGGCCAGCTCGCCGAGCTCGTGCGAGCGGCGCCCAAGGGCGATGCGGCCGCGCTCGAAGCGCGCCTTCTGCGCGTCGAAGCCGGCACGCTCGGCGAGCAGGCGGCACAGTTGCTGGCAGCCATCAAACACCGAGGCACCGGCGCTCGACGCGCCTATCGAGGCGATCGAGCCCGCGCCCATGGGAAACGCGGTGTCGCCCAGCCGCACGCCGATGCGGTCCATCGGAATGCCCGTCATCTCGGCCGCGATCTGCGCCAGCACGGTGTAGGTGCCGGTGCCGATGTCGGTCATCGACGTCTCGATCAGCAACCGGCCCTGCGCGTCGAGGCTCAGCTTCGCGCTCGACGGCCGCACCGAGTGGTGATGGATGGCGCTGGCCACGCCCATGCCGACCAGCCAGCGGCCGTCGCGCACCCGCCCCGGCACAGTGCTTCTCTTCGCCCAGCCGAAACGCTGCGCGCCTTCTCGCAGGCATTCGACCAGCTTGCGCCCCGAGTAAGGGCGCGACGGCCCGCGCTCGGGGTCATGCTGGCTGTCGTTGAGGATGCGCAGCTGCACCGGATCGATGCGCAGCTTCTCGGCGAGTTCGTCGAGCGCCACCTCGAAGGCCAGTTGGCCGCTGGCGGTAGCCGGTGCGCGCATGGCCGCGGCCTCGGGCAGGTCGAGCGCGGCCAGGCGGTGCGCCGTCATGCGGTGGGGGGCGGCATAGAGCAGGCGCGTCTGGCGCGATGCGCCCTCGTAGTAGTTGCGGCCCGGCAGGTTGCTGGTCCAGGTCTCGTGGCCGATGGCGGTGAGCCGGCCGTCGGGCGTGGCGCCGAGCCGCACGCGCTGGATGGTCGCGGCGCGGCGCGTCGTGTGATTGAGCAACTGCTCGCGCGCCAGCGCCGTCTTCACCGGCCGGCGCAGTTCGCGCGCCGCGAAGGCAGAGAGCACCGCGTCCGCATGCGTGCGCAGCTTGGAGCCGAAGCCGCCACCCACGAAGGCCGAGACCACGCGCACCTGCGCGACCGGCACGTCCAGCATGGCAGCCACATCGCCTGCGGCCCAGTTCGGCATCTGGTGCGAGGTGTAGATCGTGAGCCGGTCGCCGTCCCAGCGCGCGGTGGTGGCCTGCGGCTCCATCATCGCGGGATGCTGGTCGGGCGTGGTGTAGTTCTGGTCGAGCGTGACGGGCGCGGTGTCGAATGCGCCCTGGAAGTCGCCCACCGCCGTGTCGGCCGCGCTCTCGCTGCCTGCGCTCGGGTCGTCGCCGGGCTTGGGGGCGCTCGCCTGCGCGGCCGCAAGATCGAAGCGCCCGGCGCTGCGCTCGTAGTCGATGCGGATCATGAACGCGGCCGCGCGCGCCTGCTCGAAGGTCTGCGCCACCACGAAGGCCACCGCCTGGCCGTGCTGCTGCACTTCCGGCCCCGAAAGCTGCGAGACCACGTTGGCACGCCCCTTCGGCACCATGCGCGGAACGTTGGCGTAGGTGTAGACCAGCAGCACACCCGGCGCACGCTGCGCCCCGGCGGTGTCGATGCGCGTGATGCGGCCCTTGGCGATGCCGGCGAGCACGACCCAGCCGTAGACGGCACCGGGTACTTCGTCGTGGCACTCGTAGCTGTAGTGCGCGTGGCCGCTGACCTTGAGCGGCCCGTCGATGCGGTCGAGCGGGCGGCCCAGCACGCGCACGCGGTCCAGGGCGCTCGGCCCTGCGGCTTCGGTGAATTGCATGGTGCCTGCTCCCTTCAGGTGGTTTCGATCGCCTGCGCCAGCGTGGCGTGCAGGGTGCGGCGCAGCAGCGGAATCTTGAAATCGTTGTGCCCGTGGCCGCGCGCATCGGCGAGCAGCAGGTCGGCAACCGCATCGCGTGCCTGCGCGCCGCCGTCGGTGCCGATCAGGCGCCGCTCGGCTTCCTCGTTGCGCCACGGCTTCGCGGCCAGGCCGCCGAAGGCCAGGCGCACGGCGGTCACCGTGCGGCCCTCGCGCACCACCACGGCCGCGACCGAGACCAGCGCGAAGGCGTAGGACGCGCGGTCGCGCACCTTGCGGTAGAGCTGCACGCCGCCCAGCGGCGCGGGCAGAGTCACGCCGGTGATCAGCTCGTCCGGTGCCAGCACGGTCTCGACCTCCGGCGTGCTGCCCGGCAGGCGATGCAGTTCGGCGATGGGAATACGGCGCACGGCACCGCTGGCCGACACGGTCTCCACATGCGCATCGAGCGCACGCAGCGCCACCGCCATGTCGGACGAGTGCACCGAAATGCACTGCGCGCTCGCGCCGAGGATCGCGTGGATGCGGTTGAAGCCCTCCATGGCCGCACAGCCGCTGCCCGGCGTGCGCTTGTTGCAGGGCTTGGTCGTGTCGTAGAAGTAGAAGCAGCGCGTGCGCTGCAGCAGGTTGCCGGCGGTGGTCGCCTTGTTGCGCAACTGCGCGCTGGCGCCGGACAGCAAGGCGCGCGACAGCAGCGGATGGCCGCGACGCACGCGCGCATCGGCGGCGAGGTCGCTGTTGCGCACCAGCGCGCCGATCTTCAGCCCGCCATCTGGCATGGCTTCGATGCGGTCGAGCCCCAGGCGATTGACGTCGATCAGGTGCGTGGGCTGCTCGATGTCGAGCTTCATCAGGTCCAGCAGGTTGGTGCCGCCCGCGATGAAGCGCGCGCCCGGATGCTGCTGCATTGCCAGCGCCGCGGCGGCCGGCGTGGCGGCGCGTTCGAAGGTGAAAGCCCTCATGTCGCAACTCCCGCCACTTCGCGGATGGCCGCGATGATGTTCGGATAGCCCGCGCAGCGACAGATGTTGCCGCTCATGCGCTCGCGCATTTCCTCGCTGCTGAAGACCGTTGGCGCCGAGAGGTCGTGCGTGACATGGCTCGGCATGCCGCCGCGCATCTCGCCGAGCATGCCGACCGCCGAACAGATCTGGCCCGGCGTGCAGTAGCCGCACTGGTAGCCGTCGTGCTTGACGAAGGCGGCCTGCATCGGGTGCAGCTTCTTCGGCTCGCCCAGGCCCTCGATGGTCGTCACCTGGTCGCCCTCGTGCAGCACCGCCAGTGTGAGGCAGCTGTTGATGCGCCGCCCGTTGACCAGCACCGTGCAGGCGCCGCACTGACCGTGGTCGCAGCCCTTCTTGGAACCCGTGAGGTGCAGCTGCTCGCGCAGCAGGTCGAGCAGCGTGACACGCGGGTCGATGGAGAGGGCGTGCAGTTGGCCGTTGATGCGCAAGCTCACATCCGTTGTCGGGCCCTGCACGGCGGCGTCATGCGCCACCGGCTCGGCATCCACCGCCAGCGGCAACGCGGCAGCCGCCACACCGGCCGCGCCGGTCACCAGCACCGTGCGGCGGGTGTAGCCGTCTGGGGTTTCGGGATTCATCGTGGGTTCCCCCGGTGTTTTTGCTTCAGAGTCGGCTGTCGTTCACAGCGCTTGCGGCAGACCGCGCGGGCGGCATCGTGGAGATGACCACGCTGTTGACGCGCGAGCCGCTGGTCACGTTCTGGTCGGGCGCATTGGCGGCCGCCACCGCGACTTGGCGCATGGCCTCGCGCGAGACGGTGGAGGTGAAGGGATCGGGCCCGCGCGAGCCGCGCGTCACGTTCTGGTCGGGGGCGTGGGCCGTGGCCACGGCCTGGGCCGCCACGTCGTCGCGCGAGAGCAGGCCAGGGCCCTGGTGCACGCCGTCGTAGCTCTCTGCATGGGCCGCACCGGCCAGGATCAGGATGGCCAGGAGGCCGAGGGTCTTTCGCATGTGAACTCCTTTAGAAGACTGGGTTGGCGCCTTGCGGCGCGACCGCTTTCGCGGCTGGAGTCACTGTAGGAAGCCCGCTTTATGCGACCTTTAAGCGAGAGTTACCTGAGCGTTAAGCCGCGCGGCCCACCCCGTGATCGCGCAGGTGATCGCGCAGGTGGACGCGCGCCTGCAGCCCCGCAGGCCGGCCCTGAGCGTCATGGCGGTTGGCCAGCACGATGCGCAGGCCGTTGCGCAGCGCGGCCATGCGCGCGATGGCCAGGCCCAGGCCGCTGCCTTCGGTCGGGTTGCCCGGCACCCGGAAGAAGCGGTCGAAGGCGCGGTCGATCAGCTCGGGCGGAATGCCCGGCCCGTTGTCCAGCACATCGACCACCGGTCGCCCTTCCACCTCGTGCAGCCGCACATCGACCACCCCGCCCTCGGGCGAATGGCGCAACGCGTTGTCGATCAGGTTGTCGAAGACGCTGCGCAGCTCGGCCGGGGGCGCGGTCACCGTCGCGGAGGTCTCGCCCTCGAAGCCGATGTCGATGCGGCGGCGGTCGGCCACGACCATCAGCTGGGCCACGCTGTCGCGCAGCACCGAGGCCACGTCGAGCGACTCCGGCGCCTCGGGCTCGGTGCTGCTTTCCTGGCGCGACAGGCGCAGCAGCTGCTCGATCAGGTGCTGGGCACGCGTCACACCGCCCTTCAGGTGCGTGTAGTGCTCGGCGATGCTCTCGGCCGGCACTTCGGCGCGCATGTTGTCGAGTTGCAGGCCGATGGCGGCGATGGGCGTGCGCAGCTCGTGCGCGGCGTCCTGCACGAAGCGGCGCTGCGCGGCAAAGGCCTGGCGAAGCCGCCCGAGCAGGCTGTTGAAGGCCTCCACCAGCGGCGCGATCTCGTCGGGCACGCGCGACACCGACAGCTCCGAGAGGCTGCGCTCGTCCTGCGCCGCGACGTCGAGCACCACGCTGCGCAGCTTGCGCGACGAGGCCCACACCACCAGCCACAGCACGGCCAGCGACAGGGGCAGCAGCAGCGCGATGGGCGCCGTCGAAGACAGCGCGCGCTTGGCCACCAGCCGGCGCACGAAGCCGCCGTTCTGGATCACCTGCACCTGGAAGCGGTCGGCGTCGGCCACCGGCGCCGTGGAATAGATGCGCCAAACACCGTCGTCGCCGGAGCCCATGCGCACGGTGCTCAGCCCCTCCGCCGGCTGGCGGGCCACGGCCAGCGCGGGCCATGAACTGACCAGCAGCTCACCCCGCCCGTTCCAGATCTGGATGACGAAGGCGCCGCGACCGAAGATGCTGCGTTCGTCCGCCGGCCTGAGTTCGGGCACGGCCACGTTGCTGGCGTAGGAGTCGGCCAGCATCTGCATCTGGTCGTCCTTGAAGGTGACGATGAGCCTGTCGTAGCTGGCGTAGGTGAACCACGCGACGCCGGCCGCCGCGAGAAGATGCACCACCACCAGCCACATCAGCAGCCTGTTGCGCAGCGAACTCGGCGAGTACCAGGGCCGGCCTGGCGCGGCGGTCATTGGAGAACTCATGAATCCACCACGCGCCAGCCCAGCCCGCGCACGTTGCGGATGGTGTCTGCACCGAGCTTGCGCCGCATGTTGTGGATGATCACGTCGACGGCGTTGCTCATCACTTCCTCGCCCCATCCGTAGATGCGGTTCTCCAACTGCTCGCGCGACAGGATCGCGCCCGGGCGCTCGAGCATGGCGTGCATCAGCGCGAACTCGCGGGCCGAGAGCGTTTCGCGCGTGCCCTGGTAGAGCACCTCGCGCGTGGTGAGGTCGAGCTGCACCTTGCCGCTGCCGATGATGGAGTTGGAGGCGCCGTGGCGGCGGCGCACCACCGCACGCATGCGCGCCAGCAGTTCGGGCAGCTCGAAGGGTTTGAGCAGGTAGTCGTCGGCGCCGAGGTCGAGCCCTTCCACGCGCTGGCCGAGGCCGTCGCGCGCGGTGAGGATCAGGATGGGCGTGTCGTTCTTGAGGCCGCGCGCGTGGCGCAGCACCTCGATGCCGTCCATTCCGGGCAGGCCCAGGTCCAGCAGCACGCAGGTGTAGTCGCCATCGGCCAGTGCGCTGCGCGCGAGCAGGCCGTCGCGCACCCAGTCCACCGCCCAGCCCGATCTCTCGAGGCCGCGCAGCAGGCTCTTCCCGATCATTTCGTCGTCTTCGACAAGCAGCACGCGCACGCCGTCTCCCGTTGTTTGGTTGGTGCGCCGCGAAGGTAGCGCAGAACCGTTAGGTCAACGTTAACGCCACGGGGGCGCCATCAACTCAAGGCAGTGGGCCAGTGTTTGCCGTGCCCAGCGGCAGCCGCGACACCTCTGCCAGCAGCAGCGCCAGTTGGCTCGCCGCCGCATCGATCACCGCCTGGCCATGCTCCGCCGTGGCGGCAGCTGCGTTGCCGGCGGCGCCATGGGCGTTGTAGTCCTCCATGGCCCAGCCGAGCTTGGCACTCTTGCCGTTGCCCAGGATCGCGTAGTCGGCCGCGCGCTGCTCGGAGGTCGAGCGGAAATCCTGCGCCTCGCCCATGCGCACGAGTTGCGGCGTCAGCGCCAGCATCATCGAAGTCTCGATCTCGCCCGCGTGCACGCCGAAGCGGTGCTCCTGCGCGCTGAACTGCGTGCCCGCGTCGCCCAGCGGCAGGTTGAACCAGCTCACGCTGTAGACGATGAGCCCGTGCGCCGCGCGCAGCTCGCGCGCCACGATGTCCATCGCGCCCACATGGCCGCCGTGCGCATTGAACAGCACCAGCTTCTTCACGCCCGCGCGTGCCACGCCCGCGCCGATCTCGTTCCACAGGCGGATCAAAGTCTCGGCCGACAGCGTGAGCGTGCCCGCGAAGCGCGCGTGCTCGGGGCTCAGGCCGATCTGCTGGGTCGGCAGGAAGAGCACCGGCAGTTCGGCCGGCAACAGGGGCAGCGACGCGGCGACGATGCCGTCTGCCAGCACCGTGTCCACGCCCAGCGGCAGGTGCGGGCCGTGCTGCTCGGTCGCGCCCAGCGGCAGCACCGCGACGGTGGTTGCCGCATCGAGCGACGCGAAGTCGCGCGTGGTGAGGCGGGACCAGAAGCGGGGAAGTAGCGAAGGCGAAGGCAAAGGGGCCTGGGTAGCAGCGTTCATCGCGCGATCTTAGGCCGGTCGCGAGCCGGCATCGATGGCTTCCGGACCACAAAAGTAAACGACGGGGACGCCAAAAACGCGAATCTGTTCACACATACAACCAGTTCGTGACACTTTGGTTTGCCATTGTTAATGATCCTCTCTAGAGTGATTCCCAAGTGAGTTTTCAAGGTTGCCGGCCTGTCACATACGCTGGCGACCCGGTTTTCGCTGCGGCTTCGGTCGCCGGAAACCGCAGTCCAAATTCAAGGGAGCAGAGTGTTCATCCAGAAAAAAGCTGGAGGCACGGTCATGGCCGGGCGCAAAGCTGCGCTCGCCTGCTCGTTGTCTCATCGCCTTGCACATACATCACAAGGACTTCCACCTCTAGCAGCCTGTGCACTGGCCCTCGTCACGCCCGCAGTGCTCGCGCAGCCGTCTGCCGCTATCGCCGCCACGACCTACGACGTCCGGCAGCACGATGCGCTGATCGTCGCGCGGCGCGAAGGCCGCGTTACCGCGGCTCAGGCGCTCCAGCAATTGAAGGCCTGGCTTGCGGCGCCCATCGGCGACGACGCCCGCCAGCGCGTGGCTTCCGATGCCATCGCGATCGCCGCTGGCGACGGCCAGTTCGCCGAAGCCGTGGCGCTGGGCCGCCAGTTCGCACCGTCGAAGCTGAGCGACTACGCCCTGGGCCCGCTCGCGCTGGCCGCGCGGCGCACCCATGAGCTCGCCCTGCAGGGCGAGGCCGTGGCCGTCTGGCGCGCCCGGCAACCCGGAGCGCGCGAGCCGCGCCTGCACGAAGCCTGGTGGCGCATCGACAGCGGCGACGTCGCGGGCGCGCAGGCGCTGTACCGCGCGCTGTCGCAGCCGGCGCCCACGCAGATCGAAGACCGCGTCGCGCTGCTGGAGCTGCGTGCCGCCCTGGCGCGCGCGGCGAAAGACCCGCTGCAGGCACTCGCTGCCTACACCGAGGCCGGCGCGCTGCGGCCCGAACGCCGCGACATCCGCCGCGAGGCCGACTTTCTGCTCGGCAGCGCCGGCGCCGCATCGAGCGCCTTCGAAGACGCAGAGGCGGCGGAGCGTGCCGCGCCGGGCAGCTTCTCGCCGCTGGCGCTCTCGACCCTGCAGCAGGAGGCGCTGGCGCAGCGGCTGCGCTGGGCGATCCAGGCGCGCGACCAGCGACTGGGCGCGGAGCGCCTCGTCGCGCTCGACCGCGTGCTCGCCGACCAGGAGGCCGCGATGGCACGGGCCGATGCCGCGGCCCTGAAGGCGGACGCCAGCGACGCCGATGCATGGCGCACAGTGCGCGTGCGCCTGCTGTCCGACCGCCTGCTGGCGCTGGTCGAAAGCGGCCGCCCGGCCGACGCCATCGCGCTCTACGACACGGCGCGCGCCACTGGCATGGAGCTGCCCTTCTACGGCCTCGGGGCCGCGGCACGCGCCCTCGCGCAGGAGCGCCGCTCGGCCGAGGCCGTGCCGGTCTACGAGGCGGCCGTGGCACGCGGCGGCGCCGAGCTGCAGACGCCCGACCCGCTCTACTTCGGCCTGCTCTACGCCTACCAGGACACAGGCCGCTTCGAGGACGCCGAGGCGCTGCTGCAGCGGCTGGAGCACGGCACGCCGGCCCTGCTGCGCCTCACGCCCGAAGCCGGCCGCCCCAACGGCGAGTACACCGACGTGAGCGGCCTGCGCGGCCTGACGCAGCTCTACACCGACCGGCCGGCGCTGGCGCAGCAAAGCTTCTCGGTGCTGACGCGTGAGGCGCCGCTCAACCCGGGCTATGCCTACGGCGCGGCCCTCACCGAGCGCCTGCGCGAACACCCCGAAGCCGCGCTCGCGCGCTTCGAGGCGCTGGCGGCCGACTCGCCCTACGACATCGGCGCGCGCACCGGCCATGTCGAGGCCCTGCTCGATGCCGGCGAATTCGCCGAAGCCCGCCGGCGCGCCGAATCGCTCGCGGCCGACCTGCCGGACTCGGTGCAAGTGCGCGACATGGAGCGCAAGCGCCGCGCCCAGGTCGGCCCGCGGCTCGACGTGGACGCCGAAGCCTCCTCCGGCGGTGCGGCCATCGCCAGCCGCGAATGGCGCATCGACAGCCGGCTCAGCTCCGGCCTCATCGACGACCAGTGGCGCGTGTTCTACGACCAGTCGCTGGGCCGCGGCGTCACCGACATCGGCAACGCCAACTGGGCGCGCGGCGGCCTCGGCCTGGGCTGGCAGCGCGGCCGCTGGCTGGCCGAAGGCGCGCTGCAGCACGCCAACAGCGGCCCCTACCGCAACAGCGTGGCCGGCCGGCTCGACTACCGCGCGGGCGACGCGTGGCGGCTGTCGGCCACCTATGACGGCGACAGCAAGGAGCTGCCGTGGAAGGCGCGCGTGGCCGGCATCGGCGCGCGCGAAGCCGGCGCGAGCGTGGGCTATGTGGTGAACGAGTCGCGCCGCTTCGACCTGAAGTGGCAGCAGCTGGACTTCAGCGACGGCAACCTGCGCAGCGGCTTCGACATCGGCTGGAGCGAGCGCTGGGTCAGCACGCCGGGCTTCCAGCTCGAGACGAAGCTTGGCGCCGACGCGAGCCGCGGCCGCGCCATCGACACCGCGCCCTACTTCAACCCCTCGAGCGACAGCAGCGTGCAACTCAGCGTGCGCGCGCAATGGCTCAACTGGAAGAGCGACGACCGCCAGTTCTTCCAGGCCGTGGAGCTCGGCGGTGGCAGCTACCGGCAGGCCGGCTTCGGCAGCGGCCCGATGTGGACCCTGCGCTACGAGCACCGCTGGAACCTCGGCCGCAGGCTCGCGCTGCGCTACGGCCTGAGCATTTCCAGCCATCCCTACGACGGCGTGCGCGAACGACAGCGCGGCGTCTTCCTGAACCTCTCGACGCCCCTGCCGTGATGCGAAGAACGACGAAGAACCCTTTCACCTTCCTGCGCGCAGCCCTGCCATGGCTGCTGCTGGCGCTCTGCCTGCCGGCCCTCGCACAGCCGCTGCCGAGCGCCGACCCCGACGACGGCCTGAGCTTTCGCGTGATCTCCTTCCACGACGTGCGCACCAACGTGCGTGCGAGCTTCGAGACCTCGCCCGACGAGACTGCCGTGGACGAGCGCACCTTCGCCGAAGTGTTCGCCTGGCTGCAATACAGCGGCTACCACCCGGTGAGCCTGCAGCAGATCGTCGACGCGCGCGCCGGTGGCAAGCCGCTGCCGCCCAGGCCCGTGCTGCTGACCTTCGACGACGGCTACCGCAGCGCCTACACCAAGGTGTTTCCGCTGCTCAAGCGCTATAACTACCCCGCGCTGATGGCGCTGGTGACCAGCTGGCTCGAAGTGCCCCAAGGCCAGCAGGTGCACTGGGGCGACAAGCCCGCGCCGCGCGAAGACTTCCTGCTGTGGAGCGAAGCCGCCGAGATGGCGCGCTCGGGCCTCGTCGAGTTCGCGAGCCATACCGACGCAATGCACACCGGCATCCTCGCCAACCCGCAGGGCAACATGCTGCCGGCCGCGGCCACGCACCGCTACGACCCGAAGACCGACCGCTACGAGGACGACGCCGCCTACACCCGGCGCATCGAGACCGACCTGCGCCGCAGCCGCGAGCTCATCGAGAAACGCACCGGCGCGAAGGTGCGCGCCATGGTGTGGCCCTACGGCGCCTACAACGACGCGGCGCTGAAAGCCTCCGCGCGCGCGGGCATGCCCATCACCTTCACGCTGGACGACGGCTCGAACACGCCCGCCGTGCCGCTCTCGCGCATCCGCCGTGCGCTCGCTGCCTACGACAACGAGGCGCCCGAATACGCGCAGCTGCTGCGCAGCCCCGTGGGCGGCGAAGTGCGGCCCGTCAACCGCGTGATGCACGTCGACCTCGACTATGTGTACGACCCCGACCCGGCCCAGCAGGAGCGCAACCTCTCGGCACTGATCGACCGCGTGGCCGCCGTGCGCCCGCGCGCGGTGTTCCTGCAGGCGTACGCCGACCCCGACGGCGACGGCGTGGCCGACGCGCTGTACTTTCCCAACCGCCACCTGCCGGTGCGCGCCGACCTGTTCGGCCGCGCTGCGTGGCAACTGCGCAGCCGCACCGGCGTGAAGGTCTACGCGTGGATGCCGGTCGCGGCCTTCCGGCTGCCGGCCTCGAACCCGCTCGCCACGCACACGGTGGCGGCGCAGGGCGGCGCGATGCCGGCCGACCGCTACCACCGGCTCACGCCCTTCGACCCCGCAGTGCGCGCGCTGGTCGGCGACATCTACGAAGACCTGGGCAGCCACGCCTTCTTCGAAGGCCTGCTGTTCCACGACGACGCGACCCTGTCGGACGACGAGGACGCGAGCCCCGCCGCGCTGGCCACCTATGCGCAATGGGGCCTGCCGCCCGACGTGGCCGCGATCCGCGCGAACCCGGAACTGATGGCGCGCTGGACCACCGCCAAGACGCGCTACCTGATCGCGTTCACGCAGGAGCTCGCCGCGCGCGTGGGAGCCTGGCGGCCCGCGCTGGAAACTGCGCGCAACCTCTACGCGCGCCCGGTGCTGGAGCCCCAGGCCGAGCAGTGGTTCGCGCAGAACTACGAAGCCTCGCTCGCCGCCTACGACTACGTCGCGTTGATGGCGATGCCGCGCATGGAGCGCGAGACCGATGCGGACGCGTGGCTGGGCCGGCTCGCGCGTCGCGCGGCCGATACGCCGCGCGGCCTCGACGGCACCGTGTTCGAGCTGCAGGCGCGCGACTGGCGCACCGGCAAGCCCGTGCCCGACGCGGAACTCGCGCGCCAGTGGACGCTGCTGCAGCGCGCCGGCGTGCGCCACCTGGGCTACTACCCCGACGACTTCCTCGATAACCAGCCATCGCTGGAGACCGTGCGCCGCGCGATCTCGGTGCGCACGCTGCTGCCGCGCGCATTGCGCACGCCTTTCGCCGCGGAAACTCCCGCACAGCCCGCGCAAGCCGCGCCAGGAGAACGGTCGCCATGACCACCACACAGTTCCTCGCGCAGACGCTGCCCACGCTGCTGTTCGGCTTCGTCTTCTACTACCCGTTCTTCATGGCCTATGTGTGGATGGCAGGCGGCCTCTCGCATGCGTGGGTGTTCGAGCGCAAGCGCGACGTCGACGTGAACCCGCTCACCCTGCTGCCCTCGCACCCGCTGGTCACGGTGGTGGTGCCATGCTTCAACGAAGCGCCGCACCTGCGCGAGGTGATCGAGCAGCTGATGCGCACGCGCTACCTGCACTACGAGGTCATTGCCGTGAACGACGGCAGCACCGACGGCACCGGCGAGCTGCTCGACGAGATGACGAAGGAGTACGGCCGCCTGCGCGTGATCCACAACGCAAGCAACCAGGGCAAGGCCGTCGGGCTCAACACCGCCTGCCAGCTCGCGCGCGGCGAATACATCCTGGGCATCGACGGCGACGCGCTGATCGACGAGGACGCCATTGCGTGGATGCTGCAGCCGATGCTGGCGTCGGAGCGCATCGGCGCGGTCACGGGCAACCCGCGCATCCGCACCCGCACCACGCTGCTGGGGCGCATGCAGGTGGGCGAGTTCTCTTCGATCATCGGGCTCATCAAGCGATCGCAGCAGCTGGTGGGCACGCTGTTCACGGTGTCGGGCGTGATTGCCATGTTCCGCCGCCGCGCCGTGCTGGAAGTGGGCTTCTGGAGCCCCGACGTGCTCACCGAGGACATCGACATGAGCTGGAAGCTCCAGCTCGGCGGCTGGCAGCTGCGCTTCGAGCCGCGCGCGCTGTGCTGGATCTTGATGCCCGAGACCTTGCGCGGTCTCTGGAAGCAGCGCCTGCGCTGGGCCGTCGGCGGCATCCAGACCATGCTGCGCTACACCTCGAAGATCCTGCGGCCGCGCCACTGGCGCATGTGGCTCATCTACTTCGAGTACATGACGAGCGTGGTCTGGGCCTATGCGATGGCCGGGGTGCTGCTCGTCAGCCTGGTGCGGCCGTTCCTGCCGGCCGACTCGTCCTGGCACTCGGCATTGCTGCCGCACTGGCAGGGCACGCTGCTGGCCATGACCTGCATCCTGCAGATGCTGCTGAGCCTGTGGATCGACCGCCGCTACGACCGCGACCTGATGCGCTATTTCGCCGGAACGATCTGGTATCCGATCGCTTTCTGGACCATCACGATGGCGAGCACCGTCGTCGCCCTTCCCAACGCTCTGATACGCCGCCGCGGCAAGCGCGCGGTGTGGACGAGCCCTGACCGAGGAGTTTCCGATGCACCTTGAGACCCATGCCCACAGCCGACCGCACGACGACAAACCGCCGCCGAGCCGCCAGCGCTCCTGGGGGCAACCCGCGGTGGACGAACCGATCATCGACGCCGCGCGCATCTCGCTGCGCGCGTTCGGCAGCGGCCGCTCGCCGCAGCGCACGCTGGCCATGTACCTGTGGCTGCGCGTGCTGCGCCCAGCCATCACCATCGCCATCTGGTTCTGCGCGGTCTGGTATGCGTGGCCCTATGTGCTGGGCGCGCGCTCGCAACCCGAGGTGCTGCACCTGCTGGGCCTGTACGCGGTAGTGATCGGCGTGATCCTGGTGTCGATGCTGGCGATGGCGCCATGGCGCCGCCGCCAGCACCGGCGCGAGGCCCCGCCGGAGCAGGAGCAGTCGTCGCTGTTCGCGCTGGCTTCGTACATCGAGGTGCCGCCCGCGCGGCTGTCGGCCTGGCAGCGCACGCGGCAGCTGCTGGTGCACCACGACAACAACGGCCACCTGCGCGACGCCACCGACACCGCGCCGGGCGCGCTGGAGCCCGAACCGCTGCAGCGCGCAGTCGCGCGGCGCTGAGGGCACAGCCGCGTCCGTGCAGGGGTTTCGCGGCGATGCTTCAATCACCGCCTCACACCACTCATCACGGCAAGGACTCTTTCATGGACCTCCAGCTCCAGGACCAGCACGTACTCATCACCGGCGGCAGCAAGGGCATCGGCCTGGCCTGCGCACTGGGCTTTTTGCGCGAAGGCGCGCGCGTGAGCCTCGTGTCACGCGACATCGCCAATCTGGAGCAGGGCCGCAAGACGCTGATCGAGACCTTCGCGCAGGCCGAAGGCCGAGTCTCCGTGCATGCGGCCGACCTCAAGGACCCGGCCAGCGCAGTGGCCGCGCTCGATGCGGCAGAGAAAGCCTTCGGTGCGGTCGGCGTGCTAGTCAACTCGGCCGGCGCCGCGCGCCGCACCCCGCCCGACGATCTGACCGCCGCGTCGTGGCACGACGCGATGGACGCGAAGTACTTCACCTACATCCACATGATCGACCCGGTCGTGAAGCGCATGGGCCAACGCGGCCGCGGCGCCATCGTCAACGTGATCGGCCAGGGCGGCAAAGTCGCAAGCCCTGTGCACATGGCCGGCGGCGCGGCCAATGCGGCGCTGATGCTGGTGAGCGCCGGCATGGCCGCTGCCTACGCCGCCAAGGGCGTGCGCGTGAACGCGGTGAACCCCGGACTCACGCTGACCGAGCGGCTGCAGGAAGGCATGAAGGCCGACGCGAAACTGCAAGGCATCGGCACCGACGAAGCACTGCAGCGCGCCAAGGCCCGCTTGCCGCTGGGCCGCATCGCAACGCCCGAAGAGATCGCCAACACGGTCGTGTTCCTGGCATCGCCGAAGGCGAGCTACGTGACCGGCGCCATCGTGGCGATGGACGGCGCCGTCACCCCAATGATCTGAGGGCAAGTCGCCCGCCGGGGCGAGTCCCGGCCCCGGAAAAAACCTCACCCCAAAGCCAGCAAAGTCTCGAACTTCAAAGCAAGAAAATCGACAAAAGCCCGCACCCGCGCAGGCACGAAGCGCCCACTGGGCAACAGCGCATGCAGCGGGTAAGGCTCGGTCTCCCATTCAGGCAGCAGCCGCACGAGGCGCCCTTCGCGGATGTCATTGCGCACATCAAGCGCCGACTTGAGCGACACGCCATACCCCGCCACCGTCCATTCACGCGCCAGCGAGGCGTCATCCACGCTGCGATTGCCGTTCACGCGCACCTCGGTCCACTGCCCGTTCTGCGCAAACCGCCAGACGCGATGCCGCCGCCCCGAGCGGTTGAAGGTCAGGCAGTTGTGGTGCACCAGGTCTTGCGGCACCTTCGGCGCAGGATGGCGGCGCAGGTAATCGGGCGAGGCGGTGAGCACCGGGTTGGTCAGGGCAAAGGGCCGCGCCACCAGCCGCGAATCGGCCAGCGCGCCGTAGCGCAGCGCCACGTCGACCTCGTCTCGCATCACGTCCAGCGGGCGGTCGCCCACCGAAAGCGACAGCTGCACGCCGGGGTTCAGCGCCAGGAATTCGTCGAACCACGGCAGCAGCGTGCTGCGCGTGAGATCGGACGGCGAGGCCACGCGCAGCGTGCCGACCAGCTCGCCGCGGTCGGCCGTGACCAGCGATTCGCCCTCGTCCAGCAGCTCGAACGCACGCACCGCGTAATCGAGCAGCGTCTGGCCCTGGGGCGTGAGGCGCATGGCGCGGGTGGAGCGCTCGAACAGGCGCGCGCCAAGCTGGGCCTCCAGCCGCTTGAGCGTGGCGCTGGCGGCCGCGGGCGTGATGCCCAGCGCATGCGCCGCCGCCGTGAGCGTGCCGCCGCGCGCCGTGTGCACCAGCACCTGCAGGTCGGAGAGATTTTCAATCTTCATTTGAAAGTGTTGCTGGTTTAAGCCACCTTATCAAACCGGTCTTGCGATCCTACATTCGGAGCATCGTTACTGAAAGGTTCCCGTCATGAAAGCCGTCGGCTATTACCAGCCCCTCCCCATCGACAACCCCGAATCGCTGCAGGACATCGAGCTGCCCGTCCCCGTGGCGGGCCCGCGCGACCTGCTGGTGCGCGTGAAGGCGGTGTCGGTCAACCCGGTGGATACCAAGGTCCGCAAGAACGCCGCGCCCGAGGCCGGCCAGGCCAAGGTGCTGGGCTGGGACGCCGTCGGCACGGTCGAGGCCATTGGCAGCGGCGTGAAGAACTTCAAGGTGGGCGATCGCGTGTACTACGCGGGCTCGATCATCCGGCCGGGCGCGAATGCCGAGCTGCACGCGGTGGACGAGCGCATCGCCGCCCTCGCGCCGAAGAGCCTGGACGACGCACAGGCCGCCGCGCTGCCGCTGACCACCATCACCGCGTACGAGCTGCTGTTCGACCGCCTGCAGGTGCCCAAAAACGGTAGTGCTGGCGGCGGCGAAGGCCAGACGCTGCTGATTACCGGTGGCGCGGGCGGAGTCGGCTCCATCCTCATCCAGCTGGCGCGCCAGCTCACCAAGCTGCGCATCGTCGCCACCGCCTCGCGTGCCGAAACGCGCGCGTGGTGCCTGGAGTTGGGCGCACACGTGGTCATCGACCATTCGAAGCCGCTCGCGGCCGAGCTCAAGGCGGCCGGCATCGGCGAAGTCGACATGGTCGCCAGCCTCACGCAGACCGAGCAGCACTACGCGCAGATCATCGAAAGCCTCAAGCCCCAGGGCCAGCTGGCGGTGATCGACGACATGAAGGTGCTCGACGCGATGCCGCTGAAGACCAAGTGCATCTCGCTGCACTGGGAAATGATGTTCGCGCGCTCGCGCTTCGAGACGCCGGACATCGCCGAGCAGGGCGCGCTGCTGGCGGAAGTGGCGGCGCTGGTCGACGCGGGCCGAATCCGCACGACGGCGAACGCGAGCTTCGGCACCATCAACGCCGCGAACCTTCAGCGTGCACATGCGCTGGTCGAAAGCGGCAAGGCGCAGGGCAAGGTGGTGCTGGCGGGGTTCTGAGTCAGCACAATCGGTCGCATGATCGATAACGCTGCCCGTCCTCGCCTCATCATCGAATTCGAAACCGAACGCCTGCGGATGCGCCAATGGCGCGAGAGCGATCTCGCGCCATTTTTTGCGCTGGCCTGCGACCCGCAGGTGATGGAGTTCCTGCTGCCGCTGGCGACGCGGGCCGACAGCGATGCGCTGGTCGAGCGCATCAGGACGCGCATTGCCGGGAACGGCTGGGGCTTCTGGGCCGTGGAGCACAAGGCGTCCGGCGAGTTCATGGGCTTTACCGGACTGAACTCGCCGCTGGCCGACCTGCCGTTTTCGCCGTGCGTCGAGATCGGCTGGCGCTTCGCTCGCAAGTGGTGGGGTCAGGGGTTTGCGAGCGAGGCGGCGCGCGGTGCGCTGCAGGTCGGCTTCGAAAAGCTCGGGCTCGCCGAGATCGTGGCATTCACCGCCTGGAACAACACCCGATCGGCAGCGGTCATGGAACGCATCGGCATGAAGGAAGACGTGGCCGGTGCATTCGATCACCCGCTGGTGCCCGAGGGGCATCCGCTGCGCCGGCACCGCCTCTACCGAATCCAGCGCTGAAGGAGCGTTACCTCGCCTTCGACACACGCCATACGGCGTTGCCCACGTCGTCCGCCACGATCAGCGCGCCGCCCTTGTCCAGCGCCACGCCCACCGGCCGGCCCTGCGCCTTCTCGTCGGCCGTCAGGAAGCCGGTCAGCACGTCGACCGGCGGTCCGCTGGGCTTGCCGCCGATGAAGGGCACGAACACCACCTTGTAGCCCGACTTGGGCTTGCGGTTCCACGAGCCGTGCTCGCCGATGAAGACGCCGCTGGCGAACTGCTCGGGCATGCCGCCCGCGCGCGAGAACGCCAGGCCCAGCGGCGCGACGTGCGAGCCCAGCGCGTAGTCGGGCGCGATGGCCTTGGCCGCCATCTCGGGGTTCTGCGGCGTCACGCGCGCATCGACGATGCCGCCGTAGTAGCTCCAGGGCCAGCCGTAGAAGGCGCCGTCTTTCACCGAGGTGAGGTAGTCGGGCACGAGGTCGCTGCCGATTTCGTCGCGCTCGTTCACCACGGTCCACAGCGCCTTGGTGTCCGGGTCCCAGCCCATGCCGTTGGGGTTGCGCAGGCCGCTGGCGAACAGGCGCTTCTCGCCGGTCTTGGTGTCGACTTCCCAGATGGCGGCGCGGCCCTCTTCGGCCGCGAGGCCGTTCTCGCCGATGTTGCTGTTGGAGCCGACCGTCACGTAGAGCTTGCTGCCGTCGGCATTGGCGATCACGTTCTTGGTCCAGTGGTGGTTGATGCCGGCGGGCAGCGGCGTCACCAGCGTGGGGTTGGCGCTGATCGAGGTCTGGCCTTCTGTGTAGGGCACCTTCACCAGCGCATCGGCGTTGGCAATGAAGAGTTCGTTGCCGACCAGCGCCATGCCGTAGGGCGACATCAGGTTGGTCATGAACACCTGCCTGACCTCGGCCAGGCCGTCGCCGTTGGCGTCGCGCAGCAGGGTGATGCGGTTGGCGCTGGGCACGCCGGCGCCAGCGCGGCCCATGACCTTGCCCATGACCCAGTTGCGGATCTTGGCCATGAGGCCATCGCCGCCATCGGTGGCGCCGCCGCCGGGCTTGGGCGGCTTGTTGCTCTCGGCCACGAGGATGTCGCCGTTGGGCAGGGTGTAGACCCAGCGCGGGTGGTCGAGCCCGCGCGCCAGCGCCGTCACCTGCAGGCCTTCGGCCGGAGTGGGCGAGGCGGTGTCGGTCCACCCCACGGCGGGGGCGACGTTGACGGTGGGAATCAGGGTCTTGTTCGGCTCGGCCAGCTGTGGGCGGGGGCCGGTGGTCAGCTCGGGCGCCAGCTTGGCGGCCTCGCCGCAGCCGGCGACCAGCAGTGCGGCGGCCAGGGCCAGGGCGGTCGTCTGCCAGGGAAACACGATGCGGGTGGGTGCTTGCTGCGGTTCATTCATGCATGGTCCTTGCGCGGCCGGGGGCCGCATGCACCGGATCATCCACAGCCGGGCGGCCCCGGGGTTGTCGGTCGTGGGCGCTTTCTGGCGTGGGCGCGCCTCATTTGCGCATCGCCGCTACCATCGCCGGATGACCGACGACCTGTTCCGTGCCGACGCCTACCTGCGCACCTGCGAGGCCCGCGTGCTGCGCATCGACGACACCGGCATCGTGCTGGACCGCACCGTGTTCTACCCGCTGGGCGGCGGGCAGGCTGGAGACAGCGGCGTGCTGGCCCTGGCCGACGGGCGTGAACTGGTCATTGCCGACACCCGCAAGGCCAAGGATGCGGAGGGCCTGCCGACCAATGAATTCGTCCACGTGCCGGCCCCCGAGCAAGCCGAGCTGCTGGCCGCGCTGAAGCCCGGCGACACCGTCACCGCCCGCCTCGACTGGGAGCGCCGCCACCGGCTCATGCGCTTCCACACCGCCACCCATCTCCTGTGCCATCTGGTGCCGCAGCCGGTGAACGGCTGCTCCATCACCCCCGAGTACGCACGGCTCGACTTTCACATGACCGACCCGCTGGACAAGGAAGCGCTGACCGCCGGCCTCGCCAGGCTGGTCGAAGCCTCCCACCCGCTGACCGTGGGCGCCATCACCGACGAAGAACTCGACGCCAACCCCGCGCTGGTCAAGAGCATGAGCGTGCAGCCGCCGCGCGGCACGGGCACGGTGCGCACCATCCGCATCGGCGGAACGGGCGAAGGCGACGCGCAGATCGACTTCCAGCCCTGCGGCGGCACGCATGTTGCAAACACTTCGGAAATCGGGGCCGTGGTGGTCACCAAGATCGAGAAGAAGAGCGCCAACAGCCGGCGCGTGGTGCTGGGTTGGGCCTCATCAGCCGATTTGGCCGCCTGAAACATCCGGAACTTCGCCCCCACTGAATGCTCCGACTGACGGCATGATCTTTTCGCGCATCCATTTCGCTACGCTTCTGATAGCAACAGCCGCAGCCAGCATGCCGGCTGCGGCGCAATCGACCTCCAGCCTGCCATCCAAGCCGGGCGCGGTTGTAACCACTCCCCACGTACGCGCCGAACTGATCGCACACGCCCCCGACGGCGTGACGCCCGGCGCCCCGGTGTGGGTCGGCCTGCAGATCACGCACCAGCCCGAGTGGCACACCTACTGGAGGAACGCCGGCGATTCGGGCCTGCCCACCGAGATGACGTGGACCCTGCCGGCCGGCGTGTCCACCGGCGAAATCGCCTGGCCGGTGCCGAAGAAGATCCCGGTCGGCAGCCTCGCCAACTACGGCTACGAGAACACCGTGCTGCTGCCGGTGCCGCTGGAGGTGTCCACGCTCTACAAGCCGCCGGTGGCGCTGGGCGGCACGCCGGCGATGGACATCCAGCTGAAGGCCTCCTGGCTGGTCTGCCGCAAGGAATGCATTCCCGAAGAGGGCACGTTCACGCTGGCCCTGCCGCTGCAAGGCTCGACCGCGCTGCACAAGGCCGATTTCGACACCGCCGCGGCGGCCCAGCCCCAGCCGCTGGCCAAGCCCGGCACCGTCGAAGTCGACGGCCACAACCTGAAGGTGCGGCTCGAAGGCCTGCCGGCCGCCGTTCAGGGCAAGACGCTGGGCTTCTTCCCCGAGACTCCCGAGGTGATCCGCACCGCGGCCGTCTCCGGCAAGGACTGGACCCAATCCTGGCAGGGCAGCACCTGGACCGCGACGATGCCGTTGGCCGACCAGCGCAGCGCCAGCCCCACGACGATGCCGGTGGTGGTGGCGCTGGCCGAGGCCGACCGGCAAGCTGGCCAGCCGGTGGCTTGGCGCGCCGAAGCGCCGGTCACGGGCGCCTGGCCCGCGGGCGCGGCGCCGCGCGCCGAGGTGCCGCCAGCGCTGCAGGCCGCGCTCACCGCCAACGCTGCCAACGCAGCCAACAACGGCGCAGCAGCAACGCCGGCCGGCGAGTTGCCCGCCCCCTCCTCGACCACCTTCATGGCCGCCCTGCTTGGCGCGCTGCTCGGTGGCCTGCTGCTCAACCTCATGCCCTGCGTGTTCCCGATCCTCGCGATCAAGGTGCTGGGCTTCGCGCGGCAGGCGGGCAACGCCAGCGCGCACCGCAAGGCCGGGCTGGCCTACACGGGCGGCGTGATGCTGTCCTTCCTCACGCTGGGCGGCGGCATGCTCGCGTTGCGCGCGGCCGGCGCCGGGCTGGGCTGGGGCTTCCAGCTGCAGTCGCCGGGCGTGGTCGCGGCGCTGGCAGCGCTGTTCACGCTGATCGGGCTCAACCTCGTGGGCGTGTTCGAGTTCGGCCGGGCCGCCCCCTCGTCGGTGTGCAGCGCGCAGGCCAAGCACCCGCTGGCCAACGACTTCCTCTCCGGCGTGCTCGCCGTGGTCATCGCCTCGCCGTGCTCCGCGCCGTTCATGGGCGCGTCGATGGGTTTCGCCATCGGCCTGCCGGCCGCCCAGGCGCTGCTGCTGTTCGTTGCGCTGGGCTTCGGGCTGGCGCTGCCGTATCTGCTGGCCGGCTTCGTGCCCGCCGTCGCGCACCTGCTGCCCAAGCCCGGCCCGTGGATGCACACGCTGCGCCGCCTGCTCGCATTCCCGATGTTCGCCACCGTGGCGTGGCTGGTGTGGGTGCTGGGCCAGCAAAGCGGCATCGATGGCGCCGGCACGCTGCTCGCGCTGCTGGTCTGCCTGGCCGCCATCGTCTGGGCGTTCACGCTGCGCGGACGCACCCGGGTCGTGATCGCGACGATGCTGATCGGCTTTACCGCCGTGCTCACCGCCACTATCGGCCGCAATGTGTTGCAAGTGGTGGAGCCGGCCAGACTGGCATCTGCCCAGGGCACCGCCAGCCAGCGCTGGCAGCCATGGTCCGCCGAGCGCGTGGCCGAGCTGTCTGGCGCCGGCCAGCCGGTGTTCATCGACTTCACCGCCGCCTGGTGCGTGACCTGCCAGTACAACAAGAAGAGCACCCTGGCCGACACGCAGGTGCTGGCCGACTTCGACGCCAAGAAGGTCGCCATGCTGCGCGCCGACTGGACCCGGCGCGACCCCGCCATCACCGCGGCGCTCACCGCGCTGGGCCGCAGCGGCGTGCCGGTGTACGTGCTGCAGGCGCCGGGCAAGCCGCCTGTCGTGCTGACCGAAATCCTCGGTAAAGACGAGGTCCGCGCCGCGCTCGCCGCGCTTTGACCACCGCTGTGACATGGGTTGTCACATGCACTTGAAGAAACCGTTCTAAGCTGCACTCGTTGTTTGGAATTTTGTTTTGGAGTTCAAGCTGGCCATGTCTCTTTCGCCATCCACAGACTCGCGTTCCCGTCGTGCCGCGCGTCATGCCCGCGCCGCCCTGAGCCGGGCCTCCCGCCGTGCCGTAGTCGCCGCCGCCGTGGCGCTCGGCGCCACCTTCCTGATGGGCAGCAATGCCGCCGCCGCGCCCGCCGTGGGCCAGCAGGCGCCCGATTTCGTTGCCGTCGACACCAGCGGCGCCAAGCACAAGCTTTCGGACTTCGCCGGCAAGTTCGTGGTGCTCGAATGGACCAACCCCGGCTGCCCCTTCGTGCGCAAGCACTACGGCAGCGGCAACATGCCCGCCACGCAGAAGGCCGCGACCGACAAGGGCGTGGTGTGGCTGGCCATCAACTCCACCGAGCGCGCCGCCACCGACTACCTGAAGCCCGACGCGCTCGACGCGTGGATGAGGTCGCAAAAGGCCGCACCCACCGCCGTGCTGATGGACGAAGACGGCCTGATCGGCCAGGTCTACGGCGCGCGCACCACGCCGCACATCTTCATCATCGACCCCAAGGGCACGCTGGTGTACGCGGGCGGCATCGACAGCATTGCCTCGGCGCGGGCGGACGACATCAAGACCGCGACCAACTACGTGAACCAGGCGCTGGGCGAGGCCTTCGGCGGCAAGCCGATCTCGGCCGCCAGCACGCGGCCCTACGGCTGTTCGATCAAGTACAAAACCTGAAGTCCGTCCGCGCGACGCAACGTAACGCAATGCGCGCGTGACAGCTACCTGACCTGCGCAGTCAGGTAGCGGTCGGGGAGTCCGGCCTACCCTTGTGCGAGCACATCGCCAATACAGCCCAAGGGGACAAAAAGATGAATCCTGCGCCCAACGCTGCGCAATCGGGCACGGCCGCCCACGCCTCCACCGCCTCGTCCTCCAAGGTCGCCACCGTCCTGCGCGTGACCGGCGGCAACTTCATGGAGATGTTCGACTTCTTCCTGTTCGGCTTCTATGCCACGCAGATCTCGAAGGCGTTCTTCCCCGCGGGCAACGAATTCGCCTCGCTGATGCTGACCTTCATGACCTTCGGCGCGGGCTTCCTGATGCGGCCGCTGGGTGCGATCTTTCTCGGCGCGTACGTCGACCGCGTCGGCCGCCGCAAGGGCCTGATCGTCACGCTCGCGCTGATGGCCGTCGGCACGCTGCTGATCGCCTGCGTGCCGGCCTACGCCACCATCGGCCTGGCCGCGCCGCTGCTGGTGCTGATCGGCCGGCTGCTGCAGGGCTTCTCGGCCGGCGTGGAGCTGGGCGGCGTGTCGGTGTACCTGTCGGAAATGGCGACACCGGGCCACAAGGGCTTCTACGTGAGCTGGCAGTCGGCCAGCCAGCAGGTGGCCATCGTCGTCGCGGCCGCGCTCGGCTACTGGCTCAATGTGACCTTCACCTCGCAGGAGATCGGCGACTTCTACTGGCGCATTCCCTTCTTCGTGGGCTGCCTGATCGTGCCGGTGCTGTTCATCATCCGCCGCTCGCTGCAGGAAACCGAGGAGTTCATGGCGCGCAAGCACCGCCCCGACGCGCGCGAGATCTTCCAGTCGATGGTCGCCAACTGGGGCCTCGTGGTCGCCGGGATGATGCTGGTGTCGATGACCACCGTGTCGTTCTACCTGATCACCGTCTACACGCCCACCTTCGGCAAGGCCGTGCTGCACCTGAGCACCACCGACGCGCTGATCGTCACGCTGTGCGTGGCCATCTCCAACTTCATCTGGCTGCCGATCATGGGCTCGCTGTCGGACCGCGTGGGCCGCAAGCCGCTGCTGATTCTGTTCACGGTGCTGACCATCCTCACGGCATATCCGTCGCTCAAGTGGCTGGTGGGCGCGCCGAGCTTCGCGCGCATGCTCGAAGTGGAGCTGTGGCTGTCGTTCCTCTATGCGAGCTACAACGGCGCGATGGTCGTGGCCCTGACCGAAGTGATGCCGGTGAACGTGCGCACCGCCGGCTTCTCGCTGGCCTACAGCCTGGCGACGGCGCTGTTCGGCGGCTTCACGCCGGCCATTGCAACCGGGCTGATCGAGATGACCGGCGACAAGGGCGCGCCGGGCCTGTGGATGACGGCAGCCGCGATCTGCGGGCTGATCGCGACGCTGGTGCTGTACCGGCGCAACGTGAGTCCGGCGGACGCACGGCGCGTGCCGGCGGTCTGATCCTCCGTCTTCTTCACACCAGCCGCAACCCGCCGTCGCACTCGATCACCGTGCCCGTGGTGTAGCCGTTCTCGATCAGGAACTGGATAGCGTGCGCCACGTCCTGCGGCTGCCCCACGCGGCCGACGGGCAGCGTCTCGACCTGCTGGCGGAACAGGTCGTCCTTCATCGCGGTCGGCACGCGGTTCCACCACGGCGTGTCGATGAGGCCGGGTGACACGGCATTCACCCGGCTCGGCTTCAGTTCGCGCGCCAGGCTGCCCACCATCGCCTCGATTGCGCCGTTGATCGCGGCCAGCCCGGCCGTGCCGGGCAGCGAATTGCGCGCGGAAATCGCCGTCACGAAAGTCAGGCTGCCGCCCTTGCGCAGCACCCGCGCACCGGCTTGCGCCGCTTCGAGCTGCGGCCAGAACTTGGCCTCGAAGCCGCGGCGCAGCGACTGAAGATCGAGTTGCGCGAACTCGCCCGCGCCCTCGCCGCCGCTGAGCGTGAGCACCAGATGGTCGACGGGCCCGGTCTTCTCGAAGAAGGCATCGAGCGCGCCGCGGTCGCAGGCATCGAAGGCCGCGCCGCTCACGTTCGCGCCCAGTCCGCCGATCGCCTCCTGCAGCTTGCCGTTGTCGCGCCCGGTCGCGATCACGCGGGCACCGCTTGCCGCGAGCCGCCGCACGGTTTCGAGCCCCACGCCCGACGAGCCGCCAACCACCACTGTCTGTTGTTCCAAAGCCATGTCGACTCCTTTGAATGCCTGATGAAGAAAGTGCCTTCAGGTTAGGGAGCGGCGCCCTATCATTCAAATCGTTTGAAACCATGGAATACATCAACGAAAGTGATTTCAGGCGGCTCGACCTGAACCTGCTGCTGGTGTTCCACGCGCTGCTGCACGAACGCAGCGTCACGCGTGCGGCGCAGCGCCTGTTCATCGGCCAGCCGGCCCTGAGCGGCGCACTCAAGCGCCTGCGCGCCGCGCTGGGCGACGAGCTGTTCGTGCGCACCTCGCACGGCATGACGCCGACGCCGCGCGCGCTCGAACTCGCGCGCGTCATCGAGCCGCTGCTGCTGTCGCTGCAGCAGGCGCTGCATGCACAGCCGGCGTTCGACCCCGCCACGGCCAAGCGCGTGTTCCGCATCGGGCTGAGCGATGCGCTCGAGGTGGCGCTGATGCCGCAGCTCATGCAGCGGCTTTCCGAACAGGCGCCGGGCGTGCGGCTCATCGCGCGCGCGGCCGACCGCACCAACGCGCCCGGCATGCTCGACGCGACCGAAATCGAGCTGGCCGTAGGCGTGTTCATCGAGTGCGCCGCATGGCACCGACAACGCGCGCTGTTCGGCTGGCACTTCGTCTGCGTCTACAACGCCGCGCTCGTGAAGACGCGGGGCAGGAAGATCACGCTGGCGGAATACCTGCACCACCCGCACCTGCTGACCTCGTTCAGTGCCGACCTGAGCGGCCTCGTCGACGATCTGCTGCGCGAGCAGGGACATGCGCGCCAGGTCGTGTTCTCCAGCCGCAACTTCGCGACCAGCCCCTTCATCGTGCGGCAGATGCCCGCCATCACCACCGTGCCCACCTTCGCCGCCGCCACGTGGCGCGACGCGCTCGGGCTGGCCGTGAGCCCGCTGCCTTTCGAGACGCCCAGCTACGAGGTCTCGCTGCTGTGGGCGGCCGCGCACGACGGCGACCCGGGCCTGAAATGGCTGGTGTCGCTGATGGCCGAGGTGTTCGGCGGCAAGCCCGTCAACTGAGAGGCCAGGACACACCCCTGCGACAATCGCGGGATGCCTTTCGCCCCACTGCACAACGACACTTTCCTGCGAGCCTGCTGGCGCCAGGCCACCGACCACACGCCCGTCTGGCTCATGCGCCAGGCCGGCCGCTATCTGCCGGAGTACGTTGCCACCCGCGCCAAGGCGGGCAGCTTCATGGGGCTGGCCACCAACACCGACTACGCCACCGAGGTCACGCTGCAGCCGCTGGAGCGCTACCCGCTCGACGCGGCCATCCTGTTTTCCGACATCCTGACGGTGCCCGACGCGATGGGCCTGGGCCTGTCGTTCGAGGCCGGCGAGGGCCCGCGCTTCGCGCGCCCGGTGCGCGACGAAGCGGCCGTGGCCGCGCTCGAAGTGCCCGACATGGACAAGCTGCGCTACGTGTTCGATGCCGTGGCCTCGATCCGCAAGGCGCTGGACGGCCGCGTGCCGCTGATCGGCTTCTCGGGCAGCCCGTGGACGCTGGCCTGCTACATGGTGGAAGGCGCGGGCTCCAGCGACTACCGCCTCGTGAAGAGCATGCTCTACAGCCGCCCCGACCTCATGCATCGCCTGCTGGCCGTGAATGCCGACTCGGTGGCCACGTACCTCAATGCCCAGATCGACACCGGCGCGCAGGCCGTGATGGTGTTCGACAGCTGGGGCGGCGTGCTGGCCGACGGCGCGTTCCAGGAATTCAGCCTCGCCTACACGGCCCGCGTGCTGGCCGGCCTCAAACGCACCGGCGCCGACGGCCAGCCCGTGCCGCGCATCGTGTTCACCAAGGGCGGCGGCCTGTGGCTCGACGCCATGCGCGAACTCGACTGCGAAGTGCTGGGCGTCGACTGGACCGTGAACCTGGCCTCGGCGCGAAAGCAGATCGCCGAAGGCTCGGACGGCAAGGCCAAGGCACTGCAGGGCAACATCGACCCCAACGTGCTGTTCGCGCCGCCCGCGCAGATCGAGGCCGAGGTGGCGAAAGTGCTGCAGGCCTTCGGCAAGCCCCACGCCGACCGCAGCACCCAGGGCCCGACGCACATCTTCAACCTGGGCCATGGCATCAGCCAGTTCACGCCGCCGGACCACGTGGCGGCGCTGGTGCAGGCGGTGCACGCCCAGTCGCGCGCGCTGCGCGGTTGACACTGCAGTCTTCGGGAACGGGCCGGCGGGGCACCGAGGCGCCCCGTAAAGTTGGTACGAAGCCGTTTGTCAAGCGCAAAAACGGCATATCGGTCTGACTTATGCACAAAACCCGTGTTGCACTGCGCAAGATTTTCCGGAGGACCTCCCTCTTTGCTCCTAAAGAGATAGCGACGCTAAGTTATTGATTTATATAGGATTTGAACTTTGCTTTTTTTCCGGGCATTCCAGCCAGAGCCTTGATTTTCAAGGCCCCGCAGCGAATCGAGCCGGCTTGTCAACAAAGTTATCCACAGAAACTCTGGACGGCCTCCAAAGCTCTGAAAAATCAACAACTTAAGCGCTCTTGCTCAAAGTCTCCTTAACAAACCTTTCCAACAAGGACCGCTCATCTCCACAGCCGGCCTCCCCTTAGACAGCGCGTCCCAGCCGACGAACGGTGCGCCACCGGCCCTGCCGTGGCGACTCGACATCGCGGTGCAGACGCCCGCGCATGCCGCGCTCGGCGACCTGCTGAGCTACGCCAGCGCCGAGCCGATGCCGCCCGGCACGCTGGTGCGCGTACCGCTGGGCAAGCGCGAAGTGCTGGGCGTGGTCTGGAACGAGCCGGTTTCGCTGGTGGGTGCCGAGCCCGACATGGCGCTGAAGCCTGTGGGCGCGGCGCTCGACGCGCTGGCCCCGCTGGGCGAGGCGTGGCGCGACCTCGTGGCCTTTGCAGCGCGCTACTACCAGCGCTCGATCGGCGAGATCGCGCTGGCCGCCCTGCCGCCGCAGCTGCGCGACCTGTCGACGACGCAGCTGGCGCGCCGGCTCAAGCGCAAGACGACGGCCGGGCCAGTGGCCGAAACAGCCGAGTCGGCGAACCTGATCGCGCTGAGCGCGGAGCAGACGGCCGCCCTGGCGCGCATCGAGGCCGAAGCAGGTACTTTTTTGCTGGTCGGCAGCACAGGCAGCGGCAAGACCGAGGTCTACCTGCGCTGCGTGGCCGACCTGCTGGCGCGCGACCCCGAGGCGCAGGCGCTGGTGATGGTGCCCGAGATCAACCTCACGCCGCAGCTCGAAGCCCGCTTCAAGGCCCGCTTCGGCGAAGAAGCGGTGGTGTCGCTGCACAGCGGCATGACCAACCCGCAGCGGCTCGCGAGCTGGCTGGCGGCGCACAGCGGCGCGGCGCGCATCGTGCTGGGCACGCGCATGGCGGTGTTCGCGTCGATCCCGGGGCTCAAGCTCATCGTGGTCGACGAAGAGCATGACCCGAGCTACAAGCAGCAGGAAGGCGCGCGCTATTCCGCGCGCGACCTCGCCGTGTGGCGCGGCCAGCGCGAAAAGGCCAAGGTGATCCTGGGCTCGGCCACGCCCTCGCTCGAAAGCTGGCACCAGAGCCGGCCCGCCGAAGGCGAAGACCCGGGCGGGCGCTATGTGCGGCTGGCCATGCCATCGCGCATCGGCGCGGGCGAGTTGCCGGCCGTGCGGCTGGTCGACATGAACCTGCAGCCGCCGAAGACGGTGATTTCGGGCGCGCTGCTCGACGCCATCGGCCAGCGCATCGCGCGCGGCGAGCAGAGCATGATCTTCCTGAACCGGCGCGGCTACGCACCGGTGCTGGCCTGCGGCGACTGCGGCTGGAAGAGCGAATGCCCGCATTGCAGCGCGTATCGCGTGTTCCACAAGATCGACCGCACGCTGCGCTGCCACCACTGCGGCTTTACCGAGCGCGTGCCGCGCGCCTGCCCGGCCTGCGGCAACCCCGACATCGCGCCCGTGGGCCGCGGCACCGAGCGGCTCGAAGAGCACCTGGCCGAGCTGTTCTCGGCCGTGAAGCACCCCGACGGCAGCGCAGTGCGCATCGCACGCATCGACGCCGACAGCACCAAGAAGCAGGGCGCGCTCGAATCGCAGCTCGCGGCCGTGCACGCGGGCGAGGTCGACGTGCTGGTCGGCACGCAGATGATCGCCAAGGGCCACGACTTCCGCCGCATCACGCTGGTGGCGGCGGTGAACCCCGACGGCGCGCTGTTCTCCAGTGACTTCCGCGCGCCCGAGCGGCTGTTCAGCCTGCTGATGCAGTCGGCCGGCCGCGCGGGCCGCGATGCCGCGTATCTCGCGGCGCAGGGCGCCAAGGCCGAAATGTGGATCCAGACGCACCATGCGCAGCACCCGCTGTTCATGGCGCTGCGCAAGCACGACTACGCCAGCTTCGCGCAGCAGCAGCTCGACGAGCGCCGCGCGGCCGGCATGCCGCCCTTCGCGTTCCAGGCGCTGCTGCGGGCCGATGCGCGAGAGCAGTCGGTGGCGCAGGGCTTCCTGAACATCGCAGCCGATCAGGCCGAGGCGCTGCCGGGCTCCGACCTCGTCACGCGCTACCCGGCTGTGCCGCTGGCGATCCAGCGCGTGGCCAATGTGGAACGTGCGCAGATGCTGATCGAAAGCCCCTCGCGCGCGGCGCTGCAGCGGCTGCTTGCGAGTTGGCAGCCGCTATTGCACGAGCTGCGGCGCACGCCGGAGGGCAAAGGCGTGATCCGCTGGCTCGTCGACGTCGATCCGCACAGCATCTGAGCCGATGGATCGGCGACTGGTCAACCTGAGACCGCGGTTTCAGTGGTAGCCAGTGGGCTCCTTACCCATGTCCACATAACGCAGCTCGTTGTGCCTGCGCCGCGCGATGCTCACGGGCCAAGCGAACACCACAAGGCTCAGCGCGGCGAGCGCGAGCCCGGTGGCGGTGCCGAACTTGCCGGCATGCCAGAACCAGCCGACGCCGGCGAGACAGGCCAACCACAGCAGGATGCGAAAAAGAATTGCCATTGCGCGCCCCTTCACACCTTTGACTTGCAAGCACTGTAGCAGCGCATCTGCAAACTCAAGCATTCATCTGAAGTCATAGCGATATCTATGTCTTACGGCCTGTCTCGGCCTACCCGAAAATTTGTGAAAAAAGAGTTGACGACATGCCTCGTCGCTGTTCAAGCTGTAACAGCGCGCGAACTCCTCGCGGGTTTCGCGTTCCAAACTGGCTCGCTCATCGAAGGCAAAGGGTAGGTCGCCGTGAAACCGCCGTCTTTCTCAGGTTGGGTTCTCTCGCTCGCGTCGTGCCTCGCCTGCGCTTTTGCCGCACCCGCCGCCTCGGCGGCCGAGCTCGATCTGCAGGGCAGCCGCCTGGTGGTGTCGGGCATGCTCGACGGCACCGCGATCAAGGAATTCACCGACCAGCTGGGCAGCGGAACAGTCCATACCGTGGTCTTCGAAGATTCGTTCGGCGGCACCGCCGAAGCAGCGGGCGCATATGCCGACGCCATCCGCGCGAGCGGCGTGCAGACCGAAATACGAGGCCAGTGCATGGCCGCCTGCGCCTATGCCTTCCTGGCCGGCAAGACACACCGCTTCGGCTATGGCCTGCAGGTCAACGGCATCCTGCTGCCGGTCGCGTCGCGCCCCACGGCCGCCGAGCTGGCAATACGCTGGCGCGGCGACGAGGCCCACAAGACGCTGGCCGACTTCACGCCCACCACCACCTCGGCAGCCAAGCCGGTGGAAGCCAGCGCCCCGCCCGTCGTCAAGGACAACTGGCAGCCCGACCACGGCGTGCTTTTCACCGCGAGCCCGACGCTCTTCGGCCGCATCTACAACACCTACTACTGCGACGGCACGCAGGGCCGCGACTTCTCGAAGTGCGAGCGCCTTGCCGATGCCGATCCGTACAAGCTCGGCGTCCTAACCCCGTAGCACGCTCACCGCGAGCGGAAAGCTGCAGAAGGCGATCGCCGTCGTCCACAGGATGATGCGCGCGATGCGCCCGTTGTCCGCACTGAAGCGCTCGGCCAGCATCGACACGTTGCTCGCGCTCGGCAGCGCCGCGACCAGCACGATCACCACCAGCGCCTCGTGCGACAGCGGCAACCCGAGCGCGATGGCGCCCAGCCCCAGGCCCCACACCAGCAGCGGATGCGCGAGCAGCTTCACCGCCACCACCGGCAGCACGTCGCTCCATGGCGCCTTGGTCGCAGGGCTGCGCGCCGTGGTGCCCATGGCCTCGGCCACCGCGGCGCTGGCGCCATGCTCGCGCGCCAGCAGCGCCGAACGGGCCAGCACCGCCCCGATGGTGAAGAGCGCCACCGGCGAGGCCGCATCGGCCAGCATGGCGATGGTGCGCTCGATGGGCCCCGGCAGCGGCCAGCGCGCAGCCGACAGCAGCACGCCCAGCAGGATCGACCACGGCATCGGGTTGACCAGAATCCCGCGCAGCGCCTTGCGCGCGGCCTGCGTGGCGCCGTGCCGTCCCGCGCCGCCTGCACCGTCGAGGCGCGACAGCGCAATGCACAGCGACGACGTCACCACGAGGTCGAACGCGATCGTGATGATCATCGGCCCCGCTGCCTGAGCCCCAAGGATGGCCACCAGCAGCGGCACGCCCATGAAGCCGGTGTTCGGAAACGCCGCCACCAGCGCGCCGAAGGCCGCGTCGTTCCAGCCGATGCGCGCATTGCGCGTGAACGTCACCACGCCCGCCACCACGGCCAGCGCGCTGATGCCCCAGACCAGTGCAACGCTGCCGTCCAGCAACTGGCCGATGGGCGTGCCCGCGCCGAAGCGCAGCAGCATGCACGGCAGCGCGAAATACAGCACGAAGGTGTTGAGGCCGGGAATGGCATCCAGCGGCAGGATGCGGGCGCGCGCCGCGCCATAGCCGGCCGCGATTAACGCGAAGAAAGGGAAGGTAACAAGGAATACAGGCAGCACCGGACCATTGTCGTTGGCCTCCAGCAGGCTGCATCGGCGTGTCTGGCCTACAACCCCGCGGGGGGCCGGCCCCGTATCATTGCCCGCTTTGCGCCTGCCGTTCCCCACGGCGTTCTTCACGGCCTTTTTCCGGTTCTCTTTTTCTCCAATGTCTCACGGTCTCAATCCCGCGCAGCTCGAAGCTGTCAACTACATGTACGGTCCCTGCCTGGTGCTTGCCGGTGCGGGCTCGGGCAAGACGCGGGTGATCACTCACAAGATCGGCCGCCTCATCCAGTCGGGCATCGCGCCCCAGCGCATCGCGGCCATCACCTTCACCAACAAGGCAGCCGCAGAAATGCGCGAGCGCGCCAAAGACCTGATCGGCAAGGACGCACGCAAGGTCGTTGTCTGCACCTTCCACGCGCTGGGCGTGCGCATGATGCGCGAGGACGGCGCCGTGCTCGGCCTGAAGAAGGCCTTCAGCATTCTCGACAGCGACGACGTCACCAAGATCCTGAAAGACGCCGGCGGCACCACCGACGCGGCCACCGCCCGCATCTGGCAGTGGACCATCAGCAAGTGGAAGAACATGGGCCTGAACGCCGCGCAGGCCGAGGCCCAGGCCGCGGACGACAACGAGCGCATCACCGCGAAGATCATGGGCCGCTACGAAGAGCGCCTGGCGGCCTACCAGAGCGTGGACTTCGACGACCTGATCGGCATGCCGCTGAAGCTGCTCTACGAATTTCCCGAGGTGCGCGCCAAGTGGCAGGCCGCGCTCGGCCACATCCTGGTGGACGAATATCAGGACACCAACGCCACCCAGTACGAAGTGCTCAAGGCCCTGGCCGGCGAGCGCGGCCACTTCACCGCGGTGGGCGACGACGACCAGTCCATCTACGGCTGGCGCGGCGCCACGCTCGACAACCTGCGCAAGCTGCCGGTCGACTATCCCAAGCTCAAGGTCATCAAGCTGGAGCAGAACTACCGCTCCACCAGCGCCATCCTGCGCGCGGCCAACAACGTGATCGGGCCCAACCCCAAGCTGTTTCCGAAGACGCTGTTCTCCGAGCTCGGCGAAGGCGAGCCGGTGCGCATCGTCGATGCCGACAGCGAAGTGCACGAGGCCGAGCGCGCGGTGGCGCGCATCGTGAGCATCCGCGCGGGCGACGCCATCACGCAGGGCAAGCAGCACAAGGAGTTCCGCGACTTCGCCATCCTGTACCGCGCCAATCACCAGGCACGCGTGTTCGAGCAGGCGCTGCGCAAGGCGCAGATTCCGTACAAGGTCTCGGGCGGCCAGAGCTTCTTCGACCGCGCCGAAATCAAGGACCTGTGCGGCTGGTTCCGCCTGTGGGTCAACAACGACGACGACCCGGCGTTCCTGCGCGCCATCACCACGCCCAAGCGCGGCATCGGTCACACCACGCTCGCGAGCCTGGGCACCTTCGCAAGCCAGTACAAGCTGAGCCTGTTCGAGGCGCTGTTCAGCCCCTCGCTGCCCAGCGTGATGCCCAAGCGCACGCTCGAGGGCATCCACGAGTTCGGCCGCTACATCAACGACCTGGAATACCGCGCGCGCCGCACCATGGGCGCGGAAGACTCGCGCACCTTCATGCTCGACTGGCTGAAGGAGATCGACTACGAGAAGCACCTGTACGACGGCGAGGACAGCGAAGCCGCCGCGGCCTCGCGCTGGACCAACGTGCTCGAGTTTGTCGACTGGATGTCGCAGCGCGCCGGCGGCACGCTGGACGACGCCTCGGGCGCCAACGACAACATCGAGACCGAACGCAAGAGCCTGCTCGAGGTGGCGCAGACCATCTCGCTGCTGTCGACCATCAGCGAGCGCGAGCAAGACCAGGACGTGGTCACGCTCTCGACGCTGCACGCCTCCAAGGGCCTCGAATGGCCGCACGTGATGCTGATCGGCGTGAGCGAGGGCCTGCTGCCCTTCAAGCTCGACGACGACAACGGCCGCCAGCAGAAGGTGAGCGAAGACACGCTGCAGCGGCTGCAGGAAGAGCGCCGCCTGATGTACGTGGGCATCACGCGCGCGCAACGCAGCCTGGCCGTGAGCTGGACCAAGAAGCGCAAGCAGGGCCGCGAAATGGTGCCCTGCATACCCAGCCGCTTCATCGCCGAGATGGGCCTCGACAAGGAAACCATCAAGGAAGACCCGCGCGAAAAACTCAAGGCGCTGCGCGCCGAGTTCGCGCGCAAGGCGCAGGACAGCGCGGCAAAGGCGGCGGCAGCCGCAGCAGCGCCATGAGAACGGCCGCCACTGCCGCGCTGCTGGCCGGCGCCCTGCTCGTACTGTCGGGCTGCGCCTCCGTAAGGGCCAGCGCCGACTGCCCCGCCGACGCGCGCGACCTGCCGGTGCAATCGCTCTACGGCCGCTGGGAAGCTCGCTTCGACAACCTGCCGGCCGTGGCCGCCGTGCAGCTCGGCAAGCACCCCGACTACGACGGCGTGCGCGGCACCATCACGCGCAACGGCGCCAACCCCGCGAAGGCCACGATCGCGCAGCTCGCGGGCGACGTGGACGACGAAGGCGCACTCTCCATCGACGAATCGCAGGACGGCCGCGCCATCAGCGGCGTGTGGTCGGGCAAGCTGCAGGCCGGCTCCTGCGGGCGCGAATTCAGGGGCACGTGGCGCAACGCCGCGGACGAAAGCACGCATCCCTTCGTGCTCAGCAAGACGGTTGCCCAGGAAGGAAAGCAATGATGACGACGACACGACGACAACCCCGTTTCAACCTCCGCGCGCTCGCAGCCGTGGCCGCCTGCCTCGGCGGCGCCGCCGCGGTGCACGCACAGGCCGTGGACAAGCCAGCGAGCCCGCTGGCCGACTCCCAGCTCACCTGGCAGCAGTGCGCCGCGCTCGGCGCCAACAACGAAGCGCGCCTGGCCTGCTTCGACCGCTGGGCGCAGCAGCAGACGCTGCCTTCGGTGTCGGTGCCCGTGGCGCCGCCCGTGCTGGCGACCACGCAGCCGCCGGTGGACTCATCGATCCCGGCCACGCGCATCGTCTCGGTCGCCACCACCGAAGGCTGCCGCGACCGCCAGTACTCGGCGCTCTCGCGCTTCTGGGAACTGGAGAACGCCACCGACTGCGGCACCTTCGGCTTCCGCGGCTACCGCCCGCTCAACGTGTCGGCCTCGGCCGCCACCAAGAAGCCCGAGACGCCGACCTCGCCCTCGGCCGGCCACACCGCCGACCCGGTGGCCTACCAGGCCAACGAGATGCGCATCGGCCTGTCGGTGCGCACCAAGCTCGCGCAAGGCATGCTCACGCAGGACGACCCGACCAAGAAAGACTCGCTGTGGTTCGCCTACAGCCAGCAGTCGACCTGGCAGCTGTTCAACGGCGCCATCTCGCGGCCCTTCCGCACCACCGACCACGAACCCGAGCTGATGTATGTCTACCCGACCGACTTCAAGCTGCCGGGTGGCTGGCGCTGGCGCTATTCGGGCCTGGGCATCGTGCACCAGTCGAACGGCCAGACCCTGCCGCTGTCGCGCAGCTGGAACCGCGTGTACCTGATGGGCGGCGCCGAGCTCGACGACCGCTTCACCATCACCGGCCGCATCTGGAAGCGCATTTCCGAGAATGCCGCCAAGGACGACAACCCCGACATCGCCGACTACTACGGCCGCGCCGAAATCACCGGCCGCTGGAACCTCAACCGCGACAACCAGCTCGCCGTGACCGTGCGCAACAACCTGCGCGACAGCGGCCGCGGCTCGGTGCGCCTCGAATGGCTCAAGGCCATCGGCGACCCGACCAAGAGCAACCTGCGCTTCCACACGCAGCTGTTCTCGGGCTATGGCGACACGCTGGTGGACTACAACCGCAAGCGCACGGTGCTGAGCATTGGTCTCAGCCTCGTCGATTTCTGATTCACTTCACACGTCGTATCCCACAATGAGCGCAGACCTCACTCCCGTCGACGACACGCAGCGCGAGATCATCGCGGCGCTGCATGTCGCGCCCGTCTTCGATGCCGCCCACGAGCTGGAGCGCCGCACCGACTTTCTCGCCAGCTACCTGAAGCGCACCGGCCTGAAGACGCTGGTGCTGGGCATCAGCGGCGGCGTCGATTCGCTGACCGCCGGCTGCCTCGCGCAGCGCGCCATCGAGCGGCTGCGCGCCACGGGCTACGACGCCACCTTCATCGCGATGCGCCTGCCCTACGGCGTGCAGAAGGACGAAGCCGAAGCGCAGGCTTCGCTCGCGGTGATGAAGCCCGACCGCACCATCACCGTCGACATCCGCCCCGCCGCCGACGGCATGCTCGCCGCGCTGAAGGCCGGCGACCTGACCTTCCGCGACGCGGCACATGAAGACTTCGTGCTCGGCAACATCAAGGCGCGCCAGCGCATGATTGCGCAGTTCGCGGTGGCCGGCGCGCACGACGGCATCGTCATCGGCACCGACCATGCGGCCGAGGCGCTGATGGGATTCTTCACCAAGTTCGGCGACGGCGCGGCCGACATCACGCCGCTCACCGGCCTCAACAAGCGCCGCGTGCGCGCGGTGGCACAACTGCTGGGCGCGCCCGACGCGCTGGTCTACAAGGTGCCCACCGCCGACCTCGAATCGCTGGTGCCGGGCAAGCCCGACGAAGATGCCTTCGGCGTCACCTACGAGCAGATCGACGACTTCCTCGAAGGCAAGCCGGTGTCGGCCGCGGCCCGACAGATCATTCTTGCGACGCATCGCAAGAGCGCCCACAAGCGCGCGCTGCCCGTCGAGCCCTTCTGACGGCGGCGGCCGCGGGGTTCGCCCGCGGCCTTTTTTCTTTTTTCGAAACGCATAGCGCCCTGCCCAGGGCGCTACTTGGCGCTGGCCGAGCATGAGTCGCCCAGGGGCTGCAGTTCAATGGCATCCTCGGGCACAGTGCCAACCAGGAGAGCGTGAACGGCCCGTCATCACCGAAGGCGTGTTGCTGCAGTTCGGCGACCTCGTCGCGCAGCGCGGCGGCACAGTGCAGGATCGCTGGGCGGTGTATCAACAAACGGGCTGAGGCCTTCGCAACAAACCATGACACACGACGACATGCGACAGACCTTCGACACCATGCGCGCCGCGAGCCTGCGCGCGCAGACGCCGCCGTGGAGCGAGCGCGCCGACCGCTTGAAGCGCCTGCGTGCGCTGGTGAAAGACAACCGCCAGGAAATCGCTGCCGCCATCAGCGCCGACTTCCACCACCGGGCCTTTCAGGAAACCGAGCTTGCCGAAGTGTTCCCCTGCATCGAGGGCGTGCAGCACGCGCTCGCGCACGGCAAGGCATGGATGCGCGTGCGCCGCCGCTCCACGGGCCTGTGGTTCAAGCCCGCATCGTCGCGGATCATGCCGCAGCCGCTGGGCGTGGTGGGCATCGTGGTGCCGTGGAACTATCCGCTGTATCTGGCGGTGGGGCCGATGACCGCGGCGCTGGCGGCGGGCAACCGGCTGATGGTGAAGCAGTCGGAGTTCACGCCGCGCTTCGCCGAGCTGTTCGCCGCGCTGGTGCGAAAGCAGTTTGCCGAAGACGAGATCGCCATCGTCAACGGCGATGCCGAGACCGCGCGCGCCTTCTCCAGCCTGCCCTTCGACCATTTGCTGTTCACCGGTTCGACCGCCGTCGGCCACCACGTGATGCGCGCCGCGAGCGAGCATCTCACGCCGGTGACGCTGGAGCTGGGCGGCAAGTCGCCCGCGATCATCGGGCCCGAAGCCAACTTCGACAAGGCCGTCGAACGCATCCTGGTCGGCAAGACGCTCAACGCGGGCCAGACCTGCATCGCGCCCGACTACGTGCTGCTGCTCGAAGGCCAGCAGCAGCGCTTTGCCGACAGCGCCCGGCGCCTGTTCGCCTCGATGTACCCCACGCTGGCCACCAACACCGACTACACGAGCATCGTGAGCCCGCGCCACTTTGCACGGCTGCAGGAGCTGTCGGCGCTGGCGCAGGAGCAGGGCGCCTCTGCCCTGCCCTTGTCCGACACCGCACCCGACCCCGCAACGCGCCGCTTTCCACCCGTGCTGCTGACCGGCGTGAACGACGGCATGCGTGTGATGCAGGAAGAAATCTTCGGCCCGCTGCTGCCGGTGCTGACCTACAAGGGCATCGACGAAGCCATTGCGTACGTCAACGCACACCCTCGCCCGCTCGCGCTGTACCTGTTCGAGAAGAACAGCGCGACCATCGACAGCGTGATGGAAAACACGGTGACCGGCGGCGTGTCGATCAACGAGACCCTGCTGCATGTCGCACAAGACAACCTGCCCTTCGGCGGCGTAGGCGCCAGCGGCATGGGCGCGTACCACGGCGAGCACGGCTTCGAGACCTTCTCGAAGATGAAGCCGATCTTTCACCAGTCGGCGCTGAATGGCCTGGGCCTGTTCAAGCCGCCCTACGGCAAGACCTTCGAACGGATGATGAAGCTGCTGGTGCGCTGAAGAATCAGGGTGCGGGAATGCTGGCGCCGTCGCCGTTGTCGCGGACGACGGCGTCGTAGCTGCAGACGGCCTGGCCCCTTGCGTCGTACAGGGGCCAGCGCACCCGCGTGCCGTCGGGCGCCGCGTGCGCCACCTGCATCGAAGACGCGTCGATGTTCGCGCCAACGTGGGCATAGCGCGCGTCCACGGTCATGGGCACATGGGGCGAAAAGGCCTGGTAGCCGGGCAGGTCGAACCATTCGTCATGCGCGAGCATGCTGCGCTGGGCGACCTTCCGGACGCGGTGCCGCAGGAAGTGCTGGTCGGCGTCGCGGGCGCAGAACGGTCTGCTCTTCAGGTACGCACGCATGTCGCCCACGATGTCCGCAAAGACGCCCTGGCATGCGCCCCGCATGCCGGCGAGCTGTTGATTTCCACGGAATCCTGACCCCATAAGACTCGAGCTACTTACTTGAACTCGTCCACAGTCACGCCCAGCTTGCGCACCTTGTCGTGCAGCGTCTGGCGCGCAATGCCCAGTGCGGCAGCCGTGGCCGGCTGGTCGCCGTGCTGGCGGCGCAGCTCCTCGACGATCACCGCGCGTTCGAACGACTCCACCTGCTGCGGCAACCCGCGCGGCAGGGCGGGCACGCCTTCGGCGCTGTTGCCGCCGCGCGTCTGCGTCAGGCGCTCGCCGAGCAGGCCCAGCACGAAGCGGTCGGCCACGTTGCGCAGTTCGCGCACGTTGCCGGGCCAGGCGTAGGCCATCAGGTCGGCGAGCTGCGCATTGCTCAGCAGCGGCGCGGGGCGCTCGTAGCGGCTCGCGGCCTGCAGGGTGAAGTGCTCGAACAGCAGCGGAATATCTTCGCGCCGCTCACGCAGCGGCGGCAGCTCGATGAAGGCCACGCCCAGGCGGTAGTACAGGTCGGCCCTGAACTTCTGCTGGTCGCTCATGGCCTTCAGGTCGTCCTTGCTCGCGGCCACCACGCGGCAGTCGAAGGGAATGGTCTTGTTGGAGCCGATGCGCTCGATGCTGCGCTCCTGCAGCGCGCGCAGCAGCTTGATCTGCACCGCCATCGGCATGCTCTCGATCTCGTCGAGGAACAGCGTGCCGCCGCTGGCGTATTCGAACTTGCCCACGCGCATGCGGCTGGCGCCGGTGAATGCGCCGGCCTCGTGGCCGAACAGCTCGCTCTCGGCCAGCGACTCGGGCAGGCCGCCGCAATTGAGCGGCACGAAATGCTGCCGGCGGCGCGCGCTGTGGTCGTGCAGGCAGCGCGCGACCAGCTCCTTGCCGGTGCCGGTCTCGCCGTAGACCAGCACGTCGGCGGAGGTCTCGGCCAGCGTCTTCACGGTCTGGCGCACCTGCTGCATCTGCGCCGACCGACCGATCAGCACCGACTGGATGCCCTGCCAGTTTTCCAGCGCGTCGCGCAGCGCGCGCACCTGAAGGCTGAGCTGGCGGCGCTCGATGGCATGGCGCACGATGGCCACCAGCCGCTCGGAGCTGAAAGGCTTTTCGATGAAGTCGTAGGCGCCCTCGCGCATGGCCTGCACGGCCATTGCGATGTGGCCGTGGCCGGTGACCAGGATCACGGGCAGTTCGGCATCGACGTTGCGCAGCTCGGGCAGCCACTCGGTGCCGCTCAGGCCCGGCAGGCGCACGTCGCTGATGACGACGGCCGGCACGCCGAAGCCGATGTGCGGCCGCGCGCGCTCGGCGCTGGCGAAAGATTCGACCTCGAAACCGGCCAGGGTCAGCACCTGGGTCGTGCTGATGCGGACGTCTTCGTCGTCCTCGACCAGCAGCACCCGGATGGCAGGGGCTTCGCTCACTTGGGGGTCACTCCTGTTGTGCAATGGAAAGGGGGGAATGGGAGGGGACAGGCGGGTTGTGGATCACGGCAATGGCAGCGGGCAGGTCGATGACGAAGCATGCCCCGCCGCCGTCCAGGTTGGCCGCGCGCAGTGAACCGTCCATGGACCGCACCAATTGTGCCGAGATCACAAGCCCCAGGCCCAGCCCCGAGCCCGCGGCCTTGCCGGTGACGAAGGGTTCGAACAGGCGCGGCAGGATGTCGGGGCGAATGCCCGGGCCGGTGTCTGTCACCGACAGGAGCACACGCCCCTCCTTCGGCCGTGCCTCCAGGCGCAGCGTGCGGACCGGCGCGTCCTGCATGGCGTCGATGGCGTTGCGCATCAGGTTGGCGAGCACGCTGCCCAGGGCTGCGTCTTCCGCCATGACGCTCAGCGCCGGGGGCTGCACGTCGACCTCGATGGTCACGCGCTGCTTCTTCGAGGCCTCGGCGACGATCACCTGCGCGTCGGCGATGGCGTGCGACAGCTGCACGGGCGCCAGCGGCAGCTCGCCCTTGTAGGCAAAGGTTCGCAGCTGCGAGGTCAGCCGCGCGAGCCGGTCGACCATGCCGCGGATGCGCTCGAGGTTGCCGCGCACGTCGTCAAGGCGGCTCTTGTCGAGCAGGATGGTGGCGCTCTCCGACAGGGTGCGCATGGCCGTGAGCGGCTGGTTGAGTTCGTGCACCACGCCGGCCGACATCTGGCCCAGCGCGGCCATCTTGCCGGCGTGCACCAGCTCGCCCTGTGCGGCGCGCAGCTGCGCAGTGCGCGCCACCACGGTCGATTCGAGCGTGTCGTGCGCCGCCTGCAGCGCGGCCTGGTTGGCCAGCTTCTGGCGCACCGCGCGGCGCCGCTGCCACAACGCAACGGCCACCAGCAGCAGCACCGCCATCGCGAGGCTGGCGGTAATGGCCGCATTGCGCGCCGCCACGCGCAGCGGTGCCAGGTCGTCGAGCACCACCAGCTGCCAGGGCGCGCCGCGCAGGGTGCGGGCCGAAGCGAGCTGGTCCACGCCGTCGAGCGCGATCACCTGCACGTCGCGGTCGAGCGCCTCCTTCTGCGTCCACCGCAGCGGCTGCAGGGTGGCCTCGCCGTAGGGGCGCGAGCGCAGCACCTCGGCGCGCTGCAGCGCATCGAGCGGCAGCAGCGGGCGGAACTTCAGGTCGTCGCGCGTGGAAAGAATGACCACGCCGCGCTGGTCGATCAGCGCCACGTCGCCGGGCAGCTTGCGCCAGGCGCGCTCGGTCTCTTCCAGGTTGATCTTCACGGCCACCACGCCGCGCGCGGACTGGCCGCGGCGCAACGCATACGAAAGGTAGTAGCCCGGCCGCTTGCTGGTGATGCCCACACCGTAGAAGCGGCCCCTGCCCTGCCCCAGCGCGTCGATCACGTAGGGCCGGAACGACAGGTCCTGCCCGACGGTGGTGCCGGGCTTGTCCCAGTCCGATGCCGCCAGCGAAGTGCCGGCGGCGTCGAGCACATAGAGCATCTCGGCACCGGCGGTGGCGTTGACGCCGTCGAGGTAGCGGTTGACCACGTCGCGCAGGCGAGTGTCGGTCGGCGTGCCGAGCAGCGCCGGCACGACAGGCGTCATCTCCAGCAGCGCGGGGAGGTAGTCGAAGCGGGCCAGGTCGGCGTCGAGCCCGGTCGCGAGCATGTCGAGCCGGTGTTCGGCCGCCTCGCGCAGGCGCGCCAGGCCGGCCTGCATGGCGATCTGGTGGCCGGCGAAGGCGGCCACGGCCACCAGGGCCAGTGCGCCGCACCAGCGCGGCAGGCCGCGCCATCCCCTGGCATTGTCGGAAGGTCCATCGAAACGCCGGGCCGGCTCCCTTGAAATCATGGGAGCGTTATTGCACAAGGCCGGGCCGTCCGCATCGGTGGCAGCCCGATGGCCCTGCGCCGCCCCGCCTTCGCGGGGCCGGTAAGGAAGGGGTCAGGCCTGCCGCGCCGGGCTGGCGGGCATGTGCGCCTCGGTGGCGTCGAGCACGCGCTCGGGCTCGTCGGCCTCGACCGTGCTTTCCTGGTCCAGGTGCTGATGCATGCGCACGGTGTCGAGATCGCCGGTCCACTTGGCGACCACGATGGTGGCCACGCCGTTGCCGATCAGGTTGGTGAGCGCGCGCGCTTCCGACATGAAGCGGTCGATGCCCAGGATGAGCGCGAGCCCCGCCACCGGCACATGGCCCACCGCCGACAGCGTGGCCGCCAGCACGATGAAGCCGCTGCCGGTAACGCCCGCCGCGCCCTTCGATGTGAGCAGCAGCACGGCCAGCAGCGTGAGCTGCTGCGTCAGCGTCATGTCGGTGTTGGTCGCCTGGGCGATGAACACCGCCGCCATCGTCAGATAGATCGAGGTGCCGTCGAGGTTGAACGAGTAGCCCGTGGGCACCACCAGCCCGACCACCGACTTCTTCGCGCCCAGGTTCTCCAGCTTGGCCATCATGCGCGGCAGCACCGACTCGCTCGACGAAGTGCCCAGCACGATCAGCAGTTCTTCCTTGATGTACTTGATGAACTTCCAGATGCTGAAGCCGTGGAACCTCGCTATGAGCCCCAGCACCACGAAGATGAAGAACAGGCAGGTGGCATAGAAGGTGGCCATCAGCTGGCCCAGCTGCAGCAGCGAGCTCACGCCGTACTTGCCGATGGTGAAGGCCATGGCGCCGAAGGCGCCGATGGGCGCGACCTTCATGATGTAGCCGACGATCACGAAGAGCACGTGCGAGCCCTTCTCGATCACGTCGAACACCAGCGTGCCGCGGCCGCCGAACTTGTGCAGCGCAAAGCCGAACATCACCGCGATCAGCAGCACCTGCAGGATCTCGCCCTTGGCGAAGGCGTCGACCACCGTGTTCGGGATGATGTTGAGCAGGAAGTCGGTGGTGCTCTGCATCTTGCCCGGGCCGGTGTAGGCCGCAATGCTCTTGGTGTCGAGCTGGCTCACGTCGACGTTCATGCCCGCGCCGGGCTTCACGATGTTGATGATGACCAGGCCCACCACCAGCGCGATGCTGCTGACGACCTCGAAGTACAGCAGCGCCAGGCCGCCGGTCTTGCCGACCTTCTTCATGTCTTCCATGCCGGCGATGCCCACCACCACCGTGCAGAAGATGATCGGCGCAATGATCATCTTGATCAGCTTGATGAAGCCGTCGCCCAGCGGCTTCATCGAAGCGCCGGTGTCGGGGTAGAAATGCCCCAGCAGCACCCCCAGCACGATGGCCGTGATGACCTGGAAATACAGGGATTTGTAGAAGGGCTTGGGTGCGGTGGTGTGTTCCACGGGGTGGCTCATCGGGTTGTCTCCAATTTCGTGGCCAGGCTCCGCAGCGGGGCGCGCGGCCGGCCCCGTGGTTCAGCAATCGACATGCCACGCGCGGCACCGGTCGCACCGCGCGCTAAGTCCTTGATTTGATGGACCTTTTGGTGAGCGCGCGAACCGCGGCACGCCGACGATCCGGATGGCGCGGGCAACGCCCGTCCGATCCACCGGATCAACGCCTCGGGGAAAACCCTAGCCCTCATTCAACGATGTCAGACTTGCCGCATGAACGACAACGCCCAGCCGGCAGCGGCCACGGACAGCGCCTCCAAGCGCATCGCGCTCACGGTGGCGGCGGCCTTCTTCATGGAGACGCTGGACGCCACCATCATCGTCACCGCCCTGCCGGCCATCGGCGCCGGCTTCGGCATGGGCGCGCTGGACGCGAGCCTGGGCGTCACGGTCTACCTGATCGCGATGGCGGCGCTGGTGCCGGCGGCGGGCTGGTGCGCCGGGCGCTTCGGGGCGCGGCGGGTGTTCGCGCTCGCGGTCGGCACCTTCACCGCGGCTTCGCTGGCCTGCGGGCTGGCGCCCACCTTCGAGGTGTTCGTTGCGGCGCGAGTGCTGCAGGGCGCGGCCGCGGCCTTCATGTCGCCGGTGGGCCGGCTCGTGGTGCTGCGCGAGACGCCGAAGCACAGGCTGATCGAGGCCATCGGCACCATCACCTGGCCGGGGCTCATTGCGCCGGTGATCGGCCCGCCGCTGGGCGGGCTCATCGCGACGCATGCGTCGTGGCGCTGGATCTTCCTGCTGAACGTGCCGCTGGGCCTCGTGGGCCTGTGGCTGATCATGCGGCTGTTCCCGCGCCGCACCGACGTGGCTCCGACGCGCTTCGATGCAGTCGGCTTCGTGCTCACCGCCGTTGCGCTGGCCGCGCTGGTCGAAGGCCTCACGCGCCTGGGCGGCTCGCAGCCGGGCTCGGCCACCACCCTTGGCCTGCTGGCCGTCGGCGCCGTAGCTGCGGCCGCTGCAGTGCATCATGCGCGACGGACAACAGCGCCCCTGCTCGACCTGCGCGCGCTGGCGGTGCCAACCTATGCGCTGGCCACCGCGACGGCCGGTTTCATCTCGCGCATCGCGATCAACGCCTCGCCCTTCTTGCTGCCGCTGATGTTCCAGATCGGCTTCGGCATGAACGCGTTCCAGGCGGGCTCGATGCTGCTGGTGTACATGGGCGGCAACCTCGTGATGAAGAGCGCCACCACGGCGGTGCTGCGGCGCTTCGGCTTTCGCAATGTGCTGACGGTGAACGGTGCGATCTGCGCCGCCACGCTGTTCGGCTGCGGGCTGCTGTCACCGGGCGACCCGCTGCCGTGGGTGTGCGTGCTGCTCTTCGTGGCGGGCATGGCGCGCTCGATGAACTTCACGGCCATCAACACGCTGGCCTTTGCCGACGTGCCCGACGAATCCCGCGCCGGCGCAAGCACGCTCGGCACGATGCTGCAGCAGGTCTCGCTCGCGCTCGGCGTTGCGCTGGGCGCGATGGTGCTCGGCGCGTCGAAGGCACTGCGCGGCGCGCCGGCCGTGCAGCTCGCGGATTTCCATCACGCCTGGTACGTGGTCGGCCTGCTGATGGCCATCGCAACGCTGATGACGCTGCGGCTCGACCGCCATGCGGGCATGGCAGTGTCGCGAAGGCCGTGAGAACATCGTTCGCCCTGCTGTTTCCCTTTCGGAGATTTCTTCCATGCCACTGCACATTGGCATCGTCGGCTGCTCGGCCGAAGGCGCTGCGCTGTGCTATCGCACGCTGTGCGTCGAAGGCGCCCAGCACATGGGCCAGGCCCACGCGCACCCCGAGGTTTCGATGCACACGCACTCGCTCGCCAGCTATGTGGACTGCCTTGACCGCGGCGACGTCGACGGTGTCGCGCAACTGATGCTGTCGTCGGCGGGCAAGCTTGCGGCAGCTGGCGCCGACTTTCTGATCTGCCCCGACAACACGATCCACCAGGCGATGCATCGGGTGCTGCCGCAGTCGCCGCTGCCCTGGCTCCACATTGCCGAGGTGGCTGCAGCAGAGGCGGTGTCGCGGGGCTTTCGCCGCGTGGGCGTGCTGGGCACGCGCTGGCTGGTCGACAGCGAGGTCTACCCGCAGGCGCTGTCGGCCGCCGGGCTGCAAGCCGTGCGGCCTGATGCCGATGAGCGTGCGACGCTTGGCCGCATCATCATGGACGAACTGGTGCGCGGCGTGGTCCGGCCCGAATCCACCGCGGTGCTGCAGCAGATGATCGAAGGTCTGAAGGCACGCGGCTGCGATGCCGTGGCGCTGGGTTGCACCGAGTTGCCACTGGTGCTGAACGACGGCAACTCGGCGCTTCCGACACTCGACTCGACGCGCTTGCTGGCGCGCGCGGCGCTGCGGCGCGCAACGGCCGGCTGAGGCGCCTCGCCCGTCTCGCCGTACCCCCGCCTATTTGCGCGCCTTGTCGATCTCGGCCATCAGCTCTTTCACGGTGGCCTCGCCGACCGAGGCCGAGTACTTGTCGATGACCGGCTTCACCTTCGTGCGCAGCTTCGCCATCTCTTCGGGCGGCAGCTCCGACACGGTCATGCCCGCCTTCTTCAATGCGTCGAGCGCGCTGTCGGCGGCGCCGCGCGAGGCCTCGCGCTGGAACGCGGTCGATTCGGCCGACGCCTCGGTGATGATCTTCTTCTCTTCCGCGCTCATGCCGTCCCAGGTCTTCCTGCTGATCAGCAGCGCCTGCGGGTTGTAGATGTGCCGGGTCTGGGTGATGTACTTCTGCACCTCGGCGAACTTGGACGACAGGATGGTGGTGTTCGGGTTCTCCTGCCCATCGACCGCCTTCTGGTCGAGGGCGGGATACAGCTCGGGAAACGGCAGCGGGGTGGCATTGGCGCCCAGCGCGCCGAACAGGTCGATGTAGATCGGCGACTGGATCACGCGGATCTTCAGCCCCGCGATGTCGTCCGCCTTCACGATCGGCCGCTTGCTGTTGGTGAGGTTGCGAAAGCCCAGGTCCCAGTAGCCCAGCCCATGCAGGCCCTTGTCTTCCAGCCTGGCCATCAGCTTCTGGCCGAAGGGGCCGTCGGTGACCGCGTCGGCCTCCTTGCCGCTGTTGAACAGGAACGGAAAGTCGTAGGCCGCGAACTCCTTGACCTGCGCCGAGAGAATGCCCGCGTTCAGCACCGTGAGTTCGACCGTGCCGCCCTGCAGCGCCGACACGGTCTGAAGATCGCCGCCGAGCGCGCCGCCCGCGAACAGCTTGACGGTGATCTTGCCGCCCGACTTGGCGGCCACGAGGTCGGCGAACTTCTGCGCGCCCTGCGCCTGCGGATGGCCGCTCTGGTTCTGGAACGCGAACTTGAGCGTTCGCTCCTTGACCTGCGCACCGGCGCCGCACATGGCGAACAACGCAACGGCGGCAACCAGCAGTTTCAGCATCGAAGGCTTCTTCATGGCAACGTCTCCTTGTATGTATGTGTCTATCCGTGGAACAACCTGGCCGGCCCCGTCACCAGCCACGGGAACAGCACCATCAGGAACATGACGGCGAACTCGGCGATCATGAAAGGCACCACGCCGCGCGTGACGTCGTCCATCGAGATCTTTCCGACGCCGGCCACCACGTTGAGGACCGTGCCCACCGGCGGCGTGACCAGGCCGATCGAGTTGTTGATGATGAAGAGCACGCCGAAGTAGACCGGGTCGATGCCCGCGGCCTTCACGATGGGCATCAGCACGGGTGTGAGGATCAGGATCGTCGGCGTCATGTCCATCGCGGTGCCCACGATCATCACCAGCACCATGATCGCGATCATCAGCAGGATCTGGTTGCCCATGAAGGGCTGCAGCAGCCCCACCACCTTCGAAGGCAGGTCGGCCACCGTGATGAGCCACGCGCTCACCATGGCCGCGGCGATCAGGAACATCACGATGGCGCTGGTCTTGGCCGCGCCCACGAACACCGCGTAGAGGTCCTTCCAGCTCAGCTCGCGATAGACCACGATCGACACGAAAAGCGCATAGACGGCGGCCACCACGGCCGCCTCGGTCGGCGTGAACACGCCCATGCGCAGACCTACGAGGATGATCACCGGCAGCATCAGCGCCCACAGCGCCTTGCGGAACGCGGTGAAGATTTCGGCGCCCGACTTGCGCGGCGGAGGCACGATCTTCTCGCGGCGCACCAGCCACGCCCAGGTGATCCACAGCGCGCCGCCGATCAGCAGGCCCGGCACGATGGCCGCGAGAAACAGCTTGGAGATCGAGACGTTGGCCGCCACGCCGAAGATCACGAGCCCGATGCTCGGCGGGATCACCGGGCCGATCACGCCGGTGGCCGCGATGAGCCCGCCCGCGCGCGCCTTGTCGTGGCCCGCCTTGACCATCATAGGCAGCAGCAGCGCCGTCAGCGCGGCGGCGTCGGCCACGGCCGACCCCGAGAGCGCCGAGAGCAGGCAGCCCGCCATGATGGTCACGTAGCCGAGACCGCCTTTGACATGGCCGACCAGCGCGAGCGCGAAATCGACGATGCGCTTGGAGAGGCCACCCACGTTCATGATCTCGCCGGCCAGCATGAAGAACGGCACGGCCAGCAGCGGAAAGCTGTCGGCGCCGCCGATCACGTTCTGCGCAAGGATCTGCGCGTCGAACAGGTCGAGGTGCCACATCAGCGCAACGCCGCTGGCCAGCAGCGAGAACGCGATGGGAATGCCCATCGCCATGGCAAGGAGCAGCGAGCCCACGAAGACGACGATGGTCACTTGCGTGCTCCCTGTTGTGCATCACCTTGCACAGTGCTGTCTTGCGAACCGAGGATCTGCTGCAGCTGCACCGCTTCTTCAGACTCCTGCACCATCACCAGGTCGCTCTCGGCAATGCGCCCGGTGAGCAGGCGCAACAGGTCGAGCATGAGGATGAACGCGACCAGCACCGAGAACACCACGCCTGACAGGTACACCACCGCCATCGAGGCGCCGGTGACCGGCGCGGTCACGTCCCAGTTGATGCGCGTCTGCGCCGTGCTGCCCTGGAACAGCAGCCACACGATGTAGAGCATCACCACGTGCCCTATCGCAAGGCAGATCTTCTTGCCGATGGGCGGCAGCTTCTGCACGACCATGTCGACGCCCAGGTGGCCGTGCTCCTTCAGCGCGACGACCGCGCCGAGAAAGGTCATCCAGATGAAGAGCCAGCGCGAGACTTCCTCGGACAGGGTGATGCCCGAATTGAAGCCGTAGCGCAGCACCACGTTGCCGAAGACCAGCACGACCATGACCGCAAGCGCGGCTGCGATCAGGGCTTCGATGCCGGCGCAGCACCGGTCGATCCATCGGTTCATGGCCATGCGCTGCGTTCAGGCCAGCGCGGCCTGCCTGTGCATCTCGACCAGCGCGCGCAGCGCAGCCAGGTAAGACTGCGGGCCCAGGCCCTGGACCGTGCCTTTCACCGCCGGCGAGATGATCGAATGCGCGCGCCATGTCTCGCGCGCGGCGATGTTGGACATGTGCACCTCGATGGTGGGGAACGGCATCGCCTTGATCGCGTCGTGCAGCGGCACGCCGTGCTGCGTGAGGCCGGCCGGATTGACCAGCGCACCCTGAGCCTCGTCGATGTGGGTGTGCAAAAAGTCGATCAGGTCGCCTTCGTGGTTCGACTGGAGGATGTCCAGCGTCACGCCGAGTTCGGTGGCGAGCTGCTGCAGCTGCGCGTTGATTTCGGCCAGCGTGGTCTTGCCGTAGATGTGGGGTTCGCGGCGGCCGAACAGGTTGAGGTTGGGGCCGTGCAGGACGAGGATCTTCATGAGGCGCCTTCGGTCAGAGGTCTTACTGCTTGAGGATGCGCGCGAGTTCGTCGGTGTAGAGCTTGACGATGGCGGGGTCATAGCTCGCGGCGAAACGCTCGGTGACAGGCTTGGCAATCTGCCGCATGCGGGCCTGCTCGGCGGGCGCGAGCTCGTTGAACTGCGCCCCCTTGGCCTGCAAGTCGCCTACGGCGCGCTGCGCGGCGGCGCGGCTCACCTGGCGCTGATAGCCGCGCGCTTCGTCGGCGGCCTCGCGCATCATCTTCTGCTCAGCGGGGCTCAGCGAGTCCCAGAACTTCTTGCTGACCAGCACGATGTTGGCCGCATACACATGGTTCGTGGCACTCACGAACTTCTGCACCTCGTAGAACTTGTTCGACAGGATCACCGCGTACGGGTTCTCCTGGCCATCGACCGCCTTCGACTCGAGCGCGCCGTACAGCTCGGCGAAAGGCATCGGCACCGGGTTGGCCTTGAAGGCCTTGAAGGTTTCGAGGAACACGGGGTTCGGAATGACGCGGATCTTCAGGCCTTCGAGGTCCTCGGGCCTGGTGATGGGCCGCTTGCTGTTGGTGACGTTGCGAAAGCCCAGGTCCCAATAGCCCAGCGCCACCAGCCCCTTCTCCGGCAGCTTCGCAATCAACGCCTGGCCCAGCGGGCCGTCGAGCAGCGCATCGGCCTGCGCAAAGCTGCCCACCGCGAACGGGAAGTCGACAAGGCCGAACTCCTTGACGATGCCCGCGAGCGACGTGGTGGCCGGTGCCGACATCTGCTGCACACCGCCCTGCAGCGCCGACTGCTGCTGCATCTCGTTGCCCAGCTGCGAGGCCGGAAACTCCTGCACCTTCATCTTGCCGCCGCTCTTGGCCGCGAGCAGCTCGGCGAAACGCTTCACGCCGAAGCTCACCGGATGGTCTGCGTTGTTGAGGTGGCCGAAGCGGATCACACGGTCCTGCACGCCCTGCGCGAAGGCGGGAATGGCCAGGGCGAGGGTCAGGCCGGCCGCTGCCAGCTGGCGATGAAGCGTTCTCAAGATGTGATCTCCAGCTGTGTGAAGGTGCAAGGGCGGCGCGATCTTAGGACAGAATTGGAAAATATTTCCACTAGTGAAAACACTTGGCAAAAGCGCTAGAGTGACGTCATGACAGCCATACTCGAACGCAGCTTCAAGGTCCTCGAACACCTGGCCGGCCACCCCGAAGGCCGCGCGCTGTCGGCACTGTCGGCCGAGCTGGAAATGCCGCTGAGCGCCACGCACCGCCTGCTGACCGAGCTCATCCGCTGCGGCTATGTGCGGCAGGACCAGAGCCACGGCGACTACATGCTCACCATCAAGCTGGTGTCGCTGGGCCTGAGCTTTCTCAGCAACAGCGGCATCGTCGACGTGGCGCAGCCGCTGCTCGACCGGCTCGCCGCCGAATCGGGCGAACTGGTGCGGCTGGCTGTGGTCGACGGCGACGAGCTCACCTTCGTTGCCAAGGCGCAGGGTGCAACGCGCGGCCTGCGCTACGACCCGGACATGGGCCTTTCGGTGAACCTCTCCTGCAGCTCCGCCGGCCACGCCTGGCTGTCGACAATGACGGACGAGCAAGCGCTGCAACTCGTGGCGAAGCAGGGCTTCGGCAAGCCCGAGGACTACGGCCCGAAGGCGCCGACCACAGTGAAAGCGCTGCTGGCGTATCTGCGCGCGGCACGCAAGCGCGGCTTCGCGATGATCAGCGAGGTGTTCGCGCCGGCAATGACAGCCATGGCCGCGCCGGTGCGCAGCGGCAACGGCGCGGTGATCGGCGTCATCACCATCGCAGGGCCATTGGTGCGACTGACCGAGGAACGCATGCTCGAACTGGGACCGGTGCTGCTGTCGTCGGCCGAGGACGTGGCGCAGGCCAGCGGGGCTTCCGCGATGTTCAAGCGAAGGGCCTGACCGGACATCGCGCGGCGGCCATGGTGCTTATCTATTCAGAATGGAGCCTCCTCGACAAGCCAAGGAGACATTCATGCACGACATCGCCGCGCTCCAGAAACTGCTGGACACGATCTTCCCCGGCCTGATGGGCGTACGACTCACCGAGCTCGCACCCGACCGCGTGGTCGCGCAGATGGAGGTGCGGCAAGACCTGTGCACCGCCGGCGGCATCCTGCACGGCGGCGCCTACATGGCCTTCGCCGACACGCTGGGTGCGGTCGGCACCATCGCCAACCTGCCAGAAGGCAAGCGCACGACGACCACCGATTCGAGCACCAAGTTCATCGCGGGCGCGCGCCTGGGCACTACCGTCACGGGCACCTGCCTGGCGCTGCATCGCGGACGCACTACGCATGTGTGGCAAACCTCGATCACCAATGCCGACGGCAAGCTGTGCGCGGTCGTCACGCAGACGCAACTGGTGCTGGACGGGGCTTAGAAGCCGCGGTGGCCAGCAGTCCGCAAAGTAGACTTTGGACTGCTTGTATCACCCGTCACAAAATCATACATTTCGCCTCAAGGAGGCCACCAGCCAATTCGGCTGCTCGAAGCGGTGGCAAAACCAGCCATGGCAATCGAATGGAATCCAGGTCCGCCCCCGCCTCCGGGCTTCATCGTCAGAGGCCGGGTTGGCTTTGACAGGGACGATGCGAAATTTGTGGACTCATCCACAAGCTACATGCAGACCGTCTTCCGGCCTTTGGGCACCTGGAGCCCGTTGGGTCCGACGGAAAGCCGCTATGTGCATGGCACGCCCCACCAGAACGTCACCGACCGATCCACCGGAGTAGTGACTCCCGGGCAGGGAACGATGCGCGCCCATCACATCGCGGACCATGAAATCCAGCTGATGATCTGCGACTACATGAACGGCACCATCAACATGGCTGTTCTACTGGATCGAATCGGGGCGCTGTACCTGACGAGCTGGGTCGATGTGATCGTCACGCCGCGTCTCTTCAAGATCTGGCTCCAGTGGTCCCTGGCCTTGGCGAAGGCACTCACCGTCATAACGTCGCAAGTCGTCAGATTGTCAAAGACAAAGCAAGCCGAATACGCGACCCGACTGAGCGAAGCGCTCTCGAGTTCGGTGGCAAACCTCCGGGTGGGGCATGCGCAAACAGACGTTGCGCTGGCACACGGAGTTGCCCCCCGCATGCAGCGCGGTGTGTACGACCTGTTCGGCTACTTCATCGGCTGGCTGACGGGACACAACTTCGCACAACCGACGCTCTCCGTCGAAACATCGCTGGTCTCGACTCCTGGGACAGCCACTACACCGGACACCTGACCGCGCCGTCCGGGACAAGCGTGATTGTCAACAACGTCTTCATCGGGCCCGGCGGCATACCGGGCAGCCTCTTCATCTCGGAGGAAGATCCGCTTCATCCTGCAACGCGGTCTACGCGGCCGGTTCCCCAACGCTATCCGGGAACGACGGGGCTTACCGGTTATGTGCTCAGGAGCACCCGGTCGATCACCCATCTCGGCGTGATCGTGCTGATCCTGACCCTCCTGGGCTACAAGGGAAAAGAACTGATCTGGCCGCGAGCGCTCCCCCGGATCTGAATGCCGCCCTGCATGCGAGGCGATACGGCGGATGCACGAAAGTAAAGGCCTGCTGCCGATCAATCGATCCATAGCCGTCGGCAAGCGGCGATATCCAATATGGTGCCCCGTCCCGGTGGCGTCGGCATGCGCTTACGGCCAGTTCGCGCAGCGTCCTATCGACGCATCGACCGTGGTTTCTAGTGAACCCGCCTCCGGCGGCGACCGTTGATCCGGCCATTGCCGAACTCAAGGCCGGCCGCGACAAGATTGCAGCCGACTACAAGACCGACCGTGCAGCCTGCGACGCCATGAAGGACAACGCCAAGGACCTCTGCATCGAAGAGGCCAAGGGCAAGGAAAAGATCGCCAAGGCCGAGCTGGACCAGAAGCTCAAGCCAAGTGACGGCAACGCCCGCAAGGTGGCGCAAGCCAAGGAGGACGTTGCCTACAGCATCGCGAAGGAAAAGTGCGACGACCGGAAGGGCGACGCCAAGTCCGCCTGCATAAAGCAGGCCAAGGCCGATGAAGACAAGGGCAAGGCCGAGATCAAGGCAATGAAAAAGTAGATCGCGGTGCGCGCAGAAGGAGCCTCGAGCATGAAGCAGCAACAGGCGGGAAGCGACGAGCGTGACGACAACCGCCGCGTATCGGCATGGGGCGTCGTGGCGGTCATCGTCGTGCTGCTTGGCGCGCTTGCGTACTTCCATGCACTCCAGAAACGCTTCGAATTCCCGGCAGAGATGATGCCGCCCGTGCAGAGCGCTCCCAGCGAAATGCCCGGCGTTCTTCCGGGCAGATAGAGCGTTCGGCGGTGCAGGCATCGCCGAGCGCATCAGAAGACATAGGCAAGCCCATGGAACGACTCTTCGACTCCTTCGCCAACACCTTCGCCCGCATGGCCGGCAGCCCGGCGGCCTTCCTGATCTGCGTGGCCGTGGTCGTGGCCTGGGCGGTTTCGGGGCCGTTCTTCGGCTTTTCGGAAACGTGGCAGCTCGTGATCAACACGGGCACCACCATCGTCACCTTCCTGATGGTCTTCCTTATTCAGAACACCCAGAACCGCGACGGTGTCGCCTTACAGACCAAGCTGGACGAACTGATCCGCTCCTCCAACGCAGAGGATGACTTCATCGGCATCGAGAAGCTCACGGACAGGGAGTTGATTGCGCTGCACGAGCGCTGCGAGGCGGCTGCCAAGAAAAGCCAGGAGACGCTGGAGAAAGCCCGGACCGAGCGCAAGCGCCGCGGCCACCACGACGACCGCGCGGACCGAGGCAGCAGCGCCCGCTCAATCGATCCGTAGCCACCGGCAAGCGGCTATATCCAATATGGTGACGAGCTGTTTGTTGCGCAGTATCAGGCCACGCTCCGATGCCCGTCGGGTTTTCGCGTCAGTGTGTTCAGCCCGCTGTTCGTAGACTGTTCACGTCTTTACATCGGCCGTGCTGGCGCCGCACCGATGCCGCCAGCGGTGGCGCCGCCGCCCAGGCTGGCGTGCAGATCCTGACGATCTACGAACGCCCGAGCAGAAAGACCCTGGGCACGCACCTCTACCTCGTCGAGGTGGCGGGCCATCCGTCCGGGTGGACGCTCAAGAACCAAGGCGTGCCACGAGGCCATCGCCAGTCGACAGGCCGCGGTGATTTGCGTTCCCGTGCTCATAGCGAAGGCCATGCGAAACGGCGTCGACGAGGAGTCATGCGGCCTTGCGCAGGAACCCCTGGTTGGCACCGTTGCGGTTCGGGGCGAAACCGTTTGCCAACAGTGACTCTTCGGTGGTCTTGTAGAACACGCCCATCTTCGAGATCTCGCGCGCCTGCTGCGCCGTCGCAATCGGCCGGCCGAACTCGCGCGCGATGCGCACCAGCTGCTCGATCTGCGCGACGGTACCGTTCTTGGCGGAGCGCGCCTGGTTCCACAGCTGGGGCGTAATCGAAAGAACCGCAGACAACGCCATCTGCGCTGCTTCGACATCGCAGCCCACCCTCTCAAGATCGCCTTCAGTACGAACTTCTGCCGAGCGTGCGACGAGGCTCGACTTTAGACAACTGCCAAATCTACTAGGCCTGCAGGAGCTCGCGTATCAACAGCGGCCCTCAGCCCTCCCCAACCGAGCCTTTTCTCTTCACCGGCTGAACAGCTTTCGGACAATCGCCGGCCAGGCCCGAGTCGCCCTGTCGGGAACGGGGGGCGTTCGACCAGCTTCTTGCCCCGTGCAAACGCACTCGGCTCCTCGACCGTCTGCGCAACGTTGTCGATGCTGCCGGCAAGGCAATCACGACCTCTCGCGTGTTCATCGGACTTGCGACCTCTGCAAATCGGTGATCGTGCGTTCTGGCGCCCGGCTTCTGGCTTGCTCTTTCCAGCGGCCAGCCATTCGTTGCGCATCGGTCTGTACCTCCGGCATGCGCGCGACGAAACGATCCACCTGGGCAGCCAGATCACCTTCGCCCTGCCTTCGAAGTGCATCCGCCGTTGCACGCCAGTCCGCAGCCACCTCCTGCCGGGTCCCCTGCATCGCCTTCAGGCCGGCATCCAAGGTGCCCCACCCAGACCTGAGAACCTGGAGCACGCTCTCCAGCTTGGCGCGCACGAAGGTCGAGGTCTTCGGTGGCGGGCGTTTGGCCTGCTCACTGGACGGCAATTGCCCGAACGCCCGAAGTGCACGGAGCCGATGATGGATCGCGTCCTTGTACGGCTTGCGGATCTGCCCTCGCACCTGACGCGGCGTCGCATTGGCCGCCACGCCCTGCTCACGCATCAGCACGGCGAACTGTTCGCGCCATTGCCGCAGCGTGTCCTTGCGGATGTACAGGCGCTGGCCAGGCTCGAATTCGTGCTCGCACTTGACCACCAGATGCACGTGCGGGTGCGGCTGGTCGGTGTGCAGCACCAAGGCGTAGCGATACCGCAGCGCGAAGTTCTCGCGAGCGAACAAGCGGGCCGCGGCCAGCACCTTCTGCGGCGGCGTGCCGGCCGGCATCGACAGCACGATGTTGTGAACGAGCTTGGCCCGAGGGTCCTTCTGCCCCTCGGCCGGCTTGGGCTTGTACTGGCTTCTGCAAAGGTCCAGTTGCCAGTCGGCTGTGATCTCCCTGGCAGCGCCTCGGCCCTGCAGCATCAGTCCCTCGTCGGTTTCCGTCGGCAGCTTGCCATGCCGGCCGATGTAACGCAGGTGCGCTCCCACCCCGCCAACATCCCGCCCACCGCCGGAGACCTTCACGATCACCTCGGGCGTGCGACCCACCGTGCGCTGGATCTGTGCGATCTGGTCGGCACCGAAGCGCAGGGTGCCGCCCGGCCCCCGCCGGCCATAGCTCACGATGTCCAAGGCCATGTCGCGCGATGCACCAGCCGAGCCGCGGCTGCTTCGGCCCAAGCGCACAGTCTGCTTAGGCATGGCCCGTCTCCCTGCCGGTCTCCCAGCTGATGAGGTTCCGGCGCACGACGGCCGCTGTGGCTTCGCGTGCCACCTCGACTTCTCGCAGGACCAGCGCCATCGCATCGCGCAGTTCGCATGCCTGCGACTCCGCCGCGTTGTTCGGCACGCCGAACCTTCGAAGCTGCCGCCCGAGCGCAGCCAGCTGCGCGCAGGTCACTCGGAGCTGGTCCAGCTCTTTCGGAGGCAGCACCGCCGAGCGCCGAACATGGTTGTGGACCAGCATGGTCAGGTAACTGCTGGTCTTCATCTCACGAGCATCGGCCCGCTTTGCGGCCAGCATCCGGTCGCCGGGACGAAGTCGCAGTGTGATGAGATCCGTTACGCCAAGGCCACTCTCTGAATCGCATGCGGACCGTTGTCCATCCGACCCGAGCGAGATTGCGCCATTGGTCTTGAGCACTTCGTCGACCATCTTCGCAAGCAGATCCGACGCGCTGAGCTGATGCCGCGCGGCCAGTGCGGCAAACCGCGTCCTCGTATCGGACGACAACCGGGTACTGATCACGCAGCTTGATCGGGAGGTTTTGACCATTGCAACGCCGTTGAGTAAACAATGTCTGAGGGCAGTCTAGCCTGCCCTCAACACCGCGCAAGGACTCTGCTCTCGAAATTTCAATGCCCCCTGCAACTGCCACTTCCAGACTGCTCGTGCTTCGTCATCCATCCCGTTCACGCAGAGCCCCCCACACCGCCGCCTCACAGATTTCCTAGCCCATTCATCAAACGAGAAGACCCCACTGTTGATAGCCGCTCAAAGCTTCCTCAATGTTCGGCATGCCGAACATTGAGGAAAGGATGAGGAAGGGGAATACGGCACATGGCGAATGCGCGGGCGATCGGTTGGTTAGACATCCACCTCGCTCCACAACACGACAGCGTCGCCGCGAGCAGCCTACTCGCGCAGCGTGAAAACCACCGAGAGGTACGAAACAGGCCCCGAATGAATGGTATCGATGCCATGCAGCGCAGTCGCATCGAACAGCAGCGAGTCCCCTGCCCCCACCTCGACCGTCTTGCCAGCGTAACGGTAGCTGACCTCCCCGGACAGGAAGTACAAGAACTTGAGGCCCGGGTGCTGGAAGGTCACGTAGGGGTCGGCGCCGGGCAGCAGTGTGACCATGTAGGGCTCGACGAACAGGTTGCCCGACAGCAGGTGGCCCAGCAGTTCGTAGCGGTAGTCCGTCACGGCGCCAATGCGGTCGACAAGGACGCCACGTCCGGCTCGCACGTGGCAGAAATCCGTGCGGCGCGCCTGGTCGCTGAAGAAGCGCGACGTCGGCACATGAAGCCCCTGCGCGAGGCGCTCCAGGGTCTCCACTGAAGGCGAGACCAGCCCGCGCTCGATGCGCGAGAGCATCGAGGAGGAAATCCCCGAGGCCTGCGCCAGCGTGCCGCCGGACACACCAGCCGCCATGCGAAGCGCCCTCACCTGCACACCGATGCGTGCCGCCGACAAACTGCGTACGACAGGTGCGGGCTGCCGCGGAAGGGCGCGCGTCACCGAGGCCGGCAGCCGCAGCGGGCGGGCCGTTGGCAGAGGTGAAGCAATCTGTCGACGCGTCATTTGGATCTCACAGCAGAAGAGCATCGAGAAAGGCCAAAACGGCATTTCCTCCTGCTGTGCATGATAACTAATAAAGGTCGAAATGGCCTTTTTTGATTTGCCTCCCAGCATCGAGAAGTGCCGCCGTCCATTCACCATCGCCGATATGAGGTGCTAAGAAAGCATCTGCGCTCCCTTCGGCGCTCTGCCGGCTTGACGCAGGCAGAACTTGGAGTACGCCTCAAGGTAGATCAGTCCCATGTCTCCAAAGTCGAGCGAGGCGAACGGTATATGGACGTGCTGTTTTATTTGGACTGGTGTCGCGCTTGCAAACAGCATCCCGAGGCCGCGATCACGGTTCTGGCTAAGGCTGGAGCCTAGCTGTCAACTCGGAAGCGACACGCCACCTGGGCGCCAGGCGCGATGCTCTCTTGGATAAACGGGATCAGGTACTGCACTGAAGCCTCGGGAATGCGACGCAGCCGGATGCGGCTGAACCCCTTGGACTCCACGACGACGGGTCTGGAATGGAAAAAGCCCTAAGCAGTTGATTTACTTAGGGCTTTCTAACTTTGGCGGACGTCTATTAACGACTGCGAAGTGAGTGGTGGCTGGGGTGGAATCGAACCACCGACACGCGGATTTTCAATCTATGCGACAACACAACAGGCATGCGGATTGCCGCACATTGACGGGAATAAACCCATCTTTCCGAGCTGCGCTCCTTGCGGCTTCGGAAGCGATGGTTCCCGCAGGCAGCTTGCAGCAGCCCGATGTCCGCACTAATCCCGCGCCTTCGCCTCTTGCAACTTAATGGATGCCCCATCACCACCAGAGACAACGCTCTGCCCTGCTGCTCGGAGACGTTTTCCAGCGGGCCTTGAGCAGCAGGACGCTTGGCCAGGAGGTTCGGCTACCCGATGTTTTGGCCAATCACCTTGTTCGTGCCGGTGCCGTTATCTACGACACCGCCAGACGTGTTCCCGCTTACGCGGTTGTTCGTGATGATGTAGCGATTCGAGGACCCGTTCGAGACGACGATGCCGTAGGTATTGCCAACGCCTGGGTGCGTCGGGTCGTATGCCCCTGCGCTCACATTCGTGATGGTGAAGTCCGAGACATTCGGGCCTGCGGCGATGCCGTAGAAGTGGCCTTGGACCATCCCGCCATTGATGGTCACGTCCTTGATGCCCGCGCCTTGGAACAGGATGCCAGTACCGCCCGGCCCAAAGTCGTTGTGGCAAGTGAAGTTCGTGATGTTCACATTCCCGATGCTGCCGGTGTCCGCATTGAAGAAGAAGCCGTTGGCATTCTGTTCGGCGGGACTGGTCCAGACGTTGGTGAACTTCAGCCATTCTGCGGCACCGCCTGCACCAGGCTGCACCAGAACACAGCTCCCGTAGCACGTATCGAAGTACGTGTTGGTTACGAACACTGCCTGCACTCGCTGGCTAGCTTGGGGATTGATCAGCAGCGCGATGCCCTGCTTCACGATCTCCGTATTGCTGACGGTGAGAGCCCCAACTCGCTGAACGTTAATGCCATATGTGGCCGGCCCGCTACCATCGTTCAAGAACAGCAAGCTGTCGAGATAGACATCGGAACTCGCCCGATCGATCCAGATCCCGCCGCTGCCAAAAGAAGTGCCGCCCGGCGTGGCGTCATGGAAAAGACAGTGGCTCACCCAAGCCGGCGCTGAAGGGGTGACATCCGGAATCGAAACAGCAACCCAGTGACGGTCAAAACGACACTTGTCGATGTAGCTAAAGACACCCGCGAGAACAATATAGAAGCCGTTGGTACGAGTCACGGTCGAATCGAAGCCCATCGATTCCACCCCGCTGTTCCAACCGGTGATATTCAATGAGGTTGCCGTCGGCGAAGTGATCTTAATGATCGAGGCTAAGTAGCCTGCCCCTTCGAAAACCAAACCGTTCACGGTGGAGTTCAACTGGCTACTGATCATGTACGTGCCAGCCGGGAAATAGAGCGTTCCACCACTCGAAAAAGAGTTGATGGCAGCTTGAATGGCCGCCGTGTCATCGGTGGAACCATCGCCCTTCGCGCCGAAGTCCTTGACGCTGACAACGTCGGCTAAACGCGATTCCCCCGTCCGGGCAACCGCACCAGGACGCGGTGCCGTGTAAATGACGTCGGATGCATTGGTAGGCATAGAGCAGTGTCCCTTCAAATGTGGCCATGTAGGGGCCGTGACTAGCTATGGCAGCATGCGCCGCCATTCCTAAAACACAGCATCAACAAGGCGTTCACCGGCAAAACGCCGGCATGTGAAAGACATCTTGGATGTCCGATAGACTCTCCTAGAATACTGTGTTTTCATACAGTTTAAGACTCCGCTTGAAGAGTAGGCGATGATCTTTTTTGATCGCGGGCAGCACTGATGAAAATCGATGTGGAAGACCGTTCCGGGAATGAAGCGCAGATCTCGCCACCGTCCGTCTAACGCGATCTGGGGTGCCCGAAAGTTGCGGCTCAGGCCCCCAATCGAACTAGGGCGTGTTAACACTACTGGCGTGACTCCAGGCTCATATCGGAAACTCCGGGTATGGAGATCACGCAAGCCCAATTCGAGCAGATTGCACATTGTTTGCCTACACAGAGAGGCAACGTGAGCCTGTCAAACCTGAGTGTGTTGAACGCGGTGCTGTATGTGGCCGAGCACGGCTGCAAGTGGCGCGGTCTGCCCAAGCGGTTCGGCAATTGGCACACGATCTATACACGCATGAATCGGTGGTCCAAGGCCGGCGTGCTCGATAGGGTGTTCGAGGAGTTGCAGCGCGCTCAGGTTGTGCGCATCAAGATCGAGGCCGTCTCGCTGGACAGCACGAGCATCAAGGTACATCCGGATGGAACTGGTGCGTTAAAAAAACGGGCCACAAGCCATCGGCAAGTCCCGAGGCGGATGGAACACCAAGATTCATATGGTTGCCGCGGATGCTCGAACGGCCATAACGTTCTGGCTGTCGCCCGGGCAGGCACACGATGCGCCCGAAGGCCGGGCCTTGCTGCGTCGGGTGGGTGGGCCAAACCGCCCACTGCATCTGCTGATGGATCGTGCCTACGAAGGCAACGAGACACGGCAGTTGGCGCTCGACCTTGGATTCATCCCGGTAGTGCCGCCGCTGAAGACCAGGGTCGAGCCCTGGGAGTACGACCGAGAGATGTACAAGCGCCGCAACGAAGTCGAGCGACTGTTCCGGCGCTTGAAGGGCTTCCGCCGAATCTTCTCGCGATTCGAGAAGCTCGACGTGATGTTCCTGGGCTTCATCAGCTTTGCGCTCATCGCCGACGGACTTCGATTGTGTTAACAGGCCCTAGGCGGTAGTTCCACCGAGTTCAACTTTGCTACTGCGACGCTTTTGTGGCACGTCAGTAGTGACGCTCCGCGAGCATCAGTAAACAGTGCGAAATCCCACAGTGGGAATAAAACGAAAAAAGCGCTACAGCATTGATAGCTGTAGCGCCTTGCGAAATATGGTGGCCTGGGGCGGAATCGAACCACCGACACGCGGATTTTCAATCCGCTGCTCTACCAACTGAGCTACCGGGCCATTGCATTTGTGTGCAGCCCTAAATTATACAGCGCTTCTGCGCCCTCTTGAAAGATCGACGCCAAGTTGTTTGAGCTTGCGGTACAGGTGGGTGCGTTCGAGACCGGTTTTCTCGGCGACGCGGGTCATCGAACCGTTCTCCATCGCCAAGTGAAACTCGAAGTACGCCTTCTCGAAACCATCGCGCGCATCGCGCAGCGGGCGGTCGAGGTCGAAGCTCTGGGTCGATTGCGGGCCGGCGTCGACCACGGGCACGGAAGCCAGCGAGGCCATCAGCAGGCTGTCGCCTGTCGTGGTGATGGCAGCTGCCTGGTTGCCGGTGACCGGCGCGGGCACCACGCCTGCCGCGGCGCGGCGTGCGCTCTCGCGTGCCAGGCCCTGCTCCACTGCCTTGAGCAGCTTCTGCATGGTGATGGGCTTCTCGAGGAAGGCGAAGGCGCCGATGCGCGTGGCGTCGACCGCGGTGTCGATGGTGGCGTGGCCACTCATCATGATGACGGGCATGCTCAGCAGGCCCGCGGTGGACCACTCCTTGAGCAGCGTGACGCCGTCGGTGTCGGGCATCCAGATGTCGAGCAGCACGAGATCGGGCCGTGCGCGCTGGCGCGCAGCGCGGGCTTCGGCGGCGTTTTCCGCGAGCTCCACGTTGTGGCCTTCGTCATTGAGAATTTCGAAGAGCAGGTCCCGGATGCCCAGCTCGTCATCGACCACGAGAATGTTTGCCATGAGTGCTGCTTGTTGTTTGCGCTGGTGTCTGCAATGTATTGAGGGTCCGCTGGCCCATCCATCGCCTGTGCGACGACGGAGATTCGTGCGGCTCAGGCGGCGGAAGACTTCGAATCTTCGGTGTGAGCGACCGCTGCCCGCGGCTCGCCTGCCAGCGCGAATGATAGCGAGACTTGTGCCCCTGCTACAGCCCCATCGACGACGCGGTTGGAAAGCTCGATGCGCGCGCCGTGTTCGTCCGCGATTTTCTTCACGACCGCAAGGCCCAAACCAGTACCTTTTGTTTTCGTGGTTACGTAGGGTTCGAAGGCGCGCTTCAAAATATTTTCCGCAAAACCTGGGCCGCTGTCCTGTACTGTCAGGCGCACGCGCTGCCCCGAATCGCCGAGCCGCGTGCGGATGACGACCTCGCCCGCCTTGCCCGTGCCGCTGGCGGCAGCTTCGGCGGCGTCCTGCGCGTTCTGCAACAGGTTGTGTATGACCTGGCGGATCTGCTGCGCGTCGCCGCGGATGGGCGGGCAGCGCTCGTCGAGCTCGGAGCGCAGCGTGATCGGCAGGCTCTCGGCGTTGTAGAGCTGGAGCACGTCGGTCAGCAAGGCGTTGAGGTCCACCGGCTTGAGGTCGGCTGCGGGCAGGCGCGCGTAGTCGCGGAATTCGTTCACCAGCCGCTTCATCGCATCGACCTGGTCGACGATGGTCTTCACCGACTTCACGAGCACGGCCTGTTCGGGCGGCGGGACCTTGCCCGAGAGCTTCATCTCGAGCCGCTCGGCCGAGAGCTGGATCGGCGTGAGCGGATTCTTGATCTCGTGCGCGAGGCGGCGCGCCACTTCGCCCCAGGCCTGCGCGCGCTGGGCCGAGACGATTTCGGAGATGTCGTCGAACACCAGCAGCCGCGCGGCGCCGGGCAGTTCCGCGCCGCGCGCGACGATGTTGATGGCGCCGTCCTGCTGCGGCAGGTCGGTGCCGGAGGCGTGCAGCTCGAAGGCGTGCTGCCAGTGGTCGAGGCCGTGCTGCATGCGCTCGACGAGAAAGTCGTCGAACTGCTGCTGCACCTTGGCACCGAACTCGGCCAGGCCCGGCACATCGACGAGCGCCCGGCCTTCGTAGGCCGCGAGCGGCGCGCGCAGCACACGGGTCGCGCCCGGATTGGTGGACAGCACGGTGCCCTTGGCGTCGAGCACGATCACGCCCGATGTCAGGTTGTCCAGAATGGTCTGCAGGTTGGCGCGCGCGGCGTCGAGCTGGCCCATGGTCTTCTCGACCGCGCCGCGGGCGTCGGCCAGCTGCTGCGTCATGACGGCGAACGAGCGCGTGAGGCCGCCGAGTTCGTCCTTGCCCTGCAGCACGGCGGTGGGCCGCAGGTCACCGGCCGCCACCTGGCGCACGCCGTCTGCCAGCACGAGCAGCGGCCGCGCCAGCTGATTGCCGAACAGCACGGCCAGCAGCACCGCACCGAACACAGCGAGGAACAGGCTCAGCGTGAGCGTGCCGATGTACATGCGACGCAGGCCCTCGCGCGCGAGCGCCCGCTCCTGGTATTCGCGGTTGGCCTCCTGCACGGCCAGCGCGTTGGCGACCACGGCCGGCGGCAGCGGCCGCGTGACCTGCAGATAGCGCGGCGCGGTGTCGAAGTCGAAGCCCGGCCTTTGCACCATGGCGAGTGCACGCACGCTCGCGACGGGCGGGGTTGCGCCCGGCGCGGCGGTTTCGTCCAGCCCCTCGACGTGCGCGACAGCGCGCTCGGGGCGGACCTGGCGGAACTGCTGCACCGTTGGCCGCTCGGGGTTCAGCTGGAAGCGCGAGGAGCCGGCGCTGGCCACCAGTTGCCCATTGCCGGTCCACAGGATCACGTCGGTGGCTTCGAGCTGGTCGCGGATGCGCTCCAGCACCAGGCCTGCGCTCGCATCAGGCACTTGCGCCAGCTGCGCGCTGGCGCTGCGCGTCTTGGCAGCGAGGTCGTCGGACAGCGAATCGAGCGTGGCGCGCCCGAGGTTGAGGCCGGCATCGAGCGCACCCTCGACCTTGACGTCGAACCAGCTCTCGATGGAGCGTGCGACGAACTGATAAGACACCACGTAGACCAGCGCCCCGGGCACCACGCCCACCAGCGCGAAGATGGCCGCCAGCTTGATGAGCAATCGGCTGCCGAACTTGCCTTGCCGCAGCCGCCGCAGCAGACGGAAGGCAACCCAGCCGATCACCAGCACCAGCAGCACCGCCACCACGACGTTGATGCCGAACAGGCGCACGTAGTAGCGCTCGTACAGCGCGCGGTTGTTGGTGGCCTGCGCCAGCAGGAACATCAGCACCAGACCGATGGCCGTGACCAGCGCGGCGCCGACACCAATGGCCCAGCGCGTGGCCCGCGCGCGGCGCGCGGCCGGCGTGGCCGCTGCGCCGCTGCGCCCGGAAGTGCTCACTTCTGCTTCTCCAGCGGGAGCTTGGCCGTGCGTTCGGCGGCGATGTTCCAGTCGGCCTGCCCGACCACGCCGATCTGGAACGGGCGCGGCAGCTGCGAGGTGTCGAGCCGGAAGCGGAAAGTGACCTGGTGCTGCGGGTCGTCGCCGATCTCGGCCACATCGCCCAGCCGCAGGCGGCCAATGCGCTTGATGGCATCGAGCGCATCGCCGAGGGTGTCGAAGTTCTGGTTCAGCGAGATGCCCAGGCCGGCCGCGCCGGTCATCGGCGCCGCCGACACATTGAGTCGCCAGCGCCGCGTGAGCGGCTGGTAGGCCAGCCGCATGTGGCGCGCGACCTGGGCGACCTTGCGATCGGTCCAGTACCAGCGCTCCTGGTAGAGCTCGGCCTCGGCCACGAAATAGATGGCGATGCCCTTGTCGAGCACCTCCTCCACCAGCGAGGGCAGCTCGAACTGCACGGCAGCGCTGAAGTAGACGCCATCGTCGGACTGCTCGAGGCGCATCTGGGTGATCGACGTGCCGTTGCGGCCCTGGGCGGCCGCCGGGGCCGGCAGCAGCAGGACCATCCACATGGCCCAGGCCCAGAGCAGGACGGCCAGCAAGGCCGGACAGCGCCGTTCAGTGCGGGCGCTTCTCAAGCAGGGCGTAGAAGAAACCGTCGTGGTCACCAGAGGGATTGTCCGGGACGCCACGGGCATTCGACCCGCTTTGGGGCAGCAAATGGCCTGGCGATGGCAGCAATCGTGCGTCGGTGTTGTGTACAAGAAACGCATCAATTTGTTGCGAACCCTCTTCGCGGAACACGGAGCAGGTGCAGTAAAGGAGCCGGCCGCCGGGCCGCACCAGCGGCCAGAGCGCGGCCAGGAGGGCGGCCTGCTGAGCTGCGAGCTGGGCGGTGTCGCTTTCGCGGCGCAGCCAGCGCACATCAGGATGGCGTCGCACGATGCCCGAGGCCGTGCATGGTGCGTCGAGCAGGATGGCGTCGAAGGGCGTGCCGTCCCACCATTGGTCCGGACGCCCCGCGTCGGCGACGAGCACCTTGGCCTTGAGGCCGATGCGGGCCAGGGTTTCATCGATGCGGCGGCTGCGGACGGCATCGACTTCCAGGGCTGTCACGTCGATGGCGCCGGGGGCCGCCATTTCGAGCAGGTGCGCGGTCTTGCCGCCGGGGGCGGCGCAGGCGTCGAGCACGCGCAGTGGCGCCGCCGCACCCGGCTTCGTCGGCAAGAGGCCTTCGAGCAGCAGCGGTGCGGCCATCTGCGCGGCGGCATCCTGCACCGAGCAGGCGCCGTCGGCAAAACCGGGCAGCTGCTGCACGGGGCGTGCGCGCGTCAGCTGCAGGCCGCTAGGGCCTACGCGTATCGCACCGAGGCCGACGGCTTCCAGCTCCGCCAGATAGGAAGCGGCGGTCGATTTCTGGGCGTTGACCCGCAGCGTCATCGGCGCCTGTGCGTTGTCGGCGCCCAGCACCCGTTGCCAGTCGCGTGGATGGTCGCGCTTGAGGCGCTCGATCCACCAGCGCGGGTGGTTCCATTGCGCGACGGGTTCGGTGTCGGTGGCGGCCACGAGCTCGTCGCGTTCGCGCAAGAAGCGCCGCAGACAGGCATTGATGAAGCTGGCCTGCGCCCGCGTGGCCGGGTTGCGCTTGGCGGCCTCGACGGCCTGGTCGACCAGCGTGAAGGGCTCGTAGGGTGCACGCTCGCTGTCCCACGCCAGCGCCAGCGCGGTGCACAGCAGGGCATCGGGCAGCGGCGGCGGCGTGCGCTTGGCCAGGTGGCGACGCAGCGCCTCGGCGCGGCCGAGCCAGCGCAGCACCTGGAAGCCGAGCGCCTGCACGCCGGGGCGCAGCAAAGGCTCGACCGCCTCGAAGGCAACCGAGCCCGAGGTGCCGGCGCGAATCGACGCCAGCGCCACCGCGGTCAGTTGCAGTTGGCGCCAGAGCGGAGGCTGCAGCGACGGCGCACCGTTGTTGCTGCTGGAGGAAGGATCGGAAGGTAGTTCTGACAAGTTGGGGCGATGGTAACGGGCGACCGTAAAGCCGGACGCCGTGCAATGGAAAGAAGAAAGAGCCGCGCCGGGCGCCGAACTCAGAGCAGCGGAGCGGCTGGACGCAGACGCACGGCCCATGCCACCAGCAACGCCGGAAACTGCGCGATCGCAGCGTTGTAGTGCCCCACCGCCTGGTTGAACTGGCTGCGCGCGATCTCCGCCGCGGCCGAAGGCTCGGGCCACGCGATCGGCTCGATGGCGCTGGGCACCGCGGCATCGGTCCCGGGCTGAAGTTGCGCTGGCCGCGACAGCGTGCCGTCGGCGTCGAACACCGTCACATCGTCCGGGTGCTGGCGTCGCCACGCGTTGATCCACACCTGCAGCGCAGTAGCCAGCGCGGCCATGACGCCAGTGTCCAGCGGGTGCAGCCGGGTCGCGCCGAGCAGGGTCGCGAGCTGGGTGGTCGCGGCCTGCAATGGCGCGATGGACGACAGCGACTCACCCGTTGGCGACGCCTCCGCCGGTGGCGCAGCGGTGATGCTGGCCTGCACGAAGTCGAGCTGCTTGCCCAGGGCCGCATCGAGCAGGCCGTAGGCCTGCAGCACGGCCGCGCGCAAGCGCACCAGCCGGTTGTAGGCACCGACAAACCAGAACAGCAGGACCGCGATCACGATCCAGCTGGTCAGCGATTCGGGCAATACGCTCATCGACGACAACGCCTCATCATTGAAAACACAAAGAAAAACGCCCCCCAACCGGAGGCGGTCGGGGGGCGTGGTGTACCGGTCATGGCCGGTGATGCTACCGAGTTATTCGGTCGCGGCGCCTTCGCTGGCGTCAGCCGTGCTGGCCGCTGCATCGCTTTCGGCGGAGCCTGCCAGTTCGGCAGCTTCCGATTCGGCGATGGCACGGCGCTCGGCTTCGTCCATGGCGTCCTTGACCTTGCGGGCCTGGTGGTAGGCCATGCCGGTGCCTGCGGGGATCAGGCGGCCGACAATGACATTTTCCTTCAGGCCGCGCAGCTCGTCGCGCTTGCCCATGATCGCGGCTTCGGTCAGTACGCGCGTCGTTTCCTGGAACGAAGCAGCCGAGATGAACGAGTCGGTCGACAGCGACGCCTTCGTGATACCCAGCAGCAGGTTGGTGAACGTCGCGGGGATCTTGCCGTCGGCGCGCAGGGCGTCGTTGGTGTTGAGCATTTCGCTGCGTTCGACCTGTTCGCCGGAGATGTAGCTCGTGTCGCCGATGTTGTCGACCACGACGCGGCGCAGCATCTGGCGAACGATCACCTCGATGTGCTTGTCGTTGATCTTCACACCCTGCAGGCGGTACACGTCCTGCACTTCGTCCACGATGTAGCGCGCCAGTTCTTCCGAACCCAGCAGGCGCAGGATGTCCTGCGGGTCCGCCGGGCCGTCGACCACGGATTCGCCCTTGTTCACCACCTGGCCTTCGTGCACCAGGATGTTCTTTTCCTTCGGCACGAGGTCTTCCCAGACCGTGCCTTCCGGATCGGTGATCTGCAGGCGGATCTTGCCCTTCGTTTCCTTGCCGAACGACACGGTGCCGGTCATTTCGGCCAGCATGCCCTTGTCCTTCGGCGAACGGGCTTCGAACAGCTCGGCAACGCGCGGCAGACCGCCGGTAATGTCGCGGGTCTTCTGGCCTTCGACCGGAATACGCGCCAGCACTTCGCCGGGGCCCACGTCCTGACCGTCACGGATCTGCACCAGAGCGCCGATCGGGAAGCCGATCGTCACCGAGTGGTCGGTGCCCGGGATCTTCACTTCGGCGCCGGAGGCGTCGATGAGCTTCACCTGCGGGCGCACGACCTTGGCAGCGCCGCGGCGCTTCGGGTCGATCACGACCAGGGTCGACAGACCGGTCACTTCGTCCACCTGCTTGGCAACCGTGAGGCCTTCCTCGACGTTTTCGAACTGCGTCTTGCCGGCGAACTCGGTAATGATCGGGCGCGTCAGCGGATCCCAGTTGGCAAGCACGTGGCCGGCCTTGATCTGCTGGTCGGCCTTGACCGTCAGGGTCGCGCCGTACGGCACCTTGTGGCGTTCGCGCTCACGGCCGTGCTCGTCATGGATGACGATCTCGCCCGAACGCGAAATCACGACCAGTTCGCCCTTGCTGTTGGTCACGTAGCGCATCGTGGCGTTGAAGCCGATCGAGCCGTTCGACTTGGCTTCCACGCTCGAAGCGATGGCAGCGCGCGAAGCGGCACCACCGATGTGGAAGGTACGCATCGTCAGCTGCGTGCCGGGTTCGCCGATGGACTGAGCGGCGATCACACCGACGGCTTCGCCGATGTTGATCAGGCCGCCGCGGCCCAGGTCGCGGCCGTAGCAGGTCGCGCAGATGCCGAAGCGGGTTTCGCAGGTCAGCGCGGTGCGGACCTTGACCTCGTCGACGCCTTGCGCTTCCAGCGCTTCGATGTTGTCTTCGTCGAACATCTCGCCGGCCTTCAGCAGCACCGAGCGGTTTTCCGGGTGCAGCACGTCGTCCGCAGCCGAGCGGCCAAGGATACGGTCGCGCAGCGACTCGATCACTTCACCGCCTTCGACGATGGCGCGCATCAGGTAGCCGCCGTGCGTGCCGCAGTCCTGCTCGGTCACGACCAGGTCTTGCGTCACGTCGACCAGACGACGGGTCAGGTAGCCCGAGTTCGCCGTCTTCAGCGCCGTGTCGGCCAGACCCTTACGGGCACCGTGGGTGGAGATGAAGTACTCCAGCACGTTCAGGCCTTCGCGGAAGTTCGCGGTAATGGGCGTCTCGATGATCGAGCCGTCCGGCTTGGCCATCAGGCCCCGCATACCGGCCACCTGGCGAATCTGGGCCGCGGAACCGCGGGCGCCCGAGTCGGCCATCATGTAGATCGAGTTGAAGGACTCCTGCTCGACTTCCTTGCCATGGCGGTCGATGACGCGTTGCTTCGACAGCTTGGCCATCATGACCTTCGACACTTCGTCGCCGGCCTTGCCCCAGATGTCCACCACCTTGTTGTAGCGTTCGCCGGAGGTCACCAGACCCGACACGTACTGCTGCTCGATCTCCTTCACTTCCTTGGCGGAGCGCTCGATGATGCCGTGCTTCTCGGCGGGCACCAGCATGTCGTCGATGGCGATCGAGATACCGGCCTTGGTCGCCAGGCGGAAGCCGTTTTGCAGCAGCTTGTCGGCGAACACGACGGTCTCTTTCAGGCCGCACTTGCGGAACGAGACGTTGATGAGCTTGGAGATTTCCTTCTTCTTCAGCGCCTTGTTGATGTTCGAGAACGGCAGGCCCTTGGGCAGGATCTCGGACAGCAGGGCACGGCCCACGGTGGTGTCCACGAGCGAGGTCGACGGCGTGAATTCGCCGGTTTCCTTGTTCTTGGTGTATTCCGTGATGCGCACTGCCACCTTGGCGGTGAGTTCGACTTCGTTGGCGTCGAGCGCGCGCTGCAGTTCACCGATGTCGGAGAAGATCAGGCCCTCGCCCTTGCCGTTGATGCGGTCGCGGGTCGTGTAGTACAGACCCAGCACCACGTCCTGCGAAGGAACGATCGACGGTTCGCCCGAAGCCGGGAACAGCACGTTGTTGGAGGCCAGCATCAGCGTGCGGGCTTCCATTTGCGCTTCCACCGACAGCGGCACGTGAACGGCCATCTGGTCGCCGTCGAAGTCGGCGTTGAATGCCGCGCAGACGAGCGGGTGCAGCTGGATGGCCTTGCCTTCGATCAGGATCGGTTCGAAGGCCTGGATGCCCAGACGGTGCAGCGTCGGAGCGCGGTTCAGCATGACCGGGTGCTCCTTGATGACCTCTTCCAGGATGTCCCAGACCACCGGCGTGCCCGATTCGACTTCCTTCTTGGCAGCCTTGATCGTCGTCGCGATGCCCATGGCTTCGAGGCGCGAGAAGATGAAGGGCTTGAACAGCTCGAGCGCCATCAGCTTCGGCAGGCCGCACTGGTGCAGCTTGAGCGTCGGGCCCACCACGATGACCGAACGGCCCGAGTAGTCGACGCGCTTGCCCAGCAGATTCTGGCGGAAGCGGCCGCTCTTGCCCTTGATCATGTCGGCCAGCGACTTCAGCGCGCGCTTGTTGGCGCCCGTCATGGCCTTGCCACGGCGGCCGTTGTCCAGCAGCGAGTCGACAGCTTCCTGCAGCATCCGCTTTTCGTTGCGCGCGATGATTTCCGGAGCCTTCAGCTCCAGCAGGCGGCGCAGACGCGAATTGCGGTTGATGACGCGGCGATACAGGTCGTTCAGGTCGGAGGTCGCGAAGCGGCCGCCGTCCAGCGGCACCAGCGGACGCAGGTCCGGCGGCAGCACGGGCAGCACGTCGAGCACCATCCACTCGGGCTTGATGCCCGACTTGCGGAAGGCTTCCAGCACCTTCAGGCGCTTGGAGTTCTTCTTGACCTTGACTTCGGAGCCGGTCAGGTCGCCGCGCAGGCGTTCGATCTCGCTGTCGAGTTCGATGCCTTCGAGCAGATCCTTGATGCCTTCGGCGCCCATCTTGGCGACGAATTCGTCACCGTATTCCTTGCGCTTCGCGTCGTAGTCGTCCTCGGACATGATGCCGAACTTCTTCAGCGGGGTCATGCCGGGGTCGGTGATCACGTAGGCTTCGAAGTACAGCACGCGTTCGATGTCGCGCAGCGTCATGTCGAGCACGAGGCCCAGGCGCGACGGCAGCGACTTCAGGAACCAGATGTGGGCGCAGGGCGCGGCCAGGTCGATGTGACCCATGCGCTCGCGACGCACCTTGGTCTGCGTGACTTCAACGCCGCACTTCTCGCAGATCACGCCGCGGTGCTTCAGGCGCTTGTACTTGCCGCACAGGCACTCGTAGTCCTTGATGGGGCCGAAGATCTTGGCGCAGAAGAGACCGTCGCGCTCGGGCTTGAACGTGCGGTAGTTGATCGTCTCGGGCTTCTTCACCTCGCCGAAAGACCACGAACGGATCTTCTCGGGCGAAGCCATGCCGATCTTGATGGCATCGAAATGCTCATCAGGCGTGAATTGCTTGAACAGGTCGAGTAGCGATTTCATAAGACTCTTTCCCTTTTCAAATTAAGAACGCTCGAGCTCGATGTCGAGGCCCAGCGAACGAATTTCCTTGACCAGCACGTTGAACGATTCCGGCATGCCGGCTTCGATCGAGTGCTCGCCCTTGACGATGCTTTCGTACACCTTGGTACGGCCTTGCACGTCGTCGGACTTCACGGTCAGCATTTCCTGCAGGACGTAGGCGGCGCCGTAAGCTTCCAGCGCCCACACTTCCATTTCCCCGAAACGCTGGCCGCCGAACTGCGCCTTGCCGCCCAGCGGTTGCTGCGTGACGAGCGAGTACGGGCCGGTGGAGCGCGCGTGCATCTTGTCGTCGACCAGGTGATGCAGCTTCAGGAAGTGCATGTAGCCGACGGTGACGGGACGCTCGAACTGGTCGCCGGTGCGGCCGTCGAACAGGTACGCCTGCGTGCGCGTATCGGTCAGGCCCTTGAGTTTGGCGATGTCGTCCGGGTAGGCGAGCTTCAGCATGCCGCGGATTTCTTCTTCCGAAGCACCGTCGAACACAGGCGTCGCGAAGGTCGCGCCGTTTTGCAGGTTCGCTGCCATTTCGAGCAGTTCGGTGTCGTTCAGCGAGCTGATGTTTTCCTGGCGGCCCGAGCCGTTGTACAGCTGCTCCATGAACTTGCGCAGCTCGGCCACCTTGGCCTCCTGCTGCAGCAGGTCACCGATGCGCTGGCCGATGCCCTTGCCGGCCCAGCCCAGATGCACCTCGAGCACCTGGCCCACGTTCATCCGCGAAGGCACGCCCAGCGGGTTCAGGCAGATGTCGCACGGCGTGCCGTCGGCCATGTGGGGCATGTCTTCGACCGGAACGATCTTCGACACCACACCCTTGTTGCCGTGGCGGCCGGCCATCTTGTCGCCGGGTTGCAGGCGGCGCTTGACGGCCAGGTAGACCTTGACCATCTTGAGCACGCCCGCGGGCAGCTCGTCGCCCTGCGTGAGCTTCTTGCGCTTTTCTTCGAACGCGAGGTCGAAGCTGTGGCGCGTCTGCTCCAGCGAGTTCTTGATCGACTCGAGCTGCGAAGCCACTTCGTCTTCCGCCGGGCGGATGTCGAACCAGTGGAACTTCTCGACCGACGACAGGTAGGCCTTGTCGAGCTTCGTGCCCTTGGCCAGCTTGTTCGGGCCGCCGTTGGCGACCTTGCCGGTCAGCAGCTTCTCGATACGGTCGAACGCGTCGGCTTCGACGATGCGAAGCTGGTCGTTCAGGTCGAGGCGGAAGCGCTTGAGCTCGTCGTCGATGATCTGCTGGGCGCGCTTGTCGCGCGTGATGCCTTCGCGGGTGAACACCTGCACGTCGATCACGGTGCCTTGCGAGCCCTGATCCACACGCAGCGAGGTGTCCTTCACGTCGGAAGCCTTCTCGCCGAAGATGGCGCGAAGCAGCTTCTCTTCAGGCGTCAGCGTGGTCTCGCCCTTCGGCGTGACCTTGCCCACCAGCGTGTCGCCCGGCTGCACTTCGGCACCGACATAAATGATGCCGGATTCGTCGAGGCGGTTGAGCTGCTGCTCGGCCAGGTTCGGGATGTCGCGCGTGATTTCTTCTGCGCCCAGCTTCGTGTCGCGAGCCATCACCACCAGTTCCTCGATGTGGATCGAGGTGTAGCGGTCTTCGGCCACGACGCGTTCCGAGATCAGGATCGAGTCTTCGAAGTTGTAGCCGTTCCACGGCATGAACGCGATCAGCATGTTCTGGCCGAGGGCCAGTTCGCCGAGGTCGGTCGATGCGCCGTCGGCCACCACGTCGCCCTTGGCGATCTTGTCGCCGCGCTTGACGATGGGACGCTGGTGGATGTTGGTGTTCTGGTTCGAACGCTGATACTTGATCAGGTTGTAGATGTCCACACCGACTTCACCGGCAGCCGCTTCGGCGTCGTTCACGCGCACCACGACACGGGTCGCATCGACGTAGTCGACGATACCGCCGCGGGTGGCCGTGACCACGGTGCCGGAGTCGACCGCGGAGACGCGCTCGATACCCGTACCGACCATCGGCTTCTCGGGGCGCAGCACAGGCACGGCCTGGCGCTGCATGTTGGCGCCCATCAACGCGCGGTTCGCGTCGTCGTGCTCGAGGAACGGCACGAGCGATGCGGCCACCGACACGATCTGCGCGGGCGACACGTCCATGTACTGGATGCGTTCGGCACCGACCAGGATCGATTCGCCGGCTTCACGCGCCGAGACCAGGTCGCCGGTCAGCTTGCCGTCCTTGTCCAGGGCCGCGTTGGCCTGGGCGATGACGTACTTGCCTTCCTCGATGGCCGACAGGTAGTCGATGTCCATCGTGACCTTGCTGTCGATCACGCGACGGTACGGCGTCTCGATGAAACCGTATTCGTTCAGGCGGGCGTACAGGGCCAGCGAGTTGATCAGGCCGATGTTCGGGCCTTCAGGCGTTTCGATCGGGCACACGCGGCCGTAGTGGGTCACGTGCACGTCGCGCACTTCGAAGCCTGCACGTTCACGCGTCAGACCACCCGGGCCAAGGGCCGACACGCGGCGCTTGTGGGTGATTTCGGACAGCGGGTTCGTCTGGTCCATGAACTGCGACAGCTGCGAGGCACCGAAGAATTCCTTCAGCGCGGCCGAGATCGGCTTGCTGTTGATCAGATCGTGCGGCATCAGCGGCTCTTGCTCCGCTTGACCCAGACGTTCCTTCACGGCCTTCTCGATACGTGCCAGGCCGGTGCGGTACTGGTTTTCGGCCAGCTCGCCGACGCAACGCACGCGGCGGTTGCCCAGGTGGTCGATGTCGTCGACTTCGCCGTTGCCGTTGCGCAGGTCAACGAGGATCTTGACCACGGCCAGGATGTCTTCGTTGGTCAGCACCATCGGACCGGTCGATTCGTCGCGGCCGACCTTGGCGTTGAACTTCATGCGGCCGACGCGCGACAGGTCGTACGTGTCCGGGTTGTAGAACAGGCGCTGGAACAGGGCCTGCACGGCGTCTTCCGTCGGCGGCTCGCCGGGGCGCATCATGCGGTAGATGGCCACGCGCGCAGCGAATTCGTCCACGGTTTCGTCGATGCGCAGGGTCTGCGAGATGTACGCGCCCTGGTCGAGTTCGTTCGTGTAGATGACCTGCACGTCTTGCACGCCGGCCGTGCGCAGCTTCTTCAGCAGCGCTTCGGTCAGCTCGTCGTTGGCCTTGGCCAGGATTTCGCCGGAGTCGGCGTCGACGATGTTGCGGGCGATCACGCGGCCGATCAGGAAGTCTTCCGGCACGCTGATGTGCGTGGTGCCGCCCTGCTCGAGCTCACGCGTGTGGCGCGCGGTAACGCGCTTGTCCTTGGCGACCACGACCTTGCCCGACTTGTCGGTGATGTCGAAGCGCGCGACTTCGCCGCGCAGGCGCTCGGAGACGAACTCCATCTGCGCGCCGCTGTCCATCAGGCGGAAGTTGTCGTTCACGAAAAAGTTCGCGAGGATCGATTCCGGGTTCAGGCCGATGGCCTTCAGCAGGATCGTGACCGGCATCTTGCGGCGACGGTCCACGCGGAAGTACAGCATGTCCTTCGGGTCGAACTCGAAGTCGAGCCACGAACCGCGGTAGGGAATCACGCGGGCCGAGAACAGCAGCTTGCCCGAGCTGTGCGTCTTGCCCTTGTCGTGTTCGAAGAACACGCCCGGCGAACGGTGCAGCTGCGACACGATCACGCGTTCGGTGCCGTTGATGATGAACGAACCCTTTTCGGTCATGAGCGGCACTTCGCCCATGTAGACCTCTTGTTCCTTCACTTCCTTGACCACCTTCGACTGCGAAGTCGACGACTCGCGGTCATAGATGATGAGCTGGACCTTGGCGCGCACGGCCGAGGCGAAGGTCAGACCACGGGTCTGGCACTCGCGCACATCGAACGCCGGCTTCGCCAGGTTGTACTCGAGGAACTTCATCTCGACGAAACCGTTGTGCGAGACGATCGGGAAGGCGGCGTCGAACGCGGCCTGCAGGCCTTCGACGGTGCGTTGTTTCGGGGGAATGCCGGCTTGCAGGAACGCGGTGTACGCGTCTTTCTGCATCTGCAGCAGGTAGGGGATTTCGACGACGCTGTCGCGATTGCCGAAACTTTTTCGGATGCGCTTGCGTTCGGTGTAACTGTACGCGGACGATTGGGCCATGAGAGCTCCGGTGCTTGAGATCTTCAGCGACTTGTCAGCAGTGCCGAGGCACCACTGCTTGGCGGCTGGCCACTACCAGCCGTTGGCGGACAGCGATGCGTTGCACATCGCCCGAACCAAGGGGTCTTCTGCAGTCGGGGTCAGAAGACACTCAAAAAACGTCTCGTCTTGGCTTTTCCGTCGACCTGAAGGTCTCCGGGAAAGCCGGCAACGAGCCGGCTTTTGGGTGCGCTCTGAAAGCGGCAAAGGCTGGAGGGCCTTTTCAGGCGCCTCCAGCCCTCCAGGGGGTCTGAATTACTTCAGTTCCACCTTGGCGCCGGCTTCTTCCAGCTTCTTCTTGGCAGCGTCAGCGTCAGCCTTCGACAGGCCTTCCTTGACAGCCTTGGGAGCGGCTTCCACCAGATCCTTGGCTTCCTTGAGGCCCAGGCCGGTGATTTCGCGCACGGCCTTGATGACCGACACCTTGTTCGCGCCGACGTCAGCCAGCACGACATTGAATTCGGTCTTTTCTTCGACCACAGCAGCGGCTGCGCCACCACCAGCGGCCGGAGCCGACATTGCAGCGGCGCTCACGCCGAACTTCTCTTCGATGGCTTTCACCAGGTCGTTGAGTTCCAGGACCGTCATGCTGTCGAGCGCGGTCAGAAATGCGTCTTTATCGAATGCCATTTTTGTTTCCTAACAATTGGGTTGAATATTTCAAACGCGAGGCTCAGGCGGCCTGCGCTTCTGCCGGTGCATCGGCAACGGGTGCAGCTTCGCCACCACCGCGCTTCTCGGCCAGCGCCGCGAGCACGCGGGCGGTACGAGAGATCGGGGATTGCATCAAGCCCAGCAATTGCGCCAGCAGCACTTCCTTCGAAGGGATGTTGGCCAGTTGCTTCACGCCGTCGACGTCCAGGGCCTTGCCACCGAAGGCGCCGCCGCGAATGACCAGCTTGTCGTTGGTCTTCGCGAAATCGGCCACCACCTTGGCGGCGGCCACAGCGTCTTCGGAGAAGCCGTAGATCAGCGGACCGGTCATCTGGTCGCCAACAATCTCAAACGGGCTACCAGCGACAGCACGGCGGGCCAGGGTGTTCTTCAGAACACTCAGGCTCACACCCTTGCTGCGCGCTTCGTTGCGCAGTTTGGTCATATCGGCCACCGTGATGCCACGGTACTCCGCCATCACGAGCGTTTGAGCTTTTGCGGCGAGGCTGGTCACATCACTGATGACCGCTTCTTTCTCACTGCGATTCAGACTCAAGGTCTACTCCTTTTAATGCGATCTTCGGCCGGGGCCTGGGATCGCGCTTCATGCAGCGACCAACTGTTTCGGAACAAAAATCAAATTCCTTGCAGCGGGATCGCCATCTGCGCTGATTGCCTGACGGAAAGGTCCGGCGATTAAGTGCAGCACCCTGCACACCAGCGGTCTTGGATGGCCCGCGGCAACCGAAGCTGCCGCGACCCACCACATTCGCCCCACCCTTTCGGGCGGAGCAAATCTCTTTAGCTCGCCGAGATGGTTTGCGTGTCCACGCGGACACCCAGACCCATGGTCGACGACACAGCCACCTTGCGCAGGTACACGCCCTTGCTGGTCGCGGGCTTGGCCTTGACCAGAGCATCGATCAGCGCGGCGAGGTTGCCCTGCAGCTTGTCGTTGTCGAACGAGCGACGGCCGATCGTGCCGTGCACAATGCCGGCCTTGTCGACGCGGAACTGAACCTGGCCAGCCTTGGCGTTCTTCACGGCCGTAGCGACGTCCGGGGTCACCGTGCCAACCTTCGGGTTAGGCATCAGGCCGCGCGGGCCGAGGATCTGGCCGAGCGTACCGACGACGCGCATGGCGTCCGGTGCAGCGATCACGACGTCGAAAGGCATGTCGCCAGCCTTGACCATGGCAGCCAGGTCGTCCATGCCGACGATGTCGGCGCCGGCGGCCTTGGCTTCTTCAGCCTTGGCGCCTTGGGCGAACACGGCGACGCGCTTGGTCTTGCCGGTGCCGTTGGGCAGCACGACGGCGCCACGCACGACCTGGTCCGACTTCTTCGCATCGATGCCGAGTTGCACGGCCACGTCGATCGATTCATCGAACTTGGCGGTGGCGGCTTCCTTGACGATGGTGATCGCGTCAACCAGCGGGTACAGCTTGTTGCTGTCGACCTTGCCTTCGAGCGACTTCTGCTTCTTGGTGATCTTGGACATTTACACGCCCTCCACATTCACGCCCATCGAGCGGGCCGAGCCGGCGATGGTACGAACTGCTGCGTCGAGGTCGGCGGCAGTCAGGTCCTTCATCTTGGCCTTGGCGATTTCTTCGAGCTGAGCGCGCGTGATCTTGCCGACCTTGTCGGTGTGCGGACGGGCCGAGCCCTTTTCCAGCTTGATGGCCTTCTTGATCAAGGTGATCGCCGGGGGCGTCTTGATGATGAAGGTGAAGCTCTTGTCAGCGAACGCGGTGATGACCACCGGCAGCGGCAGACCCGGCTCGACGCCTTGGGTTTGCGCGTTGAACGCCTTGCAGAACTCCATGATGTTCAGACCGCGCTGACCGAGTGCGGGACCGATCGGCGGGGACGGGTTGGCCTTACCAGCTGGCACTTGCAGCTTGATGAAGCCGACGATTTTTTTCGCCATGCTATTTGCTCCTTGCGGGTGATATCGCCTTGGCTTGCGGCCGCGGCTCCCCGGGGTTAAACGACTCTTCGATCAAGGCCGCGCGCCGAGTCGGACAACGCGCAGCCGGAAACAGTAACGCCGACCCGAAGGCCGGCGGGGCGTCAGGTCTTCTCGACCTGGCTGAATTCGAGTTCCACAGGTGTCGCGCGGCCGAAAATCATGACCGACACGCTGACCTTGCTCTTCTCGTAGTTGACTTCTTCGACAGTGCCGTTGAAGTCGGTGAACGGGCCTTCCTTGACGCGCACGAATTCGCCAACGGTGAACTCGACCTTGTGGCGCGGCTTCTCGGTGCCCTGCTGCATCTGGCTGACGATGTCCTCGACCTCTTTCTGCGAGATCGGGGCCGGACGGTTCTTGGCGCCGCCCACGAAACCCGTCACCTTGTTGGTGTGCTTCACCAGGTGCCAGCTCTCGTCGTCCATGATCATTTCGACCAGCACGTAGCCCGGGAAGAAGCGGCGCTCGGTGGTGCGCTTCTGGCCGTTCTTGATCTCGACCACTTCTTCGGTCGGAACCAGGATGCGGCCGAACTTGTCCTGCATGCCGGCGCGATTGATGCGCTCGGTGATGTTGCGCTCGACGGCCTTCTCCATGCCCGAATAGGCATGCACCACGTACCAACGCAGATCTGGATTGGCGGCTGGGGCCAGCACCGAGGTGTTTTCTTCCTCTGGCGCGCCCGGCGTGGTTTCAACTGCATTCACTGGATCAGCGGTCATTTATTTTCTCCAGCCCAGAATGAGGTCGAAAAACACCCATTCGAGCGTCTTGTCGGTGAGCCAGAGGAAGACGGACATGATCGCCACGAAGGCAAACACATAAGCCGTCATCTGCATCGCTTCCTTGCGGGTCGGCCAGACGACCTTCTTGACCTCGCGCCACGAGTCGCGGCCGAAGGCCCACAACTGACGGCCATTCTCCGAACTGCCGAAGGCAGCGACCGCTGCGGCCAAGCCGACCAGCAGCGCAGCCCATTGCACCAGCGAGCCTTGGCGCGACAGCAGATAGAACGCCACGATGGCGCCCACTGCCAGCACGACAGCCACGGCCAGTTTGGCCTTGTCGGCGCCGGTGCTCACGGTTTCGATTTGAGAAGTGGCCATGTTTGGCTGATTTCCTGTGGCCCTGAGGCCTTCAATTCAATGCGTCTCTTGAGACGCCGAAGCCCGTCGGGACGCGACGGGCTTTTTTCGGAGTGCCACCTAAGTGGCAGGGGCAGTAGGAATCGAACCTACAACCTTCGGTTTTGGAGACCGACGCTCTGCCAATTGAGCTATACCCCTCCGGTACTCTTTGCGCCCGACTTAGATGTCGAGGATCTTGGCCACGACGCCCGAACCCACGGTACGGCCGCCTTCACGGATGGCGAAGCGCAGGCCTTCTTCCATCGCGATCGGGTTGATCAGCTTCACGGTGATGCTGACGTTGTCGCCAGGCATGACCATTTCCTTGTCCTTGGGCAGCTCGATCGCGCCGGTCACGTCCGTCGTGCGGAAGTAGAACTGCGGACGGTAGTTGTTGAAGAACGGCGTGTGACGGCCGCCTTCGTCCTTCGACAGAACGTACACCTCGGCGGTGAAGTGCGTGTGCGGCTTGATCGAGCCGGGCTTGCACAACACTTGGCCGCGCTCGACTTCCTCGCGCTTCGTGCCGCGCAGCAGCACGCCGACGTTGTCGCCAGCCTGGCCCTGGTCCAGCAGCTTGCGGAACATTTCCACGCCGGTGCAGGTGGTCTTGACCGTCGGGCGGATGCCCACGATTTCGATTTCTTCACCAACCTTGATCACGCCGCGCTCGACAGCGCCGGTCACCACCGTGCCGCGACCCGAGATCGAGAACACGTCTTCCACGGGCATCAGGAACGTGCCGTCCACGGCGCGCTCGGGCGTCGGGATGTACGTGTCCAGGGCTTCGGCCAGCTTCATGATGGCGCCTTCGCCCAGTTCGCCCTTGTCGCCTTCCAGGGCGAGCTTGGCCGAGCCATGGATGATCGGGGTGTCGTCGCCGGGGAATTCGTACTTGTCGAGGAGTTCGCGAACTTCCATTTCGACCAGCTCGAGCAGTTCCTTGTCGTCGACCATGTCGCACTTGTTCAGGAACACGATGATGTAGCCCACGCCCACCTGGCGAGCCAGCAGGATGTGCTCACGGGTCTGGGGCATCGGGCCGTCAGCGGCCGAGCACACCAGAATAGCGCCGTCCATCTGGGCAGCACCGGTGATCATGTTCTTCACGTAGTCGGCGTGGCCGGGGCAGTCGACGTGTGCGTAGTGGCGGTTGGCCGTTTCGTACTCGACGTGCGCGGTGTTGATCGTGATGCCGCGGGCCTTTTCTTCAGGCGCAGCGTCGATCTGGTCGTAGGCCTTGGCTTCGCCGCCGAACTTGGCCGACAGAACCGTCGCAATCGCAGCCGTCAGCGTCGTCTTGCCGTGGTCAACGTGACCGATCGTGCCCACGTTCACGTGCGGCTTGGTGCGGGTGAATTTACCTTTTGCCATTTTTCGACTCCGAAAAAAACGTTTCCAACGTATGCAGATGGGTTGCAAAGCTGCCGTTGCAACCCCCAAAACTGGTGCCCTTTGCGGGAATCGGACCCGCGACCTCTCCCTTACCAAGGGAGTGCTCTACCACTGAGCCAAAAGGGCATTTGTAACAAAGTTACGAATTCACATCGCCTCAACAATGAACCGAGTCTCTGGAGCGGGAGACGGGAATCGAACCCGCGTCATCAGCTTGGAAGGCTGGGGTTCTACCATTGAACTACTCCCGCATCGGGGGCACTCAAGGCACCCAAAGCGCGAAATCCAATCACTCTTAGAAACCAAATTCATCGCTGGTGGAGAGGGCTGGATTCGAACCAGCGTACTCGTAAGAGGGCAGATTTACAGTCTGCTGCCATTAACCACTCGGCCACCTCTCCGGCGAACCTCGAAATATAGCACGGTTTTGTGACTACTCAGAAATCCAAGCATCCAGAAGATGCTGGGAAACTGCTCAAGGTGTGAGCCTACGATTATCGCCCAACTTCACCCCTCCGCCCGCTGGGCCTCCCGCCACGCACGCGCTTCACCGAAGTGGCCGCAGCCGATGAACGGCACGGGCGGGCGCAACGCCGAAAGAGGCGACGGATGATTCGACATCAGCACCTTATGGCGCTTAACGTCGATCAACGCCCGCTTACTCTGCGCGTGCGAGCCCCACAGCATAAAAACAACAGGTTTTGCGCCGTCTGAAACATGGCGAATGACGGCATCCGTCAGCACCTCCCAGCCACGGCCGGAATGGCTGGCCGGCTGCGCTTCCTCGACCGTCAGGCAGGTGTTGAGCAGCAGTACGCCATGCGTCGCCCACTTCACCAGACTGCCGCCCGGATTCGGGAATGCTGGCGGCTGTGTGCCCAGGTCGCGCTGGAGCTCCTTGAAGATGTTGCGCAGCGAAGGCGGCAGTGCCACGCCGGGCGCCACGGAGAACGCCAGCCCCTCGGCCTGGCCGCGCCCGTGGTACGGATCCTGGCCCAGGATCACCACGCGCACATCTTCCGGCGGCGTGAGTTCCAGCGCCCTCAGCGGCTGCGGCGGAAAAATCACCGCCCCCGCATCGAGACGCTCGCGCAAGAAGCCCAGCAGCTTCTGTCCCACGACACCGCCAAAGAAATCGTCAACCAGTGGCTTCCAGCCAGGCGCCACCGGCCAGTCGACAGGATCGCTGCTTAACAGCTGATCGGGCCGGCTCATTTGAACAACGCAGCGAGGGCCTCGCCGGGTTCCTTGGCGCGCATGAATGCTTCGCCGACCAGGAAGGCGTTGACACCGGCCGCACGCAGCGTGGCGACGTCTTCGCGCGTGCCGATGCCCGACTCGGTCACCGGCAAACGATCGGAAGGCAGCTTCGGCAGCAAGTCGATGGTCGCTTGGATCGACACCTCGAAATTGCGCAGATTGCGGTTGTTGACCCCGATCAGCGCCGTCTTCAGCCTGAGCGCACGGTCGAGCTCAGCCGCGTCGTGCACCTCCACCAGCACCGCCATGCCCAGCCCGCGCGCGATGGCTTCGTAGTCCTTCATCTGCGCATCGTCGAGACAAGCGACGATCAGCAAGATGGCATCGGCACCCATCGCGCGCGATTCATACACCTGGTACGCATCGATGATGAAGTCCTTGCGCAGCACCGGCAGGTCGCACGAGGCGCGCGCCTGCTTGAGATAGTCCACGCCGCCCTGGAAGAACTGTTTGTCGGTCAGCACCGAAAGGCAGGCCGCGCTGATCTCGCCGTCGCCCTCGGCGTAGCTCTGGGCGATGTCGGCCGGAATGAAGTCTTCGCGCAGCACGCCCTTGCTCGGGCTGGCCTTCTTGACTTCAGCAATCACCGCGGCCTGGCCGGCGGCGATCTTGGCGCGCAGCGCGCCTTCGAAGTCGCGTGTCAGCACGCGGCTCTCGGCATCGAAGCGCACGGCCTCGAGCGGCGCTCGCTTCAGGGCCGCAGCCACCTCCTGGTGCTTGACGGCAACGATCTTGTCGAGGATGTCGGACATAGCTTCTGGGGTTTTCGGTTTCTTGGGACTCAGACTGTCGTGGAGGCCTTGATCAGCTCGGCCAGCTTGGCCTTCGCCGCGCCCGAGGCGATGGCGCTGCGCGAGCGCTCCACACCCGCTTGCACCGAATCGACCACGTTCGCCGCATACAGTGCCGCGCCAGCATTCAGCAGCACGATGTCGAGCGCAGGGCCGGCCTGATTGTCGAGCACGCCCAGCAGCATCGTCTTCGACTGCTCGGGCGTTTCCACGCGCAGCGCGCGGTTGCTCGACATCTGGAAGCCGAAGTCCTCGGGATGCAGTTCGTACTCGCGGATCTCGCCGTCCTTCAGCTCGCCCACCATGGTGGCGGCACCGAGCGAGATCTCGTCCATGCCGTCGCGCCCGTAGACCACCACCGCATGCTCGGCGCCGAGCCGCTGCAGCGCGCGCACCTGGATGCCCACGAGGTCGGGGTGGAACACGCCCATCAGGATGTTCGGCGCGCCGGCCGGATTGGTCAGCGGCCCAAGGATGTTGAAGATGGTCTTGATGCCGAGCTCCTTGCGCACCGGCGCGACGTTCTTCATCGCCGGATGGTGGTTCGGCGCGAACATGAAGCCGATGCCGCATTCCTCGATCGAGCGCGCGATCTGCTCGGGCTTGAGGTTGATGTTCACGCCCAGCGACTCCAGCACGTCGGCGCTGCCCGACTTGCTCGACACGCTGCGACCGCCGTGCTTGCTCACCTTGGCGCCCGCCGCGGCCGCCACGAACATCGAGCAGGTCGAGATGTTGAATGTGTGCGAGCCATCGCCGCCTGTGCCGACGATGTCCACGAGATGCGTCGTGTCCGCGACGGGCACCTTGGTCGACACCTCGCGCATCACCTGCGCGGCGGCGGTGATCTCGCCGATGGTTTCCTTCTTCACGCGCAGGCCGGTGATCAGCGCGGCCATCATCACGGGCGAGCACTCGCCGCTCATGATGAGGCGCACGATGTGCAGCATCTCGTCGTGGAAGACTTCGCGGTGTTCGATGGTGCGCTGCAGCGCTTCCTGGGGGGTGATCATGGAAAGTCTCCTCGAGAGTGAATCAGCGGCCGACGCGAACGGCAGGCGCGTCGGTGAACGCGAGCTTGAGGCCGAAGCCGATGAAAAGCACGCCGGCAGCACGGTCGAGCCAGTGCATGCCCTTCTGCACGGCGCTGCGGTGCGCCATCCAGCCTGCTGCCAAAGCCCATCCCACGTTGACGGGAATGGCATTGAGGTTGAACAGCACGCCCAGCAGCACGAAGGCCAACGCCTTGTTGCCGGTGCCCGGCGCGATGAACTGCGGCACGAAGGCCAGGAAGAACAGCGCGACCTTGGGGTTCAACACGTTCGTCCAGAACCCCCCCAGAAAGATCGCCTTGAGACTGCGCTCCCCGCCCGCATCGGCGGCCGCCTTGTCGAGATCCGCAGGCGGCGCCGCGCGCGACAGCAGCATGCGCACGCCCAGATACAGCAGGTACGCCGCACCGATGTACTTGAGCACCGTGAAGGCCGCCGCCGATGTCGCCATCAGGGTGCCGACGCCGACTGCGGCGGCAAAGATGTGAACGAAGCAGCCGGCCGTGACGCCCAGCCCCGCAACGATGCCGGCGCGCACGCCGGAGCGCAGCGAATTCGTCACGACGTACAGCACGTCGGGCCCGGGCGTGAGGTTCAGCAGCCAGCCGGCGGCGATGAAAGCGAGCAGATGGGGAAGATCAGGCATCGCGTCCTCGCCGGGCTCAGGCGTTGAAGAAGGCGCGGATCGCGGCGACGGCCCGGTCGACGCCGGCGGCATCGACGTCGAGGTGCGTCACGAAGCGCAACCGGTAAAGCCCCGTCGCCAGGATGCCTTGCTGGTTCAGGCTCGCGATCAGTTCCGACGAACGCGCCTGCGCAGCCCCGGTGAGATCCGCGAACACGATGTTCGTGTGCGGCGCCTCGACCGTCAGGCCCTCGATGCCTTCGAGCCCTTGTGCAAGCCGCTGTGCCAATGCGTGGTCGTCGGCCAGGCGATCGATATGGTGATCGAGTGCATGCGAAGCCGCCGCAGCCAGCAGCCCGGCCTGCCGCATGCCGCCGCCTGCCATCTTGCGAATGCGATGTGCGCGTGCTATGAATTCACGCGATCCCACCAGCGCCGAGCCGATGGGCGCGCCCAGCCCCTTGCTGAAGCACACCGACACGCTGTCGAAGCATTGCGCGATGCGGCGCGCCTCCGCGCGGATGTCGCTGCGCTTGTTCAACGCCGCCTGCGCGGTCGCCGCATTGAAGAGCCGTGCGCCGTCCAGATGCCGCTGCAGCCCCTTGCTCTTCGCCAGATCGGTCGCAGCCTGCACGTACTCGAAGGGCAGCAGCTTGCCGCCCAGCGTGTTCTCCAGCGCCAGCAGCCGCGTGCGCGCGAAGTGCGCGTCATCGGGCTTGATGGCCGCCTCGATCTGCGCCAGCGGCAGCGTGCCATCGGGCGCGTGGTCGAGCGGCTGGGGCTGCACGCTGCCGAACACCGCCGCGCCGCCGCCTTCCCACCGATAGCAGTGCGCCTGCTGGCCGACGATGTATTCGTCGCCGCGGCCGCAGTGCGAAAGAATCGCGCACAGGTTGCTCTGCGTGCCGGTGGGCACGAGCAGCGCAGCCTCGAAGCCCAGCATCGTGGCAATCTTTTCCTGCAGCGCATTGACGCTCGGGTCGGTGCCGAAGACGTCGTCGCCCAGCGGCGCCGCCATCATGGCCTCCCGCATCGCGGGCGTGGGTTGCGTGACGGTGTCGCTGCGCAGGTCGACGAGGGAAGTGCGATCGGTCATGGTGGCTCAGTCCAGGAAGTTCTTGAGCATGGCGTGGCCGTGCTCCGTCAGGATGGATTCGGGATGGAACTGCACGCCTTCGATGCGCACGTCATGCGCGAATCCGGTGTGCCGCACCCCCATGATCTCGCCGTCATCGGTCCATGCGGTGACAGCCAGTGCCTTCGGGCAGCTCTCGCGCTCGATGGAAAGCGAGTGGTAGCGGTTGACGATGAACTTCTCGGGCAGCCCCGCGAACACGCCTTCTTGCGTGGTCGTGATCTCGCTGGTCTTGCCGTGCATGAGCTGCTGCGCGCGCACGATCTTGCCGCCGAAGGCCGCGCCGATGGCCTGGTGGCCCAGGCACACGCCAAGAATGGGCAGCTTGCCCGCAAAGGCCTCGATGGCCGCCACCGAAACACCCGCCTCAGCAGGCGAACACGGCCCGGGCGACACCACCAGCCGCGTCACGCCGGAGGCGATCAGCTCGCCGATCTGCTCCACCGTGATCTCGTCGTTGCGGTGCACCTGCACGTCCGCACCCAGCTCGCCGAAGTACTGGACGATGTTGTAGGTGAAGGAATCGTAGTTGTCGATCATCAGCAGTTTCATGGCTTGCTCACAATCCGGTGCACGCCCTTGACGACGGGGAACACGTTGAAGTTGATCAGAAGGCCCAGCTTGAGGCCCGACAGGCGCAGCGCGGCAAGCACCTGCGCGCGATGCAGGTCGGTCAGCACGTCGACTGCCTTGAGTTCGACGATGACAGATTGCTCGATCACGAAGCCCGCACGGTACACCTCGCCGAGCGAGCGGCCCTTGTAGCTGGCCGACAGCGCCACGTCGCGCGTGAAGCCGATCTCGCGCTCGGCGAGCTCGATGGCCAGCGCAGCCGCATAGGCCCCTTCGTCGAGCCCCGTGCCGAGCACGCGCTGCACCTCGACGGCCGCGCCGATGATCTCGTGCGAGAAGTCGTTCTGAATATCGGGTGCGGTGCTCATTCCAGGCCTTCCTCGACCAGTTCGGCGGCACGCAGGAGTGCGCGCGCCTTGGCTTCAGTTTCTTTCCACTCCAGCTCGGGCACCGAGTCGGCCACCACGCCGGCCGCGGCCTGCACGTGCAGCATCTGGTCCTTCACGATGCCGGTGCGAATGGCGATGGCCACGTCCATGTCGCCCGCGTAGCTGATGTAGCCGCACGCGCCACCATACAGCCCGCGCTTGGTCGGCTCCAACTGGTCGATGAGCTCCATCGCATGCACCTTCGGCGCACCGGTCAGCGTGCCCGCCGGGAACGTGGCTTTCAGCACGTCGATGGCGGTCATGCCGTCCTTCAGCGTGCCTTCGACGTTGCTCACGATGTGCATCACGTGGCTGTAGCGCTCCACCGCAAAGGCTTCCGTCACTTTCACCGTGCCGGTCTTGGCGATGCGGCCGATGTCGTTGCGCGCGAGGTCGATCAGCATCACGTGCTCGGCGCGCTCCTTCGGGTCGTTGATGAGTTCTTCCTCCGCCGCCTTGTCGAGCTCGATCGATGCGCCACGAGGACGCGTGCCGGCCAGCGGGCGGATGGTGATCTTCTGCTCGCCCTCGCCCGTGTTTTCCTGGCGCACCAGGATCTCGGGCGAAGCGCCCACCACGTGGAAGTCGCCGAGGTTGTAGTAGTACATGTAGGGCGACGGGTTCAGCGAACGCAGCGCGCGGTACAGCGACAGCGGCGACTCGGTGTAGCGCTTGCTGATGCGCTGGCCCACCTGCACCTGCATGAAGTCGCCGGCGGCAATCATTTCCTTGGCGCGCTCGACGGCCGCGAGGTAATCGGCCTTGGCAAAGCTTCGCTCCGGCGGATGCGGCTGCGTGGGCTTCACGACGGGGGCGCTCACCGAGTACTTGAGCTTTTCCTTCAGCTCGCGCAGGCGGCGCTTGCCCACGGCATAGGCCTCGGGCTGCTTCGGATCGGCATAGACGATGAGGTAAAGCTTGCCCGACAGGTTGTCGATGACGGCCAGCTCCTCGCACTGCAGCAGCAGGATGTCGGGGCAGCCCAGCGTGTCGGGCGGGCAGCTCTTTTCGAGCTTGCGCTCGATGTGGCGCACGGTGTCGTAGCCGAAGTAGCCGGCAAGGCCACCGCAGAAGCGCGGCAGTCCGGGCCGCAGCGCAACCTTGAATCGCTTCTGGTACTCGGCCACGAAGTCGAGCGGGTTGCCCTTTGCAGTCTCGACCACCTGCCCGTCAGTCACCACTTCGGTGACGGCCTCGGCGCCGAAGCCGCTGGCACGCAGCAGCGTGCGAGCCGGCAGTCCGATGAAGCTGTAGCGCCCGAAGCGCTCGCCGCCCACCACCGATTCGAGTAGAAAGCTGTGCTTGCCGCCGCCCTGCGAGTGGGCCAGCTTGAGGTAGAGGGAAAGAGGCGTCTCGAGGTCGGCAAAGGCCTCGGCCATCAGCGGAATGCGGTTGTAGCCCTGGGCGCTGAGGCTCTTGAATTCAAGTTCGGTGATCACGGATTCGTTCTCCATTTGCCTGCGGCGCTCCTTCGGCCGGCGGCAAGGTCATTCACGGGTGGTCCGGCGTCGTAGTGTGTATCGACTCGGAACCGCGGGCGCACGGCGTGCGCCGTGCAATCAAACAGTCAGCGAAGTATGGCGACGCCAGGGCCAGGCTCCCCGGCTGCCTTCACCTGTTTGAATGATGTGATGAACGAACATATGAGGCGCGGAGTTTAGCCCACGAAAACGCCAAAGCGTGCAACGGTCGTCTTCATTGGCCGCTTTCAGGGTTCCCCCGAAGCCGTGAACGTAAAACAAAAAGATACATTCGCACGACCGTTCGCAAAACTCCAAGGAGACTCCGTTGACCGCTCTTTCGCTTCCGACCGTGCTCTTCTCCCGCCTCGCCCTGGCCGCCTGCCTGGCCACCGCCCTCGGCGCCTCGGCCGCGCAGGTCGACGTGGCCGGCGTCAAGCTGGAAGACCAGATGGATCTGCGCGGCAGCCCCTTGGTGCTCAATGGCGCGGGCATCCGCTACAAAGCCATCTTCAAGGTCTACACGGCCGGCCTGTACGTGGGCAAGAAGGTGTCGACCACCGAAGAGGCACTGGCCGCGCCGGGCCCCAAGCGCGTGGCCATCACCATGCTGCGCGACATCGACGCGAACGAACTCGGCAAGCTCTTCACCAAGGGCGTAGAAGACAACTCGCCCAAGAGCGAAATGGTCAACCTCATTCCGGGCCTGCTGCGCATGGGCCAGATGTTCGCGGACCAGAAACAGCTGAAGACCGGCGACACCTTCACCATCGACTGGCTTCCCGGCACCGGCACGGTGATCACGGTGCGCGGCGTGCCTCAGCCCGACCCGGTGAAGGAGCCGGCCTTCTTCAATGCGCTGCTGCGCATCTGGCTGGGGCCGAACCCGGCCGACTGGAAGCTGAAGGACGCGCTACTCGGCAAGCAATAAGAAGGGCCGCTACCGCAACGCAGCCGGAGGAAGCTCGGCCAGCGAATCGACGAAGCCGTCGGCATCGACGCCGCGCACCGGTTCACCGTGGTTGTAGCCGTAGGTCACGAGCACGACGGGGCAGCCCGCGGCGCGTGCGGCGCGCGCGTCGTTGCTCGAGTCGCCAATCATCAGCGTGCGCGCGGGCGTGGTGCCCAGCGCTTCGCAGGTCTTCAGCAGCGGCATCGGATCGGGCTTCTTGCGCTCGAAGGCATCGCCACCAAACACCAGCTCGAAGAAACCGTCGAGGCCCTTGTCGACCAGCAATGGCTTTGCGAACGACGTCGGCTTGTTGGTGAGGCAGGCCAGCCGCAGGCCGCTTGCACGCAACGCCTTCAGGCCGTCGATCACGCCGGGGTACACCGCCGAGTGCTGTCCGTTGATGGCGAGGTAGTGGTGCTGGTAGCGCTCCCATGCGCGGTCGAACAAGGCCCGTGCCTTCGCATCGGCAGCAGCATCTGGCGCCATCACATGCACGAGCGCCGAATGAATCAGGTGCTCCGAGCCCTTGCCCACCATCGTCTCGATGGCGGCAGGCGTCACATGCGGCAGCGAGAGGTCGTCGAGCATGCGGTTCAGCGACGCAGCGAAGTCGCCGAGCGTGTCGACCATGGTGCCGTCGAGGTCGACGATGGCGGCGTCGAAGCGGGTGTGGTACGGGCTAATAGAGTTCAAAACAGAATAATAGAGTTGCGAAATTTTCCACGCGATTCGCTCATCGTTGAACAATAGAGTTCAGAACTTGCCCACAGAAATGAGGGCCTATCCCACCTCTTCTTACCCGTTCGACTCGGCTGGCCGCGGAACCGGCAATGCCCGCCATAGGCCGGCAGCTACGCGCCGAAATGCTGGGTGGCTTCGCCAAGCCCGCCCCATTGGCTAGCCGCCTGCCCCCAAGGCCCCCTTAAGACCCATTGGCGCGATGGCATATCCCAGGCCGCGCGCGTGGCGCCTAAAGCGCAAAATACTGCATAAACATACAGTATCAACATGCACGCCCTTCCTGCCATAGATAGGTCCCCATCGACGGCACGCAGCGACGTGCAGGGCACAGATTCGTCGGTACGAGAGCGACGACCGCTTGCGCCATCGCGCAGTTGGTACAAAGCGCTGGAATGCGAAGCCCTCCGGGCACGCACGCCCGAGCACCCCTCCCATTCATCGAGGAGTACCGACAGCTTCAAGCTGTCCAACGACTCGTTCGTCATCGAGAAGCTGCGCGATGTGATCGGCCTGTATCTGATCCCACCGGACAACGCGCTGGTCATCTGCGTGGACGAGAAAAGTCAGTGCCGGGCGCTGGAGCGCACACAACCAATGCTGCCCATGGGGTTCGGCTATGTCGAGGGCGTCACCCACGACTACAAGCGCCATGGCACAACCACGCTGTTCGCGGCGCTGAACGTGCTCAACGGTGCGGTGCTTGCGGCGTGCAAGCCGCGCCATCGGCATCAGGAGTTCCCGTCGTTCCTGCGTGAGATTGACAAGGCCGTGCCGCCCGGGCTGGACATCCACTGCATCGTCGACAACTACGCCACCCACAGCCATGCGCAGATCAAGGCGTGGTTGGCGACTCGCCCGCGCTGGCACATTCACTTCATTCCGACCTACAGCTCCTGGCTCAATCAGGTCGAACGCTTCTTCGCCCTCATCACCGACAAGACCATCCGCCGCGGCTCATTCTCCAGCGTCAAGCAGCTCGTACAACGTATTGATCGCTTCGTTGCCGCCTACAACACCGAATGCCAGCCTTTCAAGTGGGCCGCCACCGCCGACTCGATCCTTGAGAAGCTGCATCGACTTTGCTCACGTATCAGCGGGACAGGGCACTAGAGCCGGCCATCTTTAGCGCTCTTCTCTTATCGCAGCGGCGAGCCTTCAGCGCGGCTGCATCCGCAGCGCTCCATCCAGCCTGAGCGTCACACCGTTTAGCATGACGCTGCGCACCATGTTGAGTGCTTGCTCGGCATACTCTTCGGACCGGCCGAGCCGCTGAGGAAACGGGGTGACTGACGCCAGATTCTTGCGCACCGATTCAGGCATCCCGGCCATCATCGGCGTCTCGAACAGGCCTGGTGCGATGGTACAGACGCGGATGCCCGCCGATGCAAATTCGCGCGCCGCCTGGAGCGTGAGTGAGACGACGCCGCCCTTCGAAGCCGCATACGCCGATTGCCCGACCTGTCCTTCGAAAGCCGCGACCGACGCTGTGTTCACGATCACGCCCCGCTCGCCATCTTCCATCGGCTCGAGCGCCATCATCTGCGCAGCGGCAAGCCGGATCATGTTGAAGGTGCCGACGAGATTGATGTCCACCGCGCGCTTGAACTCCTCCAGCGCCATCGGGCCGTTGCGCCCGACGATCTTCGCGCCCGGCGCAATGCCGGCACAGTTCACGAGGATGCGAGCAGGACCGTGCGCGGCCGCAGCGGCCGCGACGGCACGCTCCGCGGAAGGTCCATCCGACACGTCACATTCGACGGCAATGCCGTCGATCTCCATCGCGAGCCGCGAAGCCCGCTCCTTGCTCAAGTCGAGCAAGGCGACTCTTGCACCCGCCTTGGCGAGCGCCTTCGCTGTGGCTGCACCCAGCCCCGATGCCGCGCCCGTCACCAGCGCGCTATGGCCTTCAATTCGCATTCTGATCTCCTATTGATTTGAAATATTCATGGGCGCACCGACTCGAATGGTGCCCCGTGCAGCCACGCACTCTTCACCTACCTCGTCACGCATCGATCCCCGAAGCGTCACCCGCTGTGAACCGCGATCGCCGTGCGTGACCGCAATGACTTCCCATTCCATCCAGACCGTCGCATCGGCGTAGACCGGCCGGTGCAGATCGACGGAAAACGAGATGCCCACGACCGAATGCATCCGGGAAAAATGCGAAGCCGTCAGCCCCAGCAACAGCGCCGTTGTGTGCGTTCCGCTGGCGATCAATCGACCGTATCGGGAGGCCTCGGCAAATGCGATATCGTGATGCAACGGATTGGTGTCGCCCGCCGCACTCGCGAACGTGCGAACCTGGGCCTCATCGAAGGTATGGACGCCGGTGAACCGGTGACCCACTTCGACTCGGTCGAATTTCTCGCTCATCCACGCACGGAGAAATCGGCAAGGCGAGTGATGGCGGACTGGCTGCCGGCCAACTCGCGAAGTCTGAACTTTTGGATCTTCCCGGTCGCCGTCTTTGGCAACGCGGTGAACACCACCTTGCGTGGGCACTTGAAATGCGCCAGCCGTTCACGGCAGAAGGCGATGACCTCGGATTCCTGAAGACCGAGAGACTCCGGCTTGAGCTCGATGAAAGCGCATGGCACCTCCCCCCACTTCTCGTCGGGCTGCGCCACAACGGCCGCGTAGAGGATCGAAGGATGCCGGTGCAGAATGTCCTCGACTTCGACGGACGAGATGTTCTCACCGCCGGAGATGATCACGTCCTTCGATCGGTCGGTGATCTGCACGTAGCCATCGGCATGAACCACCGCGATGTCGCCGGTGCGGAACCAGCCGCCTTCGAAGGCTTTCTGCGTCGAAGCCGTATTCTTCAGATAGCCCTTCATGACGGTGTTCCCGCGGATCACCAGTTCTCCTGCAGTGGTTCCGTCGAATGGCACCGGGCGCATCGTCTCGGGGTCGACGACCTGCAAACCCTCCAGCGCCGCGGCACGAACGCCCTGGCGGGCCTGGAGCCGCCCCCGTTCGGCCGCGCTCAGCCCATCCCATGCCGGTTGCCACGCACAACTGACCGGCGTTCCGCTCACCTCGGTGATGCCGTAGACATGATCGACGTCGAAGCCCATCACCGCTGCCGCCTCCAGCACAGCGGCGGGCGGAGGCGACCCGGCGGTGAGAACACGCACGCGGCCAGGGAGAGGCCGACGTTCTTCATCGCGCGCATTCACCAGCAAGCCCATGACGGTGGGCGCCGCGCAGAAGTGATCCGCCTTGTGGTCGGCGAGTGCCTTGTAAATGCCGGCCGCCGTGACCTTGCGCATGCACACGTGCGTACCCGCGGCGGCGGTGATGGCCCATGTGAAGCACCAACCGTTCGCATGAAACATCGGCAGTGTCCACAGGTAGACGGGCGCTTTGGGAACGGCCCAGTCGGTCAGCTGCAACAGGCTCATGAGATAGGTGCCGCGATGACTCGGCACCACGCCTTTCGGGTCGCCCGTGGTGCCCGATGTGTAGTTCAACGCGATGGGTTCGCACTCATCGGTAGGCCACACGCCATCGAAGTCGGGGTCTCCTTCGGACAGGAGCGTCTCGTAGTCCAAATCACCCACGGCCTCGCCGTCCGGAGCTTCATGGTCATTGATGTCTACGAGAAATGGCGGGTTGTCCAGAAGCGCAACTGCCTGCTTCGCCAATGCACCGAACTCCCTGTCCACCAACAGCAGCCTGGACTCGCTGTGCCGCAAGATGAACGCGAGTCCCTCTACATCCAACCTCGAGTTGATCGCATTCAGCACCGCACCGGAGAGTGGAACGCCGAAATGGGCCTCCAGCATAGCCGGCGTATTCGGCGCCATGATGGAAACGGTGTCTGCGCGGCGGATGCCGCGCTTGCTCAAGGCAGATGCCAAGCGATAGCAACGCTCGCGGGTCTGCGCCCATGACCGGCGAAGCTCGCCATGAACAATTGCTGTGCGATCCGGGTAGACATCGGCAGCCCGATCGAGAAAGCGCAGCGGGCTGAGCGGAACGAAATTGGCCGCGGTGCGGTCCAGGCCTTTGTCATAGATGCTTGTGCTCATGAGCGGACCTCCTTGCGCGTATCGTCGTGAAAGGTAGTGAAGCGTTCCACCGGCTCGCGCTCCGTCACCAAGGTGTTCTCGACACGAGACATGTCTGCGTGGCCGAGGCTCATGCCGCACACCAGCATCTGGCTGTCCGGTATGCCGAGTTCGGCGACAATCACGCGATGGAACTTCGTGAAAGCGACCTGCGGACAGGTGTCCAGCCCGCGCGCTCGCGCACTGACCATGACGCTTTGCAGGAACATGCCGTAGTCGATGAGGCTTCCTTGCTCCATCACCCGGTCCACGGTGAAAAAGAGGCCCACCGGCGCATCGAAGAACCTGTAGTTCCGCCCGTGCTGGGCGTGCATGCGCGCCTTGTCGCCCTTCTCGATCTCCAGCAGGCCATACAGGTCCCACCCCACCTTGCGGCGCCGGTCGACGAACGGCGATGTCCACGTTACCGGGTAGTACTCGTAGGGCTCCTTCAGCGCGACGCTTCTTTCCGGATCATTGTCGATCTCTGCAATAGCCGCGCTGATCCGGTCCTTGACCGCGCCGCGCACCACATGCACATGCCAGGGCTGCGTGTTCATCCCGGAAGCGGCATAGCGTGCCACGTCCAGGATGTCGGCGACCTGCTCGTTCGATACATCGCGAGGCAGAAAAGCGCGCACGCTGCGGCGCGACACGATCGCCCAGTCGACGGCAAGCCGCAGATCCTGGTCGTCGAGCGAGGGCGGATGGGATAGTCGATGCATTTGTCTCCTTGCACTTGTTCGCGAACTGCAGGAGATCCTAGGTTTGGCTGCTGTCCGTGAATGTCTTGCACAGGACATACAGGGCAGCTTCCGCCCCTGAAATTCGGGGGCACCGCACCCCTGCATGGGTAGGGTTGGTCTTGTTGCGATCCCCATCGCAGCGACAGAAAATAAAAGCAATACCGCTATATCTGTCGCAACCCATGTCCGGCACGAGTCGATTGCAGGAGTTTCTTTCGTCTTCCACCTGGAGCACCGGACTGACTGACGAGCAGTTGGCCCGCGTCAGCCGAGACGCGTTCGCACGCGAGTACCAGGCCGGCGCCACGATATGCGCTCTCGGCCAGCCCGCCGTGCATTGGATGGGCGTTGTCGAGGGCATGCTGAAGGTGGACAAGGTCGCCGAGGACGGCCGAAGCACCACGTTTTCGGGAGTTCCGTCCGGCTCATGGTTCGGTGAAGGCGCTGTCATCAAGGGCGAACCCAGGCCCTATGCGGTGGTTGCCATCCGCGACAGCTGCGTTGCATTCCTGCCGCGCGCCACGTTCCAGTGGCTCATCGACGACAGCTCATTCTTCAGCCGCTGGGTCATCGATCAACTCAATGCACGCCTCGCGTATTACGTCTCCCTGGTCGAGACCTTCAGGTTTCAGGAGGCCACGGCGCGTGTGGCTTTCTGTGTGTCGGAGCTGTTCAATCCGCAGCTCTTCCCCTCCACAAACAAGCAGCTCGCGATCTCTCAGGAAGAGATCGCGCGCCTCAGTGGTCTTGCGCGGCAGAACACCAACAAGGCCCTTCACGAACTGGAGGAGGCCGGGCTGCTGCGCGCCCGCTACGGAACCATCGAGATCCTTGACCTGCCCGGCCTGCAGCACTTCGCGCGCACGAGCTGATTCGCTCTCAAAGCGCTACAGCCCGGCCCTCCCCGGGCGGCCAGGAAACGCTAGCTTGACGCGCACACAAAGCTGGCGGCCGCATCGAGGTCGCCGCCGATGTACTTCGGATACTGGGGATACCTGCACAGAGGCCGGCTTTTGGACGTGGTGCCCGGAAGCACGAACAGCGTCGATGCGGTGATCGGCGCACTCGATGGCGCGACGCCTTGCTCGAGCCACTCGAACATGGGACCGGCCAAGTCCACCTTGTCGGCTCCATTTCCAAGTGCACAGTGACCCACCCCGGGCGCGGTGTAGTACTCGACGAACTCGTCGGCAGCAGCCTGCCCGCCGCTCCTCTGCACGACGCTTTGATAGTAGGCCGTGGCATTGTTCGCGGTGATAAGCCAGTCCGACAGGCCTGTCCACAGAATCAACTTGCCACCGCGCGCCTTGAATCTGCTGAGGTCAGGGTCGGTCGCGTCCATCATAGAGACAAGCTCGTCGATCCGCGCGGTGTACTGCGCAGGGTCGAGCTGAAGAGGGTCAATGGTGCCATCCCGGGCAACCATGTACTTGATGTAGCCCTCCATCAAGCCCTTCGATGTCGCACCGCCCCACTCCGACCCCGTGAATGAAGATCCCTCTTCGCCGCCCGGCGGAAAGGCCGGCCAGACATAGCGGCCGTTGGCCACGTTGGTCGACGAGTAGATGGTTTGCGCCGACTCGACCTGCGCCGGCGTGAGGCAGGAGTCAGTCTCTGCGCCAGTGCAAGCAAGCTCGGCAGGATCGAAGCTGCACGCATCGGGTCGACCGATGATTCTGTCGTTCAAACCATCGAGGCCATCGCACTTCGCGTACACGGCATTGGCGATGGCATTGATCTTGGGCGCAGTCAGCGCGGCACCCGGCTTCGCGAGTTGCTTGAAGACCTTTTGGTAGGAGAGGAACTGCGGGTTGAAGGCATTGGCAGGAGCCCGTGCAATGATCCCGTCGAACAACTCGGGATTGCGCTGGGCCTGCAGCAACGCCTGCCGTCCTCCGCCAGAGCAGCCTTCGAACACGATCTTGGTGTTCTGAGTGGCATTGCCATAGCGAGCCTTCAGAATCGCCTTCGCCGGCGCGAGCACTCTTGGAACCGACTGATTCGCATAGTCGCTGAACATCTGATCGTCGAGTGCCCACGAGGCATCCATTCCATTGGTGCTGTTGTGACCGTGGTTGGTCGCAATCGTCGCGTAGCGGCGAACGGCCAGATCAGGGCTCACCGAGGGATAGACGGCGGGCGAAGCAATGACGCCGTCGAAGCCCCCCCCGCCCATGAACACCGTGCGATGGTTCCAATCGGTGGGCATGCGCACCTCGAAGTCCAGGTCCTTCGCCATCTCACCAAGCACTACGCAATACTCGGGCACATTGCCGGTCGTCGGCACGAAAGTGGCTTTCGTCACAGTCGCATCCCCGAAGGTTTGGCCGACGAACGCGTGGCACTGACTCTCAGCACTGACTTGCGGAGTCTCCGGCACCACTGGCCCGGCCGGCGGTGCGGGCGATACGGGTGCCGGGGGGGTCGTTGGTAACGTCAGAGCAGGACTGCCGCCGCCACCGCCTCCACATCCGGACGCTGCTGTCAACAAGACAAACGTCGACATGGCAGCGCGTACGCGCCAGGTCGATCGCCCTGCAAGCGAACGCTTGAACGGGCCACGCGCCCTGACCATTGGGGCCGTGAGTAACGGGTTCTTCATGAAGTTGTCTCCTACTGGTTTGTGCGGCTGAATGTCAGTGCGCATAGAGACAGTAGGACGCTGGAAAAGCCTGAAATGTCTGCTGTTGGACATTTCAGGGTTTGTCCGCATCGTCGCGATCGAGACCGCTCATTGCTCTCGCAGATCATCGATCACCTTGCCGTCGTTCGGCAGGCTGTTCGGCACGACGATCTCGACCTCGCAGCGCAGCTTGGTCACCTCCCGCATGCTGGCCACCAGCGACTCGTGCAGGCCGGACGCAGCGTTAACCACTTCCACCTTCAGCGTCATGGCATCGGGCTCCCAGGCGCTTGCGCTGCTTCCGCCGATCACGAGACGGGTGCGTCCAACTTCAGGATGCCGGCGAGCAACTTCTGCCACCTGCTGGGGGCTCACGAACATGCCACGCACCTTTGCCGTCTGATTGGCCCGCCCCAGCCAGCCCCGGATGCGAACGTTGGTCCGACCCGAGGGACAGGGCCCCGGCAACACCGCCGACAGGTCACCGGTGCCGAATCGGATCAACGGGCAGTCCGGGTTGAGCGATGTCACCACCACCTCGCCAATCTCTCCCTCCGCAACCGGATCCCCGGTTCCGGGTCGCACGATCTCCACGATCACCCCTTCGTCAAGGACCATGCCCTCACGCGGTGCCGTCTCGTAGGCAATCAGGCCTAGCTCGGCCGTCACGTAGCACTGGTAGGCATCGATGCCGCGCTCCTGGAGCCAGCTTCGGGCAACCGACGGAAAGGCCTCGCCCGAAACCAACGCCTTGGTGAAAGACAGGCGCGCGATGCCTTGAGCCGCTGCGCGCTCCAGCAGCACCTTCAGGAAGCTGGGCGTTCCCACATAGCAGGTCGGCCGCAGATCCACGATGGCCCGAAGCTGAAGATCCGTATTGCCGGTTCCGCCAGGAAAGACCGCGCAACCCAGGGCCAGCGCACCCGCCTCCATCATGGCGCCGGCAGGGGTCAAGTGATAGCTGAAGCTGTTGTGCACGAGCTCGCCGGGCTTGAAGCCTGCCGCGAACATCGCTCGCGCTGTGCGCTCGAAATCACCGCCGTGGCCTTCGGGCTCATACAAGGGCCCGGGTGACTGAAAGACCCGACGCACGCTGGATGGTCCGTGCACGCCGCTCCATCCAACCGCCGAGAACCCCGCAAAGGGATCGTGCGCAGTTCTCGCCGCCTGGCGTTCCATGAAGTCTTCGTGCTTTCGTACGACTGGAAGCGTGGCAAGCACTGAGCGGCTCGTCACGCAAGACGCGTTCACGTCGCGAAGAATGTGCCCCAACGCGGGAGCCGTCGTCATCGCATGAGCGATCTGCCGGGGAAGGGCCGCCATGAGCGCACGCTCGCGCTCCGAGACAGCCCGCACGTCGAGCGCGTCGAAGTACAGGCCACTGGCCCGCTTGGCCCTCGAGCCCTTTGCCACGGCCACCGGGGCCAACTTTGCTTCAGTCACGACAACCATCTCTTTCTTCGCTTGTAGCTCTTCACATCCCGGAAGCTCTTGCGATCGCCCCCACCGACGCCGAGGTAAAACTCCTTGACGTCCTCGTTCTCCCGAAGGCTGGCGGCAGGGCCGTCCATCACGATCCGGCCACTCTCGAGGATGTAGCCATAGTCTGCGTACTGCAGCGCCATGTTCGTGTTCTGCTCAGCGAGCAGGAAGGTCACATGCTCCTTGTCGTTGAGGTCTTTCACGATGGCGAAGACCTCCTCGACGATCTGCGGCGCGAGCCCCATCGACGGCTCGTCGAGCAGCACCATGTTCGGGTCGGCCATCAGCGCGCGTCCGATGGCGCACATCTGCTGCTCGCCGCCGGAGGTGTAGGCGGCCTGGCTGGCGCGCCGCGTCTTGAGCCGCGGAAAGTAGGCGTAGACCTTCTCCAGGGTCTGCAGCACCGCGGCCTTGCCGTCGGTGCGGGTGTACGCGCCGGTCATCAGGTTCTCTTCGATGCTCAGGTGCGCGAAGCAGTGCCGCCCTTCCATCACCTGCACCAGTCCGCGACGGACCAGATCGGCGGGCGTCAGCGCCTCGATGCGCTCGTTGCGAAGCGTGATGCTGCCCTTCGTCACGGCGCCTCGCTCGCCGGCAAGCAGGTTCGAGACCGCGCGCAGCGTAGTAGTCTTGCCGGCACCGTTGCCTCCGAGCAGCGCCACGATGCCGCCCTGCGGGACGGTCAGCGACACCCCCTTGAGCACGAGGATCACGTGGTTGTAGATCACCTCGATCCCGTTGACGACCAGCAGCGGCTCGGCCTGCGGGCCGGCCACGGCGCTTTTTTCCTTGAAAGCCACGACGCTCATTGCCGTCCTCTTTCTTCAGCTCTGGCAGTCTTCAGGCGAACGGCGCGCGATCTTCTTTTCGGCGGCGTACTTGTCCGCGGCAGCCTTGATCATGGGCTTGAGGATCGCCATGTCCGCCTCGATCGGATCGGATACGAACTGCCACTTGGCGCCGTCCCACGTCTGGACGCGCGCCGTGGCAACGCCCATGTGGTCGTTGCAGGAGGTGCTGATCGGACTCTTCAGCTTGCCGAAGCCCAGCGCATCCAGTCGCTTCTGATCCAGGTTCAGGTTCTCCAGCCCCCAGCGGACCTGCTCGCCGGTCATGGATTTGCCCTTGCCGAACCGCTCCTGTGCGCGACGAACGGCTTCGACGGTGATCATCGAAATGATCATGCCGTTGTTGTAGAGGATGGAGCCGACCTCCTCCTTCGGCCCGGTACCCTGGCCCTTGCCATGCACGTGCTTGAGGATCTCCTCGGTGGCCTTGGTGCCCCCCAGAAGGTTCTGCATGTTGATCGCGCTGTAGCCCTTGGCGCCGGCGCCCACGTCCTTGACGTCGGGCTCCGTGCCGGACCAGTACACGCCGATCATCTTTTCACGCGGATAACCCGTCGCTTGTGCCTCCTTGAGGGCCGTGGAGTTCATCACCCCCCAGCCCCAAAGAACGACGTAGTCCGGCCGCGCCTGGCGGATCTGCAGCCATGTCGCTTTCTGCTCCACGCCCGGCGCGGTCACCGGGAGCAATTGCAGATCGAAGCCATGCATGCGCGCGCGCTCCTGCAGAACGGGGATCGGCTCTTTGCCGTAGGGCGAGTCGTGGTACGCGAAGGTCACCTTCTTGCCCTTCAGCTTGTCGAGCCCGCCTGCCTTGCGGCCGAGGGACTGAATCAGGATGTCGGCCGCCGTCCAGTACGAACCAGCGATCGGAAAGCTCCACTTCAGGACACCGCCATCGGCCGCTTCGGAGCGACCGTATCCCGGCGTGATGAGCGGGACCTTGTCCAGCGGTGCCTTGTCGGTCAACGCAAAGGTGATGCCCGTCGCCTGGGGATCGAATGCGGTCGCGCCCGTGGGGCCCTTGCCCTTGAGGCGCTCGTAGCACTCCACCCCGCGGTCGGTTGCGTACCCGGTTTCGCATTCCTCATAGGTGAACTTGACCCCATTCACGCCGCCGTCACGCTCGTTGACGAGCTTCAGGTAGTCCTGCTTGCCGTTGGCCCACGGCGTGCCGCTCGGTGCATACGGACCCGTCCGATACACGAGCAACGGAACGAACTGCTCCTTGACCAGCGCCGACGACGGCGCCGTCTGTGCAAGGCTGCCCTGAGCGAAGACCAGGCTCGCCGAAACGGCGATCGAAAGAGAGATGAATTGTTTCGTGAACATGGCTGTTGACTGTCTCTTGGTTTGTGTTGGAAGGAGGGGGCTCAATGCGGAAAGGGCCAGAGCCGCAATTTCTCTTTGGCGGTGCCCCACATGCGGGCGAGGCCGTGCGGTTCGACGATCAGGAAGAAGACGATCAGCGCGCCGAAAATCATCGCCTCAAGGTGCGATGCGAGCGTGGTCGAGATCGGCACACCCAGCAGGGCCGGCATCTGGTTGAGCAGAAGCGGGAGCAGCACGATGAATGCCGCGCCGAAGAAGCTGCCCACGATGGAACCGAGGCCGCCGATGATCACCATGAACAGCAGCTGGAACGAACGCTCGATGCTGAACGCACTGGGTTCCCAACTGCCCAGATGGACAAAGCCCCAGAGCGCACCGGCGACACCCACGATGAAGCTGCTCACCGCAAAGGCGGTCAGCTTTGCGTACACGGGCCGGATGCCGATGACGGCAGCTGCGACGTCCATGTCCCGCATCGCCATCCACTCCCGGCCGATGGCGCCGCGCACCAGGTTCTTGGCCATCAATGCGAACAGCGCCAGGGCACTCAGGCACAGGATGTACTTCTGTGCCGGCGTGCTGATGGGCATGCCGAAGATCTGGAGGTTCGACACGCTGACAGAGCCTGATGCCGAGTAGTTGGTGAACCATTGAACCCGCAGGAAAGACCAGTCGACGAAGAACTGCGCGGCGAGCGTTGCCACCGCCAGGTACAGCCCCTTGATCCGCAGGCTTGGAATGCCGAACAGCACGCCGACCGCGGTCGAACACAGACCGCCCACCAGCAGCGAGAGGATCAGGGGCATTCCCTCCACCCGCGCCTGCATGTTGTAGGCCGCGTAGGCGCCCACCGCCATGAACGCGCCGGTCCCGAGCGAGATCTGGCCGCAGTACCCCACGAGGATGTTCAGCCCCAGCGCAGCAAGGGACAGGATGAGGAACGGAATGAGAATGGCGCGAAGCCAGTACTCGGAGGCCAGCCAGGGCATGGCCAGGAACGCGACGGCCAGAACACATGCGATGAACATGCGATCCTGGGAGATCGGCAGGATCTGCTGGTCCGCCCGGTACGTCGATTTGAATTGACCGTTTTCGTTGTAGATCATGGGGTGTGCCTCAGACGCGATCGATGATTTTTTCGCCGAACAATCCCTGCGGACGAAGCAGCAGGAATGCAAGCGCGAGCACATACGCAAACCAGATCTCGATGCCGCCACCCAGCAGAGGGCCGAGGTATATCTCGGACACCTTTTCTCCCACACCGATCAGCAGACCGCCCACGATGGCGCCGGGAATGGACGTCAGCCCGCCCAGGATCACCACCGGCAGCGCCTTGAGTGCCACGAGCGACAGCGAGAACTGCACGCCCAGCTTCGATCCCCAGATGATTCCCGCGACCAGCGCGGCGAACCCCGCAACGGACCACACGATCACCCAGATGCGGTTCAACGGAATGCCGATCGACTGCGCCGCCTGGTGATCGTCCGCCACCGCGCGCAAGGCCCGCCCGGTGGCCGTCTTCTGGAAGAAGACCGCGAGCAGGATGACCAACAAAGTGGAAATGGCAGCAGCCACTAGGTCTTCCTGGCTCAGGAGCAACCCGCCTTGAAAGGTGCTCTCAAGAACCATCAGCGGCTCCTTGGGCATGCCTACATCGATCTTGTAGATGTCGTTGCCGAACAGCGTCTGCCCGAGACCGTCAAGAAAGTAGGCAACGCCCAACGTGGCCATAAGCAAGGTGACGCCATCCTGGTTCACCAGGTGCCGCAGGGCCAGCCGCTCGATCGCCCAGGCGACCGCCACCATCACTGCCATCGCTGCCAGGAAGGCCAGCAGGTTCGCGAGGAGCTGGCTCTCGAAGCCAAGCCACTGTGGAATCCAGGTTGAGAAGCGTGCCATCGCCAGCGCCGCAAAAAGCACCATCGCTCCCTGGGCGAAGTTGAAGACGCCTGAGGCCTTGTAGATCAGCACGAAGCCGATGGCGATCAATGAATACAGCATGCCTGCCATCAAGCCGCCGAAAACCGTTTCGAGAAAAAATCCCATCTCTGTGCCTGCTCAGTGTTGTGCGCCAAGGTAGGCACGGATGACTTCTTCGTTGGCCATCACCTCGCGCGGTGTGCCGTCGCCGATCTTTTTTCCGTAGTCCAGCACCACGACCCGATCGCTGATGTCCATCACGACGCTCATGTCGTGCTCGATGAGCACCACGGTCACGCCGAGCTCCTGGTTCACCTCGAGGATGAAGCGGCACATGTCCTGCTTTTCCTCGACGTTCATGCCGGCCATGGGCTCGTCGAGTAGCAGCACCTCCGGCTCCATCGCAAGGGCTCGCCCGAGGTCGACGCGCTTTTGCAGGCCATAGGGCAGCTTGCCGACGGGCGTCTTTCTGAAGGGCTGGATCTCCAGGAAGTCGATGATTTCCTCGACGCGCTCCCGGTGCGCCAACTCTTCCCTTTCCGCGGGGCCCCAGCGCAGCGCCTGCAGAAGCGGATTGACCTTCATCTTGAGATTCCGCCCCGTCATCAGGTTGTCGAGCACGCTCATGCCCTTGAACAATGCGAGGTTCTGGAAGGTTCGCGCGATGCCCATCTCCGCGACCTGGCGCGAGTTCATGTGCCTGAAGGTCTTGCCCTGGAAGGTGATCGATCCCTCCTGCGGCTGGTAGACGCCGTTGATGCAGTTGAGCATCGAGCTCTTGCCGGCACCGTTGGGCCCGATGATCGATCTCACCTCGTGCGCGCGAACATCGAAGCTGATGTCGGTGAGCGCCTTGACGCCACCGAATCGCAACGTGATGTTGCGGACATCCAGGATTGCGCCCTTCGACTGAGCGCCCTTGACGTCGATTGGCGCGAGCTGCGGCGCTCGTGGCACCGCCTCATCATTTCTCGAATCGTGCGAACGTCGGCTGGCAGTGGCCACCGACGCGCGCTGTACAGCTGTCAGCACGCGGTCTCCTTGTTTGTTCTGGTGGGGTTCGCGATGCGGGCTCAAGCGGCACGCTGGAGGATCGCGAAAGTCTTGGCATCGTGGATGGGCAGCGTCGCCGCGGCGAATCCCTTGCGCCCGTCCTCGAAGCTGATTTCGGTCTCGACGTATTGCGCCGAGGCGCCGCTGAAGAGGGCTTCGACCAGGACCCGATACCGGTCGGCGATGAAACCCCGCCGCACCTTGCGCGTGCGCGTCAGCTCGCCGTCGTCCGGGTCCAGCTCCTTGTGAAGAATGAGAAAGCGGCTGATCTGGTTTCCAGCCACGAGGTGGTCCACCGAGAGTTCGGCGTTCGCGGCCTCGACGCAGCCCTGGATGAGTTCGGCCACTTCCGGCTTCTGGGCCAGGTCGGTGTAGCCGGAGTAGGAAAGGCTTCGCCGCTCGGCCCAGTTGCCGACGGACTCGAAGTCGATGTTGATGAAGGCGCACACCCGGTCCCTGGCGTGGCCGAAGGCCACCACCTCCTTGATGTAAGGCGAGAACTTCAGCTTGTTCTCGACGTACTTGGGTGCGAAGGTCGCGCCGTCGTGGCTGCCGCCCGCCAGGCGGCCGACGTCCTTGAGACGATCCACGATGCGCACATGCCCGTCGTCGTCGATCAGGGCCGCATCGCCGGTGTGGTACCAACCGTCGGCGTCCAGGACCTCTGCGGTCGCTTGCGAGTTCTGGTGGTACTCCTTGAGCGTGCCGGGCGATTTCACGAGCAACTCCCCACTCGCGGCAACCTTGACCTCGACGCCGGGCGCCGGAATGCCGACGGTGTCGGGCTTGACCTTGCCATCGGGCTGCAAGCAGACGAAGACGGCCGTCTCCGTCGTGCCGTACAACTGCTTGAGATTGATGCCGATAGAGCGAAAGAAGGCAAACAGGTCAGGACCGATGGCCTCGCCGGCCGTGTACGCAACGCGTATCCGGCTCATGCCCAACTGAGCGCACAAGGGGCGATAGAAAAGCACATTGCCTACCGCGTACTGCAGGCGCTCGACCAGCGTCACCGGCTCGCCCGCCATGACGTTCTGGCCGACCCTGCGCGCCACGGCCATGAAATAGTCGTACGCCTTTCGCTTCAGAAGGCTTGCATCGTTCATCCTGACCGTGACGGCCGTGAGCATCTCTTCGAACACCCGCGGAGGTGCGAAGTAGTAGGTCGGACCGATCTCCTTGAGATCGATGCCGACGGTTTCCGGCGACTCCGGGAAATTCACCGTGTAGCCGCTCGCCAGCCACATGGTGTACGAGAAGATGTTCTGGCCGAGCCATGCGGGCGGCAGAAAGGCCAACACCTCTTCGCGTTCGGAGATCCGATCAAAGGCCTTGCCCGATTGCGCGCTGAGGATCAGTGACCGATGCGTATGCACGACGCCCTTGGGCAGGTTGGTCGTGCCGGATGTGAAGAACATCGCTGCCACATCGTCGGGTCGAACCAGCGCAGCCTGCTCGTCGTAGAAGGCCGCATGCTCCGCACCGAACTGCCGCCCCGCTTCCACCAGGGCATCGAGTGAACCAAGCCACGACTGGGGGTACTTGCGCAGGCCACGTCCGTCGTCGAACCATACCCGGCTCAAGTCCGGACAACCCTCTTTCACCTCGAGCAACTTGTCGACCTGCTCCTGCTCTTCCACGATCGCGAATGCAACTTTCGCGCTGGCCAGCGGATAGGCGTACTCGGCCGCCGGCGCATCCTGATAGAGCGGCACAGGGATGGCCCCGAGCGCCTGCAGCGCCGTCAACGAGGCCTGGAGGCGGGGGCGGTTGCCACCGATCAGCGCGACGTGGTCGCCGCGGCATACGCCGGCCTGTGCCAGCCCGCAGGCCAGGTCGTGAACCAACCGCGACACGTCCAGCCAGGAGTGCGCCTGCCAGATTCCGAACTTCTTCTCGCGCATCGCAACGCGCGCACCGCTCACGCGCACTTGCGAAGCGAGCAGGGCCGGAAATGTTGTCTCGGGTTTCACGCACCAGTCTCCAAATGTCAGGCCAGGGCCCGGAGTGTTCTGCACAGCGCAGCAAGGTTTGGAGTGTTCATTCCCTGCGAGAGATGCAATGTCTTGGTCATGACAATCGAGGGTTATCCCCGGACGACTACGGACAAACCCCGAAATGTCCGGCACCAGACATTTGCCGCCTGCTCCCCTGCCTACCGTGCTACTGCGGTCCAAAGGCCGCGCCAAATCAAACGCAGGAGACAACCCATGAAATTTTCATCCCCGGCCTTGAACGCCATCCGAAGCCGCGAGCCTGCATGCTGGCCCCGCTGGCTCGCGCTCGCGACCGGTACGCTGGTCGGACTGGCCGCGGCGCTAGCGGGCTGCGGCGGCGGAAGCGACGGCAGCGGTTTCGCGGGCGGCATCGGCGCAGTCGGCACCGTCGGCGGCAATGGCGGAGGCAGCAACGGCAGCGGCGATCCTGCACCGGTCGTGCCCGACACCCAGCAAACCAGCGCCGAGAGCCGATGCAAGGCGTTCCTCGGCCGGACCTTCGACGGCGCGACGATCACCAAGGCGACCTTCATGCCGGCCACCGATGCCGTGCCCGAGCACTGCATCGTGCGCGGCGAAATGCCGAAGGACCTGGACTTCGACGTACGGATGCCCACGGAGTGGAATCACCGCACCGTCTTCAGGGGCGGCGGCGGCTTCGATGGCTATCTGAATGTTGGCTACATCAGCGATCCTGCCGTCAGCCCGGTTGGAAGCCCAGACCTGCCCAAGCGCGGCTACGCGACCATCGCCACCAACCACGGGCACGACATGATTGCGAAACCGGGAGGATCCTTCGCGCTCGACGAGGACATGCTCGCCGACTACGCGTATGCATCCGTTCCACGGGTCCTCGTGCCGGCGAAGTCGATCCTGCGCGCGCACTACGGCGACTCGTTCGCCAACACCAAGATGGTCTACGAGGGCTGCTCTGGCGGCGGTCGCCAGGCGCTGATGCAGGCGCAACGCCATCCGGATCTCTTCGACGGCATCATCGCCCGCGCGCCGGCGAATGCCTTCACGTCGCAGTTCCTCTGGTACCAGAAGATCGGGAAGCAACTGGCGAAGCCAGGCGCGGCCCTGAGCGCCGCCAAGATCAAGACGATCGGCGATGCCGTGTATGCCAAGTGCGACGGGCTCGACGGACTGAACGACAGGATCATCGGAAAGCCCGAAGCCTGTCAGTTCGATCCCGTCGAACTCGCATGCAACGGTGCAGAAACCGATGCCTGCCTGACACCTGCGCAGGTCGAGTCCGCGCAGGCGTTCTATGCCCCCACCAGCATCGCCAACGGCCGCTACGTCTGGCCCGGCTTTCTGCCCGGTGGCGAGACCGCGGCCACATGGGGCGCATCGACCTCCAACCTGGGAGGCGACTTCATCAAGTACATGGTCGCCCAGGATGCTTCCGTGGACCCGCTCCTGCTGGATCCCGCGCAATACACGGCGCGCCTCGATCAGCTCAGTGCGATGCTCGATGCCGTCGACCCTGATCTGAGCCGGTTCAAGGCAAAAGGCGGAAAACTGGTGCTGTGGACAGGCCAGACCGACTGGCTGATTACGGCGAACAACGCCACCGAGTACTACCAGAGCGTCGTCAAGAAGAGCGGCGGCCAATCCGCGGCGGACGAATTCGTCGAGTACTACACCGCCCCCGGCGTGGAGCACTGCAACGGCGGCAACGGGGCGGACAAGGTGGATCTGGCGGGCCCCATGTTCGAGTGGATCGAGAAAGGAACCAAGCCCTCGTCTTCGACGATCGTTGCCACGCAGCGCACCGTTGCGGCAGGAGCGACGCCTGCCAGCAGGCCACTTTGCAGGTATCCGCAGTACCCCCGGTACGTTGGGGGCGATCCCAACGCCGCGGCGAGTTTTGCCTGTACGTCGCCGTAGCACCAGCGCGTTCCATGCCCACCGGCCTTGCCTTCAGGACGATGGCCGGAACCCGGAAAGGGCAGACATCCTTGCCTTGAGGGCCTCGATGAATGCGGTCACACGCGCGGGCCTGTAGATGCCCGGAGGCAGCGCGACGTGAATGGCGATCGGTTCGAGCCACCAATTCGCCAGCACCCGCTGCACCCGGCCGGTCTTGAGGTCGTCCTGGCACATCCAGGGGGCCGCCGCGCCGATGCCGGCTCCGTTGAGGATCGCGCGGTAGCTCGACAACAGGCTGTCGGTCTGGATCGGCGTGTCGAGCGTCACCATACGGGAGCGGCCCGATCGATCCAGCATGCGCACGTTGCCGGTCACGTAGGGCACGAGCCCAACGCAGGGCAACTGCGGAAGACGCGCGATGGTGACGGGCCCCAGTTTCCTGAGCAATTCGGGCGTGGCGATCAGCACGCGCTCCATCATGCCGAGCTTGCGGCTCACCAGGCCAGGATCGCGCACCTCGCCCACGCAGACCCAGCATTCCGCGCCCCATGCGGTCAGGTCGAGCACCCGATCGGTCAGCGTGAGTTCGACGCGCAGCGCCGGATGCGCCGCGCGCAGGTCGGTCACGGCATCGGTCAGGAAGCCCGTTCCGTACCCCGAAGGCCCGATCACGCGCAGCGTGCCTTCAGGTCGGCTCTGCCCGCCCTTCAGGCGTTGCGACAGGCCCGACCAACGGTCGCCGAGGTCGCGGGCCTCGACGAGCAGCGAGCGCCCTTCGTCGGTGAGCGAAAAGCTCGCGGTCGTGCGCAGCGCCAGCTTGCAGCCGAGCAGCCGCTCCAGTTCGAGCAGCCGACGGCTGACGGTGGGCTGCGTCGTGCCCAGCAGCCGCGCCGCCTTGCTGAGCGATCCGCTCTCGCCGATCTTCTGGAAAGTGTCGAGCAGGTCGAGTCGGTCATGTACGTGCTTCATGCGACGAACGTATAACACTTCATCACTCCATGCGTCTACCGCAAAGTGACCGCGATTCGTATCGTCGGGTCATGAACACCTCGAACTCCCCCGCGACTGGCATCGCCCGGATCGGCGACGCGCCGAAGGGCGGCTCCGTCCTCGGCTTCTACGCACCCAAGGGTTCGGCCCGCCCGCCGCGCGTCGCCCGCGGCGAAGGCATCTTCCTGTGGGATGCGAACGGCAAGCGCTATCTCGACGCAACCGCCGGCGCCGTCGTCGCGAACATAGGCCACGGCAATCCGCGCGTGCTGGCCGCGATGACCGAACAGGCATCGAAGGTGACCTTCGCGTACCCGCGTTTCTTCGAGAGCGAGCACAACATCGCGCTGGCCGACCGCGTCTGCGAACTCGCGGGCGAGGGCTTCGACCGCGCATTCTTCGTGTCGGGCGGGTCGGAGGCCAACGAGGCCGCGATCAAGCTGGCGCGCCAGTACGCGGTCGTGACCGGCCAGGGCGGCCGCTCGAAGGTGATCTCGCGCGATCCGAGCTACCACGGCTCGACGCTCGGCGCGCTGGCGGTCACCGGCGATGCCAACACGCTCGACCTGTACGGTCCGATGGTGCGCCCGATGCCCAAGGTGCCGGCCCCCTTGTCATACCGCGTGCCCGATGGCCACACGGTCGAGTCGCACGAGAAGGCGTGCGCCGACGCGCTCGAGCAAACCATCCTGCGCGAAGGCCCGGAGACAGTGCTGGCCTTCATCCTCGAACCCATCGGCGGCCTCTCGACCGGCGCGGTGGTTTCCTCGGCCGCCTACTTCCGACGCGTGCGCGAGATCTGCAACCGCCACGGCGTGCTGCTGATCTTCGACGAGATCATGAGCGGTGCCGGCCGCACCGGCGCCTTCCTCGCCGCGCACCACTGGGAAGACGCGCGCCCCGACCTCGTCACGCTCGCCAAGGGCCTGGCCGCCGGCTACACGCCGCTCGGTTGCCTGCTCGCACCGAACAGGATGGTCGATGCGATCGCGGGTGCCGGCGGCTTCGTGCATGGCCACACCTACTTCACGAATCCGCTGTCGTGCGCGGTCGCGCGCGCGGTGGTCGACGAGGTCGTGCGGCAAGACCTCATGGTTCGCGCACGCGACATGGGCGAACTGCTGATGGCACGCCTGCGCGACATCGCGTCGCGCTCGCCGGTCGTCGGCGACGTGCGCGGCAAGGGTCTGCTTACCGCCATCGAAATCGTCTCGGACAAGGCGAAACGCAGTCAGCTGCCGGTCGCTTTCAACGCACCCGCACGGCTTACCGAGCACGGCTTGAAGCATGGCATCGCGCTCTACAACCGCCGGGCCAACCTCGGCGCCTTCGGCGATTTCCAGATGATCACGCCGCCGCTCACGATCACCGAAGCGGAGATCGACGAGTTGGCCGAGCTGCTCGACAAGTCGCTGACCGATCTTGCCGACGAGGTCGCCCGCAAGGGCCTCGTGCGCTGAACCCGGCGACCGCACCGATTCCGCAACCCCACCCAGGAAAGCCCCCGATGAAGCTCTCTGCCACCCTCAAGGCCGCATTCGCCTGCACTGCATTGGCCTTCGCCGCCGCGGCCGCGGCGCAGATCAACACCACGCACGGTCCGCTCAAGCTCATCGTCGGCTATCCGGCCGGCGGCTCGGCCGACGTGCAGGCGCGCACGCTCGCCGACAAGCTGGCCGCCGAACTCGGCACGATCGTCGTCGTCGACAACCGCACCGGCGCAGGCGGCGCGATCGCGGCCGACTACGTTCGCACGGCGCCGGCGGACGGGCTCACCGTGCTGCTCGCCAACATGCACATGATGGTCATGCTGCCGCTCACTACGAAGTCGGTGCGCTACGACCCCGTCAAGGACTTCAAGCCCGTCGGCCGCATCGTGAGCTTCTACGAAGGCATCGCGGTGCCCGCGGAGCTGCAGGCCAGGGATGTGAAGCAGTGGCTCGACATCGCCGCCAGGGATCCGAAGAAGGCGAACTACGGCGTGCCTGCGCCGGGCAGCGTCTCGCAGTTCATGGGCTACCGCCTCGGCAGCGACGCCAAGGCGGGGCTCATGGCCGCGCCCTACCGAGGCGCCGCGCCGCTGGTGCAGGACCTGCTCGGCAACCAGATCTCGGCCGGCATCATGCCCATTGCCGATCTCGTCGCGCACCAGCAGTCGGGCAAGCTCAAGGTGCTGGCGGTGAACGGCACCCGACGCGCCGCATTGCTGCCCGACGTGCCGACGCTCAAGGAACTCGGCCAGCCGCACTTCGACAACCTGGAATGGACCGGCCTCTTCGTGCCGGCCGGCACGCCGCGGCCCATCGTCGACCAGCTGCATGCGGCGCTCGGCAAGGCACTCGCCAACAAGGACGTGCAGGAACGGCTGCTGAAGCTCAGCAGCGATCCGAATCCGAGCACGCCCGAAGAACTCTCGGCGCTCATCGTCGACGACATCAAGCGCTGGGCCCCGGTGGTGAAGGCCTCCGGCTTCACGTCGGAATGACAGCGACCGCCCCGCACCCGATCCCGCCGCACAAACCGCTGCAGCTGCCCGGCCTCCACGGCTACGCCGATGCCAAGACCGTGGCGGCGGGCGATCTCGTCCGCTTCCATGTCAGCAGCGACGTGCCTTACGAATTCGCGGTCTACCGGCTGGGCAGCGACGTCGAAGGACGCAGCGACGACGTGGCGCTCGAAGCATTCGCGCCGCATCAGGCGCGCGTTCAGCCGATCCATCCCGGCTCCTATGTGCATGTTGAACGCGGCTTGCCGGCCGGCCTGCCGCTGCGCGGGTTGAGCTTCGAATGCTGGATCAAGCCCTGGACGGTCGATGTACGGCAGGCCATCGTCAGCCAGCACGACGATCCCGCGCACCGCGGCTTTGCGCTCTTCATCGAACCAGGCGGGGCACTGTCGTTCCACCTGGGAGACAACGCCGCGCCATCGCACGGCCGGCTCGCGACGCGACGTTGGCAGCACATTGCCGCCACGTGGAACGGCGAGCTCGCAACGCTCTGCATCGATGGCGTGTGCGTCGCGGAGTGGCCCGCACTGCAGGCCGTCCAGCCCGCAACCGCGCCGCTGCGGCTCGGCGCGAGCGCCATCGGCGGCCAGGCCGACCTGTTCCTCGAAGCCGACCTCGTCATGCCGGCGTTGTACGACCGGGCGCTGTCGACCGGCGAGATCGCCGCGCGCCGCGAACAACGCGGATTGCAGATCCCGACGGGCCGCTCGGTACTCGGCTGCTGGCCGCTGCGGGAAGAACGCGGCTCGCAGGTGGCCGATGCCAGCGGGCATCAACGCACCGGCCGCATCGTCAACCACGCGACCTGGATGATCGTCGGCCCGGCCTTCGAGCCCGGCAAGGTCGGCCACTATGAAGAAGACGAATCGCCCTACGACCCGCTCCACGATCCGACGCGCGGGCACGGCCTGCGTTTCGCCGGCGATGATCTCTACGACTGCCGCTGGGACGCGGTGCACGAATTCCGCGTTCCCGGCGACGCCAGGTCCGGCGTCTACGTCGGCCGCGCGCGCTTCGACATCGAAGGCCGCAAGGCGGACTACGACATCACTTTCATCGTGCGCAAGCCCGCGCACGTGGCGCCCGCTCCTGTCCTCGTGCTGTGCGCCGTCAACAGCTGGCTCGCCTACGCCACCACGCCCTTCGCGAAGAACGTGGTCGACGATCCGGTGTGGCCGCGCCGTTCGGAGGGCCTCGAGAACAGCCATCCCGAAGCGCCGGCCTTCAGCAGCTACGTCTACCACCGCCACGGCCAGCCCTGCTACCAGGTCGGCCTGCGCATGCCCTGGCCCAATGCCAGCCCCAACGCGCTCTACGACCCGGCCGCGAGCGGCTTCAGCCAGTGGACGCGGCTCGAGCGTCACCTGCACGTATGGCTCGAGAAGCAGGGCTACGACTACGACGTGGTTGGCGACATCGACCTGCACCGCGACCCGTCGCTGCTCGCGCGCTACAAGACCGTCTTCATCAACGGCCACAGCGAATACTGGTCGCTGCCGGGCGTGGAGGGGCTCGACGATTTCCTGAAGCGCGGCGGCAGCGCGGTCGTGCTGTCGGGCAACACCATGTACCTGCGCGTGAGCTACGACGAGGACTTCTCCGTCATGGAGCAGCGGAAGGTCAACGGGCCCGATCACGACGAGGCCGGACCGCCCGTCGGCCCGCCAGCGGGCGCGTTCGGCGAGCAGTACCACAGCCAGGACTGGGCGCGCGGCGGACGGCTCAAGGCATCGGGCCGGCCGGCCGCGGACATCATCGGCCTCGAAACCGCGGGCTGGGCCTTCGCCGACGGCGACGACTTCGGCGTCTACCACGTCGAGCTGCCGGCGCATGCGCTCTTCAACGAGCCGCAGCCGCTGGGCCTCGGCAAGGGCGAAACCTTCGGCCATGCGCCCGGCGGCGGGCTGCCGCGCGCCATCGGACACGAGTGGGACCTGACCCTCTCGACCCTGGCGAAGATGACGACGCGCTGCCCTCCGGGTGCTTCCCTGCCCGTCGCGCAAGAGGGCATCGAGGTCATCGCCAAGGGCATCCGGCGCGTCCCGGGGAAGATGGACGCCTACCTCGACCACTACTCGAGACTCACCGAATCGCTCGACGGACTGTCGGCCGAGATGATCTATTGGGAGCGGCCGCAAGGCGGGCGCGTGTTTCATGCAGGCGCAGTCGGGGCGGCCTGGGTGGTTGGCAGCGACCCGCTCTTCGGAAAGTTGCTCGGCAATGTGCTGCATCGTTTCGGTGTGACACCCAGGAACCCCTCGCGAGTTCACTCCAGCAAGACTGCGCCATGACCACGCATCCAGAAATCGCCCCTCACGCCGTGTCTGCACCGTCCGATGCACCCTTGTGGACACCCACGCCGGCCCGCAAGGAGCGGGCCCTGATCACCCGCTTCGAGGCCTGGCTGGATCGCGAGCGCGGCCTTCGCTTCGAGAACTACGAGGCCCTGTGGCAATGGTCGGTGACCGACCTGGAGGGCTTCTGGAGCGCCGTCCTGGCCTTCTTCGAGCTTCCGTTGCAGGCGCCGTATAAGCGCGTCCTGTCCGGCGAAGACATGCCGGGCGCCCGCTGGTTCGAAGGCGCCCGGCTCAACCTGGTCGACCAGGTGTTCCGCCACGCGCGCCTTGCCTCACCCGCGATCGTTTTCGAAAGCGAGGCCTCGGGCACCGGCGCCATGAGCTGGGTCGAGCTCCAGCGTCAGGTGGCATCGGTGGCCCAGGCCTTGCGCGACCTGGGTGTGCAGCAGGGCGACCGGGTGGCCGGCTACCTTCCCAACATCCCCCAGGCGGTCGTTGCGTTCCTGGCCGCCGCCAGCCTGGGTGCGGTGTGGTCCCTGTGCGCGCCGGACATGGGGCCGGTGAGCGTGGGCGACCGATTCCGGCAGATCGAGCCCAAGGTGCTGGTCGCGGTGGATGGCTATCGCTTCGGCGGCAAGCCGTTCGACCGCCGCGGGGCGCTGGACGAGATCCTGCGCGAGTTGCCGACGGTCACCGGCATCCTCTGGATTCCGCACCTTGACGCGGCTGCGCATCCGCCCGGACAGGCCGCGGGCCGCACGACGGTGCGCTGGCAGGAGGCCATCGCGCGCGAGGCGGCCTGGCAACCGGCTGCCCTGCCGGCGGACCACCCGCTGTGGATTCTTTACTCGTCGGGAACGACGGGGCTGCCCAAGGCCATCGTCCACGGCCACGGCGGGGTGCTTGCGAACGGCATGGTGAACATGGTTTTGCATGGCGACCTGCACCCGGGCGAGCGCGTCTTCTGGGCGGCCAACACGTCGTGGATGGTCTGGAACGCGCATGTCCTGGGGCTGCTGGGCGGCGCCACCCTCGTGCTGTACGACGGCGCCGTGACCGGCGCCGGTGCCGAGCCGGACTGGGGCCACCTGTGGAAGCTGGCAGGGCGGCTGGGCGTTCACGTGTTCGGCGCCGGCGCCGCGATCCACCACGCGTGCCTGAAGGCCGGCATCGTGCCGCGCGAGATCGCGGACCTGGGGCAGTTGCACACGGTATCGTCCACCGGCTCTCCCCTGTCCCCTGAGGCTTGCGAATGGCTGTACGGCGCCGTCAAGCGCGACCTTTGGCTCAACATCGTTTCCGGTGGAACGGACATTGCCGGCGGCTTCCTGGTGGGGCTTCCCACCCTGCCGGTGCGCACGGGCGAGATGCAATGCCGCACCTTGGGCGCCTGCGTGCAGGCGTGGAACGATGCCGGCCAACCCGTGCTGGACGAGGTGGGGGAACTGGTGTGCACCCGGCCGCTGCCTTCGATGCCGCTGTACTTCTGGGGAGATGCGGGCCATCGGCGGTACCTGGACAGCTACTTCGAGAGCTTCAAGGACAGCCAGGGCCGCAACGTCTGGCGGCATGGCGACTGGGTGCGCCTGGTGCCGCGGCCAGACGCCACGGCGGGCGTGATCTACGGCCGTTCGGACGCCACCATCAACCGCCAGGGCGTGCGCATGGGAACGTCCGAGCTGTACCGCGTGGTCCAGGGCATGGCCGAAGTGATGGACAGCCTGGTCGTGGACCTGGAGTACCTCGGGCGCGATTCGTACATGGCGTTGTTCGTCCAGCTGCAGGCCGGCATCCAGCTGGACGAGCCGCTGGAGCAGCGCATCCGGCAGGCCTTGCGCACGGGCCTGTCGGCACGCCACGTACCCAACGAAATCATCCAGGTGGACACGATCCCGAAGACCATCACCGGCAAGAAGCTGGAGCTGCCCGTCAAGAAGCTCCTGCTGGGCCACGCGCTCGAGAAGGTCGTGAGCCGCAACGCGCTGGCCGAGCCTGGAAGCATCGACTGGTACGTGGATTTCGCCGAAAGGTACCGGCGCCGCACGGGCTGATGCGATCACCAAGTGGGCACATGCGGACGATGGCAGGCCCCATAAGGAAATGCGTCACCCCTAGAACAAGTCCGTCTTTGCGCTAGCACCGGGACGCTCCTACCGTCATGGCTCCGACATCGACACCGAAGAGGAAGTCACGTGAGCCCGTCCAGCCCGTCCCGCATTTCCAGGCGCATCCGCCGCATCAAGCCCTCCCCCAGCAGCGCCGCCGCGGACCGGTTCGCCGAGCTGCGCAGGGCCGGCAAGGACATCATCAACCTCGCCATCGGCGAGCCCGATTTCGACACGCCCGCGCACATCCGTGAAGCGGGCTGCAAGGCCATCGAACGCGGCGAAACGCGCTACACGCCCGTCGCCGGCACGCTGGCCCTGCGCGAAGCCATCGCGGCCAAGCTCCAGCGCGAGAACGGGCTGAGCTACAGCCCACGCGACATCATCGTCACGGTCGGGGCCAAGCACGCGTTGTTCAACGCGCTGTCGGTCACGCTGGACGAGGGGCACGAGGTGATCGTCCCGGCGCCGTACTGGGTGTCGTACCCCGACATGGTGCTGGCCTGCGACGGCACGCCGGTCACCGTGGCCTGCAAGGAAGAAGACGATTTCCGGCTGACGCCCGAGGCGCTCGAGGCGGCCATCACGCCGGCCACGCGCTGGCTGGTCTTCAACTCGCCCACCAATCCCACGGGCACGACCTACACCGCCGGACAGCTGCGCGCGCTGGCCGACGTGCTGATGCGCCACCCCCAGGTCATGGTGCTGACCGACGACATCTACGAGCACATCCGCTTCACCGACGCGGCGCTGCCCCATCTGCTGGCCATCGAGCCGGGCCTGCGTGACCGCACGCTGGTAGTGAACGGCGTGTCGAAGACCTACGCGATGACGGGCTGGCGCATTGGCTATGCAGCCGGCCCCGCGGACATCATCGCGGCGCTGGACATGCTGCAGTCGCAGTCGACCAGCGGCGCATCGTCGGTGAGCCAGGCCGCCGCCGTGGCGGCCCTGAACAGCGACGCGGCCTTTCTCCCCGACTGGGTTGCCACCTACAGGCAGCGCCGCGACACCGCGACCCGCCTGCTCAACGACATTCCGGGCATTCGCGCCCGCGCACCTGGCGGCGCGTTCTACCTTTATCCCCATTGCGGCGGCCTGATCGGCAAGCGAACGCCCGGGGGAAAGACTCTGGAAACCGACAACGACGTCGTGATCTACCTGCTTGAAGCGGGCGGCGTCATGGTGCTGGCGGGCACGGCGTATGGGGTATCTCCCTACTTCCGCATGTCGACGGCCACCAGCGTCGAGCAGATCGAGGAAGGCTGCCGGCGCATCGCCTCGGCAGTGGCGAAGCTCGCCTGATCCCCGGCCTGTGGGCCTGCGGACCTTGCCTATCAAGAATCCTTATAGGCGAAGGTCCATAACGTATTGGCCGCCGCAGCGCCCTCTTCCTACCATTCCTTCAACCCTTCCATGACCCGGAGAAAAGCAATGAGCTACCCCACGAACTCGAGATTGCGCGGCGCGGCCTTGGTGGCCATTGCCGCGATCGCCGGCTTCTGCACATTGGCGCCCGCCAGTGCGCAGACCGACACCTTCAAGATCGGAGTCATCGCGCCCATGAGCGGCCCCAACGCCCGCTACGGGGCCTTCGCGAACAAGGGCGCGGCGCTCGCCGCCAAGGAAATCAACGCCGCCGGCGGCGTGCTCGGCAAGCAGATCGAGCTCGTGAGCGGGGACAGCCAGTGCGTGCCCGCGGAGGGCGTTGCCGCCACGCAGCGCATGATCAGCCTCGAGAAAACGCCGGTGATCATCGGCGACGTCTGCAGCTCGGTCACGCTGGCTATGCAGCCACTGGCCGAAGAGTCGAAGGTTCTGCTCGTGAATGCGGCCTCGTCGAACCCCGACATCACCTACAAGGCCGGCGTGGGCGGCTTCAAGTGGACTTTCCGCAACTACCCGACCGACGAGGTGCGGGCCGCGACGGTGCTGGAGTACGCGTCGAAGACCAAGGGCTTCAAGAAGTTCGCGGTGCTCTCGGTCGACAGCGACTACGGCCGCGGCGCCATCAAGTTCACCAAGCGCTACCTGCCGAAGTACGAAGGCGCCGAGATCCTGAGCGAGGACTACTACAAGGATTCGGAGACCGACTTCCGCTCGGTGCTGAGCAAGATCCGCCGCTCGGGCGCGCAGGCCATCTTCCTCTACGGTCAGGCCGACACCACCCCGATCATCGCCCGCCAGATGCTCGAACTCGGGCTGGCCGGCAAGGTCGCGCTGGTCGGCAACGGCGAGTTCAACACCAAGGAAACCATCGCCGCCGCGCCGAAGGTCATGAACGGCGCGGTCGAGGCCGCAGCCTGGCTGCCCGAGGTGCCGGCACCGCGCAGCCTCAAGTTCGTGGAGGACTACAAGAAGGCCAACGGCGGCGAGATGCCGAACAACCATGCCTACACGCACTACGACACGCTGAACCTCGTCGTGGCCGCCATCAAGAGCGCCAACAGCCTCAAGGCCGAGGACATCCGCAACGCGATGGCGAAGATCAAGTACGACAGCCCCATGGGCGTCGTGACCTTCGACGATCACAACCAGGCGGTCATGCCCATGGTGCTGCTCGAGATCACCGACGGCAAGCCGGCCATCAAGGGAATGATCGCGACCAAGGTCGACTACGCGGCCGGCGCGAAGTGAAGAAGAAGCGCCCTACCCGGCCTGCGAGAACACCGTGAGTTCCTTCCTCTTCGAACAGATCGTCAACGGCATCATCACCGGGTCGGTCTACGCCCTGGTGGCCGCCGGCATGACGATGATCTTCGGCGTGCTGCGGGCCATCAACTTCGCCCACGGCGAGTACTACATGCTGGGCACCTTCGCGGCCTGGTGGGTCATGTCGAAGCTGATGGCCGACTACAGCCTGGCCATCGTCGGCGGTGTGGCCATCGTCAGCGTGATCGCGGTGCTGATCGGGCGCAGCGTGATGCAGCGGCTCATCGGCCAACCCTTCCAGGCCGGCGTGCTGGCCACGCTGGGGCTTTCGCTCATCCTGCAGAACGTGGTCATCCTCGCCTTCGGCGGCGGCTACAAGGTGTTCTCGGGCGGCTGGCTGGAGCCGATCGAGATGGGCGACTTCGGCATGTCGCAGCAGCGCGTGATCCTGGTCGTCGTCACCCTCGCGGTGTTCGCGGGGCTCGAGTGGATGGTGCGCTGCACGCGCCTGGGCCGCTCGATTCGTGCCGTGTCGCAGAACATCGAATGCTGCCAAGTCAACGGCATCGACGTCGAGCAGGTGGTGCGCCGCACCTTCCTGATCGGCGTGGCCATCGCGGCGCTGTCCGGCATCCTGACGGGGCCGATCAACGTGAGCATCTACGGCGGCATGGGCGAGTCGATCACGCTGAAGACATTTGCCGTCATCGTGATGGGCGGCATGGGCAACGTGCGCGGCACGCTCATCGCCGGCTGCCTGCTGGGTGTCATCGAGAGCCTCGTCGCAGGCTTCATCGGCCTGCAGTACCGCGACTCCGTCGGCTTCATCGTGCTTCTGCTCATGCTCATGTTCCGGCCGCACGGCCTGTTCAGCAGCAAGGCCCGCTTCTGAGAGCGTCAACGTCATGAAACAGGCAATCTTGTCAAACACCACGCTGGACACGCCGCGTCTGCCGGCCGCCCGGGTCGCCGCGGTCAACTGGAGCGCGTGCGCCGTCGGCGTGGTCGCGCTGCTTTGCGCGCCGCTCTTCCTCGGCGACTACTACCTGCACGCGATGGTCCTCGCGATGATCTTCCTGCTGCCGGCACTCGGCCTGAACCTCATCCTGGGCTACACGGGGATGCTGTCGCTCGCGCAGGGCGTGTTCTTCGGGCTCGGCGCCTATGCGTCGGCCCTCATGTCGATCCACTTCGGCACGCCGTTCCTGGTGAACTTCCTGGTCGCGGGCCTGGTGGCCGGGCTGGTCGCGCTGCCGCTGGGCATTCCGGCGCTGCGGCTGCGCGACACCTCCTTCGTGATGTGCACGCTCGGCATGGTGGTCGTCGCGCAGATGGTGTCGAAGAACTGGATCGACCTGACGCGCGGCGACATGGGGCTGTCGGGCGTGGCCCGGCCGCGCCTGGGCTTTGGCGACTGGGTCTACACCGTCATCAAGGCGCCCGAGTACTTCTACCTGGTGCTCGCCGTTGCCGCACTGGCGGTTGCTGCGTTCGTCGCACTGATCCGCTCACCCGCCGGCCGCTGCATGGTGGCCATCCGCGACAACGAGACGCTGGCCGAATCGCTGGGCGTGCCGACCTGGACCTACAAGCTGCTGGTCTTCATGCTGAGCGCCGTCTTCGCGGGGCTCGGCGGCAGCCTCTACGCGCATTTCTCGACAGTCGTGAGCCCGCTGGTGTTCCAGGCCTACTACTCCAACACGATCCTGATCATCGTGCTGGGCGGTGGCGTGGGCAAGGTGCCGGGCGCCATCATCGGAAGCTTCGTCTTCGTGGCGGTGTCCGAGGCGTTGCGCATCACGCCGGAGCTGCGCATGGTGATCTACGGCTTCGTGCTGCTGGGGCTGGTGTTCCTGTTCCCGCAAGGTCTGGCGCCGCTGTTCCAGCGTGCGGCAGAACGCATTGCCGGTATCGGAAAGGGGCCGCGCGATGTCCGCTGAACCCGTCATGCTTCGAATCGAAGGCCTGCGCAAGAACTACGGCGCCGTTGCCGCGCTCCAGGGCGTGGACATCGAAGTCCGCCGCGGCGAGGTGATGGGGCTCATCGGCCCCAACGGCTCCGGCAAGTCGACGCTGTTCGACTGCTGCACCGGCCTGCAGCGCAGCGACTCGGGCCGCGTGCTGCTCAAGGGCGTCGACATCACCGGCTGGCCGATGAACCGCATCGCCCGCGAGGGCCGCTTCCTGCGCAGCTTCCAGAAGACGGTGGTCTTTCCCACGCTGGACTCCGAAGAGAACCTCGTGCTGGCCGGACAGATGTCGCGCTTTCCGAACGTGCTGTCGACCTTCTGGGTCGGTCCGTCGGCCAGGAAGCGCATCCAGGCCCTGCGCGAACGCGCGAAGGAACTGATCGAGGTGACCGGGCTGGCACGCGTGGCGCACCTGCCGGCGGGCAACATGTCGGGCGGGCAGCAGAAGCTGCTGCAGTTCGCCTCGATGCTGATGCCCGAACCCGAGCTGATCCTGCTCGACGAACCGCTGGCGGGCATCAACCCCGTGCTCATCGAGAAGGTCATCCAGTGCATCGAGCATGCGAACCAGAAGCTGGGCGTGACCTTCGTGGTGATCGAGCACAACACCGACGTGCTGATGAACCTCAGCCACCGCGTGGTCGTGCTGCACCAGGGCGCAAAGCTGGCCGACGCCACGCCGGAAGAGGTCGTTCGCAACCCGGAGGTCATCGAGGCCTACCTCGGCGGTTGACACGAAAGAACAACACCATGGAACTCGAAATCGACAACCTCCGCGCCGGTTACGGCCACCTGGACATCCTGCACGGCGTGGACCTGAAGATCCGGCACGGCGAATTCGTCACGCTGCTGGGACCCAACGGGGCCGGCAAGTCGACGCTGCTGAAGTCGCTCTTCGGCATGACCACCCACAAGGGCGGTGCGATCCGCTGGAAGGGCAAGGACATTGCGGGCCTGCGCCCGCAGGCGATGCTCGGCCACGGCATTGCCTACGTGCCGCAGGGCCGCTGCAACTTCCAGCTGATGTCCATCGACGAGAACCTCGAGATGGCGGCCTACACCATCAAGGGCGGCGACCTCAAGGGTGAGCGCGAGTACGTCTACGACCTCTTCCCCATCCTGCGCAAGCGCCGCAACGAGCTCGCCGGCAACATGTCCGGCGGCGAGCAGCAGCTGCTCGAAATGGCGATGGCCGTGCTGCGCCGTCCCGAGATCCTGCTGGTGGACGAGCCCTCGGTCGGCCTCTCGCCGCAGGCCATCACGCTGGTCTTCAACGAACTCAAGCGCCTGCACAAGGGCGGCCGAACCATCCTGCTGGTCGAGCAGAACACCCGCAAGGCCATGGAGGCCGCAGAGCGCGCCGTGGTGCTGCGCCTGGGCAAGGTCATCTGGGACAGCCCGGTCGAGGCGCTGAGCACCGCCGACCTGGGCGAACTGTTCATGACGGGCAGGCGCGCATCCGACGCGGCCACGGCCTGAGCACCGCGCATCTCAACCGAACACTCAAGGAGCTGAAAGGCATGAAACTGGCATTTGACACGGGTGGCACGTTCACCGACTTCGCGATGACGCAGGACGACGGCACCATCCTGTTGCACAAGGTCCTGAGCACGCCCGACGCGCCCGCGCGCGCCGTGCTCCAGGGCGTGGACGAGCTGCTGGCCAAGGTGCGCGCCCGCGACGGCGGCAAGGCCAAAGGCAACGGCCAGCTGCAGATTCTTGGCGCGACCACGGTCGTGACCAACGCGGTGCTGGAGCGCCGCGGCGTACACACCGCCTTCATCACCACCGACGGTTTCCAGGACATGTTGCGCATCCGAACGGAAGGGCGCTACGACCTCTACGACCTGCGCATCCAGTACCCCGAGCCGCTGGTGTCGCGCGAGCTGTGCTTCGGCGTGGAAGAGCGCATTGCCGCGGACGGCACGGTGATCAAGGCGCTCGACGAAGACGGCGTGCGCACCATCGCCCGCGTGCTGCTCGACAGGGAGGTGGAGTCGGTGGCCGTGTGCCTGCTGCACGCCTACAAGTACGCGCAGCACGAGCGGCGCATCGGCGAGATCCTGGCCGAGATCGCACCGGGCATTTCCGTCTCGCTGTCGTCGACGGTGTGCCCCGAAGTGCGCGAATACGACCGTGCATCGACCACCGTCGTCAACGCCTACACCCGGCCGATGATGGTCGGGCACGTGAACCACCTCGAGCGCGAGCTGTCGCAGCGCGGTGTCGAAGGGCAGTTGCTCTGGATGACGTCGAGTGGCGGCGTGGTGCCGAGTTCTTCGGCTTCGCGCACGCCGGTGCGGTTGATCGAGTCGGGTCCCGCGGCGGGTGCCGTGGCGGCTGCAGACTACGCGCGCCAAGCCGGCGAATCGAGCGTGCTGTCGTTCGACATGGGCGGCACGACCGCCAAGCTGTGCCTGATTCCGAACGGCCAGCCCATGGTGGCCAACGACCTCGAAGTGGCCCGCCACGAGCGCTTCCGCAAGGGCAGCGGCTTTCCGCTCAAGATCCAGTCGATCCACATGATCGAGATCGGCGCGGGCGGCGGCAGCATCGCGGCGCGCAACAAGCTCGGCCTGCTGGGCGTGGGGCCGCGCAGCGCGGCCGCCGCGCCGGGGCCGGCCTGCTATGGGCGCGGCGGCACGGAGCCGACGGTGACCGATGCCGACCTGCTGCTGGGCTACCTCAACGAGAACTCCTTCCTGGGCGGCGACTTCGCGCTCGACAAGCCTGCTGCCGAATCGGCGATGGCCCGGCTCGCGAAGGAGCTCGGCATTTCGCTCGAGCGCTGCGCCTGGGGCATCCACGACATGGTCAACGAGAGCATGGCCGAGGCCGCCTCGATGCAGGCCACCGACAGCGGCGTCGACCCGCGCGCGCTGCCGCTGATCGCCTTCGGCGGGGCAGGGCCGGTGCATGCCTACGGCGTGGCCCGCAAGCTGGGCATCCGCAAGGTGATCTGCCCGCTGGGCGCCGGTGTTACCTCAGCCATCGGGCTGCTGGGCGCGCCGGTGGCGGCGGACCTGTCGGCCAGCCTGCCGATGCGCGTCTCGGCCTGGAACCCCAGCGCGGTGAACGTGGTGAAGGCCACGCTGGCCGACCAGGGGCGCGAAGTGGTGCTGGCGAGCAAGGTGCCGGTGGACCACATCACCTACTCGTACACCGTTGACATGCGCCACGTGGGCCAGGGCTACGAAATCTCGGTGCCGCTGCCTGAGCTGGACCCGGCGGACCCGAAGTTCGTCGAGGAGCTGCTGGCCCGCTTCCATGCCAACTACGTGGCCCTGTACGGCCGCGCCGTGAGCGGCACCGACGCGGAGGTCATCACCTGGCGCGTGCGGGCCAGCGGGCCGAAGGCGCCTGTCTCGCTCGCGAGCCTGCGCAGCGAGTCGAATGTGGCGCGCGATGCACGCAAGGGCACGCGGCCGGTCTTCTTCTCCGAACTCGGCAAGTACGTCGACACGCCGGTCTACGACCACTATGCGCTGGTGCCCGGCGTGCCGGTCGAAGGGCCCGCGATCATCGAGCAGCGCGAGTCGACCGTGGTGATGGGGCCCAATGCCAGCGCCTCGCTCGATGCCCAACACAACCTGATCATGCTTTTGTCCTGAGGTCTTCTTGCCATGTCCATGCTCAAACCCGACTTCAACGACCCGATCACCCTGCAGGTGATGTGGGACCGCCTGGTCTTCATCGCCGACCAGGCCGACAGCGCGCTCGGCCGAACGGCCTTCTCGCCGATCGTGCGCGAGAACCACGACTACGTGAACGTGCTGCTCGACGCCAAGGGCCGCGCGCTCGCGCAGTGCACCTGGTCGATTCCTGTGTTCATCACCACGCTGCCGATGGCGGCGCAGAACTACTTCCTCAAGGCCTTTCCGCCCGAGTCGCTCGAGCCCGGCGACGTGCTCGCCACCAACGACCCGGTGATCGGCACGGGCCACCTGCCGGACATGGTCATGCTCACTCCGATCTTTCGAAAGGGAAAGATCGTGGGCTATGCGGGCAGCATCGCCCACCTGCCGGACATCGGCGGCCGGCCGCAGTCGCCGGACTCGACCGACATGTTCGAAGAGGGCATCCGCATCCCGATGCTCAAGCTGTTCAAGGCCGGCAAGCCGAACACCGATGTGTTCGCCGTCATCGAGGCCAGCGTGCGCCTGCCGCACGAGGTGCGCGGCGACATCCAGAGCATGGTGGCCGCCAACGAGGTGATGAGCCGCGAGCTCACGCGCTTCATGGACGAGTACGGCCTCGAAGACTGCGACGGCCTCGGCGAGGCGATCTTCAGCCGCTCGGAGCGCCACATGCGCAAGGCCATCGCGGCCTGGCCGAACGGCAGCTACAAGGCCGACATGACGATCGACGGCTTCGAGTCCGACGTGAAGCTGTGCGTGAGCGTGGAGGTGCGCGACGACTCCATCCATGTCGACTACACCGGCACCTCGCCCGAGGTGGCGCGCGGCATCAACGTGGTGCCGCACTACCGCGTGGCGCACAGCGTGTATGCGCTCAAATGCCTGCTCGACCCTGAGACGCCGAACAACGAGGGTTGCATGGTCGCGCTGACCGACTCGGCGCCGGCGGGCTCCATCCTCAACCCGCGGCCGCATGCGGCGGGCGCGGCGCGCAACCTCGTGGGCCATTGCATTCCGAGCCTGATCTTCAAGGCGCTGCAGCACGTCGTGCCCGATGGTGCGATGGGCGACAGCGGCGGCGCGCCGATCTGGGGCATCAACTGCCAGGGCCAGCGCTCCGACGGCACGGCCTATGGCAGCGCGCAGAACTTCCATGGCGGGCAAGGCGGCCGCTCGTCGATGGACGGCCTGGACACACTGAGCTTTCCGTCCAACTGCCGCGTGACGCCGATCGAGATGTACGAGCTCGCGGTGCCCGTGCTCACCGAGTGCAAGGAGCTCATTCCGGACTCGGGCGGCCCCGGCAAGTTTCGCGGCGGGCTGGGCCAGCGCGGCGTGATTCGCAACCTGTCGGACCGCGAGATGAACATCTACCTGAGCACCGAGCACGTGAAGTACCCCTGCCTCGGCGTGCTGGGCGGCCAGGCCGGACGCAATGGCGCGGTGCGGCACGACGGCAAGGCCGTGTTCCCGAAAGGCCGGCTGGTGCTGGCGCCGGGCGAGCGTCTCACGATCGAACTGCCGGGCGGCGGCGGCTGGGGCGATGCGCAGCAGCGCTCGCGCGACCTGGTCGAAGACGACTTGCGCCAGGGCCTCGTCAGCATGGCCGGCGCGCAGGCCGACTATGGGTACGAGGCCGAGGCGGGCTCCGAAACGCAGAAAGCGGTGGCGTGATGGCCGGCGCACTGAAGGGACAGGTCGCGCTCGTCACCGGTGGCGGCTCGGGCATTGGCCGCTCCACCGCGCTGATGCTCGCCGCCGAAGGCGCACGCGTCGTCGTGATGGGCCGGCGGGCCGAGCCGCTGCAGGCCGTGGTCGACGAGATTCGCGGCGCCGGAGGCGAGGCTTGGGCGCGCCAGGCGGACCTGCAGGAACGCGAGCAGCTCATCGCGCTGGTGCGGTGGACCGAGAAAGAGGTCGGCCCCATCGGCATCCTCGTCAACAACGCGGGCCTCACCAGCCGCGTGCGCAACATCCGCTGGATCGAGCCGGACGACTGGGAGTCGGCGGTGTCGGTCAACCTGACGGCCGTCTACGTGCTGATCCAGGCCGTGCTGCCGGGGATGCTCGATGCGGGAGCCGGCACCATCGTCACCGTGTCTTCGCTGGCTGCCGTGCGCCCGAACCTGCTGGGCGGTGCACCCTACGGCGCGGCCAAGGCGGCGGTGACGAACCTGATGGGCTTCGTGCACGTCACCTTCCGCAACAACAACATCCGCGCCACCACCATCCTTCCCGGCGAGGTCGACACGCCGATCATGGACACGCGCGTGCGCCCACCGAGTGCGGAAGAACGCGCCGCCATGGTGGCGCCCGACGACGTGGCGCGCGCCATCCTGCTGGCCTGCACGCTGCCGCAGGGCACCACCATCGAACAGCTGGTGATCAGCCCGACCCGCGCGCGCGACCAGGGCCCCGACATCGAGATCAGCCGCTGGCTCGGCGCCCCCGACGGAACACCCGGCAAACCCTGAACGAGACGAAGCATGAGCGACACCCTCCATCAACGCCTGGCACGCGGCGACTCCGTGCTGATGGTCAACCCCAACCATGTGTCCCCCACGCTGTGCGAGAAGCTCGTGCGCTCGGGCGTGGACTCGGTCTTCATCGACTGCGAACACGGCCTGGCCAGCTTCGAGGACATCCATCACATGGCCAAGGCTGCGCGCTATGCCGGCGGCTTCGGCATCGTGCGCCCGCAGAACCAGGAGCGCTCCACCATCACGCGCTGCCTCAACGCGGGCGCGGACGGCGTGATGGTGCCGCTGATCCACACCGCGGAGATCGCGCGCCAGGTGGTGCACACCTTCCGCTATGCCTGCCCCGACGATCACGCGACGAGGCTGCTGGTCGGCATGGTGGAGTCGGTCGAGGCCGTGCGCAACCTCGACGAGATCCTGGCGGTCGAAGGCATCGACGTGTTCTTCGTCGGGCCGGGCGACCTGTCGCAGTCGATGGGCTATTCGCCCGCGGTGGCGCCGGGCAAGCGCCGCCCGCAACCCGCGCTCGACCTGATCGACCAGACGCTGCAGCGCATCCGCGCGGCCGGAAAGATCGCGGGCACCCTGGTCGTGAAGCAGGACGTCGAGCACCTGGTGTCGATGGGCGCGCAGCTGCTGTACTACCACGCGGACCCTTTCGTGACGGAAGGCGTTGCGGCGATGCGCAACCTATCGCAGCCGGTGGCGGCCGTCGCACACTGAGCTGCGAGAAATCAGGGCTGCAGTGACACGGCTTCCGGTGCGCGGATGCCCGCGAGCCGCCCGGCGGCGAACAGGTTGTCGATCTGCTCGCGCAAGATCTCCAGCACGGCGCGCGCCTGGTCGGACATCGGCAGGTGGTCCGGCACGCACAGCGACACGGTGGCCTGCAGCACGGGCTCGACGATCCTGCGGATCATCGGTGGGTTCGCGGCCGGCGGAAAGTCCGCCAGCGCCGATGGCAGGATGGTCGCGCCCACGCCCGCCTGGATCGCCTGGCGCAGCGTTTCGGCGGATTCGATCTCGGCGCGGATGTTGGGCACCACGCCGACGCGCGCGAAGGCCTCGTCGACCATCCGCCGCAGGAAGTGCATGCGGCTCGGCAGCAGCAGGTCGATGCCGGCCAATGCGCGCAGGGCAATCGTCTGGTCGTCGTTCTGCTCCAGTTCCATGCCCGGCGGGGCAATGAGGAACAGGTCTTCGGTCAGGAGCGGCTGCAGCATGAGCCCCTTCATGGGACTGCCCGCGTAGATGATCGCCATGTCCAGGCGCCCGGTCATCACCATCTCGCTCAACACCAGGCCGAAGTTGTCGTTGATGAACAGGTTGACGCCCGGGTACGCGCTGCGCACGGCCTGCAGCAAGGGCATCGACAGTGCCGAGGCCGTGCTGTACGTGGCCAGCCCGACCGAGACGGGGCCCGAGACGAAGCTCTCGTCCGTGCGGTTCATCAGCTCGCGCTCCACCTGCTCGAGGTGGCTCAACATGATCTGCGCCTGGCGGTAGAGCTCGTTGCCCGCGGGCGTGGGCGTCACGCCCGCGTTGGAGCGGTTCAGCAGCTTGTGTTTGAAGTGTTCCTCGAGCGAGGCGATGTGCTGGCTCAGGGCCGGCTGCGCAACGCTCAGTTGCGCGGCGGCCGCGGAAAGACTGCGTGCGTCCACCGCGGTCACGAAGCTCTTGAGGGTCTTGAAATTTACCGTCATGGGAAGTCGGGTGCGAACTGATCGTAACCCCGGTTGACGCTGCCAACGCGTGGCTCGATGCTTGCTTGCAAACAGAGCAGCAAGACGACGGAGACCCGGTGAACCTCAGGCGGTTGAAATATTTCGTGAAGATTGTCGACGTGGGCAGTCTCACGCAGGCCTCGGAGGTCCTGCATGTCGCGCAGCCGGCGCTGAGCCAGCAGCTGGCCACGCTCGAAGGCGAGTTCAACCAGCGCCTGCTCCTGCGAACGCAGAAGGGCGTGGTGCCCACGGAAGCCGGCATGGTGCTGTACCGGCACGCGCAACTGATCCTGCGCCAGTTCGAGCAGGCGCGTGCCGATGTCGTCAATGCGGGGCGCAGCCTGGCGGGGCAGGTGTCGGTCGGTCTCGCGCCGGGCACCGCGGCCTCGGGCCTGGCCTTGCCGCTGCTGCAGACGGTGCAGGAGCGGCATCCGCAGCTCATGCTGCACATCAACGAGAACTTCGGCACCACGCTGTGCGACGTGGTACGCAACGGCCTCATGGACATGGCCGTTCTGTATGGCGGCGAGCATGCGGTGCGGGGCCTGTCGTTCGATCCGCTGCTCACCGAGGACCTCTGCGTCGTGGCCTCCCACGGCATGCTGCGCATGGATGGCGACGAGCTGGCGCTGGCCGAGCTGCGCGACGTGGACCTGCTCCTGCCCAGCATCGACAACCAGCTGCGCCGCAGCGTGAACCGGGCCTTCGCCTCGGCGAAGATGATTCCGCGCGTGGTGGCCGAAATGGAGTCTTCGAGCACGCTGTCCGCCGCGGTCGCATCGGGCGTGGGCGCGACGATCCTGCCCGTGTCGCTCGCGCGCTCCGTCGCGGCCACGGCCGCGGTCGATGTCAGGCGGCTCGTGTCGCCGCACATCGAGATTCCGCTGGCGCTATGCGCTTCGGATCACCTGCCCCTGTCGGAGCCTGCACAGGTTGTCAAGGGCATCCTGATGGAGCTAGTCAATCGCCTCGAGTTGGGTGGCGGCATGCACACGGTCCACTAACAAGCTGCCGAAGTACCGGCCGACCGAAGTTGCTGTTCAGTTCCCGTGAGTCCGATTTCGTGATCCGACGAAATTGGCGGATTCAGCATGCTGCAATGGCTCGTCCAAAGCGTGTATTTCAGAGCTCATCGAGCAAGCGGGCGTTATTCGTGCCGTACACGCTGGACTGGACGAGCACGACCCGATGCACACCAAGAGATGCGTGCATCTGCATCAGACTGAAGAAGCCGTGGCGGGCAGTGGCGTATAGAGGCGTAAGAGCGCCTCAACCAGCCAGCGACTCAGCAGCAATCTCATGCTGCATGACGTCTACCCAACGTGCCTTGACCAGCTGCGCCATCCGCTCAGGCACTACCCTGACACCTGCATTGTTTGCGCCGGCGGCGGGAAGTACTTCGCTGAAGCTCCGCAGCGAGACGTCGCAATAGACATCCAGCTGACTTGCAAGCCCGAAGGGCCCAACGCCTCCAATGGGGTGGCCCGTTACCTTCTCCACCTCGCTCGCCGCCAGGAAGCGGGCCTTTGCCCCAAACTGATCTTTGTACTTTCTGTTATCCAGTCGAGCATCGCCTCGGGCGACGAGCAAGATCACTTGCTCGCCTACGCTCATAGACAGCGTCTTGGCAATCTGTCCCGGAGTGACACCGAACGCCACGGCCGCCATCGCGACCGTAGCGCCACTCGTTTCCACCTCAATGATTGAAAGATCCGGGGCATGCTCGGCGAGAAACTGTTTGACGGAGTCGAGACTCATGATGAGGGTTGCGATTGAAAACCATGAATGGGCGTTGGACAGACACAGCGACGAGTGCTGCGCTCTCGCACCATGTGGGGCACGTTGCGCTCTCAGTGTTGCACCTCGCAGGTCTTGCGTACATTGGCTGAAACGCCATATTCATGACTGTTTCCGACATTCAAGTTATTACGCTGCTGATTTCGGCCAACCAGAAGATGACATCGATCTGGTCCAGGGATAGATAGATATGCCCGGGAACTGTCATCGAGCAGGCATGTATCCGGGCACTACCAAGCGTGCTGTTTGTCGTTTGGGAACGAGCCATCCTTGACCGCTACGACATACGCTGCAAAGGCGGCATCCACGGCCGACGCACCGCCCATGAAGTTCCGCACGAACTTCGCCATGCGTCCCAGATTGAGCCCCAGCATGTCGTGCATCACCAGGACTTGCCCAGCCGTTCCGCTGCCAGCACCAATGCCGATCGTGGCGCAAGACGTCATGTCACTGGTGATGCGGGCCGCAAGTTGTCCGGGCACCATCTCAAGAACCATCATCGACGCGCCGGCAGCTTCAAGTGCTGCCGCGTCGCGCCGGATCTTATCGCCGGCCTCTTCTTGACGCCCCTGTACGCGATATCCGCCCAACGCCGACACCGTTTGCGGCGTCAATCCCAGGTGGGCGCAAACAGGAACTCCGCGCTCGACCAGAAAAGCCGCCACGTCAACGGTCCACCCACCGCCCTCGAGCTTGACCATATGGGCGCCCGCTCGCATCAACAGCGCTGCCGATGCCATGGCCTGCTCCCGCGATTGCTGATAGCTGCCGAAAGGAAGATCCGCAATGATGAGAGAACTACCTTGCGAGCGTTCGAGTCCCAAGGATACGCATTTGGTGTGATATCGCATATCTTCAAGTGAAACGCCAACCGTGGTGGCCCGGCCTTGGCAAACCATCCCCAAGGAGTCGCCGACCAGCAGGCAATCAACACCCGCGGCATCTGCGACTGCCGCGAATGTGGCGTCATAGGCCGTAAGCACCGCAATCTTCTCTCCGCTTGCTCGCATTTCGGCAATTCGCGACGTGGTGACCTTCTTGCGTTTCGGGATTGTGCTGCGCTCGCTTCCATACGGCGCCGCCGCATCGCTGGCGCCGCGGGAATGTGCGCCATGGCTGTCTCTGGATGCACTGTTAGTCACTGAAGTGGGCTCCCTGAACAAGAAATGGAAGAGGATTGAAGTCCAGTTGACCCCGGCCGCTCAGCTCGAGATTCACTCCTCGATTGCGCCGCCGATCGAGCGCAGATACTGGCGGAATGTCATGTTCTCGTCGGCGTTTCTTGCGGCCAGGAAATCATCGAAGCGAGCCTGTCTCCGGAAGGTTGTACCGAGTTGCATGCGTGCCGCCTGGCTGCGCTCGGTGTCCCGAATCGAGGTTGCCAGTTCCGCCACCTTTTGGGCTTGGCTCAAGGGTATGAAGATCACCCCATCGTCGTCACCCAGCACAAAGTCGTCGGGGGTGAGGACATGTTCGCCACAACCGGCAGAGATGAGAGCGTCGGCCTCCTGTGCGTCCAAACGCTGCGGCCCTGCAGGCAAGGTGCCCAGGCTGAAAATGGGCAGTCTGATGGTCCGCAATTCCGATGAATCGCGGTGCAAACCCCAGATGACGATGCCGCGCAGGCCTGCCAGGGCGGTTTCCAGAGTGACGAGGTCACCAACGCAGGCCTCGTCCAAACGCCCACCGTTGTCGACCACAAGAACATCTCCGGGCGCGGCACGGTCGATTGCTTCGAGAAAAACGTCGACGCTGCCATAGTGCCGCGCAGGACGTACCCGGCCAACGATGTGGGAACCGCTCCACAAGGCACGAATTCCAGCGGGTGCACAACGAAGCGCGATACCCAGGCGCATGCATGCGTCCGCTACGTGCGGCGTCGTGAGGTCAAGGTACGTACGTTGAAGTTTCACAGAGTCCATGTCATTGCCTCTGGGACAAAGTGGTGCCGCGCAGATCGCGCAGGAGATGGTTGTTGCGGTTCGTCATCGCAATCGAATAGCGCCAGCCGCGTCCGATGCGGATGGGGCGCAGCGTGGCGAGAAGCTCGATAGGCGCGTCGTAGATCGTCAATGCCGCGTCGCCCTGCCAGACGGGGCTAGCCTGAACGCTCTCGGCCTGGAGTCGGACGAGTTCGTAGACAGCCGGTTGATCGTGCTGGCCCTCGAACATCGACGGGAAGTGCCGCAAAGCGACGATGGGCCGGCTGCCGAAAGTCACGGCGGAGCCGTCGGCAAGGGCTGACAATTTCACGTGACCTTCGGCGAGGCGCCGGTCCTTGACGGCCACCGTGCCGGCAAAGGTGGCGCCGACCTCCAGCTTGGGCGATGCAATCGAGGGCATACCCATGGACCGTGTGATCCATACCGAGCCGATCTTCTTTGGATAGCCGAGCGCCCAGCCGCGCGCCAGCGACGTGTCCTGATCAACCACGATGTAGGGGCAGTACTGCATGAGCTTGCCCTCGTACTGGACGCTCGCCAATACGATGCATTCGCGATATTGCGCGCGGATTGGGTCGAGCAGTTCGCCGCCGGTATCGGTGCAGGCTTGCCAATCGACGAAGGAAACCGTCACCAGGCCCGCCTCGTCTGGATGCAAGCTCAGGCCCGGCGGCAGCAATGCCTCGATGGCGACCGGGTCGACCCAGGTCTCGATCGTGATGAAATCAGCCGCATAGTGCCACGGTGGACTGGGGGCGATACTTGCCTGCCCATCATGGGAGAAGGGCCCCATGAAGCCTTGCGAAGCCGCGAATCGTGTCATACAGGTCTCCTGCTTTTGGTTTGAAAAAGGGCGGGGTGGCACTCCCGCAAAATTTGCGGCTTACGACAGCCGCGCCAACCAGCCTCGTGGATCTGGAGCGCGTCCGAATTGAAGGTCTGTCAGGGCGGCTTTCAGGCGCTGCGTGATGAGGCCAGGACTACCATCGCCGATGGTGAAGTGGTGATTGCGCCCTTTGACTCGCCCGATGGGAGCCACGACCGCGGCCGTGCCGCACGCGAAGGACTCCCGCAGCCGCCCGCTCGTGGCGTCTTCCTGCCACTGGTCAATGGAGTAAGGCTCCTCGCGAACAGTCATGCCGAGATCGCGGGCCATGGTGATCAGCGATTCGCGCGTGATGCCCGCCAAGATCGTGCCGGTCAGGGGCGGTGTTTGAATGGAACCATCTGCGAACACAAAGAAGATGTTCATTCCACCGAGTTCCTCAATCCAGCAGCGTTCCACAGCGTCAAGGAAGACCACCTGATCGCATTGCTCACGGATGGCCTCAGCCTGCGCGGCCAGGCTTGCAGCGTAGTTGCCGCCGCATTTGGCGTCGCCAGTTCCGCCGGGGGCGGCGCGCGTGAAATGGTCGGAAGCCCAGAGTGTCACCGCAGCAGCGCCACTCTTGAAGTACGGCCCCACCGGCGAGGCCACGACGCAGTAAAGATATTCGGCTGAAGACCTGACTCCGAGAACAGCCTCGGTGGCAACCATGAACGGCCTCAGATACAGCGCAAAGCCCGGCGCGGACGGAATCCAGTCGTTGTCCACGCGCGCCAGCGCACGCACCGATTCGGTAAACAGTTCCTCGGGCAAGAGCGGCATGGCGAGGCGCGTGGCCGAGTGGCGGAAACGGCGCGCATTCTGCTCGGGACGGAACAGGCCCGTACCTCCTCCGTCCAGCCGATAGGCCTTCATGCCTTCAAAGATCGCTTGCGCGTAGTGCAACACAAGCGCTGACGGGTCAAGGCTCAATGCCTGGCGAGGACCGATCTTTGCACCATGCCAGCCTTGGTCCTTCGAGTACTTGATGGTGGCCATGTGGTCGGTGAAAACCTCGCCAAAAACAGGACTCTCCAGCAGCCGCTGGCGTCGCCCATCACTCACCGGAGCGGGATTCTTTTCGATAGCGAAGGGCTGTATGTCAACCGAGGTCATGCTTTAACTCCGTGAACCAGAATTCCTCAAAACCCAAGAAATTCTAGGCCTCATGCTCCGCAATTGTTGTTCTTTTTAACCCTCTTATTTCCTAAAATAGGCACGCCATGCCCACATTTTCAGAAATACGAGCATTCGATTGCGAGACCATGAAATGATGAAAGATCTGGACAGAATTGATCGCCGAATCCTCCAGGCACTACAAGAAGATGGACGGATTCAAAACGTGGAACTGGCGGAGAAAGTCGGGCTGTCGCCATCGCCATGTCTGCGGCGTGTGAAGCACCTGGAGGAGTCCGGCGTCATTGAAAAGTACGTCGCGGTGCTCGATGCCCCGAAGATCGGACTGGGTCTGACCGTGTTCGTCCGCATTTGGCTGAAAAGCCAGGATGCCCAGACCATCGAGGCGTTTACGGCAGAAGTGATGCAGCTTGATGAAATTGTGGAATGCCACCTGATGGTCGGGGACTGCGACTTCCTGCTTCGCGTGGTGGCCGCAGACCTCGACGCATATAGGAAATTCCAGGGCGAGTATCTGACCCGCATCAAGGGAGTACAGAGCGTCAAGAGTGAGTTGCCCATGCAGAAGATCAAGATGACGTCGAAGCTCCCTCTCTGATCCGAATCCTCCCGCAGTTTGGAACGTGACTCCTCGCGTGCCGAACTCACAGGTGACCCTCCAAACTCTGCAAGGCGACCGACTGCTCCCATGTTCATGCTCCTCGCACCTGGGTAGTGCCACCAGTCTCCCCTCAAGCGCGCGCCCAGGCCCCGATAGCTCGCAGGCGCCTCGCCTCCTTGCCCAGCGAAAGAATCGGCCTGTCGCGTTGCCAGCGGTTGTGGGCGATCGCTTGCGCAGGTCGCCAATGGTTTTCGCTCTCCCGAATCACGTCACCCGCGAAAGACAGGGACCCCGCCACCAGGATGTGCGCACGCGTGTCGCGAGGATCCAGATCGGCACATGCGTGGAGCATCGCGATAGCCGCAATACAGCGCTGGCACCACGTCGTCGGCCAGCCCCCGGACTGGGCCTCTGCGAACAGATACGCCAAGACGCTTCCCGTCGCGAAGATGTCCTCCAGCACTCGGAATAGCTTGGCATGTTCGGCATACCCATCGCCAGGTACCAACTGCTCAGGCGTCAAACGAACCGTGTCGAAGCGGACTTCTGAGTGAGCGAGTTCGGGCACAACGGCCTGTTGGCGCGAATGCCCCCGGCTGACACCCATGGCACTGGATGGAAGACGCACCATCACGTACTGTCTGGCCCCTTCTGAGGGCCATCGCTGCTGGCAAGCGCCAACAGAGTCAGGTTTTCGATGCTGGTCAAGGCCCATGACTTCTTCCCGTGCAAGCACGGGATGCGGTCGCAGAATTCCACGCTCGTCGTGACCTCAGTCATCTTCCGGCCAGTCTCGTGGACACAAAGCGCGCCGACGTGTCCGCCCTCTACCGAATCGGGAAAAGCCGATTGCAGCGCTCCCTGGTATCCACTGAAGAACGCCCAGGCATGCCGATCGGCCTTGAGCGCGGCGATCACGCTTGCAACGAACGGATCACGATTCGCAGATGCCGCCTGCATCGTTCGCCAGACTGGCAGCCATTGCGCCAACTCCGGGTACGGCGCACGTTCGCCAATGAAACCCAGCAACGTGGCAAGGAGCGCGCGCATGGGCATCAGTTCCTTGCAGCGCCGAATTCGGCGCCGGCCGCGGCGTGGTATGCAGGTTGCTCGAACAGAGCAGGCTCGTCGGCAAACTGTTGCGGTTCGCCAGGATCGCGATGCATCGAATCGCGCCCTGCTTTGGGGAAGACACAGAAAGGCCGGTCTTCGATACCTGCCCAGATGCATGCACGTATGCATGCAATGACAATCCGAGAATCCTGTTCCGAAGGCACGCTCCGCAAGGTTATCAACATGACCATTCCATAGCTGACGTTGTGAAACAGCAGGACCCGTGTGGCGTGCTCGAAGCTAGTGCCTGTCCTTTCACGGACGCAGAACGGCGAGCCTTGCCGCGGCCTCCCGCAACTGCTCCATCGAGTTGGCCGTCGAAAAGCGCACGAACCTCGCCGACTCGGCTGTTCCGAAATCGCGGCCAGGCGAGATCGCGACGTGGGCTCTCTTCATGGCCTCGAACGCAAAATCCCAGCTGTTCGAAACGTTCCAGGCGTCGAACCACGGCGAGCAATCCGCCCAGGCGTAGAACGCGCCGTCGGGCACCACCGGAACCTTGAACCCGATCTTCTCCAGCTCCGGGATGAACCAGTCGCGGCGCGCCTTGAACTGCGCGCGGCGGCGCTCGTACTCAGCGATGCTGTCGGGTTCGAAGCAAGCCAGCGCGGCGTGCTGGGCGACGGTACTGGGGCAAAGGAAGAAGTTCTGCGCGAGACGCTCGATCACCGGGATCAGAGGTTCTGGAGCCACCACCCAGCCCAGGCGCCACCCGGTCATGCAGAAGTACTTTGAGAAGCTGTTGATGCTGATCACGTTCTCGTCAATGGCCAGGCCGGTTTGACCGAAAGCGTCGTCGTGGCTCAGCCCGAGGTAGATCTCATCGAGCAACGTGACGCCTCCCTTGGCCTGGACACAGGCGTGGATGCGGCGCAGTTCGTCCGGATGGATGGACGTTCCCGTGGGGTTGGACGGCGAGGCGAGCAGCACGCCACGCGTCTTGCTGCCCCAGTGGGCCTCGACCTTTTCCGCGCTCAGCTGATACCGCTCGGCTGCCGTGGTGGGCACCATGACCGGCTGGCCTTCGGCGGCAATCACGAAATGCCGGTTGCACGGATAGCTCGGGTCGGGCATCAGGACTTCATCGCCCGCCTCGATCAAGGCCTGGCAAACGAGTTGCAGCGCCGCCGAGGCACCTGCGGTCACCGCGATCCGGCGTACCGGGATGTTCACGCCGAAACGTTGCTTGTACCAGTCGCTGATGCGCTCGCGCAAGGGCTCCAGCCCGATGGCCGGTGTGTACTGCGTTGTGCCGTCTCGCACAGCGCGCACGGCGGCCTCTTGCACCAGAGGCGGTGCGGTGAAGTCCGGCTCTCCAATGGTCAGGTAGACCATTGGCTTGTCGCCATGAGCGACCTCACGCGCCAACTGCGAGGCAGCCTTGGCCACCTCCATCACGTAGAACGGCTCGATGCGCTCTGCGCGCTTGGAAATTCTCATGGCTCGGCCTCGATCAAAAAGCTCTGAAAAAGGACCGAGACGCTGTACCGCCCCTCAATCCTCCAATCTGTCAACGACTGCTGTAGGTGTAGAAGCCCTGGCCAGTCTTGCGGCCCAGGCGACCAGCATCCACCATCTCCTTGAGCAAGGGCGCAGGCCGGTACTTCGGGTCGCCGAAGCCTTCATGGAACACCTGCATCACGGCCAGCATGGTGTCCAGCCCGATCAGGTCACTCAATGCCAGAGGCCCGATCGGATGATTGCAGCCGAGCTTCATGCCGACATCGATCTCCTCGGCGCTGGCGAGCCCTTCCTGCAGGACGTAGATGGCCTCGTTGATCATCGGACAGAGAATGCGGTTCACCACGAACCCGGGACTGTTCCTGACCGTGATCGCGCTCTTGCCGATCGCCCGTGCAAAGACCAAGGCCTGTTCGTGTGCCAGATCCGAGGTTTGCAATCCGCGAATCAGCTCCAGCAGTTCCATCACGGGAACCGGGTTGAAGAAGTGCATGCCAATGCAACGATCCGGCCGATTCAGGACGGCAGCCAGTTGCGTGATGGAGATGGACGAGGTGTTGGTCGCAATCACCGCCTCGTCGCTGGCCACTGCCTCGATGTCGCGGAGGATGCGCAGCTTGATGTCGAGCCTCTCCGTCGCCGCCTCTACCACCAGGCCGGCGCCGCGCAGATCCTGATAGGAGACCGTCGGACGGATCCTGGCAAGCGCCAGATCCTTGTCCTCCGCGCGCAGCTTTTCTTTCTTCACCAACCGGTCCAGGCTGGCCGTGATGGTCGAGATACCGCGGCCCAGCGCCTCGTCGGAGACGTCGAGCATCGTGACATCGAGTCCGGCAAGTGCGCACACCTGTGCAATGCCGTTGCCCATGGTTCCGGCGCCGATCACGCCAACGTGCTGTCTGTTCATGATGAATTCGGAGGAGTAGGAACCATCAGTGTCCAGTTACTCAGCCCTGGCTGCCATTGGCAAATATGACACATTTCATGCGATATTCGTCACACGAAGCGCGATTCCAGTAAGTCACGGCTCCGGTGGTACAGCTCGATCCGGTTCAGTTCCAACACCATCGAGTGTGTACCGCGCGCAAGCACTTCCAGCCGTTTGTAGGGTGCCTGCTCCAGCTTGGAAAACAATTCCTGCGCCATGTACACCGGCGTATCCACGTCCCATTCGCCCAGCAGCAATTGCGTAGGCACGCGAATCCGCTCGGGCTCATAAGTAGGCCGGCCGGCAGACCACAACCCCATCAAATCGGCAATCACGCCGTTCGGCGCCAGTGCCACCTGGCTTGCATCGCCGGGCTTCCTTTGGATGAAGCGGCATCGAACTCGGTGCCTGGATTTCAGAGAGTTCCCGCCGCGGCAAGACACCGCGTGCGAGAAGTGACAAACGGTCAGACACGTTCGAAGATGGCGGCGATGCCCTGCCCTCCACCGATGCACAGCGTCACCAGCGCATAACGTCCACCAGTGCGGTGCAATTCAGCGATCGCCTTCGTCGTGATGATCGCGCCCGTCGCGCCGACGGGGTGACCCAGCGAGATGCCGGAGCCGTTCGGATTCACCTTGTCCGGATCAAAGCCAAGCTCCTGAATCACCGCGCAGGCCTGCGCCGCGAACGCCTCGTTCGACTCGATCACATCGAGGTCCTGGACTTTCAGGCCCGTGCGCGCCAACACCTTGCGCGTAGCCGGGATGGGGCCGATACCCATATAGGCAGGCTCCACACCCGCATGCGCATAGCCCACCAAGCGGGCCAGCGGCTTGAGGCCCAGCGCATTCACACGGCCTCCCTCCGCCAGCACCACGGCACCCGCGCCATCGTTGATACCCGATGCGTTGCCGGCAGTGACCAGACCGTCCTTCTTGAAAGCGGGCTTCATCGCGGAAAGGGATTCGAGCGTCGTGTCGCCCCGCACGTGCTCGTCGGTATCGAACAGCACCACGCCCTTGCGGGTCTTCACCTCCACCGGAACGATCTGTTCCTTGAAACGGCCCGTCGCAATGGCCGCTGCCGCGCGTTGCTGGCTGAGAACCGCCAGTTCATCCTGCTGCTTGCGCGAGATCTTGAAGCGCGCCGCCACGTTCTCAGCGGTGATACCCATGTGGATCTTCTCCCACGGGTCATGCAGGATGCCGAGCATGTAGTCGACCAGCGTCGCATCGCCCATGCGTGCGCCATAGCGCGCCGAAGTGTCGATGTATGGCCCGCGGCTCATCGACTCCGAGCCTCCTCCGATGGCGATCTCGCAGTCGCCCTGCGCAATGGCCTGCGCAGCCGAGACAATGGCCTGGAGCCCAGATCCGCACAGGCGATTGACGTTGAACGCCGGGGTCTCGATCGAGATGCCCGCATCAATGGCGGCAACGCGGCTGAGATATGCATCCTTCGGATCCGTCGGGATCACATTCCCCATGACGACATGCCCGATGGCGTCGGGCGCAACGCCGCTGCGCTCCAGCGCAGCCTTGACCGCTGTGGTTGCCAGCTGCGTGTTCGGAACATCCTTCAGCGCACCACCGAAGGTGCCGATGGCTGTGCGAGCGGTGGCGATGACGAAGATTTCGCGAGCATTCATATAGGGCCTGCCAGAAGCTGAAGAAATGGTCGAACTCATTGAACCAATGCCCCTGTCTCCAAGCTCCACCCGTAAAGGAAGACTTGCGACTCAAGGCGCTGTGCAGATGCCTAGACAAGGCATGGCACCCGTTTGCACCTACTTTAGAAATTTCAGCGCTCGGCGCACAGTGGCTAAATCGACTATTCTTATGCGTAATCCGCCAATCCGACCCAACAACGGATACGTGCCCCAAACCAACTTCGCGGCCCACAAGCAGACCTGCTCTTGCACGCCGTGACGCCTCGTCACGCCATGAGTCCGTGAAGCAGCAGACTCGAGCTCTGCTCAAACTTGGAACCAAGGAGGCTGCTCTGAACGATGCCGGTGCGGCCCCTCATCTTGGACAGGCTCACGCAGACACCGCCTCGGCGAGATTGAGTTCCTTCTTCATCATCTCCCGCATCACGAACTTCTGAATCTTCCCGGTGACTGTCATCGGAAATCCGTTTACGAAACGGATGTATCGCGGAACCTTGAAGTGCGCGATCTGCCCTTGACAGAACGCTCTCAGGTCCTCCTCGCTGAGCGAGGCGCCATTGCGAAGGACGACCCATGCGCAAAGCTCCTCGCCGTACTTCTGATCCGGGACTCCAATCACCTGCACGTCCTGAATGGCGGGGTGACGGTACAGAAACTCTTCTATCTCGCGCGGGTAGACGTTTTCACCGCCTCGAATCACCATGTCCTTGATGCGACCGGCGATGTTGACGTATCCGTCCTCGTCTATGACGGCCAGGTCACCCGAATGCATCCAGGCGTCTGCATCGATGGCCTCGGCGGTCTTGGCCGCATCTGCCCAATATCCACGCATCACGGAGTAACCGCGCGTGCAAAGCTCGCCCACCTTGCCAGCCGGCAGAATCTCCCCGGAAATAGGGTCTATGACCTTTAACTCCAGGTGAGGAAGCACCTTCCCGATGGTGGAGACGCGCTTCTCCAGGGGCGTGTCGGTCGTGCTCTGACAACTTGCGGGGCTCGTTTCCGTCATGCCGTATGCGATCGTCACCTCGCTCATGTGCATCTCGCTCACGACACGCTTCATCACTTCGATAGGGCACGGCGAACCGGCCATGACCCCTGTGCGTAGCGTTGACAGATCGAACTCCTTGAAGCGTGGATGGTCGAGTTCGGCAATGAACATGGTCGGCACGCCATGAAGCGCCGTACATCGCTCGTCCTGCACGGACTGCAGCACCGACACGGGCTCGAATGCATCGTTCGGATACACGATGGTCGTTCCGTGCGTCAGAGCAGCCAGGTTTCCGACCACCATGCCGAAGCAGTGATACAGCGGCACCGGAATGCACAGGCGATCCTCCGGGGACAACCGCATCGCTTCGCCGATGAAGAATCCGTTGTTCAGTACATTGCGATGGGTAAGGGTCGCCCCCTTTGGGGAGCCCGTCGTGCCGCTCGTGAACTGGATGTTGATCGGATCCGTGTTGCGCAATCGCGCGCCGACGATTTCGACGGCCTGGTCTGCCGGGTCGCCCATCACCAACAGATCCGAAAAGCGCAGAAACCCAGGAGCTGTATCGCGGCCAATCTGGACGACGGTCTTCAACGAGGGCAGCCGTGCTGACTCAAGGCGTCCAAGCACTGCACCGTCCAATTCGGGCGCGAGACTTCTGACCATTTCCAGGTAGTTGGTCGTCTTGAAGGATGGCATCGTGATCAATGCCTTGCATTCGACCTTGTTTAGCGCGTACTCAAGCTCGGACAGCCGATACGCCGGATTGATGTTGACGAGGATGAGCCCAGCTTTGGCAGTTGCGAACTGGGTAACGAGCCATTCGGCGTTGTTGTGGGACCAGATGCCGATCCTGTCGCCCGGCTCCAGGCCGATTCGAAGCAATGCACTCGCCATCCGATTGACTTCGCGCTGCAACTCGACATAGGTATGCCGGATGCCCTGGTGGCAGGAGACCACCGCTTCCTTGTCGGGAAACTTCCCGACCATCTCGTCGAAGAAGGCGCCAATGGTCTCCTCGATCAATGGCCTATCCGCCGCGCCACGCGAATAGCTCGTCGTGAGTTCAGTCATACCAACTTAGTCTCCATTGAAAAGATACGCGCAAGCGTCGCGGAAATACATGCCCGCCTAGGAAATCCGGCTCGCTAAGCAGGGCTAGCGCCGGCCCTGCCTGGCAAAGCGGCCGGCGCCCATGGGCCATTGAGCGAGATCGCGCCGACATCTTCATCGGGTGCGATGGACCTGAGTCAGACCTGCCGCGACGAACCCCCTTGGAATTCACCACCAGCCCGCGCTGGTGGTCAGGGGCTAGCAGCAGCCGCCCGACCGGTGACCGCCTCTGCTTCCCGGGCATCCAACCCCTTCGAGGCGTCAATCGCGTGAGCGGATGCTGACCGGCGATGATCGATCAAGGCCACCGCGATAGCGCCAACAAGCCCCGCCATCGCGATCGAAATGAAGTTCTGCTCGAGCGGCAGCTTCATCGACATCAGCACGCCAATACCGATCGGTGCCGAAATACCGCCGGCACGTCCTACGCTCGATGCAAAGCCGACTCCAGTCGAACGGATTGGCGCCGGATAGAACTGGGCGGCATACGCATGGAGCACGATCCCGGTGCCGAGCGTGGAGGCCCCGACGACCGCGACGATCAGGGACAGCGGTTGCACTCCATGGCCCAGCAGTGTCAGAGATACCACTGACACGGCGAAGAAGATGCACAGAACCCACTTGATCTTCAGCTTATCGCTAAGCCAGCCGCCAAATACAGCTCCGACGATCGCACCGCCGTTGTAGAGCAACAGGAAGTTCAGCGCGGAACCCACACTATGCCCAGCCATCGCCATCAGTTTGACAAGCCAAGTGCTCAGTGCGTACATCATGAACAGCACAGAGAAGAACGCGGCCGCGAACATGACCGTACTGAAGCCGCGGCCATCCCGAAACAGCCTGCCAATCGGCACTCCCTCAGCCTTGTTGTCGATCGGCGCGAGAAAACGCGCACCTGCATCAAGCGGGTGGCTTGGCGCAAGACGAGCAACGATCGCTCGAATGCGCGAATTGTCATTCCGCTTTATCAAGAATGGCAACGATTCAGGCATGTACTTCAGGATGAACGGGATTAGCACGATTGGTGCGCCAGCTGCAAAGAACACCGATTGCCATCCATATTTTTCGAGGAATTGCTTGCCGACCAACGTCGCAAGCACACTACCTACCGCATAGCCACAAAGCATCGCTGTCGCCAGCAAGCCTCGCAACTTCTTGGGCGCAAACTCCGTCACATGCGCAGTCGAACAAGGCAACGCACCACCGATTCCGAGCCCCGCGATGAAGCGCAGCACGCTGAAGGCGATGGGATCGTGCGCCAAACCTGCTGCAGCTGTGAAGACGCTGAAAAGGAGCACCGAGATCGAAAGCGCCCAGCGCCGGCCAATAATGTCGGCGAGCATGCCCATCCCCACCGCACCAAACATCATTCCGAACAATGCCGAGCTCGCCATGAAGCCAGCCGTTGTCGGATTGACATTCATGTCGCTCATGATGGCCGGGAGTGCGATCCCAGCGACGGCCAGGTCGTAGCCGTCGGCGACGATGATCACTGCACACAGAATGAGGACGACCGCATGAAAGCGGTTGAATCTGGCTTCGTCTACAAGCTTGTGAAGGTCAATAGATTGCATATAGTCTCCTCCAATGAACATGGAGTTTGTAAAGCTTCAAGAACTGTTTTTTGAAAGTTGCTGCCATATGGCAGTTCCCCCGCCAAGCCACGGCAATGCAGGCATCTCTGCTGACACGAGATGCCTACAAGGGGTATAGCGCGCTTCGCGCGCCGGCTCTATTTGCGCTTGTGCATGATCTCTTGCCGGCGTCGGTCCTGAGCCTTTCGGTTTCCAGGGTCGCTCATGCCATTCGACAGCAGGGCATCCAGGGACACGGTGCGCTCGTCGATCTGCTTGTTCGTCGCATCCTGCAGCGCCTTCTTGGACATCGCATAGGCGACGTTGCAGTCGGGAGTGATGCAGCGCGCATAGCGAATGGCCGTGGACAACAGCTGGTCCGGCTCAACCACCTCATGGAAGAACCCCAGTCGCTCGGCCTCTTCCAGACCGTACAACTCGCCCCGCAAGGTGGTCAGCGCACCCACCTTGTCGCCCAAGGCGTACTTGATGATCTCCACATAGGCGGCAGGCATGGGAATGCCGATGGGGACTTCGTTGAGTCCGAACTTCGCGCTCTTGCGGGCCGCGATGCGGAAATCGCAATCCAGGGCAGTGATCAGGCCACCCGCGATGGCATGGCCGTTGATGGCCGCCACCGTGGGCCGGGGGTACCGGAAGATGCGCAGATTGGTTTCGCGGTAGGCCTTGTACCAGTCGCGGATCTTGTCGAGGCTGCCGCTCCCGAAGATCTCGAAGCTGTACTGGAAATCGATACCCGCCGAGAACGCATCGCCCTGGCCCGTCAGGACGACGGGCAGTTCGCTGAACTCGCGTTCGAGGCGATCGAATGCTGCGTGCAGGTCGGCGAAGAACTGGTCGTTCTGGACGTTGACCTTGTTGGTGTTCATGCGCACGACGGCGCACTCATCAATGACTTCGATATCCCATGCCATGTGGCGTCTCCTTTAGTTGAAAAATCGAAACAGCGGCCGGTGGATTCACTCTTCCAGCTTGAACGCGTGACGTGCGTTACCCGCGAGGAACCGGGGGAGCACATCGTCTCCGAGCTCCAGCGCCTGGATGTGCTTCAAGCATTCTGCGGGGGTCAGCATCGGAAAGTTGGTGCCGAACATCACCTTGTTCTTTCCCGGGCCGCGCATGTAGGCCACCAGCTCCGGTGGAAACCGGGAAGCCTTGTAGGCAGAGGTGTCGACGTAGACATTCGGGTGTTTCATCATGAGCGAGATCATCTCGCTCACCCAGGGGAAGCCGATGTGCCCGCCGACGATGCGCAGTTCTGGAAACTCGTGCGCGACGTTGTCCAGGTAGGGGATTGGCCGCCCAGGCTCCGAAGGCCGCATCGGGCCGGCATGGCCCACCTGCAGGCAGAACGTGATGTCGAGCTCGACGCATTCGGCATAGAGGGGGTAGTACCTGCGGTCGTCGGGAGGGAGCCCCCACAGCCAGGGCAGGACCCGCAGGCCCTTGAAGCCGAACTCCTTCACGCATCGGCGCAGTTCCCTCACCGCGTCCATTGGCCTGTTGATGTCGACGGACGCAACGCCGACCACATATCCGCCGTGCGCCTTGACCGCGGCGGCCACTTCGTCGTTCGTGATCATCGGCCCCGCGGGCCCCCACCACGCGCTCGCGATCGTCCGCGAGACACCTTGCTCGCGGAATGTCTTGAGCGCCTCGTCGTGCGAGATGTCCGGGTTGTCCTGCGCCAACGTCCGCCAAGCCGTCGGCCATCGACGCAAAGAATCGAACATAGGGTCCAGCAAGTACGCCTTGTTCGGAAGCTGCATCCATGCATCGATGATTTCGGTCATCTCACTGCTCTTGAGTCAGGTTGATGAAGTCTGCGCCACCTTGGGCCGGAACTGGTCGTCGAAATCATCCAGGCTGGGCATGGGCAGTACCGGCCGGCTGTCGATGTTCTCCACGGCGTGGAAAAGCTTCATGAGCATGCCGGTACGCTCCGTGTTGTCCACGTAGGGGACGTGGTACGCAAAGAACGGCTCATGGACGGAATAGCCTACATACCCCAACGTGCCTTGCAGGAGGTGCTTGAGCATGTCCTTCAGGTCACCATGGATCGAGTCGGGGCCAAACATGTAGTCCCGCCCACCCAGAGACGCTACGACCATCGCGCGTTTGCCGCGCATGCCGCCTTGGTCGTAAACCCGCGTTCCACCGTAAAAGACACCGGACAGGAACACCCGGTCGATCCAACCCTTGAGTTGAGCCGGTACCGAGTACCAGAAGATGGGGAATACCAGCACGAGCAGATCGGCATTGCGCACGGCCTCGACCTCGGCGGCAATCTGCGGGTCGATGGTCTGGTTTTGCCAAGCATGACGCTGCTCTAGTGGGTAGACCAGGTAGTCCTCGCGTGACCTGGCACCAAAATCATCTGCACTGGCCACAGCATTGAAGTTGATAGCCTGCAGATCGGTCACGCTCGTCTGCCAGCCATCTTTCTCCAAGGCCTCCTTGGTCATGTCGCGCATGGCTGCGACGAACGAATTCGGTTCGGGGTGCGCGTAAACGATATGTGCGCGTTTCATTGCGTGCTCTCCATTGCCTTTCGACGGCGGCCGACGGCCGCGTTGATTTCGATCACCTCTTCGTCTATGCGTTGGTGATACTCGCTGCTGGGATGCAGCCAGTCCTTGATGCGCCGAAGAATCGTGGGATCCTTCGAAGCGAGAAGCTTTGCACGCTCCCAGCCTCGTGCATGAATCTCCGCCGCGGGCGAGACCTCTGCGACAAGTCCCCACTCGCATGCCTCGGCGCCCGTGAACTTCTCGCCGCCGAGGAGCAGGCGCTTGGCCCGCGGCAGGCCAACGGCCCGCTGCAACAGCAGCGTGCTGGCCGCCTCCGGAGCAATGCCCAGGTCGACGAAAGGAAGCCGGAAGACCGTGTCGGCACTCGTCACCACCCAGTCGGCATGCAGCAGCCAAGTCACGCCGATCCCAGTGGCGGAGCCATGCACCGCGATCACGACAGGTTTCCTCACGTCGGCGATGGCGTGCAGGAAGGTTGGCACGGCATCCTGCGGCTGCTGAGGCCATTCGTCGAAGGCCTTCAAGTCATGCCCGGCGCAGAACACGTCGCCCGCCCCCGTCACCAAAATGCAGCGCACGTCGTCTCTTTCGTCGGCAGCTCTCAGGGCCTCGGCGATGGCCGCGAACATGGGCATGGTGAGCGCGTTGCGCTTTTCAGGCCGGGCTATGCAGAGATGCCATACCCCGTCCTGCACACTGCACTGGATGGATTCAATGCTCTCCATACTCACGACGAGGCTCCTTGCAAACGGTGTCCATGGGTCATCGGCGGAATGTCCTTGCCGGTAATCTCACCCAGCAAGGCACGCTGGCGTTCACGCGCCTCCTCGATGGCTTTCAATTTCACGTGCCCGAACCCACGGATCTGCTCAGGAATGCGTGCCAGCTCCAGACACTTCTTCGGCTGGGCTGCGATGAAAGGCAGCGTGGCCTGGATACCCTGCTTGTATTCGTCGATGAGCGCGCGCTCCGTCCTGCGCTCGTGCGTGTACCCGAACGGATCGAACAGCGTGCCCCGCAGGAACTTCAGCTTCGCAAGGACTGTGAACGCCGACGCCATCCAGCCGCCGTACAGCCGCTTGCGCGGCAAGCCGTCCGAGCCGCGCCGGGCGAAGAGTGGCGGCGCCAGGGAGAACCCCACTTTGTATTCGCCATCGAACTGGCTTTCGATCAGCTTGCGCAGCTCCGCGGACGAATGCAGGCGCGCCACCTCGTACTCGTCCTTGTAGGCCATCAGCTTGAAGAGATTCCTGGCGACGGCCTGTTCGTAGCCGTCGGGCATCGCAGCACCGGACGAACGTACCTTCCGCAGAAAGCCTTCGTACTGCTGGGCATAGCTGCTGCCCTGGTAGGCCACCAGCCGGTCGCGGCGGTCTTGCACCAGTTGCGGCACGTCTTCCTTGCCGGCCCTGGGGATCCATTGCACGACCGCAGCGGGCTTCGCCACCAGCCGCTCTGGCGACGCCACGTACTGCCGGCCGATCTTGAACGCGCGCAAGTTGGCATCCACCGCCTGCCCGTTCAGCTCGATCGCGCGGCGCAGCGCATCGTGCGACAGCGGCACCTGCCCCGCCTGCCAGGCCGCACCCAGCAAGATCATGTTGGCGTAGACGCTATCTCCGCAGTAACGCACCGCGATGTCATGGGCCGGGATTTTGGCCAGTCTTTTCTCTGAGCACGCCTGCTCGATGGTGGCCCACAGCGCCTCGTTCGGCATGCTGAAGTCGCGGTTGCGCTGGAAGTCGGAGGTAGGCGATACATTGGTGTTCACCATGGCGCGGCAGTCGGACTTCAGCCGGCTGATGGAGTCCGGATGCGCGCTCACCACCAGATCGCCCCCGATGAGCGCATCGGCAGCGGCGTCCGGTATGCGTGGCGCATGGACGTCGTCGGCCGTTGCCGCGATGCGCACATGGCTCCACACCGCGCCGCCCTTCTGGGCCAGGCCGGCCATGTCCATCACGGAGCAATGCAGGCCCTGCAGGTGCGCCGCCATGCCCAGGATGTTGCCAATCGTCAGCACGCCCGTGCCGCCGATGCCGTTGACCAGCACGGCGTAGCTGGTGTCCAGCGCGGGCAGTTGGGGATGGGTCGGCTCGGGCCAGGCTGCCGGATCGCCTTCGGAGGCGGCACCGGAGTCGACCGGCTTCTTGCGCAAAGCTCCGCCCTCCACGGCCACGAAGCTCGGGCAAAAGCCGTCGGCGCAGGAGTAGTCCTTGTTGCAGGAGGACTGGTTGATCTGACGCTTGCGGCCCAGAGTCGTCTCCAGCGGCTCGATGGAGACGCAGTTGCTCTTGACGGTGCAGTCGCCGCAGCCTTCGCACACTTCCGGATTGATGACGTAGCGGACCGGAGGATCCGGATATTTGTTGCGCTTGCGCCGGCGGCGCTTTTCGGCGGCGCAGGTCTGGTCGTAGACCAAGGCGGTCACGAAGGGCAATTCGCGCAGTTCGCGCTGGACGACGTCCAGGTCGCGCCGGTGATGGAAGGTCGTGCCAGGCGCAAACGCTGTTTCGTGCCCCTTGTATTTCTCGATGTCGTCACTGACGACCACGACGCGTGCCACGCCTTCGGCATGCAGCAGTTGCGTCAGCATCGGTGCCGTGAGCGGTCCGTCGTGCGGCTGCCCGCCCGTGAGCGCCGTAGCGTCGTTGAACAGGACCTTGAACGTCATCGGCGTCTTGGCCGCCACGGCCTGACGGATGGAGAGCGAACCCGAATGGAAGAACGTGCCGTCGCCCATGTTGGCGAACATGTGCGGCCGCTTGGAAAAGCGGCTTTGCCCCACCCACGGAGCACCCTCGCCGCCCATGTGCGTGTAGCTTTCGGTACGGCGATCCATCCAGTTGGCCATGTAGTGACAGCCGATCCCGGCCGTGGCGCGCGAACCCTCCGGTACCTTGGTAGAGCTGTTGTGCGGGCAGCCAGAACAGAAGTACGGCGTGCGCATGAGGGGCGCCAGGAGCTTTCCCTTTTCTGGCGTGTAGGGGAGCGCCTGGCATGCGTCCATGCCTGCGGCATGCAGCCGCGCCTGCAACGCCGCCGCGATGTCCACGGGCGCGAGTTCGGCATCTCCGCGCAAGAGGCGCTGCTCATGCGGAATCTCGAATTCCGCGCATTGGAGCCCGCCGCTGGACTTTCCCACGACCTGGGGCGCTTTCTCGCCGCTTGCGGCAAACGGGTAAAGGATGTCCTTGACCTGCTGCTCGATCAGCGCCCTCTTCTCTTCGACCACGAAGATCTCGTCGAGGCCCTGTGCGAACTCGCGGATGATCTGCGGCTCCAGGGGCCAGACCATGCCGAGCTTCAAAAGGGCAATGCCCCTCGCGGCCAGATCCTGCTCGCCGATGCCGAGCAGCCTGAGTGCTTCGCGCACGTCGTTGTAGGGCTTGCCGCCCGCAATGATGCCGATGCGGGAACCTGCGCCCTTGGTCACAATGCGATTCAAGCCATTGGCACGACAGTAGGACAGCGCCAGGGGCAGCTTGGTGCGCACGATCCGCGGCTCCTGCGTCGCCCACACGTCGGGCCAACGGATGTGGACGTCTTCCGTCGCCTTGAAATCCTCGGGCGGCCGGCATTCGACCCGGAACGGATCAACGTCCGCGATCGATGTAGTCTCGACGATATCCCCCACGCACTTGAGCCCCACCCACAGGCCCGACGCGCGGCTCATTGCCCAGCCATGAATCCCGTAGTCGAGGTATTCCTGCACGTTGCTCGGGTACAGAATGGGGATGAACGACGCAACCAGCAACTGTTCGCTCTGGTGCGCGAACGAGGATGACTTGGCCGTGTGGTCGTCGGCGGCCAGCACGAGCGCTCCGCCATGCGGTGAAGTTCCAGCCGCATTGGCATGCTTGAGGGCGTCCGCGCTTCTGTCGACGCCAGGCCCCTTGCCGTACCACATAGCGAACACACCATCGACCGTGGCCTCCTCCGGGTGCTGCATCAACTGCTGGGTTCCCCAGCAGGCGGTCGCTGCCAAGTCTTCGTTAAGGCCCGGGATGAACTCGATCTGCTTTTCCTTAAGCAGTTTCTGGACCCCCCAAAGCACCTGGTCCAGGCCCGACAGCGGCGACCCGCGGTAGCCACTGACGAACCCGGCGGTATTCAACCCTGCCGCGCGGTCGCGAGCGCTCTGGTTGAGCAGCAGCCGGACCAGCGCCTGCGAACCACTGATGTAGGCGGGGCCGCGGTCCAGCTGATAGCGGTCCTCGAGCTTCGCAGGACGCAGCAATGCTCCAGGCAGCGGCGCGACCTCAGACATGCCGCACCTCCCCATGTTGGGCGCAGCCGGCGACAACGGCACTGGGGCGTGCTTCGCGCGAGGCGGCTGCACTCGATGACAGGCTCATGGGGAACTCCTTGTATTTGTTGCTCGGGCGGGATACTGCCCCTCTATTAACCGGCACCACGCTCCATTCGTACATTGGCGAAATTGACTTTGTTTGTGCTACTTTCGCCATCATCCATCGAACTGCGCACGGAGGGGGCGCTCAGAACGACAGCCCAAACACGAAATAGGCGATGCCGGCCACGGCTGCCATCGCGATGGCGGGAACGGCCACCAACGCATAACCACGATAGAAATCCTGCACCTGGCTGGCGGGGACGACAGCGAATCCGTGGCAGCTTCCCAGTACGGCAATTCGGTCGCCGCATTCACAAGCGGGATAGGGTTCTCCGTCGACGACTTGGCGAGAGTTCGCCTTCATCTGGGGCTGCAAGGCTTGATCGCAGCCAGAGACGTCGCTGCGCAATGACGCAAGGGGTATGTCGCTCATCTCCGTGCTCCTTTTTGTAGTCGCTGGTCTAGAGGCCAGCAAGGCTCATTAGGCGGATTTCCACGTCTTGGTGTAAATTGTCGAAACTGACATGTTCTATGCCATTTACGACCAATGCCACGTGCCGCCATCCTCACCTTCGACGGCTGCTACGCTTCCAGCGTGGCCGGGTTTGCCGACATCCTTCAGATCGCGAACTCGCATCTGAGGCTCGAACAAGCGCCGGCGAAAGCACTATTCGAGTGGCGTTTCGTGTCGCCGTCGGGCGAAGCGGCGATTGCCAGCAACGGCCTGCCTCTGCAAACCCACAAGTTGGGGCCGCGAGAACGGTATGACTTGGTGTTTGTTCCCAGCTTTCACTATGGCGGGCACCGACAGTTCGACCAGTTCCTCGACCGGCAGGCCGATGCCTGTGCCTGGCTGACGGCGCAATGGCGCGCAGGATCATGGGTCGCCGCGAACTGCACGGGCACCTTCATCCTGGCCCAGACGGGCTTGCTCGATGAGCGCGTTGCGACGACCACGTGGTGGCTTGAACGGCAGTTCAGGGAGAAGTTTCCACGTGTCGACCTGCAACTTCGTCCTGTGATCACCGAGATGGACCGGCTGATGTGCGCGGGCGCGTCAGCGTCGTATCTGATTCAGACCATTCGTGTCATTGAGCGCTTCTCGGGGCCGGTCATTGCGTCGCAGTGCGCGAAGGCCATGCTGATTGACGTGAGTCAAACCAGCCAGATTCCCTATCTTCCATTGCTCGCCCAAAAGAACCACTCCGACGCGCTGGTGCATCGAGCCCAGCGCTGGCTGCAGGGCAACATGACCAAGGATCTGAGGATCACCGAGCTCGCCGATACTCTCGCGGTCAGCGACAGAACCCTCATCCGCCGCTTCCGCAGCGTGCTGGATCAAACGCCGCTGGCCTATCTTCAGGATCTTCGGCTAGAAGCTGCGCGTGCGCTGCTCGAGACCAGTTCGCACAGCGTCGAAGAAGTGGCGAGCCAGGTCGGATACAGCGACACCAGTTCCTTTTCCAGACTCTTCCGTCAACGCATCGGGATGAGTCCGGGGGCCTACCGCGGCCGCTTCCAGATGGACTCCTCGCTCTAGTCCGGGCCAACACAATCACCAATGACTGAGGCTTTGGAAGCGAATGGCGGAACAAAGAATCACCCAAGCACCCGCCGTGGACGAAACATCCACGGCAAGCTTGGCCGAATTCCTCGGGAAGTGGCCATGGTTCCACGCGCTCTCCACCGAACTTCGGGCCCTGACGCTAGGAACGTCAGTGGAGATGAAGGTGGCCGCCGGTCAGTATGTCGCCCGCGCTGGCGAGCCCAGCGCATACTGGTACGGCGTCGTGAGCGGCCAACTGCAGATGTGCATCGTCGGCCCGGAAGGGGACGAGACGACGCTGTACTACCTTCGGGAAGGAGAATGGTGCGGCGACGGATCCTTGTTGAAAAGGGAATTGATGCAGTACGACCTGCGCTCGCTGACCTCCGCACGTCTCTGCCTCGTTCCTGCGAATACCTTCCGTGTGCTGCGCAGTTCGTCTCTTGAGTTCAGCAACTTTCTTTGCGATGTCATGAACGCCCGAATGGGTGAGTTCGTCGGGATGCTCGTGGCGTCGCGCCTGCTGGGGCCCGAGAAGCGGGTTGCGAAGGCGCTCCTGATGCTCGCCAAGAACGGACACGAAGATGCGCTCAGGCTATCGATCCATCAGCGTGATCTGGCGTTGATCTGCGGCCTCTCGCGCCAGCGAGTGAACATGGCACTGGCATCGTTCAAACAGGATGGAATTGTCCGAACCGAAGGCCCCAAGGGATTCCTGATCGTCCACACGCAGCGCCTGCGCGACTACATTGGGAATTGATAGTCCACCGGGCGCTAAGAATGGGCTATCCCGAGACGATAGCTATCTTTGCGAAGCCGCGCCCCGGATCGCGGATTCAAGCAGATCCATCCTGTCTCCACCCCAGAACATCTCCCCCTTATAGATGAAAGTCGGAGCGCCAAATACGCCCAGCCTCTCGGCATGTGCGAGCGCCCCCGTCAAAGCTCCCTTGGCTTCTCCTTGCAGGAACTTGTTCCACTCCGAAGACGACAGCCCCGCGTTGACGAGAGCCGCCTCCACCTCCACTGGGGACTCCAAGTCGAACTCGCGCCGCCAGAATGCCGCGAGCAGCGGGTCACAGAACTCCCAAAGCCGGTTCCTGGCCTTGGCAAAAAGGACGGCCTGACTCGCGAGCGTCGGATCCCAGAGCTTCGTCGTAGACCGCACCGTCAACCCCTGCAGCTTTGCGAGCCGCCGGCAATCCATGTAGAGGTACTTCAGCTTCGCGACATCGCGGCTCGATCGCTGCTCCACTTCCCCGCCGTATGCGGACTGGAAGTCGGTCACGTAAGGCCACCAATCGAAGGCGACGCCGCTGCGCTGAGCGAGCGCACGGGCCGGGCCGAGCGCGAGGTAGGAGTATGGGCTTCGCAGATCGAAGAACGCTTCCACCCGGGCCGTGTCGATCGACATGGTCAGCGGTTCTTCTGGAAAAGGTTGAGCTTCGCTTCATCGGACTTCGTCACGTCCACCCATTGGTTTCTCAGAAGATCCAGACCGCGGCCGACGCCGGGGCGGCTGCGTACCCGGCCATACCAATCCTGCACACGAGGGAACTCATCCAGTGGGACACCGGTCATCTTGTGGATCCGGATCCAGGCGAAGCTGGCCATGTCGGCAATCGAGTACTCATCGCAGATGAACTCGCGACCATCAAGACGGTCATCCAGAACCTTCAAGAGACGTCTTGTTTCCGCCTGGTAGCGTGCGATGGCGTAAGGTACTTTTTCGGACGCATAGCGGAAGAAGTGCTGGGCCTGACCCATCATCGGACCGATCCCGCCGACCTGCCAGAACAGCCATTGAAGTACTTCGCTGCGCTGGCGCAGTTCGGTGGGGAGAAAGCGTTTCTCCTTCTCGGCCAGGTAGACCATGATGGCTCCGGTCTCGAAGACCGTGAACGGCCCGCCACCGTCGGCCGGCGCGTGATCCACGATGGCTGGGATTTTTCCATTCGGATTGATCACGCGATAGGTGTCCGTGTGCTGGTCGCCCGCAGTGATGTTGATCGGGATGACCCGGTAGGGAATCTCCAGTTCCTCGATCAGGATCTGCACTTTGTGCCCGTTCGGTGCCGCCCAGCTGTATAGATCGATCATCCTGTCTCCTTTTGTACGAAGCTGATCCACACGGGGTCCGTGGATTCCTAACTCAACTCCGTTTCAGGTTAGCAGGGACAACTGGATCGCGATGTCTTTTCAACGACAGATCGACTCCGGCGTACTGGATGTATTTCAGTCACAAAGGTTGATGTAACCGACAGGCTGAATTCTCCTTGCCGACTACTCCTGATGGCCTGACCGTCGAGCACCTCTTGGGGCGTGGCGCCAAGACATTGAAGGCAGCCGCCGGCAAGGCCCTCGACGGAGGCAAAGCAGTACGCAAGGGTACGGGCTTTCCGAAGTACAGCCACCCCCAAGACGGGCAAAACCTGGAAGGGCTTCGGAAAGGCTCTCGACTGGATTTCCACGGTTCGTAACCGTGACAAGTTCCTCATCCCATCGCGATGATGTTACCTAGCAGCGCGCAACGCGTACTGCCACCACCGTCGACGACCAGCGCGCGACCGCCGCCTTGGGTCAGGCTCAGTTCCTTGACCCGTGAACTGTCCTCGAAGCAGGACACGGTCAGCGCGAGTCCTTTGAACTGAAGGCGCCCGCCGAAGTCGCGAAGATCGGGGGTAGCGTGGGCGCCTCAGGGTACCGGTCGTCCAGGTCTATCGTCTTGTTCATGGGTGGCGTCCTTCAAAGTTTCAAGTTAGCGGAAGCTGCAAGCGGGTCCCGACCGAAAACCAAGCATACGGGGCTGCCACATGCCGTTGGAGTTCCGGCGTGCCCGAGACTTCCGGTCTCGGCATCGATGCCGAAGGCGATGATCGAGTCGCTGTCCTCGTTGAGAGCGAACAGGGTCCGCCCATTGGGCGAGATAGCGAAAAAACGCGGAGTCTTTCCTTGCGATGGAACAGCTTCGATAAAGCGCAGTCGGCCGGACTGACCCTCAATGGCAAAGATCGCGATGCTGTCGAAGCCGCGGTTCGATGCGTAGACGAAGCGATTGGATGCATCGACGGCGATTTCGGAGGCCCGACTGTTTCCAGTGAAGCAGTCGGGCAACGTCGAGAGAACCTGAATGGCCCTGAGCGTGCCTTCGCTCCGGTTCATCTCATAGGCCACCACGGTCGAATCCAGTTCGTTGACTGCGTACGCGTAGCTTCCCGCTCCGTGGAATGCGATGTGGCGCGGGCCGGATCCTTCGCGTGCCATGACGAAGGGCGGGTTTGTCGGCAGCAAACGGCCGTCCTCGAACCGGAACGTGAACACACGGTCCAACCCTTTGTCCGGCAACGCGACAAAGCGTCCGCTGGGATCGAACGGGTTGAAGTGCGGTTTCGAGAATGGCTGCTCCACGCGGTGGGGACCTCGCTCGCCTGTCAATGCAACAAGCTCCGACACTGCGCCGACCGCGCCATCATCCAGCAGCGGCATGACGGCAGCCGTCCCGCTCAAATGGTTCGAAACGATCAGGTATCTTCCACTCGGATCGATGGCCAGATGTACGGGATTGCGCCCGCCGCAGTCCTCACTATTCAGAAACGTCAAAGTCCCTTGAAGGCGATCGACGCGGAACGCGCTCACCTCCTGCGCATCGCCGTGCACTGTGTAGAGCACGTCCCCCATAGCGTTCAACGCGAGGAACGACGGGTTCACGAGACCTTCGACGACCTGGACTTCGGTCAATTCGCGCTGAGCTTCGTCGAGCCAGTACACACTGATGCCTCGGCCCCGCGCATTGCGCTCGCGCGTCGTTCGTGAACCTACGTAGGCGTACATCGGAAGGGGCCTCAGTGGGATGACCGGGTCACAGCCACGGCCCAGCGCTCGGCCATCGAGGGCGAGTTGAAGCAGGTGGTGTCCTTGGAGGCGGTGCACACCGCGCGCTCCAGCAACTGGATGTCGGCTTCGTGTTGCCGTGCCACGTGCGGATCCTCGAAGAAGATCACTTTGCTACACGCGCGATTCAGCACAAGCTCTGCTATTTGCGCATCCCCGCCCATGGGGCCGCTCAGCTGCGGCTTGACCCAGGGGGTGTCCGCTGGCCAACCGCGGCTCCACGCCATCTCGTTCAAGAGGCCGCCCGTCGTACCAGTGCCCACGCGCGTCGCAAAGGCCGACAGCAGATCAAAATACTTCGCTGCGAACGCCACCATGCGCTGCTTCAGGGCATCGTGGGCGATCAACGCCACCGTCTGTCCGGCCAAAGGCGCTGCGGGCATGGGTCTTCCGACACCGGCGTGAAACAGTTCGACCGCCATCCATTCGACCGCGCCGGCCTCTGTCGACACGAAGGGCTTGCCGTGAATGACACATTGCCGCTTGAGCGCCTGAGCCTCCGGGTAAAGGGAAGACGGGTCGACCGGATCGATCAGGTAGATGACACCGTCGAGTTCATCGACAGGGTCCAGCCCGCCCGTGACGCGAGAGGCCAGCCTCATCACACCGCCGTCGACGCCCGAGGGAAGCCGGAAGAGTCCGCTGTGACCCGACAGCCGATGCGCACCCGCCAACGCATCGTACGCGCCGCCCACGGCATACAGTTGAAGATCGAGCATGCGAATGGATTCATCGCAGGCGCGAGCCCAGGCCAGGAGCGCGCCTTCCGCCCGTCGGTGCAGCCTGTTGGCAACCAGCCCGAACCGCAGCGCGCTCACCAGTGGGCTCCGAAAGCCAGCCGAAGATCCGCGATGTGCGGATCCGACAGAGCCCGTGCGCGCCTGCCACTCAAGATCCAGAGGCGCGAGGTCTCTTCGAGCTCTTCCAGAGTCGCCATGGCGGCCGACAGGGTGTCGTGCCAGACATTCGGGCCAAGGCGAGAGAGCATGACCGCACGGATGGGCGACCCCTTCGTGGCATAGGTGCGGATGGCAAATTCGACCCGGTCGGCCGCTCCGGAATGGCCCGGGCGCGTGTAGTCGATCAGCGGCACGCGGCCCACCTTCATCACGAAATAGGGCGTCAGTGCGGGAAGAAGTTCCTTGCAGTCTCCCTCGACGGCATCGACGTCCTCGTCGAGGGTCAATGCGACGCAATGGGTGCTGTGGGTATGGATCACGCATCGCGCGGGCAGCGCCGTGCCTGCGCTCGCGGCATAGATGCGCCGATGCAAGGTGATCGTCTTGCTCGCTCGATCGCCGCTCGACTGAGTGCCGCTCGCGTCGAGCCTGGCGAGGCGGTCGGGGCTCAGGAAACCCAGGCATGCGTCCGTCGGTGTGATCAGGTAGCCGCCATCGTCGAGGCGAACGCTGATGTTGCCCGCGGTTGCATGCACGAAGCCTCTTTCGAAGAGGCTGCGCCCGATGCGGCAGATCTCTTCCCTGGCCAAGCCTTCGTTCAACCTGCGTCTCCCAGCTTCGTGATTCGCGCCGTGTTCAGGTGCTGGCGCAGGAACTGCGAAGCCTCCATGCGTTCGCCCTTCACGAGCAGATCGATCATCACCAGATGCTCTTCGCACTGACGATGCAGACGCGCCCGGTCGAGCCGGGTTCCGTATTCCACGACACGCCGCATCTGGTTGAGCGTCCGCAGCGAGTCCAGCAAGAACCGGTTGTTCGCCCCGGCAATCACCGTTTCGTGGAAATGCACGCCGGCGCGGAACAACTCGGTCGGAGTGCAACGCTCGATGCCGCCTTGCAGCAGTTCGATCTGCTCGCGCCTGCATTTCTCCAACTCAGGGATGTCGACCACATAGCCGGGCTCGAGAATCGCCGCGGGCTCGATGATCATGCGGAATCGATAGCTCTCGCGATGGGACTCGACGTTGCTCAATAGCGGCCGGAACATCCAGCCTCGCCCGGGCTTGCGATCGATCATGCTTTCGCGCGACATGCGGTTGAGCACCCGCTGGACCTGGAGTCGGCCCAGGTCGTACCGGCTCATGAGATCGGCCTCGGCAATCTCGTCCGGCAGCAGCCCGTGGATGCGGTCATTGGCGATCCGCATGTAGACCGTCTCTTCGGACGATGGGTCCGGTGAAAACTCCAGTTCGCCGAGTTCCGAAGCGCCCTTGGCCACCTGATACCCGCGATTCGGCTCCGATGTGACGGCCCCGGCCGCCTGCAGGTATTGGAGGGCCTTGCGCACCGGCGACCGGGACACCGCGAGTTCGTCGCACAGCGCCTGTTCGGTCAACCTGTGGCCGATCGAATAGCCCTCGCGCCGAATCATCTCGATGATCCGGCGCGCGAGGGTCGGGATCAGGGCACTTACATTGGAAGCCGGATTGACCTTGGGGACTGCACTGAGCGCGGGCATGGCGGTGGAAGTGTCGTGGTGCGAAGGGAAACTCTACTGTAGCGGGGTGGAAGGCATCGAGGCGTTACGAGAGCAACTCGAACGCGCGCGTGAAGAAGTCCGTCGCACCGAAATTGCCCGATTTGAGGGCTAGGTGCATCGCGCCCTCCCTGGCATGGGGCGATCCCGCATGGCACCAGGGCACACCCGGGGCGATCTGGGGGCCGATACGCATGCTTTGAATGCCCAACGCCTGCACGCAGGCGCCGGAGGTCTCTCCCCCCGCGACGATCAGCTGACCCACGCCTCGTTCGGCAAGTCCGCGCGCGATCGATGCCAGCGCGTGTTCAACCATCTCGCCGGCTTGCGCCACGCCCAACCGCGCCTGCACTGCGCTCACCGCCTCGGGTCGGGCCGTGGCATAGATGAGCACCGGGGCCGTCGCGATCCGCTGCTGAGCCCATTCGAGCGCGTCCGAGACGACGTCCTGGCCATTGGCCATTTGCAAGGGATCGACGGCAAACGCCGCGCCACCTCCTTCGACAAAGTCGGCGACCTGTGCGTTGGTCGCTGTCGAGCAGCTGCCGGACACGATGGCCCTGAAGCCCAGAGCCTGGGGGAGCTGGCCCGCGGCCGCTGCCGGTACGAGACCGACGTTTTGCGGCAGTCCTATGGCGACGCCGGAACCGGCGGTCACCAGCGGAAGGGACTTCAGTGCCGGCCCCAGGGCCATCAAGTCGGCGTTGCTGGTGGCATCGACCACCGCCATCGACACCCCCTCGGTCCTGAGGGCGCGGATCCGTTCGGAAATTGCCGCCGGACCGGCGGCCACTGTTCGATAGTCGATCAGGCCCACGCGCCTTTTCGTCTGCGATTGCAGCACGCGGACCAGGTTGGAATCCGTCATCGGCGTCAGTGGATGGTTGCGCATCCCGGACTCGTGCAGCAGTTCGTCACCCACGAACAGGTAGCCCTTGAACACCGTTCGGCCGTTCTCCGGAAACGCCGGACAGGCGATCGTGAAGTCGGTGTCGAGGGCCTCCATCAGCGCGTCTGTCACGGGCCCGATGTTGCCGGCGGGCGTGGAATCGAAGGTCGAGCAGTACTTGAAATAGATCTGCTGGGCGCCGACCGACCGAAGCCAACGAAGCGAGTCCAGAGATTGGGCGACAGCGTCGGCGACGGGAATCGTGCGCGACTTGAGCGCAACCACCACCGCGTCCGCATCCACGGTCACGCTCGCGTCCGGCACACCGATGGTCTGCACCACCCGCATGCCCGCGCGCACCAGGTTGTTGGCCAGGTCGGTGGCACCCGTGAAGTCGTCGGCAATGCAGCCGAGCAGGACTTGTGTCATGGTGAGGGCTCGATCGAATCAGGCCGAAGCCATCGCCTTGACTACCGCGGCGGTGAAATCCTTGCAGCCCATGGCGCCACCAATGTCGCGGGTACGGGTCTTCGGGTCTTCCAGCGCCTTGTCGACGGCGCGCACCATGGCGTCGCCGGCGTCCTGCATGGCCTTGTTCTTCTGCTTGTCGCCGACCCAGCGCACCATCATCGCCACCGAAAGGATCATGGACACAGGGTTGGCCAGGTCCTTGCCGGCAATCGTGGGGGCCGATCCGTGCTGTGCCTGGGCGCAGCAGACATCGTCGCTCGCCATCACCGAGCCCGCGAGCCCGAGGCTGCCGGAAAGTTCGCTGGCCAGGTCCGAGATGATGTCGCCGTAAAAGTTGGTCGCGACCAGGACATCGAAGCGTTCCGGCTCCTTGACCAGATGGGCGGTGGAAGCATCGACCAACAGGTCGTCGAGCGCCACCTCGGGAAAATCCTTGGCCACGTGGCGCACGGCTTCGAGGAACAGGCCGTCGGTCATGTGGAAGCTGTTGGCCTTGTGGATCGCCGTGACCTTCTTGCGCCGCGTCATCGCCAGTTCGAAGGCCCGGCGTGCGATGCGCTCGCTGCAATGGCGCGTGATCTTTCGAATGGACAGCGCCATGTCCGGGCTAGGCATGACCTCTCCCCAGCCCTTCGACATGTTGCGGTCGGGATAGAAACCCTCGGTGGCTTCGCGCATGATGACCAAGTCCATGGTGCGGCCTTCGCGCATGTTGGACTGCAGATACGGCCGCGTGCGCGCGGGCCGGACGTTGGCGTAAAGGTCAAGGCCGATGCGGAACCCTGCCGACACGTTGCGTCCGCCTTTCTCAGGCACTGGATAGTCGGCATGCGACTGCGTGCCCAGGATGATGCCGTCGTACGTCTTCGCCTTGTCGAGCACTTCCTGGCGCAAGGTGGTTCCGTGCTTTTCCAGACTCGTGAAGCCCACGTCCTCGTAATCGTAGGAGATGTCGAGCTTGAAGCGGCTGTCAGCCGCCTTGAGGACTTCGACGGAGGCGGCGACGATCTCGGGGCCAATGCCGTCGCAGGGCAGAACGATGAATTTCATGGGATCTCCTGGGTGTTGATGAGGGGTGGGTGGAATGAGGGTCAGACGGGCGAGAGGATCTTCTGCAGCAGGCGCACGGCGCTGTCAGGACTGGTGAGAACCGGCCTTTGAAGCCGCGCTGCCACGACTTCATGCGACCGAGCCATCGAAAACTGGCCCAGCATCACGATGTCGCAGTTCTCTAGACTTGCAGCCTCCTCCACGACCAGACGGTCGTGGGTCGCGGGGTCGCCGGCACTCAATGCTTCCAGGGCGCCTTTCGCGCAGACTGACTGGAGTTCGACCGCCACTTCCCCGGCGCGCGCCAGTTGCAGAAATTCTTCGCGCATCGAGGGAATCGAGGGGGCGAACGTCGACAACAGCCCAATCTGCACGCGTCCGCGGCGCGCCCGAGCGATTTCCAACGCCTCCAGAAACATGGCTTCGTTGGGCTTGTAAGCGGGGACGGCGACGGCTTGCGCTGCTGCGTCGATTGCAACCCCGAACGCCGAGCACGTGAAGAGGATGCCGTGCGCACCGGTGCGTTCGGCGTACTGCGCCAGGTCCACGAAGCGCTGGGTCAACGCACCATCGATCGAACCACGCGCGGCGAGGTCCGATGACAGGCTGTCGTCCAGCAGGTTCATCAGGCTCGCCTCAGGCCAAAACCTGCAGAAGGAGTCCGCGACCGGCTGCACCGCGACTGCCGTAGCATGTATCAAAGCAACTCTTCGTGCAAAACTCATTGGATATAACAACGGTTAGGGTTCGACCTAATTGTACTATACATCATATAGATACAATCAGGGAAAACCCAACATCGCACCGAGAAGTGCCCTCCTCGACCTACCGGAGACCCTGATGAGACTGTCTTTCCTTCGTTCGCCCCGTGTCAGCGCCGCCATCCTTTGCGGTGGTGCCTTGGCCTTCGCAAGCCCGTCGTTTGCGCAGTCGGCCGCAGCCGCCGACTACCCCACCAAGACGATCACCTTCGTTGTGCCTTACGCGGCAGGCGGCAGTTCCGACATACGTTCGAGGCAGATCGCCCAGAAGCTTTCGATCTATTTCGGCAAGCCCGTGATCGTCGAGAACCGCCCCGGCGCCGGCGGCAACATCGGCACGGACTACATCGCCAAGGCCGCTCCCGACGGCCACGTCATCGGCTTGGGCAATTTCGCGCCGCTCGCGGTTAACAAGGCGCTCTTTGCCAAGCTTCCATTCGATCCCGCCACAGACCTGTTGCCAGTGGCCATGATCGAACGAGGGCCGCTCGTCATGTCGGTCAGCATCAATTCCCCGGCCAAGTCGGCCCAGGTTCTCATCAGAAACATCAAGGCGAAGCCCGGGACCATGAGCTACGCCTCGGGCGGGCTCGGTGGTTCGCACCATCTGGCCGGTGAACTGTTCGAACAGAACGCGCAGCTCGACCTCGTCCACGTGGCGTACAAGGGTGGAGCCCCGGCGACCAACGACCTGATCGCCGGCAACGTCGACCTGATGTTCGAGTGGATCTACGCGGTGATGCCGTACCTGAAGGGCGACTCGCCGAAGCTGCGCCCACTCGCCATCACCAGCGAAAAGCGATCGCCGCTTCTGCCGGACGTGCCAACCTTCAAGGAACTCGGCGTGCCGGGAATGGAGATGTCCAACTGGTTCGGCGTCGTGGCGCCGAAGGGCACCCCTCCCGCCGTCATCGCGAAGCTCAATCAGGCGATCAACAAGGCGATTCGGGAACCGGAAGTGACCGAGAAGATCACCTCACAGGGCAATGAGGTCGCTGGCGGAACGCCAGAGGAGTTCGGAACCTTCATTCGCGCTGAATCGGACCGCTGGTCGAAGCTGGTCAAGACGCACAACATCAAGCCCGAGTAGGCCCAAGCGACGAGCCAGACCCATCCAGCCAGGTATCGACATGATTCAACTCCTCCACACTCGCCGCTTCGGCGCACTGGCCCTCGCGGCCGCGCTCGCCGCACCGGTCTGCCATGCGCAGTCGAGCGCTGCCTCCTACCCTACGCAACCCATCCGGATGATCGTGCCGTTCGCGGTCGGCGGGCCCAACGATGTCATGGCGCGGGTCCTCGGACAGCGCCTCACCCAGGAGACAGGACAACCTGTGGTCATCGACAACAAGGCGGGTGCCGGTGGCGTGATCGGCACGGATGCCGTCGCCAAGTCCAAGCCGGACGGCTACACGATCGGCTTCGTCAGCGCTCCGTTCGCGATGCTTCCCGCGTTGCAGGCCAAGATGCCCTACGACACCATGAAGGACCTCGTGCCCGTGTCCAAGGTGGCCGATTCGCCGATGCTCATGATGGTGCCCTCGGATTCGCGCTTCAAGACCGCAGGCGAACTCATCGAGTTCGCGCGCAAGAATCCGGGCAAGCTCACCTACGGCTCGGGCGGAGCGGGGAGTACCCCGCACCTGACGACCGAATTGCTCGCAGAGGTGACGGGCGCCAAGTTCATGCATGTGCCCTACAAGGGTGGCGGCGAGTCCATCCGCGCATTGATGGGTGGGGAAGTCGACCTGCTCATCGACAGCATCACCAGCACGGCGACGCCGTTGGCGTCCGGCCGGGTCAGGCCGCTCGCGATCGGACAGGCGACACGATCGACCCGCTTGCCGAACGTCCCCACCTTCGAGGAGGCCGGCATCAAGAACTTCTCGGTGACGCATTGGGTGGGTGTCGTCGCGCCGGCCAAGACGCCGCCGGCGGTCCTGGCGACGTTGAACGCCCAGATCGTCAAGTCGCTTCGTGCGCCCGAAGTTGTGCAGAAGCTGGCAGAGCTCGGCGCGACACCGGTTGGGAGCTCGACTGAGGAGTTCCAGAAGTTCGTCGCCGACGAACTGAAGAAGTGGCGGACGGTCGTGAAAACCTCCAACATTCAGACGCAGTAGAAGCCACCAAGAAATGTCTGCTAGGTCATCGGAGCGTGTATCGATGTCTCCTCATATGCGCAACGCTCCGGCGCGCTCGACTGATTGTCATGTCCACGTCTTCGATCCTGGGCGGTTCCCTTACGCGGCTGCGCGGCGCTATACGCCTCCACCAGCCACTGTTTCGCAGCTGAAGGAGATGCATGCAAGCCTTGGAATCGATCAAGTCGTTCTGGTGCAACCCAGCGTGTATGGGACCGACAACGATTGCATGCTGGACGCTCTGAAGCGCTTGGGTGATCGTGCCCGGGGTGTCGCAGTCATTGACCAGACGTTTGGTCGCGATCAACTCGACGACATGTTCGCTGCCGGCGTGCGAGGCGTCCGCATGAATATCGAGGTGTCGAAGGGCGCCGATGCGACAGACGCCTTGAGACGGCTCAGCGCGACCGCTGAGGCGCTTGGCGGCTCTCCGCTTCTGATCCAGGTCTACGCTGCTATGCCGGTGCTTCTGGCCTGCGCGCCAACGCTTCGGACTCTGCATCACACGGTGCTGATCGATCATTTCGGCTTGGCGAGAACTGGAAGCGATCCGGAGAAGGCGGGCTTCTCTGCACTGCTGGAACTCATCGCAAGCCCTAACATCTGGATGAAACTGTCTGGGCCCTATCAGATCTCGAGTGCCTCGCCTGACTATGCCGACGTCACGGCGATTGCAAAAGCCATGATCGCCACCTCGCCGGATCGGATCGTGTGGGGCAGCGATTGGCCGCATACCGGAGGCTCCGCCCGGCCCGCAAACTACCGTTCGACCGACTTGGAGCCATTCCGTACGGAAGACGATCTCCGAAACTTCGGCCTTGTGGGGAAGTGGGCCCCCGAGGAATCATTGCGCCATCGTGTGCTGGTCGACAACCCCGCTCGCTTGTTCGGATTTCGCTCCGACTAAGATCCGATATCCCCATCCGCCACCAAGACCGCGATTGACGCGTGGTGAGTTGGTTTCGATGACGAGGTCGAGACGGCCTTGCCGAAGATCGTCGACTGGTACATGGAGAACAAGATCAACATCGACGACCTGACCACGCACACCATGCCGCTGGAAGACATCGACAAGAGCTTCGATCTCACTAAGCGCGGCGAATCGGTCGGCGGCGTGGTTCTGTTCTATCGACGTCAGAGCGCTCAACTGCATTAGGTGCATTCACCTATCGCTCGAAACGAGGTTGAAAAATTGCGCTGCGAAATCCGTTAATACGGCAAGACAAATCGACACGGATTCGACATTACGCCAATAGCAATCAGGCAGATTGACGAAGTTCGCGCCGCAAAATCTTTCCGACTGTCGACTTCGGAAGTACCTCGACGAAAACGACCCGCTTCGGCACCTTGTATGGCGCCAGTTGCTTGCGGCAATGTGTGACCAGATCGTGCATCGACAACTGAGATTCGGTCTGCCGCACTGCGTAGAGCATCAGGGCCTCCCCCGTCCTGTCATCCGGAACCCCTACACATGCGCACTCCACGACACCAGGACAGGCAGAAGCTACTGCCTCGATCTCATTGGGGTACACGTTGAAACCGGATACGAGGACCATGTCTTTCTTGCGATCGACGATTCGCAGAAACCCCCTCTCGTCAAACACACCCATGTCGCCAGTGCGAAAGTAGCCGTCTGGCGTAAACGCCAAGGCGTTTTCCTTCGGCTTCTGCCAGTAGCCTCGCATCACCTGCGGCCCCTTGACGCAAACTTCACCAGCCTCGCCGAGAGAAACCTCAAGGTCTTGGGCATCCAGGAGCTTCACTTCAGTTGAGGGCACCGGCATGCCGGTGGCCCCGGAGAACTCCAAGGTCGAAAACGGATTAACCGTAATCACCGGTGACGTTTCGGAGAGCCCGTATCCCTCCAAGATAAAGCAACCCGTAGCGGCCTTCCACCGGTCAGATGTGCTTCTCAGGACTGCCGCACCGCCGCCCACAGTCATGCGCAAAGACGACCAATCCACTTCGGCGAAGCCAGGATGGTTCATCAGGGCGGTGTAGAGCGTATTCACGCCGGTGAGCACAGTGGGGCGCGCCTCTTTCAATGTGTCGACTACACAGTCGAGATCGCGAGCGTCGGTCACGAGCCAATTCTCGGCACCGACCGAGAAATAGCTGAGAAAGTTCACCATCAGCGCGAAGATGTGGTACATCGGGATAACCGTCGCCACGACCTCTTGACCAGGACGCATGGCGCCGTGCATGAAAGCCCTGAACTGCTCGATATTCGCGATCAAATTGCGATGCGACAGGGCCGCGCCTTTCGAGGGGCCTGTAGTGCCGCCGGTGTACTGAAGGATCATCAGATCTTCACCGTCCAACGGTACTGGAGCGATGCTCATGCCGCTCCCCTGCTTTATCGCCTCCGCTAGTGCTACGGCGCCGCTCAAAATGCCGACCCTTTCCGGTTCAGACAGGTGCACGCCCGTGCAGTCCTTCAAGCAAACGTCGAGGACGACGTGGATGCAGGTGTTTTCAATCACCTCCGCCAGCCTCGGGATCGCACTGTCGATGATGACGATCACGTCCGCTCCAGAGTCATTGATCTGATGCTCCAACTCACGCGATGTATAGAGCGGGTTCACGTTGACCTGAATTGCGCCTATGCGCGTGATGGCCATGAAGGCCACTGGAAATGCCGGAATATTCGGAAGCATGACCGCAACACGATCTCCTTTCTTCACATGGGCCACGTTCTGCAAGTACGCAGCGAGATGAGAGGAAAGACGGTCGACATCGTTGAAACTGATGCTTTTACCGAAGGAGTGAAAGGCTGTCCGATCGCCGTATCGTTGAACGGCCTCATCCAGCAGTTGGGGGACGCAGGCGTAGCGATGAGAGTCGATCTCTGCCGGAATCGCGCCGTACGAAGAGATCCAGGGTCTTTGGTTCATATAGACAGAGGTGCGGGCAATGGAATCAATGGCAGTTTCGCGCTTGATATTCAGTTACTTTGCAAAGCCATCTAGAGAGAGGCGAGCAACCCCGCTTTCGACATCTCGAGGTGGGACTGTTCCAATGCGTTTGCGGGGACAACCTCGGCGCTGCGGTCCTTGATCTCATCGAGCCTGGCAAGGACAGCCACCGCCGCACTGTCTTGCCCACCGATATGGACCCCATGTGTCATCGTGATGTGGGCGCATTCGAAACTGCCTGCTCCAGCAAGCAGGATGGTTCTTGTCGGAGCGTCTTCGCAGACGAGTGCGACGAGCCCCGGACTTACCGACTCCGGCGATAGCCTGGCGAGCGCCGCAGGTGGCCACATCTGCGCCGTCATTGCAGTTGCCGCCGTCGGAGCGAGGCAGTTCACTTTCACGTTGTTCTTCGCTCCCTCAATCGAAAGGGTTTGCATCAATCCGACCAGAGCCATCTTCGATGCGGCGTAGTTGGCTTGACCAAAATTACCGTAGAGCCCAGCCGATGAAGTAGTCATCACGATGCGCCCGTAGTTCTGAGATCGCATGTGATCCCAAACGGCCTTGGTGCAATTGACAGAGCCCATGAGATGGACTTCGACCACAAGTCGAAAATCCTCAATGGTCATCTTCGCAAAAGACTTGTCACGCAGAATGCCTGCGTTGTTGACCAGTATGTCGACGTGGCCCCACTCGGCGATGGCCTGCTCGACCATCATCGTGACTTGCCCGTGGTCGGTCACGTCTGCGCCATTGATCAGCGCCCGTCCGCCTGCCTCGCGAATTTCGTTGGCGACCGTCTCCGCCCCCGAGCCCGGACGGTCACCACCAAGGTCGTTCACTACGACGAGAGCGCCATGCTTTGCGAGCGCCAGCGCGTGTGCGCGCCCGAGGCCGCTGCCAGCTCCAGTGACTATCGCAACCTTGCCTTTGAGAGTACTCATGAAATTCCTTTGACGTTATCTGGGCGACGTACCAATGCACCTTGGATAGGCCTGCAACTGGCGATCGGAAATGTGGGATCCGGCAGGGAGTGCCAACTATCTTGGCGGCAACCGGATCGCTCCGTCGAGACGAATCACCTCGCCGTTGAGCATGTCGTTCTCGATGATGTGCTTCGCCAGCTTGGCGTAGTCCTCGGGCGTGCCGAGGCGCGACGGGAAAGGCACGCTGGCGGCCAGCGCGTCCTGCACTTCCTGAGGCATGCCGAAGAGCATGGGCGTGCCGAAGATGCCGGGGGCGATGGTCATGTTGCGGATGCCGTTGCGCGCCAGGTCGCGGGCAATGGGGAGCGTCATGCCGACCACGCCACCCTTGGAGGCGCTGTAGGCGGCCTGGCCGATCTGGCCGTCGTAGGCCGCGACCGAAGCAGTCGAAATCAGCACGCCGCGCTCGCCGGTGGCTTCGGGCTCGTTCTTGCTCATCGCGTCGGCCGCGACGCGGATCATGTTGAAACTGCCGATCAAGTTGACCGTGACGGTCTTGCTGAACACGGCGAGTGCGTGGGGACCGTTCTTGCCGACCGTCTTCTCGGCCGGCGCGATGCCTGCGCAATTGACCAGACCCACCAGCTTGCCGAGCTTTTGCGCGGCGGCCACGGCCGCCTGGCCGTCGGCCTCCTGGCTCACGTCGCATTGGACGAACACGCCGCCGATGTCACGCGCGACGGCTTCGCCCTTGTCGGCCTGCATGTCGGCGATCACCACCTTGGCGCCGTTCGCAGCCAGCATGCGCGCCGTGCCTTCGCCGAGGCCCGAAGCGCCCCCGGCCACGATAAAAACCTTGCCGTCGATCTGCATTTTTCTTTTTTCTTGAATGCGCCTCTCAGGCGCGTTCGTAAAGAGTCACCACACAGGCGCCGCCCACTCCAAGGTTGTGCTGGAGCGCGAGCCGCGCGTTTTCTACTTGCCGTGCTCCGGCTGTGCCTCGCAACTGCTGAACCAGTTCGGTGCACTGGGCAAGTCCGGTGGCGCCGAGCGGGTGGCCCTTGGAGAGCAAGCCGCCTGAGGGATTGGTCACTACCTTGCCGCCGTAGGTGTTGTCTCCATCGCAGACGAATTGCTCGGCGCCGCCTTCGGGGCAGAGACCGAGGGCCTCATAGCTGATCAATTCGTTATGCGCAAAGCAATCATGAAGTTCGACCACGTCGATGTCGTCGGGACCGACACCTCCCAGTTCGTACACCTTCTGTACGGCCGCTTTGGCCATTCCGAAGCCCACCACCTCACGCATGTCGTCTGCACCAAAGGTCGCGGGGCCATCTGTGGTCATGGCCTGCGCGCGGATACGGACATCCCGATTCAGACCATGGCGCTCGGCAAACCCCTTACTGCACAGAACAGCGGCGGCCGCGCCGCAGGTAGGCGGACAAGCCATGAGGCGGGTCATGACACCGGGCCACAGAATTGGAGCATTAAGGACGTCGTTTTCCGTCACCACATTCCGGAACAAAGCCAATGGATTGTTGGCCGCATGACGGCTGGCTTTAGCTCGAATCTTCGCGAAGGTGGAGAGTCGCGTGCCGTACTGCTGCATGTGCGCGAATCCTGCACCTCCGAAGTAGCGCAGTGCCAGCGGTATTTCGCGTCGGCCAACCAGTTCATCGGTTGCCTCGTCGAACCGGTCGAAAGGACTTGGCCGGTCAGTGAAGACGGTTCCGAGTGCTCCGGGGTTCATGTGCTCGAACCCCAAGGCCAGCACGCATTCCGCGGCGCCACTGGCCACCGCCTGGCGCGCCAGGAACAACGCAGTGGATCCGGTCGCGCAATTGTTGTTTACGTTGACGATGGGGATACCGGTCATGCCGACCTCATAGAGCGCACGTTGTCCTGCAGTCGAGTCGCCATACACGTATCCGGCATAGGCCTGCTCGATCTGTTCGTAAGCAATCCCGGCGTCCGTCAGCGCCAGATTCACCGCCTTTTTCGCCATCTGAGGGTATGGCTCATGCATGCTGGGCTTGGCGAACGGCACCATGCCGACGCCGGTAACGAAGACCTGATTGCTCATCTAGAAATCCTTGGTAAATGTGTGCGGTTAAGTGAGAGTGAGCCAAGCTTGGCGACGACGGTCAAACTTCAAGCCATTCCTTGCGGGTGGCGCCGTCGGCACGGAGGCTGTCCGGCGTCCCGTCGAACACGATGCTGCCGTGGCCCATGACGAGCGCGCGATCGGAGATCTGCATGGCAATGGTGAGCTTCTGCTCGATCAGCAGCACCGAGATGCCCTTGTCCTTCAGCGTGCGCAGGTACTGCCCCACCAGCTCGACGATCTTGGGCGCGAGGCCTTCGGTGGGCTCGTCAATGATGATGAGGTCGGGGTCACCCATCAGCGTGCGGCACAGCGTGAGCATCTGCTGCTCGCCGCCCGAGAGCACGCCCGCTTCGGTGTGCTGGCGCTCCTTCAGGCGCGGGAACATGCCGTACATGTCGTCGAACGACCAGCGGCTGCCCTTGCCCGAGCCCTTCTGCCCCAGCAGCAGGTTCTGGTGCACCGTGAGCTTGGGGAAGATGTCGCGGTTCTCTGGCACGTAGCCGATGCCGAAATGGGCGATCTCGTAGGCTTTGCGACGCAGGATGTCCTGCCCCTTCCAGTGCAGGCAGCCCTCGGCATGCACCAGGCCCATGATGGCTTTGGCGGTAGTCGAGCGGCCTGAGCCGTTGCGGCCCAGTAGCGCGACGATTTCGCCGGGGTTCACGTCGAACGAAACGCCGTGCAGCACGTGGCTCTTGCCGTAGTAGGCGTGGATGTCTTTGAGCTTCAGCATGTCAGTGTCCCGCCCCTTGTGCATCCGCGACCGACGAGCCGAGGTAGGCCTCCTGCACGCGCGCATTCGCGCGAACGGCAGCAGGCGTGTCGAAGGCAATGACTTCGCCGTACACCACCACCGCGATCTTGTCGGCCAGCCCGAAGACCACGCCCATGTCGTGCTCCACCGTCAGCAGTGTCTTGCCGACGGTGACGTGCTTGATGAGCGAGATGAAGTGCGAGGTTTCGGTCTTGCTCATGCCCGCCGTGGGCTCGTCCAGCAGGATGACGCTGGCGCCGCCCGCAATGGTCACGCCGATTTCCAGCGCACGCTGCTCGGCGTAGGTGAGGTTCACCGCATGCACGTCGCGCTTCTTCTCCAGGCCGATCTGCTTGATGAGCTCTTCGGTGCGCTCGTTGGCGTCGTCGAGGTTCGAGAGAAAGCGCAGGAAGGTGTATTTGTAGCCCAGGCTCCACAGCACGCCGCAGCGCAGGTTCTCGAAGACGGTGAGCTTCGGGAAGATGTTGGTGATCTGGAAGCTGCGCGACAGCCCCATGCGGTTGATCTCGTACGGCTTCATGCCGTCGATGCGCTGGCCGTTGAGCAGCACCTCGCCGCTGGTGGGCGTGAGCCGCCCGCTGATCAGGTTGAACAGCGTCGACTTGCCCGCTCCGTTCGGGCCGATGATGGCCACGCGCTCCCCGGCGTTCACCGCCAGGTCCACGCCGCGGATGATTTCGGTCTTGCCGAAATTCTTGCGCAGGTTCTTGAGTTCGAGTGCAGAGGTCATGCTGTTGCCGCCGCTCACGCAGCCTCCCGGCGCTTGATCTCGGCTTCGATGAGCTCCTGTGCGTATCCCCAAGTGCGCACGAAGCGGCGCCGCGCGATCTCCAACAGCGCACCGCCGACGATCAGTAGTGCGGCCGAGGCCAACCAGCACACTGGATTAGATGTATCGAGCGTGAAGCCCAGGAAAGGCAGTTGCGGCCCCTGCGCTGCATCGAGCTGCATGTGATAGATCATCTCGACGAGGGCCGCCGCGCTGCCCGCGAATACCGCACCGCTCGAGAGCAGGCCCAGGTAGAGCCACCAGAACGGCTTGAAGCGGTCGAACTTGGCGACGCGCAGATTCATCATGACCAGGCTCGCCACGCCACCCGGTGCGAACATCACCATGAACAGGAACACCAGTCCGAGGTACAGCAGCCAAGCCTTGCTGAGTTCCGACAGCATCACCGAGGCGAACACCAGCAGCACCGCGCCGATGATCGGTCCGAAGAAGAAGGTCGCGCCACCGAGGAAAGTGAACAGCAGGTAGCTGCCCGAACGCACGCCGTTGAGACTGTCCACCGCGTTCACGATCTCGAAATTGACGGCAGCCAGCCCACCACCGACACCGGCAAAGAAGCCCGCAATGATGAAGGCGAAGTAGCGCACGCGCTGTGTGTTGTAGCCGATGAACTCGACCCTCTCCGGGTTGTCGCGCACCGCGTTCAGCATGCGTCCGAGCGGCGTTCCGGTGAAGGCATACATCAGCGCGGTGCAGACGAAGCAGTACGCGGCGATCAGGTAGTACACCTGCAACTGAGGCCCGAAGGTCACGCCGAAGAAAGGCGTTCCGTACACGCGGTTGGTGGTCACGCCCCCCTCGCCGCCGAAGAAGCTCGGAAACATCAACGCCATCGACGCGACGAGCTCACCCAGGCCGAGCGTGATCATCGCGAAGGTCGTGCCCGATTTCTTGGTGCTGACGTAGCCGAACAAGAAGGCGAAAAACAGACCCGCGAGACCACCGACCAGCGGGATCAGCACCAGGGGAACGGGCAGGCTGCCGTTGGTCGCGAGATTCATCGCATGGACCGCAACGAAAGAGCCGAGGCCGGTGTAGACCGCGTGGCCGAAACTCAACATACCGCCCTGCCCGAGAAGAATGTTGTAGCTCAGACAGATGATGATCATGTAGCCAATCTGCGAGAGCATCGTCAACGCCAGGCTGCTGCGGAATACGTGCGGCGCAGCGATCAGCGCGACGGCGAACAGCGACCAAATGAGAAGACGGGCAATGTTCCAAGGCTTGAGACGGCTGTAGCGCAAAGAGGCTGGCGTCGGGGAAGCGGCGTTCATGTGAATGGCGGGGTTCGTCACGTCTAGTCCTCGCGGGTGCCCAGCAGCCCCTTGGGACGGAAGATCAGGATCAGCACGAGAAACAGGTAGGGAAGGATTGGCGCAACCTGCGAGATCGTGAGCTTGAGCAGCTCATAGCCGAAGGTCTGTTCGCTGACTGCAACGCCAAGCGCGCGCAGGCCAGTGGCGACCGAATGGTCCATCGCGACCGCGAAGGTCTGGATGATCCCGATCAGCAGCGACGCCAAAAAAGCACCGGCCAGCGATCCCATGCCGCCGACAACAACAACCACGAAGATGATCGAGCCAACCGACGCGGCCATCGCCGGTTCGGTCACGTATGTATTTCCGCCGATCACGCCAGCCAGGCCAGCGAGGGCTGCGCCACCACCGAAAACCAGCATGAAGACGCGCGGCACGTTGTGACCCAGTGCCTCGACCATCTCGGGATGTTTGAGCGCGGCCTGGATCACCAGCCCGATGCGGGTGCGAGTGAGCAACAGCCAGACCGAGAGCAACATCAGCAGCGCCACCAGCATGACGAAGGAGCGGGACCGAGGAAACTGAATGCCGTAGAGCGTGAAAAGCGAACCCTGCAGCGCCTGAGGCAAGCCATAGGGCACCGGCGAACGGCCCCAGAGAAGCTGAACCACTTCGAGGATCAGGTACGACAGGCCGAAGGTCACCAGAAGCTCGGGCACATGGCCGAACCTGTGCACGCGCCGCAGGCTGAAACGCTCGAAGGCCGCACCCAGTGCGAACACCACCAGCGGCGCAACGACCAGCGTCGGCCAGAAACCGATGACGCCCGACAGCGTGTATGCGAAATACGCTCCCAGCATGTAGAAACTGGCGTGCGCAAAATTGAGCACACCCATCATGCTGAAAATCAGCGTCAGCCCGGAGCTCAGCATGAACAGCAGCAACCCGTAACTCACGCCGTTCAGAAGCGAGATGACGAAAAACTCCATGACCCACCTTGGTCTGCATAAATTGGCACGACGGGCGCAGCCCGTCTATCGAAACGCAGGGATACCTGACGGCCCCCTGCTCAGTCCAGACGCGAAGCTCAGCCTGCTGACGGGCGCCTCATCTGGCAACTGGTGGGCGTACTGGAGACCTTCGAATCCAGCTGCTTGACCGGTACAAAGCCGTAGCCGGTGTTCTCGACGCTATAGGGGTGTTGCTTATCGTTCTTCTGCCACTTGGTGATGAACATGGGTTGCTGGAGTTGATGATCCGCAGCGCGCATTTGCACATCACCTGAGAAGCCCTTGATCGACAAGCCTTCCATTGCCCTGGCCACCTTGACGGGGTTGGTGGACTGAGCTTTGGCCATTGCAGCGCCCAGCAGTTGAATCCCGGTGGCGCTTGCGGACATGTAGAAGTCATCGTTGAATTTCTTCTTGAACTCCGACCTGATCTGACCCAGCTCTCCCTCCGGGTTGGAATGACCGAGAGTGATGACGTAGACCTCGCTCTCACCACCGGCAGCCAGCACCGTAGGGGTACCAGTCGTTTCCGCGTAGTACGTGTACATGGGAACCTTCAAGCCGGCTTCGTTGATCGCCTTGACCAGCAGCGTCAGGTCCTGCCCCCAATTGCCAGTGACGATGGTGTCCGCACCCGATTGCTTGATCTTGGCCGCGTACGGGGCGAAGTCCTTCACCTGGCCGATCGGAACCAGGTCTTCACCAACGATCTTCACGTCAGGCCGATTGCGCTCGATGGCCGTCTTGAAGTACGAGGCGACTTGCTGTCCGTGAGAGTAATTCTGGTTGATCAAGAATACCTTCTTGACACTGGCCTGATCTTTCATGAACGCAGTCAGCGCTTCCATGTGCATGGAAGTGTCCGGGTACAGGCGGAAGTGCCAGAAGTTGCACTTCTCGTTGGTGAGGGCTGGGTCGACAGCTGCGTAGTTCAGATACACGACCTCTTTGCCAGGATTTCGATCATTGTGTTTAGCGACTGCATCAATGATCGCCGCCGCGGCACCTGACCCATTGCCCTGAACAATGTAGCTAAAGCCCTGGTCGATAGCTGATCTGACGGTGTTCAGGCTCTCCTGCGGAGACCCCTTGTTGTCGAAGCCGACAACTTCGAAATTAACTCCGGCCGGGTTTTTCCCGGAATAGTGGGACGCGGCGAACTGCCAGCTTTTGAGCAGGTTCTGGCCGACATTGGCAAAGGGCCCCGACAACGGATCCATGAACGCGATGCGGACGGTCTCGCCCTTCTGGGCGTACGCCACGCCCGACACGGCAACGATGACAGAAACAGCAACGGTTTTCAGGACAGAACGCACAGAGACTCCTCGGAAGATGTGGTCGAACTTTAAGGAGCCTGGCGCGCCGCGCCCATCGGACGATTCCGAGCGGACGCTAGGGAAAACACGGCAGGACTGGCGCCTCAAATTTCTATGATTGAGGTATGTCGGACTCCCTCATCGACCCTTCACCCAACGTGCCATTCCAGGCGATGATCGAGCAGTCGCTGGCGGGCATCTATGTGTTGCAGGATGAGCGCTTCGTCTACTCGAACAAGACGTGGGCCAACATGATCGGGTACACGCCGGAAGAGCTTGTGAACATGACTCTGAAGCAGTTGTGCGCACCGGACGTGTACGAGCGCGTTCGGGAAGGCTACTACCGACGCCTCAACGGAGAGATCCACAGCATGCGATTCCTTTCGCGTGGCGTGCATCGTGACGGTCATATCGTGCATATAGAGATCCACGGCTCCTTCATGATCTATCAGGGACGGCCTGCGGTCGGCGGCGTGGGCATCGACATGTCGGAACGGGTTGAACAAGACGAGGCACTGCGGCGCTCGCGCGAACAGTTGCAGGAACTGCTTGCCTATACCAGCCGCAAGCTGGAGGATCAACGCCTCAGTTTTGCGCGCGACGTGCATGACGAACTGGGCGGCATGTTGACGGCCCTGAAGATGGACGCGACCCGCATCCTGCGTCGCGTTGACACAGACGAACTTCGGGACATGACTCTGAACGTGCTGGATCTAGCGCAAAAAACCATCGAGAACGTCAAGGCGATCTCCGAATCCCTGCGGCCCAGTGCGCTGGATCACGTCGGCCTGGGTCCTGCGATCACGCGTGATCTGGAGCAATTCTCCGAGCGCTCCGGAGTGATCCATTCGTTGCGATGCGAAGCCATATCGCTGCGTCTTCCACCCAAAAGGGCCAATGCGGTCTATCGGATCTTCCAGGAGGGCTTGACCAACGTAGCACGGCATGCCAACGCAAGATTCGTCAAGGTCAGTCTCTCGCAACAGAGCGAGTGGCTAGAGATGGAACTATGCGACGACGGCCGCGGATTCGTACCTGCCATGCAGGACCGTCGATCTCTCGGTCTGTTGAGCATGACGGAGCGAGCGCGCGAAGTGGGAGGGCAGTTGGACATCATCAGCTCTCCCGGCAATGGCGCCCGGCTCCTGCTTCGTGTACCACTCTTGTGAAATCGATACACCCATGATCCGAGTTCTGGTGGTCGACGACCACACCATCTTCCGCTCGGGGGTTCAGCGGCTGCTCCTTGACGAGGCCGACGTGCGCGTGACAGCCGAGGCCCGCAATGGAGCAGAGGCGCTTGAAGAACTTCGCTCGCACTCATGCGATGTGGTCCTCTTGGACATCAACATGGAGGGACGCAGCGGCCTGGATGTTCTTGCGTCGATGCGCGCGCTCCCACATTGCCCACCGGTCCTGGTGCTGTCCATGTACCCGGAAGAACAGTATGCAATGGTTGCAGTGAAGGCTGGCGCCAGCGGTTACCTTCAGAAGGACTCGGAGCCTGCGGAATTGATCCGTGCCATTCGCGAAGCAGCCGGCGGCGGTAGCTATTTGAGCGCGCGCGCGGCGCCGCTCGTCAGAGACCGGATGCGCGGCATCGACGACCGGCCTCCTCACCAGCGGCTTTCGGTCCGCGAGCACCAGATCATGCTGATGATCGTCAAGGGTATGTCCGTCACAGAGATCGGGGAGGAAATGCTGATCAGCGTGAAAACCGTCAGCACACATCGAACGAATCTGTTGGAGAAGCTGGGCGTAGCGGGCACCGCTGAACTCGTGATGTACGCCGTACGCAACGGCCTGGTGCACTGAGCCCGGCACTCGATTTCCCGGCGACAAGGCTTGCAAGCGGCTGTACAGTTGTACTGTTGTACCTGCTCGCAAGGACGTTCAACGTAAGGATCGGCCCGCGGCTTGTCCCTGAACGTCTCCTTCATGGAGGGGTTGAGAGTCACATTGCCCGGCCATCGAAGTTTTGAACTGGGATCGTCGCGAGGTCAATGTTCTCTATGCACCGAAGATTCACAGCGGCGACGGCGTTGCCTTTGGGATCTGTGCCTTCGCCAAAGACATGAATTCCGCACTTAGGGCAGAAGCGATGCTTGATGACATGTTTGTTGAACTGGTAGGTGCCTGCCGCTTCGTCTGGAGTCTTTAGCCGAAGACTGGTGCGCGGGACAAACCACAGGAGCGAAGCTCTTCTTGCGCACATGGAGCAGTTGCAGGCCAGAGCACCATTGATGGCGCCTTCGACTTCGATGGCGACATTGCCACAGTGGCAGCCTCCGGCAAAAGTAGCGGTCATGATGCTCAGGGTGGCGTGGGGCGGACAACCCTACTCTACCAAGCCGGAAGCATCACATGATGCATCATGAAGCCGCTATGGGAACAGTTGCATGCCGGCTACAACTGGAGCGGTCCCGGGTGCCAACCTGCAGCCACGCGCAAGGCTCCCCAAAATGAACGCGTTGTAGGCCAATCGGCCCACAACGTGAGGTCTACTTTATGGCGCTTCCGCGGCCGTCCGAATAGGAGAGCCATGTACCACCAAGCGAAGTAGCGCCAACGCTTGGCTTTTGGTAGTCGCAAACACCGGTCGAGAACACCGCGCTTAACCGGACCAGTTGTGCGTCCGACAATGATGCAGGGTAATCGGAGCGCTGGATCGGCCTGAGCTGACATTTCAAAACATCATCGGTCAGCGGCGCACCAGCGACTAGCCGTGGATTGCGATGGAATGGGTAGAGCGTTCCACACATGCCGGAGTTACTGATATCGGCGTGCTCTGCAATTGGCGTCCCAGTGGAATCAAAACAGGTGTCCTCGAGCCCAGAGGGTTTGTTGGCGAGAACTTTGGCTGCCTGCGATGAGTAAGAGGCTGTATCTGACTTGATGCTCGTGAGCCACTGATCCATACGAGTCAAAACTTCGTCCATCAGCGGTTGCGTAATCGCCGGTCCGCGATAGATCACCTGATTCCCCACCGAACCGGCTCTTTCAAGGCGTGCCCTCGAAACGAGCGATCGCACGCTGTCATGGACATCGCCAGCGAGATCGGTGTAGTTTCGCCAATCCAGAATCGGAATTCCCGAAAGATTCTCCATCTGATTCACTCGACCGTTCGCAAAGGCGGCGTTCAGTGCTGCAGCGGGCGCCGTCATTCGAGCGGACTGCAGGTTTCCGTCCTTGTCGTAGCCCCCAACAAACTCATTGAGTTGAACAAACTGCTCTGCAGTGATGTCTCCCGCCTGGAATGCGCTCAGGCCGTATTGCACGCCTTCATTGTCCAACGGCCGATACGCAAATCCGTCGGCCGGATCTATGCCAAGCATGTTTTTCTGGGTGTCATAGACGGTACAGCGTGCCCCAGCTGGGTTTGTGGCAGGGTCATAGAGTTCAGATGCGGGAATTGCCAATGAGCAATTGTTTAGCTCATATGTGTTGCCGCCATAAACAATCGGTGGATAAGCTGTTCGCTTCGCAGTAACGAGTCCAGGTGCATAGCTTGCCTGCCATGCGTTGGTACAGGTTTTCCAAGTCCCATATCCCGATACGGCTGTCTTTTGGGCGTCCGACCAAGCCAGAGAAGAGCTGTTGGTAAAGGCACGATCAAGCAGCGGACAGTCCATTGCAGAGGGCATCACGGAGACAAGATCCGAAAAGGATTCACCAGGCGCGATTCCGTCGAGAATTCCCGGGTAGTTGTTGGCGATCCCGCGCTGCAAAATGGAGCCGCCTGACAGCCCCCAGCCCATCAAGTACATCGGCACGCCATATGTTTTGATGAACCGCTCCTTCACCATCGCCGCAGTCTCTGCGCCAAGCACGTCGTTCGCATTGGTGCCAAACACGTCAAGCGTCGACCCAAGCACGGCAAAGCCGCGGGAGAGTATGGCTGTTTCCAAGACACCACTGACGGGTGATAAACCTGTGCTGGTGCCTTGCGTATAACCAGCTCCAGTAGATCCACCGAAGACGAAAACAGCCTTCTTGTTCCATCCGGCATAGCTCTTCACAGGAGCGGGTGTGCCCTCGACGGTGGGGTCGAACAACACGGCCATTTGGTAGATCCCACGGTTCAGTGTTCCCGTTTCGTGACGTACGATCAGATTAACCGTACGCCCGTCGCTGGTCGTGGTTGTCTGCACATCTGCCGGCAGTGCTGATGGCAACACCTTCCAAGTGGCCTGGCCCTTTGGGAGATACAGATAGAGCACCTTGGTTGGCGCGTTGCAGTTTTCATCCACGGGATCGCCGAGAGTTGATCCATCCGGCAGCTTGAATGATGCCGTTTGGCACACCCAGGGTTTTTGATGAGGCCCTGAGAAGATGGGCCCGTTGATATCGTGATTCTGGATTTTGACGGAGCCCGATTGACCTCCTGCGCTCACATCGATGATGTTGTCGCCCATGGAGAGCCCGGTGATCAGTCCTATCGCAGTTCGATCGCCGACTTTGCTCAACACGGCAGGTTGTACAACCTGGTTCACAGCGACCTTTAGCGCCGTGAGGTCGGTGTCGGCCGGCACAGTGACTTGGACAAGCGCGCTTCCACCACTCACCATGTCCGTGCGACTCGACAAGATGGAGACTACCGGTGGGCCGCTCTGCGCGGGAGGTGCACCATCGGAAGGTGCAATGCCCTGCACGGGGGCAAACGTGACGCCGTGGTTGTCAGACCCACCGCAACCACCTACTAGTCCAGTACCCAAGGCGGCCGAAATCGCTAAAAGCCGCATCGCTTTTCCGTTCATGATGTCTCCATACTTGTTTCTTTATCGAACAGCTGCTTACCATCTGCCATGGAGGTTCTCGCTAAACCATCGACGACGCACGTATGACATTCGAAGCATGGAAAGCAAAGGGACATCCTCGAAAGAGGTAAGCCAACTTTAAGAAGTCCAGGGCGACACTCCCATCGGACGATTCCGAGCGGTCGCTAGGGAAAACACGACCGCACCTTGGCCGACACCCCCTGACGCTCACGCCAGCGCGCGTTGAATCAGCAGCTTCTGGATGTCCGAAGTGCCTTCATAGATCTGGCACACGCGCACGTCGCGGTAGATGCGCTCCAGCGGAAAGTCGTTCACGTAGCCGTAGCCGCCCAGCGTCTGGATGGCTGCGCTGCACACGCGCTCGGCCATCTCGCTGGCGAACAGCTTGGCCATGGCGGCTTCCTTCAGGCAGGGCAAGCCGGCGTCGCGCAGGCTCGCGGCATGCCAGATCAACTGGCGCGCGGCCTCGAGCTGCGTCGCGCATTCGGCCAGGCGAAAGCCCACGGCCTGCTGGTCGAAGATCGAGCCGCCAAAGGCCTGGCGTTCCTTGGCATAGGCCAGCGCCACGTCGAAGGCGCTGCGTGCCATGCCCACGCTCTGCGCGGCAATGCCGATGCGGCCGCCTTCGAGCGCGCCGAGCGCGATCTTGTAGCCCTCGCCTTCCGCGCCGATCAGGTTCTCGCGCGGGATGCGGCAGCCGTCGAAGTTGATCTGCGCTGTGTCGCTGCTGTGCTGGCCCAGCTTGTCTTCGAGGCGCGCCACGTTGTAGCCCGGCGCATCGGTCGGCACGATGAACGCGCTCATGCCGCGCTTGCCCGCGCCCTTGTCCGTTACCGCGATGACGATGGCCACCTGGCCGTTCTTGCCGCTGGTGATGAACTGCTTCACACCGTCGATCACGTAGGCGTCGCCGTCCCTGCGCGCCGTGGTGCGCAGGCTCGAGGCATCGCTGCCTGCCTGCGGCTCGGTGAGACAGAAGGCGCCGAGCATCTGGCCCTGCGCCAGCGGTTCGAGCCACTGCTTCTTCTGCTGCGCGTTGCCGTAGCGCATGAGGATGGCATTGACCGGGCAGTTGGTCACGCTGATGGCGGTGCTGGTGCCGCCGTCGCCGGCAGCGATTTCTTCCAGCACCAGCGCGAGAGTGAGGTAGTCGAGGCCGGCGCCACCGTTCTCTTCGGGCACGCAGATGCCGTAGGCGCCCAGCGCCGCGAGGCCCTGGTGGGCTTCCTTCGGAAAGCTGTGCTCGCGGTCCCACTTGGGCGCAAGTGGCCAGAGTTCGGCTTGCGAGAAATCGCGCACCGCGTCGCGGATGGCTTCCTGGTCAGTACTCAGCAACATGATGCAGTCCTCACACCAGTTCGATAGCGACGGCGGTTCCTTCGCCCCCGCCGATGCACAAGGTGGCCACGCCGCGCTTCTTGCCGCGCGCCTTCAGCGCATGGATCAGCGTGACCATGATGCGCGCGCCGCTGGCGCCGATCGGATGGCCCAGCGCGCAGGCGCCGCCGTTCACGTTGACGATCTCGTGCGACACGTCGAGCTCGTGCATCAGTGCCATCGGCACCACGGCGAAGGCTTCGTTCACTTCCCACAGATCGACGTCTTTCACCTTCCAGCCGGTCTTCTGGAACAGCTTGGCGACGGCGCCCACGGGCGCGGTCGAGAACCACTCGGGCTGCTGCGCGTGCGTGGCGTGGCCGACGATGCGGGCGATGGGCCTGGCGCCGATCTTCTTCGCGTGCGACTCGGTCATCATGATCAGCGCGGCCGCGCCGTCGTTGATCGACGAGCTCGATGCGGCGGTGATAGTGCCGTTTTCTTTCTTGAACGCGGGCTTCAGCGTGGGAATCTTGTCGAGCTTGACCTTGCCCGGGCCTTCGTCGATCGAAATGACGGTGTCGCCGCCGCGGCCCTTGACCGTGACGGGCACGATCTCGTCCTTGAAGAGGCCGGTGTCGGTGGCCTTCTTGGCGCGCTCGACACTGGCGATGGCAAACGCATCCTGCTGCTCGCGCGTGAACTTGTACTTGGCCGCGCAGTCTTCGCCGAAGGTACCCATCGAGCGGCCCGGCTGGTAGGCGTCTTCGAGGCCGTCGAGCATCATGTGGTCGAAGATGCGGTCGTGGCCCATGCGGTAGCCGCCGCGGCCCTTGAGCATGAGGTAGGGCGCGTTGGTCATGCTTTCCATGCCGCCGGCCACCATCACGTCGTGCGTGCCGGCCAGCAGCAGGTCGTGCGCGAGCATCGCGGCCTTCATGGCCGAGCCGCACATCTTGCTGAGCGTGACTGCCCCTGCGCTGTCGGGCAGGCCGCCCTTGTAGGCCGCCTGGCGCGCCGGGGCCTGGCCCTGGCCTGCCATCAGGCAGTTGCCGAACAGCACTTCGCCCACGCTCTCGGGCGCGATGCCGGCGCGCTCGACAGCGGCCTTGATGGCTGCGCCGCCGAGGTCGTGCGCGGAGAGGGAAGAAAAGTCGCCTTGAAAGCCCCCCATGGGGGTGCGGGCGGCGCCGACGATGACGATGGATTCGGACACTGGATTTCCTTGAATGACCTGAGAGGATTTACTTCGGCGGCAACCGGATCGCTCCGTCGAGACGAATCACCTCGCCGTTGAGCATGTCGTTCTCGATGATGTGCTTCGCCAGCTTGGCGTAGTCCTCGGGCGTGCCCAGGCGGGAAGGGAAGGGCACGCTGGCGGCCAGCGCGTCCTGCACTTCCTGAGGCATGCCGAACAGCATGGGCGTGCCGAAGATGCCGGGAGCGATGGTCATGTTGCGGATGCCGCTGCGCGCGAGGTCGCGGGCGATGGGCAGCGTCATGCCGACCACGCCGCCCTTGGAGGCGCTGTAGGCCGCTTGGCCGATCTGCCCGTCGTAGGCTGCGACAGAGGCGGTGGAAATCAGCACGCCGCGCTCGCCCGTGGCTTCGGGCTCGTTCTTGCTCATCGCGTCGGCCGCGACGCGGATCATGTTGAAACTGCCGATCAAGTTGACCGTGACGGTCTTGCTGAACACGGCGAGTGCGTGGGGACCGTTCTTGCCGACCGTCTTCTCGGCCGGCGCGATGCCTGCGCAATTGACCAGGCCCACCAGCTTGCCGAGCTTTTGCGCGGCGGCCACGGCCGCCTGGCCGTCGGCCTCCTGGCTCACGTCGCATTGGACGAACACGCCGCCGATGTCACGCGCGACGGCTTCGCCCTTGTCGGCCTGCATGTCGGCGATCACCACCTTGCCGCCGTTCGCAGCCAGCATGCGCGCCGTGCCTTCGCCGAGGCCCGAAGCGCCCCCGGCCACGACGAATACCTTGCCTTCAATTTTCATTTGTGTTCCCGTTAAAAAGTGTTCGTTAATGCTGAACCGACGATCCGGTGTTATTTGGCTTTCAAACGCTCAAGGACCCTATTGATCTCACCCATGATCCCCTTGCGGAAGGCCAGCACGCAGATCACGAAGATCAGGCCCGTGACCATGGTCACCGACTCGCCCAGTGTGTTGAACCAGTCGATCGTCGTGATGCGCGCCAGGAAGTTGCCGAGTTCGCCGATCTTGTTCTCCAGCAGCACCACCACCGCCGAGCCCACCAGCGGACCTGACAGCGTGCCGAGGCCGCCCACCAGCGTCATCAAGATGACCTGGCCCGAAGCGGTCCAGTGCACGTCCGACAACGTGGCGAAGCCCAGCACCAGCGTCTTGAGCGAACCGGCCAGGCCCGACAGCGCCGCGGAGATCACGAAGGCCAGCAGCTTGAAGCGGCTCACGTCGTAGCCCAGCGACAACGCGCGCGGCTCGTTCTCCTTGATGCCCTTGAGCACCTGGCCGAAGGGCGAGTGGATGGTACGCACGATCAGCAGGAAGGCCGCGACCACGATGACCAGCGCGACGTAGTACATCGTGAGGTCGTTCGACAGATCGATCAGGCCGAACAGCTTGCCCCGCGGCACGCCCTGCAGGCCGTCTTCGCCGCCCGTGAACTTGGCCTGCAGCGCGACGAAGAACATCATCTGCGCGAGCGCCAGCGTGATCATCGCGAAGTAGATGCCCTGCCGGCGAATGGCCAGCACGCCGAAGAGCCAGCCGAGGAAAGCGCCAGTGAGCGTGCCCGCGATCAGGCCCAGTTCGGGCGTGAGACCCCAGACCTTGATCGCATGGCCCGCAACGTACGCGGAGCCACCAAGGAAGGCCGCATGCCCGAACGACAGCAGGCCCGTGAAGCCCAGCAGCAGGTTGAAGGCCGCGGCGAACAGCGCGAAGCACATCAGCTTCATCACGAACACCGGGTAGGCGCCGAAGAATGGCGCCAGGAGCAGCGCGACCAGCAGCAAGGCGTAGACGACGGTGGAGATTTTTTTCATGTTCATGCCGTTCGCCTTATTTCTCTTTGCCGAACAGGCCGGCGGGGCGAATCAACAGCACGATGACCATGATCACGAACACAACCGTAGACGATGCCTCGGGATAGAAAACCTTGGTGAGCCCTTCGATCACACCGAGCCCGAGGCCCGTGAGGATGGCGCCCATGATGGAGCCCATCCCGCCGATCACCACCACGGCGAACACCACGATGATGAGGTTCTGCCCCATCAGCGGCGACACCTGCATCACCGGCGCGGCCAGCACGCCTGCGAAGGCCGCGAGCGCGCAGCCGAAGGCGTAGGTCAGCGTGATCATCAACGGCACGTTGACGCCGAAGGCTTCCACGAGCCGCGGGTTCTCGGTGCCGGCGCGCAGGTAGGCACCCAGGCGCGTCTTCTCGATCACGTACCAGGTGGCGAAGCACACCACGAGCGAGGCGACGACCACCCAGGCGCGGTAGTTCGGCAGCACCATGAAGCCAAGGTCGGTGGCGCTCGACAGCGCATCGGGCGCGTCGTAGGGCAGCCCCGACACGCCGTAGATCGAGCGGAACACGCCCTCGATCAGCAGCGTGAGCCCCAGCGTGAGCAGCAGGCCGTAGAGGTGGTCGAGCTTGTAGATCCAGCGCAGCAGCAGGCGCTCGATGAGCACGCCGAAGATGCCGATGACGACGGGCGCCGCAATCAGCATCACCCAGTAGTTGACGCCGAGGTACTCCATCGCCATCCACGTGAGGACAGCGCCGAGCATGAACAGCGCGCCATGTGCGAAGTTGATGACGTTGAGCAGGCCGAAGATCACCGCCAGCCCGAGGCTCAGGATGGCGTAGAAGGAGCCGTTGACCAGCCCCAGGAGGAGCTGGCTCAAAAGCGCGGGAAGGGAAATGGTCATAAGCGTTTCAACGAACCCGGGCGGCTGCGCGCCCGCGGGGGGATCACTTCCAGAGGGCGCACTTGCTCTCGGCCTTCGTCGTGAAGACCTCTTCGCCCTTGAGCTTCTGGATTACCTTGTAGTAGTCCCACGGCTGCTTGGATTCGGCCGGCGACTTGACCTGCACCAGGTACATGTCGTGCACGAAGCGGCCGTCGGCGCGCACGGTGCCCTTTGCGTAGAAGTCGTCGATGGGCGTGGCCTTGATCGTCTCCATCACCTTGTCGGCATCGACCGTCTTGGCAGCCTGCACGGCCTTCAGGTAGGTCATGGTGGCCGAGTAGTCGGCTGCCTGGATGTCGGTGGGCATGCGCTTGGTCTTCTCGAAGAAGCGCTTGCCGAAGGCGCGCGTCTTGTCGTCGAGGTTCCAGTCCCAGCTGGTGGTGAGCAGCAGGCCTTCGGTGTTCTTCAGGCCCAGGCTGTGCACGTCGGTCACGAACACCAGCAGGCCGACCATCTTCATGGTCTTGGTGATGCCGAATTCCTTGGCCGCCTTGATCGAGTTGATGGTGTCGCCGCCTGCATTGGCCAGCGCCAGCACCTGGGCCTTGGAGTTCTGTGCCTGCAGCAGGAACGACGAGAAGTCTGAGGTGTTCGGCGCATGTTTGACGCTACCAGCCACGGTGCCACCCTTCTCCTTCAACACTTTGGTGGCGTCCGCCTCCAGCGCCTGGCCGAAAGCGTAGTCGGCTGTCAGGAAATACCAATTCTTGTCGCCACGCGCAACCACCGCGCTGCCGGTGCCCTTGGCCAGCGCCACGGTGTCGTAGGCGTAGTGCACGGTGTAAGGGCTGCACTGCTCGTTGGTGAGCGCCGAGCTGCCCGCGCCATTCACCATGAAGACGCGCTTCTTCTCCTGCGCCACCTTGGCCATGGCCAGGCCAGTACCTGAACCAACGCCACCAAAGAGCATGGTCAGCCCTTGCGTATCGATCCACTCGCGCGCCTTGGAAGCGGCGATGTCGGCCTTGTTCTGGTGGTCGGCCTGCAGCAGCTCGATGGGCATGCCATTGACCTTGCCACCGAAGTCGTCGATGGCCATCTGGATCGCCAGCGCGCCGTTCTTTCCTTCGACGTCGGCGTAGAAGCCTGACAGATCGGTGATGAAGCCGATCTTGACCCTGTCCTGTGCGTGCGCCGCATGGGAGGCGATGCCCGCGACGCTGAGCATGAGGGCGATCATCTTGAGTTTGGATTGCATGTTGTCTCCTGAGGTTGAGCGGAAAGAATGTGGAGGACGTATTCAGACGCCAAGCAACTCGCTGAGCACCGGCATCTTGGCTTCGAGTTCGGCGGCGCCGAACTTCTCCACGATGCGGCCGTGTTCCATGACGTAGAAGCGGTCGGCCAGCGGTGCCGCGAAGCGGAAGTTCTGCTCGACCATGACGATGGTGTAGCCCTTGGAGCGCAGCGTGGTGATCATGCGGGCCAGCGCCTGCACGATGACGGGAGCCAGGCCTTCGGAAATCTCGTCGAGCAAGAGCAGCTTGGCGCCCGTGCGCAGGATGCGCGCCACGGCCAGCATCTGCTGCTCGCCGCCCGACAGGCGCGTGCCCTGGCTGTTGCGGCGCTCGGCCAGGTTGGGGAACATGGCGTAGATCTCTTCGACCGACATGCCCTGCCCCGCGCCTTTGAGTTCGGGCGGCAACAGGAGGTTTTCCTCGCACGAGAGGCTGGCGAAGATGCCGCGCTCTTCAGGGCAATAGCCGATGCCCAGGTGCGCAATGCGGTGCGTCGGCATGCCGATGGTCTCTTTGCCATTGACCTCGATGCTGCCCTTGCGTGCGCCGGTCAGGCCCATGATGGCCCGCAGCGTGGTGGTGCGGCCCGCGCCGTTGCGTCCCAGCAGCGTGACGACCTCACCGGGCTGCACGACCATGTCGACGCCGTGCAGCACGTGCGATTCGCCGTACCAGGCTTGAAGGCCCTTGATTTCCAATGCGGCGGTCATCAGTGGGCCCCTTGGAGTTGGCCGTCGGTGGTGCCCATGTAGGCTTCCATCACCTGCGGGTTCTTCGAGACTTCCGCGTACGGGCCTTCGGCCAGCACGGCGCCGCGCTGCAGCACGGTGATGGTGTCGGCAATAGTCGAGACCACGCTCATGTTGTGTTCGACCATCAGGATGGTGCGTCCGGCCGACACGCGCTTGATGAGTTCGGCCACGCGGTGCACGTCTTCGTGGCCCATGCCCTGCGTAGGTTCGTCGAGCAGCATCAGCTCGGGTTCCATTGCGAGCGTGGTCGCGATCTCGAGCGCGCGCTTGCGGCCGTAGGGCAGGTTCACGGTCTGTTCGTCGGCGAGTTCTTCGAGGCCGACTTCAGCCAGCAGCTCGCGTGCTCTGGCATCCAATGGCTTGAGCGACTTCTCGCTCTTCCAGAAGTGGTACGAGGTGCCGAGGCGCCTTTGCAGGCCCAGCCGCACGTTCTCGAGCAGCGTGAGATGCGGGAACACGGCCGAGATCTGGAACGAGCGGATGATGCCGCGCCGCGCGATCTGCGCGGGCCGCTCGCCGGTGATGTCCTGCCCGTTGAACAGGATCGTGCCGGTGGTCGGTTCGAGGAACTTGGTGAGCAGGTTGAAGCAGGTCGTCTTGCCGGCACCGTTCGGACCGATGAGCGCGTGGATGGATCCGCGCACCACCGACAGGTCGACCTTGCTGATCGCAGTGAAGCCTCTAAATTCCTTGGTCAGCCGCCGCGTCTCGAGAACGATGTCTCTCGGTAGGGCTGCGATAGGCTCTCGCAGGGGAATGCTTCTCAAGCTGTGCATCTGGAAATGTCTGTCTTCTGGAAGGAGGGGCACTCAGGTCGATGGTGTCGCGACCGCAGTTGAATCCGCATGGAAAAGCAGATACACCGCCCCTGCGGCATCCTTGGGTGGGGCACGTTTCTCACACGCGTTCATAGAGGGTGACGACGCAAGCACCACCTATCCCGAGGTTGTGCTGGAGCGCGAGCCGCGCCGCCTGGACCTGCCGGGCACCCGCAGTGCCCCGGAGTTGCTCGACGAGCTCCGTACACTGGGCAAGGCCCGTGGCGCCCAGCGGATGACCCTTGGAAAGCAGGCCGCCCGAGGGGTTCGTCACCACCCTCCCTCCATAGGTGTTGTCGCCATCGCAGACAAATTGTTCGGCGCCACCTTCGGGGCACAGGCCGAGCGATTCATAGCTGATCAACTCGTTGTGGGCGAAGCAGTCGTGCAGTTCCACCACATCGATGTTCTCAGGTCCCACACCTGCCGCGTCGTACACCTTGTGCGCCGCCGCCTTGGCCATGCCGAAGCCCACGACTTCCCGCATGTCACCGGCCCCGAAGGTGGCCGGACCATCGGTGGTCATCGCCTGCGCCCGAATGCGAACGGTTTGTGCGAGGCCGTGTCGCGCCGCAAACGACTCGCTGCAGAGCACTGCGGCAGCCGCACCGCAGGTCGGAGGACAGGCCATCAGGCGGGTCATCACGCCCTCCCAGAGCACCGGTGCGGCAAGTACCTCTTCCTCGCTTACCACGTTCCGGAACAGCGCCATCGGGTTGTTGGCTGCATGCCGGCTCGCCTTGGCCCGGATCTTGGCGAAGGTAGAGAGGCTGGTGCCGTACTGCTGCATGTGGGCGATGCCGGCGCCGCCGAAGTACCGCAACGCAAGTGGAATCTCGCTGTGCCCTACCAGCGCCTGCGTTGCCTTGTCAAAACGGTCGAAGGGGCTGGGGCGATCAGTGAAAACGGATCCAAGCGCCCCGGGGTTCATGTGTTCGAATCCCACGGCCAACACACAATCCGCTGCGCCACTGGCGATGGCCTGGCGCGCAAGAAACAAGGCGGTGGATCCCGTGGCGCAGTTGTTGTTGACGTTGATGATCGGTATGCCGGTCATGCCGACTTCGTAAAGCGCCCGTTGACCCGCGGCGGAATCACCATAGACGTATCCGGCATAGGCCTGCTCCACCTGCTCGTACCCGATTCCCGCATCTTCGAGCGCTCTCGCCACTGCCGCCGCGGCCATTCGGGGATACGGCTCATGCTTGCCAGGCTTGGAGAACGGCACCATGCCGACTCCACTGACAAAGACCTGCTTACTCATTCAAAACTCCAAAAGTGAATGGGACCGTTCGATGTACGTGTTTGAGCCGGCCGATTGCGACGCGGCCCATCGCGGCGGCGCGAGATCGTCCTCGTCGCACCTTCGCTCATACGGGCTATAGCGGCGTCGAGACAGGTGCGGCCGGCAGCGGCTTGCCGCCGGATCCTTCGGTGAAGTCGAGCAGCCCGGAGGTTGTGCTGCTCTGGCCAACGCCCGGCTTGGTCCAGTCGCAGACGCCGTCGGGGAAGACCGCACGAAGGCGGGTCACCTGGACCACCGAGAAGACGGCGCCCGCGTAGTCCGCACTGGCCACATCGAACGGCTTGAGCTGGCACTTGAGGACGTCTCCTGTACCGCGGAAGAACCGCCGCCTGAACCACCGCACGCGCTCACGATGGAAGCGCACAGGAAAATAGCCCCCCGCGAGGGCCCCTGAAATGAAATTGGCATGCCTTGTCTCCTTTTATGGTGAGCCGCCACAGGGCGGGCTCCGCGGGGCTGTCCGGTTGCATCCTTTGCATGCAATCGGCGCACCGTCGACAGGGAGTCTGTCGAGCGCGCCTCAGGGGGTCACTGGCGCCAGCGGCCAAAGTACTGGGTTTGCCGGCCAAGCGACGCAGGCACGATACCGTCGGCGACTCAAACCGTGGGCTCGCGCCACGGTCAAGGTACGTTGGCGACGCTGCTTCGGTAGTCGCCTGGCGAGGTTCCAAACCATCGCTTGCAAGCGCGATAGAAGGTACTCTGGTCCGAGAAGCCGAGAAGATAGCCGACTTCGGCAATGGCGATCTTGCGGCTGCGGAGGTACTGCTCAGCGAGCTCGCGCCGCGTCTGGTCCACCAGCTCGTTGAACGAGGTTCCCTCTGCGTCGAGACGACGTTGCAGGGTTCGCTCGCTCATGCCCAATACTTCTGCAATCCTCGCGCGCAGCGGCTCACCGTCAGGCAGCCTCTGAACGACGATGTGCTTGACTCGCGGGACGACTCGGGTGGAATCCAACAGTGTGAGGTGATCGCTGGCCACACGATCCGTCAGTTCCTGCAAAGCGGGATTGGCGGTGGGCAGAGGTGCCAATACATCCGATGCAGCAAAGTGCAGCTGGTGCGACGGGGCATTGAACTGCAATGGGCAACGGAACGCCTGCCGGTAGGCTTCCAATTCGCCCGATGCCGCATACGGAAACCCAGCCGCCAGCGGACGCAGGTTCAGGGCTGTCAGCCATCGCATGATGTTCAGGATCATGACGACGGCAAAGTCCACGCGCGCCCGCGGCACGGGCCTCGCGATACCGTCGATATGCAAGGTGAATACGTAGGCTGCATCGTCGCGCACCAGACTGATGTCGGCGACGTGGCTGACGAGGCGCATGTACCGTATGAACCTGCCCACCGCAGCCCCCAGATCTGGCGAACTCATCATGACATGCATGATCATGTCCAAGCTGCCTGGATGCAGCACGTCCGAGTTTGCAAGGCCAAGATTGGGGTCGCCAGAGCGCGCTACAGCGAGCTCCCAAAGCAGGCTGATGCTGTCTCCATCGATGCGCGCATCGCGATCGTTCAGATCCTCGTAATTCAATCCGGCGTCACGAAACAGCGCGCGAACGTCGAGTCCGACAGATTCGAAGTGTCGCGCCGTCCCGCGGACCCAGGACATGGCAACAGAGGGCCTGGCCGCTGCCGCTGAAGCCTTCATTGCTGAAACCGCCCGGGCAACATTTCCTGTCTCCTTGTAGTGGATGCCGAGCCTCGACTCTAGCCTCCCCTATTGGAATACCTGCGCGTACTTTTCCCTAAGCTCACGCTTCAGAACCTTGCCGCTGGGATTCTTGGGGAACGAGTCGGTCAGCACCACTGCTTTGGGGACTTTGAACCCCGCCATGTGATGAGCGCAGTACGTGATGACGTCCGCCTCACTGAGTTCCCGCCCAGCCTTGACGATCACGACGGCGACCACTGCCTCCACCCATTTCGGGTGGGGTACGCCAATCACGGACACCTCGGACACCTCGGGGATGCGGAAAACCATCTCTTCCACTTCGCGACTGGCAACATTCTCGCCGCCGGTCTTGATCATGTCTTTCATGCGATCGACGACCGTGATGAAACCTTCGTCGTCGATAGTCGCCAGATCGCCCGAGTGAAACCACCCCCCCTCGAAAGCCGCTTTCGTGCGCGGCTCGTCATTCAGGTAGCCGAGCATCAGGTGGGGCGAGCGGTGAACGATTTCACCGACTTCACCAGGCTCCACGTCGCGCATGCCTTCGGCAACCACTCGCGTCTCGACGTTGAGCGCGGGGCGGCCACAAGAGCCCGGCTTCCTCAACTGATCCTCCGGGCCAAGGAGTGTCGCAAGAGGTGCGATTTCTGTCTGGCCGTACAGGTTCCAGAACCGAACTTGACCCAGGCGGCGCTTGAGTTCTCGCAGCACCTCCACGGGCATGATCGATGCGCCGTAGTACCCCTTCGTCAGCGACGACCAGTCCGTCGCGTCGAGCAGCGGCGACCGCAGCAATGCGATCCAGACGGTAGGCGGTGCGAAGAAGGAGGTGACCCGGTGCCTTGCCATGAGGGCAAGCAGGTTCTCTGGTGTCGGCTTCGCGGTCACGATGCTGGTCGCCCCGATGTAGACGGCGGGCCCAAGAAACACGTCCAGCTGCGCGCAATGATACAAGGGCAAGGCGTGCAGCACCACGTCTTCCACCCCGATGGAGACCTCAATCGCGCAGTTCGCGTATTGCCAGATCACCGCGTCGTGAGTGAGCATCGCGCCCTTTGGCATCGACTCGGTGCCGCTCGTGTAGACGATCTGCAAGAGATCCGAGCTTGCGAGCTGCAGCACCTCGGGAGGTGCTGCAGCAGTCGCAGCGAGGTCGTCGAACGAGGTCATGCCCTCCACCGCCGAAATCGAGTCCTCGGAGGGCAGCCAGACGAACTGCCGCACAGCGGTGTCCTTGGCAGCAGCGGCGCGCCCAAGCTCCGCGCATCCACTGTCGACGGCAAGCATCTCCGCGTCGGCATGGCGCAGGATGTACGCGACCTCTTCCGCTTTCAGCATGAAGTTGATCGGCACCAGAACAGCGCCGAGCCGCGCCACGGCGAAACGGAAGGCCGCAAAGGCATGCGAGTTTCGGGAAAGGATTGCCACCCGGCTCCCGTATGCCACGCCCATGCGAGCCAGCCCCGCACTCACGCTGTCGACAACCGCATCGAATTCGGCGAATGTCCAACGTACGTCACCGCAAACCAAACCAGTCTTGGTGGGAACGCGCCGCGCGGTCCGGCGCAGCAGGTCCGCGACCGTGTGGCGGCGCATGGCACTTTCCATTGTGGATGTCTCCTGTTCTTGTTGCTGACGTCGCGATCTCCCGTCGGCTGTGCACAAGCGCCGCGAGGTCAACAGTGGGAGACCACGTCTCGAAGTATCCAAGGCACCCTACATGGCGTCACTTGCGTCGGCGGCCAAAGAGGTGGCTTTGACGGACAAAGTGGGCACATGTGGATTTCTGCAAATGCGTCGTGCGTTCTTGCTCATTGATTTCCGACCAGCCCGGCAGCTAGCATTGATTCTTTAGCGCCGTCAGGGCATGCAGTCAAAAATGAGCTACGAAAACATCGAAGTGCGGACCGAAGCAGGCAAGGTCGGCATCATCACCCTCAACCGCCCGAAGGCCCTGAATGCGCTCAACGACGCGCTCATGACCGAGCTGGGCCAGGCCCTGAAGGCCTTCGATGCGGACGACGCCATCGGCTGCATCATCCTCACGGGCAGCGAGCGCGCCTTCGCGGCCGGCGCAGACATCGCGGCGATGGCCAAGTACAGCTTCATCGACACCTACAAAGGCGACTACATCACGCGCAACTGGGAAACCATCCGCTCGATCCGCAAGCCGGTGATCGGCGCGGTGGCCGGCTTCGCGCTGGGCGGCGGCTGCGAGCTGGCGATGATGTGCGACTTCATCATCGCGGCCGACAACGCGAAGTTCGGCCAGCCCGAAATCAAGATCGGCGTGATCCCCGGCGCCGGGGGCACGCAGCGCCTGCCACGCGCAGTGGGCAAGAGCAAGGCCATGGACATGGTGCTCACAGCCCGCATGATGGACGCCGCCGAAGCCGAGCGCGCCGGCCTCGTGAGCCGCGTGGTGCCTTTCGAAAAGCTCGCCGACGAGGCGCTGGGCGCGGCGCTGATCATCTGCGGCTACTCGCAGATCTCGGTGATGGCGGCGAAGGAATCGGTCAACCGCGCCTTCGAAAGCGGCCTGAGCGACGGCGTGATGTTCGAGCGCCGGCTGTTCCATGCGCTGTTCGCCACGGTCGACCAGAAGGAAGGCATGGACGCCTTCCTCAACAAGCGTCCGCCCGATTTCAAGAACGCCTGAGGGCGCGGCGACGCACTATGGCCGATCGCACGGCAGGCCGCCATCCACTCGGCGGATTGGCGTCCACACACCCAGTGCGGTGATCAGCAGGCTACAAAAGCCTCATTCGTCAGGAGAGCCGTGTCCTTTCTGAACCTCCGGGAACATGTCCATCCATCGATCCCAGGCGGGCTCGCCCGCGGACGCCTTCTGCATGAACTCGACGAAGGTGCGGACCTTGGCCGACAGATAGCGCCTGGTCGGGTAGACGGCCATGAGGGTCGCCTCCCGAAATTGCCAATCCAGCAGCAATGGGACCAACTTGCCCTGCGCGATGTCGTCGCCGACCATGAAGGTCGGCATCACGATGATCCCCTCACCGGCCAACGCTGCTGTATGCAGAACGTCGCCGCTGTCGGCCCGCATGCTGCCACGCACGGGAATAGAGACGGTGTTGCCGGCCTGGGAGACGGTCCAGGTTCCCGAGTTGGCACCAGAGGTCTTGGTGAGGCAGTTGTGCCCGATCAGTGCCTCCGGCGATTGTGGGGCGCCGTGTTTGGCCACATAGGCCGGAGATGCGCAGATCACCATGCGGATGGGGCGAGGTGCCGTGCGACATAGGTCTCGCGGTGCTGCGGGGTCGCGCGAATGGCAAGGTCAAAGCCTTCGTTCACCAGGTCGACTACGTGGTCTGTCAGGGAGACTTCCAGTTGAACGTCCGGATACTGGTTCCGATACAAAGGAAACAGGGGCGCCAGATATCGCTGCCCGAATGACAAGGGCACGCTCACGCGCAACAGTCCGCTCGGGGTGAACGTGCTCCAAGTGACTTCGGACTCGGCTTCTTCCAGGTCCGACAGCAGCAGGCTCGCCCGCGCGAAAAAACGCTCTCCCGCCTCCGTCGGTCGCACACGGCGCGTGATTCTCTGCAGCAGGCGGGTTCCGAGGTGCGATTGCAAATCGACCACCAGGCGCGAAATCGAGGTTTTTGATACACCCAGTTCGCCGGCGGCCCCCACAAAGCTGCCTGCTTCCACCACAGCGACAAACGCCTGCATGGCGCTCAGCCGGTCCATCAAGTCGTCCTTTTGTTCCGGATTCCGGGATAAATAGTGCCACGTGATGGCGTTTATTCCAGCAGAGTTGACACGTATCGTCGGGCCTGCCTGCAAAAACCTGCGACAGGCAGTACAGCGCAAAAACGAAAGCCCGGTGTCCGTGGCACTTTCCTGCGCGGCATCGCTTCAGTTGCCAGGCAATCTCCGCAAATCATTGAAATCCAACATGAAAAACATTACTTGGGCATCCGCCCTCGCCGTCACCCTGCTCGCCTCCACCGCCTTCGCCCAGACCCCGCCCGCCGATAAGGCAACTGCTCGCGCAGAGCGTAAGGCACAAGGTGCCGAGGCCACGCGCTCCTTCGCTCCCGGAGAAGGCGACCCCAAGCCTGAAGCCAAAGCGAAGGTATCACCAGCCGATCGCGCCGCCGCCAGGCAGGCGCGCAAGCAGACAGGCGCCGACGCCACCCGCACTTTCACGCCAGGCGAGGGCGACCCGAAGCCTGCGGCAACCGCCAAGCTGTCGCGCGAAGAGCGCTCGGCCGAACGCAAGGCACGTCGCGCCGAAGTCGCGAAAGCAAACAAGGCAGGACAACTGCCTTCGTACGGAGAGAACGCCGGTAGCAAGTAACGCGCTGCGCCGACAGCCCCAGTCAGTGCGCCTTGGGGCTGCAGCGGCGAAGCGACGCCTGATGCTTGAGCCGCGAAGGCTGATCCTGGGGATGCAGTGCGTGGGGCCCTCCCTTGATTCGACTCATATGCAAGCTTTCCCCGATGCGGCTGCGTTGCGCGGCTCTCGCTACGTTGCTCAACGGACTCTGTCCCGAGAGCACCTGACCATCCTGCTCGCGAGCAAGTACCCGCCACAGCGTTTTGAGCGATGCACGTTCGATGGCACGGATCTGTCGGGGCTGAACTTTCACGGCGCTCATTTTGTCGACTGCATGTTTGCAGAAACGTCGCTCGAGAAGTCCGTTCTCGCGGGCACGCATTGGCTGGCTTGCAAGATGCGGAAAGCGAATTTCCATCTCGCCAACTTGACCGACGCTCGCTTCAGTCGCTGCGACCTGAACAGCACCGGTTGGGTTCGGGCGAAGCTTTACTCAACGCTCTTTACAGAAGTCGACCTGACAGGCGCCAGCTTCTGCGGATCGAACTCACTGGGGTTGAGGTTCAACGAGTCGCTGCTCGCCGGTGCAAATCTGCGTGGCATTGCCTTTCGCAAACAAATCCTCAGGCATTTGGATTTTTCCAATGCGGATCTGGCCAGGTGCGATTTTCGTGAAACGGTTTTTGAAGGCGGAAGCCTGCGTGACGCGAGCCTGAAGAGCGTCCAATTCGATGGAGCTGACCTTCGCTCAGCCGACCTTGGTGGTCTGGCGATCGCCAACCTCGCACAGTTTTTCAAGGGCGCAATCATCTCCACAAAGCAAGCAGACAACCTTGTTCGCGAACTAGGGGTTCGCGTCGTGTGACCCGCTCTCGCTGAAACAGCGCTCAGCCGTACTACCCAAAAAGCGTGATCGTGCCAACACTGACTCTCACTTTGATTCTGGCGGGGCTGGCCATGGTCGGCCCGTTCGCCATCGATACATTTCTACCGTCGTTTCCCGCGATCAGCGAACAGTTCGCTGTTGCGCCCGAGGTGGTGCAACAGCTTCTCAGCGGCTTCTTGCTGGCGTTTGCAGCAATGAGCCTGTTTTACGGCACCCTGTCCGACGCGTTCGGCAGGCGCCGGGTGATCCTGACTTCACTCGTCATATTCACCGCCGCGTCTATTGGAGCGGCTCTGTCGACGACCTTCGGATGGTTGTTGGCGTTTCGGATACTGCAGGGGTTGTCTGCGGGAAGCGGGATGGTTGTCGGCCAAGCCATCATCCGCGACAAGTTCTCGGGCCCGGTGGCTCAGCGGCTCATCGCACAAGTCATGATGGTGTTCGGACTGGCTCCTGCCATCGCGCCCATAGCAGGCGGGTATCTGCAGACCCACTTTGGCTGGCAGGCGGCTTTCGTGTTCATGGCGCTCATCGCAGCCATACTGCTTCTTGCTTGCCTGCGGTTTCTGCCCGAAAGCCTTCCGCGCGCCTCGCGCTCGGCCTTTCACCCCGTGCACTTGGCAAGGAACTACCTCGCCGCGATCCAGGACGTGCGATTTCTCTTTGGAGGATTGGCGGTGGGCTTCGCATTTGGCGGATTGGGTCTGTACATCGCTTCGTCGTCCAGCTTTGTCATTCACATCCTCGGATTGGCGGAAACGCAGTTTGCGTGGCTCTTCGTGCCGATGGTCGGAGGGTTGGTGATAGGTTCCGCCGTTGGATCGAAGCTCTCCCATCGCATGCCGCCTGGCGCGAGCATTCGGCTAGGGTTCGTTTGCATGGCAATCGCGTCGATCGCCAACGTAGTCTACAACCTTGCGTTCCCGGCCACGGTGCCTTGGGCAGTCCTTCCGGTCATGCTCTACACCTTTGGTCTGGGTCTCGGATTGCCTGGGATGAGCCTGATGACACTGGAACTGGTGCCCGCCATGCGTGGCATGGCAGCATCGCTTTTGAACTTCATGCAGATGCTGATCTTCGCAATCATGTCGGGCGTTGTGGCGCCGCTGCTCTTCGACAGCGCGCTCAAATTGGCGTTGTGCGTGGCGGCATGCCTGCTCCTGTCTGCGGGATGCTGGGCAATTGGATCTCGGCGCCAGGCCTCTGTAGCTGACTGAGCGATTTATTGCTCGCCAGATGACCTCAGATGAGCTGTTTCGGTAAAGAAATGAAATTCACGCTTCTTATTTGTCGATGCAATGCGGAACTACTCAATGCCTGGGTATGACGCCCCCGCTTGGCTCAGGAAGTTCATTCGACTCGAGATGCACCGCCTTAGAGCACTGCTCAACGGTCATCATGTGCTCTCCGCACCTCCGGGAACATGTCCATCCATCGATCCCAGGCGGGCTCGCCCGCGAACGCCTTCTGCATGAACTCGACGAAGGTGCGGACCTTGGCCGACAGATAGCGCCTGGTCGGGTAGACGGCCATGAGAGTCAACGGCCGGTATTGCCAATCCAATAGCAAAGGCACCAGATTGCCCTGCGCAATATCGTCACCGACCATGAACGTCGGCATCACGACGACGCCTTCGCCGGCCAATGCTGCGGTCACCAGAACGTCGTCACTGTCAGCGCGCATGCTGCCTCGAACAGGGATGGAGACGGTGTCGCCAGCTTGGGAGATAGTCCAGATTTCCGAGGTGGCGCTGGAAATCTTGGTCAAGCAGTTGTGCCCGGTCAGTGCCTCCGGCGATTGTGGGACGCCGTGCTTGGCCACATAGGCCGGCGATGCGCAGATCACCACACGGACAGGGGCGAGATGCCGTGCGACATAGGTCTCGCGGTGCTGCCAAGCCCCGCGAATGGCAAGGTCGAAGCCTTCGTTCACCAGGTCGACTACGTGGTCTGTCAGGGAGACTTCCAGTTGAACGTCCGGATACTGCTCCCGATACAGAGGAAAGAGGGGCGCCAGATAGCGCTGCCCGAACGACAACGGCACGCTCACCCGCAACAGGCCGCTCGGTGCGATCGTGGCCCAAGTGACTTCGGACTCGGCCTCCTCCAGATCCGACAGCAACAAGCTCGCCCGCGCGAAGAAGCGTTCTCCCGCTTCCGTCGGGCGCACCCGGCGCGTGGTTCTCTGCAACAGGCGGGCCCCAAGGTGCGATTCCAGGTCGACGACCAGACGCGAAATCGAGGTTTTCGACACCCCGAGTTCATCGGCGGCACCCACAAAGCTACCGGCCTCTACAACAGCAACAAACGCTTGCATGGCGCTCAATCGGTCCATCAAAGTCGTCCTTTTGTTCCGGATTCCGGGACAAATAATGACACAAAGCGGCGTTTATTCCGGGCACGTCGATGCGTATCGTTGCGCCTGCATGCACCAACCTGCGGAGGGCGTGCAGCACAACCGGAAATCAAAGATGAAACATTTCACCCATATCGCCATCGCCAGCGTCCTCATCGCGGGCGCGATCTTGCCGGCCGCCGCCAAAGAGAAGATCGCAAGCCAGAGCATCACGGAAGCCGAAGTCCTAGGGGCCCAGCAGGCGTGGTGCAAGGCACTGATCGACATCAGCGCCGCGAATGCCAGCGGCGGGCAGCCGGCGGCCAGGGCGCTGGCCGAGAAGGTCATCGACAGCGCGTACGCCTACCAGCAGGGCGCGGTGCTGTTCAAGCCCACGCTCACGACATCGCCGCAGACCTTCCGTACCGCCCGCGACGGCGCACTGGCGTACTTCGTGGGCGGCAATCCGACATTTCCCAACGACACCGGCTTCGCGTTGAAGGGCTGGAGCAAGTGCGAGATTGCCAACAGCGCCGTGCTCATCCACGGTGACGTGGCGAGCACGCTGGGTAACGTGCTGTTCACCGGTCCAGACGGCAAGGTCACTACGGTCGATAAGACCTGGACCTTCGTGAAGGACAGTGCCGGCAAGCTGCGCATCGTCGTGCATCACTCGTCGCTGCCGTACGCCGGCAGCTGAACACAGCTTTCAAGTGCCCGCACACCCTGGCCCGGTAGTTCCCTGCACCCTCAACTCCCCGTTGCCTCGTTGCGGGATGAGGCCTGCGTTTCAGGCCAACAAGTCTGGCATTTTGGTGGACTAGGGCGTGATCGCATTGCTGGGGAACGCAAGTAGACCGGCACGTGCCCTGATTTTGTCTTCTCTGTCCGGTCTACCAACTGCGGGCATTGGTCGAAGCCCAAAAAATTTCGGAGCACAGACGACGTTTGTCCGTGATTTTTTCAAGGCCTGGACCAAGGCGATGAACATGAATTGCTTCGACCGTATTTGATTTCGGAGAGGGGCAATACACCCCTGATTCATATGCAAGCTTTCCCCGATGCGGGTGCGTTGCGCGCACCCCAGTCCTTGGACGACCTGCTTCTATACAGGCTGTCGTGTGCAACCCGCGCCAGCAGCAGCATGGCCACGCGCCTTGCCGAAGGCGGCTTCGGCATCACGCATCGCGAGTGGGGAATGATCGGTATGCTCGCGCAGATCGGAGAGATCAGGTCTTCGGCTTTCGCCGAGCGCCTGCACCTGGACCGCGTTCGCACCTCGCGCGGTCTGAGCAGTCTCTTCCAAAAGAAATTGGTGGAGCGGCGGCAGGACGCCGAGGACGGCCGCGAAGTGCATGTGCGCCTGAGCCCTTCAGGCCATCAACTCTTCCGTGAGTTGTTCCCTCGCTTCGCGAACCTCAACATCGAGCTCCTCGACGGCATCGATGCTGCATACATCGATACCTTCCTCCAGTGCCTACGCTGGCTCGAGCTGCGTGGCCGCGAGTTGAGCATGCTAGGCGCGGTGCCAGAAAAAGCCGATCGCCGCTCGGGCGGCACGCGCCAGCGATGGCCCAAGTACAGCAGGTGACGAGGCGCGCTTCAAGCGCCTGCCAAGTTGAAGTTGCTCTCTCTTCGATGCCGAACAACACCTCCAAACGGGCGACCGATCAACCGGACGCCCGGTGGATCGCCTGGTTGTTTCTTTGCCTCTCGGCTCTCTGCATGGCCGGTTGCTCCGGCCTGCCCATCGACGTGCGACGCAGACCCTCGACCGCCATCGCCGACGGCGAGGACACTGTGCTGGGCCGCCTCGTCAAGTTGGCCGCACCACCTGGCGAACCACTGAGCGGATTCCGCCTGCTGCCGATGCCGCAGTTTTCGCTGCACGCCCGCATCGAGCTTGCGCAGCGCGCACAGCGCTCCATCGACGTGCAGTACTACCTCCTGCAGAACGACGAGAGTGGACGCTACCTGCTACGCGCTCTGCGCGAGGCGGCGGACCGCGGCGTGCGCGTGCGGCTGCTGTTGGACGATCTCCACACCGCGGGTGCCGATGCGCTCTTCACCAGCTTTGCCTCGCATCCGAATGTCGAGGTGCGCCTGTTCAATCCGTTTCCCGATGGGCGCGACCTCCTCGGCACACGCGTGGCTGCGTCGCTGTTGGACTTCGACCGCGTGCATCGCCGCATGCACAACAAGCTCTTCGTGGCGGACAACACGATGGCGATCATGGGCGGGCGCAACATCGCCAACGAGTACTTCCTGCGCGACGGTGGCTCCAACTTCATCGACATCGACACGCTGGTGGCTGGCGCCGTAGTACCCACGCTGTCGTCGCAGTTCGACATGTACTGGAACAGCCCTTACGCGTACCCCATCGAATCGCTGGTGGCAAAGGGCAGCGAATCGGCCGAAGAATTGCACGAGCGCTTCGACCGGCTTACCAGCGGGCCGCAGATGCTGCACCCCGAGGAGCCCGACTCCACCGACCTGCTGGGCAACACCCCCCTGGCGAGGGACTTTAACGCGGGAGCGCTTTCGCTCATCTGGGCGCGCGCAGAAGCGTATGCCGACCCGCCGGACAAAGCCCTGGCGCTCACGGAAGATGGGCGCGGGCTGCCCGCCGAGGTGGCGATGGACGGCGTGCTCTACAACCTGCGACGCTACCTGCGCGGCGCGCAGATCGAGGTCATGCAGACTACGCCCTACCTGATTCCCGGACCCACAGGAATGGAGTCGATCCGCTTCGTCCGCGGCAAGGGCGTGAGCTACGGCATCGTGACCAACTCGCTGGCGGCCACTGACCAATCGCTGGCACACACCGGCTACCGGCGCTATCGCGCGGAGATGTTGCGGCTGGGCGTGGCGCTCTACGAAGTCAGCCCCAGGCGGGTGGAACAAACCAGGCGCTTCGGCACCTATGGCTCCGCAAGCGGGCGGCTGCATGGCAAGTCGGCCGTGATCGACCGCAACATCGTGTTTCTCGGTTCGATGAACTTCGACCCACGCTCGAAACTGCACAACACCGAGGTCGGGATCTTCATCTTCAGCCCGCAGATCGCGCAGCAGGTTACCAGCCTGATCGGCTTCATCCGGCTCGACGGGGCGTACCAGTTGCAGCTCGGCTTGACGGGCGCCGTCGAATGGGTGAGTCCGGCTTCGGGCGATGGGGCTGACACCATCCTCCACCAGGAACCCGAAACGGATTTCTGGTCGCGCTGGAAGATCGATCTGCTGGCGCCTCTGGTGCCCGAGGACCTACTCTAGGGCCGGTGCCGCTCGGCTGAATTGCGGTAACCAAGACCGCGCCGACCTCTCTGCGTGAACAGAGATGTTGTTCAATTTTCTCGAGTTGGGCCTGCGTGGTCTCTGCCGAAGATCGGAGCGGACCGCGCGATCATTCATCTCATCCTCATCATTCACTCAGTGCCATTTTTCAGACGAACAGCGCACACACCATCAGACTAATATTGCTTGCATTTAAATCGCATGCGATCTAATATCCGGCCTATGCCTTCCAAGCGCCTTCCCGCCAAGCCCGTCAACGCCCCGCAGGGCGACTCGCTGGCGCTGGACGAGCAGCTCTGCTTCGCGCTCTATTCGACGATGCTGAGCCTCAACAAGGTCTATCGCGGCCTGCTGCACGACCTGGACCTGACCTATCTGCAGTACCTCGTCATGCTCGTGCTGTGGGAGAAAGACGGCATCAACGTCTCCGAGATCTGCACGCGGCTGGCGCTCGAAACCACCACCCTCACCCCGCTGCTCAAGCGGCTCGAGGCGCGGGGCCTGATCCAGCGCGTGCGGTCGGCATCGGACGAGCGCCAGGTCATCGTGTCCCTCACCGCCGAAGGCCGAGCGCTTCGCGGCAAGGCCAAAGCCCTTCCGTCATGCGTCGCGCAGGCGATGGAACTGGCGCCCAAGGAAATCGGCGTCCTGCGGGCCCAGTTGCTGGCGCTGCGTTCGAACCTCGACAGGAACGCGTGATGCATCGCTGCATCCGTCTTCCTGTTTTTTCAAGCCATTTATATCGCATGCGATATTAATACAAGCGATAGTTTATCTCACCTCAACCACGTCAACAAAGGAAAGCACCATGTCCACCAACAGCAAGAACTTGACAGCCACTCCCACCCGCCGCAGCCTGCTGCTCGGAGGCGCATCCGTCGCAGCCGGCGCCCTCGGGGCAACCGGCTTCTCCAAGGCGGCGTCCGCCGCTTCCACCGCTGCGCCGAACCAAGGCGCCATCCATCGTTCTTTGAAAGGAACACGCACCATGAGCAACACCATCGTCACCAAGGACGGCACACAGCTGTATTTCAAGGACTGGGGTTCCGGCCAGCCCGTCGTGTTCAGCCACGGCTGGCCACTGAACTCCGACAGCTGGGAATCGCAGATGCTGTTCCTCGCATCGCAGGGCTATCGCACCGTGGCGCATGACCGCCGCGGCCATGGCCGCTCCAGCCAGCCCTGGAACGGCAACGACATGGACACCTACGCCGACGACCTCGCCACCGTCATCGAGACGCTGGACCTGAAGAACGTGATCCTGGTCGGCTTCTCGACCGGCGGCGGCGAAGTGGCGCGCTACATCGGCCGCCACGGCACCAAGCGAGTGGCCAAGGCCGCGCTGATCTCGGCCGTGCCGCCGCTGATGCTGAAGACTGCCGCCAACCCCGGCGGCCTGCCGATCGAAGTGTTCGACGGCCTGCGCGCCGCGCAACTAGCGAACCGCTCGCAGTTCTACAAGGACGTGCCCTCGGGTCCCTTCTTCGGCTTCAACCGCCCCGGCGCCAAGGTGTCGCAGGGCCTCATCGACTCGTGGTGGGTGCAAGGCATGGCGGGCGGCCACAAGAACACCTACGACTCGATCAAGGCCTTCTCTGAAACCGACTTCACCGAAGACCTGAAGAAGTTCGACGTGCCCACGCTCATCGTCCACGGCGACGACGACCAGATCGTGCCGATCGGCGCCGCCGGCCTGGCCTCGGCCAAGCTGGTGAAGAACAACAAGCTCATCGTCTACCCCGGCGCACCGCACGGCCTGACCGACACGCACAAGGACAAGTTCAACGCCGACCTGCTGGCGTTCATCAAGTCCTGAGCGGGCATCTCCCTCGCCTCCGACGGACACGGTCGCCATGCGAAGCTCTTCGTCGAGATATACATGGCGCCGTCGGTCCACCTGCCGCAATGTCTCGTACGTGGCGAAGAGCTTGCTGGTGTGATTCAAGACGGCATCTTTGAATGGGTGCCGCTGCCGTTCGGATGCCGCCGAACGGCGCGTCGTCGCAGGTCGCCGCATGCGGCATGCCCAGCTTGCTTTGGCCCGCAAATCCAGTACTTTGACCGCCGACGCCAGTGACGCCTCGGCCCGTGCCCGCCAACCTCTGCAGGTGAAAAGTATGCTGATCGCATGCGATGCACTCTAGGGGCCAACACGCTGGGCAATCCTCCTGCGTACCTCCATCAGGGCCACGCACAGCGGCTCAGGCCATGGCTCTTCACGAGACATCGCTGAACCGTAGATCGTGCGCTAGGCAATAGTCGACCTACTCAATCATCCGCCTGCGAATCGGTGCGATCACAACCTTCTAATTTGTATGCAAGCATTCCCCAATGCGGCTGCGTTGCGCGCCCCCAGTTCACTGGAAAACCTGCTGCTGTACCGGTTATGGCGCGCAGCGCGCGAGAGCAGCTGCATGGTGACCCGCATGGTCGAAGGCGGTTTCGGCATCACGCGTCGCGAGTGGGGAATGATCGGCATGCTCGCGCAGATTGGGGAGGTCACGTCCTCCGAGCTCGCCGAGCGTCTGCATCTGGACCGCGTGAGCAGTTCGCGTGGCCTGCAGAGCCTTTTCGAGAAAAAGCTGGTAGAGCGACAGCAGGATGCCGAGGACGGTCGCGAAGTGCGTGTGCGCTTGAGCCCTTCGGGCCAGCAACTCTTCGCTGATTTGTTTCCTCGCATCGCGCGTCTCAACGTCGATCTCCTCGACGGTATCGATGCGGCGGATATCGACGTCTTCCTCCAGTGCCTGCGCCGACTTGAACTGCGTGGCGGCGAACTGAACTCGCAGGGCGTAGCGTTCGAGAAGGCTAGCCGCCGCTCGGTCGGCACGCGCCACCAATGACCGAAGCATGGCGTCTGAGCAGAGTGGTTCGCTCATTGGATCTCGCAAGGCCATGCACGCTGCGCGTGCCGCAGTGCGCGTGCCAGCGCCATGTCGAGCGCCGTGCGCCAATCCCTGGCCACCGACGACACAACCACTGCGCCCGCGCCATCCATGCGCAGCTCGACCTGGCAGTGCTTGTCCACCCCGCCCCTGGGGGCCGTTCACGTCGGCCAGCCGGATATCGGCACGCGGCACCAGCGCACTCCGGCGCCGAAGAACAAAGCGTACGCGGCGCTCGACGGCTTCCCGTATCCCGGACGCTGCGGGATCACGGCTCTTGAAAAAAATCTACATCAGCGTTCCCCTTCGTTGAAGTCCGCACCATAGCTCGCTCACTCGACCAGACACAGCATATTTTTTCTAACTTCCACATCGAGAAAAACTGCTTCTTGTGCCGCTCTCTCGGCCCCACATTCGAGGTCACCCCGACCATCAGGAGATCCCACATGAAGTTATTGCCACTTGTGGCCGAATTGCTCACCTCTTCTTGCGCCAGAGCTTTGCAGCTGTTCAGGCAGGTACTGCAAGACCGCAGCGTGTCGCCCGTACCGGCGCCGGTTCTTGCTCGCATCGAATCCGTGTGCCACGAACGCCCGCAACGCCGCCACCCCGGCCGCGACTGACCCCACCGCGCAAACTTCTTGCGCCCTTACGGCGCGACCGGCGTGAGCCTTTCCCCTTCCTCCCTTAACAACACCCAAAGGAAAAAATGATGCGTACCTACCCCACAAACAGCCCCGAAGCGGCGGCCCGGATCGTCGCGCTGCTGCTGATCTCGGACGGCCACGTCAGCCACTCGGAGATGGATGCCCTGCACGGGCAGAACATCGAGCGCGAGCTGGGTCTTGCACCGGGCGACTTCGCCCGGGTGCTGCACACCCTGTGCGAAGACCTGCTGATGGGCATGCACGCGCGCCGCCTGCTGACCGGCAGCATCGACGAGGCCACCCTGGCCGCACTGCTGGAAGAGGTGAGCGATCCAGGACTGCAGCACAAGGTGCTTCGCTTCGCCGACGCGGCCGCAACGGCGGACCGCCACCTTGCAGCCTCGGAGACGTGGATCATGCGATCGGCGCTGAAGCACTGGTACATCGGCGAAGCGCCAACGCAGCCCTGAGCCGCCATCCCCGCGACCGTGCGGAACCCAGGCGCGGGCTAGACAGCGCCTGCCTCGTGCGCGCAGGCGACCATCTGGCGCACCAGCGGGTGATGTTGCCCGCGGCGCGACCAGATGGCATGCACTTCCTCGCCGATGTTGGGACAGTCTCCCAGCAGGCGCAGCCCCCGCATCAACCCGACATCCTGGGCGCCCAGCTGGCTGACCGGAAACACCCCGAGCCCGCGGGCCGCAAACACCGCCAGCAGGGCGCTGTCCTCGAACTCTCCTACGACGCGGGGCCGCAGGCCGAGATCCTGGAACCAGTTGTCCAGCGTGGATCGCAGCGGCGAATGAAACGTGGGTAGCAGCACGGGAAGATCCTGCAGCGACTGAGGAAACCGCTCGCGCACCTGCTTCCTGACCAGTGAGGCTGGTCCGTACCACTGCAATCTGGAGCGGGCGATGCGTTCGCTGGTCAGGCGCTGGTTCGGGTTGCGCGGGGCCGCCTGCCCGGCGAGCACCACATCCAGCTGATGCAGGGCCAGCTCGGACAGCAGTTCATCGAACTCGCCCTCGTGGCACACCAGGCGAAGGTGCGGCGTGGCAAGCACCGGCTCCAGCAGCGCATGCGCCGCCAGCTTGGAGATGCCGTCGGACAACCCCACCGACAGCCGCGCGACCTTGGCGCTGGCCGCCTGGCGCACCTCCTCGGCAATGCCTTGCCCGAGCTGGAAGATTTCTTCGGCCCGCGCATACGCCGCGAGGCCCGCTTCAGTCAGCGCCACGCCGCGGCCCGAGGGCTTGAGCAGTTGGTGACCCAGGGCCTTCTCCAGATCGCGCACCTGCGCGCTGATGGTCTGTACCGCCATTTCCAGGCGATCTGCGGCGCGGGCAAAGCCGCCCTCCTTGGCAACCATCCAGAAGTAGTGGAGATGACGGTAGTTCAACACGCACCTTGGTTCGGAAAAACCGAATACTAAGTTCGAAGAAAGCTGGTGTCTATCACGATGCCCCATCTCCATACTGGGCGCCTGCCATTTTGAAGGAACGACACCCATGTTTTACGCAATCAGCTGGTTTCTCTCGTCCGTGCTCCTGGCCTTGTGGTCGCTGGCCTGCTGGGGCACGCATGCGGCAGTGGCCTGGGCGGTCGTCAACGCAGGCGCTCTGGGCAGCGGCGCGCCCGCCGCGGGCGCGATCCTGGTCCCCGACTGGCTCAGGGCCTGGACGCCGCCCGGGCTGGCGCAGGAACTCGCCACCATGATCGCGTCGGCGAGCTCGATGCTTCAGGCCGTCCTCGACGCCGTGCCCGCCCTGTCCGGCGCAATCACGGTGCTGGCCTGGGGGGTGTGGGGCCTGGGCACCGCGGTGCTCGTGGCCTTGGCCGTTGGCGCCCATGCCCTGATCGCTTTTCTCAAGCGTCGCGGGGCCGGCTCCGGCGCACCTGGCATCACCGTTGCCCGGTGAGCTGCAACAACGCCGCAATGACGCTGCGATGACGCATCAGGGCCTGTACAGCCGCAGGTCGGATGCGGCATGACACGTGCGGCGCCATGCGCCGTCACCCATTTTCAACACCTCCACGACAAGAACCAACACCATGGACGCACTCGTTCCATTCCTGCTGACGGACTTTTTGGGCAAACCGGCCTGGATATGGCTGGCATTCATCGGCATCGTCGTCGCCTTGCTGGCGTTCGACCTGGGCGTGCTGCACAAGGACGACCGCGAGATCGGCGTGCGCGAGAGCCTTGTGCTGTCGGCCGGCTACATCAGCGCGGCGCTGCTGTTCGGCGCATGGGTGTGGTGGTACCTGGGCGCGCAAAGCGGCATGGACTACTACACCGGCTTCCTGATCGAGAAGTCGCTCTCGATGGACAACGTGTTCGTCATCGCGCTGATCTTCACTTTCTTCGCCATCCCCCGGCAATACCAGCACCGCGTGCTGTTCTGGGGCATCCTGGGCGTGATCGTGCTGCGCGCGATCATGATCGCGCTGGGCGCCAGCCTGGTGAGCCAGTTCAGCTGGCTGCTCTACCTGTTCGGTATCTTTCTGGTTTTCACCGGCATTAAGATGTGGGTGATCGCAGACCATGTGCCGGACATCGCCAGCAACCCGCTGCTCAAGCTCCTCAAGCGGCACATGCGCGTGACCGATGGCCTGCGCGGCAACGCGTTCTGGGTGCGCGAGACCGACGCCGGCAGCGGCCGGATTGAGCGGTTTGCCACGCCGCTGTTCCTGGCGCTGGTCCTGATCGAGTTTGTGGATCTTGTCTTTGCCGTGGACTCGGTACCCGCCATCTTTGCGATCACGAACGATCCGTTCATCGTCTACACGAGCAACATCTTTGCCATCCTGGGCCTGCGGGCGCTGTACTTCGCGCTGGCGGCCATGATCCATCGCTTCAAGTACCTCAAGTACGCGCTGGCCCTAGTGCTCGTGTTCATCGGCAGCAAGATCTTCCTTGTGGGGTTGATCGGCAAGATCCCACCCGTGATCTCGCTCACCGTGACTTTCGTGCTGATAGCAGGCGGTATCGTGGTTTCGCTGTGGAAGACAAGCGCCGAAGCGATGCATCGCGAGCAGGCCGAGGAAGCAAGCAGTCCCTCCCAGTAACCTCTGTCGCCGAGGCCGGCGGGCCTCGGCGACATCGGCGCAGGGCAGACGACGTCAGCCCCACCACGCGCTATGCGCATAACGCGCTGGGGCAGCGGGTGTTCAAGACGGAGCCGCTGTACCCGCCGAGCCAGGGCGACGAGACGGACCCTGGTTTCATGGCCAGCCTGATCGCGTTCTTTACGAAGCTGTGGAGCCCGAGCACCACGCAGGCTGAGTAGTTGGGCTACGCCTACGTCTATGACGAGCAGGGCACGCTGATTGCGGAGGTGGGCAGCAGCGGGGGCGGGGCAGAGCCAGTACATCTACCTGCCGACGGGCAACGGGCCGATGCCGATTGCGGCGGTCATCGATGGTGACACCTATGCCATCCACAGCGATCACCTGAACACCCCCAGGAAGCTCACCAACGCCAATGGCCAGGCGGTCTGGCAATGGGGCTACAGCGCTTTTGGGGAAGATCAGCCCACGATCGCAAGGAACCGTTTCGCGAATCACGAGGTCACGCCGAGCCCGGGGGCCACCAGCATCTCGGAGGTGCAATTCAACCTAAGGTATCCGGGGCAGTATGCGGATAAAGAGTCAAGGCTGTTCTACAACTATTTTCGAAGCTATGACGCCCGAATCGGGTCGTACCTTCAGAACGATTGTTGGGGGGTGCGGCGGAATCCAACAGAAGAAGATTGCATAGATCTCCGAGGGGGAAACAGGAGCTTGCTTGTTGCGAACTCTATTAATGCTTCCCAGGATGTGGTCGAAGCTGATGGAGTTCAAAACAAACAAATAGAGTTCAAAAATTGCCCGGTACTTTACTGGCCCTCAAAAAATAGAGTTCCAAAAAATTTCGAAAATCCTGGGTGAAAAGCGAAGGCTGCGAAGCAGGCCTGCGCAACCTCAGCCTCCCAGTCCCTGCAGGTCGCTCGCCTGCTCCAGCGACCAGATGTTGCGCAGCAGCGTGCGCGCTCGCCCGGTGCCGATCACCGGCGACGCCAGCTCCAGCAGTTTGTCTTCCAGCTCCGCGTCCGACAGCGGCAGTTCGGGGTCGCCCTTGCGGTCGGGCTGCAGCCAGACATGGCGCTGGCCGTCGATCGTCTCGATCTCCACCCGGGCAGAGCGGCGGCCCGGGAAGGCGGCGTCGATCCCGGGATCGACCACGGCCGTGATGCGCGCCATCATCGCGCGCGTGTCGGCATCCGCCAGCCGCTCGGGCGTGTACGCCGCGAGCCGCACGCTGCCATGCACCAGCGCCGTGGCCACCACGAAGCGCAGGCTGAAGCGCGCCTCGTTCTCGGTGCGCGGATCTTCGTAGCAGGCGATGTCCAGCGCGGGACCATAGGTGGCCACGTGGACGCTGCGGATATCCGCAGCCCGCAGGCCATGCTGGCGCGCCAGTTCCAGGGCCCCGTCGATGGCAGCGAAGGCATGGCCGCAGCCGATGTGGTTCTTGAAGGTCAGCCGGGTGATGTGGAAGTCGCGCCCCAGCGTGTCGCCCACCGCCGACCAGTCCGGACCGTCGCTCATGGCGCGGCCGAAGCCCGCCTCGCCCTCGAGCACGTCCAGCGAGCCCGTCACACCCTGCGCGGCCAGTTGCGCGGCGAGCACGCCGCCTTCGGCAGCACGCCCCGCATGCAGGGGCTTGGACATCGAGTCCATGCGGAAGGCCTGCTGCAGCCCCGCCGCAAAGGTGGCGGCCGTAGCCATCGCGTGGGCGAAGGGCGCGCCGTGCAGCCCCAGCAGGCCCGCGGCGGAAGCGGCCGCGCCAAAGGTTCCCACGGTGCCGGTGTTGTGCCAATGGCGATAGTGCGCCCGTCCCATCACCACACCGATGCGGGTCGAGACCTCGTAGCCGAGCAACACGCCGCGCAGGAATTCCAGGCCGCTGGCGCCCCGGTCCTGCGCGATGGCCAGCGCGGCCGCCACCGTGGCCGCGCCGGGGTGGTACATGGCATCGCGGAAGCTGTCGTCCACCTCGGCCGCGTGGGCCGCCGTGCCGTTGAGCAGGGCGGCCGCGCGTGCCGGCGCCAGGCGGCCATCGGGCAGGCGCGCACGGCCACGGTCGAGATCGTCGGCAAGCAGCGCGCGAAGCTGCGGCATGGGCGCAACTTCCAGGCCGGGGAACAGCGCGGCATGCCAGTCGATCACGGCGCGCTTGGCGTGGTGCAGTACCTCGTCGCCCAGCCGGGCCTGACGGAATTCGGTGGCGTAGCGGGCGAATACTTCGGTGGCGTACACGGGATGTCCGATCGGTTCGAGAAGAAGAGGAAAAGAAAAGCCGGGCCTGTCGCTCAGGCCAGCACGACCACGCCGTCGGCGGCGCGCACGCCCTGCCCCTGCGGCAGCACGAAGACGGGGTTGATCTCGGCCTCGACCAGGCGCTCGCCAAGCTGCGCCGCCATCCTGGAGAAGGCGACGATCGCATCGACCAAGGCCTCGATGTCGGCCTTGGGCCGTCCACGGAAACCATCCAGCAGCGGCCAGGTCTTGAGGTCGTGCGCCATCGACAGCGCCTCGGCGCGGCCGAGCGGCTTCAAGCCACGCGCGTCCTGCGCCAGCAGCCGCATGGTGGTGTCCTTGAAAAGCTCCGCCGTCACGCCGCCCATGCCCAGCAGGATGGCCGTGCCCAGCGCATCGCGGTGCATTCCCAGGATCAGTTCCGTGCCGCCCGCCACCATCTCCTGCACGAGAAAGCGCTCTGGATCCAAGCCGGTGCGGGCCTTCACGTCAGCCGCCATGCGGCCGATGCGCTCGCCGATGGTGTCGCCGTCCAGCCCGACGGCAACGCCGCCCACGTCGCTCTTGTGCGTGATCTCGGACGACAGGATCTTGAGCACGACGCGCCCACCCAGTTCGCGCGCGGCGGCTTCCGCCGCGGCCGGCGAAGCGACCACGCGTTCCGCGGCGCAAGGCACGCCGAAGCGCGAGAACAACTGTTTGGCCTGCGCCTCGTCGAGCGAGCCGGAGGGCAGTTCGCCGGCCACCACCGGCGGCAAGGCCGCGGCGGCGTCCCCGGACGCCACGAAGCGCTGCACGCGCAGCATGCCGGCCAGCGCGGCGGTGCAGCTCTCGGCTGCGGTGAATGCAGGCACGCCGCGCCGCGTGAGCAGCGCTCCCACTTCGGGCGCATGCGGGCTCACGTAGGCCATCACCGGCTTGTCGGAATTCGGCAGGCATTCCTGGATGGCGCCGGCCAGCAGTTCGGGCATGGCCAGGCTGGAGGAGCCGACGATGATCACCAGCGCGTCATAGCTCGGGCTTGCCAGCAGTGCATCGATGGCGCCGCGCAGCAGGTCGGGGCGCAGGCCGGCGAGCGTCACGTCGATGGGGTTGCGGTCCAGCACGGCCTCGCTGCCGGTCTGCAGCGCGCGCAGTGCATTGGCGGTGGCCTCGTCGGGCGCGGGCGTATCGAAGCCCGCCACGCCCAGGTCGTCAGACACCAGCGTGCCGGCGCCGCCCGTGGACGTGAGGATGGCGACGCGCCCGCCGCGCAGCTTGCGGCCCGTGGACAGCGCGGCAGGAATGTCCAGCAGATCCGAGAAGCTCTGCGCCCGGATCACGCCGACCTGCCTGAACAGCGCGTCGTACATGCTGTCGGCACCCGCCATGGCACCGGTGTGGGACACGGCGGCCTTGGCGCCCGCCTCCGAGCGGCCGATCTTGAAGGCCACGACCGGCTTGCCCATGCGCGCGGCCTTCAGGCAGGCCGCGCGGAACTTCGCGGGGTCGCGCACGGTTTCGACATACAGCGCAATCACCTTGGTGGCCGGGTCGTCGGCCAGATGGTCGATGAAGTCGGCCAGCTCCAGGTCGACCTCGTTGCTCGTGGAGATCAGCTTCGACAGGCCGATGCCGCGCGCCGCGGCGCGCGACAGCAGCGAGCCCAGGATGCCCCCGCTTTGCGAGACCACGCCGATCCCGCCGGCCTGGAACTCGTCCATCTCCAGCGCACCGGACGGCGACAGGACGATGTTGTCCGTGAGGTTGACGAGCCCGATGGTGTTGGGACCCAGGATGCGCATCGTCCCCGCTGCCTCGACCAACTGCTGCTGGCGCCGCGCGCCTTCCTCGCCGGTTTCGGTGTAGCCGCTGGCCAGCACGATGGCGGCGGCGCAGCCCCGTGCCGACAGCGCCTTCACCGCCAGGTGCGCGCGCTCGGCTCCCAGCAGCACGACGGCGACGTCGGGCACTTCCGGCAGCGACGCGATGTCGGCGTAGCACGGCAGCTCGCCGATGCGCTCGACCTTCGGGTTCACCGGCATGATGCGGCCTGCAAAACCGTGCTTCTGCAGATAGGCCACGGGGCGACCGGTGGTTTTCTTCGGGTCTGCCGAGGCACCGATGACGGCGACGCTGCGCGGCGACAGCAGCTTGGCGATGGCTTCATTCATGGCTCAGTCCCTGGAGGCCGTCTTGGCCAGAAAAGCTCCCACCGAAGCACGGTGCTCGCTGCTGGTGTAGCAGATGCCCTGCGCCTGGCTGCCCTGTGCGAACACGTCGTGCGAGGTCAGCTCGAAGCTCTGGTTCAGGATGGTCTTGGTCAGCGCGAGCGCAGTGGAAGACGCAGACGAGAGTTCGACCGCCCACGCCTGCGCGTCGGCGAGCAGCGTGTCCGCGCCGGTCTTGCGGTCCACGATGCCCAGCGAGAGGGCTTCGTCCACCTTGACCTGGCGGCCGGTGAAGATCAGCTCCTTGGCCTTGGGCAGGCCCACGCGGCGCGGCAGGAAGTACATGCCGCCGCCATCGGGAATGATCCCGCGCAGCACATAGCTCCAGGCGAAGCTGGCCCATTCGCTGGCAATGATGAAGTCGCAGGCCATCGCGGTGTCCGCCCCCAGACCGGAGGCAGCGCCGTTGACCGCCGCGATCACCGGCTTGGGCATGGTGTGCAGCAAGGCCTGCACGTGGTGCACGCGCTGCTGGCGATGCCAGCCGTTGAACCCCACTTCACCTGCCGGAGCGTTCATGCGCTTCTGCATTCCGCTGATGTCCCCGCCGGCGCAGAAACCCTTGCCTGCACCGGTCAGCACCATTGCCCTGATGGCCCTGTCGGCGGCCACGTGCTCCAGCACGTCGATGAATTCCGTGCGCATGTCGTCGCTCATGGCGTTGCGCTTGTCCGGGCGGTTGAATGTCACGGTCGCGATGGCGTCCGTCACCTGAAAGTCGATGAGGGTGTATGTCATGTGCTTTTTCCTGGGCGGCCGATGGCCGCAGTTCAATCGGCCTTGATGCCGTTTTCCTTGATGACGCGCGCCCACCGTTCTTCTTCGGCCCGCACGTAGTTGTCCAGTTCAGCCGGCGGCCCGGCGTTGATGACCAGCCCTTCGTGTTCGATCTTTCGCACGAAGTCGGGTGCACGGGCGGCCTTGCGGCCGGCGGCGTTGAGGCGCTCGACGACTGCTGGCGGCGTACCGGCCGGCACGAACAGGCCGTACCAGCTCTCCACCAGGTAGCCCGGCACGCCGGCCGCAATGGCCGGCACACCCTTGAATGCCGGCGAGGGCTCAGCCGTGGTCACGCCCAGGGCGCGCAGCTTGCCGCTGTCGACGAAGGTGGACACGGCCGCTGCGGTGGCGAACATCATGTCGACCTGGCCGCCCAGCAGATCGGTCAGCGCGGGACCTGCGCCCCGGTAGGGAATGTGCGAGAGCTTGACCTTGGCGAGGTTGGCGAACATCTCGCCGGCCAGATGGGCGGAGGTGCCCGCGCCCTGCGATGCGAAAGTCAGCTTGCCGGGATTGGCCTTCGCGGCGGTGAGCAGATCGGCCACGGACTTGTAGGGACTGTCGGGGCGCACCACCAACACGTTGGGTCCGCGACCGACGAGGATGACCGGCGCAAAGGCCTTGTTGCTGCCATACGAAAGCTTGGGCTGCAGCGATGGATTGACGGCGTGGGCGAACGAGGCGACCACGACGCTGTAGCCGTCGGGCGCGCTCTTGGCCACGTTGTCCGTGCCGATCAGCGTTCCCGCGCCCGGCTTGTTGTCGATGATGACCGGTTGCCCGAGGTCCTTGGACATTTCCGCGCCCAGCGTGCGAGCAATCAGGTCGGTGCCTCCGCCCGGCGCGAAGGGCACGACGAAACGGATGGGCTTGTCGGGGTAGGCGAAGGCCGTGCCGACGGCTGCGAAGCCTGCGAGAAGGAAGGCGAGCACGCGTGCTCGCCCGGTGGAAGGGGCTGCCATGGTCTGATGTCTCCAGAACTGTTTGATTTGAAAGTCCGTCACATGCCCGAGCTGCAGCGCGTGACAGCTGAACTCTAGGATCAAGCGGCTCGCAAAGGTGATTGCAATTCCACTGGATGGAACACAGGCAGTGGATACTTCGATCCGATCCATTCACGGTGAATCCACGCGTCACCCGTCCGCAAGGCTCCCATGACCGAACTTCCCAACTTCAATCTCGACCACAAACCCGGACGATCGCCCGCCAATCGATCGCTGGAGCGAGGCATCGAAATCCTGCGTGCATTCCGGCCAGGCTCCGAGCTGTTGGGCAATGGCGAACTGGCCGAGCGCACCGGACTTTCCAAGTCCACGGTCAGCAGACTCACGCAGACGCTGGTGGGTGCGGGCATGCTGCAGCTGGACAGCGTCGAACGCGCCTATCGCCTGGCGCCCGCCGTGCTGAGTTTGTCGCACGCGATGCGCACCGGCTCGCGTGTTCTACAGGCAGCAACACCGCACATGCGCGAGTTGGCGCTGCAAAAGCGCATCAACGTCGGACTGGCCGCGCCGGACCGGGACGAGATGGTTTACCTTGAATCCATTCGCTATGCGAAGCGCGCAGCGCTCCGGCACGTGGTTTCGGGCCAGCGTGTGCCGATGGAACTCACGTCGCTGGGCAGGGCTTACCTGGCGGTCGCTTCGCAACCTCGCCGCGCCAGGCTGATGGAACTGTTCGCGCAACGCCGCAGGCACTGGCGCAAGATGGAGACAGAGATCAAGCAGGCGTGGGCGGACGTGCATGCCAAGGGGTACTGCGCCGCGGCCTGGCAACCCGAGGTGGTGGCGCTGGCCACGCCACTGCAGGTGGACGACGTCATCTACGTGCTGAATGTCAGCGTCTCGACCGAGGAGTCGATCGCCGTCGTATCGCGCGAGCTGGCGCCCGCTCTGCTCGAACTGGCGCAGAAGATTCGTCACGCGCTGATCGTGCAGGAACCGCGAGGCGCCTAGATGCCCGGTGCTTTCCAAAGCATCAGGCAATAGGGCTCAAGACATCGAGCCATTCGCCAAGTATGGCTCGCGGCTCCAGTCGCTGAACTTCGCAGCATTCGCAAATCTGCCTGCTCCCGTTCGCAGGAGTTCGCCCTTTCAGTCCTTCTGCAGTCGTTGCTTTCTGCGTAGATTGCGAACCATGACGACACCCGTTGGAACAACCGAACTCCGCGAACTGGTGCTGCCGGTGCATGCCAATCACCGCGGCACGCTCTTCGCCGGCCAGGGCCTGCAGCTCATGAGCAAGGCGGCCTTCCTGGCGGCGCGCGGTCTGGCGCAGCGCGAAGTGGTGATGGCCGAGGTGACCAGCGTCAGCTTTCTCTCGCCCGTGCCGGTGGGCTATCAGCTCGTCCTGCGCGGATGGGTCAGCCGCATCGGCCGCTGTTCGATGACCGTGTGCGTGACCGGCCTGGCCGACGTGCCGGGCGTTCCGGCGGAAGAAGTCCTCAAGGGCGTGTTCGAGATGGTGGCGGTCGATGCCGCCGGCCGCCCCGCCGCCATCGATCGCTCTTATCTGGACAAGGAAACCGCATGACCACCACGACCCTCATGACCCCCACGACCGAGATCGCCGCCCCGGCCGGCTTCAAGGCCAAGAAGTCCGTCGCCCTGTCGGGCGTGACCGCGGGCAACACGGCGCTGTGCACCGTGGGCCGCACCGGCAACGACCTGCACTACCGCGGCTACGACATCCTGGACATCGCCGAGGTCTGCGAATTCGAAGAAATCGCCCACCTGCTGGTGCACGGCAAGCTGCCCACGCGTGCCGAGCTCAAGGCCTACAAGGCACGCCTGAAGGCCATGCGCGGCCTGCCGGCGAATGTGAAGGATGCACTGGAGAGCCTGCCCGCCGGCGCCCACCCGATGGACGTGATGCGCACCGGCGTCTCGGCGCTGGGCTGCATCCTGCCCGAGAGAGACGACCACAACCTGCCCGGCGCGCGCGACATCGCAGACCGCCTGATGGCTTCGCTCGGCTCGATGCTGCTGTACTGGTATCACTGGAGCACGCAGGGCAAGCGCATCGACGTGGAGACCGACGACGACTCCATCGGCGGCCACTTCCTGCACCTGCTGCATGGCGAGAAGCCTTCCAAGGCCTGGGTGCGCGCGATGCACACCTCGCTGAACCTGTACGCGGAGCACGAGTTCAACGCCTCGACCTTCACCGCGCGCGTGATCGCCGGCACCGGCAGCGACATGTATTCGTCCATCGCGGGCGCGATCGGCGCGCTGCGCGGCCCCAAGCACGGCGGCGCCAACGAGGTGGCCTTCGAGATCCAGAAGCGCTACGACTCGCCCGACGAAGCCGAGGCCGACATCCGCCGCCGCGTGGAGGCCAAGGAGGTGGTGATCGGCTTCGGCCACCCTGTCTACACGGTGAGCGACCCACGCAACGTGGTGATCAAGGGCGTGGCCAGGCGGCTGTCCGACGAAGCCGGCTCGACCAAGATGTTCGACATCGCGCAGCGGCTGGAATCGGTGATGTGGGAGGCCAAGAAGATGTTCCCCAATCTCGACTGGTTCAGCGCCGTGAGCTATCACATGATGGGCGTGCCCACCGCGATGTTCACGCCCCTGTTCGTGATCGCGCGCACCAGCGGCTGGGCCGCGCACGTGATCGAGCAGCGCGTCGACAACAAGATCATTCGCCCGAGCGCCAACTACACCGGTCCCGAGGACGTGAAGTTCGTGCCGATCGAGGCGAGGGTCTGAGCCGCGCAGGAGTCTCCGAGCGTTTGTCGCGGGTTTGCCATACGGGCGCAAACTAGCGCCTGCCACCGCGATGGCACGCCGTCGCGGGAGGCATGCACAACAACACTGGAGACAACAGCATGACCCTGAATCGCCGCGCCTTTTCATCAGCAGCCCTGGCCGGGCTGGTATTGCCCGTCGCCCGCACCGGCTGGGCCCAGGATGCCTTTCCGGCCAAGCCGCTCAAGATCGTCTGCCCCTTCGCACCCGGCGGGGGCTCCGACTTCATCGCGCGCGTTGCGTCGAACGTGCTCAGCCAGCGGCTGGGCCAGGCCGTGGTGGTGGACAACCGGCCGGGCGCCGGCGGCACGCTCGGCACCGAGTACGCATTGCACACGCCCGGCGACGGCTACACGCTGCTGCTGATTGCGGGCAGCTACACCGTCAACCCGTCCCTGTACAAGCTGCGCTTCGACCCGGTCGCCGACATGACGCCGGTGATCCAGTTGTCGAAGGGCGCATACGTGCTGTGCGTCAACCCGGCCAAGGTGCCTGCAAAGAACCTGAAGGAGCTGCTCGACTACGGGCGCCAGAACCCGGGCAAGCTGACCTTCGCTTCGGCGGGCAACGGCAGCCACCTGCACATCGTGACCGAGTACATGTTCGGCATGGCCAAGGTCAAGGCCACGCACGTGCCGTACCGGGGCACGGGGCCGGCTGTCACCGACCTGGTGGCAGGCAACGTGGACATGCTGGTCGCGGGCACCGAGGCCTTGATGCCGCACGTGCAGTCGGGCCGGCTGCGTGCGTTCGCGGTGACCACTGCGCAGCGCCTGCAGGCCTACCCCAACATTCCCTCGATCGCCGAGGCCGGCGGCCTGCCCGAGTACGACGTGGTGGCATGGCACGGGCTGATCGCGCCCAAGGGCGTGCCGCCCGCCGTGCTCGCGAAGCTCAACGGCGCGCTCGACGCCGGCCTCAAGGCGCCCGAACTCAACGCCAAGCTGGAGCCCACCGGTGTGTCTGCTGCGGGCGGCACGGCGCAACAGTTCGGTGCGCTGATTCGCGCCGAAATTCCGCGCTACGCCAAGGTCGTGAAAGACAACGACATCCGCTCCGAGTAAGCCGCTTCCCGATTTGCCACGATGAATTCACGACACAGAAAACAACTCCCGGGCACCACGCTGGACTACATCGACGCCCGCGCCGCGGTCGATGCATTGCGCCCCGGCGCCTGGGACACCCTGCCCTACACCGCGCGCGTGCATGCCGAGAACCTGGTGCGCCGCTGCGACCCGGCCATCCTCGAAGAATGCCTGCTGCAGCTCATCGAGCGCCGGCGCGATCGTGACTTTCCGTGGTTTCCCGTGCGCGTGGTGTGCCACGACATCCTGGGCCAAACCGCGCTGGTGGATCTGGCGGGTTTGCGCGACGCAATCGCGGCCGAGGGCGGCGACCCTGCGCAGGTGAACCCGGTGGTGCCGGTGCAGCTGATCGTCGACCATTCGCTGGCCGTGGAGTGCGGCGGATTCGATCCGCACGCCTTCGAGAAAAACCGGCAGATCGAAGACCGCCGCAACGAAGACCGCTTCCATTTCATCGACTGGACGAAGCGCGCCTTCGCCAACATGGAAGTGATTCCGGCGGGCAACGGCATCATGCATCAGATCAATCTGGAGAAGATGTCGCCAGTGGTCTACGTGCAGGACGGCCTGGCCTTTCCGGACACCTGCGTGGGCACCGACAGCCACACACCGCACGTCGATGCGCTGGGCGTGATCGCGGTGGGCGTCGGCGGCCTGGAGGCCGAGAACGTGATGCTGGGCCGCGCCTCGTGGATGCGCCTGCCCGACATCGTCGGCGTGGAGCTGACCGGCCGGCGCCAGGCGGGCATCACCGCCACCGACATCGTGCTGGCGCTCACCGAGTTCCTGCGCAAGGAAAAAGTGGTCGGTGCGTACCTGGAGTTCTTCGGCGAAGGCACGCACGGCCTGACCATCGGCGACCGCGCGACCATTTCCAACATGTGCCCCGAGTACGGCGCCACGGCCGCGCTCTTCTACATCGACGACCAGACACTCACCTACCTGCGGCTTACCGGCCGCGAAGACGCACAGGTCGCGCTGGTCGAAACCTATGCAAAGACGGCCGGCTTCTGGGGCGATGCGCTGGAGACCGCCAGCTACGAGCGCGCGCTGAAGTTCGACCTGTCGAGCGTGGTGCGCAACATGGCCGGCCCCTCCAACCCGCACCGCCGACTGCCCACCTCGCAGCTGGCCGAGCGCAACATCGCCGTCGGTCTTGCAGAGGCCAGGCGGCAGGAAGCCGCGGGCCTGATGCCCGACGGCGCCGTGATCATCGCGGCCATCACGTCGTGCACCAACACCTCGAACCCGCGCAACGTGATCGCCGCCGCGCTGCTGGCGCGCAATGCCAACCGCCTGGGCCTCAAGCGCAAGCCTTGGGTCAAGTCATCGCTGGCTCCGGGCTCCAAGGCGGTGGAGCTCTACCTGCGCGACGCCGGCCTGCTGCACGAGCTGGAGCAGCTCGGCTTCGGCATCGTCGCCTTTGCCTGCACCACCTGCAACGGCATGTCGGGTGCGCTGGACCCGAAGATCCAGCAGGAGATCATCGAGCGCGACCTGTACGCCACCGCGGTGCTCTCGGGCAACCGCAACTTCGATGGCCGCATCCATCCGTACGCAAAGCAGGCCTTTCTCGCGTCGCCGCCGCTGGTCGTGGCCTACGCGATCGCGGGCACGATGCGCTTCGACATCGAGCGCGACGTGCTGGGCGTCGTGAACGGCAAGGAGATACGCCTGCAGGACCTCTGGCCGAGCGACGAGGAAATCGACGCCATCGTCGCGGCCTCCGTCAGGCCCGAGATGTTCCGCGAGGTGTACGAACCCATGTTCGCGATCCACGCAGACAACGGCGAGAAGGTGAGCCCGCAGTACGACTGGCGGCCGCAGTCCACCTACATCCGCCGGCCGCCCTACTGGGACAGCGAGGGCGTGGGCGCGCTCGCGGCCAATCCGCGCACGCTGCGCGGCATGCGGCCGCTGGCGCTGCTGCCGGACAACATCACGACCGACCACCTGTCGCCGTCCAATGCGATCCTGCTGGACAGCGCCGCCGGCGAGTACCTGGCGAAGATGGGCCTTCCGGAAGAAGACTTCAACTCCTACGCCACGCACCGCGGCGACCACCTCACGGCCATGCGCGCCACCTTCGCCAACCCGCAGCTCGTCAACGAGATGGCGGTGATCGACGGCGTGCAGAAGAAAGGGTCGCTCGCGCGCATCGAGCCTGAAGGCAAGGTCGTGCGCATGTGGGAGGCGATCGAGACGTACCTGAACCGCAGGCAGCCGCTGATCATCGTGGCCGGCGCCGACTACGGCCAGGGCTCGTCGCGCGACTGGGCCGCCAAGGGCGTGCGCCTGGCCGGCGTGGAGACCGTGGTGGCCGAAGGCTTCGAACGCATCCACCGCACCAACCTGCTCGGCATGGGCGTGCTGCCGCTAGAGTTCAAGCCCGGCACCACGCGAGTCACGCTGGGCCTGGACGGCACCGAAACCTACGACGTGATCGGCAAGCCCGCACCGCGCGCCGACCTCACGCTGGTCGTCCACCGCAAGGGCGGCGACACGCTGCAGGTTCCGGTGACCTGCCGGCTGGACACGGCCGAGGAAGTGTCGATCTACGAAGCAGGCGGCGTGCTGCAGCGCTTTGCACAAGACTTCCTGGCCGAGAACAAGTCGGCAGCCTGAGACAACCACCACTCCCATTTGCCATGGCATCCGCTCCCCAAATCAAGATTCCCGCCGTCTACATGCGTGGCGGCACCAGCAAGGGCGTGTTCTTCCGCCTGCAGGACCTGCCCGCGGCGGCGCGCCAGCCCGGGCCGGCGCGCGACGCGCTGCTGCTGCGCGTGATCGGCAGCCCCGACCCCTACGCCAAGCAGATCGACGGCATGGGCGCGGCCACCTCCTCCACATCGAAGACCGTGATCCTGTCGCGCTCCACGCGGCCAGACCACGACGTCGACTACCTGTTCGGCCAGGTCTCCATCGACAGCGCCTTCGTCGACTGGTCGGGCAACTGCGGCAACCTGTCGGCGGCGGTCGGGCCGTTCGCAATTGCGCAGGGCCTGATCGACCGGGCGCGCGTGCCGCAGAACGGCACGTGCACCGTGCGCATCTGGCAGGCCAACATCGGCAAGACCATCGTCGCCCACGTGCCGATCGCCCGAGGCGAGGTGCAGGAAACCGGCGACTTCGAACTCGACGGCGTGACCTTCCCTGCGGCCGAGGTGCCGCTGGAATTCATCGACCCGGCCGACGAGGGCGACGGCGAAGGCGGCGGCGCGATGTTCCCGACCGGCAAGGTGGTCGAAGAGCTCGAAGTGCCCGGCGTGGGCACTTTGCGCGCCACGCTGATCAACGCGGGCATTCCGACCATCTTCGTCAACGCTGGCGACCTCGGCTACACCGGCACCGAGTTGCAGGACGCCATCAACGGTGACGCGAAGGCACTGGCGATGTTCGAGACGATCCGCGCGCATGGCGCGGTGAAGATGGGCCTCATCAAGGACATCGGTGAAGCCGCCAAGCGCCAGCACACGCCCAAGGTGGCCTTCGTCGCAACGCCCAGGGACTACACGGCCTCCAGCGGCAAGGCAGTGAAGGCGGCGGACGTGGCCCTGCTCGTGCGTGCGCTGTCGATGGGCAAGCTGCACCACGCCATGATGGGTACGGCCGCGGTCGCCATCGGCACCGCAGCGGCGATCCCCGGCACGCTGGTGAACCTCGCGGCCGGCGGTGGCGAGCGCCAGGCCGTGCGCTTCGGCCACCCATCGGGCACGCTGCGCGTCGGCGCCGAGGCCCGCAAGGTCGATGGCGAATGGGTGGTGACCAAGGCCCTGATGAGCCGGAGCGCCCGCGTGTTGATGGAAGGCTGGGTGCGCGTGCCTGGCGACAGTTTCTGATCGACAAGCCGGAGTGGGACGCGCTGGAAAGGCGCTACACCTGACGCGCCAGCTCGACAAAGGCCTTCAGGTAATCGACGTCGGTGTCCGCTTCCCGCGCGCCAAGAAAGATCTGCTTGGCGATGCCGCGCGAGCCCAGCCGGACCGGCACGATTTCCATCTTCTCCGCGTACTCCTCCACCAGCCAGCGAGGCAGCGCGGCCACGCCACGGCCGCTCGCCACCATCTGCAACATGATGTCCGTTGTCTCGATCGCCTTGTGGCGCTTGGGCGTCACGCCCGCGGGCATCAGGAACATGTTGTAGATGTCCAGCCGGTCCGTCGCAACCGGGTAGGTGACGAGAACCTCCTCGGTCAGTTGCGCGGGTTTCACGTAGGGCACGTTCGCCAGGCGGTGGCCGCGCGCGACCGCGAGCACCTGTTCGTAGTCGAACACAGGCTCGTAGTGCAGGCCTGGCTTGTAGAGCGGATCGGGGGTCACCAGCAGGTCGATCTCGTAGCCGAAGAGCGCGCCGATGCCGCCGAACTGGAATTTCTGCTTCACGTCGACGTCCACGTCGGGCCATGACGCCAGGTACGGCGACACCACCTTCAGCAACCACTGGTAGCAGGGATGGCATTCCATGCCGATGCGCAGCGACCCGCGTTCGCCCTGGGCGAACTGGCGCAGTCGTTCCTCCGCCAGCGTGAGCTGCGGCAGCACCCGGTTGGCGACCGCCAGCAGGTACTGGCCCGCCTGGGTCAGGCGAAGGCTGCGCCCTTCGCGCTGCCAGATTTCCGTTCCGAGCTGGATCTCGAGCTTGCGGATGGAATGGCTCAAGGCCGACTGCGTCAGGTGCAGCACCTCGGCGGCGGCCGTGAGCGAGCCCTGCTTGTCCACTTCCTGGACGATGGCCAGATGCGTGCGCTCCAACATGACTAATGAGCAGTATTCATGGATACGTGAAATAAGACCATTTTACTTCAAGAGTCGTCAAACCTAGGATCCACCTTTTCTCTGACTGCCCGGACGCTCCGATACCCATGACCACCACCCACAACCTTGGCTTTCCCCGCATCGGCGCCAGGCGCGAACTGAAGTTCGCGCTCGAGTCGTACTGGAAGGGAGAGTCCTCGCGCGACGCGCTCAAGGCCCTCGGCGCCGAGCTGCGTCGCCGCCACTGGCAAGACCAGGCCGGGATCGACCTGGTGCCGGTGGGCGATTTCGCGTTCTACGACCAGGTGCTGGACATGAGCTTCACGCTCGGCAACCTGCCCGAGCGCGTGCGCGGCTTTCACGGCGACACCCTGGACAACTACTTCCGCGTGGCGCGCGGCCGCTCGGCGCAGTCCGCCGAAGACCACGCGGGCTGCTGCGGCGGCGTGGCCGCCGGCGAGATGACGAAGTGGTTCGACACCAACTACCACTACATCGTCCCCGAGTTCACGTCGGCAACCGAGTTCAAGCTCGACGCATCGCGCATCCTGGAGCAGCTCGCCGAAGCCAAGGCGCAGGGCGTGAAGGCCAAGCCCGTGCTGGTCGGCCCCGTGACGTACCTGTCCATCGGAAAGGCCAAGGACGACTCCGACAAGCTCGCGCTGCTGCCGCGCCTGCTGCCGGTGTACGCGGAACTGCTCGACGCACTGGCGGCCCAGGGCGTCGAGTGGGTGCAGATCGACGAGCCTTTGCTCGTCACCGAGCTGGACGCCGACTGGCAGCACGCCTTCAACACGGCCTACCACCATCTCAAGGCTGTCAAGGTCAAGATCCTGCTCGCGACCTATTTCGGCCAGCTGCTGGAAAACAAGTACCTGGCCGCCAACCTTCCGGTGGCGGGCCTGCACGTCGACGCCATGAACGGCCGCGACGACGTGGTGCCTCTGCTGAGCATGCTGCCCGCGCACAAGGTGCTGTCGCTCGGGGTCATCAACGGCCGCAACATCTGGAAGAGCGACCTGGCCGCCATCCTCGACTGGCTCGAGCCGCTGGCGCAGCGCCTGGGCGAGCGCCTCTGGATCGCACCGTCGTGCTCGCTGCTGCACGTGCCGGTGGATCTGGCCAGCGAGCAGAAGCTCGATGCCGAGGTCAGGTGGTGGCTCGCCTACGCACTCCAGAAGCTCGAAGAGCTGAGAGTGCTGGCCACCGCCCTGCGCCACGGCCGCGATGCCGTGAAGGATGAGCTGGCAGCCAATCAGGCCGCCATTTCCGCCCGCCGCAACTCGCCGCGCGTGAACAACCCCGGCGTCAAGGCCGCCATCGCCAGGCTGAACGCGGCCTTGGGCCAGCGCAAGAGCGTCTACGCCCAGCGCGCGCCCAAGCAAGCCGCCCTGCTGAAGCTGCCGGCCTACCCGACCACCACCATCGGCTCATTCCCGCAGACCGCGGAAATCCGCCATGCGCGCAGTGAGTTCAAGGCGGGGCGCCTCGATGCAGCAGGCTACAAGGCCGCGATGCGGGCCGAAATCGGCCGCAGCGTGAAGGAACAGGAAGTCCTGGGCCTGGACGTGCTGGTGCACGGCGAAGCCGAGCGCAACGACATGGTCGAGTACTTCGGCGAGCAACTCGACGGCTACGCCTTCAGCCAGTTCGGCTGGGTGCAGTCGTACGGTTCGCGCTGCGTGAAGCCGCCGATCTTGTTCGGCGACATCAGCCGTCCGAAGGCGATGACCGTGGAGTGGATCAAGTACGCGCAGTCGCTCACGCAAAAGCCGATGAAGGGCATGCTGACCGGTCCGGTCACCATCCTGAACTGGTCTTTCGTCCGTGACGACCAGCCGCGCTCAGTGTCGTGCCACCAGCTTGCGCTGGCCATACGCGAAGAAGTACTCGACCTGGAGAAAGCCGGCGTGCGCGTGATCCAGATCGACGAGGCGGCGCTGCGCGAAGGCCTTCCGCTGCGCAAGTCGCAGTGGCAGGAGTACCTCGACTGGGCTGTCGAGTCCTTCCGCATCACGGCCAACGGCGTGCGCGACGAGACACAGATCCACACGCACATGTGCTACTCGGAGTTCAACGACATCATCGCGTCGATCGCCGACATGGATGCCGACGTCATCACCATCGAGACCTCGCGTTCGGACATGGAGCTGCTCGATGCCTTCGACAACTTCAAGTACCCCAACGAGATCGGCCCCGGCGTGTACGACATCCACTCGCCGAACATTCCGAGCCAGGAGCACATCGTGCAGCTGATGAAGAAGGCGGCCGAGCGCGTTCCCGCCGAACGCCTGTGGGTCAACCCCGACTGCGGCCTGAAGACGCGCCAGTGGGCGGAAGTGGTGCCGGCGCTGACCAACATGGTGGCGGCCGCCAAGACGCTGCGCGCATCGGCCTGAGCTCAGCGCGGACTCCACCGGCCCCTTCTAGGGATGCCAGGTGGAGACCACCGCCGGAGTCTGCGCAGTGGGCCGGCCGGCCAGTGCGTAGGAGAGTTCGTTCGCGGCCTTCATGATCGTCTTCGCGTGGCCGAGCAGCTTTGCCTTGGGCAACCGGTCCGCGGGGCCCGAGATGCACACCGACCCCAGCAGCGCCCAGCGCAGGCCGAAGACCGGCGCCGACACGGTCGCCACGTTCTTCTCGCGCTCGCCGATGGAGAAGTGATAGCCCTTCTTGCGGATGTCTTCGTACAGCTTTCCGGGCTCGCCGGAGAACGCAAGAATCACCCGCCCCGGTGACCCTTTTTCCAGCGGAAGCATCGCGCCCATGCGTGCGTGGTGCCGGATGGGCTGCGGCCCTTCCACGCGCGCCAGGCAAGTCCTGGAATTTCCTTCGCGCACATAGAACGCTGCGCTCTCGCCCGTTGCATGCGACAGGGCAAGCAGCATCGGCTCCACGACATTGTTGGCATCGAAGCTGGCTTGATAGCGGGCTCCGAGCCAGCCTGCCGCAGGTCCCAGTCGCCATTCGCCGTCGTCGCGCTGCACCACGTAGCCGGCAAGCGCCAGCGTGCGCAGCAGCCGCAGCGCGGTTGTCTTGTGCATGTGGCTGCGGCGGGTCAGCTCGGCCAGCGAGAGGCGCTCGTCCTGCATGCCGAAGGCATCGAGCAGCTGCAGGGCACGGGTGACGGCGGTCACGCCGCCCGTGGTGCCCGCGTCCACTTCACGCGGCTCTTCGATGACTTCGGTCGGTCTCTTGGTTGCCGGCAATTTGTTTCGCACAGTGGTCCATGGTCCGTTCAGTGGACCACCATTGTATGGAGCGGAACGCAAATCTAAAGTCGCTTCATGCCTCGGAGCACCACCGCTCGCAGGCACTGATTGATCGAACGATTCCGGAGACAACACAAATGCGCACCTCGAGCCCCAGCTCCATTCCTCGCCGCGCGGCCATCGGCCTCGCCCTTCTACTTTCTTGCGGCGTGACGCTGGCTCAAGGCTATCCGGCGCGCCCCATCCGCCTCGTCGTGCCGTTCCCGCCGGGCGGCGGCACGGACATCATTGCCCGCGAGGTGGCGAACAAGGTCGCGACCTCGGAGGGCTGGACCATCGTCATCGACAACAAGCCCGGCTCCGGCGGCAACATCGGCGTCGACGCGGCAGCCAAGGCCAACCCCGACGGCTACACGCTGGTGCTGGGGCAGACCAGCAACCTCGCGATCAATCCGACGCTCTACGCCAAGCTGCCCTACGACCCGGTGAAGGACCTCGCAGCTGTGGGCCTCGTCGCCTCCGCACCGCTGGTGCTGGTGGTCTCGGCCACGTCGCCCTACAAGAAGCTCGCGGACGTGGTCGCCGCCGCAAAGGCCAAGCCCACCGCACTCAACTACGCGAGCTCGGGCAACGGCACGGTGGCCCATCTCGCCACCGAGCAGTTCCAGAAGGCCGCGGGCGTGCAGTTCACGCACGTTCCCTACAAGGGCGCATCGCAAGGCCTGACCGATCTGGTCGGCGGCCAGATCCAGATGTACATCTCGTCCGTGCCGACCCTGATCGCGCAGATCAAGAGCGGCCAGTTGCGCGCGCTGGCCGTGACCTCGCTGCAACGCAACCGCGACTTGCCTGACGTGCCGACCATGGCCGAGTCGGGCTACAAGGATTTCGAGGCCGTCACGTGGTTCGGCGTGGCAGGCCCCGCGGCCATGCCGAAGGATGCGGTCACCAAGCTCAACGCAGCCTTCAACAAGGCGCTCGCCACGCCCGAGGTGCAGAAGAAGCTCGCGGCGCAAGGCGCGGAGGTGATGTCCGGCCCGCCCGAGAAGTTCGCATCGCTGATTCGCACGGACGGTGTTCGCTGGGGCGCCGTCGTCAAGGTTTCGGGCATCAAGCTGGATTGAGCGCCCTTCTTCATCCCATCACTTCTGAAAGCACCCTCATGTCATCGCCCCTCCCCGACATCGTCCGCAACTTCGAGCGCGTGCCCGCGCACATCGTGGCGCAGGCTGCCGAATTCCAGCCGGCCATCCTGGCCGACGTGGCCGGGCGGCGCGGCGCGGTGGACGGCCGCATCAAGGCGTTGCGTCCCCGCATGAAGCTGGCCGGCACCGCGATCACTGTAGAAGTTCGCCCCGGCGACAACCTGATGATCCATGCCGCCATTGCCATGGCGAAGCCCGGCGACGTGCTCGTGATCGACGGCAAGGGCGACCAGACCTCCGCGCTCATGGGCACGATCATGATGACCGCCTGCAAGCAGGTCGGCATTGCCGGCGTGGTCATCGACGGGGCCTGCCGCGACAGCAACGAGATAGACGAGATGGACTTTCCGGTGTTCTCGGTCGGCACCAATCCGAACGGGCCGACCAAGAACATCGGCGGGCGCATCGGGCATCCGGTGTCGATCGGCGGCGTCACGGTGCATCCGGGCGACTTCATCGTCGGCGACGGCGACGGCGTGGTCGTGGTGGAGCGCGAGAAGATCGAATCGCTGCTGCCTCTCGCCGCGAAGAAGGTGAAGGACGAGGCCGCGCGCATCGCCGCCATCAAGGACGGGGACACCGCCGCCAAGTGGCTCGATGCAGCGCTGCGCACGGCCGGTGTGCTGAAGGAGGGCGAGACGCTGTGACAGCCATCCTGGTGACGGGCGCCGACCTCGCGCCACAGGCACTCGACCTCCTCGAGGGATACGAAGTCATCTACGCGGGCAAGACACCGACCGAAGACGACCTCGTGGCCCTGTGCCGCGCGCATGACCCGGTGGCCATCGTCGTCCGCTACGGCAAAGTGGGCCCGGCGGTCATGGACGCGGCCCCTGCGCTCAAGGTGATCTCCAAACACGGCAGCGGCACGGACACCATCGACAAGGCGGCCGCACAGGCACGCGGCATCGAGGTCGTCGCGGCCGTGGGCGCCAATGCAGCAGCGGTGGCCGAGCAGGCGCTCGCGCTGCTGCTGGCCTGCGCCAAGTCGGTGGTGGCGCTCGATGCGCGCATGCATGCCGGCCATTGGGACAAGGCAACGCACAAGAGCCTCGAGCTCGGCGGCCGCACCATCGGGCTCATCGGGCTCGGTGCCATCGGGCTGCGTTTCGCGCGCATGGCCGATGCGCTGGGCATGCGCGTGCTTGGGTTCGATCCGTACGCCAAGAATCTTCCGGCGTACGTACAAGCCGTGGACCTGGCGACCATCTGGGCCGAGTCCGATGCCATTTCGCTGCACTGCCCGTTGACGGACGACAACCGCGGGCTACTCAACGCCGAGACGCTGGCACGATGCAAGCGCGGCGTGATCGTCATCAACACGGCACGCGGCGGCCTGATCGAAGAGGCCGCGCTGCTGGCGGCGGTCCGCTCGGGCCAGGTGGCCATGGCCGGGCTGGACAGCTTCGCGGTCGAGCCGATGGCGCCCGGCCATCCGTTCCAGGGCGAAAAGAACATCGTGCTGAGCCCGCACATCGGCGGCGTCACCAGCGATGCCTACGTGAACATGGGCGTGGGCGCGGCGAAGAATCTGCTGCAGGTGCTCGCCCGCCAGACGACGAGCGTCTGAGGCGCAGCCGCAAGGCGGCACCATCCAGACGAGAACAAGGAGACAAAAAATGAACAGAGGCAAGAACGCCCGCCGGGCGGTGGCCCTGCTCGGGCTGTCGGCCACGCTGGCGGCAGTAGCAACGGCGCATGCACAGACCTGGCCGGCCAAGCCAGTGCGCATCCTCGTCGGCTTTTCCGCAGGCGGCCCCACCGACGTGGTGGCGCGCGCCTTTGCCGACCACGCATCGCGCGCCATGGGCCAGCCCTTCATCGTGGACAACAAGCCCGGCGCCAACACGATCCTGGCGGCAGAGGCAGTGGCTGCCGCGCCGGCCGACGGCTACACGCTGCTGCTGGGCGCGACGAATCACACAATGATCCCGGCGCTCTACAGCCAGCGGGTCAAGTTCGACGCCGTGCGGTCGTTCGCCCCGGTGTGCTCGCTCGCCGTGAGCCCGACGGTGCTGGTTGTCGGGCCGTCGATGCCCGTCAAGTCGTTCGGCGCGTTCCTGCAGGCGGTCAAGGCCGAGCCGGGCAAGCGCACCTATGCCACGCCGGGTTCGGGCAGCTCGGGGCACTTCGCGAGCGCGCAATTCACGCGGCTGACAGGCACGTCGATGAACCACATCCCGTACAAGGGCGCGGCGCAGGCGACAACCGATCTCATGGGAGGCCAGGTCGACAGCTCTTTCGCCACGCTGGGCTCGGTGCTCGCCCAGGTGCAGTCGGGCAAGCTGACGGCCCTGGCCGTGGCGGCGCCGAAGCGCTCGGCGCTGCTGCCAGACGTGCCGACTTTCGAGGAGGTGGGCGTCAAGGGCTACACGGCCGACGCCTGGTACGGCTTGCTCGCACCCGCCAGAACGCCGCCGGAAGTCCTGGCCGTGCTGCGCCGTGCCGCCGCCGAGTTTGCGCAAGCGCCGGCCACGCAGGAGAAGCTGCGTTCGCTCGGCATGGAAGCACAGAACACCTGCGCCGATGCCTTCGGCGCGCAACTGGCGCGCGAGGTCAAGCTCTATGGCGAATTGGCCCGAACGCTCGATCTCAAGACCGAATGAACGCACACCCCAGGAAACCAGAATGAAAGCCATCCAACGCATGCTGGCCGCGTGCCTCTTCGCTGCTGCCGCTTCCGCCCAGGCCGCCTTTCCGGACCGCCCCATCACGCTCGTCGTGCCGTATGCGCCGGGCGGCTCCGCGGACGCGCTGGCGCGCGTGCTGGCGGTGCGCATGGGCGAGAAGCTGGGCACCAGCGTGATCGTCGACAACAGGCCCGGCGCCAGCGGAACCATCGGCGCGAGCTTTGCCGCCAAGGCCGCGCCCGACGGCTACACGGTGCTCTACGACGCCACGCCCTACTCGATCAATCCGCATCTCTTTCCCCGCATGCCGTACGCCGGCAATGCCCTGCAGCCGCTGGCGCTCGTCTCGCTGGCGCCCAACATCGTGATCGTCCGTGCGGAGTCGCCGGTGAAGAGCATCAAGGACCTCGCGGACAGAGCGAAGGCCGAACCCGGAAAGCTCAACTTCGCATCGGGCGGAAGCGGCACCGTGCAGCGGCTTGCGGCGGAACTGCTGCGCCAGCGGCTCGGGCTCGACATGGTGCATGTCGGCTACAAGAGCGGCGGCCCCGCCATCTCCGATGTCATGGGCGGGCAGGTCGACTTCATGTTCAGCACCATCGCCGCGTCGTATCCGCTCGTGTCTTCCGGCCGGCTGCGCGCGCTGGCGGTGTCGTCGCCGCAGCGCTCGGCGCGCCTGCCCGATGTGCCGACCATCGCCGAGACCGTTGCGCCCGGCTACGAGGCCTACGAGTGGAACGGCCTGCTCCTGCCGGCCGGCACGCCCGCGCCCATCGCCGACAAGCTCCACCAGGCGGTGGTCGAAGTCCTGAAGAATGACGAAGTGAAGCGGCGATTCGTGGACGTTGGCGTGCAGCCGGTCGGCTCGACGCCATCCGAGTTCGCCGACTTCCTGAAGAAGGAAGATGCGAAATGGGCGGAAGTGATCCGCAAGGGCAACATCAAGCTCGACTGAAGACAGCCATGAATCACGCCCCTGACGCGCCACCGGTTCCCCATTCGGTAGGGACGAACCGGCCCGCGACTGCACTGCCTGCCGATGCCTGCGACAGCCACATGCACATCTTCGACCCGCGCTTCGCCGCGTCGCCGCACTGGAAGCGCCAGCCGCCGCGCGCCGAGGTGGCAGCCTATCGGCTGCTGCAGCAGCGGCTCGGGACCTCGCGCATGGTGGTCGTCAATCCCTCGACCTACGGCACGGACAACGCCTGCACGCTCGACGCGCTCGCGCAACTGGGCGAGCGTGCGCGCGGCATCGCAGTCGTCGGCCATGAGGTGGCCGACGACGAGCTCGACCGCCTGGCGGCGCATCGCGTCTGCGGCTTGCGCGTGAACTTCGTGACGCCGCAGTCCTGGGGCATCACCACGGCGCAGATGCTGACGACGCTGGCACGCAAGGTGGCCCGGCTGGGCTGGCACATCCAGGTCTTCCTGCAGCCCGAACAACTGGTGGAACTCGCGCCGATATTGGCGGCACTCCCGGTGCCGCTGGTGATAGACCACATGGCCCGCATCGACCCGGCCGACGGTGTCGACGGCGCGGCATTTGCGGTGGCGCGCCGGCTGCTCGACGGCGGCAACACATGGATGAAGCTGTCGGGCGTCTACATGCGATCGCACGACGGGGCGCCCGCCTACCAGGATGCCTTCGCGCTGGGCCGTGCGCTGGTCAAGGCAGCGCCGGAACGGCTGGTCTGGGGCAGCGACTGGCCTCACACCACGGAGACTCCAGGCACCGTCAACGATGCCGACCTGGCCGACGTGCTCTCGGCGTGGTGCGATGGCGCCACCGCCGTGCGCGACCGTATCCTGGTCGACAACCCGGCGAGGCTCCATGGCTTCGCGATGACCTGATCGCAGAGGAGACCGACTTGTACCTATTGCAAGCGCCCCAGGTGCTGGACCTGCAGACCTTCACCAGCATGCCCGAGTCCTTCCGCCGCCCGGAGCCCAGCGTCTGGGCCGATGCCAATCGCGGCGGCCAGGTGACCGATTCCTTTCTCGAAGGCCCTGTGTTCGACGACGACGGCAACCTCTACGTCACGGACATCCCTTTCGGCCGGATCTTCCGCATCGGCACATCGGGCGAATGGACGCTGGTCGCCGAGTACGACGGCGAGCCGAACGGCATGAAGTTCGTCGACGCACACACCCTGCTCGTCACCGACTACAAGAACGGCCTGATGCGGGTGGATATTCGAACCGGCCGCGTCACGCCGCACCTGCAGCGGCGCAACACCGAGAGCTTCAAGGGCGTGAACGACCTGGTGCTCGATGCGCAGGGCAACGTCTACTTCACGGACCAGGGCCAGAGCGGGTTGCACGACCCTTCGGGCCGCCTGTATCGCCTGAGGCCCGACGGGCAGCTCGACCTGCTGCTGTCCAACGTGCCCAGCCCGAATGGCGTGGCCCTCTCGCCGGACGGCAAGGTGCTCTATCTCGCGGTGACGCGCGGCAACTGCGTCTGGCGCGTGCCGTTGCTGGGCGACGGGAGCGTTGCCAAGGTGAGCCGGTTCTTCACGTCCTACGGGCCCAGCGGCCCCGATGGGCTTGCGGTCGACACGCAGGGTCGGGTGCTCGTGGCCAATCCCGGCCTGGGCCATGTCTGGGTGCTCAACACGCGCGCCGAACCCGTCATGGTGCTGCGCGGGCCCACCGGCGCCTCGACGACGAACATCGCCTTCGGCGGCCCTGGCAGGTCGACCTTGTTCGTCACCGACTCCACGCACGGCAATGTGCTGAAACTGACGCTCGACGCTCCTGGCGTGGAACTTCATCGCTGGTCGTCCTAGCCCCCAGCCCTTCCTTCAGGCTCGCAAGCGTCGATGGGCCGGTCTTTTTCGATTTGTTTCAAAAAAGGCCTTTACCTCCCGAAGGAAACTTTTCCCGGTCTTTTGCACACCTACCACGCATTGTTTGCAAAACCCAACACCGAGGAACACTCCATGCGTCTCACGACGAAGGGCGGCTTCGCCTTGACGGCCATGATCGATGTCGCCATGCGCGAGCGGGACGGCCCCGTACCGTTGGCCTCGATCAGCCGACGACAGCACATTGCCCGCTCGTCGCTCGAACTGCTGTTCAGCAAGCTGCGCCAGCATGCGCTGATCAAGGCAACGCGCGGACCGGGCGGCGGCTACACGCTGACGCGCAGGGCGTCCGAAATCACCGTGGCGGACATCCTCGCTTCGGTCGATGGCCAGCCACTGGCCGACACCGAAGCCTCGCCGAACAAGGAAGACGCCGGCAGCAGCAAGGGCTGCTACTCGACCGATGCGCTGTGGGCCTCCGCCAAGCACCATGTCATGGAATTCCTGGGCTCCGTCACGCTGCAGAGCCTGGTCGAAGACCAGCTGGCCAAGGGCGTGCGCGTCGAACACGAGCCCCCGAAGAAGAAAGAAACCCCACCGAGCCCCGCGGCCCTGCCGATGCGCGTGAACGCGCCGAACTCGGTGTTCGCGTGGAACGGCGTGTTCGCCAAGCGCTGAAGACAAAGCGAGCTTTGCCTGGCTGACTGACCTGAAACGCAAGGCGCATTACGGGTTTTGAAAACTCGTACGGCAAGGGATCGATGCTTCCGGAAAACGCCGGAGGCCCTTGCCGGAGATCGCCTTGGTTTCTCTTTCTGCACGCCCACGCGCGGCCTGTGTCCGCCTGTCCGACATCGCTTTCACGCTGCTTGCCATCCTTGCGATCGGTGCGCTGGTCCCCGCCTGCGGAGGCGACAGGGGCAGCAGCAATAGCCACAGCAGCAGTGCCCCGACCCGTCCGGCGGCGTCCGCGAAAGCGCCCGACGACGCACCCCGCGACTGCACCGTCACCCTGGAGGGCGACTCGATCCTCTATGGCGCCTACAACAACAACCAGCGCTTCGACGAGCCGCCCGCGGCGATGCTCAAGCGCATGCGGCCGGCCTACACGGTGCTCGACAACAGCGTGGCGGGGTCGACGGCCGCCCAGCGCGCGCCCGCCTTCTCCAGCACACCGCTGACCACGCATTTCGTGGTGCTGCAACACGGCATCAACGACGGGCAGTTCGGCCAGCCCTACGAGCCGGCGCTGCGCCGCATGGTGGCGCACGTGCAGGCCCAGGGGCGCACGCCGGTCGTCACCGGCCTCAGCCGCCAGACGCACCCCGCCCCGGGCAGGGACGCGGCCGACAACATCGCCCGGCGCGTGGCCGGCGAGACCGGCGCGCTGTTTGCCGACTGGGGTGCCGTGTCCTTCAAGCCCGCCGAGATGGCGGACGTGCTGCACCCCGCGCCCGCCTACAGCGAGCGGCTGGTCGGGCGCATCGTGGCCTTGCTCGACCAGGTCGCGCCCGAGTGCAGGAACTGACACCCGCAACTTTTTTTCGATACGCCATTACGGGTTTTGGTGGCTCCATTCGGCAAGGAAGTGCATTCACCTGAGACCGAAAGAGGAGCCGCCTCGCCATGCTTCAGAGCACTTTCCGCACGTCACCGTCATCGCCCGAATCGTCCCCGTCTCCCCGCCAGGAGGCTGCCCGATGAGCGCAAGCAGCCTTTGCGTCGTCGCGACCGCCTTCTTCGCGCTCGGCGTCGTCTGGTTCACGGGCAAGGCGCTCGGTATGCGCACCGCGGGCACGCCGCCGGCCCACATCGGCGCCCGGCCGGAGCCTGTCGCCACGCGCGAGCGCATCGACCTGCGACAGCCGTTGCGCGCGCTTGCCGTCACCCACGGGGCAACGCTGGCGCAACGCGGCATCGGGCTCGACCTGCGCCTGCCGGAAGACCCGCTGCCGGTGGCCGTGATCGCGGGCGACCTGCCCCAGCTCATGGCGCACATCGCCGACGCGGCGGCTGCCACCTTGCCGCAGGGCACGACGCTGCACGTGCTGGCGCGCGCCGAAGGGCACCAGGCGGTGATCAGCTGGCGCGAGGCCACCATCGACAGCGATACCGACGCACCCCGCCTCTCGCACGCCTTCGAAACCAGCGCCAGCCGCGCGGCCACGCCCCGCATCCATGCCTGCCGGGCCATCGTGGCGCGGCATGGCGCGCGCATCTACACCGCGCCCTCTCCTCTTGGCGACGGCTGCCTCACGCTGCGGTTTCCGCTGTACGGCGACCGCGCGGTGCGTGCCCCGAAGGGGCTGCTGTGATGGCCGCCCCGTGGCTCTTCGTGCCGCCACCCACCCGCGCACGAACACGGGCGCGAGCCACCGTCGGCGCCCCAGGCTCCCTGCGCTCCTGGCTGGCCAGCGCGGGCTGCCTCGGTGCGGCGGCGGGCGGCCTTGCGCTGTCGATCGGCCTCGGGCGCTGCGAGGCTGGCAGCACCAGCGCCGCCAGCCTGTCCACGCTCGCGCCGATCATGCAGACCCGGGGCCATCCCCCGGCGGGATGCAGCCGCGGCAGTAAAGCTTTCACAAATGTCAACCCAGTGAGATAGATTCATGCCTGCAACGCTCGCTGCGTTCCCGAACGACTTCTCTTTCCCTTCCATGCCGGACCGTCCTCCCACGCGCAGTGTGGAAACCCTCTACGGCGACCACCACGGCTGGCTGCTCGGATGGCTGCGCCGCAAGCTCGGCCACGCGGGCGACGCCGCCGACCTCGCGCAGGACACCTTCGTGCGCGTGCTGGGCCGTCCGGGCGATGTCGAAGAGGTGCGCGAGCCGCGCGCCTGGCTCACCACCATCGCGCACGGCCTCGTGGTCGACCACGTGCGCCGCCGCACGCTGGAGCGCGCCTGCATGGAAGCCATCGCGGCCCTGCCGGAGCCTCAGGCGCCCTCACCCGAGACGCAACTGCTGCTGGTCGAGGCGCTGGTGCGCATTGACACCATGCTCGACGGCCTCCCGCCCAAGGCGCGCAGCGCCTTCCTGCTCTCGCGGCTCGACGGCCTCGGCTATGCCGAGATCGCGCAGCGCCTGAACGTGAGCCTGAGTTCGGTCGAGAAATACATGGCGACCGCGATCCGCCACTGCCTGGCGCTGCGATGAAACCTGCATTCCCCTCTTCTTCTCCTTCGTCCGGCGACGGCGGCAACGCCTCCGACCTGCTCGAACAGGCCATCGCCTGGGTCGTGCGGCTGGGCTCCGGCAGCGCGGACGAAACAACGCACAGCGCCTGCGACGCATGGCGCGCCGCGCACCCCGCGCACGAACAGGCCTGGCAGCAGGTGCAGGCCGTGGAAGACGCCTTCCGCCAGGTGCCGCGCATCGGCGGCAGTATGAGCGGCAGTATGAGCGGCGGTATGAGCAGCGACATGGGCGACGCAGGTGGCGCGCTGGCCCACGGCGCGCTGCAGGCCGCAACCCTGATGCGCGCGCAACAGCGGCAGCAGCAAAGCCGGCGCCGCGCGCTCGGCGTGCTGGGCCTGGCTGTCACGGGCGGCGTCGTCGGCCTGTTCGTCTGGCGCGAAACGCCCTGGGAGCAACGCACGAACTACGCCACCGCCGTGGGCGAGCGCCAGCGCGTGACGCTGGCCGACGGCACCGAGCTGAACATCAACACCGGCTCCGAGGTGCAGGTGATCTTCTCGCCGCGCCAGCGGCGCATCGTGCTGAGCCGCGGCGAGCTCTTCGTGCGCACCGGCGCCGACAGCGGCGCGCTGCTGGGCCACCGCGCCTTCTGGGTCGAGACGCCGCATGCACGCTTCGAGGCACTCGGCACGCGCTTCGGCGTGCGCGAACAGGACGACCAGACGCGGCTGTCGCTCACCGAAGGCCGCGTGGCCATCCATACCGAAGGCGCGCCGCCGGTGGTCGCACAGGCCGGCGACGGCTACATCGTGCGCGGCGGCGCTGCACAGCCCCAGCGCATCGTGGACCGCAGCTTCGAGCCCGATGCCTGGACCGACGGCGCGCTGGTGGCCCGGCAGATGCGCCTGGACGCCTTCGTCGCCGAACTGGCGCGCTACCACGGCACGCCGCTGCTGTGCGATGCGGACGTGGCCTCGCTGCGCGTGTCGGGCGTGTTCCAGCTCAACGGCCCCGACCCGGTCGGCCGCGCGCTCGAAGCACTGGTTCGCACACTGCCTGTACGGCTCGAACATGGCACAGGAGGCACATTGACTGTTGCGCGACGTTGAGACGGCTTAATCCGGACCGCCCTCCCGGGTTCTGGCGGTTCCGGCCGGCAAGGCCCACCCTGCTTCCCGCGCTGCTGCTGGGCGTCGCGGCGGGATGGGTTGCGCCCGCAGGATCCGCACGTGCACAGGCGGAGGCCTCCGCACGCGCCGGTTTCGATGTTCCGGCCGGCGCGCTCGAAGACGCGCTCAGCACCTTCGCGCGCCAGGCCGGCATCACGCTGTCTTTCGATCCGGCGCTGGTACGCGGCAAGAACGCGGCCGCGCTGCAGGGCAGCCGCACGGTGCCCGAAGGCCTGGCCGAGCTGCTGTCGCCCCACCAGCTGGAGGCCGTGCCCGGCAGCAGCGGCGCCTATGCGGTGCGCCCGGCCGTGGCCACGGCGGCAGCCCCGGGCACCGGCAGCACGCTGCCCACGCTCACCGTCACCGCACAAGGCGAGCGCGCTGACGGCCAGGTGCAGGGCTACGTGGCGCAGCGCAGCGCCACCGCCACACGCACCGACACGTCGCTGCTCGAAACGCCGCGTGCCGTCACCGTCGTCACGCGCGCGCAGATGGACGACCAGGCCGTGCACACCGTCGAGCAGTCGCTGCGCTACTCTGCCGGCGTGCTCACCGAGGTCAGCGGCTACGACCCGCGCTTCGCGTCGCTCACGGTGCGCGGCTTCACGCCCGCCGAATACCTCGACGGCTTCAAGCTCCCCACCAGCAGCCTCGTCACACGGTGGCTGGTCGAGCCGCAGGTGCTGGAGCGCGTCGAGCTGCTGAAAGGACCGGGCGCGGTCTACGACCCGTCGGCGCCGGGCGGGGCCATCAACATGGTGTCGAAGCGCCCTTCGGCGGAGGCCGTGCGCGAGGTGAGCCTTTCGGTGGGCAACCGCAACCGCTACCAGGGCAGCTTCGACCTTGGCGGCGCGATGAACACCGACGGCAGCCTGCTCTTCCGGCTCAACGGCGTGCTGCGCAACAGCAACGGCCAGACCGACTTCTCGCGCGACGACCGCAACTTCATTGCCCCGTCGCTGACGTGGACGCCATCGCCGCGCACCAAGGTCACGCTGATGGCCGAGGCCACGCGCGACCGCATGACGCCCAAGAGCATCTGGCCCGAAGGCGCCCTCATCTCGCCCAACCCCAACGGCAGCATTCCACGCGAGCGCTTCATCGGCGAGCCCGGCTTCGATCGCTACAACCGCGATGCGTTCTCGCTCACCTACCTGCTGGAGCACCAGCTGAACGACAACTGGACGCTGCGGCAGAACGCGCGCCACGCGACGCTCGACATCGACTACCGGCAGATCTACGGCACCGGCTTCGAGAGCGACCTGCGCACACTCGACCGCTCGGTGGTGCGGATGAAGGACAAGAGCCGCACCACCACGCTCGACACCCAGCTCGAGGGGCGCTTTCGCACCGGGCCGGTGGAGCACACGCTGCTGATGGGGCTGGAGTACCAGCGCCAGAGCAGCACCACGCAGACCAGCGTCGATCCGGCCTCCTCCATCGATGCCTTCGCACCGGTCTATGGCGCGCCCGTGCCCGAGCCCGCGTTCTCCGTTCAGTCGACCAACGGCATCACGCAGCGCGGGCTCCATGTGCAGGACCAGATGCGCGCGGGGCCGTGGTCCCTCGGACTGGCCGTGCGGCAGGACCGGGCGCACAACAGCGCCAGCCCGGGGCCGCAGGCGGCGGCGTCGTCCATCGGCCTCGACACCAACACCAAGACCACCTACAACGCGGGCCTGCTCTACCTCGCGCCGAACGGCCTGGCGCCGTACTTCAGCTACTCGACTTCGTTCACCCCGCTGCTGGGCACCATCGCCGGCGGCGACCTCCTGAAGCCCGAGCTCGGCCGGCAGTTCGAGGTGGGCCTGAAGTACCGCCCGCCGAACGTGGACGCCCTGTTCACCGTGTCGGTCTTCGACCTGAAAAAGAACAACTCGCCCACGTTCACCCCGTACGTGCTCAACCCGGTTTCGCAGATCGGCGAGGTGCGCACGCGCGGCCCGGAGTTCGAGGCGCGCGCCTCGCTGACCCGCCAGCTCAAGCTGGTGGCCAGCTACACCCTGCTCGACGCAAAGATCACCCGCAGCCTGAACCCCGAAGAAGTGGGCAAGCAGCCGCTCAACACAGCGCGCCAGACCGCCGCGCTGTGGCTCGACTACCGCTTCGGCGGCCCCGAGCTGCAGGGCTGGAGCGTGGGCGGCGGCGTGCGCCGTGTCGGCAAGGTGCCGGCCAGCGTGGACAACAGCAGCTACAACCCGGCCTACACGCTGGTCGACGCCGCCATCCGCTACGAACGCGGCCCCTACAGCTTTGCGCTGAACGCCACCAACCTCTTCGACAAGAGCTACGTCGCGGGCTACGGCCAGTACTTCGGCCAGGGGCGCACGGTGCAGGCGAAGCTCACCTACCGCTGGTAGCCGTGCTGCAGGCAATGGCTCAGCGCAGCGTCGCGTGCGGATGCAGCGGATGCGCCAGCGTGTCCGCAATCAACCGCAGTGCCTGATCGCACTGCTCGCGCGACATCGGTCCGCCCAGGCAGATACGCACCGCATCGGGCGGATCGCCATCGGTGGAAAAGGCCGCACTCGCCACCACGCCCACGTTCTGCGTGCGCAGGTACGACGCGAATTCCACCGGGCTCCAGCCCGGCGTGAGCGGCAGCCACGCATGAAAGCCCTCGGGGTGCGCCTGCAGCCCGCTGTCGCCCAGGTAGCGCGTAGCCAGCACCTGCCGCGCCACCGACTCCGCGCGCACCGCCTGCAGCATCTCTTCGGCCGTGCCGTCTTCCACCCACAGCGTGGTCAGCGCATTGGTGATCGGCGAGGCCATCACCGTGGTGGCGCGCATCGCACCCGCCAGCCGCTGCGACTGCACCACCGTCGGCGAGCACACGTACGCGCTGCGCAGCCCCGCGCCGAAGCATTTGGAGAACCCGCTCACGTAGTACGTGAGCCCCGGCGCCAGCGTGGCCAGCGACGCGGGCGTCTGGCGCGGCAGCATGCCGTAGGCGTCGTCCTCGATGATCGGCACCGCATAGCGCAGCGCCACGTCGGCCAGCGCCTCGCGCCGTGCGCGCGACACGGTGGCGGCCGTGGGGTTCAGCAGCGTGGGGTTGCAGTACAACGCCTTGGGCTTGAGCGTCTTGCAGGCATGCTCGAAGGCATCGGCGATGGGGCCGTCGTCGTCCATCTGCAGCGCGTGCAGCTGCACGCCGAGCTGCGCGGCGATGGCCTTCACGCCCGGGTAGGTGAGCGTTTCCACGCAGATCAGCTCGCCCGGCCGCGCCAGCTGCGAGAACAGCGCGGTCAGCACGCCGTGGATGCCGGGGCACACCAGGATGCGGTCGACGCTCGCGTCGGGCACGAAGGGCCGCAGCCAGTGCATGGCGGCGGCGCGGTCGTGCGCGGTGCCGCCGAAGTCCTGGTAGCGCAGCAGGTCGTGGAAGTCGACCTGCGCGAAGGCACGGCTGGCGCTGTCGTGCAGCCGCGCCATCAGATGCTCGTCGTCGGGCTCGGGCGGCATGTTCATCGTCATCTCGGCGCCGCTGCCGCCGCGCAGCCGCAGGCTCGGGCTGCCAGAGCGGATGAAGGTGCCGGTGCCGGCGCGCGAGTCGATCAGCCCGCGCTTGCGCGCCTCGGCGTAGCCGCGCGCCACCGTCGTGTAGTTCAGCTCCAGGTCGGCGGCCAGCTCGCGCAGCGTGGGCAGGCGGTCGCGCACGCCGAGCCGGCCGGTCTTGATGTCGTCGGCGATCAGGTCGGCCAGCAACAGGTAGGCCGGCCGGGCGGTGTTGCGCAGCTGCTTGCGCCAGTGGGCGGTGATCGTGGTCATCGGTGATGGTCCGGCGAAGTTGATTGCATTCATTGATTGCATCTGGCCACCGATCAACATGCAGGATCCGCGCCCGCGCCAGAGGGGATGAATGCTTCGATCAGGTGCGATCAACCCCATTGATCGGGTGCATTGATCGCATGGCATGTGCGTCGTCACGGTGCAGAACAGGCCGCGCAGGCCCACCTCGAACCCGCGTTTTCGGGTGCCGGAAAAAATTTTGCGCGCACGCAGCCCGCACTGCTACGCGTTGATCGCGCATTGATCGCATGAACCCGGCAAACCGCTGGCACATCGCCTGCGAAGGAAAAGGCACGCAACACCTGCGTACCCACCACCCAACCGGAGTACCTCATGCCCAAAGTCACCCGCCCCCGCAACGAAAAAGGCGAGTTCCTCGTCGACTACGAAGAGAAGGTGTTCGAAGACGTCAAGGCCGAACCCGGCCAGAAGGCGCTCGTCACCTTCCACACCGTGGCCTTCGAGGGTTCGATCGGCTTCGTGAACCTGCTGCAGGCCACGCGGCTGCGTCGCAAGGGCTTCGAGACTTCCGTCCTGCTGTACGGCCCCGGCGTGACGCTGGGCGTGCAGCGCGGCTTTCCCACGCTGGGCGACGAAGCCTTTCCGGGCCACCAGAACTTCAACAAGCAGCTCGCCAAGTTCATGGAAGAGGGCGGCAAGGTGTACGCCTGCCGCTTCGCGTTGCAGGCGCTGTACGGCCATGGCGAAGGCGCGCTGATCGAGGGCATCACGCCGATCAACCCGCTCGACGTGCTCGACCTCGTGCTGCTGCACAAGAAGGCGAACGCCGTGGTCATCGACACCTGGACGCTGTAAGGCAGCACGAGCGATGGCTTCCACCTCCCGCATCGTGCGCGCAGCGGCGATCCAGATCGCGCCCGACTTCGAGCGGCCCGACGGCACGCTCGACCGGGTGTGCAGCGCCATCGACGAGGCCGCATCGAAGGGCGCGCAGATCGCGGTCTTCCCCGAGACCTTCGTGCCCTACTACCCCTACTTCAGCTTCGTGCTGCCGCCGGTGCTGCAGGGCGCGCCGCACCTGCAGCTGGTGGAGCGCGCGGTGGTGGTGCCCGGCCCCGTCACGCAGGCGGTGGCCCAGCGGGCCCGTGCGCGCGGCATGGTGGTGGTGCTCGGCGTGAACGAGCGCGACCACGGCAGCCTCTACAACACGCAGCTGGTGTTCGACGCCGACGGCACTCTGGTGCTCAAGCGCCGCAAGATCACGCCCACTTATCACGAGCGCATGGTCTGGGGCATGGGCGACGGCGCCGGCCTCAAGGTGGTCGACACCGCCGTCGGCCGCGTGGGCGCGCTGGCCTGCTGGGAGCACTACAACCCGCTCGCACGCTACGCGCTGATGGCGCAGCACGAGCAGATCCACTGCGCGCAGTTTCCCGGTTCGCTGGTCGGTCCGATCTTCGCGGAGCAGATGGAAGTGACCATCCGCCACCACGCGCTGGAGTCGGGCTGCTTCGTGGTCAACGCCACCGGCTGGCTCACCGACGAGCAGATCCGCAGCGTGACGCCCGACACCAACCTGCAGAAGGCGCTGCGCGGCGGCTGCCACACGGCCATCGTCTCGCCCGAGGGCAAGCACCTCGCGCCGCCGCTCACCGAGGGCGAAGGCATGGTGGTTGCCGACCTCGACATGGCGCTGATCGCCAAGCGCAAGCGAATGATGGATTCGGTCGGCCACTACGCGCGGCCCGAACTGCTGTCGCTCGCCATCAACGACCGGCCGGCGCAGACCACCGTGCCCATGCACCTCACGCAACCTTTTGCCCAACGGAGCCCCGACCATGACGACAACACCCACGACGATGCAGCCGCAGGACAGCCGGCAGCTGATGACCGAGCTCCAGTCCTTCGGGTTGCGGCTGGTTGACCCTTCGGCCGGCGTCTCGAGCCGCCGCGGCGGCGCGGGCCCTTCGGACCACAAGGCCGTGACGGTCGACGGCCACACGATCATGGTGCCGGTCCACACCTCCACCGCCTGGCACTCGCCCTTCACCGCCGAGGCGCCCGACGCCACCGGCATGAGCCGCGTGATGCGCGGCAGCATTCCCATTGCGAGCATCAGCTTTCCGAAGCAGCCGCGCTTCTACGCGATGCAGACCTTCGACGGCGTGCCCTACTCGCACATCGCCACGCTGCACGGCAGCGACGTGCTCGCCACCACCGTGCTGCAGACCTGCATCCGCTACGAAAGCCGCAAAAAAAGCTGCAAGTTCTGCGCGATCGGCCAGTCGCTCGCGGCCGGCCGCACCATCGCGCGCAAGACGCCAGAGCAGCTCGCCGAAGTGGCGCGCGCCGCCGTGCTGCTCGACGGCGTGAAGCACATGGTGATGACCACCGGCACGCCCAACGCCACCGACCGCGGCGCGGCCGTGCTGTGCGAGAGCGCCTTCGCCATCAAGGCCGCGGTCGACATTCCCATCCAGGGCCAGTGCGAGCCGCCTGACGACGACCAGTGGTTCCACCGCATGAAGGCCGCTGGCATCGACACGCTGGGCATGCACCTCGAAGTGGTCACGCCCGAGGTGCGCGAACGCATCATGCCGGGCAAGGCCAGCGTGCCCATCTCACGCTACATGAGCGCCTTCGAGGCGGCCGTGGGCGTGTTCGGGCGCGGGCAGGTCAGCACCTACATCCTGGCCGGGCTGGGCGACACGCGAGAAGCGATCCTCGACACCTGCGACCAGCTGCTCGCGCGCGGCGTGTACCCCTTCGTCGTGCCCTTCGTGCCAATCAGCGGTACGCCGCTCGAAGACCATCCCGCACCCTCGCCCGAGTTCATGAAGTCGCTGCTCGCGCCGCTGGGCGAACGCGTGGTGGCGGCGGGCCTGCGCTCGGCCGACATCAAGGCCGGATGCGGCAAATGCGGCGCGTGCTCGTCGCTCTCCGTCTACGAAAGCTGAACATGCTTTGCATCGACGACCTCTGCGAGATGCGCGAACGGATGGGCGACCACTACGCGCCCGTCGAATACCTGGTGCGCGAAGCCGCCCAGCAGTGGGAGCGCGACGAGGCCATGGCGCTGCGCCGCGCGGTGTTCTGCATCGAACAGGGCATCTTCGTGCGCGACGACCGCGATGCCATCGACGACCATGCGCGCTTGCTGGTGGCCATGTCGTGCAACGGCGGCATGCCCGAGCAGGTGGTGGGCACTGTGCGAATCCATCGCGGTGAAGCCGAAGGCGAATGGTGGGGCTCGCGGCTGGCCGTGCACCCCGCGTTCCGCAGCCAGGGGCACCTGGGCGCGACGTTGATACGGCTGGCGGTGTCGCGCGCCAACGCGCTGGGTTGCGCGACCTTTCTCGCGCAGGTGCAGATGCAGAACGTGCCGCTGTTCAACAAGCTCGGCTGGACGGTGCTCGAAGAAACGAGCGTGCACGGCCGCCCGCATGCGCGCATGCAGGCCGACCTGGGCCGCTATCCGCCATGCCACGACCCCGTGAGCGGCTTCGTCACGCGCGCCAAGGTGCTGGCATGACGACGAAGGTCCACGAGATTGCAGAGGCCTTGCGCGCCACGCGCGGCTTCGCCCACAAGCGGGACATCAGCGACGTGGTGTCGGCGCTGGGCCGCTCGCTGCCCGGCGGCCATGCCGCGCTCGCGCAGGCCGTGCCCATCGGCGACGACTGCGCGGCCATCCCCGACGGCCATGGCGGCTACCTGCTGTTCGCCATCGAAGGGCTGGTGGAAGACTTCATCGTGCGCATGCCGTGGTTCGCGGGCTACTGCGGCGTGATGGCCAACGTGAGCGACATCTACGCCATGGGCGGGCGCCCCACGGCCGTGGTCGATGCACTGTGGAGCAGCGGCATGAGCCCCGCCGACGACGTGCTGCGCGGCATGGCCGAGGCCGCCGTGCGCTACGGCGTGCCCATCGTGGGCGGGCACAGCAACAACCGCAGCGAGCGGCCGCAGTTGGCAGTCGCCATCCTCGGCCACGCGCGCCGGCTGCTGACCAGCTTCGACGCGAAGCCGGGCGACCTGCTCGTGATGGCCGCCGACCTGCGCGGCGCCTACGAAGAGCCCTTTCCGTACTGGAACGCCTCGACCCGCGCGCCCGCCGCGCGGCTGCGTGCAGACCTGGAGCTGCTGCCGGCCATCGCCGAAGACGGCCTGTGCGGCGCCGCCAAGGACATCAGCATGGCCGGTGCAGTGGGCACGGCCATGATGCTGCTCGAGTGCTCTGGCGTTGGCGCGCGCATCGACCTCGACGCGCTGCCACGGCCGGGCGGCGTGCCGCTGCTGCGCTGGCTGTCGACGTTTCCGAGCTACGGCTTCGTGCTCAGCGTGGCACCCGTGCAGGTGGCCTCGGTGATGGCGCGCTTTGCCGCGCGCGACATCGCCTGCGGTGTGATCGGCGAGGTCGATGCCACCCGGCAGGTACGGCTGCGCGCCGAAGGCGAAGAAGCGCTGCTGTGGGACTTCGGCAGCGACGCCTTCATCCAGCCACCTCTCGCCCTGCTGGAGCCCTCCGCATGCCTGTGATGCACTTCCGCGTGCGCTGGCCCGACGCCAGCGAAACACGCTGCTATTCGCCTTCCAGCGTGGTGCGCGACTACCTTGCGCCCGGCGAGCGCTACGCCCTGGCCGACTTCATGCGGCGCACGCGCGAGGCATTGGGCATGGCCTCGGAGCGGGTTCGCGCGAAGTACGGCTTCGCCTGCTCGCAGGCCATGGACCAGCTCGCCGAGATCGAACACATCGCCGCGCGCTTCAGCGAAACCGCAGAGGCCCAGGTCACCGTCGTCGCCTTCGACTGACCGTCCCCACATCCAGAGAGAGAAAGAAGAAACCCATGTCACACCCCTACGGCGGACGCAGCCACTACAGCGTCGTCATCGTCGGCGGCGGCCAGGCCGGCCTGTCGCTGAGCCATTGCCTGCAGCAGCGCGGCATCGATCACCTCGTGATCGAGAAGCGCAGCCTCGTGCACACCTGGCGCACGCAGCGCTGGGATTCGTTCTGCCTCGTCACGCCCAACTGGCAGTGCCAGCTGCCGGGCTGGGGCTACATCGGCAGCGATCCGCACGGCTTCATGGTCAAGGACCAGATCAACGAATGGCTCGCGGGCTTCGTCGAGCACGTGAAGGCGCCGGCCATCGAAGGCGTGACTGTCGAACGCGTATCGCGCGGTGGCGAACGCGAGCGCTTCAGCGTACAGACCGACGCCGGCCTCTACACCGCCGACCAGGTGGTGGTGGCCTCCGGCGGCTACCACCGCCCCATCGTGCCGCGCCTGGCCGAGAAGCTGCCTGCAAGCGTGGCGCAGTTCCACTCGGCGCAGTACCGCAACCCGGCGCAGCTGCCCGAGGGCGCGGTGCTGGTGGTGGGCTGCGGCCAGTCGGGCGCGCAGATCGCCGAAGACCTGCACCTGGCCGGCCGCAAGGTGCACCTGGCCACCGGCAACGCGCCGCGCTGTGCGCGCTTCTACCGGGGCCGCGAGGTGGTCGACTGGCTTGCCGACATGAAGTACTATGACATGCCGGTCACCGAGCATCCGCTGCGCGAAGGCGTGCGCGACAACACCAACCACTACGTGACCGGCCGCGACGGCGGACGCGACATCGACCTGCGGCGCTTTGCGCTCGAAGGCATGGAGCTGTATGGCCTGCTGAGCGGCTTCGACCACGGCGCCTTCGAGCTGCAGCCCAACCTGCGCGACAACCTCGACCAGGCCGACGGCACCTACAACCGCATCAACGCATCGATCGACAAGCACATCGCCGCGCAGGGCATCGAGGCGCCGCCGCCTTCGGTCTACACGCCGGTGTGGGAGCCGCAGGAAGAACGCACGCGGCTCGACCTTGGTGCTGCGGGCATCACCAGCGTGGTCTGGTGCATCGGCTTCTCACCCGATTTCGCATGGGTCGATGCGCCGGTGTTCAACGGGCGCGGCGCGCCGGTGCACCTGCGCGGCGTGACGAACGAGCCGGGGCTTTACTTTCTCGGGCTGCCCTGGCTCCACACCTGGGGTTCGGGTCGCTTCTCGGGCGTGGCGCGCGATGCGGAATTCCTGTCTGAAGCCATTGCGCAGAGAAAAGAGGGGTTGCGCGGCAGTGCCGACACCGCACCGCCCCCTGAATTGCGCGCAGCCTAGGCCTGCTGCGCCTCGGTCAGCGCCTGCGCAGCCACCACCGCCTCTGTGCGGTTGCGCACATTGAGCGCGCGAAAGATGGCTGCCAGATGGATCTTCACGGTGCCTTCGCTGATGCCCAGGCTGCGCCCGATCAGCTTGTTGGGCTTGCCCTGCGACAGCAGCTGCAACACCTCGACCTGGCGCTCGGTGAGCACGTTGCGCAGGTGCTCCAGCGTCTGGGTGCCGCCATTGCCGCCGCCTGCGCCGCGCGTCAGAGACTCGGCAGCCGCCTGCGGCGCCACGCCGGCCACGATGCCCGGTGGCAGCGCCGTGAGCATCATCGGCGGCACATACACACCGCCGGCCAGCACCAGCCGCACGGCCGAGAGCATGACCTCGGGCGAATACGCCTTGGGAATGAAGCCCAGCACGCCGCGCTCGAGCGCGCTGCGCATGATGGCCGGGTCTTCGTAGCCCGACAGCACGATCACCGGCACGGCCGGATGGCGGCGGCGGATTTCGTCGATGTGGGCCTGGCCGTCGGCGCCTGGCATGTTGAGGTCGATCAGGGCCAGGTCGAGGTCGTCGGTGGCTCCGGCAAGCAATTCGTCGACGCTCATCGTCAGAACGAATTCGATGCCAGGCTCCAGCTCCGACAACTTGGCTTTGACCGCCTCGATGACGAGCCGGTGGTCGTCGGCGATCAGGATTTTCATGATGTCTTTCCCCGTGTCCCAGCGTGCAGTGCACTTGCAGACGCTGAAGATACCGGCGAATGCCCCGCGCAGCAAGGCCGCCCGCCCCACCAACGGCATAGACCCCAAGCGATATGGCGCCCGCCGCGCCCCCTTTGGAAGAATGAACGCCTACTCGAAGGAACCGGGGACATGGGCATGTGCCATCGCAGCAGACTCTGGCGCCGGGCATCCTTCGCAACGCATGGCTGAGCGGGCCCGCCCATGGCCCGCCTTCTAGACTGCTTCTCCAGCTTCATCTCGTTCGGCCTCGCACTGGACGCATCGATCGCGGCCGGCTCGCCCATGCTGGCGCACGATGCTGCACAGCAGCAGGCCCGCCAGCGGCTCGATGCGGCCCGCGCCGCCGCCGAGGCCTCGGGCACGCCCGCGGGGCAGATCGAATCGGCGGCTTTCGCAATGGTGGCCTGGATCGACGAAATCCTCGCTCGCCACCCCGAGGCCACCTCGGCGGCAAGCACGGCGGCCCCGCTGCAGGTGCAGCTCTTCAACTCCAACAACGCGCACAGCGAGTTCTTCCACCACCTGTCGGCCCTGGGCGCGCGGGACGACGCGGTGCGCGAGGTGTACTGGCATGCGCTGGCGCTCGGCTTCAAGGGCCAGTACTACTTCGAGGACGGCGACCAGGGCGAGCTGGGCAAGCTGAAAGACCTGCACGGCAGCCAGCTGCTGCTGCGCCCGCTGCCCACCGGCAGCCTGGTGCAGGACCACATCACGCCGCAGCCCTACGAGGTGCCCGACCCGCGCGGCCCCAACGACACGCGCCGGCGCGACCGCACGCTGCTGCTGAGCAGCGCCGCGCTGGCGCTGGCGCTGCCCCTGCTCTACCTGCTGTGGCTGTGGTCCACCGGGCCGCCCGCGGCCGCCACCGGCCTGAGCCAGCGCGTCGAGCAGCACCTGCAGACTTTCGCCTGCGCCGACCTCACGGCCACCGTCGACCGGGACGGCCGCACGCAAGTGACCGGCTTCGTCTCGCTGCCGGGCGACCTGCCGCGCGTGGAGCACGAAGTGAGCGCGCTGCCCGGCGTGAAGGCGCCGCGCTTCGACATCGGCCTGCGCGTGTGGCCGCACTGCGAGGTGTTCGCCATCCTCAAGCCTTACCAGATGCGCAACAACGAGAAGGTCTACGGGCTGGACGTGACCGCGCTCTCGGCCCGCGAAGGCCAGCTGCGCGAGGGCGACAACGTGCGCGTGCAAGTGGTGGCGCCGCGCCACGACAGCTACATCTGGGTCGACTACTACACGGTCGACGGCTCGGTCATGCACCTCAATACCGGGCAGGTGCCCACGCGGCTGCACGCCGGCGAAACGCTGGAGCTGGGCCGCGACATTCCGTCGAGCTGGCTGGTGAGCCCGCCCTTCGGCAGCGTGCTGGTCACGGTGCTGTCGTCGCCAATACCTTTTGCCGAGACCTCCGACCGACCGCCCTTCGAGCTGGCCTCCGCCTACCTGCTGCGGCTGCGCGAAGCGCTCGCGGCCGGCAAGAGCAGCGAGCGGCTGATCGCCGACTTCGTCTTCCTCGAGACCGTTTCCCGATGAATGCCCTGCTCTCGCCCACCCATCGCTTCTGGCTGCTGCTGGCGCTGTGCCTGCTCGGCTTCGGCCTGCTGTACGCGGTGGTGCGCGATGCGGGCCGCGGTGCGCGCAGGCGTGGGCTGCAGAAGCGCATCGCGGCGCTCGGCGCGCCATCCACCGGCGCCGACGAGGCTGCCATCGACGCCCTGAGGGACGACATGGCGCAGGCGCAGCAGGCCTTGCGCCGCTCGCCACGGCCGAAAGCCGCGGTGCCCGCGCCGTGGTTCCTGTGCTTCGGCGACGCTGCGGCCAACCTGGCCGGCCTGTTCGCGACGGCGCACGCCGACCGCGTGCCCCCGCCCGAACCTGCGAGCGGAGGTGGCGGCAAACCCTTCGGCGCAACGTGGTGGCACTGGTGGCTCACAGGCGCGACGGTGGCCATAGAGATCCATCCGGGCGCGCTCGGCGACACGGCCGGTACGCCGCCGCTGCGCGGCCTGTGGCTGCAGTCGCTGCTCGCGCTGGCCGAGCGGCGCGACCGGCTGCCGCTCAACGGCCTGGTGGTGGGCGTGGCGGCGGGCGAGCTGCTGCATGCCGATGCCACGGAGCTGAAGTCGCTGGCCTTACGGGCGCGCCGCCTGCTCGACGAAACCAGCGACAACCTGCGCCTGCAGCTGCCCACCTACCTCGTCGTGACCGGGCTCGAACAGCTCACGGGCTATGCGGCCCTGCGCGGCGCGCTGCCGCCCGAAGTGCTGGCGCAGGTGCTGGGGCACCGGCTGACCGACGCCTCGCCCTTCATCGAGACACCGGCCGGCGAGCGGCTGGATACCGTGTTCGAGCCCATCGCGAAGCACCTGCACGCGCTGCGCATGGCGCTGCTGCGCGAGCAGCCCGGCGCCGCGGGCCGGCTCGCCATTCACGAATTCGTGGAGGCCGTGCGCGCGCTGCAGCCCGGCCTGCGCCAGTTCGCGCAGGTGCTGTTCGAGAACCACGGCAAGACCTCGCGCGCGCCGCGCTGGCGCGGGCTCTACCTCACGGCAGCCGCATCGGACTCAACCGGCGGGGCCTTCGTGAACGATCTGTTCGAGCACTTCCTGCCCGCCGACCAACCGCTGGTGCGGCCAGGGCGGCCGTCATGAGCCGCCCCCGGGGCAAGGTGCGGCGACTACTTCGCGTCGATACGGATCGCGCGTGCGCCGAAGTTCACGTCGAGCGCCTGCGCCTTGCCCGTGGTGACCGGGCGCACTTCGCGCCAGCGCGCACGGTCGAGATCGCGGAACGCCGCCATCACGCCGATGGACTTCGCATCGGGCGGCAGGTTGAAGTCGAGCTTCTTCGTCTCGCCGGGCCGCAGCAGCACTTCTTCGCGCTGCACGAGTTCAGCGCCGAGCGTGGCCTGGTCTTTCTCGAACAGCGAGAAGAAATCTGCGCCCTCGAACGGGCCGGGCGACTTCAATGCATACACGCGCACGGTGAGCGGCGAGGCCCGTCCACGTGCATCGGGGTTGGCATCGGCGCCGGCCGTGAGGGTCACGGCCACCGTGGTGACCACCGGTTTGCTCGCGCAGCCCGCGATGAAAAGACCCGCTGCAGCAAGGCCAAGAGCTGCGATGCGGCGCCGCGTTGCCGCGCCAAGGAGGCCTTCATAGGACGAATGGTGTGTACCCAGCGTGCGCATGCTATTCCCTTCGTTGCATTGACCGGTCAAGACGCATCTTTGATTATCACCAGCGAACTCCAACAGGCAACATGCTGACCAACGAACTCGCAGCCACACTGCTCGCGCCCATCGGCGAGGCTTCGCCGTGCGGCGACGATCTCGAGTACGACGCGGACTTCATGACGCTGGTCTCGGCCGCGCAGGGCAAGCCCGAGCAGCAGTTCGGCGACACCGTGATCCCCGCGGTCGAACCCGAGTGGCGCGAAGTGGGCGAACGGGCCGACGGCATCCTGCGCCGCAGCAAGGACGTGCGCGCCGCGGTGCTGCTGCTGCGCGCATCCACCCGCATGCAGGGCGTGGAAGGCTTCGCCGCCGGGCTGCGCCTGCTCAACGGATTGCTCGACACCTTCTGGGAAGGCATACATCCAAAGCTGGATGCGGACGACGACAACGATCCGACGATGCGCCTGAACGCGCTCGCGCCGCTGACCGACGAGAGCATGGGCCTTCGCGACCTGTACGAGGCGCAGATCGGCATCGCGCGCGGCGTGGGCCCGATCCGCGTGCGCGACATTGCCATTGCCCACAACACGCTCACCGCCGTCGGCGGCGAGGCCGCGTACTCCGCAGCGCAGGTGCATGGCGGGCTCGAAGCCATCCAGGCCGAGCGGCCCGAGGCGATCCAGGCCGCCCTCGGCGTGCCCGCGCTGGTGGAGCAGCTGAAGAAACTTGTCGCCGATCACACCGGCCGCGCCGATGCCGTCGACCTCGAGCCGCTTCGCACCATCGCCCGCGTGCTGCAGAAGGCCTGCGCCGCCGCCAGCGGCGCGTCGGCCGATGCCGCTTCGGATACCTCCGGCGACTCGGCCGCCGATGCACAGGCGAACGGCAACGCGGCCGCCCGCCCCGCCGCCGCGCGGGGCGAGATCCAGAACCGGCAGGACGCGGTGCAGATGCTCGACCGCGTGATCCGCTACCTCGAGCAGACCGAGCCGGGCAACCCCGCGCCGCTTCTGATCGAGCGCGCCAAGAAGCTCATCGGCGTGAGTTTTCTCGAAATCATGGCCAACCTCGCGCCGAACGCGATGGACACCATCGAAACGGTCACGGGCCGCCGCCCGTCCGAGTAAGCCAGCACCACCCACCCCACACCCGCCCCCATTCACACCCGCAAGGAGCATCTCCATGGCCAAGAGCAGTCAGAAATTCATCGCCCGCAACCGGGCGCCCCGGGTCCAGATCGAATACGACGTGGAGCTCTACGGGGCAGAGAAAAAGGTGCAGCTGCCCTTCGTGATGGGCGTGCTGGCAGACCTCTCGGGCAAGCCGGCAGATCCGCTCGCGCCGGTGGCCGATCGCAAGTTCCTGGAGATCGACGTCGACAACTTCGACTCGCGCATGAAAGCCATGAAGCCGCGCGCGGCCTTCGCGGTAGAGAACTCGCTCACCGGCGAGGGCGACCTGAAGGTGGAGCTTACCTTCGAGAACATGGAAGACTTTTCGCCCGCCGCCGTGGCACGCAAGGTGGGCGCGCTGAACAAGCTGCTCGAGGCGCGCACGCAGCTGTCGAACCTCGTCACCTACATGGACGGCAAGGGCGGCGCCGAAGACCTGCTGGCCAAGGTGCTCGAAGACCCGGCCCTGCTGCAGACGCTGGCCGCGAGCAAGAAGCCCGAAGACGCCGGCGGCACACCCGCCGCCTGACGACGACACCCATCCGACCGCCACACAGGATCACGAGGAGTAAACCACCATGGCCACCGAAGCACTCGAACAGAGCGCGCTGAAAGATGTCGCGTATGCGGGCAGCGACTTTTCGTCGCTGTTGCAAAAGGAATTCAAGCCGCGCAGCGACGAAGCCAAGAGCGCCGTCGAAGCCGCGGTGCTCACGCTGGCGCAGCAGGCGCTGGCCAACAGCACCGTCATCGGCAAGGACGTGACCAAGTCGATCCAGGCCATGATCGCCGCGATCGACGCCAAGCTCACCGACCAGGTGAACAAGATCATCCACCACCCCGAATACCAGAAGCTCGAGAGTGCGTGGCGTGGCCTGCACTACATGGTGAACAACACCGAGACCGACGAGAACCTGAAGATCCGCGTGATGGACATCTCCAAGACGGATCTGGCCAAGAGCCTGAAGAAGTTCAAGGGCGCAGCCTGGGACCAGAGCCCGATGTTCAAGAAGATCTACGAGCAGGAGTACGGCCAGTTCGGCGGCGAGCCCTTCGGCGCGCTGGTGGGCGACTACCACTTCGACCAGAGCCCGCCCGACGTGGAACTGCTCGGCGAAATGGCCAAGATCGCCGCGTCGGCGCATGCCCCCTTCATCACCGGCGCCAGCCCCAACCTGATGCAGATGGAGTCGTGGCAGGAGCTCGCCAACCCGCGCGACCTGACCAAGATCTTCCTCACGCCCGAGTACGCCGGCTGGCGCAGCCTGCGCGAGTCGGACGACTCCAAGTACCTCGGCATGTGCATGCCGCGCTTCCTGGCGCGCACGCCCTACGGCGCCAACACCAACCCGGTGGAAGAGTTCGACTTCGAGGAAGACACCGCCGGCGCCGACCACAGCAAGTACGCCTGGGCCAATGCGGCCTACGCGATGGCGACCAACATCAACCGTTCGTACAAGCTGTACGGCTGGGGTTCGCGCATCCGCGGCATCGAGTCGGGCGGCGCGGTGGAGAACCTGCCGCTGCACACCTTCCCGAGCGACGACGGCGGCGTGGACCAGAAGTGCCCGACCGAGATCGCCATCAGCGACCGGCGCGAAGCCGAGCTCTCGAAGGCCGGCCTGCTGTCGATGATCCACCGCAAGAACTCCGACTTTGCCGCTTTCATCGGCGCCCAGTCGCTCAACAAGCCGGCCGAGTACGACGACCCGGACGCCACGGCCAACGCCAACCTGGCGGCGCGCCTGCCCTACCTCTTTGCCTGCAACCGCTTTGCGCACTACCTCAAGTGCATCGTGCGCGACAAGGTCGGCAGCTTCAAGGAGCGCGAGGACATGCAGCGCTGGCTGAACAAATGGATCATGAATTACGTGGACGGCGACCCGGCCAACTCGTCGGAAATCACCAAGTCGCAGAAGCCCCTGGCGGCCGCCGAAGTGGTCGTCGAGGAAGTGGAAGGCAACCCGGGCTACTACACGTCCAAGTTCTTCCTGCGCCCGCACTACCAGCTCGAAGGCCTCACGGTTTCTTTGCGCCTGGTGTCCAAGCTGCCGACGGCCAAGGGCGCCGGCTGAAAAAAATCTGGGGATTCTTCTTGAATTCCCGGTTCCGTTTCGTTCTATGAGTAGCTGCCGGGCATCGGAACTTACCTCCCACCGCCGGCAGCCATTTTTCTCGTTTCGATCATCAACCGCCCGAACGCAATCGGGTTCCAAGGAGTAGGAACATGTCATCTGACTTTCACATCAAGCTCGACGGCGTCAAGGGCGAGTCTTCCCACAAGGACCACAAGGACGAGATCGAGATTTCGTCGTGGTCCTGGAACGTGGCCAACTCGTCAGGCGCAGGCTCTGGCGGCGGCTCGGGCAAGGGCAAGGCCACGCCCGGTGAATTCCACTTCACGCACACCTACGACAAGGCCTCCCCGGTGCTGGCCAAGAACTGCGTGAGCGGCAAGCACTTCAAGGACATGGTCCTGACCTGCCGCAAGGCCGGCGAAGGCCAGCAGGAGTACCTGAAGGTCACGATGAAGGAAGTCTTCATCTCCGCCGTGAGCCCCGGCGGCGCGCAGGGCGGCGACGTGTACGAACAGGTGATGTGCTCGTTCAAGGACATCGAGTTCGCCTACAAGGCCCAGGACGACAAGGGCGCCGGCGGCGGCGAAGTCAAGTTCGGCTGGAACGTGGCGACCACCGAGACCCGCTGACGGGCGACGGACCGCCGGGCACGGCATCGGGCGCGCCAGTGCCCGGTGCGGTTTCCATGCGTCCTCACCGCACCGGAGCAATGCAATGGCATTCAGCACCCCAACCATCGGCAGCAGCGGCGCGCTGCTCACGACCTACAACACCGACTGGTCGGTCGGACGGATCGGCTCCAACACACGTGAAGACGTGATGCTCGTGCAGGCGCTGTTCAAGATCTTCTACTACGAGCTGCTCGGCTTCAACCACGATCTGAACCCACCTCCCGGCCAGACAGAGGTGATCGTCGTGGACGGCTACTACGGGCAGATCACGCAGAAGCACATCACGCACTTCCAGACGCAGGTGATAGCGCTCGGATACAAGGTCCTGCCGGACGGCATCTTCGATCCGTTCCGGGAGCCCGGTGCGTCCAGCACGATCAGCAAGACACGCTACGCGCTCGACCTGCTCAACAACGCCTGTGCCAACTGCTGCAAGGAGCAGGGCATCGACAACTACACCAACCTGCCGAACCGGGAAGACATGCCCCTGTTGCTGCGCAGCGCGTTGAAGAAGGTCAAGAAGACGGCCAAGAAGTACAGCTGAGCGGCCCCAGCGACCGCCAGCCTGGCGCCCGTCCGATGGACGGGCGTTTTTCTTTTGGGGCTGGCTGCGCCGCCTTCGCTCGAGCGGAAGCGCTCAAGGGTTCGTCGCGTCAGTCGAGGCGGCGATTTCGGGCATGAGCCGCGTCGCGTCGTCCTCGTCGTCCTCGATCACCCACAGCGTGAGCGCCGTGTAGTTGTCGTACCCCGGCTTGGCATTCGCCTTGACCTGCGCGTCGATCAGCTCGGTCCACTGGCTGGGTGTGCGGGAGGCATGCAGCGTGTCTATCAGGCACTCGTCGCCCAGCGGCTCCCACACGCCGTCGCTGCACAGCAGCAGCACGTCGCCGGGCAAGAGGCGCATGCGGTCCGACACCGCGATGTCGGGCGCCTCCTCGACCGAGCCCAGCGCCGACAGCAGCATGTTGCGCTGCGGATGCAGCCGCGCGCCCTCTTCGTCGAGCATGCCGCCGGCCACCATCTGCTGCACCAGGCTGTGATCGGTGGTGCGCGCCACGATGGCGCCGCCACGGAACAGGTAGGCCCGGCTGTCGCCGCTGTGCACCCAAGCCAGAGCCTGGCTTTCGAGGTCGATGGCCGCGAACACGATGGTCGAGCGCATGCCCGCGAGCTTGCCGCCCTCGGCCTGGCGCGCCACCACGTCGAGGTTGGCCTGCTCCACCAGCCGGCGCAGCGTGGCCTCGTCGAGCCCCGGCGCGGCCGAGAAGCCGCCGAGCATGCTGCCGCGCGCAGTGGCCGCCGCCACGTCGCCCCCGCCATGGCCGCCCGCGCCGTCGGCCACCAGGCAGGCGACATAGCGCTCGTCGTGCCAATGGCCGTGCACGTCCTCGTTGTAGGTGCGGCCTCCCTGCCGGGAGAGCGTGACGATTTCGATTTCCAAGCGGGGTGCCTCGCGGGTGCTGGGGTTGTTCTGGTTTTCTTCAGGCGTCGGACTTCAGGCGCGCCATCTGCTCTTCATAGGCCTCGAGGAAGGCCTTGCCGAAGAGGCTGTGGAAATCGTCCTCCGCCTCGTTCGCGATGCCGCCATAGAGCGACACGAACTGGTCCCAGAGCTTGGCCTTGCGGTTGGCGCTGAAGAGCGCGTCGAGCGCCGACTTCGCGCTGATCTTCTTCTCCAGCTCCGCCGGCTCGAAGCGCCCGATGACATGGGCCAGCGCCGCGCGCATGCCCACCATCACGCCGAATTGATGCGCGCGCAGGTCGTTGAAGGCATCGCGCATCGCCGCCTCGGGCGGCATGAAGCCGCGCACGCCGGGGCCCAGCAGATGGGCCAGCGCCACCTCGACCGTGGGCGAGAACTTCAGCGGGTTGTTGGCCTGCGCCGCGATCATCGTGACCTCGGCGCGCACCTCGCGCTTGAACTCCTGGCGCGTGAGCAGCAGCTGCAGCGTGCCCTCGGTGGCGCTGCGCAGCATCGAGCCGATGCGCTCCATCAGGCCCGGCGTGAGCATCTCGGGCGGCTGGTGCGTGCTGGCCAGGCCGCGCAAAAAGGCGGCGAGCAGCTCGTCGTCGGTGGCGATGCGCTCGGGTGGCGGCGTTGCTGTGCGCCTGGCTGGTGGCACAGGCGCGATGTCGATGGGCGGCGGCAGCGACTCGGCGGGCCTGCCGGAACTCTCGGGCCCGCTGATGCGTATCGGCTGGCCGGTGATGTCGTCGAACTGCGCCAGCGGTTGCACGGGCACCGGCGCAGCCACCTGAGGCGGTGCAGGCGGGGGGGGCGGCGGTGGTGGCGGCTCGACGGCCTTCGGCGGCGTGAAGCCGAACTGGTCGATCGGCAGATGGTCGGAGCGCGGCGTGGGCGTACGCGGCGCCGCGTGCTGCAGCGCGGCCAGCGGATCGGCTTCGGAAGCGGTATTGGGCTGCAGCAGCGGATCGGCCAGCGGCGACAGCGCGAGCGGATCGCCGCCGATGCCGCCGCCACTATTGCCCATGCCGCCGAACAGCTCGTCGATGCCCGCGGCTTTGCCATGCGCGGGCGGCGCGCCGAGGTCGGAGAAATCGTCGAGCGCGCCAAGCCCGGCCGCCGGCGTCGACGACGGCGTGGGCCCCAGCAGGTTCGCGAAAGGATCGATCTGCGCGGCTTGCACGTTGCGCGAGCCGCTTTCCATCGGGTCGGGGAACAGCAGCGAATCAGGCAGTGCCGTGGCGGGGGTTGGGGCGGGCGCTGCCGCTGGTGCGGCCGGCGGCGCGAGGCCCGCCAGCAGGTCGGCAAAGGGGTCGTCGCTCGAAGGTGCGGCTGGCGCGGCCATGGCAGCCCCTCCAAGCACCGTGTTCGGGATGGCCAGCGACGGCGGTGCGGCGGCCGTCACGCGCACCGTGAGCTCGAAGCTGCCCACCACCAGCCGCGCACCATCGGTCAGCGCGGCCTCCTTGCCCGAGCCCAGCGACACGCCGTTGCACTGCATCGGGTTGCTGCCCCGGTCGATGACGAAGTACTGCCCGTCACGGCACAGCACCTGCGCATGCACGCGCGAGACCGTGCGGTCCGGGTCGTCCAGCACCAGCGTGTTGGTGTCGGCCCGCCCGATGGTTCCGCCATTGGGTCCGAAGTCCGCGGCAATGGCCTGCCCCGCCGGAGCGCCTTGCCGGGTGATGACAGCGATATGGATCATGAATCGGCCCCCGAAGGCTCTGTGCCTGAATGCGCCCGAACAAACTCGCAAGGAGTATTCATTCCGTGGGGCATGTTGGCAATCTCGCCTAAAGAGGTATGCCATCGCCAAGCCAGCGCTGCTGCCGCCACGCCGGCGCGCTGGTTGCGAACAGTGGCGCGCGCGCGTCGAGCAGCGCCAGATGCAGCGCCGCTGCCACGCGCTGACGCTGGAAGCCCTCACGCAGCACACCCGTACAGCTGTCGGGCGAGACCGGCTGCCCCATGAAGAGCCGCACACCAGGGGCAAAGCGTGCACCGTTCTGCTGCCACCACGCACGGATCTTGTCGATGTCGGGCCAGGGCAAGGCGATGTCCTCGGGCAGCTCGACGTTGTCGTCGTCGGGGTCGTCGGTCGGCCCATCCTCAAAGCCGTCGGGCGGCGGAACCTCCATCTGCGCGAGGTTGAAGTCCACGCCCGTGATGGTGACGAAGGCCTCGGCCGCGATACGCGCCGTGGCCGGCTGCGCCATCTGCTCGATGAGCCACGGCACATAGCGCGCGTCGCCAATGAAACCCGAGCCGATGATGCGCAGGCGCTGCGCCTCGGGCAGCGCGACGCTGTCGAGCAGCAGCGCGTGGCCCGGTGCCAGCTCCATCGCCTGCAGCGCGAGCTGGAACGCGCGCGGCTGGCGCAGCCCGCTCTTCAGCGCAAAGGCCGCGAGCGCATCGAGCGCCTGCGCCCGGTCGCCGAGCAACACCGCCGCCCATGCGGCCCAGAAGCGCAGCTCGGGCTTGGCCTCGCCGAGCAGCGATTGGGCCTGCGGCAACAGGTCGGCACGGCCCAACTCGCCGGCCGCGCGCAACGCGCGGATGCGCACGCTGTCTGGAGCGCCCGCAAGCAGCTGCCCGAGCAGCGGGCCCACGTCGCGCCGATGCAGCGCGCAGGCTGCCACGCCGAGCTTCTGCCGCAATGGCGAAGCGTCCTCAAGCAAGGCCTTGACGCGGCCACCAAGATACTTCGGCTCGACCCAGCCCAGCGCGGAGACCAGGCCGGGCACGACCTCGGGCAGGTCCTTGGCGCGCTCGACCAGATCATCGAAGCGGCCATCGACCGCCTCGATGGCGAGCACGGCGGCGACGAAGAAGTCTTCGGGGCCTTCGTTGTCGGTGATCGCCAGTGCATGCTGCCAGCCTTCATCGCCGGCAACGCGCAGGCCGTCGATGTGGGCGGCGAGGCGCTCGTCGAGGTCGGCGAATTGCTGGGGCGAGTAGTTGGGGGCGTGGACTGCGCTGGCGCGCTGGAGCCAGAGGAAGGAGGCTTCGTCGGTGTGCTCGGCGACAACGGAAGACAGCGTGTCGAAGTCCATGGGGCGAGTTCCTACTCGAAGTGCAGCCGCACGATGGGCAGTGTCTCGTGCCAGGCGCAGCACAGATTGACGATCAGATCCCATGCGTCGGCGTCCGCGTTGTCCCAGATCCACTCGTGATAGTGGATCGTGCGCGGGTCGTTGAACATGGCCTGCGCACCGCCGACTTCCATGGGAACGTCAGGATCCAGAGGGTAGGCCAGCGTGAGGGGAGCCCACAACGCCAGGGTGGAGAGCAGCTTCTGGCCCACATCCGGGGGCACCGGATGCGCGAATTCGATCTCCACCAGCAGGGCGTAGTTGCCGCCCATGTCCTCCGGGAACTCGACTTCGAAGGGCGGGGATTCCGGCATCGCCGGACGCACCCCACTGTCGATCAGCAGGTCGAACTCGCGCTGCCCCAGAACGGCACGCGCGGACTGGATGAAGGCTTCGCGGTGGCGCCCATCCGCCAGCATGCCGGCCAGCACGCCCAGGGCCGTCACGGGCAGATCGCCGACGTCCACCCGGCCGTGCACTGACGCACCTGCGACCCAAAGTTCCAGCGGCGCCGAAGGACGCAGCCTTGCGGGGAAGAAGAAGCCAGCGCCGATCGCATCGATGAAGCTGCGAAGCCGCCGCTCCACCACCTCGATCGCACCTGCGGGACCCCGCGCCGGTGTCACCTCCAGCAGGAGCAGGCCGCTGTAGCGCTCAGACGAAGAAACGTCGAAACCACTCATAGGCGTCGTCTCCCTGCATGCCATCGACCGCGACCTCGTCGAGTGCGTCGTCGGGCGCCACGACGGGCGCCACCATGCGGCCGACGGCGTGGTAGACGGGCAGGGGGTCCCGCCGATTCACATCCCCCAGTGCCGGCGCCTCTCCGGCGCGCAACATCGCCCCGCCCGGGCTCAGCGGCAGCACGCTCACTTCCGCGGGTGCGTTCTGCGCCAACGCCTCGCCCCCCCCCAGCGCGGCCGTCAATCCGGGGCCGAGCAGGGTCAACCAGCTCACCACAGCCAGGCCCATCTCGGAGGCATTCGCGATAGACAGCGGCTTGCCATAGCCGAGGCCCGGATGGCGTCGCAACAAAGGGGCGGCCCAGTCGCAGATCGCCTGGTCCACCGAAGGGTCGCGGTCCCAAAGCAGCGAGTAGCCGCAATAGCCGCTCGCCAACGGAAACTCGGCGAGCGCATCCTGGGCCAGCCGCACCACCTGGTCCGGGCTGTCGCCCGATTCGACGGGCAGGATCATTCGGAACACATAGCGCTGGGGTTCGAAGTTGCCCATCAACGATATGTCGAGCGCCGGCGCGGCGATGTCGCGCGCAGTGGCGCCCGCATGCGCCTCGAATCCCAGCACCTTGGTCGCCAACAACGCGGGGTCGGAAAACCAGTGGCGCGGTCCCTCGAGTGCCTGGGGATCGAAAGGACGGAAGCGCTTCATGTCGCCCGTGCGATAGACCGAGAGGCGATCACCAAACGCCTCGCAGAAGACGCGCAGGAATCTCGCGAACCCGGCGCCGTCGGCGGGAACTCCGAACGAAAAGGCGACGAGCTCAAGACAAGGCACCGCCGCCACGCGCTTGTCGAATTTCAGGGTGAACTTCTCGGCATCCATCTGACGTCCTTTCAAGTGCACAGACAGTCGGGAGGGGGTTTTGCATTGGGATCGGTGCCGACGGTCATGGTAGTCACTTTGTCCTTCTGCGATTTCGGCATCGAGTCCATCAGAGACTGCTGATTCTTGGTGAGCGTGTCTTTCGGAAACTTGACCTCGACGAAATGCTTGATGTCCTTGACCCCCAGCGACTTCAATCCGGGGGTGACGCCGGCTGCGGTGATGACGATGTCCCACTTGACGAAGGCACGGCCATTGGCGACCTTGGAACCCCATTTGCCGATGAGGTCCTTGCCCGCCTGCCCGACCTCCGTGAGCAGCCCCGGATTCTTGGTCCCGCGCTTGCGCGGGTCCAGCAGGTTGCGCATCTCGTTCTGGAACTTGCTGGTCGAGGGCTTCTGCTTCTTCTTGTTCTGCTTGGCCTTCTTCTTGCTCTTGTTGTCGCCCTTCTTCTTCTTTTCCATCGCCTTGCAGGCGGCTTCGCAGAGCTTCTGCGCCAGGGCTTGGTCCCCGTCCAGCTTATCGATCAGCGGCTGCTGAGCCACTCCACCCAGATTCGCCGCGTTCTCCGAGTTATGGAACATCTTGTCCGTGAGCCGGGCCGTGTTCTTGCCGTCCATCTTCACGTCGAAGGAGTAGAGGATCCAGGTTGCCTCCTTCATGAAGGTACTGGACTTCACGCCCCCTGCCACACCTGCGTTGTCACCGTTGGAAATGGCGAACTTCGAACCCTTGTTCGCGGCCATCGCCTTGTCGCCTTTGACGGTGCTGGTGCCGCTCGACAGCGTGATCGAGTTGGCGATGTTTGGATAGGGGACCGGCACGGGACCACCGGGGCTCGGCGTCTTGCACACGTCGGGGATGGTCGCGGTGCTGATGCCGATGCTGAACTTGTGGACCAGCGTGAGACTGGTGCCGTTGACCCTGATGGTGAGCGGCATGACTCAGCCTCCCATCGGTTCAGCGCAGCGCACCAGCACCGCCCCGCGTTCGCCAGACTCGGAACTGCCCCATACCATCGACAGCGGCCCCTTGGCGTAGCGCTTGCGATTGGCGATGACAGCCAGCGCCATGTGCAGCGGCGAACCCGCCGCACCCACGTCACCCCAGCAATCGGCTGGCGCGATGAAATCCGACGCTGCGCGAAAGTGTTCTCCGTTGCGCAGCGTGGCAAAGCCGAACTCGTCGGCCCGGTAGGGCTCCCCGTTGAGATCGCAGAACACGTTGTGCACTTGCTCGCCAGGCGCGAGGGCCCGCAGCGCGGAGCGGAAGGCCTGGGCCAAGCCCTCGCCGATGCACACCGCGTCCGTCTTGATGAGCTTGGACTCCATGCCGATGCCAACCGACACCAGTTCACCCAGCGGCACGATGCCGCTCAGCTGAGCCAGACGGGGCGTGCCAAGCAGCACCGCGCCAGCGGCCTCGCCGGGGATGAAGCCCCAGGCATTGTTGAGCGGGCCACCGCCGTGGAGTTGATCGCAGGCTTCGACCCATTCGAGCGTCTCGGGTGCGAGATATGAATCTGTGCCCGCCACCACACATGCATCGAAGGCATCACGCGCACAACCAGCCTCGGCGGCGGCCACGGCCATGTGGCCTGCTGCATGGCCGACTTCGAAGCGCGCGATGCGGGTGAATCGATCACCCATGCGCTCCCGTATGACCTCCAACACGTCATCGGCCAAGCCATCAGGCTGCCCGGGGCGCGGCGGCGGCAGCGCCAGTGCAAGGCCGATGCGCGGCGACACGTTTCCGTCAAGATCCGTCAACGGTGCCAACGCCTCCTCGATGGCCGGCAGCAGCAGCGCGCCCAGGCGCGCAGCACCGTCGAGGCCCACGTCGAGCCAGGGCGCTCGCGCGATACGCATCGCCTCGCCGGCCGTGTCGACCATGTACGGGTGCTCGGAGAAGCCACACACGCCAGCGCGCGCAGCCGCGGCGCTGGCCCACACATTGCGTCCTATCGGCGTGCTGGCGCCGAGCCCGAGGATCTGCAATGCGTTGCCGGCCATGCTCAGGCCTCTACCGCCTGCTCGGGCACGGTCTCGCCCAGGCGCAGTAGCCGTTTCTCGACGATGCGCGTCTTCAGCAGCTTATGAACCTTGGGATGGCAAGGCAACGCGCTGTGCCAGACCAACGAAACGCGCATCACTGCCGGCTCGAGGATCACCGTGTGCAACTGCGGTCGCTCATGCAGCACCTGCGTGCCGTCGGAGAAGAAGGTTTCGAAGCCCAGCAGCACACGCGGCAGCGCGAAGCGGATCTGCGGCTGCGGTGCCAGATGCACCATCAGCACCGGCTCGTCGCCCACGAGAAACTGCGGCGCCTGCTGATCCCCCGGCGCGCACTGGTAATGCCGGTCATCGAAATCCACCGGCAGCAGCGGCAACCGATCTCGCTGCCACGCTTCGTCATACGTCCCCGCAAACCCCGCGCGCGGCTGCCAGTGATTGCACCGCGGCCCGAACCCCGCAGGCTCCGGTCTGTCGCTCCACGCCCGCACGCATTGATCCGGATACTCGATATTCGGCAGTCGCACACCTTCCGCATGCGCAGCCTCCATCACAAAGCCCGTGCCCACCGGATTGCGCACATCCAACTGCGGCAACGGCGCATCGCGCGTCCACGGATCGACACCGCCGTATGCGCGCTCCCACACCAGCGGCATGATGCTGAAAGGCTCGGGCTCCGATGGTGCGCCGCCGAGCCACACGCGGTCGCCGGTCACGCGCAGCCGCTTGGCGATCGGACCGATGCGCAGGCCCACGTCGAGCTGCGTCACAGGCACTCCACCGGGCGCATGCGCATTGCCGATCAACAGCACGTCGGTCGTCAGCTTGGTGCGAACCAGGTCCATCTCGTAGAGCAGGCTGGGCTGCGGCGCGGCCTCGTCGACGAAGACGGGCGCCTGCGCGACAGGTGGTTGTTCGGGGGCAACGCTCGTCTCGCCTTCGGGCGAAATATCGAAGCTGCACTTCACCGCCACGAGCCAGATCTCCGCCCCGTCACGGTCGCGCACCCAGGTGCGTTCGGCGGCATAGGGTGTGCGGTTTTCGAGCTGCCACATGGCGTGTGCCTCGTTCGTCAGTTGATGCCCACGTAGGCACCCTTGACGCGGTTCGCACCGCGCGAGCGCGTGAGCACGTAGTTGCCGTTGATCAGCACCTTGCCCGCGCGCGTGAGCACGATGCTGGCCTCACCGCAACGCAGCTCGATGCGCTCGCGCGCCTGCAGCACGACGCGCTCGCCATCCACGCGCGCATCAAGTGCCGATGCCGTCTCGGTGCGCAGCGGCTGCACACGTCCGACGATGACCGGGTGCCGCACCTCGCCCTGCTCGAAGGCCACGACGATCGCCGCGCCTGCATCACCAGGCGCCAGGCCCACTGTCGAGAGCGCCTGCACCGGCGTCATGCCATCGCCCAGCGTGACCAGGAAGCGCCCCTCGGCATCGAAGCCGGCAAAGGCGGCCACCGCCACGCCCTGGCCCGACAGCTTCGACCAGGCCGCCACGCTGTGCAGCACGCTGCGCGCGCTCTGGAGATCGGTGTGGTCTTCCACGGCTCAGTCCTCCCCCAGGTTGGAGCCCTTGATCTTGATCGAGCCGCCAGCCTTGAACGACGCGCTGCCGTCAGCCTTGATGGTGATCTTGGCGCCCTTGATGGTGATGCCGCTGGCGTTCATGACGATCTTGCTGCCGCCCGCCTTGAGCATGATGGTGGGCGCCTCGACCATGCAGATCGCGCCCGCCTTGATCTTGATCGGCCCCTTCGATGTCTCGGCGATCACCGCGGCCGACAGCTTGTGCGGACCGCCCACGGAGATCGACTGCAGCGCGCCCACGCTCACCTTTTGCACGCCGCCCACGCTCACCATCTGCGCGCCGCCAACGCTCACGGTCTGCACGCCGCCCACGTTGATGGCCTCGCCCGCGCCAACGCTGTGCATGCGGCCTGCGCCCACGGTGTGCGCCTCGGCCACAGAAATGGTGGTGGTCTGCATGCCATTCACGGTATGACTGCGCCCGCCGTTGACGGTCACGGTCTCGCCGCCGTTCACGGTCTCGGTGCGATGGCCTGTGATGGTGATGGTCTCGGTGCCGCCCACGGTCTCGCCGCGGTTGGAGCCTATCGAGATGGTCTGGTTGACGCCCACGTGCTGCGTCTGGTTGTTACCCACGCTCTCCGAGTCATCCACGTCGATCGTGTCGGTGCGGCTGTTGTGCACGGTGGTCGTCTGGTTGTTCTCGACCGTGGTGTTCATGTCGTATTGGCCGTGGATGGTCACCTTCTCCTTGCCGGCGGTGTCGTCCATCGACAGTTCGTTGTAGCCCTTGCCCTTGTGCGTGTTCGACTTGATGCCACTCACCACGGCGCCGGCCGGCAGGCCAAAGGGCGCCATCGATTCGCCGTTGTAGAAGCGGCCGACGATGATGGGCTGGTCGGGGTCGCCATCCAGAAAATCGACGATCACTTCCTGGCCGATGCGCGGGATGCTGATCGCTCCCCAGCTCTTGCCGGCCCAGGGGTGCGACACGCGCACCCAGCATGAGCTGTTCTCGTCGTTCTTGCCGTAGCGGTCCCAATGGAACTGCACCTTCACGCGGCCGTGCTCCTCGGTCCAGATCTGCTCACCGCTGCGGCCCGTGACGATGGCGCTCTGCGGGCCGGGCATGGTGACGCGCGGCGTCAGGCGCGGCGGGCGCCAGGGCGTGTTCAGCGGAATCACCGTGAGCAAAAAACTGCTGCTCGCGCGCTGGCCGGTACTCAGCGCCGGCGTCTCGGCGATCAGGTCGCCCACCAGTTCGCCCAGTCCGGTGTTGACGGGGTCGTCGGCCAGCGCGTCGTGCAGCACGACGTCGATCGAACGCTGGCTCTCGGGAAAGTTCGCGCCCTCGTAGCCGGGATGGCTCGCGACGAAGGTGCAGGCCGCGATCAGGTAGTCACCGTCGCGCTTGCCGTCGGGGTCGCCCTTGAACGCGAAGCTGCGCCCGGCCGTCACGTCGGGCCAGCTGGTCAATGCCCAATGGCGCTGCCGCCGGCCGATCAGCTCGTCGAGCCGCAGCTGCGCGAGGTTGTCGGTGTCGTCCCCCGACTGATAGCCGCCCGGGAACTCGAACACTTCCAGGTCCGACAGCTCGTGCGTGTCGGGATCGCCCTTGTCGGCGCGCAGCTGCTTGCTGATGACCTTGAAGTCCCGGTCACGCGACGCGAACTTGCCCGATTCGAACTGGCGCGAGCTGATCCAGCGCGTGATCTCGTTGAAGCGCCCTTCCGACGCACCGCGCTCTGCATGGTTCAGCGTGTCGGCAACGGGCAGTTTCTCGTGTGCCAGCGTGCTGCTGTCCGACAGGTACAGGGTGCCGGGCGCGTCGTGCGCGTCGAACCAATAGTAGATGCCCTCTTCTTCCAGAAGGCGCGAAAGAAACTGGTAGTCGCTCTCCCGGTATTGCACGCAGTACACGTGGGGCTCATGGGGGCCGACCACGCCGCCCGCCTTGAGCTTCTTGAGACTGCCGATGGGGCTGTCGTCGAGCACGGCATCGATCACACCCAGCACCGGCTTGTTCTGCAGGATGCGTGCGTTGACGCGCTTGCTCAGCAGCCAGAACCACGAGCGCAGGCTGATGCGGTATTCGAGGAAGCGCCCGCTCTGTGCCACGCGCGTGAAGCGCACGGCATGCCCCTGGCAATGCCGCTTGTGGGCGTCGCCGTCGGCATCGGCGAATTCGATCACGACGTCGAAGGAGCGGCCCAGCACGTCCGCGGCGTCGATGCTCTCGTTGTCAGTCAACACCGTGAGTTCGTAGGCCGAGGGGCGCGCCAGCACCTCGTGGCCCACGATGCGCCAGAACATGAGCTTGTCGACTATGGGCGAATCGCCCTGGATGCTGAACTTGTGATCGGCCATGCTTCCCGTCCCTTTTTTTGCGTTCCCCTCCCTCGCGAGCCGCACCGCCGTGCGGCCGCGCAGCCACCTCCGCCTACGGCGCCAGCAACAGCACCAGCGGCTGGCTCGGCACCGTGCGCACACCGGGGCAATTGGTGCTGTTCTGCAGCGACGTGCTGGTAAGCCGCGACGCGGGCATGCCCATCCACAGCACCGTGAAGGCGCCGGTGAGATGGCGGCTCGGCCCCATCACCGTGCCCGAGGCCACGCCCAGCATCACGCCCGGGTTGTCGCCGTTGGTCATGGGAATGGTGGTGCCGAGGTTGTGCGCCGGCCCGCCCATGATGAGGATCGTGGGGCAGTTCGGAATCGCCATCGGCCCCATCGCGATGTTCGGATACGGCACCGGAATGGGCGACGGCGCAGCGGGCGTGATGCAGACATCGGGAAAGCCCATGTCGGTGCCCATCAGCTGGCAGTTGGCGAACATTTCCTGTTCTCCCTTTTCGCTTCAGCCGAAGTGGATCTGCGCGCCGCGCGCCTTGATGAGCTCGCGGCCGTTCACCAGCGTGTGCTCGCCTTCGAGCCGCAGCAGCTGCTTCGCCTCGCACTCCAGATGAGTGGCCGCCACGCGGTCGATGCCGTCGGTGGTGCGCAGGTAGTGTTTGCTGAAGTGCTGCACGCGGTCCATCACCGAGGACAGCACCGAGCCGACCAGCTTGATGCCGGTGCCAACCACGGTGAGCTGGCGGCCGACGACGTCGGCGGTGTCGGTGGCCAGGCGGGTGCGCTGGCTGGCCACGTCGAGCTCTTCGGCCGCGAGTTCGAGCCGGCCGCCCTCCACGGCAATGCGCATGTTGTTGCCTTCGCAGCTGACGACGTTGGCAGTGCCTTCCTCGCGTTGCAGCACGGCCATGACCCAGACCTCGTCGGGCGCGATGCGCAGGCAAGCAACGCTGTCGCCGGCGACAGGCTCGAGCAGGCAGCTCGCCGCGCGCCGCGTGCGAAGCCGCAGGCCGCCACTGTCGACGACGAGCGCCCCGACCTCGTCGAGGCCGAGCACGCCGACGCACCACTGGCCAGTGATGGCCTGGGCGGGCGCTGGTTTCAGGCTGCTTGTCTTCATGGTGTGTTCCTCCGTTGCTTGGCTTCGATGTGGTGTGGCTGCGATGTGGCGTCATGCGACCAGCGGCTGCCAGCGCTCGGATTTCTCCAGCTCCGGGTCGCTCTCGATGGCGCGTGCGCGGTCGGTCATCTGCGCGTCTTCCGTATTGGCGCCATGCAGCACGGTGCGCATCAGCGTGGCGTGGCGCAGGTCGGCGGTGCCCAGGTCGGCATGGCGGAAATCGGCATAGGTGAGTTCAGCGCCCGTGAAGTTGGCGCCGCGCAGCTTCGCGCCCGCGAAGTGCGTCTGGTACAGGTCGCAGCCCGAGAAGTTGGCCTGCGGCAGAACGGCCCCGGTGAACAGCGCCTGCCTCAGCTTCGCGCCGGAGAAGTCGCACCCCGTGCCGTCCGCCTCGCAGAAGATCGACGAGGGCGCCACCGCCTTCGCGAACTTCGCGCCGTCGAGCCGCGCGCCCTGGAAGTTGCACTGCCGCAGCACGATGCCGCTGAAGTCCGCGCCACCCAGGTCGGTGGACGAGAACTGGCAACCCTCCAGCTCCAGCCCCGCGAACGACATGCCTTTCAGCGAGGTCTTGAAGAACACGTTGCGCAGCATGCGCGCCCCGGTCCACGTGAGGTGCGACAGGTCGCACTCGTTCACCGCGGTGTAGTGCCAGCTGGTGTCGTCGGCGCACACGTCCAGCAGCACCGACTGGCTGAACACCGCCGAGTCGAGCTGCGCGCCGCGCAGCACCGCATGGTCGAGCCGGCACTTCGCGACGGTGGCCATGGTGAGCATGGTGCCGGCCAGCTGCGCGTGCGTCAGGTCGCTTTCGGTGAACACCGCACCGTGCAGGTTGGCCTCGCGCAGATCGACGTGGTCGAGCAGGCAGCGATTGAACACAGCCTTGCGAAGGTTAGCGCCCGAGACGAGCGCGCCGCGCAGGTCGCACTGGTCGAACACGGTCTCGCGCAAGTCTGCTGCGCGCAGGTCGGCTTCGGCGAAGTTGACCTTGGAGAACACGCCGCCGCCCAGCGGCAGTCTCGCGAACTGGCCCTTGCGCAGGTCGAGGCCTTCCAGCGTCTCTCCGACGCCAACGGCAATGGCGAGCAATTGCGGTGTCATGCTGCAGCCTGCTGTTCAGGAGTGAGCCTGGGCCACGTGCGCGCACGCTGGAGCAACGCGCCGTCGAAGCTGGTCGATCCGTCGAGCCGCACGCGGCTCAGGTCGGCACCGAAGAGGTTGCTGCGCCGCAGGTCGGCACCGCGCAGGTCGGCCGACTGGAACACCGCGTCGCTGAAGTTCACGCCCGACAGCAGCGCTCCGGTGCAGATGGCCTTGCGCATCAGTGCGCCCTTGGCGCTGGCCAGCCGCAGGTCGGCCCCCTCGAGCCGCGCATCGCAGAGGTTGGCGCCGTCGAGCACGGAACGCACCAGCTTCGCACCGCGCAGGTTCGAAGCGCCGAAGTTGAAGTCGCGCAGGTCGGCCAGGCCCATCTCGGCATCGGCGAGGCTGGTGCCCTTCACGGCCACGGCGCCGGCGCACTTCGCGCCCATGAGCCGGGCGGCGTCGAGCTTGCAGGTGACGAAGGTGACGGCTGCGAGCGTGGCGTCGTGCATGTCCACGCCCGTGAGGTCGCATTCGATGAAGTTGCAGGCCGACAGGTCGGCCTCGGGCCAGCGCATGCCCTTCAGGTCGAGCCTGTGAAAGACCTGGCCCGCGAGCATTGCACCGGTCCAGTCCGCCTCGCCCCAGGTGGTTTCGAGCAGCTGGGCCTTCGTGAAGTTGGCGCGCCGCATCTGCGTGCCGCCGAAGGCGCAGTGCATGAGCATGGCCTGCGAGAAATCGCAGCCGTCGAACACGGCGCGCGCGAGCCGCGCCTTGCCGAGGTTGGCCTCGCGAAAGCTGGCACCGATGGCAATGGCGCCTTCGAGGTTCGCATGCGCGAGCACCGCCCCCGCGAAAGTGGCGCCCGAGAGATTGGCATTGCTGAAGTTGGTGCTCTCCAGCCATGCGCCTTCGAAGTTCACCTCGCGCAGGTCGAGGCCAGAAAAGTCGGCGCCCGTGAAGTCGGCGCGCGAAAACAGCTTGATGCCGGCCGCGATGGCGCGCGTCATCTCCGCACGCAATACCGCTGCGGCATCGGCCGGCATCGCAAAGGCCGGCGGCTGCACATGCGCGGACTGCAGGTAGCCCTTGCGCTGCACTTCCTCGAGTTCGCAGAGCTTGGGGAACATCGGCGTCAGGTCGACCTTGCGGGTGCTGCCCGCCGCCTGCGCCTGCATCTCGGCCAGATGCTTCTCGGCGTTGTAGAGCGGCGGCCCGCGGTGCTGCACCTTGGCGAGGTCGATGCGGTTCTGCTCCGCCGCTTCCAGCGCCTTCTCGAGCACGGTCAAGGCGTCTTCGACGGCGGCCCAGCCCTGCGCGTTGGCCTCCTTCATCTTCTTCTCGAGGTACGGGGGCAGCTCATCGCCCGCCGGCACCTTCTCGCGCGGCGGCATCTTGATGCCGAGCGCGTCGGGGTCCTTGCCCATTTCCACGGCCTTGTCGCGCGCGAACTCGACATCCATCTCCGCTCGGCGGTACTGCGCCTCGCCCTGCAGGCCGTCCATGCCGAACGGCGCCTTGGCGGCTTCCACGTCGGGGTCGAGCGTGCTGATGCCTTCGGGCAGCAGGTCGCTGTCGATGATGGCGTAGACGGGGCCCATCTTCGGGTCTGCGCGCTTCGCGGCGGCCTCAAGGTAATGCGCGTCGCTGCGCGGCTCGCCGGTGCGCTCTACCGCGCCCATCAGGCTGGCCACGTCAGAGCCGTCGTCGGTACCGACCTCGGCCAGCCCCTGGAAGATCGCGATGCAGCGTTCGGCGTGCGGGAAGAACCATACGGTGGTCAGCCGCAACGGCACCTCGCGCACCTTGGGCTCGCTGCTGCCGGCAATCCTGTAGCCGACGAACACGCGCGCGCGCAGGCCCGGCAGGCGGCCTTCGATGCGCGGCTTTTGCGGGTGCATGTTGTCGAAGGCGAAGGGCTCGTCGCCGGCGAGCGGCGCGGCCATCCACTGGTCGGGAGGCGCGAGGTTGAAGTAGCGCCAGTCGGTGTCGGGCGCAAAGCCCGGCGCATGCAGCTTCAGGTAGTCGGCGTCGTAGGTGCCGCGGTACTGCGCGCGCTGCGGATGCATCAGGTCGAGCGCGCCGAAGCCGGCCGCCGCAATGGCCTGGTCGGGCCGCAGCAGGCGGTCTTGCGGCAACTCGGTGTTCGGCAGCCACAGGACGCCGTCGCGTGCCTGCCGGCCCCGTCCTTGCGGGTTCTGCGCGAAATCGGCGCCGCCGTATGCGGCAGCCCAGTCGAGCGGCAGCGACTCGAAGGGCTGCGGCGCGGTGGCGCGCGTGCCCTCCCAGTGCCGCTCTCCGAAGACGAGCAGCGTCTTCTCGCACGCACCGAAGCGCGCGCGCACCGCGCAGGCATCGGGCCGGTCGGTCGGCGCGAAGGCCTTGCCGTGCACCAGGAACTCGGGCGTGAGCTTGGCGACGCCTTCGTCGATCAGCGGCTGCGCCATTTCCTTCGCAAGAAAAGACCACATCGACTGCTCGGCCCACAGCGTGCCGCGCTCGCCCTGCGCGAACGGCAGGTGCAGGTACGCGCTGACGCTGAGTCCGAACCGCTTGCGGAACTCGATGGGCCGCGTCGAGAGGCCGAGCGCCTGGGGCTTGAGGACTTGCATTCGGCGCCCCGGCTAGTCGTCTTCGGGCTCGCGCTCTGCGGGCGGCCGGGCCGAGCCGTCGGGCTCGACGGCGTTGTTGACCTTGCCAAGATCGGCGGTGCCGCTGGGGTCGCTGGTAAAGACCTCCGCGATCGGCAACCCCAGCCCCATGATCGGCACCAGGCCGAGGATGGCGTCGAAGCGCCGGTTGCTGGCCTTGCCCGCCAGCGACCGAAGCCGGTCTTCCAGGCTGTGCAGGCCTTCGGCATGCGCGTCATCGGCCGCCTTGCCCAGGGCCTCGGCCGCATCGGCGTACTGCTTGAGCGTGGCGCCGATGTCGACATAGGCCGAGGCGGCGCCTGCCACGGCGGCCAGGCCGCCAGCCACCGCGGCCGCCCCGGCGCCCGCGCCACCGGCGCCCGGTGTGAAGGTGTGCAGCGCCGATTGCTTGACATCCATCGCCACCGCCGCGATGTCGGGCGCCGCGCAGTTGGTCAGCTTCACGCCCGCCGTGTTCTCGATGTTCACGCCCAGCACGTTGGCCATGGCCAACGCCAGCGCGTTCTCGATGCTCATGCCGATGAAGGTCGAGCGGGTCACGCCCATGTTGGCTTCGCTGTTGGTGCCGATATAGCCGCTCGAGTTGGAGCCCAGCACCGTGGTGTTCGAGCCGATGGAGGTGGCGTTGATGTCGCCCACCGCCATCATCTCGATCTTGGTGTTGCTTATCAGCTTGATCTTGTCGGCCATCAGCCCCAGCGGGCCGCTGGGCACGGTGATGTACTTGGAGTTGGAGCCCGTCACCAGCCAGTCGATGTGGGCGGCCTCGAAGCTCATCTTCGCGGCCTTGTAGGTGACGTTGCCGCTGACGGTGATGGTCTGGTTGCCGGTGACGTTGCGGGTTTCGCCGGCGCGCGAGGTGTCGGTACGCGCGCCGGTCACGTCGCTCAGGCTGGTTCCCGTGACCATGGTCTTGTCGTCGCTGTCGACGAAGGTGGTGCGAGTGCCAACCACCTGGTTGTTCTGCTTGCCCTTGACGGTGTTCTTCTGATCGACCACCACCATGTTGGTGTCGTTGCGCGTGACGGTGCTCTTGCGGTCGCGGTCCACCAGGCTGGTCTGGTCGCGCTTGACGGTGATGGTCTGGTCGCGGTCGATGGTGGTGGAGTCGTCGCGCTCCACGCTGCGGCTCATGTCGAGCTCGGCGTGGATGTTGATGTTCTCCTCGCCCTTCTTGTCCTCGAACATGATCTCGTTGTAGTTCGCAGGGCCGCCGCCGGGCGTGGAGCGGGTCTTGAAGCCGCTCTGCGTGGGCGACTTGTACGGAATGGGCTGCTCGTCGTTGTAGACGCGCCCGACGATGATCGGCCGGTCGGGGTCGCCGTTGAGAAAGTCGACGATCACCTCCTGCCCGATGCGCGGAATGAAGTAGCCGCCCCAGCCCTTGCCGCCCCAGGGCTGCGACACGCGCACCCAGCAGGTCGACTTCTCGTTGCTCTCGTCGTAGCGGTCCCAGTGAAAGTGCACCTTCACACGGCCGTGGTCGTCCACGTGCAGCTCGTCGCCCTTGGGGCCGACGACGATGGCGGTCTGCGGGCCGGGCATGGTCACGCGCGGCGTGAGGCGCGGCGCGCGGAACAGGCGCTCGGCCGGCATCACGGTGAGCAGGAAGATGCTGTTGCCGGTCTGTGCGGCGGCCAGCGCGGGCGTGGCGGCGATGAGCTCTTCGAGAACCGGCAGCGTGTCGGCGTTCACCGCGTCGTCGCGCAGCACGTCGGCCAGCGCGTTGTGCACGGGCCGCGCCGCAGCGCTGGCGCTCACGCCCTCGTAGCCTCGGTGGCTGGCGACGAAGGTGCAGGCAGCAATGACGTAGTCGCCGTTGCGCGTGCCGTCGGGGTCGCCCTCGTACTTGAAGCCGCGCCCGGCAGTGACATCGGGCCACGGCGTCACCGCCCAGTGGCGGTCGCGGCGCGCGTTGAGTTCGTCGCCGCGCAGCTTGGCGCGGGTCTCGGCTTCGTCGCCGGTGAAGTAGCCGCCCGGAAACTCGAACAGCTCCAGATTGGCCAGCTCGTGGTCGTCCGAGGCGTCGATGTCTGCGCCCAGCTTTTTCTTGATGGCCTTGAAGTCGCTGTCGCGCGAGGCATGCTTGCCGGTGTCGAACTGGCGCCCACTGACCCAGCGCGAGATTTCGTTGAAGCGCGGCTCGGCGGCGTTGGTGGCCATGTGGCGCAGGGTGTCGGCAGCGGGCAGCTTGTCGTGCGCCATGTCGCTGGCGTCCGAAAGGTGCATGGTTCCGGGGGCGTCATGCGCGTCGAACCAGTAGTAGATGCCTTCGTCCTCGAGCAGGCGCGAGAGAAACTGGTAGTCGCTTTCCTGGTGCTGCACGCAATAGCGGCGCGGGTTGTGCGTGCCTACGACGTTGTCGGCCTTGGTTTTCTTGAAGCGCTTGATGGGGCTGTCCTCGAACACGGCGTCGAGCACTTCGAGAACTTTCTTTTCTTGCAGGATGCGGGAGTTGGCGCGCTTGGTGAGCAGCCAGAACCACGAGCGCAGGGTGATGCGATATTCGTAGTGCCGTCCCATGTGGCCGGCGCGCACGAAACGCACGGCATGGCCCTGGCAGTGGCGCTCGTGCGTGCCGCCGTCGGCATCCTGGAACTCGATGACCACGTCGAAGGCATGCCCGAGGATGTCCTTGGCCTCGATGGCCTTGTTCTGCGAGATCACCGTAAGCTCGTAGGCCGACGGACGCGCAAGCGCCTCGTGGCCGACGATGCGCCAGAACATCAGGTCGTCCTTCGCGGGTGAATCGCTTTCTATGCGGAACTCGTGGTCGGCCATTTTCTTTTTTCTCAGTTGGGTCGTTCGAGGCGTTCTTGTTCAGGGCGCGTGCACAGGACACCGGGTACTCCCCTCCGCGAATGTCCCCCGCCTTCGGCTCCTCCTTTATTTCGCTGCGGGGAGCACCCGATGCCCTGTGCACAATGAGCGCCGCGCTTGTGCCGGTCGCTCAACCGCTGCACTGGACGATCACGCCGACGGGGTGCCTTGCGCAGCGAAATAAAGGAGGAGGCCACAGGCCGGGGGACATTCGCGGAGCAAGGCACCCCGTCGGCGTGATCGCCCCCCGAACCAACGCAGCAAATAAAAGAGCAGGGTGACATCTCAGTCGAACGCGTAGGTGAAGTCCGCATCCTTCACGTCGAGCGCAACACGGCGGATCTCCCCACCAGAGGCCAGACGTTGCAGATACTCGACGGAAATCGTAGGCAGCACGGTGTTGGTAAGGATCGCGTCGATCACGCGCCCACCCGACTCCGGGTCCTGGCACCGCGCGACCACCTGCTCGACCACCGCTTCGCTGTACTCGAAGGGCACGCCGTGGTTGGTCTCGACCCGCTTCTTGATGCGCCCCAGCTGCAGCCGCACGATCTTCTTCATCATCTCGGGCGACAGCGGGTAATAAGGAATGGTGACGATGCGGCCCAGCAGCGCGGGCGGGAACACCTTCATCAGCGGCGCCTTCAGCGCATCGGCAAGCGCGTTGGAGTCGGGCAGCAACTCGGGGTCGCGGCACATGCTCATCACCAGCTCGCTGCCGGCGTTGGTGGTCAGCAGGATGATCGTGTTCTTGAAATCGATCATGCGGCCCTCGCCGTCTTCCATCCAGCCCTTGTCGAACACCTGGAAGAAGATCTCGTGCACGTCGGGGTGGGCCTTCTCCACCTCGTCGAGTAGCACCACGCTGTAGGGGCGGCGGCGCACGGCCTCGGTCAGGATGCCGCCCTCGCCATAGCCCACGTAGCCCGGAGGCGCGCCCTTGAGCGTGGAGACAGTGTGCGCCTCCTGGAACTCGCTCATGTTGATGGTGATGATGTTCTGCTCGCCGCCGTACAGCGCCTCGGCCAGCGCAAGCGCGGTCTCGGTCTTGCCCACGCCGGAGGTGCCGCAGAGCATGAACACGCCAATGGGCTTCTGCGGGTTGTCGAGCCGCGCGCGCGATGTCTGGATGCGGCGCGCGATCATTTCCAGCCCGTGCTTCTGGCCGATGACGCGCTGGTTGAGCGTGTCGGCAAGCTTGAGCACCGCCTCCACTTCGTTCTTCACCATTCGGCCGACGGGAATGCCGGTCCAATCGGCGACCACCGAGGCCACGGCCTGTTCGTCGACCGAAGGCAGGATGAGCGGCGACTCGCCCTGCACCGCGTGGATCTTGGCCTGCAGCTCGTGCAGCTCGGCGAGCAGCGCGGCTCGGTCGTGCGCGGGTTCTGCCGCAGCTGGTGCCGCATCGGTGCCAGCTGCAGCCGCAGGCGTATCCACTGGCTTGTTGCCTGCGCGCAGCTTGCTGCGAAGTTCGAGCAGCCGGTCGACCAGCCCCTTTTCTTCCTGCCAGCGCGCATTCAGCGCATCGAGCTGCACCTTCGATTCGGCCAGCAGCGCGGTGACCTGTGCTGCGCGTTTGGTCACGTCGATGCCGATGGCTTCTTCGCGACCGATGATTTCCTGCTCGACCGTGAGCCCTTCGATGCGGCGCATGCAGTCTTCCACCTCGGGCGGCGTCGCGTGCTGCGACACGGCCACGCGCGCGCAGGCCGTGTCGAGCAGGCTCACGGCCTTGTCGGGCAGCTGCCGCGCGGGAATGTAGCGGTGCGACAGCTTCACGGCCGCCTCGATGGCCTCGTCGAGCAGCTGCACGCGGTGGTGCTTCTCCAGCACGCTGGCCACGCCACGCAGCATCAGGATCGCCTTGGTCTCGTCGGGCTCCGGCACCTGCACCACCTGGAAGCGGCGGGTGAGCGCCGGGTCTTTCTCGATGTACTTCTTGTACTCGGCCCACGTGGTTGCGCCGATGGTGCGCAGGTTGCCGCGCGCCAAAGCCGGCTTCAGCAGGTTGGCCGCATCGCCGGTGCCTGCCGCACCGCCCGCACCCACCAGTGTGTGGATCTCGTCGATGAACAGGATGATGGGCGTGGGCGAGCTCTGCACCTCGTCGATCACCTGGCGCAGGCGCTGCTCGAACTCGCCCTTCATGCTCGCGCCGGCCTGCAGCAGGCCGATGTCCAGCGTGAGCAACTTCACGTCTTTCAGCTGCGGCGGCACGTCGCCGCGCGCGAGGCGCTGCGCAAAGCCTTCGACCACGGCCGTCTTGCCGACACCGGCCTCGCCGGTGAGCAGCGGATTGTTCTGGCGGCGGCGCATGAGGATGTCGACGATCTGGCGGATCTCTTCGTCGCGCCCGGTCACCGGGTCCATCTCGCCCTTCTTGGCCTTCTCGGTGAGGTCGACCGCGAACTTCTTCAGCGCATCGCCCTTGCCCATGGCGGCCGGCGCCATCGCGCCCGAGTCTTCGCCGGGCGCGCCGCTACCCATGCCGGTGCCGTCCTGCGCGCGCATCTGCGCTTCGGGCGAGGCATCGCAGATCTTGGCGAAGTTGTCGGCCAGGTCCTCGACCTTGACCTTCTCGAACTGCTTCGACAAGCCGAACAGCGGGTTGCGCAGACTCTGCGTCTTCAGCATGCCCACCAGCAGGTAGCCGGTGCGCACCTGCGCCTCGCCGAACTGCAGGGTGGCATAGGTCCATGCGCGCTCGATGGCGTTCTCGATGTGCGGAGAAAAGTCGCTGATGGCGGTGGCGCCGCGCGGCAGGCGGTCGAGCGCGGTGGTCATGTCTTTCGCAATGACCGACACGTCGAGCCCGTAGTGCTGGATCACGCGATGCAGGTCGGAGTCCTGCGCCTGCAGCAGCTGGGCGAACCAGTGCTCCAGCTCCACGTACGGATTGCCCCGCATCTTGCAGAACACGGTGGCGCCTTCGATGGCCTTGTAGGCCAGCGAGTTGAGTTTGCCGAAAAGGGCGGTGCGGCTGATTTCACTCATGAGGGACTCCGTATCTCTTCTGAACGAATGAAGATGGGTTTGTTGAAAGACTGGTTGCCGATACGCACGTCCGCCGCATCGCGCGAACGCTTGCGCTGCCCGAGCCACGACACCCAGCCCAGGCGCGGTGCATTGCCCTTCGCGTCGCCAAGGCGCGTGAGCGGAACCTGCGCCTTCTCGAGCACCAGCTCGGCGTCCCACTCGAGCTCGTCGCCGAGCAGCTGCTGCATCCAGCGCTGCAGCACGGGGCGCGCATTGCCGATGGGAAGGAACATGCGGTACTGCTCCAGCGTGAGCGGGCCCAAGTGCAGGCGCACGCGGTGCTGGCGGTCCCAGGCGCGGGTGCCGAGCATGGCGCCCATGCCCATGGAGCGCGAGCTCTCGCCCTGCCCCAGCCGCGTGAGCTCTGCCACCGGCAGGCTCATCCAGTGGCCGACCCAGCGCTCCAGCTTCACGGGCACGCCGAAGTAGCTGCACAGCACCGACTCCACGCTTTCCACGTTGTGCACGCGGCGCGCGAGCCAGCCCGAAAAATGCAGGCGCGCGTCGTCATGGATCTCGTCGCGGTCCACGCGGCCCGGCGTGCCGATGCCGACCAGCGCACCGACCTGCAGGCGGAAGCGGTCTTCGCCCGGCCGGTCGAGCGCCACGGCCGGCCGCGACTGCGCCCACGCGCGATAGAAGTGCAGCGAGAAGCGGTGCGAAAAACTGTCCAGAAAGGCCAGCCACGTCGGGTCGCCATGGTTCAGGCTGCGCTCGCGAATGAAGTCGCTCAAGTGCACCGGCAGCGGACCATTGGGGCCGATGTAGCTGAAGAAGTGCTGGCGCAGGCGCGGCGGCGAATAGGCTGTGGCGGGCTCGAAGCGGCTGAAGCTCGCGGGCGCGAACGACAGCGATGGCTCCTGCCCCACGCGCACCGGCTCGGCGCTCGGCAGCAGCGCGCGGCCCCAGCGCGGCGTGGTCTTCGCGACGGACTCCAGCCGGCGCATCACCGCGAAGTAGTCGAACGACCACGGCTCCGCGGACCACCCGCGCAGCGCGTTGTCGACGCGGGTGCTCACAGAATCTGTCGCGTCCCGCACAGCGGCCTCCAGCGCATGGTCTCGCCCTTGCCCGCGATGCGCAGCACGGTCTCGACGAAATGGTTCACCTCCACATGGCGCGACAGGAACCGCGCGAGCACGGCGCCGAACAGGAAGGCGCTGTGGCCGTGAAAGGCGTCCTTGTCGACTTCGAGCGTCACCTCGAGCCCACGCCCGAAAGCGATCGGGCCCTTCAGCGGCAGGCGGCGCGCAACCGGCTTGCACTTCACCGACAGCAGGCCGCGCACCTGGCCCTGGCGCATCTCGTCGGCATGCACGGCATAGAGCATCAGCGTTTCGCGCAGCGCGGCGGCGCCCTGCGCCGGCGTGCTGTCGGAAAGCGACAGGTAGTTCAGCGCAAGGTGATCGACCACGCGCCACCCCAGCCCCTGGCTCACCACCGGCGACACCGGCCGCGACGGCCCGCGCACCATGCGCACGCGCTGCACGGGAAATGAATCGACGCAGTCGAAGTCGTTCTCGCGGCCCAGCGGCATCAAGAGCGGCAGGTCGCGGTTGGTGCACAGCGCCGTCACCGCCAGCTGCCGCAGCGTGGCCGCATACGGCGCCTGCTGCGGATCGACGATCTGCATGTAGACCTCGGAGCCGATGTGGCTGCTGCGGTTGCCCTCGGTGCGCTGTCGCACCGACAGCATGCGCGGCTCGCGCGTGGTCGTGAAGTAGGCCGGGTGGCTGTTGCGGCTGCCGTGAAAGGCCGAATAGAAAGGCCTGAAAGGCTGCTCGGCCGCGACCGCATCGGCACCGGGCGCGCCGTGACCGATGACTTCGGTGATGGTGTGCACCTCGAAGTCCTGCGGGCGCGTGCGATCGGGCACCAGGTGGAACTGGCTCACGCCCTCGGTCATGGGCACGCGGTCGAGCCGCTTGCTGAACAGGTTGACGGCGGGCACGCAGTGCAGCTGCACGTTGTCGGCACTCACCAGCTTTTCGAGTGCTGCGTCGCCGCGCGAGAACAGCAGCACGATTTCGACGTCGGTCACCGGCATGGCCGCGAGCAGCGCCTGGAGCCCGCCGATGCGCACGAACTGGAAGCGCTGCGGAAACGCGAAGTACTCCTGCAGCAGCCTGAAGCCCGAGAAGCCGGTGGCGGTGGTGGGCAGCAGCGCTTCGTCTTCCTCGAAGCCGACCGCGCCGATGGCGCTGGCCGGCAGGCTCTGCGCCGCGCCTTGCGGCGCACCACCGGGCGCGAGCGGCCGCACCAGCACGCCGATGGGCTGGCCCAGCGCGCATTCGTGCAGTTGCCAGGCCACGTCTTCGGCACCGCCGAAGTGCAGCACCAGATCGTCGAGTGCGATCTGGCTGAAGTTCAGCCCGGCCGTGGCATGCAGCGCAATGCGCAGGCCGCCGCGGATGGCGCGCGACTGCGGGTGCGTGTTCAGCGGCAGGTCGGGCGCGTAGGTGAAGTACTGCGCGCGCTGCACTTCGATGGGCCAGATGCGCAGCGCGCTGGCCGTGCGGAATTCGCAATGCGTGTTCTGCCCCACCGCCTGCCGTGCGCGCAGTCCGCTGCCGCGCGGCAACGTGGGGCCGGTCGCAAGGTTCGCGTCGTCGGGGTCGGGCACGAAAGACACGACCACCATCGCCGGCGTGGGCGAAAGAAAGTGCGGATAGACGATGTCGAGCAGGTGGCCCGTGAAGCGCGGGTACTCGGCGTCGAGCTTCAGGCCCACCCGTGCCGAAAGAAACGCCGTTGCCTCGATGAGCCGCTCCACATACGGGTCGGCCACCTCCTGGCCCTCGATGCCAAGTCGATGCGCAATCTTTGGAAATGCCCGCGCGAACTCGGAAGCGCTTTCGCGAAAGTAGCGCAGCTCCTGTTCGTACAGGCTCAGCAGCCGAGGGTCCATGCGGGACTCACCTTGGGTTTTGCGCCATGTCCACTATCTCGATGCGTCCTTCTTCCAGGTCAACGCGGCTTCGCATCAGGAACTCCAGCGGCACGGGCTGTGCCCACAGCATGCCGCGTATCTGCAGGCCGATGCTGTTGTGGGAGTCCAGTGCCGGGCCTTCCATGACGAGTTCCACTTCGAGTGTGCGGGACAAAATGCGCGGCTCGAACTGCAGGATTGCGTTCTTCAAAGCCTGTTCCATGCTGACACGCTGCACCGACGAGGTGAACTGGCCAGACAGCATAGGCAATCCGTAGTTGATGACCGAGCGCGCCGCATTCGGGTATTGCTTGTCGTCCATCGAAAGGCCGTAGCCGGTGGCGTTGAACAGCCAGCCGAGGTCGCGCAGCACGGCCTGGCGCAGCGCCTGCTTGGTCAGCGTGCGCTTCTCGTCGCCCTCGCGCTTTTCGTCGGGCGCGTTGTCGACAAGGCGATCGAGCAGCGAGGGCTGCAGCCGCTCCTGCGCGGTGAGCTCAGCCATCGACGCTGCCCTCTTCGGCTTCGCCCGCCGAGGTGTCCTCAGCCTGCGTGAACAGGATCTCGCGCACGTCCATCAGCGCGTACTCGCCCGCATCGCTGCCGAGCACGCGCTGGCCGTAGCCGACCCAGACTTCGGGGCGCAGCTCGCGCCACTCGGTCTTGCGCGCGAGACGCAGCTCGCTGTCTTCCACCTTCTCTGTGCCCTCGTAGCGCGTGGGAATCAGCGCAAGGGTTTCACCGCCGTTCTCGAACTGCAGGTGCGCGGGCATCCACACGCAGTCGCGCAGGTCTTCGGGCGGATCGATCTTGATGTGCGCGAGCCGCGCATACGGAATCCAGTAGTACTTGCCGTTGACGAAGGCTTCGAGCACCGGGCCCAGTCGCATGTCGGCATCGGCCAGCCATTCGAAGGGTGCGCCGTCGATGGTGCCGCTGATGGCGGGCGCGCCGTCGAAGGCGCGCTGGCGCAGGTCCTCGGCCAGTTCGCTCTCGCCGCGGCCCTGGCGCAGCAGCGACTCGATGAGCAGCGCCAGCCATTGGTCGGGTTGGCCGAAGATCATGGGCGTGCGCGTGCCGGCGAACACTTCGGCGCGCAGGCCCTCGCAGCGCACGGCCTCGCCGTAGACCTGTTTCATGGGCACGGCCAGCGCGTCGAGTTCGGCTGCGACCGTGAGCTGGTTGAGCGCGCGCTCCCACTGCCCGAGCACGCACAGCAGCTGCGCCATGAACACGCGGTGCTTGCTGTCGGAAGGCTTGGCGCGCACGTCGTCGCTCAGGGCCTTGAGGGCGGCGGCCGGATCGGCGGCCTTGAGGAATTCGGCGGCGGTCGTCATGGTGTGCGGCTCCTGGGTGGGGTGATGAGGCTCAGGCACGGGTGAACTGGCATTCGCGCACCGCGCCGCGCAAGCCGGTGGTCTTCTGCGGTGCCGACTTGACCTTCACCGTGCGGTAGCTGATGGAGATCAGCTCCGAGGGCACGCCCCAGTGGCCGCCGGAGTTGAGCACCAGCCGGCAGATGCGCGCGTTCTCCAGCACCAGCTCGAAGGTCGACTGCGCATCGGGCGAGCGCTCGTCGCCGCCCGACTTGAAGGCGCTGATGACGACCTTCAGGTCTTTTTCCTGCGCGCGCAGCAGGCTGGCGATGGTGGCGGTGGCCGCGTCGCTGCGACGCGCAACGATCAGGTTGTTGGGCACGACCTGGTTCTGGCTGGAAGACTCTGGCACCTGCACCGACCAGTAGTAGCCCCCGATGTTCATGCGCGCCTTGCCGTCGTCGAAGGGGCGATCGAGTTCGCCTTCGACTGGCGCACCCTTGTTCTCGATCAGCATGACCAGGTCGGTTTCGGCCGAGCCGGTGCCGATCAGTTCGTAGAACCGCTGGGCGTCTTCAGGGCTCCAGGAGCCGTCGTCTAGAAATGCCATATCACCTCCGGAAATCGAAACGAAGAAAAGAAACCGTGACCTCGGACCGCGCCGTCATGGCCGGGCTCCGCCACCATCCGTGGCGCCGCCGCTCCTGCGCAGCAGGGCCGCGAACACCTGCCGCTCGCCGCCCTCCGCCGGCGGCTGGCCGCCGCGCACGCGCACTTCCGACACATCGGCCTGCGCATAGGCAACGCCGAACAGGCGCGGCGCGCTGTAGGGCGTGGCGGGCACTGCCATGACCAGCAGGCGCGCGTCGCCGGCGGCATCGAGCCACGGCAGGTCGAAGCGCTTGACCGAGGGCTGATCGGGCGTGCCGCGCTTGAAGCGGTTGGTTTCGCCGACGAGCTCGTCGGGGTAGACCGACTGCAGGTTGCCGCGCGCGTCGATGCCGGCGATGACGAGGTCGAGCGAACGGCCGCTGGTGTTGCGCACGTTCAGGCGCAGGCGCTCGCCGGCGCGCAGCGAGGGCAGCGCGTTCGCCGCTTGGGCCTGAACTTGAACGATGGGCGTGCTGCGCAGCATGCGGTCAGCGCTCCACACTTCGAGCGCGGCATCGAAGCCGTCGAGCTGGCCGTCCTTGCCGTAGGCCTGCAGCTGCGCGAGCCACTTGAGCTGCGCCAGTGCCTGCAGGCGGCGGCGCAGCGCAGCGGTGTCGGGCAGCACCACGGTGGAGACAGTGGCGCCGAACAGCGGCGAGAGCAGTTCGAGGCGCTGGCCCGAGGGGCCGAGGTCGGTCCAGCGCACGTCGGCGGTGGCCGCATCGTCGGCCGGGCGGATCGCAGCCGGGTAGTCGAGGCTGAGGCCGGCGGGCAGCGGCTTGTCGGCGCGCACGCGCAAGGCGGTGGCGGCCGGCTCGCTCATCGGCGTGACGCTCCAGAACGCAGCGCCCGACACATCCTTCAGCGCCGCTGGCACGGCCAGCCACGCGCCGCCGAGCTTGATCTGCGACACGGTGGCAGGCGCGCTGCGCACGGCGCCGTCTTCGAGCGTAGCGAGCACGCGCAGCTCCTGCTGCTGCGCGAGGCCATCGAGCAACCCGGCCTTGATGGCCAGGCTGTCGCCGCTGCGTTGCGCGCGCCATACGGGGCGCGTGGATGCGGGCGCGCCGCTGTTGGCGAACAGCGGCGCATCGAGGTTGCCTTCGGCCACCGGAGACGGCAGCTCGCGCGTGGGAAAACGCTGCGCGAGCTCGTCGATGACCGGCGGGTACTGCGCGAGCACGCCGTCGAACAGGTCGCGCCAGGTGGCGGGCTTGCGCGACAGCGCCTCGACCACGGCCCAGGTCAGCAGGCCCTGTGGCCGGGCATTGCGCGCCTTGCGGGGCAGGCGCAGCTCGGGCGTGATCTGGTGGCTTTCGGACGCGAAGAAGGCAACGTAGCGGGCGCGGGGCACGGCTTCGGCCGGCACGGGTGGCGTCTGCGGTCGCGCGGGCGGTGCGCCGCCGGTCAGTTGCGTCACGCGCAGGCCGCGCCAGCGCACTTCGTCGTCGGGCGGGCCTTCGGCTGTGGCGGGTGCATCGGCCGTGCCGCGCGTCATGGAGTTGGCCGAGCAGGTGTCGAACACCGAGGCGACGAACACGTTCTTCGCGAGGAAGGACTGGATCCACGCGTCGAAGTCGACGTCGCGCAGGTCGCCGGTGAGCACGTTGTCGCTCCCGAGTGTGCCGCGCACGTCGCGCGCGAGGAAGTTCTCCGACAGCCCATCGGGCTCTTGGTAGCGCTTGGCGATGTCGCGCAGGCGGGTGCCGTGGCCGGAGAAGTACAGCAGCACGAAGTCGCCGCTCTTCGACTGCGCGAGCAGCCTGGCCAGCGCGTCATGGATGGCTTGCGATTCTGGCAGCGCGGCGCCGCTCACGCCGTCGGCGAGCACTGCGATGTCGGGCGCCGCGAAGCCCTGCCTGAGCAGCGCGTCGCGCATCAGCATCACGTCGTTGCGAGGCGCCTGCAGCCACAGCACCTGCGGCTGGTTGACGAGTTCGGAGACGCCGACGAGCAAGGCGCGCTGGGTGGCGAAGGCCAAGGTGCAGCAGGCGAGCAGCCACAGCACGAGCAGCACCTGGAGAAAGCGCAATTGCGTGACGCCCTTCCCCTTGGGCCGCAGGTGAAGGTGCAGACGGGCGGCATGCCCGAGGGCCGCGGCGCGTGTCATGGCCGCTGCTCCCCAGCCGGCCCGGCTGACTCGACCAGCGGCGAAGCCGCGAGCACCGCCAGCGCATCCACCGGCTCCGGCACCCGCAGCCGCCATACGCCATTGCCACCCGGATCGCCCGGCCCGCCCACCACGTCGGCCGATATCGATTGCAGCAGCCGGTCGGCCTCGTCCATGCGCACGCCGGCTTTCCAGCGCACCACCAGGTCGGCGCGCGCCGGCGCGGGTGCGGCTGGCACGTCGCGGAAGCGCACTTCATCTTCCTCGGGAGCACCGCGGCCGCCGAGCAGTCCGACGTTCTGGATCACCACGAACAGCGCCAGCACCGCGAAGGCCGGGCGCGTCCAGCCTTCCGCGCCGAACCAGCGGCGGATGCTGCCCCACCAGCCGCCTTCGGGACGGGGCTGCGGCCGTGCAGGCGATGGAGCGGGAGAAGAAGAAGCCTCGTCGCCCTGCGGCCGCGTCAGCGCCTTCCCCAGCTGCAAGCCCACGTCGCGGTACAGCTCCTGGTAATCGGCACGCGGGTCCTGAGGCCCGAGCGGCGTGCCCGACAGCACCGAGAACACACCGCCCACGCCGCGCAACGCGATGCGCCCCGGCTCCGGCGCAATGGCGAGCGATGCGTGCGCGGCCCACTCGTCGTGCACCGCGCGGATCGCGGCGAGCCGCGTGGCCGAAACCTCGCCGAGCACGCGCGCGCAAAGCTGCGGAGTAGGTGCCAGCGTGAGCACGTTCCAGGCCTGGATCACGCCGAACATCGGCTCGAAGGGCTCGTCGTCAGGCTCCAGCAGCACGTCGAAGGCAGACGCCCAGTCGGCCTCGCCGGCGGCCATCCAGCCCTGCCAGAGATCGCCCTGGATGCAGCGGTCGAGCAGCACGCCGAGCAGCCGCCCTTCGTGCACCACGCTGACAAGGCGGCCCGGCGCCCAGCGGGCCGGAAAGGCGCGCTGGGCGACAGCCTCGCGGCGCCGGGCCAATTCGACAAGAGGCAGCAGCAGGTCGGATGCGGCGGCGGCCGGGACCGATGCTGCGCCCGTTGGAGGGGACGTGCCCGGCATGGCCACGGTGGCCGTGCCGGGTGCGCTGTCCGGCGCATCGTCGGGCACGGCGGCGCCGGTTTCCAACGCGTGGCGGATCACGCTGAGCGGGGGCCAGAGGTCGTGGGTCATGGCGTCTGTTCCTGAATGGCTATGTCTTCAGGCATAAGACGCTTCAGCACCGAGGATTTTGAAAACCTGCAGGATCGCCGCCATGTTGTCGGGCTCGATGGCGATGCCCAGCGTCTGCTGGAGCCAGCCGCCGATCCGGGTTTTGGCGTAGTCCGCGGTCAACCCCTCGCGCTTGTGCACGAGGCCGAGCCGGCCCGCGCGGTAGTGATAGGAAGCAATGGCGTGGCGCGAGGCGATGCCCGAAAGCCCGCCCTCGGCCTCCTTGCCGAAGCCCTCGCACAGCAGCAGGCGCTCGGGCTCGGGCAGTTCGGCGATGAAGGCGCGCGCGGCCAGTTGCACGGCCTGCGCACTCAGGCCGTGCTCGGCCAGGCAGCCGTCGAGGTCTTCGCCCGCGCCGATCTCGTCTTCGAGCTGCGCCTCGGTGATCTGGTCGCCGATGGAGAGCTTGCGGCGGAAGGAGCTGGCGCGCGTGCAGTCGATGAGATAGCGGCGGAAGTACGCGCACAGGGCAAAGGCGGTGGAAGGCGCGCTGTGGCTCGCGCGCTCGTCGGCTTCGTCCGGGTCGGCATCGAGCCGCAACACCTTCACATAGATGAACTGCGCCACCAGCTCCTGGCGGCCCTCGCCCAGCACCTGCAGCTCGGGCGGATTGCAGGCCACCAGCGCATCGCCCACGATGCGGTACATGGCGCCCATGTCGTTCGGAGACAGCGTCTGCCTGCGCCGCCAGAGGCGGACGAGCTCACTGCTTTCCGCGGACGAAAGGGTTTCCTGCATGAGGAGTCAAGGCGCCCGATCGATCAGTCGTCGACGCAGCTGCCCTCCGAAGGCACCAGGCACTGCGGCAGGTTCGCGCCCACCGGCCCGCCGCGCGTGCGGATGGCCGACGACACCGCGGCCTGCGCAACGGCCAGGCCGCGCGGCAGCAATATCCACAGCTGGCCACGCTCCTTCATGCGGCGCGCGTTGGTCGCGGCCTGCTGGCCGTTGCCGAAGAAATAGTCGGCCCGCACCGCGCCGCGGATGGCGCCGCCGGTGTCCTGCGCGATCGTCAGGCGCTGCATGGGCGCGCCGCTGCCGGGCGTGCGCGTCGACACGAACACCGGGTAGCCCAGCGGCGTGCTGCGCGGATCGACGGCAATCGAGCGCCCCGCCGACAGCGGCACGCCGAAGGCGCCCACCGGTCCGCCCACGGGCGAGGTCGATTCCTTGAAGAACACATAGCTCGGGTCCTTGATGCCCGAGCCGGCCACCGCGCCGGCCGCGCGCCGCCCCGGCACCACGACCGGGCCGCTGGCAACGGGCCGCGCGAGCGTGAAGCCGCGCGTGCGGATGGTGCCGCTGTCGACCGCGCCGACGTCGTCGTCATCGCCGTCGTCAAGCTGCAATTCGATGGACGAGCCGCGCACCTTCACCGGGCTGCGCGGCTTGCCGTTGGCGGCCTGCGCCAGCGTCGGGCGGAAGGGCTGGCCGTTCTGCTCGGCGTAGGCGACGCGCACGATGTCGCCGTTGGCCAGCTTGATGCGCCCCGAGCCCTGGATCTGCATTTCGTACAGCGCGGTGGCGCTGCTCACGAAGGCCAGCACCTTGGCGTTGGGCGCGCCCTTGGTCTCGATTTCTTCGCGCGTGTAGTACGGCAGCAGCTGCTTGCCCTCGACCCGCAGGCGCACCTTGCGGTCGAGCGTGTCGCGCGAGATGGCCGAGAGGTCGAGCGCATAGAGGCCCGGCGCGCCCATGTCGCGCGTGCTGAGGCCAGTCTGCACCACCACGTTGCGCCCTTCCACGCGGGCCGCCACCGTGCCGTTGCCGGCGGGCAGCTTGCGCGCGTCGGCGAACAGCATGTCGTCGGGCTGGCCGTACACGGGGTAGATGAAAGGCGCGCCGTACTGGCGGGCGCCGGCGATCTCGGGCTCGAAGTAGCCGGTGACCACGCCGTCGGGCTTGCGATCGTCGTCGCGAATCTGGTAGGCCGAGAACTCGCCTTCGAAGAAGCCCCGGATGGCGTTGTTGTTCTTGCCGTCGACCTTCAGCGCGCGGTCGCACACCTCTTTCCATTCGGCGCCGCGCCCGGTCAGCACCTTGCAGCTGCCGAGAAAGGCGGGCCAGCTTTCGGAGAAGTCGTCGCGCGACCAGCCCGGCACCGAGTCGAAGCCCACCGAGGTGTAGGTGGCGAGCTGGGTCGAGAAGGTGCGCGCCTGGCCTGCCACGCTGGCGCCGGTCGGCGGCGGGCGCGAGGCGCTGCTGCTCGTGCCGGCGGTGTCGGTCGTGGCCGCGCCGGTGCCCGTGGCGGCCGGCGGCGGCGCGGTGCAGCCCGCCAGCGAGGCGATGACGGCAACAACGGCTGCAGTAGCGGCCCACTGGAGCACGTAGTTGAGGCGCTGTTGCAGCTGCTGTTGTTGCTGCAGTGCTTGCGAAGTGGTCATGAAAGTCTCCTTGTCCGGAAAGTGGCGACCCGAGGGGCCATCGCTCTACAGACGATTACTTCTCGACGATTTTGAAATTCCCGACGCCATAGACGTCGTTGCACGGGGCGCCGGGTGCGCACACGGGTTTGCCCAGCAACGGCGAGGGGCCGGTACCGCGCGTGGCTTCGAGCGCGGCCAGCACCGGCAGCGGGAACACCGGGAACACGCCGTCGTTCTGCACGCCGGCGGCACTGAAGTCGCGCTCGTGCTCGCTCACCAGCACCGCGAACTGGTCGGTGCCGGCCGGGCCGCCCGCGTCCATCGGCCACGAGGCGCGCGGCAGAGAAAGCGAACCGCCCGCGGTGATCTTGTTGTACTTGTCGAGCAGGTTCGGGAACAGCAGGAACATCTCGCCGCCGCTGGACAGCAGGAACACGTAGACAAAACCTTCGCGCTTGCTGCGCACCTCGAAGGCAAGGCGGTCCTTGCCGATGGCGACTTCCGCCTTCTTCGGCGTGGCCGTCACCTCGAAGCCGGGCGCGGCGCCGGTTGCGAGAGATTGCAGCGATTCGGCGGGCGTGCGCGGTGCCGGAGGGGGCGGTGGTGGTGGCGGCGGTGCTGGGGGAGCCTCTGCGATCTTTGTGTCGGGTGGCGGGGCCGGCGTGGTGGTGACGACCTTCTTGTCATCGGTGTTCGTGTTGCCGCCGGTGCGGCCCTGGAACCACCACCAGCCGCCACCGGCCGCGGCTGCAAGCACGGCGACCGATACGAGTGCGGCAACGGTCTTGTTGCTCTTGCCCCCGGCGCTGGTGGGAGCGGGCGCGGGCGCCGGTGCCTTGCCACCTGCCTTGCTCTTTCCGCTCGCGATGACTGTCGCGGCGTCGGCATTGCTGCTGTTGCCGCTGCGCGCACCCGAAGGCGGCTGCGTGCGCGGCGTCGGCGCGATGCTGTGCCCCACTTCGAGATCGAGCGCGGCGCGCAGCTCGGCCATCGACTGCGGCCGCTGCTCGGGCCGCACGCCGAGGCCCGCATCGATCGCCTCCAGCAACCGCAGGCTGTAGCGCTGACGCAGGATCTCGTTGCCCGCAAGCGGCACATAGCTGTCGGACAGCAGCCGCGCCACCGAAGGCGGCGGCGCGCGACCGCACACCGCCACGTGCATCACGGCCGCGAGCGCATACACATCGGTCCACGCGCCCTGCGACATGTCGGGCATCTCGGCGTACTGCTCGATGGGGGCATAGCCGGGCTTGAGGATGACGGTGATCGCCTGGGTCTTGTCGGTGATCACACGGCGCGCGGCGCCGAAGTCGAGCACCACCGGGCGGCCCGAGCCTTCGAGCAGGATGATGTTGTCGGGCGCGATGTCGCGGTGGTAGCAGTTGGCGTTGTGCATCACCGCGAGCGCTTGTGTCACGCCGTCCATGATGCGGATCAGCCAGGACTCGTCTACGCCTGCGGGGATGGCTACCAATGCTTCTCTCAGCGTGTCGCCTCTGTAGAAAGGCATGACCATGTAGGTGGTGCCTTTTTCTTGCCAGAAGCGGTAGACCTTCAGGAGCGACGGGTGGTCGAACTGGGCGAGCAGGCGGGCTTCGTTGATGAAGCTGCGCATGCCCAGGTCGAAGGTTTCTCTGTGGCGTTCGGACAGGGGGACTACTGTGCCGTCGTTCTGTCTTGTCGACAGTGACGTGGGGAGGTATTCCTTGATTGCTACTACGCGTTCCAGCGTGTGGTCCCACGCCTCGTAGACGACGCCGAAGCCGCCTTGGCCTATGACTCTTGTGACTTCGAATTCGGCCAGGCGGCTGCCTACTGGGAGCAGGCCGGCGTCGGTGGTTCCCGTGGCGGGGCTGGTGACTGGGGTAGCGCCTGCGGTGATTACGGTCGCGGCCGTGTCGCCGGTTGTTGTTGTCGGCTGACCAGGCTTGGGGACTACGCGGGTGCGGTCGTCGTTGGAGTCGGTCATTGACTGGCTCCTTCTTTGTGTGTGCTGAGGGTTTGCTTTCCGGGGCCGGGTCTCGCCCCTACTTTTCTTTGGCGAAGCAAAGAAAAGTAGGTCACCTGCCGGGGCGAGACCCGGCCCCGGAAAAACAAACGAGAAGAGGCCTTCATCTCACCCCTCCTCCGCAAACCCGAAGAACAGGGCTTCAAACTGCTCATCCCGAGGCAACCCAGTACAGAGCATCCGAACCCCATGCTCAGCAGCAGGATCACTCAGCCAAAGCGACGCCCCCGCCAGCGGCAATTCCAGCGAATCGACACTACTCTCACGTCCGTCAGCAGAAGCGCCATCAACAAACAGCCGATGCAACACCGCATCAAACCGCAGCGCATCCAGATCCCCATCAAGCCCTTCCAGCGCAGCCTGCGTAGCATGAGCCCACCACTGCAACGCCATAGCCAGCACCTCCCCCTGCAGTTGCCCGGAAACGGACCGATCAAGCTCCATAGCCAGGGCAAACGGAAAGTACCGCCCCACCCCATCAACCGATGGCATCAGCACCCCGATCCACGCCTGCTCCCCCGCCACCTGCCGCCCCAGCGCAAAGCACCAGATAGGCGCTTCGAGGTATCGCTCAGTCCAATCCGCATGCCGATCCCGCAGCCGGGCCATGCCCCGCTGCAGCCATTGATCCCACACGGCACGAAACGCCTCCGGCAGCCGCCGATGCGCAAAATCCCCCATGCCCGGCAGCTTGCCGAACCACCCGGGCAACGCGGTCGAGGCAAAGAGAGAAGGTGAAGAAGCTGCCTCGTTCACAGCCCCTCCGGACAAGAAAACTCCCGCAGCTCACGCAACCGGATCGGATGCTGCACGCTGTTCGTCGTCACTTCGAAGCGCGTCTTGCGGGCACCGATCTGGAAGGTGATGAAGAACTTTTCAGGCGCATCGCCGGCTTCGAGCTGCCCGTCGTCGAGCGCACGGAACAGCGCCCACGGCCCATCCACAGCCGCACCCGAGCTGCCAGTGGTCGAAGGCGGACTGACCTGGATGCGCACCTGATTGCTGCCCTTCGGCCCCGGCCACTGCACGGCCATCGGCACCACAGGCCCGTGCGCGTACTTCACGAGCTGGCCGTCGACGTCGAGGATGAACTGGGTGATGCCCGCATCCATCTCCACCGGCTTGAAGTCCAGTCGCATCGACGGCCCACGGCCACCGCCGCGGAAGAAGATGTCCTTGATGCGCGCGGCCCGCTCGAACTGCGCGAGCGCCTGCGTGGTGATGGCTCCGCGTTCGGCCACGGGCTTGTAGCGCCACGGCTTGGTGCTGGTGTCGACCAGCGCGGCCAGGCGCTTCTGGAAGAAGTCGTCCATCAGGCCACCGGGGCCGAACATCTGGCCGAAGTCTTCCGGCAGCACGTCGCGCTTGCTGGTGCTCACGAAGGGGTATCGGCCCGCGATGGCGCGCGCGCAGAACTCGGCCACGGGGCGCAGGTCCTGGCTCAGGTTGCCGCGCTCCGCCGTCTGCGCCTGCGCGGCGCCCGACTGGCTGAGGTTCTCGACCATCGAGCGCACCGGCTCTGGCAGGCGGCCCGCGTCTGACTTGAGCTTGCCGGCCACGTCGCCGGGCGGCGGCGAGGTGCGGCCCTTCACGGCCGTGTCGACGGCGTTGAGGTACACGTAGACCTCGTTGAAGAGCTTCAGCGCGTCGTCGATGGGCGCAGGCTGGTTGGGGCCACCGGCGGTGACGAGGCGGCGCAGCGACTCGAAGCGGTCGTCCACGATGCTCTCGATGCGCTTGCCCGGGGCCACCTGCCGGCCGGGGTCGCTGCCGAACAGGTCTTCCAGGCCCTTGCGCGTGTTGCGCACCGTTTCGGTCGCCTTGCTGACAACGTCCTTGTTGGCGTCGGCCGCCGGGATCAGCGTGGTCTGCTTGACCACCGCGCGCAGGAAGTTCGCGAGCGGGGAATCGACGCCCGAAAGAATGCGCGCGGTCTCGATGTTCTTCTCCAGCCCGGTGGCGCGGATCAGTCGCACGTCGGCGAGCAGTGCTTCCCACTGCTTGACGTATTCCTCCAGATACAGGCGGCGCACACGATCGGTCAGCGCGCCGAGCGCGGCCACGTCGCGCAGGCGGTCGGCTGCGTTGCGGTCTTGCCCCAGCACCCACGGGTCTTCGTTGGCGAGCAGGCCGGTGAGCACGGTCACTTCGTTCTGGAAGCGCTTGTGATAGCCGTCGTAGGTGAACATGCCCGGCACGCCATCGGTCAGCGGCTTGCCGCTGATGCGCTCGAACACCAGCGGGCCCGAGGGGCCGGTGGCGGTGGCCACGCTGAAGGCCGGAATGTCCTTGGTGGCGCGCTGGCGCTTCAAGCGGCTGAACACGCGCTGCTCCAGCGGGTAGCTCGCGAGCACGGCGCGCACGCTGCGCACCAGGTTCTCGTCCATCTTGAGCGGCGAGCGCGGCGGGCCCTGGGCAATGAGCACGTCGAGCTGGTCTTCGAGCGCCTTGCGCTGGTCTTCGGGAATGCCGCGGTCGAGGTTGCGGGCCCAGTCGAGCGTGATCCAGGCCTTCAGCGCCTCGGCGTCGAAGTGTTCGGGCTGGTAGAGCATCAAATAGCTCTTGAGCGCCTCGTACGTGTACTCGAGGTTGTCCTTCTGCGCGGTGCGCAGCTGGTCTTCGATGCGCTTGGCGATCTGCGGCAGGAAGGCGTCGTTGAGCGCGCGCTGGTGCGTGAGCATGGCGGCGGCGTCGAGCTTGTCGCCCTGGTAGAGGCCCAGCGTCATCGACAGCGGCTCGTCGCCCTGGTGGTTGTCGGGCGTCTTCCAGATGTCGCGCAGGCTCTGCAGCACGGGCGCGACCTCGACCAGGTTCTGCACGCGCGCGGGCAGCGCCGCGAGGTTCTGCTTGGCGGGCTCGACGCGGGCCTCGACCGACTTCAGGTAGTTCATGTTCTGCAGCGTGCTGTAGCCCCAGGCCGCGAGCAGGCCCACGGTGACCAGCGTCATCGCCGTCACGCCGATCACGCGCAGCGTGTGGCGGCGGCGCTCCAGCTTCACGTCGGCGCCTGCGAGGCGCTGCTCGGGGAACACCACTTCGCGCAGCAGCGAGGTAAGGAAGTAGCTGCGCCCGCTCGACTTCTGCGGCGCGAGCATCGCGCGCTCGATGCCGAAGCTGCGCGCAAGGCTGCCCATCACGCGGTCGATCGGGCTGCCTTCCTGCGTGCCGCTGGTGAAGTACACGCCGCGCACCCACGGCGGCTGCGCAAAGCGCGAACCGGTGAACACTTGTTCGAGCAGGTCGGACAGCAGCGAGCCGATGGAGCCGAACTGCGCCGGAAAACCGAAGATGGCCGCGCGGCGCGTGCCGTCGGTCTCGCGCTGCATGCGCGCGATGAGGCCGTCGTTCACGCGGTTGTGCAGCAGCGCGAATTCGCGGTTGAAGGCCGTGGAAAGGCCCTTCTCTTCCAGCTGCACGTTCTCGTTGGCCGGCAGCGTGAAGCCGAAGACCTGCGCGCGCTGTTCCTTGCCGAGGTCGTCGAAGTAGTCGGTAAAGCCATAGAGCAGGTCGCTCTTGGTGACGAGCACATACACCGGCAGGCGCGTGGTGAGCTTGCCGTCGAGTTCGAGCAGGCGTGCGCGGATCGAGGCCGCAAGCTGGGTGCGCGCCTCGGGGCCCTGGCTCAGCAGGTCGGCCACGCTGACGGTGAGGAACACACCGTTCAGCGGACGACGCGGGCGCGCCTTCTTCAGCAGGCCCAGGAAGCCTTCCCATGCGCTCTTGTCTTCCGACTGGTGGCTGTCCTGCGTGGTGTAGCGCCCGGCGGTGTCGATGAGCACGGCCTCGTCGGTGAACCACCAGTCGCAGTTGCGCGTGCCGCCCACGCCGCGAATGGCGCCGGGGCCGAACTTCTCGGCCAGCGGAAAGCTCAGGCCCGAGTTGACCAGCGCCGTGGTCTTGCCCGCGCCCGGTGCGCCGATGAAGACATACCACGGCAGGTCGTACAGGTAGCTGCCGCCCGAGATCGACATCCAGTCGCGCAAGCCGGGCTTCTTGCCGGCGGCGTGCAGGCGCATCTGCTTGAGCGTGGCGACGGCTTCGCTGAAGCGTGTGTCGAGGATCTTCTGCTCGCCGTTGACCGGCGCATCGGTCTTCGCGGCCGGCGCCTTCATGAGGCCGTCGGTCAAATGCTGGCTCGCACGGCGCGCGCGCCAGCGGCGGTACAGCGCGCGCAGCACCACGATGAGCACGATGACGCCGATGGCGATGGCGCGCGTCATTTCGCTTTCGAGCGGCGCGAGCGAGCCGATCTTCACCAGCGGGCCGATCCACCAGATCAGCAGCGCGACGACGATCAGCGCGAGCAGTGTCAGCAGCAGCGGGCTGAACAGGAAGCCGAAGATTTTCTTGATCATTTCGTCGCTCCTGGTGCGGGAGCAGCCGGTGTGGCAGCAGCGAGCCGGTCGGGTTCGGTCAGCAGCACGATGTCGACGCGGCGGTTCTTCGCGCGATTGGCGGGCGTGTCGTTGGCGGCCACGGGCTCGGCGTCTGCCTTGCCGTCGGAGCGCATGCGCGCCGGGTCGACCAGCGTCGTCAGCGCGCCCTTCACCGCATCGGCGCGCGCGGCCGAGAGGTGCCAGTTGGAGGGATAGCGCAGCGAGCGGATCGGCTGGTTGTCGGAGTGGCCGGTGATCAGCACTTCGCCCTTCACCTCGGCCAGCGCCTGTCCGATGCGCCGCAGCACGGGCAGCGACTGCGCCATCGGCTCGGCGCTGCCGGAGCCGAAGAAGGAGTCGCCGCGCAGGCGCACCACGCTGCGGTCGGCCTCGTCGGTCACCGTGACCAGGCCCTGCTTGATCTCGGGTTCGAGAAAGCGCGCCAGGCGCGGCGTCTTCGCCGGCAGGGCGGGCGGTGCGATCTGGATGTTGGGCGCGCGCAGGCTCGACACCGCGGCGTAGGTGGTGTCGGAGCGGTAGTTGAGCGTGAGCCGCAGGCCGAACCACGCCAGCGCCAGCAACAGCGCGAAGCCGGCCGCGAACACCCACAGCGGCAGCGACTCGCGCAGCCGCACCGTGCCCGCACCCTGCCCGCGCCAGTGCGGCGAAAGCTCGGGCTCGACGGCCGGGCGGTCCTTCGCGATCAGGTCCGCGAGGCGCTGGCGCACTGAATCGAGCTGCGCGCGGCCGTTGTCGACCACGCGGTAGCGGCCTTCGAAGCCGAGCGCGAGCACGCTGTAGATCAGTTCCAGAAGCTGGCGGTGCGTGGGCACGTCCTGCGCGAGCTTGGCAAGCAGCTGGAAGACTTTTTCGCCGCCCCAGGTTTCGTTGTGGAACTGCACCAGCAGGCTCTGCTTGTTCCAGCCGGCCTGCACGCCCCACGGCGTGTTGGCCACGGCTTCGTCGAGCGCCGTGCACAGCACGTAGCGCGCGGCGAGCACCGATTCGTTGCTGACGCCGGCGCGGCGCGCATTGGCGTCGAACTGGTTGACGGCATCGGCGGTGGAAGCGCGCAGCGCCGGCACGTTGGGCGGCTGCGCAAGGTTGCGCAGCTTGCCGATCAACACCAGCAGCTTGCCGGCGGCCGACACCAGCGGATTGAGCAGGCCGAGTTCGCCGACGTCGGCGGCGGGCGTGGGATCGGCACCGCCGAAGAAAGGCGCCGGTGCCGGCGCGGGCGGCGTGCCGCCGGGCGTGCGCGGCTTGGGCTTGATGACCGTGCGTTCCGACTCGAAGGCGGCGAAGGGGTCGGGAGGTGTGCTCATGATGGTGTTCCGTTTCCGTCAGCCCGGTGTGGCTAGGAACGAATGGCCCAGAACGCGAGGTCCAAGCCCGGGAAATCTCCGGCGATGTGCATCGCGATGCCGCCGGATTGCTCGAGCTGGCGCCACAGGTCGCTGTTGCGCGTTTCGAGTTCGAAGTAGTTGGCGCCGGTGTGGAAGGGAATCTGCCGCGGCGCGACCGGCATCGGCGTGAGCGTGACCCCCGGCAGCGCGAGGTTGACGAGGTCGCGGATGCGCTCGACCGGGCCGATCTTCACTTGCGTGGGGAAGCGCGCGCGCAGCGCTTCGCTGGGCATGTTCGCGTTCACCGCGAGCACGAAGGTCGCCTTGCGCTGCAGTTCCACGTCCGTCACCATCGCCACGCGCACGCCGTGCTTGCGGTCGTGCAGCTCGATGCGGATGGCCGATTGCTCGAACACCATCGAGAGGCTGCGGCGCAGGTCGTCCATCACCGGGCGGAAACTCAGTGCAAGGTCGTCGTGGATGTAGGGGCCGAAGCGCGCGACGCGGCGCGAATCGCGAAAGCTCGAAAGGTCGCCGGCCAGCCCCAGCGCATGCTCGAAGAAATGCTGCGGGTGCAGCATCGCGCTCTTTGCCAGGTGCGCAAAGATGGCCTCGTTGCGGTTCACGGCCTGCAGCAGCATGAAGTCTGCGATCTCGGCCACGCCGCCGGTGCCGCCCTGCGTCATGCGGCCCGCGAGCGCTTCGCCGCGCTGGCGCAGCAGGCCCAGCAGTTCGTCGAGCCAGGCGCGGATGACGGCATGGCCGGCCACGTCCAGCAGCGGCGGCAGCATGGCGCGGTCGAGCTGCACCTGGTTGTCGACGCGGCGCTCGACCACGCGGGCAACGCCGATGGTGGTCCAGGCATCGGTGGCTTCGCCGGCACGCATCAGGCGCGTGTGGAGCTGGCCCAGCTGCAGCATCGCCGTGCGCTCGCCGGCGGTGTTCGAATCGGGCACTTCGGATTCGAGCACGCGGTGGCGCACCAGCTCTTCATACTCCTCGGCATCGGCCTCGCGCGCACCGGCGCGGCGCAGCGGCAGCGCGAGCACCACGGCTTCGTCGCGCATGGAAGCAGGAATGTCGATGGGCTCGGGCAGCGGGTCGACCGCCGGCATGTCGAAGACCGTGCCGTCGCCGAAGACGCCGACCGCCCGCACCAGCGCCAGCTTGCCCAGCGTGAGCGCGGCTGGGTCGATCTCCAGCTCGGCAAAGCCCCAGGCGTAGGGGGTGGTCGAACGCAGGAGCACATGCCTCGCATGATCGGCATGACGCTCGCTCTGTTGCAGGTGCTGAGGCTGCAACAGCATCCCCTCGCTCCAGACCACTTTTGTTCGCCAACTCATCCGCACTCCGTCAACGGCAAGGGTGCCTGAAAGAAACACGAAGTTTCCGGCGCGGGGGACGGGAGGCAAATCCGCCTTAAGGCCTAGCTAATGGCCTAGGCGGGGGGATTTGGAGCTACGGCGAAGGGACTAGGTTGAGAGTCGAAGCGGGCGTTCAGCGCGCCGGAGCCGCGCGCAGGACCTCGACCTGCTCCGCGTATGTCTTCTCGATGCGCTGCAGCCGCTGTTCGCGCGCCGCGTCGTTGACCCACGAGGCGGCCATGGCGCGCTGCTTGCCCAACTGGTGCTCCAGCCGCGCCTCCGGCAGCAGCGCGCTGTCGTCGGCCGCAACGTAGCCGTAGGCCGCGCGCAGGGTCTTGAGCACTTCGCGCTCGGCGTCCGCGCGCGGACCCTTGCCCTTGCCGTAGCCGGTCAGGAAGTTCTGCAGCCGCGCCTGGAACTCGGGCGGGAAGTCGCGCCGCACCACCATCGGCGCGCCGGGCGGCGGCTCCGATTGCCAGACCACCTGCAGCCGCTCGGCCTCCACCGGGAACTGCTGGCGAAAGCGCTCCAGGTCGGTGGTGTTGTTGGTTGCCACGTCGGCGTCGCCGTTGGCCACGGCCAGTGCGGTGGCCTGGTGGGTGCCGACGAATTCGCTGCGAAAGCGTGTCTCCATCTCGATGTTGTTCGGCAGGAAGAGCTGGCTCTGCGGCACGATGAAGCCGGTGACCGAACGGCTGTCGCCGCGCGCGAGCCGCCATTTCTCCGGCTGGGCCAGCACGGCTTCCAGGGTGTTGAGCGGCCCGGCCTTGCGCACCAGCAGCACGGCGCGGTGCTCGGGCACGCTGGGGTGCCGCGCGATCTGCGCCACCACCTTCATGCGCCGCTGCATCACGGCGTCGAGCGCCATCTTGGCCGAGAGGAAGGCCATGTCGATCTCGTCGCGGCCGATGGCGCGGTCGAGCTCTTCGTACGTGGGCACCGAATAGGCGCTCACCGGCATGCCGAGGCTGCGGCTCATGTCGGCCATGAGCGGGGTCCACAACGCGCGCGACTCGACGGTGCCGCCCAGCGGCAGCACGCCGAAGCGGATCATCCTGATCGGCACCGGCGCGGCCTTCTCTGCTGTCTTTTCGGTCGTCTTCTCGGATGATGCGGCGGCGCCCTGCGCCATGGCCGGCAGCGACCCGGCCAGCACGACCGCGAAGGCCAGCACCAGCACGGCAGCCACGCGCCAGGCCTTCATCGTCACGGCGTCACGTCCTTGAGCACGCTGACCTGCTCAGCATAGCCGCTCTCGATGCGCTGCAGGCGGGCTTCGCGTGCGGCGTCGTTCACCCATTGCGCGGTCATGGCGTTCTGTCTGGCGAGCTGGTAGGCCAGCTTGGCCGCGGGCTGCAGCGAGCTGTTGTCGGCGGCCACGAAGCCGGCCAGGTCGTGCAGCGACTTGAGCACCACGCGCTCGGCGTCGCCGCGCGGCCCCTTGGCGCGGCCGTAGCCGGTCAGGAAGGCCTGCACGCGCTTGCGCAGCTCGGGCGTGTATTCGCGGCGCACCACGATCTGCGCGTGCGGGATCAGATCCGACTCCCACAGCACCTGCAGCCGCTCGGTCTCGGCCGGAAAGCGCAGCTTGAAGCGCTCGAAGTCGGCCGTGTTGTTGGTGGCCACGTCGGCCTCGCTGTTGGCCACGGCCAGCGCGTTGGCCTGGTGGGTGCCCACGATCTCGCTGCGAAAGCGCGTCTCCATCGCGATGTGGTTCGGCAGGAAGAGCTGCAGCTGGGGCACGATGAAGCCCGACACCGACTGCTTCTCGCCGCGCGCCAGCCGCCAGCGCTCGGGCTGGTCGAGCATGTTCTTCAGTGAGTTGAAGGGCGGCGCCTTGCGCGACAGCAGCAGCGCGCGGTAGCCGGGCAGGCCGTCGTGCCGCACCACCTGCGCCACCACCTTCATGCGGCGCTGGGTCACGGCGTCGAGCGCCATCTTTCCCGAGAGGAAGGCCATGTCGACCTCGTCGCGCTGGATGGCCTGCTCCAGCGCCTCGTACGAGTTGACCGACAGCACGCTCACCGGGCGGTTGATGGCGCGGCTCAGCTCGGCCAGCAGTGGGTCCCAGTCGCTGCGCGACTCGAAGGCGCCTCCGAGCGGCAGGATGCCGAAGCGGATCGGCCCGTCCGGCGCAGGGGCGGCCTGGGCCGCGCCCCACAGCGGAAAGCCCATGAGCAAGGCCAGTGCCGCCGCTCGGAGGACACCGGAGAAATCGACGAATCGGCGCATGGAAGCCTGCATTTGTGGTCCTAAAGAGATAGGGCCGTTGCGCATCGGCGGGTCTAACATGGGCAGCGCGGACGCCATTAAATATCAATTGCAAGCAATTTTTGTGATGTTTTTCCTGTCTTCCCGGTTCCGGACCGGCCTCCTAAGCTCGGCGCCCATGCGTCCGATGCCCCCATGAACTGGAACTTCCGCGTCCTGCGCGGCCTGGCCCGCCTGACCTTTGCCCAGCAGCTGATCCTGCTGGCGCTGGTGCCGGCGGCGCTGGCCACGGTGGCGGCCATCACCGTGCTGACGCGGCAACACCTGGGCAACCTCACCGAGCTGATGCGCGCCAATGCGCAAACGGTGGCCCTGCAGGTGGCCACGGTGGCGCAGGCGCCGCTGGCGCGCATGGACCGCCGCGCGCTGGCGCGCACCGCCCAGTCGGGCACCTACCAGCCCAACGTGCAGCAGGTGCAGATCTGGACGGAAGACGGCGAGATCGTGGCCAACTCCGAAACCGTCGACCGCGCCCGCGCCGACGGCCTGCAGGTGGTGGTGCCCATCGTGGGCGACGACGGCCGCCACAACGGCCAGGTGATGGTCGAGATGAGCCTGGCCGCGGTGGAAAGCGCGCGGCGCTCGGTCTGGTTCAACGTGGGACTGGTGCTGGCGATCAGCCTCTTCGGCGTGAGCCTGGCAGGCTGGTGGGCGGCGCGGCGCATCAGCGAGCCGATCCGCGCGCTCGGCAAGGCGGTCGACCGGCTCGGCGCGGGCGAGGACGCAAACGTGGCCATCGAGGGCACCTCCGAAGTGCGCCACCTGCAGCACGGCTTCAACCAGGCCGCGCGCGCGCTTGCGGAAAGCCACCGGCTGCTGCAAAGCCGCATCAACGAGGCCACGGCCGAGCTGGCCCGCAAGAACCAGCAGCTCGAAGTGGCCAGCCAGGCCAAGACCCGCCTGCTGGCCGCCGCCAGCCACGACCTGCGCCAGCCGCTGCATGCGCTCACGCTTTTCTCCGACGGGCTGGCCAACGGCGAGCACGACCCGGTGAAGCTGCAGCGCATCGGCCACATCCGCGAATGCGTCGATTCGCTCGACCGGCTTTTCTCGGAGCTGCTGAACCTGTCGCAGCTCGACGCGGGCGTGCTGCAGCCGCAGTGGATCGACTTTCCGCTCGACCGGCTGTTCGATGAAATCAGCCGCAACTTCCGCCCGGTGGCCGAGCAGCAGTGCCTGCGGCTGGTGGTACGCAAGACCGACATGTGGGTGCGCTGCGACTACGTGATGCTGTCGCGCATCCTGAACAACCTGGTGTCGAACTCGCTGCGCCACACCATCGAGGGCGGCGTGCTGATCGGTGCGCGGCGGCGCGGCAGGGGCGTGCGCATCGACGTGGTCGACACCGGCGTGGGCATTGCCGCGCAGCACCAGGCGCGGGTGTTCGAGGAGTTCTACCAGGTGGAGCCCACCGGCCGCCAGGCGGCGCGCGGCGCGCGCGGCATGGGGCTGGGCCTGGCCACGGTGCAGCGCCTGGCCGAGCTGCTCAACACGCGCGTAGAGCTGAGCTCGAAGCTGCACAAGGGCACCTGCGTGCGGGTGCTGGTGCGCTCCGCCCCGGCCGCACTGCCGCCGGCGGCGGGGTCGCCGGCCGTTGCCGCCGTCGAGGAAGAAGAAAGCCTGGCCAACGTGCGCATCCTCGTGATCGACGACGAGCGCACCATCCTCGAAGGCCTGACGGTGGTGCTCTCCAACTGGGGCGCCGAAGTGCTGCCCGCACAGACCCGCGCCGAGGCGCTGGCGCTGGCCGACACCTGGGAGCAGCCGCCCGACGTGGTCATCAGCGACCTGCTGCTGCAAGGCGGCGACAACGGGCTCGACGTGATCGCCGCGCTGGAGCGCCATCCGCGCGGCATCGGCGCCGGCACCGCGCGCCTGCTCGTCACCGGCGAGACCAAGCCCGACCGCCTGCGCGAAGTGGCGAGCGCCGGCATCACGGTGCTCTACAAGCCGGTGTCGCCGCGCGTGCTGCGCCAGGCCATCCAGACGCAAAGGGCCGTCGCAGCCCTCGCGGTAGGTGCGTAGGTAGTCCATCGGACATAGGCCGTGCGGCTGCCACCGCGTGACATCCGTCACACGAGCAAGCCCTCGCCGACACGGACATAAGCCCTCCGCCTTATCGCGCCAAGCCGGGTCCGTCCTTACATTGGACTATCGCCCCTCGCTGCGGAAGCAGTCCATGTTTGTTGCCGTGAATTCCTTTCTCTCGCCCTTCTGCGGAAGGTTGCGCCGCGCCGTGCTGGCCGTGGGCTTCATGTGGGCCGGTGCTGCTGTCTCGTCTGTCTTGTTCGCTGCCCCGGCCTCGGCCGCCAGCCTCACGGTGCTGATGGGCGACGATGCCGCGGCGTCTTCCGAGTTCGTGCAGCAGCTGCGCGCGGACCAGGAACCCGGCGGCAAGTTCGAGCTGGTGCGGCTCACGCCCGGCGGCGCCGATCCGCAACCGCCCGCGGAGGCAACGGACACCGAGCGCGCCGCGAACGCCGGCGTGCGCACGCGCAGCCTGCGCACCGCTTCCGACGCGCCGCTCACCATGGCCGTCGGCCCCGCCGCCGCGCGCGCCGCCGTCGAGCGACCAGGCCAGGAGCCGCTGGTGCTGGCGATGCTGAGCCGGCTCGAATACGAAACCCTGAAGGCCAGCAGCCCTGCCCTGCGGCGCGGCGACCGGCGCGTGGGCGTGCTGCTGCGCGATCCGGCCATGGCCGACCAGCTCGCGCTGATCACCGCCGTGCTGCCGCAGAAGCACCGCATCGGCGTGGTCGCCACGCCCGAGTCGGAGCCGCTGGTGCGCGAACTGCAGCGCGCCGCGCAAGGCGCGAACCCGCCCTGGGACCTGCGCGTGGAATACGCGCCCGACGCCAAGTCGCTCGCCAACGCCCTGCGCCAGGTGGTGCCGCTGAGCGACGCGCTGATGGTGCTGCCCGACCTGATCGGCGACAGCCAGGCGGCCACGCTCTCGGTGCTGCGCGCCGGCGCGAGCGCGGGCCTGCCGGTGTTCGGCGCAAGCGAAGGGCTGGTGCGCTCGGGCGGCCTGGCCGCGGCGGTCTCGACGCCATCGCAACTCGCGCAGCAGGCCCGGCTGCTCGGCCAGAAAGTGGCGAGCGCGGGCACGGGCAGCAGCAGCAACAGCAATGCGCCGCTGGTGGAAGCGGCAACGCCCGCCACCGTGCGCGTCAACGCCACCGTGGCACGCGGACTCGGCCTGCGCATGCCGGAGGAACGGGAACTGACCGACCGGCTCGCAGCCCCGCGATGAGCACCGCACCGCCCTCTCAAGGCCCGCCGGGAACAAACGGGGCCGGTGCGCCCGCGCCCGTGCCCACGCCGCCGCCCCAGTCGCCCCACACGCTGGTCGTGCGCGGCAACCTGCAGCGCGATCTGTTCCGCCTTGGCGTGGTGCCGTGCGCGGCGGTGGCGCTGGCGCTCACCGGCTGGTTCACGCACAACCGGCTGCAGACCCTCGAAGCAGCCTTCGACGCCGAAGGCCAGGCCGTGGCGCGACAGGTGGCGGCCATGTCCGACCTGAGCCTCTACGCGGGCGACCTGCCGGCGCTGCAGAACGTGGCCAACGCCGCGCTGCGCGGCGGCCAGGTGACGCGCGTGGAGATCAGCAACAGCGCGGGCGTGTACGTCACGGCCGGGCCCAAGACGCCGTCGCTGGCGCAGCTGCGCATGTTCACCTCGCCGGTCACGCTGCGCGAGGCCTCGCGCGCCAGCGCCTTCGCGCCCGCCGGCTCCACCGCTGCGGGCGACACGCCCATCGGTCTCGTGCAGACCTTCCGCGACACCACCGCCTACACGCGCGAGCGCAGCCGCTCGCTCTTCGCGGGCATCGGCATTGCGCTGGTGGCACTGGTGGCTGCATGGGCCTCGGTGCGCCACATGGCGCGCACGGTGGCGCGGCCGCTGCGGCGCGTGTCGCGCACGGTGGCGGCGCTGGAGTCGGGGCATTTCGAGGTGCGCTGCGACGTGGTCGAGGGCGGCACGCGCGGCACGCACGAACTCGCGGTGCTCGCGCACGACATCGACCGCCTCGCCGAGCGACTGCAGCGCAACCGACAGGTCAGTGAAGAGCGCGTGCGCGAAGCCACCGCCGTCGCATTGCAGCGCATGGCCGAGGCCGAGCAGGCCGCGCTGTCGCGTGCGCGCTTCCTGGCGGCAGCGAGCCACGACCTGCGCCAGCCGCTGCATGCCATGGGCCTGTTCATCGACGGCCTGCTGCCCGGCGCCTCGCCCACGCAGCGCCCGGCCGTGCTGCGGCTGCAGGAGAGCACCGAGTTCATGGGCGTGCTGCTCGACGACCTGCTCGAGATCTCGCGGCTCGATGCGCAGGTGCTGACGCCGGCGATCGCCAAGGTGCCGCTCGCCGCGCTGTTCGACCAGCTCGATGCGCAGCACGCCGCCACCGCCGTCGAGGCCCGCGTGCGGCTGCGCTGGAGCGACCGCGGCCTGGCCGTGCGCACCGACGCGGCGATGCTGCGGCGCATCGTCGGCAACCTCGTGACCAACGCGCTGCGCCATGCGCCCGACGGCGGCACCGTGCTGGTGGCCGCACGGCGCAGCCCGGCCGGCGTGCGTATCGAGGTGCGCGACAACGGCGTGGGCATCGCGCCGATCCACCAGGGCCGCATCTTCGAAGAGTTCTACCAGGTGGCCAACACCGAGCGCGACCGGCGCCGCGGCTTCGGGCTGGGGCTGGCCATCTGCGCGCGCATCGCTGCGCTACTGGGAACCCGCATCACCGTGCGATCGGCGCTGCAGGCAGGCAGCACTTTCAGCTTCACGCTGCCCGAGGCGCGCCTGGCGGACATCACGCCACCCGAGCCGCCGCCACTCGCCGTCGCGCCCCTGGCCGGCCTGCGCTGCCTGGTGGTGGACGACGACCCCGCCATCCTCGACGGCAGCCGCGCGCTGCTGGAGCAATGGGGCTGCCAGGTCGAATGCGTGACCAACGGCCCCGAGGCCATCGCGCGGCTGGGCACCGGCGACCTCCACTACGACGCCGTGCTGTGCGACCTGCAACTGGCGGGCGAAGGCGACGGCGTGGACGTGATCGACGCCGCCAAGCGCCTGCAGCCCGACGCGCTGGCGGTGCTGGTGTCGGGCGCCACCGGGCCCGAGGTGCTGCAGCGGCTGCGACATGGCGGGGTGATGCTGCTGACGAAGCCGGTTGCGCCGGCGAAGCTGCGGGCGCTGCTGACCACGCGGCGGCACGTGCACATCGCCTGACCCCGGCGCTTTCTACGCCCGTGAGAACTGCCGGCGATACGCAGTGGGCGATACCTTGAACGCCGACATGAAATGCTTGCGCAGCGACACCGCCGAGCCGAAGCCGGCGCCGGTCGCTACGCGCTCGACCGGATGGTCAGTGGTCTCCAGCAGCCGCTGCGCCAGCGCAAGGCGCTGGTTCTGCACCCACTGGCCGACCGTGGTGCCGGTGGATTCGCGAAAGCGCCGCGTGAAGTTGCGCCGGCTCATGAGCGCGCGCCGCGCGAGGTCGTCGAGTTCGTGCGGCGTGGCTAGGTGGCCACCTAGCCACTCCAGCAGCGGCGCGAGGCGGTCGCGCTCGGCTGTTGCGGGCACGGGCTGCTCGATGTACTGCGCCTGCCCGCCCTGCCGGTGCGGCGCGACCACCATGCGCCGCGCGGCGCGGTTGGCCGTCTCGGCGCCGTAGCGCACGCGCAGCAGGTGCAGGCAGCAGTCGATGCCCGCGGCCGTGCCGGCGGAAGTGAGCACGCTGCCGTCGTCCACGTACAGCACCTCGGGCTGCAGCTGCACCTTCGGATACTGCTTGGCGAAGGCCGGCGCCAGCTTCCAGTGCGTGGTGGCGGGCCGGCCGTCGAGCAGCCCCGCCTCGGCCAGCACGAAGGCGCCCAGGCACAGGCCGACCACGGTGGCGCCGCGCCGGTGCGCGGCCTGCAGCGCGCGGATCAGCTCGGGCGGCGCCGCGCCGCCGTCGTCGCGCCATGAAGGCACCACCACGATCTGCGCCCGGCGGATCGCCTCGAGCCCATGCGGCACCACGAGCGTGAAGCCCGCGTTGGTCTGCAGCGCGCCGGGCTCTGGCGCGCACACCCGCATGCGAAAGCGCGGCGCGCCGGTCTCCGTGCGGTCTTCGCCGAAGACCATGCAGGGCACGGACAGGTGGAAGGGGCTGATGCCGTCGAAGGCTACGACGGCGATGGTTTCGATGGTCGTATTGCTCATGGCCCGATCTTATCGATGAATGGCTTTCGGGCCACTGTCGCGAAACGGTGCAAAGGCGAAGAATCAGGCCATCCGAACAACCAGAGAGAAGGAGCCTTTCATGAGCAACAACACCGCCACAACCCCGCGCCGCGCCCTCGTCGTGATCGACGTACAGAACGAATACTTCGAAGGCGGCGGCCTGCCGATCGAGTTCCCGCCCATCGAAGACACGCTGCCCAACGTGACGAAGGCCATGGATGCGGCACGCGCCGCCGGCACGCCGGTGATCGTGGTGCGCCACCATGCGCCCAAGGGCGCACCGGTGTTCCAGGCCGACACGCACAACGGCCAGCTGCACCCCGAGATCGCGAAGCGGCCGCACGACCACCTCATCACCAAGAGCTTTCCGAGCGTGTTCACCGGCACCGACTTCGCCGACTGGCTCGCGCGCCATGAGATCGACACGCTGAGCGTGGCCGGCTACATGACGCAGAACTGCGACGCTTCCACCGTGTTCGAGGCCATGCACCGTGGGCTGAACGTGGAATTCCTGGCCGACGCCAGCGGCGCTCTGCCGTACGAGAACGCGGCGGGCAAGGTCACGGCGGAAGAAATCCATCGCGTCTTCAGCGTTGTCTTCCACAGCAACTTCGCGGCCGTGACTTCGACCGACGCGTGGATCTCCGCGATGCGCGAAGGCCAGGTCATCCCGAAGGACAACGTCGTGATGTCCAACCGCCGCGCACGCGGCGTCGCCTGAACCGGGCGCGGATCAGAAGTCCGCGCAGCCGTTGCGCTTCTCGGTGTCCACGCAACTCGACAGGTTGGGCCGCGAGCGCACGCGCGACCATTCGCGCGCCAGCACGTCGCTGCCCTGCGTTGCGCGGTCGCCTTCCAGCGGCCCGGTGGCAAAGCAGATCGGCGGCGGGCCGATGTTGCGGTCGTACACCCAGGTGGCGGGCAGGTCGCGCAGCACGTCGGGGCGCGGCAGGTTGGGCAGCCCGCCGACGAACAGGGTGCCCGGCACCACGTTGACCGCATAGCCCTCGGCCGAAGTGAAGGTGCCATTGATCGGGTACGCGCCCTGCGGGCTGGCCTGCAGCGCCGGCGAGAACAGGAAGCCGGCGAAGCCCGCGCCCGTGTCGCCCAGAATGAGCCCGCCGATGCCGTAGCTGAACAGCGGGTTCGGATAGCCGAAGGGCCGGCTCGCGTTGGCGACGATCACCGTCGCCACCGGCTGCTGCGCGTAGATGAAGTGGTTGGCGCCCGCGGGAATGCTCACCGCGCACAGGCCCGAGTAGGCGCAGTGGTACAGGTTGGGGTACAGCCCCGAACCCGCCAGGCCGCCGCGCGTCTCGCCCACCCAGGTGTCGGCCCACACGCGCCACGGCGCGCCGCCGATCGTGTAGCCGCCGGTGTTCTGGAAGCGCGAGGCCGCCACGAGGTCGGCTCCGTTGGTGCTGCTCACGTTGGCGCCCAGCAGCAGGTCGCCGCTCAGCGTGCGCACGAACACCGTGTCGGCCGCCATCGAGGTGGCCGACACGACCTGCGGCGCATTGCCGGCGGCGTCGTAGCCGGTGACGCTCACCGAGCCCAGCTTCACGGTGTCGACATCGACATAGCGGAAGGCCCCGGCCGCGCCGCCGCCCACGGTGTCGGCGCTCACGTTGTTCGCCGCCTGGTCGAGCAGCACGCTGCCGCCGGTGGAGCGTGCCAGCAGCGTGCCGGCAGTGATTGGCGCAGCGGCTGTCTGCGTGATGTTGCCGCCCGAGATCAGCCCGACCTTCGACGCCGTGAGTGCGCCGCCAAGCTGGATGTTGCCGCCACCGCCGTTCTGCAGCGTGAGCGCGTTGGGCACGCTCAGCGGCCCGACGACGTTGATGTCTGCCGCATGGGCATTGCTGCCGGCGACGATGGTGGGCGCGTCGAGCCGCGTGAACTCGTCGGCCGACACCGCGAAGCCCGTGGCCGCCGTGCCGCCCAGCGTGATCGGGTTGGCCGTGCGGTCGACCGCGTTGCCGGCAGCGTCCACGCCGCCGGGGCGAAGGTTGAGCACGTTGCCCGCGCGCACCGTGCCGGTAAGTACCACCGCGTCGGTCGAACCGTCGTTGCTCGCGCGCAGCACCACGTTGTTGTTGCCGTCGATGCGTCCGCCGATGCCGAGGGTGATGCCCGTGCCGTTGGCCTGCGACTCGCCCGCGACGTCGATGTTGCCCGCGCCGAGCGTGGTGACCAGCGCGTTGTTGGCGATCAGCACGCCGCCCGACGTGCCGCTCTGGGCACCTGGCGTCACGACGCCGCGGATGCCGATATTGCCGTCGATGCTGCGCACCGTGACGTTGCTGAGATCGACGGCCTGCACGGCAAGCGGCCCTGTGCTGGGGTCCGTCACGCCGCTGCCGGTGCCGTAGATCGAGATGTCGCCGCTGGTGGTGAGGATCTGGCTGGGCCCGGTGCCCGCGCCGATGCGCACGCCGGTGCCGCCCGGAGCGGTGCCCGAGATCGACACGTCGCCGGTGCTGCTCTGGATGCCGACGCCGCTGAGCTGCACTGTCGCGGTGAAGCCCGAGAAGGTGGGCGTGCCGCGCTGGCCTGTGATCTGCACCGAGCCGCCGGGACCCGCATCGCCCAGCGCCGTGGTGCGCGTGTCGATCGTCGTGTTGGTCATCTGGATGGCCGTATTGCCCGTCGGGCGGGTGTCGGCCGTCATCGTGACGTCGCCGCCGTTGGTGGCGATCGTCATGCCGCTCAGGAAGATCGATCCGTTCTGGCCACCCACGCCCGCGTTGAACACCACGTTGAGCGCACCGGAGTTGGACTGGATCGAGTTGTTGTTGAAGGCGTTGATGTTGTGCGCCGCGTCGAGCTCGAAGGTCAGCGGCGCGGCGCCCTTGCTGCGCACGATGGCGGCATCGGCCGCGAAAGTGATGTTGCCGTCGAAGGCATTGCCGCCCGTGCCGGTGGTGATCGTCACGCTGGTGCCGCCGTCGAGCGCGTTGTTGATGTCACCGTCCTGGATGGTCGAGTTGGCCAGCGGGTCGAAGGGGTTGCCCGTGAGGCTGCCCGAGGCGGTGCCGTGCGCGATGTTGACGTTGAACGGATCGATCACCCAGGAGCCCGCGCTGCCCACGGGCGCCGAGGCGTCCACGCGCAGGCCGGTCAGGTCGAAGTGCTGCGCCGAGGTCTCGATGCTGCCGCCGTTGCCGCCAGCACTGCCGCCGCGCGCTGACAGGCTGCCGTAGCCGCGCAGCGTGTCGCCCGCGATCACGTTCACCGTGCCGCCGTTGCCCGTGGCCGACTTCGCGTCGGCGCGCAGGCTGGCCTGATCGCTGATGGCGATGGTGCCGGTGGCGCGCACGTCGATGGTGCCGGACTGGCCCGCGCCGCCGGCGTCGATGGTGGTCACGTTGTCGAACGAATCGGTCACCAGCACGTTGCGCCCGTTGAGGCTGACGGTGCCGCCCGCGCCGGTGCTGCTCGAGACGTCGAGCACCGGCAGGATGGTGGTGCCCGACTCCAGGTCGCGCAGGTTCACGCGCCCCACGCGCACGTCGCCGCCGCGGCCGTCGATGGCAATGCGCCCGCCCTCGGCGCGCACGGTGCCGCCGGCTTCCATTCCGAGCACCACCGCCGATGCGTCGTTGCCGACGGTCGCGGCGCCGTTCGCCACATCGAAGCCCTTGCCGCCCGCCGTGCCCGAGATCGACACGTCGCGCCCCTTGCCGGCCGTGATGCTGCCCCCGAGGATGGAAACGCCGTTGCCCGCGCCGTAGCTCACGCCGGCGCCGCCGTTGGCGGCCGATGCCGAGGTCAGGAAGGCGCTGTTCGCCGTCAGGCCCTGCATGTCGCTGCCGGTGCCGTCGATGGCCACGCGGCCGCCGGCATCGATGATCGCGCCGCGCATCGAGATGCCGCCGATGTTGCCCGTGGTCACGTCGGGGAAGGAACTGTCGACGAAGTCCACGGTGCTGCCGTACACCGCGACGGGGTCCGTGGCCGTCCAGTTGCGCGAGCTGCCGGTGATGTTCACATCGCCGGTGCTGGTGCGCAGCACCGTGTCGTTGCTCTCGGTGCCGTCCAGCAGCACGCCGCCCGCGCCGATGCCGCCCGCGCCGGTGATCGCGATGTTGCCCGCGCCGGTGGCCAGGCTGCTGCCCGAGACTTGCACGCCGTCAGCGCTCACGTAGTAGTTCGGGTCGCCGGCCGAGCTGCTGGAGCCCTGCCCGCGCAGCACGATCGAGCCGCTGCCGCCGCAGGCGCCCGAGGCCATCGCGCAGGTGTTCAGCGTGCTGTCGAACAGCGAGATGCCCGCGCGGCCGATATTCGGCCCGCCATCGGTGGGCGCGATGCCGCCGACCGCATAGCCGTTGGCCGCGTCGCTCTGCCCGTAGAAGCGGATGTTGCCGCCGTTGGTGGCGATGCTCGCGTTGTTGAGCTCGATCACGCCGCCGTCGGTGCCGCCGGCCGAGTTGGCGTTGAAGTCCACGTGCAGCGCGCCGCTTTCCGAGCGGATCGACGAGCCGCTGGACATCTGGATGTCGCGCAGCGAATCGACCGTGAGCCGTGCGTCGCGCCCCTGCGACTTGACGATGCTCGCGTTGTCCTGGAACACCACGTCGTGCGACTCGCCATCGTTGGAGCCGGTGCGCAGCGTCACGTCGGTCGAGCGGCCCAGCGCGTTGCCGATGGCTGTCGTGCTGATGCGCGTGTCGGCCGTGTTCAGCGCGTAGTCCGACGGGTCGTAGGCCGGCACGGTGTTGTCCACATTGAGCGTGCCCTTCGACTCGACCACCCAGGTCCCGTTGGCACCGCTCGCACCGCCCGCCGCATCGATCTGCGCCAGCTCGGTCACCTCGACCTGCCGCGCTGTCGTGGTGATGGTGCCGCCCGCGCCGCTGCCCGCACCGCGCGCCTGGATCTGGCCGGAGACGTGCGTGTAGTCGGCGCTCAGGTCCACCGTGCCGCCTTGCCCGTTGGCACCGGTTGCGTTCGCGTGCAGCACCGAATCGGGCGACATGCTCACTGCGCTGTTGCCCGTTACCTGGATCTGCCCGCCCTTGCTGCCGCTTGCATCGGCGGTCAAGGCGGACAGGCGCACGTAGTCAGCGCTCGCGGTGATCGAGCCGCCGGCCACGCCAGCGTCGGTGCCCGTCGCGTCCAGCGTGCCGCCGAGCAGCATCTCGTTCGAGCGCGCCGGCGACTGGCCGCCGTCGAGCACGATCTCGCCGTTGCGCGTGGACAGAGAGCGCGCCCGGATCACGCCGGTCTGGCTCACCACGAGCTGGCGTGCATCGACATCCGCCGCAGCCGCCATCAGCACCACGCGACCGCCATTGGCCGTGATGTTGCTGGTGTTCATGAGCTGCGCGGTCGTCGACTTGCTCTCGTCAGCGGCCTGCAGGTCCGCGAGCTTGAAGGTGGTCTGCCCGTCCAGCGGCACCTTGAAGGTCGTGAGCCCGTCGCCGTCGAAGTCGAGGCTCATCGTGAGCTTGCTGGCCGACACCAGGCCCACCGAGCCGCGCGCGACGTTGATCTCGCCGTCGTTGCGCACCGAGCCGCCGACCAGCGCCACGGTGCCGCCCGGCGATGCGGTGATCGACGCGCCGCCCTCCACCCTCACCTGCGCGATGCTGCCCGAGGGACCGACGAAGACAAGCTGCTCGCTCTTGTCGAAGGCCTTGTTCTCCGAGCCCGCGGGCATGAAGTTGCTGTTGGCGATGTCCAGCGTGGACGCGACCAACCCGCCCACGTTGACCGACGAGCCCTTGCCGAACACGATGCCGCTCGGGTTGATGAGGAACACGCTGCCGCCGGGCAGGTTCGGGCTGCCGATCAGCGAAGTCTTCAGCGTGCCGTCGATGCGCGATGCCAGGATGGTGCCGCCGTCACCCACCACGCGGTTGAGCAGCACTGCACGCGTGCTCGGCTGCGCGATGTTGACTGTGTTGGTCGCGCCGATGGAGAAGGTCTGCCAGCTGGCGATACCGCGCAGGGACGGCTGGGTGATGCTCATCACGTTGCCGCTCTGCGTCATCGTGACGCCGCCGGCAATGGGCGTGAAGCCGGTGGGCAACACCTGCGCCATGGCCGGGGCCGCGCCCGCACAGATCAGCGACAGCGCGATGGGCCGCAGTTGAAGCCGCTGTGGAAATCGATTGCGTTGCTTCATGGTCAGAACGCCTTGATGAGCTGCACGTACAGCCTCGGGTTGCGGCCACCGCCGTCGGTCTGCGCAGGCGGCGTGCCGGCGCGCCAGGCGAGCGTGGCGTTGATCGAGAAATTGCCCGGCCGCGACCAGCTCAGGCCCACGCCGTAGCCGCGCAGGCTATGGCTGTTGATGCCGTCGTAGGGCGTCGGGTTGCGCACGATCTTTCCGTGCGCGGCGTCGTAGAACAGGAAGGGCGTGAGCTCTTCGTTGAGCGACCAGCGCCATTCGACCGTGCCGATCACACCCTGGTCCACCAGCAGTTCGCCCGAGGGGTAGGCACGCACCGCGCGTGCGCCGCCGAGCGCGAGTTTTTCCGAGGCGTCGAGGTTCTTGCTGGCCCACTGTCCCCCCAGCGACAGGTACAGCGAATGGCGCGGCACGATGGCCTGCAGGCGCGAGAGCTGGAAGCTCAGCTTGGTGAAGCCGCCTTCGGTGTTGTGCCCCGTGATGCTGCGATCGAAGTCGCGGCTTTCCGGGTCGCGGATCGAAAGGTTGCCGTGGTACAGCGTGCCTGAGCTGGCCCAGTAGCCGCCGCCCAGAAGTTCGTCGCGGCGCTCCCAGGTCCATCCCAGGCTCAGGCCGTTGACGCGCTTCTTCGAGCTGAAGTCGGCCGCGCGCAGTTCGTCGGTGAGGTCTTTCACGTCGACGCCCAGGCGCAGGAACAGGTTCTGCTGGCGCTGGCGGATCAGCGGATAGTTCAGCGAAAAGTCGAGCACGTTGGCGCGGCCGCGCGCATCGAGGTCGACGAACTGGCCGCCAAGCTCATAGCTCACCCGCGACAGGCCAACGCCCGCGCGCAGTCCGCTGGTGCCGATGGGTGCCTCGTAGGCAATGCGGCCGTATTGCAGCGCGTTGCTGTCGGACACCATCACTCGCATGTCGAGGTTGTCGCCGATGCCGAAGGGGCTGAGCCAGCGCGCCGTGCCGCCCACGCGGTAGCGGCCCGATTCCTTGGTACCGTGGTTGTCGGCCTCGGCCGTGAAGGCCCAGCGCGGCGCGGCGGCCACTTCGACCGACAGATCGGTGGTGCCGGCCTGCGCGCCTTCCTGCAAGCCCGAGGACACCTTGACGCCGGGCTGGTCGGACAGCAGCAGCATCGCGCGTTCGTACGCTGGCGCGCTCACGGCTTCGCCGGGCTGCAGCGGCGCGAGAAAACCGCGCACGCGCGACTCGGCGATGGGCGCATCGGGCGCGACCACCACGTCGACCTTGCCGAGGCGGCCTTCGATGACGCTGATCTCGACGATGCCGTCGCGCACGGTCTGCACGGGCACCACGGCCTGTGCGAGGAAGTAGCCTCGTTCCTTGTAGCGGGCGGTGATGGCCTTCGCCAGCTCTTCGAGGTCGGTGAGCGTGACGTCGCGGCCGATGTAGGGGCCGGTGATGGTCTGCAGCTCTTCGTTGGTCAACGCTTTGACGCCGTTGAGCCGCAGGTCGTTGAGCTTGAATGTGGCGCCTGTGGGGCGCGGCGGTGCGGGAAGGCTCTGCGGTGCGACGGCGCCCGTTGCTTGTGCCAGCGGACGGTCGCAGGTGCCGCAGGGGTCCTTGGTGGGCAGCAGTTCGGTGCTGTCGCCGGCATCGTTGGCCGACGTGGCTTGCGGTTCGGCCTGCGCCTGCTCCTGGGCATGCGCGCGATCGGCAGCCATGAAGAACATGGCCGACACCAGCGCGCCGGCGGCCCAGGCTACGGGACGCAGTGCGCTGCGCGGATCAAGAGCAAGGGGGCGGTTTCTGTTCATGGCATTGCGCATGGCTCAGCTCCCCACCGTCAGGCGCCAGTTACCGATCAAATTGAACGGCGCCCAGAAGAAGGGATGGGACATCTTTGGGTCCTTCAATACAGCGAGTTGCCCGGCCTGCATGGCCTTCTGGATGTCGCGTCCCTTGGCCAGCTCGCCGTAGAGCGTGCTCATGAGCACCGCGGTCGCGTCGTCGGACACCGGCCACAGCGAGGCGATCAGGCTGGAGCTTCCAGCCGAGAGAAACGAGCGCGTGAAGCCCAGCACCTCGTCGCCCTGCGCGATGCGCCCCAGCCCCGATTCGCAGGCCGACAGCGTGACCAGCGCGGTGCCGTCCATCGGCAGCTCGAGGATCTCGTGCGCCTCCAGAAAATTCTGCTTGCCGCCTTCGTTGGCCAGCAGGATGCGCGAGTACAGCGGGTCGACCGCGTCCGCCTCGGCATGCGCCGCCACGTGCATCAGCGGCGAGCGCGAGGCCACGTCGCGGAACTGCGTCTTGGTGGCGGCCGCGCCCATGTACACGGTGTTGCGCGGGAACAGCTGCGCGAGCTGCTTCACTTCGGTCTCGGCGCCGGGCAGGTCGTACTTGTCCTCGATGCGCGGATTGCCGAAGGCGGTGAGCGATGCGTTCACGCGCGGCGTGCGCTGCGCGAGCTGCACCGCGATGCTGATCGACGGCGCCACCGCCACAGGATGCGTCTCGATGACGTAGCGGCCGTCGAGCCGCAGCGCCTGGAACGGCAGGTAGTGCAAAGGCCCGTGCGGCACCACGATCAGCCGCTGCCCCGGTGCCAGGCCGAGCGGCCCGAGCAGCGCGGTGCCCAGCTTGTCGGCGTTGGTGATGGCGGTGCGGCGGCCGCGCACGATGGAGTTGCGGAAAGTCTCGACCAGCTCGTTGAGCTCGTCGCGCTTCACCGCCACCGACTTCTCGGTGATGTTGCTGGAGCTCACGACCCACACCACGAGCCGGTCGGGCAGCGAGTGGAACTGCACCACGCGTTCGTCGGGCGCCAGCGTGCGCTGCAGCGCGGCAAGGTCGACGGTGTTGGCGGCCTGCTCGTTGATCTTCGCGCGGCCGCGCACCGCGTCGAGCAGCGCGCGCGAGCGGCTGTGCTCGCTCACCTCGAATGCGGCCCGCGCATCGCCCGCGTCGCTGTAGATGGCCACGCCGCGTTCGAACACCGTCTGCAGGTCCGAGAACAGGCCCATCTTGAATTCTTCGCTGCGGAACTTGGCGCGCACCTTGTCGACGTCGCCCAGCGCGCGGCCCACGGCCTCGGCCGCGGCCTGCTTCTGGCCCAGCGCGAGTTCGCTGCGCGCCACGCCGTCCCAGGCCCAGAGGCGGTAGTACTCGGTGTCCGCGCCGACCTGGCGCGCCGTGAGCGCGCGGTACATGTCGCGCGCCTCGGCCGGCTTGTTCTCGGCCAGCAGCAGGCGGGCACGGGTGCGGTCGAGCTGCGCGGTGAGCGGTGCGTCCTTCGGCAGCGCCATGGTGCCGAGCACTTCGCGTGCCCGTGCGGGGTCGCCCGATTCGATCAACGCGTTGACCAGCGAGGCCTGCACCAGCGGCGCATAGCGCTGCGAGCTGTTGGCCAGAGCTTCGTCATAGCTGAGAACCGCGCCGGAGAAATCGCCGCGGCGCGTGCGCACATCGCCAATCACCTTCTGCACGGGGCCGACCACCAGCTTGGGGTCGCGCGCCTGGTGCCTGAGCGCTTCGCGTGCGAACTCTTCGGCTTTTTCGAGCTGGCCCGAGTAGCTGTAGACGATGGCCAGGTCGCGATTGGCCATGGCCATCAGGTTCGGGTCGTTCGTGGCGTTGGCCAGGTGCAGCGCCTTGCTCGCGGCGCGCACGCTCTGGCGAAACTCGCCGGCCTCGGCCAGCGCAACGGCCTGGCTGCAGTACTGGTAGCCCGAGAGCTTGACCGCGTCCTGCCCATAGAGAACAGCGCCTTCGCTGGTCAATGCCAGCAAGGTGTCGGTGTCGGCCAGTCGGGCCTGCTCCATCTTGCTGGCCGCGGCTTCGGCGCTCGTCGCCTGCTGCGCCGATGCCAAAGAGCCGTAGCCCAGGAGAAGAATGCCAGCCAGACCGAGCGCACCTGCGAAGCCCGCACGATGACGTGCAGGGCGCTCCCATCCCCATCTTGAAAACCACGCCATTGAACCCCCGCGCGCGGCCCATGCATCCGCTGCTGCGGATGCTCGACGCCGCGGAAGTGCGCGCCGTTCAGGCCTCGTGGGGAAAGTCTAGGAGCGGCCTCCTGCCGCGCCTATTCTCAATACGGTCTAGCGCTAAAGGACTAAGGGGGGGCTTGCGCCAGGTCAATTTACCGTGTGCGCGCCCAGGCCGTCGGAGGTGTCCTCCGGCAAACCGATCCATTGCACCGACGGATCGAAAGCAAGGCCCGGGTTGCGATCCCCCGCCTTGATGTCGGGCTTGCGACGCAGGGTCCGGTTCAGTGTACCGACTCCGCCGACGGTCCATTCGGCTCCAGGGTCAAAGCCGACTTGACCGAAGCGATCGATGACCACGCCCGACTTTTCCAGCGTCAGGGCATCGTCGCCATTGAAGTTGACTACGCCGCTGGTGAATGTGCCTGCGGGCTTGAAGGCAGCCGCCGCACTGGCGTTCGCCAGCACCAGCACGCCACCAGGCGGCAAGGAGCCGGAAAGCACCTGGGAGTTGGTTGGCGGCGTGGCCGTGCCGTTGGAATACAGCCTGACGGTATACAGGCTCAGGTCCACCGCCGACGCGGTCGGGTTGTAGATCTCGATCGCCTTGTTGCTCGCCGTGCCTTCCACGTATTCGCTGAAGAACAGATCCGGCGGTCCGGGCGGTACAACCACGACCACCGCGCTCACGTTCACGCTGCTCGATTGCGTTGCGGTCTGGCCGGCGGAGTTGGTCAGCGTGGTCACCACGTTGTAGGTGCCCGCGGCCGCGTAGGTATGCGTCACCGTGCCGGTGCCAGGTGCTGTCGTGGCGGCGCTGCCGTCTCCCCAATCGACTGCAAGAGAAGTCAGCGTGGTCGCGCCGCCGGGTGTGGCTTCGAAGATGTTCACGCTGTAGGTTTCCCCGACCTTCGCGGCCGTCGGGACCGACGCACTGACGATGGGTTGCGTCACCGCGGCATCGGCCGCCAGGGTCAGGGCGACAAGCACAGGGTCATGGTCAGATGCCCGGAAGGGCGTGGGCGCATAGCGGTCGTCGGTCGTGAAGTCGGTGTTGTAGTCCAGCGCGGTGGGCTCGTCGGCGTTGATGTGCCACACGCTCACGCCGCTGACCTGCGAGCCCAGCGAAGACGATGCATAGGCATGGTCGAGTGCGCCGGTTTCGCCGCCGAAGACATAGGTGTACCGGTTGTCGGCGGGCATGCGCTTGAGCAGGCTTTCGTTGCCGGCGGCTTCGAGCACCTTGGTCGGGTCTTCCAGCAGGTAGCTGTTGAAGTCGCCCATCATCAGTACGTCGGTCTCGTCCTCGTCCATGGCCTTGAGCTTGGCGACGAAGCTGTTCAGTGCGTTCGCCTGCTGGGTACGCGCCAGGTTGAAGCAGCCCTGCCCCTGGTCGATGTCGCCCGTGGTCGGGCAGCTGCCCTTGCTCTTCAGGTGGTTGACCACGAACCAGAAGCCGCCGTTGTTGCCCACGGCGCTGAATCGCTGGGCCAGTGGCGGGCGTCCGCTTGCAGCGGTGTAGTCGGCCAGGTCCGTGCCCGTCGGAAGAACGGCGTTGCCCACGCGCTGGACTTTCGCGGGCTTGTACAGGATGTCCACTTTGATGGCATCCGTGCCGAACACGCCGCTGTTGACGGCGGCATAGGTGTTCGGGCCGACCTTGGCGTTGAGGGCCGCCAGCAGGTCGTTCGTTGCCACGTCGGAGTTCTGGATTTCCATCAGGCCCACCACGTCGGCATCGAGGCCTGCGATGGCGGCCACGATCTTGGCCCGCTGCCGCTGGAACTCGTTCAGGTTGTTCGCGCCGCGGCAGTTGGCCGCGGATGCGGGACCGGTGCCGAACGAGCAACCCTGGCCGGTCTGGCCCGATGAGGTTTCTCCGTTCACGAACGTGGTGAAGTAGTTGAGCACGTTGAAGCTGGCCACCTTGAGCGGGCCGCTGACCACCGGTGCGGTCGGCGAGCGCGGATTGGCCTGCGCGAACACGGGCGCCACCGTTGGCTGGATGCGATAGGCCGCAAAGTTGTGGCTCAGGATGCCGGTGACTTTCTGCGTCGTATCGCCGATGCGTCGGGTGCCGTCGGTGCCTGCTGCACTCAGGTACGGAATGGGGTTCGGGTTCTGGCGCGAGGAGCCATCGTCCAGCACGATGCGCGAAAGCAGGTTCTGCGCATGGGTTGCCGCCGCGTTGCCGTTGGTGGCGTTGAACTGCCGCCCGTTCAGTGCCAGCACCATCTGGCCATAGCGGCCCAGCTCGAACAGTTCCGTCACGGCCAGGGGCTGCGCAATTTCGACCAGCATGCCTTCGTAGCGCTCCAGCGTTGATTCGTTGGCCACCGGCAGCGTGATCTGTGTCGGGCTGATGGCAATGCCGGAAGCGCAGACGCTGATGGCCAGTGGGTCCGCTGTCGTGCCCGCAATCTGCGTGAGGCTGTCGGGCTTTGCATCGGCGCCCGCGGTCTGGCCGAACTCGGTCACCACACCGGAGACCTGAACGAAATCGCCAACGGTCACACGGGTGGCGCTGTTCGGTGCATAGACAAAGACGCCTTCCGAGGTCAGCGGATCGGCATCGGGCACGAGCTGCTGCATGAAGAATCCATTCAGCTTCACGGTCGTGGTGCCGGTGTTCTGGAAGTCACCGACGACCACGCCACGCACGGTCACGGGTTGCGTTGCCAGAGGACTCGTGTCGCCCGTACCTTGAACGGATGAGATGGCCGTGACCGGCGCATTGGCCGGAACGGCGGCAGTACATGTGGGCGGTGGCTGCTCCACAAGCGGCGGCGGCGTGGTGCCTGCAGGAGGCGCCGGGATCACCGGAAAAGAGATCCCGCCGCCACCACCGCCGCCGCAGGCGGTCAGCGCAAGGACCAGTGTCAGTGCCAGAGCTTTGAACTGCCAGGTTGGCCTCAGCGCGAGATGAGTCATGTGGGTTTCTTTGAATGAAGGGGGAACAGCGAGCAGACAGCGCGCGTTTATATGGACCATGTGTGTAGCCCCCGAGAAACCCGGATTCGTCATAGGTGATTGCCTGCGTTGGCGCGACGCGCCACGCGCTGCAGGCCGCATTGCGGCCTGCAGACAGGTACGTCAAAAGCTTGCTAGGCCGGTACCGCGTCGATGTTCACGCGATCCCAATGGCGATGCTTCGCGATGGCGGCGATGAAGTCATGCGCGATCAGCGTTGCGGCAGTCGCATCGCCCAGGTTGGTGACCGGCGTGGCAGCCACGATCACGCCTGCTGGAGCATCGGAGTCGGCGGCAATGCCCAGTGTCGAGAGCAGCTGCACGCCCTCGCCCACCGTGCAGATCGCCTTGCAGTGCTTGTAGGCCTCCAGCACGAAGTGCACCGCATCGCCAATGCCCGCCAATGCAGCGACGCTTTCGCCGCCGGCTGGCACCAGCACCGCATCGAACATCACCGACGGCGTGTTCGCGAACGTCATGTCGACTTCGATCTGCCGCTTCGACGCGCTGGCCACGGTGCCCAGACGCGGCCCGACGACCTTGCATTGCGCGCCAGCCTGTTCGAGCGCATCGCGTATCGGCTTCAGCGAAGCCGAGTCGACACCATCGGCCACGAGGATCGCGATCTTGCGCGTGCGGATCGAACCGTCTCCGGTGTCGGCCATGCTGAGCGCGGGCGATTCGTCGATGGGCAATTCGATGCGGTGGTCGCGAAAGCCAGCGCGGCCTGCAGCCGCTTTGGCATCGGGCTCGCCGATGCCCAGCGGCTCCGCCACGCGGCGCGCGAGCTTCTCGTCCACGTGCGCGAGGTTGTCGACCATGCGCTGGCGGATGGCGGGCACTTCGAGCTTCGACAGCTCGAAGCGGAAGGCCGCGACGATGTGCTCCTTCTCGGCCGCACTCTGGCTGTTGAAGAACAGGCGCGCCTGCGTGAAGTGGTCGTCGAACGACGGGCTGCGGCGGCGCACCTTGGGCGGATCGATCTCTTCGGGGAAAGACTGGAAGCCGTGCTGGCCGCCGTCCACGCGAAACTCCGTGCCGCTGCCCAGCGTGTTGGGCTCGTAGGCCACCTGGCCGCGCGCGATGGTCTGCCTGTGCATGCCGTCGCGCTGGAAGTTGTGGAACGGGCACACGCCCTTGTTGATCGGCAGCTCGTGGAAGTTGGCGCCGCCCAGCCGCGAGATCTGCGTGTCGGTGTACGAGAACAGGCGGCCCTGCAGCAGCGGGTCGTTGCTGAAGTCGATGCCGGGCACCACGTGGCCCGGATGGAAGGCCACCTGCTCGGTCTCGGCGAAGAAGTTGTCGGGGTTACGGTTGAGCACCAGCTTGCCGATCTTCTGCACGGGCACCATCTCTTCGGGAATCAGCTTGGTGGGGTCGAGCAGATCGAAGCCGAGCGAGTGTTCCTTGTCCTGCGGAATCATCTGTACGCCGAGTTCCCATTCGGGGAAGTCGCCGTTCTCGATGGCTTCCCACAGGTCACGGCGATGAAAGTCGGCGTCTTTACCCGCGATCTTCTGCGCCTCGTCCCATGCCAGGCCATGAATACCGAGCTTGGGCTTCCAGTGGAACTTCACGAAGTGACTCTCGCCGCGGCTGTTGACGAAGCGGAAGGTATGAACGCCGAAGCCTTCCATCATGCGCAGGCTGCGCGGAATGGCGCGGTCGCTCATGGCCCACATCAGCATGTGGGTGCTCTCGGGCATGAGCGAGGCGAAGTCCCAGAAGGTGTCGTGCGCGCTCGCGGCCTGCGGCATCTCGTGGTGCGGCTCGGGCTTCACGGCATGGATGAGGTCGGGGAACTTCATCGCGTCCTGGATGAAGAACACCGGAATGTTGTTGCCCACGAGGTCGTAGTTGCCCTCGCGGGTATAGAACTTGACGGCGAAGCCGCGCACGTCGCGCACCGTATCGGCGGATCCGCGCGAGCCGGCCACGGTCGAGAAGCGCACGAAAACGGGCGTCTTCTGGTCCGGGTCCTGGAGAAAGTCGGCGCAGGTGAACTGCGACATCGACTTGTAGACCTGGAAGTAGCCGTGCGCCGCCGAGCCGCGCGCGTGCACGGCGCGCTCGGGAATGCGCTCGTGGTCGAAGTGCGTGATCTTCTCGCGCAGGATGAAGTCTTCCAGCAGCGTGGGGCCGCGCACACCCGCTTTCAGCGAGTTGTGGTTGTCCGGTATCTGCAGACCCTGGTTGGTGGTGAGGGTCGTCGGATGCTCGACGGTGAAGCCTTCGAGTTGCTGCTGCTTGGCGTTGCTGCCGTCGCTCGCCTTGGTGGCGCTGGCGCGGCGGCCTGCGGCGGCCTTGTTCTGTGGCGTCATCGTGGATCTGCTGGAATCTTTCATGGGGTGGGCACTCAGCCTGTTTCGTTGTTGCTGTCGAGGAACATGTCGAGCACGTTGACCACGGCGACGAGGCATATGCAGCCTGCCACGGCGGCAACGGCCCACACGAGGATTTCGTCGCCCCAGGTGCTGGCGAGCGTGTCGAAAAACGATGAAAACTCCATAGGTCCCTCCAGGGATGCAAGCGAATTGCAAGGTTATGTTTCGCACCGCGCGCGACCCGTAGTGGCCGCCCTCCCCCGTCTGTGGGAGAAAGAGTGCGTGCAAGGTAGGAGCGCACCGACAGCGCATCGCACCCGCCTACGCTGCTTCGCGGGTACTGGCTGTGGAGCCTGAAAGATTCGTCGCATAGCATGGGCCCACGGGACGGCACTGATCGTGCTTGTCATTCATCGCACTGCCTCGCGCACCGGCCGCACCGCCCGGATCCCCTCAGGGAAGAAAGAACCCCATGCAGATCAGGATCGGCTTCGACATCGAACTCGGCGTCACCGCCCCCACGGCGGTGATCTACATGCTGCAGGTGCACCCGTCGCGTGCCCAGGACCTGCAAGGCGGCGAGAACATCACCCTCAGCCCGCCGCTGGCCACCGACCACTACCAGGACAGCTTCGGCAACAGCTGCGCGCGCGTGCACGTTCCTGTCGGGGTGAGCAGCGTGCGTTTGCGCAACCACGCGGTGGTGTTCGACACAGGCTGGCCCGACCCGGTGGACTTCAGCGCCAGCGAGCATGCGGCGGCCGACCTGCCGGTGGAGACGCTGCCTTTCGTGCTGCCCAGCCGCTATTGCGAGGTCGACGGCGAACTGCTGCAGTTCGCCTGGGCCAACTTCTCGAACGTGGCGCCGGGCTGGTCGCGCGTGCAGGCAATCTGCGACTTCGTGCACCGGCATCTGCGCTTCGACTACCAGAATGCACGGGCCACGCGCACCGCTTTGGAGGGTTTTCGCGAGCGCACGGGCGTGTGCCGCGACTTCGCGCACCTTGCAATCACGCTGTGCCGCTGCATGAACATACCGGCGCGCTACGTCACGGGCTACCTCGGCGACATCGGCATTCCGCCGGTGCGCTTTCCGATGGACTTCAGCGCGTGGTTCGAGGTGTACCTGGGCAACCGCTGGCACACCTTCGACGCGCGGCACAACACGCCGCGCATCGGCCGAGTGGTGATCGCGCGCGGGCGCGACGCGGCGGACGTGCCGATCACGATGGTGTTCGGCGCGAACACGCTGCAGCGCTTCGAGGTGACTACCGAGGAAGTGCTGCAGTGAGCATCAACCTGCGGCGCGTGCAGCACGAATCGATCGGGGCCAGGCCGGACTCTGCAAACCGTGGCGCGAGAAACCGAAATCAGAGATCGTCAAAAATTTGACAGTCTCGGTGCGACCCGATGCATAGCATCCGGCTCCACATGAATACCGACCTCGCGAATGTCCGCCCCGTCTCGCGTTCCCGACGCGCTCTGCTGGCTGGCGGTGTGCTGCTGGCGGGATCTGCCGTCGCAGGTCTCGGATACGTCGCCACTCACTCCGACCAGCCGATTGCCATGGATGATTTTTCCGACCTTTCTCACACCATGCGCACGCTCGAGCGCCTTCGCGAGGCACCGCTGCATACCCGCTCAGGCTGGGATCTCGCCCATGTGCTGCACCACGCGGCGCAAAGCATCGAATATTCCCTGGATGGCTTTCCACAGCTGAAGCCTGCCTGGTTTCGCGCCTCGTTGGGCGCCATGGCATTTGCCGTGTTCTCGGCGCGCGGCAAGATGAGCCATGGATTGGAAGAGCCGGTACCCGGCGCGCCCACAATTGCTTCAGGCCAGCCGCTGAATGCTGCGGTGGAGCACCTGATGGACGCATTGAATCGTTTCGAACGACACAGCGGAGTACTCGCACCGCACTTCGCCTACGGTGCACTGGGCAAATCCGAGTACACGCGCGCTCATCTCATGCACCTGGCGAATCACTGGGAGCTGGTGGGCGCTGGCTGACGCGCACCCGAACAGCACCATCCGGATGGTGCGCCTGTGGACGGCTGGCCTGGCAAGCTCAACTTCCACGCACTGCCGGCATGCTCGCGGGAGCCTGGTTCAATTCCGAACTTGCGTTGGCGTGCTGCATCGACGCAGACCGTTCATGATTGATGAACAGCACGGCAATCATGCCGATGACAGCCGGAATGGCGATCGCAATGAAGTTCTGGTGCAGCGGCAGGCTCATGCCGACAAGCACGCCGATCAGGATCGGCGCGAGGATCGCACCGCTGCGGCCCACACCCAATGCCCACCCGAGACCGGTGGAGCGGAACGCCATCGGATAGAACTGCCCGGTATAGGCGTTGGCGACGATCTGCGTGCCGATCGTCGATGCACCAGCCAGTCCGACAAGGACGAACAACGCAGGTGTCGGCATCTTGAACCCAAGCAGCGTCAGCGAGACCGCGGCAAGCGCATACATTGCCGCGAGCACGTACTTGATGTGGAACCTGTCGGCGAGCCAGCCGCCGCCGATTGCGCCAACCATGGCTCCCGCGTTCAGCACCAGCACGAACGTCAGCGCCGAGCCCAGGCTGTAGCCGGCACTGGCCATGAGCTTCGTCAGCCACGAACTCAGCGCGAAAACCATGAACAGGCACATGAAGAACGCAATCCAGAACATCACGGTGCTGAAGCCGCGGCCTTCGCGAAAAAGGTGCCTGATCGGCGCGCTGTCGGCCTTGTCTTGCGCCGGCACGACGAATCGGTCCGTCGCCTGCGGCCGATAGCCGGGATCGAGCCTGGAGGCTATTTCCTTCAGCTCGTCGCTGCGGCCCTTGGCGAGCAGGAATGGCATCGATTCCGGAACTGACTTCAGGATGACGGGAATCAGGAGGACCGGCAGGCCCGCCGCGAAAAACACCGATTGCCAGCCGTAGGTTTCGATGAGCCCCTTGCCCAGAAGCGCTGCAATGATTCCGCCAACTGCGTAACCACTGAACATCAGGGTGACCAGGGTCGCGCGAATCTTCCTGGGTGAGTATTCGGTCATCTGCGCGACCACATTCGGCATCACGCCTCCGATGCCGAGCCCGGCGAGGAAGCGCATTGCACCGAAGGTGACAGGGTCGTCGGCGAGGCCGGCTGCGGCCGTGAAAACGCTGAACAGGCCAATGCAGATGGCGATCGCCCAGCGACGGCCTATCTTGTCGGCAATGGTCCCGAGGAAGATGGCCCCGAACATCATTCCGAAGAGCGCCGAGCTCACCATGAATCCGGCGTTGGTCGCGTCGACGCCCATCTTCGCCATGATCGAAGGCAGCGCAATGCCGACGACCGACAGGTCGTAGCCGTCGAACACAATGATCAGCGCGCACCAGAAAAGCACGCGCCCGTGAAAGCGGTTGAAGCGGGCATCGTCGGCCAGCTTGTGAAGATCGATTTGGCGCATGGCTCTTGTCTCCGACTGAATAGATCTCACGGCGAGGGTTGTTCCGCGACGGGCTGAATGATGGTCGCCTCGCAGTGGTGGGTCCAACGCATTTTTCGGATGTTCCCTATCAATCCTGGAAATTCTGGGGAGGGTCTACCCATGGATCGGACTGTCGCGGTGCCCTGCCCGCTCTTTCATGCGCCTGGCGAATGCGCGCTATCACCGATATTCGTTGGACCACATCCCGGCGCCTGCATAGATTCAGCAGCCAGGCGAACGCCAACGTGGCGCTGCCAGGAACCCAAGCAACGGCAGAGCCCGCGCGCACAAAGGAGATGGTCATGCAAGGCAAGATCGGCCTCGAGGAACACTTTGCGATTCCCGAGACGCTTCGGGATTCAGCCGGCTTCGTGCCGGGAGACTACTGGCGGGAGCTCAGCAGCCGCCTCCTAGACATTCACGAAGGGCGCTTGCGCCAGATGGATGAGCACGGCATGGAAATGATGATCCTCTCGCTGAATGCACCTGCCGTGCAGGCGGTGCCCGATCCGAAGAAAGCCTGCGAGCTCGCGATCCGCGCGAACGATTTTCTGGCGGAGCAGGTGGCGCGACGGCCCGACCGCTTCCAGGCGTTCGCAGCCCTGCCCATGCAGGACCCCGAAAGGGCCACCCAGGAACTCGAGCGGTGCATGACCGAGCTGGGTTTCCGCGGCGCCCTGGTCAACGGCTTCTCGCAGATCGGCACGACCGACAACGCCACCTACTATGACGCGCCGCAGTACGCCCCTTTCTGGGAGGCGGCGCAGCGGCTCGACGCGCCGTTCTACCTGCATCCGCGCAACCCGCTCGCGAGCGGAGCGCAGATCTACGAAGGCCACCCGTGGCTGCTCGGCCCTACGTGGGCCTTTGCACAGGAAACCGCCGTCCACGCCCTGCGCCTCATGGCCAGCGGCCTCTTCGATCGCCATCCCGGTCTCAAGATCATCCTCGGCCATCTGGGCGAAGGCCTGCCCTACAACATGTGGAGAGTCGACCACCGCAATGCCTGGGTCAAGGCGCCCAAGGGCTATCCGGCCAAGCGCAAGCTGTGCGAATACTTCCAGGAAAACTTCTATCTCACGACCTCCGGCAACTTCCGCACCCAGACGCTGATCGATGCGATGCTGGAAATCGGGTCGGACCGGATCCTGTTCTCGACCGACTGGCCTTTCGAGAACGTGGATCACGCGTCAAACTGGTTCAACGACGCGAGCATCAGCGAGGCCGATCGGACGAAGATCGGCCGGACGAACGCGCTGTCGCTGTTCAAGCTGAAGCAGTCCTGATTCACCCGGGCAGGCACGGGACCTAATGATCGACATCGACGAATGGACCATCACCAGCGCAGTCCGGAAAGCGCACGGTGCAACTTCCAATGCGCGCCTGAAGACCGTGATGGACAGCCTGGTGCGCCACCTTCATGACTTCGCACGCGAGGTGCAGCTCACCGAAGCCGAGTGGTCCCATGGCATCGACTTCCTCACGCGCGCAGGAAGCATCACCGACGACAAGAGGCAGGAGTTCATCCTGCTGTCCGATGTGCTGGGGCTTTCGACGCTCGTCACCGCACAGTGCAACCGGCGCCCTGCCGGATGCACCGAGGCGACGGTCTTCGGCCCCTTCTACGTACCCGACGCGCCGGCGTACAGGAACGGCGACGACATCGCCAATGGCGCGAGCGGTGAACCTTGCTTCGTTGGCGGAACGGTCCGCGGGATCGACGGCGAGCCGATTGCCGATGCGCGCATCGACGTCTGGCAGTCCGACGACGAAGGCTGGTACGACGTTCAGCGTCCGGAGCTGGAGCATGCGCAAGGTCGAGGCCATCTGAGCAGCCTCGGGGACGGCAGCTACCGGTTCCGATCGATCGTGGCCGTTCCCTATCCGATTCCTCACGACGGCCCGGTGGGGCAGATGCTGGAAAAGCTCGGCCGCCACCCGTGGCGTCCGGCACACCTGCACTTCATGATCCGGGCGCCGGGGTACGAGACGCTCATCACCCATGTGTTTCGCGCAGAAGGTCGCTATCTCGACTCCGACGCGGTATTCGGCGTGCGCACCTCACTCATCGCCGAGTGGAAGCGCAATGAGCCCGGCGTCGCGCCGGATGGCACCTGCATGGACGTTCCTTTCTACACGCTCGAATACGACTTCGTGTTGAACGACTCCAGGAACGACTAGGGTCTGTCAACGCCATTTCCGGCACCGCGACGGCAGGCCAATCCAGGCGCACCGTACGACGTCTACACCTGTGGATCGCGGCGTGATCGCTCATGGAAGAGGCCGAATATCAGTTCGCGCAGCCAGCGATTTCCGCTGTCCTGATGAAATCGCTCGTGCCACTGCTGTCGTATTTCGAATGGCGTGACCTCGAACGGCGCATCGACGATATGCAGATCCGCGCGTGAAGCCACCATCGCCCTGGCGAGACGGGCCGGCGCAGTCAGCAGCAGGCCCGATGCGGCGACGATCGACGACAGGCCCAGCGAGTGGGCGGCCGTAAGGACGACCCGCCGACGATCGAGTGCACCCGCCCGATCCAGGGTCTGCTGCAATTGCGAGTCGGTCGTTCCCTGAGGCCGGTACGCAATGTGTTCCGCCGCGAGGTAGTCGTCGAGTTCGATGCTTGCGGGTGTGCCCAACGGCGAAGTCTTCGACATCAGCACGACGAATGATTCGTCGAACAGTCGCTGCTGGTAGAACGACGGCCCCATCGGCTCCCAGCTGCCGAGCGCTATGTCGATTTGTCCATGGAGCATCCGCTGCCGGGCGTCGGCCATGGAGACGTCCACTGTTTCGAAGCGAACCCCGGGTGCAGCAGCGCGAGCGACCATGAGCAGCTCGGGCATCATGACCAGTTGCCCGATGTCGTTGACGGCAATCCTGAACGTGCGGCCCGATGTCTGCGCATCGAAGGTTCTGCCTTGATCGACCGCCTGCACCAGGCAGGCGATTCCCTCCTCGATCGGGGCGATGAGGCGTTCGGCGACGGGCGTGGGGACCATCCCATCCGCCGAGCGCACGAACAGCGTGTCGCTGAAACGCTCGCGCATGCGCTTGAGGGCGTTGCTCACCGCCGACTGCGTCATGCCGAGCCGATCACCCGCGAGCGTCACGCTGCGCGTGGCGTAGATCGCCTGAAAGACCAGGAAGAGATTCAGATCAATGGAGTTGATGTTCACCGCGTCGTCTCCGGCCGTTTATCGAGCCGTCATTCGTTGTCCAGCACGGCCAGGTTGTCGTAGACCATCCGGAGCATGTCCCGAAGCGACTCGGCCTGCGCGAAGCTCAGTCCTGACAGCGACACCCGCTCGTACAACTGGGCCAGCGGAATGATCCGCAACGCGAGGTCGCGCCCTGCCTCGGTCAGTGCGAGCGCAAGGGCCCGCGCATCCTCGTCGGATCGATCGCGCACCACCACACCGCGTTGAAGCAGGCCGTCGACAGTTCGCGAGAGCGTGGAAGGCTCGGTCGATGTGTGCAACGCCAGGTCGGAGAGGCGCTGATGGGGCTGATGGTGCAGCGCGACGCAGATCCGCCACTCGGTCAGCGAAAGGTTGAACTGCTTGAGCTCCCTGCTGAACGACTGGCCCATGCGGGTTCCCGCACGTGCAAGCAAGTAAGGGATGGCCCGTTCCAGATCGTGATTCACAGATTTATCTGCTTGTGCAATCAATTCCGGGAGCGCTTCGGGGCTTGTCTTGCGCTGCTTTACGGGGGCGGCTACTGCCAGCTTTCTCTTGGTCATGGGCCATCTTACAAGCGAAAAACATCACCGATATAGCGTAAACCCCGAGCCAATATTGATTGCATTTGCAAATGTTATTCGCTCCAATTGAACCCTCTGATCGCAGAGCCACACATCCTTTGGAGACACCCATGACTGATGCCGCAACGAACCCGCTCGCTCAACTCAATCACGTCGACATCCCTGCGCCAGGCCGAAAGTCGCCTGTGATGGGCGCCCCTTCGATCGAAAAAATAGTTGCATCCGCAAGCGAATTGGTGCCGGTGCTGCGCGCCCGGGCTCAACGCACCGAACAGGATCGCCGCGTTTCGGAAGAGACGACGCGTGCGTTCCATGACGCGGGCTTCTTCAAGCTGATGCAGCCGGCGCGCTACGGCGGGTTCGAGTACGGCTTTACCGCCTTCATCGACGTGGTCAGCGAACTGGCACGAGGCTGCACCTCGTCGGCGTGGGGCTGCTCGCTGGGCGCCATCCATCAATGGCTGGTCGCGACCTTCCCCGAGCAGGCGCAGGACGACGTCTGGCGCGAGGACCCCAGCGCAATCGTGTGCGGCTCGTATGCACCGGCGACGATGGCCGAGAAGGTCGACGGCGGCTACCTCGTGCACGGCAAATGGCTTTTCGCGTCCAACGTGGACAACTCCCAGTGGGCACTGCTGGGCGTTCAGTTTCCGCCGGAAGAAAAGGGCGCTGCGCCAACGGCCGGCTTTCTGCTCGCACCCCGATCGGATTGGTCGATCGAGGACAACTGGCACGTGGCGGGCCAGGCCGGAACAGGATCCAAGGCGATCGTCATCGACAAGCCGACATTCATTCCGGGGCACCGCAAGCTGACGTTTGCGCAGGCTTCCTCCAACAACCCTCCCGGCGCCGCCGTCAACACGAACCCGATCTACCGCATCCCCTTTCTGTCGGCGGTGCCGGTATGCCTCGTGTCGCCGATCATCGGCACGGCCCAAGGCGCGGTGGACGAACTGATCGGGCTGGCCGGTTCGCGCGTCACGCGAGGGGCTGTTGCGGGAGGCGGAAGCAGGCTGAGCGAGTTCTTCCCGGTGCAGTCTCGCCTGGCTGAAGCGTCGGCGAGCGTCGATGCAGCGCGGCTTCTCCTTTATCGCGACACCGCGCAGGTAGAGCAGATGGCAGCCGATGGCCATGTCATCAGCATCCAGCAACGGATTCGCAACCGGCGCGACCACGCCTTCGCCGCACGTCTCTCGCGCGATGCCGTGGAAGCCGTGTTCGCCAGCGTAGGAGGCGCAGGCCTGGCACTCGACCAGCCGATCCAGCGCATGTGGCGGGACACGAACGCCATCTCGCGCCACATCAGCCTCAACTGGGATGCAGTTTCTTCGATGGTGGGGCAATACCTGCTCGGCCTCGAGCCGAAGGGCCAGTACTGATCGGGGTATCGGCCATGTACTCCTGGGCTCTCATCACGGGCGACGCGGCCGACACGGTCGATGCCCGCCAGCTGCGACAGGCGCTTGGCGCCTTTCCCACGGGGGTGTGCCTCGTGACGACCACGACACCTGAAGGCAAGCGCGAGGGCATGACGATCAACTCGTTCGCCTCGGTGTCGCTGGATCCACCCTTGATCCTGTGGAGCATCCGCGACGACACGCGCAGCGCCGACGCATTCCTTGCGGCGCGGCCGTTCAACCTCAGCGTGCTGACCGCAGAGCAGCGCGACCTGGCCTGGCATTTCGCCAAGCCCGCGGCGGACAAGTTCGAGCGCTACGCCGAAGCATTCGAAGTTGGACCCAACGAATGCCCCAGGCTTGTCGAGAGCGTGGCAACCTTCGAGTGCTCGACCTATTCACGCCACCAGGAAGGCGATCACACGATCATCCTCGGCCGGGTCGATCGCTTCTCGCGGACCGACACGCCGCCTTTGCTCTTTCATTCGGGGCAGATGGGTTCGTTGTGGGAGCTCGCGGCGACGCTGGCACGGCCTCGATGAGGCTGGTTCGCAGTTTCGCGCGCAACTCTCGACTGGCGGCGGGCATCACTCCAGCTTGTAGCCGAGCAGCTTCATCGCCGCAGCAAGCCCCTTGCGGTTGCGCTCCATCGCGGCCCAGGGCTTGTTGCCGGTTTCGAAGCGCTGCGCCGCATTGGCGACGGTCCACTGCGAAGCACTTGTGAGCTCGGGCAACTCTTCCCACGCAAGCGGCACCGACACGCCCAGCCCCGGGCGCGAACGCGCCGACCACGCGCTGACGGTGGTCGCGCCGAAGCCATTGCGCAGGTAGTCGACGAAGACCTTGCCCACGCGGTTGCGCGGCCCGCTCTTGGCGACGAAGCGCGCCGGTATGGTCTGCGCGAGATGCGCCACCACGGCCTGCGAGAAGCCCTTGACGGCATCCCAGTCGTACTGGCGCCGTATCGGCACGACCACGTGCAGCCCCTTGCCGCCGCTGGTCTTCAGGAACGAGGGCAGGCCAAGCTCGTCAAGCAGCGTTCGCACCAGCATCGCGGCCTCCTGTATCTGCGGCCATGCCACGCCTTCGCCGGGGTCGAGGTCGAAGGTCATGCGGTCGGGCTTGCCGATGGCGCGCGAGGTGGCGTTCCAGGTGTGCAGCTCGATGACGTTCATCTGCGCGGCGCCGAGCAGGCCCTGCTTCGTGTCGATCTGCAGCAGCGGTTCGTGGCCCGGGTCGAGCGCGGGATCGAGCAGGCGCACGCCGGGAATCTCGCGGTTCTGCACGTGCTTCTGGAAGAACAGCTCGCCGCCCACGCCCTCGGGCGCGCGCACCAGCGACACCGGCCGGCCGCGCAGGTGCGGCAGCATGAGCTTGGCCACGCCGTCGTAGTAGGCCGCGAGCTCGCCCTTGGTGATGCCGCTGTGCTTGTCGATCACGCGGTCGGCGTGGGTGATCTTCTGGGACATGGGGGTGCTCTTTCTCTTTCCTTCCTCCGGCCGCTCGCGGCGGATGTCGCGCGCGGGCTTGTCGGCGCGCAGGCCCTGAAAGACGGCCTGGCGCACGCGGTCTTCGCGCGTCCATTCGCCGAACGAGACTTCGGCCACGAGTGATGGCTTGACCCACTGTGCCTTGATACCGCGCGGCGTGGGGGTGAACGGGCAGTCTTCGGTGGCCAGCCTGCCCAGCTTCGCCTTGATGTCGGCGAGGCGGTCGGCGTCGAAGCCCGTGCCGACGTTGCCGCAGTAGCGAAGGCGCCCGGTGGCCTCGTCGTGCACGCCGAGCAGCAATGAGCCGAAGCCCGAGCGCGTGCCCTTGGGCGTGGTGTAGCCTCCGATCACGAATTCCTGGCGCTGCTGGTTCTTGAGCTTGATCCAGTCGGGCGAGCGGCGCGACACGTAAGGCGAGCCCCTGCGCTTGCCGACGATGCCCTCGAAGCCGATGCGCGCCGACGACGCGAGCAAGTCGCGCGGCGAGGCGTCGAAGGTTTCGCTCAGGCGCAGCAGCGCGGGCGGCTTCTTGCCGAGCAGCTGCGCGAGCCGTGCGCGGCGCTCTTCGACCGGCATGTCGCGCAAGTCTTCGCCATCGAGAAAAGGCGCGTCGAACAGCCAGTAGACGATGGACGACGTCGCACCGCTGTCGAAGGCGTTCTGCAGCGCCTGGAAGTCGGGTGCGCCGTTTTCGCCGTCGACGGTGATCTCGCCATCGAGCCAGGCCGAATCGGTGGGCAGCTTCGCGAGGGCCTTGGCGAGCGCAGGCAGCTTCGCGGTCCAGTCATGGCCGTTGCGGGTGAAGCAGCGGACCTTGCCCTTGTCGATGCGCGCGAGCAGGCGGTAGCCGTCGAACTTGAGTTCGTAGAGCCAGTCGTTGGGAGACGGCGGTGGCGAAGCCGCGAGAGTGGCGAGCTGTGGCTGGAAGGTGGCGGGAAGTGCGGCTTTCTTTGCGGGCGCCTTCTTCGTTGCGACTTTCTTCGGCGGCTGGTCCACCTCGTCCACGCCGCGCCCGGTGATCACGCTGGCCGGTTGTTCTTCGAGCACGTCGTAGTCGTCGAGCGCACGCGCATCGCCGTCGCGCTCCTTGATGAGCAGCCAGGGCTCGTGCTTCTCGTCGCCCTTGCCGTGCATGCGCACCAGCGTCCAGTGGCCGTGCAGCTTCTCGCCGCGCAGCTCGAACTTGAGCTTGCCGACCGCGAGCGCCTTGCGCGCATCGCCGTCGGGCAGCCAGTCGCCGCGGTCCCAGACGATGACGGTGCCCGCGCCGTACTGCTTCGGCGGGATCGTGCCCTCGAAGCCGGCGTACGAGATCGGATGGTCTTCGACGTGCACGGCCATGCGCTTCACGGTCGGGTCGAGGCACGGCCCCTTCGGCACGGCCCAGCTCTTGAGCGTGCCGTCGAGTTCGAGCCTGAAGTCGTAGTGCAGATGGCTCGCGTGGTGCTTCTGGATGACGAAGGACAGCACGCCCTTGCCATTCCTGCCGCCGGCCTTGGGCTCCGGCGTGCGGGTGAAATCGCGCTTGCCGTGGTAGCGCGCCAGCGCCTTGCGCGCGGTCGATGCGGTGGTGCCCATGGCGCAGGCCGGCGTCAGGCGGCGCGGCGATGTCGGACCGGGGCCTTGCGCGCTGCTGTCTTGGCGGCGGGCTTGCGCTTCTTCGCCGCGGCCTTGGGTGGGGGAGCTTCTTCTTCGCCGGCAGCCTTCGCCTTGCCGCGCAGGCTGCGCTGCAGCAGCTCGGTCAGGTCGATGATCTTGGCGCCGCGGCCTTCGGTGGACTGCTCTTCTTCCGGCTCCGGCTGCGTCACGGTCTCGGTCTGGCCGGCCTTCACCTTCTTGTCGATCAGCCGCAGGATCTCGTCCTTGAACTCGTCCTTGAATTCGTTCGGATCCCAGTCGGCGCTCATGTCGTCGACCAGCTGCTTCGCCATCTTGAGCTCGCGCTCGCTCAGGCCTGCCTTCTTCGCGTCTTCGGAGGGCAATGGCAGGTCGGTCCACGGGCGGATGTCGGCGCCCCAGCGCAGCAGGTTCAGCACGAGGCCGGGACCGACGGGCACCAGCACGGCGAGGTGCTGCTTGGTCTGGATGACGACACGCGCCACGCCCACGCGCTCGCTGCGCTGCAGGGTTTCGCGCAGCAGCGCGTACACCTTGGCACCGCGGTTGATGGGCGCCACGTAGTACGGCCGCTCCAGATACACGAAGGGAATGCCGTTGGCCGGCACGAAAGTCTCGATCTCGATGGTCTGCGTGGTCTTGGGGTAGGCGGCCGCGATCTCCTTGTCGCTGATCACCACGTACTCGCCGTCCTCGTATTCGACGCCCTTCACGATCTGCTCGCGCGCTATCTCCTTGCCGGTCTTCTTGTTGATGCGCTTGTAGCCGACCGGGTCCATGGTCCGCTTGTCGAGCCAGTCGAAGTCGATGCCGTGGTCGGTGGTGGCCGAATAGAGCGCCACCGGGATGTGGACGAGGCCGAAGCTGATGGCGCCCTTCCAGAGGACGCGCGGCGCGGGGGCTTTTTTCGAGACTGGCATGGGCACACTCCTTCAGTCTTGGAATGTGCGCCGCCCATGTGCGGGCGATGTAGGAGCGCGGCGTCAGGCTTCGTCAGGCCGCGCCGGCCACCGGCCCGAGCCGGCGCTCGCTCGGGCGCGCGAAATAGAACCACTCGGCGCCGGGCAGCGCCATCGCGTTGGGGAACACGATGAAGCCGTCTTCGGGCGCGCTCAACAGCGTGCCGTCGTGGCGCATGCCGATGGGCTCGCCGCGCTGCACTTCGTCGAAGGTGGCCCAGTCGCGCACGAAGCTGTCTTCCTCGTGCAGGCGGTCGGTCACGCTGGCCAGGCGCAGCAGCTTGGGAGGCTGCACCGGCGCACCCGACAGCCCTTCGGGCAGCGCCGCCATGCCCAGCAGCGCGAGCGTGCGTCGGATGGCGCGCCACGCCACCTCGGGTGCCTGCGGGTCCAGGTGCTGGCCGCATTCGAGCGTGACGCCGTAGCCGCCGCGGCTGCGGATGTATTCGTTGGTGCCGCGGCCGAAGTCCAGCGCGGCCTCGTCGGCCGGCGTGCCACCCGCGCGTTGCGCGAGGCCGGCTGCGTAGATGTCGAGCCAGCCCTCCACCACGATGGGCGTGCCGATGTGCAGCGCGAGCTGGCCCTCTTCATACGAACGGGCGAAGGGCTCCAGCGTGCCGGTGTTGTCGCGCGGGCCGATCATGGCGAAGGCCTCGCCCTCGCTCTGGAAGGAATGCAGGTCGAGCAGCACTTCGTGGCGCGCGATCAGCGGCGCCAGCACGTTGGTCACGCGGGCTTCGTAGTCGGCCGGTGCCTCGGTCGGGAGGAACAGGCGGTTGAGGTTGCGCTCGCCCTCGCGCTGCAGGCGGCGCCGTGCGAGCGGGTTGGCGACGGGCACCAGGGTCAGCTCGCCGCGCTGCAATTGCAGGGTGCCGGCCTCGAACTCGCCCAGGATGCGCTCGATGCCCAGGGTACCGGAGACTTCGTCGCCATGCACGCCGCCCATCACGAGCAACCGGGGGCCCGTGTTCAGCGAGGCGAAGGCGTGGATGCGCAGGCTGTCGGTGGCAATGCCGGCAAATGGATCTGAGGGATCGGAGGACATCCGGGGATTATTGCGGAGCCCCTTCCCTGCGCGCAAAGGCGCTACTTATTTCATAGCAACATGGCGGCCCACGCCCGCCTACAGGGGCTGCCTTGCATGTCCTACCGCCCCGGCGGCAGTCGCGACACAGGCTCGTTCTTCATTGAAGGAGCCCCGCATGAGCAAGAGCAGCAAGAGCAAGACCGCGCCGGCCGATCCTCAAAAGGATGCCGGCGGCGGCAAGACGAAGGTGGAGCAAGGCGGCGAATCGGCGCCGCGCCTGCCGCACGAGCACGACCAGTCGTCCGACAGCCAGCAGACGCCGGACGGCCGTCCGACCGAGGTGGGCCGCCAGGCCCATGAAGACGTGGAGCGCGGTTTGGTCGATACCGACCGCGGGCTGGAGGCCAACCGCGTCTACAAGAGCGGGAAGATCAAGCGCTGACGACGCCCGCCAGCTGCTTGCGCATGTCGGTGATGACGGCGCCGTAGTCCTTGGCGTTGAAGATGGCGCTGCCCGCCACGAAGGTGTCCGCGCCGGCCGAGGCCACGCGGGCGATGTTGTCGGCCTTGATGCCGCCGTCCACCTCGAGGCGGATGTCGCGCCCGCTCTGCTCGATGCGCTTGCGCGCGAGTTCGATCTTGCGCAGCGCCGAGTCGATGAAGCTCTGGCCACCGAAGCCGGGGTTCACGCTCATGATCAGGATCAGGTCGATGTCGTCGATGGCCCAGTCGAGCGCCTCCAGGCCCAGCCCCGGGTTGAACACCAGCCCGGCCTTGCAGCCAGCGGCCTTGATGGCCTGGATGCTGCGGTGCGTGTGGGGCGAGGCGTCGGGGTGGAAGCTGATGTAGTCGGCGCCCGCTTGCGCGAAAGAGGCCGCCAGTGCGTCGACCGGCTGGATCATCAGGTGCACGTCGACGGGCACCGGGGTGCCGTCGGCGGTCTTGGCGTAGGGCTTGAGTGCCTGGCAGATCATCGGGCCGAAGGTCAGGTTCGGCACGTAATGGTTGTCCATCACGTCGAAATGGATCCAGTCGGCGCCGGCCGCAATCACGTCGGTCAGTTCTTTGCCGAGGTGCGCGAAGTCGGCGGACAGGATGGAGGGCGCGATGCGAAACGGGGTGCTCATGCCCCCGATTGTCGCTTCAGCCCCGCCCGCCTGTCCTTGGAGCAAGGAGTACTTCCCGATACATTTGTGTGGCCCGCAGAGGGCGGCACTACAAGACGGGGGAGCTTCCATGGACGAGGGCTGGTGGTACGCACGGGGCGAAGACAGGCAGGGTCCGTTGTCGGTCGCGCAGATCCATGAACGCATTCGCACGGGTGTCATCGACGCGCAGACGCTGGTCTGGCGTCCGGGGCGGCTGGCCTGGAAGCCCCTGCACCAGGTCGAGGAACTGATGCTGCCCGGCATGCGCATGGAGCCCGTGCTGCTGCCGGACTTCGGGCCCGCCGCAGTGCGCGAGGCGCCGCCTTTGCCCGACGAGCAAGCAGCCCCGGACCACCCGATGCCCGCGCGGCAGTCCGCGCGCCCCGACCCGGAGCCGTGGCTGTCCGACGGCCCCCTGGAGGCACCAGCACCGCAAAGGCGTGACCCCGGCCTGCCGGCGGCCGGCCCGTGGCGCCGCTTTTTCGCCCGTCTCTTCGACGTCTGGACGATGTGCCTGCCCGCCGGCTTCTTCATGGCCGCGGTGGTGGGCCGCATCTGGCCGGCCTTCGGCCTGTGGATGGAGAACCCGTCGTCCACGCCGACGCTCGGGATCATCTTCCTGCCCGTGGCGCTGGTCTTCGAAGCCATCGTCTTCGGCCTGTTCGGCACGACGCTGGGCAAGCTGCTGTTCGGCGTGCGGGTCAGGCTGCGCGACGGCGGGCGGCCAACCTTCCTCCAGTACCTGGGACGCGTGGCGTGGATGTACCTGTCCGGCCTCGGCCTGGGCATTCCCTTCGTCACGCTGTTCACCATGGGCCGCCAGTTCTTCGAGGTGAAGGAGGGCCGCCCCGCCACCTACGACGCAAAGCGCTACCTGGTGCAGGCGGCTGGAACCGGCGTGTTGCGCACGGGCCTGGCCGTGACCGCACTGGCGGGCCTCGTGGCCGGCGTGGTCTTCATCAACCAGCGCGAGGCGCAAAGAAGCATGCGCTTCTACGCCGGCTTCGAGTGGACGAACCCCGTCACGAAGCTGCGCGCGAGCATCCCGCGCGGGTGGCAATACCGGGAGCAGTCCAACACCACCGGCGACGTGGTTCACACCTTCTTCTCGGACACCGTGGTCGCGGTCTTCGCCGTGGAAGGCGGCATGGAGCAGGTGAGCCTGGACGAGTACCGGCGGATCTGGGCGATGGCGGTGCGCCCGTCGATGGAGCTGGACGCACGCGCGCGCCCCATCAACGTCAAGGGCCGCCTGGGCCTGCAGATGAAGGGTGCGATGACCGCGGACGCCTCGCGGCACGTGGACGCCACGCTGCTGAAGAGCGGCACCCAGGTCTGGCGCATCGTGCTGGTCGGCACCTCGGACCGGGACCCGGACACGGCGGCCACCGCGGCGCTGCGCGACCTGCTGTTCCAGACCGTTCCGGCCGCAGCGCCCGAGAGCACGCCGAAGGGCAACACGATCTGACATCGCCCGACGGACGCGGGGGGAGAGGGCCTGCAGTTACCATCGCGCCCATGTCACACAGCCCCTTCAGCGTGCAAGTCGAACCGCGCTACCTGGCCGAACAGTCGTCGGCCAAGGACAACATCTACACCTTCTCGTACACGGTCACCGTCACCAACACGGGGACGGTGGCTGCCCAGCTGATCGCCCGCCACTGGCTCATCAACGATGCCTCGGGCCATGCGCAGGAGGTCAAGGGCCTCGGCGTGATCGGCCAGCAGCCGCTGCTGGCGCCCGGCGAATCCTTCCGCTACACGAGCGGCTGCCGCCTGCAGGCGCCCAGCGGGACGATGCATGGCAGCTATTTCGTGGTGACGGAAGAAGGCGAGCGCTTCGACGTGCCGATTCCGATGTTCGTGCTTGAAGCGGACGTGGGCGGAGCCCCCGTCTCCCGCGTGCTGCACTAGGTACTCCCCCAGGCTTCGCGCACTTCGTGTCGCTTCGCCACCCCCCTCGCCGGGGGCAACACCTGCGGCCCGGCAAAGCCGGTTCCGCGGCGTTCCCCGGCGCTTGACGAGATCGTTCCATGGCTGCCGCATCGCGCGACTTGCAGGGGCTGCTTGCCGGCCTCGACCCGACAGCCGACGTGGCGCAGCGCCACATCTGGCTCATCAATATCTTCGACTGGCTGCGCGGCGACCGCGCCTCGCCCCAGGCGGCAATCGGCCGCGTGCAGCTGCTGCTCGACGCCATCGAGGCGCGGCCCGAATTGCGCGAGCGGCTGCGCGCCTGGTGGCGCGTGTTCACGCAGGCGGTCGACCTGACCACGCTGCTGGCTGACTACGGCTTTGCGCCGCGCACCGCCTTCGCCAGCGAGCTGGGCGAGCGGCTGCGCCGCAAGATCCTGCCCGGCACGCCCGAGACCACCGACGCGTCGGACCTGTTCCGCATGGTGCTGCCCGGCGTGTTTGACGCGGGCTGGATCGCGCTGCTCGACGAGACGCAGCTGGCCCGCATCGGCGCGCTGCTGGCCGATGCGGCGCTGGACGACGACGGCGCGCCGCGCTGGCGCCACACGGTGATGGATGCCGTCACCTACTGCAGCAGCCAGGTGGTGGCGGCCGGTTTCTCGCCGGAGCTGCGCCTGCGCATGAGCACCGAGGTGCTGGGCCAGGGGCGCCCTTTTCATTCGCTGATGGCCGACCTCGACGAGCTGCGCGAGCAGATGTTCGACCGGCCCGGCGAGCCCCGCGACGAGGAGGCGCTGCAGGCTGCCTTCTTGGCCTTCCGCGACCGGCTCGACGCCTGCCGGGCCGGCGCCGCCTCGGTCTACACGCACCTGGAAGACAACGGCATCTCGGTCGGCCTGGTGTTCCGGCTGCGCCAGTTGCGCGAGCGGGTGCTGCGCATCCGCGAGCTGCTCGACTGCCTGATGGCGCCCAACCCCGCGCCCAGCGTGGCGCGGCTGGTCGGGCGGCTGGTGCTGGCGGGCGGCGAGCGCAACAGCATCCGCGCGCTGATCGCCTCCAACTCGTCAATGCTGGCCGCCAAGGTGACCGAGCGCAGCGCCGAGACCGGCGAGCACTACATCACCCGCGACCGCGCCAGCTACCTGCAGATGGTGAAGAAGGCCGCCGGCGGCGGCGCGCTCACGGCCATCACGGTGCTGCTGAAGTTCGGCATCTATGCGCTGGGCCTGTCGGCCTTCTGGAGCGGGCTGGGCGCGGGGCTGATGTATGCGGCCAGCTTCGTCGCGATCCAGCTGCTGCACCTGACGCTGGCCACCAAACAGCCCGCGATGACGGCGCCGGCCATGGCGGCGCGGCTGCGCGACATCGATTCGGACGGCGCGGTGAACGATTTCGTCGACGAGGTCGCAAACCTCGTGCGCTCGCAGGTGGCGGCGGTGCTGGGCAATGTGCTGGTGGTGGTGCCGGCGGTGGTGGGCATCGCGCTGCTGGCCCAGCTGGCGCTGGAGCGGCCCCTGCTCGACGCCGCGCATGCCGCGGCCACGCTGAAATCGCTTTCGCTGGCGGGGCCGACCGCGCTTTATGCGGCAATCACCGGCATCCTGCTGTTTTCGGCCAGCATCGTCGCCGGATGGACAGAAAACGCCTTTGTCCTGCATCGCATGGACTCCGCCATGCGTTACAACCCCCGCATCGGCGCTTTTCTCGGCGCCGCACGGGCCCGCCGCTGGGCCGACTTCATGCGCACACACATCTCAGGCTTCGCCTCCAACATCTCGCTGGGACTCATGCTCGGGCTGCTGCCCGCGTTCGCGGGTTTCTTCGGGCTTGGCCTTGATGTGCGGCACGTGACACTCTCGGCCGGACAGATCGCCGCAGCCGCGGCATCCACCGGCCTCGGGGTGCTGCAGCAGCCCGCGCTGTGGTGGGCGGTAGCGGCGATCCCGGTCATTGGCGCGCTCAATGTGAGCGTGAGTTTCTACTTCGCTTTCCGCCTGGCGCTGCGCGCGCACAGCGTGAGCCTCGGTGACCGCGCCCGCATCCGCAGCGCGATCTGGGCCCGCTGGCGCAGCCGGCCGGTGAGCTTTTTCCTGCCTGGATGAATTTGACGAGCTTCCTCAACGATCTGCTGGGCTTCTGGTCCGAATGGGTGCGCCCCTCGGCGGGCCTGCCCACCGTGCTGTGGTCGCTGCTGCTGGCGGCGGCGGCGGCTTCCGGCCACCTGGTGCAACGCTATCTTGGGTTTCCCAAGGTCATCGGCTATTCGCTGGTGGGCGCGGTGGTGGGCTTTGCCGGCTTCGAAGGCGCGATCTGGCCGCTGCGCGGCATCAGCCTCTTTCTGCTCGAACTCGGCGTGGCCGTGGTGCTGTTCGAGGCCGGCGGGCGGCTGCCGCTGCGCTGGTTCCGCCATAACCCGATGGTGCTGGTGCAGAGCCTGCTCGAAGCCACGCTGACCTACTTCGGCGTGTACTGGGTGCTCACGCTGCTGGGCCTGCCCGAGCCGGTGGCCAACCCGATCGCGCTGATGGCCATCGTCGCCTCGCCGGCGGTGCTGAGCCGCGTGATCATCGACACCCGCGCCGCCGGCCCCGTGACCGAACGCGCGATGACGCTGGCCACGCTCAACACCTTCTACGCACTGGCGCTGGGCTACGCGCAGGCCGGGCTGATCGAGCGCGCGCCGCAGACGATGCTGCAGAAGCTGTATCCGGTGGCGGTGGTGCTGGGCCTTTCGTTCGTGGTCGGCGGGATCATGGCGCTGGCGCTGCGCTCGGCCCTGCGGGTGATGAGCCCGTCGAGCGAGAACACGTCGATCCTGCTGCTGGCGATCATCGCGGCGGGCGCCGCGCTCACCGCGCACATCGGCGGCTCGGCGCCGCTGGCCGCGCTGATCGGCGGCGTGCTGCTGAAGACGCTCAACCCCAAGCCCTGGGCCTGGCAGCGACAGCTGGGCACTGCCGCCTCGCTGCTGACCATGCTGATGTTCGTGCTGGTGTCGATCGTGGCGGCGCAGGCCGACTGGACGTTGCCGGTGGCCAGCGTGGTGCTGGCCGTGATCGGCGTGCGCTTGCTGGCCAAGATTTCGGGCGTGGCCATTGCCAACCCCGGTAGCGGCGCGAGCTGGAAGCAGGCCTTCTGGGTCGGCTGTGCGATGTCGCCGCTGTCGTCGATTGCGCTGCTCATTGCCTCCAATTTCGCCACGGCATCGCCGCTGCTGGGCACGATGATCACGCAGGTGGCCCTGCCCTCGATCCTGTTGATGGAGGTGGTAGGCGCGATGCTCGCCACGGTGGCCATCCATGCGGTGGGCGAAAGTTCGGTGCCCTGGATGCCCCAGGCCTTCAGCATCACGGAGGACACGCAGCGATGAGCACCGCAGTCAACAACAACACGCCTATCGACCCGGACAGCGACGACGTGCGCTCGGCGCCGCTGCCTTCGGACCCGGAGAGCCGCGCGGTCAAGCTCGAACCCTTCAACAAGTCGGAGGCGCTGTCGCTCGGCGTGGAGCTGGAGCTGCAGCTCGTGAACACGCACGACTACGACCTGGCGCCGTACGCCGAGGACATGCTGCGCCTGATGGCGCAGACCCCGCTGCCCGGCAGCGTGGTGCCCGAGATGACGTCGAGCATGATCGAGATCTCGACCGACATCTGCCACTCGGCGCAGGACGTGATCACGCAGCTGTCACCCATTCGCGAGGCGCTGATCCGCAATGCCGACAAACTCAACATCGCGGTGGTGGGCGGCGGCACGCACGCCTTCCAGCAGTGGCACGAGCGGCGCATCTATGACAAACCGCGCTTTCGCGAACTGTCGGAGCTGTACGGCTACCTGAGCAAGCAGTTCACCATCTTCGGGCAGCACGTGCACATCGGCTGCCCCGACGCCGACTCGGCGCTGCTGATGCTGCACCGCATGTCGCGCTACATCCCGCACTTCATTGCGCTGTCGGCGTCTTCGCCCTTCGTGCAGGGGCAGGACACGCAGTTCGACTCGGCGCGGCTGAACTCGGTGTTCGCGTTTCCGCTGTCGGGCCGCGCGCCCTTCACGCTGAGCTGGAAGGAATTCGAGGCCTACTTCGAGCGCATGACCCGCACCGGTGTCGTGCGCAGCATGAAAGACTTCTACTGGGACATCCGCCCCAAGCCCGAATTCGGCACCATCGAGATCCGCGTGTTCGACACGCCGCTCACCGTCGAGCGCGCCGCCGCGCTCGCGGGCTACGTGCAGTCGCTGGCCGCGTGGTTCCTGCAGGAGCAGCCCTTCGAGCCGACGGAAGACGACTACCTCGTCTACACCTACAACCGCTTCCAGGCCTGCCGCTTCGGGCTGGACGCGGTGTACGTGGACCCGGCCACCGGCCAGCACATGCCGCTGCGCGACCACATCCTGATGACGATGACACAGCTCGAATGGCACAGCGAGGCGCTCAACGCCACGCAGGCGCTGGGCGAGCTGCGCACCAGCGTGGAAGCCAACCGCAACGATGCGCGCTGGCTGCGCGAGAAGCAGGGAAAAGAGCGGCTGCTGGCCGAGGTGGTGCGGCAGGCGGCACTGAGGTTCCGCGGCGCGGCCTGAGCCGTGCGAGGCTGACAACCGGCAAGGCCGCGCTTTTCTTCCGTACCAATCAGGCTTGGTCGTCGAGGAACGGTGCAGCCACGGCACGGCATCGCGGCAACATTGGCGGGAGTTCGCTTCGCACGAACGCAAGTGCGGCCTTTTCATCTTCGCAGTCGCTGAGCAGGTGATCGAGCTGGTAACCGAAGGACACAGCAGGCTCGGACAACTCCTCGCCCATGCAGTATCGCGAGGCCCAGTTCGCGAATGCCAGTGCCGAAACCGTCGAATCGAATTCGGTTTCGACCGCCCGGACGCAGAACTGCTGGAGATAGCTCATCGGCGCCGGGCGCGGAGGAAAATCGTATTGAGCCCGCTTCAGGCACAGCTCGGGCCCGTAGGTCACGAGATCGAAAAGCTCCTGCTGAAACTCATCGGTTCTCGCGACGGCAACGCCGGCCCAGTCGACAAGCGCTTGAGAAGACAGAAGACCCGAAGCCCAAAGGCCGAGCATGTTCTCGATCGATCGCATCAAAGAAGTCCGAATTCAGGCATTGCAGGTTTGTAGCATTGCCCGCCACCGAGGCAGTCCACCCCTTATGCTCCAACCCCATGGGTGAATTCGACCTGATCACGCGCTACTTCAAGCGCCCCGCCACGCGCTCCCCGCTGGGCGTGGGCGACGACTGCGCGCTGCTTGCGCCCGCTGCGGGCATGCAGCTCGCCGTGTCCTCCGACATGCTGGTCGAGGGCCGGCACTTTCTTTCCACCGTCGATCCGGCGCGGCTGGGCCACAAGGCGCTGGCGGTGAACCTCAGCGACCTGGCGGCCTGCGGTGCGAAGCCGCTGGCCTTCACGCTCGCGCTCGCGCTGCCGGGCGTCGACGAGCCCTGGCTCGAGGGCTTCTCGCGCGGCCTGTTCGCGCTGGCCGATGCGCATGGCTGCGAGCTGGTGGGCGGCGACACCACGCGCGGCCCGCTCAACATCTGCATCACGGTGTTCGGCGAAGTGCCGGCCGGCGCGGCGCTGCTGCGTTCGGGCGCGCGCGCGGGCGACGATATCTGGGTGAGCGGCACGCTGGGCGATGCGCGGCTGGCGCTCGAGGTGTTTCGCGGCACGATCGCGCTGTCGGCCGAGGCTTTCGAATCGACGCGCATGCGCATGGAGCAGCCCACGCCGCGCGTGGCGCTGGGGCAGGCCTTGCGCGGCATCGCCTCGTCAGCAGTGGATGTGAGTGATGGGTTGATCGGCGACCTGGGCCACATCCTCGGTTCGAGCGGCGTGGGCGCCACGCTCGATGCCGATGCGGCCACGGCCCTGATCGGTGCCGAGGCGCCCGGCCTGCGCACCGAGCTTTTGCGTACCTGCGCGCTCTCGGGCGGCGACGACTACGAGCTGGTCTTCACTGCACCCGCCTCTGCGCGCGACGCGGTCACGCAAGCCGGCCTGAACAGCGCCACGCGCGTCACGCGCATCGGCCGCATCGAGGCCGATGCCGGCCTGCGCATCGTCGATGCAACCGGCGCGCCGGTGTCACAGCGCTTCGGCTCGTTCGACCACTTCGTCTGAGCTCTTGTCGTTGCTGCGCTGCTCCGGTCAGGAGCCGCGCACCATCGCCTGCATTTTTTGCTGCGCGGCGTTGATGGCGGCCGACTGACCGTTGAGCTGCTGCAGCATCTTGTTGAGCTCGGCCTGCACCGCCGGGTCGGTCACGGTGACCGAAGAGCCCGCGACCTGGATCTTCGACTTGTTCTTCTCCATGAAGTCGCCGATGGCCAGCGCGCTGTTGAACACGGTGTCGAGCGCGGGGAACACTTCCTTGAAGGTGGTGGCCGGCGCGGTCACGGTCTTGTCGAAGGCCTTGTCGTAGACCTGCTTCAGGTCATCGGGCTGCTTGAGCTGCGCATGCGCGGCATCGGCCTTGGCGGTCTGCTGGTCGAGCGCGGTGCGCAGGGCGGTCAGGCCGTCCTTCGCGGCCTTGAGGTCGTCGCGGCGCGCCGGCAGGTCGGCGATGGAACGCAGCGCGCCCTTGGCCATGATCTGCGTCATGGGCTGGCTCACCGACTTGTTCATGCCTTCGTTGAAGTCGGTGATCACGGCGTAGTGCTTCGCGTAGTCGCCGAACGAGGCTTTCTCTTCCTCGTTAGGCACCGGCACGCGCAGGCCGGGCTTGTCGAGCACGCGGGTTTGCAGGAAGGTGGTGAAGGCCTTGCGCTGCTCGGCCTCCTTGTTGCCACAGGCCACCAGCGCGAAGCTGAAGGCCACCAGGAGCGACAGGGCCCCGAGACGTTGAATGAAAGTTCTCATGGGGACTGGCCCTCCCGTGTGTTGTGGATCTAAAAATTATAGGGAGCGCTTCAGGGCCTCTATGAAGGCGCGCGCCGCGGCCGAGAGCGAGTGGCCGCGCTTGGTGACGATGGAGATGTCGCGCGCCACGCGCGGCGAACTCAGTATCTTGATCACCAGAGACGGATTGGCCTCCGCGCGCGCGAAGGCCGAGGGCATGATCGACGCGCCCATGCCGGCGGCCGTCATCCAGATGGCGGTCGAGAGAAACGAAACCTCGTTCACCACGTCAAGCGCCACGCCCGCATCGGCCGCGGTGCCGTCGATGAGCGGGCGCACGCCGTAGCCCGGGCGCACGGTGATGACGGGATGGCGCGCCAGGTCGGTCCAGCGCACCACGCGCGCCTTGGCCAGCGGGTGGTCTTCCCGGCACACCAGCGCAAGGTGGTCGCGCATGAGCCGCTGCACCTCGACCTCGGCGCCGGGCCGCTCGGGCGTGCCGATGCCGAAATCGACGTGCTCGCCGAGGATGCGCGAGATGAACTGGTCGGGCGCGCAGTCGTTCACCAGCACGCGCACGCCGGGGTGCTGCTCGTTGAACGCGCGCATGGCATCGGGCAGAAGAAAGGCCGAGAGCGTGGGCGTGATGGCCAGCGTGACACGGCCGCGCTCGAGCGTGGCCAGTTCGCGAAAGTCGGCCGAGAGCGAATCGACGTCGCGCAGGATGCGCTCGACCGTGACCATCATCTGCTCGGCCGCCGCCGTGGCCTTGAGCGAACGCGTGGTGCGGTCGAACAGGCGCGTGTCCAGTCCGTCCTCGAGCTGGCGGATCAGCATGCTCACCGCCGACTGCGTAACGAACAGCCGCTGAGCCGCCGCGCTGAGCTTTTTCAGCTGGTAGACCGCCAGGAATGCACGCAGCTGGCGGATCGTAGGACTGAAGTTCGTATTCATCAGAAAAGATGATATTTCATTAGAAATATCTTGATTTACGAATGAATGCTGTCATCGTTCAATCGTTGAAAAGACACATCACATTCAAGGAGCCTCGATGGCAGTCCCTCTTGCCGACGGGAAGAGCGTGCTTCGCAGGCAGCTCATGCTGGGCGCAGTCGGCGCGGCATTGACCGGCGGCTCGGCTTTCGCGCAGGCCCCTGCGCCATCGCCATCTTCGACCGTCGGCGATTTCCCGAACAGGCCCATCCGCATGGTCGTGACCTTCCCGCCGGGCGGCAGTGCCGATGCGGTGGTGCGCCTGATGGTGCCGAGGCTCAACGAGAAACTGGGCCAGCCCTTGGTGGTCGACAACCGGCCCGGCGCCGGCGGCAACGTGGGGCTCGCGCTGGTGGCCAAGACACCGGCCGACGGCTACACGCTGGGGCTGGGCGCGGCCGGTGCGCTGACGGCCAACGCGAGCCTGTACGCACAGATGCCCTTCGACCCGGTGAAGGACTTCAAACCCGTGGGCATGGTCGCGGCCACGCCCTTCGTGATCGTGGGACACCCTTCCCTTCCGGCGCGCACGCAGCGCGAGCTGATCGCGCTGGCGAAGGCGAAGCCGGGCACGCTGTCGATCGGTCATGGCGGCAACGGCACGGCCATGCACCTGTCGGCGGCGCTGTTCGCGCAGATGGCCGACGTGAAGCTGGTTGAAGTGCCTTATCGCGGCTCGGGCCCCGCGGCGCTCGACACCATGGCGGGGCAGATCCAGCTCGCGCTGGTCGACCTGCAGGCTTCGCTGCAGCAGATCCGCGCGGGCAAGCTGATCGCCTTCGCGGTGACCAGCGCGCAGCGCGTGCCGATGCTGCCCGAAGTGCCCTCGGTGGCCGAGGCCGGCCTGCCCGGCTACGACTCCACGGGCTGGTTCGGCGTGGTGGCGCCCGCGGGTACGCCCGCACCCATCGTTGCGCGGCTCAACGCCGAGATCAACGCCGCGCTCGCCGACGAGCAGATCAAGGCCGCGATGCGCAACCTCGGCGCGGAGCCCGCGCCGAGCTCGACCGAAGCCTTCGAGGCCTACATCCAATCCGAGACGAAGAAGTGGGCGAAGGTGATCCAGACCGCCCACATACGGCTCGACTGACGGCACGCTCCCTTCCGCCCTCTTGCGAACATGACCGACCACCACACCGCAGCAGCACTGCAGGCCGACGTGATGATCGTCGGCGCCGGCCCCGTGGGCCTCACGCTGGCCATGGACCTCGCCTCGCGCGGCGTCTCGGTCGTCATCTGCGAGACGCGGCGTTTCGCGGAGCCGCCGAACGTGAAGTGCAACCACGTGGCCTCGCGCACCATGGAGCAGTTCCGCCGCCTGGGCGTGGCGCAGAAGCTGCGCGACGCGGGGCTGCCCGCCGACTATCCGAACGACGTGGTGTTCCGCACCAGCGTGACGGGCACCGAACTCACGCGCATTCCGATTCCGTGCCGCCGCGACCGCTACACCGAGACCGAAGGCCCCGACGCGTGGTGGCCCACGCCCGAGCCGCCGCATCGCATCAACCAGATCTACCTCGAGCCCATCCTGCTGAAGCACACGGCCGCGCTGCCGGGCGTGACGCTCCTGAACCGCACGCAGTTCGCGGGCTTCACGCAAGACGATGAAGGCGTGACCGCCATCGCCACCGACATGGACAGCGGCGTGACGCGCAGCATCCGATGCCGCTACATGGTGGGCTGCGACGGCGGCGCCTCCACCGTGCGCAAGCAGATCGGCGCAAGACTCGAAGGCACGGCCGTGATCCAGCGCGTGCAGTCGACCTTCATCCGCGCGCCGCAGCTGCGCGCGCTGATTCCGGGCAAGCCGGCGTGGTCGTACTACGCAATGAACCCGCGCCGCTGCGGCACCATGTTCGCCATCGACGGGCACGAGACCTGGCTGGTGCACAACCACCTGAATGCCGAAGAGCCCGAGTTCGATTCGGTCGACCGCGACAAGTCGTTGCGCGAAATCCTTGGCGTGGGCCCCGACTTCAAATACGAGATCATCAGCAAGGAAGACTGGATCGGCCGCCGCCTCGTGGCCAATCGCTTCCGCGAGGGCCGCGTGTTCATCGCGGGCGATGCGGCGCACCTGTGGGTGCCCTACGCGGGCTACGGCATGAACGCGGGCATTGCCGACGCGCTCAACCTCTCGTGGCTGCTGGGCGCGGTGGTGCAGGGCTGGGGCGACGAGGCCATCCTCGACGCCTACGAGGCAGAGCGCCAGCCGATCACCGAGCAGGTGTCGAACTTCGCGATGGACCATGCGCAGAAGATGGTCCGCGCGCGCCGCGCCGTGCCGCCGAACATCGAGGAGCCCGGCCCCGCCGGCGATGCGCTGCGCGCCGACATCGGACGCGAGGCCTACGAGCTGAACGTGCAGCAGTTCTGCTGCGGCGGCCTCAACTTCGGGTACTTCTACAGCGGCTCGCCGATCATCATTGCGGACGGCGAGCACATGGCGCCGCCCTATTCGATGGGCGAGTTCACGCCGTCCACCGTGCCGGGCTGCCGCGCGCCGCACTTCTGGCTTTCGGACGGCCGCTCGGTCTACGACGCCTTCGGCCCCGGCTACACGATGCTGCGCTTCGACCGCAGCGCGGACGTGCGGCCGCTCGAACGGGCCGCGGCCGCCTACAGCATGCCGCTCACGGTGCTGGACATCGAGACCGAAGACGTACCCAAGGCCTACACGCACCGCCTCGTGCTGTGCCGCCCCGACCAGCACGTGGCCTGGCGCGGCGCGCACCTGCCGGCCGAGGTCTACGACCTGGTGGGCCTGCTGCGCGGTGAAGGCCTGCGGGTGCGGGCGCGCCGGCGGGCGCTGGCCTGGGAAGGCGTGGTGGCCTGAGCCTTCTCTTCTTCTAAGGCTGGCCCGCTCACCAGCCGCGCCGTGCGACGGCGCGGTACGCAAGCCACACCGCCAAGGCCGGCGCGAGCGCGAAGCTCGCGAACAACCACACGGCCGCCGAGCGCGCGCCTTCGATGCCGCCCGGCACGGTGAGGCCCGCCGCATTCGCGACCAGCCCCGCCACGGCTGCGCCAACGGCCATGCCATAGAGCTGCACGGTGGTGATCGAGGCGGAGGCCAGGCCTTCCTCGCCCCTGGGCGCGAGCGACATCACGCGCGTGATGAGGTGCGGCCAGCCGATGCCTACGCCGAGCCCCACGGCCGCCAGTGCGACGGCGATCAGCAAGGTCTCGAAGCCGTCGGCGAAGAACCCCGGCGACGGCAGCAGCCACGCCAGCGCCGCCAGCCCCAGCGTGCAGATCACCGGGCCGGCGCGCAGCATGCGGTTGGCCCCCGTGCCGCTGCGGCCCGAGGACAGCAGCGAGCCCGCGCTCCAGCCGCCCGCCATCGCGGCGGTGAGATAGCCCGCTGCCAGCGGCGAGTGGCCGTGCAGCAGCTGCAAAAAGTACGGCACGAAGATTTCGGTGGTGCTGCCGATCAGCAGCAGCGCCACGCTCGCGTAGATGGCGCCCAGCGGCGCGCTCATCGAATAGGCGCCGCTCGGCAGCACGCGCACAGTGGCGCGACTGTCGATGCGCGTGGCCGCGAAGCCGATGGCCAGCCCCAGTGCCACGCCGACGGCCTGCCAGAGCAGCTCGGGCCACAGGCCGCTGGCCGCAATCACCAGTACCGACAGCGCGAGCAGGCCGATCTGCATCCCCGGCACGCGCGGTGGAACCTCGGGCCGCGCGTGCTTCACGCCCATCGAGGGTCGCAATTGCACGAGCACCAGCAGCGCCTGCGCCGCCGCCACTGGCAGCAGGAACCAGAAGGCCCAGCGCCAATGCCCGGCCTGCGCGAACAGGCCGCCCACAGCCGGCCCGCACAAAGTGGCGACGCCCCACATGCCCGACACCAGCGCCACCGCGCGCGGCCACAGCCGCTGCTCGAACACCAGCTGGATCAGCCCGTAGCTCAGCGCCGCGAGCAGCCCGCCGCCCAACCCCTGCACCGTGCGGCCCGCGAGCATCCACGGCATGGCCGGCGCGAGCGCGCAGCCGACCGAGCCGGCGCTGAACACCGCCAGCGCCGCCAGGCACGCGCCGCGCGGGCCGAGCACCGCGAGCAGCCGCACCGACAGCGTGGCGCCGAGGATCGAGCCGACCACGAAGAGCGTGGTGCTCCAGGCGTACCAGTCGAGCCCGCCGATCTCGCGCACCACCGACGGCAGCACGGTGGTCACGATGTGCACGTTGACGGCATGCAGCGCGACGCCGCCTGTCAGGGCCAGCGCGCGCCAGCCATTGCGGCCGCTGAACAATTCGCTCCAGGCGGCGGTGGCAGGCGGAGGACGCAGGGCGGCGGAAGAGGAAGACATGGCGCGAAGACGAAGCTTGGAAAGGAGTCCGGATACTAGGCGGCCAGCGTCAATTAAACAAGCTATTGCTTTGATAAATAAATCGTACCGAGCCGGTACCGGCGCAGATGCGCGACACTTCTGCCCCGATGCACGCCGCTTCTTCCTCTCCTTCTTCCTTGTCCACCACGACCACCGGCGCCATGCCCCAACCCCCGATGCGCCGCGCCACGCTGCGCTTTCTGCTGTCGCACCCCGCGCATTTCATCGCGCTGGGCTTCGGCTCGGGCCTGTCGCCCTTCGCGCCCGGCACCGTGGGCACGCTGTGGGCCTGGGTGGCCTTCGCGGTGATGCAGCTTTGGTTCACCCCGGCGACCATCGGCTGGATCATCGCGGCCTCGCTGCCCATCGGCTGGTGGGCCTGCACCGTGGCCGCGCGCAACATGAACGTGGCCGACCCAGGCGCCGTGGTGTGGGATGAGGTGATCGCCTTCTGGATCGTGCTCTGGCTGGTAACGCCGGCCGGCCTCTTCGCGCAGGCCATCGCCTTTGCGCTGTTCCGTTATTTCGATGCCGCCAAGCCCGGCCCGGTGGGCTGGGCCGACGCGCTGTTCAAGCAGCGCGATGCGGCGCAGGTGCGCTGGTGGCGCGCGGGCTTCGGCATCATCCTCGACGACCTGGTGGCGGCGTTCTGCACGCTGCTGGTCATTGCACTCTGGCGCGCATGGTGAACCCGATGGACTCTTCCTCTACAACGGCGCTCGCCGACCAGGACACGCCCGAACTGGTCGTGGCCCTGGCCGGCCTGCTGCAGAAAAAAGGCTGGATGCTGTCCACCGCCGAAAGCTGCACGGGCGGGCTGATCGGCGCGGCCTGCACCGAGCTGGCAGGGTCGAGCGTGTGGTTCGAGCGCGGCTTCATCACGTATTCCAACGAAGCCAAGACCGAGCTGCTGGGCGTGGACGCAACGGTGATCGCGGCGAACGGCGCGGTCAGCGAGCCGGTGGCACGCGCCATGGCCACGGGCGCGATCGCGCATTCGCCGCCGTCGCGCGTGGCGCTGGCCGTGACTGGCGTGGCGGGCCCGACCGGCGGCACGCCCGACAAGCCGGTGGGCACGGTGTGGTTCGGCTGGTCGGTCGACGGCGATGTGCGCACCGAGCGCCGCCGTTTCGACGGCGACCGCGCCACGGTGCGCGCGGCCACGGTGCATCACGCGCTCAAGACGCTGGTCGAGCTGCTCTCGCGCTGAACGCGCGGGCAGGCTCCGGCCTTCAGGCCTTCAGGCCGTCATGAAGTCGCCGAGCGGCCGGCGCGGCGCGGCGGGCACCGGCGCCATCGGGTAGCCGAGGCGGCACATCATCTGCACCGTCGGGCTGTGCCTGTCGCCCGGCCGCGCGGTGCCCAGCAGCAGGTCGTGCGCGACCGCACGGCACGGCGCCATCTCCGCGAACTCTTCGAGCGGCTGGCTCATCGGGTGCATGCCCAGGCCCAGGTCGGTGGCGCGCAGCTGCTGGCGCACGTGGGCGCGGCCCGCCGCAATCTGCTCGGTGCGGCTGTTGCCGCGCGTGCTGAGCCAGACGAAGCCCATCGCGGTTTGGGCCTGGTCCTCGAACATCTGCAGGGCCTGGCGGAACGAGGGGGCTGTCTTCGGGCGCGGGCGTGCTGCGGCTGAACTGCCCCAGCGCAACGGCGATGCGCAGCGCCGGATCGTTGACCGAGAAACCGTCGCGGTGTTCGAGGATCTCCTGCGGGCCGATGCGCAGCAGCTGCAGGTTTTCCATGGCGGTGCCGGGCGTGGCGAGCTCCACGCGCGCGGCCGCGGCGCAGAGCCTGCGCAAGGGCAGCACGCGCGCCATCTCGACCGTGCCGGCCGAGCTCACCATGCCGCCCACCGGCACCACCGAGGTGAGGCCCTGCAACATGTCGGCCGACACCGGCCGCGTGAGGTCGAAGCGCTGCTTGGGCGTGCGCCGCCGCAGCACCTGCGCGAACAGCGAATCGGGCACGCCACCGTCCGCCAGCCGCAGCCGTGCCACCGGAATGTGCGGCCAGTGCCGCGGCTCGCCGATCAGCTCGCCCTGCGGCCATAGCTGCACGCTGGCCTGCACGCCCTGCTGCGCGAGCGCCATCACCAGCAGCTCGATGAAAGCGCCGTGGCCGATGACGACCTGCCGGCCGAAGGGATCGGACTCGGGCTGCACGCGCTCGCGGTCGCAATAGACCACGATGGCGTCGGGCTCGCGCAGGTCGACCAGCCAGGGCTGGCAGTTGTACGCGGTGGGGGCAGTGACGGCATAGGCGACGGCGCGCTTGCGCACGTCGGGCTCGTTGCCGGGGCCGTTCCATACCTCCAGCGCGGCCGCCGGCATGTCGGAGTTCAGCCACCAGGCTGCCAGCGCGGCCGCACCCGCCGCTACGACAACGCCGCCTCCCAGCAGCCGGACAAAGTTTCTTCGCTCATCCATTGCGCGGATTATCGAAAGCGCGCCCGCAGTTCACAATGCGTCAAGCTTCGATAACTGCTATTCAAAACTGAATACCGATGAGACCCGACAAGGAACTGGGCTTCGACTGGCGGCTGGTGCGCGCGTTTCTGGCCGCACTCGACCATGGCAGCCTGCTGGGAGCGGCGCGCGCCGTGGGCGCGAGCCAGCCGACGCTGGGCCGCCACATCGCCGAACTCGAAGCGCAGCTGGGCGTGGTGCTGTTCGAGCGCACCGGCCGGGGCCTGCGGCCGACCGAAATGGCCACGCGGCTCGCGCAGGCCGCGCGCGCCATGGAAAGCGGTGCGCTCGCGCTGTCGCGCAGCGTGTCGGGCGCCAACACCGCGCTGGCCGGCACGGTGCGCATCTCGGCGAGCCAGGCCACGGCGCGGCACCTGCTGCCGGCGCTGCTGGCCCAGATGCGGCGCGAGCTGCCCGAGATACAGGTCGAGCTGGTGGCAACCAACGAAGTCAGCAACCTGCTGCGGCGCGAGGCCGACATCGCGCTGCGGATGAGCCCGCCCGAGACCGGCTCGGTGATCGCCCGGCGCGTGGGCCGATTCGCGCTCGGCACCTTCGCCCAGCGCGACTACCTGCGCCGCCGCGGCACGCCGCGCCAGATCACCGACCTGCTCAAACACGACCTGCTGGGCTACGACCGCGACGACAGCATCCTGCGCAGCTCCGCCCAGCTCGGCGCGCCCCTGAAGCGCGAGGACTTCTGCTTTCGCACCGACGACGTCAGCGTGTACTGGGAGGCGCTGCGCCAGGGCATGGGCATCGGCTTCGTGAGCGAGTCCTTGGCCCACACCGACGGCGAAGTGGTGCGCGTGCTGCCTTCGATCAAGCTGCCGGTGCTGCCCGTGTGGCTGGCGGTGCACCGCGAGGTGCGCACCGACCGGCGCATCCGCTCGGTCTATGATTTCCTCGCCCGCACCATTCCCCAGGTGCTGTGACCCCCGCCAACCAACCCGAAGGCCTCATGACAGCAGCCACCAATGCCCAGACCATCGAGCGCTTCTACAGCGCGTTCGCCAAGCTAGACGCCGCCTCCATGGAAGCCTGCTACGCAAGCGACGCGGTGTTCGACGACGAAGCGTTTTCGCTGCGTGGGCAGCGCGAAGTGGGCGGCATGTGGCGCATGCTGGCCACGGCCACGAAAGCCAAGGGCGCCGACGTGTGGCGCCTGACCTGGCGCGACGTGAAGGCCGACGACAACACCGGCAGCGCCCACTGGGACGCTCACTACCGCTTCAGCGCCACCGGCCGCCTCGTCGACAACAGCATCGACGCGTGCTTCACCTTCACGCCCGAAGGGCTGATCGCGACGCACCGCGACAGCTTTCCGTTCTGGACCTGGTCGCGCCAGGCGCTCGGCACGCCGGGCCTGCTGCTCGGCTGGACGCCCATGCTGCGCAACAAGGTGCGCGCCACCGCCGCAGCCAACCTCGCCACTTTTCTTGCACGCCAGCCATGAGCAACAACACCGCCCTCACCTTTTCCAACAACGAAGCCCAGCACCGCTACGAGGCCACGCTGGATGCCAAGCTCGCGGCCTATGCCGAGTACAACCTGCTGACCGACGCGATCATGTTCACGCACACCGAGGTGCTGCCGGAACACGAGGGCAAGGGCGTGGGCTCGGGCATCGCGAGGCACGTGCTCGACGAGGCGCGCGCCAAGGGGCTGCATGTGATTCCGGTATGCCAGTTCATCGCGGGCTACATCCGCAAGCATCGCGAGTACGCCGACCTGGTGCGGCCGGACATCCAGCGCGCCTTCAAGATCTGACGGAATCGGCCTTCGGCGCGGGCAGCCACGCGAAGGCCGCGATGCCAATCACCAGCAGCGCGGCGATGGTGGCCAGCACGGCCGTCAGCGGGTCGCCGCCATGCGCCGACGCGACCGAAGCGGCGACGCCCGTGCCCCACTGCATGAGCGCCACGCCAAGGAACATCGCCATCGTGAACAAGGCCATCGCGCGGCCGGTGAGCGTGGCCGGATAGGCGCCGCGCACGTCGGCGTATTGCCAGACGATGAAGCCCGAGAGCACGCCGATCAGCACCATGCCGGCGATGTCGAGCCAGGCCGAGTGCAACACCGCGATGAGCGCGAAGAGCCCCGCATAACCGAGCGCGCAGATCACGATCCAGCGGCGGCGCCCGGCGCCGTCGCGGTCGAGCCGGCCGAAGAGCGGCGCGCCGAACAGCGAGATCACCGACACCGCCAGCGCGACGTTGCCGCTCTGCACCAGCGAGTAGCCGTGGCGCTCCATCATCAGCGGGCCGAGCCACAGGCCGCGCAGCGAGATGAAGGCAGCGTAGGTGACCGCCCCCAGCACCATGATGCCCAGCGTGTGCGGCATGGCGAACAGCGCGCCGAACTGGCGGATCGCCTCGGGGATCGACTCCTTGACCTGCGGCACGGCCGAGGCGGGCTCGTGCACCCAGTACCAGATTGCGAGCCATGCCAACGCGGCCGCCACGGCCAGCACCAGGAAGCCCGCGCGCCATGAATAGGCCTGCACCAGCCACGCCAGCGGTGTGCCGGTCGCCAGCATGCCGAGGCCGCCGACGGCCAGCACCATGCCCGACACGGTGGCGAAGCGCGCCGCCGGAAAGTGCCGCGCGATGAACACCGTGCACACCAGGAAGGCTGGCGCGCAACCCACGCCGATCAGCGCCTGGCCCGCCACCAGCACGAGGTAGCTGGACGACACCGCCGACAGCAGCGCACCCGCGATGGCGACAGGAAAGGCCACCAGCACCGTGCGGCGCACGCCGTGCAGGTCGATGCCGATGCCCATGAACAGCTGCATGGCGCCGAACGCAAAGTGAAAAGCCCCCGAGAAGATCCCGAGGGCCTGGGCGGAGAGATGAAAGTCGGCCTGCAGCGGGCTCGCCATGATGGCGCCGACCGTGCGGAAAGCCTGGCTCAGCGCGACCCCGGCGCACAGCGCCAGGACCATCACCCAGGCCGCGCGCGGCGTCAGGGGTGCACTGTCAGAGCCAATGCCGGCGCTAGGTGGCACCGTGGCACTTCTTGTATTTTTTTCCGCTGCCGCAGGGGCACGGGTCGTTGCGGCCGGGAGCAGCTTCCTTGCGGATGGTCTCGGCCTTCGGGCCCAGGCTCTTCCAGAGCTGGCGCAGGTCGTACACGGCCCAGATGGCAGCGCCGAAGTCGTCCAGCCGCTGCTGGCTCACGCTGGGTGGGGCGTCGTCGCTGTACATCGACAGCGTGGGCTTGGCGTTGTCGTCCTCGGTGAGGGCAACGATGTTGTCGAGTGCGTCGTCGAGCATTCGCGCAGCATCTTTGTCGCGCGGGGTGGCCCAGTCTTCGGGCCAGTTCTCGACCGCGTACATGAAGCCCAGCGCCCACACTTGCGCGAAGGACGGAATCGCTTCGCCGGCCACTTCGGCACGTTCTTCCTCGGGCAGCGAGGCGATGGCGCCGCGGGTGTCGAGCACCTCGGGCTGCCAGCTGCGTTCGTCGTCGAGGGTTTCGACGGGGGCATCGAGGCCCTCTTCGATCTCGACCCAGCGGCGCTTCCAGTTCCAGACGAACTCCATGTGCTGCGCGGACGAGAAGCTGTCGCCCAGCAGCACGGGCCAGTATTCGGACGGCATGATGGGCCGGCGGGTGCAGATCAGCGCGGCCATGAAGCCCTCGCAGAACTCCCATTGGGGGATTTCCTCGTCGTGCTCGCGCATGGCGTCGAGCGCCTGGTCGAGTGCGTCGAAATCGTCGGGGCCGAGGGGGGACTGGGCTGCGGAGGTGGCCTCTGGGGGCGAAATGGGGTCGGGAATGGTCGTCATGGCAAGTTCGGGGCAGCCCTCTATGATGCAGCAGGCTCCGGTCGAGACTATTTCTATGCCCACGATTATTCCGTTTCCGACGCGCTACAGCGCCTTCGCCCTGTGCGTGGTCGGTCTGGTGGCCTGCCTCGCGTTCGTGCTGGTGTCGCCGCACCTGTGGCTGGCCTGGATCGGCGTGGCAGTCTTTGCGGTACTTACAGGTACCGGCGTGCACGACCTGCGGCAGGCCCGCCACGCCATCCTGCGCAACTACCCGGTCATCGGCCATTTGCGCTTTCTGCTGGAGTTCATCCGGCCAGAAATGCGGCAGTACTTCATCGAGAGCGACTCGGAAGCCGCACCGTTCTCGCGTGCCCAGCGCTCGCTGGTGTACCAGCGCGCCAAGGGCGACCCCGACAACCGCCCCTTCGGCACGCAGCTGAACGTGACCATCGCTGGCTACGAGTGGATCAACCATTCGATGCAGCCGACAAAGCTCGAGAACCACGATTTCCGCATCGTGATCGGCGGCACGCCGCAGCCGGTGGGCGCCAACCCGGCGCAGGTCTGCACGCAGCCCTACAGCGCGAGCGTATTCAACATCTCGGCCATGAGCTTCGGCGCGCTGTCGGCCAACGCCATCCTCGCGCTCAACAAGGGCGCGAAGATGGGCGGCTTTGCGCATGACACCGGCGAGGGCTCGATCTCGCAGCATCACCGGGTGCACGGCGGCGACCTGATCTGGGAAATCGGCTCGGGCTACTTCGGCTGCCGCAACGACGACGGCACCTTCAACGAAGAACGCTTCACCGCCAACGCACGCGACCCGCAGGTGAAGATGATCGAGATCAAGCTGAGCCAGGGCGCCAAGCCCGGGCACGGCGGCGTGCTGCCAGCCCCCAAGGTCACGCCCGAGATCGCGGCGGCGCGCGGCGTGCCGGTGGGTGTGGACTGCATCTCGCCCTCGTCGCACAGCGCGTTCTCCACGCCGACCGAGATGATGCATTTCGTCGCGAAGCTGCGCGAACTGTCGGGCGGCAAGCCGACCGGCTTCAAGTTCTGCCTGGGCCATCCGTGGGAATGGTTCGGCATCGTCAAGGCGATGCAGGCCACCGGCATCACGCCCGACTTCATCGTGGTCGACGGTGCCGAGGGCGGCACCGGCGCGGCGCCGGTCGAGTTCAGCGACCACGTGGGCGCGCCGCTGCAGGAAGGCCTGCTGCTGGTGCACAACACGCTGATCGGCGTGAACCTGCGCCACCGCATCAAGATCGGCTGCGCCGCCAAGGTGATCACCGCCTTCGACGTGGCCCGCATGATGGCGCTGGGCGCCGACTGGTGCAACGCCGCGCGCGGCTTCATGATGGCGCTGGGCTGCATCCAGGCGCAGAGCTGCCACACCGGCCATTGCCCCACGGGCGTGACCACGCAGGACCCGCTGCGCCAGCAGGCGCTGGTGGTGCCCACCAAGGCCGACCGCGTGCGCAACTTCCACCGCAGCACGCTGCATGCGCTGCAGGAGCTGGTGCAGGCCGCGGGCCTCGACCATCCGCAGCAGATCACCGCTCACCACATCGTGCGCCGCATTTCCGACACCGAAGTGCGTCTGTTGAGCAACCTGGTGATGCAGGTGCAGCCGGGCGCCCTGCTCGGCCCGCTCGACGAGCAGCACAATGTTTTCCGTACCTACTGGCCGCTGGCCAGTGCTGAGAGTTTCCAGCCCGTCACACAGGGCCCGCAAGGGCTTGTGACGGGCTTTGCAATGGCCGCATGAGTGCAGCGCCGGGCCGCCCCAAGCAAGCTCGTACCGCAGCACGGAGTGCGGAGGTATCGACCTGATGAATCCTTTGAGACGAGGCGCCAACGCGCGCCTGCAAACGCGCAAGGGCGCAGCTTCGGCGCCCGCGCCCCTCGACGCGCTTTCCCCGAACCCGCCAGCGCCCAGCGACTACGCGGAGTTCCTGCGCACCACCCTGCCCCAGCAGAAGAAGAACGTGGCCAGCCACCGCTTCGGCAGCGAACGCGTGTGGCTCAAGAAGGCCGGCCCCCGGCATGGCAAGTGGGGCTACCGCGTGATGGCGGCGGTCGCCCGCATGGCGCGGCTGGACATCATCAAGCCGGTGCCCAACCCGGGCGGCGAAGCGGCCATCGCCACCGAGGCGCGTCGGCTGAAACAGCTCGCGGCCGCCGGCCTGCGCGTGCCGGTGGTGCTGGCACAACAGGCCGATGGCCTGCTGATCTCCGACCTGGGCGAAAGCGGCCGCGCGACGGTCGTGCTGCAGGAGCGGCTCGACCAGGCCGCCGCAGCGGGCCCCGCGGCGCTGCTGGCTGTTTGGCGCGAGGGCCTGACAGCAATCGCCGCCGTGCACGTGCGCGGCCAGCACCTGAGCCAGGCCTTCGACCGCAACCTCGTGCAGTGCCCTGACGGCGTGATCGGCTACATCGATTTCGAGGACGACCCGGCCGAGGTCATGACACTGGCCGAATGCCAGGCGCGCGACTGGCTGAGCTACCTGCACTCGACGGCCATGATGCTGGAAGCCGCCGCGCCGCAGGCTGCCGGGCAGCACTGGCATGCGGCGCTGTCCGGCGTGAACGAAGAGGTGCGCGAGCGCATCGCGAACGCAGCGCGGCGCATGAAGTGGGCGCAGAAGCTGCCGGCGAGCCGGCGGTGGGGGCGCGATACGCAGCGGGTGCGGGCGGTGGCGCGGTTGCTGGGGCGGTGGTATCTGGCGCCTCTCCCGAATTAGCGACAGTCGTTGCGCGAGTTATTGGCGATCAATTTGCTTCTTTGAGTTCATACCAATGGCCCACGGGCCCGATGAGCTTGTAGAAGACAAAGCCGAGCGCAATCGCTCCGGCACCGATGGAGAGGATGCGAGCGGCAGATCTCACGGCCCAAACGTCGCCTGCACCGCCACCCCACGCAGCGCCAGCCTCTTCTTCATCGACAGCACCGCCCGATCCTTGCTCAGCAGCAGCGCCCGATGCGCCACAGCCAGGTCGATGAACACCTGGTCATCAGGATCGCTGCACACGCAAGGTGCGCGCGGCGGAATGCCCTCGACCATCTGCACCCGCGCGTCGAAATCTGCCAGCACCGCCGGCACCTGCAGTTCGCGCTGCGCCATGCGCCTTGCAATCAGCGGATAGCCCAGCACGCGTTCGAGCTCCATGCGCATGGCGGCCGTAACCAGCCAGCGCAGTTCTCCCGTGGCCAGCCGCGCAGTCAGCGGCTCCCAGGCCGGATCTTCGAAGACCAGCAGGTCGAGCGCGATGTTGGTGTCGATGACGACGGGGGCGGAGGATTCTGTCAACGTCATGGAATGTGCGGGGGATACCGCCGATGTTGCACCATGCGGGGCCGGCGTCAGGCCCGAGTCGGTTCGGCCGACGACAATGCTCCCGGGCGCTTGCGCGCCCTGCCTCATCACAGCATCCGCCCTCTTTCATGAAACGTCTCCCGCTGCTCTGCCTCGTCCTGCTCGCCTCCGTGGGTGTCCGGGCCGAGTGGTTCACGCTGTCGGGCACGCCCGGCGACGCCACCAGCAGCTACGTGCAGGTCGAGCCGACCACCGTCGAGGTGGACGGCTCGAACCGCCTCGTGAGCCTGCGCATGAGCCTGCCGGAAGACCGCACGGGCCGCGACGGCATCAGGTTCCGCTCTTTCCAGGCCCGGGCCAAGGTCGATTGCGAGGCCCGCAGCGCGCGCTACGTGAGCGCTACCTACTTCGGCCATCCGGATTTCGTCGGCGAGCCGGTCGCGGTGAGGCATTTCGAGGAGAGCGACGTGCGCACCGTGACCCTGGCCGGCGCGCGCGACCTCGTCACGCGAACGATCAACGCGGCCTGTGCCGTTCGCCCCAAGGAAGCCAAAGAACAGCAGCCGAAGCCCGAAGGCGAGCTACTTCCGCGCTGAGCCCGCGACCATGTCGAAGCGGAACAGCCGGCATTCGATCGGGCCGTTCCACATCGGCACGCGGCGCGATTCCTTCAGGCGCATCTGCTTGGGCAGCTTGAGGTCGGGCGTGAGCACCCAGGCGGTCCAGCCGGCGTAGTTCTTCTTCCAGTGGGTGGCGAGCTGCGGGAAGAATTCGCCGCCGTCGCCCTCGCCACCCGCTTCCCCCCCCCCCGAGGTCTGCGCCGATTCGCGCGCACCCGAGCGACCCGTGCCGGCCACGCCGCCCACCTCGATGCGCTCGCCGTACGGCGGGTTGAGCATGATCACGCCGCCCTCGGCCGGCGGCATGCGCTGCAGCGCATCGCCGCCACGGAACTCGATGGCCTGCGCCACACCGGCGCGCTCGGCGTTGCGTTCGGCAAAGTCGACCATGCGGTGCGACACGTCAGAGCCGAAGATCGCCACGCCGCCCTCGCGCACGGTCGTCTCGGCCTCCTGCCTGATGGCGTTCCACACGTGCGCCTGGAACGGCAGCAGCTTCTCGAAGCCGAAGCGCCGCAGCGACCCGGCCGCGATGCCGCGCGCGATCTGCGCCGCCTCGATGGCAATGGTGCCGCTGCCGCAGCAGGGGTCGTACAGCGGCTGGGTCGACACTTCGCCCGTTTCGGGATTCCACCAGCCGCTGGCGGCCAGCATGGCGGCGGCCAGGGTTTCCTTCAGCGGGGCGTCGCCCTTGTCCTGGCGCCAGCCGCGCTTGAACAGCGGCTCGCCCGAGGTGTCGATGTAAAGCGTGCAGGTGTCGGTGGTCAGGTGGGCGAACACGCGGCAGTCGGGCCACTGGGTCTCGATGCTCGGGCGCACGCCGTTGGCCTTGGCGCGGAAGCGGTCGGCAATGGCGTCCTTGATGCGCAGGGTGGCGAAATTCAGGCTCTGCAGCGGGCTGTGCTGGGCGGTGGTCTCGATCTTGAAGGTCTGCTTCGGGGTGAACCAGATCTCCCAGGCCACGCCGTTGGCGATGGCGTACAGGTCGTTCTCGCTGCGGTAGGGCGCGTGGGCCAGTTCGACCAGCACGCGCTGCGCGAGCCGGCAGTGCAGGTTGAGCTTCAAGGCGTCGCGCCAGTCGGCGCGCACGCGCACGCCGCCGCGCAGCGTGAGCAGGTCCTGGCCGACGCGGCCGGTCAGGGCGTGCACCTCCTGGGCGAGGAATTCCTCGACGCCGGCGGCGCAAGGCAGGAAAAAGGAGAGATCGTTCACGGAAATTAGGCCATCGGGGAACCCGACTAGGGGACTCCATTGTCGCCGCGTCACGCACCTTCTCTATATAGTCGATTCGCCGATGACCCCCACCCCCGCATCACCGACCGCGCCGGCCGCCGCCAGCGACAGCGGCGACGACCGCTTCGCGATCCAGTGCGAGGTGCTGCGGCTGTCGGTCCGGCCCATCGGTCCGGTGCTGCTGGTGCAGTACCTGCTGAATTGCGGCGTGGCGGCGCTCTTCGCCTGGCAGTACTCGCTGACGCGCGCGCTGGTCTGGATCGCACTGGTCACGGGGGTGACGGTAATGCGCGGCTTCTTCCCGCAGCGCCTGCCAGAGCCCTTCACACCCGGAACGCTGCGCGAAGCGCAGCGCACGCACACGCTGCGCACGGCCATCTGGGAGCTGGCGCACGGGCTGGCCGGGGTGCTGCTGTTCAACCCCGCGAGCGCCGACCTGCAACTGCTGCTGGGCCTGATCCTGATGGGCATGACGCTGTCGTCGGCCTTCTCGGTGTCGTTCTACACGCCGGCCACGCAGCTCGCCATCACGCTGCTGCTGGCGCCGATCATCGTTACCGGCCTATGGATGGGCGCGCCGGTGATGATGGCCGTGGCGGTCATCGGCATCGGCCTGATCGCGATGATGTGGAAGCTGGTGGCCGAGCGTTCGCGCCAGCTCGAAGAGAACATCGGCCTGCGGCTCAACGAGCGCACCCTGCGCGAACAGGCTCTGGCCGGCCTGCGCGCCTCCGAGCATGCGCAGGCCGAGCGTCTGCGCTTCTTCTCGGCCGCCAACCACGACCTGCGCCAGCCGGTGATGGCCATCGGCCTGCAGGCCGAGGTGCTGCGCCAGCAGCTGAACAACGGCGCGGACATGGAGGCGGTGCAGCACACGGTGGGCTCGCTGGCGCGGGCGCAGCAGGCGCTGGAGGGGCTGACCAACCAGCTGCTGGAAATCGGCCGCATCGAGGCCGCGGTCGATCCGCTGCGCCCGGCGGCAGTGGCGCTGGCACCGCTGCTGCAGGAACTGGCCCGGCAGGCGGGCGACGGCCGGGTGCTGGTGCGCTGCCCGCGCGACGCAATCGCCTGGAGCGACACGGTGTCGCTGCGCCGCGTGCTCGCCAACCTGGTCGACAACGCCGTCAAGTTCACACCGCGCGGGCGCGTGCTGCTGGCGGTGCGGGCGCGGCGGCGAGGCGCCGGCAGGGCCTGGCGCGTGGAGGTGCGCGACAGCGGCATCGGCATCGCGGCCGACGCGCAGCAGCGCGTGTTCAACGACTTCGAGCAGATCGGCAACGTCGAGCGCAATCTGCAGCGCGGCCATGGGCTGGGCCTGGCGATCGTGCGGCGGCTGGCAGCGCATCTCGGCATTGCGGTGTCGCTGCGCTCGGCGCCGGGGCGAGGGTCGGTGTTCAGCTTCGAGTTGCCTGCCGCACCGGAAGGCGCGGTGGTGGCGACGCGCCCTGCTGCGGTGGCGCAGAACGATGGCGACGAGGCGGCGCGCACGCCGTTGCGCCCCGGGCTCGCCGTGCTGGTGGTGGAAGACAACACGGTGGTAGCCGACAGCCTCTCGGCCCTGCTGCTGCAATGGGAAGTGGAGCCGCGCGTCTATGCCAGCGCCGCCGAGGCGCTGGCGCTGGCCGACCTGCGCGCGCTCGACGCGGCGCTGTGCGACATCCGCTTGCCGGGCGCGCTTGACGGCATCGCGCTGGCCGAGAAGCTGCAGCGGCAGAAGCCCTCATTGGCGATCGCGCTGATTTCGGCCGACATCAACGAAGCCACCCAGCGGCTCGCCGCCGAGCGCGGCTGGCATGCGCTGCGCAAGCCGGTGCAGCCGGACGAACTGCGCGGCGTGCTGCTGAAGGCGCAGCTGCTGCGGGGCTGACCGAGGCCACCGGGCTGGCACGGCCCCTGCTGTGCTGTCATGGCTTCCGATATATGCTCCGCGCACAGGCCGCCAGCCCTGCCTTCGATGTCCACCGACACATCCCCCCCTCCCCTCGCCGCCGACCCGCGCTACGACCCGCTCGCGATCGCGCTGCACTGGCTGCTCGCGGCCCTGATCGTCGGCTCGTTCGGCGTTGGGCTCTACATGACGGGCCTGCCGTTCTCGCCGCTGCGGCTGAAGGTCTATAGCTGGCACAAGTGGGCGGGCATCACGATCCTCGCGCTGTCGGCGCTGCGGCTGCTGTGGCGGCTGGGGCACCGTCCGCCGGCGCTCCCGCCGGGCATGACGCGGCTGCAGCTGGCCAGCTACCGCATCAGCCATACGCTGATGTACCTGCTGTTCTTCGCGGTGCCGCTGTCCGGCTGGGCCTACAGCTCGGCCATGGGCATGCCGGTCGCGTGGTTCGGCGTGCTGCCGCTGCCCGACTTCGTGCCGGTCGACCACGACTTCGCCGAGGCGGTGCTGCAGCCGCTGCACCGCAACTGCGCCTTCGTGCTGGCGGGCGTCACGCTGCTGCACGTGGTGGCGGTGCTCAAGCACCACTGGATCGACCGCGACGGTCTTCTGAAACGCATGTGGCCCGGGCCACGCAAGGAATCTGCTCGATGATGAAGCGACTGTTTTTCCGCCTCTTGCCGTCGCTCGCGGCACTGGCCTTCGCGATGGCACTGCCGGCCGGCGCCGAGCCCGCGGCCGCGAAGCTCGTTGCCGACAAGAGCCAGATCGTGTTCGTCACCAAGCAGATGGGCGTGCCGGTGGAAGGCACATTCAAGAAGTTCGACGCACACGTCGCCTTCGATCCGAAGAAGCCCGAGGGCGGCAGCGTCGCGCTGCAGATCGACACGGCCAGCGCAGGCTTCGGCGTTCCGATGAGCGATGCCGAGTTGCCCAAGCAGCCATGGTTCGACGCCGCGCATTTCCCGCAGGCGAGCTTCCAGTCAAGCGCCATCAAGGCGCTGGGCGACGGCAAGTTCGAGATGGCGGGCAAGCTCACCATCAAGGGCACGGCCAAGTCCGTGACGGTGCCCGTCAGCATCGCGGCGGCCGGCGGCAACTACGCGGTGGCCACCGGAAGCTTTACGATCCAGCGGCTCGACTACAAGGTGGGCGACGGCGAATGGACCGACACCTCGATGGTCGGCAACGAGGTGCAGGTGCGCTTCAAGTTCACGCTCACAGGCCTCGGGCCGCTGTGAACGGCCGAATGGGCCTGCCCTCCCCTCACTCACTTTTCTCTTTCATGACCCACACAACCAACGCCATGAAAAAGCTCCTTCTCGCCGCGGCCCTGTCGGCCGCCGCGTTCACCGGCGCCACGGCACAGCAGCAACCACAAGGGCCCGAATACACCGCGCCGGCCGTGGCCGCCAAGCCCGCGGGCGGGCCGGTGAAAAACGCCAACTACGTGGTCGACCCGACGCACACCTTCGTGATGTACGAAATGGGCCACTACGGCACCACCACCAACCGGGGCCGCTTCAGCACCAAGGACGGCTCCGTGCAGATCGACGGTACCGGCGCGAGCGGCAAGGTCGACATCACGATGGACATCAGCTCCATCAACACCGGCGTCGACCTGCTCAACCGCCACGTGCAGAGCAAGGACTTCTTCAACGTGGCCGAGTTTCCGACCGGCCGCTTCGTGGCCGACCGCATCGACTTCAGCGGCGGCAAGGTGGTCGACGTGCCCGGCACGCTCACGCTGATGGGCCAGACCAAGCCGGTGACGCTGAAGGCCGTGCGCTTCAACTGCTACCTGAGCCCGCTGATCAACCGCCAGGTGTGCGGCGGCGACTTCGAGACGACCGTGGAGCGCAGCGACTGGGGCATCACCTGGGGGCTGAACTTCGGCTTCGAGAACAAGGTGAAGCTGCTGGTGCAGGTCGAAGCGGTCAACGTGCAGTGACACCGGAGAAGGCAAGGCCATGATGAACACCACCCTTTCGCTGCTCGGCATCGCCGGCGCCATGACTGTGGGCGCGATGAGTCCCGGCCCCAGTTTCGTGATGGTGGCGCGCACCGCCGTGACCTCGCGCACCGACGGACTGGCCGCAGCGCTGGGCATGGGTGCCGGCGGGCTGGTCTTCGCGATCGCCGCGCTGGCCGGGCTGCAGGCGGCGTTCCTGGCCGTGCCGGCGCTGTACGTGGCCATCAAGGGCCTGGGGGGCGCCTACCTCGTCTACCTGGGCTTTCGCATCTGGAGCGGCGCGCGGCAGCCGCTGGCCGTGGCGGCGCAGGAGACGGACGGGTCGCCGCGCCAGCAGGGCCGCAGCGGCCGCACCTTCCTGCTGGGCCTGGCCACGCAGGTCAGCAACCCGAAGACTGCCGTGGTCTACGCCAGCATCTTCGCGGCCTTCCTGCCGCGCGAGGTGCCGCTGGTGCTCGCACTGGCGGTGCCGGCGGTCATTTTCTGCATCGAGACGGGCTGGTACGCCATCGTGGCGCTGGCGCTTTCCTCGGCAGCGCCGCGCTCGGCCTACCTGCGCTACAAGGTCTGGATCGACCGGGCCGCCGGCGGCGTGATGGGGCTGCTGGGCCTGCGGCTGATCTGGTCGGCCGTGCGCGGCAACTGAGCCGACGCTACAACAGGCTCTCCGGCGTCAGCGGCGCCAGCAATTCGAGCATGGTCCGGTCCCAGAAGCCGGAGTCGGGCTCCTCGCTCAGCACGGTGAGCTTGCCGGCGTCGTCGCTGACCCATTCGATGCGCGACTCGTTGCTGCCCTCGGCAAAGCGCAGCCGGTAGGCGCCCTGCTGCTTGAGCACGTCGATGAGCTTCAGTGCCTGCTGCGCCATCTCGGGGCTGCGGATGAAGAGGCCGATCTCGGTGTTGTGCGTCTCCGAGCGCGGATCGAAATTCATCGAGCCGACGAAAAGAATGCGCCGGTCGATCACCGCCGACTTGGCGTGCAGCCTGCCCACCGAAGTGCCGAACAGGCCGAGTCGCACGCTGCGCCGGGTGCGCGTGGAGCTCAGTTCGTAGAGGTCGGCGCCGAGCTTGAGCATGTCGGGCCGGTAGCGGCGGTAGGCGGTGTGCACCAACGGCTCGTCGGTGGCGGCCAGCGAATTGGTGACGACGCTGATCTTCACGTTGCGGCCGCGGATCTCGCGCATCACCTCCAGCCCCGAGGCGCCCGGAATGAGGTAGGGCGAGACGATGGTCACCTCGGAGCGCGCACGGCGCATCTGCTCGACCACGTTGTAGCGCACGCTGTCGACGTCCAGCAGCGGCACGCCGCCGTATGAGACGGTCTTGCCGATCACGCGCTCGGGCGAATCGGCGTAGGCCTCTGCGGTGGCCCAGATCAGTCCGAGCTTGCCGGCGTTCAGGTCTTCCGCCATCGGGCTGTAGCCAAGCAGGTCGTTGGGCGCGGGCGGCGGCGGTGGTGGCGTGGTGTCGGGGCCGGTGGCGACGTCGAAGCGCTTCTGCAGCTCCTCGCGCGACAGGTCGCTGCTCACCACCGACTGGATCGGCCGCACGTAGATGCTGTTCCAGTACTGGTCGAACAGGCTGCCCAGCCGCGGGATCAGCGCGCCGGTGACGAAGGTGTCGAGGTCTAGAAAGTTCTCGCCCGCCGTGCGCCTGAAATACTGGTTGCCGATGTTGCGCCCGCCCGCCACCGCCATCGCGCCGTCGGCAATGAACAGCTTGTTGTGCATGCGGCGGTTGACGCGGCTGAAGTCGAAAAGCGACGCGCTGAAGCGCTTCAGCAGGCTGCCGCGCCCGGCCGGGAACGGGTTGAACAGGCGCAGCTCCACGTTGGGCGTGGCGGCCAGGCCGAGCAGCAGCTCGTCTTCGCCGGAGGTGTAGAGGTCGTCCATCAGCAGCCGCACGCGCACGCCGCGCTGAGCGGCGTCGCGCAGGGTGCGCATCAGGTAGCGGCCGGTTTCGTCGTTCTCGATCTGGTAGTACTGCACGTCGAGCGTGCGCTGCGCGCGACGGGCCAGTTGGATACGGGTGTCGAAGGCGAAGTCGCCGCCGGGCATGAGGCGAAAGCCGCTCAGGTCGGGGTCGGGCTGCGAGGCCAGCGCGATCTTGCCGAGCGCGGTGTCGGCTGACACGGCCATGGCCTTGGTGGGCGGGCGCGGCGCCTCGTCGGGCAATGTGGCGCAGCCTGCGAACAGCAAGACCGCCGCCATGACGAAAACCCAATGCCCACAACGCGAAAGCGACAGCAGGCGACGGGTCATCGGTGGCTTTCTACAGGGCCTTGCGAAGGTTGGCGGGCGCGATGCGCAGCGCCTCGCGGTACTTGGCCACGGTGCGGCGCGCGCACTCGATGCCCTGCTCTTTCAGCATCTCGGAGATCTGGCTGTCCGACAGCGGCTTCTTGATGCTCTCGGAGCTGACGAACTGCTTGATCAGCGCGCGCACCGCGGTGCTCGACGCATTGCCGCCGGTCTCAGTGCCCAGCGCCGAGCCGAAGAAGTACTTGAGCTCGACCGTGCCGAAGGGCGTGGCCATGTACTTGGCGGTGGTCACGCGCGAGATGGTCGATTCGTGCAGGCCCAGCTCGTCGGCGATCTCGCGCAGCACCAGCGGGCGCATCGCGAGTTCGCCGTGCACGAAGTAGCTCTTCTGCCGCTCGACGATGGCGTTGCTCACGCGCAGGATGGTGTCGAAGCGCTGCTGGATGTTCTTGATGAACCAGCGCGCCTCCTGCAGCCGCTGCGACAGCGCCTGGCTGCCTTCGCCCTTGTGCGACTTGAGCGCGCCGGCGTAGATGTCGTGCACGCGCAGGCGCGGCATCACCTCGGGGTTCAGCATGACGCGGAACTTCACATTGGTGCCGCGGCCCGTCTTGGTGACGATCACGTCGGGAATGACGATGTTGCGCTCGACATCGACAAAGCGCCGACCCGGCTTGGGTTCGAGCCGCGCGATGATCTGCAGCGCCGAGCGCACCAGCTCCTCGTTGCTGCGGGTGAGCGTGGCCAGGCGCTTGAAATCGCGGCGCGCGAGCAGTTCCATCGGCTGCTTGCAGATGGCGATGGCGGTCTTGCGGACCAGCTCTTCCTCGTCGGTCTCGTCCTCGCGGGCCAGGGCACGCAGCTGGATGCCCAGGCATTCGCCGAGGTCGCGAGCGCCGACGCCGGCGGGTTCCAGGCTTTGCAGCAGGCCGAGCGCCACCTGAAAGTGATGCACGAGGTCGTCGAACTGGTCGTTGTCGTCGCCGGCCAGGCCCGAGGCCAGTGCGGGCAGCGAGTCTTCCAGGTAGCCGTCGTCGTTGAGCGATTCGATGAGAAAGCGCAGCGCGGCGCTGTCGTTCTCGTTCAGGCGCAGGCTCAGGGCCTGGCGGTGCAGGAAGGACTGCAGCGACTCCTGGCTGCGCGCGAGTTCGGTGGCGTCGGCACGTTCGTCGTCGCCCAGGTTGTTCTGGCGCGCGGGCGCATCGCTGCCCCATTCGCTGTCGTCGGGCGCCATGTCGACGGTGCCGTCGCCTTCCCAGTCGGGCTCGCGCTCGGTGATCTCGGCAGCGGGGCCGTCGGTGTCGGCCGTGGTGGCGGTGCTGGTTTCGGTGGAAGCAGTGGACGCGCTGGCGGCGGGCGAAGCGAAGTCGCTTTCGCCGTCGCCGCTATCGCCGCCGTCGTCGCGCGGCACCGGGGCATCGGCCGTGTCGAGCCCGAATTCCTCGCGCGCCGCTTCTTCAGCCGTGCGCTCGAGGAACGGGTTCTCGTCGAGCATCTGCTCCACCTCCTGGCTCAGTTCGAGCGTGGAGAGTTGAAGCAGCCTGATCGACTGCTGCAGCTGTGGCGTCAACGCCAGATGCTGCGAGACGCGAAGGGATAGCCCTTGCTTCATGGGAACCGCTCCCGCCCTTACATGCGGAAGTGTTCGCCCAAGTACACCCTGCGTACTTCGGCGTTGTCGACGATCTCCGAGGGTGTGCCTTGTGCCAGCACATGCCCGTCGCTGATGATGAAAGCGTGATCGCAGATGCCCAGCGTTTCACGCACGTTGTGGTCGGTGATGAGCACGCCGATGCCGCGCTCCTTCAGGAAACTGATGATCCGCTGGATTTCGATCACCGCGATCGGGTCGATGCCGGCGAAGGGCTCGTCCAGCAGGATGAAGCGCGGCTGCGTGGCCAGTGCACGCGCAATTTCGACGCGGCGGCGCTCGCCGCCCGACAGCGCAAGCGCGGGCGAATCGCGCAGGTGGTCAACGCGCAGGTCGGCCAGCAGCTCGGCCAGGCGCTCGTCCATGTGCTGCTTCGACAGCGGCGCCATCTTGCCGCTCTCGTCGGGCTCGCTCTGGAGCTCGAGCACGGCGCGCACGTTTTCCTCGACCGTGAGCTTGCGGAAGATCGAGGCTTCCTGCGGCAGGTAGCTCAGGCCCATGCGGGCGCGGCGGTGGATCGGCATGTGGGCGATGGGCTCGCCGTCGATGCTGATGTCGCCCGCGTCGGCGCGCACCAGCCCCACGATCATGTAGAACGAGGTGGTCTTGCCCGCGCCGTTCGGCCCGAGCAGTCCGACGACTTCGCCCTTCTGCACGTCGAGCGAGACGTCTTTCACGACCGTACGGCTGCCGTAGCTCTTCTTCAGGCCGCGCGCGATCAGGCGGCTGCCCGGTGCGCCGTTGGTGTCCTGCGTTCCTGCGGTTTCGATCACTTGCGGGTTTCTCCCTGGTCACTGAGCGTGGTGCTCTGGCGCAGGCCCTTGCCGGGTGCGGGCATGGGCGCCGGCGGCGGCGCCTTCGCGCCGGCCGGGGCCGAGGCACCGGCTGCCGGTGCGGTGGCGGCCTTGGGGGTCAGGATGGTCTTGACGCGCCCGCCCGGGGTGGACGCGTTGACGGCGGTGTTCGGCGGCACGGTGGAACCGTTGACCGTGTAGGTGTCGTTGCTCTGGTCGTAGACGATCAGCGCGCCCTGGCTCTCGTCGTTCGGCGTAGCGCCGAGCAGGCGGCGCATGGTGGCGTTGCGGATGAACTTGACGTTGTCGGCGCGGCTGTCGTACTCGATGACTTCCGACTCGCCCTCGATCCACTCGTCGGGCGCATTGCGTTTCTGCTTGTAGTAGGCCCGCTTGCCCGGTGCCGCCGTGACCACGCCGTACTGGTAGCCCTCGGGGTCCTGGCGTACATCCATACGTGCGCCGCGGATGATGATCGTGCCCTTCGTAACGAGCACGTTACCGGTGAACACGCTGGTCTGCTTCAGGTCATCGTAGCGCATCGAGTCCGACTCGATGTTCATCGGCTTGGTGCGGTCGGCGGTTTCGGCCAGTGCGCCCGAGGCAAGGCCGGCCAGCAACAGCGCGCCGGCGGCCAGGCGGCCGATGCGACGGAGGAAGGGAGTGGTGGGGTGAGAGTGCAATGTCATAGAGGCACGAAACTTGCTCGGCATTGTATGCGGCTGATTGCGTCAGCCCCGCACGCACAGATGAAAAAGCCCGCCGATGCGGGCTTGACTTTCTTCCTGGAACACCGCGGAACCGGCTCCGCCGGACCACGATCCTGGGGGGGGTCAGCCCTTCTTCGCTTCGCCGATCAGATAGTTCACGACCTGAAGCACTTTGGTCATGTTGCCGGCGGTTTCGCCATCCACATACCAGCGGCCGGCCACGGCCATTGCCGGCACGCCAGCCACCTTGTAGGCGTCGGTCATTTGCGAGGCGCGCTTGGCCTTGCTGGCCACGCCGAAGGAGGTGAAGACTTCCTTGAACTTGGCGCCGTCCAGGCCGTTGGCGGCGGCCCAGGCAATGATGTTGGCGTCGCCGTTCACGTTCTGGCGCTGCGCGTGGATCGCGTTGAACACCTTCGGCTGATATTCGTCTACCTTGCCCATGGCTTCGAGCGCGTAGTACAGGCGCTGCTTGGCTTCGACGTCGTTGCCCACGAAAGGCACGGGGATGCGGCGGAAGGCGACTTCCTTGGGCACCGTCTTGATCCAGGCTTCCAGCGCCGGCTCGAAGTCGTTGCAATGCGGGCAGTTGTACGAGAAGAACTCGACCACCTCGATCTTGCCGGCGGGTGCATCGACCGGCACGCGCTTGTCGAGCACCAGGTACTCGGTGCCGGCCTTGGGCGCGCGCGCCTGAGCGTGGGCCGGGTTGGCAGCCAGGGACAGCAGCCCGAGCGAAGTGGCGGCCAGCGAAAAGTCACGACGTTTCATTGAAAGAACTCTCCAGTTGTTACGGCAGACTGAGCCGGCGCGCGGCGGGGAGTTCCCCCTCATCCGGCGCGCCCGAGGCAGTGGATGGTGGCGGCAAACGCCGCGCGGCGAAGCTTAGGGGCTATTTGTGTCGGCTGCCGGGTCAGCGCTGCACGCGAACCAGCGCCGAATCCATGCCGCCGCCGTCGAGCCGCTCCTTGAGGCGGTCGGCGTCGTCCTTCTTGTTGAAGGGGCCCGCGCGCACGCGGTAGACGGTGCGGCCCGCCTGCTCGCGCTCGGTGACCTTGGCCTCGACGCCCATCAGCGACAGCTTGGCGCGCTGCGCCTCGGCGTCGTCGGTGGTGCGGAAGGCGCCGGCCTGCACGAAGTACATGAACGGATCGGGGCCCGAACTGCTGCTGCCGGCATTGCTGTTGCTGCTCGGTGCGGCCGACGCGGTGGTCGTGCTGCCGGAGCTGGCGCCGCCGCCCGAGCGCGCCCGGGCCAGGTCGCCCAGCGGATCGTTCGACGGCGGCAGGGCATTGGCTTCAGCCGGCACCGGCGCAGGGCGCGGCGGCTTGGGCGCCACCACCACGGGCACCGGCGGTGCGGTCGTGGGCGGGGCGGTGGCAGGGGCCACGGCGGTGGTGGCCGGCTCGCCGGTGACGGGGTTGACCGGGCCGGTAGGTGCGGGCGCCGGCTTGGCAGCGCCTGCCTTGCCGGCCAGCGGCGCGTTCGGGTCCCAGTCGCGGTTCTTGCGGGCTTCGGCCTCGTCCTGCTCGGCGCCGCCGCGCTGCGTCTTGGTCACGAACGGGATCGGCACCTTGGTCACATAGACCGCGATGCCCAGCGCGACGCCCAGGCCGAGCACCAGCCCGATGATCAGGCCGATGACGATGTTGCCGCGTTGTCTGGTTGTCTTCTTCATGGTGAGGAGGTTCACATCTTGCTCGGCGCACTGACGCCGAGAATCGCGAGGCCATTGTGCAGCACCTGCGCGGTCGCGGCGACCAGCGCCAGGCGGGCCAGCTTGACCTTTTCGTCGTCGACCAGGATGCGCTCGGCGTCGTAGTAGCTGTGGTAGCTGGCGGCCAGCTCGCGCAGGTAGAACGTGACGTCGTGCGGGGCAAAGTCCTTCGACGCAGCCGTCAGCATGGCCGGGTACTTGGCCAGCAGCAGCATCAGCGCCTGGGCCGCCGGGCTTTCGAGCGGCGACAGGTCGACGTCCTTCAGCGTGGCGGCGTCGCCGCCCCAGCCGGCCAGCACCGAGCAGATGCGCGCATGCGCGTACTGCACGTAATAAACCGGGTTGTCGTTGTTTTTCGTCACCGCGAGGTCGACGTCGAAGGTGTATTCGGTATCGGGCTTGCGGCTGAGCAGGAAGAAGCGGATGGCGTCGGTGCTGGTCCACTCGATCAGGTCGCGCAGCGTGACGTAGCTGCCGGCGCGCTTGCTGATCTTGACCTCTTCGCCGCCCTTCATGACGCGCACCATGGTGTGCAGCACGTAGTCGGGGTAGCCCTCGGGAATGCCTTCGCCCGCCGCCTGCAGGCCGGCGCGCACGCGCGCGATGGTGCCGTGGTGGTCGGTGCCCTGGATGTTGATGACCTTGTGGAAGCCGCGCTCCCACTTGGCGATGTGATACGCAACGTCGGGCACGAAGTACGTGTACGTGCCGTCCTGCTTTTTCATCACGCGGTCTTTGTCGTCGCCGTAGTCGGTCGACTTCAGCCACAGCGCGCCGTCTTGTTCGTAGGTCTTGCCGGCGGCCACGAGCTTCTGCACGGCAGCTTCGACGCGGCCGCTGGTATAGAGGCTGGACTCCAGGTAGTACTGGTCGAAATGAACGCGGAAGGCCTGCAGGTCGAGGTCTTGCTCGCGGCGCAGATAGGCCACGGCGAACTCGCGGATCGCGTCGATATCGTCGATGTTTCCGCTGGCGGTGACTTCGCGGTCTTCCGACTTGACGGTCTTCTTCGCCTTGAAGTCTTCGGCGATGTCGGCGATGTAGTCGCCGTTGTAGGCCGGGGCCTTCTCGCCGCTGGGCCATTCGGCGTCGCCGGGCTTGAAGCCGCGGGCGCGCAGCTGCGTGCTGGTGGCCAGCGTCTGGATCTGCACGCCGGCGTCGTTGTAGTAGTACTCGCGCCAGACGCTTTCGCCCTGCGAGGCGCGCAGGTTGCAGATGGCGTCGCCCAGTGCCGCCTGGCGGCCGTGGCCGACATGCAGCGGGCCGGTCGGGTTGGCCGAGACGAACTCGACCAGCACCTTTTCGCCGGTGGCGGGCTGTTGCCCGAAAGTATTCCCGGCCGACAGCACCTCGCGCACGATCTGCTGCTTGGCCGTCGTCTTCAGGCGGATGTTGAGAAAGCCGGGCCCGGCGATCTCGATGGCCTCGACCCATTGGCCGAAAGCGGAGGTGGCGAGCAGCGCAGCGCTCAGTTGCTCGGCCAGCTCGCGGGGCTTGCGCCCCAGCGGTTTGGCGAGCTGCATGGCGGCCGTGCTGGCGAAATCGCCATGCGCAGCCACCTTGGGCGACTCGAACGCGGCTTTGGAGCCAGCGCCGGGCGAGAAGGATTCGAGCGTGTTCGCGAGCGCCGCGAGCAGCTCCTGTTTGACCAATAGCATCCGGGAATTTTACCGGGGGCAAACCCGGGTGCAGTTGACGATGGTCATCCGATTGTTGGCTTGGCCCGTTAGGATGGTCGGCCCCGAGGCGGGGCTCCTGTCACAACCCAACCTTGCAAGGACACATCACCATGAAGAAGCTCCTTTCCCTGCTCGCACTCGGCGCCTGTCTTTCCTTCGGCGCCGCACAGGCTCAAGACAAGGCCGCCACCCCGGCACCAGCCCCCGCCGCCGCTGCTGCACCCGCCGCCGCCGCCGGTGCAAGCTGCGAATCCAAGGCTGTGGACAAGAATGGCAAGGCCCTCGCTGGCGCGGCCAAGGCCAGCTCCATCAAGAAGTGCGAGAAGGACACCAAGGCTGCAGCTGCTCCCGCCTGCGCCGCCAAGGCCGTCGACAAGAACGGCAAGGCACTGGCCGGCGCCGCCAAGAACAGCTTCATGAAGAAGTGCGAGAAAGACGCCAAGGCCTGAAGCCACGCTGCGCTGACAATTGTGAAAAGAGGCCCGCCACGTGCGGGCCTTTTTCATGGCCGCGCCAATGCACCACACTACTTCAGCACGCCCAGCAGGTTGTTGAAGTCGTCGGTCCAGGGCCGCTGGCCCGGCTTCGTGGCGATCGGCGTCGCGGCCTCCCGTATCAGCTCGCGCGCCAGCACCTGCGGATCGCGCGCGACCAGCACCCAGTCGGTACGGTGCAGCCAGTCGGACTGCTCGGCCTCGTCGTGCACCAGCACCGCGTGCAGTCCCCGGGCCTCGGCCACTTTGGCGATCACGGGAGCGAGCGCCAGGAACCGGTTGGTCACGTGAAAGGCGATCACGCCGTCGGGCTTCATGTGCCGCAGGTACACGTCCATCGCCTCGGCCGTGAGAAGGTGCACCGGCACCGAATCCCCTGAAAAGGCGTCGACCGCGAGCACGTCGAAACCCTGCGCCGGCTCTCGCTCCAGCGCCAGCCGGGCATCGCCGAGCACGCGCTCGATGCGCGCTTCGCTGTCGCGCAGGAAACTGAATTCCTTGTCCGCCAGCGCGAACACCTGCGGATTGATCTCGTAGAAGCGGTAGACGTCGCCGCTGCGGCCATAGGTCGCAAGCGTGCCGGCACCCAGTCCGATCAGGCCCACGCGGCGCGGCCCGGCCGGCGCAGAGTCGATCGCGCGGCCGATGCCGGAGGTTTCGCCGTAGTAGGTGGTGGGCTCGTGCCGGCGCTCCGGGTCCAGGAACTGCGAGCCGTGCTTGATCGACCCATGCGCCAGCTGGCGCACGTTGTCGGACGGAGGATCGCCCGTCGTGTCGTAGACCAGCAGCGCCCCATAGAAATTGCGCTGCAGGCTGCGCGCGCCCGACCGGTCGCTGCCGACCTGCAGCAGCAGGAAGAGCGTGCAGCAGGCGGCCAGCACCACGCAGCAGACCCGCAGCCACACCCGCTGGCGCAGCACGGCCGCCGCCGCCAGCGCGGTCAGCATCAGGCCGAGCCCCAGCTCGTAGTACGCCACCAGCACATGCGGCGCGACCAGTCCGACCGTCACCCCGCCCAGCGCCCCGCCGAGCGACATCATCAGATAGAAGCGCGTGAGGTAGCGCGGCCCCGGCCGCAGCTTCGCGGTTTCGCCGTGCAGGAACATGCACAGCACGAACAGCCCCGACACATACAGCGGCAACGCAATGCGGACCTCGGCGCCGATGTGGTGCTGCAGGCCGAAGGCGCACAGCAGCAGCATGACGGCCGCCAGCGGCAGGAACACGCCGCGCCTGTACCAGCGGTCGCTCTCGAAGCACAGGACGAAAGTCAGCAGGTACAGCGACAGCGGCAGCACCCAAAGGAATGGCACCGCGGCAACGTTCTGGGTGATGTGGTTCGTCACGGCCAGCAGCAGCCACGACGCCAGCGCCGGCAGCGCGAGCCACAGCAGGTAGTCGGCGACGCGCGGCGGCTTGTCCTCCACGACGGCTTGGGTGGCCTGGCCCGGCGATGACTGCTGCGGCACTACCTCGGCCGTCAATCGCCGCGCCATGTACAGCGTCGTGCCGGCACACAGCACCACGAAGGCGGCGTAGCCCCACGACCATCCGTGCGCCTGCTGCAGCAGCGTGCTGCGCGGCTCGATCAGCACGGGATAGCTCAGCAGCGACAGCAGCGAGGCCAGGTTCGACAGCGAGAAATAGCGGTACACCTGCGCGCCCCACGGCGTGCGCGCCACCCATGACTGCACCAGCGGCCCGGTGGTCGAGAGCAGGAAATACGGCAAGCCGATGGTGCCGAACAGCAGCCCCAGGATCCGCCAGGCCGGGTCTTCGGCGCCCGTCGGCTTCCAGTTGGCGCTCACCACGATCGGAAGAAACGCCAGGCTCGCGAGCAGCAGCGCCACATGCAGCACGGCCTGCGCCCGCATGCGCAGATGGCGCGTGACCCAGTCGGAATACGCGTACCCCGCGAGCAGCACCACCTGGAAGAACACCATGCAGATCGACCAGACCGCAGCCGAGCCGCCGAACCACGGAAGAATCTGCTTCGCGATCAGCGGCTGGACCAGGAACAGCAGGAACGCGCTGCTGAAGATGGTTCCGGCAAACAGAAGCTGGATGCCGGGGTGTCCCATGCCGGGCTTACTTGCCGAAGCCGCGTGCCAAGAACACCGCTACCAGCGGAATGAGCGCTATCAGGTGCGCCTGCACCATCACCAGCTTGCGCGTTTTCTTGATGTCGGCCTCGGCCGGCAGCTTGCCGGTGGCGCGCAGCGTCTTGCGCCAGCGGAAGTAGGTGAGCGTCGGGAAGATCGAGAGCACGCCCACGATGATGAACAGCCCCAGCTTCACGTGCAGCAACGGGTTGGTCCAGTACCAGGCCGTGCCCTTCACGCCCCACCAGGTGCGCGCGATGCCCGTGGCGAGCACCGCGATGGCGGCAATGCCGTAGACCATGTCGACCTTGGCCAGCCGCTCGACCACTGCGGCGTTGAGCCACTGCACGCGGCATAGCGCCGCTTCGCTGGAAATGAAGACAACCATCGTGAGGATGGCAAGCAAGTGCAGGTACGCGAGGATGGCTTCGAGCGTCATCGATGGCTTTCTTCCGAGTGGGGTTGCAAATGCAAACAGATTGTGACGCCGTCGATGCGCCTCAGGCCCTTCCACCCCAGAATTCCGGGTTGCCGTATTGCTCCTTGAGGAAATCAAGCCACAGTCGCACCCGCAGCGGCAGGTGCTTGGCGCCCGCGAACACCGCGTAGATGCCGTTGGGCGGCGCGGCGAACTCGTCGAGCAGGGGCACGAGCAGGCCGGCATCGATCTCGGCCTCGACCTCCCAGGTGCTGCGCCAGGCGATGCCGTGGCCGGCCAGGCACCAGTCGTGCAGCACCTGCCCGTCGGAGCAATCGAGCGGGCCGCTGGGGCGCAGGTGGATCAGCTCCTGGGTGCCTTCCTCGTTGACGATGCGAAACGCCCAGCCGCGCGTCTGCGAGGCATCGCTCGACAGCGTGAGGCAGGCAAAGCGCGAGAGCTCGCCCGGGTGCTTGGGCATGCCGTGGCGGCGCACGAACTCGGGCGTGGCCACGCAGCGGCGGCGGTTGTCGGCGAGCCGCACGCTCACGAGCGATGAATCGGGCAGGTCGCCCACGCGCACCGCGCAATCGAAGCTCTCGCCGGTGACGTCGACCACGCGGTCGCTGAGGTTCAGCGAGATCGTCACTTCCGGATGCAGCGCATGAAAGCGCGGCACCAGCGGCGCGACGTGGCGGCGGCCGAAGCCGGCCGGCGCCGTTACGCGCAGGTGGCCGCTGGCCTTGATGCCGCCAGCGCTCACGCTGGCTTCTGCGTTGGCGAATTCGGTCAGCAGGCGCTGGCAGTCTTCGAGAAATGCGCTGCCCTCGTGCGTGAGCGTGATGCGGCGCGTGGTGCGCACCAGCAGCTTGACGCCCAGGCGCTCTTCCAGCGCATCGAGCCGGCGCCCCATGATCGCGGGCGCCACGCCCTCGGCCTTGGCCGCGGCCGTGAGACCGCCGCGGGTCGCGACCGAGACGAAGGATTCGAGCTGCTTGAGGCGGTCCATGGGGCGGAAACTATATCGCCCGCCGGTTTGCTGGTTAGCTGAAGGGCGCCCATTCGGGCCGCACGCCCGCCTCGCGCACCGCCGCGCCCCAGCGCGCATGCTCGGCCTTGACGTACTGCGCCGCCTGCTCCGGACTGCCGCCTACGGGCGTGCTGCCTTCGGCCAGCAGCTGCGAGATGGTCGCGGGCTTGGCCAGCGCCTTGTCGACGGCGGCATTGAGCTTTTTCACGATGTCGGCGGGCGTGCCGGCCGGCACCACGAGCGCCTTCCAGTCCACCGCCTCGAAGCCCTTGTAGCTCTCGCCCACGGTCGGCACCTCGGGCATCACCGGCAGGCGCTTGGCCGAGGTGACGGCCAGCGCACGCAGCTTGCCGCCCTTCACCATGGCGAGCGCGCCCTGCGGCGTGGCGAACATGTAGTCGGTCTGGCCGCCGAGCAGGTCGGTGATGGCCGGCGCGGCGCCCTTGTACGGCACGTTGAGCACCTGGAAGCCCGCGCGCTTCGCGAGCACCTCGCCGGCCATGTGGCCCAGCGTGCCGGTGCCGGCAAGCGCCTGCTTGATCTCGCCGGGCTTGGCCTTGGCGGCCGCGACCAGATCGGCCAGCGACTTGTACGGCGCGTCCGCGCGCACCACCAGCACCACGGGCTGCGAGGCCACGACCGACACCGCCACCAGGTCCTTCAGCGCGTCGTAGGGCATCTTGGGGAACAGCGTCGGGTTGATCGCGAGGTTGGCGGTCTGGCCCAGGCCGATGGTGTAGCCGTCGGGTTTGGACTTGGCGACCACGTCCATGCCGATGTTGCCGTTGCCGCCCGCGCGGTTGTCGACGATGAAGGTCCACTTGGTGTCGTCGACGAGCTTCTGCGCGATGAGGCGCGCCACGATGTCGGTGGCGCCGCCGGGCGTGTAGGGCACGACGAGACGCACGGGCTTGTCGGGCCAGGCCGTGTCGGCAAGAGCGGGAGCGGCGTTCAGGCATGCGGCGGCCGCGGCGCACGCCAGCAAGGCGCGCCGTGTGATGAAAAACATGGGGTCAGTCTCCGAGGGTGATGTGTTGTGTTTCGAGCGCGGCGATTTCTTCGTCGCTGTAGCCCACTTCTTTCAGCAGCTCGCGGCTGTGCTCGCCGACGTGCGGCGGCTGCAGCCGGATGCCGGGCCGTTCGCCTCCCAGCGTGAACGGCATCAGCGGCACCTTGGCCGTGCTGCCGTCGTTCATGCGCACCGGCGCAAGGCCGCCGGTGGCGTTCAGGTGCGGGTCGTCGAACAGCTCCTGCGGCTTGGTGATGGGCGCGAAGGGCAGCTCGTTCTGCTCGAACACCGCGCTGAGTTCGGCCGCGCTGTGGTTCGCCAGGTGCGAGCGCAGGATCGGCATCATCCATTCGCGCGCCAGCACGCGGTCGTTGTTGGTCTTCAGGCGCGGGTCGGCCAGCATGTCTTCCAGGCCGAAGGCCTTGCAGAAGATGGCCCACTGCTTGTCGCTCACTGCCGCCAGGAAGATCTGCTCGCCGTCCTTCACGGTGAACACGTCGTACACGGCCCAGGCCGAGATGCGGCTGGGCATCGGGTCGGCCGCCTTGCCGGTGGCGGCGAACTGCATCATGTGCTGCGCGACCAGGAACACGTTGTTCTCGAACAGCGCGGACTGCACTTCGCAGCCCTTGCCGGTGAGGTCGCGCTGGCGCAGCGCGGCCATTGCGCCGATGGCGCCGAACATGCCGCCCATGATGTCGTTCACGCTGGTGCCCGCGCGCAGCGGGTCGCCCGAGCGGCCCGTCATGTAGGCGAGGCCGCCCATCATCTGCACCACTTCGTCGAGCGCGGTGCGGTGGTCGTACGGGCCGGGCAAAAAGCCCTTGTGGCTCACGTAGACGAGGCGCGGGTTGAGCTTGCTGAGCGTGTCGTAGTCGAGCCCCAGCTTCTTCATGGTGCCGGGCTTGAAGTTCTCGCTGACGACGTCGGCGGTGGCGACGAGGCGCAGCGCGGCCTCCACGCCCTCGGGCTTCTTCAGGTCGAGCGCGATGCTCTTCTTGTTGCGGTTGAAGGTCGGGAAGAAGCCCGAGCCCGAGCCGAGCAGGCGGCGCGTGTTGTCGCCCTCGATGGGCTCGACCTTGATGACCTCGGCGCCGAGGTCGGCCAGCAGCAGGCCGCAGGTCGGGCCCATGACCATGTGGGTGAATTCGACGACGCGAACGCCGGCGTACGGCAGAGGATTGGCTTCAGACATGTTGTGCGATGTGTTCCTGGACGAAGCCCTTGGGCAATCCGGCTTCCGGCGTCATGCCGTAGACCGGCTCGCCCGGCAGGCCGGCCATGAGCGGCGCGCGCGCCGCGATGAGTTTCTGGATGTCGATGCCGGTGCGCACGCCCATGGCCTCGAACATGAACACAAGGTCTTCGGTAACGGCATTGCCCGAGGCGCCCGGCGCGTAGGGGCAGCCGCCGAGGCCGCCGAGCGAGGCGTCGAAGGTGCGCACACCCTCGTCCCACGCCGCCAGGCAGTTGGCGATGCCCAGGCCGCGCGTGTTGTGCATGTGGGCGGCGCCCGCGTGCCTGCCGATCTCCGCGCGCAGCCGCTTGAAGAGGCGGCGCACCTGCGCGGGGTTGGCGTAGCCCACGGTGTCGGACAGGCCCGATTCGTCGGCGCCGGCCTCTATGCATTGCGCGGCCAGGCGGATCACGTCGTCTTCGGGCACCAGGCCCTGCAGCGTGCAGCCGAAGGCGGTGGAGATGCCGGCTTCGAGTTTCACATGCGGCGCAATGGCGCGGCGCAGATCGGAAATGGCGCGCACCTCCTCGACCATTTCGGTCGGTGTCTTGCGCACGTTGGCCAGCGAGTGCGCCACGCTGGCCGACACCGGCATCGTGAGCTTGTGCACGCCAGCTTCGAGCGCGGCCTGCGCGCCCTTGCGATTGGGCACCAGTGCCATCACGGTGAGGCCGGGCAGCGTGACGGCGTGGCGCACCACCTCGGCGGCGTCGGCCATCTGCGGCAGCAGCTTCGCGGGCACGAAGGACGCGACCTCGATCTCGCGGATGCCGGCGGCGTAGAGCGCGTCGATCCAGCGCAGCTTGTCGGCCGTGGGCATCGTGGCCTTGACCGACTGCAGGCCGTCGCGCGGGCCGACCTCGCTGATGAGGACGTCGGGGGGTGTCATCGGACTGGTCTCCTTCGATGGAATCGTGGAATCGCTTGACTGTTCTATCTTACAGAACTATATTCTGTTAAACAGAATTAGACCGTCGATCCACCCGACAGTCAAGCCGACCCATTCCCTCCCTCCTCCTCATGCCCCGCAAAGCCCAGACCGAATCCGTGTCCGACCTCAATGCCGCCCCCGGCGGCGCGGCGGCGGTCGACCGCGCGCTGAGCCTGCTCTCGGCCTTTCAGCCGGGCGACGAGGCGCTGTCGCTCGCGCAGTTCGCCGAGCGCACGCAGCTCTACAAGAGCACCGTGCTGCGACTGCTGGCCTCGCTCGAACATGCGCGGCTCATCCGCCGGCAGGACGACGGGCGCTATGCGCTGGGCATGGAGATCGCGCGGCTGCACGGGCTGTACGCGGCGTCGCAGTCGCTCGACCGCATCGTGCTGCCGGTGCTGCGCTCGCTCGCTGCAGTCACGGGCGAAAGCGCGGCGTACCACGTGCGGCAGGACCAGGGCGACAGCTGGGTGCGCCTGTGCCAGTTCCGGGTCGATTCATCGCACGTGGTGCGCGACCACGTGCGCGTGGGCGACCTGCTGCCCAACGACCGGGGCGCAGGCGCGCGCGTGCTGATCGCCTTCGGCCCGGAGGCCGAACAGCCGCGTGGCACGAAGGAACGCAAGCTGTACGACGGCATTCGCGCGCAGGGCTACTGCGCGCTGGTGGGTGACCGCACGGCCGAGTTGGCGGGCATCTCGGCGCCGGTGTTCCATGCGGACGGCAGCCTTGCCGCGGCCGTCACGCTGACCATGCCCACGCATCGCTACGACGAGCGCTACATCGAGCCAGTGCAGGCTGCAGCGCGGGAGCTCGGCGGACAGGTCTGAGCGATCAGGACTCGGCCTTGAAGCCCGAGTTCTTGATCGGCATTTCCCAGCGCTTCAAGTGCGCTGCCTGGGTGGCTGCCAACTCGGCCGGCCCGGCATGCGCAGGCACCAGCCCCAGCGAATAGATCTTCTCCTGCACGTCGGGCATGCGCAGCGCATCGGCCACGGCCTTGTCGATCCGTGCAACCACTTCGGGCGACATCCCCGGCGGGCCATAGAGGCCGAAGAACGCATCGGCCGTCACGTTGATGCCCGACTCCTTCAGCGTCGGCACGTCGGGCAGCGCGCGGCTGCGCTGCTCGCCCGTCACCGCGAGGATGCGGACCTTGCCGGCGCGGTGGTGCTCGATGGTTTCCGAGGCCGTGTCGACCATCAGCGGCACCTGGCCGCCGATCAGGTCTTGTGCCGCCGGCGCGCCACCGCGGTAGGCCACATGCGTCATCGGCACGCCGGCCGCCTGGGCGATCAGTTGTCCGGCAAAGTGCGGCACCGTGCCCGCGCCCGAGGTGGCGTAGTTGGCCTTTGCCGGGTTGGCCTTCATCCACGCCAGCACCGTCTTCAGGTCGCCGGCGGGCGCGCCGGGCCCGGCCGTCACCGCGAAGTCGAAGGTGCTGCCGAGCGCGATCGGCGTGAAGTCCTTCGCCGGGTCGTAACCGAGGTTCGAGTAGAGCCACGGATGGATCACCATCGCGCCGCTCGGCGAGAAGACCAGCGTGGTGCCGTCCGGCGCCGCGCGCCTGAGTTCGCCCAGCGCGAGCCGGCCGGCCGCGCCGGGCTTGTTGTCGATGATGACGTTCTGCCCGAGCGACACACGCATCTTCTCGGCGAGCACCCGCGCCACCACGTCCGCCGAGCCGCCCGGCGGAAAGCCGACCAGGATCCGCACCGTGCGGTCTTGCTGCGCGAACACCAGCGGCGCAGCGGCCGCGACGGCAAAGGCGGCAGCGGACTGCGCTGCGAACTGACGGCGTTTCATGGTCCTGTCTCCTCGGGGCGTTGTTGAAAAAGGAGTGCCGCCCTGCTCAGCGCAGCGCGGCCAGCACCGCGCGGTTCTGCTCGGGCAGGCCGATGCTGATGCGCAGCCACTGCGGCAGGCCGTAGTTGCCGAGCAGTGAAACCTCGATGCCGGCCGCCAGCAGGCGCGCATGCACGGCCTGCGCGTCGCCGACCTGCACCATCAGGAAATTGCCCGAGGAAGGGACGTACTCGAGGCCCAGTTCCTTGAAGCCCGCAGCGAGCTGGTCGCGCCCGGCCGTGTTGAGCTCATAAGTGCGCGCGAGGAAGTCCGCATCGCCCAGCGCGGCCACCGCCGCGGCCTGCGCCGGTGTCGTCACGTTGAAGCGCGGGCGGTGCGCGTTCATGCGCGCCGTGAGCGCCGGCTGCGACACGCCGTATCCGATGCGCAGCCCGGCCAGGCCGAAGGCCTTGGAGAAAGTGCGCGCCACGATCAGGTTGGGCAGGCGCCGCACCCACCCGATGCTGTCGTAGCGCTGCGCAGGCGACAGGTACTCGGTGTAGGCCTCGTCGAGCAGCACCGTCACGTGCGCGGGCACCGATTGCAGAAAGGCCAGCAGCGGCGCAGCATCGATGAAAGTGCCAGTCGGGTTGTTCGGGTTGGCCACGAACACCAGCTTCGTGTCGTCGCCGATGGCAGCGCGCATGGCGCCCAGGTCGTGGCCGAAGTTGAGCGAGGGCACGACAGTTGCGTGCGCATGGGCCTGCGCCGTGGCCTGCGCGTAGACGACGAAGCCGTACTGCGAATAGACGACGCCCTCGCCGGGCTTCAGGCTGACCTGCGCCGCGAGATGGAGGATTTCGCTCGATCCGCTGCCCAGCGTGAGCCAGTCGGCCGGCACGTCGAGCCGCGCGGCCAGCGCGTTCTTCAGCGCGGTGCCGTTGCTGTCGGGGTAGTTGCCAGCGCCTACGAGCGCGGCGGCGGCCGCGCGGCGGGCCGATTCGGGCATGCCGAGGGGGTTTTCGTTGGAGGCCAGGAGGATCATGGAAGCGGGTCGGGATTTATTTAAGAAGTTAAATATATCCCTCGCCTGCGGCGTTCTTATCAGTGCCTACCCTTTGCGCCCCAGGCCGCTCGCCAGCGATTACCTTCATTTTTGTCACGGATAAATCCCGCTTCCGGCTCTTACTCGCCAGCAAAGTATCGAATAAAGTTCGCCCCAGGATTGCATTTTTCTCAAGGAGAAACCCCATGACCGCCCGCACCACCGCCCACGGACTCCAGGTCGCGACCGAGCTCCACCGCTTCATCGAAGACAAGGTCCTGCCCGCCAGCGGCGTGGCCAGCGACGTCTTCTGGAAGGGCTTCGACGCCATCGTCAGCGACCTCGCGCCGAAGAACATCGCCCTGCTCGCCGAGCGCGACCGCCTGCAGAGCGAACTCGACGCCTGGCACAAGAAGAACCCCGGCCCGATCGCCGACATGCCGGCGTATCGCGCCTTCCTCGAGAAGATCGGCTACCTGCTGCCGCAGCCCAAGGGCACGAAGGCCACCACGGCCAATGTCGACTCCGAACTCGCGCTACAGGCCGGCCCGCAGCTGGTGGTGCCCATCCTGAACGCGCGCTACGCGCTCAACGCCGCCAACGCGCGCTGGGGTTCGCTGTACGACGCGCTCTACGGCACCGACGCCATCTCCGAAGCCGGCGGCGCCGAAAAGGGCAAGGGCTACAACCCCGTGCGCGGCGCCAAGGTCATCGAGTTCGCGCGCAACGTGCTCGACCAGGCCGCGCCGCTGGAAAACGGCTCGCACAAGATGGCCACCGGCTACAGCGTGAAGGACGGCAAGCTCGTCGTCGCACTGCAAAGCAGCAGCACCGGCCTGGCCGATGCCTCGCAGTTCATCGGCTACCAGGGCGATGCCGCCGCGCCGTCGTCGGTGCTGCTCAAGCACAACGGCATTCACCTCGACATTCGCATCGACCGCAGCACGCCCATCGGCAAGAGCGACGCGGCCGGCGTGAGCGACCTGGTGCTCGAAGCCGCGCTCTCGACCATCCTCGACCTCGAAGACTCGGTGGCCGTGGTCGATGCGGCCGACAAGGTGGTCGCGTATTCGAACTGGCTCGGCATCGTCGAAGGCACGCTGACGGAAGAAGTCGCCAAGGGCGGCAAGACCTTCACGCGCGGCCTGAACCCCGACCGCGAATACACCGGCGCCGACGGCAAGCCCGTGAAGCTGCACGGCCGCTCGCTGATGTTCCTGCGCAATGTGGGCCACCTGATGACCAACCCCGCCGTGCTGTATGCCGGCGGCAAGGAAATCCCCGAAGGCATCCTCGATGCCGTGGTGACCACCACCATCGCCACCATCGACCTGAAGCGCAAGGGCAACTCGCGCACCGGCAGCATCTACATCGTCAAGCCGAAGATGCACGGTCCGGCCGAAGTGGCCTTCGCGAGCGAGCTGTTCGGCCGCGTCGAGCAGCTGCTCGGCCTGCCCGCCAACACCGTGAAGCTCGGCATCATGGACGAGGAGCGCCGCACCAGCGTGAACCTGAAGGCCTGCATCGCCGAGGCCGCCGCGCGCGTGGCCTTCATCAACACCGGCTTCCTCGACCGCACCGGCGACGAAATGCACACCGCCATGCAGGGCGGCCCGATGATCCGCAAGGGCGACATGAAGTCCAGCGCGTGGATCGGCGCCTACGAAAAGAACAACGTGCTGGTCGGCCTCTCGTGCGGCCTGCGCGGCAAGGCGCAGATCGGCAAGGGCATGTGGGCCATGCCCGACCTGATGGCCGCCATGCTCGAACAGAAGATCGGCCACCCCAAGGCCGGCGCCAACACCGCCTGGGTGCCCTCGCCCACCGCCGCCACGCTCCATGCGCTGCACTACCACCAGGTCAGCGTGACCGCGGTGCAGCAGGAGCTGGAAAAGATCGACGCCGACGGCGAGCGCGACAACATCCTCAACGCGCTGCTGCAGGTGCCGATCGCGGCCGACGCCAAGTGGACTGCCGAAGAGCGCCAGCAGGAAATCGACAACAACGTGCAGGGCATCCTCGGCTACGTGGTGCGCTGGATCGACCAGGGCGTGGGCTGCTCCAAGGTGCCCGACATCCACAACGTCGGCCTGATGGAAGACCGCGCGACGCTGCGCATCTCCAGCCAGCACATCGCCAACTGGCTGCTGCACGGCGTGGTGACCAAGGCGCAGGTCGACGAGACCTTCCAGCGCATGGCCAAGGTGGTCGACGAGCAGAACGCGGGCGACCCGCTGTACCAGCCGATGGCCGGCAACTTCACGACCTCGTCGGCCTACAAGGCGGCGCAGGACCTGGTGTTCAAGGGCATCGAGCAGCCGAGCGGGTATACCGAGCCGCTGCTGCATGCGTGGCGGTTGAAGGTAAAGGGCGAAGCCTGAGACCCGATCAGGCAAAGCAAGCCAAGCCACACAAACGGCACCTTCGGGTGCCGTTTTTTATGCGCCCGGCGCTTTCTTCCTGGAGGCCCTCTTGAGCTGCGGCGTCATGGATAACTGCCGGATTTCCCGGCGCAACTCTCGTTCGAGTTCCTGCTCGGTCGGCAGGTGCAACTGGTAGCGGCTGGCGAAGATATTGCGCTCCTGCTGCTCGCCCAAGGTGTACTTCACCACGGCATCGTTCTTGTCCGGGCAAAGGATCACGCCCAAAGTCGGGTTGTCGCCTTCAGTGCGACGCTCGCGGTCGTAGTAGTTCACATAGAACTGGATCTGACCGAGGTCGCCATGAGTCAGCTTGCCGACCTTGAGATCGATGAGCACATAGCACTTGAGCACTGCGTGATAGAAGACCAGATCGATGTAAAAGTGGTCGCCGTCGATGGTGATGCGCTCCTGACGCGACACAAATGCAAAGCCCTTGCCCAGCTCGAGCAGGAAGGTTTGCAGGTTGTCGATGAGCGCCTGCTCCAGCTTGGACTCGACCAGCCTTGGGGACTCCGGCAGGCCGAGGAACTCAATGACTACCGGGTCTTTCAAGGCATCGAGCGGCTGCATCACCTCCTGGCCGTGAGTTGCCAATCGCATCAACCCCCTCTTGTCCTTGCTTTTGGCCAGGCGGTCGTACAGCAGGCTGGCCGTCTGGCGCTGGAGCTCACGCACGGACCACGCGCTTCGGATCGCTTCGATCTCGTAGAAGGCACGCGCTTGCGGCCTCGTCACACGCAAGAGTTGACGGTAGTGACTCCACGAAAGAGACGGGTGCAGCGATCCGGGGCACCAGTCCGTGCCGCCATCGGATTTCCGAGACGGCGTCTCGGAACTGGCTTGAAGAGGCAGCACCAGCGGTGCGGTCGATTTCCGAGACGCCGTCTCGGAAATCAGTTGCGGATAGTCCAGATAGAACTGCCTGAACGCTTCCAGGTTGTCCACGGAATAGCCGCGACCAAACTCGGCATTCAGGCGGGTCGACAGATCGGCAAGCAGCTTGGCCCCATAGCCCGCTCGGCGCCGCCCTCGCTGCTCTTCCTCGACGATCTCGCGTCCGATCAACCAGTTGGCCGCGACCTGTGTCGTGTTGACCGTACGCGCTACACCGGCACGTGCAGCATCCAGGATCTCGCGCACACGGCTGAAAAGCGGCTGCGCGGCTGGCGCACCCTTTGCCGTGCGGGTACTGGGGGAGGTGGAGGGCGTTGGCAATGCGAAGCTCTGAAGAGTTGTCTGGAAATTATGGGGGTACCTGTCATGCTCAGTCGAATGCGCACAAAGCGTCGCCGCCGCGACTACGCGCGCTCCATGATCAACTAGCATCCAGGTCGCCCATCCTTCCTGGCCTCTCGCCCCATGAACCCGAACGCGGCATCCAAGCCCGCGGAGCGCACCGGCAACCCCGGCTCCAGCTCACGCTTTTTCCGCTGGTCCGACTCGACCACCGCGATGCTGATCGCCCTCGCCACCGCTTTCGCCCTGAGCCAGGCCTTCCGCACCGTTGGCGCCATGATGGCCACGCCCCTCAGTGGCTACTTCGGCCTGACGCCCCAGCAACTCGGCATGTGGGCAGGCACCTTCCACTTCGCCTTCGGGATCATGCAGCTCGCTATGGGCGTGTCGATCGACATCTTCGGCGTGCGCCGCACGGTGCTGACAACCTTTCCCCTGGCCGTCGCTGGCGCAGCGCTGTGCGCCGTGGCGCCGAACTTCCACGCACTGCTGCTCGGGCAGGCGTTGATCGGCGTCGGTTGCGCGCCGGCGTTCCTGGCCTGCACGGTGTTCATCGCGCGGCATTTCGATGCCTCGCGCTTCACCGCGATGTCGGGGCTGGTGATGAGCATGGCCGGCATGGGCATCCTGTTCACCGGCACGCCGCTGGCCTTGCTGATCGAGGCTGCGTCCTGGCGCGCCGGCTACGCGGTGCTGGCCGCATTCGCGGTGCTCTCGTGGCTGGTCATTTTCTGGCGCGTGCGCGAGCCCGCCGCGCGCGCGAACCCGCAGCCCGAACCGGCCGAACGCCAGTCGCTGCGCAAGGCCGTGCGCGAACTGCTGCCGCTGTTCGCGATGCCCCACACCTTGGGGCTGGTGTGCTTCGCCTGCGTGTCGTACGCGGCATTCATCACGCTGCGAGGCCTGTGGCTCGGCCCGGTGCTGCACGACCGCCACGGCCTCTCGCTGGTGGCCAGCGGCAACGTCGCACTGGTGATGACCGTCGCCGGCATGATCAGCCCGATGCTGTTCGGCCGCATGGACCCGGGCGGCGCGCGGCGCACGCGCTGGATGATGGGTTGCGCGTTCGCCGGTACGCTGATGTTCGGCGCGATGGCGCTCACGCATTCGCGCATGGTGGACATCGGCCTGCCGATCATCTATGGCCTGCTGTCCGGCTACAGCGTGCTGCAGTACGCGTACACCAAGAACGCTTACCCGGCGGCCATGACGGGGCGCGCGATGGCGCTGATGAACATGGCCATGTTCCTCGGTGTCTCGTTGATGCAGTGGACGACCGGCGTGGCCGCATCGTGGGCTGTGGCGCATGAGGTCGAGCCGTACCGCGCGGTGTTCCTCACGGTGGCGGGCATGCTGGCCGCGGGCACGATTGCGTTCCTCGTGCTGCCGCGGGCGCCGGCGCGAGCTGGCTAGCGCTTGATCGCCAGCATCAGCACGCCGCCGGCGATCAGCCAAAACGCTTTCGCACCTCCCATTGGCTGAGTCTGCGCATGGCGGAGGCGTACACATGATCGCGCCCATACATCTCCCGATGATCGGCTGAACCGAAGGCCGGCTTTTCGCAACCGCCGCGCCGCGTGACCGGGCAGCGGCGCAACACGTCGTAGTACGTCACATCGAGCATCGTCCGCCGCAACTCGGGCAGCGGCGCGAGCGTGACCTCGTCGATCACATGAAAGACAGGCGCCTTGCCGGCCGGCGGCCTGCTCCACGCGGCGCGATAAGCCAGCTTCTGCGCCTTGCGCGCTTCATGCAAGCGCCGGTTGGGCAGCAGGATGCCGGTGACCGGATGCACGAAGAGTTCCACATGTGCCGCTTCACTCAGTAGCGTGCGAAGGCGGCTCCGCCACCGCTCGGCAGGCACCCACACCTGGCCGTCGCGCAGTTCGGCCCTGCGCTCCACGAAGCCGTCGATGTGCTCGAAGATGTGCGCCTGCACCGTGCTGCGGCGGTCAATGCCGCTACAGAGTTCGGCGTACACCTTGTCCCACGGCCGGTGTACCTGCTTGTGCAACCAGCGCTTGAGCGGCGCGAGGTTTTCGCTGAGCCACTTCGGGTGGGCATGGCCACGCTTCATGCCCAGGTGCGACCCCCGGTCCTTGCTGTTGCGCCACTTGCGCCCATCTCCCTGCACGCGCCAGCCGCCTCGCGGCCGCTCGACGATGACCTTGTCCATGTCTTCACGCATCGTCGCCCCTCCCGCCCAGGCTGCGCGCAGCCTTCTGCAGCGCCACCTTCTGCGCACGCCGCTCCGCGCGGTGCGTACGCAGGTGACGTCCCGCGCCTTGGCTCGATTCGCCGCGCGCCATCGCGGCCACCACTGGATTGCGAGGTGCCGCAGTCGGCACCGAAAAATAGAACCGGCCCAGACGCTTGTCGTCGTCGCGGGCCTTTCGTTGAGCACTCATGTGCACACACTCCAAAAAACAAAAAAGCCCCGGCGAATGGCTGCGCGGGGCCTTTGTCGATAGGCCTCGGCGGATGCGTGGATGCACGTCCGGCCGGGGCGGTCGGTGTGCGGGTCAGGTGTTCAGGAAACGGTTCATTGAATTGGTTTGTCGCCCGGGAGGTTGGTCGTCGCCAGGCGCGGTGAAAAGAAACTGTTGCTGAAAAACGAAGGGCGGATTCTGTCGAGCGCGCTCGTGATGCGCAAGCGCCGCACGCGCGGTTGTGGCGCAAAGCCGACGCGTGAATCCAGTTGCGCGGCCGCGCCGTATTCGACTCAAGCGCATCGCGCCTCCGAGCTGCCGGCGGTTTCCGCAGAGAACTTCAAGAACCATTCTTTTCAGGAGCCTTCAATGAAAAAACTCATGATTGCAGTCGGCGTTTCGGTCCTGCTCGGCGCTTGCGCGGGCGGCATGGGCGGCAGCAGCGGCGGCATGTCGTCGACGAACCCGATGGTCGGCGGCGCCGCGATGTACCCGACGAAGGACATCGTCGACAACGCCGTGAATTCGAAGGACCACACGACGCTGGTGGCCGCAGTGAAGGCCGCGGACCTGGTCGGCACGCTGAAGAGCCCCGGCCCGTTCACCGTGTTCGCACCGACCAACGCGGCCTTCTCCGCGCTGCCGGCCGGCACTGTCGACACGCTGCTCAAGCCCGAGAACAAGCCCACGCTGACCAAGGTGCTGACCTACCACGTGGTGCCCGGCAGGATGGACGGCCCGGCGCTCATGAGCGCCATCAACGCAGGCGGCGGCAAGGCCACGCTGAAGACCGCGAGCGGCGGCACGCTGACCGCGACGATGAGCGGCAGCAACGTGATGGTGACCGACGCCAAGGGCGGCACGGCGATGGTGACGATCGCCAACGTCTACCAGTCGAACGGCGTGATCCACGTCGTCAACAAGGTGCTGCTGCCGGGTTGATCGTCGGTCAGCTTCGCTGCGCGGCCTCGGCTTCGTCGCGCAGCCACTGCGCGAAGTCCTGCGCGTCGCGGTTGCCCGCGGCGCGCCTCGACATCTCGATGAAATAGCCGCGGTGCGATGCGGCGCCTTCGCCGAGCGGCGCCACGAGCCGGCCATCGCGCACCAGTTCGCTCAGCAACGGCAGCCGGCCGATCACCACGCCCTGCCCCGCCACCGCGGCGGCCACGGCATCGGCGTACTGCGTGAAGTGCAGCGTGCTCTTCATGCGCAGGTCTTCCAGCCCCATCACCTTGAGCCAAGGCTCCCAGTCGGCGGTCGGGGCTTCGCTGTGGTCGGGGTATTCCACGGTCAGCAGCGTGAGCTTCGAAAAGTCCGAGAGCTGGCGCAGCGACGCGGCAAGCTGCGGCGAACACAGCGGGATGACGGACTCCTCGAACAGCGCCGGTCCGATGCCGCGGCCAATGGGCGCGAAGCGCACGGCCAGGTCGATGCGGCTGCTTTCCAGGTCGAGCACGTCGAGCGTGGCCGACACGCGCACGTCGACCTGCGGATGGCTGCCGGTGAAGCGCGCCAGTTTGGGAATGAGCCAGATCGACGCGAAACCCGGCGTGGTGGTGATCGCCACCTGGCGCGGCGCCGAACTCGCACGCACACGCGCCGTGGCGTCGCGCAGCCGCTCCAGGCTGTCGGTAACGGCTCGCTGCAGCACGCCGCCGGCCTCGGTGAGCGCCAGCGCGCGGTGGCGGCGCTCGAACAGCAGCACGCCCAGGCTGGCTTCGAGTTGCTGGATCTGCCGGCTGACGGCCGATTGCGTCAGGTGCAGTTCGCCAGCCGCCAGCGTGAAGCTCAGCCGGCGCGCGGCCGCCTCGAAACTGCGCAGAAGTTCGAGCGGCGGCAGCTCGCCGCTCATGGCGCCTGGGGCTTTCGCATTCTCTGGGTGCATGCAACGAGTTCCGAATAACCGTGTGTAAATGGGAGGTCGGCTCACTATATTCATTCGTATCACGAATGCAATGGAGCTTGCCATGAGCGCCTCTTCTTCCAGCACCTCCCGCTTCCACGTCAACCTGCCGAAACGTTCCGTCTTCACCGTGCCCGACGGCGCGGGCGTGGGCATCGAGTGCCGCAGCGGCTCGGTGTGGGTCACGCTCGACCGCGATACGCGCGACATCGTGTTGGAGCCCGGCGACCGCTTCGAGAGCACCGATCACCGGCGCGTGCTGGTGTCGGCGCTGGAGCCGTCGTGCATCACGGTGTCTGACGCACAGCCGGCCGCCATGCCACTGCCCGCGCGTTCGCACGCATGGTCGCCTTGGCGACTTCTGCCCCACGGGTTGTCCCCGGCTTGACCGTGCTCCATGGGCGCCGAACCATCGATACCCATGAGCCCCGACGCACCGATACAACCCTTCATCCTCCAGGAACAGGCCGACGGCATCGCAACGCTGACACTGAACCTGCCCGCCAAGCTCAACCCGATCGCGCACGGCCTGCAGGTCGAACTGCGTGATGCGCTGGAACGCATACGCGACGACCGCTCGGTGCGCGCCGTGATCCTCACGGGCGCCGGCAAGGCCTTCTGCGTGGGCGCCGACCTGAGCGCGATGGCGCCGGGCGACAAAGACAAGTCACTGGGCACACAGACTGCCGAGTGGATGCAGGAGCTCAGCAACCCGCTGATCGAAACGCTGCGCAGCCTGCCGGTGCCGGTAGTTGCCGCAGTCAATGGCCCGGCGGCCGGTGCCGGCGTGGGCCTGGCGCTGGCAGCCGATGTGACCATCGCGGCACGCAGTGCCTACTTCTACCTGCCCTTTTTGCCGAAGCTCGGCATCGTGCCCGACCTCGGCTGCACCTGGGCCATTCCGCGCCGCGCCGGCCGGGCGCGCGCGATGGGCATGGCCCTGCTCGACGAGCGCGTAGGCGCGGGGCGTGCCGTGCAGTGGGGGCTGATCTGGGCCTGCGTGGACGACGAGCAGTTGCTGGAAGAAGCCAAGGGCATCGCGCAGCGCCTCGCCCGCCTGCCGGCGCATGCCGTGCTCGAAGCGCGCGAAGCCTTCGAGGCCTCGGAGCACCACACGCTGAAGGAACAGCTGCACTACGAGAGCGAGCGCCAGCGCGAGCTGATCGACCGCCCCAGCTTCCGCGAAGGCGTGAGTGCTTTCCTGCAGAAGCGGCCGCCTGTCTTCGAGAGCCGCTGACATCCTGACACGCCGGCACTGGCGCCTGTCGTAGGGCTGCGGGAGAATCCCGCGCATGCCCATCCTCAACGCCTTCTACGCCCAGTCGGGCGGCGTCACCTCGGTCATCAACGCGTCGGCCTGCGGCGTGATCGAGACGGCGCGCCGGCACCCGGACCGCATCGGCAAGCTCTACGCCGGGCGCAACGGCATCATCGGCGCGCTGACCGAAGAGCTGATCGACACCGGCGCCGAATCGGCCGAGGCAATCGCAGCGCTGCGCAGCACACCTTCGGGCGCCTTCGGCTCGTGCCGCTACAAGCTCAAGTCGCTGGAGAAAAACAGGCGCGAGTACGAGCGGCTGATCGAGGTGTTCAGGGCGCACGGCATCGGCTACTTCTTCTACAACGGCGGCGGCGATTCGGCCGACACCTGCTTCAAGGTGAGCCAGCTGTCGCAGTCGATGGGCTATGCGCTGCAGGCCATCCACGTGCCCAAGACCATCGACAACGACCTGCCGCTGACCGATTGCTGCCCGGGCTTCGGCTCGGTCGCGAAGTACGTGGCGGTGTCGACCATCGAGGCTTCGTTCGATGTGCGCTCGATGGCGGCAACCTCGACCAAGGTGTTCGTGCTCGAAGTGATGGGCCGGCACGCGGGCTGGATCGCCGCGGCGGGCGGCCTGGCGGCGGACCAGGGCATTCCGGTGGTGGTGCTGTTCCCGGAGATCGAATTCGACAAGGCACGCTTCATCGCACGTGTCGATGAACTGGTGAAGCAGCACGGCTACTGCTCGGTGGTGGTGTCCGAAGGCTGCCATCACCCCGACGGCACATTCCTCGCGGAGCAGGGCACGCGCGACGCCTTCGGCCATGCGCAGCTCGGCGGAGCCGCGCCGGTGGTGGCGCAGATGGTCAAGGAAGCGCTGGGCCACAAGTTCCACTGGGCCGTCGCCGACTACCTTCAGCGCGCGGCGCGCCACATCGCCTCGGCAACCGACGTGAAGCAGGCCTACGAGTTGGGCCAGCGCGCGGTGGAACTGGCGCTGGAAGGCCGCAACGCGGTGATGCCGACCATCGAGCGCATGTCCGACGTGCCGTATGCCTATCGCATCGGCAGCGCGCCGCTCGAATCCGTCGCCAACGTCGAGAAGCCGATGCCGCGCGATTTCATTTCGGACGACGGCTACGGCATTACCGAGAAGTGCCGTCGCTACCTGCTGCCGCTGATCGAGGGCGAGGACTACCCGGCCTACAGCGGCGGGCTGCCGGTGTACGTGACGCTGCAGAACGTGGCCGTGCCGAAGAAGCTGCCGGCCTTCGAGATCGCATGACCACTCTGGCGGCAGTCCCGGGCCTGATCGACGCCACGCGCTGTCCGCTGTGCGGCGAGCCGAACCGCTGCGCGATGGAGATCGAACGAGAGACGGGGCAAACGCAGCCACCCTGCTGGTGCATGCAGGTCGACTTCAGCAGGGCGCCGCTCACGAACCTGCCGGAAGACATGCGCGGGCTGGCGTGCATCTGCATGCGCTGCGCGACGGGCGAGTCGCCGCCTCAGGGCTGACCGGAGCTTTGCGATTGCGTCTGTGATTGCACCTGCTCGGGTGCAGGGTCGGCCACATCGCCAGCCACCACCATCGTCGGCGCATCGCCCGGCCGCTGCTGCGTGATCACGCGGTGAATGAACTGCAGCTTTCCCACCGCCACGCGCGGCAGCACGAAGGGGTAGTAATCGGGCTGGCCCATGCTGCGCGACAGTTCGTTGAGCACGTTGGTGAGCAACACCCAGCCGTTGATGAAGTCCAGGAACTTGCCGGCATCGGGATCTTCCGGCTGCCACAGGTCGTCGAGGGTGAACAGGTCGCTCGTGAGCTCGACGTTGGTCGCGTCGACGCCAAAGCTCATCGCCGTGTCTGCGGTGTCGGCCATGTGCAGGTAGTGGGCCCAGGTCTCGGCCCAGTCTTCCCACGGATGGGTGCTCGCGTAGCTGCTCACGAAGCGGTCGGCCCAGTCGGGCGGCGGGCCCTGCTCGTAGTGGGTCTGCAGCGCGGCGGCGTAGTCGGCGCGGTCGTCGCCGAAGAGCGCGCGGAAGTCGTCGATCCACGGCGTGGGCAGCACCAGCAGGTCCCAGTAGTAGTGGCCGATCTCGTGGCGGAAGTGGCCGAGCAGCGTGCGGTAGGGCTCGCGCATCTCGGCGCGGATGCGCTCGCGCACGGCGTCTTCGGCCTCCTCGGCGTTGAGGGTGATCACGCCGTGCTGGTGGCCAGTCATCACGTGCGGGCCGCCCGGCATGTTGCTGAGGAAGTCGAAGGTCAGGCCGTGCACGGGATCGACATGGCGGCTCACCACCGGCAGGCCGAGCGCGAGCAGCTGCGAGATGAGCCGGCGCTTGGCGGTTTCGAGCTTGCGCCAGAGTTCTCCGTTGCTCTCCAGCGAGAGATCGGGGATGGTGCGCGTGACGCTGCAGGCCAGGCAGTAGCCCGGCGCAAGGCCTTGGGTATCGGGAGGCAGTTGTTCGCCGTCGCGCGCGGCGGGCACCATCCAGCTGCAGGCGGCCGGCGTCATGAGGTTCGCGCAGCGGCGGTAGGTGTTGCCGTGCGGATCGCCGAACACGGTGAAGGTGTCGGGCTGCGCGCCCTCGCCCACGGCCGGTGCGAGCGGCATGACGCCGAGCCGGTCGATCACGTAGCCGAGCGGCGTGTGGCAGGCCAGGCATTCGCTGTTGCGCAGGAAGACGGGGCGGCCGCACTGGCAGCGATAGGCGCGGCTGACGGTCGGCGAGGCCAGTTCGGCCGCAAGCGTAGGCGCGCCTTCGGGCTCGATGGCAGCCTGCGGGGCATTGGCTTGTTCGTCGGGTGAAGAGTCCATGTTCTTGTCTTGATCTTCTTGACGCGGAGGGGACAGCGGATGCATTGTGCGGCCGCCTCGCGCAGTCCCGGCCGTGCAAAGACCGATATGCTTGTAGGACGACGGACCCCGAGACATTCCGCCGCCCCATGACCTCCCCACAGACTTCCGAAGCCGCGATCGCGCCGGCCCCGCCTTCCATCGGCTCGCTGCGCGAGCGCTATGGCGAACGCTACCGCTGGTACTTGCTGCTGTCGGTCATGGTGGGGACGATGGCGTCGATCATGTCCTCGACCATCGTCAACGTTGCGATTCCGGGCATGAGCCATCACTTCTCGCTCGGGCAGGAGCGCGCGCAGTGGGTGAGCTCGGGCTTCATGGTGGCGATGACGGTCTCGATGCTCACCACGCCGTGGCTGCTGTCGCGCTACGGCTACCGGCGCACGTACGTGGGCACGATGCTGTTGCTGCTGGTGGGTGGCATCGTGGGCGGCGTGGCCAACGACTTCTCGCTGGTGCTGTTCGCGCGCGTGGCCGAAGGGCTGGCGGCGGGGGTCGTGCAGCCCATTCCGGCCATCATCATCCTGCGCGCCTTCGAGCCGCACGAGCAGGGGCGTGCGAGCGGCATCTTCGGCATGGGCGTGGTGCTGGCGCCTGCCATCGGGCCGAGCATCGGCGGGGTGCTGGTCGACCTGTTCGGCTGGCGCTCGATCTTCTTCATGGTGGTGCCGTTCTGCCTGGCCTCGCTCTGGCTGGCCTACAAGTTCGTACCCAAGACTGCGCCCGGCGGCGTGGCCGCGGTACGCGGCAGCGGGCTCGACGCGCGCGGGCTGGCGCTGGGCACGGTCGGCACGCTGTGCCTGCTGAACGGGCTGGTCGCGCTGCGCGGCGATTCACCGCTGCAGGCGGGCCTGCTGCTGGCCGGTGCGCTGCTGGCGTTCGGCATCTTCGTGTGGTGGCAGCGGCGACTTGCGGCCTCGGGCGGCACGCCGCTGATGAACCTCGCGCTCTTCCAGTACCGGCAGTTCGCGATGGGCAGCGTGGTCGCCTTCATCTACGGCACGGCGCTGTTCGGCTCGACCTACCTGCTGCCGGTGTACATGCAGGTGGGGCTGCATCTTTCCGCATCGCACGTGGGCACCATCCTGCTGCCGGCGGGCATCGTGCTGGCGCTGACCATCGCCGGCGTGGGCCGGCTGGCCGACAAGCATCCGACCTGGGTGCTGGTGACGATCGGGCTCGTGCTGCTGGCAGCCTCGTTCGCGCTGATGATGGTGCTGCGGCTCGACAGCGCGCTGTGGCTGCTGGTGGCCTTCGCGATCATCGGGCGCATCGGGCTGGGCTTCATCCTGCCTTCGCTCAACCTGGGCTCGATGCGGCCGCTGGCCAAGCCGCTGATCCCGCAGGGCGCGAGCGCCATCAACTTCGTGCGCATGCTGGGCGGCGCGGCGGGCGTGAGCCTGTGCGCGATCGTGCTGGAGTGGCGTCTCGCGGCGCACGGCGATTCGCTCGCCAACCCGATGACCAGCCCGGCGCGGCTCGCGGCCTTCGACGAGGTCTTCGCGATGCTCGCCGGCCTTTGCGCGCTGGCCATCTGCGCAGCGTGGCAATTGCGCCGCCCGCCACAGTCAGGGTAAGCACCAAGTAGTACGAAAGAACCCATCGTCTCTAATTGTGAGAATTTGTTAAATCAGTTGGGATGGGTCTTACATGCAACGCAGAAGTTTTATCGCCTCGACGGCCGTGGCGGCCGCCGGGCTCGCTCGGCTCTCTTCCGCGCAAGCCGCCGAAACGGGGGTGAGCGACAGTGAAATCGTGCTCGGCAGTTCGGCCGTGCTGAGCGGGCCGCTCGGATCGCAGATCAAGGTCGTGCACAACGGTGCCGCGCTGGCGTTCGATGCCGTCAACGAACAGGGCGGCGTGAACGGGCGCAAGATCAAGATGGTGGCGCTGGACGACGAGCTGAAGGCCGACAAGGCGGTAGAGAACTACACCAAGCTGCTGAACGACCATCGCGTGTTCGCCTTCTTCGGCTGCGTGGGCTCGGGCACCACGGCCGCCGCGGCCAAGCTGCTGCAGCAGAGCGGCGCGCCCAGCGTGGGCGGCTACGGCGTGGGCGACAGCGCGCGCGAACGCGTCGCGGGATCGGCTTACTTCGTGCGCGCCAGCAACGCCCGTGAAGCGCAGGCCCTGGTCGAGCACCTGGCGACCATCGGTGTGAACAAGATCGCGATCGCCCACCTCGACAACCCCGGCGGCGCCGAGGCGGTCAAGCTGATCGAGGCGGCCATGGTCCCCCACAAGCTGGTGCCGACGGCCAAGGTGGTCGCCAAGGGCGACGGCTCCGACGCCGCCGCCGCCGGCAAGGCGCTGGCCGACAGCCAGTCGCAGGCCATCCTGATGTACCTGGCCGGCACCGTGGCCGGCGAGGTGATCAAGGCCACCTACGCCGCCGGCAGCAAGCCGATGTTCTACGGCATGTCGATCGTGCCGGGCGAAGTCACGGCCAAGGTGGTGGCCCTGCAGGCGGGCGGCCTCGCGATCTCGCAAGTCATGCCCTATCCCTGGGGCGAGGTGGAGACGGTGACGCGCGACTATCGCCGGCTGGCGGAGCGGGCACAGGTACCGGTGGGTTACGGCAGCTTCGAGGGCTACCTGAACGGGCTGGTGATGATCGAGGCACTCAAGCGCACCGGCCGCGACCTGACGCGCGCCCGCCTGCATGCGACGCTGCGCGCGCTCAAGTTCCGCCTGGCCGGCATGGACATCGATTTCTCGACCGGCAACACCACCGGCTCGCGCTTCATCGAAATGGTGCGCGTCACGCCCGAGGGCCGCTTCGTGCGCTGAGCGGCGAGCGGATCCGCCGCACGGCCGGCCGGCACTCGCGCTCTAATAGCGCCATGTGCCAATTGCTAGGAATGAACTGCAACACGCCGACCGACGTGACCTTCAGCTTCACGGGGTTCGCGCAACGCGGCGGCCGCACCGACCACCACGCCGACGGCTGGGGCATCGCGTTCTTCGAGGACCGCGGGCTGCGCCATTTCGTCGACCACCAGCCGGCGAGCGAATCGCCGGTTGCGGAGCTGATCCGGCGCTATCCCATCCAGAGCCGCAACGTCGTGGCGCACATCCGCAAGGCGACTCAGGGCGAGGTCAACCTGCAGAACTGCCACCCCTTCGTGCGCGAGCTGTGGGGGCGCTACTGGGTGTTCGCGCACAACGGCGATCTGAAGGAATTCCGCCCGCGGCTGCACGGCAACTTTCATCCGGTGGGCAACACCGACAGCGAACACGCCTTCTGCTGGATCATGCAGGAGCTGGCCAAGTCGCATGCGGGCGTGCCGAGCATCGAAGAGCTGACGCTCACGCTGCGCGAGCTGGCGCCACAGCTCGCGAGCCACGGCACCTTCAACTTCATGCTGTCCAACGGACAGGCGCTGTGGGCCCATGCCTCGACCAACCTTTGGTACGTGGAGCGCCGCCACCCCTTCGTGACCGCGCAACTGTCGGACGAAGACGTGGAAATCGACTTCGCGCAACACACCACGCCCAATGATCGCGTGGCCGTGGTCGTCACCGCGCCGCTGACCACCAACGAGACCTGGACACCCTTCGCGCCGGGCGAGCTGCATGTGTTCGTGGACGGGCAGCGATCCGGGTTCTGACGCAGATGTGAAGTCTTTCGACTGACACTTTTTTGCAACATTGCAAGAAAGTATCAATAGGTGGATGCAATCGAGTGAACAATAACCGTTCTCATTTGCATCTTATCCGGATCGTCCATGCCCGCTCCCCGCTTCTTCCTCCGGCCGACCGTGGTCGCGTCGCTGCTCGCGCTCAACACCGTGGCCGCCCTGGCCCAAACCACCACTGCCGAGCCGGCTGCGGCAGCGGCCAGCGGCACGCTCTCCACGGTGACCGTGGAAGCCAGCGCCGATGCATCGGCCGAAGGCCTGACCAAGCCCTATGCGGGCGGCCAGGTGGCGCGCGGCGGGCGGGTCGGCATCCTGGGCAACCAGGACATGATGAGCACACCGTTCTCCAGCACCAACTACACCAACGAACTGATCCAGGACCAGCAGGCCAAGAGCGTGGCCGACGTGCTGCTGAACGACCCGTCGGTGCGCCAGGCGCGCGGCTTCGGCAACTTCCAGGAGCTGTACGTGGTGCGCGGCTTCCCCGTCTACTCGGACGACGTCTCGTACAACGGCCTCTACGGCATGCTGCCGCGCCAGTACATCGCCTCTGAGTTCTTCGAGCGCGTGGAGGTGTTCCGCGGCGCCAACACCTTCCTGAACGGCGCCGCGCCCGGCGGCAGCGGCATCGGCGGCGCGATCAACCTGCTGCCCAAGCGCGCGCCCAACGAGCCGCTCACCCGCGTCGGCTTCGGCGTGCAGACCGGCGGCCAGGGCTTCGTCAACCTCGACCTGGCCCGCCGATTCGGTCCCGACGACAGCCTGGGCATTCGCGTGAACGCTGTGCGCCGTGAAGGCGGCACCGGCGTGAAGAACGAAAGCCAGCAGCTCAGCGCCTTCGGCGTGGGCCTCGACTGGCACAACCGCAACGTGCGCCTGTCGGCCGACTTCGGCTACCAGGACTACGACCTGAAAGACGGCCGCCCGAGCCTGACGCCCTCGTCCACGCTGCCGATCCCCCGCGCGCCCGACGCCCGCACCAACTTCGCCCAGCCCTGGACCTACTCGAAGGAAAAGGACAAGTTCGCCACCTTCCGCGGCGAAGTCGACATCACCGACAACATCACGGCCTGGGCCGCCGGCGGCGTGCGCCGCAGCGACGAAGACAACGTGCTGTCGAACCCCACGCTCACCGACTCGTTCGGCAACACGAGCAACACTCGCTTCAGCAACACCCGCAAGGACCGCATCGGCACCGCCGAGCTCGGCGTGCGCGGCAACTTCGCGACCGGCCCGGTGAAACACACGGTGGTGGCCTCGGTCGCCAAGTACAGCAACGACCGCGACAACGCGTACACGATCTCGCGCGGCACCATCCGCAACAACATCTACGCACCGTACGCAACGGCATACCCGGTCGCCAACGCCTTCACCGGCAACACGCTGGAAGACCCGCGCCTGACCGACAAGATCGACACCTCGAGCGTGGCCATCGCCGACACCATGTCCTTCATGGACGACCGCCTGCTCGTCACCCTCGGCGCGCGTCGCCAGACCATCGAGCAGACCAGCTTCGCCTACACCACGCTCAAGCAGACGAGCACCTACGACAAGAGCAAGACCACGCCGGTGGCCGGCGTCGTGTTCAAGATCACGCCGACTGTCTCGGCCTACGCCAACTACATCGAAGGCCTCGTCAAGGGCAACGTCGCGGGCACCACGGTGAACAACCGTCCCGTCACCAACGCCGGCGAAATCTTTGCGCCCTACCAGGCCAAGCAGAAGGAAGTCGGCGTCAAGTACGACGGCGGCACGCTCGGCGCCAGCGCCGCGTTCTTCACCACGGACCAGCCCACCTACTACTACTCGGGCCAGACCTACGGCCTGTACGGCAAGCAGCGCAACCAGGGCCTGGAGTTCTCGGTGTTCGGCCAGCCCACCAAGGGCCTGCGCTTGCTCGGTGGGCTGACGCTGCTCGACGCCAAGCAGAAGAACACGCAAGGCGGCGCGACCGACGGTCTCACCGCCATCGGCGTGGCCAAGCAGCAGGCCAACCTCGGCGCCGAATGGGACGTGCCCGGCCTGCGCAACCTGTCGCTGAACGCACGCGTGCTGTACACCTCGAAGCAGTACGCCAACGCCACCAACACGCAGTCGGTGCCGTCGTGGACGCGCTTCGATATCGGCGCGCGCTACCTGGTCGACCTCGGCAACGGCCGCGCGCTCACGCTGCGCGCCCGCATCGACAACCTGTTCAACAAGTCGTACTGGGCCTCGGTGGGCGGCACGCAGGGCAGCAACTACCTGGTGCTGGGCGCGCCACGCACCTTCGCGGTGAGCGGCACCATCGACTTCTGACCTGCTGCGTCAGCGGCCCTGCGTGCGCAGGGTCTCTTCCAGCGCATCGATGAACATCGCCGGCACGTCGAAGCCGGTCTGTTCGGTGATCTCCTGGAAGCAGGTCGGGCTGGTCACGTTGATCTCGGTCACCGAGTCGCCGATCACGTCGAGCCCGATCAGCAGCAGCCCGCGCGGCGCGAGCGCACGGCCCACGGTCTCGGCGATCTCGCGGTTGCGCGCAGTCAGCGGTTGCGCCACGCCCTTGCCGCCCGCAGCCAGGTTGCCGCGCACCTCGGTGCCCTGCGGAATGCGCGCCAGCACGAAGGGCGCCGGCTCTCCCGCGATGATCAGGATGCGCTTGTCGCCCTGCACGATCTCGGGCACGAAGCGTTGCACCATGATCGTCTCTGCGCCGTCCTTGTTGAGCGTCTCGACGATGGAGCCGAGGTTCAGCGCGTCTTGCCGCACGCGGAAGATGCCCATGCCGCCCATGCCGTCGAGCGGCTTCAGGATGATGTCGCCGTGCTCGGCGTGGAAGTCGCGCACGGCCTGCGAGCTGCGCGTTACCAGCGTGGGCGTGGTGAACTGCGGAAACTCCATGATCGCGAGCTTCTCGGGGTGGTCGCGCAGCGCGCGCGGCTTGTTCACCACCTGCGCGCCCTCGCGCTCGGCCTGCTCCAGCAGGTGCGTGGCGTAGATGTACTCGGCGTCGAAGGGCGGGTCCTTGCGCATCAGCACGGCGTCGAAGTCCTTCAGCGCCTTGGCTTCGGTGATGTCGACGCTGTACCAATCTTTCGGGTCGCCGGTCAGCGTGATCTGCTGCACCGTGGCCGTGACCACGCCGCCCGACTTCCACTGAATGTCCTGCGGCAGGCAGGCCGCGATGCGGTGGCCGCGGCGCTGGGCCTCGCGCATCATCGAGAAGGTCGTGTCCTTGTAGATCTTGAAGTGATCGAGCGGATCGGCGACGAAGAGGATGTTTTTCATCAGGCGTTCTTTCTTGCGGTGCCGGGAGCGACGGCTGCCACCGGGATATCGGGCGCGATGTTGCCGGAAGCGGCGATGTCCTTGCCGACTGGGGCCTTTTCTTCATGCGTCCGGCCGAGCTTGGGGAATCGCATCGGGCGATTGTGCCGGGAGGCCGGCAGCACAAGATTGTCAACAATCTGAATTCCATAATGTCAACCATCAGGCACGGGAATTGCACGAACCCAGTCGCGACATCCCGCCGTGCACCGCCATGGCCCAGCAAGATTGGAGAACCCCGTGGACGCATCCGTTTCGCAGCAGAGCAACCCCGCGCTCGACCCCGCCGCCGTGGTCGACGAGTTCCTTCGCCTGGTGATGATTCCCGACCCGGAGTCGGCCTCCCGCTTCACCGCGCCCGGCATCCGCATCCGCTTTACAGGCAACCGGCCAATGCAGGCGCCCGGCGACACCTCCGCCTTCAACGCAAAGCGCTATGCGTGGGTCAAGAAGAAGATCGAGCGCACCGAAACGGTGGCCGGCGGAACGCCCGAGGAAACGGTGGTCTACAGCCTCGGCACGCTCTACGGCGCATGGCCCGACGGCACGGCCTTCGAAGGCAATCGCTATGTCGACCGCTACGTGGTGCGCCATGGCCTGATCGTGCAGATGGACGTGTGGAACGACAGCGCCGAATGGCTGCTGGTGCGCGCCGGCCTCGCCGTGCTGTGATGAGGCCCCTGGCATGACGACGCGCTGGCCCGACCGGCTTCCCACGCACGACCGCTTCGACTACCGGCCCATCACGCGGCGGCCCGACTACGTGTGGCCGAACGGCGCGCGGCTGGCGGTGTACATCGGCTTCAACGTCGAACACTTCGCCTTCGGCGACGGGCTGGGCGCATGCATCGGCCCGGCCTCGCCGCAACCCGACGTGCTCAACCACGGCTGGCGCGAGTACGGCAACCGCGTCGGCGCGTGGCGCTGCCTGGAGCTGTTCGACGCGCTCGCGCTGCCCACCGGCGCGCTCGTCAACACCGCGCTGTACGACCACTGCCCCGAGCTGGTCCAGGCGCTGGTGGCGCGCGGCGACGAGCTGATCGGCCACGGCCACAGCAATGCCGAGCGCCAGGGCGCGCTCGACGAAGTGCACGAACGCGCGCTGCTGCAGCGCTGCCGCGAACGCATGGTGCGCGAGAGCGGGCAGGCACCCGCCGGCTGGCTCTCGCCATGGATTTCGGAAAGCGCCGTCACGCCCGACCTGCTGGCCGAGACCAGCTACAGCTACACGCTCAACTGGTGCCACGACGACCAGCCGCTGCGCATGCGCACGCGCGGCGGCGGCTCGCTGTGGTCGGTGCCATATCCGCAGGAGCTCAACGACATTCCGATGATCGTCGGCCGCCTGATGGACGCAAAGGACTTCAGCTCGATGGTGATCGACAACTTCGAGGAGATGCTCGAACAGTCGCGCACGCAGCCGCTGGTGATGGGCCTGGCGCTGCACCCGTACATCGTGGGCCAGCCCTATCGGCTGCGGCACCTGCGCACCGCACTCACGCACCTGGCGCAGGCGCGCGACCGGGGCGACATCTGGTTCACCACGCCGGGCGCGATCGCCTCGCACGTGGAAGGGCTCGCGAAGGAGCGCCCAGGAGAATTCGACTGAGGCGCCCTGCCTGAGCCTCAGATCTCGATCTTCGACCCCAGCTCCACCACCGCGTTGTTCGGCAGCCCCAGGAATGCCGCCGCCCCGCTCGCATTGTGGTGCATCTGCGCGAACAGCTTCTCGCGCCACGGCGCCATGCCGCTGCCGAGCGTCGGAATCACGACGTCGCGCGACAGGAAGTAGCTGGTCGTCATCGGCTCCAGCTGGCAGCCGCGCATGCGCGCGTTTTCGAGCGCGCGCGGCAGGTCGATGTCGTTCTTGAAGCCGTAGTGCACGATGATCTGCCAGCAGTGGTGGCCGAGCGCCTCGATCTCGATGCGCTTGTCCATCGGAATCCACGGCACCTCGTGGTTGCGCACGGTGACGAACATGTTCTGTTCGTGCAGCACTTTGTTGTGCTTCAGGTTGTGCAGCAACGCATTCGGCACGGTGCCCGGCTCGGCCGTGAGGAACACCGCCGTGCCGTCGACACGCGCCGGCGGGCTCACGAACACCGAGTCGAGAAAGGACTTCAGGTCGATCGCGTCGGCATGCTGCGCCTCGCCCATCAGGCGGCGTCCTTCCTTCCACGTCATCATCAGCGTGAAGACGAAGCCGCCGATCAGCAGCGGGAACCAGCCGCCCTCGAACAGCTTGAGCAGGTTCGACGCGAAGAACAGGAAGTCGACCACGAAGAAGACCGCTGTCGATGCGATGCACAGCGCCAGCGGAAGCTTCCACGCATAGCGGATCACGAAGAAGGTCAGCACCGTGGTGATCAGCATGTCGGTGGTCACGGCAATGCCGTAGGCCGCGGCCAGGCTGCTCGACGAGCGGAACATGACCACCGCCAGAACGATGGCCACGAACAGGCCCCAGTTGACCAGCGGAATGTAGATCTGGCCCGCCGTGCGCACGCTGGTGTGCTCGATATTCAGGCGCGGCAGGTAGCCCAGCTGGATGACCTGGCGCGTGACGCTGAAGGCGCCCGTGATGAGGGCCTGCGACGCGATCACCGTGGCCGCCGTGGCCAGCAGCACCAGCGGAATGAGCGCCCATTCGGGCGCCATCATGAAGAACGGGTTCTTCACCGCCTCGGGGTTCTCCAGCAGCAGCGCGCCCTGGCCGAAGTAGTTGAGCGTCAGCGCCGGCATCACGACCGAGAACCACGCAATGCGGATTGGGCTCTTGCCGAAGTGGCCCAGGTCGGCGTACAGCGCCTCGGCACCGGTCACACACAGCACGGTGGCGCCCAGCAGGATGAAGCTGGTGCCCGGGTTGTCCCACATGAACTTCAGCGCATAGAACGGGTTCAGCGCCTTCAGGATCTCGGGGTGGTGCAGGATCTGCGACACGCCAAGCACGGCAATCGCCAGGAACCACACGAGCGTGATCGGCCCGAAGAACTTGCCGATGCCCGCCGTGCCGCGCTTTTGCACCACGAAGAGGCAGAACAGCACGACCAGCGTGAGCGGGATCACGTAGTGCGTGAAGTGCGGCGACACCACTTCCAGGCCCTCGACCGCCGAGAGCACCGAGATGGCCGGGGTGATGACCCCGTCGCCATAGAAGAGCGAAGTGCCGAAGATGCCGACCACCAGCAGCAGGTGGCGCAGCCTGGGCTTGTCGGCCACCGCGCGGGAGGCCAGCGCCAGCATGGCAACGAGGCCGCCCTCGCCTTCGTTGTCGGCCCGCAGCACGAGCACGACGTACTTGATGGAGACGATGACGGTGAGCGTCCAGAAGAACATCGAGAGGATGCCGTAGACGTTCTCGACGGTGAACGGCACGTGGCCGTGGCCGAACACTTCCTTGACGGCATACAGCACGCTGGTGCCGATGTCGCCATAGACGACGCCGATGGCGCCGACGATGAGGCCGGCTGAGAGATTTTTGGGGGCTGACACGAAGTCGATGGGAAAAGGGCAGGCTGCTGGAATCGACGCGTCAGACACGCCGGGGCGAGGCAAGTGTGAACTTTAGTCCACCTGCGTCACCCTCCCGCCCTTTTGTTTCCGTTGCTGTGGGGCCGCTATTTTGCCGTTGCTTGTGGTCGGCGCAAGCCGCCACAAGCCGCCCCCGGCAATCATTCGTAGATTTCGGCGTCCGGATCGGTCGCTTCCATCTCGTAGCTGGCGGCCACCATGGCCAGCCGGCCGACCACGCCATACATGTAGAAGCGGTTGGGCGCGCTGGCGCCAGGCTTGGCGCCGGGCTGTGGCAAGTGCGCACTTTCAGAAAAAGCCAGCGGCACGAAGCTCGCACCGGGCAGCTTGAGGTTTTCGTCGGCGGCGCGCTCGGCATGCACGCGGTAGAAACCGCCGACAACGTAGCGATCCATCATGTAGACCACCGGCTCGGCCACGCCGTTGTGCACGCGCTCGTTGGTGAGCACGCCTTCCTGGACGATCAGCTCGGTGGGTTCGCGCAGCTCGCGGCCGGCGCCGGTCTTGCCGGCCGGGGCGCTGCTGGCGGTGCCGCGCGGCTTGCCGATCAGCGCCTCGACGTCCTTGGCATCGCGCACCGTCACCACGCCCGGGCTGCCGCTACCGCTGTGGCCGCCCTTGACGACCACGAACGGCTTCTCGTTGATGCCGTATTCCTTGTACTTGCGGCGCACCTTGGTCAGCACCGCATCCACATGGCTGGTCAGCACGTCGATGCCGCGCCCCTCGGCCACATCCACGCCTTCGGCGCGCGCATAGATCGGGTTGATGAGCCACGGGTCGATGCCCAGCAGCTTGCCGAGGCGCTTGGACAGTTCCTCGTAGCTGTGCAGGTGGTTGCTCTTGCGGCGCACCGACCAGCCTGCGTGCAGCGGCGGCAGCAGATACTGCTCATGCAGGTCTTCGAGGATGCCGGGCGTTCCCGCAGAAAGCTCGTTGTTGAGCAAAATTGTGCAGGGATCGAAGTTCTTCAGCCCCAGTCGGCGCTTGCTGCGCACCACCGGCTCGAGCGTCACGGTCTCGCCGTTCGGCAGTTCGATCTTCTTGGGCGACTTGATGGCCGGATCGATCGACCCGATGCGCACGTTGAGCCCCGCCATGTGGAAGATGCGCACCAGTTGCGCGACGTTGGCGAGATAAAAGGTATTTTTGGAGTGATTTTCCGGAATGACGAGCAGGTTGCGCGCTTCCGGACAGATCTTCTCGATGGCCGCCTGAGCAGCCTGCACCGCCAGCGGCAGCATCTCCTTGGTGAGATTGTTCCAGCCGCCCGGAAAGAGGTTGGTGTCGACCGGGGCCAGCTTGAAGCCGGCGTTGCGGATGTCGACAGCGCTGTAGAACGGCGGCGTGTGCTCCATCCACTCGAGCCGGAACCAGCGCTCGATGGCGGGCATCGAGTCGAGCACCCGCTGCTCCAGTTCGTTGATCGGGCCGGTCAGGGCGGTGACGAGATGCGGAACCATGCGGCGGCCTTGTTGGTTTTGTGCTTAAAGGTGGAGCGGAATTGTAGGATTTGGGGATGGCCGCCCCAATGACAAGACCGCACGCGGGCGCATCGGATCAGGTCCGGACTTCGCCCTGCCCCAGCACCACGTACTTGAGCGAGGTCAGTCCTTCGATGCCCACCGGACCGCGGGCGTGGAACTTGTCGGTGCTGATGCCGATTTCGGCGCCCAGCCCGAACTCGAAGCCATCCGCGAAGCGTGTGCTCGCATTGACCATCACGCTGGCCGAATCGACCTCGCGCAGGAAGCGCTGTGCGTGGACATGGTCGCGCGTGACGATGGCATCGGTGTGATGGCTCGAATAGCGGTTGATGTGCGCGATGGCCTCGTCCACGCCGGCCACCACCTTGATGCTGATGACGGCGGCCAGGTATTCCTCGGACCAGTCGGACTCGACCGCATCGACCACCCGGGCCTTCGGATCGAGCGCCTCGTCGGCGCGCAGGATGGCGGCAGCCACCGGGTCGCAGCGCATTTCCACACCCTTGGCCGCGAAGATGGCGGCGATCTCGGGCAGGAAGTCGTCGGCCACCGACGCCGACACCAGCAGGCCTTCGGCGGCGTTGCAGGGGCTGTACTTCTGGGTCTTGGCGTTGTCGACGATGCGCAGCGCCATGTCGAACTCGGCCGTGTCGTCCACGTAGACGTGGCAGTTGCCGTCCAGGTGCTTGATGACCGGCACCTTGGCGTCGCGGCTGATGCGCTCGATCAGCCCCTTGCCGCCGCGCGGAATGATCACGTCGACGAACTCGGGCATGGCGATGAGTTGGCCGACGGCCTCGCGGTCTGTGGTCTGCACCAGTTGCACCGCTTCGACCGGCAGGCCGGCTTCGGCCAGTGCCTCGGACACCAGCAGCGCCAGCGCCTTGTTCGACTCGATGGCTTCCGAGCCGCCGCGCAGGATGGCCGCGTTGCCGCTCTTGATGGCAAGACTCGCGGCCTCGATGGTCACGTTGGGCCGGCTCTCGTAGATCATGCCGAAGACGCCGATCGGCACGCGCATCTGGCCCACGCGGATGCCGCTGGGCTGCTGCTTCATGCCGATGATTTCGCCGATGACGTCGGCCATGCCGGCAAGCTGTTCGCAGCCGATGGCCACGGTCTCGATGACCTTGGGCGTGAGCTTGAGACGATCGACCATCGGCGCCGAGAGGCCGGCGGCGGTGGCGCGTTCCAGGTCCTTCTGATTGGCGACCGCCAGCACCGGGCCGGCTTCGCGCAGACGCCGGGCCAGCGCCTTCAATGCTATGTTTTTGGTAGCTGCATCCGCACGGGCCATGAGGAATGCAGCGGCTTTGGCTTGCAGACCCAGGGTCTGCATGTGCTCGCTGACGTTGAACGCGTTCATGTACGCATTTTCCCACGCCGACCTGTGACCCGGCTTACACGGGCCTTTTGATGGCTGGAGCCATCGCGCCCAAGCGGATCAGGCGCGCCGAGGAGCGGTCGCCGCGCTGCAGCAGGCGCGGCACAGCATCAGCGCCAGCCGCTGCAGGGCCTGCCAGCCACTGGCGGGCCAGTCGGGCTGCCTCAGCCCCTTCACGATGCCGTCCACCACATGCGCCGCGCGCAGCAGCCGGGTCAGCATGCGGTCGTCCAGCCGCGGCAGCACGCGCTCGAAGGCGCGCTCGCGCGGGCCCCAGATGCGGTTCTCGCGCAGCGCCATCGGCAGCGGGCGTCCCGAGGCCATGGCGTCCTTCACACGCTTGAGCGCGCGGATGTCCTCGGCAATCGTGTAGTGCACCAGCACCTCGGCCTCGCCCTCGGCCTGCAGGCCATCGAGCATGCGCGCCACGCGCTGCGGATTGCCGGCCAGCACGGCTTCGGACAGCTTGAACACGTCGTAGCGCGCCACGTTGTTGACCGCACCTTCGACCTGCTCCCAGCTCAGCTCGCCGGCCGGGTGCAGCAGCGCGAGCTTCTGGATTTCCTGGTGCGCGGCGAGCAGGTTGCCCTCCACGCGATCGGCAAAGAACTGCAGCGTGCGCTGGCCTTCGTCGCCGGGCATCACGCGCTGGCCCTGCTGGCCCAGGCGCTGCGCGATCCATTGCGGCAGCGCGCCGCGCTCGATCGGGTCGACCTGGATGCTCGCGCCGTTATTCTCCAGCGCCGAGAACCAGGCGCCGGTGCGCGTGGCCTTGTCCAGCCGCGGCAGCATCACCAGCGTGAGCGTGCTGTCGTTGCCGGGCGCGGACTCGGCCATCTGCTGAAGGGCCGCGCTGCCGTCCTTGCCGGGCTTGCCCGAGGGGATGCGGATCTCGACGATCTGCTTGTCTGCGAACAGCGAGAGCGAGCCCCCGGCCGCGAGCACCGCGCTCCAGTCGAAGTGCGCGCCGGCCACGGTGTAAGAGCTGCGCTCGGTGTAACCCTGCGCGCGCGCGGCGGTGCGGATGGCGTCGGCCGCTTCCTGCGCGAGCAGCGGCTCGTCGCCGTGAATCGTGTAGAGCGGCTTCAGGCCCTTCTGCAGGTGGGCTCCGAGCTGGGCGCTGGCAAGTTGCATGGAAATGGAATGGCCGGAGCGCGCGGGCTCAGAGTTCCTTGACGGCCGCCAGGCGGCGCATCAGCTGCTGCGCGATGTCCGACTGCATGTCGCGGAACAGCAGGTCGGCTTCGCCTTCCTTGGCCAGCGCGTTGGTTTCGTTGAAGCTCAGGTCGCGCGTCTGCGAGACGTCGGTGGCCGGCAGCAGGTCTTTGCCGCCCGGCGTGCGCAGGCGGAAGCGCACCTTCAGCTGAAGCTGCAGCTCGCGCACCAGGCCGGCCGAATTGGTCGAGATCACGATGCGGTTGCGGTCCTCGCTCAGGATCTCCAGCACCACGTCGGCGGCCGGCGCCGTAGACGAACCACCGGCGGTGGACGTGTCGGGCGTCACCACCGTCACGGTGCCCGTCGCCCGCAGCTCACGCCGGATCTGGTTGATCATGGCCGAGTTGCCCGACACCTGCAGCGTCTTGAACGCGAAGACAGGCGCCTTGCGCAGCTCGAAGCCGCAACCGGCCAGGCCGAGCGAAGCGCCCGCCGCCGTCAATCCGAGAAGAAAGCCGCGGCGCGGCAGCGAGACATTGCGAGTGTTCATGCTTGAGTCGTTCAAAGGACCACGTTGACCAGACGGCCGGGAACCACGATCACGCGCTTGGGCGGCGCGCCTTCGGCGAAGTTGACGAAATCGTCGCAGGCAAGCGCGAGCTTCTCGATCTCGTCCTTCGATGCGCCGGCCGGCACGCTGAGCTTGCCGCGCAGCTTGCCGTTGACCTGCAGCATGAGCTCGATCTCGTCCTGCACCAGCGCACCGACGTCGACCGCGGGCCAGGGCGCGTCGAGCAGGCCGCCCAGGTCCTTGTCGTAGCCGAGTTCGTTCCACAGCTGCTGGGCGATGTGCGGCGTGGCCGGGTACAGGCAGCGCAGCAGGATGCCGAAGCCTTCGCGCACCGCGGCCAAGTCGCCCGGGGTGCCCTCGGATTTGAAGCCCTCGAGTGCGTTGAGCAGCTTCATCGCGCCCGACACCACCGTGTTGTATTGCATGCGCTGGTAGTCGTAGTCGATCTGGCGCAGCACGGTGTGCACCTCGCGGCGCAGCGCCTGGGCGCCCTTGCCGAAGGTCTGGCCGCTGACAGCCACTGGCGCCACGTCCGCCTGCGCCACGCCGAAATTCCACACCCGGCGCAGGAAGCGGTAGCTGCCCTCGACGGCCGCGTCGTTCCACTCGAGCGTGGCTTCGGGCGGCGCGGTGAACATGGTGTACAGGCGCGCGGTGTCGGCGCCGTATTTCTCGATCAGGTCCTGCGGGTCGACGCCGTTGCGTTCGCTCTTGCCCATCTTGCCGACGCCGCCGTACTCGACCTTCGTGCCGTCGGCGGTGGTGCCGCCGGTGATGCGGCCCTGCGCATCGAGCACCGTCGTGACTTCGCTGGGCGGGAAGTAGTCCTTGCCGCCCTTTTCATTGCGCTTGTAGAAGATGTGGTTGAGCACCATGCCCTGGGTGAGCAGCTTGCTGAAGGGCTCGTCGGCCTTCACGAGGCCGAGGTCGCGCATCACCTTGGTCCAGAAGCGCGCGTACAGCAGGTGAAGAATGGCGTGCTCGATGCCGCCGATGTACTGGTCCATCGGCATCCAGTAGTCGGCGCCGCCGGCCACCATCGCCTCTTCGTTCTTCGGGTCGCAGTAGCGCATGAAGTACCACGACGAATCGACGAAGGTGTCCATCGTGTCGGTCTCGCGCCGCGCGGGCTTGCCGCAGACGGGGCAGACCACGCCGGCGTGGAAGCCTTCGTGCTTGTGCAGCGGGTTGCCCGAGCCGTCCGGCACGCAGTCGGTGGGCAGTACCACGGGCAGGTCTTTTTCGGGCACCGGCACCGCGCCGTGTTCGTCGCAATGGATGATCGGGATCGGCGTGCCCCAGTAGCGCTGGCGGCTCACGCCCCAGTCGCGCAGCCGCCAGGTGGTCTGCAGCTCGCCCAGGTCCTTCTGGCCCAGCGCATGCGCCACGGCGGCCACGGCCTCCTTGTACGACATGCCGCTGAAGTTGTCGGAATTGATGGTCACGCCGCGCTGCTTGTCGCCGTACCAGTCCTGCCACTTGTGATAGTCGAAGTGCGGCTCGTCGTCGACCAGCACCACCTGGATGATCTCGATGCCGTACTTGTTGGCGAAGGCGAAGTCGCGCTCGTCGTGCGCGGGCACGCCCATCACGGCGCCGTCGCCGTAGCCGATCAGCACGTAGTTGCCGACCCACACGGGCACCTGCTCCTCGGTGATCGGGTGCTTGACGGTCAGGCCGGTGGGCACGCCCTTCTTCTCTTGCGTGGCGAGTTCGGCCTCGGTGGTGCCGCCGCTCTTGCACTCCTCGATGAAGGCCGCGACCTTGGGGTCGAGCGTGGCGGCGTGCGCGGCCAGCGGATGCTCGGGCGCCACGGCGCAGAAGGTCACACCCATGATGGTGTCGGCGCGCGTGGTGAACACGTACATGCGGCCGTCCTGGATCGGCTTGCCGCTCGCGTCCTTGATGTCATGCGTGAAGGCGAAGCGCAGGCCCTCGCTCTTGCCGATCCAGTTTTCCTGCATCAGCTTGACGCGCTCGGGCCAGCCCGGCAACTTGTGCTGGGTGTGTTCGAGCAGTTCCTCGGCGTAGTCGCTGATCTTCAGGTAGTAGCCCGGGATCTCGCGGCGCTCGACCGTGGCACCGGTGCGCCAGCCCTTGCCGTCGATCACCTGCTCGTTGGCCAGCACGGTCTGGTCGACCGGGTCCCAGTTGACGACCTGGGTCTTGCGATAGGCAATGCCCTTTTCGAGCATCTTCAGGAACAGCCACTGGTTCCACTTGTAGTAGCTGGGGTCGCAGGTGGCGATCTCGCGGCTCCAGTCGATGGCCAGGCCCATGGCCTGGAGCTGGCCCTTCATGTAGGCGATGTTCTCGTAGGTCCACTTGGCCGGCGGCACGCCGTTCTTCAGCGCCGCGTTCTCGGCCGGCAGGCCGAAGGCGTCCCAGCCCATGGGCATCAGCACGTTGTAGCCGCTCATGCGCAGGTGGCGCGTGAGCATGTCGTTGATCGTGTAGTTGCGCACATGGCCCATGTGCAGCTTGCCGCTGGGGTACGGCAGCATCGAGCAGGCGTAGTACTTCTTGCGGCTCGTGTCCTCGGTGACGCGGTAGGCATCGGCGGCGCTCCATTGCGCCTGGGCAGCGGACTCGACGTCGCTGGGTTTGTAGCTGGGATTCATGGCGGTTCGGCAAGAGCCCGGCTCGGAGCGGCCGGGAACGCGGGATTATCGCGCCCGGGCGAAAGCCCCGGCCGGCAGACTCTAGACTCGGGGCACGTAACCTGCGTGTTGCGCGGGTAACGCCTGCCGTCCGACAGGTTTTTCGCACCGCCTGGAACACCATGAAACTGCGCCTGAAACACCTCGCCCTGGGCCTCGCGGCCGCCGTCGGCCTCGCCGCCACGCCCCTGTGGGCCCAGCAGAACGACAAGCCCCTGCGCATCGTCGTGCCCTTCGCCACCGGCGGTGCGCAGGACGTGATCGCCCGCTACCTGGGCGCCAAGCTCACCGACAAGCTGGGCCAGCCCGTCATCATCGACAACAAGGCCGGCGCTGGCGGCATCGTGGCCGCCGACGCGGTGGCCAAGGCAACCGACGGGGCCACGGTGCTGCTGGCCACCGGCGGTGCGGTCACGATCGCTCCCCACCTGCAGCCCAAGCTCCCCTACGACCCGGTGCACGAACTGGTACCGGTGGCCCTGGTGGCCGACACGCCGATGACGCTGTCCGTGCGCACCGAGAGCCCCTACAAGACGGTGGCCGACGTGCTGCGCGACGCCAAGGCCAGGCCGGGCCAGGTGACCTATGCCTCGACCGGCAACGGCACCGTGTCGCACCTGACCGGGGCACTGCTGGCGCAGGCGAGCGGCACGAACCTGCTGCACGTGCCCTACCGGGGCGCCGCACCGGCCATGACGGACCTGCTGGGCGGCCAGGTGGCGACCATCGTTACCAGCGTGGCCTCGATCGAACCCATGGTCGCCAGCGGCAAGGCGCGCGTGCTCGGCACCTTCTCCCGGGTTTCCCTTCCCAGCATGGGTTCGGCCCCGACCATCGGCGAGGCCACCGGCCTGCCGGGAATGGAAGTGCCGGTCTGGGTCGGCGTGATGGCGCCCGCGCGCATGCCGGCGGCGAGCGTCGAGAAGCTGTCGGCGGCGCTGCTCGAGGTGTGCAACCTGCCGGAGACCAAGCAGCGCTTCGCCCAGTTGGGCGCGGTGAACACCTGTGGCGGCCCGGCTGCCTTGGGCAAGGTCGTGACGGAAGACAGCCAGCGCTGGGCGAAGGTGATCAAGCAGGGCGGGATCAAGGTTGACTGAGTTTTCGGGCAAGAAGTACCGCGTCGGCATCGCGGGCACCGGGGCAATCGCGCTGGCCAGCGCGGCTTGGCTGCGGCAGGCGGGCCGCGGCGTCACCATGTGGTCGCCGGGCGGCCAGGGAGCAGAAGCCTTGCGCACGCAGGCACTGGAGGCCAGTGGCATCCAGTCGTTTTCAGTGACCGTCGAGGTCGCCGACGACGCGGCCGGGCTGTGCGCGGCCTCGGACGTACTGCTGTTGGCCCTGCCGGTCAACGGCCACAAGCGCGTGATGGATGCGCTCTTGCCCTCTCTGCGCGATGGCCAGGCCGTGATCGTCAGTTCGATGGCCTCGCTGTCGTCGCTCTATCTCCATGAAGCAGCCCGCCGCGCGGGCAGGCAGATCACCGTCGCCAGCTTCGGCACGACCGTTCTGACCGCGCGCCGCGAGTCCGGCACGCAGGTCAAAGTGATGACGCAGCGCAAGGCCGTCGGCGTCTCCGCCCTGCCCGGCTCAAAAGTCGGCGAAGCCGTCGCGCTGTGCACCGCCCTCTTCGGCGATGGCTTCTCCGCGCAGGACAGCGCCCTCGCCAGCGCCCTGGCCAACGTCAACCCGCAGTCGCATGGCCCGCTCGCGGTCTTCAACTGGACCCGCATCGAGCGCGCCGAGAACTGGCCGCAGTACCACTGCATGACGCCCGGGGTGTCGCGCGCGATCGAGGCACTTGACCAGGAACGCCGCGCCGTGGCGGCAGCCTTCGGCATCGAGCTCGGCCCCATCGAGGCGCATTTCGCGCGCTCCTTCGGCACCACGTCGGAAAAGCTCGAAGACATTGCCGCCGAGCTGCACGCCAAGCGCGGCGGCCCGCCCGGCCCCACGCAGGTCGACACCCGCTACGTGACCGAGGACATGCCCTACGGCCTGGCCTTCGTCGAGGCGCTAGGCGTCATCGCGGGCGTGTCGACGCCCGCGACGCGCACCATCGTGGATGCGGCCTCGCTGGTCAACGGCGTCGACTTCCGCCGCGAGAACGATTTGCTCGAACCGCTGGGCCTGGCGAGCGAAACCGTCGCCGGGCTGCTCGCGCGCCTATGAACCGTCTGCTTCGGGGAACACCGGCTCCCCGAGGTTGAGCATCAGCCGGTTGGCCCAGGCGAAGATGGCCACCGAATGAATCAGGTCGAGGATTTCCAGCTCGCTCAGCCCGACCTCCTTCAACCCGCGCACGTCGTCGGCCGTGACCTTGTCGGGCTCCGCGCCAAGACGGATCGAAAACTCGACGATGGCCTTCTCGCGTGCCGTGGTGCCCGCGCCCGCCGGCTCCTCGAACACCTGCGAGATCACGTCGTTGCGCTTGGCCAGCTGCTCGAAGCGCTGCGCATGCACCGAGGCGCAGTACACGCAACCATTGACGCGCGACTCCACCGTGGCACCCAGTTCGCGCTCGGCGCGCGGCATGCCGCCCGGCGCGAACATGATCGCGTTGAAGGCAATCGAGCGCTGCAGCAGTATCTCGGGCTGATGCGCCAGCACCAGAAAGTATGGCGATGTGCGCGCCTGCGGGCTCATCTCGTCCAGCGCCGCCAGTTGCGCCGGCGTGGCGGTGTCGACGTTCACCGTGTCGAGCCACGGCGTCCACTTCAGCACCTCGTTGGTGAAGCCCTTGATGCGGATCGGTTGCGTCATGCCAAGGCCTCCACTGCTGCCAGCGCCTTCAGCCCCGCGGCGACGCGGATCTGGTACGACAGGAAGGCGATCAGCTGGCTCATCGCCACGATGGCGGGCGTCGACAGGCCGCTGTCGACCAGCGATTGCACGGCCGCCTTGTCGCCCTCGATAGGGCGTTCGATCAGCTTGCCGGTGAAGGCCAGCACGGCCTGCAAGCGCGCATCGGCTATGGGCTTGCCGGCGTCCACCGCCGCGGTCACGGCATCGTCCGCGCCTTCGGTCGCCAGCCGGTCGCGGTAGTGCGCAGCAAGGCTGTCCGCCTTCGACAGGCGGCAGGCATGCAGCGCCACGAGCAGCCGCTCGCTCACCGACAGGCCTTCGACGGCCGGGGAAAACATCGCGTCGTAGCTGCCTTGCGTCGCGGCGACGACCTTGTCGCGCTGGCGCCGCAGCGCCCAGGCGGGGTGGTCTGGTGCCAGCGGGACGGCGGCATCGATCACATCGGAAGTGGGGGTGCTGGTTGTCATGGTTCAGTTTCTTTCCTGAGGCGGCAGCGCGGGCGTCCATTCGTCGCCGAAGAGTTCCGGCTCGGCGTAGGCCTCGAGGTTGGCGTAGTGGTGGTCGAAGTCTTCGCGGTAGAACAGGCTGGCGATGCCGCTCGCCAGCCGCTTGGCGCCGTCGCTGATGGCCGGGATGTCGCCCGACACCGTGCCGTGCGACAGCGCCGCCGGGTAGCAGAAGCAGTGGATGCGTCCGAGCCCCGGGCATTCGCCCGGCACGCGCTCCTGGAATTCGAAGACCGGCCCGAGGTCGGGCGAGTCGGCCAGTTCCTGATCTTCGTCGCCGGGAGCGGGCACGAAGCGGTCTTTCCAGGTGCGCACCTGGGCGGCGATGCCGTCGAACTCGGGGCGGTTGGGCCAGTCGACCTTGAAGCCGGTCGAGACGATGAGGAAGTCGAATTCGAAGTCGCCCTTCGGCGTCGACACGCGCATCGAATCGCCCTTCGGCTCGATGGCCAGGATCGGGCAGCCGAAGTTGAAGAAGGCATTGGCGTGCCCCGACACCCGCAGCGTGCTGCCGTGCGGCGGCGGCACGTTTGCCACGTTGATGTAGTGGCGGATGCGCCACTTGAGTTCGTCGGGCAGGTCGTAGTGGCCCTGCGTGAGCCCCGGCACGCCCGCGCCCTTGCCCTTGTTGACGCGCGGCAGGTCGGGCCGGCGGATCAGCAGCTCGACGCTGTGCGCGCCGGCCTCCAGCGCGGTGCCTGCGCTGTCCATGGCCGAAGAGCCCGCGCCGACCACGCCCACGCGCAGGCCCTTGAACTGGCCGTAGTCCATCTCGTCGGAGGAGTGCGCCCACTTCGAACGCGGCAGCGCGTTGACGAAAGCGGGAATGGCCGGCCCGCCCAGGCCGTCTCGCCCGGTGGCGAGGACGACCCGGCGCGCCAGCACGCTGCGTTCGCCTTGCGGCGTGCGCAGGTCCAGGCGCACGCCGGTGGCATCGGTCAGCGGATGAATGCCGGTCACGGCCGTGTCGTTGCGCACGTCCACGCCCATTACGCGGCGGTACCAGACCAGATAGTCCATCCACTGCAGGCGCGGGATCTTGTCCATCGCCGTCCAGGCCTCCAGCCCGAACTGGGCCTCGAACCACGCACGGAAGGTGAGCGACGGCAGGCCCAGCGCGGGGCCGGTGAGCTCCTTGGGCGAGCGCAGCGTCTCCATGCGCGCCGTGGTCGCCCAGGGGCCTTCGCTGCCTGCGGGCGAGCGGTCGAACACCACCGCGCGAATGCCCAATTGCGCCAGCGCGACCGAGGCAGCCAGGCCGGCCTGCCCGCCGCCGATGACGGCCACGTCGAGCACGGATTCACCGCCGACTTGCCGCGCGGGCATCCAGTTGCGCCCGGGCCAGCCGAGGTATTCGAGGTCCTGGGCAAGCCGCGCTTCGAGCGCGGCGAGGGAAGAAGAAGCGGAATCTGATGTCGTCATTTTGAAAAGCGGGAGCGGCGTCCAGTGTAGAAAGCTTCACGGGTCTTCGCGCCATGCACCACCGCCCCGCACCTGCGTATCACTGGCCCGAATTTCGCATGCCACAATGATTTCAGACCACAGGGACCGGCATGGGCAGCAATACCGACAGCAGCGAATGGTGGCGCGGTGCGGTGATCTACCAGATCTACCCGCGCAGCTTCATGGACAGCGACGGCGACGGCATCGGCGACCTGCCGGGCATCACGTCCCGGCTCGAGCACGTGGCCAGCCTCGGCGTCGATGCCATCTGGGTTTCTCCTTTCTTCCGTTCGCCGATGAAGGATTTCGGCTACGACGTGGCCGACTACCGCGCCGTAGACCCCATGTTCGGCACGCTGGCCGACTTCGACGCCATGCTGGCGCGGATGCACGAACTGGGCCTGAAGCTCGTCATCGACCAGGTGCTGTCGCACACCTCCGACCAGCACGCCTGGTTCGCAGAAAGCCGCAGCAGCCGCGACAACCCCAAGGCCGACTGGTACGTGTGGGCCGATCCCAAGCCCGACGGCACGCCGCCCACCAACTGGCTCTCGGTGTTCGGCGGCTCGGCCTGGCAGTGGGATTCGCGCCGGCGGCAGTACTACCTGCACAGCTTCCTGGCGGAGCAGCCGGACCTCAATTTCCATTGCCCCGAAGTGCAGGAGGCCCTGCTGGGCGAGGTGCGCTTCTGGTGCGATCGCGGCGTGGACGGCTTTCGCTTCGACGCCTGCAACCACCAGTTTCACGACGCGCAGCTGCGCGACAACCCGCCGGCCTCGCTGGCCTCGATCGGCGAAGTCAGCACGGTGCGCGCCGACAACCCCTATGCGATGCAGCAGCATCTGTACGACAAGAGCCAGCACGAGAACCTGGCGTTCCTCGAAAGCCTGCGCCGGCTGCTCGACGGCTACGGCGCGGTGGCGCTGGGCGAGGTCGGCGACGAGAACGCGCCGCCCGTCATGGCGCAATACACCGACCGCGGCAAGCGCCTGCATCAGGCCTACAGCTTCAGCCTGCTGACGGCCGACCACAGTCCCAAGCACCTGCGCCACCAGGTCGAGGCGCTCGACGAGGCGCTCGAACCCACGAACGGCTGGGGCTGCTGGGCGATGTCGAACCACGACGTGCCGCGCGTCGCCACGCGCTGGAGCGACGGCGGCGCACCCGACACGCGCCGCGACCGGCTCTGGCTGACGCTGCTGCTCGCGCTGCGCGGCAGCGCCAGCATCTACCAGGGCGAGGAACTGGGCCTGCCCGAGGCCGAAGTGCCGTTCGAACTGCTGCAAGACCCGTACGGCCGCGCCTTCTGGCCCGAGTTCAAGGGCCGCGACGGCTGCCGCACACCGATGCCATGGACCGCCGAGGCGCCGAACGGCGGCTTCACCACCGGCGCGCCCTGGCTGCCGGTGTACGGCGCCCACCTGCCGCTGGCCGCCGGACGACAGGCCGCGGACCCTGGGTCGATGCTGGCCTTCAGCCGCACGCTGCTGCACTGGCGGCGCACGCAACCGCTGCTGCGCACCGGTGGCATCCGCTTCATCGACGCACCCGAGCCACTGCTGCACTTCGAGCGGCGCGACGGAAAGCTCTCGCTGCAGGCGGTCTTCAACTTCGGGGGGGAGCCGGTATCGATGCCGCTGCCCGACGGGCTGATGCCTCTCGTCGGACAGCCGCTTGAGCACACCGCCGTCACGCAGACCGTGGATGAAAAGCGCATGCTGACGCTGGCGCCGTACGGCGTCTTCTTCGGCACACCCGCCGTTGAAGGACGAAGCTGACCACCATGCCCTTGAAGCCGCTGCCCGAGTCCGAAGTCCATGCGCTGATGCGCGCGGAGCACGGCGATCCGTTTGCCGTGCTGGGCCCGCACGAGAGGCCCGAGGGCCTGGAAGTGCGCGCGCTGCTACCCGGCGCGCAGCGCGTGGCCGTGGTGCATTCGCGCACCGGCTGGCCGCTGGCCATCCTCGCGCGGCACGAAGGCTCGGACCTGTTCAGCGGGCTGGTTCCGGCGGCCGAAGCCCGCATGGGCTACTCGTTCCAGGTCGACTGGGAGGCGCACACCTCGCGGCTGGAAGACCCGTATCGCTTTCCGTTCGTGCTCGGCGAAACCGATGTGTGGCTGCTGGCCGAGGGCACGCACCTGCGGCCGTGGGAGCGGCTGGGCGCGCACATCCGCGAGATGGACGGCGTGAAGGGCGTGGCCTTCGCGGTCTGGGCGCCGAATGCGCGGCGCGTGTCGGTGGTCGGCAACTTCAACAACTGGGACGGCCGGCGCCACATGATGCGGCTGCGCCGCGAGTGCGGCGTGTGGGAGATCTTCGCGCCGCACGTGACCGTTGGCGACAGCTACGAGTTCGAGATCCTGTCGGCGCAGGGCGAGGTGCTGCGCAAGGCCGACCCCTTCGCGTTCTCGTCGCAGCTGCGGCCCGACACGGCCTGCGTGGTGCAGCCCCTGCCCGCGCCGGTGAAGATGCCCGAAGGCCGCGCCGCCGCGAACGAGCGCCACGCGCCGATCAGCATCTATGAAGTGCACCTGGGCTCATGGCGCCGCAAGAACGGCCACGAATGGCTGGACTACCGCGACCTGGCCGACACGCTGGTGCCCTACGTGCGCGACCTGGGCTTCACGCACATCGAGCTGCTGCCGATCACCGAGCACCCCTTCGACGGCTCGTGGGGCTACCAGCCGATCGGCCTGTACGCGCCGACCTCGCGCTTCGGCACGCCGGGCGACTTCCGGCATTTCGTGGAGGCCGCGCACGCGGCCGGGCTGGGCGTGATCCTCGACTGGGTGCCCGCGCACTTCCCGACCGATTCGCACGGCCTCGGCCGCTTCGACGGCACGGCGCTGTACGAGTACGCCGACCCGCGCGAGGGCTTCCACAACGACTGGCAGACGCTGATCTTCAACTACGCCCGCACGGAGGTGCGCAACTACCTGGTCGGCAATGCGCTGTACTGGCTGGAGCGCTACGGCGTGGACGGCCTGCGCGTGGATGCGGTGGCATCGATGCTGTACCGCGACTACAGCCGCAAGGCCGGCGAGTGGGTGCCGAACGTGCTTGGCGGACGCGAGAACCTGGAGGCCATCGACTTCCTGCGGCGCATGAACCGCGTGGTGGGTATGGAGCGGCCGGGGGCGGTGACGCTGGCCGAGGAGTCGACGAGTTTTCCCGGCGTGACCCGTCCGCCGGAAGACGGCGGGCTGGGGTTTCACTACAAGTGGAACATGGGCTGGATGAACGACACGCTGTCGTATGCGGGCACAGACCCGGTCTATCGCAAGCACCATCACCAGCAGATCACCTTCGGGCTGATGTACGCGCACAGCGAGAACTTCGTGCTGCCGCTGTCGCATGACGAGGTGGTGCATGGCAAGGGCTCGCTGATCGGGCGCATGCCCGGGGACGAGTGGCAGAGGTTTGCTGGCCTGCGCAACCTGTACGGGTACCTCTGGGCGTATCCCGGCAAGAAGTTGTTGTTCATGGGCGGGGAGTTTGCGCAGTACGCGGAGTGGAATGCGGACCGCGGCCTGGACTGGCATCTGCTGGAGCATGTCTCTCATCAGGGGGTGCGGCGGCTGGTGCGCGACTTGAACAACGTGTATCGGCACTTTCCTGCGTTGCACGAGCTTGACCATGACGGGGCGGGGTTCGAGTGGATCGTGCATGACGATGCGGATCAGTCGGTGTTTGCGTTCGTGCGGCGGGGGCGGGACGGGGCGTTTGTTGTGGCGGTTTGCAACTTCACGCCTGTGCCTCGGCATGGGTATCGGTTGGGGGTTCCCGTCTCCGGTTCCTACCGGGAGATCATCAATACGGATGGGGCGGTTTATGGGGGGAGTGGGGTTGGCAATGGGGTTGTCGAAAGCGCTCCTGTGCCTTGGCATGGGAAGGCGGACTCTGTTTCTGTCAGCGTGCCGCCGCTGGCTACTGTGATGTGGGTGTTGGCTTGAATTGCCTGGGTCTGGTTTGTTTTCCGGGGCCGGGCCGAGACCCGGCCCCGGGAAGCAGCTGCCATCGGATGCAAGCAACATGCTGAGCCCAGGCACCCCCTTCCCTTTAGGCGCAACGCTTTCAAGGCAAGGCGTCAACTTCGCCCTGGCAGCCCCAACAGCAGAAGCAGTAGAACTCTGCATCTTCGACACCACAGGCAAAAACGAACAACAACGCCTGAAACTGCCGACACACACAGACGGCATCTGGCACGGCCACCTCCCCAGCGCTGGACCAGGCCTGGTCTACGGCTACCGAGTCCACGGCCCCTGGTCCCCTCAAGAGGGAACCCGCTTCAACCCAGCCAAGCTGCTGCTGGACCCCTACGCCAAAGAGATCGTAGGCAGCTACGACGGCAGCGACATCTTCCTGGGCCACGACCCAGCGAACCCAGACAAGAGAGACACCCGAGACAACGCCGCAGTCGCCCTCAAGGCCCGGGTAACTGCACCCGGTCCGGCACCAGCAGCCACTCCCGGCCACGCGCGCATCGCAGCAGGCGACCGAGTCCTCTATGAACTGCACGTAAAAGGCCAGACAAAGCTCCACCCCGCCGTCCCCGCAGCCCTGAGAGGCACCTACGCCGGCCTGGCGGAACCCGCCGTACTCGACCACCTCCAGGCCCTGGGCATCACAACCCTGAGCCTCATGCCCGTCCAGCACCGAGCAGACGAGCAGCGCCTGCAGCACATGGGCCTGAGCAACTACTGGGGCTACACCACCATCGGCTGGTTCGCCCCCGAAGCCCGCTACTGGAGCGGCCGCCCCGGCACCACCCCCGCCGGCGAATTCCGCGCCATGGCCGACGCCATCCACGCGCGCGGCATGGAACTGGTGATCGACGTCGTCTACAACCACAGCGCCGAAACCGACGAGCTCGGCCCCACGCTCTCGCTGCGCGGCATCGACAACGCCCTTTACTACCACCTGCGCCCCGACGACCGCGCCCTCTACGAGAACTGGACCGGCTGCGGCAACTGCCTCAACCTCGGCGAGCCGCGCGTGCTGCAGCTGGTGATGGACAGCCTGCGCTTCTGGGCCTGCGAGATGGGCGTGGATGGCTTCCGCTTCGATCTCGCCCCGGTGCTCGGGCGCGATGCACAACGGGGGTTCGATGCGCGCGCGCCCTTCTTCGCCGCCATCGCCCAAGACCCGGTGCTCTCGCGCACGCTGCTCATCGCCGAGCCATGGGACATCGGCCCGGGCGGCTACCGGCTGGGCGAGTTCCCGCCCGGCTGGCTCGAATGGAACGACCGCTACCGCGACACGCAGCGCGGCTTCTGGCTGCGACAGGACCACGACGACAAGGCCAGCCTCGGCGACTTCGCCCATCGCTTCACCGCCTCCAGCACCCAGTTTGCGTGCAACGGCCGCGCGCCGACCGCAAGCGTCAACTTCGTCACCGCGCACGACGGCTTCACGCTGCGCGACCTCGTGAGCTACAACGAGCGCCACAACCTCGCCAACGGCGAGGACAACCGCGACGGCCACGGCCACAACATGAGCAACAACTGCGGCGTCGAGGGCCCGAGCGACGACCCCGCCGTGCTCGCCTTGCGCAGTCGCCTGCGGCGCGCGCTGCTCGCCACGCTGATGCTGTCCCAGGGCACGCCCATGCTGCTGGCCGGCGACGAACTCGGCCACAGCCAGCAGGGCAACAACAACGCCTACTGCCAGGACAACGAAACCACCTGGCTCGCATGGATCGGCGCGTCCGCCCCTGGCAGCGACGCCGCCCGCATGAGCGCCTTCGTGGCGCGCCTGGCCGCCCTGCGCCGCGAGGCGCCAGCACTGCGCAGCACCCGCTGGTGGCCGGCCGAAGCGCCGCAGGGCACGCCACCGGGCATCCGCTGGCTGCGCCCCGACGGCGAGCCGATGACGCCCGCCGACTGGAACAGCACGGGCACGGCCCTTGCAGTCCTCTTCAGCGATGGCACCGACGAGAACGGCAGCGCGTGGCTGGTGATGGTGAACGCAGGTCCGCAGGCCGTGTCCTTCACGCTGCCCGCGGGCACGTGGCGCCTGAGCCTTTCCACCGACCCCGGGCACGACCCGGGCGAGGTGGGCCAATCGCTAGGCGACACGGCACAAGTGCCTTTTTCGAGCATCGGGATTGCAAGAACGTAGGAGCCAGGCGCGCGGCGCGGTGCTAGTCTCGATGCAGAAACTCTGACGACGAATTCCAACAAGCGAATAGACGAACGAACGGAGACACAGGATGGACAACCTCACACCGCAAGCGCACCCGCAGCAGGAGCTGCAGGCCCATCAACTGGTACGCCGCACCATCGCCCTGGTGCTGGCCGGCGGGCGCGGCTCCCGCCTCAAGCAGCTGACCGACCGGCGCGCCAAGCCGGCCGTGTACTTCGGCGGCAAGTTCCGCATCATCGACTTTGCGCTGTCCAACTGCCTGAACTCGGGCATCCGGCGCATGGCGGTGGTCACGCAGTACAAGTCGCACTCGCTCATGCGCCACCTGCAGCGCGGCTGGAGCTTCTTGCGCGCCGAGCTCAACGAGATGGTCGACGTGCTGCCCGCGCAGCAGCGCGTGGGCGACGAGCACTGGTACCGCGGCACGGCCGACGCGGTGTTCCAGAACCTGGACATCATCCAGACCCGCTCCACCCGCCACGACTACGTGGTGGTGCTGGCCGGCGACCACATCTACAAGATGGACTACTCGATCATGGTGAAGGACCATGCCGAGCACGGCCTGGGCTGCACGGTCGGCTGCATCGAGGTGCCGCGCATGGAAGCCACGGCCTTCGGCGTGATGGCCATCGACGACGGCCGCCAGATCACGGCCTTCCTGGAAAAGCCCGCCGATCCGCCCGCCATGCCCGGCCACCCCGACGTGGCGCTGGCGAGCATGGGCATCTACGTGTTCGACTCCGAGTACCTCTACCAACTGCTCGAAGAAGACAGCGTCAACCCCGATTCGAGCCACGATTTCGGCAAGGACATCATCCCCCGCGCCGTGGCCCAGGGCCGCGCGCTGGCCCATCCTTTCGGCATGTCGTGCGTCACGCGGGCCTCGCGCGGACCCGACGCCAAGGCCTACTGGCGCGACGTGGGCACGATTGATGCATTCTGGGCAGCCAACCTCGATCTGGCCTCCATCACCCCGGAGCTCGACATCTATGACACGGACTGGCCCATCTGGACCTACCAGCGGCAGCTGCCACCGGCCAAGTTCGTGCTCGACCGACACGGCCAGCACGGCATGACGGTCAACACCATCGTCTCGGGCGGCTGCATCGTCTCGGGCTCCAAGGTCAGCAGTTCGGTGCTGTTCTCGGGCGTGCGCATCCATTCCTTCTGCGAGATCAACGAGGCCGTGCTGCTGCCCGACGTGGAAGTCGGCCGCGGCGCCCGGCTCAACCGGGTGGTGATCGACCGCGCCTGCGTCATACCCGACGACATGGTGATCGGCGAAGATGCCGCGGCCGACGCCGCCCGCTTCGAGCGTACCGAGAACGGCGTGGTGCTCGTGACACGCGAGATGCTCAAACGACTGGCCGCCTGAGGCCACAACGCCCCACGATGCGAATCCTCCAGGTCAGCGCCGAACTCTTTCCCCTCCTCAAGACCGGCGGCCTGGCGGACATCGCCGGAGCCCTGCCCCTGGCGCTCATGGCCGAAGGCGAGGACGCGCGCGTGCTGCTGCCGGGCTTTCCGGCCATCGTGGCGGGCGTGCGCGACCTGGCGCCCGTGGACGGTTTCAACGCGCCCTGGGGCGAGCGCTTCGGGCTGCGCCTGGGGCACATCGACATCGACGGGGCGCCCGGCATCCCGGCCTACGTGATCGACGCACCGGCGCTCTACGGCCGGCCCGGCAATCCTTACGAAGACACCTCGCGCCAGCCCTACGGCGACAACCACCGCCGGTTCGCGCTGCTCGGCTGGGCCGCGGCGCAACTGGCACAAGGGCTCGATCCGCAGTGGCGGCCGGAGGTGGTGCACGCGCACGACTGGCACGCCGCGCTTGCGCCGGCCTACCTGCACTTCGCGCGGCAGGCCGGGGGGCCGCACGTGGGCAGCGTCTTCACCGTGCACAACCTGGCCTACCAGGGCATCTTCGCGCCCTGGAACTTCACCGAGCTCGGCTTGCCCGGCGCTGCGTTCCAGATGAACGGGCTCGAATACCACGGCCAGGTCTCGTTCATGAAGGGCGGCCTGTATTTCGCCGACCGGCTCACCACGGTCAGCCCGACCTACGCGCTCGAAATCCAGACGCCCGAGCAGGGCTGCGGACTCGACGGCCTGCTGCGCCAGCGCAGCGGGGTGCTCAGCGGCATCCTCAACGCGGTCGACGACAAGGTCTGGAACCCGGCGACCGACGCCGCGCTGATGCAGGGCTATCACACGCCCGAAGGCCGCCACATGGCCGGCAAGGCGCGCTGCAAGTCGGTGCTGCAGCATCAGCTGGGGCTGGCCGAGCGGCCGGATGCGCCGCTCTTCATCCTGGTGAGCCGGCTCACCGAGCAGAAGGGCCTGCACCTGGTGCTGGGCGGGCTCGATGCGCTGCTCGCCCAGGGCGGCCAGCTGGCGCTGCTGGGCAGCGGCGAGACCTGGCTGGAGGAAGCCTTCCGGCAGCGCGCGGCTGCGGCGCCGCAATCGGTCGGCGTCACCATCGGCTACAACGAGACGCTGGCGCACCAGATGTTCGGTGCGGGCGACGTGACGCTGGTGCCCTCGCTTTTCGAGCCCTGCGGCCTCACGCAGATGTACGGCCTCAAGTACGGCAGCCTGCCGCTGGTGCGCCGCGTCGGCGGGCTGGCCGACACGGTGGTCGACAGCTCGCTCGAAGACATGGCCAGCGGCGAGGCCACCGGCTTCGTCTTCGACAGCTTCGAGGTCGCCGACTACGAGCGCGCGGTGCGCCGCGCCTTCGCGCTTTACGAGCGTGCGCCCGACTGGCGGCGCGTACGCGGCAACGCCATGCGGCGGCCGGCCGACTGGGCCACTGCGGCCGCGCAGTACATCGATGTCTACCGGCAGGCGCTCGAACAGCCGCGTGCCTGACCACCACAACAACTTCCACGCAACAAGGGCGCCCATGACGATCAAAGACTTCGCCTATGACCACCCCGACCGCGACGTCGCGGCCTTCAAGCGCGCTGTGGCCAACAAGCTGATCTACGCGGTCGGCAAGGACCCGGTCGCCGCCAGCCAGGACGACTGGCTCAACGCCACCTCGCAGGCGGTGCGCGACCAGCTGGTCGAGCGCTGGATGATGACCACGCGCGCCAACTACGCGCAGGACCTCAAGCGCGTCTACTACCTGTCGATGGAATTCCTCATCGGGCGCACCTTCACCAATGCGCTGCTGGCCGTGGACCTCTACGACACGGTGCGCGAGGCGCTGGCCGACTTCGGCGTCGACATGGACGCACTGGCCGAGCGCGAGCCCGACGCTGCGCTGGGCAACGGCGGCCTGGGCCGGCTCGCAGCCTGCTTTCTCGACTCGATGGCCACGCTCGGCGTGCCGGGCATGGGCTACGGCATCCGCTACGAGTACGGCATGTTCCGCCAGCGCATCGTCGATGGCCAGCAGGTCGAGACGCCCGACTACTGGCTCACGCGCGGCAACCCGTGGGAGTTCCAGCGGCCCGAGGTGAACTACCGCGTGCGCTTCGGCGGCCACGTGCAAAAGCGCGAGGGCACCAACGCCCCCTACGGCGCGGCCGACTGGGTCGACACGCACGACGTGCTGGCCGTCGCCTACGACACCATCATCCCGGGCTACGGCACGCAGGCCACCAACACGCTGCGGCTGTGGTCGGCGCGCGCCACCGAGGAAATCGACCTCTCGGCCTTCAATCGCGGCAACTACATGGGCGCGGTCGAGAGCAAGAACCAGTCGGAGAACGTCTCGCGCGTGCTCTACCCCGACGACTCCACGCCCTCGGGCCGCGAACTGCGGCTGCACCAGGAGTATTTTTTCTGCAGCGCCAGCGTGCAAGACCTGCTGCGCCGCTACCTGCGCAACCACAAGACCTTCGACCAGCTGTCCGAAAAAGTCAGCATCCACCTGAACGACACGCACCCCGTGCTGGCGGTGCCCGAGCTCATGCGCCTCTTGCTCGACGAACACGGCCTCGCGTGGGACGTGGCCTGGGCGCACACGCAGAAAGTGTTCAGCTATACCAACCACACGCTGATGCACGAGGCACTGGAGACCTGGCCGGTCGAGATGCTGGGGCGCATCCTGCCGCGGCATCTGCAGATCATCTACGACATCAACGCGAAGTTTCTCGCCACCGTGACGCAGAAGGTCGGCAACGATGTGGAGCTGATGCGCAGGCTGTCGCTGGTCGACGAGGCCGGCGAGCGGCGCGTGCGCATGGCCTACGTGGCGGTGCTGGCCAGCCACTCGATCAACGGCGTGTCGGGGCTGCATTCGGAGCTGATGAAGCAGTCGATCTTCTCGGATTTCGCGAAGATCTTTCCCGAGCGCTTCAACAACAAGACCAACGGCGTCACGCCGCGCCGCTGGCTGGCGCAGGCCAACCCGCCGCTGGCGGCGCTGCTCGACCAGCGCATCGGCAAGGGCTGGCGGCGCGACCTGTCGCAGCTCGAGGCGCTCAAGCCCATGGCCGCGCAACCGGCCTTCGTGCGTGCCTTTCGCCATGCCAAGCGCGAGAACAAGCTGCGGCTGGCCAACTGGGTCGAGCAGCACCTGAAGCTCGACATCGATACCGACGCGATGTTCGACGTGCAGGTCAAGCGCATCCACGAATACAAGCGGCAACTGCTCAACGTGCTGCACGTGGTGGCGCGCTACCACCGCATCCTCGACGCGCAGGCAGCGGGTGGGCCGATCGATATCGTGCCGCGCGTGGTGGTGTTCGCGGGCAAGGCGGCTTCGGCGTATGCGATGGCCAAGCTCGTCATCCGGCTCATCAACGACGTGGCGAGCACCGTCAACGCCGACGCGCGCGTGGGCAAGCTGCTGAAGGTGGTGTTCCTGCCGAACTACAGCGTGAGCCTGGCCGAGATCATCATGCCGGCGGCCGACCTGTCGGAGCAGATTTCCACGGCGGGCACCGAGGCCTCGGGCACCGGGAACATGAAGTTCGCGCTCAACGGCGCGCTCACCATCGGCACGCTGGATGGCGCGAATGTGGAAATGCGCGAGAACGTGGGGCCGGAGAACATCTTCATCTTCGGCAACACCACGCCCGAAGTGGCCGACATCCGCGCACGGGGCTACCAGCCGCGCGAAATCTACGAAGAGAACGCCGAACTCAAGCGCGTGCTCGACGCGATCCGCGACGGCGCGTTTTCAGCAGGCGAACCGGCGCGCTACCAGGGCATCTACGACGCACTGGTGAACTGGGGCGACCACTATCTGCTGCTGGCCGACTACGCGAGCTACGTGGCCAAGCAGGCCGAAGTCGATGCGCTGTACCGCGACTCGGATGCGTGGACGCGGATGGCGATTCTCAATGTGGCGGGGATGGGGGCGTTCTCGTCGGACCGCACGATTGCGCAGTACGCGCATGAGATCTGGCACACCAAGCCCGTGGTGCTGGGCTAGGCTAGCTTCCGGGCTTCTTCGGCGGCTCGGCCTCGGTCACGAAGCCGATGCGGCTCAGCCCGGCCTTGTTCGCGATGCCCATCAGCGCGACCACCTTGCCGTAAGGCACGGTCTGGTCGGCGCGCAGTTGCACTTCGGTGTCCTTGTTGTCGGCAGCGGCCTTTTCGAGGCGGGTGGCCAGTTCTTCGTCGGTCACGGCCTGGTCGTTCAGGAAGACCTTGCCCGAGGCATCGACGGACAGGCTCACGAACTTGGGTGCGTCGTTGGGCTGACCCGCATCGGTCTGCGGCAGGTCGAGCTTGATCGAGCTGGCCATCAGCGGCGCGGTGATGATGAAGATCACCAGCAGCACCAGCATCACGTCGACCAGCGGCGTGACATTGATGTCGGACAGTGGCCGCTGCGCGCCCGCACCCATGGCACGCCCACCGCCGCCGGCGCTGCTACCCAGTGAAGTGCGACCGAAGGCCATGGTGCTGAGTGCTCAGACCGGCATTGGCCGCGCGGGCGGCGGCGCGGCGGGCTCCGGCGGGGTGCCGAAGCTGCCCAGCAGGTCGTGCGCGAAGCCTTCGAGCTCTGCCTCGATGCGGCCGATGACCCGGCCGAAGACGTTGTAGGCCAGCACGGCCGGAATGGCCACGGCCAGGCCGAAGGCCGTCATGATGAGCGCCTCGCCGACCGGTCCGGCCACCTTGTCGATGGTGAAGCCGCCGGTCTGGCCTGCAATGCCCGTCAACGCGCCGTAGATGCCCCAGACCGTGCCCAGCAATCCGACGAAGGGCGCCGTGGCGCCGACCGTGGCGAGCAGGATCTGCCCCGCCTGGAGCCGGCGCAGCGCGCCGTGCAGGGCGTCGCGCAGCACGCGCGTGAGCCGCTGGTTGCGGTCGACCGTGGCGCCCAGCGTGCCGGCCGGCGCACCGGCGGCCACGCTCTTGATGGCCGACACGGCGGGCGACACGAGTGTCGCGCGGTCGAAGGCCTTGAGCTTCTGCTCGGCGTCGACCAGCGTGGACGACTGCCAGAACGCCGCGATGCTGCGCAGCACGTCGCGCGTGCCGCCGCGCAGCAGCCACGCCTTCCAGAGAATGATGACCCAGCTCGCGATCGACATCGCCAGCAGCAGCGCCGCCACCGAACGGCTGACGCCGTCGCCATGGGTCAGCAGATCGAGCACGCTCATCGACGGTCCTTTTGGTTAGCGCAAGCCCAGCACGTCGTACATGTCGAACAGGCCGGCGCGCTGTTCGGCCAGGAAGCGCACCGCGCGCAGGCTGCCCTGGGCGTAGGTGGTGCGGCTCGACGACTTGTGGGTGATCTCGATGCGCTCGCCGGTGCCCGCGAACAGCACGGTGTGGTCGCCCACGATGTCGCCGCCGCGGATGGCCGAGAAGCCGATGGTGGAAGGGTCGCGCTCGCCGGTGATGCCTTCGCGGGCGTACACGGCGCAGTCCTTGAGGTCGCGGCCCAGCGCATCGGCAATCACTTCGCCCATCTTGAGCGCGGTGCCCGAGGGCGCGTCGACCTTGTGGCGATGGTGCGCCTCGATGATTTCGATGTCGTAGCCCGTCGACATGGCCTTGGCCGCCATTTCGAGCAGCTTGAAGGTGACGTTGACGCCCACGCTCATGTTGGGCGCCATCATGATCGCGATGTCTTTGGCGATCTCGGCGATCTCGGCCTTCTGCTCGTCGCTGAAGCCGGTGGTGCCGATGACGGCCTGCACGCCAAGTTCGCGGCAGGCCGCGAGGTGCGCGAGCGTGCCTTCGGGGCGGGTGAAATCGATGAGCACCTGCGCGTCCTTCAGGCCGGCGCGCAGGTCGGACACGATGGACACGCCGCTGTCGAAGCCCAGGAAGGCGCCGGCATCGGTGCCGAGGGCCGGGCTGCCCGCGATGTCGAGTGCGCCGGCCAGGCGCAGGTCGGGCGCGTTGCGCACGGCCTCGACCAGCATGTGGCCCATGCGGCCCGACGCCCCGGCGACGGCGACACGGCGTGGCGCAGTGGAGGAACTGGAAGGAGTGGAGGTGGATTCAGTCACGCGGATTCAGTCTTCGAAATTTCGAAACGGCCAATGGCATGCATGGACACGGGACGGACGCCGCCTGACTCGGCGGGCGCCGCCCGCTGCTGCTCGTTCTGCGCTCAGCGCGCGGCTTCGAGCGGGGGGTAGGCGGCCGGCAGCGGCGGCAGGGAGGCCGACGTGCCTGCGGCAGCGTCGGCTTTTTTATCGTCCTTGGCGGGTGCGAATTTCTTGAGCTCGTCTTCCGAGGCCTCGAGCGTCGGCACCTTGCCCGATTTCTTGCGGGTGTCGAGCGTGGCGACGAATTCTTCTTCGCTGGGCATTTCATCGCCCTCGAAGCGGTCCATGAGCTCGCCATTGAAGAACACGGTCAGGTGGCGTTCCTGCGGGTCGACGCCCTGGCGGCGGATCGTGAACACGTAGTCCCAGCGGTTGGCGTGGAATACGTCGTTCAGCAGCGAGGTGCCGAGGATTTCACGCACCTGCTGGCGCGACATGCCCGGCTTGAGCGCCGCGACCTGTTCCTTCGACACGAAATTGCCCTGCACCACTTCGACTTTGTAAGGAGTTACAGCAGCCAGCGCGCCACGCGTGCGATCGCTGAAACCGCTGCAGGCACCAAGGCAGAGCGTTGCGGCAACGGCAGCAACCAGCAGCCAGGGACGGCGTTGGAGAATGGCAGGCATGGGAGGAAAAAGGGGGTAGCGATATGATCGGCCATTGTAGCGGCTGGCCTTTTTCGGGGCCTTTTTGCCGCAGCCCCAGGGCGCAGGAACCAACATGGCCAACATCGACGAACTGAAGAACACCGGCCTCAAGGCCACTCTACCGCGCCTGAAGATCCTCGAGATCTTCCAGACCGGCAGCCAACGGCACATGACGGCGGAAGACGTGTTTCGCGTGCTGCTGAACGAACATTCCGACATCGGCCTGGCCACCGTCTACCGGGTGCTGACGCAGTTCGAGCAGGCCGGCATCCTCGAGCGCAGCCACTTCGAAAGCGGCAAGGCCGTATACGAGCTGAACGAAGGCACGCACCACGACCACCTGATCTGCACCTCCTGCGGCAAGGTCGAGGAGTTCTACGACGCCGAGATCGAACGCCGCCAGCAGATGATCGCCAAGGACAAGGGCTGGATCCTGCAGGACCACGCCATGTCGCTGTACGGCCTGTGCGGAGACTGCGCAAAGAAGCGCTGATCCGTCTCCCTCGTTTTCAGTCCCCGTCGCGGGAGTTTTCCATCGCCTTGTGGTGGCGCGCCACGAAGTCGGCGTACGTGTCGATGCCGCGCAGCTGCAGGATCGAATTGCGCACCGCCGCTTCCACCAGCACGGCGATGTTGCGCCCCGCCACCACCTGGATGATGACCTTGCGCACCGGGATGCCCAGCACGTCCTGCGTGAGCGGCGCCGAGGGCATGCGCTCGTAGTCGCGCTCGAAGCTGTCGCGCCGCACGAGGTGCACGATGAGCTTCAGCCGCATCTTCCGGCGCACCGCCGTCTCGCCGAAGATCGCGCGGATGTCCAGCAGGCCGATGCCGCGCACTTCGAGCAGGTTCAGCAGCAGGTCGGGACAGCGGCCTTCGATGGTGTTCTGGTTGATGCGGAACAGGTCGACCGCATCGTCGGCCACGAGGCCATTGCCGCGCGAGATCAGCTCCAGTCCCAGCTCGCTCTTGCCCAGGCCCGACTCGCCCGTGATCATCACGCCCATGCCCAGGATGTCCATGAACACGCCGTGCATCGAGGTGCGCTCGGCAAAGTGCTTGGACAGGTACGCGCGCAGCAGGTCGATCACGAAGGCCGACGACTCGCGCGTGGCGAACAGCGGCAGCTGGGCGCGCTCGCAGATCGACAGCAGCTCGTCGGGCGCAGCCTGGCCGTCGGCCAGCACCAGCATCGGCGGCTCCAGCGTGACGATGCGGGCGATGCGCCGCGCGCAGTCTTCCTCGCTGCCGCGCGTCAGGTAGGCCACCTCGCGGGCGCCGAGGATCTGCACGCGGTACGGGTGGATGTAGTTGAGATAGCCAACAAGGTCGGCCGCCGACTGGGCGCGGCTGATGACTTCGGGGTCGAACTGGCGCTCTGAAGCACCGAGCCCCGCGAGCCATTCCCAGCGGAGCGAACCGCGGAACTCCTCGAACATGGCATCGGCGCTGATGACGGTCGGCTTCATGCGTTCAGGAGACGGCGCCCGGCGCCGGCATTGGATGAGTGACGGGAAGAAGTGCCGCGCAGCTTATCAGCAGCCGCACGCGCCGACACATGCGCTCAGGCGACTTGGGTCGACTGCCAGCCGGCAATGAGGCCGTGCAATGCAGAAGCGTCGGTGCTGGACTTGATCTGCTCGCGCAGGCTGGCGTCGCTCAGCAGTTCGGCGATTTCCGAGAGGATTTCGAGGTGCTTCTGCGTGGCCGCTTCGGGCACCAGCAGGAAGATCAGCAGCGCGACGGGTTGCTCGTCGGGTGCGTCGAAGCCGATGGGGTTGGCCAGCTGGAACACCGCGGCCATCGGCGCCTTGAGGCCCTTGATGCGGCCATGCGGAATGGCAACGCCGTGGCCCAAACCGGTGGAGCCGAGGCGCTCGCGGGCAAACAGGCTGTCGGTGATGAGGGCACGGCCCAGACCGTGAAGGCTTTCGAACAGCAGGCCGGCTTCTTCGAAAGCACGTTTCTTGCTAGTAGCGTCAACGCTCACAAGCACTTGAGCGGGCGGCAGGATGGACGCGAGGCGATTCATGGTGGGTGCAGAGCGGGGGCGATTATGCACCCGCTTGGTAAAAACCCCCAGTCCCCCTATTTACTTTCTGTCTACATGTTGTCCTGAGGCCTCGTGCTTCCCTCTGGGGGCTTGCCAAAGCCCTACCGCAACAGTCGGAAAACAAAAAGCCGCCCGAAGGCGGCCTTGATGCGAGCTGGGGGCTCTTACATCACGCGCTTGGGCGCCGCGTGATGGTGGTCCTGCAGGCGATCCTTGTGGCGCACCACCTGGCGGTCGAGCTTGTCGACCAGTTCATCGACCGCAGCGTAGAGATCAGCGTGGCTCGACTCCGCGAACATGTCATTGCCCTTGACGTGAATGTTGCACTCCGCCCTTTGGCGGCGTTCCTTTTCCTTCTGCTTTTCCACCGTGAGGATCACCTTCACATCGACAACCTGGTCGAAATGTCGGGTGATCCGGTCCAGCTTGCTCGTGACGTAGGTGCGCAAGGCAGGGGTGACGTCGAGGTGATGACCGCTGATCGTCAAATTCATGAATGACCTCCTGGAATTGACGGTTGGGGAAATGGCCGCGCTACGGAATGCAGCGTGGCCGGCGAAAAACGGGAGTTTTGAGAGGGGGAACGCGGGGAAGGGAAGAAGAGGAAAGAGGGGTGGGTCGATTCACTATGCCCAAGCTGTCACGGTATTGCAATACCTGAGTTGCCCGGGGTTTTGCGGCTTCGTGCGCAGCTTTTCACACGCTAGCGAATCAATAGCAGCTGGCGCTCGCGGGGCAGGCGATGCGGCGCTTCGGGAACAAATGTTTCAGCCTCGGTCCACGTGTGACCCTGCCACCGGAAGGGCCAGCGGCCCGCTCAGCGATTCAGCGCCAGGCCGCGCGCATCCGGTTGCGCAGGTCGATCACCGCGCTCGGTGGCGGCACGGCCGGCGGGCGCACCGGCGCAGGCGGCCAGGTCTGCTGCTCGAAGCCTTCGAGATCGGCATCGGCGATGAAGCGCGTGCGGTTGGCATACAAGTGCCGGTCGCCGCGCGCCGCCTGCTGCGTGATGTGGAAGCGCTGCGGTATCAGCAGGTGCAGGTGGTCGCGCGCCCGGGTCATTGCCACGTACAGCAGCCGGCGCTCTTCTTCCAGCTCGTGCGCGCTCTGCGCTACGTCGGCCGGCAGGCAGCCGTCGACCACGTTGAGCACGTGCACCGAATTCCACTCCTGCCCCTTGGCCGAATGGATGGTCGAGAGGATCAGGTAGTCCTCGTCGAGCAGCGGCGGGCCCGGACGGTCACTGGTGGCTTCGGGCGGGTCGAGCGTGAGTTCGGTGAGGAAGCGTTCGCGCGAGGCATACCCGGCCGCGAGCCGCGCCAGTTGCTCCACGTCTGCGCGCCGCACGCCGGAGGTGTCTTCGTACAGCCGCTCCAGGTGCGGCAGATACCAGTCCATTGCCAGCTCGACATCGGCCGGCCACTTCAGCGCGGGTGCGCGCAAGGCGGCGTAGGCCTCGGCAAAGTCGGCCCACTGCGCGCGTGCCGCGGAAGGCGGCACAAAGTCGCGCACCGCTGCGGCGGGGTCGGCCGCCTGGTCCATTGCATCGAGCAGGCGCGCGCCCGTGACAGGGCCGATGCCCGGGATCAGCTGCGTCACGCGAAAGCCCGCCATGCGCCCGCGCGGGTTCTGCGCAAAGCGCAGCACCGCGAGCAGGTCTTTCACATGCGAGGCCTCGAGAAACTTGAGCCCGCCGAACTTCACGAACGGGATGTTGCGCCGCGCCAGTTCGAGTTCGAGTGCCGCGCTGTGCGTCGAGGTGCGGAACAGCACCGCCTGCGACTTCAGTGCGAGCCCGCCCTCGCGGTGCGCCAGCACCTTGTCGGCCACCCAGCGCGCCTGCCCCGCTTCGTCGGGCACGAGCACCAGCAGCGGCTTGCCGGCCGAGGGCTTGTCGGTCCACAGCGTCTTGGCATGCCGCTCGGCCGCATGCGCGATCACGCGGTTCGAGACATCGAGGATCGGCTGCGTCGAACGGTAGTTGCGCTCCAGCGTGACCACGCGCGCGGCCTGCGTGAACTGCGACGGAAAGTCGAGGATGTTGCGCACCGTCGCGCCGCGAAAGGAATAGATCGACTGCGCGTCATCGCCCACCACTGTCACGCCGCGCCCGTCGGGCTTGATCGCGAGCAGGATCGAAGCCTGCAGCAGGTTGGTGTCCTGGTACTCGTCGACCAGCACGTGGTCGAAGCGCTCGCCGATGTGCGCAGCCAGCGCGGGCTCCGCGGCCATCTCAGCCCAGTAGAGCAGCAGGTCGTCGTAGTCGAGCACGTTCTGCCGCTGCTTGGCCTCTACGTAGGCGCCGAACAGCTTCTTCAGCTCGGCCTCCCATTCATCGCACCAGGGAAAGGCCTCCTTCAGCACATCGGCCAGCGGCGCGCGCGTGTTCACGCAGCGCGAGTAGATCGACAGGCAGGTGCCCTTGCGCGGAAAACGATTGACGGTGGAAGACAGGCCCAGCTCGTGACGCACCAGCCCCATCAGGTCTTCGGCATCGCCGCGGTCGTGGATGGTGAAGTTCTCGTCGAGGCCAATCTGCGGCGCGTACTCGCGCAGCAGCCGCGCGCCGATGCCGTGGAAGGTGCCGGCCCACGGCAGCGCGGGCGGGGCTTCGGACTTCAGGCCGAGCGCACGTGCCAGCGCCTGGCCTGCGCGGCGCTCCATCTCCTGCGCGGCACGGCGCGAGAAGGTCAGCAGCAGCAGGCGCTGCGGATCGACACCGCGGGCAATGAGGTGTGCGACACGGTGCGCCAGCGTGCTGGTCTTGCCCGAACCGGCGCCGGCAATGACGAGCAACGGCCGCTCGTCACGCTCGGCAATGGCTGCTCCCACCCCATGTTCGACCGCCGCGCGCTGCGCGTCGTTGAGCGTGGCCAACGCGGCGGCCAGGCGCTCGGCCTGGGTCTTCGCGGCAGCGGAAAAAGCGGGGAGCGCAGCAGTCTGCATGGGCACGACTTTACTGTATGCCCGTCCAGTCCAGCCACCGTGCTGCCATGTGGCCGGTGACATAATCGCGCCTCGCTGCAACCGGAGATTCTTCCCAATGGAAACCGCCCCGTCTCGGCAGCTTTCAACTCCCTTTCACTGACGCGTTTTTCTTAGCGCACGTCGGGCCCGGGAATTGAAAGCGCCCCTCCCTCGCCCATCGTTCAGTCATTCCCGGGAGTGAGCCAATGCTCAACATCTTCACGCTCGCCAACGGCCGCCTCGTTCAGGAAGAAATCGAGGCGCTCGAAGAGCTCTCCAAGTTTCAGCCGATCTGGGTCGACCTCGAGTCGCCCACGCTCGAAGAAAAGCGCTGGATCAAGCAGTACTACGGCCTGTCCATTCCCGAAGACGCGATGGACGAGGACATCGAGGAGTCGGCCCGCTTCTACGAAGAAGACAACGGCGAGCTGCACATCCGCTCCGACTTCTTGATCGACGACGACGAAGACCCGCGCACCGTGCGCGTGGCCTTCATCCTCAACCAGCACAACACCGACCTGCGCAGCCGCGGCGTGCTGTTCTCGATCCATGACGAAGACGTGCCCGTGTTCCGCCTGCTGCGCATGCGCGCGCGCCGCGCACCGGGGCTGATCGAAGACGCCAAGGAAGTGATGCTCAAGCTCTTCGACGCCGACGCCGAATACTCGGCCGACACGCTGGAGAACATCTACGACGAGCTCGAAGTGGCCGGCAAGAAGGTGCTCTCGGGCAATGTCAGCGACGAGCTGGCCGGCGAAGTGCTCGGCGCCATCGCGCGGCAGGAAGACTTGAACGGCCGCATCCGCCGCAACGTGATGGACACGCGCCGCGCGGTCAGCTTCATGATGCGCAGCAAGATGCTCAACGCCGAGCAGTTCGAGGAAGCCCGGCAGATCCTGCGCGACATCGAGTCGCTGGACAACCACACGGCCTTCCTGTTCGACAAGATCAACTTCCTGATGGATGCGACCGTCGGTTTCATCAACATCAACCAGAACAAGACCATCAAGATCTTCTCGGTGGCCAGCGTCGCGCTGCTGCCGCCCACGCTGATCGCCAGCATCTACGGCATGAACTTCAAGTTCATGCCGGAGCTCGACTGGGCCATGGGCTATCCGTATGCCATCGTGCTGATGGCGGCGAGCGCGCTGGTGCCGATGTGGTACTTCCGCCGGCGCGGCTGGTTGAAGTAGCAGCCAGTACAGGGCGCCGCAAGGGGCGCCGGGTGCTAGAGTGGCTGCCGGCCCAGCGCCGCCCCCCGGAGAGCCCCGTGCGCAGACTTCGTTTCCTCACCAACCGCCATCGCGCGCCGTCGACCAACACCGCGCTCGGCCTGCTGCTGGCCTTCAATGCCGGGGCCGTCAACGCGGGCGGGTTTCTCGTGCTGCACATGTACACCTCGCACATGACCGGCTTTGCGTCGCAGCTCGCGGACGGCATGGTGCTGGGCAACGCCACGCTGCTGCTGAACGCGCTGGGCGCGATCCTGGCGTTCCTGAGCGGCGCCGCGGTGTGCGCGGTGCTGGTGAACTGGGCGCGGCAGCACCGGCTGCACGGCGTCTATGCGCTGCCTCTGCTGCTGGAAGCCGCGCTGATGTTTCCGTTCGGACTCGCGGGTGCCATCACGCTGACCTGGGCAACGCCATTCGCAGTGCCGCTCACGGTGCTGCTGCTGTCGTTCATCATGGGCCTGCAGAACGCCGTGGCGTCGAAGACCTCGGGTGGCAGCACGCGCACCACCCACATGACCGGCAACATCACCGACATGGGGATCGAGCTGGGCAAGATGCTCTACTGGAACCGGCGCATGCCGTCGACACCCCTGCCGGTGCGCCACGACCGCAGCAGGTTGCGCCGCTGCGGCGGGCTGGTCGGCATGTTCGTGCTTGGGGGAACGGTGGGCGCGCTCGGCTTCAAGCACGTGGGGTTCGTCTGCGTCGTGCCGCTGGCCGCCCTGCTGCTGGTGCTGTCGATCCCGCCCCTGCTTCGCGACCTTCCGCATTGGCGGCGGGCCACGCCTTAGCTCAAGCCCTTTTCGCGTCCCGACCGGCCAGCCACGCGTTCACGAGCGCGAGGCTGTAGCGACTCGCGACCTCGGCCACGAACCGTGCGAAGTCGCCATGCGCCTCGTCGTCCGCGCGATCCGAGATCGTCCGCATGGCCGCGAATGGCACGCCGTAGCCGTGACACACCTGCGCCACCGCAGCGCCTTCCATCTCGACCGCGAGTGCGTCGGGCAAGCTGAGGCGCAGCGCTTCGCTTTCGGCGGCGGTCGAGACGAAGCGATCTCCGCTCACCAGCAAGCCGCGATGCACCTTCGGCGACTGAAGGTCGAACTCGTCGACAGCCTCTTGCCCCACCAGAGCCACCGGATCACGCAGCGTCACTTCGGCCACACCCGCCAATGCGTCGCTGATCGCAGCATCGGCCGTGAAGCGCGAAAGGCCCAGCAGCGGCACTTCGTATTTCGGAAAGATGGGCGAGGCATCGAGGTCGTGCTGCAGCAACTGCGTGGCAACGACCACGTCGCCGACATTCACCCCCGGCGCGAGTCCGCCCGCGACGCCGGTGAAGACGATGGCCCCGACGGCAAATCGCTCGAGCAGCATCGTGGCCGTGACCGCCGCCGCAACCTTGCCGATGCGCGACAGCACCGCGACCACAGGCTGGCCATGCAGATGGCCGACCCAGAAGTCGCGCCCGGCGATGCGCACGCGCTGCTCGTCGGGCATCTGCGCGAGGAGCGCACTCAGCTCCTCGTGCATTGCCGCGACGATGGCGATGGGCGCGGCCACCTGTTACTTGATGTCCACGCCGTAGAAGGTGTGGCGCCCGAACGGGCTGAGCTTGAAGTCGACCACTTCCTTGCGTACCGGCTTCAGCTGCACCGCATGCGCAATCGTGAACCACGGCGCCTGCTCCTTGAAGATCAGCTGGGCCTTCTTGTAGAGCGCGTCGCGGTCGGCCTGCTTGGTCGTGCTCTTGGCCTTCACCACGAGGTCTTCATACGGCTGGTAGCAGAACTTCGAGATGTTGCTGCCGCTGGCCGACTTGGCCGAGGCGCAGCCCAGCAGCGTGTACATGAAGTTGTCCGGGTCGCCGTTGTCGCCGGTCCAGCCCAGCATGCCCATCTGGTGCTCGCCGGCCTGCAGGCGCTTGCGGTACTCGCCCCACTCGAAGCTCTTGATCTCAGCCTTGACGTTGATCTTGGCGAGGTCTGCCTGCATCAGCTCGGCAATGCGCTTGGCGTTCGGGTTGTACGGGCGCTGCACCGGCATGGCCCACAGGTCGGTCGAGAAGCCGTCGGGGAAGCCGGCCTGCGCCAGCAGCTTCTTGGCGGCTTCGGGATCGTACGGGTCGTCCTTCACGGCATCGTTGTAGGACCACATGGTCGGCGGAATCGGGTTCTTCGCGGCCACGCCGGTCGAGAGGTACACGCCGTCGATGATGGCCTTCTTGTTGATGGCCATGTTGATGGCCTTGCGAACGCGCACGTCGTCGAAGGGCTTCTTCGTGGTGTTATACGAGAGGTAGCCGACGTTCAGGCCGGGCTGCTCCAGCAGCTGCACGTTCGGGTCCTTGCGGATCGCGTCGAGGTCGGCCGGGTTCGGGTAGGGCATGACGTGGCATTCGCCCTTTTGCAGCTTGGCCCAGCGCACCGAGGCATCGGGCGTGATGGCGAACACGAGGTCGTCGATCTTCGCCTTGCCGCCCCAGTACTGCGGGAAGGCCTTGAAGCGGATGATCGCGTCCTTCTGGTACTGCACGAGGTAGAAGGGGCCGGTGCCGATCGGGTCCTGGTCGACCTTCTCGGGCGTGCCGGCCTTCAGCATGGCAATGGCGTACTCCTTCGACTGGATGCCCGCGTACTGCATGGCCAGGTTCGCGAGGAACGGCGCCTCGGGCTGGTTGAGCACGATCTTCACCGTGTAGTCGTCGATGCGGTCCACCGTCTTCAGCAGCTTGGGCATGCCCATGTCGTTGAAGTAGGAGTGGTTCTGGCTCGTGACCTTGAAGAAGGGATCGCTCTCCTTCCACTGGCGCTCGAGCATGAAGATGAAGTCGTCGGCGTTGAAGTCGCGCGTGGGCTTGAAGCTCTTGCTCGTGGTGTGCCACTTCACGCCCTTGCGCAGGTGGAAGGTGTAGACCGTGCCGTCGGCGGAGATGTCCCACTTCTCGGCCAGGCCCGGCACGACCTTGGTGCCGCCGCGCTCGAACTCGACGATGGTGTTGTAGACCTGCGTGGTCACGTCGAACGAGGTGCCGGTGGTGTTCATCCCCGGGTAGAAGTTCTCGGGGCTGCCTTCCGAGCAATACACCAGCGTCTTGGCAGACACTGCGCCACAGGCCAGGGTAAGGGCCGCAAGCGCTGTCGGTGCCAGGAGCGCCAGGCTTCGTGAGCGGCGCGAAACGGTGGGCTGGGTCTTCATGTGGACTCCTTGAGACACGGTTGAAAAAGCGAACGTTAAGGGTTCGTCGCCATCGCGATGGCGGCGGAGGGAACATCGGCGCGCACGAGCGGCGCACCGTCGAGGAACTTCTCGGAGAAGTGGCAAGCCACCAGCCGCTCGTCGAGCATGCGCAGCAGCGGCCGCTCTTCGTGGCAGCGCGGCGCCACGTGCGGGCAGCGCGTGCTGAACACGCAGCCCGAAGGCGGATTCAGCGGCGACGGCAGCTCGCCCTTGAGCACGATGCGCTGACTGCTCAGGCCCGGTGTCGAGGCCAGCAGCGCCTGCGTGTACGGATGCAGCGGCCGCGCGAAGATGCGCGACTTGGGGCCCTGCTCCACCGCATGGCCGAGGTACATCACGAGCACGTCGTGCGCAATGTGCCGCACCACGCCGAGGTCGTGCGAGATGAAGAGGTACGCCAGGCCGAGTTCGGCCTGCAGGTCGGCCAGCAGGTTCAGCACCTGCGCCTGGATCGACACGTCGAGCGCCGACACCGGCTCGTCGGCCACCAGCAGGCGCGGGCTCAGCATCAGCGCGCGCGCAATGGCAATGCGCTGGCGCTGGCCACCCGAGAACATGTGCGGATAGCGGTTGGCGTACTCGGGCCGCAGGCCCACGCGCGCGAGCATGTCGCGGGCCTTGGCAGCGCGCTCCGACTTGCCCATGGTGGTGTTGATGGCCAGCGGATCTTCGAGCACCGTCGAGATCTTCTTGCGCGGATTGAGCGAGCCGTAGGGGTTCTGGAACACCAGCTGCACAGCCTGGCGCAGCTCGTGCTTGCGCTCTGGCGGCGGGTTCACCGCATCGGCGCCGACCAGCGTGAGCTGGCCTGCCGTGGGCTTTTCGATCAGCGCGACCATGCGCGCCAGGGTCGACTTGCCGCAGCCCGATTCGCCGACCACGGCCAGCGTGCGCCCGCGCTCGATGCGAAACGAGATGTCGCCCACCGCGCGCAGATGCGACGGCGCGCGGAACAGGCCGCGGCGGATGTCGTAGGTGCGCTGGAGGTTGTTCGCCTCGACAACCACTTCAGTCGATGCACTCTCGCTCATGACAGCACCTCGGCCGCTTGCTGCTTCGGCGGATCGCTCTCTATGGCCGCCCTGCGCCCCGGCTCGCCGAGCGGAAAGTGGCAGCGCACCTCGGCGCTCTGCCACTCGCGCAGCGCGGGCCGCACCTGGCAGGCACGCTCGGTCACGTAGCTGCAGCGCGGCGCGAACAGGCAGCCTGCGGGCCTGTCGTGCACGCCGGGCACCACGCCGCTGATGGTGGCGAGCCGGCCCTCGGGCGCGGCGCGCTCGGGCAGCGCAGCAAGCAGCGCCTCGGTGTACGGATGCTGCGGCGACGCGAAGAGCCGGTCGACGCGCTGGTGTTCCATCACCTGCCCCGCGTACATCACGGCAATGCGCTGCGCCATTTCGCTGACCACGCCCATGTTGTGCGTGATGAGCACCAGCGCCATGCCGCGCTCCTTCTGCAAATCGCGCAGCAGGTCGAGGATCTGCGCCTGGATGGTCACGTCGAGCGCGGTGGTCGGCTCGTCGGCGATCAGCAGGCGCGGGTTGCAGGCGATGGCCATGGCGATCATCACGCGCTGGTTCATGCCGCCCGAGAGCTGGTGCGGATAGCTGCCCAGGCGCGACGACGCGGCCGGGATGCCCACCTGCTCGAGCAGCTCGGTCGCGCGCTTCTTCGCCTCGCGCTTGTCGAGCTTCAGGTGCAGTCGCAGCGTCTCCATCAGCTGGAAGCCGATGGTGAAGCAGGGGTTGAGGCTGGTGGTCGGCTCCTGGAAGATCATCGCGACCTCCTTGCCGACCAGCGCGCGGCGCGCCTTGTCGGAAATGCCGAGCAGTTCCTTGCCCGCAAAGCGCATGTGGTCCGCACGCACGCGGCCCGGAAAGCCGACAAGGCCCATCAGCGCCATCATGGTGACACTCTTGCCCGAGCCCGATTCGCCGACGATGCCGAGCACCTCGCCTTCCTCGAGCGTGAGGCTCACGCCGTCGACCGCATGCAGCACGCCGCCCTGCGTGGGGAACTCGACGTGCAGATCTTTGATTTCAAGCAAAGGCATCTGTTCTTTCCTTTGCTTCAGCGCTTGAGCTTCGGGTCGAGTGCATCACGCAGACCGTCGCCCAGAAGATTGAAAGCCAGCACCGCCGCGAGGATCGCCATGCCCGGGAAGGTGACGACCCACCACGCGCGCAGCACGAACTCGCGCGCATCGGCCAGCATGGTTCCCCACTCGGGCGAAGGCGGCTGCGCGCCGAGCCCGAGGAAGCCGAGCGCCGCCGCATCGAGGATGGCGGTCGAGATGCCGAGCGAGGCCTGCACGATCAGCGGCGCGGCGCAGTTGGGCAGCACCTCGCTGAACATCAGGCGCAGCGTGCCGGCGCCGCTCACGCGCGCGGCGGTCACGTAGTCGCGCGAGACCTCGGCGATGACGGCGGCGCGCGTGATGCGCACATAGTGCGGCAGCACGACAATGGCCACCGCGAGCATCGCGTTGACCAGCCCCGGCCCGAGGATCGCGACGATCACGATGGCCAGCAGCAGGCTCGGCAGCGTGAGCACGATGTCCATCAGCCGCATGATCGCGATCTCGAGCACGCCGCGGAAGAAGCCCGCGATCAGCCCGAGCACCACGCCCACGACCACCGACAGCGCCACCACCGCGACGCCGATCGACAGCGACAGCCGCGCGCCGTACATCAGCCGCGAAAGAATGTCGCGCCCGATCGCGTCGGTGCCCAGCAGGTAGCTGACGGAGCCGCCCTGCTGCCACACCGGCGGCTGCAGGAAGACGGCGCTGTTGGTTTCGTTCGGCGCGTGCGGTGCGATCCACGGCGCGAACAGCGCAACCAGCAGCAGGAAGACGATGGTGGCAAGCCCGATGACCGCGCCGCGGTTGGCCGAGAACGCCGTCCAGAACTCGCGCCACGGACCGGGAGGGGCGGTGCTTTTCGCACCGGTGGAAATGGTTTGTGTCGAGGCCATGAGCTCAGCGCCGGATGCGGGGATTGATGACGCCGTAAGCCACGTCGACGAGCAGGTTGACCAGCATCACGATGCCGCCGAGCAGCAGCATGCCGCCCTGCAGCACCGGATAGTCGCGCCGGCCGATGGCCTCGATGAGCCACTTGCCGACACCGGGCCAGGAGAAGATGGTCTCGGTGAGGATCGCGCCCGTGAAGAGCACGCCCACCTGCAGCCCGATGACGGTGACGACCGGGATCAACGCATTGCGCAGCGCATGCAGCCCCACCACGCGAAAGCGCGACAGGCCCTTGGCGCGCGCGGTGCGGATGTAGTCCTCGCCCAGCACTTCGAGCATGGCCGAGCGCGTCATGCGCGCAATGACCGCAAGGGGCACCGTGCCGAGCACGATGGCCGGCAAGATGAGGTGATGCAGCGCCGACCAGAAGGCATCGACGTCGCCGGCACGCAGCGAGTCGATCAGCAGGAAGCCGGTGTCGGGCTCGATGTAGTACTGCACCGCGATGCGCCCCGACACGGGCGTCCATCCGAGCTGCACCGAAAAGAACAGGATGAGCAGCAGCCCCCACCAGAAGATCGGCATCGAATAGCCGGTGAGCGATGTGGCCATCACGCCGTGGTCGAAGATGGAATTGCGCCGCACCGCCGCGAGAATGCCGGCCGGCAACCCCAGCAGCAGCGCGAAAAGAATGGCGCAGACCGCAAGCTCGACAGTGGCCGGGAAGAGCGCGAGGAACTCGCTCATCACCGTGTCCTGCGTGATGAGCGACTTGCCGAGATCGCCGTGCAGCACGCGGCCGATGTAGATGCCGTACTGCACGATCACCGGCTTGTCGAAGCCGTAGGCGGTGCGCAGTTCGGCATGGCGCGCGGGGTCGATCCCGCGCTCGCCGGCCATGGTTTCAATGGGGTCGCCCGGCACGAGCCGGATGAGAAAGAAGGCGAGCAGTGTCATGCCGATGAAGGTCGGCACCAGCAGGCTCACACGGGTCAGTAGGAATCGAAACATCGACCCGCGAATATGCAAGATCGATGCCGTGGCCCTACCCGGGCCGAACCCTTACTTCAGCGCTTACTTCTTGGCGTCGCGCAGCTCGCGGCGAAGGATCTTGCCGACCGGCGTCTTCGGCATGTCGCTACGAAACTCTACGATTCGCGGCTGCTTGTAACCCGTAAGGTTTGCTCTGCAGTATTCGCGCACCTGCGCCTCGGTGAGCGAAGGGTCTTTCTTCACGATCACGAGCTTCACGGCTTCGCCGGTCTTGTCGTCGGGCACGCCGACCGCCGCGCATTCGAGCACACCCGGAATCAGTGCAACCACGTCTTCGATCTCGTTCGGGTACACGTTGAAGCCCGACACCAGGATCATGTCCTTCTTGCGGTCGACCACCTTGAAGTAGCCGCGCTCGTCGACCACGCCGATGTCGCCGCTCTTGAAGTAGCCGTCGGGCGTCATGACCTTGGCGGTCTCGTCGGGGCGCTGCCAGTAGCCGGCCATCACCTGCGGGCCCTTGATGGCGATCTCGCCGCGCTCGCCGGTCGGCACTTCGTTGCCGTCGTCGTCGAGCAGCTTGAGCCAGGTGCTCGGCAGCGGCAGGCCGATGGTGCCGGTGTAGGCGGTGCTGTTGGTCGGGTTGCAGGTGGTGGACGGCGAGGTTTCCGACAGGCCGTAGCCTTCGCAGATCGGGCAGCCGGTTTTCTCGAGCCAGAGCTTCGCGACCGCGGCCTGCACCGCCATGCCGCCGCCGACCGAGACCTTGAGGTTCTTCCAGTTGACGGTGTTGAAGTCGGGGTGGTTCGCCAGCCCGTTGAACAGCGTGTTGACGGCCGGGAAGCTGTGGATGGTGTGCTTCGACAGTTCCTTCAGCACGCCGGGAATGTCGCGCGGATTCGGAATCAGGATCAGCTTGCCGCCCGTGCGCATGTTCAGCATCATGCCGACCGTGAACGCGAAGATGTGATACAGCGGCAGCGCGCACACGCTGGTGGGCTGCTCGTTGGCCGGCACCTTGTTCATGACCGGCTCGTTCCAGGCCTCGGACTGCAGCACGTTGGCGATCACGTTGCGATGCAGCAGCACCGCGCCCTTCGACACGCCGGTGGTGCCACCCGTGTACTGCAGCACCGCCACGTCGTCGGGGCCGATGGCCACGGGCTTGAGCGATGCGCTCGCGCCCTTGTCGAGCGCGTCGTTGAAGCGCACCGCGCCCGGCAGGTTGAACTGGGGCACCATCTTCTTGACGTTGCGCACCACGTAGTTGACAAGCGCGCCCTTCAGGAAACCGAGGCGGTCGCCCATGGAAGCCAGCACGATGTGCTTGACCGGCGTGGCCCCGATGCATTGCTGCAGCGTGGTGCCAAAGTTCTCCATGATGATGATCGCCTTCGCGCCGGAGTCCTTGAGCTGGTGCTCGAGTTCGCGCGGCGTGTACAGCGGGTTCACGTTGACCAGGATCAGCCCGGCGCGCAGGATGCCCGCGACCGAGATCGGGTACTGCGGGCAGTTGGGCATCATGACCGCCACGCGGTCGCCCTTGGCGAGGCCCAGGCCCTGCAGGTAGCCCGCGAAGGCCTTGCTCTGCCTGTCGGTTTCCGCGTAGCTGATGTCCTTGCCCATGAAGCTGTAGGCCGTGCGGTCTGCGTACTTCGTGAAGCTCTCTTCCATGAGCGCGACCAGCGAGGGGTACTGCGAGGCATCGATATCGGCGGGCACACCCTGCGGGTAGCTGCTGAGCCAGGGACGATCGGTCATTGGATTTGTCTCCTCCGGGAAGTCGGACTTGTTGAAAACGAAAACGGCGCTCGAAGTGGCGCCGCGAAGAACTCGCCCGCCGTGCGGGCAGGGACCTTCGGCCTATTCGATGGCCTTGCCCATATCTTCCACTACTTTTTTGGCATCGCCAAAGACCATCATGGTCTTGTCCATGTAGAAGAGCTCGTTGTCCAGACCGGCATAACCGGCGGCCATGGAGCGCTTGTTCACGATGACGGTCTTGGCCTTGTAGGCCTCCAGGATCGGCATGCCGTAGATCGGGCTGCCCTTGGTGTGCGCGGCGGGGTTCACCACGTCGTTGGCGCCCAGGATGATCGCCACGTCGGCCTGGCCGAACTCGCCGTTGATGTCTTCCATCTCGAACACCTGGTCGTAGGGCACTTCGGCCTCCGCCAGCAGCACGTTCATGTGGCCGGGCATGCGGCCCGCCACCGGGTGGATCGCGTACTTCACGGTGATGCCCTTCTCGGTGAGCTTGGCCGCGAGTTCCTTCACCGCATGCTGCGCGCGTGCGACTGCAAGGCCGTAGCCCGGCACGATCACCACCGTCTCGGCATTGCCGAGCACGAAGGCCGCATCGTCGGCACTGCCGGTCTTCACCGGGCGCTGCTCCTTGGCCGCGCCGCCGGCCGTGGCCGCCTCGCCGCCGAAGCCGCCCAGGATCACGTTGAAGAACGAGCGGTTCATGGCCTTGCACATGATGTAGCTCAGGATCGCACCCGAGGAGCCCACCAGCGAACCGGCCACGATCAGCATGGCGTTGTTCAGGCTGAAGCCGATGCCCGCGGCCGCCCAGCCCGAGTAGCTGTTGAGCATCGACACCACCACCGGCATGTCGGCGCCGCCGATCGGGATGATGATGAGCACGCCCATCACGAAGGCCAGCGCCAGCATCGCGAAGAAGGCCGGCCAGCTTTCGGTGAAGACGAACACCAGGCCCAGGCCGATGGTGGCCAGGCCCAGCACGAGGTTCAGCATGTGCTGGCCCGCGAACTGCACCGGCGCGCCCTGGAACAGGCGGAACTTGTACTTGCCCGAGAGCTTGCCGAAGGCGATGACCGAGCCGCTGAAGGTGACGGCGCCGATGGCCGCTCCCAGGAACAGTTCGAGCCGGTTGCCGCCCGGGATCGGGTCGCCCTTGATCGCGATGCCGAAGGCATGCGGCTCGGCCACTGCGGCCACCGCGATGAACACCGCGGCCAGGCCGATCATGCTGTGCATGAAGGCGACCAGCTCGGGCATCTTGGTCATCTCGACCTTGTTGGCCATGTAGGCGCCGAGGCCGCCGCCGAGCACCAGCGCGACCAGCACGTAGCTCAGCCCGTTGAGGTTGCCGCTGGCGAGCTTGTAGATCAGCGCGCCGGTGGTCAGCACGGCGATTGCCATGCCGGTCATGCCGAAGATGTTGCCGCGGATCGAGGTGGTCGGATGGCTCAGGCCCTTGAGGGCCTGGATGAAGCAGATGCTGGCAACGAGGTACAGCAGCGTGACGAGGTTCATGCTCACTTGGCGGCTCCCTCTTCAGCCTTCGGTGCGACGGCCTTCTTTTCTTTCTTCTTGAACATCTCCAGCATCCGCCGCGTGACGAGGAAGCCGCCGAAGACGTTCACCGCGGCCAGCGCCACGGCCAGCACGCCCATGGTCTTGCCCAGCGGCGTGTCGGTGAGTGCGGCCGCCAGCATGGCGCCCACGATCACGATGGCCGAGATGGCGTTGGTCACTGCCATCAGCGGCGTATGCAGCGCAGGCGTGACGGTCCACACGACGTGGTAGCCGACGTAGATGGCCAGCACGAAGATGATCAGGTTGATGACTGTGTGCGAAACGATGTCCATGTTCTTCTCCTCGGCGGGCGTTATTTCTTCGTGACCTGGCCGTCTTGCGTGACGCGGCAGGCGGCGACGATGTCGTCCTCGAGGTCGATCTTCAGCGCGCCCTCCTTGGTGACGATGAGCTTGAGAAAGTCGAGCACGTTGCGCGCGTAGAGCGCCGAGGCATCGGCCGCCACGAGCGCCGCGAGGTTGGTTTCGCCGACGATGGTCACGCCGTGCTTCACCACCGTCCTGTCGGCTTCCGACAGCGGGCAGTTGCCGCCCACGCCGCCCGCGCCCTTGCCTGCGGCGATGTCGACGATGACGGAACCCGGCTTCATCGACTTGACCATGTCCTCGGTGATGAGGGTCGGCGCGGCGCGGCCCGGAATGAGGGCAGTGCTGATGACGACGTCGGCCAGCGCCACGCGCTTGGCGACTTCGACCTGCTGGCGCGCGAGCCAGCTTGGAGGCATCGGCTTGGCATAGCCGCCGACGCCGACCGCGGCTTCTTTTTCTTCATCGGTGTCGTACGAAACTTCGATGAACTTGCCGCCCAGCGATTCGATCTGCTCCTTGACGCTGGGGCGCACGTCGGACGCCTCGATGACGGCGCCCAGGCGCTTGGCCGTGGCAATGGCCTGCAGGCCCGCCACGCCCACGCCGAGGATGACGACGCGCGCGGCCTTCACCGTGCCGGCCGCCGTCATGAGCATCGGGAAGAAGCGCTGGTACTTGTCGGCCGCGATCATCACGGCCTTGTAGCCGGCGATGTTGGCCTGCGAGGAAAGCACGTCCATGCTCTGGGCACGGGTGGTGCGCGGCGCGGCTTCGAGCGCGAAGCCGACGACGCCTGCAGCCGCCAGGCGCTGCAGGCCGGCCGCGTCGAAGGGATTGAGCATGCCGATGACGACGGCGCCGGACTTCAGCAGCGCGGTTTCGGCATCGGTGGGCGTGCGCACCTTGAGCACCATGTCGGCGGAGAAGGCCCCAGCCTGGTCGGTGATCTCGGCGCCTGCGGCCTGGTACGCGGCATCGGTGACGCTGGCTGCAACGCCGGCCCCCGACTGCACCCGTATGGAGTGCCCTGAAGCGACCAGTTTTTTCACCGTCTCAGGTGTAACAGCCACGCGGGTTTCGCCAGCCAGTGTCTCGGCGGGCACGCCTATCAGCATAGAGATCTCCTCAGAGCAAGGGGGCACAGGGAATGCGGGCAGAGCTTACAGCAAGATTACAGCCGCCCGCCGTCGCCAAAACGCTCTGTGGTTTTGACCCCAAAGTGCCGATGAATGCTGTCGCCATCGCTATTCAATTGATAGCAAATTCGGGTATTCGATAGCCGCCTCGCGAAGACCGCGGCACGTGTTCAACCTCGCGCCGTCCGAACTCCAGGCGGTTTGTCCAGCGAGAAATTCTCGACGGCCACCCATGACGCCCTCCATTCAGGATCTGCATTTGCATTCAACTGCCGTTAACTTCGTTAACAAGTGAACTGAAAACCTCGATTTGCGTGCATTAGTTGCAATTCAAAAACTTTACGTTAGTCGCAGATAGATACACTTCAGCCCAATCGTCAGTTCACAGAGACTGACGAAGGGGAGGAAGAAGGGGATGGAATGCGAATCGCGGTACTCAATGACGGTGCAGATCAATTCAAGCGAATCAATCGAACCATGGCGGCACTCGAGCACGAGTGCCATCCCTACACGGAAGGAAAAGCGCTGCTGCAGGCAATGCGCCGGCAGACCTTCGACCTGCTGATACTCGACTGGAACCTGTCCGACATGGAGGGCCCGGACGTGGTGAGGTCCATCCGTCACGAACTCAACAGCCGGCTTCCCATTCTTTTCGTGACCGACAAGCGTGACGAGGCGGACATGGTCGAAGGCCTCAACGCGGGCGCGGACGACTTCATGGTCAAGCCCACCCGTGCCGGCGAACTCGAAGCGCGTGTGAATGCGCTGCTGCGCCGGTCCTACCCGGCCCAGCACGAGATGGAACTGGTCTTTGGCCCTTACCACTTCTATCCGCCCTCGCGCGTTTTGAAGGTTCGCGGCGTGCAGGTCGAGCTGAAGAACCGGGAGTACGAGCTCGCGCTGTTCCTGTTCCAGAACCTCGGGCGACTGCTTTCGCGGGAGCACCTGCACGAGGCCGTCTGGGGCCTAGGCATCGAGGCGTTGTCGCGCTCGCTCGACACCCATATCTCGCGCCTGCGAACCAAGCTCGACCTGCGCCCCGCAAACGGCTTCCTGCTGCTGGCCATCTACGGCCTGGGCTACCGGCTGGAAACAATCGAAGCCGATGCGCTGTCCAGCATCAGCGCGCGCTGAGTCGGGAATCTCCGGCACGCTACAGTCTCCAACGCCCCCCGCCGTCATGTGCTTGCGCCACAAGGAATGAGACGAATGAATTCGATGATCCGGTTGCTGCTCGCCGCCGCGTTGTTCTGGAGCTGGTTCAGCCCCGCCGCTGCGCAGGAGGTCGAAGCCAGCGACATGGTGCGCGGCGGCATGCTGGCGATCCAGATGATCGACCAGGGCAAGGCCGGCGAACTGTGGGACGGCGCCACCCCGGCCACCCGCAAGCGCGTGACGCGCGCCGACTTCACCGGCCAGGTCGCCAGGAGCCGCGCCCCAATTGGCGCACCGCAGATGCGCACCTGGGTGGCGGTCAATCGCCAGGTCGTGGCCGACGCGGACAGCGAGACGGCCGGCCAGTACGTCAGCGTCGAATACGAGACCCGCTTCGCGAACAAGCCCGACGGCACGCTGCGCGAACTCGTGAGCTTTCACCTCGACAGCGACCGCGTCTGGCGCTTCAGCGGCTACGTGCTGAAATAAGCGCCCCAAACACGGCAAATCCCATGGCAGGCCCGCGCTGGAAACCCAACGTCACCGTGGCTGCGGTAATCGAGCGCGACGGGCGCTTCCTGCTGGTCGAGGAGCAGACCAGCGACGGCCTGCGGCTCAACACACCCGCGGGCCACCTGGACCCCGGCGAATCCCCGGCCGAGGGCTGTGCGCGCGAAACCCTCGAAGAAACCGCCCATCATTTCACGCCAACAGCGCTCATCGGCGTCTATATGGCGCGTTCCCGGCCGCTGGCCGAGCGCGGCGAAGACACCACCTACATGCGCTTCGCCTTCACAGGCATCCTGGGTGCATTCGAAGAAGGCCGACCGCTCGACGAAGGCATCGTGCGCACCATCTGGATGACGGCAGACGAAATCCGCGCCAGCGTGGCGCGGCATCGCAGCCCGCTGCTGCTGCAGTGCATCGAAGACCATCTGGCCGGCAAGCGCCACCCGCTGGACCTGATCCAAGTCGACGAATCGGTGCGGTCGTCGCCCTGAATCAGACGATGACGCCGCCGCCAAGGCAGCGTTCGCCGTCATAGAGCACGGCCGACTGCCCCGGCGTCACAGCCCATTGCGGCTCGCCGAAGCGCAAGCCGAACGCAGCGGCATCACCAGCATCCATCTCGCAAGCCGCATCGGCCTGCCGGTAGCGCGCCTTCGAGCCGTAGCCGCCCGGCACCGGCGCCTCGCCGGAGACCCAGCTCGCATCGTCCGCCTTCAGCACCGACGACAACAGCCACGGATGGTCGTGCCCCTGCACCACCCACAGCGTGTTCTTCTCGACGTCCTTGCGCGCCACGAACCACGGCGAGTGATCGCCCGAGCCGCGCTGCGCGCCCTTGTCCTTCACACCACCAATGCCCAGCCCCTGCCGCTGCCCCAGCGTGTAGAAGCTCAGCCCCTGGTGCTCGCCCAGCTTGCGGCCGCGGTCGTCCTTGATCGGGCCCGGCTCCTTGGAGATGTAGCGGTTGAGGAAATCGCGGAACGGCCGCTCGCCGATGAAGCAGATGCCGGTCGAGTCCTTCTTCTTCGCGTTGGGCAGGCCGATTTCCTCGGCGATGCGGCGCACCTCGGTCTTGTGCAGTTCGCCCACCGGGAACAGCGTCTTCGACAGCTGCGCCTGGTTCAGGCGGTGCAGGAAGTAGCTCTGGTCTTTCGAGGGGTCGAGCCCCTTCAGCAGTTCGTGCTTGCCGGTGGCCTCGTTCAGGCGCACGCGCGCGTAGTGCCCGGTGGCAATCTTCTCAGCGCCCAGCCGCATGGCGTGGTCGAGAAAAGCCTTGAACTTGATCTCGGCGTTGCACAGCACGTCGGGGTTCGGCGTGCGGCCGGCCTTGTATTCGCGCAGGAACTCGGCGAACACGCGGTCCTTGTAGTCGGCCGCGAAGTTGACGTGCTCGATCTCGATGCCCAGCACGTCGGCCACGCTGGCGGCGTCCACGAAGTCGATGTTCGACGAGCAGTATTCGCTGTCGTCGTCGTCTTCCCAGTTCTTCATGAAGATGCCGACCACCTCGTGCCCCTGCTGCTTGAGCAGGTGCGCCGTGACCGCGGAGTCCACTCCGCCGCTCAGTCCCACCACGATCCGTTGCTTTGCCATAAGCCCGCCATTGTCCCAGCCCGGCGGTAGGGGCTTCCCGTGTGTGGGAAATCGGGAAAACCCCTGTCGCCGGCTTGTCAGGCCCAGGTCCACAGCGCAAAGGCCCGGCGCTACAGTGCCGCTGAAGAAGGGCGGCGCAGACCCGCCACGCGATTTGCAACAACAGCACAGCGGAGACAAGACGCATGGCCACCCCCTCCCCCGCCGCCCTTTCCGGCGACAACACCCCCTGGACACGCGCCTACCCACCCGGCATGCGCTGGGACGCCGAGCTGCCCGTGAAGCCGGTGCAGCAGATGCTCGACGAGGCCGTCGAGCGCTGGCCCGACCACTCCGCCGTCGAGTTCATGGGCCAGGCCATCACCTACCGCCAGCTCGGCGCCGCGGTCGACCGTGCCGCCAAGGGCCTGCAAGACCTGGGCGTGAAGCCCGGCGTGCACGTCGGCCTCTACCTGCCCAACACGCCTCATTACCCGATCGCCTTCTTCGCCGTGCTGAAGGCCGGCGGCACGGTGGTGAACTACTCGCCGCTCGACGCCGAGCGCGTGCTGGCCCACAAGATCGAGGACAGCCGCACCGACATCCTCATCACGCTGGACCTCGTCAACCTGTACCCGCAGATGGCGCGCCTGCTCGACAAGTCGCGCCTGCAAAAGCTCGTGGTCGGCAGCCTCGGCGACTACGGCGCGATGGGCGACAAAGTGCAGGCCCAGCTGCAGGGCGCCGGCCAGATCGCTCCCGTGCCCACCGACGACCGGCATGTGCGCTTCACCGAGCTGCTGAAAAGCGAAGGCACGCACAAGACCCACCCGCTTGGCGACCTCGCCGAAGAAATCGTGGTGCTGCAGTACACCGGCGGCACCACCGGCCTGCCCAAGGGCGCAATGCTCACGCACGCCAACCTCACGTCGGCCTCGGCGCAGTACTACGAATCGACCAAGGGCGATCCGCCCATCCTGGCCGAAGGGGCGGAACGCTTCCTGGTCGTGCTGCCGCTCTTTCACATCTTCGCGCTCAGCGCCGCGATGCTGCTCGGCGTGCGCCTGGGCGCGGCGCTGGTGCTGCACACGCGCTTCGATGTCGACGCGGTGATGAACGAGCTCGCGGCCAGCAAGATCAGCGTGTTCCCCGGCGTGCCGACGATGTACACCGCGATCCTCGCCCACCCCAAGGCGAAAGAGATGGACCTGCGCTCGCTCAAGTTCTGCGGCTCTGGCGGCGCGCCGCTGCCGGTGGAGGTGGAGCAGCGCTTCTTCGCGCTCACCGGCTGCCACCTGAACGAAGGCTGGGGCATGACCGAGACCTCGCCCGTGGGCACCTTCACGCCCGCGCGCGGCGTGCGCAAGGCGGGCTCGTGCGGCATGCCGCTGCCGCAGGTGCGCATCAAGCTCGTGAGCCTTGACGATCCGGCAAAGGACGTCACCGCGTTCGGCGAGCCGGGCGAACTGTGCATCAAGGGCCCGAACGTGATGAAGGGCTACTGGAACAACCCGAAGGCAACCGCCGAGTCGATGACGGCCGACGGCTATTTCCGCAGCGGCGACGTCGCGAAGATGGACGCCGACGGCTACTTCTACATCGTCGACCGCACCAAGGACATGCTGCTGTGCGGCGGCTACAACGTCTACCCGCGCGTGCTGGAAGAGGCGGTGTACGAGCACCCCTCGGTGGCCGAGGTCTGCGTCATCGGCATCCCCGACGAGTACCGCGGCCAGTCGCCCAAGGCCTTCGTGAAGCTGAAGGAAGGCGCGAGCGAGCTGACGCTCGATGCGCTCAAGGCCTTCCTGAAGGATCGCCTGGGCAAGCACGAGATGATCGGCGCGCTGGAGATCCGGCCGGAGCTGCCCAAGACCGCCGTGGGCAAGCTCTCGAAGAAGGACCTCGTGGACGAGGAAGCCCGCAAGCGGGCCTGAGCTTTACTGCTTCGGCGCCTGTCCGAACGCGTTGGCCAGCAGCTCATAAGAGCGCAGCCGGGCCGCGTGGTCGAACACCTGCGAGGTGATCATGAGTTCGTTGGCGCCGGTGCGCGCGACGAACGCTTCCACGCCCTTCTTCACCGTCTCGACCGAGCCCACCGCGGAGCACGACAGCACCGAGTCGAGCAGCGCGTTCTCCGCGGGCCCGACCTTCTGACGATAGTTTTCCACCGGCGGCGGCAGGCGCCCCGGCCGGCCGCTGCGCAGGTTCACAAAGGCCTGCTGCCACGAGGTGGCGCGGAACTCGGCCTCTTCATCGGTGTCGGCCGCGAACACGTTGAAGCCCAGCATCACATACGGCTTCTGCAGCTGTGCCGACGGCTTGAAGGTCTCGCGATAGATCTGGATGGCCTGCATGATCTGCTGCGGCGCGAAGTGCGAGGCAAAGGCATAGGGCAGCCCCAGGTGCGCCGCGAGCTGCGCGCCGAAGGTGCTGGAGCCGAGGATCCACACCGGCACTTCGAGCCCCGCGCCGGGCACGGCCCGCACCGGCTGCTGCGGCGTCTTCGACATGAAGTCCATCAGCTCGATCACGTCCTGCGGAAACTGGTCTGCGTCCGATTCGAGGTTGCGCCGCAAGGCCCGCGCGGTGCGCTGGTCGGAGCCGGGCGCGCGCCCCAGGCCGAGATCGATGCGCCCCGGGTACAGCGATTCCAGCGTGCCGAACTGCTCGGCAATCACCAGCGGCGAATGGTTCGGCAGCATCACGCCGCCTGCGCCGATGCGAATGGTGGACGTGCCGGCCCCCACATGCGACAGCAGCACGGCCGTGGCCGCGCTCGCAATGCCCGGCATGCCGTGGTGCTCGGCCAGCCAGTAGCGCGTGTAGCCCAGCTTCTCGCCATGCTGCGCCAGCGAGAGCGAGTTGCGGAACGACTGCGCGGCGTCGCTGCCCTCGGTGATCGGGGAAAGGTCGAGGATCGATAACGGAATCATGGGCGCGATCATGGCGCGAACCGCCCAACGCCGTCGCCCGAGGGGCTATTCGGTTTGGTATAGCGTCGTCACGCTCGCGAAGTCGCGGCCGTTCTGCTCCACGTTCACCTGGAACGGCACGCTCTCGCCCGGCGCGATGGCCGGCAGGTTCTCCACCAGCTTGAAGCCCGTGAGCTGCCCGTTGCGGTCGCGCAGGCTGACCCACAGCCGCACCTTGCCGACGATGCCCGTGCCCGGGTTCTTCACGCTGCCCGTGACTTGCACGCTCTTGTAGGTGAAGCGCTGGCTGAAGTTGAGCAGCACGCTGCCGGTCTCGGCTTTGGTGCCCGTCACCTTCACCTCCAGCGGCTTGCGCGGACCCGGCAATGCCGCGCGGCGCATCGGTTTCCATTCGATGCGAGTCGCGGTGATGCGCTCCATGTCCTCGGGCTCGAGGAAGATCGGAAAGCGCTCGCCCGGATAGAGATACGCCAGCCCCGCGATGTTGGTCGTGCCATGCGCCTTGCTGCCGCTGAAGCGCGAGATCACGCCGCCCGGCGCGAGCACCACTGCATCGGCGCTGCGGTTCACCAGCTCGCCCAGGAACAGCCGCTGCTGGATGTTGTTGCGCCCGTCCACCAGCGGCAGCAGTTCGAGCTGCTTGTCGTCGAAGCGCTCGCTGTCGTCGGCCAGCAGGTCGTCGGTGCCCAGGCGCAGTTCGGGGTTGAAGGACTCGGGGCCGCCCACCGTGCGGATCACGCGGTCGGCATTCAGCACCGGCGTGCGCGTGCCTGAAGACTCGACCGTGCTGTAGCCGATGCGGTAGTCCCATGCCGCGATGGCCGTCGCGCGGCCGAAGCGCGCGATGCTCACGTCCATCGAAGTCCGCGTGCCCGGCTGGATCTCGTTGGCCTGCCCGTAGCCGTGGCCGAAGCCGATCACCTGCCCCGCGTCGTCGTACAGCGTGACCAGCACCTCGAAGCCGCCAAGCACCGTGGCGTCCTTGCGGTCGTTGGCGATGCGCCCCACCAGCCGCACGCGCTCGCCCTGCTGGATGAGCCGCACGCGCGAGAAGGCCATGCGCGGCCCCTGCACCGCGCTGTAGGGCTCGGCCAGCTTCTGCACGCGCAGTTCCTGCCGAGTGACGTTCTTGCCGTTGGGCATGTCGATCAACACGGGCGCACTTTCGCCGGGCTCCAGCACGGACAACGGCAGCATCTCGCTGCGCTCGTCGAGCTTGCTGTCGCCGTCGTAGTACGTGGCGCGAATGCCCGCGCGCGACAGCGACTTGCCGGTTTCGTTGCGCGCCACCACCAGCAGCTTGGGCATGGCCGAACTGCCGCTGCCCACCAGCACCTGGCGCGGCTCGTTGAGCTTCAGGCCATCGACGGGAATGGTGCGGTCGACCGCAGCGGCCACCACGGACCGCGGTGCACCGGATGCGGCGTCGCGGGAGTCGAAGAGAAACAACCCGACCACGCGAAACACCAGCACCACGCCCAGCAGGATGGCTATGGCTATGCCGACCTTGCGCAGCACCAGCTTCTGCCTCAGCGCCTCTTCAGCCGCGAGCCGGCGGCCGGCTTCGTTCTTCACCTGGTTGAGCACGCGCTCCAGCCGGTCGGACACGTTGTCTTCCACCAGCGTGACCGAGCCGCAGTGGTCGCAGGTGTATTCGTTGAGGCCGGTGCGCTTGAGCACGCTGCTGCCGCATTCGCCGCACTTGAGCGTCTGGAGGTCGATGGTCATTGAAGTGCTGCTCCCGTATTGTTTTTCCTGCGGCGCGCCAGCTGACTACCAGTCGAACAGGTCCGCGATGTCGCCGGCCTCGCTGGCGCCAATCAGCGGCGCGAGCCGCTCGATCAGGCGCGCGCGGTGCACCGGGTTGACGGAATCGTCGTCCATGAAGATGTCCTCGCCCGCCTCCTCCCACACCTGGCCGACAGTGCCGAGGCACGCGGCCATCTCGAGGATGTCGGCAAAGATCGGTGCATCGTCTTTCCACACACCCTCGCCATGCCGGGCGAACTGTATCGCGCCTGTGTTCAGGTCGAAGATGAAGGGGTCCGCGCCCTGGTCGGCCACCACCAGCCAGTGGTCGGGCCAGTCGGCAATGCGCTCGCCGGTGATGCCGTGCCAGCGGTAGCCGGCCTGCAGCTCCCACAGCCGCGCGAGCGTCGGAATGCTGAAGGGGTTGCCGGCGGTCGGCACCGTGAGGCCCGCATGGCCCACGCGGTCGTTGATCCACTCGCCGAGCGGGCCGACCTGTGCGTAGAAGGTTTCGATGGCGGCCGGCAGAGGGATCTCTCCGCGCCAATGCTCGGCGGCGGATTGCGGCGCCAGCGCGCCATGGGAAGCCAGCGCCGCGCGGGCCTGTTCGATCGATGCCATCTGTCCTCTCCGTTCAGGGGATGCAAGCAGCCTGCAATGCGGCGCGCAGGGCCTCGATGTCGCCCGGTGCTACCTCGCGCACGCCGGTCAAGCCTGCGAGGCCGCATGCGGTCGAGGCCACCACGGGCACCCCGGCTGCCACAGCGCGCAGCACCGCGCGTGGTGCGTGCTCGACGTGCGCGGGCAGCACGACGACGCTGGCGCCCGCCAGCCAGTCGCCTTGCCAGTTCATGTGTTCGATGTGCGCGATGCCGCGCCAGAGCTGCGCGTCATCCGAAGGCGAGCCCAGCACGCGCAGCCGGTACGGCCAGCCTTGCAGCGCCGCGGCAAGTTCGCGCGCGCCCTTGCGTGCCAGTGCGCTTGCGGCGAACACGACGAGCGGCGGCCCCCTGCGTTCGATGAAAGCAGCAGCCTTGACCGGGGGCAGCATCCAGTCGAGCTGCGTCAATGCTGCTTGCGGTGCCAGCTTGGCGAGCTGCCGGGCGACATCTGCATGCGGCGTGACCACGGCCTTCGCACGGGCAAGCGCCAGCGTCTCGGCGCGCACCAGCGACGGATCTGCGCGGAAGTCGCGCAGCGTTGCGTCACCGGGCCAGTGCCGGGCCGCGGCATCGAGCCGCTGTTCGATTTCGGCCATCGGCAACGCGCTGGCCAGCACGGTGACGCGGCGCCCGTCAAGCGCACCGATGCGCTGCAGGTGCGGCAGCAGTGCCTGCGCGACCACCAGTTCGGTGTGCTCCGGCGTCAGGCGGCTTGCCAAGGCTTGCGCGAGCCAGCGTTGGCCGTCGATCAGGCTCGCCTGCCGCCGGCCTGCATGCCGCGCCCAGAGCCGCTGCCACAGCGCGCGGCGCAGGCTCACGGCCCACAGTGTCTGCACGGGCACCGCCGTCTCACGGTGCCAGCCCGTCGCGGGCAGACGCCAGAACGCAAGCCGCAGCGGCGCCGGCTGCAGGCGCTGCGCGTGTGGATGTTCCTCGCGCAGGTAGCGGGCGAACTCCGGCGTCCAGCCATCGACCAGCACTGCGGCGCGGCCCTTGGGGCCGACGTCGACCTGGGGACGATGGCGAAAGCAGGAGGTCTGTTCGCAACTCAGGCAACCGCGCGCCAATGGCAGTGCTGCGCCCGCGTCGTCATTCGTTCGGCGCAGCACCACAGGAGCGGCCGGTGCCGCCAGCGGAGAACGCGCGCGGATGCGCAACACCAGTTCGCTATCGGTCAATTCCACTTCGAGCCGCCACGCATGCTTGGCGCGCAGCTTGAGATCGACGTAGTTCCAGAACACCGTCGCATCGACCGCGTCACTGTCGGCCGCGCCGGCCTGTTCGATGCGCGCCGTGTGCCCGTGGCGCTCGACCAGTTCGAAGCCCGCACGCACCGCCACGGTGGCGAGCGCGTTCGACAGCTGGCAGAGCCCGCCGGCCAGCGTCGGCACCACGCAGCCGCCGCGCAGCTCGCGGCCCTGCACGAAGCCGCGCCATGCGCCCGGCCGCCCCAGCTGGCGCCAGAAGCTCAGCACTTCGCCTGCTGGCACCTCGATGGCATCGAAGGCACGGCGCGCCACGCGCAGGTTCTGCACCTTGCCGGCCACGAGCGGAAACTCTTCGGCGCGGCCGTCGGACCACAAGGGAGTGCGGTATTGCGCGAGCACCGGCGCGTCGGCCAGTGCGCTGTCGCCGCCATGCCAGCGCCGGGCCGAAGGCCGCAGCGTCTCGCGCAACGCATGGGCCGTGGCCAGCAGCCGCGAGCGCAGCCAGAAATCGATCGCGTCGATGCGGCGCGGCGGCTGCCAGGCCTGTTGCACGCTCACGCGGAGGGGCCGCGCTTGCGCCATTGGCCGAGGTCGGCTTCGATGCGCTGGTCGACGTTGCCGCTCCATTGCACGCCGAAGCCGGCCGCGCGCAGCAGCTCGGCGATGCGATGGCCCACCACCACGGTGTTGGCTTCGCGCTGCTCGATCTCGGGGATCATGCCGCCGCTGAAGGCCAGGTGCAGGCGGCCGGTGCGCACCGCCGCGTCGAGGTCTTGCGCATGATAGAAGCAGCAGCCGCGAATGCCCGAGTCCATGCGCCCCGCGGCGCGCCATTGCTCGCGCACGTCGTCGTGGCCATCGGCGAGCGTGTTGCCTGCGCGGTGCAGCGCAATGATCTTCTCGCTGCGCAGCTGCGCGAACACGGCTTCGAGGCGGTCGTATTCGGTCTGCGCGGGCCACCCGGCCTCGGCCGCGCGCTTGGCGGCGCATGCACTTGCGGCCTCGGCCTTGACCCAGGCCCGGTCTTCGGTGGTGATCTCATCGGGATCGAGGTACTCGTCGGTGATCAGCCATTCGACATCGGCGTCGGGATAAAAGCCGCTCCACACCAGGTCGTGGATGCGTCCGCGCGTGTCTTCGGGGTCGAGAGTAAGGGCCATGCGTGTTGGGTTGCCGCCTCGGCTGCAACGGGATCATGCTTTCTTTTTTCCTGACGGAAGCGTGCTCGTATTTTCACCCGGCCGCACCACGATGACGCACTAATGCGAAAGCATGAAGTCTTGCGGCCACCCCTTCCGCGCCGCGCAATCATGAAGGATGCGCCGTGGCAAGGCAATGCGCCTTTTGGCGAAGGCAGCGCCGCCACATGGCCGGGAGCCGCACCGGCGTGGTGCTGCTTGTTTGCTGCGCGACTGGCTATGCTCGGCGGCTCTTCATGCTGCAGCGCCATTCCGCCATCGACCCGATCGCCCAGCCGGACGACGAAAGGCTGCCCACCGAATGGACCTCGCGCGCGCCACAGGCCACGGAGCGCGCGCCGAAGTCGGCCGCCGACTGGGCCGCGTGGCTGGTCGCGCTCGCGGTGCTGGTGTTCATGTCGGTCTTCGGCTTGCGGGCAATGACCTGGGCGCTGGCCGGTGGCTGGCAATGGCTCTGGCTGGCGGTGGGGCTGCCGTTCTTCGGGGTCTTCTCGGTGTCGGCGGTGCTGCTCGTCGTCACGAGGCTGCGCGAGCGCCGCCGGGTGCGCGTGGCGCTTGAAGGCATGTCGCTGGAGCGCGGGGAAGGCTTTCGCATCGGCGAGCCGTTCGAACTGCGGCTGCGTGCGACGGTGCCCGTTGCGCGGGAAGGCGAACGCACGGTGGCGCCAGAACGTATCGTCATGCGGCTGATGCGGCGGTCCCTCGTCGATGCGCCCGATGGCACGCGGTCGCTGGTCGATGAGTGCTGCGATGAAGCCCTCGCGTCCCGGGAGGATGCGCGGGCAGGGCGGCTGCTCTATGCCTGCGAACTCAGCGCAGGCTCCGGATACGGCGACGCCGCGCAATGGTTCGTCGAACTGCACGACCCGACCGACGACGACAACGCGCCCTTCCTCATCGCCGCGCTGCGGCTGCTGCCCGCGCGCTGACCAGGCGCAGCAAGCCAGACGCAAAAAGGCCGGGCCATGCATCGCATGGTCCGGCCTTTTGTCTCAGCCCCTGTCGGGGGACTGATTACAGCGGCAGTGCGTCACCGCGAGCGGCAGCGCGGGCTGCGGCACGCACCGCGGCGCGGTCCACCGTGCTTGCCACGACCGGTGCGACACCAGCTGCAGCGCCTTCGGCATACGGGTCAGCGCTGTGTGCAGCGGCAACTGCATCGGCGCGAACGGCGGCACGGCTGGTCGTCGAGACGATCACGCGAGCGGGGCCTGCGTCGGCGCCGGTGGCATAGGGGTTGGCGCTATGGGCTGCAACCACGGCCTGGCCGGCAACGTCGGCGCGGCTGGCGGCCGAGGTCACTTGGTGCACGCCTTCATACGTTTCAGCGTGTGCGGCACCGGCAGCGGCCAGCAGGGCGATGGAGATAGCGGAGAGGAGCTTAGAGGCGGTCATTTGGATGTCCTTCAATTCGTTTCAGTTCTTTGGATGATTTCGAACCGGTCTTGGGTGGGTCACCGTCCCTCCGGGGGCGGCCACCTCGCTCGGGGCCCTGTTCACCCAGATCGGCTTTGGGGCCGGTCTGTGAGATGAATTGTGCGCCGTTGTCTAAGTAAAAACCCTTAGAAAAAAGAACCACGGCGTTCACGAAGTGGAAACAATCAGCTGCTCCAAAGGGAGATCAGGGCTTGTCGTAGAGTCTTTGCATGAGCGCGCCGGCCCCCGCCTTTCCACCCCCGCCCCCCTGGGGCACTGCGGACACTGTCTTCGACAGGCTGGTGGGTGCATGGGACCTGGAACGAACCATCGAGGGCCAGGCCTCCATGACCGGCACAGCCGTGCTCACGCCGCTCGAGACAGGGATGCTGAAGTACCGCGAAGAGGGCCGGATCCGCCTTGCCGACGGCAAGGAATTCGACGGCCACCGCGAATACTTGTTCGAACGCGCCCCGGGCGGCTTCGTGGTGCACTTTGCCGAAACCCCGCCGCGCCTGTTCCACGCCATCGGCATCGTGCGCGACGGCGATGCGCTCGCCGGTTCGGCCACGCACCTGTGCATGCCCGACACCTACGACAGCAGCTACCGCTTTCTGGCGGACGGCTCCTTCACCATCCGCCACACGGTCCACGGCCCGCGCAAGGACTACCTCTCGGCCACCGTGTTCAGGCGACGCGGCAAGTAGCTCAGTCGCGGTCGAGCCGCCAGCCCGGCATGCCGCGCATCACCGTCTGCACGAGCATCGCGCAGATGCCGCACTTGATCAGGTCGCCGGGAATGAACACCAGCATGGCCAGCGCGGCCTGCGGCAGCGACATGTGGGCGATCAACGAAAGCCCGACGATGCCGAAGCCGTAGACCACGACGATCCCGCCGACCACTGACGACACAAAAGCCGCAACCAGCAGCCCCACGCCCGTGGCCCCGGCCATGCGACGCACGGCAAGGCGCATCAGCAGGCCGCAGGCGAAGGCCCCGAACATCCAGCCGAACAGGAAGCCCCCGGCCGGCGCCACGAACACGCTCAGGCCGCCACGGCCGCCGGGCAGCAGCGGCAGGCCCAGCGCCACCGCGAGCAGGAACAGCGCAATCGCCAGGAAGCCGCGGCGCGGCCCGAGCAGGCAGCCCGCCAGCATCACGCCCAGCGACTGCAGCGTGATCGGCACGCCGAACGGCAGGTCGATCTTCGGGATCAGGCCGAACACCGCCATCAGCGCCGCGAACAGCGCGATGTACGACAGGGAGCGGGACGAAGTGAGGGAGCCTGAAGTGGTGGTCATGGCAATCGCAATCGAGGAAAAGGAAGGAAGCTCAGCGCCCGAGCCGCGCGGCCAGCGCATCGGCCACGCGCTCCGCCGTCTGCAGCGTGCGGATGGTCAGCGGCGCCAGCAGCCGCAGGCCGCCGCCGTGGCCTGAACGCGCGCGGTAGGCGTCGTCGAGGCGCTGCCACTGCACATAGAAATTTTCGGCGAAGCGCAGCATCAGGCCAAGGCCCAGTGCGATCCGCTCGGTCGGCACGCCAAGGCGCTGCAGCGGATGCAGCACCGCTTCGAGCACCGCCAGCAGGTCTTCGAAGCGCGTGGTCAGCGTGAGCATCAGCGCGAGCGTGGCCGCGCTGGCAAGGCGCAATGCACTGGCCACGCCGAGCGGGGTCGTGCCCATCGCCCAGTGGAAGCCGACGATCAGCCCGCCAGCGACCGCCACGCCGACCAGCATGCGCACCCGGCGCCACGCAGGCGGCCCGAGCGAGACGAAGATCAGCAGCACCACCGCGCAGGCAACGGCCAGATGCACCGGCCGCTCGACCAGCACCAGCAGCGTGCCGCACACCGACAGCACCGCGAGCTTGACCCACGCCGCCATCGCATGCATCCACGTCGGCTGCTCCGAATAGAGGCTACGCATGGCGACCCCGCTCCGCCGCAGCGCGCTCGCGCACGTTCTCGGCATAGGCCTCGCACACTTCGCGGCCCGGCCCGTCGGCGCGCACCTTGCCCTGTTCGAGCCACAGCACGCGTTCGAAGTCGTAGACATGTTCGAGCAGGTGCGTGGACACGAGGATCTGGTGATCGCTCGCCTCGAGCTGCGCGGCCAATCGCGTCTGGCTCAGCAGATCGAGGCTGGCAAAGGGCTCGTCGAGCAGCAGCGTGGCGGGCTCGCTGATCTGCAAGGCCAGCAGGCACACCTGCTGGCGCTGCCCCTGGCTCAGCTCGCTCACGGCGCGCCCGGCCCAGGCTTCGAGCCCGCGCTGCGCAAGAAAATCGCGCGCCTGCTGCCGCGCCGCCTGCCGCGCTTCGCCGCGCGCCGTGAGGCTGAAGGCCAGTTCCTCGGCCACGGTCGGAAAGATGATCTGGTCGTCGGGGTTCTGGAACATCAGGCCCACGTGCTTCGACAGCTGCCTGCGGTCGGCCTGCGTGTCGCAGCCATGCACCACCACGCGCCCCTGCTGCGGCTGGTCGAGCCCGCTGATGAGGCGGAACAGGCTGCTCTTGCCAGCCCCGTTGTCGCCGACCAGGCCGATGCGCGTCTCCTGCAGGCTGAGCGTCAGCCCCTCGAAGACATGCTGGTTGCCGCGCACCAGCGTCACCGCCTCGAGGCGGATGCTGTGCGGGGAACTGGTTTCGGGCGGGGTCGGCTGCGGCAAGGGGCGCCCACTGTACCCGAACGCGCCATGGGGCCAAGGAGCTCAGGCAGTGGCGGCAAAGAGCCCGTTGATCTCTCCGACCGACAGCATGCCCTCGCCCATCGTGCCGAAGCGGCCATGCTCGAAGGCCTCCTTGGCGATGCGGTCCACCAGCCCCAGCGCCGACTGCAGCGGACCGCAGCCCAGGCTGATGCGCCGCGCACCGGCACGTGCCAGGCCATCGGCCGACGGTGCGCCGGCATAGCCCGCGTACACGTTCACGGGCAGGCTCAGCGCACCTGCCAGCCGTTCGATCTCTTCAAGATTGGACATGCCGGGCACGAAGATGCCGTCCGCACCCGCCGCCGCGTAAAGCTGTGCGCGGCGCAGCGCCTCTTCGAATCGTGCCACCGGGTCGTTCCAGGGCACGAAGTAGACGTCGGTGCGCGCGTTGATGAAAAAGCGCGCATCGAGCTTGCGGATGGCGGCGATGCGCTCGCACATCACCTCGGGTGATGCCAGCTCGCGCGTGCCCGGCCTTGTGCCGTCCTCGATGTTGATGCCGGCCGCGCCCATGCCGATCAGCGCGCTTGCCACGTCGCCCACCGCCTGCGTGCTGTCGCCGTAGCCCTGTTCGATGTCCACGCTCACCGGCACTCCCGTCACGCGGCAGATGCGCTCGCAGGCTGCGATCAGCTCGCTGACGGGCATGCGCTCGCCGTCCGCGTAGCCAAGCGACCAGGCCATGCCTGCGCTGGTGGTGCCGATGGCCATCGCACCGGCGCGCTCGACGATGCGGGCGCTGGCGGCGTCCCATGCATTCACGAGAACCAATGGATCAGGGCCGGCGTGCAGCCGGTGAAAGGCATCTGTCTTCTGTTGCGCGTCGCTGGATCGCATGTCTGGTCGTTCCAAAGGAGTTGAAGGATGACCGCAGCCTAGACGCAATGCGCCGCTGGGACTTGGAAAAAACTGCTGTCCGCGCCGCGACCTGCCTACATCAGCCCGACCACCGGATAGCGCCGCCACCCCGGCTCCGCATGGCGCCGGCCGTGCGCAAAGAGAAAGCCCAGCACAGCCTGCTGGTCAGACAGCTTCTCGGGGTGGTCCGCCTTCCACTGCTCGAACTGGCGCTTCAGCGCGGGCTCGTCCTCCAGCATCTGGAGTGCGGTGTCCTCGAAGACATAGGCCGAGAAGTTCTCCTTCTTCTCCAGCACGCTATTGAAGAAGCCCCAGCGGAAGAAGCTGTCGTGGGCTCCGGGCTCCAGCGTCTCGACCGCGTAGCGGGCGTTGGGTTGGTCCAGTGGCACCAGCACGTCGCCCACGCGCGCCTGGAAACGCTCGGTGTGCGTGGCGAGCACCAGCTGGTCATGGAACATGTGGCCTTCGTAGGCGCTCGCGCGTGAGGTCACGCTCTGCACGCGGTACACCCGGGCCGCATCGAACAACTGGTCCGCTTCCAGGCGCCGCAGCTCGACGCCGTTCCATTGCAGGCGCTCGATCACTTCGCGCCAGGCCTGGGGCACCAGGTAGGCCTTGGGCGCCGCGACCGCCAGATCTTCCACGCAGCGATCAAAGTGCACGATGTCTTTCTCCCAGGGCTGGCTGCGGTCGTAGGCCAGGCGCTCGTAGTTCCCGAGCCGGCTCGGCGTGCGAACCGCGCGATAGCCCTTGAAGCGAAGGCTCGCCGGCCGGCTGCGGTCGTTGCGCCATGTCAGCGGCCAGCGCGCCTGCTGCGCCGCAGCAGCCCTGGCGTCGCGGCGCAGATTCTGAATCTGCGCCGCATGCGCGACGGTGAATTCCAGCACCACATCGACCAGCGTCCGCATGGAAGCCACGCGGTCGGCAAAGGGCTTGAGCATGTGGGTCTCGGGCATGAAGCCGATGGTGTGGTGCAGCGCCGCATAACCGGTGGAAAAGCGCGGCAGGTCAAGGAAGTCCTCGATGCCGTCGTCGGGCGTCTCGGCCAGCAGGTTCATGTACGGGCAGGTGGGCCAGCCGCGTTGCGCCATATCGCCGTAGATCGCAGGCAGCATGCTTTCGCGCAGGAACTGCCCGAGCCCGCCGCCCAGCTTGTCGGGCTGGGTCGGGATCAGCGTCATGGTGTAGCTGTAGTCCGCGCCGTTGGAGGTGTGGGTGTCGACCATCACATCCGGGTCCCACGCGGTGAAGAAGCGGTTGAACACCTGCGCGGCCAGGCTGTCGCACTTGATGAAGTCGCGGTTCAGGTCCAGGTGCCGGCCGTTGCCGCGGAAGCCGAAAGATTCGGGCCCGAGCTGGTTCACGCGCGAGGTGTTCTGCCGGTTGATACAGCCGTCCACGTTGTAGACGGGAATGAACAGGAACACCGTGTCGCCCAGCGCCGCCAGCCGCCCGGGCTGCGTGCAGAAATCGCGCACCAGCGCCATGCAGGCGTCGATGCCTTCTGGCTCGCCGGGGTGAATGCCGTTGTTGTTGAAGAACACCGGGCGGCCCTGCTGCTTGAGCGTGTCGCGATCGAACACGCCGTCGGCAGTGACCACGCCGGCGTGAAGGGGAACGCCGGTGTCCGACACGCCGATCTCGCCCCAGCGCAGCACGCCGGGAAATTGCCCGGCCAGCCGCTCGTAGAAGGCGATGCATTCGGCCCAGGTGGTGGTCTGGTTGCCGTTGCCGGACTCGAACGGCGTGGGGTACTGGTTTTCGTGTGCAGCAGTCATGGGAAGAAGGCTACAGTAGTCGCCCCGATCCGGTCATCCAGCCCTTCTTTCTGCAAAGAGCCAGGAGCCTGCCAGGCACGGCCGCACGCACAACACACATTCAAGGAAACAGACATGGGCGCCCAATGGAAAGCGAAACACAAGGATCTGGCGGCCAATGCCAAGGGCCGGCTGTTCAGCAAGCTCGCCAAGGAAATCATGATGGCCGCGCGCAACGGCGCCGATCCGGCCTCCAACTCGCGCCTTCGGCTGGTCGTGGAGCAGGCGCGCAAGGCCTCGATGCCCAAGGACACGCTCGACCGCGCCATCAAGAAAGGCGCGGGCCTCACTGGCGAGGCCGTGCATTTCGAGCACGTGATGTACGAAGGCTTCGCGCCGCACCGCGTGCCGGTGATGGTCGAGTGCCTGACCGACAACGTGAACCGCACCGCGCCTGAAATGCGCGTGCTGTTCCGCAAGGGCCAGCTGGGCACCTCGGGCTCGGTGTCGTGGGACTTCGACCACGTCGGCATGATCGAAGCCGAACCCGCCAAGCCCGACGCCGACCCCGAAGTGGCCGCCATCGAAGCCGGCGCCCAAGACTTCGAACCGGCCAGCGAAGGCCACCCCGCAGTCTTCCTGACCGACCCCACCGACCTCGACCTCGTGAGCCGCGCGCTGCCGGCCCAGGGCTTCACCGTGCTGTCGGCCAAGCTGGGCTACAAGCCCAAGAACCCGGTCGATCCGGCAAGCCTGAGCGCGGCAGACCTGGAAGAAGTCGAAACCTTCCTGGCGGCCATCGACGCGAACGACGACGTGCAGAACGTGTTCGTGGGCCTGGCGGGCTGAGGCAGCTTCTTCATCGGCCGCATGCTCGCCGGCAAATGCCTCTGCGGCGCCGTCCACTACAAGGTGGCGGATGAATTCGTCTACGCGCTGAACTGCCACTGCTCGGACTGCCGGCGCGCGACCGGCTCGGCCTTCAAGCCCTTCGCGGGCATCGAGCGCGGCAAGCTCGCCATCACGCAGGGCGAAGACGCGGTGATGATCTACGGCAAGAAGGACGCGGGCGACATTCACTGCGCAAAGTGTGGCTCGCTGCTCTATTCGGTGGTGCGCGACGGCCAGTTCGTGCACGTCACGCTGGGCACGCTGGTCGATGCGCCAGCGATTCGCCCGACCGCACACATCTTCGTCGGCTCCAAGGCGCCGTGGTTCACGATCACGGACGACCTGCCGCAGCACAAGGGCCACGTCGGCGAGAACTGAGCGCTGCCGCGCAAGAAGATGCCACCGCGGCGCCGACAACCGCATCCTGTGCCGTGACGCGGCCCAAGTTCGGGCCCGCGCCCGCAGGGTGCGCACCTATGCTCGATGAAGTCCTCTTCTTCATCCTTGGAGCTTTTCCATGTCCCTGCAAGATTTCAAGGTCCTCACCTTCGACGTCGTCGGCACGCTGATCGATTTCGAGGGCGGCATGCTCGCCTACCTGCGCAGCGCGGCGCCCGATGCCGACGTGAGCGACGACGACTTCCTGGCCGCCTACCGGCGCGCGCGCGCCGACGGCAATGCCGGCTGGTACCCCGACGACCTGGAGCGCTGCTGGCACGCCGTCGCGCCGGCGCTTGGCTTGCCCGACACCGACGCCATCGCGCAGGGCCTGCGCGACTCGGTCGCGCAATGGCCGGCGTTCCCCGATTCGGTGGAGGCGCTGAAGCGGCTCGGCACGCGCTTCAAGCTGGTGACGATGACCAATGCCCAGGCCTGGGCATTGGCACGTTTCGACAAGACCCTGGGCTCGCCCTTCGACATGCTGCTGAGCTGCGACGACGCGCTGTGCGAGAAGCCCGACGCGCGCTACTTCGCCTATGCCCGCGGCCGCTTCGAAGGCGCCTGGGGCTTCAAGCAGACCGACAACCTGCACGTGGCGCAAAGCCAGTACCACGACATCGGCATCTCCAAGCAGCTGGGCATCACCACCTGCTGGATCGAGCGCCGCCATGCGCAGAAGGGTTCGGGCGGCACCATCGAGTCGAAGCACACCGTGCCCGACTACCACTTCCACACGCTGGCCGAGCTGGCCGATGCGGTCGAGGCCGGACGTTGAGCACCATGGGCATCACCATCCTTCGCCAGTCGGCCACCATCGGCGGCCTGCAAGACCAGGGCACGCCTGCACGCCCCCTGAGTCAGCCTCCCTGCCGGCTGAGCGGCATCGACGTCGAGCTCGCCGGCGCAGGTGACAACAAGAGCGGCATCTGGGAATGCGAGCCCGGCCGCTTCGAGCGCCAGCTGGCCAACGCCGAGGTCATGCACATCCTCGTCGGTGCCTGCACCTTCACGCCGACCGATGGCGCCGCGCTGGAGATCCGCGCGGGTGACACGCTGTTCTTTCCGGCGCACACCACCGGCGAGTGGCATGTGCACGAGACCCTGCGCAAAGTCTTCGTCGTAATCGCGCAGCAATAAGCAGCAGCGGCCTCAGGCCGCCTGCTTCGTCAGCTCATTCGCGAACCGGCCGATCGAGAAGCTCTCGATCGGCGTCGACGTCTGGCCAGTGGCGATCAGCTCGGCCATCGTCTCGCCCACGCCCGGGCTGATCGCGAAGCCCTCGCCATTGAAGCCGAAGGCATAGTGCAGGCCCGGCACGCGGGCGCTCGGGCCCATCACGGGTTGCCAGTCGGCGGTGTAGCCCTCGATGCCGCTCCACACGCGGATCAGCTGCACGTGCACGAAGGCTGGCACGAAGCGGCGCAGCTCGCGCAACTGGCGCAGCACGTTGTCGGGCTTCACGTAGGCGCGGATGTGCTGCGCATGCGCCGGCCCCTTGAGCCCGCCGCCGAAGACGATGTTGCCGCGCGCGATCTGCCGGAAGTACAGGCCCTCGTGCTCGACGGGCGACGAGATGCCGATCGACGGCCCGATGGCGTAGGGCAGCGGCTCCGTCACGCCCATCTGCGGGCCGCGCGCCTCCATCGGCACAGCTTCGCCGAACTGTTCGGCCATGCGGTTCGACCACGCGCCGCAGGCCACGAAGAGCTGCGCCGCGCGAAAGCGCCGGCCGTCCGCCGTGTGGGCGACGAAACCCGCGCCATCGCGCTCGACCTGCATCACCTCGGCCTGTTCGACGATGTTCGCGCCCGCGCGCCGCGCGGCGCGTGCGAAGGCCGGGCCGGCCAGGCGCGGGTTGGCGTGGCCGTCGTTCGGCGACAGCGATCCGCTCACGATGCCGGGCGCAAAGATGCCCCAGCGCCGGCGCAGATGCTCCGCATTGAACAGTTCGAGATCGAGGCCGAGCGGCTTCACGTCTTTCGCGTGCTGCTCCAGCACCGCGGCCTGCTGCTCGGTGTAGCAGACGCGCAGGTGGCCGTAAGGCACGAACTCCAGGTCTTCGCCGAGCAGTTCCTTCACGCGGCCCCAGACGGCGCGCGCACGGTTGGCCAGCGGCATCTGCGCCAGCGCGCGGCCCTGCCTGCGCACATTGCCGAAGTTGGTGCCGCTGGCCTGGCGGCCCACGAGCTCGCGTTCGAGCAGCGTGACCGACAGGCCATGCTGACGGCGCAGGAAGAAAGCGGCGGTGGTGCCCATCAGGCCGCCGCCGAGCACCAGCACGTCGGTGGTGGTCGTCGTATCGCTCATGCCTGCACCTCGCGCGTGTTCATCATCAGCGGCTTGACGGGCGCCTGCGAGCGCAGGCGCCCCACCAGTTGCACCGGCACGCCGCTGGCCTGCGCCACGATCTCGGCCGAGGCGTGGCCGCAGAAGCGGCCCTGGCAGCGCCCCATGCCGACGCGGCTGAAAGCCTTGGCGCGGTTGACTTCGTGGCTGTCCATCTCGTTGACGCAGCGGCGCAGTTCGCCTGCCGTCACGGCCTCGCAGCGGCACACGACCGCGTCGTCGGGCAGTGCCGCGGCCTGCGCATGCGGCCACGGAAATGCGCGCGCCAGGCCTTCGCGGAAGCGATTCATCTGCGCCAGCGTGCGGCGCAACGCGGCGGACTCGGCGTCGTAAAGCGCACGGCCCGGTGCATGGCCGAGATCGGCCAGCGCGGCGAGCGCTGCCAGTCGGCCGGCCGCTTCGGCACCATCGGCCCCGAGGATGCGAACCCCGTCGCCGGCCAGGTACACGCCCTTGGTGCTGCTGCGGCCGTCGGCGTCGATGCGCGGCAGCCACTGCCGGCTCAGCGGCTCGAATTCGAAGTCGCAGCGAGCAATGTCGGCCAGCTGCGTTTCGGCGCGCAGGTGCCAGCCGAGGCCCACGGCATCACACTCGAAGCGCTGCTCGCGCCCGTGGGCATCGCGCACGGCCACGGCCTGCACACCCAGGCTGTCGTCGCCGTCGATGCGCAGCGGTTCCACGCCCTGCAGCACCGGCACGCCCGCGCGGCGCAGGCCGCGAATCAGCGCGAGCCCGCGCAGTGCCAACCGCGGTCTTGCAAGCAAGCCGGCCACGGCGCCCCAGGGCTTGGCGGCCGGTGCGGTGTCGAGCACCGCCGCCACCTGCGCGCCGGCCTGCACGTACTGCGAGGCCACGAGGTACAGCAGCGGACCGCTGCCCAGGAAGACGACGCGCGAACCAATGGCGCAGGCCTGCGCTTTCAGCGCGATCTGCGAAGCGCCAAGGCTGTAGCAGCCGGCGCGGTGCCAGCCCGCCACGGGCATCAGCCGATCGGTCGCGCCGCTGCACACCAGCAGGGCATCGAAGGGCAGCGTCTGCGGCTCGCCGGCATGCACGACATGCAGCGCGCCTTCGCTCACGTTCCAGGCCAGCGTGTCGCCGCGGTAGTCGACATGGTCGCGCAGCGCGTCGAAGTCGCTGTGCAGCGCCTGCGCCTTTTCAGCCTCGGTGCCGTAGAGCTTGGCATAGGGCCGCTTGAAGCCCTCGGGCTGGCGGCGGTAGATCTGGCCGCCGTCGCGCCGGCTTTCATCGACGACCGTGGGCCGCACGCCGGCGCGCACCAGCGCCTGCGCGGCGCGCACGCCGGCGGGGCCGGTGCCGACCACGACGATGCGCGGTGAAGCAGAAGGGAAAGAAGGAGGCACCCCGCTCATGCCCCGCCCCCCGGCGCATGGCGAGCCAGCGACTGCTGCAGATCCGGTGTCGGCAACCAGTGGTCCGCCGGCGGGCGCGTGAGCACCGACATGCCCTCTTCCACCGGCGTCGAGCAGGCGCGCAAACGCTCGCCGGCCGGTGTCCACACCCAGCAGTCCTGGCAGGCGCCCATCAGGCAGAAGCCGGCGCGCGGCCCGTCGCCGAACTCGCTGTCGCGCACGCGTCGTCCGTTGCTCAGCAGCGCCACCAGCAGCGTGTCGCCGGCCAGCGCGGTGCGGGCCTCGCCGTCGATGTGCAGGGTCAGCGCGGGCCGGTCGGTTTCTGCGAGCCGCACGAAGCGGGCTGGCGGCTGGAAGCGAGGCTTGGGTTCGGGCATGGACGGTCGAAGGCGCCGGTCAGCGCTCGTGAGGAAAAAGCCGTTCGATCGGACAGTGCGTCTTGATGAACGGCGACTTGATGACGATGTAGCTGAAGTACTTCGCGATGCCGATGTTGCGTTCGAGCAGTCCCTCGATCACTTCCTGGTAGTGGTTCACGCCGCGGGTGAGAAAGCGCAACAGGTAGTCGTAGCCGCCGCTGACCAGGTGGCATTCGAGCACCTCGTCGACCTCGCGGATCGCAGCCTCGAAGCGCACGAAGTCCTCGCGGTGGTGGTCAGACAGCGTGACCTCGGTGAACACGGTCAGCGTATCGCCGAGCTTTTCGAGCCGAAGGTGCGCGCCGTAGCCGGCGATGTAGCCGGCCTGTTCCAGCCGCTTCACGCGAATGAGACAGGGGCTGGGCGAGAGCCCCACCGCATCCGCCAGGTCGACGTTGGTCATGCGCCCGTTCTTCTGCAACTGGGCCAGGATGCGAAGGTCGAGTCGGTCGATCTTGAAAGCTTCTGACATGGCGGTGCCTGATAACGAGAGAAAGCCCGATTCTGCGTCGTTGGCCGCCGGTCTTGCGGGCTTTGCGTGCCTGTTCGCTCAGGCCGCCATCGCGGCGCGAACGTCGGGTGCTTCCAGCACTTCGTCGAGCGTCTTCTTCAGCCGCGCGAACATCTGTGCGAACTCGTCCTCGGTGAAGGTGAGCGCAGGTGCAAAGCCGAGGATGTGGTCGCCGAAGGAGCGGAACACCAGCCCGTTGCGGTAGCCGGCGGCGAAGATGCGATCGGACAGCCCCAGCGCGGCATCGAAACGGCGCTTGCTGGCCTTGTCGCTCACCAGCTCCAGCGCGCCCAGCAGGCCGCGGTGGCGCGAATCGCCCACCAGCGGATGCGCGAGCAGCGCGTCGAGCCCGGCGGCGAAGTGCGCCGCGCCGCGCTGGCCGTTGGCGAGGATGCCGCCTTCCTCGTAGAGCCGCAGCACTTCGAGCGCAACAGCGGCGCCGACCGGGTGCGCCGAATAGGTCGCGCCGTGGCCGATGGAGGCGCCCTCGGGCGCGCCGTCGGCGATGCCGGCGTAGACCTTCTCCGACATCATGGTCGCGCCCATCGGCACGTAGCCGGCCGTGAGGCCCTTGGCCATGGTCATCAGGTCGGGCTCCACGCCTTCCGCCTCGCAGGCGAACATGGGACCGGTGCGGCCGAAGCCGGTGATGACTTCGTCCACGACGAAGAGGATGTCGAGCTCGCGCGCGGCCTCGCGCATGGCCTTCAGCCAGCCCTTGGGCGGCACGATGACGCCGCCCGAGCCCTGGATCGGTTCGCAGAAGAAGGCAGCCACGTTGTCCACGCCCAGCTCGGCCACCTTGGCGCGCAAGGCCGCGACCGACGAGGCGATCAGCGCCTGCGCGTCGGCGCCGTCGACATGGCGATAGGCGTAGGGCGACGCGATGTAGTGCTGCGTGGGCAGCGGCAGGTCGAAGCCGCGATGAAAGGCCGGCAGCGCCGTGAGGCCAGCGCCGGTGGACGACGAGCCGTGGTAGCCGCGCTCCAGCGAAATGAACTGCTTCTTCGACGGCCGACCGGTCGCGTTGTAGTACTGCACGATGAAGCGCACGGCGGCATCGACCGCCTCGGAGCCACCCAGCGTGAGGTACACGCGCGTCAGCGAAGAGGGCGTGATCTGCACCAGTTTTTCAGCAAGGCGGATGGCCGGCTCGCTGCTGAAATGAAAGTAGCCGGTTGCGTACGGCAGCTTGCGCATCTGCTCGGTGGCGGCCTGCACCACGCTCTCTTGCCCGTAGCCCACGTTCACGCACCACAGGCCCGCAAAGGCGTCGAGGAGTTCGTGGCCGTTGCCGTCGGTCAGCCATGCGCCACGGCCCGAGGACAGCACGGTGGGGCCGCGCTGCTCGTGCACGCGCCAGGGCGAGACGGGGTGGATCAGATGCGCGCGGTCGATTGCGTCGAGCGCGGCTTGGTGGGGCAATGCGGTGGGGTGCGTCATGGCGGTGTTGGAGGGAGCGAGAGCGAAGGAGCTTTCGATGCCCTCAGCTTAGGCGGCGCACCGCACGAGGTGGTGCTGCTTTGGGGGTGCCGCACAAAGCAGGCTGCGGTTGTGTGCATGGCACGCAGCAGATCGTGCGGTCGGTCTTCCTTCTTCCCGTCTTCAATACCCGCGTGCGCGATCGACCAGCCCGAGCATCGGCTCGCCGGCTTCGAAGCGCTCGAGGTTGTCGAGCACCACTTCGGCGGCGCTCAGCGGCTGCGTCATGCTCGCGATGTGCGGCGTGAGCTGGATGCGCGGATGGCGCCAGAAGGCATGCTCCGGCGGCAGCGGCTCGGGGTCGGTCACGTCGAGCACCGCATCGCCGATCTGCCCGCTTGCGAGCGCGGCCAGCAGGTCGGCATCCACAAGCTGCGGCCCGCGCCCCACATGCACCAGCCCGGCGCCCGTGGGCAGCAACGAAAACAGCCGCGCATCGAGAAAGCCGCGTGTCGAATCGGTCAGAGGCAGCAGGCACACGAGGATGTCGGTGCGCGCCAGAAAGGCCGGCAGCTCATCGGCGCCGGCATGGCATTGCACACCGTCGACCTCGTGCCGCGAACGGCTCCACCCTGCGCAGTCGAAGCCCAGTGCGACGAGCTGCGCCAGCACGGCCTGCCCGAGCGAGCCCAGCCCGAGCACGCCGATGCGCCGTTCCCCAGCGGGCCGCACAGACAGCGGCTTCCACAGGCCCTCCTGCTGCTGGCGCCGGTATTGCGGCATGTCGCGATGCAGGCCAAGCACAGCATGCGTCACGTACTCGACCATGCCGCGCACGATGCCGGGCTCCACCATGCGCACGATTGGCAACGAGGCCGGAAGCGCTGCGAAGTCGAACTGGTCGACGCCCGCACCGGAAGAAAACAGCACTTCCAGATTGGGAAAGCGCGTCGCCAGATCTTCCGGCGGCTCCCAGGCTGCGAGAAAGCGCACTTGTGCCGGATCGCCGATGTCGGGCCAGATGCGGAAGTCGATGTCGGGGGCGCGGCGGCGGAACACTTCGGCCCACAGGCGGCCTCTTGCCGGGTCGGATTTGTAGAGGAAGGTAGTTTTCATGATTGACTGGACTCGGCCGGGAACACGTTCAGGGTGCGTGCGAATGACACCGGGTACTCCCCTCCGCGAATGTCCCCCGTCGACGTGATCGCACCCTGAACAGCAAGCGCTCATCCAACAGCCTGAGTCACGATGGCAAAGAGCGAAGGACCACCCGCCGGAGTGACAAGCGGCGCACCACGCACCATCGTCGTAGGCGCATCCACACGCAGCAGCCCGATGCTCTCCAGGCACTCAGACAGCCCACTGTCGAAGTCGATGTCGATGCGCGTGAAGTGCCCGGCATTCACACTGGCCAGATGCGCGATCAACGCCTTCGCGCCGTCGACATCAGGCGCAACCACCGGCCCGATCGAATGCCCGCGCCCGAAGCGACGCAGCATCGCAAAGCCGCGCGGTTCGTTGTCATGGTCGAGCACCACGCAGGCATCGGCGGTGGACAGCAGGTCGCCAATCAATGCATCGCGCGGCATGCCACGCGCCGCCGCATCGAGGGCCTGCAGCGCCGCGGCCTCGTGAACACCGGCAGGCCGCAGACGCCAGCCCGGCTGCAAGGCCACCAGCGGCGCCGACTGCGCGATGCCCTGGTGCTGCCGCAATTCGCCGATGCGCACGAACCCCAGCCGCTCGTAGAGGCCGCGACCTTCGGCGGTGGCATGCAGCAGCACCGTGCGGTCTTCCAGGCCGTCGAGCAGCGCGCTCATCAGGCGATGCCCGATGCGCCGGCCCTGGCAGGCTGGCGTCACGACCACGAGGCCGAGGGTGGCGTGGCGTTCGCCCCAGAGCCAGCGCAGGGCACAGCCGACGATCTCGTCGTCGCGCTCGGCCACGATGCCTTCGGCATGCGCGAACACCTGCGCCCAGTCCGCCAGCCGGTGCGGCCAGCGCAACAGGTCGGTCAGCGCCTGCGCGAACGGCAGGTCGGCAGGCGTCATCGGTCTCAGCACCACGCCGTCTCCGGCGAGTGCATTCGGGGTCTGATCGGGCATTGAAAGGTCTCGGTGGCGAAGAGGATGTTCCTTCCATCTTGGACGACATCGGCGCACGGTGCCAGACCGAAATCGACGTTCACTGCAACTTGCAAGCTTCGGCTGCAACGTGCCCGGGTTTTGCAATTCGCTGCGGTGCGGTGCCTGCGTACGCATACAAATGCTGTGCCAACCTGCCTAGGATCGATCGCCGCTCTTGCGGTGTTCTCGCAACCTACGCCCATGCAAGCCTTCGACCCGCGACAGATCCACGTGCCTTCGGGCCATTTCATCGGTGGGCGCCTCGTGCCCGACGCCGGTCGCATCGTGGTGCACAGGCCCTCCGATGCGCAGGCGCATGCCGAGCTTCCACTGGCCGATGCCGACACGGTGGACGCCGCCGTGCGCGACGCATGGAATGCCTGGCGCCACAGCGACTGGGCACGGCGCGCGCCGCGCGAACGCGCTCGCGTGATGCGCCGCTGGGCCGAGCTGATCGAGGCCGATGCGGCAAATCTCGGCCCGCTGGAAGCCGTGTGTTCCACGCGGCCGGTGCGCGACGCCATCGCGTGGGACGTTCCGTTCACCGCCGAGGGCCTGCGCTTCTTCGCCGAGTACGCGGACAAGCTCGGCGGCGAAGTCGCGGCAACGCGCCATGACCACCTCGGCATGGTGGTGGCCGAGCCCTACGGCGTCATCGGTGCGATCACGCCGTGGAATTTTCCGCTGGTCATGGTGTCGTGGAAGGTCGGCGCGGCGCTCGCGGCCGGCAATGCGGTGGTGCTCAAGCCATCGGAGCTCACGCCCTGGTCGGCGCTGCGGCTGGCCGAGCTGGCCATCGAGGCCGGCGTGCCGCCCGGGCTCTTCAACGTCGTGCAGGGTGATGGCCGCATCGCTGGAGACGCGCTCTCGCGGCACCCGCTGATATCGAAGATGACCTTCACCGGCTCCACCCGCACCGGCGCCGCGATCATGGCCGCCTGCGCCATGACCGGCCCCAAGCCGGTAACGCTGGAGCTCGGCGGCAAGAGCCCGCAGCTGGTGTTCGACGATGCGCCCGACATCGACCGCCTGGCCGGCATGATCGCCGGCGCCATCACCGGCAACGCGGGGCAGGTGTGCGTGGCCGGGTCGCGGCTCATCGTGCAGCGCGGCATTGCCGAGGCGCTGGTGGAGCGCATCGCGGCGCGCTTCGCGGCGATGCGCCCGGGTGCGACCTGGGACGACACGGCCACGCTGCCGCCCATCATCTCGACACCGCAGGCCGGCCGCATCCTGGAGATCGTCGATCGCGCGCGCGACGCCGGGGCCACCGTGCGCTGCGGCGGCGGCCTGTTCGACGGCGGGCCGGGCGGCGCCTACTTCCAGCCCACGCTGATCGAGGGCGTTGACGGCGCCAACCCCGCCGTGCGCGAAGAGATCTTCGGACCGGTGCTCACGGTGCAGACCTTCGCCGACGAAGAAGAAGGCCTGGCGCTTGCCGCGCACGAGCACTACGGGCTGGCCAGCGGCGTGCACACCGCCGACATCGGCCGCGCGCTGCGGGCGATGCGCGGCATCAGTGCCGGCACGGTCTGGATCAACCGCTACGGCCGCAGCGCCGACTTCGTGATCCCCACCGGGGGTTATCACCAATCGGGCATCGGCAAGGACCTGGGGCGCCAGGCGGTCGAGGCCAACCTGCGCTTCAAAAGCGTGCTCATCGACTTCGCCGCGACGCACTGAGGTGCGCCGCCGCACGCATGGAGGGCAGACCGCATGGCATGCCGCCACGCCCCCTTCAAACCGCAGCTTTGTCGCGGCGGGCAACGTTTTTCCCTACAACTCCGGAGCGGCTGCGTGCTGCAATCAATTCGTAATGAGCTTGTCGCAATTGCCGTCCAAGGCAGGCGACCCGACCCGGTCGGCAACCGGTTTGAATGAACCCAAGGATTCGAGACCATGACCTTCAAGCCCAAGTACGTGACCTTCGACTGCTACGGAACGCTGACGCGCTTCCGCATGAAAGAGATGTCGCGTGATCTCTTCGCCGATCGCATTCCGGCCGAGCACATGGAGCAGTTCATCGCCGACTTCGCGGCCTACCGCTTCGATGAGGTGCTGGGCGCCTGGCAGCCCTACGAGGTGGTGCTGAAGAATGCAGTGCGCCGCCTGTGCCGCAAATGGAAGATCCAGTACTTCGACCTGGACGCGCAGAAGATCTACGACGCGGTGCCCACCTGGGGCCCGCACGCCGACGTGGCCGCCGGCCTGGCCAAGGTCGCGAAGGAAATCCCGCTGGTGATCCTGTCGAACGCATCGGACGACCAGATCCAGAAGAACGTCGCGATGCTCGGCGCGCCCTTCCACCGCGTCTACACCGCGCAGCAGGCCCAGGCCTACAAGCCGCGCCTGACGGCCTTCGAATACATGCTCGATTCGCTCGGGTGCAACCCGGAAGACGTGCTGCACGTGTCGTCCAGCCTGCGCTACGACCTGATGTCGGCGGACGACCTGGGCATCGTCAACAAGGTGTTCGTGAATCGCGGCCATGGGCCGGGCAACCCGGCGTACCGCTACACGGAGATCCAGGACATCGGCGGCCTGCCTGGCGTCGTCGGTCTCTGATCTTTCTTTCTTGCAGCACCAGCCCCACGCCATGAAGCTCGACTCCTACTGGACCGATTCGGCGCCAGCCTTCGCCCCCGAGGCACATGAGTTGCCGGCGCAGGTCGATGTCGCCATCGTCGGCGGCGGCTTCACCGGCCTGTCGGCGGCGCTGGCGCTGGCGCGGCGCGGAGCCCGCGTCGCGGTGCTGGAGGCCGGCTCGCGGGTGGCGGCAGAAGCCTCGGGGCGCAACGGCGGGCACGTCAACAACGGGCTGGCCGTGGACTACGCCGATGTGGCGGCCAAGGTCGGCGTCGAGCGCGCGCGCGGCTGGTATCACGCGTACGACGCCGCGGTCGACACGGTGGCGCGGCTGGTGCGCGAGGAGGCGATCGACTGCGACTTCATGCGCCACGGCAAGCTCAAGCTCGCCACGCGGGCGAACCAGATGGCCGCGCTCGAACACAGCGCCCGACGCCTGGTCGACGACGGCGTGGACTGCGACGTCGAACTGCTCGACGCGGCGCGCGTGCGCGCCGAGGTGCAGAGCGAGCGCTTCCACGGCGGCCTGCTCTACAAGCGCAGCGGCCAGATGCACATGGGCCGTTTCGCGCACGGACTGGCGACGGCCGCGCAGCGCAGCGGCGCACAGATTCACACCGCCACCGAGGTCAGCCGCATCGAGCGCATCGGCCAGGGCCATGCCCACCGATTGCACACCGGGCGCGGCGTGGTCACGGCGCAGCAGGTGCTGCTGGCCACGGGCGCGACGCGCCATGGCGGCTACGGCAGCTTCGGCTGGCTGCGCCGGCGCATCGTGCCGATCGGCAGCTTCATCGTCGTCACCGAGCCGCTGGGCGCCGAGCGTGCGCAGGCATTGCTCGCGGCGCGGCGCACGTACACGACCATCGCGAACATCCACCACTACTTCAGGCTCACGGCCGACCACCGGCTGGTGTTCGGCGGGCGCGCGCGCTTCGCGGTCTCCAGTCCGCAGTCGGATGCCGCGAGCGGCGACATCCTGCGCGCGGGGCTGGCCGAGACATTTCCGCAGCTCGGCGCGGTGCGGCTCGACTATTGCTGGGGCGGACTGGTCGACATGACACAAGACCGCCTGCCGCATGCCGGCGAACGCGACGGCCTCTACTACGCCATGGGCTACAGCGGCCACGGCACGCAGATGTCGGTGCACATGGGCGAACGCATGGCCGCCGTGATGGGCGGCCATGCGGGCGCCAACCCCTGGCAGGGCCGCGAGTGGCCCGCCATTCCCGGCCACTTCGGCCCGCCGTGGTTCCTGCCGGCGGTGGGCTTCTATTACCGGCTCAAGGACAGGCTGGCCTGAGGGCTTGCTGTCATCTCTTTCGTTCGTTTCCGATTTCTTCCACCCCACGGCCCCTCAGGAGCACCCACCATGAGCGACAGCAGCAACAAGAGCTTCGAAAACCTCGTCGGCCCAGACGAAAGCCTTCGCGTGATGGCATCGCTGCGACGCGGCGCCTCTCGGCGCGACATCCTGACGATGCTGATGGCCGGCGGCATGCAGGCCACGCTGGCCGGCAGCCTGGCGGGCATGGCGGTGTCGGCCCATGCGCAGACGCCGCGGCGCGGCGGGCGCATCCGGGTGGCGGGGGCCACCGCTGCCGCGACCGACACGCTCGATCCGGCCAAGCAGTCGAACCAGACCGACTACTCGCGCTGCAACATGATCTACAACGGCCTGACGACGCTCGACGGCAGCCTGACGCCGCAGCCCGCGCTGGCCGAATCGTTCACCACCAAGGATGCCAAGACCTGGGTGTTCACGCTGCGCAAGGGCGTGCTGTTCCACGACGGCAAGGCGCTCTCGCCCGCCGACGTTGTCTTCTCGGTGATGCGCCACAAAGACCCGGCCGCGGCCTCCAAGGCCAAGGTGCTCGCCGACCAGATCGAGAGCGTGAAGGCCACGGGCCCGAACGAAGTGACGGTGGTGCTGAGCGCGCCCAACGCCGACCTGCCGGTGATCCTGGGCACCTTCCACTTCCACATCGTCAAGGACGGCACCACCGACTTCAACACCGGCATCGGCACCGGCCCCTACAAGCTCAAGGAGTTCAAGCCCGGCATCCGCTCGCTGGTGGTGCGCAACGAGGCCTACTGGAAACCCGGCAAGCCGTACCTCGACGAGATCGAGTTCGTCGGCATCGGCGACGAGAGCGCCCGCGTCAACGCGCTGCTGTCGGGCGGCATGGACCTGGTGGGCTCGGTCAACCCGCGCTCGGTGGAACGCGTGAAGGGCACGCCCGGCTTCGGCATCTTCGTGACCCAGTCGGGCCAGTACTCCGACCTGGTGATGCGCAAGGACGCGGGCCCCGGCGCCAACCCCGACTTCGTGCTCGGCATGAAGCACCTGTTCGACCGCGAGCAGATGAAGAAGACCATCGCGCTCGACTACGCAGTGGTCGCCAACGACCAGCCGATCGACCCGACCAACCGCTTCTACTTCGGCGGCCTGCCGCAGCGCCCCTTCGACCTGGACAAGGCGAAGTTCCACCTGCAGAAGGCCGGCGTCACGGGCAAGGTGCCGGTGGTGGCGTCGCCCGCGGCGCTCTACTCTGTGGAAATTGCTCTGATGCTGCAGCAGACCGCGCAGCGCGCCGGCCTGGAGCTCGACATCAAGCGCATGCCGGCCGACGGCTACTGGTCGAACCACTGGCTCAACAGCCAGGTGGGCTTCGGCAACGTCAACCCGCGCCCGAGCGCCGACGTGCTGCTCACGCAGTTCTTCCAGTCGGGTGCGGCCTGGAACGAGTCGCGCTGGAAGAGCGAGAAGTTCGACCAGCTGCTGCTGGCCTCGCGCGCCGAGACCGACCTGGCCAAGCGCAAGCAGATGTACGCCGACATGCAGACCATGATCCACCAGGACGCCGGCATCGGCATTCCGCTTTTCCTCGCGAGCATCGACGGCCACACCTCCAAGCTCAAGGGGCTGTCGCCGATTCCGCTCGGTGGCCTCATGGGCTACAACTTTGCCGAGAGCGTATGGCTCGAAGCATGAGCCCGCTGACATGAACCGACAGATCCTCAAGCTGCTCGGCCAGCGCATAGCGCTGGCGCTGCTGTCGCTGCTGGCGGTGTCGGTGATCGTGTTCTCGATCACCGCGGTGCTGCCCGGCGACGCGGCCCAGGAGCAGCTCGGCCAGGATGCCACGCCGGAAGCATTGGCCGCGCTGCGCGCGCAGATGGGCCTGGACGTACCCGCGCCCAAGCGCTATGCGCAGTGGCTGCTGGGCATCGCGAAGGGCGATCTCGGCCGCTCGGCCACCACGCAGATGCCGGTGTCGGAGCTGGTTGCCAGCCGCCTGCCCAACTCGCTGCTGCTGGCTGCGGTCACGGCGCTGTTCTCGGTGCCGATCGCGCTGGCGCTGGGCATCGCCTCGGCGGTGTGGCGCGGCTCCTGGTTCGATCGCGTGGCCTCGACCTCGGCGGTGGCGGTGGTGTCGGTGCCGGAGTTTCTGGTCGCGACGCTGGCGGTGCTGGTGTTCGCGGTCAAGCTGCGCTGGCTGCCGGCACTTTCCTTCGTCAGCGACATCGATTCGCTGGGCCAGATGCTGCAGGCCTTCGCGATGCCGGTGCTGGTGCTGTGCTGCGTGATCGTCGCGCAGATGATGCGCATGACGCGCGCCGCGGTCATCGACCAGCTCGAGGCGCCCTACATCGAGATGGTGCGGCTCAAGGGCGCCTCGCCGATGCGCATGGTGCTGGCGCACGCGCTGCCCAACGCGGTAGGCCCGATCGCCAATGCGGTGGCGCTCAGCCTGTCGTACCTGCTCGGCGGCGTGATCATCGTCGAGACCATCTTCAACTACCCGGGCATCGCCAAGCTGATGGTCGACGGCGTCTCGCAGCGCGATATGCCGCTGGTGCAGACCTGCGCAATGATCTTCTGCTGCGCCTACCTGATCCTGGTGACTGCCGCCGACATCTGCGGCATCGTCGCCAACCCGCGGCTGCGGCACCGCTGAAGAAGAGGCAGCAAGCATGGAACCGTCCACTTCCCCCTCCTCTTCTCCGGCTGTGAACGCCACGGCCTCCATCGCGGCCGCGCCGCTGCCCGAGCCGAAGCGCGGCCGTCTGCACTGGCTCGCAGGCTTCGGCGTCTCCGGCCTGCTCGGCCTCGCGGTGCTACTCTTCTGGATGCTCGCGGCGGTGTTCGGCCCCTGGCTGCTGTCGTACAGCACGGCATCCACGGGCACCTCGAACGTCTTCATGCCGATCGGCGCGGCGCATTGGCTCGGCACCGACTACCTCGGGCGCGACATGCTGGCGCGCGTGATCGAAGGAGCGCGCTACACGGTCGGCGTCGCGCTGCTCGCCACGCTCGTGGCCAGCGGCACCGGCACCGTGCTGGCGCTGCTGGCAGCCGCCAGCGGCCGCTGGATCGACGCGACGCTCAGCCGCGGCCTCGACACCCTCACGGCAATCCCGAGCAAGATGTTCGCGCTCATCATGGTGGCGGGCTTCGGCTCCTCGGTGCCGATGCTGGTCTTGACCGCGGCCATCATCTACGTGCCCGGCGCCTACCGCATCGCGCGCTCGCTGGCCGTGAACATCAACGCGCTCGACTACGTGACCGTGGCGCGCACGCGCGGCGAAGGCACGCTCTACATCATGCTGCGCGAGATCCTGCCCAACATCGTCGGCCCGATGCTGGCCGACCTGGGCCTGCGCTTCGTCTACACCGTGCTGCTGCTGGCGAGCCTGAGCTTCCTCGGCCTGGGCATACAGCCGCCGGCCGCCGACTGGGGATCGCTGGTGCGCGAGAACATCGGCGCGCTGGCCATGGGCGGTGCCTCGGTGATCGTGCCGGCGCTGGCCATCGCGAGCCTGACCATCGCGGTCAACCTCGTCATCGACAACCTGCCCGGCGGCGCCGCGCGAGAAAAAGGAACACGCTGATGGGAGCACCACTCACAGTCCAGGGCCTGAGCATCTGCGCTGGCGCCAGCACGCTGGTCGACAACCTGAGCTTCTCCGTGCAGCCGGGCGAGGTGCTCGCGCTGATCGGCGAGTCGGGCTCCGGCAAGACCACCACCGCGCTGGCGCTGATGGGCTATGCACGCCACGGCTGCCATATCTCGGCAGGCAGGGTGCAGATCGGCGACACCGACGTGCTGGCGCTCGATGCCCGCGCACAGCGCGCGCTGCGCGGGCGCACCGTGGCCTACATTGCGCAGAGCGCGGCGGCCTCCTTCAACCCCTCGCGCACGATCATGGACCAGGTGGTCGAGCCGACCGTGATCCACGGCCTGTGCAAGCGGGCCGAGGCCGAGGCAAAGGCGGTGCAGCTGTTCCGCGAACTCGCGCTGCCCGATCCGGAAAGCATCGGCGCACGCTATCCGCACCAGGTGTCGGGCGGCCAGCTGCAGCGGCTGATGGCGGCGATGGCGCTCATCGGCGACCCCGACCTCGTGATCCTCGACGAGCCGACCACCGCGCTCGACGTGACCACGCAGATCGAAGTGCTGCGCGCCTTCCGCCGCGTGGTGCGCGAGCGCCGCGCCACCGCGGTGTACGTGAGCCACGACCTGGCGGTGGTGGCGCAGATGGCCGACCACATCCTGGTACTGCGCAACGGCCGCATGCGCGAGATGAACGCGACGGGGCAGATCCTCGCCGCGCCGGCCGACGAATACACGAAGAGCCTGCTGGCCGCCGCACGGCCGGTGCCGCGTGCTTCAGCCGGGGCCGCCGACGACGGCCGGGAGCTGCTGCTCGAAGTGCGCCAGCTCTCGGCCGGCTACGGCCCGGTGGATGCGCAGGGACGCCCGGCCAAGCCGATCCTGCAGGACATCGACCTGACGCTCTACCGCGGCCAGGCAATCGGCGTGATCGGCGAATCGGGCTCGGGCAAGACCACGCTGGCGCGCGCGGTGGCGGGCCTGCTGAAGCCCAGCCACGGCAGCGTGCTGTTCCACGGCCGCGAACTGAAGCCCACGCTGCAGCAGCGCGAGCGCGACGAGCTTCGCCGCATCCAGATCGTGTTCCAGATGGCCGACACGGCACTGAACCCGTCGCAGACCATCGAGCGCATCCTGGCGCGGCCGCTGGAGTTCTACAAAGGCCTGCGCGGCGAACCGCTGCAGAGGCGCATCCGTGAACTGCTGGACCTGGTGAAGCTGCCCCAGACCGTGGCCGGTCGCCTGCCGGGTGGCCTCTCTGGCGGGCAGAAGCAGCGCGTGAACCTGGCGCGCGCGCTCGCGGCCGACCCCGACCTGATCCTGTGCGACGAAGTCACGTCGGCGCTCGACACCGTGGTCGGCGCGGCGGTGCTGGACCTGATGGCAGAGCTGCGGCGCGAGCTCGGCGTGTCTTACCTCTTCATCAGCCACGACCTGCACACGGTGCGCGCCGTGTGCGACGAAATCGTCGTGATGCAGCACGGCCGCAAGCTCGCGCAGGTGGCGCGCGCCGACTACGATCGCGGCCCGCACCACCCCTACTACGAGCTGCTGGCGCGCTCGGTCCCCGAGTTGCGTCAGGGCTGGCTCGACGAGATGGACCGCGCGAATCACATGGACCGCGCCACGGCCCTCACATCATGAGAAAGACCGAAATGACACCGACCTTCCGCATCGCGCTGATCGCCGGCGACGGCATCGGCAAGGAAGTGATGCCCGAGGGCCTGCGCGTGGTGCAGGCCGCCGCGGAGCGCTTCGGCTTCGAGCTCGACTGCCGCACCATCGACTGGGCCAGCGCCGACTACTACGCAGCGCACGGCCAGATGATGCCGGACGACTGGAAGGAACAGCTCAAGGGCGTCGACGCGCTGTTCTTCGGCGCCGTCGGTTGGCCCGCGACCGTGCCCGACCACGTCTCGCTCTGGGGATCGCTGCTGAAGTTCCGCCGCGAGTTCGACCAGTACATCAACCTGCGTCCGGTGCGCCTGTTCGAGGGCGTGCCCTGCCCGCTGGCCGGCCGCAAGCCCGGCGACATCGACTACCTGGTGGTGCGCGAGAACACCGAGGGCGAATACACCTCGCTCGGCGGCGTGATGTACGAGGGCACCGAGCGCGAAATCGTGATCCAGGAATCGGTCTTCTCGCGCCACGGTGCCGACCGCGTGCTGCGGTACGCCTACGAGACCGCGCGAGCGCGCAAGCGCAAGCACCTGACGGTGGCCACCAAGAGCAACGGCATCGCGATCAGCATGCCCTGGTGGGACGGACGCGCCGACGCGGTGGGCCTCGACTTTCCTGGCGTGACGGTCGACAAGCAGCACATCGACATCCTGTCGGCGCGCTTCGTGCTGCAGCCCACGCGCTTCGACGTGGTGGTGGCGAGCAACCTGTTCGGCGACATCCTCTCCGACCTCGGGCCCGCGACCACCGGCACCATCGGCCTCGCGCCGTCGGCCAACCTGAACCCCGAGCGCAAGTTTCCGTCGCTGTTCGAGCCGGTGCACGGCTCGGCGCCCGACATCTATGGCCAGAACATCGCCAACCCGATCGCAATGATCTGGTCGGGCGCGCTGATGCTGGACTTCCTCACGCAGGGGCAAGGCGCGGGCCGCGCGGCGCACGATGCGATCCTGGGCGCGATAGAGGCGGTGCTGCGCGACGGTCCGCGCACGCGCGACCTCGGCGGCTCGGCGAGCACCACCGAAGTGGGCATCGCGATTGCAGAGCGCGTCGCGGCGGCCTGAAGAAAGACTTTTCGACCATGACGACACTCGAACTCGAACACAAAGACCTGATGCCCGGGCGCCAGCTCATCGGCGCCGATTGGCGCGAGGCCGGCGACGCCCGCCGCCTCGACGTGACCAACCCCGCCACCGACGCCGTCTTCGCGAGCGTGCCCGACGGCACGGCCGCCGACGCGCGCGCAGCCGTCGATGCCGCGCACGCGGCCTTCCCCGCTTGGCGTGCGGTGCCTGCCAAGCAGCGCGCGCAGATCCTCAAGCGCTGGAACGACCTGATGCTGGCGCATCAGCAAGACCTGGGTCGCCTGGTCTCGCGCGAACAGGGCAAGCCGTTGGCCGAGGGGATCGGAGAGATCGCCTACGCGGCCAGCTACGTCGAGTGGTTTGCCGAAGAGGCCACGCGCGCCAACGGCGAAGTGATTCCCGCGCCGGTACCGGGGCGCCGCATGCTGGCGTTGAGGGAGCCGGTGGGCGTGGTCGCGGCGATCACGCCGTGGAATTTTCCGGCGGCCATGATCGCGCGCAAGATCGCACCGGCCCTCGCGGCGGGCTGCACGGTGGTGTGCAAGCCGGCCGAAGACACGCCGCTGACCTCGCTGGCCCTCGTGAAGCTGGCGCAGGAAGCGGGCGTGCCGGCCGGCGTGCTCAACATCGTGACCGCATCGCGCGAACGCACGCCCGAGGTGGTGGACGTGTGGCTGGCCGACGCGCGCGTTCGCAAGATCAGCTTCACCGGCTCCACGCCCGTGGGCAAGCACCTGGCGCGGGCTTCGGCCGACACGCTGAAGAAGCTCTCGCTCGAGCTCGGCGGCAATGCGCCCTTCATCGTGTTCGACGACGCCGACATCGACGCCGCGGTGGAAGGCCTGATGGCCTCCAAGTTCCGCAATGGCGGCCAGACCTGCGTGTGCCCGAACCGCGTGTTCGTGCAGGCGCGGGTGCACGATGCGTTCGTCGACAAGCTGGCCGCGCGGGTCGGTGCGCTGCGCGTGGGCCCGGCTACCGAGCCAGACTCGCAGATCGGCCCGATGATCAACGCGCGCGCGGTCGACAAGATCGAGCGCCATGTGCGCGACGCCGTCTCCAGGGGCGCGCGCATCGTCGTCGGCGGCGAGCGGCTGCGCAATGCGCGCTGCAACGGCCCCAACTACTACGCACCCACCGTGCTGGTGAATGCCGACGCGACGATGGAATGCAGCTGCGAGGAAACCTTCGGCCCCGTGGTGCCCGTCACGCGCTTCGAGACCGAGGCCGAAGTGATCGCCGCCGCCAACGACACGCCCTTCGGGCTCGCGGCGTACTTCTATTCGACCGACGTGCGCCGCATCTCGCGTGTGGCCGACGCGCTGGAGTCGGGCATTGTCGGCATCAACGAAGGCGCGCTGGCCGCCGAGGCCGCGCCCTTCGGCGGCGTGAAGGAATCGGGCTACGGCCGCGAAGGCTCGGTGCATGGCCTGGAGGACTACATGCACATCAAGTACGTCTGCCAGGGCGGGCTGAGCTAGACGTTACCGGATCGCCTACTGGGCCAGCGCCGCCACGTCCGCGCTGCCCAGCGCGCCGCCGTAGATGCGGAAGTCGTCCACGCGCCCTTGCAGGTACGGATCGCCGGAGAACTGCGAGCGCCCCAGCCAGTTCTGCGTTGTCGAGCCGAGGTCGAAGGGCCCCAGGCTCATCTGCGCGTTGGAGCCGGCCTCGACGCCGTCCACGTACAAGGTGCCGAGCGCGCCGGACACGGTCACTGCAACGTGCACCCACTTGCCGGTCGGCAGCGCCGCCGATCCGTCGATCACCTGCTCGTTGTAGCCGTGGACGGTGGAGATCGCGAAACGCGGCGTGCCGCTGTTGCTGCGGGCGGTCAGCATCATGTAGCGGCGCTCGCCGGAGCCGAAGTCGAAGACCCGCGACCACGTCGCGAGGCTGTCGATGTACAGCCATGCGGTGATGCTGAAGTCGGCAAGGTCTTTCGACACCACGCCCGCAGGCAGGGCGACATAGCTGCCGGCCTTGCCGTCGAGCACAACTGCATTGCCTTCGCGTCCGGCAACCCAGGCCGCGCCGCCTTGCAGTGCGCTGGCGCCGAACCGGCCGGTCGCGTCGGCAGCTGTGGTGCCGCTCGCTTCATCGAACTTGAGCTGCATCAGCAGCTCGGCCTTGATCGCCGCCCGTTCTTCGTTGGAGGCAGCGCTCTCCCCCGACGCTGTCACGGCAACGATCACGTAGTAATAGACCGCTCCGGCAACGACGGTGCCGTCGGTGAACGTGAGCGTGTCGGTGATGCCCGGGGCGATGGTGGTGTACGGCCCGCCCGCGGTGCTCGCGCGCTTGACCGAATAGCTCTGCGCGTCGGGGCAGCCCCACCATGACAGCACCACCTGCGTGCCGCGCACCCGGGCCGTGAGCCCGCTCGGCTTTCCCTGTGCCGCGAGCGGATCGCGCGTGAAGGTCAGCGTGCCGAAGCCCAACTGGTCGCCGTTGCCACCGTCCCCCTCAGGGTACATCTGCGCGACCTGCAGGGCGGTGTAGGGCGTCGCGATGCCCAGGCGATTCGCGTAGTGGTTGTGCACGCTTTCCCATATGCCGCGCCGGTGCCCCTGGCCGGCAGTCGACAGCACCGACTGCGTGCCCTGCTTGTTGATGTTGGTGAAGAAGGGCACGGTGTAGAAGTCGCCGTTGCTGTCGCGCAGGTTGGACTTCGCCACGTACTCGGCGCCTGCGAGAAAGCGGTTGTTCTCGTAGCCGTACGTGTCGTCGCCCTGGTTCCACGCCATTTCGTGGAACGCACCCGCCAGGCCGATGCCCAGGGTGCAGTGACCCTGGTCGCGCCCGCTCTCCTGCCACTGACCGAGGTAGCCCGGGTGCACCTGGTAGACCGCCTGCAGGCCCGCCCCGTTGCCCTGGCCGGTCTTGTAGTAGCTCATCGCCTCGTCGTAGATGTCTTGCCGGTCACACAAGACGCCGATGGCCAGCATCGAGGCCAGGGTGCACTGATCCCAGTTGGCCCAGTAGTTGGTGATCTCGGAGCCGTTGTGGTCGATCAGGAAGCTGTGGTTCAGCGGATAGAACACGGTGAGCATCATGTTCTGGAAGCGCGCGAGATCGGCGGCCGCCCAGCCCTCGTAGGTGCGCATGATCTCGGCCGCATTGGCGAACTGGTAGCCGTAGATACCGGCGGCCAGGAAGCGGTCCGCGTTGCCGGTGAGCGCGGTCAGCGTGGACGACCATTCGTTCAGGAAGACCACAGCCAGATCGGCATAGCGCGTGTCCTGCGAGACCTTCCAGCGCAGCGCCAGCTGATAGGCGCGCGCGATGTCGATGTACATCTGCGCGAAGTTGGAGTCGTCGCCGCCGCGGATCACGGTGGCCAGCGGGCGCGGCTTCGCACCAAGCTGCGCGCGGCCGTTGCCCGTCAATGCGTTCCAGCCGTCGAGCCAGGGTTGCGCCTTGTCCTGGACCTTCTGGCGCATGCGCTCGAAGTCGGCTTCGGTGTGCAGCAGGCCGGGATGGACGAATTTGCGCGCTTCCACGGATGGAGTCGTCGATTCAGGGACAACGACATCGGCAACGGCCACTGCATCGGCCGACGCCGCCGCGGCCGTTCCCTGCTGTGCGGCGCCAGAGCCCGCCGCCATCGAGAAACCACCGCCTCCCCCACCGCCGCAAGCCGTTGTTCCCAATGCGAGGGCGCTTGCCGTGCCAAGAAAAAATACGCGGCGGTCCAGGGAGAAGCCGTTCTTGTCGTCCAACGAATGTGCCATTTGCCGAATCTTTGTAAAAATTTAATTCAGCAACATGCATGCCATTCGCTTTGCGCCGTGCAACCCCGTGCCATTGGTAGCACGGATGAATGCATTGGGCCTGGATTGCGTTGGCGAATCGCGCAATCCCATGACATTGATGTCACAGGCGGCTTGCGACGGCGCCAGAAATGTCGGCTATCGAAGAAAGCGGCCGGGCGCGAACGGCAGTGGATCGATGTCGCAAGGCTCGCCGTGCATCAGCGATGCCAGCAGGCGGGCCGTTCCCGGAGCGGTGTTGAAGCCGATGTGCTGATGGCCGAACGCAAGCCACAGGCCGGGACGCTGTGGGCATTCGCCAACGATCGGCCGGCTGTCCGGCAATGTGGGCCGGCTTCCCATCCAGGCCTCCGGTTCGAGGCGGCCGTCCAGCGGAAACGCTTCGCGTGCCGCGCGTTCCGCAAGTTCGAGTTGAACGGGGTTCTTCGGCGCATCGCGCTGCGCGAGCTGCACGCCGGTGGAAAGGCGCAGGCCCTGCTCCATGGGCGACAGCACATAGGCACCGCCGGTGTCGTACACGGGCCGTCCGAGCGAAGCGTTGCCCACCGCGCTGTAGTGCATGTGATAGCCGCGCTCGAACGCCATCGGCACGGAAATGCCGAGCGACTTCTTCGCGAACTCCCGTGTCCACGGCCCCAACGCGAGCACGACCTTCGACGCCTCGTGCACCGCGCCGCCCTCCTCGCGGAGCTGCCAGGCATCGGCTGCGCCGGAGCGGCCGAGCCCGCCGATCGACGCCTGCCTGATCTGCCCTCCGCGCGAGACGAAAAGCCTGGCGTACGCCTCCACGACGCGGCCCGGGCTGTCCACCGAATCGGTGTCCTGGATCCACAGCGCGCGCGGAAAGAGAGGCTTCAGATGAGGCTCGAGGTCCGAGAGCTCTTTCGCATCCAGCACGCGCGTGGCGACGCCGAAGCGATCGAAGGTCTCGCGCGAAAGACGGCTGCCGGCAAAGCCTTCTTCGCTGCGATAGAGAAACAGCCACCCGTTGGTACGCAGGCGATGCGCCGCACCTGCTTCGACGAGCAGGCGCCGGTGTTCCGACGTCGAGAGCCGGATCAGCGCATCCAGCGCGGTGGTGGTCTCCTGGAACACGCTGGCGCGCGCACTGGCGAGAAAGCGCACGGCCCACGAAAGATTCTTCGCAAGGAACGCGGGGTCGTAGCGAAAGCTCGCCGCGGTGTTCTTCAACAGCTTCGGCAGTACCGACCACAGCCCGGGATGATTGAACGGCATCAGCGAGCTGCGTGCGATCACCCCGGCGTTGCCATACGAGGTCTCGCGACCCGGGGCAGTGCGGTCGAACAGCGTGACCTCATGCCCTCTGCGTTGGAGCTCCAGGGCACACGACACGCCGACGATGCCGGCGCCCAGAATGGCAACAGTGTTCTTGTTCATTCCCTCGATTTTCGTCGGCGGCGAGGGCCAAGCCAGGTCCGTAACGCACTCGGGCTGCGAGATGGACGAATCAATCAGGCGTGCGCAGGCTCGCCCTTGGGCCTTGGCGCGGGAGCGAACGACGCCACGCCCAGGCCCTGGTAGTAGTGGCCGACCTTGGTGGCAAGGAACTGCCCGAGCGGCGCCTGCTCCTGCCCGACGAAACCGTGCGCGGGAAGCTGGCCCTGCCGCAGCAGTTCGAACACGCCGACGACGCCGGCGGCCGTGGTCAGCTCGATGGCGGTGCGGTCCTTGCCGCGCAGCGGCGCTCCGAACACGCGCCCGACGCGCGTCTCCTGCTCGAAGCGGCCATTGCGCATGCCCGAGGCCGACGCAAACAGGATCACCACGTCTTCGCGGCTGTGCGGCACTGCATGCTCGAGCACCTGGCGCAGCAGGTCGCGCCGCTCGATCAGGCGCAGGTCGTGCAGCAGGAAGTTCATCGCGTCGCGATGGCCGGGATAGCGGATGGTCTTGTAGTCGAGATTGCGGACCTTGCCTTCGAGCGTCTCGCACAGCGTGCCCAGGCCGCCTGAGGTGTTGAAGGCCTCGAAGGCTTCGGCGTCGAGCGTGAAGGTCTCGTGCCCTTCCATCGGCTGCACCGACACCAGCTGGCCGTTCACGATGGCGTCGCACGGGTTGCAGTACTCGTTGATGACGCCGTCGATGCTCCAGGTGAAGTTGTAGCGCAGGCTGTTGGTGGCATTGCGCGTGAGTGCGCCCACGCGCAGGCGCAGGTCGTAGAGCTCGTCGAAGCGGCTTGCGAGGTAGCCGCCGAGCATGCCGATCACGCCGGGCGCCAGTCCGCTCTGGGGCATGAGGACCGAGGTCGCCGTCTTCGAGATCTCGCGGATGGCCTTGGTTGCCGCCACGTCCTCTGTCAGGTCGAAGTAATGCACGCCGCATGCAGCAGCCTCGGTGGCCACGCGCTGCGCGAGGAAGAACGGCAGGCAGTTGATCACCACCGAGTGCGCGCGCAACGTGGTGCGCAGGTCTTCGGTGCTCTCCACGTCGAGCGCGATGCGCTGCACCAGCGGGTCGTTTTCGTCGCCGCGGCCCGGCCTCACGTCGGCCAGCGTCACGGGCAGGCGGTGGTATTCCGCAATCATGTCGGCCACGGTGCTGCCGACCTTGCCGGCACCCAGAACCAGGACTTTCTCGATCTTCACTTTGGTCATTTCATTTCTCCTGCGGGGCACCCGTTGCCCTGTAAAAGAACTGTAAAAGTGAGTCCTGGCAGTTGATAGAGAGCAGATCGGCGAAAGGGCTGCGCGCTTCGTCGATACGACGACGCCGTTCGTCAGCTTGGACTGTCGGCACAGGGACAATGACTTCCAGGCCTGAAGTCGCCGCGCGCAACGAAGCGCCGCATGTCCGGCCGAAACCGTCGAAACGACGCGCCAGACTGCATATCGCCGAAGACTCTGACGGTATGACGAGAGAAATCCGTCGTCCTGACGATGTGCCGCGTTGCTTGTGACAGTCCGCACTTCTAGACTCGGACTCGGGCCGGGAAGCGATACTTTCCTTTTCTTTTTATGGCGAGCTTCTTGCTTGGAGTGAACGTGCTTACCAAACGAATCCTTTTCCGTGCCCTCGTGGCTGTGACAACCGTCTGCGCGCTGGGCTCGACCTTTGCGCAGGAATCAGCAGAAAGCTCGCTGGCCCGGGTGCAGCGCACCAAGGTATTGCGCGTCGGCGCCGTCGCAGGCGCCATTCCGTATTTCGCCAAGGACATCACCACCGGCAAGTGGGAAGGCTTCGGCCCCGACTTCGCGGAAAGCCTGGGGCAGAAGCTCGGCGCCAAGGTCGAGTACGTCGAGACCACCTGGGGCAACGCGGTGCTCGATCTGCAGTCCAACAAGATCGACGCCATGTTCGGCATGGCCCCCACGCCGGCCCGCAAGGAAGTGGTGGGCTTCTCCGACACGCTCTTCGACAACACCTACACGGTGGTGTGCAAGAAGGGCATTCCGCAGAAGACCTGGGAGCAGCTGAACTCGCCCGACATGAAGATCGTGGTGGACGTCGGCTCCAGCCACGACCAGCTGGCAACGCGCGTGCTGCCCAAGGCCGATGTCTCGCGCCTGGAAAACTCCGGCGCCGCCACGATGTCGCTGCAGGCCGGCCGCTCCGATTGCCAGGTGCTGGTGATCCTGCTGGCCCAGCCGCTGCTCGCCAAGCGCGGCTCCATCGGCACCATGTACATCCCGCAGCCGGTCTACACCGCCCCGGTGAGCATCGGCCTGCGCAAGGAAACCGACACCGGCATGCAGAAGGCCGTCAACGCCTGGCTGGCCGATGTCCGCGCGAAGGGCGAAGTCCGCAGCGTCATCCTGAAGAACATGGAGAAACTCGCGGGCGTGCCCGCCAGTGCCTTCCCGCCCGAAATCAAGTTCTGAGGACGCCCCGATGGACAGCGTGGAATCTTCGAGCGAGCCGAAGAGCCGCTCCCAGCTCGGCACGGCCCTGCTGATCGTCCTGGCCCTGGCGGGCGCCTGGGCAGCCCTGAAGCACTTCTCGGGCGGAGCCCTGGGAGGCGGTGCAGGCAGCTACGACTGGGACTTCGGCGTGCTCTGGAAATACCGCAGCCTGCTGGTGTCGGGCCTGCTCTACACCCTGCTCTTCACGGTGATCTGCGTGGTGCTGGGGCTGTTCGTCGGCCTGGTGACGGGCCTGGGCCGGCTGTCGAGCAACCCGCTCATCACCGCGCCGCTGCGCGCCTACATCGAAGTCTTCCGCTGCACGCCGGTGCTGGTGCAGCTCGTGTGGTTCTACTACGCGCTGCCGGTGCTGACCGGGCTCGAGATGTCGGCGGTCGTGGCCGCCACGCTGTGCCTGTCGCTCTACGGCGGCGCCTTCTATTCGGAGATCGTGCGCGGCGGGATCATCTCGATCGACGCCGGCCAGACCGAAGCCGCCAAGGCACTGGGCATGACGCGGCTGCAGCTGCTGCGGCGCGTGATTCTTCCGCAGGCGTTCAAGAAGATGGTGCCGCCGCTGATGAACCAGTCGATCATGCAGCTGAAGAACACCTCGCTGCTGTCGGTGCTGGCCGTTCCCGACCTGCTCTACCAGGGCCAGGTCATCGCGCACGACACGTACCGGCCGCTGGAGCTCTACACCTTCATCGCGATCGCGTACTTCGCGGTTCTGCTGCCCATCACGATCTGGGCCAAGCGCATGGAATTCGGCTCCGGCCCGAAGGAGGTTTGACATGGCCAGCCCCCTGATCGAAATCGCCAACCTGAAGAAGGCCTTCGGGCAGAACGTCGTGCTGAAGGACATCTCGCTGCAGATCGAACGCGGCCAGGTGGTCGCGATGATCGGGCCCTCGGGCTCGGGCAAGTCGACGCTGCTGCGGTGCATCAACCTGCTGTCGATACCGAACGCCGGGCGCATCACGGTCGGCGAGCAGACCATCGAGTTCGACGGCGCGCGCACCACGCTGCCCAGCGAGCGCAGCCTTGCGCGCTTCCGGGCCTCGACCGGCATGGTGTTCCAGCACTTCAACCTCTTCCCTCACATGACCGCGCTGCGCAACGTGATGGAAGGACCGGTCACCGTGCTGAAGACGCCCAAGGCGCAGGCCGAGGCCGAGGCGCGCGCGCTGCTGGCGAAGGTCGGCCTGCTCGACCGGGCCGACTACTACCCGGACAAGCTGTCGGGCGGACAGAAGCAGCGCGTTGCGATCGCGCGTGCGCTGGCCATGAAGCCCACGGTGATGCTGTTCGACGAAGCGACTTCCGCGCTCGACCCGGAACTGGTCGGCGAAGTGCTCAACGTCATCAAGGGCCTGGCCCGCGAAGGCATGACGATGATCCTCGTGACGCACGAGATCGGCTTTGCGCGCGAAGTGGCCGACCAGGTGATCTTCATGCGCGACGGCGTCGTCGCCGAATGCGGCCCGCCGGGCGTGGTGATCGACAACCCGCAGCAGGAATCGACGCGCGCCTTCCTCGGGCGCTTCAAGGCTTCGTCGGAAGCTGCCAGCAGCAGCAGCAACAACGTCGTCACGGCCGTGGCGTAAGCGGGCGATGGTCCCCGCCATCGAGATCTCAGCGTACGACGGCCGCGACGCGGCGGCACAATCCACTCATTTCCGCTGCAGGGCCGCCATGGACCTACGACTCGACGACCTGGACCGTCACCTGTTGACGCTGCTGCAAGCCAACGCCCGCGAGCCCGCCGCCAATCTCGCGCGCAAGCTCAAGGTCGCCAGGACCACCGTGGTCGCACGCATCGCGCGACTGGAGCGCGATGGCATCGTCTCGGGGTACGGGGTGCGCCTCGGCCAGCGGCTGGAGCAGGCTGCGGTGCGGGCCTTCTGCGGCCTCAGCGTCAATGCGAAGAGCGCCCCCGTGATCATCAAGGCGCTCGGGCGTTTGCCCGAAGTGGAAGAAGTGTGGGCCGTGAGCGGCCAGTTCGACTACATGGTCCTGCTCCGGTGCAGCAGCCCCGAACAGCTCGACACCCTTCTCGACCAGATGGGACAGATCGACGGCGTCAACCAGACGCAGACCTCGATCGTGCTGAGCCGCAAGATCGATCGCCGCAGCACGGTGGAGTGACGGCAGGCCCCCACGATGACAACGACCCGCGACGCCGGTGCCTTTCTGGGCGTGCTGATGCTCGACACGCGCTTTCCGCGGCCACCGGGCGACATCGGCAACCCTGAGACCTTCAGCCGGCACGGCATTCCGGTGCGGTTTCATGTGGTCACGGGCGCTTCGCCCGAGCGCATCGTGAAGCAGGCCGACCCGGCGCTGCTGCAGCCTTTCGTCGATGCCGCGCGGGCGATGGTCGACGAGGGCGCGGGGATGATCACGACCAGCTGCGGCTTTCTGGCCGCCTACCAGGACACGCTGGCCGACGCGGTGCCCGTTCCCGTCGTCACGTCGAGCCTGCTGCAGTGCAAGGACTTCGCGCGGCCGGGCATCCTGACCTTCGATGCGGCTTCACTGAGCCCCGCCATCCTGGCCATGGCCGGCGTGCCGCAGGCGACGCCCGTGCAGGGCGTGGAGCCGGGGTGCGAGTTCCATCGGCGCATCCTCAACAACGAAACGCAACTCGACCTCGAAGAGGCCGGCCGGAATGTGGTCGATGCCGCATGCCGCCTCATGGACCTGTCGCCATCGGTCGAGGACATCGTGCTCGAGTGCACCAACATGCCGCCCTACCGCGAGGCGATTGCGCGCGCGACAGGGCGGCGCGTGCACGACATCGAAACGCTGCTGGTCGCGCGTTGGGCGGGGCGCGGGAAGCCCCACAGCACGTAGAGGCGCGCCGCAAGCCGGCCGCCTCTTCCACCCCCTGAATTCCTGACTGCGGGCACGCCATCGGCGGCAGCCCGGGCAGCGCCGACGGCCGAATTGCGCCACCAATACAGCCCCCACTTTGGTGCCAATACAGTTATTTATAACGATTTGAACCGTAAATGGAATGCCTTCGACAAGGCACCGTACGATCCGCTCGGCTTCAATTGTTTTTATTCTTCAATCTTCTTTTCGAGCAAATCCGGACAATTAATCCTTTTTATTTAATTCGACAAATCGCCCATCCCGACAGGGACTTTTTTGGCCCAACTGATGCCGAAGGCTGCTTATCGCCTCGGATTTTCTTTTCTTCATCTCCTGGAGATTTTATGGACAGCAATTCCGGTCGATCGGTATTTCCAGCACCGCACCCCAGCATCGCGTGGATGGACGGTGAATTTGTCAATTGGGAGCAATGCACTTTGCATGTTCGCACCCAGGCTGGATTCTTTGGTGCGAACATATTCGAAGGGCTTCGGGCTTATTGGGACGAATCCACGAAAAAATCGCACATCTTCCGCCTGGACGACCATCTGAAGCGGCTCGAGCAGTCGATGAAGATCATGCGGATGAAGTCGCGCTTCGATACGCCAACGCTCCGGCAGGCGACGATCGAGTTGCTGAGCCGCTGCGAATTTCAGGCGCACGCGCAAATCAACCTGTCGACGTATTTCAGATATTCCGGCCCCGGCGAGCCGCTGGTCGCGACCGAAGACACGGGCGCGCACATTACCGCAATTCCGCTGCCGCGCTCCCCGAAGATAGAAAAAGGAGTTGCCGCTGCAATTTCCACCTGGCGCCGAATTTCGGACGACTGCATACCGCCGCGCGCCAAGGTAGCAGCCAATTACCAAAACAGCCGTCTTGCACAAAATGAAGCGCGCGATAACGGTTTTGATATCGCAATCATCCTGAACAACAGGGGCAAGGTGTCCGAAGGCCCGGCGGCGTGCCTTTTCGTCATCAGGGACGGCGTGCTGATCACGCCTCCGACCTTCGCCGATATCCTGGAAAGCCTGACCCGCGATACGCTGATCGTGCTGGCCAGGGAGAAATTGGGACTGCAAGTCGTGGAGCGCGAAATCGACCGCACCGAATTGCTGATTTCCGATGAAGTGCTGATGTGCGGCACCCTGTTCGAGATACTCCCGGTGACTTCCGTCGATCGCCTGCCCATCGGCGACGGCGAAGTGGGGCCCATCACCCGCCAGCTGCAGGCGCACTACCTGACGACGGTGACGGGCGGATACCCGGAATATTCGTCCTGGTGCACCGAGGTGGCCGCGCCGCCCGCGGTACTTCCGCCCAAGGTCACGCTGACCCACCAGGAAGCCATCGAGTGGGTGGACAGCGCCGACAACGCCTACCACGCCTACCCATGGGCCAAGGCGAGCCTGGACGATTTCAGCGGCTACCTGCGGGAGCCGAGCAAGTTTCCATGCAACTTCGCGCGCGCGGCGTTCCGCACGAACACGCTGCATTTCGTCTTCGCGGGCTCCGACACCGATCCGCTCGAACTCGCTCGCGTGCGCCAGGGGCTGCGCGAATACCTGAAGACGGTCTCGGTGATGACGGGGATCGAGGAATCCATGAACGTGCTGGTGATCCTGTTCAAGCCCGAGGCACAGGAGCAGGTGCTCGATCACTACCACCAGACCGCCTGGCACGTGATGCAGGACTGGGTCGACAACGATCCCGAACCGTGGCCGCCCGAGATTCCCACCGACCCCGAGCAGCCGTTCTGGAGCCTGTGCTTCGCGGGCGTTCCGCTCTTCATCAACGTCAGTGCGCCGGCGCACCGGCGCCGCAAGAGCCGCAATCTCGGTCGTTCACTGGCCATGGTCACGCAGCCGCGGGCGGGCTTCGACCTGCTCGCCGGCCCCACGCCGGAAGGCGACAAGGTGAGGCAGCGAATCCGCCGGCAGGTGGAGCTGTACGACGGGCAGCCGGCGCCGGACGTCGTCGGCACCTACCACCGGGGCGACCTCGAGTGGAAGCAGTACGTCTTCACGGACACCAACGACGAGAAGCTGACCCGCTGCCCGCTGCACATCGACGCCGCAGCACCCACGCAGCAACGCCGCACGGGCTGAAGAAAAAAGGAGAACGAATTGAACGGTTCCGATGTCATTTGCGAAACCTTGATCGCCTCGGGCGTCGAGGTGTGTTTTGCCAACCCGGGAACCTCCGAGCTCCACCTGGTGGCCGGCATGGAACGCCGGGCGGACCTGCGCTGCGTACTGGGCCTTTTCGAAGGCGTGGTCACGGGCGCGGCCGACGGCTATGGGCGCATGACCGACAAGCCCGCCGCGACCCTGCTGCACCTGGGCCCGGGCCTGGGCAACGGGCTGGCGAACCTTCACAACGCCAGGCGTGCCAGGACTCCCATCGTCAACATCGTCGGCGACCATGCGACGCACCACCTGCCCTTCAACGCTCCGCTGACCTCCGACATCGAAAGCCTCGCCAGGCCGATGTCGAACTGGTACGGACGCATCGGCTCCGTGCATGACATTGCCTCGAGCGTTTCCGACGCGTGCCGGGCAGCCAGGTCGCTGCCCGGTGTCGCCACGCTGGTCGTGCCCGCGGAAGTCACCTGGGGCGATGCCGACCCGGTGCAGCCACCGAGTCTCACAAGATTCGCAGACTCAACGCCGCCTCCCGATCGCGAGAAGGAACAGCGGGCCGTGGCCCTGCTGCGCAGCGACCGGAAGACGGCGTTGTTTCTCGGTGGCCGCGCACTGCGGCAGGAAACCCTTGCGCTCGCTTCCGAGATCGCGCGCAAGACCGGCGCCAGCCTGCTGGCCCCCTTTGCGAATGCGCGCATGGCACGCGGGGCAGGAAGGCCCGCCGTGCCGCGCGTGGCCTACGCGACGGACCTGGCCGTGGCCCAGCTGGGGCAGTTCGATGCGATCGTCATGATCGGCGCCGAGCGGCCGGTGGCATTCTTTGCGCATCCGGGCATGCCGAGCCGCCTGCTTCGCGACGATTGCGAAGTGATCGAGCTGTGCGAACCGGGGGGCGATGTTGCTGCGGCCATCGAAGGTCTCGCGGAATACTTCGCTTCGGCCCGGTTGGCCCTGGACGAGCCCCCGCCCGCAAGACGCCGCGACCAGCCACATCTTCCACTAGGCCCACTCACGAACGAAGCGCTCGCGGAGCTGATTGCCCGGCTGCTGCCGGACAACGCCATCGTCTGCGACGAGGCTTTGTCTTCCGTGACGCAGCTTTTTGCCAGGTCGTACGACGCGGCACCGCACGACTGGCTGCAGATCACCGGCGGCTCGATCGGCATCGGGATTCCGCTCGCAACGGGCGCTGCCATCGCCTGCCCCGACAGAAAGGTGATCACGCTTCAGGCCGACGGCAGCGGCATGTACACGCTGCAGGGGCTGTGGACGCAGGCGCACGAGAACCTCGATGCGATCACGATCGTTCTGGCCAACAGGAAGTACGCGCTGCTGATCGACGAGATGCGGCGCATGGGCGTGAAGCCCCCCGAGCACCAGACGCGCGGCAGCTTCGACCTCACCGATCCCATTCTCGATTGGGTCTCGCTGGCAAAAGGCATGGGCGTGGAAGCCGCGCGTGCTTCCACGGCGGAAGAGTTCATCAAGGTCTTCGTCGGCGCGCTGAAGCGCAGGGGGCCTTTTCTGATCGAGGCGGTCCTCTCATGAGAACGCGCTCATAGCGCGGACAGGAACTGCCAGAACCTGTCCGTGTCGCAATAGGCCACGTTGAAACGGAACCAGGCGCTGGCGGTGTCCGATGCGCTGAAGTACATGCCCGGGGCGAGCCAGATGCCCTGCCTGAGTGCGCGTGCCGTCACTTCTCTGGCCTCGGCAGGATCGATCGGCAGGCGCCCCCAGAGAAAGAGGCCTCCGCGCGGGCGATGGAACAGTTCCACGCCGGCAGCGCAGAGCTTTCGCTCGATCTGCGTGTGCACATCCGCCAGGCGATGGCGCAGCCGTTCGAGATGCTGGCGATAGGCGCTGTCGACAAGAATCTGGTGAACGGCCTTTTCCGTGACCGCGGAAGAAGTGAGCCCCGTGACCATCTTCAGGCGCACCAGCGCTTCCAGGGTGGCCGCATCGGCCGCGATGAAGCCCACGCGCAGCAGCGGCGAAATGGTCTTTGAGAATCCGCCGATGTGGATGACCGGCCCGAGGCCCGCCATGGCGGCCAGCATCGGTGCGTCGGGCGGAGCGAGCCCCCGGCTCACGTCGTTCTCGACGATGAGCATCTGCGTGCGCTGCGCAATCTGGAGCACCTTGTAGGCCATCGGCAAGGTGATCGACGTGCCCGTGGGGTTGTGCAGCGCGGAGCTCACGAAGAGGGCCTTGGGCTTGTGCTTCTGCACCAGGGCCTCCAGCACGTCGGTGTCCAGGCCGGCCGGCGTGCGAGGCACGAACAGCAGCTGCACGCGCGCCAGCTTCAGCCGTTCGAGCAGGTTGCAATAGCAGGGGTCCTCGACCACGACGACGTCGCCTGGCTTGAGGAGAAAGCGGATGACGAGGTCGATGGCCTGCGTGGCGCCCTGCGTGATCAGCACCGAGTTGATGTCGGCGGGCACACCGAAGCGCGCCAGCTCGAAGGCCACGCGCGACCGCAGGCTGGCATCGCCGAAGGGCTGGCCGTACCCGCCGACCTGGCTCTTCATGGTGCGGCTCAACGATCGCAGGGCCCGGCCGAATTCGATGCCGTCGAGCCAGCCCGATGGAAGCCACCCGCAGCCGGCCTTGATGGACGCTGTCTGGTCGGAGAACACCTCCGACAGGAGCCATGCATCGTTGGGGCCGGACGGTGGCACGCGCGGCTGCGGTGCAGGCTCCATCGTGACCGGGCTCGCCACGATGAATCCGGCGCCGGGGCGCGACGCGATCATGCCGAGCGACACCAGCCGCTGGTACGCCTGTGCAATGGTGAAGGTGCTGAGCTGCAGATGCATTGCCATCTGCCGCACGGATGGCAGCTTCTCGCCGGACAGAATCCTGCGCTGCCCGATCGCCTCGGCAATGCCGTCCACAAGCTGGCTGACCAGCGAGCTTGCGCGGCCTTTGCGGCGATCGATGGAGAGCTTCAACCCATGGTCGCTCAGCTCCACTGCGTCCCCACCGGCCATGGCTTGCGCGCAGCGCCGGGGTTCGAGCACAGCCTGCTCAAGGCTTCGCCGCCATTGGAGCGAACTGCTGCTTTGCACGTTTGTCGAGCGCCTGGAAATTGGCACCAAATGCAGGGCGCGGCAGATAGCGGCCCGCACCCCGCTCTGCGCGCAGGTCACCGTTGGCATACACCACGCGCCCCTGGCTGACCGTGTGCGTCGGAATGCCGCGCACGGTGCGTCCTTCGAAGATGTTGAAGTCGCCCCTGGAGTGCTGCGTTGCCGCCGAAAGGGTCTTGGAGGCCTGCGGGTCCCACAGCACGAGGTCGGCATCGGCCCCCTGGGCGATCAGGCCCTTGCGGGGATACAGGTTGAAGAGCCTGGCCGCATTGGTCGATGTGACGGCGACGAATTCGCTGGGCGTCAGCCGACCGGAGTTGACCCCGGCATCCCAGATCACGGCCATGCGTTCCTCGATGCCGCCGCAGCCGTTCGGTATCTTGGCGAAGTCGTCCTTGCCGGCGGCCTTCTGGGCCGCGCAGAAGGTGCAGTGATCGGTCGCGGTGGTCTGCAGGCTGCCCGACTGAAGGCCGCGCCACAGAAACTCCTGGTGCGCCTTCGAGCGGAATGGCGGGCTCATCACGTGTGCAGCAGCGCTGGCAAAGTCTGGCGCGCGATACACGCTCTCGTCGACCACCAGGTGGCCTGCAAGGACTTCGCCATAGACCCGTTGCCCGGCCGCGCGGGCACGCGCAATTGCGTCGGCCGCCTCCATGCAGGACACGTGCACGACGTACAGGGGAACGCCCAGCACGTCGGCGATGGCAATGGCCCGCTGGGCCGCCTCGGCCTCGACCGCGGGCGGGCGCGACCGCGGGTGGCCCTCGGGCCCGGTGACGCCCTTGCGGGCCAGCTCCTGCTGGAGAAAGTAGACAAGCTCGCCGTTCTCGGCATGCACCGTGGGCATGGCACCGAGTTCGAGCGCGCGGCGAAAGCTCTTCACCAGGATCTCGTCGTCGCACATGATGGCGTTCTTGTAGGCCATGAAGTGCTTGAAGCTGCTCACGCCTTCTTCATTCACCAGGGTGCCCATGTCGCGGTGCACGCTCTCGTCCCACCAGGTGATGGCGACGTGGAAGCCGTAGTCCGCGGCGGACTTGCGCGCCCATTCCCTCCAGGTGCCATAGGCTTCCATCAGGGACTGCTGCGCGTTGGGGATCACGAAGTCGAGGATGGTCGTGGTCCCGCCGGCCAGGCCCGCGGCCGTGCCGGTGAAGAAATCGTCCATCGTGACCGTGCCCATGAACGGCAGCTGCATGTGCGTGTGAGGGTCGATGCCGCCGGGCAGCACGTACTGCCCGGAAGCGTCCAGCTGCACCGCGCCGGCCGGCGCCTGGCGTGCGGCATCGACGCCGATGGCGGCAATCTGCCCTTCGACGCACAGCACGTCGGCTGTGAACTCCCGGTCGGCGTTGACGACGATCCCGCCTCGGATCAAGAGCGCGTTCGTCATGCTCAAGCCTCCGAAGGCCTGGTCTGTTGCGGCACCGTCGTCTGCTTCTGCAGCCGCATCGACGCAACGTACACGACGGTCGAGATGGCGATGCCCGCGAACCATGCGTAGGTGTAGATCGTCTTGAAGACTTCGGGCACTGTCGGAAAGGCGCTCGGCAGCGCCGCATTGAGGAACCCGGGAAGGTTGGGCAGGACGCCGGCGATGAACGCTGCGATTGCGGCAGGGTTCCACCCGTTCCTGTACCGGTACTCGCCATGGTCGCGGTACAGGTCGTTCACTTGCAGCTGCGTGCGGCGGACGATGTAGTAGTCGGCAATCAGGATGCCGGCGATCGGCCCGAGCAGCGCGGAGTAGCCGATCAGCCACGTGAAGATGTAGCCCTGCGTGGATTCGAGCAGCTTCCACGGCATCATCGCGACCGCGATACCGGCCGTGATGTAGCCCCCCGTGCGGTACGAGATGGCCCGCGGATTCAACGCCGAGAAATCGTAGGCCGGGCCCACCAGGTTGGCCGCCAGGTTGACGCTGACGGTATCGACCAGCAGCACGATCAGCGCGATGAGCACGGCCGCGCCCGTCATGCGGCTGGCCAGGTCGACCGGGTCCCAGATCGCCTTGCCGTAGATCACGACCGTGGCGGAGGTGACGACCACCGCAAGGGCCGCGAGCAGCCCCATGGGAACGGGCAACCCGACCGCCTGCCCGACGATCTGGTCGCGCTGCGATTTCGCGAAGCGCGTGAAGTCGGGAATGTTCAGCGCAAGGGTGGCCCAGAAGCCCACCATGGCCGTCAGCGACGGCCAGAAGACCGCTGCGAACTGACCCGCCTTCTTGCCGCCTTCGACGAACTGCGAGGGCTGCTGCAGGATCGGGCCCAGGCCTCCGGCGCGGTTGAGCGCCCACGCCAGCAGCACGAAGCAGATGAGGATCTTCAGCGGCGCCGTGTACGTCTCGAGCTTGCGGATCGATTCGATGCCGTGAATGACGAAATAGAACTGGAGCGCCCAGAAGACGAGGAAGCTCGCCAGCTGGAAGATGTTGATGCCCAGCCAGGCGATCTTCTCGCCTTCGAGCGGATGGCCGATCAGCACGCCGACCAGCGTGTAGATCATCATCCCGCCGAACCAGGTCTGGATACCGTACCAGCCGCATGCCACGAGCGCGCGCAGCAGCGCCGGTATGCGGGCGCCCCGGGTGCCGAACGAGGCACGCGCGAGCACCGCGTAGGGAATGCCGTACTTCACGCCCGCATGCCCGATCAGCAGCATCGGGATCAGCACGATGAAGTTGCCCAGGAAGACCGTGCCGACGGCCTCGGACCAGGACATGCCGGACTCGATCAAACCGGCGGCAAGGGTGTAGGCGGGAATGCACATCACCATGCCCACCCAGAGCGCGGCGAAGTGATACCAGCGCCAGGTGCGCTGCTCGGGCCGCGTGGGCGCCAGGTCGTCGTTCCAGAGTCTCGAGTGGGTTTGCAAAGGTTCGCTTGATTTCATGATTTTTCCTTTGAGAGAGTCACGTGGGGCTGGGAATTGAGCTTCTTCGATATGCCTACTATTTATCCATATAAAACATATAAATAGGAACATTACATAGCAAGTTCGATGCCCGAACAAGCCCGATCACCGGCCTATTGCGCATGTTTTTGACTCAATTGCATTCAATTGCATCGATTTATCATGAGCGATCGGCTCCGCTCGGGAGCTCCCCAAGGAACAGGGCATGCCCATTGGTCAACGCGCAAGAAAACGCCCCAAGCTCTCGGACCTCGTCGTCGAAGACGTGAAGCGCTGGATCGTTACGGAGCGCAAGCAGCCGGGCGACCGGCTGCCGAACGAGAAAGAGCTCGTCGGGCTTTTCGGCGTCTCGAAAAGCACGATGCGGGAGGGACTGAAGGCACTGGAAGTGCGCGGCCTGATCAAGACGCGCACAGGCCCGGCCGGCGGCGCCTATCTCCAGCAGGTCTCGCTGGATCACGCATCAGAGCCGCTGAGAAACTTCCTGCACTTCCACCACCTGGACGGGCATCACATCTACCAGCTGCGCAAGATCCTGGAGCCCGAGCTCGCGCTCAGCGTCGTCGGCCGGCTCGACGCGAAGCAACTGGATCTGATCGAGCAGACCATCCGCCTGTGCGAGCAGGAGCCTCGCAACGACATCGAGTTGCGTGCACAACGCGTCGCCGAGCTGGAGTTTCACAACCTGCTGGCCGACAAGTGTCCCAACGCCCTGCTCGCCTTCATGTGCCGTTTTCTCAACGACCTGCTGCGCGACCTCATGGTCTACAAGAATGCGTGGGAGCACCGCCACTTCGGCGAAGCCAACCTGGGCTTTCACACCAGGCTGCTGCAGGCCTTCCGCGATGAGGATGCCGACGCCGTGCACCGCCTGATGACCGAGCACATGGTCGATGCCGAAACGCACATGCACGAAATGGAAGTGCACGTCGGCGTGCAGCAGTTGCTGATGCCCGCGGGTCGGCGCCACGCGTGATTGGCCTGCCCAAAGAGAAAGAGCCGCTCCCTTTCGGGAAGCGGCTCTTTGCTTGTGAACCTGCGAAGGTCCGGATCAGAACGGAATGTCGTCGTCCATGTCGTCGAAGCCCGACGACGACTTGGCCGGTGCCTGGCGCGGAGCCGGCGCCGCAGCGCGCGGTGCCGCTGCGGGAGCGCGCGGGGCGTAACCGCCGCCACCACCGCCACCGCCATTGCCGCCCTGCGAATAACCGCCACCGCCGCCACCTTGCGAATAGCCGCCGTCGTCCTCGGGACCGCCCGACGGGCCGCCCTGGCCCTGACGGCTACCGAGCATCTGCATCTGGTCGGCGCGGATCTCGGTGGTGTACTTTTCGATGCCGTCCTTGTCGGTCCACTTGCGCGTGCGCAGGCTTCCTTCGACATACACCTGCGAGCCTTTGCGCAGGTACTGGCCGGCGATTTCGGCCAGGCGGCCGTTGAAGACGATGCGGTGCCACTCGGTGGCTTCGCGCATTTCGCCGCTTTGCTTGTCTTTCCAGCGATCGGTGGTGGCCACTGTGACGTTCGCGACCTGGTCGCCGCTCGGGAAGGTACGCATTTCGGGGTCGCGCCCCAGATTGCCGACGACGATGACTTTATTGACCGATGCCATATGCACTGCCCCTGATAAGTAGATGAAGGAGGAGGTTGAGAAGAACCCTCGATTGTGCCCCAAGGCGACCGGCCGCACTCCCGCCAGGTGCCAGAATGGGCCTCTCCGATGAACCGCGAACCAGACTTTTTCGAGCATCTGCGCGCCGAGCTGTCGAACGGCCGCGTCTGGCTCGACCGGGCGATCGTGCTGGGCTACGCCATCGCGGCCGGGCTGTTCGTGGTGGGCTTCACGCTGGCCAGCGACCGGGTCTTTGGCGAGTTCCACCGCTTCTACGCCGCCTGGCCCTGGGCGGTGCTGCTGACGACACCGCTGCTCACGGCCGGCATCGTCTGGTTCACATTGCGCTTCTTCCCCGGCGCGGGCGGTTCGGGCATTCCGCAGATCAAGGCGGCCCTGAATCCGGCCCTGCCCGAAGAGCGGCGCTTCGTTTTTGCCTCGCTGCGGCTCACGGTCGCCAAGATCGGACTGGGCGCGGCGGGCTTCGCGGCCGGCCTGTCGATCGGGCGCGAGGGGCCGTCGGTGCAGGTGGCGGCGGGGGTCATGCAGCATGCGCGCCGCTGGCTCTCGCCCAGCACCACCATCGATGGCCGAGCGCTGCTGGTGGCCGGCGGAGCAGCGGGCATCGCGGCAGCCTTCAATGCGCCGCTGGCGGGCGTGGTCTTCGCCATCGAGGAGCTGTCGGGCCGGCTCGAGGCGCGCTCCAGCGGCCTGATCATCACGGCCATCGTGCTGGCGGGCCTGGTGGCGGTGTCGGCCTTCGGCAACACCAGCTACTTCGGCGTGATCCGCGTGCCCCGGCTGGGCTGGGACGTGCTCGGACCCGGCCTGCTGGTCACCCTGTTGAGCGGCGCGGCCGGCGGGCTGTTCGCGCGGCTGCTGATCGCCTCGCTCACGGGCGCGGCGGGGCGCTTCAACCGCTGGCGGGCGCGCTTTCCGGTGCGGTTCGCGGCCTGCGGCGGGCTGGCCGTGGCCGTCATCGGGCTGGCGACGGGCGGCGTCACCTTCGGTGCGGGCTCCGAGGCGGTCAAGCAGATGCTGCAGGGCCACGACGAGCTCACGCCGCTCTACACCGTGCTCAAGTTCATCGCCACCTGGCTCACGGCCTGGTGCGGCGTGCCGGGCGGCATCTTCGCGCCGTCGCTGTCGATCGGTGCGGGCATCGGCGACGCGGTGGCCCGGCTGGCCAGCAGCGACCAGGGGCCGGCGCTCATCGCCATGGGCATGGCCGGCTTCCTGGCGGCGGTGACGCAGGCGCCGCTCACCGCTTTCATCATCGTCATGGAGATGGTCGACGGCCACTCGATGGTGCTGAGCCTGATGGCCGCGGCCATGCTGGCCAGCCTGGTCTCGCGGATGATCAGCCGCCCGCTGTACGACACGCTGGCCGAGCACATGGTCGGCCGGGCCATAAGCAGTACGGGCAGTACGGGCAGCGGAGGCAGCACCGAGCCGGTGCATCCGCCCAAGCCTGCAGAGCCCGGCCACTCGCCATGAAATGCGCGGCGGTCTATCATGTCCGGTTGCCCTCGGACGATCGCCCCCTTGAATTCAATATCCACTGAAGACACCGCAGCCGACGCCGAAAGCGCACGCGATGCGGAACGCGAACGCGCCACCTACCTCGGCGCGGTGCTCGCGCAGCAGCGCATCAGCATCCGCGGCGCGCGCACCCACAACCTGAAGAACGTCGATCTCGACATCCCGCGCAACAAGCTGGTGGTGATCACCGGCCTGTCGGGCTCGGGCAAGTCGAGCCTGGCCTTCGACACGCTGTATGCCGAAGGGCAGCGGCGCTACGTCGAGAGCCTGTCGGCCTATGCGCGGCAGTTCCTGCAGCTCATGGACAAGCCCGACGTCGACGTGATCGAGGGCCTGTCGCCCGCCATCAGCATCGAGCAGAAGGCCACCAGCCACAACCCGCGCTCCACCGTGGGCACGGTGACCGAGATCCACGACTACCTGCGCCTGCTGTACGCCCGCGCCGGCACGCCCTACTGCCCCGACCACCACCTGCCATTGCAGGCGCAGACGGTCTCGCAGATGGTCGATGCCACGCTGGCATTGCCCGGCGAGCCGCGCCTGATGATCCTGGCACCCGTGGCGCGCGAGAAGAAGGGCGAGTTCCTCGAACTCTTCGCCGAGATGCAGGCGGCCGGCTACGTGCGCTTTCGCGTGGACGGGCAGACCTACGAATACAACGACCTGCCCAAGCTCAAGAAGACCGAGAAGCACGACATCGACGTGGTCATCGACCGCCTGCGCGCGCGCGCCGACATGCAGCAGCGCCTGGCCGAGAGCTTCGAGGCTGCGCTGCGCCTGGCCGAAGGCCGCGCCATTGCGCTCGAGTTGGGCGCCGAGGGTGCGGCTGATAAAGAGCACCTGTTCAACGCCAAGTTCGCCTGCCCGATCTGCCACTACTCGCTGTCGGAGCTGGAGCCGCGCCTCTTCTCGTTCAACTCGCCCGTGGGCGCCTGCCCCAGCTGCGACGGCCTCGGCCACCGCGAGGTATTCGACCCGGCGCGCGTGGTGGCCTTTCCTTCGCTGTCGCTGGCCAGCGGCGCCATCAAGGGCTGGGACCGCCGCAACGGCTATTACTTCAGCATGATCGAGAGCGTCGCGAAGCACTACAAGTTCGACGTCGACGCGCCCTTCGAGTCATTGCCGGCCTCGGTGCAGCAGGTGCTGCTGCACGGTTCGGCCGCCGAGGAGATCAAGTTCAACTACACCATGGAGTCGGGCAACTTCGCGGGCAAGAAGCTCACGAAGAAGCATCCCTTCGAGGGGATCATCCCGAACATGGCGCGGCGCTACCGCGAGACCGATTCGGTGATGGTGCGCGAAGACCTCGCGCGCTTTCGCAACCTGCAGCCCTGCCCCGATTGCGGTGGCTCGCGCCTTCGCCCCGAAGCGCGCAACGTGTTCCTGGTCGACGAATCGAACCGGCCCGCCGACGGCAGCGAACCGCCGCGCATGGCGATCTTCGAGCTCAGCCGCCTCACGCTGCGCGATTCGCTCGCGTGGTTCCATACGCTCAAGCTGCGCGGCGCCAAGGCCGACATCGCCGACAAGGTGGTGCGCGAGATCGGCCTGCGCCTGAAATTCCTGAACGACGTGGGCCTGAACTACCTGAGCCTGGACCGCAGCGCCGAGACGCTCTCGGGCGGCGAGGCGCAGCGCATCCGGCTTGCGTCGCAGATCGGCTCGGGCCTCACGGGCGTGATGTACGTGCTCGACGAGCCCAGCATCGGCCTGCACCAGCGCGACAACGACCGGCTCATCGGCACGCTGAAGCATCTGCGCGACATCGGCAACAGCGTGATCGTGGTCGAGCACGACGAGGACATGATCCACGCCGCCGACCACGTGATCGACATGGGCCCCGGCGCGGGCGTGCACGGCGGGCGCGTGATGGCGCAGGGCACCTATGCCGAGGTGTCGGCCAACCCCGACTCGCTCACCGGCCAGTACCTGTCGGGCACGCGCAAGATCGAAGTGCCGAAGCACCGCACCGCGTGGCTGCCCGTGGTGAACAAGCCTGCGTTCAACGAAGGCAAGAAGGCCTCGCGCTTTCCGCCGAGCCCCGCGGCCGAACGCCGCGCCGCACGCGAGGCCGCCCACCTGGCCACGCAGACCGACCTGCAGGAAATTCGCGTCGTCGGCGCCACCGGCAACAACCTGAAGAACGTGAGCGTCGCCTTCCCGGTCGGCCTGCTGACCTGCGTGACGGGCGTCTCGGGCTCGGGCAAGTCGACGCTGGTGAACGACACGCTCTACACGGCAGTGGCGCGCACGCTGTACCGCGCGCACGAAGAACCGGCTGCGCACGAATCGGTCGAGGGCATCGAGTATTTCGACAAGGTCATCAACGTCGACCAGAGCCCCATCGGCCGCACGCCGCGCAGCAACCCGGCCACCTACACGGGCCTGTTCACGCCCATCCGCGAGCTGATGGCCGAGACCAACACCGCGCGCGAGCGCGGCTACGGCCCGGGCCGCTTCAGCTTCAACGTGGCGGGCGGGCGCTGCGAGGCCTGCCAGGGCGACGGCGTGGTGAAGGTCGAGATGCACTTCCTGCCCGACGTGTACGTGCCCTGCGAGGTCTGCCACGGCCAGCGCTACAACCGCGAGACGCTCGAGGTTTTGTACAAGGGCAAGAACATCGCGCAGATCCTCGAGATGACGGTCGAGACCGCGCACGAGTTCCTGAAGGCCGTGCCCACCATCGAGCGCAAGCTGCGCACGCTGCTCGACGTGGGCCTGAGCTACATCAAGCTGGGCCAGTCGGCCACCACGCTGTCGGGCGGCGAGGCGCAGCGCGTGAAGCTCGCACTGGAGCTCAGCAAGCGCGACACCGGCCGCACGCTCTACATCCTCGACGAGCCGACCACCGGCCTGCACTTCGCAGACATCGAGCTGCTGCTGAAGGTGCTGCACCAGCTGCGCGATGCGGGCAACACCATCGTCGTGATCGAGCACAACCTCGACGTCATCAAGACGGCCGACTGGCTGATCGACATGGGCCCCGAAGGCGGTGCCGGCGGCGGCATGGTGGTGGGCGAAGGCACGCCGGAAGACATCGCGGCGAACGAGGCGAGCCACACGGGGCGTTATCTGAAGCGGCTGCTGTAGCCGCTTCTCGTCATCACCCTCAGGTCGTCGTCTGCACGTGCAGACGGCTGGTCTTGCAGCGGTGGAGCGCGCGGTAATGCTCCAGCGGCCGGCCGTTGGCGCCGTAGGCGATCGATTCGATTCGCAGCAGCGGCTCGGGCTGCGGCAGGTTGAGCAGCTGGCAGGTCTCGGCGTCTGGCAGCACCGCATCGATCCAGCGTTCGGCGCGCACCAGGCGCAGGCCGTACTGGCGGCGCAGCACGTCGTACAGCGAGCGGTCGTCCAGGCGCGTGCGGTGCAGGCCCGGCGCAAGGTCGGCGGGCACCACGGTTTCGACCAGCAGGCGCAGCTCGCCGTCCACGCTGCGCAGGCGCTTCAGCGCGACCACCTGCGTGTCATCACTCAACCCAAGTGAGGCGGCTTCCTGCTCGGTGGGCGCGCGCAGTTCCTGCGTGAGGATCTGCGTGCGCACCGAGCGGCCCTTGCGCTCCATCTCGTCGGAAAAGCCGAGCACGGTCGAGACGAAATCCTCGTCGCGCTCGCGTGCCGACACGAACGCGCCGCGGCCCTTGATCTTGTAGATGAGGTTGTTGCGCACCAGGTCGGCCAGCGCCTCGCGCACCACGATGCGCGAGATGCCGAACTGCTCGCCGAGCTCGGCTTCGGACGGCAGCTTGGCGCCGATGGGCAGCGCGCCCTGCAGGATCTGCAGTCGAAGCGCATCGCGGAACTGGGCCCACAGGGGCGACTCGGAGTCGCGGTCGAGCACGGTCGAAGTTTCGGTCGAAGAGTTCACGTTGAGGGCTGGCCCAAGGCCTGAGGAGTCATCAATGATGCATCGAAAGACGGCGGCGCATCGGCCACCACTGGCGAAAGACGCACGCCGTGGCGCTCGCGCAGGGCGGCAGAGCAGGCTTGCAGTTCGTGGTGCGCCTGCGCTGCGTCCCAGCCGAGCGCCTCGGCTGCGATGCCAGCCATTTCAGCCAGCGCGGCATCGGTGACGAGCCCGCGAATCGCCAGCAGCGTGCGACGGATCACGAGGTCGTCGAGATGGACCACGCCGGTTTCGAGGCAAAGGTACGAGAGTTCGGCAACCGAGTAATCGGGCGCGTGCTGCAGCGGCACGTCGCCCGAGGCACCGAGGCGCTGCGCCAGCGGCAGCGCCTTCGATCCGTAGCGGCGCAGCAGCACCTGTGCGCGCGTGCGGCCCAGGCCGGAGGTGGCAACCATGCGATCGACGAAGCGCTCCGTCGCCTGTGCATCGGCAGGCAGCTCCGCACCGCCGCCGATGGGCAGCAGTTCGGTCGATGCGGTGCGCGGGCGGCCCAGTTGCTGCAGCACCTCGTTGGTGGCTTCTTCAGCAAGTGCGCGAAAGGTCGTCCACTTGCCGCCGACGAGGCCGACGATGGGAATGTCGCGCGTCGCATTGGGCGGGTCAAGCACCACCGAGTGGTCGCGCGAGATCTGCCCCGGCTTGTCGGCGTCGGAGCGTGCGAGCGGCCGCACGCCGACGTACGTGTACACCACGTCGCCGCGCCCGAAGGAGAGGTTCGGGAACACCTCGGCCAGCACGTCGAGCAGGTAGTCGACCTCTTCGGGCTCCGTGCCGATCTGGTCGGGGTCATCCACCGGAATGTCGGTGGAGCCCACCAGCACGCGGTCGAGAAAGGGATAGACGATGCACACGCGCCCGTCCACCGCCTCGAAGTAGGCCATGCGGCCTTCGAGCGCATCGCGCAGCGCCGGATGGTCGAGCACGAGGTGCGAGCCCTTCGTGCCCATCACGCGCGAGCCCGCGCCGCCGAGCACGGCCGTGCTGCGGTCGAGCCACGCACCGCTGGCATTCACCACGGTGTCGGCCGTCACGCGCACCAGCGCGCCGGTGATCTCGTCGCGCAGCGTGAGGATGTTGCCCGCGCAGCCCATCACTCGGCAGTAGTTGGCGGCGGCCGAGCGCGGCTGGTCGCGGCAGGCGTCGCCGATGAGTTCGAGGATCAGCCATTCGGGGTGGCTGATCCATGCATCGAAGAAAGTGGCGGTCCAGCGCACCGCGGCGCGGAACAGGCTGCGGTCGTTCTGCGGCACGCGGCTGATGCGGTGGTTGGGCATCACGCGCTGGCGACGGCCCAGCAGGTCGTACAGGCGCAGGCCCGCCGCCACGGCCAGCAGGCCGCGCGTGCGCTGCGGCGGCGTGCGGCCGAAGAACTTGAGCGCGCTGCTCATCAGGCCGCCGAAGAAGCTCGACAGCGGCACCACCGTCTTCAGCGGCTGTACCAGGTGCGGCGCGTTGCGCAGCAGCAGGTTGCGCTCGCGCGTGGCTTCGGCCACCAGCGAGAAGCTGCCGTTCTCCAGGTAGCGCAGGCCGCCGTGGATCATGCGCGAGGGCGCGCTGCTGGCACCCGCACTGAAGTCGCCCTTGTCGACGATGAGGCAGTCGACGCGCTGCAGGCACAGGTCGCGGAACACGCCCACGCCGTTGATGCCGGCACCGACGATGACGGTCGAGAAGTGGCGATCCGCCAGCGAAGCCGGGCGCACGAAAGGCAGTTGCCAGGCGCTCATTTCGCAGCTCCCGACAGATGGGAAAACACAGGAGACATGGTGTCGATCAGTTCGTTGAAGCCGGCGTTGAAATCGGCATGGGCGCGTGCCTCGGCGGCATCGGGTTCGACCGTGTCGCAGGGCGCGAGCAAGGCGCTGCCCTGCGCGGCGTGGTCGATGCCTTGCGACATGGCGGCGTAGATGGCTGCGCCGCGCGCGCCGGTCTCGTCGTCGGCGCAGCGTTCGACCGGGTGAGCCAGGAAGCCGGCGAGCAGGCGCACGAGGCGCGTGTCGCTCGCACCGCCGCCGAGCACGGTCGATGCGGACACGGGCAGGCCGCAGGCTGCAAGGCGCGCGGTGTGCCGCGCGTGCAGCGCGGCGACCGAATCGACCACCGCGCGCGCCATGTCGCCGCGCGTGTGGTGGCTCTTGAGCCCGACGAAGCCCGCCGTCACGCCGCCACCGCCATTGACGAAGGGCAGGAAGCGCAGGCCGCCCGCACCCAGCGGCACCGACATCGCCAGGTCGACGACAGCGCGCGAATCGGGCAGCCCCAGCACGCCGGCCAGCCATGCGATGTTGGCCATCGACGACGGACTGTTCTCCATGTAGAGCCGCTTGTCCTCGCGGCCGAAGTTCACGACGGCGGCAACATCGGGCTTGGGCTCGATCACAGGGCCGATCACCGCGTTCACGCACCAGGTGCCGAAGACCGACACCGCGCGGGCACGCTCTTCCGCGCAGATCGCGGTCATCGAGGCGAGCAGGTCGATGGCGCCCATCGCCACGGGGATGCCGGCGGGCAGGCCGCACAGCGCGGCTTCGGCAGGCCGCAGCTTGCCGACGACCTCGCCGCTCGGCACCAGCGGCCCGAAGACGCGCGGCCCGAGGTCCGCGATGCCCGGTGCATCGAAGGCCGCCTGCGACCACGTGCCCGTTGCGATCGACACCAACCCGGCAGTGCTTGCATCGCTGGCATCGGTCGCGATCTCGCCTGTCAGCAGAAAGCCGAGATAGTCCTTCGCGAACAGCAGCCGGCGCACCGCCCCGCGCTGCACGGCATCGGTGCCCAGCAGCTCGGCCGCGATCACGGTGGGCTGGCCGGGCCAGGGCCTGCAGCCGACATCCGCGAACAGAGCGTCGCCATGACCCAGTGAGAGCGAACGTGCACGCGCATCGGCGCGCTGGTCAGTCGAGGCCACGGCCCGCCCGCCGACGAGTTCGTTGCGCGCATCGAGCGCGTAGAGCCCCGCGCCGTGGCCCGTGCAGCCGATGGCGCGGACCTCGGCCACGCGGGCGCCGAGCTGGTGGGCGACGTCGCGCAGCACGTGGGTCAGGGCCGCGCGGATCGCCGTCGCGGCCACTTCGCATCCCCCTCCAGGCAGCCGGTCGTGCGGCAGTGGCATTCGGGACAGGGCGATGGAGCGGCCGCTCCCGGCTTCGAGGGCCAGGGCTTTCAGGCTGCTCGACCCCATGTCGATGCCGATCAGTATGTTTGGCTTCATGTCATAACAGCTTCGGCGGAATAAAAGCGCGTTGCCAGTAGCGTTTCCCCTAGTTATCCCGTCAAACGGGCAGCGCGTACATTCTAGCCTGTCATAACAACTGTCGTGACGCAGAGGATCAAAGCGCTGCCCTGAAAAGCAGCATCGCAAGCTGAGCCCACCCAACGTGAGGAGACAAAAAATGAGGCGTAATTTCCTGAAGTCCGCCGCCGCAGCCGGCATCGGCCTGGCCGGCGCCAGCGCATTCGCGCAGCAGCAGGCCGCGGCACCCGCCGCGGGCGGCGGACTGCGCGGCAACCCCAGCGACGTCTACGTGATGAACGTGATGGTGTCGGGGGTCGAGTACTGGTTTCCGGTCTACGAAATGATGAAGCAGCTCGGCCGCACGCTGGGCGTTCGCACCCGCTACACCGGCACGCCGGAGTACGACGTGAACAAGCAGCTCGCGTCCTTCGAGCAGGAGCTGGCGCGCAAGCCCGCCGGCATCCTGCTGCACCCGATGAACCCCGACCCGTTCATCGAGCCGATCAACCGTGCGGCGGCGATGGGCATCCCGGTCGTCACCTTCGCGGCCGACTCGCCGAACTCCAAGCGCACCTCTTTCATCACGTCCGACAACGACCGCGAAGGCACGCAGGCCGCTGACGCCATCGCCGCATCGCTGGGCGGCAAGGGCGAATACGCCGTGCTGGAGAACCCGGGCCAGGACAACCACGACCGCCGCATCGCCGCCTTCGTCAACCGCATGAAGGCCAAGCACCCGGGCATGAAGCTGGTCGGCCGCGCCGCCAGCAACCAGGACCCGAACAAGGCCTACCAGGCGGTGCTGAGCCTGGCGCAAGCCAACCCGAACCTGGGTGCCCTCTTCATGCCCGAGGCCAACTCGGCGCTCGGCGCGGCGCAGGCCAAGGTCGAGACCAAGAAGAACATCAAGGTGATGTGCTGCGACGTGAACGCCAAGATCCTCGACATGATCAAGTCGGGCGACGTGTTCGGTGCCATCAACCCGAACCAGGGCATGCAGGGCTACATGGGCATGATGATGCTGTTCCTTGCGAAGAACCCGACACTCATCGACCCGATGAACGACGCCAAGCGCAACGGCACCAACCCGATGGCCGTGCCCTTCCTGGACAACGGCCTTGCCGTGGTCAGCAAGGCCAACGCCGACGACTTCTACTGGGACAAGTACCTCGCCCGCCGCGGCACCAAGGGAATCGGCGAGTGAACGCAGTGAGCGCATTGCTCGAACTGAAGGGGATCAGCAAGCGCTTCGGCGCTTCGCGTGCGCTCTCGGGCGTGGACTTCTCGCTGCACCGCGGCGAAATCCACGCCTTGTGCGGCGAGAACGGCGCGGGCAAGTCCACGCTGATGAACATCATCGACGGCATCCACCAGCCCGACGAAGGCACGATCTCGCTCGACGGCCAGCAGGTGGTCATCGACGGCCCGGCGCACGCCATGCGCCTGGGCATCGGCCTGGTGCACCAGGAGATCGCCCTGTGCGGCGACGCCACCGTGGCCGAGAACATCTTCATGCCGGAGATCAACGCCGGCAAAACCGCGTGGATGAACTACGCGAGCCTCAACGAGCGCGCCGCCAAGGTGCTGCAGCGGCTGGGGCAGGACATCGATCCTTCCGCGCTGGTGAAGGACCTGAGCATTTCCACGCAGCAGCTCATCGAGATCGCCAAGGCGCTCACGCTGGACTGCAAGGTGCTGATCCTCGACGAACCGACGGCCGCGCTGACCGACAACGAATCGGCCGCTCTCTTCAGGGTGCTGCACGACCTCAAGACGCAGGGCATCGGCATCATCTACATCAGCCACCGCATGGCCGAGATCTTTGCGCACGGCGACCGCGTCACCGTGCTGCGCGACGGACGCGACGTGCACAGCGGCCCGCTCGCCGAACTGAACGCCGACGACCTGGTGCGCCGCATGGTCGGGCGCGACCTGGGCAACTACTACCCGCCGAAGCAGGAAGACAGCAGCTCAAACGAACACGTGCTCGAAGTGAGCGACATCGCCGACGGCGAGCGCGTGCACGGCGTGTCCTTCACGCTGAAGCGCGGCGAGATCCTCGGCATTGCGGGCCTGATGGGCGCCGGCCGCAGCGAGCTCGCCGAAACCGTGTGCGGCCTGCGCCCCGCGCGGCGCGGCACCGTGCGCCTGCGCGGCAAGCAGCTCACGATCCGCAAGTACAGCGACGCATTGCGCGAAGGCATCGCCTACCTCAGCGAAGACCGCAAGGCAGCCGGTGTGTACCTCGACCTGCCCATTGCGCAGAACATCGCATCGATGGCGCTCAAGCGCGTCAGCTCGCGCTTCGGCCTGCTTCAACGCTCGGCCGAACACAGGCTGGCCGTGGAGCTCGGCACCAAGCTCAAGCTGAAGTCCGACGGGGTTGACATCGACGTGGCGAGCCTGTCGGGCGGCAACCAGCAGAAGGTGGCCATCGCCAAGCTGCTGGCCACCAACCCCTCGGTGCTGCTGATGGACGAGCCCACGCGCGGCGTGGACGTGGGCGCCAAGTCGGAGATCCATCACATCCTGCGCGAGCTGGCCAACCAGGGCGTGGGCGTGATCGTGATCTCTTCGGAGCTGCCCGAGGTCATCGGGCTGTGCGACCGCGCGCTGGTGATACGCGACGGCCGGCTGGCCGGCGAAGTGCAAGACAACGAAATGACGGAAGAGGCGCTGCTGCGGCTGGCCTCCGGACTTTGCGAAGAGGAAACGACAGCATGAACTACCCGGCACAACTCGATGCGGGGGCCGCCCCAGGCCTCCAGCCGCGACCACAGACTGGAGGAGGAGGCCCCGTGAAACCCGCCAGCAAACTCGGCAGCATGCGCGAAATGGGCTTGCTGCTCATCATCGCGGCGCTGTGCGTGGGCATGAGCTTCGCGTCGCCCTACTTCCTCACGTGGGACAACGTGCGCGCGATGCTGCTGTCGTTCTCCATCGAGGGCATCGTGGTGGTGGGCATGACGATCCTGCTGATCGTCGGCGGCATCGACCTGTCGGTGGGCTCGGTCGTGTGCTTCGCGATGGTGGTCACCGGCAAGCTCTTTCTCATGGGCTTCGACCCGTGGACGGCGGGGCTGGTGGCCATCGGCGCGAGCGCGCTGATCGGCGCGATGATCGGCGGCTGCGTCACGCGCATCGGCCTGAACCACTTCATCGCCTCGCTGGCCTTCATGGTGATCGTGCGCGGCCTGTGCCTGGCGCTCACGCAGGGCACGCCGCAGTCGCTGTTCTCGCTGCCGGCCGAGTTCAAGTTCATCGGCCAGGGCACGCTGTTCGGCATTCCGGCCGTGATCCTGATCTTCCTGGCGATCGTGGTGGCAAGCGACTTCGTGCTGCGCCGCTCCACCTTGCTGCGCCGCGTGTTCTACACGGGCAGCAACGAGAAGGCCGCGCTGTACTCGGGCATTCGCGTGGGCAACGTGAAGTTCTGGGTCACGGTGCTGTGCTCTGCCTCCGCGGGTCTTGCCGGCGTGATCTACACGGCCCGCTTCGGCGCCGCCACGCCGACCTTCGGCATGGGCATGGAGCTCAACGTGATCGCCGCCGCGGTGATCGGCGGTGCCAGCCTCAAGGGCGGCTCGGGCACGGTGCTGGGCGCGGTGCTCGGCCTGGCACTGCTGTCGGTGGTGACCAGCTCGCTGATCCTGCTCGACGTGTCGCCTTACTGGCAGGACGTGATCAAGGGCCTCATCCTGCTCGCGGCCGTGACCATCGACCACCTCATGAACACGAGAAAGACCAAGCGATGAACAACGCATCGACCATGAAGAAGACCACGCTCGGCCCCTCGGGCATCGAATGCTCGGCCATCGGCCTGGGCACCTGGGCCATGGGCGGCTGGATGTGGGGCGGTGGGGACAACGCGGCCGCCGTGCTGGCCATACAGGCCTCGCTCGACGCGGGCGTGAACCTGATCGACACCGCGCCGGCCTACGGCCTCGGGCGCTCCGAGAGCATCGTCGGCACCGCACTGAAGGGCCGCCGCCACGAAGCCGTGATCGCCACCAAGTGCGGGCTGGTGTGGCACACGCAAAAGGGAACGCACTTCTTTGAAGAAGACGGCCACCCGGTGTACCGCTACCTCGGGCGCGAGTCGATCATTCACGAAGCGGAAGAAAGCCTGAAGCGCCTGCAGACCGACTACATCGACCTCTACATCACGCACTGGCAGGACAGCACCACGCCGGTCGAGGAGACGATGAGCACGCTGCTCGAACTCAAGAAGCAGGGAAAGATCCGCGCCATCGGTGTGAGCAACGTGAGCCCCGATACGCTCGCCGAGTACCTGCGCTACGGCCCGGTCGACGCGGCGCAGGAGCGCTACAGCCTGATCGACCGCGAGATCGAGCAGACGCTGGTGCCGCTGTGCAGCGAGAACAACGTGGCGGTGCTGGGCTACTCGTCGCTGGCGCTCGGCCTGCTCGCCGGCCCCATCGACCCCGAGCGCAAGTTCAACGGCGACGACCAGCGCGCGAGCAACCCGCGCTTCAGCGCCGGGAACCGCGGAAAGCTCAAGGCCTTCTTCGAAGAGATCGAGCCGCTGCGCAAGCAGCTCGAATGCTCGTTCGGCCAACTGATGATCGCGTGGACGCTGGCGCGCGGCAGCGTCTCTGTGGCGCTGTGCGGCGCGCGCGTCAGCAAGCAGGCCGTCGAGAACGCGGGCGCCGGCTCGGTGCACCTGCGCGACGACGCGCTGCAGCTCATCGACACGGCGGCCAGCAGGCATCTGCTCGCGCTGGCCTGAACCGTCTTTTCTGTCCCACAACCAAACAAGCAAGGATTTCTTTCGTATGTCGAAGGACAAGACCGCACGCCTGAACCGGCTGCTGAACAACGGGCGCTGCCTGGACATCGCGCTCGACCATGGCGTGTGCAACGAGCCCTCGTTCCTCAACGGGCTCGAGGACATGCCGGCGGTGATCGACAAGCTTGTCGCCGCCGGCCCCGACGCGATCCAGCTCAACTACGGCCAGGCCGATCTGCTGCAGGACCGCCCCGGCCGTGACAAGCCCGCGCTGGTGCAGCGCATCGATATGGGCAACCCCTACAACGCCACCGCGCACCGCGTGATGTGGGCCGTGCTGCAGAACGAGCATGACCCGGTGCTGCCTGCCGTGCAGCGCGACGCCGCCTGCGTGGTCGTCAACCTGTTCATGCTGCCCGACGAGCCCGACCTGTTCCGCCAGTGCGTGCAGAACATCGCGCGCGTGCGCGCCGACTGCGACCGCTACGGCATGCCGCTGATGATCGAGCCGCTGGTGATGCAGTCGCCCACGCCCGGCAGCCGCTACATGGTCGACGGCGACGCCGAGAAGATCGTCACGCTGGTGCGCCTGGCGCGCGAGATGGGCGCCGACATCGTCAAGGCCGACCCGACCAGCGACCCGGCCGACTTCCACCGCGTGGTGCAGGCCGCGCGCTGCCCCGTGCTCGTGCGCGGCGGCGGGCGCGAAGACCTGCAGCAGGTGTTCGCGCGCTCGCGCGTGCTGATGGACGAAGGCGCCGTCGGCATGGTGTACGGGCGCAATGTGTACCAGCACGCCAATCCGTCGGCGGTGGTCGATGCGCTGATGGCCATGATCCACCGCGGCGCGAGCGCCAAGGAGGCGTGGGACATCTATGAATCGGGCGGCGTGAAATGAGCTGACGCCACCCGACCAAGGAGAGAGCGAGAGAGGGAAGAAGAGGAAGCAAAGGCTGTACGGCGGGCGACGCATGCGTCGCCCGCCGGGGTGCGTCCTGCGCGCGAGCTTTTGCCAGAAGAAAAAAGACGGAGCGAGTTGGCCGAGAAAAAGGGTTCCCCTGCGGACTTCAAACAACCTGGAGGCAACGATGAAAATCCGGTATTACTTGATGGCGTTCCTGCTGCCGTTCGTCACGCTGCTGACGCACGCGGCAATCACCGGGGTCAGTCCGATGACGACCCTGAACAACATGGCGGCAGCGGTTTCCGCGGCCGTCGCCGACCCGCTCCCGCTGCAGGGGCCGGGCCTGGGTAATCTCACCTACACGTCGGCCGAGCTGTTCAAGCCGGTGTCGATGATCACCAGCCCCGCGCACCCGCTCGATCCGGCGCACAGCAGCGCCTACGAATCGCGCGAGGTTCCCGCCACCTACCCGGGCCGCAAGGACTACGGCATGAACGCGGGCATCATGGTCAACGGCTACTTCCTCACCTCCTTCGCGCCGGACAGCGGCCTGGGCCCGGGCGGCTTCCTGCTGTACGACGTGTCGAACCCGCGCCAGATCCAGCTGGTCAAGAAGATCTACGAACCCGAGGCCCGCACCAAGGAGTTCCGCGAAACGCACTCCTTCGGCACCGCGAAGATCGGCGGCAAGACGTACGTGGTGCTGCCCAGCATCAACGGCGTCGAGTTCTGGGACTTCACCGACGTCAACGACATCAAGCAGGTGAAGAAGCTGGCGCTGCCCGGCGTCAATGGCGGCGACTACGAGAACGTGGCCTGGCAGCTCTGGTGGCAGGCACCCTACCTGTACGTGGCGTCGGCGGGCCGGGGCATCTTCATCGTCGATGCCGGGGACCCCGCGAACGCCGTGATCGCGAACCGCGGCGCCGGCAAGCCCAACCCGGTGCCCACCGGCGAGCTCGGCGGTTTCCGCATCGGCCCGATCTTCACGATGGGCAACCACATGGTGCTGACCGCGATGGAAAGCAACGGCGGTTTCGCGAGCCTGGACATCTCCGATCCGCTCAACCCCAAGGTGCTCGATTCCATCGTGGGCACCACGCCGTTCTACTACGCGACCTGCTTCGACGGCAGGAACCTGCATGCCTCCGCGCGCAACAGCGGCGCCAAGATGTACAGCTACGACCTGAGCGACCGCTCGCACTTCGTGGCCGAGGACAACCGGCTCGTCATCGACGAACAGCTGTACTGCGCCACGCAGGACAACTACGTCATCCAGGGCGCGCAAACGCGCATCCACAAGGTCGACGTGAGCAATCCGCTCAACCACGTGGAGGTGGGCCGAGGCAGCATCCTGCGCGAGGACGACCCGAACTTCACGCATTCGGACAACGGCCAGGTCGCGATGTTCGGCAATCTCGTCTTCGTGGGCAACGACCATGGCTCGGGCAGCGGCTTCGTCGTGCACTCGGTGGACCCCGACACCACGAAGCCCGAGGTCAAGCAGGTCTCGCCCGCCAACGGAGCGAAGCAGCAGGCGCTGACATCGCGCATCGGCCTGGGCATGACGGACAACATCCGGCCCGAGAGCGTGAACTCCAACACCTTCATCGTGCGCCCTGTCGGCGGCAACACGCTGGCCGGCACCTACAGCGTGCAACTGGGCATCATCAACTTCCACCCCGACCAGCCGCTCTCGCCCGGCACCAGCTATGAAGTGTTCCTGCCGGCCAACGGCGTGAAGGACTATGCGGGCAACGCCATCGGCGCGGACTACAAGTCGACGTTCAACACCGGCAACGCGACCGACATCAACCTGATGCACTACTGGACGCTGGCGGGCAACCTCTCCGACCAGATCGGCGCCAACAACGGCACGCCGGCCGGCGGCGACGCGTTCGAAAGCATCGGCATGAACTTCGCGAACCGCACCACCGGTGTGCCACTGAAGAACGACAGCGTGGCCACCGTGCTCGGCGGCACCGCGTCGCTGAGCTTCTACATGAAGACCACGCAGGCGGGCGGACCCAACTCGTGGACCGCGCCCGGCATCTTCGGGCGCGACCAGTCCGGCGGCGCGGACGACGTGTTCTGGGGCTGGCTCGACAACGGCGGGCGCATCAAGCTGTCGATCGGCAACGATGCGGGCACCACCTCCACCGCAGCGGTGAACGACGGCGGCTGGCACCACGTCGTGATGACGCGCGACGCGGCCTCGGGTGCGCAGGCCGTGTACGTCGATGGGGTGAAGACCACATCCACCGGCCCCACCGGCAACAAGGGCCTGTCGAACAAGTTCAACCTGCTGGGCCAGATCCAGGGCAATGCGGCGCTCTTCAAGGGCACGCTGGCGGAGGTTCGCGTCTACGGCCGCGTGCTCAACGACAGCGAGGTGAGCACGCTGCGCGGCCAGGCCATCATCGGCGACCCCGGCATCGGCGGCGGACCGAAGATCGTCAACGGCCAGCTGGTGTTCAACCCGGCCACGCTGGGCAGCAGCGGCGCGCAGTTCCGCTGGAACTTCGGCGACGGCACGCAGACGGCCTATTCGAGCCAGCCGAACTACACCTACACCTACACGCGCCCCGGCCACTTCACGGTGACGCTGACGGTGAAGGACAGCAGCGGCCGCGAGACCTTCTACACCTACAACCTCACGGTGATCGTTCCGACCACGGCGCGGGCGCCCACGCACACCACCAACATCGCAGGCGACGCGAACTCGGTGTATTCGGTCAACCCCGACAGCGGCACGGTCGCCGCGATCAACGCGCAGACCCTGGCCAAGCTCTGGGAGACCCGCGTAGGCGATGAGCCGAAGACGCTGGCAGTCGGCCCCGACGGACGCATCTGGGTCACGGTGCAGGGCGAGGACAAGCTGGTTGCGCTCAACGCGGCAGACGGCGCCATCTCCGCCACCGTGGCGCTTGCCTACGGCAGCGGCCCCTACGGCGTGGCCTTCACGCCCGATGGCGCGAAGGGCCTGCTGACGCTGGAGAGCAAGTCGGTGCTGATGAGCTTCGACCCGAGCAACGGCGCCACAACCGGTGCGGTCGCGCTCGATGGCGCGCTGCGCGGCATTGCCGTCAACTCCGACTCGCAGGTGGCCTACGTCACGCGCTTCAAGTCGAAGATGACGGGCGGCCAGCTGCACAGGGTGAACCTGCAGAGCATGAGCGCCATGACCACCATCGCGCTGCCGGTGGACACCACCACGGTGGACACCGAGAGCCGTGCGCGCGGCGTGGCCAACTACCTGAGCCAGGTCGTGATCTCGCCGGACGGCAAGCGGGCGGTGCTGCCTTCGAAGAAGGACAACATCGTGCGCGGCAAGTTCAGGGACGGAAACAACCTGGTGCACGACCAGACGGTGCGCTCCATCCTGTCGCAGGTCGACCTGCAGGCGGCGGCGGAGAAGTTCGACGAGCAGATCGACTTCGACGACCGCGCACCGGCGCGCGCCGCGCTGTTCTCCGCCTCGGGTGACTACCTGTTCGTTGCGCAGATGGAAGGTAACCGCGTCGCCATCGTCGATCCGTACAGCCGCTCGGTGCGCGGCGAGATCAACGCCAGCAGCGCGCCGCACGGCCTGTACCTGGACTCGGCGCGCAAGCGGCTGTTCGTCAACAACTTCCTGGCGCGCTCGGTGTCGGTGCACGACGTGGCCTCGGTGCTGAGTTCGGAGACCAATGCCCCGACCTTCCTGCAGAACGTGTCGACGGTGGCGCAGGAGCCGATGGCGGCCGCGGCGCTGCGCGGCAAGCAGGTGTTCTACAACGCCTCCGACCGACGCATGAGCAAGGACAACTACATCTCCTGCGCGAGCTGCCATGCGGACGGCGGCGACGACGGCATGGTGTGGGACTTCACCCAGCGCGGCGAGGGCCTGCGCCGCACCATCAGCCTGCAGGGCCGGCGCGGCATAGGCCACGGCAAGCTGCACTGGACGGCCAACTTCGACGAAGTGCAGGACTTCGAGAACGACATCCGCAACGAGTTCGGCGGCACCGGCTTCCTGACGAATGCGGACTTCGCGGCCACCTCCGACCCGCTGGGCGCGCCCAAGGCCGGCAAGAACGCGCAGCTCGACGACCTGGCGGCCTACCTGGGCTCGCTGAGCAAGTTCATGCGCAGCCCGGCGCGCAACGCGGACGGCAGCCTGAGCGTGGATGCGACGCGCGGCCAGACGCTGTTCAGCTCGGCGCAGTGCGTGACCTGTCACTCGGGCGGCACCTTCCGCGACGGCCTGCGGCACGACGTGGGCACGATCCAGGCATCGTCGGGCAAGGGCATGAACCAGCCGCTGGCGGGCGTGGGCTTCGACACGCCGACGCTGTCGGGCACGTGGAACACCACGGCGTTCTTCCACAACGGCCAGGCGGCCACGCTGCAGGACGTGCTCACCAGCGGCCACGGCAACGCCAACAGCCTGCCGGGGGCCGACCAGGTGGCGATCCGCGAGTACGTGCGCTCGCTCGACACGGCTCCGGCCGTCGTCGCGCGCATCCGCTCCGACCTGAACCCCACGATGTGCGTGAACATCAAGGGCGCGGCGACCACCAGCGGCACGACCGCCGTGCAATGGCCGTGCGGCAACGCCGGCAACGAGAAGTTCACGGTGAACAGCCTCACGGGCGGCTACGTGCAGTTCGTCGCAGAGCACAGCGGCCTGTGCCTGGCGCAGAACGGCACCGCGACGACGAATGCGCCTGTGGTGCAGCTGGCGTGCACCGCCGGCGACACGACGCAATGGAGCCTGGTCGGCGGGACGGTTCGCAACCGCGCATCGGGTTCATGCCTCGATGTGCCGAACGGTTCGACGACGCAGGACACGGCGCTCATCACGTGGACCTGCAACGGCGGCAACAACCAGAACTGGACCCAGTTGCCCTGAGGCTCTGACGCTCCCCTGAAAGCCGGCCGCTTCTTGCGGCCGGCTTTTTTTCGTGCAGCCCATGACCTCCCACGTCATGGACCGTGCGCACCCTCTCTGGGAAAGTACCTCCATCGAATCAATCGATCAATCAACCAACCAGGAGAAAACACCATGACCGGCTTCAACATCCTTCCCCTCGCAGTCGCCCTGCTGATCGGCGTCGCGGCCCTCGGCTCCTGCCTCGGCATCGGACTGGTCGGCCAGAAGTTCCTGGAGAGCACCGCGCGCCAGCCCGAGCTGGTCGACACGCTGCAGACCAAGTTCTTCCTGGTGGCGGGCGTGACCGACGGAGCCTTCATCATCGCCACCGGCATCGGCCTCTGGTTTGCCACCGCCAACCCCTTCGGCTGAGCAGGAACGAGACGGCGCACTGGCACCATTCGTGCTAGCACTGTTGACACCGAATTGTTTACAGTTAAAGTATTTAGCTATCAACGGTTTGATGTCGCCGGTGCCGCATGGGGCGGTACCGGTGCGTTGTTTCATCTTTCCCTGCCGGAGAACCCATGAGCCACCTGCCCCCGAAGTCGCCCGCGCTGCCGCGCACCCTGCTTTCGCTGCTGCTGTGCGGCGCAGTCCTCGGTACCGCGGTGTCGGCCGCTGCCGCACCCGTCAAGGTGGGCCTGGCCCTCGACATCTCGGGGCCATTCGCGGCATTGGGCGCCGAGGCGCGCGACGGCTTCGCGCTGGGCATCAAGCAGCTGGGCGGTAAGCTCGGCGGGCAGGACGTCGAATTCGTGCAGGCCGACATGGCCGGCAGCCCCGACCAGGCCAAGCAGCTGGTCGACCGCATGATCCAGCGCGACAAGATCGATATCTTCAGCGGCCCCATCGGCTCCAACGTGGCGCTGGCCGTGGGCCCGACGCTGTTCAACGCCAAGGTGCCGTACCTCTCGGCCAACGCCGGCCCCAGCCAGTTCGCCGGCGCGCAGTGCAATGCCTACTTCTTCGGCACCGCCTACCAGAACGACCAGTTCCACGAGGCCGCCGGCAAGTTCGCGCAAGACCGCGCCTTCAAGAAGATCGTGCTGATCGCCCCCAACTACCCGGCCGGCAAGGATGCCCTTGGCGGCTTCAAGCGCCAGTTCAAGGGCCAGGTGGCTGACGAGCTCTACACCAAGCTGGGCCAGATCGACTACGCCGCCGAGCTCGCGCAGTTGCGCGCGGCCAAGCCCGACTCCATCTACTTCTTCCTGCCCGGCGCGATGGGCATCAACTTCATCAAGCAGTTCGTGGGCGCGGGCCTGTCGAAGGACATCACGCTCGTGACCAGCGGCTTCTCGGCCGACGAGGACGTGATCGGCGCCGTGGGTGACCCGATGCTCGGCCTGTTCAACACCTCGCACTGGGCGCACGACCTCGACAACGCCGCCAACAAGGCCTTCGTGGCCGCGTTCCGCAAGGAATACAACGGCCGCTACCCGTCGGTGTACGCCGCGCAGGCCTATGACGCGATCCTCGCGATGGACGCTGCCGTGAAGCAGTCCGGCGGCAACGCGCAGAACCGCGAAGCCGTGGTGGCCGCGCTGAAGAAGGCCAACTACGCATCGACGCGCGGCAACTTCAAGTACGCGAACAACCACTTTCCCATCGAGAACTTCTACCTGCGCGTGATCGGCAAGGATGCGCAGGGCAAGGTCACGAACAAGCTGATCAACACGGTTCTCACGAACTACGGCGACAGCTACGCAGACAAGTGCCCCCTGAAATAGGCTCGCCCCCAGGCTTCGCGCACTTCGTGTCGCTTCTCCTTCCCCCTATCGGGGGCAACACCTGAGGCCCGGCGAAGCCGGTTCCTCGGTGTTCCTCGAATGAAAACGCGAGCAATCCTTGTGATCCTATGAGTGGAATTCTTGTTCTCGAGCAGCTGCTCAACGGCCTCGGCTACGGGCTGATGCTGTTCCTGCTGGCTGCGGGGCTCACGCTGGTGTTCGGCATCATGGACGTGCTGAACCTCGCGCATGGCTCGCTCTTCATGGCCGGCGCATACGTGGCGGCCGAGGCGCACACGCGCACCGGCTCGTTCGCGGCGGCCATCGTCATCGCGGTGGCGGTCACCGTGGTGGTGGCGCTGCTGCTCGAAGCGCTGCTGATGCGCCGCCTCTACACACGCGACCACCTCGCGCAGGTGCTGGCCACCTTCGGCGTGATCCTGGTCGCCGACGACATCGTGACGATGGCCTGGGGCCCGTCGCCGGTGATGGCGCCGACGCCGGCCGCGCTCTCGGGGCCGGTCGAACTGATGGACGGCCTGCCCTACCCGGCCTATCGCCTCGTCATCCTCGTCGGTGGCCTGCTGGTCGCGCTGGCGCTGTACCTGCTGGTGAACCACACGCGCATCGGCATGCGGGTGCGCGCGGGCGCCTCCGACCGGCCGATGGCCGAGCTGATGGGCGTGCGCGTGGGCCGCATCTTCAACGGCGTGTTCCTGCTCGGTGCGGCGCTGGCCGCGCTGGCGGGCGCGCTGATGGGCCCGATCGTCGCGGTGCAGGTCGGCATGGGCGAGGCCATCCTGATTCCGGCGCTCGTGGTGCTGGTGATCGGCGGCATCGGTTCGGTGCGCGGCGCGTTCGTGGCTGCACTGCTCGTGGGCGTGGTCGACACCGTGGGGCGTGCCTTCGTGCCGATGCTGCTGCGTGCCACGCTGCCCCCGGCTACTGCAGCCGACCTGGGGCCGCTGTTCGCCGAAGTCGCGATGTACGCGCTGATGGTGGTGGTCCTCATCTTCCGGCCCTCGGGCCTTTTCTCGGCACGCGCATGAAGTCCTCACGCTACATCGGCCTCGGGCTGCTCTTCGTGCTGCTCGCGGCGTTTCCGCTGGTCGCGCCCGTCTTCGGGCTCGAGTTCTACATCGGCTTCGTGCGGCGCGTGCTCATCGTGGCGCTGGCGGCCGCGAGCCTCAACTTCATCCTCGGCTTCGGCGGCATGGTGGCGCTGGGGCATGCGGGCTTCATCGGCGTGGGGGCGTACACGGTGGTCGCGCTCAGCGACGCGGGCGTGATGTCGGCGTGGGTGATGTGGCCGCTGGCCGTGCTCGTGGCCGGCCTCGTCGCGGCGCTGATCGGCACGGTGGCGCTGCGCACGCGCGGCGTGTACTTCATCATGACCACGCTGGCCTTCGCGCAGATGCTGTATTTCGTGGTGGTGTCGCTGCGCCGCTATGGCGGCGACGACGGCTACACGCTGATGTCGCGACCCACGCTGCTGCCGGGGCTGGACCTGGGCAACGAAGCCAACTTCTACTGGGTGGTGCTGGCGATCGTGGCGCTCGCGCTCTGGTGGCTGCACCGTGCGACGCAATCGCGCTTCGGCCATGCGCTGATGGGCATCCGCGACAACGAGACGCGCATGCGGGCGCTGGGCTATCCGGTGTTCCGGCTGCAGCTGGTGGCGTTCGCGATTGCAGGCGCCATCGCGGGGCTGGCCGGTGCGCTGCTCGCGGGCGGCAACGGATTCGTGAGTCCGGCGACGATGCACTGGACGCAGTCGGCCACGCTGCTGGTGATGGTCGTCATCGGCGGGCTGGGGCGCAGCTGGGGCGGGCCGGTGGGCGCTGTTGTCTGGCTGTTGCTCGAAGAGGCGTTGAAGCAGCACACGGAGCATTGGCATATGCCGCTGGGGTTGTTGCTGATCGCTGTTGCGTTGTGGGCACCCAAAGGGCTTGCCGCCCTCTACAAGCGCCGCTTGCCCCTCACCCCAACCCTCTCCCCAGAGGGGCGAGGGAGTAAGACGACACCATGAGCCTTTTCAGAATCGAAGGGTTGGTCAAGCGCTTCGGCGGACTGCTGGCGACCGACCATGTGAACCTCACCGTGGAGCGCGGCGAAGTGCATGCGCTGATCGGCCCGAACGGCGCGGGCAAGACCACGCTGGTGAACCTGATCACCGGCCTGCTGAAAGCCGATGCCGGGCGCATCCTGCTCGACGAAGCCGACATCACGAAGCTGAAGGACCACCAGCGCGTAGCCGCCGGCATGTCGCGCTGCTTCCAGGTGACGCGCGTGTTCCCCAAAGAAACCGTGCACGACAACCTGATGCTCGCGGCGCAAGCCCATGCGGGCACCAGCCTGCGCTTCATGGCGCCGCGCGCGAAGGAACGCGACCTCGTCGATCGCGCCATGGCGCTTGCGAACCGCGTCGGCCTCGGCAGCGAACGCGAGCGCATCGCGGGCACACTGCCGCACGGCGCGCAGCGCGCGCTCGACGTGGCGCTGGCGCTCGCGGCCGAGCCCAAGCTGCTGCTGCTCGACGAGCCGATGGCCGGCATGGGCCCGGACGAATCGGCGCGCATGGTGGAGCTGATCGAATCGCTGCGCGCATCGATGGCCATCCTGCTGATCGAGCACGACATGGACGCGGTGTTCCGCCTGGCCAACCGGCTCACCGTGCTGGTGCAGGGCAAGGTGCTGATGAGCGGCACAGCCGACGAAGTGCGGGGCCACCCCGACGTACAAGCCGTCTACCTCGGCACGGAAGCGGAGGGCCACTCATGAGCACGGCCAACACATTGCTCGAAGCGAAATCCATCGAAGCCGGCTACGGTGCCAGCCAGGTGCTGTTCGGCATCGACCTCGACATCCGCCCCGGCGAAGTGCTCGCACTGCTCGGGCGCAACGGCATGGGCAAGAGCACGCTGCTGAAGGTGCTGACCGGCACGCTTTCTCCGATGCGCGGCAGCGTGCACTTCGGCGGCGCGGCCATCGGCGGCCCGAACAAATCGATGCGGCCCGACGCCATCGCGCGGCGCGGCGTGGCCATCGTGCCCGAGGGGCGGCATGTGTTCCCGAACCTCAGCGTCGATGAGCACCTGCGCGCCTTTGCAAGACCGCGTCCGGGCAGCGCGCCGCGCTGGACGCTCGATGCGCTGTACGGCCTGTTCCCTCGCCTGTCGGAGCGCAAGGCCAATGCGGGCAACCAGCTCTCGGGCGGCGAGCAGCAGATGCTGGCCATCGCCCGTGCGCTGTCGACGCACCCGCGCCTGCTGATCCTCGACGAAGCCACCGAAGGCCTGGCCCCGGTGATCCGCGAGGAGATCTGGCACTGCATTGCCACGCTCAAGGCCGAAGGCGAGGCGATCCTGGTGGTCGACAAGTACGTGCAGCGCCTGCTGCCGCTGGCCAACCGCCACGTGATCCTCGAACGCGGGCGCGTGGTGTGGCAGGGCGACTCGGCCGCGCTCGACGCCGACCGGTCGCTGTGGACGCGCTACCTGGGCGTGTAGGGCCTCCGTTCGCCCCCTGGTTCGCGCGGCTTCACGGCGTTCACGGCGCCGCGTCTCATTGCGGACGAAGCGCGAGGAAGTAGACCCACGCTTCCTCGTTGCGGCCGGTGCGCTCCATCTCCCAGTGCGTGCGCAAGCCGGCCTCTTCAAGCTGCGCGGCGAACAGATCTTTCGCCCAGTACACGGTGTGACAGTCGCCATTCGTCTCGCCTTCGCCGACTCGCATGGAGACCAGGAAGGCACCGCCGGGCTCGAGTGCGTCGAAGACCTTGCGCAAGATCGGGCCGATCTGCGCGCGATCGACATGAATCAGCACGCACATCGCGAGGATGGCGTTGTAGGGCCCTCCCAGCGCACCCGTGATGACGTCGAGCAGTTCGCCCTTCTTGCCGCGCTCCGCCTGCAGATCGAGAAATGCCTGTGCCGCATCGGTGCGCCTGACGACCCCGCCCAGGGACTCGATGAAGTCGGCGTCCCGCCCCGGACCGGAGCCGATCTCGAGCACGGTGCCGCCGGCGGGCACGAACTGCATCATCCGCCGCATCGCGTCCGCGATTTCGGGCTGCAGCGGGTGTTCGGCCACGATCGCGTTGTACTCGCGGGCAGAACCTTCGTAGGACTGGACGGTGCGGTGCGATTTCTCCAGCGCCTGTGCGGAGATTTTCATGAGCAGCCTTTCCGGCCCATCGGACATCCGGCGGGACCTGGATGGAAAGTCTAGGTTCAACGCGCCATCCGGCTCATGGGGAAAATCGCCTAGGCGCTGACCGGTGCCGTGGCGTGCGCGAGCCGCAGTGCGCGCATGGCCAGCACCAGCACGATGGCCGAGCAGCACGCGATGCCCGCCACCATCGGCAGCGGCGTGCCATTGGCGAATGGCGACACCAGCGCGACCATCACCGCGCCGCCCGCGAAGTTCAGCGTGCCGAGCAGCGCCGAGGCGGTGCCGGCGCGCGCGGCATGCCCTTCCATCGCGACCACGAAGGCTGAAGGCACGATCACGCCATTGAGCCCGTAGACGGCCATCAGCAGGCCGACCAGCACGCCGAGCCGGTCGACGCCCGCCAGCGTCAGCACGAGCAGCAGCCCGGTGACGGCGGCATGCGCGATGACCGCCGTACGCAGCACGCGCCGGATGCCGAAGCGCGCGGCGAGCCGCCCGTTGAACTGCGACGCCGCGATCATCGACACCGCGTTCAACGCGAACAGCGCGGCGTACATGCGCGGCGAGATGCCGTAGTGCGTGCTCATCACGAACGACGAGTTCGCCACGTAGACGAAGAAGCCCGACAGCGTGAGCGAGGCCATGAAGGCCACGGCCAGGAAATTCCGGTCGCGCAGCAGCACGCCGTAGCTGGCCATTGCGCCGCGCAGGCTGCTTTGCGCACGCGCTGCCGGCGGCCGCGTCTCGGGCAACATCGCGGCCACCATTGCCATGGCCAGCACCGCGAGCGCGCCGATCACCCAGAACACCGCGCGCCAGCTGGCCGCCTCGGCCACGAAGCTGCCCACCAGCGGCGCGAGGATCGGCGACACGCTGTAGACCAGGATCAGCATCGACATCAGCCGCGCCGCCTCGGTGCCGGTGTGCAGGTCGCGCACCACGGCGCGCGGCGTGACCATGCTCGCGCAGGCGCCGAGCCCCTGCAGGAAGCGAAAGGCGATGAGCACGCCGATGTTCGGTGCGAGCGCGCAGCCGATGCTCGCGCCCGCGAACACGGCAAGGCCCACGTACATCGGCCGCTTGCGCCCGAACATGTCCGACAGCGGGCCTGCCACGAGCTGGCCCGCGCCGGTCGCAATGAAGAAGGCCATCAGGCTGGCTTGCACCGCGTGCGGGTCGGCGCCCAGCGCGTGGCCGATGGCGGGCAGCGCTGGCAGATACATGTCGATGGCGCAAGGTCCGATCGCGGTGAGCAGGCCCAGCACGATGGCGTAGCGGGAAAGTTGAGCGTTCGATGAGGACATGCGTCGATGGTCGCGCGTCAAGCTGGATGATTGAATAATCAACAGGCCGCTTTTCCTATTCATTCGTACAGAAGAAACCATGGACCCCTTGTCCGATGTGCTTTCGATGCTCACGGTGAGCAGCACGCTGTCTTCGCGCTTCGAGGCCCATGGCCGTTGGGCTTTTCGCTATCCGCACTACGACTCGCACATCAAGCTGGGTGGCGTGCTCACGGGCCGGATACGGCTCCAGATCGGAGACAAGAGCCCGTCGGTCCTGCTGGAGAAGGGCGACTTCTATCTGCTGACCAACGGCCAGCCTTTCACTTCTTCCAGCGATCCGCCGGGTCCGATGCAGGACGGCATGCAGATCAGCCGCGACCACCGCGGCCCCGACGGCGTGCTGCGCTACGACGGCCGTGGCGCGGGTGACGCCGAGGCAGTCACCATGGCGAGTGGTCGCTTCACGCTCGACACCGAAGCAGGCGAACTGCTGCTGCGCCACCTGCCGCCGCTGATCCACCTGCGGGCAAGCGACCCCGGCGCGCGGCCGCTCGTGGGACTGCTCGACCTGCTGGGCTGGGAAACCGCCGAGATGCGGCCGGGCGCATCGATTGCGCGCACGAATCTCGCCGCACTGGTGCTGGTGCAGGCGCTGCGTGTGTACCTGGCGAATGCGCCGCAGCCCGAAGGCTGGCTGGGCGCGATGGCCGATGCGCGCATCGGCGAGGCCTTGTCGCGCATGCATGGCGACATCGCGCAGCCGTGGACCGTCGAGAGTCTTGCGCAATCGGCGGGCATGTCGCGCACGGCGTTCGCGGTGCGCTTCAAGTCGCTGACGGGATCGACGCCGCTCGACTACCTGGGCGGCTGGCGCATGACGGTGGCGCGCAATGCGCTGCGGCATAGCGACGAAGCCATCGCGCGCATTGCCGAGCGCATCGGCTACCAGTCGGAGACTGCGTTCAGCGCTGCATTCAGGCGCATGGTGGGTGAAAGCCCCGGGCGCTTTCGCGTGCTGAGCCGCGGCAGCGTTACACAGAACGCGTGATGCCGCCGTCCACGCGCAGGTTCTGGCCGGTGATGTAGCCGGCGCCTTCCGAAGCGAGGAAGCCGATGACGGCCGCGATCTCGCTGCTCTTGCCGTAGCGGCCCATGGGAATGCGGCCGCGGAATTCGGCCTTCTCGGGCAGGCTGTCGATGAAGCCGGGCAGCACGTTGTTCATGCGCACGTTGTCGGCTGCGTACTTGTCGGCAAAGAGTTTGGTGAAGGCTGCGAGGCCCGCGCGGAACACGCCCGATGTGGGGAACACCGGGTCGGGCTCGAAGGCGGCGAATGTGGAAATGTTGATGATCGTGCCGCCGCCCTGCTTCACCATCAGCGGCGCAACGAGGCGCGCGGGGCGCACCGCGCTCAGCAGATAGACGTCCATGCCGCGGTGCCAGTCTTCGTCGGTGATGTCGAGGATGGGTGCGCGAGGGCCGTGGCCGGCGCTGTTGACCAGCACGTCGACGCGGCCCCACTGGGCGACGACCTTGTCGACGAGCCGCTTCAGGTCGTCGTTCGACTGGTTCGAGCCGGTCACGCCGATGCCACCCAGCTCGGCAGCCAGTGCCTCGCCCTTGCCCGACGACGAGAGGATGGCTACACGAAAGCCGTCGTCTGCGAGCTTGCGTGCTGCTGCGGCGCCCATGCCGCTGCCACCTGCGGTGACGATGGCTACTTTTTTCTGTTCTTCAGAAGACATCCGGGATTCCTTGGTTCATGCGGAGCCTGCATTTAGCCAAGGAATCGGGGCTCTTGCCATTCGGGCTCTTGTCTTGTTGTTCAGGGCGAGTGCGAATGACACCGGGTACTCCCCTCCGCGAATGTCCCCCGTCGGCGTGAGCGCGCCCCGAACGAAACCTAAACCGCAGGCAAAGTAGCCTGCATCGACGCACGCTGGTTGAACGCCTCGAACCACTTCGCGCTATTCGGCGCTTGAGCGCGCCAATCCACTGCGGGAAACCGGAAGTCCATGTAGCCCAACGCACAGCCGAAAGCGATGGTGCCGATATCGACACGGTCACCGAACGAAGGTGCAGCCGTCTCGAGCCATTCGAGACCGGTACGCACCTTGGCCAGTTGACCATCGGTCCAGTCAGTCCAGCGCAGCGCCTCGGGACGCAGCACGCTCTCGTAGCGAGCGAGCAATGCGGCGCCAGTCATGCCGTCGGCCAGCGCCAGTTCGGTCAGGCGCGCCCAGCGCGCGGCGCCGTCTGCCGGAAACAGCTTGCCCGACTGCGCGGCGTTCAGGTACTCGCAGATCACGCGGCTGTCGAACAGCACCTGGCCGTCGTCGGTGATGAAGGTCGGCACCTGGCCGAGCGGGTTCTTCGGAATGATGGTGGCGTCGCGCTTCACCGGGCCGGCCGCGCTCGGCAGCTTCTCGATGCGGTCTGCAATGCCGAGCTCGTGCGCCACGACCATGCACTTGCGCACGAAGGGGGAAGCGGGAGAGAAGAAGATTTTCATGGTGATGAGAGCTTGGTGCTTCGGGCTTGCGCTGTTGTGACTACGCCGGCTTCCTGATGCGCAGCATGCCCTCCTGCGCGGCCGAAGCCACGAGCCGGCCGTCGCGCGCATAGAGGCTGCCGCGGCACAGGCCGCGCGCGCCGCCCGCGCTGGGCGAATCGAGCACGTACAGCAGCCAGTCGTCCATGCGGAAATCGCGGTGGAACCACATCGCGTGGTCGAGGCTCGCGGGGCGCACCTGGCCGCTCATGAAGCTCAGGCCGTGGGGCAGCATCGCGGCGCGAAGCAGGCCGTGGTCGGAGGCATAGGCCAGCAGCGCGCGGTGCACCATCGGATCGTCGGGCAGCGGCGCGATGGCGCGCATCCAGATGGCGCTTTGCGACGCCGCCGGGCGCGGCAGCGGCGCCATCAGGTCTTCAGGGTCGACGCGGCGGTATTCGATGCCGTGCGGCTGGATCGCCTTGGAGCGCCAGGGCTCGGGCAGGCGGTCGCCGAGGGCGATGCGCTGGTCGAGTTCGCTGACGAGGCCTTCGGGGCCGGCCACTTCGGGCATGTCGAACTGGTGCTCGACGCCTTCGTCCACGGTCTGGAACGAGGCCGACATTTCAAAAATGATGCGCTCCTGCTGGCGCGCCACCACGTGGCGGGTGGTGAAGCTGCGGCCGTCGCGCACGCGGTCGACGCTGTATTCGATGGGCGCGTGTTCGCCCGGCAGCAGGAAGTAGGCGTGCATCGAATGCACCGGGCGCTCGGCGCCCACCGTGAGGCTCGCGGCCATCAGCGACTGGCCCAGCACCTGGCCGCCGAACACGGCGGGCGTGCCGATGTCCTCGCTCTGGGCCAGGAAGCGGTCGCCGCCCAGTGGCTCGAGCTGCATGAGCGCGACGAGTTCGTTGACGAGGTGGGCGGCGGTGGCGGAATCGGTGGTCATCGGGGGAAGGCTGTCAAAACAGGGCAGAAAGCAACCCTGGACCATAGCAAAGGCCGCGCCCGCGGGCTGTCGCGGGCCGGTCAGCGGCTGCTATCTGAAGAAGCAGATGTCCATGAAGCGGGCCCGGCAGCTGTAGTCAGTGCCGCCCTGCACCACCGACAACAGCGCCCCGCCCAGCACCAGCGAGCCGTCGGCGGCGCGGGCCAGCGGCGTCGGCGCGGCCTTGTCGGCGGGGCCGCTGGCCGTTTCCTGCTCCACGTACTTGAGGTACTGCGTCCGGGAGAAGTCGACCGCCTCGTCCTGCTTCAGCACGCCGGCCTCGTAGCGGCGGCCCTTCACGCTGCCGAAGTAGCGCAGCGCCGGCCCGGTGCGGTCGCCGTATTTCACTTCGGTCTTCGCGAAGCCGGTCTGGATCAGGAAGGCCTGGTCGTCGGGTGTCAGGTCGGTGTCGAAGGCCATCAGCACGTACTGGCCTTCGAGGCTCTGGTTGCGCGCCACCTTCAACTCGCCGACCAGGGCGGGCGAGATCTTGGTGCGCCCTTCCCACCGCAGGATGGTGGCCACGCCCGGGTCGCCGTCGAACACGTAGTGGTACTTCTCGCCGGCAATGACGAGCTTGCGGCCGTCCTTGCTCGCGAGAAAGCTCACCATCGCGTCCTTGCCATGAACGGGCTCGCCCTCGGGCGTGCTGGCGCAGCCCCACTGCATCAGGCCGAGCGCGGCGCATGAAAGAGCCAGGAAGCCGCGGCGCGCGGTGATCGACAACGAAAGAAGGTTCACGTTTCGTCCGGGGGTCGAGTTCATCTTGCCCCGGACTCTAGCGCGCCGCCGCTCTCAGCGGTCGAGGTCGGCGCCGTCGGCGGCCAGCTTTTTCTGCAGAGCCGGCACATCGACCTTCGCGAAGGCCGTGCTGCCCAGCGACGCTGCAGCCGTGCCCGCGGCCTGCCCCATGACGAAACAGCCGCCGCTCGCACGCGCGGCCGACTGGCCCTCGTGCGTCATCGATGCGCAGCGGCCGGCCACCAGCAGGTTGTCGAGCGTCTGCGGCACCAGCATGCGCCACGGCAGGTGGTTGTAGGCGTTGGCTTCGTCGCGCGGAAAGGCCCATTCGATGCGGCCGTCTGCGTGCATTTCCATCGGCCAGGCATTCAGGCCGATGTTGTCGTCGAACTTCGCCGAGCCCAGGATGTCTTCGCGCCCGAGCGCGTAGAGCCCCTGGATGCGCCGCGTCTCGCGGATGCCGACTTGCGGCGCGATCTCCACGATGGACGACTGCGCGAAGCCCGGCACCTCGGCCTTCAGGAACTTGAAGTACTCGCTGATCTGGCGGCGGCCTTCGAGCTCGCCCTCGGTGAGCTCGCGCGCATCGACACCGTTCATCGCGCGGCCCTGGGCGTTGCGGATCTGCGTGACGTTGGCGCGCCATTCGCGCGGGTCCTTGTTGGGCCGCAGGATGGCGCCTTCGCGCGGAAACTTGTAGACGCCCGGCTTCTGCTGTTCGGTGCGCGCCATGTAGTCGTTGATGGCCTTGAACTCGCCCACCGCCTCCAGCGCGGCCGGCGCGTCGACCTGGCCGATGCGGAACATGGTGGTCGGGAACAGCCCGCTGCCGTGTCCGTCGCCCACCTCGAAGGGCACGCCCGCGAAGGCGGCCACATCGGCGTCGCCGCTGGCGTCGATGAAGGCGTTGGCGCGAATGGCCTGGCGGCCCGACTTGGTCTCGACCACCAGCGCCGCGATGCGGCTGCCCTCGCGGATCACCGCGGCCGCGTACGCATGGAACAGCAGCTTCACGCCCGCGGCGTCGAGCAACTGGTCAGCGGCCAGCTTGTAGGCCGAGGTGTCGTACGAGCGCACGCAGATGCGCCCGCCCATGCCGTTCTGCGGCTGGTTCATGCCGTTGAGGCCGGCGATGCGGTCGATCAGCTCGTCGACCACGCCGTGCACCAGCTGCGTCATCTCGCCCTTGCGCTTGCCGTACAGGCCCGCGAAGTTGGTAACGCCGCCGGCAGTGCCCATGCCGCCGAGAAAGCCGTAGCGCTCCACCAGCAGCGTGTTGGCACCGTGGCGTGCAGCGCTCACGGCGGCAGCGATGCCGGCGGGGCCGCCGCCGACCACCACCACGTCGTATTCACCGAAGACCGGCAGCTCGCGCGCCGGTTCATGCAATGTTGTGGAAGACGTAGTCATCACTGGAGCTTGATTCCGCGGGCCGAGATGATCTTGCTCATGATCGCCGCCTCTTCGTTGACGCGCGTGCGCATGCCGTCCGGCGAGGTGCCCACGGCCTGCCAGCCCTGCTCGAAGAGCTTGCGGCGCACGTCCGGGTTCTTCATGACCACTTCGAGTTCGCGGCTGATGCGCGCCTGCGCCGCCTTCGACAGGTTGGCCGGGCCGAGCAGCGCCACCCACACTTCGAGATTGAAGTCTTTCACGCCGGCTTCCGACAGCGGCGGGATCTCGGGCACCAGCGCGCTGCGGCCGCCCGTGAGGCCGATGGCCTTGAGCTTGCCGGCCCTGATCTGCGGCATGGCCACGCCCGGCGGGATCAGGCCCATCTGCACCTGGTCGCCCAGCATCGCGGTGATGACCTGCGGGTTGCCCTGGTAGGGCACGTGCTCGGGCTTGAAGCCGGGCACGCGGGTCTTGAGCAGTTCCATGCCCAGGTGCCCGACCGAGCCGATGCCCACCGAGCCGTAGTTCCACTTGTCGCCGGCCTTGCGGCCCTCGTCGAAGAAGGCGGTGCCGGAGGGCAGGTTGTTCTGCGCCACCAGCACCAGCGGCGCGGTCGCGATCAGCGACAGGTAGGTGAAGTCTTTCACCGGGTCGTACGGCAGCCTGGCGTACAGCATCTTCGACGACGTGAGGTTGCCGTTGATGACGATGCCCAGCGTGTGGTCGTCGGTGGCCTTGGCCACCTGGTCGGCCGCGATGTTGCCCGAGGCGCCGGCCTTGTTGTCGACCACGATCGGCTGGCCCAGCGCCTTCGACAGCGGCTCGGCGATGGTGCGCGCCGCGATGTCGGGCGTGGAGCCGCCCGGGAAGCCCACGAGCAGGCGGATCGGCTTGGTCGGCCAGGCGGCATTCTCTGCATTGGCGCTCAGCGGCAGCGCGGTGGCGGCGGCCGCCAGACCGCAGGCAATCAGGAGAGCTCTCTTGGTGGCTTGCATGAAAAGAAGTGTGAAAAAGTTGTCAAAAACTAAAGAGGGCCAGCTTAACTGTCGAGCAAGACACCGGGCAAGCCACGCCCCCCGCTATTCGAGGCTGATGTTGCCCCTGCGCACCAGCTCGCCGTACACCTTCGACTTGGCCTCGGCATTGCGCTCGATTTCCTCTGGCGACCAGGCCAGCGGCTCGAAGGCGAAGGTGTCGAAGCGGGCGCGGATCTCGGGGTCGGCGATGACCTTGGCCACGTCGGCATTGATCTTCGCCTTGATGGCTGCCGGCACACCCTTGGGCGCGAGCAGCGACACGAACGAATTCACCTCCAGCGAAGCCGGGCCGCCGGCCTCGGCCATGGTCGGCACGTCGGGCATCTGCGGAATGCGCTTGGGCGCCGCGATGGCCAGGTAGCGCAGCTTGCCCGCCTTGTAGATGCCCTGGCTCGACGGAATGCTCGCGAAGCTCCAAGGCACCTCGCCCGCCCCCACGTTGGAGAACAGCTGCGACACCTCGCGGTACGGCGCGTGGCGCATGCGGATGCCGGTGAGCGCCTCGAGCTGCTGCGCGCCCAGGTGGCCCGGGCTGCCCACGCCCCACGAGCCGTAGACGATGCCGTCGGGGTTGGCCTTGGCGGCGGTGATCAGGTCGCTCATGCTCTTCCACTTCGAGTCGGTGCCCACGGCCACGAAGAAGGGCGTGCGAAAGAGCGACGCCACCGGGTCAAAGTGCTGCAGCGTCACGAAGTTGCGCGACTTGTACAGGTGCGGCAGCGCGGCGATGTGCTCGCTGTCGAGCTGCAGCAGCGTGTAGCCGTCGGGCGCGGCGCGGCGGGCCTGGTCGATGGCGATGAAGCCGCCGCCACCGGGCTTGTTGTCGATCAGCACGCGCTGGCCCCACAGGCGCGAGAGCTTGTCGGAGACCAGGCGCAGCACCGCGTCGGGGCCGCTGCCGGCCGCGAAGGGGGTGACGAGGGTCACGGGCTTGTTGGGGAAGTCGCCGGCTTGCGCCATGGCGCCTGTCGCCGCCGTCAGGGCGAGGACGCCTGCCAGAAGTGCGCGCGAAAAGTTCATGTCTTGTCTCCTGGGCCTGGGGCCTCGATGGTTATGAATGTTGGAAGCAACGGGTGTCAGTGCAGCGAAAGCGCGGCGGCCATGGCGGCCGCTTCGGCAGATGGCCGCAACGCCTCGGGCGCATCGTCCAGGCAATGCTCGGGCCGCCAGGCGTACAGCCATTCGACCGCATCGTAGAAGCGCTCGGGCGAGCGGCCGACCCACAGGCTGTTGCGCACGAGGCGCTCCACGCCCTTGGCGTGATACAGCCGCCCCATCTCGCGCACCGACAGCACCACGCGCGCCGTGCGGGCGATGCGTGCAGCTTCATAGAGCTTGAACGCGGCGGTCATGTCGAAGCCGCAGGCCTTCACCGCCTCGCCGAGCGTCACCGCGTCTTCGAGCGCCATGCACGCGCCCTGCGCGAGGTACTGCATCATGGGATGCGCCGCATCGCCCAGCAGCGTGGCCGGGCCCTCGCTCCAGCGCTCCACCGGATCGCGATCGGCCGTGCTCCAGCGGCGCCACGAGGTCGGACGGTCGAGCAGCTGGCGCGGACGCGCGTGCACGCCCTCGAAGTACGAGAGCACTTCTTCCTTGCTGCCATCGGTCACGCCCCACTCCTCCTGCTCGCGGCTGTGGAACGTGACGACCAGGTTGTATTGCTCGCCATGGCGCAGCGGGTAGTGCACCAGATGGCAGTTGGGGCCGGCCCAGACCACGGGCGCGTTCCAGCGCAAGTCGGCCGGCATGTCGGCCGCAGGCACCACGGCGCGGTAGACCACGTGGCCCGACACGCGCGGCGCATCGCCGATGAGCTTGCTGCGCACCACCGACTTCACGCCGTCGCAGCCGACGATGGCGTCGGCCTTGAACTGCCGGCCATCGCTCGTGACGGCAGTGACGCCCTGACCGCCCATGTCGATAGCCTCGACCTGCGCCGAGGTGTGGAAGCGGATCAGTGGATGCTGCTTCACGGCCTCGTGGATTGCGCCATGCAGGTCGGCACGGTGACTCACCGCATAGGGATTCCTGAAGCGCGCGCGGAAGGCTTCGCCGACCGGCACCGAGGCCACTTCGCCGCAATCGACCGCGTCCATCATCACCAGCCTGTCGGTGAACACCGAGCCCCGGCGCACCGCCTCGCCCACGCCCAGAGCGTCGAGCGCGGCGAAGGCATTGGGCCCTAGCTGCAGGCCGGCGCCGATCTCACCGATGGTGGCGCTCTGTTCGAGCAGGTCGATGGAAACGCCCAGGCGCGCGAGCGCCAGCGCCGCGGCCATGCCGCCGATGCCGCCGCCGACCAGCAGCACGGTGGGAGGGTTCTTCGATGGGGTCATGGCGGGCCTGTGCGGTGAAGGAAATCAGTCGATGTGCACGGTCAGCGACGGCAGGCGGTCGATGCTCACCTTGATCGTCTGGCCGGGCTTCACCGCGCCCACGCCTTCGGGCGTGCCGGTGAAGATCAGGTCGCCGGGCTGCAGCGTGAACAGCGTCGACAGATTGGCGATGACTTCGCTCACCGACCAGATCAGGTGCGTGATGTCGCTGCTCTGGCGCACCTGGCCGTCGACTTCGAGCACGATGGCGCCAGCGTTGATCTCGCCCACGTCGGCCAGCGTGCGCAGCGGCGCGATGGGCGCGGAGAAGTCGAAGGCCTTGCCGATTTCCCACGGGCGGCCCTGCTCGCGCATCTTCATCTGCAGGTCGCGGCGGGTCATGTCCAGGCCCACGGCGTAGCTGTGGATGTGGCTTGCGGCCTGGTCGACCGGAATGTCCTTGCCGCCCTTGCCGATGGCGACCACCAGCTCGGCTTCGTAGTGGTAGTTGCTCGTGAGCGGCGGGTAGGGAATGGACGCGCCTTTGCCGTCGAACACCGGCACCACGGAAGCGTCGTCGTTCGGCTTGCAGAAGAAGAAAGGCGGTTCGCGGTCGGGGTCGAAACCCATCTCGCGCGCATGGGCCGCGTAGTTGCGGCCGACGCAGTAGACGCGGCGCACGGGGAACTGCTGGTCGGAGCCCACGATGGGCAGGCCGACGATGGAAGGAGGCGTGAAGACGAAGGACATGAAGGCTCCTGCCGCGCGTGGCGGCACACGGTCGAACAAAAAAAGAAAAGAAGGCTCGCCCGGGCTTCAGGCGTCTTCGAGAAAGGCTTCGCGCAGGATGCCCATGGCCTGCTGCACCGGGCGGTCGGAAAAGCTGAAGAGCACGGTGTCTTCGCCCGGCGACGACAGCCGAAGCGGCGCCCACGAAGGCACCACGAAGGTGTCGCGTGGACCGAACTCGAAGCGCTGGCCGGCGATCTCGGCCGTGCCGTGGCCTTCGACCACGCTGTACACCGCGCCATCGGTCGCGCGGTGCGTCTTGCCCGCGAAGCCCTTTGGCAGCAGTTGCAGGTTGGTCGAGATGGTCGGCATCGGCGAGCCGCCCGTCAGCGGGTTGATGTAGCGCAGCTTGTGGCCCAGCCATGCGTCGGGTGCTTCCTGCGTCTGCAGTTGCGCCAGCGCCTCGCGGCTGCGTGCGTAGGGGTAGTTGAAGATCGGCGAGGTGGCCGATGTGTGGTCGTGCCGCACCGGCACCATGTTGTGGCCGAAGCGCGCGAGGCTGTTGCCTTCGGGGCGCGACACGTGCTGCACCTTGGCGTCGTCGTTCTCGGCGAAGCCGGCGTCGAAGAAGCGCAGCATCGGAATGTCGAGCCCGTCGAGCCACACCACGGGCTCCACGGTGCCGCCGATGCCTTCGTTGCCATGGTCGTGCCAGGCCCACGAGGGCGTGATGATGAAGTCGCCGGGGTGCATGGTGGTGCGTTCGCCGCCCACCGTGGTGTAGGCACCCTTGCCGTCGACGATGAAGCGCAGCGCCGACTGCACGTGGCGATGCGAAGGCGCCACCTCGCCCGGCATGATGAGCTGCAGGCCCGCGTAGAGCGACTGGGTGATCGACGAGTTGCCGGGCAGCGCCGGGTTCTCGAGCACCAGCACGCGGCGCACGGCCTCTTCGGCGGTGATGAGCCCGGCCGACTCCATCAGCAGCGGACGGATCTCGTCGTAGCGCCACAGCGCGGGCACGCAGGGCGTCTGCGGTTCGCGCGGCACCAGCGCGTGCAGCGATTCCCACAGCGGCGTGAGGTTCAGCGGGCGGATGCTGGCGTAGTAGTCGCGGCGTTCTGCCGCATTGGAAGGCGCGGGTTTCATGGCGTGGGTGTCTCCGTGGCGGCATTGTTGAGCCGCACCACTATTTCCTCAAGACCGGTAGCCAATACACGGAATTCGAAATTTCGATAATGGTGCCTTTCACCGTACGCAGGAGCCCCCGATGTCCAAGCTCGATCTCGAATGGCTCGCCGTGTTCGACGAGGTCTACAAGACCGGCAACGTCTCGAAGGCGGCCGAGCGGCTGGGCATGGCGCAGGCCGCGGCCAGCACTGCGCTGAACAAGCTGCGCGTGCACTTCGACGACCGCCTGTTCACCCGCACCGCCCAGGGCATGCAGCCCACGCCGCATGCCGAGCGCATCTATCCGAACCTGCGCGAGGCGCTGGCGCAGCTGGCGCAGGCCCAGGGCAACCGCAGCAGCTTCGAGCCCGCGCAGGCGCAGCGGCGCTTTCGCATCTGCATGACCGACATCAGCGAGGTGGTGCTGCTGCCCGGCCTGCTCGACCACCTGCGGCGCGCGGCGCCGGGGGTGCACATCGAGACCGAGATCATCTCGACCATCAGCGGGCGCCGCCTGCAGGACGGCGAGGTCGACCTGGCCGTGGGCTTCATGCCGCAGCTGGACGCGGGCTTCTACCAGCAGACGCTGTTCATGCAGAACTTCGTCTGCCTGGCGGCGCAGAACCATCCGCGCATCGGCGCGAAGCTCACGCGCAAGCGCTTCGAGGCGGAGGCGCATGCGGTGGTGTCGACCTCGGGCACCGGGCACGCCATCGTCGACACGACCATCGCGCGGCTGGGCCTGAAGCGCGACGTGGTGGTGCGGCTGTCGAGCTTCCTGAGCGTGGCGCGCATCGTGGCGCACACCGAGCTGATCGTGGTGGTGCCGCGCATCCTCGGCAAGGTGCTGGCTACGCAGGAGCCGGTGAAGCTGCTGGAGCCGCCCTTCACACTGCCGGCCTATGCGGTGAAGCAGCACTGGCACGAGCGCTTTCATGCCGACCCGGGCAATGCCTGGCTGCGGCGCAGCCTGGCCCAGCTGTTCAGCGGCAGCTAGCCGCCGACTGACTGAGCGTGCATGCCCGGACGACGGGCGGCATCCGCAAGCGTGCGCCCGCTCGCATAATCGCGGCTCCCCACCCCATAGCCATATCCGAAAAGGCGGCCCCATGTCTTCGATCACCCTGCGTTTTCTCGCCGAACCCAGCACCGTCAACTTCGGTGGCAAGGTCCACGGCGGCACGGTCATGAAGTGGATCGACGAGGCCGGCTACGCCTGCGCGACCAGCTGGGCCAAGCGGTATTGCGTCACCGCCTTCATCGGCAGCATCCGCTTTCACCGGCCGATCATGATCGGCGACCTCGTCGAGGTGGAGGCCCGCCTGGCCTACACCGGCAACACCAGCATGAACATCTCGGTAGAGGTGCGCAGCGGCGACATGAAGGGCGGCTCGATGGAAAAGACCACCGAATGCCTGATCGTGTTCGTCTCGGTCGACTCGCACGGGCGGCCGCTGCCGGTCGAAGCCTATGTGCCCGGCACTCCCGGTGAAATGGCCCTGGCCGAGCGCGCGAAGGCGCATCTCGACGCGAGCCGCGCGGCGGGCGCAACGCCCTGAGCCTTCCCGGGGAGGCTTGGCCTCATAGACGCGAAGCTCTAATGGGAAGCACGTCGAACGGCTAGAGTCGGCCGATTGTTTGCAAAGGAACATTCGCATGGCTACCCAGGACGACGACAGCAACGGCAAGGCCGCAGACCGCATCAAGGATTCCGCCCAGCAGATCTGGCTCGCAGGGCTCGGCGCCTTCGCCAAGATGCAGCAGGAAGGCAGCAAGGCCTTCGAGGCGCTGGTCAAGGACGGCGCCGGCATGCAGAAGAAGACCCAGCAGGCCGCCGAGGAAACCCTGTCCCAGGCCCAGCAACGCATGGCCGGCTTCGCCAGCGAGTTCGGCACCAAGGCCGCGGGCCAGTGGGGCAAGCTGGAGAACATCTTTGAAGAGCGTGTGGCGCGCGCCCTCGAAAAGCTCGGCATCCCCAGCGCCGCCGACATGGCTGCGCTGCAGGCGCGCGTCGAGGCGCTCGAAGCACAGCTGAAGAAATCGCAGGGCGCCACTGCCGCTCCCCGCAAGACCGCGGCCCGCAAGACGGCCGCGCCGGCCGCCAAGAAAACCTTGCGCCGCAGCAAAGCCGGCTGAGCCAGCCCGCGCCGTCTGCCGACCGGTCGGTATTGCGGCACTGCACAAAAAATCAGCGCCGCAAAACATGTCCCGCACCGTTCATGGTGCGGTGCACATGCGCTAGAGTGCCCCCAAGAGACCACGAGACAACCGGGGGCACCGACATGGCAAAGAAGGCGCCACGCCGCACGGCGCAACGCATCCTCGAAGCCGCATTGGATCTGTTCAACCGCTTCGGGGAGCCGAACGTCTCGACCACCCTGGTGGCGGGCGAACTCAACATCAGTCCGGGCAACCTGTACTACCACTACCCGGCCAAGGAAGAGCTGATCAACAAGCTCTACGAAGCCTACGAGACCGAGCTCAACGAACTGCTGCACGCGAGCGAAGGCGTGCACGACGTGGAAGACGCGTGGTTCTTCATGCACAGCCTGTTCGAGCTGATCTGGCGCTACCGCTTTCTCTACCGCGACCTCAACGACCTGCTCAGCAAGAACCGGCGGCTGGAAACCCAGTTCCAGCTGGTGCTGAAAAACAAGGCACGCGCCATCCGCCAGCTGATTGCCGGCCTGAGCCGCGCCGGCCACCTCGAGATCGACGCGCACGAGGTCGACACGCTCGCGCAGAGCATGGTCGTGGTGCTGACCTACTGGCTCAGCTATGAATACGTGCGCAACCCGCGCGAGGCGCTGGAGCCCGCGCATGCGCAGGGCGCGCTGATGCGCGGCGGCCACCACACCCTGCACCTGCTCGCGCCCTACCTCGGGCGGGAACAACGGCGGCATCTGCTGACACTCAGCAATGCTTACAACGGCGAAGATTCCAGCAACAGCGGTGCCGGCAGCAGCGCCGGCGCCGCGGCTTCCCCGGTCGATATGGCGGTCTAGCAACCATGCCCCACCCCGATTTCAAACCGCTCTCGCTGATGTCTGCCAGCCCGCTTGCCACCGCCGACGCGGCCCCCTGGACGCCCCTGCCCTGGGCCGACGTGCCCCGTTTCGATGCCCGCAGCGTGCTGCTCCACTGGCCGCGCCTGCATGCCGGCCACGAGCTGCCGCTGCCGCCCGAAAGCTCTGCGCTCGCCGAAGGCTGGGCGCTGTACCACAGCGGCGAATTCGAACGCGCCGCCGCCATCGGCCTGCTGCAGGGAGCCGAAGGGCTGGCGCTGGCCAACCAGGCGACAGCGATCTACGCCAACTACGTCGAACCGCGCGAGGCCGTGCGGCTCGCGATGTTCCGCCAGGTGATCGAGCGCGCGAGCGCGCAGGCCGCTGCCGAGCCCGAGAACTGCCAGGCGCTCTACTGGCAGTCCTACGCACTGGGCCGCTACAGCCAGGGCATCAGCGTGGCGCGTGCGCTGGCGCAGGGACTGGGCAGCAAGCTCAAGGGAGCGCTGGAGCGCGTGATCGAGCTGCAGCCGCGGCACGCGGACGCGCACCTCGCGCTGGCTTCGTTCCACGCCGAGGTGATCGACAAGGTCGGTGCGCTGGTCGGGCGCATGACCTACGGCGTGCGTGCCGAGACCTCGCTCGAGCTGTTCGAACGCGGCCTCGAACTGCACCCCCATTCAGCCGCCGGAATGATGGAATACGCCCGCGCGCAGCTGATGCTGCACGGCGAATCGCGCACGGGCGAGGCAACGCGGCTATATGAAAGAGCTGCAGGGCTGAAGCCGGCCGATGCGCGGGAGCGGCTCGATGTGGAGCTGGCGCGGGCGGGGCTGAAGGACTGAATCTGGTACCACCGGGTACCGCGCAATTTAAGATGCACGGTTTCCGCTTTTCTTCAATTCGACCGCCATGTCTGATCTCAACGCCCAATTCGAAGCCGCCCAGGCCAACTCCAAGCTGCTCGCCGAGCGCCCCGACAACCCGACGCTGCTGAAGATCTACGGCCTCTTCAAGCAAGCCACCGAGGGCGACAACACCGCCAAGAAGCCCAGCTTCAGCGACATCGTCGCGCGCGCCAAGTGGGACGCGTGGACCGCCCAGAAGGGTGCGAGCGCCGACGAGGCCAAGCAGAAATACATCGACCTGATCGAATCCCTGCGCGGCTGATCGACCGCGCCTTCGCGCCAGTCAGGCCGGAAGCTTCGTATCGGCGTAGCGCCGGATGGGCTGGACGAACGCGATGTCAACGCCATCGAGCACGTCACGCCCTTCGAGGCTTTCGAACTTGAGCCCGGTCTCTGCTTCGATGAACGCGAGCGGACGCTGCGAGGTTTCGAAGTCCTCGAGGTCGCGCGCCACTCCTGAATCGAGATAGGTGGCCTGGCTCATCAGATAGGCGATGGCGCTCAGCTCGCCCGTCGCCTCGCTGATGAAGGCCACCACCTTCCAGAAGTCCCGCGGAATCTGTATGCCGAATCTCTCCGGGTCGTCCGACCGGAGGATCGGGCCCGTGAAGACGCTGATGCGCTTGTCGTCGCCCTGGGCGTTGCCGAGGATGTAGTCCTCTAGATCGCCCCACAGCCCATCGTTGAAAGGCTGCCATTGCGGGCAGGCGTTGGTGGCAAAGAAGGTGTCGATGTTGGCCCGTTGCGCCGCTACCAGCGAGCCCCAGTTCGGGTCCTGCCTGCGCGTCATGTGGCCGCGGGAAAATTTCTTGTCCTGCTCGGGGCCGTAGGCCTCCCGCAGCATCTGGTATTCCTTCTTGATGCGGCCGTCGTAGTTCCAGGTGTCGTGACGCGGAACGTTCTTCGACTTCGACCCGTCGATGTTGCACGCCGAGTAAAGCGGCACGCGCCGGGAAATGCATTGCACCGTGCTGAAGTGCTGGTACTTGAGCTCGAAGGAGCCGTCTTCGAGCTTTGCGATGTCGTCCATGGAGATGGCGTCGCCCATCCACGGCAGTTCCACTCGGTTGGCGTCCCCGAAGAACTCTGGTGCGTAGCCTTCACGGCCCCTGAAGAACTCAGGTGGCTTCGGCGTTGCGGCGACGCGCTGGATTCCGGCCCATGAATTGCTCACGACCTGAATGTCTGTATCGGACATGAAGCTCCCTATCCAAAAAACTCCATGACCACCAGCGGCCGTGGGCGCCTTGCGGCTATTTCGCGAGCTTGGCGCGTGCGTTTTTCAGATTGAAGACAGGTTTGCGGATTTCCGCAAAGCTAGGCTGGGACACGGCCCATTCCGGGTTCTGTTCGAGCGCCGCCAGTTGCTCCTCGTCGAGCTGGGCTTCCACCAGGGTGCTCGTCTTTGGCGTGAGCACCGCGCCCGGCACGCTGCGGCGCAGCCGTGCTTGCGCCGACAATTTCTTGCCGGGGCTGCCTGTGTAGGTCAACACGACGCTTGTCACTTCAGAACTCCAAAACCTTCATATTCGGCTGGCCAACCCACCTTTTGCGCTGTCTGAGACAGCATCTTGACGATGGCGTCGGCCTTTTCAGGACCGTCAGGCATGTTAAGCAGCTTCGAATTCCCTGACAACAGACGGGCCGCCATGCCCGAGGAGTACGGCGTGGCCATCGAGGTGCCGGACATCATTGCGTACTTTTCGCCCGGAAACGTCGACAGCACCGCCACGCCGGGGCCGATGAAATCGGTCGAAAGCCCATAGTTCGAGAACTCGGCGACAAACTCTTTCTTGCGGCGGATCTCGCTCTCCTGAAAGCTCTCGGGGCAATCGGCCGGAAATGTCCCGTCGCGCCCCAGCGCACCGACGGCCAGTGTGTGGCTGTACCGGGCCGGGTAGCGCAGCAGGGGCTGGCCGTCGTTGCCGGTGGCCGCGAACACCACAACGCCGGCATCGCGCGCCTTCTGGAGGATGTCCGGCATCTCCGGCATCGGCTCCAGGCTGCCCATGCTGATGTTCACGATGTTGCAGCCGTCACTGATGGCGCGTTCGAGCGCGCTGGCAATGTCGGTCGATTTCGCGCGTCCACGCTCGCCGGTCTTCGGGCAGACCCGGTAGGCCAGCAGGCGGCAGGCCGGCGCCAGGCCATAGATGCCGGTGGCGGCCGCCTTCTTGCCCGCGATGATGCCGGCGACGTGGGTCCCGTGCCCGATGCCGTTGTCGAGAAAATCCGCGGCATTCTCGCCAGTGACGAAGCAGCCGCCGCCCGCCACGGCGATGTCCGCATGCGGCCCGACGCCGCTGTCGATCACGCCGACCGTCACGCCCGCTCCGGCCTGAGGGTCGTATGGCGCGTAGTTCGCCAGCAGCTGGAAGCTGTCGGGCACCAGCGGCGTGGCCTGCACGTTCAATCGCTTCGGTGCCGCGACCCGGTCGAATCCCTTGATGAAGACCGACCAGTGCGTGTGTTCCGGCTCGACCAGGATCATTTCCACCCGCGGGTAGAGCACCGGAATTCCCAGGCTCGCGATTCCCTTGCTGTCGGTCACCGCGGGCACGTGCGCGCCGTCCCAATCGACGAGCGCCTTGACCCGGACGCCCGGCACGGGCTTGCCCTGCGGGTCCGCAAGATGCAGCTCGAAGCTCTTGACCTTGGCCCCCGGCGCGACCTGGATCGCGCTGGAATCCATCTCATCACCCAGCGGCCGGATGTACTGGAGGTAGGCCCATGCGGCAGGTGCAACCCGCAGCCCTGGCGTGTTGCGGCGCATCGCCAGCAGGGCGGACGAGTTGGCCTGCATCACGGACACGTCGTCGAGCTGCTTGATGAGCTTCATCCGGGGAATGCCGCGACCTTCCACTCTTTGACCGAGCGCCTCTGCCGCGTTGCCGAGATTGATTGCGCTCAGTGCCGCCATCTCTGCGCCGCCAGCCACGGCGCTCCTGGAGGGCCACACGATGACGTCGTCGGAGAACTTGGGCTCCACAGCCACGCGGCGCAGACGCAGTTGCTGCAGCAGATGCTCCACCTTCTCGCAGTCCGATTTCGACAAGTCCCATTTCGCGGTCCCGTAGACGCGTTCGGTTTCACGCGCAGGGGTACTGCTGTTTCGCTTCGGGGCTTCCTGTCGCCTGTTCGCTGCTGCCATGGACTCTCCTTGTTGCCCGGTTTATCGCACGGAGGCCATTTCAGGCCCATGAATGGCCCGTATCGGCTAGCCCACTATTCCGCGCTCGTGCAGCGCGGCGATCTGCTCCGCGCTCAGGCCGATTTCCCTCAGCACCGCATCGGTGTCCGCGCCCAGCGCCGGCGCGTTGTGCCGGTGGCTGGCCGGCGTGAGCGACATCTTGGGCACGAAGCCAGGCACCGCGAGCGCAGTGCCGTCGGCCATCTGCACCTGCTGCAGCATGCCGCGCGCGGCGTAGTGCGGGTCGGCCGCGATGTCGGCGATCGTGTAGATGCGCCCGCCCGGCACATGCGCCGCGTCGAGCGCGGCCAGCACCTCGTCGACGGTGTGCTGCGCGGTCCAGTCGCCGATGGCGGCGTCGAGCATCTCGACCTGCGCCACGCGGCCGGTGTTGCCGGCCAATGAAGGATCGGCCGCGAGGTCGGGCCGGCCGATGCACGCCATGAGCCGGCGAAAGATGCTGTCGCCGTTGCCCGCGACGATCGCGTAGCCGCCGTCCGCGCAACGGTACGCATTGGTCGGCGCAATGCCCGGCAGCGCGCTGCCGGCCGCCTCGCGCACCGCGCCGAATTCGCCGTACTCGGGCAGCAGGCTTTCCATGCAGTTGAAGACGGCCTCGTAGAGCGCCACGTCGATCACCTGCCCGCGGCCCTTCGGGTATTCGGCACTCACGGTCGCATGCCGGTGCTGCATCGCCATCAGCACGCCGATCACGCCGTGCAGCGAGGCCAGCGTGTCGCCGATCGACACGCCCACGCGCACCGGCACGCGGCCCGGCTCGCCCGTGAGATGGCGCAGCCCGCCCATGGCCTCGGCCACCACGCCGAAGCCGGGGCGGTCGCGGTACGGGCCGGTCTGGCCGTAGCCGCTGATGCGCAGCATCACGAGCGCAGGGTTGGCGGCCAGCAGCTCGTCGGGGCCGAGGCCCCAGCCTTCCATCGCACCGGGTCGGAAGTTCTCGATCAGCACGTCGGCCTCGGCCGCGAGCTTGCGCACCACGGCCTGCGCCTCGGGCTCGCGCAGGTCCAGCGCCAGCGAGCGCTTGTTGCGCGACTGCACCTGCCACCAGACGGAGGTGCCGTCCTTCAGCAGCCGCCAGGTGCGCAGCGGATCGCCCGCGCCGGGCGGCTCGATCTTGATGACCTCGGCGCCGAAGTCACCCAGCGTGCGCGCGGCGAAAGGCCCAGCGATGAGCTGCCCGAGCTCGATGACCTTGAGGCCGGCCAGCGGGCCCGCCGCCGGAGGGGAGGAGCTTGTTGTCGTCATGACGCCAGAGTGTGCCCGGGCCTGCCGGGGCGGGAAAACACCTATGAATTCTTGACTCCGCGAATCCGGCGCTTTCCGCAGCGCAGCAAATACCGCCCTCGCCCCCTCCTCTCCCCGAGGAGAAAGGAGTTTGCTGCGGCGCAATGCATGGTGCGGCATCGGCCATTCGGGCCTCCCCGGAAGTCAAAAAAGTATCGATTCCGGGCGCCATCTCTGGTTGTTGGCATCGGGAGCGGTTCGTACAGTCCGCCCCATGCAACCCGACCTGGAAATCGTTGAAGTCCGCGGTGACGAATCGTTCACCTGCTGGGCGCACGGCTACCCGTACCGCACGGTGCGCTGGCACTTCCATCCCGAGTACGAGATCCAGCTGATCGTCGAGACCCAGGGCGTGTATTTCGTGGGCGACCACGTCGGCCATTTCGAGCCGGGCAACCTCGTGCTGATGGGCCCCGACCTGCCGCACAACTGGATCAGCGACGTGCCCGCAGGCCAGAGCGTCGAGCGGCGCGGCATCGTGATCCAGTTCCCGGCCGGGCTGATGCAGAACATGGCCGGCACCTTTCCCGAGTTCGAGCGCATCACGCCGCTGCTGGCCGAATCGGGCTCGGGCCTGCTGTTCTCGGTGGAGACCGCCGCCGCGGCCAAGCCGATCATGGAATCGCTGCTGCAGGCGCGCGGCCTGCGCCGCGTGATCCTGCTGCTGTCGCTGCTCGAACTGCTGGCCGACGGCAACGACCGCCAGCGCCTGGCCAGCCCCGCGTTCAAGCCCGACCCCAAGGCTTTCATGTCGCACGCAATCAACAACGTGCTGGCGCACATCGCGGCCAACCTCGGCGACGACCTGCGCGAGCCGATGCTGGCCGAGCTGGTAGGCCAGAGCCCGAGCGCGTTTTCGCGATCCTTCCGCAAGCACACGGGCCAATCGTTCGTGCGCTACGTGAACCGGCTGCGCATCAGCCGCGCCTGCGAGCTTCTCACCAACAGCGAGAAGCCGGTGCTCGACGTCTGCATGGACGTGGGCTTCAACAACGTGTCGAACTTCAACCGGCAGTTCCTGCTGCACAAGCGCATGCCGCCGACCAAGTTCCGCAATTTCCATCGCATGCAGGCCGCGGCCTCGCGTGCCGTCAACCCGCCGTAGCCGGGCTTCCGGGTTCCCCGTGTCGTCACCGACGCGGCCCTTCGGGCACCGCGTGGGGCGAGCCTTTGTCCGCGTTTTTCGACAGTCACAAACCCAAGGAGACAGCCACCATGAAGAGCATCCTCAAAGCCACCGCCCTTACTGCCGCACTGGTCTGCGGCGCATCCGCCGCGCAGGCGCAGGCCCCGAAGCAGCCGCTGCGCATCGGCATGACCTTCCAGGAGCTCAACAACCCCTACTTCGTGACGATGAAGCAGGCACTCGAAGAGGCCGCTGCCAGCATCGGCGCGACCGTGGTCACCACGGACGCGCGGCACGACGTGGCCAAGCAGATCGGCGACGTGGAAGACATGATCCAGAAGAAGGTCGACATCCTGCTGCTGAACCCGACCGACTCCACCGGCGTGCAGTCGGCCGTGCGCTCGGCCAAGAAGGCGGGCCTCGTGGTGGTGGCGGTGGACGCCAACGCGCAGGGCCCGGTCGATTCCTTCGTCGGCTCGAAGAACACCGACGCCGGACGCCTTGCCTGCGAATACCTGGCAAAGAGCATCGGCGAGAAAGGCGACGTGGCCATCCTCGACGGCATTCCCGTGGTGCCGATTCTGGAGCGCGTGAAGGGCTGCCGCGAAGCACTCGCCAAGTACCCGGGCATCAAGGTGGTGAGCACGCAGAACGGCAAGCAGGAGCGCGCCACCGCGCTCACCGTGACCGAGAACATCCTGCAGGCCAACAAGGACCTGAAGGGCGTTTTCAGCGTGAACGACGGCGGCTCGATGGGCGCGCTCGCGGCCATCGAAGCCAGCGGCAAGGACGTGAAGCTCACCAGCGTGGACGGCGCACCCGAGGCCATCAAGGCCATGCAGAAGCCCGGCTCGAAGTTCATCGCCACCACCGCGCAGTACCCGCGCGACCAGATCCGCCTGGCCATCGGCATCGCGCTGGCCAAGAAGTGGGGTGCCAACGTGCCCGCCGCGGTGCCGGTCGACGTGAAGCTGATCGACGCCGAAGGCGCGAAGACCTTCACCTGGTAACCGACGCCTGAAGCAGCGCACGGCCATGAACGACACCGCCGAAATGCTGAGGCTCGAAGGCGTCTCGAAGAGCTTTCCGGGCGTGAAGGCGCTCGCGGGCATCGACCTCTCGATCCGCAAGGGCGAAGTGCATGCGCTGCTCGGCGAGAACGGCGCGGGCAAGTCGACGCTGATGAAGATTCTCGGCGGCATCTACCAGGCCGACGAGGGGCGCATCTTCATCGAAGGCCGCGAGCGAAAGTTCGCGGGCTACAACGATGCCATCGCAGCGGGCATCGGCATCATCTTCCAGGAGTTCAGCCTCATCCCGTACCTGAACGCGGTGGAGAACATCTTTCTCGGTCGCTACCTGAAGAACCGTTTCGGGCTGATGGACAAGGCGGCGATGAAGCGCTCTGCGCAGGCGCTGTTCGACGAACTGGGCGTGCAGATCGACCTCGGCGTGCCGATCTGCCGGCTCTCGGTGGCGCAGCAGCAGTTCGTGGAAATCGGCAAGGCGCTGTCGCTGAAGGCGCGCCTGCTGGTGCTCGATGAGCCGACCGCCACGCTCACACCGAACGAGGCCGGCCACCTGTTCAAGATCATGCGGGAGCTGCGCGCCAAGGGCGTGGCGATGATCTTCATCTCGCATCACCTCGACGAAATTTTCGAGGTATGCGACCGCATCAGCGTGCTGCGCGATGGTGCCAATGCGGGGCATGCCGAGGTGGGCGCGACCGGTGTGGATGCGCTGGTCGAAATGATGGTGGGCCGCCGCATCGAACACAACTTTCCGCCGAAGCCGGTGCCCGCGCCGCGCGGGCGCAAGGTGCTCGAAGTGCCGCACATCCAGCTAGCGAAGGGCGGCCCCATCAACGCCTTCGATCTGCATGAAGGTGAGATCCTCGGCTTTGCGGGGCTGGTCGGTTCGGGCCGCACCGAGTTGGCGCTGGGCATGATGGGCGCCGACCGCGTGCACCGCAAGACAGTGCTGCGCAACGGCAAGCCCGTGCGCCTGGACGACCCGACGCGAGCGCTGGAAAACGGCATCGGCCTGCTGCCCGAAAGCCGCAAGGTCGAAGGGCTGATCACCGACTTCACGATCCGCTTCAACATCTCGCTGAACAACCTCGGCAGGCACCGCAGCGCGGGGCTGGTGAGCCAGGCGTCGGAGAAGCAGGCGGCCGGTGAACTCTCGCGCCGCGTCGGCGTGAAGGCGCCGAACATCGAGACGCGCGTGGCCACGCTGTCAGGCGGCAACCAGCAGAAGGTGGTGATCGCGCGCTGGCTCGGCCACGACTGCGAAGTGCTGATCTTCGACGAGCCCACGCGCGGCATCGACATAGGTGCCAAGGCCGAGATCTACAGCCTGATGCGCGAGCTCACGCAGCAGGGCAAATCGATCGTGATGATTTCGAGCGAGCTGCCCGAGATTGTTGGCATGTGCGACCGTGTTGCCGTGTTCTCGGGCGGGGCCATCGTGGCCACCTTGGAGGGCGACTCCATCAACTCGGGCGACATCATGCGCTACGCCACTTCGTCGGGAGGCGCTCAATGACGGCGACAGAGATTTGTTCGAGGCGCGATCACGCCGACGGCGCCCACTGTGCACAGGGCATCGGGTGCTCCCCGCAGCGAAATAAAGAAGGAGGCCGAAGGCCGGGGGACATTCGCGCAGGGGAGTACCCGGTGTCCTGTGCACGCACCCCGAACAACCGCGCCCCGTTTTCACGCACCCCTCAGTGGAGCACCTGAAATGAACGCAACAACAGCCACCCACCCCACCCCGCCGACACCCACCGGTGGCTTCTTCACCCAACTGCGCCGCTCCACAGCCTTTCTCCCACTGGTAGGCCTGGTCGCGATCTCGGTCTTCATGATCGTAGCGACCGACAACTTTCTCTCCTGGGGCAACCTGCAGAACATCGCGCTGCAGTCGTCGATCAACGCGATCATCGCGGTGGGCATGACGGCCGCGATCCTCACCGGCGGCATCGATCTTTCGGTGGGTGCGGTGGTGGCGCTGTCGGGCACGCTGGCCTCGGGAATGATGGTGCAGTTCGGGCTGCCGCCGATGCTGGCGGTGCCGCTCGGCCTGGCCGTGGGCGTGGTGATCGGCCTGTTCAACGGCTACTGCGTAGCCTACCTGCGCATGCCGCCGATCATCGTGACGCTGGCCACCATGGGCATTGCGCGCGGCATTGCGCTGATCTACACGGGCGGCTATCCCATCGACGGGCTGCCCGATTCTTTCGCCTTTCTCGGCGGCGGCGTGCTGGCCGGCCTCAAGGTACCGATCCTCATCATGCTGGCGACCTACCTGGTGGCCTACGTGCTGCTGAACATGGCGCCGTTCGGCCGCTACGTGTATGCCATCGGCGGCAATGAGGAAGCCACTCGACTCTCGGGCGTGCGCGTGTCGCGCTACAAGCTGCTCGTGTATGCGCTGAGCGGGCTGACCGCCGCCATCGCCGGCATCGTGCAGGCAGCGCGCGTGACCAGCGGACAGCCCGGCGTGGGCGTGGGCTTCGAGCTCGACGCCATCGCAGCCGTGGTGATGGGCGGTACATCGATTGCCGGCGGGCGCGGCGCCATCGTCGGCACGCTGGTCGGTGCGCTGCTGCTGGGCGTGCTGAACAACGGCCTCAACATGATCGGCGTGTCGCCGTACCTGCAATTGATCATCAAGGGCGGGATCGTCCTGCTCGCCATCTTCATCAGCCGCGAAGCCAAGCGCTGACTTCGCAACAGACACATTCCCCCACTCCCCCAACCTCATGTCTTATCAAAAGCTCCAACCCGGTACGTCCGGTGCCATCGCACAACTCGCTTCAATGCAGGCCGTCGTCTGCCATGGCCCCAAGGACTATCGCCTCGAAACCGTCGACATGCCGGCCATCGGCCCGAACGAGTTGCTGATCTCCATCGCCGCCTGCGGCATCTGCGCCTCCGACTGCAAATGCCACTCGGGCGCGAAGATGTTCTGGGGCGGCGATGGCCAGCCCTCATGGGTCAAGGCGCCGGTCATCCCCGGCCATGAATTCTTCGGCTACGTCGAAGCCCTGGGCGAAGGCGCGGGCGAGCACTTTGGCGTGGAGAAAGGCGACCGCGTGATCGCCGAGCAGATCGTGCCCTGCGGCAAGTGCCGCTTCTGCACTTCAGGCAAGTACTGGATGTGCGAAGTGCACAACATCTTCGGCTTCCAGCGCATCGTGGCCGATGGCGGCATGGCCGACTACATGCGCCTGCCGCCGACCTCGCGCGTGCACAAGATCCCCGACGGCATTTCGCTGGAAGACGCGGCCATCATCGAGCCGCTGTCCTGCGCGATCCACACGGTGAACCGCGGCGACATACAGCTCGACGACGTGGTGGTCATCGCCGGCGCCGGCCCGCTGGGGCTGATGATGGTGCAGGTCGCGGCGCTGAAGACGCCGAAGAAACTCATCGTGATCGACCTCGTGCCGGAACGCCTGGCGCTCGCCAAGCAATACGGCGCCGACGTCGTCATCAACCCCAAGACCGAGAACGCAGATGCCATCGTCAAGGGCTTGACCGAAGGCTACGGCTGCGACGTGTACATCGAGACCACCGGCGCCCCCATCGGCGTGACGCAGGGGCTGGACATGATCCGCAAGCTCGGCCGCTTCGTCGAGTTCAGCGTGTTCGGCTCGGAAACGAGCGCCGACTGGTCGATCATCGGCGACCGCAAGGAGCTCGACGTGCGCGGTGCGCACCTGGGGCCCTACTGCTACCCCGTTGCCATCGACCTGCTGGCGCGCGGCTTGGTCACCTCGCAGGGCATCGTCACGCACGGCTTTCCGCTGACCGAATGGGAGCGCGCTTTCGCGCTGGCAAACTCGCTGGATTCCATCAAGGTGCTGCTCACGCCGCAGCCCCGATCCTGAGAGACAACACACCATGAAATACGTGATCGGCGTCGACATCGGCACGCAGAGCACCAAGTGCCTGCTGGTCGGCATCGACGGCAAGGTGCATGCGCAGGCGAGCGTGGCCTACCAGCCCGAGACGCCGAAGCCGCTGTGGGCGCAGCAGGACTGCGCCGTGTGGTTCGACGCGGTGTGCGAGAGCGTGCGCACCTGTGTGGCCGGCAGCGGCGTCGCGCCGTCGGACATCGCAGCGATGTGCGTGAGCAGCCTGTACGGCGGCGCGGGCATTCCGGTCGACGGGCAGATGCAGCCGCTGCACCCTTGCCTGATCTGGATGGACCGCCGCGCCACCGCCGAGGTCGCATGGGTGAACGCGAACGTGGAAGTGCCACGCCTCGAAGCCATCACCGGCAACGGCGTCGACAGCTACTACGGCTTCACCAAGATCCTGTGGGTGCGCGAGCACCTGCCCGATGTGTGGGCGAAGACGCGCCATTTCCTGCCACCCAACAGCTATATCAATTGGCGGCTCACGGGCGAGCTGGCCGTCGATCACAGCTGCGCCGGCAACATCGGCGGCGTGTACGACGCGGCGCGCCGGCAGTGGTCCGAAGAGGCGATGCAGATGCTCGGCATTCCATCGCGCATGATGCCGCCGCGCCTGGTCGAGTCGAGCGAGGTGGTCGGCGGCCTGAGCGCCGAATGGGCCGCGAAGCTCGGCCTTGTCGAAGGCATGCCGCTGATGGCGGGCGGCGTCGATGCAGCGGTGGCCACCTTCTGCGCGGGTGTCACCGGCAGCGGCGACCACGTGGCGATGATCGGCACCAGCATGTGCTGGGGCTTCGTGAGCCCCACGGTCGATGCACGGCACAAACTCATAACGATGCCGCACGTGTACAGCGGTGCGGACCGCAGCTATGTATTCGGCGGCGCGATCACGGCGGGTGCAGCCATCACGTGGTTCCGCGAAGCCTTCTGCCAGGCCGAAGTGGCCGAGGCGGCGCGCACCGGCGAAGATGCGCACGCACTGATCGAGCGCAAGGCCGTCGACGTGCCACCCGGTGCGGAAGGCCTCGTGTTCCTGCCCTACCTCATGGGCGAGCGCAGCCCGATCTGGGACGCGCAGGCCAAGGGCGCCTTCATTGGCCTCTCGCTCGCGCACAGCCGGGCGCACCTGTACCGCGCGGTGCTCGAAGGCGTGAGCTTCGCACTGCAGCACAACATCGAGGCGGGACGCCAGAGCGGGCAGCCGCTGGACGACCGGCTGATCGTGGTCGGTGGCGCGGCGCACTCGGACCTGTGGATGCAGATCGTGGCGGACATCACGGGCTACCCGGTGTTCACCATCGAGCAAGAGGTCGAGGCCGCGCTCGGTGCGGCAATGCTCGCGGCATTGGGTGCGGGGCTGGTCGATGCGGCGACGGCCGAGCGCGGCTGGGTCACGCTGGTGGAGCGGGCGCGGCCCGAACCCGCGGCACAGGCTGTGTATCGCGAGCGCTTCGAAATCTACAAATCGCTTTATCCAGCGTTGAGTGATGCGATGCATCGGCTGAAATGACTGCTCGATGCGATCCGGAGCGAAATAAAGGAGGAAGCCGCAGGCCGAGGGTCATTCGCGAAGAGGAGTACCCGGTGTCATTCGCACCCACCCCGAACGAACACTGAAGCCACTGACATGACAACCTCTTTCAACTTCTCCGGCCAACGCGCACTGGTGACCGGCGCGAGCAGCGGCATCGGCCGAGCAGTGGCAATGCGACTCGCGCAGTCCGGCGCAAAGGTCACAGCCGTGGGACGCAACGCCACGGCCCTGGAAACGTTGCACGCCGAGGCCAGCTGCACGCCACTCGTGCTCGACGTGGCCGACGCTCCCGCACTCGAACATGCGCTCGCTGCGTTGCAAGCATTCGACCTCGTAGTGAACTGCGCCGGCATCGCACTGCTTGAATCGGCCGTCGATCTGCAAGCCGGCAACTTCGACGCAGTGATGGCCGTCAACGCACGTGCCGCAGCACTCGTGGCCTCACGCTGCGGCAAGGCCATGATCGCAGCCGGCATACGCGGCAGCATCGTCAACGTGTCGAGCCAGGCCTCGCTGGTCGCACTCGACGCGCACCTCTGCTACTGCGCCTCGAAGGCCGCGATGGATGCCATCACGCGCTCGCTGTGCCTGGAGTTCGGGCCGCACGGCATCCGCGTGAACAGCGTGAACCCGACCGTCACGCTCACGCCCATGGCCGAACAGGCCTGGGCCGACGCGGACAAGCGCGCTGCCGCCCTCAGGAACATTCCGCTGGGCCGCTTTGCGCAAGTGGAGGAAGTGGTGGCGCCGATCCTCTTTCTGCTGAGCGATGGCGCGTCGATGGTGAACGGCGTGGCGCTGCCGGTGGACGGCGGCTACACCATCGTCTGAAGCCGAAGTCTCTCAGGCGAGACGAGTGCCGCCACCCCGGGGGGATTCGAGCAACGCGTCGAGGTTGCGCGTGATCTTCTGCTCGATCATTTCGCTGAAGCTGCTGAACAGGAAGCCCAGCGTCGCGTCGAGCGTGAAGGTGCTGGCCGTGACCTCGACGGTGCCGTCGATGCCCGCACGCGTGAAGGTTGCCACGTCGCGGTCTTCGCCCTTGGTGTAGACGCATTCGAGGCCGAACTCCTGTTCGGCCTGCTTGATCCACTGGCGTGCGGCGACGCGCGCCCCGGCAATGCCCAGCGTGTGGTTGCGTTCGATATGGATGTCAGGCACCGTGATCTCCGTTTTTTTGTTCCGGGCTGGAATGGGTTTGCATGATGCCGGTCGCCGCCTGCAAGGCATTGCGGCGTTCTTCCGTGGTCGGCAGCGCGGCGATGCGCCGGACCTCAGTGTAAAAGCGCGGCCAGTCGTGGCCTTCGCGCTCGAAGAGTTTCTCGAAGCTGGGCACGAGATCGTCGTAGGCGCCCTGCGCGCCGAAGGCCGCGTTGTTGGCGCGCGCCACCCAGGCGTCGTAGGCGTTGCGGCGGGGGCCCGTCCAGCCCTCCTTCAGCTTCGCGTAGCGCTCGCGGAAATCGGTCATGGCCGCCTGCTTCATGACCTCGACCTTGGCCCAGTCCTTGGCCTTGGCTTCGGGCGATTCGTAGACCTGCGTCAGCGCGCGGCGGGTGTTGAGCGCCAGTGCGCGGAAGTCCTGGCGCTGCCCATCGAACTGCGCGTACTCGCGGCGGGCCTGCTCGCCGGCTTCGCGCTGCAGCCACATCGCCCCGCCGATGCGCTCGACGGCCGTGGCGTACGACTCGTTGAACACCGTGTCGCCGGCCACGTAGAGCACCTGGTGCGCCAGTTCGTGGAACACGATGCGCGCGAGCTCGCCCTCGGGGTAGCCGATGAAGGTGGACAGCAGCGGATCGCCGCCGGCCCAGTTCATCCAGCCCAGCGTGGAGTACGCGGGCACGGGGTACACGGCCACTTCCAGATCCTGCTTCTTCTGCGCCTCGGCTTCGACCTTGGCCGCGTCCTCGCTGTAGTAGCCGCGGTAGCCCACGCAGCCCGCCACCGGGAAGCACCAGCTCTTGAGCGTGAGCGAGTACGGCGGCGCGGCCACCACGTTCCACACGGCGGCGGGGCGGTGCAGGTCGGCGTACGACTTGTAGCTGGCGTTGTCGGGCAGGCCGAGCTCGGCGGAAGCGAAGCGGCGGATGCGCTGCGTGAGTTCGAGCTTGGCCTTCAGCGGTGCGGACACGGCCGGATCGGCCAACCACTCGGGCACCGGCTTGGCGGCCCGCATGATGCCGATGTGGCCGCTGGCGGATTGCCAGTAGTAGCCGAGGTCGGCACAGCCGGTGAGCAACAGCGCGCCGGCCAGCGCAAGCGCGGGGAGAGGCCTCACGCCTTCTCGACCTCGACGAGGCAGTCGTAGAACGTGGGGCCGCGGCCGATGTCGGTCAGGCGCTGGCTGGTCAGCTCGTTGACGTTGGTGCCGTCCATGCCGAGCTTGCGCCACCAGATGCCCATGCCGTGCACCACGCCCTGCCGCGCACGGCGCGAGACCTCGGCGCGGCAGCGGTGCTCGCCGCGCTTGTTGAACACGCGCACCATCGCGCCGTCCTCGATGCCGCGCGCGGCGGCGTCGGCCTCGTGGATCTCGAGCAGCGGCTCGACCTCGATGGCGCGCAGGCTCGTCACGTTGACGAAGGTCGAATTGAGGAAATTGCGCGCCGGCGGCGAGATCATGGCCAGCGGGAATTCGGTCGAGCTGCCGGCCGGCTCCCAGTTGGGCACATGGTCGGGCAGGCCGCTCATGCCCATGGCTTCGAGGCGCGCGCTGAAGAATTCGCAGCGGCCCGAAGGCGTGGGAAAGCTGCCTTCGGCAAACGGCGCCTCGGGCAGCTTCACGCTGGTGAAGCCCTGCGCCAGCAGCTCGGGGAAGTCGATGGCGTTGTCGGCAAAGGCGGTGCGGCACAGCGTCTCGTCGGAATCCGAGAAGCAGGGCTCGCCAAAGCCCATGCGGCGCGCCAGCTCGCGGAACACCCAGGCGTTGCTGCGGGCCTCGCCGCGCGGCGCCACGGCCGGGCGGTTCAGCAGCACGTCGGTGTGGCCGTAACTGCAGTGGATGTCCCAGTGCTCCAGCTGCGTGGTGGCGGGCAGCAGGTAGTCGGCGTAGTCGGCTGTGTCGGTGCGGAACTGCTCCAGCACCACGGTGAACAGGTCTTCGCGCGCGAAGCCCGCCGCCACCTTGGCCGACTCGGGCGCCACCGCCACGGGGTTGCTGTTGTAGACCACGATGGCCTTCACCGGGTTGGCGGTGTCCAGCAGCGCGTCGCCGATGGTGCTCATGTTGATGGTGCGCGGCTTGCGCCCGGCCAGCAGGTCGGGGCGCTGCAGCGCGGCGCGATCGACCGGGTAATGACCCGAGCTGCTCAGCAGCAGGCCGCCCGCGCGGTTGCGCCAGGCGCCCACCAGCGCCGGCAGGCAGGCGATGGCGCGGGCGGCGTTGCCGCCGCCGCGCACGCGCTGCATGCCGTAGTTCAGGCGGATCGCAGCCGGCTTGGTGGTGCCGTAGGCCCTGGCCAGCGACACGATCTGTTCTTCGGGAATGCCGCAGACTTCGGCCGCGCGCGACGGCGGCCATTGCAACGCGCGCTCGCGCAGCTGCTCCCAGCCCAGCGTGTGGTTGGCGATGTAGTCGTGGTCGAGCCAGTCGTGCACGATCAGCTCGTGCATCAGGGCCAGCGCCAGCGCGGCGTCGGTGCCGGGCAGCAACGCGATGTGCTCGTCGCACTTGTCGGCGGTTTCTGTCTTGCGCGGGTCGATGCACACCAGCCGCGCGCCGGCGCGCTTGGCGGCCTGGGCGTGGCGCCAGAAATGCAGGTTGCTGGCGATGGAATTGCTGCCCCAGATCAGGATCAGCCTGGCTTCGGCGAAGAATTCGATGCGCATGCCGACCTTGGCGCCCAGCGTGTAGACCATGGCTTCGCCGCCGGCCATCGAGCAGATCGTGCGGTCCAGCAGGGTGGCGCCCAGCTTATGAAAAAAGCGCCGGTCCATCGACTCGCCCTGCACCAGCCCCATGGTGCCCGCATAACTGTAGGGGACAATAGCTTCGGGTTTTCCCTGTAATACTCGAAGATGCGCGGCGATGTCGTCCAATGCGGCTTCCCAAGACACCGGCTCGAACTGGCCGCTGCCCTTGGGGCCGACACGTTTCAGGGGCTGCACCAGCCGTTCGGCATGGTCGTTGCGTTCGATGTAGCGTGACACCTTGGTGCACAGCACGCCACCGGTGTGCGAATGGGCGGCATTGCCCTGCAGCTTGACGGCCACGCCGTCCTTGACGGTGGTAACGAGCGCGCAGGTGTCCGGACAGTCGTGGGGACAGGCGCCCAGCACGGTGGTCGTTACGGGCTGGGGAGGCGCTTCTTCGAGCAAGGTATCCGGTGCGTGGGCCATCGGGCGAGTCTAATTTGTGCGCGAGTCAGAGCGCGGGAGTGGGTTTTCATCATGTTGAATCGACGTCATTTTTCTTTGGCCGCAGGCGCGGCCGCCACGCTGGGGGGTTTCGGCATCGCGCGGGCACAGGGCGACACGCCGCTGGTGCTGGGCCAGTCGGCAGCGTTCACCGGTCCGGCGGCGCAGTTGGGCATCCAGTTTCACCAGGGCGCCAAGGTGTTCCTGGACCAGTACAACGCCCAGTCGGGGCACCGCGACGTGGTCATCAAGAACCTCGACGACGGCTACGAGCCCGACCGCTGCGCGGCCAACACGCAGAAGCTGATCTCGGAAGACGTGTTCGCGCTCTTCGGCTACATCGGCACGCCGACCAGCCTGGCAGCGCTGCCGCTGGCGGTGAAGGACAAGGTGCCGTTCGTGGCCCCCTTCACCGGCGCGATGTCGCTGCGCGAGCCCTTCCAGAAGAATGTGTTCCACCTGCGCGCCTCGTACAACGACGAGACGGCGCTGATGGTGAAGCAGCTCACCCACCTGGGCCTGAAGAAGATCGCGGTCTTCTATCAGAACGACGCCTACGGCAAGGCCGGGCTCGACGGGGTGACGCTGGCGCTCGGCGAGCAGCAGCTCAAGCCGGTGGCGCTGGCCACGGTGGAGCGCAATTCGTCCGACGTGGCGCAGGCGGTGAAGACCATCGTGGCGGCGCGGCCCGACGCGGTAGTGCAGGTGGGCGCATACAAGGCCTGCGCGGCCTTCATCCGCGAGGCGCGCAAGGCAGGCTACGGCGGCACTTTCTTCAACATGTCTTTCGTCGGCACGCAGGCGCTGGCGGACGAACTGGGCAAGGATGCGGCCGGCGTGATGGTGACGCAGGTGGTGCCCTCGCCCTACAACCAGGCCAATGCGCTGGCGCGCGAGTTCACCGAGGCGGTACGCAAGGCCGGCGGCGGCGCGAGTGCCAATTTTTCGAGCATGGAGGGCTACCTGGCCGCCAAGGTGCTGACCGAGGGCCTGCGCAAGGCGCCGGGCAAGCCCACGCGCGAGAGCCTGATCGCGGGGCTGGAGAGCATCGACCGCCAGCAGTTTGGTGGGTTCGAGGTGTCGTTCTCTGCCAAGAACCACGTGGCATCGAAGTTCGTCGAGCTTTCGATGCTGACTGGGGATGGGCGGGTCAGGACTTGAGAGATCAGGTCAGCCGCTGAGACCATCCACAGCCTGGAACATCGCCTGCCGCGCCTGGCTGACGATCTGCCCGCGCCAGGCATCGGTGTCCGTATAGAACGCTTCCAGCATCCGTGCCCGGATACCGTCGGCCAGGTCGGCCGGCGCCTGGGGGTGCTTGTGCAGCCAGTGGTCGGCACGCAGCGCGCCGGTCACTTCGAGGATCGGCAGCGTGCCGTATTCGAGCGCGATGCCGGTGTATTCCGCCTGCGGGCACTCCTCGTAGACGGAGTCCCACATCAGCCCACGCAGCAGCGCCGAGGTCGAGGAGCCGTCGTAGATCGAGGTGACGGGCGCGGCGGGCGTGCCCCACCATGCATTGGCGCGCGCATAGGCGACCTTGTCGTCGCGGCAGGCAAAGATGCGTTCGCCCAGACCGTTCGGGCCCAGCCCCGTGTGCAGGTCGATCCAGGCAATGCGCTTCGCGTTGCCCGCGCGGCGCTTGAGCACGCCGCGGATGGTCTTGTTGCTCCAGGTCGGCGCCTTGCCGCCGAAGAACAGGCCATCGTCGAACTGGTATTGCCCGCTGGTCACGGCCGCCTGGTAGGCAGTGGCGCCGTGCTTTGCGATCCACTTGTCCACCGCCGCCTGGTTCTCGGGCGTGGGCGGCCAGGTGGCGGGCAGCAGCAGGTCGTGCAGCTTGGCATACGGCTCGTTGACCGGCACCGGCTTGGAGAAGTCGATGAAGTTGCGGTTCAGGTCGACGTTCTCGTGTGTCACGCGCCGGCCGTAGGAAAAACCGTGCGGGTTGAGCGCATGCACGTACAGCACCGCCACGCCCTGTGCCTTGGCCTTCTCGCGCCATTCGGCATCGTGCAGCGCGAACACCTGCACGCCGCTGCCGCAGTGGCCCTCGGCGCCATGGCAGGCGCTGCTGACGATCAGCAGGTTCTGCGCATTCGCGTCGCCGTCGAGCACGACGTCCATCGACAGGTCTTCGCCGTCGCGCCCCTTGAGCGGGTGCGCATGCGGCTCGACCGTGAGGCCGGCGCTCACGCAGCCTTGCAGGAACTTCTGGCGCGCCTGGGCGTAGCGCGGCGAAAAGGCCTCTGCGATGCCGATCATGTCGCTGCGCCGCCGGGCTTGAGGAACTGCTCGGCGATCTGCACCCAGCAGGTGGCGCCCAGCGGGATGAGGTCGTCGTTGAAGTCGTAGCTGGCGTTGTGCAGCGTGCACGGGCCTTCGCCGTGGTGCACGTCGCGGTGCGTGCCGTCGCCGTTGCCGATGAAGGCATAGGCGCCGGGCTTGGCCTGCAGCATGAAGGCGAAATCTTCGGAAGTCATGGCGGCCTCCTGCTTCAGCACGTTCTCGGGGCCGACGATGCCGCCCATCACGCGGCGCGCGAAGTCGGCTTCGGCCTCGGTGTTGATGGTGGGCGGGTAGTAGCGCTCGAAGCGGAAGTCGCAGGTGGCGTCGTGCGCCGCACAGATGTGGTCGCAGACCTGCTTCATCTTCGCCTCGATCAGGTCGAGCACCTCCAGCGAGAAAGTGCGCACCGTGCCCGACAGCTCGCAGTTGTCGGGAATCACGTTGTTGGTTTCGCCGGCATGGATGGTGGTGACCGAGATCACGGCCGAATCGGTCGGCTTCATCTTGCGCGTGAGAATGGTCTGGAAGGCCTGCACGATCTCGCAGGCGACAGGCACCGGGTCGATGCCCGTATGCGGCAGCGCGGCGTGGCCGCCCTTGCCGATCACGTTGACGTGGAACTTGTTGCCCGAGGCCATCACCGGCCCGGGGCTCACGGCGAACTGGCCCGCCTTCATGCCGGGCCAGTTGTGCATGCCGAACACGGCATCCATGGGGAACTGCTCGAACAGCCCCTCCTTGATCATCTCGCGGGCGCCGCCGCCGCCCTCTTCCGCCGGCTGGAAGATCAGGTAGACGGTGCCGTCGAAGTTACGGTTCTTCGCCAGGTGCTGGGCGGCTGCGAGCAGCATGGCCGTGTGGCCGTCGTGGCCGCAGGCGTGCATCTTGCCGTGGTGCTTGCTGGCGTGGGCGAAGGTGTTGAGCTCGGTGACGGGCAGCGCGTCCATGTCGGCGCGAAGACCGACTGCGCGGCTGCTGGAGCCATTCTTGACGATACCGACCACGCCTGTGGTGCCCAGGCCGCGATGAATGGGAATGCCCCATTCGGTGAGCTTGCCTGCCACCACGTCGGCGGTGCGGACTTCCTGGAAACAGAGTTCGGGGTGGGCGTGGAGGTCACGTCGGACGGCGGCGATGCCAGCCGCCTGCGTGACGAGCGAGTCGATGAGTTTCATGGCGTGGACGTCTCAAAATGCCAGTCTATCCACTCTGGCGTTTCGAGGCACCACCCAAAATGCGCACCCCGCGTGCGCACCCGGGGTTCAGTGCCCGGCGGTCCAGAAGCCGACGTGCGGCGCGGAGGCTTCCTCTTCGAGCAGCGGCCCCACCACCTCCACGCGCCGCTGCCCGCGCGCAAAGACCTCGCGGCAGGGGAGCGAAAAGGTCGGGTTTTCGGGGTGGTCGCCGGTCAGGCCGAGCAGCGCGTGCTCGGACAGCGCGTAGACCACGCGGCCGATGTTCGTCCAGTAGATGGCGCCCGCGCACATGCAGCAGGGCTCGGCGCTGGTGAACAGCGTGCAGCGCGCGAGCTGCTCGGGCGTGAGCAGGCGCGCGGCCTGCGCAGCAGCCGCCAGCTCGGCGTGCTGCGTGGGGTCGCCCTCTGGCGGCATCGAGTTGTTGCCCGCAGTGACGACGACCTCGCCATGCTCGTTCGCCACCAGCGCGGCAAAGGGATGGCGCCCACGCGCCTTCGACTCATCCGACAGGCGGATGGCCATGCGCAGCAGTTCGAGGTCGCGCGGCGACAGGTCGGTGGTCATGCCTGGACGATGCCTCCGCTCAGCGGCCGATGCTCTTCAGGTAGTCGGCGCGTGCGGCCAATGCGGTGTCGGTGAAGTCGGTGAACACGCCATCCACGCCGAGCTTGTAGTACACGCCGTATTCGTTCTGACCGCTCTTGTTGTAGTCGGACGCCAGGCGGCGCGACTCGTTGCGGAAGGTGAAGGGGTGCACGAACAGGCCGGCCTTGTGCGCGTCGGCAATCAGCGAGGTGGGCGCTGTGGAGGTGGCGTCGGCGTCGTTGATCTTGCCGTCCTTGTTGACGTCCACCGGCTTGCCGTCGGCGCCGATGGTGCCCTTGATGCTCACGATGTAGCGCTTCCACGGGCCGATGCCGTCGGCGTAGGTCTTGATCTCGGCCAGGCCTGCGGGCGTGACCATGGCGTCGAAGTTGCGCTTGTCGCCAGCCTTGGTCCAATCGTAGGGGCGGTCGCTGGGCACGGCGAAGGTCACGGCGCCGGTCTTCAGGTCGACGCTGTCGCCGTCGATCAGCTGGATGAGCCGGGTGTTCAGGCCCTTGCTCTTCATGTACTTCAGGCTGCCTGGCTCGAAGGACTGCACGTAGATGGGCGCCGTCTTGCTGTTCCAGCCGGCTGCGTTGATGGCGGCGATGACCTTGTCTTCCATCGGCAGGCCGAGCTCGCGAAAGTAGGTCGGGTTCTTGGTCTCGGGGTAGATGGCGATGGTGCGGCCGGTTTCCTTCGACTTGGCCTTGGCGAAGTCGATGATTTCCTGGAAGGTCGGCACCTTGTACTTGCCGTTGAATTCCTGCGGACGCTCGGCGTCAGTGGAAATGGCGCCCAGGGTCTTGATCTCGGCCAGCGTGAAGTCGTTGCTGAACCAGCCGGTCTGGGTTTCGCCGTCGACCTTGATGGTCTTCTTGCGCGAGGCGAAGCGGGGATGCTTGGCCACGTCGGTGCTGATGGCGAGGTTGGGGTCGTGGCGGGCGATGAGCACGCCGTCCTTGGTGGAGATCAGGTCCATCTCGATCACGTCGGCGCCGAGCTCGATGGCGCGCGCATAGGCTTCGAGCGTTTCTTCCGGCAGGTAGCCGGATGCACCGCGGTGGGCGATGACCAGCGGCGGGTTGCCGTCGAGCGTCAGCAGCTTGTTGCGGGAAGGTCCGGTGGTGCCGCAGGCGGCCACGCAGAGGGCGGCGGTGGCGGTCAAGGCGATCTGAAGGGTGCGCATGGTCCTGGTTTCTCCGTCCAAAAGAAGAGGGGCAGCGTACCCGCTTCGCGTGAAGGCTTCGACATCCACGCACGCGCGGCGCCAACTTCCGGGAGAATGTGTTGCATGCTCCACACGCTTTCCCCCCAAAGCCTGCTGCTGGCCCAGACCCTGGTGCGCATGAACACCATCAGCGCCAACAGCAACCTCGAACTGATCGACTTCGCGCAGAGCCACCTCGCGGCCCTGGGCGTCAAAAGCCGCATCACCTACAACGCCGAACGCACCAAAGCGAACCTGTTCGCCACGCTGGGCGAAGGCAAGCCAGCCGGCGTGATCGTCTCCGGCCACACCGATACGGTGCCCTGGGACGGACAGGACTGGAGCGTCGACCCGCTCTCCGCCGTGGTGCAGAACGAGCGCCTCTACGGGCGCGGCTCGGCCGACATGAAGAGCTTCATTGCCATCGCGCTGGCCAATGCCCATCGCTTCCTCGAGAGCGACTCGCCTTTCGCGGTGCACTTCGCCTTCAGCTACGAGGAAGAGATCGGCTGTTTCGGCGTGAAGGAACTGATCGCCGACATGCGCGACGCCAACATCAAGCCTATCGCCTGCATCGTGGGCGAGCCCACCAGCATGGTGCCCGCCATCGCGCACAAGGGCGTGTACCGCTACAAGTGCTGCGTGCGCGGCAAGGAAGCGCATTCCTCGCTCACGCCGAAGTCGGTCAACGCCATCGAAATGGCGGCCCGAGTGATCGGCAAGGTGCGCGACATGGCAGAAGACTTCGAGCGCAACGAGCCCCGCTACGAGGGCTTCGACGTGCCTTTCAGCACCGCGAGCGTGGGCCAGTTCCATGGCGGCATTGCCGACAACGTGGTGCCGCGCGACGCCGAGTTCCGCTATGAATTCCGCGACCTGCCGACCGCCGACGCCAAGCGCATGCAGGCCGACGTGGTGGCCTACGCGGGCAGCATCGAACCGGCGATGAAGAAGGTCGCGCCCGACGCGGGCTTCAGCTTCGAGACCATCTGCGAGATTCCGAGCTTCCTTGGCGCGGCCGACAACCCGATCACCAAACTGGCGCAGCGCCTGGCGGGCGAAGAACGCACCACGCTGGTGGCCTTCGGCACCGAAGCGGGTCTGTTCAAGAACGCTGGCATCCCCACCGTGGTGTGCGGACCCGGCAGCATCGAGCAGGCGCACCAGCCCGACGAATTCGTGAGCCTCGAACAACTCGCGCGCTGCGAACTGTTCATGGAACGTCTCGCGTCCACGCCCGCCATTGGCTGAACCCGCAGAAAACAGCGGCGATGCGCTGGGGCGCATGAAGCGCGTCGCGCTCGGCCTGCTGTGCGGCGCGGCGTTGCTCTACGCAGTGGCGAGCGCGCTTCATGCGCAGCACCCGGCCTGGGGCTACGTAGCCGCCTTTGCCGAAGCCGCGATGGTCGGCGCCATTGCCGACTGGTTCGCGGTGGTGGCGCTGTTTCGCCATCCGCTGGGCCTGCCGATTCCGCACACCGCGATCATCCCGAGCAACAAGGATCGCATCGGCGCCAAGCTCGCGGGCTTCATCTGCGACAACTTCCTGAGCACCGAACAGGTGCTCGGCAAGCTGCGGCAGTTCGATGCGGCCGGGCGCATCGCCGACTGGCTGGCACGCCCCGCCAGCGGCGAGAAGCTCGGCGAATGGGGCGTGGCCGCCACGCGCTACGGGCTTTCGGCCTTCGACGACGAACGGGTGCGCGACTTCATGGGGCGCGCCGCCGCGGCCGGCCTCGAAAAAATAGACCTCTCGCGCCTGACCGGCCAGGCGCTCGACGCGCTCACCGCCGGCGGGCGCCACCAGGCCCTGCTCGACGACGTGCTGCAGCAGGTGGCCGGCCTGCTCGAAGGCGACGAGGTGCAGGCGCACATCACCGAGGCCATTGCGCGCGAGATCAAGACGCTGCGCTACGTGGGGCTCGACCAGGTGGCGGCCAAGCTGGCCACGCGCAAGATCGTCGCGGCCGTGGCGCGCACCATCGGCGAGCTGGCGGCCGAACCCGACCATCCGATGCGCAGGCGCTTCGATCACTTCGTCGACGACTTCGTGGTGCGCCTGAAGCTCGACCCCGAGTTCCAGCAGCGCGGCGAGCAGATCCGCGCCGAGCTCATCGCGCACCCCGCCCTCGGCGACTACCTGCACGGGCTGTGGGGCGAGCTGCTGGCGTGGCTGCACGACGACCTGGGCCGCGACAACTCGGCCATCCGCCAGCGCATCGCCTCGATGGCCGGCGCGCTGGGCACGCGGCTGCAGGGCGACGAAGCCATCCGCCGCTGGATCAACGAGCAGATCGAGGCCGCCGCGCCGCTGGCCATCGAGCGCTACCGCGAGGACATCCGCCGCTACATCGAGGAACGCGTCGGCGAGTGGAACGCGCAAGAGATGACGCTCGAGCTGGAACGCCACATCGGGCGCGACCTGCAGTTCATCCGCATCAACGGCACACTGGTGGGTGGGCTGGTCGGGTTGCTGATCCACACGGTGACGCAGCTGCTGCGCGGCTGAACGGGCTCGGGTAATCCACAGCGGACGAAAGTCCGCATCGTGTCTCCGGAGAGACTTTGCGGCCCCTTTCGCCTCCTAGACTGCTTCGCGCATCAACAAGAGGAGAAAACGCCATGCCCTGTCGAAGCAGCCTGCGCGCAGTCGCGCTGACCGCCACCCTCGCCCTGATGGGCGCCTGCAGCACGGTCGCGCCGCCATCGCCTGCCACGCGGCCCGCATCGTGGGGTGCTCCTGAGGCGCTGGTCGCCCCTTCATCCTTCTCGGGGGTGCACGGGCTGGCCATCGACGCGAAGGGCCGGCTGCTCGCGGGTTCGGTCGTCGGCAACACGCTGTGGGAGGTCGACCGAAACACCGGCGCGGCCAAGGTGCTCATCGACGCGCCCGAAGGCCAGGCCGACGACATCGCCGTGGGGCCGAAGGGCGAGCTGGCCTGGACCAACTACCTCATGGGCATGCTGCGCTACCGCGAGAGCGACACCGCCCCGCTGCGCGTGCTGGCCAAGGACCTGCCCGGCCTCAACTCGCTCGACTTCGACCGCCGCAACGGCAAGCTCTACGCCTCGCAGGTGTTCCTGGGCGACGCGCTGTGGGAAATCGACCGCGAAGGCCAGAAACCGCCGCGGCTCATCAAGAAGGACATGGGCGGCTTCAACGGCTTCGAGGCCGGCCCCGACGGCATGCTCTACGGGCCGCTGTGGTTCAAGGGACAGGTCGTGAAGATCGACCCGGCGAACGGCAACATGACCGTGATCGCCGACGGCTTCAAGATCCCGGCCGCCGCCAATCTCGACGGCAGGGGCAATCTCTGGGTGGTCGACGCGCGCAGCGGCGAGCTGGTGAAAGTAGACCTCGCCACCGGGCGCAAGACGGTCGCGAAGCAGCTGCGGGCCTCGCTCGACAACCTGGCCATCGCGCCGGACGGCACGATCTACGTGTCGAACATGGCCAACAACGAGGTGCAGGCCTTCAACCCCGCCACCGGCGAACTTCGCGCGCTCACCAGCGGCAAGGTGGCGGTGCCGGCCGGCATGAAGATCGACGGCAACGACCTGTGGGTGGCCGACGTCTTCGGCTTCCGCCAGGTCGACGTGCGCACGGGCGAGGTGCGCGACGTGTTCCGCATGCAGCGCGAGCCCGATCTCGACTACCCGTTCGCAGTGGGGCTGTCGCCAAAACTCTTTGCGCTGAGTTCGTGGTTCACGGGCACGGTGCAGCTGGTCGACCGGCAGACGCGGAAGACCGTCGAAACCATCCACGGGCTGAAGGCGCCGTTCGACGCCATCCCCATGCCCGACGGCAGCGTGATCTACGCCGAAATAGCTACCGGCAGCATCACCCGCGCCAGCGGGCCGAAGTTCACTGAAAAGTCAGTGCTTGCTAGCGGCCTGAACGGTCCGGTGCAGATGATCGTCGGCCAGGACGGCGCGCTCTACGTGACCGAGGCGGCCGGCAAGCTGCTGCGCATTCCGCTGGACGCCAGCGCGCCGCTGCGCACCGTGGCCGACGGACTGGCGCTGCCCGAGGGTGTGGGGCAAACGCCGTGGGGCAGCTTCATCGTGGCCGAGAGCGCGGCGCGGCGGCTGGTGGAAATCGCCCCCGACGGCACGCGCCGCACGGTCGCCGAGAACCTGCCGATCGGCCTCGCGCCCGGGCCCGGGCTGCCCCCGCCCTACGTGGTCACGGGCGTCGCCGTGGGACGCGACGGCACGATCTACATGTCGGCCGATCGCAACAATGCGATATATCGAATTCGCCCCGTAAGGTAGCGTAACAATAAGTGTAAATTGGAGTTTACTTTTAAAAACAAATATTACAGACTGCGCGGGACGTCTTGTGGCGTCCCGATTGCATCCGGTAGTCGGGAGGTCTGCGAGGCGCTCTTTTCCTGAACTTGAAAGGACATCGCATGACTCCGCTCGTCGTAGGCCAACTCCTGTCGCCCGAGTACTCCCTGGGCATGGTGGCGCTCTCCTTCCTGATCTCATTCGCGGGCTCGCTGGTGGCCCTCATCTGCGCCGGCCGCATGGTCGGCGCCGACGGCAAGCCCAACCTCGCCGTCGTGGCCTGCGCCGCGGTGGCGCTGGGCGGCATCGGCATCTGGTCCATGCACTTCATCGGTATGCTGGCGTACCGCCTGCCGGTGGCCATCTCGTACAACATGCCGCTCACGGTGGTGTCGCTGGTGGCGGCCATCCTGATCTCCGGCATTGCGCTGTACATGGCCGGTGGACGGCGCAAGTTCAGCAAATCGGGCTGGCTCGCCGGCAGCCTGCTGGCCGGCATCGGCGTCTGCGTGATGCACTACATGGGCATGTTCGCGATGAGCATGCGCGCCTCGATGAATTTCGACCTGGCGGTGGTCGGGCTGTCGGTGCTGATCGCCGTCACCGCCGCCGCGGCGGCCCTGTGGCTGGCGTTCAACCTGCGCAAGTTCTCGCACAAGGTCGCGGCCGCTGCCGTGATGGGCGTGGCGGTCTGCACCATGCACTACGTGGGCATGAGCGCGGCCAGCATGGTCTGCATCGCAGCCGCGCCCGCCGACGCGCTGGCCATCGGCGGCAGCTACATGGGTCTCACGGTGTTCGGCACGGCCGGCGCGGTGCTGATCTTCATCTACTGGGTGGTCACGGGCAGCAGCCTCGATGGCCCTGTTGCCGCACCACGCGCGCGCGCCAGCTGATGACCGGCTGACGACCAGCTAGTAGGCGCAAGCGGGCGCGGCGCCCGCCCCCTAGAGTCTGTGCAGAGCGAAAACAAGCGACCTGCACAGACTCTTCCCATGCCCGTCATCGAATCCCGACTGCAAGCGGCCAGCGACACCTTCCAGGCCAACCGCACCGGCATGCTCGCGCTGCTCGACCAGGTGCGCGCACACGAGGCCCGCGCCGTCGCGGCCTCCGGCGCCTCGGCCGAGCGTTTTGCCAAGCGCGGGCAGCTGCTGCCGCGCGAACGCATCGCGCTGCTGCTCGACACCGGCGCGCCCTTTCTGCCGCTGGCCTCGCTCGCGGGGCTGGGGCAGGACCACCCCGATCTGGCCAAGAGCGTGCCCGGCGGGGGCCTGATCTCCGGCATCGGCCAGGTGTCGGGCGTGCGCTGCATGGTCAGCGCCTCCGATTCGGGCATCGACGCCGGCGCGCTGCAGCCCATGGGCCTCGACAAGCAGCTGCGCGTGCAGGAGATCGCGCTCGAAAACAAGCTGCCCTACGTGCAGCTGGTGGAAAGCGCTGGCGCCAACCTCATGCACTACCGCGTGCAGGACTTCGTGCGCGGCGGCAACATCTTCCGCAACCTCGCGCGGCTGTCGGCCGCGGGGCTGCCAGTGGTGACGGTGACGCACGGCTCCTCGACCGCGGGCGGCGCCTACCAGACGGGCCTGTCCGACTACATCGTGATGGTGCGCGACCGCACGCGGGCCTTTCTCGCGGGGCCGCCGCTGCTGAAGGCCGCCACCGGCGAGATCGCGACCGAAGAAGAACTGGGCGGCGCGGTGATGCACACGCACATCTCGGGCCTCGGCGACTACCTGGCCGAAGACGACCGCGACGCCATCCGCATCGCGCGCTCGATCCTCGGCGGCATCGACTGGGCACGCAACGAAGCACCGCGCCAGTTCATCCCGCCGCGCTACGACGCCGAAGACCTGCTCGGCATCATGCCCAGCGACGGACGGCGGCCGGTGGACATGCGCGAAGTCATCGCGCGCATTGCCGACGGCTCCGAGTTCCTGGAGTTCAGCGAGCACTACGGCAGCGCCACCGTCTGCGGCCACATCCGGCTCGAAGGGCATGCCGTGGGCATCGTCACCAACAACGGCCCTATCGATTCCGACGGCGCGACCAAGGCCACGCACTTCATCCAGGCCTGCTGCCAGACGCGCACGCCCATCGTCTACCTGCAGAACATCACGGGCTACATGGTGGGCCGGGCGCACGAGGAGGCCGGCATCATCAAGCACGGAGCGAAGATGATCCAGGCCGTGACCAACGCCAGCGTGCCGCAGATCACGCTGCACTGCGGCGCCTCTTATGGCGCGGGCAACTACGGCATGTGCGGGCGGGGCTTCGCACCTCGCTTCTGCTTCTCGTGGCCCAACGCGCGCACAGCCGTCATGGGCGGCGAGCAGGCGGCGAAGACCATGGCCATCGTCATGGAGGCGGGCATGGCACGCAAGGGTGCGGTCGACCACGCGAAGATCGATGCGATGCAGCAGCAGATCGTCGAGCGCTTCGATCGGCAGATGAGCGTGTTCACCACCAGCGCGCTGCTGCTCGACGACGGCGTGATCGACCCGCGCGACACGCGTGCGGTGCTGGCGGAAGTTCTTTCCGTGTGCCGCGATGCCGATGCGCGCGTGCCGCAACCCATGCAGTTTTCGGTGGCGCGGCCATGAACAGTGCATTCCACAAGATCCTGATCGCGAACCGCGGCGAGATCGCGGTGCGCGTGATGCGCACGGCGCGCGCGATGGGCTACCGCACGGTGGCCGTGTACTCCAGCGCCGACGCGGATGCCGAGCATGTACGACAGGCCGACCAGGCCGCGTGGATCGGCGAATCTCTGCCCGCGCAGAGCTACCTGAACGTCGCCGCAATCATCGAGGCCGCGCGCACCAGCGGTGCGGATGCGGTGCATCCGGGCTATGGCTTTCTCGCAGAGAACGCAGCGTTCGCACAGGCCTGCCGAGACGCGGGGCTGGTCTTCATCGGACCGTCGCCGGAAGCCGTTCGCGCGATGGGCGACAAGGCCGGCGCCAAGCGGCTGATGCAGGCGGCGGGCGTGCCGTGCATTCCGGGCTACCAGGGCGAAGACCAGGGCACGGAGAAACTGGCGGCCGAGGCGGCGCGCATAGGCTGGCCCGTGATGATCAAGGCGACTGCGGGCGGCGGCGGGCGCGGCATGCGGCTCGTGACATCGGCCGACGACTTCACCGGACAACTGCACAGCGCGCAGTCCGAAGCGCTCAACGCGTTCGGCGATGCCACCGTGATCCTGGAGCGCGCCATCGTCGCGCCGCGCCACGTCGAAGTCCAGGTGTTCGCCGACCGGCATGGCAACGCCATCCACCTTGGCGAGCGCGACTGTTCGGTGCAGCGGCGGCACCAGAAGGTTGTCGAGGAAGCGCCCTCGCCGGCGGTGTCCGACGCACTGCGCGAACGCATGGGCGCCACCGCCGTCGCCGCGGCGAAAGCCATCGCCTACGAAGGCGCGGGCACGCTCGAATTCCTGCTCGACGCCGAAGGCCAGTACTGGTTCATGGAAATGAACACGCGCCTGCAGGTGGAGCACCCGGTGACCGAAGCGGTGACGGGCCTCGACCTCGTCGAACTGCAACTGCGCGTCGCAGCCGGCCAGCCCTTGCCGCTCGCGCAGCAGGACGTGCGCATCACAGGTCATGCGATCGAAGTGCGCCTGTGCGCCGAAGATCCGCAGCAGGGCTTCATGCCGCAGAGCGGTACGCTCGCGGCATGGCGGCCCTCTGCCGCGTTGCGCACCGAACACGCCTTGCGTGACGGCGCCGCCGTGCCACCCTTCTACGACTCGATGATCGCCAAGCTCGTGGCGCATGGCCGCACGCGCGAGGAAGCCCGGCACCGGCTGATCGCGGGCCTGCAGGACACGGTGACGCTCGGCATCTCGACCAACCAGCAATTGCTGCAGCGTGTGTTGTCGCATGACGTGTTCGCAAGCGGTGCGGCCACGACCGCCTTCATCGGCGATCACCTCGACGCTCTGCTCGCCACCGATGCGGCGAACGACGCCCGCGCCGCATTGCTCGCTGCTCTGCTGCTCCAGTTGGGCGAGCGTGGCTGGCCCTCGCCGCTCGCACACACGCTGCCCAACGCCCTTCGCTTCGCGCTCGACGGCACGGTACACGCGGCCCGCGTGACGCCATGCGGCGCCGGCCGGTTCGACATCGCACTGGACAACGACGCGCCCGTGCAGCTCGCATTGCTCGCACTGCCCGGCGACGGCAGCCTCCGCTTCTCGTGCGGCGGACTGTCCGAGCAGGCCTTCGTCGTGCGCCAGCCCGACCGCGTGGATTTCCACTTCCGCGGCCAGTCGTTCCAGCTGGAGAACCTCACGCACGTCGCAGTGCCCCGCTCCAACGGCGCCAGCGGCGACGGCCTGCTGCGCGCATCCATGAACGGCCGCGTGATCGCCCTGCTGGTGGCCGAAGGCGACGCGGTCGCCGCAGGCCAGCCGCTCGTCACGCTCGAAGCGATGAAGATGGAGCACGTGCACTGCGCGCCGCGTGCCGGTCGTGTCGCGCTGCATGTCGCGGTGGGCGCGCAGGTGGCCGCGCGCCATGTGGTCGCGCAGGTCGCCGACGCGTGACGCTCTTCAAGACAAGTTTTCGAAAGTCTTCCGCATGAATGCATCCTCCGGCTACCGCTCCGTCTTCGCACCCGGCCTGTTCGGCGGACAGGTCATCGTCGTCACCGGCGGCGGCTCCGGCATCGGCCGCTGCACAGCGCACGAACTCGCGGCGCTCGGCGCGCAGGTGGTGCTGGTCGGCCGCAAGCCCGAGAAGCTCGACAAGGTGCGCGCCGAGATCGAAGCCAGCGGCGGCAAGGCCAGCACGCAGGCCTTCGACATCCGCCAGGAAGAAGCGGTGCGCGCGGCCATCGCCGCCATCGTCGCAGCGCACGGCCGCATCGACGGGCTCGTCAACAACGCTGGCGGCCAGTACATCACGCCGCTCGCCGCCATCTCGGCCAAGGGCTGGGAGGCGGTGATCCATACCAACCTCACGGGCGGCTTCCTGGTCGCGCGCGAGTGCTATGTGCAGAGCATGCAGGCCAACGGCGGTGCCATCGTCAACATCGTGGCCGACATCTGGGGCTCCATGCCCAACATGGGCCACAGCGGCGCGGCGCGCGCCGGCATGGTGAGCTTCACCGAAACGGCGGCCGCCGAATGGGCCGTGAGCGGCGTGCGCGTGAACGCGGTGGCGCCGGGCTACATCGCATCGAGCGGCATGGACCACTACCCGCCCGAAGCCGGCAACATGCTGCGCGCCATGCGCAACACGGTGCCCGCGGGCCGCTTCGGCAACGAGGCCGAAACCTCCGCCGCCATCGCCTTCCTGCTGAGCCCCGCGGCCAGCTTCATCAGCGGCAGCGTGCTGCGCGTGGACGGCGCACGGCCGCAGGTGCGCATGGGCTGGCCGATGGAGATTCCCGATGCGCAGACGCAGCAGCGCGCGGCGGTGCGGCCTTTCGATGGCTTTCACCTCGCACAGACGCCGCGCGTGTTCCAGGACAAGTAAAGAACGACCGGAGACAAGACACCATGCAGTACACCCACGAACACCTCGAGATCCAGAAGACGCTGCGCCGCTTCATCGACGACGAGATCAACCCGCACGTGGACGAATGGGAAGCCGCCGAGATATTCCCCGCGCACGAGGTCTTCAAGAAGCTCGGCAATCTCGGCATGCTGGGCCTGAACAAGCCCGAGTCCTTCGGCGGCGCCGGGCTCGACTACTCGTACGCGATGGCGATGGCCGAGGCACTGGGCCACATCAGCTGCGGCGGCGTGCCGATGGCGATTGGCGTGCAGACCGACATGTGCACGCCGGCGCTCGCGCGCTTCGGCAGCGACGAACTGCGCCGCGAGTTCCTGGCCCCCGCCATCGCCGGCGACAGGGTCGGCTGCATCGGCGTGAGCGAGCCCGGCGCGGGCAGCGACGTGGCGGGCCTGAAGAGCCATGCGCGCAAGGACGGCGACGACTACCTCATCAGCGGCCAGAAGATGTGGATCACCAACAGCCTGCAGGCCGACTGGATGTGCATGCTGGTCAACACCAGCGACGGCCCCGTGCACCGCAACAAGTCGCTCGTGATGGTGCCGATGGACAGCCCTGGCATCGAGAAGGCGAAGAAGATCCGCAAGATCGGCATGAATTCGAGCGACACCGGGCTCATCTACTTCGACAACGTGCGCGTGCCGCAGCGCTACCGCGTCGGCGAGGAAGGCCAGGGCTTCGTCTACCAGATGCAGCAGTTCCAGGAAGAGCGCCTGTGGGCCGCCGCAAGTTCGCTCGAACCGATGGAAGACTGCATCGCGCAGACCATCGAATGGGCGCAGCAGCGGCAGATGTTCGGCGCCACGCTGGCCGACCAGCAGTGGGTGCAGTTCAAGCTGGCCGAACTCAAGACCGAGGTCGAGGCGCTGCGCGCCCTCACGTACCGCGCCTGCGACCTGCATGTGCAGGGCGAGGACGTGCTCGAACTGGCCTCGATGGCCAAGCTCAAGACCGGCCGCCTCACGCGGCAGGTGTCCGATACCTGCCTGCAGTTCTGGGGCGGCATGGGCTTCACGCTGGAAAACCGCGTGTCGCGGCTGTACCGCGACGGCCGGCTGGGCTCCATCGGCGGCGGTGCCGACGAAGTGATGCTGGGCATCCTTGCGAAGACCATGGGCATCGCCAAGCGGCCGCCGCGCGGTTGAACACGGCATGGACGCCGAACTGCAAGCCGACCGCGCCGCGCTCGCCGACACGGTGCGGCGCTTTGCCGAAAGCGAGATCGCGCCGCATGTGCAGGCGTGGGACGACGCGGGCGAATTTCCACGCGCGCTCTACGCGCGGGCCGCCGAACTTGGCCTGCTGGGCCTGGGCTATCCGGAAGAACTCGGCGGCACGCCGGCCTCGTATTCGCTGAAGCTGCCGGCGTGGGTCGCGCTCGCGCGCCACGGCAAGAGCGGCGGCGTGCTCGCGAGCCTGTTCTCGCACAACATCGGCCTGCCGCCCGTGGTGCTGCATGCAAGCGACGCGGTGCGCCAAGAGGTCGTGCCGCCGGTGCTGCGCGGCGAGAAGATCGCAGCGCTTGCCATCACCGAGCCTGGTGGCGGCTCCGACGTGGCCGCGCTGCGCACCACGGCAAAGCGAGAAACAGACGGCGACGGCGACCACTACGTGGTCAATGGCGAGAAGACCTTCATCACCTCGGGCATGCGCGCCGACTGGATCACGGTGGCCGCGCGCACCGGCGAAGGACGCGGCGCGGGTGGCATCTCGATGCTGCTGGTGCCGGGCGATACGCCGGGTCTTTCGCGCACGCGCCTGTCGAAGATGGGCTGGCTGTGCTCCGACACCGCAACGCTGCACTTCGACAACGTGCGCGTGCCGGCGCGCTACCTTCTCGGGAACGAGGGCGAAGGCTTCCGCATGGTCATGGGCAACTTCAACGGTGAACGCATCGGCATCGCGGCGGGCACGCTGGGTTTCTCGCAGGCCTGCCTCGATGAGGCGCTGGCCTGGGCGCGCGAGCGCAAGACCTTCGGCGCTGCGCTCATCCAACACCAGGCGGTGCGCCACAAGCTGGTCGACATGCAGATGCGCATCGCCTCCACCGAGGCCTGGATCGAGGCGGTGTCGGCCGAAGGCGACACGCTCGAAGCGGCGGGGCGCTTCAATGCACCCGAATGGGTCGCGCAGATCTGCATGCTGAAGAACCACGCGACGCAGACCATGCAGTTCTGCGCCGACCAGGCGGTGCAGATCCTCGGCGGCATGGGCTTCATGCGCGGCACGGTGAGCGAGCGCATCTACCGCGAGGTGAAGGTGATGATGATCGGCGGCGGGGCCGAAGAGATCATGAAGGAGCTGGCGGCCAAGCAGATGGGCTGGTAGTCACCTTTCTTTGCCGGCCTTTCTTTCTTCGTGCTGCGAGGAACGCCGCCGCGCGCCGGGTGTCCAACCATCCAGCGCTTTCGCTGGGTCGCAGGAGACCAACATGCTCTCTCTCACCTCCGGCATCGGCGCCGTCATCATTGTTCTGCTGGCGGTGCTGCTGTTTTCAGCGGTATGGATCTTCCGGGAGTACGAACGCGGCATCGTGTTCACCCTCGGGCGCTTCTCGAAGGTTTCGGGGCCGGGTCTGGTGCTCGTGATACCGGCCATCCAGCAGGTGGTGCGCGTCGACCTGCGCACCGTGGTGCTCGAAGTGCCGACGCAGGACGTGATCTCGCGCGACAACGTGTCGGTGAAGGTCAGCGCGGTCGTCTACTTCCGCATCGTCGATGCCGAGAAGGCCATCATCCAGGTGAAGGACTTCTTCAACGCCACGAGCCAGCTGGCCCAGACCACCCTGCGCTCGGTGCTCGGCAAGCACCAGCTCGACGACATGCTGGCCGAGCGCGAGAAGCTCAACCTCGACGTGCGCGAGTCGCTGGACGTGCAGACGGCGTCGTGGGGCATCAAGGTGTCGAACGTGGAGATCAAGCAGATCGACCTGACCGAATCGATGGTGCGCGCCATCGCGCGGCAGGCCGAGGCGGAACGCGAACGCCGTGCCAAGGTGATCCACGCGGAGGGCGAGCTGCAGGCTTCCGAGAAGCTGTTCCAGGCCGCGCGCGTGCTGGCGCAGGAGCCGCAGGCCATTCAGCTGCGCTACCTGGAAACGCTCACGGTGATCGGTGCCGACAAGAACACGACCATCGTGTTCCCGTTGCCGATGGATCTGATCTCGAGCTTCCTCGGCAAGCAGCACGCATAGCGGCGCGCAACGCGCGGAAGCGGAAAACTGTTCTTCACGCGCGAAGGCCTGCAACGCATGGTCTTTCGCGAGGCGCCTGCTTACCATCGTGCGCATGTTCAAGCACATCGTGATGTGGGACCTGCGTGGCGACACGCCGGAAGAAAAGACGCAGGCCCGCCAACTGCTCAAGCACAAGTTCGAATCGCTGCGCGGCCAGATCCCGGGCCTGCTGCACATCGAAGTGGGCGTTGATTCGAGCCGCGCAAGTTATGCCTGCGACGCGGTGCTCTACAGCGAGTTCGACAGCCAGGCCTCGCTCGACGGCTACGCCACGCACCCTGCACACCTGCGCATTCGCGAAGAGCTGGGCGACCTTCGCGTCGCGCGGCACCAGGTCGATTACGCGGCAGACTGATCGGCGCTGGTCAGTCGTTCTTCTCGGGAGCATCCCCCCGGGCCGCGGCAAGCGCAGCAGCCGCACGCAGCTTGTCTTTCTTGCTCGGCCGCTTGCCCTTGATGCCCCCGGTGCCCGACGCATCGACCACCGGCACCGCCACTTCCGTCGGCTCGAAGCCTTCGACGCGCTCACGCGGCAGGCTCAGCCCCTGGCGCTTCTCGATCAGCCGGAAATGCGCCTCGGTCGACGCGCTCACGAAGCTGATCGCCAGGCCGCTCTCTCCCGCGCGCCCCGTGCGGCCGATGCGGTGGATGTAGTCGGTCGGCGAGCGCGGCAGGTCGTAGTTGATGACCACGGGCAGCTGCGCGATGTCGATGCCGCGCGCCGCGAGGTCGGTGGCGATCACCACGTCCCAGCGGCTCTGCTTGAACTGCGAAAGGATATCGGTGCGCGTGCCCTGCGCAATGTCGCCGTGGAAGGGCACGGCGTAGATGCCGTTCTTGTAGAGCTTCTCGGCCACGATCTGCGCGGCGTGCTGCGTGGCGACGAAGACAAGCACGCGGTCCCATTCGTTCTCGTGCTGCTTCAGCAGATGGCGCAGCAGCTGCGTGCGACGGGCGGCGTCGACCTCGATCACGCGCTGCACGATGTTCGGCTCGGTGCCCGGCTCGCCCTGCACGTCGACGACGGACGGGTCGCGCAGCATGCCATCTGCCAGCGCCTGGATGGCGCTCGGGAAGGTGGCGGAGAACAGCAGGTTCTGGCGCTGCTTGGGCAGCAGCGCGAGGATGCGGCCGAGTTCTTCGGCAAAGCCGAGGTCGAACAGGCGGTCGGCCTCGTCGAGCACGAGCATCGACACGGCATCGAGCTTCAGCGCGTTGTGCTCGACCAGGTCGAGCAGACGGCCGGGAGTGGCAACGACGATGTCGGCGCCGCCGCGCAGGCCCATCATCTGCGGGTTGATCGACACGCCGCCGAATGCGACGACGATCTTCAGGCGCTCGGGCAGGTGCTGCGCCAGGCTGCGCATGGTTTCGCCGACCTGGGCCGCGAGTTCGCGGGTGGGCACGAGCACCAGGGCACGCACGCGGCGCGACGAGCCCTGCGCGCGTTCAGCGCCCAGGCGCTGCAGCAGGGGCAGGGAAAATGCGGCGGTCTTGCCGGAGCCGGTCTGCGCCGAGCCCCGTACGTCGCGACCTTGCAGAATCGCGGGGATGGCCGCGGCCTGGATGGCGGTCGGCGCGGCGTAGCCGCTTTGGGCGGCAGCCTGCACGAGCGCGGGGATCAGGCCCAGTGAGTCGAATGGCATGTAAGCAGACAGAGAGAGAAGAGACGAATCGAATGTCGACGATGAAACAGCAGCGCAATCAGTCCGGCAGCGCCCTGGTGTACTCCACCGAGGCGGGCGGGCGCATGTGCCCCGACTGCGGGGAGCCGGTGGCCCAGTGCCGCTGCAAGGAACTCAAGGCGCGCGTACCGGCCACCGACGGCATTGTGCGTGTATCGCACGAGACCAAGGGGCGCAAAGGCAAGGGCGTGACGGTGGTCAAGGGCGTCGCGCTCGATGCGGCGGCGCTCACGGCACTCGGCAAGCAGCTGAAAACGGCCTGCGGCTCGGGCGGCACGGTAAAGGACGGCGTGATCGAAATCCAGGGCGACCACCGCGAAACGGTGATCGCCGCACTCGTGAAGCAGGGCCACACGGTCAAGCGGGCGGGAGGCTGAGCACGCGATGAAACCCGAAGACCTGCAGCGGCTGGTGACGCTCGAAATGCCTTTTGGCAAGCACAAAGGCACGCTGATTGCCGATTTGCCCGGAAATTACCTGACGTGGTTTGCACGCGAGGGTTTTCCCTCGGGAGAAATAGGCCGGCTACTCCATTTGATGCATGAAATAGACCACAACGGGCTCTCGGACCTGCTGAAACCGTTGCGAAACCGCCCGTCGCGCCGGGATGTTTCTCAATAACACACGATTTCGCCACGTTTTTTGCAATTAGGGCTGGATAATCCAGCCTACGTGTCTGTGAGCTTTGTCTCCCGTGCACGTAATTCGGTGATCGGTCAGTTTCGCGCCACAGCGCATTTTGTTTGTTGTGATTCTGGGACTCCATCGCTTTGTCTTGTTGGTTTGAATTAGGAGTCCCTCAATGGGCAAGAAACTCTACGTAGGCAACCTCGCCTACTCCGTGCGTGACAACGACCTGGAACAAGCCTTTGGCGAGTTCGGCGCAATCGTCAGCGCCAAGGTCATGATGGAACGTGACACCGGCCGTTCGAAGGGCTTCGGCTTTGTCGAAATGGGTTCGGATGCTGAAGCACTCGCAGCCATCGAAGCCATGAACGGCCACTCGCTGCAGGGCCGCGCCCTGACGGTGAATGAAGCCCGTCCGATGGAAGCTCGTCCCCCCCGTACCGGTGGTGGCGGCGGCTACGGCGGCGGTGGTGGTGGCGGCTACGGTGGTGGTGGCGGCGGCGGCGGTTACGGCGGCGGCGGCGGTGGCCGCAGCGGTGGTGGCGGCGGTTACGGCGGCGGCGGCGGCGGTCGCGGCGGCTACTAAGCCCTTCCCTCCAGAGCCTTCGGGCTTCTGAATGAAAAGCTCCTTCGGGAGCTTTTTTCGTTTGTGGCCCTCTGTGGCGCAGGGGACGTCGAGGGAGAACCCTAGCCCTGCGGTAAGCATTTGTCCGTACCGGGCAGGTCAGCCAACGGTCAGGCCCGCAGAACGACCCTCACCCCTCCATACAAGAGGGGCGAGACGACATGCGCATCAAGAGTCAGGCTGACTTCTTTTCGGGAGTCATGTTCACCACCGTGGGGGGCGCCTTTGCGATAGGCGCGACCACCTACACCATCGGCGACGGCGCCCGCATGGGGCCGGGCTACTTCCCGCTCATGCTGGGCATCCTGCTGGCCATCCTCGGGGCCATCATCATGTTCCAGGCACTGGTGGTCGAAACCACCGACGGCCACCCGATCGGCAAATGGGCCTGGAAGCCGCTGGCCTTCGTGCTCGGCGCCAACCTGGCCTTCGGCGTGCTGCTGGGCGGCCTGCCCAGCATCGGGCTGCCGGCCATGGGGATGATCATCGCGATCTACGCGCTCACGATCATCTCGAGCATGGCGGGCGAGCACTTCAAGCTGCGCGACGTGCTGATCCTCTCGACCATCCTGGCGGCTGGCAGCTACGTGGCCTTCATCTGGGCGCTCAAGCTCCAGATCCAGGTCTGGCCCACTTTCATTTCGGGCTGAGGAGCGCACACCATGGACCTGATCCACAACCTTTCCATCGGTTTCGGCGTTGCCTTCACCTTCACCAACCTGCTGTACTGCCTGCTGGGTTGCATCCTGGGCACGCTGATCGGCGTGCTCCCGGGCATCGGCCCGGTCGCAACCATCGCGATGCTGCTGCCCGCCACGTACGCATTGCCGCCCGTGTCGGCGCTGATCATGCTGGCCGGCATCTACTACGGCGCGCAGTACGGCGGCTCGACCACGGCCATTCTGGTGAACCTGCCCGGGGAGTCGTCCTCGGTGGTCACCTGTATCGACGGCTACCAGATGGCAAGGCAGGGCCGCGCAGGCCCGGCGCTCGCCGCGGCCGGCCTCGGCTCGTTCTTCGCGGGTTGCGTCGGCACGCTGATCCTGGCCGCCTTCGCGCCGCCGCTGACCGAACTGGCCTTCAAGTTCGGCCCCGCCGAGTACTTCTCGCTGATGACGCTGGGCCTGATCGGCGCGGTGGTGCTGGCTTCGGGCTCGCTGCTGAAGGCAGTGGCGATGATCGTGCTCGGCCTGCTGCTGGGCATCGTGGGCACCGACGTCAACTCGGGTGTCGCGCGCTACAGCTTCGACATTCCGGAACTCACCGACGGCATCGGCTTCGTGGTGATCGCCATGGGCGTGTTCGGTTACGGCGAAATCATCGGCAACCTCTCGCAGCCCGACGACGAGCGCGAAGTGTTCACGCACAAGGTCAAGGGCCTGTGGCCCACCAAGGACGACTTCAAGCGCATGCTGCCCGCGGTGCTGCGCGGCACGGCCCTGGGTTCTGCACTGGGCATCCTGCCCGGCGGCGGCGCGCTGCTGGCCTCGTTCGCCTCGTATGCGCTGGAGAAGAAGATCCGCATGCGCCCCGGCGAAGTGCCCTTCGGCAAGGGCAACATCCGCGGCGTGGCATCGCCCGAGTCGGCCAACAACGCCGGTGCACAGACTTCCTTCATCCCGCTGCTGACGCTGGGCATTCCGCCCAACGCGGTGATGGCGCTGATGGTGGGCGCAATGACGATCCACAACATCCAGCCGGGCCCGCAGGTCATGACCAGCAACCCCGAGCTGTTCTGGGGCCTGATCGCCTCGATGTGGATCGGCAACGCGATGCTGATCATCCTGAACCTGCCGCTGATCGGCATGTGGATCAAGCTGCTGACGGTGCCCTACAAGTTCCTGTTCCCCGCCATCGTGCTGTTCTGCGCGATCGGCGTGTACTCGACCAACAACAACACCTTCGACGTGTGGATGGTGGCGGCCTTCGGCTTCATCGGCTACCTGTTCATCAAGCTGCGCACGGAGCCTGCGCCGCTGCTGCTGGGCTTCATCCTGGGGCCGATGATGGAGGAGAACCTGCGGCGCGCGCTGCTGCTGTCGCGCGGTGCGTGGAGCGTATTCGTCACCCGGCCGCTGTCGGCGGGGCTGTTGGTGGCGGCTGCGCTGCTGCTGGGCATCGTGCTGCTGCCCGCAATCAAGGCCAAGCGCGAGGAAGCCTTCGTCGAGGAGTGAGCGCTCCGGTCTCTGCAAGAAGCCCCCGCTCCGGGGGCTTTTTTCATTTGGGGCCTTTGCTCGGGGTGCCCCAAATAGACGCGCTCTTGTTGGTGCCCGGCAGGGTCGCCAGCGGTGCGCCCGGAAACACGGCGAACAGCGAGGCGCCCGTTACCACCAGCATCTCCATAGGGGGAGGATTGTCTCGCCCGTGGCGCTATCAAAAAAGGAGCTGAAGATGCAGGTGCATCAAGTCATGCAGGCATAAAAAAGGCGCCGACCAGCGGCGCCTTTCAAAGTCAAACACGGCATCTCGTACGGAGCCTTTGAAGCATTTTTATTGTTGCTTGGGGATTGTCTCCTCGGACCCTCGGCAGCACGAGCAGGGCCCGTTCGCGAGTGGGCAGACTTTAGGGTGCGCACCGCGTCAGTGCATTGGGAATTACCCGCTTTGCCTTACCGAGAAAGCCCGATTTGCGAACCAAAGTGTTTCTGATAGTTAACGATGTGGCACGACTTGTGCACGCAGCACCAAGGTCCATCACTTCAAGAAGAAGAAACGGTCATGGCCCTGGCTCCGCACGCCTCCATCAACGCGGCAGACACCGCATGGATGATGACTTCGACCGCGCTGGTGCTGCTGATGACGCTGCCCGGCATCGCACTCTTCTATGCGGGCATGGTGCGCCGCAAGAACGTGCTGGCCACCATGGCGGGGGTGGTGGCGATAGCCGCGGCGGTCTCGCTGACCTGGTTCGCGGTGGGCTATTCACTGGCCTTTACCGAGGGCTGGCCCTGGCTGGGAGGCACCGGGCGCTTCTGGTTCTCGGGCTTCGAGTACCTGAAGGAGGCCGGGCAGGTGGCGGTGAGCCACGTCGCGCCCAACGTGCCTGAGTCGGTCTACGCGATGTTCCAGCTGACCTTCGCGGTCATCACCACCGCACTGGTGCTTGGCGCTTTTGTCGAGCGCATGCGCTTCTCGGCGATCCTGTGGTTCGCGCTGTTCTGGAGCGTGCTGGTGTACGCACCTGTCGCGCACTGGGTGTGGGAGCCGGGCGGCTGGCTCGCGCAGATGGGCGCGCTCGACTTCGCCGGCGGCTCGGTGGTGCACGTCAACGCGGGCATCGCGGGGCTGGTGTGCGCCTACGCGCTCGGGCCGCGCAAGGGCTACGGGCGCGAGGCCTTCGAGCCCTACAGCCTGGCGATGACGATGACGGGCGCGGGCCTGCTGTGGGTGGGCTGGTTCGGCTTCAATGCGGGCTCGGCGGTGGCGGCCGACGGGCGCGCGGGCCTGGCGATGCTGGTGACGCACATCGCGGCGGCGGCCGGCGCCATGAGCTGGATGCTCGGCGAATGGATCGTGCGGCGCAGGCCTTCGCTGCTGGGCCTGTGCTCGGGCCTGGTGGCGGGGCTGGTGGCCATCACGCCGGCAGCCGGCTTCGTCACGCCGCTGTCCGCGCTGGCCATCGGCGCGATCGCGGGGCTGGCCTGCTACTGGGGCGCCACCGGGCTCAAGCACCTGCTTGGCGCGGACGACTCGCTCGACGTGTTCGGCGTGCACGGCATCGGTGGCATCGTGGGCGCGCTGCTGACGGGCGTGTTCGCCGATGCGCGCATCTCGGGCGCCACGGGCGACGTGCTGACGCAGGCGATCGCCGTCGGCAGCGTGGCTATCTACAGCGCAACGGGGACGGCGGTGGTGCTGTTTCTGGTGCACATCATGGTCGGGTTGCGCGTCGATGCCGACAGCGAGGTGCTGGGCCTCGATCTTGCACAGCACAGAGAACATCTCGGGAGTAGTTGACCCACCGACGGAGGAACCATGCCATCCATGTCCGAAAGCGAACGCATCGCCCTTGCTGCCCGCCTTCACGTGGCGCTGCGGCGAAAGCATGGGCGCGTGACCGACACCGAGTGGATGGCGACCAATGCCGAGTACGCGGCCGAGATCGTGCGCATGACGCGCGCGCACGCTGCTGACACCAAGGACGAGGAGCTTTACCAGTTGGCGACACGGCTGGAGCAGGCGATGGAGCCGCTGGCTCGCGCTGCGCGGTTGGCGGCGCGGCAGCCCGATGGGACGCCGCCTACGCCGCCGCCTCGCTATGTGGGTGGGTTGCGCTGAGTCTTTTCGGGGTGCGTGCGAATGACACCGGGTGCTCAGCTTGCAGCCAGCGCTGCCTTGCGAATCGACTGCAGCGTGCTTCCCGGGGTGATCGCTTCCGGGTCCAGCAGGCAATGCAGGATGGCTGGCTTGCCGCTCTCTCTCGCGCGCGCCAGTGCGGGGCCGAATTCTTCGGTGCTGGTCACGCGTTCGCCGTGGCCGCCGAACACTTCGGCATAGCCGCGAAAGTCCGGGTTCTTCAACTGCGTGGCGCTGATGCGGCCGGGGTAGTGCTTTTCCTGGTGCATGCGGATCGTGCCGTACATGGCGTTGTCGAGCAGCACCACGATGATCGGCAGGCCGTACTGCACGGCCGTCGCGAATTCCTGGCCGTGCATCATGAAGTCGCCATCGCCCGCGAACACGACCACTTCGCGCTGCGGCCACAGCCGCTTGGCGCCGACGCCGGCCGGCAGGCCGTAGCCCATCGAGCCGCTGGTGGGCGCAAGCTGGCTCGCGTAGGAGCGGAACGGCCAGAAGCGGTGCACCCAGGTGGCGAAGTTGCCTGCACCGTTGCAGAAGATGGTGTCGGCCGGCAGCACTTCGCGCAGGTGCTGCATGACCTCGCCCATCTGCAGCGGGCCGGGAATGCGGATGGGAGCCGGGTCGCTCCAGCGCAGGAAGTCTTCGCGGGCTGTCTCCGTTTCCGCCTGCCAGGCCGGCGTTTGCGCGGGGCGCAGCGTGGACATGGCTTCCGCGAAAGCCTGCGGCGTGGCGTGGATGCCCTGCGCCGGACGATAGAGCTTGCCGAGCTCGTCGGCGTCGGCGTGCACATGCACCAGCGCCTGCTTCGGCTGCGGAATCGCCAGCAGCTCGTAGCCCTGCGACGGTACTTCAGACAAGCGCCCGCCGACCAGCAGCACGAGGTCGGCGTTGCGGATGCGCTCCAGCATGCGCGGATTGGCGCCAAGGCCCAGGTCGCCCGCATAGCAGGGGTGCTCGGCCGACATCAGCATCTGGCGACGGAACGAGCAGTACACGGGCAGCGAGAACGCGGCCGCGAAATCCGCGAACTGCTGCGTGGCCTTCTTCGACCAGCGGCTGCCGCCCAGGATGACCACCGGGCGCTGCGCCTGCGACAGTCGCTGCTGCAGCTCTGCGAGTTGCGCTGCACCGGGATGGGTTTCGGTCACCGCGTAAGGCTGCGCGTCGGCCACCGTCGCAGCCTCGGTCAGCATGTCTTCGGGCAGCGCGATCACCACCGGCCCGGGCCGGCCCGAGGTTGCGACATGGAAGGCACGCGACACCAGCTCAGGCACCCGCGCCGGATCGTCGATCTGCACCACCCACTTGGCCATGGTGCCGAACACCGCGCCGTAGTCCAGTTCCTGGAAGGCCTCACGGCCCAGCGCATCGCGCGCGACCTGGCCGACGAACAGCAGCAGCGGCGTCGAATCCTGGTGCGCGATGTGCACGCCGGCGGCCGCGTTGGTGGCGCCCGGGCCGCGCGTGACGAAGCACACGCCCGGCTTGCCGGTGAGCTTGCCCTGCGCCTCGGCCATCATCGTCGCGCCGCCTTCCTGGCGGCACACGGTCACGTCGATGGATGCGTCATGCAGGGCGTCGAGCACGGCGAGAAAGCTTTCGCCGGGCACGCAGAACAGTTGCTTGACGCCGTGGGTGATGAGCTGGTCGACCAGGATCTGGCCGCCGGTGCGGGGTGAGGTCATGCGTTTTCCAATGAAATGAAGGAGGTCATTCGAGCGCGGCGCAGGCAGCGATGATGCGCGCGCACGCCTCTTCCAGCTGCGCCATCGACGTCGCATACGAAATGCGGAAGTACGGCGCCAGCCCGAACACGCTGCCCGGCACCACCGCCACCTCGAAGTCCTGCAGCAGGTAGCGGCAGAAGTCGCTGTCGGTCTGCAGCAGCGCGCCGCCGCGGGTGCGCTTGCCGAGCACGCCGACGCAGCTCGCGAAGGTATAGAACGCGCCTTCCGGCACGCGGCAGTGCAGTCCCGGCGCGCGGTTCAGCGCGGCGACCACGAAGTCGCGCCGCGCCTGGAAGTCGGCGCAGCGCTCGGCCACGATGTCCTGCGGCCCGGTCAGCGCCTCGATGGCAGCGGCCTGGCTGATCGACGAGGGGCACGAGGTCGTCTGGCTCTGCACCACGGCCATGGCCGCGATCAGCGCGCGCGGCCCGGCGCCGTAGCCCACGCGCCAGCCGGTCATCGCGTAGGCCTTCGACACGCCGTTGATGGTCAGCGTACGTTCGCGCAGGCGCGGCTCCACGGCCACCGGCGTGGCAAACGCCAGCCCGTCGTAGAGGATGTGCTCGTAGATGTCGTCCGCCAGCGCCCAGACTTGCGGATGGCGCAGCAGCACCTCGCACAGGGGCTTCAGCTGCGCTGCGCTGTAGGCCGCGCCGGTCGGATTCGACGGCGAATTGATGAACAGCCAGCGCGTGCGCGGCGTGATGGCCGCCTCGAGCTGCGTGGCATCGAGCCGGAAACCGTTCTCCCCGGTGCACGCCACCGGCACCGGCACGCCGCCGCAGATCTGCACGATGTCGGCGTATGAAGTCCAGTACGGCGCGGGCAGGATGACCTCGTCGCCGGGGTTCAGGCTGGCCATCAGTGCGTTGAAGATCACCTGTTTGGCGCCTGCGCTCACGCTGATTTCGTCCAGGGCGAAGTCGAGCGCGTTGTCGCGCTTGAACTTGAGCTGCACCGCCGCCTTCATCGCCGGGCTGCCGTCGAGCACCGTGTAGCGCGTGTCGCCGCGCCCGATGGCGCGCACCGCGGCCTCGCGCACGTTCTGCGGCGTGTCGAAGTCGGGCTCGCCCGCGCCCAGCACGATCACCGGACGGCCCGCGCGCTTGAGCGCGTTGGCGTTGTCGGTGATGCGAAGGATCTCCGAGACGCCGATGGCGCGCACGCGCTGCGCCGGCTGAAAAGCGAGAGGGGCAACGGTATCTGCTGTCACTTGGCGTAGGCCTCCAGTGGCTTGTCGTTGGGTTCGAGCATCAGCTGCTTCAGCGCCGCGCTCATCGGCAGGTTCAGGCTCGTGTTCTTCGGCGGAATGGCGGCCACGAACCACTTGGTGTATATCTTTTCGAGGTCGCCGCTCTTCATCATTCGGCGCAGCGAATCGTCCACCGCGGTCTTGAAGGCCGGGTCATCCTTGCGGAACAGCAGCGCGATCGGCTCCGAGCCCAGCGCGTCGCCCACGATGCGGTAGGCCGCGGGGTTCTTCGAGTTCGCGATGATCCCGGCCAGCAGGTTGTCGTCGAGCACGAAGGCATCGGCGCGGCCCGACTCCATCAGCAGGAAGCTTTCGAGGTGGTCCTTGCCGAGCATGGTGTTGTACGAGACGTTCTGCGCGCGCTCGCGCTTGCGCAGCAGCTGCACCGCAGTGGTGCCGGTCGATGCCGACACGTTGCGGCCCGCGAGCTGGTCGAGCGTGGTGATGCCCGAATCGACCTTGGTGGCCATGCGCACTTCGCTCACGTAGGTGGTGAGCGCGAAGGCCACCTGCTGCTGGCGCGCGGTGTTGTTGGTGGTGGGGCCGCAGCCGATGTCGAGCGTGCCGTTCTGCACCAGCGGGATGGTGTTCTGCGCGGTCACGGCCATGTATTCGAGCCTGGCCGTGGGCGCGATGTCTTTCAGCACGCGCTCGCACAGCTCGACGTGATAGCCCACGTACTTGTCGCCCGCGCCGAGCATGTAGGCCATGGGCGGCGAGGCTTCGCGCACGCCGAGCACGACCTTGCCGCTGGTCTTGATCTTGTCGAGGGTGCCGGTGGCGGGGGTCTGCGCGCTGGCACCGAATGCGAAGGCAAGCAGCGTGGCGGCCGCGATTCTCTTGAAGGGAATGCTCATGTTCTCTGTCTCCTGGTTATGGTTTTTGGTGAATGCATGCGGCCGCCCGCCTGCCGCCGCAGCCAAACGCTGCGCGGCAAGCTCGAACGAACCGGGAGGCGATCAGTCGCCGATGTCGAAGGTCACGCCTTGCGCGAGTGGCAAGGCGGTGGAGTAGTTGATGGTGTTGGTGGCACGGCGCATGTACGCCTTCCAGCTGTCGGAGCCGGCTTCGCGCCCGCCGCCCGTTTCCTTCTCGCCGCCGAAGGCGCCGCCGATCTCCGCGCCGCTCGGACCGATGTTGACGTTGGCGATGCCGCAGTCCGAACCCGCGCTCGACATGAAGCGCTCGGCCTCGCGCATGTTCAGCGTGAAGATCGACGACGACAGGCCCGCGCCCACTGCGTTGTGCAGCTCGATGGCTTCGTCGAGCGTGCTGTAGCGCACCACGTACAGGATGGGCGCGAAGGTCTCGCGCAACACGGGGCCCTCATGCGACTTCAGCTCGACCAGCGCGGGGCGCACGTAGTAGGCGTCCTTCGTGCCGATGCCTTCGACGCGCTGGCCGCCGTGCACCTTGGCGCCGATCTCGCGGCATTCACCGAGCGCCTTTTGCATGCCGTCGAAGGCCGCGCGGTCGATCAGCGGGCCGACCAGCGTGCCGGCCTCGCGCGGGTCGCCCACCTGCACGTTGCCGTAGACCTTCGCGAGCTTGGGCACCAGCTGTTCGTACACGCTCTCGTGCACGAACAGGCGGCGCAGCGTGGTGCAGCGCTGGCCGGCCGTGCCCATCGCCGCGAAGGCGATGCCGCGCAGCGCGAGGTCGAGGTCGGCCGAGGGCGTGACGATGGCAGCGTTGTTGCCGCCGAGTTCGAGAATGGCGCGGGCAAAGCGTGCGGCCAGCTTCGGCCCCACTTGCCGGCCCATGGCGGTCGAGCCGGTGGCCGAGAGAATCGGCACACGGTGGTCGTCGACCAGCACCTCGCCGATGTCGCGCTGGCCCAGCAGCAGGCCGAGCAGGCCTTCGGGCGCATCGCCGAAGCGTTCGATGGCGCGCTGCGCGATGGCGTGCACGGCCAGCGCGGTCAGCGGCGTTTTTTCAGACGGTTTCCACACCACCGAGTCGCCGCACACCAGCGCCAGCGCCGCGTTCCACGACCACACGGCCACCGGAAAGTTGAAGGCCGAGATCACGCCGCACACACCCAGCGGGTGCCAGGTTTCCATCATGCGGTGCTCGGCGCGCTCGGTGGCCAGCGTGAGGCCGTAGAGCTGGCGCGAGAGGCCGACCGCGAAGTCGCAGATGTCGATCATTTCCTGCACCTCGCCCGCGCCCTCGGACGGGACCTTGCCGGCCTCCAGCGTGACGAGCAGGCCCAGGTCGCGCTTGGCGGCGCGCAGTTCTTCGCCCAGCAGCCGCACCAGCTCGCCGCGGCGCGGCGCCGGCACGTTGCGCCAGGCCTTGAAAGCCTCGTGCGCACGGCCGATGGCAGCGGTGGCCTCGACCGGCGAGGTCTGCGGCACCTGCGCAATCACCTCGCCGCTGACGGGCGAACGCACCGTCAGCTCGCCGCCGGTGTGGGCCTCGGGGGGCACGCCCAGGCGCTGCAGCAGCTGCTCGACTTCGGTGGCGACGGAGGGGGAGGTGTTGGCTTCGGACATGGACGCGCTCCGGGAAGGAGGAGAAAGGAGGACCCGGTCAATATCTGCGAATCCCGCGCGCTTGCCTAGTGAAAATATGGAAGGACCTGATGCGTTTCAGGAATGAACTCGCACGGCTCATGTGCGCCTAGCGCACCAACCGGGTGGCTGCCATCACCCACAGCACCACCAGCACGCCGTTGCTCGCGGCGAACAGCACCAGCCGGTGGATCACGTGGTTGTAGGTCAGGTGCACCACGCTGTGCAGCGCGCGCAGGCCGACGTACACCCAGGCCAGCCAGATCGCCGCGGGCGTGGGAAGCGCCGCCACGTAGAAGAGCAGGCACACCACATAGAACAGCACCGGCAGCTCCAGCAGGTTCATGTAGTTGCGGTTCGGGATGCGCACGGCGTCGGGCACCGCCGCCGATTCGCCCAGCTTGAAATCGATGCCCCGGACCTCGCGGCGCCGCACGGCGCGGATGCGCACGATGGGGATGAGCAGCAGCACCAGGCCGGTGAGGCCGGCGAGGGCGAATACGGGGTAGAGGATCGAGGGGTTGTTCATGGGTGGGGCTCCTCGCGCGCATTGTCGTGTCAGGCGGAAGAGCCGAACTGGCCTGTTCGGCGACTGAAGGCGTAGTCGAAATTGCAAGGGCGGACATGGATCCGCCGCTGCCGAATCAGGCAACATCAGGCATGCACTCGGAATTCGAACAAGAAATCGTGATCCTGACGGAGGCCGAAGTGGTGCGCCGCCGCACCGGCATGTACTTCGATGTCCATGATCGCGATGTCGCTGCGACGCTTGCCCTGCAGGCCCTCTGCCATGCCATCGACGATGCGATCGACGGTCGGTGCACACAGATTTTTCTGAAGATCGACGGCGCGGCAATCGACGTGCGCTACGACAGCGGCATGCCTCTCGAGCCCGACGCGCAGCATCCGAACTGGACGGTGGCGCAGATATTTCTCACGGTCCATGCCGCCTGCCATTCGCGCAAACGTCATCTGAAGGTGGGTTCGGAGTTCTGCCGGATTGGGATCGCGGTACTGAACGCTGTCTGCAGCGAACTCACGGCGGAGATCAGGAACGGTGGAAAGCAATTGCGGCTGCGCTTCGAGCAAGGAGAGTTGCGGGAAGAGGCCCCGATTTCGGCCACCCAGGAAGCCGACGAAACGCGGCTGCATTTCGTGCTCGATCCATCAATACTTCCGGACAACCGGCCCGGCGAAGACGCATTGCGCCGTGCCCTGCACGATCTGCACTCCCGATTTCCGGGCCTGAAGATCGAGATGGAATACGCATCCGCAAGCGATTGAAGCGAATCGCTCAGCCCGGCCCGGGCGCCTCGGGCAACGAAATCTTCTGGCTCGCCGGCGACCCCGCCAGGCTCTGCGCCGGCCTCCTCAACGTCGCATCGAACGGATTGATCTTCGGCCCGATGGCCGCCGCCTCGCGTTTGAGCAGTTCGACCACCGTCGGCATGCGGTCTGCATTGAGCCGGTCGGCAATCGTGCCCACGCTCAGCGCCGCCACGGCACGCCCCTCGCGGTCGAGGATCGGCACGGCCACGCCCGCCATGCCTTCGAGCAGGCCCGTGTTGCGCCCCGCATAGCCCGCCTGCCGCACGCGCTCGATCTCGGTGCGCAGATACACCTCGTCGTACACGCCGTACTCGCGCACGCGTGAGAGGTTGAAGCGGATCACCTCTTCGCGCTCGGCCTCGGGCAGGAAGGCCAGGATCGCCAGCGCGCCCTGCCCCACGCCCAGCGCGATGCGCCCGCCGATGTCGCCGGTGAACGAGCGAATCGGGAACGGCCCTTCGCTGCGGTCCAGGCACACCGCGTCGAAGCCGCTGCGCGCCAATAGAAAGATGCTGTCGCCCAGGCTCGCGCACAGCCGCAAGAGCACCGGCCGGCAAATGGAACGCAGGTCGCCCGGGTTGCCAGCGCTCGCGGCGAGCGCGAAGAAATCGATGCTCAGCCGGTAGAGCTTGCTGCGCTCGTCCTGCTCGACCATGCCTTCGGCCATGAGCGATTGCAGCAAACGGTGCGTGGTGGCCTGCGTGAGGCCCACGGAACGTGCGATCTGGGTCACGCGGCCGCCTTCGGCCTGCACCGCGCCGAGCGCGCGGATCACCGAAAAGACGCGCGGCACGCCGCCGCTGGCCGCTGGCGACGCCGAAGAGGTCTCCATACCTTGCTCCTGTGGAATCCGATGTATCAATCGCAGCCATCATATTCCATTGACCGGAATAAATTGAAGAAAGATTCTGATTAATGGAATACCCGAGGCGATCTGGCGCAATCGTTGCAATAGAGTGAATTAAGAGCAGCAAGCTGTCCATGGCCCGCACCAAGGTGAAACAAGGTGCCTGAAGCCATCTTTTCGCCCCCGAAGAAAGGCCCGTTCCATGTCATTCCTCCGGCTTACCGACGTGACCAAGTTCTATGGCGCCACCCGTGCGGTGTCGGCCATGAGCCTCACTGTGGAAAAGGGCGAGTTCGTCTCGCTGCTCGGCCCCTCGGGCTGCGGCAAGACCACCACGCTGCAGATGATTGCGGGCTTCGAGGCCGTGAGCAGCGGCCGCATCGAGCTCGCGGGCAAGGACATCACGCATGCCAAGGCCAACACGCGCGGGCTGGGCATCGTGTTCCAGACCTACGCCCTGTTCCCGCACATGACGGTGGCCGACAACGTGAGCTTCGGCCTCGAGATGCGCAAGATGCCCAGGGCCGAGCGCATCGAGCGCGTGAAGCAGGCGCTGGCGCTGGTGCACCTCGAAGCGCATGCCGCGCGCTACCCGCGCGAGCTTTCGGGCGGCCAGCGGCAGCGCGTGGCGCTGGCGCGCGCGCTGGTGATCGAGCCACCGGTGCTGCTGCTCGACGAGCCGCTGTCCAACCTCGACGCCAAGCTGCGCGAGGAAATGCAGTTCGAGCTGCGCCAGATCCAGCGCAAAGTCGGCACCACCACGGTGATGGTCACGCACGACCAGAGCGAGGCCATGTCGATCAGCGACCGCGTGGTGGTGATGGAAGGCGGCTGCGCCACGCAGATCGACCATCCGCAGCGCGTGTACGAACACCCGAGCACGCGCTTCATTTCCACCTTCGTGGGCAAGGCCAACCTGCTCGACTGCCGCGTGTCGAACAGCGGCGCCACGCGCACCTGCGTCGAGGTCGGTGCGCTCTCGCTCGACGTGGACGACACGGGTTTCAGCGTCGACGCCGCCGCGCTGCTGAGCGTGCGGCCCGAAAAACTGCAGCTGGTGCCGCCGGGCCAGGGCCGCCTCGACGGCGAAGTGCAGGAGCGCTTCTTCCTCGGCAGCCAGTGGCTCTACCGCGTGGCCACGCCCGTCGGCGACCTCACGGTGCTGAGCCCCAACGACGGGCGCGAAGCACTGGAAGAAGGCAGCCGCACGGGCCTCGACTGGCCGGCGCACTGCATGCGGCTGCTGCCAGCGGAAGAAAAGGCTGTCGCGGCATGAGCACGTTGAAGAGCAAGGCCACCCCGTGGTGGCTCTCCGGCCCCGCGCTGCTGCTGTTCACCGCGCTGCTGCTGGTGCCGCTCGCGCTCACGGCCGTGCTGTCGTTCAACGTGTACGACCCGGCCACCGGACCGAAGTCCGGCGAGTTCACGCTCGCGCACTACGCGCTGGTGTTCTCCGACTCGTACTACCTCGGCATCTTCTGGCGCACCTTCTGGGTCTCGGCCCTTGTCACGCTGATCTGCGTGCTGGTCGGCGCGCCCGAGGCCTATGTGCTGAGCCGCATGCGCAACCCGTGGCGCTCGGTGCTGCTGCTGGTGGTGCTGGCGCCGCTGCTGGTGTCTGTGGTGGTGCGCGCCTTCGGCTGGAGCATGCTGCTGGGCCCCGAGGGCGCGGTGAACGGGCTGCTGGGCCTGCTCGGCATCGGCCCGGTGAAGATCCTCTACACCAGCACGGCCGTGGTCGTCGCGCTGGTGCACGTGATGCTGCCCTTCATGGTGATCCCGGTGTGGACATCGCTGCAGAAGCTCGACCCGGGTGTCGAGAACGCGGCCCTCTCGCTCAACGCCACGCCCTTCACCACGCTGCGGCGCATCGTGCTGCCGCAGGTGATGCCGGGCATTCTCTCGGGCAGCCTGATCGTGTTCGGTCTTGCTGCGAGTTCGTTCGCCATTCCGGGGCTGCTGGGCGGGCGGCGCCTGAAGATGGTGGCCACCATCGTCTACGACGAATACCTCAGCGAGCTCAACTGGCCGCTCGGCGCAGCCGTGGCACTCGTGCTGCTGGTGGCCAATCTTGTCGTGATGCTGAGCTACAACCGCCTGGTAGAAGGCCGCTACAAGAAAGCGCTGGGCTGAAGCGATGAACAAGAACGGCCCCATCGCCCTCGCGTTCAACGCGCTCGTCATCGTCTTCATGCTGGCGCCGCTGGTGGTGGTGTGCATCGTGGCGTTCACGCCCGAGAACACGCTGACCATTCCGACCACGCACTTCTCGCTGCGCTGGTTCAAGGCGGTGTTCGCGCACCCCGACTTCATGCAGTCGTTCTGGAACAGCCTGTGGCTCGCGCTGAGCTCGGCCACCATCGCCACGCTGCTCGCGGTGCCAGCCGGCATGGCGATCACGCGCTATGAGTTTCCGGGACGCAACTTTCTCAACGGCCTGTTCCTCTCGCCATTGATCGTGCCGCACCTGGTGCTGGGCGTGGCGCTGCTGCGGCTGTTCGCGCTGGTCGGCGGCACGGGCAGCTTCGGCTGGCTGGTGATGGCGCATGCGCTCATCGTCACGCCCTACACGCTGCGGCTGGTGGTGGCGGCGCTGGTGGGCTTCGACCGCAGTGCCGAGCAGGCCGCGCTGTCGCTGGGCGCGAACCAGGCCACGGTGTTCCGCCGCATCACGCTGCCGATGATCCTGCCGGGCGTGACGGGCGGCTGGATGCTGTCGTTCATCAACAGCTTCGACGAAGTGACGATGTCGATCTTCGTCACCGCGCCGAGCACGGTGACGCTGCCGGTGCGCATGTACATGTATGCGACCGAGTCGATCGACCCGCTGATGGCAGCGGTGTCGGCGCTGATGGTGGCGATCACGGCCTTCGCGATGGTGCTGCTCGACCGCGTGTACGGACTCGACCGCGTGCTGGTGGGGCGCAGATAAGCAATGACGACAACGACAACTTCGAACGCCCTGCTTCACCGCGTGGCCGAGACCACCGGGCGCGAGACCGTGCCCTTCACCCTCGACGGCGCACCCGCGAGCGCACTGGCCGGCGACACCGTGCTCACGGCCGTGCTCATGCAATGCGCCCAGCTGCGCCGCAACGAATTCAGCAACCTGCCGCGCGCCGGCTTCTGCATGATGGGCGCCTGCCAGGACTGCTGGATCTCCACCGGCGAAGGCGAACGGCTGCGCGCCTGCTCGACCTTCATCGCGCCCGGCATGGCGCTGGTCACGGGAAGGAATGGCGCATGACGACGGCAAGCGAAATCCGCCCCGCGATCGTCGGCGCCGGCCCGGCCGGCGCGCGCGCGGCGCAGACGCTGGTGGCGCATGGCCTGCGGCCTGTGGTGATCGACGAGGCGTCGCGCGCCGGCGGGCAGATCTATCGCCGTCCGCCCGCCAGCCTCGCGCAACGCACCGCGCGAACGCTCTACGGCTTCGAGTCGAAGCGCGCCGATGCCGTGCACTCGGCCTTCGATGCACTGCAGGGCCGCATTGACCACCACCCCGACAGCCTCGCGTGGAACGCACAGGACCACAAGCTCGACGTGATGCACAACCCGACGTGCAGCACCCGTCGCGTGCCCTACAGCCACCTGATCGTTGCGACCGGCGCCACCGACCGCGTGCTGCCGGTGCCGGGCTGGACGCTGCCCGGCGTCTACACGCTCGGCGGCGCGCAGGTCGCGCTCAAGTTCCAGGGCTGCGCCATCGGGCGCCGCGTGGTGTTCATGGGCACCGGGCCGCTGCTGTACCTGGTGGCGTACCAGTACGCCAAAGCCGGCGTGGAAGTGGCTGCGGTGCTCGACACCGCGCGCCTGGCCGACCAGATCGCCGCCACGCCCGCGATGCTGACGCAACCCGCCGTGTTCGCGAAGGGCGTGTACTACGTGGGCTGGCTGCGCGCCCACGGCGTGGCGCTGCACAGCGGCGTGCGGCCGCTGCGCGTGCTCGGCGACGAGGCGCAGGGCCGCGTCACCGGCGTGGCATGGCAAGACGGCAACGAAGAATGCACACTGGCCTGCGATGCCATCGGCTTCGGCTACGCGCTGCGCTCCGAAACGCAGCTCGCCGACCTGCTCGGCTGCCGATTCGACTACGCGCCAATGCACCGCGCCCACCTGCCGGTGCGCGATGCGGCCGGGCGCTCCAGCGTCGAGGGCGTGTATCTCGCGGGCGACGGCGCCGGCATCATGGGCGCGGACGCGGCCGAGTGGGCCGGTGAACGCGCAGCACTGGCGCTGCTGGCCGACAGCGGCGTAGCGGTCGACACAGCACGCGCCGCCGAACTCGAACGCAAGCTCGGCAAGCTCGCCGGATTCCGCCAGGGCCTCGAACGCGCCTTCCCCGTGCCGCAGGACTGGGCCGCGCACGCGAGCGACGATCTCGTGATCTGCCGCTGCGAAAACATCACGGCCGGCACGCTGCGCCGGACTGTCGCCACCAACGGCGCCGACGAGATGAACCGCCTGAAGGCGCTGTCGCGCGTCGGCATGGGCCGCTGCCAGGGGCGCATGTGCGGCGTGGCGGCGGCGGAGATCCTCGCGCATGCCACGGGCCTGCCGCTGCAGCAGGTCGGGCGGCTGCGCGGGCAGGCGCCGATCAAGCCGATTCCGATCATGCTCGTGCCCGCGGAAGGAGCTGGCGCATGAGCACGATCAAGAAGCTGCAGACCGACGTCGCCATCATCGGCGGCGGCATCGTCGGCTCTTCGGCCGCGCTGGCCTTGCGCCGCATGGGCCTGGGCGTGGTGCTGCTGGAGCGCGACCTCTGCGGCTCGCGCTCCAGCGGCGTGAACTTCGGCGGCGTGCGCCGGCAGGGCCGGTCATTGAGCCAGCTGCCGCTGACGCAGCGCGCGCACCGTATCTGGGGCCAGCTGCCCGAGCTGCTGGGCACCGACGGCGAATACATCCGCTCGGGCCATTTCAAGATCGCGCGCAGCGAATCGGACATGGCCTCGCTCGAACGCTACCGCGCGCTGAGCAGCGACTTCGACCTGGGCCTCGAGCTGATCTCCGGCGCGCGCCTGCGCGAGCAGTGCCCCTGGCTCGGCACGCGCGCCGTGGGCGGCTCGCTGTGCGCGGAAGACGGGCAGGCCAATCCGCGCCTGGTGTCGCCGGCCTTCGCGCTCGCGGCGCAGCGCGCGGGCGCGCAGATCTTCGAGCGCCACAAGGTCGACGAGGTCGCGCACGACGGCGCCATGTTCATGGTGCGCAGCGGCAACGCGCTCGAGGTGCAGGCGCCCGTGCTGCTCAACTGCGCGGGCGCCTGGGCCGGCGCCATCGCCAGCCAGTTCGGCGAGACGCCGCCGCTGCGCGCGCGCAGCCCCGTGATGGCGGTGACCGAGCCGGTGCCGCACTTCATGCAATGGAGCCTTGGCGTGGAAGGCGGCGGCATCTACTGCCGGCAGGTGGCGCGCGGCAATCTCGTGCTCGGCGGCGGCACGGGCATCACGCTCGACGCCGAACGCGCGCGCGCCGAGCGCGACGCCATCGCCACGCTCGCGATGCAGGCCGTGGAGCTGTTGCCCGTGCTGCGCCATGCGCACATCATCCGCACATGGGGCGGCACCGAAGGCTACCTGCCCGACCGCGAACCGGTGCTCGGGCCCAGCCGCACCACGCCCGGCCTGTTCCACGGCTTCGGCTTCTCGGGCGCGGGCTTCCAGATCGGCCCGGCCGCCGGCGAAGTGCTGGCCGAGCTGGCGCGCGACGGGCGCACCGAGACGCCCATCGACGCCTTCGCCATCGAGCGCTTCGACGAACAACCCCTTACCGTTTCCCCCACCTGAACCTGAACCTGATTGGAGAGCATCGCCATGTACCGCATCGCCAAGTCCCCCCGCTTTCTCCTCCTTGCCGCGCTGCTCGCAGCCGCCGGCAGCGCCAGCGCGCAGACCAAGACCATCTACATCGGCATGAACGGCGGCACCATGGAGAAGGCGTACACGCAGTACGTCTTCCCGGCCTTCGAGAAGGCCTACGGTGCCAAGGTGGTGGTGGTGCCCGGCACCTCGTCCGACATCCTCGCGAAGGCGCAGGCCAACAAGGACAAGCCGCAGATGCACGTGATGTTCCTGGACGACGGCGTGATGGTGCGCGCCATCGGCATGGGCCTGTGCCAGAAGCAGAAGCCCAGCCAGTCGCTCAGCGAGATCTACCCGGCCGCGCGCTTCAAGGACGACATGGCCAGCGGCGTGAGCCTGGGCATGACGGGCCTTGCCTACAACGCCAAGATGTTCAAGGAAAAGGGCTGGGCCGCGCCCACCTCGTGGATGGACCTGGCCGACCCCAAGTACAAGGGCAAGGTGGTGTTCCAGTCGATGTCGTCCTCGTCCTTCGGGCTGCACGGCTTCCTGATGTTCAACCGCATCCAGGGCGGCAACGACAAGAACGTTGAGCCGGGCTTCAAGGCCTGGCCCACCACCATCGGGCCGAACGTGCTGGAGTACATCCCGAGTTCGGCCAAGCTCTCTGAGATGGTTCAGACCGGCGAGGCGGCGATCTTCCCGCTGACGCCCACGGCCGTGGCCGCACTCAAGACCAAGGGCATTCCGGTCGAGTACGCACCGCCCAAGGAAGGCGCGGTGGTGCTCATGGTCGGCCAGTGCGTGATCGCCAACAACAGCGAGCCCGAGCTGTCGCAAAAGCTCGCCGAGTTCCTGCTCAGCCCGGTGGCCCAGGCCAACGTGCTGCAGTACGGCGCGCAGATCCCGACCAACCCCAAGGCCCCGGCCGTGGGCGAAGGCGCGGCGCAGGTGGCGGACATCAACAAGTGGATGAAGACGGCCGTCACCATCGACTGGGAAAGCATCAACGCCAATCGCCCGGCGTGGAACGCGCGCTGGAACAAGACGATCGAGAAGTGATTCGTCAGCCCTGCGCGGCGGCTTTCCCGGTCCTGCGCAGCAGCACCGGCAGGCACAGCAGGTAGAGCGACGCCCCCGCCAGCCACACGATGCCCGGAAAGCGCGTGCGGAACGCGAAGTAGAGCGGGCTGATGAACAGCGGGCCGAACACCGCGGCCAGGCTGGTGATGCTCGCGAGCACGCCCTGCAGCCGCCCCTGCTGCGCCTCGCCCACGCGCGCCGAGAGCGTCGCCTGCAGCGCGGGCGCGCAGACGCCGCCCGTGCACAGCAGCGGCAGCAGTGCGATCACCATCCAGCCCTGCGTGGCGAAGGCGATCAGCGCATAGCCCGTGCCGTCGGCGATGGTGCCGATGGCGATGGCTGTGCGTTCGCCCCAGCGCTCGACCAGCGGGCCCGCCACGAAGCCCTGCACCAGCGCATGGAGCAGGCCGAAGACCGCGAGCGAGAGGCCGACCATGGTGCCGTTCCAGGCATAGCGGTCCTGGCCGTAGAGCACCCAGGTCGTGCCGGCGACTTCGCCCACGAGCACGAGCAGCAGGAACACGCCGAGCAAGGGCAGCAGCGCGGGAAAGCTCGTGGCCCAACGCAGCGGCGCGAGCGGATGCAGCACGCCGCGGTCGAAGGGCCGCGACGCGAGTGCCGGCGGGCGCGACTCGCGCAACACCAGCAGACCCACGAGAAAGGTCACGCCATTGAGCAGTGCGGCCGCGATGAACGGCAGCCGCACGCCGTGGTCGCCGAGCACGCCGCCGATCGCCGGCCCGGCGATGAAGCCCAGGCCGAAGCAGGCGCCCATGCGGCCGAACCAGCGCGCGCGCTGGTGCTCGGGCGTGAGGTCGGCGATGGCGGCGGAGGCCACGGCGGTGCTCGCGCCCGTCATGCCCGCGATCGCGCGGCCCACGAACAGCATCCACAGCGAGGGCGCGAAGGCCATGAAGAGCGCGTCGACAGCCGCGCCCAGCACAGAAGCCAGCAGCACCGGCCGGCGGCCGAAGCGATCGCTCAGTGCGCCGAGCACGGGCGCGCAGAGGAACTGCATCAGCGCATAGAGCGAGAGAAAGGCGCCGAAGTGCCAGCCTAGGTTGCCGGTGTGGCCGACCTCGCGCAGCAGGCTCGGCACGATCGGCATGACCAGGCTGATGCCGATGGCGTCGAGCGTGACGATCGCGAGGATCACGAACTGCGCGTGGCGGCCGTTCGTCGCGAAAGAAGCTGAAGAACTGCTGGAATTTATCATCGATAAGGAATTATCAGCGATAAATTCCAGGCTGTGAAGTACCCGCACGAACTGGCATCGACATCGACATGAAACTGGACCGCGAAGTGATCCTCGAGGCAGCGCTCGCGCTGCTCGACGAGGTCGGCATGGACAAGCTCAGCACCCGGCTGCTGGCCGAGCGGCTCGGCGTGCAGCAGCCCGCGCTGTACTGGCATTTCAAGAACAAGCGGGCGCTGCTCGACGCGATGAACAGCGAGATCCTGCACCGCGCCCACGAGCGCAAGCTGCCGCTGCCTGGCGAGACCTGGGACGGGTTCCTGCGCGAGAACGCGCACAGCTTCCGCCGCGCGCTGCTGGCGCGGCGAGACGGCGCGCGGCTGCATGCCGGCTCCGAACCCGATCCGGGCGACCTCGACATGGTCGAGGCCCAGCTCGCGGCCGTGGTCAACCTGGGCGTGCCGGCGACGCAGGCGATGACGCTGCTGATCGCGCTGGGCCGCTACACCGTGGGCTGCGTGCTGGAGGAACAGGCGGCGCCGCCCGACGCGGAGATGCGCCAGCAGGCGCTCGACGCCGCCGCGGCCTCGCGTCCGCTGCTGGCCGAGGCGTTCGCCCACTACCGCCGGGCCGGGCCCGACGCGCTGTTCGAGAGCGGTGTCGACCTGATGCTCGAAGGCGCGAAGGCGCGCCTCGCGGGCAAGGGCCAGGCCGCCGAGGCTAGCCCCCGGCCCCGCCGAGAATCCAGCCGGCGGCCTTCTCCGCCATCATCAGCGTAGGGCTGTTGGTGTTGCCGCTGGTGATGGTCGGCATCGCGCCCGCATCCACCACGCGCAGGCCCTGAATCCCACGCACCCGCAGTTGCGAATCGAGCACGGCCATCGGGTCGCTCCCGGCACCCATCTTCGTGGTGCCCACCGGATGAAAGATGGTCGTGGCGATGTCGCCCGCCAGGCGCGCCAGGTCTTCGTCGGTCTGGTACTGCACGCCGGGCTTCCATTCCTGCGGCTTGTACTTGGCAAGCGCAGGCTGCTCGGCGATGCGGCGCGTGACGCGCAGCGAATCGGCCGCCACCTTGCGGTCTTCGTCGGTGCTCAGGTAGTTGGGCGCGATGGCCGGCGCGTCTTCGAAGCGCTTGCTCTTGATGCGCACCGAGCCCCGGCTCGTGGGGTTGAGGTTGCACACGCTCGCGGTGAAGGCCGGAAAGCTGTGCAGCGGATCGCCGAAGGCGTCGAGCGACAGCGGCTGCACGTGGTACTGCAGATTGGGCCATTCGCGATCGGGCGAGCTGCGCGTGAAGGCGCCGAGCTGCGACGGCGCCATGCTCATCGGGCCGCTGCGCTTGAGCAGATATTCGAGGCCGATCTTCGCCTTGCCGACCATCGACGAAGCCATCACGTTGAGCGTGGGCGCGCCCTCGATCTTGTAGACCGCGCGGATCTGCAGATGGTCTTGCAGGTTGGCGCCGACACCTGGCGCGTCGAGCACCACGTCGATGCCGTGCTGGCGCAGCAGATCGGCCGGGCCGATGCCCGAGAGCTGCAGGATCTGCGGCGAGCCGATGGCACCCGCGCTCAGGATCACTTCGCGCGTGGCGTGCGCAGTGGTCATCTCGCTGCCGTTCCACACCTCGGCGCCGGTGCAGCGGCGCGTGCCGTCGGGCAGCGTCTCGAACAGCAGGCGCGACACCTGCGCGCCGGTCCAGAGCTCGAAGTTGGGCCTGCCGTAGCAGGTCGGGCGCAGGAAGGCCTTGGCGGTGTTCCAGCGCCAGCCGTTCTTCTGGTTGATCTGGAAGTAGCCCACGCCTTCGTTGTTGCCGCGGTTGAAGTCGGCGGTGTGCGGCACGCCGGCCTGCGAAGCGGCTTCGGCAAAGGCGTCGAGGATGTCCCAGCGCAGGCGTTGTTTCTCGATGCGCCATTCGCCGCCGGCGCCATGCATTTCGTCGGCGCCCAGGTAGAAGTCCTCGTGCTTCTTGAAGGCTGGCAGCACGTTCTGCCAGCGCCAGTCGTCGTCGCCGGTGAGATCGGCCCAGTGCTCGTAGTCGCGCGACTGGCCGCGCATGTAGATCATGCCGTTGATGCTCGACGAGCCTCCGAGCGTCTTGCCGCGCGGGTAGCGCAGCACGCGGCCGTTGAGGCCGGCGTCGGGCTCGGTGCTGTAGAGCCAGTCGGTGCGCGGGTTGCCGATGCAGTACAGGTAGCCCACCGGAATGTGGATCCAGTGGTAGTCGTCCTTGCGGCCCGCTTCGATGAGCAGCACGCGCTTGCTCTTGTCGGCACTGAGCCGGTTCGCCATGAGCGAGCCGGCGGTGCCCGCGCCGATGATGATGTAGTCGAAGGTGTTGTCGTTGTCTCTCATCTTTTTTCTCAGGGTTTCACGGTCATGGTCTGGGCGGTGCCCTCGCCGAAAACTTCGGGTGCGTACATGGCCTCCACGCGCACCGGCGGCAGCTTGAAGTCGCCCGCGTTGTTCAGCCGCACGGTGTATTCCACGCGCCAGTTGCCGCGCGGCACGTAGCGAAAGTACGCACGGTAACTGTCGGTGGCGCGTTCGATGTAGCTGGGCCAGGCCCAGCCCTCGCTGGTCTCGCCGCGCTGCGCGAGATTGCTCTCGCGGCCCAGGCCGCGGCCGAGCTGGCTCGCGCCCGAGGGCACGGCGTCGCGCACCACCACCCAGGTCTGCTCGGCGGTCGATTCGAGGTCCAGCCGCACGCGGTAGACGTCGCCCACCGACCACTGGCCTTTGCGCTTCTGCTCGACCGGCGTGACGCTGCGGCGTACCACGAGACCGTTGGCGACGGGCTGCGTGTTGCGCACTGCTGCCAGCGTGCTGATGGTGGCCCAGGGCTTGCCGCTGCCTTCGTGGCGCAGCTGCAGCGTGCCTTGCGCGCCTTGGGCTGGCCAGGGCAGCAGCACACTCGGAGCCTTGGCATCGGTCCACGCCGCATCGCGCGTGGCGCGGCCCAGCGTGGCACGCGTCGTGCCATCGACCGGGCCGGCTTCGAACTGCTGCTGGAAGCGGCGCAGCGCGACCGTGCTCCAGGCATTGCCGGTGGTGGTGCTCCAGCGGCCGGCGCTCTGGCGGCCGACCAGCCCTTGCGTGATGAGCGGCGCATCGGCCTTCCAGCTTGCGTCGGTCTCGGCCCATTGCTGCGCGAGCAGGGCCATGCGCGCGGCGGTGCTGTCGCCGCTCCACATGAACCACCACCAGTGCAGCGACGATTCATCGCGCCAGCGCAGGCGCGTGCCCTGCACGTCGAAGCGGCTGCGCAGTTGCGCGCCGGCTTCCTTCAGCGCAGCATCGCGCTCGGCATCGGCGGGCATCGCCATGAGCGCGCGCGACCAGTCGACCAGCGACTGGGCCGAGAGCGCATCGAGCGCCTTGGGCTTGACCACGATCTTCGCGCGGCCATGCTCCACCAGCGTGGCCTGCGCGGCGAGCTGCTGCGGCTCCAGGTAATTGCGCGGCGCCCAGTCTTGCGCGGCCAGGCGGCCTTGAAGCAGGGCATCGAGCGCATCGAGCATCTGGCGGCGCGGGGCTTCGGGCACAGGCCAGCTCTTGGCGTGGGCGAGGTCGAGCAGCTGCACGGTGAGCATCTCGCTGCCGGACAGCGAGGACTCGGGGAAGTAGCGCGCCAGGCCCTTGCCGTCGATGTACTTGGGCAGCTGGGCCATCAGCCGGTCCCAACTCGCGCGATCGTCGAGCGACACGTAGCGCGAGCTCTGCTGCTCGAGGCAGCTGTACGGGTACTGCGCCATCCAGCGCGTGGATTCGGCCAGCGCTGCATCCACGAGGCTGGACTGCAGCGCCACGCGCACGCCGCCTGTGAGCGGCACGGCATCGCGCGGTTGCACGACGGGCACCGCGCCCGCGTCGGCCACCGACAGCAGCGTCGACTGGCGCACCGTGGCGGTCAGTGCTGGCACCACGCGCTGCGTGATCTCCAGCGCGTCGCGTTCTTCACCGCCCTGCGCGCTGATGCGCCAGCGCAGCGCACTGGCACCACCGGGCACGGCCACAGGCCACAGCACTTCCTGCGTCTGGCCGGCCGCAAGCTGCACACGGCGCTCGATCTTCAGGCCGCGCGCGGCCAATGCATCGGCGGGCACCACATCGCGTGCGCCAGACCATTCGCCATTGGGCTCGACGACGGCCTCGGCCTTGAGCACCACGGCAAGCGGCGACGCGCCGGTGTTGCGCAGGCTGAGCTTCTGCACGATGGCATCGTCCGCGCGCAGCAGCTCGGGCAGGCCGCTGAAGATCTGCAGCGGCTGCGTGCTGGTGATGGTGGTTTCGCCCTGGCCGAACTGCGCCTCGCCCGCACTGGCGATGGCGACGATGCGGAACTGGGTGAGTGCGTCGTTGAGCGGGACGGTGGCGCGGGCGATGCCTTGGGCGTCGGTGCGCAGGTCGGTGCGCCAGAGGATGAGCGAGGAGAGGTCAGTGCGCGGGGGCGGCTCGTCCGGCGCGTCCGGCTTCGAGGCGCGCATCGCGGCGGCCGCGACCGGGGCCGGAGCGCCCGGTACGGCGCCGAACAAGCCGCGCGCGGCCTCGTCGTCCGGCCGGTGCTGCGGCTGCAGACCGAGCTCGACCCGGCGCAACAGGCGGGCATCGAGCGCCGTGCTGGTGACCGAGTTGCCGCGCGCTGCGAGCATCGCCCGGGCCAGCGCCCAGGTGCCATTGGGCTTGAGCGCCAGCAGGGCCTGGTCCACCGCGACCAGTGTGACGCGCGCGCCCCCCACGGGCTGGCCGGCGACATCGCGCACCGCCACCTCCATCGACAGCTGCGTACGCGGCCGCGCCGTTGCAGCCTCGGGACGCAAACCGACGGAAAGCGTCCACGCGTCGGGACGCACCGGCACCTCCGCGCGCTGCACGCTCGCCAGCGGTGCGTCCTTGCCTGCGTCCTGCAGCGGATACACATAGCGCGCCGCCAGATGCACGTTGGGCGCATGTTGCGCAGCCAGCGGCAGTTCGATGCGCTGCGCCATCGCGGTGATCGCATGCACGCTGGCTGCCATCACACCTTCGCGTTCCACGGTGAGCAGCAGGTTCGCCGGCAGACGCTCGGGACGCGCGATCACGATGGCGGTCTCGCCAGGGCCGAAGGCCGGTCCGTTCTCCAGCTGCAGCGCTGAACGGGCCAGCGCCTCCTGCCAGCCCAGTGTCCAGCGGTACTGCAGCATGTCGGTGCGCACGACGGCGCGGCTGTGCTTCAGGCTGCTGGCGCTCGCGCTGAACAGCCATTGCTCGGGCACCTGCTGGCCCGACACCGCGGCGGGTAACTGCCACTCGCAGGCCCACCGCCCTTGCGCGTCGGTGCGGGTGCTGCACACATCCACCTCGGGGCCGAGGTCGGTGATTCGCGTCTGTCCGTTGTTCCAGTTCCGCTGCACCGGCTTGACACGCACGCTCACGGGTTCGTCGGCCACCGGCCGGTTCTGGTCGTCGAGTGCAATGCCTTCGATGGCCTGCGGCCGATCCCGGTCTTTCGCCCGCACGCGCAGGCCGAGCTTCATGCGGTCGGGCCACAGCATGGTGCTGGCGCCGACGGTCTGGGTTTCGCCGTTGGGGTCCTGGAACTTCAGCTCGGTCTGCAGCAGCATCGGCCGTTCCAGCGATGGCGCCTTGAGCCGCAGTTGCGTCCTGCCGGCGGCATCGAGCTTCGTGGCCTGCGGTGCAATGGACGGCGGCATGGCAGGCACGGCATCGAGCGTTTCGTCGTAGAACGCGTAGCCGGGCTGCGGACCTTGCACCTGGCGCGCCCAGCCCTGCTGCACGGTCACCGGCAGCCCGGCCGCGGCGCCGCCGGCGAAGTAGCTCAGCCGCGCATCGACCACCGCGAGTTGAGCGTCGCGCTCCCACAGCGCCTTGGTACGCAGTTCGCTGTCGAACACCGGCGTGCGGAACTCCTCGACCTGGAACTGCGCACTGGCCAGCTGCCGGCCGCCCTGCAACACCAACACGGTGTAGTTGCCGAGCTTGGCGTCGAACGGGATCGTCCATTGGCTGGTGGCGCTCCCGTCGGGGCCGAGCGGCACACTGGACGTGCTCACCTTGTCGCTCCAGCTGTAGCGGATCTCGACATCGAGCGTGCCTGCCGGCGGCAGCGCGAAGCCGCGGCTTTCAAGCAGCCGCACGACGTGCTGCATGCTGACGGTCTCGCCTGCCTTGAACAGCGTGCGGTCGAGCACGGTGTGGGCGCGGAAGTTCTGCGCATCGCGGCCTACGGGAAAGCCGTTCCACCCTGCGAAGACCTGCATCAGCGCCATGTCGTCGCCGGCGCGCACCACCACCCAAGGGCTGTTGTTGCCGCCGCCACCGTAGCGTGGCGTCACGGCGCGGGTGTTGTTGCTGCACGCCAGCTTGCCACGCAAGGTCTCGTCCGGCCGGGCCAGGCCCTGCGCGTCGGTCTTGCCGCGCCAGAGCAGTTCGCGGTTGCACGAGTACACGGCCACGTCGGCGCCCGCCACCGGCTTGGCGCTGTCGAACGCGGTGACCCAGATCACCGAAGCACCTGCATTGCCGAAGCTCGCGCCGGGGTTGAGGTTGGTGGCCTGCACCACCGCATAGCGCTGGCGTGGCGAGGCATCCCGGGTTTCGTTCGGACCAAGCGGGCGGGCGTCGATGTATTGCGTGAAGGCGGCGCTGTCGGCGCGCACCACGTGCAAGCCGGGCGCGGCGAGCGGCACGCCGACGAATTCCATTGCATCGCCCTGCGTGGCCAGCGTCGATGTACGCGGTGCCCCTGCCTTGGCGTTCAGCTCTTCGGTGGGCCACTGGCCGGCCTGCTGGTTCTGCAGCAGTGCGATGGCGTAGGCCTCGATGCCCACGCCCATCTCGCCGCCGAGCCGCCATTGCCGCAGCGGCACCGACTTCTCGACGCGGCGCACGGCAAAGGCCGCCACTGCGTCGGACTTGCCGGCTTGCCACGGCATGACGGCGAGAGAGTTGGCCACGCCCAGATATGGCGGCAGGCGAGCGAATTCGACTGTCTTGGGAAACTCCGACGCGTTGACCAGCGGCCGGCCGAGCACGTCGCGGAAGTCTTCGGGCAGGCGCACAGTGAAGCGGGTTCCCTCGCCGAAGCTGCCCTTGGGCGGCATCACGCGCAACTGCCGAACCTCGTCACGACGCCATGTGTCGACGGCATCGAAAGACAGGTCGGCGCCCGACGCGTCGGTCAGGCGGATGCCGCCGGACCTCATGAGGCCGATGCCGGCGGAGAAAGTCAGTTCGACCGGCCGTCGCGGGTCGCAGGCCTTCTGTCCCTGGGGGTAGTCGAGCACCGTGCACTCGACACGCGCGGTGAAGCGCGGGCGGGTGGTGTAGTTGAAGAGCTTCGGCTCGGCACCGCCCACGGGCGCCTGGCGCAGGCGCAATTGCACGCCTTCGGGCAGCGGCTGCGCGCAGCGCAGTGCCAGGGCATAGCTACCCGACTGGGCTGCGCGCAGCGCCGAGGCCAGGGCGGCCCCGGTGACCAGCTCTGCCGGCTGACTCTGCACCTTGTCGCCGTCGCGCAGCTCGCAGGTGAAGCCGGTCGCCAGCGTCTGCGGATCACCCACGGGCTGGGGGTCGTAATGGCGCAGCAGGAAGACCTGATCGGGCGCGACCTGCGAGCCCTCGGCCGGAAAGGAAGTAGAAAAACCATGGGGGCCGGCCACAAAGCTCGCAGCCGGCGGCGTGGTCACCGCCTCGCCCGCCAGCGTCTTCAGCCCAGCCTTGAACACGACATTGCATCGCGTCCCGCCACGCACATCCTTCTCGAACTCGAAGGCCCAGGCGCGCGGACCGATCCAGCGCGCGCGCCCTGCCGGCGTCTGCGGCGAGCACTGCACGCTCGCGGGCTCGGCGCCTTCGCTCTGGCCCAGCGGCACCATGTCGGCGTCGAAGCGGATCGACACCTGCCGCACGTCGCGCGCTTCGCCTTGCGGGCTCACGCTGAGCACGCCGGCCGCGTGCAGCGTCGGCGCCGCGACGAGCGCCACGGCCAGGGCCAGCAGCCGCCAGAGCGCGCCGCCGGCCAAAGCCGGGTTTCGGAAAGTCCTCGTGTTGTTGTTCGCAGCCATGTCTCCTCGGTCCTCTCTGGTCTTCTGATGCTGGACGCGGGATGCGTCCGGGTTTCTAGGCGGTCATGGCGAACTCTACGGAAGAAACGTTTCAGAACCCGAAGGATCGGAGAGACCCCGGCGACGGTGGCCGGGGGCCTGCTTTTACTTGGCAGTCGGCATCACGAACTCGGCGCCCTTGCCGATGCTCTCGGGCCAGCGCTGCATCACCGACTTCTGCTTGGTATAGAAGCGCACGCCCTCTTCGCCGTAGGCATGCATGTCGCCGAACAGCGAGCGCTTCCAGCCGCCGAAGCCGTGCCAGGCCATGGGCACCGGGATCGGCACGTTGATGCCGACCATGCCGACCTGGATGCGGCGGCTGAATTCGCGCGCCACGTTGCCGTCGCGGGTGAAGCAGCTCACGCCGTTGCCGAACTCGTGCGCGTTGACGAGGTCGACTGCGTCCTTGAAGTTGGCCACGCGCACGCAGCTGAGCACCGGACCGAAGATTTCTTCCTTGTAGATGCGCATCTCGGGCGTGACGTTGTCGAACAGCGTGCCGCCCATCCAGAAACCGTCGCCGCAGCCTTCGCCAGCGGTGCTTCCATTGAAGTTGCGGCCGTCGACCAGCAGCTTCGCGCCTTCCTTCTCGCCCAGGTCGATGTAGCCGGTGATGCGCTCGTGCGCGGCGCGCGTGACGATCGGGCCCATCTCGGCGGCGAGGTTGGTGCCGTTGAGCACCTTCAGTGTCTTCGTGCGTTCGATGAGCTTGGGAATGATCTTGTCGGCCACGTCGCCGACCAGCACCGCCACGCTGATGGCCATGCAACGTTCGCCGGCCGAGCCGTAGCCCGCGCCGATCAGCGCGTCGACCGTCTGGTCGATGTCGGCGTCGGGCAGCACCACCATGTGGTTCTTCGCGCCGCCCAGGGCCTGCACGCGCTTGCCGTGACGGGCGCCGGTTTCGTAGATGTAGTTGGCGATGGGCGTGGAGCCGACGAAGCTGATGGCCTTGACGTCCGGATGTTCGAGCAGCGCGTCGACGGCGGCCTTGTCGCCCTGCACGACGTTGAACACGCCGTCGGGCAGGCCGGCTTCCGTCAGCAGCTCGGCCATGCGCAGCGAGGCGCTCGGGTCGGTCGGGCTGGGCTTGAGCACGAAGGTGTTGCCCGCGGCAATGGCCACCGGGAACATCCACATCGGCACCATCACCGGGAAGTTGAAGGGCGTGATGCCGGCGACCACGCCGAGCGGCTGGCGCAGCGTCCAGTTGTCGATGCCGGTGCTCACCTGGTCGGTGAAGTCGCCCTTGAGCAGTTGCGGAATGCCGCAGGCGAATTCGACGATGTCGATGCCGCGGCTGACTTCGCCCTGCGCGTCGGTGAAGACCTTGCCGTGCTCGGCGGTGATGAGGTGGGCCAGTTCGTCCTTGTGCTCGTTGAGCAGCTGCAGGAACTTGAACATGACGCGCGCGCGGCGGATGGGTGGGGTGTCGGCCCAGGCCGGGAAGGCGGCCTGCGCGGCGGCGACGGCTGCGGAGACCTGCGCGGTGTCGGCCAGGCCGACCTTGCCGGTGACGGCGCCGGTGGCGGGGTTGGTCACGTCCTGCGTGCGGCCGGAGGTGTTGGCGGCAGGCTTGCCTGCGATGAAGTGGTCGATGGAGGTGGGCATGGGGAGGGCTTTGAGAAGGCTTTACTGGCGGAGGAGTGCAATCAGTTTAGGCAGCACCTTATTCCGCGCCTAGTCACGAAGACTGAACTTATTGTTCATAATAGCGAACAATAGAACCATGAAACCCCAAAATATCGAGTCGCTCTGGACGCACCTTCACTGGCTCACGGTGCTGGCGCAACAGGGCAGCTTCACGGCGGCGGCGCTGCGCCTGGGCGTGAGCAAGGCAGCCATGAGCCAGCGCATCGCCGAGCTGGAGCGCGCGGCCGGCGCGCCATTGGTGCAGCGCACCACGCGCAGCGTGCGGCTCACCGAGGCCGGCCAGCGGCTGGTGGAAGACATGCGCGGCCCCTTCGAGCAGATTGCCCACAGCTTCGCGGGCGTGCGCGATCTCGCGGGGGTGCCGCGCGGGTTGGTGCGGGTAACGGCGCCGGTGGCCTTCGCGCGCCAGCAGCTGGTGCCGCGGCTGGCCGACTTCCTGCGCGTGCAGCCGGAGGTGCGCCTCGAGCTCGATCTGTCGGACCGGCTCAGCTCGCTGGCGATGGAGGGCTTCGACCTGGCCATCCGCCACACGGCCGCGCCGCCCGACACGCACGTGGCCTGGACGCTGTGCGAAACCCGCTCGGTGCTGGTGGCCAGCCGTGCCTACCTGCGCCGCCGCGGCACGCCGCGCGAGCCGCAGGCGCTGGCGGAGCACGACTGCCTGCACTACCCGCGCGCGCAGGAAACGCCGACCTGGCACTTCGAGGCAAAGGCCTCGGCACCGCGCATCACGGTGCCTGTCTCGGGGCCGCTGGTCGCGAACAACAGCGAGGCGCTGCGCGACGCGGCCCTGAGCGGGCTGGGCATTGCGCTTGTGCCCGATTTCAGCGCGCAGGCGGCGCTGCAGTCGGGCAAGCTGCAACAGGTGCTGCCGCAGTGGCGCTCGGTGGGTGCTTTCGGCGAGCGGCTGTATGCAATACGGCCCTACGCCACGCATGTGCCGCAGGCTGTGACGGCCTTTGTGGGGTGGTTGCGTGAAGCCCTGTCCGAGGGCTTTTCAGCGTGATCGCACCTGCCCTGAAGAAAACCCGAAGAAACGGCGTTGTGCCCTACGCAAACGAGGGGTCTGGAGCACCTTCACACAGGATGCACCCGGTTACGATGCGCGCTTCCACCCCCGCCTTTGTTAACTTTCCCGCTCACCCGCCCTATGTCCCCTGCCACATCGACTGCCGACGCCTCCGCCGCCGACAGCGCGTGGCCTCGCGTCGAGCAGCGGGAACAGGAAGGCCGCCAGTGGACGGTGGCCAGCGGCTGCTGGACCACGCTGGCTATGTCGTCCAAGCCGGCATGGCAGGCGCTGGCCAAAAGCCTGGAAACCGCCCCGCCCGCCGACGACCGCGCGTGGGACCTGCGCCCCATCGGGCAACTCGACCACATCGGCGCGCAGTTGCTGTGGGAACACTGGCGCCACCAGTGGCCGGCCACGCTCGAAATGTTGCCGCAGCACAAGGCCGTGCTCGACCAGGTGGCGCAGTACACCGTCGCCACGCCGGACGAGCCCCCGCCCTCGCTGAGCGACCGCATCCGCGCGTTCTCGCACAACGGGCCGCGCGCGATGTACGTGGTGCGCGACTTCACAAGCCTGATCGGCCAGCTGGCGCTCGACGTGGGCCGGTTGATCCGCGCGCCGCACCGCGGGCCGTGGCGCGATTTCTCGGGGCACCTGTATCAGTTCGGCGCCACGGCGCTGCACATCACGGCGCTGGTCGGGCTGCTGATCGGCGTGGTGCTGGCCTACCTGATCTCGCAGCAATTGCGGCAGTACGGCGCCGAGACCTTCGTGGTGAACATCCTCGGGCTCTCGCTGATCCGCGAACTGGGGCCGGTGCTGGCAGCCGTGCTGATCGCCGGGCGATCGGGCTCGGCCATCACTGCGCAGATCGGCGTGATGCGGGTAACGGAAGAACTCGACGCAATGCGCGTGATGGGCATCCCGCACGGCTTTCGCCTCGTGATGCCGCGCGTGCTGGCGCTGGCCATTGCAATGCCGCTGATCAGCCTCTGGACTTCGATGGCGGCGCTCGCGGGCGGCATGCTGGCGGCCGATGCGGCGCTCAATATTTCACCCGCCTACTTTCTTTCGGCGCTGCCGCGCGCGGTGCCGATTTCAAACCTCTGGCTGGCGCTGGCCAAGTCGGCGGTGTTCGGCATTCTGATTGCGCTGATCGGCTGCTACTTCGGCATGAAGGTCAAGCCCAACACCGAGAGCCTCGGGCGCGGCACCACGCAGTCGGTCGTCACGTCGATCACCGCGGTGATCCTCGTAGACGCGCTCTTCGCCGTGCTCTTCAAGGGCATCGGATTCAGGGCCTGACACCATGAGCATGCCCGTACGCTCCGACACCTACACCACCGTGGTGGACATCCGCGGCCTGTGGACGGTGTTCCAGAGTCCCGACGGCGAGCAGGTGGTGCACCGCGACCTGCAGCTGCACATCGATCGTGGCGAGGTGCTGTCGCTGGTCGGCGGCTCGGGCACCGGCAAGACGGTGCTGTTGCGCCAGATCCTCGGGCTCGAGAAACCCACGCGCGGCCACGTCGAGGTGCTGGGCCAGGAGCCCGGCGAGCTCAGCGCATCGGGCGCGGCCAACGTGGGCATGCTGTTCCAGCACGGCGCGTTGTTCTCGGCCTTCAGCGTGCTGGAGAACATCGCCTTTCCGCTGCGCGAGCTGAAGCTGCTGCCCGACGAGCTGATCCGCCACGCGGCGCTGGTGAAGCTGCAGATGGTGGGCCTGGGCCCGCAGCATGCGAACAAGAGTCCATCAGACCTCTCGGGCGGCATGATCAAGCGCGTGGCGCTGGCGCGCGCGCTCATCATGGACCCGCCGCTGCTGCTGCTCGACGAGCCCACGGCCGGCCTCGACCCCGAGGCATCCGACAGTTTCTGCGACCTGCTGCGCGGCCTGCACCGCGAGCTGGGCCTCACGGTGGTGATGGTCACGCACGACCTGGACACGCTGTTCGACCTGAGCACCCGCATCGCGGTGCTGGCCGACCAGAAGGTGATCGTCACCGGCGCGGCACGCGAAGTCATCGCGTACCCGCATCCCTTCATCCACGAATACTTTCTCGGCGGGCGCGGCCAGCGCGCCCTGGAGGCTCTGCACGACAAGCCCGCCGAACAATCTCCGTCGCAGCCCGCCGCCGAGGCGGGCCGCTGAAAGGTAGGTAGCCACCATGGAAAACAAGGCTCACGCCCTCGCCGCCGGCGCCTTCGTGCTCGGCCTGATCGCCGCGCTCGTCGGGCTGGTGATCTGGTTCACGCGCGACAACACCGTGCGCAACATCTACGAGCTGTCCACGCGCGACGCCGTCAGCGGCCTGCAGCCGCAGGCCATGGTGCGCTACCGCGGCATCGCGGTGGGCAAGGTGGCGTCGATCGACTTCGACCCAAAGGTGAAAGGCAATGTGCGCGTGCGCATCACGGTCGACGAGCGCGTGCCGCTCACCACTTCCAGCTTTGCCACGCTGAGCTACCAGGGCGTGACCGGCCTGGCCTTCATCGCGCTGGACGACAAGGGCGAGTCGACGGTGTCGCTGAAGCCGGACGACGACAACCCGCCGCGCATTCCGCTCAAGCCCTCGATGCTGGCGCAGCTGCAGGACCGCGGCGAGGCCATCATCAACCAGGTCGAGGAAGTGACGAAGCGCGCCAACCAGCTGCTGAGCGACCCCAACCAGAAGCGCGCGGCCGAAGCGCTGGAGAACATCGCGGCCGCATCGGCCAGCGCCAACACGCTGCTCAAGACGCTCGACAACACGGTGAAGACCGGACTGAACCCCGCACTGACGAAGCTGCCCGACACGCTGGCCTCGGTGAAGAAGGCGGCCGGCGACGTCTCGCGCGTGGCCACCAACTTCAACACCACCGTGGGCCGGCTGAACGCGCCCGACGGCCCGGTCGAGCGGCTGAGCGACGGCACCAAGGCGCTGGCGCAGGCGGTCGATTCGTTCAACGCGGCGACGCTGCCGCGCGTGAATCGCGTGGCCGACGACACCTCGCACGCCGTGCGCCGGCTGGGCCGCGCGGCGGACAACATCAACGACAACCCGCAATCGCTGCTGTTCGGCAACGGCGGCGCAGTCGCGGGCCCGGGCGAGCCGGGGTTCAGCGCGCCCGCTGCGACGCGGCCCTGAGCAGCATCCAGGGAGGACCATCCACCATGAAGAACGCCATTCGCTCCTTGATGAACCCGGCCGGCATCGCGCTCGGCGCCGCGCTGCTGGTCGCAGGCTGCGGTGCGCTGCCGGACAAGCCCGCACGCACCACGCTGTACGACTTCGGCCCCGGCCTGACGGCGCCTGCTGCTGCCGCTGCGCCTGCCGCGGCCACCCTTCCCACGCTGGCGCTCGCCGAGTTCGACAGCAACTCCCGCCTGGACGGCACGCAGATCCTCTACCGGCTGGGGTACGCCGACGCCAACGAGCTGCGCCCCTACGGCCAGTCGCGCTGGAGCCTGCCGCCCGCGCAGCTGCTGCGCCAACGGCTGCGCGACACGCTGTCGGAGCGCCGCACCGTGCTCGGCCCCGAAGAAAGCGCCACCATCTCGCGCAGCCGGGGCGAGACGCCCGACACGCTGCGCATCTCGCTCGACGAGTTCAGCCACTACTTCGATTCGGCCAGCGCCAGCGTGGGGCTGGTGCGCCTGCGCGCCACGCTGGTCCGCAGCGCGCCCGCCGGCGACCGCGTGCTCGGCCAGCGCACTTTCACCGCGCGCCGCCCTGCTTCCAGCGCCGACGCACCCGGCGGCGTGAAGGCGCTGATCTCGGCCAGCGATGCCGCGATGGCCGAGGTGGTGCAATGGGTGGACCAGCTGCAGCAGCAAACGCCGCAGCAGCCCCGGCAATAGCAGCCATTCAACGGACGGAGGATCGACCCCATGAACGCAACACGCATCGTCGGCATCCTGCTGATCGTGGCCGGCATCGCCGCCCTGGGCCTCGGCAGCTTCAGCTTCACCAAGGAAACCCACGAGGCCAAGCTCGGCCCGCTGGAGTTCTCGATGAAGGAGAAGCAGACGGTCAACTTCCCCACCTGGGCCAGCGTGGCCGTGATCGTGGTGGGCGGAGCGCTGGTGCTGCTGGGCGGCAAGAAGGGCTGATCGCCCTCAGCCCCTGAGGCCTGGCAAGGCTGCCAGCAGCTGTGGCAGCAGGTCTTCCGAGGCGCCGCGCAGCACCACGGTCGCGGCCTCGTCCAGGTGCGGCAGCGGCTCCAGGTTGAGCGCGATGAGCCGCGCGCCATGCGCCAGCGCGGTCTGCGGCAGCTCGGCCGCCGGGTAGACGATGGTCGTGCTGCCGACCACCATGAACAGATCGCACTCCTGCGCGGCCACCTGCGCATCGAGCAGCACGCCCTCATTCAGCATCTCACCAAACATCACCACGTCGGGCCGCGCGTGCGAGCCGCAGCGCAGGCAGCGGTGAAAAGGCCATGGGCCGCTGCGGTTGCCACAGCGGTCGCAGCGCCAGCGGCGCAATGAGCCGTGGAGTTCGAGCACGTCTAGCCCGCCTGCCTGGGTCAGCAAGCCGTCGACGTTCTGCGTGACCAGCCGGGTGGCGGGACGCAGCCTTTGCAGCAGCGCCAGCGCAGTGTGGCCCGGGTTGGGCTGCGCCGACTCGATCAGCGACAGGCGCTGCGCCCAGAATTTCGTGAAGCCCGACGGGTCGCGCTGAAGGTCTTCGGCATGCGAGAACTGCAACGCGTTCTGGTTCTTCCACAGGCCGTCGGCGTCGCGGTAGGTCGGGATGCCCGAGGCGCGCGACAGGCCGGCGCCGGAGAAGACGACGATGCGCCGGGCGTTGCGCAGCAGCTCGATGGCCGCGTGGAGAGGAGAAGAAGAAGAGATATCTGATGTGACTGGCGTCATCGCTCTGGTCTGGGGAGATTCGCGGCAGGCGGGTTGGCGGTAGCGCCCAGGCGTTGCGACACGGTGTCCGCGCAGGCCTTGAGCGCGCGGGAAATCTCGCCGTCCCACGCGGTATTGAAGATGCCGGCCGGGCCGATGGCGGTCACGGCCAGCACGATGGCGCCAGTGTGGTCGAAGACGGGCGCCGCCATGGCGCTCACGCCTTCGATGACCTCGCCGTCGGAGCGGCTGATGCCGTGCGTGCGCACTTCCTGCAGTTGGCGCTCGAAGTCGCTCCACGAGGGCAGCGGCTGCACCGGCGGCATGCCGGCGGCCGGAACGGGCTCGGAGCCCCTGCGCTGCTTCTGGCGCTGGCGCTCGTCCTCGAGCAGTTGGCGCACCGCGTCGGCATCGAGGAAGGCTGCGAACACACGGCCCGAGGCCGTGTTGGTCAGCGAGAACACCGTGCCGTGCCGCATGTTCACGTGCACCGGCGAGGGCGATTCGGCCGTGCGCACGATGGTCGCGCCGCGCGCGCCCCACACGGCCAGCGCCACGGTGTGGCCGGTCTGCTGGGCCAGTTGGGCGATCAGCGGGGTGGCAATGTGCACCGGGTCGGCCTGCTGCAGGCTGATGAGCCCCAGTTGCAAGGCGAGCGGGCCGAGCAGATAGTGGCCGCTGGCGCGGTCCTGCTCGATCAGGCCCAGGCGCCCGAAGCTGACCATGTACGGGTGCGCCTTGGCGGCCGTCATGTCGGCTTCCCGCGCCAGGTCTTTCAGCGCCATGGGCCGGCCGTGGTGCACCAGCGCGCGCAGCAGCTGGCCGCCGACTTCGATGCTCTGGATGCCGCGCTGGGCGCGGTCGGTGTCACTGGCTGCCATGGCCGGCCTCGCCTTCTGGTCGTTCGTTCATGAAGAAGGGATTAGACATTAACTGATCAGCGGCTTACACTGCGGAAATTCGTTCACCGCGAATTCGTTCAGATTAGACGAATCGCAAAACCAACCTCACCCCACCCTACCAACGGAGACAACCGATGAGCCAAGCCAAGAAATTCGCCAGCCAGGCCGACATGGAAGAAAAGAAGATCACCTTCAGCCAGATCTCCGAACATGCCTGGGCCTACACCGCCGAGGGCGACCCCAACACCGGCATCGTGATCGGCGACGACTGCGTGCTGGTGGCCGACACCCAGGCCACCCCCGCCATGGCGGCCGACGTGGTGCGCCGCATCCGCGAAGTGACCGACAAGCCCATCAGGTACGTGGTGCTCACGCACTACCACGCGGTGCGCGTGCTGGGCGCGGCGGGCTACGGTGCCGAACACATCCTGGCCAGCCAGGACACGCGCGACCTGATCGTCGAGCGCGGCGAACAAGACAAGGCCAGCGAAATCGGCCGCTTCCCCCGCCTGTTCCAGAACGTCGAGACCGTGCCCCCGGGCCTGACCTGGCCCACCATGACCTTCACCGGCAAGATGACGCTGTGGCTCGGCAAGCTGGAAGTGCAGCTGATCCAGCTCGGCCGCGGCCACACCAAGGGCGACACCGTCGTCTGGCTGCCGGGCGAGAAGACGCTGCTGTCGGGCGACCTGGTCGAGTTCGGTGCCACGCCGTATGCGGGCGACGCCTACTTCAAGGACTGGCCGCAGACGCTGGACAACATCGCCGCGCTCAAGCCCGCCGCGCTGGTGCCGGGCCGCGGCGCCGCGCTGACCACGCCGGCCGAAGTGGCCGAGGGCCTGACTGGCACGCGCAACTTCATCTCCGACGTGTACGCCAGCGTGCAGGAAGGCGTGAAGGCCGGGCGCGACCTGAACGCGGTCTACAAGGACACCTACGAGAAGCTCAAGCCCAAGTACAGCCAGTGGGTGATCTTCGACCACTGCATGCCCTTCGACGTGAGCCGCGCCTACGACGAGGCCTCGGGCCATGCCGACCCGCGCGTGTGGACGGCCGAGCGCGACATCGAGATGTGGAAGGCACTGGAAGGCTGATTGCGCGAGACGACAGAAGAAGACACGGAGACAACACGTGATCGACTATCAGAGCCTGCGCTTCGACTATCGCCGCCACGCTGACCAGGACTCGGCCACGCCCGCCCGCCACCCGGTGGTGATCGTCGGCGCCGGCCCGGTCGGCCTCGCGCTGGCCATCGACCTTGCGCTGCGGCAGGTGCCCGTGGTGCTGCTCGACAACGACAACACCCTCTCAAGCGGTTCGCGCGCGATCTGCTTCGCCAAGCGCACGCTGGAGATCTTCGATCGCCTCGGCTGCGGCGACCGCATGGTCGACAAGGGCGTGTCGTGGAACGTCGGCAAGGTGTTCTTCCACGACGAGCAGGTCTACCGCTTCGACCTGCTGCCCGAGCCTGGCCACGAGCGCCCGGCCTTCATCAACCTGCAGCAGTACTACGTCGAGGGCTACCTCGTCGAGCGCGCGGCCACGCTGCCGCTGATCGACCTGCGCTGGAACAGCAAGGTCACGGGCATCGAGCAACGCGACGACGGCGCGGTGCTGACCGTGGAGACGCCCGAGGGCGACTATCGGTTGCACGCGGACTACGTTGCCGCCTGCGACGGCTCGCGCTCCAACCTGCGCCAGCTGCTGGGCCAGGAAGCAAAAGGCCGCGTGTTCCGCGACCGCTTCCTGATCGCCGACATCACGATGGACGCACACCTGCCCACCGAGCGGCGCTTCTGGTTCGACCCTTCGTTCCACCCCGGCCAGAGCGTGCTGCTGCACAAGCAGGCCGACGGCATGTGGCGCGTGGACTTCCAACTCGGCTGGGACGCCGACCCGGTGGAAGAACGCAAGCCCGAGAACATCACGCCGCGCGTGCGTGCGCTGCTCGACAGCATCGGCTTCGAAGGCGTGCAGTTCCAGATCGGCTGGGCCAGCGTCTACACCTTCGCCTGCCAGCGCATGGAGCACTTCCGCCACGGCCGCGTGCTGTTCGCGGGCGACTCCGCGCACGGCGTGTCGCCCTTCGGCGCGCGCGGCGCCAACTCGGGTGTGCAGGACGCGGACAACCTCGCGTGGAAGCTCGCGGCGGTGGTGCGGGGCGACGCGCCCGATGCGCTGCTCGACAGCTACGCCAGCGAGCGCGAGTTCGCGGCCGACGAGAACATCCGCAATTCCACACGCGCCACCGACTTCATCACGCCCAAGAGCGAGGTGAGCCGCCTCTTCCGCGACGCGGTGCTGGAGCTGACCAAGCGCCACGCCTTTGCGCGCACGCTGGTCAACAGCGGGCGGCTGTCGGTGGCCACGGTGCTGCGCGATTCGCCGCTCAACACGGCCGATGCCGAAGCCTTCGCCGGTGTGATGGTGCCGGGCGCCGCGGCGGCCGATGCGCCTGTCGTGCGCGCCGATGGCAGCACCGGCTGGCTGCTGCGCGAGTGCCATGTCTCGCAGTTCACCGCACTCGTGTTCGGCCAGGGTGAGACGGCCGAGCGGAGCCTGCAGGCGCTGAAGGCGAGCGACTTTCCGCTGCACGTGGTGCACGTGGAAGGCGGCGGCGCCGACGTCGCACTCGCCACCCAGCGCTACGACGCGCAGCCCGGCACCGTCTACCTGCTGCGGCCCGACCAGCACGTTTGCGCGCGCTGGAGACGACCCACGGCGGCAAACATCCGCGCAGCCGTCGGCCGCGCACTGGCAAAGGCGTGAACACCATGCAGCAGCAACAGCACCTGACCACCGCACCGAACCTCGAAGCGCCCGACGACTTCTACGAAGCGCTCATCGAGGCGCATCAAGGGCTTTCCACCGAAGAAAGCCATGCCTTCAATGCGCGCCTCGTGCTCGTGCTGGCTAACCACGTCGGCTCGCTCGCCGTGCTGCGCGAAGCCTTCGAGGCGGCGCGTGCCGGCTAGGCTGCACGCATTCCGATCTCCTCATTGCGACTTTCGAAAGAGAAGCCCATGACCCCAGCAACCGCAGCCTCCGAACGGCGCTACCAGAGCGGCTTCGGCAACGAACACGCCTCCGAGGCGGTGCCCGGCGCCCTGCCCCAGGGCCGCAACAACCCGCAGCGCGGGCCCTTCGACCTGTACACCGAGCTGATCTCCGGCACCGCCTTCACCGCGCCGCGCCACGAGAACCGCCGCACCTGGCTGTACCGTCGCCAGCCCTCGGTGGTCTCGGGCCGCTACCAGCCCTACGCGCAGGCGCACTGGACCACCGGCGCCGACCGCGAGATCTCCCTGCCGCCCGAGCCCCTGCGCTGGCATCCGCAGCCGCTGGACGGCGCGGCCGACATCGACTTCGTCGACGGCATGCGCACCATCGCGGCCAACGGCGATGCCGAGTCGCAGGTCGGCATCGGCTCGCTGATGTATTTGGCCGGCCGCTCGATGGAGCGCCGCGCCTTCGTCAACGCCGACGGCGAGATGCTGGTAGTGCCGCAGCAGGGCCGCCTCGTCATCACCACCGAACTGGGCGTGCTCGACGTGAAGCCCGGCGAAATCGCGGTGTTGCCGCGCGGCATGGCCTTCAAGGTGGCTTTGCCCGACGGGCTCTCGCGCGGCTACGTGTGCGAGAACTACGGCGCGCACTTCCGCCTGCCCGAGCTCGGCCCCATCGGCTCGAACGGCCTGGCCAACGCGCGTGACTTCCAGGCGCCCGTGGCGGCTTTCGAATCGGAAGAAGGCGCCTACGAAATCGTCAAGAAATTCGGCGGCCGCTTCTGGCAGGCGCCGATGAAGCAGTCGCCTTTCAACGTGGTCGCCTGGCACGGCAACCTCGCGCCGGTGAAGTACGACACGGCGCATTTCATGGTGATCGGCTCGATCAGCTTCGACCATCCCGATCCGTCGATCTTCACCGTGCTGACCTCGCCCAGCGACACGCCCGGCACTGCCAACTGCGACTTCGTGATCTTCCCGCCGCGCTGGATGGTGATGGAAAACACATTCCGCCCGCCATGGTTCCACCGCAACCTGATGAGCGAGTTCATGGGCCTGGTGCTGGGCGAATACGACGCCAAGCCGGGCGGCTTCAAGCCCGGCGGCGCGAGCCTGCACAACTGCATGGTGCCGCACGGCCCCGACGAGGAAGCCTTCGACAAGGCCACGCACGCCGACCTGAAGCCGCACAAGCTGGACAACACGCTGGCCTTCATGTTCGAGAGCCGCTACCGCTTCATTCCGACGAACTTCGCGCTGAAGAGCCCTGCGCTGGACACCGACTACGCGGACTGCTGGGCGGGACTGAAGGACCAGTTCAAGGCATGAAGAACGCATTCACCCTCACCCGCCGGGCGGCGGCCGTGGCGCTGCTGGCGGCGCCCTTCCTCGTGCACATCGCACAGGCCGCCGACTTTCCGACGAAGCCCATCCGCTTCATCGTTCCCTACACGCCCGGCGGCACCACCGACCTGGTGGCGCGCACCGTAGGCCAGAAGGTGTCGGAGAAGCTGGGCCAGCCGGTGCTGATCGACAACCGCGGCGGCGCGGGCGGCAACATCGGCATGGACGCCGTGGCCAAGGCCTCGCCCGACGGCTACACCATCGGCTTCGGCGCCATCTCGACCAACGCGCTGAACCCGCACATCTACAAATCGATGGCCTTCGATCCGCGTAAGGATTTCACGGCCATCAGCCTGCTGGGCACCTCGACCATCGTGCTCGAAGTGCCGGCCGCCTCGGCCATCAGGACCGTGCCCGACCTCGTTGCCGCCGCGAAGAAGAACCCCGGCCTGCCCTACGCCACCGCGGGCGCCGGCACCTCGATGAACCTGGCCGGCGTGATGTTCGCGCAGATGACCGGCACCGAGCTCGTGCACGTCGCCTACAAGGGCAGCGGCCCGGCCATCACCGACATGCTGGGCAACAACATCGGCGTGATGTTCGACAACCTGCCGGCCTCGCTGCCGCACATACAGGCGGGCAAGCTGCGCGCGCTGGCAGTGGCGGGCCCCACGCGCTCGCCTTCGCTGCCCGACGTGCCGACGATGGCCGAAGCCGGGCTCAAGGGCTACGCGCTGGAGCCATGGTTCGGCGTGTACGGCCCGGCGAAGCTGCCGGCGCCGATCGTCAAGGCGCTGAACGAGGCCTTCGTCGAAGCGCTTGCCATGCCTGACGTGAAGGCCAAGCTGGCGCAGGCCGGCTTCTCGCCGCGCGGCTCGACCCCGCAGGAGCTGACCACGCTGACCGAAACCGAATACAAGCGCCTGGGCGATGTGGCCCAAAAGGCCGGCATGACCGCAGACTGAACCGATTCACAGAAAGACATCCATGACCGCACTGAACGCCACCCATGACCCGAAGCTGCGCAGTTGGGTCGCCTCGGCCAATGAAGCCGGCACCGACTTCCCGATCCAGAACCTGCCCCTCGGCCGCTTCCGCATGGCCGGCAGCAGCGAGGCTTTCCGCATCGGCGTCGCCATCGGCGACCAGGTGCTGGACCTGCGCGCAGCGGGCCTCGTCGACACCGACGACATGAACGTGCTGATGAACGCCGGCATCAAGGACCGCCAGGCCCTGCGCGCCGCGATCTCCGCTGGCCTCGCCGAAGGCAGCGACAAGCAGGCCGCGTGGTCGAAGGCGCTGCTGGCGCAGGCCAAGGCCGAGATGACGGTGCCCTGCCGCATCGGCGACTACACCGACTTCTACACGGGCATCCATCACGCGACCACCGTCGGCAAGCTGTTCCGCCCCGACCAGCCGCTGCTGCCCAACTACAAGTGGGTGCCCATCGGGTATCACGGCCGCGCCTCGTCCATCGTCGTGAGCGGCCAGAGCTTCAAGCGCCCGCAGGGCCAGACCAAGGCGCCCGACGCCGCATCGCCGAGCTTCGGCCCCTCGAAGCGGCTCGACTACGAGCTGGAGCTGGGCTTCCTGGTAGGCCGCGGCAACGCGCAGGGCGAACCCATTGCCATCGGCGAAGCCGAAGACCACCTGTTCGGCGTGACGCTGCTCAACGACTGGTCGGCGCGCGACGTGCAAGCCTGGGAGTACCAGCCGCTCGGCCCCTTCCTCTCGAAGAATTTCGCGAGCTCGCTGTCGCCGTGGATCGTGACGATGGAGGCGCTGGCGCCGTTCCGTGCGAAGTTCGAGCGGCCCGCGGAAGACCCGCAGCCGCTGCCGTATCTCGACTCGGCATCGAACCGCGAGAGCGGCGCGCTCGACATCACGCTCGAAGTGCTGCTGCAGACCGCGAAGATGCGCGCCGAAGGCGTTGCACCGGCGCTGCTCACGCGCGGCAACACCACCGAGGCCGCCTACTGGACGGCCGCGCAGCTCATCGCTCATCACACGGTGAACGGCTGCAACCTGCAGCCGGGCGACCTGCTGGGCTCGGGCACGCTGTCGGGCCCGAAGCCCGACGAGGCCGGCTCGATGATGGAACTGACGCTGGGCGGCAAGCAGCCGATCACGCTGCCGAATGGCGAGAAGCGCACGTTCCTGGAAGACGGGGACACGCTGATCATTCGCGGTTACTGCGAGCGCGCGGGCGCCGTGCGCATCGGCCTCGGCGAAGTCAGCGGAACGGTGGTCTGAAGGGGTATCAGGGCGCGGTGGCGGGCGTCGCCACGGGCGCCGGCCACGCCACTTCACTTGCCACGCGCGGCTTGCCAATCGGCGCGGTCGCCTTGCCGGTCTTGATGGCCGCCAGGTCGGCCTCGCTCGGGTACTGGTTCGCAAGCCAGTAGTCGAACACCCGGCGCGCGATGGGGGCCGCGGCGCCCGCGCCCCAGCCGGCGTTTTCCACGATCACGGCCACGGCGATCTTCGGGTCGTTCACGGGCGCGAAGGCCATGAAAAGGGCGTGGTCGCGCTGGTGTTCTTCGAGGGCGCGCGCGTTGTACTTGGTGTTCTGCGCCTGCGTTACCGCCTGCGCCGTGCCCGTCTTGCCGGCTGCCTGGTAGGCTGCGCCCGCAAACACGCCACGCGCCGTGCCGGCAGTGACCACGCTGGTCAGGCCGTCGCGGACCACCGCGACGTTGGCGGCCGAGAAGCCGAGGTTTTCCGCCGGCGGCTGTGGCAGCGGCACCACCTGCCCGCTCACGGTGTTGCGCGTGGCCAGCACGAGGTGCGGCTTGTGCTTGAGGCCACCGTCGGCCACGATGGCCGTGGCCTGTGCCAGCTGCAGCATCGTGAAGGCGTTGTAGCCCTGTCCGATGCCCAGCGAGATGGTCTCGCCCGCGTACCACTTCTTTTGCTCGGGACGCTTGTAGGTGTTGCGCTTCCACTCGGTGCTGGGCAGCACGCCGCGCACCTCGCCACCCAGGTCGATGCCGGTGATCTGGCCGAAACCCAATGGCTTCATGAAGTCGTGGATCAGGTCCACGCCCATCTCGTTGGCCAGCGAGTAGTAGTAGATGTTGCTCGACAGCTGGATCGAGCGGCGCATGTCAACGCCGCCCAGGTTGCCTTCGGGGCTGCCGAAGCGGTGGCCGCCGAAGTTGAAGTAGCCGGGGTCGTTCACCACCACGTTGGGTCCGCGCTTGCCGGTTTGCAAGGCCGCCATTGCCATGAAGGGCTTGTAGGTGGAGCCGGGCGGGTAGGTGCCGCGCAGGGCGCGGTTCAGGAGCGGCTTGTCGAGGGACTCGGTCAGCGCCGCCCAGCTCTCGTTGTCGATGCCTTCGACGAACAGGTTGGGGTCGAAGGTGGGCTTGCTCACGAAGGCCAGCACCTCGCCGGTCTTCGGGTCGATGGCCACCAGCGCGCCGCGCCGGTCGCCGTACATGTCTTCCACCAGCTTCTGCAGCTTGATGTCGAGCGACAGCATCACGGTGTTGCCGGGCGTGGCCGGGTGGCTGGCCAGGCGACGCACGGCGCGGCCGCCCGCGGAGGTTTCCATCTGCTCGACGCCGGTCTGGCCGTGCAGCGTCTTCTCGTAGCTCTGCTCGATGCCGAGCTTGCCGATGTAGTCGGTGCCCTTGTAGTTGGCCTGGTCTTCTTCGTCCCAGTCTTCCATCGCGGTCTTCTCGCGCTGGTTGATGCGGCCGATGTAGCCGAGCACGTGCGAGGCCAGCTCGCCCTGCGGGTAGTTGCGGAACAGGCGCGCCTTGATTTCCACGCCCGGGAAGCGGTAGCGCTGGGCCGCGAAGCGCGCCACCTCTTCGTCGCTCAGGCGGGTGCGGATCGGAATGGAGTCGAAGCTGCGCGAGTCTTCGCGCAGGCGCTTGAAGCGGCGGCGGTCGCGCGGCGAGACTTCGAGCACCTGGGTCAGGCTGTCGATGGTTTCCTCGACGTCGTTCACCTTCGAGGGCGTGATCTCCAGCGTGTAGGCCGAATAGTTCGAGGCCAGCACGATGCCGTTGCGGTCGAGGATCAGGCCCCGGTTGGGCACCACCGGCACCACGGCCGTGCGATTGCTCTCGGCCTGCTCGGCCAGGTCTTCGTGGCGCGTGACCTGCAGGTACACCAGCCGCGCGCACAGCAGGCTGAACGCGAAGAGCACCGCCAGGCCAATGACGATCACGCGGCGCTTGAAGCGCGCGAGGTCGGCGGCGACGTTGCGGATTTCGGTCATGGCGGTGGGAGCTTAGGCGCGTGCAGTTGCTTTTGGCAAATGCGGCAGGCAGGGCTTAGAGGGGGCGGTTCTCGTCCGGTTCCGGGGTGCGGCGCTGGGGCGCGAGCAACAACGCCGTGACCAGCGGCCACAGCGCAGCCTCGATGGCGGGCGAGATCAGCACGGTCCACCCCGGGAACACGCCGCCGCCGATCATCCGCGTGACGACCTCGATCAGCTGCGACAGCGCAAAGAGCGGCAGCACCTGCAGCGCCTGCGACAGCACCGGATACCAGAGCAGGCGCCGGTGGATGGTGATCGCGAAGAAGCCCAGCGTGGTGTAGGACAGCGCATGCTGGCCCAGCATCGACGACTGGTGCACGTCCATGCACAAGCCGAACACGAAGGCCGCGCCGATGCCCACGCGCGCGGGCTGGTGCACGCCCCAGAACACGATCACCAGCGCCAGCAGGTCGGGCATCCAGACCGCGCGGCCGATGGGGATCATGTTGATGAGCAGCGCCACCACGAGGCTGCTCCACATGAAGAGCGGGCTGACGGGCAGCAGGAGCTGCTGCTGGCCTGGACGCTTGATCATGGGCGCGCTCCCGCTGGCTTCTTTTCGTTCTTGCCCGCGCCGGGCTTGCCTTCAGGCCGCTTGCGCTGGGTGGCGGCGGGCGCGGCAGGCGGCGGCGCGGCCGGCGTGCCGGTGGGCTCGAGCACCAGCACATAGCGCGCGGCCGTCACATGGGCCAGCGGCATGCAGTAGATGCGGGCGAAGGCCGAGTCGGCACGCCGCTCGATGCGCTCGATCTTCGCCACCGGCAGGCCGGCGGGGTAGATGCCGTCGACGCCGCTGGTGGAGAGCAGGTCGCCCTCCTGCAGGTCGGCATTGGCGGCCATGAAGCGCAGCTCCAGCCCGCCGCCGTGGGCCGAGGCGTCGCCGAAGGCCACGCTGCGCACGCCGGTGCGGGTGTTCTGCACGGGAATGGAAAGATCGCGGTCGATCACCAGCGTGACCTCGCTCGTGAAGGGCAGCACCTGCGTGACCTGGCCGAGCACGCCGCGCGCGTCGATCACCGGCGAGCCGGGCGCCACGCCCTGGGTCAGGCCCTGGTCGATGACGATCTTGCGGGTGTAGGGGTCGGCCGCGTCGTAGAGCACCTCGGCCGCGCGGCCCGGCGTGGCCGTGGTCTGGCGCAGTTCGAGCAGCTCGCGCAGGCGGGCGTTGTCCTGCAGCAGCGTGTCGGCCTGGGCGGCGCGTTCGGCCTGCATCATCAGCGCCTTGCGGGCGTCTTCCTCGTTGCGCTGCGCGGTCTTCAGGTCTTCGAGGTAGCGCCCGCCGCCCAGCACGGCCTGCACCGGCTTCAGCGCCACCCATTGCACCGGGTAGAGCACCGCGCCGATGGCCGCGCGGATCGGCTGCACGATGTGAAAGCGCGCATCGGCCACCATGAGGAACAGGGACAGCGCGCCGAAGAAGATCAGCTTGCTGAGCGCCGACTGCCCCTGGTTGAACAGGGGTGGCGCTGTGCGATCGAGCGTGCCCAGAGGCATGAATTCAGACCCGGCGGTGGTGCGGAATCAAATAACAAAAAGCCGGCCTGCGCAAGCAGAGGCCGGCCGATGATGGCTTTCGCCTTTTACTCGCTCGTGAAGATGCTGCCGAGACGGTCCATGCGCTCCAGCGCAATGCCGCAGCCGCGCACCACGCAGGTCAGCGGGTCTTCGGCCACCAGCACCGGCAGGCCGGTTTCCTCGGCCAGCAGGCGGTCGAGGTCGCGCAGCAGCGCGCCGCCGCCGGTCAGCATCATGCCGCGCTCGGCGATGTCGGCGCCCAGCTCGGGCGGCGTCTGTTCCAGCGCGTTCTTCACGGCCGAGACGATGTTGTTGAGCGGATCGGTCAGGGCTTCCAGCACTTCGTTGCTGCTGATGGTGAAGCTGCGCGGCACGCCTTCGGAAAGGTTGCGGCCCTTGACTTCCATTTCCTTGACTTCGGAGCCCGGGAAGGCCGAGCCGATGTTCTTCTTGATGACTTCGGCCGTCGGCTCGCCGATCAGCATGCCGTAGTTGCGGCGGATGTAGTTGATGATGGCTTCGTCGAAGCGGTCGCCGCCGACGCGCACCGAGCCCTTGTAGACCATGCCGCCCAGGCTGATGACGCCCACTTCGGTGGTACCGCCGCCGATGTCCACCACCATCGAGCCCGAGGCTTCGCTGACGGGCAGGCCCGCGCCGATGGCCGCGGCCATGGGTTCTTCGATGAGGTAGACGGAGGTGGCGCCGGCTGCTTCGGCCGCGTCCTTGATGGCGCGGCGCTCGACCTGGGTGGAGCCGCAGGGCACGCAGATGATGATGCGCGGGCTCGGCGTGAGCAGCGTGCGCGGGTGCACCATCTTGATGAACTGCTTGATCATCTGCTCGGTGATCACGAAGTCGGCAATGACGCCGTCCTTCATCGGGCGGATCGCCTCGATGTTGCCGGGCACCTTGCCCAGCATGGCCTTGGCCTCGCGGCCGACGGCCTGGATCACCTTCTTGCCGTGGGGGCCACCTTCGTGGCGAATGGCGACAACCGAGGGCTCGTCCAGCACGATGCCCTTGTTACGGGCAAATATCAGGGTGTTGGCGGTGCCGAGGTCGATCGCAAGGTCGGTGGAAAAGTACCGACGGAAAGCTCCAAACATGTGCGGAATTCCTCTGAGTACGGCCTGCGCATCGGCAGGTCGTCACTCTATTTTTGGGTCGTTTGACGGGGTGAATTGATCGTTTTTGGCGCAAAAGCCGGCGCGTTCGCGGGGGTTGCGGCAAAGGCGGGATAATACCCGAATCCCCTCTGATTCCTGTATTAGCACCCGCTTCGGCGTGCGATTACCTTCGCTTTTTTGGGCCGTTCCGACCTATGTCACTCTCCGCTTCCGATATTGAGCGCATTGCCTCTCTGGCGAGGCTGCAGCTTGCCTCCGATGAAAGCGAGCGCATGCTCAGCCAGATCAACGGCTTTTTCGATTTAGTCGAACGTATGCGTTCCGTGGACACCACGGGCGTCGAACCGCTGGCCCATCCGGTGGCCGCACTCGAAGACATCACGCTGCGCCTGCGCGACGACGTGGTGAGCGAACCCAATAACCGCGAAGCCAACCAGAAGAGCGCCCCGGCCGTCGAAGCCGGCCTGTTTCTCGTGCCGAAGGTGATCGAATAATGAGCAGCGGTGAATTGCACCAGATGAGCGTGGTCGCGCTGGCCAAGGCGCTGGCCGAGCGCAAGGTCTCGGCCGTCGAGGCCTCGCAGGTTTTTCTCGGCCGCATGAAGGCGCACGAGTCGCTCGGCACCTTCGTCGACGTCAATGAAGAAGTCACGCTGGCCCAGGCCCGCGCCGCCGACGCGCTGATCGCCACCGGCAACGCACCGGCGCTGGCCGGCGTGCCGATCGCGCACAAGGACATCTTCGTCACCGCCGATTTCGCCACCACCGCCGGCTCGAAGATGCTCGCGGGCTACCGCTCGCCCTTCGACGCCACTGTGGTCAGGCGCCTGGCCGAAGCCGGGGCGGTCACGCTCGGCAAGCTGAGCTGCGACGAGTTCGCCATGGGCTCCGCCAACGAGAACATCGCCGTGCCCGCCGTGGGCCACGACAAGGCCGTGCCCGTGCAGAACCCCTGGAACCGCGAGCGCATTCCGGGCGGCTCGTCCGGCGCCAGCGCGGCTGCAGTCGCGGCACGCCTGGCTCCCGCAGCCACCGGCACCGACACCGGCGGCTCGATCCGCCAGCCCGCGTCGTTCTGCGGCGTGACCGGCATCAAGCCCACCTACGGCCGTGCCTCGCGCTACGGCATGGTGGCCTTTGCGTCGAGCCTCGACCAGGCCGGCCCGATGGCCCACTCGGCCGAAGACTGCGCGCTGCTGCTGTCGGCCTTTTGCGGCCCCGACCTCGATCGCGATTCGACCTCGCTCGACAAGCCCGCCGAGAACTTCGGCCGCTCGCTGAACGACTCGCTTGAAGGCCTGCGCATCGGCGTGCCGAAGGAGTTCTTCGGCGAAGGCGTGGCGCCTGGCGTGCGCGCGGCCATCGACGCGGCACTCGCGCAGTACGAAAAGCTCGGCGCCAGGCGCGTCGAGGTGACGCTGCCGCGCACCGAGCTGTCGATTCCCGTGTACTACATCATTGCCGCGGCCGAGGCCTCGAGCAACCTGAGCCGCTTCGACGGCGTGAAGTTCGGGCACCGCGCGAAGCAGTACAAGGACCTGTCCGACATGTACGAGAAGACGCGCGCCGAAGGCTTCGGCGATGAAGTCAAGCGCCGCATCATGATCGGCACCTACGTGCTCTCGCACGGCTACTACGACGCCTACTACCTGCAGGCGCAGAAGGTGCGCCGCATGATCGCCGACGACTTCCAGCAGGCCTTCAAGCAGTGCGACGTGATCGCCGGCCCCGCTGCGCCCACCACCGCATGGAAGCTCGGCGAACACGGCGACGACCCCGTGGCCGACTACCTCGCCGACATCTTCACGCTGCCCGCCTCGCTGGCCGGCCTGCCCGGCATGAGCGTGCCCGCGGGCTTCGACGGCGGCATGCCCGTGGGCCTGCAGCTGATCGGCAACTACTTCGGCGAAGCGAAGCTGCTGAACGCAGCGCACCGCTTCCAGCAGGCCACCGACTGGCACGCACGCACGCCGGAGGGCTTTTGAGATGAGCGAGACCGTGAACACATTCGAAGCACAACAACAGGGCCGCCCGACCGGCCCACTGGTGCGCGGCTATGAAGTCATCATCGGCTTCGAGACGCACGCGCAGCTGTCGACCGCGAGCAAGATCTTCAGCCGCGCTTCCACCGCCTTCGGCGCCGAGCCCAACACGCAGGCCTGTGCGGTCGACCTGGCACTGCCCGGCACGCTGCCCGTGATGAACAAGGGCGCCGTCGAGCGCGCCATCAAGCTCGGCCTCGCGCTGGGCTCGCACATCGCGCCGCGCAGCGTGTTCGCGCGCAAGAACTACTTCTACCCCGACCTGCCCAAGGGCTACCAGATCAGCCAGTTCGAGATCCCGGTCGTGCAGGGCGGCTCGGTCTCGTTCTTCCTCGGCGAAGAACAGAAGACTGTGCGCCTCGTGCGCGCCCACCTCGAGGAAGACGCGGGCAAGTCGCTGCACGAGGACTTCATCGGCCAGAGCGGCATCGACCTGAACCGCGCCGGCACGCCGCTGCTGGAGATCGTGACCGAGCCCGACATGCGCTCCACCGCCGAGGCCGTGGCCTACGCGAAGGAGCTGCACAAGATCGTCACGTGGATCGGCATCTGCGACGGCAACATGCAGGAAGGCAGCTTCCGCTGCGACGCCAACGTGTCGGTGCGCAAGCCCGGCGACAAGCTCGGCACGCGCCGCGAGATCAAGAACCTGAACAGCTTCAAGTTCATGCAGCAGGCGATCGACTACGAGATCCGCTGGCAGATCGAAGAGATCGAGGACGGCCGCGAGATCGAACAGGCCACCGTGCTGTTCGACCCCGACACAGGCGAGACGCGCGCGATGCGTGCCAAGGAAGACTCGGCCGACTACCGTTACTTCCCTGACCCCGACCTGCCCCCGCTGGTCATCGCCGTCGACTGGATCGAGCGCGTGAAGGCCACCATGCCCGAACTGCCGCGCGCGATGGCCGAGCGCTACGTGCGCGACCACGGCCTGTCGGAATACGACGCGGCGCAGCTCACGCAGAGCGCGGCGCTCGCCGCCTACTTCGACGAAGCCGTGAACGCGGGCGCCACGCCCAAGCTCGCCAGCAACTGGATCACCGGCGAAATGGCGCGCCGCCTGAACGCCGCCGAGATCGGCATCGAGGCCGCACCAGTGAAGGCACAGCAACTGGCACAGCTGGTGAAGCGCATCGCAGACGGCACGCTGCCGAACAACGCCGCGCGCCAGGTGTTCGAAGCCCTGTGGACCGGCGAAGGCAGCGATGTCGACGCGATCATCGAGGCGAAAGACCTAAAGCCGATGAACGACACCGGCGCGCTCGACAAGATCCTCGACGAAGTGATCGCGAAGAACGCCAAGAACGTCGAGGAATACCGCGGCGGCAAGGAGAAGGCGCTCAACGCCCTCGTGGGCCAGGTCATGAAGGCCAGCGGCGGCAAGGCCAATCCGGCGCAGGTCACCGAGCTGCTGAAAGCCAAGCTGGGCTGATGGCAAGAAACCGGGGCCTTGGTGCAAGGTCCCGGCAGGTTCATCAACGGGGATTGCCGCCGTTCTGCGGCGACCAGAGCGTCTTCAGACGCGTGCGCTCTTCGTCGAAGCGCGCATTCACCCGCTTCTTCTCTTCTTCCTGCTCCGCAATGAAGCGGTTCTGCACCGCCACGCTCTGCGTGTTGTCTTCGAGCTTGCGGCGCACAGCGCCCGGCGCCTTGGTGGTGTCCTGCTTGTAGAACTCCATCTCCTCGTCGATCTTCTTGCGGTCTTCGCTCAGCTCGGCAATGCGCTTGCGCGCCGCCTGGGTCACTGCATCGATTTGCGCCAGCGCCTCGCTGCGCTCGCGGTCGTGCGTGGCGAGGTTGGGGTAGCGCACCAGCAGCGCACGTTCGCGGCGCCGCTCGTCGGTCAGGCGCGCGGTCTGGATGGCGGCTTCGCGGGCGCGGTCTTCGCGCTCCTGCAGCTCGCGCGCGGTGTAGGTGGGCTCGACTTTGCGGCGCACCGAGCCGCTCGGATTCAACTCGCGCTGCTCGCGGTCGGTGCACTCGGCAATCGGCCGGTCGGCCGTCAGCGTGCGGCCGCGGGCATCGGTGCAGGTATAGATGCCGGGGGAGGCGCCTTCCACTTTCTGCGGTTGCGCTTGCAAGGCGCCGCAGAACGAAGAAACCGCCAGGAAGAAAGAAGCCGACGCCAGCAGGCGGATCGGCTTGCCGTGATCGTCGCGTGCGTCGTGCATGGGCGCCCTTGCCTCAGCTGGTGGCGCCGTAGCGCGTGCGGTAGGCCAGCACGCGCTCGCGGTGCGCGCCCAGGTCGGCGGCGGCGTTGCCCGAGAGGTAGCTCAGCAGGTCGTCCAGCGTGGCGATGGCAATCACCGACAGGCCGAGCTGGTTGCGCACGTACTGCACGGCGCTGTGGTTTACGTCGACACCGTTCTCGGTGGCCTTTTCCTGACGGTCGAGCGCGATGGCCACTGCATGCGGCGTGGCGCCCGCTGCCTGGATCGCCGCGATCGACTCGCGCACCGCGGTGCCGGCCGACATCACGTCGTCGACGATCAGCACGCGGCCTTTGAGCGGTGCGCCCACCAGGTTGCCGCCTTCGCCGTGTGCCTTGGCTTCCTTGCGGTTGTAGGCAAAGGGGTAGTTGCGCCCGCGCCGGGCCAACTCGGCGGCCACCGTGGCGCCCAGCGGAATGCCCTTGTAGGCGGGGCCGAAGATCATGTCGAATTCGAGCCCGCTTTCGATCAGCCGGTCTGCATAGAATCCGGCGAGCCGGGCGATCTTGCCGCCGTCGTCGAAGAGCCCCGAATTGAAGAAATAGGGGCTCATCCGACCGGCCTTGGTCTTGAATTCGCCAAAGCGCAGCACGCCGGCATCCAACGCAAACTGGACGAAGTCCTGTGCGACCGCGCTGCTTTTCTCACCATCTACAGCCATCGGGAATTCCTTGTGTTCAAACTGACCAGTCTCAATCTCAATGGCCTGCGTTCGGCCGCTACCAAAGGCGTGGCCGACTGGGTGGCCGAACTTGCGCCGGATTGTATTTGCATGCAGGAGATCCGCGTCCAGGCCAGCGACATCGAAGGCCGGTTCGAGGAAATGGCCGGCCTCAAGGGCCATTTCCACTTCGCCGAGAAAAAAGGCTACGCCGGCACCGCTATCTACACCAAGCACAAGCCAAGCCAGGTCGTGGTGGGCTGGGGCGACGCCGAGTTCGACGCCGAGGGCCGCTACCTCGAACTGCGCTTCGACACGCCCAAGCGCAAGTTCTCGGTCATCAGCTGCTACTTCCCGAGCGGCAGCTCGGGCGAGGAGCGGCAGGAGGCCAAGTTCCGCTTCCTGAAAGGCTTTTTCCCGCACCTGGTGGCACTGAAGAACGAGCGCGAGTTCGTGCTGTGCGGCGACATCAACATCGCCCACAAGGAGATCGACCTGAAGAACTGGCGCGGCAACCAGAAGAACAGCGGCTTCCTGCCCGAAGAACGCGCCTGGATGACGAAGCTGCTCGACGCCGGTGCCGAGGGCGCCGGCCTGGTCGACGTGTACCGCATGCTCAAGCCCGACACCACCGGCGATGCCTACACATGGTGGAGCAACCGCGGCCAGGCCTATGCGAACAACGTGGGGTGGCGGCTCGACTACCACCTGGCCACGCCGAAGACCGCCGAGCTGGCGCGCACCGAGCAGATCTACAAGACCGTGAAGTTCTCGGACCACGCGCCGATCACGGTGGACTACGACTTCAAGCTGTAAGGCGCGGCCTAGCCGCAGCAGCCACCCATCCGCCCGCGCCGATAGAACGGCCCGAGGTCCTCGGCCAGCGCCTTGACGATCCCGCGCCACGACAGGGCGCCAGCAGCATCCGCCGCCAGTGCGCCGCGCATGCGTGCCAGCAGTTCGGCGCGCAGCGCGGGCTCGTCGATGCCCTGCACACGGCCCGCATCGACCACCACGCGCCCGCCGACCAGCACCTTGGCGATGTGGCTGCCGTTGCCGCGCGCCAACAGCAGGTCGAGCGGATCCGTCTCGGCGAAGAGCGCGTCGTCGTCGAGCGCATCCCAGTCCAGCAACACCAAGTCGGCCGCGGCGCCGGGCACGATGCTGCCGCCGCCAGCCGGCCCGCCGCGCACGCTGCGCGGACCGTTGCGCGCGGCAAAGGCCCAGAACTGGTCGCGCGTCATCGTGGTGTCGTAGCCCCAGCCGCGGTGCAGCGAGTACGCCAGCCGCATCTCGCGCAGCGCGTCGTCGTCTTCGTCGAAGGCCATGCCGTCCAGGCCCATGGCCACGCGGCATCCGTGCCGCAGCATCTCGGGCACCGGCGCAATGCCCGACTTGAGCCCCAGGTTGGAGCTGGTGTTGACCGCGATCGTCGCGCCGCGCTCGGCAATCAGCGCCAGTTCCTCGGGCCGCGCCCAGGCGCAGTGCGCGAGCGTGAGGCGCGGGCCCAGCAGCCCGATGTCGTCGAGAAAACGGACGATGCCGCCGGGGTGGTTGGCATCGGCCCAGTCGCGCTGATAGCGCGTTTCGAGCAGGTGCATGTGAACCGGCCGGCCCGTGTCGGCCGATGCCTGCGCAATTGCCTCGAGCAGCGGCGTGCTGCACCACTGCACCGCCGTCGGGCCGTACTGGACGGTCGCGTGGCCGCCATGGCCGTCCTCTTCCACCATGCGCGCGACCTCGTCGACCAGCGCAAGCTGCTGCGCGGGCGCCACCGGCTTCACCGCCAGCCGTTCGGCCACTGCATGGCGGATGCCGGGGCGCAGCGCCGCCAGAACGCTCGCGTCGTCGCAGTAGGCAATGCCGTGGCGGTCGCGCATGGCAATGGCGAAGCCGATGCGCACGCCGACGTCGCGCGCCGCGCGCGCCACCGCCCTAGCCTCGTCGACATAGGCCATGCCGCCCTGCACGCGCGTGTAGTGGACCATCAGGTTCGCCACGCCATGCCGCACCGAACGCGCGAACGAGGTCGCGGCGCAAAGGTACGGGTCCATGCCCGGCACCACGCCCAGGAACGGCAGCCAGCCTTCGAGCGGCTGGCCGAAGGCGCCCAGCGTGGCGCTGCGGAAGGTGCGCGCATGATCGTGCGCGTTGGTCAGCGCCGGCAGCGCGAGCAGGCGCGGCGTGCCCGTGCCGGCGACGGCCTCTTCCGCCAGCGGCGCGATCGACCGGATGCAGCCGTCCTCCAGCCCGATGCGCACATCCGATTGCGCAAGCTGCGCGCCGGGATCAGCCAGCAGCCAGGCGCAGTCGAGCGGGCCTTCGTGCATGCGAGCGGACATGGCGTTTCCTTCGTCGTCGGTCAATCGTTCAGGGCGCAGCGATCTTGCGCTCCGCCAGCGGCGGCAGGAAGCGCCGGTCGAAGACCTCGCCTGCGGTCGGTGCATTCGCCAGTTCGAACGCTTCCTTCACCTGCCCGATGGCACGCGTCATGCGCGCGTCGTTCACGTCACCGATACCGCCGGTGCCAACCTCGGGCGTCAGCATCACGGTGCGAAGCATGTAGAGCAGGCGCCGCTTCTCCAGCGCCTGGTTGAGCAGCGGCTCGCGCTTCATCAGCGCGGCAATGGCCGCGTCGGGGTCGGTCACGGTGTCGCGCACCGCCTTGTTGACGGCACGCACCAGCCCGGCCACAGCCTGCGGCTTGTCCCTGAGCAACTGGCGGGACACCAGCACGCCGTTGCCGTACAGGTCGACGCCGTGGTCGCCGTAGTGGAACCAGCGAATGTCCTTGTCCGGGTCCACGCCCTGCGCCACCAGGTTCATGTAGCTGGTCACCGAGAACACGGCCGAGCCCTCGACGTGGTCCTTCAGCAGCATCTGCTCCTGCAGGTTGGGTGCCATGCTGGTCCACTTGACCTTGCCCGCGTCCACGCCGTTGCGGGCCGCCATCAGCGGGAACATGCGTTGCGCGGCGCCGCCGGCCGGCGAGCCCAGCGTGCGGCCCTCAAGGTCCTTGAGGGTCCTGATGGGGCTGCCCGCCTTCACGATGAGCGCGAACGGCGCGCGGTTGTAGACCATGTAGACCATCACGGGCGCGGCGCCGGGCTTGGCGGCCGCGTTCTGGATGACCGCATTCACGTCGCCGAAACCCGCGTCGTAGGCCCCGGCCATCACCTTGGTCACGGCCGCCGCCGAGCCGTCGCCCTGGTCGATCGTCACCGCGAGCTTTTCCGCGGCGAAGTAGCCCCGGTCTTCGGCGAGGTAGTACCAGGCATGGATGCCCTGCAACTTCCAGTCGAGGACGAACTTGATGGGCGTGAGCTGCTGGGCGCGTGCTTCGCGCACCGGAAGCGCCGCGAGCGATGCGCCCAATGCGACGGACACCGCGACGACCGCTGCGCGGCGGGATACTGGAAAGGACATGCGAGGCTCCCGTGGGTTGAATCAGATGGCTTCGAAGAGAACGTCCTGCGCGCCTTCCCACAGCACCCTGGTGCCGAGCGTGCGCAACTGCTCCCGCCCTTCGACGATGGTGAGGAAGTGGTTGCCCGCAAGCGTGCCCATCTTGCTGGCGAAGCTGCAGGCGCCGTAGGCCAGGATGATCTCGGTCTCGCTGTAGCCGCCGGGGTAGAACAGGATGTCGCCCACCGACGGATGGCTGGTGTGGTTCTCGAAGCCCACGCCCAGCTGGAAGTCGCCCAGCGGCACCCAGCAGCCTTCGCCGCTCCAGCGCACGTGAATGAGCTTCTGCCGGTAAGGCAGCAGCCGGCGAAAGGCCGCGACGGTGAGCGGCGCGTCGGGGTGCGTCTGCGCCACGAAGCGCAGGCCGCCGGCGGTGATACGGACGAGATCGCTCATGTCGTTCATGCCATTGCCATGTCGGTCTTGCGCTGGGCCCAGCCCGTCATGCGCCGCTCGACCAGCGACGAGACGGCATACAGCGCCACCCCCATCGCCGCAAGCAGGAAGAGCCCGGCGAACACCATCGGCACATCGAAGTTGCCGCTGGCGATCATCATCACCGTGCCGATGCCCTGGTTGGACGCGACCGTCTCGCTCAGCACGGTGCCCACGAAGGCCAGCGTGATCGCGATCTTGAGCGAGGCGAACAGGTAGGGCAGCGCACGCGGCAGGCCCACGTTCCAGAGAATGTCACGCTTCCTCGCGCCGAGCACGCGCAGCACGTCCTCCAGCTCGGGCTCGGTGCTCGCGAGGCCGGTGGCCACGTTGACCACCACCGGAAAGATGCTGATCACCATCGAGGTCAGGATCGCCGGCACCGTGCCCGCGCCGAACCACACCACGAACAGCGGCACCACCGCCACCTTCGGAATGCTGGAGAACCCCACCAGCAGCGGATAGGTCACGTCGTAGGCCAGCTTCGACGAACCGATCACCATGCCGATGACGATGCCCGCTCCCACGCCCAGCACGAAGCCGGCGAGCGTGGTGTAGAGCGTCTGCACGGTGTGCGGCCACAGCAGCGGCATCTTCTGGATCAACACCGCCGCGATCTGGCTCGGGCGCGGCAGGATCAGGTCGGACACGCCGAAGGCCAGGCACACCACCTCCCAGAGCACGAAGAAGCCGACGAGCGCGCCCGCGGAAAGCAGGCGTTGCCGTGCGAGCGGCGCGATCATGCGGCCACCTCTTCGAGCACATTCCCGGGCGGCACCGGCATCGGTACTGGCACCGCATCGCTTTCGCGGCGCGCCTGCGCGATGCGCATGCGCAGCTGCTGCACCAGCGCCGCGAACTCGGGCGCATAGCTGCTCTCCAGCGTGCGCGGCCGCGCGAAGCCCACGTCGCGCGTTTCGAGAATGCGCCCCGGCCGCGCGCTCATCACGCAGATGCGGTTGGCCAGGTAGGCCGACTCGCGCAGGTCGTGCGTCACCAGCAGCACGGTCGGGCGCTTGGCGATCCACAGCGTCTGCATGATGTCCCACAGCTCCTCGCGCGTGAACTGGTCGAGTGCGCCGAAGGGCTCGTCGAGCAGCAGCAGTTCGGGCTCGTGCACGAGCGCACGGCACAGCGAGGCGCGCTGCAGCATGCCGCCCGACAGCTGCCACGGCCGCTTGTCGCCGAAGCCCCTGAGCCCCACCTGCGCCAGCAGCGCATCGGCGCGCTCGGCGTATTCGCCGCGCTTCTTGCTGCGGTAGTGCTGCCGGAAGGGCTCGACGATCTTGAGCGGGATCATCACGTTCTCGCGGATCGTGAGCCACGGCAGCATGGTCGGGTTCTGGAAGGCGAGGCCGATGCGAAGGCGCGGCGCCGCCGACGCATGCGCACCCGCCGGGGCCAGCGTGCCGGCCGCGCCCACCTCGCGCCCGCCGGCAATCACCGCGCCCGCACTCGGCCTCAGCAGGCCGGCCACCAGCTTCAGGATGGTTGACTTGCCGCAGCCGCTCGGGCCCACCAGGGCAACGAAGTCGCCCTTCTCGATGTCCAGCGTCGTATGGTCCAGCGCGATGGTGCCGCCGCCATAGCGCAGCATCACGTCGGACAGTTGGATGAATGCGTTGCCCATGAGGTCCTTCAGGAAAATGTGGAGTCCGTGTCGTCCACCCGCAGGATCGCGGCCACCGGGCCGCCGCCCGCGGGCCCCTGGTGCTCGGCGCCGCCCGACACGTACAGCGCCGTATGGCCGGCCACCGAGGCCAGCACACCGCCCACCACGGCACGCGCATGGCGCGTCGAGTGAATGTCGGAGTCGTTGAGCATGGTGTGGCGCGTGTCGCGCACGCGGCCGTCGGGGCTGGCCTCGGCCTTCGCGAGCAGGTTCACGAGCCGCGCCGACAAAGCCTGCGCATCGCGCTCCGGGTCGAGCCCGAAGGCATCGCGCAGCAAGGCGCGCACGCTCGCGGCGTCGATCGCATCGCGCATCACCGCATGGGCGATGCGGAACGCCGACGCGCTGCCTTGCGCCTCGCCGAGCACGATGACGACGTTGTCTTCCAGCTCGATGCCGGCCGAGGCCGATGCGCGCGCGGAGAACAGCCGCCAATCGCTCATCACGCTGGCATCGCAGACCTCTTCGCGCGCGACTTCGCCAAGCGCGACCGCCACACCGAGCGCCGATGCGCCGCGCGAATAGCCCATCGACTCATAGCTGTCGTGGGTCACGGGTGCGGCGCCGCGTGCCAGCGCGGCGGAGACCTTGGCCGCGGTAAGCAACGGGCACTTGACCTGCACGAAGTGCACGTCGTCCGCGCTCTCGATGCCCGCATCGCGCATGGCCTCGGCCACGGCTTCGGCCGTGGCGTCGACCTGTGCGGTGCGGCCCAATTCCTCCGGCAGGAAGGCGCGCGTGTGCGCGACGCCGACCACGAGGCGCTTGCCCGGGCCAGCCGGCGCTTCGGCCACCCAGCGCCGCGTGAACACCGTGAAATGCGGCGACAGCACGCCCTCGGTGCCGCCCGACATCACCAGCGCCACGCGGGCATGCACCGCGTCGGGCGTGCAACCCAGCGCGGGCGCCAGCAGATGGCACCAGGCACTGGATGCGTACTCGCGCGTGAAGTCGTTGACGCAGCCGTTGCCTTCGGTCTTTCCCATCACGGCCACGATGTCGGCCGCGACGATCTCGCCCGCATCGATCAGCGCCCTGGCGCCGCTCAGGTCGCCCGGCCCGCTGCACGGGATGCGCCATACCTGCACCTGCTGCACGCGGCCCGCGTTCATGCGGCGCTCCAATCCACCGCACCCACCGGCACGGCCGTCGCAGGCACGCCGGCCGGCGTCTGCAGGATCGCGCTGCTGTAGTGCTCGGTGTTGCGCGGCTTCGGAGTGGGCATCTTCTGCACACCCTTCACCGTGCGCCCCCAGCCGACCGCGTCGCTCACCAGCTTGCCTTCGCGCATCACGAAGCGCCCGCGCAGCAGCGTGTGCAGCGGATAGCCCTTCACCGCGCGGCCGTTCCACGGCGATATCTTGCTGATGCTCTGCAGCCGGCTCTGCGACAGCGTGCCGGCGCGCTGCATGTCGACGATCGCGATGTCGGCGTGCGCACCCGGCGCGATCACGCCCTTGGTGCCATACAGGCCCCAGGCCCTGGCCGGGTTCACCGCGCTCCAGCGCACGTAGTCCATCAGCGTGGCGCGCTCGCGGTTCACCTCGGTCAGCATCAGCGGCATCTGCGTCTCCACGCCCGGAAAGCCGCAGTCGCAGTCCCAGATGCTCTCGCGGGTCTTCTCTTCGGGGGTGTGCGGCGCGTGGTCGGTCGCGATCATGTCGAGCGTGCCGTCGAGCAGCGCGTCCCACAACGGCTGGTTGTGGCGCGCCTCGCGGATCGGCGGGTTGAGCCGCATCACGCCGCCGAGCTTCAGCATGTGGCTGGTGTTCAGCAGCAGGTACTGCGGGCAGGTCTCGGCCGTCACGTCGACGCCGCGGCGCTTGGCTTCGCGCAGCAGGAAGAGCGAATCGGCCGCGCTGTGGTGCGCGATGTGCACGCGCGCGCCAGTCCACTCGGCCAGCGTGAGCACGCGGCCGATGGCCTCGATCTCGGCCACGGCCGGTCGCGCGGCCAGGTGCGCCATCGCGTCGATGCGGCCGGCGGCCTGCATCTGCTTCTGGCGGCGCTGCAGGATCGAGGAGTTCTCCGCATGCACCACGGTGCGGATGCCCAGCGGGGCGAGCTTCTCGAAGCCCTCGAGCAGCGCACCATCGGTAGGCGCGGGCAGGTTGCCAAAGGTGTTGCCGACGAAGGCCTTGAAGCTGGTGACGCCGGCGTCGAGCAGTTCTTCGAGCCGGTCGACCGTGTCGTCGCCCAGCAGGCCGTGGATGCCGAAGTCGCAATACGACGACTGGGCCGCCTTCTGCTTCAGGCGCAAGGCCTCGACGGTGCCCGTCGCCGGGTTGGTGTTGGGCATCTCGAACACGGTGGTCACGCCGCCCATGGCGGCGGCGGCCGAGCCGGTCTTCCAGGTTTCCTTGTTCGGGTACCCCGGGTCGCGGAAATGCACGTGGCTGTCGATGGCGCCCGGCAGCAGGAACAGCCCGTCGGCGCGCATCTCCTTGCGCGCCGGCGGCATGGTGTCGTCATGGCCGACGGCCACGATGTGCTCGCCCGCGATGGCCACGCTGGCTTCGATGATCTGGTCCGCAGACACGACGCGCGCGCCGCGAATGACGAGGTCGACTTCTTTCATGCCGGCCTCCTCAGAGCATGGCCCAGCCGCCGTCGACGGGCAGGTCGACACCGGTGATCTGACGGGACACATCGCTCGCCATGAAGAGGCAGGCGTTGGCGACGTCGGCATCGGTGGAGACGCGGCGCAGCGCATAGTCGGCCGCGTGCCGCGTCATCGCTTCTTCCAGCGTGATGCCGAGCTTGTCGGCCATGTTGGCGCACACCTTCTCGCGAAAGCGCGGGCCGTCGACCATGCCAGGCGCCACGCAATTCACGTTGATGCCGTACGGCCCGGCCTCCAGGGCAAAGCTCTTGGTGATGCCGCGCAGGCCCCACTTCGATGCCGAGTAGGCCATGCGGCCGGCGCGCCCGCGCATGCCGAAGGTGCCGCCGACGTTCACCACCTTGCCGCTCCTGCGCTCGATCATCGACGGCAGCACGGCGCGCATGGTGTTGAAGCAGCCTGTCATGTTGAGTTGCACGATCTCGTGGAATTCCTCGCTCGTGGTTTCCCAGCCGGTCTTGCCGATCGGGCCCGAGCCGCCCGCCACGTTGACCAGCACGTCGATGCGGCCGAAGGCCTCCAGCGCATGCGCGGCCAGTGCCTCGGTCTGCGCGCCCACGGTCAGGTCGCAGGGCACGACGACCGCATCGACGCCGAGCACGCGCGCCTCTTCGGCCACAGGCTCGATGGCACCGGTGTCGCGCCCGGCCAGCACCAGCTTCGCGCCTTCCCGGGCAAAGGCCAGCGTCACGGCGCGTCCCATGCCCTTGGCCGGGCCGGTGATGAGCGCCACCTTGTCTCTCAGTTGCAGTTCCATGTCGTTTCTCGCTTTCAGTTCAAAGTCTTGGAGGGGCGCTCGGCGCGCGCGGGCAGGAAGCTGCGGTCGAACACTTCGGCGGGCGCCGGTGTGCGCGGCAGCTGGTTGGCGTCCACCACGATGTCGATGGATTTCTTCAGCCGCGCGTCGTCCACGTCGCCCAGGCCGATGCGGGCCACCTCCGGGTGGCTCATGTCGTTGCGCAGCGTGGCGAGCAGCTTTTCCTTCTCGACCTCGCGCTTGAGCAGCGGCTCGCGCTTCATGACGTGGTCGATGCCCATGTCCGGGTCGGCAATGACTTCCTTCACCGCGCGGTTCAGCGCCTTCACGAAGCCTTGCACCGCCTTGGGGTTGTCCCGGGCGAAGACGCGCGAGAAGAACACGGCGTTCGAATACAGGTCCATGCCGTGGTCGCCGTAGCGGATGAAGCGCAGGTCCTTCGCCGGATCGAGCCCCATCGCCTTCGCGCTGAAGCTCACGGTGGTGACGTAGCCGAAGGCGGCGTCGATCTGCCCGCGCGTGAGCATCTGCTCGCGCAGGTTGGGCGCCATGTTGGTGATGCTTACCTTCGACGCATCGACCTTCGCGATCCTGGCGAAGGCCGGGAACAGCTTCAGCGCGCCGTCGTTGGCGGGGCCGCCGATGGTCTTGCCTTCGAGGTCCTTGGGCGTCTTGATGGGGCTGCCCTGCTTCACCACCAGCGTGAAGGGCGGCGTGTTGTAGAGCATGTAGACCGCCACCGGCGCATCGGCCGGGCGTTTCGATGCCAGGTCGACCAGTGCGTTCAGGTCGCCGAAGCCGGCCTGGTAGGCGCCCGCCGCCACCTTCGGGATCGAGGCCGCGGAGCCCTCGCCCTGGTCGATCTCGACGTCGAGGCCCTCGGCCTTGAAGTAGCCCTTGTCCTGGGCGACGAAGAACCAGGCCTGCGGGCCTTCGTACTTCCAGTTGAGCACGAGCTTGACGGGCACCTGCGCGGCGGCGGAAACGGCCGCCAGGGCCAGGCCGGCGGCAGCGCCCAGCGAAGCGAGCGAACGCACGAGGCGCGAGTTGGCGAAGAAGGACAGCGGCATGCGAAGGACTCCTAGCGTTTCTTGGAGAGTGAGGAAAGCGAAGCGAGCAGCGACTCGGCGGTCGCAACGAAACCGTGCAGCTGCTGCACGATGAAATGAATGCCGCGCGTCACGTAGGCCGGCGACGGAGTGCCGCACGCGTCCTTCAGCAACACGCAGTCGTAGCCGAGGAAGTTCGCGTCCTGCAGCGTCGAGAACACGCAGCGGTCGGTGTTGATGCCGGCGAACAGCAGCGTCGTGATGCCCTGCTGGCGCAAGACGCTGTCGAGCTCGTTGTCCCAGAAGCCGCTGAGGCGGTGCTTGTGCACTGTGATGTCGCCAGGCACGACGGCGAGCTCGTCGATCACCTGCGCACCCCACTCGCCCTGCACCAGCGACGGGCCGTGGTCGATGGGCGAATGCTCCGCGTAGCCGACGCCGTCTGCGCTGCGCTTGCCCTTGAATTGCACCGTGGGCGACAGGTTGAGGCGGTCCGCGCGGATGCCCCAGTTGAGCCACACCACGCCGCCGCCGGCCGTGCGCCACGCCGGCAGCAGCCGCGCGATGGTCGGGATGGGCTTGCGCGCCGCGCGAATGCCGATGCCCTTCTGCGCGAACCAGCCCTCGGGATGGCAGAAGTCGTTCTGCATGTCGATCACGACGAGCGCGCTGCGCGCCAGGTCGAACTCGATCGGCTGCGGCTCGGCGGGCATCTGCACGGGCCGCGGCCGCTTCGGGGAGCGCACGAGGCTGACCCGGCCGCCGGCGAGTGTCCAGGCGTTGTGGGGCGCCGGGCCGAAGCTGACGGGCGGTTGCGCCGCATTGGTGCGCGAGGGTGCAGATCGGCGTGTCATGCGAGATCGGCACGCAGTCGCCGTGCCAGCAGGTGCTCCGAATCCATACCGATTCACGTACTGCCCGTTGCCGTTGCGGCAACGGTAAAAGCGGCACTCCTGGCGCGCTTCGTGCAATCGCTGCGGGCATGAACCACCTTCGCTTCCTGCGCTATGCAGACGAGGTCGCCCGGGCCGGCTCGATCCGCCAGGCGGCCGAGCGGCTCCATGTCGCGCCCTCCGCCGTCAACCGCCGCATCCAGGACCTGGAGGACGAACTGGGCACGCCGCTCTTCGAGCGTTTGCCGCGCGGCATGCGCCTGACCGCCGCGGGCGAACTGTTCGTGCGCTACATCCGCGGCCGCTCTTCGGAGCTGGAGCGGGTGCGCTCCGAAATAGAAGACCTGCAGGGCCTGCGCCGGGGCGCTGTCCGGCTGGTGGCCAGCCAGGCGCTCGCGCCGCGCTTCCTGCCGGCGGCCGTGAATGACTTCGCTGCGGAGCACCCGCTGGTGGCTTTCGATGCACGCATCGGCGACCACGTGCAGGCCGCCGACGCGCTGCGCAGCTTCGAAAGCGATCTCGCGCTGGTGTTCAACCTGGCACCGGAATCCGACATCGAGCGCGTGTGCGCGGTCGAGCAGAAGCTCATGGCCATCATGCACAAGCGCCATCCGCTGGCGAAGGCCAAGACCTTGCGCCTGAGCGATTGCGCCGACTACCCGGTGGTGCTGCCGAACCGCGACACCGGCGGGCGCCAGATGCTGGAGCGCTTTCTCGCCCGCAGTTCCACGCGGATCAGGGCCATGGTGGAGAGCAACAGCTTCGAGTTTCTGCGCGGCTGCCTCTACGACGGGCGCTCGATCTCGTTCCAGATGGCCATCGGCGCGGCGGCCGAAGCCCCCGACATCGTGGCGCGGGACATCGAGGACCGCGGCTTTCCGCGCGGCGAACTGGTGCTGGCCAGCCTGCGCGGCCGGCAGTTGCCGGTGATCGCCTATGCCTTCGCGGAGTTCCTGCGCAAGCGGCTCGCCGGGGCGCCCTCGGACACCCGCTAGCGCGACAGCGCGGGCAGCGCCTTCTCCAGCGTGGCGACGAAGGCCCGCATGGCTTCGGTCTCGTGCGCGCCGCGCTTGGTGATGCGGAAGAAGTCAAGCCCCACCTTCGGCTTGGTCAGCACGTCGGTGCGCACGCGGTGCCGGCGGCAGGCGGCCAGCGCAAAGGTCGGCATCACGGCAGTGCCGAAGCCGGCCTCCACCATCGAGATCAGCGTGCCGAAGAAGTTGAACGCGGGCCGCTGCGCGTCGGCGCGGCCGATGGTGGCCAGATGCTGGTCGATCACCTTCTGGATCGGGTTGCCGGGCGGCAGGCCGAGGAGTTCGGCGCTGCGCAACGCGGACCATGGCGCGATGCCGATGGCCGGCGGCTCTTCTTCATCACCATCGCAAGGCGTCACCCGCATCAGGTGAAAGCGCCCCACCGGCGTGCGCTCCAGCCCCGCCGCGGCCTTGAAGAAAAAGCCCAGGCCCACATCGGCATCGCCGGCCGCCACCATCGCCTCCACGTCGCGCAGGTCGGCGTCGAACAGGCGCAGGCTCACCTGCGGATGCGCGGCGCGGAAGGTGGTGAACACCCGCGGCAGCAGGTGCGAAGACACCAGAGGCGTGGCCGCAATGCGCAGCGTCTGGCGTGCGGCGTCGCCCTCGGCGCCCAGCTCGGCCGCCACGTCGTCGAGGTCGGTCACCAGCCGTTCGACCACCGGCAGCAGTCGCCTACCCGCCGGCGTGAGGCTCACGACGCGCGTGGTGCGGTCGAACAGCCGGCAGCCCAGCTGCTTTTCCATCTCGCGGATCAGGATGCTGAGCCCCGCCTGCGTGATGTGCGCCTGCTCGGCCGCGCGTGTGAAGTTGCCCATGCGCGCGACCTGCAGGAATGCGCGCATCTGGCGGGTCGAGAGGTTCATAAGGATTCATGATAAATCCATATCACATCTAAATTTCCCAAATGACCAGCTTGCGTTCCTAATGCGGCCCGAGACAAAACCGAACGCAACGACCGACCATTCATGAGCAACGAAGTCATCATCCTGGGCGCCGGCATCGGCGGCCTGACCCTGGCGCTGAGCCTGCACCAGGCCGGCATTCCCTGCCGCGTGTACGAGGCCGTGCCCGAGCTGAAGCCGCTGGGCGTGGGCATCAACCTGCTGCCGCATGCGGTGCGCGAGCTCACCGAACTCGGGCTGCTGGACGCCCTCGACAAGGTCGGCGTGCGCACGCAGGAGGCCGTGTTCTTCACCGAGCACGGCCAGTTGATCTTCCGCGAGGCCGCCGGCCAACACGCGGGCTACGACTGGCCCCAGTTCTCCATTCACCGCGGCGACCTGCAGACGGTGCTGTACGAAGAGACGCTGAAGCGCCTCGGCCCCGACAGCGTGGTGTGCAACCGCCGCTGCACGGGCGTGACGCAGGACGCCGGGGGCGTCACCGTGCACTTTGCCGATGCGCCTTCGGTGCGCGGCGCAATCGCGGTCGGCTGCGACGGCATCCACTCGGCGCTGCGCAAGCAGCTGTACCCGGATGAAGGCGCACCGCGCTATTCGGGCGTGAACATGTGGCGCGGCACCGCGCGCTGGAAGCCCTTTCTCACGGGCGGCAGCATGGTGCGCGCGGGCTGGCTCGCGGTCGGCAAGATGGTGATCTACCCGATCCGCAACGACATCGACGCCGACGGCAATCAGCTCGTGAACTGGGTCGCCGAGATCCACGCGCCACAGCCCGCCCTGCGCGACTGGAGCCGCGCGGGCCGGCTCGAAGACTTCCTGCCGGCGTTTGCCGACTGGCATTTCGACTGGCTCGACGTGCCCGCGCTGATCCTCGCATCGGACACCATCCTCGAGTACCCGATGGTCGACCAGGACCCGCTGCCGCGCTGGACGCACGGCCGCCTCACGCTGCTGGGCGACGCGGCGCATCCCATGGTGCCGCGCGGCTCCAACGGTGCCGGGCAGGCGATCATCGATGCGCGCTTCCTGGCCGGTGCGCTGAAGGACCTGGGCGTAGGCACCGCCGCGCTGGAGGACTACGACCGCGTGCGCGTGAAGGCCACCACGAACGTGGTGCTGACCAACCGCAGCAACCCGCCCGACGCGATCCTGCGCGAAGTGTTCGAGCGCTCGGGCGGCAAGCGCTTCCAGAACATCGAGGACGTCGTGCCCGTCGCCGAGCTGCAGGCCATCTCGGACAACTACAAACGCGTGGCCGGCTACGACCCGGTGGCGCTGAAGGCGCGCGCCTCCTACCTTTGAGCATCACTGGAAAGAACACGGAGACACGACCATGCATTCGCTGATCGAGAAAACCAAGAAGACCCTCGCCGCCCTGCTTCTCGCGACGGGCGCCACCGCTGCCTGTGCCTGGCCCGACCAGCCGATCACGCTGGTGGTGCCCTACACGCCCGGCACCGGCATCGACCTGGTGGCACGCCAGCTCTCTGCCCGCCTGCCCGCCCTGCTGGGCCAGCCGGTGATCGTGGAAAACGTGGCCGGCGCCAGCGGCAACATCGGCAGCGAGCGCGTGGCTCGCGCCAAGCCCGACGGCTACACGCTGATGGTGCAGGTCAACACGCTGGTGATGAACCGCAGCCTCTACCGCTCGCTGAGCTACGACCCGGTGGCCGACTTCGCGCCGGTGTCGCTCACCTCGTGGGGCACGCTGCTGCTGGTGACGAACCCGAACGTGCAGAAGGCGACGACGGTGTCGCAGATGGTGAGCGCGGCCAAGGCGGCGCCCGGCAAGCTGACCTACGCCACGCCGGGCGTCGGCACGCCGCATCACCTGTCGATGGCGCTGTTCATGCAGGGCACGGGCACCGAGATGCTGCACGTGCCGTACAAGGGCACGGCCGGCGCGGTGACCGACCTGCTGGGCGGGCGCATCGACTACATGTTCCTGCCGGTGCACGTGGCGCTGCAGCACATCCAGGTCGGCAAGCTCAAGGCCATTGCCACCGGCAGCGGCAAGCGCCTGCCCCAACTGCCTGACGTGCCGACGCTGGCCGAAGCCGGCGTGACCGCCGACAACGTCGACATGTGGTACGGCGTGCTCGCGCCCAAGGGCACGCCGCCTGACGTGGTGGCGCGACTCAACAAGGAGATCGCGGCGGTGCTGAAGCAACCCGAGGTGGCGAAGTCTTTCGAGTCGCAGGGCATGGTGCCGGCAAGCTCGACGCCGGCCGAATTCGGCACGCTGATGAAGAAGGATGCCGATCGATGGGCTGCCGTGGTCAAGCGCGGCAACATCACCGCGGACTGAGGCAGCAGCAGGCTCAGCGCGGCGCCGAGGCCTTCCCCGCGTGCCGCGCCAGATGCACCTGGTGCAGCGTGATCTTGCGCACCTCGGCCTGGCTGGTCTCGATGTGCGCGCGCAGCAGCATCGCGGCCTGGTCGCCGCGATTGGCACGCACGGCCTTCAGGATCTTCGCGTGCTCGTCGTAGGTGGCATCGATGCGCGGCTGCTTGGTGAAGTCGAGCCGGCGGATGATGCGGATGCGGTCGGTCACGTCGCCGTGCACGCGCGCCATCTCGGCGTTGCCGGCGGCCGCCACGAGCGAGCAGTGAAAGGCCTCGTCCCACTGCGCCACCTGCGCCATGTCGCTGCTGCGCTGCGCCGCGGGCACCAGCCAGATGCCGGCCAGCGTATCGAGCAGGCCGCGGTCGATGTGGCGGTCGGTCTCGCACAGCCGGTGCACGGCGGTGGTCTCCAGCACCATGCGCAGGTCGTAGAGCTGCTCGAACTGGTCGAAGTCGAAGGGCAGCACGCGCCAGCCGCTGCGGAACAGCACTTCGACGAAGCCTTCCTGCTGCAGCCGGAACAGCGCCTGCCGCACCGGCGTGCGCGACACGCCGAGCCGGTCGCTGATCTCGCTCTCGGTGAAGCGGTCGCCGGGCACGAGGATGAAGTCGGCCACGTCGCGCTTGAGCTGCGCGTAGACCTCGTCGGCCCGCGTGCGGAAAACGGCCGTATCGGTGGCGGTAACGGGAGATTCGGGGCGGGTTCGAACGGTAGACACGTGTGGAATGGTAGTCGCTGGCGTCGGCGTCAAGAAGAAGGGCTGCTGTTCAACGCCTCGAGCAGCGCGGCGCTCGGCGCGGTCCAGCCGACGATTGCGCCTTGTGCGCGGACCATGTCGAGCGTGGCCGCCTTGAATGCCGGGAAATAGCTTTCGGTGCAGTCCTCGAGCAGCAGGCTGTCGTAGCCGCGGTCGTTGGCTTCGCGCATGCTGGTCTGCACGCAGACCTCGGTCGTGACGCCGCCGAACAGCAGGTGGGTGATGCCGCGCTGCTGCAGCAGTTCGTGCAGGCCGGTAGCATAGAACGCGCCTTTGCCGGGCTTGTCGATGACGATCTCGCCGTCGATGGGGGTGAGCGCTTCGATGATCTGGTTGCCAGGCTCGCCAGCCACGAGGATGCGGCCCATGGGGCCTTCGTCGCCAATGCGCAGCGTGGGATTGCCGCGGTTTCGCTTGGCCGGTGGGCAGTCGGAAAGGTCGGCGGCATGCGCTTCCCTTGTGTGCACTACGAGGCCGCCGGCTTGTCTCCACGCCCGCAGTGCTTCTTTGGCTGCGGGGACGATGGCTTCGAGCAGCGAGACATCGTTGCCCAGCGTTTCGCCGAAGCCACCGGGCTCGATGAAGTCGCGCTGCATGTCGATGAGGACCAGCGCTGTCTTTGCTACGTCGAACTCGTAGGGGAAGGGATTGGCTTCGTTTATGCGCATGCTTTTGCTCGCTGGTTCCGTGGGCGGGGGTGCGGCACCTCGAAAGAAAACGGAGCACTCATGCCGCCGCCTTCAACGGCTCGTGATGACCGCCGCCCATGTGGGCTCCGATCACATGCCGCTCGGCTCCGGCAGCCGGGGTCTCGAACACGATCTGGCCTTCGCTCATCACGACGATGCGGTCTGCCAGTTCGAGCAGTTCGTCCAGGTCTTCGCTGATCAGCAGCACCGCCCCGCCCTTCTCGCGTACCTGCACGATGCGTGAGTGGATTTCGGCGACGGCCGCGAAGTCCAAGCCGAACACCGGGTTCGCGGCGATCAGCACGTTGATGTCACCGGCCAGTTCCCGTGCCAGCACCGCGCGCTGTACGTTGCCGCCGGAGAGGCTGCGGATCGGCGCGCCTTCGCCCTGCGTCTTCACGCCGTACTCCGCGATCCATTCGCGCGCCCTGCTGCGCCAATACGGAAAGCTCAGCACACCGCCACGCGACAAAGGCGGTTGATCGAAATCACGCAGCGCCATGTTTTCCGCGACGCTGAGGTCGCCGACACAGGCGTTGCGCAGCGGCTCTTCGGGAAGGCTGCGGACTTTGAGCTTGCGGTTCTCGGCGCGATGCGCACCATAGGGCTGCCCCATTGCCGTGACCGTGCCCGCAAGGCGGGGACGCTGGCCAACGAGCGCCTCTACAAGTTCGCGCTGCCCATTGCCGGAGACACCGGCCACGCCGAGGATTTCTCCTGCGCGCACGGACAGGCTCAGGTCATGCAGCGCCAGCGTGCCGCGATCGCCCTGCGCCTTGAGCCCTTCGACCTTCAATGCAACCGGCGCATTGGCAGGCACGGGCTTCCTGGCAACAGGCGTCGATGTCGTTGCCTGCTCGCCACCCATCATGGCCTGCGCCAGTTGCGCCGGGCTGGTGTCAACCACGCGGCAGTGATGCACCGCCTTGCCCCGCCGCAGCACCGTCACGCTGTCGGCATACGCCATCACCTCGCGGAACTTGTGCGTGATGATGAGCACCGTGCACAGCCCGCTGCGCGCGAACTCGCGCACATGACCCAGCACCTCGTCGGCCTCCTGTGGCGTAAGCACCGAGGTGGGCTCGTCCAGGATCAGCAGGCGCGGCTTCAGGTACAGCTGCTTGAGCAGTTCGAGCTTCTGCTTCTCGCCGGCCGCGAGTTCCGAAGGGCGCACGTCCAGGTCGAGGCTGAACGGCGTGGTCGCAAGAAAGTCTTTCAGTTCCGCGCGCTTCGTCTTCCAGTCGATCAGCGCCGGCGTCTTGCCGCCTGCGAGCAACAGGTTCTCCGCCACCGTCATGCCGGGCGCCAGCGTGAAATGCTGGTAGACCATACCGATGCCCAGCGCGCGCGCCACGATGGGGTTGGCGATGTCCTGCTCGCGCCCGTCGATCAGGATGCTGCCCTCCTCCGCGCGCTGGAAGCCCGCCACGCACTTCACCAGCGTGCTCTTGCCCGCGCCGTTCTCGCCAAGCAGCGCATGCACGGTGCCGGGCTCGACGCGCATCGTCACGCGGTCCATGGCCGTGAAGGCGCCGAAGCGTTTGGTGAGCTCGTAGGTGTCGAGCGCGAGTGCACCAGTGCCTGAGGGAAGGCCGCCGATGGCGTGAGGTGATGTGGCGCTCATGTTCGTTTGCCATCCCTTGAGTGCGTGTTAGGGCCGATCAACGACCGCTCTGAACGATCACGTCGATGGGGTGCCTTGCGCAGCGAAACAAAGGAGGAGGCCGAAGGCCGGGGCACATTCGCGGAGCAAGGTACCCCGTCGGCGTGATCGCACCCCGAACAAAACAGCTTCATACAACCGCCAGCAAAGCCTGCGAGGTGGCATGCGCCCCGAACACGCCGCCCTGCATGGTGATCATCTTCAGCGCAGCAAGATGATTGCCGTAATCCGTCGCAGCCGTGCAGTCCGATAACAACAGGCACTCGAACCCCCGGTCGTTCGCGTCGCGCATCGTGGTGTGCACGCAAACATCGGTCGTGATGCCCGCAAGGATGATGTTCTCGATGCCGCGCGTACGCAGGATCAGTTCAAGATCCGTTGCGTAGAACGACCCCTTGCCGGGCTTGTCGATCACCACCTCGCCCGGCAGCGGCGCCAGTTCCGGAATGATTTCCCAGCCCGGCTCGCCGCGCACCAGGATGCGCCCGCACGGCCCGTCGTCGCCGATGCCCACGCCATTCGCACCGATCTGGCGCGACCGCCATCGCTTGTTGGCCGGCAGATCGCCGAGGTCGGGCCGATGCCCTTCGCGCGTGTGGATGATGTGATAGCCCAGCGGCCGCAGCACCGCCAGCGTACGCGCGATCGGCTTGATCGGCGCCTGCACCAGCGACAGGTCGTAGCCCATCACGTCGACGTACCCGCCCTTGCCGCAGAAGTCGGTCTGCATGTCGATGACGATGAGCGCGGTGTTGTCGGGCCGCAGCGCGCCGTTGTAGGGCCAGGCATAGGGCTCGGCGGCCACGTGGCGTTCGGTGGTGTTGGCGATGGTGGTGGTCATGGTCGTCATCCTGCGTAGTTGCGTTGCGGCGGCGCAAAGCCGCAACTCGTGCCGTCGGTCACCTTCACCTCGGCACTCCATGGCAGCCTGTAGGTGCCGGCGGCCATGTCGTGCATGTAGGTGTAGGGGCAGTCCTGCGCGCCGCCCTTCACCGCGACATACCCGCGGTGGTAGAGCTGGTAGATGTTGTTCTCCACGCCCCAGCCGGTGCGGGCCTCGCGCACGAGGTCGGGGCGCAGCTCGGCGGTGATGATCTCGTCCACGCGGCCGCCGCCCTCGACCAGCACGGTGCCGTCGAAATTGCAGAACATGCCCTCGCCCATCGAGTCGAAGCTGCCATCGCTGCCGCACAGGCACACGCTCGCGGTGTAGGCGAGGTTGCAGAAAGCGTTGGCCTGGTTGGTGATCTTCCACGCATGGCGGATGGGCGCGGTGTAGCCGGCCGTGCGCAGGATGATGTCTGCGCCCTTGTATGCGGCCTCGCGCGCCATCTCGGGAAACATGCCGTCGTGGCAGATGATGAGCGACAGCTTGCTGCCGTTGGGTCCGTCGCACACCGGAATGCCCAGGTTGCCGGGCTCCCACGGCTCGACCGGCACCCACGGGTGCAGCTTGCGGTAGTAGAGCCTGATCTCGCCGTGGTCGTCGATGATCAGGCCGCTGTTGTAGGGATTGCCGCCGGGGTTGGCTTCCATGATGGAGAAGCAGCCCCAGATGCGGTGTTCGATGCAGGCCTGTTTGAAGGCCGTCACCTCGGGGCCGTCGAGCGTGCACATGATCTCGGGGTTGGTGTCCATCGAGAGTCCGTGCAGCGCGTACTCCGGGAACACCACGAGGTCCATGGTCGACTGGTTGCGGCGGGCCTTGCCCACCATCTCGCAGATGCGCTGCGCCTGCGCGGCGAGGTCGGCCGGCGTCTTCACGCTCGGCAGCTGCAACTGCACCAGACCGACGACGACACCGTGCGCCGATTTGTTGAGGCCTCCGAGACCGCTCATGACGTTCAGCTCCTTGTCGACGAGAGTTCGCCGGGGCTGCCGACGGCCGCGCTACCCGGCTTGCAGGTGAACACCAGAATCACCAGCGTGAGCACATACGGCACGGTGTTGAAGAGGTGGTAGCCCCAGCCGATGCCGATGGATTGCAGAGCCGGGCCGATGGCGCCCGCGCCGCCGAAGAGCAGCGCCGCGCCCACGCAGCGCAGCGGGCTCCAGCGCGCGAAGATCACGAGCGCCACCGCGATCAGGCCCTGGCCGCTGGAGATGCCTTCGTTCCAGCTGCCCGGATAGAACAGCGTGAGCGACGCACCGCCGAGCCCGGCGATGAAGCCGCCCGCCGCGGTCGCCGCGATGCGCAGGCCCGAGACTGAGTAGCCCAGCGCGCGCGTGGCCTGCGCCGAATCGCCCGCCATGCGCACCAGCAACCCGGCGCGCGTACGCGCAAAACCCCACCACAGAAGCACCGCGAGCGCCACGCCGATGGGCACCAGCGCATTGAGCTGCAGCGCCGAGCGCACGACAGTGTTGTCGCTCCAGAAGCCCAGCGGGATCGCGGGAATCTGCGGCGCCTGCGGCTGGATGAGCGGCTTACCCAGATAGAACGCGAGCCCCGTGCCGAGCAGCATCAGCGCGATGCCGGTCGCCACGTCGTTCACACGGTCGAGCGAGCACAGCAGGCCGTGCAGCAGCGCAAGCGCCGCACCGGCCACCGCGCCGATCAGCACGCCGAGCCATGCGGAGTCGGTGAGGTAGGCACCGCCGAAGGCCGCCATGGCCGACAGCACCAGCACACCTTCGAGCCCGAGGTTGATGCGCCCCGATTTCTCGGTGAGGCATTCGCCCAGGCTCACGAAAAGGAACGGAGCGCCGACGCGCAGCGCGCCGCCGACGATGCCGGCAACCAGCGCGATCCATTGGTCGGCCGTCATGTGTAGCTCCTTGCCTCGGGCAGCATGCGGTCGCCGAACTTCTTCCAGTTGACCGTGCGCAGGCCCTCGCTCGCGAGGATCAGCACGAAGGCGATGCCCTGCAGCACCAGCACCGACGCATCGGGCAGGCCGAGCCGCCGCTGCAGCAAGCTGCCCGCTGCGCCGAAGCCGCCGAACAGGATCGCCACCGGCACGATGGCCACCGGGTTGTGCCGTGCGATGAAGGACACGAGGATGCCCGCGTAGCCGTACCCCGCGATCAGCGAGGCATTGGCATTGGTGTGCACCGCCGCCACCTCGACCGCACCCGCCAGCCCCGCGCACGCACCGCCGAGTCCGCAGGCCGAAAGAATGAGCCGCGTGGCCGGCAGCCCCACAAGCTGCGCGGTCCGCGGGTTGCCGCCCACCACGCGCACCGAGAAGCCCGAAGCCGTGGCGCGCAGCCACCAGCCGAGCCCCAGGCAGGCCACGACGCCGATCACCAGGCCCCAGTGCACGTCGGAACCACCGATGCCGCCTATCAGCATCCCGTCGTTCAATGCATAGGTCGAGGGCTTGTTCAGGCTCGCCGGGTCGCGCAGCGGCCCTTCGACCAGATGCTTGAAGATGCCGATGGCGATGTAGGCCAGCAGCAGGCTGCTGATGGTTTCGTTGATGCCGCGAAACTGCCGCAGCCAGCCCGCGAGAACGATCCACACCGCACCGGCGATGGCGCCTGCGATGCACACGATCACCGTGCCGATGACATTGCCGGGCAGCGGCACCGCATGCGCCAGCGCCGCGCAGGCCAGCCCACCCAACACCAGTGCGCCCTCGCCACCGATGATGATGAGCCCCGCGCGCGCGGGCAGCGCCACGCACAGCGCGGTGAGCATCAGCGGCGCAGCGCGCTGCAGCGTGTTCTGCCACGAGAACCAGTCGCCGAACGCGCCCTTGAACAACGTGGCCCAGACCTCCACCGGATCGACGCCCGCGAAGGCCACCAGCAGGCCGAACACCAGCAGTGCCGCCGCGATGGCGAACACCGGCAGTGCGAATTCCTTGAGCGCGTGGCGCATGGCGATGCTTGTTGCTGCGCGGCTCAGACCTGGCCGACGACGCCTTCGACGAGGTAGTTCATCTTCTCGAGTTCCAGGTCGGTCTGCTTGAGCACCTTGCCGGCCGGCACCACGACCGCACCCTTGTTGTCCTTGATGCCGTCCTTGAAGATGTCGAAAGTGCCCGCGATCATCTTCGCCTTGATGTCGTCGGCCTGTTTCTTCGCGGCGTCCGGCACCATGGGACCGTAGGCGGACATCTTCACGTAACCCTCCTTCAGGCCTCCGCGCAGGAAGTTGGGATGCGGCTTGCCGGTTTGCGCGGCTTCGATGGCGGTCTTGTAGGCAGTGAGCCAGTTCCACTCGGCGCCGGTGAGGTATGCATTGGGTGCCAGCTTGGCCTGGCTCGCGTGGTAGCCGCAGACCATCTTGCCGCGCTTGGCTGCCGTCTCGACCACCACCTTGGGGCCGTCCACATGCATGGTGAACACATCGCAGCCCTGGTCGGCCAGGCTGTTGGTGGCTTCGGCTTCTTTCACCGCCATCGACCAGTCGCCCGTGAAGATCACGCTGCAGGTGATGTTTGGCTTGACCGAGCGCGCGCCGAGCGTGAAGGCGTTGATGTTGCGCAGCACCTGCGGAATGGGCTTGGCGGCGACGAAGGCGATCTTGTTGCTCTTCGTCATGTGCGCGGCAATCACGCCGTTCAGGAACTGGCACTCGTCGATGTAGCCGAAGAAGCTGCCGACGTTCTTCGGGTGCTTGCCTTCGGTCCAGAGGCCGCCGCAGTGCGAGAAGCGCACGTCGGGGTTCTTGGGCGCGACCGCGAGGATGTGCGGGTCGAAGTAGCCGAACGAAGTGGGAAACAGCAGCTTGGCGCCGTCCTGCGAAATCATGCCGGCCATGGTCTTCTGCACGGCGGCGGTCTCGGGTACGTTCTCTTCCTCGACCACCTTGATGCCGGGCAGCTTCTTGATCTCGGCGGCGGCCATGGCGTGCGCCTGGTTGTAGCCGTAGTCGTCGCGTGCGCCGACGTAGATCACGCCCACGGTGAGCGGCTTGGGCTTGGCCTGTGCGCTGGCAAGGGCGCTCCAGCTTCCGAGGCTGCCTGCCGCGCCAAGTGCGGCCAGGGTCTTGAGGGAATCGCGGCGATTGAATTGGCTGGTCATGACGTACTCCGGTCTTGGATTTGAGGTGGGTGCAAAGAATGTGCCCGCGGGTCAGCCGAGCAGGCTCACGTGGGCGGCGACTACGCGCCAGCCATCGGCCGTGCGCAACCAGGTCTGGCTCTGGCGGCCGGTCTGGCGGCTGCCTTCGCGGCGGAACTCGACGTTGGCGGTCGCGAAGTCACGGCCGTAGGTGGTGATGACGGTGCGCAGCAGTTCGCGCGGCGGGCTCTGCTGGGGCAGCGATGCGCGGAATGCGCTGATGTCGGCGTGGCCGTAGTGGTTCTCGGAGAAGCCGTAGCGCAGCGTGTGCGGGCTGTTCCAGAAGAGCTCGTCGAGCACCGCGCGGTCGTTGCCGACCAGCGCCGCCTCGTAGCGCGCGAACACTGCACTCACTTCAGCGATCACATCGGGGATATTGATCTCGGGCGTCACCGGCGAACCTCCCGCTGGAAGATGTCGAGGCTGAGCTTCTTCATGGCGACGAAGCTCTCGGTGCTCAGCGTCTCGACGGTGCGCGGGCGTGCATCGCTGTAGCGCAGTATCTCGGCGACCTTGGTGGGCCGCTTGGTCAGCAGCAGCACTTCGTCGGCGAGGTACACCGCCTCTTCGAGGTCGTGCGACACCAGCAGCATGGTGGTGCCGGTCTGCATGAACACTTCCTGCAGCTTCTCGCGGATGAAGAGGGTCATCTCGAAGTCGAGCGCCGAGAAGGGCTCGTCGAGAAACAGCACCTCGGGGTTGGGCGCGAGCGCACGCATGATCGACGCGGTCTGCTGTTGGCCGCCCGAGAGTTCGTACGGAAAGCGCTTCAGGTCGAACTTCACGTCGAAGGACGCCACCAGTTCTTCCATGCGCCGGTCGACCTCGGCCTTGCTGCGCCCTTCGAGCTTCAGCGGATAGGCGATGTTGTCGATGGTGCGCATCCACGGGAACATCGCCTCGCGATAGTTCTGGAACACGTAGCCGATCTTGGTGTCCTTGCGCTGCTTGCCGTCGAACAGGATCTCGCCCGAATCGATGGGAATGAGCCCCGCGATCATGTTGATGAGCGTGGACTTGCCGCAGCCGTTGGGCCCGAACACCGAGACGATGGCGTGCTTGGGAATGTCGAGGTCGAAGTTCTCGTACAGCGGCCAGCCCGCGAAATACTTGGTGAGGCCGCGGATGGTGATGTGCGTGCCTGCCGGGCCGGGCTTGAAGGCCGGCTTGGGCACGTCGGCGTACACCGGGCCGTTGACGACGATGTCTTGCGTGACTTTCATCTTCCGCTCCAGTGCACGATGCGGCGCTCGGCAATGAGGAAGAGGATGTTCAGCGCATAGCCCAGCGCGCCCGCCGCAAGAATCGCCGCGTACATGCTCTTCACGTTGAGCACCTGCTGCGCATCGATGATGCGGTGGCCGAGCCCCGTGTCGGAGCCGATGAACATCTCGGCCACGATGACGATCACCAGCGCCATCGACACCGCCGAACGCAGGCCGACGAAGCTGGGCTGCAGGCTTTCCCACACCAGCACGTCCTTGAAGACCTGCCAGCGCGAGGCGCCCATTACGCGCGCGGCCATCACGCGCTGCTTGCGTGCGTTGATGACGCCGTAGGCGCTGTTGAACACCACGATGAGCAGCGCGCCGAAGGCCGCGATGGCCACCTTGTTGACGTCGCTCACGCCGAAGATCAGCAGGAACAGCGGAATGAGCGCGGACGACGGCGTGGAGCGGAAGAAGTCGATCAGGAACTCCACGCTGCGGTACGCCTTCTCGTTGCTGCCGAGCAGCACGCCCAGCGGCACGCCGATGGCCGCCGCGATGACGAAGGCCTGCACAGTGCGCCACACGGTCATGGCGAAGTCGGTGAGCAGCGGGCCGCCGGCCAGGCCGGTGATGAGCGCGGCGATGGTGTCGGCGGGCGTGGGCAGCAATATCGGCTTGATGAAGCCGAGCCGCACCACCAGGTCCCACACGATGAACAGCACCACCGGGCCTATGAAGGGCAGCATGCGGTCTCGCAGCGGCGGCTTGGGCGCGGCAGTGACCGTGCTGGCCGGCGGGGTCCACGGCGCGGCCGTGGTCGAGCTTGCGTCGGCCATGGTCGTCAGGCCTTGTAGAGGAGCGTGTCCACCACGACCTTCTTCTCGAAGATGCCTTTGTCGGTGAACAGGTCGTAGAACTTCTGGAAGTACGCGACGTCGCTGGGCTTGAACTCGTTGTAGAGCATGTACGACGCGAGCGGCACTTCCGCCGTGAGCTTGCCTTCGATGGCGGTGTAGCCCTTCATGAACTGGCGTGCCTCGTCGGGCTTGGTGCGCACCAGCTCCACGCCGCGCGCGTAGGCGGCGATGTACTTCTTGGCGATCTCGGGGTTCTTCTTGATGAACTCGGTGGTGAGGCTGGCTGCCCCGCCGTGCCAGGGCGCCATCGGGTCGCCGAGGATGTACTTGGCGACCACGCCGGCCTCGATGACGCGCGTGGTGCCGTTCATGCGGCCGACGGTGCCGGTGGGCTCCAGCGTGTAGCAGGCGTCGACCTGGCCCGCGACCAGTGCGGCCACGTGCTGGCCGATGGGCAGTTCGCTCACGGTCGCGCCCTTGGCGCCCGCGCGGTCCAGCATGGTCTTGCACAGCGTGACGTTCTGGATGCCAGGGCCCGAGGCGACCTTCTTGCCGGCCAGTTCGGCCATGGTCTTGATGGGGCTGTCCTTGGCGACGATGAATTCGTCGAGCACGTATTTCGCGTTGCTCGGGTTGGTGCAGAAGATCTTGAAGAGGCCAGGCTGCGCGATCTCGCCGATGGCGAGGTTGGCCGAGCCAGTGCCGTTGGCGCTGCCGTCGCAGCGGCCCGCGAGCATGCCTTCCATCACCTGCTGCGCGCCGGCGAACTTGAGCGGTTCGACGTCGAGGCCGGCTTCCTTGAAGTAGCCCTTGTCGACCGCCGCGAAGAACGGCAGGCCGGCGGCCACGGGCCAGAAACCGATGCGCAGCTTGGCGGCGCCCTGCGCACGCACGATGGCGGGCGCGGCCAGCACGGCCAGGCCCGCGGCGCCGGCCTGCAGCAGCTTTCGGCGACGCGATGCGGGAGGTTTGTCTTGGGTGCTCATCGGAACTCCTGGTCAGTTGGAACTCGGGGTGGCGCGGCTCGCGACGTATGCGCGCCAGCCGCCAAGGAGGGTCACGTCCTGCGCACCGGCCAGCGCGTGGCCCTCGCAGATGAAGCCTTTCACCCAGCAGCCGTCGGCCAGCTCGACGCTGCCGAGGCCCAGGGGCGGCGGAATGAGGGAGAGAAAGCTGCCGACCTGCGCCAGCGGAACGGCCCACACTTCGAGCGCGATGGCAGCGCCTTCACTGCCCTCGACCACACGCTGCAGGCCGGGCTTGGGCGGCACGGTGCCCGGCAGTGCGTAGAGGCGGTAGAAGGGCGAGGTCGTCGTGGCACGCAGCAGCTTGGCGCCGCGCTCGGTGAGCTGGGCGTTGAGCGGCATGCCCGAGAGATGCGCACCGACCACGGCGATGGGCAGGGTGCCGGCGTCCGGCGCGGCGAGGCCGGGAATGGCACGCGGCTCGGGCAGCGGCACGCCGGTCGCGCCTTGCGCGAGCCCGGTGGCGTGGTGGTAGCGCTGGCCCAGGTCGGCCAGCGCGAGGTCGCTGCCGCAGGGGCCGATCAGCGTGATGCCGAAGGGCAGGCCGTCCGCGCGCAGGCTGCTGGGCACGGAGAGCGCGGCGTAGTCGAGCAGGTTGACGAAGTTGGTGTACGCGCCGAGGTTGCGGTTCAGCACCACCGGGTCGGCGCGCATCTGCTCGCGGGTGTAGTGCGTGGGCGCGGTGGGCACGAGCAGCACGTCGATGTCACGCCACATCGGCTCGACCTGCTGCGCAATGGCGCGCAGCCGCGTCTGGGCCTCGAACACGTCGGCGGCGCTGTAGTTGCGGCCACTCGCAAGGATGCCGCGCACGGGCTCGATCACGTCGTCGCCGTGCGCATCGAAGAACTCGCGCACCGCGGCGTAGCGTTCGGCGACCAGCGCGCTTTCATAGAGCAGCGCGGCGGCCTCGGCGAGCGGGGCGTAGGAAATGGTCACTGGCGAGCCACCCATGGCCAGCAGGCGCGCGGTCGCGTCGTTGAACGCCCGTTCGGCGGCGGTGTCGCCGAAGAAGCTCAGCTTGTCGGGTACGCCGAAGCGAAAGTGCGCGGGCAGCGGCTTGCGGCTCAGGGCCAGGTCGCGCGAGTACGGGTCGCGCGCGTCGTGGCCGACTGCGGCGAGCAGCACGTCGACCGCGGTGGCGACGGTGCGCGCGAAGATCGAGACGCAGTCGGCGCTCTGCGCCGCGGGCACCACGCCGAAGGTGCTCAGCAGGCCGCGCGAAGGCTTGAGTCCGACGATGTTGTTGAGCCCGGCCGGCACGCGGCCCGAGCCGGCGGTGTCGGTGCCCAGCGCGAAGTCGACCTCGCCGGCCGCCACCACGTAGGCCGAGCCCGAGCTGGAGCCGCCCGAAACGTATCGCGCGTCGAAGGCGTTGGGCACTTCGCCGTACGGCGAACGCGTGCCGTTCAGGCCGCAGGCGAACTGATCGAGGTTGGTCTTGCCAGCCAGCGATGCACCGGCTTCGAGCAGGCGCTGCACCACGGCTGCATGGACCGTGGGAAGGCGGTCGAAGGCCGGGCAAGCGGCCGTGGTGGGCGCGCCGGCGACGTCGATGTTGTCCTTGACCGCGAAGCTCAGCCCGGCGAGCGGCAGGGCAAAGCCCAGGGCCTTGCCAGCCGCTGCGTCCGCCACGGGGGTCGCGAATTTCGCGATCCAGGCAGCGGCAGGCGATCCGCTTTCTCCGTTTTCTTCATGCACCATCATCAGGCATCCAAACATGTGTACAAGTTGAGATGCAAGCGGCGTGCCAGCGGAAACGCGGTGTGGCGCGGATCTGAAACGTGTCGGGGATTGGCCCCCTCCCCCCTCGGGGAGAGGGTTGGGGTGAGGGCAGGTGCAGACGATGAGGCGCGGCTCTTATCTGGAGGCCGCCGCCCTCTCCCCAAGGGAAAAGAGCGTCATGCAGGTCAGCTCTTCTTCGCGTCGCGGTAGAGCTGCTCGACCTTCGGCAGGTTCGCCTCGAGCTTCGTGATGCGATCCGGCCCACTCGGGTGCGTCGAAAGAAAGTTCAGGCTGCCCTGGTTCTTCGACGCCGCGGCCATCTTCTTCCACAGCGACACCGAAGCCTTCGGGTCATAGCCCGCGCGCGCCGCGAGTTCGAGCCCCACGAGATCGGCCTCGGTCTCGTCGCTGCGGCTGAACTTGAGCGTGAGGAGCTGCGTGCCGGCGCGCGCCGCCAGGTCGCCCACCTGGCCCCAGCCGAGCAGTTGCGCACCGATGGAGAGCGCCGCGCCCGTGCCCGCGCTCTTGGCCATGCGGGCGCGCGCATGCTCGCGCAGCGCGTGGGCCATTTCGTGGCCCATGACCATCGCGACCTCGTCGTCGGTGAGCTTGAGCTGTTCGAGGATGCCGGTGAAGAAGGCGATCTTGCCGCCGGGCATGCAGAAGGCGTTGATCTGCTTGCTGCCGATCAGGTTGACCTCCCACTTCCAGTCGCGGGCGCGCGAGTTCCACGGCGTGGCGAAAGGAATGAGGCGCTTGGCAATGGCGCGCAGGCGCTGCAGTTGCGGGTTGCTGTCGCCCGCGAGCGCATTCTTGGCGCGCGCCTGTTCGAGCAGTTGGCCGTATTGCTGCACGCCGGCAGCCTCGATCCTGTCGGCCGGCACGAGGTTGCGCGCCACCGAGGCGTTGCCGACATCGACCTGCGCCAGCGCCGGCGCACTGAGGGCCGCGCCGGCGGCGGCCAGAAGAAAGGCCCGCCGGGGATTCCACGTGGAAGCGGCAGAGATGGCGGAAACAGGGCGATCGCAGCGTGTGCACATAGGAGGCGGATCATAGGAACAAATGAAGACAAAGGCCCTGGCCGATGTCCCCCGCCACTCATGGACAATCCGGGGTTCATGTCCGCCTCGCCCGCAGAAAACCCCACCGCCCCCTCACCGCCCTGGCGCGACGCGCTGAAGGTCTACCTGGAACCCGCCACCCTGCGCATGCTGGCGCTGGGTTTCTCCGCCGGGCTGCCGCTGCTGCTGGTGCTCGGCACGCTGAGTTTCCGACTGCGCGAAGCGGGCATCGACCGCACCACCATCGGCTACCTGAGCTGGGTCGGCCTGGCCTACGGCTTCAAGTGGGTCTGGGCGCCGCTGGTCGACCGGCTGCCGCTGCCGCCGCTGACCACCCTGCTCGGGCGCCGACGCGGCTGGCTGCTGCTGGCGCAGTGCGTGGTGATCGCCGGGCTGATCGGCATGGCGTTGAACGACCCGCGGCTGGGCCTCACGCCGCTGATCTGGTGCGCGCTGCTGGTGGCCTTCGGCTCGGCCACGCAGGACATCGCGCTCGACGCCTTCCGCATCGAATCGGCCGAAACGCGCAAGCAGGCCGCGCTGGCGGCCGCCTACCAGACCGGCTACCGGCTCGCGATGATCTGGGCCGGCGCGGGCGTCCTGTGGGTCGCGGCCTGGGCCGAGGTGGCACCGGCGGCCGCGGTCACGGGCGCGGCGGCGTACCAGAACGGGGCGTGGAAGACGGCCTACCTGGTGATGGCGGCCTCGATGGCGGTGGGCGTGATCACGGTGCTGCTGTCGCCCGAACCGGTGCCGCGCGTGCTGCCCAAGGCGAAGAATGCCGCCGAATGGCTGCAGAGCGTGCTGGTAGAGCCCTTCGCCGACTTCATCCGCCGCTACAAGTGGCAGGCGGTGCTGATCCTCTCGCTGATCGCCATCTACCGCATCAGCGACGTGGTGATGGGCATCATGGCCAACCCCTTCTACGTGGACATGGGCTTCACCAAGGACGAGGTGGCCTCGGTCAGCAAGATCTACGGCGTGATCATGACGCTGGTGGGTGCCTTCGTCGGCGGCGTGCTGTCGATGCGCCTGGGCGTGATGCGGGTGCTGATGCTGGGCGCGGTGCTGAGCGCGGCCAGCAACCTGCTGTTTGCCTGGCTGGCCTCGCGCGGGCACGACCTGACGGCGCTGATCGCCGTGGTCTCGGCCGACAACCTGGCCGGCGGCATCGCCTCGGCGGCCTTCATCGCCTACCTGTCGAGCCTCACGAACATCAGTTATTCGGCCACGCAGTACGCCCTGTTCAGCTCGCTGATGCTGCTGCTGCCGAAGTTCATCGCCGGCTATTCGGGCGTCTTCGTCGACGCCTATGGCTACAGCACCTTCTTCGTTGCCACCGCGCTCTTGGGCGTGCCGGTGCTGGTGCTGGTGGCGCTGGCCTCGCGGATGACGGCCATCACAAGGCCCGCCGACCGTCAATAGGGCCTGGGCCCTATAGGAAACAGCCGACGCTGCGCGCGCCGCGCAACTGGTAGGCTGTGCCGGTATACATTCGTTTCTTTCATTCTCCTTTCCCCCTCGCGCCCTCTTCCTGCGCGCCCATCGTCCGCGAGCCTGCCAGCAAGCCCCTACAAGATCGTGCCGTCCCGAATTTCTCCTCTCCAAATCAGCGCCTACACGGCGACCTCCGCCGTCGGTGTCGGCAAGGACGTGCTGGCCGACGCGCTCGCCCACTCACGCAGCGGGCTGCGCGCCAATGACTTCGGCGACGCGCCGCTGCCCACCTGGATCGGCCGCGTCAACGGCCTCGAGGAGATCCGCCTGCCCGAATCGCTCGCCCATTGGGACTGCCGCAACAACCGGCTCGCCTGGCTGGGCCTGCATGCCGACGGCTTCATCGAGGCCGTGGCCGCCGCGCGCGAGAAGTACGGGGCCTCACGCATCGCGCTGATCCTGGGCACCTCGACCGCCAGCATCGGCGAGACCGAGCTGGCCTACACCCAGCTCGACGAACAGGGCATGTTCCCAGTGAACCAGCGCCGCGCCGCAGTGCACACGCCGCACTCGCTGGCCATGTTCACGCAGCAGGTGCTGGGCATCAGCGGCCCGAGCGAGACCATTTCCACCGCCTGCTCGTCGAGCGCCAAGGTGTTCGCCTCGGCCGAGCGGCTGATCCGCCTGGGCCTGGCCGACGCGGCCGTGGTCGGTGGGGCCGACACGCTGTGCGGCAGCGTGCTGTTCGGCTTCAACTCGCTCGAACTGGTGTCGAGCGAGCCGTGCCGGCCCTTCGACGCCACCCGCAAGGGCATCAGCCTCGGCGAGGCCGCGGGCTTCGCGTTGGTCGAGCGCGTGCAGACCGGCGCCGATGCCGCGCCGCTGCACCTGCTGGGCTACGGCGAGGCCAGCGACGCGCACCACATGTCGACGCCGCACCCCGAGGGCCTGGGCGCCGAACGCGCACTCGACGAGGCGCTGGCGCGCGCCGGCCTCGCGCCCGAGGCCATCGACTACATCAACATGCACGGCACCGCGAGCCAGAAGAACGACGAGGTCGAGGGCGCGCTGGTGGCGCGCCGCTTCCCGGCGCGCACGCACGCCAGCTCGACCAAGGGCTTCATGGGCCACACGCTGGGCGCGGCGGGCATCGTCGAGGCCGTCATCAGCCTGCTGGCCATCGAGCGCGGCGTGATGCCGGGCACCGTCAACACCCATACGCTGGACGAAGGCTTCGGCCCGCAGATCAGGCTCGAACCGGCGCGCGGCGAGGTGCGCTATGCGCTGACCAATTCATTCGGCTTCGGCGGCAACAACTGCTCGCTGGTGTTCGGCAAGGCGGCATGAGCGACATGAACCAAGCCCCCACGCCCCCCACCCTCTACATCGAAGGCCCCGCCTTCTGGACGCCCACGCTGCCCGGCTGGGAGGCCGCGCGCGCCGCTTTCCGCGGCGAAGGCACGCTGGCCGACCCGCCTGCCAAGCGCCCGTCGCCACAGGTGCTGGCACCGGCCGAACGCCGCCGCGCGCCCGACACCGTGGCGCTGGCGCTCGAAGTGGCGGCCGCCGCCCTGGCCGGCTCGGGCCGCAACGCTGCCGACGTGCCCTGCGTGTTCACGTCGGCGCACGGCGACCTGTCGATCAACGACTACATGTGCAGCACGCTCGCAGGCGACCCGAAGATGCTGTCGCCCACCAAGTTCCACAACTCGGTGCACAACGCGGCCGTGGGCTACTGGACCATCGGCACCGGCTGCATGGCGGCCAGCAACGCCGTGTCTGCCTACGAGCACAGCTTTGCCTCGGGCCTGCTCGAAGCTGCGGTGCAATGCGCCTGCGACCAGGAGCCGGTGCTGCTGGTGGGCTACGACGCGCCCACGGTGGGTGCGCTGACCTCCGTCACCGACAGCCGCGGCCTGCTGGCGCTGGCGCTGGTGATCGCCAGCGAACCGACCGAACGGACCGTGGCGGCGCTCGACTGGTCGCTGGCCGGCAGCGAGAACAACGCCACGCCGCCGCGCTCCGAGGCCGCGAAGTCGCTCGCCGAAATCAACCCCATGGCGCAGGCGCTGCCGCTGTTCGAATCGCTGGCGCACATCGACAATGGCAACGGTTCGGCCCCCATCGACCTGCTGCTGTCTCCCACGCTGTCGCTGCGGCTGCAGCTGAGGCCGCACAGCCGGGGCTGAGTACCGTGCCCCCTGCCCCCGGCGCTATGCTTTTCGCAGCATCGCCGGTTGACAGGGATATTCGAGGTTTACCCAACTTTACGGAGCGTTCAAGCCTGCTTGCTCCCTGTGGACGACCATGAAGCGCATGAGCACCCCCCAACTCCTGATGATCGAAGACGACGCCCGCCTGGCGCAGATGGTGGGCGAATACCTGACGCAGTCGGGCTTCGCGTTCAACCATGCCGGCGACGGCGCCGCCGGGCTCGAGCAACTGCAGCAGCACGCGCCCGACCTGGTGATCCTCGACCTGATGCTGCCCGACACCGACGGGCTCGAAGTCTGCCGCCGCATCCGCGCGCTGCCCGGGCCGCTGTCGAAGGTGTCGGTGCTGATGCTGACGGCCAAGGGCGACCCGATGGACCGCATCATCGGCCTCGAAATCGGCGCCGACGACTACCTGCCCAAGCCCTTCGAGCCGCGCGAGCTGCTGGCGCGCATCCGCGCCGTGCTGCGCCGCCGCAGCGAGAACGCCACCGAGGCCGAAGCGTCCACGGTGATGCGCTTCGGCACGCTGGAAATCGACCGCAACGCGCGCACCGTGTCGGTGGCCGGCGCGCTGGCCGACCTGACCTCCTACCAGTTCGACCTGCTGGTGGCGATGGCCGAGCGCGCGGGCCGCGTGCTCACGCGCGACCAGATCATGGAGGCCGTGCGCGGCCGCGAACTCGAAGCCTTCGACCGCTCCATCGACGTGCACATGGGCCGCATCCGCGCGGCGATAGAAGTCGACGCGAAGAACCCCAAGCGCATCCTCACGGTGCGCGGCGTGGGCTACGTATTCGCGAAACAGCAAGACTGAGCGGCTGTCGATGCTGCGCAGCCTCTACTCACGCCACCTCTACGTCCGCATCTGGCTCGCGGTGGTGGGCGGCGTCGTCATCCTCACGCTGATGGCCAACTGGATCGTGCGCGAAGCGGCGGAGGCCGAGCGCGAGCGCCTGGCACCAGTGCCGCGCAACGTGGTCGTGCTGGACGCACAGGACAAACCGATCGGCGCGGGCACCGCCTTGCGCGTACCGGGCCAGGGCCTGGAGTTCGACGTGACGCTCAGCGACGGCAAGGCCATCACGCTGCGCGTGGCGCCGCGCGAGCGACCCACCGGCTCCGGCGGCTTCGCGCCGTGGCGCACGCCCTTCGGGCTGGGCTGGATGATCGCGCTGGTGGGCGTGGCGGTGGCATTGGGCGTGTACCCGATCGTGCGGCGCATCACGCAGCGACTGGAATCGCTGCAGCGCGGCGTGCAGCGATGGGGCGAGGGCGATCTCTCGGTGCGGGTTACCGAAGAAGGGCAGGACGAAGTGGCTGATCTCTCCAAACGATTCAACGCGTCGGCAGAACGCATCGAGCAACTGGTGCGCTCGCACAAATCGCTGCTGGCCAACGCCTCGCACGAGCTGCGTTCGCCGCTCACACGCATCCGCATGGGCCTGGAACTGATGGGCGAGCGCCCGAGCCCGGCCGCTCGCGAGGAAATTTCGCGCAACATCGGCGAACTCGACCAGCTCATCGACGAAATCCTGCTGGCCAGCCGGCTCGACGCCAGCGAGGCAGACATGGGCACCATCGAGGCCGTGGACCTGACCGGCCTGGCGGCCGAAGAGTGCTCGCAGGTGAATGCCGAGCTCGACCTGGCCGAAGGCACCGACAACGCCACGCTCACCGTGCCGGGCGTGTCGCGCCTGCTGCGCCGTGCGATCCGCAACCTGCTGGAAAACGCCCGCCGATACGGCGCTGGCGAAATCGCGGTGGAACTGGGCAGCGCCAACGGCTACGCCACCGTGCGCGTCAACGACCGCGGCCCCGGCGTGCCCACGGCCCTGCGCGAACGCATCTTCGAGCCCTTCTACCGCCTGCCGGGCGCCAGCGAGCGCAACGGCGGCGTGGGCCTGGGGCTGGCGCTGGTGAAGTCGATCGCCGAACGGCACGGCGGCACGGTGCGCTGCGAAGACCGCCCGGGCGGTGGGGCGAGCTTTGTGATCCGCCTGCCTGCAGCCGTGCGCGGACACTGAGCGCGCCACCCTCGCCCGCACGGGGCCGTGGTCAGGTTGGCTCCCAGATGCCAACCTAAAATCCCGCCCCTATGCAGAGATCGCACATCGTTCGGCCCGCGGCCATGTTCTGGGGGCTGGTGGTGTTCATGCCGGTCGGCGTCACCTACCTTTCGGCCATCTTGCTGCTGCTCACCATGCTGGTGGCCGGCGGCTTGCGCGAGCGCTACGCGCGGCTGCGCGCCAACCCGCTGTGGTGGCCGGTGGTGGCCTACCTGGCCTGGACCTTCCTCGTGCTGGCCTTCGGGCGGCACTACCCCGAAACCGGCTCCAACCTGTTCCACGGGGTGCGCATCGGCCTCACGATATTGATGGCGATGGCGCTCACGCGCGAAGAAGCGATATGGGCGCTGCGCGGCTTCCTGCTGGTCGCGGCGCTGAATATCCTGCTGATCGTGGCCTACTACGCCGTCGGCTTTCCGATCTGGTCGCCGCTGCGCGCGGTGGTCATGGAGGTGGGCAACAAGTCGATCAGCAACGCGCTGCTGTTCAGCGTGGTGGCGTCCACCGCCGCCGTGTGGGGCATTGCACAGATCGCCGCGCACACGCCGCTGCGTGCCATTCCGGCCTTCGTGCTGCTGCTCGGGCTGGGCGTGGTGGTGGCGCTGCCGCTGACTTCGCGCACCTCGGTGCTCGCGCTGCTGCTGGTGATTCCGGTGGTGTGCATCCACCAGTGGCGCAACCACCTGAAGATGCTGGTGAGCGCGCTGGTGCTGGGGGCCGTGGTGCTGGGTGCCGGGCTGTACCAGTTGCCGCAGCTCCAGCACAAGGTCGAGACCGGCGTGCAGGAAATCGAAGAGGCGCAGGCCGGCGCCATCTTCAAGGGCAGCTGGGTGATCCGCTACTACATGTACAAGGACACGGGCCTCATGATTGCCGACCGGCCGCTCACCGGCTGGGGCATCGGCGGCTGGACCGAGCAGTGGCACAAGCGCGGCCCGGCGCTGTTCGCCGACTCGAACATGCCGCACAACGACTTCCTGTGGGTCGGCGCGCAGGGCGGGCTGCCGGCCTTGCTGAGCCTGCTGGTCATCATGGTCGCCGCCGTCTGGCAGGCGTGGAAACGGCCCGACATGGCGGGCCGTTATGCGCTGGCAGCTACGCTGATCGCGCTGATTGCGTCGAGCGTGAATTCGGCCATGCGCGACGCGCAGATCGGCCTGGCACTGCTGTTCATCGCGATGGTCTACCTGCGGCTGGCGCAGGAGAAGCAAGACCCGGATCCGTGGCGCGACCTGCTGCCGTCGCGTTGGCGCAAGAAAGAAACCGCCCCCCAGGCTGCTGCCTGAAGGGCGGTTGCGTCGGCTCGGCTCAGTGCCGCGTCGACACCGTCTCGCCGGCCTTCAGCCGGTACACCGTGCCGCAATACGGGCACTTGGCCTCGCCGGTGCGCGCCACGTCGAGGTACACCTTCGGGTGGCTGTTCCAGAGCTTCATGTCGGCCTTGGGGCTGGGGCAGAAAACGCCGCCCTGATGGTTGAGCTCCTTGGCCAGGAGTTCGACGACTGCATTGGTGGACATGGGTTTTCTCAGACTTTCGTGAGCCAGTGGGCGTACTTGGGGTTCTTGCCGTTCACGATGTCGAAGAAGGCAGACTGGATTTTCTCGGTGATCGGGCCACGGGCGCCGCCGTCGCCGCGGTTGCCGATCTCGACGCGGTCGAGTTCGCGGATGGGCGTCACTTCAGCAGCGGTGCCGGTGAAGAAGGCCTCGTCGGCGATGTAGACCTCGTCGCGCGTGATGCGCTTTTGCACCAGTTCCAGGCCCAGGTCCTTGCACACGTGCAGGATGGTGTTGCGCGTGATGCCGTTGAGCGCGCCGGCCGACAGGTCAGGCGTGTACACCACGCCGCCCTTGACCACGAAGATGTTCTCGCCCGCGCCTTCCGACACGAAGCCGCTCGCGTCGAGCAGCAGTGCCTCGTCGTAGCCGTCGTCCAGCGCTTCCATGTTGGCCAGGATCGAGTTGGTGTAGTTGCTCACCGTCTTGGCCTGCGTCATCGTGATGTTGACGTGGTGGCGGGTGTAGCTGGAGGTTTTCACGCGAATGCCGCGCTTCATGCCCTCTTCGCCCAGGTAGGCGCCCCAGGACCAGGCCGCGACCATGGCGTGGATCTTGTTGCCCTTGGGGCTCACGCCGAGCTTTTCGGAGCCGATCCAGATCAGCGGGCGCAGGTAGCAGCTTTCGAGCTTGTTCTCGCGCACCACCTGTTTCTGGGCCTCGTTGAGCTGTTCGGGCGTGAACGGGATCTTCATGCGCAGGATCTTGGCGCTGTTGAACAGGCGCTCGGTGTGCTCTGCCAGGCGGAAGATCGACGTGCCGCCGTCCGCCGTCTTGTAGGCGCGCACGCCCTCGAAGGCGCCGCAACCGTAGTGCAGCGTGTGGCTCAGCACGTGGATCTTGGCGTCGCGCCAGTCCACGAGTTCGCCGTCCATCCAGATCTTGCCGTCACGGTCGTCCAGCGAGGGGGGGATCGAGCTCATTTCCTGATTCCTTTGTTTGGGAAGCGGTGTGGGGGTGGGGTGCGACGGGGGGAAGTCGCAAAAGCTTTCGATTTTACGGCCGGGGCCGGAACGGGGTGCCCGACAATGGCCGGTTGTGCAAACCAGTGGAAAAAGGGTTTCCGTGTCCGTATTCAAGAACGTCATCGTCTATCGCATCGAACCTGCCTGGTCCCAAACACTGGCCGAAGCGGAAGAAGGGCTCGGCAAGCAGCGCTTCGAGCCTTGCGGCCCCTCGCAGGAAAAGTCCGCCGGCTGGGTCGAGCCCCGCGGCGAAGCCAACGGCCCGTTGGTCGAATCCATCGACGGCCAGTGGCTGGTCGAATACATGATCGAGAGCAAGACCGTGCCCGGCTCCGTGGTGCGCCGCAAGCTCGACGAGCGCTGCGCGCAGATCGAAGCCACCACCGGCCGCAAGCCCGGCAAGAAGGAAAAGAAGGAGCTCAAGGAAGACATCACCCTGGAGCTGCTGCCCATGGCCTTCACGCGCAGTGCACGCGTGGCGGTGTGGATCGACAAGGCCGAGAACCGCCTCGTGATCAACAGCGGCAACGCCGCACGCGCCGACGAAGTGGTCACCAGCCTCGTGAAGTCGCTCGACGGCTTTGCCGTGGCCCTCATCAACACGCAGATCGAGCCCGCAGCCGCCATGGCCAACTGGCTGCTGACGCAGGAGCCGCCGGCCGGCTTCACCATCGACCGCGAGTGCGAGCTCAAGGCCTCCGACGACTCCAAGGCCGTGGTGCGCTACGCCAAGCACCCGCTGGACATCGACGAGGTGAAGCAGCACATCACCGACGGCAAGCGCCCGACGCGGCTCGCGCTGACGTGGGACGACCGCGTGTCCTTCGAGCTGACGCACGGCATGCTGATCCGCAAGATCACCTTCCTCGAAGGCACGGGCGACGGCGCCGCGGGCGGCAAGAAGGAAGATAACTTCGACGCAGACGTGGCAATTGCCACGGGCGAACTGGGCCAGCTGGTGCCGGCGCTGCTGGATGCACTGGGTGGCGAGGCGGCGTTCTCGGCGGCATTGCCCGACGAAGCGCAGAAGCCCGCTGTGGCAGCCGCACCCACGACGACCGTGCCTGCCGATGCGCCCGAGGAAGAAGACGCGCCGTTCTAAGGCCGCTATGGCTCAGGCGACCAGGTAGGTCTGCGCCAGCCGCACCCAGCATGCGGCTCCAAGCGGCAGCACCTGGTCGTTGAAGTCATACCCGGGGTTGTGCACCATGCAGCCCCCGAACTCGCCCTCCCCGTTGCCGAGCAGCAGATAGCAGCCCGGCAACGCATCGAGCATCCACGCGAAGTCCTCGCTGCCCGCGAAACCCCGGGGCACTTTCGTGATGACGTTCTCCTCGCCCACCAGCTCGGTGCAGACCTGCGCCATCAGCTGCGTCTCGGCCGCGGTGTTGACCACCGGCGGCACCAGCTCGCGGTAGTCGATCTCGGCCTCCACGCCGTGCGCCTGCGCGGTGAGGCTCACGATCTCGCGGATGCGCTGCTCGACCAGCGCGCGCGTCTCGGGCAGTGCCGCGCGCACGTTCAGGCCCAGCGACACCGACTGCGGAATCACGTTGTGCGTGGCGCCGCCGCGAATGAAGCCGACCGACACCACCGCCGTGTCGTCAGGCGCCACGTTGCGCGCCACCACGGTCTGCAGCGCCGTCACCACCGCCGCAGCTGCCGCGACGGGATCGCGCGCGCGGTGCGGCATGGCACCGTGTCCACCCACGCCCTTGATCGTGACGTCGGCCACGTCGGACGACAGCGTGACCGGGCCTTCGACCGCCAGCACGGTGCCCACCGGCACGCCCGGCGCGTTGTGCAGCGCGTACACCGCATCGCAGGGGAAGCGCTCGAACAGGCCGTCCGCGATCATCGCGCGCGCGCCGCAGAGGTTTTCTTCATCAGGCTGGAAGATCAGGTTCAACGTGCCGTCGAAGTTGCGCGCCGTCGCCAGCGCCTTGGCCGCGGCCAGCAGAATCGCCGTGTGGCCGTCGTGCCCGCAGGCATGCATGCGGCCCGGGTTTCGGCTCGCATACGGCAGGCCGGTGGCCTCGATGATGGGCAGCGCGTCCATGTCGGCGCGGATGCCGAGGCGGCGCGTGCCGCTGCCGAGCTTGAGCTGCGCCACGATGCCGGTCTTGCCGATGCCGGTGTGCACCTCGTAGCCCCAGCTGCGCAGCAGGTTGGCAACGAGTTCGCTGGTCGCGCTCACCTCGAAGCCGAGCTCCGGGTTGGCGTGGATCTGGCGGCGGATGTCGACGAAGGCCTTCGTGTCGACGTCGGCCTGGGGGAGCAGGCGCGACAGGAGCTTCGTGGTCTGGGGGCTGAGTTCGCGGGTCATGTGAAAGGGTTCGCTCTCGGTGAAGTTCTTCGATCAATCGGCCTTGCGTTCGCGCAGGCTCAGCAGCGCACACAGGCTCAGCACGCCGCAGACCATCATGTAGAAGGCCGGCGACATCGGGTTGTCCGTCTTCGCGAGCAGCCAGGTGACGATGAACTGCGAGGAGCCGCCGAACACCGTCACACCTACGCTGTAGATCACCGAGATGCCGCTGGCGCGCACGCCGGCAGGCAGCATCTCGAGCAGCATCAGGAACATCGGCGTGGTGCCGATGTTCACGCTCGCGGTCAGCAGTGCCGACAACGCCAGCACCAGCGGCACGCTCGGGTAGTGGCTGATGATCCAGAACACCGGGTAGACGGCGACAACGCTGAACAGCAGCGAGCCGATCACCAGCGGCTTGCGGTTCGGCAGCCTGTCGGCCAATCGCCCCGCCACCAGCGACACCACGAACAGCGTGATGCCCGTGACGCAGCCCGACAGCAGCGACAGCGACGGCGGCATGTGCAGCACGCGGATCATGTAGGTGGGCATGAAGAACACCACGAGGTACATCGTCGCCGTGCCCGCCGTGGTGGCGAGGATGCCCTTGAGCACCGTGCCGCCGTGGTTGCGCAGCAGCCGGCCGACGGGGCTGGATTCATGGCTCTCGGCGGTGTGCGTTTCCTCGAGGTGCGCGCGAATGTAGAGCCCCACCGGCGCGATCAGCAGGCCGAGCAGGAACGGCAGGCGCCAGCCCCAGCTTTCGAGCGACGCCTGCGGCAATGCGGCGTACAGCGCGGCGCCCGTGAGCGCGCCCAGCAGCGCAGACACGCCCTGGCTCGCAAGCTGCCAGCTCACGCGGAAGCCCCGTCCCTTGATGCCTCCGGCCTCCATCAGCATCGAGGTGGCCGCACCCACCTCGCCGCCCAGCGAAAAGCCCTGCAGCAGCCGGCCCGCGACGATCATCAGCGAGCCGAACACGCCGGCCGACGCATAGCTGGGCGCGAACGCGATGCACAGCGTGCCGAGCACCATGAGGCCGATGGTCAGCGTCATCGCGGCCTTGCGGCCCTTGCGGTCGGCGTAGTTGCCGATGATCACGCCGCCCAGCGGCCGCATCACGAAGCCGATGCCGAAGGTGGCCACGGCCAGCAGCAGCGAGCCGTACGGGCTGTCGGAGGGGAAGAACAGCTTGCCGATCAGCAGCGCGAAGAAGCTGTAGACGGTGAAGTCGTACATCTCCAGCGCATTGCCCAGCGAGCAGGCGGCGATCAGGCGGAACTGGCTCTGCCTTCCCTTGCCTTGCACGGCGGTAGCGGCGGCTGGTGAAGGGCCCCGGATCGGGCTTGCGGGCAATGCGGCTTCGCTCATCTAATGTCACTCCACGAACAGGTTGCGGGGGGCCGGATCGGCCTCTGGCGGCGGAGTATTCAGGCAAAGCGCTGCGGCAAAGAATCACATATTTTCATGCTGATAACCAAACGGCATCCCCGTCATAAACAGGCACCGGAAGCCATCGGGACAACCCTCAGGACGCCTTTTTTCGGGAGATCGGCACCACGATGAAGCTGCAACAGTTGCGCGTTCTGCTGGCGGTGGCACAGCACGGCAGCATCCATGAGGCGTCGCGCAGCCTGCACACCACGCAGCCCGCGCTGTCGAAGACCATTTCGGAACTGGAGCGCGAACTCGGCGTGACGCTGATGTCGCGTTCCACGCGCGGCGTGAGTCTCACCCCCTACGGCGTGGCGCTGGTCAAGCGCGCGAGCCTTGTCGAGCAGGAACTGCGGCATGCGCTCGAAGACATCGAAGCGATCCGCGGGCACGACGAGGCGCAGCTCAACATCGGCTTTACCGCGGTGGCATCGAGCGGGCCGCTGCCCGATGCGATGGCTTCGTTCCGCCAGCGCTTTCCCAATGTGGCGATGCGCGGCTTCGAGCTGCGGCCGCAGCAGATCTTCGAAGGCCTGCGCGAGGGGCGGCTCGACCTGGGACTGGTTTCCACCTGCAACGGGCCGGGCACCAGCGCCCTCCAGTGGGAGCCGCTTTTCTCAGTGGCGATGCATTTGTCGGTGCGTGCCGGCCATCCGCTGCGGCGCGTGCGCAAGCTGCAGCCGCTGCTCGACGCCGACTGGCTGGTGCTCGACCCCGTCGACGACGCCGGCAGCCCGCTGGTGAGCACGATGCGCCTGCACGGCCTGGAGATGCCCAGGCGCATGGTGCACAGCGCCTCGAACCTGCTGGGCCTGCAGCTGGCCACGCAGACCGACCTGATCAGCATGTGGTCGGATTTCGTCTTCCACGGCGCGGGGCCGCTGCGGCTGCAGCCCGGCCTGCTGGAAAAGCTGTCGATCACCGATGCGCTGCCGGACTTCGACGTGTTCCTGGTCTACCGCTCGGCCGACCTCATGACGCACGTGTGCACCGAATTCGTGAAGGAGGCGCGCCACCATGCGAAAGCGAATCCGCCTTGGCGGCAGCCAAGGCGCAAGGCGGGCGCGGGCTGATCAGGCCGCGGGGGTCTGCGTGCTGTCGTCTTCGGGCGCCGTTTCGGGCCGCGTCATCGTCCAGCTCTGCAGCTTGCCGCCGTTGAACACGGTATCGACATACGAGCCGCCGCCATCGGTCCAGCGGTAGTGCTCGGGCTGCTCGTCCTTGGGCGAGCGCAGCTCGCCGAGGGCGCGCGTCATCGCGATCACGTGCATCAGCGTCACGCCCGGCTTGAGCTTGGCATTGAGCATCACCGCGCTGGCCACATAGCCCACCGGCCGTTCGGCCGCGCGCTTGAGCACCTGCATCGCGCGGTTGAAGTGCAGCAGCAAGAACATCACGATCGCGCCGCCGGCCAGGGCAACACCGCCCCAACCGCCGCTGCGCCAGGCCAGCCCCAGGAGAAGGATGGCGCCCACGGGCACCAGAAGTTTCTTGAAATCCATGGCGCGCATTGTCGCCGCCCCGGGGCAGGCGCCGAAGTAGCGGCCCTGACTACCCCTGGGCGCGCTGGACGGTACTCACCCCGAAAAGCGCATGGCACGCGAGCCCCACGCGGCACATTTTGCTTCACGGGCACAGCAAGCCCGGGCCACCGAAAAGCGTATGACCATCCCGCGTTCCGTCACCTTCGTTCGTCTCACCCTCGTCGGCACGGCGATCAGCGGCATGGACGGGCGCGAACAGTTTCAGGGAGAGGCAACCCGGGTCGCAGGCTCGCAAGGCACCGGCATGGCGAACGCCACCGGCAGCCGCGGCGGCGACCCGGGATGCCAGTACACGATGAACCCGGCCACGTTGGGCAGCGGCCAATGCGTACCCAGCAGCGGACCGGCGTTCACGACACACATCGGGGGATAGGGAGGGTAGCCCGGCGCGTCACAGGCGCGCCGGGCATTTTTTCCCGATGGTCAATCGAGGCGGCGGACCACGTCCATCGCCTCTTCGATGCGTTCGACGGCGTGGATCGTCAAACCTTCGATCTCTTTCGTGCCCTTGCGCGGCGCATTCGCCTTGGGTACCACGGCCACGCTGAAACCGAGCTTGGCCGCTTCGCGCAAACGCTCCTGCCCGCGCGGCGCGGGTCGCACCTCGCCGGCCAGCCCCACTTCGCCGAAAGCGATGAAGCCCTTGGGCAGCGGCTTGCCGCGCAGGCTCGACGTAATGGCGAGCATCACGGCCAGGTCGGCCGCAGGTTCGCTGATGCGCACGCCGCCCACCGCATTGACGAACACGTCCTGGTCCATGCAGGCCACGCTCGCGTGGCGGTGCAACACGGCCAGCAGCATGGCGAGGCGGTCGCGGTCCAGGCCCACCGACAGGCGGCGCGGGCTGGGCCCGCCGTTGTCGACCAGCGCCTGGATCTCCACCAGCATCGGCCGTGTGCCTTCGAGCGTGACCAGCACCACGCTGCCGGGCACCGGCTCGGGGTGCTGGCTCAGGAAGATCGCGCTCGGATTGGTCACGCCCTTCAGGCCGCGCTCGGTCATGGCGAACACGCCGATCTCGTTGACCGCACCGAAGCGGTTCTTGATGGCGCGCACGAGGCGAAAGCTCGAATGCGTGTCGCCTTCGAAGTACAGCACCGTGTCGACCATGTGCTCGAGAACACGCGGGCCGGCAAGCGCGCCCTCCTTCGTCACATGCCCCACCAGCACTACGGCCGTGCCGCTGGTCTTGGCAAAGCGCGTGAGGTGCGCCGCGCATTCGCGCACCTGCGCCACCGAGCCGGGGGCCGAGGTGAGCTGGTCTGAATAAACCGTCTGGATCGAGTCGATCACCGCGATGGCCGGGCGCGTGGCGTCGAGCGTGGCGATGATTTTTTCAAGCTGGATCTCGGCCAGCACCTGCACCTGCGAGTTATCGAGGCCGAGCCGCCTGGAGCGCAGCGCCACCTGCGAGCCGCTTTCCTCGCCCGTCACGTACAGCGCGTTCTGCCCCGCGCGCTGCAACGCATCGACCGCCTGCAGCAGCAGCGTCGATTTGCCGATGCCCGGGTCGCCGCCGATCAGCGTGACGCCGCCCGAGACGATGCCGCCGCCCAGCACCCGGTCGAGCTCGTCGATGCCGGTGGGGGTACGCGCGATGTCGGTCGCCTCGATTTCGGAAAGGGTCGCGAGCTCCGACGCGCCCGCGAGTGACGCGAACTGCGTGCCGAAACGGTTGTTTGCTGGCCCGTTGCCCGCGCCCGCGACCTGCTCGATGAGTGTGTTCCAGGCGCCGCAGCTCGGGCATTTGCCGAGCCACTTGGGGCTGGTGCCGCCGCATTCGCTGCAGACGAAAGTTGTTTTGTCCTTGGCCATCCTTTGAGTTTAGGTGTCCGCACAAACCCTGATGCCCGGTGCCTTGGAAAGAAACGGCCAATCATTTAACATGTTAAGTAATTTCGGAAGAGACAAGCCTTGAGCACGACATTCACGCACCGCAATTTGCCGCGCCTGCTGCTGCAGGCCCGCGAAGCCGTGATGGCCCACACCCGGCCCAGCCTGCGCGAACACGCGCTGTCCGACCAGCAATGGCGCGTGCTGCGCGTGCTGGGCGAGCACGGCGCGGTCGACACCGGCCGGGTCGCGCGAGAGGCCTTCATCCTCGGCCCCAGCCTTACCGGCGTGCTCGCGCGCATGGAACGCGACAACCTCATCACCCGCGCCCGCGATCCGGCCGACCAGCGCCGCACCGTGGTCGAGGCCACGCCACACGGCATGAAGCTCGTGAAGCGGCTGTCGACCAGCATCGAGTCGCACTACGAGTGGATGGAGAAGTCGCTCGGCAAGGCCAAGCTCACGCAGCTCTACGGGCTGCTCGACGAACTGATCGCACTGGAGCAACCCTCGCCATGAGCCATTTCCTGCCCACAGGCACGGTGTACGGCACCTTGCTGAACTTCCGCGCCGAAGTGGATGCGCTCGCGCCGCAGATGACGCAGCCGCCCTACAAGGCGCCGCCGAAGGCACCCGTGCTCTACGTGAAGACGGCCAACACCTGGAGCCCGCACGGCAGCGACATCGCCGTGCCGGCTGCGGTGCCCGAGGTGGAAATCGGCGCGAGCATCGGCATGGTGATCGGCGCAGAGGGCGACGTCGAAGGCTTCGTGCTGATGAACGACCTGTCGATACCGCATGCGAGCTTCTTCCGGCCGCCGGTGAAGTTCAAGTGCGTCGACGGCTTCCTGGGCATCGGCCCCGTGCTGCGCGACGCGCAAGAGGTTGCCGACCCGGCGAGCTTCCGCGTCGAAGTGCGCATCAACGGCGATCTGAAGCAGTCCATCGACTTCTCGCAGCTAGTACGGCCAGCACAACAACTACTCGCCGACGTCGGCGACTTCATGACGCTCGCTCACGGCGACGTGCTGATGCTCGGCTGCGGTCACGGCCGCCCGCTGGCCCGCGCCGGCGACCGCATCGACATCTCCGCGCCGGGGTTCGAGACACTGAGCAACACGCTGGTGAAGGAAGCCGCATGAAGCACGCACGCGTCATCTTCGAAGGCCGCGAGCACACGGGCACGAGCCACGAATTCAACGGCCAGCAAGACGCTGCCGTGCGCCTGGACGACGGCCGCATCGTGCCGCAGGACCAGCTCACCTGGCTGCCCCCGCTCGCGCCGACTGCACGCCCCCGCACCATCCTCGCGCTCGGCCTCAACTACGCCGACCACGCGAAGGAACTCGAATTCAAGGCCCCCGAAGAACCGCTGGTGTTCGTCAAGGGCCAGAGCACGCTCATCGGCCACCGCCAGCACACGCACCGACCGGCCGGCGTGAAGTTCATGCACTACGAATGCGAGCTCGCCATCGTCGTCGGCAAGACCGCGAAGAACGTGAAGCGCGACGACGCCTACGACTTCATCGGCGGCTACACGGTAGCCAACGACTATGCCATCCGCGACTACCTCGAGAACTGGTATCGCCCCAACCTGCGCGTGAAGAACCGCGACACCTGCACGCCGCTGGGCCCGTGGTTCGTCGACGCCGCTGACGTGCCCGACCCCATGGCGCTCGCGCTGCGCACCTCTGTCAACGGTACCGTCACGCAGCAAGGCAGCACGCGCGACATGATCTTCGACGCGCCCTTCCTCATCGAGTACTTCAGCCGCTTCATGACGCTGTCGCCGGGTGACCTGATCCTCACCGGCACGCCTGACGGCGTGGTCGATTGCCAGCCGGGCGACGTCGTCGTCACCGAGATCGAGCGCATCGGCGCGCTTCAGAACACCATTCAAGGAAAAGCATGAGAGTCGATCACCTGATCGCCGGCAAGCGCGTGGCCGGCACGGACTACTTCGAAACCGTCAACCCCGCCACGCAAGAAGTGCTGGCCGAGGTCGCCTCGGGCGGCGAAGCCGAAGTGAACGCGGCCGTGGCCGCCGCGAAGGAAGCCTTTCCGAAGTGGGCCGGCATGCCCGCGCCCGAGCGCGCGAAGCTGATCCGCAAGCTCGGCGACCTGATCGCCAAGCACGTGCCCGAGATCGCGCAGACCGAGACCAACGACTGCGGCCAGGTGATCGCGCAGACCGGCAAGCAGCTCATTCCACGCGCGGCCGACAACTTCTATTACTTCGCCGAGATGTGCACGCGCGTGGACGGCCACACCTACCCCACGCCCACGCACCTGAACTACACGCTGTTCCATCCGGTGGGCGTGTGCGCGCTCATCAGCCCGTGGAACGTGCCCTTCATGACGGCCACGTGGAAGGTCGCGCCCTGCCTGGCCTTCGGCAACACGGCCGTGCTGAAGATGAGCGAGCTCTCGCCGCTGACGGCCGCGCGCCTGGGCGAGCTGGCGCTCGAAGCTGGCATTCCGCCCGGCGTGCTGAACCTGGTGCACGGCTATGGCAAGGAAGCGGGCGAACCGCTGGTGGCGCACCCCGACGTGCGTGCCATTTCGTTCACCGGCTCCACCGCCACGGGCAACCGCATCGTGAAGAGCGCGGGCCTGAAGAAGTTCAGCATGGAACTGGGCGGCAAGAGCCCCTTCGTGATCTTCGAGGACGCCGACCTCGACCGCGCGCTCGACGCGGCCGTGTTCATGATCTTCAGCAACAACGGCGAACGCTGCACGGCCGGCTCGCGCATCCTGGTGCAGCAGTCGATCTACGCCGACTTCGCGGCGAAGTTCGCCGAGCGCGCCAAGCGCATCACCGTGGGCGACCCGCTCGACGAGAAGACCATCGTCGGCCCGATGATCTCGCAGGCCCACCTGGCCAAGGTGCGCAGCTACATCGAGCTGGGCCCGAAGGAAGGCGCGACGCTGCTGTGCGGCGGGCTCGATGCGCCGTCGAACCTGCCCGATCGGGTGAAGAAGGGCAACTACGTGGTGCCCACCGTGTTCGCCGACGTCGACAACCGCATGAAGATCGCGCAGGACGAAATCTTCGGCCCGGTGGCCTGCCTGATTCCGTTCAAGGACGAGGCAGATGCGATCCGCCTGGCCAACGACATCCAGTACGGCCTGAGCAGCTACGTGTGGACGGAGAACATCGGCAAGGCACACCGCGTGGCCGCCGCCGTGGAAGCCGGCATGTGCTTCGTCAACAGCCAGAACGTGCGAGACCTGCGCCAGCCCTTTGGCGGCACCAAGGCCTCGGGCACGGGACGTGAAGGCGGCACCTGGAGCTACGAGGTGTTCTGCGAGCCGAAGAACGTGGCGGTGTCGCTGGGCTCGCATCACATTCCGCACTGGGGCGTGGCGTGAGCACACGCCGCCGCACGCTGCTGCAAGGCGCGGCCGTATTCGCGGCCCTGCCCTTGCTGGCGCGTGCGCAGGGCACATGGCCCAACAAGCCGATCCGCGTGATCGTGCCCTTCACGCCCGGCGGCACCACCGACTTCGTGGCGCGCCTCGTCGGCGTCGAGCTGTCGAAGGCGCTGGGCCAACCCGTCATCGTCGACAACAAGCCCGGCGCAGGCACGGTGATCGGCGTCGACGCTGCCGCCAAGGCCGCGCCCGATGGCTACACCTTCGTCTGCGTGGCCAACAGCTTCACGGCCAACCAGACGCTGATCCGCAAGCTGCCCTACGACACGCAGAAAGACCTGCGCCCCGTCGCTCTCATGGGCATGTCGGAACACGTGCTCGCCACGCATCCGGCCAGCGACCTGAAGACGCTCGCCGACTTGCGCAACGCAGCCAAGGCGAAGCCCGGCACGCTGAGCTTTGCCTCCTTCGGCAACGGCACCTCGGCCCATCTGTCGGGCGAAATGCTCAAGCTGCAGATGGGCCTGGACATCGTGCACGTGCCCTACAAGGGCCAGGGCCCGGCGCTGACCGACCTGCTCGGCGGACAGGTGACGATGATGTTCGGCAACTGGCCCGAGTTCCGCAGCCACATCCAGAACGGCAAGCTCGTCGCGCTGGGCATGGCGACAGCGCAGCGCTCGCAGTACGCACCGGCCATACCCACACTGGCGGAACAGGGTGTGCCCATCGAGTCCAATTCGTGGAACGGCGTGCTGGCGCCCGCCGGCACGCCCGACGCCGTGGTGCAGCGCATGAACGCCGAAGTGAACCGCGCGCTGACGGGGCCGGTGGTAACGGAGGCCTTCCACAAGGGAGGCATCGCGTCGCTGTCGGGCACGCCGGAGCGCTTTGCGGCTTTCATACAGAGCGAGATTGCGAAGTACGGCGACGTGATCCGCAAGGCCAACATCCAGGTGGAGGGCTGAACGATGAGCCTCTATGCGATGCAGAAATTCCTGTTCGCGCTGAATCGCGAGCAGGAAGTGCAGCGGCGCTATGCCGAAGGTGGCGAGACGCGCGCTACGCTGCTGGGCGCCTATGACTTCACCGATGAAGAGCGCGAGGCCATCGACGCCGGCGACATCGGCAAGCTCTACGTGCTCGGCTGCAATGGCCAGCTGCTGATGCACTTCGCACCGCTGCTCGGCATCCCGTGGGCCGACTACCTCGAAGCCATGCGCGAAGGCGTGCGCAAGTACGGCCCCGTACGTGCCGGCATCTACGCCATGACGACAGGTACAGACGAAAAGGTGGCAGGCGTATGAGCCTCGTATTCGCAGGCGTGTGCAGCCACGCCCCCGGCATCACCGGCCGCGCGCATCTCGCCGACCCAGCGGTGAAGGACGAGTTCCACGCGCAGTTCCACCGCTTCGGCGAGGCGATGCGCGCAACGAAGCCCGACGCGGTGATCGTGATCGCCGCCGAGCACTTCGCGAACTTCTTCATGAACAACATGCCGGCCTATGCGATCGGCATGGCCGAAAGCTACGAAGGCCCGATCGAAGACCCGAAGTGGCTGGGCATCGAGAAGCAGAGGATTCCCGGCGACGCAGCGCTGTCGCAGCGCCTGATCCGCGAGGTGATGCAGACGGTGGACGTGGCCTACGCGGAAGAATGGAAGTTCGACCACGGCATCATGGTGCCGCTGAACTTCCTCACGCCGGAGTTCGACACCAAGATCATCCCCGTCAACATCAACTGCCAAGGCCCGCCGCTCACGCCGCTGCACCGCGCCTGGGCTTTCGGCGAGGCGCTGCGCCGCGCCTGCGACAAGGCACCCGAACGCATCGCACTGGTGGGCACTGGCGGTATCTCGCACTGGCCCGCCACGCCCGATTCGGGCAAGGTCAATGCCGCGTGGGACGCCGAGTTCATGAAGCGCTGGTGCACCAACGACCGCGAGGGCCTGCTCTCGCAGGACGACTACGGCGACGAGGCCACCTACCGCGAAGCGGGCCAGGGCGGCTTCGAGATCCGCACCTTCATCAGCGTGGCCGCGGCCGCGCGCGGCAAGGGCGAGATCCTTCACATGAAGGCCATCCCGATCTTCGCCGTGACGTGTACGGCCGCGACGATGTCGGTGGAATGAACGGAGAGTACCCATGCCCCATCTCGTGATCCTCTACACGCCGAACATCGAAGCCGAGACTGACATGTCGGCGCTGTGCCGCACGCTGGCCGACACCATGCTGAAGCAGCGCGACGAGGCCGACAAGCCGGTGTTCCCCATCGGCGGCACGCGCGTGCTGGCCTACCCTGCCGCGCACTACGCGGTGGCCGACGGCAAGGCCGACTACGCCTTTGTCTACCTCAACATCCGCATGGCCGCGGGGCGCTCGGAGGCGGTGAAGAAGAAAGCCGGCGACGAACTTCTGGCCGACGTGCGCGCGCATTTCGCGCCGATCTTCGAGAAGCGCCACATCGGCATCACGCTGCAGATCGACGAAAGCCCGGGGCAGGTGTACGACGGCAAGCACAGCAACCTGCATCCCCTGTTCAACAAGACCTGAACGAAGCCAGTCCATGCTCTCCCAAGCCACCATCGCCCAACTGGCCGCCGAGCTGCACGAAAGCGAGAAGTCGCGCGTGCAGGTCGAGCACTTCTCCAAGCGCTTTCCAGAGATGACCATCGAGGACGGCTACGCCATCTCGCGCGAATGGGTGAGGAACAAGATCGCCGAAGGGCGCGTCGCGCGCGGCCACAAGATCGGCCTCACCTCGCGCGCCATGCAGCAGTCCAGCCAGATCGACGAGCCCGACTACGGCACGCTGCTCGACGACATGTTCTTCGAGCAGGGCGGCGACATCCCGTTCAGGCGCTTCATCGCGCCGCGCATCGAGGTGGAACTGGCCTTCATCCTCGGCAAGAAGCTGCAGGGGCCAAACGTGACCATCTTCGACGTGCTGGCCGCCACCGACTACGTGGTGCCCGCCATCGAGATCATCGACGCGCGCATCGAGCAGTTCGACCGCCACACCAAGGCGCCGCGCAAGGTGTTCGACACCATCTCCGACAACGCGGCCAACGCCGGCATCGTGATGGGCGGCCGGCCAGTGAAGCCCGATGCAGTGGACCTGCGCTGGGTGAGCGCGCTGCTCTACAAGAACGGCGTGATCGAGGAATCGGGCGTGGCCGCGGCCGTGCTCAACCATCCGGCCACCGGCGTGGCTTGGCTCGCGAACAAGCTGGCGCCGTGGGAAGAATGCCTGGAGGCCGGCGAAGTGGTGCTGGCCGGCTCGTTCACGCGGCCCACCACTGCCGTGCCGGGCGACACCTTCCACGCCGACTACGGCCCGCTCGGCGCCATCTCGTTCCGCCTTGTCTGAAAGAAGAAAGACGCCATGCAAACACCCATCAATACCTTCAAGCAGGCCCTTCAAGCGGGCAAGCCCCAGATCGGCCTCTGGGTCGGACTGGCCGACGGCTACGTGGCCGAGATCCTGGCCGGCACCGGCTACGACTGGCTGCTGGTCGACGGCGAGCACGCGCCCAACGACGTGCGCTCGGTGCTCGCCCAACTGCAGGGCATCTCCAGCGCGTGGTCTGCGCAGGCCGAGTCGGAACGCTCGCACCCCATCGTGCGCATTCCGGTCGGCGACACCACGCTGATCAAGCAGTACCTCGACATCGGCGCGCAGACGCTGCTGGTGCCGATGGTCGACACGGCCGAGCAGGCCGCGCGGCTGGTGCAGGGCATGCGCTACCCGCCCGAAGGCATCCGCGGCATGGGCAGCGCGCTGGCGCGTGCCTCGCGCTGGCAGGCCTACCCGAACTACCTGCACGAAGCCAACGCGCAGACCTGCCTGCTGGTGCAGGCCGAAACGGTGGAGGCGATGAAGAACCTCGACGCCATCGCGGCCACGCCGGGCGTGGACGGCGTGTTCATCGGGCCGGCCGACCTGTCGGCCTCGATGGGCTTCGTGGGCCAGCCCAACCACCCCGAGGTGCAGGCCGTGATCGCCGATGCCATCGCACGCATCCGCAAGGCCGGCAAGGCGCCGGGCATCCTGTCGACCAGCGAAGAGCAGGCGCGCAAATGGCTCGCGGCCGGCGCGCTGTTCGTGGCGGTGGGCGTGGACACCATCGTGCTGGCGGCGGCGGCAAAGCAGCTGCTCGCAAAGTACAAGGCCGCACCGGGCGTGGCCTCGCCCAACGGCTACTGATTTCCTTCACACCGGAGCACCCTTGATGCAACGCATGACTTTGGCGGCCATGGCCGCGACAGCCACCCTGTTCCTCGCCGCCTGTGCACCCATGGGCGCCGGCAAGCAAGGCCCCACCGCCCAGCAGGAAGCCAACCGCCAGACCGTGCTCGCCTTCTACGAGAAGGGCCTGAACCAGAAGGATGCCGATGCGGCCCTGCAATACGTGGGCAACCGCTACGTGCAGCACAACCCCACGGCGGCCGACGGCCCCGAGGGCTTTCGCAAGTTCATCGGGTTCCTGCGCGAGAAGTTCCCGAACTCGAAGAGCGAGATCAAGCGCAGCTTCGTCGACGGCGACTACGTGATCCTGCATGTGAACGCGGTACGCGAGCCCGGCACGCGCGGGAGCGCCATCGTCGACATCTTCAAGCTGGAGAACGGAAAGATCGTCGAGCACTGGGACGTGGTGCAGCCCGTGCCCGAGACCGCCGCGAACAAGAACGGCATGTTCTGACCCGTCCGCAATCCAGCCAGCAGCCAACGCCAGCCTGATGACCACGCCCACCGACCCCACCAAGCGCTTTCGCTCCGCCACCATTCGCGAGGGCACGATCCGCGCGACCACGCGCAGCTTTCTCCATGCGCTGGGCCAGGACGACGAGGATATCGCGCGCCCGCACATCGGCGTGTTCCATACGGGCGGCGAGATGAGCCCGTGCAACCTCAACCTGCGCGACCAGGCGCAGCATGCCAAGACCGGCATCTACGCGGGCGGCGGCACACCACACGAATGCCCCGTGGTGTCGATCAGCGACGGGCTGACGATGGCGCATTCGGGCATGCGCTTCTCGCTGATCTCGCGCGAGCTGATCGCCGACAGCGTGGAAGCCTCCACGCGCGGCCACCAGTGGGACGGCATCTTCGCCATCGGCGCGTGCGACAAGAACCTGCCGGGGCTGATGATGGGCATGGTCCGCTGCAACGTGCCGAGCGTGTTCGTGCACGGCGGCTCGGCATTGCCGGGCCAGATGCCGGGGCCACATCCAGAAGTACGGGGCCGCGACCTGAACGTGGTCGACACCTACGAGACCATCGGCAAGGTGCTGGCCGGCACCGCCACGCACGACGAACTCGACGCAATGAGCCGCGCCTGCCTGCCCACGGCCGGCGCATGCGCGGGGCAGTTCACGGCCAACACGATGGGCATGGTGTCGGAGGCGCTGGGCCTGGCGCCCATCGGTTCCAGCATGGTGCCGGCCGTGTTCAGCGAGCGCGCGCCGCTGATGCGCCGCGCCGCAAAGACGCTGATGAAGGCGGTGATGGGCGACAGCCCGCTGCCGCGGGACATCGTCACTCGCAAGGCGCTGGAAAACGCCTGCGCCGTGGTTTCGGCCACGGGAGGCTCGACCAACGCTGCGCTGCATCTGCCGGCGATTGCGCACGAGGCGGGCATCAAGTTCCACCTCGACGACGTGGCCGAGGTTTTCGCGCGCACGCCGCTCATCGCCGACCTGCGTCCGGGCGGCCAGTACCTGGCGCGCGACGTGTTCTACATCGGCGGCGCGGGCGTCATCCTGCGCACGCTGCTGGAGCAGGGCTTCCTGCATGGCGACGTGCTCACCTTCACCGGCCACACGATGGCCGAGGAACTGGCTGGTGCGCTGGCGCCCGACGGCCGCGTGGTGCGCGAGGCCGGCAACCCGATCACGCGCGACGGCGGGCTGGCGGTGCTCAAGGGCAACCTCTGCCCGGACGGCGCCCTGCTCAAGACGGCGGGGCTCAAGGGCCTGGTGTTTCGCGGACCGGCGCGCGTCTTCAATTCCGAGGAAGAAGCGCAGACCGCTGTGCAAAACCGGCTGTACGAAGCGGGCGACGTGATAGTGATCCGCAACGAGGGCCCCCGGGGCAGCCCCGGCATGCGCGAGATGCTGGGCATCACCGCCCTGCTCTACGGCCAGGGCATGGGCGACAAGGTGGCGCTGCTGACCGACGGGCGCTTCTCGGGCGCGACGCGCGGTTTGTGCATCGGTTATGCCGGGCCTGAAGCAGCGGACGGAGGCCCGATTGCGGCGCTGCGCGACAGCGACGTGATCGCCATCGACGCGCGGGCTGACGCACGCTCGATCACGGTCGAACTCACGGCTGAAGAAATCACGGCGCGGCTCGCCGGACGTGAGGTAAACGTGGGGGTCGCCCGAGGTGGCTTGCTGGAAAAATACGCGCTCACCGTGCGCCCTGCCCACCAGGGCGCCGTGACCCACTCGGGCGCGGTCACCTGGCTGCGCGACGAGTCTTGATCCTCCATAACCAACGTCCGGAGAGAGACACCATGAGCTTCACGCGCCGCCAGATCCTGCAGACCACCAGCGCCTCGGCCTTGATGGCCAGCCTTGGCCAGAACGTTTTCGCGCAAGCGATGAACATCGAGACCGCAACCATCGTCACCGGCTTCGCGGCCGGCGGCACGTCGGACACCACCTGCCGGCGCCTGGCGACGAGGCTCAGCCCGGACTACGCGAAGACCGTGGTGGTCGAGAACCGCACCGGCGCGGGCGGCCAGATTGCCGTGAGCTACGTGAAGAGCCGCCCGGCCGACGGCAGCACCATCCTGCAGACGCCGACCTCGATCCTCACGATCTACCCGCACATCTACAAGAAGCTGCCGTACGACCCGATGGTCGACATCACGCCGGTGAGCCTGGCCTGCATCTTCGACTTCGGCTTTGCCGTGGGCCCGGCCGTGCCGGCCAGCGTGAAGAGCGTGCCCGAGTTCCTGGCCTGGGCCAAGGCCAACCCGGCCGGTGCCAACTTCGGCTCGCCCGCTGCCGGCTCCACGCCGCACTTCATCGGTGCGCTGCTGGGCCAGAAGGGCGGCGTCGAACTGAAGCACGCGGCGTATCGCGGCACGCAGCCGGCCATGCTCGACCTGCTGGGCAGCAACATCTCGGCCGTGTCGGGGCCCATCGGCGACATCACGCAGCATCTGCTGTCGGGCAAGGTGCGCATCCTGGGCGTGTCGGGCTCCAAGCGCAGCCGCTTCGCGCCCGACGTGCCGACCTTCGGCGAGCAGGGCATCAAGGACATGGCCCACAGCGAATGGTTCGCCTTCTTCCTGCCGGCCAAGGCCTCGCCCGAACTGGTGGCGAAGCTGAACACGGCCATGAAGAACGCGCTGGCGCAGAAGGACGTGATCGACGGCCTCGGCACCTTCGGACTGGAAGCGATGTCTTCCACGCCGGCCGAGCTGACCGAACTGCTCAAGAAAGACACCGCCAAGTGGGCGCCGATCGTCAAGGAAGTCGGCTTCACCGCGGAAGGTTGAAACACATGAAGGAACTGCCATGAACACACTCGCCACTCCAGCACCCTCGGCGCTGGTCCATCCCTCGATCCACCCCGACGAGCGCGCCGCGCGCGAAGAGCTCGCGGCCTGCTATCGCGTGTTCGCGATGCTGGGCTGGGTCGAGATGATCTACAACCACATCACGGTGCGGCTGCCCGACAGCGTGACGGGTGGCGAGAAGCAGTTCCTGATCAACCCCTTCGGCCTGCACTACAGCGAGGTCACGGCCAGCAATCTCGTAAAGATCGACTTGCAGGGCAAGGTGCTCGACGGCTCGACCTACCCGGTGAACCCGGCCGGCTTCACGGTGCACGCGGCCATTCACGACGGCCTGCCCGGCGCGCACTGCGTGATGCACACGCACACGACCGCAGGCGTGGCCGTGGCCTGCCTGCAGGGCGGTCTGCAGCAGACCAATTTCTATACCGCCCAGCTGCACGGCATGGTGGCGTACCACGACTTCGAGGGCATCACGATCCATGCCGACGAAGGCCCGCGCCTGCTCAAGAGCATCGGCGACCGCAACGCGGTGATCCTGCGTAACCACGGCCTGCTGGCCTGGGGGCAGACGCTGCCGCAGACTTTTGCGATTTTGTGGACGCTGCAGCGCGCCTGCGAAATCCAGATGGCGACCTTCTCGATGGGCGCCGCCATTCCGGTGAGCGAAGAAATCGCGCAGCGCTGCACGCGCGACGCGCTGCAGTTCAGCCCCGAGCACGGCGCCGGGCAGGATGTGTTCAATGCACTCGTCCGCCAGGTGGACCGCATCGACCCTACGTACCGCAACTGAACCTGAAGCGACGGACCCCATGAAGATTTGTATTTACGGCGCCGGCGCGATCGGCGGATGGATCGGTGTCGGCCTCGCGCAAGCGGGCCAGCGCCTGAACGTGGTGGCACGCGGCGCCACGCTCGAGGCATTGCAGCGCGACGGCCTGTCGCTGATGCGCGGCAGCACGGGTGGAGAGGTGCGCACGCGCGTGCCCGTCAACGCCGTGGCCGACCCCGAGGCGCTCGGCGTGCAGGACCTGGTGGTCATCGCCGTGAAGGCGCCGGCCCTGGCCGCCGTGGCCGAACGCATCGGGCCGCTGATCGGCGCCGACACCATCGTGCTGGTCGCGATGAACGGCGTGCCGTGGTGGTTCCTCGAAGGCGGCTTCGGCGGCGAGATCACGGGCCACCGGCTCGCGGCGGTGGACCCCGGCGGTGCCCTTGCCCGCGCCATTCCGTCGCGCAACGTGATCGGCTGCGTGGTGCACGCGAGCTGCTCGCTCGACGGGCCGGGCGTGGTGCGGCATCACTTCGGCAACGGGCTGATCGTGGGCGAGCCTTCGGGCGAGGCCACGCCGCGCGTGCAGAAGCTGGTCGAGCTGCTGAAGAGCACGGGCATCGACACCACGCTGTCGCCGCAGATCCAGAAGGACGTGTGGTTCAAGCTGTGGGGCAACATGACGGTGAACCCGATCAGCGCGCTCACCGGCTGCACCACCGACCTGATCATGGGCGACGACTACGTGCGCGGCTTCATCTCGGCGGTGATGCTGGAGGCCAAGGAGATCGGACGGCGCATCGGCATCGAGATCACGCAGAGCCCGGAAGACCGGCACGCCATCACCATGAAGCTCGGGGCGTTCAAGACCTCGATGCTGCAGGACGTGGAAGCCGGGCGTTCGGTGGAGCTCGATGCGCTTGTAACGGTGGTGCGGGAGCTCGGCGAGCTGACGGCGGTGGCAACGCCCTTCACCGACGCGCTGCTGGGGCTGGCACGCCTGAGAACGCGGCAACTCGGGCTTTACTGAGCGCCGGCGCAGCGCACCGGGATCCAAGGTCAGGCGGCGCACAGGTTCGGTCCGCAGACTGCAAATGCAGCGTCTGCAGAACCCTGTACACCCTTTTTTCTTCTTGGGCTATCCTCTCGCCATTCGAATGCACGTAGCGATTTCTTACACACCAACAAGGCTATATGCGTGCTTGAGCGAAGGGGGAGACAGATAGATGCGCTTGATCTTCATCGAACTTCTGGTGGCCTTGGTGCTGCTGCCCATCAGCGGCCTGTTCTGGTGGTGGGCCTTCGGCATGGGCGGCCTGGCTGTGGCCGGCTTTCTGCTGGTTGGCGGCGGCGCTCTGTATCTTGTCTTGCGGGGCGTGCGCTCGGCCAAGAACCAACTCGGCCACCCCGGCGACGACCGTGAGCAATAGGCCCTGAGCCTTTTCGCCTGACACATTCGCATTCAATTTGGCAGGGAATTGGTGCAATTTGTTTTCTCGATCTCACCTGCCACGGCGTCGGCACGGCCGGATCTGAATTCTTTTTTCTGATTTGTCCGGCCTCGCGATGAGCCAGGCACAGTTTCATTGATTGAAATCTGAAACATCCTTCGGCTCCCGAATGATGCAAATAAAAAACACTACAAAAGTGTCAATCAGGCTGTCGCAAATCGCATTTCCTCTGAATTGAATCGGCAATTAGCCTGAAATCATTCATCGATTTCCTGGGCAGATTTCGCACGGTCTTGGTGCTCCTAGCCCCGGCGGAGGGCAAGAAATTCGGAAGTAATTCAAAAATCCTACCGCCAGTTCACCTTGGGCAGCGGCCGACTAGGTACCCTCCCGCGTCATTGCTCGACGCTAAAACTGGACGAACTGAAGCTCATAGCCCACGATTTGTCGGCTACGTCCTACTCAGTTGACAATTGCTTACAAAGTAGAACGCAATGTCAAAAACCCTATGCGGGTGGCCTCTGTGGTTCGAGAGCCACGATTTCCCGTATCAATGGGGTAATTAATAAGTTGCATTTTCCATTTCGGCTGACGGCATCCTGACCAGCCGTTTGCCCCCTCGATTCCCAATGAAAAAGGGTCTCCGGAAGGGGAAGCAAGGGATAACCCTGCCCTCGGCGTGGTCGCACCACGAATGGACACGCCTTTTGCGTCTACTCCACGAAATAGGGCTGCTGCGAAGGCAGCGACAATTTCCTTTTCATTGCTCTCCCGATAAATCTCCGGTCAAGCCGGAAAAGCGTCTTGGTAATAAAAAGAATTACCGGCGCAAATCGGGCTCGGGCTTTGCATATGAATCGCAGTTGTTGAAAAAACCAAGTTCGCAATGGAGTTCCATTTGACACGCTACCTGTACCTGATGGGGTGGAGTGCCGCCTTGGCCGGCGCGTTGATGCTTCAGGGCTGCGCACCGGGCTTTGGCTCCGTGGTGGCTTACGAGCCCGATCAGAGTCCGGCGCCATCTCTTGCTGCCGACGGCACGCCGCAGGAGGCGCTCGTCCCCATCTCGCCGAGCCTCATCCGCGCGATGGCCGAGGCGCAGCCGGCGGCGATTCCGCCCGACGTGAAGGCCCTGTTCGGCGAAGCCCCGGTCTACACGATCGGCCCGGGCGACGTCGTGGGCGTCATCGTCTACGACCACCCCGAGCTGCTGCCCAACGCCGGCGCCGTGATTTCCCAGCAGACGGACCCCACGGGCATCAGCGTGGCGCCGGGCTTCATCGTCGGCGCCAACGGGCAGATCAGTTTTCCGTACATCGGCCGGGTCCAGATGCAGGGCCTGACCGAGATCGAGGCGTCCGACGTGATCGCCAAGCGCATCGCGCGCTACATCAAGGACCCGCAGGTGACGGTGCGTATCCAGTCCTTCAGAAGCCGCCGTGCATTCGTGGAAGGCGAAGTGCGCACGCCGGGGCTGCAGCTCTTCACCGACGTTCCGATGACGCTGTCCGAAGCGCTCAACCGGGCCGGCGGCATCACGTCCAGCGGCGACCGTTCGTTCATCACGCTGACACGCGGCGACAAGACCACGCTCATCGACCTGCCCAAGCTGCAGGACCTGGGCAGCAACGCCAGCAAGATCCCGCTGCAGAACGGCGACGTGGTGCAGGTGCGCAACCGCGACGAGAGCAAGGTGTTCGTGATGGGCGAAGTCGCCAAGCCCTCGGCGCTGACCATGCACAACGGCAGGCTCACCCTCAACGAGGCGCTGGGCGAGGCCGGCAGCGCAAGCCTGGGCACGGCGAACACGGGGCAGATCTACGTCGTGCGCAACAACGCCAACAACACGAAGGGCTCGCCGTCGGTCTTCCACCTGAATGCGAAGAACCCCGCCGCGCTGGCGCTGGCCGAGCGCTTTCCGCTGCAGCCGCGCGACGTGGTCTACATCGACTCGGTGCCGCTGGCCACCTGGAGCCGGGTGGCCAGCCTGATCCTGCCGGCGACCCAGGCGCTCTACTACAGCGACCAGGTCTACATGAACCACCGATGAGATCCGTACTGACAGTCTGCATCGGCAACATCTGCCGAAGCCCGATGGCGGAAGGCCTGCTTGCCGCGGGATTACCGCATCTGCGCGTGTTCTCCGCGGGCACCGGCGCGCTCGTCGGCAAGCCGGCCGACCCGATGGCGCAGGCGCTCATGCGAAAGCGCGGCATCGACATCTCGGACCACGTCGCGCAGCAGGTGAGCCAGATGCTGTGCCGGCAGGCCGACCTGATCCTGGTGATGGACCGGGAGCAGCGCCGCCATCTCGAATCGACCTACCCCTTCGTGCGCGGCAAGGTCTTCCGCATTGCCGAGTTCTCGGTCGCGCAGGACGTGCCCGACCCGTATGGAAAAGACGAGGCGGCGTTCGAGCACGCCCTGGCCCTGATCGATGCCGGCGTCCGGACATGGATCGACCGCATTCTGAAAATCACAAAACCCGAGCAGCAACCTACATGAACGCACCCCCGCAAGCCGCGCCGATGCCGATGCAAGCGCTGGAAGAGGATGGCGACGGCATCAACCTGGCCGAGTACCTGGATATCCTGATCGACCACCGCTGGCTCGTCGCGGCCATCGTTGCCGTGACCGTGCTCCTGGGCGCGGCCTATGCCTTCCTCGGCAAACCCCTCTACGAAGCCAACGTCGCGGTGCAGGTGGAAGATTCCGGCAACTCCGCAGGCAGCTTCCTGGGCGATGCCGCCTCCTCGCTGCTGAGCGTGAAGACGCCGGCCGCGGGCGAGATCGAAATCCTCCGCTCGCGCGCCATCCTCGGCAAGGCCGTGGAGAACACCAAGCTCTACATCAGCGCACGGCCGCGGTATGCCCCCATCGTGGGCAGCTGGCTCGCTCGCCGCGCCACCGAGCTGTCGGACCCTGGCTTCATGGGGCTTTCGGGCTACGTGACGGGCACCGAGAGCATCCTCGTTCCGAGGTTCGACGTTCCCGCGGATTTCGAGGAAAAGCCGTTCACGCTGACCCTCGGGGCCGACGGGCAGTACGAACTGAGCAACCCCGACATCGATACGCCGATGAAGGGCGCCATCGGCACCTTGCTGGTAGCGAACGTTCCCGGCGTTCCGAACGGAAGCGTGAGTCTGCTGGTCAGCAGCATCAACGCGAAGCCGGGCGCGCAGTTCCAGCTCGTGCGGTCTTCGACGCAGCTGACGCTCCTGGCGCTGCAGGACAACCTGAAGGTCGTGGAAAAAGGCAAGCAGTCGGGCGTGCTCGATGTCAGCTGGAGAAGCGGCGACGCAGAAAAGCTGACGCAGCTGCTCAACGAAATCGGTCGCCTCTACGTTCGCCAGAACATGGAGCGCAAGGCGGCCGAGGCCGAGAAGACGCTGGGCTTCCTGGACGGCGCGCTGCCCCAGTTCAAGAAGCAGCTGGAGCAGTCCGAAGACATCTACAACCGCTACAGAAACCAGAACGGCACGGTCAGTCTCGACGACGAGGCAAAGAACGCGCTGACCCAGACCATCGACCTGCAGTCCAAGCTGCTCGAGGCCGAACAGAAGCGGCGCGAGCTCACGGCGCGCTTCACGAGCGAGCATCCCGCCGTCCAGACGCTGGACACCCAGGTCGCCGCATGGAAGAGCGCGCTCGCAACCGTCGATGCGCGCATCCGCAAGATGCCGGAGCTGCAGCAGAACACCGTTCGCATGCAGCGCGACATCAAGGTGAACACCGACCTGTACGTATCGCTTCTCAACAGCTCGCTGCAGATGCGGCTGGCCAAGGAAGGCAAGGTGGGCAACGTGCGCCTGCTGGACGACGCCATCGTTCCGGAAGAACCGGTGTGGCCCAAGCGGCCCCTGGTCATCGCGCTGGCTGTGATCCTGGGGCTGGCTGCCGGCATCGGCGCCGCGATTGCAAGGAACTCGTTCTTCGGCGGCATCCGCAATCCGGGAGAGATCGAAAGCCACACCGGGCTCAACGTCTACAGCAGCATTCCGCTGAGCGCCGCCCAGCGCACGGTCGAGAGGAACATCGAGAACAAGGTCGTCGGCAAGCACGTCCTGGCGCACCTGTTCCCCGAAGACCCCGCGGTGGAAAGCCTGCGCAGCCTTCGCACCGCGCTGCAGTTCGCCATGCTGGAAGCGACCAACAACCGCCTTCTCATCTCCGGCGCGACGCCTGGCGTGGGCAAGACCTTCATCTCGGTCAACTTCGCGGCGATCACCGCGGCAACCGGCAAGAAGGTTCTGCTGATCGACGCGGACTTGCGCAAGGGCCGCGTGAATCAATTCCTCTCGATCCAGCGGTCTTCCGGCCTGTCCGAATTGATCGCCGGCACGCTCGACCTCGAGAAAGCGATTCGCCCGTCGGCCCTGCCGAATCTGGACATCATTACCACGGGTGTGCTTCCGCCCAATCCGGCCGAGCTGTTGACGAGCGATTCCTTTGCCCAGGTACTGGAAAAGTTATCTCCGCTATACGACCTCGTCATCATCGACACGGCCCCGGTTCTCGTTGCCGCGGATACCGCATCGGTCGCCCCGCTCGCGAGCACTTTGCTACTCGTTGCACGCGCCGAAAAGACCCAGCTCGGCGAATTGAATGAGAGCGTCAGAAGACTTGCGCATGCAGGTCGCACGGTAAATGGCGTAATTCTGAATGCTATTGATCTAACCCGCCGCCACGCTGGCAGCGGGAGTTACAAATATGGCGCTTACAAGCATTTACAATATACATACAATACCAACAGGGATTCCACCTAGACCGTGAAAATTGGAGTTAAATTCAAAATCATGAGCCGGGATTTTGCCCTGACTCATTGATTAAATACTCAATTAGTATTCGGAGTAATAAGGCACTACAAATGGCAATTAGTCCATTCGTATTGCCTTCATCGAGTCATTTGGCCGCGCAATAGTTTCTGCATTGCAGATCCTACGAGGCATTTGTGCGGGTCGTCTCGGCCAAAAAACCAAGGCCATAACAGAGGACATGCAGGCTTTTGCCTGCGTGAGGAAAGGTGCGTCAAAAATGAAATCATTTCGACGAGAAATCTTGTCGCGCTTCAAATCCGGGCGGGGAAATCCCATGGGAAATCTCCACCCTGAAGAATCGCTGGTACCGCAAGGCTGGAATATTTCGGACGCAAGCGGCGAAATGTCCCGAGGCGGCTCGCAAACCGGAATTCATCATCCGGCCGTACTGCGGATCGGGAAAAGGTCGGTAGACATTGCCGCCGCGCTGTTCTTTTTTGCGGCATTCGGCTGGCTCTTCGTGCTGATCGGCCTCTTCGTGCTGATCAGCTCCGGATCTCCGGTCCTGTATTACCAGTCGCGCTACGGAAAAGACGGGCGAATATTCAGGTTCTACAAGTTCCGCTCGATGATCGCCAACTCGGCCCAGGTGCTCGAGGAGCATCTGAAAAGCAATCCGGAGGCACGCCGCCAATGGGATGAATACCAAAAGCTGGACGACGATCCACGGATCACGCGTTTCGGCAAATTCATCCGCAAGACCAGCCTGGACGAACTGCCGCAATTCTGGAACGTGCTGACGGGCGACATGAGCCTCATCGGCCCCCGCCCCTGCATGCTCGAGCAGAAGGAGCTCTACGGCCAGAACTGGTCGCACTACTGCGCTGTTCGCCCCGGGATCACGGGCCTGTGGCAGGTCAGCGGTCGCAATCAGCTGACCTACAACGCACGCGTTGCGTTGGACGTGAGGTATGTCGAGACCCTTTCCGTCGGGAAGGACGTGGACATCTTCTTCAGAACCATCTGGGTGGTTGCTGCCGGTCACGGGTCCCGATGAATTTCATCGGTCCCGGATGATCGGCTCCGGCCGGGCCGGCCGGACAGATTTTCCTTCGCTTTCGAAATGATTGGATTGGAATCCACATGCGGATGAGCCACGCCATTCCGGGACCGGTGGTGAGAAGAAGAAGCACGCGCCGCTTCAATCAATTCTCGATTGCCGGAATACTGATCGTGCTCGTGTACACGATCATCTACGCGTACTTCAGGGAAATGCTTCCCGAGAAATGGAGCGTGGACTCGGCAAAGATCATCGAGATCCTCAATTACGGCGGCACGGGCGACATGGACAACTCGTTTGCTGTCACCGCCGCGCTGTTCGCCGTTATCGGGGTCGACAACCTGGATGTTTTCACCTGCGGCGTGAGCGTCATATTTTTGTTTTTCGCGACTCACGACGTTCGCAAGGCCGGCGACTTTTTCGCCAGGCTGCTGCTGATTGCGCCTTGCATCATGCTGAACATGTTTGCGCCGTCCAAGGAGACGGTCGTGCTCATCATGACCATGTTCATCACCGTTTCGACCATCTATTTTCGAACGTCGAAAGTACTTACCGTCGGCGCCTTCCTTTTTCTATACGCGATCTACGGGGTCTTCGTACGGCAATATTATTTGCTGATTGTCGGTGTGTTTTTCATGGTCTATTACCTGTGGCGGCGCCCTCTTAAATATCACATTCTGGCCGCCATCGTGGTCGTCGGAGCGATCATGGCGGCGCCTTCCAGCATTTTGCAGACGCTTCAATCGCCGCGAGATACATCGAATGCCTACGCGGAACAGATCGGCAGCGACAACAGAACGGCTTTTACCAATATTGCGTCTCCCGCCAGTGGCCCCGGATTCCTGGTCAATTACGTCTATGCCGCAACAGTGCTAATCACGCCGGTTCTTTATTTTCAGACTGCGAGCGACGCGTTCATGCAATTGATGATCGCAGCCATGCTGATCATTCTGTACAGGGCCCGGCGAAAGTCCAAACGCGACCCGGATCGATTCGAGCCGAGGTTTTTCGGCAGCCTTTTCATAGCGCACATTCTTGTGCAATTGATATTCGAACCGGATCTCGGCAGCTTCACCAGGCATTTGACCTCCGTAATGCTCTACATCATTGCCATCAAAGTTTCCGAGAACAAAGCAGTCTCCAGATGAAAAAAATCCTGATTTGTGCGGTGCCGTACAGCGACAACCTGGGTGACGGGGTCATCGCGGCGTCGCTGGCTCACATCGCCGGCATGAAATATCCAGAGGCGAAGGTGGAGTTCCTCGACATCGCCGGCCGCGTCGCGTTCGACGAATCGAATCTGCGTGGCGGCGGCGCGTTCGAAATCTTCCAGAAGATGCCGGCCCTGCTGCGATCGGCAATCGTTTTCGCGTATTGCCTCAAGAACTACCTCCTGGGCTGGCGCAGGCAATGGAGCGTCGCGGTCAATGATGCGGATCTGGTCCTCATCGGCGGTGGTCAACTGTTCTGCGACGTGGCGCTGAACTTTCCCGCCAAGCTGTTTCTTCTGGGCAGGTTGCTTCGCGGCAAGAAGGTCGCGGTGGTCTCGGTTGGCGTCACGGCCAAATGGTCGTTCTGGGGGAAATTTCTGGTCAAGAAATTCCTCAGGAACGCCGCCCCCGTTTTCTACGCGACGCGCGATGTGGACTCGGCGAACAACCTGCACGCGTTCTTCGACATCCCGCGCAGCGAGATCAAGGTCGTTCCCGACCCCGCGCTGGTTTGCGCGAGCGCCTTTTCGGAAGAGCTCTCCCCGGACAAGAAGTGGGACGTGGGAATCTGCGTCAGCAGCCTCGATGCGCTGGTGATGAATTCCGAATATGGCGACACGCGCACCAGCGGGTCCGCGGAATTCTTCTCGGGCCTGGCCGAAGCATTGCAGGCGGAAGGCGCGCGGGTGCTGTATTTCACGAACGGCGCGGCGGAGGACAACAAGATCCTTGCCGAGATTTCTTCTTCGCGGGCAGCCGCGCCGGGCTTCTCGTTCGTCGTTCCGAAGCGCCCCGACGATCTTGTTGCGTTGATCAGCGCCTGCTCGTGCATTGCGGCGCACCGGCTGCACGCAAACATCGTCGCCTACAGCCTGAACATTCCCTCCATCGGGATGAATTGGGACAAGAAGGTCGAGTCCTTTTTCCAGCTGACGGACCGAACCCAGTATTTGTTCGGCCTGTCGCCGCGCCGGGAAGAGCTGAAGGCCTCCGTACTGAATCTGCTCAACGAAAAAAATGCCGACCGCAGAAGACTCGACGAATTGAAGACCGAAGTCATCGCCGGAACCCACGCATTGATCTGAGGAGCGAATCTCCATGAAAGTACTGCACGTTGCCGAAACGCTCAAGGGCGGGTTGGAAACCTATCTTCGGATCGTTTCGAATTTCCAGAAGAACTCTCCGGAAATCAGCCAGGTGAAGTTCATATTGCCCGGAACGGTCGATTGGCTGAACCCCGAGAGCGCACACGTGGTGCCCACCGCCCGCAGCCCCCTGTCCCTGGTGGGCTATGCCGCGCGCGTCAAGAAGATCATCGAGTCGGAGCGCCCTTCCGTGCTCCACCTGCACAGCTCGATTGCCGGAGGCATCGTCCGGGCCATGGCCATGCTCGGGCAGATACCCAGCGAAGTGAAGATCGTCTATTGCTCCCACGGCTGGGCATTCGATCAGGCTGCGTCCCGCTACAAGAAGTCGGCCTACCGCTGGATCGAGCGGCTGCTTTCCTCGCGCAGCGACGCCATCATCTGCATCAGCCGCCATGAGGTCAGGATCGCGTCGAAATCCGGCATCAGGCGATGCACATGCATTCCCAACGGGATCGACTCCGTCAGTCCCAGGCTGCCGAGTCAATTGCTTCCTGATGAAGTCGAACGCAGCCAGCGAAAAGTCCTGTTCGTCGGCCGCCTGGACCGGCAAAAGGGAATCGACGTCCTGCTCGACTCGTACAACAGGGTGAAGCCGAACTTCAAGCTGATCGTCGTCGGCGAGGCCGTGCGGAATGACCTTTTTCTTCCCAAGTCCGATCGGGTCGAGTTCAAGGGCTGGCTGGAAAAAGACGAGCTGGACGCCGTCTACCAGGACTGCGACGCCATCATCGTTCCGTCGAGATGGGAAGGCTTCGGGCTCGTTGCTGTCGAAGCCATGGCGAGGAGCAAGGCGGTTTTTGCATCCGCTGTGGGCGGCCTCGTCGACATCGTTGAAGACGACAGGAGCGGCCGGCTCTTTTCCCTGGAGCAGATGGACCAGATGCTGCGGGAAATCGACGGCATCCCCAATGAAACCCTGCGGCAGATGGGACAGACCGGGCGAAAGATCTTCGAAGAGAAGTTCACTTCGCAGCGAATGAACACCGCCATCGTCGATCTGTACAAGGAGTCGGTCCTGCCATGAAGATTTCTGGATTCTTTGCCCGAGGCCTCGTCGGGCTGCTGGGCACCCTGCTGTTCATTGCAGCGTCGATCAGCACGGCCAATGCCCGAGGCATCGACGGCCTGACCTCGGAGTACCCGGTTGCGCTGAGCGTGCAGATCGATCCCGCGACCATCACGGACGACGACCTGCATGAAATACGTGCGGCCGGTTTCGAATTCGTGCGGTTCGGCGTGCGGCCTCCGCTGAAAAGCGTCAACCCCAATTTGATCGACTACCCGGGCCTGATCCAGCGCGTGCGCAAGGCCAGGCTCGAAGCCATCGTCACGTTGTTCGGCGGCCGCGAGATCTGGGGACACGAGCCCTCGGACCTGCGTGGTGGCAACCGCAGCAAGGAAACCATGTTCGCGGACTTTGCGAGCGACTTCATGAAGGCGCACACCACCGATGTCGCCGTCTGGGAGATATGGAACGAGCCGGACAACAAGACATTCCTGCAGCCCAACCTTCTTTCGAACTTCGGGACCGCCTCGTCGGAGCTGTGCAACAAGCTGGCGCAGCAAAAGATCCAGCCGAACATCGTCATCGGATACGGCTTCGCGAAGCTGCCCTTCGCCGGAGGCAAGGTTCCTTCGGAGCTGGAAGATGCCTTTGTCTCGGCCGCCAGGACCGACTGCCTGACGGACATCTCGATCCATCCATACCGCTCGGTTCCCGAAACGGCGCTGGCCGACTACCAGAAGCTGCGTGCGCAACTGGACCAGCGGCAACTGAAGAAGACCGGCATCGTCGCTTCGGAATGGGGCTATGCCTCCTACATGCCGGTTCGCGACCGCAACGCACAGGCTTCGCTGATCTTCAGGGAGTACCTGATCAATGCCGCCGCGGGCATCAAGCTGCTGAACCTCTACGCGTGGCGCGACAGGGGACAGTCTTACTTTTCGAAGGAAGACAACTTCGGAATCAAGTCCAAAGCCGGGGAAAAGAAAGAGGCCTACTCCGCGCTGACCGAGTTTCTCAAGATCGCCAGGCACTCCCAGAAGGTGTCGTACCAGGATGCCAAGGGCATGAGCCAACTGGTGCTGCGTCGCGGCGAGTCTTTGCTGCACGTGGTCTGGACGCAGGGCCCCGAACAAACCGTGTCAGTCCCCGCAGGCAGCGGCAAGAAATGCACGCGCGTCGACTTCTTCCCCCAGATGCGTGAAGGCAGTTGCGGAAGTCCGTCGGGCGGGAGCTTTTCTGTCAAGGCGACTGCCAATCCCGTTTTGCTGTCCATATCGGACTGAACGGGATGAAGCATCTGTCCGGACTCGGAAAACGTCTTGGTGGTCCGATCTACGCCGTTGCAGACCAATGCATATACAGCGCGAGCCAACTGCTGCTGAGCTTTGCGCTGGCCCGCGTGCTTTCGCCTTCGGATTTCGGCGTTGCCTCCGCATTCCTTGCGGTGAGCAGCTTTCAATACATCCTGCACATGGCCATGGTGCATGAGCCCTTGCTGATCAAGCGCTACTACGCGCATCGATCCGCGGCATGGCTCTCATGGGCCCTGGTGGTTCTTTTTTCCCTCCTGGGGTACGCGGCCTGGCAGGTAGCGGCTTTTCCCGGGCAGCTGCACTGGGTGGGCGTGGCCCTGATCGTCGGCTACGAGATCTTCTGGATCTCGCGCAGCCTCCTGCTCACGGGGCGGCGGTACGGGATTCTGTGCATCACCGGTGTGCTGGTCGGCGTGGGATATGTCGCCATCCTGAAAGCCGAAAAGCCCGCGACGTGGATGGAAGCCCTGCTGCTGATTTCCATCATCCAGGTCCCGTTTCTTTTTCTGGTGCTCAGGAATGCGGGGAACGTGATGCTTCCGCTCCCGGCAGCGAAGAATGCGCAAGGGCTGACGGTCGGCGAATCGATGGCCTATGGCTGGAAGGCCAGCCTCTCCCAGTTCATGAGCTGGATCATGACGGGAGGGGCCATCCTGCTGCTTGGCTCCTCGGCAGATTCCGAGCAGGGTGGCTTGCTCAAGATCTACATCACCTTCCTGCTGCCGATGCAGTACGTGCTGTCGGCGCTTGGCTACTACCTGCTGCCGCAACTGGCGGCGAACTGGAATTCCGAAGGACGAAAAAAAGCCTTCCGCGATTTCATCAAGTTCGTGCTGCTCGGGTTCGTGATTGCCGAAGGGGTCGGCGTCTTGCTGGGCCTGCTGGGGCCCCGCCTCGTCGTTCTGGCATTCGGTCCGAACTACAAGGGAATGGACTTTTCCCCCTTCTTCTACGCGCCCGCGATCTTCGGGCTGACCATGTGCCTGCGGACGGGCTTCAGGGCGGCCGCACGGCCAGGCGCCCTCTTGCTGTGCTCGATCGTCGGCGCCGTGGTGTTCGCCATTCTGATGTTCGCGGCAACGCCGCCCATCTCCTACATCCAGACCATCCGCGCCATGACATGGGGCTTCGCCTGCATGGCCGCTTTGATGATCGGCTGGCTGTTCTATTTCATGCGAGCGACAACGACAGGGGAGAGTGCCTGAAAACGGGCAAGCAGGCCTTGGAGATCTTTATGAGCAACCCTTTGCTTCGCAGCGTAAGCATCGACGAGCGCCTTCGGTTCCTGAGGGATGGCGTGGTGTGCCTGCGCAAGATCATCTCGCCCGAATGGATCCAACTGGCCCAGGACGGCATCGAGCAGCAGCGCCGCGCTCCTTCGCCCTACGCGACCGTGGTGGATGCCGACCCGCTCTATCTGCTGATCGACCAGATGCCTTCGATGAAGAACGGCATGCTCCAGCGCGTGGTGTTCGAGTCAGGCGCCGGCGAGATCGCCAAGCAGCTGACCGTGACGAGACGGCTGCGCTGGATTTACGACCAGCTGTTCTACAAGGGCCGCGGCCCTGCCGCCGAGACGCCCTGGCACCAGGACACGTCCTATGGATTGGCCGACAGCCACCGCATCGTGCGCGTGTGGATGCCGGTCGACCACATGCCCCGCGAGACCGCCATCGAGGTGGTGCGCGGCTCGCACCTCTGGAAAACGCACTACGGGCTGAGCGGCAGCAAGATCGAGGTGCTGGACGATGAATTCGAACTGCCGGACATCGAAGCCAATCGCAGCGCCTTCGACATCGTGGGCTACGAGGTGGACCCGGGCGACGTGGTGGTCTTCAACTACCGGGCGCTGCATCATGCCGGCCCCGGCGTGAACTTCAACGAGAAGCGCAGGGCCTTTGCCATCCTGTACGCCGACGACGAACTCAGGCTGAGGCATCGTCCGTCCTTGTTGCCCGGGCCGTTGGACACCGCGGGCCTCGCGTGGCGCGACGGACAGAAGACGGGCGATTTTCCTGAGGTGTTTCGCGCCGTGTGAACTCAGTGCTTCTTCAGCAGAACGCGCACCGCCTCGGGCAAGGAGTTGACCTGCGGCATGAAGTGATCGAGCAGCGCGCCGAGGATCACCGCGCTCGCGACCGCGCCCAGCAGCGGCTTCCACGTGAGCCGCACGGCGGCCATGAGCCAGCCTTCGCGCGCCACGCGCACCGCGGCGCGCGCCGACACGTACGAGAAGGCGACTTCGATGGCCACGGCCAGCAGCGCGTCCCAGCTGAAGTACAGCAGCACGAGCGAGCCGGCGCCGAACAAGATGGCCACGCAGATCAGGAAGATGGCGACCACCGGCACGACGATGATCGCGCCTTCGTCCGCGGAACCGGCGACTTCGAGCGCACCGCTCGCCACGTCGGACAGGGCACTGCCATCGCCGCCGCTACCACCGCCATGGGCATCGCCGACGCTCACGTGGCTCTGGGAGCCGCCGCCGCGTCCGCTGCCGAAGTCCAGGTCGGGCGCATCGACATCGAAGTCCGTCTTGCGGCCCTCGACCAGCCGCCTGGCCCACCAGCGCAGCACCAGCAGATAGCCCAGGTACCCCACGCCCAGCGTGAGGAAGTAGCGCACCGCCAGCGAATCGACATGCAGCAGGTGCATCTGCAGCGCCGACACGCCCCACATCAGCAACAGCGTGAAGGTGCCGATCAGGATGCCGTGCGTGCGCAGGCTGTAGTTGCGATGCAGGTCGCGTTCGACCTGCGTTTCCCACAGGCGCACGGAGCGCCAGTTGGAAAGGATCTTCATTGACCTTCGACGGGAGCGAAGGGTACGCGCTGCGCCACGGCGCACATCAGTTCATAGCCGACGGTGCCCGCGGCCCGCGCGACCTCGTCGATGGGGAGCACGGCGCCTGTCTTGGCCGACTTGCCCCACAGCGTGACCTCGCTGCCGAACTTGGCGTCGGGCACGTTCGTGAGGTCGACGGTGATCATGTCCATGCTCACGCGGCCGACCATGCGGGTGCGCACGCCGTTCACCAGCACCGGCGTGCCGGTGTTGCAGTGGCGCGGATAGCCGTCGGCATAGCCGACCGCCGCCACGCCGATGGTGAGCGGCCCCTCGGCCGTGAAGTTGGAGCCGTAGCCGATGGTGTCGCCGGCCTTCAGCGTCTGCACCGAGATGAGCTGGGTCGACAGCGTCATGGTGGGCTGCAGCTGCCAGTGCGCCGAATCGTGCTCGGGAAAGTCGGGCGCGCTGCCGTACAGCAGGATGCCGGGGCGCACCCAGTCGCCACGCGTCTGGTCGGCGTGGCGCAGGGTGGCGGCGCTGTTGGCGATGGAGCGTTCACCCGGCAGGTCGCGGGTGACGCGCTCGAAGGTCTCGAACTGGTGGCCGATGCCGCGCGCTCCGTCGGCGTCGCTGAAGTGGGTCATGAGCGAAATCTCGTCGACCTGCGTGAGCGCGTTGAGACGGGTCCAGGCGGAGCCGAAGCGCTCGGGCGTGAAGCCCAGGCGGTTCATGCCCGAATTCATCTTCAGGAACACGCGCTGCGGCTTCAGGGTCTTGTGGGCGGCGAGCATGTCGATCTGCTCGTCGCAATGCACGGTGTGCCAGAGGTCCAGCCGCGAGCACAGCTCCAGGTCGCGGGCGTCGAACACGCCTTCCAGCAGCAGCACCGGGCCGCGCCAGCCGAGGGCGCGCACGCGCTCGGCTTCGGCCAGATCGAGCAGCGCGAAGCCGTCGGCGCCGCGCAATCCCTCATAGACCCGCTCGATGCCATGGCCATAGGCGTTGGCCTTGACGACGGCCCAGACGCGGGCTTCAAGGGCCGAGCGGCGCGCCCGGTCGAGGTTGTGACGCAGGGCGTCGGTATGGACAGTGGCGAGTATGGGACGCGGCATGGGTGGTTCCGGGAGAGACTCGGGGACAATGCAGACCACGTTTTAGCATCTTCGGGAATGAGGTCGAACACCGTGGGGACGCCGGATTCCGCGTCGCACCCCCGTGCTATAACCGCCCATTCGCCCGCAACGCGACACTTTTTCACTACCGCCAGCAGACCCTCTGGCCAGCCAGCCCATCGATGAAGCGCGGTTTCTACACGATCATGTCGGCCCAGTTCTTTTCGTCGCTGGCCGACCAAGCGCTTTTCGTTGTTGCCGTCGATCTCATGCGAAGTTCGGGCGCGCCTGAATGGCAGCGCGCGGCACTGGTGCCGATCTTCGCGGTCTTCTATGTGGTGCTGGCGCCGCTGGTGGGGGCCTTTGCCGACGCCCTGCCCAAGGGCAAGGTGATGTTCATCAGCAATGCCATCAAGGTGGTGGGCTGCCTGATGATGCTGTTCGGCTCGCACCCGCTGCTGTCCTATTCGATCGTGGGGCTGGGCGCTGCGGCGTATTCGCCGGCCAAGTACGGCATCCTGACCGAGCTGCTGCCGGCGTCCCAGCTGGTCAAGGCCAACGGCTGGATCGAGGGGCTGACCATCGCATCGATCCTGCTGGGCATCGTGCTGGGCGGCACGCTGGTGGGGCATGCCATCTCCAGCAAGCTGCTGGCCTTCGATCTCCCGTTCATCGACACCGGCATCGACACGCCGGCCGAGGCCGCAATCGCGGTGCTGATCTTCGTCTACGTGCTGGCGGCCTGGTTCAACACGCGCATTCCGCACACCGGCGTCGAGATGCGCCCGCTGCGCTCCAACCCCGAGCACGGCATGGCGCGCAACATCGCCGCGCTGCTGCCCGACTTCTGGCATTGCAACGCCCGCCTGTGGCGCGACCGCCTCGGCCAGATCTCGCTGGCCACCACCACGCTGTTCTGGGGCGCTGGCGGCAACCTCAAGTACATCGTGCTGGCCTGGGCTTCGCTGGCGCTGGGCTACAACACCACGCAGGCCTCGGCGCTGACGGGTGTGGTGACCATCGGCACGGCCGTGGGCGCCATCGTCGCCTCGATGCGCATGCGGCTGGACATGGCCACGCGCGTGATCCCCATGGGCATCGCGATGGGGCTGATGGTGATCTGCATGAACTTCATCAGCAACGTGTGGCTGGCGGTGCCGTTCCTGATTCTGCTGGGCGGCCTGGGCGGCTTCCTGGTGGTGCCGATGAATGCGCTGCTGCAGCACCGCGGCCACAACCTGATGGGCGCGGGTCGCTCCATCGCGGTGCAGAACTTCAACGAGCAGGCCTGCATTCTTCTGCTGGGCGGCTTCTACAGCGTGTGCACGGGGCTGGGCCTGTCGGCTTACGGCGCGATCAGCGCGTTCGGGCTGGTGGTGGCGGGCTGCATGTGGCTCATCAAGCGCTGGCACGAGAACAACCTCAAGAAGTACCCTGAAGAGGTCGAGCACCTCTTGGCCATCGCCCGCAGCGACAAGCATCACTGACATCGCGCGCCCGCGTTGGTGAAACGGCCGGCGCGCCCGGCGCTCCACCCTGTTCCAACGCCACCATGCCCGCGCTCGCCCTGATCTTCAACGCCTTCGTCTGGGGCGTTTCGTGGTTTCCCTTCCGCCAGATCGCAGGCCATGGCATGCATCCGCTGTGGGCCACCTGCCTCATCTACCTGGCCATCGCGACCGTGATGGGCCTCATGCGCCGGCACGCGTGGAAAGGCTTCGCGGCCTTTCCGATGCTGGCGGTGCTGGGCTTCGCGGCCGGCTTCACCAACGTGGGTTTCAACTGGGCCGTGACGCAGGGCGACGTGGTGCGCGTGGTGCTGCTGTTCTATCTGATGCCGCTGTGGAGCGTGCTGCTGGGCTGGCTGCTGCTGGGTGAGCGGCCGACCGGCGGCGCGCTCGCGCGCGTGGCGCTGGCGCTGACCGGCGTGGTGGTGGTGCTGAAGGCGCCGGGCGCCGACTGGCCGGTGCCGTCGAGCCTGCCCGACTGGCTGGGCGTGGCGGCGGGCTTCGGCTTTGCCGTTACCAACATCGCGCTGCGCCATCTGCGGCAGGCCCCGGGCGAGTCGCGCGCGCTGGCAATGTTCTGCGGCTGCGCCATCGTGGCCGGCATCACGGCGCTGGGCGGCACCGCGCTCGGCGCGTTCGATTCGCCGCTGCACGCATCGCCGGGCTGGCTCGGCTGGGCGGTGCCGCTGGGCATAGCGTTCGTCTTCGCCAATGTGTGCCTGCAGTACGGCGCGGCGCGGCTCGCGGCTGCCGCGACCTCGGTGATCATGCTGTCGGAGGTGCTGTTCGCGAGCGTGTCGTCGGTGGCGCTGGGTGCGGCCGAGATGAGCCCGCGCATCCTCGCCGGCGGCGCGCTGATCGTGCTGGGCGCCGTCTGGGCAGCGTTTGCACGAACGCCCGCGCGGCGCGATGATCGCGCCTCTTCTCCCATCTGAGGAACAACAGCATGACCAGCGTCTACGACTTCGAGGCCAACCAGATCGACGGCAAGCCGGTGAAGCTCTCCGCCTTCAAAGGCAAGGTGCTGCTGATCGTCAATACCGCCAGCAAATGCGGCTTCACGCCGCAGTTCGCGGGACTGGAGGCGCTGCATGAGAAGTACGCCGACCAGGGGCTCACGGTGCTGGGCTTTCCGTCGAACCAGTTCGGCGCGCAAGACCCGGGCAGCAACGAGGAAATCGGCGCCTTCTGCACCAGGAACTACGGCGTGAGCTTTCCGATGATGGAAAAGATCGACGTGAACGGCAGCAACGCCGCGCCGCTCTACCAGTGGCTCACCAAGGAAAAGCCGGGCCTGCTGGGCAGCACGGCCATCAAGTGGAACTTCACCAAGTTCCTGATCGGGCGCGACGGCAGCGTGCTCAAGCGCTATGCGCCGCTGGACACGCCAGCCTCGCTCACGCGCGACGTAGAGGCCGCGCTGGCGGCGGGCTGAAGCCCCCTGCCCTGCCCTGGCCGCTCAGAACCTGAAGTCGGCCGTCTTCGAGCCCCCGCCCACCGTCACGCTCTGGGTCTTGGCGCCTTCGCCGGGCATGGCCGCATCGATCACGTAGCGCCCGTTCGGCAGGTCGACCAGGCAGACCGGGCCGCTGGCGCGGAACGCCAGTGCGGCGGCGTTGTTGGCGTCACCGCCCTTGATCGTCACGTCGACATTGGCCAGGTAGGCGCCATCGGCACGCGCGAACAGCAATGCCAGCGGATGGTCTTTCATGGCGGCGCGCATGGCCGTCGATTCGTCGGAGCCGATACCACCGCACACATAGCGCGCCGGGCCCGCGCCCTGCCAGGGCGGCATGGCGCCTTGCGCCTGCGCGGCCATCGCACCGGCCGCGCAGGTGCAGGCCAGCAGCACGCGCCGCAGCGTGGAAGGAATAAGGGATGCGACAACATGGGACATGGCACTGGCTCCTTGCAGATTCGGTGCAGCCATGATGCGCCGCGAACCGGCTTCGCGGGAGTCGGACCAACGCCCTCCTGCTTGTGCGATCAGGCCTTGTCAGACAGCGCCGCGTCCAGCAGTTCGACCCAGTGCCGCACCGGCATGTCGCCGCTGCCGCTTTGCAGGTGCGTGATGCAGCCGATGTTGGCCGACGCGATGGTGGTGGGCTGCAACTGCTTCAGGTGGCCGAGCTTGCGGTCGCGCAGCGGATAGGCCAGCTCGGGCTGCAGCACCGAGTAGGTGCCGGCCGAGCCGCAGCACAGGTGCGATTCATTCATTGCCACGCGCACGTCGAAGCCGAGCGCGCGCAGGTGCGTCTCGACGCCGCCGCGCAGCTTCTGGCCGTGCTGCAGCGTGCACGGCGCGTGATAGGCCACCACGCCCGCAGGCGCCTTCACGCGGGCCTTGAGCGCGGGCACGAGATCGGGCAGCAACTCGCTCAGGTCGCGCGTGAGTTCGCTGATGCGCGCGGCCTTCAGCGCATAGGCCGCGTCGTGCTGCAGGATGTGGCCGTATTCGCGCACGGTGACGCCACAGCCCGATGCGTTCATGACAATGGCCTCGACTTCGTTGCGTTCCACGAAGGGCCACCACGCGTCGATGTTGGCGCGCATCTGCGCCTTGCCGCCGTCCTGGTCGTTCAGGTGGAACTTCACCGCGCCGCAGCAGCCGGCCGCCGGCGCAATCACCGCCTGGATGCCGGCCGCGTCGAGCACGCGCGCGGTGGCGCTGTTGATGTTGGGCATCATCGACGGCTGCACGCAGCCCGCGAGCATCAGCACCTTGCGCGCATGCGTGGCGGTGGGCCATGCGCCGGCTTCCTGCTTCGCGGGCACCTTGGCTTTCAGCGCCTCGGGCAGGAGGCCGTGCACCGATTGGCCGAGCTTCATCGCGGGGCCGAAGAGCGGCGACGACAGGCCCTCCTTCAACAGCCAGCGCTGTGCCGACTCCATCGCGGGGCGCGGCACCTTCTGGTCGACGATCTTGCGGCCGATGTCGACGAGGTTGCCGTACTGCACGCCGCTCGGGCAGGTGCTTTCGCAGTTGCGGCAGGTGAGGCAGCGGTCGAGGTGCAGCTGCGTGCTGCGCGTGGGCTCCTTGCCCTCGAGCACCTGCTTGATGAGGTAGATGCGCCCGCGCGGACCGTCCAGCTCGTCACCGAGCAGCTGGTAGGTCGGGCAGGTGGCGGTGCAGAAGCCGCAGTGCACGCACTTGCGCAGAATGGCTTCGGCTTCGCGGCCTTCGTCGGTGCCGCGAAATTCGGGGGCGAGCTCGGTTTGCATGTCTGTCGGTTCTTGTTTTACGTGGGCGCGAGCAGGCGGCCGCGGTTGCAGATGCCGTGGGGGTCGAACTCGCGCATCAGCGCGCGCTGGATGCGTTCGACAGGAGAGCTCAGTACATCGAAGCGCTGGACGCTGCCTTGTTGCGTGCCTAGGTCGGGCAGACGGAACAGCGTGGCATGGCCACCCGCCGCGCGTGCGATCTCGCGGATGCGCGCGGCCTGTTCGGGCGCAGCCTTGTACCAGCGCTGGCCGCCGTGCCATTCGATCAGCGGCGCGGCGCCGTCGAGCGAGAGCACGGGCGCGGTCTGCGGCACCGACAGGCGCCACAGCGCATCCGTGCCTTCGTTCGCGGCGAACCACGGCAGTTGCTGGTCGCGCAGCGATTGCCAGTCGGCGGCGGCGCGCGCGTTGTCCTTGCGCTCGCCGCCCAGGTGCGTGCGTGCCGCTTCCACGGCAGCGACCGCACCGCGCAAACGCAGATAGAGCGTGCCCTGCCCTTCGCATTCGAACCAGCAACTCGCGTTGAGCGGCAGCGGCCGGCCGCCCCACTCATTGAGCAGCCGCAACGCATCGGTCTGGCTGCAAGCGAACTCGAGCGTGGCTTCGGCGGGCGCCACAGGCAGCACCTTGAGACTCACCTCGGCGATCACGCCCAGCGTGCCGAGCGAGCCGGCCAGCACGCGTGAGACGTCGTAGCCCGCGACGTTCTTCATCACCTGGCCGCCGAAGGTCAGCACCTCGCCGCGGCCGTTGACGATCATGGCGCCGAGCACGTAGTCGCGCACCGCGCCGACGCTGGCGCGCGCCGGGCCGCTGAGGCCTGCGGCGACCATGCCACCGACGGTGCCGTTGCTGCCGAAGCACGGCGGCTCGAACGGCAGGCACTGGCCCTTTTCTGCCAGCGCCGCTTCAAGCTCGGCGAGCGGCGTACCGGCGCGCGCGGTGACGACCAGCTCACTGGGCTCGTAGCTGGTGATGCCGGCGAGCGCGCGCGTGTCGAGCAGCTCGCCTTGCGGCGTCTCCCCGTAGAAATCCTTGGTGCCGCCGCCGCGGATGCACAGCGGCGTGGCGTCATCGACTGCGGCACGGATGCGCTCGACGATCTGGTGGAGTGCGTTGTCCATCGCCATCAGAACCTCGGCAGATCCGGATGCTGCAGCTTGCCCCCACGCACCACCTGCTTGCCGTACTCGGCGCAGCGCTGCAGCGTGGGAATCACCTTGCCGGGGTTCAGCATGCCCTCGGGATCGAAGGCGCGCTTGACGCCGAACATCTGCTCGTTCTCCGCGGCGGTGAACTGCACGCACATGCTGTTGAGCTTTTCCACGCCCACGCCATGCTCGCCCGAGACGGTGCCGCCCATCGCGACGCTGGTCTCCAGGATGTCGGCGCCGAACAGCTCGCAGCGGTGCAGCTCGTCGGGGTCGTTGGCGTCGAACAGCACCAGCGGATGCAGGTTGCCGTCGCCCGCGTGGAACACGTTGCAGCAGCGCAGGTTGTATTTCTTCTCCATCTCCTGGATGGCCAGCAGGATGTCGGCCAGGCGCTTGCGCGGAATGGTCGAGTCGAGGCACATGTAGTCGGGGCTGATGCGGCCCGAGGCGGGGAACGCGTTCTTGCGCCCGCTCCAGAACTTCATGCGCTCTTCTTCGCTGCTGCTCACCGCGATGGCGGTCGCGCCGCAGCCACGCAGCACGGCGGTCATGCGGCCGATTTCTTCTTCCACTTCCTCGGGCGTGCCGTCGGATTCGCACAGCAGGATGGCGGCGGCATCGAGGTCGTAGCCGGCGCGCACGAAGTCTTCGACGGCGGCGGTCATGGGCTTGTCCATCATCTCCAGCCCCGCGGGGATGATGCCGGCCGCGATCACCGCGGCCACTGCGTCGCCGGCTTTGCGCACGTCGTCGAAGCTGGCCATGATGCAGCGCGCGAGCTGCGGCTTGGGCACGAGCTTGACGGTGACTTCGGTGGTCACGGCCAGCATGCCTTCGCTGCCGATGACGAGCGCGAGCAGGTCGAGCCCCGGCGCGTCGAGCGCCTCGCCGCCGAACTCGATGGGCTCGCCTTCGGCGGTGAAGCCGCGCACGCGCAGCACGTTGTGCAGCGTCAGGCCGTACTTCAGGCAATGCACGCCGCCCGAGTTCTCGGCCACGTTGCCGCCGATGGTGCAGGCGATCTGGCTCGACGGATCGGGCGCGTAGTAGAGGTTGAAAGGCGCGGCCGCCTCGCTGATGGCCAGGTTGCGCACGCCGCACTGCACGATGGCCGTGCGGCTGACCGGATCGATCTTCAGGATGCGGTTGAACTTGGCGAGCGACATGGTCACGCCCATGGTGTGCGGCATGGCGCCGCCCGAGAGCCCGGTACCCGCCCCGCGCGCCACCACGGGCACGCCGAGCTGATGGCAGGTCTTGAGCACGGCGGCCACCTGCGCCTCGGTTTCGGGCAGGGCCACCACGAGCGGGCGGGCGCGGTAGGCGGTGAGGCCGTCGCACTCGTAGGGGGTGGTGTCTTCTGCGTGCCAGATCAGGGCGTGGGCCGGCAGATGAGCCTGCAGCGCTCGCACTACCTGGGACTGGCGCTCTGTTTTCTGTAGTGAATCGTTTTGCGTGGGGGTGAGCGGCGCGTTCATGCGGCGACCTCTTTTCTTCTGCTCGCGGAATGTCTCGGTTCTACCCGCACTCTACGGACATTGCGGCAGGCCCGGGTTGATGGATTTTTGCCGGGCGCTTGAAAGAACTTCGCGGGTTCAGCGCAGGCTCTGTTCGAGCCAGTCGGCAAAGGCCGCGCATTCCCAGCGCTCGAGCGTGCCCGGCTGCCAGCAGATGTAGTGCCGGTGCGGCGACAGCACAGCCTGGTCGGACAGCGCCACCAGCCGACCCGATTCGAACCACGCCGCGCCCATCTTCTGCCGTACCAGCGCCACGCCGAAGCCGCTGGCCGCGGCGTCGTACACAAGCCCCAGGTCGTTGAACTGCGAGCCGATGTTCGGCTCGGGCTGGTCGAGCCCGCAGCTCGCGAACCAGGTGCCCCAGGGTTCGAGCGGGCTGCGGATCAGCCGTGCGCTGGCAATCTCCGCCGCAGTGCGAAAACCGGTGAAGGGGCCGAACTCGTTGAGGTAGCTCGGGCTGCAGGCGGGCACGACCTGCTCCTCGAGCAGGAGCCGGTGCTCGCAGTCGGCGTACCCGCCGGGGCCGTAGCGCACTTCGAGGTCAGCCTGCTCGGCCGTGACGTCGAGCAGCGGGATCGACACCTGCAGCACCAGTTCGATGTCTGGATAGATGTTGCGGAACAGCTCCAGCCTCGGCATGAGGAACTGGCGGCTGAAGGTCGGCGTGACGGCGATGCGCAGGCGCGTGGCGCGTTGGGCTGCGTTGGCGCCGAGCGGCGTGGCCTGCAGCGCAGCGAGCCCCGTGCGCACGTTCGCGAGGTAGGCTGCACCGTCGGCCGTGAGGCTGAAGTCGCTGCGGCCGAAGAGCTTGAAGCCGATGTGCGATTCGAGCTGCCGGATGCGGTGGCTCACCGCACTGGGCGTGACGCACAACTCATCGGCTGCGCGGCCCGCGTGACGCAGCCGGGCCACTGCCTCGAAGGTCAGCAGGCACTGGATGGGCGGGATGTGTTGCAGGGCCATGCGGTTCTTGTGCTTTTGTTCAGGGCGCATGCGAATGACACCGGGTACTCCCCTGCGCGAATGTCCCCCGTCGGCGTGATCGCGCGCCCTGAACAAACCACGTCACAACTCACCCTGGTCCTCGAAGAAGCTGACCGGCAACCCAGGCGTATCGACCCGCATGGAAATCACCGTGCCCGAGGCGGGAAGTCGCTCGATCTCGGCGGCAGGCCGACCCTTGCGGCCGCTGGTGACGAACAACGTCTTCAGGTCATCGCCGCCGAAGCAGGGCATGGTCGGGCATTGAACAGGCACGGGAACAGAGGCCACGATTTCGCCCGAAGGTGCAAAGCGCAGCAGCTGCGCGCCTTCGAACATGGCAACCCAGTAGTGGCCTTGCGCGTCGATGGTGGCGCCGTCGGGGCGGCCTTGGTAGCCCATCGGTGCTTCGGGCGTCCAGCCCTCAGGCTTGGCGTCGAACTGGTGGAACACGCGGGCGTGCGAGAGCGAGTTGCCCTCGGCGTCCCAGTCCCACGCGCACACCACGTGCGCGGCGGTGTCGGCCCAGTAGAGGGTGCGGGCATCGGGCGAGAAAGCGAGGCCGTTGGCGGTGGTGGACTCGTTGGCCATCTGCGTCAGCGTGGGCGAGACGCCGGTGTCAGGGCGTGCATCGAGGCAATAGAGCGCGGCATTGGCGCGGTCCTTGGCTTCGTTGAGCGAACCGCCCCAGAAGCGGCCGAGCGCATCGCACTTGCCGTCGTTGAAGCGCATGGTGCGCACGTCGTGCTCCACGCGCGCCATCGCGACCAGTTCACCGCCCCACTCGCGCGCGCGGTAGATGCCGTCGCGCAGCGCAATCACGAGGCCGCCGCTGCGCGCGGGCGCCATGCAGCCAGGCTCCGTGGACAGCGGCCATCGCTCGACCTTCGCATCTGGAGAGCCGATGTCGCCGCGGGTGCGCAGCACGGCGCGGCCGGGAATGTCGAGCCAATAGAGCGAGCGCTCCTGGGGATGCCAGAACGGCGACTCGCCGAGTTCGCAGAGGCTGTCTTCGAGGGAGGTCCACATGGTGTCGCGATTGTGCCCCCAGCCATCGCGGCAAAGGGCAAAAAAAAGCCCGCTGGCGCCGGAGCGCTTGCGGGCTGAACATCCAAAGGAGACCTCGCTTGAAAAACTCGTTACGAAGAATTGTTCTTGTAAAAGGTGGTGGTGGTCGTTTCAGTGGCGGGGCTGCCCGAAGGCAACCCGGCCAGAGCAGATCAGCGGTTGTAAGCCGTTTCGCCGTGCGACGAGATGTCGAGGCCTTCGCGCTCTTCCTCTTCCGACACACGCAGGCCGAGGGTCAGGTCGGCGATCTTGTAGGCGATGAAGGCAACCACGCCGGACCACACGACGGTGAGCGCCACGCTCTTGATCTGGATCCAGACCTGTGCGCCCATCGCGAAGGTGTCGGGCGTTGCGCCGCCGGTGCCGCCGAGGCCCTTGGCCGCGAACACACCGGTCAGGATGGCACCCAGGATACCGCCCACGCCGTGCACGCCGAACACGTCGAACGCGTCGTCGGCACCGAGCATGCGCTTCAAGCCGCCCACGCCCCACAGGCAGACCAGGCCGGCCAGCAGGCCCAGCACGATCGAACCCATCGGGCCGATGAAACCGGCGGCAGGCGTGACAGCCACGAGGCCGGCAACGGCGCCGGACGCAGCGCCCAGCATCGAGGCCTTGCCCTTGTGCAGGCTTTCACCCAGGATCCACGACAGGGCCGCGGCAGCGGTGGCGAGCACCGTGTTGATGAAGGCCAGGCCGGCGACGGCGTTGGCAGCACCAGCCGAGCCGGCGTTGAAGCCGAACCAGCCGACCCACAGCAGCGAAGCGCCGACCATGGTGAGCGTGAGCGAGTGAGGCGTGAACGCTTCCTTGCCGTAGCCGACGCGCTTGCCGACCATGTAGGCGCCGACCAGGCCGGCCACACCGGCGTTGATGTGCACCACGGTGCCGCCAGCGAAGTCGAGTGCGCCGTCCTTGCCCAGCAGGCCGCCGCCCCACACGATGTGGGCGATCGGCACGTAGCTGAAGGTGAACCACAGCACCGAGAACAGCAGCACGGCCGAGAACTTGGCACGCTCTGCGAACGCGCCGACGATCAGCGCCACGGTGATGGCCGCGAAAGTGCCCTGGAAGGCGACGAACACATATTCGGGAATCGTGGTCAGCGCGCCGAAGGTCTCCTGCGTGATGCCCTTCATGAAGATCTTGTCGAATCCTCCGAAGAAGTTGCCGTCACCGGAGAAGGCCAGGCTGTAGCCGTAGATGGCCCACAGGATGCTGATCAGCGAGAAGATCACGAAGACCTGCATCAGCACCGACAGCATGTTCTTCGAGCGGCCCAGGCCACCGTAGAACAGCGCGAGGCCGGGGATGGTCATCAGGATCACGAGAAGCGTCGAAGTCAGCATCCAGGCGGTGTCGCCGGAGTCGATCTTCGGAGCGGGTGCGGCGGCGGGCGCCGCGGGAGCTGCGTCGGCGGCAGCGGCCGGAGCTGCTGCGGCTGCAGGCGCGGCAGCGGGGGCCGATGCCGACGCGGCCGGTGCTTCGGCCGTGGCCGCAGCGGGGGTTTGCGCGAAGCCGGCAGTACCGGCAGCCAACACGCTCAAGCCGAGCGCAAGAGAGACAAGCAGTTTTTTCATAATCGTTGTTCTTTCGGGCCTGGACTCGATCAGAGGGCTTCGCGGCCCGTTTCGCCGGTGCGGATGCGCACGACTTGTTCGAGGTTGTAGACAAAAATCTTGCCGTCGCCGATCTTGCCGGTGCGTGCCGCGCCTTCGACAGCCTCGATCACGCGATCGACCAGGTCGTCGGAGACGGCCGCTTCGATCTTGACCTTGGGCAGGAAGTCGACCACGTACTCCGCGCCGCGGTAGAGCTCGGTGTGCCCCTTCTGGCGACCGAAGCCCTTGACCTCAGTGACGGTAATCCCCTGCACGCCGATGGCCGACAGTGCTTCGCGCACCTCATCGAGCTTGAACGGTTTGATGATGGCTGTGACCAGCTTCATGAGTTTTCTCCTTCGGATGGAAATGGAATGGCGCGGCAGCTTGGGCCGCACCTCGTTGTTGTATGGATTACAGCGTCTTCGTCAGCGTGAGGATGAAGCGCGCCTTGTTCGGCGAGTAGGTCGTCTGGCCGAAGGTGCCGAAGCCGAGGTCGACGCCCGGGTTGGCCACTGCCAGGTACGAGCTCTTCTTGTTGGCGCCCTGCACCGAGCCGGTCAGCGACAGGCCGTTGCCGAAGTCGTAGCTCGCGCCGACGTTGTAGTCGACATAGCTCTTGTAGCCCAGGCTGCGGATGTCGCTGGACATGTTCGTGTAGCCCACCGCCGCCTTCAGCGTGACCTTGGGCACGATTTCCTTGCTGTACGACAGGTTCAGGTAGCCGGTGTTGGTGCCCTTCAGGCCCGAGCCGGCCTTGTTGCCCGCGTAGCCGAAGTAGTCCTTCGACACGGTGTGCGAGTACTTGGCGGTGAACGAACCGAGGGTTTCGTTGGCGTAGGTGCCCGCAACGTACAGCTCGGTGGTGTTGCCCGCGGAGTTGCCCGGGTAGATGTAGGTGAGCGCACCGACGTCCATGTCCAGCGGGCCGGCCTTGAACTTGTAGCCGCCGTACACGTCCATCTCGATGCTGTTGCCCTTGAGCCAGTTGACGCTGGAGTTCCAGTTGCCCACGTAGAAGCCGCTGTCGCCGAAGGCGTAGTCCAGGCCGCCTTGAATGGCGGGCTTGAAGCCCTTGGTCTTGGCGTAGTCGTTCTTGCCGATCATGTCCTGGTCCTGGCCACGGAACTTGTAGTTCGTGGTGATGGACACGTTGCCCGTGAGATTCGGGGCGGGAGCGGCTGCCGGTGCTGCTGCGGCATCCGTCGTTGCTGTTTGCGCCAGGGCTGCGCCCGAAGCGGTCAATGCAGCGGCCAGAACGATCAGCGCCTGGGCGGCGGTACGGTGCGTCATCAGGGAACTCCTCGCAAGTGTGTTGTTGGACCTGTGAGGCTCAAAGCAGGGAGCGTGCCAAACTGCACAAATACCGGTCATAACCACCCCCGCCCCCGCATTGGTTGAGAGCCAAATCGTTACAACGTCTGTTGCGAGTGGTTGCAGATATCCGGTGCGCCGCACCACCGCGGACATGTCGAAGATAGGTGCACCATCTTGGGGAGATGGAGAAGAATGGGGTTGTCTTTGGTGCAGAGCCGCGCCTTGCTGGGCCTGGAAGCGGCCAGTGTCACTGTCGAGGTGCATCTGGCGAACGGTTTACCCAGCTTCACGCTGGTCGGGCTGGTGGAAACCGAGGTCAAGGAGGCGCGCGAACGGGTGCGTTCGGCGCTCCAGAACGCGGGGCTGGAGTTTCCGAACAACAAGAGCATCAGATGTAGCCAAGCGGTTTTTGTTTAGAACTGAGCAAGGTATGACCGCGCTGCCTGACAGGTATCAGGTCAGGCTCCCCCGAAGTTCACCCTGCAGCACTCTCAAAAACTGTCCCCCAGCCAGACGTCCTGTCGCTGCTGCGCAGGGTCGGCGTGTGTGGATCTGCCGCAGATTGCGCCGCTGTTTCCGCGATTTGGTGGCCTCGATCGCGAGCCATGTCGTGAGCTTCTCGGCATAGGGATCGAGCTTGCTCGAGCTCGTTCGCTTGGCGTAGCGCGGCATTTCTTCGCCGGCTCGCAGGTACTTCTTTACGGTGTTGCGAGACAGGCCTGTACGCCTGGCTATCTCGCGAATGGACATCTGCTCACGCAGGGCCCAGCGTCTGATGACACTCAATGTCGCCACGTCTATCACTCCTAGGATCCCCTGCTTTAAAAATCAGCAGGGTAGAGTTTTACGTGGGTCAGTCTTAGACGGAAATTACTGATCTAACTGGGGGTGCGGATAAAAACTTGGACTGGTTTTATGTCGAGAGTCCGAGACTTTGTCGGTATTCGATGGGGCTGCGAGAGCCAAGGGAGATCTTGATCCGCTTCTCGTTGTACCAACGGATGTAGGAATCAACTACCTCGATGAACTGCTCAATGGTCGTGGCCTTCCAGTCCCGAGGGTAGAACATTTCCGTTTTGAGCCGGCCGAAGAAGCCTTCGCACGCCGCGTTGTCAGGCGAGCACCCTTTGCGGGACATCGAGCGGATGAGCTTCGCTTCTCCGATACGCGACAGCCAGCCTGGCCAGCGATAGTGGGCGCCGCGATCTGAGTGGACAACGGGCCGGTCGTTGGTATCGACCACCGTCTCGATGGCTGCGTCCAGCATCGTGTTGACGAGCTCAGCGTCTGGATGCGTCCCAATGGACCAGCTGATGACCAGGCCATCGAAGCAGTCGATGACGGGCGAGAGATACACCTTGCCGGCCGGGATCTGGAACTCGGTGATGTCGGTGAGCCACTTCTCATTCGGCGCTGCGGCGTGGAAGTCGCGATTGATGAGGTTCTCGGGCGCTGGACTGATCTCCCCCAGATAGGAGCCGTACCGACGCCGCTTCGGCTTGGAGACGACCAGGCTCTCCTGTTTCATCAACCGCTGCACAACCTTCTCAGAGATGGTGACGCACTGCCTTGTCAGCGAAGCCTGCAGCCTGCGGTAGCCGTAGCAGCGGTGATTCATCTCGAAGATATCGGTAATGCTGCGACGCACAGCGAGGTATTTGTCTGCCACCTTCACACGGGCTCGATGGTAGAAGTACGAACTGCGCGCCAGATCCAACTGAGCAAGGAGCTCTGGCAGGGCATAGAGCTCTTTGAGGGCGTCAACCACCAATGTCTTCTCCCGGTTGGTCAGGAGTTGCAGATCGACGCCCAGGCCTTTTTTTACTATTTCATTGGCCTTCTTCAAAAGGTCGCGCTCGAGTTGCAGATGCCGGATGTCACGCTGCAGCGATTCGAGTTGTCGCTCCAGCTCTGCCAGTTCTGGTACTGGCGGTGAGTTGTTCTTGCGTTTCATGGATGCGGCAGCCTCCGGGCCGAGTAGCTGGTTTTTCCAGTTGTACAGCGTTGGCCTGCACACGCCCAGCCTTTCAGCCACCGCCTGCGCATTTTCTTGTCGACTGCAAAGCCCGATGACTCCGGCCTGCTTCAACGCCTCGGGATACCTTGGGCGAGCAGCCCTCCCAACCATGGCTTTCCTGGCCTCAGGCAGCGCCTCGCGAACCCATGCGGTCAACGTCCCACGACCCGGATAGCCCAAGGCTCTCATCGTTGCGGCAATGCAGCGATCGTGAGTGATGTAGTGCTCGACAGCCGCCTCCTTCTGCGCCTGCGAGTACTTGGGGACTCGGCCCGCATAGCCCACAGGCAAATCGAGCCGCTGCTCGTATTCGCGGTGCCAGCCCTTCAGGGCATTCTTGGTTGGATAACCCAGCTGACGAATGGTCGCCCTGACGCGTTTGCCGAGCTTGATATACAGCTCGACCGCTCGAATCCTGTCTTCGTATGAATACATGAACTACCTCCTGGTAGTCCAAGTTTTTGTCCGCATCCCCACTGGGTCAGTTTTCGGCGGCAATCAACAGCGCCGGCAGACTACAGTCGGCCAAAAACCGGTCGTTCAACTATCACCTCTGGCACGGAGAAATGACATTCCATGAACGCCATCGTCGTTGGGATCTCCAAAGTTGTTGATGACAGCGGATACCCGCCCTTCGTGGAATGCCTCTTGATCGATGCGATGGGTCAGAGGCACTGTTTCGTGGAGAAGGAGCCGGTCGTGAGCGTGACTGAGATCGGCATCGAGTCGCTTCCAGCACCAGGCGTTATCGCATATGAAGCCGAGTCAGAGTGGCTTGATGCGGACGGGCGCTCGGTCTTCCGTGTTGCGACAGCGCGGCCCTGGGGCGTAGAGTCCATTGCAGGTAGCAGCTGCTTTGTTGTGCTTGCCGAGCAGCTACGAGAGATTTGAGCGTCAGACAGAATCCGGCCAGAACCGGTCTTTCGACCATTCCCTCTGGCACGGAGAAATGACGCCCCATGAAAGCGATCGCCGTTACGCTGGTCCAGCGTCAAGCGGCGGCCGCTCGGATTCGAGCAAATGTCGTGGGCGCGGTCCTTGAGGATATCGACGGTCTCCTTTGAGAAATCATCCCTGTGTGAAGTCATCTTCGCAAGTGGAGGTGGGGGCTACTGTCTACCAAGGCAGATACACCTGACCCTCGGAGTTCAGGAATCGCATCTCCCTGGCTACAACGTGCGCGAACCAAGGGCCATGAAATCCCTCCACTGCGAAGCGGAATACATCACCGCCGTTGTTATCGAAGTAACGCTTGCGCGTATCTTCCGGCAGTGCCTCGGGTGGAAGCTTGGAAAAGACCTCCGAGCCCGTGTCGGTCTTCCAGCTGGTCGGGCAGTCGATGTAGCCCACGTCGGTGAATTCGATCTGCAGCTGGTAGCCGCAACTCATGTCGAGCGTGCCCCTGACCACCGCACAGGTTTCGTCGAGGCTCACCAAGTAGAAGTCCATCCATGGGTGCGCCATGATGGCTGCATTCAGCGCCTGCTCGTCGGTCTTGTAGTCCATGATCAGAAAGGTATGTGCGTGTCCGCCGCGGCGGCCGAATTGAAGTTCGGATTGTTGGCGCCGCCCTTGAAGAACTCCTTCAAGGTGCTTTCATGATGCCAGCATCCATGAATGTCCATGTACTCGGTGCCCTGGCCCGGCATCTGACGGGACACGCGATAGATGCTGCCTGTGCTGCCGTGCGCGGGATTGGCCGGATGGGCGCGGACCTCGTACTTGTACCCCCCATCCAGCCATGACTGCTTCAGGCTGGCAGGAGGCGATTTCAGTCCTTGCAGGCTAAGGGCCTTGTCAAGGAAGTTGCGTGTCGGCAGCCGCACGAACCGCCCGGCGGGGTTCTGCCATCGCCGGGCGCCGGGGTTCCATTTCAGGCACGCCAAGCCGAACGGATCGATCCACCCGGTTGGGTTGGGGGCATACATGTAAAGGTTCTGCGCCCCCTCGAGACCGATCGGATCCTGGCTGACAAATCGCCCGACATCCGGGTCGTAGTATCTGAACCGGCTGTAGTGGAGACCCGTCTCCGTGTCGAAGTACTGTCCCTGGAAGCGCAGGTTTTGTTCGATGGCATGCTGAGCTTGAGGTAGCGTGCCAGGCTCCCAGTCATCGTCGGCCTGCGCGGCCTCCATGCGCAGCGTGTTGCCCCAGGCTCTGTAGCTGGCGCTCCAGATGACGCTGCCTTCTTCATCGGTGAGCTCGCGCGGCGTGCCGAGATGATCGTTCTGGTAGTGCCGAACATGCCAGTGCGGCGCCGCGGCGCCGGCAAGCTCGCCCTGCTCGACGGCGCCGGCCCCCGTGCCGGCATCGCCGGCAGGACTTTGGATCTTGTCCCTGAGCGCCCTTTGTGCGGCAAGCATTCGGTCGACAAAGACCGAGTTCGCCCTCCTCGGCTGCCACTCGTCATCTGCCGAGACATCGTTGGCCGCGATGGGAAGCCTCTCGCGCGGGCCTTGGGCGCGTTGGATTTCGCGGCCATGCAGCATGGCCAGGGGAGCCATCCCGCCGGGCTCGTAGACATACACGCGGCGCATGTCACCACGCTGCTCGCTCAGCAGCTGGTTGCCGTCCCAGGTGTACAGGGTCTTGCCGAAGCGGTCCCGCTTGAGGATCCGACGCCCGAAGGCGTCGTAGGCGTACTGGGTTTCCTGTGCGACACCATTCCTCGTGACATGTGCGCCGGAGAGCTGGTGCTCGACGTCCCAGTAGAGCCTGATGACGGTGTGCCTGCCGATCTTCTTTTCGATCAGGTTGCCGTGGCTGTCGTAGCGATAGCGCTTGTCCTCGAACACTTCGACCCGGTTGTCCCGGATCCATCCCACCGATCCTCCGGCGGACGCGGAAGGAGCGGAAGAGGTGGTCAAAAGGTTGTGCGCGGGATCGAACGCGAAGCGCTCGTTCGAGTCACCCTGGTCGGCACTAAGCAGGCGGCCTATGCGGTCGTAGCCGAAGCGGACTCCACCGCAGCGCCGGTCGGCGATCTCCAGCAGTTGGCCGCTCGCGTCGTACCGGTAGTGGCGCGACAGTACGGTCGCGCCGCTGAGATCGAGATCATCGGGCACGCCCGCCGCGCCCCCTCCAACGCCGGGACTCTGCCGCGCGCCCGCTTTGCGCATCCACGCGGTGTGCGCCGTCAGCCTGCCTGCCGGGTCGTAGCGGTAGGCGCTTTGCAACTGCCCCTGGCTGCGACCGGTCTCACGGTGCAGTGCGTCGCGCTCGATGTCGCAGATCACCTGCCCGTCGATATTGACCTGATGCAAATGGCCGCTGCCGTAGTAAAGCCATTCGATGTTCGAGCCATGGGGCAAGGTGGTGCTGGTGCGATGGCCGAGCGCGTCGAAGCGATGGCCGAGCGTGCTGTCGATGCCTTGGCCAACGCGGGCCTCTTGCGTGAGTTGGCCGAGCGCATCGTAGGCCAGCGTGCTCCTGCTGCCAGCATCGTTGGCCGCGTCGACGAGGCGGCCGGCCTCGTCGTAGCCGTAGCGCGTGCGCCTTGTCTGCGGCTGCGCGCGGCCTTCGGCGTCCAATACGTGTCCTGCGACCTGCTTCTCGATCAGTCGGCCGGCGGCATCACGCACGAACGTCGTGACGATGGCATGCCCCGGCAACCGGCCGGCGGGCGCGACCTCGTCAGCCAGCCCCAGGCCCCAGGGGTCCTCGTACGTGGGTGTGGTGCGCTGCGGTGGCAGCACGCCTTGGCGCGTGGAAGCCTCTGGATCTCCGCTGAGGCGCTGCGCCAGTCGCTGCGTGGCGCTCAGGCATCCGAGTTCGAGCTTGCCCAGCAACAGTCCCACGGGGTCGTAGCGGTAGCGCGTGTGGCGGCCATCGAAGCCGATCTCGTCCAGGAGCCGGTTTAGCGCGTCGTAGCGGAAATCGCAACGCGCACCGTTCTCGTTGTGAAGCGCACTCAGGCGCCGTCCGGCATCGTACGCATAGCGCACCTCCGCACCCAGGGCATTGCGGCGAACGAGCGGCAATCCGTCGGGAGCGAGCGTGTACTCGGTGCGGGCGCCCAACGGATCCGTGTGGGCGACCAATCGGCCAGCCGTGTCGTACGCGTAGATCTCGGTCGAACCGTCGGGCTGCTGCATGGACAACAGCCGCCCCAGCGCGTCGTATCGGTAGCGCATAACGTGGCCCAGCGCATCCGTGATACGGGTCAGATGGCCCAGCGCGTCGTAGCTGTAGTGCGTGGACTGCCCCGAGCAGTCGATGAGACGCACGAGCTGGCCGGCTGCGTCATAGACCAGCCGCCGCGTCCTGCCTTGCGCATCGGTCACCTCGGTGGGCAGTCCGCGCGTGTCGTAAGTGTACGAGGTGGCATGGCCGAGCGGGTTGGTCATCTCCAGCAGGTTGCCTCGCGCGTCATACCGGAATCGGGCTGTGGCCCCTGTCGGATCAGTGATGGAGGCTGGCTGCCCCGAGCCCTCCTCGTAGACCGCGCTCGTGACTTGCGGCGACAACGGTGTGCCACCGGGCTCTTCCACCCGGGTGGTGCGGCCCTTGTCGTCGTAGCCGTAGCGCGTCACCCGGCCTGCGGGGTCGACGACGGCAATGAGCTTGCCGAAGGCGTCGAGTTCACGGACCGTGCGGCCGCCCATGGCATCCACGGTTCCGGTCCACTCCTTGCGATCATTGAATTCGTAGACTTCGACGCGGCCCAGATGATCCGTCACCCGTGTCTGCGTCTGGCCGTACGCGAACTCATGCCATTCGCCGAGCGCATTCTGCGAACGCAACACGCGGCCGCGCGAGGTCTCGATGTCGTAGTCGTAGCTCGACCACATGCCCTCCGCTTGGCTCTGCCAGACCATCATGTGATGACGGTATTGGAACTCCCGCACGGCGTGGCCCAGCGCATTGGTCACGCGCACCAAGTCGCCCTCGGCACTGTAGTCGTAGCGCACGAGCACCATGCCTGCATCACCCGACCCTGCCGAAGCCATCTGCTCGACCTGCGTCAGTCGGAACATCGGGTTGCGCGCATTGCTGCGGTCCCGTGCGCTCAGGTTCTCGAAGCGCAGAGCCAGCGTGCGTCCGGCACTGTCCATGACGCCGGTGGGCAGCCCATGGTCGCCATAGCTGATGCGCACGGCGTTGCCGTTGCGGTCCCGCACAGCTTCAAGCGCGTAGCGCTTTCGTCCGCCGACCGCTCCGGGCAGTTGCCGGAACTCCATGCGCTGGGTGCCGTCAGCGTCGACCAGTTCGAGCCGTTGCGCATCGACCGCCGTCAGGGTGATCTGCTCGAACTCGTTGTAGTAGCTGGCCCCTTCGCGCAACGCCGGGAACATGATTTCACGGCCGAATTCGTCAATGACGATCAGCCGGCCCCCTTGCGGGGTCCGCCGCAATTCGATGGCGATGCCGAACGGCAGTGTCCAGCCCTGGCCAAGCCACCCCGCATGACCGTTGCTCGACACATAGGTGCGCTGCCAGCGCAGCGGCAACGGCCCCGGGAGTTCGAAGTCGAGGTCCGGCTCCCCGGCCAGCACCTTGCAGCCCTGCACCGGATTGACGGGGTTGCCCACTTGCGGGCACACAGGGCAGGGCGGTGGGTTCGTATAGCCAGGTGTGCTCGAATCTGTCGTGTGCGGTTCCTTGGGCCGATGAGGCCCTCCTTCCCCGTGCGGCGCCTCCTTGCGCTTTCGCTTCAGATCCTTGAGCTTCTGGATGGCTGCCTTGATGCCGTCGCCTGCCTTGACGCCGGCTTCACCAAGCATCTCCGTCGCCCTTGCGAACTTGGCACCGCTTCCGGCCGCCGCCGCGGCGCCCGCGGCTCCACCGGTGGCGGCCGTAGCTGCCGCGATCACGACGGCCTCGGTCGCCTGACCGACAAGAACGCCGACGGCTTCGCATCCCTTGCCTTGCTTGACCATCTCCTCGATCTTGTCGGCCATCTCGCAGAGTTGGTCCTGGAGCATGTCGGCGGCGAAGTCGAGCAGGTCGTCCATCGAGATATCGCCGTCATACACGGCCTTGAGAACTTCGGCCGCCTGTTTGCCGGCTTCGTAGGCCTGTGTCCCGAACTGTTTCAGGCCGTCCACGGCGCTGCCCACGGACCCCAGTGGATCGGAGAAGAAGGCCTTTATGCCTCCCCAGACGCTGCCGAGCATGTCGCCGACGGCGGAAACGTCCCCGGAGATCGTGCCCCACGCGCCCGAGAGCATGTCCTTCAGGCATCCCGTGGTGTCGTCCGCCATCCGGTTTTTGGAGGTGATGCCCAGCGCCGAAATATTGGTCTTGAGCTTTTCCCAGCAGGCCTTGTCCGCAATGGCCTGGTCCGGATTCATGGAGGTATAGACCTTCGCCGGCGCATTGCCCTTGTTGATGGTCCCCATGTGCCCTTGGAACACCGCGCCATCGCCTTCGATGATCAGCGTGTCGGACCATTCCTTGGGCTCAAACTCGTCCATGTAGGCGCCAGTCAGGACACCTTTGCCTTTCCCGGCCTCACCGCCGTTGCTGACCGGTGCGCGGGAGCGCGCGATGAAATACTCATTGCCGCGCCCATCTGCGCTGGGCGCCGTTTTCTGGGCGCGATCGAAGTAGGCGATCGTCCAGTACGGGACCGGCACGCCGCGGTTGGGCTTGAGTGGCGTGTACTTCCAGTCCGGGGCCTTGGCAAAGGCGAAATGCTCGCGCCGTTTCTCGGCCTGTTCGGGTGCACCCATTGCCTATCGCTCCATCACACTCAGGCTGACCTGATTCAGGTCAGCAGCGGGCGTGGTCAGATGCCAGGTCAATGCGACAGTGCTTGCATCGAGGTCGATGTGCACGGTGCTCAGATCCATTTCCAGGGGGAGCACCACGCCGTTGTGGTTTGCCGTCAGAGCGGTCACCGCATAGTTGGGTAACTTGAAACGCCGCACATCCTCGAACAGACCGGTCAAGGTCACTTCTTCGTTCCCGCGTAGATAGCTCTCGGCCTGCTGGTCATCTGGCGCACAGTTGAAGTAGCGCAAGTCGAAGTCTTTGGGCAAGTGCGGCGCCACGTTCTTGCGCCAGTTCTCATCGGTGGTGCCGATGCGTCCGACGCGCGGAGCCCAGTCTCCTGGTACAGGGCCGAAGCTGGCAGTCCGGTAAGTACGGCCCGGCGCACCAGAGAGAGATTCTTTCAGTGCGAGCAACTGCGGTGCGGGATGGACTTGGTCCTTGCTCCATTTTCGGCGCCCGACAAAGCCTCGACCGACGGGATTGGGCCACCAGACATCCCGCTGCTCGTGATCTTCGATCGGCTGTTCGCCGCCAAAGGCGTACTCGTAGTGCAGCGGAACGCTGCGCACCGGCTCCACGCGGGTCAGCTCCCAACCCGAAATGGCGCGGTGCTGCCAGTGGCGCAGGCCGGTGATCTGCAGTGCCTTGTGGAGCTGACCTACACGGAACTCGGCCAGCCATCGGCTGGCAGGTTCTCCATGAGGCGCAACGGCTTCGCCGGTGATGATGACATCCGTGCGCTCGCGATACGGGACGAGATCGCTGGGCGCCAGCAGGCTGGAACTGCCCGGCTCACCAACATAGCCATCGGTCATCTGCAAGGGCAATTGTTCCTCGCGCAACTGCAGGCCATGCTCGGTCAGGTCGAAACTGAGCTTGACGGCCAGACTGTGGTATTCCCTCGCGTCGTACAGCTCGGTGTCGAAGCCGAAGGCGGGGTAGGGTGTCTCGTTGATCAAAGCAATCGACATGGCGCAGCGATCGGACGACTACTTGTTCAGGTGCACTTTGTTGCCGTCGACATGAACGACAGTAGCTCCAACGATCTTGATCTTGTCGCCCCGCATGGTGATGGTGCCGTTCTTGTGAAGCGTGATGGATGACTTTCCGCTGACGAGCGTCAGCTCGTCGCCCGCGTGATGGACCATGGTGCTTCCGGCGGAGGTCTTGATCGTCTTGCCTACGTCGAGCGAATAGCTTGTGCCCACGGTGGTCGAGGATTTGACGCCCACATGATGCATGTGCATGAAGCCCACGTTGCTCATCCACATGGCACCCACATTGAGGTTGTAGGCAGCGCCGATGTTGGTCATCTGCGCAATGCCTACGTTCTTGAGGCTCGTGAGGCCGATGGTTTCCTGCTTGTTCGATCCAACGGTCAGGTTCTGGTTAACGCCGATCTTCACTTTCTCGTTGTTGCCCACTGTCTCGGTGCGGTTGACACCGATCTTGATCGTCTCGTTCAGGCCGACATCCTCCTTGCGGTTGTCGCCTATCGAGATCGTCTCGTTGTGGTCCACAGTCTCCGTGCGGTTCTTGTGAATGGTGATGGTCTCGTTGCCATCGACCGTCTCGGTGCGGTTGTTGTGCACCGTGATGGTTTCGTCGTGGTCCACCGTTTCCGTGCGGTCGTGCTTCACATGCACGGTCTCGTCGTGGTCGATGGTCTTGGTGCGGTCGTGGCCCACCCAGTGGGTTTCGTCTTTCTCGACCTCGATGTCCTGGTTGCGCTCGGCGTGCAGCCACAGCTGCTCTTCGCCCTTCTTGTCCTCGAAGCGCAGTGCGTTGGCATTGGCGTCGGTCGCACCCTCGGAGCTGCGCGTGAGCAGGCCGCTTTGCGTTGCGTTGGCGGGCAGGTCCCACGGCGGCATGTTGTCGGCGTTGTAGACGCGGCCGGTGACGATGGGCCGGTCGGGGTCGCCGTTCTCGAAGTCGACGATCACCTCTTGCCCGATGCGGGGGATCTGGATGCCGCCGAAATTCGTGCCGGCCCAGGGCGACGACACGCGCACCCAGCACGAGCTGTTCTCGTCCTTGGTGCAGTAGCGGTTCCAGTGAAAGCTGAGCTTCACGCGGCCGTATTCGTCGGTCCAGATCTCGCGCCCCGCCGGGCCGGTGACGATGGCAGTCTGCGGGCCCGTGGTGCGCGGGCGCGGCGCTTCGGGCGCAGGTGCACGAAAGACCTTGCTCGTTGGGATCACCTCGAAGTCGACACGGCTTTCGAACTCCTGCTGCGCACTGGCATCGCCGATGTCCTGCAGCCGCAGGTGCGCATTGGTCACGAGGTATTCGCGGTTGGAGTCGTTCTGCGGATGCCGCTCCAACGACATCAGGCAGCCCGGCACCACGGCACGCAGGTTGCCCGAGCCGTTCGCACGCTCGCCCTGGCTGCCGGTTTCCTCCATGCGCGTGCGCACCAGTTGCTCGCCCTCGGACTCGACCACGTAGTCGCCCGGCCAGCCGTAGCGCTCCTGGCTGCTTTGCGCTGTCTTGCGCGGCATGGCACTCACCTGCTGCAGGCGCGCCTTCGGTCGCTTGAAGTCGAAATCGTCCGTGACCCAGCGGCCGCTTTGCAGCGTCTCGCAGGCATTGAACCTGTCGCAGTGTTCTTCGCGCACGGTGTCGTCGGCGCCGTAGAAAGGGACCTTCTGGTAGCCCGCATTGGTGTACGGCTGGTGCACGGACATGTCGTCGACTATCACGAGCTTGTGGCTGTCCTCCGCATGCTCGAAGTAGTAGTACAGCCCCCACTCGTGCATCAGGCGTGCGACGAAGTCGAAGTCGCTCTCGCCGTACTGCACCTGGAACTCACGCGCCGGGTAGCTGCGGGTGGCCTTTACTTCATGGGCGAAGTCGTAGTCGGACAGCACCTCGCCGAGGATGTCGAGCACGGTCTTGTTTTGAAAGATGCGGTAGTCGCTGGTGCGCGTGGCCAGCGTGAGCCAGGGCTCGATCACGCCTTCGTACAGTGCGCGGCGGTTTTCCAGGCGCAGGAAGCGCACGCGCGTGACCAGGCCCGAGATGTGGCGCTTGCCGCCGTCCGCGCCGGAGCGCCCGTCGAGCACGATGTGCACCGTGAGCGTCTCGCCCACCAACTTCTTGATGTCCACGTTGGCGGCCTGCCGCTCGTTGTAGCCCGCCTGCTCGGGCGTGCTGAACGTGACGGTGTAGCGAAACAGGTTGCTCAGGCCTTCGTCGCCTTCTATGGCCACCGGCTCCAGTGCGGGTTGCCCGCCCAGCATGGGCATGGCGGCACAAGAAGCGGTCAGAACGCGGATTACCCGCGCTGCGCCTGTTGGCATGACACTCTCCCTGGAAATCGAATCAACGCACGAAAATCAAAGCAGCGAGCCGGACCTTGCGACTCGACGAAGCGGAAGCACTCCGCTTCCGCTTCACATACAAAGAGGGATCAGGCCTCTTTGTTTTCCTTGATGTTCCAGCCCAGCACCGTCTCGGCGCCCTTGCCGCCCTTGTCGGTCTGTTCCCAGTACTGCTGCTTGACCTTCGCGGCCTGGAAGGCGTACTGCACGAACACGGCGTCCGAACCCTGCTCGGCCGTGTACTGCACCGAGGTGACCAGCACTTCTTCGAGCGTGACGCGCGTGTATTCGATCTGCGCGCCGCCGGCCTTGCAGACCGACACTTCGATCTTCGCCAGGTGCTTGCCGCTCGCGCAGTTCTTCAGGACGGAAGGCGCTGCCTTGTCGATGCGTGCAAGCACCTGCAGGTCATTGAAGCTCGCCTTGCCAACGCCACCACCACCGCCGCTGACCATGTTGCCGGGTTGCGTTGCGCCCCATGCGAACGACTTGATGTCGGTCCACTCCTTGTGGTTCGAGTCCTTCGATTCGCCGTTTGCGCCTTCAACGCGCATGAACATGTCCACTGCCATGGTGATTTCCTCCCTGAAATTTCCGAAGATTGGTTCAAAAGCGACTGCTGCCGCTACATCGAGGGAGAAATCGGCTCGAAATAACTCTACGCCTCGGTCAAACACCTATTGCGTCATTCTCCCCTTTATCATTCGACTTTAATCGTCGCAGGGCCAAGATGAAAGCACCAGAAATTACTACCTGGCATCAAATGAACGCCTGCGTCTGACATGCTCTGAAGCTCTTTTGCCCCGTCGCTTGATCGAAGGAGATGATTCGCAGTGCTCGGCTTGGTCAAGCGTCAGTGCGCATAGATCAGCCTTATGCATCCTTTCCCCTTTCTTCGGCGTTACGTCGGCGATCTGTCAACAGACTTCACCTCACTTTTCCAGTCGATGGTAGCTGTTGAGGCAGACTTGGCGCGATGTGCCGAGGTCGCGAAGTCGATGTGCAGCGACATCTGCGGGCCGCCAAGGAGCGGTCTTGAAGCATCTCATCTGGCTCGCAGACCCAGTGCCTGATGTCGGTTCGTACGCATTAACCCGAGCAGTCAGGGCCCGCGCTCCGCAAGGAATACCGCGAGCGTTGAGGCGGCGCCGACAGCCAGCTTGGCATGTCGAGCCTGCAACCCTTTCGAGCCGGACGCTTTACCGTGTCCAGTGCCGTAGTGGTTGCGCAGTTCGGCCACACCTTGGGTGATAGCTCCCAAGTTGCTGAGCAGCCGTTTGATGGTGTCGCTAGCCCTCGCTGCGTCAGGAATATCGGCTGGCGTCAAGTCAAGTTCCTTCGCCGTCAGCTTGACCAGCTCAGGAATGTCTGCATTCTTGGAGAACACGATGCCGCGCTCCGTCAGAATGGTCTTGCAGCATGTCTCGACAAGCTCTTTTGCCGTGCCAATGGCCAAGCCCGGGTCATTTGCTGTTGATTGCCGCCGAAAACTGACCCAGTTAGATCAGTAAGGGGATGCGGACAAAAACTTGGACTACCAGGAGGTAGTTCATGTATTCATACGAAGACAGGATTCGAGCGGTCGAGCTGTATATCAAGCTCGGCAAACGCGTCAGGGCGACCATTCGTCAGCTGGGTTATCCAACCAAGAATGCCCTGAAGGGCTGGCACCGCGAATACGAGCAGCGGCTCGATTTGCCTGTGGGCTATGCGGGCCGAGTCCCCAAGTACTCGCAGGCGCAGAAGGAGGCGGCTGTCGAGCACTACATCACTCACGATCGCTGCATTGCCGCAACGATGAGAGCCTTGGGCTATCCGGGTCGTGGGACGTTGACCGCATGGGTTCGCGAGGCGCTGCCTGAGGCCAGGAAAGCCATGGTTGGGAGGGCTGCTCGCCCAAGGTATCCCGAGGCGTTGAAGCAGGCCGGAGTCATCGGGCTTTGCAGTCGACAAGAAAATGCGCAGGCGGTGGCTGAAAGGCTGGGCGTGTGCAGGCCAACGCTGTACAACTGGAAAAACCAGCTACTCGGCCCGGAGGCTGCCGCATCCATGAAACGCAAGAACAACTCACCGCCAGTACCAGAACTGGCAGAGCTGGAGCGACAACTCGAATCGCTGCAGCGTGACATCCGGCATCTGCAACTCGAGCGCGACCTTTTGAAGAAGGCCAATGAAATAGTAAAAAAAGGCCTGGGCGTCGATCTGCAACTCCTGACCAACCGGGAGAAGACATTGGTGGTTGACGCCCTCAAAGAGCTCTATGCCCTGCCAGAGCTCCTTGCTCAGTTGGATCTGGCGCGCAGTTCGTACTTCTACCATCGAGCCCGTGTGAAGGTGGCAGACAAATACCTCGCTGTGCGTCGCAGCATTACCGATATCTTCGAGATGAATCACCGCTGCTACGGCTACCGCAGGCTGCAGGCTTCGCTGACAAGGCAGTGCGTCACCATCTCTGAGAAGGTTGTGCAGCGGTTGATGAAACAGGAGAGCCTGGTCGTCTCCAAGCCGAAGCGGCGTCGGTACGGCTCCTATCTGGGGGAGATCAGTCCAGCGCCCGAGAACCTCATCAATCGCGACTTCCACGCCGCAGCGCCGAATGAGAAGTGGCTCACCGACATCACCGAGTTCCAGATCCCGGCCGGCAAGGTGTATCTCTCGCCCGTCATCGACTGCTTCGATGGCCTGGTCATCAGCTGGTCCATTGGGACGCATCCAGACGCTGAGCTCGTCAACACGATGCTGGACGCAGCCATCGAGACGGTGGTCGATACCAACGACCGGCCCGTTGTCCACTCAGATCGCGGCGCCCACTATCGCTGGCCAGGCTGGCTGTCGCGTATCGGAGAAGCGAAGCTCATCCGCTCGATGTCCCGCAAAGGGTGCTCGCCTGACAACGCGGCGTGCGAAGGCTTCTTCGGCCGGCTCAAAACGGAAATGTTCTACCCTCGGGACTGGAAGGCCACGACCATTGAGCAGTTCATCGAGGTAGTTGATTCCTACATCCGTTGGTACAACGAGAAGCGGATCAAGATCTCCCTTGGCTCTCGCAGCCCCATCGAATACCGACAAAGTCTCGGACTCTCGACATAAAACCAGTCCAAGTTTTTATCCGCACCCCCCTAGGATCAGAGATCAGCGGAATTCAACAGAGATGGACTACGTCTCTGGAGACCAACGCCCCGTAACGTTGCGCTGAAATCGACCACCCATTAAATGCGACTCCCGGATGGGATTTTCTCAACAACTACGGTTCCAACACGCCAAGTGCAATGTCGGAGTTGTTGCATAACTTGTTGATTTCTATGGAATCTGCCATTCAATAACTTTGGAGCCACACACAGGGCAAGCTCAGCGGCCCGCTGCTGGACCGCATCGACTTGCACATCGAAGTGCCAGCGGTGTCGGCGCAGTTGCTGCTCGAAGCGCCGCCCGGTGAATCGACCGACAGCATCCGCACCCGCGTGGTCGATGCGCGCGAGCGTGCGATACGGCGGCAAGGCCACGCCAATCAATCGCTGCAAGGCGCTGCCATCGACCGGCATGCCGTGCTCGACGACGCGGCGCGCAAGTTCATGTTCAACGCGGCGAACAAGCTCGGCTGGTCGGCGCGCAGCACGCACCGCGCACTCAAGGTGGCGCGCACGATCGCCGATCTGGCGGGGGCGGATGCGGTGCAAGCGGCGCATGTGGCGGAGGCGGTGCAGTACCGCAGGGCACTGCGCGGCGCCAAATGAACGCAGGAGCCCAGCCGCGGCGCAGACCGTACTACTTGAACTCGTGGCTCACCACAGGCGCCGACTTGCTGTCCTGCACCGTCACGCGCTGCCGGAACACCTCGAGATCGCCGTTGCGCACTTCGATGTTGTAGATGCCCGGGCGCAGCGACAGCGACTTGAGCGGCGGGCTCACGCCGCGGTCCGCGCCGTCGACGAACACCTGGCCCCAGGGGCGGACGTTGAACACCACCCGGCCCATGCCGGGCGAGGCTGCAGGCGTGGCGGGAGCGGCAGCAGGTGCGCCCGGCGTGCCGGCGGGTGTGGCACCCGCCACGGTCGTCGTCGTGGTGCCCGGCGGCAACGTGCCGGGCGCGACGGGCACTGACGGCGGCGAGAGCCGGTTGATTTCGGCGATTGCATTGCGCGCCTCGCGCGCATGCACGCCGCGGCGGTAGCGGCGCAGGTAAGCCTCGTAGCCTTCGCGCGTGTTCTCGGTCTGCGCGAGGTTCCAGTCTTCGGCTTCGGCGGTGGCCAGCGCGGATTCGGGCGGCGCGGCCGGTGGGCCGACCGGCACGTTCTCCAGCGGTGTCAGCGGCGCCGTGGCCGTCGCGGCGGGCGCACTGGCCGGTGCAGCGGGCAGCGGCGCTGCTGCACTACCGCCGGCCGCAGGCGTTCCAGGCGCGGCCGGCACGCCATCGGTGGTGGTGGCCGGCGGCATTGCCGCCGGCGGCGCGGTGTTGCTCGACATCGGCGCGGCCGGAGGCGGCACCGGCACCATCGCGGTCTTGGTCTCCTGCGGCTGCATGCCCGAGGTCAGGCGCAGGCCGATCCAGCTGCCCACGGCCACTAGCGCGATCAGCAGCGCGCCCACCATGCCCCACGGCGGGCGCTTGAGCTTGTTCTTCTGCGCGGTTGGTGCTGCGGCTTTGTGCCCTTGCGCCTTGCTGCGGTCCTGCGGTGCGACGCGCGGTGCGGGCGCCGGCACTGGCGTAGGCGCTGCCCTCGGCTGCTCCGGCGCTGCCACCGGCATCGGCTCCAACGGCACCGGTGCCGACATCGGCGAGAACTGCTGCGGCACCAGCGGCGGAGGTGGCGGCGTCGCCGAAACGGGCGCCGCGGGAATGATCACCGTCGGGGCGCTCATGCCGCTCACGTAGATGTCGCCGAGCTTCACAAGCCCCAGCTCGGCCGCGAAGGCGGCCACGGTCTGCGTGCGGTCCTTGCTGTGCACGGCCAGCGTGTGGTCGACCGCGGCGCAGAAGCTCTGGCTCAGGTCGTCGCGGCCCATCGACGACAGGGGCACGTAGGCGTCCTGCACGCTGCGCACCACGGCCGAAGGCGGCGGATGGCCCGTGACCGCGCGGTACAGCACTGCCCCCAGCGCATACATGTCGGTCCACGCGCCCTGCAGCAGCGTGTTGTCGTCGGCGTATTGCTCGATGGGCGAGTAGCCCGACTTCACCATCACCGCCACTTCGTCGACGAGGTCGGCGATCGACTTGCGCGCCGCGCCGAAGTCGAGCAGCACCGGCAGGTCGTCCTGCTGGATGAAGATGTTGTCGGGCGCGATGTCGCGGTGGAAGCACTGGCTGCGGTGCAGCGTCTCCAGCGCGCCCAGCAGCGGCCCCAGCATGCCGAGCAGCCAGGGCTCGGTGATCCTGCCCGGCTCGTCTTCGGCCAGGCGGCGCAGCGTGCGGCCCTTGTAGAGCTGGATCGCCATGTAGGCGGTGGAGTTGGCCTCCCAGAAGCGATGCACGCGCACCAGCGCCGGATGGCTGAACTGCGCGAGCGTGCGCGCCTCGTTGATGAAGCTGCGCAGGCCCGCCTGGAAGGTGGCCGTGAGCCGCTCGGAGCGCACATGCACGCTGTTGTCGCCCACGCGGCGCGCGAGCATCGAAGGCATGTATTCCTTGATGGCCACCTCGCGCTGCAGCGAGTGGTCGTAGGCGCGGTAGACGATGCCGAAGCCGCCTTCGCCAATCACCTCCAGCAGCTCGAATTCGGCCAGCCGGTGGTTCACGCCCAGCGGGTGCGGCCGTTCGTCATCCGTCTCGGCCGGCGGGCTTCCGATGCCGTGCGTCGTCGTCATGCTTCTCCTCCTGCGGGACTGCTGTGGCCCCTATGGCCGGTCTGGCTCTTCTTCATGCCCATGGCACATGCCCCTGCGAAAACAACTTGGAAAACAGCGGTGTGTTGAGGCCGCCGCCGTGGGCAGCGGTCCGCAACGGCGATCCGTCGGCTTGATTGGTCCACCAGTAGCTGGTGCTGCCGAAAGGGTCGAAGCACAGTGGAAGCTCTGGCCAGCCCAGGGGCTGCTGGGCACTCGCGCCACCGGCTGTAGGCCCGAGGATCGAGAGGATGTCGTCCGAGCCGCCGCTGGCGGTCTGGAAGCCGGCACGGCCCGCGGCCAGCACCTGGCTGTCGAACTGGTCGGGCGCCACGCCGTGGCGGATGGCCTGCAGCAGCGCGGTGCCGCACTGCCGGTACCACGCGGCCGAGCCTTCGAGCACCGATGGGCGGTAGTTCTGCGCGGCCACCTGCAGCGTGATGCACACGGGGTAGTAGCGACCCACGCGGTCGCAGCTCGGCGCAATGCAGCCGAACTGCACGGCGTCCACGCCCTGCGTGGCGGGAATCGCGAAGTTCCATACCGGCGCAACGGCGTAGTGCCGCGTCATCGCATCGGGCCAGCGCTTGAAGCTGCCCAGGCCGTTCTGCATCCAGCGGTCCCACCACGCCTGCAGTTCGCGCGGCATGCGGCGGTAGAGAAAGTCGCCGGCTGCCGGCAGCTTGCCGTACCAGCCGATCTGTTCGTCGACTGGCACCCAGGCCTGAGGAGGAATGCTGCTGTTCATTTCAGGATTTCCCCGGGCAGGAGAAGCCGTTCATCTGCGGCAGGCGCAGCGGGTTGTAGACGCTGTTGGCCGTCACCGCGAGCACGACCTTCCTGCCCTGCAGGTCGAAGCTGGCGTTGAACGATTCGGGCGAGCTGCCCGCGGAGATCGAGGCCTTGTCGAACAACCGGTGCAGCGCCCACGGCCCTTCGGTCACGATACCGCCGGCCGGCGTGCCGTTGGCGGTGGTCACCTGCAGGCGCACCTGGTTGCTGTTGCGCGGGCCGGGCCACTTGATGGTGCTGGGCGCCTGCGGACCGTGCGCGTAGCGCACCGTCTGCCCGTCGACGTCGAGCGTGAACTGCGTGAGCGCCGCGTCCATGTCCTCGGGCCGGATGTCGATGGTGAACGAGGGCGTGCGTCCGCCCGCCATGCCCGAGAAGAACACGTCGCGGATGGCCTGCGCCTTCTGGAACGAATCGAGGTACGCCGAGCGGCCGGCCGCGCTGCCGTCCACGCCGCGCTTGAAGGCCCACGGGTTGACCGAGGTGTCGACCTGCGTGACGAGGTTCTTCTGGAAGAAGTCGTCCATCATCCCGCCCGGCGCGAACAGTTGCGCGAAGTCGCCCGAGGCCACGTCGCGGTTCGATCCACGCGTGAACGGATAGCGCCCCGCGATCGCCTGGTTGCAGAACGAGCCGATGCTCGCCGCCGCGCTCTGCCCGATGTTCTGCCGCGTTACCGCCGCCGCCTTCGACGACGCAGTGGCCGACAGGTCGTTCAGCATGCCCTGGAACGGCACCGGCAGGCGCCCGGCCTCGGCCTGCACCTTGGTGACCGAATCGCTGGTCGGCGGAATGTTGCCGCTGCGCAGCGCGGTGTCGGTGGCGGTGAGGTAGTTGTAGAGTTCGTTGATGAGCGCGGCCGTCGCGTCGATGGGGGCCTGCCCGCCCTGCTTGGGCGCGGTCACCATGCGGCGCAGCGGCTCGAAGTGGTTGTCCACCAGCGACTCGGGGCGGTCTACCCGCGTGTTGCGGCGCTGGCTGCCGTCGGGCTGGCCGATGAGCTGTTCGATGCGCTCGCGCGTGCTCTGCACGCGGTTCTGCGCCTGGTCGAGCAGGCTGCGCGCGGCCTCGTCGTGGTTGCGCAGCAGGTCGGTCTCGCGCGCCGCGCCGCGGATGAGCCGCGACATCGGCGACTCCGCGGTCGAGAGCACGCGCGTCATCTGGATGCTCTGCAGCAGCGAGCGGCTGTCGGCCAGGCGGATGTCGACGAGGTAGTCGTCCCACACCTTGATGTAGTCGGTGAGGTAGAGCCGGCGCACTTCGCGCAGCAGCAACTCGCGCGAGGTGATGTCGGTGATGCCGGGCGCGCGGATCTGCAGCACCCAGCGGTCTTCCTGCTCGAGCGACAGCGTGGTCTCGGCGATGCGCTTGTCGAAGATGTCCCAGTAGCCGCGGTAGGTGAACAGCGTGGGAATGCCGTCGGTCAGCGGCTTGCCGCTCGCACGGCGGATGACCAGCGCCGATTCGGCCCCGCCCGCCTCGGCGATGGTGAAGGCATTGGGCTGGCTGGTCTGCAGCAGGATGCGGCGCAGCCGCGCATACGAGCGCTGCGCCAGCGGCACGCCGGCCAGGCGCTCGCGCGTCTGCGTGATGAGCCGGTCGTCCTTTGCGAACGGCGAGGTCAGCACGCGGCCCACGAACAGCGCTTTCAGGTGCGACTCGAGGTTCGCACGCTGCTCGCGCGTGAGCGAGGCGCCGATCTTGCGGTCCACGTCGGCGAGCAGCCAGGCCTGCAGGAAGTCGGCGTCGTAGCGCTCTGCGTCATACAGCATGAGATACGCCTTGAGCGCCTCGTAGCTGTATTCGGCGTCGATCTTCGCGGCGTCGCGCAGCGACTGCTCGACGCGCTGCGCGGCCTGCGGCAGCAGCACCGTCTCCAGCGCGCGCTGGTACACGCCATCAGTTGCGGCCTGCAGCTTCTCGCCCTGGTAGAGGCCGAAGCGGTAGGACGTGGGCGGATCGCCGATGTCGAAGTGGCTGGACTTCGGCAGGTCGCGCAGCTTGTCGAGGATAAGCAGCGAGCTGGCGATGTCGCCACTCGAATCGACCACCGTGGGTAGCTCGCCGCGCGCGGCTGCCTTGTTGAAGGCCTTGGCGTTTGTGTCGACCTCGGCCACGTAGTCTTTGTTGTTGCGCCAGCTGTTCACGCAGGCACCCAGGAACAGCACCAGCAGCACGCCGATGGCGCTGTAGCCCGCGATGTCGATGGCCCGCTTGCGCCGGTACCAGCGCAGGTTGGTGCCGGCCACGCCAGCGTCGCGGAAGATCACCTGCTGCAGCAGTTCTTTCAGGAAGTAGCTCTTGCCCGGGCCCGGCGGCGGCGCCGGCGGCGCGTTGACCTGCAGGTAGCGCTTGATGGCGCCCATCACGCGGTCGAAGGCCGTGCCTTCCTGCGTGCCGCTGGTGAAGTACACACCGCGCAGCATCGACGCGGCCTCGAACTTCGACGGGTTGAACACGTCGGCCAGGAAGGTGCCGAGGATGTCCTCGAAGCTCGCGAACTGCTGCGGCAGCAGGTAGGCCTGCGCGCGGCGCATCGGGTCGGACTCGGCCGCCAGCAGCTCGGGCAGGCGCTCGTCCAGGCGCTGGTGCAGCAGCTTGTATTCCTGGTGGAAGCGCTCGCGCAGGTCGCCGCTGCCCACGGGTGCCGCGCCCTTGCCGGCCTTGTTCGCCGGGTTGCCCTGGATCGGGAAGGTGAAGCCCCACACCTGTTGCCGCTCAGCTCGGCCCAGCGAGCCGAAGTACTCGTTGAAGCCGGCCAGCAGGTCGGTCTTGGTGACCAGCACGTACACCGGGAAGTCGATGCCCAGGTCGTTGCGCAGCTCCAGCAGCCGCTTGCGCAGCGCCATCGCATGGCGCGCGCGCTGCGCGTCGTCGGCCAGCGGCAGGTCGGCAATGCTGATGGTGAGGATCGCGCCGTTGATCGGCTGGCGCGGACGGAACTTCTTCAGCAGATCGATGAAGCCCTTCCACTCGCCCTCGTCGGTCTCGCGGTTGCTCTCGTGCGTGGTGTAGCGGCCGGCTGTGTCGATCAGCACCGCTTCGTTGGTGAACCACCAGTCGCAGTTGCGCGTGCCGCCGATGCCGCGCACGGCGGCCTTGCCGAGCTGGTCGGCCAGCGGAAAGTCGAGGTCGGAATTCACCAGCGCTGTGGTCTTGCCCGAGCCCGGCGCACCGATGAAGATGTACCAGGGCAGCTGGTACAGGTACTGCCGGTCGAACAGCGAGAAGCGCCCACCGGACTTGCCGTCGGCCCCTTCGCCGAAGCGCATGTTCTTCAGGATGGCCGTGGCATCGGTGAAGCCGCTTTGCAGCTCCTTGATCTCGGGCGCGTCCTCGGGCTTGGCTTCCTTCTCTTTCTTGGAAGGGGTGCGCAGCTGGTTGAGCAGCTGCGCATTGAGCCGGCGCTCGCGCCACTTGCGGTAGATGACGCGCGCGATCCAGATCGCGAACATCAGCGCGATGACCACGATGCGCACGATCTCGTCTTCGAGCGGGCGGTAGCGGCCCACCGCGATGGCCGGGCCGATGATCCAGATCAGGAAAGCGAGCGCGACCAGGCCCAGGAAGACCCACAGATCGCGGCTGATGAGAAAACGGAAGATGGCGCGCAGCATCAGCGGGTGCCTCCGGGCTGCGGTGCTGCTGGAGCGGCAAGTGGCGCGGAGTTGGCGGGCACGCCGGCCACGGGCGCCACCAGCAGCGTCACCTCGACGCGCCGGTTGCGCGCGCGGTTGGCCGCGGAGTCGTTGGGCACGAGCGGGTCGGCATCGCCGCGGCCTTCGGCGCGCAGGCGTTCGGGGCGCGCAAGGCGCGTGGCGATCATTTTCTTCACCGCGTCGGCGCGGGCCTGCGAGAGTTGCCAGTTGGAGGGAAAGCGCACGCTGCGGATCGGCTGGTCGTCACTGAAGCCGCTGACCAGCACGTTGCCGTCCACGGCGTTGAGCGCATCGGCCACGCGCGCGAGCACCGGCGCATAGCGGTCGAGCACGCGGTCGGAGCCCGAGGCGAACAGGCCGTCGCCGCGCAGCACCACCACGCTGCGGTCGGCCTCGTCGCGCACGGTCAGCAGGCCGTCGCGGATCTCTGGCTCGAGAAAGCGCTGCAGGCGCGGCGTTGGCGCTGGCATGACCACGGCGCGTGCGGTCTGCGGCAGACGTACCGCGTTGACGGCCGCGAAAGCACCGTCGGAATGGCCAGCGAGGTTGAAGGTGAGCAGCGCGAACACGACGAGCAGCAGCACCGCCGCCACCGCACCCACCGCCCACACGGGCAGCCAGTTGCGTGCGCGGCGCACAGGCGCGCTCGCGTCCTGCCAGTGCGGCGACAGCGGCACGGCGATTTCGCCGCGCGTCTGCCGGATGATCTGCAGCAGCCGCTGCTTGAGCGTTTCGAGCTGCGTGCGGCCGTTGTCGATGACGCGAAAGCGCCCCTCGAAACCCATGGCCAGGCAGAAGTAGATGAGCTCGATCAGGTGCAGGTGCTGCTGCGGGTTCTGCACCAGGCGCGACAGCAGCTGGAAGAACTTCTCGCCGCCCCAGGTCTCGTTGTGGAACATCACGAGCAGGCTCTGCGACGACCAGATGCTGCCGCCCCACGGCGTGAGCGCCGCGGCCTCGTCGACTGCCGTGCACAGGCAGTAGCGCGCACCGATGATCACTTCGGGCGAAATGCCCGCCTGCTGCGCGCGCGTTTCGAAGCGGCGCACTTCATCGACAAGGTGCTCGCGCAGCTGCGCCGGCGCGGGATGGTGGCCGGTGGCGCGGATCTGCGGAATCAGGTCGAGCAGCGGATTGGCGGCCGCCACCAGCGGGTTGTTGCCCGCGAGCGCCGTGTCGCCCGCATGCGGGCGCCGTGCGTCGTGCCATGCGGTGAAGGAGTCGGGCTGCGCGCCAAGGCCGCTACCACCACGCGAGGCATTCGGCATGCCGCCTGCGTCGCCCATTGCATTGCCGCCGCCGGGATTCGGCGGCACGAAGCCTCCCGGACCGACGGCCATGTCGTTGACACCGTTCATAGAGTCCCTCACGGACGGATGGCCCAGAACTCCATGGCCAGCCCGGGAAAGTCACCGGCCAGGTGCATCGCCACGCCGCCCGATTTTTCGAGCTGGCGCCACATGTCGCCGCTCTTGTCGAGTTCGAAATAGTGGTAGCCCGCGTTGTACGGAATCTGCCGCGGCGCCACCGGCAGCGGCCGCACCACCACGCCGGGCAGTTGCAGCTGCACGAGATCGCGGATGCGCTCGACCGAGCCGATCTTCACCTGCGTGGGGAAGCGCTGTTGAATGGCGTCGGCCGGCAGGTCGGCATGCACCGCGAGCACGAAGCCCGCGTTGCGCACGAGTACCGGGTCGGGCATGCGGCCCACGCGCACGCCGTGGCTGCGCTCTTCGAGTTCGATGGCGATCGCGCTCTGCTCGAGCACTGCCGACAGCGAACGCCGCAGCTCTTCGAGCAGCGGGCGGATGCACTCGTTGAGGTTATCGTGGTCGTATATCGGCCACAGCACCGGACGGCGCGTGGGCGATGTGTGCGTAGCCAGATGGCAGGCCAGCTTGAGCCAGTCGACGAACAGGTTTTCAGGGTGCACCTGCACCGCCTGCTGCGAATGCCACGTGAGCGCAAGGTAGCGGTTGACCAGCTCGAGCAAGAGGAAGTCAGAGACCTCGCTCACGCCGCCGCGCCCCGGCTGCGACAGCCGCGAGGCCAATGCCTCGGAGCGCTGCGTGAGCAGGCCGTGCAGCTCCGCGATCATGCTGCGCAGCATTGCGTGCGCAGAAGCGTCGAGCACCGGCGGAATGTAGTTGGCATCGACCACCAGCTTGTGGTCGGTGCGCCGCTCGATCACGCGCACCGCGCCAATGGCTTGCCATTCGGCGGTGAGTGAGGAAGCGCGCGCAAGACGCAGGCGCGGCGCGGCGAGCTGCAGCACGGCGGGGCCGAGTGCCACCGCATTGCCGTCGTTCACTTCACGCTCGATCACGCCGAAGCGCGCGGCCGAGCCTTCGTCTTCCGCGAAGATGACCTCTTCGCTGCCGGGCCTGCGCAGCGGCAGCGCGAGCACGATGAGCTCGTCGGTGAGATCGGTCGGCACTTCGTAAGGCAGCGGCGCGTCTTCAGCGCCGAACGAGAACGGCGTGCCATCGGGCATCACGCCCGCGCCTCCGAGCAGCGACACACGGCCCAGCGCATACGCGTCGCGGTCGATCTCCAGACTCAGCCAACCCCAATAGGCGCCTTGCAGGCCTGCGGTGCGCCGGGTCACGTATTGCTCGACATAGCGTTCCATTTGCTGGAAATGCTGCGGCCGCAGGTACATCCCTTCGGACCACACCACACGATTCGCCAATGCCTGCGGATGGGCGCCATTCTTTGCGGCGCCCGAATTGCGAACTGTCACCAAAAGACCTCCTGGGGAGTGCTCACATCGAAGCGGGAGATGCGCTGAGGAGCGGCCTCCCGGTCCACTTGTTTTGCTCCTGATGCTACACGGCGCGTCTTACGTTTTGCACCGCATTTCGCTCAAGAATTTCTCGCACTTTCGTACTAGCAAGCCGGCACCCCAAGCCAGAAATTAACGACTTGGTAGCAGCTCTATACCCGTCTTGCGCACGGCAACGTGCACGGCCTGCTCGCTCGGCGAGAACTGCCACACCTTGTACAGGTTGGTTTGCTTCGGTTCCTTCAACGGCAACACGATGCGCCAGCGCGCGGCCTCGAGTTTGCGATAGCCCGCGATGATGCCGATGGCCCGCGAGTCGAGTCCTGCCTCGCGCTTGAACACGCGCTCTTCGCCGCTGCGCATGATGGCCTGGTCGGCGTTGACAAGCTCGGTCATGAGCGTCTCGCGGTCGCGATCCTGTAGTGCAAAGTAGTCTGCGGTTTCGAAGTTACCGGAAGATTTCAGTTCGAAGACCTTCACGAGGATGGGTGCGGCCTGGCCGCGTCCGTCGGGGTTGACGCCGTCGTCGATCTTGACTGTGACGGCATAGGGCGTGGGCATGGACTTGGCTGTCGATGCGCATCCGCCGATGAGGCCCGCAAACAACGGTGTGGTGGCAAGTGCGCCTTGTAGCAAGCTTCGTCGATGCATTGAAATCTCCCCGAGGGTTCGCGGCCTATATTATCGAAGTCATGCGCACTTACGATGGCGCATAACGTGCATGTCGCAACACAGCGGCACACTATCTCAAGCATTCCTTTTGCAAGGTAGGAGAGAAGATTGAAGTCATGTCTGCCTGCTTTGGCGTTCGCTCTTTTCGTGGTCGCGGGTTGCACGACCACACCGCCGCCAGAGCCCGCGCCGCAACCCGAACGACTGAGCCAGCAAGTGGCGCGCACCACGCTCGAGAAGGCGCAGCAAGCGTATGACGAAGGCGACTATGCCAAGGCCGTCAGCACGCTCAAGAGCGGCGGCGTGTCGGTATTCGAAGGTGCCGAGCCGGGCACCCGGCTCGATGCGATGAAGCTCGAGGCCTTCAGCTACTGCGTGGCCAACCAGATCGCCGAGTGCCGCAACCAGTTCCGCAAGATCCTCGATGCGTTCCCGACCTTCGAGCTCAACGTGGCGGAGCGCAAGCATCCGGTGTGGGGCCCCGCGTTCGAGGCCGCCAAGCGAATGAAGCGTTGATGAAGAACATCGCGGCCGCACCAGTGCGGCGGCGCGAGACGACGAACACGGAGAAGCCATGCGTTGGACAGTGATCGAACATGCCGGCAGGCCGGTGACCGTGGGCCCCTCGGCATTGCTCGCCGCGCCCGGCGGAACGATCGGACGCAGCCCCGACAACCACCTCGTGCTGCCCGACGAGCAGCGGCAGATCTCGCGCCTGCAGGCCACCGTGCGCTTCGACGAAGACGGCGTGGCGGTACTGCGCAACATGAGTGCGGTGCTGCCGATCAGCGTGAACGGACACACGCTTGCGCACGAGCAGGAAGCGCGCGTGGCCGATGGCGACCGCGTCGCAATCGGAAGCTATGTGCTGGAGGCCGCAAGCGCGCAGCGCGCGGCGCCTGTAGCGGCTGCGGTTCAGCCACCACCACCTCCTCCCCCGCCGCCGCTGCAATCGATGCAGCCGCCAATGGCCGCGCCGATGTCGGCGAGCCCCATCGACGCACTGCTGCCGTCCTCCGGCGCGTCCGACGTGTTCTCCGATCTGTTCGGCGAAGGCGCATTGCCCATCGGCGACACGCAACCCACGGTGGCGATGCCACCGCCGCGGCAGGCAACGCCCGTGCCGCCACCGATGCAGCCGCCCGCATTCGCTCCGGCGCCGCGCGAGTCCTTCGCTGCCCCTTTGCAGCCGTCCGCGCCACCGCCGGCGCCGCAACCCAAGGTGCGCCCGACCCTCGCCTCGTCACAGATCCCTTCTGCGGCTGACTGGGACGCCATCCTCGCCAACGCACCGCGCCGCGTCGACAGCACGCCCGCGCCGATGCCCGACCCGATGGCGCACGAGCCCTTCGAGTTGCCGTCGCAGGCGCGCCGCAACCCGGTCGATCCGCTCGCGGAGCTGAACCCCGACGCGGCCAACGACATGTCGGACATGGCGCTCAAGCGCGGCGTCGATCCGCTTTCTTTCTTCGCAGCCGACGAGAGCGCGCACTCGCCGCTGACCGATCCGCGCCCCACCGCGCTGACGCATACCGACCCGATGCTGCCGGGCGACACGCACCCCGCGCTCGACCTGTTGCAGAACAACAGACCAGCCGTGCAGGGGTACAGCCATTCGAACCATACGCGGGAAGTGGCGGCTCAGTTCCGTCCGCCGACTCCGGTGGCGATGCCGGTGCCAGCACCTGCGCCGGCACCCGTGCCCGCCGTCGAACCTGTGAAGGTGGAGGCGCCACCGCCGCCACCACCGCCTGCGCCCGTTCCACCACCACCTCCGCCGCCACCACCTCCGCCGCCTCCGCCTCCTCCCGCACTACCGCCGGTGGTGCCAGAGAGCCCGCCCGAGCCGCCGCCTGTCGTGGCCCCGCCCGTGGCCGCCGAGCCCGCTGCCGCACCCGTCGCCGCAGCAGTAGCGCAGCTCGTGGCACAACAGCCCGCAGCCCCATCGTCCTCGTCGGAAGCCCTCTTCAAGGCCTTTCTCGAAGGCGCAGGCGTGCCCGAAGTCGCTGGCCAGCAACCGCTCGACATCGAAGCCATGCAGCGCCTGGGCCGCATCATGCGGGCCTTCACCGACGGCACCATCGAACTGCTGTCCTCGCGCGCCATGCTCAAGCGCGAGGTGCGCGCCGAAATCACGATGATCGTGGACGAGGAGAACAACCCGTTCAAGATCCTGCCCAACGGCCGCGCCGTGCTGATGCAGATGTTCGGCGCGCGCATGCCCGGCTTTTTGCCGCCCGAGGCCGCCGTGCACGACGCGCTCGGCGACCTGCAGTCGCACCAGCTCGGCATGGTCGCCGGCATGCGCGCCGCGCTGCTCACGCTGCTCAAGCGCTTCGACCCCGCCGCGCTGAGCCGCGAAACCCCGCACGACGGCAGCCTGGGCGAGAAGCTGCTGCCCGGCGGTCGCGAGGCGCGCCTGTGGCGAGAGCTCCAGCAGCTGCACACCGAAACGACCGCGGCCGTCGAGGACGACTTCCAGGCCGTCTTCGGCCGTGCCTTCCAGCAGGCCTACGACAAGGAAATGGAACGGCTGAAGGAGGCGCGCCGTGCTTGAAGCCACCCGCTCTTTCGCCGTGCCCATCTCGACCTCGCAGTTCTCCTGCGTGGGCGAACGCAGCGGCAACCAGGACGCCATCGGCTACCACCTCGACGAGCGCAACGGCTGCTTCGTGGTGAGCGACGGCGTCGGCGGCAACGCAGGCGGCGAGCTGGCCTCGCGCATCGCGGTCGACACCGCCCTCGACACTTTCGTCGACGCCCCGTCTCTGGCCGCCGACAACATCCAGCGCTGCGTGAAGGCGGCCAACGACGCCATTCTTGCGAAGCAGCGCGAGCTCACGGAGCAGAGCCGCATGAGCGCGACCTTCGTGTCGCTGTTCATCGACCGCATCACCAACCAGGCCTGCTGGGCCCACGTGGGCGACAGCCGCCTCTACTGGTTCCGCCGCGGCGCGCTGATGCAGCGCACAGAAGACCACAGCCTGTCGGAGCGCTCGGGCGATGCGGCCGCAAGCCACCAGAACGGCGGCGAGCGCCTGGTGAAGACCAATCTGCTGTACCGCGCGCTGGGTGCACGCGCCACGGCCGAAGCCACCATCACGGCGCCACAACGCCTGGCCGATGGCGATGCTTTCCTGCTGTGCACCGACGGGCTCTGGCAGCTGATCTCGCAGCAGGTGATGGAACGCTCATTGCAGCTGGCCGACAGCGCGGAAGAATGGCTCGCGCTGATTCGCCGCGCAGCCGAATCCAAGGCTGATGAATCGCGCGACAACTACTCGGCGCTGGCCGTGTGGGTGGGCTTTCCGCAGCAGGTGACGCTGGCAGGGCCGGTCTGAATCGACGCGCCCTCAGGGCGCCAGCATCAGCACCTTGAACTGGCTCGGCACGATGCGCATGCCGACGATGTTGCAACGGTTCTGCGTCGTGATGCTGGTGACCCGCGTGGCCGGCGTACCCTTGAGAAGCACGGTGAACGCGCCTGTCACATGACGCGATTGCTGCATGAACGTCTGCGACACAACGCCGCCCAGCGCCCCGGGCTGATCCCCCAGGGTGATTGGCGTGGTCGTAGCCATGTTGTGTGCCGGCATCGCCATGAAAAGGATGTTCCAAGCATTCGGAACAGCCATCGGCCCCATAGCCATGTTCGGGTATGGAATGGGCACCGGCGTCTTGCAGACGTCGGGGAATGCCATGTCCATTCCCATGAGCTGACAATTGGCAAACATCTGGTACCTCCTCGCTTAACCCATGTGGATCTGAGCCGCGTCCACCTTCACCAGCTCCTGGCCGGTGACCATCGTGTGGTGGCCATGAATGCGCACCGTCTCGCTGGCCTTGTAGTCCATGTGGCCCGCACGCACCTGGTCGACTTCATCCGTCAGGCGTAGCGTCTGACGCGCCATCTGCACGATGCGATCGGCCACGGTCTCGAATACCTTGCCGACCAGCCGGACGCTTCCTGCCGCGGCCTGCACGGAGCGTGTCACCAGCCGCAGTTCACCGATGTCACACTCGCCCTCTTCTGCCTTGAGTACGAAGCGCTTGTCCGCGCGAAGCCTGAGCTCCGAAGTACTCGCGATGGTCACCCGGCCGTTGCCGGTAGACGCGAAGGTGACGTCGCCCGCCGCCTCGATGCAGCTTGACGACGCATCGGCCTGCTCGATCACGGCGATCAGGTAGGCTCGCGCGCTGTCGGGACCGGACACCAGCACGGTATCACCGCTGGCCGGTTTGAGCAGGCAGCTCGCCGCGCGCCGGCAAACCCAGACAGCACCCTGCTCGTCATCGACGGTGACACGTCCATCCGGCAGCAATGCGGCGACCACCCCCTGGAAGTGAACCGGAGCCGTCAGCTTCGAGGCTTTGCGCAGTGAAACGACTGACATGGAGATTTCCTTGTTTCGATGGGTAAACAGTGGAACGGACAGCCTTGGCGGCATCAGCGCAGCGGAAGGATCTCTTGAGCCTTGAACAGCTCCGGATCGTTTTCGATGATGCCAGCGCTTCCCGAGAAACGCGCATCTGCGCGCGCGGCCCGATGAAAGCGGGTGCGCAGAAAACGTGCATTGCGCAAATCCGCGTTTTGAAGTTCGGCATAGGAAAAATCAGCATCGTGCAGGTCCGCGTCGCGAAAGCTGGCACCCCTGGCCCGCGCGCGATGGAACACGCTCAGCGGCAGGCGCGAGCGGCTGAAATCGGCACCTTCGAGTTTGGCGTCGGCCCAGATCGACTGATCGAAGATGGCATCGCTGCAATTCGCTTCACGCAGATCGGCCTCCGGGAACATCGTCTGGGCGGCATCCACTCCGCTGAAGTTCGCCTTGGTCAGCGTGGCGCCCTTGAAGTTGCTCTGGGTCAGCACGGCGCCGCTGAAATCGACATCTGCCATCGCGCTGTCGGTGAACTGGCAGCGCAGGAAGGCGGTGTGCGGCAAGCGCTGACCTTCGAGATTGCACTCCATCAAGATCGCGCCATCGCATAGGGCCTGGGCGAACTCCACCGTGCGCAGATCCATGCGAAAGAACATCAGGTGCAGCAGCTTCGCCCCGCGGCAGTCGAGCTGGTCGACCCGTGATTCGGTGATGACGATCTGATCGCAGATGCCGGGCTTCAACACTGCATGCCCGAGCTCGCATCTGAGAAAAGCCACGCGCTCCATTTGCGATTTCTCGAAATCCGCGTGAGCCAGCGAAGATTCGACAAACTGGGTGTCCTGCATGAACGCGCGGCCGAGTTGCGCGGCCTCCAACCGACACCGAAACACGCGCACGCCTTTCAAGCTGGCCGCCGACAGGTCGGCTTGATCGAGGTTGCATTGCGCAAGCGAACTGTCGTCGAGGCAGGCGCCGCGCAGATTCGTCCGGCTCAAGTCGACGTGCTCCATCTGCGCCCCCGACAAGTCGATGCCGCTGAGGTCCTGACCCGCGAGACTCACTTTGACCACCGGTTCGGCATGCCGAATCTTGTCCAGAAGTTCTTCCACTGTCATCGAACCGGCTCAGTCTTTCTTGCAGGCAAGGTCTTGGCTCCCTGGGTGTAGGCGCCGATGAAGGTGGTCGAACCGTCGATGGCGGCCTGTGACACGTCGGCGCGAAACAGATTGGCATCCTGCAGGCTGGCAAAGCGCAGGTCGGCCTTGGAAAGATTGGCGTCGATGAGGTTGGCACCGCGCAACGAGGCTTCGCGCAAGTCCGCGCGAATGAACAGGCTCTCGCCGGCATGCAATTCCTCCAGCCGCGCGCGCCGCAGGTCGCACTCGGAGAAGTCGCAGCCGTCAAGGCGCGCCTTCGCGAGGTCGGCGCCGACCAATATGGCACCGCGCAGGCCGCACTGCCTGAGCGAAGCGGCGCAGAACACCGCCTGCACAAAGCTGCAGCCATGGACGAAGGAACAGGTCACGAGGCTGGCCTCGGTGAAGTCGACCCCCTCCCGCGCATCGACGGCGACGAAAGCACAGGCGTTCAGCGAGGCGCGTACGAAGGATGTTCCCTTGAAGCTGCACTCGACCCAGCTCACCTGCTTGAACGCGGCGTCGTCGAAAGCGATGTCTTCCAGTGCCAGCTTGACCATCGCCATTTGCTCCCAGTGCGAGCCGCGCGCATCGCAGCGCGCCCATTCGCTTTCGAACAGATCGGCTTGCTTGAACGCGGCCTTCGCCAGCACGCAGGAACGAAAAATGGTCTTGCTGCAACGCGTCTGCACGAAGCTGGCCGCCGTGAAGTTCGCCCCTTCGCATTGCGCGCCGCCCAGATTGGCCTCGTCCAGCCGCGCATCGGTGAGCGAAGCCCGGACAAGCCGTGCCCGCGCAAGCACCGCGCGCGTGAAGTTGCAGCCATCGAGCCGCGCGTCGCTGAAGTCGACGTCTTCGAGGTTCGCTCCCGTGAAGTCGGCACCGCGCAGATCCAGACCCGAGAGGTTGGCGCCGACGAAGCTCATGCCTGCGAAACGACGCTCGCCGCTGGCTGCGGCCTCGAGACGCCGACGCAGCCGCCTGGAGCGCAGGCTGCCGACCGGCGGCGCCGGCTCGAGCAGGTGTGCGCCGTAGAGGTGCCCCATGCGCATGCTGCGCCCAGCCTGCTCGCGCAGCCGCGCGCTTTCGGCGGCCTCGTCGGATGTGGGGGGTGTTCGGCGCTCGCGCGCGGCGTCTTCCTCCAGGCGCGCGAGGTCACGCAGCAGGCGGTCCGGGTCGAATCGGCGCTGCACAGGCTTGCCGGTCCGCGCCTCCACCTCGGTCATGGCCTTGTCGATGCTCGCCTTGATCTCGTCCGACAGCTTGCGCGGTTCCATCTGCGACAGCGGCGGGATATCGATATCGGGTTGAATGGCAGCGGGCATCCCGTGTGCGACGGCCTTGGCCCGGCCCTCGGCGCCGCGAGCAAGGGCCGCCTGGCGCATTTGCTCGAGGGCTCGATCGGCCTTCTCGGCGAAGTCTGGCAGATCGTCCGCGGAGGCAGGCGGCCGCAGATCCGGTTCGGACACGGGCGGCAGATACTGCTCGGGATCCAGGCCCTGCGCCAGCAGACGGGCACGCATGCGTTTGCGCTCGCGCTGCCGGCCTGCGTGCAGATTGCGCGCCAGCGGAAGCGAAGCGATATCGGGCATCTGGTCGCCTGCCCATGGCCCCATGATTGCCTTGGGGACCAGGTCGCTGTCGCGCAGGACCAGCACCGCCTTGGCTGGATCGATGCGCTGCTGCAGCACCTGTTGGTAGTGGGCGAGCGGCCGCGGCTGCCCGCGCAACTCGAGCGCGGGCATGACGTGCTTGACGTCGGCCGCGTCATCCTCTGCGATGGGCGATGCTCCGTGCCAGACCAGGATGACGCGCTCGGCGTGCGGAAAAAACCAGGCCGTGCTCAGGTGCAGCGAAATTTCCGACAGCGCGCCACCGTCTTTCTGAAAGCTGGCGAAGCAACGCGCCTGCCAATCGGGCAGCTGGCCGCGCATCACCGGCTGCCGAGGGTGCATGTTCCACAGTTCGTAGGCGGCGCCCGGCGGCAATTCGCGCCGGCCGGGCAGGCGCTGGTCGAGAGGTGCTGCATTGAAGTAGCGCCAGTCCATGTCATCGGCGAAACCCGGGTACTCGTGCTGCAGCCACTGCTGGTCGTAGGCGCGCCCCATCAGCGCGAGCCGCTGCGGCCGATCGGGAGGCACGGCGCCGAAGCCCGCAGGCACGATGCGCCGCCCGGGTGCGTCCTGACGCGCGCCGGGCAACTCGACATTGGGAAGCCGGCGCGTCTGTACGCCGTTGATCGTTTCATCGAAGCTGCCGATGCCTTCCGGGTTTTCGGGCTCGCCCGGGCCGCCATAGGCATGCGCCCAATCCAGCCTCAGGCGCTCGAAAGGCTGCGCAGGCGTGGCGCGGCCGTCGAGCCAGTAGCGATCACCGCTCACCAGCAACGACTTGGCCTGGCCATGGAAGACGGCCTGGGCCGCGCACAGTGTCTTGTCGTCCTGATGCGCCGTGTACGCATAGCCGCTGACCAGCCACTCCGGCTCGATCTTGGGCACGCACAGGTCCAGCACGTTGCCGGGCCCGATTTCGTCGGCCGCCAGCTTCCAGAGATCCTGGTCGGGCATCAGCAGGGGCTCGGGCGCCAGGCTGGCCATCGCGAAGACCGAGACGCCCAGGTGGTCTTGCCGCTGCCGCCGGAAGGGCCGCGTGAGGATGCTCAGGCGAAAGGGTTTGATGGTCTTCATGGGGCAGCGGACCCGCTTCAGCGCATCGGCTGATCGATGGCGATCTCGTGCGAGACCGGGTCGAAGCGCAGCTTCACGGAGCGCCCCGGTGCGAAGTCGGCGAGCTTCACCGGGCTGATCGGGGCGACCAGTTCAGCCTCGAAGGCAGGCCATCCGCCCTCAGGCTGTACTTGGAACTTGAGCCGTACGAGGATATAGATGCGCGCGGCCCGCATGCCCGTGTCATGGCTCTCGAGCACCGTCGCTACGGCCGGTTGGCCCGTACGAAGCACTCGCTCGGCGAGATCCGCACCCATCGCGCGGCGGTTGACCACACTCTGCATATGCATCACGTGGGAGGCATGGCGCTTGGCCAGCGTGATCGCCACGAACGCTGGCAGCACGACGACAGCGATGGGGACAATCAGATACCAGTACTTGGTAAACCACACAGCGAAAAGATCCAACACGCGCTCCAAGCTCAGACAAAGACGGTGAAGCCCGAGAGGTTCACCCTGTATCCGTTGTTATCGATTTTTTGTGCCTCGTTGTCCCACGTGAAAGTCGTCTGGGTGGTGGAAAATGTGCCCGCCGCAAGGCTGACGGAATACAGGTCGAGCTTTATGAACGCACCCGTGAGCGAGTAGGTGTTGAACCCCAGGTTCAGCCCGGCAATGCTGGTCACCAGGCCGTTCACGAACAGCGAAGTGCCGTTGAGGCTCACGTTGGCCCCGTTGATCCCCATGTTGAAGCCCTTGAAGGCAATACCCCAGTCCGTGAAGGTCACCTTTTTTGCCGACTTGTCCTCGACATGGGGCGCATCCAGCACGATCTTGGTCGGCGACTTGACCGAGATGTCTGCCGCGGTGCTTTCCAGGTTCATGGGGCCATCCGTCGTCGCACTCAACGACGTGTTCGCGTGCACCTTTTGTGCCCCCTTGACGAGATAGTCCTCGTCGCCGTCGACCGTCACCTTCTTGCCCTTGGTTTCTTCGGTGTACAGGCCGACCACCTTGGTGGTCTGCGGACCCGCGATGTCTTCCTTGAGCGACGTACCGATGATTCGCTCTTCACCGCTGTCTACCGTGTCTGTGCGCTTGCCGGTGACATGGATGGTCTGATTCCCGATGACATCGACCTGCTGATTGCCACCATCCACCTTGATGAACTGGTCGCCGCCGTTGACGGTGATCTTCTGCGGCCCGCCCTTGTTCACCGTCAGCGTGTGCGGCCCGTTGACCGTCTCGTTGAGCGAGGTGTTGGTCGTGTAGGTGTCCGCGCCTTCGATCAGCGTCTCGCGCGTGCCGTCCACGGTGTGCGTTTCATTGTTCTCCACGCTGAGGCTGAAGTCCTTCTGCGCGTGCATCTTGATCGACTCGCTGCCGGGGTCGTCGTCGATCACGAAGTGGTTGGCCAGTTCGCCGTCGCCCTTGATGGTGCGGCTGATGAAGCCGCTGACCGTCGCCTTGGCCGGCAGTTCGAGCGGCGGCATCTGGTCGGCGTTGTAGACACGGCCGATGATGATCGGCCGGTCGGGGCAACCGGCGATGAAATCGACGATCACTTCCTGCCCCACGCGCGGGTGGTTCACCGCGCCGAAGTTGGAGCCCGCCCACGCGCTCGACACACGCACCCAGCACGAGCTGTCCTCGTTGCGCTGACCGTAGCGGTCCCAGCGGAACTGCACCTTCACGCGGCCGTACTTGTCGATCCAGATGTCTTCCCCGGGCGGGCCCACGACCGTGGCGGTCTGCGGGCCGTGCGTGGTCGGCATCCGCGTGACGCGCGGCGCGCGGAACGGAAACGACGTGGGCTGCACGTCGAAGTCGAAGCTGTAGAGACCGTCGGGGCTGCCGGTGGCATAGCCGCCCTCGCGCAGGTTGTACGTCACCGAGGCGATCAGGTATTCCTTGTTGTCCTCGTCGCGCGGCGCGTTCTGCATGCTGAAACGGTAGCCGGGCGCCATGCCGCGCACGTTGGAGTGACCGGTGTCCACCTCGGCCTGCGCTTGCGCTTCCTCGAGCCGTATGCGCGCGTAGTGCTCGCCATCCCCGGCGTCGCTGTAGCCGCCGAGCCACTCGTACATCTCGTAGCGGCCGTGATCGTTCTCCCGCGGCTGGCTGCGCGTGTTGAGCAGGTCGGCCTTGGGCTTCTTGAAGTCGAAGTCGTCGACCACGAAGGTGCCGGGGCGAATCTCCTCGGTCACCTCCCACTGGTCGATCACTTCGCGGCCCGTCTCGCCCGCGCGATCGGTGGCGAGGTAGCCGATGCGCGGGTAGCCCGGCAGCGTGTCGTGCGCACCCATGTCGTCGGCCAGCACCAGCGTGTGCTGGTTCTTCTCGTGCTTGAAGTAGTAGTAGATGCCCTCGTGCTCCATCAGGCGGCTCACGAATGCGAAGTCGGTCTCCTGGTACTGCACCGAATAGTCGCGCTGGCGGTAGGTGGCGCTGAGCTTCTTCTCGAACGCGAACCCATACTCGCCGAGCACTTCGTCCAGGATGTCGACCACCGACTTGTTCTGGAAGATCTTGCAATCGCTGGTGCGCGTGAGATACCAGAGCCAGGGCCGCACCAGAGCCCGATACACCACATAGCGCGACGAGCTCTCTTCGCGGCCGATCATCGTGAAACGCGTGATCTGCCCGTTGAGGTAGCGCGGCGTCCCGTCGATCGTCACGATCTCGAGAGTGAGCGGCTTGCCGAGCACCGCCTTCATGTCGACGGAAGTGTTGGGGCTCAGCAGGTCCACTTCGAACTCGAAGAGCTCCGACAGCCCTTCCTTGCCGTGCATCGAACGGAACAGCAACTGGTCCGGTGCAAGCGGCGTGTGTGCAGTGACGACTCTGGCCATGTGGTGCTCCCTTTCTGCGCTCAATGTTCGAAGAATTCGTAGCGGAAGTCGTCATCCGCCGCACTCAGTTGCACACTCGCGAGCTTGCGCGCACTGACCGTGGCCCCGATGACTTCCTCGCTCAGCCTCGGAAGGATCGTGTGCGTGAGGATCGCGTCGATCATCCGGCCGCCCGATTCGATGGCGGTGCAACGGCGCGCGACGAGTTCGACGGCGCTGTCGTCGTAGGCCAGTGCGATGCCGTGGTTCGCCTGCAGGCGCGTCGCGATGCGATCGAGCTGCAGACGGATGATGCGATGCAACGCCTCTGCGTGCAACGGGTAATAAGGCACTACAACGAGGCGGCCGAGCAGCGCGGGCGCGAACACCTTGAGCAGCGGCTCGCGCAGTGCGGCAGCCAGCGGCTCGGGGTCGGGGCGCAGGGTCGGGTCTTCGCACAGTTGCATGACCAGGTCGGTGCCGACGTTGGAGGTCATGATGATCACGGTGTTGCGGAAGTCGATGTGGCGGCCCTCGCCGTCTTCCATCCAGCCCTTGTCGAAGACCTGGAAGAAGATCTCGTGCACGTCGGTGTGCGCCTTCTCGATCTCGTCGAGCAGCACCACGCTGTAAGGCCTGCGGCGCACGGCCTCGGTGAGGACGCCGCCTTCGCCGTAACCCACGTAGCCGGGCGGTGCGCCCTTCAGCGTGGAGACGGTGTGCGACTCCTGGAACTCGCTCATGTTGATGGTGACGAGGTTCTGCTCGCCACCATACAAAGCTTCAGACAATGCCAGCGCGGTCTCGGTCTTGCCCACGCCCGAGGGGCCGCACAGCAGGAACACGCCGACGGGTTTGTTGGGGTTGTCGAGACGTGCGCGCGCGGTGCGGATACGGCGCGAAATGGTCTCCAGCGCGTCGGGCTGCGCGACCACGCGGGCCGAGAGAATTTCGCCGAGCTTCAGCACCGACTGCGCGTCGTCGCGCACCATGCGGCCGATGGGGATCCCGGTCCAGTCGGCGACCACGGTGGCGATGGCTTGGGCATCGACGGCCGCGAGGATGAGTGGCGATTCGCCCTGCAGCTGCACGAGCTTGTCTTGTGCTTCGTTGAGTTCGGCGCGGATTTCCTCGGGCGTGCGCTGGGGTTCAGCGGGCGGTGTGTCGACATCCGCATCGACATTCGCCTCGCCGGCTTCTGCCGTCTCCGCCTGCACCGGCACCGCCGCCGGCGACAGCTGCTTGCGCAGCGCCACGATGCGTTCGACCAGCGTGCTTTCTTCCACGCGCCGCGTCTCCAGCAGATCGAGCTCGGCCTGCGCCGCAGCCACCTGGACCGCGATGTCTTCCACGCGCTGGTGCTCGCCCACGCCAATGGCTGCCTCGCGCCCCGCGATGCCCGACTCGATGCCCAGCACCTCGATGCGGCGCTGCAGGTCTTCGATGGCGGCGGGTAGCGCATGCTGGCTCAGCGCCACGCGTGCGCAAGCCGTGTCGAGCAGGCTCACGGCCTTGTCAGGCAACTGCCGCGCGGGAATGTAGCGGTGCGACAGGCTCACGGCCGCCTCGAGCGCAGCATCGAGAATGAGCACGCCGTGGTGCTTCTCCAGCTCGGCCGAGATGCCGCGCAGCATGATCACCGCCTTGGGCTCGGTGGGCTCGTGCACCTGGATGGTCTGGAAGCGCCGCGTGAGCGCCGGGTCTTTCTCGATGTACTTCTTGTACTCCGACCAGGTGGTCGCGCCGATGGTCCGCAGCCGCCCACGCGCCAGCGCCGGCTTGAGCAGGTTGGCCGCGTCGCCGGTGCCGGCCGTGCCGCCTGCGCCCACCAGCGTATGCACCTCGTCGACGAAAAGCACGATGGGCTTGGGACTCTTCTCGACCTCGTCGATCACCTGGCGCAGGCGCTGTTCGAATTCGCCCTTTACGCCCGCACCAGCCTGCAGCAGCGTGGGGTCGAGCACCCACAGCGACACGTCTTTCAGCGAAGGCGGCACGTCGCCCGCGGCGAGGCGCGAGGCAAGGCCCTCGACCACTGCCGTCTTGCCGACGCCGGCCTCACCGGTGAGCAGCGGGTTGTTCTGGCGGCGGCGCATGAGGATGTCGATGATCTGTCGGATCTCGTCGTCGCGGCCGTAGACCGGGTCGAGCTCGCCTGCGCGTGCCTTGGCGGTGAGGTCGCTCGCATACTTGGCGAGCGCCGAACCACCTGCCGCGGGGCTATCGCCCTGGTGGTGCGCGGCAGCGGCTGCGCCGCCGGCCGCGACGCCGCTTGGTGCGGCATCGAAGTCGTCTTCAGGCGAGCCTTCGGTCCATGCAGCGAGCTGCGCCACCAGCACGTCGGGCACGATCTTGTCGAACTCGCGCGAGATGCCCGAGAGCACCTGGCGCAGCCCCGGCGTCTTGATGATGCCCGCGAGCAAATACGCACCGCGGATCGAGGTAGCCTCGAAGCGCAGGCTCGCATAGACCCACGCGCGCTCGACGGCGTTGTCGACGTGCTCGGAGATGTCGCTGATCGACGTGGCACCGTGCGGCAGCCGGTCGAGCGCACGCACGAGGTCTTGCTCGACCGCGTCGAGGTTGAGCCCCGCGCGCTTGATGATGCGCAGCATGTCGCTGTCCTGCAGCTGCAGGATCTGGTGCAGCCAGTGCACCAGCTCGACGTAGGCATTGCCGCGCAGCTTGGCGAAGGCGGTGGCGGTCTCCAATGCCTTGTAGAGCATCGGATTGAGTTTCGAAAAGAGAGAGACGCGGCGGATGTCGGTCATAGAGCCATGGAGGAAGATGCGGGCGCGGCAACGGGTGCCGCCGATGCGGAACGGGAAAACAATGCTTCGGGCTGGAACACCATGTCGCCGGCGTCGGTGTCCGACAGGCGCGTGCCGAGCCAGCTGCCCCAGCCGAGGCGCTGGTTGCTGTTGAGCCGCATGCCGTGCGCGTCCTGCTTCTTGAGCACGAGCCGCAGGTCCCACGCGAACTCGATACCGACGTACTGGCGCACCCAGTCGACCACTTGCTGCAGCCGCTTGCTGCCCGGCAGGAACTCGCGGAACTCTTCCTGCGAGAGCGGCCCGAGTTCGAGGCGGAACTTGCTCTGCGCATCGCGCACCGCAAGGCCGATGGTGGCGCCGCCGCCGAGCCGGTGATTGCGGCCGGTGATGCCGATGCGGCTGACCTGACGCTCGTCGATCATCACCCAGTCGCTCACGAACTCATCGACGCGCACGGGCACGTCGAAGTAGAGCTTGAGGATCTGGATCAGGCCCTCGGGGTTGCGCGTCTGGCGCACGAGATGGCCCGCCATGAAGGTGCGCGCATGGTCGGCGATGCGGTCGCGCTCCTTGAGGCCGGGCTGCCCCATGTTCATGAGGCTGGCCACGTAGTCGACGAAGCGGTGGCCGTCGGGGCGGTCCAGGCTGTTGACCGATTGCGCGTCGGCCCAGGCCCGGTAGAACAGCAGGATCAGCCGGTGATGGAACAGGTCAGCGAACGCGCTGATGGTGTTGTCGGCGTGATGCCGCTTGCGTTCGCGCGCGTACTCCGTCAGGTGCAGCGGCAGCGGACCGTTGGGGCCGAACAGGCCGAAGCCGTAGATCGAGATACGCGGCGGGCCGTCGCTGTCGACATCGACGCCCGACACATTCGAGGGCGCGAAGGCCATCGAGGGCTCTTGCCCGAGGCGCAGCGGTTCGTCGAGCGGGCGCGGCGCGCGGCCCAGCAGCGGATGGTCGCCCTGCGCGTCGAGCCGGCGCAGCAGCATGAACAGGTCGTGCTCGAAGGGCTGCTCGACCAGCTTGGCCCAGAGCACTGGATCGGCCTGCGGTACGCCGCGCCGCGCCGCGGCACCGTACGCAGGTTGCACAGGCTGCGCGATGTCGTGGCGAGCCTCGGCCGCATCCAGCACCTCCTGGGCCTCCTCAGTCGGCGCTGCGGCCTGTTGCATCCCGTCGGTGAAGCTGGTTTCGCTCATACGGCGGGGCGACGTCCCACGCGCGGGGTCCACCGCGCGATCTCGCCGCGCTGCAGGCTGGACAGCGCGAACTCGGTGAACGCATTGAGCGACACATGCCGGCTGAAGAACTGCTCCAGCACGGCGCCGAAAAGATACGGGCTCGCGCCCGAGAACGCGACCTCGTCGATCTTCAGCGCAATCTCCACGCCGCGCCCGAACACGATGGGGCCCGGCTCCGGCAGGCGGCGGAACACCGGCGCCAGCGCCATCGAGCGCACGCCCTGGATCTGGCGGCGCACCGAAGGGTCGGCGAGGTTGCCGTACAGGTCGAGCATCTCGCGCAGCGCGGCCGCGCCCTGCGCCGCATCGACGTCGGTAAGACTCAGGTAGTTGAGGCCGAGGTGGCTGATGAGACGCCACGTCAGCGCGCCTTCGGCCAGTGCGGGGTACGGCCGCGAAGGCCCGCGCAGGATGCGGATCGATCGCACGGGTGCCGACACGCGCAGCGTGAAATCTGACTCGAGCCCGGTCGGCAGCAGCAGCGGCAGGTCGCGGTTGGTGCACAGCGCGTCGAGCGTGATGTGCCGCAGGCTGTGCGGAAACGGCGCGTCGTGCTGGTCGACCAGCGACACATAGACCTCACTGCCGGTGTAGCTGGTGCGCGTACCCTGGGCGCGTGCGCGGTCCGACACCAGGCGCGGCTCGCGGCGCAGCGAGAAGTACGCGCCGAAGTCGCCGTCGTCCGCCGCGAACGAACCGAGGAAGGGCCGGAACTCGCGCTCTTCCGAGCCGTTGGCCATGTGGCCGGTGACGCGCTCGACGGTGAAGATCTCGAAGTCGCGCGGACGCGTGCGGTCGATCACCGCATGGTGCTCATGCTGGCCCGGCCCAACCGGAATGCGGTCACTGCGGCGCGGCACGAGGTTGATGATGGGTGTGCAGAACAGCGAGAAATGCTTGGCGTCTACCAGCCGTTCGAGGTCGCCGTCGGCGCGGTCGAGCAGGACCACGATCTCCATCGTGGTGCCGCTCATGGCCTGCACCGCCGCGCGCAGCTTGTTCACGCTGAAGAACAGGTAGCGATCGGGAAACGCGAAATACTCGTGCAGCAGGCGGTAGCCCTGGAAGGAGCGCGCGTCGTAGGGCAGCAGCGCCTGGTCAGGGTCGAAGCCCTCGTGCCTGATGGCCTCGTCGCCCAGCGGCACGATGCGCGCCGTGCTGCCCGGCCCGCTGCGGCACACGACGCCGATGCTGTGGTGCGCCGCGAGTTCGAGCACGCGCAGCGCATGCAGCTCCGCACCCGAAAGAAAGAACTCGAGCCGGTCGAGCGGCATGTCGGCAAAACGCGCGCCGCCCACCGCTTCGAGCTTGATGGTGATGGCGCTCTTCGCCTGCCGCGCAGCCATGGGCATCGCATACGCGATTTCCGCGGGCACCGGGCCGATGCCCGCGTCGGCGATGCGAATGGGCCACAGCGTGACGGCATGGCCGGTGCGGAACTCGCAGGCTGTCTGCTCGCCCTTGATCATTCGCCCGCGCAGGATGGTGTGGCGCGGCAGCTCGTAGCCGGCTTTCAGCGAGCCTTCGTTGAGGTTGCCGTCGATCTGCACCACGGCCATCGCGGGCAGCGGCGCGAGGAAGTTGGGGTACACCACTTCGAGCAGCCGCTGCGAGAAGCGCGGAAACTCCGCGTCCATCTTGAGCTGGATGCGCGCGGTGAGAAAGCTGAAGCCTTCGAGCAGGCGCTCCACGTACGGGTCGCTGACCTCGATGCCGCGCATGCCGAGGCGGCCCGCAATCTTCGGGTAGCGCTGCGCGAACTCGGCCCCGAGCTCGTGCATGTAGGTGAGCTCGCGGTTGTAGTAGTCGAGCAGCCGCGCGTCCATTCAAAGGCCTCCGGTGGGCCGCAGCACCATGTGCCCGCTTTCGAGGTCGAGCTCCGAGCGCAGGATGAATTCGATCGGGTACGGCACCGACCACAGCGTGCCGCGGATCTCCAGCGCGAGCAGGTTGTGGTGTTCGAGATCGGTGGCGTCGGTCACGCAGCGCACGTCGATGCTGTCTTTCATGATGCGCGGCTCGAAGTCGATGATGGCCGAGCGGATGGCCGCCTCGACGTCCGCAAAGTCGACCTCCGACATGCGGCCGCCGGCCCAGCCGCGCACGCCGAAGTTCAACACCGAGCGGCGCGCGCGCGGCATGGTGTTGATGTTGTGGTCCGCACCGAAGTTGGTGGTGTTGAGCAGCCACTGCAGATCGCGCAGCACCGAGTCGCGCAACAGCCTGCCGCTCATGAGGAAGGCGCCCGCGCGCTCCTGGCGGGTCTGCGGCGTCTTGTCGGTGAGGCGGTCGAGCAGCACCGGCTGCAGGCGGTCGCGCGCGACGCTTTCCTGCTGGTCGCCGTCGGTGTCCATGATGCTGCTCATCAGGTCGCGTCCTCGCGCGAGAACTCGATGAGCCGCAGGTCGAGCAGCGAATGGTCACCGGCCTCGCTGATCAGCGTGCGCTGGCCGAGGCCCGCGTATTGATCTTCGCCGGCCAGCGGCAGCCAGTCGGTGCGGCGGCCCAGCGTGGTTTCGTCGTCGAGGCCTTCGAGCGAGCCCGGATAGCGCACCGGCACCAGGCCGTTGAGCGCGCGGCCGTCGTGCAGCTCGAATTCAGCTGGCGCCCACAGCAGGTCGACCAGGTGTTGAGGGCGCGAGAACTTGATGCGGCGCACTTCGGGCAGGGGCAGCCATGCATAGCCCGAGGGCGTGAGCAACTCCAGCACCGCGCCGATGCGCACGTCGCCGTCGCACAGCCACGCGAAGATGCTGCGCTCCACCGGTTCGCCGTCGAGCGCCTGCACGGCGCGCGAATCGGAGCGGTCGACGCTGGTGAGCGCGCCATGCAAGGCGGGCGCGGCCTGCCGCGCGGTCTCGCGCAGGGCGGCGGCTTCCTCGGCACGGTCGGCCGGCAGGGCCGCGGCAGCGATCAGCTGTTCGACCCATTCCGCGTTGCCGCAGATGATGGCCGGAGCGCGTCCGCCGGACCAGAAGTCGCTGCGATGCCGTTCGCCCGAAAGCGCCATCGAACAGGTGACGCTGGCGGGAGTGAAAGTGGGGTCGAGCTTGGTGGCGAGCTTGAGCTGATCTTCAGCCCGCTGCCATTCGCCGCGCAGCGCGAGGAAGTGACACAGGGCAAGACGCAAGCTTGCATTCTGGGGATTGGCGCGGATCTGCCTCTGTACCCATTCGGTGTGCTCGGCCACGGAGCGTTCGCCCAGCACTGCAAACCCATCGCCCATGAAGCTTCCTCGCTGACTGAATGGCACACGGCGCGAAAGGCCTGTGTGCGAAGGACGGCCGTGGAGGCCGTCGGGAAAAACGTCGCGGCCGGCCCGCTGGGCCGGCCGCGCATCGGGGAAAAAGGAAATCAGGCTTCCTTGTTTTCCTTGATGTTCCAGCCCAGCACCGTCTCGGCGCCCTTGCCGCCCTTGTCGGTCTGTTCCCAGTACTGCTGCTTCACCTTCGCGGCCTGGAAGGCGTACTGCACGAACACGGCGTCCGAACCCTGCTCGGCCGTGTACTGCACCGAGGTGACCAGCACTTCTTCGAGTGTGACGCGCGTGTATTCGATCTGCGCGCCGCCGGCCTTGCAGACCGACACTTCCACCTTGCTCAGGTGCTTGCCGCTGGCGCAGTTCTTCAGGACGGACGGCGCCGCCTTGTCGATGCGTGCGAGCACCTGCAGGTCATTGAAGCTCGCCTTGCCCACGCCGCCGCCACCGCCGCTGACCATGTTTCCAGGCTGCGTTGCTCCCCACGCAAACGACTTGATGTCCGTCCACTCCTTGTGGTTCGAGTCCTTCGATTCGCCGTTCGCGCCTTCAACGCGCATGAACATGTCTACTGCCATGATTAACCCCCAAAGTTATATGTGCCCGATTCCGGGACACCGTTGAATTAGCTGCTGTCCTTCTTGTTGGATGGCAGCTTCGAAACCAGCCGCAACGACACCGTCAGCCCTTCGAGCTGATAGTGCGGCCGGAGAAAAAACTTGGCGGCGTAGTAGCCCGGGTTGTCCTCGATGGCTTCCACCTGGACTTCCGCCGCCGCCAGCGGCTTCATTGCCTTCGTGTCCTGCGACGAGGTGCCGGGGCTGCCGTCGACGTAGTTCATGATCCAGTCGTTGAGCCAACGCTCCATGTCCTCGCGCTCGCGGAACGAACCGATCTTGTCTCGCACGATGCACTTCAGGTAGTGCGCGAAGCGGCAGCAGGCGAACAGATACGGCAGGCGCGCCGCGAGGTTCGCGTTGGCCGTGGCGTCGGCGTCGTAGTACTCAGCCGGCAGCTGCAGCGATTGCGCACCGATGAAGGCCGCGAAGTCGGAGTTCTTGCGGTGCACCAGCGGCATGAAGCCGTTCTTGGCGAGCTCGGCCTCGCGCCGGTCGCTGATGGCGATCTCGGTCGGGCACTTCATGTCCACACCGCCGTCGTCGGTCGGGAAGGTGTGCGTGGGCAGGTTCTCCACCGCACCGCCGGACTCCACACCGCGGATGGAAGTGCACCAGCCGTACTGCTTGAACGAGCGGTTGATGTTCACGCCCATTGCGTAGGCCGAGTTGGCCCAGGTGTAGCGGCTGTGCGCGGCCGAGTCGGTCTCTTCCTCGAACTCGAATTCGTCGACCGGATTGGTGCGCGCGCCGTACGGCAGGCGCGCCAGGAAGCGCGGCATGGCCAGGCCGATGTAGCGCGCGTCTTCCGAGTCGCGCAGGCTGCGCCATGCGGTGTGCTCGGTGTTCTGGAAGATCTTGGTCAGGTCGCGCGGGTTCGACAGCTCCTGCCACGAGTCCATCTGCATCACGGTGGGCGATGCGCCGGCGATGAAGGGGCAGTGCGCGGCCGCGGCGATCTTGGCCATTTCGCTGAGCATCTCGACGTCGGGTGGGCTGTGGTCGAAATGGAAGTCGCCGATCAGCGCGCCGAAGGGCTCGCCGCCGAACTGGCCGTACTCGGCTTCGTAGATCTTCTTGAACAGCGGGCTCTGGTCCCAGCCGATACCCTTGTGGCGCTTGAGCGAGCGCGCCACTTCACGCTTGGACGCGCACATCACGCGGATCTTGAGCTGCTCGTCGGTCTCGGTGTTGTTCACGAGATAGTGCAGGCCGCGCCATGCGCCTTCGAGCTGCTGGAAGTCCTCGTGGTGCAGGATCTGGTTGATCTGCTCGGAGAGCTTGCGGTCGATCTCGGTGATGATGGCCTGCACCGTGCGGTAGGCATCGTTGGAGACGGTAACGGTGCTCTCCAGCGCCTGCACGGCCAGCGTCTTGACGGCGTTCTCGACCGCCTCGCGGGCCTGGTCGGTCTTGGGCTTGAACTCGCGCTGCAGCAGGTCGGAGAACTCGTTCGGCTCGAGCGTTTCGACGGAGGCGGGTGCGCGCGCGGCGGTCTGTTTGGGGGCGGTGCTCATGATGATGACGGTCCTTGCTGCTCGTGCTCGCGCTTACTCGGAAGAGGTCCCTGGGTTGCCGGGCGTACCGGCCTTTTCGTTGGCGGCTTCCACTGCCTTGGCGACGGCCGGGTTCGGCGCCGAGGCCAGCGACTTGAGAAGCCCCGGGTTCTGCAGCGCCTGTGCGATCAGTTGCTCCGCGCCGTTCTTGCCGTCCATGTAGGACAGCAGGTTCGACAGCTCGGTGCGCGCTTCGAGCAGGTGCTGCAGCGCGCCGACCTGGCGGGCGATGCGCGCGGGCGAGAAGTCGTCCATGCTGTCGAAGGTGATGTCGACGTTCATCTGGCCGTCGCCGGTGAGCGTGTTGGGCACCTGGAAGGCAACGCGCGGCTTGATGGACTTCATGCGTTCATCGAAGTTGTCGATGTCCACCGCCATGAACTCGCGCTCGCCGAGGTCGGGCATCGGGTCGACCTGCTTGCCCGCGAGATCGGCGATGACGCCCATCACGAAGGGCAGCTGGATCTTGCGTTCGCTGCCGTAGATCTCGACGTCGTATTCGATCTGCACACGCGGCGCGCGATTGCGCGCAATGAACTTCTGACCACTGTTTCTGACACGGTTGTCTGCCATAAGCTTCCTCTTGAATCTGTAATGCGTGTGGGTACGACCCCGGCAGTCCTGCCGGCCAGCGGAGTCCGCGACGGACTCCGCCTTCTTCTTATTACGTGCTGCCCCCACTGTTCAGCGGGCGTCCAGCAAGGCTTTCTATCTTTTGCAATCCCTCGGGCACAAGCTCTTCGATGATCTGGAAGAAGTTGAGATCCAGCAGCCGCTGCGCTCTGCGAATCAGCATGGGCGCCGGATGACTGGGTTCCGTGCGCTCCATGAACTGGCAAGCTTTTTCCAACAACACTTGCACATCATCACGAGTCGATATTTCAATATCTTTAATAGGCACCGTGCGTAGGCCAGCACCACCATTTGCATTGCCGGCAGCAGCACCCTTCGCAGCCGGCTCGGCAACTCCCGCCCCTTGCGGATCGGCTCCAGAGTGGGCTTCGCCAGCCCCGCCCCCTTCGCTCTGCGCCTGCTCGGGCAACAGCTGGGCCACGGTGCGCAGCGAGCGTTCGAGCCGCGAGAAATCAGGCGCCCAACTCTGACCTAGCGCGCGCTCGCAGGTCTCGCGTATGCGCTGCAGCAGGTCGAGCGCAGCACGCAATGCCACCACCGGGGGCGCCGCCTTTTCCTGCGCACGCCGCGCCGCGTCCCGCAGTCGGCCGATGCCGCCCGGGTAATCGATCTGATGGTCGGTCTTGCTCGAGTCGAGCAAGGCTTCGACCTGTCGCAGGCTCATTGATGCGCCGCCGTCTTCGAGCAGCCTTGCATCGCGAACACTGCGCCCCAATCCCTCGGCCTCGGCCAGCGCGGCCAGTGCATTCATGCGCGGCAGCGGGTCTTCGAAGCCATCGTCGACAACGCGCGGATGCACGCCGTCCCAGAATTTCTGCAGCACGGCGTCGACGAGTTGCAGCCCATCGACATAGCCGGGCAAGCCACGGTTTTCGGTCCAGGCCAGCGTGAGGGGCACCAGCACCCGCAGGTCGCGCGTACGTGTGCACAGCTGCTTCGCGATGCGCTCCACGCGGGCCCAGTCGGGTGGCTCGGCGGGGATGATCGTCGAGCCGAATTGCTGCTCGCGCTTACCCGTTGTTGCTTGGTGCAACGCCATGAAATCGGGGTCGTATTCCAGGTCTTCACCGCACGGATGCGAGCCTTCCACAGGCAACTGCAATAGATCGATTTCGCTCGGCGACAAACCTCTTCTCCCTGTTCAACCGTTTCGTAACAGCGGCAATCTTGAGGGGAACAAGAGGCGCGGTCAACAGCAACAGATTGCAACACGACGCACATGAATTACTAAGGAGTACAACTCCTTTTGAAATTCAAACGGAACGTCTACATGCGAATCACAGCAGACCGCGTTCACTCAAATTGCGCATCAACGCACTGATACCAAAAGTCCACATCGGCGCCTGGTCCGCGTGCACAACGCGATTGACCAGGGCGCCGAGTTCCGGTGCGGCAATGCACACGCGGTCGCCCACGACGTGGGTGAATCCTTGCCCAGGCCCGTGACGGTCTTGTGTCGGCGCGAACATCGTTCCAAGAAACAACATGAAACCATCAGGGTAGGCGTGATGCCTACCCACGGTCTGCGCCACGAGGTCGAGCGGATCGCGGCTGATCTTCGACAGCGAGCTCGAACCCTCGAGCGTGAAGCCCTCGGGGCCGGTCACTTCCAGCGCGACGGTGATGCGGCGCACGTCCGCAATGCCGAAGTGCGCATCGAACAGGCGGATGAAGGGGCCGATGGCGCACGAGGCGTTGTTGTCCTTGGCCTTGCCGAGCAGCAGCGCGCTGCGGCCTTCGAAGTCGCGCAGGTTGACGTCGTTGCCCAGCGCGGCGCCAAGCGTCTCGCCGCGACTGTTGACGGCGAGCACGACCTCGGGCTCCGGGTTGTTCCACACCGAGCCCGAATGAATGCCGACGTCGGCCCCCGTGCCCACGGCGGAGAGCACCGGGGCCTTGGTGAAGATTTCGGCGTCGGGGCCGATGCCGACTTCGAGGTACTGCGACCACGCGCCCTGCGCGATCAGCACTTCCTTGACCTTCATGGCCTCGGGCGAGCCCGGCACGATGTCGGCAAGGTTATCGCCGAGCACGCCGCCGATGGCCGCGCGCGTGGCTTCGGCCTTCGATGCATCGCCGCGTGCCTGCTCTTCGATGACACGTTCGAGCAGGCTCGCGACGAAGGTGACGCCGCTGGCCTTGATGGCCTGCAGGTCGCAGGGTGCGAGCAGCCAGGGCTTGCTCGTGTCGCGCGCGGTCTCGTCGCTGTTGGCAAGGACTTCGTCGAGCGCGGCGATGCGCGGTGCGCCCTGCAATGCGTGGCGAACGGCTTCTGCAGGCGCTTTCCTGCCTTCGAGCAGGTCGCTCATGGTCGGCGCGAGCGCCGACAGGTCGTACAGGTCGCCGTCGTGCACGGCCACCAGCACGGGGCCCACGCCGGGTTGCCACAAACGGCCGACGAGGGTGGCGCGTTCGGCGTCGCGGGGCAGGCTGGAAGAGATTGAAAGATCAAGCGGCATGGCGTGGTGTCTCCTTGGATGTGTGCGCTACGTTGCATCGTAGCGGCGCACAGCGGATTGCGACGCGGCCGGCTCTTCTCTTTCTGCTGTCAGTGTCCCGGCGCGGCGCGCACGCGCGCCACGTCGGCAGGCAGGTTGGCCCACGCAGGCTCCTGCGGTGCGAAGCGCGTGCGCATGTAGCCGGCAAGCTCGGCGATCTGCCGGTCGTCGAGCACTTCGCGGAACGCGGGCATGAAACCGATGTCGCGGCTCGCGGGCTCGCGCACGCCGTCGAGGATGGTGCGCAGCAGGTTGTCTGGCCTCGCGCTCGTGAGGTTGCTGTTGAGCGCGAGCGGCGTGTTCACGCCAAGCAGCGTGGGGCCGTTGCCGTCGTGGTGGCAGGAGGCGCAGGCGCTGTCGAACATGCGCTGCGCGGGACCGAGCAACTGGCCCTGCGTGCGTGCGGCGTTATCGACCGCTTGCTGTGCCACGACAGTCGGTTGCACGGACGGTGCTGGATTGAACGAACCGAGGTAGGTTGCCATCGCGCGTACGTCTTCATCCGGCACCTGCGCAAGCTCGCGCACCACCTCGGCCATCGGCCCGCCGGCGATGCCATGGCGCTGCGTGTGGCCGTGGCGCAGGTAGCGATACAACTCGTCGGCGTCCCACGGCACCACGGACTTCGACAGGTGCGTGAGCGCCGGTGCTTCCCAGCCATCGATCATGGCGCCCGACAGGAAGGCGCTGCCGCCCTGCTCCGCGCCGAGCGCATTGCGCGGCGTGTGGCAGGCGCCGCAATGACCGAGGCCGTTGACGAGATACGCGCCACGGTTCCATTCCGCGCTCTGCGTGGCCACGGGCTGCATCGGCGTCGGGTCATGGAAGAGTGCATTCCAGCCGGCCATCAGCGGCCGCATGCTGAACGGGAACTTGAGCTCGGACTTCGGCGTTTCCGCACGCACCGCAGGCATCGACATGAAGTACGCATAGAGCGCCTGCAGGTCGTCGTCACTGGTCTTCGCGAATGCGGTGTAGGGGAACGCGGGGTACAGGTAGTGGCCGTCGCGCGAGACGCCTTCGCGCATCGCGCGCTGGAAGGCGCTGAAGGACCAGCGGCCGAGGCCCGTCTCGGGGTCGGGCGTGAGGTTGGTCGTGTAGAGCGTGCCGAAGGGCGTTTCCATCGCGCGACCGCCCGCATTGGGCGCGCCGCCAGGGGCTGTGTGGCACACGGCGCAGTCCCCGGCGGCGGCGAGCACACGCCCGCGTTCGATGGTGGCCTGGCTGTAGACCGGAGCAGTGAGCGATACGGGCGCGATGGCGGAGCGCCAGCCGAGCAGGCCGGCGACGACGCCGATGCCGCCAACGACGAGCGCGGCGCCGGTCGCCCACAAGCCTTTGCGGCGCGGCCAGGCTGCATTGCTCCGCCCCTCTCTGGGGGAAGGTTGGGATGGGGGCACAGCGGCGTCACCAAGCACCCCCCGGTTCAATTCCGCCAGCACCGTCTCCGGCGTAAACGGCGGCGAACGAAACCGCACCCCCGTCGCATCGAAGATGGCATTCGCGATCGCCGCAGTCCCCGGCACCGAAGACGACTCGCCCGCCCCCAGCGAAGGCTCGCCGGGCCGGGGCATGTGCATCACCTCGATCACCGGCACTTCGCGGAAATTGATGATCGGGTAGCTGCCCCACTCGCGGCTCGCGACCACGCCCGAAGGCAGCACGCCCGGCAGCTGCGCACCTGTCGCCGTGCCTTGCTGCTGCTGTTGCGGCGCGAACTGCACCTGCTCCTTCAACGCCCGGCTCGTGGTCTGGATCACATTGCCGTGTATCTGATGCTCGACCCCTGCCGGGTTGATCATCAGCCCCGCGTCATGCCCCACCACCACGCGGCGCACATGCACCTCGCCGGTCTTGCGATTGACCTCGACGTCAGCCACCCACGCGGCCCACGCGGCGCCGAAGCCCGGCCACTTGCTGTGGATGTAGCGGGCGTATGCAAAACCCTGCCCGAAGAGGATGTCGCCGCCTTCGCCGAGCCCACCGTCCGCGTTCTCCTGCGGCCCGGTGCGCATGCGCCAGCCGGCCTTCTGCGCGGTGGCCTGCACCAGCTCGACCGCGCGCGGATCTTCCAGATGCCGCAAGCGGAACTGCACCGGGTCCACACCCGCAGCAGTCGCCAGCTCGTCGATGTACGACTCGTGCGCGAACGAACTGGGCAGCGCCGACACGCCGCGCAACCACGAGGCGCGCACGATCGGCGCCATGTCGTTGACCTTCACGCGCAGGTTGTCGTACGTGTACGGCGGTCGCGCGGTGCGGTCGCCCATCTCGAAGGCCTGCGCCACCGGTTCGATGGTGCGCGTGAGCAGCAGCGCGAGCGTCGGCGCACCGTTCGACGGATAAGAGGTTTCGAAGTCGTAGGCGGCGACGCGGCCGTCTGCCATGAGGCCGCCGTCGATCTCCATGAGCTGCGCGGCGCCCTTGGGCTCCCACGCATGCTCCTGCTCGCGCGTGAGCTGCACGCGCACCGGCGCGCCGACCGCACGGGCGAGCAGCGCCGCATCGGCTGCCACGTCGTCGGCGCCGTTGCGGCCATAGCAGCCAGCAGCTTCCATGCGGACCACGTCGACCTGCACGTCCTCCACGCCCATGAGCTTCGCGAGATCGGCGCGCAGCACGTGCGGGTTCTGCGAGCCGGCCCAGCAACGCAGCTGCATGCCGCTGCCGTCGGCCGGCTGCCAGTCGGCCAGCGCGCACGAAGGGCCGATGGAGGCATGCATCTGGTACGGCCACACGTAGGTGCGATGCATCGGCTGCGCGGCGGCGGCAATGGCGCCATCGACATCGCCTTCATCGACCAGCAGGCGCTGCGTCGACGGGTTGTCGCGCAGCGCCTGTGCCAGGTCGCCCAGGTCGGGCATGCCGGGCCATGGCTTCCACGTGACGCGCAGTTCGCGCAAGGCCTGCTCGGCGTGCTCCTCGCGCTCGGCCACGATGCCGACGAAGTCGCGGATCACGACCACGGCGCGGATGCCGGGGATGTGCGCAATCGACGATTCATCGACCGCCTCGAGCGTGTTGCCGATGAACTCGCCATGGTCCGCGCCCGCATACGGTGGTCGCACCACGCGCCCGTGCAGCATGCCGGGCACGCGCATGTCGTGCACGAACACAAGCTCGCCTGCCAGCTTGGCCGGAATGTCGACGCGCGCCTGCCGCGTGCCGACGACTCGGTAATCGGCGGGATTCTTGGGCTGCGCCTGCGGATCGAGCCGCAGCACAGTGCGCTGGCCGGCCACCAGCTCGGCATAGCTGACGTGGCGGTCCGGCGCTTCGGTGATTCGCACCACGCCGTTGTGCATCTGTAGCGCATCGTCGGCCACGCCAAGCCGTTCGGCCGCACGCGCCGTCAGCCATGCACGCGCCTGCGCAGCGGCAAGCCGCATCGGCTGCGCATGGATCTGGATCGACGCGCTCGCAATCGTCGCGCCCTGGTTGGGCGCGCGCGCGGTGTCGCCGAGCATCACGCGCACGCAGGGCATGCCGAGGTCCAGTTCCTCGGCCACGATCTGCCCGAGCGCGGTCTGGATGCCGGTGCCCAGGTCGACGTGGCCGTTGAGTGCCGAGGCGCTGCCGTCGTCCCACACGGCGAGCAGGATCTCGTCGCCTTCGATCGGGTTGCCGGCAATGAACGCGGGCTGGCCCTTGGCGGGCGGCGGTGCGAGCGGGGTCTCGCGCACCACCAGCAGCACGCCATTGGCCGACAGGAACTCGGCGCGGGTCCGCGGAAGATCGGCGCGGCGAGTCATGGGGCCGGATGCGCGCGCATGCGCGCCGCCGCGCGCTGCACGGCGTCGAGAATTTCGATGTGGGTGCCGCAGCGGCACAGGTTGCCCGAAAGCTCGCTGCGGATGCGCGCATCGCTCGCATCCGGATCGCGCGCAAGCAAGGCCGCCGCCTGCATGACCATGCCGTTGAGGCAATAGCCGCATTGCGCAGCCTGCGCGTCTTCAAAGGCGGCCTGCACCGGATGCCAGTCGCCGCGCGCGCCCAGCCCTTCGAGCGTTGTGATGGATCGCCCCGCCACGCCACGCGCGGGAATCACGCACGAGCGCGCCGCCACGCCGCCGACATGCACCGTGCATGCGCCGCACTGCCCCAGCCCACAGCCGTACTTGGGGCCGTTCAGCCCCAGGTCGTTGCGCAGCAGGTGCAGCAGCGTCGCTTCGCGCGGCACGCCCTCGATCGATTGCGCCTGGCCGTTGACCAGCAGGTGCAGCGGCTCAGCGCCGCAACTGGCCGTCACGGGTGTACATCTCCAGGTCCACGAAGGTCGAGCCGTTGTGGTTCTTCGCGCTGTACTCGACGGGGAAGTCGCCGATGCGCGTGCTACCGATGCTTTCGAGCCCGGCGATGAAGCTGTCGCGCGTGAGTGTCTTGCCCGCGCGGCGCAGGCCCTCGACCATCACGCGCGCGACGATGTAGCCTTCCAGCGCGGTATAGCTGTCGATCTTCTCGCCGAACTCCGCGCGGTCGCGCTGGTAGTCGGCCACGATGGGCATGCGCTGCGCCTGCGGCGGCGGCACGATGCTGGCCGTGACCAGCCCCGCGAGCTTGCCGTCGAGCCGCTTGGCCGAACCTGCCGCGTCGGTGATGCCGACCGACAGCGTATACAGCGGCGCGCCAACGCCATTCGCGCGGTAATCGCGCATGAACACTTCGACCATGCGCCCGGCCATGATCATCACGACCGCGCCCGGCTTGGTTTCAGACAGACCGGTGACGACCTGCTTCGCGTCCTCGGCCGTGATGGCCAGCGGGAAGGTCTTGAGCACCTTCACCTTGTGGTCGGCCGCCAGCTCCTCGCAGGTGGCGAGGTTCGACTTGCCGAAGGCGCTGTCCTGGTAGACCACCGCGATCGACTGGATGCCGATGGTCGAGAGGTGGCTGATGATCTTGCGCAGCTCCAGGTCGTAGCCCGCGCGCACGTGGAACAGGTAGCGGTTGACCTTGGTGCGGAACGAGCTGGTGCCCACCAGCGGTGCGAACATCGGCACGCCCGCCTTCTCGGCCAGCGGCATCGCGGCCGCGAGGTTGCCGGTGGCCACGTAGCCGGTGAGCGCGAAGACCTTGTCCTCGTCGATCAGCTTCGCCGTGTTGATGGCGGTCTTTGCGGGGTCGTATGCGTCGTCGTAGGTGACGAGTTCGATCTTGCGACCGTTGACGCCGCCCGACTTGTTGACCCGGTCGAAGTACAGCTTGATGCCCGCGCGGTAGTCGACGCCGAAGTCTTTCGCCGGCCCACTGAACACGGCCGACTGGCCGATGCGGATGGTGGTGTCGGTCACGCCGTTTTCCGCGCGTGCCGAACGCAGCAGGCCGGGGCCGAGGGCCAGGGCCGCACCGCCCGCCACCATGGCGCGCCTTGAGATCGAAAGCTTCATGCGTCGTGTGTCTCGTGTATTCTTGTTGTTCGTCGTTGTTCTTCGCGGTGCGGTCTCAGGCGGTCTGGATGTCGGCGGACTGTATGCGCTTGACGCCCTTGGCCGTCATCTGCTTCCACGCCGCGGCCAGCGAGCCGTTGAGATCGATGCCGCGCGTGGCGTCCTCGATCACGTAGGCCTCGAAGCCGGCCTTGCGCGCATCCATCGCGGTCCAGGCCACGCAGAAATCGGTGGCCAGGCCGGTGACGTACACGGTCTTGATGCCGCGCGCCTTCAGGTAGCCGGCCAGGCCTGTGGCCGTCTTGTGATCGGCTTCCTCGAAGGCCGAGTAGCTGTCCATCTCCTTGTGGAAGCCCTTGCGGATGATGAGCTGCGCGGTGGGCACCTTCAGCTCCTTGCCGAGCGCGGCGTCTTCAGTGCCCTGCACGCAGTGGTCGGGCCAAAGCACCTGCGTGCCGTAGCTGAGCTTGGTGGTCTCGAAGGGCTTCTTGCCGCTGTAGGTGCTCGCGAAGGACGCATGGCCCGCCGTGTGCCAGTCTTGCGTGACGACGATGTTCTGGAACGCGGGCGCCAGTGCATTGATGACCGGAATGACTTCGTTGCCGCCCTTCACCGCCAGCGTGCCGCCGTCGAGAAAGCAGTTCTGCACGTCGACCACGATCAGCGCGGCCTTGTCGCCGGGCTTGATCTTGCCCGCCGCGAAGGCGTTGAAACCGACACTGCCCAAACCGCCAACCAGCCCGAGGGCGGCGGCGGATTTCACGAGGGTTCTGCGATGCATGGCGTGGACTCCGATGGGTTGAAGGAAAAACTCAGACGCTCAGGTAGGCGCGGCGAACTTCGTCGTTGGCCGCAAGCTCGGCCATGGTGGCGTGATAGCGGATCTGCCCCTTCTCGAGCACATAGGCGCGGTCGGACACCAGTTCGGCGAAGTGCATGTTCTGCTCCGACAGCAGGATGCTCACGCCCTGCGCCTTGAGCTCCAGGATCATGTTGGCCATCTGCTCGACGATCACCGGTGCCACGCCTTCGGAAGGCTCGTCGAGCAGCACGAGGTACGGGTTGCCCATGAGCGTGCGCGCCACGGTCAGCATCTGCTGCTCGCCGCCGCTCATGCGCCCGCCCGGACGGTTCGGCATTTCGCCGAGGTTGGGGAACAGCTTGAACAGGCGCTCGGGCGTCCACAGCGGTGCGTCGGTGCCGTCGGCCCAGCGGCGCGCGGGCTGCTTGCCGACTTCGAGGTTCTCCATCACCGTGAGGTCGGTGAACACACGGCGATCTTCGGGCACGAAGCCCAGGCCCAGGCGCGCTGCGTGGTGCGGCTCGCTCCTGGAGATGTCATGACCCAGGAAGCGCACCGCGCCGCGACGCTTGGTCAGCATGCCGATGAGCGTCTTCAGCGTGGTCGACTTGCCCGCGCCGTTGCGGCCCATGAGCGCGACCACTTCGCCGCGACGCACTTCGAGGTCCACGTCATAAAGGATCTGCGCGGCGCCATACCAGGCACACAGGGCCTTGGCCTGCAGGAGGGGTTCGTGTGTGCTCATGCTGCGACTCCAAGGGCTGCGGCTTTCTCTGCGATCTTCTCGAATGTCTTGCCGCTGCCGAAGTACACCTCCTGCACCTTCGGGTGGTCGCGGATTTCGAGCGGCTTGCCCTGCGCGATGAGGCGGCCGCGCGCCAGCACGATCATGCGGTCGGCATACGCGAACACCACGTCCATGCTGTGCTCGGTGAAGAGCACGGCCATGCCGCGCTGGATGACGAGATCTTTGGTCAGCGCCATGAGCGAGTTGCGCTCCTTGGGCGCCATGCCGGCGGTGGGCTCGTCCATCAGCAGCAGCTTGGGGCTGTTGGCCATCGCGATGGCGAGCTCGACCCGCTTCACGTCGCCATACGCCAGCACGCTGCAGGGCCGGTCGGCCTGCGACTTCATGCCGACCTGGTCGAGCAGCGCCAGTGCTTCGTCGCGCTTGTGGTCGGCCGCGCGGCGCCACATGGAGAACAGCTTGCCGTCGTGCGACAGCAGCGCCATCTGCACGTTCTCGACCACGGTGAGCGAGGCGAAGGTTTCGGCAATCTGGAAAGTGCGGCCCACGCCCTGGCGCCAGATGGCGCGCGGCTTCTGGCCCACGAGCTCGTGCCCGTCGAACAGGATCGAACCCTGGTCGGCCTTGAGCTGGCCGTTGACCATGTTGAAGGTGGTCGACTTGCCGGCGCCATTGGGGCCGATGAGGGCGAGCAGTTCGCCGGCGTGCAGCTCGAAGCTGATGCCGTCGACGGCCTTCACACCGCCAAAAGACTTGCCGAGGTTCTCGACCTTGAGCAGGGGTGTGTTGGAGGTGGTCGTCATGCCTTGGCCTCCTTCGCCTCGGCAGCCACAGGCGCCGCATCAGGCTTGGCGCGGCGCAGCAGCTTGTCGGTCAGCTGCTTCGCGAAGCCTGCGATGCCCTGCGGGAACAGCAGCACGAGAATCAGGATGATGGCGCCGAGCGTCGCGCGCCAGTAGTCGGTGTTGCGCGCCACGGTGTCGTGCAGCCAGCTGAAAGTGACGGCGCCGACCACCGGCCCCGCCAGCGTCTGGATGCCGCCCAGCAGCACCATCACCAGCCCGTCGACCGACTTGTCGACGCTGAGGCTCTCCGGCGAGATGCTGCCCTTGGAGAAGGCGTAGAGCGAGCCGGCCAGCCCGGCCGCAGCGCCCGCGACGACGAAGGCCGTCCACTGCATGCGCTTGACGTCGATGCCGATGGCGTCGGCGCGCAGCACCGAATCGCGGCCCGCGCGCAGCGCATAGCCGAAGGGCGAGAACAGCACGCGGCGCAGCATCATGACGCCGACGGCCACGAGCGCCAGCGTGAGCCAGTAGTAGGTGCGCTTGTCCGACAGCCACTCCGACGGCCACACGCCCGTGAGGCCGTTGCTGCCGCCGGTGAACGAATCCCACTGGTAGACGATGGCCCAGGTGATCTGCGCGAAGGCCAACGTGAGCATGGCCAGGTACACACCCGACAGCCGCACCGCGAACCAGCCATAGATGAAGGCGCCGATGGCCGCGACGAGCGGGGCCACGATGAGCGCCACTTCCATCGGCAGGCCGCTGGAGCGCACCAGCAGCGCGGCGCCATAAGCCCCGAGGCCGAAGTAGGCGGCATGGCCGAACGAGTGCATGCCGGCCGGCCCCATGATGAAGTGCAGGCTGGCGGCGAACAGCGCGGCAATCAGCAGGTCGATCATCAGCACCGTGGTGTAGGGCGAATCGGCGGTGAGCAGCGGCATCGCCATGAGCACCACGCCGAGCGCGGCGACCAGCCACAGGTAGCCCTTGCTCGCGCGGCGCAGCGGCTCCTCGGCCATGCCCACGTAGCGGCTCGGCGCCTGCGGCCGGCCGAACAGGCCCCACGGGCGCCACACCAGCACGATGGCCATGACGATGAAGTCGACCACCAGCGTGAGCTTCGAGAAGGACACGCTGTAGCCGAAGATTTCCACCACGCCGAGCCAGATGCACACGGCCTTGATCTCCGAGATCAGCAGCGCCGCCGCGTAGGCGCCCGGAATGGAGCCCATGCCGCCCACCACCACGACCACGAAGGCCGCGCCGATGGTGTTGAGGTCCATTGCGAGCGTGGCCGGCTCGCGCGGCAGCTGCAGCGCACCGCCCAGGCCCGCGAGCATCGCGCCGAGCGCGAACACCGCGGTGAAGAGCCAGGCCTGGTTCACGCCCAGCGCGCTGACCATCTCTCGGTCTTGCGTAGCGGCGCGCACCAGCGTGCCCCAGCGGGTGCGCGTGAGCAGCAGCCACATCAGGCCGAGCACGACCGGGCCGACGACGATCAGGAACAGGTCGTAGGTCGGAAACTGCCGGCCCAGGATTTCGACGGAGCCCGACAGGCCCGGCGCGCGCGGCCCGAGCAGTTCGTCAGGCCCCCAGATGTAGAGCACCGCATCCTTGATGACAAGGACCAGTGCGAAGGTCGCCAGCAACTGGAACAGCTCGGGCGACTTGTAGATGCGACGCAGCAGCACCATCTCGATCAGCGCGCCGAGGATGCCGACCGCGAGCGCGGAAATCACCAGCGCGGGCCAGAAGCCCATGCCGCCGCCGAGCTTCTCGACCAGCGTGTAGGCCAGGTAGATGCCGACCATGAAGAAGGAGCCATGCGCAAAGTTGACGATGCGCGTGACGCCGAAGATCAACGAAAGGCCGGCCCCCACGAGGAACAGCGACGAAGCCGACGACAGCCCGGTGAGGAACTGAAGCAGCAGGGACGAGAGGCTCATGGGTGCAAGCGTTCCGGAAAAGGATCAGGGTCAGTCGGCGGCGCGCGACTTCTTGACGTCGGCGGCGGAGGGCTGGAACTTGGCGCCGTCGAAGTAGGTGTAGTCGACCATCACGCCCTTGCCGTTTTCGTTCTTCGTCTTGCCGACGAAGGCGCCCATGGTGGACTGGTGGTCTTCGGCGCGGTAGCTGATCTTGCCGAACGGCGTGTCGACCTGCAGGCCCTTGAAGGCTTCGAGGAGCTTCGGCGTTTCGGTGCTCTTGGCCTTGGCGGCGCCGGCCGCGACCGACTTGATCATGCTGTAGCCGACCACCGAGCCGAGGCGCGGATAGTCGTTGTACTTGGCGTGGTACGCGAGGAAGAAGGCCTTGTGCTCAGGCGTCTGGATGCCGTACCAGGGGTAGCCGGTCACGATCCAGCCGTTGGGCGTTTCGTCCTTCAGCGGATCGAGGTACTCAGGCTCGCCGGTCAGCACGCTGACGACGGTGCGGTCCTTGAACAGGCCGCGAGTGTTGCCTTCGCGCACGAACTTCGAGAGGTCGGCAGCGAACAGCACGTTGAAGATTGCGTCGGGCTTGGCATCGGCCAGCGCCTGGACCACGGCACCCGCATCGACCTTGCCCAGCGGCGGCGCCTGTTCGGCGACGAACTCGACGTCGGGCTGCGCGGCCTTCAGCAGCGTCTTGAAGGCAGCCACGGCCGACTGGCCGTATTCGTAGTTGGGGTACACGACGGCCCAGCGCTTCTTCTTGAGCTTGACGGCCTCGGGCACGAGCATCGCGGCCTGCATGTAGGTGCCGGGACGCAGGCGGTAGGTGTATTCGTTGCCGCCCTGCCAGGTCATCTTGTCGGTCAGCGGCTCGCCGGCCAGGAAGAAGATCTTCTTCTGCTTGGCGAAGTCGGCCACGGCCAGGCCGGTGTTCGACAGGAAGGTGCCGGTGAGCACGTCGATCTTCTCGCGCGCCACCAGTTCTTCGGCCACGCGCACGGCGTCGCCGGGGTTGGCGTTGTCGTCGCGCGTGATGAGCTCGATCTTCTTTCCGTTCACGCCGCCCTTGGCGTTGATTTCTTCGACGGCCAGCTCCATGCCCTTCTTGTAGGGCTCCAGGAAGGCGGGCTGGGCCTTGTAGCTGTTGACCTCACCGATCTTGATCACGCCCTGCGCATGCGCGGGAACGAGAGCAGTGGTCAGCGCAGCGAGGGCCGCGGCGCTGAAGACGTGACGCAATGGGTTCATGGGGAAAGCTCCTTGAGATCGAATGAGGAAAGAAAACACCGTGATTGGGCGAGGGCGAAAGACAGCGTCAGCGAAGACCGTCTTCGCCCTTGATTTCATGGGCCTGCAGGCCGCCGATGCGCGGCAGCGGACGGCCGCTGTCGGTGACGGCAACCGCCACCACGATCTCGTTGGCGCGCGGTGCATCGCTCACGCGGGCTTCGATCGCATCGAAGTGGCTGCGCACGAAGGCCGCGTCCTTGTGGCCGAGCGGCACATCGATGGCGGTGCCCAGCGTACCCTGCTTCTTGGCCGAAGGCACGAGCGCCGCGCCCTTCTCGACCGCAACGCGCAGCGGCGCGCCCAGCTTGGGATGCAGGATGGCGGCGGCGTGTTCGAGCTCGCCGCGCTCGCCGACGATGGCGGCCTTGCCGTAGCTCTGCGCCTGGCCGGGCTCGATGCCCAGTGCCTTCACGGCCTTCTGGCCGAGCAGCGCGCCGAGTTCTTCGCCGATGGCGATCAGCTCGTCGAGGTTCTCGCTGTAGCGGCCGGCGTAGGGGTTCTCGATCACGGCGATTGCGACGGCGCGGCGCGTGGGCGGCGTGACGTCCTTGCCCATTTCCTTGCGGGTTTCATCGACCTGGATGACGAGCTTGCGGATGTTGGCGGTCATGTTCTGTGTTCCTTGTCTTGTCTCTGTGCGGGTCAGCGCAGGCCGTCCCACTTGCTGATGTTCTCTGCGAGCAGGCCGCCGACACGGGCATGCACGCGGTAGCCCGTGCTCATCGCGAGGATGAAGACGATCTCGTCCGCAGCCGGCGCGCCAGGCACTCGCACTTCGATGGCGTCGAACTGGCCGCGCACGTAGCTGGCGTTGATGTTGGTCAGCGGCACGTCGAGCGCGGCGCCGGGCGGGCCGACCTTCTTGGTCGACGGCACGATGGACAGCGCATTGCCGGGCTGGCCGGTTTTTTCTTCGGCCGTGCCTGCGGTGTAGGCAACGCGGCTGCCCTTCCAGCCGAGCAGCTCGCGCATTGCGTAGCCGCCGGGCACGTGCCACAGCGCGCCGTGCTCCAGCTCGCCGTCGGCGCCGACGATGGCGCCCTTGCCGTAGGTGGCGATCTGCTCCAGCGGCACGTCCATGGCGGCGTGCAGCTTGTGCGCCATGTCGACGCCTACGGGGTCGAGCAGCGCCATCATCGGCAGGATGTCGGGCTCGTAGCGGCCGGCGAACGGATTGGTCAGCACCGCGCCGATGGCACCGCGCACCAGCGGCGTTTCGGCGCGCGGTCCGAACTCGTGGTGGATGTGCTCGACATGGGTGAAGACGCGTCGGATTTCGATCATGAAAAAGAACCTTGCTTTTCGTTAAGCAAATACTGAACCAACTGCTTTCGGCAGCTCGGTCTTGAGCGCCTTCGAGCATAAGGGTTCGACAAGTCGCCACTGCCCCTGACAAACGAGTAGAGCGGCCCACACAAGCCCGCCTTTTTGCAGGACCTTGGCGCACACCACGCCCGTATCGAGTGCGCTGCGCACCTGCCCGGGGGCCAGCGTGGGCACGTCGACGGTGACGAGGGTGTCGCCAAGGTCGCTGTCGTCCTTGCATTCGTTCGCGGGGCGGCGCGCGATGGCAGCGTCGTCGACATCGACGGCGTTGGCAATCACTGTCGCCGCCGCATCGGCCTGCGCTGCAGTGGCGGCCAGGACCGTCACGCTGTCGGCGATGCCCAGCGAGAAGCTGCGCCCGCGCCAGCCGCTGGTGGCGACGCCTCGCACGGGCTGGTCGGCGTGCAGCTCGAACTGGCCGTCGGTGGTGAGGATGCCGCTGTTGTCACGCCAGTCGAAGCGCGCAAGGTCGGCGAACACGCCCACGCGCGCCGATTGGCCGGGCGCGAAATGCAGCGCAATGTCGCCGCCGTTGTTGATCCATGCGCGCTCGATGCCGGGGCGCTCGTAGAACGCGATCAGCTCCTGCGCGACCGAGCCGGCCACCGCCGCCATCGGCGTGATGAACATCGGGGAGAACGCGGCGCAGGCGTCCCACATGCGGCGCGCCACCACATTGCGCGGACGCATCTTGTCGGTGACGGGCAGGCGCAGCAGCGGCAGCTCGTGCACCAGTTCGTCGAGCACGTGGACGAAGCGCGCCCACGCGGCGTCGTGCGCGGCCGCGACGGCGTACGGGTCGCCATGCGCCTCGGCCACGATGTCGATCGGGCCGTGGTTGAAATGCCAGCGGTTCTTGTCGAGCGCTGTGCGTTGGGCGGACATGATCAGCCCAGCATGGGGGCGTGGCCGAGCGGCCACGGATTGGCGTCGTCCATCGCGAGCCATTGGCGCGCGAGCGGTGCGCCGTCTTCCTGCCATGCACCGCGCGCGAGCGCCTGTTCGAGCGGGAAGATGTGTTCCATGTGGCCGCCGAGCGCCTCGTAGTCGTCGCGCCGCATGCTGAACTCGATGGGCGCGACGATGGCTGGCGTGGGCACGGTGCCGAAGCTGTTGTCGGGCATGCGCATGACGTCGGCCATCACGGTGATGCCGCCGCCGGGCCACACGTATGCCGGCGCGCCGCCGCATGTGACGTTGACCAGCGCGCGCTTGATGGCACGCGTGAGCAGCACCGGGTTTTCGGTGACGCCCGCGCGCAGGCTTCCGCCCGCGCCGCCGAGGAACAGCACAGTGCACAGCGAGGGTTCGCAGTTCTCGCCGATGCGGTCGACGATGCGCTTCACCTCCGTTGGCATGGGCTGCTCGACGGGCTTCAGTGCATCGTCGAGCACGTACCACTGCGCGTGCTCGCCGGTGGTCGAGGTCATGAGCAGGCGCAGGCCGGGGCGCGCGACGCCCTCTTCCCAGCCTTCGATGATCGCAAGGGGATCGGCGATGTCGGTGCCGCCCCATCCGTTGCCCGGGTTCGCCACCTGGAAGTAGCGCCCCGGCGTGGACTTGCGTCCCAGCATCTGGATGCCCGAGGGCGCCATGTCGAGGCAGCGGCCAGCCTGGTGCTCGGTGAGCACGCCGGTGATGTGGTCGTCGACCACCACCACCTCGTCGGCCACGCCCGCGAACTGGCGCGCGAAGATGCCGACCGCCGCGGAGCCGCAGCCCACGCGCATGCGCTGCTCTTCGACGCCGTTGACGATGGGCGCCTTGCCGGCCTGGATGACGAGGGTGGAGCCTCCGTCGATGGTGCACTCCACGGCCTTCTTGTTGCCCAGCAGCTGCATCAGCTCGGCCGTCATGCGGCCTTCCTTCTTGCTGCCGCCAGTAAGGTGGTGCACGCCGCCGAGCGAGAGCATCTGCGAGCCGTATTCGGCCGTGGTGACGTGGCCCACGACTTCGCCGCGATAGCGCACGTTGGCCTGCTCGGAGCCGAGGAAGCGGTCGGTGTCGATCTTCACCTTGAAGCTGCAGTAGCTGAAGATGCCTTCGGTGACGACGGTGACCATGTCGACGCCCTGGGCCTTCGATGCAACGATGAAGGGCGCGGGCTTGTAGTCGGGGTAGGTGGTGGACGAGCCCACGCCGGTGACGAAGACTTCGTCGGCGTGCAGCAGGTCGCCGTTCCAGTCGGGCTCGGCAGGAGCCGGGGCCGTTTCGGCGCCGGTGCGATTGAAGGGCACCAGCGCAGGCGCTTCGCTTTCGATCGTCCGGCGCAACAGCACCACGGGATCCACGCGCACAAGCACGCCTTCGCGGTTGGCATAGCGGTCGCAGGCGCCGGTGCGGCCGTCGGAGATCTGGCACAGCACCGGGCAGGCGTTGCACTCGACCTTGGCGGTGCTCATGCGCTCGTTGCGCGGCGGCGCCTTGCCGAAGGCGCCGCTGCCGGCTTCAGCCACCACGGGCATGTCCATGCCGGGGAGGCCATCTGTCTTGGTGTGTTCTGTCATCGGGCAATCTCGTGGGCGTATGTGGGCAAATCCTGGCTGTCGGGGTTTGCAACAAACGTGCCGTCCGCCCGCTTGTGCACCGACTTCCGTTTGTGTAGCATTCCCTACACTTTCATGTTGCGTTCACTACATTCGCAGTCAATGTAGCAAACAGGCCCGATGCTTGCAATGGTGTTTTCTCGCGATGTTCATCGGGGTTTTTACGACCAACGACAATGGAGGGTTCGGAGCCGGCCGGCGGTTTTCGCCCCAAAGGCGTGCACGTCGGCTCAGCCAACCTCCCCTGTTACCAACCAACTCTTGAGTTCCGTATGAGTGCATTCAGCGAAGAACGCGTCCTGAGCGTCCACCACTGGACCGACCGCCTGTTCACCTTCACCACCACGCGCGACCCGGCGCTGCGCTTCTCGAACGGTCATTTCACGATGATCGGCCTGAAGGTCAACAACAAGCCCCTGCTGCGCGCCTACAGCATCGTGAGCCCGAACTACGAGGAGCATCTCGAGTTCCTGAGCATCAAGGTGGAAGAAGGCCCGCTGACTTCGAAGCTGCAGCACATCCAGGTGGGCGACACCATCATCGTGGGCCGCAAGCCCACGGGCACGCTGCTGATCGACTACACGCTGCCGGCCAAGCGCCTGTACCTGTTCGGCACCGGCACCGGCCTCGCACCGTTCATGAGCATCATCCGCGACCCGGACACGTACGAGAAGTTCGAGCAGGTCATCCTGGTGCACGGCGTGCGCCAGGTCGACGAGCTGGCCTATCACGACCTCGTGACCGACCACCTGCCCAAGCACGAGATCCTCGGCGAGATGATCGCCAAGCAGCTGCTGTACTACCCGACCGTCACGCGCGAGGAGTTCCGCAACCAGGGCCGCATCACCGACCTGATCGAGAGCAACAAGCTCACCGACGACCTCGGCCTGCCGCCGCTCAACGTCGAGGAAGACCGCGTCATGCTGTGCGGCAGCCCCGGCCTCTTGGTCGACCTGAAGCACATCCTGGAAAAGCGCGGCTTCAAGGAAGGCAACACGAGCACGCCGGGCGACTTCGTGGTCGAGCGCGCGTTCGCAGAGAAGTAATCGGCATCTCGCGCGCCCGATGGCCGACAGCCGCTCCGCACCCAAGACCAAGCCCCAGCGTCGCACGGGCGTGCGCGAGGCGGCCGCACAGGCCACGCGCGACAGCATCCTGAAGGCGGCGACCAAGGTGTTCGCCAAGTACGGCTACGACGGCGGCAGCGTGGAGAAGATCTCCAAGGCCGCGAAGTCGTACGACCGGATGATCTATTACTACTTCGGCAGCAAGGAAGGCCTCTTCATTGCGGTGCTCGAAGGCATCTACCAGCGCATGGACGACGCCGAGGCCGCCATCGCGCTCGACGCCTCGCGGCCGGTGGAAGCGCTCACCGAGGTCATCCGCTTCGTGCTGGGCTACTACCGCAAGAACCCCGAGTTCGTCACGCTCTTGAACACCGAGAACCTGCACAAGGGCCGGCACATTTCGAAGTCGCTGCGGGCGCGCGAGTATTCGTCGCGCGCGGTGGCGATCATTGCGGAAATCCTCGCCAGCGGCGCTGCGCAGGGCCTGTTCCGCAAGGAACTGGTGGCGCGCGACATCTACCTGCTGATCGCGTCCACGGGTTATTTCTACACCTCCAACCGGCACACGCTCACCGCCTTCCTCGGTGAGCCGCTGGAATCGCCGGAGGCGATCACGCACTGGGAAGACTTCGTGATCGAGACGCTGCTGCGCACGGTGCGCGCGGACGCGGATACAGAGGCGGACGAGCCGCAAGACAACACACCACCCCACGAGGACACATCGAAATGGCAGAAATCGCAGCCGGCGGCAAGTCGGGCAAGGTCGTCATAAAGAACATCGGGCTGCTGCTCTCGGGCGACATCGACAAGCCCATCCTCGACGCCGACACCATCGTGGTGAACGACGGCCTGATCGTCGCGGTCGGCAAAGAGAAAGACTGCGATCTCGAAGGCGCGCAGACCGTCATCGACGCGAAGAAGACCTGCGTGGCGCCAGGCCTGATCGACAGCCACGTGCATCCGGTGTTCGGCGACTGGACGCCGCGCCAGGGCCAGATCGGCTGGATCGACTCCACCATGCACGGCGGCGTGACCACCATGATTTCCGCCGGCGAGGTGCACCTGCCCGGCCGTCCCAAGGACATCGTGGGCCTGAAGGCACTGGCCATCACCGCGCAGCGCGCCTTCGACAACTTCCGCCCCGGCGGAGTGAAGGTGCTGGCGGGCGCGCCCGTCATCGAGAAGGGCATGGTCGAGAGCGACTTCAAGGAACTCGCCGAAGCCGGCGTGGGCCTGCTTGGCGAAGTGGGCCTGGGCTCTGTCAAGGCCGGCTACGAGGCGAAAGAGATGGTGGCCTGGGCGCGCAAGTACGGCATCCAGAGCACCATCCACACGGGCGGCCCGTCGATCCCGGGCTCGGGCCTGATCGACAAGGATGTTGTGCTCGAGGCCGACGCCGACATCATCGGCCACATCAACGGCGGCCACACCTCACTGCCCGAGGCTCACGTGTGTGAGCTCTGCGAGAAGAGCTCGCGCGCCATCGAGATCGTGCACAACGGCAACGAGAAGGTGGCCATCGCGGCGGCCAAGGCGGCGCTGGAGCTCAAGTGCCCGCACCGCGTGATTCTCGGCACCGACGGGCCCGCGGGCTCGGGCGTGCAGCCGCTGGGCATCCTGCGCATGGTGGCAATGCTGTCGTCCATCGCGAACATTCCGGCCGAGCTGGTGTTCTGCTTCGCGACCGGCAACACGGCGAAGATCCGAAAGCTCAACTGCGGCCTGATCGAGGTGGGCCGCGATGCCGACTTCGTGTTCATGGACCGCGCGCAGCATTCGCCCGCGCCGGGCCTGCTCGAAAGCGTGCAGCTCGGCGACATTCCGGGCGTGGGCATGGTGATGATCGACGGCATCGTGCGCTGCGGCCGCAGTCGCAACACGCCGCCTGCAACGGAGATTCCGGTCGTCGTTTCCGGCGCGCACTGAGCGCCCCGCGCATCGGCGGCCTCAGCCGCCGCGGTGCGAGCGAAAGACCAGGTAGCGCGCCGACAGGAAATTGGCGCTCATGCCGGCGAGGCTGCCCAGGGCCACGCCCAGGGCCGCGGCCCAGCGCCCTTCGACCCAGTGCAGCGTCAGCACATAGGCGCCGTAGTTGAGCACCGCGCCGGCCGCCATGGTCGCCAGGTAGCCCAGGTACTCGCGCCAGAGGGAGCTGCCAGCCGATGCGCTGGCCGCGAAGGTGTAGCGGCGGTTGAAGGCCCAGGTGGTGGTCGCCGCTGCGAGAAACGACACCACCCGCGCGCCGTACCAGCCCAGCAGCGGCGCCAGCAGATACAGCACGACCACGTCGACCACGAGCCCGATCACACCAACGAGGGCGAAGGAGAGGAACTCGCGTCCGATCTTCATCGTGAAGTGCGTGTGCCGCGGGCCGCCTGCTCGCGCACGCTAGGAATCGCGAGGTAGCTCAGCCGCTTGGCCTCCCGTCGCCCCAGCGTGATGGCCTGCATGACGACACCGCACACGAAGGACAGCATGGCAGCCAGCATCGCACCCGTGGCCAGCACCGCCGTGGGGAGCCGGGGCACCAAGCCGGTGTGCATGTAGGTCATGACGAGCGGCAAGACCAGCGCGACCGACATCAGCACCAGCAGCCCCCCGATGATCGAGAAGAACTGCAGCGGCCGCTCGCTCACGAACAGCTTGCAGATGGTCTTGAGAATGCGCCAGCCGTCGCGGTAGGTCGAGAGCTTGCTCACCGAGCCTTCGGGGCGCGTGCTGTAGGCGGTGCTTTCCTCGGCATAGGGCATGCGCAGTTCGAGCGCGTGTACGGTGAGTTCGGTTTCGGTCTCGAAGCCGCGCGACAGCGCCGGGAACGACTTGGCATAGCGCCGCGAAAACACGCGGTAGCCCGAGAGCATGTCGCTGAGGCCTCCGCCGAACAGCTGCGCCACGGCGCCCGTGAGCATGCGGTTGCCCAGGCGGTGGCCGGTGCGGTAGGTATGCGCGTCCTGGCCGTCGTCCACGCGGCTGCCGACCACCATGTCGAGGTTATCGCTCACCAGCCGGTCGATGAGCCGGCGCGCGGCGCCGGTGTCGTAGGTGGCGTCGCCGTCGACCATCACGTACACGTCGGCATCGACGTCGGCAAACATGCGCCGCACGACATTGCCCTTGCCGCGCAGGGTCACGTGCGTGACGATGGCGCCGGCCGCGCGCGCCACGGCGGCCGTGTCGTCGCTGGAGTTGTTGTCGAAGACGTGGATCTCGGCCTCTGGCAGCGCGGCGCGAAAGCCCGCCACCACCTGGGCGATGGCGAGCGCCTCGTTGTAGCAGGGGATCACCGCGGCAATGCGCAGGCCGCTGCTGCCGTGGGTGGCGGGGAAATTGGCGTCGGTCATGGTGCGGCGGGAAGGATACGGTAGACCCGGCTGCCGTCCTTCTCGTACTCGACGGCGAAGTACTTGTCGAAGTCGACACGCGCGCTGAACACCGGCACCACGGAGTCCGGCAGGACGACCGCCACAAAACCCAGGCCACCGAGCTTGCGCGCGAGATCGCCGCCTGACAGGCGCCCGAAGTCGGTGTAGCGCCACGGCCCGAGCGTGTCGCCCCAGATGGGGTTGGGGCCGTAGTAGATCGCCTCGTTCAGCGCGATCTGGTAGACGCGGCCGGTGGCCGTGCGGCGCAGGTAGTCCATGACGGCATAGCCCGGCACGTGCTTGCGCAGCACGGCATCGCGGGCTTCCGGGGTGATCGAGACCATCGACACCTTCACCGCAGTCTGGCGCACCGACACGGCGGCCAGCACGGCCAGCAGCAGCACGAGCACCCAGTCGCCCGCGCGGGCGCCGGAACGCGCGGTGTCGCGGCTCATCGAGCCCGTCGCCACGGTACCGGCATCCTGCGTCTTCTCCTTCGCACCGAACATGCGGCGCACGGCCGATGCGGCCCAGCCGAACAGCACCTGCCAGCCGATGGCCGCGATGGCGGCCAGCAGCGGGAAAGAGGCCGTCAGGTAGCGCGGATAGCGCGAGGTCACGACCCAGACCACCACCGAGTAAAGGCAGAACCAGCCTGCCGCACGCACGGCCGCGGAGCGCTTCCACAGCACGCTGAACGGTGCGAAGAACACGGACCAGATCAGCGCATTGGGCAGTTCGGCATGCACGCGCACATCCGCCACCTGCTGCACGTAGTCGGCCGGCGTCCATTCGGTGAAGCCGAACACGCGCGCACCGATAGGGTTGAACGGGTCGCCCGTCATGACGGCGTTGCGCGCGTACCAGTACACGCACGGGATCAGGAAGCAGACGAACACCAGCGCCCATGCCTGGGGCCGGCGCTCGTGGCGGATGACGAACAGCGCCACCAGCGGCAGAAAGATCAGCGCCTGGTACTTCGAGCCCGCGGCCACGCCGAGGCAGAACGCAGCCACGCCGAGCCAGCGCATGCCGCCGTGCACGGGCTTGCCGGGTTCCGATTCGCGCCACCACCACAGCGCCACGCAGGCCGACAGCACGAACAGCGCCACGCCCATGTCGATCAGCGCGTTCGAATAATCGCCAAGCCCCAGCCAGATGGCCGCGCCGATGCAGGCGGTGAGCCGGTTGGCGTGCAGGATGCCGAGGCGGAAGATCATCACCACCGACAGGGCGCCCGCCAGCGCATTGAGGAAGTGCGGCAGCACGTCGTCGCCGACCTGCAGCGCGGCGGCGTAGAGCAGGTTGTAGTTGTACGGGAACCAGGGATAGCGCAGCCAGTCGTGAATGCCCAGCGAGCCCTGCTGCGCGACCTGGCGCGCATACGGCAGGTGGTACATCAGCTCGTCGAAGGCGATCGGCGGCGCGAGCGGCGCTACCAGCGCGGGCAATGCGACCAGAGCCAGCGCAATCATCGCGACGCGCTCGAAGTAGGTCCACGGCGCGGCGGGTTCGTTCGCACGCAGGGCACGCCGCTCGCGCAGCCACGACGGCAGCTGGATCGCCGCCGCAACGAAGCCCGCAACGACAAGCGCCACGGTCGCGCCCATCTTGAAGGCCCCGAAGATGGCCAGCGCCTGGAACGCGCAGATGAAGAGACCGACGCCCAGCGCCACGGCCATGGCGGCTTCGAGCCCCGCGTCGCGGCGCGGCGGCGGGGCCATGCGGCCCAGCAATGCGCGGCCGTAACCCCAGCAGCTGAACACGAAAACCGCCAATGCCGCGTAGTGCGCGGCTGCAAACATCAGCTTCTGAATAACAACTCCCGGCGCCGGGCGGCCGCGCCGGCCGGCAGGTTCAAAGATTGGGCGCCAGCAGACGCTCGAGATCGGACTCGCTCTCCTTGCGCCGCGCGGCCTGGTCCTGCAACTGATCGTGTCCGATCTTGCCGACGTTGAAGTACGTCGCGTCGGGGTGGCTCAGGTAGAAACCGCTCACGCTGGCGGCGGGCATCATAGCGAGGCTTTCCGTCAGGGTCATGCCAATGTCCGCGCAGGCCAGAAGGTCGAACATCGGGCGCTTCACGCTGTGGTCGGGGCAGGCCGGGTAGCCGGGCGCGGGGCGGATGCCGCGGTACTTCTCCGCGATCATGTCGTCGTTGCTCAGGCTTTCGTCGCTCGCGTAGCCCCAGAGGTCGGTGCGCACGCGGTGGTGCAGCGACTCGGCGAAGGCCTCGGCCAGCCGGTCGGCCAGGGCCTTGAGCATGATGGCCGAGTAGTCGTCGAGGTCGTCGATGAAGTACTTCTCTTTTTTCTCGACACCCAGGCCGGCGGTGACGGCGAACATGCCGACGTAATCTTTCACGCCGCTGTCCTTGGGCGCGACGAAGTCGGACAGGCAGCGGCTGGGGCGCATCACGCCGTCGATCATCTGCTTTTCAGTCTGCTGGCGCATGCCGTACCAGGTGAGCGCGACCTCGCTGCGCGACTCGTCGGTGTACAGCTCGATGTCGTCGTCGTTCACCGTGTTGGCGGGCCAGAAGCCGACGATGCCGCTCGCGCTGAGCCAGCGGCCTTCAATGAGGCGCTTGAGCATGCGCTGGCCGTCGGCGTACACGCGCACGGCCTCGGTGCCGACGATCTCGTCCTTCAGGATGGCGGGGAACGGACCGGCCAGGTCCCAGGTCTGGAAGAACGGGCCCCAGTCGATGTACTTGGCCAGATCGGTCAGGTCGAAGTTCTTGAACACGCGCCGGCCGATGAACTTGGGCACCGGCGGCAGGTAGTTCGCGAAGTCGATCGGCGTCTTGTTGGCACGCGCCTTGGCCAGCGGCCACATCGGCACCTGCTTCTTGTTGGCGTGCTGCTGGCGCACCTTGACGTAGTCGGCGTTGATCTCGTCGATGTACGCGGTGGCCTGGTCGGAGAGCAGGCTCTGCGCCACGCTCACGCTGCGCGAGGCGTCGGGCACGTAGACCACGGGGCCTTCGTAGTGCGGCGCGATCTTCACGGCCGTGTGCACGCGGCTGGTGGTGGCGCCGCCGATCAGCAGCGGAATCTTCTTGATGCGGAAGTGGTCGTCCTTCTGCATCTCGCCGGCCACGTACTGCATTTCTTCGAGGCTCGGCGTGATGAGGCCCGACAGGCCCACGATGTCCGCCCCCTCGACCTTCGCCTTGGCGAGGATCTCGTGGCACGGGACCATCACGCCCATGTTCACCACTTCGAAGTTGTTGCACTGGAGCACGACGGTGACGATGTTCTTGCCGATGTCGTGCACGTCGCCCTTCACGGTGGCGATGATGATCTTGCCCTTGGTGCGCACGTCGCGGCCCGCGGCCTCGTCCTGGCGCTTTTCTTCCTCGATGTAGGGAATGAGGTGGGCCACGGCCGACTTCATCACGCGCGCCGACTTCACCACCTGCGGCAGGAACATCTTGCCCTGGCCGAACAGGTCGCCCACGATGTTCATGCCGTCCATCAGCGGGCCTTCGATCACGTGCAGCGGGCGGCCGCCCTTGGCGAGGATCTGCTGGTAGGCCTCTTCGGTGTCTTCCACGATGAAGTCGGTGATGCCGTGCACCATCGCGTGCGACAGGCGCTGGTTGACGTGCACCGGGTTCTCGGGCGTGCCGCGCCATTCGAGCTTCTTGCTGTCGTCCTTGGCGCCGCTCTTGGCGGTTTCGGCCACTTCGACGAGGCGCTCGCCGGCGTCGGCGCGGCGGTTGAGCACCACGTCTTCCACGCGCTCGCGCAGCTCGGGTTCGAGGTCGTCGTACACGCCGACCATGCCGGCGTTGACGATGCCCATGTCCATGCCCGCCTTGATCGCGTGGTACAGGAACACGGTGTGAATCGCTTCGCGCACCGGGTCGTTGCCGCGGAAGCTGAAGCTCACGTTCGAAACGCCGCCCGACACCTTGGCGCCCGGCAGGTTCTCCTTGATCCAGCGCACGGCGTTGATGAAGTCGACCGCGTAGTTGTCGTGCTCCTCGATGCCTGTGGCAATGGCGAAGATGTTCGGGTCGAAGATGATGTCTTCGGGCGGGAAGCCCACCTCGTCGACCAGGATGCGGTAGGCGCGCTCGCAGATCTCGATCTTGCGTGCGTAGGTGTCGGCCTGGCCTTTTTCATCGAAGGCCATCACCACGGCAGCGGCGCCGTAGCGCTTCACCAGCTTGGCCTCGTGCTTGAACTTGTCGACCCCCTCCTTCATGGAGATGGAGTTGACGATGCCCTTGCCCTGGATGCAGCGCAGGCCGGCTTCGATGACTTCCCACTTCGAGCTGTCGACCATCACCGGCACGCGCGCGATGTCGGGTTCGCTGGCGATGAGGTTGAGAAAGCGGACCATCGCGGCCTTGCTGTCGAGCATGGCCTCGTCCATGTTGATGTCGATCACCTGCGCGCCGTTCTCGACCTGCTGGCGCGCCACGGCCAGGGCTTCTTCGAACTGTCCGTTCAGGATCATCCGCGCGAAGGCCTTGGAGCCCGTGACGTTGGTGCGCTCGCCGATGTTGACGAACAGCGTGCCCTCGCCGATGGCAACCGGTTCGAGGCCGGACAGCTTCATGGGAGGGGGCATTGGGGAAGACATGGTTTGACTCGGGGGCAAAAGCGGTTATTCGTGCGCGGGTTGGGGGAGTCTATCGCCCTCCCCCAAGCAGATAGCGTGCAAGGAGTAAGTCTGAATCATGAAAGGGTAAGTCCGAATCGATAGCGAATCCCTGATTTCGCAGAATGAAAAGAGCACGCTCGTTCTTTTTTGTGTGCATCCCCAAAACCGATCCAACCCAATTGCAGGGAGTTCCGATGATTCGACTGAAGACGATTCTGGCTTCGACGGGCAGGAAAAGCGGTACGGCGCGGCGCTCTGCCGGCGCGCTGCTGATGTGCGGCGTGCTGGCCTTGGCGCCCCTGATGCAGACGGCCCAGGCAGCCACGAGCAAGGCCGCGCAGACGGCCTACCCGATCGTGCTGGTGCACGGCATGCTGGGCTTCGACACCATCGCGGGCATCGACTACTGGTACGGCATTCCCGGCGAGCTTCGCGCCCAGGGCGCCAAGGTCTTCGTCGCCGAAGTGGCGGCCACCAACAGCAGCGAAGTGCGCGGCGAGCAGCTGCTCAAGCAGGTCAAGGACGTGCTGGCGCTCACCGGCGCGAGCAAGGTCAACCTGATCGGCCATTCGCACGGCGGGCCCACGGCGCGCTATGTCTCGGGCGTGGCGCCGGAGCTTGTGGCCTCCGTCACGACGGTTGGCAGCCCCCACAAGGGCAGCAAGGTGGCCGACGTGCTCGGCGACACGCTGCCGGCCGGCAGCCTCAGCCGGACCGTGGTGGTGAGTGCGGTCAATGCGTTTTCCAGCCTGCTCGGCATTCTCTCGGGCAACAACACGCCCCAGAACGGGCTGGGCGCGCTCGATTCGCTGAACACCGTGGGCTCGGCGAAGTTCAACGCCAAGTTCCCCGACGGCGTGCCCACCACGGCCTGCGGCAACGGGGCCGAGCTGGTCAACGGCGTGCGGTACTTCTCCTGGTCGGGCACCCAGCCGCTGACCAACGTGTTCGACGCCTCCGACTACCCGCTGTCGCTGCTGAGCGCGGTCCACGGCGAAGCCAACGACGGGCTGGCATCGGCCTGCAGTTCGCATCTGGGCACCTACCTCGGCAGCTACCGGCAGAACCATCTGGACGAAGTCAATCAGCTGCTCGGGTTGCGCGACCTGTTCTCGGTGAGCCCGGTGACGCTGTACGTCAACCAGGCGGCGAAGCTGAAGCAGCTCGGCCTCTGAGGAGTCGATGTCCCCGAAGCTCCTGCGTCCGCTGGCGGCGGTCGCGGTGGTGGTGGCCGCAGGCGTGGCGTGGTGGCAGCTCAGCGCGCCTGAAGCGCCTGCGGTCGCCGCGTCTTCGATGCCGCCGGCCACCAACCCCGCGGCGGCGGAAGCATCCGCCGTCGCGTTGCGCAACAACAGCCACGCCCCCGACCCACTGCTGACACCCGACCTGCTGCGCATCTTCGAGCAGATGCTGAACGACAGCCAGGCCAGGGACAAGGAAGGCCTGATGGCCGAGATGCGCGCCAAGATCGACAAGTACCTGCCGCCGGAATGGAGGGTGCGCGGGCTGGGCCTGCTGGAGCGCTACATCGACTATCGCAACGCGCTAGAGGCGCTGCCGGCGGCCAGCATCGGCGACCCTGCCGGGCTGCGCAGGATCCTCGATGCGCGCGCGGGCATCCGGGCACGCTACTTCGCGCCGGAAGAGGTCGAGGGCCTGTTCGGCGCCGAGGAGAAGTTCGACCGCTTCAGCGTCGAGAAGCTGGAAATCGAGCGCAACAAGGATCTGACGCCCGAGCAGAAGCGCGAAGCGCTGGCGCAGACCGAGAAGAACTGGCTTACGCCCGAGCAGCTAGCCGACCGGGCTGCCACCACGGCGCAACTCGGCGTCGCCGAGCAGACCGCCGCGCTGGAAGCACGCGGTGCGAGCCCCCAGGAGCGCTTTGCCGAGCGCTCCCAGCAGTACGGCCACGAGGCAGCGCAGCGGCTGGCCACGCTCGACCAGCAGGAGCAAGACTGGCAAAGCCGCCTCTCGCGCTATGCCGCGGCCGACGAGGCCACGCGGGCGCAGTTGCAGGCCCAGCTCTTCACGCCGCAGGAGGCGCTGCGGCTTCAGGCCGCGCTGGAAGTCCGCGCCGCCAACGACAGGAAGAAAGCGCCCTCTACGCCGTGACCACCGTGTTGTTCGCCGCCGCAGAAGCCGGCAGGCCGAACACCCGGTCGAAGGCCCAGTTGAAGACGAAGGTGTAGACCAGGAAGAAGATCACCAGCCCCAGGTCCATCACCAGTGCCTGCCAGAGCGACACGCCCAGGCCCCAGGCGAACATCGGCACCAGGAAGGCAACCAGCCCGCCCTCGAAGCCGATGGCGTGGGCGATGCGGCGGCGCAGGCTGCGTCCGCGCACGACCTGGCGCGACTCCCAGCGCTCGAACAGCGAATTGAAGACCAGGTTCCAGATCACCGCGACGACCGAGGCGGCCACCGCCAGCACGCCCGAATGGCCGAGGCCGGCGTCCGTCATCAATGCCAGCCCGGCGCTGGCGGCGACGATGGCGATGCCCTCATAAAGGCTGATGTAGACGATGCGACGTTGAATGCCTTGCATGACTCTTCTCTTGGTTTCGTTACTGCGATGACTGGACTTTATGTGTCATCCGCTGATATAAAAAGTTAACTTGTTTCAGTTTTATTGATAGGTCGGGTGCCATGGCTTTTTCCAGCGACAACGTCGAAGTCTTCCTGGCCGTGATCGACCACGGCTCCTTCTCGGCCGCCGCCCGGGCGTTGCACAGGGTGCCGTCGGCCGTGAGCATGGCCATCGCCAACCTCGAGGCCGAGCTCGACCTGCCGTTGTTCGACCGCAGCGGCCGCGAGCCCCAGCCCACCGCCGCCGCGCGCTCGCTGGAGCCGCAGGCGCGGCTGCTGGCGGCCCAGCTCAGGCAACTGCAGGTGCAGGCGCTGGCGCTGACCCAGGGGCTGGAAGACCGGCTCACGCTGGCCATTGCGCCCGAGCTGCTGGCCGCGCGCTGGAGCGGTCCGCTGGCCGAGCTGGCGCGGGAGCATCCGCTGCTGCAGGTCGAGGTGCTGGCGGCCCCGCAGGCCGACGCACTGGCGCTGCTGCACAGCGGGCGGGCGCAACTGGCGTTGGTGTTCGAGCGCCCGAGCCTCGACGGGCGCGAAGGCTTCCAGGAAGTCGGCAGCGACCTGATGGTGGCGGTCATCGCGCCGGACCACCCCGTTCTCGCGGCCAACGGCGGCCGGCTGCGCGAGGACCACCTGACGAACACCCGGCAGATCGTCGTGGCCGGGCGCGACCTGACCACCAGCGACCCGCGCTTCGTGTTCGCGCGCCATGTCTGGCGCACCGACAACGCACTGGCCGCGCTGAGCCTGATCACCGCCGGGCTGGGCTGGGGCTGGCTGCAGCGCAACTTCGCAAAGCCGCATGTGGCGGCGGGCGCGCTGATCGAGATTCCGTTCGAGAACCTCAGCAACGGGCTGGACCTGTGGGTGGACGTGGTGTGGTCACGTGAGCGCCCACTCGGCCTGGGAGCCCAGCGCTTCGTGAAGCTGATAGCCAAGGACCGGGCAGCCGCCGGTGCGTGCAGCCCCAAGACCGGCGGCGATCAAGGCGACTAGACGACTGGTCTAATAGTCGCTAGAGTGCGGGCCATGAACGCGATCGCCCCCACTCCCGACGTCCGCCAGCACATCCTCGACGTGGCCCATCCGCTGTTGCTGCAAAGGGGCTTCACAGGGGTCGGACTGGCCGAGGTGCTGACGGCGGCGAAGGTGCCGAAGGGCTCGTTCTATCACTACTTCGGCTCCAAGGAGGCCTTCGGCGAGGCCGTGCTGGAAGCCTATTTCACCGAATACCTGGGGCGTACCGACGCGTTATTGACCGAGACACCGGGCACGGCCGCGCAACGGCTGATCGGCTACTTCGACGACTGGCTCGATTCGCAGACCGGCGACGATGCGCAGAGCCGCTGCCTCGTGGTCAAGCTCGGCGCGGAGGTCTGCGACCTGTCCGAGAGCATGCGCGCGGCGCTGGCGCGAGGCACCCGCGGCATCACCGACCGGCTGGCGCGCTGCATCGAAGCCGGCCGGGCCGACGGCTCGTTGCAGGCCGCGCCGCAAGCAAAGGAACAGGACGCGCAGGGAATCGCCGTCGCGCTCTACCAGCGATGGCTCGGCGCCAGCCTGCTGGCCAAGATCACCCGAGACCGCGCCTCGCTGGACATGGCCATGCGCGACACCCGGCAGCTGCTGGGCCTGTCTCCGGACACCTGAAAAAGCCTGGAGCGGGAGGCATACGCGCTCCCGCTTTTTTTCGGCCGTGCACTAGACGACTGGTCTATTCGCCTCCGCAGATCCGCATCCCCAACCATTACAGGAGCCACCAGCCCATGCCTCAAAGCGACACCCTCAACCGCCGCATCGTCCTCGCTGCACGCCCGCGCGGCCTGCCGACACCGGGCGACTTCCGCCTCGAAGAAACCGCCGTCCCCACGCCCGGCGAAGGACAGGTGCTGCTGCGCACCCTGCACCTGTCGCTCGACCCGTACATGCGCCAGTTGATGGATGAGATCGCGCCGGTCTACGCGGCCTCGGTGCCACTGGGCGAGCCTATGCCGGGCGGCACGGTCAACCGCGTCGCCGCCTCCAAGCACCCGCAGTTCCGCCCCGGCGATCTCGTGCTCGGCAACGCAGGCTGGCAGGACTACGCGCTGTCCGACGGCCAGGACCTGCTCCCGCTCGGCGAGATGGCGCAGCCTTCGCTGGCGCTGGGCGGGCTCGGCATGCCTGCCTTCACCGCCTACGTCGGCCTGCTCGACATCGGCCAGCCGAAACCGGGCGACACCGTTGTCGTGGCCGCGGCGACCGGCGCGGTCGGCTCGGTGGTCGGGCAGATCGCCAAGCTCAAGGGCGCGCGCGTGGTCGGCATCGCGGGCGGTGCGGACAAGTGCCGCTACGCGGTCGAAACACTGGGCTTCGACGCCTGCCTCGACCGCCATGACCCGGAGTTCGCATCGCGCCTCGCGACCGCGTGCCCCAAGGGCATCGACGTCTACTTCGAGAACGTCGGCGGCGCAGTGTTCGACGCGGTGCTGCCGCTGCTCAACATCGGCGCGCGCGTGCCGGTGTGCGGGCACATCGCCGACTACAACAACGAGAAGCTGCCGTCCGGCCCGAACCGGCTGCCGCTGCTGATGGCGGCGCTGCTGCAGAAGCGCATCCGCATGCAGGGCTTCGTCATCCTCGACCACTACGGCGACCGCTTCGACGCCTTCCGGCGCGAGATGGGCGAATGGGTCGATGCGGGCCGCGTGACGCTGCGCGAGGACCGGGTCGACGGGCTGGATAACGCGCCAGCTGCGCTCATCGGCCTGCTGGAGGGGCGCAACTTCGGCAAGCGCGTGGTGCACGTCGCCGAGGGCTGACGCACGCGCCTTCAGGGCCGGTGGCCACCTCCATGGCCGCCACCATGTCCGCCACCATGTCCGCCGCCGTGTCCGCCACCGCCATGCGGGCGTTCGCCGCCGCCCCCACCAGGCCTCGGCCGGCCGCCGGGGTGTGGATGTGCCACGCCGGGCGGAGGCCCGGGACGAAAGCCCGGCTGCGGCCGCGGCGGCCTGATGCCGGGATCGTGCGGCGGGCGGAATCCAGGCCCGGGTGGTGGGCGGAACCCGGGCCCTGGCGGCCGGAAACCCGGCCCCGGCCGCCACGGGTGCGGCTGCCATCCCGGCCTCACCGGCGGCGGTGGACGCCAGCCCGCCATGGGTGGCGGAGGCGGCCGGCCGCCCCACCAGCGCCGGTCGCCGTACCATGGCCGGTCGCGGTAGTAGTCGGCCCAGTAGCTGCCGATCGCGAAGCCGATGATCGGCACGCCGATCACCGCGCCGTAGGTGGCCAGCGGCACGCGCTGCTCCTGATATGCGTAGTCGAGGTTGCGCGACCAGACCCAGCCGCGCCCGCCGTCGGGCAGCACCACGTCGCACCAGCCATAGCCGCTGGTGCAGCCGACCACGTCGAGCGGCTGGCCCGGCCCGAGCCGCGCCACCAACGGATAGTCGCCCGAAGGGCCGGCGCGCATGTTGACCGCGCCACGCGTGAAGGCCTGTTGCGCCGCGGCCGCGAGCGGAAGCAGCAGTGCCAGGGCGCCGATGCCGATCCAGCGCGGAACGAGTGTGTTCATGGGTAGGCTCCTTGCGCCCCAGCGTAGGCCGGGGGCAAAGAGCCTGTCAATCGGCCGCGGGCGCGACCGGAGTGGTGCTTACGCGGCTTCCTTGTAGAAGCCCGCGTTGTTGCTGCCCAGCACGCGGCCTGCCACTGGCGCCACAGCCTTGCCGATGGCCGCGATGTGGTCCGGCGTGGTGCCGCAGCAGCCACCCACGATGTTCACCAGCCCCTCGGCCGCGAACTCGTGCAGCAGCCGCGAGGTCACGTCGGGCGTCTCGTCGAAGCCCGTGTCGCTCATCGGATTGGGCAGGCCCGCGTTCGGGTAGCAGCTGATGAAGGTGTCGCCGGCCACACGCGCCAGCTCCTGGATGTACGGGCGCATCAGCGCCGCGCCCAGCGCGCAGTTCAAGCCAATGGCCAGCGGCTGCGCATGGCGCACGCTGTGCCAGAAGGCGGTGACGGTCTGGCCGCTGAGGATGCGGCCCGAGGCGTCGGTCACCGTGCCGCTGATGATGAGCGGCAGGCGCTGGCCGCTGTTGTCGAAATACTCGTCGACCGCGAACAGTGCGGCCTTGGCGTTGAGCGTGTCGAAGATGGTCTCGACCAGGATCACGTCGGCGCCGCCTTCGACCAGCGCTTCGGTCTGCTCGTAGTAGGCCGCGCGCAGTTCCTCGAAGTTGACGTTGCGCGCGCCCGGGTCGTTCACGTCGGGGCTGATGCTCGCCGTCTTGGGCGTCGGGCCAAGCGCGCCGGCCACGAAGCGCGGCTTGTCGGGCGTGCTGAACTTGTCGCAGGCCGCGCGCGCCAGCTTGGCGGATTCGAGATTCATCTCGCGCGCGAGGTGAGCCATCTTGTAGTCCTCCTGCGCGATGGTGGTCGCGCCGAAGGTGTTGGTCTCGATCAGGTCGGCGCCGGCCGCGAGGTAGCTCTCGTGGATGTCGCGGATCACGTCGGGCCGGGTGAGCGACAGCAGCTCGTTGTTGCCCTTGATGTCGCGATCGAAGTCCTTGAAGCGCTCGCCGCGGTACTGCTCCTCGGTGAGCTTGAAGCGCTGGATCATCGTGCCCATGGCGCCGTCGAGGATGGCGATGCGCTTGGCGAGGATGCCGGCCAGGGCCTGGCCGCGGGTGTAGACAAGGGGCTTCATAAGCTCCGATTGTAGAAACCAGCCCATCGCCCCGCTTTGCCCCGGGACTTGGCCTTGTCCATGCCTTGCCGGTCTGGCAAGGTTGGACGCAGGCACCCGACGCTTTCATCTCCATGCAAGAAGACATCTTCCAGGTCGGCGACGCGCACTTCGCGTTCACCGCGCAATCCTCGGCCAGCTTCGTCGACGGGGGCATGCAGTTCCAGCTGCACACGGCCCCGGTCGCGTTCGATGCGGCGCTGCATGCACCCGCCTTCCAGCCCGACGACGTGGACAACCCCTCGCAGGGCACGATCGCGCCGCAGTTCGGCACTTACGGCGCGTTCTTCTTCCACGACAAGACCGGCGAGCCGCTACGCATCGTGCAGATGCCGCAAAACCAGCCGGCCACCTTCGACTTTCACCTGTACGAGCGCGGCTTCGCGCTCGACAGCTTCCACGGCACGGTGACGCTGACGCCTTCGTCGGTCGAGCTGCGCGGCACGATGCGTTCGCGCTACGACGACAGCAAGAGCGTTCCCATCCACGTCCGCAAGGCTTTCGAGCCGGGTGAAGTGACATTGCGGCCGCACACGTACACCAGCCTCGAGGAGGCTGCCGAGGTGCCGCCCGAACGGGTGCGGCGGCTGCTGATCCGGCAACCGTGGCAAGGCGACACACCGAAGATCGAGATCTTCCCGCCCGAGATCCTGCGCTTCAGGAACCTCGAGTTCCTGTCGCTGCAGTTCATGTCGCCGGCGCACGCGCCCTTCACAGCCTTGCCGGACGAATTCTGTTCGCTCTCGTCGCTGAAGGAGCTGTTCGTGCGCGGCTCGGCCATCGAGCACCTGCCCGAGAACTTCGGTGCGCTCGAGCAGCTGGAAGCGCTGTTCCTGCAGTACGGCAAGCTGCGCGACCTGCCCGACAGCATCGGCCGCCTCTCGCGGCTGCAACGGCTGGTGCTGCCCGGCAACGCACTCACCACGCTGCCCGAATGCGTCGGCCACCTGCCGGCGCTGACCTTGCTGAACGTCGAGAAGAATCCCTTCGTGTCGCTGCCGGTGTCGCTGAAGAAAATCAAGAAGGTCACGCTCGAGAACAAGCTCAAGGCGCTGTATCTCGACATCCGCTATCGCCCGGAGATCGACGTAGCGGTGGCGCCCGAAAGCTTCCTGGCGCGCGGCAGCGCGGAACACGCCGCGATCCTGGAAGCCGCCTGCGCCCGGCACAAGCTCAAGCGCTACCTGCCCGCGCTGCTGCGCCTGGCCCGCAACACCGTGCGCTACCGCACCACCGAGCCGGAAGACTATGCGCAGAAGGGCAACACGCGCTTCGGCGGCGCCCCCGACCTTCCGCCGGACATCGAATTTCCCCGTGCGGAAGACGGCACGCACTGGCGCTTCTATGCGCAACTGCGCCTGGCCGACGTGGCCGGGTTGCAGCCCTGGCTACCGCGCGACGGCATGCTCTACTTTTTCGGCGAGGACCAGGAGGAGCTGCAGAAGCACCGGGTGATCCACTCGACCGCCGCCGCCTCGTCGCTGCAGACCTACGTCTACCCGGACGACGCCACGTTCGAGAACGGCGACGCGTTCCCCGGCTTCACGGCCGTTGCCACTGCCACCGTGTCGGTGCCGAGCCTCTACAACGCGCGCGACCGCCTGACCGGCCGCGACGCGGTGCTGCTGAACATCGAGGACGACGACAAGCTGCAGAAGGCCTACTGGGCGCTGCAGGAAGAGCTTTCGGGCAAGAGCGAGGGCTGCCACCTCGTCAACGCACACGTGTTCACGCAGCACGAATCGCCCGAGGAGCAGGCATCGGCCGAGCGCGGCGGCCTGCCTGGCGAATGGATCAACCTGCTGATGCTCGAGTCGGACAACCGGCCCGGCTTCTGCTTCTGGGATGCGGGCACGCTGAGCTTCAGCATCCACATGAAGGACCTGGCGCTCAGCGATTTCTCCAGGACTTTCGCGAGCCTGGAAAGCAGTTGAGCCTGCGGCCGCTCAGCGCGCCGCGCGCGATTCGGCGAACGCCAGCACCGCCTCGATCATGCGCCGCACATGCGGCTGCACGCCCGCCGCCACCTCGGGCAGATAGTCGAAGGGCAAGGCCTCCTGCATGTAGCTGCTCTGCGTCATCTCCAGCTGCACCGCGTGCACGTTCTGCGCAGGGTTGCCGTAGTTGCGCGTGATGTAGCCACCGGTGAAGCGGCCGTTGAGCACTCCCGTGTAGCCGGTGGCGCCTTCGGCGATGCTCAGCAGCGTCTGCGCCAGCGCCGGGTCGCAGCTGATGCCCTTGCCGGTGCCCAGGTTCAGGTCGGGCAGCTTGCCTTCGAAGAAACGCGGCAGCACCGAGCGGATGGAGTGCGCGTCCCACAGCGCGGCCACGCCATGCTGCGCTCGGATGCGCGCGAGTTCTTCGGCCAGCTTCGCGTGATAGGGCTGCCAGATGGCATCGCGGCGCTCGGCGGTTTCCGCATCGCCCGGCAGGTCGCCGGGGTTGGCATACACCGGCGTGTCGTCGAAGGTGTCGACCGGGCACAGGCCGGTGACGCTCTGTCCCGGGTAAAGGCTCGCGCCGTCCGGCGGACGGTTCAGGTCGATCACGTAGCGCGAGTGCGTGGCCACGAGCACCGAGGCACCGAGTTCGTCGGCGAAGTCGTAGAGCCGTTCGAGGTGCCAGTCGGTGTCGGGCACATGGCGCGCTTCCTCCGTGAGGCGGGCAGCCAGCGCGGGCGGCACGTGCGTGCCGACGTGCGGCATCGAGATCAGCAGCGGGCGCGTGCCCTGGCGGAAGCGGAATGGCGGTTCGGCGGTGGTGAAGGCCATGGTGGGGTCAATCCTTGAGTAGTTGGGTGCGCGCGGCCACGAAGGCGGCCGCGGCTTCGTCGTGCAGCGCATGGCGGCCGGCCGATACGCGCGCGCGGCCCGCCACCCAGACGGTGTCGACGGCCGAGGTGCGATGGCTCGCGAAGACGTGGGCCGAGAGCATATCGGGCGCAAGCAGGCCCTGCAGCGCGAGGTGCGAGGCGTCGAGCACGGCGAAGTCGGCCTGCTGCCCCGCTGCAAGCCCACCGACGGCGCGGGCCGATGCCTGCGCACCGCCCTGCACCGCCTCGAGTGTGAGCGCGGTCGCTACATGCGGCTGCGCCGCGCTCGCGCCGACGTTGCGCTGGCGCTTGGCCAGACGCTGGCTGTACTCGAGCATCAACAGCTCTTCGGCGGCGTTCACGCTCGCGTGGCTGTCCGAGCCCACGCCCCATGCGCCGCCGTGGCTGCGCCATTTGGCGAAGTCGAAGATGCCGTCGCCGAGGTTGGCTTCGGTCGTCGGGCACAGGCCCGCGACAGCGCCGCTCTGGGCCGCGTATTCGTACTCGGCGTCATTCATGTGCGTGGCGTGCACGAGGCACCAGCGCGCATCGACCGGCGCGTGATCGAGCAGCCACTCGACCGGACGCAGTCCACTCCAGGCCACGCAGTCGTCCACTTCCTTCGTCTGCTCGGCAATGTGGATGTGGATGGGCGCGGTGCGGTCGATGGCTTCGAGCCCCGCGATCGCATCGCGCAAGCCTTCGGGCGGCACTGCGCGCAGCGAATGCGGTGCGAGGCCGAGGCGTGCGCCCTGCGCATCGCAAACCGGCTTGAGCGCTTCGAGCAAGCGCAGCATCGAATCGGTCGAGCGGATGAAGCGGCGCTGCCCGTCGGTGGGCGGCAGGTCGCCGAAGCCCCCGGTCTGGTAGAGCACCGGCAGCAGCGTGAAGCCGATGCCGGCTTTCTTCGCCGCGCGCAGCAGGGCGAGGCTCAGCGTCGCGTCGTCGGCATACGGACGGCCGTCCACGTCGTGATGCACGTACTGGAACTCGCACACGCTGGTGTAGCCCGCTTCGAGCATCTCGGCATAGAGCCAGGTGGCGATGGCTTCCATGTGCTGCGGGCCGAGGCGCGCGGCAAAGCGGTACATCAGCGTGCGCCAGCTCCAGAAGCTGTCCTGCTGCTCGGCACGGTGTTCGGTAAGGCCGGCAAAGGCGCGCTGGAAGGCGTGCGAATGCAGGTTGGGCATGCCGGGGATCACGGGGCCGTTGGCGGCTTGCGTGCCGGCAGGCCGTTGCGCACCTGCTTGCACCTGCGTGAGCTGGCCCGCGTCGTTCCACGTCAGCAGGACGTTTCTGGCCCAGCCTTCGGGCAACAGCGCATCGGCTGCAAAAAGCGTTTGTGTCATTCCTTGGCTCCGATGGCGATGCGGCCCTGCCGCACCACCGCGCGCACGGGCTGCTGGCCGAACCAGTAGGCGAGTTCGGCGGCTTCGCGCACGTTCCACAGCACGAAGTTGGCGGGCATGCCTGGCGCGATGGCGCCGTGTGTGTCCTGCAGGCCCAGCGCGCGCGCGGCATGCACAGTGACGCCGTCGAGCGCCTCGGGCACGGTGAGGCGGAACAGCGTGCAGGCCATGTTCACCATCAGCAGCAGGCTCAGTGCCGGCGAGGTGCCGGGGTTGTGGTCGGTGGACACCGCCATCGGCACGCCCGCAGCGCGCAGCGCGGCGATGGGCGGCAGGTGCGTGTCGCGCAGCGTGTAGTACGCGCCGGGCAGCAGCACGGCCACCGTGCCCGACTTGCGCATCGCCTCAATGCCTTCGGCCGACAGGTGTTCGATGTGGTCGCACGAGAGCGCCCCATAGCGCGCGGCCAGTGCCGCGCCGCCCATGTCCGACAACTGCTCGGCATGCAGCTTCACCGGCAGGCCCAGCGCCTGTGCGGCCTTGAAGACCTGCTCGGTTTCCTCGAGCGAGAAGGCGATGCGTTCGCAGAACACGTCGACCGCATCGACCAGCCCTTCGGCGGCCAGCGCGGGCAGCATCTCGTTGCAGACGAGGTCGATGTAGTCGCCGCTGCGGTCTGCGTATTCGGGCGGCAGCGCGTGCGCGCCGAGGAAGGTGGTGCGCACCGTCACGCCATAGGCGTCGCCCAGGCGCCGCGCCACGCGCAGTTGCTTGCGCTCGTGTTCCAGCGAAAGGCCGTAGCCCGACTTGATCTCGATGGCGCACACGCCGTCGGCCAGCAACTGTTCGAGCCGCGACGCGGCCTGCGCGAAGAGCGTGTCTTCATCGGCCTCGCGCGTGGCGCGCACCGACGAGACGATGCCGCCGCCAGCCTTCGCCACTTCTTCGTACGTAGCGCCCGCAAGCCGCATTGCGAATTCGTTGGCGCGCCGGCCGCCGTAGACGAGGTGGGTGTGGCAATCGACCAGGCCCGGCGTGACGAGCGCGCCGCCGCCGTCGTGCAGCGCAAGGCCCGCGAACCCTGCCGGCAGTGCGCTGCGCGCGCCGACCCAGCGGATCGCGCCCTGCTCCACCACGATGGCAGCTTCCGCCCCGGCATCGGTAGCGAGGCGTAGACCGGTCCAGAGGCCGTCGGCCGAAGGGAATTCGTTGGCGGGTTTCATCGTCTTTCCTGTCTTTGCTGTTGCAGGTTACGCCGGCACGACGCGCACCGCGAGCAACCGTGCATCGGAGCCCTCGGGTACCGCCTGCCAGGCCTGCGCTGCGTCAGCCCACTGCAGGCCCTCGCCTTCGCGGCACGCTTCGCCGTTCAACCGCCACTCGCCGCGCAACGCCAGCAACACGCCATGCGGCGCGGCGTCGATGGCTGAAACGCCATCGAGCACCAGCACCTCGGCGCGCCACTGGCCGCGCCGTGTCATCACGTTGAAGTCGTTCGACACACCGCCGAGCAGCGTGCAGTCGATGGCCTCGTCGCCGCTGAAGGCGAAGGGCCGGTGCGGCACGTCGAGCCGATGGTCGATGCGCCCGTCGTGCGTGAAGAGGCGCACGCCGTCGCCCTCCAGCAGCGTGATGCTGCGGTCGACACCGGCGAACACCGAGAAGGGCCCCGCCGCCGCGATGGTGGCGATGCTCACGCGCCAGCCGAAGCTGTCGAGCCCCGCGCCCTGTGGCCAGCTGGCGATTTCCTGCGTGGTGCCGCCGCCGTTCTTCCACGGCGTGACGGGCAGCGCGGCGCGCGAGAAACGAAGCACAACGCTCATCGCATCAACCCGCCCTGGCGCAGCCGCTGCTCGAAGTGCCGCAGCACCAGCGTCATGGTGCCGGTCAGCACGAAGTACACGACCGCGATGGCCAGGTACACCTCCAGCGAGCGGTAAGACACGCTGATGATCTTCTGCCCTTCATGCATCACGTCGTGGATGGTCAGCAACGACACCAGTGCCGAGTTCTTGATGAGCGCGATGAACTCGTTGCCCAGCGGAGGAATCATGCGCACCACCGCCTGCGGCAGCACGATCTGGCGCATTGCCACGCCGGGCGTCATGCCCAGCGACTGCGCTGCCATCGTCTGGCCCTTGTCGATCGACTGGATCGCGCCGCGCACGATCTCCGACACGTATGCGCCCGAGTACACGCCGAGCCCCAGCACGCCGCACAGGAAGGCCGGCAGCAGGATGCCGAAGTGCGGCAGCCCGAAGAACAGGATGAACAGCTGCACCAGCAGCGGCGTGCCGCGAATGGCCGCCACATACGCGGTGCACACGCCGTAGAGCCAGCGCCGCTTCGGGTTCAGCCGGCCGATGCCGACCAAGAGGCCCAGCACGCAGCCCAGCGCCAGCGCGCAGGAGGTGATCTCCACCGTAACGAGCGCGCCGCGCAGCAGGTCGGGCCAGCCCTCCCAGACGGGCGAGAAATCGAAATCCATGGCTCGCTTACTTGGCGTTGGCGCTGAACCACTTCTTCACGATCTGGTCGTAGGTGCCGTCGGCCTTGAGCTTCTCGATGGCGCCGTTCACCGCCTTGGTGAGTTCTGGCGTGTCCTTGCGGATGGCCATGCCGTATTCCTCGGTGGTGATCTGCTCGGGCAGCACCTTCAGGCCGCCGCGCGTGCGCACGTACTGGTAGGCGGCGGGCTTGCCGGTCACGGCGGCGTCGGCACGGCCGATGTCGACGAGGTTGAACATTTCCTGGTTCTTCTCGACTTCCATCAGCTGCACCTGCGGGAATTTCTCCTTGGTGTACGACACCGACTTGGTGCCCACCTGCACGCTGACCTTCTTGCCGTTGATGTCGGCCGGCGTCTTGATAGCGGTGTTGCCGTCCTTCACCATCACGACCAAGCCGCCCGCGTAGTACGGCACGGTGAAGTCGACGACCTTCTTGCGCTCGTCGGTGATGTAGATGCCCGAGACGGCCATGTCGAAGCGCTTGGAGATCAGGCCCGGCACGAGGCCCTTGAAGTCGATGTCGATCCACTCGATCTTGCGGCCCAGCGTCTTGCCGATGGCCTCGACCAGCTCCACGTCGAAGCCGGTGCGCTTGCCGTTCTCCACGAACTCCATCGGCGGGAAGGTGGCGTCGGTAGCCACGCGCAGCGGCTCACCCTGCGCCTGGGCAGCGCCGGCGAAACCGAAGAGAGCGAGGCCGGAGAGTGCGGCGGCGACGAGGGAGCGACGGGTGTTCATGGTGAAAGGCTTCCGTGGGAGTAAAGAAGAAAAAAAGCAGCGCGCGACTACTGCAGGGCGCGAGAGATGCGGGCCGCCGTGACGACGGTCATGTGGAGCAATGCAGCTTCCATGCCCTCGACGCGCGTGAGCGGCGCCATGAGCGTGATCGCGCCGCGCAGGCGCCGCCCCGAGGCGAGCACCGGCGCACTCGCGCCCCACACGCCGGCATCGACCTCGCCGTGGGTCACGGCATGGCCGGCTTCGCGGATGGCATCGAGTTCGGCGGCGCGCTCGGCGCGGCGTTCGGGGCTTTCGGCCAGCCCGTCGAGCAGGGCATCGCGCTGGTCGAGCGGCATGTGGGCCAGCAGGCACTTGGCGCTGGCGCCGTCGCGCGCCGGCACGCTGCGGCCACGATCGAAGGAACAACGCAGCGACTGCTCGCTGTCGATCATCTCCAGGCACACGACGCGCTCGTTCACGGCCGTGACCAGCGCCACGCTCTCGTGCGTCTGCTGGGCCAGCACGCGCATGTCGGCGCGCGCCGCCATCACGAGGTCGGAGTTGCCGTCGAAGCCGGTGGCCAGCTGCACGCTCACCGGGCCCGGTGAGTAGCGGCCTTCGGACTCCATCACGAAGCCCCAGCGGCGCAGCGTGGCGATCTGCCGGTACAGCGTGCTCTGCGACAGGCCGGTGGCCTGCACCAGCTCGGCCGCCGTCATCGCCGCCTTGCTTTGCGCCAGCACCGACAGCACGAACAGCGCGCGGTCGTTGTGGGCGGGAGCTTCAATCGGGGGCGTCATCGGAGGCAATCGCTGGAGGTCGAAAGTGGATGCGGCGTGCAGTATCTTGCTCGCCGTTCTCACTTCCAAGCCTTGATTCCCACTCGATGGGAATGAGCGCGTTTTTTCTTTCTACCTTCGTCTTAACCCACCAGCAGCGGAAAGCGCGCGTCGTCCATGGGCGCGCCCGCCGGCAGCGTGTCAGCCAGCCCGGGGAAGTCGGGCGAGGTCTTCCAGCTGCGCGGCGCATGGCGGATGTCGTCGCCCAGGAAGCGCACCGAGAACACGCGGCGCCGGTTGGGCCCCTCGACCCCGGCGGCCGCATGCAGCGTGAGCATGTGGAAGCAGACGAAATCGCCGGGCTCGATGTTCCAGCCGACGATGGGGAAGCGCTCGCGCGCGCCCTCGATGTCGGGCAGGTCCTGCAGGCTGCCTTCGGGGAACCACTTGGCGTGGTTGTCCATGAAGGTGCGCGGCATCAGCCACGGCCCCTTGTGGGAGCTGGCCACGAACTCGAGCGTGGCGGCGCGCGACACCGGATCGACCGGAATCCACATGCTGACGTTCTGCTCGCCCTCGATGTTGTAGTAGGGCTGGTCCTGGTGCCACGGTGTGCGCTGGCGCGTGCCGGGCTCCTTCACGAGCAGGTGGTCGTGGTACAGCCGCACGGTCTGCGAGCCCATCAGCCGTTGCGCCAACTGCGCGAGCGGTGCTTCGAAAATGAAGCGGCGGAAGGCGTCGATGTCCTGCCAGTTGCAGAAGTCCTCGAAGAAGCGGCCCGGGTCGTCGGGCCGGCTCGCCACCTTGGCGCGCGGGCTGGGTGCGGCGAGGTTGGCTTCGATGCCGTCACGCAGCAATGCCAGTTCATCGGCCGTGAGCAGCTGGCGGATGCAGACCGCGCCGTCGCGCTGGAACTGCGCGACCAGCGCGTCGTCCACGCGCGCCTGCACGCGGCGCTGCAACTCCCGGGCGTCGGGAAGGACCGCGCCCGCCATCACTTCACCATCGGCAGCTTCAGGCCCTGCTTCTTCGCGGTGGCGACGGCGATGTCGTAGCCCGCGTCGGCATGGCGCATCACGCCGGTGGCCGGGTCGTTGAAGAGCACGCGCTCGATGCGCTTGGCCGCGGCATCGGTGCCGTCGCACACGATCACCACGCCCGAATGCTGCGAGTAACCCATGCCCACGCCGCCGCCGTGATGCAGGCTGACCCAGGTGGCGCCGCCCGCCGTGTTGAGCAGCGCGTTCAGCAGCGGCCAATCGGACACGGCATCGGTGCCGTCCTTCATAGCCTCGGTCTCACGGTTGGGGCTGGCGACCGAGCCGGTGTCGAGGTGGTCGCGGCCGATGACGATGGGCGCCTTCAGCTCACCGTTCTTCACCATCTCGTTGAAGGCCAGGCCCGCGATGTGGCGTTCGCCCAGGCCCAGCCAGCAGATGCGCGCCGGCAGGCCCTGGAAGGCGATGCGCTCGCGCGCCATGTCGAGCCAGCGATGCGTGTGCTTGTTCTCGGGGAACAGCTCCTTGATCTTGGCGTCGGTCTTGTAGATGTCTTCAGGGTCGCCCGAAAGCGCCACCCAGCGGAACGGGCCCTTGCCTTCGCAGAACAGCGGGCGAATGTAGGCCGGCACGAAGCCCGGGAAGTCGAATGCATTCTTCACGCCTTCGTCGAACGCGACCTGGCGGATGTTGTTGCCGTAGTCGACCGTGGGGATGCCCATGGCCTGGAAGTCGAGCATGGCCTGCACGTGCACGGCGCACGACTTGGCGGCGGCCTTCTTGAGCGCGTCGTGCTGCGACACGTCTTTCATGGCGGCCTGCCATTGGGGCACGCTCCAGCCCGAAGGCAGGTAGCCGTTGATGAGGTCGTGCGCGGAGGTCTGGTCGGTCACGAGGTCGGGCTTCAGGCCGCCGGCCTGTCCTGATTTCACGCGCTTGACCAGCTCGGGCAGGATGTCGGCCGCGTTGCCGAGCAGCGCGATCGACACGGCTTCCTTTGCGTCGCAATGCTGCTTGATGAGCTCGAAGGCATGGTCGATGTCGCGCGCCTGCTTGTCGACGTAGCGCGTGCGCAGGCGGAAGTCGATGCTCGACTGCTGGCATTCGATGTTGAGCGACACGGCACCGGCCAGCGTGGCCGCGAGAGGCTGCGCGCCGCCCATGCCGCCCAGGCCGGCCGTGAGGATCCACTTGCCCGCGAGGCTGTTGTTGTAGTGCTGGCGGCCGGCTTCGACGAAGGTCTCGAAGGTGCCCTGCACGATGCCCTGGCTGCCGATGTAGATCCAGCTGCCGGCCGTCATCTGGCCGTACATGAAAAGGCCCTGGCGGTCGAGCTCGTTGAAGTGCTCCCAGTTGGCCCACTTGGGCACGAGGTTGGAGTTGGCCAGCAGCACGCGCGGTGCGTTCTCGTGCGTCTTGAACACGCCGACGGGCTTGCCCGACTGGATGAGCAGCGTCTCGTCGTCGTTCAGCTCTTTCAGCGACGCGAGGATCTGGTCGTAGCAGGCCCAGTTGCGCGCGGCGCGGCCGATGCCGCCGTACACCACGAGGTCTTGCGGGCGCTCGGCCACCTCGGCGTCGAGGTTGTTCTGCAGCATGCGGAACGGGGCTTCGGTGAGCCAGCTCTTGCAGTTGAGCTCGCTGCCGCGTGGGGCGCGGATCACGCGGGTCGGGTCATGGCGCGGGTCGGCAGCGGCAGGGTTGTTCAGGGCGAATTTCTCGGGAGCGTTCATGGCGTGGTTCTCCTAATCGGGGTGTTTTTACGAGTGACTGGGCAGGATGTCGAGCAGCGCGGCCGGCAGCTCGGCCTTCAGCGCCCACTGGCGCATGGCTTCGATGTCGGGGGCAAGGTAGCGGTCGCGTTCGAGGAAGGCGACCTTCCGGCGGATGCTGGCGAATTCGGCTTCGACCAGCGGCGAGCTCTTGAGATTGCGCTTGAGTTCGATGCCTTGGGCGGCGGCCATGGCTTCGATGCCGACCACCACGGCCGTGTTGTTGACCATGTCAGCCAGGCGTCGGCCCGCGAAGGTGGCCATCGAGACGTGGTCTTCCTGGTTGGCCGAGGTCGGCAGGCTGTCGACGCTGGCGGGGTGCGCGAGCGACTTGTTTTCCGAAGCCAATGCCGCCGCCGTTACCTGCGCGATCATGAAACCGGAGTTGAGGCCACCGTCGCGCACCAGGAACGGCGGCAGGCCCGACAGGCCCGTGTCCAGCAGCAACGCGATGCGGCGTTCGGCAATCGCGCCGACTTCGCTGATGGCCAGCGCAATGATGTCCGCTGCAAAGGCAACGGGTTCGGCGTGGAAGTTGCCGCCCGAGATCACCTCGCCGGTGTCGACGAACACCAGCGGGTTGTCCGACGCGGCATTGGCTTCGATGACCAGCACGCGCGCGGCGTGCGCGAGGTTGTCGAGGCAGGCGCCCATCACCTGCGGGATGCAGCGCACCGAGTACGGGTCTTGCACGCGGCCGCAGTCGGCGTGCGAGGGAACGATCTCGCTGCCTTCGAGCAGCGTGCGCACCGCGCCCGCCACGGCAATCTGGCCGAGCTGGCCGCGCGCGGCGTGGATGCGTGCGTCGAAAGGCTTGATCGAGCCCTGGATGGCTTCGAGCGACAGCGCGCCCGACATCAGCGAAGAGGCGAACACGTCTTCCGCGCCGAACAGGCCGAAGAGCGCGAGCGCGGTCGACACCTGCGTGCCGTTGAGCAGCGCGAGGCCTTCCTTGGGGCCGAGCACGAAGGGTTCGAGGCCGATGCTGCGCATCGCCTCGGCGCCGCCGACGACCTTGCCGTCGGCCAGGGTCGCCTGGCCTTCGCCGATCAGCACGCAGGCCATGTGCGCGAGCGGCGCGAGGTCGCCGGAAGCGCCGACCGAGCCCTTGCACGGAATGCTCGGCGTGACGCCCGCGTTGAACAGGGCCAGCAGCGCATCGACCAGCGCGGGCCGCACGCCCGAATGGCCGCGCGCCAGGCTCACGGCCTTGGTCGCGAGGATCATGCGCACCACCGGCGCAGCCAGCGGCTCGCCCGTGCCCACGCTGTGCGACAGCACCAGGTTGCGCTGCAGCTCGGCCAGGTGGTCGTTGCCGATACGCGTGCTGGCGAGCTTGCCGAAGCCGGTGTTGATGCCGTAGACGACCTGGTCGTTCTCGACGATGTGGCGCACGGCGGCTTCGGCGCGAAGCATGCCGTCGCGCACCGACGGATCGAGCGCAAGTTGCACGCCGCCGGCCTGGATGCGTCGCAGCATCGCTAGATCGACCTTGCCGGGCATGAGGGTCAAAGTGGCATCTGGAGTGGCGGTGTGATTGCTTGGCATGTGAACCTGTCTATACAAGTAGTTGCGAGAGAAAACGTAGGTCTCTGAGGACGAAAAAAACTAGCCGAAGCTCGGGTTGCCGTCGGCTTTGAAACGGCTGCCCAGGCTGTAGCGTGAAGCGGGATGCAGGCAGCGCACCCATGTCACGGGCGTGTTGCGTATCCACGTGCGGCGCGTCAGCAGCAGGCAGGGGTCGGTGGACGCCATCGCGAGCCTCTGCGCCTGTTCCAGGTTGGGCAGCACGGCATCGACGACGTGTTCGATCTGGTCGAAGGGCACGTTGCGCACCAGGTACTCGCTGGGCGGCATGGCGGTGAAGTCCTGCTCGAGGTAGTCGGGCACGACCTGCGGGTTGACGTAGCGCTCTTCGAGCTGCACCGGCGTTTCGTTCTCCAGGTGCAGGCAGGCGCTGTGGAACACCGAGTCGCCCGCGCGCAGGTCGAGCCACGCAGCCACGTCTGGCGAGGCGGCGATGCGCTCGACCTCGATCATTTCGCAGCGGTAGTCGTGCCCGCGCTGGCGGATTTCGCTGGCGATGTTGGCGATCTGCAGCAGCGTGGACTGCGGCTTGTTCTCGGCCACGAAGCTGCCGACGCCGGCCACGCGCACGATGCGGCCCTGCTCCACCAGCTCGCGCAGTGCACGGTTCACCGTCATGCGCGCCATGCCGAACTGCGCCACCAGCTCGTGCTCCGAAGGCAGGCGGTGGCCGGGCGGCCACGTGCCGTCCTGGATCTTGCGGGAGATGTGATCCTTGACTTGCGCGTAGAGCGCGAGGGTCGGCAGGTCGCGTTTCATCGTTTCGGTCAATGCTCCGCCGCTGCCATCGACTCGGCACGAATTTCTTCCGTCAGGCGTGCCTTGATGTCCATGAATTCCGGCGAGGTCTTGATGGTATAGCTGCGCGGATGCGGAAAGTCGACCGCGATCTCGGTCTTGATGCGCCCCGGCCGCGCGCTGAACACCGCCACGCGGTTGGCCATGAAGATCGCCTCGTCGATGTCGTGCGTGACGAACAGCACCGTCTTCTGCGCCGACTCCCAGATGCCGAGCAGCAGCTCCTGCATCAGCACGCGGGTCTGGTTGTCGAGCGCGCCGAAGGGCTCGTCGAGCAGCAGCATCTTGGGGTCGTTGGCCAGCGCGCGCGCAATGGCCGTGCGCTGCTGCATGCCGCCCGAGAGCTGCTTCGGAAAGTGGTTCTCGAAGCCGCGCAGGCCTACCTTGGCGATGAAGAACTCGCTGCGCTCCTTCTGGTCGGCCTCGCTCATGCCGCGCTCGCGCAGGCCGAAGCGGATGTTCTGCGCCACCGTGAGCCACGGGAACAGCGTGTAGCTCTGGAACACCACGCCGCGGTCGGCGCCCGGGCCATCGATGCGCTCGCCGTCGAGCAGCACCTGGCCGGTGGTCGGGAAGTCGAGCCCCGCCACGATGCGCAGCAGCGTCGACTTGCCGCAGCCAGAGGGGCCGAGGATGGTGACGAAGTCGTTCTCCTTCACCTCGAAGTCGATGGGCTGCAGCGCTTGCGTGCGTTGCCCCTTGGTGCCGGTGAAGACGCGCGACACGCCCTGGATGGAAAGTTGGTTCTTCGTCACAGTGCGGCCCATGCAAACAGACGGCGGTTCAATGCCTTGAAGGCGAAGTCGGACAAGAGGCCGATGACGCCGATCACGATGATCCCGAAGATGATCTGGCCGGTGTTCAAGAGCGCCTGGCTGTCGGTGATCATGTGGCCGATGCCCGACGAAGAGCCGATCAGCTCCGCCACGATCACGTACGTCCACGCCCAGCCCAGCACGAGGCGCAGCGTTTCGGCGATGCCGGGCGCGGCGCCCGGAATGAGCACGCGCGCCACGATGCCGCGGCTGTTGGCGCCCAGCGTGTAGGCGGCCTCGACGAGGTCGCGCCGCGCGCCGCCGACGGTAACGGCCACCATCAGCACGATCTGGAAGAACGAGCCGATGAAGATCACCAGCAGCTTCTGCATCTCGCCCAGGCCCGCCCACAGGATCAGCAGCGGAATGAAGGCCGAGGCCGGCAGGTAGCGGCAGAAAGACACAAAGGGTTCGAAGAAGGCCTCGACGGTCTTCCAGGTGCCCATGGCAATGCCCAGCGGCACAGCGAACACCGCCGCCAGCAGGAAGCCGCCGAACACGCGCCACACAGTCATGCCGATGTCGCCGATGAAGCCGTACTCGGTGAAGAGCAGCCAGCCCTCCTTGACCATGGTCGGCGGGCTCGCGAGGAAGGTCGGCGGCACGAAGCCGCCGAGCGTGGCAATGGCCCACACCAGCACGAAGACGACGAAGAACGCGAGCCCCAGCAGCACACGCGCACGCGTGCCGATGGGTTCGAGCGGTGCGAACGCGCGGCGGCGCGCGGGCGCGACGACCGGCGCCGCTGCGGGCCTGGGGGCAGGCGCCGCGGCCACCGCGGCGGACGGCATTTGCGACATGGTCTTACTTGACGAAGCTTGCATCGAAGGTCGCGGCGAAATCTTCGGGCGCCTTGCGGATCACGCCGGCTTCCAGAAGGATGGGCGCGGCTTCCTTCATGAAGCTGGTGAGTTCGCCCGCGAAGAATTTCTGGTTGGCGGCCTTGTCCTGCCAGCGCAGGAAGGCCGACGACTTGGCGAACTGCTCGCCGCTCTGCTTCACGGCCGAGCCCATGAGCTCGTTCGACTTCTCCGGCTCGGCCTTGATCATGTCGAGCGCCTCGAAGTACGACTTGGTGAGCGCGGCGGCGGCCTTGGCGTTGGCCTTGAGCCAGGTGGGCGCGCAGCCGACGGTGTCCATCACCATCGGGTAGTCGAGCGTGGTGGCCAGGATCTTGCCGGCGGCGGGGTTGGCGCGCACGGTCGAAAGGTACGGCTCGTAGGTCATGGCGGCGTCGTTCTGGCCGGCCACGAAAGCCTGGGCCGAAGCCTGCGGCGACAGCGTGGTCGTCTTCACGTCCTTCAGCGTCATGCCGTTCTTGTTGAGCATCCAGGCCAGGCCGAAGTAAGGCGCGGTGCCGGGGGCGTCGACGCCGATGGTCTTGCCCTTGAGGTCGGAGAACTTGGTGATGTCGCCGCGCACCGCGAGGCCGTCGGCGCCGTAGGACTTGTCCATCTGGAAGATCTGCACGATGGGCACGCCGTTGGCGTTCCAGGCCACGTGCGTCTCGACCGTGGTGGCCGCGCACTGAATGGCGCCGGAAGCGAGGGCCAGGTGGCGGTCCTTCTGCGGGATCATCTTGAGTTCGACGTCGAGCCCGTTCTTCTTGAAGATGCCGGCCTTGTCGGCCAGCGAGAGCGGCGCGAAGCCGGTCCAGCCCGACATGCCGAGCGCGATCTTCGTCATGTCCTGGGCGGCGGCCGTTCCGGCCATGCCCGCTGCACACGCACCTGCTGCAAGCAGCGAAGCGACTTTCACAACTACCGTCTTCTTGACCATGGGTACTCCTGGGTCTGTTTCTTTGGAAAAGGCTCGGCGGCGGGCCCGATGGCCGGGTAACGCACGCCTCGCATTGTTGCCAAGCGCCCCAACTTGTATATACAGGATAACCCGAAAGGTCATTTTTGGTGCACTTCCTTGGGAAATGCACCTCTTTGCTGTCTAGACAAGGGAGGCCGCGGGACGGGGATGACCATCGCAAACCTCGTGCCACAGTCATATCGACGGGGCTGGGGGACAATCGACGGCCCGCCCCCTTTTGCCCTCTGCGCCTCCTTTCCGACCTCCCACCGCTCGCTGCCTGTGTCCTCTCTCGCTCCCCACCCCATCGACGTCTCCGGCAGCAGCGCCCCTTCCGACATCCTCCACGAGGTCTTCGGCTATGCGCAGTTCCGCGGGGCCCAGCAGGACATCGTCGATCACGTGGTGGGCGGCGGCGATGCGCTGGTGCTGATGCCCACGGGTGGCGGCAAGTCGCTGTGCTATCAGATTCCCGCCATCGCGCGGCAGCGTGCGGGGCGCGGCGTGGCAATCGTGGTGTCGCCGCTGATCGCGCTGATGCACGACCAGGTGGGCGCGCTGCACGAGGCCGGGGTGAGCGCGGCCTTTCTCAACTCGACGCTCGATTGGGAGCAGACGCAGGACGTGGAGCGCCGCATGCTGCGCGGCGAGATCACGCTGCTGTATGCCGCCCCCGAGCGCGTGAACACGCCGCGCTTTCTGTCGCAGCTCGATTCGCTGAAGGAGCGCGGCAAGCTCTCGCTGTTTGCCATCGACGAGGCGCATTGCGTGAGCCAGTGGGGCCACGACTTCCGCCCCGAGTACCGCGCGCTGACTGTGCTGCACGAGCGCTACGCGGGCGTGCCGCGCATCGCGCTCACGGCCACGGCCGACGACCTGACGCGGGCCGACATCGTCGAGCGACTGCAGCTGGAGGACGCGCGCCAGTTCGTCTCCAGCTTCGACCGGCCGAACATCCGCTACACCATCGTCGAGAAGAAAGACGCCACCACGCAGCTGCTGCGCTTCATCGAGCGCGAACACGAAGGCGATGCGGGCGTGGTCTATTGCCAGTCGCGCAAGCGGGTGGAAGACGTGGCCGTGACGCTGCGCGACGCGGGCATCAACGCGCTGCCGTACCACGCGGGCCTCGATGCGGCGGTGCGACAGAAGCACCAGGACCGCTTCCTGCGCGAGGAAGGCATCGTGATGGTCGCGACCATCGCCTTCGGCATGGGCATCGACAAACCCGACGTGCGTTTTGTCGGCCACCTCGACATGCCGAAGAACATCGAGGGCTACTACCAGGAAACCGGCCGCGCGGGCCGCGATGGCGGCCCTGCCGACGCCTGGATGGCCTACGGCCTGCAGGACGTGGTGAACCAGCGCCGCATGATCGACGAGAGCCCCGCCGGCGAAGAATTCAAGCAGGTGATGCGCGGCAAGCTAGATGCACTGCTCTCGCTGGCCGAAGCCAGCGACTGCCGGCGCGTGCGCCTCCTGGGCTACTTCGGCGAGAAGAGCACGCCCTGCGGCAACTGCGACAACTGCCTGAACCCGCCGCAGGTGTGGGACGGCACCGATGCCGCGCGCAAGCTGCTGAGCACCATCTACCGCGTGCAGCAGTTGAGCGGCATCAGCTTCGGCGCAGGGCACATCATGGACATCCTGCGCGGCAAGACGACCGAGAAGGTCAAGCAGTTCGGGCACGAGCGCGTGAGCACCTTCGGCATTGGCGCGGAGTTCAGCGAGGTGGCGCTGCGCGGCGTGCTGCGCCAGCTGATTGCCACCGGTGCGCTGGCGGTGGACGCGGAGGCGTTCAACACGCTGAAGCTCACGGAAGGCTCGCGCGCGGTGCTCAAGGGCGAGGCGAGCGTGACGCTGCGCGAGTCGGTTTCGTCACCGGCCGAGCGCAAGCCCCGGCGCGAGAAGGTCGCCAAGGGCGCGCCATCGCCGGCCGCAGCCAAGCTCGACGACATGGGCAAGAAGCGCTTCGATGCGCTCAAGGCCTGGCGAGCCGAGGTGGCGAAGGAGCACAACCTGCCGGCCTACGTGATCTTCCACGACGCCACGCTGGCAGCCATTGCCGAGCGCGCGCCCGCGACGCTCGAAGACCTGCAGGGCATCAGCGGGATCGGCACCAAGAAGCTCGAGGCCTACGGCAGCGAGGTGCTTCGCGTCTGCGAAGCGCTCTGACGCCGGAGCATCTTCGAGGGGAACCGCATTGGACACCCGCCAGATGCGCTGCGTGATCGCGATCGCCGAGGCGGGCAGCCTCACGAAGGCGGCCGAGCGGCTGGGCCTGGCGCAGCCAGCGCTCACGCAGACGCTGAACCGGCTCGAAAAGGAGCTCGGCACACCGCTCTTCACGCGCTCGCGCCGCGGGGCCACTCTCACCGACGCGGGCCTGGCCGTCATCGACGACCTGCGCGCCAGCCTTGCCTATGGCGACACGGCCGCAGAGCGCGCCCGCGCGATAGGCGTCGGACGCGCAGGCCGGCTCACGATCGGCTTCGTGACGCATGCGGTCTACCAGGTGCTGCCGAACGCGCTGCGCCGGCTGCGCGCCGAGCATCCGCAGCTCGACGTGGTGCTGCGCGAGATGAGCAATGCCGAGCAGGTGGCGGCGCTGGAAGGCGGGCGCATCGACATCGCGCTGCTGCATCCGCCGGTGTCAGTCACGGCCCGGGTGCACGAGCTGCGGCTGGGCGAGGAGCCGATGATCGCCGCGCTGCCCGCCGCCTGGCCACTGGACGACGACGGCTGCGTGTCGCTCGCCGACATCGCGCGGCACGGGCTGGTGTGGTTTCCGGAGCAGCAGATACCCGCCCTGCGCGCGCAGCTGCTGGGCGCGCTGCGCCGCGCCGGCCACGAGACGCGCGTGGTGCAGGACGCCAACCGCACGCTGACGGTGCTGGCCTGCGTGGCTGCGGGGCTGGGCTGGTCGCTGCTGCCGCGCTCGGTGCGCGCACTGCAGCACGAGGGCGTGCGCTATGCCGAAGTGCGCGATGGCGCGGGGCTGCCGGCCTTCGAGCTTTCGGCTCTGTGGCTGGCGCGCTCGCGGCCGACCTTCGCGGACACCTTCGCCGCCATGCTGCGCGGCTGAGGCACGGCCCCGATCAATCCATCTGGATCTTGTTGTCCTTGGCGAGCTTGGTCCACTTGGTGATCTCGGCACGGCGGAAGCCGTCGAGCTCGGCGGGGCTGGAGCCGATCACCTCGGCGCCCAATGCTTCGAGCCGGCCGCGCACCTCCGGGTCCTTGAGCGTGGCCGCGAGTTCCTTCGAAAGCCGCTCCACCACCGGCGCGGGCGTGCCGGCCGGCACGAACACCGCATTCCATTCGTAGACCTCGTAGCCGGGCAGGCCGGCCTGCGCCACCGTGGGCAACTGAGGCAAGGCGGGCGCATGCGCCTTGCCGGTCACCGCCAGCGCGCGCAGCTTGCCGCCCTGGATGAAGGGCAGGCTCGAAGCCATGCTGGCAAAGAACACAGGCACGTGCCCCGACATCACGTCGGTTAGCGCGGGGCCGCCGCCCTTGTAGGCCACGTGCGTCATCTGGACGCCAGCCATCGAGGCGAACAGTTCGCCCGCCAGATGCTGCGCCGAGCCGTTGCCCGACGAGGCGTAGTTGATGCCGCCCGGCTTCGCCTTGGCCTGCGCGATCAGGTCGGCCACGTTCTTCATCGGTGCCGACGGATTCACCACCAGCACGTTGGGCACCTTCACCAGCAGGGACACCGGCGCCAGTTCGCGCAGCGTGTCGAAGGGCATCTTGCGCAGCGCGGGGTTCTGCGCGTGATTGGAGGCGTCGAGCAGCACGGTGTAGCCGTCGGGCGAACTCTTGGCGACCAGGTCGCCTCCGATGGCGCCGCCGGCACCGCCGCGGTTGTCGATCACCACCGGCTGACCCAGCTTCGCCGACAGCTTGGGCGCAACGATGCGCGCCACGGCGTCGACCGTGCCGCCGGGCGGATAGCTCACGACCAGCCGCACGGGCTTGGCCGGCCACGCCTGGGCCTGCGCGCTGACGCCGCCCATCAGCAGGGCCGCGCCCACGAGGGCAAGGGGAATGGCGCGCAGCAGGCGCGCGCGAGAGATTTCGTTGGTCATTGGTCGATGTCTCCTGTATTGAACTTGAACAAGCGGGCCGGCGTGTCGACCAGGATGCGGCGGCGCACAGCGGCGTCGGGCACCCAGTCGGCCAGAGCCGCGTGTGCGGTGGCGAAATCGGCGATCTCGCGGTGCTGCGTGTGCGGCCAGTCGCTGCCCCACACGAGGCGTTCGGGGCCGAAGGACTTCAGCAGTGCCTGTGCGGCGTCGTGCGCGGCCGTGGCTGCGGTGGCCACGGGCCAGTTCCGGTAGGCGGCCGACAGCTTGACCCAGATGCGTTCGCAGGCCGCGGCGGCAAGCAGCCAGGCGAAGCCTTCGTCAGCGATGGCCGGCGCCGACGCGGGGCGGCCGAAGTGGTCCACGACCAGCGCGCATCCGGCGTCGAGCACGGCCCGTGCGGCCAGCGGCAGGTCGCGCGATTCGCGATGCAGCTCCACATGCCAGCCCAGCGCATGCACGCGGGCGAAAAGCCGCTGCCAGTCCGGCCGCAAGAAGTCGGGCAGCGGCATGCCCACGATGTTGAGGCGGATGCCGACGACGCCGGCGTCGGCCATCGCCTGCAGCGTGGCGTCGTCCACCCGCGGATCGACCACCGCGACACCGCGCAGGCGAGCGGGGCTGGCGCGCAGCGCATCAATCAGGAAGCGGTTGTCGGTACCGAGGAAGCTGGGCTGCACCAGCACGCCGTGCGAGACGCCGTGCGCATCGAGCAAGGCGAGGTACTCAGCCAGCGTGGCGTCGTAGTCGGGCGCATGCCGGCGCATCTCCGCCAGGGGCAGGCCGCGCACGAACACATGGGCGTGGCTGTCGATAGCGGTGATGGCGGAGAAGGGCACTGCGTTGTCTCTGTCGGATTCGTTGTGCGTCCGCGGGGTTGCGGACGTGGGCGAGTATCCGAAGGGCAATGCCTGTTGGGAACGTGTCTCCCGGTTGCGTTTGGATAAGCGCGGCTTATGGCGCTCAGTTCGCTGTCGGGGGCAGCGTGATCGGCACCGGCCGCGTCAGCAGGTCGACGTACAGCTCGAAGAAGCGCGCGTTGTCGAACTTCTTCACCACCGTCATCTTCTGAAGCGTCGCCCCCGCCGGCTGCGAGGCGTAGCCGATGGACTGGCCGTTGTTGGCGGCACCGGGCTTGGCGATCACGTCGACGTAGCGGTCCACGGTCTGCGTGGCGTAGCTCGGGTCGATCAGGTAGGCCAGCGTGAGGGTGTCCCAGATGTTCTGCGTGTAGTTCGGGTTGGTCTCGAAGCCGTTCTTGCCGTCGAAGCCGTAGCCGTTGAGCTTCTGGAACACGTCGGTCACGGCCGTGGGCTTGGCGGCATGCGCGATGCGGTCGTAGATGGGCTTGGTGAGGAAGACGGTGTCGGTCACGTCCAGCGGCACCACCACCTGCGGGATCGGCAGCCGCACCACGAACTGCGCGGCGTCGGGGTCGAACCACCAGTTGAACTCGGCAGCCTTGGTGGTGTTGCCCGGCACGTCGATGGCGCCGCCCATGTAGATGATCTTCTTGATGAGCGGGACGATCTCTGGGTTCTGCTTCACCGCGAGCGCGATGTTGGTGAGCGGGCCGATGGCCAGGATGGTGATCTCGTTCGGGTTCGCCTTCACGGTGTCGACGATGAAGTCGACCGCGCTCTTGCGCTGCACCACGGTGTGCTGGGCGAAGCCGTCGGGCGAGGGCTTGAGGTCGGCGTCGGTCTTGGGTTCGGGGCCGCCCCAGGCGCCGAGGTAGCCGTCGCCGCCAGCGCCGGCGGCCATTTCGGCTTCCACGTCGGCGAAGGTGTGGTTGAGCGCGTAGTTCGCACCCACGTAGATGCCGATGTTGCCGCCCACGCCGAGCCGCTCCACCGACATCAGCGCGTCGGACACGCCCTGCTTGAGCCACTGGTTGCCCGAGACCACGCTGATGCCCATGACCTGCACCTGGCCCGTGGCCTGCAGCTGCGCGGCCATGACGCCGAGCTGGCCGTCGTCACTCATGGTGTTGTAGTCGCTGTCGATGATGATCTTCTGCGCGCTGGTGGAGCCGCCCGATCCGCCGCCACCGAAGCCCGGACCGAGGCCGATGCCGCCGCCTCCATCGCCACCTCCGCCGCAGCCCGCCAACACCGTGATGACGGCGAAGAACATCGCCCCGATCCATTTGCGCATCTTCTTCTCCTGAAACTAGGAATTTGGTTTTCAGGCTTCGACACCGAATACCACTGAAATACAAACGTTTGCGCAAAGCTTTGCGCAAACGTTTGCCAACTCTAAATGGCGAGCCACGGGTGTGGCAAGCGCCATGGCCTAGGGGTTTTCCGCGGGAACGGAGAGAAGGGTCAGCCCGGGTTGGGCTGGGGGTCGATCAAGCGGTTCTCGCGCAGCGGCGAGCGGCCCGGCATATAGGGTTGCTCCACGTCGGCCTGCTCTGTCTTCTCCAGGCCCGAGGCGGCGGACTTGGCCGACCCGGCCGGGCAGGCGCCGGTGCTGCGCAGCGTGAGCGCCGCGGACAGCCGCGCCTCGTCTTTATCGCCGAGCTGATGGCTGAAGTCGTCGGCCACGGTGCAGCCGGGGTTGGGCGTGAAGCCGTCGCCGTAGTCGCCGTAGCCCTGCTGGTTCACGCCCTTGAACTGGATCGCGAAGTAGGTGGTGCCGCAGTTGTCCTGCGGATAGAAGCCGTAGGGCTTGCCGCAGGTGGTGCCGCCGACGAGGTTGACAGTGACGCCCACGCCGCGCAGGCTGTTGACGACAGACTCGCTCGCCGAGCACGTGTCTGGGCCGGTCAGGACGGTGACGCGCGAGAGGCCGAGCGTGGGCAGGGCCTGACCGCTGCGGCTGGTGGCGGTGAAGGGCGTGAGGGTCTGCGCGACTGTCAGGTGGAACGGGTTCTTGTCGTTGAAGGCAAGTTGCTCGAAGGTCTTGCCCGCGGTCACTGACGGCGACGAGATCATGTAGGCCAGCCGGCTGGCAATGAGCAGCTGGCCGCCGCCGTTGTAGCGCATGTCGAGCACGAGGTCCTGGATGCCGGCGCCCTGCTTGAAGGTGTTCACCGCGGAGATGAGCTGCGCCTCGGAGGTCGTGATGTGGTCGTTGAACAGCAGGTAGCCGACGCGGCCGCTGCCGGTGTCGATGACCTGGACGTTCTGCACCGGCGTGCTGGTGATCTTGGCCGCCGTCAGCTGCACGGCAGGCTGAGCCGTGCCGCCCACCTCGAAGGTGAAGGTGTGCGATTCGCCAATGGCCTTGGGCGACAGGGCCGCGTTGATCGCGTTGACGTTGGCGGTGCCTGTGCTGCTGACGACGTTGATGCCGTCGATCGTGAGGATCTTCGCGCCGCGCTGCAGGCCCGCCGTGGTGGCGGGCGAATTCGGCTCGACGAAGGCGATGCGGATGTCGCGCGGCGGCGAGCTGCGCACCGACGCCGTTTCCATGCCGTAGCCGGCCGACACGCCGCCCTGCGACAGCTGGCGGTACACCTCGGTGTCGTAGGTGAAGTGAAAGCGGTCCTTGGCGCGGCCCGAGTTCGTGGTGGCCGTGGTCTTGAGCACGTTGAACCAGGTGATCGGCGTGGCGTAGTCTGCGGCCTTGAGGGTGGTCGGCACCTCGCCGTACCAGAGGTAGGTTTCGTCGATCCAGCCGCGCACCCAGCTTTTCTCGTTGTCGAGCGTGCCGCTGTGGTCGGGGTAGGCCGTGCCGGTGTCGGGGTTGATGCCGCTGCGCGGCGCGGCGCACAGGCCGGCGACCGTGGCCGAGGCGACGATGCCGTTGCCGCCGTCACCGCCACTTGCGGGCGGCGGTGTCGTGGTGCCGGGCACCAGGCCGATCGGCAACCCACCGCCGCCGCCTCCACCACCGCCGCCCCCACAGCCCGCCAGCAGGCAGGCCACGGCGAGCGCAGCGCTTGCTGCTGCCGCAGCCCATGTGCCAGGAGGCGGCAGTTGCCGCGCGTCTTCGACCTTGCGAGAGCCCATGTGTTCCTCCTTGTTCTTCCTCACAGCACCGTCTTCTTCGTCCGGCTGCTGCCAATGAAGCCGGCTACTGCAGGAAGCCCATGCCGCGCGATTCGCGCACTTCAGGCTTGATGCGGTGCTCGGCTTCGAGCTGGTCGAGAAACTCGATCGCGGAAAACTCCGCCGCGAGGATATCGACCTGTCGTTTCACCGCCGCGAAATCCCCCGGGCACAGCTGTGTCAGCGGTGCCAGCCGCGAGCGCATGGCGCTCGTCATGAGTGCGGCGTCGCCGGCGAGCGCCTCGGTGATGAACATACGCTCCCGCTGCGTGGCGGTGAGCGGCATGAACTTGATCTTGAAGGTGAAGCGCCGCAGCGCAGCCTGGTCGAGCCGGTCGAGCAGGTTGGTGGTGCAGATGAAGACGCCGTTGAAGCGCTCCATGCCCTGCAGCATCTCGTTGACCTCGGTGACCTCGTAGGTGCGCTGCGCGCCGCGCCGGTCCTGCAGGAAGCTGTCGGCCTCGTCGAGCAGCAGCACGGCCTTTTCATTCTCGGCCTCGCGGAACATGGCGGCCATGTTCTGCTCGGTTTCGCCGACGTACTTGCTCATCAGGTCGCTGGCCTGCTTGACGATGAGCGGGCGGCCGACGGCCTTGGCGATGTGTTCGGCCAGCGCGGTCTTGCCGGTGCCTGGTGCGCCGTAGAAGCACAGCGTGCCGTGGCCGCGCGCCTTCAGTGCCTCGACGATGCGCGGGATCTCGAAGCGGGTCTCGACGTTGAGCATGTCGAGGTCGTAGGTGGTGACGCTGCGGCGCTCGCCGCGGCCGCTGTCGAGCGTACCCAGTGCCAGGTCGGCGTTGCGCAGCTGGCGCTCTATGAGCGCTTCCATCGACGCGTCGTCGGTTCGCGCGAGCCCTGCGAAACGCACTGCAGTGCGGATCTGCGCGGGCGTGAGACCCTTGCGCTCGGCCAGCTTGGCAGTGAAAGCCTCGGACACGACCACACCCTCGAGCGTTTTCTTCACGAGCTGCTCGCGCGCGCCGGGCGGCGGCGACTTGAGCTCGAGGTGATAGGCGAAGCGGCGACGGAAAGCCGGGTCGATCTGCTCGATGCGGTTGGTGACCCACAGCGTGGGCACGGGGTTGGCTTCGAGGATCTGGTTGACCCAGGCCTTGCCGCTGACGCTGCCACTGGTGGGCGCCGGAATCTGCTCGGCGCGCGCCATGAACTGCGCGGCTTCTGTGCTGATGGGCGGGAAGACGTCTTCGACTTCGTCGAACAGCAGCGCGGCCTGCGCGCTGCCCTTGAGGAACACCTGCGCGATCTGCAGCGAGCGGTAGCGGTCGCGGCCGCTGAGCGAGTTGCCGTCGCGGTCCGCGTATTCGACTTCGAAAAGCTCGAGTCCGGCGGCCTGCGCGACGACCTTGGCCAGCTCGGTCTTGCCGGTGCCCGGGGGGCCGTAGAGCAGCACGTTGACGCCTGGCTCCTTGCGCGCGACCGCCGCTCGCAGCAGAGTGACGAGCATCTGCGCGTCTTCCTGCACGAAGGAGAAGTCGTGCGGCGTGAGTGCGCTCTTGGCCGAAGGCCGCGTGAACACGGCCATCAACTCGTTGTGGTCGCGGTATTCGCGCATGAGCACGGGCGGCAGCTTCTCGCTGACCTTCATGAGATCTGCGAGGTCGGTGATGTTGTGCTCGGAGATGAGGTTCTCGACGAGCCCGATGCGTTCGAGCCGCGAGCCCGCGCGCAGGGCCTCGCCCACTTCGCTTGCGTTAACGCCCGCGATGTCGGCGATGGCCGCATAGGCCTCGGGTGCGTTGTTGACCTTGAACTCGACCAGCAGCGAGCGCAGGTCACGCTGGTAGCGCGCAAGCGTGCCGTAGAGCAGCAGCGCGCGCTCGGCCTTGTTGAGCTGCAGCAGGCCTGCGAGCGCATCGATGTTCTTCTCGACCAGCGTCGACTGCTTGCGCAGCGCATGCGTGAGCCAGTCGCGCGTGACGGCCAGCACCGAGAGCAGGTCCTTCGGCTGGTCCTTGGCGTATTCGTCAAGGTAGAAGAAGAGCGTGCCCTCTTCATACGGGCCGCGCCACACGCCGTGGCGCTCCAGCAGCGTGCGGCCGTCGAAGTCTTCGACGCCCTTCCATGCTTCGTTGCCCGCGCAGCGGCGTCCGAGGAATTCGCGTAGCCGCTGCAGCACCGCCGCGGGCCACACCAGGTGCCGCCCCGTGAGCGACAGGAGGCCGTTGATATCGCGCCGCACATTGAAGCGCGGCCCCTGCTTGGCCGCGAGCGTGAGCACGAAGTGCGAGCACATGAGCTCGAGCACCGGCGCCTCCTTGAGGCCGGGCGACGGCAATGCCTGCCCGCGTACCGCAGCAGCCACTACATCGACACCCGCACGCTTGGCCATCAGGCAACCTCCAACGAGGACAATCTCAATCTCGGAGCGACCATAACGCAGACTTTTAGCTTCGGGAAGGCCAGTAAACGGGAAAAACCCTGATGGTGCGATTCCAGCCACAATGCGCGCCATGATCGGAATCCAGGAAATCGAGCGCGCCGCGGCGCGCCTGCAAGGCCAGGTGCTCAACACTCCGTGTGTCGAATCGCGCACCCTGTCGGAAATCGTCGGCGCTCAGGTGTTCCTGAAATTCGAGAACCTGCAGTTCACATCCTCGTTCAAGGAGCGGGGGGCGTGCAACAAGCTGGTCGATCTTTCCCAGAACGGTACACGCGGAGTAATCGCCATGTCTGCCGGCAACCATGCGCAGGGTGTGGCCTATCACGCGCAGCGCCTCGGATTGCGCGCCCTGATCGTGATGCCGCGCTTCACCCCCGGCGTGAAGATCGAACGCACACGCGGCTTCGGCGCCGAGGTGGTGCTGCACGGCGACACGCTGGAGGCGGCGCGAACCCACGCTTTCGAGCTTGCACAGCGCGAAGGGCTGACCTTCGTGCATCCCTACGACGACGAGGCAATCATCGCGGGCCAGGGCACGGTGGCGCTCGAGATGCTCGACGCCGTACCCGACCTGGACACGCTGGTGGTGGCGGTGGGCGGCGGCGGGCTGATCGCGGGCATGGCGGTCGCCGCGCGCGAGCGCAAGCCGGGCATCGAGATCGTCGGTGTGCAGACCACGCGCTTTCCGGCGATGGTCAACGCCATCAAGGGCACGCACCACGTGCAGGGCAAGAGCACGATCGCCGAAGGCATTGCGGTCGGCACGCCCGGTGTGCTGACGCAAGAAATCATCGCGAGCAAGGTCGACGACCTGCTGCTGATGGACGAAGGCGACATCGAGCAAGGCGTGCTGATGCTGCTCGAAATCGAGAAGACGCTGGTCGAAGGCGCGGGCGCGGCGGGGCTGGCGGCGCTGATCCGGCACCCCGAACGCTTCAAGGGCAAGCGCGTGGGGCTGGTTCTGTCGGGCGGGAACATCGATCCGCTGCTGCTCGCGGCCATCATCGAGCGCGGCATGGTGCGGGCTGGGCGGCTGGCCCGAGTGCGTGTCAGCGCGCGCGATGTGCCGGGCTCGCTGGCCCAGATTACGGCCACTGTGGCCGAAGCGGGCGCTAACGTCGATGAAGTTCACCATCAACGTGCCTTCACGATGCTGGCGGCGCAGAACGTCGACGTCGAACTGGTGCTGCAGACGCGCGGGCGGGCCCATCTGGCCAGCGTGCTGGCCGCGTTGAAGGATGCGGGCTTCGAAGCTGAAGAGCAGCATTGAGCCGCAAGATCAACCCCGGCAAGCCTGATTCAGGGGCTCGCATCCCCCTAGACCGGCCCTGGGCTACCCGCCGGTAAAATGCCATCAGTTTGTCAATTGAGCCTTCGAGGAATTTCCCGATGTCCAACCCTACTCCCGTAGAGCCGAGCCACGCTGCCGCTGTCGAAAAAGACGCCGTCGAATCGGTCGTTCACCTGATGCCGCTGGTGCTTCCGCTGGCTGGCGGCGTGCTGATGCTGCTTCTGGCATCGATCGCGGTCTTCTTGGCCTGACGCTGACAGGCACTGTCGCCTTTGTCTGCGGGCGGTGCGGCCCGCACTGACGCAATCTCCCGAAGCGAAACGTTTTCTCAAACGGACCTCCGTGCCTGAGCAGGCACAGCGCCCCGTTCGGAAAGACGATTTTTCAACTTAGGAGATTTTCCGATGAACGCACCCACGATGCAGGGCCTCAACATTCAGGCGCCCTCATACGTCAAGAACGCGAAACTGATTGCCTGGGTGGCCGACATGGCCGCACTGTGCAAACCCGAAGCCATCCACTGGTGCGATGGGAGCAAAGAAGAATACGACCGCCTCTGCCAGCAACTGGTCGACGCCGGCACCTTCAAGAAGCTCAACCCCGCCAAGCGCCCCAATTCGTTCCTCGCGGTGTCCGACCCGAGCGACGTGGCGCGCGTCGAAGACCGCACCTTCATCTGCTCCGCAGAAAAGGAAAACGCCGGCCCCACCAACAACTGGATGGCACCGGCTGAAATGCGGGCGACGCTGCAGCCCCTGTTCGACGGCTGCATGAAGGGCCGCACGATGTACGTCGTGCCGTTCAGCATGGGCCCGCTGGGCTCGCCGATTGCCCACATTGGCATCGAACTGTCCGACTCGCCTTATGTGGCCGTCAACATGCGCATCATGACCCGCATGGGCAAGGCCGTGTACGAGGTGCTGGGCGCCGACGGCGACTTCGTGCCTTGCGTGCACACCGTGGGTGCGCCGCTCGAAGCCGGCCAGAAAGACGTGGTCTGGCCCTGCAACAAGACCAAGTACATCGTTCACTACCCCGAGACGCGCGAGATCTGGAGCTATGGCTCCGGCTACGGCGGCAACGCACTGCTGGGCAAGAAGTGCTTCGCGCTTCGCATCGCTTCCAACATGGGCCGCGATGAAGGCTGGCTGGCCGAGCACATGCTCATCCTGGGCGTGACAAGTCCCGAAGGCAAGAAGTACCACGTGGCGGCTGCGTTCCCCAGCGCTTGCGGCAAGACCAACTTCTCGATGCTGGTGCCGCCTGCCGGCTTCGAAGGCTGGAAGGTCACGACCATCGGCGACGACATCGCCTGGATCAAGCCCGGCAAGGACGGCCGCCTGTACGCCATCAATCCTGAAGCGGGTTACTTCGGCGTGGCGCCGGGCACCAACATGCTGACCAATCCGAACTGCATGGACAGCCTGCATCACGACGTGATCTTCACGAACGTGGCACTCACCGATGACGGCGACGTGTGGTGGGAAGGCATGGAGCAGGACACCAAGACCCTGCCCGAGCATCTGACCGACTGGCAAGGCAATGACTGGACGCCGCAGATCGCCAAGGAGACTGGCGCCAAGGCAGCCCACCCGAACTCGCGTTTTACCGTGGCGGCCACGAACAACCCCGCGCTCGACGACGCTTGGGACGACCCGAAGGGCGTGGCAATCGACGCCTTCATCTTCGGCGGTCGGCGCTCGACCACCGTGCCGCTGGTGACCGAAGCCCGCAATTGGGTTGAAGGCGTCTATATGGCTGCGACCATGGGTTCAGAGACCACTGCCGCCGCCGCCGGCCAGCAAGGCGTGGTGCGCCGCGATCCGTTCGCGATGCTGCCGTTCATGGGCTACAACATGAGCGACTATTTCCAGCACTGGCTCAATCTCGGCAAGAAGCTGGAAGCCTCGGGCGCCAAGCTGCCGAAGATCTACACGACCAACTGGTTCCGCAAGGGTGCCGACGGCAAGTTTGTCTGGCCAGGCTACGGCGAGAACATGCGCGTGCTGAAGTGGATGATCGACCGCGTCGAAGGCAACAAGACCGAAGGTGTGGAACACATCACCGGTGTGAGCCCACGCTATGAGGATCTGAACTGGACGGGCCTGAACTTCAGCGCCGAGCAATTCGCCACGGTGACCAGTATTGACAAGGCAGCCTGGCAAGCGGAGTTGAAGCTGCACGCGGAACTGTTCAAGCAGCTGGAGCACCATCTGCCGACGGAATTGCCGGAAACCAAGGCTGCTATTGAGCAGCGCCTAGCCGCCTAATCACACTGGCTGCGTTAATAACAAAGCCCGATGGACTCATCGGGCTTTTTTGTTGCTGTGCATTTGGATATTTGCAAGTTCCAAAAGCCTCCCTCCAAAGCAAAAACCCCCAGTCATTTCTGACTGGGGGTTTCTGGGCTGTAAGAGCCTGACGATGACCTACTTTCACACGGGAACCCGCACTATCATCGGCGCTGACGCGTTTCACTGTCCTGTTCGGGATGGGAAGGAGTGGTACCACGTCGCTATGGTCATCAGGCATAAAGGGTTGTCTGACTGATCACATGATCAATCAAACGAATTCATAGAGTTTGGAATCAGCTTTTGGCGAATTGTTTTGAATGCGTCAACTTGGCATAACACCTTGATCAGACTGATCAAAGTTATAGGGTCAAGCCGCACGAGCAATTAGTATCAGTTAGCTTAACGCATTACTGCGCTTCCACACCTGACCTATCAACGTCCTGGTCTTGAACGACTCTTCAGGGGGCTCAAGGCCCCGGCAGATCTCATCTTGAAACGAGTTTCCCGCTTAGATGCTTTCAGCGGTTATCTCTTCCACACTTAGCTACTCGGCAATGCCACTGGCGTGACAACCGATACACCAGAGGTGTGTCCACTCCGGTCCTCTCGTACTAGGAGCAGGCTTCCTCAAATCTGCAGCGCCCACGGAAGATAGGGACCAAACTGTCTCACGACGTTTTAAACCCAGCTCACGTACCTCTTTAAATGGCGAACAGCCATACCCTTGGGACCGGCTACAGCCCCAGGATGAGATGAGCCGACATCGAGGTGCCAAACACCGCCGTCGATATGAACTCTTGGGCGGTATCAGCCTGTTATCCCCAGAGTACCTTTTATCCGTTGAGCGATGGCCCTTCCATACAGAACCACCGGATCACTATGTCCTGCTTTCGCATCTGCTCGACTTGTCAGTCTCGCAGTTAAGCACGCTTATGCCATTGCACTATCGTCACGATGTCCGACCGTAACTAGCGTACCTTCGAACTCCTCCGTTACGCTTTGGGAGGAGACCGCCCCAGTCAAACTGCCTACCATGCACTGTCCCCGATCCAGATAATGGACCTAGGTTAGAACCTCAAACACACCAGGGTGGTATTTCAACGTTGGCTCCACAAGATCTAGCGACCCTGCTTCAAAGCCTCCCACCTATCCTACACAGATCTGTTCAAAGTCCAATACAAAGCTACAGTAAAGGTTCATGGGGTCTTTCCGTCTTTCCGCGGGGAGATTGCATCATCACAAACATTTCAACTTCGCTGAGTCTCAGGAGGAGACAGTGTGGCCATCGTTACGCCATTCGTGCAGGTCGGAACTTACCCGACAAGGAATTTCGCTACCTTAGGACCGTTATAGTTACGGCCGCCGTTTACTGGGACTTCAATCAAGAGCTTGCACCCCATCATTTAATCTTCCAGCACCGGGCAGGCGTCACACCCTATACGTCCACTTTCGTGTTTGCAGAGTGCTGTGTTTTTAATAAACAGTCGCAGCCACCGATTTTTTGCAACCCATTCATGCTCCGTTGTTCACTTCACACTAATAGGGCACACCTTCTTCCGAAGTTACGGTGTCAATTTGCCGAGTTCCTTCTCCTGAGTTCTCTCAAGCGCCTTAGAATACTCATCTCGCGCACCAGTGTCGGTTTGCGGTACGGTCGTATATAGCTGAAGCTTAGTGGCTTTTCCTGGAACCTCGTTCAGTCACTTCACCAGCAAGCTGGCTCGATCGTTGGCCTCGGTATATGTGCACCGGATTTGCCTAATGCACGCCTACATCCAACTAAACCGGGATATCCAACACCCGGATGACCTATTAAGATCCGTCCCCACATCGCACTATATATCGGTACAGGAATATTGACCTGTTTCCCATCAGCTACGCATCTCTGCCTCGCCTTAGGGGCCGACTCACTCTACGCCGATGAACGTTGCGTAGAAAACCTTGCGCTTACGGCGAGGGGGCTTTTCACCCCCTTTAACGCTACTCATGTCAGCATTCGCACTTCTGATACCTCCAGCACGCTTTACAACGCACCTTCACAGGCTTACAGAACGCTCTCCTACCACTTGCAATAAATTGCAAATCCGCAGCTTCGGTAACTGGCTTAGCCCCGTTACATCTTCCGCGCAGGACGACTCGATCAGTGAGCTATTACGCTTTCTTTAAATGATGGCTGCTTCTAAGCCAACATCCTGACTGTTTTAGCCTTCCCACTTCGTTTCCCACTTAGCCAATTTTAGGGACCTTAGCTGGCGGTCTGGGTTGTTTCCCTCTTGAGTCCGGACGTTAGCACCCGGTGCTCTGTCTCCCAAGCTGTACTCATCGGTATTCGGAGTTTGCCTTGGTTTGGTAAGTCGCCATGACCCCCTAGCCAAAACAGTGCTCTACCCCCGATGGTAATACTTGAGGCACTACCTAAATAGTTTTCGGAGAGAACCAGCTATTTCCAAGTTTGTTTAGCCTTTCACCCCTATCCACAGCTCATCCGCTAGTTTTGCAACACTAGTCGGTTCGGACCTCCAGTACCTGTTACGGCACCTTCATCCTGGCCATGGATAGATCACTTGGTTTCGGGTCTACACCCAGCGACTGATCGCCCTATTCGGACTCGATTTCTCTACGGCTTCCCTATTCGGTTAACCTTGCCACTGAATGTAAGTCGCTGACCCATTATACAAAAGGTACGCAGTCACCCCTTACGAGGCTCCTACTTTTTGTAAGCACGCGGTTTCAGGATCTATTTCACTCCCCTCCCGGGGTTCTTTTCGCCTTTCCCTCACGGTACTAGTTCACTATCGGTCAATGATGAGTATT